>JADJXS010000001.1 GCA_016710275.1 Phycisphaerales bacterium
GATTCATACGCGGCCCATTGGCGGTTATTGCCACGCAGATCCTCCGCGGCTGATTTGTAGAGCGTCCTGGGCCTAGTGAGTGACATGCTTCAACGCCTTCAGAATGTACTCGGACACTGCACATCCTCGATTTTGCGATGTATGCTGCGAGCCGCTGGGCAAAACGGCCTTGCCGACATACGCGATGTCCACAAGAATTCAGTTGGATCGTCTAGCATCTTTCTTTGTTGCCCGTTCTTTGGCCCTCTCCACGCAACCTGCACGGAACACAAATCCTCCATGAGCGAGCGGTGCTTTGAAAATAACCACACCGAACGAGATCAACCTCGAAATGTGTGCTCATTCAGGAAGACGCCGTTCGCCTCGGCCGCAGCCAAGCGGTCATCGCGCTCCGCGGGAATTGCTTTCGCATCCATGAGCGCCGGCAAGATCTGATCCGCAACGCGGTCCTCACCGAGCGACCTACCGGTCTTCAGCGCATCGAAGTCCGTCAGAATTGCGATTGGGATGTTCAAGCCCTTCGGGCCGAAAAACTTCACATACGGCACGAAGTTCGTCCCGGATACAGAGCAAATAGAAACTCCCAGAGAATCCAGGTCGTAGCCAGCCCTGCCCGCCAAGACCGGCAGGAGGAACTTTTCAGCATCCCCCTCGACGAGGAGGATCGCGCGGCTGAAGAGCCCCTCGGCACGCTCTACGTCGAGATATCGCTCGATGTCGTTACGCTCGTCCTCGCTCAGCTCGATTTCACAGCCCGAGACACCGCCGGTCGAGCTATCTGCGGCTTTCCGAAGCAGAATTAGCGAATCGACCGGTGTTACGCTGGCAATATGGGACGAATGCGTCGTCAGCAAATAGGTGATACGCCCATCTTCGTCGTCGTCGCCGTCCGTGGCTTGTCGCGAGCGCAGGTAGCTTCGATAGACCAATCGTTGAAGGTACGGATGCAAGTGCGCTTCTGGCTCCTCGATGCTGAAGAACGTATGCTCGCGATTGCCCTCGTCAACCTGTGCCTCCAAATCAATCGAACGAAGAGCCAGGTACAAGACATTAGCTGTTCCAAGACTCGCCTCCGAAATGTCTCGCTTTTTGTCGTCGAAGAGAACCCGCAACGCCCGCAGGAGTTTGTCGGGATCGGCTGGAGAGAACCCCAATGCGGTTTCAATCGCTTGAGCGGTGCCGGCCATCCCTTGCAGTTTCTTGTTGATCCGCTCCGCGACGGCGCTTATCGGTTCGAGGGCCGCCACCTTGTCCGTTTCTTTAGAGACGCCTTCTGCAAGGGCCTCCAAATCCGATCGCTCAACGTCCGCTTGGGCGCGGTCAATGAGTGGCTTCAAGGGGGATTTGGTCCACCGCGCGAGATCACCTTCGGCATCACGCAGTGCCTGGAGCACCTCCATCGGCATTCGTTTGCGGAGCTCGTATCCGAAGCCATTGTCGAGCCGGTCCCCTCCAAAACAAACGAACTCGAAATCACCTGGCTTGACTGGATCGCGTCCTAAGCCCGCAATCGGGCCAAACTGATACGTGAGCCGAGCCACCATCGGGTCCGGCTGAATGAGGTGCTCGGCTAGCACCGCCAGTTCCTCTTCCTCGTCTTCAAAATCAGAGATGTCCACGCTCACGCGGATGAAACAATCTTCTGTCAGTGGTCGTGGAATACCATCCCAAAAATCCTCCAGCCGCAGCTGGCGCAAGCTGTCCGGCAACGCCGGGTCGAGGACGAGCCTCAGCGCGTAAATCAGGTTCGTCTTTCCGATCTGATTCTCGCCAAGAATTACAGCCGACCGCCCGACGCGGACGTCCAGATCGCGGAAGTTGCGAAAGTTCTCAATAGCAATGCGGGAGATTCTGATCTCTAGGCCTCCGCTGCGGCGAAGATCGCGCTCTCGTCGATCACGACGCCGCCTTTTGCACGGAACAACAGTTTCCCGAACGGATCGCGCACCCGCGTGACCTGCGGATGCTGCGACGCACAATTGAACACGGTGTAGAGCCAGTAGCCGTCACGTAGATTGCAGGCCTTGGCCCATTCGTTCTCGGTGACTTCCACGTCGCCGATGGCCGCACGGCCCTTCACTTCGATGGCCCGCCGCTCGCCCGTCGGGTGGATGGAAAGCAGATCGAATCCCGGACTGTCGGACAGGCCGGCGGCACGCGCCTTCGGGGGCGTCGATACATCGCGGACGGTCGCGCCCAGGGCTTCCTCGTACGACGCGGCGACCTGCATCGCGATGGCCTCAACTTCGGCATCGTGACGTTTACGGTCCTCCGGATCGCTCGAGGGCACGACCAGTGCATGAGCAATGAAGCGGATATCGCCGGGCACGATCGCCGCAGGCTCAGCCCTCAAGGCAGCCACGGCCGCGTCGCGACGCTCAGCAAGCGAGCGCTGCTGCCGCTTAATGGCGTCCACGGCCGTCCGCGCCCGGGAATCTCCGGCTCGAACGCGATCGGTCAGCCGCGCCCGCTGGCTGGCCAACTCTGCGTCGTGCGAGTTGTAGCCCCGGACCAGGAACTCCTCGCGCTCAGCCAATGAGTCGAGGAGCGTCCGTTGCCGCGCCGCCGCCAGCGGTGCAGCGACCTTCTCATCCGCATATTGCGTTGCGCGGATGATCGATTCTTCGGCACCCATCGCGACGCGGGCGTATTCCGGCGGAAACCGATCGCTCCCGCGAAGCAGCAGAAGGTACTCGACGGGGCACTCTTCGATTACGCCAGCCTCGTCTTTCAGGGCAACAAGCCGGCACTCAAGCAGCTCCCCGCCGTCTGCGGCCGCATCGGACGTCGGGACGCGGGCGACCACAGTGATCTCGACCAGGTGCAGGATGTACGGCCGCTCTGAACCTGGATCAACGAACACGGCGCCGCGTTGGGCATCCGCCGCGAATCGGTCGAGCACGACGGCCCGTAGCCGCTCGAACACGGATTCGCCCGGATGCAGAAAAATGGCGTCGTCCTTGTCCTTTGGCCGGTGGACGGTCAATCGCTCGCGCGCCGTTTCCGGGTAGGTTTCGAGGACTGACCACAAGAGATCGAGGCCCGCGGTACGTCCGGGCCGTAAGGCAAAGTGTCCGTCGAGATCGCCTTCGATGGTCAGGTCCAGTTCAGCGGCGGCGCGTTGAACGAATTGCCGCACGTATCCCGGGAGCAGGCGGCGAAAGGTCTCGACCTGAGTCTGGTCTCGCAATCGCGGAAGTTCACTCTTCACATCGCCACCGTCACCGAACAGCCGCTTCTCACGGGCCTCCAGCGCCTCAATCTGCTCCTTGGTCAGCGTACCTTCGATTCGTTTTTCGGCGTCGGCTGCTCCTTCCTCGGTAAGGCACTGCGCCATCAGGGCTGTCATGGACACGTTCTCGTACGTGCGCCCGATGACATCGAATACCTTGTCGGAGCCGAGTTCCCGTCGCATCGACTCCAGCTTTCGGAGCTGGGTGGCCTGGACGCGGCCCTCGCGCGTTTTGCCGGCCACAAGATTGACGATGATCACCGGGTCGTGCTGCTGCTTGTAACGGTGGATGCGACCCATCCGCTGTTCAAGACGCGCGGGGTTCCAGGGGATGTCGTAGTTCACCATCAGCCAGCAAAATTGCAGGTTGATTCCTTCGCCGGCAGCATCCGTGGCGATCAGGTATTGGGCGCCGTCGGGCCGACGGAATAGCTCGACCTGTCGCTCTCGTTCTCGGTAATCCATCCCGCCGTGCAGGAACGCGAGCTTGTCCGTAAACCCGAGCGCTTCGAGCCGTTGGCCGAGCCACGTCAGCGTGTCACGGTGTTCGGTGAACACAATGAGCTTCTCGTCGCGGGATTGTGGGTCGGTGAGCACTTCGCGCAGCTTCTCGAATTTCGATTCGTGTCCCTTGCTCAGGACGGACTCCGCAAGGTCGAGCAGGCGCTCGACCTCGGCTCGTTCGGCTTCCAATTCTCCAAGCGACGTGTACACGATTGACTGCAACAGCTTGTCTTCTGCCAGCTCATGGCGTTCCTGCCCATCATCGGTTGCGTCGTCGTCTGCCGCCGTGCTGTCGAACGGATCCTCCAACTCGTCAAGACGCCGCTGGGCAGCAAGCATTTGCTCCGGCGTCACACGTCCGGCGCGCAACTCGGCAATGAAGTGGTCCAAACGCCCAAGTCGTCGGCCGAACGACTTCATCAGCGCGTACGTCGAACTGGTAAGCCGTCGCTGGAACACGCTCATCGCGAGCCGCGCCGCAGAACGGTTCAGAATCTGTGCCCGGTTGTAAAACCCGGACATGTACGCGGTCGTCTCGTCGTACAGCGATTGCTCGCTGTTTGCGCCCTGAGTCAGATCGAAGCTCAGGGTGTTCGATTCTCGTGTTGGATAGAGCGGCCTGCCGTCCAAGTGAACCATTTCCTCTTTGGTCCGCCGAATGAAATGGCGCGCCCGTGCGTCCCGCGGATAGGCGTTGAAGGCGTCGAGCGTGGGGAGCACTTCCGGCTCAAGCAGGCGCCAGAGGCAGTAATACGGGTAGTCCTTTCCCATGTGGGGCGTCGCCGTGAGCAGGAGCAGGTGCTGTGCCGACCACGGCAGCAACCAGCGCGGATCGCCGGCCTGGATTCCGGCAAGGGCTTCAGCCAGCTTGTACCGCTCGGTTCGTCGCACTGTCAGGTCGGCTTCGCGGTCGGCCGCGAGCTTGTGTGCTTCATCGAAAATGACCAGGTCGTACGGCTCTACCGCGGCTTCCTGCAGCCGACCGTACACACGTTCACCGCTCAGGGTGTCAACGCTGCAAATCAGCAAGTCGTTGCCCGTGCCGACGAAGGGGTTCTGCTGGCGCACGTCGGGTCCGCGGATGATGCGGAAGTTCAGACTGAACAGGGTTCGAAGTTCTCGTTCCCAGTTCCCGACCAATCCGGCTGGCGGAACGATCAAAACGCGCCGAATGAGGCGGCGGGCAAGCATCTCGCGGATGTACAACCCCGCCATGATCGTCTTCCCGGCACCCGCATCGTCAGCCAACAGGAACCGCAGCCGCGGTTGAGTCAGCATGTGCTCGTAAACCGCGATTCGCTGATGCGGCAAGGGATCGATTAGCGAGATTTCGGTCGCGAAAGTCGGATTGAAGAGGTGCCCGAACGACAGCCGCTCAGCTTCGGTAATGAGCCGTACACGATTCGGCATCGCAAGGAAGTCGGGTTGTCCGCCCAGGTGAGCGGCAACCATTGCTGTGTCTGATTGCTCAGCGAGAGCCGCCAGGCCTTCAGATTCCAATCGGAGGATCTGCTGCCACGCCAACGCGGCAGGCTGCACCTGCCCATTCTCCCACCGGTTCACCGACGCAAACGAAACGCCAATCGCCTGGGCGAGTTCCACCTGCGTGAGGCCAAGTTTCTCGCGCAATCGCCGAATCCGCTCTGCTGCTTCGGAATCGGCTGGCCGTATCGCACGCATCATACTTGCGCATTATAGCCTTGTGGCTCACGCGGTCAACTAGGCAGTCGTCGTGACATTCGAATCTCGCTTATAGCACATGCGATATAGTATCCGTAAGCTCTTGTGGATAAAGTTTTTAGAGATTCATCAAGCCGTCCGCGAATTTGGGGCGAGGAACTCTCGACCAAGGTAGAAAGCCTGATTTCGCACCGGTCCATACATCCGCCGTTTGGTCTCTTGGTCCGCCAGTCGCGACGTCGCACCGCTTCCATTGCGTAGGTACGCGTAGCGCTGCTGTTCCAAACGCACGGACGCGTGCCACCGCCCGTCCCGCCCCTTCCGGCAGCCGATGCTGTAGCCCGCGAACTTGATCGACTTCCGGCGAACGTCGCGGATGGATACCCGCTCGCGCTCGAAGAAATCGTGCCGACCCTTCGTCGCCAGCAGCACGAAAAACCGCTCGTGCCGCAGGTACTGCATGTTCGCCAGACCCTGCTTCTTGCGCCGGCACCGTGCCCACTTCGAGATCGCGATTCCGTAGCGGTCGATGAGCTTCGCATCGATGGCGACCGGATCCTTGCCTTCCGGAATGGTCCCGGCCATGTAGAACCAGTAGCCGTGGGTGATGTACGCGACGGCGAGCTGCTGAACGAACCCTTCGACCGATGTGGCGACGCAACGATATTCCATGCGATTCTCCCTCCTTTTGAAATGAGCGGGTTGTTCTGGCACATCCCCGCAAAGCCGTTTTCAACCTCCCTTCGTTCGAGCTTCAACCCTCACCAGCCGCGGATGAACAGAAAATCAGAAGCTCATCAAGCTCCTGTTCCGTCGGTCCGCGGCCAAATGCCTCTCGGTAGCACGCAGCAATCTCCGCGCGAACCGCAGGCGGAAGCTGGCTCGGCTCCGTCCACTCCTCATCGAAATGCTCGATGATGTCGGCCGGCCCGTCGCCGATGACACCGCCGCTGGCGGTCTGCCACCAACCCATCCGATTCACCTCCTCTCGCTCGAAGTACACGTCCTCATGCACGCCGGCCACGCAGTCGCCCGCGTCACCGGCCCGGCGTGCAGAACCACCTCCTTCCCTGAAAACCCGGCCGCCACCGCCTCGCCTGTTGCACCCCGCCGCTTTGGAATCTGCCGCAGCGCCGCATCCGAATGCCGTCGCATCCCCGCCATAGCGAACACGACTTCGCTTCCGGGTCCGCCTTCGCCGGCGTTCCCGTCCGCTTGTCGGCCCGCATTCTGCGACCGGCATCCGTCCGCACCACGCGGCTAGATTCATCTATTGCGGTTGCGCATCGCGCCAAACCACCGCACCGATTCGTGCTTGCGCGGCACCAACCCACCGAACTCGTTCGCGAATTCGACAGACGGTGCGTCACGCAAGAATCAGTGCAGATCCATGGCGGTTGCGGCCCCGCAACCTCGATGCACCTGCGAATACACCTCGCCCGTGCATCATCATTCTGCTGCCAAACGACGGCCGTCTTCCGACGGTCCTCGTTTGACCGCATTGGCTGTCTTCCGACTCGCCGACACGGGCCGGGGCAGAACTTCTCTGCCCCGGCGCCGCACCGACACGTCTGCAAACATGGGAAATGCTCGTCGGCCCTTTCGTCGTCGTTCACGCATCCGGCACCACCCGTAAATGCACGAACGGCATCGCGACTGCCTTGCCGCTCTGCCGCCACGCTTCCGCGTGCTCCTACTCAGGCCCCGCTCCCAGACTCCGGCTTTTCAAGCACCCGCGCGATAAGTCGCGGGCACCGGGCATCACCCCGGCCGCCAAAGTCCTTCCCCGGTTAGAACCAGTCTCCATCTGATCGGTCACGTCGCTTGACCTGGAAACGCCGCGTGCGTCTCTCCCGCACGTTGCGTTCACAACGCTGATCACCCGCCGGCTCCCGCCGGCGCGCATGTTTACGCCCGCATGAATGCGGACGATTTCGGGGTACGAATCTAGAAGCTCCCCTTACCCTCAGCGCAGGTCTTTCTATCGCGGTTTGGCACCGTCTCCGATCAAACTTACCCAGAAGCGGTTGTCCCGCCTTTCGCAGTTGAGCTTTTCACCGTCCACGATTTGCGTGGAACGCCGAGGCTTATCATCGCCCCGGTCGCCGGCATCGCTGCCGACGAGCTCCCTGCCTGGGCTTACGTTGAGCGGGCCGCTCCGAGCATGCACTCGAAGTTTGGCCCGAACCCCGCAGGGGGATTAGTCGCCGTGCGGCGACGTCACCCACTTTGACTGACCCGGCTCGTGCGTGTGCACGAGTCTGTCCCGGTCGCCCGTCTTCATGCCGGCCCGCAGGCCCGCACACGGGCAGACCGCACACGTCCAGGTCGCGGCGACCCGGCGGTCACAGCGTCGAGGATGCGTGCGGTCCGTCCCTGACTTCCATGGGATAGAACAACAGGATTACTCCGAACAATCGGGTTTACTCTGTCGAGCCTCCCTCGCACTGGACGAGCCAGTCTCCTGGCATCCAGCGCTACGAGCACTCGAACATGGCGGGTGATAAAGTCCGCCCTTAGCCTGATTGGTAGTCAGGTTTACCGGTTGTCCGATCCCACGATTCAGACGCCAGGCCACGCGTTTGCATGATTCTGACGATCGTGAAACAAACGCTGTTTCACAGGTCGAGACTAGCGCAAAACAAAATCTATGTCACCTGATTCTTCGCTCATTCAGGTTGATCTGCGCGACAGAAGTGCTACGGTCGGACGACCATGCATACAGACCCCGGTCCGCGACACTATGGCCTACGACCGAATTGACGACGCCAATCTCGGAATCGAACTGCTGTTGACGAAGATCGCCATGCTCGAAGCCCGCGAGTCCGTGTCCTGGCTGGACGCACGGCGTCTCAACTCACTCGATCAAGCAACGACGGCACTACACGCTGACCAACGTCTGCCGCGGGAAGCCGTCTCACGTCGAAGTCTTCCGTACCGAGGTGCCGTGGGAGGGCAGAAGGGCGACGTCTTCCACGTCGCTCGAAGCGGTTCGGGGCGAACGGGACGGCCCTACACCGAGCTACTCCAAGCGACCGTGTCGCGCTCACAGGGGCAATCTTGACGGGAAAGGGCAGTCCGCCCTCGGATCTGGTCGCCATGACGGACGGGACTCACGGCACGCCGGAACGACCCTACGCAACGCTTCTCGCCAAGCAGACGACCCTCGATTCAAAAAAAAGTGGCGCGTCGATGATGACGTGTGGACTCTGCCGAGAGTCGGATGGACGCTACATCGATCCCCTTCCCGTCGCCAGATACGAGCGACCCGGGAGTGGCTCATGCCCAGATGACGGGCCAGCGTTCGGGTGGACCACCGGTCGCCGGGAGGTGTCCGGGCCAGTGCCGTCCGCACGGCAGCGGCTTCCTGCTCTATCGCCAGCCGCCTGGGGCGACCGCTTCGCGGCCTTTCCTCAAGGATGCCGTCCAGCCCGGATGCCAGGTAACGCCGCCGCCAGCGGGCGACGGTGTGGGCGTCCGTTTTCAACGAGCGGGCAATTTTCTCATTCGACCAGCCATCATGGCACGCAGCAGAATGGCGGCACGGCGGCCGAGCCCGCGAACGACGGCCGAAACGATGCAGCCAACCCAGGCAGCCGCGTACGCTCGTCCGTAGTAAGGTGTAAGGACTTCGCCGGACGCATGGCTCCAGAATGACGCAGAACGCCTCAGGTTTGCAAGCCCTTCCCGCTCCGAGTGACGCGGCCGGTCTTCGACTTGCCCACAGCGACTCCCCGCTGCGGGACTCTTGAATGGTCCCTTCGCGGGTCCCCTCTGTGGACAAGTCTGCATCGCACCGCGGCATCCGGCGGCGGCACGCACCGGCAGAACGACCATTCCGCGCATGGAGAAATTTTTGCCATCTGTAGTGAACTTATGATACACCCGCCCTGTCGCTAAGGGCGTCGCCGCGTGCATCCTGGCTACGAATGGATAAGACGCGACGAATCCGCGAGCAGCCGGTGTGCTTCGCGACCTACCGTCGCGGGTCAGCGAGCCCCACCGTACCACACCCGCGAAGCGAAGCAAACGCGGGGTTTCATAACAGGAACCATATGGACCTTGTATGCACACGCTGCGGCGAACCGTGGGACATGGACCACGTGCTGCACGAAGCACCCCGCGACTTTCGTCGCAAGGGCGGGCTCATCATGCGGTGCCCGGTATGCCCGGCGAAACCGCCGGTACTGCCAGACAAGGAACAGGCCCGGCTTCGACGCATCGCCACCTTGGCCAAACTGTTCGGCGACGACGTGGACGGCCTGGCCGTGACGCTTGCCGACGGAGACCTGCTGTAACAACAACCAGCGGCCCGCCGGCGTGGACTCGGCGGGCCGCTATTTCAAGTGGAGCAAATCGACACACGAAATGGATAAGCACCTCGTGTCACGCTTTGTCGCCACGCTCGCCATCAATACCGCAACACGCCGCCGGTGCCGGCCAAGTCAGCACGCGAGCCGGGCCGCCCCGCAGGACTTCGGCGAAGTCAGTCGGCTATCTGGCGTGGTATCTCAAGCGGATGCCGGACCACCGGCTGCACGCATGGCCGGATGCGAACCACGTGACGTAGTCGCTGTGCCAGCATTCCTGATGGCTTGGCTTCGCAACGAACTGGTGAATGGCCGAAGTTGCCTATCAGTGTCCGCGGAGAGGAGTGGAGCCTGTGAAGCGAGCAGAGACCAAACTGGGCGACCTGTTCCAGACGGCGGAGGACCACGCTGCAAGGATGCGTCGCATGCGTGTTGACAAGTAGTGACTTTGAGAGTTCGTGGCTTGGGCGTCCAGCGTCAGGCAGATACGCCACAGTGGTGGAATGGCACGCGGACGGCATCACACGTTGATAATGCCGGACGAATTAGAATGGCACTTGCAGTCTGTAGCAAACTTATGATACGGTCATTCTGTCGTTGAAATGAACACACGACCGCCGGAAGTTCCGGCGGTCTTTTACTTCATACGGAGGGATATGGAATCTGAGAGCACCGCGGTCAAGACCGACACACAGGAGACGCCACGCATCTACGTGGCTTCATTAGCAGACTACAACGCCGGACGCCTGCACGGCCGATGGATTGAGGCCGACCAGTCCGCCGAGGACATCCGCGAGGAAATCCACGCCATGCTCGGTGAGTCGACCGAAGCGGTCACAGAAGATTGGGCGATTCACGACTACGAGCATTTCGGCGGGTTGCGACTCAACGAGTTCGAAGACATTGACCACGTCGCCGCCGTCGCTCGGGGCATTGTCGAGCACGGTGCCGTGTTTGCCGGTCTGGTCAGCCACTTCGGTGGGACGCAAAGCGTTGATGAGGCCGAACGCCACATCGAGGAAGGCTACCGGGGAGCATTTGACCGCCTGGCTGATTACGCCCAGGAGATGATTGAGGACTGCTACAGCGACGCAATCAAGGCCCTTCCCGAGTTCATTCGTTACCGCATCGATTACGAAGGCATCGCCAACGACCTGGAAATGGGCGGCGACATCTTCACGGTCGAATGTAACCATCAGATTCACGTCTTCGATGCCCACATTTGACGCAGCGTTCAAGCGAGCGTTCGCCGGACAGTCACTGTCCGGCGGGCGTCATTCATACGGAGGAATATGACAGAAAGAAAACAAACCAGGCCCACGAGGGGACGGGCACTCAGACAAGGCCGGCGGCCGCCAGCGGGAGCGGTTCCCGCTCGGCCGGATGCTCATTACGCCGCCAGCCCAGGCCGAACTGGACGCACAAGACGTCTACGCCAGCCTGGAGCGGCACGCACGCGGAGATTGGGGCGAATGCTGCCCGGCCGACTGGAAGGAAAACGAGGAAGCACTGACACGGTACCGGCGGCTTTTCTCCGTGTACCGTGACCGGAACGGCGTGAAGTTCTGGATTATCACCGAGGCGGACCGCTCGGCGACGACCGTGCTCCTGCCACAGGATTACTGAAGAACACAACGCCCGCCGGAAGGACCGGCGGGCTTTATCAACCGGAGGAATATGAATGTATCGATAGCAAACGTCTTGACCAGCACGAACAGCGACTCGCCGCTGGTATCCATCGTATCGTTTCCAGACCGCTGCCCCGCGTGGGGCGACGGCAGCTACCGCGGCAATTGCGACGGGCGGCTGCTTCTGCAGCTCGTTCAGCACTACCAGCCGCGCAGCGTGGCCGACCCGATGCTCGGCTCGGGCACGACCCGCGACGTCATCCGGGACTTGAATCGCACTTCGGCGAATCCCATCCAGTACTGGGGCTCAGACCTGCGGCTGGGCTTCAACCTGCTGATGCAGGACCTGCCCGGCGTGTTTGACCTGGTCTGGATTCATCCGCCGTACTGGGACATCATCCGCTACAGCAAGGACCCGTCGGACCTCAGCACCTTCGAGATTTACGAGGAGTTCCGGGCAGCCCTGCGGGCCTGCCTGGGGCGATGCTTCGCAGCTCTCACCCCTGGAGGCCGACTGGCCATCCTTGTGGGGGACATTCGCCGCAACGGCACATACACGCCACTGATTCGCGATGTGCTCAACCTTGAAGGCGAGCTTGGGCAGTTACGGAGCATCATCATCAAGGCTCAGCACAAGTGCCGGTCTGACGCGAAGACATACGCCCGGATAGAAGACGCCCGCATCATGCACGAGTACTGCATCATCTTCAAGAAAGTGAGGGAGGCCGAGCACGCTCGGGGTGGGCGATGAATCGGTTTGGACGGGGCAACGGCAGAAGCCCGCACCAACCGCCGCAGGCTGTCGCATCGAATCCGCTCGATACGTGCTTCTTCGAGCCGCATCAGCCGACGAACACAACCAGCCAGCCGGGCGAAGGACCGTTCACCCGCTGGCTGTCGCTGGAGCAGATTCGCAAGATGCAGCGGATGCGAAGAGAGACCGTCATCGCGGCGATGGAATCCGGCGAGCTGCCGTATGAACGACGCGGACGCATTCGCTACGCACGCCTGTCGGACGTGCTGTTGTGGGAGGAGCGGCGACTTGCCGGTGAAGCACCACCAAGCACGCACCGCATCGACCCGGACCTAGCAGACCTGGCCGGCTGACGCCGGCCATGCTTCAGGCCCGTGCGGACGAGGAGCCCTCCGGCTCGGGGCCGACCCCGGCAGCAAGGGCCGCAGCGTCCGCCTTTCCCGTCACCTTCGGGTCCCAAGGGCCTGCCGGCCTCGCGGGGCGAGGACCCGAAGGTGACGGACGGCGTACGGCAGCAAACCGAGGCCCGAAGGCTATTTGAAATCGATCGTGATTCCAGTTACGAACGGCACTCCAGCCGGCACACCGTGCCTTTCATCTTCCACACAACACTCCTGAACCAGATGGTCCATTAGTGATTGGGAAGCCAGCTTCAAATTGAGGCCCTTAATAGTCACGGTGGCGGAGCCGAAGCGGAGAACCAGACCCGCGACGGGGTCATACGCCAGCGATTGCAAGAGGAAATACCCAAAAGCTGCGTGTTTACCGCCACTTTCTCGGAAGAACACATACTTGGCCGGCTTACTGCCAAGCCGAAAGCACGGCCCAGCGTTTACGGGGTCAAGCGAACCCTTGGAAATATCGCTGGAGTACTTGGCCAGAAAGTCAACGCTCATAGTCCATGCCTCGACTGCGTCCCCGTTTCCGGTTCTGCTGATTTGCCATGCCCTCGTTCATATCGTACTCAGACTCCGCGGCACGTTGACGCTGTCGTGCCGATTCAAAAAGGTTCTCGCGGTCGGATGTGTAATACGTGGTTCGCGTGCTGCCGTCGGCGTCACGCTCACGGAATGCCGCTGTGGCACCCGCAGTGTCGCCAACATCGCAATAACCGTAGTCCATGTGGCCGTAGTCTTTGGGAAGAATCCAGCCGTTTTCCAGCAGGATATTGCCGCCCAGCGTGAACCGCTTGATTCGGTGCTCGGTGCCGTGCCGGACACGGTATCGGCGGTCTGGCGGCTTTAGTCCTATCATTCGAGCGAACTCGGCATTCTTCGCCAATGCCCGCTTGCTCATGATGGGTTCCGGCCCGAAGCTTTGATTCATCGTGCGTCCGCCCATCGTTATGCGAATCATATCGCCCTTGGCCAACTCAATCTCGGAACGATTAAAGACGGCGAAGGTCTTTGGATGGCGGAGCGGTAGAGCCTCTATCATCGGAACCGCGGACTGAATCAAGCCCTTTCGCGGAGTGAGATTGCGAACCAAAACATTCCCAAACGGGTCACGGCCCATCACCTTGTATCGCTGCGATACGCGAAACCCCTTGATGGACCGGAAGAACACAACAATCTGTCCACGCTTGTACGTAGCCGGGTTCATGCGGTCCGTTTCATTGAGATGAGCCGGTGTCAGCTTCTCAAGCTTTCGGGAACGCCCCAGCTTCTTGAGCCGACGCAACGCCGAGCGGATGGCGTCGGTCATTCTCTCGGCAGTGCCTTCATCATTGACGGTCACGCGTGACCGGCCTCCGGCCTTCGCTTGGCCTGCGAATGCGTCCGCTACCGCGTACGGCAATTTCTCCAACGGGGTTTCCTTCACTGCTTCCACGGCATCAAGGCTCTTGAGGCCACTCGCAGGCCTTCCACGCTCGAAAGCGTTGGCGGCTTCGCGATGTTTAGCCTTGGCATTCATCTTGGCTTCGAACGCCGGCGTGCGTAATCCTGCCCGCGAGCCGAGCAACGGAAGCGCACTGTGGCGATTGACCGGTCCCGGAGAAGGTGCGAGCACAACGCGAGCCCCGCCCAATTCGGCCAGTCGGAATAGCTGAGCCATCTGGGGCGTACCGAGATGCTGGGCATGCTCAACCCACCACACTGGATTCGTCGCAGGCCCGCGGGCGGCCTCCTCATGCGGCATGTTGAGTGCCTTCGCGTCAAAGCGAGTCACTTCAAACCCACGGGTCTCCAACTGCCTGATAACTTCCAAGCCGGTCTCGGCTCGAAGTCGAGCGATGACCACCTGGTCGCGGCTGCGGAGAAGGTGGACCAAGGCCTTCTCTTCGGCGGGTGTCGCTCCCTTCGGCATGGTGACATAGTCATCGAGAAATGACCGCACCGTGCCACGTGTCTCGCGGGCGAAGGTGAGCATCTGCTTTTCGTCGCGAAGTTTCGCATCGTCGCCAAGATGTCGCTCGCCTCGAATCTCCCGCTCAGCCATCCCGAGCTTCGGTAGCTCTGCCCGCAACTCGTCCAGCGTCACATACCCCACCCCGTACCGCAACGCGGCTTCAAGAAATATCTTTTCAGGCACTAGGCCAGACCGACCCATGCATTCCCCGCGGGCGTACTCCAGGACTTTCCGGGCATCTGGGCCTAGAGGCTCCCGCTGACCGAGATGCCGAGCGTCACGCAGGGCAGCAAGGTCATCCGGGTTCAAGCGGGCCGCCCACGCAGAACGAACGGCGTCCCACGGCTTCGTGTCGCTCTTTCTACCGCGGGTGCGAGCACCCAATTGTCCTAGGGCCTTGGGGTCCGTGATTCCAAGCCGGTCAGCCACCTCGCGGATTTCCGTCGTGCGATACGAGAATCGCTCAATCATGTCGCGGGGCACGCCATCCAGCTCCCAGAACCGGCCGGCCCGGACGATGCCGTAGCCGAGTGCTCGCATCTTGCCCGCCAGCACGGCGTGAAAGTACGCCTCGTAGAACGGAGCGTTCGAGTGAATGTAACCAAGCTGAGCGGCTTTGAAGCGGCCTTCCACTCCGTCATGCGTGACGTTGAAAACGAAACTGTGACTGTGCAGGTGAGGGTCCGGAACTCCGGCCACCGGCCGCGTCGTGTCATGGACGAACGTCGCCCAAATCAGATTCCCGGTCACGCGGTCGCTGGAGCGGCCGGCAATCCGGACGCGGGTCCGTGCGTCAGATTCAATGAGGACCATCGTCGCTTCAACCGCCTCCCGAAAGGCTGGGGCGACACGGTCGTCCCCCCCAAAAGCGTGAACGAGCGAGACCGACTTCGGGCAGTCCAGATTAATGTCATAACCGACACGGCGGCCGGCTTTGGTGCGAACGGTCAGCGGTGTGCCATCGGGTTTGAGGTTGTCGCAAAGCTGGTAGAATGTGGCCTGAGAAACCGGGCCGCTCAGACCAAGCAGCTCCGCCGTTTTGCCCTTCCAGATTCCAGCGGCAAGACTGTCGGCGAGGTAGTAGTCACCCCGGGCGAGACCGTCCCGGTAGTAGCTCTTGGCCCCAGCGGCACTCGACTTGGCCGTGATTCTGAGCACGGGTATAGTATAACGGCGGTTGGCGGCTGATTCAAGTTTTGCGTCAGACGTCACCCCTAAGCCCGCGGTCGCGGTCTTAGGTTAGGAGGAAGATCGGGTGTCGGTGATCCCCCAGCAAGAAGCGAAGCCCGCGAAGTCCGGCGACCCATTGGATGAGCCCGTGACCTTCTTCCGTGACGCCGACCGGAAGGTCGAGCACCCTTGGAGCATCCGCGATGCGTGCGAGGGCACGCAAATTTTTGGGGCGACGGGCAGCGGCAAGACGACCGGCAGTGGCAGGCATCTGGCTACCCGAATGCTGGCCAAGGGCTTCGGAGGGCTAGTGCTCTGCGCCAAGTCGGACGAAGCCGGCAACTGGCATGAGTATGCCGCGGAGGTCGGGCGCGGCGACGACATCGTCCCCCTCCGACCTGAACCTGGCCAGCGCTTTGACGTCATGGACTACGAGTTCCAAGCCGGCAAGGGTGCCAAGCTGACCCAGAATCTGGTCGCCCTTTTCTCGACTGCCATCGCGGCCACCGGCGGTGACGATCGCGGCAGCTCAACGGACCCATACTGGGCAGATGCCCTCCGACAGCTTGTCACGAATGCAATCGATCTAGCCGGGCTGGCTCGCGAGCGCGTCCGGCTGGCCGAGGTCAACCGTATCATCGTCACTGCACCGCAGACGAGGGAGGTCCGCAGCTTTCTGAAGTCGGACGCCTTCGCGGCCGAATGCCTGCGGCGCGCCAACGAGCGATCCCTCAGGGACGAACTGCCCAAGGACCGGCGGGTCGATCTTGAACAAACGATCGAGTATTGGTTGAACGACTTCGCCGCACTGGCGCCGCGGACCCGCAGCATCATCGTCAGTTCGTTCACGTCGCGCGTTACCGGCCTGCTTCGTGGGCCGCTCAAGGATTTGTTTTGCCCCGACGACAACGCGGCTTCGGGCGCTAAGCCGTTCTCGGTCACACCGGAGGACACCCGTCGCGGCAAGGTGATCGTCCTCGACCTGCCCATCAAGGACTACGGCGAGGTCGGTCGCTTCGCACAGATCCTCTTCAAGACGATCTGGCAGCGGGCCATCGAACGTCTGCCCGTGAATGACGCTGACCCGCCGGTCTTCCTCTGGGCCGACGAGTCGCAGTACTTCGTGACCAACCACGACGTGCTCTACCAGCAGACGGCCCGCAGCAAGAAGGCCGCGACGGTTTACCTGACGCAGAGCCTGTCGAGCTACTTCGCCATGCTCGCCACCCGAGATCCCCACTCCGCGACGCACAGCCTGCTCGGCAATCTTCAAACGAAGATTTTTCACGCCAACGGCGATCCGACCACGAACGACTGGGCCGAGCGCCTTTTTGGCAGCGAGAGAGATCATCGCGCTGGCAGAAGTATCAGCCACTCGACGGGCCGAGATGAAATTCAGCTTGGACGCAGCGTCCAGGAGACGCGCGAGCCGATCATGCCGGCCAGGCAGTTCACGACGCTCCGTAAAGGCGGACCCGGGCCGCCGAATCACTCGCGGGTCGGCGCTATCGTCTTTCAGGGGGGCCGTGGATGGGCGGCGGACGCCAAGGACGATCCTTGTCAGTCCGCGGATGTGCGGAAAATTGGCACGCACGTTCTTCGCACGTGGTTTGACCAGACGCCACAGAAACCGACGGCGAAATGAGCCTGCGCGAGGCCAAGCGACTTTGGTCGTTGCTACGATGCCCCGTTAAGCGCCAAGGAGGTCAAGGAATGCGTCTGATTTACTGGTGTGGGATCCTCATCACCGCATCAGGAGTGGCAGCGATGCTCCATCTCCTTGGTTTCCCACTTCTCCCAATATCGCCTACCGGGGAAATGGAAAGGCCGCCGCCGTACCAGTTGCTCTGCTTTGGCCTTCCGTCATTGGGGTTCGGCGCGCTTACGCTTTGGGTCTTACCGAGAGCAGAACGCGCCATCAAAAGCCGATGGACCGACTACGCAACCCGTGCAATGGCCTGCGCCGCCGAATTTGAAGTCAAAGCGAACATCGATCTACCACCGCGACCGCTGCCAGTATCCGACACGCAATTTGATTTCACGTCACCGCAAACCTTATCATCCGACGAGTTGCACGAACTCGTTACTATCCGATTTGCTGAGGTGATTGCGGAGCTGCTCAAGCCCTGCGGAGAGTCTCGGACATACCTCGGGCGTGCAGATGCGATCGTGTATCGGGCGCCGAAGGAAAACGAATCGACGGCGGCGTTTCCATCCGAGCGAGTATCAGGAGCATGGGTGGTAGATCGCGAGTGGGATAACGGACGCTGGACAACGGAGTGGCTGCTCGTACAAACCGTTGGTAGCCGCATTCGCCTTATCGGGGGAAGCACGCTCGTTGCGGGTCGTTTTGCACTTGGGCGACCGGATCATCCCGTGGAAACGCGGGTTATCCCAGGGATCGGTCTCTTGACTGCTTGCTTGATCGGCTACATTGGCGGTTACTTCCTCTCTTGGCTTCCAGCATGGTTCGTCGTCCGAAAGTACTTGGACGTGCGGTTTCCGGTGTTTTGGAATGCCTCTGGCAGAGACCTGGCGATCTTCACGATTCCAAGGGTTGGCCTCGGCATGAGAACGCAACTCCCGTCGGAGAATGAAACACTTCGAACCCGCGTTGTTGACGCGCTGGCGGCCGTGGAGCCGCTCGCAATGCGGCAGTTTGGAGTGTTAACGAAGTAGTGGCCGCGAACGTCTCGCCCTTCACAACTTAAGCGATCGAATCGACACAACTTAGGTAGTTTGACTGTCCTGAGTCGACCCGAAAAATCGCGTTCTCGATAGCGCCAGTGCGGTTCTTGGCTTGCTTAAGTTGCGGCGCGCGGTTTTGGGAAGCTGGCATTCTACCACTGAATTACGCCCGCGAAGGCCGTTTTGCTCTACTTAAGCTTGACGGCTTGCTCTACTTAAGCCCCGCCAGCCGCTTATAATCGGCCAGCGACGACCGGCATTATACCCGGAGAATCGGCATGGCCAAGACGCGGCAAAGAATCCCGAAACTCAGGTTCACGACCTGGCGAGACCTTGGTTGGCACGTCGCCTTCCGGGACAAAGAAACCCGTATTCCGAGGAAGCACCTCTTCAACATCCACGAGCGAGAGCGTGAGGCCGAAGCTCGCGTGCTTTATCACGGCTGGGTGCTTGAGCACCTTGGAGCAAACGGCAAGACCTACCCGATCCAGATCAAACGCCCGCCGCGTCCGACCAAGCGGCCCGAGATGCTCTCGGGATGCGTGCTTGAAGTCGCCACGGGACTCAAGAAGGCCGAACAGGCTCGGGTCCGCGAGGCGGGCGAGCCGAGACGCACGGGCAGCATCGCCGCTCCGGTTTTTCGCGACCGCGTGAAAGTCATCCATGACTTCCTTGAGTTCCTCAATGAACGTCACGGCACGAACGCGATTACGCGGCTTCGCCTCTCTGACTTGTCGATGCAGGACATCGAAGAATTCAATCGAGCCGTCGTGAGGAAAGGCTTCTCAGCGTCCCAAGTCGCAAAGCGATTGCAGATTGTGAAGGCGATCATCGACCGAGCGGGACGCCCCGAGCATGGACAGCAAGTGCTCACGTGGAATTGGGATTCTCGCGACGTTGTTCACGGGAAACCTTCCGAGGAGCGAACGCTTCCGACCGTTGACCAGTTAAAGCGAATGCTCCAAGGAACGGACCTTCGCGGCCGAACGATGATCTGGCTCGGCATTGGGCTTGGACTTGGAGCCAAAGACCTTTCCGCAATCCACGTCGGCCAGATATCGGCAAAGGCGTATGACTTGAGACGCCCCAAGACCGGCGTTGAGCGATACGGCGAAACCCCTCCCCTCGTTTGGGCATACGTGAAGAAATACCAGGAGGCCGCCCGCCGCGAAGCAGGACAAACGCTCTTCGTCACGCGAAACGGCGTGCCACTCGTGACGCCGACATCAAACGCAGTCACGCTTTGGTGGGACAAGCTCCGAACCAAAGTCGGGGAAAAGAAAGAGACGCTTGACGGCTTCTACACGCTTCGGCACCTCGGGGCGACGGAGTTTGGATCGCGGCCCGGCTGTTCCATCGGCGACATCAAGCGTTGGCTCGGGCACGCGGCCAGCAGCGATATGGCCGACCTCTACATGCGGCCCGTTCGTCCCGAACTCCGCGAAGTCATTGAATGGGTCAGGAAGCGGCTTGCATCGGGGAGCACGGCTCCGGATTCGCCGCCGAAGACGAAGCCGACGCAAGCGACTTCATGACCCTTTGAACAACGAGGGCGTGAAGCCCATGACTCTCGCGTGTCGGAGTGCGGTAGAGCTTTTGAAGGCCAGGGCGTTCAGAAAAGAGATGCTCACAAGCGGCGTAAAACTCGGCTTCGCTCATCGCAGCGACGACGCTCTCCGCATTCGCTCGACATTCGTCGTGCTCAGGGTCAGGAACATTTTCGGGGGGAAAATTGCGAGACGCCGCGAGCGGTTGCGAGCGTGTCGCGTTCTCCAATTTCTGAATCACTCCAGGCACTTGCTCCCGAAGAAACGCGACTTTCGAGCCGACACCGGCCGACACCGACCAGCTTCCCTTTCGCATCGCCGCATCGACCACCCGAGCGGCGAACTCGGGATCTTGAGCAAGCTCAGGGATTGCTTGCCGATGCCCAATGACGGCGAGGTATGACGCCGATTCGAGACCCCAGCGTCTTAGCGTTCGTTTCAGTAAACCGGCAGCAGCATCGCTTTGCTGCTTGGTTTGATTCTTGTTTGCTTCTTTGGGGGTCAGGAGTGAACCGACCCGCGGTTCGCTTGTGACCCGACTACCCGGCTCACTTGTGGCCCGGCTCCTGTCAGGAGTCGGCTCACTTGTGGACCGACCCTCACCTTCGCGGCGGGGGGAAAATCCCCGAGCAAGTTTCTTGATCGCGGCCACGCACTCGCTTGCCACTTCAGACGCCCGTATGTCAGCCAGGACGTAATTTGATGAGTGCCCCTTGCTCCGCTCTACCCTCACGAGCTTCGAACGCTCCAGGAGCGAAATTGCCCGTTTAATCGAACTTTCCGAAAAGCCCGTGTCAATGGCGAGACGCTTCCGGTCAGGCATGACGTTCGGCAGTCGCCGGATGAGGGCGACGTAAACGGCTTGCACCGCTCGGCCACCATCGAGCGACTCCAGGTCGCGAAGACTCGCGAAGACCTGGTTGTCGATTGCGGCCCGCAACGCATGTTCCGCCGTCAGTCGAAGCTCGACTCCGGGGAGCGACAAAACATCCCCGCGTTCACTTGTTCTTTGATTTTGAAGGCTCATCGGCACGCCTCTCTTCCACACAGAGCGAGCTTTGCAAAGTGCGTGCGTTTCGACAATCCTGAAAATGACAGATTCTCTAATCAATCCATGAAGTTATGAACTTCGGATCGTCGGATCTGCCGAGGTTCGCACGCTCGGAACATCGGACTATCAGAGGGTCCGACCTTCATATGCTCGGAACATCAGACCATCGCACATTCCGAACGTCAGATACTCCGAGAGTCTGAAACTCAGAGTGTCCGATTCCGTGAATATGGGAATGTCGGAACTGGCGACATTCAGACATTCAGACAGTATGAAGTTATGAACTTCAGAAGTTCAGAGCGTAGTGCTTAATTGTGCAGCATCGTGCTATCCGCATCAGGTTTGTGCTACCGGGGTGCATATTGTGTCTAGTGCGGGGGGAAGAGCCGTGCTAGCCATGCTGTATGGCACACTCGACACGAACCAATTCGGACCCGCAAGAAGGGGAGCTTCTCGACGTTGACGGAGCAACTCGCCTCTTAGGCGTCCATCGTAACACGCTCTACCGGCTTATTCGCACCGACGACCTTCCGGCTCTCAGACTCTCTCGCGGCGGCCGCTGGCGATTTCGCCGTCAAGACTTACTCGACTGGATAGAAGCTCGCCAGGCACGGAGGGTCGCATGAACAAGCCCATCATCATCAGTGTCGTCAACCACAAGGGCGGCGTGCTGAAAACGACGACAACCGCAAATCTCGGGGCGGCTCTCGCGGCTCTCGGGAAACGCGTTCTCGTTTGCGACCTCGACCCGCAGCAGAACCTAACCGCAAGTCTCATCGGTTTGACGCCGTATGACTCAAATACTCGCACGCTCTTTGACGCGTTGATGGACGAAGCAGGGTTTGACGACCTACTTCGTCCGACCAGCACGAAGGGACTCGACTTGCTGCCGTGTGCCGAGAATTTCTTCGCGGCCGAACTCAATCTCGCACCACGCGAGGCCAGGGAATTCGCTCTCCGAACGTGCTTCGAGCATACGAAGCGTCTCTCGCAATACGATTTCGTGCTCATCGACAATTCGCCGTCCGTCTCGCTCGTTACGGTCAACGCTCTCGTCGCAAGTGACTTCTACATCGTCCCCGTATCCGCTGAGTATTTACCGCTTACGGGACTCATCATGCTCGGAAATTGCATCGCTCGTTTTCAGCGAAAGCTCTGCCCGTCGCTCAAGTCGCTCGGGGTCGTGCTCACCATGTACCACCGCTCAGAGAATATTTGCCGCGACGTTGAGCGGAAACTTCAGTCAGAACTCGGGGAAATGCTCTTCAGCACTCGCATCCGTGTGAACACGAAAGCGAAGACGGCTCCGAGCGTGCAGAAAACAATTTTTCAATTTGAGAATGACCGCGAGGGGAGGGGAACGGAGGACTACACCGAGCTTGCAAACGAGGTACTCGCTCGCGTCGAAGCCGCAACCGTTCAGCCTTCCGTGATGGAGGCTGCAAATGGCTAAGAATAATCAGCCGGGGGGAACGCTCGCGGCAAACATGGAGGTGACAAGTGGCCTTCAAGCGTTTCGCAGTGTCGCATCAGGTCCCGCAGCCGTCATCGACAGCCCGTTTGGACGCCCGGCAGCGACACCAGCACCGGCAATCGCTCGGGCGGAAGTCGTGACTGAACCGCCCAGGGTCGCAGCGATTGATTCACCGCCGAGGCCCACGCGAAAACCGACTTCCCGACCCAAAGTCGCAAAGGAACCCGAGGCGAGTGAAGGAGACGAGGTTTCCGCCGACGCGAACGAGGAGAAAATCACCGTACCGCTCTCGCAGGAACTTCGCGACCAATCCGAGGAGCTTGCCCGCGTGATCAATCGCAATCGCTCGGTCCGCAAGAACCGCATTACGCGAAATTCGATTATCCGCGTCGCCTTGCAGTGCTTCCTTGAGGACTTCGCACTTCCGCCGGGTCGCCCTGTCAATTCCGAGGTTGAACTTCTAGAAGCAGCCCGCTCGCGTCGGAAGAAGTAACACCCGCACGCCCACTCATTTCCCACGATCGCGATACACAAGCGACGCCGCCTTGCCCGATTCCGACGTTGATTGACTGGCCCGGTCTCGCTTCGCTTCACTTCTGCTTTCTCACGCTCAGGCCCCGCGAACTCTTAACGGCCGTTCGCCCGCATCGGCCGCGGCCAGGCCTCGCCTTCGGCGTGGGCTCAGCCCACCGGCCTGTCACGTCCGCTGCTTCGGCGCCCGGCCTAAGTTCGCGGTCCTTCGCTTCGCTCCTTTTGGCTCGCAGGGACCGTCCCGCTGTCGCTCGTGAAGGGACGGTCCCTTCTCGCAAACCAAAAGGAGCTAGAAACATGAAAGCAGAAGAAGCAAAGAAGCTCGCAGACCAGGCACTCGACCAACTCACATCGGCAATCAGTCAGGGCAAGAGCGACGCCCTCACGCAGTATCTCGCCGCGATGGGTCGCTTTCACGAGTATTCGTGGGGCAACGTGATGCTCATCCTGTCGCAAAAGCCCGACGCGAGGAAAGTCGCGGGCTTCAACACGTGGAAGAAGTTCAATCGGTTCGTCAAGAAGGGCGAGAAGGGCATCGTCGTCATCGCCCCCATGCTCATCAAGCCCAAGGAAGCACGAGACACCAGCGACGCGAAGGACAACGACTCGATTCTTCGCTTCAAAGCGGTTTACGTCTTCGACGTGTCGCAGACCGACGGCGAAGCGATGCCGGAATTCGCTCGCGTTGCGGGCAATCCGAACGGGCACACCGACCGCCTGAAGAAGCTTGTCGCCGACAAGAGCATCACGCTGGAGTATTCGGCGGACATCGGGTCAGCCCACGGCCTTTCACACGGTGGAAAAATCACGCTCCGCCCCGACCTCAGTCCCGCAGAAGAGTTTTCGACGCTGGTACATGAACTCGCCCACGAGATCCTCCATCGTGGCGAGCGTCGAAAAGAAACATCCAAGACCATCCGCGAGACCGAGGCGGAGGCCGTCGCGTTCGTCGTGTGCCAGGCCATCGGGCTTGATTCGAACAACGCCGCCGCCGACTACATCCAGCTCTACGACGGCGACAAGGAGACGCTCGCTCAGTCGTTCGGATTCATTCAGCACACGGCGTCAGAGATTCTCGCCGCAATCACCCACGAATAGCCGCTCGCCAGATAGCCGGTCCGCGTGACCGGCTATCTCTTTGCTCGCGGGATTCAGAGGGACCGGGCGGCGAGAACCAAGAAAGCCGACAGGCCGCTTTGGGACGGTTGCCTGTCCCGCCGCGTCCTGACCCGATCTTCACCGCCCCAAGGGCCAGCCCCGCCCCTCCCCGATGCTCGCCCCCTCCCGTCCCCGAGGGGGCTTCGCAAGACGGGAACGGGCAGCCATGCGGATTCTCGACTTCGCTTTCAGTGCTCGCTCACTTCGTCTCTCGCCGCTCTCGAATGTCGCGTCCTCACCCCGCGTTGAAAAACGCCCTCACAGGAAGCACGCCCAGCCGGGCCGTCAAGGATTTGCCGCTTCGCGTTCCTCCTTGACCGCCCGGCAATCCGGGCGTGCCTGTCGGTTGGCGTTTTTTATCAACGCGGAGGAGAACGCCCATGAATCGAGAACGAGTCAGACAGACGAAAGAGAACACAGCACGTAAGGAAGCAGAGCTTGAAGCACCGTCGCTCGACACCCCGACCTTTGACCGGCACGAGAGCCGCCCGATACAGCCTCACGCTCCGCCCGAGCAAGCATTCAGCCGTTGGCTCACGGTGAACGAGATTCGGAAGATGGAACGGATGCGTCGTGAAACGGTCCTTGAGGCGATGGAGTCGGGCGAGCTTCCGTTCGAGCAACGGGGACGCGTCCGATACGCCCGGTTGTCGGACGTGCTCTTATGGGAGGAACGCCGACTCGCTGGGAACTTTCGGCAGAGCAGCTTTGAGATTGACCCAGACTTCGCCGACCTCGTTATGCCGACTCACGGGAAGGTCCGCGACTAGACAGCCCGAGCAGGTCGAGGAAGCCGCTGTCGGAAGGTTCACCGTTCCGCGTCACCTAGTCGCGAACGCCGAGCCAGAATTTCGACCCAGGCTGCGATGAATCGCACCGGTCGGACCCGAAGGCCCGACCGCTTGATGAACGCATCGCTCCGATCATTCTCGCGATTCCGCCACAAGCCGCCACGTTCGTCACCACTGCGGCGACCATCGACCCTTACAGCGACCATTCCCCCGGCATCGTTGTTCGCGTCATTGTTCTTCGTTTGCCCGTAGATGCCATTCCCGTAACGACTTATGATTCCGCGAGCCGTAGCGGTTCCCGCGTCTCCCAAGACTGTCAAAGCCGGGTGCGAAGTCGCTCATGACCGAACGTGACCAGGAGATTCTGGAGATTCTGACGCGTCGAGTGCGGGTGCTGTCGCTCTCGCAGGTTGCCGCGACTTGGTGGCCGCAGACGCCGAACGGCCAAGATTTGGCGAAGGCCCGCCTTAAAGAGCTTGAACGACTCGGCTTGATCCGACAGCTTTACTTACTCGCTCGACCGGAGCCGCCTTTGAATTCGCCCATCGTCACGTGGAAGCCCGGAGCCATCGAACCCAGCTTCGGAGCCGTCGCGTATCAACTCCGGTCTCGCTGGACCCGGCCCGCACGGCGAGTGCTCTCGGCGATTGCGACCGAGAGGGCGGGGATTCGGTTTGCCGGAACTGGCGGTCGAACACCCCGAGCAAGCGAAGCAACGCACGACCTCTGTCTCGCGACTGTTTATCTCAGGCTGCGAACGACTGACAGCCGCCGTGCCCGCCGTTGGGTATCGGAAGCCGCTCTTTATGAGCAAGGCGAAGGACGAGACGACCGCCTCCCGGACGCGGTGATCGTTACGCGGTCAGGCAAAACCGCCATCGAGTTCGGCGGAGCGTATCCGCCCGCCAAAGTCGCCGCCTTCCACGCCTTCTGTGCCCAGCGAGGGTGGGGGTACGAGCTTTGGTAGATAGCACCCGTGCCGACAAGATTCTGTCCCACCTCGCAGCGTACCGGGTGTCGGTCCGCGAGATCCTTGAGCAACACCTGTTCGGCGGGCGAACGGTGGGTCGCGAACTATGGGAGCTTTCAACGGAACGCGGCTTGATCTCCGCCCGACAGGTCTTGAGCCGCCAGCGGTCCTACTACCAGCTCACCCACCGTGGGGCTAGCCATCTTGGATTGTCGGAACACTGGGCGAGGACGTTCGGAGCACAAAGCCTCATTTCGAACCTATCGCTCGCGTGGTTCTGCTGCATGGGGCAGCTAGAACGACGCCGCGTGGAACGTGACGCCCTCACCGAAAAATTCGGCTTTAGAGTGCCCGGCGGATATCACTGCGTCGAAAAAGACGGAAAGGCGTTTCGATTTTATCGCGTCTACGTTCCGATGCCCGGAACGCGTGTCCGCGAGGTCACACGAACACTCCGCGACCTTCTGTCTCGTTCGCTTGAGGACAAGAATCTGAAAGGCTTAATCGAAGACCGAGTCTATGGCTTCGCCGCTTTGCTCGAAACGGAAATGCGAGCGGAGGCGGTTCGCGACCGCGTTCGATTCGCCGAGGCGGGTCAGCCGCCTCTCGCGGCGGCCGCTCACTTACGCGTAGAATCGGTGCCGGATTTCGCAGGCACGACAGGACTAGCGGGTGCCACAGATGTTTTTTCGAAAAAAGACACCGAAGCCGATTGACCTCTCGGCCTTGGACGCATTCAAGACGGCCGCGAACACGCCCGACCTGGACGGGACCGGGTCATTTAATCCGGCCTCTCCGATTGAGGACGTGCCGCAGCCAACGTCGTTTGAGCAGAATCCGTTCGACGAATGGCGAAGCCTTGGCGAAGAAGCATGGCGAGTTCTGAACGAGCGGCGAATCGCTGAGATCTTTCCGGGATGCGACGACTTCGACGCTTGCTCGGAATTCCTGCTCTATTGGGAACTGATTCAGCGATCTTCGTCCCGGTATCGCAGAGAAATTTTTGTCGGCCTTCGCCCATCGCCGGAGAAACCGGCCCCGGCGTTCGTGCCGCGATCAACCTTTGACGGCCACTCCTACATTCTTGGGAAACCGGCTCGCGGCAAAACGAGCCAGGCCCTCACGACCCTTCTCTTGCAGCTTGCCTACCCCGAGAATCCAGGCGACGAGCCTCCCGCAATCGTCATTATCGATTTGAAGCCGCAGGGGGACCGATTTCTTCGAGCCGTCGCAGACCTTATCGCCCAACAACGCGGGCAGGAACTTCGCTTTTTCTCGAATGCCGCCCGTTACGAGAGTTTGCTGTTTGACCCTTGGACGGTGATTGGCTCGCGAAACGACATGCAGGCCCAGGCAGAAACGCTCTTCAAGGGAATGTCGCTGATTCACCCGGAGAGCCAAGACTCCGTCTTCTTCATGAATGAGCAACGCTACGTGCTTGAGAAAGCACTTCTCAGAAAGCCCCGAAGCCTTCGCGAGCTGATTCTGATCTTAGAGGGATTAACTCGCGAGAAAGGCGGCAACAGCGAAGCTCGCGGTGCTCATGGTGCGTTGCAGATCTTTGAAAACGCCACCAACATCGTAGTCGATGGACGTGTACCTCCGGGTGCCGAAGTCATCGACTTTCGCAATCTGCTCAACCATCGTGAAGTGCTCTACGTTCACCTTGAGTCGGACGAGAAGCATCTATCCTCGCAGGCCACGGGCAAACTACTCCTGTCATGCTTGTTGACCGCCGCCAAACAGCGGCGAGAGGACGAGCAACTTGACGCAGCGAAAGTCTACGTCGCGATTGATGAATTTCACCGACTCGCCGCTCAGAACGTGGTGAGCTTCCTTGAAACGTCGCGAGACATCGTCCACTTCATTTTGTCGCATCAAAGCCCCGAGTCCCTACGGTCCAAAAACGACGACTTGTTCCGGCTGCTCTTCGATATCACAAGTTTTCAACAATATCTTTCTCTGACCAATGCTGATGCGATTGATTTGCTTCGACTCGTATCAAGCCGCCGTTCAGAATTCCTTCAATCTTCGAGTCGCGGAACGACGCAGAGTCGCAGTGAATCGACCGGATGGAATGAAGGACGCACCGAAGGAACGTCCGGCGGCTACTCATACTCATACGGTCTGTACGGCAAAGAAGAACGCTGGTCCGACGGCTGGAATGAATCGCGGAGCCAGGGAATTTCCGGAGGCACGCAGAGCGGCCGAGCGGACCATCAGGGAACAGGGGAAAGCGAAACCAAGATACCAGCATTGACGCCCGAGATGATCGTTCGGGTCAACGACCCCGGCGAACGAGTATCGCTGATTGTCTCCTGGGGCGAGCAGGACTCGTCGATTTCCCCGTTCCAAGGTGGGCCGACGCTCGTGCATCGGATCTTTCCTTTTTCCAAGTCACTCGCCGACAGTTTTCGTCGCGATGCCTGGCCGCTTCGTACGCCTCCCACGCATTCCGCTCAAAGCAGCGAACCTAAAGGACCGCTGTTCCTCCCCGGACCGAAGGCGAAGGGCCGCACGAAGCGTGACCATTACAACGACATCGGAGAGGACTTGTTCAATGCGTCCGGGACGAAGCCTGTAGGCGGCAAGCGTTCGCGGGCGTCAAAGCCCAAGAAGAAGAAGGGTCCAAAAAAGACAAAAGGCTCCGAGGAGCCTTTGGTCTGATTGACCTAGGTCCATATGCCCTCCATTGTTTTTGGCTTTTCCGCTCAGAGCCGCGAGATTGCGACCCTCAGTAAAAAAACCGAGAGAGCTTCGACCCAAATCAGTCTCCCGTCAGGATTAAACTCGGGACGGGTGCGAGTGTGAAAAACACCGTTAGCTGATCAATCTTATACGGCGTCCAGGCGTCCGGCCACTTCGACGTTGAGAACCCGGTCGAAAACGTGCTATCGTCGGACCATGCTAAACGCCTTCGATCGATTCATGAAATGGTACGGGGCACCGTCTCCGAACGATGAACACGTTGACAACTGGCTCCAGTTTTCATGGTGGCGAGTGATCATCACTGGAATCGTCATCGGATTCGTGCCAGCAACGATCCTCTTCGATAACCTGTACCACTATCTACTCGACTAAAGGAGGCGTGCTCCCGTGCGTTAACACGGGAACACGCCGCTGGATTTAGCGGGCGAACGAATCAACCAAGATGCGGACCAAGAAAACTTGGGCCGCTAGAGCCAATCCGATCAGCACACCAACCAGCAAGAGGCCACGCTCGTTCGCACGAGCTTTAGCCTCTCGCACTTTCGCTTTCCAAAGGACGAATTGCATCGTCTCCAGAAATCGACGTGCGTTTTCACGGTCTTTCTCATCAAGCATATTTCCTCACAGTTAAGGACCACCTCTCAAAGAGAGGCAGGGAGCATCGGCTCCGTTGGCGGCAGGCCGTCAACGCAGCGGATGAGCCGGAAAAGTCTGAGAACGACCGAGGCTGCAAAGTTTTTTGATTGCCGAGCAGCAGCAGCAATGTGAAAACGCTCCTGTCGCCGGTCCCGAACGGACCCGAAGTGGCCCGCCCGAAACTCGCCGCAACCCATTCTATCTAGGCGGCGGCCTCTGCGTTATAATCGCGGCCGCAAAAATTCCCGACTGCCAAGAGGATTCGAGGTTGACGGTGAGCCATGCACGGAAGTGCCGCACGACAAGAGGGTTACGGTCAGGACGCTCCGGCATGGAACGGCACGCGGACGCTCTTTGAAGTTCTAGGCGTGCCCGAGGACGCCACCGCCGCAGACGTGCAGGCCGCCTACGGGCGGCATTATAGCGACGCGAAGATTGCGGGACGCGAGGTTCGCTCCGACATCGCATTGGCTCGCAGCATCCTTATGGGCGACGAGCAACGGCGGTTCTATCGGGACCGCATTCGCGATTGCCGCACGAAGCAGCCCCTCACCATTCCGGCGGAGAAGAGGCCCGAGTTTCTCGCCTTTTGCGAACGCGTCCAAATTCGATGGTGGGCAGACCCCAGTGAAGCGGGCGTGTTTCACCTCAGGATGCCGGGCCAGCAGCCGCCCGATTTCGTCGTGGACGCCAGTCGCATCGAGCAACGACGGCAACGCCTCGACGACCGCGAGGTAGAGCGGAAAGAAGACCGTGCGTACCGGCGAAGCAACGCAGGGAAGGTTTTTTTTCTGCGTTTCGGTTACACGTACGCCTTCGCGTTCGCCGCCGTCGCACTCTTCGCGGTGATTCTCGTATGGGGCTTTGACGGGACGTTTAGCCGCTTGCTGCACGTCTCAGACACGCTTCAGGAACGCGGGGACAAACAGATTGAGAGGGACGAACGCGAGGCGTTCGCTCTCGCGAATGACGCACTAACGCAGCTTCAAACCAACCTCGACTCGTTTCGCGAGACGGTGCGGCGAGACTTGGGCACATCGATAGACGCAAAGACCATCCCCGACGAATTGGCGACCGTAATCAGCAAGGAATCGACCGTTGCGGCCGCATGGAAGGCACTTCGAGACGCCAATGCCGCACTCGCAGGGCTGCCAGACCGCGTGCGTACGAAAGAAGCCATCCAGCGACGCATGAACGAAAAGAGCGTCCTGAAGGCCGACCTGGACTCACTCCGGGAGATGCAAACTTGGGCTGAGAACGCCGAGACGAAACTGAAAACGACGAAGCAGAATATCGAACACATCCGAGCGATGCTCGAAGCCGAGCAATTCAATCGAGCGGGACAGAGTAATAAGGAGCCTTAACCGATGCCGATTCGCCGCATACCGTTAATTGCGTTGTTGATGATTGTCGCCGGAAGCAACGCTTACCCCGTTCAGGAAACACCCGCAAGCCAACCGGCCGAAACGACGATGCAGCGTGAGGACCAGGTTCGCCGTCGCGTGCTTCGCGACTTCCAAAGCGACATCCTCGCCGCCAAGTCCGCACTCACCGAGCTGCGAGAAGCAGCCGACAAGCACGCGAAAAATCTGAAAGATCTTCTCTCTAATGATGCGGGCAAGAGGCTGGCTCGGGACGCCGTCGCTGTGATGACGTACGTGCAGATTCGAGACGAGCCGCCACCACCGGCCGACTTCATTACACGAAAGCTCCAAACGGTTGAGGACGTTCAGCAGAGCGTGGAAGCGAAGCTCGCGATGCCTTTCATCGAGGATCTGCCTGCCCCTCAGACCCGCCGCGAAATTCTTGATGCTTACGCGTGGGCGAAAGGTAAGGCGGACCGTTTAGCGGATCGCCGTGACTCGCTCCAGGCTCTCTTAGCCACTGCCAGCAATGAAGGCGACGTATCGAAGTCGGCGACTCTTGAGCAGGCCATCAGCGAGTACAAGAACCGTTATACACGATTCCTCAATGAGGGTTGGCAGAAAGGCGAAGCCCAAGCCGCCGGACGTGCTCAGCAGACGATGAGCGAGGCAGGCGAGAAGGCGGCTCTTGAGCAAGCGAATCAGAAGGCTCGGCTCGAACTGGAAAAAGCGAATGCTGAAATCTCTCGCATGAAGGCCGAACACGACGTGGAACTTCGCCGACTTCGCGAAGAGCAGGAGCAGAAACTCGCGGATGTGGACCGTCAACTCGCTATCGCCCGTGCAGCCCGGCTTAAGCAAGAAGCCGAGACGACCGTAATCGCACAGAAGGGCGAGGAAGATGCCGCGAAAGTCCTCAAGCGAAAGAGGTGCCAAGACCCCGAACTTAAGTCGCTGCTCGCTTCGCTGCTGGCTGAAGGATATCGCCAACCAGGGCAACATGAGCCGACTATCGATAAGCAGCCGATCTCGCTTGGAGCACTTCGTTCAGTCGGTGCGTTGGAACGCACGGTAACGGGCCTCAGTCTGCTGACGGAAATCTTACGTCACGACGGTTTCTACGACCCAGACCGGCCCATGATGACGTTCCCAGGCCCGTACGTGAATTTGTCCGGACCGGAGATGGAGAAGATCAAGAAGATTCAGGCGACGTTGAACGAGCTTGGCGAGACGATGGTCGAGATGAGAATGCTCGCACCCTGAGCACGCAACGGCGACGCCAGCCAAAAAAAAACGGCTGTCACGTCCGTTGCACAGCGAGGACACCCTCAGACTCGGGACCATACCGGCAGTAAGTGAAGCGGGCCGCACGTGTCGGGTCCGGCTCCTGCGAGGACCCGACGACGACGGCCGTGGACGGCAGACCGAAGCGTGACCGTTGCTCGTGAACAAGGAGGCGAACCGGTACAGCCGACCGATTACTGTGAACGCAGCAGACCCCCTCACTTTTCGGTTTTCAGGCTTGATAAAGGATGTTATCATGCGCGAACTCGCGAGGCCGGGACGCCGTTTATAACTCCGGTTCGCAAAGGGTTTTGCGGAGATTTTTCCGGATGACGGCAGCACCTGCCAAATACCAAACGCGACCGGTCGCCGACTCGGGACAGCACGAGCCGCCCGCGATTGTCCGGTTCGCTGGAAACAAGGCTCGCTTCGCCTACGACGAATTCTTCGCCGGTGAAGAGAACTCGCATACCGAGCGGGCTTACAGGCACGCGGTGACTCGGTTCCTCGCACATTGCGAGACACTCGGCGTCGCGTTGCACCAAATCACGCCCGGCATCCTCAGCGACTATCTAAAGAAACTCCAGGCCGAGATTAAGACCCGACACGGCCAGCCGCAACGGTTCCGGCCCGCATCAAAGCCGATGAAGAAGCTCCACCTGGCGGGCATCCGAAAGTTTTTCGACAAGCTCGTCGAGCGACACGCGATCATGCTAAACCCCGCACTCTCCGTTCGTGGTCCGAAGCACAGCGTGACGGAAGGCAAGACGCCAGCCCTTTCCGTCCAGCAAGCTCGCCAAGTGCTTGGGAGCATCGACACGCGTCATGCCCTTGGACGGCGTGACCGAGCAATCATCGCCGTAATGATTTATACGGCGGTCCGGGCCGGAGCCGTCGCGAAACTTCGTCGCCGCGATTTCTATAACGACGGGCGTCAGTCCATGCTTCGCTTTGATGAAAAGGGCGGAAAGATTCGTGACATCCCTGTTCGTCACGACCTCGAAACCTTCGTTGAAGAATACCTCGAATCGGCAGGCCAAAGTGCGGACGACTCCCCGCTCTTTCGATCCGCGGCGGGTCGCACTGGCAAGCTCAGCGACCATGGAATGACACAGAACGACGTGCTTCGCATGGTGAAACGGCGATTCGCCGAGGCTGGACTGCCTTCGAACCGGCTCACTTGTCATTCTTTCCGAGCTACCACGATTACCGACTTGCTAGACCAAGGCGTGCCATTGGAGGATGTCCAGTATCTTGCGGGACATTCCGACCCGAGAACCACACGGTTGTACGACCGTCGCAAAAAACAAGTAACCAGAAACATTGTCGAGAGAATTTCTATTTAGCAAGGCACTTGTATGAGCACAGCAGCCGCGACATCCCGAAGCGTCGTTTCCGCCCGCAACATCAGTGTCGGCGGTGACGTACGCATAAAGGGACTTACTCCGACAGGCCAATCGACGAACACACGCCAAGAATTGGCCCGACTGCTACGCAAGATCAATCGTGATCACCGCTTCCGGCCGCGTCGTGACCTAGCACCCTTTGTGAACTGGAGCGGCAACGCTGCTTCTCCGATTCACCGCTGGCTGCGATATCGCGAGGCGTATTCTCCCAACTTGATTACCAAGCTCTCTCTAGGCCCCGCAATTCTTGACCCGTTTTGCGGATGTGGGTCCATCCTTATCGGTGCTGCACAGAACGGCTACTCGTCCGTCGGGATTGACGTGAACCCCCTCGCAACATTCGCGGCGAAAGTGAAGCTCACTCCATTAACTCGCGCCCAGTTGACCAGCGTGCGAACTTTTGCCGCGTCGCTCCCGAACCGCCTGCGGGGAATTGAACCTTGGCCGGTCCCCGGTCTGTCGATCTCTAGTAAGGTTTTTGAACCCCTCATACTCGACACGATTCTTCGTATCAGATCAGCTTTTGAAGCAGACTTCGCAGGGGACCGCGTCGTCCGAAATTTCATTCTGCTTGCATGGGTGGCTATTTTGGAGCGTGTTGGCAGCTATTTCAAGGAAGGTAACGGAATCAAATATCGAAATCGCAAGCGTCTTAAGACGGGCTATATCCAACGAGAAGATGGCGAATGGCAGCGTCAGCGATTCGGATCTAATCAGAAGTCGTTTGTGTTGACCGCGTTCCACGCCCAGATCGAAATGATGCTGGAGGACGCGAAGCACTGGAAGAAGGGTCGCTGGGCTGAACAGCATGTCATCGAGGGCAACGCACTTGAGCTTAGTCGCCTTCTCCCTGACAGGACCTTTGATTCCGTCGTCTTTAGCCCACCATACGCAAATCGCTTCGACTACTTCGAGTCCATGAAGGTTGAATTGTGGTTCGGAGGATTCGTCGAAACTTACGAAGACAACAACAGTCTGCGGAAGATCTCTGTTCGCTCACATCTCGGGGCCGACCTGAACAAGCCATTTGAGGCGTTGCCGCAACTTGAGCAGATAATCGGCTTGATGGATCGGGATGCGAGTAGTTGGCGAATGGGAGTGCCGAGCTTGTTACGCGGATACTTTGACGATATGCGTCAGACTTTGACGCAGTGTCACGAACGCATTGAAAGAGGGAGGTGCTATGTCGTGATCGGAAACTCCGCTTTTGCGGGTGTGATTATTCCTACAGATGCCTTTATCGCGTCGCTGGGACTTGAGTGTGGTTTCCAAAAGGCTGAGATCTTGGTAGCACGCCATTTGACTGTATCGCCGCAACAACGCAACCAACTCGCCGGGCTTGAGGACCAAATGCGTGAGAGCATCGTTGTCCTTTCTTGACGCCGTCACATCTTGAATATGCCAATCACTATGACATCGCGGCAGAGAACACTTTTTGACCGGGACGACGTATCGACTACTTCAGAAGTCGAACTTCGTACCGTCATGCGGTTTCCCGCTTTCAAGAACATCTCAAATGGCGACTTATTCTCCCTGAGTCTAAGTAACAACACGTCGGCCTTGACACACGGTATGCACCGGTTCGCTGCGAAATTCATTCCGCAGATCCCGGCGTGGGCGATAGAAGAGTTCGCAGAGAAGTCGTCCACCGTGCTGGACCCATTCTGCGGCTCCGGCACAACCCTTGTCGAGGCTTTGCATCGATGCAAGTCAGGCATCGGAATTGACTGTGACCCATTGGCTTGTTTGATTGCGGGATCGAAGACTGCATCGGTTAGCCCTAAACGTATTCGCAGCCTCGCAGTCGCACTTGAAAGAGCCTGGACCGTGCCGGCGACGGAGCTTACTGACCCTATGCCCGGGATTCGAGACTTCGGTCACTGGTTTTCAAAAGACGCTTGGGGCTGGCTACAATCACTCCGCGATTGCGTTCTCGCTCTTGAAGCGTCCGAGACTGAACGCCGGTTTTTTCTCACCGTGTTCAGTTCTATCGTCCGCTGGGTGTCAAATGCGGACGACCAAACCCAAAAAACATACGTCTCCGGGACGTTGAAGAAGTCGCCACCGGCCGTCGTTCCAGTGTTTTGGAAGGCACTGCGAAAGGCCGAATCAGCTCTCGGTCAACTGCAAGAATGGCGGCTGCGGGATGCAGAAGCGAAAGTAATGTGTGGCGATGCCGCAAACATCGACATTAAGCCGGAGTCGATAGATCTGGTTGTGACGAGTCCACCCTATCTCGATTCGGTGGACTACATGTACAATTTCATGTTGGAGTATTTCTGGCTCGGACCTTTATTGGGCGTGAAAGATAAGACGCAATTCAACGGAATGCGTCGCGGCGTAATCGGAGCGAAGAATCCTGCGTCGCGTGAAGTCCCCTTGCTGCCGGAAAGTTCTGCGGACTTGATTGCCGAGGAGGATGTTGCACCGGCTCGACTGCTCGCGACAAGAATGTATTGCCATATGATGGGCCGTCACTTCGCATCAGTGGGGAGAGCCATGAAGCCGCAGGCTCGATATGTTCTTGTCGTTGGTAATAGTCAGTCACACGCCGGGGCGTTGCCGATACATGACATGCTAATCCGGCTGGCGGCTGACGCCGGTCTAAAGTTTGAACGTGCTTTCGCTTACCGTGTGCGGAGGCACTATATGAAATTTCCACGGAAAGGGCGTGGCGGCATAATTCTCATGGACTGGGTTATCGTACTTCGCCGTGCAAGTCGGCCCCAGGACTACCCGCCAAGATTACCAATCCCGAACGTGCAACTCGGCCATGACGAGGTAGCTCATTAACTATGAGTACTCCGCCACTACAAACTCCGGACTTCTGGCGAGTAAATAGCTACGGATATCCCAATTATTTTAGCGACGATGTAAAGGCCCAGGAAGCATGGGCGACGTTTACTTCTTTCGTGGAACACCATGAGTCATCCTACGATGCACTCAAAAAGTACTGGGGCTCAAGCAAGGCACCCAGGCGACTCGACAGTCACGCGGTCGAAAGCTGGAAGGCGACCTTTGAAGAGTTCGGGCTGCTTTATGTCATTAGCCGTTCAGATAAAATCACAATCACGCCGGGCGGATTTCAGTTGCTTGACGCGGCAACCCGGAACGACCGCGACGCGTTTGTCTGGACCGGGCTAAACCTTCTTTTTCGTTATCCACTAAAGGGACCGCCACGCCGACGGCGAAACGCTGCCCACTCCGCTTCCGATGTGTTGCCGTACCGGTTTCTTTACGCCGCGATGCGTGATCTTGGCGACTATTTTTGGTGGACCGAATTGGAAAGAGTGTTTTGCAGGGTGTTTCAGACAACGGAGGCCGTGCCAGCCGTTCAAATCGTTCGTGAGTGGCGGTCAGACGCCTCCAAGTATTCCGCGTATCCCCTTCCTGTCGCGGAAAAGAAAGGTGCCTTCTATAACTCGCTTAATCAGGTCGCGAACCACGCGGGCATGAATCACTTGACGCTGCTTCAGGACAACGAAAGCGAGCACTATGGGGCATCAGAGAGCAAGCGACGACATTACATTGACAGACAGTTTCTCTCCCTCGTATCTGTAGCTCTTGGCGACACTCTATCGAAGGATTGTCGAACTGCGGCCCTATACGTTGAGCGGCTACCAACCGCTCCAAGTCATGAAGACGAAGTGGAGTATTTTACGTTCCTGGGAGCGAGTGTCCCGACCTTTGCGGCGGCATCAGGCGTCAGTTCACCGCAAGCGATTAGCGTTGCCGGGGATGTCGTGTTCGTGCTGTCAATGGGCGAGCATTGTCGGAGCGTCAGTGTCGCTTCCAACGAAAGAACAATCGAAGGTGCTTCCGCTGTCTTGTGCCAGGTAGTGTCACCGGGCAGGTTAAATGCAGCCAGAGGTGGGCGGGTCAAAACCAGCCAGTTTTTTGCATGATGCTCACTTCGCCACGGGTTCGCAAGCGGGTTCTGGTTTCTTCTTTTGAGTGGCCTCGGGTTTGGCGGCGTGGTCGCGGAGGCGGTAGCTGCGGCCGGTGATATTGATCACCTCGGCGTTGTGCAGGAAGCGGTCGAGGATAGCGGTCGCGGCCGGCACGTCGCCGATCAGTTTGCCCCAGTCTTCCAGCGGGCGATTTGAGGTCATCATGGTGGCGCGGACCTGGTAGCGGCGCATGATGATCTCGAACAGGTACTCTCCTGAGCGTTTGGGGAGCTGCTTCATGCCCATGTCGTCGATGATGACCAGGCTCCGGGCCGCAGATAGCGGTCGAGGTTTTCTCGTGTCCGCTGACGGCTTCGTCGCCGAGGAAGTCGCGGACCAGATCGAAGATGGAGCGATAGAGCACGGTGGCGCCGGCCTTGATGACGGCGTGGCCGATGGCCTGGGCCAGGTGGCTCTTGCCGTGCCGGGCGGGCCGAGCAGCAGCACGTCGCGCTTCGCGGAGGAAGCGGCTTAGGGCCAGGTCGAAGATGATTTTCCGCTTGATCGACGGATTGAACTGCCAGTCGAAGTCTTCGAGCCGTTTTCTGCTCGCGGAAGCCGGCGGCCTTGGTGCGGCGGCCGATCAACCGGTCGTTGCGGACGAGTAACTCGTCCTGGAGCACAAGTTCCAGGAACTCGGCATGGCCGAGCCGGTTGCCGCTGGCCTCGGCCAATCGCACGTCCAGCGAATGGGCCAGGCCCGAGAGCGCAGGCGGGTCAGGGCGGTGCAGGGCGTCATTCATGGGAGGTCTCCCCTGGTGCTCTCCGGAGGGGAAGAAGCCTTTCTGGTCTTTTTTCATGCGTGCGGCTCCTCGAAGGCGGAACGCACCAGCCGGCCGTAGTCCGACAAGGACCGGATCAGCGGGTGCTCGGTGATGAACTCGAATCGCTCCTGCTGGGGCGGCGCCTGGCGTTTGAGCAGATTGCGCAGGTCGCGCAGTCGCCAGGCGGCATGGGCGCGGGCGCTGGCGCAGGCCTGTTCCACCGCGCCGCTCGCGTGGCGCTGCGTCAGGCTGACCAGCCCCATGACGGCGCGCAGGGCGTGAATCCCGCGCGCGCCAGCAGCGTCTCGGCCCAGCGGCCGGCCTCGGGGCCGATGGCCTGCGCCTTCCGCAGCCACCAGACCGCGCCGCGCTCGAGGCCGCCGCGCTTCTCGGGCGCGATGTGCCGCTGATCGGTGGCGAAGCGGCCGGGCTCGCGTCGGGCGTGAATCGCGATCTGCTTGAACTGCGGATCGAAGAGCCGCACGACCTGGCTGTCCCAGCGGATCCAGACCTTGCGGCCGAGGAACTCGGGCGGCGCCGAGTAATAGGCTTTGGCGACTTCAACGTGGCCGTCGCGATTGACGATGCGTTGGCCTTCCTGGAAGCAGGGAAGCGCGTGGCCAGCAGCGGCCGCAGCGCCGGCCGCTCGATCTGCTCGAAGACCCTGCCGACCTGCTGGCGCGTCGTGCCGTGGATGCGCGTGTCCGCGACGGCGGCTTCCCATTCGGCCAGATAGCGGTTCTGGTCGGCCAGGCTGTCAAAGGTCCGGCCTTTGAGCGCGTTCTCCTGCACGTAGTCAACGCCGCGCTCGACCTTGCCCTTGTGCCGCGGCGTGTACGGCCGGGTTGGCACGATCACCGTGCCGCAGTGCTCGGCGAAGGCCTGGAGCTTGGGATTCGCCGGGTCGAACCAGTCGGCCTTGGTCACCGCGGCCTTCAGGTTGTCGATCACCAGCATCCGCGGCACGCCGCCGAAGTGCTGAAAGGCGTTCTCCAGACAGCGGATGAAGTTGTCGGTCGTCTGGCGCTCGACGACTTCGCTGTACCCCTGCGCGAATGGCTCAGCACCACCCGCAGTACGTGCGGGCGGCGGTAAGCGCCGCCGGCCGCGCGCGATCCCGAGGATGCGTCGCCCTTCAACCCCGGCTCGGCCGCCAGGACCAGCGCCGCGGCCGAAGTCCACCTGCGCTTCCTCGCCCGCAGCGCACTCCATCCGCCGGAACGGCGGGCGCGGCTCCCTGCAGCCGCTTAAGCAGAAACGCTTGACGCTGTCGTACCCGCCGGAAAAAGCGTGCTCGGCCTTCAAGTCCTGCCAGATGCGCTGGGCCGACAACCCGCTCCAGCCACGCGCCGATCACTTCTCGCAGCGGCGCGGCAGCGGCTGGCCGGCCCTGACCCGGCGGGCGGGTTCGGCTGGTTTTGACCTCCCGATGCACCGCCCGACCCGGTGGGCGGGTTTGGCTGGTCTTGATCGTCCGGCGGACCGGTGGGCAGGTTCGGCTGGTTTTGCTCAACCGCCCGCGCCGCCTGAACATAGCGGGCTACCGTGCCGCGATCTACGCCCAGCACCTCGCAATCCGCCGCTGCGACCAGCCCGCCGCGTGCAACGTCTGAATGGAATGAACCTTCGCCATCTTGAGCCGATTCGCCATCCGTAGCTCCTCTGGCCAGACTCCTGGCCAAGAAAGCTGTGACGACAAATCGCCTGCTCCTCAAGTGGCTGCTTTTGACCCGCCCACAAATGGCTGCTTTTGCCCGCCCGCTGACACCAGGTAGCCCGCAATCACCGGGTGATCTTGTCTGACGACCTCACGTGGACGTACCTTGTGGTGGGAAAGTCTCTCACATCGGCCAATGCTGTTCGTCTTGTACTTCGCCGAGCGAGACCCATTACGAACGTAGATCCCATTCACCAAGTGCTCGGGAGGAATCATGGCTGATGTGACCGAAGAAACGCTTATCGAGCAAGGTGCGATTCCACCCACTGACTTCCACAGCAGTATCGAGCGTATTCGCGAGATATCTCAGTACGATCTTGAGGTCCCGGCTGAATTTCCGCAACACCTCAAACGATCAGCGAGCGACTTGCTTGTAGATGAAGATACGTTGAAAGCAGCGGCCGCTGCTTTGCGTGTCGGCCACGTCATCCTCCAGGGTCCGCCGGGTACAGGCAAATCCAGCCTCGCACGCGCCCTTTGTCAGGCATTTAATGTTTCAGTATTTCCGGTCACAGCCCACGAAGACTGGACGGTATTTGACGTCGTGGGGCGCGTTGAACTGAGATTACACGGCGACCGAAAAGAAGAGATCGTCCCTGTTAACGGCTACTTCACAGAATCCGTAATCCGCTGTGCAAACGCTACCGTGCGTCATTTTGATGAGCCGCAGGAGCCACAGGCCGAATGGCTTCTGATCGACGAGCTAAATCGAGCACATATCGACCGGGCCTTTGGTGAGTTGTTTACAGTGCTGGGCACTGACGCCGCACTTCCGGTAACACTACCGCACCAGCGAGAGGGCAACCGGAACTTGGTGGTGCCTGGACGTTTTCGGATCGTCGCGACTCTGAATTCGTTCGACCGACAGTTCGTCAACAATCTGAGCCACGCGATTAGGCGGCGATTTACGTTCATCACGGTAACGATCCCCGACAAGCGACCTAATGGCACAGAATGGACACCGTCAGCCGGTTCCAATTGCATGGCGAACCGGGAATTTCAGACCGTCATCAAGAGAGCGGCGGCACGTGTCGCGACCCGTGTAACCTCCATCGAACCGGCCCGTAAAGCCACTGAAGAAGCTACCATCCTTCAACGGCTCAGCGGTCCGTTACTTCCCTGCGTTCGGTCGCTTTTCGATTTGGTTGAACGTGTCCGATACGCGACTTCCGAGGACCGCATTCCGCACTTGCCAATAGGAACTGCTCAACTCATCGACACCGTAGAGCTATTCATGTTTCGCGTCCTCCAAGATTCGGTCTCAAATGACGACGCAACCGCCATCATTGATTGGGCAGCATCGATTAAATTGGCCCCATTATTTGACTCCGACGTGGTCGCACCCGAGGCCATGAAGGAACTTGCAACGACGGTGGCGTCTCCGTTCAATCGAGCGACCCGCCGCGAACTGCTCGGTATCGTTGCTGCGGGGGAGCATTTTGTCGAATAGGACCGAGCCAACACGCCGATTCATTCGCGAGGCGTTGCCTCTCGTATCTTCATTTCTGTATTCAGAACAGGTTGAGCTGGATTCTGAGAATGTGCCAGCCGCCCAATATCCTGACGAGTATCAGCAATTCGCTAAGACGCTCACGTTTCGGCACGCACTTGCCTGCGGTTTGCTTTTGCGGCCGATTCTCGCGGCGATAGAGCGTGGCGTTTCTCATGCCTCTCGCACTGTGCGAACGGATACGAAGGGCGTTATTCGCGGACAGTTAGACATTCCGCTGTACTTGAACCGTCGTATGAGTAACTTGTCCTGGCCCCGCACGTTCCCTGTATTGATTACGAAGGAATCTCCCGGAACGCCTGAGAATCAGTTAGTAGTATGCGCTTTACGGGGTCTTGCACGCCGCCTACGAGCTTCGGAAATGCCAGAAGGAACTGCGGAGCGAGTTCATTCGCGTTCACTGCTTCGGTGGACTCGCGAAAAGCTACACTCGGCTCCTTGGTCTGAAGTCGTTCCCGCTCGCAGTATCTCGTTATTGCAGCGGGAGACCGAGTATCGCGTGAGAAAGCGGCAAACTGGAAATGATGTTGCTTATTCTCGGATTATAGACTGGTTTGCTCATTGGAACTATGACGCCTCTAAAATAGAGCCGGACCAGTTCACAGACCTGACAGATTTATTTCTTGCCTTCCCACCGGGCGAGTTCTTTGAAGACCGTGTATTCGAGATTTGGTGCCTTCAACAGGTACTCGATGCGTTCGTGCGGTGCGGAGCGATTATCCAGGATGGTCCGTGTCCTCTATCCCAACGCGGTCGCCGGGCAATCGCCAAGCTGTCTTACCGAGAGCATGACATTGAGATATGGTTCCAGCGGGCGTTTTCGTCTGAGTTGGCGAAATGGCGATATTTGGAAACGGGAAAGCCACTCGCGGGAATTCCTGACATCACTGTCACCGCCAACGGGCGACGACTCATCATTGATGCGAAGAGGCGTGAAGTGGTGACCAATACTCGGTCCGAGGAGACATATAAGATGCTCGGATATTGCGAGAATTATCACGCACTCTTTCCGGCCGGTACATTCCGTGCGGCCTTGTGTTTTCTTTCTCCGAACGAGTTGTTTACCGAACTTGTAACCGACGATGGCGACAACGTCGTGATGGTTGGTGCACATCCCCACGATCCGGCTGTGTGTGCATTCGGAGGGAGAATCGATGCTGTCCTTACGCAGTGGCTCGATAATGTTATGCCGCGTCAAATAACGATTCAGTGATGGAATGTGGCTGCAAGAAGCTATGAACAACTCGCCGACGCAGCCGAAGCGCCGAGATCGGCACCGGCTCAAATCCCGCTGTCTCGCGCACTCGGTTTACCCCCCTCCAAATGTTGAGCAATTGACGCCTAACCGGGGCGTATCGCTCGAATCGAACTGCCCCGAATACGGCTGTCAGATTCTCCACCGACCGGTGCGGAGCAAGGCCGACGAGATACTCCTTGAGCTTGCGATATTCGTCGGGGTGAATCCGCACAGACGGATGGAGTCTTCCATCGACTCCCCGCTTGAGCGAAATGCTGTAACCGGCGAACCGAATCGCGTCGCGGCGAGCATCTCGAAAGTTCGGCTCTTCGATGAAGAACCGATGCTCGCCGTGCGTCGCGAGCAGGATGAAGAAGCGACCATGCCGCAGGTAGTGCATGTTCGCTAGGCCCGCCTTTTTCCGGCGTGCCCTTGCCCACCGTGAGATGCCGATGCCGTAGCGAGCGATGAGCTTCGCATCGACTGTCGCCGGGTCTTTTGTTGCCGGCATCTCGCCGACAACATAGAAGCAGTACCCGTGCCCCAGGTAGGACACGGCTAGCTGCTGGACGAATCCGGCTTCCGTCGCCGCCTCACTTCGATACATCGCTCGCTCCGATTCGCTCATCCGTGAGCGAAGATTGGAGAATGTTCAAGGGCACATTCTCCCAAAGCCCTGCTAGACGCTCCTTCGTCAAAGCCTTTGACGGCATGGGCAGCCCGACTCGCATCCATGCGGCCGGGCGGCTCCGCCATGAAACCTCGCTCGAAACCTCTTTAGGTCACGTTGTTACCTTCCTTTCTTTGTTTCTCGCTCGGCCTATGGGCGGCGGAGCCATCTGTTTTCCACAGTTGGCCCCGCCGCAATACATAGGCGTTGCGGTTAAAACCGCGACGACGTTCACTCGGTACACTCCGAGTGTCCGTCGTCATTCCGCCGTCAGAAGACGCCTCACGTCCCCGTGAAGCCTCTTATGACCGCAGCACCTTTCCTTCCAGGAAACCCGGCTCTAGCGATTCCTCGCTAGTCCGAACGTCAGAACTTGATGGATATAAACCCGTCACCGCTTTCGTTGTCGCTTATGTGCCCGGCACCACCCGTTAGCACGCGAACGGAGCACCACTGCCTTGCAGTGCTCTCGCAGGACTCCCGTCCTCTTCTACTTGCGGCACTCTCCCGGACTACGGCGATTGAAACACCTGTCTGACATGACAGGCACCGACCAACCACGGTCGGAAGCCACAGCCCTTCCCCGGTTATCGTGAATCGTCGCAAGATCAGTCACGTCGCTAGAAGCATTGAGCTTCAGCGAAGCACGCTATGTACGCGGCTCCCGCCACGTCACAGTTTCCGGCTCGCTTGGAGCGAGCCGATTTCAGGGGGTAGAAAACAGAAGCCTCCCCTTACCCGTGCATGCTTCGCGTTCGCGGTTCGGCACCGTCTCTGATCTCGCTTACCAGCAAGGGCTTGACGCCCCTTTCATCGTTGAGCTTTTCGTCGCGGGCTTTTTCGGCCCGACGCCGAACGGAGTCATTCCGTCCGGTTCCAGGTGTCACCACCTTGGAAACTCCCGACGCTGGCATACGTTGAACGAGCCTAACGGGACTTGCACCCGAATTGCCCGAAGGCTTTGGCCCGGACCCCGTTGGAGGATTTGCACCGACTTCAATTCACGCGGCCTCGACATGGGGGAGATGATTGTCGAGGTATGTCCCGGTCGCCCCTCTTCCGAACGAGGGGCAAGACCGCTATGGGATAGAACAGCAGGATTACTCCGAAACGGGATTACTCTGCTGAGCCTCCCTCGAACGTGGCGAGCCACTCTCGTGGCACCACGCTCTACGGGTCGCGTGCATGACGGTTGGTTAGACCGTCCCCTTAGCTCGGTTGGTGGCCGAATTTACCGGGTGCTCGCGACCATCAAGTTGACGTTAGGCACGCGTTTCGCGTGTCCGACAACAACGAGACTTGCGTCTCGCACCTTCCAGGATGCCATAAGGGCAAAACGTAATCACGTTTTTCTCGCGTCGGGATGAGCGACGCGTTCGCGGCATCCACGCAGGCCCCTTACCCGCGTGTACTTGCTCGAAATGAATGGTGGATCTCGCGGCCGACCGCTTCACTCTCCGGCCGACCATGCTCGGGAACCATCGTTCCAAGTTTCCCGAACCCTCCTTCCTTCCTCCCCTCCACGAAAAAATTTCCAAGAATTTTCGCGAGGCTGGCATTCTTCGCTTAGCTCTACTTAAGCGGGTGAACGTGCTCTACTTGGGGTAATCGATGATCCCGACGAGTTCTCAAAATCCGCGTTTTCAGGCCAGAAATGCGGTTTTTCGGAAGGGTATGTAGCGTCCCGTCGTTTTGGGAAGCTGGCATTCTACCACTGAATTACGCCCGCGAACGCCGTTTTCTACTACATTTTCGAGTCCGATTTTACTACAATTTCCGGTACGGCGACCCGGCAATCGACCTAACCTGAAAGGAGGACGAGCCGTGCCGAAGCAGGGCCGGAACCGCCACAAGCGGATTCCGAAACTCGCGTTCACCGACACCCAGGGCATCGGCTGGCACGTGAGCTTCCGCGACGACAACGGCGTTCCCCGCCGTCATCGCTTCAACATCAAAGTGCGTAGCGGTGAACCGCAAGCTCGGCTCCTCTATCACGCTTGGGCGCTGAAGCACCTTGGCGGCCAGAACGTGAAGGCCTTTCCGACCAAACTCCGGCCACCGCCCAAGGCCAAGCGGGACGAACGCATACTTTCGGGCAGCATCCTTGAAATTGCAAGCGGATTCCTAGACGCCGAAGAGACCCGCTCCCGCAAGTGACATGAGCCCAAGCGTCGCGGGACGATTGCCGCCCCCGTGTTTCGCGACCGAAAGAAAATCGTGCAGGACTTGTAACAGTTCAGCCGTTTGCGAAAGTTTCTGAGATTGTTGGCTTGTAGCCCTTGCGCCGGGAGCGCGCACGCGCGTATTTCATGTTCATGCGCAGCGTGGTGGTGCATTCTGGCGTGCTGGACGACCTGGTTGCGGCGTTGCAGACGGGCGTCTGCGATGAGGCGGCGGCGCTGCGTCTGTACGCGTTGGGTTCCGAGGCGGTGAAGCTGGCTCTGTTGGCGGCCGCGCGACGCATCGCCGAGCAGGCGGCGCGGATTGCTGTCAGCTATCACTTAAACCCCGCCACTGATTATCACGTCAAGGTCGGCCATTTTGAGGAGGCAGCGGTCCGCCGCATAGGCTTGCCGGCCATTCGGCTGGAGGACCTGCATCGCGAATCGCCTCAAGATGGCGGAGCATCAGTCAATCATTGCGTTGGCCCGGTTGGGCTAGTCGTATCGTCGCATCGCCGCGGAACTTAGCGTCGATCGCGCGACAGTAGCGCGGCACGTTCGCGCGGCACGGGGTGATCCGCCCGGCTCAAGTGCCGCCATTTCGATTACCGGGTCGGTGGCCTCAGGCATCGACATCGGCCTGCCCGATCCAGCGGCGGTCGATGCAGCCGATCCAAATGCCGCCATTTCGATTACCGGTTCCGGCGGGCGGCTGTCGGTGCCGGCCGGCCGGCGCAGCCGATGTGAACCGTTGCGAGCGATCATCCTGGCCAAGCTGGAACTCGGCCTGACCGCCCAGCGCATCTGGCAGGATCTGACCGCCGAGCATGATTTCACCGATTCCTATCAATCGGTGCAACGGTTCGTCCGCACATTGTGATCGGCCCCGCCGCTGCCGTTCCGTCGGATGGAGTGCCAGCCTGGTGACGAAGCCCAGATCGATTTCGGCCGCGGGGCGCCGCTCATCATGCCGGATGGCAGGTGCCCGGCGAAGTTCGTCTTGCTGCGTCAGTGAGGTATCGCTGGTAGTAGGCGCGGCGTCCAGCCCTTTGACGGCTGACAGTTGTACGTCCGCTTTCGGTTTGTAACTAATTACCAGAAAGACCCTTACGACCAGAACGTCCGCCGGAGAATCTACCCTCTGGAACCCGATTCACCCCTGAACACGCCGGCGATGGTTACGTTCCCGTTCGGGAATGGACTCGCGATTGAATCTGCTCTGTCCGAAGGTCAATGCTAGAGCGGTTTCAATTTTGGTGTGTTGCGTAGCCGCAGTGTCGGAAGAATCCGGTCGCGTCGCTGTGGCTGATCTGGTTCAGGACGGGTTGCATGCTGCGCCATTGTTCCTCCACGCGGCGCAGTGCGAGGCTGCGGAGCGATTGCTTCACCTTGCTGAACGCCAGCTCGATCGGGTTGAGGTCCGGGGAGTATGGCGGAAGGTAGACCACGTCGCCGCCGGCCGCGCGGATCAGCTCCGCGACGCGCGGCCCCTTGTGGCTCGACAGATTGTCCAGCACGACCAGATCATCCGGACGCAGCGTCGGCGTCAGCACCTGTTGCACGAACGCCTGGAACGCCAGGGCGTTGACCGGGCCGTCCAGCAGCATCGAACAACGAATGCCGGCATGGTCGAGCGCGGCGATCAGCGTCGCCGTTTTCCAGTGCCCGTGCGGCACGGCGTCGATCACACGTTGACCGCGCAGCGCCCGGCCGCGCAGACGGGTCATGTTCGTCGTCGCCCAGGTTTCGTCGATGAAGACGAGCCGCCGCGGGTCGAGTCCGACCTGCCAGGCACGCCAGGCGACGCGACGCTCGGCGACGTCGGGGCGGTCTTGCTCGGCGGCGCGGAGCGTTTTTTTTGAAGGTGATCTTCAGGTCATTCAGAACCGTCCAGATCGCCGACAGCGAACAGCGCACGCCCAGCCGTTCACGCAACTCCGCCAGCGTGGCGTCGGCGTCCTGCTTCACCAACTCCTGCACACGGACGCGATCAATCTTCGGGTTGCGACCCGGGCCGCGCTTGCGCAGACCACGCAACGTGCCGGTCTCGCGACGCTCCTTCTTCAAATTGCGCACGAACGTGCCGCTCACGCCATGCTTCGCCGCCACCCGCTTGGTGCCCGCACCCGCATCGCAATCCGCCAGAATCGTCAGTCGCCTGGCCAAAGGAATCACACGCATCGCAACACCTCCTCATGTGTTGCGAACCTCTATACGCGCGTGCGCGCTCCCGGCGCAAGCGCTAAATCGAAATTGCCCTAGTGTCCTGAGTTAGAAGTTCGTTCACAAATCTTTTTGACCTTTTCGAGGATCAGGTCGGCGCTGGCGGTCCAGCGGAGGGGTTTCGGATCGCTGTTGTAATGGTCGAGATAGGTCTGGAGTTCGCGTTCCAGGTGCGGCACGCTGCGGAACGCGCCGCGGCGGATGCGCTCGGTCGTGATCTTCGCGAAGAAGCGCTCCGCCAGATTCAGCCATGACGCGCCTGTCGGCGTGAAGTGCAGGTGGAAGTAGGGCCGCCGGGCGAACCAGCGGCGCAGTCGCGGCGTCTTGTGCGTGCCGTAGTTGTCCAGCACCAGATGAATCGACATATCCGCTTCGCGTGGCAACCGGTCAATCTGCTCCATGAACTTGAGGAACTCCTGGTGTCGATGGCGGCGGCGGCAGCCGCCGTGCACCTTGCCGGTCGCCAGGTCGAGCGCGGCGAACAGCGACGTCGTGCCATGTCGCACATAGTCGTGCGTGCGACGCTCGGCCTGCCCCGGCCGCATCGGCAGGAGCGGCTGGGAGCGCTCGAGCGCCTGCACCTGCGACTTCTCGTCGACGCACAACACGATCGCACGCTCCGGCGGATTCAGGTACAGCCCGACGATGTCGCACACCTTGTCGATGAACAGCGGATCCTTCGAGAGCTTGAAGGTCTCGCTGCGGTGCGGCTGCAGCTCAAACGCCCGCCAGATCCGCACCACGGCGCTTTGCGACAACCCTTCCGCCTTCGCCAGACTGCGCGTGCTCCAGTGCGTCGCGTTCGTCGGCGTCGTCTCCAGGGTGCGTGTCACGGCGGCTTCCACTTGAGCATCCGTGATCTTCCGCGGCGCGCCCGGACGCGGCTCATCGCACAGCCCGTCCAACCGCCGCAGCCGGAATCGCTCGCGCCACTTGCCGACCGTTTGAACGGTCAGGCCGAGCTGGCCCGCGACCGCCGTGCTCGACAACCCGTCGCCGCACAGCAACGCAATCCGCGCCCGCTGCGCCAGACGCTGCGCGCTCTTGGGTCGCCGCGCCCAGCGCTCCAGCGTCTCGCGCTCCGCCTCGCTCACCGTCAACGCCTTGATCGGCCGTCCTCGCGCCATCGTTCGGCTCCAGTAGAAATCCTACCAAGCCAAACGCGACGCCAGCTACATTATTGCACGAATTTATAACTCGGGCCACTAGAACGAGTTATGAGATTTCCGTCAGACACTTAAGTTGCGCGACCGAAACGGCATTGACTCGGCTGCGGTTGATAACACTCTCCAATAACGCGGCCGAAAAGCCCTGGAGGCCACGGGAATGCGCAGCTCCGAGAACTGGCACTCCAACCAGGAATCGCGACTGGCCCATTGCCAAAACCGTCGCCGGCTTGAAATCAAACCGGCAGGCGAATAGCCTGCTGGATGGTGGACTCCCTGCCCGACTCGTCCGCGGAGTTGGGCGAAGCCCCAAACTCAGGGCCTGGCCGCTAGTCGAGGAGCCGGTGTTGGATGGTGTGAAGGTGTGGCTGTGTGTTGCCGCGGTCGGCTTGGCCGGATTCGGCCTCGCCATATGGGCTTCGCACGCGCACGGACATGAGCACCACCATTACCACACGCACGAGCACCGGCACGGCGATTTCACGCACACGCACCACCACGCGCACGATGCTCACGAGCGCCACGCCCCCCTGCCGACAAGAGGCGATTCACCTCGGCCCTGCGGCGGCGACGATCACCACTGCTGCTCGGATAACGGCCAGCCGGACGCAGCCCACTTTTCGCTGCCGCCCCGAGAAGCGCGCCGGCTGAAGGAACATCACACCGTCGCGCCGGGCGTATTGGTTTCCACAGGAAGGGTGTTCCTGCACGAGGCCTGGACCCCTCCCCGTGCGCCGCCTTGGTTCGAATCCAGTCAGAATGCCCTTCCCCAGCTCCGAACGATTGTGCTCTTGACCTGATCAACGGGTAGCACATCCGTTGTGTCGTTGCGTGCGCAGCGACAGGTCGATCCAGCACATGCGTTGCGGAGCTTCGCGTCATGAATCTCAAATCCTGGACTTCCGCGCGCGCCGCGGAGGTATTGCGGCGTACAGCAGCGGGCTTCCAGCAATTGTCTGCCGAGAGCCGTCGCCTCGCGTCCGGCACGCGACAGTTGACCGTGCTGATGGCTGTTGCCATGGCCGGTGGCTGCGCGTCGCTTGATGCCGGACCGGACGTGCAACGGGCGGCGGTCGAGGTTGAGAGCAGCGTTGGTATTCCGGCTGAACTGCTGCTACGAGATGCCGCCATAGCGGCGGCGAGAACCACGGAGCTGCTCACGCACGGCCTGACGACAGACGAGGCCGTGCAGATTGCGCTGCTCAACAATCCGCGGGGGCGGGTGGCCATGCTGTCGATCGGCGTGTCACGCGCCGACTTCGTCCAATCAACGCTCTATTCCAATCCATCCCTCTTCCTTTCGCTCCGGCTCCCTGACGGCGGCGGTCGTCCGAACATGGAGGTGAACCTCGCGCAGAGCATCGCCGAGTTGTGGCTGGTGCCGGCGCGTACGCGGCTTGCTCAGCGCGACCTGGATCGGGTTATTCTCGAAGCGGCCCGTGTGACCTCCGTTGTTGTCCTGGATGTTCGGCGCCAGTGCGTTGTCATCGCTCAGGCCCAGGCGCAAGTGCGGATCGCGGAAGAAGGGCTGGAAATCGCATCGGCACTCGTCGAAATGGCGCAACTCCGGCAGAAGGCGGGCACCGGCTCCGAAGTGGACGTCAATCTCGCCCGCTCGGCGAAGCTCCAGGCTGACGTGAGTCTGCGGAATTCCGCCCTGGCATTGATTGACGCCAAGGCTGAACTCAACCGGTTGCTCGGCCTGGACACGGACCCGGAGGGGACGACGCTCGTGGATGAAGCTCGGTTGCCGATCTCCGGAGTATGGAGGGCTGCCGAACTCCAGCGTATCGCCCGAAGCTCGCGGCTCGACCTGCGGATCATGGATCAGGAGGTGGCATCGGCAGAAGCACTGGCACGACTCGAGCGTGTCAGATTCCTGCGGTCCGTTGACGTCGGGTTCTCCATTGACTTGGCCGAGCGGCGCTCGCGCGGTGATCGAAGCTGGTTGGCCGAGACATTCTATGATTCCCTCCAATCCGGCGCGCTCACGCCGCCGAATCTCACACCGCGCGCCCCTCAGGGAGATGAGACCGTTGCGGGGCCGACGCTCTCCATCGAGTTGCCGCTCTGGGATCAGAATCAGGCGCAGATCGCCAGAGCCGACCGCCTGCTTGAGCAAGCACAACTGCGACGCGATGCCGCGCTCATCGACGCCGCGCAGGACATTTACGCCGGACTCGCCCATCTCGAGAGTGCGAGCGCAAACGCCCGCATCTTCACCGATGAACTCGTACCGACCGCCGGTCGGAACGTGAAGCTCGCCGAGGAGGGCTATCGCATCGGGCGCGTACCGTTCCTTTCGCTACTTGAAGCCCAACGAGCCTATATCTCCACACGCACCGGACATATCGAAGCGCTGCGCGATGCGGCACTGGCGGAGATTCAACTTGAGCGCGTGACCGGTCGGCCGGCCGCTGCCTGGAATCAGGCGTCGGCGGCGGCGTTCGGCACAGAAAGCCGGCCAAGACAAGACGCGCAGGACGCAGAGGTGTCACCATGAAGCGGACTTTGCTACTACTCGCCTGCATCACGATCACAACCGCAGGGTGTCGGCAGAACGACGGGCCGCCACCGGTAAGTGAGGCTGAGGCTTCGTCGCAGCCGACGAATCGCGTTGATATCCCGCCGACGGTGCGCAGCAATCTCGGCATCACGTTCGCAACAGTCGACGTGCGAGAGGTGGCACGGATGATCCGGGTGCCGGGGAGCTTCGAATTGACGCCGGAGGCACGGCGAGAGTATCGGACCATGGTGAATGGTCGCGTGCAACTCTACGTCGCACAATACGCGACCGTTGAGCCGGATCAACTGCTCTTCACGCTTGATTCGCCCGGTTGGCGAGACTTGCAGCAGCAACTCAACGAAACCCAATTGAAGCTGGAGCAGGCTCAGGCCAGCGCGTCCGCGATGGGCCCGCTGCTCACGGCGCTGGAGCGACACCACGACGAACTGGAGCGGGTGGTTCAGATCCGGCAGGCGCGGGTTGAACAGCTGGAGGCCGGCCGTTCATCCGGTGTTGTCACCGACGAAGACTTCGCCCAGGCACGTGGCACGCTGGCCGCCGCCCGGGCGGAATTCGCCCAAGTGCTCGAGAAACAGGCGGAGCTGCAGCTGCGCCGGGCACAGGTGGCAGCCGAGGTGAGCGCCCACCACGAGCGCCTTGAACTGATGCTGGCCAATGCCGGATCCCTGCTCTCGCAGCCGGTCGAGTCGCTGCTCGAAGCCGATGTGGATTCGCCGAATCAACATCCCCGATGGCGAGAGATTCGCAAGATCGATGTTCGCGCGGAAGCTCCCGGCGTCGTCGAGTCGCTGAACATCACCAACGGCGCCTGGGCTGACGAAAGCGCCCTGGTCCTGACCACGGTGCAACCGGATCAATTGCGGTTTCGGGCGATAGGAATGCAGGCCGACCTGCCGAGATTCGCCGACGGAGCGACGGCACGTATCGCACCGCCCCGCACGCCGGGTCTCGATGTCGGTGACTGCGTAGGGGCCGCACTGACCCTCGGCTTGGACGCGCACCCCGGTAATCGAACAGTCTCGCTGATTGCTCAGCCCGGCGAGATGCGCAGTTGGATGCGGCCCGGCGTGTCGGCCTTTCTCGAAGTCGTGGCCGGACACTCAGACGGTCCGGCAATCGCAATTCCGCGCTCGGCCATCGTCCAGGACGGGATCACGCATGTGTATTTCCGCCGCGACCCTCAGAACCCGAATCAGGCCATCCGGATGGAGGCGGACATGGGGGTGGATGACGGGCGGTGGGTCGTGATTCACAGCGGCCTGATGCGAGGCGACGAAGTCGTGCTCGACGGTGCCTATGAACTGAAGCTGGCCACGTCGCGAAGCGGCCTGTCGCAGAAGGGCGGCCACTTTCACGCAGACGGCTCGTTCCACGAAGATCACTAGGCCGGACACTTGCTCATGCTGAAGAACCTGATCGGCTTCTCCATCGATCGCGCACCGCTCGTGCTGGTGCTGGCGGCTGTGCTCCTCGCATTCGCGGCCTACCAGTTGCCCCGCACACCGGTCGATGTGTTTCCTGAACTGAATGCACCGACCGTCGTCGTGTTGACGGAAGCCCCTGGTCTGGCGGCCGACGAGGTCGAACAGTATGTGTCGTTCCGCGTCGAAACGGCGTTCAACGGTATCCCCGGCGTCCGCCGCGTTCGCTCATCGAGCGCGATCGGCTTGTCGATTGCCTACGTCGAGTTCGAATGGGGAACGGACATCTACCGGGCACGGCAGCTCGTGTCCGAGCGGCTCGATTCGGTCAGAGAGGACTTGCCGCCGGATGCCCACGCCGAGATGACGCCGATCACGTCCATCACGGGCGAGATCATGCTGTTGACCGTGTCGTCGCCCGACGGCAGTGTGAGTAACCTTGACCTGCGCGCATACGCCGAGTTCGACCTGCGAAACAAGCTGCTGGCGATTCCAGGGATCGCTCAGGTCTCTGTCATCGGCGGCGAGCTGCCGGAATACCAGGTACTCGTCGAGCAGGAGTGGCTGCGCCTGTTCGAGCTGACCATCGACGATGTCGTCGATGCCGCGCGTGCGGCGCACAGCACACTCAGCGCGGGTTACCTGCCGGATGTCGATTCGCTGGAACTGCCCATCCGCCAGAGCGGCCGCGTGCGAAGCGCGGCGGACATTTCAGGAACGGTCATCAAGTATCACGATGGCGCGCCGGTCACGATCGGGCAGGTCGCCCAGGTACGGCTCGGACCGGCGCCCAAGCGCGGCACTGGCGCGGACGGCGGCCGGCCGGCCGTCGTCATGACGATCCAGAAGTCGCCCGGCACGAACACGCTCGTCATTACCGACCGCGTGGACGCCATGCTCGACGCCCTCCAGCGGAGCCTGCCGAAGGGGCTGCACGTCAACCGCACCGTGTTCCGGCAGGCGGACTTCATCCGCCTGTCCGTCGAGAACGTGATTCACGCACTGCGCGACGCCGGCATCATCGTCAGCGTCATCCTGATGTTGTTCCTCCTCAATGCCCGGACGACGATCATCACGCTCTCGGCGCTTCCGCTTTCGCTGGCGGCCGGATTGCTGGCCATTAACGGCCTCGGAATGACCATCAATGTGATGACCCTCGGCGGCCTTGCGATCGCCGTGGGCAGCCTTGTGGACGATGCCATCATCGACGTGGAGAACGTCTTTCGCCGGCTCAGGCTTAACGCCGCGAGGCCGGAGTCCGAGCGGCAGACGAAATCTCGCGTCATTTTTGAAGCGAGCAATGAGATTCGACCGGCGATGGTCTTCGCCACGATCATCATCACCCTGGTGTTCGTTCCGCTCATGTTCCTCGAGGGAATCGAAGGACGCTTCTTCCGCCCGCTGGGCATCGCGTTTGTGATCTCCATCCTCGCGTCGCTGGCGGTGGCGCTGACGGTCACACCGGCGATGTGCCGCTACCTGCTGCACGCACGGCCGACCGAACGCGAGTCACACGACGGCCCGCTCGTGCGCTGGCTCAAGCGCGCGTATGAACCGAGTGTGCGCTTGGCGCTGCGCGCGCGAACCCTGGTTCTCGGCGGCGCGGCGGTCGCGACGGTCCTGGCCCTGTGGCTGGCATCAACTTTCGGCTCGTCGTTCCTGCCGGAGTTCAATGAGGGAACGTTTACCGTGGGATTGTATGCGCCGCCGGGAACCTCGCTCAACGCCAGCGATCGAATGGCCGCTTCGGTGGAGCGCCAGTTGCTTGCGATTGACGGGGTCAAAAGCGTGACGCGCCGCACCGGTCGTGCGGAGCGCGACGAGCACGCCGAACCGGTCAGCAACTCCGAAATCGATGTGACGGTGGCCCCCGGCCATCACAAGGAGGATGTTCGCGGTCGCATCACGCGGGTGCTCGAACAGGTGCCGGGAGTCACGACCAATGTCGGGCAGCCGATCGAGCATCGCCTGAGCCACATCCTGTCCGGCACGCCGGCGGCCATCGCCATCAGCGTGTACGGCGACGACCTCGACGTGCTCCGCATCATCGCCCGGGAGATTGAGGCCGCGCTGAGGCCGCTGCCCGGCGCTCGCGACGTCGCAGCCAACCGCGAAGTGCTGATCCGGTCGCTCCCCGTGTTGTACCGGCCATCCGAACTGGCCGCCTACGGATTGACGCCCGCATCCGCCGCACGCCAGGTGCGCAACGCGATCTTCGGCGTCCCGGTCGTCGAAGTGAACGACGGGATCCGGCGATTCGCCCTGACGGTTCGACTCGCAGAGCAGGAGCGCGCGAGTCTGCGCGACCTGCGGCGTCTCACGCTGCGCGGCCGGGGCGGGGCGCTGGTGCGCCTCGAAGAGGTGGCCGACATCGGCCCGGAAATGTCCTCCAATCTGATTGCGCGGGAGAACGCACAACGCAAAGCCGTCGTGTCGCTGAATGTCGAAGCGGGGCACAATCTCGGACACCTCGTGCAGCAGGTTCAGCAACGTGTAGACCCGATCGTTGAACGTCACGGCTGCACCGTTGCATACGGGGGTCAGTTCGAGGCCCGGCAGTCCGCGAGCCGGACGATCTGGGTATTCGGCGGAATCGTCATGGTGATCATGCTGCTGCTGCTGAACCTGGCCATCGGGTCGTTGCGGGTGTCGCTGCTGGTGCTCGTCAACCTCCCGCTGGCATTGATCGGAGGCATCCTCGCGATCTACCTGTCGGAGTCGCCGAATGTACTCCTGAATACACTGGCGCTCTTCGGGGCCGGTACCTACACGGCGCCGGTCATTTCGATTGCCAGCCTTGTCGGCTTTATCACGCTGTTCGGGATCGCGATCCGCAACGGCATTCTGCTCGTCAACCACTACAAACACTTGCTTGAAGAGGAAGGCGCGGGACTCGAGGAAGCAATCATCCGGGGCTCCCTCGAACGCCTCGTTCCGATCCTGATGACCGCGCTGACGGCCGCACTGGCCGTCATTCCGATCGTGCTGAAGGGCGACCAGCCGGGCAATGAAATTCTCGCGCCGCTCTCGGTCGTGATTCTTGGCGGATTGCTGTCGTCCACGTTTCTGAATCTGATTGTCGTGCCTGCGGGCTACGCGGCAATCCACCGCCTGCGAGCGCCTGGCCCGAACAACGAAAGTGACGCGGGACGTCCCGCGCCCGATGCCGCAACCACCTGAAAGGAAGTCTTCGATGAACCGCATGTTGTTGTCCACGGCGATGATGTGTTCCCTGGCGCTGCTGTCCGCCGGCTGCAGGAAGGAGGAGCCGCCGAAGCAGACGCACTCCGTCCCTGCGCCGGCCACCGGGATGAGTGCCGGGTCCAAGTCGCACGCGCACGCCGACGGGAGCACGCACCAGGACCATCAGAGCCAGGACCACAAGGAGGAGGATCACGCGCACGACGAGGAGTCACTGGGAAGCGTCACGATCGGCGACATGACGATCGAACTCGCCCAGGGACACGGCAAGGTCGAGGCCGGCAAGGAGAGTCACCTGGTCGTCAAGCTTCCGTACAACGACAAGGGCACGACCATCGTCCGAGCCTGGCTTGGAACCGAGGATCGCACGATGTCTCAGGTCGGCAAGGGCGACTATGCGCCGTCACACGACGACTACGACGTGCACGCCGTCGCCCCGGACCCGCTTCCTGAGAACGTGATGTGGTGGATTGAGATTCAGAAGCCCGACGGCAGCAAGGTCGTAGGCTCAGCGAAACCGCTGAAGTAGCCCGGCCGCGCAACGATCCGCGCACAATACGAAAAGGCGCTCGCGCCGGACAACCGCAAGTGTCCTTGCGGTCGCTGGTGTTGTCCACAGCGCCATTGGCTCCCCGAACGGCGTGTATCTTGTTCGGCGGCCAGAACGCCGCGCTGGGTTGGATGCCCGATTCTGGAATTCGGGAAGTGCCGGGGGCCGCGTCGGCTCAGCGACCGGTCCCGTGCGCGCGGTCGCCTCACACGCTGTCGGATGCCGAACATAGGAGTCGATAGTACTCCTCGCGATCAAGCCCGAGAAGCACGGAGCCGAACAGCTCAGCTTCGACATGTGTCGTAACGTCGCCGTAATTCACCGAAGGAATGAAGTACGCGATGAGCAACGGGAGCATTTCATCCACCGGCTCGAACAACGGATGCACGAAGAGGCAGAAGCCGCCGGATGGGTGTGCTCCGAGTGCTTCGAGGCACGCAAACTCCCCGCGTCGAAGCGGCTCGGAATCGAACCGCACGCCGACCGGATAGCGAACCAGGCTGCGGTCTTCGAGCAGGCGGAAAATCGCTGCGCGATCGATGCGGCCGGCGAATTTCGTGCGGGCGCTCAGCGCTTTTTCGCGGATGTGATCGCGCAGCGACCTCTGGCCGTCAGCGGCGGTCGGATTGGCTGGACGGTCGCTCAATCTCAATGCTCCGGCGCAGCGGCGGCAGTCGCCGGCCGATCGACGGTGGCGATGTCAAAGGGCTGATCGTGGGTCAGGCGGCCGGAGAGCACCGGAATTGTGACGCGTACGAGAATCGTATAAAGCAGCAACCCGCCCGCCCAGATGCCGGCGGTGACGAGCGACTCATTCAGCGTGGGCAAGTACTCGACGATCTCACCGAGCGGCGTCGGAACGAATGCCGGAACGATCATGCCCATGCCCTTCTCGATCCAGATGCCGACGATGAGCAGGACGCACGCGGCCTGAAGAATGCGAGGTTCGCGGCTGACCGGCAGGTAGAGAAGCACCATCGCAATGCAGTTCAGCACGATGGCGCTCCAGATCCAGGGGACCAGACCGTTGTGGCCGTGGAGGCCGAGAAACAGGTACTTGGCGGACGCACCATGGGCGGAGTCGGTATAGAACTCGGTGAACGCCTCGGAACCAAGCAGAAACATGTTGATCGTCAGGGCCACGGTGACGATGTTCCGCAGCGTGAGGAATGCGGCGGCAGGCACCCGATAGACGCTGAAGTGCTTCAGTACGGCCAGCGTGAGAATCAGGAATGCCGGGCCGGCGGCAAAGGCGGATGCGAGGAAACGCGGAGCCACGACGGCTGAGTTCCAGAAAGGGCGTCCGCCCAGCCCGCTGTAGAGGAACGCAGTGACGGTGTGAATGCTGATGGCCCAGAAGATCGCGATGAAGACGAACGGGACGTAGAACAGCCGGCCGGGCTGCCGCCGGCAGTAGGCGCAGTAGATGAGGTAGCCGCAGATGTGCAGGTTCAGCAGCAGATAGCCGTTGAGCACCAGCACGTCCCACGTCAACATGGAGGTCGGGAAATTGAAGCGCAGCAGCAGGTGATGAAAGCGGTCGGGGCGGCCCAGATCGACCGTGACGAACGCCATCGCCATCACGATGGCGGCGACGGCGAACAACTCGCCGAAGATGACCAGGTCGTGCAGCTCGCGGTTGCGGTAGACGTAGACGGGGATGACGAGCATGACCGCGGCGGCAGCCATGCCGACGAGAAAGGTGAAATTCGCGATGTAGAAGCCCCAGGAGACCTGGTCGGTCATGCCGGTGGTGCCAAGCCCCTGTACGAGCTGCTTGCAGTAGGCGTTGACGCCCAGCAGCACGAAAACGGTCAGTACGAACATCCAGGCGTAGTAGCGCGCATCGCCGACAAAGCTCAGTCGGAAGCAGCGCCACAGAAACGTGAGGTAGCGACTCACGCGCGATCCTCCGTCCACCACGCCGGCTCGGCCTGCGCGACGAAGTCGCGCCGCGGTCCGCCGTCGCCGGGCAGACAGCCGTAGGCGTCGCCCTCCTCTTCGCGGAGCCGACGCGCGATCGCGGCCGCCTCAGGATCGAGCGAGTTGGGATAGCGCTCGTCGAAGTAGTAGAAAAAGCGCGGCTGCGTGCCCACCTCCTCTTTCAGAACAAAGACGCGCTTGGTCCTGAGAATGTGCGACACTTCAGAGTGCGGGTCGAGCAGGTTGCCGAACTTGCGCGCGCCGGTGGGGCAGATTTCCACGCAGGCGGGCATTCGGCCCTCGCGCGTGCGGTGCAGGCAGAAGTGGCACTTCTCCATGACGCCCTTTTCGCGCGGCCGGTTCGAGAGGTAGCTCATGTTCGGATTGAGCTGGTCGGCCGGGAGCCTGGGCGTCGTGAAGTTGAAGCGGCGGGCCCAGTAAGGACAGGCGGCTTCGCAGTAGCGGCAGCCGATGCACCAGTCATAGTCGATGACCGTGACGCCGTCCGGCTCCTGCCAGGTCGCCTCGACCGGGCACACCTTGACGCACGGCGGATTGGCACACTGGTGGCACTGCACCGGCAGGTAGAAGTGACTCGCGTCCGGCACGGTCGGCCGGTCATAGTGGTGATTACCCCGCTCCACGTCGAGCGTGCCGCGCGGCATCTCAATCACGCGGATGTACTGAATCTCGGGGCTGCGCGACTGGTTGTTCTCCGCGACACAGGCATGCACGCATTTGCGGCAGCCGATGCAGCGCGAGAGATTCAGCGCGTAGCCGAACTCGACGCCGTCCATCGCCTTGAGGTCGCGCAGGTGGGGCCGCACCCGGTAACGCTCCTCGACCTTGCCGCGAATCCGCTCGAGCGTCGCCTCCATTTCCGCCGGCGTCATTTCCTTGTAGTGCTTCCGCAGGAACTCATCGAGGTTCGGGAGTTCGTCCAGGGCGAGCTGGCGCAGCGGGCTGAGTGCGGCGGCGAGTGCGGCCATCCCGCCGACCGCGGCCGCGCCGGTTCGCAGAAAGCTGCGGCGCGTCAACTCGGGGTCGCCGGGGGGCGGCGCAGCGCCGCCGCCGACGATCGGCAGGCGGGTCATGGCGTTCCTCCCGTATCGTGCGCTTCAGGGTTGTGCGCCTGCGGTGGGTGCGTCCGCCAGCGCTGCAGCGGGCCCCCCGCATGCGGGTCAGTGTGCGGCCGGGCCGCGGGTTCGCCCATTCGCAGCGTGCGCGGCGCGGGCAGCGGCTCATAGGCGGGATATCGCGGCGCGTGCGGGTCGTGGCACTCGTTGCAGCTCAGGCGGCGCTGCGCTGCGCTCCCGGTGATCCACGAGCCGAGGGTCTTGCCGTGCGTGCCGTTCTGCCAGTCGCGGTACACGGTGCCGTGGCACTGGGCACAAAGCACCGGCGTCTGAGCGTACGGCACCGTCGCGCCGTCGCGCAGCGTCAACAGCTCCCGGTTATCGGCGTCGTGGCAATTGACGCAGCGGTCGTTGAGACCGTGGTCAAGCCGAATGTCCGTGTGGTAGCTCAGCCGCTCGCTTCCGCCGCGCGCCGATGCGAAAATCTGATGGCAGGCGTTGCAGTTCTCCATGCGGCCTTCGACGAGAATCTGCGCCGGATCGGTCAACCCGACCCGCCGCGGTCCCGCGACCAGCGCGGCCGGATCGACAGCCGCGGCCGTGCCCGTGGGGATGTTCACGGCCCGCGGGGAAAACCAGAACGCGCCCGCCAGCAGCAGGAATCCGACGGGCAGCGCCAAACCGCGAAGGATGTCGGCGCCGCTCGGCGCCGGCCGCTCAGCACGTCCACTCTGCTGCGCCATCGACACTCATCCCGGGTTGCCAAACAAACACGCTCTCGATGATAATCTCGCGCGAGACGCGACGCGAGTTCGGCGAGACGACGAACGCTCGCGAGTCTGAGGCGCTATCCGATGGCAATCAGCGGCCTGGTCATCACGCTCGAGGAGAACGCGGCAGCCGCCGAGCAGGCGATGCGGCTGCTCCGCGCCGATTCGCGGCTCTCGCTCGGCGAGCGCGCCGGACGGCGACTCCCGCTCGTCGCCGAGACGCCGAGCGCGGAGGCGGATGCGAGCCTCTGGGCGGACCTGCTCGCAACGCCCGGCGTCCGCGCGATCGACGTGACTTTTGTCAGCGTGGACTCCGCACCGTCAGACGCCGCCGGGCTGCATGCGCCGGGAGGATCCTATGAACGCAGTCATTGATCGACGGGAGTTTCTAAAGCAGACCGCGCTGGCGACCGCCACGGCGGCCGCCGCGGGGGGTGCGTTTTCGCTGCCCGTGCTGGGCGGGCAGGAGGGCGCCTCGCTGAAGTGGAACAAGGCGCCGTGCCGGTTCTGCGGCACCGGCTGCCATGTCATGGTAGGTACGGAAAACGGGCGCGTCGTCGCCATCCAGGGGGATCAGAAGGCCGATGTGAACAAGGGCCTGCTCTGCGTGAAGGGCTATCACGTCGGGCTGGCGCTGTACGGCAGGGACCGGCTCACCACGCCGATGCTGCGAAAGGATGGGAGACTCGTCCCGATTTCCTGGGATGAGGCGATCAACACCATCGCCATTCGCATCGCCGCCAGCCCCAAGACTTTCGCTCTCTACGGCTCGGGGCAATGGACGGTCGGCGAGGGCTTCGCGGGCAACAAGTTCATGAAGGCCGGCCTCGGGAGCAACCAGATCGACGGCAACCCGCGGCTGTGCATGTCCTCCGCCGTCACCGGGTTCCTCTCCACCTTCGGTGTCGATGAGCCGCCGGGCGTCTACGACGACCTCGACGCCTGCGACGTCGCCATCATGTGGGGCAACAACATGGCCGAGATGCACCCGGTGCTCTTTTCGCGCCTGGTGGATCGGCGCTCCCGCGGCGAGAAAGTGACGATCATCGACTTCACGACCCGTCGCACGCGCACGAGCGACCTGGCCGATCACCTTCTGCTCTTCAAGCCCCACGGCGACCTCGCCATCGCCAATGGCGTCGCCCACCTGCTCATCAGGAACAATTCGTTCGACAGGGCCTTCGTCGAGAAGCACTGCAATTTCCGTCAGCTCGGCGCAAAGCCCGACGAGAAGACGCCCCCCGACATGCTCGGCGTGCCCATGACCTTCGAGGAGTACGCCCGGGCCGTCGAGCCTTACACCCCCGAGAAGGTCGAGGAACTCTCCGGCGTTCCCGCCGACAAGATCCGGATGCTCGGCGAGATGTTCGGCCGGCGCGACCTCAAGATCAACAGCCTCTGGTGCATGGGCATGAACCAGCACACGCGGGGCACGGCGATCAACTGCCTCGTGCACGGCATTCACCTGCTCAGCGGGCACTTCGGAAAACCGGGCGACGCCGCCACCAGCCTCACCGGCCAGCCCTCCGCCTGCGGAACGGTGCGCGAGGTCGGCACGCTCTGCCACCTCCTCCCCGGCGGGCGCCTGGTCGCCAACGCCGAGCACCGAAAGGAGGCGGAAGAACTCTGGAACGTCCCCGAGGGACGCATCGCAGCCAAACCCGGGTACCACACCATCGAGATGTTCAAACGCTTCAATACGCCGACGGACCAGGGCGGAGACATCACCACCCTGTGGGTCCAGGTCACCAACCCCAGCCAGACCCTGCCGAACCTCCAGCGGAACTTCCTGGAGAAAAAGAGCCTCGGGGACAAGTTCCTGATCGTCTCCGACGTCTATCCCACCGCAACGACCGAGCTGGCCGATCTGATCCTCCCCAGCGCCATGTGGGTCGAAAAAAACGGAATGTACGGCAACAGCGAGCGCCGCACGCAGCACTGGTTCAAGCTGGTCGAGCCGCCCGGCGAGGCGCGCGACGACTGCTGGCAACTCATCGCCGTTTCTCACAAGCTGCTGGAGATGGGCGTTGACGGCATGAAGGGCAGGGACGGAAAGTGGATCTTCCACACCGCCGAAAAGTCGGGCAGGGAAGTTCCGATCTGGAATTGGGCCCACTACTACGACGTCAACGTCGACGAGCGGCTCTTCGAGGAGTACCGCCCCTTCACCACCAAGAAGCACAAGAACCTCGCGCCCTACCAGGAATACGTCAAGGCCCGCGGCCTGCGCTGGCCCGTGGTTCAGCAGCCCGACGGCTCATGGCGGGAAACCCGCTGGCGCTTCAGCGAATTCGATGATCCCTTCGTCGCCAAAGGAAGGGAGTTCCAGTTCTACCACTCCGTCAGCAAGGACGACAAAGCCCTCATCTGGTTCCGCCCGCACGAGTTCCCGCCCGAAATGCCGGACAAGGACTACCCCTTCTGGCTCTGCACCGGCCGCGTACTCGAGCACTGGCACTCGGGGAGCATGACGCGACGCATTCCGCAACTGCACCGCGCCGTACCCAGGGCCTATGTCGAAATGAACAGAGAAGACGCCGACCGCCTGGGCATCCGCAACTCGGAGGTCGTCACCGTGAAGAGCCGTCGCGGACAGATCGACCTGCCGGTCTGGATCGGCGGCCGCGGGGATCCCAAGAGCGGCGAGGTGTTCGTCCCCTTCTTCGACGAGACCCGGCTCATCAACCTCGTCACGCTGGATGAGTACGACCCCTATTCGCGGCAGCCGGACTACAAGAAGTGCGCGGTGACCATCGTCCGCAAGGGGTGAGGAGTTCGCCGTGAAGAAACGACCCAATGCAACAGCAGGTGGCCGCCTGGGCGGCCTGATCGTCCTCGCCTCCGGCGCGGCGATTGCTCTGCTGGGCGCCGGCGCAGCGCAGACCGACTCGCGAACACCGGCGTCGGTCGCCGGGATGCCGATTCCGCGCTCGTCGCCGGCGGCTCCCCCGCCCCCGCCCGCAATGCAGCCGTGGCTGTTGAACAACCCCGCACCGGTCGTCATTCCGGAAAACCGGGCCAATCCGGTCGCGGTGGCGGACAAGTTCGCCTCTCGAGTAAAGTCGATCGAGCAGCGGGCGGCGTTGCGCGCGTTTGAGGGCGCGCCTCCGACCGTCCCGCATCCCATCCTCGACCTGAACGTGCAGACCTGCCGGGCCTGTCACGCATCCGGCCTGACGGCCGGCGACAAGACCGCCCGAATGGTGTCGCACACCTTCCTGGTCAATTGCACCCAGTGCCACGTGGAAGCGACGCCCGACGCCCGGGACGCGGACATGCCCGGAAATTCTTTCGTGGGGCTGCGGGCCAGCGGCTACGGGGGTACGCGGGCGTGGACCGGTGCGCCGCCGGTGATGCCGCACACGGTGTTCATGCGAACGAACTGCGTGAGCTGCCACGGTGAGCACGGCTACGACGGCTGGCGACCCGATCACCTGTCGCGGACCAACTGCATGCAGTGCCATGTGCCGGCCGCCGAGTTCGAGCAGCTCTCGCCGACGTTCGGTGTGCAGGATCTGCCGGATGGCGCAAGCGGACCGCCCGCCGCTCCCGCGTTGGTCGAGTGATGGCCGGTGAGCCGCGGCCATCCCGGCGGGACTTTCTCCGCGGCCGGTTGGGACGAGCCGGGGCCGAACCGCACCCGCGTCCCGAAGCGCCGGCGGCGCCGTCCTCCGGTTCGCACGGCGCGGCCGCTCCCGGGGCACTCGGCGGGGCGCTGCCGGCGTCCCCATCGCCGGATCGCCAGGTCGGCCCGCGACGGCAGGTCACGCTGCCGGTTCATCGGCCGCCGGGGGCTGTTCACGAGGCGGCGTTCCTTGCCGGCTGCACCCGCTGCAACGACTGCATCACCGTGTGCCCGGTCGATGCGATCGTTCTTGCGCCCGCGCGATTCCGCCATGCGGCGGGGACGCCGATGATCGACCCCTACACGTCACCATGCCGGATGTGCACGGACATACCCTGCATCGCCGCTTGCAAGCCCGGCGTTCTTCGTTCGGATCAACCGCTGAAGATGGGTGTCGCGTACATCGAGCGCGCCGCCTGCCTTGCGTACGCGGGGTCATTCTGCACGGTCTGTTCCGAGCAATGTCCCGTTCCCGGAGCGATCGAGCTGCTGAGTGCCCGGCCGCACATCCGCCCGGACATCTGCACAGGCTGCGGCGTATGCGCGTACGTCTGCCCCGCCCCGTCAAACGCGATTGTCGTCATGCCATTGGCGGACCGGGCCGGTGCGCCTTCAAATGCCGGGCCTGAGTTGACATGAGATTGGCCGCCGGCTTGCCGGCATCGCCCCCGTGGTCCCGACAGATATGAGCAACGCCGCGCCATCGATGCTCAGGTGCCCGGCGTGCGAGATGTTCCCACCGTTCGTGCGAATCTCCACACGGGCCTCCAGCCGCTCCTGGTGGCAGCCGCATCGATCCGGCTGTCAGCGATCACCGCTGTTTCAGCAGTGCCGCGACTGCACGAGCTGCATTGCACAAGAGCAATTGCACACGGCAAAACAGCGGACCATCTTCGAGACCACTCGAGGGCGATTCGCCGACCCGGCCGGCCGGCAGCAGACGATTCGTAACCAATCGCGAGCATTGTACTCGAGATGGATCGCGGCAACCGAATTGCGGTGCTTGATCGCACTGGGAAGCCGGCCTTCTCAAGCACCCCCCACAGCGGCGGAGTGGCATTCGTCAAGACCGCTTCCGACGCCGACCTGTCCGCGACGACGCATTGCGGACTGTCGTGGCGTCAGCCACTTGGCCGCGCGGCCGGGACGGCGAGGCTCCGGTCGGCTCGCCCGCAACCAGGTCACGCTTTTTTCGCGGCCGCGTGACGACCTTGCTCGAAGTAGAAGCGGCGGCCCGGGTGACCGCATTGACCGGCGCCTCAATCTCGATACCGAACACCTCGGTGATTGACTGCTCGTCGAGCGTTCGTCGGCCGGTTTTCCGCGTCTTGGCGACGATCGACTTGGCGGTCGCCCTGGAGATCAGTTCATTGTGATCAACGCCGCGCAGGAGGAACAGCAGCTCGGGCTTCTCGTCAAACCGTGCGCCGACGCCGTACATCACCGCGGCGACATGTTTGCACATGTCCGCCCAATCCGGACACGAGCAGTCCATGCTGATCTCGCGCGGCTTGGGGAACAGGCCCTTGTCTCGATCCGTAACAAAGCTCATCACGTGGTCGGAGAGCCGGCCCTGTAGCAGTTCCAGGAGCGACGCCACCTGGCCGGCGCAGGATTCCCGCAGGCGCTTCCAGTGCGGCTTCGCGAGTGCCTTGATGGTGATTGTGACATCGTAGAGGTCGGACCCGCTGACCTTCGCGGCGATCTTGCCCGGCTTGATCTCCAGATGACACACGGAGCCGTTCCGCACGTAGGTCTGGCCGCGCGGCAGGCGGTTCTCGAAGTCGCTGAACTTCTCCAGGTGCTCGCACCAGGAGCGGCCCCAGAAGGTGCGCGCGATCTGGCGCCCCGCAATCTTGACCGGTTGGATCTTCCAACCCTTCTTGCGCAGCTTCTCCATCTCGAGAAACGCCCGCGCCCGGCGCTCGCCCACCGACACGTACGGCCGCCAGCTCCGGCCCCATGACATCTCTCACTCCTCCATCGCTCGATTGATGTCGAGGCGAACGAGATCGAGCAGTTCCGTGTCGCTCATTTCCGTCACGAGCCTCGGCACGCCCTCGGCGAGAATCTCGCCGGCCAGAGCGGTCTTCTCGCGGACAAGCGCGTCGATCTTCTCCTCGATCGTACCCTGGCACACGAATTTGTGAACGACGACGTTGCGGGTTTGTCCGATTCGAAAGGCTCGGTCGGTGGCCTGGTTCTCGACCGCCGGGTTCCACCAGCGGTCGAAATGGATCACGTGCGATGCCGCCGTCAGGTTCAGTCCGGTGCCGCCCGCCTTTAGCGACAGGACCATGAACGGGGGACCGGTCTCACTCTGGAACCGGTCCACGATTTGCTTGCGCTTGCCGACCGGCGTCCCGCCGTGCAGCACCAGGCCGCTGCAGCCGAAAAGAGTGGAAAGAAACGCGGCGAGAGGCTCGGTCATTTCGCGGAATTGGGAGAAGACGAGAACCTTCTCCTGACGGCTGGCAATCTCCTCGCAAAGCTCGCTGAGCCGATGGAACTTGCCGCTCTCCTCCGCCAGGTAGGCGCCGGACCCCAGCCACTGGTCCGGATGATTGCAGATCTGCTTGAAGCGCAGGATGAACGCAAGGATGACGCCGCGGCGGGCGATGCCCTCGCCTTGTTCTTGCAACGCCGTGCCGAGCCGGCGGACCGACTCTTCGTACAACGCCGCCTGCTTTCTGCTGAGATGGCAGAACGCGGTTTGCTCCACTTTGTCCGGCAGATCGTCGATGATCGATCTGTCGGTCTTGAGCCGCCGCAGAATGTACGGCGCAACGAGCTTGCGCAACGGGCCGTACAGGTCGGTCGAGCGACTCTCGAGACGACGGACGAATCCGCCGAACGCCTTGACCGAGCCAAGCAGCCCCGGACAAAGAAAATCGAAGATCGACCACAGGTCGGTCAGTCGGTTCTCGACGGGCGTCCCGGTGAGCACGATCCGGGCGTTCGCCTTGAGCTGTTTCACGGCACGGGCTTGCCGCGAACCGGGGTTCTTGATCGCCTGCGCTTCGTCCAGCACCACGATCGACCAACCGACGCCCGCGAGCCACTCCAACCGCGTGAGCTTCCCATACGTCGTAACCACCGCATCCATGCCCGCCAGGGAGCGCTCGGGGTCTTTCGCCAAGTCGGCCAGCTCATTCGCCCTCGTTTGAGAGGGATGGACGAACAGGCAGCGCAGCGTCGGGGCGAAACGCTCAATCTCCGCCTTCCAGTTCGCCAACAGCGACGCCGGCATGACCAGAAGTGCCGGCCGCGCGTGGTCAGCGATGCACTGCTTCTTCAGCAACAGCATGAGCGTGAGCACCTGAATGGTCTTGCCTAACCCCATGTCGTCGGCCAGGCAGGCGCCCAGCCCCAGCCGCGTCAGCAGCCACAACCACTTGACGCCCGTCTGTTGATACGGCCGCAGCGTGGCGCGCAGGTCCGGCGGCGGCACGGCGACGTCCGCGCTCTCCGGCTGGCGGATCTGCCGCAGCAACTGCGCCAGCCAATCCCCGGCATGCAACTCCGCCCAGGCCGTGTCCTCTCCCGCCGGCAAGGACGATGTGTCCGCGTCGATCGGCGCCCCCGCCAGCAGCCGCATGCCCTGCAGGAACGACACACCGTCGGCGCCGGCAGCTTCCTCGACGCGCTTCCAGTGGGCGAGCGTCTGACGCAGCTTCTCGCGGTCAATCTCGACCCACTGCCCCTTCAGCAACACGAGTCCATCCCCCCCGTCGAGGATGTGACGCCATTCCTTCGGCGTGAGCGCTTCGCCGCCCAGCGTCGCCTCCACTTGAAAATCCAACATCGCATCCACGCCGAACTGCGAGATACGCTTGTTGCCGATCGAAACGCCGACCCGCACGCGCGGCGGCCGCTTGGTCCACCAGTTGGGAACGCGCACCAGCAAGCCGCTCTCTTCCAGCACCGGCATGTCGCGCAGCAGCCGATGCGCTTCGCTCGGCGTCCAGCGCAGCGGGTGAAACACCTCGCCGTTGTCGACCAGCTCCCTGACCCAGGCACATCGCTCCGCCGCGTGCTGCACGGGCGTCAGCAGGTGCACGAGCAGTTTGCGGTTCTTCGCGCCGGCATATTCCTCCAACGCGCGGCCAAGCGGCTGATGCTGCACGTGCCCGCCCTCGAGCAGCTTCGGTGCGTACGTCGCCAGAAACGCGAACGGGCATTCGCTGTCGCGCTTGTTCTCCGCCAGATGAAAGCACACCCGGCCGACGCGATGCCACGTCGGAATTCGCCGTTGCAGCCACTCGCCCAGCCCCCCCGGCCCGGCCGCGATGTCGCGCCGCACGTCGGCATCCAACTGCTGCCACAGGCCCGCGAGTGTCTCCGTGCACAGGTATTCGCCACCTCGCATCGGCGGCGCCGTGGCGGCCATTTCTGAGAGTTCGTCGTGCGGAGCGGCCAACCGCTGCTGCAGATTCTCGGCCGGCTCCGGGACGTGGCATAGCTCGGTCAGGTATCGCTCGCCCAGCCTGCGCCAAAAGGCAGCCTCCGGTGGCAATGTAGCCGGCTGTGGCAGCGTAACGAGGCAAAGAAACGTCTCGCCGGTTCCGCGCTCGAATGCCGCACGCAGTGCAGCCTCCGCCGTCTCCGACAGTCCGGTTGCCACGCTACGGCCAGAAGACTCGGACAACGTCAGGTGTCCGCAGCGTGTGAGCGCCAGAGTCGGAGCGTTCATCGGTGGAACATGTCCGGTCATGTCACGCAGGCCCCCGCCAACGACTTGGCGTCGGGCGGCGCGCCTGTTATTCGGTCACTCTCATCGGATGGCCACCGTCACGCGGTGCGCTCGAGTTCCGAACACGCGGAAGTGCTCGCGCGTCTTGATCTCGATCTTCGGCCGCAACGCGCGGACCAGCGGAAATTCCGACTCGAAGTTGATTCGGCAACCCGGCAACGGGATACCTGTCACTACGCTGCCCAGGAGTTTCGCTCACGCGACCGCAAGTGCTCTAATTGTGTTAGCGCACTACACCCCGGGCTGATTTCGCACGACTTGAGGCGAATGATCGTCCCGCGCCGCCATTCTGCCAATGACATGCAAGCTGCTCTTCAAATAGTGCTTTAGAGTGGCTTCGAAAATGGTTCGCTGCTTTGCAGGCTGCCTCTGCTCTTGAGCACTGCTCAACCTTGGCAATCCATCTTTCGTCGCGTATGGGTGTCGTGTGCGACTGCTGTGTCAGCTGGCTGTTGCCCGCATTTGCACCCCGGCAGGCGTGTCGGGCTGCGGCCACGGCCCCGTCTGGGCCGAAAATGCGGGCAACAGAGCATTCTCGAAATAGGGCTAGCGAACGCCCGAACGCGGGTCAAAGTCGTGCAGCACGGCGCCGTTCGCCGCCGTCACGCGCCAGACCAGTTGCGGAAAGGCCGGCGTGCGATCATCGCGGATAAAGACGTACTCAATCGAACCGCCTCGCGCAAACTCGCTGCACTGCGCCGTCGCGGCAAAGCGCAGCGATTGAAATGCATTCTGAAACCCGCTGCATTCGCAGCCCGTTCCCTGCACCTCCGCCGACACACGCCGCCCCGACCCCTGACCCAGCGCCGTCGAGCCCGAAAGAAGACCGCGCGAATCGACGTAATAAAACGCATCCTGCTGGCACACCGGATCCGCGATGTTAATCTGCTCCGCCGCGCAGGGATTCGGGTTCGGGAAGGAGATCTGCAACCGTGCCCCGTCGCCCGTTCCCGGATTATGGAACAGAATGATGTTCGGCACCGGCACCTGCGCGCCACCCGACACAAAGAACTCGTCAAACGTCGCGTTCGTCCCCTGCGCCGGCGCAATCGCCGAGCCAAGCCCCGTCGTCCCCGACCCGCCGGCCTTGCGGAACCGTCCCGCCTCGTGAATGTAGACCAGCGCCCCGGCCGGAATACAGAACGTGCCGACCGGCGTATCCGCCGCCAGACGCTGGTAGCCGAAAGACGTGTAGAGCGGAACGTCGTCCTCGCACACCGCCCCCTCAAACTCCTCCGTCTCCACCAGCGCAATCAGGACCATGAAGTAGTGAACGAAATCATTCGGCGCCTGGTTCCGCATCGAGATCCGCACAAACTTCTGCGAATCGGAAATCGCGCAGGGATCGATCGTCTCCTCGCCCGCCGAACCGGCCCCGGCCCGCGCGCCGCCGGTCGAAGTACCGCCCGGGGTCACCACCCCGCCGGCATTCCCGCCGACGTAGGGGAACGGCGAGCCGAACAGCGAGGTGATCCCCGATGCGCCACCCGCGCAGCCGGCCGCCGCAAGCGCTGCCAAAGCCACACACGACGCAATCGAGAATCGACGGAAGCTCAGAAAAGCCATGAGTTTAGCTCCTATCGGCGCGAGCAGGCCTGCGGGCCGACGCGCGCACGGACCGCCCGTCGGAGGGTACTGCGGCATATGAATATACGCCCGCCCAGCCTGTCTCACAAGCCACCCCTCCACAACGGACGACTTCCTGCAACCTCGGGCGGCAATCCGCGTCAATCCGCGGCAATCAGCTCCGTTCCGAGCACATTCTGATGCTCTTCGATCCGCCGCAGCACCGGCTCATCCGGCCGCTTGTCCAGCCGGATCTGGGCCACCGCCGCCTTCCCGCCGTCATAAATCACGTGGTCCATCTCCTCCACGTTGATCGAGGCGGCCGCCAGGTGGTTGAACACGTGCGCCAGCCCGCCCGGCCGGTTCCACAGCCGAACCACCAGGATGCAGGTCGCATTGGAGCGCTCCTGCACGTTCACGCAGTTGATCGCCTTGCCGGTCTGCATGTACTGGCCGACAACCCGCACCGTCTCATGCGCCACGGCCCGCTGCGCCTCCTCAGTCGAAGCCCCGATGTGGTGCGTGCCATAGAGATTCGGCACGTCGCAGCAGGGGGAGTCGATCGTCGTGGCGTCGGCCGGCGGCTCATTGTCGAACACGTCCAGCGCCGCCCCGCGAATCCGCCCCTCGCGCAGCGCCGACAGCAACGCCGCCTCATCCACCACGCCGCCCCGGCTGGTGTTGATCAAGAGCGCCGTCGGCTTCATCGAGCGGATGCGCCGTTCGTCGATCAGGTGGTGCGTCCCCTCGCCGCCACTGACGTGCACCGTCACCACGTCGGACAGCCGCATCAGCTCGTCCATGTCCGTCCGCCGGGCCGTCGGAAAATCGGCGAGGCGACGATTGCGGCCGAGGTGGAAGTACAGCACGTTCATCTCAAAGGCCAGCGCGCGGCGCGCGACCTCCGTCCCGATCCGCCCCGCCCCGACCACGCCGATCGTCATTCCCCGCAGCCCCTGCGCCCGCTTGCTGTACTCCTTCTTGCACCACTTATGACCGCGCAGGTCCGCCACGTTGTCCGGAATGCGCCGATCCAGCGCGATAATCAGCCCCATCGTCAGCTCGGCCACCGCCGCCGCATTCTGCCCGGGGCAGTTCGACACCAGGATGCCGCGCTTCGAGGCGGCCGGAATGTCGATGTTGTCCACCCCCGCGCCGGCCCGCACGATCAGCTTGAGGCGCTTGGCCGACTCAATGGCCGCGGACGTGACCTTGGTCGAGCGGACGATCAGCACGTCGGGGTCCAGCTCGGCCAGCCGCGCGACCAGCGCGTCGCCCTTGGTGCCCGGCTCATAGCTGACCTGGGCGCCCAGCGCCCCCAACTCGGCAACGCCGAAGCTCTCAAACGCATCCGCGATCAGGATCTTCATCTTCACTCATCCACGGCTGTTCGCGACGGGGGCGGGCCGCGCCCGCGGCCGACCATCGCGAATGGAAACGGGCATGATATCGCGGAGCAGGGGCTGGCGCGGGGAGCGGGCACAGCGGGTTGCCGACCGGCCGGCCAGGCCATGACCCCCCGCGGCATCCGGCCGGATCATCCCGCGCAGCGCGTCCCGGGTATGATCGCCCCGAATGGCACGCACGACCCGCAAGCCCGCCGCTTCGCGAGACGAGAGCCGCCGCGAGAAGCTGCTGGCGATGGTTCGGTCGCTCCCCCAGGCGACCAGCACCCCCTACGGCAAGACCCACCTCGTGTTCCGCGTGCGCGGCAAGACCTTCGCTTACTTCCTGAACAACCATCATGACGACGGCCGAATCGCCCTCTGCACAAAGGCCGCCCCCGGCCGGCAGCAGGCGCTGGTCGCAGCCGATCCCGAGCGATACTTCGTCCCGGCCTACCTGGGGCCGCATGGCTGGGTGTCCGCGCGGCTGGACCTGTCGCGCGTGGATTGGGATGCACTGCTGACGCTGCTGGTCGAGGCCTGGCGCCTGCAGGCGCCGCGCACGCTATCGGCAAGCCTGTAGACCTGCCCGGCGGCGGCGGGTTGCTACGCTTCGGATAGGGCCGGCGCCTGATCGGCCTGGGCGCGCCGCTTCCTCTCCTCTTCCCGGTCGGCGCCTCTCAATTGCATAAGCCCGAGAAGCCCTGTGGAGAACATGCCAAGCAGTACCAGGAATTGCTGGTTTGCAATCCGAAACCACTGGCTGTGCGGATCGCGAAGTCGATCCGGGTTGAGTTCGGTGCGAGTGCGGACAGTCGCCGCCCATGCCTCATGCACGGGCAGAAGCTCCAGCGCCCCATCGTCCATGTCCACCACGAAGTACCCCTCCGCGCTATGGCCGACAATGTGGCGCTCGTTGTACGCAAACCTGGTGACGGTGTCGACAATAACGCCCAATTGCGGCACGCGCGGTCCCAGCTCGCGCCCCGCTTGCTCCAGTTCCTCCCGGGTATCGAAGCACCGGGTTTCCCGCTTCTTTATGATGTAAAGGCAATGCGGGCCATCTTGCGCCAATGAGGTAATGTGCGCGCCCGGCCGATCGTCCAGTGACCAGGAATGCTCAAGCGAGTATTGGGGGTTACCTGTCGTCTTGCGAAGGGTGAAGCCGTTGGGCAACTCGATCAATGGGTCACGATTGAGCGTAAGAACCAGAATCGTCGCTAGCGCCAGCACGCTCGCCCAATAGAGGATGAACTGCCGCCAAGCGCGCATGCTGCGCTCCCGATCAACCGACCGTTCCGGCTCCACCGCCCCATCAAGTATAGCGATTCGAGTGAGCCTGCGCCCGAAGCGGGCGATTCCCGCGGCCCTGCGCACGCAGCCAACCCGTGACCCCGCCCGGCCGCCCCAACGTCATCCCCCGCCCATACAAGCCGCCCTCCTCCAAAAGAAGCACGGGGCGCGACGACCTGAATCGCCGCGCCCCGCTCCTGTCTTCCGCGCGGATCATCAGCGGGAGATTGATCTCCCGCCGACGACCGCGGCTTGCTTCATCATGCGCTACGGCTTGCGGATCGAATCCGCCGCCGGCTGATCCGTGACGGTCGAGCCGTCAGCCGGACGCAGCGCCTCAACCTTGGGCGTCAGCCCGCGATCGGTGCGCGCCTCGCCGCCGGGGCTGAGCACGTCGTAGAGGATCGAAGCATTCTCCTCGCGGCCGCTGGCATCGCTCTGGCCGACAAGGTTGCCGCCCGCGCTGCTCTTCGAGCCGCCCTGGAACGTCAGGTGCGTCGCCTGAACGCCGAGGATCGCCGCGTTGATCGCCAGGCACGGCGGATGCGACACACCGTCCACGCGATACTTGCCCGCATCGGTCTGCAGGTTCGAACGCAGGAAGTGGTTCGGAATCGCCGTCACCCGCGACAGCAGCCGCTGATCCCAGCAACTGATGCAGTACTCGGTGTTCGAGAACTGAACTTCGTTCTCGTTCCAGATGTTGAACTTGGCCTTCGTGGCGACCGGGCCGTTGGTCTCCTGGCGAAGGTCGGCCGACGCCGGATGCAGCACCAGCTCCGTGTCGAGCTCGACCGGCGCGATGATCACGCCCGCCTCATTGCGACGCGACAGACCCGACGGCCCGGGCGGATTGCCCTGCGGCGGATTCGACGCGAAGAACTGGCCGAGCAGCACCGCCGGCGCGTTGTCGTACTGGAAGCCGTCCATGTCGAGGCGGCCCGGAATCACCTCCGCCGCGCAGCAGACGCCGTTGGCGTCATACTCGATGCAGTCCAGCGGCTGCGCACCGTGATCGCCGCAGCGGATCTGAAACGCCCACGGGGCATATTCCCACGCCGACGCATCAGCGTAGTTCAGCACCGTCGCCTTGCCCGACAGGTGATTCCAGCGGATCTCGCGGTCGAAGTTGTCCACCGCCCACGCCAGCAGGTAGCCGCGCAGCACGCGGTCGGCACTGCCGTCCGGATCCGGACGACCCGGCGGATTGCCGCCGTCCAGCGCATGGAACGGAACCACGCCCTTCGGCAGACCCGTCGCACTCGACCACCAGGTCGGCTCGTTCTGCGTCAGGTGGATGATGTTGTCGGCATTGTTGCAGCCCGGATGTCCGCGCTCGCCGCCGGCCGGCGCCAGGCTCGGATCACCGTTGATGAAGTAGAGCTGCACGCTCACCGGAGCCGGGTAGTCGTTGCTCAGCTCGATGAAGGTGTCCTGGATCAGCCGCCACTCGCCGCCGATCTGCCGCCACCGCAGCTCGACCTTCGAGAACTGCAGGAGGCTGCCCTTCTGGTCGATCACGCCCGTCGGCGCGTTGCTGACCGTGACGTTCGCCGAGCACGTGCTGATGTTGCCGCAGCCGTCATCCGCCGTCCACGTCACCGTGGTCGTCGTGCCTTCTGGGAACCCGCAGGCCGGCGCGTCGTTGGTGATCGTCACGTCGGCGTCGCAGTTGTCCGTCGCCGTGGCGCTGTTCAGCCAATCCAGCAATTCGGGATTGCAGATGTAATCGCCACGATCCACCGTGATGTCGCGCGGGCAGGAAATGACCGGCGGCGTGGTGTCGGAAATCGTGAAAGTAGTGCTGCTGGAATCAAAGTTGCCGCACCGATCGATCGCGCTAACATCGAAGCGAACCGATGCGCTGCACTGTCCGGGATTCGGTCGGATTGTGCCGATGAAGCGGACAACACAATCGTCGCCGTCGGGGGTCACATCGAAGGTGATGAGGCCAACGATAGTTCCACCGCCGACGGTCAGAATACCGAGCACGCCGTTTGTGCAATCGATGCCGCAATCCGAAATGCGCGCGGTCAGGTCAAGATCGGCCTCGCATCGATCGTCGAAGGCGGCCGGGTAGTTCAGCGGCCCGAAGCTGATCTCCGGCGCCTGCGTGTCGCGAACCTGGAGCAGGTAGCTGCAACTGGCCGAGTTGCCCGCGTCGTCCGTCGCCGTCCACGTGTAGAACTCATCGTAGTTGTTCGGGCAGTTCGGATCCCGCCGGATGCCGCTGATCACGGTCACCGTCACGTCTTCATCGCAGTTGTCCGTCGCCGTCACGGTCGGAAGCGCCGGAATCGGGTCGCCGCACTCAATGGTCACCGTGCTGGGATTCGGGCAGCCGATCAGCGTCGGCGGCGTGCAGTCCCGCACCACCACCAGCCGCGTAAAGCTCTCGGGGAACTCGCCATTCGGAATCGTGATGACCACCTGCGTCGAGCCGAGCGGATAGGGTCCGGGCGGCGTGCAGATGGCCGTCGGGTCGCCCGACAGATCGAAGCACGTCGCCGAACCGCTGGTGCAGTTCGCATCCGCACAAATGTAGATAATCACGTCCGCCAGGCACGCGCGGCAGACCGCCTCAACGCCGGCCACGTTCGGCGCTTCGCCGTACGAGCCGCCCGTCGCGGCGGCGCAATTCTGGAGGTAGGTGCGGCCCCCGGTTGTCGGACTGACGCCGATGGCGCAAATGCGGATGTCCTCCGCCGCGGCGCCCGTGCACGAGGCAACCTGGTCACCCGGCTCATTGTCCACGCCGTCGCTGATCAGAAAGATGATGTCGTCTTCGTTCGGCGAACCGGCGCTATTCAGAATGTTCCGCGCCGCATCCAGCGCATCCTGGATGTCCGTCGCTCCGCCGCGCAGCGGGTGAGTCGGCGCCGTGTTCAACGCCGCTTGAATCACGGCGAGATTGCCGGGAGTGATCGGCGTCAGCGGCAGGATGACATCCTCGTTTGTGGAAAATACGATTACTCCCACACGAACCGCCCCGTCCTGCGGAATCAGTTGTGGATCGCTGATGCAGCCAAACACGCCGTTCACCTCGATCTGCACATCCGCGGCGCTGATGCTGCCGGAGATGTCCAGACAGAAGATGATGTCGGTGGCCCGCGCTCGGGCCGAACAGACCGACAGCGCCGCAAGCGCTGTCATCGCCAAACAGACTCGCTGAAACATGAACTGACCCTCCAGGTCGCGACGAAAAGGACCGCCGGACGCCACGTTTGCCGGACAGCCGGCCTCCGCGGGTCGGCATCCGCTTCTTTACCGGTGCACATGCCCTGCGATCCGGCTCACGACCGGACCGCGCCTCATGACGCCCCATGCCGACAGCGCGCAACCGTCAACAGCGGGCGACAGTCTGATTCGAGATCAAGTTAGAACGATTCGCCCCGGGAAATGCTGGAACGGATCGCATCTACCCATCCGACGACGTGCAGGGTACCGGAAGCGCTTCGCAACGTCAATCCACAAGTCCCCAAAAAAGTCCATTTACCCGCACGGCGCATAGGTTTCGGTGCGAATATCGGCCGCTGAGGCGCTCCCGTCCCAGGCGTATCTTCATTCCAACGCGGCACTTGTGAACCAGTGTCCAGCGTGCCGCGCGCACCCGGTCCCGAATCGTCGCTAGCACGCAAATCTCGAAGCCCGCAGAAATTCCATCGATTCCCGCGACCCCCCGCCCAGCGCCCGCGCCGCCAGTTCGTCACCGATCACGGTCGCAAACTTGAACCCATGCCCGCTGAACCCGCAGGCTACATGAACATTCGCGCAGTCCGCCGGCGAGTCCACCACGAATTGCCCATCCGGCGACATCGTGTACATGCACACCGAATGCCGCTGCACCCTCGGCGAAACCCCCGGCAGGAACTCCGTCACAAACCGCGCCACCCGCGCCGTGTCCGCCGCGTCCACGTTCCGATCGAGTGAGTCCGCATCGGAAACCGCCTGACGCCCGCTGTGCTCCGCGATCTTGATCTCCCCCGGCCGAATCGACGGAAACCCGTAATAGAATCCGTCGCTCGTATCGGCGCAGAACGCCGGAAATCCCGTGGCCGCGGAATAGCGATCATCCGCGCACGCAAACCACAACTGCACCTTTCGACGCACTTCCAGCCGACCCGCCCAGGCCGGCAACAAAGACGCCGTCCACGGACCGGCAGTGACGATCAGCGCTTCCGCCGCAAACCGCTCCCCATCGGCCGTCACCTCGACAGAGCCATCCCCCATCCGCCGCCACTCGCGAACCGCGCACCCGAACCGCAGCTCCGCCCCGCGCGCCGCCGCCTGCGCCAGGTGCGCCCGCACGCACTCCTCCACCCGCAGGAATCCCGCATCCGCCTCATACAACCCCATCATGCCCGGCGCCGGCCGGATCATCCCGTAGCGCGCCCGCAGCGCCGCCGCATCCAGCGCGTCAATCGCCAGCCGATGCTCCTGCGCCGCGCGCTGCACCCCCGAGATCACCTCGCCCCCCGGCGCGCCGATCATCAGCAAGCCGCACCGCGAGAAGAGCGGCCGACCCGACGCCTCCGCCAGTTCATCCCACAGGCGATAGGCCTCATGCAGCAGCGGCACATAGTCCGGATGCTCGAAGTACGCACGGCGGATGATCCGCGTCTCACCATGCGAGCTGCCGCGATCATGCGCCGGCGTGAAGCGCTCCAGCCCCAGCACCCGCGCCCCGCGCCGCGCCGCCTGTGCGCACGCCGCGCTGCCCATCCCCCCCAAGCCGACCACAATGACGTCGTACGTCTTCACGCCCGAATCGCTCCGCCCACCCTCCGGCCGTCGCCGCGGCCGGTGCCGCATGACGCCCGCACCCGACCGATCCGCTCATCGCGCCACGGACGCTCAGGGCACCGCCGCCGCAATCGGCATCCGCCGCCCGAACCCGAAGGCCCGGCCGGTCACCTTCAGCCCCGGCGCCGCCTGGCGGCGCTTGTACTCGCTGAAGTGGATCATCCGCACCACCCGCGCCACCAGCGCCGGATCAAAGCCCTCGGCAACCAGCGCAGCCGGATCGGCGAGATGCTCCTCATATCGCTCCAGCAATCGATCCAGCAGCTCATAGGGCGGCAGCGTGTCCTGATCGGTCTGGTTGGGCCGCAGCTCCGCCGACGGCGGCTTCTCCAGCGAGCTGCGCGGAATCAGATCGCGCCCCGCTCGCGCGTTGATGTGCCGCGCCAGCCGGTACACCAGCGTCTTGGGCACGTCGCTGATCACCGCCAGCCCGCCGCACATGTCTCCGTACAGCGTGCAATACCCGACCGCCAGCTCGCTCTTGTTCCCCGTCGTCAGCAGCAGCTCCCCGAACTTGTTCGACAGCGCCATCAGGATCAGCCCGCGCGCCCGCGCCTGCATGTTCTCTTCCGCCACATCCGCCGCGCGCCCCGCAAACACCGCCGCCAGCGTCCGCTCCGCCGCCGCATGCAGCGGCTCAATCGGGATGGTGTCGTAGCGGATGCCCAGGTTGGCGGCCAGCGCCGCCGCATCGCGCACGCTGTGATCACTGCTGAAGCGGCTGGGCATGGACACGCCGCGCACCGCCTCTGCCCCCAGCGCCTCGGCCGCCAGCGCCGCCACCAGCGCCGAATCGATCCCGCCCGACAGCCCCAGCACCGCTCCCCGGAATCCGCACTTGCGGGCATAGTCGCGAATGCCCAGCACCAGCGCGTCGTGTACCTCCCCTTCATCCGGCTGCGCGGCCGGCGCCGGCAGCGCCTTCGCCCCCGCGATGGCCGCCGAATCCACGATGCACACGGCCTCCGAGAACGACGGTGCCCGCGCCACGCAATCGCCCGCCGCGTTCACCACGCAGCTCGCCCCGTCGAAGATCAACTCATCATTCGCCCCCACCTGGTTCACGAACACGATCGGCCGGCCAATCGCACGCGCCTGGCGCGACAGCAGTTCCAGCCGCCGCGATTGCTTGCCCGCCCAATAGGGGGATGCCGACACGTTGATCAGCAACTCCGCCCCGGCCGCCGCCAGCTCCGCCATCGGATCGCAGGCGTACAGCGGCCGGTCGAGCACCTCCTCCCGGCTCCACAGATCCTCGCAGACCGTCAGCCCCAGCGACAGGCCGTCGAGAACGACGGGCTGCTGCGGCTCCCCTGGTTCGAAGTAGCGCGCCTCGTCAAATACGTCATACGTCGGCAGCAGGCGCTTGCGCCGCACCGCCGCCACCCGCCCCCCGTCGAGCAGCGCCACGCTGTTATAGACCGGCCGCCCCACCGGCCGGTCATTCGGCTCTGCAAAGCCGACAATGGCCGCAATCCCGCGCGTCTGCGCCGCCAGCTCATGCAGCGCTGCGACGTTGCGGGCAATCACTTCGCGCCGCAGCAGCAGGTCCTTGGCCGGATACCCGAGAATCGCCTGTTCGCAGAACACCGCCAGCCGCGCGCCCGCCGCACGCGCCTCCGCCAGCCGCGAAATCAGCGCGGCCGTGTTCCCGGCGATGTCCCCGACCGTCGGATTCGTCTGAATGAGGGCGATTTTCACGCGCGAGCGTCCGACCCGCGGGGGCAGGCGCGGCGGCGCCGGCTGCCCGCGAGGTTCCATTGCCAGGCGGCCGCGGCGCGCTTCATCGAACCTCGACGCCCAGTGCCGCCGCCACCGGCCGCAAGGCCTTGCACAGCGCCCCAAACTGCTCGAAGTTCAGTGACTGCGCGCCATCGGACAGCGCGTGCGGCGGATCCGGATGCACCTCGACCAGCAACCCATCCGCCCCGACCGCCAGCCCGGCCAGCGACATCGCCGGCACAAACTCGCTCCGCCCCGTGCCGTGGCTGGGGTCCACCACCACCGGCAGATGCGAAAGCTTCTTCACCACCGGCACGATCGACAGGTCCAGCGTGTTGCGCGTGTGATCGGCAAACGTGCGCACCCCGCGCTCGCACAGAATGACCTGCCGATTGCTGCCGCTCATCACATACTCGGCCGCCATCAGCCATTCTTCGAGCGTGGCCGCCAGCCCGCGCTTGAGCAGCACCGGCTTGCGGCAGTGCGACAGCCGCCGCAGCAACGGGTAGTTCTGCATGTTCCGCGCGCCGACCTGCAGGATGTCCGCGACCTCCTCGACCCGCCCGACGCTCTCGACGTCCATCACCTCCGTGACGATCCCCAGTCCGGTCTCGTCGCGGGCGCGCGCCAGGTAGCGCAACCCCTCCTCGCCCAACCCCTGAAACGCATACGGACTGGTCCGCGGTTTATAGGCCCCGCCCCGCAGCAGCCGCACCCCCAGCGACGCCAGCCGGTGCGCGGTTTCGAGAATCATTTTCTCGTTCTCAACCGAGCACGGCCCACCGCACAGCGTAAACCCGCCCCCGCCGATGGTCGTGCCGCCGGCGGTGACAATCGTCGGCCCCGGATGTGTTTCACGGGAAACCAGTTTGTAAGGGGACGTGACGCGGATCACGTCGTCCACGCCCGGCATCATCGCCAGGACTTCCCGCCCCTCCGGCCCGCGATTGCCGGTGATGCCGATGGCCGTGCGCAGCGCCCCGGGAATCACGTGCGGCGTGAAGCCCATCGATTGAATCTGCGCAGCAACCGCGTCGATCTCCTGCGGCGTGGCCCCCTGTTTCATCACCACCAGCATCCTGAAGGCTCCGACCGCCCGGCACACGGCAGGATGCCGCCGAGGACTCGGCGCACCGCCGCGAATTCCGAACGCCGGGTAGCGTACGACCGGCGGGGCGGCGCGACAACGCGCCACCGCCCAACCCGCTGCGCACGGGATTCACCCCTTCTTCCAACCCCCCCGCGCAAGCCCTGCGCCCTCCCGGTCCATCCCGCCGCCCACCCGTTGCTCATGCCGCCGGCCCCTCATCCCCGCTGCTGAAGCCGCACCCCCGTCGCGTCGATGTCCAACGCGGGGCTTTGCCTGGAGAGCGCAGATGCCGGACATGCAGCGCGAACTGTTCACCTGGGTCACACACCAGCACGGCACCGTCGGGCTGGCGCTGTTCGCGCTGGGCATGCTCTACGCGTTCATGGGATTCCGCTTCTACGCCGCCATGACCGCCCTGAGCTGCGCCTTCATCGGCTGGATGGTCGGGGCCTTCACCGCCCCCATCGCCGAGATGGACCCGCTGATCGGCGGCATCGCCGGCGGCGTCGCCGGGGCGGGACTCGCGGTCGCCAGCCGTCGCGGCGCGGCGATGGTTGCGGCTGCGGCAACGTGGGGCGCGCTCGTCTGTTACCTGCTCCATCAGGTCGGAGTCATGCCGCCCACACTCACGGCCGCCACCGCCGTCGGTGCGATTCTCGGGTGCGGATTCGTCTGCTTCTGCCGCCACGCGCCGATTGCGGTCAACACGGCGCTGCAGGGCGTGATGCTGATCGTCGTCGGGTGGGTGGGGTTGTCCACCGCGTTCGTGCCGTCGATCGGCCGCACGTTCGTGGTCTGGGCGTCCGGCTGGGAAATGCTGGTGCCCGGCCTGCTGCTGATGCTCTTCGTCACCGGGTACTCCTACCAGGCCATGAACCTGCGCGGCGACATCCGCACCGGCGCAGCATAGGGGCTTCCGGAAGCGGTCCGCTGGCTCGTCTTGTGTTGCGAACCGCTACCTGCGCGTGCGTGCTCCGGGCGCAAGCGCTGTTTCGGAAATACTCTAGGATTATTGACCTCGCGGACACTCGGTGGTTTCACGGTCCTCCCCGGTGGCGCGGCCGCGAGCCCGGCCGCCGACGTGACGGCCGTGGGCAGGGCACCCGGCGAGGTCGAAACACAACGCTCCGACAATCGCACTGGCGCTGCGGATTCACGACATGCGTTAAGCAACAGTGCCCCGCCCTGCGCCCTCGCTGAGGCTACTCCCCGACCGACACGGCAATGACGCTGTCGTTATGACTTGCATACACCGTATTTCCAAGCATCATCACGGGTGAACCAGGCAAGCCAATGTGTTCCTTGTACTCGCCATCGCGGTGGCAGGTCACCCACTGACCAGGGAATCCCACAACGACCCGGTCCGTGGCTGAGCGACCTCCTCCCCAGCCAAGGTCGCGCTCTCGCGCGTCTCGTTCCCAGAAGGACGAGAGCTTGCACACTAGCCGACCGTCCTGAGTGTGAATCTGGGCACTCGCGAGTCCACTCGCGTCCCATTTCGGGCAACTCGATACCAGGATCAAGCTACCTACCGAAAAGGCGCGATAGCGCGCCATGTCGCGCTGCTCATACCCATAAGTTGCAAGCGGCACGGCCTCGTCGCATGTCAATACGTACACCTGCCCGTTAACCCTCTCAAGCGATACGAGCGCCTGCGGATTCCGTCTGTTTGTCAGCACCTCTGCACGTCGCATTGACGCTGCGACCACGGATCCCGGTACCTGTCTTCTCCACAGTTCGCCGGCTCCCGAACGACACACGAGTGTGTGCCCGTCAGTCGTCACTACCGTGCCGCCACAATCGAATGCAGCCTCTGCCTTATCACCCGGCGCCATCAGGGCGACTTGAACTCCGAGCGGCGACGCCGGCGGCGCTTGCGACACCAGCCACTCGGCATATGGAAATGAAAGGACGCCGTCGCAGCGCCATCGCTCATGAAAGCGAGTGCCATCGGACGACAGCCCCTCGAATGCGGCTACCTCGCCAGTGTGCGTGTCTCCCAAGAACAAGATGCCGTCCCTGGTCGGCCGAATGCCACGCACTTCCACGCGAAGCTTGCACCGCCACCGCGTCTCCCGAATCAAGTGGCCGTCGCGCGAAAGCCAGCGCACAACGTGCTCGGAAGGCCCAATGCCAATCGCTTCCCGATTCTCGCCCCAGTACGCCACGAGCACATCATGAAGTGAATCATCGTGAATCGCAACAAGAGGTAGGTGCCGCCACAGTAGCCCAGTGGCCGGCGGCGGAGAAGTCCAGCGACTCGTCGAGTGGTGCGCACATCCGGCGACCAGAGCCAGCGCAAGCACGGGAAGTGATTTCATAGGTGTCACCAATTGCATGAGCGGCGGGAGGCACACCTGCACACCAGCGACTCTCGAATCGAAGGATTCATTACGCGGCAGAATACCGCTGCTCAAGAGCAGTGCAACCCCTCAACGAACTCCACTGCCGACACAGCAACAGCACACGTCTCAGCAAGTCTGAGGCCGCCAGGACTCCGCGGCAGATTGGGTTCGGACCGGCGTCGGACGCCAATCGAACGTCGCCACGCGCCCACAATTCCGCCCCTTCCGCGCCGAACCCCGGTCACACCGTCGCGGTCGATACGTCCAACCCCTCCGCGCCACGGCGCAGATCAATGTGCCGCCGCCATGCCTCCTCGCTCTGCGGATAATCGCTGCGGAAGTGCGTCCCGCGCGACTCGCAGCGCAGCGCCGCCCCGGTCGCGATGCACAGCGCCACCGTCAGCATGTTCTGCGTCTCCCAGGCGCGCGGCTCATCGAAGACCTTGTCCATCACATAGCGCCCCCAGAACTCGATGATCTCGATCGTCTCGCGCAGCCGGTCCCCGCTGCGCTCCACCCCCACATTCCGCGACATCACGCTCCGCAGGCTGCTGGTCACATCCTCCAGGTCCAGCCCCGTTCGCGACGACGCCGGCAACAGGTGCGACACCGGCAGCGGCCGTTCCATCCGCGCCCGCCCCGCGCAGCGCTCCAGCGCCGTCCGCCCGGCCCGCGCCCCGAACACCAGCCCCTCCAGCAGCGAATTGCTGGCCAGCCGGTTCGCGCCGTGCAGCCCGCTGCTGGCCACCTCGCCCGCCGCCAGCAGCCCTTCGACCCCCGTCCGCGCCTGCACGTCACTGACGACGCCGCCGACGCTGTAATGCGCAGCCGGACGCACCGGGATCAGGTCGCGCTGCGGATCCAGATCGAATTGCGCCAGCGTCGCCGTAATGCCCGGAAATCGCTCCGCAAAGCGCCCCACCGGCAGGTGCCGCACGTCCAGAAAGACGCACGGCGCCTGCTCGCGACGCATCACGTCGGCGATCGCCCGGCTGACCACGTCCCGCGGCGCCAGTTCGGCCCGCGGATCCACCTCCGGCATGAACCGCCGCCCGGCGGCCGTGACCAGTCGCCCTCCCTCCCCGCGAACCGCCTCGCTGATCAGCAGCCGCGCCGCACCGGCCACATACAGCGTCGTCGGGTGAAACTGCACCATCTCCATGTCGCGCAGCGTCGCCCCGGCCCGCAGCGCCATCGCCGGTCCGTCACCCGTGCAGGCCCGCGGGTTGGTCGTCTCACGGTAGACGCACCCCGCTCCGCCGGTCGCCAGGATCGTTGCACCGGCCCAGAACATCTGGTGCCCATACTTGGCGTGCTGCGTCAGCGCGCCGACCACCGCCCCCTCCGCCGTCAACAGATCAATCACGAAGCAGCGCTCAAAAACCCGAATCCGCGGATGCACGCGCACCCGTTCATGCAGCACCCGCGCCACCTCGCGCCCGGTGGCGTCGCCGGCCGCATGAACGATCCGCGCCGCCGTATGCCCGCCCTCGCGACCCAGCGCCAGCCGCTGATCGCTGCCGACGTCGAACCGCGCACCCCACCTGACCAACTCCTCGATCCGCGCCGGCGCCTCGGACACCACCAGTCGCGTGATCTGCTCATCCCCCAATCCGCAGGCCACGCTCAACGTGTCCTGCGCGTGCCGCTCAGCGCTGTCCAGTTCATCCGTCGCCGCGGCGATTCCCCCCTGCGCCCACGCCGTCGCACTGCCGGTCACCGAGTCCTTGGTCACCAGCAGCACATCCCCCGCTTCGGCCGCCTCCAGCGCCGCGCGCATCCCCGCCACGCCCGACCCCAGCACCAGCACGTCGCAGAACAGGTGCGACACGCGGTGCGGCTCGAAGTTCGTCAGGTACCGCCTTGCGGCAACCGCGCTGCTCATGCGCTTCCTTCGCCCCCTTTGCTCCCATCGCGGCTTCGCGGCCCTGCCGACGTCAGGCTCCCGCGGGCAGTTCGATCAGGTCCAGCGGGTTGCCGTCCGGATCCTCGATCGAGACGATCCGCATCCCCTCATACGCTTCCACTTCGCCGGTCTGCACCCCGCCGTGCTCCAGCAGCCGCAGCAGCGTGTCCTCAAACGTGCTGGTCTCCACGTCAAAGCTCAACCCCGGCCGATCGCCCGGCTGCGGCCGCTCCCCCGGCTCCCACCCCCGCACCGGCGCGATCAGGCGCAGCCGCGCACCATCTTCAAACTCGACGATGGCAAACCCGCTGTGCGGCGTCTCCTCGCGGGCGGCGATGCGCAGCCCCAGCCCGGCCGCCCAGAAGCGCAGCCCGCGCTCCAGGTCGGACACCGCGATGTGAATGTCGCCGAGTGACAGCATCTTCCGGCCCTTGCCTCCCGCCGCGTGACGCACTTCTGACTCAGTGCCGCCCGTCGGCGCCGCCGGCCGCCGCGACGCGCTCCAGCCCGATGTCGCTCCGAAACTGCGCCCCTTCAAAGGATATGCCGCGCACCACGCCGTAGGCGCGCTCGCGGGCCTGTTCCAGCGTGTCGCCCAGCGCACTGACCCCCAGCACCCGCCCACCGACAGCGAAGGTGCGCTCCCCCAATCGCAGCGTCCCCGCCTGGTAGACCATCGCATCCGGCGCATCGGCCGAAATCCCGCTGATCACGGTCCGCTCCGATTGTGCACTCGGATAGCCCGCCGACGCCATCACCACGCACAGCGCCGGCCGCGGATCCCACTCCAGTTGAATCTCGTCCAGCCGCCCGTGCACCGCCGCCTCGAACACATCGAGAAGGTCCGTCCGCAGCCGCGGCAGCAGCGCCTGCGTTTCGGGATCGCCGAAGCGGCAGTTGAACTCCAGCACCTTCGGCCCGCCGCGCGTCAGCATCAACCCGGCGTACAGCACCCCCCGATAGCGCACCCCGTCGCGCAGCAACCCGTCGAGGATCGGCACGAACACCTGCGACTCGATCTCGTGCATCGTGGCGGCGTCGATCGGCGGCGCGGGAGAGTAAGCCCCCATTCCGCCCGTGTTCGGCCCCTGGTCGCCGTCGAGCAGCCGCTTGTGATCCTGCGCCGTTTCGAGGATGTGCAGCGTCTGCCCATCCACGATCGCCAGCACCGACACCTCGCGCCCCTCGAGCCGCTCCTCCACGACGATCCGCGACCCCGCCGCCCCGAACTCGCGCTTCACCAGCATCCGCTCGGCCACCAGCAGCGCCTGGTGCGGCTCATCGCAGACGACCACCCCCTTGCCCTTCGCCAGCCCGGCCGCCTTCACCACCAGCGGCTCATCGCGCGTCTCGATGTAGGCACACGCCTGCCGGTAATCGGAAAATGCACGGGCGTCCGCCGTCGGCACCGCCTGCGCCCGCATCAACTGCTTGGCATAGGCCTTGTCCGCTTCCAGTTGCGCGGCTGCTGCGCGCGGCCCGAAAACCGCCAGCCCGGCCTGCTCGAACGCGTCCGCCATCCCCGCCGCCAGCGGCTCCTCCGGCCCGATGATGGTCAGCCCGATCGACTCGCGTCGCGCCACCTCCAGCGCCAGCTTCACGTCCGCGGCGTCGCCCATCACGTTGGTGCCCAGCAGCGCCGTCCCGCCGTTGCCGGGCAGGCACAGCAGCCGCCCCAGCCGCGGGCTGCGCGCCAGCGCGTGACAGATCGCGTGTTCCCTGCCGCCGGAGCCGACCACCAGCACGTTCATGTGCGGTATGGTAGCCGCATGAACGCACGGCGCGCCGCCGGGCGGCCGGGCAGTTGCGGCCGGGCGCACAACGCACCGCCGGCCTCCTGTGTCTCGCAACCCGATCGGCCAACCCCCGCCGGAGCGCTCCGCATGAACCCCCGGACCGACGCCCAGCCCGTGCGGATCGCCGAACAGCCGGTGCGCATCGCCCTGCTGACCACCGGCGGCACCTTCGAAAAAACCTACGACGAAACCGACGGCTCACTGCGCAACATCGGCTCCGTCCTCGACAAGGTGCTCGCGTCGATCCGCCTGCCGAGCCTCGCCCTCCGCCACATCCCGGTCATGTCCAAGGACTCGCTCGATCTCACCGACGCCGATCGCGCCCGCATCGTCGCCGCCGTGAAGGACGCCCTCCGCGACGCCGACGGCGTCGTCATCATCCACGGCACCGACACGCTGGCCCTGACCGGCGAAGCACTGCATCGAGAGCCGGGCATCCCGCCGCGGCCGATTGTCCTGACCGGGGCCATGCGCCCCTACGAATTCCGCGACACCGACGCCTACCAGAATCTCATCGAGGCGCTGCTGGCCTGCCGCCTCGTCTCGCCCGGCGTCTACGTCGCCATGCACAACCAGGTCCTCCGCTTCCCCGGCGTCATCAAGGACCGCACCCGCGGCACCTTCATCCGCGCCGCCCCCACCGGCTGAACGCCCCAACCCCGCGAACGGATCGCGCCGCCCCCACCGGCTGATCGCGCCGCCCCCACCGGCTGATCGCTCCGCCCCCACCGGCTGATCGCGCCGCCCCCACCGGCTGATCGCGCCCCGCCGCGCACCGCAGTACAATCCCCCCGCGGCGCGGGTCGAGCGCCGCCGCCTGCGACCGGCGCTTCCATACAAATGTGCCGCGCCAGGCGCATCCGCAACCTCGCGCTGCGCCTCCCGGAGTGACCGAGTGTCGAATCGCACGCTGCAGCTGGGCATGGTGGGTGGCGGCCAGGGCGCCTTCATCGGCGCAGTACACCGCACCGCCGCCCTCCTCGACGGCGTGTTTGCTCTCACCGCCGGCGCGCTCTCCTCGACCCCCGACCGCGCCCGCGCTTCAGGCGCAGCCATCGGACTGGCCGACGACCGCAACTACCCCGACTGGCGCACCATGCTCGACGCCGAGCGGCGCCGCGACCCCGGCCAGCGCATCGACGCCGTAGCCATCGTTACCCCCAACGACACGCACTTCGAGATCGCGCGAGCGTTCGCACAGGCCGGTTTCCACGTCCTCTGCGACAAGCCGCTGGTCCACACCAGCGCGCAGGCCACCGAGCTGATCCGCGTCGTGCGCAACACCGGCGTCATCTTCGCCGTCAGCTACAACTACAGCGGCTACCCGCTGGTCCGCCAGGCCCGCGAGCTGATCGCCGCCGGCGCCATCGGCCGCATCCGCCGCGTCTGCGTCGAATATCACCAGGGCTGGCTGGCCACGCGCCTCGAAGCCTCCGGCCAGAAGCAGGCCGCCTGGCGCACCGACCCCGCCCGCAGCGGCGCCGCCGGCGCGCTGGGCGACATCGGCTCCCACGCCGAGCAGCTCGTCGCCTGTGTCACCGGCCTCGAACTCGAGAGCCTCTGCGTCGATCAGTCCACCTTCGTCCCCGGCCGGCAGGTCGATGACGACGCGGCCATGCTGCTGCGCTTCGTCGGCGGGGCGCGCGGCACGCTGACAGCCTCGCAGGTCTGCGTCGGCGCGGAAAACGACCTGCGTCTTCGCGTCTGGGGCGAAACCGGCGGCATCGAGTGGCGTCAGGAACAGCCCAACGAGCTGCGCGTCGCGAAGCTCGGCGAACCCGAATGCCTGCTTCGCCGCGGCAACGACTATCTCGGCCCCGCCGCGCGCAGCGCCACGCGCCTGCCCCCCGGCCACCCCGAGGCATTCTTCGAGGCCTTCGCCAACATCTACCGCGGCTTCGGAGCGGCCATTCACGCCGGTGCAAGCGGCCTCGAAGCCGCCGCGCAGCACGATTTCCCCGGCGTACTGGACGGCGCTCGCGGCGTTCACTTCATCGAAAAGGCGCTCGAAAGCGCCCGCAGCGACGCGCGCTGGACCGCGGCGCGCTTCATCCCCCCGGCCTGACCGCCGCCCGCCCTCGGAGCCTTCGCCCCCCGTGCGCGTCACCCTCAACGATCGCCCGCTGCGACAGGCCCTCACCGGCGTCGGCCATTACGTCCGCGAGCTGCTGCTGCACATTCCGACCGTCGCCCCCGACATCCGCATCGAGCCGTTCTTCTTCTCACACTTCTCCCGCCGCGACTGGCGCAACCCGCCTTCAACTCCGCCCGCAACAACTGCCGCCGCCGCTGCCCGCCCCGCGCGGCGCTACCCCTGGTGGATCCGCCGCGCGTTGCAAGCCGCCTATCTCGCCGCCTTTCGCACGCTCACCCGCGGCTGCAATCTCTACCACGAGCCGAATCACATCCCGATGGCCACGCGCCTGCCGACCATCACCACCGTCCACGACCTCTCCGTCCTCGTCCATCCCGAGTGGCACCCCGCCGACCGCGTCCGCTGGTATGAGCGCGAATTCACCGCCGGCCTCCGCCGCTCGCAGCGCTTCATCGCCGCCTCGGAGTACACCCGCCGCGAGATGATCGCCCGCCTCTCAATCCCCGCCGACCGCATCGATGTCACCTATCAAGCGCCGCGCGCCGCCTTCCGACCCGCTCCCGCGGAACAGCAGCAGGCCGTCCTCTCCCGATTTCACCTGTCCCCCGGCTTCCTGCTCTACGTCGGCACGCTCGAGCCGCGAAAAAACCTGCCCGGCCTGCTGCGCGCCTATGCCGGCCTTTCCGCCGACCTGCGCCGCCGTGCTCCGCTCGTGCTGGCCGGCGGCTGGGGCTGGGGCGAGGGCGAGTTGCAGCAGCATCTCAGTGCCGCCCACATCGCCGCCGATGTGCGACTCACCGGCTATCTCGCGGACGATGACCTGGCCGCCCTCTACAGCGCCTGCGCAGCGCTGGCCTGGCCGACCTTCTACGAGGGCTTCGGCATGCCGCCGCTCGAGGCAATGGCCTGCGGCGCGCCGGTCATCACCTCGAACGCCACGTCGCTGCCGGAGGTCGTCGGCGACGCCGGCGTCCTGCTCGATCCGGCGGATGAGGACGCCTGGCGCGAGGCGCTGCGCCGGGCCGTCGAGGACGACGCCTGGCGCACCGAGCGCCGCGCCGCCGGCCTGGCCCGCGCCACCGGATTCTCCTGGCAGCGCTGCGCCGCACAAACCGTCGCCGCCTACCGCCGCACACTGACCTGACCCCGCTCAAGAGCGGCCGGACCACACCCGCTTCCCACCCATCGCCCTCCGCCACACATGATCGGACCCCGCGCTTTTTCTTGATTCCACGCGGATGCAATCGCAGGATTGGGGAGCGATCGAGCGGGCCACGCGGCCTGCGGGTCGGCCAACGGGGGGAATCCGACATGAAGCGTTCGGCACACATTCTGGCATCGGCGGCGGCGTTGCTCGGCCTGGTCGCGGGCAGCGGATGCGACCTGCAACAGGCGGCGACCAACCTGATCGCCGACACCGTCAGCCAGGGCATCTCGCAGGGCGTGAACAACAGCGGCGTCAACAACGTCGGCGGCTTCGACGTGCAGTCCCTGATCGACCAGTACGCCGAGTAACGCAAAGCCACACGCCGCGCATCACCGCGGCGACACAAGCGGACGGGGTGCCCAACCGGCGACACAGCGGCGTGCCCTCGCGGCACGAGTCGCCGGGGGCCGGGCACTCGGGGGTTGCGAAGGCCTCGTCTCGCGCCGCCGCTGGCGCGGGACGGGGCTTTTCGCTTTGTTCCTGCCCCCCCCTCACGCAGCCGCCAAACGCAGCCCGCGGCTGCGCCCTTTCGCGCGATTCCGCTCACATCACACCGACCTCGATGTCCCTCTTCCAGACCCCGGGTACCCGGGCGCGCGCCCGACGGCGCAAAAAGCTGCCTGCGCTGCGGTTGCGCCGCCGCGCCCCGCCGCGGCCGCGCCGATAGAGAGTGCGACGTCATCCCCCGTGATGACCGGAGCACGACCATGACCCCCTCGCCGCAGCGCAAAATCCTCGATCCCGCCGCCATCACGCGGCAGGCCGCCGCGCTGCGCGCCGCCGGCAAGACCATCGTCCACTGCCACGGCTGCTTCGACATCGTGCATCCCGGCCACATCCGCTACCTGCAGTTCGCCCGCCAGCTCGCCGACGTGCTGGTCGTCTCGCTCACCGGCGACGAGCGCGTGCAGAAAGGCCCCGATCGCCCCTATATCCCGCAGGAGCTGCGCGCCGAAAACCTCGCCGTCCTCGAGTTCGTGGACTACGTCGTCATCGACCCGCACCCCACCGCCTGCGAGCTGCTCGAATCCATCCGCCCCGACGTCTACGTCAAGGGCCGCGAGTACGCCGGCGCCAGCGACCCGCGCTTCGAGCGCGAGCGCGAAATCGTCGAGCGCAACGGCGGCCGCGTCATCTTCCATTCCGGCGACGTCGTCTTCAGCTCCACCGGCCTGCTGCGCTCCCTGGCCCGCGATCAGCAGCTCGACGAGCACCGCCTGCGGGCGCTGTGCACCCGCCACGGCATCGACACCGCCCGCACGCGCAACACCCTCGACGCCTTCGCCGATCTGCGCGTCGTCGTCATCGGCGACCTGATCCGCGAGCGCTACGTCATCTGCGACGCCGTCGGCACCGCCGACGACGGCCCGGCACTCTCGCTCCGCCGCCTCGGCGAACAGAGCTACTGGTGCGCCGCCGGCGCTACCGCCCTGCAACTGGCCGCATTGGGCGCCCGCCCCACGCTGATCTCCGTCGTCGGCTCCGATCCAGAGTCGCGCACCCTCGAAGCGCAGTTCGCCGAACAGGGCGTCTCCTCCGTCCTGCTGCCGGAGCGCCCCGACATCGCCTCGCGCAGCACCTTCGTCGCCGACGACACGCGCCTCTTCAAGCTCAGCGATTCGCCCGCCGTGCCGCTCGACAGCGCCGCCGAGCGGCGCGTCGCCGCCGCGCTGCGGACGCGCGTCGCCGATGCAGCGCTCGTCATCTGGTGCGACCACGGCTTCGGCGCGGTCACCCCCGGCCTGGTTCGATCCCTGCGAGAGCACCTCCACCCCGAGCATCGCCCGCGCATCGTCGGCGCCGCCGTCGGCCCGCAGGCCGACCTGCTCGGGCTGGCCGGCGCGGATGCCCTGGTGATCTCCGAGCGGCAGGCCCGCGAAACCGCCCACGACATGAGCAGCGGCCTGCCCGCCGTCGCCTGGAAACTGCTCCACACGCTGGGTGCCGGCGACCTGCTGATCTCCCTCCGCAAGCGCGGCCTGATGAGCTTTCGCCCCGGGCTGACGAGCGACCCCGCCGCCCCCGACCGCCTGCGCAGCGACTTCATCCCCTCGCTGGCCGTCTTCCACATCGACCCCCTCGGCAGCGATGAGACGATCCTCGCCACCGCCGCCCTGACGCTCGCAACCGGCGGTTCGCTCCCCCTGGCCGGCTACCTGGCCGCCTGCGGTGAGGCCATCGCCGTCAGCCGACCGGGCGGTCGGCACGTGCAGGCCGCCGAACTGGCCGAATGGCTCGGCCAGCGCCCCGAGCTTCGCCCCGAAAGCCGCTTTCAGCCCGATTCCGCCACGCCGGCCGACCTGGCTCAGATCGCGCCGCCGCTGCCGCTGCCACGCTGAGCCGAACCGGAGCAACCCCGACCCGCGGACCCGCAGCGCCGGCCGCGACCAACCCGTCGCACGAGAAGCCGCCATGATCCAGCCCGCAGACATCTCGCTCTACATCCCCGTTCGCAACTCGGCCCGCACGCTCGCCGCCGCCATCGCCGGCGTCCGCGCGCAGACGCTGCAACCGGCCGACTTCTACCTCGTCGTCGATCAGCGCTCGACCGATCGCAGCGTCGGAATCGCGCGCCGCTCCGGCGCTCGGATCGTCACCCAGCATGACGGCCGGCTGGGGCTGGCCCGCAACCTCGCCATCCGCGCCTGCCGCACCCGCTGGCTGGCCTCCTGCGACGCCGACGTGACGCTCGACCCGCGATGGCTCGAGACGCTCGCCGGACGCGTTGCGCTGCACGTCGCCGCCGTCGGCGGCGCCACGCACGAACGCCCCATCACCCCCGCCGATCGCTGGCGGGCCGTGAACATGCCGCACAACTGGGGCTGCGCCGCATTCGACAATCCCTTCATGCTCGTCAGCGAGATGCTGGCCGACACGCACGCCCTGCGCGCCGTCGGCGGCTATCGCGCCGACCTGCAATACTGGGAGGACTCCGACTGCTGCCAGCGCCTGCGGCAGGCGGGCCTGACGCTGCGATATGAGCCGGCCGCAATCGCCTGGCACGATCGCGCCGACAGCGTCGAATCGGTGCTGGAGCTGCGCTGGCAATACGCCCACTATCGCCAGCGCGAGCGGCTGGAGAGCCTCGACGGCTTGATCGCCAAGCTGTGCGTCAACCGCACCTACACCCGCCAGTCGCTCTCGCAGACGCTGCACAGCGACGCCGCCGACACCCTCGGCATCTCCGCCCTGCTCTGGTTCCACCACCTGCTCCGAGACCTGCGCGCCGCCCTGTCGCTATGGCCGCTACTGGAAGACGCCGCCCGCGACGACTGCCGCCGCGCACTGACCGACGCCATCCGCGCCGCGCTGCCGCCCGCCGCCGCCCCAATTGCCGCGCGCCTGTCGAGCCTTCTACCGCGCGCCTGGGGCGACGCTGTCGAAGCGCCGCACGATGCAGCCCCCGGCATCACGCCGCGATCCGCGACGCCCGCAATCGCAGCGGCCGCGCTCACTGCGCCGCCCGCGCTGTCCGCGCTTCCCGGCTTCGCGCGCTATGTCGAGGCAGCCGCCGCCGCCACACGCGGCCTGCTTGCCGAGTGGCCTCCGGCCCTGCTCGACGCCATCGCGGACTCTCTGATGCGCATCGAATCCGCACAAAACGGCCGCGTCGTGAACACCCACTTTGCGGCGCCGCGCTTCACCATCCGCCCGGACACCGTGGACCGCCTGCGCGCGGCTCCGCCTGCTTCCGGCGGCTCACTGGACGTGCTTCGAACGCTGGAACAACTGCTGCTCCGCAGCGGCGGGCCGGGCTCCTGCAACATCGCAGCCGGCGGCGACGGCGTCGCCATCATCCCCGACCTCGGCGCCCACCCCGATCCGCGCTCCGCCCTGCGCGAAGCGCTGCGCACCGCGGAATGGGCGGTCGTCTCCTATCGCGCTGCGGATCTCTTCGATCCCGCGCTGCCGGTCCTCTCCGCCCGCGACCTGGCCTCCACCGCCGCCGCACTCGGCTTCGCCATCCGCGGCTTCGAAACCGAGGCCGGCGCGACGCGCCTGGTGCTGCAGCGCGCCGCGCGAGGGGCATTCAAAGCCGACGACCCGCCGGGCCAGGCTGCCCGACGGGTCGCCGAGGATGTCACCGTGTCGCGCGCCTGAGCGGCCGCGCGTCCGACGCCGTTCTCAGGTTAGAGAATCGCTTCGACGAACGGGTCGATGTCGAAGTTATTGAACAGCCCGTCCTCGTTCACGTCGCCCAGGTTGCGGTTGCAATCCGGGAACGTGGCCTGGTAGAGGGACGGATCGATCAGCGCCATCACAAACGGGTCGATGTCGAAGTTGTTGACCAGCCCGTCGCAGTTCATGTCGCCCAGTTCGTTGAGCCGCACGCGGATCAGCGCATTGCCGCCGCTGCCGAACGCCGGGATCGAGCCAAGGTCATTGCCGGCGCCGTCGCGCAGCGAGGCGATGAAGTACAGCACCCGCTGGTTGGTCAGGTACATGTCGTCCGGGTTGAACGCCGCCAGGGCCGCGTTGCCGCGGCCGATGAAAACGTTGTCGTCGAACGCACCGTTGCCGTCGAGGTCCACCGGGTCGCCCTCGCGCACCACGACGCGATCGTTGTTCAGCACGATCACGTAGTCGGCGGAGGTGTCCGCATGGGTGGACTGTCCCGCGATCACAAAATCACCCTTCACGTTGCCCGTGAAGCCGGCGATCACCGCCGACCAGTTCTCGCCCGCGCCCGGGCAAATCTCGTCCCCGGTCCGGGCCAGCGTCGTCCCGCTGCGCACCGCGAAGTCATTGTCAGCCGGATCATCACCGCGCGCAAACCAGGTGCCGTCGCTGATCATCTCGACGTTGAACACGTCCGTCATGGTCGTCGCCCCGCCCGGAATCGGCGAACCCTCGCGCAGCACCACCGCGCCGTCCACCACCAGGATCTTGTCCGTCGCCGTCGCGCCTTCGTCATCGCCCTCGGCGTACCAGTGCGCCCCGTCCGGCGTCGTGAAGAAGCCGTCCGAGTCAAAGCTGTCCCACGGCACGCCCGCGATCGAATCCGTCCGCGACTGCAGGAACTTGGTGTGGTTGTAGAAAACCGCCGGACGGCGGAAGGAGCTGCAATTGTCGATCGTGATCGCCACGAACCCCACCCGCCCGTCATTGAGCAGGTGGATGCCGTTGAGCGAGTTGCCGAAGCGCTCGTCGCCGCTGACCGCCGGCGGCTCATCCAGCGTGCCGATGCACAGGTCGCCCATCTGCACGACGATCGTGTGCGTCGTGCCGTCCCACACGATGATCTTCTCAAACACCGACGCCACCCCGCCCCGCGCCCGAACGCCGTAGGCCAGGTGCCCGTGATCGTTGAAGCTGTTCTTCGCGTCGAAGAAGTCGTACAGCTCACCCGGCGCGCCGCCCAGAACCGGCCGCCCTTCGTGCGCGAAGTACCCGTACGTCAGGTTCTCACCCAGCACCAGGTACGTCTCGAGGTCCGAACCGGCGTTCGTGCGCGCCTTGAGCAGCCACTTCTTGCCGTCCGGAGCGACCGCCAGGTCCTCCAGCGCCTTGAACTCCGTGAACATCGGGTTGCCCAGCAGGTCCGTTGCACCGGGTGCGACCGACGAAGGGTGACCCGGAATCTCCGAAACAATGACCTTGTACGGCAGTGCAGCGCTCGCGGCCGAGACGGCCGTCAACGCGACAAAAAAACCGATTGCGTCTCGCATCTGAGATGCCCTCCAGGTACGGGGTTCGGCACCGCCTCGGCACGCCGGGCGGCCGAGCACGACGCTCACAATAGAATTGCCCCTGACTCTCGCCCATTCCAGTGTCGCCCAATCGCCCTCGCAGGTCAATCGGAATCTGGGGTAATTGCCCCCCAATTGCCCCACATGACCTGATTCCAACCCCCCCGCGTCTCCGAAAATAGGGGTAGGCCGCGGCCGTCACTCCCGCCGCCCAGCGCATTGGAGGCGCAATCGTGCCCACCCCTATTCCGCAACTCCTTCTGATCGTGTCCGTTGCCGTCGCCACGTTGGCCCCCGCCAGCGCTATCGCCGCACCGCCGTTGATCGCCGTCCCCGACGACCGCGCCGACGCCCTGCTCTGGATCAACCCCGCCGACGGCACAATCGCCCGCTCTCTCCCGCTCCCCGACAATGTGCCGGCATCCTCCCCCCTCGATGCTCGCCGCATCGCCCCCATCCGCCTTTCCGGCGTGCTGCACCCCGCCGCGATTGTCATTTCCGACCCCCGCGCACGTCGCGTCATCGCCCTGCATCCCGACACCGGCGAAGAACTCGGCCCCATCGCCACCGACATCGACGCCCGCGGACTGGCCCTCGCTCCCACCGGCGAACTGTGGATCGCCGCCGGCCGCGAAGGCGTCCGCCGCTTCGACCCCCGCACCGGCACGCTCTCCACCCCGATCGCCCACCACCCGCGCCTCGGACCCTACCAGGCCGTCGGCATCCTGCATCGCCCGCCGGCCGCCCTCCCCGAAAATCAGAACGAAGACCCCGCCGATGATCTGCCCGACGGCGACCTGCTCATCACCGATGTCACGCTCGACGCCATCTGGCGTTTCACCCCCGCCGGAGCGCGCATTGGCGCATTTTCGCGTGATTCGGCGCTGATTCACCCCCAGCAGCTCGCATTGCGCTCCGACGGCCGCGTCGTCACTTGCGACACATTCGCTGACAAAGTGCGCGAATTCGCGCCAACCGGCGACATCCTCGCCTCCTACGCGATCCTCCGACCCCGCGGCGTGATCGAGCACGACGACGGCGCGCTGCTCGTCTCCGCTGACGCCGGAATCCTCCAATTGCGCCCGGATGGCGCAATCGAGCGCATCCTGGCGCCCGGCTACCCCGATCGCGCCACCCGATTCCTTTCCAGCGCCGGCTGCGCCGCGCTGATCGGCGATCTTGACGGCGACGGGCGCGTCACAAATTTTGACGTGGATGCGTTCGTATTGGCGCTGGTGGACGCCGATAGTTTCGCATTGACGTATCCGGACGTGGATCGCGTCTGCGCCGGCGACGTCAACCGCGACGGCCGGCTGGACCTCTTCGACATCGACCCCTTCGTGGCCTGCCTCGTCGCGCTGCCGGACATCGGCCGACCTTGTCCCTAGCGGAAGTTATTCCTTGCGGCCGGGGAAGAGCGCCCGGTACATCTGCCCGGTGGTCCACATCGCCTTTTCCCAGCGATTGCGATAGGGCGGCTGCCGACCGGCCGGCAGTTGCCCATCCCCGGACAGCCGGTCGGCCGGATGCTCCGCCAGCCACTGTTCCCAGCGCAGCGCGCTGCAGCCGTGCGTCACGCCGGTCAGCCGCGCCAGCGAGTCCTCGGCGGCGTATGCGACGGCGAAGCGCTCATCGCGCAGCGCCGCAATCAGCGCCAGAATGGTCTCATCGCCGGGGAATGCGGCCAGCCCGCGGGCCGCGGCGGTGCGAACGTGATAGTCCGCGTCCCCCTTCAGGCGGGCGATGAACGTATTGCGAACGGCGTCGGCATCGGCCGCTTCGACGTGCCCCTGTTCGCACAATTCGGCCAGCCCCAATGCTGCGTCCCATCGAACGATGTCCGTCGGCGGGCGGACCGACTCGGGCGGGTGCTGCTCATGATTGAGCAGCATGAGCAGCGTCGACACGGAGCGGGGATCGTGGCAGCGCGCCAGCGCCCGCACGGCGATGCAGCGGGTCTGGTCATTCGACTCCAGCAGGGCGATGGTCACATACCCCTGCACGGCCCAGTCGCGGTCGAACTGGCTGCTGCGCGCCAGGCGCGTCAGCGCGTCGCGGCGGACGTCCGGATCGGCGTCGGAAAAGGCGATCAGCGCGTATTGCTGCGGCGTTCGGCGGAACTCGAACACCCGGCGGAATGCCTGGTCCACCTGGCCGTCGGAGCAGCCGCCGGCCAGCGCAACCAGCAGCAGCGCAGGAGCGACCGCCGCGCAGCGCGCGACCCGACTGCGACGGCGGGATGGATCAGGCGGGGGGCAATGCGGTCGCGGCAGAGGTGGCATAGCGTTCCGGCTCGACGAATTCGACGGGGTCCACGTCCTCATTCAGGAAGCGGGCGCCCAGCCGGCGGAACCGCTGCGGATTGTCGCTCACGAAGCAGCGCATGCTACCGCGTGCGCTCTGCGCGGACAACATGCTCAGCGCCGCCAGCGCCTGCTGCACCTGCAGCGCCGCCTCGCGCCCGCTGTCGACAATCGCCACGTCCGGACCCAGCGCCGCCGCAATCGCCTCCCGCAACAGCGGGTAATGCGTGCAGCCCAGCACCACCGCGTCCACCCGGCGGCTGCGCAGCGGCGCGAGATACCCCTCGGCGATCAGCCGCACGGCGGGATCGTCCGTTTCGCGGCCCTCCTCGGCCAGCGGCACGAACAGCGGGCAGGCGATGGCCTCGACCTCGGCGTCGCGTCGCGCTGCGCGGACGGCGGCGGGATAGGCGCCGCTGGCGATCGTGGCCTCGGTGGCGAGGATGGCGATGACGCCGTCGCGCACGAGGCGGGCGGCGGCGGCGGCCGATGGCTCGAGCACGCCGACGACCGGGACGGGCAACTCGCGCGTCAGCTCGTTCATGGCCAGGGCGGAGGCGGTGTTGCAGGCCACGACCATCAGCTTCGGCTCGAACGGCATCAGGAAGCGGGCCACGTCGAGCGAGAAGGCGGCGACGGTGCGCTGCGACTTCGAGCCGTAGGGCACGCGCGCGGTGTCGCCGAAATAGACGAGATTCTCCGCGGGCAGCAGGCTGCGCAGATGCCGCACGACGGTCAGCCCGCCGATTCCGGAATCGAAGACGGCGATCGGTCGCGTGCTCACGAACATCCTCCATGACCGGCCCGATACTTCGCGTGACGAGCCGTGCCTGCCGAGGCGCGCATTGTAGGGCGAATTCGTCGGCCGAGCTGGGCTACGCCATTCGCGGCCGGCAGGAGAAAGCGGCCGGTGGCGTGCCTTCGCGGCTGGTGGCATGCGGTTGGTGGCATTCGGTTGGTGGCATGCTTTCGCGGTACTCCGCGTAAGCATGCAGGGGTAGGGTGCGTTCGGACCGCGGCCGGTTGGTGCGATGCATGCGCGACGCATCGTGCGGTTCGAGCGCACCATCTGCGGTCGAAGGCGAATGTCTCTTCCTCGGCGCAGCCGGCACAAAGCGCGGCAACGGCGATTGGAAGGCCGGCTACCACTTCGCATCCAGCCCGAACGTGACGGGCCTGACTGTGGTCGACATCACTGGCATTAACAAGGAGGATTCGAACCAGTGGGCGCGCCCGGGGTGTATTCGGCGTGCATTTACGCGCGCGTGTCAGTCCGCGGACCAACGCTGGTGGAACGCACCAAGGGGGGCTCTCATGGATTCGAGTAGCGCCGCGCTGTTCGGCATGCCCGGCAGCATCCCAGCGACTGTACCCGCGACGAGCATTTGGCCCTGCACGGCCTGAATGCTCTTAAGCCAGTTCTGAGGGCTGAAGACTTTTCCCGCAATCTGCGCGGTATTCACCGCGGCCTGTAGCGCGTTCTCAAGGCAATTGGCTGCAAGCGGCAGAATCCCGCTCGCCTGCTTCGTCGCCTCCAGTGTGAAATGAGGCTCGATGACCAAATTCGGCTGCCTGTTGACGCCCGCGAAGATCGACGACACTGAGAACAGGAGGTGGTACTTGACGTACGCGCGACCGGCTTTCAGCACGTCGTTTAGCGCGAGGTTCGGCCATGCACCGTCAATCGCATTAAGCCAAGTTTGCAAAGCAAGAGTGTTCGCAGGGTCGTATCCCGTGCGAAAAATCGTCTTGTAGTGCTCGTCAAAAAGCTTCTTCTCGTTGTACGAGATGTTCGGGCGCTGGCAATGCCATGCCATAATCATCTTGGCGAGGATAGCGACATCAACGGTTTTTTCCGTGTCGCGGTCGGCCGGGCGCTCTTCACCGCGTTTCGTCAGGAAGCATCCATCCACGTACTTCGCTTCATAGGCGCGCTTCAGCCCGATCATCACCTTGTCATTGGAGCGTAGGTCACGCGGTTTGACTGCGCTTTGGGAGTTCGTGTTGACGCTAATACGGTCGCCCATCGCCCGGTCGGGGATCTCGTAGAGGCGAAACAGGATAAATGCGTTCCTTGCCTGATCCGTCCTGACGCGCTCGGACGAACTGAAGATCGTTGAAATGGACTGGCAGCCGTTTACGACACTCAGACCTCTTACGGTGAGCATCTTCCTGTCGGTGCTGACTTCAAGCGTATCGCATAGCGCGGTAACGCCGTTATGGTAGTAGAAGAAATCCCGAACGCGGTCGCTGTGAATAGTCGCGCGCATCGCGCGATTGACCTTGTTCGTGCTGCCAAGCGACTGGCGAACATTCTTTCGGAACAGCCGCCCGTCGATAATGCCCGGAAAGCGAAGGCACTCGGCTAGCGGGAGCATCGTAATCACGATTTGCTGCTCACCGTTTCGTGTAACAAGGGTACTGGTCGGTTCCACGACGATAGTATGGTCCAGCGACGGCAGTTCCATCGCCTCGGCCTCGGCCAGCCTGAGTTGCAGGACTTCGGTATCGACAAGGTGCAGACCAGCCGCGAAGTCGTCAGACTCCTCTAGGCGATCCGTGAACGCCTTCATGTCCGCCTTGGCGGCGTCCGTGAGCGTGCCAGTGGTCAGCAATTCGAAATCGACGCGGTACTCGTCCTCAAGCGCGCGCCTCACCGCCTCGAGTTTCTGCTTGAGCTTGTCGTTGCAATCCTGCTGGAGTGTTTCAAGGTCTTGGAGACGCGCCCAAGCGCCCAGCACTTCGCGCAACGGTTCACCGTCAACCAAGCCCTCGGCAATGAACTTTCCTTGAACGATGACAATCCGGCGTTCGTCATCATCTACGATTACCGCGTCGATCTGCTTGTCATTGGCGCCGTCGGTGATGTCGTCTCGCGTGGTGATCCGGTCGCGCAGCATGACGCGCCGGAGATACCACGCCATGAAGCGCTGCCCGTCGTTCGGGAAGTTCTGTTGATAATATGTGTCGGTGATTTCCCGCCGAATTTGGTTGAGCATGGATCGCCCTATTCGCCGATTGTCGCCGTCAGCATCGCGCGCCGCGGGACGACTTCGACGTGCGAGTTGCCTCATCGCAGCACACATAGCACGGACTTGCCGCCCTGCGGGCCGTCGAAGTCCCGCGCGTCGGGCGCGGGTATCGACGGCGAGGAACGCCAGTTCGCCCGTATCGACCGGCGAACAGGCGGCGGACCTAAACGGCAATTGTCGCGGTCGCCTCACGCCCCGTCAATGGGCGAGCGGGCCGTGGAGCGCGGCGCCCGGTGGACGGAGCGGCGCGCCGCATGGGTGAAACTGTCCGGGGGCATGCTTTCGCGGTAATCCGCGTAAGCATGCAGGGGTAGGGTGCGTTCGGACAGCGGCCGGTTGGTGCGATGCATGCGCGACGCTTCGAGCGGTCCGAACGCACCCTACAAATTCTATAAATGCAGGACTCCAGGGCCTGAAGGCCCTGGCAACGATCGTGCGCCCTTGCGGGCGGAGCGCATGCTTACGCTGAGTACAGCGAAAGCATGCCACCCGGCAAGTAGCATCGGGCTTCTGCCCGATGCACTGCACCGCCCGGAAGGGCGGTGCCACGATGCGCCCTTGCGGGCGAAGGCATGCCGACGCAAAGCCGTCGGCATGGCGCCCAACGCCCTGTGGACCAGGAGCATGCTTACGCGGAGTACCGCGAAAGCATGGCACCCGGCATGGGCGGAGCGGCGCGCCGTCGACGGAGCAGGGCGCACCGTCGACGAAGCAGGGCGCGCCGTCGACGGAGCGGCGCGCCGTCGACGGAGCGGCGCGCTCCGCAGCCGGAGCAACCGACACATGAGCGGCTGCAGCGCCAGCCCGCCCGCCCGCCTACTTCGTCTCCTTCCGACCCGGGTTGCGCAGCGCGTCCAATTCCGCCCGCAGCGACGAAATCTGCTCGCTGTCGCGGGCCTGCGCAGCCGCGTCCTCCGCATCAATCAGCCGGTCCAGCTCATCATCGCTGACGGCGTCCGCGGCGCTGACCGCGGTGTCCGCCGCGGCCCCCTGCTCCACCGCGTCCAGAAACAGGCCCATCCGCTCCTCCATCGTCTGGCTGCGGGCCATCGCCTGTTCCCAGTTCATCTGCACCTTCGCCACGTCCGTGCGGCCGTACAGCTCGGAGACCGCGGCCGCCATCATCGACATCGCCTCGGAAAAATCGGCGACCGCCTCCGCCTGGCGCTTCACCAGCAGCGCATGCCGCACCGCCAGCAACTGCCGCTCCAGCAGCTTGCGAATCGCGGCGGTCTTGCGGAGCGAATTGCGGATGAACTGGTAGGCCGCGGTGTCGCCGATCTCACGGGCGTGGCGGGCGTTGCGGACGAATTCATCCGCGAACTTGTTCTGCTCGGCCACGGCCTTCTCAATCCGCCGGATGCCCTGGCGGATCTTGATGTCGCGCTCGATCGCCCGTTCCTGCTTCGACTTGAACAGCCCCATGCCGCGGGTCTCCCGTCTGCAACCACCGGCCGCACACCGGCAGCGCCCAGCGCAACTCCACACGCTGCGCGATAGCGCTTCCGGCGCGAACGTGCGCCCAGCGCGATCGCGCACGCGGCTCGGAGTCGCGCCGCCGCCGGCCTCGGCCGGTGTCGCTGACATCAGTGTAGCAGGCGCCGGGGGGGACGCCGGGATGCAGGACCACCATCGCCCGGAATTCGCGGCCGGGTCCGGCTGTTCGGGCGGGTTCGCCGCACCGAGCTCGTCATCCGCGGGTGCGCGGCGTGAACGGAGCGGCGACGGTTCGGCCGGAATGGTGTGCACGGCGGGCCATGCCGCTGTTCAGAGGCGATTGCACACCGCGGGCGGGCGGTTGGCCGCCTCCGCCGGTACGCTGTCCGGGCGATGGCGGATGTATTCATCTCCGTAGCCGAGGCCTCCGCGGACGAGCACGCCGCGCACCTGATCCGTCGCGCTCGCGAGCGATTTCCCGGCATCCGCTTTTTCGGACTGACCGGGCCGCACATGCGCGCGGCCGGGGCGGACTCACTGGCCGACCTCACCGGCGGGGCGGTCATGCTGGACCGCGTGGTGGGGCGGATCGGGGCGGGGTTGCGGCTGGCGCGGCAGGTGGAGCGAAGCTGGGAAGCGCGGCGGCCGGACGCGGTGGTGCTGCTGGATTCCTCGGCGCTGCACCTGGGGCTGATCGAGCTGGGGCTGCGCGGGTTAGCGGGGCGTGCCCGGCGGCGCGGGCTGCCGGTGCTTTATTTCATCGCGCCGCAGACGTGGGCGTCGCGCAGCTACCGCGAGCGCTGGCTGCGCAGCGACGTGACGCGCGTGGCCTGCCTGTACCCCTTCGAGGAACAGCGGCTGCGCGCGGCCGGCGTGAACGCCGTCTGCGTCGGTCAGCCGCTGTTCGAGCGGCTGCGGGCGGAGCCGCCGGATGCGGGCCGGACGGCGGCGCTGCGCGACGGTGCGGCGCGGGTGGTGTCGCTGATGCCGGGGTCGCGCGAACACGAGATCCGCCGGCTGCTGCCGCTGCAACTCGGAGCGGTGCGGCTGCTGCGACGGACGGGTTTGAGCATTCGAGCGCTGGTGTCCTGCGCGAGCGCGGACCGGCGGCCGGAGCTGCTGGCGGAGGTGGGGCGGCAGCGGGTGGATGCGGAGGTGGTGGTCGGGGATCCGGCCGAGCTGATCGCGGCGGCGGACCTGGTGCTGGTGAAATCGGGGACGGGTACGCTGGCGGTGGCGGCGCAGCGCAAGCCGATGATCGTCACCTATCACGCCGGTGCGCTGGGGCGGCTCTACCGGCCGATCGGGCGGCGCGTGCTGGGCACGCCACACCTGGCGATGCCGAACATTCTCGCCGGCCGGCGGATCGTGCCGGAGCTGATGATCGACCCGACGGCCGAACAGATCGCGACGATCGCGGGGATGCTGCTGCGCGATGAGGGATGGCGGCGGCTGATGGTCGCGCAACTGGATGAGACGATCGGGCCGCTGGAGCAATCGCGGCCGATGGACCGCGTGTGCGATCTGCTGGGGGAGCTGCTCGCGGGTCGATGAGCCGCGCGCGGCATGCGAATTGCCTTCTGGCGGCGCAGCCGGGAAACATCACACCGATGATCGAATCGCCGCCTACAAAGCAGCAGCGCCCGGCGGCGCCGGCTCGCGCGCGGCCTCGGTGCGGTTGACGCAGGCGGCGATGACGATGTCGCCGGTGACGTTGACGACGGTGCGGCACATGTCGAGCACGCGATCAACGCCGACGATGATGCCGATGGCGCTGGCGGGAGCACCGTAGGAGGCGGCGACCAGGGCGATGAAGGGCAGCGCACCGCTCGGCACGCCGGCGGTGCCGATGCCGGCGAGGATGCAGATCAGCATCAGGCCCAGTTGCTGGCCGAGATCCAACTGAATGCCGAAGACCTGGCAAAGAAACAGGACGGTGATGCCTTCATAGAGGGCGGTGCCGTTCTGGTTGGCCGTTGCGCCGATGGTGAGGACGAAGTTCGAGACGTCGGGCCGCAGGCCCAGCCGCGTCCGCGCCACGCGCAGCGCGGTCGGGAGGGTGGCGTTTGACGATGACGTGGCGAAGGCGGTCAGCGTGACCTCGCTGATGCGCGAGAAGAAGCGCCCCGGCGACATGCCCCCCAGCGACCAGATGGCGATGCTGTACACCACGAAATACTGGATCAGCATCGCGCCCAGCGCCGTCGCGACGAACCAGCCCAGCAGCTTGAGCACATCCACCCCCACGGTGGCGGTGAGGCCGAACATCAGGCCGGCCACGCCGATCGGCGCGAGGCGCATGGCGAACTGAATGATCCCCATGCAGGCGTCGAAGATGCCCTCCAGCACGGCCAGCAGCGGCGCCGCGCGCGCGGGGTTGAAAAGCAGCGCCGTGCCGATCGCCAGCGCGAAGAACATGACCGCCAGGATTCCGCCGCCGGGGGAGCTGCCGTCGGTCGCGCCGACCAGCTCGCGCAGCGGATTGCGCGGGATCAGGTCGAGCAGCGCATCGCGCGTGCTCTTGCCGGACCGGGCGCGCTGCATGGTCTGTTCGGCTTCATCGGCGTAGCGGGCGACCAGCTCCTCGCGCGTCTCGGGGCTGATGGCCGAACCGGGCTGAATCGTGTTGGCCAGCGAGAGGCCGATGATCACCGCCAGGCCGGAAAGCAGCACCGTGAACCCGAAGGACTTGGCGCCGACGCGGCCCAGGCGGCGCGCGTCACCCAGCCCGGCCACGCCCAGAATCAGGGCCGACACCACGAGCGGAACGACGATCATGAAGATCAGGCGGAGGAAAATCTCGCCGACGGGCTTGGCGATGTTCGCGACGGCCCAGGTGAGATTGGGATGGTCCGCACCGTCCTCGCCGGGCGGGAGCATGGCCTTGGCGATCAATCCGCCGATCGCCCCGATCAGCAGGCCGGCGAAGATGTACCAGTGATTCGCGATAGAGCGCCGGGCGGGAGCTTCGATCGGCGGCGCGTCGGTCATGGCGGGAATCTCCGTCGGGCACGCGCCCGGGCGGCATTGTGACGCACGAGGGCGGCTGCGCCAGCACGGCAGGGGCGGAATTCCGCGCAAACCCTGCGCGGCGGCGGGGTGGAAGGCGGGCGCGCAGCGCTGCCGATAAGCGCTACAGGAAGTCGTACGCGCCCTGCATTCCACGTCGGATCGGGCCGGAACGGATCAGATCAGAAAGGAACACACTGATGACTCGCATGCTTCTTTGCACGGCCGCGGCGGCGGCGCTGGTCGGCACCCTGATCGCCCAGACGGGCGACGCGCAGCGCGGCTCCGCGCCGCGGGTTCGCGTGATGGGCGTCTCCGTCGAGCGCGCCATGGAGAACACCGGCGAAAACCAGTTCGCCGGCTTCGAGGGCACTGAGATCAAGCTGGTGATCGAGCGCCCCACGGGCGGGCTGATCGGCGTGGATGAGAACAACAGCGCGATCACGGCGCTGCGCGACGACCAGGGCACGAACCTGCTGTCCAACCGGGTCGGCATGAGCGGGCTGTGGGTCAGCGAGGTCGCTCCCGACGGCAAGCGCATCCGCCTGTCGATCAAGGGTGGCGTGCCGGCGACCGGCCTGCGGAAGATCACGGCCAGCGGCGATTTCTCGATCCGCACCGCCAGCAAGTTTGACACGTTCGAGCAGAAGAACGTGTCCTTCAAGGACAAGACCGAGTTCAAGACCGGCCCGATCGAGTGGACAATCACGAAGGTCGCCAAGCCGGATTGGGGCGACGCAGCGCAGCAGGTCACGCTGATGACCCGCAGCGACGACGGCGCGATCAAGCAGATCCGCTTCCTGGATGAAAACGGCAACGATCTGAAGGCCACCGCCGCCGGATCGAGCCGCATGTCCTTCGGCACGCAGTCGCAGGTCGAGCGCTACTTCCAGTTCCCGCAGGCGGCGCAGACCGCGACCATCGCGGTCGAGTACTGGAGCGATTCGCGCATCGAGCGCGTGCCCTTCAACCTGACCGTCTCCGCCGGCTGGGACGACGGCAACCGCCAGTAACCCACAGTGCCGCGGCAGGCCCGGCTCCGGACGGGCCTGTCCGCACCGGGCGGTCGGGGTATCATCGGTCAGCGGGCGCGCGGGAGACGCGCGCCCGGCGCCGACGCCCCCGACCGTCCGGCGCTCTTTCCGACCCCGCGCTGACGCCGCTCGACCCGCGTCGGCCCCGCACGAGGCGCACACGGATGTCACGCACGACCGGCACGGCTGTTCTGCTTGGTTTCGCTCTCGCGGTCTCGGGCTGCATCACCGGCTCGAACCTGCCGCCGCCGATCCGCGTGGCGGCGGGAACGGATGCCGAGTACGTCGCCGCGGGGATTGAGCGGCCGGGCGGCGTGACAGTCGCGGCGGACGGGCGGGTGTTTTTCACCGAGAAAAACACCGGGCGGATTCGCGTGATCGCAGGCGGCGAGTTGCTGGCCGACCCGTTCGCCGAGGTGCCGGTGAACGCCGCGGGCGAGCGCGGGCTGCTGGGCATCGCCCTGCATCCCGACTTTGCGCGCAACGGGCGTGTGTACGTCTTCTACACGCGCAGCGACACGGGCGAGACAACCACCGATCCGCAGGCGGTCATTGACAATCGCGTCGTCTATTTCGTGGCCGACGGGGACAAGGCCACGGGCGGCGAACTGTTCGTCGCATCGCTGCCGGCCGGCACGACGACGAGCCGCATCAGCGGCCGAATCGCCTTTGACGCGGAGGGCCGGCTGTGCGTGGCGCTGGGCGATCTGGGGGAGGAGGCCGCCCCGCAGGAGGATGACGCGCTGGGCGGGAAAGTGCTGCGCTACAACGACGACGGGACGATCCCGGCGTCCAATCCGACCGCCGGTTCGGCGGTGTTCGCGCGCGGGCTGCGCGACGTGACGGGCCTGGCGCTCGAGCCGCAGACAGGCGTGCTCTTCGCCGCCGATGACAATGCCTCCGGCGACGACGAAATCAACCGCATCGCGGCCGCGGCGAACTATGGCTGGCCCGAGGTGGTTGGAACCGCGAACACGGACGCCGAGTTCGACTTTGTGGACAACACGCCGAACTATGTCGATCCGATCCTGGCAACGGGCCGCGAAAACCCCGGCATCATCGGCCTGGCGTTCAACCCCGGCGCGAAATATGGACCGGCGCAGCGCGGCGACCTGTTCTACGCGGAGTCCGGCCGCGGGCGGGTGCAACGCCTGACGCTCCACCCGGACCGCATCGGCGTCGCTTCGCGAAAGCTGTTCGCCGAGAGCTTCCCCACCCCCATCCGCGACATCGCATTCAGCCCGTCGGGCACGCTCTACGTGGCGACCGACCGCGCGATTCTGCGCTGCGTGCCCTTCCCCTGACGCCGCAGCAGCGGCCGGCCGGCCAGCGCCAGCAGCAGCAACCCCTCGATCCCGAACAGCCCGCACAGGCGGGTCGGGCCGCCGCCGGCGGACTCGACGCGCTCGGCCGCGGTTCGGCGCTCCTGCGAAATGCGCTGCGTCAGCGCCGCCCCGCTCCCCGCGCCGAACGAGGCATCCACCACGGCTTGCAGATTCTCGGGGGCTGAGCCGACCAGCGCGGTGACGCCGACGCCGTCGGGGATCGTGGCGCCATCCAGCTCGACCGTGGCGATCAACGTGAACGGCTCGCCGACGACGGCGTCATATTCATAGTCCAGCGTTGTGGGCGGGATCACTGCGATGGCGAAGACGGGAAACTCCGCCGGCTGAAAGGCCGGGTTGGTCCCGGCGATCAGCCGGCCGGCCGGGATATCGCCGGTGGCGACGATCGACACCTGCCCGTTCGCGCCGCCGGTGACGCTTACACCGCCGTCGAACAACGTGGTGCTGACGCCGGCCTTGTCCACGCGGACCACGTTCACGCGCAGCGCCAGCCGCGCATCGGTCAGGTCCGGGTTCGAGCGCCGCGAATAGGTGACGACGACGGCGTCGAGAAAGAGCCGCCCCGCGACGCGAACGGTCTGCCCATCGGCGGCGTTGCCCAATTCCGCCGAACTGAAGACGACGTCGCGCTCCTCGCGGCTGCGGGCCTTGCCCTCGAAATACACGTCCGCCGCAGCCGCATTGAGCGACAGGTGCAGAGCCAGCTCATCCGGATCGGGGCCGGCGACGGTCGTGGGGTCGAAGAGCGCTGCAGCGGCCGATCCGCCGCCGAGCGGGCCGGCCGAGGTCGGCGCGGGCCTGCACAAGCGCCAGGACGCGCAAGGGCAGAGGGGAAGTCTGCGGAAAGACGTCCAGCGCCTGTTCCTCGGCGACCGGCTGTCCCTTGTCGTACTGGATGACCGTGGCTTCGACGCGGCCGCGCAGCGTCGTGATTTCACCGAGGCTGGATGCGGCCGGCGGAAGCAACAGCAGCAGTGCAACGGATCGGAGCAACGGACGGGTCGATGACATGACGGTCCTCGCTTTCGCGGAGCGCAGCGGCGGGGCGGCCGCATGGTGAGAGAACTATACAACTCCGCCGGGCGTCCGGCGAATTGCCAAGACCGGGAAGGCCCCGACGATGGCCGAAGCGCCGGCGGCGGCGGCCGCGCCGAGCGGCGAAGCCGCATCCGCTTGTCGCGGACCAGAAGCGCGGCGATGATCGCGGGACGATGCCCGTGGACAGCGACACGATCGAGATTCGCGTGCGGTATTCGGAGGTGGATTCCTTCGGATACCTGCACCACGCGCGGTACTTCGTCTTTTTCGAGATGGGGCGCACCGAGCTTCTTCGCCGCACCGGAATCGCCTATCGCGAGATGGAGGCGCGCGGGCTGTTCTACGTGGTGGCCTCGCTGCAATGCCGCTATCGCGCGCCGGGGCGCTATGACGACGTCCTCGCGCTGACCACGCGGACGGAGCGCTTCACGCGGGTTCGCGTGGATCACGTCTATGAGCTGCGCCGCGGGGATACGCTGCTGGCCGAAGCGTCCTCGACGCTGGTGCTGGTTGGTCGGGATGGTCGGCCGACGACGCTGCCCGATGACCTGCATGCACTGCTGGGCGGCGGGGAATGAGTCACCTCGGCCGCAGCCCTTGAAACGGCGGTTTGCGGCTGCGGGGCGCGCGGGCATGGGGGGATCCGGAAAGCGTGAGGGGGCCGCCCGCCCCAACGTGTCGGGCGGCCCCGTGTCGGCGCGGTCGGGCGCCGAGCCTCTCCAAGCGAAGGTTGGGAAGAATTGGGACCTCGTCCGGCCGCTGCCGGGCCCCTCTGGCAGCCTCTCCGGCGAGGTCCCGCATCGTTCGAGCGTTCGGGGAGCGAATCCGAACGCCCAGTCCGCCTCCTCCTGTCTCCCACAGGATTCGGCACACGGTCAGGCACCGGGGCTCCCGTCCCGTGCTCGACCGCGTCATGAGTCACAAAGCAACCCGTGTGCCAGAATTGCGACGCGACTTGAGCAGATTCCCGGAATTGTCTTAAGTAGATGTTTGTGTTGGCTTTATGATCGATGTGGCTGGGGCAACGGTGATTCGCAGCGACCGCCCGGATGCGGAAACTCGGCGCCGGTTACCCAGTTGGGTACAAATTACCCACCCCAGCCCACCGATCCCCCTGCGGCCTACTTCCGCTTGACCTCGACCTTCCCACCCGTTCGACGCTCCAACTCGTCTGAATCCAGGTAGCCGCAGCCGGAATCGCGCCGCCGGACGTGACAGTCGAGGAATGCGAGCGTCCCATCGGCCACGATCGACGTGATGTAGTCGATGTTCTTCGGCGGCTTTTCTCCAAGCACGCGCACCACGGTCTTGCCCGCGTAGGAGCCGTGCGTCGCGCCGTCGATATACAGCAGGTACTTGTCCCCCGGTGCGGCGTACTCGAAGGGGTGGCGGCGCCCTTCAGGGGTCTCATCCGAAACGGCCGAGCGATCCTCCGACCCGGCGATCACGAGCATCGGCTTCTGAATCTGCGACCACGAATCGCGTCGGAACCCGCGGCTGGAAAGCCCCTGCCCCGAAATCACGATGAACGCGCCGATGCGCGGTTCGGCAAACGGGGCGGCGGCCCGGCCGAAGGCGTAGAAGCGAACCCCGGCCAGCGACTGCGTCGTCATGGCTCCGGCCGAGTGGCCGGCCATGGCGATTCTTTGCGGGTCGATGCGCATGCGCGGCGGACCGTCGCCGCCCTCCGGGGCGGACGAACCGGCAGCGCGATGGTCCGAAATGGCGGATTCGATCTGCTCCAGCGAGTCGAGGATCAGGCGCACGTCGGCGCAACGGTCGGTGATGCGCACGCGGCGGATGACGGAAGCGAGGTCGCGGCCCAGGTCTTCGACGCGCTCCCCGCGCTCGCGACGAAGGCGGATTGAGTCGCCGTGGGTGGGGTGAATGACAACAAAGCCGTGACCGGCCCAATGCTCGCTCAATTCCGCGAAGGAATTGCCGCTGCCGCCGGCGCCGTGCGAAAAAATCACCAGCGGGCGCGGCTCGTTCTCGGGCGCATTCGAGGGATAGCGGATCAGGTAGCGCGTCCGCGCGTTGTCGCGGCGCGGGTCCGGCAGCTCGATCTGCTCGATCAACCCGACCGAGTAAGGCGCAGGCCGGTCATCGAGGTAACGCCGGCCGGCGGCGCTGCGCACAGGGGCGGATGCAGGCACCCCGTCCTGAACCAGGGCGGCGGCCGGTGATTTGTCCTGAACCGAATCGGTGGCCGGCGATTCGTCCTGAACCGCGGACGGGGCGGCCAACGGAGCGCTCTTGCCCGCGATACCGGCGGCAAGCGGATCATCGGCGGCGAGCAGCGGCGGCGCGGCGCGGCAGAATGCCCCGCTCGACAAGACCCCGACCAGCAGCAGGGCGGCCATCGCGCCGGCGGGCGAATAGCGCGAGCAGGGCCGTGCGGGGAAGGTTGCCATCCCGTTCGAAACGACATCGGTTTGCGGCGTCGGCAGGCGGCGCATGCGATTTCTCTCCGATTCACTCGATCGCCGCGGCCGCGCTGCACGAGACCTGCAGGTGCGGCGCCGCGGCACACGCGGCGACAATCGGCCCAACGCCCGCGACCCGCACGCATTGCCGGATTCGGCGATCACTGGAACAGTTCGCGCGGATCGAAATGCGCCGAGCTGATCATGAAGGCCAGGATCAGGATCAGCAGCACCAGCAGGCCGCCGATAAATCGCAGGATGGGCGACAGAATGCGCATCGTGCGGCGGATCGTACCGCAACCGGCGGCCGCCCGCGGCAACCGAAATCACCCGCCGCGGGTGTGCATCTCAAGGCGCGGATCACGGCGCAGCGCTTCAACCGGAATGAACACGCGCCGATCGCGGGTCATCGCGCGCAATTCCGCTCCGCGGTCACGGCGGGATCGCCAGACAGCCGTGATGCGCTCGACAATCTCCGCGTCGCCGGCCCCGCTCCGGATGGGGCCGCGCAGATCGACGCCCTCCGTCGCGTACAGGCAGGTGAAGAGCGTGCCGTCGGCGGTGAGGCGCACCCGGTCGCAATCGCGGCAGAAGGGCGCCGAGGTCGAAGCGATGATGCCGATGACCCGGCCGTCGGCGAGGCGGAAGCGCTCGGCGGGGGCGGCGCCGCGGGCGGGCAGCGGCTGGATCGGGCCGAAGCGCGGCGCGAGGCGGTCGAGAATCTCGGCGCGCGAGACGACGCGCTCGGCGCTCCAGCGCGTTGCGCCGCCGACGTCCATGTACTCAATGAACCGCAATTCGGCGGGGACCGATCCGGCGTATTCGACCAGTGGGATCAGCTCGTCGTCGTTGAATCCGCGCATCACCACGGTGTTGAGCTTGAGCGCGAAGCCAGCGCGGCGGGCGGCGGCGATCGACTCGAGCACCGCCGGCAGATCAGGGCGGCGGGTGAGTTCGCCGAAGCGGTCGGGATCGAGCGTGTCGAGGCTGATCGTGACGCGCTGCAGCCCGGCGTCGCGCAGAGCGCTGCATTGCCCCGCAAGCGTGACGCCGTTGGTGGTCAGCGCCAGGTCCGCCGCGGGAGCAACACGCCGCAGCAGCCCGATCAGTTCCGGCAGCCCGCGGCGCAGCAGCGGCTCGCCGCCGGTGAGGCGGATGCGGCCGACGCCGAGGTCGGTGAACAGCCGCGCCAGCCGGGCGATCTCCTCGAAGCGCAGCAGCTCGGCGCGCGGCAGCCAGTTGTAATGCTCCTCGGGCATGCAATAGGAGCAGCGCAGGTTGCAGCGGTCCGTGACGGACAAGCGCAGCGTGCCGAGCGGGCGGTCGAGGGCATCAATGACGGCGGCGGCCATGCTCCTGATTGTAGACGGGACGATCGGAATCCCGGCGGTCGGGGTCGCCGGGAAGTGGCGTCGGGGGGTTCGTCAGGGGAGCGGCGCGGCTACACTGGGCGGCATGATCCTGTCGATGACCGGCTTCGGTGATGCGCAGCGCGAGGACGCCGGTTGGGCGTATCACATCGAGCTGCGGTGCGTGAACAACCGCTACTTCAAGGCGTCGATTTCGCTGCCCTCCGAATTGCTGTTCCTTGAGGCCGACGTGGAGCGCCGCCTGCGGCAGCGCATCACGCGCGGCAGCGTGTATGCGCGGCTGTTCGTCCGCGATTCGACGGCCGCCGCCGCCCCTGAGATCAACGCGGCGGCGATTGCCGGGTATGTGCGCCAGTTGCGGGCTGCGGCCGGCGGCGGGGCGGACCTGCACATCGACCTGGCGTCGCTGGCGGCGCTGCCGGGGGTGATCGCGCCGCGCGAGCTGGATGAACAGCAGCGCGAGGAGATTCGCGGCATCGTCGAGGCGCTGCTGGATGCGGCGGTCGAGCGGCTGGTGGCGTCGCGCAGCGTCGAGGGCCGCGTGCTGACGGCGGACCTGCGCCGGCACTGCGCGGTGATCCGCGAGCGGCTGGAGCTGGTGCGCGGTCGGGTGCCGGTGGTGGTGCAGGAGTACGCGCAGCGGCTGCTGGTGCGGGTGAATGAGCTGCTGTCGACGAGCAGCCTGCAATTGTCGCAGGAGGGGTTGCAGCGCGAGGTGGCGCTCTACGCGGATCGCAGCGACATCAGCGAGGAGATCTCGCGGCTGGGCGGCCATCTGGAGGCGTTCGACGCGGCGCTGGCCGGCGGAGAGCCGGCCGGTCGGCGGCTGGATTTCGTCGTGCAGGAAATGCTGCGGGAGGCAAACACGATGGGGGCCAAGAGCGGCGATCCGGAGATCGCGCGCTGCATCATCGACATCAAGAGCGCGATCGACCGGCTGAAGGAACAGGTGCAGAACGCGGAGTAGCCGGACGCGCGGCCGCGTTGCCGGGCTGCGCGGGCACTCCTACAATTCTGCCGCGGGGGCGGAGCCGGATTGTCCATGCAGCACAAGGACCCTTACCAGATTCTGGGTGTTTCGCGGACGGCCACGGAGGCCGAGATCAAGACCGCCTATCGGCGACTGGCCAAGCAGCACCACCCCGACCGCAACCCCGGCGACAAGGCCGCCGAACGGCGCTTCAAGGAAGTGCAGGCGGCCTACGAAGTGCTCAGCGACCCGCAGCGGCGGGCGGAATATGACCGCTTCGGGGCGGGCGGACCGCGGCCGGACTTCCAGTCCTGGGGCGCTGCGCCGCACGGCGAGCAGTCCGTGCGGGTCGATTTCGGCGACTTCGGCGACCTGACCAGCATCTTCGAGCAGTTCTTCTCGCGCGGAGCAGCCGCCGGCCGCAACGGTCCTCGCGCGCGCGGCGCGCGGCGCAGCGCACCGCCGGTCGAGGCGGCCGGGGCCGACATCGAGACGCAGGTGGACGTGAGCTTCGATGAGGCGCTGCGCGGCTGCGCGCGGGAGATCGCGCTGGCCGCCCCCGGCGGGCCGACCGAGCGCATCGCCGTGCGCGTTCCGCCCGGCGTCGGCGACGGGCAGCGCATCCGCGTGCGCGGGCAGGGGCAGCACGGCCTCGGCAGCCGCGGCGACCTGATCATCCGCGTTCGCGTGGCGCCGCATCCGTGGTTTCGGCGCGAGGGGCGCGACCTGTTCGTCGACCTGCCGCTGACCTTCACGGAAGCGGCGCTGGGAGCGCGGGTGGAGGTGCCCACCCCCGACGGCCCGGCGCGGGTCACGATTCCACCCGGCACGTCCAGCGGCACGAAGCTGCGCTTGCGCGGGCGGGGGGTTCCGGCGGATCGCGCGATGGAGGCGGGGGATCTGTACGTGGTGATTCGCATCGAGGCGCCGCGCGAACTGACACCCCGGGCGCGCGAGCTGCTCGAGGAACTCGCGCGCGAGATGCCGCGCGACCCGCGCGCGGGGCTTTTCGGCGCCGCCTCATGATGGCGGGACCGCAAACTCCCGCCGTGGTCGCGACGCGCGCCGCCGCGCTCTTTGCGTGCCTGCTCTGGCTCTCCGCGCTTCCGGCCCTGGCGCAGCGCCCCCCGGTGCCGCCCGGCACGACTTCTTCGCCGGCGCAGAGCGGCTTTCCGAACCTCGATGCCGGGCGGCCGCCGCCGAATGTCGAGGTGCTGCGGCGGGTGGAGTCGACGGCCCGGCTGGTGCTGATATCCTCTCTGCTGTTCATCGTCTTCGCTATCACGGCGTACATGCTGCTGCGGCGCCGCCCGTCGCGCGACGACGGCCCCGCCCCGCGAACCGAGTATGTGGACGCCTGGGCGGCATACCGGCTCAAACCCGAGTCGATCGCCGCGGCGACGCTCGATCCGCCGGAGGATGAGCCGCCGCAGCGTGACAACGGACCGGGGCGGCCGCCGCGCCGCCGACCAGACCCGTCTGATTCCGATCCCCCGCCCGAGGGCGGGAACTCCTGAAGGAGAACGACGTGCCGCAGCCGGCCCGATCCCCCGACGCCGTGGAGCGCCTCTATGTGTACACGCTGGTCGTGGCGCTGCTGCTGGTGCTGCTGGTCGTGCTGCTTGCGTTCATCGCGCGCGGGCAGTTCGTGCAGCAGCGCGACGCGCTGGAGCGGCTGACGCAGCGCGTCCACGAACTGGAAGCGGCGCGCGATCAAGCCGGCGCGTCCGGTCCCTCGGGCGCCCGGCCACCCGCGACCCGCCCCGCTGCGACCCGCCCTGCCTCCGGGGCGGGTGCAAATGCCGCCCCGCCGACCGCCACGCAGCCCCCCGTCAACGCCGGCGCCGCCGCGCCGCGAACCTCGCCGTCCGGCGCGGAGGGAGCGAACCGCAACGCGTCCGCGCCGCCGGCAGCTTCGACCCCGGTCAGCTCGAACACCAACGCAGCGCAGCCCGCCGGGCAAACGGCGGACGAAGCCCCCGGCGACGCGGCCGTCGCGGCGCTGCTGGATCGGCTCATGGTCAGCGACGGCGACGCCTGGACCGTCCGGGATTCGGATGCGGGTCGGCGCGAACTGGCGCGGCTGCGGGCCTTTTCGCGCGATGCTTCGTGGAGCGGCGCAAACTATGCACGGCTCGCGCTGCTGGCACGGCTGCTGGGTTCTGAACTGGACGCGAGCCTGCTGCTGACGCGCGCCCTGGAGCGCGGCGACGCTGCGCCGGATTTCTTCGACCACCTGGTGCGCACGCAGGTGGCGGCCGGGGCGGTTGGGGAGGCGCTGGCGGCCGCGGAGCGCTTCGCGGATGTATCCGATGATTCGCCCCTGGCGATGCTGCTGCTGGCGGAGATTTTCCTGGCGCAGGAGAACGTCGCCGCCGCCGCGGACGTCGCCCCGGCGCCGGCCGACGCGCAGCGCTTCTCGATCGGGCAGCGGCTCCGGCTGGGGCGGGCATACGTGCTGACCGGCCGGATGCCGGCGCTGGCGGCGCTGGTGAATCAGATCGACCGTGCGCCGCCGGCTCATCCGCCGCTGGCCGTGCAGCGCGATTTTCTGCTGGGGGTGGCGCTGCTGCACAACGAGCGCGCCGGCGAAGCGCTGGCGCTGCTGGACGGGGCGGCCGCGGCGCGACCGGGTGATTGCCTGATCCAGGCCTATCGCGGGGTGGCGCTGCTGCGCACCCGGCAAGTGGCCGCGGCACGCGAGGCGCTGGCGCAGTTGACCGAAGCGCAGCCGGGATGTCCGCACGGGTGGTATTGGAAGGGGGTTCTGGAGGCCGGTCAGGGGCGCAACGACGACGCGGCCGCGGCCTTCGACGCAGCGCTGGCGGCGTCGGCGCGATTTGCGCCGGCGTGGGAGGCGCGCGGGTCGCTGGCGCTGGGGCGCGGCGAGTTGATGGCGGCACTGGAGGGCCTGGCGCGGGCCGCGGAACTGGAGCCCCGACGGGCCACCGCGCACTTCCTGATCGCCATTGCCCATGCGAAGGCGTCGCGCCCGGAACAGGCGGCTGCGGCGCTGCGCGTGCTGTTCGCGATTGATCCGTCCTATGTGGACAGGGCGCTGCAGGCGGACGTCATCCGCAAGATGTTCGGACCCGACGAACTGGCCGCGCTGCGCGACGGCCCGCCGCCCGAGCCGGCCGGCGAGCCTCCAGCCACCAGCACAGCCCCCGCCGAAGCGGACACGCCGTAGGCCCGCAAGCGCGCGCCGGTCGGGGCCGAAGTTGCGAGCGGTGCGAAGCGTGCAGAACTGGGGGCACAGGCCGGAACAGCGCGTCACTTCAGTAGCCGCTCGGATCCGCCGGCGGTACCGCGCCTGCGGGCTTTGAATTAGGATGCGCCGCGGCCGTCCGAACGCGGCGAAGCGCCCGCCCGGCCGGCCCACGTCTGGAGGCTGCATGAGTGCGATTGTCATGGCCGCGCTGCTGGCGGCCGGGCTGGGGATGTTCGCCGTCACGGCCTGGCGGCGCTGGCGGCTGATGATGGCGGCGGCGGCGCCCGACCCGCGCTTCGACGCCCCGGCCGCGCGGATCGTGGGGGTGCTGCGCTACGTGCTCGGGCAGGCGCGGATGTTCCGCTATCGCGCCGCCGGAATCGCCCACGCGCTGATCTTCGTCGGCTTCGTCGTGCTGGGGCTGCGCACGGTCATCCTGGCCGCGCGCGGATTCGTGGATCGTCCCGACTTCGGATTCTGGCTCTTTGACGACGGCACGATCCTGGGCAATGCGTACGGGTTCATCAAGGATCTGCTGAGCCTGCTCGTGATCGTGGGGGTGACGTACTTTCTCTACACCCGGCTGGTCACGCGACCGCGACGGATGGAGCTGTCGGTCGAAGGCGTGGTCATCCTGCTGATGATCCTCGGACTGATGCTGTCGGACCTGGCGTACGAGGTGATCGGCATCCTCCAGCGCGGCAACCCGACCGACTGGCCGGGGCACGCACCGTTCGCCGGCGGGGTGGCCTACCTGTTGCGCCACGCGCCCCGCGACCCGCTCGAACTGGCGGGAATCGCCGGGTTCTGGCTGCACACGATCCTGGTGCTGGCGTTTCTGAACTTCCTGCCCTTCGGCAAGCACTTCCACATCCTGACCGTGCTGCCCAACGTGCTGTTCCGCAACCTGCGCGGCATCGGTCGGCTGGCGCCGATACCGGACATCGAGGGGCGGCTGGAGCGCGGCGAAACGCTGGGCGTAAAGACCGCCCGCGATCTCTCATGGAAGGACGCGCTCGATCTGTACACCTGCACTGAGTGCGGGCGCTGCACCGACAACTGCCCGGCGTTCAACACCGGCAAGCTGCTCTCGCCCAAGCACCTGACGATCCAGTTGCGCGATCACCTGTATCGCAACGAAGCGGCGCTGGTCGGGTCGTCCGGCGGCGCTGCGGCGAAGACGTTTGTGAACGCGGGCGGCGCGGCGGATGAAAGCGGCGGACAGCTTGTGCCGGCCTGGATCGACCCCGAAGCGCTCTGGGCGTGCACGAGCTGCGGCGCCTGCGAGCAGGAGTGCCCGGTGTTCATCACCTATGTGGACAAGATCATCGGCCTGCGGCGCAATCTTGTGCTGGAGCAGGGCACCTTCCCGGACCAGTTGCAGACGGCCTTTCGCGGGCTGGAATCGGTCGGCAATCCCTACAGCTTCCCCAACGAGCAGCGCGCCGCCTGGGCCGAGGGTCTCGATGTGCCGCTGCTCTCCGACAAGCCCGATGCGTCGGTCCTGTTCTGGGTCGGCTGCGCGCCGTCGTTTGACGATCGCTCGCGGAAGATCGCCCGGGCGCTCGCCCAGTTGCTCAAGGCGGCCGGGGTGGACTTCGCGATACTCGGGCCGCAGGAACAGTGCACCGGGGATCCGGCGCGGCGCGCCGGAAATGAGTACCTGTTCGAGATGTTCGCGAAGAACAACGTCGAAACGCTCAACGGCGCAGGGGTGAAGAAAATCGTCACCACCTGCCCGCACTGCTTCAACACGCTGCGCAACGAGTATCCCGACTTCGGCGGGCGGTACGAAGTCATCCACCACACCGAGTTCCTGGCGCAGCTGATCCGCGAAGGCAAACTGCGGCCGCAGCATCACGTCACCGGAAGCGTGGTGTTTCACGATTCGTGCTACCTGGGGCGCTACAACGAAATCTATGAGCCGCCGCGCGAACTGCTGCGCCGCATTCCGGGCCTGACCGTCGTGGAGGCGCCCGAAAGCCGCGACCGCGGCATGTGCTGCGGCGCCGGCGGCGCCCAGATGTGGAAAGAGGATGAGCCGATCCGCCGGCCCGGCAGTCGCGAGGGCGACGGCAAGGTGAACCACGCCCGCACCCGCCAACTGCTGCGCGTGCTGCCGACGGCGCCCGCCAGCGGAAACGGGCGATTCGTGGCGTCCGCCTGCCCCTTCTGCAAGACGATGCTCAGCGACGGACTGACCGACCAGGGACAGGGGGATGTTTCGCAGATGGACGTCGCGGAACTTCTGTGGAAGTCCGTGAGCGGAGCATGACCGGCAGCCCGGCGCCTCGAGTCGAATACCCTAGGGTGCATACCCTAGGGCTTCTGCTGCCGTCATTTTGTGTCGCGCTTCGGGTATTTGCCTGATTCCCGCCCGTGAATAATCCCCTATGATCCGCCCCCAGCCAGACCACCGACGTCTGTACGGGGGTCCATGTCCATGTCTTCCGAATCGCGCGTCTATCTCCTTGGGCGGACGGCCCTCGACCGGCATGCCTATCGGCTTTTGCTGGCGCGCGAGTTGCGGATCACGCCCAGCGTCGAATCCGGCTACTGCCCGCGCGAGGTCTGGTCCGCGATGCGCAGCGAGCCGGAGCTTGCCATCGCCGAGCTGGACCGCGCCGACTCGGTCGCTCGCGACTGCACGGCGATGATCCTGCGATTGCGTCCGCAGACGCGCGTCGTGGTGCTCAGTGCGTCGGTGGATCCGGCGGAGGTGTCGATCTGGAGCGGCGTGGGGTTGACGGGATACGTGGTGAAGGATGGCGGGCCGGGGGAGCTTGCGGCGGCGCTGCAGGCGCTGGCGACGGGCGGATCCTTCTTCAGCGACGGCGTTCGCGACACGCTGGTCAGCGGTCGCGTCGCACCCCACGCGCTTTCCTCATTGTCGCGGCGTGAGGCGGAATTGCTGCCGCTGCTGGCCCGGGGACTCACGCTTCGAGCCGCCTCCGCGGCGATGAAGGTGAGCTACAAGACCGCGGACTGCTACCGCACCAGCCTGCTGCGCAAGCTGGGGGTGCGCGACCGGGTCGAGCTGGCGCGCTTCGCCATCCGCCAGCGGCTGATCGAACCCTGACGCAGCGCCGCGCGGACCGGCGCTGCTCGGGGTGGGTCAGTGCACCCGCACGCCATCCACCCACACGCCGCACGCCGGCGGAGCCGCCTCGATCAGCAGGCGGGCGGCTTCCAGCGCGTCGCCGGGCGCGCAATCCGGGCTGATCGGAAATGCCGCCAGGTCGGCCTGTTTTCCTGCCCGCAGCGAGCCGATGCGATCGTCCAGCCGCAAAGCCCGCGCCGCATCCAGCGTAATCATCCGCAGCAGCCGCTCCGGATGAAGCAGAACCGAATGCCGGCCGCGCGCCACCCGCCGCCACACGTGCCGCGCCTCCTGCAGCAAGCTCATCGACGGGGCGGCGGCCAGGCTGTCCGTCCCCAGCGCGACGCGCACCCCCGCTTCCAGCAACAGCGGCAGCGGGTGCGCCTCGTGCCCATAGAACTCATGCGCCCGGGGGCAATAGACCACCGTCAGCGCCAACCGCGCCAGCCGCGCGATGTCCTCGCGATCGAGGTAGTTGCAGTGCGCCAGCGCGCCCACGAAGGCCCGGGCACGGCGTCGGCCGTCAACATCGGCGCCGAAAGCGCGCTCCAGCGCCTGCTCCAGCACGGCGACCGGCGAGGCGGCATGCCCTCCGATCCCGGCGGCGGCGGCCAGCGCGGCAATCGGCGGCGGAAGAGCGCTCGACATGCCGGAAAGGAAAGCGACCTCCTCGCGCGTTTCGGCCCAATGCGCGCACCACGGCCGCTCCATCCGCGCTGCCAGCGCGATCGACTCGGCGATGGCGGCGGCGGGAACCGTGTAGGGGGCGTGGGCGGAAATGCCGGCGATGAGCCGGTCGTGCTGCGGCACTTCGCGCAGCGCGTCGATCAACTCGTCGACGTCGCGCGGCGGAGCGGCGGCGAGCGTCAGCAGCTCGGCGAAGCACACGGCCCGAATCGGGGAATCGACCAGGCTGCGCCACGCGGAGCCGGTGCGCGAGATGTCGCCGATGCAGGTCGTGCCGTGCAGCAGCGCCTGTGCCGCCCCGTCGCGAACTCCCTGTGCCTCGCGCTCAACCCGGTCGGGCGACTCGCGCAGCTTCAGAAGGCCGGCCAGCCAGGTCCAGAGCGGGCCGGGCGCGAGCTGACCGGCGTAGCAGGAAAGCTCGAGGTGCGCGTGCGGGTTCACCAGGCCGGGCAACAGCGCGACGCCCCCGAGGTCCGCGGCCCCGGCTCGGTCCTCCGCGGAAACGGCGCTCCACGGCCGGACCCACTCGATGCGCCCGTCCCGGATGTGCACCGCGCCGTCCGCCAGCGCCGGCGCGTCGATCGGAAAGACCCAGGCGGCCCGGACGATCACGGAAGCGCGGTGCCGAAGTCGCGGGCGGCGGGGTGATCCTCGAACCAGGAGCGCCAGTCCCAGGTGAGCTGCCCGTTGTCGATGTACTGCTGCATTGATTTTTCGCAGTGACAGAGGCTCGGCGTGTCCGAAACGACGTGGCCGAGGCGCTCCAGAACGCGCGGCAGCCGCTCGACGGCGGAGCGGGCGCGCTGCGCCGTGATGGCTTCCTCCAGCACGCGACCGCCCTCGAAGGGCGTGTAGTCGCTGCCGGTTTCCGCATAGTGCGCCACGTAGCAGATGCTCGAATAGCACAACTGCAGCTCGCGGGCGAGAAACGCCTCCGGCGCCAGCGTCATCCCGAGCAGTTCCCCGCCGCACATCGCGTACTTCCGCGCTTCGGCCGGCGTTTCGCGCCGCGGCCCCTCCACGCAGACGTACACGCCGTGATCGGCGAACGAACAGCGCTCCTCGCTGAGCGTGGTGGCCAGTGCGCGGCGCAGCGAGGGGCAGAAGACCGGCCACTGGCGGACGGCGCCCAGCCCCTGGTTCTCGAAGAAGGTCTGCGCCCGCTGGCGGGTTTCATCGACGAGATCATGAACGATGACGTACTCGCCTACCTTGTAGTTGTGGCACAGCGCCCGGGTCTCACTCCAGGACACCACGCAGCGCACCCCGAGGTCTTTGAGGGCGTACAGATTGGCACGGTAATTCACGAAGCTGGGGGCGAGGTCGTAGCCCGTTTCGCCGTGACGCGACAGAAACAGGAACTGCTGGCCGAAGCGCGACTTGCAGAGATAGATCGGCTGCGATTCGCCGAACGGAGTCTGCTGCGGGCCGAGGCGATCGGCGACCAGTGCGCCGTCGCGCAGAAGATCATAAGCCGCTGTTCCGCCGATACATGCGAGCGATGCCGCCATGGTCAGCCTCCGCTGTCCCCCGTGCCGGGGGGAACGACGCGCCTTGCCCGACAGCGCCCGCACACGCGAGCGCGAACCCAAGCTGATGAACACGATCCGAGGCTGCGCGGAGCGAGAACCCGCGCCGGCGAACCGGATGGGGGCGCTCCGCGCGCGAGATACGTCGCAAACTGCTGTCCCTGCGGATATGGGCGGCTCGGGCGGCAGTCGCCGCGACGCTCAGCAGTCCACCCGGCAGCCGTCCGGCGAAGTGTAACACGCAGTGACGGAAGGGCAAACACAACCTTGAAAATGACGTAACTACCTGCTAATAAACGCCTTGCTATTGACATGGGGCGGCGTCAGGGCCGGGGTTGGGTCGATGGGAGCCACGAATCCGGCGCGACGCCGCCCGGTTCAGCAACAGTGCGACTCCGTGTAGCCGCTTGGTCCGCGGCGGCGCCTTGCCGCGGGATTCGCGCGGGGGTAGGATGCACGGCTCGCGCCAGTCGCCCCGGTTGGGCGGCAGCGCTTGCGAAGCACCCGGATTCCGGAGCGAGGCGACCATGGCCGCAACCACCGCCGGCACGTTGAACATCGAGTTGATCAAGCTTCCGACCTCGGCGGGGGCACAGAAGACGCTGATCCGGCTGTTCCGCAAGGACGCCGTTGTGATCCGCAAGCACCGCCGGATGAAGCGGAACCGCCCGTCGTTGCAGACGTGGCGTCGCGGCGGCAATTACTGGCACCACCAGATGAAGACGCAGCCGGGGGTAAAGGTTGCGATCGGTGAGAAGTTCACGATCCCGGCGACGGTGGACGTGCTTCGGGACCTGGAAGGCGTGAAGCAGTTTCTGAAGATTTCGGGGAAGTAGGCGGCGGCGGAGGGGGGATTCGCCCCACCGCAGAAATCCGAGCGCAAAGTGGCGGGCGGCGCACCCTGTCGGCACGCCGCCCGCACACCAATCATCACGATGTTCGGCGAGCCGCATCTCCGTGCGGATCGCCCATGCGCTTCGCCGTTGTTACGGCTTGGCGCGCTGCGCCACCGAGTTCACCACGTCGGTCGTGTTCAGAACCTTGTAGGCCACGACGGTGTTCGTGCCGCTGCCGGTCTTGAACGCCAGCGTGTTGTTGGACGCGCACACGTCGGTCGCCGGGCAGCCGAAGGGATCGCTGCCGTCGCCCTTGACCACGTCAAACGCGCCGCCGGTGCTGACCTGCAGATACTCGCCGGAGCCGACGCTGCGGCTGCCCGACATGAACCACACCTTGCCGTCCGGCGTGACGCACATCTTCTGGCCGAAGCCGAACAGTCCGTTGTTCGTCGTCGAGCCGTCGATGAACTTGCCCGTCTCGCCCTGCGTGATCGTCGGCAGGCCGGCAATCGTGCCGATCGCCGAGCGGAAGTCGCTGCCGTTGCTGTCGGCCGACGACTGGTTCACGAAGTAGCCGAAGGAGCCGGCGCCGAGCGTGACGCCCAGCGACGAGGGGTTGTTCGCCAGCGTCGTGATGACGCCGGTCGATGCGTTGATGATCCGCGTGTTCGGGGTGCCGTTGTCATCCTGGTAGAGGATGTGGGTGCCGTCGAAGGACATCTGCACGTCGCCGATGCCCGGCGAGCCGGCCTCCAGCAGCAGCGGCTGGGCCGTCGGCGTCGCGACGTTGTAGATGTAGAACTTGCCGTCGGTCGTCGCACAGGCAATCTGACCCGACTCGGTCACGGCGACCTGCGCCACCTGTTCGGCGACGCTGGCGGGGTTCTGCGTCAGCGGGATCACGACCGGCGTGCCGCCGCTCATGTCGATCACCTTGAGGATCACGCCGTCCGTGACTTCGCTCTCCTCGCAGATCGCGACGCAGTAGTTGCCCGCGGCCTGGATGTGGCCGGCGTCCGACGCGCCGCTGGGGATGTTCTTCAGACGGATCTGCGACTGATCAATGGTCAGCATCCCGCTGGTCTGCGTGTTGAACGTGGTGACCTGGAAATTGCCGTCCACCAGGAAGATCGTCTGGTTGCCGACGGCCAGCGCGTTCGAACGGAAGTTCGAGCCGTTGGTGATGCCGCGGCCGGCGGTGTCATTCGCCGAGGGGCGGATCCAGTCCACGCCGTTCAGGCCGCCCGTCCCATAGGCGACCACGTCGCTGCCGACGCGCAGCGCCGCATCCGGATGCATGGAGATGCTCGTCTTCGTCGCGCCCAGCGCGAAGCCGTCATCATTGTCATTGTCGTTGTCGTCGTCGTTGTCGTTGTTGTCGTCGTTGTTGTTGTTGTTGTCGTTGTTGATGCCGTCGAACAGGCCGCTGAACAGGTCGCCCAGATTGAAGCAGCCGGTCGAGACCGTCAACGAGGCGCCCAGCGCCAATGTGGCAACCGACACGAGCAGATTCTTGCGCATGATGACTCCTTGATTGCACGCCGGGGGCGTGCGAGACCACCAACGCAGGTGCGCGCCCCGTTGGCTCGAATTGACTCCACGGGCCTGCGGCGCCGTGACGACGGTCTCTATCGGTCGCAATTTGTCGGGAAGTGAACCCCGCGCAGCCGGCCCCGCCGCCGCGGCGCAAGGGCTGCGCCCCGTCCCCCGTGCATGAAAACCGCTTGCCCCCGCGATCAACCGCCGGCGTCGCGGCCCCCGCTGCGCCCGCCGCCCAGTTGATGGCGAACAATCTGGCCGGTGGAGAGGAAAATCACGTCCTCGGCGATGTTCGTCGCATGATCGGCGATGCGCTCGAGATTCTTGGCGATCGAGAGCAGATCGAGCTGCGCCGCGAGCGATTCCGGAGCGGCCTGCGACGACGCGACGATGTTTCGCACGATCTGCCCGTAAATCGCGTCAATCGCGGCGTCCTCGGTGACGACCTCGCGCGCCGCCTCCGCGTCCTCCGTCGAGTAGGCGCGGATGGCGTTGCGCAGAATCCGCCGCACGATCGGGCACATCTGCTTGAGGTCGGCGCTCTGCTGGGCCACGTTCTGCACAATGCGGTGCCGCGCCCGCTCCGCCACGTTCACCGCACAATCCGCAACGCGCTCCAGGTCGCTGTTGACCTTCAGGACGGTGCACAGCAGCCGCAGGTCCACCCCCACCGGCTGATAAAGCGCCATCAGCCGGATCACTTCGCTCTCGACCTGCACCTCTTCGCCGTCAACCTCCTCATCGCGCTGCACGATTCGTCGCGCCAGCGCGTCGTTTTGCGTGAAGGAGACCTCGCAGGCTTCCTGCACCATGTCCTCCACCACCGCCGCCATGCGCAGCGAGCGGCGACGAAGCTCATCCAGAAGGCTGACGAAGTGTGCAGTCATGGGTCGAGGATTGTATTCACGAAATCCAAACCTGCCCAGACTCCCCCGCAGAGGTGCTTCAACCTGTCCCCCGCACGGCGCCCCGATCAGGACTGCCCCGCCGCCGGCCGATCAACCCCCCAGCTCCCGCAACTGCCGCGGCTGGAGCAGGAACCGCAGCGACGCCGGCTGTTTCGGAGGGATGGAGCCGACGTCCAGCGCCGCCACCGTGCACTTCTTCATGCACACGTCCACGGCGTCGGCATCCCCCGAAAGCAGGAAGGAAATCAGCCCCGAAAGGTGCGGCTCATGGCCGACCAGCAGAATGGCCGAATCGGCCGGGTAGTCCGCCAGTTCCCGGAACAGGTCGGCGAATGCTGCGCCCGGCTCAAGCGTCGCGGAGCGGCGCACCCGCTCGGGCGGCACGCCGAAGGCCGCCGCCGCCAGCTCGGCGGTCTGCACGGCTCGGCGCAGCGGCGAAGTCAGGATGTGGTCCATCCGCGAAACAACGCGGGCCAGCCCGCGGGCCGCCCGCCGGGTCTTTCGACGGCCGGCCGGCGTCAGCTCGCGCTCCGCGTCACTGCCCAGGCCGGCGGGATCGGGATCCGCGGCGATTCCGTGACGCATGATGTACAGCCGCATGACGGGTTCCCGGGAGTCAAAGCCGCCGATGGCCCAGAAAGCCGCAATCAGCGGCCGGCCTCACTCGCACAACAGGCGGGCCACGGCGGAGCGCAACTCCTCCTGAACCTGTTCTATCGGCTTGCGCGCGTCCACGGTCTGAAACGAGCGCTCCCCGCACATCGCGTCGAACTGCTCGAGAATGCGGCTCTGATAAGCGACGAACGAGTCGTAAATGTCCATCTGGGGGAACATGTCCTTGCCCGCCTCCCAATAGTCGATGCCGCTCGACAGCAGAACCCGCCGGGCCAGGGCGGGTGCGTCCAGCCGCAGGTAAAGCACCAGGTCGGGCACCGGGGCGAAGGCAAACAGGCGGGCCAGCCAGTCGGTCTCCATGCCCCGCACGCTGCAGCGCGCCAGCGCGGTGTAGATGTAGCGATCGGCCAGCACCACATAGCCGGCGCGCAAAGCCGGGATGATCTCCTTCTCCAGCCGATCGGCAAAGTCGCAGGCGTACAGCAGCGTGTAGGTGAGCGGGCTGAGCATGTGGCCGCTCTTGGCCTTGTCGATGGTGCGGCCGACCAGCTTGCTGCGGGTCCAGCCGGTCTCGACGACGGCGTGGCCGCTGACCTCGAGCCACTGCCGCAGGTTGACGACGTGCGTCGAGCGGCCGACGCCGTCGGTGCCCTCGACGACGATCAGCCGGCCGGCCATCGGAATGCCGGTCAGATACTCCGGTGCAGCGCCGTGGAAAGAGATGGTCCTCATGCCGCACCCCCCCGTCGCCGCTCCCGCAGCCGCGCCAGCACCACGTCGCGCACGATGGCCTGTTGATCGGGGATGGTGCGGGTGGCGTCGATCGTGGTCAGGCCGTACTCATCGCAGAGGCGGTCATAGTGGGATACCACCCGCGATTGAAAGATGCCGAAGGACTCGGCGATGTCCGCCGAGAGGCGCATGTCCATCCCCGCCTCGTAGTACTTGATCTTGGCGCGCGCCGAGCTGAGCCGCTCCAGCGCCACGTCCGTCGATACGCGGAAGTAGAGCGCCACGTCCGGCCGCGTCGCGAACGAGTAGGTATTCCGCAGCCACTCGGGATGCACGCCGCGGGCCTCGTCGCGCGCGAAGGCGGTGTAGGCGTAGCGGTCGGCGATGACGATCATCCCGGCCTTGAGCGGCGGGACGATCTGGTACAGGTGGCGATCGGCGAAGTCGGTGGCGTGCATCAGCGAGAAGGTCAGCGGCGTCAGCGTGGCGCTCTTCTTGCCGGCGCGGGTGGCCTTCTTGACCAGTTCGGACGAATTCCACTCGGTGAAAAACACGGCCTCGCCCCGGCTCTCCAGCCAGCTCTTGAGCAGGTGCGCCTGCGTCGTCTTGCCGGAGCCGTCGATCCCCTCGACGACGATCAGCAGGCCGGGGTGAGGGTGCGGTTCCTTCAAACGGGTCACGGGTTCGCGCTTCCTTCCTCCGCCGTGTGGGTTACGGTCCGACCGAAGGCGCCGGCACGGCGGCCGGCCCCGGCTCGATGACCAGTTCGATGCGGCGATCCAGCGCCGCCGCCAGCAGTTCGCTCTTGCGCTCCGCGGCCCAGATTTCCAGCGCAGCGCCCTGCGGCGCATGCACCGCGATCCGCAGCCGCTCCGGCGTCATGTCGCAGCGGACGTGCCGCACGCACTGCGTGCGCCCGCGCTCCAATCCCTCCGCCACGCGCAGGATTCCCGCCAGCACGCGAACCACCCGCCGATCGCGCGGCCGCAGCGCCGCATACTCGGGATGCCGCGGCTTGGGAGCCGCCTTGCGATGGTAGCGCGCCACGACGGCGATCAGCTCGATCTCCTGCTCGCGAAAGCCGCGCAGCCCCCCATGGCGGATCAGGTAGTGGCCGTGATGCTCGTGCCGCTCAAAGCCGATGTGCCGCCCGACGTCGTGCAGCAGGGCGGCGTATTCAAGGATGCGCCGCTCGACAGCGGTCAGCCGATGCACCGTCCGCGTCTGGTCGAATATCTGCAACGCGAGCGTGGCGACGTGCTCCCCGTGGGCGCCCAGCTCGCCGCAACGCTCCGCCAGCGCCAGTACGCTGCGTTTGCGAATGTCGCCGGCAGCGACCTCCGCGGCGCCGCCGCGCCGGCGGGCGAGGAAGTCGAGCACCAGCCCTTCGCGGATGGACACGTCGCAGAGGACCAGCTCATCGCTGTGCGCCAGCGACATCAACTCGGTCAGCAGCGCCGCCCCGAGGTGGATTGTGTCGGCCCGGCGGCGATCGATGCCCGCGATGCGGGCGCGCTCCTCCATGTCCATTTCGCAGAGCTGATCGGCCAGCTCGCGCAGGTCCTCCAGCGCCACCACGCGCCCGTCGGGGGACAGCCAGCGATCCTTGCTGCGGCGCCGATGCACGGCCAACCCGAGGTCGAGGATCGTTCCGGAGGTGCCGACGGTCAGGTCAAAACCGATCTGCCGACAGCGCTCGATCTCCGCCGCCGCCTGTTCATGCACAATCCCGGCCAGGCGCCGCCGCGCATCGCGCGGCAACGGGTCGGCCGGGCCGAGCATGTCGCGCAGGCGCAGCACCCCCAGCCCCAGGCTGCGGGCCAGCAGCAGGCCGCGGGCGCTTCCCACAATCGCCTCGACGCTGCCGCCGCCGATGTCGAAGGTCAGCGCCGCGCGATCGGAGAGATCGATCACGTCGCGCACCGCCAGGTCGAGCAGGCGGGCTTCCTCCTCCCCGCTGATGAGCCGCGGCGAAATGCCGGTCGCCTCGCGAACCGCGTCCAGAAACACGCGCCCGTTTTCCGCCTCGCGCACCGCGCTGGTCGCAACCGCCAGCACCTCGTCCACGTGGTGACTGCGGATCAATTCGTGAAAGCGGCGCAGCGTCTGCACCCCCCGCGCGATCGCATCATCCGACAGCCGCCGCGCCTGAAAGGTGCCCGCCCCGAGCTTGATCATGTCGCGCTCGCGGTCGACGATCGCGTACGGCCCCGCGTGCGCGTCGGCGATGATCATGTGGACGGAATTCGTCCCGATGTCGATGGCGGCGATTCGCACGGCGGTTCCGGATCAGGTTGCGGCGAAAGCCTGATTGTATCGCACGAAGCGCAAGGGAATCATGAAGACGGGCGGACGCGTAGGCGCATGGGCGGGAACACGGGAACGCGGGCAGCCGCATGGGCGCACGCGGGTATACTCCGCCCCGGTCATGACCCGGGCGGCGAGAAGCTCGCAGGACGGGCGCATGTCATCTGAGCAAGCGGGAATCAAGGCACGGACGAATGCTGGTTTTCTTCGACGAATCCGGCGATCCGGGCATGCGGTTCAGCGAGGGGTCGTCACTGCTGTTCACGGCTGCGGCAGTGGTTTTCGATGATCACCACGCCTCCACGAATTGCCAGCGACACATCGAAGCGATGCGGGACGCCATGCGCATCCGCGAGTTTCACTTTGCCGACCTGAGTCACAGGAAGCGACTGGCGTTCTTCGACGGGATCCGGTCGTTTCCGTTCGGCTATTACGCTTTCGTTCTCAATAAGCAGAAGCTGTGGAGCAGGAAGTTCAGCGCCAAGAAATCGGTTTACGAGTATCCGCTGGACTTCATGTTCTCAAACATGGCCCCCGTCCTGGACGACGCACAGGTGATTCTGGATCGCTGTGGAGACAGGCAATTTCGGCGGGACATCAAGGCGCGACTGCTGAAGCACAAAGGCGTGCGAACCGTAATTGCAGAGAGATCGCACAACAACGCGCTCGTGCAACTGGCGGACATGGTGTGCGGTGCAGTCGCGAGGTCGTTTGGGAGCCGAAAGAAGCCCGACGAGTACCGAAACCTCATCCGTCACCGAGAGAGACAGGTTCGGTTTTGGCCCCAATAAAAACGCCCGCTGCCTAGGTCTTTCGACCACGCACCCCATGAAGGGGACAGTTCGGCGCGCGGGCAATTCTACGAGAATTCTAGCACACTGATCGTCCAAACGCAAACGGCGGACCTGCGAGAATCGGATATCCCGGCGACTCACGGACCGCGTTCCGCGTCATCCCCATGTTCTTTCGCCAATAATGACAGCCGCCTTGCTTGAAGTCGCCGCAACCACAAGCTGAAAGTGCGCATGCACTCGCCTTCCCGCCCCTCCCCGCCTCAAGCTCCGATAATTCGATTGTGGCGGGATGACGAGTACCGGGCACCACGGCTCTCAAAGCGGCGCACCACCCGTTGAATCGTCAGCGGCGAGTTTCACAACCGGATTCACGCCATGTGTCCGTTCGGGTTTAGTCACCACTCGATGGGATCCCATCGCGGCGAAAAGTCCAGCCGCTTGCGCAGGCGGATGCTGTCGCGGATCAGCCGCACCGCATGAGCAGTGCTACACGCCCGCTCGCTGTGCCTGAAATGCACTGCTCAAGAGCAGTGCCACACCTTCAGTGCCATCCGCCCGGCAGCCGCATAGGCGTACGCGGGTATACTCCGCCCCGGTCATGACCCACTCCGCCGCGGAGCCGCACCGGTGCTGTATCGAGGCGTTTCCTGGAAGCTCATCCTCGCCAACGCCCTGCTGATCGCGGTCGCGATCGCCGTCGGGGCGTGGATGCTGGCCGACAGCCTGGCCCAATCGGCCAACCAGGAGGCCCTGGCCCGCCTTCGCGATGACGCAACCCAGTGGACCCGACTGATCGACTCCGCCGAACCGCGCTTCTCGGAATCAATCGACAACATCTTCGACCCCGCCACACGCGTCGCACTGGCCTCGATCGAACGGGGGGTGATCTCCGCCCGCGGGGCCGGCTCGCACGAAGACCTCCTGCGCCAGCCGGAGCTGCGGGCCGCTCTCGACCGCAATCAGCCCGCCGCAGCGCTGCGCAGCCTCGGCGGCAGCGGCTACCTCGTGGTGGCAATCCCCCTGGAGCTGGCCGACGGCGAGCGCGCCGCCCTCTGGCTGGCCCGGCCGCAATGGTCCTGGTCGGCGGCGCCGGGAGCGGCGCTGCGGCTGTTGCTGCTGGCCGCATCGGCCGCCGTCGCCGTTTCATTGGCGCTGGCCGTCGTCATGGCGCGGGTCGTTGCCGCCCCGCTTCGCCGCATCGCGCAGCAGGCCGCCCGGCTGAGCGAATCGCGGGAAAACGCCGGACCGTCGGCCGAGGACTTGCCCGCGCTGGCCAAGTCGCTGGCCGACGCCGGCGAGCGCTGGAACACGCGGTTCGACAACATCCAGCGACAGCGGGCGACATTCGAGTCGCTGGTGGCGCAGATTCACGAGGGAGTGATCGTCTCCGATCAAAGCGGCCGCATCGTCATTATCAACCCCGCCGCGGTGCGACTGTTGCAGCTTGCGCCGGAAGGGCAGGATCCTGCGGCCTGGTGTCGCCAATTGCCGGGCAGAGCCGTCGAACGAGAGATTCCGCAACACGACGTACTGGAGTTGCTTCGCCCGCGGCGCGCGGAGCCGCCGACGCAGGCCGCAGCCAATCGCGTTGATGAATCCCGCCTGCAGGTGGACACCGCCGACGGAATCGGCCACGTCCTGGCCCGCGGCTCGGACCTGCTGCTGCCCGGCGCGGCCGGAAGCGGCGATTCCGCCGCCGAGGGGCGCGTGGTGGTGCTGACGGACATCTCCGAATTGACCCGCACCACGCAGGTCAAGACGGATTTCGTCGCCAACGCGTCGCACGAGCTGCGCACGCCGCTTTCGACCATCCGGGCATCCGTCGAAGCGCTGCAGATGCTCGATCCGGCCGATGAGAAAGAAGCCGCGGCGCGCTTCCTCGGCGTGATCGACCGGCAGAGCACGCGGCTGGCTGCGATGGTGTCCGACCTGCTCGACCTCGCCCGGCTGGAATCGCAGGCGCAGAACCAGGAGCCGTGCGAGCTGCAATGGAATGAGCTGGCGGCCGAGCTGGAGCAGCGATTCCGCGAGCGGGCGGCGGCGCGCGGACTGAGATTCGAGATCAGCCGCTGCGCCGATGCCGACGCGGGACAACTGTCCCTCCCGCCCTACCTGCTCGAACTGGCATTGGACAATCTCGTCGATAACGCGCTGAAGTTCACGCCCGCGGGGGGCGAAGTGCGGGTCACGCTGACGCGCCGGCCGGGCGTGGCGGAAATCGAAGTACGGGACACCGGCTGCGGCATTCCGCTGGAGGACCAGGAGCGCGTCTTCGAGCGCTTCTATCAGGTCGAGCGCGCCCGCTCCGGGCCGGATCGCGGCACCGGGCTGGGACTGTCGATCGTTCGGCACGCGGTGCTGGCGATGAACGGCGAGGTCGCACTGGAGAGCATCCCGGGTCGCGGGACGCGCTTCGCGCTGCGTTTGCCGCAGAGAGCCGAATCTTCCGTAACCGCTGCAAAATAAGTACCTTAGAACGAACTCGGAAAACCGGCGCGAAACGCACTTAACGCCGCCAATGGCCGTTCTTAACTCCATCTTAGCGCTGCTCGGGTACGTCTCTTGTGGGCGTGTGGTTGCATCAGGTGCGGGGTCGCTGCGCGCGGAGAGTCCCGCGGCGTCGGCGACGAAGCACCGAGAACAGGAGCCGACCATGAGTTCATCCGGCGGACTGCGTCGCTTTTGGATTGCGGCGATCGGGCTGCTCCCGTTGGCGGGCGTCGCAATGGCGAAGGAGCCGCTTTCGGGAAAGGTGGCGGTGGACGGATCAAGCACGGTCGCCCCGATCATGAAGGCGACGGCGGAGCTGTTCCGGGCGGAGCAGCCGCGCGTGACAGTGACGGTCGGCGTCTCCGGCACCGGCGGCGGGTTCAAGAAATTCTTCGAGGCGACGCCCGAGCTGCGAACCGACATCACGGGCGCTTCGCGGCCGATCAAGCCGACCGAGCTGTCCAAGTCGGCCGAGACGGGCGTCCGATTCATTGAACTGCCCATCGCGTTTGACGGCATTGCGGTGGTGGTGAATCCGAAGAACACGTTCTGCGACTCGCTGACCGTGGCGGAGCTGCGGGCGATCTGGGCGCCGGGCAGCACGATCCAGAATTGGAAGGACATCCGCCCCGGCTTTCCGGACATGCCGCTCAAGCTCTACGGCCCCGGGCATGACAGCGGCACCTTCGACTACTTCACCGAGGCGATCGTCGGCACGGAACGGCACTCGCGGAACGACTTTACGGCCAACGAGGACGACAACGTGCTCGTTCGCGGCGTCGAAGGGGACATGGGGGCGCTGGGGTACTTCGGCTTTGCCTACTACCACCCCAATGCGGCAAAGCTGAAGCTGCTCGGAATCGACGCCGGTGACGGCAAGCCGGTCAAGCCCTGCCACGAGACCATCGGCGACGGCAGCTACCGGCCGCTGGGTCGGCCGCTGTTCATCTACGTGAGCGCGGATGCCGCGCAGCGCCCGGCGGTGAAGGCGCTGGTTGAATTCCTGTACGCGAACGCGAAGAAGATCGTCGAGCATCGGCGCGTGAATTACGTCGCGCTGCCGGACGAGTTCTACAAGGTCGCGTTGCAGCGCTTCCGCGAGCAGGTGCTGGGCACGGTGTATGCGCCAGACGCGCCCAGGACGAGCACGCTGGCCGAGCTGTACGGCGTGACGCAGCGCAAGTAGCACTCGCGCGAATCCGGGACTTGGACGGGAGGCGGCGAGTGCGGCGACTGGGTCTGCAGGTGCGCGAGCGGGCGATCGAGTGGTCGCTGCTGGGCTGCGCGCTGGTCACGATCCTGGTCACGGTGGGCATCATCTTCGTCCTGGTGGACGAGTGCTTCGGGCTGACGCCGGGCAAGGTCGGCTTCTTCCAGGTGGTCTCGATCGGCGAGTTCCTGACCGGCAGCGAGTGGAAGCCGATGATCGAGCCGCGCAGCTTCGGCGTCCTGCCGCTCGCTTCCGGCACGCTGATGGTCGCATTCGGGGCGCTGCTGGTCGCCCTTCCGATCGGCCTGGCCACGTCGATTTTCCTGAGCGAATATGCCCCGCCCTGGCTGCGACAGGTCTTCAAGCCGATTCTCGAGCTGCTGGCGGGAGTTCCGACGGTCGTCTACGGCTACTTCGCCCTGATGTTCGTCACCCCCTACATCATCCGCCCCCTGTTTCCACAGGCGGACTTCTTCAACGCTCTCAGCGCCGCGGTGGTCGTGGGCATCATGATCGTCCCGACCGTCTGTTCCCTCTGCGACGACGCCTTCCGCGCCGTGCCGCGCAGCCTGCGAGAAGCCGCCTACGGCCTGGCCGCGACGAAGCTCGAAGTCTCCACGCGCGTCGTGCTGCCGGCGGCGCTGTCGGGCGTGATCGCCGCCGTTCTGCTGGCCTTCTCCCGCGCCATCGGCGAGACGATGGCGGTGGCGCTGGCCGCGGGCATGACGCCGCAATTGTCGCTCGATCCGCTCAAGAGCATCCAGACCATGACCGGCTACATCGTGCAGGTCGTCAGCGGCGACGCACCCGCCGGTTCGCTCGAATACCAGACGATCTTCGCCGTCGGGCTGTCGCTCTTCGTCATGACATTCATCGTCAACGTCGTCGCGCAACGCGTGTTCTCCCGCTTCCGGGAGGCCTACGAATGAACGCTCCGCCCGGCGGATATCGACCGGCGATCGGCCGGCGGCGCATCGTGGGCCGCCTGGGGCTGAGCGCGTTCGTCGCGCTGAGCCTGGTGGCGCTGGTGGCGCTGGGCGCGCTGATCGTGCAGGTGGTGCAGCAGGGCGGCGGCGTCATCAGCCGCACTTTCCTCTCGAACCCGCCATCCATCCTCGAACCCGAAACCGCCGGCGTATACGTCGCCATCATCGGCACGCTCTGGCTGATCGTGCTGACGGTTCTGGCCGCGGTGCCGCTGGGCGTGGGGGCGGCCGTCTGGCTCGAGGAATACGCACCGCGCAACCGCCTGACGCGCTTCATTCATCTGAACATCTCGAACCTCGCCGGCGTCCCCTCCATTGTCTACGGACTGCTCGGGCTGGCGATCTTCGTCCGCAGCCTTCAGATGGGGCGCAGCGTGCTGGCCGGCGGGTTCACGCTGGCGCTGCTGGTCGTGCCGGTCATCATCATCGCCACGCGCGAAGCGCTGGCCGCGGTTCCGCCGTCGATCCGCCACGCTTCGCTGGCGCTCGGCGCAACGCGCTGGCAGACCATCCGGCACCACGTGCTTCCCGCGGCGCTTCCCGGCATCCTGACCGGCGTGATTCTCTCTCTCTCCCGCGCCATCGGCGAAGCCGCCCCGCTGATCCTGATCGGCGCCGTCAGCTACGTCGCCGCGCCGCCCGGCGGTTCGCTCATCGAAACGGTCGGGGAGCGCGGTGCGATCGATGGCGCCTGGCTCTGGCTTCGCGCCGCGATGAACGACGGATTCACCGCGCTGCCGGTTCAGATTTACGGCTGGATCGGCGAGCCGGACGAGATATTCCACGCGCTGGCCGCCGGCGGCATCCTGGTGCTGCTGGTGGTCCTGTTCTCAATGAACGCCCTGGCCATAGGAATCCGCGCATGGCAGCAGAGACATCGGCACTCGTGAACGGCGAGGCCGCCCGACTGGCGGTCGGCGTCATCCTCCGCGACACTGATCGCGTCGCCACGCGCGAGGGTCAGGCCGTGTTCCACGCCCGCAGTCTGTCAATCTATTACGGCGCGTTTCAAGCCGTGAAGGGCGTCTCGCTCGAATTCCTCGCCAACCGCGTCACCGCCATCATCGGCCCGTCCGGCTGCGGAAAGAGCACGCTGCTTCGCTCCCTCAACCGCATGAACGACCTGGTGCCCGGCTCGCGCGTCACCGGCGAAGTGCTCTTCAACGGCCGAAACATCTACGCCGCCGGGTCGGACCCCGTCGAGCTGCGCCGCCGCGTCGGCATGGTCTTCCAGAAGCCCAACCCCTTCCCCAAGTCCATCTATCGCAACGTGGCCTGGGGGGCGCGCATCAACGGCTACCGCGGCGATCTCGACGCACTGGTCGAATCCTCCCTGCGCAAAGCCGCGCTGTGGGACGAGGTGAAGGACAAGCTGCACGCCAGCGCCTATGCGCTCTCCGGCGGCCAGCAGCAGCGCCTCTGCATCGCCCGCGCCGTCGCGCTGGAGCCGGAGGTGCTGCTCATGGATGAGCCGTGCTCCGCCCTCGATCCGATCGCCACCGCCCGCGTCGAAGACCTGATCGATCAGCTCAAACGCCAGTACACCGTCGTCCTCGTCACGCACAACATGCAGCAGGCGGCGCGCGTCTCCGACCGAACGGCGTTCATGTACATGGGCGAATTGATCGAAGTGGATGAGACCAGCAAGATCTTCACCAAGCCCGGCAACCAGCGCACGCAGGACTACATCACCGGCCGCTTCGGCTGATTGGGCCGCATCGGCTCATTCATCTGACTCGGCTGATTCCCCGCAGCGCACGGCGCGGGACGCTCCCCGCGTCGCGCCGCAGCCCGCGCTCCGGAATCCCCCCACTCGTTCGCCGGCGCGTCAGTTCGAAGGCGGCAGGCCCGCCCCCGACCCAAGCACCGCCTGCCGCACCCACAGCCCCTGTTCATAGCTGAAACGCCGCAGGCCGACCCGCTCCCGGTTGCACGGGCCGTTGCCGCTGATGACGCGGTAGAACTCATCCCAATCCGGCTGGCCGAAATTCCAGTTCCCGGTCGCGGGGTCCGGGGCGAGCGCTTCGTCGCGAACCAGTTCCGCGAATCCGTCGGGCCGGCGGATCACCTTCCCCTCGGCGTCGCGCCGGGGCGTCTTGACGACCAGCCCCAGGTCCAGCGCCGCCGGCGCGAAGCGATCCACGAAGCGCTGCCGCAGCGTGTCGTTCGTGGCGGTCTTGATCCGCCAGCGCATGAACGGCGTCGTCTTGACCGACTCCTTGTCCGGCGGGCCGAAAAACATCAGCGACGGCCCCCACCAGCGGTCAAAGGCCTCCTGCAGCATCGTCCGCTGGCGCGGCGTTCCGCTCGCCAGCGTCAGCGTCATGTCCTCCCCGCTCTTGAAATGAAACGCCTCTTCCATGTTGATGCGCATCATTGTGCGGACGTACGGCCCGTAGCTGCCGTCGGCCAGGCTCTTCTGGTTCATGATCGCAGCGCCGTCGATCAGCCACTGGATCATCACCACGTCGGCCCAGGTCGGCACCGGGTAGTTGAAGCAGTTGTGATAGCGCGTCCGTCCGGTCGCCAGGTCGCGCAGCATCTGGTCGCGCGGCTTGCCCAGGTCCTGCGAAACGCGATAGAGCATGTGGCCGTGGCCGACCTCGTCCTGCACCTTGGCGATCAAGGCCAGCTTGCGCCGCAGCGACGGGGCGCGGGTGATCCACTCCCCCTCCGGCAGCGCGCCGACGATCTCGCTGTTGGCGTGATGCTCGGCCATCTTCAGCATGCCGGCCCGGTAGTTGTGCGGCATCCAGTCGTGCGGCTCGACCAGCCCGCCGTCGTTGACATGTGCCTCAAAGGCGGAGAGCGCTTCCGGCTCCTCCTGGATCGACCAGTCAACCTTCAACTCCGCCTCGGTGGATGCGCTGCAACTCATCGGCTGGTGCTCCCGAAGACACGATCCCTGCTGCGCAGCCCCATCGCCGCGCACGGGTCGTGCCGATCCCGGCCGGTCCGGCCCGGTCCGAGTGATTATACGCGCCCGCCCGCCCGGCCGCGGCAGGGAATTGCGTCCCGGCAGTCCGCCCGCCGCAGCGCCGCTTGATCCCGTATCATCCCCGCCGCGAGGTGATCGACATGCCCGAACCGATGTCCCGCGCAGAATTCGCCAGAATCGCCGAAATCGCGTTCCAGGCCGCCACCGGCGAACAAACCTTCGTCAGCGTCTCCGACGAGCAGGGCGGCACCACGCGCTTCGCGAACAACCAGGTCTCCCAGAACGTCCACATCCGCCGCCAGTCGCTCACCGTCAGCGCCGCCTTCGGCCGCCGCCACGGCCGCGCCTCGACGACCGAGCTGACCGACGCCGGCATCCGGGCCGTCGTCGCGGCCGCCGAGGAGCTGGCCCGCGTCGCACCGGAAGACCCCGAATATCTGCCGCCGCTCGGGCCGCAGAATTATCCGCGCCTGGCTTCGCACCGCCCCGAAACCGCCGCCGCCGGCCCATCCGACCGCATCGAGCGCGTTCGAATCGCGGTCGAAGCCTGCCGCGCCGCCAGGATGCAGGCTGCCGGAGCAATGGAGGCTTACGCCGGCTCGGTCGGCATCGCCGCCGCCGGGGGGTTATTCGCGTTTGAGGCCCGCACCCGCTGCCAGTTCACCGTGACGGCGACGGCCAGCGACTCGAGCGGCTGGGCCGGCGACGCCTCGCGCTCGGTGGACGATCTGGATGTGGCGGTGTTGACGCAGCGGGCGATCGATAAGGCGCGTGCGTCGGCCTCGCCGACGGAGTTGCCGCCGGGCCGCTATAGCGTGCTGCTCGAGCCGGCCGCGGTAGCCGGGCTGGTCGGCCCGCTGATGTCGGCGATGGATGCGCGGTCCTATCACCGCGGCACCAGCGCCCTGCGCGGCCGACTGGGCGAGCGGATCATCGATGAGAGATTGACGCTTCGAAATCGGCCGGATCACCCCTCGCTGCTGGGCGCTGCGTTCAACGGGGAGGGGTTGAGCGCGGACTATCACGCCTGGATCGAGTCGGGCGTGCTGCGCCGGCTCAACTACGATCGCTTCACGGCGATGGAGCACGGTGTGCAGCCCAGTGCCGATCTGGACGCGGCCGTGCTGGAGGGGCGGGAGGAAGCCCCGCGCGGCGCGCGTGCGGCCCACTTTGATGAGGGGCGCGCGGTGGAAGGGCGCAGCGGGGGTGCGGCGGATTTGCTGGAGGAGCTGATCGCGTCGACGAAGCGCGGCATCCTGGTGACGAATTTCTGGTACATCCGCCCGGTCAACGCGACGGACCTGACGCTGACGGGGATGACGCGCGACGGGCTGTTCCTGGTGGAGGATGGGCGGATCGGCCCCGGCCTGCTCAATTTCCGCTGGCACGACAGCCCGCTGCGGGCGCTGAATGCGATCGAGGCGTTTACGCGGCCGCTGGACGCGGTGTCGTGGGAGCGCGACAAGATGATGCTGCCGGCGCTGCGGGTGGGGGATTTCAATTTCTCGAGCGTGACGCGGTTTTGAGGCGGATGGGGGGGCGGTCCACCGGCTAAAGCCGGTGGCAAACAGTGGCCGGCTGAAGCCGGCCAAGCGGGGGTCGGCCTCAACCGGCTGAAATTGGAAGAAGGGGGTGGAGTGGCTGTCCACAGTCTGAAATTGAAAGGTGGGGGCTGGCTGTCCACCGGCTGAGATTGAGAGAAGGGGGCTGGCGGACCACCGGCTAAAGCCGGTGGCAAACACTGGCCGGCTGAAGCCGGCCAAGCGGGGGTCGGCCTCAATCCAGCAGACCGCAAAGCGCAGACCACAGAGCGCAGACCGCAAAGCGCAGACCACAGAGCGCAGACCGCAGAGCGCGCCCCTCCTCAATTCAGGTTCGGCCAGCAATGGTTTGCCCAGGAATAGGTCGGCTTCAGCCGACCGGCGTTTGCCACCAGCTTCAGCTGGTGGTCCACCGCGCACCAACCACCCCCGAATATCACCCAAAGCCGGCTTCAGCCGGGCTTGATCCCACCGCCCAATCACGCCGCCGCGCGGCGCGGTCGTGTCGCCATCGGCGGGGCCATCCTCGCCCGCCTTGAACTCGAATTGCCGCCGGGGGGCGGAAACGCGGTCTCGTGGTCATGGTCAGGAACGCGATGGGAGATCGCACGTCTCATGCATCGCGCTGCCACCGCCCCCCCACCCCCACCTACCGCCCCGACTTCTTCTGCATCGCTATGCGGCTGTCCACCGGCGTTTGCCACCAGTGTGAACCGGCGGCCTGCCGACCCACTTTGCCTCGGTTGGGCAGATTCCGGCGTCAGTTCTGGGGATCGGCGTCTTTGTCCACCGTTCCTTTCGGCTCGGTGGCAGCACCATCCTCGCTCATGACTGCGACCGGTCCTCGTCCTCTGGCCACGAGGGCGATCTGCTTCGCATCCGGATCAAGCATGCAGATCTGATCCCGCCCCAATTGGAACAGCACTTTGTCCCCTGGAAGCAACGTCGCATTGCGAATGGGCCAGTGTCCGAAGAGGGTCTCGTACGAGAAGTGAACCTGTGTGCCGGTGCCGTCGTGATACCCGCGCAGCCCCCCCATGGCCCCGTCGCCGGCCCAGAATTGCCAATAGCTGTCCTTGGCGCTTCCCAGGATGATCGCGGGGCCGGAGTTCAATGACGTGACCAACTCCTCCGATTGCCCATTATTCAACCAGCCCCAACCGGTTGCAGCCTCGGCTGCGAAATTTTCCGCAACGAGGACCGTCGTCGGGACGCCCCGATGCCCCGCCATGAGAGCCGCCAGGTCCCAGCGGTTGCCGTCCTTCAATGAGGTGCGGACGAAGAGACGATCATCGGCATTGGTGGACGCCAGATCGAAGACCTTCCGCGTCCCCATCGCATTCGAGCCCATTCTGTACACATGTCCGTCGTCAGCGGCGATGAAATAGATCAGGACTCCCTCGGGTAGGGTCATCGTTGACAAACGGACAATTTCCATCCGCGTGAACAGGGACGTTCCGCTCGCCATCCAGTACCACCCGAACAACAGCAGATAGGAGACTGTCTGGACGGCCAATGAGCCGCTCAGCGCCCGCCCCAGCGACCGCGATCCGCGCCTCAATGCCATGGCAACGAACGGCAACTCAAGGAGCAGGGTTGCGGGATAGGCCAGAGCGACCATTGTCCAAAAAAAGTCCCAGGCGTTGTCCATGTCCAAAGGAAAGGCGCTTACGATGGCAGGCCGAAGGAAATAGCCACCTGCCCAGGCGGAAAAGTAGTTGGCGAGGACGAGGATTGCAATGGTCCTCCCCAGGTGCAACCGGAACAACTTCGCCAGCAGAAACCCCTCAAGCAACCCGATCAGCAGGTTGCCGAACGCCAAGTGCAGGAAGCCCGCCCAAAGCAACGGGGTGCCCGCATTGGCCAGGGCGGCTCTTGGCAGGGCCAGAGCACAAACTGCCAGCAGCCCGAGGTTGCGTGTTGTCATTCCCGGTGCTCCACCGACGGTCCACCGGCTGAAATTAGAAAAGGGTTGGGGCTGGCGGTCCACCGGCTAAAGCCGGTGGCAAACACTGGCCGGCTGAAGCCGGCCAAGCATGGGTCGGCCAGCGATAAGTCAGGTTCGGCCAGGGATGGGTCGGCCAGGGATGGGTCGGGTTCGGCCAGGAATTGGTCGGCTTCAGCCGACCGGCGTTTGCCACCAGCTTCAGCTGGTGGTCCACCGCCCACCAACCACTCCCCAATTTCACCCAAAGCCGGCTTCAGCCGGGCTTGATCCCACCGCCGAAACGCGCCGGCCCCATCACGCCGCCGCGCGGCGCGGTCGCGTCGCCATCGGCGGGGCCGCCGCCGTCGGCGCCAACACCGGCGAACCCGCATCGCTCGCGGAATTCACCACCGCAGCAACTCCCGATTCCGCAACTCCCACGCGCTCCGCCACCGTCGCCGTCTCATACCCCCAGACCGACAGCAGTTGATCCGTCGTCGCATCCAGACCGAAGCGCGACGCATGCACCCGCGCCGCAGCCCCCAGCGCCGGCAGCCGCGCCGCATCCCCCAGCAGCCGCAACAGCGAATCAGCCATCTCCCCCGGGTCGCCCGCAGCGAACGAATAACGCGACAGCTCCGGCGCCGCCGCCTCCAGCGGTCCCGGCAGCCGCGAGACCGCCACCGGCACACCCGCACACTGCGCCTCGACAGCCGCCAGCCCGAACCCCTCCGACACGCTCGGCAGCGTGAAGGCGTCCATCGCCGCCAGGTACGGCCCCACATCCGCCTGCTGCCCGGCGAAGATCACGCGCTCCTGCAAGCCCAGTTCGGCAACCCGGGCGCGGACCTGCCCCTCCAGCGGCCCCGCCCCCACCAGCAGGAAGCGCACGTCCGGGCGCTGCGCGATGACGCGCTGCGCCGCCTCGATCAGCCCCAGGTGGTTCTTCTGCCAGACGAACCGCCCCACGTGCCCGATCACCGGCGCATCCGCGGGAATGCCCAGCGCGCGCCGCACGGCGCCGCCGTCCGCCTCGGCGCCGAACCGCCCCAGGTCGATGCCGCAGCGCACGACGCACATCCGCGAATCAGTGGCCCATTCCCGCGGGAACCAGCTCTTGAGCGCCGCCCACGAACAGCCCACGATCGCGGTCGCGTCGCGCAATACGTATCGCCGGATCCAGGCGTGATAGGCGCGGCGCTTCCAGTCATTCCGATGCCCGGCCGAGACGTTGTGATAATGAGCAATGCGGACCGGAATCCCGATCCGCCGCGCGGCCGTCAGCATCGGCCCGGCAAAGTCCCCGGCGTGATTGTGAATCACGTCGTAGCGCCCCTGGCGGCGCAGCGCGGCTTCAAACCGGGCCACGAACTTCAGCGGGTTCTTGTAGAGCGGGCAGTGCCACACCCGGCAGCCCAGCGCCTCGACCGCGGGGATCAGATCCCCGTTCGGCGTATCGAACACACACACGTCCACCTGCACGTCGGGGTGACGCAGGGAACGCAGGAAGTTCACCAGGGCTGATTCGATCCCCCCGCCGGAATTCAGCGACGCCACCGCAACAAGCGCCCGCATGGTCCGCTCCTGCCTGTTCGCTCCGCGAGTCCCTTCGCTGCCAGGTTGGCAGTCGGCGGACCCCGCGCAGGGGGACGCGACCGGCTCCCGATAGGTCTATGGAGCCGAATTCTCGGATTTCCACCCCGAGGGTCGAGAAAATGCGGTCTCTATGGTGAAAAGCGGGTTTTTATTTCGGACACTGCCGTGCCGGAACCGGTTGGCGGTTGGCAGGTCCGGCAGGCGAAGGCACCGTTCGCCCCCTGGCGTCAGCCCTCTCCCGACGGATCAGCGCCTACGATCGCTTTGCCGACGACCCAGTCGACGCGCCGACCCGCGTTCTGAGGCGGGCCGCTGAACTTGACGTTTCCACTCCTCGGGCGCACCTCGGAATTGCGACACGTTTCTCGGGGTTTCCGTATTAACCCCTGTAGCTCACTGTTCGCCCCGGTCCTCTCCGCTTCCGTCGCGCGGACGCGGGAGTGGCGGGCTCCTGCCGCCGTTTTGTTTACGCCGTCGCGTTCTCCATCCTGCAACCCTGCCGAAAAGGAGTATCTCCAATGCTGACCGGAAGAAACCTGTTGGCGGTCGCGGTGGCGATCGGCTTCGCGTACTCCGTACTCGCGGTCGAGCGGAACCCTGCTGATCCGCAGTCGCAGGACGCCCCCAGTATCGTCTTGGCCGTGGGAGGAGGGTCGGCCGCCTCCAGCGCGGACGACGGCTCGTCGCTTCCGGATTTCAACAAGGTGACGGAGGGGATGGAGCGCCTCCGGCCGCAGGAAAAGAACTTCCTGACCCTCTGGCGCTTCGCCGCCGAGAGCCGGAAGAAGGGGAAGGATCCCGAGAGGCTCCTCGCCCAGATTCCATCTCAGCTCCTCGGGCAACAGTTCATGATCTCGACCAGTGTTTCCGGCGGCGGGTTCTTCACCGGTTTCCCGCTGGCGGAGACCGTTGTCCGCTGGGAACTGCACGGCAGGCAGGTGCTGCTGATTGAGCCCGAAACGGGTTTCGTGGTTGACGAATCCAGGGAGGTCGCCGATGTCGTCGCGCGCACTTATCCGGAGCGCATCCGCATCGCGACACCGCTGATCACCAAGACCCCCAGCGGGGATCCAGTGATCGACCTGGGCGAACTGCTCAAGAGCGATTTCGCCGACATCGGCTGGATGATGTTTGATCCGGTCCGCATTAATCCCCAGCTTTCAAAATGGACTGCGGTCAAGCCATTCGAGCTAAACGTGGAAATCGGCGTCGAACTGGCCATCGCACAGACCGAGCCGGCGGGCGCGCACGAGAAAGTGCGCGTGCACTTCAGCTTCTGGTCACTCCCGAAAACCGACTATCGGCCCCGCGCGGCTGACAACCGCGTGGGCTACTTCCTGACGACGAATCGAGACTGGTCCAAGCCGGTGACCGAGCGCGACATCTTCAACCGCTATATCAACCGCTGGCACCTGGTGAAGCGCGACGCGTCGCTCCGGCAATGCGAACCCAGGAATCCCATCGTCTTCTACATCGAGAAGACGGTGCCGGTCCGCTATCGCCGGGCCGTTCGCGACGGCATCCTCGAATGGAACCGGGCATTCGAGAAGATCGGGTTTGTCAACGCGATCGAGGTTCGGCAGCAGACCGAAGACAACGAGTGGAAAGACCTCGACCCCGAAGACATGCGCTACAGCTTCATCCGCTGGATCGTGACCGGAGCCGGATTCGCAATGGGACCGTCGCGAGCCAACCCCTTCACGGGCCAGATTTACGATGCCGACATCATATTCGACGACGCGATGGTGCGCTACTTCGAGCAGGAAGCTCAGCGCATGTTGCCGGCAACCGCGGCAGCGATGAAGTTCAATGATCCGACCCTGAAGCGCTTTCTCGAGGCGAGTCCCGAGTGGCAACGCCCCGATCGTCCCTGGCAGCAGTTCGTCAGCGCGCGCGATGTGAAGGAACGGGAGTTGCGCGAGCGGGCTCAGCGGCGTCTGCACCAGTGTGGCGACCACGCCTGCGACCACATGCAGGGCAAGCAACACCAGATGGCCCTTGGAAAGGCGGCACTCGCCGGCCAGCCGCCCGAGGTCATCGAGCGCTTCTTGTACGAAATGATCAAGGAAGTCGTGATGCACGAAGTCGGGCACACGCTCGGCCTGCGACACAACTTCAAGGCCAGCTCGATCTACACGCTCGACGAGATCAAGCGCCGACGCACCACCGGCGAGGCAACCGTCGGCTCGGTAATGGACTACAACCCCGCGCTGTTGATAGGCAAGGATCCGCTCGATGGCGCCTTCATCACGCCGACCATCGGTCCTTACGACTACTGGGCCATCGAGTATGGATACCGTCCCCTCGATGCCCACTACAAGAGCCCCGCCGGACCCGCGACGAGGGACGCCGGCGACGGCGCTGCCGGACGCGTCGCTTCACCCGACCTGGCGGCGGTGAACACCCCGCCGGGCGGGGAGGTCCGAACGTCACCCGGGGGCGCCGCGTCGAACCCCTCCGCCGACACTGACGGCGTGCCGGGGACGCCGTCCGGCGCAGCCCAATCGCCGAGCTTTCCTGCTCCGCCCGACGGCGAGGCGGCCATGCTTCGCGAGATCGCGAGCCGCGCTTCCGAACCGGAGCTTGCGTTCGCGACCGACGAGGACGCGACGTTTCTCGCCCCTGACCCGCTCGTCAACCGATTTGACGTCGGCCGCGACCCGATCGAGTGGGCCAAAGCCCGCGTTGAACTGGTCGACGCCCGCCTGGCCAACCTCCTCGATTGGGGCGTAAAGGAAAACGAAAGCTGGCACCACCTTCGCGGCACGTTCATCACGCTCTGGTTCGAAAAGGCGATCGTGATGGACTATGTCGGTCGGATCATCGGCGGCCAGTATTTCCACCGCACCAATCGCGGTGACCCGAGTGCCCCGCCGCCCTTTGTCAACGTGGATCCCGACATGCAGCGAAGGGCGCTGCGGTTCATCGCCGACTCCATCTACCGGGACGGATATTTCGCAGCGCCTGCCGACGTCCTCAATCACCTCGCACCGCCACGATGGTGGCACGAGGGCGCGATGGTCAGCTTCGTGCTCGACATGCCCGTGCACGAGTTCATCGCGGTCCTGCAGTGGTGGAACCTCTTCGATCGGCTGTTTCCGACGACGCTGCAGCGAATTCAGGACAACGAATTGCGCTCGACCGACGCAAACAAACTCACGTTCGCGGAGTATCTCACCACGCTACAGAATGCGGTCTGGGCCGACGCCGTTGACCCCCAGCGCCTCACCCAGGGCAAGTGGGACGATTCCAGGCCGTTCATTTCCAGCACCCGCCGATCGCTGCAGCGCGAGTATCTCGGGCTGGTCGAGCCGCTGGTACGCCAGCGGCCGGGCCGCGTGCTGTCGAACGATGTGCATGGGATGCTGACGCACGCGCTACGAAAACTCTCGGCGCAGTTGGAGGGCATGCAGTCGGCCGGCACGCCGGATTTTGCGTCGCAGGCGCACCTGGTCGAGTGCAAGCAGCGCATTGACCGCATGCTCGCCGCGCAATTGAACGAGTTTCAGCCGATGCGGTAGTGCTGATCCTGAGTCCCGCCAACCATAGGGCATGCGAGGCCGGCCGGCGTGCGCTCCCCACTCGAGCGACTCCCCACGGCCTCACCTGCCCTGCCTCGCCATGAATGGCGACGAGTTCATGCCGTGCCGGGACCGCTCATTACGGTCTACTCAATCCGCAGGATGAACCGCAACGCCTCCATCTGCCGCTTCGCCCAGTCCTGCGGCTGCTCCGAGCCGGCCTGCGGCACATCCGTGAATCTCGCATTGACCCCGGATTGACCCAGCTCGTCCGCGACGCGCTCGCTGATCGCCCGGCGGCGGTCCAGCTCCCCCGAGAACAGCACCACCCGCAACGACTCCGGCTGCTCCGTGGCAATTCGAAGCTGGTCGAAATCGGGAAGGTCCAGGCTCCAGAGCAGCGCCCCGGCATACTTTCGCCCGCCGGATATCGCGGTAATCACCGCCGCCGCGGCGCCCTGCCCCACACCCGCCAGCACGATCCGCTCGTCATCCACCGTCACATGCTGCCGCGCCATCGCTACCGCGACGTCCACCGCCTTGGTTGCGCCGGTCGTGTCGATCCCCACCGGCGTCCCCGGCGAGCCGTCCGCCGCCGGCGGGGCCACATCCCAGGTGAACGCGCCGCAGCTTGCCAGCGGCGTGCAGCCGCGCATCACCACGACGACATACCCCACGCTGTCCGCCGCCGCCCGCCACATCGGCAGGAAGCCCTGCGGGTTGCCGCCCCGGTCATGAAACGCGATCAAGAGCGCCGCGGGCTTGCTGCGATCCAGCGTCGGCGGGACATAGACAAGCTGCCGCTCGTCGCTGACCTCTGAAGCGCGTCGCAGCACCCGCGCAAAATCCCGGTCGCCGTGCAGCCGCGCGAAGGCCGGGTCTCGCACAATCGCGATGCCGTCGCACCAGCCGTACTCGACCGCCTCCGCCAGCGCGTTGAGCGCCGGTCGGGCGTCATCCAGATATCCGTACATCCGCGCCAGGTTGTAGCGAACCAGGCACTCCGTCGGCGTCAGCGCCGCCAGGTGCTCATAGGCTTCCGCCGCACGCCGCCACTCCTGCGCCGCCTCTGCGCCCAGCGCCTCGCTCCACAGCCGGTCAAACGTCTGCTTCCACTCGCTGTCGCGCCGCGGCTCAGGTGCCGCCGCCGACGCACCGGAGGAGGAAGCCCCACCCGATCCAGCGGCGCCCGCCGCTGGCGCGCTTCCCGAATCGCCGCCGGCACGCTCGACCGGGCAGGACTCATCGCGCGACCACTCGGAGAAGCTGCCGTAGTAGTTCGACACCTCGCCGAACCCGGCCTCGACCGCCGCCAGCGCCGCCAGCGCCGAGCGGCCGCCGCTCTGGCAATGCGCGATGATCGGCCGCCCGGGATCAAATCCGGCACCCAGCATCATCCGACGCAATTCCGCGCCCGGACGCAACATTCCACGCTCATCGAGCAGATCCGAATGCGGCAGATGCACCGCACCCGGCACATGCCCGCCACGCGGGTTTATTCGCAGGTCGGCCCCTTCAAACTCCCCGCGCGTCCGCGCATCCCACACCTGCGGCCGCGCTGCCGACGGACCATCCCTGCCGCCGGCCGCCTCAGCCACGGACTTCACATCCCCCTTTTTCGCCAGCCCGACCGCTCCGCGCTTCTCCGCCGCCGGCGGCTCGAAGCGGCGCGGCTCGACCGCCTGCGGCGGCCCCGCGACCAGCCGATCCGCACCGGCGCTGCCGCGCAGCGCCGGGTACCCGCCGTTGGCGATGCGGACGTTCCGCATGCCGTGGGTCTGAAGCAAAAACCAGATGCGGGCCGCTTCCGTCATCTCCCCACCGTCGCAGATCACCACCGGCGCGCGGCCGTCGATTCCGGCACGGCCGATTCGCTCCGCCCAGTCGGCGCGATCCTCCATTCCGGCGGCCGCGGCCGCCACCCACTCGGCGCGGTTGAGCCACACCGATCCGCGGATGTGCTCTCGCTCGAATTCGGCCTGCGGACGGACGTCGATCAGCAGCGGCGCAGCGCCGGCTGCGACCACCGTGACCGGATCCGCCACGAAGCTCGTCGGGGCGGGCGCATCGCGCCGCGCATCGCAGGCGGTCAACAGAAAGCCGACGGCCGTGAGCAGCGCAGCGCAGAGCGTCGAGCCGCGGGCGGCAACGCGAACGGCACAACGAGGGGAAACTCCGGGATTCGACCGGCCGGGACGGGTCTGCATGTTTGTGAGACTCCTGCATTCGAAGCGCGAGGTGCGGCTGAGAGGGCCAGCCGCACGGACCGGAAAGTGTATCCGCCTCCCACGGCCGCGGCCCGCCGTCGCCGTAACCGATTGCGATCCATTGAGATGCCGCAGGCTGGGGGTCCGGCCGGTCCGGCTCCGAGCCTGCCCGGCCGGCTGTCAGCCCGCCGGCAAAATTCCCCATGCAATTTTCCCCGCTGCGCGTGAGTGATCCGATTAATCGGCGCTTGAGGGAGAGTCCGAGCGTGTCCGTTGTGCTACGATGCGGCCTTGAAACCGGCCATTGGCCGGGGTCGCACGTCGCGTAGTTCTTCGGTCACATCGAGTACACGTCGCCGGGCAGCGGGCCGCGGCGCGATGGTTGGTTCGGAATACCGAAAGGACGCTCACCCATGAAACGCGGAATGTGCATCATCCTGGTTGGCCTCGTGGCGAGCAGCGCTGTCTTCGCCCAGAACCGCGCCGTGAGCCGCGCCAGCGCCCGGCTCAGCGACGCGTACATCAGGATCTCGGCGCAGCAGTACACCGAGGCGCTGGCAGACCTGTCCTGGTGCTATGACGAGGGCGCGAAGGAAGACCCGCGGTTTGAGTCGCTGCGGAACACACTCGTGCTGGACGCAATCGTGGGCCTCTGCCCCGTGCTGCCGGAGGCGATCACGCTGCTCGAGGCCAAGCGCGAGAAGTGGACGCAGGAAGTCGGCGACCCGCCCAAGGTCGACCAGCACTTCTTCGACCTGCTGGCCCTCAACCGGGCGCTGGAGGACGAAAAAGCCAACGAGATGCTGCTGAGCCGCGCCGCCAACACCGGCGCGATCCAGAAGTTCTCCGGCCGCACGCTGACCTCCACCCCGCCGGCCGCGCCCAAGAGCATCGCGATTCGCGACATCAAGTCGCGCGTCGAGTCCGTCCGCAACGAACTGGCCGTCAAGCCGTGCGCGTCCGCTCGCGCCAAGCTCGACGCGGCGAAGGTCGCGGCCGAGGCGGATGCCAAGCGCGCCGCCGAGGAACAGGCCAAGCTCCAGTCCCAGATCTCGACGCTGCGGGAGCAGCTCGACAAGCTCTCTCCCGAGGAACAGGATCACCTGATCACGAAGATGCGCGACCTGGTTCGCCAGTTGCGCGACGAGGTGCAGACCCGCGCCGCGCAGCTCTCCCGCGAAATCGCCTTCTACGCCGACCTGGTGAAGTGGTGTGAGAGCCAGAAGGAGGAGAAGAAATAGCCGAATCCAGCCTTCCGCGTTCGCACGCAGCGCCCCGCGGTCGCGCGTGCGATTGACACCGATCCAGAGTCTCCGACCGGGGCGCTTCCGGCCGCATCCGTGCGGTCCCGGGAGCGCCCCTCCTTTTTCCGCTCCCCTCACCGCTACAATCGACCAGTCGGGCGGCGGAGCGCAACAACCGCCGCCGACGGCCAAGCGAGGCGCAGCGGCATGGGCTGGCAGGATCGCGATTACTCGCACCCCTGGGAACGCTGGGAGAACGACCAGCAGTCTCAGCACCGTCGCCCGCGCCTCCCGCGCAGCAGCCCCGTCGCCATCGGCCTGATCGGCCTGCACCTGGCGACGTGGGTGCTGATGCTGATGTTCCAGTCGGACGCCTCCGGCGCCGGCATTCCGCAGCGACTGGCGATCAGCGAAAAGTCCGCCGAACCCTACGCCGTGCTCACTCACGCCTACGCGACGGTCAACCCGTTCAGCGTGCTGTTCAACTGCCTGCTGCTCTGGCTGCTGGGCGCACACATCGTCGATCGCGTCGGGCCGCGGGCCGCGTGGCTCACCTATCTGGCCGGAAATCTGACCGCCGGACTGGCCGGGCTGGTGGTCGCCCGCGGCGCGCCCGGGCTGGCCACTCTGCCGCTCGATGTTCCCACCGGCGCACTCTCGGCCTGGCTGATGACTCTGTGGTTTTCCGCCCGGTTCGAGGGAGTGGTCCTCGGCAGCCGGTTTGTTCCGGCGCGAACGCTGATCGCCGCCATCTTCATCGTCGCGACTCTCCTGATGCTGGCTTTCAATCGCGCAGGAGGGGTGATGCTCACCTGTGCGTCGGTCGCCGGCCTGGCCGGCGCGCCGCTGGGAGCCTCGATCGGGCGGCTGCTTTCGAGCTTCGGCCGCCCGCGGCTCCGGCTCCGCACGGAAGTGGATCACGCCCGACCCCGCCCGTCGCGACGCGCTGCGACCGCCGTGCGCCCGTCGATTCCGCCGCACATCGCCGAAGGCGCGGACCCGATCGTCGCCGCCGCGCCGGACGTTCCCAATGTGGACGACATCCTCGAGAAAATCCGTCGCGACGGACGCGGCGCCCTGACTCCCGAGGATCTCGAACGACTCGAGGCGGCCACGCAGGCGCTGCAGCGCCGCCCCGGGCGACGCTGATCGCAACCATCGCCGGGCCGATTCACACGGCCCCGTCGGAGACCGCTCATGCCGAATGATCCGACCATCCCCGAGCTGTGCGACTTCGACTGCCCGCACGCCGCCTTTCCGCCGGCTGAGACCGCCGGCATCTGCCGCACCATGTCCGCCGTGCTGTGCGGCAAGCTCGCCGAGCTGGTCAACAAGAATGCCCCCTGCGAATTCCGACGCCGCCAGGCGGACCGACGAAATGCGCCGCGCGGCAGAGGCGCCCCCCGGCGCTCCGCTGCCGGCGACGCGCCGCCTGCAAAGCCGAATTCGGCGCGCCGCTCGCGCGGCCGCGGTCGTCGCCCGTAAAATGACGCCCGCGCCGCACACCCCCGGCGCGCCGGAGCGTACCCATGCCCGAACTGGATGACGTCCTCAAACAGGCCCGCGCCGTCGGCGACCTCATCGCCGGGCTGCCGGCGGTTCGCGCTTATTTCGAAGCCGCCCGCCGGATCGAGTCCGACGCCGGGGCGCGGCAGTTGCTCTCCGACTACCAGCGCGAGGCCCACGCGCTGCGTGAACGCGAGATGTCGGGCCGGCCCGTCGAGGTCGCCGACAAGCAGCGCTTCGCGGCAATGGAGGCGAAAGTGGCCGGGCACGATCTGGTGAAGGCCTTCAGCCGGGCGCAAGCCGACTACGTCGAGTTGATGGAGCGCGTGACGCGCGCGATGCACGAGCCGCTGGCCACGATCGCTGAACAGGCACACGAGAGCACGCGGTGAGCGGCCCGCCGACCGCGCCGGAGCTGACTCCGCCCCACCCGCCGGCCCCGCCGATTCTCCACAGCGGCGATTTTCCCCGCTCGACCGGCACGGGCTGGTTCGTCCTGCTCATGCTGTTGACCTTCGCGCTGGGGGCTTCGCAATGGCACAGCGCCTCCGGCTTTGAGCCGATCGATTGCTGGGTCGCACAAACCGCCCGCGAGATGTACGAGGGCGGCGACTGGCGCTCCTACGTCATCCCGACCTTCTCCGGCGAAACGCGGATGCAGAAGTCGCCCGGGCCGTACTGGGCGGTCTGTCTGACCGCGTGGCTGCGCAGCGGGACGCTCGACGAAGCCACGGTGCGCATCCCGAACACGCTCTGGACGATGCTGCTGGTGGGCAGCGTCTTCTGGCTCGCGCGGCACGTCGGCGGTCTGCGCGCGGCGGTCTTCTCGGGATTCACGGCCGCCACCTGCGGCGCGGTGCTGTACTGGTCGGGCCGCGGCGCCAGCGACCTGGGCGTGACCGCGCTGATGACGCTGTCGCTGGCGGCGTTCTGGATCGGCGCGGAGCGCGCTGCCGGCGCTGCGCGCGGGCGGCTCTGGCTGCTGGCGTGGTTTTCCGCCGGCCTGGCGATGCTCTACAAGATGCCGATGCCGCTGGTGTGCGTCGGGCTGCCGGCGGCGGCGTACGTTCTGCTGCTGCGCCGCTGGGAGCTGCTGCGCAGCGGCTGGCATCTGGCCGGGCTGCTGCTGTTCCTGCTGCCGTGGCTGCCGTGGGCGGTCGCCACGCTGCAGATCGAGCCGACGGCGCTGCACAAGTGGCGCGTGGAATACTGGGATCGCGCCACCGGCGATCTGCCCAACGTGGACGATCAGCGGCGCTGGTACTGGCACTTCTTCTACTTCGGCGTGGCGCTGGCCTTCTGCGCCCCTTACTTCGTCTCCCTGCCGGGGGCGATTCTCCGGGCACTTCGCGGACGAGGCACGTTCGCGCCGCGCAGCCGCGCGTTCCTGCTGATCTGGGCCGGCGTGCTGTTCGCGTTCTTCACGGCCGCCGCCGGCAAGGAGACGCGCTACTTCCTTCCCGCGCTGCCGCCGCTGCTGGTGCTGCTGGGCATCGAGCTGGCCGCCTGTTTCGACCCGCGGCGCGGACCCGCGCCGCAGCGCGACCGCGCCGTGCTGGGCACCGTCAGCGTGCTCGCACCGCTGGCGGCCGCGGCCGGCGCAATCGGCCTGTGGATCGTGCGCAGCCGCGGCCTCGACGACGGCGTCGGCAGCATCCGCGAGATTCTGATCGGCTATGGTGCGGCCGCGGGATTGTTCTGCGCCGGCGCGATCTCGTGCGCTGCGCTGCTGACCCGCCGCCGCGAACATCTCGCCTTCGGCCTGCTCGTGACGGGCACCGCCTCCGCCTGGATCGCCGCTTCCACCCTGCTGCTGCCGCTGATCAACTCGCAGGCCCCCTTCCGCGACTTTGCCTCGCAACTGTCGACGCGGCTCGATGCGGACCAGCAATCCGCCCTCCGGCAGGTCGCGCAGCAGGATTCGCGGGTGATCTGGTATTCAAACGTCCGCTATCCGCGCGTCATCGATCAACTCGATCTGCTGGAGATGCAGGGCGGCACGCGCAGCCGCGAGCGCGAGATCGAGCTGATCGGCGCCGCGATGATCGAGCGGCTGGAATCCGACTCGCTGGCGCTGTTCGTCGCCACACCGATCGACTACCTGCTCTTCTTCACCCGCGCCCCGCTGGAGCTGGCCCGCCGCGGCCGCGAGATGCCTCCGACGCACGCCTGGATCGTCTCGCGCGCCGGCCGCTGGGACCACCGCTACATCGTCTTCGGCAACCGCCCGCCGCCCTGGACCGAGCCGCGGCCGGCCTTCCCCGAGAAATTCGCCAACAAGCTCGACGAAGTGCGCGCCACCGCCCGCGAACTGCTGACCACGGCACTCGCCGCGCCCGATGGGCGTCCGCCGACAACCGCCGGTGCGGAGTAACCCCGCCATGTTCCGCGAACTGCGCGAGCGCATCCTTCGCTGGTCGGCCTCGCTCGATGCGCCCGGCCGCCCGCTCAAGGCACTGGGCCACGTCGCCGTTTACGTCGCGCTGCGCGCGTGGGTGGCGCTGCTGAGCATTTTTCCCATGTCGGCCAACCTGGTGACGGTCGGCATATTCGGCGAGATCTGGTGGCTCATCAGCCCCCGCCATCGCCACCGCGCGCTCGAAAATCTCCGCCATGCGCTCGGCGACGTCTACGACGAAGCGGCCCTGCGCCGCATCGCCCGCCACTCCTTCCGCCACATGGCGCGGGTCTATCTCGTCGAGCTGTGCCTGGCGCCGCGACTGGTCAGCGAGTGGTCCTGGGCGCGATACGTCGAGCTGGATGATCTCTCCAGCGGCCTGCGCGAGCTGTTGACCGAGCGCGGCGCCATTCTCGTCACGCCGCACTTCGGCAATTACGAGCTGCTCGGCTACACGCTGGCCCAGCTCGGCTTCCATCTCAACGCCGTCATGCGCCCGCTGGACAACCCCCTGCTCAACGAACACGTGATGTCCACCCGCCAGGCCGGCGGATTGTCGCTGCTCATCAAAAAGGGCGCCGCCAACCAGGCCGATGCGCTGCTCGCCGCCGGCAAGCCCGTCTGCTTCATCGCCGATCAGGACGCCGGGCGGAAGGGCAACTTCGCCGTCTTCTTCGGCCGCCGTGCGTCGCATTACAAATCCATCGGCCTGCTCGCCATGCGCCACCGCGTGCCGATCGTCTGCGGCTCCGCCGCCCGCACGCGCGACGGCTTTCACTACCGCGTCTGCGTGCAGCGCGTCATCCACCCCCACGAATGGGCCGACACGCCCCGCCCGCTGGCCTGGATCACCCAGCAGTACGCGCTGGCGATGGAGATGGCGATTCGCGCCCATCCCGAGCAGTACCTGTGGATGCACCGCCGCTGGAAATCCCGCCCGCCCGACGAACTGGCCGCCGAAGCGGCCGCGGCCGCCCAGGCAGCCGGTCATCCCGCGCCCGTTACGTCCGGCTGAGCGCTGCCGCACGTTTTTTCCCACCCGGTGGAACGCTACACTCTCCTATACGGGCTGGCGGCGCGACACGGCGCCCAACCGCCTCGATGAAACCCCCGCCCCGACCGGCGGCCAGCTCACCCGCTCCCCTCCGCCCGCCGATCGCGCGAGGGGGCCTTTCGGAGCCGCGCGTGGCCACGATCCCGAAATTCACGGCCCTGCTCTGCATACTGCTTGCCGCGCATGTCGCCCCCGCCGACGGCCTCATCACCTCCGGCGACGGCTGTCCCGTCACCCCCTCACCGGCGTGGAAGAACACGCTCGACGGGCCTTTCGACCCCTTCGTCGTCTCGCCGTTTGAATCGCCCGGATGGGTCAAGTTCACGATTCTGCTGTGTGACCCGCAGCGGGTCTATTTCCAGAACTCCAACACCTACGCCTTTCACCACCCCTTTGCGGCGGCGCACCTCGATCCCTTCATCGGCCTGAGCGCGGCCCAGTTCGATCAGCTCACGCTGCACGCCGCGAACCAGCAGGCGGTGCTCGGCGCGGTGCTGTTTCCGCCCTTCTTCGAGCCGCAGAACCAGTACGCCGTGCAGCTCGTGCGCCGCGACGCCTACACCCGCGAGCAGGTCCGCGACTTCATCAACACGGTCCGCTCGGCCATCGTTACCGTCCCGAACCCGACCGTGTATTACTTCCCGACCTTTGAGCAGCGGGCGTCGGCGCTGGGGCATGCCGACTGGCTCGCCGCGCTGAATCCGCCCATCCTCGTTTCATCCGCCGATCGCTGGGTCCGCGGCGCCGAGTGCTACAGCCGCGGCTGGGCGATCGGCCGGCTGCGCTTCGTCCCTGCGGCACAAGTGCCGTTTGCATTCCTGAACGGGACGCTCACCCCCTTTGACATCCTGCTGACGGACGCCGTGCCGGCGCAGCTCCCGCCGCTGGCGGGCATCATTTCGCTTTCGGCTGCGACGCCCAACTCGCACGTCGCGATTCTCGCCCAGACTTACGGCGTGCCGTTCGTCCACCTGCCCGATGCCGCCGACCAGGATCGCGCCCGCGCCTGGGACGGCCGCCGCGTGGTCCTCAGCGCCTATCCAATCTCGCAATTCGGCGGCGGCTGCGACCTGCGGCTGCTCGACGCGACGCCGCTGACCCCCGAGCAGAACGCGGAGCTGCTGGCGCTCAAACTCCCGCCGCCGCTCTCGATCGAGCCGATGGCCGACCCCGGCGTCTATGCCGCCTCCACGGCGAACATGACGATCGCGGACCTGCGCTTCTACGGCGGAAAGGCCGCCAACAGCGGATATCTGCGCCGCGCGATCCCCGATCACTCGCCGCCGTCGATCGGCATTTCCTTCCGCCTGTGGCGCGAATTCCTTGAACAGCCGTTCCATCTGCAGGAGGGTGCTTCCACGCTGGGCGCCGCCATCCAGCTGCGCCTGGCCGGCCACGTCTGGCCCCCCGACATGATCGCCCTCGAAAACGACCTGTCGCTGATCCGCGGCTGGTTCACCGACGCCGCGGCCACGCAATTCTCGACCGCCCAGCAATCCGCGCTGCTGGCGATTCTGTCGGACCCGCAATACGGCTTCGACGCGAATCAGAAGCTGCGCTTCCGCAGTTCCACCAACGTGGAGGACACGCAGTCATTCAGCGGTGCGGGGCTGTACGACAGCTTCTCCGGATGCCTGGCCGACGATCTCGACGGCGACACGCGCGGCCCGTCCATCTGCGACCCGACCGAATCCAGCGAGCGCGGCGTCTTTCGAGCCATCCGCAAGGTGCTGGCCAGCTTCTACAACACCAACGCCTACCTGGAGCGCCTGCGCCGCGGCGTCGATGAACAGGCGGTCGGCATGGCGCTGCTGGTTCATCACTCCTACCCCGATCCGATCGAGCTGGCCAACGGCGTCGCCACGCTGCACCCCACCTTCTCGACCCAATACGAAATCCGGCTCGTGACGCAGCTCGGCGCCGTCAGCGTCACCAATCCCGATGGCACCGGCGCCTCGCCGGAAGTCGTGCGCGTGGACATGGCCGGCCAGCAGTTCTTCCCCACCATCGAGCAGTACTCGAGCCTCGTGCAGCTCGGCGCGACGGTGATGCCCTGGCAGGGGCACTACGTCGAGCTGGCGTCGCTGCTGCGCACCGCCGCGCTGCGCTACGCGCAGGAGACCGGCCGCGGCGGCGCCGTGCTGGACTTCGAGTACAAGCGCCTCGCGCCCGACGGACGCCTCGAAGTCAAGCAGATCCGCGAGATCCCGCAGCCGCCCGCCGCCGCACCGATCACGCCCTTCCTCGTCAACGAGCCGCGCATGCTCTGCACCGAACAGGGCGAGCACGCCGACATCTTCGCGCTGCATCGGCTCAAGCTGCGCTTCCGCGCCACGACGCGCAACCTGCGCCTGACCGCCGAAAACATCGCCGAGTCGATCTTCTCCGAATCGATCCTGGCCATCCTCAGCGGCTGCGACGTCCGAAGGATCAGCGGGCCGCCGGCCGACTGGCCGCTGGCGGCCTATGAGGGGGACATCACGCGCACGATCGACCGCTGGCGCTGGGCACACGCACCCGGCGCGGCGCAATTCTCCCTGACCAGCTACCTGCCGCCGGCCGCCCCCGCCGATCGCAGCCCGATCAAGACGCTGCGCGACCTGGGCTATGCGCAGAGCGGCTGCCTGCTGGTCAGCGCGGACTACGGCGCGCCGCAGCGCTCGATGTCCTGGGACGGCACGCTCACCACCACGGTGAGCGACCTGGTCGCCGTCTGCCCCTGCCGCGAACCGGGCGGCGGTCCGCGGCTGCGCAGCTTCGGCTGGGAAAACGGCGTCACGGTTGAGACGTCCTATTACTGGCCGGCCGGGCCGACCGGCATCGTGGCCGGCTACACCGCGCCGCTGGCCGGATGGGAGCAGACCGTGATCGCGGGGCTGACCAGCACGCCGATCGTGCTGCGCGACGACTACGCGCAGACCTATCGCCCCGGGCATCACAACTTCACCGAGGATTTTCTCTTTGAGCCGCGGATCGATCCGAGTGTGCCCGCCAACTTGATTGCCGAGCTGGATGCACAGGGCATTGCACAGATTCTGGTGCTTGAGACGGGCGGGCGCTTCTCCCCCGAGCTGTTGCTGCTCGGCCCGGAAACCCCGTGCCCGGTGCGGCGCTGCGCCGCCGGTGACATGAACTGCGACGGGCGCTTCGACAACTTCGACATCGACCCTTTCGTGCTCGCGCTGGTCGATCGCGAAGCCTATCTTGCGGCCTATCCGCACATCCCCGCGGACGCGGTGGAGCTGATCGGGGACGTGAACGGCGATTTGCGGTTCGACAATTTCGACATTGATCCGTTTGTCGCGGCACTGGTCGCGGGGCCGTAGTCGAAGCGCTTCGGCCCCCCGCGCGCAAGCGCCGCGCGCCCCACGCCGGCCGGCCCGCGAATCAGTGATCGTGGAACATCATCGCCACGCCGCAGCCGACGACCGCCGCACCGGCCAGCGCCGGCGTGAAGCGCTCGATCGTCGCCGTGCGAATCCGCGCCAGCCCGACGTGCCCCACCGCCACCAGCGCCACCATCGTCAGCACCGTCAGCAGCGAATACACCCCTCCAAGCACCACGGCACCCAGCACGCTCAGCTTTGCCGCCCCGGCCGCCAACAGCGGGATCATCGGCTCGCACGGCCCCAGCACGAACACCAGAAACAGCACCCACGCCGTCCATCCGCGCCTTTCCGCGACATTGGACGCGATTTGGGCGCGATTTCGCAGCGCCCGCCGCAACCCCCACAAGCCGTATGCCGCGCCGAATGCGACCAGCAGCCACGCCGCCAGGTGCCCGCGCTCATGATTCACCCAGCCGACCGCGTCCATCGCCGCCTGTCCCGCGACCAACACAATCGCCCCCAGCACGGCCGCCCCCAGGACGTGCGCAGCGCCGCACAGCGCCGTGACGCGCAGCGTCCGGCCCAGCGACCAGCGACCGGCCCGTCCCATCGCCACGAAGGGCAGGTAGTGATCGGCCCCCATCGCCGTGTGAAGCACGGCCAGCCCCGCCGCCATCGCGAGCAGCGCTGCAAACGTCGCGTGAACGTCAATTTCCACGAAGGCTGCCTCCGGTTTTCACGCGACAGGCCGATCGTTGCGCCTTGCCCTCTCCGGGCGCTGCGGCGCCCTGGCCGGTTTCGCGCGACGGGAACGATAGTGCCGCCGACCATCGCGTGCAAAGGGCGCTGGGCGGCACCCATCGCGAGGCGTTCAGCCGAAGTGGGTTGTGCCGATCCGGCGGCGCGCGGGCGCCTGTTGATCGTAGAATCCCGCCATGCCCGGCACATCCAGCCCGCAACCGCTCAGCGCCGACGCCGTCACGCACCCCGATGCGCCGCGCCGCGCGATGCTATGGCTGCTGATCGCCGCCGCCGTCTACACCGCAATCCTCGTGATCCCCTGGCACCCCGATGCCAGGGTGCGGGCGGCCGCGGCCCTCTCGGCCGGCGCGCTGACGTTGTGGATCAGCGAGTCCGCCCCGCTCGGCGCGATCGGCCTGCTGATCCCCGTCGTGGCCTGCTCCTCCGGCCTGCTGACGTGGAAGGACGCCGTGGCCCGTTGGGGCGACCCGATCATCATGCTCTTTCTCGGCGCGTTCCTGCTGGCCCGCGCGCTGGAAAAGCACGGCGCATTCGATCGGCTCGGCACCTTCGTCCATCGCACCGCCCGCACCCGCGGCGACGCCCTGCTCGTGCTCGTGATCATTCTCGGCGCCGGGGCGCTCTCCGCCGTGCAGAACAACACCGCCGTCACCGCCATGCTGCTCCCGATCGTGATCCCGATCGCCCGCGCCGCGCCGCGCCCCGCGATCCCCCTGCTGGCCCTGGCCTACGGCGCCAGCTACGGCGGCATGGCCACGCCGGTCGGCACCGCGCCGAATTTCATCGGCTTCGCCGCGCTGCGCGAAGTCGATCCCGGCGCCTCGTTCCTCACCTGGATGCGGGTCGGCATCCCGGTCTGGATCGGCGCCTCGGCCATCGGCTGCTTCGCCCTGTGGGCGTCGCGCAGGATCACCGCAGCACCGGTCGAGATCACCGCTCCTGCAGCGCCCGCTGCGCAGGCCACCGCCCCTGCCGCCCCCGGAGTCGAAGCGCCGCGCGCCGCTCCCGTGCCGCCGAGTGTCTACGACGCCGCCGCCGCGGCCGGCTCGGCACGATCGGACCGCGAGCCGCTCGCCGCGCGCGCGGCATTGATCGCGCTGGGCCTGACCGCCGCCGCCTGGATGACCGTCGGCGCGATCCAGTCCTGTTTCCCCGACGACCACAGCGCCCACCTCTGGACCAAGCGCTACCTGCCCGAGTCCGTTCCGCCGATTGTCGCGGCAGTGGCGCTCTTCTTCGTGCGCGTCGGCCGGCAGCGGCGGGCGGTGCTGGAGCGCCGCGACATCAACACCCTCGACTTCGACACCCTGTTCCTGGTCGCCGGCGGGCTGTGCCTGGGGCTGGTGCTCGAAACCAGCGGGGCGGCGAAGGAGCTGGCCGGGCTGATCGGCAACAAGTCCGTGCCGCCGCTGGTGCTGTACCTGACGGTCAGCGCCCTCACCGTGCTGATGAGCGAGATCGTCAGCAACACGGCGACGGCGGCGATGATGGTGCCGATCGTCATCGCCCTGGCGAAAGAGCAGGGAGTCGACCCCGGCCCGCTGATCATGCTGGTGGCGCTCAGTGCCAGCCTGGGCGTCTCTTTGCCGATCAGCACCCCGCCCAACGCCATCGTCTACGGCAGCGGGTTGATGCGGATGCGGCACATGATCGTGCCGGGGGTCATCGCCGACGTGCTGGGAATCGTGTGGGTGGTGCTGTGCGTGCGGATGCTGGCCTGACACGCGCGTGCGTCGGGCCGCGCAGCGCGGAATGCCGATGGAGTCGGAATGACCATGATGATGAGCGATGCCGCCACACCGTCGCCGCTGGGGCCGATCGAACCGCTGGGCAGCGGCGACTGGCGGCTGGAGCGTTTCAATCAACTGATGCCGCGGCGCGTCGAGGAGATTCTCCTGGTCTCCAGCCCCTACGACTCCTTCATGCTGGAGGAGGACGGGCTGCTGACGGAGATGATCTTCTCGGAGTATCAGGACCTCGGGCTGTCGCACGCGCCGCGGGTCGCCCGCGTCGGCACCGGCGAAGAGGCCCTGCAACTGCTGCGCGAGCGCAACTTCGACCTGGTCTTCACGATGCTCCGACTCGGCGGCATGGACGTGCAGCGCTTCGGCGCGGCGGTGCGCGAAGTCCGCCCCGACCTGCCGGTGGTGCTGCTGGTCGCCAACGACGGCGAGCTGAAGCGCTTCAACCAGGACTCGTCGCAGGCGCTCAACGTCGATGCCGTCTACGTCTGGCACGGCAACGCGAAGCTGTTCCCCGCCATCATCAAGGCCTTCGAGGACAAGTGGAACGTCGCCTCCGACACGAAGCTGGCGCGGGTCGGCACGATCATCCTCATCGAAGACTCCGTGCGCTTCCGCTCGCAGTTCCTGCCCATGCTCTACACCGAGCTGGTGCGGCAGGCGCAGTCGGTCGTGGCCGACAGCATCAACCGGGCGCACCGGCTGCTGCGGCTGCGGGCGCGCCCCAAGATCCTGGTCTGCGAGGACTACGAACAGGCGCTCGAGTTCTACAACACCTACCGCAAGTACCTCTTCGGCGTCATCACCGACGTGCGCTTTCACCGCGCCGGGCGGGAGGATGCGCACGCGGGGCTGGAGTTCGTGCGCTTCGTGAAGTCCGACAACCGCGACCTGCCCTGCCTGGTGGTCAGCAGCGAGACCGAGAATCGCCCGGTGGCCGAGGCGCTGGGCGCCGGCTTCGCCGACAAGCACGCCCACACGCTGCACGCCGAAATCCGCGACTTCATGCTCAACAACTTCGGCTTCGGGGATTTCATCTTCCGCATGCCGGATCAACAGGAGGTGGCCCGCGCGTCGGACCTGCGCTCGATGACCCGCGCGCTGGAGCAGGTGCCGCTGGCCAGCGTGCTCTACCACGCCTCGCGCGACCATTTCTCCAACTGGCTGCGGGCGCGCTCCGAGTTCGACCTGGCGGCCCGGCTGCGGCCGCGACGGGTCGAGGAGTTCCGCGACCTGGAGGGGCTGCGCCGCTACCTGATCTGGGCCTGCATCGAGGCCATGCGCCGCAACCGGCAGGGCACCATCGAGGATTTTTCCCCGGAGCGCTTCGACGCCGGCAGCCGCTTTGCGCGGATCGGCGCAGGCTCTCTGGGCGGCAAGGCCCGCGGCCTGGCCTTCTATGACTCGGCCATCGCGCGCCACCGCCTCGATCGCGCCTTTCCGAATGTGCGCATCCAGGTGCCGCGCTCCGTCGTGCTGGGCACCGACGTGTTCGATCAGTTCATCGACGGCAACGGCCTGCGCGACAAGCTCCCGCACGCCCGCCACGACGCCGACATCCGGGCGCTCTTCCTGGCCGCCGACCTGCCCGAATGGGTCATCGAGCACCTCGCGGCCTACCTGGCGATCGTGCGCTACCCGGTCGCCGTTCGCTCCTCGAGCCTGGCCGAGGACTCGCTCTATCACCCCTTCGCGGGCGTCTACAGCACCTACATGACCCCCAACAACGACGCCGACATGGGGTCCAGGCTGCGGCAGCTCGGCAACGCGATCAAGCTGGTCTACGCCTCGATGTACTACGACGCCGCGCGGCGCTACCTGGCCTCGACCCCCTATCACCTCGAAGAGCAGAAAATGGCCGTCCTGCTGCAGCAGGTGGTCGGGCGGGAGCACGAAGGCCATTTCTATCCCAGCATCTCCGGCGTGGTGCGCTCCTACAACTTCTACCCCTTCGGGCAGATGTCCCCCGACGACGGCGTCGCCTACGTCGCACTCGGCCACGGCATGACCGTCGTCGAGGGCGGCGCCGCGCTGCGCTTCTGCCCCGCGCATCCGCAGGTGCTGCCGCAGCTCGGCCACCCGCGCGAATTCATCGGCCAGTCGCAGCGCACCTTCCTGGCCATCGACCTCTCCCGCACCTTCGACGTGATCGAGGAGGCGCACGGCGGCGTGGTCGAGCTGGGTCTCGACGTGGCCGAAAAGCACGGCACGCTGGCGCCGGTCGGCTCGGTGTGGTCGCCCGAGAACGAAGCGCTCTACGACGGCATCTATCGCCCCGGCGTGCGGGTGGTCACCTTCGCCCACGTGCTCAAGTCCGACGTCTTCCCGCTGGCCCCGATCCTGCAGCGCGTGCTGGAGATCGGCAAGCACGGCATGAACGCCCCGGTCGAGATCGAATTTGCCGCCAACCTCGACACCGAGCCGCGCGAGTTCGCCGTGCTGCAGATCCGCCCCTACTCCGTCAGCGGCGAATCACAGGTGATCGAGCTGGGCGCCCTGCCGACGCAGGAGGTGCTGTGCCAGTCGGGCAAGGCGATGGGCAACGGCGTCATCGCCGGAGTCTGCGACATCGTCTATGTGAAGCCGCGCACGTTCGACGCGGCCAAGACCGGCCTCATCGCCCGGCAGATCGGCGACGTGAACGAGCCGCTGCGCGCGGCCGGGCGGCATTGCGTGCTGATGGGGCCGGGCCGCTGGGGTTCGAGCAATTCGTGGCTGGGCATCCCCGTGAACTGGGGGCAGATCTCAACCGCCAAGCTGATCGTCGAAACCAGCCTCGAGGGCTTTGCCGTCGATCCCTCGCAGGGCAGCCACTTCTTCCACAACCTCACCTCCTTCGGCGTCGCCTATTTCACGGTGAACCAGGGAAGCGGGGAGGATCGCGTGGACTGGGACTGGCTCGATGCGCTGCCGGCCGTGAGCGAGACGGAGTTCATCCGCCACGTGCGAACGCGCGAGCCGCTCGAAATCCGCATCGACGGCCGCGAGTCTCGCGGCGCGATTCTCAAGCACGCACCGCGGGAATAGCCGCGAATCAGCCCACCACCGGCACAGCCCGCCGCTATGGGCACGGCTCTCCGGCCGGCGGCGTCGAAATCAGGCAGGCCACGAAGGCGTCGATGTCGAAGTTATTGAACGCCAGGTCGCCGTTGATGTCGCCCCAGCACAGCCGCTGATCCCAGCACTCCTGCGTCCCGCCCAGCACCAGGTACGCCGCGGGCGCGACGGGGTTGGCCGCGTCCAGCAGACCCTGCACGAACGCGTCAATGTCGAAATTGTTCACCGATCCGTCGCAGTTCGAATCACCCGTCAGGCAGGGCGCTGCGCACGGCGAGGGATCGCACACCGTGCCGTCGCCGACGTAGACGCCGCCCGCCATTCCGCACGCGGCGGCCGTCGTGACGGTGCACGAATTGTCCGCCGCGCAGCAGGCGCCGGCCGCGACGACCGTGAAGCGGATGAACACCACGTCGAACGCGCCGCTCTTGACGGCCGTCACGTCGTGCGCACCGCTCGCGTCCGTGAAGCGCGGCGACACGGTCTGCGAAGGGAACGTACTCGAACACAGGATCGCGTCGGACGAGTCCGTCACCGCGGCGGTCAGATTCGTGTCGCCCGTCGCCGCCGGCTCGCCGTTGGCGACGTTCGTGTTTGAAATCGCCAGCGTGTAGACCCCCGGCGCGAAGCTGCGCGTCAGGCTGTTCGGCTCGTCGTTGCCGAAGTCGGGAATCGCCACAAGGTCGGAGTCGTAGACCCAGAAGTCCGTGTTGGTGCTGTGGCCGGCGCGCGAGATCGTGATCGGTCCGGCCAGCAGCGTCGGTCCCTCGATCGGCGCGACGGTGGCACACTCCAGCGTTGCGACGTACGTCTCGAGCGACGTAAACGAACCGGTCACCCGGTAATAGACGAATTCCTCGCGCCCGAACCCGTACCACTGCACGAAGTATTGCGGCGTCGTCGCTCCGGTCGCGGTCTGCAGCGTGGCGTCCGACGCGGGGTTGATCACGCCGCCGGTCTGCGACAGCCCGCGAATGGTCTGCCCGTGAATGGTCGTGGCGCTCGAGCTGTACTGCAGCCGATGCCGGTAGATTCCCGGCGCGGCGGGGGCGGTCTGAATCTTGAAGACGTCCGCCGAATTCAGCTCGGAAGAGATGGCGCTCCCGGTCGTGCGGCCGGCGATCGATTCGCCGCAATCGAGCTGCGCCGGCGTCGCCTCCGCCTTGTTGCTGTTCGGCTCCGTCTCCACCATCGGGCAGATCACCGAAGCGCATTGCGCAGCATCGCCCATGTAGTAGCCGAAGCTGCTCGCGCAATCCGACTTCAGTTCGAAGGAGCAGCCGCCCCCGCCCGTGCAACAGGCCCCCGCCGCAGCAACGGTGAACGGCACGAACAGCACCTGGTGGTCCGTCGTCCGGAACACGTTCACGACGCGGCTGCCCGCGGGATGGTCCAGCGTCAGCGTCACGGTGACCGCCGCACCGACCGGCCCGCCGCCGGCGATCCAATCGGGGAATCGGCCGCGATGCCGTCGCGATAGAGATCGTCGGCGGGGCTGGGCCGCGACACCGCCAGGTTGCGCTCACTGATTGCGATGAAGTAGTTGCCGGGTGCAAACGTCCGCGTCAGGCCGCTGCCCGGCCCGCCGCCCGGCGCGTCGTCATTTCCGTAATCCGCGATCAGGTTCCGGGACGCGTCGAGAACCCAGACGTCCGCGTCAAAGGTGTTCCCCGCTGATGCGACCGTGAGCGTCGTCGACCCCTGGGCCACCCTGATGGACGGGCTGATGAGCTCGGTATCCACCGCCAGGCAGTAGTACGTCAGACTATAGGCCTCCGTCGTCTCCGGCGTTCCGGAGACCTTCAGCACGACGTCGGCCTGCCGGCCGAGCGTATACCAGGAGACGGTGGCAGACCCGAACAACTCCGAATTCGTGGACGAGGCGACCGCTGCTTCCGCTCCCGAGTCGATCACTCCGTTGCTCTGCGGGTGGCCGAGCAATTCCAGCGTGTGCCCCGGCGTCCACGAATGCAGATAGACGAAGTGCCGGCGCAGCAGGGAGCCGGTCGCCGGGGTTCGGATGCGCCAGTAATCCGCCGATTCGAGACCGGGGGTTGCCGAATCGCCTTGCGTATAACCCGCACCGAACTGCTGAAGGAACCCGTCCTGGATAGCGCAACTCGCAACGGTGATCAACTGCGCCTGGGCCTTGGTGTCGTTCGGCTCGGCCTCCAACGTCGGACATGCGAACTGGCCGCACGTCGTCGACTCACCCTGATAGTAGCCCGCGGCCGCGGTGCAATCCGCCGGCATCAGCACCGAGCACCCGCCGCCCGGCAGGCAGCACGCCCCCGGCTCGGCGACGCGGAATCGCACCCACACGATCTCATACGGACCCGTGGCTGACAGCGCCAGCGGCGTGCTTCCCTCGGAGTCGATGAAGGCGACGTTCAGCGCCGTGGGCGTAGTGCTGGCCGCGCTGCTCATGATCGCATCCGGGAACTCCAGCACACTCCCATTGCGCCAATCGTCGTCCGCCGGGCTGGCGAGGTTGTTCGCCACGTTGTAACGGCCGATCGCCAGGTAGTAGTCAAACGGGCTTGCGGTGTACGACCGCACCAGCCAACTGAGCGGGCCGAGCAGCGTATCGTCGTCGTTTCCGTAACCGGCGAGCGGCTGGAGCGACGGGTCGTAAACCCACAGATCCGTGTCGGTCGTGTGACCCTGGCCCACGGTGGTGATCGTGATCGAACCGGCCCGGTACTCCCCGCCATCGATCGTGGACACCGGCTCGCATTCATGCGTGATCACATAGGGCGCGGTGGTTGCGGCCGATCCCGTGACATAGCAATAGACCTCCTCTTCGCGGCCGAATCCGTACCACTGGATGAACCGCGGCGGCGACGTCGAAGCGCTCGCGAACTGCACCGCCGCATTCGAGCCGGTGTTGATCACCCCGTTCGTCTGATTTAACCCCAGCAGCCACAACTCGTGGCCGGGCGTGCTGCTTTCGATCCGCAGTCGGTGCCGCCAGACCCGCCCCGGCGCAAGCGGGGCGGTCTTGATCCGCCAATAGTCCGCTGTCCCGGACGAACCGTTGCCCACCGCGTTCACACTTCCCGTCGTGACGCCGCCGAAGGTGTCGCCGCAGCCGACCGTGATCACCGTCGCCGCGGCCTTGACGCTGTTCGGCTCGATCTCGTTGAAATCCGGGCAGTCCGTCATCTCGCAGAGCGTGTCCGCCCCGAAGTACAACCCGCCCGCGGCCGTGCAGAGCGAGGCGGTGTTCAGCCCGCACGCGCCATCGACGCAGCAGGCGCCGAAGCTGTCGACAGTGAACTGGATCCACACGACGTCAAACGGCCCCGCCTTGCTCGCCGCGACGACCTGCGTCCCCAGCGAATCCGTGAACGACATCGTCAGGTCCAGCCCGGCTGCGATGCTTCCGCTCAATACGGCGTTCGCCGAGTCGAGCACCGGGCCGTTGCGGAACGTCTCATCCGCCATGTTGCTCGCGAGATTGTTCGCCAGGTTCGAGTCGGACACGGCCAGGTAATACGTCCCCGCCAGGAAGAAGGTCCGCGTCAGCGAGTTCGGCTCGTCGTTGCCGAATCCCGCCACCGGGTCCAGGTTCGCGTCATACACCCAGAAATCGGTGTTCGTCGTATGCCCGGAGCGCGCAATCGTGATGTTCCCGTTCCGCAGCACCGGCCCCGCGATCGGCGTCACCGGCTCGCAGCGCAGCGTCGCCGTGTAGTTTCCATAGGTCGCCGCTGTGCCGGTCACCCGGTAGTAGACGAATTCCTGCTTGCCGAAGCCGTACCACTGGGAAAACTGCGTCGAACACAGTCCGCCCGCAAAGCCCAACTGCAACACGGCATCCGTACCACCGAAGATGGTCCCGCTGGTCTGCGTCAGTCCCCGCAGGCTCACGGAGTGCTGATTGCAGGACGAATCGGTGGCGTATTCCAGCCGATGCCGGTAAATGCCCAGCGCCGCCGCCGGCGTCGCGATGCGGAAATAATCCGCCGATCCGACGCCCGACCCGCTCGAACCCGTGCTCGTCCCGCCGATCGACCCGTTACACGACAGCGCCACCACGTGCGCCGTCAACTTGGTGTTGTTCGGTTCGACCTCCAGCACCGGCGGGCACTGCACCTGCGCGCAGGTCGTGCCATAGCCGTAGAAATACCCCGCCGCCGCCCGGCATTCCGCCTGCGTCTTCTCCGAGCAGACGCCGCTGATGCAGCACTCGCCCAGTTCCGACACGACGAACATCACCCAGCGAATGTCATACGGCCCATCCTTCGTCAACGGCATCCCGCCGCCGCCCACCGTGTCCTGGATCAGCACGTCGATCGTCCGCGGCACACTCGCGCTGCTGTTCACCGCCACGCCCGCAAAATCCATCACGGGACCGTTGCGGAAGTCGTCATCCTCCGGACTGGCCAGTGAGTTGGCGACGTTGTAATCGCTGATCGCCAGGAAATAGACCCCCGGCGCAAACGTCCGCGTCAGCCGCGATTGGAGCGTCGGACCGGCCGGCTCATCGTCATTCCCGAAATCCGCAATCGGGTTGAACTGGCTGTCATACACCCACAGGTCGGTGTCCGTCGTGTGCCCCTGCCCCACCGTCGTGATCGTGATCGGCCCCTCGCGAAGCGCGTCTGGATAAAAGGCGGCGCCTACCGGTTCGTACTCATACGTCACGACATACGGCGCCGTCGTGCCCGCCGTCCCGGTCACCCGAACATACAGGTCCGCCGGCGGCCCGAAGCTGTACCACTGCACAAAGCGCTGCGGCGTCGTGCTGGTGCTGCTGGTCTGAAACGTGACATCCGAAAGCGGGTTGATCACGCCGGTCGTCTGCGACAGCCCGCGGATCGTCATCGTGTGCCCGGGCGTCGTGCTGGTCAGGATCAGCCGGTGCCGGTGCGGAGCGCCCGACAAGGTCAACGCACTCGTGAACCGCCAGTAGTCCGCCGAGTCAGCCCCGGGCGTCAACAAAGTGCCGGTCGTAATGCCGCTGAAGCTGGCCGCGTTAACCGGCGTCGCCGTCGCCTTGCTCTCATTCTCTTCGACCTCAAACGCCGGGCAGGGCGGCGACCCGCAGGTCGAGCCGGCGCCCATGAACAGCCCGTTAGCGGCGGCGCAGGCCGCCGGAAATGTCTCGATGCAGCTCGCACCGACGCAGCAGGCATCGCCCGCGACCACGGTGAACTCAACCCACAGCACGTGAAACCCGATCGCCGTGGACAGCGCCACCGGATTCGCGCCGATCCCGTCATTGAAGGAAACCGAGCAATTCGTCGGGAACGACAGAGAGCTGGAAAGAACCGCGTCCGGGAAATCGAGCACGACGCCGTTCTGATTCCCCTCGTTCGACCCGATGGACGGCAGGTGGTTCGCCAGGTTCGCCACCGAGACGGCCAGGTAATACGTCCCCGGCGCAAAGGTCTGCGTCAGCGTCGAACGCGTCGTCCCGCCCGCCAGGTCGTTGTCATTGCCAAAACCCGGAATCGCGTCCAGGTTCGAGTCGTACACCCACAGGTCCGTATTGGTCGTGTGCCCCTGCCCCGCCGTCGTGATCGTGATCTCGCCGGCCAGCAGCACCGGTCCGGCCGTCGGCGTCACGGTCGAACACGTCAGTTGCGCCGAATACGCCGCCGTCGTCGTGCTGCTGCCGTTGACGCGGTAATACACCTCTTCCTGCTTGCCGAAGCCGTACCACACCGACACGAGCCGCGGTGGCGACGACGCCGCTCCGCCAGCCTGGGCCGTCGTGAAGGAGCCGGTGTTGATCACGCCGCCCGATTGCGGCAGCCCGTTGATCGAAGTGCTGTGGCCGAAACCCGCGGTCGTGAACAGCGTCAGCCGGCGTTCGTAAATGCCCAGCGGCGCGGCGGCGGTCCGAATGCGAAAGAAATCCGCCGACCCCAGCGCCGACGACACCCCGAAGCTCGACCCGGTCGACGTCCCGCTGATCGTGTCGTTGCACGACAACATCACCACGTTGGCGTCGGCGTGCCGGCTGTTCGGCTCCGTCTCCGGAAAATCAGCCGCCGTTGCCCGCGCTGAAAAACCGGCGACGACAGAAAGGGCAATCAACAGGGACGCGACGCAGCACATACGGGTCGGCATGGACGAACTCCCGGGCCGCGCGAAGCGCGCGGACAAGGCGCGAAAGGGGGCCGGGCGCGGTGCCGCCCGACTCAATCGAGTCTAAGCGACAAAAATCGGCGTTACTAACGAATCTCGCCGAAAACCCGTCGAATTGGTCAACCGGATCCGAGTTATGGGGCTTCCCGTCGCGCCCCCCCCCGACCCCACCGCGGCGGCTATGCACCACTCTCAGGAAATGAGGCCGCCGACGGACCCGGGCGCCATCGGCCCGCAGTCCATCGGCGACCAGGCAGTCGCTATGCCTTCGGCCCACCCCGCCTCAACAGCGCGGTGTGCCGCACTCACCCACCGGCCCCTGCGCCGATCCGCGGCACCAGCATCGGTACGCGCCGCCCTCCCCGGGCGGATTGGTACGACATCACAGGGTCTTCCGATTCTCTAACCCAGCGAATCTTCCACCCCCCCCAGCCCTTCGCCCCCGGACCCGGCGGCTTTCCATCGGGCACGCATGAGATTGCATGGCGAACATGCCCACAGGCTATACTTCGCTCCCCATGGCATCAAAGAAAGCCGCCTCTGATCCCATTGCGCAGTGGACCGAACTGGACCTGACCGCCGCCGCCGAGCGCGGCGAACTGCCCCCGGCATTCGAACTCGACGACGGCGTGTCGATGATCGCCGAAGTGCTGGCCGCCGGTCGCTGTCCGCTCCTCTCGGGTGAATCGGGCGTTGGAAAGACCGCGGCGGTCCACGAGTTTGTGCGGCGCAGCATCCGCACCGACGCGGCCTATCCGCTCAACGGCCGGCGGGTCGTTCAGTTGTCCATCCAGCGACGCGCATCATCGCTGCGAAATCCCTACGAACAACTGCGACCCGACCTGCAGGCGGTGCTGGAAGCCCTGGCCGGCACAGACGGCCGGGTCATTCCATTCCTCCGCGACGCACATCTGGCGCACGCGTTCGGCGCCGCCTCACAGCTCTCCGCACTGGCGCGGCTCGGAGCACCGGGCATCGCGGAAGGGGTGCGGGATGACCTGCGCGCCATGTTCGAGGATGACCCAGGCCTCGAGGAGCGCTTCGTCACGATTCCGATCGAGCAGCCGTCGCTCGAGCGCGTCGCCAGGATTCTCTCGATGTGGGCCGCCGGGCAGGCCGCCGGGCAGGGACCGCGCTTCGATCCGGGAGCGATCGACGCCGCCATTCAGCTCTGTCACCGCTTCCTCGTCCGCGGCAGACTGCCGCGAACCGCGCTGGAGCTGCTCGGGCAGATCGGCGCGCTGTCCACGGGCCGCCGCGCCATCCGCCAGTCCGACGTGATCGAACGCTTCTGCACCATGCACCGCACACCCCGCGTGCTGGTGGACCCCGCCGAACCGCTGGACATGGCCGCCCTCGAAGCCCGCTTCGCGGCCCAGGCGCTCGGCCAGCCGGAGGCGGTGCGGGCAGTGGTGCACACCATCTGCGTCATCAAGGCGGGCATGACCGACCCACGGCGTCCGCTGGCGGCGTTCCTGTTCGTCGGTCCGACCGGCGTCGGCAAGACGCACATCGCGCAGATGCTGGCCGAGTTTCTGTTCGGCAGTCGGGACCGCCTGATCCGCCTCAACATGTCGGATTACGCCGACCCAAGCGCCACGGAAACGCTGCTCGGCGATCCGAACGGTTACACGCCCTCGCAGAAGCGCGGACTGCTCGCAACTCGAATCCGCGGGCACGGGCTGGGCGTCCTCCTGCTCGACGAGTTCGAAAAGGCCCACCGCAAGGTGCACGACGCGGTCCTGCAACTGGTGGACGAAGGTGCCTTCGTCAATGCCGAGGGGCACTCCTTCAGTTGCCGCTCGATGGTCATCATCGCCACCTCCAACGCCGGAGCCGAGATTTTCCGCGGCGAGGGATTCGGCTTCGCATCCGCCGTGCAGGATCGCGAGCGTCGCGCCGAGCTGGAGCGCCGGCTGGAGGGACACTTCCGCCTCGAGCTGCTCAATCGCTTCGACCAGGTGGTGCACTTCCTGCCGCTGTCGCGCGAGGACATCCGCCAGATCGCGCGCCGCGAGTTGGAGCTGTTGGAGCACCGTTCCGGGCTGCGCAGCGCCGGCTATGCGCTCGACGTCGATGAGTCCGTGCTCGACTGGCTCGCCGTCCACGGATACGAGCCGGATTTCGGGGCGCGCTTCCTGCGGCGCACCATGGAGCGGCACGTTACCACGCCCCTGGCGGACGTGATCGCCCGCCGCCGCCCGCCGCACGGCGCGCGGCTGCTCCTGACCGCGCGCGCCGACGGCATCGTTGCGCGGGTCGTCGAGCCGTCGGCTCCGGCCGGCGCACCCGCGGCGGGTGCGGCGAGCGCGGCTTCCCCCACCGGCCGCGTCGTGACTCGCCCCGCGGACCGAGTGGAATTGCGCCGCCGGCTGCTGGCCCTCGCCGAACCGCGCCTGTCCGCGCTGCACGAGAAGTCTGTGCGTCACGATGCGCTGCTGACCCGAATGAACGAACCGGGTTTCTGGGATCGAGCCGACCAGCGCCGCGAGCTGTTGGACGAGTTCCGCAGGCTCGACGTGGCCATTCAGGTCGAACGCCGCCTGGCCCGCGCCATAGAGCACTTGGCAGACCTCTCCGAGGCGGAGTGCGCCGACCCGCATCTGGCAGCGGAAGCCGACGAACTTCTCGCCCGCGCCGGCGACAGCCTGTCCGACTGGGAACGCCGAGTCGCGGACGAGGGGCCGGCAGCGCTGTGGGTGTTCGTGGCGGGAACCGATGCACTGCGCGTGCCGTCGCGCTGGATCGCCGACCTCGCACAGATGGAGCTGGCCTGGGCGCGGCGCTGCGGGCTGTTCGCGGCCGTCGTCGCCTACGGCCCTTCCGATGAACAGATCGGGCGGGTGGTCATTCAGGTCGAAGGGCCGGGGGCGGCACAGGCCATGGAGATGGAGGCCGGCTTGCATCGCCTGGTGCGGCGGCAGGATGCGGACCAGCGCGCCGCCATTCGACTATTGCCCATCAGTGAGTCCGGCTCAGCGCACGCGGCCGACGTCGGGGAGCTGCGCCCGCGTGCCGGGCGGTTCGACCTGTCGATCAAGTATCGCGGCCGGCTCTCGCTTCCGGAGCGCGGCCTGACGCTTGACCTGCTGGCTCCGCGGCGCGAGACGCTGGCACACCTGCTTGCGGACCTCGCCGCCGCACCGACCGAAGTCGGCGCTTCGGGCGAGACTGCACGGCTCTACGACGAACGCGACGGCGTGGTCCGGGATCCGCGGACCAAGGCGGCCGACCCGCGTCTCAAGGAGGTGCTCCGCGGCCGGCTGGAGCGCTTCGCGGAACGCTGGGCGGCCCGCAGCGAAGCTGAGCCGGCCGGCACATGACGGCTCCGGCGGCTAACCGCTGAAATCCCGGCGCTGGGACGCATTGTCGACGCACGTCATTCTTGCCGGCCCATGGCAGCCCCATCGACTCGCGATCGCGAGGCCGGGGGGATGAAGTCACGCCAATTCGGCGTTCACGACACAACCCGGGCTGGATTCACCCTCGCGAAGCACTTCCGCAACCTCGGCCCGATCGAACGAGTAACAGCGCAAATGCTCAAGAGACGTCGCGACCTCTTACTCCCCCCCAATCATCCGCAGCTCCCGCTCCGCCGCCTCGCGCGTCGCCGGATGCCGCGCCGCCGCACGCAGCGCCTCGCGCGCCCCCGGCAGATCACCAGAGATCCGCAGCGCCATCCCCAGCCCCAGCCGCGCCGCCGGCGCTCGATACGCCGGATTCTCCTCGCCGATCGCCACCGCCGCCCGGAAATGCTCCGCCGCCGTGACCCCGTCCGACCGCTCATGCAGCAGCAGCATCCCCAGATCCGTATGCAACAGATGCCGCGGCCGCGCCGTCGCCAGCCCCCGCTCATACGCTTCCGCCGCCTCCTCCACCCGCTTCATCGACCGCAGCGCCCGTCCCTGCAGCACCCACGCCGGCGCATAGTCCGGCCGCACCTCCGCCGCCCGCTGCGCATGCTCCAGCGCCGCCGCCGCATCCCCCGCCCGCAACCGGCGCAGAGCGGTGTTCCCGTGGCCGATGGCACTGTGCGCCCCGACCGCGAACGCGTGTGCCCAGAGCGTGTCCGAATCGCGCCACACGCGCACCTGTTGGCGGCAAAGCACGCCAAGAGCGAACAGAATCGCGCAACTCAGCACAATGCCCGCCCGCCGCGCACCTCTTGCCTCGCGCGGCCGCCACGCCGCCGCCAGCCCGCCGCCGATCACCAGCATCCAGCCGATGCAGCTCACATACGAGTATCGATCCGCCACCAGTTGCGGCCCGCTCTGCGCGAGTCCCAGCACCGGCAGCAGCAGGATCACATACGCCGCCGCCGCCGCCCCGACCGCCGGAACGCGCCGCGCGACGAGCACCGTCAGCAACAGCCCGATCGGCACGGTGGCATACGCCATCACGAAGCGCCCGTCGAGCGGGTTCAGCCGGTAGGGCAGCTCGTGCAGCACCGCCAGCCCGCTCGGCCAGATCGTCGAAGCGAGGTAGAAGTGCAGCCCGTACACCGCCTGCACCAGCCGCTCCAGCAGCCCCCATTGCTCCAGTGTGCGCATCGTGTCCGGTGCGGCCCGCTGCGCGGCGGCGGCCGTGACGGCGGCCGCAACCCCCAGCAGCACAAACGGCAGCTTCTCCCGCAGGACGGCACGATGCGCCGATTTCCACCAATGGAGCGGATTCGGCGGCAATCGGCGCAAAGGGAAGACATCCAGCAGCAATGCCAGCAGGAAGAACGTCATCCCCCACGCCTTGGCCGTCAGCGACAGCGTCAGCAGCAGCACGGCCGGCACGAGCGCCCGCGGGGCGGCCAGCGGTGCGGACTTGCCCGCCACCGCCCGAACATATGCAATCGCGGCGCCGAGCAGCAGCGCGGTGCTCAGCACGTCGCGCCGCTCGGTGGCCCAGGCGACCGACTCCGCCCGCAGCGGGTGAATCGCGAACAACAGCGCGGCCACACCGGCGGCCGCCAGGTCCGATGGTCGCAGTCGCGCGAGCGACGCGCCTTGCGCGGCAACTCCGACGGCGGACGGCCCGGAGCGGTGCATCGGCGCAGGCCAGGCGAATCGAGCGGCAGCCGCGCCGGCGGATGGGTCGAGCGCGCGTAAGTGCGCCGGGGCCGCGGCCCGCGCTGCGGCGATCAGTCGCAGCCCCAGCAGATAGACCAGCACGCCGTTGAGCGCGTGCAGGGCGACGTTGCCGGCGTGATGGCTGTAGGCGCGCGTGCCGGATAGCTGGAAGTCGATGGCGTGCGAAATCCACGTCAGCGGCTGGTAGTGCCCATAGGCGAAGGTGCCGAAGAGGCTCAGCAGATGCCCGGGCGCCAGCGAGCGAATCAGCGGGTTGGAGAGAAACAGCTCCTCGTCGTCATAGTCGACGAAGTTGCCGCTAGTCGCCGCGGGCAAGAATACGGCGACCGTGACGGCGACGATGAGCAGCGGGACCAGCGGCCGGGCGACGCGAAGCATCGGGGTCGATTGTAGCCCGGCGGCAGTGCAGGGCGCGATTAAGCAGGGATGGAAGCCAGGTGCGATCTCGCGCGAGGATGTGATTGAACGAAGTCGTGCGTAAATGGGCGGTTGAGCGGGGGACTTGATCGTGGAGGCGGCGGCGGGGACGGCGTTCGGCGCTTCGGCGAAGCATTTGGCGAGAACGTGTCATGGGCACCCGACACTGCCGGAGGTGCTGCGCGAGGAGGCGATGGCGGTGTACGGGCGGGCGATACATGCGTGAGGGCGGTGGCTGCTGAGGTGCGGGGTTCAGTAGCAGAAGGCTGTTGATGGGTGGGTGGGTACGAGGCGCGGTTCACGCGGCGATGTGCGCGGAGAAGCCGCTGTTGAACGCGGTCTGGCCGGTGGTGACCGGCGTCATGTCGGCCGCGACCAAGCCCAGCGCCGCGAGGTTGGCGTTGGCGTACGTGACGAAGTTCGTGACCCACGCCTGATAGTCGGCGTCGGGTCCGGGCAAATAGTCGGCCATAAGAGAGGTACCTGCCTTTCGGATTCGCTGGCCCGCTCGCGTTTCGCGCCGCCCACGCCGGACGGGCGCGCCCCCGCTACCCGAGCCATCAACCGGCACGCGGGGGAAGCTGGGAGGGGCATCGGCTCAGACGAGCGACGACTTCAATTCAGCGGCGTATTTTGATTCACTCGTCGGACTCGGCCGCCTGCCTCAGCGACAGAAATGCCTCTTTGAGCGGTTGGCGGACCGCGCTGTCCGGTTCGGCAAGCAAAAGGCGCTGATAAGCGTCGAGGAAGGGTATGCGGAGCCGATGGAAGAGGTGCAAGAAGTGACGGACGAATCCGATACAGTCCAGAATTGCGATCTCGGTCCCGTTGGTTTGATCGTAGATTCCTGCGGCGTATTCGCGAACCTCGTTGTCCATTACGTCGGTCGTGATAAAGATGTAATTGTCGATGCGTGGATTGCACCCAACGATTTTCTGTAGGGCGAGGTCGATATCGTCGCGCGTGACCCGTTTTGACTTCATTTCGTAAACCGTAACAACCCGCTCGTCGTTGATTAGGCAAACCTCTAGGTCGCCCATCGCGCCGCTTTGCTCATCTGCGGACAGGTGGCCCTTGAGAGGGCAGGCTTTCTCGCCCAAGCGTTCCGCTGCGCACTCATAGGCCGCAGCAACGATCAGCACCGGCAAGCGGCTGCTGTGTTTGCAGGCTAAATGCTGCTCCAGGAGCGACACGATTCCCTCAGTGGGCAGCGGAAGCGCGTCGTCGCCGTGCTTGAGCGCTTCAACTAGGCCCTTCATTCTGGCCTGTTTGTCGTCGCGCACGCTGATAAGGATACGAACGGCGTCAGTCAGGACGTCTTCGGCGGATACGCGGCCCTCGCCGACGTCGTCCAGCAATTGGAGGGTGTCCTTGTAAACCTGCGGCGGACGCCCGACAAGAACTGTCTTCGTGGTGAGCGTGCTATCCTGATTGCGGAGCGCCGGCGTCAGAAACGCAGTTGTGCTGTTGCAAGGCAATCGGTTCGCATTGATAAAGGCCGTCAGATAGCGCTCGTCGTAGGTCCGGCCGGAAAAAGAATCACTCCCGCCAATTTCCGTGTACGGCTTCCGTGGATCGACTTCTGGCCGGTGAAGCTTCGCGAGCGTGCATGACATGAGCAAGCGAACCCCGGCCCGATTGCCGAGACAGCGACATACGAAGTCGATACGTTCGAGCGTGCCCTTGTCGCGCACGGCTGGCTTGCTTCCGAGCTTCGTCGCTCTCGCAAGCACGCGCTCAAGGAGCTCCGCAGGCGTCGCCATCATTGATCCCCCCACAATAACTCGCTGCCACGTCGCTTGTTAGGGTCGTAGTTGACCCACAATACCTCCGTCCGGACATCTTTGGTGGAGTGGTTCGTCTTGGCAGGCCCGACAATCTTCCGCCATCGCTCGGGCGGGTACAGTCGGTTGACCAACTCGCAATCGTAATTTGAAAAAGCGACCATGCCCTTGGCGCAATTCAGCACGCCAGCGAGTTCCGCGTGCTGCGCGTCCGTCATCTCGTACCCATACGCCTTCGAATCGCCGCGCGTCTCATGCACATAAGGCGGGTCACAGTAAAACAGGGTTTCCGGGGAATCGTACAGTCGTACCACGTCGGCAGCGGGTCGGTTCTCGATCTGAACGCGCAGCAAGCGTTCGCCAATTTCGGGCAACTGCTCGACACCACCAAGCCAGCGGCTCACAACGCCGCTCATGCCGGCGCGGCTCGTGTCAATGCAGTTGGCCCATCGGCCGACGCTGGCCGTCTGAGCCAGACCGGTCCGCACCTGTCTGGCCCTGACGTAGAACCGGCGGGCGCGCTCCAGCGCGGACAATTTTCCGTTCAGTTCGCACGCAACCGCGAATTCTTCGCGGGAAAACGGCGTTAGCGCGATCGCCTTGGCGAGCTTTTCTTTCTGGTTGCGAAGGACGCGAAAGAAGTTGCAAACTTCCCCATCGAGGTCGTTGTACGTTTCGATTGGGGATGGTTCCCGGTTGAGGAGAACGGCGGCGGAGCCTGCAAACGGCTCGCAGTAATGGCGGCATTTGGGAAGTAGCGGCAAAAGCCAGTCGAGATGCGAGAACTTGCCACCGTACCAGCCGAACGCAATCAGCTTGCGGGACGACTGGAGTTTTGAAATAGGCGGCGGGGCGTTGCGTCGCCCGTTGCCGTTTGGAAGTGGCGTTCGGTCCTCGGCCGCCTTGCGTTGTCGCGCCATCGGCTTGTTCGCTCGTTGTTCGGTGTTGGAGACCATGTGAGCGGATTGTATCGACCCTGAGCAAGCATGATAAGTCCCGATCTACGCCGCCACCGTCGCCGCCGCGACTTCGCTCCACGGCCCGGTTTCGCCGCGCGTGCTCAGCCAGCGCAGGGCGTAGTACGCCGTCTGGCCCGCCTCGGCCGTCGTGAAGTCGGTTTGCAGCGTGCCGTCGGTGCTCACGGCGAGGAAACGAAACGCCGGTGTGGGTTCGCCGTTTTCCTCTGAACTCGTTACTCTGAACTCGCTACTCGCTACTCCCGCGAAGCGGAGCAGCGGCGGCGGGTCGTGCGCGGCGGCCAGCGCCACCCACACCTCGGCCCCCAGCACGCCGTAGGGCTTGCGGCGGCGGGTCGGCGTGGATTCGTCCGAGAAGCGGAGCGTGTGCAGCAGCCTCCGCGACGTGTCCACCCGCACCAGCGGGCGCGTCACGGGCGGGACGCCCGTACCACCCCTGGAAGAGCGGACCGTGATGCCAATATTGGCCCGGTCGGCGTCGGCCGTCGCGAAATAGGATTGCACGAACCGCGCGACGGGCCGCGCTTCGGCCTCCTGCGCACGCCGGGCCGCATCCTTGTTCTGGCGGGCCGCCTCGGCTGCGGCGGCGGCGCGAACGTGGGCCGGGAGTCAGGATCTTCCGTTAGTGCAGCCACGTAAATGCCCGGATATGAAACGCCTTACGCTGAGCCTGCTGTTACCCGCTCGCTCGACTTGAGAGAGCGATCTGCGCCGCACCTGAAGGGCGTTGCAAACGAAATCCGTTGAATCGGATTATCGAGTGTTCGCACCCTGCGAAGGGGGGCAGGCAGCGCGTTCAGCCGCCACTCCGCATCCCCCGTGCCGGCGCACTCCCCCCTCACCCGCACCACCCCCCAAATCCGAACCGGTACGCCAGCGCCATCTGCCCGATCATCAGCATCGCCGGCACCAAGCCGCGCACCCAGCGCGGCGCCCCCGCCAGCAGAATCGCCACCGCCGCGAATGCCGGCGCCGCCAGCCCCACGTACCGCCCCATCGACTCCAGCCCGAAATCGCTCCACCCGCTCTGCGCATAACGCATCAGAAAAATCAGCGGAGCCGTCAGCAGAAAGACGCGCCAAACCCGCGCCGAGTCCTCCGACCCACCCGCCGAGCAACCCGACTTCCGCGCCGAACAATCCGACGCCCCCTTCGCGCATTCCGCCGCCGATGCCGAACAATCCGACACCCCCTTCGCGCACTCCGCCGCCGAATCCGAGCAATCCAACCCCCGCACCGCGCTCCCACCCACCCGCCGCCACACCACCGCGCCCGCCGCGATCAGCAGCAGCGACAGCGGCATCTGCCACGTCAGCGGCGACGCCAGCAATCCGAGGTTCTCCGGAAAGTCGCGCAGCGCCCGCCCGATGTACTTGAACTGCCCCCACACCCGCGTGCCCAGCACAAACGACGACCACCGCTGCGGCCCCTGATCCCCGAACCACCCCGCTTGCAGCGTCCGCGGATAGACCGTCAGCGAGCCGGTCGTCCACGCCAGCCACCCCAACCACGCGACCAGCCCCGCCGCTGACAGCGCCGCCACCAGCAACCCGCGCCGAACCCGCCGCGCCGGCGAATCCGCCGCACCGCGCACCGTCGCCCCTCGTCGCACCATCGCCGCCAGTCCCAGCACCACCGCCGCGACAATCGCCGTCGGCCGCGCCGCCGTCGCCAATGCACAAAGCCCCGCCGCGCTCCACGGCCGTCCGCACTCCATCGCCGCCAGCGCGCCGACGATCAACAAAAGTGTCAGGCTCTCGGCATAGCCGAAGCTCCAGAACGCCGACGTCGGCCAGCAGAAGGCGATCAACACCGCCCCTGCGGCACATTTCTCGCCAAACGAGCGCCGCAGCCACCAGAACATGACAACCGCCGCCGCCAGCGCCGCCGCGTTCGCAACCAGCACCATCCCAAGCCGCGGGCCGACCCACGCGCCGATGCCGGCGCTCAGCAGCGGATACAACGGAAAAAACACGATGTTGGACTGCTGCTCGACCCGCGCCCGGCCACCGCCGCCGCGCGGCGCGCCGCCTGCGCCGACTTCATTCGCGCCGCCTGCGCCGACTTCATTCGCGCCGCCTGCACCGACTTCATTCGTGCCGCCTGCGCCAAGCTCGATCTCGTTCGCGCCGTTCGTTGCACCTGCAACAGGCGCTCCGTCCGGCGCCGGCGGCCGGTACCCATGCTCCACGATCGAGAGGTAGTGACCGGCGTCCCAGCGCAGCAGCGGTGCGAAGCTGCGCAGGTGGACGGCGCGCGCCGCGGCGACACGATCGCGCAGATCAGGCGAAACTTCGTCATTCGGCGACAGGGAGCGCAATTCAACGTCAAAGCACGTCCGCGGCGCGGGCAGCCGCGCTTCGTGCTCGACCCGCGCCGCGGCCCCGGCGTAGGCGGCGATCCACACCGCGCAGCGCGTCAGCACCACCAGCAGCAGAATGCGCCAGAACGCAGTCATGGAGAGCAACCGGCCGCAATGGGCGGCAATCGGCGCGCATTTGTCACAAATGCGCCGCCGCCCGACAAGTCACCTTGTTCGATCACACGAGCGCCGCCGCCGCCCGACAAGTCACCTTGTTCGATCATGCGAGCGCCGCCAGCAGGCCAAAGTGTCCGCAGCCGGCCCCCTCCCGCCGAAAGGAATAGAACACGTCGCCGCTGCAGATCGTGCAGACGCCGCCGATTTCGATCTGCTCGTCCGGGATGCCCGCCCTGCGCAGTTGCGCCGCGTTGGCCGCCCAGAGGTCAAAGAACATGCGATCCCCGGCGCGCGGGAACAGCGTGTCGGCGTCGGGCAGCACGTCGGCCGCGATGCGCACGTCCTCCATCACCTCATAGCAGCACGGCCCGGCGCTGGGGCCGATGCCGGCCAGCAGGTCGCGCGGGTCGCAGCCGGCCTCGCGCACCAGGGTCTGGACCAGCAGGCTCGTCAGATTGGCGACGGTGCAGCGCCAACTGGAGTGACAGACGCCGACGGCGCCGCGCTTCGGGTCATACACCAGCACCAGCGGGCAGTCGGCCGAAAGCACCAGCAGGCTGACGCCGCGACCGGTGGTCCAGAGTCCGTCGCAGTCGCGGTGTGCCGCGGGGGGTTCGTTGTCCCGAACCTGTTCCAAGCGCGGCTTGTGCACCTGCTGGCAGTGATGCACCCGCGAATGGGGGTTGCCGCAGAGATCACGGGCCATGATCGCGCGGTTGGCGGCGCGCTCCGGCGCCCGGGCATCCTCGCGGGCGGAGACATCCAGCGGCCGCGTGGAGAAGGCGTGGATCAGTTTCCCCTGCCGCGCCAGCGCGGGCAGGCGCGCGTATCGGCGCTCGCCCATCTGGAAGAATTCGAGCATGGACCCCTCCTGCGTCCCGGACAATCGAGGATCAAGCGCGACGGCTGACCGGAATCGAAGGCTGCGGCGGCGCGTCGAATCGGCGTCAGGGTTCATTACCCAGCGCCCGGCTGCGCAGCTCGCGGGCGCGCTGCACGGTCTCCTCGATGGCGACGGGTTCCTGCGGACGGAGGGTGAACGTCGGCCACTCATGCACGTCGCGGATCATGCCGGGGTAGAGGTGCTCGGCGAACAGGTCGAGCGGCGGGAATTGATGCCAGGGAGCGCGGATGCGCTGATGGGTCTTGAGCGTCTGATAGCCGGGCTTGCGGATGATGACGTCGTAGTCGCCGTACCAGACGAATGAGAATTCGGTGGGGGTGACGCCGACCTCCTCATCGTTGATGAGCACCAGTGCGCCGGGCGGATCCGTGCGGATCTTGACGACTCGTTCGACGCAGCCGGCCGACAGCGCGACGGCCGCGAGTGCGAATGCAAACGCGCGAATTCCGGCGAATGGGATCATGGCGGGCCTCGAGCCGTGCCGCGCCGCACCATGGAATTGCGGCGCGCGAGCAACGGCCGGGTCAACATAATCCACGCCGGGCGCGCTGTCACTCTCCGGCGTTATGGGGCGCAACGGCGCGTCAGCCCCGACAGGCGGGACGAGTTCTGCGGCTGCGGGTCCGGGGCGGCGAAACCGCTGCACGAGAGGTCTGGAAACCCGGCGGGCGGCCTGCCACGGGCCGATATCGCCCAGGACGGCAGGTCGGCTCTGAATGCGGGCCGCACTTCGGGGACGTTTGCGCGAACGCCCCATACGCACGAGACGATCGAGGAAAGCGCAGCGCCGCTGCGCAGCGGCGGCCAGTGAAGGATGCGCGGCGGATCGACGAAGACTCAGGCGGCGGAGACGTCACCGGGAGGACCGCGCATGGGTCTGCTGTCAATGCTGGAGCAATCGCCGACGTTTCCACCGCTGGAGCGCGCCTGCGAGCGCAATGAGCGGTTGCGCATCTCCTACCGCGGGCCGGACGGCCGCGTGATCAGCGGATACGCGCGCGTGCTGGAAATCGGGGAGGAGCACCTGTTGATGCAGTGGCCGGGGGTCGGATTCGGGCCGATCGCGGGCATCGCGGCGCGGGTGGAGTGCTATTTCGAGATCGACGGCCTGAGCTATGTATTCGACACGATTTCGCGCGGGCGGGTCACCAGGCAGGACGTGCGCCTCGGGGCGCTGCCGGTGATGCAGTTGAATCTGCCCGAGCGCGTGGATCAGCGCCAGCAGCGCGCCCGATATCGCGTGTCGCTGCACAAGGGAACGCCGGTGATGGCCGGCGCGCATGACCTGGAGACGGATGCCCCCTTCGGCGAGATGCGGCTGGCGAATCTATCGGCCGGCGGGGTGCTGACGCTCAGCGATGATCGGGCCGCCCGCAGCATCCCGCTGGGAGCGCTGTATTGGCTGACCTTCAGCCTGCCGGGCGACCCGCATCCGTTCGGGTTCGTTGCGCGGCTGGTCCATCGCAACGAATTGAACAATGGAAGCGGGGGGGCGGCGCTCGGATGGGCGTTCGCTCCGGCGGATGACGCGGCGCTGCATGCCGAGAACGTCCGCCGAATCGAGCGCTTTGTCGCCGCGCGACAGCGCGAGCAGTTGCGTCGCGCTCGCTAGCCGCGGGCGGATTGAACCGGGGAACACCACATGCTGCTTGATCTTTCGCTGCGTCAGCAGAACCGCGCCCTCGAGCACGCCGTGCGCTGCGGGGCGGCGGTCGAGATTGAGCCGCGCACGTGGTCGTCGGGCGATCAATTGCGCGGCCGGTTGAGCGGTCGCGACGGGGCGACGCTGCGAATCGAACTGACCGAAACGCCGCCGCAACCGCTCTCCTCGCTGGTCGGCGCATTCTGCGACGCGCGGATGACGCTGGGCACCGACCTGGTGCAATTCGCGACCTGCGTGATCGACGTGCTCGAGGACGGCGCGGCGCCGCGCGTGCTGCTGGCGACGCCGCAGTCGTCGCAACTGGCCAACCGCCGGCGGTTCATGCGTCATTCCGCACAGGAAGGGACGCCCGTGTCGATTCGGCCGGCCGAGGCCGGAGCGACGCACGTCGGCGAGCTGGTGAACATCGGCCCGGACGGGCTGGCCTGTCGCGCACCGCGGGAGGAAGTCGACGAAGCGCTGCTGATCGGCGACTCCTGCCGGCTGGTGTTCGAGCTGGGGCCGGATGGGACGCCCTTCGACCTGGCGGCCGTGATCTGCAACAAGGCGGCGGATCGTTCCGACCGCACGCACCTGATCGTTGGATTCGAGTTTGACGCCGTCGGCGCGACCGCCGAATCGGCGCTGCACCGATTGCGCGCGGTGCTGTATGACGCCGCGCCGGATGCCCCGGAGCATGACGCATGAAGACCCGAAGTTCATTCTCTCGCGAAGACCTGGCCGAGGTGTTTGACAGCGCCGCCGCCCAACGGGCGCTGGCCGTCGTCACGGTCCAGTCCGCCGGATCATGGCAGAGCTTCAAGGCCCGCTTCTTGGAAGCGGCCCCCAAGGCGCGCTTCTTCGTTCTCGAGCACGAGTCGTGCGACGCCGACACGCTGCCGGCGCTGGCGCCGGGGCAGTACACCGGCGTCAGCTTTCGCCATCGCAGCCGCAAGGTGCTCTTCGCCACCGTCGTGGAGGCCAAGGGCAAGTTCATGTTCAACGACTCGACCAGCGTGTCGGCGATCCGCTATCGCTGGCCGGAGTCGGTGCTGGAACTGCAGCGCCGTGCCTATCAGCGCACGCTGATTCCCGGAAAGGTGAAGCTGCTTGCCAACGTCTGGCCGGGCAGTGCCGCCGATCGTCACCAGGTCCAGCATGGGCAGATTCCCGTCGTGACCGGCACCATGATGGACCTCTCCTGCGGCGGGACGCTGGTGCGGACCGGCCTCGGCACGCCGCCGTCCTGGCCGGCCGATGCGCCCCTCGGAGTCGAGCTGCAGCTTCCCGATGGTCGGACGCCCGTGACGTTGGATGCGCGTTATCGCGGGTCGCGGCCGGATGAACAGGGCCGGATGTGCCTGGCAATCCAGTTTATCGGCCTGGAGGTTTCGCTCGACGGCCGGCTGTTGCTGCAACGCATCTCCAAGAGCGTTCAGCAGTTATCGCGTGTTGAGCGTTTGACGGGGGCCACGATGAACGCGCCCCTGGCGGAGCCGTCGGGGGAATAATGGAGAGCGGTCGCCCGTGATGGAACAGCGACAGTGCGTATCACGGCGACCCCATGCGAGCGATGATAGGCCCGTAACCGCATTAAAATAAGACGGTTATGGCTATGCCGACGGCAATCTGAGATTTTCGCGACACTTTCCGGGCAGATGGGGGTTACACCCTCTTAGTAGTACCCAAATTTGCCCATCCCAGCGCATGGGCCACGGACTAGTCGCTAGGCTGGTCTGTGGCCCAATTTGCTTTTTCCGGCTCTCACTTCATTTCAAGCCGCTTCGGATCGCTTGCCCCGGCGCCGCATGGCGGCCGCAATGCGGCGAACGCCGCCGATCGCGCGCGGCCGCAGAGGCGGATAGAGAATCAACAGCGCGATATACACAAACAGCCCCACCACCAGGCAGTTGATGATCGAGCCGATCACGAAGGCCTGACCCCACATCAGTGCGTTCATGGTCTCGTTCGTCACGTCGGCCAGATCGTTGACGGCGCGCTCCGGGCGCGCGAAGAGCGACCCGACCTTGACGTTGAAATAGAAGAGCAGCGGCCACGCGAAGGTCAGGCTCGCTCCTCCGGCGATGCCGGCCGCCAGGTTGCCGCCCAGCGCACGGGCCACAAACCCCGAAATCAGCACGCCGAAGCCGAAACTGGGCAGGAAGTTGATGATCAGCCCCAGGCTGAAGCCCCGAGCGACCCGTTCACGGCTCTCGCGCAGCCGAAGCAGCCGCAGCGTGCCCGCGACGCTGCGACGGGTCAGCCGGGTCCACCAGCCCGGGTGCTCGGCGACGGCCGCGGTAGATGAAGGACGCAGACTACCTGGTTGCACCAGCAACTCCCCGGAAACCGGTTCTGGAGGCGGCGATCGACAGCACCCGACCTGCGGCGCGGGCCGATCGCGTCATGAAAACGCACCGTGACGGCTCGACGAACCGGATCATCCTCGGATCATAGACGCGAGCGGGGAATCGCGGGCGAAGAATCATGCCGCAAGCAATGGTGGCCGCGGGCCGGGCCGGAACGGCCTCAAGCCGCGGGCCGGGAGGGGGTGCCGCCGCAATCGGCATAAAAAACCTCGAATCCACCAGCCGCGCGAATCGCTGGTGCGTCCTCTCTTCGCGGACCCGCGGGATGCCCCTGCGCGAACCGCTTTTTGGAGGATCGTCGATGCATACGCGAACCATGAACATCATTCTGGCCGGGGTTCTGGCGGCACAGGGTGCGGCACTTGCGGCGGCCGACACTCGGATCAACGAGGTGTACTTCGCCGTGGATGCCGCGATTCCGGGGGACCACCAGTGGGTGGAGCTGGTGAACCGCGGGGATGCGCCGACGTCGGTCAAGGGCTGGATGCTGCGCGCACACGACGGCGGCGTTTCCGACACGCTGCGCGGCCTGCCGCAGGTCACGATCCCGCCGGGGGCGTACCTGGTGGTGCACTTTGCGCCGGGGGTCAACGACTTCGATTTCACGGACGGCCGCGGTGACTACTACACGGCTGATCCGCCCGGGACGCTGGTCTTCGGCACGGATTCGGGCGACTGCGGCCTCTATTCCACGCTCGGCGTCAACGGGATCGAGGATTACGTCGCCTGGCATCGCGGCGCGAGCGGCTTTGCGCCCGGCTGGGCGCACGCGGACGCCGTCGCGGCGCAGATCTGGCCGGCGGGGGAATATCGCGACATCTCGCGCTTCGCGATCGAGCCGTTTGACGCGGTCCGCACGATCGGGCCGGGCCAGAGCATGGGCCGAGACGGGGACTCGACCGACACGGACCGGCCGGAGGACTGGGACACCGACGGCGGACGGCACGGATCGGTGCAATCGCCGGGAGCACGGAACTACGTCGAACTGCTCTTCGTGCAGGACCTGGACGCCCCCGATGGCGGTGCCGCGGAGGGCGGGATCGCCGAGGGCGGAATCGCGTCGGGGAATACCTGGACGGTGATGCTCTATCTCGACGGCGACAATGACCTGGAGAAGTACGCCTACGCGCACATCAACCTGATCGAGAAGGCCGGCGGCTCGACCGCCAACGTGCGGTTCGTGTGCCTGGTGGACGGAATCGGGCAGACGAAGAAGGCGGTTTTGCAGAATGGCCAGATCGACGTCGGGAATGACCCGCCCGGCCTGCCCTTTCGCTTCCGCATCGTCGAGGACCAGAACAACAGCCTCGTGAAGATCACCCCCGTCGGCGAGGACACGCTGCCGCTGGCCGAGGTGAACATGGCCGATCCGGCCACGCTCTCGGGGTTTATCCAGTGGTCCAAGACGCACTTCCCGGCGGACAAGTACGCGCTCGTGCTGTTTGAGCATGGCGGCGGGTGGAAAGGGGTCTGCCTGGATGACACGAGCAACGTGGGGAGCAAGCGTGACGCGCTGTTCATGGGTGAGCTGCGCGATGCGCTGACCACGGGGCTGGGCGGCACGCAGCTTGAGATGCTGGTGTTCAACGCCTGCCTGATGGGGATGATCGAGGTGGCGCACCAGGTGCAGCCCTTCACCAAGTACGTCGTGTTCTCCGAGCAGACCATGCAGGTGCACGTCGACTACAGCAAGAACACGAACGTGCAGGCGCTGATCACGACGCCGTGGATCACGCAGCTTCGCAACAACCCGCAATGGGACGGCGATGCGGCCGGCAAGCGGATGGTGGAGATTTTTGACGAACAGTGGAAGGACTTGAGCGATCGCACGGCGTCGTGCATCAAGACGGACGAACTGCCGGACCTGGTCGACGCGGTGTCGGCGCTGGCGGGCGGGCTGCGAGCCGGCTGCGACGATTTTCAGAAGCACGACATCCGCCGCGACAACGTGGAGGAGATCATCCGCACCTGCGCGGAGAAGGCGACGCGCTTCCATGACAAGAACTACATGGACCTGCACGACTTCGCCAAGCGGATCAAGGCCAGCGCGATCCCCGATCAGTACAAAGTGCGCATCGACGACGTGCTGCGGCTCAGCGCCGCGGGTGGGCCGGTCGTGGTCCGCGAGCGGCACGGATCGGCGTATGGCAGCGGAGCGAAGTCCACGGCCAACGGACTGACGATTCACTTCCCGCTGATCCGAACCTACAGCTCCGTCACGGAGCGCAAGAGCAACTATGGCGATGCCTATGACTATCCGGCGCTGAGCCGCGAAACGAACGCGAGCAGCCGCCGGGCGGGCTATGCACCCAACGTGGACGACCTGCCGCTGCAGGCGCGGGATGTCGAGAGTGGGGCGGCGATTCCGGCGCCGGCCGACTGGCCACTGGTGCCGTCGCCGAATTTCAAGTTCCCTCAGGACACGCAATGGGATGAGTTCCTGCAGCGCTTCTATCACCCGGTGTCGGACAACAAGATCGTCAAGGCGGTCTGCCCGCCGTGCCGCAACAAGGTGGTCGAGCTGACCAACCGCGACTATCCCGGGGTGGACGAGATCAAGATCTGGTCCGGCTGCACGGTTCACTTCACGGGCAAAGGCTCCTCCGACGCGGACATCAACGAGCGTTCCGCCGAGCACGCCGTGCGCCATCACATGTGGGATTTCGATCATGCGATCAACGGCTGCACCCTCTGCAAAGCGCCGTGGGAGGTTGCCAACAACGCGGATGCCGCGACCGCCGATGACGACATGGACGCGGATCAGAACATCGGCAAGGACCCGTTGACGGATGAGAAGGAGGCCGATGCGCAGGACACCAGCCGGACGTACCACGAGCTTCGGGATTACACCGTCACGCTGAACGTCTGGGACGACAACGATCATTTCAGCTACCACGAAACGCGCCCGACGGCCCGCTATGTGCACCCACAGACCGACGATCACACGTCGATCGTGCGGCTGGTGGAGTGCCCGGAGCCGATCGTTCCCCCGACCGTTCCTCCGACGGTGCCCCCCCGCGCCAGCTCGACGGTGCAGGCCCGGAATGCAACGGTGGCGCACTTCCGGGTTCTCGATGACTTCCGCCCGCTGCAGAACGCGGTCGTCACGAAGGTGCACTATTACGGCGCGTATGACTGCGCGACGCAGCCGACGGACAGCTTCGTTGTGCGCTATTACAGCTCCGCCGCGGGCGGGTTGCCGGGCGCCCTGCTGGCGGAGTTCAGCCAGTTCAACGGCTCGCTGAGCCTGATCTCGCAGCCGACCAACCTGGTGGTGGCCGGCGTCGCCGATGAGTATGAGTACCTGGCCCAGCATGCACCGATCAGCGTCACGGCCGATCAGTGCTACTGGATCGAGATTTCCAATGCACTGACGGGTAACTCCTGCCGCTGGTATTGGGAGGACGGGCTGGAGGGCAACGGCCTTTCGCTGCAAGCGCCCGATTCCACTTCGTTGTCGCTGGACCACATCGCCACGTCCGACCGCGCCTTCGCGCTCGACACGGAGCTGGGCGTCGGCATGCAGAGCACCTGCCTGCCTCCGCCGCCCTTCAATGACGAGTGCGCAGCAGCGCCGCTGCTGAACGAGAACGTCGTGATCAGCGTGGACACGACCTTCGCGACGACGAACATCGACGATCCGCGCCCCAGTTGCATGAACACCTTCCAGCGGCTGGCGACGGCGACGGTCTGGTATCGCTTCGTGGCGACGAACAGCCGGGCGCGGCTGGCGACCTGCGATCTCCCCGCCGACACGATGCTGACCGTGCTCGACGGCGCATGCGACCGTTGGCACGAAATCGCCTGTAATGATGATGCCTGCGGCCAGTCCAGCGATGTGTGCGTGTCGGGGCTGACGCCCGGCGAGACCTACTTCGTGATGCTTAGCGCCTACGGCGATGCGGATCGCGGCGTGTTCTCGCTCTCGCTCACCAGCCCGTGCGTGGTGTCGCCGACGGCCTGCTGCCTGGCGGACGGCTCGTGCGCGCAGTTGCTCCCGGCCGATTGTGCGGCGATCGGCGGCATCGATCTGGGCGAGGAAACCACCTGCGCCATCGGCGGTGATGCGCTCGTGTTCGAGTCGCAGCAGGGACCGCTGCCGATCCCGGATGGGTCACCCCTCGGCATCCAGAGCACGATCTTCGTCCACGTCGATGAGCCGCAGCCGATCCACGCCATCGCGGTGGACGTGTCGATCCCGGATCACACCTGGGTCAGCGACCTGGAGATCCGGCTGGAGCGCGACGGCGTGACGGCCGACCTGTGGAACCGCTCGTGCGGTTCGCGCGATGGGCTGTTCGCGACTTTCGGCGACGGCGCGTTGCCGCTGGTCTGCGGCTCGCCGACGGTCGGGTCGTTCGCCCCGGCGACGCCGCTGGCGCCGCTGGGCGAATTCGGGATGAACGGGCCGTGGACGCTGAGCGTGGCGGATGTTTTTGCCGCGGACAGCGGCACGCTGACGAGCTGGTCGCTGACGCTGACGGCGCCGACGGCGGCCTGCGCGTCGCCGCAGGCCTGCTGCCTGCCGGATGGAAGCTGCATCCAGGCGGCGCCGGTCTTCTGCGCCGGCACGGGCGGCGTGGCCAAGGGCGAGGGGTCGAGTTGTGCACCGGGAATCTGCCCGGTGGCGGGTCAGGCCTGCTGCCTGCCGACGGGCAACTGCATGCCGGCGACGCCGATCGCCTGTGCCGAGGCGGCCGGGCTGCTGGCCGGGCCGAGTTGCGAGGTTGCGCCATGCGCGGTGGCGTGCCTGAAAGGCGACGCGAACTGCGACGGCGCGGTGAACAACTTCGACATTGACCCGTTCGTGATCGGCGTGCTGCACGCGCTGCCCGGGACGCCGGCTCCGCCGTCCTACCTCGCGCTGGGCGGTTCGCCCGAGTGCTGGGAACAGCGCGGCTGCTGGGGCGACATCAGCGGCGACGGCCTGTTCAACAACTTCGACATCGACCCGTTTGTGGCGTGCATTGTCGCGGGTGCAAGCCCGTGCACGCCGCCGTAGTCGGGTGCGACAAGCCCCCGTAGCCATGCACGGTGGGTGAACATCAGATGAGTGCGCACGGCAGGCCGGTGGGTGTTCCCATCGGCCTGCCGGCGCTTGCGGGTTGATGCGCGGGGTATGGACTTGCTGGCAGCGGGTTGGGTAGCGCGTTGGGTAGCGCGTTGGGTAGCGCGTTGGGTAGCGCGTTGGGTAGCGCGTTGGGTAGCGCGTTGGGTGGCGCGTTGGGTAGCGCGTTGGGTGGCGCGTTGGGTAGCGCGTTGGGTAGCGCGTTGGGTAGCGCGTTGGGTAGCGCGTTGGGTGGCGCGTTGGGTGGCATGCTTTCGCTGTACTCAGCGTAAGCATGCAACCAGATGCAAGAGCGCGTCACCCGCCGCGATGTCACGCACTCGACTGACCGCCCATCAGGCCCCCGCCAGGCACTCCTTGAGAAACACCTGCATGTGCTCCCACGATCGGCGCTCCGTCGCGGCGTCATACTTCGCGCCGGGAATCTCCCCCGTGGCAGCCGGGTTCGTGAAGGCGTGGACCGCGTTGCCGTAGTGCATCATCTGCCAGTCGGCCTTCAGCCGCCGCAACCCGCCCACGAACGCACCGAGATCCGCATCCGAAATGAAGGGGTCATCCGCCCCGTGCAGCACCAGCAGCTTCGCCTTCACCGGTCCCTTGTCAGATTCGGGAATCGCGAACAAACCGCCGTGAAAGCTGACCACGCCGCGCAGCTCCGCGCCGCCGACGGCCATCTGCAGCACGGTCGTGCCGCCGAAGCAGTAGCCGATGGCCGCGATCCGCGACGCATCGACCCGCTCATGCTTTCGGAGCACGTCCAGCCCGGCCGCGGCCCGCGCCCGCATCAGCGCCGGATCCGTGTAGAACTGCCCGGCCAGCCGGGCGGCTTCCTCGCGGTCGGTGGTCGTGACCCCTTTGCCGTACATGTCCAGCGCGAATGCGACGTAGCCCAGCGCGGCGACGTCGGCAGCGCGCTTTTGGGCGTAGGCGTTGCAGCCCCACCACTCATGCACAATCAGCACGGCCGGCAGCCGGCCGCTCTTCGCATCGTCATAGGCCAGCAGCCCCTGCAGCACCACGTCGCCGTGACGGTATTCGACGGGTTCGGTGATCACCTTGGCCTCCGCACAGATGCCGACAGTCAGTACGCACGCCGCAACGAACAGGCACTTTGAGAGGTTCACACGCGCTCCTTGTGTTTTGGATTCTGTCGAGTGTGAACGACCGCGGGCGCTGCGCCAAGCGGCCCGCGCTCCGAAAGCGCCGGGTTCACTGAAAGGCCGTTATGCCGTGTGCAATGCCGACGGCTGTGCGTCGGCATGTCTTGATCGTCGGATGGCGGCATGTCGTGGCACCGGGCTTCTGCCCGGTGCTCTTCGTCTTTTTGCACCGCCCGGAAGGGCGGTGGCACGACGCGCTGCATGCTTACGCGGAGTACCGCGAAAGCATGCCACACTGCGCGCACCACTGCGCGCACCACTGCGTGCCACACTGCGCGTCACGCAGATGAACATCTCTCATTCGGCGAATCAGCAGTTCAACGAAACGGCGGATCAGCGCTCCAGCAGATCAGCGAATCATCGCAGTTTCGCGCAGATACCCGATCAGCCGCTCGGCCGCCTGCGTCGGCGTGAGCACCGCCGTATCCAGCGTCAGCTCGGGGTTGAGCGGCGCTTCGTAGGGGGCCGAGATTCCCGTGAACTCGGGGATCTGCCCGGCCCGCGCCTTGGCGTACAGCCCCTTCGGGTCGCGCGTCTCACACACCTCGACCGGGGCACTGATGAACACCTCGATGAAGGGCAGCCCGCCCTCCTCGTGCAGCTTGCGCACCATGTCGCGATCCGCGCGATAAGGGCTGATGAAGCTGGTGAAGGTCAGCACGCCCGTGTCGGCGAAGAGTTTCGCCACTTCGCCGATCCGGCGGATGTTTTCGGTGCGGTCGGCCGGGGAGAAGCCGAGGTTGCGATTCAGCCCGTGGCGGATGTTGTCCCCGTCGAGCACATAGGCCAGCCGCCCGCTCTCGACCAGCATGTGCTCGGCGGTGAAGGCGATCGTGCTTTTGCCCGAAGCGCTCAGGCCGGTGAGCCAGACCGTCGCACCGCGCTGCCCCAGCAGCGCGAAGCGGCTCTCGCGCTCGACGTGTCCCTCGTGCCAGGTGATGTTTGTCGCCGCGCGCTGCGTCATGGGGTGCCGCCGTGGGGGTTCGTTGCATATAGGGACGCTTCCGCGAGCGAGCCGTCGGCCGCGGATCGGACGCGAGAGGATACGGGCGTCGGGCCGGACCGGGCAACCCGCCGACGAGGCGACCGTCGGTGAGTGGATATGGGTGGTCGAGTCGAAGGGGTTGCGTCGAACGGGGACGAAAAGGGCGTTGGGGGAGTTTCCTTGACCGGCTCTTTCCGGGGGCCGGGCCTGGAAGCCCGTAGCAACAATGGGTGGCCCGGCGGGCCGATAACTGGAGGTCTCTTGAAGCCGGCTCAATCCCGCTGGATGACCACCGCAATCCGACTTGATGGCCGCCGCGCGAGACTCCGAATGGGGCGGAACGGAGTGTCGAAAATGGGATTTCTCGTGACTCCCGGTGGTGGTCAGGGTAGGCTGCCCGAACGGGGTAGAACATGCGTCGGCGTCAAGTGCTGGCACTGACGCAGGCGCGGGCCGGCCCACTCCCCGACAAGTCTCACCCCAGCCGCCCGCGTCGCATCGGCTTTCCGTACAGGCATCGGTCCACTCGCCGTCTGGAGCGCTTTTCCATGTCAGGTTGTCGCACGTCAGAGACGTGCCCGCGCCGGCGGATGCCGTCGGCCCGGGCGGAATGCGCGCAGCGAGGTCCGTCGGGGCGGCGGCCGTCCGCCATCGGGGGCCGCCCCAGGCTGATTGCCCGCCTGCTGATCGCGGCGGGTGGGCTGGTGCATGGAAGCGCCGTGGCCCAGCCCGCGACGGAGTTCATGGCCCAGCGAATCGCCTATGACTTCGCCAGCGGCCCGCAATCCAACCCAGCGGCCGACCGCCTGGCCGTCTTCGGCAATACGGCCGCCTTTCCGGGGGCGCATGCGGTGCGTCTCACGCTTGCGGAACTGATCCTGAACCCCGGAGACCAGTTGCGGCTGATTTCGAGGCAGGACGGCATCGAACAGATCATCACCGCCGATGACCCGCAGTTCTCCCATCCCGGCTACCACGGCGAATTCACGTCGATCATCTTCAACGGCGACGCGGTGGACTTCGAGCTGGTGCTCGCTCCCGGCAGCGATGCTGCGCAGTATCGCATTTTGAGCGCCGATTCCGCGCGCTATGTCGAGATCGAAGGAGGGATCGCCACGATCTGCGGCGCGGCCGACAACCGCACCCTGCAGGCCGACACCTGCACCGTGCGGATCGTCAACTCCGGCTTCGGATGGGGAACCGGCAACATGCTCGGCTCGAACTGCATGGTGACGGCCGGGCATGTGATGGGTGGCGGACCGTGGACGGTGCAGCGAAACGTGCCGGCCTCAACCGCTTCGGGAATTCCGGTCTTCCCGGCCGCGTCGGACCAGTTCACCGTGCCGGCGCTGACGCCGACGACCGGGATTCTGGCGCCCGGCTGCCCGAACAACTGTGTGGCTGGGAATGACTGGGCGGTCGTGCGCGTGCCGGACAACATCACCGGGCCGCCGGGAACGGGCTGCAACCCGACGTACAACTGCGCCTTCACTCACCAGACCAATGACGCGCTCAGTTCCCGCGGATATGGCATCAGTGCGACCGCCACGCGCAACGGCGTGCTCAAAGGCGCGGGCGGTCCGGCGCATCCCGGCGCGCCGCCGCCATTCAACAACCCGCCGGAGTTCCGGCATCGCATCGACACGACCCGCGGAGACAGCGGCTCGGCCGTCCGCGACAGCAGCAATCGGATTGTCGGCTTTCACTCGTTCGGCGGCTGCACGGCCAACAACAACGGCTACAACGGCGGAACGCTGCTCACCAATGCGCAGATGCTGACCGCCCTGTGCACTATCTGCACGCTGCAACCCTGCGGCGACCAGTTGCCCGGCGCCTGCTGCTACGTGGGTAATTGCCAGGTCCGCGGGCCGTGCGAATGCGCTGCGATCGGCGGGACGTTCCAGGGGCCGGGAACCACCTGCACCCCCAACCCCTGCCCGGCCGTTGCGAACAACGGCGCTTGCTGCATTTCCGGCATGCCGGGTACCTGTCAGATCGCGACGGCGGCGGAGTGTGCGACACTCGGCGGCGCGTATGCAGGGGATGGTACAAACTGCGGCCCGCCTGCGCCATGCCTGGGCGCCTGCTGCGAAGTGCTGACCGGCACCTGCAACCTCGACACGCCGATCGGCTGCATCACCAGCGGCGGGTCGTACCAGGGAGACGGGACGACCTGTGTTCCCAACCCGTGCAATTCCGGGGCCTGCTGCCTGAGCGGCCAGTGCTTCGTCCGCTCGGCGGCGGACTGTGCCGCGGGCGGCGGCGTCTTCCAGGGCGCCGCAACGGCCTGCGCACCCAATCCGTGCCCCGCCCCGGGTGCGGCCTGCTGCATGGGCGCCAATCTCCAGACTTGCAACATCCGCACGCAGGCGGCCTGCGCGACGGCGGGCGGAACGTGGCTGGGAGTCGGCGTATCGTGCGCGATCAACCTGTGCAGAGTTCCCGGCGCCTGCTGCCTGCCGAACGGCACCTGCAACTACGTTCTGCAGGGCGTCTGCGATGAGCAACGCGGCCGGTTCCTGGGCAACGGGTCGCTCTGCGCTCCCAATCCCTGCACGGTCACCGGGGCGTGCTGCCCCGGCAACGGCGGCGCGTGCGTGGTCGTGACCCGCTCCGCCTGCTTCCTGACGCTGCAGGGGCTGTACTTCGGCGACGGCACAACCTGCGCGCCAAATCCCTGCACGGCCGCGAACATTGGACCGTTTGTCCCGCCCAATGACCTGTGCGCCAATGCCGTGCCGCCGGCGATACCCGGGTTGACGCCGACCATTCTCAGCCCGCCGCGCTCGCACACGACGCGGTTCTCTGGTGTCGATGCCGGAGCGCCGGTCTGCAATGCCATCACGCCCGGCACCGGCGGCGTCTGGTTCAGCCTCGCCGGCAACGGCCGATCGGTCACGGTGAGCACCTGCGTCAACGTATTCCCTTACCAGGAGCCGTATGATTCGATCCTGAGCGTCTACTGCGGCACCTGCCCGGGGCTGACGTGCGTCACGGCCAACGATGACAACGCAGCCTGCACCGTGAGCAATAGGCTGTCGAGCGTCACCTTCTGCACCGAGACCGGCGCTACCTATTTCATCCTGGTTCACGGCTTCAACGGCGCCGTCGGCGACTTCCGGCTGCAGGTCACAACCAGTGCCAACTGTTGTGTTGCAACGGTTGCCTGCGCGCCGACCGGCGCCTGCTGCTTCCCGGATGGAACCTGCGCGATCCGCTCGGCGTCCAATTGCGCGTGCCAGGGCGGCGTCTACCGCGGCAATGGCTCGACCTGCGCGCCGAATCCATGCCCCGGCGCGTGCTGCGTGGACGGGCTGTGCTCGTGGCGGGAGAGCCTCGAATGCGCCCTGCTCGGCGGCACTTACTATGGCAATGGATCGACGTGCGTTCCGTCCCCCTGCGAGCACGCCTGCTGCTTTGAGAATGGATCGTGCCAGATGCTCACGACGGCGGTCTGTCTCGCGGCCAACGGTGATTCGTGGGGACCGCTCAGCTCCTGCACGCCGAACCCGTGCGTGCCGGCGTTCGGCGCGTGCTGCCTGTTCACCGGCGGTTGCAATACGCTGACCCAGGCGGACTGTGCATCGCTCGGCACCTACCAGGGCGGCGGCACAAACTGCATGACCCTCGATTGCGCCACGGTCGTCGGCGCCTGCTGCTTCGATGAGCATTGCACGATGCTTCGTGAGTTGCCGTGCCTTTATCTGCAAGGCAACTTCCGCGGCTTGGGTGCGCCCTGCTCGCCCAATCCGTGCATCGCGCCGGTCGGCGCGTGCTGCTATTCCTTCGGCCTGTGCGCTGTTGTCAGCGCTGCGCAATGCCAGAGTGAGGGCGGAGCGTACCTCGGCGACGGCACCGATTGCGAAAGCGGCGATTGCGATCCCTATTACGGCGCCTGCTGCCTGCCCGCCGGCGGCTGCACCGTCGTCGCCGACGCGGATTGCGCCGCGCAGGGCGGCTCGTTCCAGGGCTTCGGCACCGACTGCAATTCCGGTCCGTGCGACTTCGTGCCTTGTTGCTTCGCGGACGGCAGTTGCGCAGAGCTGCACTTCCTCGTGTGCGACATCTTCGGCGGGTCGCCAGGTTTCCCCGGTGAGGCGTGCGCAACGACGGCCTGCCCGCAGCCGGCGCCCTGTGCCGGGTCGCTCCCCGGCGACGCAAACTGCGACGGCGTCGTCAACAACTTCGACATCGACGGATACGTCTATGGGTTGCTGTTCACCAGCAGTCCGATCGCTCCCGCCGGTTATCTGGACGTGGTGGCCGGAGGCGACGACTGTTGGAAGAACCGGGTCTGTTGGGGCGACGTGAACTGTGATTCGCTGTTCAACAATCTGGACATCGATCCATTCGTTGTGTGCGTCCTGGCGCCGCCGCCGCCGGCAACCGGCTGCCCGTCCTGCCCCCCGCAGGCCTGCTGCCTGCCGTTCGGCTGTTTCGAGACCCAGCCGGCGCACTGCCATTCGCTCGGCGGCCTGCCGGGTGGACTTGGAACCGACTGCGGCACCGTCGTCTGTCCGCCGTAGTTTTCGGCGGCGCAGGAGGTCGCTGACCTTCGAATTGCAAGTTCGCGATCGGTCACGATATCGGCCGGCAGACGGCAAGACGGGGCCGGCCCTTGGCCGGTGCGCGCCGCCACTGTGACGACATTGTCGCTCCCGCCACGGAAATCCGGCGCACTCGGCGTTATCGGACAACGGCCCGCTTTCTATTTGCTCGGGCTGATGCCTATCATGCGGTAGAATTGTCCCCAATCGGACTGCGTCTGGGATGGTCCACAGCCGCACAGTAGCACTATGGCCGTATCCGGGAGAAATGCGAGCTGGCCCCGGCCGGTCGCACGTGAAAGGAGCACAGCATGCGAGATCGGTTCCTGGCGTTGTGTAGCGGCACAATCTTGTGCCTCGCCACAGCCTCGACGGCGCTGGCCGTCGACAATCCTGAGGTGGAAGACAACAACTCGAAGGCCGCGGCGAACGCGGTGACGCTGGCCGCGGGCGACAGCGTGAGCGGCACGACCACCGGCACGAGCACAGTCGCCGGGCTGGGGTCGCTGGACTACTTCCGCGTGAAGACGACCGCCGCGGCACTGGATGTCTATCGTCATCGCCTGACGCAGACGGCCGGCAGCGCAACGATCACACCGACGATTCGCGGCCTGAACCAGAGCGCCGGCGTGATCGGTGTTGTCGACACGACGATCCAGACCGGCGCCGGCACGCCGGAATACGTGCAGTGGTACGGATTCGGCAAGGAGGAAGAGTTGTACTTCCGCCTGGCCGGCACGACCGCCACAACGGCGGGCTATCAGTACGATCTGAGCACCACGACGGTGGCGGTGCTCGCCGGCCCGACGAACCTGCTTCCCGGCACGATCACGATCAGCCGCGCCGGTCACACGACCGACACGGACTTCTGGGTCTATGACTCGAACTACGACGTGATTGCCGATTTCGGCAACGACGACCCGAACACGCTGACGCGCAACTTCGCCGTGGGCAGCTACCTGCTGGCGATCTCGAACTTCAACTTCGCGAACAACCAGCCGGCCGCGACGGGTGAGACGTTCCTGTCGGGCGCGGTGATGGACTTTGCGAACGTGATCGTGAACTCGAGCACGTCGACGGCGCTCAACGTCTCGACGCGCTTCACGGACGTCGCGGGCAACCAGGACGTGGCCGCCACCCGCGCGGAGCGTTTCGACGTCGTTTTCATCTCGTTTACGGTGGCGGATCCGCAAGTCGCCTGCTGCTTCGGCGACGGTTCCTGCCAGGACCTGCTCGTCTCGGAGTGCGGCCCGGCCGGCGGTCTGAGCGCGGGAGAAGGAAGCGTCTGCGATCCAAATCCGTGTCCGGAGCCGGAGGCGTGCTGCTTCCCGGATGGCTCGTGCACGGACATCGCGCCGGCCTTCTGCACCGGCATTGCCCAGGGTTCCGGTTCGAATTGCGATCCGAATCCATGCCCGCAGCTGGAGGCCTGCTGCTTCCTCGACGGCTCATGCCAGGACTTGCTGGCGACGTTGTGCACGGCGGCGGGCGGTGGACCGCAGGGTCCGGGTACGGATTGCGATCCGAACCTGTGCCCGGAGCCGGGCGCCTGCTGCCTGCCGGATGACCTGTGCCTGTTCACGCTGCCGAACACCTGCGTCTCGCTGGGCGGGTCGTTCGTCGGCGGCGCGTGCGGTCTGACGGCGGCGGTTCGCGGCTATGAGTCCACGCCGAACGCGGTCATTCCGGACAGCCCGGTCGGCGCGTTCCCGACGGTCGATGTCATCAACGTGGGCGACCACTATGGCATCGCCGACGTGGACGTCGAGTTGGAGATCACCCACACGTTCCTGGGCGACCTGGACATCCGCCTGTCGCACAACGCGACGAGCGTGTTCCTGTGGCAGGATGCCTGTGTTGGCAACGACAACATGAACGTGACGGCTGATGATGAGGCCGGCGCGGTCGTGTGTGCGACGCCGACGCTCGGGTCGTATGCCCCGAGCACGGCCGGCGGCGGCGCGCTGAGCGCCTTCGACGGTCAGAATGCCAACGGCGCCTGGACGCTGGCCATCGACGACGACGCGGGTGGCGACACCGGCATCCTCGTCCGCTGGAAGCTCAACATCACGCCGCTGGCCAATGAGTGCGCCGTGGCGGATCCGTGCGAAGGCGCGATCACCGGCGACGCCAACTGCGACGGTTCGGTCAACAACTTCGACATCGACTTCTTCGTGGTCGGTATCGTCGAAGGCCCGACCGGTGCATCGCCTCCCGATGTCCCGCCGACGGCTCCGGCCGGTTACCTGAACCTCGGTGGCACCGAGGATTGCTGGGCCAAGCGCCGTTGCTGGGGCGACGTCAACTGCGACGGTGTGTTCAACAACTTCGACATCGATCCCTTCGTTGTCTGCATTGTGAACACCCCGGCGCCGGGCGAGCCGTGCGTTCTGTGCGCCGTCGAGGCGTGCTGCTACGGCACCGCACCGAACGCGGTCTGCATTGATCGCGTACCGGCGGTCTGCCGCCTGGGCGGTGGCGTTCCGCAGGGCCCGGGCACCAGTTGCGACACGCATGAGTGCCCGTAAAGCGGGTCTGATCATCTGATCGCGCGGTCGCAGGATCGCTCGATCGCAGATAGTCTGGTCTCTACCCCCGGCGGGTCGATGGGAACCTCCCATCGACCCGCCGGCCTTTTTTTTCAACCGCTTACGCAGCGCGCGGTCGGAAGTGTGGGTTTGGGCGGGTGTTAGCGCACGATGGAGGGGCGTCGTCTAATTTTCCGGGTTTCGCTCGCCCGCATCGCCTACAATGGCGGATCGACGGACCGGTGAGGTCCGCATCGTCCAATGGCCGCACGATAGACGGGGCGTCGTGCGGCTCCGCGAGGCACATTCAAGAGGGCGCGATATGCGAATTCACTCTCTGAGGTTGTGCAGTACCGTAGCGCTTGGTCTTGGAGTGACCGCCACAGCCCTGGCGGCATCGGACCTGGTGATCAGCCAGGTGTATGGCGGCGGCGGGAACACGGGTGCGACGTACAACCGTGACTTCATCGAAATATTCAACCGTGGCGCTTCAGCGATCGAGCTGTCCGGCAAGTCGGTGCAGTATGCATCGGCCACGGGCACGTCCTGGCAGGCTGCTCAGATAGGCACAAGAGTTCATTTCAGTTTGGTTCTTGCGAAAGGGATGTGAAGATGAAGCGCGTACTGTGTTTGATCACAGGAGCGGCGATCGGGCTGTGTCTTTCGGCACAGGCCTCGGACGCCACGAAGCAGACAGTGACGGGCGTGATCGCCCATCCGCAGCAGCTTGCGGGTTCGGGCGGGTCTGAGCACATGCTGGTGCCGGACGTCGACGTCGTCGAGGATCTGGTCACGCAGTTCGGCGAAAACCCGAACTACACGCCGGCTCCGCAGGGCGGCATTGCCGAGTTCATCAGCCCCTGCCCGGTCGGCCCCGGCCAGGCCAACTGCCAGGATCCGGACGCCGCCAACGGCTACGGCTCGACCGGCCGCGCCGGCGGGTTCCGCATGCACGAGGATCTGCGCACCGGCGGCTCGGCGATCAACATCACGAGCATCTGCGTGCTGGGCCTCTACTCGCCCGGCAGCACCGACGGCAACGACAACATCACGCTGGAGTACTTCGCCGACGCCGGCAACACGCCCGGTGCATCGATCGGCGGTCCGTTCGTGCAGGGCACGAACCTGACCGTGGCTCGCGTCCAGACCGGCGCGACGCTCTTCGGCGCTCCGGAGTGGCAGCATCGCCTCACGCATGCCAGCGTGAACATCGGCGCGAACACGTGCTACTGGGTGCGCATCATCAACGACGCGCGCACCGCGACGAACGCCAACCGCACCTGGTTCTGGGAGACCTCCAGCGGCGGTAACGGCCGCTGCATCTCGCAGACCGTAAACAGCGGCGCGTTCAACCTCGTCACGGGTGACGATCTGGCGATCTGCGTCGAAGGCGTGGCCTCGCTGGGCGATGCAAACTCCTGCGTCCAGTTGCTGACGGCCTGCTCGGGCACGACGCAGACCGGCGTTCGCTGCACGCCGCAGGATGCGTCGAACGCGATCAACAGCACCACCGGCGTGTTCGCCACGCAGGACAACTTCAACCCGGATGTGAACGGCAACATCACCAACATCTGCTGGTGGGGCGCCTACCAGGGGCAGCGGTTGCGTACCGAACCCGCCGACCGACAGCTTCACGATCATCTACTACAACCACAATCCGGCGATCAACGGCCCGGGCACCGTCCTCGGTGGTCCCTTCACCGGCGGTCAGCTCACCGGCTTCAGCCGCGTTCAGACCGGCGGCGTCATCGCCGGCGTGGTCAATGAGTTCAGCTACAGCGTGAACCATCCGGCCGTCGCCGTGACCGCCGGCACGTGCTACTGGGTCGAGATTCGCAACACGCTCCCGCTCAACTGCAATTGGTTCTGGGAGCAGGGTTTTGATGACGGTCGCGCGTATGTCAACGCGTCGCCTTCGACCAGCGACCTCGCGTTCTGCATCAACATCGATCGTCGCAGCACCGGCGATGCCTGCGTGGCGCTGGGTGATCTCTGCAATCAGGATCCGGGCAATTGCCACGGCGTCGACCCGGCCAACGCGCTGGCCAGCAGCCCGACGGCGGCGATCGCCGACGACTTCCGCAGCGACGCGGATGGCGGCGACATCGAGGAAATCTGCTGGTGGGGCGGCTATCAGGACGCCCAGGGTGGCGGCTGCGGCGGCAACCCGGTCGATAACTTCATCATCACCTACTACAACCACAACGCCGTGACCGGTCTGCCGGGCAGCGTCCTGGCCGGTCCGTTCACGCAGGGCAGCTCGCTGACCGTGGCCCGTCAGGCGACCGGCGATCTGATCGCCGGCATCGTGACGGAGTTCAATTACGTCGGGACGCACGCCCCGGTGGCGCTGGCCCCGAACACCTGCTACTGGGTGGAGATCACCAACAGCGTGACCGCCTGCACCTGGTTCTGGGAATTCGGCTTCGGCGGCAACGGCCGTTCGATCGCCTGACGGCATCATCGAGAACAACGACTTCGCGTTCTGCGTCGATGCCGGCATGAACGGCAACGACGAGGGTCAGTGCGTTGCGCAGCCGACCGACCTCTGCCTCGAGGATGCGGGCAACTGCCAGGCACGCAACATCGACAACGCGGCGCTCAGCTCGGGTGCGACCCGCACCGCGGACGACTTCACGCCCGCCAGCAGCGGCAACGTGAACAAGGTCTGCTGGTGGGGTGCGTACGTCGGCTGCAGTGGTCCGGATGACTTCCAGGTGACCTACTACAACCAGGGTCTGGATGGTCTGCCGGGTACGCAGATCGCGCAGTTCCGTCAGAGTGCGTTGACGCTGACCGTCACCGGTCCGGCGGCCTCCGGCGACACGATCGCCGGTGCGCTGGTCGGCCTCGGCTGGGTCGGCACGCACGCCAACGTCGCTGTGGCGGCCGGTCAGTGCTACTGGATCGAGATCGTGAATCTCGGCGTCCTGGGCACCTGCGGCTGGTTCTGGCAGGATGGCGAGCCGACCAACGGCCGCCTTGCTCAGGACGGCGGCACGGGCTACGACCTGTTCACCGGTAACCAGGCGTTCTGCCTGAACATCGCTCTCGGCGATGCTTCGACGTGCGTTCGCGAAGTCGGCGGCTGCTGCCTGCCGAACGGCCTGTGCATTGAAGTGTTTGAAGATGACTGCACCACGGCCGGCGGCACCTACCAGGGTGACGGTTCGGAGTGCGCGGACGTGAGCTGCCCGCTTCCGGCGTGCTGCTTCCTGGATGGTTCGTGCCAGTTGCTGACCGATCCGGACTGCGCCGCCGCGGGCGGCGCCAGCCAGGGAGCGGGTTCAAGTTGTGTGCCAAATGATTGCATCCAGCCGGATCCGTGCATCGACGTGCTCAACGGCGATGCCAACTGCGATGGTTCGGTCAACAACTTCGACATCGACTACTTCGTGGTCGGTATCGTCGAAGGCCCGACCGGTGCATCGCCTCCCGATGTCCCGCCGACGGCTCCGGCCGGTTACCTGGGCCTCGGTGGCACCGAGGATTGCTGGGCCAAGCGCCGTTGCTGGGGCGACGTCAACTGCGACGGTGTGTTCAACAACTTCGACATCGATCCGTTTGTCGATTGCGTCGTGAACACGCCGGCGCCGGGCGAGCCGTGCCCGCTGTGCGTCGCGCAGGCGTGCGAGCTTCCGGGCGGCTCTTGTCAGGACGTGCTGCCCGCGAGCTGTTTCTTGCTCGGAGGAGTCATCTACCCCGACGTTCTCTGCAACAACGTGAAGCGAGCCTGTTGCTTCCCAAACGGTAACTGTAGCAATCTGACTCCAACCACGTGTACCGCGCGAGGAGGACGGCCGCAGGAACTCGGCCAAAATTGCGCGTCACTGCCGGGTGGTTGCCCGCCACCGCGCGCGTGCTGCTTCCCGAATGGTGCATGCACGTACGTTGCACCGGAATTCTGCACGGGCAGGCCGCTGCCCCTCGGCTCGAACTGCGATCCGAACCCGTGCCCTCAGCCGCGGGCGTGCTGCTTCCCGGACGGCACCTGTCAGATGCTCTTGCAGCCCGAATGTCTTCAGGCGGTCGGAAACCCGCAAGCTGAAGGCTCGACATGCACTCCCAATCCGTGTCCTCAGCCCGAGGCGTGTTGTGCCCCGGATGGGTCATGTTCGATGATCGCGGCGTGGAACTGTGCAGGCCTGTCGCTGGGTGCCGGCTCCGACTGCGACCCGAATCCATGTCCGCCGGTCGCGGGCTGCTGCCTCGACTCAGGTCAGTGCGTCAATTGGTCGGCCTGGGCATGTGTCAGGGCTGGCGGGGTGCAATTGCCGGGTGGCGCACTTTGCTTCGCGCACGATTGCCTGCCCGCGCGCGCCTGTTGCTATGGAGAGGGGAACGCGACGTGCGACATGACCCAGGGCTTTGAGTGCGCCGCGCTCGGCGGTGTCTACATGGCGCATGGATCGACCTGTACCCCCAACCCCTGTCCGCCGTGATGAGGCGCGTGCTCACCTCCGGCCTCAATGCCGGAAGTGCCGCTCCGAAGTGAAGATCATCGCGACGCCGGCCTCATCGCACAGCGCGATGGTGTCGGCGTCGCGCTTGCTGCCCCCCGGCTGAATGATCGCCCGCACCCCCGCCTCAAGCAGCAGCCGCGGGCCGTCCGCAAACGGAAAAAACGCATCCGACGCCGCCACCGCGCCGGGCAGGGCCGCGGCGTGGCCGTTCTCGCGGGCCAGCCACACCGCCACGCGGCAGCTCATCACCCGGCTCATCTGCCCCGCCCCGTTCCCCAGCAGCGCCCCGCCGCGCACGAGGCTGATCGCGTTGGAGCGCGTGTGCTTGCAGATCAGCCACGCCGCGCGCAGATCGATCATCTCCCCGGGCGTCGGTGCGCGGCGCGTGACGACGCGCCACGCCCCCGAATCCCCACCAAGCGCATCAACGCTCTGCCACAGCGCACCGCCAGCAATGTCGCGGCGGCGAAACCCGCTCCCCGCGTTCACACCGGACCCCGCCAACAGCGCATCGCCACCTGCCGCCATCGGCCCGACCGGCAGCAAGCGCACGCGTTCGCCCCATCCCCCGCCCGGCGACGCGGAGGACGCCCCCACCGGCCCGCCGAGCGCCGCTGCATTCCCGCGAATCACGGCGACCGCGTCATCCGCGAATGACGGCGCCACCCACACCTCCAGGAAGAACGCCCCCGGTGCATGCGCAGCGCCCGATTCGCGCAGCGGTCGGCCGAAGCGCGGAAACGTCTCCATCACCAGCTTCGCATACGCGGCGTCAACCTCGTGACTGACCGCCAGCACCCCGCCCATCGCGGCGTTGGGGTCGCCCAGGTACGCCAGGCGATACGCCGCCTCGCGTGCATCCGCCTCGCTGGACGCGACAATGGACGGCGCCTCGGCCCTCGCGGCCGCATCGACCGCCGCCGCTCCAGCCCCGGCAACCCCCACCCCGCAGGCATTCGAGTGCTTCACGAAGCAGCACGCCGCCGCACCCGGGAAGCCGCGGGCCAGATCGGCACAAAGCTCCAGCGCCGCGTCGGCATCGAGCAGGTTGTTGTAGGAAACGGCATCGGCCGGCTGATAGCCACGCCGCGCCGCCAGCGCCACGGCCGCCGGCAGGCTCGGTCCACCCGCGCCACAGCTTGCAGCGCCCGCGCCCCGACTTGCATCACCCGCGCCGCCACTTGCAGCGCCCGCGCCGCGCTCGGCCGACCCGCAGCCGTGCAACTCCACCCGCGCCGCCTGGTGCGGATTCTCCCCGTAGCGCAGCGGCCACGATTCAAGCGCATGATCCGCAACCGGTGCTGCGACGCCCTCCGACACCCGCGCCGCCGACCCCTCCGCCACCCGCGCCGCCGCGCCGCCCCTCTCAGCCGCTGAACAGGCACGAGCGCCGCTCGCGCTCGGCTGACGCAGATAAGCGGCGATTGCCGCGTCATAGCGGCTGACGCGCTCCAACGTGCGAGCGGCCCATTGCCTGCGAACCGCGCTCCAGCCGCCGGCCGCGGCGACCCGCGTCGCATCCCGCAGCAGGCTCAGCAGTTCGGCCCGATCCGCCGAAGCGGAAAGCACGAGGACGTGCTCATGGTTCTTGGCCGCGGCGCGGAGCAGGGCGACGCCGCCGATGTCGATCATCTCGATGGCGCGGGCCGGGTCACAGGCAGGGTCGGCTGTGACGGATTCGAACGGATAGAGGTCCACGACGACGGCGTCAATCGCCGTGATGCCGGCTGTCGCGATCTGGCGCAGATGATCGGGGTTTGTGCGATTTGCGAGGATTCCGGCGTGCACGGCCGGGTGCAGCGTCTTGACCCGCCCGTCGAGCATTTCCGGCTGGCCCGTGACGGTCTCGATCAGCGTGACGGGCAGGCCGGCGGCGGACAATGCCGCGGCGGTTCCGCCGGTGGAAAGCAGCTCAGCGCCGAATTCAACGTGCAGGGATCGGGCGAACTCGGCAAGGCCGGCCTTGTCCCAGGCGCTGAGCAGCACCCGCCCGAGCCGCGGCATGGCCGGGTCAGCGCTCATCCGGATCGGCCGCGTCGTCATCCCCATCGGCGTCGTCCGCGGGATCGTCCGGCGGGTCGGCTGGCTTCGGATCGGATGAACCAGCGGATGGTGTTGAGCCTTCGCCGTCCGAGTCGGAACCGCCGGTGTCCGATCCGCCCGACGATGCGCCGGACGGATTGGTCGCCGGAGTGGTGGCCGGGCCGGTGCGCGGGCCGGCTGCCGGGCTGCGGCCGGTGCCGAACTCGCGCGAGACCTTCGACTTTCCGCCGGCGGGCGGGCCGGCGACGGAGGTGTTGAGCGCCGCGTCCAGCGCCGCGGCAGCGGCGGCGGCAGCAATTCCCGAGCGGGGAATCTCGGGCAGGGGCGTGGTCGAGCCGGGCAGCGCCGCCTCTCGAACCTGCGCGGCCGTCGGCAGCGCGACGCCGCGCGGGCGGGCACAGAAGATCCGCCCATCCGGATGAGCGACGATCATGGCCGCGTTATGAGCGGAGGGGATCGCGATGGCGAATCCGCGGGCGGGGATCGCGCGGACAAACTGCCCGTCCTTCAATGAAACCGCGTCGATCGAGCGGCTGTTGGTGAGGATCAGGGCGTGCTTGTCGTCGTGGGTCAGCGCGGTCCGCCCGCTGGCATACTTCCAGCGGATGCGGCGGTCCTCGCGGGCCACGTCGATCTCGATCGCGGCGACGCCGTCATCGGCGCAATACTGAAACGCCAGCTCGGACCCGAGCACCGGCGGCTCGCGCAGCGCCCCGCCGAGCCGCGCCTGCCAGCGCACCTCGCCGTGGACGTAGTCATAGAGGTACAGCGAGTTGTCGCGCGAAGCGACGAAGACGCCGCTGTCGTTGCGGACCAGGTCCGCGGTGATCGGCCCGGCGACGACCGCCTGCCAGCGCAAGCGCTTGGAGGCGGAGGTGAGAGACGAGATGGAGCGGTCGGAGCTGGCGACGTAGAGTCGAGGGCCGGAGGCGACCGGGGTGGACTCGATCGGGGCGCCGCTGGAGGCCTTCCACACTTCAAACAGGTACTGGGCGTCGAATGCGTAGAAGCGGTGGTTGATCGAGCCGACGAAGAGGTGCGTTCCGTCCGTGGCCACGCCCGTGGAGCAGGCGAAGCCGAAATCGGCGATCGCCTTCGGCTCGCCGTAGATGCGGTCGAGCCGCAGCATCGTCGTCGGCGTGACGAAGACGACGTCCTTGCCGACGTGGCAGGGGCGGCGCAGCCCGTAGCCGGGGCGGGATACCTCGCGAACCCAGCGCAGCGCCCCGGTGTCGGCGTGAACGGCGAAGACCATGCCGTCGCGGGTGGCCAGGTAGAGCTGGTCGTCGACGAGGTAGGCGTCGCTTGATAGCTGCTGATCGGCCCGCAGAGGCAGCGCGAGCTGCCAGTATTTCGTGTAGCCGACGGCGGCCAGCGATTCGGATTCAACGTAGTCCGGCTGCGCGGTTGCGAACAGCGGGAGGCTGGCGACGAGCGCGGTTGTGAGCGCCTTGTGGAGCATGGTGACAGCCCTTGCGGCCGCGCCGCGGCGGGAATAGGCGGGTCTGGTGGCCGACAATCCCGGAAGGCAGCCCCTCCGGCCCGACGCGCACACTACTGCCCGCGCGTCGGTGCGTCAACGGCCGGGGGCGGCCCAAGGGGGCTGGGGCGGCGGAGAGAGCCGAGCGCGACTCAAGGGGGCTGGGGCGGCGGAGAATGCCGTGGGCGGGCGGCCGCGGGCGTGCTGCGGGCCTGCCGCCCCGCCGCGCGCTGGGTGCCGTGCAGCGCGTTGGGTGCCGTGCAGCGCGTTGGGTGCCGTGCAGCGCGTTGGGTGCCGTTCTGACGGCTTTGCGTCGGCATGTCCTGACGGCCCGAGTGTTGCATGCACCACCGGGCATGCACCCTGGTGCCATTCTTCTGTGTGGCATGCTTTCGCGGTACTCCGCGTAAGCATGCGATCAACCCGCCCCACCCGAACCCCGCCCCACCCGAACCCGGCATAGGGCCTTTCATCGCGACGCCGGCGACCGGAGAAACGAACGCGCTACCGCGGCGCGGGCGCGGCCAGGATCGAGAGGTATCGCTCCCACGGGCCGACCTCCTCGCGATGCTGGTAGGCCATTGCCTTGCAGACCTGTGCGATGTGGTTGAGGTCGTGCACGACCCAGGCGGAGAGCAACTGGCCCAGCGTCGCCGGCCCCAGCACGGGGTGGCGGGCGGAGCGCGACAGATCGGCCGCGGTCAGCTTCAGTCCGCGCAACTCGGCCAGCCGGGCGCGCCGCTCGTCGGCGAAGATGCGCAGCAGGTCGGGCAGAGGGGTCGTTCGGCACAACTCGGCGTGGCCGCTGCGGTCGAATCGCTCGAACACGCCGCGTTCGCCCTGTTCGAGGATGATCCGCGCGCGCGGCAGCCAGTCGGTGCGTTCGCCGTGGATGAGGTGGCCGACGATCTCGTGAACGGACCATGTGTGGGGGCCGTAGTCGCGATGCGTCCAGCCGTCGTTGAGGCCGCCGATCAGCGCGGCCAGCACGGCCGGCGTGCGTTCGAGAATCGGCAGATCGCGATCGAAGTGGAAGTCCATGGATGGCTGCTCCGTCACAGTATCGCAGCTTCGCGACCTGTGGCATTCTATCTCGACACTCCGCGTCAGCCCATACCTGGTTGGGCGCCGACCGCAGTTGCGTCGGCGAGGCGGGAAACGACAGCCGAGCGATCATGCCGTTCGTTTGGGCACACCCCACCCTGTCGGCGGTCCATTTTCGCGACGCTTCGGCCCAATGAGCCAATCGAATCCACACCACGAGACACGCAATCCAAATGGCGCACCACATTGATGCTCTTGCGTTGATTCCGACGCAGAATCGAAATGTCGCAAACGCAGCCACCCATATTGTAGCCTCCAAGAGAAGAGGGGATTCCGAATAGCGCGCCGATGAGTCTTCGCAGAACCCGCCTCATGTGAAAACACCCGTGTGCCCTTGCAACCGGTCACGTCTGAACGAGCGCGCCGCTCGCCGACGCCTCCTTCCCGGTCGTCGCCTCTCATCCTCCTCTTCGCCGGCCAAGTGCATCATACGCGATCCGCAGGATCGGATCGCCGGCGACGCGTCGAGACTGTGTCACGAAGCCGCCGGGAGTTCGGGCACATGAGCGCGGAATCGGGGCAAGCCGAGTACAGCCTCTCATTGCCACCGCATGCCACACTGGTTACCGGAGCTGCGCACCGGTCAGATAGGCCCGCATCCGGATGCCCTCGCTGTCACTTCGTGCCCAGACTAGCGAACGACATGTCTCCCCTGACATGTTTGGCGCGTCGAGCTTGCCGCCACCCTCCACGAGTGCCTGCAGGGCGGCGCAATTTCCCTTTCTGGCCACCACATGCATGCAGGTATCATCCAGATCGTCTTCTGCTAAATCCAGGTCTGCTCCCAGGCGGACAGCGGCATTCACGAATTCCAACGCTACAGCACTGTTGTTGTGCTCAAGCGAAAGTATCAACGGGGTGGTGCCTGACCACTTGTCATCGAGATTGTTCATGTCGTCGCGAGTCGCGTACTGAAGAAGGCGACGCGCCCACTGTTGACAGTTCACCGTCATCGCGAGGCGATGTAGTGTTCCGGTTGACGGCTTCCCCGGAACGGTCCACAATGCGCCGCGCTCCAACAACACCACCGCGTGATCATAGCGCCTGCCTGTGATGGCGGCGTCGAGAGGCGTGTCGCCGTCGATGTCGAGAGGGTTCAGCGACAGTCCGTACTGCAGCAGGCGATCCAATTGGGCCGGGCGGGAATGGCGGACGGCCAGATGAAGCAACGTGGTCTCTTCATCGCGCGGCCAGTCGGTAACGCCTGCCATCAGCCCGTCAAGGCGATCGAGCGCGCCCACGCCGAGCAAGTGATGTGCAAGCAGCATGTCTTGCTCTCCGGACACTCTTGCCTCCCTCTTTATCTGGTGCGCGCTCACCGAAGTAGGAACGCGTTTGCGCGCAGACCTCGTAGCACAGCACCCTCGATCGAGCCGCACGCTCGCGCGCACGAATGCACTTGTTGACCTGCCGCTAAAACGGCAACTGGCACCAGCGGTACTCCCGCGCAGCCCCAACCAGGCGCCGCGGCGCCGGGCCGACCGGCACGGCGATAGTGGGCCTCGAGCCGAATGACGCGACGTCGCTGAATGCGAAGCCAGCGGCGCCGGTCGTACGCGGCGAGCCAGCTTCGGCGGAGCGGCGTGAAGGCCGTCAACGTGGCGCATTCCGGGCAGCGTCGGCCCGCGTCCTGATCCGCGAGCGAATATCCGCACCCACGACAGTGTCGGAATTCCTCAGCTCTCATACGGCGGCGGTGGCGCCACGAGGCGACGGACCCACAGAGAATGGCCCCGACAATCACCACCCAAGCCGTCGATCGGAGAACGGACACTACATGGAATGTCCGAGGGTGGTCGCCGAAAACAAGCAGCAGCATCAACAGGAGAACTGCCGCACCCCAAGCCAGGACAACGCACCTCTCCGCGGTAGGACCAGATGGGTCTATTCTCATCAATGCCACGTAGTCGTGATCATCCTCGCTCAGCACCCGCCGGCCAAGTGCATCACGATGATAATACAACGTCTCCGCCGTGCCGATGGTCGGGTTGTCGCCCGCGGCGGTGAATTCCACCATCGCCACCGGCTCCGGGAGTCCGGCACCCGACAGGAGCTCCCGTACCAGGTCGGCCGGGGCGGACTCCATCCTCACCGCCGCAACGGCGTGCGCATGCGTATCCCGCATCTCGTTCAGTCGACGGGTTCGTAGCCGGGGCTTTTGGGCATCGCTCGCCATGTGTCGAGAAAGCTATCGCGCCACTGCTGAAGCACTCCGTAGAAGGTGTCCGCATCGAGCCACACGTCGCGCACAGTCTCCGCTGCAATCCGGCCTTCGCTGTTGAGTCTAAACGCTATAACGCGCACTTGATCACGGACATCGAACTGCAGCACATAGCTGCCGTCGTCAAACGCCTCATCCGAGACGGTCGATAGGTACGCAATCCGGCCGGAGTGGAACGACTCGTGGATGCGCTGAGTGGGTACTCCCAAGTAGGCGTCGGCGGGAGCCATGTCGTAGCATGCGCCGCGAAACGCCGCCGCGATCTCCGCAGCGTCCGGGTGCTCCGAGAGATCCGCCAAGTGAGTTCCCCGTGTCGCGAGGCGGCGTTCAACTTCGTCGAATGCGCAAGCAAGCAGCGTCGCAAGCGGCTCTCGAACGCCGAAACAGAGTCCGCCGACATGGACGACGAACATTCCGAGCGCACGCGCGCCAAGCCTCTCGTAGGCGTATGTAAGAGTGCATTCGATCGCGAACGTTTCCCGATCCCCAGACACTATGGTCGCCATCCAAGCGCCCTCCGTACCTCAATTGGGACGTGATCTTCTCTGATCGCGTTTGGGCCCGTGGTCGAACCGTTCCAATGTACTTCACCGTTCGATGGCCTGCTGAATCGGTGTAAGTCGCCGTTCGCGTCCTTCGCCCATCTGGTTCCATCGTTGGCAACGATCGAGTTGTCGTACAACTCCTTGACATTGTCAGGCTCTCGCGATGCCTTGCCCTTTGCATTCTTGTGGTGTTTTTTATTCGAAATCAGCTCAGGCTTAGCCGCCGCCTCTGCTTCCTTCGCCGCCTTCTCCGCCGCTTCCTATCCGCTCCACGCTGATTCCATCGACTCCTGGTTCACCGAGCGCACAGTCAGGCACATCGCCCATAGCAGTGCTCCAACTCGCCCCAGTGGCATGTGCGGCGCGGTTGTCAACACCCATCCAATTGAACGAAGACTCGGGCCAGGATCGGCGGGACCATTGAGAGGGGCGGACCCAATAAGCAGCGCATTGAGCGCTTCTTCGAGCCGACCAGCCTCGGGTTCTGCGGCAGCGCCGAGAAGTCGCCTGTAGAGCATGTCGAAGTCTGCACCGGCCGACCCCGGCCGGCGGAATGCAATGGGGAGCACAGGAATCACCTCGACGAAAGAGTTCTCAGCACACGGATGTCGTACGCGCCTCGGCAAAGCAATGTGCCCCCAGCGAGTGCGATGCATGTAACGGGTACTTCCGACGGAAGTCAGGCACTCGATGCACACTTGGCCACTATGGGCCCTGCCGCGTACGCGCCCGCATGCACACTCCCAAGACCGCGGAGGGCCGAAGATCCGGGGGTCGTACAAGCCGCCAACACACCGACTATCGGAACTATCAACGAGCCCGAAGGACCGAATGTGAACGTCTTCGGCAGATACCAAGCTGAGTGTGACGCGCATAGTCACGGTGTGCACTTCCGGCGGAACTTAGGAAGTGTATAAGTCATGTTCGGCCTCAACCTCTCCTTGGCCTGCTCTCGCACTCGCGCTGCGACGGCGCTAGCAGCCTTATCGGCATTCATGTGAAAGCGCAGTGCCGCAATGGGAACCCTGGCCTCTGCGACAAGCTCCAAGTAGCACTCATCTCGCTTCGACTGCATCGTCTCGTAGTCACCACGGAGACCGGCTTCGAACCACGCCCTGCAAGCGGAATTGGGCTTGACGAAGTGAGCGAGAGCCATAGCGTCGTCGACGACGAGCGCTAGAGCCAATGAAGAACCGGTCAACCCAATCTTCTTCAAGAGCTGACTCCTAGCCACTTGAAGTTCCTCTACTCTCGCATACGCCTTGTCTCGCATTGCGGATTCAATTTCCTGATCAAGTCTTCGAATTGCCTCGATTACCTCCTTGATCTCGTCCGCTGAAAGCGGCACAAGACCAAAGGGATCGACCAGCCCCGTCGGCATGCTCCGTACATACTCGAGCAGGCTCGGCCCATCGACATACCCCGCCGGGTCGCGCTGCAGCCATCGGCCGAACTCTGGTGAATAGGAGCGGAAGAGGAAGTGATACAGCCCGACGCCCGCGTCGTACCTCTGACCCGTCCACGCGAAGGGGTTGCCGAAGTGCGAGCCGCCGGCCGAGCCGATCGCCGTCAGACCCGAGCCGCGGACCACGAACCCGCCCGACCCGCCGCCCAGCGACTGATCCCACGTCTCGATCACCGTCCGGCCGTACGGATCGTACGTGTAGCGCTCGACGACCCGGCCGGCGGTCGGATCGCCGGGGGGATCGCTCAGATCGCCCTCGGGGTCGCCCGCATCCGTCAGCGCGATGACGCTGCCGAGCGCATCATGATGGTAATACAGTGTTTCCGCGCCTCCGGTCACCCCGCCGGTCGTGACGCCCGGCCGCGGCCGGGAGCCGGCGTCGGTGAAGTCGATCATTGCCAGCGGCTCGGGGAAGCGCTCGCCCCACAGGAACTCGCGGGCCAGGTCCCAGCCGGCCGGCAGCGTGGCCGGCGGTGAGCCGGTCGGCACGCCGCTGGTCGGCAGACTCACCGTGCCGACGGTCGGCGCGAGGCCGACCGAACCGCCCGTGCCGCCGTTGGCCTGGTACTCCGCCACCACTTCGATCCCCGAATACACGTGCCGCGTCGCGAGCGGCGTCTCCTCGACCGCGCAGTCCGGCGAGATCGTCGCCGCGTAGTCGTGATCATCCTCGCTCAGCACCCGCCGGCCGAGTGCATCATACGCGATCACGAGGATCGGATCGCCGGCGACGCGTCGAGACTGTGTCACGAAGCCGCCGGGAGTTTGGGCACTTGAGCGCGGGATACGGGCGAGGCGAACCCAGCGTGTCCGTGCCAGGCACCGCTCTCCCGGGCATCCCTCATGCCGGAGCGGCGCGTCCAAGCGGTCCATGGATAGGCCCCTTGGACCTGGTCGCGCTAACCGTCCGCACCGCCAAGCCAGGGCCGGCCTCGCCATGTCGCCAGACAGTTTGCCAAGAGTGAGGCAGCGCGCAACCTTCGACAATCGACTTCGGTGATCCAATACAGGCAGCGCTCGGCGTTTGCCGCCACACCTAACCTTGCTCTGATTAACAATGGTTCTGGAATCCAGGCGCACACGTACCGCGGGGGGGATCCGAACTCTAGTTGATCTGATTCTTCTAACGCATCTACCGAGTCTTCGATGTGCATCACCCAGAACAACGGAAGTGGTCGATTGCACCTATCACACAGTCCTCCTGAAGCGTCTTCCGCAATTCCATCGTCCATGCTGAGGTCGTAGAAGTACAACAGCAGTTCACCCTGATATGGCAAAGGGGACGTCACGTCTTGGACCAACTGCGCGCGCCACTCCCGAATGGCATGTGTGATTGTCGCATAATCCGTCGTTGTCTGGTCGCGTGAGATCGAGGGTACACTGGCCCAGGGATCCACCCCTGCGTGAGACAGCGCCTCGACCCTGGAGATATCGGTACGCAGGTCGCGCCCTTCGCCGAACACGCTCATTTGAACCTATCCCTAAACCCACTTGATGAGCAATAGCACGGTCGCAAGATGCAGGAAGCCGCGGTAGAGGGTGGAGCGTCTCTCCCAGCGGATGCACAGCCGGCGGAAGTTCTGGAGCCAGGCCAGGCAACGCTCCACCTTCCAGCGGCGCTTGTAGCGTCGCAGCGGCCGGCCGTCCTGCCCCGAGTTGGGGTTGTTCGCCCGCGGCGGCGCGATCAGCTCCACACCCTGCCTGGCCAACATCAACTCAAAGCCCTCGTTCTTCAACATGCAGCCACCTCTATGGCTCCAGAAAGCCCAGCATGTGTCCGTTGGACTCATGTCGGATGCCGCGCCCAGTGATCCGGTCGAGCAAGTCCACGCCGCTGGAGCGGTTCGTTAGCGACCTGCAACGTGCAGAGTAGAAGCTCGTCGCGGCTCACCAGATGAGTATGTCTTCTGCCACGTCACACGCCCTCCATCCGATTCGCCCCACGCGTGCCGCAAGTGCCTGAAGCTCATATGAATGTACGTGCGCCTCAGAGAGCGACATCATCATTTGCCGGATGTTGCCTGGGTCATTCAGAGTCGTCAGGAGTCGCAACCAGCATGCAAGAGCTGCCGCGAAGCGGTCGCCGACCTCTGACGCCGCAGAATGCGAGTCCGGCCGCAGCTCCTTCGTCAGGCGCCGTAGGCCTCGCACGATCGGAGCCGGGAGTTCATCTGCCGGAACCGGCTCTTCAAAACAGAATGGGTGGGTAAACATCACCCCCGCCATCCACATCGACAGGCAGTCGTGTTGAAGGGTGTCGCCGATCATCTCGACAGAACGCCATCGGGCCCCCCGTCGCCTGGACCGACGAAATGCCAACTTGGCGATGCGGCCGGCTGCTTCCACAATGGAGGCCACGAAGCGGCCGATCGACTCGCGCTCGGACTCATAGAAGAACCAGCCGCCCGAGAGCATTTCGACTGTTCGATGCGCAAAGGCGTCGGCAATGAACGAATTGGCACGCCAGTCACTAGCCACACGCAGGAGCAGCGTGTTCGAATACTCCGCGGCATCACGCCAGGATGAAGCCCATGGAGAGAACTGCCGCCGCTCCGTCTGTATCAACTGCACTCGGTCAAGCTCGATCCAGCCGGTACGCGACTGCACTTTAGCGAGAACGGCCCCTGTACACTGGCAACCTCGTCGCCCACTCGACGACGCGAGCAGCTCAGTGCGGGACCTGGTTGCACGGACAAGGCGCCGAACACGCCCCCGGATGCGCCGACCCACGGTTCGCGTGCCTGGCGGCAGCGAGCAACGCTGGGTCTCGGCACGAATGATGACAACTGGATCAAGCGTCATTCAACCCGCCGCCTGCACAAGTCGTTTCAGCAGCCCCTGCGCCCGGGGCGAGCACAACGCCACCCGCCGCCCCGCTACCCTCACCGACTCTCACTTGGTTCCAACCACTCCGAGCCTCGATAGCACAACACGGACCTCCGGTGTAAGCAGCCGGGACTCCTTGAGCTTCGGCAGAAGCTCACGCATCGCGGACTGCGCGGGTGCCCGCAGACGTCGCTCCTTTATGCCGCGCTCGGCCAACTCCAGCTTGACGCCATAGACGGGATGGGCATCCAGCGCCTGCTTGAAAGAACTGCTGGAGATTCTGCGCGGCATCACCCGCAGCGCGTACGCCGCACTGAATCTAATCTCAAGCACCGGATCTTCCCAGAGCGCCTTCCAGAGGGTCTTCTCATCAACCGTGTATGGCGACTGGGAGAGCCCCCAGATGCCGGCGTCACGGACAATGTCATGACTGTCGCGGGCAGCGGATCGAAAGGACCCGATGTGCTTGAGCGCCACTTTCGCCTCGATCAGCCCGTACAACGCCCCGGCCCGGATGTCGGGTATCGGATGATCCGCGAGCAGCGGAAGCACGAGCACTGCCAGTTCAGTGGAATAGTCACAGAGAGACCATAGTTTCAGATGCAGCTCGAACCATCTCTCCCGGCGCGCAGCATGATCGCGGCGTATCGCTTTGAGGCTCTCGGCGGCTGATCGAGAGAGCGCGGCCGGCGTCATGAGACATGATCCTAGATGATCAGAATGTCGTTTCCGTTGATGAGTTCATACGACTCATACATCGGCGAATCATCGACGAGAATGATGCGGTGCCCGCCTGACAAGGAGAGTTCGAGGCGGCCGGTGCCGTCGTTTCGCACATGAGCGATCACTTCACCTAGACGGTCGAGAAACTCTGAGGCGTCCTCGCATCTCGCTCCTGGGCGCCACCGAAGGCAGCGCTCGCCGCCGGAGAGCTCCACCGGGGAATGCGCGGAAATGGAGACCCCGTTGGTAAAGTGCAGTTGAAGATTGTACTTTCCAAAGCACACCTGCACAAGTTCGGGTCCAAGCAAGAACCGGAGGTCCGCATCAGCGGAGAGTCCGTACATCGTTTCCTCCACCTGCCCACTCTGAATCTACTTCGCAGGGAGCGTTACAGCGCTTCCGCACTCGTGCCTGGCTTTCCAGTGGCCGGACTGATGCGCTGTTCCTGCCCAATGTAGCGAACCCTGTAGCCGTTTGGGGGCTGCTGGGTGGGATCCATCACTCGAATTGTGTTCGCGTTGCCGGTCGTCCCAGGCGCTCGGTAAACTAACCCGCCTCCCCTTGCCGCTTCGGGTACATACCCTTCAGGAATCGACGGAGCCGACTGCGGCGAAGTCGGCGGGTAAGCTGGGTTCGGAGGACGCTTCCGCCGCCGATCACCTCAGCGGCCCGCCCATTCCTCCTCAGCCTGCTCCAGCTCTCCCCGCGCTGCGTGCAGCTCCGCCTCCAGCCGACTCGCGGCGTCGCGATCCTGATAGAGCGCGGGGTCGCCGAAGCGCTCGTTCAGCTCCGCGATGCGCTGCTCCTGTGTCTCGATGAACGCCTCCAGCTCCGGCGTGCTCATCGCCGCGAAACGCGACTTGCGAGCCTGCGGGTTCACCCGCCGCGGCCGCGCGCCCCCCGATCCACCACCCCCCGTGCCGGCCGCGCTTCCACCCCCCGTGCCGCCCGCGCTTCCACCGCTCGCGCCTCCACCCTGTGTGCCGCCACCGCCTCCGCCCCGCGTGGCCGCTCGCCGCCCCATGTCATCCGAAGCGCGATCCGATCCACGCGAGTCACGATCCGCCGCATCATCGCGTGCGGCCAATCCGCCCAATCCCTTCGCATCACCCTCACCGCGCACACGATCCACGCCCCGCCCATCACCCCCGCCCCGCACTCCGCCCGCGCTACGTTGATCCGAAGCACCCGCGGCCGCCGCCTCAAGCGACTCGATGTACGTCGTGTAATTCCCGCGATGCAGCGCCCAGCCATCCGGCCGCAGTACCAGCAACTGCCCGCAGACGCGATCGAGAAAATAGCGGTCGTGGCTGACGGCGATGATCGTGCCCGTAAAGTCACACAGCGCCGCTTCGAGCACCTCGCGCGACGCGATGTCCAGATGATTCGTCGGCTCGTCGAGGATCAGCACATTGGGGTTGCCGAGCATCAGCCGCAGCAGCCGCACCCGCGACTGCTCTCCGCCCGAAAGCTGCCCGATGGTCTTGAAGGCATCCTCGCCGCTGAACAGAAAACCCCCGGCCAGCGAGCGGGCCGTCGCCTCCGTCAGGTCCGGCCGAACTTCCGTCAGCGCCTGCACGATCGTGATGTCGGGGTCCAGCTCGCGGGCATCCTGCCCGAACCAGCCGAGCGTCGCGTGGCGCGACAGCGCGAACTCCCCGCGATCCGCCTTCGTGCGCCCCGTCAGGATGTTCAAGAGCGTGGTCTTGCCTACGCCGTTGGGGCCGGTAATGCCGAGCCGCCGGCTGGCGTCCAGCCGCAGCGTCAGATCGTCGAACAGCGGCCGCCCGTCATACCCCTTCGACAGCCCCTTGATTTCGAGGATCGTGTGCCCCGCGGCGGGATCGGCGCGGCCGTCGCCGAAGCGCAGCCGCAGCGTCTGCGCCTCGTGCGGCCGATCCAGCTCAAACTCGCCGTCGCGGATGCGGCGTTCGAGGCGGGTGCGGCGGCCGCGGGCCTCGGCGGTGCGCTGCGACCCCATGTGGCGGGCGATGAAGTCGCGCTCCTTCTCGATGAATTCGCGGTCCTTCTCGAACTCGCGCTGCTGCGTCAGGCGGCGCGTGTCGCGGGTGCGCACGAAGTTCGAGTAATTCCCCGGATAGGAGATCACCCGCCCGCGATCGATCTCGAGGATGCGGTCGCAGGCGCGGTCGAGCAGGTAGCGGTCGTGCGAGATGATCAGCGCACCGCCATGATGGCCGGCCAGAAATTTCTCGAGCCAGCGCACCGCGTCGATGTCGAGGTGGTTGGTCGGCTCGTCGAGCAGCAGGAACTCGGATTCGTCCAGCAGCAGCTTGGCCAGCGCCGCACGGCAGCGCTGCCCGCCCGACAGCGCCGATACCGGCAGCTTCGCGTCCGCCGGGCCGAAGCCCAGGCCGCCGAGAATTTCGCCCAGCCGGGACTCGTAGCGATAGCCGCCGGCCGTCTCGAAGCGCTCCCGGACGCGGTCATACTCGGCCAGCAGCAGCTCCACCTCCGCACCGCCCGCGCCGGCCGCCGCGATCTCCTGCGTCAGCGCCTCCATCCGCGCTTCGAGAGCCAGCACCTCGGCAAAGACGCTGAGCACCTCGTCGTGCAGCGTCGCCGTCGGGTCCATCCGCGGCTCCTGCTCCAGCGTGCCGACGTGCATGCCTTTGGAAAGCGTGACGCTGCCGATGTCGGGGGTGAGCGTGCCGTTAATGAGGCGCAGCAGCGTGGATTTGCCGGCGCCGTTGGGGCCGACCAGCCCGACGTGCTCGGATGAGCTGATTTCGACTGACACGCCGTCGAGGACGACCCGCCCGCCGAACTGCTTGGTCACATCCTGAAAGCGAATCAGCCCCATCAGCGCCCAAAGCCCCTTTCAGACCCCCGGCAACCTCGACCAGTGTACTCCCGCCGGGCGGCGGAGGCTCGCCGATGGCCGGTCCGCCGGCAGGGGGGAAATGGCGTCGATTTTGAGCAGGTAATGCCAACCGTACCCCAATTTATTCGCACAATGATAATTTAGGCAAAAAAGACGTTGACAGATGGTGTCATATTGGGGTAATATCGGCGTTGCGATTGCGTGCGGCTCCCTCCGGTTCGCTCGCAAAGTGCCCCGGGTTTCGGTCGCGCATGGACGGGCGGCTTGCTCGAGTGCATCGGCTCGCATGGATGACGGGCCGGTGCTCTCGACCCCGCGGGGAGGGGGGATGGACGCCCTCTGTCGCACCGCACCGCGCCGGGCATTGAATTTGAAGGACAGCGGAACAGGCGGATTCGCTCGCAGGATGCTCCGGGTCGCCGATGGGGACGCTGATGCGCTCCGCCGGAGGCGACCAACTCGCTCGAACCCCTAACCACCCGACCGGACGCCGCGACGAATCCGCCTCCCTCTTCCGCGCCGCCCGGCAACCGCCGATGGAGTCGCCGGAATCGCGAATCTCCGCGTCGGCACCATCCCTCCTCACACCGATTCCGCGCCAGCAATTACCGGCCGATTCGCCGGCGAAGCGCGGTCGGCGGGCATCCGTATTTGCTTATCGAAGCGCCGCGTCGATTGTGCCGATGACCGACCGGTGGGCGCTCGCGCCGGCGGGTTCATCGACTCGTGGTTCGAGTGCTCCGGGGGGGGACACATGCAAGGCAACTCCACGCGCACGGCGTCGCCGTGCGGCCGACACGTCATCCACGGCCTGCAGCGCCAGGCGATTGGCCGGGGCCGGGCGCTTCGGTCGGTGATGGCGGCGGCTGTGCTGATCTTTCTCGGGGTCGCGCCGGCCGCCGGCACCGACGATTTCCTGACCGTGGTCGAGCAGGTGCGGCGGATCGGTGCGGAGTATTCCCGGGCCGCCTCGAACCCGCTCTCCGATCCGATCGCCAGCGCGGCGCTCGCGCGGCACGCGGCCGACACGTCGGCGTGGCTGGCGCGGGTCGTCGAGGTGGCGCGCAACGCGGACCCGCACGGCCGCGCTCGCATGCTGCATACCGCGATGGAATACACGACCGCCCAGATGGGGCGCTTTCAGGAACGGATGGCGGCGTTCGCCGCGGCGTTTCGCGATGAGCTGGCGGAACTGGACACGCAGGCCCGTCGCCAGATTGCCGATGCCGTTCGCAACCGCTCCGGCGCATTCGGCGACGCGGCCCGGCTTTCGCTGCGCCGCGCACAGGACATGCTGACGATCGCCGAAGCGCTCCCCCAGATCGAACCATCGCTCAAGGCAGAAGCGGCCCAGCAGCTCACGGAACTGCGTGAGCAGATCGCCCGCGAAGACGCCGAGCTGCGCGCGGCGCTGGCGGAGCTGTCGCGACCGCCGGATCACATCTACCGCGGTCCGGATGCCGACGCCCTGATCGACGCCGTCCGGGAGGCCTGGAACAAGGCCCACCCGGATTCACCGGCGATTGCTGTGCGGATTCCCGCCTCGCAGTGGGAGCCGGGACGCCGCCTGGAGTGGGACGCGGCCGCCGCCTGGCGCATCCGCGAAGAACTGACGCTCGACGTGCGGATCATCACGCGACACACCGAGCGGGTCGTGGCCGTGCATTCCGCACTCGTGCGAAAGCCGAATCTGACGCGCGGCAGCCCCACCGTCGTTCTGGCCGAGCCGGGGCTGGACGCCGGCACCTACTTCGTCCCGGCCGACCGCGTGAAGTGACGCCGCCGCGATCGCCCGGCGACCACCGGCCGCGCACCACCGCCGCGCCGCGCGCGATCATCGGCTTTGCGCCACGCCCATGATGCAAAACGGGCGCACCCGGCATTCGGGCGCGCCCGTCTTGTCATCGCACCTTCCAGCGCACGGTCGCGTGCGCGAGTGTTACGCAGGATCCTTCGGGGCTTCCTCGTTGCCGCCGCGACCGCGCCGCTCCCGGCCCTCGCCGCCCCGCGGCGCACCCTCGCGGCCGCGCTCGCCGCGCCCGCGGTTCAGCTCCCGTTCCAGCTTGGCGCGCTGCTCGTCCGTCAGCAATCCGCGCACCTGCGCGATCAACTGCGTGCCGATCTCGGCCCGCCCGGCCACATCCTCGCGGGGCAGCGCCTCCATCTGCTCACGGGCGGCGCGCATCAGTTCCTCGACAGCGGCCTTCTGCTCCGCATCGAGGTCCAGGTTGGCCAGCGCCGCGCGAATCCGCCGCGGGTCGGCCGCGCCGGCCGGTCCGCCGCGCCCCCCCGCCGGTGACAGGTCCATCTTTGCGAACTTGGCCTGCTGCTCCTCGTTGAGCAGCGGCATGATCTTCTCGCGCAGCGCCTCCATGCCGGCTTCCATCCGCGCACGGCGATCTTCGCCGCCGCCATCGTTGAGCTTGCGCATTTCCTCGCGCAGCGCGGCAAGCTGTTCCTGGTCCCCGGCCTCGCGCGCCTGGCGCATTTGCTCGCGCAGCGCCCGAATGGCCTGACCCGTCTCGCTCTGCTCCTCCTCGTCGCGAATCGCGCGGAAGTGATCCGCCACGACGGCGAGCACTTCCTGGCGCTGCTCTTCCGAAAGCTGCAACTCATCTGCGACTCGCGCGATCATCCCCGCGCCGGCAAACTGCCGCCCCTCGCCGCCGCGACCTTCCGGACCGCGACGCCGCTCCCCGCCCTCACCACCGCCGCGCGCCCGGCGCTGCCCGCCTTCATCGGCCGCTGCGCCCGGCTTGGCCGGCTCGGCCGGCTCGGCCGGCTTGTTCTGTGCCAAAACCGGCGCGGCGAACACCGCCGTCGCCACACCGATGACCCCCATTCGCCACATCGATCGCATCGTCATGATCCGCTTCTCCAGGTAAGGCCGACGGCTCCCCGTTTGCCACGCGGGCCAATCGGCCGGTTTCTTGCTCTCAACGGTGGATAACGCCCATCGCCGACCATTATTGCCGATCGGCCGCCTGCCCACACTTCCTGACAACCCCCGAAAACCGCGGAATTCTCCTATACTGCCGCCGGAAACCACCGAATTCGGCTGATTCCCGGTCTGGGGAGGCGAATCATGAAGGGCCACGTCCATTACGAGGCGGCATTCGAGGACTACCTCCGCCGTCGTCAGATCGCGTATGTCGCCGTGGATGAGGGCAGAAAGGCGATATTTCGGGACGTTTCGCTCAAGAGCTTCGACTTCGTGGTCTACTCCGCGATCGGCACCAACTGGCTGGCGGATGTGAAAGGGCGGCGCTGGGCCCCGCGCGGCGGCGGCGGGCGGGTCGGCTGGCAAACCTGGGCCACGAAGGACGACCTTGACGGACTGCTGCGCTGGCAGGGGGTCTTTGGCGATGGATTCCGCGGGATGCTGCTCTTCGCCTACTGGATTGACGGGGCGGCCGATCCGCCGGCGGAGATCGTCCACGAGTTCCGCGAGCGGCGCTATGTCTTTGTGGCCGCGCCGCTGGATGAGTACGTCGCCGCGGCGCGCATCCGCTCCCCCAAGTGGGGCACCGTGCATCTGCCGATGGCGGACTTCCGCAAGCTGGCGCGACCGGCGGCCGAATTGCTCTGCGGCTAAGCGCGGCTAGGCGCTGTCGCGCGTCAGCCGCGGAAAGGCTTCGCGCTCCCCCTTGCCGTGCAGCGGATAGTCCTTGCGAAGCGGGTGATCCTCAAAATCCTCCGGCATCAGGATGCGCCGCAGATCGGGGTGGTCGTCGAAGCGGATGCCGAACATGTCGAACACTTCGCGCTCGGTCCACTCCGCGCCATGCCAGACCGGCCAGACCGATGGCACCCGCGGATCGGGATCATTGACGAACACCTTGAGAAACAGCCGCTGATTCAGGGAGAGGCTCAGCAGGTTGTAAATCACCCCGAAGCGATCCTCGGCGTCGGGATAATTCAGATAGTCCACACAAGTCACGTCGGAGAGTTGCTCAAACGCGCAGCGCGGGTCATCGCGAAGAAACCGCGCCACCGCCAGCAGATGCCCCGGCTCCACCCGAACCCACAACTGATCGCCCGCGCCGCCATCCATCCGCCTGACCAGCGGCTGCGGCTCGTAGCGATGATCGGGGAAGCGCGCCTGCAGCGCGGCAATCGCATCAACAACGGGCATGGCACCACCTGCTGCACCGCCGCTTGAGGACGGTCGCTCTCTGGTCGAACAAGCTCCCCGCCGCGGCGCGCGCCGCCCGGGATCACTCCGCCCGCAATTGTAACGCCCACTTCGGCCGATGCCCGCGCCCGCCCCACACGGCTTGGGGGCGGGGCTACGAACCCGTCGCCGGAGAACGATTTTCGCCGCAGTTCACCTCGATCCGCGGTATGCCGTCGCGAACCCGCGGCAGTGCGAACATCAGCGTGCCGGACGCATCTCGCCACTGCTCCGAGAGAATCCGCCCGTCAACGTAGACCCACGCCGTTCGGCCGGCCGTGCCGTGCACCCGGAAGATCGACCGATGTCGCAGCCGTCCGGCAGGGTCGTAGCGCCAGCGCGCCACGTGCCCGGCCAGCTCCAGCTCGTGACAGCCCTCGCTCTCGTTGTATCCGTCGCCGTTCAGGTCGCCGTCCACGTCGGTGCGCAGTGCGCCGGTCGTGACCTCCACTCGCCCAGGCTGCTGATAGTCCGCGGCGAAGGACTCCCCCTCCGGCGCACCATCCAGATCATGCGGCCAGAGCATCAGCAGATGCGCCGACTCGATCACGCCCTGCGCGGCGCGATCGCCGATCAGCACAGCAGCTTCGCGTTCGTCAATCGACTCCAGGTCGAGCCGCTGGGCCGCGTCGCTCGGCAGGTGCGGAATCCAGAGCAGGTCGCCGCGGTCGCGCCCAAGGCGCGCGAAGTGCACCCGCCGCGCCGCATCCGCCGCCGCGACCGGAACGGGCCGCAGGCCGCTGCGCTGATCGACCAGCAGCGCGTGCCCGGCGCGCGCCAGCGGCCACTCGCGCCCGCCGGGATCCATCCGCAGCCGCACGAACACCCGCCCGTCCGCGTAGACGGTCAGCCGCACCTGCGACCGCGCCGCGCGATCCTCCGCGCCGGACTCAGCCGAGCCGCCCGGTTCGCCCGGCGCAGCGCCGTAGCGCCGCGCACCCTGCATGACCAGGCGCACCGCGGAGGACTCGACCACTCCCTGCGACCCCTGAATCGCGCCGCCCCAGCTCTCAAACAGCCGCGGGTCATCCGGCGCCGGCGGGCGCTCGCGCAGCGCGGTCCAGCCCTCCGGCAGCGGGACGATCAGCGGCCCGCCGCCGCCGGGCGGAGTGAGCGCCGAACCCGCCTCCGCGAAAATCCCGGAGATCACCCCGTCGCGCAGCGCGACCTCGAAGCGCTCGCCAACGCCGCAGGCCAGCCGCCGGCCGCGCGAGTACAGGAGCAGCTCGCCGCCGGCGGCGCCTTCGCCGCGCTCGAAGCGCGTGTTGTCAGTGATGATCAGGTCGTCGAGGTACAACTCCAGCGGCCCGGCCGGGCAGGACCAGGCAATCCGCCGCACGTCGGACAGGTCCACGACGTGCGCCAGTTCGTCGAGGTCGATTCGCAGCGTGTTCCATCCCGCCCGCAGCGGCAGCGTCGCGCTCCACGTCGCGGGGCGATCGGTGCCGGAGTGCACGGAAACCGAGAGCGGAGCGCCACCCTCGGGGCCGTAGGCGCTCATCAGCAGCAGGTGCCGGCCGCTCCAGTCGCGGATCAGGGAGCGCTTGTCGCCCAGCGTCCCGTCGAAAACCAGTTGCTCGTCCGCGCTGCGCAGCGTTGCCTGCAACCCGCCCGCGCCGGTCTCGCGCCGATTCCGCAGGATCGACAGCGACGGCTCGCGCCCGGCCGGCGGCTCCTCCCCGCGGGCGAGGATGCGGAACATCGGCGGCTGATCGGGCGTCTCGAAATCGGCCAGCACCAGGAATCGCCCGGCGGAGCAATCCGGATAGGTGCGACCGATGCGGACCAGAATCGGCGAAGCGCCCGCGGCACGCGCGCTGGCGCCGCCGGGATCACCGGCGGGCGACTCGGCGCAGCCGCTCGACCCGCCCGCGACGAACAGCAGAGCGCCAAGGATCGCAAACGCCGCGACGCGACAGGGTTGAAGCCGGTTGGCCGCGTCGCGCGATACCCGTCGATGGTCCATGCCGCCATGATCCGCGCGGTCCGCGGCGGGTGCAAGCAACGGGCGCTCGGTTCCATCCCGAGTCTTGAGTGCCATGCCCGGTCCTGAGTCGCACGCCTGGCCCCAAACGCCACACCCGGTCTTGGATGGCACGCCCGGTCTTGGGTGGCATGCTTTCGCGGTACTCCGCGTAAGCATGCTCTCGAAACGTCGCCGATGACCGTGGCACCGCCCTTCCGGGCGGTGCGGTGCATCGGGCGGAAGCCCGATGCTACTTTTCGGGTGTCGCCAAGTTTCGGGTGAAACTATGAAGCGGAGGTCGGGCCGGCGGCTGCACGGTTCCTGAACTCGTGGTAAACCAGCGTTTCGTGTTTGAGTCGAATCGTTGGCTTCCACACAGGAGAAGACCGTGAAGAAGTTCGTCGGCGTCGACCTCCACAAGCAGCGTATCGTGGTCTGCGTTGTGAACCAAGCGCGGCAAGTGCTCACTTCGGCCCGTTTCACCAATGCCGAGTCGATCAAGCTGGCGGCCTGGTTGAAGGCGCTCGGCTCATTCGACCTGGTGCTCGAAGCGACCGCCAGCTACGAGTGGTTCGTGAAGCTGGTCGAGCCGCTGGCTGGGCGTGTGCTGCTCGCTCATCCGCGCAAGATGCGGATCATCGCCGAGAGCACGCGCAAGAGCGACAAGGTGGACGCCCGCGTGCTGGCGGAGTTCCTGGGCGCTGGACATGATTCCGCCGGCGCACCGACCGACGCCGCGGCAGCGAGCCGCACCGCAAGCTGGTGCGGCGGCGGGTGTACGTGCGGGCGCGGCAGACGTCGATCAAGAACCGCATCCGGCACGTGGCGGCCGAGTACAACGCGGACCGCAAGGAACTGTTCACGAGCGAGGGCCTGAAGTACCTGCGCGGGCTGAAGCTCGACCCCGTCGATCGCTGGCTCGTGCAGCGCCTGCTGCGCGAGTTGAAGTTGTATCGCGGCGAGATGAAGGCTGTCGATCGGCAGCTGGCGGCCTTCGCCCGCACAGCGCCGGCCGCCGAAGCGGGCCACCGTGCGCTGCTGAATTCGATTCCGGCCGTCGGACCGGTGACGCGCGAGGCGTTCCTGGCGGAGGTCGCCGGGCCGGGGCGTTTCGGCTCGCAGAAGAAGCTGACCAGTTACGTCGGCCTGGCGCCCGGACAGCGCGAGTCGGCCGGCAAGCGCCACGACCTGGGCATCACGCACAGCGGCTCGCCGATTCTGCGCTGGGTGCTGCACCAGGCCGCCTGGCAACTGGTGCGGCGGCTCGTCGCCCTGGCGACTGACCTTCGAGCGGCTGGCCCTGCGCCGCGGAAAGAAGAAGGCCATTACCGCCATCGCGCGGAGGCTGCTGTGTCTGATGCTGGCCGTCATCCGCAGCGGACGGCCGTACCAAGAACGGCCGCCGGCGACACCGGCGACTCCGGCGGTCGCCTGACTTCACCGTGCTGCGGATCGGGCCGCAGCCGCGGCCTGGCGGAGCGACCGAACGACCAGAATTGAAGCGAAACGCGTCTGCGTGCGTAAGGCGGACGCACGGAACGAAACGAAAGCGAAGCGTTTGGTGTGGAGGAGCGGCGACGTGACGAACCGGCGGACGACCCCGCGGCATGGCAGGAGCGCGTTCCCAACGGCGCTCGGCAGGGGTGAATGGCGGCGTCCGTCTTGTATTTTTTCATGAGACGTCCGCTCCGGCGGATGATCTCGAATAGATGCCTGAGCGTCACGCGTCACGCCGCCCCCGCTCGTCAACATCTCCGAGGGAGGCCCTCCTCGGCCTCGGGCCTCTGGGCCTGTGCGGAAGAGAGTCAGCCCCAACGTCGCGACGCCGGCTGAGATGGGACAGATCGACCGACGCCGACGGCGACGGGCCTGACGGAAGAATCTTCCAAACAGAACCGCAGCCGCCCCTTGACACCGTTCGCTTCATAGATGCCATGCCGACGGCTTTGCGTCGGCATGTCTTCGCCCGCAAGGGCGCATCGTGGCACCGCCCTTCCGGGCGGTGCAGTGCATCGGGCAGAAGCCCGATGCCACACGCCGGGTGGCATGCTTTCGCGGTACTCCGCGTAAGCATGTCTTCGCCCGTCAGGGCGCCCGATCGTTGCCAGGGCCTTCAGGCCCTGGACCGAAATGCGCCCCACCCATTCTCAACACCGCCCGCCCCCCCGCACCCTGCTACAATGCCGCCGGCACCGGGCGGTTAGCTCAGTTGGTTAGAGCACCTCGTTTACACCGAGGGGGTCGTGGGTTCGAGTCCCCCACCGCCCATCTTCACTTCCCCACAATCAACCCATGCTTCACCCCCGCACTCGCCAGCGAAATCACATAGTCCACCTGCTGTAACCGCGCCTCATCCGCATCCCGCGACCACGGCGCATCATCAACCCGGCCCGCCAGCTTCCGCAGTGCTATCCGAAACGCCTTCTTCCCCTCCGCCTTGCCCCCCATCCCCAGCGCAAAACCCACGAACAACCCCTCGTTATGCGCCACCGCCTCCACCCGATCCGCCTCCGGCACAAAGTGATTCCGCAGAACCACCCGCCGCATCCCGAACCGCGACGCCGCATGATGCCACCCCCAGTTCAACACCCCCGTCACGAACCCCTGCGAGAATCCCGACATGAACCCGCGCTCCCGCGCCCGCTCCACCGCCTGGTAATAGGGCGCTCCCAGCGCCACCCACACCCCGGCCGCCACCGCAATCGCCACCCCCGCGATCCCCAGCGCCGCCAGCCCCTGCACCGTCGCCGCCGACGACGTCCCGCCCGCCGAGCCCATCGGCAGCGCCATCCCCCGCACCGGATTCACATACGGAATCGCGCGCCACACCGGCGCCGTCGACGCCGCCATCTGCCCCCACGTCACCGCCAGCTTCTGCCCCGCCATGTTCATCGCGTTGATCAACCCCGTGGACGCCGGAATTGCTCCGCTGCGGAGCATCTCGTTCATCGCCTTCATCACCACGTCGTACATCGGATTCGAAAACATCGACGGTCTCCTTTTCACCGTCCCGGCGTCACCCCCCCTTCGCCCTGCACGCGCCCCGCGAATTCCAACACGCCGGCCCCGCACCGCATCCTTCAACGCGGCTTCCAATAACTCCTCGAATCCCCTGTTCCCCCGCACAATCCGCCCCGAACCCGCGATTCTGCAATCCACCGACCCCCGCCGTACATCCACTACCAACCGCGTTCCACCGCGGCGAAGTGCTCGAAAAAATCCGACAACCTGCAAGAAAGGGCGACCGTCATGAAACTCTCTCACACTCTCTCTGCGCGCACCCTCCGCGGCATCAGCCTCGTCGCAGCCGCCTCGCTCATCCTCCTCAACGGCTGCGTCGTCGATGACCCCTCCATCACCGGCCAGTTCGACGTCGGCGGCATCACCACCGGCGTCGCCTCCGCTCAGGACGAAAATCCCGGCGCCGCTAACGGCAACCCGCGCCCCCCGCGCAACAACATCCAGGACGGCGCCTCCAACACCATCGCCGTCGGCGAGTCCGGCGCCCTCCCGACCGACGGCTCCGTCCGCCCCATCGTCGCCGTCCCCGGCCGCGGCACCGGCGACCCCTCAAACACCGCCGACGGAGGCGCAAATCAAACCCCGCCCAACGACCCCGCCAGCGCCCCGGCCGACAACGCACCGGGCGGCGCTCCCAATTCCGGCGCTCCCAATTCCGGCGGCGGCTCCACTTCCGCTGCGTCCGAAGCCGCGGATGAGGCTGCGCTCGAATCGCAGTTCGCCAACAATCGCTTCGAGTTCGGCTCCTCCTCCTTCTTCTCCGGCGGCAGCATCACCGAGAACAGCGATCTCACGCTCTGCAACGGGCGACGTTTCGGCATGCTCGTCACGCGAATCACGTCCACCCAGTTCAACACCTTCTCCTCGGAGAGTCAGCTCATCGGCGAGTGGTCCATCGACATCACCCCCCAGGGCACCGATCTGATCCTCAACGTGCGGAGCGCCAGCGACCCCGCCGACGTCGGCACCCGCCGCCTGCCCCTGACCGCCAACGACACGACGCTCTTCATCGCCGGCAACGCCGCGCGAATCGCCGACGCAACCAACGCCTGCCGCTAACCCCCACCGGCCATGCCAAAAACCCCCCACCGGCCCCGCCGCGTGTTGGGCGCCACGCCGCGTGTTGGGTGCCCCGCCGCGTCTTGGGTGGCATGCTTTCGCGGTACTCCGCGTAAGCATGCTCTCCACCCGCCCCGACTTGGGTGCCATGCCCCGTCTTGTGTGCCATGCCGACGGCTTTGCGTCGGCATGTCTTCGCCCGCAGAGCGCTCGTGCGTCGGCATGTCTTCGCCCGTAGGGCGCACGATCGTTGCCAGGGCCTTCAGGCCCTGGACCGCAATGCGCCCCACCCTCTCTCATCACCGCCCGCGCCTTTTCCCCCGGCACCCCCCCCGATTTGCCCACCCCCGCCCCCGCTGCTATCCTCACCTCTGACGCCCGCACTCGATTGCGGGCCGCCGCGGGTGTAGCTCAATTGGTAGAGCATCAGCCTTCCAAGCTGAATGTCGCGGGTTCGAATCCCGTCGCCCGCTTCCCGCCCCCACCCATCCGCAACATTCCCCGCCCAATCGCCTCATTCCGCGCTTTCTCGCGCCGATCCGCACCATTTCCCGCTCACCGCCAACTTCCCCTCCCCGCCCGACCAAAGCGCCTCCATGCTCCATGCAGGCGCACGTCGCGCCCCGTGAGCGAGAGCCGCGCATGTTCGACCCCCTCCCCGATCTCGCCCCGCTCACCCCCATCACCCCACCCGCCCCCATCGCGCCCATCCCGCCACTCACCCCCTCCGACTCCGCATTCCCCGAGCTGCTCCGCTGGGCGCAATCCTTCCTCCCCGCCTACTTCTCCGACCCGCCGGCCGACTTCCACGCCGAGCTGATGTCCGACCTCGCCTCCCCCAAGCGCCTCATCGCCCGCGTCGCCCCCCGTGGCCACGCCAAAAGCACCTGCGCCGCGCTCGCCTTCCCCCTCTGGTGCATCTGCGAACGCCGCGCCCGCAACATCGTCCTCATCACCCACGAGCGCAGCCTCGCAACCCAGTTCCTCCGCGACATCCGCAACGAACTCGAAACCAACCCGCACATCCTCGAACACTACGGCGACCTCTGCACCCCCCTCGACCCCGCCGCTTCACTACCCCCCGCACCTCCAACACCCCCCAAGCCTCCAACACCCCCCGCGCCTCCACCACCCCCCGCGCCTCCACCACCCCCCGCAACTCCACCACCCCCAGCATCTCCACGACCGGCTGCCATGCCGACGCCCCTTGTTGGGTGCCATGCCGCATCTCGGGTGGCATGCTTTCGCTGTACTCAGCGTAAGCATGCTCTTCGCCCGGAGGGCGAGCGACCGTTGCCAGAGGCTTCAGCCCCTGGACACCAACCCCCCAACCCCCGCTCCGCACCCCCCAACCCCCGCTCAACTCCCCGCGCACGCCCCCGCATTCGCCCCGAGCGCGAACGACCGTTGCCAGAAACCGGGTGCCACCTATATGAAGGCGAATGTCAACAGACTTTCCCCGCGGACGCACCAAAATCGTGACCTTCGCAGGGGCGCCCCATGATTCGGCCAAGCACTGCCGACGCGATCCGCGCCGACGGCTGCGACTGCCTCCATCATTCCCTCGCGTCACTCGTCCAAACCCACAAGCCGCATTGTCCCTGGCAGCCATCCTGCTTCATCACGCAAACCGTGGCGGTCAAAATAACGCCGCCCAGGCACCTATTCGGGACTCTCAAATGAGGTCCATCAGGATGGTCGAGCGTGGCAAACGTACTGCGGGTTCATTCATGTCGCGAGAACTGCGGATCGCCTGCGATCCCGTTCAATGGCACCCTCGGAACTCCGCACGCACGCAAAGCCGACAACGCCGCTCGCTTGCGACGAGCCGCGAATCGTTCAGGAAACCGTCACCGGCTCCAACAGCCGCGCGATCCGATCGCAACGGTACTCGCCGCCGCTTTTCCACATGCCCCACAACACCGCCGTCTGCAGCCGAGCCACATTGCGGCGTGCCATGCGAGCCGTCAATCCATTCTTCACCCACCTCTCATGCAGACGCGAAAACTCGCCGTCGCCGCCGACGGCGTTCATCGCCGCGCCCAGCACGGCACTTTTCAGCACACGATTCACCTGGTTCGGAACATGCAACGTCACCGATCCGCCGCTGCCGCGCCGGCACAGCCCGATGCCGACATACTTCCACACCGCGGCCTTGCTGCGAAATCGCCAGGGCGTGTCCAGAAACGCGAAAAACGTCGCGCGCGGATCGGGCCATAACCCGGCAGCGACTGAAAACGCGCGATCTCGGGATAGGCTTTCGACAGTTTGAGCACGCCGCGGCGCAGCACCATCGCCTGCGTCACGGCCGCCTGATAGCCGTCAAGCAGCGTCTGGAAGTCGTCGCGCACCGCCTTGCGTTTGGGCAGTTGCTTGAACACGGCGGCGGTGTCTTCGGCAAAGTCGCTCTCGCGGATCATCACGCCGTAGAGCCGCGCCTGGGCGATCACGCGATTGGCTTGGCGGACGCGGTTGCGGATACGGTCGTGATAGAGCGCGATGCGCCGTTTGAAAATGACGCGCTCGAAGCTCTCGGGGTGGTGCACGAACTTGAGGAATCCGCCGCGAGCCTGGGCCAGTTTGAGCGCGTCGATGGGGTCGTCTTTTCGTCGTCCTTGGCGACGAGAGCGTTGCGGCGTGGGTCGCAGATGCACGCATTCGCCGCACTCGGTGAGGCCGCGCATGAGCCAGTCGGCGAGCGATCCTTCTTCGATGATGACGGTTCGGGGCTTTTTGACTTTTTGAGAGCGGCGAGCACATCGGGGATGGTGGTGTTGCAGCGTTGAGAGGCGATCCGTTTGCCGGCGGGCGAGACGGCGGCGAGTTCGGTGAACTTGCAGTGAACGTCGAGCGCGACGATTCGCTGGTTGGGTTCGATAGCTGGCTGCGTTGGATTAGAATGCATGAAGGGCTCCTTGTGCGGGTAGTTCCTTATGGCGTCAGACTGAACGCCCCGCAAGGTGCCCCGCTTCATACATCTTCATGACGCCTCTCCGGTGGCATGCTTTCGCTGTACTCAGCGTAAGCATGCTCTTCGCCCGGAGGGCGAGCGACCGTTGCCAGAGGCTTCAGCCCCTGGACACCAACCCCCCAACCCCCGCTCCGCACCCCCCAACCCCCGCTCAACTCCCCGCGCACGCCCCCGCATTCGCCCCGAGGGCGAACGACCGTTGCCAGAAACCGGGTGAAACTATGAAGCGGAGGTCGGGCCGGCGGCTGCACGGTTCCTGAACTCGTGGTAAACCAGCGTTTCGTGTTTGAGTCGAATCGTTGGCTTCCACACAGGAGAAGACCGTGAAGAAGTTCGTCGGCGTCGACCTCCACAAGCAGCGTATCGTGGTCTGCGTTGTGAACCGAAGCGCGGCAAGTGCTCACTTCGGCCCGTTTCACCAATGCCGAGTCGATCAAGCTGGCGGCCTGGTTGAAGGCGCTCGGCTCATTCGACCTGGTGCTCGAAGCGACCGCCAGCTACGAGTGGTTCGTGAAGCTGGTCGAGCCGCTGGCTGGGCGTGTGCTGCTCGCTCATCCGCGCAAGATGCGGATCATCGCCGAGAGCACGCGCAAGAGCGACAAGGTGGACGCCCGCGTGCTGGCGGAGTTCCTGGCGCTGGACATGATTCCGCCGGCGCACCGACCGACGCCGCGGCAGCGAGCGCACCGCAAGCTGGTGCGGCGGCGGGTGTACGTGCGGGCGCGGCAGACGTCGATCAACGCGGGCTGAAGCTCGACCCCGTCGATCGCTGGCTCGTGCAGCGCCTGCTGCGCGAGTTGAAGTTATATCGCGACGAGCTGAAGGCTGTCGATCGGCAGCTGGCGGCCTTCGCCCGCAGGGCGCCGGCCGCCGAAGCGCGCCAACGCAAGCTGCTGGATTCGATTCCGGCCGTCGGACCGGTGACGCGCGAGGCGTTCCTGGCGGAGGTCGCCGGGCCGGAGCGTTTCGGCTCGCAGAAGAAGCTGACCAGTTACGTCGGCCTGGCGCCCGGACAGCGCGAGTCGGCCGGCAAAGCGCCACGACCTGGGCATCACGCACAGCGGCTCGCCGATTCTGCTGGGTGCTGCACCAGGCCGCCTGGCAACTGGTGCGGCGCTCGTCGCCCTGGCGACTGACCTTCGAGCGGCTGGCCCTGCGCCGCGGAAAGAAGAAGGCCATTACCGCCATCGCGCGGAGGCTGCTGTGTCTGATGCTGGCCGTCATCCGCAGCGGACGGCCGTACCAAGAACGGCCGCCGGCAGCGCCCTCGGCGGCCTGAGGATCCAGCGGCGCCGGCGAGTCAGCGGCGCAGCGTGCAACCGTCCACCATGGCAGCGAAACGCGTCCGCGTGCGTAGCGCGGATGCACGGAACGAAACGAAAGCGAAGCCGCTGGTGTGGAGGAGCGGCGACGTGACGAACCGGCGGACGACCCCGCGGCATGGCAGGAGCGCGTTCCCAATCGCGCGCTCGGCAGGGTGAATGGCGGCGTCCGTCTTGTATTTTTTCATGAGACGTCCGCTCCGGCGGATGATCTCGAATAGATGCCTGAGCGTCACGCGTCACGCCGCCCCGCTCGTCAACATCTCCGAGGGAGGCCCTCCTCGGCCTCGCTCTGGGCCTGTGCGGAAGAGAGTCAGCCCCAACGTCGCGACGCCGGCTGAGATGGGACAGATCGACCGACGCCGACGGCGACGGGCCTGACGGAAGAATCTTCCAAACAGAACCGCAGCCGCCCCTTGACACCGTTCGCTTCATAGATGCCATGCCGCCTCTCCGGTGGCATGCTTTCGCTGTACTCAGCGTAAGCATGCTCTTCGCCCGGAACGCGAACGACCGTTGCCAGGGATTTCACACTCTGGACACCAACCCCCCAACCCCCGCTCCGCACCCCCGCGCGCCAACCGCCGGCCCAAGTGGACCGAGTCCCTCCTCATCACCCGCAACGGCATCAGCATCCAGGCCAAAAGCACCGGCGCCAGCTTCCGCGGCACACGCGTCGGCCCCCACCGCCCCGACCTCATCATCTGCGACGACCTCGAAAAGGACGAACACGTCCAATCCCCCCAGCGCCGCGCCCGCCTCGACGCCTGGCTCCGCCGCGTCGTCATCCCCGCCCTCGCCCCCGGCGGCCGCATCGTCGTCCTCGGCTCACTGATCCACCACGATTCGCTCCTCGCCAATCTCCGCGACCCGCAGCGCTACCCCGGCTGGGATTACCGCGTCTACCGCGCCCTCAACCCATCCCCCGACAGCGCGCCGGATGCCCTGCACTCGCACACCACACATCCGCCCGCCGCCGACGCTTCGCCTTCTGTAGCCTCCGATCCCCCGTCGGCCCCGCATTCACCGCCCGCCCCCGTCCGCCTCCAGGCCCTCTGGCCCGCCCGCTGGCCCGTCGAGCGCCTCGAGGCCGAGCGCGCTCGCATCGGAACTCTTGCTTTCGAGCAGGAATACCAGGCCAACCCCGTCGACGACGCCCTCCGCGTCTTCCGCCCCGAGTGGCTCCGCCGCTACGACCCCCGCACCCTCGACGCCCGCAATCTCACGACCATCCTCGCCATCGACCCCGCCGCCGGCTCCGACGCCGGCGACTTCTTCGCCCTCTGGGCCGGATCCATCGACCACGAGACCGGCACGATCTACACCCGCGAGCTTTCCCTCGCCCGCGTCGGCATCGTCGATCAGGTCCGACTCATCCGCGCCGCCCACCTCCGCTGGCGCCCCCTGAAAATCGGCATCGAAGTCACCGCCTACCAGGTCGTGCTGCGCCAGATTCTCGACGAACTTGGCCGCCGCGAAGGAGAGTACTTCCCGATCGTCCCCATCCACTCATCCGCCAACAAGCGCGCCCGCATCGAGGGCAGCGCCCCCTTCTTCGAGAACGGCACCCTCCTCTTTCCCCCCGACCTCGACCCCGTCGCCGAAGCCCAGTTCCTCCAATTCCCCCGCGCCCGCCACGACGACGCCCCCGATGTCTGCGCCATGGGAATCGAACTGGCCCGCACCGTCCAGCGCGCCCTCCGCGTCGAAGTCCTCACCGCCCCCCGCACCGACTTCCGCGACTGGCGCCTCTGGTAACCCACCCCCCGTCCCCCTGCCTCCAGCAGCCCCCAATCACCCTCACCGCGCGCCATCCCTTGTCTTGGGTGCCACGCCATGTCTTGGGTGCCATGCCATGTCTTGGGTGCCATACCATGTCTTGGGTGCCATGCCGACGGCTTTGCGTCGGCATGCTCTTCGCCGCCATCACAAGAGAAGCGCCGGGTGGCATGCCTTCGTGGTACTCCACGTAGGCATGCTCCTCGCCGTCATCACCAAAGAATCACGTCGGGCGTGTTCGGGCCGAACTCTGGCCACCCCCGAACACACCACTCTCCTACCACCGCCGCTGCGCCGCGCGCGCCTCCCGCTCCAGCCGATCCCAATCAAACGCCGGACCCGGATCCTGCTTGCTCCGCGTCAGGTGATAGTGCCCCAGCACCCCGCTGAACGCCGCGAATTCCTCCGCCGAAAGCTCCCGCGCCGGCACACGACCCGCCTCATCCCGCGGAAACCGCAACTCGATCCGCGGCAGCACCCGGTTCAGCGTCGCCGTCAGCTTCGCCAGCGCGTGGTACTGCTCATCCGTGAAGTCATACTGCGCATACAGCCGCCCGTGCATCGACCCGATGATCGGCGAGCGCCGCGCCGGCCGCGCCACAAACTCCGGTGTCCGCAGCCCACTCTCCTTCATCCACCCCGGCAGCACCACGAACGGCCGCCCCAGCGAATCCGTGTCATACCAGTCGTCCAGCGTCCGCGGCAGCTCAAGATTCCGCCACCGCAGATCCGTCAGCGCCACCGGCGTCGTGATCCGCTCCAGCTCCGCGCGGACGTTTGCCGGCGAGCCATCCAGCCGGAGCGGGTACGCGCCGATGTTCGCAATCTCCACGCCGACGCTGCGATCATTGGCATTGCCCGCGTGCCAGGCGCGCTCCTTGAGGTCCAGCGTCTGGTAGATCGTGCCGTCGAGATCAATCATGAATTGCACGCTCAGCCCGCGGACGTCGTGCAGCACTTTGAAGCACTGCCGCGACGTGCCGCACACGTCATAGTGCAGCACGAACAGATCGACGTGATCGCGCAACTGCTCGTGCGACCAGCCGTTCTTCCGAACCGCCTCCATCACCTCCGTCGGAACATGCCGCCGCCACGAGCCATACCGCGCGCCATCGGGCGTCTTGGGTGCTGCCCGTGCCGAAGCCGCGGGCCGCGTCGCAGGACTCGTCGCCGTCGCCGGACTCGTCGCGGGAACAGCGCTCGGCGCTGTCGCCGGCGCACCACTCGGCTCCGTCGCCGGCGCGGCCTCCTGTCCGCCCGCCCCCGGCGCTTCCTCGTCTGCCGCCACCTCCAGCGCCGCGCGCGCATCGGCCGCCTGCGCGAGCGGAAACCGCGGCTCCACGCGATACGCGTCATAGCCGTGCGGATCCACCCACAGAATCACGCGCGTGCCGGTGTGAAACAGCTTGCCGCACACCATGATCTCATCACCGCTGCGCGGCAGAAGCGTGCCCGGCCGCGGAAAATGCGCGCAACCCGCGGCGACCAACGCTGCCGTGGCAATCAAGGGTGCGATGAGAACTGCTCGAAGCGGGCCGCGAACTGCACGGCGAATCAGGTTCGTATTCATGCCGCTGATCTTACCGCGGCCAGAGTCGATTCGACCGGCCCGGCCCTCCGATTCCATCAGCCGCGGCGTCCTCTATTTCCGCACGAAAATCGTCTGCCCGCTGCACGGCGTCCACGACGGATCGCTCACATTCTCGATCACCGCCGCCACCTCATCCGGCTGGAGGCACTGCCGCGCCGGAAGATCCGGCGCGATGCTGCGCAGCATCACCGTTTCAACCGCGGCGGGGGCGATGGCGAAAGCGCGGATGTTGAATCGGCGACCCTCATCCGCCAGCGCGCGCGTGTAGGTGTTGACCCACGCCTTCGTCGCGCCATAAACCCCCAGCCCCGGAAACGGATCGGCCGACGCAATGGACGACACATTCACAATCGCTCCGCCGCCCTGCGCCCGCAGGATCGGCCACGCCGAACGAACCAGCCGCAGCATCGCGCCGCAGTTGATCGCCACCAGCGCGTCGAATTCCTCATCCGTCATCGCGTCGGCCGCGGCGGATGCGACGCGCCCGGCGTTGTTCACCAGCACGTCAATCCGCCCGAAGCGCTGCATCGCCGCCTCCACGATCGAGGAAGCCGCGCCGCGGTCGGCCAGGTCGGCGGGAATCGCCGCCACGCGCCCGCCGCAGGCTTCGAGTTCGCGCTGCGCCTCATCAAGTTCGGTCGCGCTGCGGGCGACGATCACCAACCCCGCGCCGCGCTTCGCGAATCTCCGCGCAACCGCCAGCCCGATCCCGCGCCCCGCGCCGGTGATGATGCAGACCGGCGGATTTGAGGGGGGACCGAAAGCGGATGGGGCGGCAGTCAGAGTCTGCCCGCCGCCCGAATTTCCTGCGTTCATCTGATGCTCCCGGCGCGATGGAACGGGTCGGAGATCCGTCCGCGCCGGCGACGGAGCTTCCTCCGGGGTTGCCGGGTTCATTCTATGCGGGTCGGCTGATCCGGCATGGCGGGACGGAGGGGGGAAGGCGGCGGGCTTGGCCCGTTGCGCCGGTCCGCGTAGCATGTTCTCGCCGGAATCGTGCTCCTCGGGCGTGGGCGATCCGGCGGATCGAGTCAGCGCCCGGCCTCTGCGCAGGATCCACGGATGTTTGAATTCAAGCTGCCCGACCTCGGCGAAGGTGTTCACGAGGGTCAGATCGTCAGCCTCCTGGTGAAGGAGGGCGATCCGATCAAGGAATATGAGCCGATGCTGGAGGTCGAGACGGACAAGGCCGCCGTCGAAATCCCCGCCCCGCGAACCGGCACGATCGCCAAGCTGCTCTGCAAGCCGGGCGAGACAGTCAAGGTCGGGCAGGTGCTGGTCGTCATCGACGACGGCGCCGGTGCGGCGACCGGTGCGACCAAGGCTGCGGCTGCGCCCGCGGCACGCAGCGCCCCGGCGGCGGCGGCGCCTGTTCCCCAGGCGCGCGCAGAAACGACAGTGGCAGCGCCGGCGGTCTCGCGCAGCAGCGCCGGAGCGGCGCACAGCGAGAGCGCCACGCGCAGCGCGGGGACGGCGGTGGCCCACGCGGCGGCTCCGGCAACCGTGTCGCGCAGCGGGCCGGCGCCGGCGGCGCCGGTCGTGCGAAAAATCGCCCGCGAGATGGGGGTGGACATCGACGTGATTCCCGGCAGCGGGCCGAACGGCCGCGTGCTGCGCGAGGACGTGGAGAATTTCGCGCGCGGCGGCGGCACGGCGGGGCATGGCGCCGCGGCGCAGGCGGGTGCAGCGGCGCAGGCCGGCGCGGCGGCGCTGGATCGCGCCTTCGCGGGGTCGGACGGCGGGGCGACTGGCGGCGGGATGATGATCGCGGCGGAGCCGCTGCCGGATTTCTCGCGCTACGGGCCGATCCGTCGCGAGCCGGCGCCGCAGATCCGCAAGACGATTGCGCGGCAGATGACCCGCGCGTGGCTGAACGTGCCGCGCGTGACCCACGGCGACGTGGCGGACATCACCGAGCTGGAGCGCAACCGCCGCAAGCTCAACGAGAACCTGCGCCCCGGGCAGGCCAAGATGACCGTGACGGCGATCATGCTCAAGGCGGTCGCGGCGGCGCTGCGCGACTACCCGATGCTCAACTGCAGCTACGACGCGACCACGCAGGAAATCATCTTCAAGGACTACGTGCACCTGGGCGTCGCCGTGGACACGCCGCGCGGGCTGATCGTGCCGGTGCTGCGCGACGCGGATCGCAAGAGCCTGCCGCAGATCGCGAGCGAGCTGAACGCGCTGAGCGAGAAGGTCAAGAGCGGCAAGATCGACGTGGACAAGGACCTGCGCGGTGCGACGTTCACGGTGACGAACGTGGGGGCGCTGGGCGGGAACTTTGCGACGCCGATGGTGAACTACCCGGAGGTCGGGATCCTGGGAATGGGCAAGGCGACGCAGACGCCGGTGGTGTATGAGGGGGCGATCGTGGCGCGGCTGATGATGCCGATCTACCTGTCCTTCGATCATCGCATGGTGGATGGGGCGGACTCGGCGCGCTTCTGCCGGGAGGTGATCAGCTCGCTGGAGAACCCGCTGCGGCTGATTGCGATGTAGGGGGCGCGCTGCGGCGGGTGCCGTCCCGCGTTGGGTGCCACGACGCGTTGGGTATCATGTTGTGTTGGGTGCCATGCCGACGGCTTTGCGTCGGCATACTCTTGGGGCCGCGCCTGCAGACGCGATGTGGGGTTGCAACTTGAGTACAGAGATGGGTGGCATGCTTTCGCGGTACGCCGCGTAAGCATGCACATCGCCGGGGTGGGCGCAGCGGGCGCCAAGCCTTCAGCTTCGGTGGCGGCGGCACGTGACCGGCGGGCCATCATTCGCCCTCCGGACGAATGATGGAGAAGGAAGGGGGAGTGAGCAGTCGCTCGCATCCAGGGGCTAGAAGCCCCTGGCAACGATCGTGCGCCCTACGGGCGAAGACATGCTTACGCGGCGTACCGCGAAAGCATGCCACCCGAAAGGCGTCGAGCAGGCCACAAGTCGAGCGTGCCCATCTGTCGAGCAAGCCCATCCGTCGAGCAGGCCCATCCGTTGAGCAGGCTCGGTACACTCGGACGCATGTTCGACCCCGCTGCTGCAACGCTCCACACGCTCGCCGGTGGGAGCAACACACTCGGCTCCGTAGCGCCTGGCGCTGCCGAAGACGTGGCTGCCGGAAATGTGGCTGCCGGAAATGTGACGGCCGGAGATGTGCCTGTCGGGGCCATGACTGCCGGAGCGCGTCGTGCCTGACACGCCAGCTCAACCCCCGCGGCTGCGCTTCGATCGCCACGAGCTGGCGGGCAGCTTCGGGGACATCGGCACGGACCTGCCCCTGCTGATCGGGATCATTGCGGCCGCCCAACTGGACGCCGCGAGCGTCTTCATCGTCTTCGGCCTGCTTCAGATGATGACGGGGGTGATCTACGGGCTGCCGATGCCGATGCAGCCGCTCAAGGCGATGGCGGTGCTGGTGATCTCGCAGAAAATCGCCGGCGCCACGCTGTACGGCGCGGGGCTGGCGATCGGTGCGATCATCCTGCTGCTGAGTCTCAGTGGGGCGCTGACGTGGCTGGCGCGGGTGATTCCGCGCTGCGTGGTGCGCGGGGTGCAGGTGGGGCTGGGGTTGTCGCTGGCGACGCTGGCGCTGGGGCGGTATGTGCCGGCGCAAGGGGCGGCGGGGTGGTGGCTGGCCGGCGGCGGCTTCCTGATCATGCTGCTGTTGTGGGGGAATCGCCGGGCGCCGGCCGGGCTGGTGCTGATTGTGCTGGGGGCGGCTTATGCGCTGATCTGGCGCGTGGACGGCGGCGCGATTCTCGGCGGGATCGGGCTGCGCCTGCCGCAGGTTCACTGGCCGCAGTGGGACAGCATTCTCACCGGTGCGGTTGTTCTGGCGCTGCCGCAGCTGCCGCTGTCGCTTTCGAACTCGCTGATTGCCACGCGGCAGACCGTGGCGGACTTGTTTCCGCAGCGCGCGGTGAGCATTCGGAAGCTGGGGGTGACGTACGGGGTGGTGAACCTGATGGCGCCGCTGCTGGGCGGCATTCCGGTGTGTCACGGCTGCGGCGGGCTGGCCGGTCACTATGCGTTCGGGGCGCGGACCGGCGGATCGGTGGTGATTTACGGGGCGATGTACGTCGTGCTGGGGGTGCTGTTCGGCGGGGCGGCAGGGCAGGTGGTCGAGGTGTTTCCGCTGCCGATCCTGGGGGTGGTGCTGCTGTTTGAGGCGCTGGTGCTGATGCGGCTGGTGGGTGACACCGCCGGTTCGGGGCGCGAGCTGACAATTGCGCTGGTGGTGGCGGTGACTGCGCTGTGCGTGCCGCAGGGGTTCGTGGTCGGGCTGGTGGTGGGGACGGGGATGTACTATTTCTCGGGGCGGCTGCCGGCGCTGCGTGAAGGGGGTTGATGCGGGGATCAGCATTCCATCGGTGGGAGCGGAGGCGATCAGGGGGTGTGTGGAAGCTGCGGGTTTCCTCTGCCCCTGCGGGGCAGGGGCGATGTGCTTGGGGGTCCACGGGTTGCGCTTCGCCCGGCTGGCGCCGGGCGGCGCTGCACCCGTGGCTACAACCCGGCACCCCTGCCGGGGTGCAAATGCGGGGAATGGCAAGCTGTTTCCAGTAGTGCCGCGGCTGGAAGAGCTGCGGTGGTCGAGAGTGTGGACAAGAAAAGCCGGCTGAAGCCGGCTGAAAAAGAGAATAGGGGGATGGCGTGGTCCACCGGCTGAAGCCGGTGGCAAACACTGGCCGGCTGAAAGCCGGCCTTGTGCGGAAGGGTGTTCGTAGAAGGGCCGCACTGCTCGAGAGCAGAGGCACACTGCACTGCTCAAGGGCGGTGGCACACCGCACTGCTCAAGGGTGGGGGCAAACAGAAGCCGGCTGAAGCCGGCTGAAAAAGAGAAAAGGGGAGATGGCGCGGTCCACCGGCTGAAGCCGGTGGCAAACACTGGCCGGCTGAAGCCGGCCTTGTGCGGAAGGGTGTTCGTAGAAGGGCCGCTCTGCTCGAGAGCAGAGGCACACCGCACTGCTCAAGGGTGGGGGCAAACAGAAGCCGGCTGAAGCCGGCTGGGGAAGAGAGAAGGGATGTGGGGTGGCGCGGTCCACCGGCTGAAGCCGGTGGCAAACACTGGCCGGCTGAAGCCGGCCTTGTGGGGAAGGCGCGCGGGGAAGAGCATGCCGACGCAAAGCCGTCGGCATGGCAACCAACGCTGCCGGGCGACGGCAAGCGCCGTCAAGCGCCGACGTATTTCGCGACGACGGACCGCGCCACGCCGGCGTCGGCGGTTCCCTTCACGATCGCCCGGCCGTCGGCGAAGAGCGTCACCTGGAACGAATCGGCGGTGAATCGCAGCAGAAACTCGTTCTGCACCGCCCGTGCGTCGCGACCGAGCCGCGCTGCGACGCGCTTCAGGTCGATTGGTGCGGCGTCCGCCGGCGGCGTGACCTGCACCGCGTTCCGCCCGCAGAGCAGCACGGCTCGCGAAGCGCGATCGCCGGCGAGGTAGGGGAACTCGCGATGGACGCAGCAGCGGCAGTCGCCGGTTTCGCGGGCCGGCTGCATGTCCAGCGACCGGAATCGTCCGAGCCAGGCATCGAAGCTGATCATGCGGCCGTGCAGCGCTTCGGTGCGGCCGGAGAGGATCTTGAGGGCTTCGAGCGCTTGCAGGCTGGCGGTGATGTTGACCGCGGTGCCGAGGACGCCGGCGGTGTCGCAGGTGGGAGTTTCGCCGGCGGGGGGCGGGGCATCCCAGATGCAGCGCAGGCAGGGGGTGCGGCCGGGCAGGACGGCCATGACCAACCCCTCGGCGGCGATGCAGGCGCCGTAGACCCAGGGCAGGCCGTCGCGGACGGCCAGGTCGTTGAGCAGGAAGCGCGTTTCGAAATTGTCGGTGCCGTCGAGCAGCAGGTCCACGTCGGCGGCGTATGCGGCGAGATTGTGCGGCCCGGCGTCGGCGACGACGGCCTCGACCTCGACGGCGGAGTTCGCGCGGCGGAGCTTGCGGGCGGCAGCTTCGGCCTTGGGCAGGTTGGCGGCGATGTCGTGCTCGTCGAAGAGCACCTGTCGCTGCAGGTTGTCCAACTCGATGAAATCGCGATCGACAATGCGCAGGAATCCGACGCCGGCGCGGACCAGCGTGTTGGCCAGCACGGTGCCCAGCGCCCCGCAGCCGACCAGCAGCACGCGGGCATGACGCAGGCGGCGCTGGCCCTGTTCGCCGAGCGGCGTGAACAGCATCTGGCGGCTGTAGCGGGCCAGCACGGCATCGACCGGTGCGTCAGTGCTCATGCCGGTCCTCTCGAGTTGCCGAGTGCGTGCGGCGCGAGGCGTGCCGCCACTCGCGGCCGGCGGAGGCCGCGGCCCAGCCGTTGAGCAGTGCGACCAACAGCAGAATCCAGCCGTCGCCATCGCCATAGGCCAGCCACACCGCGCCGCACAGCCCGGCGCCGATGGCGCCGACGCCGGCCAGCACCGCGTCCAGCAGCACGGCCGAACGCAGGCCGACGGCCGCGATCAGCGAGACGCCGACCATTGCGCAGCCGATGATGCGGGCGAACATCACGAAGCCGAAGACGGCGGCGGCGTAGAGGCCGGGTGCGCCGGTTGCGGTGCGGCCGTTCCAGAAGCCGAAGCCGAGATAGAGGAAGACGGCGCCGGAGATCAGGGCGCCGAAGACAGGCTCGAGGCGGTCGAAGGGGGAGGTATGGCGGCGGTCGTGGGGGGCGGGTGGAGGGTGGTCCATGCGGAGGCCCCTGCGAGCGGTCGCGCGCCGGTGGGTTTGGGGCGGAACGGCGCGGGCGCCCGATGGGTGACTATAGCAGAAGGGGGTTTGGGGGGAGAGCATTTCGGTCCAGGGGCTGAAGGCCCTGGCAACGATCGTGCGCCCTACGGGCGAAGACATGCCGACGCAAAGCCGTCGGCATGGCACCCAAATCGGCATGGCACCCAACGCGGGGCGGGCGAAGACATGCTTACGCGGGGTACCGCGAAAGCATGCCACCCAACACGCGGCATGGCACCCAAATCGGCATGGCACCCAACGGGTTGAGCGGTGCGGATTGAGCGGTGCGGCTACAGGTTTCCGCGGCGGGCCTGTTCGCGCTCCAGGCTGACGAACAGGGCCTTGAAATTTCCCTGGCCAAAGCCGCGGCAGCCGTGGCGCTCGATTACCTCGAAGAAGAGCGTCGGCCGATCCTGGATCGGCTGCGTGAAGATCTGCAGCAGGTAGCCGTCCTCATCGCGGTCGACCAGAATTCCCAGCTCGCGCAGTTCGGCGTAGTCCTCGTCGATTTTGCCGACGCGCTGCTGCAGGTCCTCGTAGTAGGTGTCCGGCACGCGCAGGAAGTCGATGTCGCGCTCGCGCAGCGCGCGGACCGTCTTGCAGATGTCCTTGGTGTTCATGGCGATGTGCTGCACGCCCGGCCCGCAGTAGAACTCCAGGTATTCGTCGATCTGGCTCTTGCGGCGGCCCTCGGCCGGCTCGTTGATCGGGAATTTCACCTTGCCGCTGCCGTTCTCCATCACCTTGCTCATCAGAGCGCTGTACTCGGTGCTGATGTCCTTGTCAGTGAAGTGCGTGAGCTGCGAGAAGCCCATGACCTGCTCGAACCAGTTGGCCCAGTAGTTCATCTCGCCGAGGTAGACGTTGGTCACGATGTGGTCGATGGCGGCCAGGCCGACGGCGGCGGCCGCCCCGCGGGCCTCGATCGGGGCGAACCCGGGCATGAACGCGCCGCGATAGTCCTTGCGTTCGACGAAACGGAAGACGGTGTCGCCGGCGTATTTCACCTCGCCGAGGCGGACGACGCCGCCGGCGTCCTCGCGCGACTGCGTGGGCAGCAGGATCGTCGCGCCGCGCGCCTTGGCCTCGCGCAGGGCCGCCTCGCAGTCGTTGACCTCCAGCGCGATGGCCTTGACGCCGTCGCCGTGGAGGGCGCAATGCCGGGCGATCTCATGATCGGGGCGCAGGGCGCTGGTGAAGACGAAGCGAACGTTGCCCTGAGCCATCACGTAGCTGGCACGGTCGCGCGAGCCGGTCTCCAGCCCCTGCTTGGCCACCGGCTTGAAGCCGAAGACCTTGTCGTAGAAGTGGGCCGCCTGTTTGGCGTTGCCGACGTAGAACTCGACGTGATCCCAGCCGCGCAACGGCATGAAGTCGGTGGACATGGCTCGAGGAGCCTTGTTCTTCCCCGGTTTCTGCGCCGTCGCCGCGGTGAGTCCGCGGGCCGAGGGGGCCGACACCCGCCGCGGACGGGGGAGGCGTGCCGCGGCCGGCTGATTATCCCACTCCGGGCGTCGAAAAACAAATCGCGCGTGGAGGGGGTTCCGGCAGGCGGAGGTGGTGTTTCGGGGAGGGCGGCGACCGAAGGGCATGCCGACGCATGCTTACGCGGAGTACCGCGAAAGCATGCCACCCGAGAGGCGGCATGGCGCCCGACGCTCGGCATGGCGCGCGGGGTGTCCGATAGGGCGAAGACATGCCGACGCAAAGCCGTCGGCATTGCACCCAATGCGGGATGGCGCCCAATGCGGCGTGACACCCGTCGGGGGATGGCACCAGACGCGGGATGGCACCCGATGCGGGATGGCACCCGATGCGGGGGGTTCAGGCACGGTGGGGGTCCGCCCGATATCCGTATACGATGGTTTCCCAGGTCGCCCCGGATCGTGTCATCAGCTACGCCCTGTTCGGGTCAGAACCGTTCTATCGCCGTCATCTGCCGGCGCTGGTGCGGGCGCACCTGACGCTCTTCCCCGACTGGCAACTGCGGATCATGCACGACGACGCGCTCGACGCGGGCGACTACGGGGCGGCGCTGCGCGCGATGCACGAGGAGGGGCTGCTGCGGCTGGAGCGCGTCACGGGCGAGCAGCCGCCGCTGACGCTGGGGATGCTGTGGCGGATGAAGCCCTGCTGGGAGCCGGGGGTGCGGTTCAACCTGTGCCGCGACGTGGACAGCCTGCCCACGCCGCGCGAGCGTCGGGCCGTCGAGACGTTCATCCGCAGCGGCGCTGCGGTGCACTGCATCAACGACCACCCGCTGCACACCAGCGCGATGATGGGCGGGCTGATCGGATTTCGCACGACCGAATTCGTCCGCGTCAGCGGGCTGACCTGCTTTGACGACCTGGTGGCGCTGGGCGGCGGAGCGCGGGCCGGGCAGTGGTGCGTGAAGGGCTATGACCAGACGGTGCTCTGTGAGCACGTCTGGCCGCGGGTGTGCAGCGCTGCATGCGTGCACCGGCTGCGGACGCCGCGAAGCTGGCCGGCGAGCGAGCCGGTGGCGGCGATGCACCGCGTCATCGACCCCGGCGTGGAAACACCGGCCGACCGCGAACTGTCGCGAAAGGCCGATCGGCTGGCGCCCTTCATCGGTGCGGACGGCTATGACGTGGAGCCGGCGGTGACCTTCTATTCCGAAGTGATCGCCCCCGAGCTGCTGGAGCGCATCCGCGCCTGCGAGTCGCCGGTGCGGCAGCGCGCAGCGCGCTCGGCGTAAATCGAGGCCCGGCTCGGTGTGTGCCGGTTGCGGAGAGACCCGATGTCGGTGATGCAGGTGACGCCGGCGCGCTGGAAGCGCGCCCAGCAGTGGGAGTTGGCGCTGTGGAGCGACCCTGCTGCGCGAAAGAGCGGGGATGACTGGAATCTCTGGTGGCGCGAGCAGTTCGACGGCTATGCCGCGCTGCCGGCGTCCGTGGATTCGATGATCGAGCTGGGGTGCGGACCGTTCACCAACACGCGGCTGATCCTGGAGCGCTGCCGGGCGGAGCGCGTGGTCTGTTCCGATCCGCTGGCTGAGCGCTACGCGGAGTTGCCCGATTGCTGGCTGTCGCAGGCGGCCGCGGCGGGGCGCGTCGAGCTGGACGCGCACGCGATCGAGGAGCTGCCCCTCGACGCGGGATCGTTCGACGTGGTGGTGATGATCAACGTGCTGGACCACGTCTGCGACGCGGCGCTGTGTCTGCAGCGCGCGGCGGCGCTGCTGCGAGACGGGGGGTTTCTGGTGCTGGGGCAGGATCTGTCCGACGACGAGGACATCCGCAACTTCCCCTACGACATCGGCCACCCGATCCGGCTGTCGCTGGAGGACGTGGAGCGGCATCTGACGGAGTTGCGGCCGGTGCTGCGCCGCGTGCTGTCGCGCGAGGAGGGGCGGAGTCCTGACGGGCACAGCGGAAACCTGATTCTCATCGGGCGACGGAGCAACGCATGACCGCACAGGCCACGGAGGCGATTCCCCGGCTCTCCCTGAGGCGCCCGACGCGGCGCATCTTCCTGCGCACGCACATGGGACTTGGCGATCACCTGGTGTGCAATGCGCTGGTGCGGCACGTGGCGCGGAGCGCGGCGGTGGTGCTGCCGGTCAAGCCGCACAACGTGGCCGGCGTCGCGTTCATGCTGCGCGACATGCCGGTGGAGGTGCTGCCGGCCCGCGACGACGCCGAGGCGGATTCGCTGATCGCCGAAGCGCGCGGGCCGCGCGACGAGCTGTTGAATTACTGCTTCTTCGAGGGGGAGCGCAACGCCCAGTTCATGTGCACCGGGATCACGTTTGACAAGTTTTTTTACCTGCTGGCCGGGCTGCCGCTGGGCGCCCGGTATGCGGGCTTCGCGGTGCATCGCGACGCGCAGCGCGAGGCCGCGCTGGCGGAGCGGCTGGCGCCGGCCGACGGAGCGCCGTATGTGTTCCTGCACGAAGATCCGCAGCGCGACTTTGGGATCGATCGATCGCGGCTGCGCGACGACCTGCCGATCGTGCGGCCGACGGCGGGGCTGACGGATAACATCTTCGATTACGCGGGGTTGATTGAGAACGCCGCGGAAGTGCACTGCTTTGACAGCTCGTTCGCGCTGCTGACGGACTACATGGACCTTGCGCCGGGGCGGCGCTATCTGCATGCCTATGTGCGCAGCTACGCCAACGTGCGCAACGGCCGGCTGCTGAACCCGACCTATCGTGAGACGGGCTGGAATCGCGTGGAATAGCGCCGATTATCGCGTCGCAGCGCGGATTCACGCCGAGGCCGCGGAGCCCCAATGCCGTTGCGGCTGTGCAGCTTGATCAAGCTGAGGATTGGCTAATCGGCGCCGGCCGGCTGCGTCGCCGGAGTCGTCGCGGGCGTTGGCGGCGGAGTGAGATGCGCTGGAGAGGGGGCGGCGGGGGCGGCTGACGCGGGGTTTGTGGCGGGGGTCGGCGCGGAAGGCGGATTGGCGGCGGGGTTCGTGGCCGGGTTCGTCGCGGACGGGGGATTGACCGGCTGGGGGGTCGGCGCTTCGAAATCAACCGTGATGATGCGCCACATCTGGTCCTTGCCGCGCTCGCAGATGAAGCGCACGCCGGTGCGCAATCGCGGGCCGGCGGGGATGCGGATCTGCACGAAACCGTCGACTTCGGGCGTCAGACGGGTCGCCGCTTCGATCGGCATGTCGTCGAGGTAATAGCCCAGCAGCGCGCCCCAGCCGCGGATGGCGCGGTCCGCACCTTTTCGGATGGCCTCGGCGTCCGCCTTGCGGCCGGTCTGATCGAACACGGCACGAACCAGCGCTTCGACACGATTGACGGCCGCGAGCCGCTTCGCGATCACGTCCTGCAGCGCGTCGGCCTCGGTGACGCGCCCGTCGATGCGCATGCGCTTCTCCTCGCGCAGCACGCGGACGAGGGAGCGCGCTGCATCTTCGGGGAGGGCCTGCTCGATGAGCACCTGGGGCGGTTCGGCCGGCTCTGAGCCGCGACAGCCGCACAGGTGCAGCGAAAGCGCAACAGCGGCCACGAACAGGGTCGCGCGCAGCGGCCGCGTGGAGCGCGGGTCAGCGGTCATGCCGGGTCTCCCATGCAGCCGGGCTCGAGCTTGGGGAAGAGGATCTGCGGCTCGCCGAGCGCGTGGCCGGCGGGCAGCGGGTCGGGAACGGCCCAGTGCAGGGCGTCCGTGACGTTCAACTGGCGCAGCAGGCGCTGCGCCGCACCGGGCATGAAGGGGGCGCACAGCACGGCCAGCACGCGGACGGCGTGGATGCAGGCGTGCAGGGTGGCGGCGCACTGCGGCAGCGCGTCCTTGCGGGTGCGCCATGGCTCGCGCTGGCCGAAATAGAGGTTGCAGTCGCGGGCGTAGGACATCAGCTCTTCGAGTGCGGCGCGGTAGCGGTGGCCGTCGATGTGCGCGCCGACCCGCTCCAGCGCTGCGCCGCCGCGGCTGCGCAGCTCGGCTTCGGCCGGACCTGCGGCGGCGGGGTCGGGGACGCGCCGCTCGAAGTAGCGATCGACGAAGGCCAGCGTGCGATTGACGAAGTTGCCCAGTGCGGCGACCAGCTCGTTGTTGTTGCGGGCGACGAAGTCCTGTGGGTCGAAGGCGGAACGGGCGGATTCGGGGGCGATGGCGGTGAGGTAGTAGCGCAGGGCGTCGGGGTCCAGCCCCTTGCGCACATATTCCTCCACCCACACGGGCGACGCCTCGGGCGTTGTGCTCTTGCTGATCTTGCGGATTTCGCCCGACTCCGGGTCGCGATAATTGACGAAGTTGTTGGCGACGACGGTGGTGGGCAGGGAAATCGTCCCTTCGGCCATGAGCATGGCCGGCCAGATCAGCGTGTGGAAGACGGTGTTGTCCTCGCCGATGAAATGCACGACCGCGGACTCGGGGTCGCACCACCAGCGCTTCCAGCCGTTCTCGTCGCCGTCGCGCTTCGCACAAAGGGCGGCGGTGAAGCTGACGTAACCGATCGGGGCATCGAACCAGACGAAGAGCACCTTGCCGCGCGCGTCGGGGTCGTCGAGCGGAACGGGGATGCCCCACGAGATGTCGCGGGTCATGGCCCGTTCGGGCAGTCCCTGTCGAATCTGTCCCAGCGCGAAGTTCAACACGTGCGGCCGCCATGAATCGCGCTTGGACTCGAGCCATTCGGTGAGGCGCTGCTCGAAGTCCGCCAGGCGCAGGTACCAGTGGGTGGTCTCGCGGACGACCGCGCGCTCGCCGGTGATTTCGCTGACGGGGTTGATCAGCAGCAGCGGGTCGATCAGGCGGCCGCACTGCTCGCATTGATCGCCCTTGGCGCGCGGGCTGGCGCAGTCGGGGTGGTGGCAGGTGCCGCGGACGTAGCTATCGGGCAGAAAGCGCTCGGCGCGCGGGTCATAGAGTTGCTTGACGGAGCGCTTGGTGAAGAATCCCTGCTCATGAATCCGCAGGAAGAAGGCCTGGCTCATGCGCTCGTGGCGCTCGACGAAGCCGGGCTGGTGGGTGCCGCCGAAGACGTCGAATTCGATGCGCAGCCCCTCGAAGGAGAGGCGCTGGCCGGCGTGATAGTGGGAGCTGACTTCCTGCGGCGTGCGGCCCTCGCTCAGCGCCTTGATCTCGATGGAGACGCCGTTGTCGTCGCTGCCGCAGATGAAGCGGACGTCGTGCCCGCAGGCCCGTTGATAGCGGACGAAGATGTCGGCCGGGAGATAGGCGCCGGCGATGTGTCCGACGTGCAGCCGCCCGTTGGAATAGGGCAGCCCCGATGTGACAAGAAACCGCTTGGGCACTGCTGGCGCTCCATCCGACGCGGGCGACGCGGCGCGATGGTACGCGCGTCGCGGAGGGGACGCAAACGGCGGCGCGGGGGCGGAAGCGGCCGAATGGAGGGTGTTCGCGCGGGTGGGCAAATCGCGAAATGACGCTGGACCGTCATCGCAACGGCTGGTAGGATTCGGCAGTGGCCCAAACCATACTTTGGGTCGTCGGGCGCGGTCGCACGCGTTTTGCGGCCCGTCGGCGGCTCGGGGAGAATGGCGTCATGGACGATGCCGCAACGCTCATCCACCACCCCATGATTGATGACACACCGCCCACTTCGACCGCTCCACTCGCACTCGAAGCGACCACCGAAGCCCGCGAGGCCGGGATAGAGAGCACGGTTGCGCCGGCCGAGGTGATTGCGGAGCGCGGCGACGAGCTTTGCCATCATGCGCCGGGCGGCGCGACCGCGGCAAGCGCGGATGGTTCGCTTTCGCCGTCGCCGACGGCTGAACAGGTGATCGAGGCGCTGCTGTTCGCGAGCGATTCGCCGCTGAGCGCTGCGCGGCTGGCGGAACTGGCGGGCTTTGAGCTGACGGCGGGGCGGGTTGAAGCGCTGCTGGAGGCGCTCAACGAGCGCTACGCGGCGATCGGGGCGACCTTCCGCGTGCAGCACATCGCGCGCGGGTATCAACTGCTGACGCTGCCGGAATTCGCGCCGTGGCTGACGAAGCTGGACAAGCAGCGGCACCAGTCGCGGCTCACGGGCGCGACGATGGAGGTGCTGGCCGTCGTGGCGTACAAGCAGCCGGTGATCCGCGCCGACATTGAGGCGATTCGCGGCGTGGCCTGCGGGGATGTGCTTAACCGGCTGCGCGAGATGGGGCTGGTGAAAATCGTGGGGCGGGCGGAGATCGTCGGCCGGCCGCTGCTGTACGGCACCACCCGCAAGTTCCTGGACGTGTTCGGCCTGGCCGACCTCGACGAATTGCCGCCGATGGAGGCGCTGTCGCTGCGGCGCGCGTCGGCGGCGCTGGATGAGTCGCGGTCGCTGCGCGCGGCGGCGGGGGCGTAGGATCGCGGGGGATGGGGGGCGGCGGCGCGGTTTCGCGACAGAGTTGACAGGGATCTTGACCGATCGGGGATGATGGGGGCCGGCTGCGCGGCGCGGGTGATCCATCCGCGCGCTATGCCGGATGGAGGCGATCGCCGATGGCCAGCCCGCTTGAAGCCAATTCTCCCGCGGCGCCGGTTGAAACTTCCAGCGCAATCGGCGGAACGACGCCGCAGGGTGGCGGTGCGACGGAGATGACCGGCGGCGCGGCAGGCGGCGCATCCGGGACGGCGGATTCGCCGGGCGGGGATCGGCCGCAGCGCCGCGCGGGCGGCGGGATGTCGGCGTATGACCGGGCGCTGCCGCACTCGGCGGAGGCGGAGCGGGCGGTACTGGGGTCGATGTTGATTGAGGAATCGGCGGTCGGGGAGGCGATCCAGGTTTTTCGCGGATTTGACGGGACGCCGTTCTTCTTCGATCGCCACCAGCGGCTGTATGACGTCATTCTGGCGATGTACGACGAGAACCGTCCGCTGGATGCCGTGGTCGTCAAGGATGAGCTGATCCGGCGGCACATCTTCGAGAGTCTCGGCGGGTACGACTTTCTGGCGGGGCTGGCGCACAGCGTGCCGTCGGCGCTGCGCGTGCGGCAGTATGCGGAAATCGTCCGTGACAAGGCGCTGCTGCGGCAGCTCATCGGTGCATCGCACCGGATCATGGACACGGCGTTTGACGATGCGCAGCCGGCCGCGGAGATTCTCGACCTGGCGGAGCGCGAGCTGTTCTCCGTGACGGAGCAGCGGGTCGGCGGCGGGGCGAATCTGCTGCCGGACCTGGTGCGCGAGGTGTTTGCGGGGATCGACGCGCGGAGCGACGACCCGGGGGCGCTGCTGGGTGAGCCGACGGGCTTTGTGCAACTGGACGAGCTGACGGCGGGATTGCAGCCGGGGGAGCTGATCGTCGTGGCGGGTCGGCCGTCGATGGGCAAGACGGCCTTCGGGTTGAACCTGGCCGAGCACCTGTCGATCAACGAGGGGCGGCCGGCGCTGTTCTTCTCGCTGGAGATGAGCCGTCAGCAGGTGGCGCAGCGGCTGCTGTGCAGTTGGGCACGGGTGGATTCGCACTCATTCCGGCGGGGACGGCTCGGAGAGCCGGAGCTGGATCGGCTGCGCGCCGCGGCGGGGCGGATGGCGGGCAAGCCGCTGATCATCGACGATTCGAGCAGCCTGAGTGTGCTGGAGCTGCGGGCGCGGGCGCGGATGGCGTATCGGCGGTACGGGGTGCGGGCGATTTTTGTGGATTATCTGCAACTGCTGCGGGCGCCGGGAGCGGAGAGCCGGCAGGCGGAGGTGGCGGAAATTTCGCGGGGTTTGAAGGGGCTGGCGAAGGAGCTGAACCTGCCGGTGGTGACGATGGCGCAGCTCAACCGCAAGGCGGAGGATCGCACCGGCAACCGGCCGCGGATGAGCGATCTGCGGGAGTCGGGGGCGATCGAGCAGGATGCGGACGTGGTGATGCTGCTGCATCGCGAGGCGTATTACAAATCGGCGGAGGAGCGCGGCGAGGATGACAACGTTGCGGAGCTGATCATCGCCAAGCAGCGCAACGGCCCGGTGGATGACGTGAAGCTGCACTTCAACCAGCAGTGGACGCGCTTCGACAACCACATGCCGAACACGGGGGGGTATGCGGATTATGCGCCGGCGGCGTCGCCGTTCTGAAGAATGGGCACGGCCCGCGGAAGCAGACGCTCCACGGGCCGCGCATCGTTTTTCCGGGAACGCCTCGCCCATCCGGGGGGTTACGGCTTGCGATAGTCGGGCTGCTGGGCCTTCAAGTGCTTGAGAATCAACTTCTGGTTCTCGATGATCGTCAGTTCGCGCTCGCGCGCTTCGGCGGCGATCCCGACGGCCGCGCAGGTGCGGATGCGGGTGTTCACGTCGCTGACCAGGCCGCTTACCCCGTCGCCGATCCCCTCGATCAACAGGCCGATTTTCTTGACGCGGTTGTTCTTGATACTCACGCCGACCCAACCCCACACGGCACCGTTCTTGTGAATCTCCGTCGTGCCGGCCGCGACGAGAATCGCGCCCAGCGTCTTGGCGGCGAGCGAGAACTTTGACAGGTTTCCGGATGCGCGGCGCAGCTCATCGATGTGTTCGAGCACATACGCGCACTCGTTCAGCTCCTTGTCCACCAGGTCGCCTTCGACCGCTGAGGGCGAATTCAACAGCAACCCGCGAATCACCTCGAGATCGTCCGCCGCACCGGACAGCAGCGCGTTGAACTGCGGCAGCATCGCGGGCGACTGGGCGGACGTGGTGCGATAGACGGGATAGAGCGACCGCACGGGCAGTGCGCTGATCAGGCCGGCTTCCTGCTGCAGGTTGATCTGCGCCGCCTGCATCCCCGAAATCGAGTTCAGGCCGTTGAGAAGACTCTCGGAATTCAGAAGCAGCCCCACCAACTGCTCGCGAAACGTCTCGCCGGCGGTGCCGTTGACGAAGGCGTCGCGGCCGGCCCGCTCGTCGGCGATCTCGCGCTCCAGGTCCTCCACCGCTTCCTCGATGGCGTCCTGGATGGTGACCGAAAGTCCATCGAGGCCGGCGCGCATGGCGTCGCGCATTTCGATGGCCGTGTCGCGGGCCGTGATGGCGGTGTCGCGCGCGGCGGCGGCGTTGTTCCGGGCCTCGGTGGCCCGATCCCGGGCGTGGGCGGCGTTGTTCCGCGCCTCGGTGGCCCGGTCGCGGGCGGCCGTTGCAATCGAGAAAATGTCGTCGAGGATGTCCGCCTGTGCGAACACGGGGGTCAGCAGGGCGGCGGTCAGAGCGAATCCGGCCCAGCGGGTGATGATCGAACGCATGATTGCCTCTCCTATGGTTGTCGTCCGTCCCCCGTACGGACGACATTTCCGCCCGGCGCGCCCGGAAGTTTTTGCCGAAATTTCCGACCCCCACCCCGATTCAGCCCGGAAGCGCGGGGAGCCGGGCCACCGATGAGTAGAATGAACGAACAGGCCGATCGGCCGAGGACCACGGAATGGACCTGCCGCAGACCGTCACGCGCCTGCTCCATCGCGCCGCCGACGGCCACGCGACTGCCGCCCAGGAGCTACTGCCGATCGTCTACCAGGAGTTGCGCGCGCTGGCCGCTTCGCTCTTTCGGGACCAGAAGCCGGGCAACACGCTCCAGCCGACGGCCCTGGTTCACGAGGCCTACCTCAAGCTGGTCGATCAGGCGATTGACTGGTCCGGCCGCAGCCAGTTCTTCGTCGTCGCGGCCAAGGCCATGCGCAGCATCCTGGTGGACCACGCGCGCGGCAGAAACCGCGACAAGCGCGGCGGCGGACGGCAGCGGGTGACGCTCAGCGCCGATCCGGCCGCCCCCGATGCCCAGGAGTTGCCGGTCGAGCTGATCGACGCCGCGCTGACCCGGCTGGCCGAGCTGGACGATCGCAAGGCGCGGCTGGTGGAGCTGCGTTTCTTCGGGGGATTGTCACTCGAACAGGCGGCCGACACGCTCGGGGTTGCGCGCTCGACGGCATCCGAAGACTGGAGAATGGCGCGGGCGTGGCTCTACAACGAGCTGCGGGAGCAGCTCGAATGACCGGCGCGGATCGCTTCCGCCGGGTGGATGAGCTTTTTCGCGCCGCCACCGCCCTGCCGGCCGAATCGCGCGAAGCCTATCTCGCCGAGCAATGCGCGGATGACGCCGCGCTCCGCGAGCAGGTCCGCGCGCTGCTGGCCGCGGACCAGCGCGGCCCGGGCGCCCTGGACCGCCCCGCGCTGGTCCCGGCATCCACCGCTCTGGAGCCGGGCGGGGGCAGCGCCGAGGAATCCGTGCCCGAGTCCATCGGGCGATACCGCGTGATCCGCAAGATCGGCGAGGGTGGGATGGGGGCGGTCTATGAGGCGGAGCAGGAGAACCCGCGCCGCCGCGTCGCCATCAAGTTGCTGCGCCACGCGGCCGGGTCGCGCCGCCTGGTTCAGCGATTCCGGCAGGAATCCGAGATTCTGGGGCGCCTCCGTCACCCGGGCATCGCGCAGATTCTCGAAGCCAGTTCCAGCGGCGAGGGCCGTGAGACGTGCCCCTACTTCGTGATGGAGCTGGTGACCGGCCGCGGGCTGCTGGAGCACGTTCGCGAGCATTCGCTCGACCAGCGCCGCAGGCTCGATCTGTTCTGCCTCATCTGTGACGCGGTGCAATACGCCCATCAGCAGGGCGTCATTCACCGCGATCTGAAACCGGCCAACATCCTGGTCGTGGAGGAATCCGCGACCTCGATCCGAGGCGCTTCGACCACCGGAGCGCGCCCGCCGGGCGGTGAGCGCGGGAGCGCCGCAACAGCCCGGATGGACGCGGCGTCGTCCGCCTATGCGTCCCTGCCGAAAATCCTCGATTTCGGCGTGGCGCGGCTGACGGAATCCGACCTGGCGGCGGTCACGCAGCAGACGACGGCCGGCGAGCTGGTCGGCACCGTGCCTTACATGAGTCCGGAACAGGCCGCCGGCAATCCGGCTGAGCTGGACTGGCGCAGCGACGTCTACGCGCTCGGCGTGATTCTGTACGAGATGCTGACCGGCCGACTGCCGCACGACGTGCGGCGGCTGATGGTGCACGAGGCGGTGCGCGTGATCCGGGAGGACGTACCGACGCCGGCCGGTTCGATCGTGCGGTCGCTGCGCGGCGATCTGGAGACGATCCTGGCCCGTGCGCTGGAGAAGGACAAGCAGCGGCGCTACCAGTCGGCGGCGGAGCTGGCCGCGGATATTCGCCGGTATCTGCAACAACAGCCGATCGCCGCCCGGCCGGCCTCGGCCATGTACCGCGTGGAACGGTTTGCACGGCGGAACAAGGCGGTGGTCGGCGGCGTCGCGGTTGCGTTCCTGGCGCTGGCGACGGGGGCGGGGGTAGCCTTTCGCTACGCGGTGATGGCCGAGCGCGCCCGAGTCGAGGAGCGGCGGCAGCGCCTCGCGTCGGAGCATCAGAGTTACCGAGCGAGTCTCTCCGCGGCCTCGTCCGCGCTGATGCGGTTCGACGTCGCGGAGGCGCAGCGCAACCTGGCGGCCGCGCCCGAGGCGCTGCGCGGCTGGGAATGGATGCACCTGCGCAGCCGGCTGGACGACAGCCTGATGCACCACACGACCGGCATTCCCACGGTATGTGCGGCGCTTGGGCCGGACGGCCGCCGGCTGGTCGCCTGCGATTCCGCGGGTCGCATCCGGCTGTGGTCCGTCCCCGATTGGACGCTGGTCGCGGAGCGGGTGCTGGAGGGCGGCGTTGCCGAACGGCGGGTCGAGAATTTCGTCTTCTCGGCGGACGGGCGCGCGCTGCGCGCGGACACGCGAACCGGCTCATTGCACCTGGATGCCGGGACGCTGGCGCTGATCGAGGCGCAGGAGCGCGTGTTTCGGCAGCGCAGCCCGGATGGCGGCGTGGTGCTGGCGGCGGACCGCGGCGTGCCGAACGGCGTGGTGGTGGAGGACTTTCTCACGGGGCGCGCGCTGATCCGCTTCTCGGGGCAGCAGTCGAGCGAATCGATCGTGCACTTCTCGGGCGACGGCGGCCTGCTGGCGATCTGCATGCGGCGCGACCGCGGCCTGACCGTTTATCGCTGCGCGGATGGTGCGCCGCTGTGCCATCGCCCGGAGCTGCTTGCGGTGGCGGATCTGCGCTTCAACGCGGATGGCACGCGCCTGGCCGTCGCGATGACGACCGGCGAAGCGCACATCCTGGAGGTCGACGGCGGTGCGACGCCGGCGACGCTGCCGGCGCAGGGGTCGTCGGTGGTCGCCGTGGCGTTCAGCCCGCGCGGCGATCGGATCGCGACCGCCAACGGCAATGGCGTCGTGCGCCTGTGGGATTTGCTCACGGGAGCGCCGCTGGCGGCGATGGTGGGCAATCACTCGCCGGTGATCATGCTGGAGTACGACGCTGCCGGCGCTGCGCTGGTGACCGTCAGCGCCAACGGCGATGTCCGCTGGTGGGACGCCGACGCCGCGACGGATCCGTTCGTGCTGCCGGTTCCGCAATCGGTCTATGGGCTGACCTTTTCGCCGGATGGCGGGCTGCTGGCGGCGGTGTGCCTGGGCGGGGATCGGCCGCTGCGCATGTGGCGCGCGGCCGACGGGCGCGAGCATTTCGCGGGGCTGGACGGCTTTCTGAGCAGCGTCGCTTTTGATCGCGAGGGGCGACGGCTGATCGTGGGTCGATCGACGCCCAATGCCCCGACCGCGGTCATCGGCGTCGATGGATCGCCGATCGCCACGTTGCCGGGGCATTTCTGGCGCACCGACTGGGTGGGGTTTGTCGCCAACGGCGAGCATTCGGCGTCATTGGGCAACAATGGGCGGCTGCTGGAGCACAGGATCGCCGGTGGTGAGCAGGTGCGTCGCGCGGCCTTTCTTCGCAACGAAGATGGCGAGGGCTGCCGCGCTGCGCTCAGCCCGGATGGGGCGCTGCTGGCGGTTGCCGCCCGGCATGAGCTGCACCTGCTGGATGCGACGACGTGGGAGAGAGTGGCAACGCTCGACGGGCACATCAGCTCCATCTACGCACTGGCGTTCAGTCCGGACGGCCGGCGGCTGGTGACGGGCGGCCGCGACCGGGAGCTGCGCGTGTGGGACGTGCGGAGGCGGGGGTTGATCGCGACGCTGGCCGGCCACGTCGATGATGTGTTTGCCGCGGCGGTCAGTCCGGACGGGGTGCGGATCGTCTCCGGCGGGCGCGATCGGGTGATTCGCGTGTGGGATGCGGAGCGGCTCTCGGAGATCACGCAGTTGCACGGCCACACGTCGTATGTGTACTGCCTGGCATTCAGCCCGGATGGGGGGACGCTGGCATCCGGCGGGGGGGACGACACGGTGCGGCTGTGGGAGCTGCGGCCGTACCGCGAGAGGAGCCGGCCGCCGGGAGATTGAAGCCGGCCGCTCGGTGTCGGGTGCCGCTGCTCAGTGAACTTTCCATTGTCCGCATTTTCGGCCCCGACGGGGCCGTGGGCTGTGGCCACGGGTGGAGTCGACGCGCAGCAGCGACGGAACCCGTGGATGCGGGACAACAGGATTTTTAGCCCCGGAGGGGCGCCGGGAGCGCATTTTCTGGTTTGGCGAGTCGGAGAGATTCCTCTGCCCCTTCGGGGCAGGCGCGCGGCGCGTCGGGATCCACGGGTTCCGCTTCGCCCGGCTGTCGCCGGGCGGCGCTACACCCGTGGCTACAACCCGGCACCCCTGCCGGGGTGCAAGTGTGGGCAGCAGTAAGCTCTATGAGCAGTGCAGGGCGTGGAGTGCATGTGCTGATGAACTATGAGCAGTGCAGGGCGTGGAGTGCATGTGCTGATGAACTGTGAGCAGTGCATCCACTCATGGAGCGCCACTGCTGACACAGCAATGGCACGCTGGGGACACAGCGGGAGAACACGGATGACACAACAATGGCACGCTACGGCAGCAGCGGCGGCGGCGGCGGTGGCGGTGGCGTACATCGCCACAGCACTTCTGAAGCCGCACTACGGCCCGCCGAGGATCAGCTCCACGAAGGAATCGATGTCGAAATTGTTGAACGCGCCATCGCCGTTCACATCCCCGCGGGCGGCGGCGTCGCAGCCGGGGAAGGCCGCCGCATAGCCCGGCGGGTTGGTGAGCGCCAGCACGAAGGCGTCGATGTCGAAGTTGTTCACGAAGCCGTCGCAGTTCATGTCTCCGACCAGCACCGGCGGCGCGATCTCCAGCCGGAGGTACTCCGCCGCGTCGATGTTGCCGTTGCTGTTCACGCTGGCGGGCACCTGCGACTGCCAGATCAATCCGCCGCCGTCGGCCGTCGCGAAGACGCCGACCGCCAGCCAGATTTCCGTCGGAAGCGTGCCGCCGAATTCCTCGCGGAGGTTGAGCGTGCCTTCGAGGACGCCGCCGTTGGGGCCGGTGGCCGCGCTGCGCGTGCCGACGGCGTCGAACCAGCCTTCGAAGTCGTTGTTGTTCTCATCGGCGAGGTAGGCGTCCCAGGCCGCCACCTGGCCGCTCTTGGCCCAGTTCGCCGCGACCAGCGGTCCCGGCAGATCGGCGACATAGATGAAATGGTCGTTGCCCTCGCCGGCGTCGGGGGTCGCGACGTAGAGCACGTCGCCGACCACCTTCGCCCAGAGGCTCATTCCGCCGTTGGACGCCAGCAGCGGCACGCCCGCATCCAGCACACCGTCCATCTGGAATCCCGGCGGCGGCTGGCCGCCGGTGACGGCGAAGTGCCAGTCGGCGCCGCCGTTGTTGTCCCAGAGGCCGGCGCCGTTGTGGAAGACCATGTCCAGTTGCGTCGCCGTCGACGGGACCGGCACCGTGATGCGCCACTTCGAATCAACGGCGATCCAGGTCATCGCCGGATCGGGGTTGATCACCGTGGACCAGTTGTCAAAGCCGTAATGCAGGCGCACGTTCGGCGCGCCGGCCAGCACGCGGCCGACGGGGTCATAGTCGATGGTGACATTCTGGCCGGCGACCGGCGGGGCGGGTGTGACCGTGACGGCCGGGCCGCCGGGGTTGGTGACGCCGCTGCCGACCCAGACGTGCTGGATGTCGGTTCGGGCGATGTTTCCGACGCTGTCGACGGACTCGACGTAGTAATCGAGCAGCTCATCGCGGACGTTGACGATCATCGCCGAGTATTGCTGTGCGCGGACGGTCGCGGGCAGGATGTGCGCCGGCGGAGCGGGCAGTGACGAGGCGGTCATCGGGATGCTGATCCAGCCGCCGACCTCGGGGCCGCCGGCGTAGGTCTCGTTCTGCGTCGAGGAGAGCGGGTTCAGGCCGTCGGCGTCGATGCGGTACTTGAGCGTGACCGCGGCGACGCCGTTGACGTCGTAGGCGAAGGTCCAGATGGTGAAATCCGCCGGCTCGGGCAGTGTGCCCCACTCGTAATCGCCGGGGTTGTAGGGGTCGCGCTGAGGGATGAAGACTGTCGGCGGATAGAGATCGGGCTGGCCGGCGATGACGCTGTTGGCGAAGCTCACGGCCTGGTTGCAGCCGCGGGTGACGTTGGAGTCCCACGGCTCGCCGCTGCCGTCCCAGTACCAGTAGTCGCTGGCCTGCGCGACCAGGAGCCAGCGCCAGGCGCGCTCGGTGTTTGAGCCGACGCCGTGGAGGATGTTCTGCAGGTTGAGGGCGGGGGAGATCGATTCCGCCATCAGCACGTGATTCTTGGCGGCGGTCATCACGGCCCAACTGTTGCGGTCGGGGCTCCAGCCGGAGCCGTTGGGATCGCCGAGCCACTTTTTGAATTCGGGGTCGCCGTTGTCCGCCCCGGCCCAGGAGCCGTTCTCGACGTGGATCAGGTCGCCGGCGGGGGTGGGCCAGCGCTCGAGGTAGTCATCGACGGTGGTGACGTCGTAATCGGGGTCGCCGGCGGCCCAGCTCACCATGTTGTTCCAGTTGTGGTGATAGTAGGCCTCGCTGCCGCCGCCGAAGTTGTCGCCGTCGTGATGCAGCAGCACGAGCATCGGCCGGCCGCCGACGCCGCTGTACTGCAGGTATGCGTCCATGACGCCGTCGAAGAGAAACGCGCCGTAGCCGCCGCGGCCGTCCTCGTTGCCTTCGTAGCGCGCCGCGGGGACGACGGTGAGCTACGAGATCGCGCCGGTGGCGGGGTTCACGTGCTGGGCGCGGTGCGGCAGGTAGCCGAAGGGGGCCGAGACGCGGCTGGGCGCCCAGAGGTTGCTGAGCTGCACCCACGCGCCGCCCGTCGCGGCGGGATCGGGGTTGATCTGATCGGCGCGATTAGGGCGGTAGAGGTTGGATGCGTTGGTGTGCGGGTAGCCGACGCAGGCGCGATCGAAGTGGATGTTGTCCACCATGACCCATTCGACGCCCTCGGCGACCAGTGCGGAGATGATGCGCGTGGAGAAGGCGGTCTCCGGAGGGAACATGCCGGGGGCGTAACCGCCCGGCCAGGTCTGGTCGAAGACGTGGCGGTGGAGGCGGATCTGCATGCGGATGTCGGCTTCGTCCAGGAGCGGCATGAGCGGATGGTGGTAGCCGAAGGCGACGAGATCGAGCCGCGGATTGCCCAGCGCGGTGTTCCAGGAGCGGGCCTGCGCGTAGGGCAGCGTCCAGTTGTTCCACATGCCGCCGTTGACGCCGGCGGCCTGCATTGCATGGAGGTTTTCGATCAGTGAGCCGGAGAAGCTGATGTGTGCGCCGAGGTGCGGCAGGCCCAGACCGGCCTGGATCGCGTCGCGCGGCCAGCCGGTGTAGGGGCCGAAGCGCTGGTTGTGGATGTCCTTGACGCTGAAGCTGAAGCGGCCGTTGTTGTCGGCCGTGATCGGGGATTCGTAGGGGAAGTAGATCGGCTGGTGCATGTGCCAGAGGAAGGCGACCTGGATCGGGTCGGCAGCGGCGCTGCACAGCCCGCCCAGGATCCATGCGCCGATTGCGGACACGATCGCCCGCGCCCTCATCCCCATCCGCGACCGCGCCCGCAGCTTCATCCCGGTCCGCAGCTTCATCGCTCGCCTCCGCGGGCGCTGCGTTGCGCCCGAAGGTCATGATATCGGGTCAGGGGACGCGGCCGCATGCGAAACGTGCTGCGAAAGGCGCTGCGAAACGCTCGACGATGACGTGCGAATCGGCCGGGCGGGGGTGGAAAGGAACCCGGCGGCTCGCCGCCCGTTGAGCGACGAACCGCCGGGGTTGACCTACGCGAGGCTCACCGGACTCGCGGACGTGCCGCGCGCCGGATTACGGACAGATCACGATGCCGCAGTTCGACCCGGCGCCCTGCGGGACGCCGCCGCTGAGCGTGCATCCGGCCGGGTACATGTTCGAACAGGCGCCGCCGCCGAGGCAGCAGGCCTGCGGACCGCAGCCCGGGCACCCGCTGCCCGGAGGCGGCGGGGTGAGGATGCAGATAACGAACGGGTCGATGTCGAAGTTGTTGAAGACGCCGTCACAGTTGACGTCACCCCAGCAACGTCGCTTGGCCCAGCAGGCAGGCGTGCCGCCAAGCCCGAGGTACCCGCCGGTCGGCGGGACAGGATCCGGCGGCGAACCGACCAGCACACCCTCGACGAAGAAGTCGATGTCGAAGTTGTTGACCGAGCCGTCGCAGTTCGCGTCGCCGACGAGGACGCCGCTGCACGGATCCGGCACGGCGCAGATCGTCGTCGCGCAGAGCGTGCCCGCACCCTGCGGCGTGCCACCCATGACAAGGCAGTCAGCGGGGCGAACATCCGCACATCCGCCGCCCGGCAGGCAGCAGGCCTGGCAGGCATAGACGAACACGCAGCCGGTGGCCGGGTTGCAACTGTCATCGGTGCACGGGTTGCCGTCGTCGCAGACGATCGGCGCGCCGGTGCAGTTACCGCCGATGCAGCGATCGGGGCCGGTGCAGGCGTTTCCGTCGTTGCAGGGCGTACCGTCCGGCACGGGCGTGAAGACGCACAGGCCGGTGGCGGGGTTGCAGGTGTCGGTGGTGCAGGGGTTGCCGTCGTCGCAGACCACCGGCGGACCGCCGACGCAGACGCCGCCGATGCAGCGGTCGCCGACCGTGCACAGGTTGCCGTCGTTGCAGGGGGTGCCATCCGGGCGGTTCACGACGATGCAGTTACCCAGACCGTCGCAGATGTCGAGCGTGCACTGCGTGCCGGGGCCGCAGGGCGTGCCGGCGGCCTTGGGAACGACGATGCAGTTGCCCAGGCCGTCGCAGATTTCATCGAAGCACAGTCCGCCCGGACCGCACGGAGCGCCGAACGGACGGAACACGACGATGCAGTTGCCGGCGCCGTCGCAGATTTCGTCGAAGCACAGTCCGCCCGGACCGCAGGGCATTCCGAACGGGTGCGGCGGGTGGATGCAGCCGCCTGCGCCGTCGCAGATGTCGTCGGTGCAGGGGTTGCCGTCATCGGGGCACGGAGCGCCGAACGGCTTGGGCGGATGGGTGCACATTCCGGCGGCATCGCAGATGTCGTCGGTGCAGGGGTTGCCGTCATCCGCACAGGCGGCGCCGGGCGTGACGACGTAGATGCAGTTGCCTGCGCCGTCGCAGACGCTGACGAAGCACTCGATCGGCGGCAGCGGGCACGGCGTGCCGGCGGGCGACGGCGTGTGGATGCAGGCGCCGGTGGCCGGATCGCAGGAATCGTCCGTGCACGGGTTGCCATCATCGCAGATGGGGCACGAACTGCCGTCGCCGTAGTAGAAGCCGCCGCCGGCTGCACAATCGGCCGGCGTGACACCCTCGACACAGCCGCCCGGCAGGCAGCAGGCGCCGCGCGGCACGCACGGGCAGGGCAGCGTGATCGGCATCACGGGAACCGGGATGTCCGAGCAATCCACCAGCACCGCATGGATGCAGCAGTTGGTGTCGCCCCAGCGGTGGAAAATCGCCGTGGAGCAAGTGCCGTTCGGGCAGGTCGAGCCGGCGACCAGCATTCCGACGCCGACCGGAAGCCCGGCGCAATCGGTGCCCTCGATGCAGGTGATGCGGTAGATGCAGCGGCGTTCGCGCGGCGGACAGACGCCGTGGGCCGCCGTACCCGGCGCAACCGGGTCGATCGGGACGATTTCCTGCGAGTTCGGGTTGCCCGGGATCGTCTCGCGGACGCCGATCTTCCAGTTGGTGTCGGGATCGGTGATCAGTGCCACCGGCGGACCGAGCACGTGAACGAAATCTTCGGCCGTCATCTGGAACTGGATCGGCGGGAACGCGAACAGACCGGGATCCAACTGGACGACGCCCGGCCCACCGACCTCGAGGAAGGTGAAGCGTGGCTGAACGGGCAGCATCGCGTCCCACGTTCCGCCGTTGGGATGCGTCTTGAGGGCGTTCGCTCCGCCGATGGCCTGCGGCGTCGCGGAGAGGTCAATCCGCACATCCCACTGCGAAGAGGTCATTCCGCCGTTGTGCGTCACCGTGATCGGCTGAATCGACACAAGCTGAAGCGCCACGATCTCGATCGGCACGGTGCCGGCGGCGCCGGGCGGGTCGAAGGGCTGCAAGGGGTCAAACGGGCGCCGGACGATGGTGTCCGTTGCGCCGAGGCCGCCCGGATCAAGCGGCTGGCCGGTCGAGAAAATCGTGCCGATGAAGGGATCGGAACCGGGGCCGAAGAAGTTCGGCGGAAGCGGCGGATAGATGCTGCCCGGAATGCCGACGTGGACGTACGTCTCGCCGCAGGTCGTCAGATAGTCATTGATCGGCGCACACGAGAGCGGCCCGCACGGCAGATCGCCCTCGTAGGTGCCGCACTGCTGCTGGCACTGAGCGCGGGTCAGCGGCTGGCAGACGCCGTCGAGGCAGCAAGCGCCGCTGGGCTGCGGGCAGGGGTTGCCATCCGGGCAGTAGACCAGCCGCAGGTTGCTCGCCAGGATGGCGGCGCCGTCGTTGTAGGTGGCCTGGTTTCCGGCGGCGTTTTCCACGCCGACGGTGGCATCGGCCGGAGCGAAGGCGTCGATCTGGGCGTAATGGAACTCGACACAGCCGCTGGTCTCGAAGATCTGCACCTGGAAGGTGTTCGAGCTGTTCGGCCAGGGGGAGTTGAACTGCGGCACCTCGGTCCATTGCACAATCGCGACCCGGTTCGGCGCCCAGCCGGTGACGGCGAAGTGCAACGTGCCGTGACCCGGCGTCGTCGAGGTCGGATCCATGTTCAGGTCGTCCCACAGCGGATAGAGCGCGTTGTTCGGCGCGGCCGCGTTAGGCAATGCCGTGTTGTTGAAATTGGTGCCGCTCAACGGCGAGAAGCTCACGATGCCGTTGGCGTTCACGTAGATGGAGCTGTAGATCAGCCCATAGTGCGGGTGCGAGAAGCCCAGCGACAGCGCGCCGGAGTTGCCGTCATCGCCCAGCGAGGTCAGGTTCTGCGCATCGGGGCGCGAGCGGATGTCGATGAAGCCGTCCGGCCACTGCACCGGCGGCGGATAGGATACGACTCCGCAGGAGGGCCCGCCAATCGGAACGCCACCCTGGCTTGCGCACACGGAGGGGACCAGGAGGCTGCACGCGCCGCTCGACAGGCAGCAGGCCTCCGGCTGCGGGCACGGATTCGGGGTGCAGGACGAGCCGCCGCCCTGTGGCACACCGCCGGCCGGCGTGCAGGTGTCGACCGGCGTCATATCGCGCATCTCGCAGGAGCCGTTCGGGAAGCAGCAGGCTTCACGGATCGGGCAGACGACGCTGAGGCAATCCGTGAACGCGCCCTGGAACGTGCCGCCGGCGTCGGCGCAACTGATCGACGTGACACCGTCGAAGCAGCTTCCGTCATTCAAACAGCAGGCGCCGATCGGTGGGTCGGCCACGGTGAACGAGATGAACACGACGTCAAAGGCACCCACCTTGGTCGCCGCGACGTCCTGCGCACCGGCCGTGTCCGTGAAGCGCGTCGAGACGTTGAGCGCCGACGTCGTGCTCGAGTTCGCGATCACGTTCGCGAAGTCCATCACCGCGCCCGACAGGAACGTCTCACCCGTCGCGGCCGGCTGGTTGTTCGCGAAGTTGAAGTTCGTGATCGCCAGCAGGTAGCTGCCCACGGGGAAGTTGCGCGTCAGCGTGTTCGGGTCGTCGTTGCCGAAATCGGCAATCACGTCGTTGTTCGAGTCGTAGACCCAGAAATCCGTGTCGGTCGTGTGACCCGCGCGGCTGATCGTGATCGAGCCGGGAAGCAGGTTCGTCGGACCGGCGATCACCGACACCGTCGTCGTGCTCAGGTCGTACTGGTAGCGCGCCGTCGTCGCGGTCGTGCCGGCCAGGCGGAAGTACAACTCCTCCTCCTTGCCGAAGCCGTACCACTGCACGAGTTCCGGCGTCAGAGCGCCGGTCTGGATCGTCGTGTCGGTTGTGCCGATCACGCCGCTGGCCTGGTTCAGGCCGCGGATCGTCGGCGTGATCGACACGCTGCCGGCCGTCTGCGTCAGGCGATGACGATAAACGTCCAGCGCCGCGGCGGTCGTCTTCACGCGGAAATAATCCAGCGACCCCAGCCCGCTGGCCGTGCTCGTGCCGGTGGTCGTGCCGCTCACGCTGTCGCCCGCGGCCAGCGTCACCGCGTTCGCCGCGGCCTTCGAGTTGTTGTCCTCTGTCTCAGGAAAATCGACAGCGAACGAAAGGGTGGGAACTGCGATCAGGGGCAAACACAGCGCAGCGCAACACAACAGGCGAATTCTCGCGAACATGATGCCACTCCCGGTTGAAATGCTCGACATGCTTTTCACGATCCGCCGACAACGCGGCGGCCGGAAATTTCCTGCAGGTCGGAGCGACGCGACGCAGACGTGCGAAGTGCTGCGCGGCTCGCGGAATGCGGCCCGGCATCGGGAAGGAAGCACCGAAGCGGGCGAAGCTCCGCCCATCCACTGCGATGAGGCCTATTCACCCTACTACCCCCGACCCGGCGGATCAACACATTTTTAATATTTTGAACCGCCTATCGTCTCATAAAAACGTCCGTCGCCGCGAACCAGCGGCCAGCGCGCGCCCTTTGCATGCGCTGCGGGTGCCGCGCGGCTATACTCCCGGCAGCCTGCTGCGCAGGTCGCCCGAATCCCCGGAGTGTGAACGCCGTGGCCGCCGCCGACACCTATTACCTCGAAACGTTCGGCTGCCAGATGAACGTGCTGGACAGCGAGCTGGTCGATGGGCAGTTGCGCGCATTGGGCCTTTCGCCGACGGACCAGATGAACGGCGCGGACGTGATCCTGTTCAACACGTGCAGCGTCCGGCAGCACGCCGAGGACAAGGTGCTGTCGCGGCTCGGGCAGTTGCGGCGCCTCAAGAGCCGTCGGCCGCAGACGGTCGTCGGGGTCATCGGCTGCATGGCCGAACGGGAGAAAGAGGGGCTGTTCGCCAAGGCGCCGCACGTGGACCTGCTCTGCGGCCCGGGTGAGCTGAACCGCCTGCCGGGGTTGCTGCAGGAGGTCTGGGAGCGGCACGAGCGCGTCACGGCGCTGGCCGGCAGCCTGTCGCGACGGACGGAGGTGCTGGCGCGGGCGCTGGAATACGACAGTCTGGAGGCGCTGGACCTTTCCCGTGCGCCGCAGACCGGCCCGGCGGCGTTGCAATCCTACATCCGCGTGCAGCGCGGCTGCGACAAGTTCTGCACCTACTGCGTCGTGCCGTTCACGCGCGGACCGGAGCGCAGCCGTCCGGCTGCGCACATCGTCGCCGAAGCGCGGATGCTGGCCCAGCGCGGCTGCCGCGAGGTGACGCTGCTGGGGCAGACGGTTAACAGCTATGTGCAGCAGGAGGACGGGCGGGCGGTGCGCTTCGCCGAACTGCTGGAGCGCGTGCAGGCGATCGAGGGGCTGGACCGCGTGCGCTTCGTGACCAGCTTTCCCGCGGACTGGGACGAGGACATTTTCCGCGTGATGCGCGACTACCCGCGCGTGATGCCCTATCTGCACATCCCGGCTCAGAGCGGCTCGGACGCCGTGCTGCGGCGTATGCGCCGCACCTACACCGCCGCGGACTATCTGCGCCTGATGGACACGGCGCGGCGCTATGTGCCGCACGTCGCGCTGGCGGGCGATTTCATCGTCGGCTTCTGCGGCGAAACCGACGCGGATTTCGAGCAGACCTGCGAGCTGGTCCGCCGGGTGGAATACAACACCGTCTTCGTGTTCAAGTATTCGACGCGCCCGGCCACCGCCGCCGACCGCAATCTCCCCGACGACGTGCCGACCGAGGTCAAGATCGCCCGCAACCGCGAGTTGCTGGCCGTGCAGACCGGGATCGGGCTGCGCCGCCGGCAGGCGCTGATCGGGCAGACGGTCGAGGTGCTGGTCGAGGGGTATAGCAAGGTGGCACGTCAGGCGCAGGCCGCCCTGGCGCGCGGCGAGGCGCCGCTGATGCAGGAATCCGAGCAGGACCGCGGCGCGGAGGTGTCGCGCACCCGCGCTGCGCAGCTCGTCGGCCGCAGCCCCGGCGACCTGATCGTCGTCTTCCCGGGTGCGCCGGAACTGATCGGCGGAATTGTCCGCGTTCGCGTCGAGGAGGCCACGCCGCTGACGCTGCTGGGACAGGTCGAGGGGGTGGTTTCGCCGCCGCGCATGCCGGCTGTCACGGCTGCGCTCCCCGCGGCGCCCGAGTCGGCCCGGACGGCCGGCCCGGGATTGGCGCTGCCGCTGCTGTCGGCCGCGCCGGGGGCGTGCGCCGGATGAGCCGACCCGCGGACACGATCATCGAACTGCGGCGGGTGTCGAAGTCCTTCGGCCCGCAGCGCGTGCTGGACGACATTGACCTGCGCATTGAGCGCGGCAAGAACACGGTCATCATCGGCCGCAGCGGGGTGGGCAAGAGCGTGCTGCTCAAGCACGTCGTCGGGCTGCTGCATCCGGATCGCGGGGAGGTGTACTTCGACGGGCGGCGGGTGGACACGCTGCGGGAGCGCGAACTGGTCGCGGTGCGCCGCCGTATCAGCTTCGTCTTTCAGCTCAACGCCCTGTTCGACTCGATGTCCGTCGCCGAGAACGTGGCCTTCCCGCTGACGGAGACGGGCAGCGCGCGGCTGTCGCGCGAGCGGATCCGCGAAATTGTGACGCGGCGGCTGCAGATGGTCGGGCTGAGCGGCTTTGAGCAGAAGCGGCCGGCGCAGCTTTCCGGCGGAGAGAAGAAGCGCGTGGCGCTGGCCCGCGCGCTGGCGCTGGAGCCGCCGCCGGCGGTGATTCTGTATGACGAGCCGACCGCCGGGCTGGACCCGCAGCGCAGCGACAGCATCAACAAGCTCATCCGCCTGCTGCAGCGCGAGCTGGGCGTGACGGGGGTGATCGTGACGCATGACATGCACAGCGCCGCCGAGGTCGGCGACCGCATCCTGATGCTGTGGGAGGGGCGCTTCATCGCCGACGGCGAGCCTGCCGCGCTGCGCAGCAGTGCGGATGAGCGCGTGCGGCGCTTCGTCGAGGGTCGCGCGGAGGCGGCCGACCTGGCGTCGCTGTCGGCGTAGGCCGGTCCGGCTCGGCGGCCGGCCTTATTCGGGAATCCGCAGGATTTCGGCAGGAGATGGCACGCGATGGCAGTTCGCAGAAAAACGCGACGGGTGAACGTCGGCGGCGTCGGCATCGGCGGTGATGCGCCGGTGGCGCTGCAGTCCATGACCAGCACTTACACCTACGAGATCGACAAGACGATCGACCAGATTCAGCGGCTGGCGCGGGCCGGGGCGGACCTGGTGCGCGTGGCCGTCCCCGATCGGCGCGACACGGAGGCGCTGCCGCACATCCTGGCGGCGTCGCCGGTGCCGCTGGTGGCGGACGTGCACTTCCACTTCGAGCGGGCGATGGAGGCGATCGAAGCCGGAATCCACAAGATCCGCCTGAACCCCGGGAACTTTCAGGACCGCGCCAAGGTGCAGCGCGTGATCGCGGCCTGCAAGGAGCGCGGCATTCCGATCCGGGTCGGCGTGAACGAGGGCGGAATTGTCGAGCGGCGGGACAAGTCGCGCCGGGCGGAGGAAAAGGCCACGCTGGAGAGCAACTACCGCGCCAGCCTGATCCGGCTCATGCTGGACAAGCTCGATGAGTACCTGCGCATTTTTGACGAGGCGGACTTTCACGACATCGTCATCAGCGCGAAGAGCATTGACCCGACGATCGTCATCGACGCCTACACCGAGATCAGCCGCCGGTATGACTACCCGCTGCACCTGGGCGTCACGCACGCCGGGCCGCCGGAGACGGGGCGCATCCGCAGCGTGACGGCGCTGGGGGCGCTGCTGGCCAACGGCATCGGCGACACGATTCGCATCAGCTACGCCGCCGACCCGATTCACGAGATCGAGGACGGCAAGGAGCTGCTCTGCTGCCTGGGGCTGCGGCCGCGCACCGAGCCGGAGCTGATCGCCTGCCCGACCTGCGGGCGGATCGAGGTGGATCTGTTCAAGCTGGTGACTGACGTGCGGCAAAAGCTTGCCGCGGAGATTTCGCTGCCGATCAAGGTGGCGGTGATGGGCTGCGTGGTGAACGGGCCGGGCGAGTGCGAAGGGGCGGATGTGGCGATTTTCGCCGGCAATCGCAAGGGGATCATTTATGTGCAGGGGGAGCAGCGGCAGACGGTTCCCGAGGATCGGATGCTTGACGCGCTGCTGGAGGAATGCCGGTCGCTGCAGGCGGCGGTGCAGCGCGGGGAGGCGACGCTGACCAATGCGCATGTGGACGTGAAGCCGCCGGACCCGCTGCCGCGCAAGAGCGGGGGCGTGCCGTTGACGGTGGGGGGGACGGCTCGCGAGACGATCGCATGATTACGGACATCCGATTCGACGGCTACCGGCTGCTCGACGGCTTCGAGGCGGACCTTTCGCGCCTGACGGTAATCGTCGGAGCAAACGCGACCGGAAAGAGCACTTTGCTCGATGCGCTTTCGATGGTGGCGCATGCGATGGACGTGTCGCTGGACAAGGTGATTGCCGCGCGCGGGGGGATGTGGTCGGTGCCGAGTCGGGGGCGCGAGTGCGATGAGATCGGCTGGACCGTTGAAATGACCAAGCCCGACTGGCACCCCATCTGGTCAAAGATGCCGATCGCCGACAGGAGTGCGGTCGTCTACGAGGCTCGAATCGGGCGGAGCACGGCCGGAGAGATCGTCCCCCGGTACGAGTGTCTCCGGAATGCGGCACCCCGCGAGGGGCACTCTCAGCCGTTCAAGATGCTCGAAGTGGATTCGCGCGGCGCGCGGGTGTTCCAAGCGGCCTCTCGGAAGCTGGTCCCCTTCAACCAGCCCGCGTCTCCCGGCAATGGTGCTGCGGCCGGCGATGCTGCCAGCGCGGAGCCGCCTGAGTCAGTCAGCTTGCAGGGCGATCTGACGCTTTCTCGCATGCGATTTGAGAACGAGTATCCGATACCGACCTGGGTGCGCGCGTACCTCGCAAATCTGCTTTTCTACCCCGGCTTCGACGTGCGCCGAAGCTCGGCTGTGCGCAGCAGGGCCGCGGAGATCCGGCGGCACGCAGTACTCTGGGCCGACGGCGAGAATCTCGGCTCCGTGATCCACGAGATTCTCACCCAGTATGAGCTGCGTGACATCGCCGAGGAGCTTCGGGAGACGTTTCGACGCGCCTACCCTCATGTTGAAGATGTGCGGGCCGAGACTGCGTATGGCGGCGAGCCGCGCGTTCTGGTCCGCACGCCCGAGAGCGGGCAACGCGGCCCGACCGAATTGTGGGAGCTCTCCGACGGCATGCTCAGATTCCTGCTGCTCTTTGCGGCACTGATGAATCCGGCACGGCCGGCGCTCGTCGCCATCGACGAGCCGGAGGCCGGTCTGCACCCCAGACTGCTGCCGATCATCGCCGACGTGATCAAGTCCGCGTCCGATCGAACCCAGGTGATCATTACGACTCATAGCCCTCAGTTGGTGTCCGCGTTCGGCATCGATGACGTGGCTGTCATGGGGCGCGAGGGTGCACAAGCGCGATGGTTTCGCCCGGGAACCCGTCAAAGCCTGAGGACGCTGCTCGAGTCAGCCGTCGGCCCCGGGATCGGTGATCTGCACGCTTCCGGTGAGCTGGATGTTCTGTCGTGAACGTGTGGATCTACGTTGAAGGACCGGCGGATGCCTCCGCGCTCGACGTACTCTTCGATCGATGGAAGCGCGACATTGGCGCACTCCACGGAACAGGATCCACATGGGCGGTGAGGCTACTCCCACAGGGGGGAAAGTCAAAACTGCTTGCGAATCTTGGCAGCCTTGCAGCGGAGAAACTCTCGAATAATGAACGTGACCTTGTAGTCGGATTGCCCGATCTCTACCCGCTGCAGTCTGATCGGACCGCCCGGCATTGGCACACGTGCGCGGATAGCCTCAAGACACTACAAAGAGCCGCAGTTCGCGTTGCTCTGCGAGACACTTTCAGAGTACGCCGAGAGAGTATCGACGTTCTTCTCGCGCGCTTCTACGCCGGCGTATTGAAATACGACCTGGAGATGCTGCTCCTCGCCGCAGTCGATCAGCTCAAGGAGGTGCTCCAGACCAGGGAGCGCCTCGGAGACTGGCGTCAGCCGGTTGAGGATCAGAACGGTGAGAAGCCGCCGAAGGAGATTATCGACAAGCTATTCAGAGCCAAGCATCCCAATCGCCGCGAGTACCGCGATACGACAGACGCGCCTAACGTACTCAAGAGAGTATCAGACCTGCGGGAGGTTGTGTACCGCAACAATCGCCGCCAGTGCCCTGAGTTTCTCAATATGCTGAATTGGCTGGGCGACAAGACGGGAGTTCCTGTACTCACTCCGAGCACGTAACCGTGCAGCTCTACGGCTTGCCGCCCAAAGTAGACTGCACAACGGCTCCCGGGCGGAATCTGTGGATGAAAGACGCGTATAGCGCGCGGCAGACTGCGGGTCATCGCCATGCCGAACGGCCTGGTTTGCCGCCGTCGCGCGCCAGACCAGATACCGGGAGTTCCGCCTGCGCCCGTCTTGCATGAACGCCTGTGTGATCGCCCTGCTGCGGCCGGCAGCCCGCCCATTCCGATCCGACCCAGGACTCGAAACATTTGTGTCATCTGTGGATTGATCTTCTTTCCAGTCCGTATCGAACAGAAGCGTTGCCCCTGCGCTCCAATCATCGCGAAACCGGTCTGTCGGAGGCGAAGTCATGAACGGTGAAATCCTCGGTATTCAGATCTGCCCGGCAGCCGGCGCGCCGCCCATCCCTCTGGATCGCGTCCGGGCCGTCGCCGGCGTCGGCCTCGAGGGCGACCACAACGCCGGCGACCAGCCGCAGGGCACGTCAAAAGCCCCGGGCGACTGGCAGATCACGCTGATCGAGGAGGAGGCGCTGCGCGCTGCGGCCGACGAGGCCGGCGTGCAGCTCTCGCACGCCGATTCCCGCCGCAACCTGCTCTGCCGCGGCGTGCCGCTGGCGCACCTGATCGGGCGGCGCTTCCGCATCGGGTCGGCGGTGCTGCGCGGCGCGCGGCAGTGCGAGCCGTGCAAGACGCTCGAAAGCCGCACGCAGCGCGGCGCCGTGGCGGCCCTGCTGCATCGCGGCGGGTTGCGGGCGCAGGTGCTTCGCGGCGGCGAGATCCGCGTCGGCGACGCCGTGGCGTGGCAGACGGAGCATCACGAATGGCGGCGCGGCGAGCTGTGCGTCAGCACGGACACAACCCGCCTCGATGCGGACGTTGTACACGACTTCCTGAGGCGGACGGCGTGGGCGGCGGGGATTCCGCGCGAGACCGTGCTGCGGTCGCTCTGCGGGGCGCTGTGCTTCGGCCTGTATGACGGAGAGCGGCAGATCGGCGTGGCGCGGGTCATCACCGATCGATCCACCTATGCCTATCTCTCCGACGTGTTCATCGAGGAGCCGGCCCGCGGGCGGGGGCTGGCGGCGTGGCTGATGGAGTGCATCCTCGCGCACCCGGAGTTGCAGGGGCTGCGGCGCTTCGTGCTCTCCACGATGGACGCCCACGGCCTGTATGCGCGGTTCGGCTTCGGCCCGCCGCGCCACCCCGATCGCTACATGGAGATTCTCAACGAGGGCATCTATCGCGGGGGTTGAGACGGCGGGAGGATCGGACGCCCCGGCGGCTCCTCTACCCTTGCCTTCGGCCCGTGGTACGATGCGCACCCGGTTCTGGTGCAAGCGCCCGAATCTCGGCCAGCCGCCCGGCGGCGCAGCAGTGATCGCGGGGAATCATGCCCGGTCCGATTCGTGCCGGTCTCCCGGACGTGCCGGTGATGCGCGACCCGCGCTCCGAGTGGCGGCATCGCGCAGCGCGGGCGGCGCTGCCGACCGTGATCGCGCTGTACGTGCCCTTCGTTCTGCTTCTGGTGACGGTGCTCGCCGGTGGAGCGGCCTGGCTTACCTATTTCGTATTCACGGGCCAGATCGAGTTTCTCGGCCGTGTGTCGGCCCTGCGGTTTTATCTCTGCCTGCTGGTGGTCTGCTTCGACATTTCCACTCTACTGGTGTGCATCCTGCTTCTGATCGGGCTGGGGCCTCTGTTTGCGAAACGGGAGGCGGCAGACGCGCCGCCCTCCGATGAGGTGATCGCGCCGCTGCGCCACCCGCGATTCCACGCCCTGGTGGAGCGCATCTGTCGTCGGATGGCCGTGGAGCCGCCGGATGTGTGCGCTCTGACGCCGGGAGACGGGGCCGGAATCGGGGATCTGCTCGTCAGGGATGAAAGCGGGGAGGTGCGCACCCAGCGCTGCCTGCTGATCGGCGCCGCGCTGCTGATGCACCTGCGCGTCGACGAATTCGCGGCGGTCATCTGTCATGAGATCGCGCATGCCGCGGCCGGCGACACGCGTGAAGGCCGCATGGCGGACCGCTTCGCCGACGCCATGCTGGTGGGTGCGTACCTGCAGACTGAAGACTGGAAAGATGATGAAGGGGGTTCGAGAGAGTCGCCCTGGATGGCGCGGCTCGCCCATTATCTGCTATTCGGATACTTCGCGCTGTTCACCTGGCTGCGCAGCATCGAGCATCGCTACCGCGAGTACCGGGCGGATCGCGTGGCCGCGGAAATCTGCGGGGCCGGGACCACCCGTCGCGCGCTGATCGGCACGCACCTGTCCGCGTACGTCCCGGAGCTGACCGTGGAGAGCGCGCTGTTCGATTTCGCGCAGAACACGCGTGACATGCACAATCTGTACGCCGAGGTTCGCCGCCGCTGGGCCGAGCTGCCCGAGCCGCGACGGATCGCCGCGGAAAACGCGCTGTTCATGGAGCCGACGCGCTGGCACTACGCGCACCCGAGCCTGGCGGATCGAATCCGCAATCTGCAGGACGTCAGCGCAGCGGACCTCGTGAACGATCGGCCGGCGACGACGCTGTTCCGGGATTGGGAGGCCGTCGAACAGCGGATGACACGGAACCTGCTGGGCATGGCGCGGCCGCTCATCGAGGCGCATTATCAGAAGATGGCCCGTGAGCTTCGAGGCGGGCGGTGACAGGTGGGCGATGCAGGATTCGGGATTCGGCGCTGCGGCGCGCCGCCGTCGCGTCAGCCGGCCGTCGCTATCGCGCGACGCCCGCGCGGCCTTCCTCGTGCGGAGACAGTGCCACAGGCGCCGGCTGCCCGGCCGCCGGAGCCTCCACCACGAAGCCGAGCGGATCGCGCAGGTCGCGGGTCGCCGTGCGGCTCATCATCAGCAGCGGGTTGGGGAAGAAGCTGTAGATCAGCAGCAGCACGCCCGCCATCGTGGCCCCGAATTGCGGCGTCTGCGCCGGAATCGCATCCGCCGGTTCATCGCTTTCGTACAGGATGCAGGCGGCGATGACCCGCAGGTAGTACGCCGCGCCGATCGCCGAATTCACGACCGCCAGGATCACCAGCGCCCCGATCCACCACTGCACATCAGCCGGGGCGGATGCGGCGGCGCTCCAGGCGCTGCCGAAGAGCGAAAGCTTGCCCCAGAAGCCGGGCGTCGGCGGCAGCCCCATCAGCGTGAACATGGCAATGACCAGGATCAGCGCCAGCGCCGGTTGACGACGCAGCAGCCCGGCCACGTCGCGCACCGTCTCACACGCCGCCCCGCGGATGCGCAGCGCACCCAGCACGGCGAAGGCGCAGAGGTTCGCGATGCCGTAGGCGACGGCGTAGTAGAAGACCGCGCCCGGCCCGTCGGCCATCAGCCCGCCGACCTGCGACCCCTCGCGCGCATATAACCCGGCCGCGATCAGGCCGACGAGCATGTAGCCCGAGTGCGCGATGCCGGAATAGGCCAGCATGCGCTTGATGCTGTGCTGGCGCAGGGCCAGCACGTTGCCGATCGTCATGCTCAGCGCGGCCGACAGCCACAACGTCCAGAAGAGCGCGCCGCGGTCGGCGGACCAGCCGGCGGCCTCGATCATCTTCACGATGGCCACGATCCCCGCCAGTTTGGGCACGAAGCCCAGCAGACCGGCCACGCTGGAGGCCGCGCCTTCATATACATCGGCGATGTAGAGGTGCAGCGGAACGGCCGCGATCTTGAAGAACAGCCCGGCCAGCGACAGCATCAGCCCGGTCAGGGCCAGTGCGTGCGGCACGCTGCCGGGGGCGGCCAGCGCGGCGGTCACAGCCGTCGCGACGCGCCCGAGGTCGGCGCTGCCGGCGACGCCGTACAGGAATGAGAAGCCGTACGCGGTGACGGCCGCGGCCATGGCCCCCAGATAGAAGTACTTGGTCCCCGCCTCCAGCGAGCGCTCGTTGTGGCGGCTGAGCACGACCAGCACATAGGTCGGAATGCCGACCAGCTCCAGTGCGACGAAGAGCAGCACCAGGTCCGACGCGCCGCCGAGCAGCATCAGCCCGGCCAGCGAGAACAGCACCATCGAGAAGAACTCGCCGCGTTCGTCGTCGCGCGGCTGGGCGAATGCGACCAGCACAAGCAGCGCCCCGACCACCAACGTGGCGTGCCGCACGAAATCGGCGGCGCTCGTGAAGCGCATGCCGCTGCCGGATTCGGGGTGCGGCGCGCCCCACAGCAGCAGGGCCAGCGCCCCGATCACGGCGCCCAGCGCCGTCCACGGCACGAAGCGCCGCGAGGGGCCGATCATCAGCAGCACGGCGCAGCCGGCCGCGACCAGCAGAATCTCCGGCAGCAGCCCGGCCACGTTGATCAGGGGATAGAAGGAAGCGGGCATTTACGGCGCCTCCGGCGCGGCAGCGCCCGGCAGAAGGGCCGCCATGCGACGCCCCGACGGGGCGGCCGGCGCCACATGGGGCGCGACGCGCGCCAGCACGCGCGCCTCGAGCACCGGCTCGAGCGGATTGGTCAGCACCTTCGGCGCGACGCCGAGGATCAGCACCAGCGCCGCCAGCGGCGCGAGGATGGCGATTTCGCGGCGCGTCAGGTCGGGCTTGAGGCGGCCGTTATGCAGATCGGGGCCGCCATGCGGCTCATTCAGCGGGCCGAAGAGCACTTTGCCGGTCATGTAGAGCATGTAGATGGCGCCGAGCAGGATGCCGACAGCGCCCATGGCGCCGAAGGCCGGGCCGAGCACCTTGGACTGGTAGGCGGCGAACAGGACGGTGAACTCGCTGATGAAGCCGTTGGTCAGCGGCAGGCCGACGCTGGCCAGCACGAAGATGATGAGGAAGAAGCTCATCACGGGCATCTGGCGGGCCAGTCCGCCGAGCTTGTCCATGTCGCGGGTGTGATAGCGGTCGTAGATCATGCCGACGACAAGGAACAGCGCGCCGGTGTTGATGCCGTGATTCACCATGTACAGCACGGAGCCGGTCAGCCCGGCCGACATCATGCTGAACATGCCCAGCATGCAGAAGCCCAGGTGCGAGACCGACGAATAGGCGACCAGCTTTTTCACGTCGCGCTGCACCCACGAGATCAGCGCGCCGTAGATGATGCCGCAGATCGCCAGCCCGCCCATCAGGGGCGCCCAGGCCACCGCCCCCTCGGGCGTCATCGGCAGGCTGAAACGCAGAAAGCCGTACGTGCCCAGCTTGAGCAGCACCCCGGCCAGCAGCACGGAACCGGCCGTCGGCGCTTCGGTGTGCGCCAGCGGCAGCCAGGTGTGCAGCGGGAAGAGGGGCACCTTGATCGCAAAGCCGCAGAACAGGGCCAGGAAGAGCAGCGACTGCTCGGCGGTGCTGAGCGAGACGGATGAGAGCCGCAGCAGGTCAAAGTCGATTGCGCCGCCGTCCGCGGCGCGGATGGCGAGGTACAGAATGCCCGCGAAGGTGATTACGCTGCCGACGAACGTGAACAGGAAGAACTTGTTGGCGGCGTAGCGCCGCTCCGGCCCGCCCCAGATGCCGATCAGGAAGTAGAGCGGGACCAGTGTGAACTCGAAGAAGACGTAGAACAGCAGCACGTCGCGCGCCGCGAAGACGCCGAACATCGCCCCCGTCAGCACCATCAGCCAGGCGTAGTACTCCGTGGCGCGCTCGCGGATGGACACCGCGCCGCAGGCGATCGACAGCGGCACGAGCAGCGCCGTCAGCCCGACCAGCACCGCCGAGATCGCATCCAGCCCGACGTGGTAGCGGATCGTGACGCCGGCGCCGGCCGCCGTGTCGGCGATCGTGACCCACGTCAGGCGCGTCTCGCCGATCAGCGCGTCGGCGTCGCCGGTGGTGACCCACCACAGCCCCAGACCGATGGCGCAGACCATGCCGCCGACGGCCAGGGCGATGCGATACGCCAGGTCCCCGCGCGACGCGGGCAGCGACCAGATCGCCAGCGCCGCCGCGAAGGGGGCGAAAATCAGGATGTGCAGGCCGATCGCTTCCATGAATCCTCACGCGGCGCCGCCCGCGGCGGCCGCCGCCGTTCTCACGGCGTTCCGACGAAGCGCCACAGCAGCGCCAGCACCGCGATGCCCAGCGCCGTCGTCAGCGCATAGCTTTGCAGCATGCCGTTCTGCGCAACCCGCAGCACGGCGCCCAGCGCCCGCGGCGTCCCGCCGATTGCATTCACCGCGCCATCCACACCGGCACGGTCCACGGCGAAGAAGAGCCGCCCGAGAGCGCGCAGCGGCTGCACGAACACGGCGTCGAAAATCTCGTCCACGTAATAGCGCGCGTGCCACAGCAGCCACAGCGGGCCGAACGACTTGCGGTCCGGCTCATCCTGCGGGGCTGTTCCGTAGCGCCGCCAGGCCATCCAGATGCCGACGATGCCGACCGCGGCGGAAACGTAATAGAGCACCGCGCTGCCCGAACCATGCTCGACCGGCGTCACCACCATCGAGCCGTTGTGCACATAGTGATGGAACCAGCCGTGCCCCTGGAACACGAACAGGAACGAATCGAGCGGGCTGCCCCAGTGAATCGCCACGCCCAGGTATCCCGCCAGCACCGCGCCGGCCGCCAGCAGCGTCATCGGAAGCACCATCACCGGCGGCGCGTCGTGCGGGTGCGCCCCGGCGGCGGCGGGCAGCCGCAGCGGACCGTGGAAGCACAGGAAATACATGCGGAACGTGTAATAGGCGGTCATGAAGGACGTCAGCAGCAGGATCACGAACACCGGGAAGTTGTGCTCCAGCGCCGCGTGCAGAATCTCGTCCTTGCTCCAGAATCCCGACAGCAGCGGGAAACCCGCCAGCGCCAGGCAGCCGATCAGCATCAGCCGCTGGGTCGTGGGCAGGACGCTGCGCAGCCCGCTGAACTCGCGCAGGTCGATGACGTTCCCCATCGCGTGCATCACGCTGCCGGCGCCCAGGAACAGCAGCGCCTTGAAGAAGGCGTGCGTGTAGAGGTGAAACACGGCTGAATCGGGCGCGCCGCAGCCCAGCGCAACGAACATGTACGCCAGTTGCGACATCGTCGAATAGGCGAGGATGCGCTTCATGTCGTATTGCGCCATGGCCATGGTCGCGGCGTAGATCGCCCCGATGGCCCCCACCCAGGTCACCACCTCCAGCGCGTCCGGAGCGTTCGCGAAGAGCGGACCGCAGCGCGCCACCATGTAGACGCCGGCGGTCACCATCGTCGCCGCGTGGATCAGCGCCGACACCGGCGACGGGCCTTCCATCGCGTCCGGCAGCCACACATACAGCGGAATCTGGGCGCTCTTGCCCATCGCCCCGCAGAACAACAGCAGGCAGACCAGGTTCACCTGGTCGGCCGTCAGTTGCGCGGCATGGCGGAAGACAACCGCGTAGTCCAGCGCGTTCTCCCCCGGCTGGACGTGCGGCAGGATGTACTGGTAGAGCGCGAAAATCCCCAGCGCAAAGCCGAAATCGCCGATGCGGTTGACGAGGAACGCCTTCTTCGCGGCGGCGGCCGCCTCCGGCTTTCGATAATAAAACCCGATCAGCAGGTAGCTGCACAACCCGACCAGTTCCCACCCCAGGTACAGCAGCACGAAATTCCCGGCCAGCACCAGCATCAGCATGCTGAAGATGAAAAGCCCGAGGAAGGCGAAGAAGCGCTCATACCCGCGCTCGCGGTGGCCGTGATGATCCTTCATGTAGCCGACGGAGTAGATCACCACCATCAGCGCCACCGACGTGACCACCAGCAGCATCACGCCCGTCAGGCCGTCGAGATAGTAGTTGAACCCCACCATCTGCCCGTCGCCGAGGCTGAACCACGGCGCGATGTCCATGCTCACGCCGCCGGTCGCCCCGTGGCCGTCGCCGGCCGGAGCAAGTTGCACGAACCAGACCGCTCCCAGCACGGCCGCAACCAGCGCCCCGGCGATGACCGCGACGTGCGCCATCCCGCGGAAGCGCCCGCTGGCCAGCATGATGCCGACCAGCGCCGCCGACAGCAGCGGCCAGAGCGGCAGCGTCAGCCCGAGGCTCATCAACGAGGAGGCGGTTTCGGCGGCCAGCAGCACGATCAGGAATCCTTCAGCACTTTGTAGGCGTTCGCATCCAGCGTGCCGCGATAGCGGTACAGCAGCACGACCAGCGCCAGCCCCAGCGCCGCTTCAGCCGCGGCGATTGCCAGCAGGAAGATCGCGAAGGCCTGCCCGTCCAGCGACGGCGGCCCGCTCAGCGGGTAACGCCCGAACGCGGCCAGGTTCAGCACAATCCCCTGAAACATCAGCTCGGTGCACAGAAAAATGATGATGAGGTTGCGGCGCGTCACGAAGCCGATCAGCCCCAGCGAAAACAGCGCCGCCCCGACCAGCACCAGCGGAATCAGCATCGCCGCCCCCCCTTTGACGGCGGGGTGGACCGACCTGCGACGCAGCATTCGCGGCGGCTTCCGACGCACATCATGCCGCCCCCTCCATCCCCGACAACTGCCGCCGCGCGATCGCAATCGCGCCCACCATCGCCGCCAGCAGCAGCACGCCGGCCAGTTCCATCGCCAGGAAGTAGCTCGTGAGCAGGTGTGTGCCGAGCCGCTCGGTCGTGCCGTGGCCCGGCCCCGGCTCGGACAGCCGGTTGACATCGCTGAGCAGCGCGGCATTGGGGGCCAGGTCCGGCCGGACGTCGATCGCTTCGGCGGCCAGTGGCCCGCCCGGGCCGGCCCGCTTCAATTCGCCTGGGACGGCCGTCCCATAAATACCGCCTGCCAGCACCGCCAGCAGTACAAATCCGGCCAGGCAGCCCAGCAGCGGCTCGCGGGCCTCGGTGTCGTACGGGGCTTTGCCGGAGGTTTGCTGGGCCAGCATGATGACGAAGATGTACGTCACCAGGATTGCCCCGGCGTAGATGATGACCAGCCCGGTCGCCAGGAACTCGGCCTGCATCAGCAGCAGCAGCCCGGCGTTGGCCAGCACCAGCAGCACGAAATACAGGGCGCTGTACACCGGCCGCGAATGGGTGACGACGCGCACCGCCGCCAGCAGCGCCAGCACGGACAGGGCGACCATGGTCGGCCGCGCCGGGGTGACGATGCCGGAGGGGAGGTTGATGAGGATCGCGACCAGCATCGCGGCGGCGGCGACGGCCAGCAGGGCCAGCACGCCGCGGGCGGGCGCAGTGCGCCCGCGCGGCAGGGCCATGTAGAGGCCGATTCCGCCGACGACGACCAGCAGCGTCAGAAGCAGCATGCGACTCGCTTTGCACCGGCCGACGACGCACTGAAAACCGCGCCGCAGCGCGTCGTGAGGCCCGGATCAGAGCGGGCATGTTACGAAGCGGTCCGGCCGATTTCAACCGCGCGGCGCGGGGCGGCGCGGGCGCGATGTCGGGCGGCGTCCCGGGAGCATTTCGCGGGGCCGCTCGTGTGGCAGATCGTGTGACATATCGCGGGGCGGTTCGTGCGGCACTCCGCGTGGCCGTCCATGTGGCTGTTCGAGCGGCAGTTCGCTTCGCGCCTCGTGTGGCCGATTGTGTGGCGTGCTTTCGCGGTACTCCGCGTAAGCATGCGGAATACCGCGCGGTGCGCCACCGTTTCTTACTCCGCGCCACCGCCCTTTGCCCCCGCGCCACTGCCCCTTCTTCCGTACCACCGCCCTTCCGGGCGGTGCGGAGACGCGAAGACCACCGGGCAGAAGCCCGGTGGCACATGGCATCGCCCGGTGGGACATGGCATCGCCCGGTGGCACATGGCATCGCCCGGTGGCACATGCCGCCGCACTTTGCGAAGCACCGCTTCACGCGCCCCTTCATGTAACGCCCCCTCGCCCTCTGCCCCGCGCGCCCGCGTGCCAGCACCTCCCCCAACTTGATCCGTGCGCTAGGACCGCGTTGGCGTCGCGCTAATCGCCGCAGCCGAGTGCGGTTCCGACGCGACCGCTCTCCCTGATCACTGCGCGCGGTTCGCACACTTCGCGCGGCCTCCACACGCGCGCTTCATCCGCGGCGCATAGCTTCGCCGGCCGAGCGCACGGCTTCTTCCCCCGTGCGCCGGCGCTGCGCGTGTCAGCGCCTGCTCTTCGCCCCGTCCGCGTCGTGCGGCGGGGCGCCCTCGCTCCACATGGCGGCACGTGCCGCCCGCGGGCTACTTCGGAGAGGAATTCGATGATGATCTACAAGCGTCCCTTTGTACGACTGATGGCCAGCGCGGTCGTGATCTCGACCAGCGCGGTTCCGCCGGCGCTGGCCGGCGGAGGCCCCCCGCACCAGATCAATGGATCCGGGGCCACGCTGTTCGTGGACTTCTCACGCGTCGCCGCGGCGACCAACGACTGGATCGACTGCGATGGCGACGGTCTGTGGGGCTTCTATGACAGCGACGGCGACACGATCCGCGATGCAACGGATCAGCTCGCGCCGACGAACCCGGGCAACCCCAATCTCTACTGGATCTACCAATATCGCTCGGTCGGCTCCGTCGAGGGCTTTGACGAGTTCGTCTTCTGGCAGACCTGCGGCCAGCTCCCGGAGAACCTCCCCTCCGAGCGCGGCATCCTGAACACGCTCGACTGGGCCGTGACCGGCAACCCCAACAACGCCGCTTCGGCGGCCGGCTGGGGCGCGGCCTGCACGGATGACACCGACGGCGACAGCATCGCGAACGCCAGCAACACACCGGTCTGCCCGGAATCGATCGACCTCGCCAACATCGACGTGCCGTCCCTGTGGGCCGTTCGGGCGCCGGGGTCGGCCACGTGGTTCCGCAAGCCGGGCCAGGCCGGGTACGGGCAGAATGCCGAAACCTCGGCCGGCAATCCCTCCCAGACGGGCGAAAGCAACCTGCTGGCGTCGCTGACCGGACCGTGCGGAACGTCGCTCAACACGAACTTCTCGAACCCCGACAGCCTGACGATCTATGACACCGGCATCGCCTGGTCCACGGTAGCGATCATCGCGAACATCGGAACCGACGTCTGGATCGACCTGAACAACAATGGGGTTCGCGACGCCGGTGAAGAGGGCGCGATCCGCCACACCGACCTGCAGCACGGGTTTGTGACGGGCCGCCTGACGAACGGCGAAAACCTCGCCTTCAACTGCCGCGACATCGGTTCCGGCACCCGCAACGCCTGCATGAACGGCCTGGGCGTTGACCCAAGCTGGGGCGTCGGAGACCACGTCGGCCGGCGCATCAACCAGGACACGCTGACCCGCCCCGGTCCGAATCACCAGGTGAACAACTGCGGCGGATCGTCGATCTCCGAAAGCGCCGTGCAGAACCGCCGCCTCTGCGTCGGCTACACCGGCACCGTCGGCAGCTCGCGCGCCTTCGAGGACAGCCGCTCCGGTCGCTATGAGTTGGTCGGCGTCCTCCGCGATTTCGACGGCGACAATGACGGCTTCCTCGACGGAACGCAGATCGTGCGGCCCACGCTGGCGTCGATCGTCAACAACTGCGACCCGAACACCGGATGGCTGATCGGCGGCGTGCAGACGCTCGTGACGGTCGGAAATCCGCGGGCGATGAACCTGGGCCGCGTCACCGCCTTCGAGAGCGGACCGGGAGTCTTCAACGTCGAGGCGGCCAAGTTCGTCCGCAACATCGAGGAGTCGATTGCGGCGTTCCAGCCGACCCTGCCGGCTGAGGCGTTCTTCATGCCGGGCGATCTGCTCGCCACCAGTTTCGTGCTCGTGGCGGCCACCGACTGCCTGCCCAAGCCGGGCGATCCGACCGACTTTGAATTCAACAACGACCTCAACGTGGACGCCCAGAGCTACCTGCTGGCCAACAACGTCTACCGCGTCGGCGGCGCCAATGAGCCGAAGCAGTGGGGCGAGGTGGATGGCACCACCAGCCGGCCGGCCGGCCTCGTGCCGCGCCGCCGGGCTCCCGCCTCCGGCACCTATCTCGACGGCGGCGACGCCACCAACGCCGGGTATCGATACTTCGACGGCACGACCATCCAGATCACCGGCACCGCCGACGGCCAGGCCCTCTCGCGCCGCAACCGCGTGGCCGGCGACTTCAATAATGACGGATTCCGGAACATCAACGACATCGAGCGGCTGGTCGATGCGCACCACCTGTGGAGCGGGCCGGACACGCTGCTCGACAAGCTCAGCAGCTTCGAGGCGATCCAGTCCACGGCGACGACCGACCGCGGTTCGATGACCGTCGATCGGCTGGTCGTGCACATCAGCGGCGACTTCAACGGCGACGGCGAGTACAACGCCGAGGACATCCGCTACTTCAACGACGGACTGGGCATCGATCCGGCCACCGGCGAGCTGGACCGCAAGGCGAGCTTCGTGCGGGCCGACCAGCGCTGGCAGACGCTCTCCGGCTCGGTCAGCGGCCTGTACGGCACGATCACCAAGTCCACCGGCGCCGCCTACAAGGCCGGTGATGCGCGCGGCGACGTGGCCGGCAGCACCAACGGGCCGACCCGCGGCGCCGAGCCGCGCGGCCACAACGGCGCGATCAACTGCGACGACGTGAACTACGTCTGCGCGAACTTCATCAGCGACTGGTCCGACACCACCGCCGCCGCGACAAAGGACCTGAGCTGCGACATGGACGGCGACCTCGACGTCGACTTCGACGACGTGCGCGAGCTGGTCGAGAACATCCTCGACACGCAGATCGGCGACGTGAACCTCGACGGCGTGATCAACAGCGCCGACGCGGCGATCGTCACGGCCAACCTGGGCAACGCCGGCTGCTATTGCGACGGCGACGTGAACGGGGACGGCGTGGTCGACAACGACGATCTGCTGATCGTCCTGTGCGGCCAGACGCTGGTCGGCGACGCCAACTGCGACGGCTCGGTGAACAATTTCGACATCGATCCCTTCGTGGCCGGCATTCTCGATCCGCTCAGCCCCACGCCGCCGACCGGCTATTCGCCGAGCGCGGACTGCTGGAACCGCCGCCTCTGCTGGGGCGACGTGAGCGGTGACGCCCTGTTCAACAACTTCGACATCGACCCGTTCGTGGCGTGCATCATCTCGTCGCCGCTGCCGGGCCAGGGCTGCCCGTAAGGGCAACCGACGCGTCGCCCGCAACGGCAACCCGTCGCGTGTAACCTGATCTCCGCATCGTGATCCACGTCGTGGGTCGTCGGGAAACCGGCGACCCACGCTTCTTTTCCCCCCGGACGATTCCCCCGCGGCCACCCTGCGACCGGCACCGCTTCCGGCGCCGGAGCGGCAATTCACGGGATTTGCAGGGTCTTCGCATCGGCCGAATCAGGACATAGCGCGCGCCGAGGAGCATGCATCCCTCGGATGTCGATCACGTCGGCGCGGGCGGTGGGCGTCCGCTTCGATGCGAGTGCGGGAGCAGAGTCATGATGTCGCGGCGCGGATTCACTCTGATCGAGCTGCTGGTCGTCGTTGCCATCATCGCCCTGCTGGTGTCCATCCTGCTGCCGAGCCTCAACGCGGCGCGCGAACAGGCGCGCTCCACCAAGTGCGCGGCCAACCTGCACCACGTCGGCCAGGCAATGGCCTCCTTTCTTGCGGAAAGCAAGTGGTTCCCGCCTTCGTATGTCTACCCCAACGGCGACGTCACTTCGTTCGATCTGACCCCCGACGCCCTGCGCAACAACCAGAACCCCAATCGCGAATTCGGTTACCTGCACTGGTCCTATTTCCTGTACAGCGGCGGCAAGGTGCCCGACACCGCGTTTCAGTGCCCCACCTTCGAGAAGGGCGGCGCGCCGCGCACGAATCCCGGCAAGGAAGCGAGTGACTGGGAGGGCGGCCAGGTCGACGACCGCGGCGATTCGTCGCCGCCGGGACTGCTGGCCGACAAGCAGGCCCGCCGCGTCGCCTACACCGGCAACGCCGCCATCTTTCCCCGCAACAAGTTCAGCTTCGACATTCAGGGCGGCGGCAACCAGCGGCTCAACCGGCTTGTCACGGAATCCGAGATCAAGTCCCCGGCCGGCACGATCATGGCGGCGGAGTTCAACCGTAACTGGCGCGCCATCGGCGAGGAGCGCGGCGGGCTGATTCTCAGCAAGTCGCACCGCCCGGTGAACCCCTTCTATCACCTGCAGGTCGGATACGGCAGCGAGTACAACGCCCAGGCCAGCGTCTCAGGATTCCGCTACCGCCAGTTGAACGACCGCACCTACGGCCTCATCAAGAACCTCGATGGTGCAAACCTCGCCGGCGTGCTCGAGGGCGGCGCCGGTTCCCAGCTCAACGCCATCGGCCGACACCACCCCGGCTCGGACCAATACGGCGGCACCACGAATTTCCTCTACGTCGACGGCAGCGTCCGGCGCACCTTCATCATCAAAACGCTCCAGCAGCGCGAATGGGGCGATCGCTACTACGCCCTTACCGGCCCGAGCGAGATCCTCGATCGCTACAGCGAAGTGGAGCGTTGATCCGACCGCCCTTTGCGCCGTGGCACCGCCATTTGCGTCATGCCACCGCCCTTCCGGGCGGTGCGCAGATGCGAAGACCACCGGGCAGAAGCCCGGTGGCACATGGCATCGCCCGGTGGCACATGCCGTTGCACTTTGCGCAGGGCCGCTTCACGCGCCCCTTGATGTAACGCCCCGGCGCCCTTTGACCCGCGCGCCCGCGTTTCACGATCCGCCCCGCGCGCCCGCGTTTCACGATCCGCCCCGCGCGCCCGCGTTTCACGATCCGCCCCGCCCGCATAGAATCCGGCGATTCCGCCGGCGGGCTTTGCGCGCCGGCAACGACGAACGATCGCGAGAGCCGTATGCCCTTTGAAAAAGTGCTGATGAAGAACGTCGGCGTGCCCAACAGCCCGTCGCTGAAGGTCTACGAATCCCGCGGCGGATACGAGGGCGCCCGCATCGCCCTCAAAATGACCCCCGACGCGCTGGTCGAGCTGGTCAAGAAGGCCAACGTGCGCGGCCGCGGGGGGGCCGGCTTTCCCGCCGGCATGAAGTGGTCCTTCCTGCCGAAGGATCGCACCGTCACCTACCTCTGCGTCAACGCCGATGAATCCGAGCCGCCGACCTTCTGCAACCGCGTCACCATGGAGCATGACCCGCACATGCTCCTGGAGGGCATCCTGATCGCCGGCTGGGCCACCCGCACCACCACCGCCTACATCTACATGCGCGGCGAGTTCACCGAGCAGTATCACATCATGCAGAAGGCCGTCGATGAGGCCTATGCCGCCGGCTACTTCGGCAGGAACGTGATGGGCAGCGGCTACGCCATGGACTGCTACATCCATCGCGGCGCCGGTGCGTACGTCTGCGGCGAGGAGACCGGGCTGATCGAATCGCTCGAGGGCAAGCGCGGCTGGCCGCGCATCAAGCCGCCCTTCCCGGCCATTGAAGGCGCCTTCCGCAAGCCCACCGTCGTCAACAACGTCGAGACGCTGGCCTGCCTGCCGCACATCCTGACCCGCGGCGTCGATTGGTGGCTCTCCATCGGCCCGGCCGGCTCGCACGGACCCAAGATGTTCTGCATCAGCGGCCCCGTGAACCGCCCCGGCTGCTACGAAGCGCCGCTGGGTGTCACCGTGCGGGAGCTGATCTACGGCGATGACTTCGCCCGCGGAATGCGCGGCGATAAGAAAGTGAAAGCAGTCAGCCCCGGCGGTCTGTCGATGGGCTGGCTGCGCGGCGACCTGTTCCCCAAATGCCCCGATGGGCAGGTCGATCCGGTGCAGGATTTCGACGAGCTGGATTGCCGCATGGACTTTGACGACGTGCGGCGCTACGGGATGCTGGGGCTGGGGACGGCGGCGCTGGTGGTGGTCAACGAGGACACCGACCTGCGCGACGTGCTGCTCAACCAGGCGCGCTTCTACGCCCACGAAAGCTGCGGGCAGTGCACGCAGTGCCGCGAGGGAACCGGCTGGATGTACCGCATCGCCGAGCGGATTCACGCCGGCGCGGGTCGCAAGCTCGACCTCGACATCCTCTGCGAAGTCACCGCCAACATGGGCATGATGCCCGGAATGAGCATCTGCGGCCTGCCCGACGGGGCGGTGTTCCCCATCCGCACCCTCGTGCAGAAATTCCGCCGCGAGTTCGAGGCCGCCATCGACCGGCAGGCCCCCGACGCCGCCGCGCAGCGCATCCGCAGCGTCAACCCCGCCGCCTACGAACTGCCGATCTACGAGGGCCGCGCGACACGCAACATCCGCGGCACCATGTCCTCCGATCATTACTCCGGGTCGCAGCGCTAGCGGAGCGGGCGATGCCGGACTTTTCCGAGAAGCGCATCATCGCCATGATCCACGTCGGCGCGCTGCCCGGCACGCCGCGCGCCAAGGCGCCGCTTTCCGATCTCATCCAATCGGCCGTCGCCGAGGCGAAGCTGTGCGCCCGGCTCGGCGTCGACGCCCTGCTGATCGAGAACATGCACGACCTGCCCTATCTCCGCGGCGCCGTCGGCCCGGAGATCGTCGCCGCCATGACCGCCGTCACGGCCGCGGTGCGCAGCGCCGTTCCGCTGCCGCTGGGTGTGCAGGTGCTGGCGGCGGCCAACCGGGAGGCGCTGGCCGTCGCGCTGGCGGCCGGGGCCGATTTCATCCGCGCGGAGAATTTCAGCTTCGCACACGTCGCCGATGAGGGACTGATGCCCGAGGCCGCGGCCGGTCCGCTGTTGCGCTATCGGCGGATGATCGGGGCGGAGGGCGTCCGCGTGCTGGCCGATGTTCGCAAGAAGCACGCATCGCACGCCATCACCGCCGACGTGACGCTGGCCGAAGCGGCGAAGGCGGCCGAATGGATGGGCGCGGACGGCCTCATCATCACCGGCGCCGCCACCGGGCGGGCCGCTGATCCGGCCGATGTCTGCACCGCGGCTGACGCGGTGCGCGTGCCGGTGCTGGTCGGCTCGGGGGTGACCGCTGAAAATCTGGACGTGTTCTGGCCGCATGCGGCGGGTTTCATCGTCGGTTCATCGCTCAAGCATGGGGGAGCGTGGGACGCCGGGATCGACGAACGGCGGCTGGGGGCCTTCATGGCGGCGGCGACGGCGCTGCGCGGTTCAACGGGCTGAGATTCGCGACTACAATTCATGAGCCTGCCCCCGGGAGCGCCGCGCGATGAACCGCGGCGCACGCAGCAACGGAGTCGCTGCGACGAGGACAAAGGAGCGTCATGGCCAAGCGAGCCCGCCCCGTTCTTTTCGAGCTGGTGCGCCGCCAGCCGGGACGCGATGCGCCGGTGCGCATCCGCGGGCGGGAGGGGGATTCGCCCCCGGCGACCCCCGCAGCTCAACCCCGGCCGACGCCCGCCGCACCGAATTCCGCACCCGGCACGACACGGCCCGCACCCGCCATCAAGCCCGACCGGCCGGAACGAGAGGCCGTCGTCGGGAAGAGCGCGCCGGCTGTGTACGGCGTGCGCGAGGGGCCGACGCTGGTCTCCCGTCTGCGCGAAGCACTCCTGCACTGGCGGCGGCGCATCGAATCCGCTCCGCCGTGGGCCACGGCGCTGGCCCTGATCGTGTTGATCCTGTTCTTCCTTTGGCTGAGCTTTCAGGTGTACCGCGCCTTTGCACCGGCGGACCCGACCCGCTCGCCGCCTGCGAATAACACGGCGGATGCGCCCGTGACCGACTCGACCCGACCTCCGGCGCCCGGGCCGGTTGTGCCGCGGCGCGAAGCGCCGCAGCCCACGATCGGATCCGGCCTGCCGCCCGCGGCGCCCATCCGGCCGGAGGGGCCGCTGCCGGATCCGGGTCCGGGAACCGGCGCGGATCGCAAGCCGCCGGAAGCGGATCGCCGTTCGCCGGACTCCGCGTCCCCGCCGGCGCGGGAGCCGGCCGTCGATGGATCGATCATCCCCGCATCCGAAGCAAAGCTGGAGAAGGGGCGGCACTATCTGCACGTGCAGTATTTCCGCCGCACGCGGCGGCAGGATGCGCTCGATGCGCGCGCGTTCCTGGCGACCAAGGGAATCCAGACGATGCTGATCGAGGCCACGGGCGAGTATCGCCTGCTGGCCGCCGATTCATTCCTGATCGACCAGAAGGACAAGACCGCAGCGGCGGCGGAGCGCAAGCGCTGCGACGATCTCAAGCGGCGGATTCGCGACGCGGGCCGGGAGTATGCGAAGAAAGCGGGATACGCCTTTGATCAGTGCTTCGACCGCAAGAACTGAAGTTGCAGGAGTGCGAATCTCCGCCGCCGGGAGATTGCACGCAGGCGCCGCCGTGGGTCGGCGCGCGGTCGCCGCGCCGCTGGCTCGCGCGGTTCGAAGGGGGGCGTGCTGATGTCGCGGCTGGAGCAGCTGCGGAAGCTGGCGCTGCTGGAACCAGCGGACCCGCTGACGCATTACGGGCTGGGGATCGAGTATCTGAACCTGCAGCGCTTTGACGAAGCGGTGGCCGCGTTTGATGCCGCGCTTGCCGCGGATGCGCGATACTCCACGGCTTACTACCACAAGGCGCGGGCGCACGCGGGCGCGGGTCGAACGGCCGACGCGCGAAGCACGCTCGAGGCCGGCATGGTCGTGGCGCGCGAGGCGGGCGACTGGCACGCCGAGGGGGAAATGCGCGCATTGCTCGAAACGCTCGAATAGCGGCGCTGCCGTGCACCCCGCAGGCGCGCCCCCGCAACAATAGAATCGCCCGGGGGCGGCCGGGCCGCGCCGGATATAATCCCCCCGCGGGCTGAGTCGCTGCATGGAACGCAACGACCGCCGCCAAGCGGGACCACGGCGTGCCTCCTCGTACTTCGCTGACCAACCACTCCATGTTCGCGCGCCGCAGCGCGGCCACTGCGCAGCGCGTCGGCGCTTCGTCGGCGCTCGGAGCCATGCTCGCATTGCTCCTGCTGGCCGGCGCAACGGCCTTCGCACAGCAGCCCCCGACCACCCCCGATGCGCCGCCGGCCACTGCGCCCGCTGAAAGCTCGGCCGCCGCCGCCTCGGACGGCTCGGCCGAGGCCGCCGCCCCGAGCACTCAGCCGGCCACGTCGTCCGAACCGCCGCCTCCGACGACGATGCCCGCGACGGCGGCCGGAGAAGGCGCTCCGCCGGCCAATGGAAAAACCCCGACCACGGCGCCCGTGCTGCGGCTGGGAGAGGGAGCCACGGCCGACGCGGTCGAGGCTGAAATCCAGCGCGTGACGGCCGAAGCGGATCTCGCGGAGGATGTGAAGCAGCGCGCGCTGGCGCTGCTGAATGAAGCGCTGGCGGAGCTGCGGCAGGCTGAGCGGCGGCGCGCGGCGCGCGACGAATTTGACGCCGCCGCGAAGGCCGCTCCGGAGCGGCTGGCCGCGGCGCAGGCGCTGCTCGATGGAATCGGCGCGCCCCCGCCGCTCTCGCTGGACGGTCAGGAGACGCTGGCGGCGCTGGAGGCCCGGCTGGCCGAAGCCGAAGCGAAGTTTGAGACGGCGCGGAAGGACTCGGAGCAGGCCGATGAACGCGTGCGGGTGCGCATCCTGCGCCGCCTGGAGATTCCCAGGGAACAGGCCGACGTCGCCGCCCGGCTGCACGCGGTCACGACCTCGCTCAGCGCCGCCGCGGCGGAGGGTGCGCCGGTGGTTTCCGAGGCGCGGCGGACGGCGCTCCACGCCGGTCGCGCCGCGCTGGAGGCGCAGGCCGCGGCGCTGGCCGCGGAACTGCGCGCGCTCGACGCGGTGGACGAGCAGCTCGCCGTCGAGAGCGAGTTGTCGCGGCTGCGGCGTCTGGCGCACGAAGCGCAGGTGGAGGGGCTGCGCGAGGCCGCCGCCCTGAAGCGCAAGGCCGATGCGCAGGCCGCCCGCGATCGCGCGGCGGCGGATGCCGCCCTGGCGGCCGCGACGGCACACCCGCTGGTGAAGCACGTCGCCGATGAGACGCTGGTGCTGGCGACCCGGCGTCAGGCCGTCGCCGCGCAGCTCGAAGATCTCGAGCGCCGCCGCGCCGCGCTGGATGCGCGGCTGCCCGAGCTGGAGCCGCGGCTGCGCGAGGCGCAGGAGACGGTGAAGAACTTCGGACTGACGCCCGCCATCGGCTACCTGCTGCGCAAGCAGCAGCGCGAGCTGGACCGGCCGGGGGCGCTGCGCCGCACGCTGGCCGTCACGGAGCGCGGCATCGCCGATGCGCACTTCGAGGGCGCCCTGCTGTCGGATCGCCGCGCAGCGCTGGCCGACCTGGACGCCGCCGTGGCCGAGGCCATGACGTCGCTTTCTCCGCCGCCCTCGGCCTCCGAGGTGGCGCTGCTGGAGTCGGAGTTGCGCGCCCGGCTCACGGCGCAGCGCGAGGCGATGACGGAGCTGTCGCGGCAGTTGTCGTCGCTGGTGTCCGCGAAAGGGCGCTTCTACACCGCGCAGACCAAGCTGCTCGTCGTGACGGAGCGTTTCTCAAAATTCATCGACGAGCACGTGCTGTGGGTGCGCAGCGACCCGCCGCTCTCCCTTTCCGATCTTCCCGGCGCGGTGCAGGCGCTGGGCTACTTCGCCGGCGCCAACGCGCCGCAGCGAATGCTTCAACGGCTGCAAACGGGGCTGGCGACCTACCCGGTGGAGTTCGCGGGCGTGGTGGCGGCCGTCCTGCTGGCCGGGATCGTGCGCTGGCGTCTGCGCCGCGCCCTGACGCGCATCGGCGTGAGCACGGCAGAAGGCTCCTCCACGTCGATCGTGCCGACGATGCACGCCCTGCTGCTGACGGCGCTGTGCGCGGCCTACTGGCCGATGGTCGTGTACATCGCGGCGGCCTGGCTCGGCGCGGCCGAAAGCACGCTTGTCGAAAAGTCGGTCGCGGCGGCCCTGTACTACACCGTCTGGATGCTGGCGATCGTCGAGTTCTTCCGGCTGCTGTTCTCGCGCAACGGACTGGGCGAGGCGCATTTCGGCTGGGCGCGCGACACCACGCTGCGCTTCCGCACCGATCTCGTCCTGGTGATGTCCACGGCCATTCCGCTGGTGCTGGTCAGCCGGGCCATCGGCGAGGGCGGCAGCGATTCGGATCGCGCATCGCTGGGGCGGCTGACGTTCATGGCCGCCGTCGTGGTGTTTGCCTGGCTGATGCACGGACTGGTTCGCCCGCGGACGGGAACGCTGGCCGTGCTGTTCTCGCTGCGGCCGGGCGGACTGTTCGACCGTCTCCGTTTTCTGTGGTACATCGCCGGAATGGGATCGTTGGCGGGGCTGATCGCTCTGGCCGCCTGGGGTTATCTCTACAGCGCGGGGCGGATCGCCTGGTGCGTGCAGGCCACCGTGTGGATGATGATGATCCTGGCCGTCGCCAATGCGCTGCTGCTGCGCTGGATGGTGCTGGCTCATCGGCGCCTCACGCTGGAACAGGCGGCGCGCGCCGCCGCCGCACCGCCGGCCGCCGATGGCGCCGTGGCCGTGCCGGCCGAGCCGGAGGCCGACCTCTCCCAAATCTCCCATCAGACGCAGCGGCTGGTGCGCAGCATCGGCGCTTTTGCGATGCTCGGCGGCCTGTGGATGATCTGGGACAACGTGCTGCCCGCGCTCGAAATGCTGCGCTCCGTCGCGGTCTGGGGGCGGACGACGCTGGCGGACCTGCTGCTGTCGCTGGCGGCGGCGCTGCTGACGCTGATCGCGGCAAAGAACATCCCGGGCATGATCGAGATGCTGGTGCTTCGTCACCTGCCCTTCGACCAGGGGGTGCGCTATGCGTACACCACCATCTCGCGCTACCTGATCGTCGTCTTCGGCGTCGTGACGGCGTTCAATTTCCTGGGCGTCGAATGGGGCAGCGTGCAGTGGCTGGTGGCGGCGATGACCGTCGGGCTGGGCTTCGGCCTGCAGGAAATTTTCGCCAACTTCGTCTCCGGGATCATCGTGCTGTTCGAGCGGCCGATCCGCATCGGGGACGTCGTCACCGTCGGCGACACCACCGGCGTCGTGACCCAGATCCGCACCCGCGCCACCACCATCCGCGACTGGGAGCGCAAGGAATTGATCGTCCCCAACCGCGAGCTGGTGACCGGGCGCATCGTGAACTGGACGCTCAATGACTCGGTGATCCGCATCACGATCCCGCTGGGCGTGGCCTACGGTTCGGACACGCGGCGCCTGCGCAGCGTGCTGCTGCGCGTCGCGCGAGAGAATCCGCGCGTGCTGGCGGAGCCGGAGCCGTCGGCCGTTTTTCTCGGATTCGGGGACTCCACCCTCAACTTCGAACTGCGGGTGTTCGTCGCCTCGCCGGAAGACCTGGTGCCGGCGCGAAACCTGCTGAACACCGCGATCGACGACACGCTGCGCGAGGAAGGCATCGAGATCGCGTTCCCGCAGCGCGACGTGAACGTCCGCGTCGATGCACAGGCCGCCACAGCGCTGGCGGCCATTGCGACGCATCAGCCCGTGGACCCGCCGCCTCAGCAGCGCGGCCCGGCCCCGACCCGCACCGCGCCATCAACCCCCGGCGCGGCCCGGTAGCGCCGCTCCGGCTACCCGCCGTTCGGCTCCGTCGCCGCGAGCGCTTCGCGCTCATGGCCCCTCAACAGGTGATTCAGCAGGGACCGCTCCAGCGCCTCATCCCGCCCCAGGGAAATCCACCGCGCATCGCCCGGCCGGGCGCGGAAGTATCCGTAGATCGTCGGCGTCTTCTCGCTGAACAGCCCCAGCGTGCCCGATGCGGTCGTCACCTGCCGCTCGGGCGTGCTGAAGCGCTCCTTGCGCACCTCCACCTCAATCCGATACCTGCCGGCCCCGGAATCCGCGGAAGCGCAGTCGACAACCGCCGCCATCGGATCCGCGTCCGGCGCACCATCCGCGGGTGATCCCACCCGCTCGATGCGCACCGAGACCGCCCGCCGGATCGTGTGCAGGCTGCTCTCCAGATAGTTGTACGCACCCGGTGAATCCACACGCCAGAATTCGGGGAAGTGCGCGCTGGTGGCCGGCAGCGTCTCGATGATTCCGCGCTCGCGATCCACCTGCTTCATCCGCCACTCGACGCCGCGCAGCCGCGTGAGCATCTGCGAAAACAGCGACTCATAATCCGCGGCGCAAATGACGTCCGCGGTCGGGCCGGTCGGCTGTTGCGGAGCGGAACAGCCGAGAACGCCGGCCAGCGCCAGCAACGCATGCAGCGGAAGGGTGCGGAGCATCATCCCGGGAATGATAGAAACACCGCCCCCGACAGGCCAGCCGATGCGTTAGCGGGCCGTTGGCGGCCGCACAATGCGAGCCGTGATTTCGGCCCGATCGCGCCGCATCTTGAGCAATTTCTCCGCATTTGCCGCGATTTCATCGCAGAATTGAACTGGAAGCTGTCGTGTCCCCCTTCACGGTCCCGGATCGCTACGGCGCGGTCCGGGACCAATTCTTTTTCCATCGATCCGCCGCCACGCTCAGGAATCCGAAGCAGGCTCGGCGGCGTTCTCATTCTGCGCCGGAATCGGCCGCCCGTCGTCCGCCACGCGCAGCGTCTCGGTGGCCAGCCGGAAGTTCAGAATCGCCCCCCAGCGCGAGGTGCGCGCCAGGTTCAGGCGGTTGCGGGCGTCGCGCCAGTCATTCTCCGCCTCGATCAGGTCGCGGTTGCCGATATCCCCGTCATAGAACTGGATGCGGGCGTACTCGCGCCGCAGGTCCGCCACCGCCACGTTGCGAACCTGAATCTCGACCGAGCGGTCCTCCAGCCGCAACTGGTTCACCGCCCGCCGCACCTCGCTGCGCACGCGATCCAGCAGCTCGGCGTGCGTCCGCCGGGCGCGGTGCACGTCGATGACGCGCGTCCGCAGTTCGTTTCGCTCGCGCGTGCGCTCCAGCGGAAGCGAGAGCAGCACCTCCGTCCGCCAGGTGGCGCGCGCCACCTCGAAACCGCCCAGCTTGTAATGCGCGGGGTCGGTGTCGAACGTAAGCGAGCTGGTCCAGTCGAGGTCGGGCAGGAGCTGGTTCTCGGCGATCAGCACGCCGCGCTTGGCGTCATCAATCTGGTCGCGGCGGTTGAGCAGGTCCAGCCGCGACGCCGTCGCGACCTCGATCGCCCGGGCGTCGGCCGTCGCCGCCGGCGGCGCCACCAGCAGCGGATGGCGGTTCTGCGCCACCTCGTTCTCGATCGTCTCGATGTCCTCGAGATCGTCGATTTCCAGCGCCTCATCCACCGGCATGCCGATCAGCAACTTGAACGTGTCGCTCTGCGCCCGGAATGCCTCTCGCAGGTCCTCCAGCCGGTTCTCCGCCGACAGCAGCTCCGTCTCCGCGCGGCGCGTGTCCAGCACCGTGCCGGACTCGGCCTCCTCCAGTGCCTGCGCACGCTCATAGTCCATCTGAAACCGCGAGAAGGTCTCGACCGCGTCCAGCACGTCCTGCTTGGCGCGCAGCAAGTCGAAATAAGCGGACGCCACGTCCACCAGTTGCGCCCGCCGGAAGCGCTCAAAATCGCGGACCGCGTAGGTGAGCTGCCGCTCCAGCCGCACCAGGTCCTCCCGCGCCACGTGCCCGGCATTGCGCAGCAGCGGCACGTTTAACCCCAACTCGATGCTGCTGCCCTCCTCGGCCGTGATCGTCTGCCCGACGTCGCGCACCAGCGTGCTGATCGCCCGCGCGGTGAACTCTCCGCCATAGGGCAGTCGCTGCGCCATCGACAGCTCCGCCACCCAGCGCATCGCCTGGTCGAAGTCCCGGATCTCGCCGAAGTTGCCGTAGGTGGTGCGCAGGTTGGCCGCGAATTGCGGCGTCCACAGATGCCGCTCCAGCGTCAGCGCCAGCGCCGCCAGGTACAGATCCTCCTTGGCGGTCTGATACTCGCGCCGGGCGCGCAGCGCATAGGCCAGCGCTTCCGACAGCGTGAACTTCGTTTCGCGCAGCCCCGTCGGCGCGGAAGTCGGCAGCATCTCCGGCGCGGCATCGGGCGACTCACTCACGAGCGGCGCATCCGCCGAGTCGCTTCCCGCCGGCGCTGTCGCGCTGCGAGAATGCGGCGGATCAGCCTCGTCCAGCCGGTCCACCGCGCTGAGAAACTCGTCCTCCGCGCTCGATCCGCCGGTTGCGGCTGCGGGGGGTTGCGTCGTCGGCGCAGGTCGCGCCGGCTGCGGCTCAAAACCCTCAGGAATCGCCTCTTCGCTGCGCGAGGGAACCCGCAGATAGGCCCCGCGATCGGGGCGCGGCAGCGCGTTCCCCTCCGCCAGAACGACCGGCCGATCCACCTGCATCGCGCTGCGCTGCCGCTCGGCAATCGCGGCGGCCACGTCGCGGTCCGTCACCTCGAGCGAGGAGCAGCCGGCCAGCGCAGCCGCGCCGACGGCCGCGATCACGCAACCCGCCGCTCGCACGATCGGACGCCTTCGAAGGGAACCCGCGCCTCGCTCTGTTTGCATCACCGGCTCCGTTCACGCACCCGGCGCGGCCAGCGCCAGACACTCATCCAGGCATCCCGCCAGAAAGTCACAATCGTCCCGCGTCAGGCACATCGGCGGCTTGATCCGCAGCACGTTTCCGAACAGCCCGCCGCGCCCCAGCAGCAACCCGCGCTCCCGCGCCAGCTCCAGCACCGCCGCCGTCGCCGCGCCGGCCGGCTCGCGCGTGGCGCGGTCCCGCACCAGCTCCACTCCCAGCATCAACCCGATCCCGCGGACTTCGCCGATCAGCGCGTGTCGCTCCGCCAGTGCATCGAGCCGAGTGCGCAGGTATGCGCCGACCTCGGCGGCCCGCTGCTGCACGCTCTCGCGCTCCATCACCTCCAGCGTAGCCAGCCCCGCCGCCGTGACCACCGGGTTGCCGCCGAATGTGCTGAAATGCACTCTCTTGGCGATATTTTGCGCGATTTCGCGCCGCGTGATGACGGCTGAGAGCGGCGCCCCGTTGGCGATCCCCTTGGCCACCGTCACCGCGTCCGGCACGACCCCCCAGTTCTCGAAGCCCCAGAAGTGCGCACCCGTCCGACCGAAACCCGTCTGCACCTCGTCGGCGATGCACAGTCCGCCGAACTTCCGCACGATGTCAAAGGCGATGCGGAAATACTCCGGCGGCGGCGTTACCACACCCCCGACGCCCTGGATCGGCTCGGCGATGAATCCGGCAATCTCCCCGCTGGTTTCGTGGCGGATGACCTCCTCGATCGACTTCGCGCAGCGCACCTCGCAGCTCGGATACTTCAGCCCCAGCGGGCAGCGATAGCAGTAGCCGGGCGGCACGTGCCGCACGCCGGCCGCCGTCGGCACGGGGAATTTCCAGGTTCCGACGGCCGTCAGCGACATCGTGCCCAGCGTTCCGCCGTGATATCCGCCGCGCAGGGTGAGCACGTCCTGTCGCCCCGTGTGCAGCCGCGCCATCAGCAGCGCCAGCTCATTCGCCTCCGCGCCGGAATTCGCGAAGTAGGTGGAGGTCAGCCCGCTCGGGGCCGGCATTCGCCGCGCCAACTCGCGGGCCAGAAGCGGCATGTTCGGATGCAGGTAGATCGTCGTCGCGTGGACGAGCGTCTCGAGCTGCTCGCGAACCCGCTGGGTGACGTGCGGGTGGCAATGCCCGACGGACACGGTCGCGATTCCGGCGATGGCGTCGAGATATTGCCGCCCCGTGTCATCCCACAGGTACTGCATCCGCCCCGCGACGATGCACAGCGGCTGCTTGTAGTAGTGAAACACCCCCGCGTTCACGAACTCGCGGCGCAGCTCGGCGACTTCGGCCGCGGACGGGCCTGCGTAGGCGGGCGGCGGGTTCGAGAAGATGGGAAGCGGGACGCGTCCGGCCGGCTGTGACATCGCACCTTCTCCGAAATTCGCCACGCGCACGGCTTCGCGGCCGACACACGAACAACGACGGCTGCACGAGGACCGGTGCACGACGGCCTCACGAGGACCGGTGCACGACGACTGCCGGCTCGCGATGGTCGCTGGACGAAAGCGTATGTCGAACCAGCCGGGCCGACCACCGCCCGCGTTGGGCCACCACCCCACGGAGTTGGGTTCCTTGCCGACGGCTTTGCGTCGGCATGTCTTCGCCCGTAGGGCGCACGATCGTTGCCAGGGCCTTCAGGCCCTGGACCAGGCCCCCACACTTTTTACTTTGTTGAGCAGTTGAAGTTGACTCCGACCGGCATTCGTTCGCCCTCCGGGCGAAGAAGGTAAAAGAAGGGACGGCAATTGCGGCCCCGCATCCAGGGGCTGGAAGCCCCTGGCAACGATCGCCGGCCCTCCGGACCAAATGCCCATCTGCCGTCGGACCGAACTCCAGCAGCGTAGGGCGTGTTCGGGCAGCGGCCGATTGGCGCGCTGCACACGCGGCGCTTCGTGCGGTCCGAGCGCACCATCCGCGTCCGTGGGCGCGGCCGCCGCGATCGAAGAGGTGCGTCGAAGTCAATGATGGTGCGTTCGGGCCGGTCGCGCGGCGCTGCGCAATGACATTCGCCCGACGCCGGCCCGAACACACTCTACCGGCTACGCGCTGCACGCCATTCGCGCTATTCGCGACGATAATTCTTCTGCAAGTAGCGAATCACGTCACCGACTGTCTGAAATTGCTCGGTTGCCTCGTCCGGTATCTCCACCCCGATTTCCCCATCGAGCGCCACGAGAAATTCCACCTGATCCAGTGAGTCGTCGAATAACTCAGCCAGTCGCAATTCTGTCGTGATCTCGTCCGGCAGAACGACGCCCGACTGCGCAAGTCGACTTCGCAGCGGGGCAAGCACCTCCGTGGAAAACCAGAGCAACACTCCGCAGGATGGGCACGCGGCATCGCCCAGCGGGGCCGAATACTCCAGGTTGCACCTCGTGCCGCACAGTGAACATCGGCTTGGATGTCCTTCCGGTGTGCGAGAGGAAATCGCCATGACAAGCCCCTCCGGCGACGAGGACCAGCGGCGCACGACGGCAATCGTATAGCGCTGACTCTCGACACGCACGCTCGATTCAAGCGGTCGTTTCACTAAGCGGGGCAACAGAGCCACTGAGCGTGAAGTCCAGCGCGACCACGACGGACGGCTGGAGCACTGCCAATGCCATTCCGGGCGATGCACAATGCCCGGAAGACGGTGCCACACCGCTCTGCATGCTTACGCGGAGTACCGCGAAAGCATGCCACACAAAGGACAGGAGCCGACACCACAAAGAACAGGGGCGGCCCGAATCGCCGCTTGCACTCGCTCCGACGGGGGGGTAAATCCGTCTCCCGTGAGAAAAGCCATCCACGCCGCCCTGCTTGTCGCAGGAGTCGCGCTGGCGGTTGCGGCCGCGGCGACGCCCGACGCCGATCCCCAGCAGCTCACGCTGGTCCGCGCCATCCTGTTCCTGGGCGGCGCCTGCAACCTGCTGGGCCTGTTCGTGGCGCGGCCGGCGCTGCGCCCCGGCATTCGCACCACGGCGACGATCGTGGTGCTGATCTTCGCGGCCGGCGCCGTGTGGGCGGCGCTGGTGATCCGCGCGGATGCCCTGCCCACGACCGCCCGCGACGACGCAGCCACCCGTGCGTGGCTGTTCGGCCGGGCGCAACTGCTGTTGTGGTCGGCGGCGGCCCTGATTCAGGTGGCGCTGTCGCTGGCGGCGCTGCCCGCGGCGGCTCGGTCCGCCACGCGCCCCGCCGCGCGCTCGACGTGAAACCCGGAGTGTGTCCCGATGCCCGGAATCCTCTGCGAACACTGCACCGCGGCCTGCTGCCGCTACATCGCCCTGCCGCTCGATGAGCCGCAAACCGCCTCCGACTTCGACGACATCCGCTGGTACCTGCTGCACGAGGGTATTCAGGTCTTCGTCGAGGATGGCGACTGGTACATCCTGATCTCGACCACCTGCCGCCACCTGCGCAGCGACCACCTGTGCGGCATCTACGAAACCCGCCCGCGCATCTGCCGCGAATACTCCACCGAAAACTGCGACTACCACTCCGGCGACTACGGCTGGCAGCAGCACTTCGCCACCCCGGAGCACCTCGACGAATACCTCGCGAAGAACCCGCCCCGCGCCAGGCGCCGCGGGCGCGGAACGCGCGGCCGGCGAAAGAACCTCCACCGGCGACGAATCGAGGCGCCGCGCTACGCCGATGCCGCCGCCGACATTCGCGGAATCCCCCTGCCGCTGCTCCCGTCGCGGCCGCGCGAATAGCGGCCGAGCGACATGCCGAATTGAGTGCCATGCTGATTGCGTGTGGCATGCTTTCGCGGTACTCCGCGTAAGCATGCAGGAATGAGGTGCGTTCGGGCAGCGGCCGGTTGCGGGCGCCATGTGCGACGTATGTGCGGGCGTTTCGCACGCGGCCCGAACACACCCTGGCGACCGCCCGCAGCTCAAGCGCACCGCCCGGAAGGGCGGTGCCACAAGGCCCGACATGCTTACGCGGAGTACCGCGAAAGCATGCCACCGGCCAGCTCCAGCGCACCGGCCAGCTCCAGCGCACCGCCCGGAAGGGCGGTGCCACGAGGCCCGACATGCTTACGCGGAGTACCGCGAAAGCATGCCACCGGCCGGCTCCAGCGCACCGGCCGGCTCCAGCGCACCGGCCAGCTCCAGCGCACCGCCCGGCTCCAGCGCACCGCCCGGAAGGGCGGTGCCACAAAGCGTCAACCCTTCACGCCGCCAAGCTGAATCCCCGCCACGAACTGCCGCTGCGCCACGAAGAACAGCACGATGCACGGGATCATCGTCACCAGGCTGGCGGCCATCAGCAGGTGCACGTCCGTCACGCCGCCATACTGGTTGCGGAAGCTGTTGAGCGCCACCGCCAGCGTGGCCTGCTCCTCGCTGTGCAGGAAGATCAGCGGAAACAGAAAGTCATTCCACGTGCCGATGAAGGTGAAAATCGCCGTGATCGCGATCACCGGTTTGCACAGCGGCAGCATGATCCGCAGCCAGATGCCCAGGTGCCCCGCGCCGTCCAGCCGCGCCGCCTCCACCAGCGCCTCGGGAACCTGCGCGAAGAACTGCCGGAACATGAAGATGAAGAACGGCGTCCCGAAAAACACCGGCACCACCAGCGGCAGGATGCTGTCGATCCACCCCAGCCAGCGGAACAGAATGAACAGCGGAATCATCGTCACCTGCGCCGGCAGCATCATCGTCGCAAGCATCAGCACGAACAGCGGCTCGCGCCCGCGAAAGCGCAGCCGCGCAAACCCATACCCCACCAGCGAGCACGACAGAATCTGCCCGACCACCGCCAGCGTCGTCACGACCACCGTGTTCGCCGCCGCATCCACAAACCCGCGCCACTCCACCGATCCCATTCGGCGCAGCGCGTCCGCATAATTTCCCCATTGCGGCGCCGACGTCCACAGCCGCAGCTCGCCCGTCCCCAGCACCGCCTCTCCCGCGCGATCCGGCGTCAGCAGGCTGATGATCAGCATCCACCACAGCGGAAAGAGCATCGCCGCCGCACCGGCCGTCAGCAGCAGGTACGCCGCCGGCGCCCCCCAGCGAAGCGGCCGCGCATGCTTCATCACCGGCCGCGCGGCGGCCGCGGCGGCGGAAGCGGGCGATGGTGCGCCGGGAGTCGGGATCATGTGCGCAGCCCCTCATAATGCACAAAGCGCCGCGTGCCGCGCATCACGAGCAACGTCAGCGTCAGCACGATCAGCAGCAGCAGCCACGCCATCGCCGACGCATACCCCATCTCGTGATAATCGAAGGCCTGGTTGTAGAGATACAGCACGTAGAAGCGCGTCGCGTCGCCCGGCCCGCCGGAGGTCATCACGAAGCTCTGCACAAACACCTGGAAGCTGCCGATGATCGCCATGATGCCGTTGAAGAAGATCACCGGCGAGAGCATCGGCAGCGTCACGCTCAGCAGCCGCCGCAGCCGCCCCGCGCCGTCGATCTCGGCCGCCTCATACAACTCGCGCGAAATTCCCTTCAGCCCCGCCAGGTAGATCATCATCGAGCCGCCGATTGTCCACAGCGACATGATCGCGAACGCCGGCGCTCCCCACGTCGCCGCGTCCGCGGCCAGCCAGTCCGGCGGCGAAACCCCCAGCACGTTCGCGATCGGCCGCAGCGCTGCGTTCAGCAGCCCCCCTTTGCCGTCAAAAATCCAGCGCCACAGCACCGCCACCCCGACCCCCGCCAGCACGCTCGGCAGGTACCACGCGCTGCGGAACAGCCCGATGAACCGCAGCTCCAGCGCCATCAGCGCCGCGGCGAACAGCGCGAACAACTGCGACGCCGGAACGGCCAGCGCCGCGTAGGCCAGCGTCACCGCCAGCGCACTGCGGAAGCGCTCATCATGGCCGATCATCTGCGTGAAGTTGGCGAACCCCACCCAGCGCGCGTCGGCCAGCGGGGCCGACCCGGTCCACTTGCAGAATGCGAGAATCAGCGACAGTACGAGCGGAAACGCGGTAAACAGCGCAAATCCGAGCAGCCACGGGCTGACGAACCCCACGCCGGCGAGTTCCTCCCGCCGGGCGCGCCGGCTGCCTGCGCCGCGCCACCATCGCACGGCGATCAAAAGCCCGGCCGCTCCGGCCGCACCCAGGACCACCCGGATGATCGTCCCCCACGGCACCGGCGGATAGTCCCTCCGCGCCAGCGGCGCATCCAGCTCGCGCCGCCAGGCCCGCTCAAACGTGTTCAGCGCCTCCGGCACCGAGCGCGAGCCGGTCTTGATGCACAACTCGAAGGCCCCTTGCAGCAGCGCCTCGAACTTGAGCGTGTCCGGCCAGGGCATCGACCGCGCCGCCTGCGCCGCGACGAGGAAGGACTCATTCCGCCGCGGCGGCAGCGCCGAATCCAAGAACACTGGCCCGCGCGCCACCGACTCCATCGTCGGCAGCGCCAGCCCCGATCGCGCCGTCTCCTCCTGCCCGCGGCGGCCGGTCATGTGCTTGGTCAGCGCCCACGCCGCGTCCGGGTGCGCACTGTCGCGCCCGATGCACCACGCCACGGAGAAAATCGCGTTGGCGGCCTGCGTGCCGCGCGGCAGGGGGGCGAAGTCCCACTCGAAATCGCGGATGCGCCGATAGGTCGGAACCACCCAGCGCCCGAAGGGCCCCACCATTCCCACGTTCCCCGCCAGCAGCAGGCTGTCCTCAATCGTCACCTGCAGGCTGCTGTCGGTCAGCGTGCCGCGCTCCGCGAAGCGCCACGACCGCAGCCGCTCCAGCGCCGCGATCACCGCCGGATCGCGCGTCCGCAGGTCGTCAAAATCCGCGCCGATGATGTCCAGCCCGTACGTCCATAGATACAGCCGCACCATCGCCGGCCAGCTCACCACGTGCGCCCCGGTGCAGCCCGGCATCCGGCCGATCGTCCGCGCCGCGTGCAGGAAGTCGTCCCACGTCCAGTCGTCGGCCGGCTCGGCCAGTCCCGCCCGGCGAAACAGATCGCGGTTGTAGTAGAAGCCGGCCGGCGTGAAGTCCTTGGGAATTCCGAACAGCGGCCCCTGCCCGGTGCGCGTCCCGTCATAGCGGAAGCAATCCAGCGTGGCGGGGAAGAAATCGCGCAGGTCGATCGACTCGCGCCCGGCCGCGGCATCCGCCGCGATCAGCGGCTCCACCGGCCGCAGCAGCCCGCGCGAGGCGAAAATCGCCACCCGCTCATGCCCGACGTAAAACACATCCGGGGGCGTGCCCGCCCCCATCATCGTCTGCAGCTTCGTGTAGAAGCCGGCGGAATCGCCCGGGTTGATCCGCCGCACGCGGATGTGCGGATGGGCCTTCTCGAAGTCCGCGATCATCTCCGAGACGATGCGGTCCTCATCCTGCCCGCCGCCGCCCGCCCAGTGCATCACCGTCAGTTCGATGCGGTCGCCGATCCGCGCTGCGGCCCGCAGCGGGCGCGTCAGCACCCAGGCGAAGGCCGTCAGCACGATCATCGCGGCGACGATCGCCAGTGCGAGCCGCGCAGCGCGAGCGATTGCTGAGCCGGTTTGGGAGGGCATAAAGGGTGCGATGCGCCTTGTGCAACGCTGGAACGCGGCCGCCGTTGCCGCACCGCCAATCGGGCGGCGCCTGTCGATCCGCGCAGCGTGGACCGGAGTGTAGCCCTGCCGCCGGGGTTGTGCGATCCGCCCCACCCGGCGTGCTACAATTCAGGACGGTGTGCGGAATCGCGCCGGTCGCGGGCCGGGCGTGACTTGCGACCGACAGGGGACAGCCATGAGCATACAGCGGCATTGGTGCGCGGCGACGGCGATGGCTGTGTTGCTCAACACAGCCCTCTGCGCGTCCCCCGCCTTCGCAGACGTCTTCCCCGAAGTCGAACCCAACGACCGCCGCGCCGTGCCGCAGGAGTTGACGCTCGAGTGCGGCGACGGCGTGACCGGCACTTCGACCGGGCTGGATTCGTTCATGAACCCCGGCCCCACCACCGTCGATCACTTCCTGTTCAACACGCCGGCCGCGTCCGGGCAAATCCTGCGGTTCCGAGTGAGCATTCCGTCGGCGAATTTTCTCTCGCTGCACGGCCGGACGCCGGCCAGCGCGACCGCCGACGTCACGCTGCAAAGCTCGCTGCCCAACCCCGGCGGCGGGCGGTACGTCGCCTGGTACGGGCTTGGCTTCGACGGTCTGGATCGCATGAACGTGCGCCTGGGCGGCTCGGAGTCGACCACCGAACCCTACGTCGCGACGCTCGAATGCTCGCCCGTGACGCCTGTTCTGTTCCCCGTGATTCTCCCCGAGGGCCTCATCCGCATCCTTGCACCCAGCGCCGGCGGCAGCGTCGTGCTCTTTGATTCGCAGCTTCAATCACTGCCCGGAATGACGGGTAGCTCGCTGAACCTGTCCCTTTCCGGCGGCGAATACCTGCTGGGCCTGTCCACCTCACAAATCGCCTCGCCCGGCTCCAATACGGTGCGGACCGTCTTCCCCGGCATGGCCGTCGCACCCTCCTCGGCATCAAACACCACCCGCCAGGCGCGGTTCCAATACGGCCCGGCGCTCTCGCTGGAAACGGCGGTGAGCGTGTGGCTGGGCGAAGCGCCTGCGATCGGCTGGGTGCGGTTCTACGTCGCCGGCGGCGGCCCGGGCGCCTGCTGTATCGGCGCCGGCTGCATCGGCGACATGACCCCCGAGTCCTGCGCCGCCGCCGGCGGATCCTTCCTCGGCGGCACAGTCCCCTGCGTCCTCGAATACTGCCCGCGCGCCTGCTGCTACACCGACGGCGATTGTCGCGACATCGGCGAGCCGGCGTGCCTGCACTCGGGCGGCCAGCCGGCCGCCTTGGGTACACCCTGCGCGACCGCGAACTGCCCGGCCCTCCCCGGCAGCGGCTGCATCAACCCGTTCGTCGTGACCCTTCCGGCACAACTGCCGTCTTCGGATGCCCGCTCATCCTGCGGGATGTCGCGCAGCCTGGTGTGCGGCGCCGACACGGACGACGTGATGTACCAGTTGATCGTCACCGAACCGGTCTGCCTGCGCGTCTCCGCGGCGGCCCCAGCTGCGACGATCCTGGCGGTGTCATCGTCCTGCCCGCCCTGCATGGCCCTGGCCTCCGATGTGATCGACCCGCTGATCCTGGCGCCGGGTGTGCACTGGCTCTCCGTTCGACCCGCTCCGTGCGGCGAATTCACCCTGCAGATCGACCCCTGTGCGCCGCGCGCCTGCTGCTTCATCGACGGCACTTGCCAGTACATCCTGCCCCCGCAGTGCGCTCAACTGCAGGGCGCGACGCAGGCCGTCGGAACCGACTGTTCCCCCGGTCCCTGCCCGCCGGCGCAGACCTGCTGCCTGGCCGACCTCAATTGCGTGCGAATCACCCCGGCCGCCTGCTCGAGCGCCGGTGGCCGCGTATACCCCGGCCAGCCTGAGTGCACCGCCGGCCTCTGTTCTGAGTTGCGCGCCTGCTGCAGGCCCGACGCCACATGCGTCGAGCTTTCGGTCGGCGACTGCCTGCGCGCGTACGGATCAGTGCAGCCGCCCGATGTTCCGTGCGCCGATCAATGCGCGGCCGTGTGCCTGAAAGGGGACATAAACTGTGACGGCGCTGTCAACAATTTCGACATCGACCCGTACATCGTCGCCCTCATCAATTGCTGTGACCCTTTTCCCCCCGCGACCTGGGCCGGCACCGTCGAGTGCTGGCAGATTCGAGACTGCAACGGCGACATCAATCGCGACGGCACCTCCAACAGCTTTGACATCGATCCATTCGTCTCGTGCATGGTGACTCATCCCGCCCCCGGCGATCCCTGCCCCGCGCCGTAGCGCGACCCGCGTGTGGGGCGCCATGCGGCGTCATGTGCCATGCCGCGTTGGATGCCATCGCGTGTGGCATGCTCTTCATCCTCAAAGAGCCGTCGTGTGGCATGCTTTCGCGGTACTCCGCGTAAGCATGCGCTCGAACCGTCGCCGATGACAGTGGCACCGCCCTTCCGGGCAGCGCATCGTGGCACCGTCCTTCCGGGCGGTGCACTGCATCGGGCGGAAGCCCGATGCCACATGTGAGGTGCCACACCGCCGGCATTGCGTCGGCATGTCTTCGCCCGTAGGGCGCACGATCGTTGCCAGGGCCTTCAGGCCCTGGACCAAGCTCCCACACCCCTCACTTTGTTGAGCAGCCGCGGATGGTGCGTTCGGGCCGGCCACGCGGCGCTGCACGTGGGAACTCGCACGACGCCGGCCCGAACGCACCCTACCCCTGCATGCTTACGCGGAGTACCGCGAAAGCATGCCACCCGAGGATGCGCCCACGAAAGCATGCCACCCAAATATGCGCCCACCCAAGGATCCGCCCTCCCAAGGATCCGCCCTCCCAAGGATCCGCCCTCCCAAGGATCCGCCCTCCCAAGGATCCGCCTTCCCAAGGATCCGCCTTCCCAAGGATGCGCCCACCCAAGGATCCGCCCACCCCGTCACCATGCAACGCGCCGCCCGAACACCCCAGTCCACCCCGAGCACACCTCGATCCCTCTTATTGATCCGCCGCGCCGACGGACCACGATCTTCGCCCTACTTCGCCATCGCCGCCCTGCACTCGGCCAGCGTCTCGCGATACCTGGCCAACTGTCTGTCCTCCGGCCCGAGAAACTTCTCCCCCATCGCCACGGCCTCTTCGAGTTCGACCAGCGCGGCAGCGTGATCATTGTTCTCCAACCGGGCACCGCCCGATCGCCACAGCCATCGGGCGAGGTTCGCCGAGCCTTGGGGCGAGCCCTCGCGCAGCATCCGGATCGCCTCATCCCAGTTCGCGCGGGCCTGGTCCGACCTGCCGAGGCCCTGCTGCACGGCCGCGAGGTTGCTCAGTGCATCGGCGATCTTCTCATGCCCGGCGGGCAGACTTGCGCGGATGCTCTCCAGCGCCTCCGCCGCCGGAGGCTCCGCTTCGGCGAATTTCCCCTGCGCCTGCAGCGCGCCCGACAGCGCGCCCAGGGTGTGTGCGATGCTCTCGTGCCCCGCGGGCAGAGCCGCACGACGGATCTCCAGCGCCTCGCGGTAGAGCGGCTCGGCCTCGCCGGGCTTGTTCTGCAGCCTGAGCAACTGCCCCAGGTTGTGCAGCGCCGTGGCGATGCTCGGGTGTCCGGGCGGGAGCGAAGCGCGGCGGATCTCCAGCGATTCTCGATACAGCGGCTCAGCCTCCTCAAGCTTGTCCTGCTCCTTGAGCAGAATCGCAAGGTTGTTGAGCGTACCGGCGATGTCGGGGTGCCCGGCCGGGAGCGCAGCGCGGCGGATCTCCAGCGCCTCGCGATACAGCGGCTCCGCCTCATCGAGCCTCTTCTGCTCCTTCAGGGTGAGCGCGAGGCTGTTGAGCGAGGCGGCGATATCCGGGTGCCCCGCCGGGAGCGCCGCGCGGCGAATCGCCAGCGCTTCGCGAGCAACCGGCTCGGCCTCGGCAAACCGGTCCTGCCCGCGGAGCACGCTCCCCAGGTTGTGGAGGGAAATGCCGATTTCCAGGTGTCCGGCCGGCAGCGTGGCGCGACGCATCGCAATCGCCTCGCGGTACAACCGCTCTGCCTGGGCATGCTTCCGCTGCATCTGGTACACGCCGGCGAGGTTGTTCAGGCCCAGCGCGATCTCCGGGTGCTGCGCGGGAAAGATCGTGCGGCGAATCTCCAGCGCCTCCCGCATGAAGGACTCGGCCTCGCCGGCCCTGTTCTGCTCCAGCAGGCTCTTGGCGAGATTGTCCAGCGCCGCGGCCAGATTGCGGGGATTACAGTCCGGAGCCGCGCGATAGGCCTCGATGGCCTCGCGGAAGAGCGGTTCGGCGGCGGTGGCCTTTTCCTGCAGCAGCAGGTGCGAGCCCAGGTTGTTGATCGACGTGGTGAGCAGGCGATGGCCGGCGGGAAGCGCCTTGCGATAAATCTCCAGCGCTTGCCGGAGCAACGACTCGGCTTCGGCGGTCTGTGCCCGGGTGCCCGCGAGTTCCAGGGCCGCGGCAAGATTGTTCATGCTCGCCGCGACGATCAGCCCCCCCTCCGGAAGAGCCGCGCGGCGGAGTTCGAGTGACCTGCGGAGGATCGGCACCGCATCCTCGGCGCGGCCCAGCGCCAGCAGCGTGCTTCCGATGGTGGAGCGGACGCCCGCCTCCATCAGCGGCTGGTCCTTGAACGCTCCCGCATCGTCCGCATCGAGCTTTCTGATCGCCGCCTCCATTGCCTGCAACACCGTGACCCGGTCCTTCAGCGGCTCACCGGTCGCCGGATCCCTGGGCAGGTTGCTCGGATCAACCGCCGCCAGCATCTCCGTCTGAAACGTCGCCACCGCCTCGGCAATGGCGGCATGGCTCTTCGCTTCGGCTTCCTGTTTGCGGGCCTCGGCCTCGTTCGCCTCCGCCCGGGCCTTCTGCTCCAGCGCTTCCGCCCGCGCAGCCTCGGCCGCCTGGCGCTGCTCGGCTTCCGCGGCCTGTGCCGCAACCGCCATATCACGCTGCGCGCTCGCCACCTTCGCCTGCCACGCCGTGCCCGCGAACCCGAACACAAGCGCCGCCGCCACCGCACTGCCCGCCAGTACCGGCCCCTTGTTCCGCCGCACAAACTTCTGGAATCGGTACGACGTGCTCGGCGGCGCCGCCACGACCGCCTCGCCGCTCAGGTAGCGGTTGATGTCCGCCGCCAGCCCGCTCGGCGTCTCGTACCGGCGCTGGCGATCCTTCTCCAGCGCCTTCATCACGATCCAGTCCAGCTCGCCGCGCACGAGGGAACCGAGTCGCCCCGGCTCGGTCCTCCGCCGCGCCGCCACGCTCGCGAGCGTCTCCGCGTTGTTGCTCAGGCGCGTGCTGGGCCTGGGCGGCTCCACTTCGCGGATGATCCGCTGGATCTCGGCGTACGCCGCCGAACGCAGCTCCCGGCTCGTAAACGGCGTCGTGCCGGTGAGCAGTTCGTAGAGCAGCACGCCCAGCGAGTACACGTCCGTCCGCGTGTCGATGTCGAGACTGCCCTCGGCCTGCTCGGGGCTCATGTACTCCGGCGTGCCGATCAACTGGCGATGCTCGGTGAAGAGAGTTCGCTCGGTGAGCTTGCTCAACGTGGCCTTGGCGATGCCGAAGTCGATGACCCGGGCGTGCGGCCTGCCGTCCTGCGTGCTCACCAGCACATTGCTGGGCTTGATGTCCCGGTGGATGATCCCCTTGGTGTGCGCGTGTTGCACCGCGTTGCACACCTGCGCAAATAGCGCCAGCCGCTCGTCGATGCTCATGTTGTGCTTGTCGGCGTACTCGGCGATCGGGTCGCCCTTGACCAGCTCCATCACGAAGTACGGCCGCCCCGTCTCGGTCGCCCCGGCATCGAGGACCTTCGCAATATGGGGATGGTCCATCATCGCCAGGGCCTGCCGCTCCTGCTCGAAGCGGGCGACCACCTGCTGCGTGTCCATCCCCAGCTTGATGATCTTGAGCGCAACGCGGCGCGCGACCGGCTTCTCCTGCTCGGCCATGAACACGCTGCCGAAGCCCCCCTCGCCGATCAGTTGCAGCAGCTTGTACGGCCCGATCTTCGTACCCGGACCCTCACGCAGCGTCGCGGTGAGGGTCGCGGCCGTCGCCGAGGCGTCGGCCGTGGGCACCATGTCGGCATCTGATCGCGTGGGTTCGGCGAGGAACCGATCATCCTCGGCCGCTGCGACCATCGCCTCAACCCGTGCCCGCAGCCCGGAATCGCCGCCGCACTCGCGGTCCAGAATGGGGCCTCGGTCACCCGGGGCGGCCGCGATGACCAGGTCGAACAGCCGGCGGAGAGTCTCGTGCCTGTATTCTGCCATGCTGGATTCCGTCACACTTCTACACCCGCCCGGCTTCGATCGCCTCCTTCAGCCAGCCGCGGGCGAACGCCCACGTCCGCTTGACTGTCGGCGCTGACACTCCGAGCGCGGCCGCGGTCTGCTCGATGCTCAGCCCGGCGAAGTACCGGAGCCGAACCACCGCCGCGGCGTCCCTGTCCACACCCTCCAAGCGGACGATCGCCTCGTTGAGGATCAGAAATCCCGCGGATTCCGTTTCCGAGGCGGGGTCAGGGAGGAGCGCGAGATTCAGGGCCGCCCGCCGCGCCTCAGAACCGCCCCTCAGCGCAGCGGCCTTGGCCCGCGCGTGATCGATCAGGATTCGCCTCATCGCCTCGGCGGCGGCGGCGTAGAAGTGTGCCCGGCCCGCCCACGGCACCATCCGCGGGCCGGCCAGTCTCAAATAGGCCTCGTGCACCAGCACCGTCGCCGAGAGCGTGTGTCCCTTCGCCTCGCCGATCATGTGTCGCTGAGCAGCGCCGCGGAGCTGGTCGTAGACGAGGGGCAACAGTCGGTCGGCGGCCGCCTTGTCGCCGTCGGCCGCGGCATTCATCAGGATCGTGGCGTCGTCGTGCTCCATGGTTGGGAGGATAATCGCCCGGGAACGCCAAAGGCCGGACCTGTGGCGCCGTTGCGCCATCGGTGCCGCAAATGGTCGAAGACCATGAGCCGTTTCACGATTCTTCACTGTGACCCGCGCGCCGCACATGCGAATTCATCGCGCGCCATGCCGCGCGTTGGGCGCCATGCCCCGTGTTGGGTGAAACTATGAAGCGGAGGTCGGGCCGGCGGCTGCACGGTTCCTGAACTCGTGGTAAACCAGCGTTTCGTGTTTGAGTCGAATCGTTGGCTTCCACACAGGAGAAGACCGTGAAGAAGTTCGTCGGCGTCGACCTCCACAAGCAGCGTATCGTGGTCTGCGTTGTGAACCAAGTGCGGCAAGTGCTCACATCGGCCCGTTTCACCCATGCCGAGTCGAACAAGCTGGCGGCCTGGTTGAAGGCGCTCGGCTCATTCGACCTGGTGCTCGAAGCGACCGCCAGCTACGAGTGGTTCGTGAAGCTGGTCGAGCCGCTGGCTGGGCGTGTGCTGCTCGCTCATCCGCGCAAGATGCGGATCATCGCCGAGAGCACGCGCAAGAGCGACAAGGTGGACGCCCGCGTGCTGGCGGAGTTCCTGGCGCTGGACATGATTCCGCCGGCGCACCGACCGACGCCGCGGCAGCGAGCGCACCGCAAGCTGGTGCGGCGGCGGGTGTACGTGCGGGCGCGGCAGACGTCGATCAAGAACCGCATCCGGCACGTGGCGGCCGAGTACAACGCGGACCGCAAGGAACTGTTCACGAGCGAGGGCCTGAAGTACCTGCGCGGGCTGAAGCTCGACCCCGTCGATCGCTGGCTCGTGCAGCGCCTGCTGCGCGAGTTGAAGTTGTATCGCGACGAGCTGAAGGCTGTCGATCGGCAGCTGGCGGCCTTCGCCCGCACAGCGCCGGCCGCCGAAGCGGGCCACCGTGCGCTGCTGAATTCGATTCCGGCCGTCGGACCGGTGACGCGCGAGGCGTTCCTGGCGGAGGTCGCCGGGCCGGAGCGTTTCGGCTCGCAGAAGAAGCTGACCAGTTACGTCGGCCTGGCGCCCGGACAGCGCGAGTCGGCCGGCAGGCGCCACGACCTGGGCATCACGCACAGCGGCTCGCCGATTCTGCGCTGGGTGCTGCACCAGGCCGCCTGGCAACTGGTGCGGCGCTCGTCGCCCTGGCGACTGACCTTCGAGCGGCTGGCCCTGCGCCGCGGAAAGAAGAAGGCCATTACCGCCATCGCGCGGAGGCTGCTGTGTCTGATGCTGGCCGTCATCCGCAGCGGACGGCCGTACCAAGAACGGCCGCCGGCAGCGCCCTCGGCGGCCTGAGGATCCAGCGGCGCCGGCGAGTCAGCGGCGCAGCGTGCAACCGTCCACCATGGCAGCGAAACGCGTCTGCGTGCGTAGCGCGGATGCACAGAACGAAACGAATGCGAAGCGTTTGGTGTTGAGGAGCGGCGACGTGACGAACCGGCGGACGACCCCGCGGCATGGCAGGAGCGCGTTCCCAATCGCGCGCTCGGCAGGGTGAGGAGCGGCGACGTGACGAACCGGCGGACGACCCCGCGGCATGGCAGGAGCGCGTTCCCAATCGCGCGCTCGGCAGGGTGAATGGCGGCGTCCGTCTTGTATTTTTTCATGAGACGTCCGCTCCGGCGGATGATCTCGAATAGATGCCTGAGCGTCACGCGTCACGCCGCCCCCGCTCGTCAACATCTCCGAGGGAGGCCCTCCCTCGGCCTCCAGCTCCGGGCCTGTGCGGAAGAGAGTCAGCCCCAACGTCGCGACGCCGGCTGAGATGGGACAGATCGACCGACGCCGACGGCGACGGGCCTGACGGAAGAATCTTCCAAACAGAACCGCAGCCGCCCCTTGACACCGTTCGCTTCATAGATGCCATGCCGACGGCTTTGCGTCGGCATGTCTTCGCCCGTAGGGCGCACGATCGTTGCCAAGGCCTTCAGGCCCTGGACCAAAGCTCCCACACCCTTCACTCTGTTGAGCAGCCGCGGATGGTGCGTTCGGGCCGGCCACGCGGCGCTGCACGTGGGAACTCGCACGACGCCGGCGCGAACGCACCCTACCCCTGCATGCTTACGCGGAGTACCGCGAAAGCATGCCACCCAAATATGTGCCCACCCGAGGATGTGCCCACCCGAGGATCCGCCCGCCGCCGGCACGAACGCTCCCTACATGTTTCGTCCGACTGGCGTGCTACAATCCAGGACGGTTTGCGGAAGCGCGCCGGTTCGGGGGGTCGGGCGTGTCCTGCACCGGACAGGGGACAGCCATGAGCACCCAACCGTATTGGCGCACGGCGACGGCGATGGCTGTGTTGCTCAACACAGCCCTCTGCGCGTCCCCCGTCTTCGCAGATGTCTTCCCCGAGGTCGAACCCAACGACCGCCGCACCGACGCAAACCCCATCACCCTGCAATGCGGCGACGCCATCACCGGCATCTCGACCGGTAGCAGCCAATTCCCCCTCACCGGCACGGCCACCGCCGACTATTTCCGCATCGCCGTCCCCGCTTCGCCCGGTCTGATCCGCCGCTACACCCTCACCATCCCGCCGCCGGTATTCGGCCTGTCGCTTCACGGCCACCCGGCCAGCGACCCCAACGGCGACACCCTGCTGCAATCCGCGATTGCCACCGCCAACGGCGGCCGACTGGTCGCATGGTATGGCGTCGGGCAGGGCAGCCTCGACCAGATGTTTGCGCGCGTCACCGGTTCGCCCGGCACGCCCGACCCCTATACCGCCACACTCGCGTGCACGCCGGTCGCGCCCGTGCTGTTGCCCGAAATTCTCAGCGCCGGCCGAATCCGCATCGCCGGCGTTCAAGGCGAGAGACTCGTCCTCTTCGACCCGCTCCTGAACTCGCACCCAGGCTGGACGAGCACGTCGCTGGACCTGAACTTCAGCGCCGGCCAATTCCTGCTGGCGGTCTCGCCGTCGGTCGTCTATTCGCCGGGATCGACCCCCGCTCGCACCGGCCTCCCGGGCGTCGTGGTGCCGAGCATCCCCGTGCAGAGCGGAATCGTCAGAGCGGTCTTTCGTGACCAGTCCAATCTGCCCGTGCAGGCCGAAATCCCTCTTGACTCGCAATCCGCCGTCGGCTGGGTCCGCTTCCATGTCGCCGGCAGCGGCCCCGGCGCCTGCTGTCTCGGCGCCGGCTGCACCGCCGGAATGACCGCGGAGTCCTGCGCCGCGGCCGGCGGGACATTTCTCGGCGGCTCAGTCCCCTGCATCCTCGACTACTGCCCGCGCGCCTGCTGCTACGGCGACGGCGACTGCCGGTTCATCCCCCCGAATCGCTGTTCGGATAGCGGCGGAATATCAGCGCCGCTGGGCATGACGTGCGCCACGGCCGGCTGTCCCGCCCCCCTCGGCGCCGGCTGCCTCAACCCCATCCCGATCATTCTTCCGGCACAACTGCCATACATCGACTCCCGCACCACCTGCGAAATGTCCACGACGCTCACCTGCCCGACCAGCGCCCAGGACGTGATCTACCGCCTGCACATCACGGAGCCGATCTGCCTGCGCATCGTCGCCACCGGGCCAGGGGCGGCCCCCTGGCTTTCTGAGGAAGCCGGTTGCCCGCCCTGCGGCACATCGTCCGTCGCCGGCGTCATCGACCCGCTCAGCCTCGCACCGGGAACGCACTTCCTGGCCGTGCGTGCAAGCCCCTGCGGCCCGTATGAGTTGCAGATCACCGCCTGCACTCCGCGGGCCTGTTGCTTCATCGACGGCAGTTGCCAGGAGTTGCTGCCGGCCGACTGCGCTCTGGCCCTCGGCAACCGCGCAGCGCCGGGCACAAATTGCACCCCCAACGTCTGCCCGCCGGCGGTGACCTGCTGCATCCCCGACGGCGCCTGCCACGAGATCACGGCGCAGGCCTGTCTTGCCGCGGGCGGCCGCGTCTACTCCGACACGGCTGATTGCATGCTCAACCCATGCGACGAAATCCGCGCCTGCTGCCTGCCGGACGCGCGCTGCATTGTTGACACGATCGCGCAATGCCTGGCTCGCTACGGCCAGGTGCAGCGCGTCGGGACCGATTGTCCGACCAGTTGCCTGGCGCGCTGCCTGCCGGGGGATGTTAACTGCGACGGCGTCGTGAACAACTTCGATATTGACCAGTGGATCATTGTGCGGTTGCACGGTGATGTTCCTGGATTGATGTGGACCGGCACCGCCGAATGCTGGGCGATTCGAAACTGCACCGCCGACATCAACCGCGATGGAAACGCCAACGGATTTGACACGGACCCCTTCGTCAATTGCATTATCAACTGGCCCCCGCTCGGCGATCCCTGCCCCGGGCCGTAGCGCGAACCGCACGTTGGGTGCCATCGCGTGTGGCATGCTTTCGCGGTACTCCGCGTAAGCATGCGCTCGAAAGGTCGCCGATGACCGTGGCACCGCCCTTCCGTGCGGTGCGGTGCATCGGGCGGAAGCCCGATGCCGCATGTCAGGTGCCACACCGCCGGCATTGCGTCGGCATGCACTTCGCCGCTCGCCGCCCCGCAGTTGCACACCGTTTGCCCCCACACCCACCCTCGTTTACAACCCCTCGCGCATGCCGCCCGCCGCACTGATCCTCGCTTCCGCCAGCCCGCAGCGCCGCACGCTGCTCGCGCAACTGGGCCGCCCCTTCACCATCCTCCCCCCCACCTGGCGCGAGCCGCCCACGGCAGCCTCCGCCGGCCACAGCCCGCGCGCCTGGGCCTTGGCCCTCGCGCACGCCAAGGCCCGCTGCGTCGCCGATCAACTCCCGCATCCGACCCCCGCAACCGTGATCCTCGGCGCGGACACGATCGTCGTCTGCCGCGGCACCCTGCTCGGCAAGCCCGCCGACGAAGCCGACGCCCGCCGCATGCTGCTCATGCAGGCCGGCGCCGCCTGCGAAGTCATCACCGGCGTCTGCCTGCTCACGATCGGACCAGGCAGCCGGAACGCCCTCCCAAGCGCAGCGCCGATGATCTCCCCTGTCGCCGATTGTGCGAATTCGGCGCAGATTGTCGCGCGTCGGCTCTCTCTGGACGTCACGCGCGTTTACATGCGCAGCGACGCCGCCGCGATCGAACGCTACATTCAGACTGGAGAATGGCGCGACAAGGCCGGCGCCTACGGCATCCAGGGCCCGGCCGACGCCCTGATCGAGCGCATCGAGGGCAGCTTCTCAAACGTCGTCGGCCTGCCGCTGGAGCTGCTGACCCGCCTGATGACAGATCCCTGACCCGCCTGATGACAAATCCCTTACCTGTTGGGTGACAAGTCATTGACCTGTTGGGTGCCATGCTTTCGCTGTACTCAGCGTAAGCATGCTCTTCGACAGTCGGTAGGGTGTGTTCGGGCCGCGTGCGAAACGCCCGCATTTTCGCAAAGCGATGTGCGGCCCGAACGCACCAACTGCTGTCGCGAACGCAGCCGCCGCGATCGAAGAGGTGCGTTCGGGCCGGCCACGCGGCGCCCGTGATCGGGGATTGCCCGACGCCGGCCCGAACGCACCCTACCCCTGCATGCTTACGCGGAGTACCGCGAAAGCATGCCACCCGACGATGCGTCCGACGCCGCACGAGCGCACCATTGCCCCCGAACCCGCTCTAGTGTTGCTCCCCCTCCAACCCCAGATGCGCCAGGAACGCATCCATCTTCGGCTCCCGCCCCAGGTATTCGCGCACCATCTCCAGCTCATCCACGCTGCCGCCGCGCGACAGAATCTTCTGCCGGTAATAGCGCCCTGCATCCGGGCTGTTGATCCCCAGCTCTCGAAAGCGGCTGAACATGTCCTGCCCGTACACCTGCGACCACATGTATCCGTAATAACCCGCCTGATAGCCGACCAGGTGCCCGAACGAGGCGTGATACCACGTCTCGGCCACCGGCTCATACAGCTCCGTCTCGCCGAAGAGCCGCTCCTGCACCGCGTTCGTGTTCACCACGCCGTCCGGCGCCGAGTGAAACTCCAGGTCCGTCATCGCATAGAAAATCTGCCGCTCGGCCTCCAGCCCGGATGCCACGTTCTTCGCCTTGAGCATCCCCTTCAGCAGCGCCGCTGGGAATTTCTCGCCGGTGCGATAGTGCGCTGCAAACGTGTTGAGCACGTCCACATTCCAGACCCAGTTCTCAAACATCTGCGACGGCGCTTCCACGAAATCCCGCGCCACGTTCGTGCCCGACACCGCGTTGTAACGGCAGTCGCTCAGAATCGTGTGCAGGCAGTGGCCGAACTCGTGAAAGAACGTCTCCACCTCGTCATGCGTCATCAGCGACGGCTTGTCGGGCAGCGGCTTCGTGAAATTGCAGACCAGCGCCGCCAGCGGCGTCTGCCGCCGCCCGTCGGTATAGATCTTGTGCTGCCGCAGCCCCCACTGCGCCGCGTGGTTGTACTTGTTCTCCCGCGGGAACAGGTCGATGTAGAACGCTCCCAGGTAGCGCCCGTCCGAGCGGTCGTACACGTCATACACCCGCACGTCCGCATGCCACAGCGGCTGGCCGTACTTCTGCCCCGCCTCGGCAGTCACCTCGCGGTATTCCAGTCCGTAGAGCGCCTGCGTCGTGGCGAACAGCCCCTCGATCACGCGGTCCAGCGGGAAATACTCGCGCACCCGCTGCCCGTCCACGCTGAAGCGCGCCTTCATCACGCGGTTCTTGTAGAACGCCTGGTCCCACGGAAACAGCTTCGCGCCCGCGTCGCCGGCGTGCTCCGCCTTGGCGCTGCGCAGCAGGTCAAAATCCTGGCGGGCCTTCTTCCGCACGATCGGCCGCAGCTTGTCATAAAACGCCCGCACGTTCGCCGCGTTCTTCGACATCCGCGGCTCGGTCTCAAAATCCGCCGTGCTCGAATAGCCCAGCAGTTGGGACGCCTGCGCCCGCAGCTTCAGAATCTGCTCCAGCGTCGCGACGTTCTCCAACCCGCCGCGCCGCTTGTAGACGATCCACGCCCGCTTCCGCAGCCCCTCATCCTCACAGAAGTCCATCAGCGGAAAAAACGTCGGCCCATCCATCGTGATCACGAACTTGCCCGCGTCCGCCGGTTCGATCTTCTCGCGGATCGCCGCCGGAAGCTCCGCGTCGCCGCCGCGCCGCAGCCCGCGCACATAGGACTCATCCATCCCGCGCAGCTCGGCCTCGGTCGCAAGCACGAAACTCGCGTCCTCCCGGATGCGCTTCTCAAAGCTCTGCGCCAGGTCCACCACCTGCTTCTGCAAGCGCGTCAGTTCCTCGCGCTTCTCCGGCGGCAGCGCCATCCCCGCGCGCCGATAATCGCGCAGCGTGTTCTCCAGCAGCTTCTTCTGCTCCCCCTCCAGCTTCGGCTGTTTGTCCGCATAGCTGCGCACCGCGCGGTACAGATCCTCGCGCTTGCTCACCTCGATCAGCCATTCCTGGATGTGCTTCTCGGCAAGCTGGCTGCGCTCGCGCTCCGCGGCGTCCGTCGAGACATACTGCATGAACTGCAGCATGTTCGTGTCCACCTCGAGCTGCGCGAACAGATCGTCGATCGCCCCCAGCGTGTTGTCGAAGGTCCGCTCTGCGTCCGGCGTCGCCACGATCCGATCCACCGCGGCAACCGCCCGCTGCAGCGCCTCGCGCGCCGGCGAATCCGCCGGCACCGGCTGCGCAGCCGCCATCGAACCGCCCGCCGCAATCAGCGCCGCCAGCGCTACGCACCAGATCTTCCCGTTCATCGCTCGTCATCCCTTCTCGCGACGTTTCCGTCGCGCGCCTCGCGCCCGCCGCCGTCCGTCGGCGCCGGCCCGACACGCGGAATCTATCACTCCCCGCCCAGCACCGCGAGCGACGCCGCCCGCAGCACGTCATCATGCAACTCCACCGCCTCAATCGCCCGCCCGATCCCCGGCGACAGCGCCCCCCACACCCGCCCGCCGCGCGCCTTCTTATCCCCATGGCAGAGCCGCACCACCGCCTCCGCGTCGATCCGCAATTCCGCCGGCACGCGCGTCGGCAGTCCCAGCGCTTCGAGCAGCACCCGCACCCGCTCCGCATCCGCCTCCGGCATCAGCCCCAGCGCGACCGCCGCCCGGTTCTCGGCGACCATCCCGATCGAGACGCACTCGCCATGCCGCAGTTCATAACCCGCCAGGTGCTCGATCGCATGGCCGATGGTGTGCCCGTGGTTCAGTATCGCCCGCAGCCCCGATTCCCGCTCATCCCGGGCCACAATGTCGGCCTTGATCGCACAATTGCGCCCAATGATCGCTTCCAGCGCCCCCGGCTCGCGGGCCAGAATCTCCGCGGCCTGCCGCTCATGCTGCGCGAAGAACTCCGCGTCGCGAATCACGCCGTGCTTGACGCTCTCGGCCAGCCCGGCCCGGAAGTCCCGCTCCGAAAGCGAATCGAGGAACTCCGTGTCAATGACCACGGCCGCCGGCTGGTGAAACGCGCCGATCAGGTTTTTTCCCGCGGCGTGGTTCACCCCCGTCTTGCCCCCCACGGAGGCATCCACCGCCGCCTCCACCGTCGTCGGCAGTTGGATGAACCGCATGCCGCGATGCCATGTGGCCGCGACAAAGCCGGTCAGATCGCCGACCACCCCGCCGCCCAGCGCCATCAGCACATCGCCGCGGCCGATCGCCGACTCGGCCAGCCGGTCATAAAGCCGCTCGGCCATGCGGATCGACTTTGATCCTTCGCCGGCGGGAATGACCTCAACCCCGACAACAGGGATGGCCGCTTCGACCGCCTCCAGCCAAAGTGGAGCAACATTGGAATCAGAGATGACGAAAATCCGTCCGTCGATCCCCAATTGCTGGCATTCGGCCGCCAGCGCCTGCCGCGCCCCCCGCCCGGTCGTGATGCGGTAGGGGGTCGATCCGACGGAGACGTTGAGTGTTGAAAAATGCACCGGGTCGCACCCGTGATAGGTTTCGGACGTACACCTGATGGACGGTGACGGGAATGCGTCTAATCAACCAGAGGTCGGAATTGCAATCGCCCACTCGAAGCGTGCCCTCTCCGCCGATCCGCACATGCTGTCAACTTCCTGTTAGTAAAGATGTTATGAGTGATCGGGGGCTGGTTATCGGGCCTTTTTCGGCCGCCGACGGCCCGATTTGACGAAAATCCGCACCACCATTATCCTAACGCGATCATGGCACGAACGATAACCAAAGCGAAGCGGGCGACCAAGACCAAGCCGACGGCGGCTCGGACGCGGAAGCGCCCCGTCGCGCGCCGGGCTGCGGTCCGCACCGCCCCGGAGACCGCGGGCGGCTTGATCCGGACCTACCGTAGCGCGCTGACGTTCCTGAACAGCCAGACCAACTACGAGAAGATGCTCCGGGTTGGTTATAATAGTACCAACTTCAACCTGAACCGCATGTTACGGCTTCTTTCGGCGCTGGGGAACCCGCACCGCAAGATCCGCACCATGCACGTCGCGGGCACCAAGGGCAAAGGCTCGACCTGCCACATGCTCGCGGCGATGCTGCGCAACGCCGGTCTGAAGGTCGGCCTCTACACGTCACCGCACTTCGTGGACATCCGGGAGCGCATCCGGGTCAACGACGAAATGATCTCAGAAGGGGCCTTCACCAAGCTGATGGCCCAGATTCAGCCCATCGCCCATCGCATGCGTCGCGACGCGCCGACCTTCTTTGAGATCATGACCGCCGCCGCCTTCCTGCAGTTCGCCCGCGAAGGCGTGGAGATGGCCGTCATCGAGACCGGTCTCGGCGGGCGGCTGGACTCCACCAACGTCATCAAGCCCGAAGCGGTCGGCATCACCAGCATCAGCTTCGACCACGTTCAGCAACTGGGCAACACGCTCGAGCTGATCGCGGAGGAGAAGGCCGGCATCTTCAAACCCGGCATCCCGGCCGTCAGCGCTCCGCAGACCCCCGGCGTCAAGCGCGTTCTGCGCCGCGTCGCCCAGAAAGTCGGCTGCGAGCTGAAGTTCGTCGGCGACGACATCGAATTCAGCTATCGCTTCGAGTCCTCGCGGACGACCGGCCCGCAGACCCGCGTCTGCATGACCACCTCCACCAGCCGATTCGACCACCTGCACGTGCCGCTGCTCGGCGAGCACCAGGCGCACAACTGCGCCCTGGCGCTGGCCATGATCGACGCCGTGCGGCAGCGCGGCCGCGACATTTCCGAGCAGGCCGCCATCGAGGGGCTGGCCAAGGTGCGGATCGAGGGGCGGATGGAGGTCATCCGCGAGAATCCGCGCGTGATCCTCGACGGCGCCCACAACGCCGCCAGCGTCGCCGCCCTGATGCGCGCCATCGGCCAGAACGTCCCCTACGACTCGATGGTGATGATCTTCGGTTGCTGCGCGGACAAGGACATCGACGGCATGCTCAACCAGCTCGAGCTGGGCGCCGACAAGGTCATCTTCACGGCCAGCGGCTCGTCGCGCTCCGCTCTGCCCACCGAGCTGCTGATGCGCTTCCAGGAGCGCAGCCCGAAAATGGCCCAGATCGGCCACACGCTGCTGGACGCCTATCGCATCGCATCCAAGAGCGTCTCGCGCGATGACTTGATCTGCATCGCCGGTTCCTGCTACCTGGTCGGCGAGGCCAAGAAGCTGCTGGCGCAGGGCCTGCTGGACTGACGCACGCAGCGCCTCTCGACGCGCTCTCGATCGCTGCCGGTTCCACAGCGGCGCGCACGCGCCGCCCGTGCGCAACAAGCAGGCAGGATGCCTGCATCACAAGCAGACAAAATGTCTGCGCCCCAACACTCCCCCGTCGCCGCCGGTATCCTGCACAGGACGGTTAAGACCGCACTTCTCGCGCCGCCCTGATTCGGAGGTGCCGTCATGTCCGCCACCGCCCCCGTCGCCGCGTCGGCTCCGCACGCTTCCATCGCCTCCCTCGGCCCGGCCATCGGCCCGCTGATCGAGCGGCACATCGACCGCGCCTTCCGCCGCTTCCTGCGCGGGCCGCGCTGCATCTCCGACCCGCGCTTCGTCTCGCTGCTCACCGGCGAGCCGCACCCCTTCGGCAACTTCACGCTGCTCTCCGAAGCGGCGGATCCGCCTGTCTGCACAACAGCCATCGCGCCGCTGCTTCGCGGCACGGCCCCGTCCGCGGTGCTGTGCGTCGGTCGGCCGCCCGCGGCGGTCGAGGAAACCATCACCCGCGCGGGGTTCGAGCCGCACGGCGTCATGCCCGCGATGGCCGTCGAAATCGACAAGCTGCCCGCGACGACCCTGCCCGACGGATACACACTGGCCCGCGTCGGCGCCGGGCCGCAGGCGGACGACTGGGCTGCGGCATTCTCGATCGGATATGAGCTGCCGCCCGGCGTCGGCGCGGTGTTCTCTCCCAACGTCATCAACGCAACGCTCGACGACCACGCGGAATTTCAGTTCTATGCCATCGTGCGCGATGGCCGGATCGTCTGTACCTCGCTGGCGTTCCTGCACGACGGCGTGGCCGGCATCTACTGCGTCTCCACGATTCCGTCGGAGCGCGGCCACGGGTTGGGCGCGCACGCGACCGCCGAACCGCTCCGCCGAGCGCTGGCACAGGGCTATCGCGTCGGCGTGCTGCAATCCTCGCCGATGGGGCTGAGCGTCTATCGGCGGCTCGGTTTCGCCGAATTCGGCGCGGTCCCGCTCTACGTCCGCATGGGCGGATGACCCGCTATCAGAAATGGTTCGCTCCTTCGCCGTGTGCCTCTGCCCTTGAACAGCGCGGCCCTTCTACGAACACCCTTCCCCACAAAGCCGGCTTCAGCCGGCTTCTGTTTGCCACCGCCCATGACCACCGCAGCTCTTCCAGCCGCGCATCGGCCCTCAGCAGTGCCGTGTACCGCTGGCTTTGAGCAGCGCGGCCTTTCTTCGAACACCGTTCCCCACAAGGCCGGCTTTCAGCCGGCCAGTGCTTGCCACCGGCTTCAGCCGGTGGACTGCGCCATCCCACACCCCTTCTGACTTCTTCAGCCGGCTTCAGCCGGCTTCTGTTTGCCACCGCCCATGACCACCGCAGCTCTTCCAGCCGCGCATCGGCCCTCAGCAGTGCCGTGTACCGCTGGCTTTGAACAGCGCGGCCCTTCTACGAACACCCTTCCCCACAAGGCCGGCTTTCAGCCGGCCAGTGTTTGCCACCGGCTTCAGCCGGTGGACTGCGCCATCCCACACCCCTTCTGACTTCTTCAGCCGGCTTCAGCCGGTGGACCAGGCTTCCGGGCCATCCCCGGGGGGCCATACCCCCCCAAGTTCCGATGAATTTCTCTTTTTCCTTGACGAAACCCGTTAGCCGATAATACCTTACGGGATTGTGGGGACCGACCGCGCGCCGGAGCACGCATCATGTCAACGCCTGCGATTGCCGAGCCGCAAGTCGTTCATCAGACGCGCACCCTGCCGCCCTATCGCGTGATTCTCCACAACGACGACGTGAACAGCATCGAACACGTCGTCATGCGCATCCTGGAGCTGACCAAGCTGGGAGAAGCGGAAGCGGTCGATTGCGCACTCGAAGCGCACAATTCCGGCTCTTCGACGCTGCTTCGCACGCATAAGGAACGCGCCGAGCTTTATTGCGAGCAGTTCGCCACATTCACCATCACGGTCACCTGTGAGCCGGACGCCTGATCGCCGCTGTTCGTCCCAATCGCTTGCCGATGATCGCGCCAACCGCCCGCCGCCCACCATCCGCATCTGTCGATCCCGCAACCGCCGATGCGGCCCGCCGGTATCATGAGTGCATGCCGATTCGCACGCACAGAACCGCCCGCTCGCCGCTGATTCCGTTCGGCTTGGCCGCCGCCTGCGCTATCGTCCTGGCCGCCGGCTGCGCCCAGCGCGAACTCTCGGACCGCCGGCTGGCGGCCCGCGAGCGCGGCGTGCAGAACACGCTGGCCGTCTGGAAGCGCGGCGAGGCCGACGCACCGCGCCGCGTGGATCGCACGCTCGGTGTGGCCGGCCAGCAGCTCGATCGTGACGTGCAGAAGACGGAGGCGGCGCCCGCCCGCATCGGCGGCTGGATCGACTTCGACACCCAGCGCTGGATGAACAACCAGCCCGTCTACCGCCGGCACATCGAGAATCAACTCCACGGCAAGCCCGACGAGGTCGAGCCGCACGCAATCATCCTGTTCTGGTAACGGCCGACCGCTCCCCCGCTCCGCCGCCGCCCTTGTACACTCCCCCTCGTTGCGATACACAATCGCCGCCGACGCAAAGCGTGCGTTCGCCCTGCGTCGGCAAGCGCCAGGAATCCTCCGCCCCGATGGAACTCTCGCCGCTGCAACTCGACATGCTGCGCCGCCTGGCCGACGCGCCGCAGGGCCTGCTGATCCCGGCGCTGGCCGCCGCCATCGGCGCGGACCAGTCGCCGGTCACGGCCGCCTGTGCCGCGCTCTCCGACGCCGGGCTGATCGACGTGCAGAGCCGCGAATTCGAGGACGTGCGGCTGACCGAAGCCGGCCAGTCCGCCACCGCGGCGCCGCTGCCGGAGCGGCTGATCGTCGATGCGCTGCGCGCCGCCGGCGGCGCCTGCCGCCTCACCGACCTGCCGAGCCATTGCCCGCTCTCGCAAGCGCAGGTGGGGCAGACGCTGCGCTGGCTCAGCGAGCGCGGCTGGGCAACCAAGGCCGGCGACCAGCTTCAACTCACCGACGCCGGCAAGGCGCTGACCGCCGATCCGCAGCCGGATGAGCAACTGCTGCAGCGGCTGGCGGGCGCGGGCGGCGCAAGTCGGCGGGATGAACTGGAAGGCGGCAGCGGCCCGATCGACGCGCCGCTCAAGATGCTGGCCGCGCGAAAATTCGTGACCATCAAGCCGCGCGCCGATCGCGTCGCGCGGCTGCTCGACGCCGGGCGGGCGCTGCTGGCCGGCGGCGTGCAGGCCCGTCGCACCGTCACGCAGCTCACCCCCGACCTGCTCGCCGACGGCGGCTGGCGCAACGTCGCGTTTCAGCCCTACGACGTCACGCTTGCGGCCCGCACGCTGCACCCCGGCAAGGAACACCCCTTCCAGCGCACACTGGACAAGGTGCGGCGCGTCTTCCTGGAAATGGGCTTTTCGGAGATCGTCAGCCCCTGGGTCGAATCCAGCTTCTGGGATTTCGATGCCCTCTTTCAGCCGCAGGATCACCCCGCCCGCGACATGCAGGACACCTTCTACGTCTCGCAGCCGGCGCGCTGCGACCTGCCCGACGCCGCGCTGGTCGATCGCATCCGCGCCGTGCACGAGGACGGCGGCGGCACCGGCTCGACCGGCTGGCGCTATCGCTGGCGGCGCGAACTGGCCCACAAACCGGTGCTGCGCACGCACACCACCGCCGCGACCATCCGCGCCCTGGCGAACCATCCGCCCGGCAGCGCGGGCAAGTACTTCGTGATCGGCCCGGTCTTCCGCCGCGAGACGGTGGATTTCAAGCACCTGCCGATCTTCCACCAGGTGGACGGCATCATCGTCGATCCGCATGCCTCGCTGGCGACGCTGCTGGGCACGCTGGGCGCCTTCTACGCCAAGATGGGCTTCCCGAAAATCCGCTTCCGCCCCAGCTTCTTCCCTTACACCGAGCCGTCGGCCGAGGTGTACCTGTGGCTCGAGTCGCGCCGCGAGTGGGTCGAGATGGGCGGTTCGGGAATCTTCCGCCCCGAGGTGACGCAGCCGCTGGGCGTGCAGCACCGCGTGCTGGCCTGGGGGCTGGGGCTGGAGCGGCTGGCCATGATGATCCACGGACTCAAGAGCATCGGAGAGCTGTATTTCGCGGCCATGCCGTGGCTGCGCGGCACGCCGCTTTCTCGCGCGTGAGCGAACCGCGCTGATCCCCGTTTCCGACGAAACCAGCGCCGCAGGACGATCGCAATGCCCGTCATCAACATGCCCGTCGATCTGCTGCTCCGGCTCGTCAGCGCCGACCGCAGCGTCATGGACGAAGCGCGACTGCCGCAGACGCTGCACGACATGGGCATCGAGGTCGATGAGCTGACGCGCACGAAGGCCTACGGCTGCCCGGCCTGCGAGAACGTGATCGAGCGCACCGAAGCGCAGGGCGCCCCGGCCGCCTGCGGCCGCTGCGGAGCGGACTTCCGCGAAGCGGGCCGCGCTGCGCGCGAGCTGGGCGAGCGGCACGTCGCGCGATTGGACATGCTGGCCGTCCGCCCCGACATCTTCGACGCCGGCGGCATGGCCCGCTACATGCGCGGCTTCCTGGGCGTGCAGACCGGCCTGATCCGCTACCCCGTCGAACCCGCACAGCTCACCGCCCGCGTCGATCCGCGCCTCTCCCGCGACGACAGCTACCGGCCCTGCATCGCCTGCGGCGTCATCCGCGACCTGTCCCTCAGTGATGAGACCATCCGCCTGCTGATGAACATGCAGGAGGACCTGCACTGGGCGCTGGGGCGGGATCGCAAGCTGGCGTCGATCGGCGTCTACGACCTCGACACGCTCCGCACCGATGGGCCGCTGCACTACCGGGCCGTCGCCCCCGACGAGCTGACATTCGCCCCGCTGGGCAGCCGCGCCGCCGACCCAGCCTCGGCGCTCACCCCGCGCGACATCCTGCTGCAGCACCGCACCGGCCGCGAGTACGCGCACCTGCTCAGCGGGTTCGCCGCCTATCCGCTGCTGACCGATTCCGCCGGCACGGTGCTTTCGATGCCGCCGATCATCAACAGCGAATCGACGCGCGTCACGGCCGCCACCCGGAACTGCTTCGTCGATGTCACCGGCCTGGCGCAGCGCACCGTCGATCGCGCCCTCAACATCCTGCTCAGCGGCCTGCGCGAGGTGTGCCCGACCGTCCGCCTCGAAGCGGTGAAGGTCGAATACCCCGACCGCACCATCACCACGCCGGACTTTTCCGCCGCGCGCATGTCCCTCTCCGCGCGCGACGCGGCCGCGACCATCGGCGCTTCGCTCGACGCCGCCGCGCTGGCGGTTCTGCTGGAGCGCATGGGCCACGGCGTGCAGGCCGAAGGCGACACGCTGCACGTCAGCGTCCCGGCCTGGCGAAACGACGTCATGCACCCCATCGACCTGGTCGAGGATGCCGCCGTCGCCTTCGGCTATGACCGGCTCAGCGCGGCGTTGGTGCCGACCTTCACCGTCGGCGGACCGCGCCGCATCGAGGAACAATCCGCCATCGCGCGCCGGGCGCTGGCCGGACTGGGCTATCACCAGGTCATGACGCTGGTGCTGACCAGCGAGCCGGCCGCCTTCGAGCGCTGGCGGCTCGGACCGGGCGCCGCCCTCGGCGATGCGCTCCGCAGCCGCCTCGTGCGGATTGAAAACCCCATCAGCTCCGAGCAGACCGTCGCGCGGCTCTCGCTGCTGCCCGGCCTGCTGGAAACGCTCGCTCTCAACCGCCAGCACGACCTGCCGCAGCAGATCTTCGAGGTCGGGGACGTCTGCTATCTCGACCCGGCCGTCGAAACCGGGGCGCGCGAAGAGCGCTGCACGGCCGCGGCGCTGATCGGCACGCACGTCGGCTATGCCGACGCCCGCGCCGCATGCGATGCCTTCATGCGCGAATTCGACCTCGCCCCCGAGCGCGACTACCGGATCGCCCCGCCGACCGACGACGACCCCCGCTTCCTCCCCGGCCGCTTCGCCCGGATTCTGGACCGCCGCGGCCAGTGCATCGGCATGCTCGGCGAGCTGCACCCGGAGATCATCGAGGGCTATGGCCTGAGCCATGCCGTGGCCGTGATGGAGTGGAGCCTGGCGCAGTTGCTGGCGGACTGACACCGGACCCCATCCCTCGCCAAAATCGCCAAGATGATCGCCGGGCGCCACGCCGCGCGTTGGGTGCAGCGTTGGGTGCCACTGCCGCGCATCGTGGCACCGCCCTTCCGGGCGGTGCAGCGCATCGGGCAGAAGCCCGATGCCACGTGTCAGGCTCCACACCGACGCATTCGCGTCCGCCTGCCCTTCAAATCTCCAATTGGCGTCTCAACCATCAGCGCGCATCAGGCGCCTCTCCGTCCCAATCATCCAGTCATACGCCCACAAACCCGAAGCACCGCAACCACAACCAATCCAATATGTTTTTATCGGGCCACTGGCGCCGCCTTCGCCCGCACCCCCCTCATGGACCCTGTCGCTCCCGCCCATTCGCCGATATAGTTGTCACGCCGGTGGGGATGAACCCGCGTTCATCGCATCGGGTCGGCGTCTCGGAGAAACCGGGTTGTTATTGGTGCTGGGGCTGGCACTCCTGCTGGCCCTGACGGCCTACATCTCAACACTCACCTATGCCCTGCGCGGCTATTCCCGAGCGCAGTTGGCCCAGCAGGCGATCGGCCCCGCGGGACGTGCCTGGATCGAGTGGCTCACCCGAAACGAGAGCGAACTCCTTATTTCACATGGGGTTGTGCGCCTCTCGTTGTGCGCCCTGGTCCTGCTCGGCGTGCCCATCGCGATGTTCGGGGAATCCGGGGCCGACGGAAAATTCCTGAAATTCTCCGCCCAGATGGGCGTCTCCCTCGTGCTGATCGCCTTCTTCGCGGTCGGGCTGCCGCACGCGCTGGCCGCCCATCTCGGCGAAGCGCTCATCGCCCGCAGCTTTCGGCTGATTGCGGCGGTGCAGATCGCGCTCTGGCCGATCACCCGTCCGCTGCTGCTGATTGAGTCGCTGCTGCTGCGGGCCTTGGGTCGCTCGCCCAAAGAGGATGCCCAGGCCCAGTCGGACCGCATCGAGAAGGAAATCCTCGACGCCGTCGAAGCCGGGGAGCTGCAGGGAGCGGTGGACGAGGACGAAACGGAAATCATCCGGTCGGTATTCGAGCTGCGCGATACGACCGTCAGCACCATCATGACCCCGCGGACCGAAATCGTGGCGCTCCCCGTTGACGCGACCTTCGACGACACCCGCGCGACCATGTTGCGATCCGGCCACTCGCGCATCCCCGTCTACGAGGATTCGCTCGATCGCATCATCGGCGTGCTCTACATGAAGGACCTGCTCGGCGTGGATTCGCCGCAGCAGTTCGATGTGCGGCGCCTGCTCCGCAAGGTGCCCTACGTCCCTGAAACCAAGCCGGTCGCCGAGCTGCTCGATGAGCTGCGCCATGAGAAGGTGCACATGGCGATTGTGCTCGATGAATACAGCGGCACTGCCGGCGTCATCACCATCGAGGACATTCTCGAGGAGCTGGTCGGCGAAATCGCCGACGAATTCGACCACAAGCCCGCGCCGGCCATCCGCCGCCTGGACGACCACACGCTGGACGTGGACGCGCGCGTGCACGTGCACGAGATCAACAGCGAGCTGGACGTCGCGCTGCCCGAGGACGCCGAGTACGACACCATCGGCGGCTTCGTCTTCTCCACGCTCGGAAAAATTCCCCGCGCCGGCGAGGAATTCACCCACATGAATCTGCACTTCCGCGTCATGGACGCCGAAGCGCGGAAAATCAACCGCCTCCGCATCAGCGTCGCCCGCGAGCCGCTGAGCGCCTGACCGGCCGCGCTCCCCTTCACCCGTCGCCGCGCGCCCATCCGCAGAGGCCGGTCCGCCTCGCGTGCCCGGCGCGCAGACAAGCGGCCGACGACGGGTGCGACCCGCCGCCGGCCTGGCTTGTGTGACCCCGCGCCGCGAGCAGCGCGAAATCGGCTCCCTTCTGTCGGCCCGCCGGCGCATCAGCACCGTCGGGCGGCTCCGAGTGAAAGATGACAAACGCCGGCCGTCGCCGCCGGGCGGTCGGCATTCCACCCCGGAACTTGCCCCGCCGACCGCCGTTTGAAAGACCGCCTCCCGCCGCAAGCACCCCGCCGGGCCCGCCGCCCGACCAATTTTTCCCGGGCGGGGCCCCTTTGGATTGAGGGGCGGGGTGCAAATGCTATACTCCGCGTCCTTTGCGGGTTCAGTGCAGCCGGCGCGGTCGTCCGGGGCAAAATCACCCGTTTTCCCGTCGCGGCGACGTGCGCCGCTCCAGGAGCAACCGGCAATGATGCCGCTCGTCCCGACGAGTTGCTTTTTCACGCGAGGTCACGGGATTCACCGCCAGAATCTGCAGTCCTTCGAGGTCGCGCTGCGCGACGCCGGCATCGCCCAGTGCAACCTGGTGCGCGTGTCCTCGATCTTCCCGCCGGAGTGCAGGATTCTGACGCCCAAGGAGGGGTTGAAGAAGCTCGTGCACGGACAGATCGCATTCTGCGTGATGGCCGAAGCGCGGACCGACGAGCCGAACCGCCTGGTCTCGGCCGGCATCGGCCTCGCGATTCCGGCCGATCGCGCGCGGCACGGCTACATCTCCGAGCATCACGGCTACGGCATGACGGAGAAGAAGACCGAGGAGCTGGTCGAAGACCTGGCCGCCAGCATGCTCGCCAGCACGCTGGACATCGAGTTCGACCCGAACGAGGACTACGACCGCCGCCGCGAGGTCTACCGCATGAGCGGGCAGATCGTGCGGACGCGCTCGACGGTGCAGACCGCCGAGGGCGACAAGAACGGCCTGTGGACCACGGTCGTCGCGGCGTGCGTGTTCTTTTTTGACTAATGCGCAGTCGCAAGTGCCGCCATGTGCCGCTGCTCTTGAGCAGTGCAGGATGCGAAACGGCCGCGCCACCGCTCTTGAACAGTGCTGTGCGGTGTGCCACTGCTCTTGAGCAGTGCAGGATGCGAAACGGCCGCGCCACCGCTCTTAAACAGTGCGGCCGGTCGCAGTGTCGGCCCCGAAGGGGCCGTGGGTTGTAGCCACGGGTGAAGTCGCCGCAGAGCGGCGACGGAACCCGTGGGGGCGAATCAACCGAGAATCAAGCCCCGAAGGGGCGCAGGAAGCGCGCCGTGCATGGCGACGCGGAGATTTCATGTCCGCCCTGGACAATTTCCTCGGCCTGGATGAGCGCAGCTCGGCCTACGCCAAGGCCCGTTTCGCCGTGCTGCCCATTCCCTACGACTCGACCACCAGCTTCGCCCCCGGCACGCGCGACGGCCCGCGCGCGATCATCACCGCGTCGCAGCAGGTCGAGCTGTATGACGAGGAGCTGGGCCGCGAATCGCACCGCGCCGGCGTCGCCACGCTTCCCGCCGTCGAAACGGACGTCTCCGCCCCCGAAAAAACCCTCGCCGCCGTCGAGCGCGCTGCGCGGCGCATCGTCCGCGACAAAAAATTCCTGATCGGGCTGGGCGGCGAACACAGCGTCAGCGCCCCGCTGATCCGCGCCGTCCGCACCGCCCATCGCGACCTGACCGTGCTGCAGATCGATGCGCACGCCGACCTGCGCGATTCCTACCAAGGCTCACCGCACAGCCACGCCGCCGTGATGCGCCGCGTGCACGACATGAAGATCCCGGCCGTCGCGGTCGGCATCCGCAATTACTCCGCCGACGAGGCGCGCTTCATCCGCGCTGCGCGCCTGCCGATCTTCCCCGCGCGGCTCTGCCGCCGCTCGGACACGTGGATCAACGAGGTCGTCGCCCTGTTGTCGCCGAACGTGTACGTCACCATCGACATCGACGGCTTCGATCCCGCCTACGCCCCCGGCACCGGCACCCCCGAGCCGGGCGGCCTGGACTGGTTCCAGGTCACGGAGCTTCTGGCAGCGGTCGCGCGGCAGCGCCGCATCGTGGCCGCCGACCTGGTTGAAGTGCGCCCGATTCCGCCTAATCATGTGACCGAGTTCCTCGCCGCCAAGCTGCTCTACCGGCTGATCGGCCTGGTGGTCGGAGCGCGCTAGAGCGGCGTCGGATTTTGCAGGTCAGCGTCAGATGCGCGAAGTCGGCGTCAGAGATGCTCGGGTGCCGTGCGTCGTGCCGTGCGTCGTGGCACCGCCCTTCCGGGCGGTGCAGTACAAGACACCGGGCGGAAGCCCGGTGCCACATGGAAAGTGTCGGGCGCCATGCCGACGGCCGCCCCTGGGTGCCATAGCTCGGGTGCCATGCCTTGGGTGCCATGCCGACGGCTTTGCGTCGGCATGTCTTCAACGACCGTCAACGAATGGCCCGCGTTCACGAAATCCCCCGGCCGCGTGCCTTCCCCTCGCGACTTCCCGCGATGACACGCGCCCCCTGTTCCGTACTCATGAGGTTCAACCCGATGAAACCTGTCCTGCGAATCCGCCGCCGCGATAACGCCACCGACATCCCTCTGCCCGCCTACCAATCCGCGCTGGCCGCGGGAATGGACCTCTGCGCCGCCGTCGATCAGCCCGTCGAGATTCACCCCGGCGACGTGAAGCTGATCCCCACCGGGCTGTTCGTCGAAATTCCGCCCGGCTTCGAAGGGCAGGTCCGCGCGCGCAGCGGCCTCGCCCTGCGCCACGGCCTCATGCTCCCCAACTCACCCGGCACCATCGACGCCGACTACCGCGGCGAGCTGCAGGTCATCGTCGGCAACATCAGCCGCGAGCCTTTCACCATCACGCGCGGCATGCGCTTCGCCCAGCTCGTCATCGCGCGCGTCGAGCAGCCCGAAATCGTCGCCGTCGATGAGCTGAGCAAGACCGCCCGCGGCGCCGGCGGATTCGGCCACACCGGCCACTGACGGCCGGCGCCCCCCGTCGACCGCCGCATCTCACCAGTCGCCCGCGTCTGCCGCCCCTTACTCCCCCAACAGCTTGTATACCTCCCCGCTCGTTCCCAACGGCCCGGACGCGCTGCTCGCCAGCACGTACAACTCACCCGCCGCATCACGACCAAAGGCCAGGATGAAGCGGTTGATCCGCCCGGTGTCATTGTCGGCGACGCGGATCTCGTCGAACGTCCAGCGCCCGTCCGCATCCTCGATCGCGGCGAACAACATGCCGTCCGGCGACGCAAAGCCGGCCGTGAAATCCCCGAAGACATAGCGGTTCTTCAGCACGGACACCGCGCTGCCCTCGTAGAAATATCCGCCGATGACCGCCTTCCCCAACGGCCCCTCCCCGGCATGCCCATAGCTCAGGATCGGCTCGATCAGCGGCGCGCCGTCCACGTCCGTGGACGGGCAGGTTCCGTCGATCGACCCGAAGCACAGCACCCCCTCGCGGATGCGCCAGCCATAGTTGCCGCCGCGCTCCACCAGGTTCACTTCCTCCTGCTCGGCCTGCCCCACGTCGGCGACAAACAGCCGCCCGCGCGAGTCGACCGAAAACCGCCACGGGTTGCGGAACCCCAGCGCAAAGATCTCCGGCGCCGCGCCGGCAACGCCGACGAACGGATTGTCCGCCGGGATGACGTACGGCTGCGCCCCGTCCACGTCGATCCGCAGAATCTTGCCCAGCAGCGTGCGCTTGTCCTGCCCGTTGCCCAGCTCGATGTCGTGCCCCAGCCCGGCGTCCCCCGCGGCGCCGCCATCCCCCGATCCGATGTAGAGATATCCATCTTTGCCGAAGGCGATCTGCCCGCCGTTGTGGTTGGCCTGCGGCTGCGCAATGCGCAGAATGACCCGCTCGCTCGCCGGATCGGCGAGATTCCCATCCGCGGGATTGACGCGAAACTCCGCAATGATCGACTGCGAGTCGAAGCCCTCGGTCGTCTCGGCCGATGGCGGCGCGGAATAGCACACGAACAACCGCCCGTTGCTCGCATACGCCGGATGAAACGTCATGCTCGTCAGCCCGCGCTCCTCGCCGAACGGCCGCAGCGCCACGATCTTTTCCGTCAGATCGAGGAACGGTGTGTCACGCAGCTCCCCCTCCGCCGTCAGCACGCGGATCCGCCCCGGCTGCTCGACAATGAACAGCCGCCCGCTGCTGTCCGGCGCGGGAACCAGGTCCACCGGTGCGCTCAGCCCGGTCGCGATCCGTTGCAGTCGCACCGCCAGCGGCCCGTCCGGCGGCGTCCGCCGCGGACAGCCGCCGATGACCACCAACGCAGCCAGCGTGATGGCCAGGGCCGCACCAGCACTGCTTCGCGCCGCGTAGAAGGGAGCGGGGTGCTGCATCATGTCCTCCTGTCAGATCGGAGTGTCGGATGGCCTGCCAGCATGACTCGGATGCGCCGCCCGACGGCGGGTGTGCCGGCACGAAAGCCCCCGAACGGGGGCGCGACACAGCGCGTGTCGCGGAGAATCCACATCGGGCGGCCTTGCGCGCCTGCCGCCCGCGGAATAGTGTAGGGCGTCGAGGGTACACGGTGAATCGATCCGCCGCCGTCTTTTCGCTCGCGCGCCTCCGCGATGAACTGGCCGCGCTGCGCACACAATTCGGTCCCGCGTCACGCCGATCGCGCCGTTCGTTGTTGAACTCGGTCATTCGTGATGCGCGGGGCGCTCAGCCGTCCGAGATCGCAGACTGCCTGCCGGTGCTGCACGAATTGCTGCTGTTCGCACAGGCGTACCCGGAGGACGCGGCCACCGAACGGCTGGCCGCGCGCGCGCAGGACGCGCTGCTGACGGCGGGGCGGAATGCAATCGCAGCGCTGCCGGCCGAGAGCGGCCTGCGCGGCGTCGTGAACCGCGCCGAATTTTCCCTCGATCTGTGCGAATGGCTCGGCAATCGCCTGGGAGCGCGGTTTGACGTGGATTGGCCCCGGCTGGCGGATTCCAGCGCCCTCGAGCAGCTTCTGACGCTTCTCGCGCCGCAGGTCGGCGTCGACGGCGCGATGGATGATTCGCTGGACTGCCCCGCCTGGCTCCGCATCGCCCGCGGCGGACGCGCAGGCGGCGATCTGCGCTGGATCATCCGCCGCCTGCGCCAATGCGTCCCCTCGCCCGCGGCGGCCGACCGGCTCTTCGACGGCCTCTCGCTGCCGGTGTGCTGGACGCTTGATCGCCGCGACTCGCGCAGCGACCTGCGCTTCCCGTCGCGGCCGCTTTTCCTGCAGCGCGAGCCGATCCTGCGAACCGCCGACCCGCGCGAATGGATGAATCGCCGGCTGCCGCGGCCGCAATCGCTCTCCCGCTCCGCGGCGCGGGAGCTGATCGCGACGGCGCGGCTCTCGCTGGCGGCGCGGCAGCGCGAAACCGATCCGGTGACGTACGCCGATCAGCGCGACGTCGCCCTGTTCCGGCTCGAGCGCGGCGTGGACGTGGCGCTCTTCGGCATGACGCCGGAGCGGCGACTGCCGATCGAAACCTATGTCGGGTTCGTGGCAGCGCGAAATCGCGTGCCCTGCGCATACGGCGGAGGATGGGCGTTCCTGCAGCGCTGCGAGATCGGCGTCAACGTCTTCGACACCTTCCGCGGCGGCGAATCCGCGCTGCTCTTCTCGCAGATCCTGCGCGTCTATCGGCAGTGGTTCGGCGTGCGGCGCTTCGAGGTGGACCCCTATCAATTCGGCCGGGACAACGAGGAAGCCATCGCCAGCGGCGCGTACTGGTTCTACTACCGGCTCGGCTTTCGATCGGCCGAGACCGCGGCGGCGCGAATGGCCGATCGCGAGGCCGCGCGGCTGGCCGCCTCACGCGACGCGCGGACGCCCGCCGCTGTGCTGCGCAGGCTGGCGCGCGTCCCGCTGGCGATGCACTGCGACCCGCAGCGCGAAAGCGCCGATCCGGTCCCGCTCGCGTCACTGAGCCTCGCCGCCACCCGCTGGCTGGCGAAGCGCTACGGCGATGATCTCGAACGCGCCGCCGCCGATTGCACCCGCCGCGTGCAGCGCCTCACCGGCATACGCCTGAGCGGACCGGCGGCCGGCCTCGCGCCGCTGCTGATGATGATCCCCGATTTCGGAAATTGGCCGACCGCTCAGCGGCGAGCCGCAGCCGCGGCGATTCATGCGAAGGCTGGCCGCAGCGAACGAACCTACGTCCGAAAACTGCAAGCGCACCCGCGCCTGGCGGCGGCGTGGACGCACCTGGCCCGCAAAGAGCAGCAACGGGCCGCGAATGTGGGGGAAAGCGGCGAGGACGCTCCCGGCCCCGAAAGAACAGCGACGGGCCGGGGGTGAGGGAGAAGGCGGCGGCGGGATTCGAACCCGCGAATAACGGATTTGCAATCCGTCCCCTTGGGCCACTTGGGTACACCGCCATGCGAGCCGCGGGCCGGGGATCATATCCCGCCCGCGCGGCCGGGAGCAAGCCGCGATTCCGCCGATCTGAACCCCGCGCTCGAAGCGATCTGAACCCGCGCCGGCGGCGACCTGAACCCCTCGCCCATAGTGGCACCGCCCTTCCGGGCGGTGCAGTGCATCGGGCAGAAGCCCGATGCCACACGCCCGATGCCACATGTCTGGTGCCACACCGACGCCTTTGCGTCGGCATGCTCTATTGTGGCGGCGCAACGCTTCAGCCAGTTGGGTGGCGTGCTTTCGCGGTACTCCGCGTAAGCATGTGATCAAAAGGCCGCATTCCGTGGCACCGCCCTTCCGGGCGGTGCAGTGCATCGGGCAGAAGCCCGATGCCACACGCCCGATGCCACACGCCCGATGCCACACGCCCGATGCCATGCCGACGACTTTACATCGGCATGCTCTCCACCCACATCAAACCCCCCGCCACGCAAATCACCCGCGCCGCGCCATCCGCGCCAGCAATCCAACCGCCAGCAGCACGCAAGCCCCCCACCCCAGCACGACGGTGTACGGCTTGAGCGGCAGCCCGACCGCCAGCACCGCCATCGATGCGTCATCGAGCGGCGCATGGTCGCGCATCGCCTCGCTCGCGCTCCCGTCGAGAAACCCGCCGATCCGCCCCTCGCGCAGCGCCGCCGTCGGCTCGTGACAATCCCCGCAGCCGCGCGCGCCCAGCGCCTGCGCCGCCGGTCGCACCGAGTGCGCGATCGGCCACAGCAGCGCACCGCCCGGCTCCCCCTTCCGCAGCGGCGACTCCGCAAACACTCCGTCGTCCGACAGGCGCACCTCGGCCCCGTCGCGGATGTAGACGACCGTGCCCCCCGCATCTCTCCCCGCCCCGGCGACCTTCCGCATTTCCGCAAAGAGCACCCGCAGAATCTCCTCGCTCACCGATGCACCGCCCTTGGACTTCGATCGGGCGACGGCCTGACGCACCGCCTCGATCGGAATCGGCGTCAGCTTTTCCCCCTTGCGAACGGCCCAGAAAGCCGGTCGCAGCAGGCGGTGCGGCGCCAGCCGCCCGTCGCCATCCGGCGCAAAAACCGGCCCCACGATCAGCGGCAGCTCATCCGCGCGGCGATCCTTCCGCGCAATGCCCAATCCGTGCGCGAACGAAGTCTGGTAGCCGATCGTCTGCGCCTCCGGCCACGGCCCGCTATGGCAGGCCGTGCAGGTGAGCCGCTCGAAATGGACATTCGGAATCCCGGCGTGCCCCGGAATCGGCGCTCCAAGCCGGCCCGCGTCGCCCGGATGCCCCGGCGGCGCAATTCCCATCGCATCGGCGTGCGCCTTCGGAATGTGACAACCGACGCACGAAAGCGCCGCGGACGCCGCGACGTGATCTTCCGGGATGCCGCGCGTCATGGCGTGGTCGATGCCGTTGCGGTGGCAATCAGTGCAGCGCATGCCCGCGGCAAGGTGAACATCCGGCTGCCCGCGCAGCACGTCCTCGCTCCGCAGGTGCGGATGCGACTCACTGTGACAGAACAGGCAGCGGGCATTGGGCGGAGAACGCACAATATCGAAGAAAACGCGATCATCCGCGTCAAAACGCGCTCGATCGTACACAACCTTCGGCAGCACGCGCTCCGGGTGATCCGGGCTGGGGCCGGCCAGCGGGTCAAAGTCATCCGGCAGCTTGCGCGCCTGTCCGCGGATCACGCCCAGCCCCAGCGTGGCGGTCGGCGCCCAACGGTGATTCTGATCGGCAATCTGCCGCGCCGCCTCCGCCGCGTCGTAGGAAGCGTCTGCCGCGTGGCAGGTCATGCAGTCAATCTCAAGCGGGCCGCTGATGGCCCAGCGGGCGGACTCGCGCGACGCGGCCTGCTCGCGGGCGCTCGGCTCGACGAACCCACCGCCCGGAAGATGCCGCCCGAACTCGCCGAGGAACGCGAACGCACTCATCCCGACGTCGGCCGGCGAAAAAGCGCCCGGCCACTGCCGTCCGCTGATCGGAAGCTGCGTGCCGCTGACCGCATCCGTCAGAATCCACGGCTGGCCCGGCCGGCCTGAGGGAGGGCCTGCGCTTCCGGCGGAAAAGTGCCATCCGTGCGAAATCGACGAATAGTCGTGACACTTGCCGCAGGTCGCGCGCGGGGAATAGGGCGGCGCGTCGGGATCAGTGGGATCGATCGCCCGCCCGTCGTGATCGTAGAGCGTGAGCCGATGCACATACGGTGCATCCGCGCCGCTGCGCAGCGTCCCCGGCGGCTCGACAGCGGCAGGGGGCGGCGGCTGCGCAAGCGCCGTCGCCGCGAGGCCGGCGCCCAGGAGCATCAGTCGGAAGCCGCGAGGCGACATGGCGGCGAATTGTACCTCCCGCGCCGCGCTTGGCGCCTCCGCAATACAATGACGGCGATGATCGTGCTGATCGATAACTACGACTCGTTCACCTACAACCTCGTGCAGCGCATCGGGGAGATCGACGCCGCGCTGGAGGTGCGGGTCTTTCGTAATGACGAGATCACCGCCGACGCCGTCCTGGCGATGAACCCCGAGCGGGTCATTATCTCCCCCGGCCCCTGCACGCCGCGCGAGGGCGGCGTCAGCAACGACGTGATCCGCGCCTGTGCCGGGCGCATCCCGCTGCTGGGGGTCTGCCTCGGGCACCAGTGCATCGGCTTCGTCAACGGCGCCGCCATCGTCCGGGCCGGACGCCTGATGCACGGCAAGGCCAGCCTCATCCGCCACGACGGCCGCGGAATTTTTGCGGGGATGTCCAACCCCTTTCAGGCCACCCGCTACCACTCGCTGCTGATCGACCCGGCCACGCTTGGCCCGGATTTCGAGGTCAGCGCCGTCACGGACGACGATCCGTCCGAGATCATGGCCGTCCGCCATCGCAGCCTGCCCATCGACGGCGTGCAGTTCCACCCGGAGAGCTTCCTGACCCTCGAGGGCCACCGGCTGCTTGCCAATTTCCTCGGAATCCGATACACCGCACCGGCGAGTCAGGGGAATTGACCGTGCATCAGGCGCTTGTCCGCACATCCCGGCTTCGTCGCGGCCTTGCCGGCCGCGTTTCGATTGCGCTGCCGGCGCTGACTGCGCTGCCGGCGGCGATCGCCGCTTCGCCTGCGCCGCGGGCGCGATGGGGCGATTCACGCGCGCTGCTGGGGTCCATTCTCGCTTCTGCCGCGCTGCTGGCCGTTGCCGGCTGCAGCGCCGGGCACACCGCCGAGCCGTCCGCCGCTCAGGCGCTCCCCGCCGGTCGGCACGAGCTGCCGGACCTGACGATCCTGGAGCCGAAGATTCCCGCGACGATCGCGGTCGAGGGCGGCGTGCCGCTGGTGACGGCGGTCGGGGCGCAGGGGCGGCAGGTGGTCGGCGTGGTTGCGCAGCCGATCCCCGCGCCGGAACTTTCGCCAGAAGAGATGAAGCTGCTGGGAATCGACCCCAATCGGCGTTCTTATTTCGAGCAACTGATCGCGCTTCACTCCGCGCCGGACACCCCCGATCGCGGCGTGTATCCCTGGAGCGCGGGCGAAAACTTCGGCTCGGCCGGGCGGACGGAGCGCTGGCTGAGCGGCCCGCACTCAGCGCCGGTGATGCACGTCGTTCCGTCGGAGCGGCTGCGGAGCGAGGTGGTCCACGCGCCGGTGCGAACGTGGCATGTGGGCCTCGACTCCGCCCGCACCTGGCATGTCTATCGCCACTCGGGCGGGGTGCTGACGGCCGAGAACGAAGCCAAGCGCATCTCGACCTACACCAGCCGCCGCTAAGCTAACCCGCACCGCCGACCCGCAATACCGCACCGCCGACCCGCAATTCCACCCCGCACTGCTAACCCGCAATTCCGCACCGTACCGCGGGGTGCGTCGGCGTGACGCGTGTTGGGTGCCATACCGACGGCTTTGCGTCGGCATGTCTTCGCCCGCAAGGGCGCATCGTGGCACCGCCCTTCCGGGCGGTGCAGTGCATCGGGCAGAAGCCCGATGCCACACGCCGGGTGCCATGCTTTCGCGGTACTCCGCGTAAGCATGCGAGCTGCCGGCTGCGCAGACTTTCCCACACATCTCTCACCGACCCAAGTTTTCAGTTGACCCACAAGGAACGGGAAAGCGAGAAATGAGGTGGACCGTCCGAGGAGACGGATTGCCGGCGACAGGAAGGGGGATTCACGCCGGGGCGTGGCGCGCCCGTGTCGCGAGGATCAGCGCCACAAGCATGTACACCCAAAGCAATGCGAGCAGCAACGACAAGGGAACCACATGTGGCGCATGCGAAACGACCCGGCCGGCGGCCAGGAGACTGACAAACACGATCCACCCTGCCCCAAACAGCACATTGAGGATCCAGGCGACGGATTTCCATCGACGCTGACGCACCTTGATCCCAGTGTACAGGCACAGAGCGCAAACCGATGACATCAGGGCGCACCCGATGACCTGGTTCAATTCGTGAACCCCGATCAACGTTACCGATAGCAGGATGTGGATGCCATAGATGACGCCATACACCAGGTAGGCATTGCCGCATCGACGATGTGCCCTGTCAGCGGGGTTCATACGGCCGTCGCTCCCAGAGCCTCTTCCTGGTCTCATCGCGGCGGGCAAACAACTCACTCACGCACCGTACCGCGAGAGCATGCCGACGCAAAGCCGTCGCCATGGCACTCAACGCCGCATGATGCCCGACTTGTGGCATCGGGCTTCTGCCCGATGCACTGCACCGCCCGGAAGGGCGGTGCCACACGGCCCACGACACCCGCCCGCGTCACGCACTGTCGCAGCGAATCGTGCGTTGCTCCGTCACGATCAGGTTCATCCGCGCGTCATGCGCCTCAAGCGGAACATGCTCGACGATCTGCGCCTCAAACGCGAATCCGCAGCGAACCGCGCGCAGCCGCGGGTCCGCCAGGAATCGATCGTAGAAGCCCGCCCCGCGCCCAAGCCGTCCCCCCTCTTCCGACAGAGCCACGCCCGGCACCAGCACAAAATCAATCTCCGCCGCATCGACCGCCGGCGCCACCCGCGGTTCCCGCAATCCGTGCCGCCCGGGCGGGCTGACGTCGGCGTCCAATGAGCGGATCTCAACCGGCGCCATCGTGCGCGCATTCCAATCCACGCGCGGCAGACACACGCGCCGCCCGTCGGCCAGCGCTGCGCGTGTGACGCCGTCGGCGTCGATCTCATCCGGCAGCGACAGGAACGCCAGGATGACCCGCGCGTTCTGAAACTCCGGCTGCGCCATCAACCGCGCGCAAGCGGCCGCGGAGGCCGTGCGGCGCTGTTCGGGCGACAGCGCGGCCACCCGCGCCTTCACCAGCGATCGCAAGTCCGCCTTGGTCATGATCCCTCGCTCCGCGGTCGGCGGCCGAAGCCATCGATCCGATGCACCGCCAGCCGCGCTCGCCAGTGCGTTCACAAGCGCGCTCGGCGCAGCGCGTCTCACGCCCCGGTTTGCACCGCCTCCCGCGGCGCCGGCGGCAGCACGATGTGTGCGATCGTCCCCTCGCCCGCGCGACTGTCCAGCCACAGCCGTCCGCCATGCGCCTCGACGATGCGATGCGCCCGCGGCAGCCCCAGGCCGCGCCCGCGGCCGGCCGGCCGGTGCGAGTAGAACGGGTCGAAGGCCCGCTGCTGCACCGCCGTACTCATCCCGCAGCCGTTGTCGCGCACAAGCAGCTCCAGCGCATCGCCGGCGGCGGTTCGCCGGGCCAGGATCGTCACCCGCGGATCGGGCGAATCCGCCACGGCCAGCAGCGCGTTTCGCAGCAATTCGCGAAACACGACGCGAAACTGCTCGCGATCCACCGCGACGTCGGGAGTCGCGTCCCGCGCATCCACCCCCAGCAGCAGCGTTCCGCCCTCGGCCTCCCACTCGCGCCGCGCGTCATCCAGCAGGTCGGCGGTGCGGGTGAGCACCGGCTTCGACGGGCGCGGGCGTGCGAAATCCATCAGTTCGCTGACGATGCGGCTGCACTCGTGGGCCTTGTTGCTGATGATGCCGAGCGAACGCTGGACTTCCGGGTTCTCCAACTGCTCGGCCAGCATCTGCGCCCGGCCGGAAATCACCGCCAGCGGGTTGTTCAATTCGTGTCCGGCCCCCGCCGCCAGCTCCGCCATCATGGACAGCGTGCGGGTGCGCAGCACCTCCATCTGCATGTGCACGAGCCGCCGGTTGGCGTCGGCCAGGTCGTCTGACAGGCGCCGCGCGGCCGCCTGCGCCGACGCGCGGCCGATCGCCAGGGCCGCGCTGCCGAGAAATGCGCGCAATTCATCGGCCTCCTGCGACAGCCGGGCGCGCTCGTCGATGGTCGATACGAACGAAAAGCCACCCATCGGCACGTCGTCGTGGGCGATCAGCACCAGCCACAAATCGCCCTCGCCCAGTTGATCGCGCAGCGGAGCGAGCAATCGCAGCATGCCGCGCGGGGCGCGGATCACGGCCGGTCGCACCAACGCCCCCACATCCGACAGCCATGCGGCCAGCCCCTCCTCATCCGGCCCGAGCGGCAGCTCCGCGCCGGCGCCATCCGCGCCGCGCACGGCGACGAGCAGTTGCCCGTCCGGGCGCAGCGCGAAGGCCCCCACTCGTCCGCGCTGAAAGGCCGCCAACCCCGCGTTGGCGAGGGCCTGAAGCACCGCCGGCAATTCCGCCTGCGGCTCCAGTTCCGCGTCGCAGCGCGCTTGCGCCCGGAAGTAGCGCTCGGCCGCCGCCAGTCGGCGGTTGCGCTCGTGCAGCTCCTCGTTGAGCCGCGCCAGCTCGGCATTCGCCTGCGAGAGCGACTCGAAGTAGAGCGCCTGCGGCGTCTCACGGTCCAATTGCAGCAGCGCGGCCTGCTCCGAGACGGCCGTCACGAGTCCGGCCGCCACCGCCGACAGCTTGCCGCTTTCGACGCCCAATCGGCGCGCCAGGTCGGCGGAAGAATCGAAGAACAGGTGATTGCCCGAGTAGCCGATGCGCTGCTCGCGCGCAGCGTGTCGGCCAGTTGAACCAGCGCCACGAGCGTCGTGGCGCTGACACTGCCGGAAAGGCCGTCCACGGCCAGGTGATGCAGCCAGATCACCTCGCGCAGCGCCCGCGGCAGCCGCCAGCGCTCCGCGATCCGGCGGCCGGCCAGCGTGTGGTCCGTACCGAGGATCAGCCGCTCGTTGTCGGCGATGTCGCCGCGCTCCTGCGCCGTTCGCGCCGCCACGCGGTCATACGCGCGCGGAAACACGCTGGCCAGCGCCACCTTGCCGACGTCGTGCAGCAGCCCCGCCACGAATGCCTCCTCCGGCCGGACGCCCAGCCGCGGCTCTCCTTCGGCGAGGCGTTCGGCGGCGCAGGCCACCGCCAGCGCGTGCTTCCAGAAGCCGGAGCGGTCGAAGGCGCCGGCCTCGGGCGCTTCGCTCCGCGCGAAGCAGTCGAAGACCCGCATGGTCAGCACGACCCGCCGCACCGCGCGCATCCCCAGTTGCACGATGGCGCGATCGATCGAGGCGATCGGCTCGCGCAGCCCGCCGGCGGCGCTGTTGGCCAGCGAGAGCAGCCGCGCGGTCAGCGACTGATCGGCGCGCAGCGTGTCGGCCACGTCGCAGGCGCTGCTGTCGTCACGGCCGGTCACTTCCAGCAGGCGCACCGCGGCCGCCGGGAGCGTGGGCAGCGTGTCGAGCTGCGCCAGCACCAGTTCGGGCGAGGCGTCGGCGGGAAGCACCAGCGGCGGCCGGTCAGGACTGGGCACAGGTGAGTTCCGCGATGCGTTCGACGACCTTCTTGATCGAGAACGGCTTCTGGAAAAAATCGTCCGCCCCGCACTCCTGCAGCGCTTTTCGCTCCTCCTCATTGTTCACCCCCGAAACAATGATGATTCGGATGTGCTGAAGCGTCGGATCGCTGCGGATCCTGCGGCAGACTTCGTTTCCGTTGATTTCGGGCAGCATGTAGTCCAGCACGATCAGGTCGGGCTGAAACGAGCGGACTTTCGACCCGGCGTCGAAGCCGTCGGCGGCGGTGGCCACCTCGAAGCGCCCGTCGCGCTCGAGCAACTCACGAAGCATTTCGACGATCTCGGGGTCGTCATCCACGACCAGGATCCGCCGACGGCCCATGTCGAGGCGATCGAGCGGGATGTTGTGCTCTTTCATGAAGCGGATCAGGGCGTCGCGCGGAATCCGGCGGAAGCGCGACCCGGGCACGCGGAAGCCATGCAGCTTGCCGCTGTCAAAACAGCGGATGACCGTCTGCTGGCTGATTCCGCAGATTTCGGCGACGTCGCCGGTGCTATAGGCAAGCTGGGGCGATCTGGGGCTGCCGGCTGCGAACTTGTCTGGGGCCAACTCAGTTCTCCATCTTATCCAATCTACTCATTATATCGTCGGTTGATAACCTTGGCAAGATCGGGGCATTTACCCCATCGGCGAGGTTGACTTCGCTATAAACAACTATTGGGTATGTGGTTATGGTAATTTTGGGGTGGGTGGCGCGTTGACGCGCCAAAGCCGTGACCGGGTTCCCTTCGTGGAGCATCCAAGGCGGATGCCGACTTTCGTGCGATCCCCAGGCCCGCCCGGACTTCCGGGAGACCATTCGCCTCCGACTGACCTTTTTCTTTGCCTGAGCAGCCACGCGGAGGAGGCAGCCGTCTTCACGGTTGGAAGCGAGCGATTCCCGCCCGCCCCAAGAAAATGGAGACAGCCATGTTCGCGAGATTCGGTTTCCAATGCAGTCCCGGCACGGTGGTCGCGGCGATCGGCACCCTGTGGCTTCTGGCGATCCCTGGCACCGCGATGGCCTCTTCCGCGTGGGGAGAGGACACGGATGGCGATGGGACGGACGATCATGTCTACTTCGACCGCGACGATGACGGAAATCCGGAGGAGTGCTGGTTTGGCGAGACCAACAGTCATCCGTGGCCTCGAAAAATTTACAAGGACACGGACGATGACGGCGACTGGGACGAGGTTCAGGCGGACGATGACAACGACGGCGATCTGGACGGGTGGAGGGCGATCGGACCGCTCGACGAGAACCCCCGTCCGACCACGAACCCGTTCGGGACGCTCGGCGACATGAACGGGGACGGTTTCGTGAACAACTTCGATATCGACCCGTTCGTGCTGGCCGTGATTGACCGCGACCTGTTCGAGCTGCTGGTTCCGGATGGCAACTGGTACGCCGCCGATTTCGGGTACAACTCGATCGGAAGCACGCCCGTCAACAACTTCGACATTGACCCGTTCGTCGAGTGCATCGTCGCCGGCAACTGCTACTTCCACGACTGGCCAAACTGAGAGCCTGAACTTGCGAGCGGCGCAGAGCACTCTGTGTCGCGCCGCGCTCTTTTCCCGATGGAAGCCGGCGGCGGACGCCGGGGAGCTGAAGGCCGGATAAAGATGAGAGATGGGGGGAATGGCGCAGACCGGCCCGTCGTAGGAAGCGGCCTCGAAGACGGAAGCTCGAACCGAGCGCGGGGCGGAGCCCCCGGCGTGGCACCCAGGTCGGCATGGTGCCCAAAGCGGGTCAGCTTGTCGAGGGTGTGTCGGCCGCCAGATACACCATCAGGACGGATACGTCGGTGGGGTGAATGCCGCTGACGCGCGAAGCCTGCCCCAGCGTCATCGGGCGGATGGCGGTCAGGCGCTCAACCGCCTCGCGACGAAGATGCGGGATTGTCGAGTAGTCCAGCGCCGCGGGAATCGGCTGCGTTTCGACGCGGCGCAGGGCCTCGATCGCGCGCTCCTGCCGGCGGATATAACCGTCGTACTTCACACAGACGATCGCCCGCGCCCAGACATCCGCTTCGCGGGCCAATTCCGCCACCATCGGCAGCTCCGCAAAACGCGATCCATCCTCCTCCGGCCGGCGCAGCCACTGGACGATCGGGCGGCCTTCGACGCGTTCCTGCTCCAACCGCTCCAGCAGCCGCGCGACGCGCTCGGAGCGCTCGGCGAAGCGACGCCAGCGATGGTCGTCCACCAGCCCGATCTCGCGGCCCAGCGGTGTCAGCCGTTCGTCGGCGTTGTCGTAGCGCAGGTGCAGGCGATGTTCAGCGCGCGACGTGAACATGCGATACGGCTCGGTGACGCCGCGCGTCACCAGGTCGTCAATCATGACGCCGATATAGGCCTGGTCCCGGCGGATCACGACCGGAGGGCGCTGCGCGGCCCAGCGGGCGGCATTGATCCCGGCGACGATCCCCTGCCCGGCGGCCTCCTCGTAGCCGCTGGTGCCGTTGATCTGGCCGGCCAGAAACAGCCCGCTGACGCGCTTGGTGTGCAGCGTCGCGTCGATCTGCTCCGGCGGCACGAAGTCGTACTCGACCGCATAGCCCCATTGCAGGACCCGCGCCTGCTCCAGCCCGCGAATCTTCGCGACCACCTGCGCCTGTACATCCTGCGGGAGCGACGTGCTGATGCCGTTGACGTAGATGCGATCCGAACGCAGTCCTTCCGGCTCCAGGAAAAGCTGGTGCCGCTCCTTGTCGGCGAACCGCACCACCTTGTCCTCGATGCTGGGGCAGTAGCGCGGCCCGCGTGACTCAATCGCCCCGCTGTACATCGGTGCGCGATGCAGATTTGCGCGGATCAATTCGTGAACGGCCGGGTTGGTGTGCGTGATCCAGCAGGGCACCTGCGGGCGCGTGACGCGCTCAGTGAGGAACGAGAACGGCGCGGGGTGCTCATCCGGCGGCTGCTCCTCCAGCGCGGAATAGTCGAGGCTGTCGCGCGCCAGGCGCGGCGGCGTACCGGTCTTAAGCCGCCCCAGCTCCAGGCCGAGCGACCGCAACGACGCGCTCAGCCCATCCGCGGCCGGCTCGCCGATGCGGCCACCGGCGGTGCGGGCCTCGCCGCAGTGCATCAGCGCCCGCAGGAACGTGCCGGAGGTGACGACGACGCTCGCAGCGCGCAGCGTGCGGCCGTCGCCGAGGCGGACGCCGGTGATGACGTGTTCGGCGCCGATGCGCGACGCGCGCTGCGAAGACGGCGGACGCTCGACGCACAGTTCCTGCACGCTGCCGGTGATGATGGCGAGGTTGGGAGTCTCGCGCAGCCGGGCCTGCACGACGGCGGCATATTCCTCGCGATCGGATTGCGCCCGCGGCGCCCAGACCGCCGGCCCCTTGCTGCGATTGAGCATGCGGAACTGGATGGCGGTTTCATCGGCGACGACGCCCATCAACCCGCCCAGCGCGTCGATCTCCCGAACCATCTGCCCCTTGCCGATGCCGCCGATGGCGGGGTTGCACGACATGCGCCCGATCGCGGCCGCGTCAAATGTGATCAGCAGGGTCTGGGCGCCGGTTCGCGCAGCGGCCCAGGCCGCTTCGGCCCCGGCGTGTCCGCCGCCGATCACGATCACATCCGCGCGTTGAAGCATGACGAAACCCGCCCCCGGCACGGACCGCGCGCGTCACACGTCCAGGTTGCGGACGTTCACGGCGTTGGTCTCGATGAACTGCCTGCGGCGGTCAACGTCCTCGCCCATCAGGATGCTGAAGATCGTGTCCGCCTCGCGGGCGTCAATCTCGACCTGGTCGGCATCCTGCGCCAGTTCCGAGATGACCACCTTGCGCAGCGTGCGATTGGCCGGATTCATCGTGGTCTCCCACAACTCCTCCTTGTTCATCTCGCCCAGACCTTTGAAGCGCTTGGTCTCCCAGCCGCGCCCGCCGATGTCACGAATGCCGGAGGCGACCTCGCCGAGGTTTTCCAGCCCGACCGGTTCCTCTTCGCCGCTGTGCAGGACGAACACCGCCTCGGAAAGGTCGCCGGTGACGCGCTCCTCGCGCTTGAGGAAGAGATCGGGCGGCTCGCAGCCGAAGGCGCCCAGCCGGCCAAAGGCGTCCGCCAGGCGGCGCACTTCGGGGAGGTCCTGTCGCACGACGCCGTCAGCGGCGGCGCTGCAGAACGCCACCGCCTCCGCTTCGGTGTGGAAGAAGTGCTCCTCGGCGCCGCGCGTCGCGCGAATGGCCGGGTAGCGCCCCTGCGGCGCGAAGCGCTGCACATAGCGGGCAAAATCGACGCCGCGGCGGCCCATGACCCGCGCCTGGCGATCCACGTCTTCCAACACGCGGAGCAGGTCGGCCAGCGCCGGGCCGCTGATCTCGCGAACCGGCGCCCCGGGGCGGCGGATTTCCAGCCGCGTGTGCTCCAGCCCCAGCGCACTGAGGCGGGCGTGCAGCCCGGCATCATCCAGCACATACTCGACGCGCTTCCCGCGCGCGAGTTGATAGAGCGGCGGCTGCGCGATGAAGATGCGGCCGGCGTCGATCAGGGCGCGCATCTGGCGGAAGAAGAACGTCAGCAGCAGGGTGCGGATGTGGGAGCCGTCCACGTCCGCGTCGGTCATCAGAATGATGCGGCCGTAGCGCAGCTTCGAGACGTCGAAATCCTGGTCGATGCCGGTGCCCAGCGCCTTGATGATCTCGAGGATTTCCTCGTGGCTGAGCACCTTGTGCAGACGGGCCTTCTCGACGTTGAGAATCTTGCCGCGGATGGGCAGCACGGCCTGCGTGCGGGTGTCGCGGTGGCCCTTGGCGGAGCCGGCGGCCGAGTCGCCCTCGACGATGAACAGCTCGGTGGATTCGACGTCGCGCGAGGAGCAATCGACGAGCTTTCGCGACAGCCCACCGCCGGCCAGCGCGGACTTGCGGGCGGTTTCGCGGGCCTTGCGTGCGGCCTCGCGGGCCGCGGCCGCCTGCACCGCTTTCTGCACGATGCGCTTTGCCTCGGGCGGGTGCTCCTCCAGAAAATTCGTCAGCAGTTCCCCGACCACCGCCTCGACAAACGTGCCGACCTCGCTGTTGTTGAGCTTGATCTTGGTCTGGCTCTCGAACTGCGGCTCGGGCACCTTCACGGAGATGACGGCGGTCAGCCCCTCGCGGATGTCCTCGCCCTGCGTCGGCGGGTCATTCGCCTTGTAGAGGTTGGCCTTCTTCGCGTAGTTGTTCACCACGCGCGTCAGCGCAGCGCGGAAGCCGGAGAGGTGCGTGCCGCCCTCCTTGGTGTTCACGTTGTTCGCGAAGCTCAGCGAATTCTCGACGTAGCTGTCCGTCCACTGCAGCGCCACTTCGCAGGCCAGCCGCGCCTCGGCGTCCTCGCGCGTGAAGTGAATCACGTCGTGATAGGCCTGCTTGCCCTCGTTGAGATGCTGCACGAACTGCCGGATGCCGTCCTCGTAGAAATACTCATCCGTCTGGCCGTTGCGCTCATCGCTCAGGATGATCCGCACCCCCGAGTTCAGATAGGCCATCTCGCGGACGCGCCGCGCAATGGTCTCGTGGCTGAACTCGGTGACGGAGAAAAGCTGCGGATCCGGTTTGAACGTGACGATGGTGCCGGTGCGGCCGGGTGCGTCCTCGATCGCCTCCAGCGGGGAGACCGTGCGCCCGCGCTCGAAGCGGATCGACCACACCTTCCCCTCTCGGATGCTGCGCGCCTCAAGCCACTCGGAGCAGGCGTTCGTCGCGGTGACGCCGATGCCGTGCAGGCCGGCCGAGACCTTGTACGAATCGCGGTCGAACTTGGCCCCCGCGCCCGTCTTGGTCATGATCAGCTCAAGCGCGGACATGCCGTGCTCGGCCTTCCAGCCGACGGGAATCCCGCGGCCGTCATCCTCGACGCGCGCTGCGCCGTCGGCGCGCAGCGTGATGCGGATGTTGCGGCAGTGCCCGGCCAGCGCCTCGTCCACCGAGTTGTCGAGCACTTCGTACAGGATGTGGTGCAGGCCGTAGGCGTTGGTGTCGCCGATGTACATGCCCGGCCGGGCGCGGATGTGCTCCGGCCCCTCCAGCACCTGCACGCTGTCGGCGTCATAGGCGGGCTGCACGCCGGGGCGGTTTGTGCGATCCTGTTCTTCGATGATGACCTCACTCGACATCTGTCACCCGTTCATCGCGCGGCCCGTCGCGACGGACCCGCTGGTCCGCGGGCGGGCGCGGCGAAAAGTCTGATCGAATCGTCACGCGAATCCGCGACACGCCGGCGGATCGGAAATCCCGCGCCAGGTGCGACAGCCGCTCCGAAATCTCGTGCCGCGTGGGGGCATCGGCCGTCACGATGGTCAGCACGCCGTCCACAAGCGTCGCCGGCGCCGCCCGTTCCCGCCATTCCGGGCGACAGGCGCTGCTCCAGGCGCGCTGCACCGCGGTCCAGCCGCGCGCCGCCCGGCCGGCCCGCTCAAGCACCGGGGCAAACGCGGAATCCACGAGCCGCGGCCGCCGGCGCAGCCGCTGATTCTCCAGCGCTCGCTGAAACTGCCGCTCAGTCACGGGGGTTGCTCCGGGGCGCGACGACGGATCGCGCGGACTTACTGCATGGATACCGGCATGATGACGTAGAGGAACTCGGTCTTGTCGCCGATGTGAATCACCGCCGGCTTGAACCCGATCTTCAGGTCCATGAAGACCGTCTCCTGCGTCAGCACGCGCAGCACATCGCCCAGAAAAGTCGGATTGAAGCCGACCGACAGCGCCTCCTGCGTGTACTCCGCCGGAATCTCGATCCGCGCTTCCCCCTGCTCCGGCGCCTGCGACGTGAGCGTCAGCTTTCCGTTCTCGAAGCTCAGCCGCACCGCCCGGCTTTCGTCCGTGGTCAGCAGCGCGGCCTTGCGGATCGCGCCGTACAACTCGGTGCGCGAGAGGCGGGCGGTCTTGTCGTTGTCGGCGGGGATCACCTTTTCATAGTCGGGGAAGTGGCCCTCGACCAGCACGGTGGAGAGCACGCGATCCCCGGCCCGCAGCAGCACCTGGTTGGGCGTGACGCGCACATCAATCGTCCACTCGGCGTCGTCGCGCGGCGGCAGGAATACGCGCTCCAGCACCTGCAGCGCCTTGGAGGGAATGATGAAGCGGAAGTCCGCGATCTTCGACTCGCGCAGCGGGCCGCCCGCACGCGCCAGCCGGCGGCCGTCCGTCGCGACCATGTAGAGCCGCTTGCCGTCTTTCTCCCACTGCACGCCGTTGATCGCGAAGCGGCTGGTCTCGCGGGCGGCGGCGTAAAGCGTCAGCCCGGTCAGGCGGCGGACGGTCGATCCATCGAGGATGACGTCCGGCTCACCATCAAACTCGGGGACGGGCGGGAAATCCTCGGGGCTGCTGACGTGAATCTTGAACTCGCTGCCGGCGCCGCGGATGGTGCAGAAGCGCTCGTCGGTTTCGAGGCTGACTTCGACATCCTGCAACTCGCGGATGATCTCCAGCAGCCGCGACGCGGTGACCACGGCGGAGCCGGGCTTCTTCATGGAGATGGCGGGGAGCAGGACGCGCAGGCCGGCCTCGCCGTCTGTCGCGCAGAGGCGCAGCCCCTCGGGGGTGCCCTCCAGCAGGACGCAGGAGAGGATCGGCCGGGTAGTGCGGCCGCCTGTGAGGCTGGCCACGGCGGCAAGGGCGTCCTGAAATTCCTGACGGGGAAGCGTGACTTTCATCGCCGGACCTCTCAATCCATGCGGACGGTATCGATGATCAGCACCCGAGCGGGTCAGCCCCGAAACACGCGGGCGGCGACGGATTTCATGCGGCTGACGGGCCGCCACTGCGCTATTCAGGCGGCGCTGCCTGCTGCGCCGCTTCGCGCTGCTCAGGCACAGCTCGCGAGCCGGCCTGGCGACATCCGTTGGCCGCCGATTCGGCCCGATTCGACGCGTAGCCGCGGCCAGCCTGACGGGGCCTATTTTATCCGCGGGCGCTCGCGCCCGCCAGAAAGCGAAAGGGGGTGGCGGGGTGGGGTTCAGGGATTCGGCCGCAGCGCGCCTCGGGACGGAAGGCGATGCTCCGAAAGTCGCGGCCGGCGCTGCTGATGGTCACTTCTGCCGACTGGTTGGGGCCGCTGTCGACGCCCAGCTTCAGCCGATACGAACTGCCCGAAAGCGATCGACAATTCCCGTTTGATCGACTTCTCGTTGGGTCAGGAGAAGCACATCTGCCGCCAGGCCGGTCGCTTCTGCGACAAGATCGGCGATAGCGCGTCTGGTCTTTATCGCCCGCTCAAGGCTGAAGATCGAAGAATCATAGACAAGGAGCAAGTCGATGTCGCCGGGATCACCGCTAACCAGGGCCGACCCGAACATCCAAGGCTCAATTCCATTCACGCCGGCGACGCTGCTTTTCGTGAGCATCCTCTGAATCGCTAGTGTCCACGGGGAGGGACTCATACAGCCAATATTTTTCATAGTTCAGAGCTCCAAGCAATTCCCTAAAACCAAAAACGCCAACCTTTCTCGTGCGGCCAAACGTGCGAGCCGCATCGCTAACCGTATTCCACATGGACAGGGTCACAACCACCCGAACATCCGGATTTGCCTGAAGCGCCTGGGCGACGTCGGCCTCTCCGACCACATAGACGTTGGTCATGTGGACAAGAAGTGTGCCGCCGGTCACAAGGTCAACATCCAGGAGATAGCTAGTTCCGCGGCGTGCGACCGACTGCACTCTATCGTGGGCGTTGAGTCTATCAAGGATCGCACTAATACTCTCGGGTCGCGGCGTACTGTCGAGATTCGGCACTTCTCGCCCCTTTCTTGATCATGTCAGCAAACTCGCACGGGAACACCAAGTAGCATCCGGCGTCTCTGGGGCTTCCACAGTGGCTCTCGAAGGATTCGGCATGCTCAATAAACCTGGTCGCGAGCCCCCATTCATCCAGCGTCAAGAACGATCTGTTGTTGCGCAGCGTGGTGACGATTTTCCTGTTGTTCGGAATGATCACGCTCAAGCGACGAAGCTGCCAGGTTTGTGCAGCGTCGTCACTACTGGGAGAGGTCGCTGCCCGCAAAGATGTCGGTCCCCACTCCGAGTGTGCCGTTTCATTCTCCGCCAATAGCAGCGCTACGGCGCGCATCAGTTCATCACGTGTTGTGACCTGGGCGGCGCCCTGGGCCACACTCCCCTCCCAGTCCGACTTCCAGCTCCTCAGCAGCTCGGGCGGATAATCCCTCTCCGCGCTATCAATCAGCGTGTGGTGCGTCGGACAGAGAAGGATCAGGTTTGGATAGGTATCGTTCGCGCCCACATCCGGCTCATGCCTGGCGGAGCTATACTTGCGACCAATGATATGTGCCATCTCGCCAAGTACCGTATCACCGCTGTTCTCAAGGTGGGGCGTCAGATCAATGTGGCAATCGGGGGCACAGCATCTACCCGCTGCGCGCCCCCATAAGAGCTTGATATCCCTGTTTGAGATCGCCATCGTTGCTAGGAAGTATACTGGCTAATGTTCGCGGATGCATCAATGGCACCGCATGCCCCGTGCTGTGACGGAAGTCGGCTGTCGCTGTTTGCTCGGCGATGGTCCCCCACCAGTGCCCTCTCGGATGGCCGCGCTGATACAAGCCGAAGCGACACCAACCAAGTGGGCGTCCCTGGGGGACTATAGCGCCCGCCCCCCGACGGATCCCGACACACCACGACCGTCCGCCCCCCCTACTGCTCGATCGGCGTGTCCTCCTCCTCCCCCATCAGGCGCTCCATCGCTTCCGAAATCGAGCGGACCGCCGACGTCGGCACATGGACCTCCAGACTCAGCACGCCCTGCTCGGCATACAGCCCGATTGCGATCGGCCCGGACGGGCCGAATCGCACATTCGGAACCGGCAGCCCCATCACCTGCACGATCCGCATCGTGGCCCTTGCAAACTCGGTCACGTCCAGCAGAACCGCGGCCAGCGGGCGCGGCGGCAGATTGCGGCGCAGCGTCTCGCCGAGCGTCGAAGTCGACAGCCCCGCGTCGGCCTTCAGCTCGATCATGTCCTTGATGCCGCGCCGCGCGGCGGCGCCTGATCCCATCGCAACGCCTACGCCGACCGGCGTTTCCGCCACGGCGACGAACATCGGATTCCCATACACCGCGGAAATCATCGCCGCTTCCTCGCTCCCATCCTCGAACGTGATCGTGCTGATCGCGGTTCGTCGGCCGGCCACCTCCTCGCTGGATTCCTCAATGGTCGCGCCGCTCATGTCGCGGCTGAGCCGTGAGGAAAGGCGGTTGTACTCCTCAATCTGCCGGGCCGACTCGGCCGGATTCGGGGAGAAATGCTGTGAGATCACTGCGAGCCGGTCGCCGGCGGGAATCACGGCGACTGAGGTTCCGGTGGTCTGTGCCGAGAACTTGGCCCAGGCCTTCATGGCATCCTCGACCTTGCCAACGGACTCGGCACTCTGAGTCTTGAGTCCCGACTTGATGAACTCGCCCAGCAGTCTCTCCCACATGCTGCCGGACGGCATCGGCTCGACCGTCTCGAATGCCGCGACCATCAATGCCGGGCCGCCGGGCAGGCCGCGGAGAATGTCGCGATCGGCCGCCTTGAGCTTCCCGACTTCACGGGCGGTCGAACCCTGAAAGCCCGCCACCACCGCGCACCGCGCCGCCTCCCCGCCGAAACGAACCCCGATCGCGACGCGATCGCAGTCATCCAGCGCCTGCAGCGCCCCTTCGCTGACGATCTTGCCGATCTGCTTCAATGCGGCGATGTCGTCCTCATCCGCCCCCGCTTCCGCCGCCATGCTCATTTCGATGAGTGTGCCGAGCAGCTCGAAGCTGCCGCGCACGGACTCTCGCCACGCTGCAACATCCGCGACAGCAATGATTTGCGATCGCTCAAGTGCGGCGAGCGACCCGGCCTTCTCCGCAAACTTGCCGGTGAACTTCGCGCCTGAGACGCGCTCCTTCTCCTCTGCGACGATGATCCGACCGTCGCGCAGAGCGCCCCACCCGGCAACGTCTCCTCCCAGCTTGAAAAGCCCGTCGGCCGCGTCTTCGGCGACGACGGTACGCTTCCAGGCGGCCATGTCGCTCGGGAACAGAATCGCCGCCGGCTCGTCATCCCCTTCGCGGGCGTAGATTACCAACCCGGCGGCGAGGTCGAGGCCGTCGGTCGGGTAGGGGAAGTCGATGGCAGCCAGCAGGGACGGCCCGGTGAATCCGGCCCAATCGGTGATCTTCGCTCCCTTCCCGAACGCCGAAACGCCGGAGGCCAGGTCGTTGACGTTGAGGATCAGCAGGGCGGCCTCGGCGTCGTCCGGCACGGCGGCCAGCAACTTCTTCAGATCGGCACGAGCTGGGGAAACAAGGGCGGCGGCGGCGAGCAACAGCATCGCCAGGCGTGCGGATAGGCGGTTCATGGGCTGGATCCTTCCGTGGTGGAACTGGGCGGCAGTGGACGGCCCAATCCCCGCTTGTTCTTGTTTTTCTAGGAATTTTCTTCTTCGTCAGCCGATGAGCGAGTCCGCCCCAAAGGCCCTGGCGATGCGATCGAAGTCCTCGATGCTCTTGTAAGACACGATGACGCGGCCGGAGTTCTTTCCCTTCCCCGTAATTACCTGAACCGGCAGCCCGATGCCGCGGCTCAACTGGTCGGCCACGCTCTCCATGTGCCGAACAGCGCCGGTCGGCGTGCGCGCGGGCGATGGTTCGGAGCTGGACTCGCGGCACATTGCTTCGACCTGGCGGACGGAGAGGCTTCGCCTCGCAGTCATTTTCGCGATGGCAAGCTGGCGCTCCGGATCAGACAGCCCCGCAATTGCTCGGGCGTGGCCCATGCTGATCTGCTGCCCCGAGATCATTGTTCGTACTTCCTGCGGCAACTTCAGGAGACGCAGATAGTTGATGATGCTCGTGCGACTCTCGGAGAGCCGAACCGCGAGCTGTTCCGTGGTCCCGCCGTACTGGTCAAGATACCGCTGATAACCCTCGGCGCGCTCCAACGGACCAAGATCCTGGCGCTGAAGGTTCTCGATCAGGGCGATCTCAAGCGACTGCGGGTCGGACATCTCGCGGATGGTGGCGGGGATCGTCCTCAATCCGGCGCGCTGACTGGCGCGCCAGCGGCGTTCGCCGGCGACCAGCTCGAATCGACCCTCCGGCAGGGGGCGAACCACAATCGGCTGAAGGACGCCGTTGATGCGGATTGAGTTTGACAGCTCGGCGAGCGCCGAATCGTCAAACTCCCGCCGCGGCTGGTTGGGGTTTGGGCGGATGGCGTCGATCGGGATCTGTGAGACAGCCGAGGCGGGGGCCGGTTGAGTAGCCGTCGATATCTTCTTTGCCGGGATCAGGGCGCCAAGCCCACGGCCGAGGCGACCAACAGGGCTGGTGCTGGCCGTCGGCTCCTGTTTCCTTGTTTCCACGTGAAACACTCCCATCCCCCCCTACTTGGGCGGGTCACACGAATTGCATGGCGTCAAGCCGCGCTTCTTCGCCTCTTTCAGCGAAATCGCCTTCTTGCTCTTCTTCAGGTGCTCGCAATCCACTTTGTGGTAGCGCTGCCCGGTGCGGGTCGAGTAAACAACAGTCTCGCCCGGAGCAATTGGCGCATCATCGGCTTCGGCCGCCATCCCGACAGCCGGCACTGCATCCGCGAACAGACCCTTCTTAAGCCGCTGTGACCGCTCTGCATAGCTTCGGAACAGCGTCAGGTGCGTGTGTTTGTCGGATGATGGTGCTCCATATCCGGCGCGGATGATCTCCACGTTTGCGAACAGGCCGTCCGGGCCGCGGAAGCAATACGCGCTCCGCTCCGGCGTGTCCTTGTCCTCGATGAACTCCAAGTGGACCATCTCGCCGACGAGTAGGTTGGCTGTGAACTGCTGACAGCTCGCTGCGGCTTGGGGGGAGGGATCGACCAGGCCGGCCAGGCGCACCCGTCCCTGCTTTCCATTACGAGAGACAACCAACGTCACTGGGTCGTCCGTGCGGACGACCTCGTACGCTGACTTCGCATCGAACACGGCCGGAATGGCCGGACCGACCGCCGTACCGTCGCCGATCGCCGCGGCCGACAGAATCAGCAACGCCCCCGCACCAATCCACGCGACCAACCGAGCGTTCATCGCAAGCTCCCTTCGCTTGAGGTACATCCTGCGCAGCGGGAAGTGTAGCAAGCGGACGATCGAACGCAACAAGAAACTCGTCGCAGAAATGGCGGCCGGCGCCGAGTTCAGGGGGCCAGGCGCCCAATGATCCAGCCGCCATCACGGCGATATCGAATCCGATCATGCAATCTGTTCTCGCGACCCTGCCAGAACTCGAATGCCGTGGGGACGAGGCAGTATCCGCCCCACTCCGCCGGCCGCGGCACCGCGCCGCCGGCAAGGGATTCTACGCGCGCCACCACTGCACGTTCTAGAATTTCTCTTGATTCTATTGGATCGCTCTGCGGCGAGACGCTCGCGCCGATCTGTGAGTACCAGGGGCGCGATGCAAAGTACTCGTCCGACTCCGCGGCACTGACCCGCGCGACCGCGCCTTCCACGCGCACCTGTCGCTCCAGCTCCGACCACCAGAACACCAGCGCCGCTCGCGGGTTCTGCTCCAGCTCGCGGCCCTTGCGGCTGCGGTAGTTCGTGAAAAAAGTCAGCCCGTCCGCCCCGAATCCCTTGAGCAGCACGATCCGTGCCGATGGCGCGCCCTCCGCATCCGCCGTCGCGAGAGCCATCGCATTCGGCTCGCGAACCCCCGCCCGAACCGCCGCGTCATACCACTCCGCAAACAGCACCAACGGATCCGCGGGCAGATCCCGCTCATTCAGGCCGCCCGATGAATACTCACGCCGCTCATCCCGGGGAGATCGCGTCATACGCTGATCTTACCGCGGCCGCGGCCCACGCCCCCTGAGCCGTCGCCGGCGAACGCTACAATCGCAGCATGATCCCGCCCGCCGTGATGAATGAGCTCCGGTCCATCGTGGGGCCGGAAGCGATGATTGAGTCCGCCGCCGCGCGCCGGGCGTACGAGTGCGACGCCTTCACCCTGGTGCGGCACAGTCCCGGGCTGGTCGTTCTTCCCGGCTGCACGGCCGAGGTCGCGGCGATCGTCCGATGCCTGAGCGGCCACGGAATCCCGTTTGTGCCGCGCGGCGCGGGCACCGGGCTGGCCGGTGGGTCGATCACGCGTGCCGATGCCGTGCTGATCGGGCTGAATCGCATGCGGCGGATTCGGCGCATCGATCTTCGGAATCGGCTCGCGGAGGTTGAGGCCGGCGTTGCGAACCTCGCGATGACCCGCGCCGTCGCCTCGGACGGGTTTCAGTTCGCGCCGGACCCCAGCTCGCAGCAGGCGTGCAGCATCGGCGGGAATTGTGCCACCAATGCGGGCGGGCCGCACACGCTCAAGTGCGGCGTGACGGTCAACCACATCCTCGCGCTGGAGTTCGTCACATGCAGCGGCGAAGTCCGTCGCATCGGCTGCGAGCAGGGCGACGCGCCGGGTCTGGACCTGGTCGGCCTGATCGTCGGCAGTGAGGGCACATTCGGCATTGTCACGGCGGCGACCGTGCGCCTATCGCGGAATCCGCCGGCGGTGCGAACGTTGCTGGCGGTCTTTGAGTCCATCGGGGATGCGACGCGGACCGTCAGCGACATCATCGCCCGCGGCATCACGCCGGCGGCGATGGAGATGATGGACGCGGGGGTCATCGAGGCCGTTGAGGCGGCCTTTCAGATCGGACTGCCGCTCGACGCGGCGGCGGTGCTGATTATTGAAGTGGATGGTGTGGCCGCCGGCCTGGACGCGGAGGCCGAGCAGGCGACCGGGATCGCGCGGGCCAATGGCGCGCGAAGCGTTCGCGCGGCGGCCAATGAGGAGGAGCGGGCCGCGCTGTGGAAGTCGCGGAAGCGCGCGGCGGGGGCGCTGGGGAGGATCACGACCAGCTATTGCACGCAGGACGGGGTCGTGCCGCGCAGCGAACTGCCCGGGCTGATGGCGGACATCGCCGAGATCGCGGCACGGCACGCGCTGCGCGTGGCGAATCTCGTTCATGCCGGTGACGGGAACATCCACCCGATCCTGATGTACGACGAGCGGGATGCGGAACAGACGCAGCGCGTGATTCGGGCCGGCGAGGAGATTCTGCAGGCCTGCATCCGGCGGGGGGGGACGATCACCGGCGAGCACGGGGTGGGGGTGGAGAAGATCGACCTGATGCCGATGCTGTTCTCGCCCGCGGATCTTCAGAGCATGTTGCGGCTGCGGGCGGCATTCAACCCGCGCGGGCTGTGCAACCCTCACAAGATCTTCCCGGACACGAAGGGGTGCTGGGAAATCTACAAGCCGGGGAAGCGCGCTGCGGTGTGAGTTTGTTGTGATTCTCTTTCTGGGGGGGTGCGGTGTGCGTCGGCATGCTCTTTGACCCCATCGCGCGCCCACCGCTCCGACGCTTTCTCACTCCGCGCTATCGGCGGTCTCTGCGCTCTCCGCGCCTCTGCGAGAACTCTTGTCGGGTGGCATGCTTTCGCTGTACTCAGCGTAAGCATGCAGCGCGTCGTGGCACCGCCCTTCCGGGCGGTGCAGTGCATCGGGCGGAAGCCCGATGCCACATGCCGGGTGCGATGCCATGTGCTGGGTGCCATGCCGACGGCTTTGCGTCGGCATGCTTATTGACCCAGCCGCGGGCGCCCAGTACTTCCACACTCTGGCTCTCTGCGCTCTCTGCGCCTCTGCGAGAACTCTTGCTAAATCGACGAGGGAGCGTTCGCGGCGGCTGCCCCGCGGGCGGCATCAGTCCGCGACGGAGAAGACTTGTGTGGCGTGGCGCGAAATCACGGAATATTTCTGGGAGAAACGTATGAATTCTCGCAGTTTGAGGCCTCACACTCGGCGACGCAGGCCTCAAACTGGCAGAATGAGGCCGCACTTTGCCAGAGAACGGGCACGGTCCGCGAGAGTCTGGTCGCGTTCTGGTGCAGTGCGGGCCTTTTCCGTCGCACACCGGGCAGAATCCGCGCGGAATTCGCGGCGGCGCTGAGCCGGCGACGGGCATGACAGGTGGCGCGTGAATGCGGTTTCTCGCAGAGAGCACAGAGAGCGCAGAGAGTGCATGGGTAGGGTGTGTTCGGGCCGGCGTCGGGCGAGCGCGTAGGGTGTGTTCGGGCCGGCGTGGGGCGATTCGCATTGTAAAGCGCCGCGCGACCGGCCCGAACGCACCATCGTGGACTGCAACGCCCTCTTCGATCGCGGCGGCCGCGCCCACGGCCGCGGATGGTGCGTTCGGACCGCACGAACCGCCTCGCGGGCAGGGCGCCCACCGGCCGCGGCCCGAACACACCCTACCCCTCGCATGCTTACGCTGAGTACAGCGAAAGCATGCCACCCTCGGATTGCCACCCTCGGATCGCCAAGACTTGCCGACGCAAAACCGTCGGCATGGCACGTGGCATCGGGCTTCCGCCCGATGCGCTGCACCGCCCGGAAGGGCGGTGCCACGACGCGCTGCATGCTTACGCTGAGTACAGCGAAAGCATGCCACCCAACGCGCAACGGGCGAAGAGCATGCTTACGCGGAGTACCGCGAAAGCATGCCACCGGGCATGTCACCGAGCATGCCACCCTCGGATCGCCAAGACATGCCGACGCAAAGCCGTCGGCATAGCACCCGGCGCGGCTCTTTGGGGGGGGGGGGCGGGGGGGGAAGCGCGATTCTTTGGGGGGGGCGGGGCGGGGGTAGGGTTAGCCGCTGTGCTTGAAGAGGATCACGTCGCCGTCGGCGACGACATAGCCCTTCGGCTCCAGCCGCACCTTGTTCCGCGCCTTGGCCTCGCGCATCGATCCCGCTTCGTGCAGGTCGTCGAAGGAGACGGTTTCGGCCTTGATGAAGCCGCGGGCGAGGTCGGTGTGAATCTTCCCGGCCGCCTCGACCGCGGTGAAGCCGCGGGGGATCGGCCACGCGCGGACTTCCTCCGGCCCGGCCGTGAGGAAGTTGATCATGTTCAGGCCGTCGAAGCAGGCGCGGATCATGCGGTCGCGGGCCAGCGCCTGAATGCCGTAACCGGCCATGAACTCGGGGCGATCGGCGGGGTCCACCTGCATGATCTCGGCCTCGATCGCGGCGCAGATGGCAAAGGTGCCCACCGCGTGGTCCGGGCGAAAGGGCGGCTCGCCGCCGATTTTTGACTCGCTCACGTTGAAGAGCACGACCTGCGGCTTCTGCGTCAGAAAGCCGAAGCTGCGGACCATCTTTTCCTGTTCGCCGGGCTGCACCACGGTGCTGAGCGGCTTTTCGCTTTCGAGCGCGTCCTTGCAGGTCTGGAGCAGCTCCATTTCGCGGCGCTGCTCTTCGCGCTTTTCGCTGGGTTTCTTGAGCGCTGCTTCCAGCTTTTCGATGCGGTTGGAGCAGATCGCGAGGTCGGCCAGCAGTGTTTCATCGCGGAGCAGACGGAAATCACGCTCCGGGTTCACGCTGCCGCCGTGAGCGGGAACGGAGTCGTTCTCGAAGGCGCGCAGCACAATCAGCAACAGGTCGGCCTGGCGGAGCGTCGGCAGGTGTTTTTCCATCCCGGCGTGCTCGCTTTCGCCTTCGCGCGCGCCCGGGAGATCGACGAAGTCCATCGTGGCTTCGGTGCGCTTCTTCGGGGTGTAGGCCTTTTCGAGCCAGTCGAGGCGCGGTTCGGGGATGCGAACGGCCGCGAGCTGTTCGTCGCCGGGGCGCTGATGGTCGCGCCCCAGCCCGGTGATGGCGGAGAAAACGGTGCTTTTGCCCGACAGTGGAAAGCCGACGATCCCGACCCGCATGGATTCACCTGCCTGGACGTGGGGGGCGCAAGGTTGGCCGAACCCGATCCGCCGGACCGACCGGGGCATCCCGACCCGCCCGGCCACGGCGGACACTTGCCGCGGCCGCCGATGATAATAGCGGTGATGCAGACTGCCCGACAGCGGGCCGCCGGAGCCGCGCGTTGCGAAACGGCGCGCCCGCGAGCAGAATGCGCCGGTACGCGCCGGTTTTCCCGCCGCGCGGGTCCGGCCGCGGAGAATTCATGATGCGACGTCGATGGTCCATGGTGCTGCCGGCGCTGATCGCGGCGGCGTGGGGCTGCGGGCTGGAGTTTCCGCCGGACGCGGTCGGTGTGAACATCACCGAGGTGAACCGCATCCGGGCGGACACGAGCCTTTCGACCCAGGAGCGCCGCGAGCAGTTGCGCGAGCTGGGCCTTTCGGATTCGACGATCAACGGCCTGCTGCGCAATGAGCGCACCGGCAACCAGTTCGGCGGGACGCTGCGCAGCGCTTATGACAAGGTGAAGGGCGGGTTGTTCACGCAACTCACGCCCGACGAGATTCAATTCTTCGGCGACGCGGCGCGGACGGCGGGCGGGCCGAACTTCACGCTGACCGATCCGCAGGCGCAGGCGATCTCGACGTTTGTGCGCTCGCAGGGGCTGAACACGTCGGACGACGTGGCCGCTTTTCTGGGGGATCCGAACAACGTGGTGCCCGACACCGTCCCCGCGGGCGTGATGCAGCAGTTGTTCGTGGACTTCGATGAGGACGAGGTGCTTGACCAGATTCCGTGACGAATCCGTGCCGCGCCGCCCGGTGCTGTGAGCGCCGGACGCCCGCGCGCGGCATGTTTCGATTGGAGAACGTTCATGCGGCGAATGATCAAGACGGCGACGGCGGCGGCGGTTTCCCTGGGCCTGGCGGCGACGATGGGCGGCTGTCCGAGCGACTGCGCCAGCGGCGACCCGGCGGCGCTGGTCGGCCTGGCGCAGAAGATCGCCGATTGCAGGATGCTGGAAATCACGGCCTGCGAGATTCAACTGGCGTCGAAGATCGCGAACGAGGCCAGCGAGGAGATCGACACGGAGTTGACCGCGGAGGAGGCGGCGGCGGCGGTCGATTTCCTGAAGCTCAACAACGTCAAGTGCATCGAGGAGCTTGAAGCGCTTTTCGAGTGCGCCCAGGTTGATCCGAATTGTGCCCAGATTCCGGAGAGCCTGCAGACGCTGATCGACGAGCGCGACAAGTCTACGCAGTAAGGGCCGGCGCGACGCGGGCTGACAGCATCGTCGTCAGCCGCGCTTCGATCTGCGACGCCGTGTAAAGCATCTGGCCGCAGCGGCTGCGCTCGACCGGACGGGCGGCGCTGCGGGCGATGGTCTCGGCATTCATCAGCGGCATGAGCAGGTCCGCCACGCGCTCGGCGTCGGCGGACCAGTCCTGCGCCAGCGCGAGGTCGCTGCGGCCCAGGTGCGCGCCCAGTGCGCGCAGCCAGCGCGCCTGCCCGCGGCGGGCGTGCACCAGTGCCTGAACCGCCGCAGCGGCGCATGCGCCGCCGTCGTGACAGGCGGGGCACGGGCGGCCGCTCTCGATTCCCGCGATCAGCACGCGATAGGCGGCCTGTGTTCCGCAGATGCCGTGACGCGCCTCGATGCGCGACGATGCGAATGCGCAGGCGGCTGCGGCGCTGCAGGCCAGCAGGTCGGCCGCCGGCGGCACGGGGGGCGCTTCGCGCGATTCGATGACGTAGACCTGGTGGGCGGGGCCGATCAGCGGCACGATCGCCGCGCCGGCGGCCGGAACATGGCCGTGGGGCACGCCGTTGCACAGCTCGAACAGGATGCCCCACTCGCGCGGCGCGGCGCTCGCCTCGAACCCGCCCCAGCAGATCACCGGCTGGTCGGCGGCCAATGCCCGGCGGATCAGGGGCAGGTAGCTGTCGGCGAAATGGGCGGGGTATTCGGCGGAGTCGGACAGGCCGACGGCGGCGTCCGGCGGGTGCAGGTCGCGGAGGCGCAGGCCGAGCAGTGCGGCGGCGGGATGGATCGCGGCGTCGCGGGCCGCGAAGGACCAGTGCCGGGCGCAGCCGGAGCGATCGGCGGTGAAGGCTGCGCCCAGGCCGAGCAGGGCGGTCACGTCGTCAATGGTCATTGGGGCGGCGGAGGGCGGCTGGGCAGCGCGCAGCGCTGCTGCGAGCGAGTCGCGGCCGTCGAGATTTTTCGTCCAGACAATGGGGTGCATGGCAACCGTGTTCGCTCAGCGGTCCGGCGGATGTGCAGCGTAGCGGATCCAGCGAAAAGCCGCTCATCGCCACGCGGCGGGAACGGCGCCCCTGTCGATTCATTCATAGGCCGGCTGGCCCGCCGATTGCAATGCACCGGTTGCGGAAACTCGTCCCGCGGCGCATGGAGCCTGCGGCGGGTCCGCGAATATGATCTCCGGCGGAGCAGGAATCATGGTTCGAGTCGTCAGCGACAGGCGGGATTCTTCTGGTGCGATCGGCGATTCCGGGCGACGGGGCGCAACAGCGACGCGCAAAATGCGCCGATCGGGCGCATTGCTGCGTCGCGGTGCGAGGGTCGCGCTGCCGGCGATGCTGGCGATGCTGGCTGCGGCGGGTTGCGACAGCGACATTGCGAAGGAGTTCCGCGCGGCGGCCGTTCCGCAGCTCGAGACCGGCATCAATGCGATTGCGGACGGGCTGATCTCGGGCGCGTTTGCGATCGCCGATGCGCGTGATCCCTCGTCGAGCGAAACGGACGCGACGCCGTAGGCCGATTGCGCGACAGCACGATGCTGAGGATGGATGGCGATGCTGGAGCGCTTCGGGCTGGTGGATCTTGCCGCGCTGACGCCGCCGCCGGTGATTGATCTGTGCTACGCCACGGACCGGAATTTCACGGGGGTCGTGCTGTATCCGGCGGCGCGGGCGTGGCTGGTTGCGTCCGCGGCGGAGCGATTGCAGCGCGTGACGGCGGAACTGGCGGAGGAGGGGTTGCGGCTGGTGGTGTGGGATGCGTATCGGCCGCTATCGGTGCAGCGGCGGATGTGGGAGGCGCATCCGGACGAGCGGTTCATTGCGCCGCCGACGCGCGGCAGCCGGCACAATCGGGGGGCGAGCGTGGATGTGGCGCTGGCGGGTGGTGATGGGGGACTGCTGGAAATGCCGACGGATTTTGATGAGTTCTCGCCGCGGGCGCACAGTGCGTATGAGGGGTGCTCGGCAGCGGCGCGGGTTCATCGCGATCGGCTGCGGGCGGCGATGACGGCAGCGGGGTTTGTTGGGATTCAGGATGAGTGGTGGCACTTTGATGCGCCGGATTGGCGCGAGCATCCGTTGTTGGATGTGGCGCTGGAGTGAATGGGGGGCGCGGGGTGAAGAGCATGCCGACGCAAAGCCGTCGGCATGGCACAAGGCAAAAAAAGCGGCACCGGGCGTGTGGCATCGGCGTGTGGCATCGGGCTTCCGCCCGATGCACCGCACCGCCCGGAAGGGCGGTGCCACGGCGCACAGCATGCTTACGCGGAGTACCGCGAAAGCATGCCACCAATGCATGCCACCGGGGCGGTGCCACAGAAAGAGGCTCAGCGCGGGAAGAAGCTGAGCGTGACGTGCATGATGGTCCAGTAGAAGAATGCCTTGGAGCCGATCACCAGTTCGAGCACGTCCTCTTTTCCGAAGCCGTAGGTGGAGATTGCCAGAAGCCCCACGAAGACCGCGGCCAGGCCGAGGTGCAGCACGGTGAAGCCGGTTCGGGTACCGCGCATCCAGTTCCAGGTCCAGGGGCGAACCTCGGGCGGGGCGGGGCGGCGGCCGAGCGAGTAGCGGCCGAAAAGATACCAGCCGACGAAGTGCATCAGCACGACGAAGTTGAAGGTCCAGGGGCCGCTGGCCAATGCGACCAGGATGATCCCCGTTGAGATCAGGAAGACGGTCAGGATCGGTCGGTGGACGCGCCACAGGCCGGTGAGGCCGTCTTCGAATCGGCGCGAGATGCGCCACAGGGCGTAGACGGCGATCAGCGCCATCGGCCCGACGGTGGCGAGGAAGCGCATGGCGTAGGGCCAGTCGGCGGGGAACATGGCCGAGAGGGCCGGGTGCTGAAACTTGGGATAAAACTCGCCATAGAGCAGGTAGGCGGGAAGCAGCAGGGCGAGGAGCAGGCCGAGCATCAGGGCCTGCAGGACGCCCATGATTCGCTCGTGGTCGCGCTGCGCGTCGGCGGGCATGTCGCCGTAGGACTTGTAGAAAAAGGCTTCGTCGCGGAAGCCGTGGATCAGGAAGTAGAAGTAGAAGAGCAGCAGCGCGATGGGGTTGAACTCGCCGGGGTAGGCCGGGTCAAAGCCGAACCTGTCGAAGAGCATACACAGGCCGATCCCGATCGCGGCCAGGGCGGTCAGCCGCATCCATGAGCCGGCGCCGCGCATTCGCCGCGAAGTCAGCAGGAAGGCCGTGCCGATCAGGAAATGGGGCAGGCCGAAGATCCGCATGGGGAGTTCGGCGGGGTTCTTGAAAAGGCGATACTTGACATCGGTGATCCAGGCCAGGGCGTCGCGGAAGAGGTACTTCTCGATAACGTAGGCCAGCGCGCAGGCGGCGATGGCCGCACCGGTCCAGAACAGCGTGAGGTAGTACGCGCGCAGCGTTTGCGGGAGCGGCGCTGTGGCGGGGACCGCTGTTGTGGAGGACTGGGGCAGAGGAAGCGTGGTGATGCGCGGTCTCCGGGTGCGGTGCGGCCGCAGAATTATTCACGGCGATGCGGGGCCGGGGAACGGGGGAATCCGCCCGGGGCTGCCGCCGCGACAGGGGCGATTATAGGTCTGCGGGAGCGGGGGAGGAATATGGTGTCGGCGGCGGCGGTTGGGGGAGTTGATGGGCGGTCAGGCTTGAAATGTCGCCGGCCGGTGATTTTGCACTGGGAGGCGGGCGGGCGGGGGCTACAATCCGGGGCTGGTTGCCGCGGCCGCCGGCGACCCGCCAATCCGACCCGTTGCGAGCGGCCGGGCCGTCACGCAGGAGCGCCCATGTCCCGAAATCGCGCTTTCACATTGGTCGAGTTGCTGGTCGTGGTGGCGATCATCGCCTTGCTGATGTCGCTGCTGTTTCCGGGGCTGGCGACGGCCAAGAAGCAGGCCCGCGAAGCGGTGTGCATGAGCAACCTGCGACAGGTGACGACCGGGTTCATCATGTACGCGTCGGAGTGGTCGGATTTTCTGCCGGGCAGTGTGAATGACGTGGTGGGGACGAACCCGACGGCGCCCGGTGCGCGGACGTTCTGCTGGCTGGGGACGTGGCGCGACTGGTGGACGGACGGATCGAGCAGTGACGCCAACGTCACGACGACGTACAACCGGGTTCCTTCCGGCGGGTCGATCTTCCGCTATGTCAGCGATGAGAAGGTCTACAAGTGTCCGGAGGATCTGCTGGAGCGCAAGCGGCTGCACAACAACTACATTCAGCGGCTCAAGCCGCGCTACAGCTACACAGCGCCGCCGGTGATTTCGGGAGCGCCGATGGCGAAGCTGCGCGGGATGCGCTGGGCGGAGCGCTTCACGACGTTCAATGAGAACGTGGATTTCAACCGGGCGACGGGGCGGTCACTTCCGTGGCTGGTGGTTGAGGAAGACGAGAACTGGTACCTGGGGTCGGTGTTGGACAGCGCGTGGTCGAGCCTGGACCAGGTTTCGACGCGGCATCGCGGGAAGGGGGCGGTGTCGCACCTGGACGGGCACGTCGAGTTGCGGGCATACCAGGTGCGGCCGACGCCGATGACGGCGCGGATGGTGTATTACGAGCTGGACAACCGGCGGCTGATGCTGGCCGGCACGTGGGACTACGTCTACAACGGCCAGAATCGGTCGGTTCGCTTCGGCTACATCAATCACGCGCAGACCTACACGCCGTAGAACGCGGGAGGGCGTCGGATACCACGGGTTCGCTTTGCCCGGCTGTCGCCGCGCCGCGCTCCGCCTGTGGCTACATTCCTCCACCTCTGCCGGGGTGCAGATGCGGGCGGCAACATCCTGTTTCGGCAGCGGTACCGGATGAGAGGCTGCACTGCTCAAGAGCAGTGCCACACATCATGCTGTTTCGCGAGCAGCACACGGCGAAGACGGATTGGCAATTCCATGCACTGCTCAAGAGCAGAGGCACACGACAAGCATGCGCCGAGCGCTGTTCACAGAGAAGCGGCGCACGGCAGAGCGGCCAAGCGGCGGACCGTTTCTGAAAGCGCTCTATCGTCCCAACAGTCCCTGCGCAGTGTCTCCCAGCGCCAATGTGACACCGGTCAGGCTCTCCCCGGCGATCAACCCTGCGCAGATGGCGACCAGGAAGCGGCCTGAGAGGGAGGGCGAGAAGCGGGTGAAGATCACGGCGGCCAGCGCGCCGAGGAACATCGAGATCGCGTTGTTGCCGGGGATTACGAACGCCAGACCGACGGCGGCGGCACTGGGCACGAATGCCACGCCGCGGCGCGGCAGTATCTTTTCAAGACAGGGCAGCAGTACGCCGAGGACGGCGGCGATGGCCATGGCCAGCGGCGCCCCCTCGGGCAGGCCGCGCAGACCGACCTTCATGACTTCGGCGACGGCCTTCCACTGCACCACGGCGGGCGCGGGATACTCGCCGATGATGAGCTGTTCCTGCGGATTGGGGATCATGGCCAGGTAGAAGAACGTGCCCAGCGCCGAGCCGCTCAGGACGCCGCAAATCTGGGCGACCACCTGTTTCCACGGAGTCGCGCCGATCATGTTTCCGCACTTGAGGTCGTGCATGAGGTCGGCGCACTGGCTGGCGGCGCCGCCGGTGACGCTGGCGGTCATGAGGTTGGGCACGGGGTTGCCGGGCGAGAGCGCGCCGAAGGTGAGCTGCGTGACCTTGCCCATCGCGCCGACGGGGGTGGTGTTGGTCTCGCCGGAGACGCGCGCCGCGACCATCGCCAGCAGGAACGAGAGCACGACGGCGAGAATGGCCATCCACCATGCGATGCCGAAGAAGGTGATCTGCAGGACGACGGCACTGAGCGTGGCGACGACCAGCAGCGCCAGGAAGTAGCGCATCGGCGGATCGCCGCCGGCGCTGTCGCCGCCGGCTTTGCCGAGGTTGGTGAAGGTGCGAACGATCGATCGCCAGGAGAATGCAAACCCGACCAGCGACGCGACCACCATCAGCGTGACGCCGGGCCAGAGCAGCCAGGTCACGCCGTCCACGTTGGTGAACACCGCCGGTGAATAGGCCGTACGGGCGGTGAGTGCGGCAATCGACGCCTTCCAGTCGGCGTCGTCGGGACGTGCGGCGGTCAGTGCTGCCGCATCATCCTTCGAAAGCACGCCGCGGGCGCGCAGGCGCTGCGCGGCCGGGTCGTAGGTGACGCGCTCGGAAAGGGCCGGCGGAATTTCGCTCCATTCGCGCGGCGCGTTGGAGCGCTCGAAGGCGGCCAGGACGGCAGCGGCCCATTCGCTGGAGAATTCGCTGCTGGAGCTGCGGCCGGCCAGCTCGCGACCGAAGTCGAGCAGCGCGTCGCGCTGTTCCGGCGTCATTCGGCCTTGTACGTTCAACTGCCCGGCGTCGGCGTTGAAGCTGACAGCGCCGGTCAGTTCCCACGGGAGTTTCAGCCCTGGCGGCGGCGGCGCCTTCAGCGTCACCCGCGTGATGACCGGGACGCTGCTGGTGTAATCAAATGCCGCGGACAGCTCATCCACGGCGCGCGCCCACTCGGGGGACTGCTGGAGTGCGCGGAGCTTTTCCAGCACCGCCGCGTCCAATCCGCTCATCGCGCGCAGTTCGCCGGACTTCAGCGTTACTGGAATGCTTGACGGGATCGGCGCCGCCAAGGCGCCTGCGAAGGCAGTCCGCAACCCCCGTTGCGACCGGCGATGGAGTCGCTGCACGGCCTCTCGATAGGACTCGTCCTCGCTGAGGGCCAGCAACTGGTCGCGCTCCGCGAGGGTCATCACACCCTGCCACTCGATGAGACGCTGCTCGCGGCGGTAGAGAGCGTAGCCGTCCGGTGGTTCGGGGAGCTTGCCGACGACCTCGGCCGGCAGCACGACCAGCGGCTCGGTGATCGTGACGCGTATCACGCCGCGATCCAGCAGCCAAGGCGAGATCACCAGCCACGCCAGCACGGCGCCGCCGAGAAGCGAAGCGCCGGCGCGCATGCCGATCAGACCGCCGGCCCCCAGCAACAGCACGGACGGATCCAGTGAAAAGCGGATGCGGGTGAGCGCTACTTCGCCGACAGCCCAGCCGGCCGGCGCCCACATCGAGAGCTTGAAATCGCCGGCGCCGATCTTGCCCATCACCCACTTGATGGGCATCGGCACGGCTTCGAGCAGCTTCATGACGATTCCGAAGACCGCCGCCCAGCCCAGCACGGCGACGCGGGCCATGGCTTCCGCGCCGCGCGCATACATTTCGCGCAGCGTGGTGGCGCTGGCGATTCCGGACGGGAACGGCAGCTTGTCCACCTCGATCATCTGGCGTCGCAGGGGGATGGCCACCGCGATCCCGACGAGGCTGACGCCCCCGAGCCAGGTGGTCAGTTCGAGCCATGTGAATTTCATGTCCGGCACGAGCAGGATCAGGGCCGGAATTGCCGATACGAGGCCGAGCGAAGAGACCAGCGCGGCCGAGGAGGCGGCCGTCTGGTTGATGTTATTCTCGAGCATCCCCCACGGCCGTGTTCCGGCCACGGCGCGCAGCACCTGCCAAAATCCGAAACTGACGAGCATCGCCAGGATCGACATGTTGAAACCCCAGCCGATCTTCAGGCCGGAGTAGATGTTGGAGGCGGACAGAATTCCGCCGATCAGCATGCCGGTCAGGGCGGCGCGAATCGTCAACTGCGGCGAGGTCATGTCCAGCGGCGGCGGCCCCGCGTCCGCCGGGGGGGTGGGCGGGGCGGCTGGTTCCGGCTGTTGTGTGGCGGTACCACTCATGTTCGCTCCGATCGCGTGTCCATGCGGGGGGATTTCGTATTCCGCGATACCTGTCCGTGGGCATAGTGTCTGCGCGGCGGCGCGCAGGTCAAACGGAATCCGGGTTTGATTCGCGGATTTTCGCGGGCCGGCGGGAGCCACCGCCGCGCATGGACGGGCCGGCGGACCTACCGGGCCGGGCGCGGCCCCGGTAGATTTCGGGCGGTATTGCACCATGTGCGGCAGGAGATCGGCCATGAGCATGACGCGCCGGGGGTTCTTCGCGACGGTCGGAGCGGGTTCCGCGCTGGGCATCGGCGGGGCGTTGCCGGCGCTGGCGCAGCAGGAGAACACGGGCGAACTGCCGCGGCCGGGGAAGGGGCCGATCGTGATCGGCAGCCGCAATGCGATGGCGGCGGCGGCACGGGCGGTGGAGGGGATGCGCAAGGGGGAGGATCCGCTGGACGCGGTGATTCGCGGAATCAACATTGTCGAAGATGACCCGGAGGATGACTCGGTCGGGTTGGGCGGGTTGCCGAACGAAGAGGGCGAGGTCGAGCTGGATTCGTCGGTGATGGATGGGCGGGCGCACAAGGCGGGGGCGGTGGCGGGTCTGCGGCGGGTTCGCAATCCGTCGAGCGTCGCGGCGCTGGTGATGCGGCGGACGGACCACGTGCTGATCGTGGGCGAGGGGGCGCTGCGCTTCGCCCGCGCCCACGGATTCAAGGAGGAGAACCTGTTGACGGAGAAGGCGCGGCAGGTGTGGCTGGAGTGGAAGGAGCAGCACAGCGACCACGACGACTGGCTGCCGCCGGAAGGAACGGAGAAGAAGAAGGAATTCGGCTGGAAGACGCGGATCGACGGCTCTGATTTCACCTACGGCACAATTCACGTGTCGGCCCTGACGCCGGGCGGGGACCTGGTGGGCTGCACGTCCACGAGCGGGTTGAGTTTCAAGATCCCGGGTCGCATCGGGGATTCGCCGATTATCGGGGCGGGGCTGTTCGTGGATAACCAGGTGGGGGCGGCCGGTTCGACGGGACGCGGCGAGGCCAATCTCCAGAACTGCTCGTCGTTCCTGGTCGTTGAGCTGATGCGCCAGGGGCGGACGCCGGAGGAAGCGTGTTTCGAAGCGCTGCGGCGGATCGCGGCCCGGACCGAGCCGCGGCTGCGTAACCCGGCCGGCGAACCCGGGTATCAATTGAAGTTGTACGCGCTGCGCCGCGACGGACTGGTCGGCGGGGCGGCGATGCGGCCGGCGGACGCCGAGATGGTTGTGCATGACGGAAATGAGGCAAAGACGTTGCGGATGAAGACGCTGTATGGCGGATAGGGGCCGAATCTGGCGGATTCTGACGCTTCTTGTGCTGGTGCTGCCGAGCGCCGGCTGCGGGGCGTTTCAGTTGCGGCTGTTTCCGCCGTCGCTGGGGGCGGCGACGCTGGAGGATGGGCGGGTTGAACGGCGCTATGATCTGAACCGCGACGGCCGGCCGGACTTTGCGGAACGGCACGCGGCCGACGGGCAGGTGCACGGCATCCGGTTTGGAGGGCCGGATGGCGGCGTAATGCTGGATTGGCCCAGCGGCGGCGAGGTGTGCGACCTGGTCATCATCGTGGACAGCATCCCGTATGACGTGGTGGATCGGGCGTGGAAGTCGGGGCGGCTGCGGCTGTTCGGTCCGCCGTCCCGGACGATCGCCCCGTTTCCGGCCGTGACGGATCCGGCGATTAATGACATCCTGGGGTGCGGCCGGTCGTTGGGGGTTGAGGCTCGACACTATGCGAACGGTGCGCCGAGCGCGGGGCTGCGCAATTACACGTCGTGGCGGAATTCTCCGTGGGCGGGGCGGGTGAAGTATCGGCTGTGGGCGCCGGCGCATGGTCTGTCCTATCTGGATCCGGGGACCTGGCTGCTGCACGAGCTGGGTTCGATCCAGGCGGCGTTTCATGCGGGGCGTGAGCGCGGCGACCGTTCGCCGTTTGTCGGATATGTCGTGGGCGGATCGAGCATCGGGGCGCGCTATTCGCAGGAGGGACATGAGCACGCGCTGGACCTGCTGGATCGGATGTGCCGGGCGGTGATTCACCGCTCGGGCGGGCAGGTGCGGATCACGCTGATGTCGGATCATGGGCACGCGTATGAATCGCCGGTGCGCGTGCGGCTGGATCAGGGGTTGCGCGCGGCGGGGTTTCACCCGGTGTCGCGGATCCGCGGGGAACGTGACGTGTTCGTGCCGGAGTGGGGGATGATCTCGTGTGCGGCGATCTACACGCCCTCGCCGCTGGAGGCGGCGGCGGCGGCGGCGCGGCTGGAGGGCGTGGAGCTGGCGATTGCCCGCGACCCGGACGATCGCAGCGCCCGTCACGTTTTTTCCGGCGAGCTTTCCGCGCGGGTGGATTGCCTGGGTGACGGGTGGTTCCGGTATGTGCCGTTGCGGGGCGACCCGCTGCGGATCGAACCGCAACTGGCGGAATTGCGGGCCGCGGGGCTGGCGCGCGCGGACGGGGCGCTGGCGGATGCCGCGCTGTTCGATGCGCTGTCGCGGCACGAATTCCCGGATGCGCTGATGCGCACCTGCCGCGCGGATGATCTGTTCGCGCATCCGCCGGATGTGTATGTGTCGCTGGCGCCGGGGCATTTCAGCGGGGAGTCCACGTTTCGGGCGGTCGTGGGGCTCAGCGCCACGCACGGCAGCATGCGGTACGAAAGCTCGTGCGGGTTCGTGATGACAACGGCCGGCGCGCTGCCGCCGGTTCTTCGCAACGCGGACGTGGGGGAGGCGCTGCGGCGCGTCGGCGTGCGGCTGCCGGATTGCGGGGCGGAGCGGTGAGCGACACTTTTCGCGCGGTGGTGTTGGGGGCGCTGGCGCTGGTCGCGGCGGCGATGCTGTTTTCGCTGGTCAGCGGCTGCTTTTCGGAGCGCTCGTTCGCGATGCGGCGCGCCGATCTGCGCTTTGTTCCGGCGGCCACGGAGACATCCGCGGATGCAACGACTCTCCCCGCTGCGCAACGTCGCGGGGCGCGGGAGTGGTTGCGCGGCGCCCATGCCGAGCTGGTGCGGCTGCTTCCGCGGCATTCGCATCGCGCGCTGCTGACGGAGGATCTGTGCGACGGCGACGGCCGGCCGGCGGACGTGTTCGGGCACTTCCGCATGAATCCGGCGACGCTGCACACGCTGGCGGGCAATTGCCGCGGCATCGCGTTCACTGCGCAGGCGGCGGGGGCGAAGTCCTACATTGAGATGCCCGCGCCGGAGTGGAGCGGGTTTGAGGATGTGTGGATTCCGGTCGGCGGCGGGCTGGAGCTGTGTGGGCGGCTGGGGGTGGCGCGGGATGTAAGCGGCGCACCGCTGGTGACTGATTGCATCGTGATTCTGCCGGGGCTGCTGGGGGATAACGGGGTGCTGCGGACGCGCGACATCGCGGCCGGGCTGCGGGCCAACGGCTTTCACGCGCTGGCGCTGGAGCAACGCGGCCACGGGCAGACCGAGCGGCGCTTCGGGCACGTCGCGTATACGTGGGGGGCGCTGGAGACGGGCGAGCTGCTGGCGGTGAGCGAGTGGCTGACGGCGCAGCCGATGATCCGCCGGACAGGGCTGATCGGCTTCTGCTGGGGGGCGAACCACGCGCTGCTGACGGCGTGGGAGGATGGCCGCGGCGCGGATGATCGGGGGGTGCCGAAGCGCCTGGCGGCGCTGCAGCGGCGGGCGGGGGCGGGTCCGCACTTTGCGGCCGGGGTGGTGGCTTGTTCGCCGGTGCTGCGCTTCGAGAAGCTGATTGAGGCGACGCGGAGCAACTGGAGCGTGCTCAAGCACCCTGTGTATGACGCGCTGCAGGATACGCTCGAATCGCGGGCGATTCGCAAGGGGTATCCGGAGGCGACACGCAGCCTGCGCCGACTGCTGGAAATGGACGCGGCCATCGACCCGGCGCTGTATGAGGGCATCGTGGACGACGGGATTCACTATGTCCGGCTGATGTCGCACAACGGCACGGAAGTGATTCCCAAGCTGGAGGCGGCGCGGGTGCCGGTGCTGATCCTGCATGCCGCGAATGATCCGCTTGCGCCGGCGCAGGAGATCGCGGACTTCATGGCGCCGCTTCGCAATCCGAACGTGGCGGCGGTGATTCTGCCGGATGGGGGGCACGTCGGCTTCGCCCCCTATGCGCGCGGCTATTTCTACAGCCTGATCACGAATTTCTTTTCCGCCGAGCGCGGGCCGGCGGCGATTCCGGCAGCGGCGCGGTCCGCTGCGGCCGGTGGGGAGTAGAATCCCGACGAACTCACCCGGGGGATAGAGTCAGTCGCGGGCGGTTGGCCTGCGCTAGGAGAGCGTCTCATGGCGGGAGCGGATGCGACGGTGGAGGCGCAGGTCGCGGAGTTTCGGAAGGACTTCGAGACGTTGCGGGCCGAGATCGCCAAGATGATCGTGGGGCATGGGGAGATCGTAGAGGGGGTGCTGGTCTGCCTGTTCGCGGGGGGGCATGCGCTGCTGGAGGGGGTGCCGGGGTTGGGCAAGACGCTGCTGATCCGCACGCTGTCGCAGGCGCTGTCGCTGGAGTTTTCGCGGATCCAGTTCACGCCGGACCTGATGCCGGCGGACATCATCGGCACGAACCTGATCGCGGAGGATCCGGCCACCGGGCGGCGCGGCTTTCAATTTCAGAAAGGCCCGCTGTTTTCGCAGATGGTGCTGGCCGACGAGATCAACCGCGCCACGCCCAAGACGCAATCGGCGCTTCTGGAGGCGATGCAGGAGCAGAGCGTGACGGCCGGCGGGACGCACTATCGCCTCGAGCCGCCGTTCTTCGTGATGGCGACGCAGAACCCGATCGAGCAGGAGGGGACGTATCCGCTGCCGGAAGCGCAGTTGGACCGCTTCTTCTACAAGCTGATCGTCGGCTATGCGGGGCGGGAGGAGCTGAAGCTGATCCTGGATCGCACGACCAGCGGCGAGCGGCCGCAGATCCGGCCGGTGATGGATGGGGCGCGGATCGTGGCCGGTCAGCAGCTGGTGAAGCGCGTGGTGATTGCGCCGCACGTCGTGGATTACGTGGTGCGGATCGTGCTGGCCACGCATCCCAACGGGGCGTTTGCGACGCCGTCGGTGAACAAGTACGTCCGCTGGGGAAGCAGTCCGCGCGGGGCGCAGGCGCTGACGCTGGCGGCGAAGATCCACGCGATGCTGGACGGGCGCTACAACGTGAGCTTCGACGACGTGAAGCGGGCGGTGCTGCCGGCGTTGCGGCATCGGCTGTTGTTGAATTTCGAGGGGGAGGCGGAGGGGCTTTCGACGGACGTGGTCTTGAATGACGTCATCGCGGCGGTGCGGACGCAGGAGACGGCGGCGGCGTGAATGGCGGCTGTTGAGTGACGCGACAGCGGGCATGATTGGGAATATCAGAAGATAAGAACAGGCGCAGCGCAAGCAGGGGGTGTCAATTCTGTCGCGCGTGTGGAGAGCGGCCCGGTGGGCGGATGGTCGTCGGGTCGGAAGCGCGCGCGATAGGCGGCGGGGGCGTGACAGGGGCGGTTGAGGTTCGCGGCGCGATTGAGGGGGCGTTGGTGTTAGGGGGCGAAGAGCATGGCGACGCAAAGCCGCCGGCATGTCACCCAAATCGGCACCCAAATCGGCACGGCAACTTGCATGTGGCATCGGGCTTCCGCCCGATGCACTGCACCGCCCGGAAGGGCGGTGCCACGGCGCACAGCATGCTTACGCTGAGTACAGCGAAAGCATGCCACCCGACACGCGGCATGAAGATGTATGAAGCGGGGCACCTTGCGGGGCGTTCAGTCTGACGCCATAAGGAACTACCCGCACAAGGAGCCCTTCATGCATTCTAATCCAACGCAGCCAGCTATCGAACCCAACCAGCGAATCGTCGCGCTCGACGTTCACTGCAAGTTCACCGAACTCGCCGCCGTCTCGCCCGCCGGCAAACGGATCGCCTCTCAACGCTGCAACACCACCATCCCCGATGTGCTCGCCGCTCTCCAAAAAGTCAAAAAGCCCCGAACCGTCATCATCGAAGAAGGATCGCTCGCCGACTGGCTCATGCGGCCTCACCGAGTGCGGCGAATGCGTGCGCATCTGCGACCCACGCCGCAACGCTCTCGTCGCCAAGGACGACGAAAAAGACGACCCCATCGACGCGCTCAAACTGGCCCAGCCGCGCGCGGCGGATTCCTCAAGTTCGTGCACCACCCCGAGAGCTTCGAGCGCGTCATTTTCAAACGGGCGCATCGCGCTCTATCACGACCGTATCCGCAACCGCGTCCGCCAAGCCAATCGCGTGATCGCCCAGGCGCGGCTCTACGGCGTGATGATCCGCGAGAGCGACTTTGCCGAAGACACCGCCGCCGTGTTCAAGCAACTGCCCAAACGCAAGGCGGTGCGCGACGACTTCCAGACGCTGCTTGACGGCTATCAGGCGGCCGTGACGCAGGCGATGGTGCTGCGCCGCGGCGTGCTCAAACTGTCGAAAGCCTATCCCGAGATCGCGCGTTTTCAGTCGCTGCCGGGTTATGGCCCGATCCGCGCCGCGACGTTTTTCGCGTTTCTGGACACGCCCTGGCGATTTCGCAGCAAGGCCGCGGTGTGGAAGTATGTCGGCATCGGGCTGTGCCGGCGCGGCAGCGGCGGATCGGTGACGTTGCATGTTCCGAACCAGGTGAATCGTGTGCTGAAAAGTGCCGTGCTGGGCGCGGCGATGAACGCCGTCGGCGGCGACGGCGAGTTTTCGCGTCTGCATGAGAGGTGGGTGAAGAATGGATTGACGGCTCGCATGGCACGCCGCAATGTGGCTCGGCTGCAGACGGCGGTGTTGTGGGGCATGTGGAAAAGCGGCGGCGAGTACCGTTGCGATCGGATCGCGCGGCTGTTGGAGCCGGTGACGGTTTCCTGAACGATTCGCGGCTCGTCGCAAGCGAGCGGCGTTGTCGGCTTTTGCGTGCGTGCGGAGTTCCGAGGGTGCCATTGAACGGGATCGCAGGCGATCCGCAGTTCTCGCGACATGAATGAACCCGCAGTACGTTTGCCACGCTCGACCATCCTGATGGACCTCATTTGAGAGTCCCGAATAGGTGCCTGGGCGGCGTTATTTTGACCGCCACGGTTTGCGTGATGAAGCAGGATGGCTGCCAAGGACAATGCGGCTTGTGTGGTTTGGACGAGTGACGCGAGGGAATGATGGAGGCAGTCGCAGCCGTCGGCGCGGATCGCGTCGGCAGTGCTTGGCCGAATCATGGGGCGCCCCTGCGAAGGTCACGATTTTGGTGCGTCCGCGGGGAAAGTCTGTTGACATTCGCCTTCATATAGGTGGCACCCGGCACGACACGCCACCCGGCATGGCGCCAGGCATGACGCCAAGCATGACGCCAGGCATGACGCCAGGCATGACGCCCGGCGTGTCACCGAGCTTCATCAATGTGTCGATGAATCGCCTATTCCGCGACGATGTTCTCGCCGGCGCGGGTGGTGTACTCGCCGCGCGCGTCGGGGTGCAGATCCGCCGCATCGACCAGCCGCGATCCTTTCGGGCTGGAGAAGACCAGCCGCCGCGACTGCTTCTCGGTCAGGAAGTCCGCATGCCCGTCAAAGAACAGGGCCATCGCGCCGCGGTTCAGGCCGGCTGCGTGGCGATAGCTCCACGCCGGCGCCTCGGGCACATACGAACCGTCGGAGCGGCGGTCGGCATACTCGATCGAGTTGATGTAGACCGGGCCGCTGGCGGCGTAGCTGCCGGAGCCGAGCGTCGAGCCTAAATCGGGGTTGTAGGTGATTTCCTTGGTCTGCGAATCGACGTAGCGGATGCCGTCCATCACGAAAATCTTGCGCGCGTTCGACCCGACCTTGGACAGCGTCGGCAGGTAATCATCCGGCGCTTCGGTCTCCCAGCCGGGGCTGGCGGCGGTGCCGGCATAGACCATGTACGGAATCGGCGTCGTGCCGGCATACCCGGCGATGCGGCCCTGGTACTTGCGGCCGGCCAGCATCATCTTCCACATCGTCAGATAGCTCTGCGCCACCTGCACGCGCGTGCGGTTCAATTCATCCGCCGACAGCCCGAACGCGCCCGGCCGCGCGGCGGAATTCCACGGCGTCGTCACCTTGTCATTCTCGACGCAGCGAAACACCCCCAGCCGCGTCTCATACATGCGGACCTGCCGATGCCAGGGGCGATTGCTGTAGTTCATGTAGCGGAAGAGCGGACTGGCCCAGTCGAAGGCGACGGTGGCGTCCGGCTTGTCGGTGTACCACTGCGATTCGTTCGTGACCATCGCCCCCAGCCCCGAGCCGAACGGAACGCCGCTGGTCCATTCGTTGTTCTCGGTGGCGTACATGTAGTTCGCCTGGCCGATGGACTTGAGATTCGCGCCGCACGACACCTTGCGGGCCTGCTTGCGCGCGCTGTTGAGGCCGGGCAGCAGGATCGAGATGAGGATGGCGATGATGGCGACGACGACGAGAAGTTCGATCAGCGTGAACGCCGTCTGCTTGCGGGTCATGTCGATTGCCCTCGTTCTCTCCGATCGCGCCCCGGCGGAACCTCATCCGCCCTGGCGAATCGGCGTGCCGCATTTGTCACACCGCGTCTGCGGCGGCAGCTTGTCCTTGCCGTCGATATACGCCCTCAGCCGCTCATTGGCGATCTGCAGGTGTCCGCACTTCGAACACTTCTGCACCGGCAACACCGAGCTTCGCCCGCACTTGGGGCACTTCGCCGGAAACGGCTCGCCCAGCCGCACTTCCGCGTTGCCGGTCCACGTACAGTCATCGTACCCGCAGGCGGACTGATGTGTCGCGGCGAATCCGCCGCCGCCCAGGTACTGGTACCCGTAATAGCCTCCCACAACCAGCACCGCGACGACAGCGCCGATAACCAGCGACTTATTCATCGGGCCGGCTCGCTCCGCGAGAGGACGCTCCTCCGACGCACGTCGGGGGGCATCGGGATTGTAGCTAGGAACGCCCGGACTCCGCCATAGCGAACTGCGCCGCCGGAGCCGGGGAGGATAGCCCCCTGATGCGAGCCGCTCGCAAGGCAATTGTGAAGCACCGGTTAACGCCCACTGCCACCCGGGTGCCGGCGTCCGCCAGACCGGCCGGTGGCCGATCGCGCGTCAAAACGCCCCCAGCACGTCCTTCACCAGGTGCGACGGGAGCCGCTCATACCGGCAAGGCTCCATCGAGTAGCCGGCGCGCCCCTGAGAAAGGCTGCGGACGTGCGTCGAATAGCCGAACATCGTGGAAAGCGGCGCCTCGGCGTCGATGACGTGGTCCCGCCCGCGGGTGGCCGTGTTCGTGATGACCGCGCGGCGAGAAGCCAGGTCGCCGTTGATGGCCCCGAAATACTCCTCCGGCGTCACGACCTCGACCTTCATGATCGGCTCGAGCAGCGCCGGATCGCCGGCTTCGCAGGCGCGGTTGAATGCCAGCGAGCCGGCCGCCTCGAACGCCACCTCGGACGAATCGGTCGGGTGCTCCTCGGCGTCGAGCAGCGTCACGCGCAGATTGATCAGCGGGTAGCCGCCCAAGACGCCGGTCATTGCGGCGCCGCGGACGCCGTTCTGAATCGCGGCGGCAAATTGCGATTGCACGCGGCCCTCGGAAATCCGGTCGAAGACCTGCACCTCGTGGCTGCCTGCGGCGACGCTGACCGGCTCGACGCGCAGCCGCACGACGGCGAATTGGCGCTTCTCGCCGAAGACGCGCTCGAAGCGCCCCTCGCCCTCGGCCGCCCGGCCGATCGTTTCGCGATAGGCGACGCGCGGCTTGCCGACGCGCACCGGCACGCGCAGGTCGCGCTCCAGGCGGTGGCAGACCACTTCCAGGTGCAACTCGCCCATACCCGAGATCAGCGTCTGCGCCGTGTCGGGGTCGATGCGGTAGCGGAAGGTGGGGTCGCTGCGCGCCAGCATGGCCAGCGCCGCGGCCAGCTTGTCCTTGTCGGCGGAGCTTTTCGGCTCGATCGCCATGCTGATGACCGTCTCGGGGAACTCGATGCGTTCGAGCAGGATGGGATCGGAGTTGCCGCAGAGCGTGTCGCCGGTGAGCGCTTCGCGCAGCCCGACCGCCGCGACGATGTCGCCGCAGGAGGCGGCTTCGATCTGCTCGCGCTTCCGCGCGAAGACGCGGAACAGCCGCGGCAGGTTCTCCTTCTTCTTGCGCGTGACGTTCGTGACGCGCGATCCGGCGCGCAGCACGCCCGAGTAGACGCGGATGAAGTGCACGTCGCCGTGCGGCTCGGCCACCACCTTGAAGACCAGCGCCGCCAGCGGCTCCTCGGGATCGCAGCGCCGCCGCAGGACGCGATCGGGCTTGTCCGGGTCGTGCCCTTCCACCGGCGGGATGTCGAGCGGACTGGGCAGAAAGTCGCAGACGGCGTCCAGCACCGGCTGCACCCCCATGAAGCGCAGCGAGCTGCCGCACAACACCGGCTGACAGCGCAGCGCAATCGTGCCGCGGCGCAGCGCCGCGCGCAGCTCCGCCTCCTCGAGCGGCCGGCCCTCGATGTAGCGGGCCATCAGCGCGTCATCCAGTTCCGCGACCTGCTCCTCCATGAAATGCCGCGCTTCCGCGGCGCGCTCGGCCTCCTCCGGCGGAATCTCCGCGACCTGAAACTGCCGGCCGTCGCCGGTCGGCGGGTAGACCAAAGCCTTCATCCGCAGCAGATCGATGGACCCGCGGAAGGTGCTTTCCGCGCCGAGCGGAATCTGGATCGGGATCGGGTTGGAGGGCAGCCGGTCGCGGATGGTCGCCAGCGCGTGCGTGAAATCCGCGCCGGTCTTGTCCATCTTGTTCAGGAAGCAGATGCGCGGCACGCGGTAGCGCTCCGCCTGCCGCCAGACCGTCTCGCTCTGCGCCTCGACCCCCTCCTTGGCGTCAAAGACGACGACCGCGCCGTCGAGCACGCGCAGGCTGCGCTCGACCTCGGCGGTGAAATCGACGTGCCCCGGCGTGTCGATCAGGTTGATGCGGCAGTCGCGCCATTCCAGCGAGACGGCGGCCGAGTAGATCGTGATGCCGCGCTGCTGCTCCTCGGCGTCGAAATCGGTGACGGTCGTGCCGTCATCCACGTCCCCCATCTTGTGGATCGTGCCGGAATAAAACAGGATCCGCTCGGTGGTGGTCGTCTTCCCCGCGTCGATGTGCGCGGCGATGCCGATGTTGCGAAGTCGGGAGAGGTCTTCCATGGCGGATGCGCGTCCGTATTGCTCTCACGGGCGGCGGGCCGCGTGGATCGGAAGTATATCCAGCCGGAGCGCGGTCGGGCAGCGCCGTCCCGCACGCACTGCCTATAATCGGCCGCCCGGAGCATGACCTCGGCGGGAGACCTGATGAACGAAAAGCGCGTGATTCGCTGGGCGGCCGTCGTCGCCATCTGCCTGTTCGGCGTGCTGGCGCTGACCGGCTGGTACCTGGCGGGCACGTCGCCGCTGCGCGCGGCGCTGCCCTGGACGGCCCGCGACGTGAAGGACGTGCTGTTGGAGCGGCCGGCCCCAACGGTGGACTACCTGCTGCGGGCGTCGATCACGTCGGCCGAGTACGACGCATTTGTCGAGCGCGCCGGCATGTCCCCCCTCGGGGGTGGGTCGGAAAACCCGCTGATCGTGTGGGCCTGGACGCCGCCGGCGGATGCCCCCGAGTGGTGGAGGCGCGGCGAACCGGCCGCCGGCACGCGGGCCGTAGTCGTGAATGACGGGATGATCGTGGCAACCTACGAAGATGGCGTCCTGTTCGTGCGCTATGCAGGCCCCGTTCCCGGCAAGACCCGATAGGCCGCACGGCCGACGCGCGGAGAATTGCGAACCCCGGCGGCGGCGGGATACACTCTGGACGGGCCGCTCCCGAAGTGGCGAAATGGCAGACGCGCGGGATTCAAAATCCCGTTCCCGCAAGGGAGTGAGGGTTCAAGTCCCTCCTTCGGGATTTCTCTCCAACCCCACGGCAACCGCGACGGAGCCGCAGCGATGGTCACGGTCGGCATGAACTATGACGTGCTCCCAGGACGCGAGTCCGACTTCGAGACCGTCTTCGCGAAGGTGCTCGATGTCATGCGCGCCATGCCGGGACACACCGACACCCGGCTCTACCGCGACGTCGCCCGGCCCGGCTGCTATCTGATTCTCTCCGATTGGTCCGACCAGGCTGCCTTCGAGGCCTTCACGCGCTCCGATCGATTCCGCGCCGTCACCGATTGGGGCAAATCGCAAATCCTGGCCGGTCGGCCGCGGCACGATATCTACACCCCCGGCGCGTCAGCGGCCGCAGCCGGCGGACCGGCCGGCTCAAACCCGGCGCCGGGGCGCTGCCCCGTTCACCCGGAGCGGACGTGAGGCCGACCGCCCGAATCGCCGATCAGGCTCCGCTCGATACCCCGCCATCCGTGTGCGCCGCCGGATCCGCATCGGCGGCCGGCGCGGGAGTCTCCGTCTCTGTTGCGGGAGCCTGCGCCCCGAACCCCGATGCCGGCATCGTTCGCGTCATGATCGGCGCCGGGGCCGTTCTCTTTCTCACGATGCTGCCGGTCGCGATGCTGGTGCCGGTGCTCAAGGGGCTGGTGGCGGATCGATTTGCGACGACGCCGTTCTGGTCGCATTCCTTCATGTCCGTGAACATGCTCGGCGCTCTGCTCGCGGCGCCGTTGGCGGGGCCGTGGATTGACCGGGCCGCGCGCCGCCGCCCGATCCTGGTGCTGCTCCTGATCGCCAATGCCGCGACGCTTGTGTGGATGTCGGTCGCGGACAGCTTCTGGATGCTGCTGGCCGTGCGATTCACCGAGGGGGCGTTTCACATCCTGGCCGTGACGACGCTGATGGCGATTGCGGCCGACTGGGCGCCGCCGGCGCGACGCGGCCGATTCATGGGCATGATCGGCGCCGCGCTGATCTTCGGCACCGCCAGCGGCTCGCCGCTGGGCGGGGTCGTCGGGCGCAGCAACCCGGGCATGGTTCTGTGGGTGGGTGCGGGGCTGGCGCTGGCGGCGGCCGCGGTGGCGCTGTGCGTCATCCGCGATCCCGCGGAACGCAGACCGGCGCCGTTGCGCTCGGTTCGCGCCCTGCTGCGCCATCATCCGCCCTTGTGGGTGCCGCTGGCCTATGCCTTCATCGACCGCTTCTGCGTCGGCGTGATCGTGTCGAGCTTCGTGCTCTATCTCGGCGACGTGGCGCAGATTACGAGGCCGCAGGTCGGCGGGTTGCTGGCCTTGTTCCTGTTCCCATTCGCATTGCTGTGCTACCCGGCCGGCCGGCTGGCCGACCGCATTGGCCGCGTGATTCCGATGTGCGTCGGGAGCGTGCTGTTCGGCGTGGTGTATGCCCTGTACGGCGTCGTGTCGCCGGCCGGGCTGTGGGGGCTGATGCTGGCGTCGGGCGTGCTCAGCGCGCTGATGTTTGCGCCGAATCTCGCCCTGTGCGCCGATCTGACGCCTCCTGCGCAGCGCGCCAGCGCCTACGCAGGCTTCAATTTCGCCGGCTCGCTGGGGTTTCTGTGCGGCCCGCTGGCGGGCGGCGTGCTGCTGTCGGCGATCGGGAATTCAATGCCGAAGGCCCAGGCGTATGCCTGGACGTTTGCCGCGGCCGGCTCGACGGAAGTGCTGTGCGCGTTGTTGACGCTGCCGTGGCTGCTGCGAATGCGGCGGCTGGGACTGGTGCGTTGACCGCCGGTGCGCCCGAAGCGCCGAACGCGCCGCGGCGAATCAGATCGCGGAGTTGGTGTTCGTGTTGCTGTTCGAGTTCGAATTGCTGTTTGAATTCGAGTTCGAGTTGCTGTTCGTATTCGCGTTCGTGTTGGTCTCTTCTTCCTGCGGGATCAGCAACGGGCGGAATGCATCCTTCACCAGGTCGATGAAATCCTGCGTGGTCAGGGCCGCCGTCGCCGCGAGGAAGGAGGTCTGAAGCACGGCGTCGAGCCAGCGCACCCGGAACTTGCGCTCTGGTGCCGTCGGGGTGGGCGTCGTCGTCTGGGAGCGCGCCTCGGGCTTCTGAAGCCGGGCGATTGCACCGCCGTCGCTCGTGGCCGTCGGCGTTTTCACTTCGCCGCTCGCGCCGGTGATCGCCTTCTGCGTGCCGACGCCCGCACCTGCGCCGCCAGTCGGGCTGAGCGCGATCAGGTCGGCCAGGGTGTAGCCGCCGCCGGTGCCCGTCGTGGCGCCGGTTGTCGCACCGGTCGCGCCGCCGAGCGAACCCAGCAGCGAGCCAAGCCCGCCGCTGCTGCCGCCGGCCAGGTTCAGAAACGGACTCACCGCACCAATCAGCGAGTTCAATGTGCCGTTCAGAGTCGAATTCGATCCGCCGCTGTTCGAGCCGCCGACGCCGGCCGCCGCGGCCGCCTGCGCCGCCGTCTCACCCGAGCCTGTGCGGTACGCTGTGATCCGCTGCCCGATCAACCCGGTGTGACGGCTGATCGCATTCCGAACCCACGTCCCCGGAGAACGCGCCCGCACGGCGCCGCCGCGCGCGTTCTCATTCGCGGCATTCTCAGACAGGGTCGGAGTGGTCGTCGTCGTCGTGCCTGTCGAAGTGGTAGACTGCGCCGCGGCCATCGCCGATAGCGCCGACATCGCCACAACCGCCGCGAGAATGCGAACCATGCGACCCGTCCTTTCGAAGGCCAATTCGGCCGACCGCCCGACATTATACGCGGACGACAACCGCCCGGTCGCATGCGTTTGCCGCGGCCGCGGCCCAATTCGTGATCCAGACGGCCGGCCCCGCACCATCGCAACCATCGGCCACACGCTGTTACTCGTAGTTATCGGGCTTTCTGCCGCCGCCGGTTGCGAGCGAAAGCCGCCCCCGGCGCCTCAGGCCCGCCTCGGCCACCACGCCCACATCGCCTTCATCGGCCGGCCGGCCGGCTCGCCGCAGGGTGCAGCGCTCGAACTGGCGGTTCGTGCTTTCGCCGATCGGCGACCGCTGCCGCTTGTGCGGTTCTCGCGCCCCACGTCGGATGAGCCTGCCGCGATCGGCGCGGCGATCGACAAAGCGCTGTCATCCGAACCGGCGGCGATGGTGCTGGCCATGCCGCCGAATGGGCTGACCGTCGAGGACGCGGCGCGGCTGCGCCGATTGAGCGGGCCGCTGGTCGTGATCGGTGCACTCCCTGCCGACGTGCAGGCGAGCGGCAGCGTGGACGTGGACTGGGCCGAGGGAGCGGCGCTGCTGGCAGGGGCGCTGCCGCAGGTCGCACCCGATGCGCGCTCGGCGCTGCTGCTGCACGATCGCGGCGTCAATGAGGCGAGCGCCGGCCGGTATGAGCGGTTCGTGGAGCGGTTGCGGGTCCGGGCCGGCCTGCGGCTGCTCGACCAGCGCGAGTGGCGCGCAGCGGGACCACCCGCCGCGGACCTGTTGTCCGAGATGCTGGGCGTGTTTCCCCATGCGGGCGTGATTGCCGTGATTGCGGGCGAGCCGTGTGAGCCGATCGCGCGACGCGGCGAAGCAGGCAAACCGCCGGCTCATGGGCGGCTGGTGCTTCTTGGCGCCCATCCGCGGCGATGGAAACACCTGCGGGATGAGTCCGTTCTCGCGCTGGTCGGCGCCATCGAGCCGCGGCTGGCGCTCGATGCGCTCGAATTGTCGATCGACCTGTGCAACGGGCGGGCGGCCGGCGTGCGGCAACTGATTCCGTGCGAGCTGGTCACGCGCGGCACGCTGGACGACTTCGCGAGGCGCTACGCGGCGGCGGCCGGTGTGCAGCCGGCGGAGCTGGAAGCGATGGCGGAATCGGCATCTGCCGACGCGGAACACGCGGCGCCGTAGCAGCGTTCTCGCCGGCGCAGCGCGGAGCTTGAAGCTACTCGTCGCAGCCCAGCTCCAGCAGGCAGGCGACGAACGGATCCACGTCGAAATTGGTCAGCGCCCCGTCGGCGTCAAAGTCCGCGCGGCGCGGGTCGCAGCGCGGGAAATCGGCCGCATATTGCGCCGGATCGACCAGCGCCAGCACGAACGCGGCGATGTCGAAGTTGGTCAGCGCCCCGTCGCAGTCCACGTCGCCCGACACGGGCGGCAGCGGCGTCGCAAGAACTCGCACGTTGTCGATGAACCAGTCATCCACCGGCCCGACCTCATTCGCATGGCTCGCGATGCGCAGGCGGAAGGCCGGATGGAGCGCATCCGACGGCAGTGAATGCGTCGCCGCCGCGAAGGTCGTCATGTCCGCGCCGGCGCCGGGGTGGCGGGCCAGCTCGCGCCACACGCCATCATCGGCATGGTAGTAAATCACCAGGTCGTCGCCCGGATCGGGGCTTTCCCCTCCTCCGCGGCGTTGCCAGTGATACTCAACCGTCGCACCGGCCGCGGCCCGCAGGTTCACCATCCGCGTGGTCAGCACGTCGCCGCCGCGCGGGTCGCCGTTGAGCCGCGCCGAAAAGGGCGGCGAAGGCGGGCCGATTCCCAGCCCGTCGATGGTCGCGCCGCCGGAGGCGGCCCAGCGGGCGGTGTCGAAGTCGGTGGCCTCGAAGTCGTCATGGAAGGGTGGATCAATCGGCGTTTGCAGCAGCAGCGTGACACGCGCGACGTTCGAATCGCCGCCGTCCGGGGGATTGCCGCCGTCATGGGCGACGAAGGTGAACTCCACCCCCGCTTCGGCGGCCGATTGCGCGAAATACCGCACCGTGTCGTCTCCCGGCGCGAGCGGATAGGGGACATTGGCCGCCGTGATCGGCTGATCGTCGGCGTCGTTTCGCAGATCGCCGGGCGGCGCCTGAACGATCCGCAGCGCGAGCGGCCCAGCGCCGTCGTCGCTGGCGGGCAGTCGGACGCGCACAGCCGTCTGAGTGGGCGCTTCGCGTCGCAGGTCAGATGCCGCCGGCGGTCGAGCGCCGCCGCAGAGCGGATAGGCCGACATGTCCGACTCGGCGAAATCCGCCGGTCGACCGCCGCCGCGCGACAGGCCCGTCAGCCCGTCGAAGACGCCCACCTCCAGCCAGCTCAGCCGGATGCGCCCGTCGAAGTACATCTCGATCTGAAACGTGCTGTCGGAAGAATCGGCGAAATCCGGCACGTCGTCCCAGGTGACGGCGATGCGGTCCGACAGCTCGCGCCACGACACGGCGCCGCCCAGCGCCGGATCAAAATTGTCCCAAAGCCCGGCGATCGACGGGCGCGCGAAATGGGCAAACGTGGACTCGCGCGGCTCGGCATCCGGTCCGTCCAATGTGATCGTGCCGTTCGCGTTCACCCAGAAGGCCTCGTAGGCGATTCCGTACAACAGCACGGACCGACCCGATGCGGGCGACAGCATCACGCTTCCGTCGTTCGCCAACGTCAGCGGCGTCCCGCCGGCCGGGCTGGTCGGCAGCGCGCCGATCGTGGAGCGGCAGGCGCGATAGGTGTTGGACGACCCATCGGGCGAAAACAGCACGGAGCGTCCGCCCAGGTCGTTGTCATCTGACTGGAATATCTCGGTGAAATAATCAACCGGAGCGCTGGTGCGCAGCGAGAAGCAGCCGCCTCCCGCCGGCAGCCCTGTGGTGCCGTTGCCGGCCGCGTCCGTAGCATGAACCCGGAATTGATAGGTCGTGTCCGCCGACAGGCCCGTCACGAACACGCGATGCGCCGTCACCAGCCCCGCTTCGCGGCCCAGCACCGCCACTGAACCGCAAGTCAGCCCCAACGTGGCCAACCCATTGGCCGGCTCGGACGTTTCGAAGCGGATTTCGGCGGCGGTCGCTGTGACCTGCTCCACGCGGACGTTCGAGATGGCCGGATCCAACAGATCGATGGCGACCGTCCGGACGCGCGGGATGTTCAATCCCCCCGCGCCGTCATCGGCGTCGACGTAAGTGATCGTCACGAGGTCGCTGACCCCGACCAGGATCGCCCCCGGCGCCGGCTCCGTGGTCGGCAGAGCAGCGCCACGGAACACGCCCGTATTGGCGCCGGTTTCCGAGAGCGTCAGCGCCACGCCGACCGGATCGGCGAGGCTGGCCACCTGCACGGTCACTTCATCAACTGCCAGTGCGCTGCTGTTCAGATCGCAGTCGGTCACCTCGATCGTGATAATCCCGTCATCGCCGAGAATCGCCGGGCTGGTCCACATCGCGCCCTTTGAGGTGCAGCGCGCCGCCGCCGGTGTGGCCACCAGCGCGAAGCGCTGCGGCCCGATCGGCACCGACGTACCGGTCACCGTCACGTTGTACAGCCCAGCCGCCGGCACATCGATCCGCACCTGCTTGAGATTGTTGCGCGTGTCGGGGACGTTTCGCACCGCGGGCGCGGCGGGCGCGGCGGGGTTCAGCGTCCACGGGTGATGCGTACTGCCGCCCGGCCCGGTGATCAGCAGGTCGAGCCGGTTCACCAGCGCCGGCGAAACGTTCGGCGTCCCCGGCGGATCATCCCACGCCAGCGTCACCGAAAGCGGCGCACCGCCGATGCTCGCGATCGTCGTTGACCAGACCTGCCCCGATCCGACCTCGCCCTGATGCAGCCGCCGCTCCCGCAACACGGCCAACGCCGGCGTCAGCCGCACCGAGCCATACCCGAAGCGATAGTCCGGCCCCGGCTCCCCGAGATCGACCGCCGTGTGCGCCAACAGCGCCTTGAACGCCGCCCCGTCCGGCGTCGGCGCGTCCGGCTCGATCCGCCGATGCTCCTGGATCAGCAGCGCGATCATCCCGGCCACCGTCGGCGCCGACATTGACGTGCCGCAGCGCACGCCGTACCCGCCGTTGACGCTCGCGGAGGTAACGCCCAGGTCGCCGAAGGTCTGGCAGCCCGGCGCGACGAAATCGGGCTTGAGCCGCCCGTCGTCACACGGCCCCCACGAACTGAAGGTCGTCATCGAGTCATCGTCCACGTGCACCGCGCCGACGACCAGCGGGTTCTTCGAACCCGCGGGAGGCGCGATGCTGTAGTAGTCGCCAAAACCCTCGACGTCGCAGCGGCTGGCCTGCCGCTCATTCCCGCCGGCCCACACCATCGGCAGCCGCCGCCCGAATCCGCCCGCGGCGATGCCGTCGATCAACTGGTCGGTGATCCCGTAGTCGCCCTGGATCGAGCAGGGATAGAAATTCGTCTCGATGTTGCTGCCGATCGAGTTGTTCGCGACGTCGGGCGAATACTGCGGGTGCGCCAGCGCCGCCGTGTAGTCGGCCTCCACGTCGCCGGGATTGGTGTACAGCAGCACCCCCGCACTCGGATCAAACTCGTACCCACCGGAGAGGATCGTCGCAGCCGGCGCCATGCCGCGCTGCACGCCGAAGGAGGCCGAGCCGTCGCCGGCGGCCGTGCCCGCCACGTGCGTCGCGTGGTCCAGCACACCGGACGAATCCAGCGCGATCAGCCGGCCCGCGAAATCGGGATGCGCCGGCTGCGCCCGTCCGACGTCGTAGACGAACGCCACCACCCCCGCGCCGTCCAGCGCGCTGGGGGCGACCTGCGCCGCGTCCGCCTGCACGCGCCCGCGATTTTCCGCGTTAAGCGCCGTCAGCGCCGGCAGCGGCGGTTCGACCCACTGCACCCGATCATCCGCCACCACCTTCGACACCGCCGACGCAGGAAGGTGCAGCACCAGCGTCGGGATCAACTCCAGCGCGCTAACCACCTCGGCCCCCGCGGCGGCGGCGGCGATGAAGCGCTCCGCCGGGGTCACGTCGGCATGAAACAGCACGAGCAGTGCTACCCGCGGATCCGCGCCCGGCGCGATCACGGCATGAGTCGGAAAGTCTGCCGCCGCGATCGAAGGATGCTGCTTGCGCTGCACGTCGATCGGCCCGAGGTATGCGAGGGCGGCGACAGACGCGCGCGGATCCGCGGCCCGATCGAGACACACAAACGCCGCCCGCCCGCCCAGCGGCGCGCCGATCTGCAATCCCGGCGCACCGGCAACCGGCGCCGCGCCCCGCAATTCGCCGATGGCATGGTCCCGTCGAAACACGGCCACGGCGTGACGTCCGCGCAGCGCGGCTGCCGCCTCCATCAGGACCGTCTCCGACATCTCCTCAAGCCGCTGCGTTCCCCCGCTGCGCCACTCCACGACGGCCGCCACATTCGTCGACCGCCCAGCCGTTGCGTCCGGCGTGGCGGGCCGGCCGCCGTTCTGTAATCGCTCGGGTGGGTCTGAGGCGCGCACGATGGGCGCGGCGGGGGCGAGCAGCAGCAACGCCGCCGACGCGCCCGCGAGGGCGGTTCGGCGGATCGAACGCGGCATGATTGAGCCTCAATCCCATCCGGCCGCCCGCGCCGCCGGGAGCCTGGCTCCCGCGGACCGGCGGCTGCTTCAACCCGAACCGCCGCACCGGAGCGCCTTGGGCGCGCCCGGCCGGCCATCCCGCGGCGGCGCGTCAGTTCTGCGCCGGATCGCGAATGATGAATCGCCCCGGGGCGACCGACCGGCTGTCGGGGGTCGTAGCGCCGTCGTGCTGGACGTACGCAAAGACGAAATAGGTGCCGGGTGCGAGCGATGCCGGAATCTGCACGCTGAAGGTGTCCTGCACGCCGTCGGGCGAGGCCGGCCGATCGGCGAGAATCTCAAGCTCCGCCGCGCCCGTCTCCGTACCCTCGTCCGGGTTGGGGTCGTCGTCGATGACCAGCCGGATCTTGGACGTGCCGATCGGGTCGTCGTCGCGCCAGCGGATCGTCTGGAACTGCCCGGCGGTGACGGTGACGTTGGTGGCCGGCTCGATCAGCGAGATCACCGGCACGCCGGTCAGCCCGAAGAATTGAAACGTCTTCTTCGCGCCGCGATCATAAATCATCGCGTGTCCGTCGCGCGCCGCGGGTCGGATCGAGGGCTTTTCGAGCGTCCACTCACTGCCATCCCAGGTCCACGTCTCGCCGTTGGCGGCCAGTTCAGCGACCCCACCGAAGAGCACGATCTTCTTCTGCTCCGCGTCAAAGCTCATCGCGTGGCGGGCGCGCAGGCTGGGCACCAGTAGCGGCTGACGGCGGGTCCAGGTGTCGCCGTCATATTCCCAGGTCTCCTGATCCAGGCCGGCCTCCGTCGCGCCGCCGAACAGGATCATCACCTGCCGCTCCTCGTCATAGGCCATGGCGGAGATGTAGCGGGCGGGCGGCGAGGCGAAAGGCATGATCTGCCGCCAATCCAGGCCGTCCCACTCCCAGGTGTCATCCAGGATCGAAACGTCATTGGTGCCGCCGAACAGCACCGTCACGCCGCGATCCACGTCATACGCAACCGCCGCTCCGTAGCGCGGCGATGGAGCCGTCGTCAGCACCCGCTCGCTCCACTCGCTGCCGTCGAAGACCCACATGTCGTTCATGACGGTGGTGCCGTCATAGCCGCCGAAGACGATCGTCTCGTCCACGCCGGAGTCATAGGCCATCGCGTGGTCGAAGCGCGCCGGCGGCGACGTGGTCGGATTGATGCGCTGCCAGTTGGCCCGGTCAAATACCCATGTCTCGTTGGTCGGCGTGCCGGCGTCGCTCTGCCCGCCGAACACGACCGCCTTCTGCCGCACCACGTCATACACGGCGCGCGTGTCGCGCCGCGGCGACGGGTTGTCGGTCGGCTCCAGCAGCGACCATTCGTTCGTGCCGCGCTCCCAGGTCTGGCGGCTGTCCAAGCGCAACGCGCTCGAGCGGCGGGTGACGGAGTGCGTGCCCGCGATCGTCTGCGGTGCGCCGCTGCCGCGGTTGATCACCACCAGCAGCGTGTAAATCCCGTCCGGTACGAAATTGCCGGCCGTGTCCCGGCCGTCCCAATTGAACGTGTCCTTCTTCGTGCCGGCGCGGATGAAGCGCTGCGAGAGAATCGTGATTTCGTTGCCGTTCTGATGATTGTCGTCGCTGTCGATTTTCAGATCCAGCAGAACGTCCGACGAGTCATTGATCCCGAATTCGATCGGGAAAATCGGCTGAAAAATCGCAAACTCGGTCGGCACGTCAGGCTTGAGGACGCCGGCTGTCACGTTCTCCTCCGGCTCCGTCGGCGTCGGGACAATCACCCGCGCCAGCCCATCGGCCGTCACCAGCGGATTGAATTTGTCCTCGATCAGCGCGAAGATCCGGTAGGTGCCCTCGGGCACCTTGTCGCCCTCCACGTCCTCGCCGTTCCACTCCAGCGTGTCGCGCAACTCGTCGCGAACCAGCGCCTTTTGCAGAATGAAAATCTCGTTGCCGCTGCCATGATCCAGATCGGGATCCAGCCCGATGCGGATCGTGCCGTCGCCCTCGGGGTCGTTCACCGTCCAGCGGATCGTGATCGTTGCCTCACCCGACGCCGGCAGCGTGGTGTCCTCCGTCGGGGCCGTGAAGACCAGCGTCGGCGGACCATCCACCCGGATACGGCCGGCCGCGTTGGCCGTCCGGTTGCGGTCGGCGGCGCGCAGCGTTCCGCGGATCGAATATTGCGCCGGCGGAAACGTCGCCGTGTCCCAGTTGACCGTGATCGATCGGCCCACGCCGCTGATCTCGACATCCGCCGCCAGGATGCTCTGCTCCAGGTTCGTGCGGTTCTCGACGAAAATCGTCGCCAGGCCCGGCTGATCCGTGCGGTTGGTGGCCAGAAACTCCACCGCCACCACATCCCCCGTTGCGACCGTCCGATCGGTGGCCGGCCGCACGAACGTCAGGTCCACCGTGGTGGCCGCATTCGAAATCCGGTCCGGCGTCTCGACCGGCGTCAGGCAGGTCGCGCCGAGCACCGGCAGCATCAGCAGGCAGAGCAATACCGACTTTCTCAACATCGCGGAATCCTGTTCACCTGATGCCCGATCGCACCGCCGGCCGCCCGATTCGGCCGCCCATCGACGCGGAATCTCCCATCCTCGTACTTATCGGCTCCGATCCCATGCTCCCTGACCGCCGGAAACGCGCGGCCGGGGTCATGGGCCGGTCGGCCGATTCTACGCCCTCTCGCCCCCGCAAGTGCGCCCAAAACCGTTCCCAACCCATTGTCGCGGCTGGGCTTTGTCCGTCAACGCCGCCCGCTCGCGTTGGCGGACACTCTCAGCCCGGCTACGATCGACTGCGGCCGGCCGGCAAGTCCCGACGGCCATCCGCGCAGCCGATAGAAACGGGTGCGCCGACCAGTTGGCGCATTACTGCGGCGGACCGCCGTCAGCGAGGGTGCAGGAACGATGCGATACGCTTCACTGAGAATCGGGCGGCGGGCGGCGGGGGGCGAAGTGGCCGCGAGGGGAGTCGCGCCATCGCCGCGGAGAATCGTGATGGCGGCGGCGGGGATCGTGGCGGCGGTTTCGCTGGCGCTCTGCTCCTGTACGGCCGGGTTCCTGAGCTATATCACCGAAGAGCGGCAGGGCAACGTCTTCGTGATCTTCGTGAACAACGCGCCGGCCCGGGCAGCCTTCACCTTCGGCAGCTATGACTCGCTGGATCGAAACCCGCCCGGCGCCGTGGCGCTGCAGCAGCTTCGCGTGGAGGCCAACAGCAGCGCGGCACAGGTGACGCTGCCCTGCCGTCGCGATATCGCGGTGGCGACGGCGGCGCTGATCAAGCGCGCCATCGACACCGACGCCGACCGCAACCTTCAGAATTTCGACGCCGACGCCTTCGGCGAAACCGTGCACTTCTCGACCGCCCCGGTCGCCTCGGACTCGGCCTCGCTGCCGACCGCGGGCGAATCGAACGGGCGGAACATGCGCCTCGGCGTGGATTTCACCTGCGGCGACACGCTGATCTTCACGTTCGAGGAGGACCCGGACGCCCCCGGCGGATTCCGGATCGACTTCGAAGTGATCCCCGACGTGGAGCCGGACGACGACGACCGCTGATCCACCGGGTCGCGGCTGAATCGCGCTCACAATCTCTGCCGGTGATTGCATCCTGATCGGTCGGTGCGTTGATTGACCATGCCCTTGCAACCCCACGTTGGTTTGGTGTATGTTAGGTATGTTGTCGTGTACGGGGAGTCGAAATGGCCGACCACAAATTCGGCGGCGACTGGACGTCTGCGAAGCTCGACCGCATTCGCAAGTACCTCTGCGCGTACACCACCATTTTTGAAAGAAACAAGAGGGCGTGCCACTTCCGCACAATCTATGTTGACGCGTTCGCAGGAACGGGGCATCGTTCGGACTCCGTACCGACCCATGTGGGGACGGAACTGTATGAGAGCGAGACCGACGCCGACACGGAATCGTACAAGAAGGGCAGCGCGCGGATTGCCCTCGAAGTGCGGCCGCCTTTCCATCAATACGTCTTCATCGAGCGCGACGCCGCCCGGGTCGAGGAGCTTCGACAACAGGTCGCCGCATCGGAGCCGCGCCCGGGATCGGCGACTGTCCATCAATCCGACTCCAACGAGTTTCTCAATCGATGGTGCCGGGAAACCGATTGGGAGACGCACCGGGCGGTCGTGTTTCTCGACCCCTACGGAATGCAGGTGGATTGGACCACAATGGAGGCGCTCGCCCGGACAAAGTCAATCGACGTGTGGGTCTTGTTCCCGGTCGGCATGGCGGTGAACCGGCTGCTTACCGGCAACGGCATTCCCCCTCCCGAGTGGGCGGGCGCACTGACCCGATTTCTGGGAACAGACGAATGGCAATCGGCCTTCTATCAGCGGCAAGACGAAGATACCCTCTTCGGCAAAGAACCCCGGGAAGTGAAAGTCGCAACGTGGAAGTCGATCGGAGAATATTTCGTGAAGCGGCTAACAGCTGTGTTTGAGCGGGTCGCGACCAATCCTCTCCCGCTCTGCAACTCACGCGGCACGCCGATTTACCTGCTGTGCTTCGCGGCCGGAAACCCGAAGGGCGCTACGACGGCCGTGAAGATCGCCAGCGACGTTCTCAAGCCCTGAGGTCTGTGCCCCATGGCGACGAACTCCAAGATCGAGTGGACCGAGATGACCTGGAACCCGGTGACGGGCTGCACCAGGATCAGCGAAGGCTGCCGCCATTGCTATGCGGAGCGAATGGCCCGGCGGCTCAAGGCGATGGGGAATGCCCGCTACGACGAAGGTTTTAGCCTGACGCTGCATCCGGATCTCGTGGACCTGCCACGAAGGCTACGCGCGCCGCGCGTGATATTCGTCAACTCCATGAGCGACCTGTTTCATGACAAGGTGCCGACGGATTTCATCCGGCGCGTCTTCGACACGATGGCCGCATGCCCCCAACATACCTTTCAGGTGCTTACAAAGCGAAGCGCTCGGCTGAGGGCGCTTGCGCCGGAATTGCCGTGGCCCAAGCAGGTGTGGATGGGGGTCAGCGTGGAGGATCAACGCGTGACGGGGCGCATCGACGACATCCGCGCCATCCCCGCCCACATTCGCTTCCTCTCATGCGAACCGCTCATTGGGCCGCTCGATGATCTGCCGCTTGACGGGATTTCGTGGGTGATCGTCGGCGGTGAGTCCGGCCCCGGAGCCAGGCCTATGAGCGCGTCCTGGGCGCGGTCCATACGGAGTCAGTGCCGCCGCGCCGGTGTGCCGTTCTTTTTCAAGCAATGGGGTGGGGTTCGCAAGGAGCTTCGCGGGCGCGAGCTGGACGGTCGCACTTACGATGAGATGCCGCTGCGAGTCGAACGTCGCGCCGCGGCTGAAACGCGCTCTCGATCTCTGCCGGTGATCGCATCCTGATCGATCGGCCGCGGGACGGCGTGCGCCTTCGCGAGTGTCACCCCGGCGCCGGCCGGCGGCTGTCGCGCCACATGTGCCAGATCAGAATGCCCACGCCGCCGACCAGCAGCATGTCGGCCACGTTGAACACCCACGGCCAGATTTCCCGCCCGAAGAACGTCGAGTTGATCTTGATGAAATCGCGGACGTGCCCGATCGGCGCGTCGATCGGCGCCCCAGGCGGCAGGCTGAGCGTCGCCCCACCCTCCGCCGCCGGATACTCGCGCAGCACGATGCGATCCTCCTGATCCTCGCGCTCATAAAACCGCCGCTGCTCGTGCATGTCGAGCCGCACAAGCTGGACATTGATCCGGTCGTACATGTTGCCCAGCGCCCCGGCCAGAATGCCGCCCAAGGCAATCTGCAGGATCGCCCGCCGCGGCGAGCTGTTGAGGAACATCCAGACCACCAGCACCAGCGCCAGCGCGGACGCGCCCAGAAAAACGCTCGTGCGACCCGCCCCGATGCCGAACAGCGCGCCGGGGTTGAACATGGTCGTGAAGGAGAGCACATGCGGAATCAGCGTGACCGGCTCGCCGCCCTGCCGCAGCCAGTGGAAGACGACGTGCTTGGACCATAGGTCCAGCACCAGGCCGAAGACGGCGAAGAGCCAGAAGCGGGCATGAGCGCCGGGGTGCGCCCAGCACGTCGGCTCGATGTACACCGCCGCCGCATCCGGGCCGCCGGTCACAATCGCGCCTGTGCCTCCGTCGGATACCGCGGCGTCGGCGCGCACCGCGGCTGGCGGTGAGGCGGCGGCGTTGGTTGGGGGGGGTGCGGAGTCCACGTTGGCGGGGGATTCTATCGGCGAGGCGGCCATCCGCGCACCGCTGCGAGGGGACAATTGTCGCACCGCGAATCGGCCGCGCGTTCAAGGCCTGTTGAGAAGTAGAGGAATGAGAAGTTGTGTGAAGTCGCCCTGGCACCACCCGCTGAAGCGGGTGCAGTGCCGGCCAACGGCCATTAATACCGCCGGATCTTCCCGCGCTCCTGCTCGAGCATGTACTCGTAGCAGTACTTGGCCCACGGCTGGGCCTTCAGCCGCGCCTTGCCGATCGGCTTGCCCGTCGCCAGGCACAGCCCATAGGTGCGCTTCTCGATGCGATCCAGCGCCGCATCGATCTCGCGAAGCTCCTGCTGCCCCCCCTCGATCAGCCCCAGCGTGAACTCCTGCTCGAAATTGTCCGTCCCCAGGTCGGCCATGTGGATCGGCATGCTCGACAGATCGCCGGAAGACTGGCTGTTGCTGCGCAGCGCCTCATCCCGCATCGTGCTCATATCGCCGACGAGCTGCGATCGCTTCTCCAACAGCATCCCCCGGAATTGCTCCAGGTCCTTGCGGCTTAGCCCACTGTCGCCGGAAAGATCCACCGGCTCCGGCGCGATCACCGGCCGCCGAGCCGCAACAGCCTTCCCCGGCGCTGCCGCCCGCGACCGATCCACCTTGCCCATCGCCGCACCGCCCGCCGATTTCTCCCGCGGCGGCGAAACCGGCGTGGCCACCTGCGCGGGCTTTTCCACCTGACGCGTCGTACCGCCTGCCGGCTTCACCGTCTTCTTCCCGGACTCCGCCGAAATCGGGGCGGCCGGCGTGGCGGCGCGCTTCGAACCCGTCACCGCGGCAAGCTTGCCATTTCGCGAAACGTCAGCCCCAGCGCTGCGCACCACAGCGGCTTTTGCCAACCCCGGCTTCGCCACCGCCAGCTTGACACTCCCCGGCTTCGCCACCGCCAGCTTGACACTCCCCGGCTTCGCCGGCGCTGATTTCATCATCACGGGCTTGGCCGCTTTCGGCTTCGCGGGCGCCGACTTCACCGGCCGCGCGCCGGACTTGCCGGCGCGCTTCGCAGGGCGGGCCGGCTTGCGCCGGGCCGCAGAGGACTTGTTCGTTGTTGATTTCTCGGGCACCGCCGGCTCTCCGGGCGGACAAGGAAGCCACTGCGCGCCCCTCAAGAAAGAGCGCGGCCGACGGGGAGCGGCACGGCCAGTCCGTGGTCGCCGGGGAATCCGCCGGGTGGGTGGTCCAAAGCCTCGTCATCCTATCGGCCGCGGCCAATCGTGTCAAATACGGCCCGGTCCGATCCGCCCGATCCAGAGGCCGCCACGTCGCAAGGTGACTCATCCGCCGGGAGCCCAGGTCCGGCACCGCGCCGCTCGACCCCCCGCCCCAGAAGCGCCTATTTATTGCCCCCCCCACTTCTCACCACGCCCCATCCCCCGCCTCACCGCATCACCGGCAGCGACACCCCTCCCGGCGGCCCCTTGTCTCCCGGCTTCGCGGGCGAATCCGTCGCCTCATCCGCCGCCGGCTCCAGCGGCTCAAACGTCAGCGGGTCCGGCTCCGTCGGCAGAAACACATCCTCAAAATCGTCGCCGTCCACATCCCGTCGCAGCAGCATGTACGTCTGCACCGCCGCCGTGTGATACAGGCTGAACCCATACGCCGGCACCAGCGCCGCCAACAGAAACACCCACAACCCCGCCAGCCAGCGCATCACCCGCACCCCCGCCGGCGCGGGATCATGCGGAATCACCCCGCCGACCGCCCCTCCCGGCAGCCACGACAGATCGCTCCACGCCGGCATCCACCACACCTGCGTCCCTGCGCCGCCCGAACCCGTCGCCGCGCGCCCCGATTCACCCCATGCAGGCCCCACCTCGGCCACCTCCCCGCGGCCGGCGTCAAATCGCTCCACGATCGTCGCGTGCGTCATCTTCAGCGTCACCAGCACCGCCCCGCGCGCCACCAGCAGCGCCGGCACCGCGAACACCAGGGAGATCATCGCGTAGATCGCCGCCTTCCACGGCCGCTGCAGCAGGTACGCCGCGCCGCACTGCAGCGCGTCAAGTGCGTCCGACCCGCGCGCTGCCAGCGCCGCCCGCGCCAGCGGCCCCGACGGCAGCACCACAATCAGCACCAGCGCCAGCAGTGCCCCCGCCACCAGCGCCGGCAGCAGCAGCGCCCCCGCCAGCACATACCCCACAAACCCCAACAGCGACACGTTGAACAGCAGCCCGAACGCCGTCGCCCCCGCCAGCACCGCCCCCGCCGCCAGCACCTTGCGCCCGCCGCGCGCCTCCGGAGACGGCGACTGCCGTCCCCGCAGAATCCCCGACAGGATCATCACGCCGCCCAGCAGCAGCAGGATCGTCGGCGTCCAGCCCCGCGCCGGCACCGCCGCCAGCGCCCCCAGCAGATACCCGGGGATCATCAGCAGCGGCCCGCCGACGGCCAGCACCGCCGCCGGCCCCACCGCCAGCACCGCGATGGCGCTCCGCCGCTCCCAGGCATAGGCCAGCGATTCCGAAAGGTCCGGCGCCAGCCCCCGCGCCGATTGCACCGCCGCGTGTCGCGACAGCGCGACGCCGAACAGCCCGACCACCAGCGCATAAACCGTAAACAGCACGGCGGCAAACCACGGCCGTGTGACCAGCAGCCACAACACACCCGATCCCGCACTGCCGATCGACCCCGGGAGCGACGGCTGCGCGTCGAACGCGCTGCCCCCCCAGCCGATCCGCCCGGCCAGCAACCCGCGCGCCCCCGCCGCCAGGCAATGTGCCTGATAATCCACAAATGCCGCGAACGGCCCATCCAGCATCGGCCGACCGGCCGTCCCGGCGGCGCGTTCGACGGCCAGCGCCTGTCCCAGCCGCCAACTCTCAAACGCGGGATACGAAAGCGTCGCGAAGCGCCCGATTTCGGATTGCTCAATGCTTGCGGCCGGCGTGCCGAGCACGCGGGCCGAGGTCGGCCACAGGCGGTCGAGCACGGACCCGGCGGCCGCGAGCGTGATGACCGCGGCCAGGCCGATGAGCAGGCGCGAGAGGTGGGCCGCCGACCGCAGTTGCGTGAGCATCCGCAGAATCGGGAAGGAAGCGTGCCAATCGATCGGCCGTGCGACACCGCGCTGCTCGGTCATCCACATCTCCACTTCGCCGCGGTCGGATCATCAGGTCGGCGGCATTATAGCGCGTCCGGCGGTGGCATGGCCTCGCGATACTCCGCGTAAGCATGCGCCCTCTGAACAGCATCGCCCCACTTCAATCCGTGAAAACCCCCTCTCATGAAATGAGTATGTTCGGCCCGCAGGAGGGGCGCTGCCCACCCGCGGACCGAACGCACCGCCCCGTCGCGCATGACCCCCCGCGCGCAGAACCAGTCCGCTGTTCACCCCCCTTCGCCGCCGAACCTACTTCATCAATCTCGACAGGTGCGCCTCAAACCGCGGCTTCTGCTCCGCCGTCAGCAGCGCGTCAATCCGCTTCCGCAGCCCCTCCGTCAGCGCTGCGCGCTGCGTCGCATCCCGGCCCGCCGCCCGCCGCTCGGCCGAAATCTCCCGTTCGATCGTGCGAAGCGCGCTGCGCTGTTCCGACGACAGCCCGCTGCGCCTCGCCGCCCTCAGCAATGCCGACGCGCTGGGCCCGCGACCACCGACCGCACCGGACGCGCCGCCGACCTCGTCATCGCCCCCCTCGGCCTCCCGCGCCGCCAGCCACTCATCCAGCTTTGCAGCCTGCTCTTCCGGAAGCTGCGCTCGAAAGTCGGCGATGAGCGCCGCCGTCACCTTCTCCGGATCCATCTCGACCGCGTTGATCTTGGCCCGCAGTTCCGCCACCTTCACGAACTCCCCCGCCTCGCGCGCCGTGCGCATCTCCGCCAGCAGCGGCTCGATCGCCGACCGGCTGGCGGTCCACGCCTGGCCCATGTGCTTGCCGACAAGCTGGTGAAACCGCCCGCGCAGCTCCCCCGTCAACTCCAGCGCCTGCGGCAGCGACCCGATCACGCGCTGATTCCATTCCCACCCGCGCCCCTGTGCCTCCACCCGTTCCACCGCCGCGATCAGCCGCCCCAACTGCTCCGGCCGCAGCAGCGGCTCAATATGCGAAACCGCTTCATCGAAGAAAGGCGTCGGATCGGCCAGCTCGTGCATGGCCTCGTTCAACTCGGCCGTGCGGGCGGCGTCGCCGCGCGCGGCGCGCAGCTCGCGCAGCTTCTCGTTGAGCTGATCGCCCTGCGCCCGGGCACGGGGCATGATGTCCGCCACAATTCGATCGAACCGCTCCTGTTGGAGCTTGTCCAACCCCAGCTCATCCGCGACGCCCTCCAGCGACTCCTCCACCCAGTCGGCCTTGGCCTTCCCGACGTCCACGCCGGCACTGCGATCCTGAGCGGCCGCCACGGCGCAGACCGCGGCTGTCACAACACCTGCAAGCCAGATTCGCCTCACGGAGATTCTCCCTGTCAGCGGGCAATCGGGGGGTCGGAACGAACCACGCCCGCCAATGGTGGGATTCCGGCCGACACTCCGAATATTCGGCCGATGGAAGTGGCACCGCCCTTCCGGGCGGTGCAGCGCATCGGGCAGAAGCCCGATGCCACACGCCCGATGCCACATGCTTTCGCCGAGTGCCATGCCGCGCGTTGGGTGCCATACCGACGGCTTTGCGTCGCCATGTGGCACCGGGCTTCTGCCCGGTGCTTCGCCCGCTAGGGCGCACGATCGTTGCCAGGGCCTTCAGGCCCTGGAATCCGGCCACCCCAACCCACTCCTTTATGCTCTCCCCCCGCCTCCCGCACCAATCCCCTCTCTTTCTCTCTCCGCGCTCTCTTCGCCTCTGCGAGAGACCGAATTACCCGCGCCCCCAAACAAGAACCGCGCCGGCGCACCCCCTGCGGAGCGCGCCGGCGCGGCCTCTTCTCACTTCCCGATCAGCGACCTACCGCCGCGCGCGACCCGGCTCGGCCGCCATGTTCTTCATCCCGACCATCAGCAGCGGCGATGCAATCGCCACCGTCGAGTACACACCGGTGATGACGCCCACCAGCATGCAGTAGGCGAACCCGCGAACGCTCGCACCGCCGAACACATAGAGCGCCGCCAGCGTCAGGAACACCGTCACGCTCGTGATGAGCGTGCGCGCCAGGCACTGGTTCACCGCCGCATTGATGATCTGCGGCGTCACCACGCCGAGCCGCCCGCGATCCTCGCGGATGCGATCGAAGATCACGATCGTGTCGTTGATCGAGAAGCCGATGATCGTCAGCAGCGCCGCCACCACCGCCATGTTGATCTTGAAATTCTCAATCAGCAGCAGTCGGCCGAAATGCCCCTCCCCGCCGATCAGCCCGGCAAACCCGACGAACGCCAGCGCCACCAGCACGTCGTGCATCAACGCCACCACGCCCGCGAAGCCGTACACCGGCCTTCCGAACCGGATCCACAGGTACACGATGATCATCAGCCAGCTCAAGGCCAGTGCAATCGTCGCCTGCGTGCTCGACTGCGCCGCGATCTGCGGCTTGAACTGCGTCACCCGCCGCAGCGACTGCTCGCTGTCCAGCGCCGCACGCGCCAGCGAAAGCTCCTGCGCCGCAAACTCGCTGTACCAGCGCTCCGGATCATCCCGGTAGGGAAACGCGTCGTCCACCGTCGCCACGATCACCGACGAATAAAGCGTCCGGCCCTCCGAGTCCTTCCCGGCCGGCGTCACGCCGATCACGTCGAAGCTGCGCCATGGGAAATCCTGGAACCCCGGCTGCAAGCGCATGTTCCGCAGCCGATCCGGAAGCGAGCCGGGCGCCGAGCGGTCAATCACCATCGGCGGCGTCAGCTCGCGCAGGTAAATCGCCGCGCCGCCGACAAAATCGCCCAGGTCGGCCGAGATCGCCGTCGGCAGATTTGCAATCACCTCCGCCGGCTGGCGGCTCACGATCGGGTGCGGCCGGTCATCCGCCAGCTCCAGTGCGTAGCGCACCCGCGGCTGAATCCGCAGCCGTTCGCCCAGCGCCTCCCGCAGCGCGAGCTGCACAAAGCGCTTGTTCGTGATGGTCGTCGTGATGCCCCAGAACAGATCGCTGGTGGCCTCGCCGCCGCTCTCCTTCACCGATCCCACGCTGACGTCGCCCAGCAATTCGCAATCTCGCGCAAACGCGTCGCTGATCTCCGTCAACAGGTCCTTCACCCGTTCCGGCGTGACGCCGTCCACCACGCGGATCGTCAGTTGCTGCGTCCCCGCGACCGCCGTCACGGCGTCGCGCGGCAGCACCTGCGCATCCTCGAGCGGCTCGGTCAGGTACGCCTCCAGCCGGCTCGCATCCACTCCCGGCGCCGAGATCACCAGGAAGCCCGGCGCATTGGGCGCTTCCGCCACGCTCGCCTGCGCCAGCCGCTCCGCGTCCGGCCGCAGCCGCTTGCCCGCCTCTCCCAGCGCCGCCCGGATCGTGCGATCGTTGAACGTCTCGCCTGGCGCCGGTGCGGCCGTCTGAATGTCCACGCTCAGGCCGCCCAGAAACTCCACGTCGAGGTAGTCCTTCGCCGGCCGCGAGAACATCAGGAACAGCCCCGCCGCCGTGGCGACCACCGAGATCGGGATGAAGATCCGACGCATACCGTACCAGTCGATGTTCGGCACGCCGATCAGCCGGTTCAGGCGGATGTCGCGGATCAGGTTGTACTTGATCGCCACGCCGAACAGCGTGCGCGTCACGAACACCGCCGTGAACAGATTCATCACCACGCCCCAGCCCAGCGTCAGGCCGAAGCCCTTCACTTCCTCGCTGCCGACGTAGTAGAGAATGATGCACGTCAGCAGCGTCGTCACGTTCGAGTCGATGATCGTGCTGAGCGCCTTGTCGTAGCCGTTCTTGATGATCATGCGGAGCGACCCGCCGCGCGCCTTCTCCTCCCGCATGCGCTCATAGATCAGCACGTTGGCGTCCACCGACATGCCGATGCCCAGGATCACGCCGGCGATGCCGTCCAGAGTGAACTTCGCGTTGAGCATGCACATCACGGCCATCACCAGCAGCACGTTCATCGTCATCGCGATGTTGGCGATCAGGCCGCAGGCCAGGTAGTACCCCAGCATCAGCAGCACCACCAGCCCGGCGCCGATCAACCCCGCCGTCAAAGCCTGTCGCAGATTCTCCTGCCCCAGGCTCGAACCCAGCACCCGCTCCGAGATCGGCGTGTCCTTCAGCCGCGCCGGCAGCGCTCCGGCCTGCATCGTCTGCACTAGGTACTGCACCTTCTCGAGCGAAAACTCGCCCTCGATCACGCCGCTCTCGAAAATCTGGCTGTTGATCCGCGCTGACGAATACGCCGAACCGTCCAGCAGAATGCACAACTGCTTTTCGATGTTGTCGCCCGTCAGCCGGCCGAACATGTCGCCGCCCGTCGGATCAAGCTGAAAGCGGACGCAGCGCCGACCCGCCTGGTCGCGGTCCGGCCAGGCCCCCTTGAGCTGCCACTTGCGCTTGCTGTCGCGCAACAGGCCGTCATTCTCCCCCAGCTTCGCCAGCACGAACCACTCATCGCCGAGGCGGTCCACCACCATCGACGTCACCGTCCGCGGGTCGAACGTGTCCAGTTGCTGTACCGAGTCGAGGCTCAGGAAGCCCACCGGGTTGTCGATCCGGAACCAGCCCGCCGTGTCGCCGCGCGACGGCCGCGGCCCCTGCTTCTGAAGCTGCTCGCGGTAATAGGCCGCCTCCGCCGTCACGTCCGCCAGAATCCGGAACTCCAGCACACCCGCCCCGCGCAGCAGCCGCTTGAGCTCTTCCGGACCGTCCAGCGCCCCGCGAAACTCGCGCCAGCGATCATGCTTGACAACCACGTCCTCGATCTGCGATTTGAGCTGCGGATGCTTCGCGATCAGCGCTTCCAGCTCCGCCTTCCGCGAATCCGCGGACTTGCGCTGCGACGTGTCCATGTCCAGAATCGTGTCCAGCCGGTGCGCGTCGATGTTTGTCGCCAGCACCAGGTCGATCGCATCCGTCAGCCGCTCCAGCGCGTCGCGCACCTGCGTCTGCAGCAGCTCCCCCTCCGCCGGCTGCGTGCTCGCACCGCGCGCCGCCGTCGCCAGCACCCAGGCGTCATGCGCCGCCGCCGCCGCCAGCAGCCGCTCGCTCCGCTCGGCCGAACCGCCCGCCAGCCGCTCCACGATCGGCGGCCGGGCCTCCGCATCCGCCGCGAAGAGCGGATCCAGATCGGTCCGCTTCAGCCGCGATTCCGTGAGCTGCACCAGCGCATCCTGGAAATCCTTGCGCCGCTTGGCCGCGTCCGCCGGCGGCAGCGGCATCTGGATCTCGATGCGGTTCGGCGGAATCACGCGCCAGACCAGGTTGTAAACGCCGTTCGGGTCCACCCGCTTCTGAAGCAGCGTCTTGAGCGTCTCCGCCACCTCGGGATCGGTCGACCCCTCCATGTTGATCTCGTAGATCAGCGAAACGCCGCCCGCGATGTCCAACCCGCCGCGCAGCCGTGACTCAAACCCCTGAGTCGGCGGCCAGATCATCATCACCGCAAAAACCACGACCACCGCGATCAGGATCAACCTGCCGCGCAGATTCTTCTCAACCATGGCGTATTGCTCTCAATTGTCTGAAAAAGGTGCGATTCGCGATCTTCCGGCGCAAAAACGCCGGGGATTCGGAAAACAGGGTCGCAGGCGCAGAATGCAACAGCCCGCGCTACGCGAGGCCGGAATCAGGCAGCCGGCGGCCCCATGCGCCAGAGAATGCCATGCAACCGCCCCAGCGCCGGCGTCGCACAATCGAAGAAATGAGAAGGCAGTAGGCGACAAAAGGCGCTCACCCGCGCCAGGTCCGCCACCTCGGCGATCGCCGAAGTGTCGGACGCGCCGGAAGATGCCGTTTCGGCTTCAAAGCGATCAGAATGCAACAGAAGCGAAGCGCCGGCAGCACTCGCCGAGCCGCCCCGATCCAGCGTCCGCGGCGCCAGTCCATCCGGCAGCGTCGCCCGGACCATCAGCGGCGGCGGTTCCTCCTGCTGCTCCGAATCGCGGCCGACCAGATCCGCAAGAGGCGGCGCGCAGGCCGGCGCGCAGGCCCCCTGAACCGGGCGGGCCTTTTCCTCGGCCGCCAGCACCATCAGCAGCGAGAGCATCCCCGCCGCGATTCGCCAGCGCAGACTCGGCAACGCTTCTGTCATGCGAACCGCGGAGTGTAGCCCGGACCGGCCTCTCGGCCAAGTGCGGCGATCGGCCTTGCGGGCGCATCCCCGGGCGGGCAGGATAGCCGCCGCAATTCCGCGTATTCCGGAGCCGATCATGCACCGATTCCCGCTGTGTGCCATGGCGCTGCTCATCGCCACCCTGTTATCGCCAGGTTGCAGCCAACCCGCAGAGATTTCGCTGATCCAACCCTTCGCTCCGACCGGCCAGCGAATTCTCGAACTGACCACCGAAACCGCGTACGAAATCGACCGCGGCGGATTCCGGCACGTCATCGCGACCTTCCCGCGACCCCACGATCCCGACGGGCCGCGGGACTTCGTCCTGTACATGGAGATTCAAACCGATCGGCTCGGCGCTGCCCCTCTTCCAATCCCCGGCTGGCTGAAAGTGCTGTTCCCCGCGCAGGCCGATTCGCCCCACGGCGCGCGGTGCGATGCGGAGTCCGGCGAGGGCGGGCTACGCGGATTCCTCGTGCAGCGCGTCGGCCGGCTCGCGGGTCGAACCCAGTTCACAAGCGGATTCGTGGTGAAAGATCGCAACCTGACCGCCCGAGACCCGCGCGGCCTGTTCCTGAACGTCACCTGCGAAGACGGAACCCGCATCACCGGGCGGATTCTGCCGCGCTCCAGCGGATCCGAAATGGCCGCACTGCTCCGCCGCCACGCCGCCGACATCGCCGCTCTCCGCGACAACCGAGACGACAGCCCGACGGACGCGATCTTCACCGCCGACGCGCAGGCCGCTCCGACGCCGCTCCGACGCGGCATGTGAGCCGACTCTCCGCGATGGATCGCCGCATGACGAAACGAATCGGCGGGTCGGAGCGCGGCGCGAACCCGCCGTCGGCGGTGCTCACGCACCACTGGCTGGTGCGCCGACGGGGCGGCGAGAAGGTGCTCGAAGCGCTGGCGCGGCTTGTGCCCGGCGCGCCGATCTACACGCTGGTCTACGACGCCGCGGGAATGGGGATGACGGCTGCGCCCGGCGCGCCCGGGACGGAGATCGCCGGCTCGCCCCCGGCCGCGGCGGACGATCCGCTGGCTGGTCGCGAGATACACACCTCATTCCTGCAGCGCATCCCCGGAGCCCGGCGCCACTATCCGAAGCTGCTGCCGCTGATGGCTTTGGCTGCGCGGCGCATGCGATTGCCGCCGGCCGAACTGGTGCTGTGTTCGGACGCGGCCGTCGCCAAGGCCATGACGCCCGACCCGCGCAGCCGGGTGATCTGCTACTGCCATTCGCCGCCGCGCTACGCCTATGACGCGGTGATCTGTGCGGAATATCGCGCCGCACTGCCGTGGGCGGCCCGGCCGCTGTGGGATTGGTCGATCCCGCGGCTGGCGCGAGCCGATCGAGCCGCCGCGCAGCGCGTCGATTTGTTCGTCGCCAACTCGCGGCACGTGGCCGAGCGCATCCGCCGCTGGTACGGCCGGGACAGCGTGGTCGTGCATCCGCCGGTGGAGCTGCCATTGCCGCCGCCGGGAATTTTGGATGGGGCGCTCGAGCAGTCGGGGCGGATGTTCGAGCAGGGGGCGCGAGAGGTCGAGCAATCGGGGCGGATGTTCGCGCGAGAGGGGGGAGAATTCGGGCAGGGGGGTGGATCGGTGAATCAAGCGGGCGCTTCGGCCTACCAACCCGGCCGATCGGTGAATCAGACGGGCGCTTCGGCCTACCAACCCGGCCGATCGGCGAATCAGCCCAGCGAATCGACCCACCAGCCGGGCAGATCGGTGAATCAGGCGGGCGCTTCGGCGGATGTGCCTGCCGCGGGCACAGCGCGCGGGGAACACTATCTCTGCGTCGGCTATCACGCGCCCTACAAGCGCCTCGACCTGGCGATCGAGGCGTGCGTCCGGCTTGGGCGGCGGCTGGTGGTGATCGGGGAGGGGCCGGGCGTCCCGCCGCCGCCGCGCCGGCCGGAGTGGGCGGCCCGCGGGGTCGAGTTTCGCGGCTGGCAGTCGGACGCGGCCATCCGCGCGGCCTACGCCGGCGCCCGTGCGCTGCTCTTCTGCGGCGAGGAGGATTTTGGGATCGTGCCGGTCGAGGCGATCGCCCACGGCTGCCCGGTGGTCGCCTGCGGCGTGGGTGGTGCGACGGAGACGGTGCAGCCGGGCGTCAGCGGGGTGTGGTTCGAGCGGCAGGAGGTGACGAGCGTGGTCGCCGCGATGGAGCAACTGGAATCGATGCGCTTCGACGCGCGGCGGATGTTCGAGGCCGCGCAGGCATTCTCGCTGGACCGATTCCTGGAGTCGATGCGGCGGGTCATCGACGGCTGATGAAGCGCCGCCGACCGCCTCTACGAAAATGTACCCGTCCGAGTTTCCGCGCCGAGTTCAAGGCGGGCGAGGGCGGGAAGACCGCCGTCTCCATGGCCCGCTGGGTCAACACACGCGGCGAAAAGGGGCCGTGGTCGGAGATTGCGACGGCGACGGTGGCGGCGTGAGGCCTTGTTGCGCCGTCCGCAGGACCCGCTGCGCGGGGAAGACCGAAGCCGATGATCCGCGTCTTCGCCCAAACGGGGCGCAGGGATGTAGCCACGGGTGGAGCGCAGTCCGCCGGCGGGCGGACGGAGCGCAACCCGTGGAAAGCGACGCTCCCGCGCGGGACTGCCCCGGAGGGGCAGAGGGAATAGTCGGGAATGCTCAGACACGCGGTGCAGGAATAGTCGTAGGCTTGGGCTCCGTCACAGCGGCCGCAGCCACTGGAGGTGCCACCGCTCTCGCTGCTTTGCGGCGTGCTTTCACCTGCTCGACGAGAGCCTTTAGAGAGTTCAAGTCTTGGAGCAACTCGGAAGGTTCCGGCACCGGAGCTCCTTTCGCCGCCGCCGGATCGTGGCGGCATGTAATGCTGGAGCACTTCTTGTCGATACGAAGGGCTTCCGCACATTCGGCCATGGAGAAGCCCGCGACATCTTCGAGCTTCTCCACTCTTACCCAGTCCCGGTATCTGCCAATCACGCCGTTGAGGATGACATCCTGAACGATGCGTTCAAGTGTCGCACTCAGGCGCGTGTATGCCAAACGGATGTCGGCCACGTTCGTCGGGTTCGGAACCGTGCTCCACGAAGTGGCGATGCGGCGTTGCTCCTTCTCAAGAGCGTCGATCCTGTCGGTGTACTTCTTCCAGTCCCAAGGCAAGCCCGGCTGACAGAAGCCCGGCTTGTCCCCGTTCCAGCACAGGTGCATGTACTGCACCGGAGACGCAGCCCCCTCGGTCGCATCAAACAGTTCACACAGAAACACGATGTCGTGGGTGAACACAATCACCTGCCGCTCGATTGCTTCCTTGACCAACCGTTTCGCTACCTTGCTCCGGCGTGCGTGGTCGAGCGAGGAGACCGGATCATCAAACACCAGCGCCGACTTGTGCGACGCCTGAGACAGCTCGGCCATGAACGCGGCCAGTGCGATGCACCGATGCTCGCCTTCGCTGGCGATGTCGTCAACTTTGGCGTTCACGGTCGCAGGAGGCGTCTTGCTTTTGTCAACGAGACGCACGCCGAACTTCCGCTCCCCCTTCGCTCCCTTCGTGACGTCCAGCGTCACCGAGACCGTCCTCATGCCCAAGGCCGCGAGTTCATCTTCGAAGGCCTTGCAGAAGGCGGCGGTGACGTGCGACTCGTGCAGTTCGCCGGACTTAATTGTGATGGCGTTGGTGGTGCAATCGTCCTGGCACTTCTTCAGTGTTGCCGCGTGGGCGTGGCGTGCGATCTGGGCTTTGACTTCTTCCTTCTTGTCCTTGAGCCACTTCTTATCCGCGAGTTCGTCGCGCTCCGTGGCCAGTGCTTTGGCCTTCTCGGGGTCGGCTGCGGTGAGCTCGTCTATTGCTCTCCTGTCGAGGCTGTCGGCGAGGGTCACCAACTCCGCACATGGCGAAGCGAGGAGGGCTGGCGCGTCGGACCACGTCCCTTCCTTCAAGCACTTCTGTGCGTGAGCGATACGGGCATCGACCGCTTTGGCGAACGCTTCGACCACGGCAAAGGTTTCGGCGGCTTCGCGGTCAAGGTCGGCCTTGATGTCCGCAGCCTCGGGCCCGATCGCGCGGATTGAGTCCACACCCGGCCTCAAGTCCGCGACTTTGGCCTCCGCCGCTTCCGCTTGTTTGCGGGTTTCATCGGCGACGAACTTGTTGAAGCGGGCGTAGCGGTCGATCGCCTCGGGCTGCAACGTCTGTTGGCACAGCACACACTTCGCGTCCGCCTCGGTGACGGGGAACGGCTGGTTGGGATATGCGTGTGCGACCGAATACGCCTTGGCCGCGTCCCACAACTTGCGCCACACCTCGTTGCAACTGCCGGGCAGATCGCCGTCCTTCAACTCCGGCCCGGCGGCGGCCTTAGCCGCCTTCGCCGTTGTCTCCGCTTCCCTGATGGATTCCCCAAGTCCCAGCATGGCGGTGTCGTCCACGGACGTGGCTCGGTTCTTGGCGGCTTCGGCAAGCGTGCGGATGCGTTTGGCGGCGGCGGTGGTGTCAGCAGCCTTGAGTCTCGGATCGGTGCTGAGCGTGGCATTGATCTCGGCCAGTCGTTTCTCGTCGGCATCGTTGAACAGGGCGGCGGCTTCGATCCTCGCCGGGTCCGTATCGGCATTGATCGCGTTGACCAGAGTCCCGATCTTTGTGGCCGCCTTGTATGTCCAGCCCTTCAGCACTTCCAAGTTCTTGTCGGTAATGGCTTTGAGGTCGGCTTTGAGTTCATCATTGATCGTGTCGCACGCCTTGGCGAGTTCCGGTAGCACGTCCAGGCCGCGCGGCTTGAAGCACGCGGGACCGTCCTCACCGACGTGGACCCGGGCGCTGAGTGAATCGAACACGAAGATGTTGCCCAAGCGAGGGTCGGCAGCGCTGCCGTCAGTCCAATCGACCGGGATGTCCGCCGTGCCGACGCGGCAGCCAATCTTGGCCTTCGCCGGGCCGGTCGCGGTGGCGGCGAAGGCGTCGGGCTTGATGTCCTGCGGCGTCCCACGCGCGCGGCACGCCTTCTTGATGACGCGGGCGTATCCCGACTTGCCCGCCCCGTTCTCGCCATAGATCACCGTGAGGCCCGGCGCGTCACCGAAGACGATCTCCTGATCGCCCGGCAGCCGCCCAACATTCTGGAGACCGGAGAGTTGGGATAAACTGACCGATGCAGTCCCGTCCGTACCGCCGGGAGTATGGGCGGCGGTCAATGGAACGGCGATCGGCGCGGCTCCGGTGGCGGGCGACAGTCCATGCTTGGCGCGGCAGATGGCCGCGAGTTCCCTCAAGGCTTCAGCACCTAGCACGCCCGAGGTCACGATCCTGCGCAAAGCGTCGCGTTGCCAATCCGGACAAGTCGCCGACCAATCCAGTATGGCTTTGAAGGGCGAAGTTGTCGCGGCGGGTGCGGGATCAGGCATGGATTGGGCCTCCAAGAGTGCGCGATGATTCAATGATAACAGCGGACTTGCCCATGCCGGGGCTGCCGCCCCCGGCACCCCCGCTCAAGGCAGTCGGAGCGCACGACCAGCGCGGCGGGTGGTCTTCCTCCAGGCGGGGAGAGGTGCAGAGAGGGCGTCACGCTCACTCTGCATCAGCGCGACGAATCGACAAGGGGGTTGGAAACGGGGACGGTTGGCGCGGGTGTCGGCAGGGTTGAACTTCCTCCGCCCCTGCCGGGGCGGGCCGATCTGATTCACGCTCTCCACGGGTTGCGCTCGCGGGGGCTGCGCCCCGCGCTTGCTCCACCCGTGGCTACAGCCCTGCGCCCCTCCGGGGCGAAGAGAGGATGCGGCCTCTTTCCGGGCAGGGAGGGGTGCGGAGGTGTCATCGACACGCGGGCGGCACGCCCCTCTCTGCATCAGCGCGACGAATCGACAAGGGGGTTGGAAACGGGGACGGTTGGCGCGGGTGTCGGCAGGGTTGAACTTCCTCCGCCCCTGCCGGGGCGGGCCGGGCGGAGTCACACTGTCCACGGGTTTCGCTGCGCTCCACCCGTGGCTACAACCCTGCGCCCCTCCGGGGCGAAGAGAGGATGCGGCCTCTTTCCGGGCAGGGAGGGGTGCGGAGATGTCATCGACACGCGGGCGGCACGCACTCTCTGCATCAGCGACCAAAATACTTAGAGAAGATGCGGAGCGCTCCAACGCGCCCGGCAATGTGCGCGAAGTCCTCGCGCGCCGCGCCACACCGCCGCGATCAGTGCGACCCGCTCACCGCGCGCCGCGCCCACAACCGCGATCCGTGCGACCCGCTCTCCGCGCGCCGCGCCCACAGCCGCGCCCCTCACCGCCGCGATCAGTGCGACCCGCTTACCGCGCGCCGCGCCCACAACCGCCCCCCTCACCGCCGCGATCAGTGCGACCCGCTTACCGCGCGCCGCGTCCACAACCGCCCCCCTCATCTCCGCGCCCACAACCGCGCCGTATGCGCCGCGCCACCCTCACGCCAGCCCTCGTCATATTCCACCACCCGCAACCCCGCCGCCAGCCCGCGCAGCTCCCCCGGCTCCAGCGCCAGCCCCTCCCGCCGGCGACCCGGGGAGGGGCGACAACCACTACATCGGCAGCGTCATGCGCGACGAAGCGACGCTCAGTTTCGAGTCGGACAAAGGCGGGTTGCAGGCCCGCTACCTCTCGTGCTGGGTGAGCACGAGCGGCGCGGCGGGGCCGTGGAGCGCACGACCAGCACGGCGGGCCGAGTCAGGGCGAGGCGGGTCAGGACGAGGCGGGTCAGGACGAGGCGGGACAGCGCGGGCCGAGTCAGCGCGAGGCGGGTCAACGCGGGGCGGGTCAGGACGGGGCGGGTCCACGATTGGGCGGGTTCGCGCCGAATCGTGGACCGGGCCAAAATCCCGGTCTTTCTCGCGGGCGGGCTCAATGCGTCGAACGTCGGCGAGGCGATCCGAGCGGTCAGGCCGTTCGGGATTGACCTCTGCAGTGGCGTTCGGACGAACGGGGCGTTGAATCCGGAGAAGCTGCGGTCGTTGGTTCGAGCGATGGCGGGATAAGCGGAACGGCCCGGCGAGGGCGAAGGTGGCGGCGTCGATGACCAGACCCGGCCGGCAGAGTGCCTACATCTGAGCCATCGCTGCCGGAAGGTTCATCGCCCGACGCCACGACGCGAGTTGCCCCAGGTGCATGGCCTGGTGCGCGCACACCATGAACAGCACGCCGTCGAGATTCGAGGGCAGGTACTCCGAGAGTTTCCACGGTTCACTCCGCGCCGAAAGCCAGGCATTGTCGATCTCATTGAGCGACTCTGCCACGCGGACCGTCTGGCGTTCGAACTCGCCCAACAGATCGGCGCAACTCGGAAACGGTGCGATCGTCGGAGGCAGGCGACGATCCGCCGGGCCCCGCCGCAGAAAGAGGTCGTCCCACCCCGCCGGGAGGTCCGACGCGTGCCCAAGGTCTTGCGCAATCATGTCCAGCCCGGTGACCAAATGGCCGATGGTGAACGCGGGGTGATTCTCATGGCCGGGCCCCGGGACCGCGGTCATCTGCTCTCGCGAGAGGTCGCCGACAAGGCGACGAGCGTACTCCAGATGGAACCTGAGCGCGCGCTGCAGAGCGAGGATGCTGGTATTCGTGGAGGACGGCGCTGTCACGACCATGAGGAGAGGTATCTTGGTCCCGGCCGTGCGTCAAGTCTGACCGCACGCCGCGACCTGCCGGAGTAGCACCCGGGGCGAAAAGGGGCCGTGGTCGGAAGTCACGACGGCGATCGTGGCGGCGTGAGGCCGCGCGTCGCGGAGCTGATCCGCGCGGCCGGCGGCGACGTGGTCTACCTTCCGCCATACTCCCCGGACCTCAACCCGATCGAGCTGGCGTTCAGCAAGGTGAAGCAATCGCTCCGCAGCCTCGCACTGCGCCGCGTGGAGGAACAATGGCGCAGCATGCAACCCGTCCTGAACCAGATCAGCCACAGCGACGCGACCGGCTTCTTCCGACACTGCGGCTACGCAACACACCAAAATTGAAACCGCTCTAATGGGGATGAGCCCGGAGCTGACCACCGCCGCCTCCCGCATCGGCGACAGCTTGGTGAACATCATCACTCCGCTCCACAGCCACCTGCTCATCATCCTGGTGGTGCCGCAGAAGTACCGTCCCAGCGCGGGGCTGGGGAGCCTGAAGTCGCTCATGCTGCCCTACTCGGTGGTGTCCTTCGTCGTCTGGACGGGCCTTTTGCTCGGGTGGTACATGACGGGATCACCGCTGGGGCCTGACGCGCCTCTGCACTACGTCCCGCCCATGTAGTCTGGGGCGGGCGACGCGCGGCCCGGAGTCGTACGCGAATGGGCGGCAGTGGCGTCAAGGGCTTGGCGTGATGCGCAGATCGGCGTGGCCGAAGCCGCCGTAGCTGGTGTTTGCGGGATCCGCCGGCTCGGCGATGATCGTGAAAGTCCAGACGCCCATGGCCAGCTCGCCATCGAATACAGCGAGCGGGCTGCGATTGCCGGGATTGGTCTCGTCGTCGAGGAGCTGATCGAAGGGCCCATTACCATAGGCCGATTCCTGGTGGACCCGCGCATGCGTGCCCATCGGCGAGGTGATCTCGAGCGTGATGATCGAGCGCTCCTCGCCCGCGACGCGGGCAAAGACACGCAGATCAAGGTCCGCGATAAAGATCGGCTGGTCGACGACCACCTCGCGGCTCGCCGACCCGGGGATGTCGAACGGCACCGTCGGCCCCGCGGCCGTGAAGACCTCGCGGCCGACGTCGATCCGCACGCACCGGTGCGTCGCGCCGATCTCGGGGTTCGGCGGATCCTCGAAGCCGGCGGGCAGCACCGGGCGGAAGCGGATGTCGCCCTCGTAGACGCCCGGGATCAGCCCGCCGGTGTCGAACGAGATGCCCGCCTGGACAGTTCCCGGCGTGACGGGGTCGATCGTAGCGGGCAGCGTGATCGCCGTGGTGGCGGGTTGCCCGTTGACAAGGATCCACGGCGCGTCCGGTTCCACGAGGATATCTTGCGGCACGACGTGCCGGTTCGTGAGCGTGTATGAGACCTGCGTCTCGGGCGGAGCGCCGGGCGAGTCGAGTCCGATGCCGGTCTCGGGCGTGAGCACGAAACCATCGATCCCCGCGTGGAAGCGGTGGATGTGCAGCCCCGAGGTGTCGTAAGTCAGATCGATGAGATCGATGCGGGCATCGTGCACACCCGGCTCGTAGGTCCAACTCGGGATATTGAGGAACTGCACGATCGTGTCGACCGATGCCCCGGGCGTGAGCGTGCCCTCGACGGCCCGCCGCGGGGTGCGGTACAACGGTCCGACAAGTCCGAGGCGCGTGGCATCCTGCGACGCGACCCGCCACGCCACCGGACGGCTCGTGGCGGGGCATTCGAGGTCGATCTGCGGCGTTCCGGTGGCGAAAGGCCCGCCCACGGGGCCGTAGTAATCGAACACCCGTTCCCGCGGCGGGGTGACGCCCAGGCCGATGGGCGGGATGTGCTCGTGTGCGCCGATCGGGAAGCGAGCGCCCGCATCCCAGCGTTGCGAGAGGTCGTCGATCCAGCCGCCGCACTTGGGGTCGAAGATGAACGGGAATCCTCCCGTGGTCATCACGCCCTCGAGCATGCCGGACCGGGCGCCGACCAGGGGGCCGCCCGACGAGCCCACGCGCGTGTGCGCGTACACGATGACCTGCCACCCCACCCCTCCGGATGAATTGGTGCGCACTGTTGTGACGAACTGGCCCTTGAGCGGGATGTGCTCGGCGAAGCCGAGGACCGCCGCGGCATCCCCCTCGAACAGCGTTGGAGTGGTCTGCACGACCATCGGGCGCCGCGACGGGGGAACGTCGCGGTCGAGCTCGATGAGCGCCCAGTCATAGCTCGGGCTGTTGGCAACAAGGCGCGTGCCGAAATAGACGTCCGACACTGGGAATGTAAAGATCGAGGCTCGCGGGCCGATCGCGGGCGAGTTAAGGTGGAATCCGAACGCGAAGGCCCTCGTCGCCGCGTTGATCGGCGTGGGCAGCGTGTGGTTGGCCAGGAGCACGAGGCGCGGGCCCACGAGGGTCGCGGTGTTCCCGCCGGCCGACTGCGGCTGGCCGTAGAACCGCGCCGATGGGCAGAGCGGCCCGACGCCCGGCACCTCGCTGCGCGGCGTGACTTCTAGCTCGTACACCCCGTTGTTCAGCACGAAGCGCTCGCGGTTGTAATGGAACATGACCGCCTCGGCCGCGCGCGTCAGACGCGTGCCCGCGGGGAACTCATAGAACTCCAGACGCGTGTCCGGGACAGGGAAACCAGTCTGCGAGAATGCCGCTGGGCAGAGCGCGGCCGGGACGAGTGCGACGAGCGCGTGCTTCAGGGTTTGCATGGAACCTCCCGCCGGAGCATGTCGGCTCGACCTCTGTCGAGGCTACATCAACCCGTTGCGCCCTGCAAGAGGTGAGCATTCGATTCGTCACAGATCCATGCGCGGCAGGGGGTTCCACCGGGATTTCCCGGTCGACGTTTCACCCACGACCAACCCTGGCCATCGAGCGTGAGTGTCCCGCGGGAATGTCCTCGGTGGCGGCCGAACCCGCGGGCCATGGCTTCCCTATAGCCGGGATACCTGGCATGGCGGTCCGCGCAATCGATGGTCCGGGCCTTTGCCGCGGCAGAGTCGGCCCCAATTTGGTGTGTGTGGACCGCGGGCCACATACTCGTCTGGGTCAACACCCGCTGCGAAAAGAGGCCGTGGTCGGACGTGACTACTGCAACCATCGCAGCATGAGGGGCGACGGTGGCGGCGTCGTTCTCTCCGTAGCAGGCCTATTTCTTCGGGATGAGCTGCGTCGCGACGAGATTGGCAGGATTGAATGCGCCACGCTCGAACCCCATCCGAGCGGCGGCTACTTTGCTGGCTTCTGAAACTGCTTGAGTGCATCCTCGCATTGCAGCGCGAGATCCCCGAAATCATGCTGGTCCTTCAGCCGCGTGACGCCGTCGAGTGCGGCCCGCATATTCACGATCGCCTTCTCGCGGTCGCCGGTGTGATAGTACGCCCATCCCAAGCGCATCTTCGCGAACTGCGCCCAGCGAGAGTCGGGCCTGGCGAGGTCGGCGGCGATCGTCGCAGTCCGCAGCGCGAGATCCTTGTCGAATCGTTGCTCCTCTTCCATGGACACAATGCACGCGGACGCGAAGCCCATGATGTCATCGTTCGCCGGGTACTTCTCGAGCAACTCGCGGACGTATTGGTTTACCTCGTCGGGCCTGGCGCCCCCGCCGGCTCGCTGCAGCAGGATCATGAACTTCCATTGGTACGCGCCGGCGACTTCCGACTCCGGGTCGGCCTTGAAGGCGGCGTTGAGACACTCGAGCGCCGCGGCCTGGTCCCCGCGGGCCATGGCTTCCCTATAGCCGGGATACCTGGCATAGCGGTCCGTGCCATCGGGAGCCTGGGTCTTGGCCGCGGCGATGTCGGCCTCACTACGCTTCCCGGCCGATTCCTCTTCGGCCTTCTGACGCGCCAGTTCCTTCGTGTGGTCGAACGAACCGGCGAGCACCTCGTCGACGATCCGCTCGATGACCGCCGGCAAGCCGATGCCCGTCCAGGCGACGAGGCCGTTCTGGTCGATGATGTAGGCCGTGGGAATGCCCCCCGTGCCCGTGGGCTTGAACCACGTCGCGTGCATCGTCTTCGTGGGCGTATCGACGGCAACGCGGTAGTTCATTCGCTCGCCCTGCTTCTCCACGAACTTCTCGACACGCTCAATATAACTCGTGTCCTGCTCGTCCTTCTGCCGCTCGGAGATCGCAACACCGATGACTTCGACCCTGCCCCCGTGCCTCTGCTGCAGCTCGGAAAGGTGAGGTATGGCGGCCTTGCACGGGCCACACCACGTGGCCCAGAAATCAACGACGTAGACCCTGCCCTTCTCGAATGAGGTGAGCGGTGCGCCCTTGATCCACTTGGCGACCCTGATAGGAGGCGGCGCCTCTCCGATCAGCAATAACGGGTCGATGACGGCGGCGGAGGTCGGCGTGGGCCTGCCGCCTGCCGCCGAGTCCTGAACCTGTCGCTGGGTCGGCTTCGGCTCATTCTGCGGAGACCCCCCGCAACCGAGAATGGTGGCCGCGAGCAGGATGACGATGATCTTGATCGAGGACACAGGTCGCATGGGCAGAATCGTACCCGTTGAGCCCGAGGACCTGTGGGACCACCTCACCAAAGAGACGGGCTGGAGGTTGCAGGCACCTTGGCGGCGGCCTACGAGCCGCGAGCCCTCGCGCCGAAATCTCCCCTCATCTCCGCGCCCACAACCGCGCCGTATGCGCCGCGCCCCCATCCCGCCAGCCCTCGTCATATTCCACCACCCGCAACCCCGCCGCCAGCCCGCGCAGCTCCCCCGGCTCCAGCACCAGCCCCTCCCGCCGCGGCCGGCCATGCCGCGCCCGGTGCTCCGTCGTAAACGTCTCCACCAGCAGCGAGCCGCCCGGCGCGAGCCGCTCCCCGATTCGTGCCAGCAGCGGCCGGCTCAGATACCGAAAGCACGTGATCAACTCAAACGGCCCCAACCCATCGAGGCTCGCCGCGTCCGTCAAATCCGCACAGCGCCACGCCGGCGGCACGATCGCCGCCGCGCACCGATCCGCGAGGCGCTGCGCCCGCTCCAGCGCGTCCGGCAGCACATCCACCCCCAGCACGCGCCACCCCAGCGACGCCAGGTAGACCGCCTCGCGCCCGACGCCGCAGGCCAGGTCCAGCGCCGCCGGCGGCTGAGCCGGACACACATCGGAAGCCTGATGAGCCGCAGAGGCCGGACACACATCGGAAGCCGGATGAGCCGCAGAGGCCGGACATGCATCCGAAGCTGAATGAACCGCGGAGGCCGGACACACATCGGAAGCCGGGTGTCTCCCGTCATGCGGACGCGGGACAATCGCCCCAATCGCCGCCGGCGCAAGTTTCGCCGAAACGCGCTCCAGGAACGCATTCGGCGACCACAGGCGATAAATCGCGTCAGTCGAGCGCTGCACGTCGCGCGGCCCGGCGCTGCGCGCATCCGCCTCCGCATCGGCCTCCGCATCGACATCCGCATAGACATCCGCATCCGCATCGGCATCGGCTGAGCGCGGGATATCCGTCGATGGCGGAGATGCCGCCGGTGTCGACGTATGCATCGGCCGCGGCGAATCCGTCGATCTCAATGAACCCGCCGGAATCGCAGAATCCGCCGACGGCAACGACTCCGCCGCGCCCGCGTATTCCGCCCGCCGCTCCAACTCCGCCAGCCGCGCGATCGCCCGTTGCGCCACATCCCGCGGGCCGATCACGCGGAGCACCTGATCGCGCGGACACAATTCGTGCGTGCGCTCGGCCAGCTCATCAATCGGGATGTTCGCCGCCCGCGCCAGCGGAGCGCGCTGCGCCTCATCCGCAGGCCGCGGGTCCAGAAAATCGCCCCGCACCAGCCGCACCCGTAGCAGCAATGATCCCGGCGTCATGCATCCGCCCCATCATCGCGCGGGCTGCGCCGCTTCTCGGCTCGCGGCGTCGATCCGATTGCCGCGGCCTCATTCCGCTTGCGCTGTCGCGATTCAGCCGCGCTGCATCGCCGCCACCTGCTCGACCGATTCGCAGGTGCAATACAGGTTGCGATCGCCCCAGACGTTGTCCACGCGACCGACCGCCGGCCAGAATTTGTGCTCGCGCGTCCACGCCGCCGGATAGGCCGCCTTCTCGCGCGAATAGGGATGCCGCCACGCATCCGCGCAGACGTGCGCCGCCGTGTGCGGCGCGTTGCGCAATACGTTGTCATTGCGGTCCGCCCGGCCGCTCTCAATCTCGCGGATTTCCTCCCGGATCGAGATCAGCGCATCGCACAGCCGATCCAGCTCCGCCCGCGATTCGCTCTCGGTCGGCTCGATCATCAGCGAACCCGCCACCGGCCAGCTCATGGTCGGCGCGTGAAAGCCGTAATCCATCAGCCGCTTTGCGATGTCCTCCGGCCGGATTCCGGCCGATTCATCAAACGCCCGCACGTCGAGGATGAATTCATGCGCGACGCGCCCGCCCGCGCCGCGATAGACGATCGGGTAGTGCTCCTCCAGCCGGCGGGCCATGTAGTTCGCGTTGAGAATCGCGACCTGCGTCGCGCGGCGCAGCCCGGGTTCGCCCATCATCGCGATGTACATCCACGAGATGACCAGGATGCTGGGGCTGCCGAAGGGCGCCGCCGACACCGGGCCGATCGCGCTGCCGCCCGCCGCGTCGCCCGAAGCGCGATGAAAGTGCGCGCCGGCGACCGGATGCCCGGGCAGGAACGGCGCGAGATGCGCCGCCACGCCGATCGGCCCCATCCCCGGCCCGCCGCCGCCATGCGGGATGCAGAAGGTCTTGTGCAGGTTCAGATGGCAGACGTCCGCGCCGATGTCGCCCGGGCGCGTCAGGCCGACCTGCGCGTTCATGTTCGCGCCGTCCATGTACACCTGCGCGCCGTACTCATGCGCGATGCCGCAGATCTCGCGCACCTGCGTCTCGAAGACGCCGTGCGTGGACGGATAGGTGATCATCAGCGCGCCCAGCGACGGTGCATGCGCCTGCGCCTTGGCCCGCAGATCGGCGATGTCCACGTTGCCCAGCGCGTCGCAGGCCACCGGCACCACCCGGAATCCCGCCATTACCGCGCTGGCCGGATTCGTGCCGTGCGCCGACACGGGGATCAGGCACACGTCGCGCTTCGCGTCGCCGCGCGATTCGTGATAGGCGCGGATCACCAGCAGCCCGGCATACTCCCCCTGCGAGCCGGCGTTGGGCTGCAGCGAGATGCTTGCAAAGCCGGTCACCTCGGCCAGCCACGCCTCCAGCGTGCGATACAGCTCGGCATAACCGCCCTGCAGCCGCGACGGGGCGAAGGGGTGCATCCGCGAAAACGCCGGCCAGCTCACCGGAAACATCTCCGCCGCCGCGTTGAGCTTCATCGTGCACGAGCCGAGCGGGATCATCGACGTCGTCAGCGACAGGTCGCGCGACTCCAGCCGCTTGATGTAGCGCAACAGCTCATGCTCACTCTGGTTGCGATGAAATACGGGATGCGTCAGGAACGCGCTCTTCCGCGCAAATGCGCCCAGCGAGTCGAGGCGGCGCGATGCGGCCTCATTCGCCAGTGCGCCCCCATCGGTCGGCGGTTTCGAGTCGCCCGCAAACGCGCGCAGCACCGCGCATACGTCCGCCGGCGTTGTGGTCTCATCCAGGCTCAGCCCGATGGTGCCGTCCCCCAGGTCGCGCAACAGGTACCCCTCACGCTCCGCCGCCGCCAGCACCTGCGCCGCGGCCACACCCGCCCGCAGCCGCACGCGCAGCGTGTCGAACACCGGCGTAGCGCCCAGCGTCTCGTGTCCCAGCCGCTCCAACCCCACGATCATCGCCGCGGTAAGCCGGTGAACGCGCCGCGCGATCCGCTCCAGCCCGCGCGGCCCGTGATAGACCGCATACATCCCCGCCATCACCGCCAGCAGCACCTGCGCCGTGCAGATGTTGCTGGTGGCCTTCTCCCGGCGGATGTGCTGCTCGCGCGTCTGAATCGCCAGCCGCAGCGCCGGCGCACCGTGCGCATCCTTCGAAACGCCGATGATCCGCCCCGGCAGGCTGCGCTTGTAACTCTCGCCGCAGGCGATGAACGCCGCGTGCGGCCCGCCGCCGCCCAGCGGAACGCCGAAGCGCTGCGAGCTGCCGACCGCGATATCCGCCCCCCATTCGCCCGGCGGCTTGAGCAGCGTCAGCGCCAGAAGATCCGTCGCCGCGACCAGCAGCGCGCCCGCATCATGCGCTCGCTGCGCCAGCGCCGAGTAGTCGTGAATCTCGCCGAATGTCGTCGGATACTGCACAATCGCGCCGAACAGCCGATCCTTCGCGAAATCGGCGGAATCGGCCGGCCCGACCAGCACGCGGATGCCCAGCGGCTCCGCCCGCGTGCGAATCACGGCGATCGTCTGCGGGTGGCAATCCTCCGCGACGAAGAAACCGTCCAGCGACTCGGCGTCGCGACAGGCCGCCCTGCACAGGTGCATCGCTTCGGCCGCGGCAGTGGCCTCGTCCAGCAGCGACGCATTCGCCAGCGGCAGACCCGTCAGGTCGGCGACCATCGTCTGGAAGTTCAGCAGCGCCTCAAGCCGCCCCTGCGAAATCTCCGCCTGGTAGGGGGTGTACTGCGTATACCAGCCGGGATTCTCAAGAATGTGGCGCTGGATCGGCGGCGGCGTGTGCGTGTCGTAATAGCCCATGCCGATCATTGTGCGCAGCGGCGTGTTCTTCGCGGCGATGCCGGCCAGAGCGGCCAGCGCCTCATGCTCGCTGCGCGGCGCACCGATCCGCAGCGGCGATTTCAAGCGGATGTCCGCCGGGATGGTCTGATCCATCAGCGCGTCGAGCGACGAGACTCCCAAGGTCCGCAGCATCTCGCGCTGCTCGTCGGGCGAGGGGCCGATGTGGCGTTGAATGAACCCGGCGGAATCTCCCAGCGCCGGGTCATGGGCAGCGGCGGAGGAAGCGGCCGAACTGACGGAAGGAACGACGGCGGCGGTCATGCAAAGGCCCTGTGGGTCGGTGATCGGCGAACCGCCTGTTGCGCAACGCCCCGGGGCGGCAATCAGCCGCAATCTCCCGGAACGCAGCGTCACCCGCCGCCCCGCGAACGCACGTCCGCCCGGGGGCGGATGCAGCGCCGCCGACGCCCCACAGTATACGCGCGACCGCCGCCGGACATGGGCCGCCGGCGCCGCCCGCGTCAACGCGGAATCACAAGAGCACTCAACCCCCCAAGAATCGCTCAGCCCGTCGCCCGGTCATAGGCCGGACCATCCATCAACCCCTCCAGCGGCCCGAGGTTGTCGCACTCGATACGGATCATCCAGCCGCGCTCAAAGGCATCCTGGTTCACCAGTTCGGGTGCGTCCGCCAGCGCCGTGTTCACGGCCGTCACGGTGCCATCCAGCGCCGAGTACAGCTCGCTGGTCGCCTTGACGGACTCCACCTCGCCGAAGCTCTGGCCGGCCGTGACCCGCTTGCCTACCGCCGGAAGCTGTACATAGGTGATGTCGGTCAGCTCATCGGCGGCGAACTTCGTGATGCCGATGGTGACGCTACGCCCCTCGACCTTGAACCACTCATGCGACTTGAGGTACTTCCGATCGTTCGGAACGGCCATGAACCCTCGACTCCTCTCGCGCTGGCCCCGTCGGTCAGTCACCCGCCGGCAACTCAACTACCGGCGTGCCTGTCCGGGCGGAAGCCAGCGTACGCGAAGGGCCGGTTCGGGGGAATCGCGCCCGCCGATCGGACGACCGCGGCGGGGGAAATGCCGACGGCCGCGACAGGCTCGCATCGCCGGCGAATCACGGATCGAACCCACGGCGAACGGCCGCCAGTTGTCGCAGCGGCCCGGCAAATTCGGCCGATCCGCGGATATTTCATACCCGCTTCATTGCCACATCCGCTTGTTTGACATTGGCTTACGCCGCTAATGTTCCTACGGTTGAGGTTGCCGGGGTGTCGATAATGAGTTTCGGAACGGAATTTGCTGTAAGCTCGCGTCCGCGCTGACCGGACACCCCTGACGGATGGCTTTCGACCGATGTCCCAGATCCTCTCTCAGCTTCCGCGCCAGGTGCTGGCCCAGCAGCAGCGCCTCACGCCGCAACTGATTCAGGCCATGGACATCCTCCAGCTTCCGGCCATGGCGCTCGAATCACGCCTCTCCGCCGAGCTGGACAGCAACCCCGCCCTCGAACTCGCCCCGGCCGACGAAGACTCCCCCGAATCCGGCGTTGAACCCGGCGCCACCGCGATTGCCCGGGCCGAATCAGATGCGGCCACGCGCGACGGCGGCGGCGTGACCAATGCATCCGACTTCGAGCGCCTCGACAACCTCGTCCGCGAATACGACTTCGACGACGACTTCGAAGTCCGCTCCAGCCGGTCGCGCGCCCGCATCGAGGAAGCGGGCGATCAAAAGCTCGACGCGATGGCCAACGCGGCCGCCCGCACGCAGTCGCTGCAGGAGCACCTGCTGGCGCAATGGGCCATGCTGGACAATCTCGACGAACGCGCCCGGCTGCTGGGCGCCCGGATCATCGAGGCGCTGACCGACGCGGGTCGCCTGGAAGTCCCGCTCGAGCAGATCGGCGCCGGCATGCAGCCGCCGCCGACCCAGGCCGAGCGCAGCGCGGCGCTGGCGCGGGTGCAACTGCTGGAGCCGGCCGGCGTCGGGGCCCGCTCGCTTCAGGAATGCCTGCTGCTGCAGCTCGAAGCGCTGCCCGGCGATCACGACCTGGCCATGCGCATCGTCGAGGACCATTTCGACGATCTTCAGAAGAACCGCCTGCCGCAGATCGCCCGGGCGCTGGGCGTGGATGTCGGCGCGGTCCAGGGGGCGATCGAGGAGCTGGGTCGGCTGTCGCTCAACCCCGGATCGGACATCTCGTCGGGCGCTGCGCCGATCGTGATGCCGGACGTGATCGTCGAGTATGACGCGCGGCAGGATCGATACGACGTCCGCCTGGCGCGCGGCAACCTGCGCGAGGTGCGGATCAGCCCCGAATTCCGCGAGGCGCTGGAGGGCGCCCGCAACGACCCCTCCGCCCGCGAATTCATCAAGGACAAGATCGCGCGCGCCAACGCCATCATCGACGCGGTCCGCTACCGCCGCGAGCGGCTGCTGGACGTGGCGCGGGCCGTCGTCGAGGCGCAGCGCGATTTCCTCGACCACGGCGAGCAGCACCTGAAGGTGCTGCGGATGAGCGACCTGGCGCAGCGCTTCGGCTGCGATCCATCGACGATCAGCCGCACCGTCGATGAGAAGTGGATGCAGACGCCGCGCGGCATCTTCCCGCTGCGGCGCTTCTTCACCGGCGGCACCGAGAATGAGGTGGGAGAGGCTCTTGGCTGGGACAGCATCAAGGCCCGCGTGCAGGAGATCGTGGACCGCGAAGACAAGAGCGCGCCGCTCAGCGACGACGAGATCGTCGCCGCGCTGCGCTCCGCGGGCATCGACATCAAGCGCCGCACCGTCGCCAAGTACCGCGCCCAGCTTCACATCCCCGTCGCGCGCCAGCGGCGGAAATTCTGATTACGCGGCTGCATCGACGCCGGCGCCTGGTTGCTCGCCGCCGAACCGGGACTCGTCATTCTCCAGCGGCGGGGCAGGCCCGGGACCGTAAAGGCACATCGTCCCAACCGAACGTGGCCTCGTCATGTGCCGCGCTCAGCGATCCCTCCACAACTGCGAACGCATCCACGCGCGACGGTAAAGATGCGGAGCACGCTCACGCAGCGCATGCCAGACGTGGTTGGAAGAGGAATTGAAGGAGAGTGGTGCGTCCCGTCGCGACGTGCTTGTCCGATTCTTGCTCGCGTCGCGACCAGAGCCGTCAGACGGTGCATTCCCCGTAGACCGAGCATCATCGGCCGGTGAGACGGGGCCGGGGACACCCGCATCCCGCGCGTCGCTTCTCGGGGGATCCCCAGGTGCTGCATCGTTGCTTGTCTTCGAACGCGTCGGTGCAGGTCGGGCGTCGCCTGATTCGCCCTGGACAGTCGCCATCTGCAACACGGCTCCGCGCGCCATCAACTCGCTGGCAACCGTGGGCCCCCAATGCGCACGACCGGCACGCACATCGAGGAGAAACTCCATTGGGTCAACAACCTGCGCACCGTTCCACGTGCCGCTCGATGCACCCGGATCCTGAGCGCTGATCCGCGCACCTGGCTCAACGCCGATATCATCCGGGCGAAACTCGCGCGGATGTTCGGGACGATTCCACTCGACGCCCAGGAACTCGATGACGCGCGATGGTCCATCCGCGCGCGTACCGCCATCCCCGTACCGGTAGAACTCCACGCGTGATGGAAACCAGACACCGTCCACCTGCTTGAGCGAGAACTCCCGCTCGCCGATGATGCGACCCTGAAGCTCGACACGTGTGCGCACGACCCCATGATCCCGCGCCGGGTCAATCCACCAGTCGAACGCACCGTGGCCCGCCAACCGGGCCGTCACCCGAACCAGGGCGCCCTCCGAACTCTGTGACCACACCGGACGCGGCAGCCCATGTCGCTCGACATCGGCAAGCCAGTCGTCGTCCACTCCGGTCGGGGCGATGCCCAACTTGCGAAAGTCGACGAGGTTCATGAATTCTCGCTGCGTCAATCCTGCGGGGGAATCTGAAGCCCACACGCGGGTGAGCGGATCGCGCTCGGCATGGAGCCATGTCTCACCCTCAAGCGTGAGGGCGTGAAAGGGCCCGGGATAGGGGATTTCCTGAGGCGATCCGAGGGCGGGGCGAACACAAACGCCGTCCTGATCTCCGAAGAACGATGTGCGGAACTGGCCGCCTGCAGCGCGCCATTCGTAATGTTGGGATTGTGTCCGCCCATCGGACCCGCGTTCGTGTACGAGAACGTCCATCTGTGCAGTCTGGAGGCGCTCCGCCGATCGCGCGTCCATCGCATAGGTCAACGCCACGGGAACGCCCGGCGGGGTGGCGGCAAGGAGCGCGGACACGGGAGCAAGGACAGACGCGATCATCCAACGTAGCAGGAATGCAGGCATGGGTCGAATCCCGTTCAGGAAATCCCACAGAGCGCCAACTGCTGATACTCCCACCAACTTCCACTCTGGGCCGGTGTGCTGCTCACGCGGCACTTGTTGAAGATTGGGTGACACAGTCCACCGTTCTCGCTTGCACACGGATATTCCCATCGGCAGAATGTCGGCACATTCTCATACCAGACCCAGCCCTCGTCCATCAGCGGTCGAAAATGACACACCACCCGAGTCAGGCAGGGCATACCCGTAAAGAGACAAACGCACTCCTGAATATCGCACTGAGGGCAAGGCTCCAGTTCGGCGAGCACTTGATTGCAAGGTGGAACTGCGTGAGAAAGGCCGGAGCCGGTAAGTGACACAAACAGCAGCATAGCGAAGATTCCACGATATTTGCTCACTGCACTTCTCCTTGAGTCGGCCCGTGCGCAGAACATACCCCCCCCCCGTCCATGTCAACAAGCTTCTCGATGTATTCGCCGGGACGTCCCACTCGCCCGCCATGTGCCAGCGTTTGTGTCTCTCGCGGGCCTGCAGCTTCCTTGCCCCCACGGCGCCATCGGCTCGCCATGGCGGCGCGTCGAAACGCTCACCGGCTCCCCCCGCCCTAATGCGGCCCGCTTCTGACCGCGGTCTGCTCCGCCGCACGCGCGAACGGCGTCCGCACCTCCCACCGCTCATCCGCGTGCACCCGCACTTCGATCGCCCCCACCTCGCGCGTGCTCAACACACGAACCTCCTCCCCCAGCGCCTCGCGCACCAGCTCCCGGAATCGCTCGCGCAGCCGCCCCGTCGGCCCTGAGCCGGCCGGCATTTGCAATTCGCCGGCATGAATGCCGCGACCTCAAGCGGCAACACCGCAAGCCCGCCCGCGACTACGGCAATCCCGCGGCAACCTGCGGCGCGAAATGCAGCGCCTCGAGCATGCACGTCTCGAAGGCCGGCAGCACCCAGTTATCCTGATGCACGAAGAAAACGCGATCCTCAATCGGGCGTCGCAACTGCTCCGGCCAGCCGTCGGCAATGAAGCCTGGCTCACTGATCGGCATGGCGTGCCCCCACCGCCCCATCCGGACCTGACGAACCCGCCCCGCCGCGATTCCGAGCACCTCCAGCACCCGGTGAATCTGCGGCGCAGCCAGGTTCGCGTAGGCGGTCCAGTCGTCCCCCGTCAAGAACGACCGCCGCGCATGCGACCAGGGCAGCGGCCAGTACAGCGTCAGCACCGAATTCGCCGGTCGTCCCACCGCGGAGAACTGCGCGTTGATCACGTCGATGATCGGCGGATGCTGCGCAAACTCCTGGCTGGACATCGGCAGCAGGCCGGTGTTCAGCAGAAACAGATCGTAGAAGTCATGCCCGACAGCCCCGTCGACGAGCACGTTCACGCAGAGATACGCCGCCGTGTGAACATGGTCCATCGCCAGGCGCTTGGCGTCGTCAATGGTGTCCAGATTGTGAAGAACATGCTTGGCGACGTGCTTGGGGCAGCACATCACAACCCGCCGCGCCAACAGAGAGCGCAATTCTCCCTGACGATCCTGCCACGTCACCTGCCAGTCCGCCTGCGGGGATTTCCGCACGTCCACGACTTTGCAGCCCGGAAGCAGGCGCGTCGCCGTGTCGCTTCCGCCCAAAGGATCAGGGGACCGCGTGAGCAGCTCCCACAGCCGGTTCGCCACGAATGCGTTGCCGCCCGGCATCACCCAGCGGCCGTACTCCTCCGCCGCCACGAAATTCCACCCGCCTGCCGCCGAGATCTCATCCCAGCCCGCCCCAAACGATGAAGCGAAGTACCCCTGAATCGCCGACGCCAGTCGCGCGGGCAGAGGGCCACCGACCCTGTTCTCCACGTCCTGTCGAAACGAAATGCGATCCAGGTCAAGAATCCAGCCATTGTCCGCACTTGGATCAAGCGGAATGTCCGGATAGGCGTCGTTGGCGAAATGGCTGACCGCATCCAGGTACGCCGTGAATGCCGCCTGCTCATCCCGCGGCAGATTCTCCACGTTCCAGAAGTCGTCCCGAATGACACCGTTCAGTTCGACCGGATCCTCCCCGGCGGCCAGCCGGCATGCCCGCCCAAGCTCCAGCTCCTCATACAGCGCCTCCAACTCAGAGCCCGGGTCGGGATTGATGAAGTAGGCACCACCCAGCGAATAGGCCGTGCCCCGCCACGTTTCGCCCATCGACGTTCCGCCGAAACGCGGCAGGTAGTCAAAGACGACCGGCCGATGTCGCCGAAGTAGATACGCCATCAGCAGACCCGATATCCCGCCGCCGACGATGGCCACGTCGATCGTCTCGGTCGGAGCCGGCGGCGAGTCGCCCGGAAAGTTGTTTTCGGGAACGTGAAACGGGATGGTCTGATCGTCGAAACTCTCGCCCACATAGCCTTGTAGAAAGGGCAGGCCGCCGACGTTGATCAGCACTCCGCCGCGGGCTACTTCCGCCAGGGGCCGGCTTCCAACCAGCGCCCGGAACTCCTGACCCGCAGGCAACCCGCCGCGCGGTCCGGCGATCCCATGCGCCCGCAGCCACCCCAGCGATGCCGCTGCCAGCCCGCTTCGAACGAAAGTCCGCCGCGAAATCATGCCCGAGCTCCCTTGCCGCCCCAATTCGGACTTCTCCGTCCACATTCTAGTCCTCAGCCGCTCGCAACAAAAGGGAAATGCGCCCCCCGCCCGATTCAGTGCGGCCCGCTTCTGACCGCGGTCTGCCCCGCCGCACGCGCGAACGGCGTCCGCACCTCCCACCGCTCATCCGCGTGCACCCGCACTTCGATCGCCCCCACCTCGCGCGTGCTCAACACACGAACCTCCTCCCCCAGCGCCTCGCGCACCAGCTCCCGGAATCGCTCGCGCGGCCGCCCCGTCGACACCAGGATCACCCGCGGATTCACCGCCCGCAGAAAGTCCCCCGTCGCGCGCTCGATGCTCCCGTGATGCGGCGCGATCAACACCTCTGACGCCAGGTCGATCCAGCCGCGCTTCGCCGCGTCCAGCAGCGCCCGCATCGCCGCCTCCTCAATATCCCCCGTCACCAGCAGCGACCGCGACCCGATCATCACCCGAAACACCAGAGATTGATCATTGGCCGAGAACCCCGGCGGCAGATCCGCCGGAGGCCACAGTACGTCGCATCGCGCCGCGCCGACCGTCAGCTCATCATCCGCCGCCAGCGGCTCGAACCGTGACAATCCGCCGCAATCGTCGATCACCCGCGCCACGCTTGCCGAGTATTCCCGCGCCGCCAGAAGTCCCGCCGGAGCCAGCACCCGCCGCGCGTCACCCCCCGAGATCAGTGCCGCCGCGCCGCTGTAGTGATCGAAATTGTCGTGCGACAGGGTCAGCGTCGCCGGAAGGACCGCCCGCGAATCGCGCAGCGCCCGCCGCATCACGTCCCCGGCGTCGAAATTGTGCAGCGTGCCGCAATCGAAAATCACGGCCGACCCGTCCGGCGCCGTCAGCAGCGCCGCGCTTCCGCTGCCCACCGCCAGCACCGTCAGCGAATGCCACGTCGGCCGAACACCCCAGCCGCCGATCCACCATGCCCACCCGCCGCACAGCCCCGCCGTCAGCATCCCCGCCAGCAGCAACCCGCGCCGCGCCCGCGGCGGCGGCGGCGGTTGCTCGTGCCGAAGCCGGGCGCGCTGCACCGCCGCGAAAATGACTCGTTCGCGCCGCAGCCACATCCCGGCCAGCGCCCCCAGCACGACATAGCTGGCGATCACCAGCCACCCCGGCGGCCGCGGAATTTCCACCAGCGCAGCCGGCCACGCCGCCAGCGCCTGCACCGCCTCCAGCAGCCGGCTCATCAGCGTCACCACGACACCCGACGCGATCGGCGCAACTCCCGGAATCAGCGCGCCCAGCACCAGCCCCGCAAACCCCAGCACGATCACCACGGCAAACAGCGGCGACAGAAGCATGGATTGCACACTGCCCAGCGGCGTGATGAACCCGAAGTGCCACGCCGCCAGTGGAAAGGCGAACACCCACGCCGCGATCGACACCGCCGCTAGCGCTGCCAGCGATTGCCGCACGCGCCGACGCAGCAGCGCCCCGATCGTGTCCGCGTCCTCCGGGATATCGCCCGCCAGCGCCTGCCGCCGGCTGCCGCTCAGTACGCGATACACCGCCGGCACCACCGTGAACAGCACCAGCACCTGCACGAACGAAAGCTGAAACCCCGCCCGCAGCAGCTCCCGCGGCTCGAACACCAGCACCAGCACCGCGCTGGCCGCCAGCCAGTTCAGGCTCGCCAGCGATCGCCCGCTGAGCAGTGCGATCGATGCGAACACGGCCATCAGCGTCGCCCGCCAGATCGGGGCGCTCGGCTCCGCCAGCGCCGCATACAGCAAAACCGCCACCAGCATCGCCGCTGCTGACGTTCTTCGGCCTCGGCGCAGCAGGTATCGCACCACCAGCCACACCGCGCCGCTGATCACGCTCACGTGCGACCCGCTCACCGACAGGATGTGCACCGTCCCCGTGCGGACAAATGCCTCATCAACCCGTGCGCTGACCGCGCTGCGCTGCCCCAGCACCATCGCATCCACCGCCCGCACCGCCTCCTCCGCATCCACGTGCACCGCCGGATCGAGCAGCGCCGCCGCCGCCCGGCTGCGCAGAAAATCCCGAAAGCGACCTACCGCACTGGCCCCGCGCTGCTCCACCCGGCACAGCGCATCCGACTCGGTTGACAGTGTCGCGTGAATCCCCTGCAGCGCGAACATCTCCGCCCAGTTCGCCTCGCCCGGGTTCTGCGCGCCGCGTATGCGCGACAGCCACCCGCTGATCTCGATTCGATCACCGATCCGCCCCGAAAAGTGCTCCCCACCCACCGTGACCCGCAGGTCTCCGCAGATCGCCGTCGGCGCGCTGCCCGCTCGCAATTCCATCGCCCGGAGCACGAAGCGCGTTCGCGCGGTCGGCTGGAAGGGCGTGAACGGATTGTGCCGCTCCACAGGATGCGCCTGCGGCGACGTGACGATCATCCCGCTGATCCGCGTCAGCGTCCGCTCGGTGCCGACGAGCCTCGCCACGTGGTTGGCCGGCAGGTGCGTCACCTGCTGATAACGCGCAGCGCCCGCCGACAGCACGGCCGCGAGCAGCAACCCCTGACCGACCGCTCGCCAATTCCCCCTGAATCGCCGAAACCACAGGCTCAACCCCGCCGCTCCGCCGCAGACCGCAGCCCACGTCCCCATCCCCACGAACCCGGGATCGATCAGTCTTCCCGCGATGATTCCCCCCATCAGCGCGATCGCGATCGGAAACAACGGAGCCGGGGCGGCCCGCCAGTCCGGGGTGTCGCGAATCGGTTGATAAGCCGAAGCGGCGGCGGCGGACATGAGTGCAAGAGTGTAATGAGTCCGGTTGGCGTGAACTGACTCCGAATGCCGCGTACTGCCCCCGATTGTCGCAAACGGACTTCCATTGTGGCGTTTGCCCGCCGTCCCGACGAACCCGCATCGCGCCGGCGAAAAACCGTCACTCGCGGTGATGAGCGCAGATGCTCTCCGAATGGCGCCCTCGTGCGCTGAATTGCGCCCGCTTGCGCCCATTTGCGCCAGAATTCGCTTCAGAATTTGACGACGCCCCAAAGCGCGGCTACGTTTCATCCGTCCGGTAGCGGGTGGTTGCCCAGGGCGTTGGGCACTTGGCCGCCGCTATTGGCCCGCTCGACCCGATGCGGCAGGTTCGCGATCGTCCTTATAATGCATAACTCACTAAAAGACAGCGTGTTAGACGCGGTGGACATCGTCGATGTGATCGGCGAGCGCGTCTCCCTCGTCCGTAAGGGCAAGGACTTCGTCGGTCTGTGCCCTTTCCATCCGGACCACACGCCGTCGATGTCCGTCAGCCCCAAGAAGCGCATCTTCAAATGCTGGTCCTGCGGCGCCGGCGGGGACGTCATCAAGTTCGTCCAGATGCGCGAGCGCGTCGAATTCCCTGAGGCGCTCGCCATTCTCGCGCGCCGCGCCGGAATTGAGCTGCGGCCCGGCAGCGGCTCCTCGGCCAATTCGGCCGTCCGCGACGCGGTTCGCAGCGTCATTGACTGGGCCGTCGAGCACTTTGCCCGCAACCTGCAAAGCCCCGAAGGCCGCAGCGGCGCCGAATACGCCCGTCGTCGCGGACTGAGCGAAGACCTGATCGCTTCCGAGCGCCTCGGCTTCGCCCCCGATTCGTGGAATGACCTGGTTCGAGCGGCGGCGCGGGTCGGCGTCACGGAAGAGGCGCTGGAGCAGGCCGGCCTCGCCACCCGCGGCGAAAAGGGCAACCTCTACGACCGCTTTCGCGACCGACTGATATTTCCGATCCGCGATTCCTACGGCCGGCCGATTGCCTTCGGCGGTCGGGCGCTGGGTGCGGACCCTGCCAAGTACCTGAACTCCCCCGAATCGGCGGTATTCAGCAAGTCGCGCGTGCTGTACGGCCTCTCGGCCGCCCGCGACTCAATCGAGAAGCAGCGCACCGCCGTCATTGTCGAGGGTTATCTGGACGCGCTGCTGCTTCGCCAGCACGGCTTCCTAAACGTCGTCGCGACGCTCGGCACCGCCCTGACGGATGCGCATGTGAAACTGCTGCTTCCGGTCGCGGACCGGCTGGTGTTCTGCTTCGACTCGGACGCAGCGGGGGTGAAGGCCGCCGATCGGGCCGTGGAGACGGCTCTGCGGCACCGCGTCGAGGTCCGCGTAGTCGCGTTGCAGGGGGGGAAAGACCCTGCCGACCTGGTCGTCGGCGAAGGTGGGGCGGCATTTTCTCAGCAGTTGCAATCAGCCGTTGACGCGCTAGAATTCAAGTGGCGGCAAATGCTTACCGGATTCGACGGCGGCAGTGCGCCGGCCCGTCGAAATGCGTCGGTCGCCTTTCTGGAATTCGTGGCGGCGTCTTCGGCCGCGGGCAGCATCGACCCCATCGATCAGGGGATGCTGGTCGGTCGCCTTGCGGAACTGCTTTCGCTGCCGGTTGGGACGGTTCATGATCTGCTCGTCCGGGCGCGGCAGCGCCGCCCGGGCGCGGTGTCTTCGCCGCTCGCGCAGCGCGTCGGCGAGGATCGGTCCGCCTATGATTCTCAGACGCGCACCCTTCCGCCCGGCCTGGTGGCCGCGGTGGAGGAACTGCTCGGGCTGATGATTCAGGAGCCGGGCGCATTCGGCTGGCAGGACGACGCCTTCGCGGAAGCGATCGTGCTTTGTCCCGCGTGGTCGGCGCTGGAGTCCGCGGCTCGCGAGTTGTTCGAACGCGACGGGCCGTTCCGTCGCGAGGAATTCCTGGAGCGGTGTGACGACCCGCTGCTCCTGGAGCTTGTGAGCCGGATCAGCCGCTTCGGCGCGATGCCGTCCGATGCGGCGGGTGCGTTTGATGTCTGTCGCTCTCGGCTGGTGATCGAACTGGACGCTCTCCAGATGGAAGAGGTCCGCGGCCGGCTGCAGGGTGTCGGTTCTGTTTGTGAGAGCGGCGAGCGCGATTTTCTGGAGGCGCTCGGCGCGGCACGTCGTCAACAGGGTTTCCGTTGGAACGCATCAGGCGGCGCAGTCGGGTAACCGCAAAGCGGGTTGTCGCACGCGATGCCGCGCGACCCAAACCCGCCCGGAGCGTTGCTGCGCCGAAGGGCGCCGCCGGCGCCCCGACGCCGCGTCAGAAAGAGAGTCGTACGGTCACGCCGCCTCGCGGACGTGCGAGAGGCGGATCGGTCGCTGCGCCGGCGGGCGCGGCGTCACCCCCAACAACGAAGGACGGGCCGTTCATGGCTTCCAATACAAACGCAGCCGACCCGGTGACAACGCCCGCGGATTTTGACCCGATCGAGTTGAGCGTCACGAAGCTCATCGAGCAGGGCAAGACCCGCGGCTATCTCACCTGGGAGGAGCTGAATGAGACGCTTCCCGACGAAGCCGTCTCGCCGGAAAAGCTCGAAAGCGTGCTCAACCGCATCGAGCTGAGCGGCATCACGATGATCGACGAGATCGAGGCGGAAAAGATCCGCGCCGCCGGCGCGAAGCGCGGCGTGAAGGCTGTCTCGCCCGAGGAAATCGAGCGGGAAGCCGCCGCCGTCGATCTGAACGCCGAGGCCACCAACCGGCGGATCGACGACCCCGTGCGCATGTATCTCACCCAGATGGGGGAGATTCCGCTGCTGGCCCGCGAGGAGGAAATCGCGCTGGCCAAGAAGATCGAGCTGACCCGCATGGCCTTCCGGCGCAAGGTGCTGGAGAACGACTTCGTCGCGCAGAGCGCGGTGGACATGATGCAGGCCGTCGCCGACGGACGCATGCCCTTCGACCGCACGATGAAGATCAGCACCACCGAGAGCCTCGCCAAGGCGACGATCGTCAAGCGCCTGCCGGCCAACCTCGCCACCGTCCGCAAGCTGCTGGAGCTGAATCAGGCCGATTGGAAGGTCGTCCGCGACGGCCGCGCCACCGCCGCCGCCCGCAAGGCCAGCGTCGACCGCATCAACCAGCGCCGCCGCCGCGCCACCACGCTGCTTGAGGAACTGCCCCTGCGCACCAGCCGCATCACCCCGCTGATGCGCAAGCTGCTGGCGATCATCACCAAGATCGAGTCGATCCAGAACGACCTCACCCGCCGCGCCAAGGCCATTCCGCCCGACGAGGCGGAGGCCATGCGCGAGGAGTTCGAGGGGTTGACCGACCTGGCGATGGAGCACGGCGAGGATCTGCGCAAGCGCGTCGATGACGCACGGCGCGTCTTCGGCGAATATGAGGACGCCAAGCGCAAACTCGCCGGCGGAAACCTCCGGCTGGTCGTTTCGATCGCCAAGAAATACCGCAATCGCGGCCTGAGCTTCCTGGACATCATCCAGGAGGGCAACACCGGCCTGATGCGCGCCGTGGACAAGTACGAGTATCGCCGCGGCTACAAGTTCAGCACTTATGCGACGTGGTGGATCCGCCAGGCCATCACCCGCGCCATCGCCGATCACGCCCGCACCATCCGCATCCCGGTGCACATGATCGAGACGATGAGCAAGCTGCGCAACATCAGCAAGCGCCTGTTGCAGGCATTGGGCCGCGAGCCGACGATCGAAGAGATCGCCGAGGACGCCAAGATGCCGGTCAGCGAGGCGCGGCGGGTGATGAAGATCAGCCGCCACCCCATCTCGCTGGATCGCCCCGTCGGCGAATCCGAGGACAGCTACTTCGGCGACTTCATCGAGGACGAGAAGGCCGAAAGCCCCGTCAGCACCGCCACCAGCGAGATGCTCAAGGACCGCATCGAGGCCGTCCTCAAGACACTGACCTACCGCGAGCGCGAGATCATCAAGCTGCGCTACGGCATCGGCGACGGCTACACCTACACACTGGAGGAGGTCGGGCGCATCTTCAAGGTGACGCGCGAGCGCGTCCGGCAGGTGGAGGCCAAGGCCATCCGCAAGCTGCAGCACCCGGTCCGCGCCCGAAAGCTCGAGGGCTTCCTCGACAAGATGAAGCTCCAGTAGCCCGGCGCGCACGACCGCCGGCGCGGCTCGGCAATGACATCCGGCGGGCGAACCAGGCTCGCACAAGCACACACCGCGACGACTGTCCGGCCGATGGGGCCGGGGCGGTCGTCGCGGTGCGCTGGTCCGGGGGGCGCGCTGCTCTGCGTGGTCGCTGCTTGACGGTGAGTAGCGCAGGATCGAAACTCATCGAATGCCCGACGAACAGGCGGATATCGAGGCGCTGGGACGGGACCTGGAGTCGCCCGGCGTCGAGCGCACCACTTCCGTGAATGACACGGACAAATTCTGCAAGGCCATTTGCGCGTTCGCCAATGACATGCCGGGGTCGGGACGGCCGGGCTACCTGCTGGTCGGCGTTGATGAGCGCGGCGAGCCGTCGCGCGTCGAAGTTACCGAGAAACTTCTCGCGCAGTTTCAGGGGTATCGCACCAACGGCAACATCCAGCCGGTTCCCGATCTGCGCGTGTATCGCGCGCCCTATCGCGGGTCTGAGATCGTCGTCGTGGAGGTGCGCCCCTCGGACATGCCGCCGGTGCGATTCAAGCAGACGGTCTGGATCCGCACCGGGCCGGCGGCCGATCGCGCCACCCCCGAGCAGGAACGGCGGCTCGAGGAGCGACGCATTGATCGGGCCATGACCTGGGACATGCGCGCCTGCCGGGAGGCGACCCTGGACGACCTGGCGCTCGACCTCTTCACGCTCAACTATCTGCCCAAGGCCGTTTCGCCGGACGTCCTGCTGGAGAACTCGCGCAGCATCGAGGATCAGTTAGGCTCCCTTCGTCTCTACCACCGGAAGCTCGGCGCCCCGACCAATGCCGCCGTGCTGCTCTTCGGGACCAGCCCGCTCGATTTCTTTCCCGGCGCGTATGTTCAGGTTGTGCAGTATGACGGCGTCGATCAGGCCGCCCCTGCGATCCGCGATCTGCGCCTGGCGGGCGACCTGTTGACCGTCATGCGCGGACTCGATGCGCTCGCGCGCGAGGCGGCGATGGCGCGCCCCGTTCGCAGCACCGAGCTGCGCGAGTCCGTGGTCAGCGCCTACCCGGAAGTCGCCCTGCACGAGCTGTTCATCAACGCGGTCATTCACCGCAACTACGATGGATCGACGACGCCGATCCACGTAAACCACTTCACCGACCGCATCGAGATTCTCAACCCCGGCTCGCTCTACGGCGATCTCACACGCGAGGACTTCCCGCGGGTCACCGCCTATCGAAACCCCGTGCTCGCTGAAGCGGCGCGCACCCTGGGCTTCGCCAACCGCTTTGGTCGCGGAATCGCCGTCGCCCAGAGCGACCTGCAGAAGAATCAAAGCCCGCCGCTGGACTGGCAGCTCGGCCCGAACCACATGCTGATGATCGTCCGGAGGCGCCCGTGAGGACGATCGCGTTCTTCAACAACAAGGGCGGCGTCGGAAAGACTTCGCTTGTCTACCACCTGGCGTGGATGTTCAGCGAGCTGGGCAAGCGCGTACTGGCCGTCGATCTTGATCCTCAGTCCAACCTGACGAGCAGCTTCCTGGATGACGATCGGGTCGAATCGCTCTGGTCGCGCCCGTCCGGAGAGGACTCGATCCTCACCGCGATCCAACCGATCGCCGATCACGTCGGCGACGTGCGCGCGGTGAATCCGATCCGCATCGATGCGCACTTGAGCCTGCTCGCCGGCGATCTGGGACTGGGAATGTTTGAAGACCGCGTCGGGGAGGCGTGGGGGCGGTGCCTTGACGACAAGGCGTCCAACGCCGCGGACGCGTTTCGCGTCATGACCGCGTTCCACCGCGTGATCAGGGACTGTGCGCAGCGCGGAAACGCCGACCTCGCCCTGATCGACGTCGGCCCCAGTATCGGCTCGCTGAACCGCGCTGCGCTCGTCGCCGCCGATTTCGTGGTCGTCCCGCTTGGTCCGGACCTCTTCTCGCTGCAGGGGCTGCGCAACCTCGGCCCCACGCTGCGCGACTGGCGGGGCGGCTGGGCGAAACGCCGGGCGGACGGCAAGGTTCCACCCGGGCTGGACATGCCCACCGGCAGCATGTCGCCGCTGGGATACGTCCTGTTGAATCCATCCGTTCGAGAGAACCGGCCGGTGCAGTCCTACGCCCGTTGGGCCGATCGAGTCCCGGCGGTATACCGGGAATGCGTGCTCGGCGACTCCGGCCCTCCGCCGGGCGACGATGACCCCAGCCGCCTGGCGATGATCAAGCACTTCAAGAGCCTGATGCCAATGGCCCAGGACGCCCGCAAGCCGATGTTCCGCCTCACCCCCGCCGAGGGCGCCATCGGCAGCCATGCCGCAGCGGTTCAGAACTGTGCCGCGCAGTTCAGAAAGCTCGCCGAAGAAATCATGCGCAGAATGGACCCGGCCGCGCCGTGACGCGCACCCCCGCACACACCCATTGAGAATGAACGGAAGGCGGACCGGGCGGACGTTACTCCAGATACCCCAGTTCGCTGAGCCGCTTCTCCAGAATCTTCTTGTCCTGCTCGCTGTACACCACCCCGTGTTCCTCCATCACCTTCTTCACCGGCGGCTCGCGCTCCACCACCGGCTCGATCGTGAACGGATCGCGCAGCACGCGCCCCTCCATGTCCACCGGCACCGGCAATCCCAGCGCCGCCAGCAGCGTCGGCGCCATGTCCGCGATCTCCGCGTTCACCCGCGCCCCGCGCTTCACGTTCGGCCCGCCCATCGCGAAGATGCCCTCGACGCGATGCGTCCCCTCCATCCGATCCTCGCTCGACCAGCGCACCGCCCGCCCGCCGCGGATCTTCCGCACCACCGCCAGCCCCGGCATCGGGGACAGCAGCAGGTCCGGCAGATCGGGATTCTCATCGCGCCGACAGCCGTACAACTGCTCCGTGCGATAGACCTCCGGAAAGATGCGGATTTCGCGGCCGTGCCGATCGTGCGCCGTCGCCGACGTGAAACGCTCGACCAGCTCATCGCGCACGCGGTCATAATCCCGCGGATCGACGATTCCGTGCGGCTGCCGCCCCTTGAGATTCAGGTACAGGAAGCCGTAAATCCCCGCGTGCATCACGCACGCGCGCGTCCGCGACCAGTCCACCGCCAGCTCGGACTCAATCCCGCGGCTGCCCTGCTCGAAGCGCGTCACCTTCCCCTTGGTCAGGCGGCGCACCCAGTGCGCGGCCCGCTGCCCGGCCTGCTCCCACGGGCTGCGCAGCGTCAGGAAGCCCCAGCGCTTGAGCAGCAGGTTCGGCTGCGCTTTGCCCTCCAGACTGCCGTGGCCGTGATCGGACATGATCATCACGGTCGCGCCGCGATCCTGCGCGTATTGCAGCAGCTTGCCCAGCGCGTCGTCGAGCCGCTTGAAGCACTCGGCCGCCCACTCGGCGCGCTCCCCGTAGCGCGGCGCGGTGCGCGGGTCGAGATATTTCCACGCCTTGTGCTGCAGGTTGTCCACCAGCTTGAAGACCACCATCAGCACGTCCCAGCCGTACGCCTCGCCGCAGTGCTGCGTCAGCGTCCAGCCCTGGTCGAAGCTGTTGCAGATGTACTCCAGGTTCTGCCGCAAAACGTCATCCCCGCCCAGCGCCTTGCGCTTCCAGTTGGTGCGGTAGTTGTAGTTGGGCAGGATGCGGAAGATGTCCTGCTTCAATTCCGGCGGCCAGGTGAATTCCGCCTTTACGCTGGGCGTCTCAAACCCGCTGACCATGAAGCCGTTGATCGGCTTGGGCGGATAGGTCATCGGCACGTTCACGCTGCCGACGCGCAGCCCCTTCTCCGACAACAGCTCCCAGATCGTCTTCTCGCGGATTTCGTAGGTGCTGTTGAAGCTCAGCTCGTGCCGCCGCGGATCATATTTCTCGAAATCAAGAATGCCGTGCTTGCCCGGCCCCTTGCCGGTCATGAACGTCGTCCACGCCGCCGGCGTGATCGGCGGCCGCGTCGACATCAGCGTCCCGGCCACCCCCTCCGCGATGAAGCGCTTGAGATTCGGCATCCGCCCCCGCTCCATCAGCGGGTCCAGCACGTCGAATGTCGCCCCGTCCAGCCCGACGATCAGCACCCGATCCGCCACCGCCCGCAGCGGCCGCGAAACCGCGCCGCCCGCAAATGGCCCGGCCGAAGCCGCCGGCGATGCGATCGGAGCCTGCGATGGAGTCATTCCGGTTCCTCAATGATGCCGAAACGGCGGCGCTGACGGCCCGAAAACCACAAACCCCACCCGCGCCGATGCGAGCGGGCAGTATACCGCGCAGACACACCCGCCGCGCCCGGCCGCGCCCTACGGCCGGGCATCCTCCGTCATGCGGCCGCGGCCGCTGATGGCGTACTCCGTCGCGCGGACCTCGCGCAGCACCGTCACCTTGATCTCCCCCGGAAACTGCATCGTTTCCTCGATCCGCTTGGCGATGTCGCGCGCCAGCTTCAGCGAGGAGCGATCGTCCGTCCGCACGGCGTCCACGATCGCCCGCACCTCGCGCCCGGCCTCGATCGCATACGCGCTGCGCACGCCCTCGAACCCGGTCGCGATCGCCTCGAGATCGTGCAGGCGCTTGATGTAGCGCTCGAGCGATTCGCGCCGCGCGCCCGGCCGCGCCGCGCTGATCGCATCCGCCGCCGCGACCAGCGGCGTATAGGGGTGCGTCGCGGGCACGTCGTTGTGGTGCCCGGCGCAGGCATTGACCACCGCCGGGTGCTCATTGAAGCGCTTCACGAACTCGGCGCCGATCTTCGTGTGGCTGCCCTCGACCTCGTGGTCCATCGCCTTGCCGATGTCGTGCAGCAGGCCGCAGCGTCGCGCCAGCGCGCCGTCCAGCCCCAGCTCATCCGCCATCATCCCGCACAGGAACGCGACTTCGATGCTGTGGCGCAGCACGTTCTGCCCGTAGCTGGTGCGGAACTGCATCCGCCCCAGGATGTCCGTGACCTTCTTGTTCAGGCCGTTGACGTTGGCCTCGATCGCCGCCTGCCGACCGGCCTCGACGACCACCGCGTCCACTTCCTTCGTGCACTCTTCGACGACTTCCTCGATGCGGGCCGGGTGAATCCGCCCGTCCTTGATGAGCTTGTCCATCGCCCGTCGCGCGACCTCGCGGCGGACCGGGTCATGCACGCTGACGGTCACGATTCCGGGGGTGTCGTCCACCACCACCGTGACGCCGGTCGCCTTCTCGAAGGCGCGGATGTTCCGCCCCTCGCGGCCGATGATCCGCCCCTTCATGTCATCCGACGGCACGTCGATGGAGGCCACCACGCTCTCGCAGGTGTGCTCCGCCGCGTAGCGCTGAATCGCCCCGATGACGATGGTGCGGGCCTTTTCCTTCGCGTTCTCGGTGGCCTCGTCCACCATCCGCTCCACGAGCTGGCCGCACTCGCGCTCCAGCTCGCGCTCGATGCGATCGAGGCACAACTGGCGGGCTTCGTCGGGGGTCAGCCGGGCGACCCGCAGCAGCTCGTCGCGCTGCTGGGCGCGCAGCTCGTTGATCTCCGCCTGCGTGTCGGCGATTTCCTTTTCCTTTGCGGCGATGCGCTGATCCGCCGCCTCGATTTTCTTCTCTTTGGTGGACAGCACGTCCAGCTTCTTGTCGAGCTGGTCTTCGCGCTTCTCGAGGCGCTTTTCCGATTCCTTCAACTCGCGCCGCGTCTCGGTCGTTTCCCGCTCAAACCGCTCCAGCGAGTCCACGAACTTCTTCTGCGCCTCCGCCTCGGCCTTCTTCACGATCGCTTCGGCATTCTCCCGGGCGACCGCCGCCTCCTTTTCGATCATCGCCCGCCGGCTCGCCGCCGCCGACCGCTCGGCCGCCCGCATCGCCGCGAAGACGATGCCGCCACCGACCAGCAGCGCACCCAGCCCCACGGCAATCGTCATCCCGTCCACCGCCGCCAGTATCGCTACCCCGTTCATGGCGATCCTTCCGAATTCGTGATGATCCGCCGATCGACCGGCCGACGGCGCGCAGCGCCGCCGAACGCTCGACGGGGAAGACCTGGATCGGCGGGTGGTTCAAGGCTGGCGGGAGGCACGCCCGGAGCGCAGGGAGCGCCCGGGTTGAAATGCGCACTGTCCCGCGGTGCTGCGTGTCGTCGAGGGGCGGAATAACGAATGATTCAGCGGATAATCGTCGCCCCTGGGAAAAATTCGCAGGATTCCAACACGCGTCCCGTAGGTTGCTCACAAGACACGCCGTCGCCGGGACGGCGTGCGATCAAGACAGTCAGTGCCCATCACGGGCCGAAATTCAGTCGCCAGCCGAAGCCGCCGGCCGTAGCCGTCTGCCCCGACTCAATTTGCGGAGAGTATAGCCGGGCCGTCGAACGGCCGCCACCCCCCTCTGACTTGTCCGCAACCGAATTGCCCGACCGACCTTGCCCGATCACACCGGGAAGGGTTGCGTTCCCCCGGCGACGGGATACCATCCTGATGGATCGGTGCCGGGCCGCTCCTGAAAAATCCCCGACCCCCCGGCCGGAGCCGCCGACGGGCCTTCGCCGCCCGCGCACCGCCCTGGATTCCTCCCGCATGGTCGCCGAATCACGAGCCTCGGTTCCGCTTGTGCAGTGGGTCATTGCCGGCCTTCTGGCGGTGATCGCGCTCACGCTGTGGTTCCGATCTCCGGAGGGCGGGGCGGCCTTTGCTCAGAATCAGCCGCTCGCCGGCGCGCGCGGCATCTTCGCCTTCACCGGCCAGCTCGACCACAATCGCTTCGGCCTCTTCATGCTGGACGTGGATCAGGGTACGATCTGGTGTTATGAGATTGACTCGACCGGGCCGAACCGGCGATTGCGCCTGATGGCGGCCCGGACCTGGATTTACGATCGGTACCTGCAGGATTTCAACAGCGCGGCGCCGGATTTCCGGGCCGTGCAGGAGTTGGTTGCACAACAGCGGCGGCAGGCTTCCGGGCGGGTCGAGGACGACCCCGCCACCCGCCCCGCGCAGCCGCCGGAAAACCCCTGACCCCCCACGCACCCCCAGCCGCCGAGGATCACGTCGATGGCCAAGCCCTTCTACACGATGGACGAAGTCGCGGCCCTGCTCAAGAAATCCCCTGACGAGATCAAGGGGCTGGTGCGCGACGGCAAGCTCCGCGAATTCCGCGACGCCGGCAAGCTGTTCTTCAAGGCCGAGGACGTCACCAAGCTGGCCGGCCCCGGCAAGGGCGACACCGGCGAGCTGACGCTCGACGCCGCTGATGACGAACTGCCCACCATCGCCAGCAGCGGCAACACCAGCGTGATCGGGCTCGAGGCTGTCCCGCGACCGGGCGGAAAGTCCAAGGAGGATACCGCCGTCCCCGGCGGCGTCGGCGTTTTTGACGACGACGAGCTGGAGGTCGACGCCGACCCGATGGCCAAGACCACCATCACCAGTGCCGCCCGCGACCAGGTCTCGCTCGAGGGCACCGGCAGCGGATCGGGGCTGCTCGATCTCACCCGCGAAGCGGACGACACCTCGCTCGGGGCCGAACTGCTCGACGAGATCTATCCCGGCCAGGAGCAGGAGGAGGCGGCGGCCAAGCCGGTCGCGCGCTCCGCCCCGGCGCCGATTGCGGAGGATGTCAGCGCCGACCAGGGGGAGGCCATCGCGCCGCCGCAGTACATCCAGGTCGGTGATCCGGCCGAGGGGCTGTTCGGCGGGTTCCTCGTGGCGGGCATGGTGATGATGGCGCTGTCGGGCTTCGCCGTGGCCGGCGCGATGCAGGGTTTTGTGCCCGGCTTCATCGAGAGCATCGCCGGCAGCCTGATGATGCTGTTGCTGGTGCCCGTCGGCGTGCTGGGCATTTCCGTGCTGGTCGGCTGGTTGATCGGCCGGGCCACGTCCACCCGCCGGGCGACGTAGCGCCGTGCAGCGTATCCCCGCACCGCGCTGAACCGCGTTGGGTGCCCTGCCGCGTGTTGGGTGCCCTGTCGCGCGTTGGGTGCCCTGTCGACGGCTTTGCGTCGGCATGTCTACACGCTGATGGTGGCATGCTTTCGCGGTACTCCGCGTAAGCATGCAGGAGCGGGGTGCGTACGAACCGGCCGCGCGGCGCTCTGCGAAGGAGCTCGCCCGACGCCGGCCCGAACGCACGCTACACGCTACACACTACACACTGAATAGGCGCTGTACACCAAAGAGCGAGGCGAAGGACGGAGCGAAGGAGGGGCCGTAATGAAGAGACCGGTGCCCGGAAGCCCGCGCCGCCGCTGCCTGCTGCTGACCATCGCATGCACACTTGCTGCGATTGGATGCCACTCACCGGCGCGCCCACTGTGGGACGAGCCGACTCTGGCCTCCGGCGACGGGTATCGGCTGTACAGTTACGGGTGCTCCCTGCTCTATCGGTATGTGAGGGGCGAATCGGCTGCGCTCGCTCCCTTTCTGTCGCTCCTGCTGCGCACAGCAAGCGGGGATATTGTCGTTGAGTCGCTTGAGCCATCGGATTACGACCCCGACACCACTGATCCCGCCGGGCACCGCCTGTACCGACGGCTGCTACGGGAGCTGGCGGCCGCGACGAAATCCCGGCGCCGCGCAATACTGACTCGTCACTATATCGACCAACGTTCCACTGCCGCACGGCTTGGCGACCTGGTCTATTGGCATGACACCGGGGCGATGTTCGAGCTGCTTCCACCGCGCGGACAGATCCGCGCGCATGCAATGGAGGCGCCCGGCAGGGCGAACTGGATACGCCCCATCGTCCTGACCGAGCAGGGGATCGTCGCTGCGTGCTCAGAGCGTCTCGTCTGGTACGATCGCAATCTGCGACCCATCCGGCGAGTCTCACTCGCTCGCGGCACACACGTCCTCTCTCTTGCCGTGGATGGCGACAGTGTCTTCGTCGGCACGGGGACCGGCTCGGTGCTGCTGTGGAGCGGACCGTCGGCGCCGCTTCGGGAGATCGCGTCATTCCCGAACAGGGAGTGTAGTGACCTCGCCATCCACCCGACCGGCGCCGGACTTCTCGCTGCCCTCTCGGACGACACGCTGCAGACGCTATCCCCGGATGGGGACATACTGGCGACGGCTCGGCTAACCAGCTTTCTAGTAGGAGGCCATCCCATTACCGATGGCGTCCGCACGGAGTTCATCGGCTCTACGATCAATGGCCTTCTGGTTGCACACGACCTGACCGAACCCGGCTCGGTCCGATCAGTTCAGGTTGTCGAGCGCCCGCCAGGGATAAGCGTGACTACAGGATCGAACGCGGCCGGTGTGATTGCTGTAGAACATCGCGGCCGGATTGAGTTGCGCAATGCGGCATCATTCGAGCTGGTGCGCAGTCTGGCAGGTCACAGTCGCCAGATCCAATGTCTGGCGTTCTCGCCGGACGGGTCGTTGCTGGTGTCCGCAGGGGAACTCGATGGTGCAATCCGGGTGTGGCGCGTGTCGGATGGCGAGCTTGTGGCCTCACTGTACGGTCCCCGGACCGGCGCGACGGCAGTAGCGATTCAGAGCCTTGACATGGTGGTAACCGGAGACGCCGATGGTTCCGTGCGGCTCTGGTCGGCGCGTGCTGCGGCCGCGGAGGCAGCCCGGTTGGCGTCGTCGCCGTAGGAGCGGGGTGCGTCCGGACCGGCCACGCGGCGCTCTGCGAAGGAGCTCGCCAGCCGCCGGCCCGAACGGACGCTACAAACTTCCGCAAGGGCATTCCGCCACCGATGAAGCGCGTCGGTCAAACCACAGGGAGGTGAGAGGTGTTGAATCCGTGTGACGACGAGATCAACGGTCGAAGAGGCGCCTGCACACCATCCGCAGGCGAAGCGCCTGCGCGACACCAAGTGCAGGTGTCCAAGACAGTTGGGGAGGGTGCACGTTGACCGATTCTAGCCGAGCCGGCGTATGGCGATTCGTGCTGCGACGGTGGTTTCACATCGCCTTGCTTGCACTCGCCCTCTATAGTGTAGCGCAGCACCACTGTCCCGCGACGATTGCGCGCGTGCGTGCTGATGTAAGTGGGGATTGGGATGACCCTTATTGCGCTTCCCATGACGAGCGAATGAACATCTTCAACGTGTACGAGTTGCACCGTCCCCCCAGACGCCAGGGGGTGCCGATAGGCGGGCACGATCCCGAAATGTACCGAAAGTTCCGCGAGTTGTTGCTTGAATCGAGGGGATCGTCACGCTGGTACCGGCTTCGTCTGGTTCGCGAGCTTGCAGCATCGTCGGATCCCCGGGATGCGATCACCTTGACGGTCGTGTCTGAATCGTGGTCGGCCGATCTTCGTGCCGTCGCGATTGAGGCTGCACACGACATTCTGCGCCGGGAAGCGAAGCCGGCTGGAGACTGTTGCCGATGGCAACCTGCGGCAGGGACATGCTGTGCTCGAATTGTCCATTGTCCCTTGGCGCATGCCCCCTTCGTCCAATCGTCCCGGCCGCGTGCAGATATTCCCAGCACGGATGACTCCGCCCATTGATGACACGATGCATCCACACTCCATCTGGTGCGCAACATGCATGAAGTGAGCTTTCGGTGCGTGATAGCAATGTCGATCGTGCTGACGATTGGGTGCAGCATCCGGGACGGTCATCCACTTATTACCCCGGCCACCAAATGTTGAACATGTATTACCCCGCGGCGTATTGGATGGGTTCGGCTTTGAAGTAGTTGCGGACGATGTGGGGTCTCCGCTGTGTGTCGCGGAGGTACAGTTCGAGGTTGAGGATCAGTTCGTCTTTGGTTGCGGGTCGCTGGCGGCCGATGGCGTTGGTCTTGACATCGTTGTTCAGATATTCGTCGGGGTTGAGTTCGGGGCTGTAGCCCGGCAGGAAGAACATGCGGATGCGGCGGCGGTTGGCCTGCAGCCAGTCGCGCACCGCGGCGGAGCGATGCACCGGGTGACCGTCCACGATCAGGTAGATTCGGCGCCGTCGCTGACGCAGCAGCCGCCGGCAGAATCGGATGAAGACCTCGGCATTGAATGAGCCGTCGAAGACCAGGAAGCACAGATGTCCCCGGTTGGTGATGCTGGACATCATGTTCGCTCGGAAGCGCTGGCCTGTTCCCGGAATCACCGGCGTCCGGCCGCGCCGACCGTAGCTGCGCCCGGCCTGATGGTCGCTGCGCGCGCCGAGTTGATCGGCCCAGTGAATCTCGGCATGTTCGGCCTTGGCCTGCCTGGCGATCGCCGGATACTCCTCGCGCTTCCAGCGCTCCACGGCCGCCGGATCGCGCTCGTACGCCCGTCGCAGCGGCTTCTGTGGCGTGAAGCCCCAGCGCTTCAGGTAACGGCCGGCGGTTCGCACCGACACCTGCAGGCCGGTGCGCTGCGCGATCAGATCGCGGACCGCCTCGCGCGTCCACAGGGCGAAGGCCAGCTTGAGCTGATCGGGCGTGCGATCGGTGATTTGCCTGACGATCGCGGCGGCCTGATGGGATGCCAGACGCGGCTCGGAGGGCCGTCCGCGCTTCTTCGAACGCAACGACCTGATGTTGCCGCACTCCACCTTCGCCAGCCAGGTGTCGATCGAGGTCCGCGACACGCCAAACGTCCGCGCCGCGGCCGACTTCCTCATGCCCGCGCGGATCGCCTTCACCACCCGAACCCGAATCTCTTCCTGCACCTGCGGCGACAGCTTGCGTGTATCGAGTTGACTCATGCATGAAGTATATCACAAAGCCACGACATGTCAAATATTATATGTCCCGGTTAGTATGACCGAAGCGGCGCTGGGTGATTCCGTTCCGAAGAGGCTTGCAATCATCATGATCGACCCTGCGGCGAACGAGAAGGCAATCACGAACGACATCAACCACCCCCCCCGCGCCCGCCGCTCGAGTTGCTCGACCAGCCATTCGATGGCCGGCCGGTTCGTCACCGGCTCTCCGTCGATTGAGACCTGCACCCGGTCAGGCGGCACATGCCGCAATAGGAAGTCGGCTGCCGCTTCCGCGCTCTCCCCGGCCCCGTCCGGACGGCAGCGAGAGAGGCGCCGACTGTGCCCCAACACAAGCTGTCGGTCCGGGAGCGACAAAATCGCCAGGCGGTATCCGCGCCGGCCGGCACTCGCTCGGAGCAGCCACAATCCGCGAACGTCTTGCCAGCGCACGCGCCGTTCGACGCCCCTCCGGCGATAGAGAACTTCAGAACTGCTGCAGCGCGCTTCGCAGCCGTCGCCCGTCCGAATGGTCAACGTGGAAGGCGTAGGAGGCGCCGGCGGCGGAACATGGTGCGTCTCGATTCGCGCGATGACCGCCGAGGCGTCCGCCTTGTCCAACCAGGCGATCGGGAGCCGCTTCCGCCACCACGGTCGGCCGGGATCGAGGTAGCCGCCGCCCGGCTCCGCGATGATGCGCCCGCTGCGGAAGTCCGTCCACGTCCAGGTGTCTATGAGCAACCCCCGCGACCAGGTGACGCCCGACTCGTCTACTCGCACGCGCAGCGCAAGCATCCAGCCGCTGATCAACAGGAGCGCGCCACAAAACCACTCCGTGCGAGCTCGCGGCAAGCTCTCGCCGGATGGAAGCTGCACAAACCACTCCACCACCGGCGGAAACCCAAGCGCAGCGAACGCCGTCGCAGCGAACAAGAGATACACGGCGCAGCGGCGTCACGTTCCCGCTGCGCGGAAGCGGAGCGGCTCCGCGGAGGCGAGCACCGTCCGATGGGGGCTCGGGGCAGTCGTGCGCATCAGCGGAATACTCTATCAACTTCAAGCGCGTAGAGTGTGTTCGGGCCGGCGTAAGGCGAATGTCATTGCGCAACGCCGCGCGACCGGCCCGAACGCACCATCGTGGACAAGCTGCAATGCACCTCTTCGATCGCGGCCGCTGCGCTCTCGGCCGCGGATCTGGTCGTTCACTCACGCGTCCGCTCTGCGATTTCACGAGCAATATCAGTGTAGTCACGAGCAATCTCAATTGCCTCGAACGGCAATCGCACTGTGCTCCACACTCTGCTCCCGATTGCGGCGCGGAACAGGGAACGATCCAACATGAACAAAGTCACTACCCCGTCGCGCAGCACGGCGCCGACGATCTCGTCCTGTGATCGGTCGAGCGCCGGGAGACTCCCGACGACCACCATGCCTTGTGGTGTCAAGTCGCGTACGGTTCCGGTGATCTCAAGGATGTACGCACTATTGCCATTCGAACACAGGACACCTTTCGGCAGCTCATACTAACCGGGACATATAATATTTGACATGTCGTGGCTTTGTGATATACTTCATGCATGAGTCAACTCGATACACGCAAGCTGTCGCCGCAGGTGCAGGAAGAGATTCGGGTTCGGGTGGTGAAGGCGATCCGCGCGGGCATGAGGAAATCGGCCGCGGCGCGGACGTTTGGCGTTTCGCGGACCTCGATCGACACCTGGCTGGCGAAGGTGGAGTGCGGCAACATCACGTCGTTGCGTTCGAAGAAGCGCGGACGGCCCCCGAACCGCGTCTGGCATCCCATCGGGCCGCCGCGATCGTCAGGCAAATCACCGATCGCACGCCCGATCAAGCTCAAGCTGGCCTTCGCCCTGTGGACGCGCGAGGCGGTCCGCGATCTGATCGCGCCGCACCGGCCTGCAGGTGTCGGTGCGAACCGCCAACCGTTACCTGAAGCGCTGGGGCTTCACGCCACAGAAGCCGCTGCGACGGGCGTACGAGCGCGATCCGGCGGCCGTGGAGCGCTGGAAGCGCGAGGAGTATCCGGCGATCGCCAGGCAGGCCAAGGCCGAACATGCCGAGATTCACTGGGCCGATCAACTCGGCGCGCGCAGCGACCATCAGGCCGGGCGCTACGGTCGGCGCGGCCGGACGCCGGTGATTCCGGGAACAGGCCAGCGGCTTCCGAGCGAACATGATGTCCAGCATCACCAACCGGGGACATCTGTGCTTCCTGGTCTTCGACGGCTCATTCAATGCCGAGGTCTTCATCCGCTTCTGCCGGCGGCTGCTGCGTCAGCGACGGCGCCGAATCTTCCTGATCGTGGACGGTCACCCGGTGCATCGCTCCGCCGCGGTGCGACTGGCTGCAGGCCAACCGCCGCCGCATCCGCATGTTCTTCCTGCCGGGCTACAGCCCCGAACTCAACCCCGACGAATATCTGAACAACGATGTCAAGACCAACGCCATCGGCCGCCAGCGACCCGCAACCAAAGACGAACTGATCCTCAACCTCGAACTGTACCTCCGCGACACACAGCGGAGACCCCATATCGTCCGCAACTACTTCAAAGCCGAACCCATCCAATACGCCGCGGGGTAATACATGTTCAACATTTGGTGGCCGGGGTAATAGCAACTTAGATTATTTGCAATCTTCTCAAGTACGGCCGGCAGATACGGCACAATGCCAGCGAACCGGGGATTGGGTTCCATTGGACCGCCGTGGTACATGCGCAGGTAGGAGAGGAGGTTGTTTCTCTCCTCGTCCGTAACCTGATCCAGCGGATCTCGATCACCGTGGTCGTGAAAGCTGGATAGATGGATGAATGCACAGCCGAATCGATAGACCAACCCAACCCAACCGTGCAGCTGCCCTGAAATGTCGACCATTTCTCGATCAGTAACTCGTTGCTTCGAATTGGGTTTACACCAATGTCGCCCCTCCACGGATGAAGCGACAAGGGCGGCACGAACCTGCCGATCGGGCTGCCTTAAAAGGTAGATGACGCGCACAAGCGAATCAAGCTCCTGACGAAGAATCGAGACCATCTGCGAATGGGCGCCACTCGGGCGCAAGGACCTCATCGCACGCCGATGCTCGTTCGACCGAGCTCGGACCTGGCGACAGAATACTGGCAGGTCACCCATGGCTATCCTCACATGATGCTACGCCTAACCCGTCCCTGCTCAAGTCCGCTCGCTTGCGCCTGCCGATCAGAGAGTTTGCAGGGTGCGTTCGGACCGCGGTCGGCTGGCGCGCTCCACGCGGGGCGTATCGTGCGGTCCGAACGCACCCGACGAAGCTGTCATGAAGAGCATGCCGACGCAAAGCCGTCGGCATGGCATCTATGAAGCGAACGATGTCAAGGGGCGGCTGCGGTTCTGTTTGGAAGATTCTTCCGTCAGGCCCGTCGCCGTCGGCGTCGGTCGATCTGTCCCATCTCAGCCGGCGTCGCGACGTTGGGGCTGACTCTCTTCCGCACAGGCCCAGAGCCCGAGGCCGAGGGAGGGCCTCCCTCGGAGATGTTGACGAGCGGGGGCGGCGTGACGCGTGACGCTCAGGCATCTATTCGAGATCATCCGCCGGAGCGGACGTCTCATGAAAAATACAAGACGGACGCCGCCATTCACCCTGCCGAGCGCGCGTTGGGAACGCGCTCCTGCCATGCCGCGGGGTCGTCCGCCGGTTCGTCACGTCGCCGCTCCTCCACACCAGCGCTTCGCATTCGTTTCGTTCCGTGCGTCCGCGCTACGCACGCAGACGCGTTTCGCTGCCATGGTGGACGGTTGCACGCTGCGCCGCTGACTCGCCGGCGCGCTGGATCCTCAGGCCGCCGAGGGCGTCGCCGGCGCTTAAGCGGCCGTTCTTGGTACGGCCGTCCGCTGCGGATGACGGCCAGCATCAGACACAGCAGCCTCCGCGCGATGGCGGTAATGGCCTTCTTCTTTCCGCGGCGCAGGGCCAGCCGCTCGAAGGTCAGTCGCCAGGGCGACGAGCGCCGCACCAGTTGCCAGGCGGCCTGGTGCAGCACCCAGCAGAATCGGCGAGCCGCTGTGCGTGATGCCCAGGTCGTGGCGCCTGCCGGCCGACTCGCGCTGTCCGGGCGCAGGCCGACGTAGCTGGTCAGCTTCTTCTGCGAGCCGAAACGCTCCGGCCCGGCGACCTCCGCCAGGAACGTCTCGCGCGTCACCGGTCCGACGGCCGGAATCGAATCCAGCAGCGCACGGTGGCCCGCTTCGGCGGCCGGCGGCTGTGCGGGCGAAGGCCGCCAGCTGCCGATCGACGGCCTTCAGCTCGTCGCGATACAACTTCAACTCGCGCAGCAGGCGCTGCACGAGCCAGCGATCGACGGGGTCGAGCTTCAGCCCGCGCAGGTACTTCAGGCTCTCGCTCGTGAACAGATCCCTGCGGTCCGCGTTGTACTCGGCCGCCACGTGCCGGATGCGGTTCTTGATCGACGTCAGCCGCGCCCGTACGCAGACCCGCCGCCGCACCAGCTTGCGGTGCGCCCGCTGCCGCGGCGTCGGTCGGTGCGCCGGCGGAATCATGTCCAGCGCCAGGAACTCCGCCAGCACGCGGGCGTCCACCTTGTCGCTCTTGCGCGTGCTCTCGGCGATGATCCGCATTTTGCGTGGATGAGCGAGCAGCACACGCCCAGCCAGCGGCTCGACCAGCTTCACGAACCACTCGTAGCTGGCGGTCGCTTCGAGCACCAGGTCGAATGAGCCGCGCGCGCCTTCAACCAGGCCGCCAGCTTGATCGACTCGGCATTGGTGAAACGGGCCGAAGTGAGCACTTGCCGCGCTTGGTTCACAACGCAGACCACGATACGCTGCTTGTGGAGGTCGACGCCGACGAACTTCTTCACGGTCTTCTCCTGTGTGGAAGCCAACGATTCGACTCAAACACGAAACGCTGGTTTACCACGAGTTCAGGAACCGTGCAGCCGCCGGCCCGACCTCCGCTTCATAGTTTCACCCGAAACTTGGCGACACCCGAAAAGTAGCATCGGGCTTCCGCCCGATGCACCGCACCGCCCGGAAGGGCGGTGCCACGGTCATCGGCGACGTTTCGAGAGCATGCTTACGCGGAGTACCGCGAAAGCATGCCACCCGCCGCGTCACTTCCCCCAACGTCGCCGCCCGCACATCATCCCCCGCCCCGCGTCACTTCCCGCGCTTGTAGAACGGCAGCTTGCAGAGCGTCGCTGTTACGCTGCTGCCGCGCAGATCGATCTCGACGCGCGATCCCGGCTCGGCCCGGGTGGCGTCCACAAACCCCATCGCGATGACCCGCCCCAGCGTCGGACTCGGTGCGCCGCTGGTCACCACGCCGATCGTCGCTCCGTCGGCCCTTATCTCCGCCCCCTGCCGCGCGACGCGCCGCCCGTCGATCTCCATCCCGATCATTTTCCGTCGCGGGCCGGCCTCCTGTACGCGGCGCATGGCCGCAGCGCCGATGAAGTCCTTTGTGAGATCCACGGCCCAGCCCTGCCCGGCGGAGATTGAGTCAATCGACTCGTCCAGCTCGTGCCCGTAGAGCGGCATACCCGCCTCAAGCCGCAGCGTGTCTCGTGCCCCCAGCCCCGCCGGCAGGATCGGTGTTCCGAGCGCCTGGGAGCGTTCCATCAGCGTCCGGGCGGCGATTTCGGCGAATTGCGCGGGCGCGATGACCTCGACGCCGTCTTCCCCGGTGTAGCCGGAGCGGAAGAACCAGGCCGTCTGCCCCAGCATCGAGATGCTGCGGAAGTGGTAGCGCTTCAGATCCGCCAGCTTGAGCGGCAGCAACTGCTCCAGAATGGGTATCGCCGACGGCCCCTGCACGGCCAGCATCGCCGTCTCGAGCGTGCGGTCCTCCCACTCGACCGCGCCGCTGCGCCGCTCGGCGAACCAGCCGAGCAGCTTCTCGCGGTTCGAGGCGTTGCAGACCATCAGGTGATGATCTTCGTCGCGCGAAATGATGACGTCGTCCAGAATCCCGCCGTCGTCCCGACAGACGTGGCCGTAGCGCGAGACGCCGACGGCCATGTCGCCGATGCGCCGCGTGCAAATGCGGTCCAGAAACGCGGCGGCGTCCGCCCCTCGAAAGGCAATCCGCCCCATGTGGGATACGTCGAAGAATGAAGCGGCGGTGCGGGTGTGGACGTGCTCCTCGACGATGCCGCGATAAAGCAGCGGCATCTCCCACCCGGCGAAATCCACCATGCGCCCGTCCAGCTCGACGTGCACGGCGTGGAGGCGGGTCTGCTGCATGGGGGGGTTCCGGGAACAAGCGGGACGCAGCCCCCGCCCGGTCTGGCTTCCGGTCGAAGGGCCGGCGGTCGGGCCGGTGCCCGCGCGAGCAGCGGCGATGGGAAATGACGCGCCGACGCAACCGCCGGCGCGTCGCGGTGTTCGACTGCTAGTTCTGCTGCCGATTCTTCATGATGAACAGCACGATGATGACCACCACGAGCAAACCCACGACCACATAATAAATCGGGCTGCCGAACCAAGAATCCATGAGTCGGTTCCTTATGCGTGTCCGCGCCGGACGCACCGCGCGATCAACCGCCATTCGGCGATCGGATCGCGAGGCAGTTTGAAGACGTAGTAAATCCGCCGTCATCGCATGTGTCAACCGTGGCGGGCGGGAGACGATCCTGTCGTCGGGCGCGAACAGGTAAGGAGCGGCTCGTCGGCCGTTCAGCGCCGCCGGCCCGGGGGCCGGCCCTTCGAGACCGGCGGATCAATCGGGTCGAAGGGGGATTTGTCAGCCCGCGATTCCCGAACCGCCGACCCCGGCAGATGCGTCCGCAACCAGCCCGCGAGCCGGCCGACGACGGGCCGCTCGCTCTCGTAATGTCCGATATGAACGGCGGTTGCGCCGCGCTTGAGCAACTCCAGCGCGTCGTGATGCTTGAATTCGCCGGTGAGGTAGAGCGTTCGCGGATCAGTAAAGCGGGCGACGCCGAAGGAGCCGGCCGCCGCGGCCACCGCCTCAAATCGCCGATCGAGCGAACCCACCACCCGCGCATTTCGCAGGTCCACGACCCGCCCAAGTTGCTGAATCAGCGATCGGCCGTCGGCGGGGTTGCGCAGCCGGCCGATTCGCCCCATGCCGACCGCGCCCCGGCCGGCCACCCCGCGCAGCGGATAGATGTCGAAGGCCGGCTCTTCATATGGATGCACGGCGTGAAGCGCCCGCACGACCGCCGCCAGCGCCGCCGCCGGCACGACCATCTCGATGCGCAGCTCAGCCACCGCCTCGAACCGGCCGCGCCGGCCGATGCGCGGATTGGAGGATTCGTTGCCGCGAAAAGTGCCGACCCCCGCGGTCTCAAAACTGCATTCGTCATAATTGCCGATGCGCCCGGCGCCGGCGGCCGACAGCGCCGCGCGAAGCTCGGCCGCCTGATCCACTGGCACGAACACGGCCAGTTTGAACTGGCGACCGTCCTCGAACGCCGGTTCGATCGGCACTCGCTCCGCCACGTCGAAGGCGTCCAGCAGCAGGTCATTCGTTCCGCCGACGGCCGCATCCAGCGCCGTATGCACCGCCAGCAGCGCCGTTCGCGCCGCCAGCAGTTCGCACAGCGCCGACGTCGGGCAGGCCGCCGCGGCCGTGATCGAGCGAATGCCCTTGAAGATCGGCGGGTGATAGAGCACCAGCGCGTCGGCGCGCTCGCGCAGCGCCTCGGCGGCGACGGCGTCCGTGAGGTCGATCGCGACCAGCACCCGCTGCACGCGCCGCGCCGCCTGCCCAGCCAGCAGGCCGACGTTGTCCCAATCTGCGGCGTGGCGCAGCGGCGCGAGCTGATCCAGCGCGGCGAGCAGGTCGGCGACGGTGGCCCGGCGGCGCGCGGCGCCTTTCCCGCCGCCTCGTCCTCCGGCGCTCGATCCGCGGCGCTTCGCGCTGCCGCCTCGCGCAGCGCTGCCGGTGCGGGCTGCGCGCGGCGATGCGCCCGGGAGCGGCGTCTGCGGGGGAGAGTCCGTCGCCGGCGCAGCGCGCCGCACGCGCGATTCGCGCGGCATGGTGCGATCCTGCGCCGCCTGCGGCCCCGTTGTCGCTTCGGGTGCACCTTGCGCGATCCGGCCGGTGGAGACGCCGTGGCGGTTCAACCCGCCCTTGGCGAGCAGGCTCTCCTCGGGGGCATCGGGCAGCCCCTGCGCACCGCCGCGCTGCACCACTTTGCGGGTCCAGCCGCGATCGTCGCTGCCGGGGCCGCGCGGCGCAGAGCCATCCGACACACCTCGGCCGATCCCCGCGTCCCAGCTTCTACCCCTGGGCATTGGCGCACTCCCTCCGCACGCATTCGCGATAGGCTTCGTGCAGGCGGCGCGTGATCTCGCCCGGCCGGCCGCTGCCGATCGCGTGTGAATCCAGCCGGATCACCGGCAGCAGTTCCATCATGCTGTTGGTGACAAAGAGCTCGTCGGCCTCCAGCACATCCTCGATCTGCAGGCGCTCCTCGCGCGCTGCGATTCCCAGGATTCCGGCTAACTCCAGCACCGCAGCGCGGGTCACCCCCGGCAGCACCGGCAGGTTCGTCGCCGGCGTTCGCAAGGCGCCCTCCTTCACCACGAACACGTTGCTGATCGCACCCTCGGCGACCTCGTTGTCGATCGTCAGCCAGAGCGCCTCCATCGCGCCGACGGCGTGCGCCTCGCGAAGCGAGGCCAGCCGCGAAAAATAGCTCACGGTCTTGTGACCCGTGATGGGGTCAAACGGATTTTGCCGCCAGCGGCTGATCGTCATCCCGATGCCGCGGGCGTACAACTCGGGCGGATACAGTCCGTCGGTTGCGGCCGTCGCGAGTATTGTCAGGTCGGGGGTTTCGTGCTCCGACTGCCGCAGCGTGCCGGTGGTGACGGTCAGGCGGACCCGCGCATCGGACAGCTCGGTGGCGCTGACGACCTGCCGCAACTGGTCATTCATGCGACCGATGTCCGGAATGCTGCTCCAGCCGAGCGTCCGGGCGGAATTCGCCAGCCGTTCCAGGTGCGGCCGAGCGCGAAAAACCCGCCCCTGGTAGGCGCGCATCGTCTCGAACAAGCCGACCCCCTGCAGCAACCCGGCGTCAAAGGCGCTGACCTGCGCCTGTTCGGGCTGCATCAGGCGGCCATTGAGACTGACCCACTCCCGCACGGTTGCTCCTTTCAATGACCAGCGGCGACGGGGCGCATGTCGCTCACAGGCGGCCCGAGGAAGGAGACCGCCGGTCCGCTATAGAGGCCGTTCCAGGCCGCGAGGGTGCGGACGGGATCGAAGCGGTCGCGGGCCAGCGCCGCACCGCGGGCGGTCCGTTCGCGGGCGGCGGCCGGATTCTCCAGAACCTGTCGAAGCACGGTGGCGATGGCGCGCGGCTGCCACTGTTCCGCGGGCCACAGAATGTCACCGTGGTCGTCCAGATCCGCCACGGCGCGCCGATCCGCGACAATCGGCATGCCTGCGAGGAGCGCAGCGCTCAGGACGGCGTGGATGGCGGGCCGCGATCCGCCCAGCACCGCCGCATCGGCGATTCGCAGCAGCTCGGGCAGGGTCGCTTCTTCGCCGGAAAAGTGCGCGACGTGATCCTGCCGCGCCGCATCGACCAGCCGCAGCATGCGCCGCACTTCGCGATTTTCGCCGGGAATCACGACCCGCACGTCGTGATGCAGCTTTTGAAGCACCAGCACGGCCCAGCAGCCCAGCAGCGATTCCTCCTCACGGTCGATCGGCGGCAAAAGCAGCACCGCCCGCGTCCGCGGCTCCAACCCGATGCGCCGGCGAATCTGCTCCGGGGCGGCGATCGGCGGTTCGGAAATGACGCCCGGCACAATCACCAGGCGCTCGGGCGCGACCCATATGCGGCGCAGGCGCTCGGCGGCGTCGGGGCATTCGCAGACGTAAGTCGGGGGATAGAACCATCCGCGGTCGGCGGCGCGGGTGATGAGCAGCGGAGCGGCAATCGCCGCTTCGGCCTCGACGAGCAGCGGCGTCGGCCGCAGGGCGAGCCGTTCGCCGGGGTCGGGGCGGAAGCGCGCGAGCGGCCCGCGCTCGACGCAGGCGCGCAGCGCCGCCTGGCTCCAGGCGTGGACGGCGCGGGGGCGGAGGCGCGTCATCAGCCGGGCGAGGTCGGTTGAGCAATCGCCAAGGGTGCTGCATAGCCGGACGCCGCGAACGCCGAGTTGCTCGAGCAGGCGCGGCGGCGGATCGCCGGCGCGGGGCGCGCGCGGGATTTCGGCGAATGCGTGCCGCGGGTCGGTCTGGCGGGCCAGCAGCGGCGCGAGGCTGCGCAGGCGCTCCATCGCGCGCGGCGGGAGGTCGGCGCTGACCAGGTGCAGGATGCACGCGGCGGGCTGCGGGTTCGGGTCCATCAGTGGGGATTGTGAGCGCCCGGCGCGACGCGGGCAACGGAAGCCGCCGCGGCGGTACACTGGGCCGCATGGCCAGAAACACCAACAGGAACACCAAACTGAAGCGCGGCCGGTTCGGGCTGGATGTGTTTCCGAACCCGGCGCCGGGTCGCGATTATGTGATCCGGCACGTCGCGCCGGAATTCACCAGCCGCTGCCCGCAGACGGGTCAGCCGGATTTCGGCACGGTGATCATCGAGTACACGCCGGACCGGCTTTGCGTGGAGCTCAAGAGCCTGAAGCTGTATTTGCAGGCGTTTCGGGAACAGGGGATTTTTTACGAGGCGCTGACCAACCGGCTGCTGGATGAGTTGGTGGCGGTGCTGGCGCCGCGCACGCTGCGCGTGACGACGGACTGGCGACCGCGCGGGGGGATGAGCAGCGTGGTGATCGCGGAGCATCCGGGGGCGGAGGGATGAGCTCCGGTGTTGGGGGGGGCAACCGCCCGAGGCCGGTCCCGATGGAATCATGCCGGTGTCTTTTTCGCAGTGCGCTTGTAGCAGTCGTAGTCAGGACCATGTAGAGGTTACTATCAGAAATCGTCCGCCGAGATCGGGTCCGTTTCTAGGTTCCCGTGCCGTTGAAGTATCAGCTCTATCGTGTAACCGGTATAGCCCTCGAACGTCATCGTGAAATCGAATCGTTCATCGCATCGCGAATACGAGGCTTCTTCACCAAAGTCGAAGGTTGGCCCGTACCAAGAGCTCCCGGCCGCATACTTGATTTCGTAGGAGCCCACGGGCACGAATGTCTTGAACGGTTCGCCACCTCGAATGAACGCGGTGAGTATCTCGCGCTTGCTCGTCCAATCTTGGACCTTGACGTAGTAGTTGCTGCCCAGGCGTGTCTTGATTGTCAGCGGCGCCACGCCGTCAACGTAGAATCCGCGTGACAAGACACCCGTTACTAACCGGGACATATATTATTTGACATTTCGTGGTTTTGTGATATACTTCATGCATGAGCCAACTCGATACACGCAAGCTGTCGCCGCAGGTGCAGGAAGAGATTCGGGTTCGGGTGGTGAAGGCGATCCGCGCGGGCATGAGGAAATCGGCCGCGGCGCGGACGTTTGGCATTTCGCGGACCTCCATCGACACCTGGCTGGCGAAGGTGGAGTGCGGCAACATCACGTCGTTGCGTTCGAAGAAGCGCGGACGGCCCCCCGAACCGCGTCTGGCATCCCATCAGGCCGCCGCGATCGTCAGGCAAATCACCGATCGCACGCCCGACCAGCTCAAGCTGCCGTTTGCGCTCTGGACGCGCGAGGCGGTCCGCGATCTGATCGCGCAGCGCACCGGCCTGCAGGTGTCGGTGCGAACCGCCGGCCGTTACCTGAAGCGGCTGGGGCTTCACGCCACAGAAGCCGCTGCGACGCGCTTACGAGCGCGATCCGGCGGCCGTGGAGCCGCTGGAAGCGCGAGGAGTATCCGGCGATCGCCAGGCGGGCCAGGGCCGAACATGCCGAGATTCACTGGGCCGATCAACTCGGGCGCGCAGCGACCATCAGGCCGGGCGCAGCTACGGTCGGCGCGGCCGGACGCCGGTGATTCCGGGAACAGGCCAGCGCTTTCCGAGCGAACATGATGTCCAGCATCACCAACCGGGGACATCTGTGCTTCCTGGTCTTCGACGGCTCATTCAATGCCGAGGTCTTCATCCGCTTCTGCCTGGCGGCTGCTGCGTCAGCGACGGCGCCGAATCTTCCTGATCGTGGACGGTCACCCGGTGCATCGCTCCGCCGCGGTGCGCGACTGGCTGCAGGCCAACCGCCGCCGCATCCGCATGTTCTTCCTGCCGGGCTACAGCCCCGAACTCAACCCCGACGAATATCTGAACAACGATGTCAAGACCAACGCCATCGGCCGCCAGCGACCCGCAACCAAAGACGAACTGATCCTCAACCTCGAACTGTACCTCCGCGACACACAGCGGAGACCCCACATCGTCCGCAACTACTTCAAAGCCGAACCCATCCAATACGCCGCGGGGTAATACATGTTCAACATTTAGTGGCCGGGGTAATAGTGGAAGCGCTTCGGCTTGTTTGCTCATCAACTTCTGCACCAGCGTCTCGATGGCAAACGAATCTACGACGCTCTCGGCCCGCTCGATGCGCTTCCGCACGAATGATCGAACGCGCTCTTCGCGTGTCGGCATCGATACTGCGTACCGCTCCTCGGAACGCGGTGGCTGCGGAGCCCGCCGATTCGAGGATCCGGTCGTTCCTTTGTCGGCATTCGCGACGATGATGCACACGACGGCAAGCACGCTAGTAGCGGCAAGCCAAGCCAGACCACTCCGCCGCAGAGACCTCTGCGTCGGCGTATGCTGCCGAGTCGCGCCGGCTCTCGACCGTAGCGACTCCAGTTGCGACCGTACGGCTGACGGCAATGTATCGAAGTCGCTGCAATCTGAGGTCGCCCAGTTTGGAGCCCGCGATAGCCCTAGATTTGCGCGAAGTTGACCAATCCGGCTGACCACTGCATGAGTCCGGTCGTAGACTTCCTTTCTTGTTGGGTTAAGGAGAATCTGGCGGGCCACTCTTGCAGTTGCCGGCCTGTTCTTCATTGTCATTATCGCGTGCTCGATTGCGCCGGCATCCCCAGTCGGGCCAGCGAGCCCAATCGCTTTGTATAAGTCCTTCATGTGGTCGTCAGCCTCTCGTACGCCTGCTGAATTCGCCGAAAGCTCACATGTGCGGCCTTCACAGCCTCAGGTCCCAGCGAGGAAAAGCGGTCTGGATGATGTACCTTCGCCATCCGGCGATACGCAGCGCGAACATCGTCAGTGTTTGCGGTTTCATCGAGTCCTAAGGCCGCCAAATCCCGGAGCCGTTGCAAGTCCGGCACACTTCCACCTCCGGCCTGACTGTTTCCGCCGGCACCGGTTGTGCTGGAACCGCCGGCTCGCTCGTGCGATCGCCCTTGCCATCGACCCTCTCGCTCCTCCCACCATTCCACGGTGCTCGGGTCGGCAGGTGGCGGAAATGGATGTCCGGTCATCTCTTGAAAAAGCGCGTCTAGGTCGGAGGGAGAATGTTGGAGCAAGTCAGCTGCGAACCGCACAATATGGCCTTCCCCGGTCGTAAGATAGCCATCCTCGAGTGCGACAACTAACGCCATTTGCAGCATGAGCCGTCGGCTCTCAGCGCGGATCTCGCGCAAGACCTCACAGGCGAGCTGCAAATCAGCGATGTCCCCGCGCCGCGCCAGAACAATCAGAGGGTCCAAGGCTGATTCGCTCTTTCCGGCCGACGCGATTGATCGAAGGGCGTCTACCTCTTCGTCGGACGCGTCGCCGTCGGACGTCGCGATCCACGATAGCAGCAGCATCATGGCTGCAGCAATCGGGTTCTCAGCGCGAACCAATATATCAGCAAACGTTGACACCGCCGATCCTTGTTTGTGAGAAGATCAGTATCCCATATGAATGGGCATGCTATCAATAGCCAGGCGCCACGCCGACGGCTTTGCGTCGGCATCCTCTTCCAAGTGCGCTTCAATAGGCTCCCAATAGGAACCGTGCGTTCAGGCCCCCGGCGTCCGCCCCCCGCCTCAACCGGCCGGTCGCGGCCGCACTCACCACGCGCGGCGCTGAACCTCAACCCGGCAGGCCGGCAGGCTGCCCAGAAAGCGCCGGCCATAAGTCTTGGTCACCACCCGCGGATCGAGAATCACAACCGTTCCGCGGTCGCTGCGGCTGCGGATCAGCCGCCCGAACCCCTGCCGCAGTTTCAGAATCGCCTCCGGCAACTGGTAATCATTGAACGGGTTTCCGCCGGTGCGGCGGATGCGCTCGATCCGCGCTTCGACGACCGGGCGATCCGGCACCGCGAAGGGCAGCTTGACGATGATGACGTTGCTGAGCGCCTCGCCGACGACATCCACCCCCTGCCAGAAGCTGTCCGTCCCGAAAATCGCGCAGCGCGGCGTCTCGCGAAAGACCTCGAGCATCCGCGAGCGCGGCAGCGCTTCCCCCTGCGCCAGCAGCGTGAACCCGTCCGCCGACAGATCATCCCGCACCGGGCCGACGACGCGCTGCAGGCCGTCGTAACTGGTGAACAGCACGAACGCGCGGCCGTCGCTCTCGCGCAGCCAGTGCGTCACGGCCCGCGCCGCCGCCTCATGAAACGCCGCCCCATCCGAGGGATCGGGCATCCCGGCCTCGACGTGCAGCGTGACCTGCGTGGCGTAGTCAAAAGGGGAGCCCAGCTGCAGCGTGCGAGGCGCCGGTGCGCCGAGCCGATCAACGATGAAATCGAAGGAGCCGTCGTCCGCCGCCAGCGTCGCGCTGGTCAGAACGACGCTCTTGACCCGATCGAAAAGCTGCGACCGCAGAAACCCGCCCACGTCCAGCGGCGAGGCCGCCAGCGTCACCCGCCGCGAGCGCGAGTCGCCCGGCTCGACCCAGTAGACGTGATCCTCGTATTGCTGGCCGAGCAGGCGCTCGACGGCGTCCGCCGTGGCCCCGGCGCGATCGACCGCCGCCCCCAGCTCGTGCTGGTCCTCCTCGCGCGGCAGCGATTTGCGCAGCGGCGCGAGCGCCTCGACCATCTCGCGCAGCGCCGCAGAGAGCCGGTTGGGAACGGGGTTCGCGCGGATCAGCCGACCGTTGGAGCGCCCCTGGCTCTTCTGCCAGGCGTACACGCCGTTGAAAAACTCGGCCGCCGCGGAGCTGGCGTGCAGGACCGCGCGGCGATGCTCGGAATCGCCGAGTTCCGACAGCAGCCCCTTGCCGGTCTGATCGTTGAACAGCCCGCCCAGCAGGTGCGTCACCTGCTGGTTGCTGACGCTGACGCCGATGCTGTCCGCCGCGACTGATTCGAGCGTGTGCGCCTCATCGACGATGACCAGGTCGTGATCGGGCAGCACGGCGGCGTTGTCCCGCCGCAGCACGAGGTCGGCCAGCAGCATGGCGTGGTTGACGACCAGCAGCTCAGCGGCCTCGGCCCGCCGGCGGGCGCGCTGATAGAAGCACTGCGAATAGGTCGGGCAGCGCCGGCCGAGGCAGTTGTTGTGTTCGCTGCGCACCTTCTCCCAGACCTCGAAGGGCGGCGGCTCCGGCAGGTCGGAGAGGGAGCCGTCCTGCGTCCGATAAGCCCAGTCCTCGATGCGGTGCAGCACCGGCAGCAGCCGGCCGGGGCCGAACAGCGTCTGCTGGCGGCGGCTGGCCTGCGTCAGTCGCCGCAGGCCGAGGTAGTTGGTCCGCCCCTTCACCAGCTCGGCCCGGAAATCCGCCTCCAGCGCGTTCTGCAGGAAGGGGATGTCCTTGTGGATGATCTGTTCCTGCAGGGCGATCGTGTGCGTGCTGATCACGACCCGCCGCTTGTTTCGCAGCACCTGGTCGATGGCCGGCAGCAGGTAGGCGAAGGTTTTGCCGACGCCCGTGCCGGCCTCGACGGCGATGTGTGCCCCGTCCTCAAAGGCGGAGGCGACCGCCTCGGCCATCTCGCGCTGCGGCGGACGGATTTCGAAGCCGCGCAGCGCCCGCGCCACCCGCCCCGAATCCCCCAGCCAGTTCGCAATCGCCGTGGTCACAACGGCATTTTACGCGGCCGGGCGCGCGCCGGGTGTTATTGCCGGTGGCATTGCCGGTGTTATTGCCGGTGGCATTGCCGGTGGCATGCTTTCGCTGTACTCAGCGTAAGCATGCGCTCGAAACGTCGCCGATGACCGTGGCACCGCCCTTCCGGGCGGTGCAGCGCATCGGGCGGAAGCCCGATGCCACGTGCTGGGTGAAACTATGAAGCGGAGGTCGGGCCGGCGGCTGCACGGTTCCTGAACTCGTGGTAAACCAGCGTTTCGTGTTTGAGTCGAATCGTTGGCTTCCACACAGGAGAAGACCGTGAAGAAGTTCGTCGGCGTCGACCTCCACAAGCAGCGTATCGTGGTCTGCGTTGTGAACCAAGCGCGGCAAGTGCTCACTTCGGCCCGTTTCACCAATGCCGAGTCGATCAAGCTGGCGGCCTGGTTGAAGGCGCTCGGCTCATTCGACCTGGTGCTCGAAGCGACCGCCAGCTACGAGTGGTTCGTGAAGCTGGTCGAGCCGCTGGCTGGGCGTGTGCTGCTCGCTCATCCACGCAAAATGCGGATCATCGCCGAGAGCACGCGCAAGAGCGACAAGGTGGACGCCCGCGTGCTGGCGGAGTTCCTGGCGCTGGACATGATTCCGCCGGCGCACCGACCGACGCCGCGGCAGCAAGCACCGCAAGCTGGTGCGGCGGCGGGTCTGCGTACGGGCGCGGCTGACGTCGATCAAGAACCGCATCCGGCACGTGGCGGCCGAGTACAACGCGGACCGCAGGGATCTGTTCACGAGCGAGAGCCTGAAGTACCTGCGGGGCTGAAGCTCGACCCCGTCGATCGCTGGCTCGTGCAGCGCCTGCTGCGCGAGTTGAAGTTGTATCGCGACGAGCTGAAGGCCGTCGATCGGCAGCTGGCGGCCTTCGCCCGCACAGCGCCGGCCGCCGAAGCGGGCCACCGTGCGCTGCTGGATTCGATTCCGGCCGTCGGACCGGTGACGCGCGAGACGTTCCTGGCGGAGGTCGCCGGGCCGGAGCGTTTCGGCTCGCAGAAGAAGCTGACCAGCTACGTCGGCCTTGCGCCCGGACAGCGCGAGTCGGCCGGCAGGCGCCACGACCTGGGCATCACGCACAGCGGCTCGCCGATTCTGCGCTGGGTGCTGCACCAGGCCGCCTGGCAACTGGTGCGGCGGCTCGTCGCCCTGGCGACTGACCTTCGAGCGGCTGGCCCTGCGCCGCGGAAAGAAGAAGGCCATTACCGCCATCGCGCGGAGGCTGCTGTGTCTGATGCTGGCCGTCATCCGCAGCGGACGGCCGTACCAGAACGGCCGTAAGCAGCGCTGGCGGCGACGCCCTCGGCGGCCTGAGGATCCAGCGCGCCGGCGAGTCAGCGGCGCAGCGTGCAACCGTCCACCATGGCAGCGAAACGCGTCTGCGTGCGTAGCGCGGACGCACGGAACGAAACGAATGCGAAGCGCTTGGTGTGGAGGAGCGGCGACGTGACGAACCGGCGGACGACCCCGCGGCATGGCAGGAGCGCGTTCCCAATCGCGCGGATCTCGAATAGATGCCTGAGCCGTCACGCGTCACGCCGCCCCCGCTCGTCAACATCTCCGAGGGAGGCCCTCCCTCGGCCTCGGGCTCTGGGCCTGTGCGGAAGAGAGTCAGCCCCAACGTCGCGACGCCGGCTGAGATGGGACAGATCGACCGACGCCGACGGCGACGGGCCTGACGGAAGAATCTTCCAAACAGAACCGCAGCCGCCCCTTGACATCGTTCGCTTCATAGATGCCATGCCGACGGCTTTGCGTCGGCATGCTCCTGGTCTTCGGCCGATGGCTCCGCCGGTGTGGAATCCCGTCTCAGTCGCGGCTACACTCCGTCGCGCCGTCCGCTGACGCATCGCTGCAGTAACGCCGGGTCAGCCCGCGGCTTTTCGCCGGATTTCGCGAGCGCTTATGCCCAGCATCATCATCGACGGACGCACCATCCAATGCCGCGACGGCATCCCCGTTCTGCGGGCCGCCCTCGAAGCCGGGATGGACATCCCCCACTATTGCTACCACCCCGGCCTCTCCATCGTCGCCAGTTGCCGGCTGTGCCTGATGGAGATGAAAGCGCCCGACCCCAAGACGCGCGAGCCGGTCTGGAGCACCAAGCTGACCCCCTCCTGCCAGACCCCCGTCAAGGACGGCATGGAGGTGCGCTTCAACTCCCCCGGCGTGCAGAGCAACCAGCAGCACGTCATGGAGTACTACCTGCTCAACCACCCGCTGGATTGCCCTGTCTGCGACAAGGCCGGCGAGTGTCGCCTGCAGGACTACACCGAGGCCTATGGCCCCGCGACCAGCCGCATGGTCGAGGAAAAGCACAAGAACCCCAAGAAGGACATCGGCCCGCACACCCTGCTCTACAGCGACCGCTGCGTGATGTGCACGCGCTGCGTCCGCTTCACCCGCGAGGTCTCCGGCGACGCCCAACTGGCCGTCGTGGACCGCGGAAACCGCGCCGAGATCGACGTCTTCCCCGGCGAGCCGCTCGACAACCCGCTGCAGGGCAACGTCGTCGATATCTGCCCCGTCGGCGCCCTGCTCGACAAGGAATTCCTCTTCAAGCAGCGCGTCTGGGAATTGCGCTCCCGCGACAGCGTCTGCCCCGGCTGCGCCCGCGGCTGCACGACGCACATCGACTATTCCGAGACCACCGGCCAGATCAAGCGCATCCGCCCGCGCTTCAACGAAAAGGTCAACCAGTGGTGGATGTGCGACGAGGGCCGCTTCGGCTGGCAGCACGTCCATAGCCGTCAGCGTCTGTCGCAGCCGCGGCTTCGCGACCCCGGCGCGGAGCGCAACCTGCGCTGGGAGGAGCTGCCCGCACTGCTGACGCAGCGCCTCGGCGCCGCCGCAAAGGCCGATCGCGGCACGCAGGTCGCCGTGGTGCTCAGCCCGCATCTGTCCTGCGAGGAAGCCTGGCTCCTGGCGAAATTCATCCGCAAGGTCGCACCGCAGGCGACGCTGGTCGGCGGCTACGTTCCGGTCGTCGGCCAGGATCAGAAATTCCCCGCCGGCTTCGTCATTCTGTCGGAAAAAACGCCCAATCGGCGCGGAATCGAACGAATCATCACCGCCGCCGGCGGCCCGCAGATGCGCTGGGACGAGTTCGTCTCCGCCGCCGGCGCGGGACGCTTCAGCGCGGCCTACATCACCGGCGGCTATCCCGCGCCATGGCTCAGCACGACGGCCGCCGCGGCGCTGGCGCGGGTCGGGCTGCTGATCACGCACGACCTGTTCTCGTCGGCGCTGGTGGATTCGGCCGCCATCGTGCTGCCCGGTTCAACCTGGGCGGAGCGCGAGGGCAGCTTCATCAACGTCGACGGCCTGGTGCAGGCCTTCGACCGCGCAATTCCGCCGCTCGAAGGCGTCAAGACCGAAGGGCAGTTCTTCGCCGAACTGGCCGGCGAGAGCGGGCTGTACCGGGCGAAGAAGACTCGCGAGAAAATGGCGGCGCAGATGCCGGAGTTCGCGGCGCCCTTCGTGCCTTCGAAGGAACCGCAGCACGCGCACTAGCGCGGCACGTTCGCGTCCGGCACGGCTCACCGAGCAGCGGCTGTCGGACGGAGTTGGCCGACAGAATGAACAGGGCCGCGGTGTGCCACAGCCGTGTCGGCGGGTGGCCTTGCCCGCGGAGACGGTCGCCGAAGCGCCGCAGGAGCAGCAGGCAGCAACATGATCGACGCGCTGATGGAAATGATCGCCTACCTGATGGACGCTGGCCGCTGGTTCCTCGCGAACCAGTTCACATTCTCGATCCTGATGGCGGCCATCGTGCTACTGGGGCCGCTGATCCACGGCTGCGCCGTCTGCATCCTCGCCGAGCGAAAACTCTCGGGCTACATCCAGGACCGTAAAGGCCCCAACCGCGTCGGCCCCTGGGGACTGTTTCAGCCCATTGCCGACGGCGTCAAGTTCATCCTCAAGGAGGATTACACCCCCGGCCACGTCGATCGCCCCACGTTCATCCTCGCGCCCGCCATCGCCTTCATCACGGCCCTGCTCGGCTTCGTCATCATCCCCTGGGCCGGCGACATTCACTGGCCGTGGATGGAGCCGGGGCAGACCGTCAGCACCCAGGCCGCCAGCCTCGACGTCGGCTTCCTGTACGTCCTGGCCGTCGGCTCGCTGGCCGTTTACGGCGTCGTGCTGGCCGGCTGGGCGAGCAACAACAAGTACGCCTTCTACGGCGGCATGCGCGCCACCGCCCAGATGCTCAGCTACGAGGTGCCGCTGGGGCTGGCGCTGCTGGCGATTCTGCTGGTCGGCGGCAGCCTGCGCCTGGAGCTGCTGGTCGCCGAGCAATCCGCCACCGGGCTGTGGTTCGTGGCGTTTCAGCCGATCGCGTTCATCATGGTGCTGATCGCGTCGCTGGCCGAGGCCAACCGCGCACCCTTCGACCTGGCCGAGTGCGAACAGGAACTGATCGCCGGTTTCCACGTCGAATACGGCTCCATGAAATTCGCCATGTTCCCCCTCGGCGAATACGCCCACATGATGACCAGCGCCGCAATCATGACCGCGGTGTTCTTCGGCGGCTGGCACCTGTGGGGCGTGACCGACCCGGCCGACACCACGCTGCTGGGCGCCGCCCTGAAATTCACCATCTTCTGGGCCAAGATCGCCGCCTTCATCGGGCTGTTCATGCTGATCCGCTGGACCGTCCCGCGCTTCCGCTACGACCAGCTCATGCGCGTGGCGTGGAAATCCATGGTCCCGATGGGGCTGGGCCTCGTGATCGGAAACGGCCTGCTGGTCTACATGGGCTGGCACAAGTCGCTGCCCGCCAACCTGGCGGTCAACGCCGCCGTGCTGATCGTCGCCATCATCGTGTCGTCGATGAGCAGCACGCCCGTCACCGGCCGGCAGGTGTACATGCCCGCGGTGCAGGTGGCGCCTGCCGCCGGCCGCTCCGCCGCCCCGCGCGGCTGACCCCCGAAAGTTCCGCGCCGCGCCCGCCGCGGCTGCATAGGATGTAGAGCATGATTCGCGACGAAGACCTGCTGATCCTCGAGCCGCCCGAACTGACCGCCGTCGAGCGGCTCTACCTGCCGCAGATCATCAGCGGCTTCCGCACCACGCTGCGCCACATGTTCAACATCAAGCGGCGAAATCGCGTGGTCGTGCAATACCCCGAGCAGAAGCGCGAGCTGCGCGTCTCGAACTACCGCGGCGTCCACCGCCTGAACAAAGACCCCGACGGCCGCATCGCCTGCGTCGCCTGCTTCATGTGCAGCACCGCCTGCCCGGCCCACTGCATCCACATCGAAGCCGGCGAGTCGCCCTGGCCCGACCGCGAAAAATATCCGGTCAAGTTCGACATCGACGAACTGCGCTGCATCTACTGCGGCATGTGCGAGGAAGCCTGCCCCTGCGACGCCATTGAGCTGACCCCGCACTACGACATCGTCGGCCGAACCCGCGAAGAAATGATCTTCGACAAGGAGAAGCTGCTGGACGTCTTTGATCGCACCAAGGACGCCAAGCCGCGCAAGAATCCCCCTGTCACCGACTACGGCCTGACCGGCGGACAGGACAAATCCGTCGGCCAGCCGACCGCGCACCCGAAACTATGACGACCCCGCAACCGCCGAGCCGTCCGACCGCCGTCCCCAACCAAGGGAGTTGCCCCATGAAAACCCGCAATCGCTGGCTGCTCATCATCAGCGCCGCGGCCGCCGGCACCGTCGCCCAGGGCGGATGTGTCGTCACCGAAGTGCTCGAAACCATCGCGCTGGCCTTCTCGATCGTGGACGTCTGGGTCTAGGCCGCCCGAGCACCGCGATGGCCGCCCACTGGCTCATCAAGAGCGACCCCGACGAATACTCCGCGCTCGACCTCGAACGCGACGGCTCAACCAACTGGGAAGGCGTCCGCAATGCCGCCGCCCAGCTTCACCTCCGCGCCATGCGCCCCGGCGACCGCCTGCTGATCTACCACACCGGCGACGAGAAAAGCGTCGTCGCGCACGGCACGGTCGCCTCCGACCCGCTACCCGACCCCGGCGATCCCGCCGGCAAGCGCGTCGCCGTGCAGGTTCGCTTTGGCGGCCGGCTGCAGCGCCCCGTCCCGCTTTCCGAAATCCGGGCCGACCCCGCTTTCGCCGAACTCGCGCTCGTGCGCATCGGCCGGCTCTCCGTCATGCCAGTCTCGCCGCCGCAGTGGAACCGCCTGCTGGAACAGAGCGAAAGAACCGCCGCCGCCGCCGCCCCGACGGCCCGCCCGCAGAAGCCCCGCAGGCGTCGAAAACTGTAGAGGCCGCGTGCCGTGCGTTGTTCGCGGCCGATGGGCGGGGTAGATTGTCCGGGAATCGGGGGGATGGGTGTCACCCGCGAGCCGGGCGATTGACCGCCTTGCGCCCCGCTCGCGCACTGTCAATTTCAGGGAGCAATGCACATGCGCATCCGCCCGTGGTTGTCCGTCACTTCCATTGCCCTGCTGTCGCTTGGCGCATCCGCCGCGCTGGCGCAGGAGGCCAAGCCCGATGAGGCCAAAGCCGCCGATGTCAAGGCCGCCGAGGCCCGCAAGCCCAAGCGCTTCCCCGACTTCGCCGAAGTCACCAAGGACATGAAGGCCGAGGAGGGGCTGTTCACGGTCTATCGCTACGACCCCTCCGACAAGGAAAAGGACCCTGAGAAGGTGCTGTTGCGCATCCCGCGGGCACTTCTCAAGGAAGACCTGCTCTTCGCAACCAGCATCAGCGGCGGCGGCCCGCTGACCGGCTTCCAGACCACCGACTGGCTGGTCCGCGGCGAGGTGATCGACAAGCACTTCAAGCTCGTCACCCCCGACGTGCGCTGGATCACCAAGGACGACAAGCCCGTCGCCGACGTCATCCGCCGCACCTACTCCGAAAGCTACATCGCCTCGACCCCGATCGTGACCATGTCCGGCCAGGACCCGGTCATCGACCTGGGCGCCCTGCTCAAGGGCGATCTGCTCGGCTTCGGCGAAAACATCCGTTCCGACCTGAGCCGCTTCACCAAGGTCAAGGTCTTCCCGGACAACGTACTGATCGAGGTCGAACTGGCCGTCCAGCAGCGCGGCGGCCGCGGCGGAGACACCATCTCCATCGCCTACGCCTTCCAGCGGCTGCCCAAGCTCGGCACCTACAAGCCGCGCGCCGCCGATCAGCGCATCGGCTACTTCATGACCACCCGCGTCGACTGGTCCAAGCCCAGCGAAGCCCGCGAAACCGCCGAGCGCTACATCAACCGCTGGCACCTTGAAAAGCGCGACCCGTCGCTCGAGCTCAGCCCGCCCAAGAAGCCCATCGTCTTCATCATCGAGAAGACCGTGCCGATCCAGTGGCGCCGCTGGGTGCGCCTCGGCATCGAGGAGTGGAACAAGGCCTTCGAGGACATCGGCTTCGTCGACGCCATCGTCGTCCAGCAGCAGACCGACGACAACGAGTACGCCTCCTACGACCCCGAGGACGCCCGCTACAACTTCTTCCGCTGGATCGTCTCCGGCCGCGCCTTCGCCATGGGGCCGTCACGCCCCGACCCGCGCACCGGCCAGATCCTCGACGCCGACATCCTCTTCGACGATTCCTTCGTCCGTGCGTGGATGAACAACCAGTTCGACATTTTCACCCCGCCGGCCATCGCCCGCGAAAACGCGCCGTGGCTTGACCTCTACCAGCAGCGCTTCCCCGATCTGCTGCCGCACTTCCTGCGTGACCCGCACGTGCAGCTCGTCGATCGCTACGGCATGGAGCGCGACCGGCAGATCGACAGCATGCTGCGCAGCATGAACATGGACTGCGCCGCGCGCGGCTGCTCGCACGCCGAGGGTATCTCGCAGCAGCTCGCCCTGCTCAACACCACCATGCTGGCCACCGGCTCGGGCAAGAAAGTCCCCGAAAAGCTCATCGGCCAGGCCATCGCCGAGGTCGTGACCCACGAGGTCGGCCACACCCTGGGCCTGCGCCACAACTTCAAGTCCTCCGCCTGGCTGAGCATGGAGGAAGTCCGCCGTCGTCGCGACGGAACCGATGAGCCGACCACCGCCTCCGTGATGGACTACAACCCGCTGCTCTTCTTCGCCGACGACGAGCTGGACAAGCTCCGCCACGTCGTCACCCCGACCATCGGCCCGTATGACCGCTGGGCGATCGAGTACGGCTACAAAGTGCCGGGCAAGGAGGACAAGGGCGAGGACGAGATGCTCAAGGCCATCGCCTCGCGCCACGGCCAGCCCGGTCTCGACTACAACACCGACGAAGACACCATGGGGATCTTCTCCCCCGATCCCTACACCAACCGCTATGACTTCTCCGACAACCAGTTGGACTGGGCGCGGGTGCGGATCGCGCTGGCCGACAAGCTGCTGGCCGGCATCCTTGACTGGGCCGCCCGCGAAGGCGACCCCCGCTACTTCACCACCCAGGCCTTCAACATCGTGCTCAACGAGCGCGCCCGCAACTTCGGATTCGTCGTCCGGCTGATCGGCGGCCTCTCCGCCAATCGCGACTACCACGGCGATCCGAGCAAGCGCCCCGCCTTCGTCCCGGTCGACGGCGAGACGCAGCGCGCCGCGCTCAAGTTCACCATCGAGAACGTTCTGAGCGACCAGTTCTTCAAGATCCCGCCCGAGGTGCTCAACAACCTGACCGTGCCGCGCTGGAGCGACTGGGCCACCAACGCCCCGATGCGCGTGGACTACCCGATCCACGAACGCATCGCGATGCTCCAGACCATGCCGCTGGTCAGCATGCTCAGCCCCATGCTGTTGCAGCGCCTCTACGACTCCGAACTCAAGAGCACCGACCCCCGCAAGTTCACCGCCGCCGAGCTGATCGTCGGCCTGCGCGACGGCGTCTGGGCCAGCGCCCTGCGCGCACCCGCCGGCACCGCCAGCGACGCCCAGCCGATGATCCCCTCGACCGCCCGCAACCTGCAGCGCGAGCACCTGAACCTCATGCTCGGCCTGGCGCAGCTTCCGCCCGGCTCCGGGATGTCCGCCGATCTCAACGGCATGGTCCGCCAGGCGCTGCGCGAGCTGAGCGCACAGGCTCAACACCGCGCTCACCGGAAAGTCCGCCGACAAGATCGACTTCGCCACCCGCGCGCATCTCACCGAGAGCCGCTCGCGGATCGAGCGCGTCCTCGAAGCGCAGTTCACCGCCCGCTGACCCGGGCGCAACGCGCGCCGACCCGCTTCGGCGGTCCGGCCCGAGAAATGAACCCGGCGGCCCCGGCGATTGCACCGCAGTCGTCGGGGCCGCGGTGCGCAGCCGCCCGATTGCGGTACACTCTGACGCCATCCACGAACCCGAGGCACACCGACCATGCCCCACATCGTGATCATCGAGGACGAGCCGAACCTGGCGATGGGACTCCGCGACAACCTGGAGTTCGAGAAGCACACCGTCACCCACGCCGCCGACGGCGCCGCCGGCCTGGCCGCCGTCGCCGCGCAGCCGACCGACCTGGTGCTGCTCGACATCATGCTGCCCGACATGGAAGGCTTCGAGGTCTGCCGCCGCCTGCGCGACGGCGGCGCGACCATGCCAATCATCATCCTCTCGGCCCGCAGCCAGGAAATCGACAAGGTCCGCGGCCTCGAGCTGGGCGCGGACGATTACGTCACCAAGCCCTTCTCCCTGCGCGAACTGCTCGCCCGCATCAACGCCGCCCTCCGCCGCTCCGATCGGGCCGCCCCCGGCGGAAAATCCTCATTCGCCATCGGCCGGCGCAAGGTGGACCTCGTCCGCCAGAAAGTCACCGACGACGGCGGCGCCGAGCAGCCGCTGGGATATTACGAGTCCGAAATCCTGCGCCTGCTCCTCGAACGCGCCGGCGAGGCCGTCCCCCGCACCGAGCTGCTCGAACGCATCTGGGGCGCCGGCATCTCCCCCGCCGACCGCACCGTCGACAACCACATCGTGAGCCTGCGCCGCAAGCTCGAACCCGACCCGCGCAACCCGCGGCACATCCTCACCGCGCACGCAGTGGGCTATAAACTCGTGCTCTGACGGGAATGCGCGCCGGCGCTCGAAATCGAAGCGCGGATCGCGCCGTGATTCAGGCGAATCCGCAGATCGAAAAGGGGAAGTGCCTCGTCTAGGGCTCGAACCTAGGACCCGCTGATTAAGAGTCAGCTGCTCTACCAACTGAGCTAACGAGGCCGATTCGGCGGCCATACACCCCGGACCGCCGGAACGCGGGATTAAATCCGCCGATTCGCGCCGATGCAAGCCACCCGGCGCAAAATTCGCCGCTCCCGCGCTCCGCGCCATGCCGCCCACGCCGTTGCGCCGGGCGCGCCCGCCCCGCCCCTCGCCAACCGCCCCTCTGCCGGTCGATAAGCCCGCCATGAGCGACCACCACGGCGGAACCCCGCACCTGAGCGTCGTCCTGGCCACCTGCAACCGCCTGCCCATGCTGCGCGATTGCCTGGATCACACCCGCCGCGCCATCGCCGATTCCGTCGGCGCAGACGACGCCGAGATCATCATCGTCGACGGCGACAGCCGCGACGGCACCCTCGAATTCCTCGCCGCGCAGCGCGACCTCCGCACCCACGTCGAAGGCCGTCGCGGCGGCTGCTGCGCCGCCTACAACCTCGGCCTGCGAATGGCCCGCGGCCATTACGTCCTGTGGCTCAACGACGACGCCTGGCCGCTCCCCGGAGCCTTCAGCGCCGCGCTCGAATTGATCGAGCGGGCCGACATGACCGACGTCGGGATGGTCGCCTTTTATCACACGCATCATCAGCCGTGGAACGAACTGCACGGCATCGACGTGCCCTGGCCGCCGGCCGACGCCAATCCCCGCTCACATGCGCCCGCCGGCGACAATCCGCGACAATCCGAGCGATTCGGCATCCTGCACGTCCGCGGCCGGCCCTACGCCAACTTCGGCCTGCTGCGCAACGCGCTGCTGCGCCAACTGGGCTGGCTCGATCCCGAATATGTCTTCTGCGGCTGGGATCCCGACCTTTCCCTCAAGGTGCAGGTTCAGGCCGGCTTGCGCGTCATCGGCGCGCCCGATGCGCTGGTCTGGCACGCCGAGCACCAGGACGAGCGTAAGCGCGACGACGCGGCCCGCCTCCGCAACGCCGACAACGAGCGGCTCTTCCGAAAGTGGAACCTGCCCGAAAAGGACGCCTTCCCCGATCCCCGCCCGGAGTACCTCGCGCTGCTCCGCAGCCGCGGGCTGCTCCCCGCGCCGCAGCCGGTCGGCGTGCTTGGGTAGTCCGAGAACCGCCGTGCGGTCGATTTGCTTTGAACCCCGTCCGATCGGATGGTAGCATCATGAGTATGGCCACAATCCCCGACGCCGAACCCGCCTGTTGTCCCGCAGACGCCCCGCAGACGCTGGCCGAGTTCTTGGCCGCGCTCGATGAACACGTCGGGCGCATTCCGCTCGACGAGTTGCGCACCCGACTCTCGAACCTGACGATCGGCGTGCCGGAAATCCGCCGCCACGCCCGCTTCGGCAGCGACCGCTACCAGCGCAACCTCCTGCACGCCGGCCCGGCCTACCAGGCGCTGATCCTCTGCTGGCGCAGCGGCCAGCGCAGCCCGATTCACGACCACACCGGCTCAAGCTGCGGCGTGAAAGTGCTGATGGGGACGGCCACCGAAACCGTATTCGACCGCACGCCGCTGGGGCACATCTTCGCCACCGGGTCGAGCCGCCTCTCCATCAACGGCGTTTGCGCCACGCAGGACGCGGACATCCACCAGGTCTCGAATCTCGAAAACGGCGACCTGATCACGCTGCACGTCTATTCGCCGCCGCTGCTCTGTATGAACACCTACTCGCTCACGGACACCGCGATCGCGGCATTCCATGACCCTGTCATGACCTGTTTCGACGGTGACGGAATCTGACACGCCCGCATCGGGCGCCATGCCGCGCGGCGGGTGCCATGCCGAATATCAGTCGGGTGGCATGCTTTCGCGGTACTCCGCGTAAGCATGCAGCGTCTCGTGGCACCAATCCGCGCGTCAATCCGCCCGTCGTGGCACCGCCCCCCCGGGCAGCGCGTCGTGGCACCGCCCTTCCGGGCGGTGCAGCGCATCGGGCAGAAGCCCGATGCCACATGCAAGTTGCCGTGCCGATTTGGGTACCAAGCCGACGGCTCTGCGTCGGCATGTCTTCGCCCGTCGGGGCGCGCGATCGTTGCCAGGGCCTTCAGGCCTTGGACCAAGCTCACACACACCCTTCACTTTGTTGAGCAGCCGCGGATGGTGCCTTCAGGCCGGCCACGCGGCGCCGCCCGACGAAGCTCGCCCCATGCCGGCCCGAACGCACCCCACAAGATTCAGCCCGGCGCTATGGACCGTTCCGAGTCCGTTCCAGCGGCAGCAGCCGCAGCGCCACCCGCAGGTTGCGCAGATGCGCCATGTGCGCCTCGCCATCCGTCCCCGCGCAGCGCAGCACCCGAAACTCCCCGAGCGACACGCGCCTCAGGATCGGCAACGGTGACAACTCTGCTCCGTTGCGCGCCGACAGCTCCGCCCCGTTGCGCGCCGACAATTCCGCCTCGCTTCGCGCCGCCAACCCCGCCAACTGCGGCGAATCCGCTTCCACCCCGACGAACGCCAGCAGGTCGTCCGCCGTCTCGTGCGTGCCCGCGTAGGTGCCCGGCTCCAGGTAGGTGTGCGTCACGATCAGCGCCTTTCTCCCGATCGCCGCCACCGTCGCGTAGCGACGGAATCCGTGCATGTTCCGCGGGCTGGGCCGCTTCACACCCGCAGCGTCCTCCTCATATCCGGCGTAGAGCGAATCCGCGAGGATGAGCGCATCGATCCGGGCGAAGTGCCGCGGCTCCGCCAGCAGCGCCCGCACCGCCCCGAACCCGGCGCTGAACGCCGACACGCACACCCGCCGCCAGCGGCCCGACACCGGCATCAACCCGCGCGCCTTCAGCTCCACCAGCGCCTGATCCAGCAGGTCGTCAAACGCGCGCGAATCGCTCATGGGGCGCTCATAGGCGGCAGAAAGCCCGCGATAGTTCACCGTCAGCAGCACCGCCCGCACCCCGGCCGCCGCCAGCTCGCGCTCCGTCACGGCGGAGACGCCGTGAAAATGCACGACCAGGTCGATCGCGGCGGCGCCGCCCACCCCCGTCGGCACGAACACCTCAGCCCCGCTCACCAGGCGAAAGCGCAGCCCCTCCGGCGGCGCGAGGTCCATCGGAATCGCCTTTGCGAGCGAGGACTCCAACCGGGCAGGCGCGGTCGTTGGAGCGGCGGGCGCGCCGGCCGCGGGCTGTGTGGCCGCCGGACTCGATGCGGGCGCAGGAGGACCGGCTGCGCCAGGGGCGCCGGCCGATGCGGCGCAGCCTGTTGCAAGCAACAGGGCCACGATCAGCGCCGTTTGAGCGCAATGGGCGGCAATGGACGACAGCGGGCGGCAATTGGACTTCATCCCGCGATCTTACGCGCTCCGACCGCGCCGCGCAGCGCGGCCGGCGCCGGCCCGGTGTGTGACGGCGCAGCCGATGGGTGCGCGGCGCCGGTATTGGTGATGCCGGCTTGCGGCTGGCGGCGGCACGGGGGCGCGGGTGTAATAGGCGCGTGATCGAGGGGTTGCTGATCGCCGTGCTTCTCGTCGCGGCCGCGTCGCTGGTCGTGCAACTGCTGGCGCTGCGCGCTCGCGGCGGCACGGGTGACGGCGCTTCTGCCGCTGCGCTCGAGTCGCGGCTGGTTCAGCAGCTTGGGGCGACCGGGGCGGACCTGGCGGCGCGATTGGAGCGCGTCAGCGCGGACCTGCGCCAGGAGGTCGCCGATCGCATCACCTCCGACGGGCAGGCGCTGCGCACGGCCGTCTCGGCCGAGCTTCAGAGTGGTCGAACGGCGCAGGATGCGCGACTGGGCGACACCGTGGCGCGGCTGGAGCAGAAATTCGACACGTTGGCGACGGGGCAGGCGCAATCGGCGTCGCAGTCGCGGCAGGAGCTGGCGGATGCGCTGGCCCGCGGGCGCGGCGAGCTGACCGAAACGCTCTCGCGCACGACGCGGGCGCTGGAGGAAAAATTGCAGGGGGTGGAGACGCGCACGGCACAGGGGCTGGAGGCAATCCGCGGGCGGGTGGAGGAGCGGCTCGGCGAGATCGGCCGGCAGGTCCAGGAGAAGCTGGACCAGAACGTGCGCGACGGGTTCGCACAATTCGAGAAGGTTCAGTCGCATTTGCGCGCCGCGGAGGAGCAGTTGCGCAACGTCGGCGCGCTGGGCAGTTCGATCAACGACCTGAACAGCCTGTTGAAGCTGCCGCACCTGCGCGGGCGGTTCGGGGAGGAGTCGCTGGAGCGCCTGCTGGCGGATTTCCTGCCGGCGCATCTCTACGAGCGGCAGTCGTCGCTGGGCGACGGGCGGCGTCCGGACGTGATCATCCGCATCGGGGATCGCGTGCTGCCGATCGACAGCAAGTTTCCGCGCGAGCAGGTGCTGCCGCTGTTCGAGTCGCAGGATCCCGAGATTCTGAAGGGCGCGCGGGAGGAGCTGGCGCGGGTTATCCGCGAGCAGGCGCGCGGCATCGCGGGATATGTGAACGTCGCCGAGGGCACGACCAGCGTGGCGCTGATGTATCTGCCCAGCGAGACGCTGTGGTACGAAGTGGTGCAGAACCGCGAGCTGTCCGAGCAGTTGGCGAAGCTGAGCGTGTTCCCGGTTTCGCCGAACACGCTGATGATGGCGCTGCACGCGATTTCGCTGACGTACAAGTGGTATCGCGTCGCGGCGGGATTCGAGGAGACGCGGCGCGAGCTGGCGGCGGCGCAGCGCTCGTTCGATTTTTTCCAGAAGCAGTTCGAGGGGCTGGGGCGCTCGCTGCAAAAGGCCCAGGACGCCTACAGCACCGCCAGCACGCACCTGGGCCGCTATCAGAACCGCATCGCCGCGATGACGGCGGATGTGGAGGTTCCGGAGGATCCTGCGGCTGCGCAGTCGCTGCCGCCGGGCGACCCGGTCGAGAATTAATCGAAATTGCCGTCGATCGGGGTGAATCGGCGCGGGCGGGCGTTACATTGAGCGCATGCTGACGCGGAGTACCGCGAAAGCATGCCACACGCCACACGCCACCCGCCGAGGCGGAGGCGGTTCGCAAGCGGCACAGCGCGGCTTGGGCGCGTGCGGATGTGCGGATCGGGGCAACATGTCTGTGCGTGGTGGGCGGGAAGGGACGGATGCCGTGAGCAAAGAGTTCGTCATCTACAACGGCAGGCGGGTGGTGAAGGGCTGGCCGGAGATGATCCAGGCGGCGCAGTTGGAGCTGACCGTGGAGATCGGCGGCGTCACATACCAGCGAATTCGCTACGGCGATGAACCGGACGACTGGGGTGCGGATCGACAGCCGTGTCACGATTGCGCCGCGATCAAAGGGCAGTTTTACGTTGGCGGCTGCGACGTGGAGTGCTGCCCGGTCTGCGGCGGCCAGGTGATTTCCTGTAGTTGCGGATTTGATGAGCCGGACTGACGCATGCGCGGCAGTTGTGGTTCGGCGGGTGATTGGGGCGTTCGCGCGGCGTGCGGCGTTGCATCGAGCGCATGCTGGCGCGGAGTACAGCGAAAGCATGCCGCCGGCCGGGTGCCATGCCGACGGCTTTGCGTCGGCATGTCTTGATCTCCCGGTACCGACTCCACCTCTCGACCAACCGCCGACCAGCCGCCGTCAGGGGCGCGCCGTATGCACAAACGCCCGCCGCTCCGCATACAGCGCCTCGCGCGCTCGCGCCGCCGCCTCGCGTTCCGCGTTCTGCTCGCGCTGCGCCATTTCGACCGCCGAGCGCACCAGCCGCAGCGCCGTTGAAAAGTCCCCGTCCGCCGCCGCCGCCGCCGCGAGCGCATCGAGCACCGCCGACGGCGCCCCATCGGTCCCCATGCGGTTCAGAATCGCGGCCAGCGCCTGCGCCCGCTTCGGGTCGCGAACCTCCGCGTCCGGGCAGACCGCCAACATCCAGATCAACTGCGTCGTCATCCGCAGGTCGCCGGGCCGCGCGCTCAGCTCGGCCAGCGCCGCACGGACCGCCGGCCCGTAGCGCCCCGCCTCAAAATGCGCCAATACGCGCTCATATCGCACATCCTGCGCATCGGGGCGCTGCTGCAGCGCACGGTCGTATGTCTCCGCGGCGTCCGCGTTTCGGCCGGCCTTCATCAGCAGCCGCGCCAGGTGCACGCGCAGGCCGAAAGCGTCCGGCGCCAGTGAGCAGGCCTGGCCGGCGGCGCTGGCCGCCTCATCGGCACGACCCGCCCGCAGGAGCACGGTCGAGAGGTTGTACCAGGTGGTTGGGAAGGCGGGCTTGAGGGCGGCCGCCTTCTCCAGCAGCGCCAGGGCCTCGTCGGTGCGACCGGCGGCGTCGAGGGCCAGCGCCAGGTTGTTGTGCGCGGTGACGCTGCCGGCCGGCGCGATCGGCAGCGCCCGCTCGAAGTGCTCGATCGCCTGTGTCGGCATCTGCGCGTCGAAGTACGCCGTGCCCATGCCGGTCAGCGCTTCGAAGCGCGACATCTCGAACTGTGCGGCGCGCTCGAAGAGCGCGAGCGCCTCGCGCCGCAGCCGTTCCCGGTCCGCGCCGGTTGCGCGGTTGGCGTCCTCGCGCAGGATGTTCGCGTAGTTGATCAGCGCCAGCGTCGCATTCGGGTTATAGCGCAGGGTGTGAACGTAGAGCGTGCGCTCGCTGTCATAGTGGCGGCTCTGCGCGAACGTGGCGATTCCCAGCGCAGCGCAGACGGCGCAGAGCGCGGCCGCGCTCGCCCCCGGCCCCGCACCGACGCGCTCCCGCAGCAGCCGATGGCCGATCGCGACGAACAGCGCGATGAAGCCCAGGCTTCCGAGATATTGAAAGTGGTCCGCGACGAACGAATAACGATGCGGGTAAACGTTCAGGAACCCCAGCGCCGGAAAGAGATTGAACGCGGCGAACAGAATCGCAACCAGCGGCCCGCATCCCCAGCGCTTCCGGTACGCGATCGTCACGATCAGCGCAGCGGCGCTGAGCACCAGCGGCAGATACCAGGCCGGCGTTGCCTGCGCCAGGTCCCAGCGCGGGTAGACGAACAGCAGCGGGTACGGCCAGAGGATTTTCTGAGCATAGAAGACATACGCCGACGGCGCGATCAGCGCGGCGCGCTCCAGAAACGTCTGGCTCCACTCCGCTCCGCTGGCGCCGACCTTGTCCGCCTCCAGGTATGCCGTCAGCAGCCCCTTGGCCGCCCCGATCACAAAGAGCGGAATCACGGCCAGAATCGCGGCGCGCGACAGCCGCCCGCGCTGCAGCCAGAACAGCAGCGGCAGCGACGGCGCGAGCATCGCCGTGACGGACTTGCTGCCCAGCGCCGCCAGGAACCACAGCGTGCCTGCGGCATAGCTGCGCGCGCCGGCGCCGGCGTTCCAGCGCAGCAGCGCCCGCAGCGACAGCAGGAAGAACAGCCCGCTGAGCACGTTTTTTCGCTCGGTGATCCACGCCACCGATTCGACGTGCACCGGGTGCAACGCGAACACCGCGCCGATCGCCGCCGCCGCGGGCAGATTCAGCAGCCGCGCCACGCGCCAAACCAGGATTGCGTTGGCGGCGTGGAGCAGCACGTTGACGAGGTGATAGCCGAAGGGCGCCAGCCCCCACAGCTTGTGCTCGATCCAGAAGGTGGTGAAGACCAGCGGGTAATACTGCGGCGATTCGGTGGTGAACCAGATGCGGCGCAGCCCGTCCCACCCCGATTGCACCAGCGGGTTGCGCGTCAGGTAGGAATCGTCATCCCAGATCGTGCCGGCAAAGAGCGCCGGGAGATACGCCAGCAGCGTCGCCAGCAGGATGCCGGCGGCGATCAGCAGCGTCGCAGGAAGCGCCTCCCGCGCCGGGGTCGGCGACGTCGCGCTCACGGCGTGGCTTGCCCCGCGCCGGCTTCATCCTTCGCCGTCGCCCCGGCATCCGAGTCCGTTTCATCCGGCGAATCGGCGGGTTCAGCGGCATCCGCGGCGGCGGCGGGCGCATCGCCCTGCGGCAGCAGGTCCGGCTTGAAGTTGTTGTAGCGCAGGAAGTCCTGCTCGGCCTTGAGATTCGGCCCGCTGCTGCGCCATGCGGCGATGTAGAAGGCCCGCAGCATGTCGGCGGCGGAGCACAGTTGCCCGGTCAGCAGCTCGCGGCCGGCGGGGCCGGTCAATTCGCCGGCCTTCTCCATGCGGTAGAGCGGGATGACCTTCGTGTGCGACTCGCGCAGATACTCGATGGCGTCCGGCCACGGGTCGCGCGGGTTGACCCGCGCTCGCGGCCGGAACAGCGGCTTGAGATCGGCGTAGGTCAGCTTTTGATGCTCGATGCAGCCTCCGTCGATGTAGGCGTGAAAGGTCTTTGCGGTGGTGTAGCCATCGGGATTCGGGCCGTCCCAGCCGTTGAAATGGCGGGTGGTGTGCAGCGGCTGGGCCAGGTCGCCGATCACGTGGCTGAGCATGCCCATGTGATAGATGACGTTGGAGCGCGCTTGCGCCTGTTGATGACGGCGCTGCGGATCGTCGAGCTTGTCCAGGATTCGCCAGGTCTGCAGGGCGGATTGCAGCTTCACCCAGTGCTCGATAATCGAATAGGGTGCTGCGCCGGGCCATTCCTTGCTGCGGTCGGGGTCTTTCGCCGGATCGTAGGGGTCGATCGCCTCGGGATGCTCGTGCTTGGCGATGATCAGCGCCCGCAGGTACTCGTTGCGCAGCCGCGGCAGCGAGTCGAGCGTCAGGCCGAACTGCTCCAGCAGCTCAACGTCGAGGTAGTGATCCTGATTGTTCTCGTGGCCCATGACCGGGTGCCGCGTGCCGCGCCAACGATCCGCCTCGTTCGACTGGTAGGCAATCCGGTGGCGCGTCTCGGCCTCGCGCAGAAATGCCGGCATGTCGCCCGGCAGCGAGTCCAGCGCCAGGTAGGTGATCATCCGGTGCCCGTGGGCGTCCCACGCGACGGCCGTCGATATCAGCGCCGCGGCGGCAACGGCCGCCAATCCGCGATTCATCAGCCTGCCTCCTGCGTACGCGATCCCGGTTCTGCCGGGCCAAGCGCCGGAGCATACCCGCGCCCGGCGCTCGGCGCAACAGAAACGCCGAGCAGCGCTCGATGTGGCCACTGTTCGGGCGACCGACCGCCGGTCCGGAAGACAGACCGCCGCCGCTCACAGCGGCAGATTCACCGGCCGATCGGCGGCCAGCCGATCCAGCGCCGCGGCCTCGACGCTCAGACCCAGCCCGAACCCCGCCGGCGCCGACCGCAGCTGTCCGCCGATGGAAAATGTCAATGGGCGCCGAATCACGTCATCCCGCAGCAGAATCCGCCCGAATGCGCCCTCGAGGAATCGCACCTTCGGGCAGGCTTCGACGAATGCGGCCCCCGCCGCTGTCAGGATGCTCGTTTCGCCGACGAGGCAGCCGAGCTGCACGTCCAGCCCCGCCGCCAGCGTCGCCGCCGCGAGCTGCAATGACGGGAGCAGCCCGCCGTTCTTGGCGATGCGGATGTTCATCACCCGCGTTCCGCCGCCCTCGATGAGCCGGCGCAGGTCGGACATCGTGAGCAGCGACTCATCGGCGATCAGGTCCATGCGGGTCTCGGCGGCCAGCAGCGGCAGGAAGTCATCCTGCGCGTCGGGGAGCGGCTGCTCCAGTGCGCAGACGCCGTGCGCCTCGAGCACCGGCAGCGCCAGCCGCACCGCGGCCGCGTCCCAGCCGGAGTTGGCGTCGGCGCGCAGGGTCAATCGCCCCTTCTCCAGGCCGCGCCGCAGCTCGTGATGCGCCCGGCCGAGCTGCTCTTCCCACCCGTCGACCGCCACCTTGATCTTGAAATCGCGCAATCCCGCCCAGCGCTGCAGGCGCAGCATCCAGCGCAGCTTCGTCGCGGATCGGCCGACGACGATGCCCGAATAGCGGGCCGTGCCCAGGCTTCCGGGCGAGCCGAAGCCGGGCAGCCCCAGCCAGCCGGCCGCATCGACCGCCCGCCGTCGGAAGGCCTGACCCGCCAGGTCCAGCAGCGCCAACTCGACCGCGGCGCGCGCCCCGTTGATGACGCGGCCGGAATGTTCAAAGGGCAGTGACTCGATGAACTCGAGCGCTTCGGGGAAGCTCGTGGGGCGGAATTCGAGCAGCCGCGGCAGGAAGACGCTGCGGATGTCGTCCAGCGCCGAGCCGATGGTCTCCCCCGTGACGTAGACGCGCACCAGCGTTTCGCCGAATCCGGCCAATTGGGCATAGGGGGCGGCGGCCTGAATCTCGACGATCAGCGGATCGGCGGCGGAGCGGGCCGCGGCCGCATGCTCGAAGCGCAGCCGCATGGGGATGTCCAGCGGGCGCAGCGTGACCTGCCGAATTCGCAGCGGAGCGGCCATGGGGTCAATCGACGCCTCCGGCCGCGCCGGCCGCCGATCGGGCGGACCTCGGCGCTGCCTGATTCCACGGAACACGCTGCCCCGGACCCCGCGAGGCCGCCGCCACCAGCGCCCCCTTCAAGACGCGCGAACGCGAGCTCGCGCGCGTCATTCCGTCTGCGCCGGCAACTCGACGGCCGATCGCTCGGCCGGGATCGGCCAGATGTCCGTGCGCTGCAGCGCGGCCTGCCCGGCGTCGGAGAACAGGTACGAAACGGCGGTTTCGACGGCTGCCGGCGCCGGTTCGCGCCAATAGACGTAGATCACCTTCGCCAGGCCGTAGCGGTCCTGCTCGATTGCCTCGATCGAGGGAAACACCGGCTCGCCGCGGCGCTCCATTCGAAGGCCGAGGTAGCGGACGCCGTCGCCATCCAGACCGACGCCGGCGAAGCCCAATGCCAGCGGGTCGTCGCGGACGCGTTGAATCACCGCGGCGTCGCTATCCAGGGCGATCCACGTCGGATCGGAAAACCAGACGCCCGCCTGCCGCGCCAGCAGCACGCCGCCGCGGGTTCCCTTGCCCGGCCCCAGCAGCGTGATTGCGCCGGCATCGCCGCCCAGTTCGCTCCAGTCCAGGATTCGGCGCTTGAACAGCAGCTCGATGTGGCCGGCGAAGATGCTGTCGATGCGGTTGGCTTCGTTGACGTAGAGGGCGTAGCCGTAGAAGCCGATGCGCCGCCCGACCGGCGGGTTGGCGCCGAATTGCTCCAGCTCGGAGGCGACCAGCGGTCGATCGGTGCAGGCGATGTCGCAATCGCCGCGCGCCAGCGCCCGAAACCCGTGCTGCGAGAGATAGACCGGCTCGGCGCGGGTGACGTGGAAGGCCGGCTCGCGACTGCGCTCCAGCCAGCCCTGCACGAATTCGAGGGGGATCTGTGCACCGCCCAGGCGCAGCGAACGCGTCTGGGTTGCGCTTCCGCCGCAGCCGGTGCACGAGAGCAGCAACGCCGCGCTGAAAGCGAGGGTGGACGCCCGTGCTCGGGCGGTGAATCGTCTGGGGTGAAACAGCGGCAACGGACCTCCGTCGGGTGGAGTGGACAAGCTGTTCGGTGGCCCGGTCGGGCGGCACTGACAAGCGGAAATCGGCTTGTCCGCGCCGGATCCCGACGCCCGGCCGCGGGCCGTTCGATTCCCGCTCTCGCGGCGGATACACTGCCGCGCTTTGAGCGCCGGCGGCCGGGAGAGCGTACCCGCGGGGCGGGATCGCCTCAACCGCGCCGCGGCGATGCGGAGGTGCGGCGTGAAGTGGATGCGGGTGGCGGATGTGCTGGCGCGGCGCGGGATCGACGTGGGCGGCGCGGTATGCGTAAAGGGCTGGGTGCGCAGCAATCGTGAGAGCAAGGCCGACGGCGGCCTGTGCTTCGTCACGGTCTCCGACGGCAGTTGCTTTGATCCGGTGCAGGCGGTGGTGCGCTCCGACGCGGCAGGGTTCGCCGAGGTGCAGCGGCTGACGACCGGCTGCGCCGTTGAGGTTGACGGCACGCTGGTCGAGAGCCAGGGCAAGGGGCAGGCGGTCGAGATCGTTGCGACGGCGGTGCGGGTGATCGGCTGGGTCGATGATCCGGAGACGTACCCGGTCAGCAACAAGCGGCATACGTTCGAGTATCTGCGCGAGGTGGCGCATCTGCGCGTGCGGACGAACACGTTCGGGGCGGTGGCGCGGGTGCGGCACTGCCTCTCGTTTGCGATTCACCGCTTCTTTCACGAGCGCGGGTTCTATTACGTTCACACGCCGATCATCACGGCGTCCGATTGCGAGGGGGCGGGGCAGATGTTCCGCGTCAGCACGCTGGACCTGCTGAAGCCGCCGACGCGCAGCGGCCCGGACGGCGGGCGCGAGGTGGATTTTTCGCAGGACTTCTTCGGCAAGGAAGCGCACCTGACGGTCAGCGGGCAGTTGAACGTGGAGACGTATTGCGCGGCGCTGTCGCGGGTCTACACCTTCGGCCCGACCTTCCGCGCGGAGAACAGCAACACCAGCCGGCACCTGGCCGAATTCTGGATGATCGAGCCGGAGATCGCCTTTGCCGACCTGCACGCCGACGCCGATCTCGCGGAGGAATTCATCCGCTACCTGATCGAGGCGGTGCTGAGTGAGCGGGCGGATGACATGCGCTTCTTCGAGGAGCGGATCGAAAAGGGGTTGATCGCGCGGCTGCGGCACGTGCAGGAGACGCCCTTCCGGCGGCTGCCCTACACGGAGGCGGTGGAGATTCTGGAGCGCGCCGCAGCGAAGGGGGTGAAGTTTGAGTATCCGATTTCGTGGGGGACCGATCTGCAGAGCGAGCATGAGCGCTACCTGACCGAGGAGCACTTCAAGCAGCCGGTGGTGCTGATGCACTACCCGAAGGCGATCAAGGCGTTCTACATGCGGCTGGATGACGGCTGCCCGGCCGGGCGCGAGACGGTGTCGGCGATGGATGTGCTGGTGCCGCGGATCGGGGAGATCATCGGCGGGAGCCAGCGCGAGGAGCGGCTGGACCGGCTGGATCAGCGGCTCGACGAGATGAAGCTGCCGAAGGCGGAGTATGGCTGGTATCGCGATCTGCGGCGGTATGGGACGGTGCCGCATGCGGGCTTCGGGCTGGGGTTTGAGCGGCTGATGCTGTTCGTGACCGGGATGCAGAACATCCGCGATGTAATTCCGTTTCCGCGGGCGCCGCGCCAGGCGGATTATTGACGCGCGTGCGTTGGGTGCCACCTATATGAAGGCGAATGTCAACAGACTTTCCCCGCGGACGCACCAAAATCGTGACCTTCGCAGGGGCGCCCCATGATTCGGCCAAGCACTGCCGACGCGATCCGCGCCGACGGCTGCGACTGCCTCCATCATTCCCTCGCGTCACTCGTCCAAACCACACAAGCCGCATTGTCCTTGGCAGCCATCCTGCTTCATCACGCAAACCGTGGCGGTCAAAATAACGCCGCCCAGGCACCTATTCGGGACTCTCAAATGAGGTCCATCAGGATGGTCGAGCGTGGCAAACGTACTGCGGGTTCATTCATGTCGCGAGAACTGCGGATCGCCTGCGATCCCGTTCAATGGCACCCTCGGAACTCCGCACGCACGCAAAAGCCGACAACGCCGCTCGCTTGCGACGAGCCGCGAATCGTTCAGGAAACCGTCACCGGCTCCAACAGCCGCGCGATCCGATCGCAACGGTACTCGCCGCCGCTTTTCCACATGCCCCACAACACCGCCGTCTGCAGCCGAGCCACATTGCGGCGTGCCATGCGAGCCGTCAATCCATTCTTCACCCACCTCTCATGCAGACGCGAAAACTCGCCGTCGCCGCCGACGGCGTTCATCGCCGCGCCCAGCACGGCACTTTTCAGCACACGATTCACCTGGTTCGGAACATGCAACGTCACCGATCCGCCGCTGCCGCGCCGGCACAGCCCGATGCCGACATACTTCCACACCGCGGCCTTGCTGCGAAATCGCCAGGGCGTGTCCAGAAACGCGAAAAACGTCGCGGCGCGGATCGGGCCATAACCCGGCAGCGACTGAAAACGCGCGATCTCGGGATAGGCTTTCGACAGTTTGAGCACGCCGCGGCGCAGCACCATCGCCTGCGTCACGGCCGCCTGATAGCCGTCAAGCAGCGTCTGGAAGTCGTCGCGCACCGCCTTGCGTTTGGGCAGTTGCTTGAACACGGCGGCGGTGTCTTCGGCAAAGTCGCTCTCGCGGATCATCACGCCGTAGAGCCGCGCCTGGGCGATCACGCGATTGGCTTGGCGGACGCGGTTGCGGATACGGTCGTGATAGAGCGCGATGCGCCGTTTGAAAATGACGCGCTCGAAGCTCTCGGGGTGGTGCACGAACTTGAGGAATCCGCCGCGCGCGAGCTGGGCCAGTTTGAGCGCGTCGATGGGGTCGTCTTTTTCGTCGTCCTTGGCGACGAGAGCGTTGCGGCGTGGGTCGCAGATGCGCACGCATTCGCCGCACTCGGTGAGGCCGCGCATGAGCCAGTCGGCGAGCGATCCTTCTTCGATGATGACGGTTCGGGGCTTTTTGACTTTTTGGAGAGCGGCGAGCACATCGGGGATGGTGGTGTTGCAGCGTTGAGAGGCGATCCGTTTGCCGGCGGGCGAGACGGCGGCGAGTTCGGTGAACTTGCAGTGAACGTCGAGCGCGACGATTCGCTGGTTGGGTTCGATAGCTGGCTGCGTTGGATTAGAATGCATGAAGGGCTCCTTGTGCGGGTAGTTCCTTATGGCGTCAGACTGAACGCCCCGCAAGGTGCCCCGCTTCATACATCTTCATGCCGCGTGTCGGGTGGCATGCTTTCGCTGTACTCAGCGTAAGCATGTCGTCGCCCGCCCGACGTTGGGTGCCATGCCGCGTGTCGGGTGGCATGCTTTCGCTGTACTCAGCGTAAGCATGTCGTCGCCCGCAGGGCGCACGATCGTTGCCAGGGCCTTCAGGCCCTGGATTCCAGCCCGCACCTCACCCTGTTCCTTCGCTCTTCACCCGCCCCCTCACACCTCCTCCTCCGGCCACAATTCCCGAATCAACCACGCCCGCACAAACCGCCACGCCCGCGACGCCGTCGCCCGCGAAATCCCCAGCACTTCCGCCGCCTCGTCCTCCTCCAGCCCGCCGAAGAACCGCAGCTCGACCAGCCGCGCATGCGACTCGTTCAGCGCCGCCAGCCGCGTCAGCGCCTCCTCCAGCGCCAGCAGGTCCAAGGGCCGCTGAGGATCGTCCAGCGCGATCCCGTCCAGCGTCAGCCGCTGCCACGAACCATCTCCGCCGCGCTTCTCGCGCCCGCGCGCCCGGGCATGATCCACCAGGATCTGACGCATCACCCGCGCCGCCAGCGCGAAGAAATGCCCGCGATCCCGCGGCTGAACCTCCTCCCCGCCGATCAGCTTGACATACGCCTCATGCACCAGCGCCGTCGGCTGAAGCGTGTGATCGCTGCGCTGATGGCGAAAATAGGAGCCGGCAATTCCGCGAAGCTGCTCGTAGACAATCTCAAAAAGGTGCCCCGCCGCGCTGCCGTCGCCGGCCGCAACAGCCCCCAGAATCTGCGTCACATGATTGGGCGTTGAATCCTGCAATTGCGAACCCTCGCCGCGCGAGCATAGTCCGCGCCGCCGTTGGGCGTCAACGCAAATTGCCGGGTGAAACTATGAAGCGGAGGTCGGGCCGGCGGCTGCACGGTTCCTGAACTCGTGGTAAACCAGCGTTTCGTGTTTGAGTCGAATCGTTGGCTTCCACACAGGAGAAGACCGTGAAGAAGTTCGTCGGCGTCGACCTCCACAAGCAGCGTATCGTGGTCTGCGTTGTGAACCAAGCGCGGCAAGTGCTCACTTCGGCCCGTTTCACCAATGCCGAGTCGATCAAGCTGGCGGCCTGGTTGAAGGCGCTCGGCTCATTCGACCTGGTGCTCGAAGCGACCGCCAGCTACGAGTGGTTCGTGAAGCTGGTCGAGCCGCTGGCTGGGCGTGTGCTGCTCGCTCATCCGCGCAAGATGCGGATCATCGCCGAGAGCACGCGCAAGAGCGACAAGGTGGACGCCCGCGTGCTGGCGGAGTTCCTGGCGCTGGACATGATTCCGCCAGCGCACCGACCGACGCCGCGGCAGCGAGCGCACCGCAAGCTGGTGCGGCGGCGGGTGTACGTGCGGGCGCGGCAGACGTCGATCAAGAACCGCATCCGGCACGTGGCGGCCGAGTACAACGCGGACCGCAAGGAACTGTTCACGAGCGAGGGCCTGAAGTACCTGCGCGGGCTGAAGCTCGACCCCGTCGATCGCTGGCTCGTGCAGCGCCTGCTGCGCGAGTTGAAGTTATATCGCGACGAAGCTGAAGGCTGTCGATCGGCGGCTGGCGGCCTTCGCCCGCACAGCGCCGGCCGCCGAAGCGGGCCACCGTGCGCTGCTGAATTCGATTCCGGCCGTCGGACCGGTGACGCGCGAGGCGTTCCTGGCGGAGGTCGCCGGGCCGGAGCGTTTCGGCTCGCAGAAGAAGCTGACCAGTTACGTCGGCCTGGCGCCCGGACAGCGCGAGTCGGCCGGCAAGCGCCACGACCTGGGCATCACGCACAGCGGCTCGCCGATTCTGCGCGGGTGCTGCACCAGGCCGCCTGGCAACTGGTGCGGCGCTCGTCGCCCTGGCGACTGACCTTCGAGCGGCTGGCCCTGCGCCGCGGAAAGAAGAAGGCCATTACCGCCATCGCGCGGAGGCTGCTGTGTCTGATGCTGGCCGTCATCCGCAGCGGACGGCCGTACCAAGAACGGCCGCCGGCGACACCGGCGACTCCCTCGGCGGCCTGAGGATCCAGCGCCGGCGAGTCAGCGGCGCAGCGTGCAACCGTCCACCATGGCAGCGAAACGCGTCTGCGTGCGTAAGCGCGGACGCACGGAACGAAACGAATGCGAAGCGCTGGTGTGGAGGAGCGGCGACGTGACGAACCGGCGGACGACCCCGCGGCATGGCAGGAGCGCGTTCCCAATCGCGCGCTCGGCAGGGTGAATGGCGGCGTCCGTCTTGTATTTTTTCATGAGACGTCCGCTCCGGCGGATGATCTCGAATAGATGCCTGAGCGTCACGCGTCACGCCGCCCCCGCTCGTCAACATCTCCGAGGGAGGCCCTCCCTCGGCCTCGGGCTCCGGGCCTGTGCGGAAGAGAGTCAGCCCCAACGTCGCGACGCCGGCTGAGATGGGACAGATCGACCGACGCCGACGGCGACGGGCCTGACGGAAGAATCTTCCAAACAGAACCGCAGCCGCCCCTTGACACCGTTCGCTTCATAGATGCCATGCCAACGAAAAGCACCCGACGACAAGCGCCAGACGCCGACCGTGGCGACCGAAGCCGTGTCTGAGACCACCTCTGAAACCAACACTGAACCCGCGTCTGAACCCGCGTCTGAAACCGCGATCAGTCGCAGCCGGCTCCCGGAGATGGCGGGTTGATGATGCACTCCACGAATGGATCGATATCGAAATTGTTGAAGCTGGAGTCGCCGCTCACGTCGCCCCAGCAGGCGCGATCCTCCCAGCAGGCTTGCGTCGCGCCAGTGGCCAGGTAGGCGGCCGGAGCGTTGGGATTGCCGGGGTCGAGAATCGCGGCAACGAAGGGATCGATGTCGAAGTTGTTGACCGTGCCGTCGCAGTTGGCGTCACCCACCAGGCACTCCGGAGCGACCGTGCAGATATCCGGCGTCGAGCAATTCGTCCCGGCGCCGATCCAGTTCGCGCCGGCGGTATTGCAGTCGCCATTGGTCAGATTGAGGCAGAAGCCGGTGCCAAAGCAGCAGGCGCCGGTCGGCAGCGGGCAATTCACGCCGCCGCAGGTTGTCTGATGTCCCTGGAAGTTCCCGCCGGCGCTGGTGCAGTTCTCGGGGCTTTGGGAGCCGAGGCACGACCCATCCGGCAGGCAGCAGGCGCCCACCGGGAAGCAGATGTCCACGCCGCAGGCCGTCCCGCCGCCGAGCCACGACCCGCCCGCCATGCTGCAGTTTCCGTCCGTGAGATTCAGGCAGCCGCCGGTGGCCTGGAAGCAGCAGGCGCCGACCGGGGCCGGGCAGTTGACGGCAAAGCACTGCGAGCCATCGCCCTGGTAAATCTCGCCCAGTCCGTCGCACTCGGCGACCAGCCGCAGCTCGCAACTGCCGTTTGGCAGGCAGCAGGCACCGACACCGATCTGGCAGTTCACGGGCGTGTAGGTGGCCCGCATGACCCAGTCGCCCGACGGCCGACAGAAAACCGGCAGCGCCTGGAACGTCGCCCAGCCGCCGTTGCTCGGGCAGCCGAAAGTGCCGCAGTTTACGCCGAACAGCCAGTTGTTGGCCAGCGAAGCGACGCCGCCGATGTCCGTCGTGGGGAATGCGTTGCGGTTGGAGGGCGGCGCGGTGAGGCACGGGTTGGCGGTCTGCACGTGGTGGTCGTCGATGCGTACCCCGCATGCGAAGCGGTTCGATCCGCCGTTGTTGAACATGAAAATCTGCTCGGGATCGTTTGGATCGACAAGCACCTGCACGTTCACGCCGGCGGTGCCCGGGCCAAGGACGATCGGCGGCAGTTCGGTGCCGCTGTTGTCCGAGCTGAACGAGGCGACCTGGGTGCCGTTGTTCGGCACGCCGTCCCAGAACAGCACGCTGTACTGCGTGGTGGTCTGCTCAATGGCGTTGACCGTCACGAAGATGAATTCGAAGAGATCGATGCGGATCGGAAAGTCGCCCGCAGGGATCACATAGGACACGGCCGCGACTTCGGTCTCCGCGAAGCCGGCCTGCGCGTTATAAGACCCGCCGCTGAAGTTGGCGTTCGTATGCGTGACAACATTCTGGCAGCCGGCGATTCCGCCCTGCCCCTCGGCCGGGGGAATCCACTCGACCGTCGGGGGAATGTTGCGGCCGTGGATCGTGACCCGCATGGTCGGGAATTCGGCGGGATTGATCTGCACGGGGATGGATTCGTAGCGGGATTCGTCGGCCAGGGCGGGAGCGGCAAGGGCGATCAACCCGGTCATACAGACAGCGGCGGAAAAACGCACAACGCACCTCCAGGGACCAGAATCGGACCAGCGGGGGCCGAACGCGGCAGCGCAGCCGCGGGCGCAATCGAAGCAATTGTCGCGGGTAGCCGGGGGTAAATCAATGAAAATGTTGTCGGGGAAAGGGGGCTGCGTGCTGTGAGGGGGGTCGATTGCCCGAACGGGGGTTGATTGTCTGGGTGGGGGAGGCGGGGTTGGGGGTGAGAGAAGGTGGGGGTTGGGGGATGATGGACCAGGGCCTGAAGGCCCTGGCAACGATCGTGCGCCCTACGGGCGAAGCGCATAGCGAAAGCATGCCACACTCGAACCGCCACTCAACGCCTCACTCAATCCCCGCAATCTTCGGCGCCGGCGAGCGAATACGAATGGCGGAACGCGCCCGGATGCGCAAAATCCCGCGGTGCGGCGGATCAGGATTTCCGCACCCCGGCGCCGCGGATCGGGCTGCTGCGGAACATCGGCCCCCGCGCGAATTTCCGCCCGCACGCGGCCGTCCGCTGGATAGACTGGAACAGACCATGGAAACCGCCGGCGGAATGCTGAGCCGAATGATCGAACGCACCATCGGGTGGGTCATCCTGGCCGCGCTGGTCGGCCTGGGCGTGCTGATCTGGCAGATGTCCCCCGAGACGCGCTCCGCGATCATCGGCGGCATCTGGCGCTCGATCGCCTGGCTGCTGCTGGCCGCGGCCACGCCCTGGGCCGCCGCCCTCGTCATCCGCCGCGTGCTTTCCGCCGGTTCGAACGCCGCCGGATTCGGGCTGCTGGCCGCCCTGTCGCTCGTGAACATCCTCACCGGCGTCGCACTGCTCACCGGCTGGCCGACCGGCGCATGGGGCTGGAGCGCCGCCGTCGGCGCGCTGCTCGCAAGCGGCACCTATAATTTCCTGGTGGCCCAGTATCTCGCGGAGCGGGCGGGCCAATAGGCGGCGGTCGGCCGACGATCCGCCGCGCAGGGGAGGCATCTGTGCTCCCGGCTCGGCAGGGGCTTTGAATCATGCGCTATGAGCCGAACGCGCGCGTCAGCGAGTACCTGCTCGAAGAGCAGCTCGGTCGCGGCACGCACGGCGAGGTCTGGCGCGCCCGGCATCACATCTGGCCGACGCAGCGCGTCGCCGTCAAGCTCCCCACCAGCCCCGATGCGCTGCGCTTCCTGCATCGCGAAGGCGCGATCGTGCACGGGCTGCAGCATCCCAACATCATCCGCGTGCTGGGGCTGGACCCCTATGCAGCGCCGCCCTACCTCATCATGGAGCTGATCAACGGCCCCTCGCTGCGCACGGTCATCGAGGAACACCCGCGCGGCCTGCCGCTGCCCGTGGTCGGCGCCGTGCTGACCGGCCTGCTGGAGGGGTTGCGCCACGCACACGACGCCGGCGTCATCCATCGCGACCTCAAGCCGGGAAACGTGCTGCTGAATCTGGGCAGCCGATCGATCGCAGCCGTGACGGCCGCTGACGTTCGCATCGGCGATTTCGGCTTCGGCGCCCCGGCGACGGCGGATGCCGCCTGGGTCGAACAGTCCGCCTCGCTGGCCCGCGACGAGCGAATCCTGGGCACGCCCGCGTATCTCGCGCCCGAGGTCCGCGACGGCCGCATGCCCGCCGACGCGCGCTCCGATCTGTTCGCCGTCGGCGTCATGATGTTCGAGCTGCTCACCGGCAGCCGCCCCGTCGGCGCCGAACTGCCCGGCACCCTCCGCCCGGATGTCTGCAGCGCGGTTGATGCCGTCTTTCAGCAGCTTTATGCCCGCCACGAGCGCCGCTTCAGCGGCGCCTCGGACGCGCTCGGTGCGCTGCGCAGCGCGCTGAGCCGCACGGCGCCCGTGGCCATTGCCCAGCCTGTCAAACCCCGTCTCGATGCGAGAAGCGCCGGAGCACCGCAGGCGCGGCCGGGCTGGTGCCTGCACTGCCGCCGACCCACCGCCGCGGGGGACAATTTCTGCACGCGCTGCGGCCGGCCGGCGCGCGCGGCGCTGCGCACCTGCACCGGCTGCGGCGCCACCCCTGATCCATCCGACCGCTACTGCATCCACTGCGGCGGTCGATTGCCCGAGCGCGTCGAAGGGAGGTCGGCCTGATGATCGACGGCGGACTCGCCCTTTTCGCTCTGCTGTTTGCGCTGGGGCTGCTCGGCTTCATCGCGATGGCGGCATGGATGGTCGGTTCCGCGGTGCTGGGCCTGTTCCGCTGGATCTTCGGCGGAGCGGTTTCACTCCCCCCGACCGGTCGAGTTCCGGACCGCGAGCGCCGCATCTGCCGCGGGCCGGACTGCCGCCACGCCAACGTCGCCGATGCGCGATTCTGCGGCCGCTGCGGCCGAAGGCTGGACCCGCCGGACCGCGGGCGGGACTATGACGCCTATGGATGAGCGAGCGCGGCAGCGCGAATTCGAGGAACGCTTCCTGGCCGAACTGCGAGCGCGCGCCACCGGCCTGCTGCGCGGCCGGCTTCCGGCCGATCGGGCGATCTGGGAAGAGGGCGCCGTCCGCGCCGATGCCGTTCGCACCGAGCTGTCGCGCGTCGGCGGCGGACTGGACCGGCGCAAGCTCTTCGACGAGATGCCCGGCACGCGCGACGTGCTGATCCGCTTTCAGCGCTCGATGCTGGGCGGCCTGTTGCGCCCGACCGTGGCGCGGCTGCGGGCGGCGGTGGTCGTCAACGTCGAGGAGCTGGCGCACGATCGCCCCGGCGCGCCGGCTTCGCGCGAGCAGGTGCTCGACGCGCTGGCCCGCTACGAGCTGCTGCCCAGCGCGGATCGCCCCAGCGCCGTTGTGCTGGCCAGCCCGACCGGCTTTTCATCGGCGGCGCGTGCCCTGGTGAATCGCGCCGGCGGCCCGAAGCTGGTGCTGATGGGCGGCCGCGCCGACGGCGGCTGGGACGTGGACGCGCCCGACGCGCTGAAAAAGTCGCCGTGGGTGCGGCTGTTCGACTTTGAGACGCAGGACGAGCAGTTGCGCCGCCTGCTCTATCACCTGGAGCAGGAATCGGCGGTGCTCGACACGCGCGGCGTATCCATCCGGCAGTTGGCCGAGAAGATGGGTCTGCCCGACGGGCGGATCGAGGCGCTCGTCCGCCAGGCCTGCCGCGTGCAGCCGCAACTGCTCACCCTGGAGCACGAGGGCGCGGTCTGCGTCTATCGCACTCCGCTCCCCGAAGAGGGCCGATCCATGAGCCTCTGGAACCGCGTTCGACGCCTGCTCCGCCTGCCTCCGACCCCCGCTGAGCGCGTCCGCGAACTGACCGCACAGCGCATCCGCATCGAGCAGCAGCGCCACGACGTGGACGCCCGGCTCAACACGCTGGAGACCGAGGAGCGCACCCTGCTGGAGCGCGGCGTTGCGGCCGCCAGCGATGCCGAAAAGCGGCAGGTCGCCGGGCGGCTGGCGCGGCTGCGGCTGGAGCTGGGCCGCGTGCGGGCGCAGGCCAACGTCTATACGCAGCAGATCACGGTGATCGGCACGCAGATTCACCACATGACGCTCAAGGAGCAGGTCCGCCGCACGCCGCTGCCGCGCCCCGAAGAGCTGACCCGCGAAGCGGCCGAAACCGAGGCCGTGATCAACGAGCTGGCGGTCAGTGCCGACCTGGCCGGGAATATCGAGGTGGCCTCGCAGACGCCGCGGATGGCGGAGCGCGAGGAGGACATCCTGGCGGAGTTCGAGCAGATCCGTCAGGACCGTGCCGCTTCGAGCGCTGCGGCTGCGGGATCTGCCGGAGCGTCGGGCGCTGCGGGTCAGCGCGCTGCGGGTGCGGGTGAGCGGGCGGGATCGGGTGAGCGCGCCGCGGGCGCTGCGGGGCGCGTCGATGGATCACCCGCCGGCGGATCGGATGCGCAGCGCAGCCCGCCGGGAGCGGAAGGCGATGCCCAGCGTCATGCGCCGCGCCGCGCGGACCCGGCCCGGCCGGAGGCGGGTTGATTGCAAAGGCGCGGGTGTGCCGCTGTTCCTGAGCGGTGCGGAACACGGCGATTGCCGGCGCTGCGCGGATGGTCCGCGGTGGCGTCGTGAGATCGGAAGGCGGAGGCCGGTGTGAACTTCTTCGAATGGCTGCTGACCCGCCGCAAGACGCTGGCGACGATGAGCGTCGCGGAATTGCGTGCCCAGGAAATGCTGCTCGAGAACGAGCGCGACCGCGCGCACGCGCGCATCGCGAAGCTCGGCGAGCAGAAGCAGAAGATCGTCGCCGACGGCGCCAAGGAGCGCACCCCCGAGCTGCGCAACGCGCTGGCGCAGCAGTTCGACCTGCTGCACACCGAGCAGATGATGCTGGCGCGGCAGCTCACCACCCGCACCAAGGAGCACATCACCGTCGCCCGGCTGCGCATGCTCCGCGAAAACGCCGGCCGCTCCGGCGTCGGCTCGCGCAAGGCCATGATCGGCGACGGCGAGCTGGCGCTGATCGAGCGGCTGATTGAAAATGAGCGGATCGGCGCCGAGGTCTACCAGGAGCGGCTCGATGCGATTCTGCGGGCGGGGCTGGAGGCGGACGAGAGCGGCGTGGTGGTCAGCCCGGCGGCCGGGGAGCTGCTGCGCGTCTGGAAGGAGATGGACAGCGGCCTGATCGCCGATTCGCGGCAGGCGACCGACGAGGCCGAGCGGCGCGTCCGCGAGCGGCTGGCCGAGGAGGGCTGATCGGCAGGTCTTGTGGGGGGTGATTGGGGGCAGGCCGGCTGTTCGGACCACAACACGATTGCATGCTGACGCGGGGTCGGTGGGGTGTGTTCGGGCCGGCATCGGGCGAGCTTCTTCGCACAGCGCCGCGCGGCTGGCCCGAACGCCCCATTTCACCCGCCGTAGAGCATGCCGACGCAAAGCCGTCGGCATGGCACGTGGCATCGGGCTTCCGCCCGATGCGCTGCACCGCCCGGAAGGGCGATGCCACGACGCGCTGCATGCTGACGCGGAGTACCGCGCGTACATACAACCCCAGGATGCGCTCGACGCCAGCCCGAACCCGCCCGGCCCACTATCCCTTGCCCGACCGCGCGTTCGCGGACTCCTGTGCGACGTCGGCGAAGTCTCTGAGCATCCGGCGCCAGAGCGGCCGGAGGGCAAGATAGCCGATGATTGGCAACAGCGGGAACAGGCTCAGCGCCAGGGCGAATTGCACAATATACATGAACGTCGAACCGTCTGATTTCGACTTGACTGCCGCCGCGGCGCCTGCAAGCGTACAGCCCACGACCAGACAAAAGACAACCGCACCCTGAAAGCGCACAATCGGCCCGGCGCCTGGTCGCGGCGCTCGGCGAGAAATCAGCCAGAGCAGGGGAACAGCCCACAGCAGGACGGCCGCGCCGGCGAGCAGCACGCAGAGCAGGACGTCATCCAATGTGGCCACTGCAATACAACCGACCGCGATCAGAAACACCAGGCCCAACGTGGACACCCCCACGATCGAGGTGGGTGAATGCCAGAGCACGCGACACTCGGCTGATGCGTCCTCAATCTGATCCGCGGGATCGGGCGGCTTCGGGTCGCGGGTGCCGGCCGGCAGGGCGGATTCCGACGGCAGCCCGCCGGCGCCGACCGCATGAGGGGATTCATGATTGCCCATGGTGATCTCCGGGTGGAGCATTGTAGTCGGTAGGGCTGGCTGCATGCTTACGCTGAGTACAGCGAAAGCATGCCACCCGACAAGAGTTCTCGCAGAGAGCGCAGAGAGCAAGAGCGTGGAAGCGCCGGGTGCCCGCGGCTGGGTCAAAGAGCATGCCGACGCAAAGCCGTCGGCATGGCACCCAACACGCGGCATGGCACCCGACACGCGGCATGAAGATGTATGAAGCGGGGCACCTTGCGGGGCGTTCAGTCTGACGCCATAAGGAACTACCCGCACAAGGAGCCCTTCATGCATTCTAATCCAACGCAGCCAGCTATCGAACCCAACCAGCGAATCGTCGCGCTCGACGTTCACTGCAAGTTCACCGAACTCGCCGCCGTCTCGCCCGCCGGCAAACGGATCGCCTCTCAACGCTGCAACACCACCATCCCCGATGTGCTCGCCGCTCTCCAAAAAGTCAAAAAGCCCCGAACCGTCATCATCGAAGAAGGATCGCTCGCCGACTGGCTCATGCGCGGCCTCACCGAGTGCGGCGAATGCGTGCGCATCTGCGACCCACGCCGCAACGCTCTCGTCGCCAAGGACGACGAAAAGACGACCCCATCGACGCGGCTCAAACTGGCCCAGGCTCGCGCGCGGCGGATTCCTCAAGTTCGTGCACCACCCCGAGAGCTTCGAGCGCGTCATTTTCAAACGCGCATCGCGCTCTATCACGACCGTATCCGCAACCGCGTCCGCCAAGCCAATCGCGTGATCGCCCAGGCGCGGCTCTACGGCGTGATGATCCGCGAGAGCGACTTTGCCGAAGACACCGCCGCCGTGTTCAAGCAACTGCCCAAACGCAAGGCGGTGCGCGACGACTTCCAGACGCTGCTTGACGGCTATCAGGCGGCCGTGACGCAGGCGATGGTGCTGCGCCGCGGCGTGCTCAAACTGTCGAAAGCCTATCCCGAGATCGCGCGTTTTCAGTCGCTGCCGGGTTATGGCCCGATCCGCGCCGCGACGTTTTTCGCGTTTCTGGACACGCCCTGGCGATTTCGCAGCAAGGCCGCGGTGTGGAAGTATGTCGGCATCGGGCTGTGCCGGCGGCAGCGGCGGATCGGTGACGTTGCATGTTCCGGAACCAGGTGAATCGTGTGCTGAAAAGTGCCGTGCTGGGCGCGGCGATGAACGCCGTCGGCGGCGACGGCGAGTTTTCGCGTCTGCATGAGAGGTGGGTGAAGAATGGATTGACGGCTCGCATGGCACGCCGCAATGTGGCTCGGCTGCAGACGGCGGTGTTGTGGGGCATGTGGAAAAGCGGCGGCGAGTACCGTTGCGATCGGATCGCGCGGCTGTTGGAGCCGGTGACGGTTTCCTGAACGATTCGCGGCTCGTCGCAAGCGAGCGGCGTTGTCGGCTTTTGCGTGCGTGCGGAGTTCCGAGGGTGCCATTGAACGGGATCGCAGGCGATCCGCAGTTCTCGCGACATGAATGAACCCGCAGTACGTTTGCCACGCTCGACCATCCTGATGGACCTCATTTGAGAGTCCCGAATAGGTGCCTGGGCGGCGTTATTTTGACCGCCACGGTTTGCGTGATGAAGCAGGATGGCTGCCAAGGACAATGCGGCTTGTGTGGTTTGGACGAGTGACGCGAGGGAATGATGGAGGCAGTCGCAGCCGTCGGCGCGGATCGCGTCGGCAGTGCTTGGCCGAATCATGGGGCGCCCCTGCGAAGGTCACGATTTTGGTGCGTCCGCGGGGAAAGTCTGTTGACATTCGCCTTCATATAGGTGGCACCCGGCGTCGGATCCGGCAATTGAGGGTGCGGCCATTTGACCGTGAGAACGCATGCTGACGCCGTCGCGACTGAACCTGCTGGAACAGCTATTCGAGCAGGCCGTGGGGCTGCCGGAGGAGCAGCGGCGCGCCTGGGTTGATTCGCGCTGCGCGCAGGATGAGGAGCTGCGGCGGGAACTGCTGGAGCTGCTGCGCGCGGATGGCGTGGCGAGTGTGCCGGTGGATCGGCCGGCGCTGGGGACGGGGTTGGCACAGCAGGTGCTGGGGCAGGAGGAGGCGCTGGCGCGGGAGAACCACGACGCGCTGGGGGGAGCGGATCACGACGCGCTGGGGGGAGCGGATCACGAGGCGCTGGGGACGGCAGATCGCGAGGCGTTGGCAAGGGCGGATCACGAGGCACTGGGTAGGGCCGGCCGGGAGGCGCTGGCGGCTGGGGAACAAAGATTGCACGGGGGAGATGGTCTGGGGGCTGGAGGGGCGGATCCAGGGAAAATGGGGGCCGGACACGGGGCGGTAGCCGGACACGGGGCGGGGGCCGCACACGGGGCGGGAGGGGCGGCCGGCCGGCGGCGGTCGGCGCTGCCGACGCGGATTGATCGATACCGCATCGTGCGGCTGCTGGGCGAGGGCGGGATGGGGTTGGTTTATGAGGCGGAACAGCAGAACCCGCAGCGGCGGGTGGCGCTGAAGCTGTTGCGGCCGGGGATGGGGTCGCCGGGGGCGCTGCGGCGGTTCGAGCAGGAGGCGCAGCTTCTGGGGCGGTTGGCGCACCCGGGGATTGCGCAGATTTACGAGGCGGGTTCCGCGGAAGTGCTGGTGGATGGGGCGGCGGTGCGGCAGCCGTTCCTGGCGATGGAGTATGTCGACGGGGAGCCGCTGACGCGCTATGCGGAGCGGATGCGGCTTGATCTGCGGGGGCGGGTGGGGCTGCTGGCGGAGGTGTGTGACGGGGTTCATCACGCGCATCAGCGGGGGATCATTCATCGCGATCTGAAGCCGGCGAACATCCTGGTGTGCCGTGAAGAGGCGCCGGCGGCGGCGGCGCTGTCGTCGGGGTCGCGGGTGCGGCGCGGCGGGCCGCAGCCGAAGATTCTGGACTTCGGGGTGGCGCGGGTGGTGGCGGAGGATGCAGGGGCGATGAGCATGCTGACGGCGGCGGGCCAGATCGTGGGCACGCTGCCGTACATGAGTCCGGAGCAGGTGGGGGGTGAGGCGGCGGAACTGGACGTACGCAGTGACGTGTACTCGCTCGGGGTGGTGCTGTATGAGCTGCTGTGCGGCCGATTGCCGCATCGTGCGACGAGTGCGGCGGAGCTGGTGAGCCGGATTTCGCGGGAGCCGCCGGCGCGGCCGTCGAGCGTGAACCGGCAGGTGCGGGGGGACATCGAGACGATCCTGCTCAAGGCGCTGGAGAAGGACCGTCATCGGCGCTATGCGTCGGTGGCGCAGTTCGGGCAGGACCTGCGGCGGTTTCTGGCGGATGAGCCGATCGAGGCGCGGCGGGCCAGTGCGCTGTACGTGCTTCGCAAGACGGTGGCGCGGCATCGGGTGGTGGCGTCGCTGGCGCTGGCGTTCCTGCTGGTGCTGATGGGGTCTTCGGTGGGGCTGGCGATTCTGTACGGGCGGGCGGAGCGCGCCCGCGAGTCGGCGCAGCATCGGGCGGAGGCGCTGCGGCGGAGCGCGTACTTCAACACGATCGCGCTGGCGCAGAGCGCGTTTGAGTCGGAGAACGGCGGGCTTCTGGCGCAGCGGCTGGAGGAGTGCGCCGCGGACATGCGGGGGTGGGAGTGGCATTACCTGCGCAGCCGCAGCGACGTGAGCCGGCGGGTGATTGCAGCGCACGAAGGCAGCTCGAAAATCCGCTGTTCGCCGGACGGGCGGCTGCTGGTGACGGTGTCGATTGATCGGCTGGTGTGCCTGTGGGATGCGGTCAGCGGGGCGGCGCTGGGGCAGATGCGCAGCGAGACGATGCTGGACGCGGTGGCGTTCATTCCGGGAACGACGCTCATCGCCGTGGGCGGGCGGGATGGGTCGCTGCAGGTGTGGGACACGCGGACGTGCGAGCGGTCGGCGCGGCGGTTCATGCGGCCGGGGGGGCGGGTGATGGCGCTGGACGTATCGCCCGATGGGCGTTGGCTGGCGGTGGGCGGGACGGGGCGCGGGGTGGAGATTCTGGATGCGGAGACGCTACAGATCGTGACGGAGGTGCCGAGCGACGCCACGGTTGCGTCGGTGGCGTATTCGGGGGATGGCGCGAAGCTGGCGGTAGCATCGGGGTCGGGGCTGGTGTCGGTGTTTGACGCGGTGAGCGGGATGGCGCTGGCGGAGGCGCGGACGACCGGGGCGAACGTGTCGCAGGTGCGTTTCACGCCGGACGGATTGCGCGTGCTGGCGGGGGATGGAGCGGGGGGGATATCGGAATTTGACGCGGCGAGCGGGGCACTGCTGCGGCTGCATCAGCGCAGCCCGGACGGGGTATTGGCGCTGGCGGTTTCGCCGGATGGGGCGCTGCTGCTGTCGGGGACGTACGCGCTGGGGGGTTGGGAGCTGGCGACGGGTCGGCGGCTGCCGGCGCTGCTGGGGCACCAGACGCGGGTGACGTCGGTGGAGGTTTCGCCGGACGGGCGTGCGGCGTACAGCATTGATGACGCGGGGATGCTGCGATTCTGGTCGATCGGGGAGGGTGCGGAATCCCATGTGCTGGCGGGGCATCGGGACCTGGTGCGGGGGGTGGCGGTGTCGCCGGACGGGATGATGATCGCCAGTACGGGGCGGGATGGCGACGTCCGGTTGTGGAGTGCGGAGGGGCGGCTGCTGCGGCGCTGGGCGGCGCATCGGGCGTGGGGCAAGGCGGTGGAGTTTTCGGCGGATGGGCGGCTGCTGTTTTCGTGCGGATTTGACGGGACGGTGCGTTCGTGGTCGCTGCCGGAGGGGAGGCCGGCCGGGACGATTCGTGCGGGACATTCATCGGTGCGTGACCTGGCGGTGTTTTCGGATGGCCGGCGGATCGCGGCGGGTTGCGGGGATGGGACGGTGCGGGTGTGGAACATCGCGGACGGAGTGGAGCTGCAGGTGCTGCGAGCGCCGACGCGAAACATCATCAACGGGCTGGCGATCAGCGCGGATGGGCGGCGGATTGTGGCGGGACAGCGGACGGGGGTGTGCATGTGGGATGTGGGCAGCGGAACGCTGGAGCGGGTGCTGGAGGGCGGGGAGGAGAGCGGCGGAGCGGTGGCGTTTTCGCCGGATGGCGCGTGGATTGCGACGGGGGGGTCGGATGCGGCGGTGCGGTTGTGGGAGGTGGGGAGCGGGCGGCTGGTGCGGACGCTGCGGGGGCATCGGGGGCTGGTGCAGAGCGTGATGTTTTCGCCGGACGGGTCGCGGCTGGTGAGCGGGTGCTTCGGGCGGCTGGTGGTGGTGTGGGATCCGCGGGAGGGCAAGCCGGCGCTGGTGATCCGTGAACATCACGGGGGGATTCCGGCGCTGGCGTTTTCGCCGAGCGGGCGGTTCTTCGTGACGGGGAGCAACGACGCGATGGTGCGCATCTGGGACAGCGGGTCGATGGAGGCGGAGCGGGAGGCGGGGCGCGGCGGGGAGAGTCCGGCGGACTGGTCGCCGGTGGATCCGTGAGGCTGTTCGCGGGGGCGGGATTGCGTAGAATCCGCGGCCCCGGGAAAGGATGCCCGGTGGGATGGCCGGGATTCATTTGCGCAGCGGAAGGGATCGAAGATGCCGGTGAGCACGCCGAAGAAGCCGCGAAGCCGCGGGGTTGAGCCGACGTTGTTTGCGAAGGAGACGGGGGGCGCGCCCGAGGTGAAGGGCGCAGCGCCGGCGGTGGCCGATGGGGCGGTTGCCGCGGCGGGGAAGGCTGCGGCGGCGCGCGGGGGGCGCGCGCGGGTCAGCGCGGAGTCGATGGCGGGGCGGCAGCGCGAGATTTCGGTATCGGAGTTTTTTGCGAAGAACCGGCATCTGCTGGGGTTCGACAACAAGCGCAAGGCGCTGCTGACGACGGTGAAGGAGGCGGTGGACAATTCGCTGGATGCCTGCGAGGAAGCGGGGATTCTGCCGGATATTTTCGTGGAGATCGTGCAGCGTGGGGAGGATCGGTTCCGGGTGACGGTTCGGGACAACGGGCCGGGGATCGTCAAGGCGCAGATTCCGAACGTGTTCGGCAAGCTGCTCTACGGCTCGAAGTTTCACAGGCTCAAGATGTCGCGCGGGCAACAGGGGATCGGCATTTCGGCGGCGGGGATGTACGGGCTGCTGACGACGGGCAAGCCGGTGAAGATCAACTCGCGGACGGGGGCGGGGCGCGAGGCGCATCACTTCGAGCTGCAGATTGATACGGCCCGCAATCGGCCGGAGATCATCAAGGATGAGCCGATCGAGGTGGAGTGGGAACACGGGACGGAGGTGAGCATCGAGCTGGCGGCGACCTATGCGCGCGGCCGGCAGAGCGTGGATGAGTACCTGGAGCAGACGGCGATCGCCAACCCGCATGCGCAGATTCGCTATCGGCTGGCGCTGGGGGGATCGGCCGAGGGGGTGACGGAGCAGCTTTTTCCGCGGGGGAGTGAGGAGCTGCCGCGCGAGACGCGGGAGATTCAGCCGCACCCGCACGGGATTGAACTGGGCGTGCTGATGAAGATGGCGAAGGAGAGCGGCCCGGCGCGGCGGGGTGAGGTCAAGCCGACGGCGTCGCTGACGGGGTTTCTGCAACATTCGTTTTCGCGGGTGACGGGGACGGTGGCGGCGAACATCTGCGAGGCGGCGAAGCTGTCGGCGCGGGCGAAGGCGGCGGAGCTATCGGCGGGAGAGCTGGAGCGACTGTATGGGGCGATGCAGTCGGTGAAGATCATGGCGCCGCCGACGGACTGCCTGTCGCCGATCGGGGTGCGGGCGCTGCTGGCGGGGCTGCTGAAGGAGGTGAAGGCGGAGTTTTACACGGCGACGACGCGCGATCCGGCGGTGTATCGGGGGAATCCGTTTCTGATTGAGGTGGGGATTGCGTATGGCGGGGCGCTGGCGGGGGATGAGGCAGCGCGGGTGATCCGCTTCGCGAATCGGGTGCCGCTGCTGTATCAGCAGTCGGCGTGTGCGTCGTTCAAGAGCGTGCTGGACGTGGACTGGCGGAATTACGGGTTGTCGCAGCCGGGCAGTTCGGCGCCGGTGGGGCCGTTGATCGTGATGATTCACATGGCGAGCGTGTGGGTGCCGTTCACGAGCGAGAGCAAGGAGGCGATTGCGGACTATGACGAGATCCGCAAGGAGATGAAGCTGGCGATTCAGGAGTGCGGGCGGAAACTGGCGTCGTATGTGCGGCGGCGGCGGAAGCAGCAGTTGGAGGGGGAGCGGCGGAGCATCTTTGAACGGTACATCCGGGATGTCGCCCAGGCGCTCGGGTCGCTGGCGGGAGTGGATGAGAAACGGCTGGCGGGTGAGCTGCAGGAGATTGCGCGGGAGCGGACGGCGGAGGCGGACGTGGAGCTGGATGAGGATGGGAAGCCGATTGCGGCGGCGGAGGCGCCGGAGGTTGCGACGGATGAGACGGTCGTGATCGTGGAGGCGAACCTGGCGGGGGATGAGGGGGTGAGGGGGGCGGGTGATGAGTCGCGGACGGAGTTGTTCGAGGAGGCGGGGGAGGTGGGGCGGAAGCGCGGGGCGCGTCGAAGGGGGAAGTGAACAGGCGGGTTCTTTGGTGAAGAGCATGCTTACGCTGAGTACAGCGAAAGCGGGGCGCGCGGCACCTGGTGGAAAGGGGGGGAATTTGGGTCCAGGGCCTGAAGGCCCTGGCAACGATCGTGCGCCCTGCGGGCGAAGAGCATGCTTACGCTGAGTACAGCGAAAGCATGCCACCCGGCATGGCACCCAATGCAAGTCATGGCGCCCAATGCAAGGCGCCTGACACGGCGCCTGGCGGTCAGCTCTTTACTTCGTACTCGGCATCGATGACGTCGTCTTTGCCGGAGCCGTGAGAACCGCCTGAGCCGGGGCCGCCGGGGCCTGAGCCGTGAGAACCGCCGGGGCCGGAGCCGCCTGCACCCGGGCCGCCCGCACCGGGGCCGCCTGAGGCGCCGGGGCCTTCCGCACCGCCGCTCTTATAGACGGCTTCGCCGATCTTGTAGGTTGCCTGCTGCAGTGCGTCCATGGCCCGCTGGATCGCGTCGGGGTCGTCGGCCTTGATCGCGTCGCGGAGCGTGTTCACGCAGCGCTCGATCTCGCCGCGTTCGGCCGCGCCGACCTTGTCGCCGTGTTCCTGCAGCGTCTTTTCGGTCTGGTAGATCAACTGATCGCCGTGATTGCGGAGGTCGATCAGGCGGCGCTGCTTCTTGTCCTCTTCGGCGTGCGACTCGGCGTCGCGGACCATGCGCTGGATTTCTTCCTCGTTGAGGCCGCTGGAGGCTTTGATTTCGATCTTCTGCTCGCGGCCGGTGCCCTTGTCCTTGGCGGAGACGTTGAGGATGCCGTTGGCGTCGATGTCGAAGGTGACCTCGATCTGCGGCATTCCGCGCGGGGCGGGGGCGATGCCGGTGAGCTGGAAGCGCCCGAGCGTGCGGTTCTGCTGAGCCATGGAGCGCTCGCCCTGCAGGACGAGAATCTCGACCGCGGGCTGGTTGTCCTGGGCGGTGCTGAAGGTCTCGGTCTTGCTGGTTGGGATGGTCGTGTTGCGCGGAATCAGCACGGTCATCACGCCGCCGAGGGTTTCAACGCCCAGCGAGAGCGGCGACACGTCGAGCAGGACGATGTCCTTCTTTTCGCCGGTGAGGACCGCGCCCTGCACCGCGGCGCCGACGGCGACCACTTCATCGGGGTTGACCGTGAGATTCGGATCCTTGCCGAACAGCTCCTTGGCGAGGCGCTGCACCATCGGCACGCGGGTCGAGCCGCCGACCATGACGACTTCGTCGATGTCCTTCGGCGAGAGCTTGGCGTCCTGCAGCGCCCGCAGGACCGGACCGCGGCAGCGCTCGATGAGCGGCTCGATGAGCTGCTCGAACTTGGCGCGGGTGATGGTCATCTGCAGGTGCTTGGGGCCGCTGGCGTCGGCGGTGATGTAGGGCAGGTTGATGGTGGTTTCCATGCTGCCCGACAGCTCGCACTTGGCGCGCTCGCAGTGCTCCTTGAGCCGCTGCAGGGCCATGGGGTCCTTGCGGAGATCGACGCCTTCCTTGCGGCGGAATTCCTCGGCGACGTGGTGGATCAGGGCTTCGTCGAGGTCATCGCCGCCGAGGTGCGTGTCGCCGTTGGTGCTGAGCACTTCGAAGACGCTGTCGCCGACGTCGAGGATGGAGATGTCGAAGGTGCCGCCGCCGAGGTCGAAGACGGCGATCTTCTCGTTGGACTTCTTATCGAGGCCGTAGGCCAGCGCCGCGGCGGTCGGTTCGTTGAGGATGCGCTCGACCTTCAGGCCGGCGATCTGCCCGGCTTCCTTGGTGGCCTGGCGCTGCGCGTCGTTGAAATAGGCGGGGACGGTGATGACGGCGCGCTCGACGGTCTCGCCGAGATAGCGCTCGGCGGTGGCCTTGAGGTCGCGCAGGACCATGGCGGAGATTTCGGGGGCGGCGTACTGCTTGCCGTCGACCTCGACCTTGACCAGCTCATCGGCGGCGCCGACGACCTTGTAGGGGACCATCTTCTCTTCGTTGGCGACTTCGTTGTGGCGCCGGCCCATGAAGCGCTTGATTGAGTAGATGGTGCGCTGCGGGTTGGTGACCTGCTGGTTGCGGGCGCGCTGGCCGACGAGCCGCTCGCCCTTGTCGGTGAATGCGACCACCGAGGGGGTGATGCGCGAGCCGCTGTCATTGATGAGGACCTTGGGCTGGCCGCCCTCCATGACGGCGACAACCGAGTTGGTCGTACCCAGGTCGATTCCGATGATCTTGGACATTGGAACACGGTCCTTTCCGGATGGCTGCGGCGGCGAACAGCCCGCCGCGCCCGCCGTTTCGCGGGTGCGCATCCGGGGGCTTTCTCTGCAATCCGGGTTCCAAACGCCACTTGAACGTAATCGGTTATTTTTGATGGTGTTATGGCTGTTTGGCGGATCGTGGGCAGGGGGCGGTCCCTGCCCAGTCGTCATCCGTCCTGCCGAAACGGCAGGGTCGTCCGCCCTGCCGGGCGGGGGATAAAGAAAAAAGGGGGGGTGGCGGGAGCTCCGGGGGCTGAAGCCCCTGGCAACGATCGTTGGCCCTACGGGCCGGGGAAAGGGGATGCGGGGTGGGGGCCGGGGTAAGGGGGTGCGGGGTGGGGGAGATTGGGGGGTTGGGTCTCTACTCAATGGGGTGGGCTGCGGGTATGATCGCGGGTCTTTCGATTTCTGAGGCGCCGACAGGGGTCTGCGTTTGAGGGCGCGGCTGCGGGCGAGAGAGCGTGCCGACGCAAAGCCGTCGGCATGGCATCCGACGGGCAATGGGCGAAGAGCATGCTTACGCGGAGTACCGCGAAAGCATGCCACCCTGGGATCGTCAAGACATGCCGACGCAAAGCCGTCGGCATGGCACACGACGAGAGGTGGTTTCGGGCGATCGTGTTGTCGTGGGTTGCGGCGGTAGGGTTGTACTGAGTTGCGGCGGTAGAGTTGTACTGAGTTGCGGTGGTAGAGTTGTTCTGAGTTACGGCGGAAGGATTGGCTCATGATTCTCGGCAGCGTAAGCTACGCCCTGCACATCATCCTCGGCTTCGTCTTCGCGATGTTCTGCCTGCTGCTGATGCTCGTCATCCTGCTGCAGCGCGGCAAGGGGGTCGGGCTGGCCGGGGCGTTCGGCTCCGGCGGGGCTGCCGGCGGAGCGTTCGGGGCGAAGACCGGCGACGTGCTGACGTGGGTCACGATTGTCGGCGCCGGCGTCTTCCTGCTGTTCGGAATTTCACTGAATTATGTCTTTGTGCCGATGGGCACGCCGCCGGTGCAGCCCGCGATCACGGTGCCGGGCGGGGCGCCGGCGGGTGTGCCCGATGCGCCGCCGGCCAGCACGATGTTTCGGATTGATCCGAATACGGGCGAGATTCTGGAAACGCGGCCGGGGGGCTCGATTCCGCTGCCGCCGACACCGCCTCCGACGCCCGCCCCTGCACCTGAGGGCGCGACGCCGACACCGGCCGCCCCTGGTGCGGGTGATGCACCGGTGACGCCGGCGGGTTCGGAATCGCCGGCTTCTGGCGCGAGCGACGACGCTGCTCCGGCTGCGGCTCCCACGGATCCGCCGCCGACGCCTGCTGAGCCTCCGGCCACTCCGGAGCGTTGACGGGCGGTTGCGGGGGGCTTTCGCTCGGGCGAACAAAAGCCGACAATGGCGGGCCATGGCCATTGACCGCGTCTTTTCGCAGCCCGTTCCCGATGAAGACGGCTTCATGCTGTCGCTGCGGCCGCGTTCGCTTGACGAATATGTCGGGCAACCGGCGCTGCGCGAGCAGTTGCTCATTTCGCTGGAGGCGGCCCGGCAGCGACGCGAGCCGCTGGATCACCTGTTGCTGGACGGCCCGCCCGGCCTCGGCAAGACCACGCTGGCGCACATCATCGCCCACGAAATGAAGGCCACTATCCGCGTGACGAGCGGGCCGGCGGTCGCCCGGCAGGGCGACGTGATGGCGCTGCTGACGCAGATGGAGACCGGGGACATCCTGTTCATTGACGAGATTCACCGGCTCAGCCCGGTCGTCGAGGAATTTCTCTATCCGGCGATTGAGGATTTCCGGGTGGACTTCACGCCGGAGAGCGGCATCGGGGGCCGCACGGTCAACTTTTCGCTGCCGCGCTTCACGCTGATCGGCGCGACGACGCGGGCGGGGATGCTTTCGGCGCCGCTGCGCGGGCGGTTCGGGCAGGTGCTGCATCTGCGTTATTACCCGGCCGAGGAGCTGGTGGTGATTGCGGAGCGGTCGGCGGCGCGGCTGCGGGTGACTGCGGAGGGGGAGGCATTGCAGCGGCTGGCGCAGCGGTCGCGCGGGACGCCGCGGATTGTGAACCGGCTGCTGCGGCGGGTGCGGGATTATGCGCAGGTGCGCGGGGATGGTCGGCTGACGGCGCCGATTGTGGATGCGGCGCTGGACATTTTGCAGATTGACGCATTGGGGCTGGACGTGCTGGATCGCGAGTATCTGCACGTGCTGATCCGGCATTATGACGGCGGGCCGGCGGGGATCGAGGCCATCGCGGCGGCGATGGGCCACGAGCGCGACACGCTGGAGGATGTGGTCGAGCCGTTTCTGTTGCAGCGGAATTTTGTGGTGCGGACGCCGCGCGGGCGGGTGGTGCGGCCGGATGCGTATGCGCATCTGGGGATTGCGGCGCCGGCGGCGCCGGGGGCGCCGGGGTTGTTTGAGTCGTGATTGGTGCGAGGGGGGATGGTGCGTTCGGGCCGTGTGCGCGGCGCGGGTGATCGGGGGTTGCCCGGGACGTGTGGCATCGGGCTTCTGCCCGATGGACTGCATCGTCCGGAAGCGCGGTGCCGCGACGCGCTGCATGCCTACGCGGAGTACCGCGAAGGCATGCCACCCGAGATGCCACCCGACCCACCCGCCGAGGGGGGATGGTGCGTTCGGGCCGGGTGCGCGGCGCGTGCGATCGAGGGGTGTCCGTGAGGTGTGGCATCGGGCTTCCGCCCGATGCACTGCACCGCCCGGAAGGGCGGTGCCACGATGTGCTGCATGCCTACGCGGAGTACCGCGAAGGCATGCCACCCGAAATGCCACCCGAGATGCCACCCGAGATGCCACCCGAAGTGCCAACCGAGATGCCAACCGAAATGCCAACCGAGATGCCAACCGACCCACCCGCCGAGGGGGGATGGAGCGTTCGGGCCGGGTGCGCGGCGCGTGTGATCGGGGGTTGTCCGTGAGGTGTGGCATCGGGCTTCCGCCCGATGCACTGCACCGCCCGGAAGGGCGGTGCCACGATGTGCTGCATGCCTACGCGGAGTACCGCGAAGGCATGCCACCCGAAATGCCACCCGAGATGCCACCCGAGATGCCACCCGAGATGCCACCCGAAATGCCACCCGAAATGCCACCCGAGATGCCACCCGACGATTCTCTGGTGATGGGGGTGAAGAGCATGCCGACGCAAAGCCGTCGGCATGGCACCCAACGCGGGGGATGGAACGCGGCGCGGGGGATGGAACGCGGCGCGGGGGATGGAACTCGACGCGGGGGATGGAACGCGGCGTGGGGGATGGAACGCGGCGCGGGGGATGGGACCGGGTGGGGTTCGGATGAAACGGACAGCCGCCGGCCCGCCCCCCCGGTCGGGCCGACGGCATGAATTAGAACGGCTTCGAAACTGGTCCGCTGCCTTGCCGTGCGCCACTGTTCTTGAGCAGTACAACTCTTGCATTCTCGCCACTGCTTAAGAGCAGTGGCACACGCTACAGCATTTCTGAGTCCGCAATAGACCCGTTGCGGTGTTGGCCGGATTGGATCAGAGCCGGCGCGGCGCGGGCCGGATTCGACCCGCGCCGCCGCCGGATGATGGTGTTTACCGCAGCAGCGAGAGCACCTGCGAGCTCTGCTGATTCGCCAGGCCCAGCAGCGAGATCGCCGACTGGAGCAGGACGTTCTGGCGGTTGAGGTTGGCGGTCTCGGTGGCGTAGTCCACGTCGCCGATCACGCCGCGGGCCGTTTCGAGGCCCTTCTTGGTAGCGCCCAGCGAGTTGATCGCCGTCTGCACCTGGAACTTCTGGAATCCGCCGACGCGGCCCTGCACCTTGGCGACCTGGCCGATGGCCTCGGTCGCGATGGCCGCGGCCTGGCTGGGGTTCTGCAGCACGCTGTTGGCGCCGCCGCTCTTGAGGGAGGCGAGGTAGCCGGTTCCCGCGGAGCCGAGCGCTGCACTGAACAGCCCGTCAAGGCCGACGGTGATGCGCGTGGAGGAATCGGTGCCGAGCTGGAATGTCGCTCCGCCGTCCCCGATGGTGAAGGACGAGCTTCCGCCGGCGGTGGTGCCGAAGGCCGAGGACAGGTTGAACGACACGTTGGTGCCGCCGGAGATGTAGTTGACGTTGAGGCCGTCGACGGCGGCGGCCTGGCCGTTGATCGAGACGCCGGCATCGACGCCGCGGTCCTCGGAGTTGGTGTAGTTCGTGGTGTCTCCGGAGATCACGCTGACGCGGACGAAGGCGCCGGAGCCGTAGGCCTGGCTGGAGAGGACCAGCCCGCTGCTGGAGGCGACGGCGGTGACGCCGGTCTGGGCGGTGGCGTCGTTGATCTGGGCGGCGACGGCCGACAGGTTTGCGCCGGCCTCGATGTTGATGACCGCGGTGCCGAGTTTGCCGCTGACCGACACCGAGGTGTTGGACGCGGCCGAGGTCGTGGCGTAGTTGTTGATCTGGGCCTGTTCGGCGGCGGAGGTGACCGCGACATTGAGCGACGAGCTGGTCGAGGAAGAGTCGCGGTTGTAGACCTTCACGTCGGTGATGTTCGACGAATTCACGCCGCTGACGCTGACGCCCTGCGAGCCGTCGAGCAGGCGCTTGCCGTTGAACGAGGTTGTGCGAATGATGCGGTCGATCGACGAGATGGCGTTGTCGATCTGGGACTGGTTGGCGGCCAGCTCGTCGGCGGAGAGGCCGGCGGAATTCGCCGAGGCCTGCGCGAGCGACTGGATTTCCTTGAGGAGGCCGGAGACCTGGCCGAGCGCGTTGTCCGCGACGCCCAGGATCGCATCGGTTCGCTGATTGGAGGAGAGGGCGGCGTCGACGGAGGTGAGTTCGGTCTCGAGGCTCTTGAGGGCGATCAGCCCGGCGGGGTCGTCCGCGCCGCGGTTGATCTTCGAGCCTGTGGACAGGCGTGTGAGTGCCTGGCTCTGATCCGCCGAGGTCCGATTCAGAATGTTCAGCAGGTTGAGTGTGTTGCCGTTGTTGACTGTCAATGCCACTGGATGTTCTCCCGGTTGCAGGTCCTACGGTCCCAACTGGTGAGAACTCTGCGAAACGGGAATTGGCGGCGGCAAATCGGCGGCGGGTCGGAACCGGTTTTTTCTGTGACGGATTTTTCGAGCGGCGCGGGGGTCCGGCAATGCAGGCCGCTGCGGTGGGCGGGTTGTGCCGTGATCGGACGCGCCGCGGCCGCGCTCAGCCGCCGGTCTCGGGCGTTCGCTCGTCGCGTTCGAGGCGGATGAAAGCGATCAAGGCCCAGACGCCCAGCCCGATCGCGGGGAGCAGGCTCCACCAGCCCATCAGCCCCAGCAGCGTCCAGGCGACGAAGGGCATCATCACGCCGCGGACGCCGGTGAGTGCGACGTGAATTCCCATGTACATCTCCGCCTTGTGGCCGGAGGAGAAGTGCAGGTGTCCGAGATTCCACGCGATGGAACCGCCGCCCTGCCCCAGCCCGGCGCCGATGCGGGCGAGGACCAATAGTCCGATACCGGCTGCCAGGGAGGTGAAGCCGGGGTGCTCGACCACGGCGACCCACGAGCTGACGCGCCAGTCGAGGCTGCGCCAGGCGTCGCTGGTCACGAGCGACTGACAGGATGAGCCGGCGCACAGCAGGACCGCGGCGGCGGTGACGGCGAAGGTCACCAGCCACATGGCGCTGTTGACGACGCGGAAGCGCAGCACGCCGACGCGATCGAAGTAGTGTGCGAAGGGGGTGATCGACACGAGCGTGATGAGCCGCGGAATCACGTCGAGCATGAGGTTGGCGGTGAAGTAGCCGAAGCCGAGCTTCGTCGAGATGAACAGGATGACGAGCGGATCGAGAAAGAAGGCCGCCGATCCGAGCAGGTACTGCGCTGAGCAGTAGCGCGCGAAGCGCCGATCGGTCCGCAGGATGGCCCAGGCTTCGCGCAGCGCGGCGCGCATGCCCGTGGAGGGAGGCTCGTCAGAGGTTGCGGCCGGCGCAGCGTCGGCGGCCGGGACGGGGCTGCGGCGCAGGGGGAGCAGCGAGAGTGCGCCGACGAGGGCGGTCATCGGATAGACAAAGCGGTAGAAATCCGCGGAGGCGTCGAAGAGGAGGGCCGCGGAGGCGGCGGCCAGCAGTCCCATGAAGAAGCGCAGGGTCTGGAGGCGGCCGGCGATGCGGGCGCGGTGGGATTGCGGGTAGTGCATCTGCCAGAGCGTGGTGCGGATGGTGACCAGTCCGGCGACAAAGACGCGGCAGAGGGCCATCTGCGCGGCGAATATCCAGCCGGCCCACGCGCCGGCGTCCGCGGGGGTGACGGCGATGGAGGCGAGCAGGACGCAGGCCAGGGCGGCATAGAGCACGAAGGTCGGCAGCCGCGGCCGACCGCGCGACCAGGCGCTGAGCAGCAGGGCGAGGATGTTGGCGACCATCGGCGTGGCGTAGACGACGCTGGTGAGCAGCGGCGTGGCTCCGAAGGTTTTGATTGCGACGATGTTGGCGGTGTTGCCCTCGACGATGCCGGCGAAGATGCCCCATCCCACGAGGTGGCGGAATTCGGGGACGTAGTGGGCGCGGACCCCGGCGGGGAGGTCGTCGCGTCGGAGGAAGGCCAACGGAGAGAAGGAGCCGCGCATCGGTCGCCAGCGGTAAAACGGGGATTGTAGCGGGGGTTGTGTGGGGGGGCGGCGCCACGACGCGTTGCATGCTTACGCGGAGTACCGCGAAAGCATGCCACCCAAGATGGCACCCAAGATGGCACCCAGGATGGCACCCAGGATGGCACCCAGGATGGCACCCAAGATGGCACCCAAGATGGCACCCGGGCGGGGCGAGGTGGCGCGGGTTAGCGCTGGTCGCGGAGGTCTTCGGCCTGCTTCACCAGGGCCGCGACGCGCTTCTCGACCGGCGGGTGCGTGCTGAACAGGTTCATCACCGCTCCGGCGTGCAGCGGCTCCATGATGTACATGCCGTGAAACGCCGGCGGCGTGTCGGTCGGAATCCGCTCATTGCCGGACTGCAGGCGGCGCAGCGCCGCGGCCAGCTTCATCGGGTCGCCGCAGAGCGCCCCGCCGTACGCATCGGCGACGTACTCGCGCGAGCGCGAGATCGCCATCTGGATCAGGGCTGCCGCGATCGGCGCGAGAATCGCCATTGCGATCACGCCGATGATTCCCAGCGGGTTGTTGTTCTCGCGGCCGCCGCCGCCGAACCACATCAGCATGTACCCGGCGTAGCTGATCATTCCGCCCAGCACCGCCGCAATCGTCGAGATCAGCACGTCGCGATGCTTGATGTGCGCCAGTTCATGCGCCATCACGCCCTCGATCTCGTGGGCCGGGAAGTTGCGGAGCATTCCCTCCGTGATCGCGACCGCGCTGTTTCGCGGGTTTCGCCCGGTGGCGAAGGCGTTGGGGGCCGCCTGCGGGCAGACGTACACGCGCGGCATTGGCAGACTGGCGCGCTCGGCCAGCCGCTCCACCATGTCATACAGCCAGGGCAGGTCCTCGCGCTGCACCTCCTGCGCCTGCATCGCCGACAGGGCGATACGATCGGAGAAGTAGAACGCGATCAGGTTGCCGATCCCGCCGAACATCAGGCCGTAGATCAGACCCATCTGCCCGCCGACGCCGTAACCGATCAGCATGCACAGGCCGATCAGGGAGCCGAGCAGGAAGGCGGTCTTGGCGTTATTGATGAACTGCATCAGCATTCCTCCATTCGGTCGCGGCCGGGAGCGCGAGCCGCACCCCTATCGGACGCTTCGGCCGCACTGTCTGTACTCTAGGACGATGTTCGGCTCAGGGAAACCCGCGGTTCGGCGATTCGAAGAATCGCGGCGAATTTGAATCGGTTACGGCGGGGATTCCACGGCGGCGGCGGTGCGCAGGGCGGGGTTTTCGCGAAGCAGCGCAACCGCCGCGCGAATGTCGATCCCGAACTCGCGATCGCGGTCGGCGTGCGAGATGGCCGTGCGGACGATCTCCATCGCCCGCCGCGGGCCGCGACCCGCGCGCAGCGGCGCCCGGAAATCCAGGGCCTGTGCCGCCAGCAGCAGCTCGATGCCCAGCACGTGCTCGACGCGGTCGAGGATTTCGTGGCACTTGAGGGCGGCGGTCGCCCCCATGCTGACGTGGTCCTCCTGCCCCAGCGAGGTCGGAATCGAGTCGACCGAGGCCGGGGTCGAGAGCACCTTGCACTCGTTGAGCAGCGCGGCGGCGGTGTACTGCGCGATCATGAAGCCGCTGTTGACGCCGGTATCGCGCATCAGCAGTTTCGGCAGCCCGTCCTCGCCGCCGAGCAGCAGGTAGCAGCGGCGCTCCGAGATGTTCGCCAGGTCGGTCAGCGCGATGGCCATGTAGTCGAGCACCAGCGCCAGCGGCTCGGCGTGGAAATTCCCGCCGCTCACCGCGTCGACGGTTCCGTCCGCCCGCTCGAAGAGCAGCGGGTTGTCGGTCACGCTGTTCATCTCGCGCGTCACGGTCGCACGGAAATGCGCGAGCGCGTCGCGAAACGCGCCGTGCACCTGCGGCGCGCAGCGCAGCGAGTACGGGTCCTGCACCCGGTCGCAATCCGCGTGTGACGCCAGAATCTCGCTGCCCTCCAGATGTCCGCGAATCGCCGCCGCGACGCGCTGCGCCCCGGCGTGCGGCCGCAGGGCGTGCAGCCGTTCATCGGCCGGGCGGATGCTGCCGCGCAGCCCCTCGATCGTCATGGCCAGGATCAGGTCGGCGAGGTCGGCCAGCCGCGCTGCGCGCACCGCGATACCGGCCGCGTAGGCGCAGGTGAACTGCGTGCCGTTGATGAGCGCCAGCCCCTCCTTGGCGGCGAGCTTCATCGCCGGCCAGCCGAACCGCCGCCCGGCCTCCTCGGCGGACACCTCGCGCCGCGCGGCGGCCTGGTCCGCCGCTTCCGCGCCGCGAGATTCCCGGGGCAGGCTCATCGCGCCGCGCCCCAGCAGCGGCAGGAAGAGATGCGACAGCGGGGCGAGGTCTCCGCTGGCTCCCAGTGAGCCGCGGGTGGGGACGACCGGGAGCGCGTCGGCATTCAGCCACGCGACGATGCGCTGGGCCACTTCCGGCCGCACGCCGCTGTGCCCCACTCCCAGCATGCGCAGTTTGAAGAGCAGCATCAGCCGCACCAGCGATTCCGGGGCGGCCGGGCCGACGCCCACGGCGTGCGAGATCAGCAGATTTTCCTGGAGCAGCTCGAGCTGGTCGGCGGCGATCCGCCGGTTTTTCAGATGGCCGAAGCCGGTGTTCACGCCGTAGACGGCCGCCCCGTCGCCGGCCAGTTTCGCCACCCAACCGGCGGCGCGCGCGATTCGCGCCTGAACCCCCGGCGCGAGGTGCACCTCCAGCGGCCGGTTCAGCGCCCCGTCGAGCCACGCGAGGGAAAGCTCGGCCCCCTCTTCCAGCGTCAATCGCATCACGTCGGTCATTCCGAGTTCTTCCACGCGCGCACCGTCGCGACCGCGTCGGTGATGAAGGTGTCCGCGTCCTGCAATCGCGCCACCGAGAAGCGATCATCGACGAGCGCCCGCAGCTCGCAGCGCCGCATCAGCCGGTAGTAGTCCGCCGGCAGCGCCAGGTTCACCATGTCCAGCTCGGTGACGCCGTCATCCGCGGTGTTCACCCGCAGCACGCCGCCGCCGTCGCGCGGCGTTCGCGCCACGTAGACAAACCGGGGATCGCGGCGATCGAAGGGGGTCGATTCGGGGATCAGCTCCGGGTAGGGAAAATCTCCCGGCATGCGGATCCGCCGCACGCGCACCGTCTCCCCGAAGTCCACGCGCATCAGCCCCACCGTGCTCATCAGGTAGACCGCCGGCGGTGCATCCGTGACCGGCCGGAGCGCCTGCGGATGAAAGCGCAGCGGCGACTGAAGGGAGAACTCGCGCGAAATTGCCGCGCTGGAAATCATCCCGACGGTCCGCCCCTCCTCGCGATGCAGCAGCCATTGCGGGCCGCCGCGCAGCGCCACGTGCAGCACGCGCGGATCGTGACTCAGCGGGCGGATCAGCGCGATCTCCGGCAGGTCGGGGTCGGCGACGAATTCCTGAAAGGCCAGCAGCTCGCGCCGCAGGAACTCGCCATCCTCCGCCGGCGCGCCGTCCTTGCGGCCCGCCAGCGCCGCGCGCAGCTCGCCGGCGAACGAGTCAAACATCGGCCCCACCAGCGACGAGAACGGGGCGATATCGTCGGAGCGCAGGTTCAGCGACAGCGCGTCCGATCCGCGCTCCAGTTCGAACACGCGCCGCCGGTCATATCCCCACACCCGGCCGGAGGCTGCGTCCCAGTCCAGCCAGGGCCAGTTCGCCGGTCCGGGGAACCATCCGGTGGTTCGCGCGCCGGGCGGTGAAAGCTCGCGCACCTCCGACGGCGGATCAAAGCGCACCAGCCGCCGGTCGCCGGTCACGACCACCCACGCCTTCTCATTGAGGGGCACGGCCATCAGGGCGCTGCCCAGCGCCTGCGGCGCCTGGGCGTGCTCGCGCCGGAATCGAATCGTCGAAGCCAGTTGCCGCGCTCCGGCGGCGTCCCCCAGTTCGCGGACCGCCGCGGCGGCATCCTCGAGGCGGTCCTCGCGCAGCGCCGACAGCGCCGTCGCCAGGCTTCCGAGCCGCGGGGCATCGAGTGCGTCGGCGCCGCGGACGAGGTCGCGAATGGTCTCGGCGGCGGGCTGCGGCTGTACATATTCCAGCACCGCGACGCCGGTCAGCAGTTCGGCAAAACCGTCGGTCACGAGGATGGGGAGCATGCGCGCGAGGTCATCGCGGATGCGCGCGTGGTTGCCCTCGTGCACGGCGGCGTACATGTAGCGCAGGTATGCCGGCAGCGCCGGGTGGCCGAGAATTCCCACCACGTCGCGCAGCGTCTCGCTTCGGCGGTCATCGGCCTGTTGATACAGGAAGAGCGCCGCCGTGGCTGCCACGTCCGCGTTTCGATAGGGGCGATAGGGGTCCGGCTCCGGCTGGCGGAGGATGCTTTCGGCATCCCCGTAGATCGTGTCCACGGCCCGCGCCGGATCGCCCGCCAATAGCGGCAGCCAGGCGTCGGTCTGCACGCGCAGCCAGCGGTCGTTCTGCAGGAAGGTCGAGCGCGGCTCGATCAGCCGCGTGCATTCCGAGGCCAGGTCCAGTTCCTGGAACATCCAGGCGACGACGGCCAGCATGTTTCCGGCGGGCGTCCGCACGTCGCTGTCCGCCAGGGACAGGCGGTAGTCATTCCACCAGTACCCGGCGTCCATCAGCAGCGCATCGACGAAGCGATTGGCCGGCGCCAGAATCCGCTGCACCCGCATGTCGGGGTCGTGGCGCGTCCGGCGGTTGTCATTCCGCGTGAGGTCCACCCATTCGAGTTGATACGGCGCTTTGAAGGGTCCGCGCAGGTCCATCGGCGATGGATCCGACCAGCCGCGCGTCGCCGCGTCTCCCCCGTCGGGCAGCAGCAGCGACTCGGCCCGCGCGCGGTCGCCCGCGGTGTGCGCGATCATCGCCAGCAGCAGCCGGTCGAATTCGTCCTCGGGGGGATCGCCCACCTCGCCGATGCGCTCATAGGCGCGCTCGACGAATCCATCGGCGTAGAGGCGCACCGCGGCGGCCAGTTGCTCTCCGCGCGGGGAGCGGAAATTCGCCAGCCGCACGCGCTCATCATCCAGCCGCAGCGGGCCGACATCCCGCGGCCCGTCCGCGCCGGTGACGCGCACGATGACGTCGTGCCGGGTGGCCAGCGGGCGCAGGTCTCCGAGCTGGCGGACGCGCTGGCCGTTGGCGTGCGTGATGATCTCGCCGGCCTGCAACGGGCCGCCGGGACTGCGCAGCACCAGCACGGCGCGCTCCGGCGGCGTGATGTTCTCGAGGATGAAGCGCAGCCGGTAGATCACCTCGGGGTCGGTGGTCGTCAGGAGGCGGCGCTCGAGGCGGGAGGCCACGCCCGGTCCCAGGCGGGCGATCGCGCGGGTGGCTTCCTCGCGCTGGGCGTATCCATCGGCTCCGAGCGCGTCGATCAGGGCGTCGATTTCGTCCGGGCTGGTTCCATTCGGGGCGTCGGCTGACGCGGGTGCACGGGCTTCGGCCGCGGGGGCATTCGCTGTGGGCGGAGCGCCGCCTGATGGGGCGCGGCCAGTTGCGGTGTCGTCGGTGGATGCGAGGCCGATTCCCGCCAACACGAGGAGCAGCGCCGCCGGCAGCAGCGCGGACGGCGGCGCTGCGCCTTTGCGGCGGCGCGCTTCGTCGCGTTGCCGGACCGGGGCAAGGCTTTTCGCAACCGCGCTGCTCTCATTGCGCATGGGCAACACCGCTCCGCCAGGGGTCCGCGTCACTCATTCCAATCCGCGCCCGCCGCAGGGTAGTCTACCCCCAACATCGGCGCGACGGCGCACGGCCGCCGGGCCGCGATTCGTGCCGCAGCGCCCCGGAGCCGCCGCCATGCGCCGCGCCTTTACCGTGACCGTCTTCGGCCGCTCCTCCGCTTCCCGGCGCTCCGGCGAGTACCGCACGGCCAGCGACCTGGGGGCGGCGATCGCCCGCAACGGCTGGACGCTCTGCAACGGCGGGTATGGCGGCACGATGTCGGCCGCTGCGCGGGCGGCGGCGGCGGCGACCATCGCCGGGGGGACGGTCATGGGCGTCACGGTGAGCGCCTTTCGACGAGCGCGGCCGAATCCCTTCAATACGCGGCTGCGGCCGACGGCGGATGTTTTCGATCGGATTCGGACGCTGATCGAGTTTGCGGATGCGTTCGTCGTTCTGCCGGGCGAGATCGGGACGCTGGTGGAGCTGGCGGTTGCGATGCTGGTTGCCGGCCGGTCGCGGCGTCCGCGGCCGATCATTCTGATCGGAGATTATTGGCAGCCGGTCTGCGAGCGGATTCGCGGGCCGCGCGCGCCTGAGCCGATTGTTGTTTCGGATGTGGAGGGAGCGATTGCGGCGATTCGGGAGCACGTTGCGAGTCGGAGCGTTCGGCGGCGGGCACGCGGGTGAATGGCGGGATGGGAAGGCGGGGCGCCCTGCGGGGCGGAAGGGGGAGTATTGCGGCGCTGCCCTTTGGGGGCGGGGGCGTGGTGTGGCACCGCCCTTCCGGGCGGTGCAGTGCATCGGGCAGAAGCCCGATGCCACGTGTCAGAAGCCACGTTTCAACTGGTGGAAGGCCGCATTTTCGAGGATCGGGGCGAGCCATGTCGGCGATACAATTCTCGACTGGAGCGCACAGTTGCGCTTTGAGCGAGGTCGAGCGCGGCGCATTTCTCCGCGGAGGCGATGCCTCCGCCCGCCGGCAACGGCTCTTGACCGCGCCCAACGCCACTTTGCCCGGGGCTGTTTTCATGACGTTCAGCCGGCATCCACTCGTGGGCCTTTCGATCCTGGCCTGGCTCGGTGCGGCCATCGCCCACGGTCAGGACGTGCGGATCGACGTGCCGGCTGACGCGCTCGAGATTCCGCCCGGCTGGCATGATTTCGCCGCGCTCGATCCGGTTGAGCGGCTCGGGCCGATCACGAAGCACAAGTTCCCGCTGCCCGGCGGCGGGTCGCACACGAACATCGTGATGCTGACCGGCTACTGGCCGCCGACGAACGAGATGCTCCGCCGCTTCAGCATCAATGCGGTGCAGAATCCGGCCGGGTGGATCGGCGGGAACTGGGAGGGCCGCGGCTTTGACGTGTACGCCTTCTTCCCCGAGTTTCCGAGCGGGCTGGGGCGCGGCGTCGGCGACTTTGAGGTTGATTATCAGGACACGTCGGCCGATTTCTGGGCGCTGGTCGCGGCGCTGGAGCCGGTCGGCATCGTGACCTTCAGCCGCGGCGACGTGGGGGTTGAGTGGAATCTGGAGGGGGCCAATCGCACGTATTCGTCGGCGGTCTGGATTCCCGACTATCTCGCGCCGACGCGGCCGACCCCCGAACTGCCCATTTCGCGCGAGACGCCGGGGACGGTGCGCTATTCGACGCAGCCGATGGCCGAGATCCGCGCGGCGGTTCAGCTATTGGGGCTGGGGCTGAACGTCTTCATCTCGCCGATCGACGACGGCACGTTCCTGTCGAATTACATCGGCTATCACGGGAACTGGTACCGGCTGATGCACTCGGCTCTCACGGATCCGGCGCTGTGCCTCTGCGCCGGGCACATCCACGTCGGCACGGCGGTGTCGGTTGTCAACGGTGAGCTGGCGGCGCGCGAGTCGCTGCGGCGGGTGCTGGACCGGCTCGATCAGCAGTTGACGGTGATCCGCGCGCGCGGCGACATGAACTGCGACGGTGCGACCAACGGTTTTGACGTGGATGCGTTCGTGCTGGCGATGGTGAACCCGGATGCGTACGCGGCGGCGCATCCGGAATGCGACATGGTTCGCGCCGACGTGAATCTCAACGGGCGGGTGGATCATTTCGACATCGATCCGTTCGTCGGGCTGCTGATGCTGCCGTAGGCTTGTGGGGGGGTGCCGCGGATTCATGGGGAGTTGAGTTCTGGAGGGGGCGCGGGAAGCGCATTTTCTGGGTTGGTGAGGCGGGACGATTCCTCTGCCCCTTCGGGGCAGGTGTGCGGGGCGTCGGGGTCCACGGGTTTCGCTTGGCCCGGCTCGCGCCGGGCGGCGCTCCGCCCGTGGCTACATTCCGGCACCCCTGCCGGGGTGCAAATGCGCGCGGGGCGTCGGGGTCCACGGGTTGCGCTTGGCCCGGCTCGCGCCGGGCGGCGCTCCACCCGTGGCTACATTCCGGCACCCCTGCCGGGGTGCAAAGGCGCGCGGGGCGTCGGGGTCCACGGGTTGCGCTTGGCCCGGCTTGCGCCGGGCGGCGCTCCACCCGTGGCTACATTCCGGCACCCCTGCCGGGGTGCAAAGGCGCGCGGGGCGTCGGGGTCCACGGGTTGCGCTTGGCCCGGCTTGCGCCGGGCGGCGCTCCACCCGTGGCTACATTCCGGCACCCCTGCCGGGGTGCAAATGCGGGCAAGGGCAAGCTCAAAGGGCAGTAGTACGCGACAAGCATGCGCGATGAAGGCGGATTGGCAAGTCAAAACACTGCTCAAGAGCAATGGCACACACCACGTTGTACTTCGAGCCGTACACGACGAAACCGGGTTGGCATGGCAGAGCGCTGCTCAAGAGCAGTGGAACACACCACGTTGTTCTTCGAGCCGTACACAACGAAACCGGGTTGGCATGGCAGAGCGCTGCTCAACAGCAGTGGAACACGACAAGCATGTGCAGAGCGCTGCTCAAGAGAAGTCGAAGATGGCAAGTGGGCGGGGGATTTCTGAGACCGCTGTGTTTCCGGAAACGCTCTAGCCGCTGAGGATCGGGCTGCTGCGCCGGGCCGTTTCGACCCGCTCGCGCCAGGCATTCTCATCCTGGCGCAGTGCGCGTTCGAGCAGGTCGGCCAGCTCGGGATCGAAGTGGCGGCCGGCCTCCACCTGAATCTCCGCCACGGCCGACTCGATGGAGCGCCGCACGCGGTGGACGCGGTCGCTGGTCATGGAGTCGAAGGCCTCGGCGATTGCGAGCAGCCGGCTGCCCAGCGGGATGTTCGACCCTTTCAGGCCGTGCGGGACGCCGGTGCCGTCGAAGCGCTCGCGCAGATGGCGGATGATCAGGCACTCGGTTTCGAAGACGCGCAGCGGCTCGAGGATGCGGCAGGTCATCTGCGGCACGTCGCGCAGCAGCGCTGCTTCGTCGGGGGCCAGCGGCGAATTCTTGGCGATCACGCGATCGGGCACGCCGATCTTCCCCAGGTCGTGCAGCATGGCCGCGTTGGAGAGCGTCGTCCGCAGTGACTCCGGCCAATTGCCCGCGTCCACCAGCCGGTTGACGTAGAAGGTCACGTTTCGCGAGTGCGCGGCCGTGCAGGGGTCGCGGGCTTCGAGCGCCTGCACCAGCGCCCAGACGCACTGCAGGCACAGGTCCTTGGATTGCAGGCTCAGCGACGCCACCTGCTTGCGCAGCCGCTCGACCTCGTCCGGCTGCGCGGGTTCCACCGGGAATCCCTCGAAGGCGGAGGCGCGGACCACCTGGTTCCGGCCGCAGCGCTTGGCCTGGTAGAGGGCCTGGTCGGCGCGGTTGATGAGGTCCGTGACGCCCGTGACGCCGGCGTCGTCGGTCGAGCTGACGCCGATCGAGCAGGTGACGGTGAGCTGCGGCAGCTCGGGCAGCGCGACGCGCTGCGGGAGGCCGGCGCGGATGCGCTCGGCCAGGACGAGCGCGTCGTCGATGCTGGTCTGGGGGCAGACGACCACGAATTCCTCGCCGCCGTAGCGGGCCACCACGTCGATGTCGCGGACGGACTGGTTCAGGTGGCGGGCGGTGGCGCGCAGGACGCGGTTGCCGTTTTCGTGGCCGAAGGTGTCGTTGATGGCCTTGAAGTGATCGAGGTCGAGCATCAGCAGCGAGAGCGTTCCGCCGTAGCGGCGCGCGCGGGCGAATTCGATGTCGAGCAGGCTGTGCAGGTGGCTGTGGTTCCAGAGTCCGGTCAGGCCGTCGGTCAGGGCGGCGCGGCGCAAGCGCTCCTGCAGGCGGTGGACGCGCATGCCGTTGCGGACGCAGGCGGCCAGCTCGTCGCTGTCAAAGGGCTTGGCGAGGAAGTCATCGACGCCGACGTTGAGGGCCAGATGCTTGTTTTCGCGCGAGTTCGCGGCGGCGACCAGGATGAAGTAAGTGCCTTCGAGGCATGGATCGGCGCGGACCTGTCGCGCGATTTCGATCCCGTCCACACCCGGCAGGGCCAGGTCGCAGATCACGACCCGCGGATGATGGCGACGGATGGCCCGCAGGCCGGCGACGCCGTCCTCGGCGAGCACGACGCTGAATTGCGCGGTGCGCAACTGGGCGTGGAGGCATTCGCGCTGTGGCGCGTCCCCCTCGATGACGCAGACGTCGACGGTCTCGATGTGCACGCCGGTCCCCCGTGCAGCGCCGCAGCGCTACAACCCTTCATCCACAATTGTGCGTATTGGCGGGGGCAAAAGCCGGGAATTGCGGATCGGGGGCCGGGCTGCCGCGAATTCCGGACGCCGCCCCGACCGTGCGATAACCGGATAGGATTGGGTCGTTCGCGCGTGCATTTGCGGACGCAATCCCGGAGCGACCGATGTCCTCATTCCGTGCCCGAGTGGATCTCGCGTTTCTGCGCCAATGCAAGGCACAGGGGCGCAAATTCGCGATGCTCACCGCCTATGACCACCCCACCGCCGTCGCCGCGCAAGCCGCAGGTGTGCAGGCCCTGCTCGTCGGCGACTCGATGGGCGCGGTGATTCTCGGACATCCCAACACGCGCAGCGTACCGCTGTCGCTGATGATCACGCTGGCGGAGGCCGTGCGGCGCGGCGCACCGAGCATCTATCTGGTCGGCGACATGCCGTTTGAGGCGATGAGCGCCGGCAACGAGGCCGTGATTCGCGCAGCGCTGCGCTTCCGCGACGAGGCCGGCTGCGACGCCGTCAAGCTCGAAACCGCGGCGCAGCATGACGCGCTGGTCGGCAAGCTCTCCCGGGCCGGCATCGAGACCATCGCGCACCTGGGGCTGCGGCCGCAGAGCGTGCTGAGCGCCGATGGTTACAAGGCGCAGGCGCGCGATGAGATCACGATTGCCGAACTGGTGGCCGATGCGCGGCGGATGGAGAGCGCCGGCGCCGCGATGCTGCTGCTGGAGGCGGTGCCGGCGGAGGCGGCCGCCGCGGTGGTTGGGGCGGTGCGCGTTCCGGTGATCGGCTGCGGCGCGGGGCCGTCCTGCGACGGGCACGTCGTCGTGACGCACGACCTGCTGGGATGGAGCATCGGCCGCCCGCCGCGCTTCGTTCCCGTGCTTGCCGCACTTGGTGAGACGGTGCGCGGGGCGATGGCGGAGTATGTGCGGCGGATCACGGAGGGTGTTTATCCCGGGCCGGAGCACGTGTACCCGATGCGCGCAGCGGCTGCGACGACGTGACACGCGCCGGTCGCGTCGAATGCGGGGCGGATGCGGCGCGCGATCGGGGGCACGCAGCCGCGGTTGTGTCGGGATCGGCATCATGCACGCGCCGCTGACGATCGCCGATCTGTGCGCCGCCGGCCCGTTCCTGCGGCTGCGCTCGTTCCGCACGATTCCAGAGACGGACAGCACAAACGGTGAGTTGCTTCAAGCGGCGGGGGATGAAGCCGACGGCGCGGTGCTGGCGGCCGAGCATCAGACCGCCGGTCGCGGGCGGTTCGGCCGGCGGTGGAGCGCTCCGCGCGGCGCGGCGATTCTGCTGAGCGTGCGGGTTCATGAGCCGCGGGATTCGGTGCTGCTGCGGCTGGGTGGGATTCTCGGCGCGGTGGCGGCGGCGGAGGCGGTCGGGCAGGCGACGGGGATTTCGGCGGCGCTGCGCTGGCCGAACGATCTTGCGCTGGGTGGTCGCAAACTGGGGGGCGTTCTCGCGGAAAGCACGCCATTAGCGCCGAATGGCGCATTTCGCGCGCTGGTGATCGGGGTCGGGCTGAACGTGTACCAGCAGCGGGGGCATTTTGAGGGGGAATTGGCGCAGAAGGCGACATCCCTCGAGATGGAGAGCACAGAACCCGTCGATCGGCGACAAATTGCCGCGGCGCTGGTCGCGCGGCTTGACTATTGGCTGGGTCGAACGGCCGGGTCGGGTGATGGGGCGGCGGAGTTGCTGGGCGCGTGGCGGGGGCGGTGCGCGGAAATCGGACAGCCGGCGACATTCCGCAGCAATGGGCGTGAGATCCGCGGCGAAATACGCGAAATCGGCGCAGCGGGCGACCTGGTGCTGCGGACGGCGGAGGGGGAGATGGTCCGGCTCGACGCGGCGACGGCGACGCGCGTCTGGTGAGGCCGATTCAGCGGCCGCCGCGGGTGGGGCGGGCGGGCTGCGGCGGGGTGGGGGCGGGCGAGGGTCGCAGCGCGGCAAGGCGAGCGCGGGCGTCGTCGCGCAGGCGGCCGTAGCGCTGCTCGATTTCCTTTTCGGTGATTCGGACAAGCGCGGTCGCGCCGGAGTCGATGCGAGCCGGCCAGCCGTCCTCTGCGAGGAAGATTCGCGCTGCGCCGGCGTCGTCGGCGTAGGCCTCGCGGATTGCGAAGGCGGGGGCGTTTCGGCCGGCGGCGTCGGGGATCGGCTGCGGGCCGAGGGGGCGAATGACGTGCGTCAGCAGGGCGCGGGTGGGCGGATCGTAGACGGCGAAGGCGATTTCCTCGGCGGGGTCGGCGGGCAGCAGCATCGGCAGGGTCTGTGCCCAGGCGCTGCCCAGGTAGGTGGGGCCGGCGCGGACGGGTTCGCGCGGCTCGGGGAATTTCACGTCGATCGAGGTGCGCGAGCTGGCGAAGAGCAGGTCGTCTTCGCGGATCACCTGCTCGATGGAGGTCACGGCCTGTTGCGCGGGCGCTCCGACGGCGGGGATCGGGGTGGTGGCAATCTCGATCAGCTCGCTGCGGTGGTCGAGGCTGGCGAACCAGTCGGCGCGAACTTCGGTCGCGCCGCCGTTTTCGTCGAAGCGCCATTCGCGCTGCTGGACGCGCAGCCCCTGCTTGACGTTTCCGCCGGCGGCGGGATCGTCGAGCGAGCGGCGTTCGACGGCGATGCGGCGGGTGAGGTAGCCGGCGGGTCGCCCGTTCTCGCGAATTTCGTAGGAGGCGCCGGGTTCGGGCCAGCGGCGGCCGGTGGCCGCGTCGGCGATCCGGGTGCGGGCCTGGGTTCCGCGGGCCATGGCGGCGTCGAGCGCTTTTCGGCGTTCGACGGAGTAGCGGATTCGCAGGCCGCTGAGCAGGGGGTCGAGCGGGCCGGCTGCGGCGGCCGCGGTCGCGGCGGGGTTTTGGGGGGCGTCGGCAGCGGGCGCGGCGGCGTCCAGCACGCCGGAGTACACGAGCATCAGCATGGTGCCGGGTTCGAACTCGATGCAGAGATAGATGGAGCGGAAGCGCATGTCGGAATCGGCGACTTCGATTTCGACTTCGATGGCGGGGAAGCCGTCGATCTCGCGCCGCTGGGAGCGGACGGCGCGGGTGTCGGGCACGCGCAGCAGGTCGGCCTGAAATCGCTCCATCCAGCGCGGGAAGGGGGTGACGCCGGGGGTGCGATACTGGACGATCTGGAGCGAGGCGCGCTGGGAGAGGGAGCGTCCGCGGCACAGGCCCAGGCCGTCGCCGGGGGCGACGAAGCGCGTGCGGTCATAGGTCCAGCCGCCGGGGAGCGCGATCTCGAAGCCGAAGCTCGGCTCGGCGTACAGCAGCTCCGTCGGTTCGGTCTGCGCCGCGGGTTCGGGGTTGGCGGGCGCGACGGCCGGCTGGGCGAAAGCGGCGGGTGCGAGCAGCCCGAGCAGAGCGGCCAGGGTCGCGGAAAGGGGGAGCCACGGGCGCATCGTTGACCTTTCGGGGCGGGGGTCAGAGCAGCCGCGAGATGTCCTGAACCAGCACGAAGACGGTGACCACGCCGATGACGGCCAGCCCGATCATGGTGGTGATGGCCTGCGACTTGAGGGTCAGCGGCTTTCCGCGGATTTTTTCGAGGATGAGGAACATCATCAGGCCGCCGTCGAGCACGGGCAGCGGCAGGAAGTTGATCACGGCGAGATTCGCGGAGAGGAAGGCCAGGAAGAAGAGCAGTTGCGCCAGCCCGGTCTTGGACATGGCGTAGGCGATCTGCACGATGCCGATCGGGCCGCTGAGGTTCTTGGTCGGCGCTTCCTTTGCGGTCGAGACGCGCTTCATGGTGGAGAAGATCTGGCGCAGGACATAGGTGGTGTAGCCGATGCCCTTCTGCAGCGCGAGGATCGGGTTGCCGCCGGCGGAGACTGTTTCGAGCAGCACGTCCAGCGGGAGGCCGTATTCGAAGCGCACGTCGAGCTGCCACGGATCGGCGTTCTGGGCGGTGACTTCGATGCTGACGGTGGAGGGCTTGTCGTCGCCCGGGCGGGCGTAGCGCAGCTCGACGGTCTTGCCGATGTTCTCCTCGAGCAGTGCCCGCACGGCCGCGGGCAGCGGGAGCGGCATGAGCCGGGCGACGCCCTTGACGGCCGCGGCCTGCTTGCCGTTGATGGCGAGAATCTGCACGTCGGGGGGCAGCTTCGCGGCGTCCAGCACGGATGCCGGCACGCTCAGCGGCGCCTGGGCCTCGTCCGAGCCGCTGCGGAAGCGGACGGTGACGGTGCGGCCGGCCGCGGTGCGCAGGGCGTCGATCAGTTCGAACCAGGTGGGTGTGGGGCGGGCGTCGATGCTGAGGATTTCCGCGCCGCGGGGCAGGTTCAATGCGGCCGCGGGTGAGCCGTTCCGCACGTCGGCGATGATGCAGCGCTGCCACTCGTGTGCGAAGCCGACTCCGATCTGGGTTCGCTGTCCTCCCAGCAGGTTGGTCGGGGAATTCGGTGTGATCTTTGACTCGAAGCGCTCGTCGCCGCGCTGCACGACGACGCGCAGGGTTGTGCCGGCGTCGGCCGCGAGGCTGCGGCGGATGTCGCTCTCCTTGGGGTTGGAGATGGTTCCCCACTCGGTGACGACGTCCCCGGGGAGAAGGCCGGCGGCGGCCGCGGGCGAACCCTCGACCACGGCGGCGAGCAGCGTGCGCGGGATCAGTCCCAGCAGGTCGCAGCGATCGACCGGCGCAGTGGGCTCTCCCGAGAGATCGCGCTGCACGAGCGCGGGTACGGCGCGGTGCTGAATCTCAATCGTCTCGGTGCGTCCTTCGGTGGTGCGATCGACGGTCAGGGTGACGAGCCGCCCGGCGGCGGAGGTCACGGCGTCGAGCACCTGGTGGCCCTCAGAGACGGGCCGGCCGTCCACGGCGCGGATGACGTCCCCGGCCTGGAGGACGGGTCCGAACATGGCGGGGCTTTCGCGGGCGATGCGCGTGCCCATGGCGGCCATGACGCCGAGGGACGGTTCGCCGAAGCGCGGGTCGATTTCGGGGGTGACGGTGAAGTCGAGCAGCTTGCCGGCGCGTTCGACCCTGATGCGCAGGTCGCCTTCGGCGAGGACGGTGGCGACGTGCAGCTCGCCGAAGCTGTCCGGCCGGCGGCCGTCGATCTCGACGACGCGGTCGCCGCCCAGCAGCCCGGCGCGCGCCGCGGGGCGGGCCGGCTCGACCGCGCCGATTTTGGGGGCGGGGAGCTGCAGGCCGACCATGAACACCAGCATCAGCAGGAAGATGGCGAACAGGAAGTTGAAGATCACGCCCGCCGATGCGACGATCATCCGCGCTCCGACCGGGCGGTTGGTGAAGGCGCGCGGGTCGGTGCCCATCGTCAGCTCGCCGGTCTTCTCATCGACGATGAAGTCTTCCTGGCCGAGCATTTTGACGTAGCCGCCGAGGGGCAGCAGCTTGAAGCAGTAGTCGGTCTCGCCGAAGCGGCGCTGGGCGAGCTCGTCGGCGGTGTATTCGCGCGCCCGGCCGAGCGTCAGCCCCTCGCCTCGTCGCCAGCCGAAGAGGCGCGGGCCGAAGCCGATGGCGAAGCGGTCGACGCGCACGCCGACCCACTTGGCGGCGAGGAAGTGCCCCAGTTCGTGGACGAAGATGATCAGCGTGAAGCCGATCACGATCTGGGCGATGATCCACGTTCCCGCGAGGGCCGACAGGATCGCGTCCAGCGCCCCGGCGGCCAGCGGCAACGGCGTCAATTCCGGCATCCCTGCAGCTCCTGCCGCGCCCAGCGGTCCGCGGCGAACAGTTGTTCCAGCGTCGGTGATTCGATTGATGCGTGTCGGGCCAGTACGCGCGCGGTCAGCCGGGCGATTTCGCCGAAGCGGATCCGCCCGGCGCGGAACAGCTCGACGGCCACCTCGTTGGCGGCGTTGAGCACGGCGCCGCAGGTTCCGCCGCGCCGCGCGGCGTCGAAGCCGAGCGCGAGTGCGGGGAAGCGCTGCGCGTCGGCCGGCTCGAAGTTCAGCGAGCGCGCCGTGTTCCAGGAGAGCGTCGTCGCGACGCCGGCGACGCGCGCGGGGTAGGTCAGCGCGTACTGGATCGGCGTTTTCATGTCCGGCGCGCCGAGCTGCGCCACGATCGAGCCGTCCACGAACTCGACCATCGAGTGCACGATCGACTCGGGGTGCACGAGCACCTCGATGCGCTCGACGGGCATGTCGAAGAGCCAGCGTGCTTCGACGATTTCGAGCGCCTTGTTCATCATTGTAGCGCTGTCGATGGTGATTTTCGGTCCCATTGACCAGGTCGGGTGGGCCAGCGCCTCATCGACGGTTGCGGCGTCGATCCGCGCGGCGCTCCAGGTGCGGAAGGGTCCGCCGCTGGCGGTCAGGTAGAGGCGGCGGACCTCGGCGTGCGTGCCGCTGTGCAGGCATTGAAAGATCGCCGAGTGCTCACTGTCGACCGGCAGGAGCGCCGCTCCGCGCTCGCGGGCCAGCGGCATCAGGATGCTGCCGGCGATGACCAGGGATTCCTTGTTGGCCAGGCCGATGTCCATGCCGCGCTCGACGGCCCGCAGCGTGGCGGGCAGGCCCGCGGCGCCGACGATGGCGGAGAGCGTGTAATCGGCGTCGGCGGCGTCGCGTGCGCGGTCGACCAGTTCGATCAGGCCGTCGGAACCGGCGAGCACGTTCGTGCCGGTCGGCAGGGCGGCTCGCAGCCGGTCGTAGTGGGATTCGTCGCCGATGGCGACATATTCGGCGGCGGTTTCATGGGCCTGGCGGGCCAGTGCCTCCCAACCGCTCCCGGCGGCCAATCCGACGACGCGCACCTGCCCGTTCAGCGCGCCGACCACGTCGAGCGTGGAGCGGCCGATGGAGCCGGTGGAGCCGAGAATGACGAGCCGTCGCGAGCGCACCTGTGACACTATATCCGCCGCTTTCGGGGCCGGACAGCGTGCATCGCGGGCTATCGGGCGGCCATACCGGAGACGCTGGCCGGGAGTTTCATTTCGAAGACGCGGACGAAGAACGCGAAGCGGTCGGCGGCTTCCTCGATCTGCTTGGCGGTCGGCTTTCCGGCGCCGTGGCCGGCGCGGACTTCGACGCGGATGAGGGTCGGCGCGGGTCCGCCCTGTGCGGCTTGCAGTGCGGCGGCGAATTTGAAGCTGTGCCAGGGGACGACGCGGTCGTCGTGATCGCCGGTGGTGATGAAGGTGGCGGGGTATTTTGTGCCGGGCTTGAGGTTGTGGAGCGGGCTGTAGGCCTTGAGCACCTCGAACATCTTCGCGTCCTTCGGATCGCCGTAGTCGCTCTTCCACGCCCAGCCGATCGTGGTCTCGGTGTAGCGGAGCATGTCCATGACGCCGACGGCGGGGAGCACTGCGCCGAAGAGGTCGGGGCGCTGGGTCATGCAGGCGCCGACCAGCAGGCCGCCGTTGCTGCCGCCGAGGATGGCGAGGCGGGCGGGGTTGGTGTAGCGGTGTTCGATCAGCCATTCGGCGCAGCTGATGAAGTCGTCGAAGACGTTCTGCTTGTTGGCGAGTCGGCCGGCGTCGTGCCACTCCTTGCCGTATTCACCGCCGCCGCGGATGTTGGCCACGGCGTAGACGCCGCCCATTTCCATCCACATGGCGTTTGATACGCTGAAGGAGGGGGTGATCGAGACGTTGAACCCGCCGTATCCGTAGAGGATGACGGGGTTGTTGCCGTCGAGCTTGGCGCCGCGCTTGTGCGTGAGGAACATCGGGACGCGGGCGCCGTCCTTCGCGTCGACGAACACCTGTGTGGTTTCGTAGAGGGCGGGGTCGAAATCGACCTTGGGCTGCTTGAAGATGGTCGAGGCGTGGGTGGTCATGTCATAGCGGTAGATGGTCGGCGGAGCGGCGAAGCTGGTGTAGCTGTAGAAGGTCTCGGTTTCGTTGCGCTTGCCGCCGAAACCGCCGGCCGATCCGACGCCCGGCAGCGCGACCTCGCGCAAGGGCTTGCCGGACAAATCAAACATGCGGATCTGGGTGTGGGCATCCTTGAGGTAGGTGCAGGTGAAGACGCCGCCGACGGTGCTGACGCCCTGCAGCACCTGCTCGCTCTGGGGGATGATTTCCTTCCACGCGGAGCGCTCCGGCTTGCGCGTGTCGATCGCGATGACGCGGCCGCGCGGCGCGTCGAGGTCGGTTTCGAACCAGAAGACGGGACCGTCGTTGTCGATCAGGGAGTATTGCGCGTCGAAGTCATCGAGCAGCTTCACGACCTGGCCGGCCGGGTCGAGCAGATCGCGGTAGTAGACGCGGTTCTTTCGCTCGGTGCCCTGCCAGACGTTGATGATGAGGTAGCGCCCGTCATCGGTCACTGCTGAACCGAATCCCCATTCCTTCTGGTCGGGGCGGTCGTAGATCAGCAGGTCTTCGCTTTGGGGCGTGCCGAGCTTGTGGAAGTAAAGCTTGTGGTAGTAGTTCGCTGCGGCGAGCTGGTTGCCCTTGGGCTCGTCGTAGCGGCTGTAGAAGAAGCCGCTGCCGTCCTTGACCCAGGCCGTGCCGCTGAATTTCACCCAGCGAATTTCGTCGGCGTGGTCCTTGCCGGTGGCCACGTCGCGGACGCGGTAGGTCACCCAGTCCGAACCGCCCTCGGACAGCCCATAGGCCATCAAGCGGCCGTCGTCGGTGATGCTCAGGCCGGAGAGGGCGATTGTGCCGTCCTTCGAGAGCGTGTTCGGATCGAGCAGCTCGCGCGGCGCGCCGGCGAGCGAGTCGGTCACGAAGAGGACCGATTGGTTCTGCAGGCCGTTGTTGCGGCTGTAGAAGTAGCGCTCGCCGCGCTTGTAGGGCATGCCGAAGCGCTCGTAGTCCCAGATTTTCGTGAGGCGGGCCTGGATTTGCGCCCGCTCGGGAACCGCTGCGAGGAATGCCTGCGTCACGGCGTTCTGCTTTGCGACCCACTCGGCGACTTCGGGTGCGTCCAGCTCCTCGAGCCAGCGGTAGGGGTCGGGGACGGCCTGGCCGTGGTAGGTGTCGACGGTGTCGGTGCGGCGCGTCTCGGGGTAGCGGATCGGCTCGGGGGTCTGGGCCGACAGCGGGGCTGAGCAGAGCGCGGCCAGGATGCCGACGCCGACGAATGCACGGGGGAGGCGGTAAGTCACGAGCGAATCTCCGACGAAACGGGGTTGCATGAGGCTGACGAAGATGCGGCCGGGATTCGATGGAACGCCGGTCGGGACTTCGGCAGCGCCGACCGGCGGGAAGCGGCCCGGTCGGCGGCGGTTTCTAATGTGGATTATCGCGGGAAACGGGGTGGATGGCCAACGGGGAGTCGTCGGAAGTCGTCCGATTCGGGCTTGGGAGGGCGGAGAGGGGCGGGCGGGATGGCTCAGGAATCGGGGTCGCCGCGCAGGCTGGAGGCGATGGGTGTGGGGGTTGAAGTGCGGACGACTTCGCGCGCTTCGCGGCTGCGCTGCGGGGCGGCGCTGCCGGGAGCGCTTCCTGCGAAATTCACGCGGCGCGCTTCTTCCCAGTATCGCCCTTCCACGTGCTCAAATCCGGCCCGCATTACCAGTTCCGCATTCAGGCCGGCAACGAGCGCGATGAAGCCCATCACGAATAACAGGAGGCCGAAGATCGGGGCCTTGCCCCAGAATGCGGCCCATGCGTCCGTCCCTGCGGCGGCCGCCGCCGCGGCTTGCGCCCCGGCGAAAAGGAAGCTTGCGATCGCACCAAGCCAGGTCCACTGCGTGATCTTGCCGTAGAAGTGCAGCGGCTTGGTGCGGTATCGCTGGAGCATGCGGATCAGGATCAGGTCCAGGGCGACCTTGACGATCCGCCCGTAACCGTACTTGCTGACCCCGGCGGTGCGCGGATGGTGGTTGACCACCATTTCGCAGATGCGCGCCCCGTGCATGGAGGTCAGCACCGGGATGAAGCGATGCATCTCACCGAACAGCCGGGCGTCGCGGATCATGTGCGTGCGGTACGCCTTGAGCGTGCAGCCGTAGTCGTGCAGCCGCACGCCGGTGACGCTGCCGATGATGCGATTGGCGATGCGCGAGACGAACGAGCGCAGCCAGTCGTCCTTACGATCCTTGCGCCAGCCGCTGACGACGTCGAAGCCGTCCTCGAGGCGGTCGGCGAGCCGTTCGATGTCGGCGGGGTCGTTCTGCCCGTCGCCGTCGAGGGGGACGACGATGGGGGCGCGGGCGGCCCAGAAGCCGGCCATCAGGGCGGCGGTCTGGCCGTAGTTGCGGACGAAGTGAATGACGCGGATGCGCGGGTCGCGGACGGCGAATTCGTCGAGCTTTTCGGCGGATCGGTCGCGGCTGCCGTCGTTGACGAAGATCAGCTCGAACGATCGCCGCTGTTTCGAGAGCGATTCGAGGAAATGCGGGATGACCCGGCCGAGGCTCTCGGCCTCATTGAACACCGGTACGACCACCGATACGTCCGGGCCGCCAGCGGCCATGCACGCCATCCCGAGAGTGCGTTCCGGTCCGGTCCGCCGCGGTCCTGCGGAGCGGAACATCCGGCCGGTCGGAGGGCGATGATACCCGCAGCGACGCCGCGGCCAAAATCCCGGGATACGGGGGCGGTTTGGAGTGAATCCGCCGGTCGATTTCGGTCGGCCGGTGCAGGTGACCGATGAGATTCTCATTCAGGAGGAAGTGCCCCATGAGCGCGACCGTACGGACACGACGGCCCAACACGACGAACTCGAACACGAACCGGAACACCACGAGCGAGGACGCGGCGGTTGCGCCGCTGATCGCGCCGCAGGCGGCGGTCAGCCGGCCGCGCACCCCTGCGGTGCAGATTTCGCATGCGCGGATCGAGGAGCGTGCGTACCAGATATTCCTGACGCGCAACGGCGGGCCGGGCGACGCGACGTCGGACTGGCTGCAGGCCGAGCGGGAGTTGCTGGCGGGCTGCGCCCGATAATCGGGCGCGGTTCGTTGCGCGGCTCGCGGCGGTGGCGCATCGGCTCTGCTGGGGCCGGCGTGGCGTCGCAGGCGAGTTGAGATCCGCAGCGTCGGACAGCAGGACGCGGACGGGGCGCGCGTCGATGTGGTGAAACAAAGGCGGCGTCGATTCCCGGATTCGGGGACCGACGCCGCCAGTTGTTTACAAATCGATGTCAGTCAGGAATTTACGCCTTCGAGGCCGAGCGACGACGCGCGGCGTAAAGGGCACCGACGGCCAGCAGGGCCAGCGCCGAAGGCTCGGGCGTGCGCGGCTGATCCAGCGACGTGCCGTACTGGAACTGCACGTTGCTGATCGACTGCGACGGATCGAAGCCCTGCGGCAGGCCGCTGAGGACGAAGACCACGCTGTGCTTGATCAGGGCAAAGCCGCCGGTGACGGGGGCGTTGCCGGTGGCGGGGTTGTCGCCCTGGCTGGTGATGCCGTACTGCAGGCCGTCCGGCTCAACAGGGCCCTGCAGATTGGGGCCGGGGAAGACATCTCCCGGGCCGAAGATATCGAGGCCCGCCGAGCCGATTCCGTACTTGCTGAGAAATGCAAAGCCGGTGTCGTTGACGTATGCCCACTCGCCGCCGACGTTGCCGCCGCCATCGGGCCCGAAGAGGACCGTGGAGCCGGGCGCGAGGTTGGCGCTGACGCGCGTAAGAGTCGGGCCGCCGGCGATGTCGAAGAACACCGACGTCAGAACATCGGACGGGATGAGAACGTCCGCGGCGCTGATGTTTGACAGGGTGACGATCAGGTTCGTTCCGGCCGTGTCAAACTCGGCCCGGGCGGAGAGCGAACCCACGGTGGCGGTGCTGACGTACGGCGCGGCCGAGGCGACCGACGCGGCGGCACCCAGAAGTGCCGACAACACCATTTTTCTGCGGAACTTGACTGCGTTCGACTTCATTCCCTATACCTCCTACAGAAGGGCAATGCCGATTACCGGCGTCCTCAGAATTTCGGCCGTCAGAAGTGTGGCCACGATTCGTTCATCTCGCTCTCTGGGAGTGCGCCGGGCGCTCGCGCCCGAAGTGCACGTTCCCGCAGGCTCCTAGGTAGCGCCGTTCGGGCCAGTCAAATCCTGCGCGCTAATAAGATTCGCGATTTCTCCTAAGTGGCTTGAAAAACGCGGTTTGTGAGCGCGTTGCGGGCCGCGATTTTTGGCGGAATTCCGAAGATTCCCTCCCATTGAGATCACGAGGTGTGGCCGATATCCGCCCCGCCAATGCTTGCCTGACGATCCCATAGCCACAGCGATGAATGAAATGAATGAATCTGGCTCTTGCAGGGCAAGGGTGCGTCGCGGTGTGAGGTGTTATCGGGCGCCGCTTCTGTGGGATCGCCTTGTTGGGGGGATCGGGGTCCGAAAATGCCCGGCTGACCGCCGGTGCGATACCATCGCGGAATGACCAAATCGCGGGTGAAGCCGCTCTCGGACGGTCCGCTTCGCGGTCGAGCCTCTGACGGGGGGAGCGGCGCGCGCGACCTGGGGTTGGCGGCGGGGTGGATTTTCGGAATTCCGGCGCTTGTGGGATTGCTCGTTCGCTCGGTGTACCTGTTTCAGATTCGAGAGGTGCCGTTCATCCGGCTGCACGTGGTCGATGCGGCGGCTTATGACGAATGGGCGAAGCGGATCGCGGGCGGGGACTGGCTGGGTTCTGAGGTTTTCTACCAGGCGCCGCTCTATCCCTACTTTCTGGCGGTGTTGAAGCTGCTGGTCGGCGATGGGCCGATGGGCGTGCGCGTGGTGCAGATTGCGCTTGGTGCGGTCGCATGCGGGTTGATGGCGCTGGCGGGGCGCGGCTGGGCGCTGGCGGCCGGAGCGAACCGGCGCGATGCGGGGCTGATGGGGTTGATGGCCGGCGGGCTGCTGGCGCTTTACGCGCCGGCGGTTTTCTTTGACGCGCTGATTCAGAAATCCGTGCTGGACGGGGTGCTGGGCGCGGGGTTGCTGTGGTGTGCGGCGAGTGCGTGGCGACATGCGGGAATGGGGGCGCTGATCGGCGCCGGGGCGCTGGCGGGGCTGCTCGCGCTGAGCCGCGAGACGGCGCTGCTGCTGGTGGCGGTGCTGCTGGGGCTGGCGCTGGTGCGCGGCGGGGGCGGAGTTTCGCGCGGGGCGCTTCGCGCGGCGGGGGTGTTGTGCGGAGCGGCGCTGGTGCTGCTGCCGGTGGCGGTGCGGAATGCGGCGGTGGGTGGGGAATTCGCCCTGACGACTTCGCAGGCGGGGCCGAACTTTTTCATCGGCAACAATCCGGAGGCAAGCGGGGTCTACAAGCCGCTGCGACCGGGGCGCGGTGATCCGCGCTTCGAGCGTACGGATGCGACCGAGCTGGCGGAGGCGGCGCTGGGGCGCACGCTGTCGCCGGGGGAGGTGTCGGCGTACTGGCTTTCGCGCGGATTGTCGTTCGTTGCGGAGCAGCCGCTGCGCTGGCTGGGGCTGACAGCGTGGAAGGCGCATCTGACGTTTCACGGGCAGGAGCTGCCGGACGCGGAGGACATTTACTACTACGCGGAGCACTCGTGGCTGCTGCGGGCGCTGCTGCTGACGGGCGGCTTCGGGTTGATTGCGCCGCTGGCGGCGCTGGGGCTGGTGTGGACGCTGCCGCGCTGGCGGTCGTTGTGGGTGCTGCATGCGTTCGTGATCGCGCTGGCGGCGGGGACGATCGTGTTTTATGTGTTCGCGCGGTATCGGCACCCGCTATCGGCGCCGTTGATGGTGCTGGCGGCGCTGGGGCTGTGGGAACTGGTGCGGCGCGTCGGCATGGCGGGCGGGATGCGGTCGGCGCTGCCGGGGCTGATCGTGGCGGCGGCGGTCGCGGTGTGGTGCAACGTTCCGTTGGGGGGGGAATTCTCGCGTACGCGGCTGCTGGCGGGGACGTATTCGAATGCGGCGGCGGCGCTTTCGAGCGCGCGGAAGCCGGCCGAGGCGCTGCGCCACTATGGGCGTGCGCTGGAGCTGGATCCGCTGCAGGTGGAGATTCGCGTGAACTATGCGCTGGCGCTGGGGCGGGCGCAGCGGCCGGAGGATGCGCTGCGCGAGCTGATGACGGCGGCGCGGCAGGATCCGAAGGATGTTCGAGCGGCGTGGCTGCTGGGGACGCTGCTGGCGGAGCGCGGGCAGGTGGAGCAGGCGGTGCGGGAGCCGCGGCGGGCGATTGGCTGGATGCGGGGAGTCTGCCGGCGCGGGTGAACCTGGCGAATGTGGAGCTGCGGCGGGGCGGGTTTGCGGCGGCGGCGGAGCAGTTGCGGGCGGCGCATGCGGCTCATCCGGGGGACATTGCGACGGCGATGCAGCTTGCGTGGCTGCTGGCGACGTGTGCCGAGGAGGGGGTGCGTGATGCGGCGACGGCGCTGGTGATTCTTGATGGGGTGCTGGCGCGGACGGGGGAGGATGCGCGGGTGCTTGATGCGCGCGGTGCTGCGCTGGCGGCGCTGGGGCGATTCGAGGAGGCGGAGGGGGAGGCGGGGCGCGCGGCGGCGCTGGCGACGGCGGCGCGGGATGCAGTGTTAGCGCAGGCGATTGCGGCGCGCCGGGCGGGGTATCGAGAGGGTCGGGCGTATGTAGAGGCGGGGCGGTGAGAGTGGGTGGGGTTGTGGTCCAGGGCCTGAAGGACGTGGCAACGATCGTGCGCCCTGCGGGCGAAGACATGCTTACGCTGAGTACAGCGAAAGCATGGCACCCGACGTCAGAAGCTGGCCGTGATCCGTCGAGGCCACCGTGCTGCCCCTTGCCGACTCGCGCCTTTCGGCGGCAAGAGCGCATCTGCGCTGCGGCCCAAACACTAGAAGAAGAGGTATACGGATACGTTCTAGTGAAGCCGCGCAGTCCGCGTCTCGAGCCAGGGGAAGAAATCTTCGGACCCGCGAAGGTACTCGTCGAGGTCGGACCGATCGAGCAAGACGACAAGTTGCTCGCCCCGCCCGGCACGCATGAGCTCCGATTTGACTGCAGAAGTAAAGCCGCCGATCGAGACGAAGAAGCCAACCTTCGCCAGCTTCGCGTGATTCCGGAGCTTACCTTCGAAGTCACGCAGTTCTCTCGCGCCAACCGGATCCCTCCAATTCTTGCACTCAATGAAGAAGAGGGAGGATTGCAACGCGTTCCAGAACGGCCGGTCGATGTTGTTCTTCACGACGAGATCGATCTCTTCGTCACCTGTAGAAACTCGCTTGTCCACAAGTTCGAAATGCCGGTTGGCGGTGAAGAGAAGCTCTGTAAGGCGCTCCAGTATCCGCCCTTTCTCTGACGAGCTGCTAGCAGCATCGCAGGACAATAGGAGATCGCGACACTCTGACTTGATGTACTGCTCGCGCACTTGGCCTTCGTTTCGAAGCAATGGCTCGAAGACGCGATTGTAAAGGCTGATTTTCTCAACTAGCGAGTAGACAAGACTCGAATGGGACTCGCGGATACTCCGTTCTTGCTCTTCGGGCGATCCCTCGACATCGATGATGTCGTGTAGGTCCAGTTTGACTTCCGCGTCTGGGGGTACTGATGCCAGGACAAGTCTGACGAACATCAGCGAAACGACTTCTGGGTAGTGGAATAGGTAGTCATAATCGAAGAGGCTACTGAGCTTGAGTATCCATGGAGGAAACCGAAGCGGCTTATCAAGAACGTACATCTGCAGATTCTCGAAATCGATGATTCGTAAGTCCTTGTGACACTTGGCGAAGAGGTACTCGCTCGGCGGAATCTCGTACTCTCGCTCGTCTCGAAACTTCAGGCGAACAGGCTCGTCAAAGGGAGGGGTCTTGAAATCTGACGCCAAGAGTACGCCGAGGAATCGCATAAAGTCTTCAAGTTCTTGCTGGCGAGTGAGTTGTGGGAACCTTGCTAGGTGGGCTGCGAACACTGCGGTGACCTCTGTCTCGTCAAGGTCACGATCCGACGTCTCGATGATTTGATGTTTTGCGCACTCCTCAAAGCTGTCGTGGAGTTCGCACTCGAAAAATTCGTACACGCTGGCGAAGAACTCGATGGAATAGCGATTGCGCTCCAAGATTTCGATCGAGTGCCTGCAGGTGGTCCGAAAGCCGATCTCCTCGGGCCAATCCGGATCGTCGGGATTTCGAACGACGTAGAAATCACCCTCCCTAAACAGGAAGGTGAGGAATGTCGGCACGTAGCCCTTCCATGACAGGTAGATCCGGTCGATATAGAGCCGCGCGTAGTCGCCCATAGAACCTCCCGCAGCCTAGAGCCTATCCCTAAACCCACTTGATGAGCAATAGCACGGTCGCAAGGTGCAGGAAGCCGGGGTACAGGGTGGAGCCTCTCTCCTAGCGGATGCACAGCCGACGGAAGTTCTGGAGCCAGGCGAGGCAATGCTCAACGTCTCGGCGGCCGGAGGATGCGCTGCGCGAGCTGATGACGGCGGCGCGGCAGGATCCGAAGGATGTTCGAGCGGCGTGGCTGCTGGGGACGCTGCTGGCGGAGCGCGGGCAGGTGGAGCAGGCGGTGCGGGAGCTGCGGCGGGCGATTGAGCTGGATGCGGGGAGTCTGCCGGCGCGGGTGAACCTGGCGAATGTGGAGCTGCGGCGGGGCGGGTTTGCGGCGGCGGCGGAGCAGTTGCGGGCGGCGCATGCGGCTCATCCGGGGGACATTGCGACGGCGATGCAGCTTGCGTGGCTGCTGGCGACGTGCGCCGAGGAGGGGGTGCGTGATGCGGCGACGGCGCTGGCGATTCTTGATGGGGTGCTGGCGCGGACGGGGGAGGATGCGCGGGTGCTTGATGCGCGCGGTGCGGCGCTGGCGGCGCTGGGGCGATTCGAGGAGGCGGAGGGGGAGGCGGGGCGCGCGGCGGCGCTGGCGACGGCGGCGCGGGATGCAGTGTTAGCGCAGGCGATTGTGGCGCGCCGGGCGGGGTATCGAGAGGGTCGGGCGTATGTGGAGGCGGGGCGGTGAGAGTTGGGGGGGGTCCAGGGCCTGAAGGCCCTGGCAACGATCGTGCGCCCTGCGGGCGAAGACATGCTTACGCTGAGTACAGCGAAAGCATGGCACCCGAAACTTGGCGACACCCGAAAAGTAGCATCGGGCTTCTGCCCGATGCACTGCACCGCCCGGAAGGGCGGTGCCACGACGCGCCCTGACGGGCGAAGACATGCCGACGCAAAGCCGTCGGCATGGCACCCAATGCTAGAGATGGCACCCGATGCACTGCGGGCGAAGACATGCCGAGGCAAAGCCGTCGGCATGGCACCCAAGGCTAGACAGGCACCCAAGCAGGCCTGGGGGGCGTTTCGTTACCAGCGGTTTGCATCGGTTGCGCCGGGCCAGTCGTCGGTGCGAAACGGCTCGGCCGGGAGGCCGGCGGCGTTGATCAGGTTCGGGATGCAGGCGTCGCACCAGCCGAAGCGCACCGCGACGATTTCGCGGCCGTCAACGGCGTGGACGATCAGATCCCGGCCCTCGATCTTCGCCGTGGCGGGCACGAACACGCGATCCGGCCCGGCGGCGACGAAGCCGGTCAGTTCCGGGGTGGTCTGCGCGGTTGGTTGCGCGGCGGCGCCGCTTGGTTGCGCGGCGGCACCGCTTGGTTGCGCGGCGGCGCCGGTTGGTTGCGCGGTGGTGCTGGTGCCGGATGGTTCCGCGGCGGGACGGGTGCGCAGGCCGTCGGCGTGGTGGAGGCGGATGCGCAGGCCGCCGGCTTCGGGTTTGGCGTCGCGGAAGCGCGGGCCGCTGTGGATGAGGTCGCGGCCGTAGGGGTCGGCCAGCGCCAGTCCGGCCAGCCGTGCGCCGACGTCCTGCTTGTTGCCGGGGTGGATGTCGCGGACGTTGGAGGTGATGTCCGTGGCGACGACCATGCCGGTGTGCGGCAGCTCGAGGGCGAGCGCCTGGGCCTCGCGCAATTCGGCGCTGGCGCAGCCCGGCGCAAGCGTCGCGTTGGCGAGCAGGCCGCCGTATTCGAAGGGGGCGATCTGGACGAAGTGGAAGGGCAGCGCGTCGTCGCCGAAGGCGCTTCGCCAGTCGCGGATCATGGCGGGGAAGGCGGTGCGGTATTGCCGCGCCCGCACGACGTTGGACTCGCCCTGATACCAGGTGAAACCGCGGATGCGCAGCGGCGTCAGCGGCGCGATCATGGCGTTGTAGAGGGTGGCGTGCTCGCGGACGATCGCCGCCGGCTCGCGCGGGGCGTCCTTCTGATCGACGCCGATTTTCCAGCGCCAGGCGGTCGGCCGGATCGGCGGGCCGCCCTCGGCGAGCAGCGCGGGCTGATTTGGAGCGAGGCGGAAGCCGCCCTGCCAGCCGCGGTCGCGCACGCGGACGACCAATCGGTTGACTCCCGGCTTGAGCAGCCCCGGCGGGACGGGGTAGACGCGCTGCGTGAACGCGCCGCTGGTGGAGCCGATCTGCCGGCCGTTGATCCAGGTGACGTCCTCATCGTCGATCGCGCCGAGTTCCAGCCGGGCGGGCGGGTCGCTCCATTCGGTCGGCAGGTTGAGCATCGCGCGGTACCAGACGACGCCGTCGAAGCCGGCCAGCGATTCATCCCACAGCCCCAGCACGCGGGCGGGCGTCCACGCGGAGTCGTCCAGCGCCGGTTCGTGCCAGCGGTTCCATCCGGCGTCGAGCGCCTCGAATTTCGTTCGCCATTCGGCGTGCTCGGCTTCGCGTTGCTTCTGATCCTCGGGCAGGCGGTCGAGCGCCTCGCGGAATTCGGGCTGGGCGCGCATCGCCTCGCGGCTGGTCCACAACTCGATCTCGGTGCCGCCCCAGGCGGATTGAATCAGCCCGATCGGCACGTCCAGTTCGCGGTGCAGCCGCCGGCCGAAGAAGTAGGCCACCGCGCTGAACTCGGCGATGGTCGCTGGGGTGCAGGGCTGCCAGCGGCCGGTGACGTCTTCGAGCGGTGTGTCGGAGCGGGCGCGCTCGACGCGGAAGAGGCGGATTCTCGGGAAGTCGGCCGCGGCGATCTCGGCCTCGAAGTTGTCGATGCCGGGAGCGCCGCGGACTCTTCCGACCGGCCACTCCATGTTGGATTGGCCGCTGCAGAGCCAGACCTCGCCGATGAGCACGTCGCGCAGGGCGAGCTGGTTTTTTCCGGCGAAGGCGATTTCGTGCGGCCCGCCGGCGGCCGGTGTTCGCAGTGCGACGCGCCAGCGGCCGTCGTCGGCGGCGGTTGCCGATTCGGGCTTTGCGTCGGGCCAGGAGGGCGTCACGGTGACGGCTTCGCCGGGGTCGGCCCAGCCCCAGAGCCGCACCTCGGATTGCTGCTGCAGGACCATGCCGTCGGAGAGGACGGAGGGCAGGCGCACGTCGGCAAGGGTGACGATCGGCGACAGAATGCAGCAGAACAGAGCGCAGAGCGACAATGGGCGCTTCACGGGCGGTACTCCTGTCGGGCGGGGCGGTGCGTCAGGCGGGGCCGATCGCAGCGCCGGCCGACGCGACGATGCGCAGGATACGCGGATTTTCGATGGTGGAAATGGAGCGGATGAGCGGATCGACGGCGGGCAGGGCCGACTCGCGGAGCAGAGCGACCACAGCGCCGCCGAAGCCGGCGCCGGTGACGCGCGCTCCGGCCACGCCGGGGAGCGCTTGCAGTGCGCAGACGACGCGATCGACCTCGGGGGATGAGGATTCGAACAGGTCGCGCAGGGAGGCATGCGATTCGTTCATCAATCGGCCGAAGGCGGCGGCATCACCGCGGCGGAGCGCGTCGGCGGCTTCGAGGGTGCGGCGGCTTTCCTCGACGACGTGGACGGCGCGGGAGGCCAGCAACGGGTCGAGCTGCGATGCCTGGGCGCGGGCCGATTGCGGGGTGACGTCACGCAGCGCCCGGACCTGCGGAGACAGTTTTCGGAAGTGGGCCAGTGCGGCGTCGCACTCGGTGCGGCGCTGGGCATAGGGGGTTTCGGCGAGCCGGCGGGTGGGGGCGGCGGCGACCATGAGGAACGTCCAGCCGGGCAGGGAGAGCGGAATCTGCTCGGCGGTCACGCTGCGGCAATCGAGCAGCATCGCGCAGCCGCTTGTGGCGAGCAGCGCGGCGGCGGGGTCGAGCACGCCGCAGGGCACGCCGGCGCAGGTGTGTTCCGCGTCGCGGCACAGCTCGATGCACTCGCTGCGATCGAGGGCATCGCCGATGGCGTCGCACATGGCCAGCGCGGTTGCGACGGTGAGGGCGGCGCTGCTGCTGAGTCCGGCGGCGCGCGGCAGGTCGCTGGTGATGAGCACGTCCCAACCGGGCGGGTATCCGCCGCGGTGGGCGAGCAGGTGGGCGACGCCGCGGACGTAGGCCTCGCCGTGGTCGGCCGCGGGCGGCTCATCAGACTGGGAGTGGATGTGCAGTTCGGCGTCGTCGCGCGGGGCGACTGCGACGCGGGTGCCCCACTGCACGGCGGCGGGCAGGGCGAAACCCTCGGAATAGTCGGTGTGGTCGCCGATCAGGTTGACGCGACCGGGCGCGCGGGCGCTGCCGGCGGGCGGTCGGTCGAAGTGCCGGGCGAACAGGTCAGGGTCGGGCAACGGCGGAGTCCTGCCGGCCGGCGCGTTCGCGCAGGCGCGGGAGCATGATTTCGATCTCGTGCGCGAAGCGGCTGTTGGGGAATTCGCGGATCAGGGCCACGCCGACGTCGATGGCGCTGTCGTAGCGTTTCTCGCTGACGGCGATGCTGAACTCGACTCCCATCTGCTGCATCTTGGCCTTGAAGACGCCGCGGGCGGATTCCTTCATCGCCGCGGCTTCGTTGGCGGAGAGATAGTGATCCAACTCGATTAACAGCGTGTGGGCGCGCTCGACCTCGCCGTGACGGACGGTCTGCTCGTATTCGCGGAGCAGGCGGCGCTTGTACTGATTTCGGCGCAGCTCGATTTCCTGCGGCAGGCCGGCGATCCGCGGGTCCTGGGGGAAGAGGCTGGCGAGGCGGTCGCACTCGCGGCGCGCCTGGTGCCATTTCTGGGCGTTGCAGAGGGAGTCGAAGCGCTCGAGGGCGGAGGCGATCTGCTCCTCGTGGGTCAGTTCGCGGCGGCGGGACATTTCCTCGCGGAGCTGGGCCGCTTCGGCGGGGAAGCCGAATTCGCCCGCGAGTTCGCCGATGAGGTGCTCGGCCATGGCCCAGTCCTGGCGCACGAAGGCGCCGAGGATCGTGTCGCGGAGGAATTCGTAGTCCTTCTCGCGGTAGACGATTCGCTTGGCCCAGTCGGACATGGCGCTGGTTTCGGCGGTGGCGCGGGCGTGCTCGACCTGGCGGCGCATCAGCTCGCCGAGGTCGAGCAGGGCGTTGTACATGCGGAATGAGTTGGCGCTGGACTTGAGCAGCGCCGCGGCGATGACGTGGAGCAGCGCACCCAGCCCGCCGACGGCCAGCCCGGCGGCGACGAGGCGCAGCGCGGCCGGCGCATCCGCGGGGCTTAGCCCCCATTGATAGCCGCCGAGCGCCACCAGCAGCAGAGCCACCGCCAGCAGGGAGAGCAGGGCGGTCGTTGAGACAGCACGCAGCCAGGGGTGATGATTCAGGCTGTTCATGTCGCACCTGTGGACTTGATCGAGGCTGATCCGCCGCCCGCGGCGCCACGGGGCGGGGGCCTTGCCCGTCATTCTAGCGGCCCGGGGGGGCGGTTCGCGCGATCCGGCGGCGCGGATCGGGCGGTTTCGTTGCATGGCGTCGGGGGGGTTACTACACTGAAGTTCATGGTGGGTGATGCGTCCGCGCCGGCACGGAACGCACGCCGCTCTCGTTGAAACCGGATGGGAACCCCGCTCATGCGAAACGTTCTGCGGCGCTGCGCGCTGCTGCCCGCCCTGCTGCTGATCCCCGCATCGCTGGCGACGCCTGAATTCATCGAGCATCACCCGGCCGTCGGGGTCTTCGGCGAGGGGCCGGGGGTCACGATGCGCGAGCCGGAAACGGCGCGGGAGGGGGAGCCGGTCGAGCTGTGGCTGCGGATCGGATTCTCGTTTTATTACACGGACGTGGCGGTGTATTACACGACCGACGGGAGTGAGCCGTCCGGTGCAATGGGCGTTCCCGGCGGGACGTCGCAGGTGCTGCGCGGCGACGGCGGCGCGTTTGGCGACGTGCTGTTCGTGCGGAATGAGCCGAGCGGGGCGGGGAACATCGACTGGTGGCGCGCGGAGTTGCCGCCCGCGACGCGCGGCTACGGGACGACGCTGCGGTATCGGGTCAGTGCCTGGCACAGCGGCGGAGGCCCTGAGATTTTCGGGAACAACTACGGATGCTCGGACAACGTCTGCGACAATCCCTCCGCGCCGGCGACGACGCACGCGACGACGGTGCGGCTGGCGTGGCCGGGAGCGGGGGCGGGGCAGGCGAATCCCGGGGCGGGCTATCCGCCGGTGTACTTCTGGAAGGAAGAGGCGGTTTTCGGCAACACGTTCACGGCCGGCATGCTGGATCAGAACGGCACGGTCTACGACATGCACTTCCCGACGCCGGGCGGAATTTACGGGGTGGGGACGAAGAACGAGGGGTACGTGGACGGGCTGGACACGTTTCCGCCGGGGCTGCCGGCCGGGTGGCGCGGGCAGATGCACCTGAACCAGGCCATGGCGGGCATTCGCGTGGACGGGTTGACGCACTGGATGAGCAATCCCAACGGGGTGTCGTTCGTTGGCGTGCAGCAGGCGTATCACCCGACCAGCAACACGGTCATCACGTCGCAGCGGCTCATGACCGACGGCGGCAGCGGGCACATCGACGTGCAGCAGTTTGATTTCGCCCCCTACGGCGTTGCGTTTCCGGTGGGGGCGGGCGGCGCGCCGCAACGGCATATTTTCATCAAGCGGATGCGGCTGACGTACAGCGGTCCGCAGCCGCAGCGCGAGGTGGACGTCTACTGGTACATGGATCCGGCCCTCAACGGCGGCGACAATTACGACGTGATGTTTTATGACGCGGCGCGGGGCGTGATGTGCGCCTATGACAAGACCACGCGCAGCGTGACGGGGACGGGGGCGTTTTTCCCCGATCCGGATGAATACAACCCGACCACGGACGGCGCATATCTCAAGAACGTGGCGCTGTACCTGGGGGCCGGGATGAAGGTGCTGACGGCGGGGCAGGACAACGGGCCGGCGGCGACGGAGTCGTGGCGCGACAGCAGCGCCGACAATGACCGCGGGTGGATCGGGGCGAAGGTGGTGCTGACGGCCGGGCAGCCGCGCGAGGTGCAGTTCTACATGGTCGGCGGCCATTTGCGGCCGGAGCCGATCACGGATCCGATGCCGGGGGCGGACGGGGTTTATGACGGGCAGATTGCGCCGGCGATGGACTGGCTGCTGGCGTCGGAGCAGTCCGACGTGATGGCGCAGACGGATGCGGCGTGGGCGGCGTGGCTGGAGGAGGGGGTCACGATCGACACGCCGGATGATCGCTATGACGAGTTAATGCGGCGCGGGCTGCTGGGGACGGCGCTGCATGTGGACGGGGTGAACGGCGGCGTGATCGCGGGGTTCCACAACGGGGCGTATCCGTACACGTGGCCGCGCGACGCGGCGTACGCCGCGGTGACGCTGGCGCGGACGGGACATTGGGCGGAATCGGAGGCGGTGTATCGCTGGATGCGCGAGACGACCTACCGGCCGTTCGAGGGCTGGGGGCGCAAGGGATTCTGGCGGCAGAAATATTCGACGGACGGGTTTGTGATCTGGGGCGCGCCGCAGATTGACGGGACGGCGGTGTTTCCGTGGGGGGTTTGGCATCACTTCCTGTGCACGGGGGATGCGTCGATCCTGACGGACAACGTCGAGCAGTTGCGCGACGCCGTGGAGGCGATGACGCGCGATTCTGCCGATCCGCGGCTGCGCTGGGAGGAGGCCTTCAACCTGGTCTATTCGAACAACGTGTGGGAGGACTCGTACGACACGTTCATTTACAGCAATGCCAACGTGTGGCGCGGATTGGAGGATGCGCGGGCGGCGTTCGCCGCCATGGGGCTGTTCGGGGACGCGGCGCATGCGGCCGGCTGGCGCGACCTGGTGAAGTCGGGACTGGACGGGCGGCTGGACTGGGATGGCGAGAACACGGACATCAGCCAGCTCGGCATCTCGTATCCGTTTGAAGTGTACGCGCCGACGGACTTCCGCGTCGCACGGGTGGTGGATCGCATCAACGGCGTGAGGAAGCGCTTCAACGACACGTTCTGCTGTGCCGAGCCGCTGGTGAATTTCGCGGGCGAGTTCGAGGGGTTGATCAATCGCTATTGGGGCGACACTTACTGGAACGGGGGGCCGTGGTTCCTGACGACGGCGTGGTACGGCATGTACTACGCGCAGCGGCAGGACTTCACGGCCGGCAAGGGCGACATCGACAATTTCAAGGATCGGATGGACCTGTTGATTGATCGGCTGGGGCCGGTGGGGTTTGGGGCGGAGCAGATCGCGCCGGCGAACAGCCTGCTCTATCCGGGGCAGGGGGATTTTGTGCTTCAGACGGCGTGGCCCAACGCGTGGGAGTCGATGTCCACGTTCACCGACGCGCTGATGCTGTTTTCGGGCTTTTCGCCCGATGCGCCGGCGAACGTGCTGCGCGTCGCGCCGAAGCTGCCCTCGGAATGGGCGACGATCACGTTCAACAACCTGCGGCTGGGGGCGCACCGCGTGAGCGTGACGGCCGCCGAGGCGGCGCGGCATGCGACGCACGCCTTCACGCGGCACACGCCGGGCGCGCTGGACTTTGACACGCAGGTGCGGATTCCGCCCGGCTTCACGATCCGCAGCGTGACGCGCAACGGGGATGGCTGGCCGTACAGCTTCGACGGGGCGACGGGGCGCGTGCACGTGACGGGGCCGCTGGGCGCGGGGGTGACGACGGTGCGGGTGGATTTCGGGCGCGGGGCGGGCGCGGGGGACATGAACTGCGACGGGCTGGTGAACAACTTTGACATTGATGCGTTCGTGCTGGCGATTCTGAGCCGGACGGACTACGAGAATGCCTTTCCCGAGTGTGACTATCTGAATGCGGATGTGGACGGCAGCGGGCTGGTGAACAATTTCGACATCGATCCGTTCGTGGCTATGATCTTGTCAGGGCCGTAGGCGGTGGTGAGCGGGTGCTTAACCGGGAGGCTGTTTCATGACGCGCGGCAATTCGCGGGCATGGGTCGGGGCGGCGGCGGGTCGGGGCGCTGCGCTGTGGTGTCGGGCGGTTGCTTTCGGCGCGCTGGCGGCGCTGGCGGCATTTGCGCCGGAGAATGCTCTGGCGCAGACGCCGGGGGCGAATTGCGCGGATCCGCTGGTGGTGAGTATTCCGGCGGAATTGCCCTATTTCAGTGCGATGTCGGTGTGCGGGCTGGGGAATGATTCGGCCTGCCTGGGGACGGCTGAGGATGCGGTGTACAAGCTGGTGGTGACGGAGCCGGTGTGTGTGCGGATGGTCGTGACGCCGCAGACAGCGGCGCGATTTTATCTGGGATCAACGTGTCCGCCGTGCGGTGCGGTCTGGTTCACTGAGCTGGACGGAGCGGCGTTGCCGCCGGGCGAGCATTTCGTCGTGGTGAAGCCGGCCGTCTGCGACATCGGGCTGTACATCGAGGCATGCCAGGTTCGGGCGTGTTGCCTGCAGACCGGCGGCTGCGCGATGCTCGGCGCCGCGGAGTGCACCGCAGTCAACGGGCTGGACCGGGGGGTTGGGACGTCGTGCGGCAACACGTTCTGCGTCGAGGCGGTCACGTGTTGCCTGGCAGATGGAAGCTGTCAGTCGATCGTGCCGACCGCGTGCCAGGCGGCGGGCGGACAACCGCTGTTCGACGTGGATTGCTCTGCGGGTCTGTGCGGGCCGAAGTCCTGTTGCCTGCCGAATCGTAGCTGTGTGGACGAAACGGTGGTTCGAGATTGCCTTGGGCTTGGCGGCACGCCTCTGAACGACGGCGGCACGTGCGCGACGACAACTTGCGACCTGATCTGCCGACGGGGTGACGTGAACTGCGACGGGCGGGTGGACAATTTCGACATTGATCCGTTTGTGCTTGTGGTTGTGTGGGGGTCGAATCCGCAGATTCCGTCGACCTGGACGTTTGGGGAGGACTGCTGGGCGATTCGGTCGTGCACCTGCGATGCTAATTGGAGCGGGTCGCTGAATGGATTTGATGTGGATCCGTTCGTGGCGTGCATGGTGACGCTGCCGCCGGTTCTTCATGAGTGTCCGGCGCCGTAGGGTGGCCGGCTGAAGCCGGCTGAAAGGAAAAAGGAAGAGGAAGAAGGGGAGGGGGGGGTGCCACAGTCCACCGGTTGAAACCGGTGGCAAACACTGGCCGGCTGAAGCCGGCCCTTTGATGCGCCGTCTTGAGTGAGGGGGGATGGTTCTGGCGAAGCCGGCTGAAAGGAAAAAGGAAGAGGAAGAAGGGGAGGGGGGCCACAGTCCACCGGTTGAAACCGGTGGCAAACACTGGCCGGCTGAAGCCGGCCCTTTGATGCGCCGTCTTGAGTGAGGGGGGATGGTTCTGGCGAAGCCGGCTGAAAGGAAAAAGGAAGAGGAAGAAGGGGAGGGGGGGCCACAGTCCACTGGTATCCACCGGTTGAAACCGGTGGCAAACACTGGCCGGCTGAAGCCGGCCCTTTGATGCGCCGTTTATCAAGCGGGGGCGTCGAATCGGAATGGCAATTCGGGGGCTGGGTTACTTTCCGTGGCGCGGGCGCTCAGGCGTTTCGGCGCGGCGGAGCGGAATGGCAATTCGGGGGCTGGGTTACTTTCCGTGGCGCGGGCGCTCGGGCGTTTCGGCGCGGCGGAGCGGATTGGCGATTCGGGGGTTGGGCTACTTCCCGCGGCGCGGGCGCTCAGGCGCTCCGGGTGGGCGATCCGATGATCCGGCTGGGCGATCCGCCCCGCCGGGCGGTCGGCCCGGACCGCGGCCGCGCTCCTCGCGCATGCGATTGCCGTCGGCCTCGGCACCGGCCAGCACGGCCGCGAAGCGCTCATCCACGATCTCGGCGCTGCGCGCTTCCTGATCGGCGGAACGCTCCCGTCGCGAGGTGATGTCGCGGTCGATCCGCTGCGCCACCATGTCGCGCAGCCGGGCCGTCAGCTCCGCCGCGTGTTGAGCGGAGGCATCCGTTGGCGATTCCTGCGCCGCGTGGATTTCGGAGATCAGCGTCCGCACGGGGGCCGGGTGAGTTGCCGGGTCGGCGGCGGGGTCGAGCGCGGCGAGCAGCCGCTCCTCGATCAGTCGCTCGCGTTCGCGCTCCAGCGCGTCGGCCTGCATTCGCAGCACCCGCGCCTCGGTCGCCACGGATTCCACGAGCGCTGTGCGCAATTCCTCTTCGACACGGTCGCGATTGAAGCTCGGCGGCATCCGGGCCGCGAACGCGCGGGTCAGCATGCGCCGGGCGCGCTCGATGCGAAACTGCTGCTGCGCGTGTGCGATGAGCACCCGCCCGGCGTCCGGGTGCGCCGCGGAAATCCGCCGCAGGAAGCGCAGCCGCGGGGCCATGTGGGCGAAGCGCTGGGAGAATTGCGCGCCGTCGCGGGCCTGTTCCTCCGCGAGCACGGCGTGCAGGGCAGGGAGCGTCTGACGGGTGAAGTCGAGCAGGTCGGCCTCTTCACCGTCGCGCAGCGGGCCTTCATCCTCCGGGCCGGGCTGCATCGGCCAGCCGCGCAGCATCGACAGCACGCCGCGCTCGGCCGCGCCCTCCGCCGCCCAGCGCCGCATGCGGCGCGGGCGTTCATCCCCGGTACCCGGGCTTTCGCCGGCCGGAGCGCTGGTCGCGCCGTGGTCGTCTGGGACTGCTGCGCCGGTTGCGGCCGGTTCGTCCGGCGGCGGCGAATCCTGAGAGCCTGCTGCGGCGAAAGGCCCGCAGAGCCAGGCCATCGCCAGCGGAAGAACGAACAGCGTGAGACGGTTCATCATGCCCCCAGTGCATCGAGCGCGAAGAGCGCCCGCTCCAGGTCTTCGAGTGCGTCGCGCGAGTCGCCGCGGAAGTCCGATCCCTCCTCCTGCCAGAGGCTGCCGACCCGCTCCTGCGAGCGAACCATTGCGGCCGACCAATCCTCCAGCAGCCCGTTTGCGCGAGGCGCCGATGGGGAGGCGGTGAATCCGGAAACGGCGATCATCAATGCGGCGGCGGCGGCTCCCAGCGGCCCGCATGCTCGAATCCAGCGGTCGTGACGTGCGAGGCGCAGCGACTCGCCCATCAATCGTGCGCGGATCTGCTCGGACAGGGCGGCCGGCGGCTCCAATGCGGCCGGCAGCGGGCGCAGCAGCGCCAGGTCCGCTTCGACGGCCTGCTGCACGCTTTGCAATTTGCGATCCGCCGACATCCTGCAACCCTCGACTGTATTGCCGTCACACGGCCGCGGCAGATGCCGCCGGCGGTCGTTTGATCATTCGCCGGCGGCGCCGCGCAGCGCGCTGCGCAGCCGCCTGAGTGCCCGATGCGCCCGGGCCAGCGCCGTACCCAGCGGCACTTCGAGCAGCTCCGCGATTTCGCGGAAGGACAGCTCCGCGTGGTGCCGCAGCGAGAGAATCTCGCGATCCATCGCGGGCAGCTCGGCAAACGCACGCTCGAGCTGCTGTACCTGTTCGCCGCCGATCAGCGCGTCCAATGCTGATCGCGCCTGCGGGTCGGCCGGCGGTTCGTGCGCCGGGGCGTCATCCGCGTCGGTCAGGTCGAGCGGCGCGACGGTTCCCCGCCGCCGCCGTTGACGCAGGTGGTCGCGGGCGCGGTTCGCCGCGATTCGAAAGATCCACGCCTCGAAACGCCCGTCGTGCACATAGGCATCGATCGTGCGGACGACGCGCAGGAACGTCTCCTGCAGCAGGTCGTCGGCCGTGTCGCGGCTTGGCAGCAGCCGCACCAGGAAGCCGTAGACGCGCGGGGCGAACAGGCGGTAGAGCCGGTCGATCGCCTCCGGGCGTCTTGCACGCGCATCGGCCAGCAGCGCGTCCAGGTCCGACTGCTCCACGAATTCCTCTATGCGGCATAACGGAGCGTTCGCCCGCCGATTGCAGGCTTTCTACACCGATTGCGGTTGCGCTTCCCGGAGCTTGCAATTATAGGACTATGAATCGATTTCGGGCGGTGTCAGGGTAGCGCGCCGGCGTCGGAGCCGACGGCGGTGCGGAGCAGCTCGTTCCAGCGGTTGAACTCGTCGCGGACTTCTTCGCGGCGGCCGCGTTTCATGCCGTTGGCGACGTTGGGGCCGGTAGGGGCGTCGAGCAGTTCGCGCACGGCGCGGTCGGCGTCCTCGATCACGTTTTCGGCGGCGTCGCGGGCGGCCACGAGCATCGGGGCGGCGTCGTCCTTGACGTCGATGAGCGGGCGCGGGCCGCTGATGTAGTGCGTCGCCGCGTGTCGGAGCAGCCGGGCGGAAGCGAGGGCCGCCTTCTTGCGGCCGGCGTCGTCGAGGTGAGTGCGAACGGCGAGCAAGGCCCGCAGGCCGGCGGGGTCGGCGGAATCCCACAGCGGCGAGCCGGCTTCGAGCCGCGCTGCGCGGGCTTCGATGATGTCGGCCAGGGCTTCGGCCAGTGCCCGCGGCTCGGCCGGGGGTGTGCCGGCGTCGGAATAGTCGAGTGCCAGGTAGATGGCCTTGAGGGCGCCCTGCGATGCTTCGGTCCGGCCGGCGCGGCGGAGTGCCGCGACGGCGCTTGTGAAGGGCGGGCCGCCGGGAGCGAGTTTCGCGCGGAGGGAGCGCAGGCCGGCGGCGGCGGCGGCGCGAGCGCCGGGGTCGGGGTGGGCGAGGGCGTCGGTGAGGATGGGGACGATCTCGGCGGTGGCGGTTTCGCCGACGACGGCGGCGGCGGCCAGCAGGCGGGCGGCGGCCGGGCCGCGCGTTTCGGTCAGCCGCGCGCGGGTCTGTTCGAGGAGGATTTGTGCGTAGAGGGTGCGGAAGGCGTCGGGGCCGGTGAATTCGGTGCGGAGCTCGAGGGCGGCCTGTCCGGCGGTTGCGCCGCCGGTTGCGATGGTCTGGACGCGGCCCTGAATCCAGGTGGCGAGCCGGTCGCGGTCGGGGGTGGTGCGAAGCTCGTCGAGCGGGTTTTGTGCGAGTGCGGTGGTGGTGAGAAGGAGGGCGACGAGTGCGGCGGTGATTGGCCGTTGGTGGTGCATGTGTGCGGTCCTGCTATGGCTCGAAACGCGGCCGCACGGCGAAAAGGGGATCGCCGGGCGCGACAGCGCGTCGCGGGGGGCATTGTAGCGAATCCGCGGCTGGGGGCGGGGGGGGCAGGGGGGTGGAGGTTCGTGGCGGATGGGGGGCTGTGAGTTGTCGGGGGGATGGGTGCGGGGGGTGAGGGTCGTGGCGGCGATCGCGCGCCCTACGGGCGAAGACATGCCGACGCAAGGCCGTCGGCTTGGCACCCGAAACTTGGCGACACCCGACAAGTAGCATCGGACTTCTGCCCGATGCAGTGCACCGCCCGGAAGGGCGGTGCCACGATGTGCCCTACGGGCGAAGACATGCCGACGCAAGGCCGTCGGCTTGGCACCCGAAACTTGGCGACACCCGACAAGTAGCATCGGGCTTCTGCCCGATGCACTGCACCGCCCGGAAGGGCGGTGGCACGACGCGCTGCATGCCCGGCAGGTGGGTGGGCTGTGTCGGCGGTGAAGATCGGCAGGCTCAGGGCGTTCGCGGCGGGCGATTTTTCTGATAGGGCGTCAGGATTGCCTTCAGCCGGGCGTATTCGGCTTCCCGGATGTCGTAGAGCACCTCGCCCGCCGGTCCGCAACACTTCGCCTCGCTACAGCCCAGACAGACGAGCATGCGAACGGCGACGCCGTCCGCGCTGCGCCACTCCACGCAGTAGTCGGGATGAAATCCGCCGCACTTCTTCAAGCGGTCGCCGCTGACGGCGGAGAAGGTGCCGCTCGCGCAGGCGATGTCGCGCAGCGCCCGGTCGTCCGTCACGTCGAGCGGTAGCGTCTCCTCGTAGAAGGGAAATCCGTGGAGCATCACCGTGGCCCGCGACGCAAGCTCCTCCTCCAGCGCTCGCTCCTCGAAAAACTGGTGCGGCAGGCCTTCGTACAGGACGACGGCGGCGGCGCTGCGGACGCCGGTGACGAAAGAGGCCGGCGGGCCGGCCTGACAGCCGGCCCTCAGGAGAACACCTGCACCGATCACCATGCCGATCGCGACGAGGATGGCGAACCGCCGCATGATCTCTCTCTCTTGTGCCCACGGAAGACTGCTTGCGCGAGCCGCGGTAGGCGGATTCTATCGCTGCGATCGGCACGGGGCACGGCGCAAAGCGACCCCTGGCAGTCGTCGGACACGCGGCGATCAGAGTGGGTGGATCGCGTTTGGGTCCAGGGCCTGAAGGCCCTGGCAACGATCGTGCGCCCTGACGGGCGGAGCGCATGCTTACGCTGAGTACAGCGAAAGCATGCCACCCGACAAGTAGCATCGGGCTTCCGCCCGATGCACTGCACCGCCCGGAAGGGCGGTGCCACGATGCGCCCTGACGGGCGAAGAGCATGCCGACGCAAAGCCGTCGGCATGGCATCTATGAAGCGAACGGTGTCAAGGGGCGGCTGCGGTTCTGTTTGGAAGATTCTTCCGTCAGGCCCGTCGCCGTCGGCGTCGGTCGATCTGTCCCATCTCAGCCGGCGTCGCGACGTTGGGGCTGACTCTCTTCCGCACAGGCCCGAGCTCGAGGCCGAGGGAGGGCCTCCCTCGGAGATGTTGACGAGCGGGGCGGCGTGACGCGTGACGCTCAGGCATCTATTCGAGATCATCCGCCGGAGCGGACGTCTCATGAAAAATACAAGACGGACGCCGCCATTCACCCTGCCGAGCGCGCGATTGGGAACGCGCTCCCTGCCATGCCGCGGGGTCGTCCGCCGGTTCGTCACGTCGCCGCTCCTCCACACCAGCGGCTTCGCTTTCGTTTCGTTCCGTGCATCCGCGCTACGCACGCAGACGCGTTTCGCTTCAATTCTGGTCGTTCGGTCGCTCCGCCAGGCCGCGGCTGCGGCCCGATCCGCAGCACGGTGAAGTCAGGCGACCGCCGGAGTCGCCGGTGTCGCCGGCGGCCGTTCTTGGTACGGCCGTCCGCTGCGGATGACGGCCAGCATCAGACACAGCAGCCTCCGCGCGATGGCGGTAATGGCCTTCTTCTTTCCGCGCGCAGGGCCAGCCGCTCGAAGGTCAGTCGCCAGGGCGACGAGCCGCCGCACCAGTTGCCAGGCGGCCTGGTGCAGCACCCAGCCGCAGAATCGGCGAGCCGCTGTGCGTGATGCCCAGGTCGTGGCGCTTGCCGGCCGACTCGCGCTGTCCGGCGCCAGGCCGACGTAACTGGTCAGCTTCTTCTGCGAGCCGAAACGCTCCGGCCCGGCGACCTCCGCCAGGAACGTCTCGCGCGTCACCGGTCCGACGGCCGGAATCGAATTCAGCAGCGCACGGTGGCCCGCTTCGGCGGCCGGCGCTGTGCGGGCGAAGGCCGCCAGCTGCCGATCGACAGCCTTCAGCTCGTCGCGATACAACTTCAACTCGCGCAGCAGGCGCTGCACGAGCCAGCGATCGACGGGGTCGAGCTTCAGCCCGCGCAGGTACTTCAGGCCCTCGCTCGTGAACAGTTCCTTGCGGTCCGCGTTGTACTCGGCCGCCACGTGCCGGATGCGGTTCTTGATCGACGTCTGCCGCGCCCGCACGTACACCCGCCGCCGCACCAGCTTGCGGTGCGCTCGCTGCCGCGGCGTCGGTCGGTGCGCCGGCGGAATCATGTCCAGCGCCAGGAACTCCGCCAGCACGCGGGCGTCCACCTTGTCGCTCTTGCGCGTGCTCTCGGCGATGATCCGCATTTTGCGTGGATGAGCGAGCAGCACACGCCCAGCCAGCGGCTCGACCAGCTTCACGAACCATTCGTAGCTGGCGGTCGCTTCGAGCACCAGGTCGAATGAGCCGAGCGCCTTCAACCAGGCCGCCAGCTTGTTCGACTCGGCATGGGTGAAACGGGCCGATGTGAGCACTTGCCGCGCTTGGTTCACAACGCAGACCACGATACGCTGCTTGTGGAGGTCGACGCCGACGAACTTCTTCACGGTCTTCTCCTGTGTGGAAGCCAACGATTCGACTCAAACACGAAACGCTGGTTTACCACGAGTTCAGGAACCGTGCAGCCGCCGGCCCGACCTCCGCTTCATAGTTTCACCCAAAACGTTCGGCTTGGCACCCGGCCGGCGGCAATGGTCCGCAGTGGCCGTCAGGTTGCGGCCTTTTGTTTGGGGGTTGATTTCGCTACGCGAAGCGCCGCGTCCCGCACCGCCCGACGCCTCTTGGCGGGTGGGCAGATTGCCGATTCGATCAGGGCATGGGCAATCAGCGGCACGAGCGATCCGACCCCAAACGCCACGAATATCCAAAGCGGAATACGAGAGTCTAGAAATATGGGTGACATGAGACGAAACGAAGTTTCGGGGGCCGCCCGGGCGAATAACGCGAAGCCAATGAACGCGGCCGGGAGCCCGAAACTCGAAGTGAGAGAGAGGACCAGCAGAGTTCGCGAGAGGCGACGCAGCCTGTGTCGGCGTGGCAGGCGTTGTCGGGCGTAGGTCTCAACGATCAGATGGCCGCGCGAGAAGCCGTGGCCGCACTCGGGACATGGCCCGTCCGGTAGCCCGTGAAGCGCGTAGCTGCAGTGCAGGCACCTGACGGGATAATCCGCCTCCGGAAAGCCGGACGGATCGACCGCTGTGCCGAAAGGGATGAGGTCGTACCACCACACGAGAAATTGTCGCACTCTGCGCTGCATTCCCTCCATTCTATCCAGTGCCGCGTGGAGACAGTCAGCAGGCATTCGGGGGCGAACACGGGGGGCGGAAGAAAAGAGGCACGGCGTGATCCCAGCGACGTCACGCCGTGCCGACCCGGCTCGGGCGCTCCGGAGGAGGGCGGAGCGGTCCCGGGCCGAGAGTTCGCAGACTGCATCAGTCCAGGGCCTGAAAGCCCTGGCAATGATCGTGCGCCCTACGGGCGGAGCGCATGCTTACGCTGAGTACAGCGAAAGCATGCCACCCTCGGGCCGTCAAGGCACCCAAGGCGCGTGGCACCGGCCAACTGCCAACAACCAACTGCCAACAATCAAGTGCCAACTGCCACCCGCAAACCGGCGGGTGGGGGTGCGCACGGACTTCAGCTTCCCCGGGCCTTGAACGCCTGATACGCCACGCACTGGTCCGGATCCCCGCAGCAGACATCCCGGATGTGCTCAAAGAACACCTCGCGCGGCAGGTTCACGTCCTTGCGGAGCGAACAGCGCAGCGCGATGCGCGGCTTGGTCGTGCCCTTGCCCGTCAGCAGGGAGCGCAGGTAGACCTGCCCCTTGCCGGCCGGGCACTTCATTTCGCGGTCCATCCGCTGTTGCAGGACGGTCAGGTTGCCGGAGGTCTCCTCCGGCGCCAGCGGCGGGCCGAAGGCGTCGGCGACCGTGCGCGGGGCGCCGGCCGCCCTCCCGGACGGGGCCGGTGGATCCGGCGCTTTCTTCATGAACCCGAACATGGTGATCTCCAATCGACGCGGAACAAGGACGGGCGAATAAGCGCCCGAATAAGGACAAGTCGCCACGGCGGACAATCAGCATCCGCCGTGGCATCGGAGCGCGCAGACGGTCCGACCACTGCGTGGTGAGCGGCCAAGCGCAGCGCGAAACCGCCGGCGGGGCGCACACATCCCAGCGCGCGGCCCCAACGTCCGCGCGCGGCGAGAGCGGCCGCGCTAGCGCGTCAAATCGCTATATGGGTAGATGTCGTGGCGGGCGGGTCTGAATCGGATGAAAGCGGATAACTGTCAGAAAAATCCGAATAAGACTATGAGAGCAATCGATATAGATGATCGACGCCGCTCGCCTGTTCTGATACTACCCCGTCCCACGTAAGAATCAAACCGGTTTTTCAGGGCCACAGGCGGGATTGTGGTCCCTGGCCGGAGGGCGCTCAACGAACGTCCGGATAACCGTGGGGGTGGGTGGAGTGCCAGCGCCAAGCGGAGCCGACGACTTCGCGGAGGTCGGTCCATTTCGGCGACCAGCCCAAGCGCTGCCGAACGCGGGTCGGGTCGGCATAGAGGGCCGGGGGGTCTCCGGGGCGGCGGGCGACGATTCGGGCGGGGATTTCGTGACCGGTTACGGAGCGGGCGGCTTCGATTACGGCCTGGACGGTGTGGCCGATGCCGGTGCCGACGTTGAGGAACTCGGCCTGGCCGGGGTTGATGGCGGCGACGGCGGCGACGTGGGCGGCGGCCAGGTCTTCGACGTGGATGTAGTCGCGGATGCAGGTGCCGTCTGGGGTTGGGTAGTCATCCCCCAGAATTGCAATGTCGGGACGCTGCCCGAGGGCGACCTGCAGCACCAGCGGGATCAGGTGCGTTTCGGGGCGATGGGCTTCGCCGATGGTGCCGTCGGCGGCGGCACCGCTGGCGTTGAAGTAGCGGAGCGAGATGGAGCCAAGCCCCCAGGCGGCGGCGCAGTCGGAGAGCAGCCACTCGACGGCCAGCTTCGTTTCGCCGTAGGGGCTGATCGGGGCGCGCGGCATGTCTTCGACGAGCGGTAATCGCTCCGGAGGGCGGTAGACGGCGCAGGTGCTGGAGAAGACCATCCGGCGCACGCCCTGTTCCTGCATGGCCTCCAGCAGGTGCAGCGAGCTGAGGACGTTGGCGCGGTAATAGAGCAGCGGCTGCTGGACCGATTCGCCGACGTTGATGAGGCCGGCGAAGTGCAGCACGGCCTCGGGAGCGGCGGATTGAAGTGCCGAGCGGAGGGTCGCGAGGTCGAGCAGGTCGCCCTGCACGAAGGTGGCGCGGGGATCGACGGCGGCGCGATGGCCGTTGATCAGGCTGTCGAAGACGGTGACGTGGTGGCCGGCGGCGAGCAGAGCGCGGACGCAGTGGCTGCCGACGTAGCCCGCACCGCCGGTGACGAAGACGCGCATGAGGGGATTCCGGGAGAGCGGAGTCGCGTTGGGCCGCGTCGCAGCGGCCCGGTGGATCATCGCGGACGCTGCGCCGCAGTCAAGCGGCGGCGGCGCGGGATTGAGGGGCGTCGGCGGCGGGGCTACTCTTGTCGGCGTGGATGTAGAGGCTGACAGGCTGGATAGGAATACTTCGCCGCACGAGGGAGGGCGGCCAGTGGATTGCGCGCCGGCTGCGCGGGTGGCGGAGCGGGCGGCGGATGGGGGCGGCGGGTTGGAGACTGTGGCGGGGGGGCTGCCGGAGCGGTTGATTCCCGAAGCGCCGACGGTGAGCCGAAGGCGGGCGGCGCGGTCGAAGCGCGAGGATGGGAAGCCGGCGGTCGCGAAGTCCGTACGGGCGCCGGAGGATGATCTGACGCCGGCGATGCGGCAGTGGCATGAGCAGAAGCGCATTGCCGGGGAGGCGATTCTGCTATTTCGGATGGGGGATTTTTACGAGCTGTTTCACGGGGATGCGGAGCTGGGGGCGCGGGTGCTGGGGCTGACGTTGACGAGCCGCGACGGCGGTCAGACGCCGCTGGCGGGCATTCCGTATCACGCGCTGCCGGGGTATTTGTCGAAACTGGTGGCGGCCGGCTATCGCGTCGCGATCAGTGAGCAGGTGGAGGATGCGCGGCAGGCCAAGGGGGTGATCCGCCGCGAGATCGTGCGGGTGGTGACGCCGGGCACGTTGACGGAGGATGCGCTGCTGCGCGGGGATGAGAGCAACGTGCTGGCGGCGGCGTGCGTGGAGGGGGCGTCGGCGGGGCTGGCGGCGCTGGAGCTTTCGACCGGCGAGATGTGGGTGCAGGTCTGTCCGCGGGGGCGGCTGGCGGAGGAATTGGGGCGGCTGAATCCGGCGGAGGTGCTGCTGGCGGATGGCGCACCCGGGGAGCGCCTGGCGCTGGAGGATGAGCTGCGCGACCAGTTTGACGTGGTGTTGACCTATCGGGCGGCGGCGGATTTTTCGCCGTCGCGGGCGGCGGAGCGGCTCAGTGCGCAATTCGAGACGCGCGGGCTGGAGGGGTTTGGTTTTGAGCGGGTGGATGCGTCGTTGCAGGCGGCGGGGGCGCTGCTGGCGTATGCGAACGAGACGCAGCGCTGCGACCCGCGGCACATCCGGCCGCCGCGGCGGCGCGGCTCGGAGGAATTTCTGGGGCTGGACCCGGCCACGCTGCGCTCGCTGGAGGTGGAGCGGACGCTGCGCAGCGGGCAGCGCGAGGGATCGCTGCTGGCGGCGGTGGATGGGACGCGAAACCCGATGGGGGCGCGGCTGCTGCGCGAGTGGCTGTGCTATCCGCTGCGCGAGGTGGGGCTGATCCGGGCGCGGCAGCGGGCGGTGGCGGCGCTGCGTGAGGATGCGGCCCGCCGCGCCGCGATCCGCGAGGCGCTGCTGCACGTCGGCGACCTGTCGCGGATCATCGGGCGGATCGGCGTGGGGCGCTGTACGCCGCGCGATCTGCGCTCGCTGGCCAACGGCCTGCGGCGTCTGGCGCCGTTGCGCGCGCTGCTGAGCGGCGCGCAATGCGAGGAGCTGGCGGCGCTGGGCGGGGAGCTGGCGGGGCTGGAGGAGCGGAGCGCGGCGCTGGATCAGGCGCTGCGCCCCGACGCGCCGACGACGATGCGCGACGGCGGCATTTTTGCCGACGGGCATCATGCGGAGCTGGATCGGCTGCGGACGATCGCCCGCGACGGGGAGCGCTGGCTGGCGGAGTATCAGCAGGCGCAGCAGCGCCGCACCGGCATCCAGACGCTCAAGGTCGCCTTCAACAAGGTGTTCGGCTACTACATCGAGGTGACGCAGGCGAACCTGGCGCGGGTTCCGGATGACTACACGCGGCGGCAGACGGTCAAGAACGCGGAGCGCTACGTCACGGAGGAGCTGCAGCGCTTCGAGGCCGACGTGCTGACCGCCGACAGCCGCGCCCGGGAGCTTGAGTACGAGCTGTTTTGTGCATTGCGCGAGAGTCTGCTGCCGTGGATCGAGCGGCTGGCGACGGCGGCGGCCGCGGTGGCGCGGCTGGATGTGCTGGCGGGCTGGGCCGAGATCAGCGTGCGGCGGGGTTATTGCACGCCTGAGTTCACCGAAGACGGGCGGCTCGAGATTGTGGAGGGGCGGCACCCGGTCGTGGAGGCGGTGGGCGCAAGCGGCTCGTTCGTGCCGAATGACACGCGGCTCGCGGCGCGCGGCGGGGTTGCGGAGGGGGCGGGCGCGGCGGCAGCGATGGATGATCGGCCCGGGGCGGCGACGCTGGCGCTGATCACGGGGCCGAACATGGCGGGCAAGAGCACCTATATCCGGCAGGTGGCGCTGCTGACGCTGCTGGCGCATTGCGGCTGCGACGTGCCGGCGCGGAGCATGGCGCTGGGGGCGGTGGATCGCATTTTCACGCGGGTGGGGGCGGCCGATGAGCTGGCGCGCGGGCAGTCCACGTTCATGGTAGAGATGATCGAGACGGCGAACATCCTGCACAATGCGACGCCGCGGAGCCTGGTGATTCTGGACGAGGTGGGGCGCGGGACGAGCACGTTTGACGGGCTGGCGCTGGCGTGGGCGATCACGGAGCACCTGGCGGCGCGGGTCGGTTGTCGCACGCTGTTCGCCACGCACTATCACGAGATCACCGAGCTGGCGGAGCTGCTCGACGGCGTGGAGAATCTCAATGTGGCGGTGCGCGAGTCCGATGAGACGGTGGTGTTTCTGCACCGCATTCTGCCCGGTGCGGCCAACCGCAGCTTCGGGCTGCAGGTGGCGAAGATCGCGGGCGTGCCGCGCGGGGTGCTGGAGCGGGCCAACGCGGTGCTGATCGACCTGGAGCGGCATTTCTCGCGCGAGGCGCAGCGGCCGGTGCTGGCCGCGGCGCAGCGGCGGCGGGCGCGGCAACTGCGGCTTTTCGAGGAGCCGGAGGAGGCGGTGATCCGCGAGCTGCGCGCGACGGCCGGCCGCGAGATGGACGCCGCGGCGGCGTTGAAGCTGATGGAGGGCTGGCGCCGGGCGCTGGATGAGCAAGGCCCGGCGGGCGGGCGCTGAGCGCTGCGCGGCGGCGCGTGCGGGGGCGGGCGCGTCGCTATACTCCGCCGGCGGAACGAGCGCGACCCTGGTGGAGAGGCTGACGATGGCGGACGCGGCGCGGATGGAGAAGATTGTCTCGTTGGCCAAGCGCCGCGGGTTCATTTATCCGTCGAGTGAGATTTACGGGGGGATCGGCGGCTTCTGGGACTACGGGCCGCTGGGGGTGGAGCTGAAGCGCAACATCAAGGCGGCGTGGTGGCAGGATCACGTGGTCAATCCGCCGGACGGGCCGGACGGCCGGCCGATAGAGATGGTCGGGGTGGACTGCACGATCATCATGAATCCGCGGGTGTGGGTGGCGAGCGGGCACGCGACCGGTTTTTCCGACCCGATGGTGACGTGCAAGACCGAGGGCTGCCGCAAGCTGTTTCGCGCGGATCAGTTGCAGAGCAGCGAGTGCGGGTTGCGGCCCAGCAAGTGTCCGGGGGCGCACGACAAGTGCGACCTGACGGAGCCGCGCAGCTTCAACCTGATGTTCGAGACGTACGTCGGGGCGCTGCAGGATGAATCGGCGAAGGCGTATCTGCGGCCGGAGACGGCGCAGGGCATTTTCGCCAATTACAAGAACGTGCTGGACACGTCGCGGGTGAAGGTGCCCTTCGGCATTGCGCAGATCGGCAAGGCCTTCCGCAACGAGATCAATCCGCGAAACTTCACCTTCCGCTCGCGCGAGTTTGAGCAGATGGAGATCGAGTTTTTCTGCCGCGACGAGGAGTCGATGGCGTGGTACGAGTTCTGGCGGAATCACCGCTATCGCTGGTACGTTGGGCTGGGGCTGCAGAGTGAGAAGCTGCGGCTGCGCGACCAGGCCGAGGATGAGCTGGCGCACTATTCGCGGGCCTGCGCGGACATTGAGTATCGCTTTCCCTTCTCGGATGATTTTCAGGAGCTGGAGGGCTGCGCGCATCGCGGCTGCTTCGACCTGGCGCAGCATCAGCAGCACAGCGGCGCGGACCTGAGCTATTTTGACGAGGGGGCGTGGGCGAAGTTCCTCGCGGAGCGCAAGGCGGCCGGGGAGGCGGACCTGACGAAGGAGCAGAAGAGCGCGCTGGGGGCCAAGCCGCCCTATCGCTTCCTGCCGACGGTGATCGAGCCGTCGGCCGGGGCGGACCGGGCCACGCTGGCGTTTCTGTGCGAGGCCTATCACGAGGACAGCGCCCCGAATGACAAGGGGCAGATGGAGACGCGGGTGGTGATGCGCTTTCATCCGCGGCTGGCGCCGGTGAAGGCGGCGTTTTTTCCGCTGGTGAACAAGGAGGGGATGCCGGAGGTCGCGGATGCGCTGCATCGCGAGGCGCGGCGGCATTTCACGGCGGTCTATGACGACGGCGGGGCGATCGGCCGGCGCTATCGCAGGCAGGATGAGGCGGGCACGCCCTACTGCGTCACGATTGACGGCGACACGATCCGCGATGGCACGGTGACGGTCCGCGATCGTGATTCGCTGTCGCAGGTGCGGGTTGCGAAGGAGCAGGTGGTGGGGTGGTTGCGCGAGCGGATCGCGTAGGGGGTTGGTGAGGGGGCCGGATTCCAGGGCCTGAAGGCCCTGGCAACGATCGTGCGCCCTGGCGGGCGAAGACATGCTTACGCGGAGTACCGCGAAAGCATGCCACCCGGCGTGTGGCATCGGGCTTCTGCCCGATGCACTGCACCGCCCGGAAGGGCGGTGCCACGATGCGCCCTTGCGGGCGAAGAGCATGCCGACGCAAAAGCCGTCGGCATGGCATCTATGAAGCGAACGGTGTCAAGGGGCGGCTGCGGTTCTGTTCGGAAGATTCTTCCGTCAGGCCCGTCGCCGTCGGCGTCGGTCGATCTGTCCCATCTCAGCCGGCGTCGCGACGTTGGGGCTGACTCTCTTCCGCACAGGCCCGGAGCCCGAGGCCGAGGGAGGGCCTCCCTCGGAGATGTTGACGAGCGGGGGCGGCGTGACGCGTGACGCTCAGGCATCTATTCGAGATCATCCGCCGGAGCGGACGTCTCATGAAAAATACAAGACGGACGCCGCCATTCACCCTGCCGAGCGCGCGATTGGGAACGCGCTCCTGCCATGCCGCGGGGTCGTCCGCCGGTTCGTCACGTCGCCGCTCCTCCACACCAAGCGCTTCGCATTCGTATCGTTCCGTGCGTCCGCGCTACGCACGCAGACGCGTTTCGCTGCCATGGTGGACGGTTGCACGCTGCGCCGCTGACTCGCCGGCGCCGCTGGATCCTCAGGCCGCCGAGGGCGTCGCCGGCGCTGCCGGCGGCCGTTCTTGGTACGGCCGTCCGCTGCGGATGACGGCCAGCATCAGACACAGCAGCCTCCGCGCGATGGCGGTAATGGCCTTCTTCTTTCCGCGGCGCAGGGCCAGCCGCTCGAAGGTCAGTCGCCAGGGCGACGAGCGCCGCACCAGTTGCCAGGCGGCCTGGTGCAGCACCCAGCGCAGAATCGGCGAGCCGCTGTGCGTGATGCCCAGGTCGTGGCGCTTGCCGGCCGACTCGCGCTGTCCGGGCGCCAGGCCGACGTAGCTGGTCAGCTTCTTCTGCGAGCCGAAACGCTCCGGCCCGGCGACCTCCGCCAGGAACGCCTCGCGCGTCACCGGTCCGACGGCCGGAATCGAATCCAGCAGCGCACGGTGGCCCGCTTCGGCGGCCGGCGCTGTGCGGGCGAAGGCCGCCAGCTGCCGATCGACGGCCTTCAGCTCGTCGCGATACAACTTCAACTCGCGCAGCAGGCGCTGCACGAGCCAGCGATCGACGGGGTCGAGCTTCAGCCCGCGCAGGTACTTCAGGCTCTCGCTCGTGAACAGATCCCTGCGGTCCGCGTTGTACTCGGCCGCCACGTGCCGGATGCGGTTCTTGATCGACGTCAGCCGCGCCCGCACGCAGACCCGCCGCCGCACCAGCTTGCGGTGCGCTTGCCGCCGCGGCGTCGGTCAGTGCGCCGGCGGAATCATGTCCAGCGCCAGGAACTCCGCCAGCACGCGGGCGTCCACCTTGTCGCTCTTGCGCGTGCTCTCGGCGATGATCCGCATTTTGCGTGGATGAGCGAGCAGCACACGCCCAGCCAGCGGCTCGACCAGCTTCACGAACCACTCGTAGCTGGCGGTCGCTTCGAGCACCAGGTCGAATGAGCCGAGCGCCTTCAACCAGGCCGCCAGCTTGATCGACTCGACATTGGTGAAACGGGCCGATGTGAGCACTTGCCGCGCTTGGTTCACAACGCAGACCACGATACGCTGCTTGTGGAGGTCGACGCCGACGAACTTCTTCACGGTCTTCTCCTGTGTGGAAGCCAACGATTCGACTCAAACACGAAACGCCGGTTTACCACGAGTTCAGGAACCGTGCAGCCGCCGGCCCGACCTCCGCTTCATAGTTTCACTCAACGCGCGGCATGGCATGTGGCATCGGGCTTCCGCCCGATGCACTGCACCGCCCGGAAGGGCGGTGCCACGGCACACAGCATGCTTACGCGGAATACCGCGAAAGCATGCCACCCAACAGGCGGCTTCTTGCTGAGCCTGACGGGCGGTTGTTTGTCGAGCCTGACGCGCGGTTACTTGCCGAGCTTGCCGCGGATGACGGTGTGCAGCACGCCGCCGTTGCGGAAGTACTCGACCTCGACGGCGGTGGCGATGCGGCTGCGGACGGAGAATTTCACCTCGCGGCCGGAGCCGGGGTTGTTGCCGGAGCCGGGGGCTGTGTTAGGGGCGCTGCTGGAGCCGGGGGTGTTGCCGGAGCCGGGGTTGTTGCTGGAGCCAGGGGCGCTGCTGGAGCCAGGCGCGGTGCCAGGGGCGCTGCTGGAGCCGGGGGTGTTGCTGGAGCCGGGGGCGCTGCCGGTGGCGGCGGCGGGGGTGCGGGCGATCACGGTGAGCGTCTGGCCGGGCTTGAGATCGTCGGACAGATCGGGGAAGTCGAAGGTTTCTTCGCCGGTGAGGCCGAGCGAGGCGGCGTTCTGGCCGTCCATGTAGACGAGCGGCAGGACGCCCATGCCGACGAGATTGCTGCGGTGGATTCGCTCGAAGCTCTCGGCGATGACCGCTTTCACGCCCAGGAGGAAGACGCCCTTGGCGGCCCAGTCGCGCGAGGAGCCCATGCCGTAGTCCTTGCCGGCGAGGACGATCAGCGGCGTGCCGGCTTCGCGATAGTGCGTGCTGGCGTCGAAGATCCAGGCCAGCTTTCCGCCGCCGCGGGCGGAGAAGTCGCGGGTCCAGCCGCCTTCGCGGATGGCGCCGGTGGCGGGATCGACGGCGAGCCTGTTCTTGACGCGGACGTTGGCGAAGGTACCGCGGGTCATGACGCGGTCGTTGCCGCGGCGGCTGCCGTAGCTGTTGAAGTCGGCCTTGGAGACGCCGTGCTGCATGAGGAACTGCCCGGCCGGGCTGTTTTCGGCGATGTCGCCGGCGGGGGAGATGTGGTCGGTGGTGACGGAGTCGCCGACGGAGACGAGGCAGCGCGCGCCGCGGATGGGGGCGACGCCGGGGGCGCCGCGGGCCATGCCGTCGAAGAAGGGCGGGTTCTGGATGTAGGTGCTGCGGTCGCTCCAGTTGTACAGCTCGCTGCGGCTGATCGGCACGGCGTTCCAGGTGGCGTTGCCGTTGAAGACGTCCTGGTACTTTCGCGAGAACTGTTCGGCGGTGACGGCCTGCTCGCGGACGGCACGAATCTGTGCCTGGGTGGGCCAGAGGTCGCGGAGGAAGACGTCGCGGCCGTCGGAGCCGCGGCCGATCGGCTCGCGGGTGAGGTCGATTTGGACGGTTCCGGCGATGGCGTAGGCGACGCAGAGCGGCGGGCTGGCGAGGTAGTTGGCGCGGACCTGGGGGTGCACGCGGCCCTCGAAGTTGCGGTTGCCGCTGAGCACGCTGGCGACGACGAGATCGCCCTCCTTGATGGCGGATTCGATTTCGGCGGGGAGGGGGCCGGAGTTTCCGATGCAGGTGGTGCAGCCGTAGCCGACGGTGTGGAAGCCGAGGGCTTCGAGGTCTTCGGTCAGGCCGGCCTTGTCGTAGTACTCGGTGACGACCTGTGAGCCGGGGGCTAGGGAGGTCTTGACCCAGGGTTTGCTGGACAGGCCGCGTTGGCGCGCAGCGCGGGCCAGCAGGCCGGCGGCGATCATGACGTCGGGGTTGCTGGTGTTGGTGCAACTGGTGATGGCGCTGATGACGACGTCGCCGTGGCGCAGATTGAAGGTGGCGCCGCGGTACTGGACCTGCACGGCGGCGGCGCTGGTGCGCGCGGTCGCGGTGGCGGTGACGGTGTGGCCGCCTTCGCTGACGAGGCGGGCCTGCTCGATTTCGGCGCTGCGCGGCTGCTTGCCGAAGGATTCGGTCAATTCGCGCTCCCAGGCGGACTTCATCGCGCTGAGCAGCACGCGATCCTGCGGGCGCTTCGGGCCGGCGAGCGAAGGCTGCACGGTTCCGAGGTCGAGCGCGAGGGTGGCGGTGAAGGTCGGCTCGGGGGATGCGGCGGTGCGGAAGAGGCCGTTTTCCTTGCAGTAGGCCTCGACGAGGGCGAGCGTTTCGGCGTCGCGGCCGGTGAAGCGCAGGTAGTCGAGGGTGACGGAATCGACGGGGAAGAAGCCCATCGTCGCGCCGTATTCGGGGGCCATGTTGGCGATGGTGGCGCGATCGGGGATGCTCAGCTCGTTCAATCCTTCGCCGAAGAACTCGACGAACTTATCGACGACGCCGTGCTTTCGCAGCATCTGGGTGACGGTGAGGACGAGGTCGGTGGCGGTGGCGCCTTCGGGGAGGCGGCCGGTGAGGCGGAATCCGATCACTTCGGGGGCGAGCATGTAGAGCGGCTGGCCGAGCATGGCGGCCTCGGCCTCGATGCCGCCGACGCCCCAGCCGAGAACGCCGAGGCCGTTGATCATGGTGGTGTGTGAGTCGGTGCCGACCAGGGTGTCGGGGAAGGCGGTGCGCTTGCCGGCGGACTGGCGGGTGAGGACTCCGCGGGCGAGGTATTCGAGGTTGACCTGGTGGACGATGCCGGTGGCGGGCGGGACGACGCGGAAATTGGAAAGCGACTGCTGTCCCCATTTGAGGAATTCGTAGCGCTCGCGGTTGCGGCGGAACTCGCGGTCGCTGTTGACGGAGAGGGCGGTGCGCGAGCCGAATTCGTCGACCTGCACGGAGTGATCGATGACGAGATCGCAGGGGACTTCGGGGTTGATGCGGGCGGGGTCGCCGCCGAGGTGCTTCATGGCGTCGCGCATGGCGGCGAGGTCCACGATGCAGGGGACGCCGGTGAAATCCTGCAGCACGACGCGGGCGGGTTTGAAGGGGACCTCGCGCTCGCCGGGGCGGGCGGGATCCCAGGCGGCGAGCTGGCGGACGTGCTCGTCGAGCACGGCGAAACCGTCGACGTTGCGCAGCACGGATTCGAGCAGGACGCGGATGGAGTAGGGCAGGCGCTCGATCTTCGTGAGGCCCTGCCGGGCGAGCGCGTCGAGGCGGAAGATTTCGTATTCGCCGTGGCTGGTCTTGAGCGTGGAACGCGCCCCGAACGACTCGGTTTTGGCCGACATGGTGTCCTTCCCTGCTGTCCCGGGATTTTCGGACCGATCCGCCGGCCGATGACGCGGGACGAGGCGCGATTTTACGGCAGCGGCGCCTCTCCGGCGATCGGTTGGGATTCGGGTCGGCACGAGCGAATCAGCGCGGGAGGTTGTTTGGGGGGTGTTGGCGGGATAGAATCGGTCAATTCGATCAGCGGGTGTGCCGAGATGACGGGTCTATGAACGATCAACTTTCTCCGAAGCGGGTAGCGCGGGCGATCGGCGTCAGCGAAGCTTCCCTAAAGCGTTGGTGCGACAAGGGTTTGATCAGTGCGACGCGGACGGCGGGGGGACATCGCCGGTTGTCGCGGGCGTCGGTGGTGGAGTATTTGCGATCGACGGGGCATCCCGTAACCGCACCCGAATTGCTGGGTTTGCCTGCGACGTGCGGCGGCGGGGATGGGGTGATTGAGCATGCCGCGGAGCGCGTTTATTCGGCGCTGATGGACCTGGATGACGAGCGCGTCCGGCGGGTGATTTTTGATCTGTACCTGGCCGGCCGGACGATGGTCGAGATTTGCGACCGGGCAATAGCGACGGCGATGCACGAGATCGGGCGGGCGTGGGAGGCGGGGCGGATCGAGGTGTATCAAGAGCGGCGGGCGGTGGAGGTTTGTTCGTCGGTGATCGGGGAGTTGAGGCGGCTGCGCGCGGCGCCGTTGCCGGACGCGCCGCTGGCGCTGGGTGGGGCGCTGGCGCCGGATCCGTATACGCTGGCGAGCCAGATGGTGGAACTGGTGCTGCTGGAGGCGGGTTGGCGGGCACAATCGCTGGGGATCGGTCATCCGGTGGAGACGCTGGCGTCGGCGATTGGTGCGAAGCGGCCGCGGGTGTTCTGGCTGACGGCGTCGAGCGTGGAGAATCCGGAGCAATTTGCGGCGGATTGTCGGCGGCTGTGCGGTGCGGCGCGGGAGCATGGGGCGGCGCTGGTGGTGGGTGGGCGCGCGTTGAGTGAGGGGTTGCGGCGTGAGCTTGAGTATCACGCCTATTGCGACAATCTGCGCCATTTGACGTCATTCGCGGAGTCGCTGCATCTGGCGCGGAAGGCGGGGCCGACTCAGGATGGCGGCGCGGCCGGTTGAGCGAATGGGGGTGGGCCCATCGGGGATGAGAGCGCGGCGAAGTGCGCGAGCGGGTCTGGCAGGGGCACGGGGTGGGGCAAGGCGAACAGCTCGCCGTACTCGAAGCCGGCGCGGCCGCCCTCGGCGGCGTCGTTGGCGCGGAGGCGGTGCAGCAGGCGGGTCAGCCGGGTGTCGTCGAATTGTGAGCGATAGCAGGAAATCGCGTCGATTTTCTTCTGGTAGTGCGCAGAGACGTCCACGACGAAGGTGGAGTGCCAGTGGTGCACTTCCGCGGCGATGTGGACGGGGCGGTACCAGAGCCAATCGACGCGGTGCGGGGGGGTGTTGTCGAAGCGGTCGTCCCACTTGGTGAGCTGTGAGTAGAAGCGCGCCGCTTCGAGGATCAACTGCCCCTGGTGGTGGTCGGGGGATGCGCCGGGGGTGCGGCCGGCCATGCCGACGACGACGCGCGGGCGATAGCGGCGGAAGGTGGTGGCGACGGCATAGCGGGCGGCGGGGCCGTCCATCAGTTCGCGGTTGGTGAGGCCGAGCGTTTCGACGTGGGTGACGCCGAGGATGCGGGAGGCGGCTTGCAGTTCGGCGGCGCGGATTTCGGGGGTGCCGCGCGGGGTGGGTTCGCCGTTGGTCATGTGGATGATGCCGACGCGGTGGCCGCGGGCGACGAGGGTGGCGATGGTTCCGCCGCAGGTGATTTCGAGGTCGTCGGGGTGCGGCATGACGAACAGGATGTCGAGGCGGAGGTCGTGCATGGGGGTTGCTCAGGTCTTCAGGTTTGCGACGAGCAGGACGCCGACGGGGGCGAAGATCAGGATGGGCATCCAGGCCAGCAGGGCGGCGATGTCCTCGCGGACGAGACTGTGACAGACGAAGGTGGTGACGAAGAAGAGGAGGCAGAGCAGCAGCGCGGCGGTTCCGCGGACGATGACGTTGACGGGTTCGCGGGTGAGGAAAAAGGGGACGGCCAGCAGCATGAGCGCGCAGATGAGGACCGGCTGGGTGAGGCGGACGTGGCGGCTCATGATGATGGTGGGACGGTTGGCGAGTTGCTGCTCGCTGTTCACGAGGCGGTTCATGTGGCGCAGGCTGAGCAGGTCGGCCCACTCGGCGGCCTGGCGGAGGATCAGGTCGTCGGGGGTGAGGCGCAGCTTGAACTCGGTGAGGTTCTGGGTGGAGAAGCCGCGGCCGAGTCCGCCGCCGCCGGGATCGAGGAAGGTGCGGACGGCGCGGCCGTCGAAGCGCCAGATGTTGGCGGCGGGGTCGAAGCGCGCTTCGTCGGCCTGGATCAGGGAGGCGGCGCGGCCGTCGGGGCCTGGTTCGATGACGTAGGCCTGGCGCATGGAGCCGTCGCGGGGATAGAACTGGAGCGCGATGAGGATGTTGTCGCGTGAGTCCTTGACGCAATAGACGCCGAAGGCGCGGGTGCCGCGGACATCTTCGCGGTCGCGGGCGATCTTGTGGGCGATTTCGGGGATGACCCATTCGCGGTTGACCCACCAGAGGGCGACGAGGGGGACGGCGCAGGCCAGCAGCGGGACGATCAGGCGCTGCAGCGGCACGCCGGCGGCGACGAGGGCGGTCAGCTCGTTGTTGCGGAGCATCAGGGCGAAACAGAAGGCGGCGGCGACGGCCATGGAGGGGCCGGCGACGTAGGAGAAGAAGAGCGGCAGGTTGAAGACGTAATAGTCGACGGCGTCGAAGAGTGCGCCGGTGGCGCTGACGTTCGGATCCTTGCTGAACTCGTCGAAGTTCAGCAGCACGTCGACGAAGATGAACAGGCCGGTGCCGGTCAGCAGCAGCGTGAGGAAGCCGCCGAGGAAGGCGCGGATGACGTAGCGGTCGATGGTGTTCACGGCCGGCTTATCTCCGCACGCCGAATCGGAGGATCAGGACGTCGGCCAGAGCGCAGAGCGCGAGGCCGCTCCACATCACATAGGGGCCGACGGTGGTGAGCCGCTCGTCGACGGTGAGCTGCTTGCCCATGTAGGTGATCATCAGCACGAACAGGAAGGGCACGTTGGCGACGGCGAAAGCGGTCAGCGCCCGCGCGCCGCGGAAGAGCAGCCCGAGCGCGGCGGCCATCACGAGCGTGACGACGTTGGCGCTGGTGAAGGCCAGGCGCATGTGAATCTCGGCCAGCACTTTTCGACCGAAGACGGCGCCTTCGCGCTGCAGGCCGCGACGGGCCAGCGCGAGCGGCTCGGGCAGGTTGTCGATCTCGAATGTGCGGTCGAGCACCTGCGGCGGTTGCAGCGCGGCGGCGCGATCGGGGGTGTCGAGGTGGACGGGGGGTAGATTCAGAGGCTTTTCGTGGCGGGCGGTGCGGGCGCCGGGGCCGGGGGAAGTCTCGGTGACGGGGCGGCCGGCGGCCGGGATCAGGGCGATGGCGGCGAGCAGGTGAGCCGTGTCGCTCTGGGGGCGGGCGGTGAGCTTGGCCTGCGGCGCCTCGAAGGTGGCGCGGAGCGTGTTGCGGAGGCGCTGCTCGATGCGCGCATCTGTCAGGGTGACGTCTTTCTGATCGGCGACGACGGTCGCGCAGCGGATGACGTAGGTCATGTCCTGGTCGCTGAGCGTGACGGTTTTTCCGGCGGCGAGCGAAGCGCCGATCTCGACGTGGGCGGTGTAGGCGGCGACGGCGCCGAGGAAACCGCGGAGGCGGTCGCGCAGCTCGGCCCATTCCCACGGCGCAGCGCGCCAGCGCAGGAGCGTGGGCAGGTCGGCCCAGCCGGGCTTTTCGGGCAGGGTCAGCGGGAGCTCGGTCGGGCCGACGGTCTGGATGGCGAATTCGACGGCGTGTTCGGGGGGGCGAAGCATGCGCACATCCTCGGCGATGAGGGTGGCGCGGATTGGAATGCGGCGCGTGTCGAAGCTGAGGAGGCCGCCGCGGGCGGATGCGAAGACCTTGGGGGTGCCGCCGTCGTCGAGCTCGAGGACGGTCGGCGAGGCGATGTAGAGATAGCTGAAGCCGGGGGAGACGTCGTGGTTGGCGCGGCGCAGGTCTTCGGCGGATGGAATGTGGGCGGAAGCGGCGGTCAGGAAGAAGCGGTCGCGGAAGCGGACGTGGCCGCGGCTGACAAGCTGGGAGCGGACCCAGTCGCGGGCGTTGGCGCGGCTGAGGCGCTCGATCTGGCGGACGCATTCGGGGATGACGAGGCTGCCGGAGAGCATGGTGAAGGCGGCGACGGCCAGCGCCAGCAGGATGACGGGGGCGAAGAGGCGGTGGATGTTGATGCCGGCGGCGCGGCAGGCCTGGAACTCCTGGTCGGCGGCGAGTCGGCCGTAGACGATGCCGGCGGCGAAGAGGGCGGCGACGGGCATGACGACGGTGACGACGACGGGGACGAGCAGGGGGACGACGAGCAGGATGTCCTCGCTGGTGACGCCTTCGAAGCGGATGACGTTGATGACGCCGCCGCCGAGGGTGATGATGGCGGTAATGGCGAGAATCGTCAGCAGGAAGGTCTTGAGCAGGTCGCGCAGGATGTAGGAGTGCAGCGTCAGTAGCATCAGCTCGTCGCCGGAGGTTGCGTTGGCGGGGAATGATAGCTGCCGCGCCGCCGGACGGCGAGCCGCGGCGGGCGGGGCGACTGTGCGCGGCGCCGACGTTGGAGCAACGGGAGCAGCGTCGTCATGAATTTGCGCTTCACCAAGATGCACGGGCTGGGCAACGACTACGTGTACGTGGACATGCAGCGTTGTGCGGTCGCGGATGCGGCGGCGCTGGCGCGGCGGATCAGCGATCGGCACACGGGGGTCGGCAGCGATGGGTTGATCCTGATCGGTGCGCCGACGGTCGCCGACGCGGATGTGCGGATGATTTTGTACAACGCCGACGGCTCGCGGGGGGAGATGTGCGGCAACGGGCTGCGGTGCGTGGCCCGCTATGCGCGCGATCGGGGGCTGAGTGCGCGCAATCCGCTGCGGGTGCAGACGGATGCGGGGGTGAGAACGGCGGAGTTGCGGATCGGCGCGGGGGGCGTGGTGGAATCGGTGTGGACGGACCTGGGTCGGCCGCGGCTGGCGGCGGCGGAGATTCCGACGACGCTGGCGGCGGGGGCGGCTTCGGAACGGTGGCCGCGGGAGGCGGTGCTGGATGCGACGCTGCGGGCGCTGGGGCGGGAGTTTCGCGTGGCGTGCGTGTCGATGGGCAATCCGCACGCGATCGTGTTCGTGGAGCGCTGCGCGGATGTGCCGCTTTCTGAGTGGGGGCCGGCGCTGGAGCGGCATGCGGTGTTCCCGGAGCGCACGAACGTGCACTTCGTGGAGTGTGAGTCGGAGCGGCGGCTGCGGGTGGTGACGTGGGAGCGCGGCAGCGGGGCGACGCGCGCGTGCGGGAGCGGGGCGGCGGCGGCGCTGGTGGCGGCGGTTCTGACGGGCCGCGCGGAGCGGCGGGTGGTGGTGGCGATGCCGGGGGGTGAGCTGGAGGTGCGCTGGGAATCGGCGGAATCGGGGGTGCAGGTGAGCGGGCCGGCGGAATATGTGTGCGACGGGGAGTGGCTGGGGTGAGGGCCGGGGCGGCGATGGGGTTCGGGGAGGCGCGGGGAAACTTCGGGCGGCGGCGGGGCGGGGGTTTGATCTGCCGATAAGATTGCGGCGCGCGGAATCCGCGCGGCCGCGCCGCGCAGCCCGCGTCGCGACGCCCCGCCGAACCGACACCCGGCACGGATGTCTGATGATCCGCACGGAGAAGCTGGTCAAGTCCTTTCCCGCGCCGACCGGCGAGCCGAAGCGCGCCGTGAACGAGGTGTCGTTCGAGGTGCGCGCCGGGGAGGTGTACGGGCTGCTGGGGCCGAACGGGGCGGGCAAGACGACGACGCTGCGGATGATCAGCGGGCTGCTGCGGCCGACGGCCGGACGGGTGTTCATTGATCATCGCGACGTGACGGACGAGCCGGAGCAGGTGAAGCAGCGGATCGGCTACCTGACGGCCAACACGGGTCTGTACGTGCGGCTGAGCGTGTCGGAGTTTCTGCATTACTTCGCGACGTTGTACGGGATGGATCGGGCGCAGGCGCGGGCGCGGATCGGGGCGCTGGCGGAACGGCTGCGGCTGACGGAGTTCATGGAGCTGCGCTGCGGAGCGCTGTCGACGGGGCAGCGGCAGCGGACCAACATTGCACGGGCGCTGCTGGCGGATCCGCCGATTCTGGTGCTGGATGAGCCGACGCTCGGGCTGGACGTGCTGTCGAACCGGATCATGCTGGAGTTCATCCGCACGCAGGCGGAGGCGGGGCGGGCGATCCTGCTCTCGACGCACGCGCTGGATGAGATCGAGGCGATGTGCCGGCGGATCGGGCTGATTCACAGCGGTCGGATGATCGCGGAGGGGACGCTGGACGAGCTGCGGCGGCAATCCGGGCGCGAGCGCCTGAGCGACGTGTTCCTCGAGCTGGTGGGAGCGCATGAGCCGGTATTCGCGGATTAACACGATCTGGCGCAAGGAGCTGATCGACATCCTGCGCGACCGGCGCACCATCTTCGCGATGGTGCTGGTGCCGATCATTCTCTATCCGGCGCTGATGCTCGGCTCGCTGCAGGCGCTGGAGGCGCAGCATTCGCAATTTCTGGCCGACCGGTACGAGGTGATCGTGCCGTCGGAGGCGGCGGGGAAGTGGCTGCGGCGGGTGCTGGACACGGACGCCGTGCGGCGGCCGTTGTCGGAGGAGGAAGCGGCCGCGGCGCCCTCCGAGGATGACTCGCCGCTGGAGGTGGCGCGCGCCGCTCAGACGCGGCCGGCCGAGGCGGAGCCGCCGCTGCGACGGGACGCGCCGGCGATGGAGGAGGCGCGCGGGGCGCGGGGGGCGGCGGGTCCGCGAACGGCGGTGCGGGGCGCGCCGCCGGAGTATCGCATCACGGTGCGCGCGGCGTATCCGCACGAGCAGTTCATCGGGTTGCGAACGGCGCTGCGCGAGGGGCTGCGCGGGGGAATGTCGGACGCGGGGGCGGATGCGGCGGCGGGGAGGCTGGCATCGACGATCTGGCGGGATGCCTGGATCGCGGATTTCGCCGGGCCGCTGCTGGCGGGGACGGTGCACGTGGGGGTGATTGTCGAGGGGGATGCGGGGGCGCTGTCGAACGGGGGGAATGTCGCGGTTCGCGTGATCATGGATCAGACGGAGATCCGCTCGAGCATTGCGACGGAGGGGTTGCTGGGGGTGCTGGAGCGGATGAACGAGCGGCTGGTCGAAGCGCGGATGCGACGCGCGAACATCGAGCGCAGCTACCTGCATCCGCTGCACGTGGAATCGCTGAGCGTGGCGACGCCGGAGAAGGTCGGCGGCAGCGTGCTGGGACAGATTGTGCCGCTGATCCTGATCATCATGACGATCACGGGGGCGATTTATCCGGCGATTGACCTGACGGCCGGGGAGCGCGAGCGCGGGACGCTTGAGACGCTGATGGTTGCGCCGGTGGCGACGGTGGAGCTGATCGCCGGGAAGTTCATCGTGGTGACGATGGTCTCGCTGATTTCGGCGGGGCTGAACCTGGCGTCGATCGGGGGGACGATCTGGCTGGGGGGGTTGGGGAAGCTGCTGACGCGCGGGCAGGAGGTGGTGATACCGCTGACGGCGCTGCCGTGGGTGCTGCTGGCGCTGGTGCCGCTGGCGGTGATGTTCGGGGCGGTGCTGCTGGCGGTGTGCAGCTTTGCGCGGAGCTTCAAGGAAGCGCAGAACTATGTGATGCCGGTGATGGTGGCGGCGATGATTCCGGCGGTGGTGGGGATTTTGCCGGGGACGCGGCTGGAGGGGCCGCTGCTGGTGATGCCGGTGGCGAACATCGTGGTGCTGACGCGCGAGCTGTTCGTGGGGCGCTTTGATCCGACGGCGATTGTGTGGGTGATTGCGTCGACGTCGTTGTATGCGGGGGCGGCGGTGGCGGTGGCGGCCAAGCTGTTCGGGCAGGAGGCGGTGCTGTTTGCGGACAGCGGCTCGGTGCGGACGATTTTTCAGCGGCGGTATTTCACGCCGCGGCGGGTGCCGACGGCGGCGTCGGCGATGCTGGTGCTGGGGCTGGTCTTTCCGCTGAATTTCTTCATTCAGCGGGCGCTGGGGGAGTCGCCGCTGTTCCATGAGCGGGTGGAGTATCTGTACGCGCTGTGGGCGGTGTTCCTGCTGCTGTTTGTGGGGGTGCCGGTCTTCGCGGCCAAGTACATGCGGGTGACGGAGCGGACGGCGCTGCGGGTGGGGGGCGCGTCGCTGCCGGCGTGGGGGGCGGCGCTGTGCCTGGGGCTTTCGACGTGGGCGCTGGCACCGGCGTGGCTGGCGTATCAGCAGACGTTTCTGCCGATGCCGCCCGATCAGCTTCATGCGCTCGAGGTGGCGACGGCGTGGCTGAAGGAGGTTCCGCTGTGGCTGATCGTGCTGGTGCTGGCCGTGACGGCGGGGGTTTGTGAGGAGGTTTTTTTCCGCGGGTATGTGCTGTCGGGGTTGCGGCCGGCGATCGGGCCGGTGGCGGCGATCGTGGTCGTGGCGCTGGCGTTCGGGGTGTATCACAACAGTGCGCACCGGTTGATTCTGACCAGCGCGCTGGGGATCGTGCTGGGGCTGCTGGCGCTGCGGTCGGGATCGATCTGGCCGTCGGTGCTGGTGCACGTGCTGCACAACGGGCTGACGCTGGTGGCGAGCCGGGCGGATGGAATGGGGCCGTGGCTGGAGCAGAGCGGCTGGACGGATGCGGAGGGCATGCCGGCGCCGGGGCTGCTGATGGCGGCCGGGGCGCTGCTGGTGATCGGGCTGGGGCTGTGCCTGATGCTGCGGGAGCCGGTGCGAGCGGGAGAGGGTCGGGCGGCGGCTGCGGCGGGGGTTGGGTCGGCGTCGCCGGCGTGATGGTGCGGCGGCGGAGCGAGATGGAATGAGCGAGGCGGCGCACCGGATGCAGGAGGGTTTTGTGCGGCTGCGGGCAGCGCTGCGGCGGTGCCGGGCTTGCGGGTATGACCGGCGCGAGCATCGCACGGGGCGGTGTCCGGAGTGCGGGCTGGCGGGGGATTTGTTCGGCGAGCGGCGCGAAGCGCTGGCGTGGTTGCGGGGGGCGGGTGGGCTGATTCCGCGGTCGATTCCGCCGCTGGCGGCGCGCTGGGTGGGTGGGCGTGTGGCGCGGCAATTGGCGCACGATCGAATCGCGCGTGGGGCGGTCTGGATGGTGGGGGCAGCGCTGTTGACCTTCTTCATTGCGATGGTGCGCGTCGAAGTGGGGGTGACGCTCGGATGGGGTGCAAATGCCGCGCGCGTGGAGAGGTTGAGCGGGGAATATCAGCGGGAACGCGTGTCGCTGGGAAGCGGGAGAATCACGTCGGGCGGAAGCCTGGATGCGCGATCCTGGTCGGGAGACGTGCTGTATCGGCAGACGCGGATCGTGGGGGTTTCGCTGGCGAGTCCTGATGACAGGCGGCTGGCAGGGCTGGTGCTCCGGCTGGTAGTGATTGCAGCATTTGCGAAGGGGCTGGCGGCCCTGGGGTCGCTGCTCGCACCCGCGGAGTTCGGCGTGACGGAGGGGCTGGTCAACGTGGGCCGGGTGGTCTTCGCGCCGTGGCTGACGGCGTGTGCGTGCGTGACGATCGTCGGAGAACTGCTGCATGTGCTGGTGATTGCGGGCCTGCTCCTGTGGAGAGATTCGTACACGGAGCTTGGTCCGGGGTTCTTCATCTTCATGGAAGTGGGCTGCGTCCTTTTGGCGGCGGCGGGCGGGTTCCTGGCGATGGTGTACGCGGCCGAGGCGACTCAGCGGGTGAATCGCCCGGCCGTTGCTGAATGAGCGGCGGCCGTCGCCCGCCGATTGAGGCGAACGACGGCCGCGGAATGCGACGGATCAGGGGGGGGCGGAAGGGGATCACACCCGGCCGTGCAGCGCCTTCTTGAGCATGGGCGTCAGCGCGAGGATCAAGAGGCCGGCCGCGCAGCAGACCAGCACGAACATCATGTAGAAGTCGGCCTGTCCGCCGATGCGCAGACCCCAGCCGTACCAGGGGAGCTGCAATTTCCCGCCTTCGATCGACTCGACCACGCTGGCGAGTTCGCCGCCCATCTTTCCGGCGACGAAGCTGGAGAGGAACCACAGGCCCATCAGGAATGAGACGTGGCGGCGCGGCGCAGCGCGGGTCACGAAGGCCAGGCCGGTGGGCGAGATGCACAATTCGCCGAGGGTGTGCAGCAGGTAGGTCATGGTCAGCCAGATCAGGCTGACTTTGGCGGCGGTGGTGAAGTACTCGCGCGCGCCGAAGACCATGAACAGGTATCCGCCGCCGACCAGCAGCAGGGCGTAGGCGATCTTGAGCGGCTGGCTGGGGTTCAGTCCGCGCTTGCCGAGGGCGACCCAGAGCAGGGCGAAGACGGGGGCGAGCAGGATGATCAGCAGCGGGTTGAAGGACTGGAACCAGGTGGCCGGCATGGTCCAGTTCGTGAAAGGCACCGTGAGGTCGGTGTTTTCGGCGGCGAAGAGATTGAGCGAGCTGCCGGCCTGCTCGAAGGCGATCCAGAAGGCGGCGTTGAAGACGATGAAGACGAGAATGCAGGCGGTGGGGCCGCGATCCTCGCGCGCCTGGCGGGCGACGAAGTAGACGGCCGCGGCGATCAGCAGCAACAGAACGCCGCCGAGCACCACCTTGATGCTGAACAGGTAGTTGATCCACGTGTCGATGGCGCCAAGCGTGCCGGCCTGGTAGGCGAGCGCGACGGCGGCGGCCAGCACGATGGAGAAGATGGCGAACAGGGGCGCGACGTTGGGCGTGCCGGCGGGCGGCAGGCCGATGCCGGCGAGATAGGCCGGGCGGCCGAGGATGTAGGCGAACAGTCCCAGCAGCATGCCCACCGCGGCGGCGCCGAAGCCCCAGTGCCAGCCCCACTTCTCGCCGAGCGTGCCGCAGACGAAGGCGCAGATGAAGGCGCCGACGTTGATGCCCATGTAGAAGATGGTGTAGGCGGTGTCGCGGCGGGGGTCATCCGGGCCGTACAACTGCCCGACCATCACCGACACCGTCGGCTTGAAGTGGCCGGTGCCCAGCACGATCAGGGCCAGGCCGAACACGAACACGGACATGCCGAATTCGCTGTGATCCATGTCGCCGACGCCGGAGATTCCCAGCACGACGTGTCCCAGCGCGATGATCAGGCCGCCGATGAGCATGGAGCGATGGGTGCCAAGCAGCTTGTCGGCCAGCAGGCCGCCGAAGATGGGCAGCAGGTAGGCCAGGCCGGTGTACCAGCCGTAGAGGCGGTTGGCGGGGCTTTTGTCCCAGTCGCGGCCGGAAGAGGCGAACGGACTGGGGCCGATGCGCACCTCGATGGGTTTTTCGTCGGGGCGGCGGGCGGAGTCGGGCTTGATCTTGAGGGCCGTTACGCCGGTCTTGTCGTTGATGGTGAAGTAGCGCGCCGTGCTATCGACCGCGAGGACGCGCACGTTGCACTCGATCGGCTCGTCGGTGGGGTTGGTGATACGGATGGCGACCGGCTTGCCGGTGATCTGCTCGCCCTGCCGGACGAATGTCGTGGAGGGCTGGGCGGCTGCGGGGGTCCAGGTGGGTTTGCCGTCGCTGCCGGCGGGGCCTTCCTCGAGGAACGTGAGAATGAGGCGAGTCGGCCCCGTGGTGGTAACGGGTTGTGCGGCCGGCGCATTTGCGTCGACGGCGATGGTCATGGGGAAGCTGTGCGTTCGCTTGGGGGGTTCTTCGACGGGCGCTGTGGTGGTTGCGGCTGCGGTGGTGTCCACCGCTTCGCGTTCCTCGAACTCGATCGTGTTGACGTGTACGCCCGGCGGCGCGTCGCTGATAGAGATGGTTGAGGAGAGGTACAGGACCAGCAGGGCGCGCATGCCGTAGTAGGAGAATCGCTCCCACATTTCGGTGATGAAGAGGAGGAACAGGCCGGGCGGGTGGCCGAGGATGAGGCGCTGCGGGCCGTTGGGGGCGTTGTTGGGGCTGGACATGCGGTCTCCATCATGGGCGGAGATTGGACTTGGGGGGATACCTTAGTGCGATTCTCACAATGATCCAAGCGTGCGGGCGGGGAGGAGGGAATTCCGGGTTGGGGGTGGAGAGTATGGCGACGCAAAGCCGTCGGCATGGGACCCGGCGTGGGGAGTGGGTTGGGGTGGCCGGATTCCAGGGCCTGAAGGCCCTGGCAACGATCGTGCGCCCTACGGGCGAAGCACCGGGCAGAAGCCCGGTGCCACATGGCGACGCGAAGGCCGTCGGCTTGACACCCGGCGGTATTCGCATGGTGGCGGCGTCATGATGAGTGGCGTCATGATGAGTGACATGCTGAAAGACAGGCTGAGTGGACAGGTTGAAAGGAATTGGGTGGGAAACCCCTTGCAACGCGGATCGGGGGGTGTTATTTTCCCGCGCTGGTATTGGTGGCGATTGTCTGCGGGTTCCCGCGGGCGGTTGTCGCGAGACGGATTTTCGCCGCACACGGGTATTGGCTTTTCGGCGGCGTTAGTTCGTAAGTTCAGTTTCTGGATTGTGTTACGTTTCCATGTGGGCGCCTGGTGGACGGACTTGCGTCAGACCCTGACGGAGGTTTGTTGGCATCAGCCCCCGCATCGTGGGCCGGTGCGGCGTCGAGGGCACAGGATTTGGTGGCCTGCGTCTTTGATGTTCTGGCACGGGGTTTGCACGATGTGTAGACGTGGTGGCGCGAGCGTGTATGTTTCGCGCGTTGGCATTTCGGATGCGTCAGGACGTGGATGAGTTTCGGACGGCGGCCGACGTTCGTCGGAACGCATTGTCCGCAGGGACACTTGGAGAACTCAATATGACGTTTGCACACGGGAAGGGATTCCGATGGCGCGGCGTGGCGGTTCCGCTGCTTGCGGCGCTCGTGAGCCCGCTGGTGGCGCTGGCCGTCGAGCCGTCTGCCGCGGAGGCGCGGATGGCGGAGTTGACGGCCCGCCTCGAGGAGCAGCAGCGCAAGATCGCCGAGCTGGAAAGCCGGGCGAACACCGCTGCGAACCAGGACACGGAGAAGGCGCGGACGGACGCGCTGCGGGCGCAGATTCGCTCGATCCTCGCGGACGGTGAGTTTCGCGAGTCGCTGATGCCCAGCACGATGCTCTCCGGCTACAACAAGGGCTTCTACATCAACAGCAGCGACGGCAATTTCTCCTTCAAGGTGAACGGCCAGCTGCAGTTCCGCTTCACGCACTACGGCACGCGCTCGGAGAATCGATACCTGACTCCGCGCGCCCGCCGCGACGATCGCACCGGGTTTGACATCACCCGCCTGCGGTTCGCGTTCAGCGGCCACGCCCATGAGCCGGCGCTGACCTACTTCTTCGCGATTTCGCAGGACCAGGGCAACGCGTATGACACGCGGCTGCTCTACGGCTGGATCAACTACGCGTTCAGCGATGAGTTCCAGGTCAAGCTGGGACGCTACACGCTGGCGGCCGGCCGCACCCGCATGGCGGCAGACAGCCAGCAGCAGTTCGTTGACCGCTCGATGACCGATGCGTACTTCAGTCTCGGCGACGGGACGGGCGTGCGCTTCTGGGGCCAGTGCGCGAACAAGCGCGTCGAGTGGTTCCTGGACATTCACAACTCGACGAACGGCCCGGACAACCGCGTGATCACGAATGATCCGTCGGAGCTGGACGGCAACCCGGCGATCGTCGGCCGCGTGATCTGGCACGCGCTGGGCGATGACACGTCGCAGTACTGGTTCGAGGGTGACATTGATCACCTGCAGGATCCGTACCTGGGCATCGGCATGCACGCCGCGTTCAACGAGGACGACGGCGATCGCCAGACGACCCGCATTGCGTTCAATCGCAGCGGGCTGTTTCCGTTCTTCCGTCCGGGCGGCTATGGCCTGGCCCCGATGAACGGCGCCCGGCTGTGGCAGATGGGCGCGGATGCGATGTTCAAGTGGCAGGGCTTCTCGCTCTCCGGCGAGTACTTCCTGCGCTTCGTGGACATCCGTCAGGCGTGGGATCGTCCGTTCGCGCCGCTGTGGCGTCTGACGGGCGAGGAGAGCACGACGAACTCGATGGGCGCCTTCGTGCAGGCCGGCTATTTCCTGCCGATCCCCGAGCATGAGAAGAAGTTCGAGGCGGTGGCCCGCATCGGCGGCCTGCGCACGAACGTGGGCGGCGGCGAGGGTTCGTGGGAGTATTCGGTGGGCCTGAACTACTACATCAAGGGCCACTGGATGAAGCTGCAGACGGATGTGACCAAGATCTACGAGATGCCGATTTCGGATTCGGACTCGAGCCTGGCCAACGTCAACGACGACGGCCTGATCTGGCGCGTTCAGATGCAGGTGCTGTTCTAAGAGAGAAATGGATTTCTACCCCCCGTCTCCACGAGTGGAAGACGCCAAGGAGTGTTTGAGAATGTCCAAGAAGATGAAGAAGCTTGCCCTGCTCGCGTCGGGCACGGCGTTCCTGCCGATCATCGGCAGCATCCCGTTCGTCAGCAATCAGGGCGGCGGCTGCTATCGCAACGATGCGTTCGCCAACCTGTTCACCAACGCGGGCGGCGCGGCGATCGAGTCGCTGTTCGACAGCCCGTTTTTCAACGACAACCGCGCCAACTCGGACTACGACCGCTTTGTGCGCGAGCCGATCACCGACATCGCCCAGGAGGCGTGGTCGGACTACGTGTTCGGTCGCTACGCGGCGGATCCGCAGTTCCCGAATCTCTTCGCGGAATAACGTGAAGTGATCGATCGGAAGTTCCTGCGGCCGGGGCAGCGTTTCACACGCTGCTCCGGCCGCTCTCTTTTTCCGCACCAACTCGGTGCGATTGCCCATCATCCGCCGGGGGGCGGGAGCATCTCCATGTCGTCGTGCCGCGCTTTGAGATCGATACCGTTCGTGCTGGGACTGATTCTGCTGGTTGTTCCGACGGCGAATACGGCCGAGCCGACCGCCGAGGAAGCGCGGCTCGCGCCGCTGCTGGCCCGCTACGAGGAGCAGCAGCGCCGGCTGCTGGAGCTGGAGCGCTCCATGCAGACGGGTGACGACGTGGAGCTGGAGCGCACGCGTTCGCTGCGGGCGCAGATCCGCGACATCCTGGCCGACGCGGAGTTTCGCGAGGCGCTGATGCCGCCGACGCTGACCGCCGGGTATGACAACGGCTTTTATCTGCGCAGCACCGACGGTGCGTTCGCGTTTCGATTCAACGGGTTTCTCATGTTCCGCTACACGCACCTGGGCACGCGACAGGAGAACCGCTACGTCGATCCGCGGCTGCGCCGCAGCGACCGCAGCGGGTTTGACATCACGCGGCTGCGGATGACCTTCAGCGGCCACGCCTTCTCCAAGGATATGACGTACTCAATCACGATTCGCTCTGACGGCGCGCAGCGGAACAACACGGCGCTGCACATGGGCTGGATCGAGTACGCCTTCGACGATGCGCTGCACGTGCGGCTGGGGCGCTTCCGGCTGGCCAACCTGCGGCAGCAGGTCATCAGCGACTCGCGGCTGCAGTTCGCCGACCGCGGGCTGGTGGACGCGGTCTTCGGGTTGAACTTCGGCACGGGTGTGAGTTTTCTAGGGAAGCTGGCCGACGGGCGGCTGCGCTACGCCGTGGACGTGGTGAACTCCGTGGACGGGCCGAACAACCGCGTCATCACCAATGATCCCTCCCAGTTGGACGGCAACCCGGCGCTGGTGGCCCGCGCGGCGTGGCGCGTGCTGGGCGAGGACGCTGACCTCGGCAGCTACGAGGGCGATGACCGGTTGAGGGAAGACCCGGGGCTGGAGCTGGCGGCGCATTACGCCTTCAACCAGGACGACGGGGACCGCGGTACTGCGCGCATCCCGTTCAATCGCAGCGGGCTGTTTCCGTTCTTTCGCTCGGGCGGGTTCGGGTTGGCGTCGATGAACGGCACGCGCTTCCACCAGATCGGCGTGGATGCCGTGTTCAAGTGGCGCGGCTTTTCGCTGCAGGGGGAGTATGTAGCCCGCTTCCTGGACATTCGGGCGGCGTGGGACAATCCGGCTGCGCCGCTGTGGCGGCTGACCGGGGAGGAGTCGACGACGGCGATGCACGGCGCGTATGTGCAGACGGGCTGCTTCCTGCCGATTCCGGGGCACGAGAAGAGGCTCGAGGCGGTGGCGCGGGTCGGCGGCGTGCGGACGAATGTGGGGGGCGGGGAGGGGGCGTGGGAGTATGCGGCCGGGTTCAACTATCACTTCCACGGGCAGAAAGCGAAGATCGTCACGGATGTCACGAAGATCACGGAAGCGCCGATCAGCAGCCCCACGGCGGGAATGCCGAATGTGAATGACGACGTGCTGATGTGGCGGGTGCAGTACCAGGTGAATTTCTGACGGCGCTGCGCGCGGCACGGAGTCATCCGTCCGGCGATCGCATCACCAGCCCAGCGCTCGCGCCGCGGCCGCGATGAGCCAAGCGCCCGCGTAGGCGACGAGGGTCATTCCCGCGAAGGATACGACCGGCCAGGTCCAGGAGCGCGTCTCGCGGCCGATGACCGCCAGCGTGCTGGCGCACTGTGCGCAGAGGGCGAAGAAGACCATCAAAGAGAGCGCGACGGGCAGCGTGAAGAGCGGCGCGCCGGTGGCTTCGTTGCGTGCGTCGGCCAGGGCGGTGCGCAGGGCGGGGGATTCCTCGTCTTCCTCGTCGCCGAGGTTGAAGACGATGCCGAGCGTGGCGACGACCACTTCGCGGGCGGGGAAGGAGGCGACGGCGGCGATGCCGATGCGCCAGTCCCAACCGAGCGGCGCGACGGCCGGCTCGATGAAGCGGCCGATCCGGCCCAGTGCGCTATCGCGCAGCAATGCTCCGGCGACGATCCTGTCGATGTCCTCCGCCGGTGCGCCGTCGGCGACGGCGGCGGCGCGGGCGGCCTCCTCGGTGGCGGCGCTGCGGGGGAAATAGCCGAGAGCCCAGATCAGGACGCTGGCGGCGAAGATGACGGTGCCGGCGCGAATCACGAAGCCGCGGGAAGCGAAGTAGACGCGCTGCCAGACGGCTCGCAGCCGCGGCAGCTTGTAGGCGGGCAATTCGAGCAGGAAGGCGGAGGAACCGCCGCGCAGGGCGGTGCTTCGCAGCAGCCAGGCCGCCGGGATCGCCGCCAGCACGCCGACGGCGTACATGCCGAGCATGACCAGTCCGGGGAGGGTCAACAGCCCGCCGAGATAGTCCGCGCGCGGAACGAATGCGCCGATCATCAGCACATAGACGGGCAGGCGGGCCGAGCAGCTCATGAAGGGCGCGATCATGATGGTGATGAAGCGCTCGCGGCGATCGGCGATGACGCGCGTGCCCATGATGGCGGGGACGGCGCAGGCGAAGGAGGAAAGCAGCGGGATGAAAGAGCGGCCGGAGAGGCCCAGCAGCCCCATCAGGCGGTCCATCATGAAGGCGGCCCGGGCCATGTAGCCGCAGTCTTCGAGGATGGCGATCAGGGCGAAGAGGATGATGATCTGCGGCAGGAAGACGAGCACGCCGCCGACGCCGGCGATCACGCCGTCGGCGACGAGGCTGCCGAGCAGACCTTCGCCCAGGGCGCTGCGCGCGACCTGCCGGAAGGAGCCGATCAACTGTTCGTCGATCAGCCCCATCAGCGGGTCGGCCCAGCGGAAGATGCTCTGAAAGAGCACGGCCAGCACGAGAAACAGGAACACGGCGCCGAACAGGCGATGCGTGAGCCAGCGGTCGACGCGGGCGGACCAGACGCCGCGCGTCACGGCGGTGCGCTGCACGACTTCGGCGATCAGCCGGTGGATCCAGGCGTATCGGGCGCGGATTTCGGCGGGCGCGCCGTCCACGCCGGCCGCGGCCAGTCGCTGTCGCGCTTCATCCAGCGCGGCGGATTTTCCGCCGCCGCGGGTGAAGAGCTGCGGCGTGGCGCCGTCGCGATCGAGCAGCGCCCGCAGGCACTCAGTTTTGGACAGGCCCGACCCGCCTTCGCGGGCGAGCCGGCGGGCTTCAGCCACCAGCGGCTCGGGCAGATCGGCGCGAACGCGGCTGGCTTCCTGATTGAGGCTCTGCTCGATTGCGCGTCGCAGCGGCGGCAGGGTGGATTCATCGGTCGCGACGATGGGCACGACCGCCATGTTGAGGCGCTCGGCGAGGCGCTGCGCGTCGATGTCGATGCCGCGTTTGCGCGCGACGTCGGACATGTTGAGTGCGGCGACCATCGGCCGGCCGAGTTCGAGCAACTGGCTCAGCAGGTAGAGGTTGCGCGGCAGGTTGGAGGCGTCCAGCACGGCGACGATCGCATCGGGCGGTGCGTGGTCGGCCATGCGTCCGTGGAGCAGATCGCAGACCAGCATTTCATCGGGGGATGCGGCGGCCAGCGAATAGGTGCCGGGGACGTCGAGCAGCTCGATCGGGTGCGCGGAGCCGCGCAACGGCCCGCGGCCGACGTCCACCGTAACCCCGGGATAATTGGCGGAATGGCGGTGGTAGCCGGTCAGCGCGTTGAAGAGGGTGGACTTGCCGGCGTTGGGGTTGCCCACCAGCGCCACGACGGGCGGGCGCGAAGGGGCGGTCGGAGTGGGGGTCATGTCAGCGGCACATGCGGGAAGCGGGCGTCAGGCGGGTCGAACATCGACGAGTTCCGCGTCGCACGAACGCAACGAAAGCTCCCAGTCGCCGAGGCGGACGTGCATCGGATCGCCGAGTGGCGCACGGCCCAGGACGCACACTTCGGCCCCTTCGATGACGCCCATTTCCATGAGCCGTGTGGCGGTGGCCCCCGCGCCGCGAATGGCGGACACGCGAACAGTCGTCATTGCGGGCGTGCGAGCGAGCGACATCGGCGCTTTCCTCCAGCGGCCCGCCGGGAGATTCGTCAGCAGGCGGACGCGCCAGACAGTTGATTGACACCTCAATCAAAGTATCGGCCGTTCCGGGCGGTTGTCAAGGCCGTTACGCGGCGTCGGCGGAACGAAAATCAGGGATGACTGCGTCATGGGGCTGAGAAACCGATTTCGGGGATCGTCGTTCGCGTTTGTCGAATGCGGCGAGGCGCGTGATGGCAGGCCGACGTTCTGGTCGGGAATTTCGATTCGCGTAGTGTTCGGGCTGGCGGTTCAATTATGATGGTCGCGGATCGCGGTACGGCACAATTGCGGCGCGTGCCGACGAACCGACCGGGCGAAAGAAGAGAGGAACCAATTCCGCCGACGTTTCGCCAATTGGCTGCGCTTGTGGTCTGCCTCGGCATCGCCGCCGCGGCGCGGGGGCAGTTCGTTGAAATTGAGCCGAACGAGTTGAAAGCGTCGGCGACGCCGGTCGTCTGTCTCAATCCCGGCGCGACGATCACCGGCCTTTCGACCGGCGGAGTTCTGACCGGTTCGGGGCCGGACTCGGCGGACACCTACCGGATTCAGACCTGCCCGCGGCCGCTGGGCGTCTATCGCCATGATCTGACGCTTACCACTTCCGGGGCGCCGGGGCACACCGGCACGCTGCTGGGCGTTCCGCCGGACGGCTCGCCCTCGGACACGACCATCATTCAAAGCTCATCCGCCGCGACGATGCCGCCGCGCTTCAACCGCTGGTTCGGCTTCGGTCGCGGAGAGGTGCTGTACTACCGCGTCAGCGGTGCGGCGATCACGACGCTGCCCTATGTGGCGACGCACAGCGTCACGCCGATCACGCCGGTGCTGGTTTCGCCGCCGGCGCAGGCGGGGTTGATCACCATCACCACGGCGAACCGCACGGTCGTCGACACGGAGCTGTTTCTGTTCGATCAGGATTTCACGCTGCTGCGCTGGAACGATGATGATCCGACGTCGATGACGTCGCTCCAATCGCGGATTGACGTGGTCCTCGCGCCGGGGACGTATTACCTGGCCGTTTCCACCTTCAACACCGCGATTTTTCAGGCGGCGGGCAACGCGCCGCCCAATCCGCCGGACAACCTGGATCGCAGCACGGTCGGAGCGCGGCTGGATTTTCCCGATGGGCTGGTTCGCACCAGTCCTTCCGGGGCGGCCCAGGACCTGGATTTCGGCCTGATCGACGCCACCGGCACGCGGAATGTGACCGCGTCGGTCGCTTCGTCCTACGACATGTACTGGGCGCGGTTTGTCGTGAACCCCCCGCCGCCGGCCTGCTGCTTTTCCGACGGTTCGTGTTCGCAGCAGCCGGACACGGTGTGCGGGGTGCTGGGCGGAATCTCGCTGGGGGACGGCAGCAGTTGCGGCGTCGCGGGCTGCCCGGAGGTGGAGGCGTGTTGCCTGGGTGAGACGTCCTGCCTGGTGATCTCGCCGTTGTTCTGCAGCGGGCTGACGCTTGGACCTGGTTCCGTGTGTACGCCGGATGCGTGCGAAGCGCCGGCGGCGTGCTGCACCGCGAGCGACTGCCTGCTGGTCACGCCGACGGTTTGCGGGCAGTTGGGTGGAGTCTCTCCGCCGCCGGAATCGCCGTGCGGGCCGGAAACCTGTGCGGTGCGGGCCTGCTGTTTCGCGAACGGGAGTTGCGCCGAGCTGCGCGGCTATGAGTGTGAGCAGGCCGGGGGTGCTTCGGCAGCGATCGGGCAGGGATGCGTACCGTCGCCGTGTGCGCAGCCGCTGGCCGGATGCTGCTTCGCCGATGGTTCGTGCGGCGATCTGGATGTGGAACAGTGCGCGCTCGCGGGCGGGCAGGTTCAGGCGCAGGATTGCGGCCAGTCGTTCTGTCCGCCGGCGGATCCGTGTGAGTTGGTGTTGGCCGGGGATGCGAATTGTGACGGCGCGGTGAACAACTTCGACATTGATCCGTTCGTGCGGGGGGTCTTGCAGCCGCCGCCGCCCGATGCGACGCCGGCGCCGCCGGATTATCTGCTGTTGGGGGCTTCGCAGTCGTGCTGGGAGTTGCGGCGTTGCTGGGGGGACTTGAATGGCGACGGCAAGCTGAACAATTTTGACATTGACCCGCTGGTGGGGTGTATCTTGTCGCCTCCGGGGCCGGGGTTTGGGTGCTCTGAATTTATCGGCGCGTGCTGTTTTGGATCGGGGTGTGCGGAATTGCGGGCGGCGGGGTGCCTGTTGCTCGGTGGTGGGTGGGTCGGCGGCCCGTGCGCGATCACGGGGTGTGATTGAGGCGGCGGGAACAACTTTTTGGGACGAGGTTCGGCTGGGGGACGGTTCTGGGAAAGGGCGTGGGAGGGTTGTTGGTACGAGGGGTGCCGGCGTTGCGTTATTGTCGCCAGTCCACTTTTCGCTTGCGAACGGCGGATGAAGGTCGGTAATATGGGGGCTGCGTGAGGTGTGCGTAAACCCGGTGGGCCGATCCGACGCCGCCGGGATTGCGCGGGCAGGGACAGGAGCACCCTATCCGGTTCGGAGGTCGGTTCGCCGCGCGCTGCAGTTCTGCGCGGTGTGGAATCGCGAAATCAGCCGCGGGTCGCCGTGGAGGGCGTTGCTGCGGAGGTCAGTTCGAAGCGCCGCGGGCGTGTGCTCGTGTTGCGCTTGTTTCGTTCTCAATCGGAGCGCGTCTGGGGTGGTACTCAGGCGCCGTACAGCGCAGCGGCCGACACGGGAATGGCGAGAGTCCATCCGACCGGTCGCACTTGAAAGGAGCGCAGCATGCGGGACAAGTTCCTGGCGTTGTGTAGTGGCACAATTCTGTGCCTCGCCACAGCCACGACGGCGATGGCCGTCGACAATCCTGAGGTGGAAGACAACAACACGAAGGCCGCGGCAAACGCGGTGACGCTGGCCGCGGGCGACAGCGTGAGCGGCACGACGACCGGCACGAGCACAGTCGCCGGGCTGGGGTCGCTGGACTACTTCCGCGTGAAGACGACCGCCGCGGCGCTGGATGTCTATCGTCATCGCCTGACGCAGACGGCCGGCAGCGTGTCGATCACACCGACGATCCGCGGTTTGAACCAATCGGGCGGCGTGATCGGCACGACCGACACGACGATCCAGACCGGCGCTCTGACGCCCGAGCTCGTGCAGTGGTACGGCTTCGGCAAGGAGGAGGAGCTGTACTTCCGCCTGGCCGGCACGACCGCGACGACGGCGGGCTACCAGTACGACCTGAGCACGACGACAGTGTCAGTGATCGCCGGCCCGACGAGCCTGATCCCGGGCACGATCACGATCAGCCGCGCGGGTCACACGACCGACACGGATTTCTGGGTTTATGATTCGAACTACGACGCGATCGCGGATTTCGGCAACGACGACCCGAACACGATGACGCGCACGTTCGCGCCGGGCAGCTATCTGCTGGCGATCTCAAACTTCAACTTCGCGAACAACCAGCCGGCCGCGACGGGCGAGACGTTCCTGTCGGGCGCGGTGATGGACTTTGCGAACGTGATCGTGAACTCGAGCACGTCGACGGCGCTCAACGTCGCGACGCGCTTCACGGACGCGGCGGGCGACCAGGACGTCGCGGCGACCAAGGTGGGCGCGTTCGACGTGGTGTTCATCTCGTTCACGGTGGAGGACTCGCAGGTCGCCTGCTGCTTCGGCGACGGCTCCTGCCAGGACCTGCTCGCCTCGGAGTGCATCACGGCGGGCGGCAGGAGCGCCGGCATCGGCAGCGACTGTGATCCGAACCCGTGCCCGGAGCCGGAGGCCTGCTGCTTCCCGGATGGCTCGTGCACGGACATCGCGCCGGCCTTCTGCGCGGGCATTGCGCAGGGTCTCGGCTCGAACTGCGACCCGAACCCGTGCCCGCAGCCGGAGGCGTGCTGCTTCGGCGACACCTCCTGCACGGTTGTGCTCGCCACGGCGTGCGCGACGGCGGGCGGCACGGCGCAGGGCGCCGGCTCGGATTGCATGATGGCGGTCTGCCCGGACACCAACCCCGGCCAGAACTGCAACAACCCGATCGAGGTCGACATCCCGGGCGCACTGCCCTACGCGGATCTCAACACCACGCAGGGCAAGATCAACGACTACTCGACGACCTGCATGGGTTCGTACGACGGCGGTGAGGACATCCTCTACGAGTTGATCGTGTCGGATCCGATCTGCGTGAACATCACGCTGGACGGCAGCGTTGCCGGCGGTTCGATCTGGCTGGGCATGGGTCTCGACGACGAGTGCCCGCTGGCCGCGGCCGGCTGCATCCGCCTGGCGACGACCTCGGCGGCGATCGACACGATGCTGAACCAGGCGCTGGCGCCCGGTACGTACTACCTGATGATCGACACGTTCCCGTCGCCGAACTTCGCGGCGTACAACCTGACGATCGAGGAGTGCCCCACGGTGGCGTGCTGCCTGCCGGACGGCACCTGTGCGGACGTGTACGCGACGGACTGCGTGCTGCCCGGCGGCCTGAGCCAGGGCGCCGGCTCGCTGTGCGCAAACGTGGTGTGCCCGGCGCCGGAAGCCTGCTGCTATCCGGACGGTTCCTGCCTTGAGCTTGCGCCGTTCGCGTGCGTGGCTCCGGGCGTCAACCAGGGCGCCGGTTCGAGCTGCACGCCGAACATCTGTCCGCCGCCGCAGGCGTGCTGCTTCATCGACGGCAGTTGCTCGGATGTCATTCCGGCGATCTGTGCGGCCGGTGGCGGCATTTCGCGCGGGGCCGGCACGAGCTGCGGCGCCGGCGACTGCTCGGCGGTCGAGGCCTGCTGCCTGGCCTTCGGCGGCTGCTCGGACATTTCTCCGCTGCACTGCGACGGCGTCGCCGGCGGCGTTGGTTCGGACTGCGCCGGCACGATGTGCCCGGCGGTCGGGGCCTGCTGCCTGCCGCCGAACAATGAGTGCCTGCAGGTGATCGAGGCTGCGTGCGTCGATCTCGGCGGCTCGTTCCTCGGCGGTCCGTGCCCGACTCCGGGCGGAGAGCGCACGTACACGTCCAACCCGGCGCTGTCGATTCCTGACAGTCCGGCGGCGGCGGTGTCGGACACGATCACGGTGGTCGACACCGGCACTCTGACGGACGTCAACATCCGCATGGCGATCACGCACACGTTCCTGGGCGACCTGGACATCTTCGTGAGCCACAACGCCACGAACGTGATCCTCTGGAGCCGGGATTGCGGCGGCAACGACAACATGGATGTGACGGCCGACGATGAGGCCGGCGCGCTCGTGTGTGCCCAGCCGACGCTTGGTTCGTACAACCCGGCCAGCGCAACGGCTCTGGCCTTCCTCAGCGCGTATGACGGCATGGACGTCAATGGCGCCTGGACGCTGAGCCTGGAGGACCAGGCCGGTGCGGACACAGGCACGCTGACCGAGTGGCAGGTCATCGCGACGCTGCTTGCTTCGTGCAACGTGGACGGCGCCTGCTGCCTGCCGAACGGCGTCTGCGTTGAAGTGTTCGAAGATGACTGCACGACGGCCGGCGGCGCCTACCAGGGCGACGGTTCGGAGTGCATGAATGTGAGCTGCCCGCTTCCGGCGTGCTGCTTCACGGACGGCTCGTGCCAGTTGCTGACCGGTCCGGACTGCGTCGCCCAGGGCGGCGTCAGCCAGGGTGCCGGTTCGAGCTGCACGCCGAACCCGTGCCCGCAGCCGGAGGCCTGCTGCTTCCTCGACGGTTCGTGCCAGGACCTGCTGGTCGCGCTGTGCGCGGCGGCGGGTGGTGAATCGCAGGGTCCGGGAACGGATTGCGATCCGAACCTGTGCCCGGCGCCGGGCGCCTGCTGCCTGCCGGATGACCTGTGCCTGTTCACGCTGCCGAACACCTGCGCCTCGCTGGGCGGGTCGTTCGTCGGCGGCGCGTGCGGTCTGACGGCGGCGGTTCGCGGCTATGAGTCCACGCCGAACGCGGTCATTCCGGACAGCCCGGTCGGCGCGTTCCCGACGGTCGACGTCATCAACGTGCCGGAGAACTACGGCATCGCCGACGTCGACGTCGAGCTGGAGATCACCCACACGTTCCTGGGCGACCTGGACATCCGCCTGTCGCACAACGCGACGAACGTGTTCCTGTGGCAGGATGCCTGCGTCGGCAACGACAACATGAACGTGACGGCCGATGATGAGGCCGGCGCGGTCGTGTGTGCGACGCCGACGCTCGGGTCGTACGCTCCGAGCACGGCCGGCGGCGGCGCGCTGAGCGCCTTCGACGGTCAGAACGCCAACGGCGCCTGGACGCTGGCCATCGACGACGACGCGGGTGGCGACACCGGCTTCCTCGTCCGCTGGAAGCTCAACATCACGCCGCTGGCGGCGGTGTGCATCCCGCCGGATCCGTGCATCGACGTGCTCAACGGCGATGCCAACTGCGACGGCTCGGTCAACAACTTCGATATCGACTACTTCGTGGCCGGTATCGTGGATGGTCCGACCGGTGCGACGCCGCCGGATGTTCCGCCGACGGCTTCGGCCGCTTACCTGGCCCTCGGTGGCACCGAGGATTGCTGGGCCAAGCGCCGTTGCTGGGGTGACATCAACTGCGACGGTGTGTTCAACAACTTCGACATCGATCCGTTTGTCGATTGCGTCGTGAACACTCCGCTGCCGGGCGACCCCTGCCCGCTGTGCGTTGCTCAGGCCTGCTGCCTGCCGGGCGGTCTGTGCACGGATATCCGTCCCGCGGGCTGTGTCCTGCTGGGCGGCGTGCCGCAGGGTCCGGGTTCGAGCTGCGCTTCGACGGTCTGCCCGTAATCCGGGTCTGATCGTTCGATCGCAGGCTGTTTAGTCTTTCACTCCGGCGGGTCGATGGGAACCTCCCATCGGCCCGCCGGCTTTTCTGGGGGCGGTGCGGGAGTGATCGGGCCGCAGCCATTGATCAGGCAAAATCCCGGTGACCGGGCAATAATCGCGCAATCGGCTCGTTTACTCCCTGTGCGGCAGTGCGCGCATTGACCCTTGCCGGTCGATGCGCCTTCCGCAGGCGGCGCAGCGTCCGTTCGTCCTGGCGAGCGACGACGGACGGCGCCGCCCCTTTTGACGGCCCTGGCCGGCGGGCGGCTCCTGCGCTTCGCGCCGGGCTGTCGCGTGACTTCGTGTTTGCTCGCAAGGACGGCCGGCCGCCGATAGGCTTAGCGCGGAGATCAATGGCCGGATGGCCGTCGATGATGAGATTCAATGTCCCCCGATTGCCGAGATCGGCCCGTGGCGGGACTCGTATTTGATCCGATGAACGAAATTCCCCGATTTGTCGCGACCCCGAACCCCGGAGTGGACCCGATGCGCCCGAATCGCCTGCTGTGCCTGATTCTGATGACGGCCGTGAGCGCCGCCGTGGTTGCCCAGGACAGTGCCCCCCCGCCGCCGGAGCGCCCCGGCGGCCGGCAGTTCGAGGCATTTGGTCCGGGCGGGCGCGGTGGGCCGGGCGGACCGATGGGGGGACGATTCCCGTGGATGGGGATCATGGCCGACCGCGTGGCGTTCGAGCTGGAGCTTGATGCGGATCAGCAGGCGCAATTCGACGACATGCGCAGCCGCTTGCGGGAGGAGATGCGCGGCCGGATGGAGGGGATGCGCGAGCGCTGGCAGGAAGTGCGGGCGATGGAGGATGCCGGCGATGAGGAGGGCGCGCGGAAGCTGCGGGACGAGCTGCGCGGGTCGATGCGCGGCGGGCCGATGGAGGGGGTTGAGCGGATGTTTGATGAGCTGGCCCCGGTGCTGCGGCCGGAACAGGCCGAGCGGATGGAGGACATTCGCGACCGGTTCGAGACGGAGCGGGAGCGCTGGGAGCGATCGGAGCAGGTGGTGCGGGGGTTGCCGGATGAGCTGGAGATGAACGAGGAGCAGCGCGATCAGTTTCGCACGATGGTGCGCGAACGGATGCGCAGCGGGTGGGAGGAGCGCCGCCCGCAGATGGACTCGCTGATGGAGGAGATTCGCGCGGCGCAGGAATCGGGGGATCGGGAGCAGCTCGGCCTGCTGTATGCGCGAATGGATGAGGCGCGGCCGAATCCGGAGCGCGGCGCGGCGGACATGCTGGCCGACCTGGAGCCGCTGCTGACCGACACGCAGCGCGCAAAGCTGGCCGAGATTCGGGACGCGGCATTCGGCGACCCGGTTGCGGATGCGGCCCGGCCGGGGGCGCTGGACGTTCGGACGATTCTGCGCGCTGCGCGGCGCGCCCGGCTGAATAGTGAACAGCGCGACGCGCTGCGCTCGATGGAGCGCGAGGCGGTCCGCGACTGGCGTGCGGCGCGCGGAGACGCCGCGGCCCAGGACCGGGTGGCGGGGACGGTGAAGGAGCAGATTTCGCGGCTGCTGGATGCGGACCAGCGGGCGGCGTTTGAGGGCCAGTTGGAGCGCGCTGCGCGCAAGGCGCGATAAGCGGCACGGAACGGAACGCGGTGTTGGACGGCCGCGCGAAGCCGGCGGAGCGGAATCGCTACTTTGCGGCGTCGCTCGCGGCGCGGGTGCAGAGGACTCGGATGACATAGGCCGGCGCGGCGGCACCGTCGGCCGCGGCGTCCGCGCTGATCATCAGTTCGGGACGACCCATCTGCACGGTGGTTTCGAAGGAGCGGGAAACGCGGCGGAAGATGGGGGCTTTTACTCCCGGTGCGCTCTCGATCGCGCTGGCTGTCACCACGGCGAGGTCGATCTTCCCGCTGATGGCGGCGCGGGCGTATCCGGCGCCGTCGATCCACTTTCCATTCAGCTCGACTTCCAGTCCCTGATCCTGGCGGGCGATGCTGCGCTGCGGTTCGCCGTCCTTGGCCGTGCCTTCGCGCGTGACAATCGGCACGTTTGAGCTGGAACTGGCGCGCATGCCGGATTCGATCGACACCGGCTGCTGCAGGCGGTGCAGGACGCGGGTGGGTCCGAGCGCCGACAGGGCGCGCTCCAGGTCGGAGGCGGAGGGGTGCGCGGCGGCCAGCCCCTGTGCATCGAGATCGGCGAGTTGCGACGCGGACAGGTTCACCTCGAACACCATGATGTCGAAGTGGAGCGGAGTCAGGTCTCGCGGAGGCGCGGGTCGACGGGCCTGTTGCGCGGCCGGAGCGGAGGCGGCTCCGTCGTCGGCGAGCACAAGGGTGGACGCGATGGCGATGGCCAGCGCGACGACCGACAACATTGCGGTGCGAGTGCGAGTCATGGGGCGGCTCCTGGATGGAATGCGGAATTGGCCGGGTTCGTCGGCCTTGCCTGATTGCTCTTACACCCAGTGAGGAAGGGGGATGCAGGAGGGGGGGATGGCGGTGGACCAGGGCCTGAAGGCCCTGGCAACGGTCGTGCGCCCTACGGGCGAAGACATGCTTACGCGGGGTACCGCGAAAGCATGCCACCCAACACGCGGCATGGCACCCAGCGCCTTGGCAACGGTCGTGCGCCTTACGGGCGAAGACATGCTTACGCGGGGTACCGCGAAAGCATGCCACCCAACACGCGGCATGGCACCCAGCGCCTTGGCAACGGTCGTGCGCCTTACGGGCGAAGACATGCCGACGCAAAGCCGTCGGCATGGCGCCCAGCGGCGTTCGCGTGGCACGCAGCGTCGATCGCGTGGCACGCAGCGTTGTCGGCTGTGCGCGGGGCGGCGATGAAGCGACCTCCCGCTCGCGGTCGGCTCTGAGCGGGCACGCCCTCGGCCACATCCCACGCCGGCACATCGTGGATGACCACCGCCCCCGGTTGCACGGTCGCGCCGGTGCCGATCGTTCGACCGGGAATGACGCTCGCGCCGATGCCGATCGTGGCGCACGGCTCGACGCGGACCCCGCCGGCCAGCCGCACGGCCGGATGGAGAAACGCCCCTTCGCCGATCACGCCGTCGTGGTCCACGATGGCGCCGGCCGAGAGTATCGCGTGCGCGCCGATCCGCCCGTGGACGCAGACCGTGACGCGCGGTCCGATGATGACGTGTGCGCCGAGCGCGGCGAGCGGAGAGACGCTGGCCAACGGATGCACCGCCGAGATCAGCGTCATGCCGAGGGCGCGCAGCTCGGCGGCGAGAGAGACGCGCACCGCGTTCGAGCCGATGGCGACAATCGCGCTGCGCACGCCGCGCGCGAGCAGCTCCGGCACGGCATCCATGCCGCCGAAGATTGGCAATCCGTCGTGCGTCCGGCCGTGGCGCTGCGGGTCGGAATCGAGGAACGCCGCGACGGACCAGCGGCCGTGCTGCACGAGAATGTCGTGCACCACCGCACCCAGCCCGCCTGCGCCGTAGATCACCGCTTCGCCGCTCGCGCTCATACCCGAGATATCGGCAGCGCGGCGGCGGGCGCAATCTTCGCGCGGCCGCAGCCGCGGCCGGGGCAGGAGGGTACCATGTGGGGGCGCGCCGATTCCGCGCGTGCCGGCCGCCCGGAGGCATCCGATGCTGATCGTCCCGACCGCCACGACCGTCACGACTTTCCTGCTGCTCAGCGCGCTGCAAGCCGCGCCGGCGCCGGCGCGACCCACCGAATCACCGACGGGAAGCGCGGCTGCCGCGAGGGCGGACCAGCCCGGCTCGAGCGCGAAGCCTGCGGCGGCCGGGGGCTCGTCGCAAGCGGGTACATCCGGTGCTCGCGCCACCGGGGAGGGCACAGCGCCGCCGGCGGCCAGTTCGCCGCCAAGTTCCGCGCCGGCGACACAGCCGGCCGGTGAAGGGGGCGCGAATGAAGTCGGTCAGGCGGCGGATGCGCGTCTGCCGCGGCAGGCCGAGATATTTCGAGCGCTGATTGAGGAGCGCGAGGGGACGGTGCGGCCGATCGAGCCGGTACGGCCGGAGCGGACCGGATCGGGTGCGGCGCGGCCGGCGGAGGTGGATGCGCCGATGCTGGAGGGGGAGCAGATCGTGAATCGGGCGGCGAAGCTGGTGCGATCGTCCGGGCGGTCGGAGCTGATCGTGACGGGTCAGGATGGTGGTGCGAGTCGCAGCTATCCGATTCTGGAGTCGCAGTTGCTGGAGGTGATCGAGCGCGAGGCGGATGCGGGGGTTGAGGAGTTCGTGATCACGGCGGAGGCGAAGCTCTATCGCGGGCGGAACTATCTGCTGCTGCTGAAGGTGATGCGCCGCGTTCCGAACGGGAACGTGACGCCGTAGGGACTCGGATCACTCTGCGAGGTTCGCGGTGCGTGGTGGTTGTGCGTCGCGGTCCGGGTTGAGGTCCGTGCGCCAGTTCAAGTCTGTTCATTCTTCATTCATCGAGGAGCGTCATGTCCTCACCGGTTGAAACCGCCTGCCCGATGTGCGGGAAGCGCTATCGCGTGCGTCCGGAATTCATCGGGCGAAGCGGGACGTGTCGCAGTTGCGGAACGACGTTCGAGTTTCAGCCGGCGCAGGATGTGACCGGTCCGGCGGATTACATGGAGGGGTTTCGGGCCGTGCAGGCGCAATTGGAGGCGCGGCTCGGGCCGAGCAACGGGCGGGTCTGCGCGTCGCCGATTCCGCTGTACCTGGACCTGCAGCGCGGACGGGCGGAGTCGTTGTGCTTTGAGAAGTACATCCCCGGCTTTGCGTTCTGCACCTGCGCACTCTCGCTGCACGATCAACAGCCGACCGGGGCCCATGGCAACTACGAGCTGATGATGTGTGCGCACGAGCCGCTGTCCTTCGCCCCGGAGTGCATTGGGGCGATCGGGGCGTATTCGCTGACGGCAGTGATTGACCCGGGGCACACGATCGACCTCGGGCCGAACCAGCCGCCGCACTCGAACATGCGCGGGTTGTTGGCGTGGACGCCGGAGTTGAAGGAGCCGGTGTTTCAGTTGTATGGCCGGCCGCGGACGATCGTGTTGCTGATCGGCGTGACGGAGGCGGAGATGAACGCCTGTCGCGAGTATGGGCCGGAAGGGGTGGTGCTGAAGCTCAAAGCGCGCGGCGAGTTTCCGTACACGACGCTGGAGCGGCGGTCGCTGGTGTGATTCGGCGTTTGGGTTGGGGATGGGACGCGGCAGGTGTTTCGATTTGCGCGGCGGATGGTGCGCGGGCAACGGGCATGCCGACGCAAAGGCCGTCGGCATGGCACCCAAAACGTTCGGCATGGCACCCAACGCGCGGCATGTGGCACCGGGGTTCTGCCCGGTGTCTTGCTATCCACCGCCCGGAACGGCGGTGGCACGACGGAGTGCATGCGTACGCTGAGTACAGCGAAAGCATGCCACTCGGCGATCTCCGTTCCCCCGTGTGAAGAAAAGGCGTGATCATGACCCCATCTACCGACTTCGTGCAGATCCTGCTTTCACACAATCACTGGGCCAATGGGCAGGTGCTTGATCGTGCCGGGCAACTCACGGAGGATGAGTTTCATCGCCGGTTCGAGATCGGTCCGGGCAGTGTGCATGACGCAATGCGGCACATCGTGGCGGCCATGCTGCGCTGGGCGGATCGAATCGGCGAGCGCCCCCTGCGCGCCTCGCTCGACTCGCAAGAGCGCCGGTTCTCGATCTCCGAGCTGCGGGAGCACAATGACGCGGCGACCGCCCAGCTCATGGAGGTCGCGCGGGGCCTGTCCGGCGAATCGGCCCGCTCGCTGGGGGCAAGTTCCGCGGAGGGGTCGGGTGCTGCCGGGGCGGCGGCCGGATGGGCGGGGCGCATTGAGTTTCGGCTGGCCGATGGAACCGTGTACCGATTTTCAAAGGCGGCATCGCTTGCGCACGCGGCACTGCACGGCCAGCACCATCGCACGCAGGTCGTCAACATGTTCCGGCAACTGGGCAAGCCGGCGGCGGAACTGGACCTGGATCCGATCGAATGGGAGTGCGCGCTGACGGGGCAGATTGCGCCGGGCGGCTGATTGAAACGGCTGCGGAGCTACTTCCGCAGGTAAACCCAGACAAAGCCGGTTCGATCCTCGATCAGGAACTTTCGGCGCTGTTCGTACAGGCGCTGCATCTCTTCCTGCCGCTCCTCATTGAGCCCGTTGCCTCGCGCTCGCTCCCGCAATGCGGCCATCGCCTCGCTCCACTCGGTTCGGCGCTTCTCGAACTCCTCGTCGCTGATGCCGCGCGCTGGCGAGATCAGGGATGCGTTGTCTCCGACCAGCACGTCCAGCTTGCCGTCGCCGTTCATGTCCGCCGCCCAGACACGCGTCGCCCGCGACGGCGCACGCACGTTTTCCGGCCGGCATTCGACGTCCTGGTCTTTCGGCGGTGGGGCGATCAACTCGACCATGTCGCGCAGCGTCGGCGGCTTCCCGGGGCCGGCCGTGTTCAGGGCGATGAAAACGCCGCCGGTGGCGGACCCGCTGAGCAGGTCGAGGTCTCCGTCGCCGTCGAAGTCGATCACGAAGGGGTCGCTGTGTCCGCCGAGATTCCGGTCGAGCAGAAGCGGCCCGCTGTGGCCGCGGAGCGGAGTCGCCTTGGGAGCGAATCGGCCGCGGCCCTCGCCGGTGAAGAGCCAGAACGAGCCGTCGAGGTTGCCGACGATGAGGTCGAGATCGCCGTCGCCATCCCAATCGACGGCGAAGGGGCGGGTGCAGATGGTGTTGCTGTGCTGCGGCCGGTCGTTGGCTTGCGGCAGGGCCAGCGGCTGATCGTCGGCGTCGAGCAGCGGCACCGCGGTCTCGAACGTTCGGTCCGGCGTGCCGCGAAGCACCTGGAACAGCCCGGCCATGGAGCCGCGTCTGCCGGGGTCCGCATAAGAACCGGAGAGGATGTCAGGATGGCCGTCCGCGTCGATATCCACAAACTGTGGAGTGGAACTGGTGCATCACCAGACACCCGGCACGAGGGCGACCGCTTTGCCGGTCATGAGCCATTCGCCCGCCGCGAATTTTCCGTCGCCCAGTCCCTTGAAGACGCGAATCTTGCCGTCCTTGAACTGCCCGACGAGCAGGTCGGGTTTGCCGTCGCGGTCGATGTCGGCGACGCAGGGGGCGGCGTAGCCGGGCTTCTCGACGCGGATCAGCTCGTCGCCGGCTTTCAATCGAACCGGCGGGTGGAACTCCGGCGGCGCGGCGGCTGCGCCGCCGGCGAGGGCGCTCGCGGCGACGGCGCTGAGGGCGCTGAGCTTGAGAGCGAAGGGAGCGGTGGCAAGAGCGGGCGCGGCGGGTGGCTTGAGCGGCACGGCGACTCCTCCCGGTAGGGGTCGATGGATCGGATCGACCCATGGAGATCATAGCCGGTTGTGGCGCGATGGGCGGACCGGTTTGCGGCGGTGGAGTGGAAGGGCATGCCGACGCAAAGGCCGTCGGCATGGCGGCCAACGCGCGGCATGAAGATGTATGAAGCGGGGCACCTTGCGGGGCGTTCAGTCTGACGCCATAAGGAACTACCCGCACAAGGAGCCCTTCATGCATTCTAATCCAACGCAGCCAGCTATCGAACCCAACCAGCGAATCGTCGCGCTCGACGTTCACTGCAAGTTCACCGAACTCGCCGCCGTCTCGCCCGCCGGCAAACGGATCGCCTCTCAACGCTGCAACACCACCATCCCCGATGTGCTCGCCGCTCTCAAAAAGTCAAAAAGCCCCGAACCGTCATCATCGAAGAAGGATCGCTCGCCGACTGGCTCATGCGGCCTCACCGAGTGCGGCGAATGCGTGCGCATCTGCGACCCACGCCGCAACGCTCTCGTCGCCAAGGACGACGAAAAAGACGACCCCATCGACGCGCTCAAGCTGGCCCAGCCTCGCGCGCGGCGGATTCCTCAAGTTCGTGCACCACCCCGAGAGCTTCGAGCGCGTCATTTTCAAACGGGCGCATCGCGCTCTATCACGACCGCATCCGCAACCGCGTCCGCCAAGCCAATCGCGTGATCGCCCAGGCGCGGCTCTACGGCGTGATGATCCGCGAGAGCGACTTTGCCGAAGACACCGCCGCCGTGTTCAAGCAACTGCCCAAACGCAAGGCGGTGCGCGACGACTTCCAGACGCTGCTTGACGGCTATCAGGCGGCCGTGACGCAGGCGATGGTGCTGCGCCGCGGCGTGCTCAAACTGTCGAAAGCCTATCCCGAGATCGCGCGTTTTCAGTCGCTGCCGGGTTATGGCCCGATCCGCGCCGCGACGTTCTTCGCGTTTCTGGACACGCCCTGGCGATTTCGCAGCAAGGCCGCGGTGTGGAAGTATGTCGGCATCGGGCTGTGCCGGCGCGGCAGCGGCGGATCGGTGACGTTGCATGTTCCGAACCAGGTGAATCGGGTGCTGAAAAGTGCCGTGCTGGGCGGCGATGAACGCCGTCGGCGGCGACGGCGAGTTTTCGCGTCTGCATGAGAGGTGGGTGAAGAATGGATTGACGGCTCGCATGGCACGCCGCAATGTGGCTCGGCTGCAGACGGCGGTGTTGTGGGGCATGTGGAAAAGCGGCGGCGAGTACTGTTGCGATCGGATCGCGCGGCTGTTGGAGCCGGTGACGGTTTCCTGAACGATTCGCGGCTCGTCACAAGCGAGCGGCGTTGTCGGCTTTTGCGTGCGTGCGGAGTTCCGAGGGTGCCATTGAACGGGATCGCAGGCGATCCGCAGTTCTCGCGACATGAATGAACCCGCAGTACGTTTGCCACGCTCGACCATCCTGATGGACCTCATTTGAGAGTCCCGAATAGGTGCCTGGGCGGCGTTACTTTGACCGCCACGGTATGCGTGATGAAGCAGGATGGCTGCCAAGGACAATGCGGCTTGTGTGGTTTGGACGAGTGACGCGAGGGGATGATGGAGGCAGTCGCAGCCGTCGGCGCGGATCGCGTCGGCAGTGCTTGGCCGAATCATGGGGCGCCCCTGCGAAGGTCACGATTTTGGTGCGTCCGCGGGGAAAGTCTGTTGACATTCGCCTTCATATAGGTGGCACCCGGCGATTGAAGCGCTCCGCTGTCGGTCTCGCATCTTCGACCGAGCAACCACGCTATAATCCCGGCATCCTAGGGGCGGTCCGCTGCGGCGGGCCTGAGATGTCGGCGCGGACGCCGGCAGACCCTTTGAACCTGATCAGTTTCGAGCCGCGCGCCGCAGGCCTGAGCCGGGCGGTGCAGGAGCGGTCGGCCGATGGGCCGATCCTTCGCGGCCGACTGCGTAGGGAAGGCGCCCTTCTTCGCGCATTCCACCCGCAGTGTGCCGGCGGCGAACCTGGTGATTCGTGGCGACTGCGACGAAATTCCGCTGCCCGCGCGACGCGCGGACCTCGCCCGAGGTAATGCTGGCGCGCTATCTGCGCGAACAGCGGATCCGTCACTGGTTCGGGGAGCAGTACGCCGACCGGTTTCCCCTGGCTCGTACGCGTCCGGACTTCCTTGTTGAGGCGGCCGGTGCGCACGCGCTATGCGAAGTGAGGGCGCTGCACTGCGTACGACCGCGGACGAGCGTCGTGATCGGGTTCGATCAGTATCGCGCCATCCGAAGAGCGATCCACGAATCAGGCAGGCAGTTCCGCGACTACCGGGGCGAGCCGTGCGTGCTTGTGCTTCACAATATCGACGACTGGGAGTTCCGTAATCGCCCCCTGTTCGTCTTCGGTGCGATGCTGGATGACGCGGGATTCCGCACGACCGCGTACTCCGCAGGTGCTCGCGGGGGCCGCGAGGCAGCGGCGCAGCACAATTTCCGAGTGAGATTCCCGGCGGGCGGCAGGAGGCTGCGGCCGACATCCCGGGAACCACGGAACACCACGTTCAGCGCGATCGCCGTGCTGGAGCAACACCGAGTTCCGAGCCCGGCGTTTCAAGCCGAGTTCAGCCGCCGCATTGCGAGCTTTGCGCGGCGGATAGGCCGGGCGCCGACCGTTGTCGAGCGCCTCGACATCCGCCTCGCGATGAACGGTACAGACGGACCACCGGCGGAGCTGCCGGCGCGGATGGGCGTCACGATCTACGAGAACCCGCTGGCGCGCACGCCGCTGGCGCGTGAGTTGTTTCGCGGCGGATGTGATTCGCGATATCAGTTCGACCTGGCATCGGGCGGTGTGACGCGCATCTTCCCGGAGGGGCATGGCAGCGATGCGCCAGCGGACATGGCCGAGCGGATTGAGGCGTATGGCCGGGAGGTCGGGCGGGTTTTCTCGCCGGAGCGGGTCATCCTCTTCGGCTCGCACGCGTACGGCAAGCCCGGGCCAGGTTCGGACGTGGATCTGCTGGTGATCTTTGCGGGCAATGGCGACCAGACGGGGCGCTCACTCGACGTTCGGCGGCGGGTTCCCTGCGAGTTCGCAGTGGATGTCCTGACGCGCTCCGTCGAGCAAGTTCGGCGACGGCAGAGGCTCGGCGACACGTTTCTGCACGAAATTCTCACACGCGGAAAGGTGCTTTATGAAGCCCCTGGCGCGTGAGTGGGTCGCCAAGGCCGAGGAGGACTTCGCCGTCGCCCGGCGGGAGAGCCGCGCACGGGCCGTTCCGGCGTACGGCGCAGCCTGTTTTCATGCGCAGCAATGTGCGGAGAAGTACTTCAAGGCGCTGCTTTGCGAACACGACCAGCCGGTCGAGCGGACTCATGATCTGTCGCGGCTGCTGGTTCTCGTTGAGCCGTTGGAGCCGACGCTCGCGGTGCTGGCTCCCGCGGCAACGCTGCTGACCGATTATGCCGTTCGCTTTCGCTATCCCGGCGCCACCGCGACGCGCCGTATGGCGGAGACGGCGCTCAACCACTGCAAGCTCATTCGCGACGCGATCCGCCGCGCATTGATCGTCGGGCGCGCAGCGCCGAAGGCCGCGCGGCCCCGTACGAGTCGAGGACGCCCCACCGCTTCCAGAAAGAGGCGCACGAAATGACCCAGCTCGAATCCGCCCGCAAGGGCCTCATCACCCCCGAGATGATCCGCGTCGCCGTGCGCGAGAACACCACGCCGGAGTTCATCCGCGACGGCGTCGCGCGCGGAGCGATCGTCATTCCCGCCAACGTCCGACACCTGGCCGGCAGCGGCGGTCGCACGCCAGCGGCCCGCACGAACGGCCCGGTCGATTCGTGCAAGGGCGGGTCGGCAGCCGGTCCAGCACCTGCCGCCGGCATCGGAACCGGCGCTGACGCATGCAACGGAACCGGCGCTGGTGCCGGCCGTGGAGCAGACGGCCGCGGAGCAGGCGGCCGTGGCGGTCCGGATCCCGGCAACTGCTCAACCGCGCCGGCGGGTTCGCACGAGTCGGGCCAATCGCATCGCGCGCATGATGTCGCGGCGGTCGGCCATCCGGGCGCTGCGCCCGATGCGCGCTACTGGGTGAATCAGACCGTGCCGCAGCGCCGCGCGTGGCTGATGGATGCGGGGCACTGCCGCGGCGAGAGCGCCCCCAAGCGCCTCGACCCCACCGGCATCGGCCGCAGCATCACGACGAAGATCAACGCCAACCAGGGCGCTTCGCCGGTCAGCAGCAGCACCGACGAGGAGTTGGAGAAGCTCCGCCACGCGGTTCTCTACGGTGCGGACACGGTGATGGACCTTTCGACCGGCGGGCGGCTCGATGAGTGCCGGCAGGCGATCATCGACAACAGCGTCGTGCCGGTCGGCACGGTTCCGATCTACAGCATGATCATCGGGAAGCGCATCGAGGACCTGGATTACGACACGATCCTGCGCGTGGTCGAGCACCAGGCGCAGCAGGGAGTGGACTACTTCACGATTCACGCCGGTGTGTTGAAGGAGCATTTGCCGCTGATCCGCAATCGCATCACGGGGCTGGTCAGCCGCGGCGGGTCGCTGCTGGCCAAGTGGATGATTCACCACAACCGGCAAAACCCGATGTACGAGCTGTTCGATGAGATCAGCGCGATCATGCGGCAGTACGACGTGACCTATTCGCTGGGCGACGGCGTGCGGCCCGGCTGCCTGGCTGACGCCAGTGATCCGGCGCAACTGGCGGAGCTGCACGTGCTGGGCGAGCTGGTGCAGCGGGCGCGCGAGGCGGGGGTGCAGGTGATGGTCGAGGGGCCGGGGCACGTGCCGCTCAACGAAATCGCCTGGAACATGGAGCATCAGCGGACGGTCTGCGACGATGCGCCGTTCTATGTACTGGGGCCGCTGGTGACGGATGTGTTTCCGGGCTACGACCACATCACGTCGGCGATTGGTGCGACGGAGGCGGCGCGGGCGGGCGCGGCGATGCTGTGCTATGTCACGCCCAAGGAGCACGTCGGGCTGCCGAAGGCGGATGACGTGAAGGCCGGCTGCATCGCCTACAAGATTGCAGCACACGCGGGGGACATCGCCCGCGGCGTGCGCAGCGCGCGGCGCTGGGACGATGACCTGAGCAAGGCGCGTGCGGCACTGAACTGGCCGCTGCACTTTGAGCTGGCGTTTGACGGGGAGACGGCCCGGGCGCTGCACGACGAGGACCTGGAGGTTGACACGGATTTCTGCGCGATGTGCGGGCACGACTGGTGCAGCATGCGCATCAGCAAGGAGATCACGGAGTGGGCCAGCGGCAAGGCGCAGGGGTTTGTGCCGTTGAAGGTGGCGAGCCGCTCGCCGGGGGTCAGCGAGGAGGGCCGCCGGCTGCTGGAGCAGCGCGCCGCGGCGGCGGGGCTGGATGCGGCGAACCTGACGCCGGAGCAGATTGCGTTTCTGGCGCATCATGGGAAGAAGCACGATTGCCACAGCGACAACGTGGCCGACGCGGCGGAGGCGCAGCGCGTACAACGGGCCTACGTTGAGCGCGGTTAGCCGAGAACCATCGGCCGGGTGAGCTTCGCTGCACGAAAGTTCCATGAATGATGCTCGACACGCCGCGGCTGGTGCTGCGCGACTTCACCCCGGACGACGCGGCGGCGCTCCACGCGATTGAGTCCGATCCGGCCGTCACGCGCTACATGTCCTTTGATCCGCAATCGCCGGAGCAGACGCAGGCCTACATCGCCGGTGCCGTCGGGCAACAGATCGAAGATCCGCGGCTGGTGTACGACCTGGCCATTGTTCCGCGCGGCGCGTCGGCGCTGGTCGGGCGCTGCGGACTGGGCATTCACCGGCCGGAGCACTTCGAAGGCGAACTCTGGTATTTGCTCGCGCCGCACAGCCAGCGGCAGGGGATCGCGAGCGAGGCGGTACGGGCCATGCTGGACTTCGCCTTCGGCCCGCTGGGTCTGCACCGCGTGTTCGCGGACTGCGATCCGCGAAACGCCGCCTCGTGCCGGTTGATCGAGCGGCTGGGCTTTCGACTCGAGGGGCGGCTGCGCGAGAACTACCGGCTGCGGGGCGAGTGGTGCGACACGCACCTGTACGCGATGCTGTCGCACGAGTGGCCGCCGGGCGCGCCGGCTCCCGGGTGAGCAGCGGCGTTTGGGGTGCGGGGAGCGCTTCTTCGAGCCTGGCGAGGCGGAGAGATTCCTCTGCCCCTTCGGGGCAGGCGCGCAGCGCGTCGGGTTCCACGGGTTTCGCTTCGCCCGGCTATCGCCGGGCTTCGCTCCACCCGTGGCTACATTCCCGCACCCCTGCCGGGGTGCAAATGCGGGCTACAGCAAGCTCAAGGGCAGTAGCACGCTCTCCGTTGGTCTGTGAGCAGTACGCGACGAAGGCGGATTGGCGAGTCAGTGCACGGCTCAAGAGCAGGAGCACACTCTCCGCTGGTCTGTGAGCAGTACGCGACGAAGGCGGATTGGCGAGTCAGAGCGCTGCTCAAGGGCAGGAGCACGCTCTCCGTTGGCGTGTGAGCAGCACGCGGCGAAGGCGGATTGGCGAGTCAGAGCGCTGCTCAAGGGCAGGAGCACGCTCTCCGTTGGCGTGTGAGCAGCACGCGGCGAAGGCGGATTGGCGAGTCAGTGCACTGCTCAAGGGCAGGGGCACGCTCTCCGCTGGTCTGTGAGCAGCGCGCGGCGAAGGCGGATTGGCGAGTCAGAGCACTGCTCAAGAGCAGTTGCACACGATTGCCGGCTATTGAACTACCGGTCCCTGGTCTGCCGGTTATTGATCAGCTGGTCTCTGGTCTGCGGGTCGTTTGTCTGCCGGTCATTGATCAACCGGTCTTTGGTCTGCCGGTTCTTGAACTACCGGTCATTGGTCTGCCGGTTCTTGGACTGCCGATTCTTGATCTGCCGGTCCTTGGTCTGCCGGCTATTGATCTGCGGTTATTGGCCCGCCGGTTGTTCCCGGCGCGGCGGACCGCTGCGCATCAGCCGTTCCCCGTCGGGCCGGCCGTACAACTCCGGGTTCAGGTAGCGGCCGCGCTCCGACTGCGGCTTGGCGCGCACCACGTCAAAGCGGGCCGCGACGGCCGCGGGGTCGATCCGCCGGCCGGTCACCTGCCACGACACGCGTGCGCCGGGTGCTCCGCCCGCGATCGTGAAGCGCCCCTGCTTGATCTCGTTCGCGACGTGCAGTCCCGGCATGGCCGCTCCGAGGGCCGTCAACTGGTAGCGGAAGTCGCCGTTGAGCGCCTCGAACCACTCCGGCAGCTCCACCACCACCCGGCCGTCGCCGTCGAGCGTCGCAACGCCGTCGTAGAGATTGCGGTAGTCGTCGCTCTCGACGCAGCCGTGCACGAGATACTCCTGTGCGGGGTTGGCGGGATTGTCGATGATGAACTGCTTGGTGTTGGCGGCCATCGTTCCGGCGACGCCGACGTTGCCCTCGAAGAATCCCGCCCAACCCTGGCCGTCGGTGCGGCCCAGCACGCCGACGGCCGCGCCGCCGACGCCGGTCGTGTAGCCGAAGACGCCGATGCCGTTGCTTCCGGTGGTGATGCCCGCCACGCCGGGGATGTAATCGTTGGAGCCGTCCGCCCCGGTCTCACCGATGATGCCGGGGCCGGGGCCGATGGTCGTGGCGCTCAGGGCCGCGTTGGCGTTGGTCGGGGAGGCGATGTTGAAGACGCCGGCCGGTCCGAGGCCGGTTGTCGCGGCGTGGACGACGGTTTCGGCGGTGTTGTTGATGACGTGCAGTTTGGCGTTCGGCGCGTTGGTGCCGATGCCGACGCGGCCGAAATCGGTGATGGTGAGCTTTTCATTGCCGCTGGTCTCGGTCGCGATGTGAAAGCTGCTTTCCTCGTGGCGCAGCACCCAGTCGTTAAAAGTCAGGCCGTTGCGGAAGTGCAGCATCGGCACGACTCCCGGATTCGCTCCGGAGCCCCACAGCCCCAGCGCGCCGCCGTTGCCCTGCACGTGCAGGAGATTCTGCGGGTTCGTGGTGCCGATGCCGACGTTACCGGCGTCGGAGATGGTCAGCCGGTCGGTCAGCCCCAGCCGCACGCGCCAGTCGCCGTTGGCGCCGTTGAGATAGGTCAGCGCTGTGCGGGTGTTGGTGCTGTATCCGTAGTAGGGCCGCGCGTCGCTGCTGGTGGCGCGGACATACATGCCGCCGAAGTTCGAACCGGTGGCCGGGATCTGCAAGCCGAAGTATTCGGTCGCGTCGATCGGGTTGGAGCGGTTGATGCCGACGAAGCCGTTGTTGGCATTGGCGATGCCGGAACCGACCTGCTCCCACAGGCTGGCCGCGTTGAGCGCGTACAGCGCCAGCGGCGTGGCGGTGATGAGCTGGCGCGGCGTGAGCTGGTGATAGGCGCCGACCGCGTCGCCGGGGCGCACCTGAATATCCAGCCAGCGGGCGTGGCCGTTCCAGGGCGACGCACCGAAGTCCAGGTGCGCCTTGAAGACGCCGTTGACGACGGGGTGGTCGTGCAGATCGACGCCGGCGGACACCTGCGATCCGCCCACGTCCGAATCAAAGAGCCGGAATCGCAGGTCGGTCGATCCGTGCACCAGGTCGCCGTCGAGGCGCAACAGCCCCTGATAGGAAAAGCCGGTGCCGACGGATACCTGCGCCGTCGCGGGCGCAGCGCTGAAGCAAAACAGCGCGGAGAACGCGAGGCACACGGCGGCACAGCGCGCCGCACTGCGGACGATCGGACGATCCGCCGCGATTCTCATAAACCGTGTCGCGCCGTTGCGCAGCGCGCTGACGATGCCGGCCATGATCCATCCCCGCCTCGGGCGTTCCGTCGCGCCTGTGCCGATTCACGGCAACCGCCGCCGAAATCGCACAACACAGCGCAGAAAGCCGCTGTTCACGATAGGCGCGGCGGAGGGACGAAATCACGCGGAATCGGAGAGGGAATCTTCGGCGAGGCCGACGGCCGCCAGCAGGCCGGCCGCCTTGTTGAGGGTTTCTTCGTATTCTCGGGCGGGGACGGAGTCGGCGACGACGCCGGCGCCGGCCTGCGCGTCGGCGAGGAAGCGGCCGTCCGGCAGCGGTCGCATGACGAGCGTGCGCAGGGCGATGCAGGTGTCCATGTTTCCGGCGAAGTCGATGTAGCCGACCGCGCCGGCGTAAGGCCCGCGGCGGTGCGGCTCCAGCTCGTCGATGATCTGCATGGCCCGCACCTTCGGCGCTCCGCTGACGGTGCCGACGGGCAGCGCGGCGCGCAGCGCGTCGAAGGCGGTGCAGCCGTCGCGCAGCGCGCCGGTGACGGTGCTGCTGATGTGCATGACGTGGCTGTAATTCTCCACGGTCATCAGCGGGCCGACGCGCACGGACCCGGCGCGGCAGACGCGGCCGACGTCGTTGCGGGCGAGATCGACGAGCATGATGTGCTCGGCGCGTTCCTTTTCGTCGGCGAGCAATTCGTCGCGGAGCCGCGCGTCCTCGGCGTCGGTGGCGCCGCGCGGCCGCGTGCCGGCCAGCGGGCGGCTGGTGACGACGCCCTGCTCGGCGCGACACATGATCTCGGGGCTGGCGCCGACCAGCGCGACCTCGGGGGTGGCCAGGTGAAACATGAACGGGGAGGGGTTGACGTGCCGCAGGGCGCGGTAGATGTCGAAGGGGCGCGCCGCGGTTTCGAGCCGCAGGCGCTGCGAGAGCACCACCTGAAACGCATCGCCGGCGCGGATGTATTCCTGCGCGCGGCGGACGGCGTCCTCGAAATCCGCGCGGCTGCGGTTGCTGGTCCAGGGCGGGGCGGCGGCGCGCCCGGCGCGGAGCGGAGCAAGCGGGACGGGCGTCGCAAGGCGCTGCGCGAGGGCATCGATCCGCGCCGCCAATGCGTCGTCCGAAGCGGCCGGGTCCAGCGCCCCGGCGATCAGCAGCACGGTGCGGCGGGCATGGTCGAAGATGACCATGTCGGAATAGAAATCGAAGAGCACGTCGGGCAGGCCGCGATCATCGGTCGGCGGCGCGGGCAGCGGCTCGTAGCAGCGGACGAGGTCATAGGCGGCGAAGCCGACGGCGCCGCCGAGAAAGCGGGGAAGCCCGGGCAGCGGATGGGGGCGCGGCGGGCCGAGCGCGGCCTCAATCGCCCGCAACGGATCGCCGCCGGGCAGATCGCGGGTTCGGCCGTCGGCGTGATGAATTTCGCGGATGACGGAGCCGGTTGCGGACAGTCCGCGGAGCGGCGCTGCGCCGAGAAAGGAGTAACGGGCGACGCGTTCGCCGCCGACCACGCTTTCGAACAGGAAGGCGCGTTGCCGGCCGTGCGCGAGGCGGGCATAGGCGCTGACCGGGGTGAGATCGTCGGCGATCAGCGTGGCGACCAGCGGCGGCGCGCTCTGCGGCGCACTCGAGCGCGCGCGGCGGCGCGCTTCGACGATCTCCGGCTCGAGGGTCCAGCGATAGCGATCGGGGGCGGACACGCAAGCTCCAGCGCGGTCGATTCGGCGGACGGCTTCGGGGGTCGGGCGCGCGGCCGATGGGTGCGGCGGCGGATCGACTGTTACTTCGGCGGGGTTGCGCTTGTCGGTGCAGGCTCCCGCAGCGGGACCACTTCCTCGATCCAGCCGCTTTCGCCGGCGGGCTTTTCGATGCGAAAAACGCTGTCCGAAATGCCCGAGTTGATTCGCGGTTCATCGAAGCGGACGGTCAACACGGCGTTGAAGGCGCCGGTGGGGTCCATTTCGGCCACGCGCACCTGGACCGGCAGGCCGGCGGCGTCGCCGCTGCGCGCGATCCAGAAATCGACCCAGCGGTGGCGCGTGTAGCCGCGCGTGTTCTTCCTCGGGGTCAGGCGGACCCGGTCGTGGTTGGCGAGCGCGGGGTCTTCGTCCTGCAGGGCGACTTCGTACTCGCGCAGGATGTCCGCCTTGCGCTGCCCCCAGGGGAGCGGGAAGTGCCCTTCCCCGATGCGAAACGGGTTGGACTTGTCGTCGGGGCGGCGGACCTGGGTGCGCGTGATGGTGCGCGTCTGGTCGCGGGCCTGCATTTCGACGTAGTACTCGCCGTCGAACATGTGCTTTTCGTTGAGGGCGTCGACGCGCCCGCTGGGGTGGATCAGCTTCTCGAAGCGCACCAGGAACTTCGGCGTCGGCTCGCCGTCGCGATAGTGAATCTCCCCGAGGCGCGTCTCGGGCTTCGAGTCGATGTCCACGACGTATTGCCGCGACCAGTTCACCCGCGCCCGCACGTCGCGCACCCGGCGATCCTCCAGGCGGGTCAGCAGGCGATCGACGGCCGGATCGACGGGCGACTCGGCGGAACGCGTCGCGGGCGACCCGCTCTCCGTAGCCGACTTGGCGGGGTTGCCGGCGCTTCCGGCCGCGACATCCGCGGCCTGCGCCGGTGCGGCGGCCGGATCAGATGCCGTGGCCGGCTGTCCGCCCGATGGAGCGGCGTCCGCGGAGTGCTCGTCGGCCCGTGCGGGCCAATTCGCGAGGCCGGAGGCCAGCAGCAGAACAGCGAGGAGCGGGCAAAGTCGACGGTGGCGTGAGCGGATCATCAGCGGGTCGCTCCACAGATGGACAACGGGAGATTGTAGGCGCGCGGCGCGCATCGTCAGCGTCGCCCGCGGCCGCGGACCAGGCGTCCGGAGCCGGCCTTGGAGCGGCGGGCCGGTGCGCCGTTGCCGGCGCCGGCCTTTGGCGCAGCGCGCGGCTTGCCGCGCGGGGCGCCGGCGGCGGCGGGCCGCTGGGCGACGCCGAAGGCCGTGTTCAGGAGCAGCTCGTGCTCGATCTCGTGGGCGCCCTTGGAGCCGGTGGCCGGGCTGGCCGAGGCGGGTCGATAGGCCCCGCTGAAGGGGAAGCGGCCGAAGAGCGTCGCCGAGAAGCTGCGGAGCAGGTAGCGCCAGGCGCCCATGTTCTCCGGCTCGTCCTGCACCCAGACGACGGGGGTGCCATCGGCGTAGGGCGCCAGCACGTCGCGCAGCGCGTCCTCGCGCAGCGGGTAGTACTGCTCCATGCGGATGATCGCGACGTCGTCGCGGCGGCTGGTGGTGCGCTCCTTGAGCAGCTCCCAGTAGAGTTTGCCGGAGCAGAGCAGGACGCGGCTGATGGCGGAGGCGCTGCGGCGGTCGGTGATGTTGGCGTCGCCGATGAAGCGCTGAAAGGTGCCGCTCTCGAGGTCGGCCAGCGTGCTGACGGCCTGCGGATGGCGGAGCATGCTCTTGGGCGTCATCACGACCAGCGGCTTGCGCCACGGGCGGCGCACCTGGCGGCGCAGGGCGTGGAACATCTGCGCCGGCGTGCTGGGCTGGATCACCTGGATGTTGTCGTCGGCGGCCAGTTGCAGGAAGCGCTCCAGCCGCGCGGAGCTGTGCTCCGGCCCCTGCCCTTCGAAGCCGTGCGGCAGGAGCATGACCAGCCCGCACAGGCGATTCCACTTCACTTCCGCGCTGGTAATGAACTGGTCGATGATGACCTGGGCGCAGTTCACGAAGTCGCCGAACTGCGCTTCCCACATCACGAGCGCCTCGGGGTAGTCGAGGCTGTAGCCGTACTCGAAGCCGAGCGGTCCGGTCTCGGAGAGCGGGCTGTCGTAGATTTCGACGCGGCCCTGGCGCGGCGCGACGTGATTGAGCGGGATGTAGGTGTGTCCGTCCTGGTGATCGTGCAGCACGCCGTGCCGGTGGCTGAACGTTCCGCGTCCGGCGTCCTGCCCGCTGAGCCGCACCGGCACGCCCTCGGCGGCGAGGCTGGCCATGGCCAGCGCTTCGCCGGCGGCCCAGTCCAGCGGCGCCGTGCCGGCGGCCATTTCGCGCCGCCTTTCGAGCAGCGGCAGCAATTTCGGATGCGGATGAAAATCCGCCGGCAGTGTCGCCAGCGCCGTCAGCAGCTCCGACAGCTTGCGGCGCGGCACGCCGGTCTGCACGTCGGGGGCTTCCGCATCCGCCCCGCCGGCCAGCCCCTGCCACGCGCGGCGCAGCACGTGCGGCCCGCGGCGCGGCGGCTCCTCCGAGGTGCGCGCCTTCTGCAAGTCGCGCTCCAGGTGCGCGCGGCGCAGCTCGACGAGCTGATCGGCCTCTTCGCGCGTCACGTTGCCCAGCTTGAGCAGGTGTTCCAGGTAGCTCTCGCGGATGGGCGGGCGCTTCGCGATGGCGCGGTACATCACGGGCTGCGTGAAGGAGGGCTCATCGGTCTCGTTGTGCCCGCGGCGGCGATAGCAGTACATGTCCACGATCACGTCGCGGCGGAATGTCTTGCGGAAGTCCATCGCCAGCCGCACGACCGCGGCGACGGCTTCGGGATCCTCGCCGTTGACGTGGAAAATCGGGATCTGGAGCATCTTGCCGATGGCGCTGGCGTAGCGGCTGGAGCGGGCGGAGGCCGGCGGCGTGGTGAAGCCGATCTGGTTGTTGACGATGACGTGCAGCGCCCCGCCGGTCTGGTAGCCGGGAAGCTGCGACATGTTGAGCGTTTCCTGGACGACGCCCTCGCCGATGAAGGCGGCGTCGCCGTGGATCATGAGCGTCATGCCCAGCTCGCGGGCCTCGTCGCCGACGCGGTCCTGGTTGGCGCGCATCCGCCCCATCGCGACGGGGTTCACGTACTCGAGGTGGCTGGGATTGAAACACAGCGACAGGTGCACCACCTGCCCGTTCGAGCACTTCCAGTCATTGCTGTACCCGAGGTGATACTTCACGTCGCCGCGGCCGAGGTGGAGATGCGCGGCCTGGTCCTCAAACTCGCGGAAGATGCGCTCCGGGCTTTTGCCCATGAAATTCGCGAGCACGTTCAGCCGCCCGCGATGGGCCATGCCGATCATCACGCCCTTGAGGCCCTGGCTGCCGGCGTGCTCGATCGCGATTTCGAGCAGCGGGATCAGCGTCTCACCGCCTTCGAGCGAGAACGACTTGGCCCCCAGGAACTTCTTCTGGATGAACTGCTCGAAGATCACGGCGTCGGTCAGGCGCATCAGGATGCGGAGCTGCTCCTCGCGCGCCAGTGTGGTGCGGTTCTCGGTTGCCTCCATCCGCTCCTGCAGCCAGTTGCGCACCACCATGTCGTCGATGTGCATGTACTGCACGCCGATCGAGCGGCAGTAGGTGTTCCGCACGCGCTCGATGATCTGCCGCAGCGTCAGCACCGGCGGCGCGCCGCCCAGTGAGAGCGCCGAGAAGGGGCGCTCCATGTCCTGCTCGGTGAAGCCGTAATGCGCCGGGTCAAGCTCGGCCGGCTCCGGCTGCTCCAGCCCGAGCGGATCCAGCGCCGCGATCAGGTGCCCGCGCACGCGGTAGTTGCGGATCATCATGCCGACGCGATCCTGCAGGAACGCGATGTCGGCCGGCCGCGCGCCGCCGAAGAGCGCCGCTCCGGACACGAAGTCAGCGCCTGCGTCGGTCGGCGGATTGAAGATGCTCGTCGGGCGGAAGGTCGGGCCGAGCGGTACGTCGGCCGATCCGTCGCGCGGGGCGTAGCGGTCGAAGTAGGTGCGCCAATCCTCCGGCACCGACGCCGGATCGCGCACATAGGACTGATACAACTCCTCCGCGAACGCGATGCTCAGGCTGTTCGGTGACTGACTCATATATCCTTCGCGGCGCCGGGCTGTGCCGGCCGCGCCTTTTCCTGCTGCACAGGACATCCCCCGCTCAGCGCACCGGCCGGGGATCACCGGCCCGACTTCGCCACAGGGGAGATTCTATTCCAAACCGATCCGCCGACGACCCGGCGCGCACTCCCGGGACTCTATCGGCCGATCGACCGCGGCCCGTCGCGCCGGCCGATCCGCTATTTCCCGCGGGCCGGCCGCGAAGCCGGCTGCCCGCCCGGAACCGGGTCCGGGAGCGCGGTATCTGCCGCGCTGCGGCGCTGCGACGTCGTCACCAGCCGGTCCAGGCGGCGGGCCATCTGCTCGAACAAGCGGCGCAGCTCGGCGTCGCGCTGTCGATTGACGCCCTCCGCCGCGGCGGGTGCTGCGCTTGAAATGCGCTCCGCGGCCCGCTGCGTCACCAGCGTGACGCGCGGTCGCACTTCGTCGTGGATCATCCACGCCCGACGGCTCTGCTCGCGGTCAAGGCGATACTTGTCGATGAACGCCTGCACATACCGCGCCCAGGCGTCCTGCTCGGCGGCGGGACGGTTCGACGGACTGCCGCCGGCCGGCTTGGACGGGCCGGGGGCATTGGGGTCCGCACCGGCTGGAACGTTTTCTGAAGCGCCGGCAGGCTGTCGGGGTGCGCGATCAGCGCCGCCGCCACCGGCCGGTTCGTTTCCGGGGGCGACGCCCTTTTCGCCGGAGGCGGCGCTCGATCCCGTTCCGGGGCCGGCTCCTTTACCGGCGCCGCCCGGGGTTGTAGCGCCGGCGCTCGCGGCCGCGGCGCGCTCGGCGGCCCGTGCTTCGCCGGCCTGCTGAACCGGGTCGCTTTCGATGCCCCAGTCTTCGGGCGACCACTCGCCGCGCATCCACGCCTCGCCGCGCTGACCGACCCAGTCCAGCCGCCGATTGGCGGCGCCCAGGTCGCGCTCCAGTAATTCGCGCTGCTGCGGGTCGAGCTTCTCGCCGAACTGCTGGGCGACCTGCGTCATGCGCTCGCGCGCGTCGAGAAACACCGGCTGCGCCAGCGACGCCCAGCGCTGCACCTGTTCGGCGGTGAACGGCTCGCCGGCGGCGCGGGTCTGGATGATCTCCATGCCGTACTGCATGATCCGGCCGGAGTGCCGGGTGAACATCCGCAGCGATTCCTGCAGCATCACGCCGCGCAGCGCTGATTCCTGCTGCTCATCGAGCATGTAGCGGTCGCTGAACATGCCGACGACCACGTCGAAGCGCTCCTGAATCGCCATCGGCGGGCGCGACTCGACCTCACGGATCAACTCAAGCGAAAAGCGGTCCGGCTCGTCGGTCCAGCCGTTGCGGCGGTAGACCGTGTCCACCGCGTTCATCATGTGGCCGTAGTGCTCCTCCCACGGGCCGAGCGAATCGAGCGTGTGGAGCAGCTTGCCGACATTTTCGGCGACGTCGCGCGTCGCACCGGGTATGGGGGGAGGATCGGGAGATTCCGGCTCCTCTTCTTGTGCGAGCGCAGCGGCGGAGGCGAGCAAGGCAAGGACCAGCGCATGGACGGATCTCATGGGGATTCCCGCTTTCAGGGGGCGACAGAGCGCCCCCGCATTCGTGTAGATTGTTCCGGGCCGGGCGGGTTCGTGCAAGTTCGGCGGACGTACGGGATCTGGGCGGCCGGCCGATTGGGGGCCGGGGGCCGATCCGGCCGGCAGGCAGGAGGTCAACGTGGCGGGTGTGAGCGTGCTGGTGCTGCGGGCTGCGGGCACGAATTGCGACGGCGAGACCTGTCATGCCTGGGAGCGGGCCGGCGCTGCGCCGCAGCGCGTGCACATTCGCGAACTCGCGGAATCGCCGCATAAACTCGCCGAATATGCGATTCTGACGCTTCCCGGCGGATTCAGCTATGGCGACGACATTGGGGCGGGGCGGATCCTGGCGTCGCAGCTCGCGCGGCACCTGGGGGACGCCATCCGGGAGTTTGTCCGCCGCGATCGGCTGGTGCTGGGGATCTGCAACGGGTTTCAGGCGCTGGCCAAGGCGGGGTTGCTCAGCGGCGACGGCTCGGGCGCTGCGCCGGCCGACGTGACGCTCTGCGACAACGAGCCGCCCGGTTTTCAGGATCGCTGGGTCACGCTGCGGGCGGCGGAGCGGACGCGCTGCGCATTCCTCGAACCGGGGCGCGCGTATGAGCTGCCGATCGCGCATGGGGAGGGGCGGGTGCGCTTCGCAAACGAAGCGGCCGAACGGGCGGCGATCGCGGAGGGGCGCGCAGCGCTGCTGTACTGTCGGCCGGCGGCGGGGGCCGCGGCGGACGTTGAGGCGGTTGAGGGGCCGTTCAATCCCAACGGCAGCACGTCGGACATTGCGGGGCTATGCGACAGCACGGGGCGGATCTTCGGGCTGATGCCGCACCCGGAGCGCTTTGTGATCGGAACGCAGCATCCGTGCTGGACGTCACGCCCGGCGCGGGAGGACGGCGACGGGCTTGCGATTTTTGAGCAGGCGGTGCGCCGATTCCGCTGAGTCAACGGGGGATATCATTTCCATCGTGAGCCGCGACCCGAGAGAATTCGACCGCCGTAACCCGGGTGAACATGAGCAACTCGACCCGCCCGGCCGAGCAGCGCCCGTCGAGGGCGAGGCCGGTCTGCACGAATCGGCAAAGGCGGCGATCGAGCCGCGTCGCGTGCGCTGGATGGCCGCGTTTGTGGTTGCGGTGTGCGCGGCGGTGCTGCTGACCGCGGCGCTGTTGCGGCCGGATCCGCGGGGTTTTGGCACGCATGAGCAACTGGGGATGGCGCGCTGCGGCTGGCTGGTTCGCTCGCGGCTGCCCTGCCCGACCTGCGGGATGACAACGGCGTTTTCGCACGCGGTGCGCGGCAGCGTGGTGTCGGCGTGGACGAGCCAGCCGGCGGGGCTGCTGATGGCGCTGGGAATGATGGCGGCGCTGCCGCTGGCGCTGTGGTCGCTGGTGAGCGGTCGGCCGCCGGTGCGGGTGCTGAGCGTCGTGACGCCGCTGCGGCTGTTTTTTCTGATTGCGGGGCTGTTTCTGGGAGGCTGGGGCTACAAGCTGCTGGCCGGTCTGGCTTCGGGGGCGTTTCCGGCGGATGGGTGGCAATAGTCGGGCGCGGTTATCGGCGGTGAATTGCAAATCGCGGAATCCGTTGCCGGGCCGAAGTTTGCGTTGAATTGGGGGTGGCGAACCCGTTACGCTGTCCTCTTCCGATTGAAACGGGTCGCCGGCGCGACGAGGGCCTCGCGCTGATCGGCCGCACATCGAGTCCCGGAGGCAACAGACCCATGAATTCGTCCCGAAACGCATCCATTCGCATTGTTGTGTCCGGGCTGGCGGCTGCCTCGCTGGCCGCGGGGTTGGCGGCGACGGCGTCTGCCCAGACGATCACGCACGGCGACTCGACGTTTACCATGCCCACAGCGAACACGACCGGCGCGACGGTGCGAACGGGAACCATCGGCGGCACGTCTTCGGTGCTGATCGCCGGGGGCGACACCCTCGATCAGCTCTTCCAGCAGTGGTGGTGGTACCGCGTCAACGGCGTCAACGCGCGCGAGTTCGCCCTGTCGAACCGAACGTCCAACATCGCCGTCGGGAACGAGCTGACGCTGCACTACTCGGAGCCGGAGGGGTTGAACGCGGTGGTGCGATATCGCCTGATCGACGGACCGAACAGTCCGGCGACCTGCCAGGTCATCGGTACGGTTCTGCTCAGCACGACCAGCTCCATGCCGCTGGACGTGTCCTTTTTCGGTTACATCGACCTGGACATGGCAGGCTCCGCGAATGACTCGGCTGTGTTCGTCGCCCCGGGACAACTGCGCGTGACGGACGGGTCCACGGGCGTCTTCGGCGAGGTCTTTGCGCCGACCGCGAATCTCTACCAGGTGATGGCCTTTTCCACGCTGCGCGGGCTGCTCACCGACGCGGACATTGACAGCCTGAATAACACCGGCGTGCCCTTCGGCCCGGGTGATTTCACCGGGGCGGTGCAGTGGAACGTGATCGTCGCGAGCGGCGCACCCGTGCAGCTTCCGTTTTCCTTCTCGCTCAATACCAGCGCCAACCCGTGCGACAGCCAGCTTCGCGGCGACGCGAACTGCGACGGCGCAATCACGAACTTCGACATCGATTGCTTCATCACGGCGATCGTGAATGGGGAGGCGGCCTGGATGAGCGCCTGCAACGCGGGCGGCACCTGCCTGTATCAGTGCGTGCTGGACATCAATCGCGACGGTCGCGTCGATAACTTCGACATCGATCCGTTCGTGACGTGCATCATCAACTTCGGCTGCCCGTAAGCCGGATCGATCGCGGCGTGCATCAGTAGACTTGGCCAGCGCGCTGCAGGGTGGCGTGCATTGGCGGTACGCCGCGAATGCACGCCACTCGATCTCTGGAGTCGTTGCGCACGCGCGCCCTGCATCTCCTCGTCCTTCTCCATCCGCCACGAAAGCGCCGCGCCGGGGCTGTTCTCGGTCGCCGGCGTTGCTACGGACATCCGAAGCTCTCCAGGCATGCAAGGAACGGCTCGATGTCGAAATTGTTGAAGACGCCGTCCCCGTTGCAATCGCGGTTATGGAGTGTGCAGGACGGGTACCGAGCCTGATACAAGGCCGGGTCGGACAGCGCCAGCACGAACGGATCGATGTCGAAGTTGTTGACCGCGCCGTCGCAGTTCAGGTCGCCGCGGAGCAGCACGATCGCGCCGGTGTGCGTCCAGAGCAGCGCCTCGTCCCGGCCGGTGAGCGTGTTGAGGCCATACCCGGTGATGCGGAGGACGTCGCCGTCACTCGAAATCCCGTGTGCGAAACTGTAGGAATACTCCGGCGGCAGGAGCGCGTGCAGGTCGATCCACGAATCGGCCGTTCCGCTCCACAGGCTGGCGCGATTCACCGTTCCGACGTGGGCAAACCCCGCCTGCCGCCCGCCGCTGACGGCCATGACCTCGGACATGCCGGACTCCGCCGGGTTCAGGTCCACCCACGACGCGGCGGTTCCGCTCCAGAGGCAGGCCCGATATACGCCGTTCACAAACACAAAACCCGCCTGCTGCGTACCATTTGTTGCACGGGCAACCGAATGACCCGCCTCGACAGGGTGCAGGTCGATCCACGAATCGGCCGTGCCGCTCCAGAGGCTTGCGCGGGTCACTCCCGCGACTTCAACGCAGCCGGCCTGCTGCCCGCCGTTCATGGCTTGAACGGAGGACCACGCTGCGCCTGCGGGATGCAGATCAACCCACGAGTCGGCCGTGCCGCTCCAGAGGCTCGCGCGGATCACTCCCGCCACCTCGGCAATGCCGGCTTGCTGTCCGTCGCTCATCGCACGGATGTCGGACCATGTTGCCCCAGCGGGGTGCAGGTCGATCCACGAATCGGCGGTGCCGCTCCATAGCGCGGCGCGCCACCGCTGTCCCCAACTGATGGACCCTCCCTGCTGCATGCCGCTGGCGGCACTCGCGCCGGATTCCGTCGCACCGGCGGGATGCAGGTCAATCCATGACTCGGCCGTGCCGCTCCAAAGCGCGGCGTGCGCCCGTTGCTCCGATACGACGAACCCCGCCTGCTGTACGCCGCTGGCGGCTTCAGCGAGGGAATATGTCGTGTGCGAGGGATGCAGAATTGTGACAGTCCACGAGCCGTGGGCCGGCCGGGAAGTCCCAAACGCCGTGACGGCCGCAATCACGGCCACGCTGATGAATGACCTGGCTGACATCGCTCACACTCCTTGCGGGTCTTCTCGGACCTCGCGGGGCTGACCTGCAACCGCCGCCTGAGTTGTCTCGCACCTTGTTCCATCCGCGATCGAAGTCCTGGTGTCGGATCCGGCCGCGGAGGGATCGCGGGTGTTCATGATTCCCCTATCTGCGGCTATCGGCCGTTTCCCTACCTGCGACCAGCAATCATTGATCGCGTCACGCCTCGCAATTTCATGTGCGGCTGCGAGCGAATCGGGCGGGAGCCGGTTGCGGGGCGGAGACCTGTCGCCGGTTGACGAGGTGCGTGCTTACGCGGAGTACTGCGAACGCAGGACACCGGCGGCCCTGTGGCACCGGGCTTCTGCCCGGTGCATGGTGTGACTTCCCGTGCGCTTACTGCTGCGGCGCTTTCACTCACTCGGTGCGCTTCATCGTGTCCGCGGTTCAAACGCACCGCCCGGAAGGGCGGTGCCACGACGTGCTGCCCGGAAGGGCGGTGGCACGACGCGTTGCCCGGAAGTGCGGTGCCACGACGCGCTGCATGCTTACGCGGAGTACCGCGAAAGCATGCCACACTGCCTGTCACCACACGATGGCGCTCGGCGAATGCTCAAGGCGCTCGGTGGATGCTCAAGGCGCTCGGCGAATGCTCAAGGCATCCGGCGGGCTTTACGCGCTGCGGTCGGCGCGGGGCAGTGCCAGAGCGTGCCGATGTCCCAGCCAGAGGCTCAGCAGCGCCCACGCTGTGCAGCCGGCGCCCACTAGAATTGCCGTGTCCGCCAGCGTCCGGCCGGCGGCGTCGCGCCACAGCGTGTGTACCCAGATCGCCAGCAGGTCGCCGCCGCGGTACACGAAGGTGTCGATGAAGCCCTTGGCGGCGTACTTGTCCGTGCGCGGTGTGACGGAGAAGAGTGCCTCGCGCGCCGGCCGCGACAGGGCATAGTCGCTGGTGCGGCGAAGCACCTGGAAGGCGAACAGCAGACTCAGCACACTACCTCCGCCGACCGACGCCAGCAGGGCAAACCCCGCCGCCGTGACCAGCGGCAGCATGGCCGCGCTGCCGCCGACGCCCAGCCACGCCATCAGCCGCCCGGTGAGCAGCAACTGGACCGGCAGGCAGGCGGAGTTCACGGCGAGTTCGGTGCGCGCGAAATACTCGCGCCGCGCGGCGGGCGCACCGCCATGCGTCTCGACGGCGCGGGATTGCTCCGCATAGGTGAACGTGGCGGCGGTGGTCAGCAGGAGCATGTAGGCGCTGATGCCCAGCAGGTAGGGGGAGCGGAGCGTGTGCAGCACGCCGGCCCACGCGCCGCCGCCGATGGGGCGATCAGCGGCTGATGCGCTTGGCCGCGCGTCGTCGGTGTCGTCGAGCATGGCGGTTTCGTTGCGCGATGCGGGTTTGTCGAGCGAGGCGGATTCGATGCGCGGGGCAGCGCGGGCGTCGTTGCGTTCGCCGGCATCCTGCGTCTCGCGCAGGGCGGCCGCCGACCGCCCGCCGATCTCCAGCAGCAGCGCCGCCAGCCCCACGAATGCGAGGACGTTCAGCGACTGAGCCAGCATCCAGACGAATGCCGCGCCGGCGGCGGCTCCGAGTGTGGCTCCCACGGCGAGCAGTCCGAAGAGCCGCCGGGCCTGTCCGGGGCGGAGCGTGTCGGCCATCACGCCCCAGAACAGCGACACGGTCAGCAGGTTCAGCGTGCTGATCCAGGCAAACAGGCCGAAGGCCGTTGACGGGCGCAGCACCGCCGGTCCGTGCTCGAAGAGCACGAACGCGCCGATCACGCCGATTGCGTAGGCGCGGTGCACGAAAGGGGTCAGGCGTCTGCGCGTCGAGCGCCGCACCAGCGCCGCAAAGAGCGGATGGAGCGCCGCGGTCATGATGAATGTGGCCGTGTAGGACCAGGCCAGGCGCCCGGCGCCGATTTCGACGCCTACGTCGTCGCGGAGCGGCTTGAGCAGCGAGTTCGTCGCCAGCACGCAGAAGGCGTAGAGCCAGGCTCGCAGCACCAGGCCGGCCTCGCCGGGGTGGATGTCCGCCGCGCGGGACCACAGCGCGGCCGCGGTGGTCCGAGCCGGCGGCTCGGCCTGGTCGCCGCTGCGCGGCGTGCGGCGACCTGCGCTCAAGCCTTGCGCCGCGGGCTGCTGGTGCGCGCGTGCCAGGCGCGGAGCACCTCGGCTTCGCGCTCGGCGCTGATGCCGGCGCGCAGCTTGCTGCGGCGCTCCTCGGGCTGTTCGTTCCACCACGACAGCGTGTCGCGGGCCGTGTCGGCGATGGGTCGGAAGCGCAGCCCGGCGGCGATGGCCCGGCGATTGTCGATGCGCCCGAAACCGGCGGAATCCCCGGTCGGCGGCACCCAGACGGGCATGTCGCCCCAGGGGGTGACCTTCTGCGATTCGAGGAACTCGGCGTTCACCCATGTCAGCTCGCCCGGCGCCTTGGACGCGGTGCGGCAGGCGGACAGCATTGCGCCGACGGACAGCTCTTTCTCAGGCCCGAGCGCGTGGTAGACGCCGAAGGTGCGCTGCTCGATCACGCGGACGATCCACTCGCCGAGGTCGCGGACGTCGATGATCTGCACGGGGTCGGAAGGCTCGCCGGGGGCGAGAATCTCGCCGCCGCGCTGGACGCGCACCGGCCAGTAGGTGAAGCGGTCGGTGGGGTCGCCGGGTCCGACGATGAGGCCGGGGCGGATGTTGGTCGTGGCTCCGGGGAATGCCCGTTCGGCGGCCTGTTCGCAGAGCGCCTTGAGCGGGCCATAAGTCTCGCCGGTGACTTTTTCGACGCTCTCATCCGCCATCGTGGCGACCGGGGCGGTTTCGTCCAGGCCGGGGCGGAGCTTGTCGCCGAGGGCGGAGACGGACGAGATGAAGATGTACTGTTTGACGGAACCGCGCAGCACGTCGGTCATTTCGCGGACATGGCGCGGGATGTAGCCGCAGTCGTCGCAGACGGCGTCCCACTGTCGGCCGCGCAGGGCGTCCAGCTCACGGGTTGAACGATCGCCGCGGAGCTTCTCGATTTCGGGGAAGAGCTGCGGGTTGGTCTTGCCGCGGTTGAAGAGCGTGAGGGTGTGGCCGCGGCGGGTGGCGGCTTCGACAATCGCGGGGCCGAGGAATCCTGTGCCGCCGAGGATCAGGATTTTCCGCGGATCGGCGGCTTTTGTCGCGGGTTGCGCGGATTGCGGCGCAGCATGCGCGGGCAGGCCGGTGAGGATGCCGCAGGAAGCGGCGGCGGACAGCTTGAGAAAATCACGACGGGTGGACATGCGGCGCTCCGAAGGATTTGGCGTTGGCCGCCGCGCGGCCGATCGGCGCGGCGGGTTGAACCTCAGGCGACCATCCTACGCAGCGGCCGGATGCGAATGCACGTCTGAAGCTGTCGCAAGTTGCGCGGTGGTGTACGGGGGACGCGGGTGCGCGGCGCGGTAAGATGGCCGGCCCGATTTCCGGGGCAAGCCACGATTGACGAGGATTCCGCGCAATGCACGCCGAAAGTCTGCTGGAACTGCTCAGGGGCCGCTTTTCCGCGGCAATCGGCGACATTCTGAATCAGCCGGCGGAGCAGATCGATCCGATCGTGCGTCCTTCGGCGGATTCGCGCTTCGGCGATTATCAGTGCAACGCGGCGATGTCGCTGGCGCGGGCGGCGGGCTGCAAGCCGCGTGAGCTGGCGGAGCGGATTGCGGCGCGGGTTCGGCTCGACGACGTGGCGGAGGCGCCGGAGATCGCGGGGCCGGGGTTCATCAACGTGCGGCTGCGCGACGACTGGCTGGCGTCGCGGATCGGCGGGATTCCGCAGGCGGGGGCGGCGGATCGGCTGGACATTCCGCCGCGTGCGCGGGTGCAGCGCGTGATCGTGGATTACTCGTCGCCGAACATCGCCAAGCAGATGCACGTCGGGCACATTCGCAGCACGATCATCGGCGACGTGATTGCGCGGGTGCTGGCGTTCCTGGGAGACGACGTGATCCGGCAGAATCACGTCGGCGACTGGGGGACGCAGATGGGGATGGTGATCCTGGGCATCTGGCACGTCTTCCGGCTGGAGACGGGGGGGCGCTGCGCGGATGCGGCGGCGCTGGTCGGTCACTTCGCGGCGGCGGCGGCGGAGGTCGGCGCTGGGGCTGATCCGGCGGCGCGTCGCGCGCGGCTGGTGGCGCTGGGCGAGGAGATGTCGCAGGCGCTTTCGACGGAGCGCTCGGCGGAATGGGGGAAATGGCTGGGTGAATTCGAGGCGGGGCGGACGCGCATTGCGGCGACGCTGGAGGTGCTGACCAGCGCGTATCGCTTCGTGAACGCGGTGGAGGATGCGCCGGAGTCGGCGGAGATCGGTGTGCGGGATCCGCTGCGGTCGCGGCCGGTGCCGCTGGCGCGGCTGTCGAATCACATCGTGGCGGAGATGCTGCACGCCCGTCACGAGGAAGAGCTGCATGCGTGGCGAATTGCGCGGGAGGTGAGCCTGCGCGAGACGCAAAGCATGTATGAGCGGCTGGGGGTGCTGCTGCGGCCGGAGGATGTCTGCGGGGAGAGTTTTTTTCACGATCGGCTGGAGGCGACGGTGGCGGAGCTGCGCGGGCGGCTGATCGAGCGAGATCGGTCGCAACCGGCGGCGGCTCCCTACGGGGTGGTCCGCGATGATCACGGCGCGGTGTGCGTGTTTCTCTATGACGAGAAGCACGAGCCGCAGTTCCGCAACCCGGATGGCGAGGCGCTGCCGCTGCTGATCCGCAAGAGTGACGGCGCGTTTCTGTATGCGACGACGGACCTGGCGGCGGTGCGATATCGCATCGAGGAGCTGGGGGCGCGGCGGCTGATCTACGTCACCGATGCGCGGCAGGTGCAGCATTTCCGGCAGTTCTTCGCCGCGGCGCGGGCCGTCGGCTGGGCCTGTCACGAGGTGTCGCTGGAGCACGTCACGTTCGGCAGCGTCATGGGAGAGGACCGGCGGCCGCTCAAGACGCGCAGCGGGGCGACGATCCGGCTCTCGGAGCTGCTGGACGAGGCGGAGGAGCGGGTCGCGGCCGTGATCCGCGATCGGCAGAGCGCCGTTGGTGCGGAGGCGGCGGATGCGGAAGTGCGTTCGCTGGCGCGGGCGATCGGCGTGGCGGCGGTGAAGTACGCGGATCTGAAGAACGACCGCAATAGTGATTACGTCTTCAGTTGGGACAAGATGGTGGCGCTGCAGGGGAACACGGCGCCGTACCTGCTGTATGCCTATGCGCGGCTGCGCTCGATCCTGCGCGAGGCGGCGGCGGACGGCGGGCCGCAGCACCGCGACGCGGCGTCGGCGAGTGCGGCGGAGATCGTGCTGGGCCATACGGCCGAACGGGCGCTGGCGCTGCGACTGCTGCGCTTCCGCGAGGCGCTGGCGGTGGTGGCGGCGGACCTGACGCCGCACGTGCTCTGTTCGTATGTGTATGACCTGTCGTCGGACCTGACGCAGTTCTATGAGGCGTGCCCGGTGCTCAAGGCACCGGATGCCCGGACGCGCGACAGCCGGCTGCGGCTGTGCGATCTGACGGCCCGGACGCTGAAGCTCGGGCTGGAGCTGCTCGGCATTCAGCCGATCGAGCGAATCTGACGCCGGTTCGGGCGAATAATGCGACGCCGGCCGGCTCCCATTGCGAGCAGCAGCGCGGCGGCCGGAAGGACTCCCACCCCGCACAATCCCCCCGGTGCGGCGATGACGCCGGCGGTGCGCGTGACGTGGATCGTCAGCGTGGCCGAGGCCGTCTGCCCGGCGGCGTCCTGAACGGTCAGTGTGTAGGCGGTGGGCGCGCGCGGCGCGGCGAGCGTCGCCGGGCCTTCCGGAGCGGAGAGGCCGTTGCCCGGTTCCCAGCGATAGGTGTAGGGCGCGGCGCCGCCGGTGACCAGCGCCGTGAGCGTCACGCTCTGCCCGTCCTCGATGGTTACCTGGCCGGCGCCGATGGCGACGCTCAAGCGCGGAATCACGACCACGCGCGTCTGCGCGAGCGCCTCCTGCCCGAAGGCGTCGGTGACGCGCAGCGTGTAGAGCGTGGTCTGGCGCGGCGCGAGGGTGGCGAATGCGCCCAGCGCCGCGACGCCGACGGAGGGGGTCCACTCGAAGAGATAGGGCGGGTCGCCGCCGCTGACGGTGGGGGCGACGTCGGTGCTTTCGCCGAGGCGGATGGTGACTTCCTCGAGCAGGGAGGCGGAGAGTTCGCCGGTTGTCGCCACGATCACGCGGTCTTGCGCCTCGCGGCCGGCGGCGTCGCGGGCCGTCAGCGTGTAGACCGTCGTTGAGTTGACGGCGCCGTTGACCTGCTCGCCGCTGGTCACGCCCAGTCCGGTCGTGGGCGACCAGGAATACAGATAGGGCGGCTCGCCGCCGGAGGCCGCGGCGGTCAGGGAGAAGGGCTCGCCGGGCTGCACGAAGCGGTTTGCGCCGGCATCGGCGACCAGCGGCGGGGCGACGTGCACCGTCACGCTGTCGGTCGACGCAGCGCCGGCCGCGTCGGTCACGGTCAGCGTGTAGGCGGTCGTCTGCGCGGGGTTTGCGAAGGGGTGCGCGGTGCGGTCGTTGTTCAGGCCGGCCGCGGGAGTCCACTTGTATGAGTACGGAACGGTTCCGCCGCTGACGCTGCTGAAGAGGCGGACCGATTCGCCGGCGACGATCGTGGCATCGGGGCCGGCGCTGGCGGTGAGCGTGCCGGCGTAGAGGGCCTCGGCGTGCCGATCGCCGACCATGACCAGCGTGATGCTGCGCTGGCCGTCGGGCTGGGCGATGCCGTCGATGGTCCAGCGGACGAAGCTGGCGGTCGCGACGTTGGTCGCGGCGGTGAGCGTGACGGTCTGCCCGTTGTTGAAGGCCAGTTCGTTCGGGGCGTTGATCGAAGTCTGACCGAGATTGTCCATCGGGGACGAGGCCACGCTTGCGCCGCTGGGGAGCGAGGCCACCGCCAGCCGGCGCGCGGATGGACCGGACTGCGTCTGGCGCAGCGTGTAGCGCTGCACGTCGGCGGAGGCGGCGGAGGTGCTGACGCGCGCGAAGACGCGCGAGACGCCGGCCGGGATCGTGATGAGCGACGAAACGGCGGTCTGGCCGGTTTCGGCGTTTCCGGCGGCCAGCAGCGTGACGGCGTCCGGGTGATAGACGGCGACGCGCAGCGGCATGCGCGCGCGGGTGTCGATGGTGACGGGTGTACCGGGGTCGGGGCTGACGGGGTAGCTGCCGCCGATCGGCGCGGCTTCGAAGGCCAGCGTTGCACCGGGGGTGACGCTGACGGCGAACCAGTCGACGTCGGTGTGTGCGTGCAGCGACAGGCCGGTCGTGACCGTGCCGGGGGCGAAGACGCCCAGCTCGGTGGCGGTGACGGAGTGGTTGTTGGATTCGAAGCGGTCGCCGTAGTAGGCGTTCACGCCGCGGATGTCGTCGTCCTGCGGCCCGGCGAAGCCGGTGTTGAGGAAGGCCTCCATCAGCTTGGAGCCGTCGCGCGGCAGGACGTGCTCCAGCCCCAGCCCGTGGCCGTTTTCGTGGAGCACGATGTTGCGGAGGAAGCGGTAGTTGTTCGCGGCGGCGGCCCAGTTTTCGTCGCGGTCGAGGACCATGTCGCCGACGTCGGGGTAGTAGTTGTAGGCCAGCGTGCCGGTCGGGCCGTCGATCGGCAGGCAGAGAATTCGGATGTCGCCGCGCACGCCGAGTACGCCGATGGAGCCGGGCCAGGCCGCGCCGTCGTCGGGCACTTCGACGTAGCGAACGCCGCTGACGGCCGACCAACTGTCGAAGATGTCGCGGAACAGCTCCTTCCACGCTTCGCGCGAGCCGAACAGGGCGTCGAAGCGTGCGTGCATGACGTTGCTGGTGGCGGGGTTGCCGGTGCTGGAGTCGGGAGGGAAGGAATAGGTCAGCGTGATGGGGGTGCCGGCCGAGCCGGTCACGCCGTTCGTCGCCGTGTAACTCCAGCGGCCGTATTGGGCGTAGGCAGCGCCGGGCGCAGCGGGGATGGCCGCCAGCGCCTGGTTCATCCGCTCGATCGGAGTGCCGGGCGCGAAGCAGGCGGATACGCCGGCGGCGCGCGAGCCGGCGCAGGCGAAGTTTTGCGCGTGGTCGGCGGCGATCTCGGCGGTGCACGCGTGGTTAAGGCAGCAAGTGGTAACGGGCGAAGCGCTCGCGCGATCGCGTACTTTGTGGACCGAGTGCGCCGATGAGGGCGCTTCGGCCGGGGCGGAGTCGGCCGGGCCGGTGGCGACGGGGCGAACGGCCCAGGCGATCAACAGGGTGCCGGCTGCCACAGCGGCGGCGGTGCGCATGGGCGCTCGGCCGATGCGGGGGCGGGGGGCGCGGCGTGGCTGCGGTTGCGCGGAAGTCTGCGGATTGTGATCGGGCAGGCTGGAAGCCGACATCGCACCCCTCCCGGCGCGATGGCGGTCGTTCCGCCGACATGCGCCCCCTTCACTCGGAAGTGTTCGATTGTGGTCGGTGGTGGGGCAACTCGGACGGGGGGACTGCGCGGGTGGAACTCGGACGCGGCGTGACGTGGGTGATAATGGGTTGTCGGCAGGGCGGGTGGTGCGGGGTGCGATCCGGTGGGGTGTGTATCGTGTGGCATCGGGTTTCGGCCCGATGCGTTGAACTTTCCGGGAGGGGCGGTGGCACGACGCGCGGCATGCTTACGCGGAGTACCGCGAAGGCACGGCAGACTCGGGGGATTAAGACATGCTTACGCGGAGTACCGTGAAGGCACGGCACAATTGGGGGATGAAGACATGCTTACGCGGAGTACCGCGAAAGCATGCCACCCGAGCGTTCTTTGAGGGGGTAAGAGCATGCCGACGCAAAGCCGTCGGCATGGCACCCGATTCGGGCGGCATGGCACCCAAGCCGGGGGGCATGGCACCGACGCGCAGGCGAGCGCGGGTGCGCTGTGGGGGGTACTTCAGACGGGCGGGCGGCGTGCCGATGCGCTGCTGCACGGATTCTGCGCGCGAGAATTGCGCTTCGGGGGGCGGACGTGAGTGACGTATCCACACCGCTGGTGACAGACGAAGAGCTGCAGGCCGCACAGGCTGAGGCGATCGGCAGCGGGCTGCCCGATCTCGATGATGGTGCGGCGGCCGGCGTTGGTGAGATGGCGGCGGGCGTCGGTGAGACGGGGGCGGGATCAGACGACGAGGCGGCGCGACCGATCCGGGAGGCCGGGCCGCCCACGGTGCCGATCGTGGTTCCGCAGCAGCAGGACGCTGCGCCGCGTGACGCCGCACCGCGAAAAATCAATCTGAAAGCCGGTGGGGGGCGTGCGGAGGCGACCGCGCCAAGCGCGGGCGCTTCGACCGGTGACGGCGCTTCAACCGGAGTAGGCGCCTCGACCGGAGTAGGCACCTCGACCGGAGATGGCGCCTCGGCCGGAGATGGCGCCTCGTCAAACGGGAGCGCCGCGCGGGCGTCTGCGGCTACTGCCCCGGCGGCAGATGCGGCGGCTGCCGGCGGCAAGGCTCGATCCGGCTCTGCGACGACCGAGTCGGCCGCTGCGGCGGCGCAATCGGGCGGATCGGGCGCGGCGGCGGTTGTTCACGGGCGGCTGTACATGGCCGCGGATGCGACGCTGTCTGCGATTCACAGGCCGTTCGGCTGGGTTTCGGCGACGGTGCGGCAGTGGATCGGCATTTCGGCGATCATCGCCATCGTGCTGTCGCTGCTGGCGCAAGTGGTCGTGCCGGCGTGGTTCATTCCCCCTTCGACGGCCCAGCAGATCAAGGCGCGACGGGCTGCTGCGGAGGCGGCCGGCGGAACGCCGTTCGTTGCTGCGCCGGTCGGGACGAGCGCCAATTCCAACGTCGATGCAAGCGGCGGGACAAGGTCCGGTGCAAGCGCCAACTCGAACGCCGATGCGTTTGCTGATACGAACTCCGGTGCGCCCTCTGTCGCTGCGCCGGTCGGAACAGATACCGGGGCGCCCGCAGGGGACGAGGGAACTCAGCCGAACGCGCCGCCGGCTGATGCGCCCGGGTCGCCTCCGCTTGATGCGCCCGCTCCGCCGCCGGCGGATGGGCCGGTTTCGCCGGCGGGCGATTCCGCTACTGATTCCAGCGCCAGGTAGAGGTGCGCGAAGCCCTTGTACCGCACCATTCGCCGCGGCAGGTAGCCCGCCCGAATCGCGACGCGCAGCGAATCGACGTTTTCGGGTCGCACGAGGCAGCTCGGCCGGTTGAAGCCGCGGCCGCGTGCCCAGTCGATCACGCCGCGCGCCGCTTCGAGTGCCAGCCCGCGGCCTTGATGCGCGGGCAGGAGCATGTAGCCGATTCCGGCTTCGACGACCCCCTCGATCTCCATGCGAAGCAGCCCGGCCTGGCCGATCGGCCGGCCGCTTTCGCGCTCGATGATCAGCCAGTAGCCGAAGCCGTCGCGCGAATAGCGGGTTTGGTGGTCCGCCAGCCAGCGCGTGGCGCCGTCGCGGTCCAGCGGCGCCGGCCAGAAGCGCATCACCCGCGGGTCGCCGAGAAACTCGACGAGGAACTCGATGTCGCTTTCGCAGAGTTCGCGCAGGGACAAGCGCGGCGTGCGGAGGATTTCGGCCATGGCGGTGCTTCCGATCGTGCGGCGTTGGGGCGCCGCCGAGCCGACGGTCGGCGCTGCGACGGCGAGCGGGAACGGGGGCGGCGGCCGGCTCTGCGGTCATCGCGGCGAACGGCGAACTGTGAGCTACTGGATTCGAAACTCCAGCGGCAATGAGGACAGCACCTCGTGGCCGCGCTCGGTCACCAGGACGTCGTCCTCCAGCCGGATGCCGCCGATCCCGGGCAGATAGACGCCCGGCTCGATGGTCACGATCATGCCGGGGCCAAGCTTCTCGGTTGACGTTTTTCGCAGCGACGGCGCCTCGTGAACGGCCAGGCCGATGCCGTGGCCGAGGCTGTGGTTGAACTGCTTTTCGAAGCCGGCGCGGCGGATGACGTCGCGCGCGAGACGGTCGAGAGCGCCGGCGGACGCGCCGGGGCGCACGGCCTCGACGGCCTTTTCGCGGGCGGCGCGAACGCAGCGGTAGGCGCGTTCGAGTACGTCGGGCGGGTTTCCGATCCAGACGATGCGCGTGAGGTCGCTGACGTAGCCACGGACCCGCGCGCCGAAATCCATCAGCAGCACCTGCCCGGATTCGACGCGCTGGTCGCCGGGGCGATGGTGCGGCAGGGCTGCGTTAGCGCCGACGGCGACGATCGGTTCGAAGGCGGCGCCGTCGGCTCCGAGGTCGCGCATCACGAAATCGAGGTAGGCGGCGATCTCGCGCTCGCGCATGCCGATCTTGATCAGCTTGAGGACGCGCTCGAAGGCGCCTTGCGCGACGCGGACCGCGGCGAGGATGTTGGCGATTTCGCCGGTGTCCTTGCATTCGCGGAGAGCGGCGATGATCCCGGTTGCGGATTCGAGCTTCGTGCCGCGGGCGGCCTTGGACAATCCCGCGAAGGTCGAGACGGTGACGTGGGCGGGATCGAAGCCGACGCGCTTGAGCCGCAGCTTGCCGAACCACTCGGCGGTGGTTTCCGGCCCGCGGCTGGCGCGCAGCACCTTCGTGGCCCACGGTGCTTCGCGATCGGCGGTCTGGTCGAATCGCCCGTCGGTGAGCAGCAGCGTCCGGTCGGCGGTCAGCAGCACGGCGCCATCTTCGCCGGTGAAGCCGGTCAGCCAGCGCTGCTCCAGCGGGGATTGGACCAGGTAGCCGTCCAGCTTTCGCGTGCGCAGCTCGGTGCGGACGCGCGCGAGGCGTTCGGCGATCGGGGCGGGCGGCGCGGGCTGCGGCGCGGGGGTTCGCGCCGGCCGGGAGGGCTTTGGCGCCTTGGCGGGCGCGGGTCGCCTGGCGGGGCCTTTGGCGGCCGCGGCGGGGCGATTCGAGCGCGATGCGCGCGAGGGGGCGGCCGGCCGGGACCGGGGTGACGACGAGCGAGGGGACCGGGAGGGCATGAGCGGCTCCGAGCGCGGGGGGATTCCCGTGCCGCGGCACTCTACCGAGGTGATGGGGCGGCGGCGAGGGGCGGGCTTGCGGGTTGGCGGCTGCGCGGCTACAAACCGCGGATTGACGCCGTGTTGCGGTCCGGACCGCCCCGCCCGGGGCCGCCCTTAGCGACTGGGAGAACCGAACATGGATGAGTTTCTGCGCCTCAAGCGGATGGTGGACGAGATTCAGGAAGACATCGGCAAGGCGTTTGGCGGGAACAAAGCGGCCGGTACGCGGGTCCGCAAAGTGATGCAGGACATCAAGAACGCGGCCCAGGATGTTCGCAAGAAGATCCTGGACATTCGCGGGGCGGAGTCCGCCGGTACGCCCGCTTCGGATGCCGACCGCGATTGACGCCTTCCGCCTGCTGCGATGTACCCCGCCCCGCATGTTTGTGTGCGGGTCGCGGACCTGACGGCCGTGGAGCGCCCGGCGATGCGCCGGCGTGCGCGGCCCGCCCCCGGAAAGAGATGGATGCCGCCCCAGGTTCTCATTGAGCCGGCCACGCTGGATTTCTCGCGCGTGCTGCTGAGTCGCGAGGAGATCGGGCGGTTCAACCCGCAGCGTTTCGAGTTCCAATTGCTCGACGGAGTGGTCCTGATGGATCACGCGGCGGGGCTGTACGCCGGTTTCTATGATGCGCCGGCGGACGCCTGGTGGGTGCGCGGGCACATTCCGGGTCGGCCGATCATGCCGGGGGTGGTGATGATCGAGTGCGCTGCGCAGATGGCGAGCCTGGTGGCGCATCACCTGATGGAGGGGTTGGGGTTCCTGGGGTTTGGCGGGGTGACGGACGTGAAATTCCGCGGGGTGGTGACGCCGCCGGCGCGGTTCATCATTCTGGGGCAGGCACTCGAAGTGAAGCGTCGGCGGGTCATCTGCGCGACGCAGGGCTTTGTGAACGGGGAGATGGTCTACGAGGGCATCATCACCGGCATGCCCGTTTAGGTGCGTTCGGGGTCGCGCCGCCGGGCGCGGAAGAAGTCGGTCAGCAGCGCCCCGCACTCGGCGGCCAATACGCCGCCCTCGGTGAGCGGGCGATGGTTCAGGCGGGGGTCCTGCGTGATCTGATAGAGCGAGCCGCACGCACCCGCTTTGGGGTCAAACGCGCCGAAGACGACGCGGTCGATGCGTGACAGCACCAGCGCCCCTGCGCACATCGTGCAAGGCTCCAGCGAGACATACATTGTGCAGCCGCTGAGGCGCCAGTGGCCGACGGCCGCGGCGGCGGCCGACAGCGCCAGGATTTCGGCGTGGGCGGTGGGGTCCTGAAGCCGCTCGCGCTGGTTGCAGCCCTTGCCGATGATCCGCCCCTCGCGCACGACGATCGCCCCGACCGGGACATCCTCTGAATCGGCGGCGTCCTCGGCGGCGCGCAGCGCCTGGATCATCCAGCGACGGTCCAGCTCTTCGGGGGATGCTTCGAACACCGGCGACTCCTCGATCGGCGGATGGGGCCGTGATGGAACACGGGCCTGTTACGCCATTCGCGGCGCGCGGCGTGCGTCGCCATCCTCGTCGTCGAGCAGCGGCGCTTTTCGAGCCGGGCGCAGATTGCGGAAGAAGCCGGCCAGCCAGATGACGGCGAAAATCGCCCAGCCCCACGCGCCGAGTGCGACCAGTTGGTCGACGGTCTGCGGGCTGAACGCGCCAAGCAGGATGACCGCCGATGCGCCGACGGCGGCCGTGCCGGCGGTTGCGGCGCAGACGGAAGCGGACAGCCGCGGCAGGAACTGGGACAGCAGGTAGCCGGCGATGAGCGACAGGCCGGCGATGACGGCGAGGATCATTCCGACGTTCGGGACGCGGGCGGTCAGGGCGTTGAAGGCGGCGGGCAGTGTGTCCCAGCCGACGGGCCGGCCGTTGGTGAGACTGCCGGCGGACCAATCGGAATGAACGGCGGCCAGGTGCGGGGCGAGCGACTGCTGGGCGTAGGTGGCGGAGCCGATGGAGGCCAGGATTGCGCCGATCAGCAGGCCGACGACCAGCCGGTGGCCGGCGATGCCGAAGACGAGACCGACGATTCCGCCGAAGGCGGAGGTGATCCATGGCGGCACGCCGAGGATGGCGGCGGCGGTCAGACCCAGCGAGGCGCCGGCGCCCGCGCCGCCGACGGCGGTGAGGCCGCGCATCCAGCGCGCCCCGTAGAGGAGCATGAGCACACCGCCAACGCCCACGGCGCCGGCGGTCATGAGGTACAGGCTTTGGGCATCGGCGGGCACGACCTGCTGCATCCCGGCGATCAGATCGTTCATCCAGGGACTCATGGCGGTACTCCTCATCGCTTCCCCCAAGACAGTCTACGCCCCGGCACCGCCCGGTCTTCATGACATTTTTCGCCGGTGGGCGAAATGTCGAGCGCTTCCGGACCCGGCGGGGGCGCCGTTGTTCTAAGAACAGGGCGGTCCCTTCGGAAACAGCACTGCCGAGACGGCAGCGGCACCCCATCGCACGCACGATCGCGTTGCGGATATGGCGCTAGCGATTCGGCGGCGTGCCCCGTTCGGGGGTCAGCAGCCGGAAGATCACGGCGTCGAAGCCGCGCAGGTCCACGATGCGATCGGTCGGCAGTCCCGAGCGGGCGAGGCTCACCAGTCGGGCGAATTTGTCGGCTGCGGGCGCCTCGACGCCGGACTCCTCACCGGGGGGCAACCCCCACTCGATCAGCGCCCCTTCGGACGACCGCAGTCGCAGGCAGCGCGACACGCAGCCGGGGTGGCGGGCTGCGTCGATGTGGTTGAAGGCGCTGCGCAGCCCCGACAGCGGGCCGCGGTACCAGTCGTGGCGCTCGAAGAAGCTGACCAGCCGCAGGGCGTTGAACAGATCGGGTGCGCCCCACGCGCCGCCCGGCTCGGGCGCCTGCTGGGCGACGCCCGAGATCAGGAAATAGCCGCTGGCGGCGGCGTCGCGGTGCGTGAGGCGGTAGCCGCGCAGGGGCAGATGCACGCCGTCGGCGGCGACGGGGTAGGCGGCGTGTTCGTCCAGCACGAGCGCCAGCGGCCGGCGGAATTCCGCTTCGATGCGCAGCACGCCATCCGCGGCCAGCGAGGCGCGTTTGACGGTTCGCACCCAGGGGGAGGCCGAGACGATGGCGGCGGCGCGGCGCGCGAGGTCGGGGTCCTCCGCGCCGATCGCGGTCAGCGGGGCCAGCCCCAGTTGCAGATCCTCCAGGACGAAGCGCCAGGATTCGGCGCCGAGCCAGTCGGGGGGATTGACCCACTCGACGTAGTACTGGCGGTTTTCGCCGAGGGCGCGGTAGCGGGTTTCGAGGGCCTGGGCGCCGGCGGCCGCCAGGCCCAATGCCGCCAGCCAGACGGTCGAGCGCAGCAAGAGCTTCCACGGAAAGGGGCGCGCGGCGGCGGCGGCGGGTCGGGAGCGGCCGCGGGAGGGGCGTTTCATTCACTGCTCTCCAGGGCGAGCCGGGCCAGCCGGTCGCACAGTTCGTCAAAGCCGATGCCGGCGCGGGCGGCGGCCTTGGGGGCCAGCGAGTGGCTGGTGAATCCCGGCAGGGTGTTGGCCTCCAGGAACCAGGGGACGCCGGCGGCGTCCACGATCCAATCGACCCGCGCCAGGTGGCGGCAGCCGAGGCCGGCGAAGAGGGCTTCGCTGCGGCGCAGCAGCTCCTGCAGCACGGCCGGCGGCAGCGCGTCGAACAGGTATTCGGTGTCGTCAGCCTCGTATTTTGCCCGGAAATCATAGAACTGGGCCCGCGGGCGGATCACGATGGGCGGCAGGGCGCGACCCTCCAGCACCGCGACGGTGGCCTCCTGCCCGGAGATGAACTGCTCGACGAGGGCCTCGCCGAAGGCGGCCAGGACGCGCTCGATGGCGGCGAAGACGGCGGGTCGATCGGCGGTTTGCAGCACATGCGTTTCGACGCTGCTGCCGGAGGCGACCGGCTTGACGACCAGCGGCGCGATCAGATCGGCGGGGGCGGCGGTTCGGAGGGCGGGCCATTCGGGCGAACGGATGTGCCGCCAGGCGGCGGTTTGCGCGCCGCACTGTTGGGCGATGCGCTTGGCGGCGATCTTGTTCATGGCCAGCGCGGAGGCGGCGGAGCCGGAGCCGGTGAATTTCAGGCCGCGCTGTTCGAGGATGCGCTGCAGCGTGCCGTCTTCGCCGAATTCGCCGTGCAGGCCGATGAAGATCAGGTCGGCGGGGGCGTCGAGGGCGGAGAGATTGTCGGGGGCGATGTCGGCTTCGAGGACGGTGTGGCCGCGGCGGCGCAGGGCGGCGGCGATTTCGGTGCCGGATGCGAAGCTGACGGAGCGCTCGGGTCCGGGGCCGCCGCGCAGCAGGGTGATGCGGAGCGCGCGGGCGGCGGAAGGGGGAGGGTCGGCGGCGGCGTGCATCCATGCACCTCAAGCCGCGCGGGGCGCCGCGCGACAGGGGGCATTGTGACGTTTTGCGGCGTACGTGCAAGGGCGGAGGCTCGGCGGGCTGCCCCGCCGGGTCCGTGGCAGACTCGGCGGGCTGACAGCCGTTCTGACGAAATGCCCGCAGCCCCAACGGGGTGTCAGGGATTCGGCTGTCGCGCCCCCTCAGGGCTGAAACGCAGTGCCGCTTGCGTGGCGGGGACCGGCTGGTCTATTGCTCCTCCAACAGCCCAGACAAGAGATCGGACCAGTAGCCGCTCTCCTCATCCAACGCCGCCGCCGCCGCCACGTGGTCGATGAAGCGGACCAGCAAGTAATCATCCGACAGGCCGGACCGAAACGCGGCACCATGGATGAATCCCGGCGGGGCGCCGGAACTGAAGGACTGTTCGCCGCCTCCCCCGAATGAGCTTGCGCAGTTGCCGTCGCACTCACAGCACCCGAGGTGGTTTGTGAGTTTGTCCACGAACGCGGCGATGTCAAAGTTGTTGAACTCGCTGTCACAATTCACGTCACCGTGGTAAACGACGCTGTATTCAAGGCCGGGAAACAGATTGACATAGTCCGGCAGGCCGTCCGCCGGATCCTCGTCCTGCCATAGCAATGCAATGACAAAGGGGTCGATGTCGTAGTTGTTGAATGCGCCGTCGTTGTTCATGTCACCGACGCACGGCGTGATTTCCCAGATGTGCTCGGCTGGCGTGTTGCCGTTGTAGTTCACCCCATCGACCCGGATCCTCGTGTTGCCGTCCCAATCGTCGCCGTCATGCCAGCCCTCATAGTCCACGACGATCGCGGCGCTCGCGTCCATCATTCCGAGAACCTCGATCGTCGTGCCGCCCTGGGCGTTGATGAGCGACCCACCGATCAGGAGTCGGCTGTTCTCGGCCATATCGCCCGAGATTAAGATCGAGGGCTCTTCCCAGTCGACCACCACGGAGCCGTGGACGACGATCCGTCCTTCCAGGTTCTCGCCGATCGCGATTCTACTCGTGTCGAACATGTCGCCTTCGATGAGAATCGCCGGCTCATCATCGGCGGACCTGACCGAGCCCTCGACGCTGATTCTGCCACCGAGGTCTCCCGTAAGCGGAGACTCCCCAGCCAGGATGTTGATTCTTCCGGTCATGTCGCCGCTGACATAGATCTGCCCGTTGGTGACGAATATTCCCGGTGCGATCTCATCCAGCGAACTGTAATAATTCCCGAATTCGAGCGTACCCTCCAGGCTGCCGATGAAAATGTTGTTGTCCGCGGTGCTTCCTCCGACCCAGCCGTCCTGCCCGATCGTCTCAATATGCGCGACGCCGTGGAAAGTGGCATCGTCCTCATGCGCGAGCCACAGCGTGCCGTCAACCCTGCCGATGTCGTCGAGCCGGATCGTGCCGCCCATTCTCAGGTCGCAGACGGCGCCCTCCGCGATGTCGGCGGATCCGAAGCTGACTTCGGGCGGAGCGGCGCCGGGCGCGATGGACGGCGGCCGGCCGATGGTCAGGGACGTGCCCGCCGGCAGGCCGTTCAGCAGTTGCAGTTCGCCATGAAAGACAGCGGAAACATCCTCCTCATCAGTAATCGAAATCGCCGCCCCTCCTCCAGATCGCCGATGCGGATGAACCCGTCTTGCGTGATACCGTAGACTGTCAGATTGTCTGTGAGCACGTCCGCCAGGATGGTTCCGCTGTGGTCGTCGTTGATCACGAGCGAGCCGAGCACTTGAACATCGACGACGCCGAGAATGTCGATCCCGCCATCAATCACGAGCGACGTCAACACGCCGCCCGCGCCGCCGGAGGTCGCTTGCAAGATCAGATCACCTGCGAGAACTCCGGAGATTCTCGACCCCGCCCCCAAGGATGAGCGGTGATCGCCGGACGGCTGTAGGTCGATCGCTCCCACATTCACAGCCCCTGGTGTGCTCCCCGGTCCTGCGAGCACGACCGTGAAATTGGCGCTCGCCGATGCGGTCAACTGCCCCATGCTGGCTGGGGCGGTTCCGCCTGAGTTCTGAACGTATACGGTCCAATCATCGCGACCAACCAAGAGTTCAACATCCGGCGGATCCGAACCGTTGAACGTCACTTGGAAGTGTGTTCCGTGAACAGGGCTGCCTGAACTCCAAGCCGCACACGCCTTGAAGTTGCCGCTGCTGACACAGGTGTCCGCGATCGCGAATTGCTGCGCCAACGGAAGCGCAAACACGAGTACCGCTCGTGAGATCAACAGTCCCCTACTCAAGGTGGATTCCTTTCGTGTCAAGCGTGCTACAATGGGGCAGCAGTGAGAGTTAGTCTAATTGGGATCGAGGTTATCGGTCAATGGTACGGCACATGGCTCTTGCTCTAACCGTCATCTGCCCTGTCGGATTGGGCGATGTAGTGACCTATGAAGCCAACGAATCGCCGGTGGATGATGGCTGGGAGATTACCGGGGAATACTGCTCGCCCGAGCTTTCGATAGGCGCCGGTCAGTTCTGTCAGCACGTCGCGCTCTGTCCCGGAGACGATCCGCCGGGCGGCCAGTTTATCGCCTATTCGCGCTCGCTTGCGGACTTTGATGGCGCGCCAACCTTTTTTGCAGAATGGCGCGTCCGGAGCGATGCCCCGCGGACCGAATTGTTTCCTTGGGGGGGCGGGGCAGCGGTTGGTCTCAGCGGGTTCGGGGGCGTGTACTACAACGCCTACATCGTCAGTGATCGGGTTTGGCTGCGGCGTCACGCGCTGTTGCCCTTTGTGTTCGTAGACCTCCAGCCGAGCCGGCCACACACGTTTCGGATTGAGCTGGAAGGTGCTGACCGGTATACTTGGTTGATCGATGGCGCAATCGTGGCTACCGGTACTCCCGTCGGGCCGTACCCTTCTGCGACGCCGATGTTCGTCTGGCAGGGATATGCTGCTTGGCAATCCAGCACGGTCTGCTGGGACTACATCCGCTACGGCGACCTCAAGCCGCGGCTGGCCGGCGACGTGAACTGCGACGGCCAGCTGGACCACTTCGACATCGATCCGTTTGTGCTCGCGCTGGTCGATGCGCCGGCCTATTCCGCGGCGTATCCCGACTGCCCGCTTTCCAACCGCGACATCGACGCCGACGGGGCGCTGACGAACTTCGACATCGACCCCTTCGTCACGCTGCTGCTCGCCCAACCGTAAACCCGCCCGCCTCACCCGTGACGCTCTATCCGCCAATGGCCGCGGCGGCGGCCTCGACGCCGGCGTGAATCTCGAAGAATCGGCTCAAGTGCGTCACCTGGAGCAGATTGGCGACAAAGGGCGACGGTGCGGCCAGCGCCACCCGCGCTTCGAGCGTGTTGGCGTAGGCGACCAGCCGCACCAGGGCGCCCAGCCCGGCCGATGAGACGAAGGTCACGTCGGACAGGTCGAGCACCAGGCGCGTGGAGGCGCCGGTGACGGCGCTGAAGAGGTCGGACAGGCAGTCGCCGTCGCGGAGGTCGCCCGGGAGCTTCACGATCTGCACTGCGCCCGCGGTTGCGCCGTCGCTCATGCGGCGGCCTTTGTGCGGGGCGCTGCGACGGGGGTGACGCCGTTGCGCGGGTTCACAGTGACGGGGGTCAGCGGGCCGTGGCTCACTTCGCGACTCCGTCGCGCTTGGCGATTCGCGCCGCGACGCTGACGCCGGAGTTCAGCCCGCCTTCCATGTAGCCGGCGAACTTGTAGCAGGTGTGCTCGCCGGCGAAGTGCAGGCGGTTGCCGATGCCCTTGCGCAGCAGCGGGCCGACGGTGGTCACTTCGCCCGGAGCGGGGAAGGAGTAGCCGGCCTGCGTCCACGGCTCGCCCGGCCAGTCCATGAAGCGCGACTGCACGAAATTCTCGCCGAAGCCGGGGAGCACCTTTTCGACGTCGGCCTTGTAGGCGGCGTCGCGGGCGGCTTCGGCCTTGGCGCGGGCGGCCTCGGCCGCCGGTCCGCCGGAGAAGCTGGTCAGGCAGATTGGGCCGTCGCCTTCCTGTGCGTCGGTCGCGTCCCAGGTCATGTTCATCACGTCGAGATCGGCCAGTGCGTATTGCGAGAGCTTGGCGTCCAGCCAGTAGCGCTTCTTCACGTTGGCCAGGTACTTCACGTTCACGCCCATCTGCGGCTTGATCGCGTCGGGCAGCCCCGGCTCGAACTTGATCTTCTTCCAGGTGCCGGGCGGCGTGGCCAGCACCACGTCATCGCACTCGTAGGTGCGGTCGTCCGCGCAGCGCACCTTGCAGCCGCCGCCGTCGACGCGGATGCCGGTGACGGCCAGGCCGAGCTGGATGCGGTTGGCGCCGATGGCGTCGGCGAGCTTCGTCGCCAGTTGCTGATTCCCGCCTTCGCAGCGGCAGGTCTCGGTGAGGTTCCAGTAGTCCTTGTTGATGTCGTTGACGGTGCCGCCCTTGATGGTGGCCAGGAAGCCCAGGTAGCTCTGGCGGGCGGTCGGCACGCCGCTGTTGGCGGTCCACTCGACGGTCATCGCCTTCTTCACCAGGGCGCTGCCTTCGGCGGCGCTGATCCACTCGGCCAGCGAGCGGCGGTCGAGGGACTGCGCGTCGGGGCTTTCCCACGGCTCATCGGCGTTGATGCGCTCGGCGTCGCCGCTCATCTTGATCTGCAGCGCTTCCAGCTCCTCGTAGACCTGCCCGGCCTCCTCGTCGCTGAGCAGCTTGCCGTCCAGCCAGACGGGGTAGGAAAGCTCCTCGTCGTCGGTCATCGGCAGCATCTTGAGCTTGAAGCGCTCGGCGTAGGCCTGCCAGGTGGGGTGGTTGTCGCCGATCAGCTCGGCGCCGCCCTCGATGACGCGGCCGCTGAGCCAGTCGGTGAAGGTCAGTACGCGGCCGCCGATGCGCTTGCGCGCTTCGACGACGCTGACGTCGTAGCCGGCGGCGATCAGTTCGTGCGCCGCGGCCAGCCCGGCGAACCCGGCGCCGACGACGACGACGCGCTTGGCGCCGCGCCGCTCCTGCGCCCAGCCGAGGCGGTTGGAGAGCAGCAGGCCGGCTCCGGCCGCCAGCGAGGCGCGCAGCACGTCGCGGCGGGTCAGTTCGTCCATCGGCTTTCCGTAACGACGCGCCAGGCGCGGAAACAGCGACAGCGACATGCTCAGGCTCCTCAGATGCTTCTGACCCGCCGAAGCGCGACCCGCGCCCCGACGCCGGATTCATCGGCGGGATGGTACCCTCGGGCGCACCCGCCGACCACGTTATTCGCCGAGCTGTGCTAGGGTCCGTTGGGCCAGCTCGCGGCGGTTGCGGGTGTCGCGCAGCACCTGCGACTCGCGGCCGCCGCCGGTCGGCGGGATCAGCGGCGCGGTGCGCTGCAGGTATTCGCGGTACATGGCCCGCGCTTCGGCGATGCGGCCCGCAGCGCGGTGCAGCTCGCCCAGGAAGTAGAGACCGTTGAGCGCACCCGGGTCGTTGACGGCGCGGATGGCGTCGAGTGCTCCCTCCAACTCGCGCTGCGCGTCGGCGTCGCGGCCGGCGCGCTTGTGCAGGACGGCGATGTTCACGGAGTAAAGGGCGACGCGGTAGGGGGCGCTGCGGCGGCCCTGTTCGAAGACGGCGATGGCGTCGTCGAAGCGGCCCTGCTTTTCGAGTGCGTTGGCGAGCTGGTCAATCGCCAGGACGAAGTCGGGATATTGGCGCAGGATGTCGCGCAGCGGCCTTTCGGCCGCTTCGGGGCGGCCGTCCTGAATCGCCAGCATGGCGGCGATCACGATCTGGTTGGTCACGAGGGGGTTCAATTGGGCGGCGCGCTCGATCGCGGCGACGGCTTCGGCGATGCGGCCGCTCTGGCGATAGACCTCGCCCAGTTCGGTCCAGGCTTTGGCGGAGTTCGGGTCGGCGCGGGTCGCCGCCTCCCAGAGCGCGGTGTCGGTGCTCCACACCGGCACATAGATCGCCGCACGGATGGAGAACAGGATTGCGACCGCTGCGCCGATCGCGGCGACGTGCCGACCGGCGCCGGGGCTGCGGCGACTCAGCAGGTCGCGCGCGGCGGTGGCCAGCGCCAGCATGGCCCCGAAGATCGAGAGATAGAGGTAGCGGTCGTGCACCATGTCCTCGCGCAGGAAGACGCGCGTGTTGAGTGCCAGGGCGATCGGCAGCAGGAACCAGAGGCCGGCGAGGCGGTAGAGCGGGTTGCGACGGCCGGCCCACCACAGCGCGACGCCGATCGCCAGCAGCGGTGCTCCGGGCGCAATGCCCAGCAGTGCTTCCACGCCGGCCGGATCGAGCGGGCGCAGCGAGTACATCGGGGCCAGCCAAAGCGGGAAGAGTGCCTGCCGCAGGTAGAAAAGCAGCACGAAGGGTGCGCTCAGGATCATTGATCCGACCGACACGGCGTCAGGCGGCGTCAGAACCGACCAGCCCACGATGGCGCCGCGCACCGACAGAAACAGCGCCGCCAGCGCGGCGAAGGGGATCGTCGCCAGTACGGCGCTTCGCAGGGCGGATCCGGTGGAGTGACGATCGGCGAGGCGCAGGATCAGCTCGGTGAGTGCCACGGCGGCCGGATAGAAGATGGCGCTCTCTTTGCAGCCCTGTCCGAGCAGGTAGAGCAGGACGGACGCCGACCACAGAAGCGCCCCGCCGCCGCGCAGCGGCCGCGTGCGGGCCGCGAGATAGACGAGATAGGAGCCGAGCAGCAGGCAGGTCATCAGCGGATCGGGGATGGCGGCGATCCAGACGACGGACTCGACGTGCGCGGGGTGCGCGGCGAAGAGCAGGGCCGTCGCCGTTGCGATGGGCCAGCCGGCGGCGAAGCGCAGGGTCGTTGCGTATACCAGCAGGCTGGCGGCCCAGTGCAGCAGCACGCAGACGACGTGCCAGCCGGCGGGGTCATTCGCGAATGCGCGATGGCACATGGCCTTGACGAAGACGGTCGTCGGCCGCCAGTAGTTGCTCCAGGTCTGCTCGCGATACCCCTTGAAGGCCCACACGTCGGAGGTGAGCGCCTTCCACAGAAGCGCGGGGTCCTGGATCAGGCGGTTCTGAAGAATCTCGTAGTTGTCGTCGTATACGAAGCTTGCCCGCGGCGCGGCCCAATAGGCGATCAGCACGACCAGCGTCACGCCCGCCGCGGTCAGCAGGTGGGATCGTGCCGATGGCGGCGTGATCGGCGCGGCGGCGGGCGGTGCGGTGCGGTTGCGCGGCTCGGCTCTGCGCGGACGGCTCATCGGCCGGCCTCCTTCATTGCCGTTCGCGACAGGCGCGCATCCTGGAGCGCGATATGCAGCAGAATCGCACCAATCACGATCAACATCAGCAGGTGCGCTCCGGCGCTGCGGGCCGACTCCAGCATCCACAGCGTCATGCCGATCAGCCAGACGATCAGCCCGGCCGCGCCGGCTGTTCGAATGCCGCGAGCGGCGCGGGCGTCCAGCGCGATCGCCGTCAGGGCCGCCACGGCGGGAAAGGCCCAGATCAGGTAATACTGGCGCAACAGGGGTGAAAACACGAGCATTCCGAGCATGAATGCGGCGGCGAGGCTCCAGGCGGCGCGGCTGCCGCCGGCCCGGCCGATGCGCCAGCCGGCTGCCAGCAGCACGAGCAGCAGCAGCGCCTTGGCGGTGCGTGCCAGCAGCATGACGGTCGGCTCGCTGAGGGAGAAGCGCGACAGCCCGATGCGGTGGGCGTGGCCCTGCATGAGCCAGCGGGCGGCGACGATTTCGATCGACTGGTTGCGGCGATCGACGAAGTGCTCATCGAGCGCGTCATCAACCAGGCCGCGGGCCGGTGCACCCTGCACGTTGTAATCGACCCATTCGCGGTGGTAGCGCTGCGTGTCCTTGAGGCCGAAGGCCGCGATGCAGGGAAGGAATGTGAGCAGCAGTCCCCAGAGGATGAACCACGCCGATGCCCGCCAGTCGCGGCGGACGATGAGCCAGAGCAGCATGATCCCCGGCAGGATTTTCAGAATCGCCGCCGCGGCCAACAGGGCGCTGCCGCGGACGGGCTGGCGGCGCAGCACGGCCGATACCCCGGCTGCGACCAGCGCCAGCGTGATGAAGCTGACCTGGTTGAACTTGGCCGCCTCGTACATCGCGGGTAGCGAGATCAGGGCGGCTGCGGCGGTCTTCACCCAGGCGGAGAGCGGCGGCGGTGCGCTGGATTCTGCGATCGACGATTCTGCGCGGGAGGCGGCGGCCGGCGCGGGATGCGCCGCGCGCAGAGAGGGGATGACGTGTTTCGCAGCGCAGCGCAGGCAGTAGGCCAGGCAGGCGACGTGCAGCGCCGCCCAAAGCAGCGCCGCGGTTTGCGGGCCGCCGACGGCCAGCGGCGCGATCGCCAGCGAGACGACCGGCAGGTAGAAGGGGAGCTGGCGGCGGAGGGTCTTTTCGGGGTTGTCGAGATCGGGGTTCAGCGCCCCGTGTTCCCAGGTGTAGGCGGCGTCGAGGTAGAAGTGCTGGAAGTCGAATTTCATGTTCAGGCCGCGCCAGGCCGAAATGACTCCGACCGACGCGACCAGCCAAATCAGGAACCCGGCCGCGACGCGGCGCGAGATCGCGGCGGAGCGCGAGGGAGCGCCGATTGCATGGCCGTCAGCCACGGGAGGCCTCCGCGGCGCCTGGTCGGGGCGTGATCGGTCCAACGCCGGGCGCGGAGGCCGCGACCCGGCCGTGCGTCGGCGGGGTTGAACTCGCGGGGGTCGAGCGGAGCAGCACGACGCCCATCACGATCAGCGCCAGCGGGAACAATCCGAAGACCTCCGGGGCGGCCGGGCTGCTCATGGTGCCGAGCAGCGCCCATGCCTGCAGGGCGGCCGCCAGTGCCAGCGCCAATGCCGGCGCCCAGGCACGCCTCCAGGAATCGGCACGATACGCCTGCGCCGCCAGCAGCGCCAGTGCCGGCAAGGCCCAGACCAGGTGGTAGCGGCGCAGCACGGGCATGATGCACAGCAGCGCCAGCAGCCATACCGCCCATTCGACGCGGATGCGCTCGGTGGTCAGTTCGGCGGCGGGTCGGCGCGTGAGCCACATGAGGCCGAGCAGCAACCCGGCGGAGAGGCCGGTTGCGGCGATGGAGACGGCTCCGCGCGGCAGGTCGAGCAGGTTGGCGTAGGCGGGCGGTTCGTTGTAGCGGCGGGCGCGGGGATCGTTCTCGATGCGGGTGGCGTAGCTGGTGTGGGTCAGGGTGCGGGCCAGCGCTGCGCCGATGCCGGCGTTTCGCCAGTCCAGCTCGCGATCATCGCGGATCAGGGCCGCCTGCGAGGAGCGCGTCATCCCGCCGAGCCATTGGCGGTAGACGTCGCGGAAGTAGCCGGTGTCCATGAATGCGACGGCGTCCGAGAGCGGGCCGGCCACAAAGATCGTGAGGATCGCGAAGGTGACGGTTCGCCACTGGCGCTTGAGGGCGAACCACGCGATCAGACCGGCGGGGGTGATTTTGAGCAGGGCCGCCAGCCCGAGCCAGAAGCCGGCGATCCGCGGCCGCCGCGCTTCCCAGCAGACCAGTGCGCCGAGCATCAGCAGGAGCGTCAGGACGTTGACCTGGTTCAGGCGGAATTCCCAGTGGATGAACAGCCCGCCCGCCAGCAGCGGCAGCAGCACCCACGCGGGCCATTGATCGGGGGCGAGTCCCGGCAGCCGCCGGCCGATCAGCCGCAGCACGGCCAGCAGAGCGGCGAGGCCGGCGATGAGCCAGACCAGGTCGGCGCCGCGGAAGGCGGTTTGGGGAATGAGGGTGGTTGTGTTGAGTTTGCGCGGCGGCGGGGCGGCTTGATCGGCAGGTTGGTCGGCGCTGGCTGCGGGGCCGCCGGTGGTTGTGGGGGCGCTGCTCGCGATGATCGGCGTGGCGGTGGTGGTGGCCGGGGTGATGGTCGGCTCTTCGGGGGCCATCATGCGCCCGAGCGAGACCGGGAGCGTCATCAGTCGGGAGACGAATGGCGGATACCACTCGATCGTGCCGCGGTGTTCGATTGTGCCGTCGGCATTGCGCGTGAGGCCGTCATCGAGCATGGCGCGGTCGAGCAGGGCCGCGCCGCCGTGGTAGAAGAATTCGAAATCCTGCGCCTGTTGGCGCACCCAGCGCAGTCGCAATTGGGCCAGCGCCCCGATGAGGAGCGTGAGGGCCACCAGCGCTGCAATGACCCAGAGGCGGTGAATGCGGTGGGGGTCGGCGGGTTGCAGTGTGAAAGCGGCGCGGGGGCGGCTGCGGCTCGGGAGATTCCCGCCGGATGCGGAGTCGGGGTGGGGGCGCTGGTCGGAGGGTCGTCCACGGGGCGGATTGTATTGCGGATGGGAGGGTGAAGCGCTCCGCGCGGTTGGGCTGGGAGGAAGAGCATGGCGACGCAAAGCCGTCGCCATGGCGCGCGGCATGGCGTCGGCGCAGGCGTTTGCTCCGATCGATACGAACACGCTGCCCGTTTTCGCGGGCGGCGTTTCGCGACGGTCCATCGTTCGACCGATGACAAATCGATCGGTGGTCGGGCTGTCCTACGGCGCCGTCGTGAAGGTCCGCGGTCCCGATTCGGTCGCCGACTGCGAGAAATCGCGGAAGTCGAGCGAAAACCGGTTGAAATCGAAGCCCGGAATTACATAGTCCTCGACGTGCCACTGATACGCTGTCGCGCCGGTCAGCCCACCGACGGTCAGCACGGGCAGCGACACGGTGGTGGTACCCGTCGGGACGAAGATCTCCCACAGAAACTCGCCGGGGCCTTCGATCACGATCAGCGAGAGGGAGCCACCCGGCGTATTCGTGAAACTCAGCGTCGGCGCGGGCGCAGTGCCGGTTTCACCCGCGGTCGGCGCTACAAGGACTGGCGGAGCCCGGAACGTGCCGGAGAACTCGGCGGCCAGTGCGGCCAGGCTTCCGGAGGTGCTGAACATGCTTGCGTTCGCCTCGGCGTCCACGACCAGGGCAACGAGCCGACCCTTGACGACCGCATCGAGAGCGACGCCGACACCGGCCCGGCTCAACGTGAACGGCTGCCCGACCGGCACGTCGAACACGCCGCCGAGAATGCTCTCCTTGTCCGAATCGCCGTAGGAAAGCGCGAGCACGGCATAGGTCGCGGCGGCCTGCAGCGAACCGGCCGCTGCTTGGAACGTGCCGGTCGTGGAGGCGGACGACGCGACGGTGCGCGCCTCGATCTCGACCGTCGCCGCCTCGAACAGCGGCTCGACCTCTTCGACGCTCCATTTCGTCACCGTGCCGCCCGCACCGCTCACGACAACGGCGACGCTCAGTTCATCGCCCTCTTCGACCGACAATGCGGCCGTCGGGTTGTCAGCTGTGATCCGCGCGAAGTCACGGATGGCGCCATCGACGATCGCGCTGACCACGCCCGCTTCACCGGTCGCGAGGCCGGTGGCGGTGACCGTCAGCGTGACATCCTCGCCGCGGTCGCCGGCGGGCTCGAGTTCGAACTCGACGAAGCTGGAGTTGATGCCGACGAACGTCATGGTGCTGTAGCCCGGCGCGGCGGCGGTGATGGTCACCGGCCCGGTGATGCCGAAGAGTGCCGCCTGCCCGCTGACGTCCGACGTGCTGCTCGGGCCGCCGGGGATACTGACCGTCGCGCCGGCGATCGGCTCGCCCGACCCCGCTTCGTACACCGCGGCGAGCAGCTCGCTCTGAATCTCCGCACCGCTTGCGCCGCGCTGCCGAACCGAGCCGTTCGCACGGTCGACCGCGAACGCGTCGAGCTTCACCGGCCGGTCAATCTTGATCGACTCGGCTTCGACCAGGCTCGGGAACATGCCGCGATACTGCAGTACGCCCTTGTCGGCCGAGGTGGCGATCACCAGGTATTCGCCGGCCGGGAAATTCGTGATTTGGTAGCGATACCCACTCGCCACATTGGTCACGGTCGAGGCGACTTCGGAACCGTCATCGGGCTTGACGAGCGCGACCTTGATGTCGCCGACGTCCACGGTCCCGGCCACGACCAACTCGACGGCGATCACGGTGCGTCCGGCGGAGGTCGTCGCTTCGATGCGCCCGCGGTAGCGGCCCTTCGCGAGGTTGCTCCGATCGACGGTGACGGCCAGGTCGAAGGGGGTCGCGGTGCCAGGGGCCGGAAACGCCACGCTCAGCCAGTTGCCGCCGGTCTCGGCCTTGGCGCTGCCGGACTGGAATGTGACGTTGCCCGCGCCGTAGTTGCGGACGGTGACGGTCCTGCTGATCTGGTCGCCGTTGAATTCCACCGGATCGGGCGCGGCGACGATCCGCGGCGTCAAGGTGATACCCTGCGCGGTTGCCGGTGCGGCCTGATTGGCGGCGGCTTCGACCGCGCGATCCGCGCGAATGAGGCCGAAGCCGAAGATGCTGTCGCGGCCCGGCTCGCCCAGGTCTTCGGCCGTGTTCTGCAGGATGTCGCGAACCTGGGCCGGCGTCAGATTCGGATTCGCCGAAAGCATCAGCGCGATGACGCCGGAGACGTGCGGCGTCGCCATGGAGGTGCCCTGGCTGGTCAGGTACGTCGCGGTGCGCGTGCCCTGAAACGGCTCCTCAAAGTAAGTGCTCAGGACGTCTTCCGCAGTGGCATTTCCGCTTCCTCCCGGAGCGGCGATGAAATTCGTCGGCGCTTCATTCGAGTATTCCGCGCGTGTGCGATCGGGGCTGAGCGCGGCGACCGAAATGGCGTTTTTCTGGTTGGCCGGACTGGAGCTTTGCGGTGCGGGGCATTGAGTCGCCTCGTTACCGGCAGCCGCGACAACGACGGTCCCGACCGCCTCCACTGCGGCGATGGCATCGTCAATTGCGGTGCTGGCCGGGTCGGGGTTGCAGGCCGGGCCGTCCAGCCCGCCGAGACTCATGTTGATCACGCGGCAGGGATTGGGGTTGTTCGGCACGCCGGTCACTTCCAAGCCCGCCGACCAGCGCATGGCGGCGACTAGGTCCGCGCCGGCACCCCCGATGACGCGAACCGGCACGATCTTGCAGCCCCAGGTGACGCCGGTGACGCCGAGTTGATTGTTACCGACCGCGGCCACGGTGCCGGCCACATGCGTACCGTGTGTGTTGGCCTTGTTGCTCGCGGGGGTCGCGGGGGCCGATGGGTCCGGTTTGTTGTCGACAAAGTCGTAACCCGGCAGCAGATTGTCCACCAAGTCCGGATGGGAGATGTGAATTCCGTCATCCAGAACGGCAATCCGGATGTCCGGCGACCCGGTCGTGATCGCCCAGGCGCGCGGCAGCCCGATCATCTCGTACTGCCAGCGCTGGTCGGGGTAGCTGGGGTCGTTCGGCGTAAGCGTCTGCACCGCCTGCTTCGCGCGGTATACGCGGTTCGGCTCGGCTGCGCGGATCGCGAGGTCATTCCGCAAGACGGCGAGCGCCGCGTGAGTGGCCTCGGCCGAATCGGCCGCGCCGATTGACACGAGGAACGGACCTTCCGGCGTGATTTCCTTGATGGCGGCCAGCGCCAGATCGGGGTGACGATCGATGATCGCCAGTAGCGTCTCCCGGCCGACCCACTCAAACTCGCGTTGCAGGCTGATCAGGGCCTCGCCGACGCGGATGTTCTCCCTTTCCACGCCGCGCGACTTGCCGACGAACAGATCCTCGGCCTTAATGAACTGGGCCGACGCATCGCTCTGCTTGCAGGTTTCGTCGGATGCCGGGGGCGTCACGTTGTGAATGATGAGCGCACCGCTGACCGACGGTTTGGAGTCCTCGGGAGACGGCGGCAGCGGGCAGCCGGCCAGGAGCAGGAGCAAGCAGGCCGTGCCGGCAACGAGTCGGCCGGACAGTGTCGAGCGCGCGAGCGCATCGCTGCGAACAGAAACTTGAGCCATCCGAGACCTCCGTACCCTTGTCGCCAGTGTGTTCAGATCGATGAAAGAGGTTGGAACTGATTGTGCAGGATTATCGCACTGAGTCTTCGAAATGCAAGACGCGTTCTCCATTGCGCCTCGAACCGACCTGGCAACCCCCGGCGGGGGCCAATGAGGCACCTGGCTTCTGCGCGGTGTCCTTGTTCGCTGCCTACGGGAAGTGCGCACCGCCCCGAAGGGCGGTGGCATGGGCGGTGCTGCGGGGGATGGCGCGGAATGGTGAAGGGGGCGCTGGTCGGAGGGTCGTCCACGGGGCGGATTGTATTGCGGGCCGGAACACGAGGCAGCCCGCCGGATCGAGGATCGACCCGGCGGGGCTTTTGTGGCACCGGGCTTCTGCCCGGTGTTCTGGTTCTCTGCCTGCGGGAAATGCCAACCGCCCGGAAGGGCGGCGGCTCAGGCCGCTACTGGCTCAGGCCGCGTCCGGCGCCGCCGATCAGCGGCATCAATCCGTCGGTCCCGATGATGAGCGTGCGGCCTTTTTCGATCTTTGCGGCACGGTCCAGTTGCTGCGGTGCGATCTCGCCGGGGTGGCGCTGGAAGCGAATCCGGCCGTTTGCTGAACCAACGCCGCTCACCTCGGCCCAGTGCACCTCGCCTGCGGCGCTGTGCGCGAGCCGCAGAATGACGGGCTGATCCGCGGGGCCGAATCCCTCCATCAGGTTTGCAGCCGTTATGTTGCGGATCGTCAGGACGTATTCACCCGGCGCCGGCTCCTCGACTTCCGCGCCTTCCGCGGACGCGTTGAGCAGCGAAAGCAGCTTGTGCACGCGCTCCGCGTCGGCCCGGCCGGCCAGCACATCGCCCAGCAGCCGCCCGACCTCGCCGTCGGCTCCGGCGGGGAGGGTCGAACCCGCATGAATGCCCACGACCGCAGGCGCGGTGCCGCCGGCGTCGCCGCCATGTGCTCCGATTGCTATGAACACGCCGCCGCGTTCGCTTCCCGGGGCGCTCTTTGCAAGCTGGCGCAGTTCCTCGGTTGAGGGGGACTCGCCGGCGCCGCCGTCCTTCATGGCTTGCTCGACGAGCCTGCGAATCGCCGGATCCAGCTCATCGAGTGATTCGACCTCGCGGCCGTTAATGGTGGTCTTCACGACGGTACCCGTGCCGTCCTTCATGGCCTGCTCGACGAGCCTGCGAATCGCCGGATCCAGCTCATCGAGTGATTCGACCTCGCGGCCGTTGACCGAGGCTTGAACGACCGCGCTGCCGCCCGTCGTCATTGTCCGTCCGAAGCCGATGTTGCCGGCGGACGCGCCGCCGGCGCTGATGATCAGCTCGGAGCCTTCGCAGCCCTCCATCGTGGCCGCGGCGTGATCCAGTTCGATCAGGACGCCGTTTTCGAGCGCGCCGCCGAAAATCCCGGAAAGCGGATTCTCGTCGGTCCAGGAGTCCGGCAGACCGTTGGCCCGTACGAACAGCCAGTCATCGCCGAAGCCGGTCACCAGCCGGAATTCGGCGTCCAGCCCCTCCAACTCGCCGCCTTCGACTCCGACGGCCCGCGCATCGATGAACATCGACTCGATCGGCAGGTCGCAGGGAGAGGTGCTCCCGCCGTCGGACGACTCGACGGGCGCATCTTCCGCGGGGGCGGCGAAGGCGATCACCAGTTCGCCGTCGAGCCGCGCTCCTTCGGTCACGACGTTTTCGAAGCGGACCGAGAACCCGCGCGACAGTGACTCGCGGAAGTTCTGCAGGATCATCCCGGCGTGGACGCGGCCGGTGGTGCCGAAGATTGACAGACCCGCGAACGCCAGGGCGATTGCCGCCGCCATGGAACCCGCTGCCGCCCACACTCGCTTCTGAGTCATCAGACGCACTCCTCGTGCTGTTGGCTCGCTGATTGCCGCTGAGTCGATCGCCGCGCGACCGGACTTCCATCGAGCGGTCTGCTCCGCGCTGATGCCGGAGGGCAGCGCCGTTCGCGACGCACAGTGCCGCAGGGCCGAATCCAGCCGTTGATCGATCGGGTCGGGTTTCATCACGAATCCTCCACGCTCGGGACGGCGGCCGGACGGCCCTCATCCCGGGTTGCTCATTCATCATGGCCCGCGCAGCGCAGCGTCTCGCGCAGTGCCGCACGCGCCCGATACAGCCGCCCTTCGACCGCGCGCTCGCTGACTCCCATTCGCGCGGCCAGCGCGGCGTGCGATTCCCCGTCGAAGTAGTGCCGCACGATCAGTTCCTGATCGGCATGGCAGAGGCGGGTGAGGGCCAGCAGCAGTTCGTCGCGCAGCTCGGCCGCGTTCAGTTTGTCGGCCGAAAAATCCGGACTGCTGAGCCGCTCCCCGAGCCGCCCGAGCGATTCGTCGTCCGGCAGGGTCACGGTGGCGGGGCGGTTTCGCCGGTTGCGCCAGAGCGTCCGCACCAGGTTTCTCGCGACGGCGAAGAGCCAGCGTTCCGCGTCCGTCGGGGGTGCGCTCGATGGTGCGTCGGTCACGGGCGGAATCGATCCGGCGGAGAGCGCCTGCACCCACAGTTGCTGCATCAGATCGTCCGCCAGGTGAGAATCAGATGCGACGCGCACCAGGAAGTAGCGATACAGCGACGGTGCAATGCGGTCGTATGCGGTGCGCACGCCCGTCGTCGTCGGCCGGGCCGACGGAAGGTCGATCGGATTGATGCTCACCAGGTCGGCCACGCCGGCTGATTCCTTTTCCGCCGCGGAAACCTCGCACGTCCGACATCCATTATTCCGGACCGCCCGGGCCGTCGTACTGCTGACAGCCTCGTAAACGCGCCGCTGGGCGACACCCCACGCCGATTTCCGCCATTCTGCGCAAGGGAAGCACCGCGAGGCCGTCGGCCCCTACACGCCAACCGGCCTTGTCGATACCATCCGCGGTCCGATTTTTCATCTGCGATACCCGGCCGGACGGGAGCAAGCCCCGTCGGAGCCGCTGAAGGGAGAGCAACGTGGTCGTCGGCGAACTCACCGAGGAAGTGGATGTTCTCGTCATCGGCGGCGGCCCGGGCGGATACGTCGCCGCGTTCAAGGCGGCCGACCTGGGCCAGAATGTGGCGCTGGTGGATGCGAACCCGCTGCTGGGCGGGGTGTGCCTGCGGGAGGGCTGCATTCCGTCGAAGGCGCTGCTGCACGTGGCGCACCTGATCGAGCATGCGCACGAGGCGACGGCTTACGGCGTGTCGTTCGGGGCGCCGAAGATCGACGTGGAGAAGCTGCGCGGATTCAAGCAATCCGTGGTGGACAAGCTGTGCGGCGGGATCAAGACGCTTGCCGGCAAGCGGAAGGTCCGCGTTCTGACGGGGCGGGCGCGCTTCGAGGATTCCAAGACGGTGAAGGTGGACGGGGAATCGGCCGTTCGCATTCGCTTCAAGCACTGCATCATCGCGACCGGCAGCACGGCCAAGCGGCTGCCGGAGTCGCTGATTCCGGCGGATTGCACGATCGACAGCACGGGCGCGCTGGATCTGGCCGAGATTCCCGGCACGCTGTGCGTGATCGGCGGGGGTTATATCGGGTTGGAGCTGGGGCAGGTGTACGCGGCGCTGGGGAGCAAGGTGACGGTGGTCGAGGCGCTGGATCGGCTGCTGGCGGGGGCGGATGAGGATCTGGTGCGGCCGCTGGAGGCGCGGCTCAAGAAGCAGTTCGCGGCGATTCACCTGGGGGCGAAGATTGAGAGCGCCCGGCGCAGCGGCAAGGCGGTGGAGCTGGTCTTTACGGACAAGGCGGGCGGGAAGCAGGCGCTGAAGTTCGACAAGGTGCTGGTGTCGGTGGGGCGGTCGCCGAACACGGCCGGGCTGGGGCTGGAGAACACCCGGGTGGTGGTGAACCAGCGCGGCTTCATTGAGACGGATGCGCAGCGCCGCACGGCGGAGAAGCGCATCTTCGCGATCGGGGACGTGGCGGGGGATCCGATGCTGGCGCACAAGGCCAGCCGGGAGGGGATCATCGCGGCGGAGGTGATCGCGGGCCACGCTGCGTCGTTCGACGCGCGGGCGATTCCGGCGGTTGTCTATACTTCGCCGGAGCTGGCGTGGTGCGGGCTGACGGAGGCTGAATGCAAGAGTAAGGGGTTGCAGGTGAAGGTGGGCAAGTTCCCGTGGGGGGCCTCGGGCCGGGCGATTGCGGCGGGCCGGCCGGAGGGGTTGACGAAGATCATCGCCGATGCGCAGACGCGGCGGATTCTGGGGGTGGGGATCGTGGGGTTGAACGCGGGCGATCTGATCTCGGAGGCGGTTCTGGCGATGGAGATGGGTGCGGAACCGGAGGATCTGGCGATGAGCATTCACCCGCACCCGGCGACGAGCGAGACGATGATGGAGGCGGCGGAATCCGTCTTCGGGGTTGCGACGCACGCGATGCGGTAGGGGGGGAGCCGCGGCCGGTCGGGATCAGCCGTCCCCCTTTGGGGGATGACGCTGGCAATCTGGTGTTAAGATTTTTCGTTGCGGAGGGGTGTTGCGCGATGCGGAGGCGCATGTAAGTCTGGTTTTGTTCGGGTATTTTGCTCGCCTATTTTACCAGCGCGCGGGGGTTGGAGTTCGCCGGGAAACGCCGCTCTGATACACTTTGACGACGGATGTCGTGGGCGACGCTGCGGCTGTGGTTCGCCGGGAAACGCCGCTCTGATACACTTGATCGTCTGCGAACATCACGTCGATCATCGCTGTGGTTCGCCGGGAAACGCCGCTCTGATACACTCGGTGTGGCGGTGAGGCCAAGCCGCGCCAGGCTGTGGTTCGCCGGGAAACGCCGCTCTGATACACTGACCCGGGAAACGCGCCCGGCGGGCGGGGAGCTGTGGTTCGCCGGGAAACGCCGCTCTGATACACTCTCGCCAGGAGCATCGTGGATCAACTCGTTGCTGTGGTTCGCCGGGAAACGCCGCTCTGATACACTGGTGGCCGCTGTCTATCGCGCAGCGATCGGCTGTGGTTCGCCGGGAAACGCCGCTCTGATACACTCAACGCTTTCGCTACGGCATCCGCCGACAAGCTGTGGTTCGCCGGGAAACGCCGCTCTGATACACTGTGTTGTCGAAGCTGATCGAAACGACTTGGGCTGTGGTTCGCCGGGAAACGCCGCTCTGATACACTGCACCGGGGAGCATTGACGCTGTTGTGACGGCTGTGGTTCGCCGGGAAACGCCGCTCTGATACACTGTCTGCGATGTGCCGTGCATCGTGGCATGGGCTGTGGTTCGCCGGGAAACGCCGCTCTGATACACTTAATGGCAAGCATTGCTCCGCGTTTTGCGGGCTGTGGTTCGCCGGGAAACGCCGCTCTGATACACTGCGCCGCCGGCGATGGTGCCGCCGGCCCTTGCTGTGGTTCGCCGGGAAACGCCGCTCTGATACACTTACCGACGCGTGGAAGTTGGCGCGCTCGAGAGCTGTGGTTCGCCGGGAAACGCCGCTCTGATACACTTCGCCTGTGGTCGCCGAATGCGTTCCTGGAGCTGTGGTTCGCCGGGAAACGCCGCTCTGATACACTCCCTGCCAGCGCGCACCCCCCCCCTGCCCGCTGTGGTTCGCCGGGAAACGCCGCTCTGATACACTAAGTATCTGTCGCAGTCGGCGACGCTCGACGCTGTGGTTCGCCGGGAAACGCCGCTCTGATACACTTAGAATCAACGGTGCAATGCAACGGTTCATGCTGTGGTTCGCCGGGAAACGCCGCTCTGATACACTTTATGTTCCGCGTCGCCCTGCTGTAATGATGCTGTGGTTCGCCGGGAAACGCCGCTCTGATACACTCCGGGCGCGTGCGCCCTTCGGCGGGCGAGCGCTGTGGTTCGCCGGGAAACGCCGCTCTGATACACTTAGGCGATTCGGGTTCTCTTCGTGGCGAAGGCTGTGGTTCGCCGGGAAACGCCGCTCTGATACACTTGGGTGGCGGCCGGGTGCCCCCTCCCCGCCGCTGTGGTTCGCCGGGAAACGCCGCTCTGATACACTCGCGCGACGCTAATCACGTCGGTGGCGCGTGCTGTGGTTCGCCGGGAAACGCCGCTCTGATACACTCCGCCGATCCGTCTTATAGCGGGGCGGCGTGCTGTGGTTCGCCGGGAAACGCCGCTCTGATACACTGGTCCCGCCGACCTCCCCGCAGAGCATCAAGCTGTGGTTCGCCGGGAAACGCCGCTCTGATACACTGCGAGTGCGAACCACGCCCCTCACGCGGACGCTGTGGTTCGCCGGGAAACGCCGCTCTGATACACTTGATTCGCCGGGCGAACTGGCCGTAGTGCGCTGTGGTTCGCCGGGAAACGCCGCTCTGATACACTGCGGCCGCATTCAACAACGACCGGAGCGGTGCTGTGGTTCGCCGGGAAACGCCGCTCTGATACACTTGCTTTTACTTGTCTTGCCACTTGAATCTAGCTGTGGTTCGCCGGGAAACGCCGCTCTGATACACTAGGGTAAGGTTTCTCAACCCGCGAGATTTCGCTGTGGTTCGCCGGGAAACGCCGCTCTGATACACTGGCGGCTTCGGCTTCGCCGGAGAATCAGGGGCTGTGGTTCGCCGGGAAACGCCGCTCTGATACACTGCCCGGCTGCAGCGCCCGCTCCCCCCGGGGCTGTGGTTCGCCGGGAAACGCCGCTCTGATACACTTTTGGCGCGACGATCACAACGCGAATCGGCGCTGTGGTTCGCCGGGAAACGCCGCTCTGATACACTCACGCGCGCGTAGTAGTGAGCTACTACGAAGCTGTGGTTCGCCGGGAAACGCCGCTCTGATACACTCGGAACAGACGCCAACCCTTGCACGACCGCGCTGTGGTTCGCCGGGAAACGCCGCTCTGATACACTAATGCAGTACCATGACAACGCGGGCATTTTGCTGTGGTTCGCCGGGAAACGCCGCTCTGATACACTGAGTCTGTTCGATCGATTGACTTGGTAAGCGCTGTGGTTCGCCGGGAAACGCCGCTCTGATACACTGGTGTCGGTTTGTTGCTTCCCTCGGGGCGCGCTGTGGTTCGCCGGGAAACGCCGCTCTGATACACTTCGAAGGCCGGAGGGCGATTGGCAAGTCACGCTGTGGTTCGCCGGGAAACGCCGCTCTGATACACTGCGCGGTGCCCAACGACCCAGCCCCTGCAAGCTGTGGTTCGCCGGGAAACGCCGCTCTGATACACTCGGTCCCTACGTCAGTGCGAACTGGTTCCAGCTGTGGTTCGCCGGGAAACGCCGCTCTGATACACTCGACTGGCACCGGAGATTGTGCGGGCACTCGCTGTGGTTCGCCGGGAAACGCCGCTCTGATACACTGATCTGGCGCGCTCGCTCGGCCTCGTTTCTGCTGTGGTTCGCCGGGAAACGCCGCTCTGATACACTCCATCTCTTCGATCGCCCGCATGGAATCGGGCTGTGGTTCGCCGGGAAACGCCGCTCTGATACACTAATCCCCGTATATCGACGCCGGCAGGTTGGGCTGTGGTTCGCCGGGAAACGCCGCTCTGATACACTCCGAGGTCGAGAATGGCGAGACGGTATTGCGCTGTGGTTCGCCGGGAAACGCCGCTCTGATACACTGGCAAGCGGCTCGCCGTCCTGATTTCGGCTGCTGTGGTTCGCCGGGAAACGCCGCTCTGATACACTAGAAGCGACAGGAACTACCAGCACGTTCATGCTGTGGTTCGCCGGGAAACGCCGCCCGGACCCCCCCCCCCCGGCCCGCGCCGGGCGGGCGCGGCCGCTGTGGTTCGCCGGGAAACGCCGCTCTGATACACTATGTTCGACGTAACCTGTTTCCCGCGAACGGTTTGGGCGAGAAACGGCTGGTCAGAAGAGCATCAGTTGCACCGGTGCAGCCTCGGGAGCGGACCGTTTTTTCCCAATGAAGACGGTCATCTTCCCGAATTGGCGATCGGTCACCGCCAGTAGCCGCACCTGGCCGGTCGGCGGCAGGCCGTTCTCGATGATATTGCGGTGCGGCTCGGCGGCCTCTTCGCTTGGCAGGTAGCGGGCGTACACCGAGAATTGGAGCATAAAGAACCCCTGCTTGAGCAGCAGCTTGCGGAAGCGGGCGTATTCCCGTCGATCCGTGCGGGTCAGCACCGGCAGATCAAACATCGCAAAGAGCCACATGGGCCGATAACCGGATAGTGCGTGGTCACCCCTGGGCATCCGCAGCCCCCGCCGGGATCAGTTCGCCCGGCAGGAGTAATCGGGCGTTTTCACCCGTCAGTGCAGTCACCAGCGACTGCGCCAGCCGGGCCGACCAGTCGAAGAGCGTGCGAGCTTCTGCGCCATCTGACCACCGTCCCAGCAGCGGCTCGAGCAGGGCGGTTTTCACATTGCGCTGCAGTGCCGCATCGCGCCCGAAGCAGCCGACCACTTCGCACACCATGCGATCCACGCAGGGGCGCAGGGGTTCCATGAGATCGGCCGCGAGTGCGAAGGGGTCGTAGCGATTGTGATGATGCAGACCCAGTGCGGGATGTAGCCCGGTCGCGACGAGGGCCCGCCCGACGATCGCACGGAGGACTGCGTAGCCGTAATTCAGATAGCGGTTCTGGTCCGGCACTTCGCGGCGCCGGACGAAGGCAGGATCATCAAAAAGCAGCGGCCAATAGCGCTGCGCCGCGCGGGACTCGACAAAGGTGGAGTCGCCGGAGCGCACCGTGCGCACCATCTCGCAGAGTCCCGCGTCGTGGCCGTGCAGGTCACGGAGCAGGGCGGACTGCGCGGCGATTTTCGCGCGAACGATCTGCTGCCAGAGGCGTTTGGCCCGCGGGCGGGGACAGGCGGCCTGGGCCTTGACGCGCTCGGTGTGGGTGGAGTGGCCGACCAGCGGCAGCATCAGGCCGACAGGCAGAGAATCCGGGCCGCAGACGATGACGGCGCCGCCGTAGCGCAGGATGCCTGCCAGCGCGGGTTGGGTGCAGGTGACCTGCGGGTGGGTGAGCAGGACGGCGGCCAGCTCCGCAAGCGGAGTGCGCGCGATCTCGATTTCTCCTCGGCGGATGCAGAGCTGATCGTTCTCGGCCCTCAGCATGGCCGGCTCGGCGGAGAGGTCGAGAATCCGGTCAGTCACGCGCCGGCTCCACTTCGCCGAGGTGCGTGACAGTCACCTTTTCTGCGTTGCGCTCCCGCAACTTCTCGGGGCTGGCGCGAATTCTGGCGCGAGCCGCTTTTCGATCATTTGTAGTTCGCGCGTCAAGGTGTTCGCAGAACTCGTAATCGCCCGCCGAGATCGAGAGCAGTCGATGCACGCGGCGAGCTCCCTGCGCGTCGTCCATACGGACGTAGTCGCCGGGGACGAGCCACATGATGAACTGTTCATCGGGTCCGCGGTCGCGGCGTACGACCGGTTCGCGGGGGGAGGCGTTCAAGCGGCGGACGGCATCGAAGCGGGAGACAACCTCATCCTGCCAGCGGCCGTAGCGATCGGCGTAGATCACGGCATGGTGGTTGTCGCCGGTGGCGACGTAGCGCTCGTGGCCGGATCGGCCGATCTTGCGGGGCTTGACGCTCATGTGCAGCCGGACGCGCTTGATGGGAATCAGGCGGCCATCGCGGGTGGGGAGCATGGGCCAGTCGCCTTCGAGCTTTTTCGGATCGCCGACCTCGCGCACCTTGTCGATCACGATGCGGCGGATGTGCGGGTCCACGATGTCTTCGATGGAGGAGGGGGTCAGCGCCGTGACCGGCTTGCGGATGCGGTGTACCTCCGCAGGTTTGCCCTTTTCGTTGATCTGGATGAAGGGCCGGCTGTAGTTGCTGCCGTCGTGGAGGCTGCCGCGAACGCGGCGATTGGGCCGGCGCGACACGATCACTGCGGAGATGCGCTGGCGGACATCGTCCACGAATCCCGGCCACGGCTCAGGCAACTGGGCGAAGTGGCGGCGGTGGGCTTCGGCGGCCCGAGAGGCGGCGTCGGAGAGGCGCTTGATCATCGCGGGGGTGGCCATCGTGACGCAGAGGGCGTCGACGGCGTGATGCAGGTGGGTGAGGCGCTTTCGCTTGTGGGGCGGCGTATCGCTGAGCGACTGTTGGCCGCCGGGGAGCAGGCGGGCGAACTCCTCCCAGAGCGCTTCGAGCCCCAACTCGCGGCGGAGGTGGACGGTGACGCCGGCGGGAGCGGGTTGGACGCGTCGGACGCCGTCCGCGTCGATGACGCCGCCGTAGAGGAGGCCGAGATACTCGAGTGCGAGGCGGTTGGAGAAGCGGGTGGCCTGGAGCTGGCCTTCAGAGAAGTTCTCGCCATAGCGCTCGCGGATGTCTTCGTCGGTCATCTGGAATCGCAGGAGCTTTGCGTGGGCGTGGTCGGAGCGGAAGCGCTTGACGCGCTGCAGGATGGCGTGCCAGCGCTGCTCGTCGTGGGAGTAGACCGCGCGCGGGGCGCGTCGGCCCTTGCGGAGGTTTTCTGCGCGGATGCAGAGGGTTTTGTTGGCGAAGGAATTGTCGAGCGAAACGCTGAACGGAATGATGTGCTCGACGTCGATGGTGGAACTGCGGCCGAAGAGCGAGGCGAAGTCGATGGACTCGCCGGTGTAGGGGCAGACGCCCTGGCACTCCTCGTGCAGGAGTGCCCGCTCGATGTCGTCGGCGCGGGGTTGCTGGATGCCGCACTCGCGGAGGATGCGCTCCTTTGCGGCGTTGCGCAGTTTCTCACGGGCGAAGTTGTCCTTGTACTGCTTGGCGCGCTGGGCGCGGGGGGTGCGCAGCTCGCGGGCCAGTTCGATGCGGATGCGATCGGGACGGCCGTGTCGTCGAATGACGGCGTTGACGACCTTGCGCAGCTCGGTCAAGGCGCGTTGAACGGCCGGATTGCGGAGGCGACGACCAACGTCAGTGTGGAGGACCGGGGGCAGCAGATCGAGCGGCCGGGTCTTTTCCGGTTCGCCGAATGCGGCGCGGACGGCGGTCATGTAGGGGACGCCGTCGCGGAGCGGTACGAGCAACTCGCTGATGGCGCGCTCGGAGAGGCCGGCGTGGCCGTCCTCAAGACGCAGTTCGTGGGCGAATCGGCGGGCGGCGTCTTCGGGGAGGCACCAGTGTTCGATCGCGCGTGCCTGAAGCTGGTCCTCGTCCTGGATGCTGAGCCAGTCGTGGATGATCGCGCGGCGTTCGTCATCGGATAGGGTGTCCCATCGATCACCGAAGATGCCGCGGAGGCGGACGCCGGTTCGATTGCCCGGGAGTGATTTTTCTTCCTCGTCAGCGAAAGCGAAATTCAGCTTCTCCTTCGTGGAGAGCTTGAGCAGCTTTTTCACTTTTGTGAGCTTGGTGTCGCCGTCGCGGTCGAGAACGGCGTAGATCGATTCCCGTTCGTCGACACTCAGAGGCCGCTCCGTGATTCCGTCGGGGGCGAGAACGCGAAGGTCGTTGAGTTTCTGACGGATGCGGAATTCCTGGGCGGGCGGGATGCAGAGCCGCGCGCGACGCCGATTCGGATAGAGAGAGCAGCGGCCGATCAGGTGGCTCTGGGACCTGAGGGGGCGCTGGAAGAACATGGCGTCGCGGAGTACGTCGCGGATGCCGAGCAAGGCGGGATGGTGCGAGCCCTGGGCCTTCACGATCTCGTCGAATTCCTCCGTGAACATGGCCCGATCGGTGTGCAGGCGACGAATTGGCTCGCGGTCGGGGTCGCGCGCGGCGAGGAATGCCCCCAGCGTCTTCAGCCCGGAAGCGCTGATTGCGTCGCGAAGAGACTGAATCTCGGCCTTCATGCCCTCGAGTTCCTTCGCCTTCTCCTTCTGCTCCTTCGAGGGCTTTTGCTTTGCGTCCCCGCCGTCGGTGCTGCCCGCGGCATCTCTTCGAGAGCTTCGGAATCCACGCCTTTGCGCGAGGCTGTAGAGCGCCCGGCCCAGCTCAAAGGCAGGCAGCGGCTGACTTCCGATGGCCAGCGCGCGGAGGCGGTAGGGGAGAACCTGGGCCGCGCGGTGATCGCCGGCGGGGCAAAGAGGGTCGCCGATGCGGTACGCTGGGTCGCGGAGCTGGGCGTCGAGGGCCTTGATGATGGCGTCGATCTCGGCGGGGGCTGCGGAGTGCCCGTCCGGAAGGAAACCGGCGCGCTGCAGGATGCCGAAGACCTTGCGCGCTCGTCTCGCCCGTCGATCAAACTGGCGTCGTGCCTGGCGAGCGAGCCGCCGCTCGACGCCCCGGGACTCATCCGCCCCTTTCTCCAGATCGATGGAGGTGCCGGAGACTCCGGCTTCGAACGCGTGCGTTCCGCAGTCCTGAAGCCCCCCTGCCAGCCCGTCGGCGACCCGACAGAGTGACCAGCCGATGCTCTCGGACCCGATGTCCAACCCGAGGACGATTTCCTGCGACATGATCAACTCCCCTATTGCAATTCTCGACGGACGTGTTACACTGGTGGACAGTGTATCAGAGCGGCGTTTGCCGACTATCACAGTAATGTTGGCTTATGCCACGACGGGTTCAACCCCTGACGCGCCTTACGGCGCGTCTTTTTTTTACCCCCGCGGGCCGACCGTCACGAGCAGTCCTTCGCCGTCGATGGGCCATTTGCGCAGGCTGCGCTGCACGCCGGCGGGGGTGACCTGATCGACGGCGGCGAGGCAGTGGCCGACGGTGCGCGGGGCGTTGCGGGTCTCGAGGTCGTCGATGATCTGCATGACGCGGGTGCGCGGGCTTTCGCTCTCGAGGGCGAGCTGCATCCTTCTCTGGTTTCGGACGCGCTGGACCTCGGCCGACGTGAAGCCGTCGCGCATGACGCGCCGCGCTTCCTTGCGCAGGGCGGACAGCATCTCTGTACTTCGATCCGGGTCGCCGGTGGCCCACAGCACGATCGCCCCGCAGCCGCCGTAAGCCAGCCACGCCGCGCCCGCTCCGGCGGCGATTCCCTTCTGCACGATGTTCCAGTAGCAGCGCGAGTTGTGGCCGCCGAAGAGGGAGGCGAAGGTCTCGATGTCCTCCTCCTCGGGGGTGCCGCTGGCGGGGCCGGGGTAGACCAGCATCACCTCCTGCTGCGTGAACTGCGGCAGCCGCAGCGAACGGACGCCGGAGCGCGGGATCGGCGGCGGTGACGGGAAGATGCGGCCCAGGGAGGGAGCATGGGCGGTTGCCGATGCCCCGGCAGGGGTCGATGGGGAGGCCCATGGCGCGGCGGCGCAGGGGGAAGCCGACAAGTTTGCGCCGGCAGGGGGATTTGCGAAGGCGCTCGGGGAATCCGGCTGGCTTGCGCCGGCCGGGGGGGGCGCGGTGAAATCGCCCGCAGGCGGGGTGAAGGGTGCAGATGCCGAGGGATGACCGTTTGCGCCGGGGCGGCGATGGCGGCTGGTGGCCGGAGTGGTTCGCGAGTGGGACGGGGGCGGCACTTCGCAGCCGGGTTGATCTGCGACACCCGCGACGGCATCCACAGCGACGGCGGCGGTTGGGGCGGCAGTAGCTCGGGCGGCGGCGGAGTCGGAGCGTTCCCATGTGCCGCACTGTCGCGCCGCCCAGGCGAAGACGCTCTCGGGGTTGATCGCGCCGGTGGCGACGAGGGTGATGTTGTCGGCGGCGTAGCGCTCGCGGGCGTAGGCGGCCATGGTCTCGCGCGGCAGCGTGGAGATCGTCTCGCGATCCCCGAGTATTTCGTGGGCCAGCGGGTGGCCCTCGAAGATCACATGATGCAGGAAGTTTGACACATGCCGCTCGAAGGCGTCATCGCCCATGGCGATCTCTTCGAGGATGACCTTGCGCTCGGTCTCGAAATCCGCCGCCGGCAGGGCGGGTCGGACGAGGTCGGCGAGCAGTTCGAGCTGCGGCTCGACGCGGTCGGCCGGCACCCACCCGTAATAGACGGTGTGCTCCTTGCCGGTGAAGGCGTTGTAGATGCTGCCGAGTTCGTCAAAGCGGACGTTGATCTCGCGGCAGTTGCGGCGGTGGGAGCCTTTGAAGCACATGTGCTCCAGGAAGTGCGACACGCCGTGTTCGCCGGGTCGCTCGTGGCGCGAGCCGGTCTGCACGAACATGGCGATGGCGGCCGAGCTGACGCGCGGCATGGCTTCGCAGACGATTCGCAGGCCGTTGGGGAGCGTGTGTTCGACAAATCGCGTGTGCATGGCGGCGATTGTACGAGCAGCGGCGCTGCAGGGAGAGGGCGACGGCCGCGCCGCGTGAAACGGCGAGCGGGGCTTCCGGGTATCATCGGCCGCAGCGCCGGGCGGTGCGACGTTCGCATCCGCGCGAGCGCCGCCTGCGACCCGGGATTCCCGCCGCCGCGATGACGCCCACCATTCTCGATGGCGCCGCCTACGCAGCCGAGATCCGCCAGGACGTGGCGCAGCAGGTTCGCGCGCTGCGGGCCGGCGGCCGCGACGTCTGCCTGGCTGCGGTGCTGGTCGGCAGCGATCCCGCGGGCCGGCAATATGCCGGTTCGCAGGCCCGCCAGTGCGAGCAGGTCGGGATCTCCTACCGGCTGGTCGAGCGTCCGGCCGACATTTCGCAGGATGCGCTGCTGGCGATTCTCGACGAGCTGAATGCGGATCCCACCGTCACGGGCGTCATGCTGCACATGCCGCTGCCGGCGCACATCGACGCGGCCATCGCTCAATGGCGGATCGACCCCTACAAGGACGTGGAGGGGGTCAACCCGGCCAACATCGGGCTGCTGTTCTATGGCGAGCCGATCATCGCGCCCTGCACGGCGCTGGCGGTCAACGAGCTGATCCGCCGCAGCGGCTTTGTGGCCGAGGGGCGGAATGCCGTGGTGGTCGGCCAGAGCCGCATCGTCGGCAAGCCGATCACGATGTTCCTGCTGGCGCAGAACGCGACGGTGACGGCCTGTCACAAGCTGACCCGCGATCTGCCGGCGCATACGAACCAGGCGGACCTGCTGGTCGTGGGCGTCGGCATCCCGCGGTTCATCAATGCCGAGCACGTGCGGCGCGGCGCGGTGGTCATTGACGTCGGGATCAACAGCGTCGTCGAGCGCGGGCCGGACGGCGTTGAGCAGCGGCGAACGGTCGGCGACGTGTATTTCGAGCGAGTCGCCCCGCTGTGCGCGGCGATTACGCCCGTGCCGGGCGGCGTCGGCCCGCTGACGGTGGCGATGCTGCTGCGAAACACGGTGGAAGCGGCGCGAAAGCAGGGGAGCATGGCGCGATAGCGGACGGGAGAGGATGGGGTGCAGCCGGGCGCTGTTTGGGGACTGCGGCCGGAGGCGGGCGGCTTGATAAATCGCGCGCCACCATCTAAATACGCCCGTTCGCTCGATCCTGCCGTCGTTTGCGCGATTCGGACGTCGTTTGCTCGATCCTGCCGCGACTGGCGGAAGCTTCCACGCGAGGGCCGACGTGACCCAGCGGGCCTGCCTGCGCGTCTATCGCAAACCGCCCGACCTCGGCGCCGCGTCGCTGCGCGAGTTCGTGGACGCGCTGCGCGAGGCCATCGACCGGCAGCGTGCGCTTGCCGAGACCGTCCCGGGCATTTTGCGGCCCACGGCTGAGCTGATTGAGCGGGACGATGCGGTGGTCATGGCGCACGCGCCCGCGGTCCCCGCTTTCGCCGACGCGCTGATCGGCGGATCCGGACCGGGCGCCCCACCTGACGAGTTGTTCGCGTTCACGCTGGATTCCGCGGCGGTGCTGCGCGCCGCACACGAGCACCCGCGCTCGCCGATTCACGGCGGCATCTGTCCGGCTGCTTTCCTGCGCGATCCCGACAGCGGCATGCTGCTGATCGCGGATTTCGGTGTCGCCGCCGCCTATGCGCGCGCGTCCTCGGCGGCCTACCAGTCGCTGGCCGTGCGGGTGGGCGCGAGCGGGGAGGAGGCGACCGCGACGTGGGAGTGCCTGCCGGATTCGGAGGAGAATCGCGACGACCGGCTGGGGCCGTTCGTGGATTACCTCAAGCATCACTCGCGGAATTTCACAACCTTTCGCCGCACCAATGACGTGTACGCGCTGGGCATCGTCATTTACCTGATGGCCCATCGGCGGCATCCGTACCTGGACAACGCCGAGGATCACCGCTTTCCGGGAATTCTCTCGGAGCTGATTACCGGCGCAGTAGCGCAGCCGGTGGTTCGGCCGGACCTGCGGGCCGCGACCAGCGGCGCGATCGCCGAGTGGCGGCGGCATGTGGATCGCATGTGCCGCAGCACGGAGGCTGAGCGCCCCACGCTGCCCGACCTGCTGAAGGATTTGCAGCCGCTGCGCGTGCAGAAGCGCGATCCGGCGGAATTCACGAAGCTGCTGGAGAGCCGGCTGTGGCTGCTGATCGAGGCGGATCCATCGGCCAAGCTGGGCGGCACGCGGGCGCTGACGGCGGCGGTTCTGGAGCTGGCGTTCACCTCCGCGCAGCAGGATCGCCTGCGCGGGCGGGTGCGGATCGCGATGCAGGAGGCGCTGCCGGAAATCACGCCGATCGAGGCGCCGTTCGAGTTTGATTGCGCCAGCGACCGCGCGGACTTCGTTCTTTCGGCGGAGGACCGGCAGTCGCTGACGGCCTGGTTCCGCAAGTACGGCAGCGCGGTGCAGAACGCTGCGCTGGGTTCGCTGGCGGCGCTGCTCGCTCCACGACATGCCGCGGCGGCGCTTTCGGTGCAGGATGCGCTGCCGCGCGCGACGGCCGCCGCGGAGCTGCGGCTCGCGCCCGATGCGCCGCCCGCGGCGGTTTCGCTGCGCTGGAGCGATGCCAAGCGCGCGTGGGAGTGGGCCGATCCGCGCGTGCCGGCGACGCTGATCACCGAGCGATTGCGTGATGCGGCGCTGGCGGTGATTCGCGAGGCGGTCGCCGCGGCGGTCGCGCGCAGCGACAGCGCCGCGGAGGACGGATCGAAGCTTGGTCCGATCGAATCCGCCGTTGCATGGGTTGCGTTGAGCGGCGGCGTGGACGAGCTGGTCAAGCGCGTGGCGCTCTCCGGCACGCTCACGCTCTCCTCGCCGCGCGCTGCGCCGGGTGCATCGCCGCAGACGGTTCGCGTGACAGTGACGCTTGAACCCGGCGGGGCCGCGACGATTTCGGCCGGTGCGAATGAGCTGGCCGCCGGTGTGCAGAAGTTGCGTCCGCCGCCAGTGCCGAAGCCGGTTCCGCCGCCGGCGCCGCCTGCAGCGCCGCCGAAGGCCGTTGCACCGCCGGTCGCTCAGGCTGCGCCGAGCGCGGGGGTGAATCGCGAGGATGTTGCGCCGTCCGCTTCGACGCCGGCGAAACCGTCGTCGCCCGGCGCCGAGAAACAAGAGGGTGCACCGTCCGCTCCGGCGCCATCGAGTGCGGCTGCGCCTGCTTCGCCGCCGTCAAGTCCGGCCGGGCCGACGGCCGCGGACAAGCCCGAGGCCGCGCGACCGGCGGTTGAGAAGCCCGCGGTGGAAAAGCCGCGGAAACCCGTGGCTGAAAGGACCGAGAAGGCCGCGAAGCCCGCGGCCGGGTCGAAGCCGGCGGAGTCCAAGCCGGTCGATGCGGGCTTGGGCGCCAAGCCGGGTGCGGCATCCGGCGGCGCGAAGCCGGGTGATGCGAAATCCGCCGCTGCCGATCCAGCGGGTGCGCGTGGCGCGGCCGGCGTGCAGGGCGCTGCATCCGTTGCGAGTTCGAAAGCCGACGAGAAGAAGAAGGCGACGCAGCCGCCGGCCGGAGGCTCAGCCGCCGCCTCCGGAGGCAAGCCGCCAGCGGCAGGTGGCGCAGGGCCGCCCGGCGCGGGTGGTGCGAAGCCGGCCGATGGAGGTGGCGCGAAGCCGTCCAGCGCGGGCAGCGCTTCGATGCCGACGGCGACGGCCGGCGCGGATGATGGCCGCCGCCGCCGCGCGCTGATGCTCGGCGGCGCGGGTGTGGGCGTGCTGGCGGTGGCACTGGTCCTCATCTTCGCGCTGCGCGGCAATCGCCCACAGGGTGAAGCTCCGCCTCCGCCGCCGCCCGCGCTCACCGGCGCGTGCTGCATCCCCGGTGCAGATGCAGAAGCGGCGGAATCCTGCCGGGTGATTTCGTCCGCGGATTGCACGAGCGCGGGCGGCCGTTACGTCGGAGACAACACGTCGTGCACGCCCACCCCGTGCAAGGTCGAATCGGCGCCGCCGCCTCCACCGCCCCCGCCGCCGCTGACCGGCGCGTGCTGCATCCCCGGCGCGGACGCGGGCGCGGCAGAGTCGTGCCAAGTGATGTCATCGGCGGATTGCACGAGCGCGGGCGGCCGTTACGTCGGCGACAACACGTCGTGCACGCCCACTCCGTGCAAGCTCGAATCAGCGCCGCCTCCTCCTCCGCCCCCGCCGCTGGCCGGCGCCTGCTGCCTGCCGATTCCCGACGGCGGCGGCAGCAACTGCACCGCGGACCTTTCGCGCGCCGATTGCGAAGCGCGCGGCGGCCTCTACGCCGGCGACGCCAGTGCCTGCGCCGTCTGCCCTCCGCCGCGGCCGTCGTCGGCTCGGACGCTGGCGGAGCTGATCGCGTGGTCGAATTCCGCGAGCGATGAGCAATGGACGCTGGCCGGCCGGGTCTATTCCGCGGCGCTGGTCGAGGAATTGCGGCTGCTGCGGCTGCTCCCGGAGGTTGCGTCTTCGGGTGTGGACGCCGTCACCGGCGATCGGCCCGGCAGCCCGCTGGCGGCGGAGATTTCGCAACTGCCGCTGAGCATCGAAGTATGCGGCGAGGCCTATCGCGGGTTCGTCGTGCCGCTCGAACCGGGCGATTCCGCCGCCTATTCCTTCGTGATTCTCTATGTGCAAACCAGTCTCACGGCCGCCGACCGCGCCGGCACCCCGGCCGACGCCGTGTCGCGCGTCGCTGCGTCCTGCGAAGCGGGGGTGCGCGAGTCGCCCGCGGTGGCGGCGCTTCGGCCGCGCATCGCGTTGCCGACCGTCGCTCAGTGGCAGGCGCTGGCTCGTGCGCTGGCGCCGGCGGCGACGACGGATGGCCCGCTCTCCGCGCTGGCGCGCGAGCTGTTCTGGGGCCAGCCGGAATGGGTCCTTGCTACCGACGGCCCGCCGCTGCTGGTCGGCGGGGTCACGATCGACCCGCCTGCCGCGGGCGGAATGCCGCGGCTGGTGCCGGCGCTTCGCGCGGGCGACCTGGAGGCATGGCTCGCCAACCCGCTGGCGCGTCCGCGGGCGCGCGAGGATGGCGGCGTGGTGCGGCGCGTGATCGTGGTCTGGTCGGGGCGATAGCGGGTTCGCGAGTGCCCCGGCCGGTTTTCGTTGATCCCCTCGACTGTACCGGCTATAAGGAAGGGAGGCGTCGCAGCCCCATCTCAGGAAGGGTGATCTTTCATGACTCGGACTGTTCCATCGCGAGATATCGGTACGCTGCTTGCGCTTCTGCTCACCGCACCGCCGCTGTGGGCCGGCACGTTTGACTCCGGCTCCGACGGCAGTGATGGGGCGCTGGCCCCGCCGGCCGGGCCGCTGGTGATTGACCTGGCCGCGGCGGCCATTGGTCCGCCCGGTTCCGGTAACGGATATTTCGACGAGTCCGAATGGGCCGTCATTTTCAACTACACGAATGTGACGCTGGCGTCCGGAACCACGATCACGTTCCTTCCGCACCCCTCCAATGCGCCGGTGATCTGGCTGGTGCAGGGCAACGTCACGATTCCATTCACAGCGAGCGTCAGTGTCAGCGGCGGAATTGGGGAATCCGCCGGCTCGACCGAGCGCACGACTGCTGCCGGCGGACCGGGCGGGTTTCACGGCGGCTTCGGCGGCGCTCTCACGTCCACCCGCTGGCCATCGGGCGGGTATGGACCCGGCGGGCCGAACGTCGATCCCGATTCGTTCGGCGGCGGGTCGGGCGGCAGCCACGCCACGCTGGGCGTTGTCGGCTCCAGCTCATCGGGCGTCACGCTCGGTCCCACCTACGGCAACATGTTCTGCCTGCCGCTGATCGGCGGATCGGGCGGCGCCGGCGGCTGGGGACAGAGCAATCTCTTCGGTGGCGGCGGGGGCGGTGGTGGTGGGGCGATTCTGATTGCGGCGTCCGGCACGATCATGATCAACGGCGACATCCTCGCGCGCGGCGGTTCGGGCGGCTTTGCCACCAACTCCGGCCAGCGCGGCGGCGGCGGCGCCGGGGGGGCGATTCGGCTGATCGCCAACACGATTACCGGCACCGGTTCGCTGCAGGCCGACGGCAGCACGAGCTATGCGCAGGCGGGTGCGGGGCGCATCCGCGTCGAGGCGGACTCGATCAACCTCACGGCTCCCGGAACACCGCCTTTCACTTCGGGGTCGCCGGGGCTGGTTTTTCCACCGGCCACGCGGCCGCTGCTGCGGGTGACGTCGATCGGCTCGCAGGCAGCGCCGGCCAACCCGGAGGCGTCGCCGAACAGCGCCGACGTGCTGATTTCGAGCGAGGTCGCGCAAACCGTCGAGATTGAAGCGACGAACATCCCGCTTGGGACGATTGTGCAGGTGCGCATCACGCCGAAGCGCTCCGCGAACGGCTTTATCGTGAATTCATCCCCGCTGGCAGGGACGCTCGGGCTGTCCACCGCCTCCGCGTCGGTGGTGTTTCCGTCAGGGTTGTCCGACGTGCAGCTCTCGGCGAGCTTCTCGCCGATCGCGCTGGCCCCGCCGCGCCCCGGATTCGGCGACCTGCGCGTGGCGGATGCGGTGCGCGAGGGGCGGCTCAGTCCACTGGCCGTTCGTGCCGATGCCGTCCGCGGCGCGCGTGCGCATGAGGTGGTGGCGGTGGAGACCGGTCCGCGCGACGGGGAGCTGACGTACATCACGCGCGCCGGGCACCGCGCCGCCTACCCGGCCGGCGCATTCGCCCACGTCGCCGCGCTTCGTGCCGTTCGCAACGCCGCTGACTGAAGCGCTGACACCGCGGAGCGAACCGTCGCATGAACGCGATTGCGCCCCAATACGATGATTCTCCGCAGCGCCGCAGCGCGGTCGCGGCAGGGGCCTGCTTATGGCGGGTCGGCTGCCGGGCGGCGCTGCTGCTGGTCCTGGCGTGGGGGGTTCCCGCCGTTGCCCAATCAATCGGTGATGCGCACAGCCGGACGCTGTCCGTGCGGAATGACCCGGCCGAGCCGACGCCGGCTTTCTCGAACGCCGCCTCGCGCATCCTGACCGTCGCGAACCTCCTGCCCGAGCCGTCGCTCGCCATCGGCGGCGCAGTGGGGCGCACGCTCAGCGTGCTCAACCTGCCCCCCGAAGCGCCGCTGACCATCGCCGGCGCGGTGAGCCGAACGATCAGCGTGTGGAACCAGCCGGCCGAGCCGCAGCCGGTCTTTGCCGATGCTCACTCGCGCACGCTCAGCGTGCTCAATTGCGGCGGCTGCGCCGTCAGCAGCGCCTGCGCCGACACGCCGGATTGCAACCGCAACGGCCGTCACGACGCCTGCGACATCCTGCTGGGCATCAGCCAGGACGCCAACGCCAACCAGCGCCCGGATGAGTGCGAGAAGGGCGACATGAACTGCGACGGCATCGTCAACAACTTCGACATCGACCCGTTTGTGCTGGCGATTCTCAGCCCGGCCGATTACGCCCTGGCCTATCCCGGCTGTCCGATCTCCAACGGCGACATCAACCTCGACAACGCCACCAACAACTTCGACATTGACCCCTTCGTCGTGTGCGTGCTCAACGGTTATTGCTATTGAGCGGCGGGGGGGTCAGGCGGGATCGAGCGCAAGCGTCGCCGCCAGCGGCTGCTTCACGCGCTCCCCCTTGCGGTGACGGCCGGCGCGGAAGGGCGCGCCGTCGCGGGCGGGCAGCGCTTCGTTGGGATCGGTGATCTTCCGCCCGTCAAATTCGAACGCGCCGCCCTCGACCATGCGCCGCGCCTCCGAACGGCTGATCTCGCGGTCGTGCGCGAGCCAGGCCAGCTTCCAGGCGGGGATGGTTCCTTCGCTGATTTCGGTTGCCGGCACGCGAACCGGCACGCTTTCCGTCTCGCGAAGCCGCGGATCGAACTTCGAGCGCCACCACTGGGCGGCTTCCTCCATCGCGGGCGCGCCGTGGAAGCGCGCTCCGACCTTGACGGCCAGCCGCTGCTTGGCTTTCATGGGGTGTTCGCGGATCAGGGCCTGCGCTTCGGCCGCCGGGACGCTCGTGAGCAGGCGGAACCACTCCTCGAGCAGCGAATCGGGGATGCTCATGGTGCGGCCGAACATGTCGCGCGGCGAGTCCTGCACGGCGATGGTGTTGCCCAGACTCTTGGACATCTTCTTCTCGCCGTCGACGCCGCGCAGCAGCGGCAGGATCATGACCACCTGCGGCTCCATCGCGGCGTCGGTCTGAAGATCGCGGCCGACGAGGTTGTTGTAGGTCTGGTCGGTGCCGCCCAGTTCGACGTCGGCGCGGATGTTGACCGAGTCCCAGCCCTGCACCAGCGGGTAGAGCAGCTCATGCACGCTGATCGGCGTTTCGCTCTCGAAGCGGTTGCGGAAGTCCTCGCGCTTGAGCATCTGGCCGACGGTCATCTTCGCCGCCAGTTTCACCACGTCGGCAAAGTCCATCTTCGAGAGCCACTCGGAGTTGTGGCGGACCTCCAGCTTCTCGGGGCGCATGTCCAGCACGCGCCCGGCCTGCTCCATGTACGTCCGGGCATTGGCGCGGATTTCGTCGGCGGTCAGGACCGGCCGCGTCTTGCTGCGCCCGGTCGGGTCGCCGATCATCGCGGTGAAGTCCCCGATGATCAGCACGGCCGTGTGGCCGAGGTCCTGAAACTGGCGCATCTTCGAGAGCTGTACGCAGTGGCCCAGGTGAATGTCGGGCGCCGTCGGGTCCATGCCCAGCTTGACGCGCAACGGCCGGCCGGCGGCGGCCGAGCGGACCAGCTTGCGGCGCAGCTCGTCATCGGTGTAGACGTGTTCGCAACCGGCGCGGAGCAGAGAGAATCCGTGGTCCTGCATGGCGGGAATCATAGGGGCGGATCGGCCGCGCGAGAGCGCGGCGGCGGGCGGGGTCTCTTGGCCGCGGGACGGTCGCGATGAGGCCGCGACGCCGGGGAGATCGGGGCGCCGCACACAGACCGGCACAGGGGCGAACCGGCTCCGGTCCGGCCGAGCGGAAGTCGCCGCGCCAGGCGAACCGCGCGGGCGGGTCGGCCAATCGACGGCCGGCCACCGCCGCGGGCGGGTCGATTTCCGATCGGCTGAAGACCGCATTCGAGCGCCGGCGACCGCTGCTCGCCGACGGCCGGACGGACGCGGTTCGGCTGTTTCATGGGGCGGCAGACGGGATCGACGGCCTGGTGATCGAGAAGCTGGCGGAAGTGCTGATCGTGCAGATGCACGAGGGGCGGTTGGCGGTTTCCGAGTCGGCGCTGCGCGAGGGGTGTGAGTCGCTGCGGACGCGAGCGGCGGCGACGGCCGTGTATCGCAAGGTGTATCCGCGCACCCGCGGCGGCGAAGACGCGCGGCTGGCGGCGCTGCATCGCGAGGCGACGCCGTGGATCGGCACGCCCGCGGCGGCCGAGCTGATCGCAAGAGAGGGCGCGGCGCGGTTCGCGATCCGTCCCTATGACGGCTTTTCGACGGGGTTGTTCCTGGAGCAGCGCGACAACCGCGCCCTGGTGCGCGACTGCGCCCGCGGCCTGCGCGTGCTCAACACGTTTGCGTACACCTGCGGCTTTACGGTCTTGGCGGCGCTGGGGGGCGCGGTCGAAACCGTAAGCGTGGATGCGTCGCGGCGGTACCTGAGTTGGGGGCAGCGGAATTTTGAGATCAATGAGCTGTCGCGCGACGGGCACCGGTTCCTGACCGCCGACGTGGGGGACTATCTGCGCCGCGCGGTGCGTCGCGGCGAGCGCTTCGACCTGGTCATCCTGGATCCGCCGACCTTCGGCCGCGGGCCGGACGGAGAGGCATTCTCCTTCGCCGATCATGCGCCGCGGCTGGTGGCGGATGCGATTCACGTGCTGGCGGAGGGGGGGCGACTGCTGTTCGCGACCAATCATCGCGGAACCCCGGCTGCCGCGCTTCGCCGGATGATCGAACAGGCCGCCCGCAGCACGGGTCGCCGGCCGGCCGGGATCGACGCACCGCCGCTGCCGCCGGACTTTGCCGGAGATGAGGCCTATGCGGCGACGGTGACGGCGCGGATTGATTGATCGGCGCGGCGATGGCTCTGCGCTGCGCCCGCCCTCTCATCAACCCGACCGCGTGATCCGGTCGATAACTGCGGGCGGGTTGCGCATGTGCGCCGCCCGCAGGCTCGTTCCGCGGAGCATCATCGACCATGTCCAGCATCCACGACCTGCCCGTCGACGCACTCCGCCGCCGGTACGGCCTGGCTCATTTCGTCGAGACCGGCACGCACCTGGGCGACGGGGTTCAATCCGCGCTCGATTGCGGCTTTGAGCATGTTCACTCCTGCGACCTGATGGAGCACGTCGTCGAAGCGGCGCAGCGCCGCTTCGCGCAGAATCCGCGCGTGTCGCTCTACCACGCCGATTCTGTCGCGTTTCTGCGGGAAGTGTTGCCGCGGTTGAGCGGTCCGGCCTTTTTCTGGCTCGACGCGCACTTCCCCGATTTCTACGGCTACCCGTGCCTGCCCGAGCAGCGCTTCCCGCTGGCCGAAGAACTGCGGCTCATTGCCCATCATCGTTCCGCGAAAGACGTGATCGCCTGTGACGACATCCGCGTCGTTGCAGATCCACACAACCCGGCCTTCATGCCCGGCGTGCTGGAGCGCGGCGGTCACGCGGCACTCGTCGTGCCGGATGTCTCGATCGCGACGCTGGCTCATCCGCTGGCCGCGACGCACACCTGGCGAGTCGACGTGGCGGCCGAGGGCATTCTGCTTTTCGAGCCGCGCAGCGCCTGACGCATCGCACAGCGCTCGCGATTGAACATCCGCCGCGTCCGACGCAGCGCGCCGGAACGGGCGCGATGCTGCTCGCGCGGGCGATCGGCCCGTGCTGTGACATTCGTTATGGCGGAGTGGACTTGCCCGGGTCGACCGGTTGCGTCGTTGGTGGGCCGGCATCGGCCGGCTGCGTTGCGGGCGCGCCAAAATCCGCCGGCTGCGTGGAACCCGCCGCGGCGTCCGGCGAAGACACCGCCTCTCGAATTCCCGGAATCTCCGCCTCGATCCGCGCCAGTTGCCCCGCGTCTCCGCGCTGCCGGGCGACGCGATACGCCCGCTCGGCGAATGACCGCGCTTCGGCATCGCGCCGCGCCATCGCCAGCAGGCAGGAGTGATCGTACAGAATCTCCGCCTCGTTCGCGCCGCCGTGTTCCACGGCTCGCGTGGAGCAGGCCAGCGCCTCGGCGACGTCCGTCTCCGTCGTGCCGCTGCGGGTCGCCAGCAGCACCGCCAGCCGATGCCACGAGGCGTGATCCTGCGGCGACAGGCGCACCGCCTCGCGATACTCGCGGATGGCGTCGTCGAGCCGCTCGCTCAGTTCCAGCGCGTAGCCGAGATTGAAGCGGATCGTCGCAGCCGTCGCATCCTGGCTGACCGCCTTGCGCAGCACGTGGATCGCCTCCGCGGCCCGACCCGCCGCGACCAGCGAAGCGCCCAGCGCGTTGTAGGCCGAGGTGTCGTGCGGCGCGAATTCCACCAGCCGCGCGAAGCTCTCCGCCGCGTCGGCGTGCCGGTCCTCGCTGCGGGCCAGTTCGCCCATGGCGCGGTGTGCGGCGGCGTGTCGCGGGTTGAGGCGCAGCGCTTCGCTCAGCGCCGCCTTGGCGTCGGCGATGCGCCCCTGTCGCGCCAGCAGCACGCCCATGTTCGCGTGCGCAGCCCCGAACTGCGGTCGCAACTCGATCGCCTTGCGGATGTGCGGCTCGGCTTCGTCCAGTCGGCCGGCGATCAGTCGCACCGCCCCCAGGTTCTGGTGCGCCATCCACGCCTGCGGGTGCCGCCGCACGTTGTCCACCCACAGTTGCTCCTGGTTGCCGAAGAGCGACGCCCGCTGCCAGGTCAACCCGCCAAAGAGGAGCAGGATGCCGGTTGCGGCGACCAGCGCCGCCGACCGCGCTGCGGCTGCACCGCGCAGCGCCATTCCCAGCCCCCACGCCGCCAGGGCCGTGACGCCCGGAATCGCCAGGTGTTGCAGGTGATCGGAGACGAGCGAGATGCGCGAGTAGGCCATGCTCGCCAGCCCCAGCACCGGTGCGAGGATCAGCACCACATAGCCCGTGGCATGCAGCGCCGCCGCTCCCGCCGGCGTGCGGCGCGCCCGCCACTGGAGAAAGACCGCTGCGACCAGCGCGGCCAGCGGCAGCCAGTGCGTCAGCTCGGCCGGATTCACGTCCCAGCGCGGATAGACCATCGCCAGGTCGGTCGGCAGCAGCGCCGTTCGGAAGTAGAACCACACCACCCAGCCGACCGATGCGACTCGCGAGAGCAGCCCTTCGGGCCGCACGATTTCCGTCCCGATCGCGTTGACCTGCTGATAGTGGACGCCGACCGCCGCCAGAATCACACCGATGACGACAAACGGCGCTATTGCGGCGCAATCCCGCCCGGTGATTCGCCCGCGCTGCACGAGTCGAATGGCCAGCAGCACCGCCGGCAGCATCACCACCGAGACCTTGCTGAGCATCGCGGCCGCGTAAGCGGCGACGGAGAGAATCCACCACCCCCATCCGGCGGCCGCCGGATGTGCCGCGGGTTCGGATAAAGCGGCAGCGCGGCCGCGTGTGGCGGCGCGGTCCCTTCGCGGCGGCTCCGCAATCGCGGCCAGCGCTGCGGTCGATGCCCGGAGCCACGCCAGCGCACTGAGCAGGAAGAACACCATCGACAGCGTGTTCTTTCGCTGGCTGATCCAGGCCACGGACGCCACGCAGACGGGGTGGACGGCGAAGAGCGCCGCACCGAACCACGCCGCCGGCACTCCCAGCCGCAGCAGCACGCGCCACAGCAGCAGCGAGGCGGCCGCGTGCAGCGCGAGATTGGTAGCGCGATACCCGAGCGGGTTTTCGCCCCACAGCCGCCACTCCACCCAGAAGCTGGTCCACGTCAGCGGGTAATAGTCCAGCAGCTCCCCGGAAGTCCAGAGTTGCGTCAGCCCGCCCGGGCGGCGCATGTGCGCGTTATTGAACACCAGCTCGTTGTCATCCCAGAGGCGCTCGGGGGCGAGCGACGGCAGGTACACCGTGATGGAGAGCAGAACGAGCAGCGCACCCTTCCATATCGCAGTGCTCCGGTGTGCGCTCCCCGTCGGCGGGGGATGCAGCGGGGGGGGCTGTTGCGGCGCGGATCGCGCGACCGGCGATGGTGTGTCGTTCAATGCACGCTCCTGCGCAGCCGCGGTTGCGGCGATCCGGCCTTGAGAGGGTACTGCCGCGGATGATACCCGCGCGGATTGCCCGCACCCGGGGATAGAATGTCCGGATGGACGAAGAGACGCGCCTCTCCATTCCGTCGTCGCCGCCGCCGCGGCATGGGCGAACCGCTGACCCCCGCGAGGCCGGGACCGGCGAATCGCCGGCGACCGATCCGCCCGCTCCGGCCGCGCATGTGCTGGTGATCGAGGCGAATCGCCAGTATCGGCCGATGTTCAGCACCTCCGAGACGCTCTCGGAGTCGGATCGTGCCGAATTGCACGCGGCGGCCGGAAGCTGGCGCGATCTGAAATACCGCGCCCGCGACGTGCGCGCGGTGGCGGACCGGCTCAAACTCGGGGGCGTCGCGATCTGGTACCGCCAGCACGGCCCGATCAAGGCCGTTCCGCGCAACGAGGAGCATGGCCGCGAGTTGTACCGCTCCTCCGGCGCGAAGCCGGCTCCGATCCCCGCACCGATCACGGTGCCCTTTGAGCCGGTGCCGCTGGAGGAGGAATTTCCCGGGTTGGAGGATCTGCTGCACAGCACCGCTGAGCCGCCCGGCCACGGCGGGGAGGCCGCGGGCGAAGCGCCGATCCGCAGGCCGAATTTCCTTCGTCGCTGGGCGCTGCGGACGTGGGTCGGCATCTTCATGCTGCCGCTTCTCATCAACGCCACCGTTCAGATCATCATCCACAAGCAGCGCTGGGTGGTGCTGGCCGTGTGGCTGCCGATCCTGGCGATCGTGATTCTCGGGGCGGTCGTCATCGCCGCGTTGTGGGATCGCTGGATGGTGGTGCCCGGCGGCGTGATTGTGCGGCGCACGATGTTCGGAACGGTGCGGCTGAACCTGCAATTGTTCACCGCGCGCGACGCTGTTCTGGTGGTCTATCCGCATCCGCACGGGTGGGTGGCGCGGCTGCAGCGCCCCAACGGTCCGGCCCGCACGCGCACCGTGACGGATGTCGAGCTGCAGGTGCTGCTTGCGGCATGGCAAAGCCCGCTTCCGTCGCCGACGGCCGAGCAGATGCGCTCGCTGATCGGCGAATAGGGCAGCGGGCACGAAGTCATCGCCCGTCGTGGTCGCGGTGCCCGTCGCCGATGGCGGCCGCCTCCGCTACGCTGACGCGCCATGAAAGCCCAACTGGTTCGATTCGCCCTTCGTTCCGTCACCCTGCTCACGGTGTCGCTCATGACGCTGACCGCCCGCGCTGACGTCGCCGCGTCGCTCCACGCCCTCTTCGACGAGCACCTGGCCTGGCAGAAGCGCGAGTTTCCCGAGCTGGCGATGGAAAAGGGGGATTACTCAAACGCCGACCGCATCGCCGATCAGAGCCTCGCGGCGATCGAGCGCCGCCTTCAGGAGACCGCCGCTTTTCTGGAGCGCCTGCGAAAGCACGACCGCGCCGCGCTCTCGGCCGACGACCAGTTGAACTTCGACCTGTTCGAGCTGGAGCTGTCGCAGGAGGTCGAGGGCGGGCGCTTCCGGCGATTTCTGGCCCCGGTCGGCGGGCGCTTCGGCCCGCAGCAGCGCATCCCGCAGATGGCCGAGCGCGTCCGCTTCAGCACGCTGCGCGATTATGAGAATTATCTCTCCCGGCTGGAGCAGACGCCGCGCGCCGTCGCCGACGTGATCGAGCTGCTGGCGACCGGCGTGCGCGAAAAGCGCACCGCCCCGCGCGTCGCACTGGCCGGGCTGGAGGCGCAGTTCGAGCGCCTGACGGCCGACGGCGGGCTGGCCGCGCTGGGGCAGCCTTTCGAGCGCATGCCGGCTTCCATTGCCGCCGAAGATCGCGAATTGCTGCGAAAGCGCTTCGAAGAGAAGTCGCTGCCGGCGGTGCGGGCAGCGCTGGCGCAGCTCGGCCGGCACGTCGTGAGTGAGTACATCCCGCATTGCCGCGAGTCGATCGCCGCCCACGACTGGCCCGACGGCCCGGCCATGTACGCCCACGCGCTGCGCGAGATGACGACGACCGACATGACCGCCGCGGAGATTTTTGAACTGGGGCAGCGCGAGGTGGCGCGCATCCGCGCCGAGATGATGCAGGTGATCCGCCGCAGCGATTTCCTCGAGAGGAAGCCGGAGGCCGGCGGGCTGGCTGATGAAGCGCTCTTCGCGGCGTTCCTGGACTATTTGCGCAGCGATCCGCGCTTCTATCACGCCGACGAGGAATCGCTGCTCCGCGAGTATCGCGACATCTGCAAGCGCGTCGACGCCGAGCTGCCGCGGCTCTTCGGCATTCTTCCGCGGCAGCCCTACGGGGTGAAGAAGATCCCGGATTTCATGGCGCCGACGCAGACCACGGCCTATTACCAGCCCGGCGACCTGCGCAATGCGCAGGCGGGCGTCTTCTTCGCCAACACGTTCCGGCTGGATCAGCGGCCGCGCTACGAGATGATCCCGCTGGCGCTGCATGAGGCGGTGCCGGGGCATCACCTGCAGATCGCGATCGCCCGCGAGCTGGAGGGGTTGCCGGAGTTCCGCCGCGACGCCTGGCACACCGCCTATGGCGAGGGCTGGGCGCTGTATGCGGAGCGGCTGGGCATCGAGATGGGGTTCTATGGCGATCCGTATGATGACTTCGGCCGGCTGCTGTATGAGATGTGGCGCGCCTGCCGGCTGGTCGTTGATCCGGGGATGCACGCCCACGGCTGGACCCGCGAGCGGGCGGTGCGGTTCATGCTGGAGAACACGGCGCTGAGCGAGTTGAACATCCACGCCGAGGTGGATCGCTACATTGCGTGGCCGGCGCAGGCCACGGCGTACAAGATCGGCGAGATCCGGATTCGGGCGTTGCGGGAGCGGGCGGAGCGCGAGCTGGGGGAGCGGTTTGACATGCGGGTGTTTCATGACGTGCTGCTGTCGAGCGGCTCGATCCCGCTTTCGATCCTGGAGCGGCGGGTGGAGGATTGGATTCGAAAGGTTGCGCAAGGGGGCGCAGCGGCGATTGGACGAGCGGCTGGCGGCACGGACAACTTGACTTCCGCCGACCCGGGTTCGAACGAGCGGCCCGACGTCGGCCGCCCGGGCGGGGGCGCCTGCTGCCCGTGAACGGCGCGGCATGGGGTCGCTGACCGGGCTCAGCGTGTGCGGTGTCCCGGCTGGTACAATTAGGTGCCGTGAATCGACGTTGACGGGTGACGGTCGGATCCAAGGCAAGCCAAATACAGCTTGTCTTTGCCAGATGCATGTAGGAGACCACTTTGAGCACGCTGATCGCGGCCATTCCGCTTATCGGCTTATATGCTGTCGTGATCGTCTATCACACTACAAGTGCGATTTCCAGTTCGTGGGTGCAGAAGAGCCTAGAAAATGCGTCTGCGACCGGCGTCACGCATGAGGCACCTCTGTTCGCGGCTGCATTGTTACTCTCGCTGCTATTGTGGCTGGCGGCCTTACTCTATTTCATGCTCAATGGGTACTACGGCATCAAGAGGTCGCAATATCGAAATCGAGCGACACTTGTCATGATCGTAATCCTGAGTTGGTGTGTGATCCAGCCCTACGTCACCTCCAAGACACTCCCCCAAGCCATGATCCTCAAACAACTGAGTGACGGCGCCGCGCCGGACGCGAAAGGCTTCATTGACCGTAACAGTTCACCCGTCTGCGGCGATTGTATCCGGTAGCGGGGGGAGTTGTCCGGTTTGGACGCAGGTCCGCAGGGCGGTCTCGAGGGTGTGGAGCGGGTCGTGGCCGCGGAGTTTGAGGGTGCGGTAGACGCCCCTGGAGGATGGCCTGGGTGGTAGCGCCGCGGTCGGAGCGATTGGACTGGCTGTTCTTCCGCAGGATGACGGCCGGTCGGATCATTCGTTCGGCGTAACAGTTCACCCGTCTGCGGCGATTGTATCCGGTAGCGGGGGGAGTTGTCCGGTTTGGACGCAGGTCCGCAGGGCGGTTTCGAGGGTGTGGAGCGGGTCGTGGCCGCGGAGTTTGAGGGTGCGGTAGACGCTCATGAGGACGGCCTGGGTGGTAGCGCCGCGGTCGGAGCGATTGGACTGGCTGTTCTTCCGCAGGATGACGGCCGGTCGGATCATTCGTTCGGCGAAGTTGTTCTCAAAGGGGATGGCGGGGTGGTCCAGAAAGGTAAAGATGTGATCGGCGGTGCGGCGCAGGCGTTTGCACAGCCGCAGGGCGTCGCGATCGACGGGTTGTCCGGCGGCGGCGTGGTCGAGCACATTCCGGACCAGCGCATCGAGGCGCAGGGTGAGGCGGGATGCGCGTGGCATAGCGTTGCGGCGAAAAGTCCGGCCGCTTGCGCAGACGGATGCCGTCGCGGATCAGTCGCCGCAGGGTCTTGGCGAAGGTGTGCCAGCCGTCGTCCGTGGCGTGCGGCGCCGCGGCGCGCTCGTCGACTTTCTCCAGTTCGCGCAGCAGGTGCACGAGGCAATACTGTCGATCGGCCACGTCGATCGATTCGTACGCTCCAGAAGTCGTGCAGCAGGATGCCCTCGAAGGCCTCGCCGAAGAACTTCCGGGCGCGGGACTTCCGCGGCAGCGGTCGATCATGTAGTAGCACACCTGGCCGTTGGCAAAACACCACAGCCAGCAGGTCTGGCCTTGCACGCGCCAGCCGGTCTCGTCCGCGTGCAGATGGGCGGAAGACTTCGCCTCGCGGGCGATCTGCTCGTACCAGGGCGCCAGCACGTCGGCCAGCCGCTGCCAGCACGCGACCAATCCGCCGGCCGAGAGCCGCGTTTGCAGGTGAAATTGCAGGATGTCGATCAGTTGATCGATCGTTACGCCCAACCCGTAATGACACCAGCCGCAAAGCTGACCACGCGATGGCCGAGCGTGGCGCGGGCAGCGCATCCGGCACTCCGGGTTCGACATCCTTCCGGCAGTTCGGGCAGTAGTCGCGATGGATCGTGTGCTCGGTGACCTGCGGCGGAATGTTCTCGGGCAGGTCTTCGGTGATCCGCGTGCGCCCGGCGGTTGCAGCGTTGCAGCGCGCCCGCCGCAGTCGGGACAACAGGCGGCCCGGTGCTCGACGCGGCGGTCGATCCGCAGCGGCGGCGGGCGACGATGGCCGGGATGACCGTGGCGGCCGCCCGGCCGCTTGCGACGACGACGATCCGTCGCCTCCGCATCCTTGCCGCGAACGTTGGCCTTGAGATAGACCGGGATCATCCCCGAGGGCGTGGCCGGCGTCGTCGCGAACGGATCACCGGCCGGGCGCGTCTGCAACTCCGCGATCCGCGCCGCCTGCTCGGCGATGCGTCGCGCGGCCGCCAACAGAGCCAGCTTCACCGCCTCGGAACCCAACGCGTACAGACGCAGCGCCGCCGCCTCATCGCAGACGCCCGTCTGCAACGCCGCAACCAGGTCGTCCAGCACGCCGGAATGCACCACCACGCTGCGCATGAACATGAAATACGCGCGTGCGCGCTCCCGGCGCAAGGGCTACAAGCCAACAATCTCAGAAACTTTCGCAAACGGCTGAACTGTTACCATTGACCTATTCTTGCTGACTAGGTGGCCGGGCTTCTCGCTTGGGCTCGGTGTAGCGTTCACAATCAGTTTGCTCCTCCTGCAATTGTCAGGGCCAGGCGAAGTTGCGCTTCGGGATGCAAGGCGCGTGAGAGAGAAGCTAACACTTGGATTCTACATTTTCTTTGGCCTAGCCCTAATCGGCTTGATTCGGCTTGTTACCGCACAGCACGCGGTGAGTCTTACAGGCATAGAGAGTGACTTGGCGCGTCAGATTCAATTGTATGAGATGGTCGTTTACGCCGCGTATTACGGAATGATGGCCCTTATAACTTGCGTCGGGGCAATGGTTTCCTTCAACCTGTTGCTTGACCGTCTCGAAGGGCAGCACGCTGTTGCTTATGGCGCGACTTGCGGGGTCGACCGACCGGCCAACGAGCAGGAGATTGGGGCCTTGCGCTTCGGCAAGAACGAACAGATCCGAGCAGGGCTGATCAGCCTAGGAGTCGGGGGGCTAGTGCCTGCGGCTGAGTCAATCATCGGCATTATCGGGCGAATCATCTCTAATCCCCAGTGACACGTCGAGCTCTGTGGCACGGTGTAACACATCGCATTCGGATTGCTCGGCGGTTTATCGCTCAGTTGGGCGATGTCATGAAACAGTGCCAGCGGGCTGCAAGTGTCAGAGGGTCGCTGGTGCCGGTGCGGATAGCAGAGACATGCTGAAATCAGCGCAGCCGCGCCGTCTGCGGTGCAATCGGGAATTAGCATGCGGCGTGGCGATGTACGCGACACCCTGAAGCAGAATGGTCAACCCGCGCTTTGGGGGGGGAAGCTGCCCGCCGGGCACTGCGGCAATCCTCGAGGGCGGCGCGGGCAGACAGTACGCAGGTCGCCCTTGTCGGAGCGGCGGTGGTGCTGCCCAGTGTGACGCAGGGGCCGCCCTCGCCGATCACGGCGTTCCTGTCGTGGTGCTTTTCCGCGCGGTAGTCCAAGTCATGATAGTCGTATCGCCGCCGCCCGACGCTTGCCGGCACTCCGGCGATTGCGGACCGCATCCGGCAGTCCAGCGGCTGCGGGCCGCGGGTTGCAGACCGGCCACCGCAGATCGAATTGGGAATTCCGGTCGTGTCATTCTGAAGTCGGCTTCAGCCGACCGGTTTTTGCCACCAGCTTCAGCTGGTGGGCTGCCGGCCGATTGCGTCAATCCGGCCCGCGTCGTATGCTGCCCGCGGCCGGGCGCTGCTGCCAGCCGCGGACCGGCGTACACTCGTTTCACACACGCTCCCGACACGGACGCCGGGGGCGCTGCAAGCGCCGGCCGGATCGTCGGCGGAAGCACGAGCGGCGAAGGAGATGGCAATGCGAGCGCGAGGGTCGATGTTGGCGGTTCTGGGCGTGGCGGGTCTGCTGCTGGGGTCGGGCTGCACCGATCCGCAGGCGCTGCAAATCGCAGCGCTGCAGCGCGACAAGATGGCGCTCGAGAAGGAAAACGCGCTCCTCAAGAGCCAGATCGATGACCTGATCATCCGCCTCAAGCGCAATGATCGCGACCTGGCCCAGCTTCGCGCCGAACTGGAGAACGCCCGCAACCAGCTTGCGACGCTCGACAAGCTGCCCCCCGGCTGGGATCAGAGCGGCGGCGTGGCCTGGATCGACGTGGCCGAGAACATCCTGTTTGATTCCGGCAAGGCCGTGATCAAGCAGGAGGGCCTCGCCAAGCTCAGTGAAATCGCCGGAACCATCCGCAACGACGCCGAGTTGAGCGCCCGCGGAATCTACGTCATCGGCCACACCGACACCGATCCGATCCGCATCACCAAGGACAAGTGGGTCGACAATCTCGACCTGAGCATCAACCGCGGCGCCGCGGTCACCCGCGAGCTGTATCGCCTCGGCCTGGACCCCAAGAGCGTCGTCGCCGGCGGGCAGGGTGAGTTCAACCCCAAGGCCCCCAACGACAACCGCGCCAACAAGGCCACCAACCGCCGCGTGCAGATCATGGCGGTCGTCCGCCCGCCGACCGAAGGCTCCGCGCGACGCGCCGGGACCGCCGGCCCGGACGCCGGCACGACGACCGTCGGCGACGAAACGAGCGAATAACCCGCCGTTTCGCGACAATTCGCGATCGTCGGCGCCGATTCGCGACGATCCGGGATTTTCGGCGACATTCGCGGGCCTGTCCCTCCCCATGATCGGGAGCGGGGCAGGCCCGCCGCCTTTGGGCCGCGGTTTGCTGCGCGCGACCGCCCGGGCGGTCGGGCGTGCCACTTCGAAACGTGGGGCCGTCGCGATTGGGCGCAGCGCCGCCGATCCGCTATTCTGCCGCCGCGCGGGCCGGGAGCCACGGTCGTCACCAGTCGCGAGCGGTGCCAACCGGCCGATTCGTTGCGCGACGGACGATCCCGAAGCGAGCCTGATCCAGCCACCCATGCCCAGAAACCCGTCCATCCAGCGCGTGTTGATCATCGGCTCCGGCCCGATTGTCATCGGACAGGCCTGCGAGTTCGACTATTCCGGCACTCAGGCCTGCCGGGCTTTGCGCGAAGAGGGGATCGCGGTGGTGCTGCTCAACAGCAATCCCGCGACGATCATGACCGATCCGCAGATGGCGGATCGCACGTACGTCGAGCCGATCACGCCGGAGATGGTCGGCGAGATTCTGGCCCGCGAGCAGGCCCGCGGCACCCCCGTGGACAGTGTGCTGCCGACGCTCGGCGGCCAGACCGGCCTGAACACCGCGGTGGAGGCCTTCAAGGCGGGAATTCTGGATCGCCACGGGGCGCGGCTGATCGGGGCGGATTGCGAGACCATTCAGCGCGCGGAGGATCGCGAGGTCTTCAAGCGGACGGTGATGAGCGTCGGGGTGGATGTGCCGCGCTCGGCGACGGCGCACTCGCTGGACGAGGCGCGGCGGATCGTCGCCGAGATCGGCCTGCCGGTCTGCCTGCGCCCGGCCTATACGCTGGGCGGCACGGGCGGCGGCATGGCCCGCACGCCGGAACAATTCGAGACGATCATCCGCGACGGGCTGGCCGCGTCGCCGGTCGGGCAGGTGCTGATCGAGGAGGACCTGACCGGCTGGAAGGAATTTGAGCTGGAGATGATGCGCGACCGCAAGGACAACGTGGTCGTGGTCTGCTCGATCGAAAACCTGGACGCGATGGGGGTGCACACCGGCGATTCGATCACCGTCGCCCCGGCGCTGACGCTGACCGACAAGGAATATCAGCGCATGCGCGACGCGGCAATCGCGATCATGCGCGCGGTGGGCGTGGAGACCGGCGGCTCGAACATCCAATTCGCGGTCAACCCCGCCAACGGCCGGATGATCGTCATCGAGATGAACCCGCGCGTCTCGCGCAGCAGCGCCCTGGCGAGCAAGGCGACGGGCTTCCCGATCGCCAAGATCGCGACCAAGCTGGCGATCGGCTATTCCCTCGATGAGCTGCGTAACGACATCACGCGCGAGACGCCGGCGTCGTTCGAGCCGTCGATCGACTATGTCGTGGTCAAGATTCCGCGCTTCGCCTTTGAGAAGTTCCCGGAGGCCGACGAGACGCTGACGACCAGCATGAAGTCCGTCGGCGAGGCGATGGCCATCGGCCGCACGTTCAAAGAGGCGTTTCAGAAGTGCATCCGCTCGATGGAGATCAAGCGCCCCGGCTACGGCCTGCACGCCAACGACAAGTGGTTTGAATCGCTGCGGCCGGCCGGGGCCGCGCGGCGCGCCGACAGCGACACCTGGCTGGATGCCTTCGGCCGTCCGGCCGCCGCGGCGCTGCACAGCGTCGCCGGCAGCACGCTGGGCGAGCCGGACGCCGACTGGCAGGAGGAGGCCAGCCCTGACTGGCCGATTCCCGAGGACGTGCTCACCGAGAAGATCGGCACGCCCTGCCAGGGGCGGATTTACTACATTCGATACGCGCTCAAGCTGGGCTGGAGCGTGGAGCGCATCGCTGCGCTTTCGGGGATTGATCCCTGGTTTCTGAACGAGATGAAGGAACTGTGCGACTTCGAGGTCCGGCTGGTGCAATCCGCACCGCCGCCGGGCGCGGCGCTGCGTCTGACTCCCGAGCAGATCGAGTTGTATCAATCGGCCCGCGGCCTGGGCTACAGCGACGTGCAGATCCAGACCGCCTGGCGGCTGGACGCTGCGCGGCATGCGCGGATCAAGGCGCAGCTCGATCGGCCGAAGTACAGGCTGGTGGACACCTGCGCGGCGGAGTTCGAGGCCCGCACCCCCTATTACTACTCGACGCACGAGGCGGCCTACGCGGTGATCGCCGAGGATGCCGCCGCCGTGACGGCCGTCCGCGCCGCCGCGAAGGAGGGGCGCAGCGCGGACCTGGCGCCGCTGCTTGAGCGACTCGGCGTGGACGCACCCTATCGCTATCACGCCGCGGACGATGCGCATCTGCGCATCGAGGCGCATGATGATGAGCTGCGCGTCAGCGACCGGCCGAAGGTCGTCGTGCTGGGCGGCGGGCCGAACCGCATCGGGCAGGGCATCGAGTTTGACTATTGCTGCGTTCACGCAGCGATGGCGGCCCGCGAGCTGGGCTTCGAGACGGTGATGATCAACTCCAACCCGGAGACGGTCAGCACCGACTATGACACGTCGGACCTGCTCTTTTTTGAGCCGCTGACTCACGAGGACGTGATGAACATCGCGACCCGCCTCAACGGCCGGCACTTCGGTGCGGAGGGTGGGGAGGGGGCCGCGGCCGGGCGAGTGCGCGGGGCGATCGTGCAGTTCGGCGGCCAGACGCCGCTGAATCTCGCGGCCGGGCTGAGTGCGGCGGGCATGCCGATCCTGGGCACGTCGCCGCAGAACATCCACATGGCCGAGGATCGCGCCCATTTTCAGCGCATGCTGCGCGAATTGGGGCTGCGCCAGCCGGAGAACGACACCGCCACCAGCCGCAGCGCCGCGGTCGAGGCCGCCGAGCGCATCGGGTATCCGGTGCTGGTGCGGCCGTCGTATGTGCTGGGCGGGCGCGGGATGCAGATCTGCAATAACCGCGCCGACCTGGAGCGCTACATTGATGACGCGCTGCAGGCGACCGATCGGCAGATGTCCATCGACGATGCGCACCCGATCCTGATCGACAAGTTCCTGCTCGACGCGATTGAGATCGACGTGGACGCCATCAGCGACTACGGCTATCCGGGCCGCGAGCCGGCGGACGGCCGCTGCGACATCTGCGGCGTGATGGAGCACATCGAGGAGGCGGGGATTCACAGCGGGGATTCCTGCTGCGTACTGCCGCCCTATTCGCTCTCGCCGTGGCTGATCGACGAGATCAAGCACCAGGCCAAGCTGCTGGCCCGCCGGCTGGGCGTCTGCGGGCTGATGAACGTGCAGTTCGCGGTGCAGGGGCGCAGCGTCTTCGTGCTGGAGGTCAACCCCCGCGCCAGCCGCACGATCCCCTTTGTCAGCAAGGCCACCGGCGTGCCGTGGGCCAAGGTGGCCACGCGCGTGATGCTGGGCCAGACGCTCGATGAGGCGCTGCGCGCCGTCGGCCATGCCGACGTGAAGACGCCGAGGCACATCTCGGTGAAGGCGCCGGTGTTTCCGTTCAAGCGCTTCCGCGGGGTGGACGTGGTGCTCGGGCCGGAGATGCGCAGCACCGGCGAGGTGATGGGCGTGGACGAGAGCTACTCGACCGCCTTCGCCAAGGCGCTGCTCGCGGCAGGCATCCGGCTGCCGACCGGCGGGCGCGTGCTGGTCAGCGTGAATGACCCCGACAAGCCGCGCATCCTGCCCGTCGCCCGCGAGCTGCACGAGATGGGCTTTGAGATTTTCAGCACGCTCAAGACGCACGAGGTGCTGCGCGAAGGGGGCGTTCCCAGCACGATCGTCTCGAAGCACGCCGGCCAGCAGCACCCGTTCCTGCTGGACCTCATCAACGGCGGCACGCTCAACCTGCTGATCAACACGCCGATCCACACCGGCAGCGCCAGTGATGAAGGCCGCTGGCGCTCGGCCTCGATCCAGCGCGGCATTCCGCTGATCACGACGGTCGCCGGTGCGAAGGCCGCCGTCGGCGCGATCCGCGCGCTGCGCGAGCGGCCGCTGACGGCGACGGCGCTGCAGGATTATCTCGGCGCGTGATCCGCGGCGCTAGCGCAGCGCCGCTCCGACCCCCTCCACCAGCGCGGTCGCCCCGAAGGGCTTCTGCACGAACCCCGCGATTTCGTCCGCCGCAAAGCTGCGAACCGCTTCGTGTTCGCTGTAGCCGCTCGACAGCACCACCCGCACGTCCGGCCGGATTTCGCGCAGGCGGGCGAAGACTTCCTGCCCGCTCATGCCGGGCATGGTCAGGTCCAGCAGCACGACGTCGATCTCGTCGGCGCGCTCACGGAAGCAGTCCAGCCCCTTCGGTCCGTCGGCCGCCTGCAGCACGTGCGCCCCGCGGCTGGTGAGCAGCTCGGCGACCACGTCGCGGATGTCCGGCTCGTCGTCGATCACCAGCACGGTCGCACCGGGGGGAATCCGCGATGCCGCTCGCGCCGGCGCAGCGGGGGATGTTCCGCGCGCGGCGATTGCCGGCGTGGAAGGACCGGCGGCGGGGACCGCCGTCGGCGCGGGCGCGATGCGCCGCGTGGCGGGCAGCAGGACATAGAAGGTTGTGCCCTTGCCGGGCTGCGACTCGACCCGCACGCAGCCGCGGTGCGCCCGCACGATTCCCAGGATCATCGCCAGCCCCAGCCCGCGGCCGGTGAACTTGGTCGTGAAGAAGGGGTCGAAGATTCGCGCGGCGGTTTCGGCGGTCATGCCGCAGCCGTCGTCGGTGACGCGCAGCTCGACGAACTCGCCGGCGGAGACGTCGAACCCGGGGAATTCGGCGGCGATCTCGCGGCCGGAGAGCGAGCGCGTCACGGTCTCGAACAGCACGCTGCCGGGGCGGTCGCCGATGGCTTCCGCGCCGTTGTTCAGCAGGTTGATGATGACCTGGTGGAGCTGGCCGGCGTCGGCGTCGATGGCGGGGAGCGGGTCGGCCAGTCGCAGCCGGGGCTTGACGTTGGGTCGCAGCGTGGCGGCGGCGTATTCGACGACCTCGCGGATCAACTCGTTGAGCGACGTCGGCCGGGCGTCGATGCGCGCTCCGCCGGCGAAGGTCAGCATCTGGCGGGTGAGGTCGCTGGCGCGGCGGCTGGCGTTCGAGATTCGCTGGACGTAGCGGGCGGCTTCGCCGTCGGCCGCGATGCGCTCGTTCAGCAGGGATGCGTTGCACAGGATGGTGACGAGGAAGTTGTTGAAATCATGGGCCACGCCGCCGGCCAGGATGCCGAGGCTCTCGACCTTCTGCGAGCGGCGCAGGGCCTCTTCGAGGCGTTCGCGCTCGGAGACGTCGCGCACCATGGCGGCGATGATGTCGCGCTCGCCGGGTGCGCCGCGGATCAGCGTGAAGAACCACTCGCAGCGGATGTCGCTGCCGTCGGCCCGCAGGTTGCGCAACAGGGCGAATCCGCCGGCCTCGCCGTTGGTCAGGCGGGCGTGGATTTCCTCGAGCGCTCCGCGATCGACCGGGGAGGTCAGCAGGTCGCGCACGTCGCGGCCCGTGGCGGCGGCCGCGCTGTGGCCGAAGATGGCGGTGGCGGCCGCGTTCCATTCCTGCACGGTCCAATCGGAGCGGAAGGCGACGTAGCCCAGCGGCATCCGCGCCACCAGCGCGGCGAAGCGCTCGTTGGCGCGCAGCAGGCTCTGCTCGCTGCGCAGGCGCTCGGTCGCGTCGCGGGCGAAGCCGACCATCACGCGGCGGCCTTCATCGGCGAGCAGGATGACGCTGGTTTCGAGCTGCAGGACGTGCCCGGCCTTGTGGCGATGCCCCGTGGGAACGTGATGATGCCCGGTGCGCAGTCGCGAAGCGGCCGTCTGCGCTGCGGAGGGCACCTCCACGTCGCGCAGCCGCATGCTCAAAAGCTCAGCGGAGGTGTAGCCCAGCATCCGGCAGAAGGCGTCGTTGACTTCGACGAACCGGCCGTCGGCCGAGACCACGAAGAATCCGTCCATCGCGCTGCGCAGGATGGCTTCGTTCCGGCGGGAGATGGAATCCGCCGCCAGCGACGCGCGTTTTTCCTCGGTCACGTCGCGCAGCCAGATCGCGGCCCGGCCGGGGTCGTCCGCGACGGGGGTCACTTCGGCGGCGAACCAGCGGTCCTGCAGCGTGAAGCGGACGGTCTGCACGGTTCGCGAGTCGGCGGCGGCCAGCACGGATTGGCGCAGCGTGGCGGCCGCGTCGTCGGGCAGCGTGGCCAGAACCGACGCGGCGTCCAGCCCGTCGGCCGCCGCGCGGCTTTCGATCACGGCCAGTTCGCGACTGACCACCGCCACGGCGCTGGGCAGCGCGACGGCGGCCAGCGACGGTGACTTTGTCTGCGCGACGCGCGTGCGGCGCAGCAGCACCAGCAGCGCCCCCAGCACCGCCACGTTCACCAGCACGATCAGCCAGTCCGTCATGAACACACCCCCTCGGCGACCGCGGCGCGCGGGGGCGGGATCGCGGCCTCCTTCGCCCGCTGCAGCGCGTCGAGCGCCCGCGATTCCTGCTCACAGGCGCTGCGCTGCATCTGCTCATTTCCGTGGCGCTGCGCCAGCTCGCGGCGCATCCGCGCGCAGCGCAGCGCCTCAGGTGCATCGCCGCATTGCAGGTTCAGGTCGGCGATGTACTCATACGCGCGCGCCAGCCCGTTCCAGAAATCTGTGGTGGAGAGCATGACCAGCGCGGAGGCCAACTCGATGCGGGCGACTTCCGGCCGGCCGGCCAGCGCCGCGGTGCGCCCGATGTTCATGTGGCTGACGCCGACGTTGATGCGGTCGCCCGCTTCTTCGGCGAGGGCCAGCGCGCGGCGGAAGGACTCGATCGCGTCGTCGTAGCGCTGCTGCGACTGCAGCACGTTGCCCAGCCCGGTGTAGGGGCCGATCCGCCCGACCATCCCCCCCAGCGACCGATGGGCCTGCACGGCGCGCTCGAAGGCGCTGCGGGCTTCGTCCAGTCGGCCGAGCTGAAGTAGGGAGAATCCGAGATTGCTGTAGATGTTCGCCAGCTCCGATTTCAGGCCCACGGACTCGGCGGTTTGTGCCGCGCGCAGGCAATGCTCGTGCGCCAGGGCGTATGCGCCGCGGAAGTAGTGCATCACGCCGAGATTGGCGCGTGCTTCGACCGCCAGGCGCACGTCGCCGCGCTCCTGCGCGAGCGCCTCCTGACGCTGATGAAAGCGCTGCGCGTCATCGTAGCGTCCCAGCCGCGCGCACGCCGCGCCGGCAAGCTGCAGCGGGTCGGCATAATCGGGGTCGAGCGCCAGGGCCGCCTCGACCTGGTCCAGCGCTTCTGCGAATCGGCCGTGCTGATAGGCCTGCTTGCTCAGGGCAAAATGCCGATGCGCGTCGAGCGCCAGCGTCCGTGCAGCGCCGGGCACACCGGCGCGCTCCGGCAGCCCCAGCAGGCGCACGGCGCTCTCCAGCAGTTGATCGGTCAGCGCCGGCAGATTCGCCAGGTGGCCGGTGACGGCGGCGGCTCGTGAGACCGCACCGTCCCGCGTGCAGGTGCACTCCAACCCGGCCGTGATGATGTCCGCGCTGCGCCGCACCCAGCCGCTCAGCAACAGGCCCGCGCCGGACAGCTCCGCGGCCCGCCGGAGCGACGAATCCGCATCCGGCCCGCCGACCCGCTCCGCCAGTTCCGAGACCAGTTGCCCGTCGACGACGTGCGAATCCGGGAATCGCGCCAGCGCCCGACCGACGGCATCCGACAGCGCCAGGCCGATCCAGGAGTCATCCTCATCAGTCGCGCCTTCCGTTTGCAGCGGCAGCACGGCAATTCCGCTGATTGACGCCGGGTCGGCGATCGGACGGCGGTCGGCGGACTCGCGGGCGCGCTCGACGCCGGCGTCGGCCAGTTCGGTCAGAACCGCCACTGCCGATGGCGGCCGGCGGTCTGGATCGGGGTCGAGCAGGCGCAGCACCAGCCGGCGCAGCCACTCGGGGGTTTCCCGATCCTCGTCGGGCCAGTCGGGGCATGAGCTGTGGCGACCCAGCAACGAGCCAAGCGCACCGAGAGAGGCGAAGGGCGGCGTGCCGGTCAACAGGTGAAAGATCGTCGCGCCCAATCCGTAGAGGTCGGCCGATGCGGAGGGCGGGATTCCGGGGGTGAAGCACTCCGGGGCGGCGTACTCGTGTGTGCCGGTGCAGCCATCCGCTCCGCCTTCCGGCGGGTTCAGCAGGGCGGCAACGCCCAGGTCGGTCAGGCGTACGCGGCCATCCCGCCCGAGCAGCAGGTTGGCGGGTTTCACGTCCCGATGAACGAGTCCGCGTTCGTGAATCGCGCGCAATCCGCGGGCGGCGTCGGCGAAGCAGCCCAGTACGTCGTCCAATGGGGGGCGGCCGCGCTCCAGCAGGGCCAGCAGGTCGGAGCCGTCTATGAACTCGAGAACGAGGTACCAATAGGGGCCGGCGCGATCGCAATCGAGTAATCGCACGACGTTCGGATCGCGGATGCGAAACGCGGCGCGCGCTTCGGCCTGACGCGCTTCGGCGCCATCGGCCTGCACGGCGGTGTCGCGCAGCAGCTTGACGGCGCAATCGAAGTTCAGAAGCTCGTGGCGCGCCCGGTAGGTGTACCCATAGGCGCCGGCGCCAAGCAATGAGAGCAGCCGGTATCGATCGCGGATGACGCCATCCGGAAACAGCGCGCCGATCTCCGTTGACGGCGGCGTCCAGGCCTCGAACGAGGCCGGCGGAGGCTTGGCATTTTCCGAGGTGGGCTGGCTCATCGCGTGGGATTATAGTCGGACAAATCCCCCATTTTCACATCCGCGGACACCCAAATCGAAAAATGGGCGACTCGTGTCGTCTATTAGCGCATTCTGTCGCCTATTGGCGCAGGAATTACCGGAATGTGCTTGACGCACGTCCCAGATTATTTGTAACCTCCGCGATATCGAGTGAGTTTTATCGGCAGCGCGTCTATCAGACCTTTAGTCCTGCACGTTGCCGGTGATGGATCGTCCGAAAACCTGAGGCAGCCGCGGCTCTTCGGCGCGTTCGCACCGAATCCGGCGTCTGCAATCGGAGCCTGATCGTGGTTCACCTGCTTGCTTTCGCGCTTCAGAGCATCGCCGATCTCTTCTCGAAGGCGGTGTTCGACACGGCGAAGGACTTCATCGACGTCATTACGTGACGCTGATGGCAGAGTGGTAGACCGCACGGACGCGATCGCCCCCTTCTCCGCGAAGCCCGTTTATCCCCGTCGCATTGATTCCGCGCCGTCCCCGGCCGATTGGGGCGGTTCGTCGGCGTAATCCGCCCAGGTCTTGGGCGTCTCGTAGACCCGCACATTGGCCAGCGTCACCGGCGCCAGCCGCCCCTCCAGCATCCCCCAGATCACCCGTGCGATGTTCTCCACGCTGGGATTCACGTCGCGGAATTGCGCCGTGTCCAGGTTCAGATGCGTGTGGTCCAGTACGTCGATGACCAGTTCGCGAACCAGCATCTCAAAGCGCGGCAGCGGGATCAGAACCTGCGTCGCCGGGTCGGGCCGGCCGCGGACCGTGACCTCCAACACATAATTGTGGCCATGGCCGTTGGGGTTGTTGCACTTGCCGAAGGTGGCCCGGTTCTGAGCGTCGGTCAGTTCCGGGCAGTGCAGCCGATGGGCGGCGGAGAACTCAAACTGCTGGGTCAGCGTGACCATCGAGGGTGACTCCCGGGTGCGGGCGTAGCGCAGCGTCGGCGTCGGCTGCAGCTCCAGGCGGATGAGCGGGGCTTCGACCGGCGCATTGGCCGAAACGGCCCCCCAGACATCCGCCAGCAGTTGCTCGGCCGGCATTCGCCAGCCGAAGCGCTGCAACTGGGCGGCCGCGTGCGGTATGGCATGGCGGCGGAGCAGGTCGTCGATCCGCTTGATGTTGCAAAGATAGCCGGTGCGCGGGTCGGGGACTCCGGCGACGGTGGCTCGCAGGACGAGATAGGGGACCAGGCCGACGGCGCTGGGCCAGCCGCCCCACGAATTGCTGATCGGGCGGTCAAATTCCACCCGGCCGGCCCAGTCGCGATCGACCGAGAATCGAACTTCGCGCGTCAGCCTGATCACGCGACGATTCTATCCGGCGAACGCGGCATGCGGTTCGCGGGCCCGGCGATCAGGCTTCGGTTCGGCGGCGGTGCGGGCAGTCGGCCGCGTTGATGCAGGAGTCGGGCAGCACCAGCCGCTCGACCGGGCGGCCGCCGACGAGGTGTTCGCGGACGATTTCCGAGGCGTCCTCCGGCCGGACGAATCCGTACCAGGTCTGTTCCGGGTAGACGACGATGGTCGGTCCGTGCTCGCACTGGTCGAGGCAGCCGGCGTGGTTCGTGCGGATGCGGCCGCTCAGCCCGGCGGCCCGCAACTCGGCCTTGAGCGCATCGCGGACCGCGGCGCATCCGCGTGCGGTGCAACTGCCGCGCGGGTGGCCGTCGGGGCGTTCGTTGCCGCAGATGAAGACGTGTCGCTCATACTTGGGCATGGGCCGGCTCCAGGGAATCGCTGCGGCGCTTTCCGGTGAGTCCGGGCGGCGCGGGGTGTCGCAACAGGCCGAAACGTGCGGCGGTCGATATTACAATGTCCGCGACCACTCGGAGCGATTTCGATGCGAAACTCTCGAACTTTGCCGTTTGTGTTGCTGTTGGCGGCGTGGCTGCTTGCGGCGGGCTGCGAGTCTCCGCCGCGCTCGCAGCAGCCGCCCGTCACGCACACCGAGAAGCCGCGTCCCGCTCCCGAGCCTGCCGCGCCGCCGCCGGTCGCGGAGAAGCCGGTTGTTGAGAAGCCGGTTGCCGCGCGGCCGCTGCACGAGTTGAGCGAGAAGGAGTTCGCGGCGCACCTGGCCGCGCTGGCCGAGCGCCAGCCGGATGTGCGGCAGCGCGTCGTGGAGCTGGCGCGCGGCACGCTGGGGCAGCCCTATGAGATCTACCTGCTGGGCGAATTCCCCTACGAGTTGTACGACCCCGATCCGATCTACAACCTGGCCCGCAGCGACTGCCTGACGTTTGTCGAGCACTGCTACGCGGCAGCGCTTTCCTCGGATTTCATGTCCTATCTGCGGGCTTTGCAGCGCATCCGCTACAAGGACGGCGTGATCGGCATGCTCACGCGCAACCACTTCACGGAGGCGGATTGGAATCCGAACAATGCATTTCTGCTGACGGACGTGACCGCGGCGCTGGCCCCTGATTCCGAGCCGGCGCACGTCCCGCTGACGCAGGTCACGCGCCGGGCGGCGTTCTTCGCGAAGTTCCGCATCGGCGAGGACATTCCCGATCAGGAGCTGGTAGACACGTACATCCCGTCCGCCAATGTGCCGCGCATCGCCGATGCGCTGCGCGAGGCCGACATGATCCAGATCGTGCGCGGCAGCGAGGCGTCGCAGTGGGTGGGTCACACCGGGTTCTTTGTTCGGGGGGCGGATGGGGCGGCACATTTCCTGCATTCGGCCAATCCGCAGGTTCGCGAGGAGCCGCTGACCGAGTACCTGGCGAAAGATGCGCGCAGCGTGGGCATCAAGGTGCTGCGTCTGAAGGATGACCCGGCGGCGGCGATGGCGGCGGGACTGCGCGAGGCGACCGCGGCCACGCCGATCGATGAGGAGACGCTCTCCGGGGCGCTGTGCGACGCGCGGCGCGTGCTGATCAAGCCGGCGCTGGAGTCGCTGCGGGTGGATCATTCGCGCCGCTGCAACGCGGACTGGAGGGCGGCGATGAGCGTGCAGGCCTTGCGGCTGGAGAAGAACACGCCGACCGACCCGGCGCTGCAATCGGCGCTCGAGCGGATCGACGCGGCCGTCGCGGCGGAACTGGGGATGCCGGAGGAATCCCGCGCGCTGGGGGTGCTGGATCTGCAGACCGGGGCATTCGCGGCGTTCCGACCGGATGCGATTTTCTACGGCGCCAGCGTTCCCAAGATCAGCATCGCGCACGCCATGCTGGAGCGGTTTCCGCACCAGTTTCTGGATTACGACGAGCTGCTCTTCGACAAGATGTCGCGGATGCTCAAGCGGTCGGACAATGCCATCGCCGCCGAACTGAGCCAGGGGCCGGGCCTTGAGTACATCATGGAGCTGCAGTGCGGCGACAAGTACCGCTTCTATGACAAGGAGCACGGCGGGCTGTGGACCGGCAAGCACTATGGCATCGATGCGCCGCGCGTGGCCGATCCGATCGGCGGCCATTCGCACGCCGTCACCGTCCGCCAGTGCCTGCGGTTCTACCTGTTGATGGAGCAGGGCAAGCTGGTCAACGCGCGGCTCAGCGCGACGCTGCAATCGCTGTTCGCAGCGCCGAAGCTGGCCTTTCACAACCACAATTTCGTCGCCGGCCTGCATGGCCGCAACGCATCGCTGATCCGCAAGAGCGGCACCTGGGAGGACTGGCACCTGGATACCGCGCGGGTGCGCCACAACGGGCGGACCTACCTGATCGCCGGCGCCACGCATCACCCGCGCGGCGAGGACTATCTCGCGCGGGTCGTCGCCGGGATTGACGAGCATCTGTGCGGCGCCGACCAGCGTCCCTGGCCCTATGCGCATCACCTGTACTACCACGCCATGCAGCCGCCTGCCGCGGGAGTTCCGGTCACGCGCCACGTTCCGCCCGCGGGGGACATGACCGTTCGACCGGCCGCCAACGAGCAGCACTACACGCTCGCCGCGATTCACGCCGACGAGCCGTTCAACGAAGCGCTGGTCTCGTGGAACATCACCGCGCCCCCCAACGCCGGTTACGTCATTGAGCTGCGCGTGGGGCGCTTCGAGGAGAACCTCTGGTCGCCGTGGCTGCGGTTGGCAACGGTCGGCGCGCCGCTGCCCGCCGGCGCACCGGAAGTGACCTTTGCTCTGCGCGACGGCGAGAATCCCCTCGGCGCCGGCCGCATCGACGTGGATTACTTCCGCTCCGACGACCAGTTCACCGGCTACCAGGTGCGCATCCGCGCGGCCACGCAAAGCGCCACGCCGGCGGTCGTGAGGCTTGAGCACGTCGCCGTCTGCCTGAGCGACATGAGCGGCATCCCGCGCTCGCTGCCGCCGCGCATCACGGACGCGGGCAACGACGCCAACCCCATGCCGGAATCCGTGCGCCGGCTGCCCGTGCCCTTCCGCAGCCAGAAAGTCGAGCGGAAGGAGCTGGCCGGCCGGGTGTGCAGCCCGACTTCATTGGCGATGGTGATGGCGTACCGCGGCGTCGAGCGGCCGACGCAGGAGGTCTGTGAGCGGGCCTTCGACAAGGCCAACAACATCTACGGCAACTGGCCGCTCAACGTGCAGGCGGCCTTTGAGTTCGGCGTCCCGGGATTCCTGACGCGCTTTTCCAACTGGGCCGACGTGGAGCGCAGCATCATCGCCGGGCAGCCGCTCATCATTTCCGTGCGATCGGCGGAGCCGGGGGCCCTGCGCGGCGCTCCCTATCGCCAGACGGACGGCCACTTGCTCGTATTGTGCGGTTTTGACGCGGAAGGGCGCGTTCTGGTGAATGACCCCGCGGCGCCGGATGCGGCGGGTGGCCAGCTCGCCTATCACCGGGAGGACCTGGAGCGCGCCTGGATGCGGGCCACCGGCGGCGTGGCGTATGTGCTGCTGGAGCCGCCGGCGCAGGGCGCGCCGTAGGCGGGCTGATGGGCTGCTTTCCCGGCGCCGGTGTGCTGTGAGCCGTGCGAGCCGTTGCGCTGTTTCGGGAGGATTGATCGCCGATGGCGCATTTTGATCTGCCGCTCGATGCATTGCGCGGCTATGAGCCGCAGATTGCGATTCCGGCGGATTTTGACGCCTTCTGGCGCGAAACACTCGATCAGACCCGCGCCGCCCCACTCGACGCGACGTTTGTCGATGTCTCGGATAGCGCCTATCAGCTCGTATTGGTGCAGGATGTCGCCTTCTGCGGCTTTGGCGGCACGCGCATCCGCGGATGGATGATTCTGCCGCGGGACCGCGCGGATGCAATGGAAACGGATATGCCTTCGCAACGCGGGCTGGCGTGCCTGGTGAGCTTCGTCGGCTATGGCGGCGGGCGCTCGCTGCCGATCGATCACCTCGCGCCGGCAGTGGCGGGGCTGGCGCACTTCGTGATGGACACGCGCGGGCAGGGGGCCGGCTGGTCGGCCGGGGATACGCCGGATGATGTGGGGAGCGGGCCGGCGGCGGCGGGTTTTCTGACGCGCGGCATCGATTCGCCGCAGACCTACTATTATCGCCGGGTCTTTGCCGACGCCGTGCGCGCCGTCGAGGCGGCGGCGGCGCATCCGCTGGTCGATTCCTCGCGGATCGCCGTCGGCGGCGCCAGCCAGGGTGGAGCCATCGCGATTGCGGCCGCGGCGCTCGCGCCGCAGCGGGTGGCGGCGCTGGTGGCGGATGTGCCGTTTCTGTGTCACGTGCGGCGCGCGGCGACGTTGACGGATCAACCGCCGTATGCCGAGTTGGCGGCCTATGCTCGTGCGCAGCGCGAGCGCGTCGAGCGGGTTTTCGAGACGCTGGGCTATTTTGACGGGGCGAATCTCGCGACGCGGATCAGCGCCCCGTCGCTGTGGTCGGCGGCGCTGATGGATCTGATCTGCCCGCCGAGCACCGTTTTCGCGGCGTACAACCGGGTGCGATCGGCGAAGGAGATGTGCGTCTACGAGTTCAACGGGCACGAGGGGGGCGGTGCGCTGCACGCGGCGCGGCGGCTGCGCTGGCTGCAACAGCAGCTTGGAGCGCAACCGCCGCGGGCGTGATTTCGCTTGCGTTCCGCTTATTCAGGCGGGGCGGTTTCGCGCTCGGCCTTGCCATCGCGGAAGGTGACGTCGCAGGCCGGGCAGGCGCCGTCGGTCAGCATGGCGACTGCGCAGGATTCGCACTTGGTGCGGGCCGCCTCGGTGATGATCTTGTGAGAGGTGACGGCGCGACCGAAGGTGGCGCGGTCCTTGAAGGAGCGTCCGCCGACGTAACCGACGGCGCAGCTTTCACACCAGCCGCCCTCCTTGGCCGCCTTGCGGCAGCCTTCGCACTTGCTCTTTTCGGCGTCGGCCCGTTCACCGACCAGCACGGCGTGAGCGGCCAGCGGGTAGGCGCGGTTCTTGATGACGCCGACGCGGCACTTGGCGCAGGCTCCGCCGCTCTTGACCGCTTCCTTGCAGCCGGCGCACTCGAGCTTGTCGCGGTCGATCTCCTTGCCGGAGAGGGCGTCGTGCAGCTTCTTGTTGTGAATGCTGACGCCGGCGAAGAAGCCGTGCTTGCAGGTGCCGCACCAGGCGTCCTCTTTCGCGGCGCGTTCGCAACACTCGCCGCCCGCCAGCGCGGAGGCATTCAGACCTGCGACGGCGACGGCAATCACCGCCCACAGTGTCGAGACTCGGGGTTTCATGGACCGGTTCCTTACAATCGGGGTAGCATCAGGCGTTTGTCCGCGGCCGACGCGACCGCGTACGGGTTTATTATCCGATTCGGTCGCCGCGGATGCAGGGGCGCGGGATGGGTCCGAGAAAAGCGGCGGCGGCTGCCGGGCGAAGGTCTGTCACTCGTCTGCGGTCTCGGCGGATTCTTCGGAGTCGCGCTGCCGCTTGATCGCGGCCCATTCTTCCTTGGTGATGGCGATCTCGCGGGCCTGGCTGCCCTTGTAGTCGCCGACGATGCCGGCCATTGCCATCTGATCGACGAGTCGCGAAGCGCGGCCGTAGCCGATGTTGAGGCGGCGCTGCAGCAGGCTGACGGAGCCGCGGCCGGTTTCGAGGATGATCTCGACGGCCTGGTCGAACAGCTCGTCGCGTTCGGTGGCGTTGGCGGCGTTGGGGTCGGGGATGCGCACGAGTTCGGGGTGGTAGCGCGGCTCGCCGAACTGGCGGACGTGCTTGACGATGCGCCGCAGTTCGTCATCGCCGATGAAGGTGCCCTGGGCGCGGACGAGCTTGGCGCTGCCCGGCGGCAGGTAGAGCATGTCGCCCTGGCCCATCAGCACTTCGCCGCCGTTCTGGTCGAGGACGATGCGCGAGTCCAGCCGGGAGGAGACGCGGAAGGCGATGCGGCTGGGCAGGTTGCTCTTGATCAGGCCGGTGACGACGTTGGCCTGCGGGCGCTGGGTGCTGACGATCAGGTGGATGCCGACGGCGCGGCTCTTCTGGGCCAGGCGGCAGAGATAGAACTCGACCTCCTTGGCGCTGGTCATCATCAGGTCGGCCAGCTCGTCGATGATGATGACGATGTAGGGGAGCTGGACCGGGATCTTGGCCATGTCCTCGTCGCCTGCGCCGAGCCGCTCGCGCAGCCCGGCTTCGCCGAGGCGGTTGTAGGAGCGGATGTCCTTGACGCCGACTTCGGCGAGCAAGGCGTATCGTTCGTCCATCTTGGTCGTCGCCCAGTCCAGGATGCTCTCGGCCTTGCTCATCTCCGTGACGATCGGGCACATCAGGTGCGGCACGTCCTTGAAGACGCTCAGCTCGACCACCTTGGGATCGACGAGGATCAGGTTGACCTCGCCGGGGGTGCGCGAGAGCAGGATGGACATCACGATGGAGCTGATGCAGACGGATTTTCCCGAGCCGGTTGTTCCGGCGACCAGCAGGTGCGGCATCTTGGTCAGGTCGCCGACCAGCGGCGCGCCGCTGGCGTCCTTGCCCAGGTAGAGCGGGATGGCGTGCGATTCGCTGCGCGGCGGCGTGGCCAGCATCAACTCGCGCAGCCGCACCTTCTCCTTGTCGATGTTGGGCACTTCGATGCCGATGGTGTTCTTGCCCGGCAGAGGGGCCACGACGCGCACCGCGGGGGCGCGCAGCGCCCGCGCCAGGTCGTTTGACAGGGAGACGATCTGGCTGACCTTGATTCCCGGGGCCAGCCGCAGCTCGAAAACCGTGATCACCGGGCCGGTCTCAATGGCGACGACCTGCACCTCCAGCTTGAATTCGTTGAGCGTCTGCTCCAGGACGAAGGCTTTTTCGCGGCAGGCGCTTTCGATGGAATCGCGGTTTACGGGAACCAGCTCATCGAGCAGGGAGAGCGGCGGCAGTTCGTAGTTCTCATCCGGCTTGGGGAGGTCCGCCGCCGGGTTGCTGCGTGCGGGCTTCGCCTGCATCGGCCGCACCAGCAGCGGCGCGGAGCTGAGCGCTGCGCCGTCGATGGCGCGCTCGGCGGCGATTGCACCGGGCGCATCGGCGATCAGATCGTCCTCTTCGTCCAGCTGGTGTTGGGGGGCGGCGGGGCGGTCCGTGGCGCGTCCAGCGTCTGCGGCGTGCGTCGACGCGGGTCGGCGGCCGGCGGCCGGCGCGGCGCTGGAGGGTTCGGAATCGGGGGCGCTTGCCGAATCGGGGCTGTCGTCATCGAGGGCGGCATCGTCCGGTTCCACCGACGGTTGAGCGACGGTGCGGTTGGATCGTGCGCCGGCGGGCTTGCGGGCCGTCGGCTCGGCTTCGGGTTCGCCGGTGCCGAGCAGCAACTGGCGGATTCGTCCGCCGGCGGGCGCGGCGGTCGGTCCGGGGGCGGCGTTGAGTCGATCGGTGACGCGCTGCACGCCGTCGCGCAGGGCTGCGCCGGCGGTGACGATCGCCTGGCCGGAGGCGGAAAGGACGGGGCCGCTGTTGCGCCCGGCCCAGCGCGCGCCGCGCAGGGCGTGCAGGACGATTTCGTCGGCGGCCAGGATCAGCCCGACGAGGAACGTGGAGGCCAGCACGATGACCGAGCCGAGCGTGGCCAGGTTGGTTGCGAGTAGGGAGCCGAGGACGGCGCCGACGGTGCCGCCCGGCCCGGAGAGCAGGTAGCCATCCGACGGGGGGATGAACATCGCGCCGGCGGAAGCGACGGAAGCGACGACCATCAGAAGGCCGATTGCGCGCAGCAGCCGATCCCCGACGCGCACGCCGTGGGCCTGGCCGATGACGAAAAGCGTGAGCAGGGCGCAGAGGGGATAGGCCCCAACGCCGAGGTGATGAAACGCGACAAAGGCGACGTGCGCACCGATGGTGCGGCAGAGATTGTGCGGCGGGTCGTTCTGCGGCCAGATCGACGTGGAGGGCGGATCGGCGGCGCTGAAGCTCAGCAGGCAGGCCCAGCCGAAGGCGACGACGGCCCAGCCGAAAATGGTGAAGCAGAAGCGGAGAGCGGCGAGACGATGCTCGGTTCGGACCATGCGTTCATCCGTGAACAGATGGCGGAAGCGGACGATCAGCCCGACCGGCCGCGGACACCGCGCCCGGCGCGGACCCCTTCCGCGTTGAGGGGATGATAGCGGAATTCTGCGGGGAGATGAGGGAAAAGTGTGTGGAGGTGCGGAAACCGGGGCTGATTTCGTTGAGTCGGGGCGGGAAGTGCCGTGATGTGGCGACGCCCTTCCGGGCGGGGGATTAGAAGATGCGCCGGGCAGAGGCCCGTTGCCACGCAGCTATGAACACCCACGACCCCAAGAATTCACCTGACGAATGCCGAGAGGATGGCGGGAGCTTGTTGTCGAGGAGATCGCATGGCCGCCCGTCGTCCGCATGTATTGCTGATCTGCGTTGACGCGCTGCGTTACGACTGCGTGAACTGGCAGCCGCAGACGCCCTATTTCGATTTGTTCAACATGACGAGGCGGCTGACCACGCCGGCGCTCGACGGCCTGGCCGCGCAGAGTGTGCGCTTTCCGCGGGCGGGCAGTCACGCCGGGTATACGCCGCTTTCGCTGGCCACCACGCTCACCGGCACCTACGCCCGCGGGCATGGCGTGATCGACTTTCAGAACACGACCTGCCGGCCGCACATTCGTTCGCTGCCGGAGTTGTTTGCCGCCGCGGGATATCGCACGGCGGCGGTCTGCGGCCCGGAGTGGTTCGGGTCACTGGGACTGGCGCGCGGGGTGGAGCGGGTCGGGCAGGATGAACGGATCGTGCTCGATGCGCTGGCCGAACCGGATGATGCGCCGCTGTTCGCGTTCGTTCATTTCAATGACGTGCACTCGCCCTACGGCTACACGTTCTGGGACGATCCCGCCTGCGACAACCGCGACTTCGCCCTGTTCATGTGGACGCACTTCGGCCTGCAGGTGGACCTGGCGAAGCGCGAGTTCGTCGATCGGGAGGGACGGCGGGCCGGCCTGGATCAATGGGACGGGCTGGTGGCGTCAGGCTGTCCGGCGGATCGGCACGTGGAACGGGCGCTGCTGCTGTTCAAGGCCTATCTGCATGGGATTGAAAAATTCGACCAGGTGCGGCTGACGCGGTTTGTGGAGGCGCTTCGCGGCAGCGGGGCGCTGGATTCCTCGATCGTGTGCGTGTTTGCCGACCACGGGGAGATCGTGGCGCCGCGGATGCCGTGGGTGCTGGGGCATGGGAAGTTCCTGACGGAGCAGTTGCAGCGGGTGCCGCTGATGATTCGAGCGCCCGGGCTGCGAGCGCGGGATGCAGCGCCGCTGGCGGGGTTGGTGGATCTGCCGCCGACGCTGCTGGAGCTGGCCGGGCTGGAGCGCCTCTGGGGCGAATTGGAGTACGAACGGGATGGGCGGTCGCTGTTGCCGGCGATGGAGTCGGACCGGGCCGTGCAGGCGTCTTACTTTCAGGAGGGGTGGTCGGTGCGTGTGGCGGCGGATCGGGCCTGGCCGACATTGTTTCAGAGGGCGATTCGGACGCAGGAGGATCAACTGATCGTCGCGCAGGGGCGGGAGCTGGTGGCCGAGGAGTATGAGGCGCTGCCGCTGGAGGCGGCGGCCCGGTACTTCGTCGAGCGCGGGTTGGGGGAGATTCCGTATCCGCAGACGTGCGAAGAACTGGCGGGGCACCTGCGGGCGGGGGTCGGCCGGGCGCGGATGGCGGCTGAAATTGAGCGTGCCCAGCCGCGGTATCAGTGCTTTGACGTGGGGCGGGATCCGCATCAGCGCAGCCCGCGGGTGTTTGGCCGGGCGACGGCCGATGCCCGGGAGCGGAGCTGGATCGAGGAAATTGACCGGCTGACGGGGACGGGGAATGGGACGGGGCTGTCGGCGGGAGCGGAGGAGGCGATTCTGAAACATCTGGGAGCGCTGGGGTATGTGGAGGCGTAAGCGGTTTTGGCGGCTTTGGTTGCGCGGATTGGAGGAAAGGGGAGCAGGAAGTTCGGGTCGATGGTCGGGAGGGGTGATTTCGGCGTTTGACAAGGGTGGGGGCATTCGTACAATGCTCAATCCGGTTTTTTGGCCGGTCCGCAGTACTGGTCTGTCCACGACGTGGTTTACCGCCGTCGGTGCTGCTGTAGCTCAGTTGGTAGAGTGCGTCCTTGGTAAGGACGAGGTCGCGGGTTCAAACCCCGCCAGCAGCTTTGATCGGGGCGCGTGAGTGCCCGGGCTGGTCGTGGGTAGTGTGGCGAGAATTCAGAGAGAGTCCTTCGAGACGCCCGAGCCGCTATCGGGTTGTGCCCGCGGAATGAACAGCGGGTGATTGTGGAGAATTTGCATGGCCAAGGGTGTATTTGAGCGTTCGAAGCCGCACGTGAACGTCGGCACGATCGGGCACATCGACCACGGCAAGACGACGCTGACCGCGGCCCTGACGGCCGTGAGCGCGGCGCAGGGTCTTGGCGAGTACAAGTCGTACGATCAGATCGCGAAGGCGTCCGAGAAGGACGGCCGTCGCGACCCGACGAAGATCGTGACGATCGCCACGTCGCACGTCGAGTATCAGACGGAAGCGCGGCACTATGCGCACATCGACTGCCCGGGCCACGCCGACTACGTCAAGAACATGATCACCGGCGCCGCCCAGATGGACGGCGCGATCCTGGTGGTCAGCGCGGCGGACGGGCCGATGCCGCAGACGCGCGAGCACGTGCTGCTGGCCCGCCAGGTGAACGTGCCGAAGCTGGTGGTCTTCCTGAACAAGGTGGACCTGGTGGACGATCCGGAGCTGCTCGACCTGGTCGAGATGGAAATCCGGGATCTGCTGAACAAGTACAATTTCGACGGCGACAACGCGAGCGTGATCCGCGGGTCGGCGACGCTGGCGCTGCAGGGCGCGGCGGAGAAGAACGCTGACAAGATGAAGTCGGTGATCGAGCTGCTGGCGGCGCTGGACAAGGACATTCCGGAGCCGCTGCGCGAGTCGGACAAGCCGTTCCTGATGCCGGTCGAGGACGTGTTCTCGATCAAGGGCCGCGGCACGGTGGGCACGGGCCGCATCGAGCGCGGACAGGTGAAGGTCGGTGAGGAAGTGCAGATCATCGGCCTGCACTCGAAGAAGGACTGGAAGGCCGTCGTGACGGGCGTCGAGATGTTCAACAAGACGCTCGACAGCGGCATTGCCGGCGACAACGTCGGCCTGCTGCTGCGCGGCGTCGAGAAGAACGACCTCGAGCGCGGCATGGTGCTGGCCAAGTCCGGCAGCATCACCCCGCACGCCAAGTTCATGGCGGAGGTGTACGTGCTGACGAAGGAGGAGGGGGGTCGTCACTCGCCCTTCTTCCCCGGCTATCGCCCGCAGTTTTACTTCCGCACGACGGACGTGACGGGCAGCATCAACGAGCTGGTCGGCCGCGACGGGTCGAAGGCCGAAATGTGCATGCCGGGCGACAACGTCCAGATGCGCGTCGAGATTCACAGCCCGATCGCGATGGAGGACGGCCTGCGTTTCGCGATTCGCGAAGGCGGCCGCACGGTCGGTTCGGGCGTTGTGACGAAGATCATCGAGTAGTCCGGACAGCGGCCCGCCGATCGGCGGGCGCTCGGGCTGCCTGGAGCCGGCGCAGCCGGGACCGGCGGCGAAAGCCCGCCGTCGATCCCGGCTTGCGTCGCCGAATGGGCCGCCACGCGGCGGAGGAATGGTTCGATGGCCAAGGCACAGAAACGCGAGTGGGTCTGGCTGCAATGCAAGGAAACGGGTGATCTGAACTATCGCACGCAGATCAACGTGACCGGCAACGCGACCAAGCTCGAGCTCATGAAATTCAGCCCGCGTCTGCGCAAGCGGACGCTGCACAAGATCAAGCGCAAGTAGCGCGGCGCGCGGCCGGTGCGCGATCGGCCGCCCCCCCGGGCGGACGGGTGCGCGGCGCCGCTCGAAGGAGCGTAGCTCAATTGGCAGAGCAGCTGATTCCAAATCAGCAGGTTGGGGGTTCGATTCCCTCCGCTCCTGGTTCGTTCCGTCGCCCCGGCGGCGCAGCGCGGGTGCGGGGTGTCGCGGGCGCTGCGGCGGCCCGGTAGATCAGTGAGGCAGGATCGTGGTCGATTCACCGGCGGATGATCGCAGTCAGGAACGACCGGTTCGTGATCGCTCCGGCGACGCGGAAGGCGGCTCTCCCTTTGCGCTCTACAAGAGCGGCCAGGGCGCTTACGTCCGCTGGGGGTCGGCGCTGGGGGCGGGCGTCATCACGGTGGCGGCGGCGCTGTTTTTCTACGACCGGCTCTCGGCGATCACGTTCGTCGAGAATGCCAGCACACGGCTGTGGATTCAGACGGGCGTAGCGCTGGGCATTCTGGCGGGGCTGGCGATTCTGGGATTCCGGCTGATCGGGCAGTCGCCGCGGGTGGTGGATTTTCTGATTGCCACCGAAAATGAGATGCGGAAGGTCAACTGGTCGAGCCGCAAGGAGGTCTGGGGCGCGACGAAGGTGGTGATCGCGACGGTGCTGCTGATGGGGCTGGCGCTGTTCATCGTCGACCTGATCTTCATGAGCTTCTTCAGCCTGATCGGCGTGATTCGCATGCCGATGCCGATTCTCCAGACGCTGTTCGGGGGAGCACAGTGACGATGAGCGAGGCGATTCCCGTCAGTTCGTCGGAGCCGAGCCGTCCCGACATGCTCTGGTATGTGCTGAAGGTGCTGGCGAACCAGGAGGATCGCGTCCGGGACGCGCTGGAACGCAAGGTGAAGATCGAGAAGATCGAGCACCGGGTGGGGCGGGTGCTGGTTCCGACGCAGAAGGAAAAGCGGATGCGCGGCGGCAACGCGCGCGTGTATCACCGCAAGCTGTATCCCGGCTATGTGTTCGTGGAGATGGCGACCGAGCCGGACGGCAGCATCCCCGAGGACGTGTGGTTCGTCATCAAGGAAACGTCGGGCGTCGGCGATTTCATCGGCTCGGGGGGCAAGCCCAGCCCGATGAAGCCGGTTGATGTGGAAAAGATGCTGCAGGCCTCCGTGAAGCAGGACGATCAGCCGACGCTGTCGAACCTGAACTTCAAGGTGGGCGACAAGGTGAAGGTCCGTGAAGGCCCGTTCGAGAATTTCGAGGGGCTGGTCGACGAAATCAACGCCCAGAAGGGCATGGTTCGCGTCATCGTGACGATCTTCGGCCGGGCTACCCCGATCGAGATCGAATATTGGCAGATTGAGCCGATCTAGGAAACTCCCGCTGCAACCGCGCAGGTGACTCATGGCAAAGCAGGTCGTCGCACAGATCAAAGTTCAGGCCCCCGGCGGCAAGGCCACTCCGGCTCCGCCGATCGGCCCCGCGCTGGGACAGCACGGCGTCAACATCGGGCAGTTCGTGACCAAGTTCAACGCCGAAACCAAGGCGATGGACGGCATGATCGTCCCGTGCGTGATCACCGTGTACAAGGACAAGACCTTCGACTTCATCATCAAAAGCCCGCCGGCCAGCGTGCTGCTGGTCAAGGCCGCCAAGCCGATCGACGCGTCGCAGGCGATCGTCGAGAAAGGCTCCGGCGTTCCGAACCGCACCAAGGTCGGGCGGGTCACGAAGAAGGACGTCCGCAAGATTTCCGAGACGAAGATGAAGGATCTGAACGCCTTTTCGCCCGAGGCGGCGGACCGCATCATCATGGGCACCGCGCGGTCGATGGGCATCGAGGTGGTGGACTAGTCCGGTGACCAGGTCCGGCGCGGCTTGTCTGCGCCGTCGGCTCGATACGGGATCGCCGCTCATGGACATGCAGCACGTCGACAAGTATCAGTTCGTCGCCACGCTGCGCGAGACGACCGTGGACTGGTCGCTTTCGCTTGAGCTGGAGGGCGGGCAGAAGCACACCATCGCGATCACCGACGGTGCGGAGGTGCCGCTGCTGCTGGACCTGCTGCGGAAGGATCCGTCGATCTATTTTGATCCGAAGAATCGCCGGCTCTCGACCGGCTGGAACTCGCCCGGCGCCTAGCAGTGCCGCGGGCGGCGAGTGCATGGAGAATGAACCCGATGCCGGCGTGAGGCCGGCGCTGTGCGGCGCGTGGGCGTCGCCGGCAATCACAACGCAGCCTGACCACGGGCGGCGGCCGACCCTCCTCACCCGGCCGCAAGTGGGAGCTTTGCATGCCGTATCGCAGCAAGCGCTATCGAAAGGACGCCGAGCGGGCGCCGGACAAGGCGCTGGCGCTGGCCGACGCGATCAAGCGCCTCAAGACATTTTCCAAGACCCGCTTCGACCAATCCGTCGATCTGGTCTGCCACCTCGGGATCGACGCCAACCAGGCCGATCAGGCGGTGCGCGGCTCCTTCTCCTTTCCCCGCGGCATCGGCAAATCCAAGAAGGTGATTGCCTTCTGCCAGGATGGGGACGTGGCCGCGGCGAAGGCCGCCGGCGCGATCGAAGCCGGCAACGATGATCTCGTCGAGAAGGTCAATAAGGGCTGGACTGATTTCGACGTGGCGATCTCGCACCCGTCGTTGATGGGCAAGGTCGGCCGGCTCGGCAAGGTGCTCGGTCCGCAGGGCAAGATGCCCTCGCCGAAGGCCGGCACGGTCGCGGCGGACGTCGCGACCGCGGTGAAGGAGTTTTCGGCCGGTCGAATTGAGTATCGCAACGACAAGGGCGGAAACATCCATGTGCCGGTCGGTCGCTTCAGCTTCAGCGACGACGACCTGAGCACGAACATCTCCGCCTTTATCGAGCAGCTTCGCCGCGTGAAACCGGCGGCTGCGAAGGGCGCGTACCTGAAGAAGGTGGTCATCAGCGGCACCATGACGCCCGGCGTGCAGATCGACGTCGCGGCCCACGCGGAGTAATGCCCCATGAGCAAACCCATCAAGGACATGATGACCGCGCAACTGCGCGAGCGCTACGCGGGGGTTGACAGCGCCCTGTGGGTCGACTTTGTCGGCTGCCCGGGCGTCACGAACAACGAGTTCCGTCGCGCCCTGCACGGCCGGCAGATGCGGCTTGAGATCATCAAGACGTCGCTGTTGCGCCGCGCGGTGGCCGGCTCGAAGCTCGAGCCGCTGGCGAAGAGCGTCAGCGGCCCGGCGGCGCTGGTCACCGGCGGCGAGTCCGCGATTGACATCGCCCGGGCGGTCGAGGAGTGGCTGCCGAAGATCAAGGGCATGAAGCTCCGCGGCGCGATGCTGGACGGGGAGCTGCTCGGGGATCGGGACGTGGCGGGGCTGGCGAAGATGGCCGGCCGGCGCGAGCTGCAGGCCGGAATCGCTTCGGCGGTGCGCGCCCCCGGCGGCAAGCTGGCCGCGGCGATCCTGGCGGGCGGCGGCGCGATCGCGGCGTGCGTCAAGTCGCTGATCGAGAAGCTGGAGAAGGGCGAAGGGGTCGGCGCAGCGCCGGCAGCCGCTGCGGAGGCAGCGCCGGCGGCCGCAGCGGAGGCTGCACCGGCCGCACCGGCCGCAGAGCCGTCCGCCTGATCGAGATGATCGGCATAGGCGCCCCGCGTGGGCGCCGGGCCGCTTGAATTGAAACGCTGGATCCGCGTCCGGCTGCTCCGCTTTGGCGGATTAAACAGGCCCATCGGGGGCCTGGCTACCGAACCGATCCCCTGACCGCGCGACGCGCCGGGGCATTGCATCCCGGCCGGGCGCTGATTTCGGAGAAGTGCACTCATGGCGAATGTGGAAACCCTGGGCGATCAGATCGCGTCGCTGACGCTGATCGAGGCCAAGCAGCTCACCGACTACCTGAAGGACAAGTACGGCATCGAGCCGGCGGCGGGCGGCGCGGTGATGATGGCCGCTCCGGCCGGCGGGGCGGGCGGTGGTGCGGCGGCGGCGGCGGAGAAGACCGAGTTCGCGGTGGTCCTCAAGAGCGCCGGTGCGAACAAGCTGCAGGTCATCAAGGTGGTGCGTGCGGCCCGTGCGGACCTGGGTCTCAAGGAGGCCAAGGAGCTGGTGGACGGTGCGCCCAAGACGCTGCTTGAGAGCGCGCCGAAGGCCGACGCCGAGAAGTGGAAGAAGGAACTGGAAGGCGCCGGCGCGACGGTCGAGCTGCAGTAGCCGACTGCGGCGCGGCTGCGAGCCTGTTTGTTGCTGGTTCAATCCACGACGCCCCGGATCCGGTCATGTGCCGGGTTCGGGGCGTTGGCGTCGTTCAGCAAGTTACTCGCGATGCGCGACGCCCTTCCGCTGCTACGATGCTCGAGAAATGTCCGTGTCTGACCACCCGCGGGCCTTCAAGCCACGGAGCAGATATTCATCGGGAGGGCGCAACTCCGGCGAACCGGGCATCGTCATCGCCGTCGGGATCATCTGTCGCAAAAAGTCGAGACCGGCATCAAGGCGCGCCTTTCTGAGTCTGGTAAGCAAGCGCGAATTGAGCGCAGTTCGTCCGCCGGGCAAGAGTCCGAGCAGCCCGCAATCGTAGGCGCGGTGTAAGAGCGGATTAAGAGCAACGCCGTTGCGCGGTTCATCGGTGCTCGTCGGTTCGGACACCGGGACTACGTGCGCGGCGTCCACCAAACGAAGCGCTACGCCCGTGAGGCAGCAGCGATACCCATACGCGCGAAGCACCAACGGCCGGAAGCGGGCTTCGCGGAAGTTTCTGACCACGGAAACAACTTGATGTCTTCTCGACTGCGCCGCGTCCGTTGTACCAGAGTCGATGAACGCGCGCTCATCTTCGGGCGTGCCCTCGACCAGCGTAGCGGCATCGCTCACTTCGCCGCTGCAATCGTACAAGCGCTCATATTCTTGTAGATACCAAAGCAGGTAATCCGGTTGCACGGCCACGGCGATTTCCTGACCTTCGCGCACGCTTCGCACTTCGGTGGCCATTCCAACCGTGCTCGCGCGCTCCAAAGTGTCGAGGGAAAGCTGCAAGCTCGGGGAACCGGCGCTAAACCCCAGATGACGACGCACGTCCCAGAAGGCGAAAACGCCGGTTTCATCGCTCCAACCGCCGAGGATCGTTCGCACGCCCGCCTTTAGCGTGAACTGCTCAACCCCCGTTAGCTGGATGCGGCGCTCTCTGGGGCGGCCGCGCCCTTTGCCCCCGAACGTGACCGCCCATAGGTACACTTCAAGACGGTACGTTTTCCCGTCCATGACGACACTTAAGACAAGCGGCCGGGCTTGGACGCCTGAGACGACCAGCACCGTCGCGCCGGCCAGCTCCAGCGCGCCGATGAATCTGTCTGCCAAGTCGCCAAACTTGATTCCGGGCATTCGCGCTCACTTGGTGGTCGGCTTGTTTCCTGCCAGAGCTGAGCGTATCGCGGCGCTGACGAACAACGGTCCTTCCAGGAATCGCAGCATTGAACCGCGCATGTATTCGCCCTCCCGCTCGAAGGCAATCCAGCGATGTCCGCGGCGCTCCGCCACGCTCCCCGTGACATTGCTTCCGGCAAACGGGTCAAGGATCAGGTGTTTCTTGCCGTCGAGGAGAAGATCGACAAAGAATTCGACGAGCTTTGCGGGAAACCGCGCCGGGTGGGGCTTCACGTCGTACTCACGGCAAAGTCGAAGGTAGGCGCTGTTCGATTCCGTGTTCGCGATGGTGATTAGATTGGGTGGAATAGCACCGCCATTGTCTCGGTTGAAGTTGACCGAAATGTCGTGACCGCTGGGGCGTTTTTTCGCCTTATATCCATTCTTCAAGAGCGATTTCATTGACTCGCTGTAGGGCTGCAAGACTCTGCGATTGTCAGCGCTGGGGTTCTCCGACTTGCTGAACCACCAGACTGTATTAACGGCGTCCTTGACGCGCACACGCCGCACCGTCACCCATTCAGCCGGGGTCGGGAGTCGGGACGGGTTGTACCAATAGAAATCTTGCGCGAGATAGAACTTCTTGGAGAGCGCGACCGCGACCTCAAAGTGATACATGCTTCGCACGGGTGCGCCTGGAATCCACGCGCCGCCGATGTCGAGAACGAAGCTCCCGTCGGGTTTCAGGATGCGCTTGATTTCCTCGCAGAACGGAAGGAACCATGCAAGATAGCGCTCCACCGGCTCGTTGCCGTATTCCTTTTTGCGCGTGAGCGCGAATGGCGGGCTCGTGAAAACAAGGTCGATGGTCTCGGCGGGAATCTTGCGCATTCCAGCGAGCGAGTCGGAAAGAAACGCTGCACCGAGCTCGGTGTGGTAGTGCGGATTCGCGCCGTCCAAGCCGACATCTTTCAGCCAATCCAAGTCGGCTTTCGTCGCTCCGAGTTTGAGCAAAGGACTACTCCCAGCAAGTTCGAGTCCGACGAGAGCGCTGCGCGGCTACCCAATTGTCTGCGGGACCGCCTGCCCCTGTCCAGCCCCGCTCCGATTGCGTCACCGTCGCGCTGCGATACAGATCGCCGGCGTGCTCGGTGAGGCGCTTGCGGCCGCGCTCCAGGTACTCCGCGTCCACCTCGATGCCGATGCTGTTCCGCCCCCAGCGCGCGGCGGCCAGATTCGTCGTCGCCGATCCCATGAACGGATCAAGCACCGTGTCCCCCACGAACGAGAACATCCGCACCAGCCGCTCCGCAAACTCCAGCGGAAAAGGGGCCGGATGCCCCGCGGTCGAAGCGCCGGGCAGGTCGGACCAGATCTGCCGGAACCACTGCTGGTAGTTTTCGGCGCTGATGAGGCTCAACACGCGCTCGCGCGTTCGCGGGCTGCGGTAGCCCCCGGGTTTGCGCTGCATCAGCACGAACTCCACGTCGTTCTTGATTACGGCATTCGGCTCATACGGCTTGCCGAGAAACCCCCCGCCGCCCGACACTTCGTAATTCGCATTGGCGATCTTGTGCCAGAAGATCGAGGCCAGGTTGTCGAACCCCAGCGCCCGGCAGCGCTCCTGGATCGTCGCGTGCAGCGGCACCACCATGTGCCGCCCGTTGTTCCGCTTGCGCGACAGGCACACGTCGCCGACGTTGACGATCAGCCGTCCGCCCGGCACCAGCGCCCGCAGGCAGTTGGCCCAGACCTCGTCCAGCGCACCGATGAATTCGTCGTAGTCCGCGACGTGCCCCAGTTGGTGTTTTGACTCGTTGTAGCGCTTCAGCGTCCAGTAGGGCGGCGACGTGACCACCAGGTGAACCGAGCCTTCCGGCAGGGCCGACGCGCTCCGCGCATCCCCCAGGATCAGCTCATGTGTGGTGGGCAGCCCGCGCACCGTCGCTTCGATTCCGCGGACGGCCTCCGCATCGCGCGCCAGCGTCGGCAGGACATCGTCCGCGTCGCGGCCGTTCAGCAGACTGGAGATCAGCGCATCGGTGCTTTCGGGGAGGCCGGCGGCGCGGGCGAGCGTACTCATCGATGATTCCGCCTCGCGCAGAAAACGGGAAGGCCAAAGGGGGTCTGCGCTCCGGTTCCCCGCGCCCCATTCTCCCGCCCCGAGCCGGACCGTCAAGCCGCCTGCCCCCGGCGGCGCGTCAGCTCTCGACGCCGTCGGCCGCCGGCACGCGATAGGCGTATCCCACGCCGCGGATCGTGTGGATCCACCCCGCCGCGCTGCCCAGCTTGCGGCGCAGGGCCGCGACGTGCACGTCGATCGTCCGCTGCGTCACCGCCACTCCGCTGCCCAGCGCATTGTCGATCAACTGCTCGCGGTCCAGCACCCGCCCGCGCGCCCCCATCAACGTCGCCAGCATCCGGAATTCGGTCGCGGTCAACTGCACCGCCGCGCCGTCCACCGTCACCTCATGACGCGCGCGGTCCAGCGTGATCGGCCCGACCGAAATCACGTCCGCGGCCCTGGTTCCGGCCTCCCGCCGCCGCAGCACCGCCGCCACCCGCGCCGTGAGCACCTTCATCGGCGCGGGTTTGCGGACATAGTCATCCGCCCCCAGCGCGAAACCCACGACCTCGTCGGTCTCCTCGGCCTTGGCCGTCAGCATGATCACCGGAACCGCCGCTGTGCGCGCGTCGCCGCGCAGGCGGATCACCACGTCATCGCCGGACATTCCCGGCAGCATGCGATCGAGAATAATCAGGTCGGGCGGGTTGCGGGCCGCTTCCGCCAGCGCGGTATTGCCGTCCCCCACGCGGCGAACCTTGTACCCCTCGCGGGCGAGGTGGAACTCGATCGCCATCGCGAGTTCCGCCTCATCCTCGACGATCAAGATGCTTCGGTTCGTGCGCATCCCGCTCCCGATCGCTGGAACTCCCGGCGCTGCACCCGGACCGGCGGTCCGGCCCGCTTGCGGATATCGCCCCCAAAGACGCTACCCCCGGAATGTTAACCCTCCGGCCGCGAAGTGTTAAGAAACCGTCAGCCTCACCGCCTTGGCCCAGCCACACGTCAACCGATACCGCGGTGCACACGGCGGCGACCGAGCGTGTGCCCGCCGCGCGACTGCGAACGCCGCCGGGCGTCCGCGCTACACGCAATCTTCGCGAAGCGCTCGCCTCTTCATCGCAGAGCGCTGCGAGCATGCCGCCGCAATCGCTTGTGGCCCGGGGCGCTGATGACGCAGCGCCGATCCTCTCAGGGCCGCCTTCGCCGTCCGGAGAACCCGCGGATGCCGCAGCTACATTTCCGCACAGCCGGCCGAAGTGCGTCCGGCTTCACGCTCATCGAGCTGCTCGTCGTCATCGCCGTCATCGCGCTGCTGATCAGCATCCTTCTGCCCGGCCTGCGCGGAGCGCGCGAGAAGGGCCGCGAGACGGTGTGCGCCGCCAACCTGCGCATGATCGGCGTCGGAATTGCCACCTATGCCGCCGAAAACGGCGATGTGACGTGCAGCGGCTCGTTCGATCCCGAGGTCGCCGCCGGACGGGACGGCCCGGTGGATCGCGTCGGCTGGATCGCCGACCAGGTCAACGGCCGCTTTTCCGCGCCGAATGAACAGCGCTGCCCATCGAACCCGGCCCTCTACAACCAGAAGCTGCGGACGCCGTTCTACACGGAGGCGCAGGCTCGCGACCTGATCGAGCGCGGCTACAACAGCAATTACACGCAATCGTGGTTCATGGCGCGCAGCGAGTGGCGCCCCGCTTCGAATGACTACAACATGCGCCGCGTTCGAGCGACGCAAGGCCCGTTGAAGCTCTCGCGATTGACCCGCGTCGCGCCGGCGGTCGTCCCGTTGCTGGCCGATGGGAAGATATCGGACGATGAGCGTGTTCTCGGGCAGCGTTGCGTGGCCACGCTGACGGACGGCCCTTTCGGCGGGCCGTACGGGGTGCAGAAATACACGGACTTCGGACCCGCACACGGCTTCGCCAACAAGTTCATTGCCCGCAAAGAATTAGCGAAACTGCGGGCGAACATGCTCTTTGCGGACGGACACGTAGCAGCGCTGGCCGACCGCGACAATGACGGTGAGTTCGGCATCGACAACACCGTGGATCCGCCTCGCCAGCGCGATCTGGGCCACGACGTCTTTGACGGCGTGCTGAGCCTGGGCCGTGCATCGGCCGCCGCTTTCGAACTGGAGTAGCGCGGCTGGGGGGATCCGCGGTGACACGCCGCCGCCCCGGCCGTGCTTCAGGAGCCACTGCGCCCGCGGACCGGGCGCGCCAGACAGGGAGACCCCGGGATGAGAAGCAGCAGAATTGCCGCCGCCATTGCCGCGACGGTTGCGGCCGCGGCGGTCGCGCAGGCCACCGTCTTCATCAACGAGGTGTTCATTAATCCGCCCGGCTCGCTCGACGACACGCGCGAGTTCATTGAGCTGTACGGCACCCCCGGCAAGAAGCTTGACGGCTATGCCATCGCGTTTCTCAACGGCTCGCAGCAGAAGTACTACCCGCTGGGCAGCATCACGCCGTCCAGCGTCCCGGCGGTGATCCCCGAGATCGACGAGTTCTATGTTCTCGACGGCCTGACGCTGGGCGCAAACGGCCTGCTGCTGATCGGCAACGGCACCGCCGCCAGCTATCCGAACCTGCTGCCGCACACGAACTTCGCGCAGACGTTTTCCCTCTACAACGGTCCCTACGACACGCCGGGCAACATTCAGAACGACGGATCGAACACGATCGTGCTGGTGCGGAATCGGCCGGGGGCCAAGTCGATCGGCGACCCCGACTGGCGCTGGGCCAAGGACGTCAAGCACGACTACGAGCTGATTACGCCCGCCGTGGATCCGCAGACCATGCTGAACGTGGATCAGTTCGGTGACGGCGATTGTGATGACGGCGGGCCGGACGGACTGGGCGGTACGCAGTTCGACATGCGCGGCCGCTCCACGGTCTCAATTCTCGATGACCTGGAAGTCGTGGATGAAGTGAGCTACGAGCATGATCGCGGATGGGAGTATGACTTCGACGGCCGGCAGGTCGACGTCGGCAGCGGCGACGCGTTTTATCCGCAGCGGCGCGTTCATGCGCTCGACGATCCCGAGGGCTACAACCCCGATGCCCTGACGCGCGTGGACTACCGCACCAGCGGGCCGGGCTGGCCCCCGCATCCGGGCAGCACCGGCGACGGCCCGGGCGGAAACAACTGGCAGGACACCGCCACCGAGCAGTGGATCCGCGGGGACACGGTGCAGGGCACCGTCAGCGGCGAGCCCGCGCCGCAGTTCTTCTACAGCAACGCCGCCAACCCGGCCAACACGCCGCAGCCCTACGCCACGAACGTGCCGAAGTGGCTCAACGACGGCGCTGCGCCGGATTACAACTTCACCGCGTCCAACACCTACCGGTTCATGTCCGGGCGCATCAATCCGCTGGCGATCCCCTTCATTCCGGGGGACGTGAATCGCGACGGCGTGTGCGACGACGACGACATCGCCCGGCTGGCCGCCGTCTTCGGCGATGACAACTGGGTTTTCTCCAACTCCTGGCCGACGGCCGCGGAAACCAACTTCGGCGACCCGGCGGCGCAGACCCGGCCGTGGGATGTGGATGCGACCGGCGACCACGGCATCGAGTGCAGCGATCTGCAATGGGTGCTGAACTTCCGCGGCAACACGAACGGGCAGATCGTCGGCCGCACATACGAGAGCACCACCCCGGCGGCCGTGGGCGTCACGCTGAACTCCAACGCGGGCGTCGTCTGCGCGCTCTCCAAGGCGGCTACTGTCAGCGGCGGACGGCCGCTGAACGGCGTGTTCGTCGGCGACACGATCACCGTGCTGGTTCGGGGGCAGGTCACAGCCGGCGCGAACCTGCTGGCCGGCCAGGAAAACGGCGTCATGCAGTTTGTTCATGACGTCGCGATCAGCACCGGCGGCGTCGTGCGGGTGACCGGCGTCGCCGCGGCGGGCGCGTTCGTGACGACCCGCGCAGCGCTTGAGTCCCCGCAGGGCGTCGCCGGCGATCTGGGCATCCAGCGCGTCAACGGCCACTCAACGGCGTTTGGCAACGGACTGGCCGCTGCCTCTGATCTCTACGTCGTCACGCTGGAGGCGCTGGCTCCCGGCACGACGGCACTGTCGATTGCACCATCGGCGACGGCGAAGTTCGCGGCTTCGACGCCGCTGGGCGTGAAGGTGGGTCACACGTTGTCCAACGGGGATCCGGCCGCCGCGACCTACCCCGCGCCGCTGGCGATGACCGTGGTGACGGGCTGCCTGGCGGGGGATGCGAACTGCGACGGCTCGGTGAACAACTTCGACATCGATCCGTTCGTGGTGGGATTGCTGAACTCGGGCGACCCCACGCCGCCGTCGGGCTATGCGCCCGGCGCGGACTGCTGGGCGCAGCGCGGCTGCTGGGGCGACGTCAGCGGCGACAGCCTGTTCAATAACTTTGACATTGATCCATTCGTGGCCTGCATCGTCTCTTCGCCCGCGCCGGGCGCTCCGTGTCCGTAACGAGCGTGCGATTGACCTGAGAGAACACGGGACGGGCGGAGTCGCTGACAGCCGGCGGCCCCGCCCGTTGCGTCGTCGGCCTGTTGCCGGGGTCCAAGAAACTGCGCGAGTGCGACTAACGTCCGCGCGCCGCGGCTGTCCACCTGCAACGGCGAGTCGAACGTACAACCCACAACGGAGCGAACAATGAAATCCATGCAGATGCGGCGCAGTGCGCGGGGAACGGGCCGGCTGACGGCGGTGGTGCTGGCCGGACTGACGTTGGCACAGGCCGGCGGCTGCGTGGCGGTGTCGGCCCGACACACCAGCGTCGGCACGCGAGCCGCGGTGGCTCTCAACGGCCGCGTGTACCTGGTGGACACTCGTACCGGCAACGCGGAGTACATCGACGTGTCGCAGGCACGCCCGTTTGACGCGGAATGCGAGCAGAGCGAAACGCGGAGTGGTTCGCGGTAGGGCGGGCGGCGGTCAGGACAGGGGAAGCGCGGGCGGCGCTTTGCGCGTGCTTACGCGGAGCGCGGGCTGCGCTCGTCGTGCATGCGTACGCGGAGCGGCGCGCGGGCGGCGGTCAGGACAGGGGATGCGCGGGCGGCGCTTTGCGCGCGTGCTTACGCGGAGTAGCGTGCGGGCTGTGCTCATCGTGCATGCTTACGCGGAGTACCGCGAAAGCATGCCACCCGCAATGCCACCCGCAACGCAATCCGTCGGGTGGATCGCGCGGCGTCAGACGCGGAAATCTGATTCGGCGAACTCGACGCGGCAGCCCTTTTCGACCGCCTCATTGGCCCGCAGCACGGACACGCAGGTCTCGTAGGCCACGTCGGCCGGGCAGGTGAGCTGCGCGGTTCCGCGCACCGCGTCGAAGAAATTTTCCAGGTGGAGCTGGTGGATGTCCTTCTGGCTCTGCTCCAGCAGCGCCTGCGCCTCGGGCGTCTTCTGCCCGTCGGCGCTGAGCGTCTCGCCGATCTTGAGGGTGATGGCTTCGCGGTCCATCGACTCGATCTTCTCCGACTCGTTCTCCCACTCGCGGCGCTTGGCGTGCACCTCGCGCCAGAACTGCCCCTTCTTGGGATCCTCGGAGATGATCATCGAGCCTTCATCCCCCATGAACTGCTCGTAGTAGCCGCCGTGGCTGGTCGTGTTGAGCACCTGGTAGGCTGCCCGCACGATTCCGCCGGGGGTCTGGTACTCGTAGATCGCGATAACGTTGTCGTACCACTCGCGGCCCTTGCCGGCCCACTCGCCGGCGTTGTAGTAATCCAGCCCGCCGCTGGCCATGACGCTGCGCGGGTTGCAGCGCAGCACCCAACTGAACACGTCCACCTGGTGCGAGCCGAGATCGGCCATCGCGCCGCCGCTGTACTTGCGGAACCAGCGCCAATTGGCAAAGCGATCCATCGAGTCGTAGCCGTATTTCGCGAGCGTGGCGCTGTCCAGCTCCTCCCCCTTGGGCCAGCCGATCTCGTACAGCCGCGCGCGGTTCCACTGGCCGTAGCAGTGCGTGATGCGCCCCAGGACGCGATCGTTCTCGATCAGCTTGAGGGCGTGCGTGTAGCGCGGATTGCTGCGCCGCTGATGGCCGATCTGCAGCAGCTTCTTCGTCTCGCGGGCCGCCAGCACCATCTGCCGCGCGCCCTCGAGCGTGTTGCTCATCTCCTTTTCGCAGTACACGTGCAACCCCGCCTTGAGGCAGGCCACCGACTGTTCGGCGTGCACCCAGTCGGGTGTCGCGATGATGACCGCGTTCAGCGACTTCTCGCGCTCCAGCATCTCGCGGTAGTCGCCGTAGACGTTCACCGGCTGGTCATACTTCTTGAGGATGTTGGCCGCGTAGCGCTGCGCGTAGGGCCAGATGTCCGCCACCGCCACGAAGCGAATCCCCGGGATCTTCAGCGATTTGAGAAGCAGGTTCCGGCCCTGGCTGCCGGGGCCGATGATCGCGACGGCCAGCTCGTCCGGCTTCTTCGAACCGGCCGCAGCGTCCTGGGCCGCGGCCGCACTTTGCCCGGCGAGAACCAGGCCGGCGCCGGCCGCAGCGGCGGATTGCACGAACTGCCGACGGGTGATCGATTCATTTCGCATGGCAAAGCTCCGGTAATGACCGGATTGTAGCCGCGAGAGCGTCATCCGGGCCGATGGACACAGGCGCGGCCGCGCCGTGTGCCGCCAATATCGGACGCCGGGTGAAGGGGAGCTTGAAGAAGCTCCCCCCGACGCGCGCCGATACCGTGAAAGGCAAGTGCCCCTTTGTTTGCGCGCACCGCCTCGGGTGGCGGCGGCGTTTCGAAGGGGCGGTGAGCGATCGGAGGGGCAGTCCGTGAGCCTTCTGAGTCCCATGACGTCGCGCCGCCGCCGGTCCGGGCCGGTCCTGATCGCCGTTGTCGGTGCGATTGTGCTGCTGCCGCTGCAACAGTCGGTGGCCGACGGCACGTCCGTGTCACCGGCCATGCCGGTGCGCGCGACCGCGGACGTGCTGGCGTTCACGGCTCCGATCCGCACGGCGTCGATCGCGGCAACGACCACCGGCCGCATCATCGAGGTGGCCTGCGAGGAGGGGCGCGAGGTGCGGGCCGGCGACCTGCTGATCCGCATGGACGACGCCGTGCAGCGATCCCGTACCGAGTTTGCGCGGCTGCGGGCCGAGTCCACGCTGGAGATTGAGTTGGCGCGGGTTCGGCACGGACGGGCGATCGAGGAGCTGGCGCGGCTGGAGGGGATTCCCTCGCAGGTGCGCCCCAGTGCGCATGAGCTGAGCCAGGCGCGTGCGGCGGTGGAGGAAGCGCGGCTGGCGGTGGCGCTGGCGGAGCGCGACCGGCGGATGGCGGTCGCCGATCATGAGACGCAGCAGCGGCTGCTTGAGGAGCACCAGATCCGAGCGCCGTTTGACGGATACGTGTCGCGGCGGATGGCCGAGGTGGGGGACACGATCGAGGCCGATCGCCCGGTGCTCACGCTGGTGCAGTTGAATCCGCTGATTGTCTCCTGTGATTGTCCGATCGCCGCGGCGGCGGGTCTGCGCGCTGGGCAGCGCGTCCTGCTGAATCCGCAGGATGAGGGGTTCGGACCGCGCGAAGCCGTCGTGCGCTGGGTCAGTCGCGTCGCGGAGGCGGGTTCGCAGACGGTTCGGGTGCGGATCGAGATTCCGAATCAGGACGGCGCGTGGATCGCCGGGCTGAAGGTGCGCGTCGATTTCGGGAGGGCCGCGCTGGCCGCCGCCGGCGCCGGCGATGGAGCGATGGAACCGCTGCAATCGGGGCGCAGCGCGCAGGAGTAACCGCCGATGTTTGACCCGTTCCGTGAGCCGGAAGCGCTCGACGACGCGCAGGCGTTTGACGTGCTGAGCGAGCTGGAAAAAAACACGCCGGACGAGATCCGCCGGCAGCGGGCGCACTTCCGGCTTTCGATCAAGGCGCGCGTCACGATCAGCTCCGCGAACGCGAGCGAAGCGCTCAAGTTCCGGGTGCAGTGCGTGACGGGCGATCTGTCGAACGGCGGATGCCGCATTCTGTCGCCGGTGCCGCTGCGCGTCGGCGACGTGTATCGGCTCGATTTCGACCGCGAGCAACTGCCGTTGCCGCTGACTTTCGCGCGCTGCCTGCGCTGCAGCCTGGTGCGCGAGGACGCCTTCGAGTGCGGGTTCACGTTCTTTGCCCCGGTGACGCTGCCCGAGGAAGCCGCCCGAAGCGCCGAGTCGCTCGTATAGCCGCCGCCGAATCGCATCCGAGGGAGACGCCGGTTGATCCGAACGCCGCACAGCACCGCCGACGGCGCCGCGCCCACCCGGGCACAAGCGCCCGGTCCGCGCAGCAATCCGGCCAATGTGTACGCGCAGATCATTGACCTGGCGCGGCGATCGACGGCACGGGCGAAGTACTTCAGCGACGCGCTGCGGCTGATCGCCGAGGCCTGCGGCAGTCCCTACGCCGCCTGCTACGTGCGGCTCGGCTCGGAGGTGCTGCAGGATGACTGCCACAGCGGTCCGACGGATCCAAGATTCTGGAAGCAGCGCGTCGAGCGGCTGCTGACTGACGCGCTGAACGAGTATGAAACGCGGGCGGTGCTGCTCAGTGCGCGCAGCGCCGATCTGCGGGTCGCGCTGGCGGCGGTGCCGCTCAGCAATCCGGCGGCGGGTGTGCTCGGCGCGGTGTCGGTCGTGCTTCCGCTCTTCGACGACGAGCCGCGGGCGCGGGTGGCGTTTCTCGAGTCGGTCAGTGCGCTGGTCGCGCACGCCGCTGCGCAGCTCGGCCCGCCGGCGAGCGCGGCCGCGGGTCAGGGCGGTTCGACGAACGGCGCAGCGGTGGGGCGCGCGGCGGCGTTCGAGACGGTCGAGGCGCTGGCCTTCAACCTGACGAACAACCTGCGGAACAAGCTCGGTTGCGAGCAGGTCGCGCTGGGGCTGGTGCGCGGCGCCCACGTGCGGATTCTCTCAATTTCCGGGCTGGACGACGTGAAGTCCAACAGCCCGGGGGTGATGCAGTTGCGAGCGGCGATGGAGGAGTGCCTCGACGCCGGGGAGACGCTGGTCGCCGGCGGCGAGCGCAGCGCCGGTGCGGATGCGCCGGCCCGCTATCGCCTGCACGAGGCCTGGCGCGACGCGGCCGGACCGGTCAGCGTTGCCAGCATTCCATTGCGCAGCGGCGACGCGGTTGTGGCGATTCTCTCCCTGCGGCGCCGCGGCGATCAACCCTTCGGGTCGGAGCAGCTTGAGCAGGTGCGCAGCGGCGTGGAGCCGTACGCGCCGGCGCTGCTGCTGGTGCAGCGCGCCACGCGCGGTCTGATCCGACATGCAATGGACAGGGTCGCGGCGACCGGGCGCTGGCTGCTGGCCCCGGGTAGGCACGGCCGAAAGCTCTGTGCCGCCGTGATCGCGGCCGCGGCGTTGTGGTTCTGCTTCGGCACGCTGCGCCACGAAATCACCGTGCCGAGCTCGCTGTCCCCGATCTCGGTGCGGCACGTCAGCGCACCCTTCGCGGGCGTGCTGGCGGCGGCGCCGCGCGTCGCGGGCGACAGTGTCCGCGCGGGCGAGGTGCTGTGCGTGATGGACACGCGGGCGCTGGAACTGCAGCGGGCGGAGTTGACCGCCGAGCTGGCCGTCGCCGTGCAGCAGCGCGCCATGGCGCTGGCGGTGGACAAGCCGGTCGAGGCGCAACTGGCGGCGGTGAACGCCGGGCTGGTCGAAGCGCGGCTGACCGCGCTGGAGGATCGGCTGGCGCGCGCCGTGGTGCGCAGCCCTTTTGATGGCGTGGTGGTGTCGGGCGATCTGCGGCCGCGCGTCGGCAGCATGGTCGCGCAGGGCGACGCGCTGTTCCAGGTGGCGCCGCTGTCCGGCTGGAACGTCGAGCTGTCCGTGCCCGAATCCGCGGCGCGCGGACTGGCGGTCGGGGTCGGCGGCGTGTTCGCGAACGTCGCGCGGCCGGAGGACACCCGTCCGCTGAAGATCACGCGCGTCCGCCCCAGCGCGGAGATTCGCGACGGGCGCAACTGCTATGTCGCCGAGGCACAGGCCGAGCTGGACGCCGACTGGCTGCGACCGGGGATGCAGGGGGTCAGTCGGCTGGACCTGGGTCCGCGGCCGGTTTGGTGGATTGCCTTGCATCACGTCATCGACACCCTGCGGTTGAGTTTCTGGCTATGAGCGACGGCGCCCCCAAACCGCGGCTGGCGGATCGGCTCCGCAATGTGCGCGTGTCGATCCGCGACGACCTGACCGTCACGCGGCATGTGCTGCGCGGCGAGCCGGCGTATGTCGTGCGCGATCCGCTGACCTTCGAGAGTCACCGCTTCGACGCCGAGGATTACGCCGTCTTCGTCTCGATCGACGCGGCGCGGACGCTCGGCGAGACTTTCGACGCACTGGTCGAACAGGGGCGCTGCGGCCGCGAAGCCGAAGAGGCCTTCTACCAGTTCGTGTTCGGCCTGCACCGGCTGGGCTTCCTGCAACTGCCGGTGGCGGACGACGCGGCGCTGTACCGCCGGTTTTCCACGCGGCGCGATGCCAGGAACCGCCAGTGGGCGACGGCGTTCATGTCTCTGAAGATGCCGGTCTGTAACCCGGATGAGTTTCTGCAGCGCACGCTCGGCTTCTTCCGCCCGCTGTTCACGACGACGGCGTTTGTTCTCTGGCTGGGGCTGATGTTGACGGCCGGCGTGGCGCTGTACGCCAACTGGGGGCGGCTGCATGAGCCGCTCGCCGGCGTCCTCACGGCCGGCAACCTGCCGCTGATGTGGGTGACGCTGATCGTGCTCAAGACGATTCACGAGTTCGGCCACGCCTACGCCTGTCGCGCCTTCGGCGCAGCGGTGCCGGAAATGGGCGTGATCCTGATCTTCGGCACGCCCTGCGCGTACGTGGATGCGACCGCCTCGTGGTCCATCTCCAGCAAGCGGCGACGGATCATCATCTGCCTGGCCGGGATGTATTTCGAATCCGTGGCGGCGGCGCTGGCCGTGTTCGTGTGGGCGGCCAGCGGTCCCGGTGTTCTCAGCTCAGCCGCCTATAACGCCATGTTCCTGGCCAGTGTCACGACCGTGCTGTTCAACATCAACCCGTTGATGCGCTACGACGGCTATTACGTCCTGGCCGATCTGCTCGAAATTCCCAACCTGCGCCAGCGGGCCACGCAGTTCTGCACGGACCTGCTCAAGCGCGTCTTCGTCGGCGTGCGGCTGACGCATGCCGCGCCGACCGATCTGCGGCTCGGGGCCACGCTGCTCTCGTTCGGCGTCTGCGCGGGCGTCTATCGGGTGGTGCTGATCTTCGCGATCATCGCGATCATCGCGTCGAAGCTCTACCTGGTCGGCCTGCTGCTCGGGTGCCTCGTCGCCGCGGGGACGCTGTGGAAGATCGGGTCGAAGGTGTTCGGTTATCTGTGGTTTGCCGCGGAGACCGCGCCGGTCCGCACCCGCGCCGTGGCGCTGAGCGCTGCGCTTCTGCTCGGTGTTCCGGCGGCGCTGCTGCTGATTCCGGTGCAGACGGGGGTGAGCGCCTCCGGCGTGCTCGGACGCGCCGAGGAGCTGGTCGTCCGCGCTCAGACGCCCGGCTTCGTCTCCTCTGTGCAGGCCGAAATCGGCGCGCCGGCGGATCGCGACGCGCCGCTGGTGGTGCTGGAGAATCCGGAGGAGCAGGAGGCGCTGCAGGTCGCCCGCGGCGCCGCGCGGATCGCCGAGCTTCGTCGCGACGCTGCGCTGGCGGTCAGCACGGCCGCCGCGGCCCCGCTCGATCAGCGCGTCGAGGCGGCGCGCGCCGCAGCGAATGAGCAGGCCCGTCGAATCGCCGCTCTCGAAGTCCGCGCCCCGCGTGATGGTGACGTGCTGTCCGCGTTGAGACCGACGGAGGAGGGCCGCTACCTGCACGTCGGCGACGCCGTCGCGACAATCGCCGCGGGCGAGTGGATCGTCCGCGCGCTGCTCAGCGAGGATCAGACCGCCGCCGCCGAGCCGCGCGTCGGAGACCGCGTCGAATTCCGCTCAGCGGCCGACCCGTCGTCCGCGTGTTTCGGCGTCATTGAGCGCGTCACGCCGTCAGGATCGAACAGAATCGCACATCCGGCGCTCACGCACCTGGGCGGCGGGCCGATCGCCGTGAATCCCGCCGGCGCCGGCAGCGGCGCATCCGCCGCGGGTTCGTCCGCGGCAGGCGCGGGCGCACACCCGGCGGGCGCGGGCGGCGTGTCGCCGGCTTCTGCGATCGCGACGCAGCCGTATTTCGAGATCACCGTGCGGATCGAGCCGGCCGACGGCGCGGTGCTGGCGCACGGCATGACCGGGCGGGTGCGGCTGTCCGCCCGCAGCGAGCCGGTGGGGTTGCACCTGTTCCGCCGGGCGGTGCGGTTCCTGGACGGCTTGCGCACCTCCTGAAGTCCTGCACGCCGCGCCCGCAAGGCCCCGATAAGATGCCGTGAGTGGACATTCTCGACACGATCCTGTCGGATCCGAATTTCGACAGGCTCGCGGCCGCGCTTGCGCCCGAAACGGGGGCGGTGCACGCCGACGGGCTGTGGGGGTCCGCTGCGCCGATTCTGGCCGCGGTGGCCGCACAACGGCTGAACTGCCCGCTGTTGCTGGTGACCGCGCACTCGGATGAGGCGGATGACGCCCGCGACGACATCGAGACGGCCGTCGGGCGCACGCCGGAGTTGCTGCCGCAGCTCGAATCACTGCCGGGAGAACCCGAGGATGAGGAGCTGGCCGGCGAGCGGTTGCGGCTGTGCCTCGCGCTGCGCCGGCCCGCGACAGCCGCCGATCCGCCGCCGCTGATGGTCGCGCCGATCCAGGCGCTGATGCACCCGGTGCCGACGCCGGCGGCGATCGACGCCCGCTCGCGCACGATGATTCGCGGGCAGGCCGCATCCCCGGATGAGCTGGCCGCCTGGCTGGCGCAGCGCGGCTTTACGGCGTGCGACGCGGTCGAAGCGCCGGGGGATTTCGCGCGGCGCGGCGGAATCCTGGACGTCTTCTGCTCCGCGCATTGCAACCCGGTGCGGATTGAGTTCTTCGGCGACGAGGTGGAGTCGATCCGCCTCTTCGACGCGGCATCGCAGCGCTCGCGGCAGGAACTGGGGGAGGTGCTGATTCCGGCGCTGGCCGCCGGCGATGCGCCGACCGAGTCGGACACCACCGGCTTCCTGGCGCTGCTGCCGCCGCAGACGGTGGTCGCATTCATCGAGCCGGCCGAGATGCAGGAGCTGGCCCGCGCGCACTGGCAGCGCATCGGCGAGCGCGTCGGCCTGATTCCGCCGGAGGCGATCTTTCGCTCGGCCGGTCGGCAGCGGCGGCTTTTTCTCTCGCGCTTCGGCAGCGGCGGATCGGATGCGATCCGCTTCGACGCCGGCGCGCTGCCGCAATTCGACGCGCGGGTGCCGGATGCGTTGCGGGCGCTGCGCGAGGTTGCGGCGGATTGCAGCGTGCAGGTCTATTGCGACAACGCGCCCGAGGCGGAGCGCTTCGCTGAGCTGCTGCGCGAGCAGACGGAGCCGCTGCCGCCGATCGAGACGCGCGTCGGCGTCCTGCATCGCGGGTTTCGCTGGGGGCGGCGCGCGTTTGTTCCCAACCACGAGATTTTCGGGCGCTACCGCCAGCGCCGCACGCTGCGCCGAATTGCGCCGGCGCGGCCGATCGACAGCTTCTTTGACCTGAGCGCGGGCGACCCGGTGGTGCACGTGCTGCACGGGATCGGCCGATTCCTGGGGCTGCGCTCGATGGAGCGCAATGGGCGCACGGAGGAATTCCTCGCGCTGGAATTCGCCGACGGCGTCGTGGTCAACGTCGCCACCAGCCAGATTCACCTGGTGCAGAAATACGTCGGCAGCCTGCGCGGGCGGATGGTGCTGAGCAAGGTCGGCGGCACGGCGTGGAAGAAGACGCGCGACCGGGTGGCCGACGCGCTGCTCGACATGGCGGGGGAGCTGCTTCGCATTCAGGCCGATCGCGAGACCGAGTCCGGAACGGCCTTTCCGGCGGACACGCACTGGCAGCGCGAGTTCGAGGGCAGCTTTCTGTACGAGGAGACGCCCGATCAGCTTCGCGCCATCGCGGAGATCAAGGCCGACATGTCCCGTCCGCGCCCGATGGACCGCCTGTTGTGCGGCGACGTCGGCTTCGGAAAAACCGAGCTGGCGATGCGGGCGGCGTTCAAGGTGTGCGAGTTCGGGCGGCAGGCGGCCGTGCTGGTGCCGACGACCGTGCTGGCGGAACAGCACTATCACACCTTCCGCGAGCGCATGGCGGAATACCCCTTTACGGTCGAGTGTCTCTCGCGGTTTCGCAGCGCCGCGGAGCAGAAGAAGATCGTCGATCGGGCGCGCAAGGGGCAGGTGGACGTGCTGATCGGCACGCACCGGCTGCTCTCGGCGGACGTGCGCTTCGCCGACCTGGGGCTGGTGGTGATCGATGAGGAGCAGCGCTTCGGCGTTGACGCCAAGGAGCGGCTCAAGCGGATGCGATCCACGGTGGACGTGCTGTCGCTTTCCGCGACGCCGATTCCGCGCACGCTGCACATGGCGATGCTGGGCATTCGCGACATCTCGTCGCTCTCGACGCCGCCGGCGGATCGTCGCGCGATCGTCACGCAGGTGCGCACCTGGGACGATCAGACCGTCCGCGAAGCGCTGGAACGGGAGCTCTCGCGCGAGGGGCAGGCCTACGTCGTGCACAACTTCGTTCGCGACATTGAGCAGGTCGCCAACCGGGTGCGCAGCCTGGTTCCCGATGCGCGGGTGGTGGTCGGCCACGGGCAGATGAGCGGCGATGAGCTGGAACAGGTGATGCTGCGGTTCGTGCGTCACGAGGCGGACGTGCTGGTCTCGACGAACATCATCGAATCGGGGCTGGACGTGGCGCGCGCCAACACCATGATCATCAGCCGCGCCGACCGCTTCGGCCTGGCGGATCTGCACCAGTTGCGCGGGCGGGTGGGGCGCAGCCGCCATCGCGCCTACTGCTACCTGATGCTGGCGCCGGGAACCCCCGTCACCGATCGCGCCGCGCGGCGGCTCAAGGCGATCGAGCATTACAGCGATCTGGGCGCGGGATTTCAGATCGCGATGCGCGACCTGGAGATCCGCGGTGCGGGGAACATTCTGGGGCCCGAGCAGAGCGGCCACATCGAGGCGGTCGGCTACGAGATGTATTGCGAGCTGCTTGAGCAGGCGGTGCGGCGGGTGAAGAATGAGCCGGCCGAGCCGTTCCGGCCGGTGAACCTGGAACTGGGCGTGTCGGCCACGATTCCGCGCGCTTTTGTGCGCGGCGAGAAGCAGCGGATGGAGATTTACAAGCGGCTGACGATCTGCCGCAGCGTGGAGGACATCGCCGCGCTGCGTGACGATCTGCGCGATGCCTATGGTTCGCCGCCGGAGGAGGTCGAGACGCTGCTGCTGATGGCCGAGATCCGCGTGCGGGCGCGGGCGTTCGGCGTGCGCTCGATCGTGCTGACGCCGCCGGACCTGGTGTTCAGCGTGGAGGAGCTGACCCGCGCGGAGCGCCTGTTCGCACACGGCCCCGGCTCGCCGCGAATGCCGGACCCGCGAACCGTTCACTGGCGGTTGCCGGTGCGGCTGCTTTCGCCGCCGGAGACGCTGCTGCGCGTGCTGCGGGATCAGCTCGCCGGCGGGTCGTAAAAGGCGAGCGTAGTGCCTGTTCGCGATGTTTACGGAATCACGCGCTCGATCGCTTGTTCCGGGATCCAGCCCGTCTCGCCCGCCATCAATGACAGCCGCACCCACCCCGCGCGCGTCTCGCGAATGACAATCTCGGAGCCCGCCGGCAACGGCGCCGCGCGCATCGCCTCGTAAGTTTCGCCGCGCCCCGATCGCACAAGCTGCGGCTCGACCACCACCGCCGCGGGCGTCTGCCGCTCCGCCTGCAACTGCACCAGCAGCGAGGCGCCCGCGCCGCCCCAGGCCGTGCCGCCAAGCACCGCCGTCACGAGCAACCCGGGTCGCCGTTTCAACAGCCAGATTCCCAGCGCCCCAAACCCGACGATGCCGCCGCCGAGCGCGATCCAGCCACGCACCCGCAGCGACGTGCGGCCATGCAGGTCCAGCCACGCGGGGATCCAGGAGGCGTGATCCGGCGGCCGCGCAGCGCCTTCGATCTGTGATCGCAGGAATTCCAGCCCGCGGTGGATTTCGGAATCGCCCGGTGCGAGCCGCTGCGCCCGCCGCAGGTGCAGCACCGCGCGCCCCATGTCACCGGCCAGGTGATGCGCCGTCGCGGTGAGCTGCTCCAGTTCGGCCGTTGAGCCGTGTTCGGCCGCGAGCGATTGAAGCCCCCGGGCGACCTGCTTCGCCCGCGCCGCCCGGCTCTCGCCCGCGTCCGATGCGCCGCTTTCCGACGTCGCCGGCTGCGTTGCCGACGAAGCGGGGTTGGCCCCATTCACGGCAACGTCCAGCTCTTTCTGAAGGCTGCGCACGAGATCGGCTTCTGGTTCAGCGGCCACGGCCGGCAGCGCGAACAGGCCGCCCAGCAGCAGCGCGCTGACCAGGCCAATGCAGCCGAACAGAGGACTGGCCAACGCGGCGCCCATGCGGCTGCGCCTCATGATGGTGCGGGTCGGGCGGCACACCGCCGCCGACCTCACCCGGGGCCGGTTCGGACAAGGGCGCGCCGTTGTCATAATTTCAATCGCCGCGCTCATGGCATGCGCACTCCGGCCACCTCGATCAGCACGCGCTCGGCGCGCTCCGCCAGCGCGTCATCGTTCGCATTGTTCATGCCGCCGAAGGAGGCCGCCTCGGCCGCTTCGACCGCCTCCATCCAGCGCTGCGCGACCTCAGCCGGCGCGCCGCAGGCGGTCAGCAGCGCAGCGCCTTCGCGGCCGACGTATCGCCCCGGCGGCTCCCCGCGCCGCTCCGCGAGGTAGGTGACGAGCGCGGCATGCACCGCCGCGGCGCGCTCGCGCGGCGAACGCTTCGTCGCGGCTCGGATGCGTCGGCGGGCCGCCCGCAGCGCGCGGCGCTCGCGCAGCAGCGGGGATCGCCGGCGGCGGCCCACCAGCCATCCGGCCAGGAAGCAGGCGGCCAGGGCGGCCGGCGGCGCACCAACGGCCGCCAGCGCCTCAGCTCGGCTCACGTCCGTTCGCGCTCCGCGCAGCGCCTGCTCCACGCTCGTCATCGGTCGCAGCCCCGGCTCGGGCCGCTCGGCCGGCGGCGCGGAAGCCGCGCTTCGACCGCCCAGTCCGACCACGTCCTCATCGCTGATGCGGTCGGCCGTTGTGACGCGCAGCGGAACGGCCGGCGCAATCGCAACGGCGTACTCGCCGCGCTGCGGATCGAAGTAGGGATAGCGAATCGACGGCAATTCCGAGAGCGGCCGCTGCGGGCGCAGCGTGAAGCGGTAGCGCCGCACGAGCGGTTCATCTCCGCGGGCGCTGCGGATCGTCTCGCCCGCCGGCGGTACGTCCGGAATGCGGAAATTCGCGGTGATTTCGGGGTGCATGTCCAGCCGCGGCGGCGGGAGCGAGTCCAGCGGTCCGTCGCCGCGAATGTCGACGCTCAACTCCAGCGGATCGCCGACGCGCGCATCGCCGGGGGTGATCGCCGAGCGGATGGTGAACGTTCCGACGGCGCCGGCGAAGTCCGCGGGCCGGCCCTGCTCGGGCAGCGGCAGCACCGTCAGGTTGCCGTAGTCCGGCTCGACAGCCACCTCGCGCACCCTCGTGATGATGGTGTTGGTAAGCATGCCGAACGAGTCGATCCCGTACTCGAGGGGGTAGCGCATCCGCACAATCAACCCGTCGAAGCGCAGCGATCCCGGCTGCGTCGCGACCACGCGCTCGACCAGCCGATAGACGAACCACTGTCCCAGCAGGCCGCCCTCCTCGGGCAGCGATATCGCGCCCTGCGATCGATAGGTGGAGAAGGGGGCCAGCGTCGCGGCGTTCAGGTATCGCCAGGTCTCGGCCGCGTCCAGCCGGATGCGGCCTTGCCCGCGCTGCTCGCGGCGTTCGAGAGCGGGGGCGCGAACTTGGATTTCGAGCGTCAGTTCGATCTGCTGTCCGGCGTAGATCGGCTTTTCGGGACCGACGATCTTCGCCCGGACCAGCTCGCCGGTGTCGTCGCGGCGCGCCTCGAATGACGTGAGTTGCGTCTGGATGACTCGCCCGTCGGCCTGCACGTCAATCGGCGGAATGTCGAAGCGGCCCAGTCGGCGCGGGATCAGCTCGAAGCGATAGCTGCGCTTGCGGGATTCGGTCACATGGCCGTTGAGGTCCATGCGAAAGGTGCTGTCCGGCCCGACCCCCGCAAACCGCACGCTGCAATCGAGGATGTCCGGGAAGCTCGGCGCTTCGCAGCGTTGCGAGAAGTCGATCAGCACCTGCACCAGCACGGGTTGATCGACGAAAATATCGCGCGGGTCTCCGAGTACCTGCACCCGCGCTTCCTGTGCCATTGCCCCGGCCATCCACACCAGGGCGATCAGGATGCCGGCAGCGCCGGGCACGCCGCGCAGCGGGCGAAGCCGTAATCGGCAGTTGTCTGTAGCGAGGTTGCACATCCGCATCGGCGATGAATCCACCAGACGCCCCCTCAGCGGGCACGGCACACGCACGGGCGGCCATCGGAATCTGCGACCACCCGTTGGACGGCGAACGGACCACAGGGCCGTCAAAATCCGCGCGGCCGATGCGGCGCGGCTCAGGCGGTCGGCTCGCCCGGGGTCGCGGCGGGCGGCTCGGTTCCGGCGGGCGGCGTGGGCCGCCGCGGGCGCACGAACACCTGAAACCGCCGTCTTCCCAGCGGCTCGCCGCCGATCAGGATTTCGAATGCGTATTGGCCCGGGGCGGGGAGCTGAATTCCCTGCAGGCCGAACAGCAGGTCCACGACCGCCAGCGGGTTGGGCGCTTCGACGAAGCCGCGCCCGCTGAAGATGATCGAGTTGTCGGCGTCGCGCACCAGGCGGATTTCCATTTCCACCCGCGCGGTCAGCTCCGTGACGGAGGCCAGCACCGCCATCTGCTGAATCGTGGTCGGCGTCTGCGGCACGAGCACCGCGTTGAACATGCCGATCGCGCTCTTCTTGTTGGACAGCTTGTCGTCGATCACCTGGTCGCAGATCAGCAGCGAGACCAGCGTGGGAAGCGCACCGTGGTGCATCGTCATGAACGTCTCCGGTGCGGGATTCTATCCGCGGCGGCGCGACCCGCAGCGCTATTCCGGCTTGTGCTTCCGCTTGGCGGCCGCCCGTGCGGAGAGCATGTCGTAGGTGTTGGCGGCCATCGGCGTCGGCGTGCGATCCTCTTCGGAGCGCTTCGTCGTCGGCCCCAGGGCGTTGATGCCGTCGGCCACGCGCGCCCGCAGGTGATCGGGGCGCAGCCGCACCGGGATTTCGTCCAGCGCGCGCAGCAGGTGCCCGGCGCTCTTGTAGCGCATGATCCGCTGCTTGTTCAGGCAGCGTCCCACCAGCTCGACCAGCTCCTCCGACACGCCCGCTCCGACCAGCGCGTCGATCGGAGGGTCCGCGTGAAGGTGCCGGTCGCGCACGTCGGCGATCGATTCCCCGTCGAAGGGCACGCGCCCCGAGAACATCTCGAAGAGCAGCACGCCCATCGCATTGACGTCCCCCTGCGGCGACACCACCCCCTCGAAGACCTCCGGCGCCATGAACAGCGGGCTGCCCGCCACGGTTGCATCGCTGCGGGCCATCGCCGTTCCGCCCACCTCGCACGCCAGCCCGAAATCGCAGACCCGCGCCACCCCGCCGCGATCGATCAGCACGTTGGCCGGCTTCAGGTCGCGGTGCACGATGTTCTCGCGATGGAGCGCGTCCACTCCGGCGCACACCTCGCGCGCCAGGTGCAGCGTCGTCTCCGCGTCGAAGCGCCCCCGCGCGCTCAACAGGTCGCGCAGCGAAGCGCCGTCGACGTGCTCCATGACGATCACGGGAATGTCCCCGACCAGATCGACCCCGTGGACCCCCACCAGGTGCTCGTGCCGGACGCGGGCCGCATTGCGAACCCCGTCGATCAGCCGCCCGCGGTCCAGTTCCCGTGCGCCGCCGCGCAGGTGGTGCAGTATCTTCACGGCCACCGATCGCTTCAGCGCCTCGTCATAGGCCGCGAATACGACGCCGCTGCCGCCGCGACCGATGCAGTCCCCGATTCTGACCGTGCCGATGCGCCGTGGAAGCGTGACGGTCTGCTCGCCCGATCCGGGCGCGGCATCCATCATCACCGTCACGGTTTCCTGAAGCGGGTTCATTGCGATCCGATCGGTCGATGCGCTCGGGAACGAACGGGGGCGGTGGAACCGCCCGCCGGCGCGCCGCCGCCCGACGGCGCACCTGATTATACAACCCTCCCGTGCTCGCGCTTCACCCGCGGCGGAGTTCGCGGGGCGGATTCACAGGATTCCGCCTGAACCGCGCGTCCCTATAATGCCGCACCTGCCCTCGAAGGAGTTCCGCGTGAGCGCATCCGTCTCCAAGTGGTTCGCCCCCATCACCGTCGCCGTCGCCCTTTGGGCGGCGCTGGCCGCCACCGGCTGCTCCGACCAGCGCCCCGGGACGCCGCAGCGGCCGGACGTCGGCGTGATCGTCCTGGCCGGTGGCGGTTCCGGCGGCGACGCCGGCGCGCCGGACAGTTGGAGCGCCCGGCTGTTTCGTCCGCTGCTGCAGCGCGGCGACGTCACCGGGGATCGGCAGGTGCGCGTGGCGCTGGTCGGGCGGCGCGAGTCGGAGAGCTGGCCGACGCCGTTCTGGAAGATGCTCGGCGCCACGGACGTCGTTGACCTCGTCATCGAGACCACGGAGCAGGCCGACGATCCGGCGCTGGAGGCCATCTTCGATCACGTGGACGCGGTCTTCATCCGCGGCGGCGACCAGGGCAAGTATTACGATCTGTGGAACAACCGCCGCATCGAGCGTTGCATGCTGCGGGTGCACGAGCGCGGCGGCGGAATCGGCGGCACCAGCGCCGGCGCGATGTCGCTGGCGCACTATGCGCTGGCCGGCAGCACCAGCGTGCAATCCGAGCAGGTTCTTCGCGATTCGCACCACCCGATTCTCAACGACGAATCCGACGGCGGCAGCGCCATTCACGAGGACTTCATCCCGCTGGTGCGCGACGCGCTGATCGACACGCACGTCACGCAGCGCGGTCGGCTGGGCCGCATGTGCGGCGCCCTGGCCAGGGCGGTGCAGGATTCCGGGCGAACGGACCTCTACGCCATCGGGCTGGATCAGCAGGTCGGCGTCGTGATCGAAGGCACGACCGCCACGGTGATCGGCATCGGCGCCGTGGACCTCATCCATCCGGTGCCCGGCTCGCTGCTGCTGCGTCGGCCGGGCAAGCCGCTAGTGTGGACCGATCTGGTCTATCACCGCCTGACGGAGGGCTGGCGCTTCGACGTGGTGACGCGCCGGCCGGACCTCGATCGCCCGCCGACGGGGGCGATGCGCGTGGATTGGGACGCCCGCTTTCAGAGACCCGCGGCACGCTGGGAAGTGCGCGGCAGCGTGCCCGAGGAGGAGCAGCGCTTCAGCTTCTCCGTCGATCGCAAGGCCCCGATCTACGAGCTGACCAAGAACCGCGCCGCCGAGTCCCTGTCACTGACGATCGGCATGTGCGATGTTCACGACACTTCCGTTCGCGGGTTTCTGCACGAGTCGCTCTTTCGCGGTTTGTACGACGTGATCGGCCTGACGGCGATCCTGCTCGGCAAGGGCAGCCGGGTCTGGGTGGATCCGGCCGAGCCGCGGTTCATGGAGTTCGGCGCCAACGCGGATGCGGGCGTCGGTTCGGAGGCGGCGCTGGTGGTGGTGTCGCGGGCCGTCAAGGCGCGCAGCCTGTCGCCGCACGTGTCGCTCTATGACCGCGGGCACAAGCGGCTGCACGCCGCCGGGTTTATCGGAGCCGCGCTGCACGTGCTGGCGGATTCGGCGGAAACGGGCATCGTGCTGGACATGGACGTGGGGAAGGCGGTGCAGCGCCGGGCGGACGACGCACAGCCGGATTCGGGTGGAAATGCGGCGGGAAAGGGTGAGTGACGGGGATCGAACCCGCGACCCTCAGGACCACAACCTGATGCTCTAACCAACTGAGCTACACTCACCAGCGGCCGCGTCGCAGGACGCGGGACGGGTCATTTTACCCGGCTCGTGCCGACGTGCCAGCCCTGCCTGCGAGTACAATCCGTCACAGCATGGCGCTCGATTGCCCCGGCCGGTCCGCGCATTGCGGACGCCCGTGCCGAGCCGCCCGCGGAGAATCCTCGATGAACCCCGACGTAGCCGCACCGGCCGCGGCGCGAAAGCCGGCCCGCCCCGCCGACCCGACCACGATGTCCGGCATTCCGATCAAGTCGCTGTACACATCGGGCGACGCGCCGCGCGCGCCCGAGTCGCCTGGCGTATTTCCTTACACGCGCGGAATCCACCGCGACATGTACCGCGCGAAGCCCTGGACGATGCGCCAGTTCGCCGGCTTCGGCACCGCCCGCCAGACCAACGAGCGCTTCAAGTACCTGCTCGAACACGGGCAGACCGGCCTTTCGACCGCGTTCGACCTGCCGACGCTGATGGGTCGTGATTCGGATGATCCGCTGGCGCTGGGCGAGGTGGGCAAGTGCGGCGTCGCGGTCGCCTCGCTCGACGACATGCTGACGCTTTTCGACGGCATCAACCTCAACGACGTCAGCACCAGCATGACGATCAACGCCCCGGCGGCGATTCTGCTGGCGTTCTACATCTGCGTGGCGCGGCGGCAGGGCGTGCCCCTCGAGAATCTGCGCGGCACGCTTCAGAACGACATCCTCAAGGAATTTCACGCGCAGAACGAGTTTGTTTTTCCGCCCGGGCCCAGCGTCAAGCTCGTCATCGACACGATCGAGTACTGCACGCAGCACATGCCGCAGTGGAACACCGTCAGCATCAGCGGCTATCACATCCGCGAGGCCGGCTCCACCGCGCAGCAGGAGCTGGCCTTCACGCTGGCCGACGGCATCTGCTACGTCGAGCAGTCGCTGAAGCGCGGACTGGACGTGGATGCGATTGCGCCGCGCTTGAGCTTCTTCTGGGACGTTCACAACGAGTTCTTCGAGGAAATCGCCAAGTTCCGCGCTGCGCGGCGCATGTGGGCCGTCATCATGAAGGAGCGCTTCGGCGCGAAGAACGAGCGCAGCACCTGGCTGCGCTGCCATGCCCAGACCGCCGGCGTCTCGCTGACCGAGCAGCAGCCGATGGTCAACATCGTGCGCGTCGCCTACCAGGCGCTGGCGGCGGTGCTGGGCGGCACGCAGTCGCTGCACACCAACAGCATGGATGAGACGCTGGCCCTGCCCACCGAGCAGGCCGTCAAGGTGGCGCTGCGCACGCAGCAGGTCATCGCCGAGGAGACCGGCGTCACGCGCACCGTCGATCCGCTGGGCGGCAGTTACTTCATCGAGGCGTTGACCGACGAGATGGAGCGGCAGGCCGGCGCCATCATCGCCGACATCGACAAGCTCGGCGGCGTGCTGCCGGCGGTCGAGCGCGGCTACTTCCGTCGCAGCATCGCCGATTCCTCCGCCCGCTTCGGCGCCGAGTTTGACCGCGGCGAGCGCGTCATGATCGGCGTCAACAAGTACACCGATGACGACAGCCACGCCATCCCGATCCTGCGCATCGAGGACTGGGTCGAGCGCGAGCAGGTCGCGCGGGTCCGGGAGCTGCGCCGCCAGCGCGACGCCGGCCGCCACGCGCGCGCCATGGCCGCTCTGCGCAGCGCCGCCGCCGCCGGCGAAAACGTCATGCCGGCGCTGATCGAGGCCAGCGAGGCGCGCGCGACTGTCGGCGAGATGATGGAGACGCTGCGCTCGGTCTACGGCTCCTACGACGGCGGACCGGAGCTGTGACCCCGCTTTTCCGGGCCATCGCCCGCATGTAGACTGTGTCTGGTTTTCCGGGAGATTTGTGCGTGCCGTCGGTGTTGGACGTGGGCAACTGTGACCCCGATCACGCCGCCATTCGCGCGATGCTGACGCGGCACTTTCGCGCGGAGGTGCGGCGCGTCATGTTCGTCGAGGAGGCGCTGGCTGCGCTGCAGGAGCGCGAGTTTGCGCTGGTGCTCGTCAATCGGCGCATTTTCGCGGATGACAGCGACGGCATGGAGTTGATCCGCCGCATGAAGGCCGACCCGGCCCTGGCGGCCCTCCCGGTCATGCTGGTCAGCAATTATCCGGACGCGCAGGCCGCCGCGGTCGCGGCCGGCGCGGAGCCGGGGTTCGGCAAGGCGGCCCTGAACGCGCCGCAGACGCTCGCGCGGATCGCGGCGCATCTGCCGCAGCAATCCGCCGGGGCGGCGTGACCGTGATCCGCCGGCCCGGCGCCGATGTACGAGGAGTTCGCCCGGCGTGAGCGACACCACCGCCGTCCAGCGCTTTTACCGCTTCCACGCGCTGATCTACGACAAGACGCGCTGGATGATCCTGCATCAGCGCCGCGCCGCCGTGGAGCGCCTGGCGCTGCGCGGCGATGCGGACGTGCTGGAGGTCGGCTGCGGCACGGGGCTGAATTTCCGCTACCTGATGGAGTGGCTCGATCCGATCCGCGGCCGGCTGACGGGGCTGGATTTCTCCGCCGACATGCTGCGGGTGGCCGAGCGCCGCTGCCGCGGGGCGGGTTGGAACAACGTGTCGCTGGTCGAGGGCGACGCGACGCGCATGAGCCTGGGCCGCCAGTTCGACGCGGTGTTGTTCGGCTACAGCCTGACCATGATCCCCGATTGGCGGGCGGCGCTGCGCAGCGCGGCGGATCACGTGCGCCCCGGCGGGCGACTGGCGGTTCTGGATTTCGGCGGCTTCGAGGGATGGGGTCCGCTGGGCCCGGTGATGCGCGCGTGGCTGCGCGCCAATCACGTGGAGACGGTGCAGCCCTACGCGGATGCGCTGCGGGAACTGCTGCCGGAGACCACTGTTTATCCGTGGCTTGGCGGGTATTGCTTCACCGCGCTGGCCAGGAAGGGAACCTGATGCGACACAAGGTCATCGATCTGCCCATGCCGCGCCGCCCGCTGCTGGAGCGCATGGTGTTTCACGGCATCGTCTTCAACATGTCGTGGGAAGACCCCGAGATGGACCGGCAGGCCTTCAACCTCGGCTCCTCGGACACGGTGATTTCGATTTCCTCGGCCGGCTGCAACCCGCTGAACTTCCTGGCGCAGCGCCCGGCGCGGCTGATCTCGGTGGACAGCAATCCGGCGCAGAACGCTTTGTTGGAGCTGAAGCTCGCGGGGATCGAGACGCTCGACCACGCCACTTTCTGCGACATCTTCGCGGCGCGCAATCCGTCGGTGGTGACGCGCGTCTACGCCGATAAACTCCGCCCCAACATCTCGCCGCGCTCGCAGGCCTACTGGGATCGCAACCTGTGGATGATCGAGCGCGACCTGTACCGCTATGGGCGAATGGGGCTGTTCTGCCGCATTCTGCGGCGATTCATGAACATGATGGGGATTTCGGCCGCGATCCGCGAGGAGTTCTTCGAGCTGCGCACGCTGGAGGAGCAGAAGGCGCACTATGAGCGCCACTTCGCCCCGAAGCTCTGGGGTCCGTGGACGCGGCGGTTCGTGAACTTCCGCCCGCTGATGTGGCTGGCGGGCGTGCATCCGCGGCAGTTCAACCTGATCGACGGCCGCCACGACATGTATGAGTATGTGCGCGAACGCGTCGAGTACGCGCTGACGCGCGTGCCGGTCTATGACAACTATTTCCTGAGCCTGGCCGGAACGGGGCGATTCCGCGGGGATCGGCTGCCGCCCTACCTGATGGAGCGGAATTTCGAGGCGCTGCGCGAGGGGCTGCACCGGGTCGAGGTCGTGAACGGCTGGCTGGGGCCGTACCTCGATTCGCAGCCCGCCGGCAGCATCAGCAAGTTCAACCTGCTCGACATCTTCGACTGGATGACGCCCGCGGTGTTTGAGCAGACGCTGCGAAGCGTGCTGCGCGCGGCGCGGCCCGGCGCCACGATGATCTATCGCTCGGGCAGCTACCGCCTTGAGCCGCCGGCTTCGATCCTGCCCTCGCTCACTCCGCACAGCGACCTGGCGAAACGGCTGTTGGCGCAGGACCGTTCGGCGACCTACGGCAGCTTCTATGTATTCACGATCCGGGCGGATGCGGACGGCGTGGTGCGCAGCGCCGCCGCGGACTCCGGAGCGGCCCTGGCGCAGGGTGCGGCAGCGGGGGCGGCGCTGACGGGGCGCGAGGCGGTCGCGGCGGGATAGCGCTGCGGCCGCGCATGCGGCGGGTTGGCGCAGGCAGGATGTCGGCGCCACGACGAACCCTGGTCCCGGGGCGTGATTGCCGGCGCGATTGCCGATCGTCATTCGCGGATCAGCAAGCGCCGATTGCGCACCGCCCGCCGACGGCCACCCGGCCACGCCGGTTTTGCTTACACCTCATTCGAAGCGCGGCGACGGCGCATCAGCAAGACCGCGCCAAGTCCCAACAGCGAGATCATTCCCGGCTCCGGCACCGGCTGCGTCCAGAGCAGTGCCTGATTCTGCCCGGCGGTTGCGTTGTAGCCATACCCCGCCACGAAGTAGTTCAGGCCGTCGCTCCAGATGCCGGTCGCGCGCGAGGTCAGGAAGCTGCCGGGCAGCACGGCGTGCAGGTTTTCCCAGGATGCGGCGGTTCCGCTCCAGAGCGCCGCGCGCTCCAGCCCGCCGATGTTCGCGTAGCCCACCTGCTTGCCGCCGAATATGCCGAACGCGATCGATGACCCGGTTCCGGCAGGATGCAGATCGACCCACGACCCCGCTGTGCCGCTCCAGTGCCCCGCATGGTCCACGCCCGCAATCACGGCATACCCCGCCTGTTTCCCCGCGCGCACCGCGTAGGCGTGCGACTCCGGCGAGCCGGCCGGGTTCAAATCGACCCATGATGCCGCCGTGCCGGTCCATAGGCTGGCCCGGTATTGACCGCCCACGTGCGCTTGCCCCACCTGCTGGCCGCCGTGGACTCCGAATGCCTCCGACCCGATTGATCCGGCAGGATCGAGGCTGACCGCGGACGCGGCGGTGCCCGTCCACACGGTCGCGTGTGCGCCGGTCATCCCGATGGCCCAGCCCACCTGCTGCACGCCGTCTGTTCCACGCGCCTGCGAATGGTCGTATCCGGCCGGATGCAGGTCCACGAACGATGCCGCCGAGCCGGTCCAGATGCCCGCGTGGTCGAAGATGCCATAGGTGGCGCGGCCGACCTGTTGTCCGCCGGCCGCACCCCACGCCGCCGAGGAATCCGCCCCGGCCGGGTTCATGTTGACCCACGAGCCGGCCGTGCTGCTCCACAGGCTGGCGTTCCAGTTGACTCCCGTGAAGGCCCAGCCGACCTGCTGGCCCGAGCCTGTTCCAAAGGCCATCGTATGGCCCGGTCCGGCCGGGTGCAGGTTGGTCACGGTCCATGCCGCGCCGGCCGTCGGAGACACCAAGCCAATCAGACCGCCGGCGATCACGGCGCTGCCGGCAAGGCGCCGAAACAGGCTTCGATACAGATGCGGGAGGGCGGATGAGCGAGCGGGGGTGCATGCAACGGGCGCAGTGCGCCCGCGCGCGGAATGAACGGCCATTGATCTCCTCCTCCGGCAGTCGTGGCTCGCTGGGGAAATTTGCGAGGCGGCGCGCTGCGGCACGGGAAATGCAAAACCGCCGCAGGCGTTCCGCGGATCCACTCCGCCGCGAACATTGTCACGGGTCGATGCTTCGCAAGTCAAGCAATTCCTGCGATCAGGGGGGCGATTGAGCCGCGCGACGCGTCTGAGTTATCGCGCGATCCGCCATTCGCGGCGCGCCCTCCGCCCCAGCACCAGCACGATCAACAGCCCGGCGATCGACGTCGGCTCCGGCACCGCGATCGGCGACTGCCGCAGCGTGAACGTCGTGATGCCGTCGGGAACGTCGATGTGAAACAGGATGCCGCTGGCAAAGGCGGCATGCGGCATGAAGCCGGTGGCGATCAGATCCAGCTCGGTCGGCGGCAGGCCGGTGAAGAAGGGACCGAACGTGTTCGGGGAGTTGAAGTCCGGGGCGTCAAAATCCAGCCCGCCACCGGCAGCCGCCTTGACGAAGCCGGAGCCGACGCCGAATCCGAGCTCGAGGTGATAGCCGCTCCAGTCCAGGCCGGTGCTGTTGTTGACGCCCTCTTCAATGCGATATTCGGTAACGCCGCCCGTATCGGCCACGGTGAACTCGATGTCCACCGGGCCGATGCCGACGTAGTTCTTCTGCAGGATGAACACGACATTGGGCGATACGCCGGCGACGTCGTCATTGTTGGGATCGGAGGGAGCGACGATGAACTCGCCCGCGACAGACGCCACACCCGAATGCCACGCCAGACCGGTGATCTCTCCCGCCTGCGCATGGGCGGAGGCGAGAATCGCCGGCAGAGCCGCGCACAGCACGCGCGCCAGAATCCGCGCAGGGGCGGAACCAATCGTCAGGGTTCCCATGATTCCTCCTCCAATTCTCTCGATGTGTGGCGCAGGCGACCCCGCTCCTCAACGGGGCGCAGCCGGCGCAGGGTGTGAGACCGGGTCTCATCGTAGCGGGTTCGATCCGGCAAACATACAAAAAACGGGGAATTCGCGGGCGGAATACGAGCAGGCGCTGATCGCAAGATGTGATTTCGGAGTGCGATTGCGATGTCATTCCGCGGGCGGAATGTCGGCGTTTCCGAAGCCGCGCCGCCCGACGCCCAGCTCGCTCCGCAGGCCGTCGAGCCGCGCGTTCACGAAGCCCGGCGAATCGGTGTTGCCGAACAGCTTGGCCAGCTCCACCGCCTCGTCGATCACCACTTCCGGCGGCGTGTCCACCGACTCGTACAGCTCATACGCCCCGAGCCGCAGAATGTTGCGATCCACCGGCGACAATCGGTCCAGCGCCCACTCCGGCGTGACGCGCACGATCCAGGCGTCCAGCCGCGGCCGGTCGCGCCACGCGCCGCGCGCCAGCTCGCGCGCCAGGCGCTGCGATTCCGGCGGCGGCGGCTCGGCCAGCGGCAGGTCGTGCTGCACCACGCGATCGGACAAGAACTGCTCGAGCTGCGCGTGGAATGCGTCGCCGAGGCTGTCGAACAGGCACAGCGCCTGCATCGCCAGCATCCGCGCCTGCGAACGCTTGGAGTAGACGTGCCGCCGCGCTGCGCCGGAATCGGACGCTGTACTCATCCGCCGAAGGCCTTGAGCAGCCGTGCCATTTCGATTCCCGCCAGTGCCGCATCAGCCCCCTTGTTGCCGTGCTTTCCTCCTGCGCGGTCCACCGCCTGTTCAACCGTGTCGGTGGTCAGAACGCCGAAGATCACCGGCACGCCCGTCGCCAGCGACACCTGCCCGATCCCGCGCGCCGCGTTGCCGGCGACGTGATCAAAGTGCGGCGTCTGCCCGCGGATCACGCAGCCCAGGCACAGCACGGCGTCAAACCGCCCGCCCGAAGCCAGGCAGCTGCGCGACGAGCGGCAACTCGAACGCGCCGGGGGTCCAGGCCAGCGTCACTTTGTCCGGATCGCCGCCGTGACGGGCGATCTCGGCCAGCGCCGCGTCAACCAGCCGGTTGGTGATGAAGTCATTGAATCGCGACGCAACGATCGCGATGCGCACGCCGGCGGCATCGAGCGCGACGCGGACGGTCTGGGGCATGGGGCGGATTCTCCAAAAACAGCCTGCCTGCGAGCATATCGGGCAGCGCGGCGCGGGGCAAATCGCGACAATCGGCGACGTCCCGCGGCAGCCCGCGCCAGGAAGCGGCAAAACGCCACGGCTCCCGCACCCCGCGCGGAGCTTCCGATCCGCGTGCACCGGCCGCAGGTTCCGATCCGGCCAAGCGGCCGCTCTCGACATCCATCGGCAGGCTCATTATCACTCGCGTCATCCCCGGCGCAGCGTTCGCCCACAGCGGTGATCAGCCGCGGAGCCTGCGCCCGAACCACCAGGCTCGACGGCTCTCATGGCCCGCGGACCACTCGCCACTCGATTCCGCGCTGCACACATCGCCCTGATCGGCCTGCGCGGCAGCGGCAAGAGCTGCGTCGGCCGGCTGCTGGCGACGCGCATCGCGCTGCCCTTCGCCGACACGGACGAAGCCGTCGAGCGGCGCACCGGCCGCACCATTGCCGACATCTTTGCGTCCGACGGCGAGGCCGCGTTCCGTGCGCTGGAGTCCGCGGCGCTTGGCGGCTTCCTGAACTCCGACCGCTGCGTATTGAGCACCGGCGGCGGCATCGTCCTCGATGATGACAACCGCTCGTTGCTGCGCTCGCGCTGCGCCTGCATCTGGCTGAGCGCTCCGGTCGACGTGCTGGCCGCGCGCATCGCCGCCGATCCGCAATCCGCCGCGCGCCGCCCGGCGCTGGGCGGCGCGACGATGATCGAGGAATTGCACGCCGCCGAGGTCGTCCGCCGCCCGTACTATTCCGCGCTGGCCGACGTGCAGGTGGACACCGGGGCGCTCGCGCCGGATGCCGTTGCAGGAATCATTGCCGAGTGGCTCAGTGACACCGGCCGGCTGGAGAGCGCGTGATTCCTGAAGCGCTGGTTGCGACGCTGGTCTGGCTGCTCGGCCTGGCCGTTGGCAGCTTCCTGAACGTGGTGGTGTATCGACTGCCGGCCGGGCTGTCGATTTCGCGCCCGGCGCGCTCCTTCTGCCCCGCCTGCACGAACCCGATCGCCTGGTACGACAACATCCCCGTCCTGGGCTGGCTGCTGCTGCGCGGATGCTGTCGGCGGTGCCGCGCTCCGATCTCCGCGCAGTACCCGCTGATCGAAGCCGCGACGGCGCTGGTTTTCGTGCTGGTTCATCACCTGATCTCGGTGGCCCATGCACCGGCCGCAGCGCCGCTTGAAGCACTTGCGCCGCAGCAGATCGTGATGCTCGCCGCGTGGCTGCTGCTGGCCGGCGCGATGGTCGCCTGCACGGCGATGGACCTGCTGACCTACACCGTTGACACGCGCGTCACCGACTTCGCCATGATCGGCGGCATCCTCATCCACCTGTTCCATCCCGCCAGCGCCGTTGCCGGTGCGCCGGCCGCCGTCGCGCCGGTGTCCGACGCAGCCTGGTCCGCCGCGGCTGTCCTGATGCTGGCGGCATCGGGCGTGATGCTCGCGGTCACGGTCTGGTTCGCCCCGCATCCGCCCGAATCACATCAGCCGCCGGCCGCGCCGCACACCGAAAGCAAGTCGCCCGCTGCGCGGACTGCCGTGGGTGGCGATTCCGCGAGGCCGACTGCCGCGTCGCGCGCCTCGTTCTCCCCCGCGTCCATCCTCGTCGTCCTCGCGCTCGCAGCAATGGCGATCTGGCTGATTGCCGTTGCGATTCATCCAACCGCCGCCCCAGCACCACCAACCCCGTCGCCCGGCACGCCGGAGCGCATCAGCATTCCCGCTCCACCCGCGAGCATGGCCCTGTTCGTCGCGCTGGCCGGCGTGTTTGTGCTTCTGACTTTCGCAGGAGGGCAGTCGCGCGAATCCGATGATTCGGTGCATGACGCCATCGAGGCCGAGCGCGGCGACTCGCGACGGATGGTGCTGGGCGAATTGCTGTGGCTCGCGCCGATTCTGGCTGCCGGCGCTCTCGGCTGGCTGCTCGTTTTGTCCTCAACCGGCGTCGCCGATCTGTGGCGCACCGCGTTGAACTGGCAGCCGATCGGCGACATCCGCCCGCTCAGCGGCCTGGCGACGGCGGCGGTCGGCGTTATTGCCGCGACCGCGGCCGGTTGGATTCTGCGGATCGGCTTCACGTTGGCGCTGGGTCGCGAGGCCTTCGGCGCGGGGGACATTTACATCCTGGCCGCGGCCGGCGCGTGCGCCGGCTGGCACATCGCCATCAGCGGGTTGTTGCTGGCCGTCGGATTGGCGCTGGTCGGCTGGCTGGTCGGCTCGCTGCTCAAGCGAACGGCGGTGATTCCGTTCGGTCCGTGGCTGGCGCTGGGGTTTCTCGCAGCGCTGTGGCTGGACCGCCCGCTGCGCGCGATCGGAGAAATCGCGGCCGACACCGTGGCATTCCTCGCCCGCGAGGACCCCGCCGCATTATGGCGCGTCAGCCTGATTCTCATGGCCGGCGCGGTGGTCGCCGTGCTGGCCGCTCGTGTGCTGCGCCGCCTCACGACCCGCGCGGCCGATTGAAGCGATCAACGTATTCATGCCGCGCATCGAACTCGCATCGCTGCGCAGCACACCCGCCTAACCCGCATCCGCCTCGACGCCGTTTTCCAGCACGCCGATCCCCTCAATCTCCACGCTCACCCGATCCCCCGGCCGCAGATACACCGGCGGCTTGCGGGCCGTGCCGACCCCCTCCGGCGTCCCCGTCAGGATCACCGTCCCCGGCCGCAGGGTGAACTGGTGCGACAGATAACTGATCAACTCGGCGCAGGGGAAGATCATGTCCGCCGTTGTCGATTCCTGCATCACCGCACCGTTCACGCGGCAGCGAATGGCGCAGCGATCCGGCGCGGGCAGTTCATCCGCCGTCACGATCCACGGCCCCAGCGGGCAGAAGGTGTCAAAGCTCTTGCCGCGCGCCCACTGCCGATCGATCCGCTTCTGGCAATCCCGGGCGGACACGTCGTTGGCGCAACAATAGCCCAGCACGTGCGACAGCGCCGCCGCCGGCTCGACGCGCCGCGCGCTTCGCCCGATCACAATCGCCAGTTCGGCCTCAAAATCCACTTCGCTCGGCGCTTGGCGCGGAAGCACGATCGCCGCGTCCGGATCCAGCACCGCCGTCGTCGCCTTCAGAAACACAAGCGGTGCGCTCGGCAGTTCCGCCCCCGTTTCCGCCGCGTGACGCCGGTAGTTCAGCCCGATCGCGAAGATGTTCGGCGGCTCCACCGGCGCCAGCAGCCGCCGCACCGTCAGCACTTCCCCGCCGGCCGCACCGCCCGCCGCGGCAAACAGCCCGCCCGGAACCACCCGCGCCCGGCCGCCGTCGAGCCATTCGCCGCAATGCACGCGGCCGTCCGCGGCTTCGAATCGCACCAGTTTCATGCTCGCGGCCCCGCGGCGCTGCGCAGCTCGCGCACGCGCGAGATGACGCGCTCTACCGCGTCCTGCGGCGAAAGCGCGTCTTTTTGCGCCGGATTGCGCCGCTCGCTGAACTCGACCACCCCCTCCGCCAGGCTCTTTCGCCCGACCACCACCCGCAACGGAAACCCGACCAGGTCGGCGTCCTTGAACTTGAACCCGGCCCGCTCGTCGCGGTCGTCGTACAGCACGTCCACGCCGGCGGCTCGCAGCGCGTCATACGCCGCTTGCGCCGCCGCCGACACTTCCGCATCCTTCGGATCAAGCGAGATCACCACCGCCTCAAACGGCGCGATCGCCACCGGCCAGCAGGCGCCGGCGTCATCGTGATGCGCCTCGATCGCCGCGGCCACGATGCGGTTCAGCCCGATCCCGTAGCAACCCATGACCAGCGGCTGCGGCTTGCCCTCGCGCCCCAGGAAGGTCGCCTTCATCGCGTCGCTGTACTTGGTTCCCAGCTTGAAAACGTGCCCGACCTCGATCGCCGTGCGCAGCCGGATCGGGCTGCCGTCCGGCGAGATGTCGCCGTCGCAGACCATGCGGATGTCGGCCACGACCACGCGCGCGGCGCCGCCCGGCGGGGCTTCGAGCGGAAAATCGCGCCCCGGGTTCACGCCGGTGACGTGATGATCCGTGCGATTCGCACCGCTGGCCGCGTTGCGCATCGTGGCGACGTCGCGATCGATCACCAGCACGTCGCCCGCTCCCATCCGCTCGATCAGCCCCTGCGGCCCGGCGAACCCGACCGCGGCACCGGTCAGCTTCTCAATCACCGCCGGCGCGGCCAGTTCGACCGCCGCACCGCACGCCTTGCGGAGCTTGATCTCGTTGATCTCGTGATCCCCGCGCACCAGCGCCACCACGCGCACTTCGACCTCACCGGCCTTCGCTCCGCCGCCCGGCGCCGGCACCCGCGCGCTGAAGATCAGCGTCTTGATCATCTGCGCCGGCGTCGTGCCCATCATCCGGCACACATCCTCGACCCGCCCCGCCCCCGGCGTGTGCACCTCGCGCAGCGCCTGTGGCGCGTCGCTCTGCGCCGGCAGCGCCCGACAGGTGGCCCGTTCGGTGTTTGCCGCATAGCCCCCCGATTCGCTGATCGCGACCGTGTCCTCCCCGGCGTCAGTGAGAACCATGAACTCGTGCGACACGTCGCCGCCGATGGCCCCGCTGTCAGCCTCCACCGCGACGTACGGCAGCCCGCAGCGCGAGAAAATGCGGCAGTAGGCGTCATACATCCGCTGGTAGCTGGCATCCAGCCCGGCCTTGTCCGAGTCGAACGAGTACGCATCCTTCATCAGGAACTCGCGCGTCCGCAGCACGCCGCTCTTGGGACGTGCCTCGCCGCGGAACTTCGTCTGAATCTGGTAGAGGTTGATCGGGAGCTGCTTGTAGCTGCTCAGGTAGCCGCGCGCGATCTCCGTCACCACCTCCTCGTGCGTCGGCCCCAGCACAGTGTGCTCGCGCCAGTCGGAGGCATCCCCGCTGCGCACCGGCCGCAGCCGCAGCAGCGTGTCCCCCATCGCCGCGACGCGGTTGGTTTCCTGCCAGATGTCGATCGGCTGCAACACCGGCATGTGCAGCTCCAGCGCCCCGGCCCGCTCCATCTCCTCGCGGACGATCGCCTCGACTTTTCGCAGCGTGCGATAGCCCAGCGGCAGGTAGCTGTAGATCCCCGCTGCAAGCTGGCGGATCATCCCCGCCCGCAGCATGAGCTGGTGAGACGCCGCCGTGGCGTCCCGCGGCACTTCCTTGCTGGTCGGAATGAAGTACTGCGTCCAACGCATCCCGCGCTCCTGCCCCCCACAACCCGGATCAAGACACCCGCCGTCCGGCGCGGCGTCTCAACGGACCGGCCGCCGGCGGGCCGCGTATTGTGCTGCCAAGCCGCTTCGGCGGCAACGCAAGGCGGCCGACGCGCGGTTTCTGCGCCTGCGGGCAACCGGCAGTCGTCACCTCCGGCCGATTCCGCCGATGGCGTCGAAGGCGGGAGGATCCCGCCGCAGCCGCGACCCCGCGCCGAGAGCCACGGATGGAACATCGCACCTTCGAAGCCCCGACGATGCCGGCCGCCCTGGCGCTGGTCAAGAAGTCGCTCGGCGCGGATGCGGTGATCATCCAGACCCGCACCCGGCCGCCCGGCTCGAACCCCAACCGCGTCACCATCATTGCCCACGCCGCCCGCGCCGGCTCGAAGGCCGGCGGCGACGACGGATCGGGTGCATCGGCCGGGTCAGCCGGATCAAAGGCCGTCACGGCCCCGCCGAACCCGGTCTCCATTCCGGCCCGTCGTGCGGCTCCGCCCGCCGCTTCCGCTTTCGCACCGCCGGCGCCGCGCACGTGGTCTGTGCCCGACGCCGACCCCGGCGCCCCGATCATCCGCAATCGGCGCTCATCCGCCCGCAGGCGGGCCGCTTCGCCTGTGCCGCTGATCGAACCCGCAGCCCCCACCGTCGCCGACCCGAAGCCGGTCGCCGAGCCGCCGCCGGCCGCTGCACCAATCATGGACACAACCGCCGCGCGCTCGACCGCTGTCGCCCCGACCGCTGACCTCGCCACTCTTTCGGATGCGCTGCGAACCGCCTATCAGCGGCTCGTCGCCAACGAGGTCGCCGAGGAGCTGGCCGGTCGGCTGCTGGCGCAGGTTGCCCAGGACACGCGCCACCCCACGCCGGAACAGGTCGATTCGCGCCTGCGGGCGCTGATTCGCGACATGCTGCCGCAAACCACGACCATCTCGCTCACGCCGGGAGAATTGCGGCGGGTGGCGATTGTCGGCCCGGCTGGTGCGGGCAAGACCACCACCGTGGCCAAGCTGGCGGCCCAGTTCAAGATTCGGGAGGGGCGGTCGGTGGCGCTGCTGACACTCGACTCGCAGCGCCTCGCCGCGCGGGAACAGCTCTCACGCTACGCCGAGATCATCGAAGTCCCGCTGCATGCGGCGCAGGGGGTGGACGAGGTGCACGACCTGCTGGCCAGTTGCAGCGCCGACCTGCTGCTGATCGACACGCCGGGGGTTGGGCCGCGCGAGGAGGGGCGCTTCGTCCGGCTGGCGGCGCTGTTGCGATCCGCCCGGCCGCACGAGGTGCACCTGGCGCTGCCCGGCGGCCTTGCAGCGGGTGTGTGCCGCCTGGCGATGCAGCGTTTCGCCCCGCTGGGCGTTTCGCACGTTCTGCTGACGCGGCTCGATGAGGCCGTCGGCATGGGCGTTCTGCTCGGTGCGCTGTCGCACGCCGCGATTCGCCTCTCCTATGTCACCAGCGGCCAGCGCGTTCCCACCGATCTGGCGGCCGCCGATGCCGATGAGATCGCCGCCGGCATCCTCGCTCCGGTCTGATCACTTCGCGCTTGCCCGCCCGGTCGCCGCAGCGCGCATGCTCCGCCCCCGAGCATTCCCGCCGGCACACGTTCCTGTCCGCTGGGCGCTCGCGCCGTTCCGAGCGAGAGATCACGCGCCCGCGGAGGCCATCCGAGCGAAATACTCCCGCGCGATTCGCTCGTATGCGCCTGCGCCGGCGGCCAGCTCCGACTCCAGCACCCACTCATCGGGCGTATGGGAACGGCGCGTGTCCCCCGGCCCGATCTTCACCGCCGGTATGCCGGGCAGAAAAACCATGTCGCTCATGGCGGGGCTTCCCGCCGGCGAAGCGTCCGGCAGCGCCGCTTCGCACGCCTGCACGATCGGCTCGCTGCGGGCCGTCTGCACCGGCCCGAGCCGCCCGCTGTGCACGTGCACCTCGCTCGACAGCTCCGCGCGAATCCGCTCGACCAGTGCATCGTGCGGCTGGTTCGGCGTCGTGCGGATGTCCGCCCAGAATTCGCAGCGATCCGGCACCACGTTCCGCGCGACGCCGCCGCTGACCATGGTCACGTGCGCATGGCACGTTCCCAGCAGCGGGTGCGGCGCGCCGAAATCGAAGTCGCGCAGCCGCAGGATGTCCGCCGCCGCCGTGTGAATCGCATTGTCGGGCGAATCGGCCGGCGTGTTGGCCGGATGGCGCGAGCGCCCGATCGCGGTGCATCGCAGGATCAGCAGCCCGCGCTGCGCGATCATCGGCGTCAGCGACGTCGGCTCCCCCACGATCGCGGCGTCCAGCGGCCGCAGCCGCGGGAGGACTTCGGAGAGGCCGCGCCCGCTGATTTCCTCCTCCGCGGTCAGCGCCACAACCAGCGTGCCGCCCAACCGCTGCCCGCGGGCCAGTCCATCCGCGATGCGCAGCGCCGCGGCCAGCAGCGCCGTCACGCAGCCCTTGGCGTCATTCGCCCCCAGCCCCGTAATCCGCCCGCCCTCGACGCGCGGCGTCCATGGGTCCGCGCTCCAGCCCTCCGCGGGCGGGACCGTGTCGAGATGCGAGTTGAAGAGCAGCCGCGGCCGGGGTTGATCGCCGATCTCGATCCATAGGTTGTTCAGCTCGCGCTGCACGTGCAGCCCCGACGGCGGTGCATGGCCGGCCTGCCCGCTCAACACCCTCGACAGGTGATCCACAATCGGCCCTTCCTCGCGCGAGATGCTGCGAATCGCGACCAGGTCGCAGAGGAAGCGGCGGAGTTGTTCGGGGGTTTGCATGGCGGCAGTATCCCGCGGGGGCTTTTTCGCGTCACCCCACCCCCCGCGGTATCCTGATAGCGGTATTGCAATTCAAGGTGACGCATGTCGGATGACCGCCAGTCGCTTTTCGACCGGGCCCGCCGCGGAGATCGTGACGCGATCAGCGCCCTTCTCGTGCAATTCGGACCGGAGGTTCGAGCACGGCTCAACGGGCGGATCGGCGCGGCCTGGCGCGGCGTCCTCGACGAGGACGACGTGATGCAGGTCACCTACATGGAGGCGTTTCTGCGGTTCTTTCAGTTCGCCCCGCAGGGCGAAAACGCGCTGGTCGCCTGGCTCGCGCAAATCGCAGAAAACAACCTGCGCGACGCGATCCGCGGACTGGAGCGCGCCAAGCGTCCCGACCCCCGTCGGCGCGTCCAGACCAGTGCTCAGGATTCCAGCTACGCCTTGCTCGAAAACCTCGCCCGTCATTCCGGCACGCCCAGCAAGATCATGCGCCGCGAGGAATCCGTCTCGATGCTCGATGAGGCCATCGCGCAGCTTCCCGCGGATTATCAGACCGTCGTCCGCGAATATGATCTCGAAGGAAACACCGCCGAAGCCGTCGCCAGGAAACTGGGCCGCACCGAAGGCGCTGTGTACATGCTTCGCGCCCGTGCCCTGGAGCGCCTCCGCGAGCTGCTCGGATCAAGTTTTCTGCGCCTCGCGTGAGATTTCGGCGGTTTCGTCGCTTTCCTGATTCGGCGGCGCGCGGTGCGGCCGATTAGTCTCGCACGGCGGCCGGTTCAGGCGATTGACCAGCGCGAATCGGGTTCGGGACAGGGTGTACGCATGGGCGGCGCAAGAGACAACATCCCGCGCGATCAGGCGATGATTGACGCCATCCGGCGTCAATTCGACGCCGTCGCCGCGCCCGGCGCTTCGCCCCGGCGTACCCCATCCTTCGATGACCCGCCGGGGCTGGACGCCGGCGCACGGTCGGATGCGGTGCCGGCCACCATCGCGGCGCCGGCGGTTGATCCCGATGCGACGAGGGTCGCCGTCGAGGAGACCCGCGCAGCTCCGGCACAGCGCGGCGGCGACGGTCCGCGAACCGCCGCCCGGCGCGAGCGCGACGCCGCCACGAGCGTCTCGTTTCCCGGGTATCAGGTATTGGGGGAGCTGTCGCGCGGCGGGCAGGGGGTGGTCTATCGGGCGCTGCAGGAGGGCACCAACCGCGAGGTGGCGATCAAGGTGCTGATCGAGGGCGTGCACGCATCCCCGGCGACGCAGGCGCGCTTCGAGCGCGAGGTGCAATTGGCCGCGCGGCTGCGGCATCCGAACATCATCTCGATCTTCCACTCCGGCGTCACCGACGGCGGGTTGCGCTACTTCGTGATGGACTATGTGCCGGGAGTGCCGCTGCACAAGCACGTGCGCGAGCGGCAATTGCCGATGGACGAGGTGCTGTCGGTCTTCGCGGTCGTGGCGGAAGCGGTGCAATACGCCCACCAGCGCGGGATCATCCATCGCGATCTGAAGCCCTCCAACGTGCTGATCGACGCCGACGGCTCGCCCAAGATCCTGGATTTCGGCCTGGCCAAGTCGATGACGGATGATCCGCATCGCGGGCTGACGCTGACGGCGGAGGTGATGGGCACGCTGCCGTACATGTCCCCGGAGCAGACCCGCGGCAGCGCCGACGAGATCGACACGCGCACCGACGTGTACGCGCTGGGGGTGATCCTCTATGAGCTGCTGACCGGGCGCTATCCATACAGCGTGGTCGGCAGCCTGGCCGACGTGCTGCGCAACATCACCTCGACGCCGCCGATGCCGCCCAGCCAGTCATGGACCGATCAGGCCGGCGTGCAGGTCGCGACGAAGCGCCGGCGGCTGCGCATGGGGCGGCGCTGCCCGATCGGGCGCGAGGTCGAGACGATCGTGCTGCGCGCCCTGGCGAAGGAGGCCCCCGCGGCGCTACCAGAGCGCCGGCGAAATGGCCGCCGACGTGCGGCGATTTCTGCGGGGCGACGCGATCGAGGCGCAGCGCGACAGCCGCTGGTACGTCCTGCGCAAGTGGCTGCTGCGGAACACGGACGTGGCGCTGGCCGCTTTGTGCGTGCTGGCGGTGATTGTCGGAGGCGCTGCGCTGAGCCTGCACTACGGCGTGCAGGCGCAATCGGCGGCGGCGGATGAGCGGCGCTCGCGCGAGACCGCCGAGGGGGCGCTTGTCGATGCGCGCAATTCGGCGAAGTATGCGCGGATCGGGTGGTTTCTGACGGAGTGGAGCGCCGGGCGCGACCTGGCGTGGTACCACGCCGCCGGCGCCATGCCGGGCAGCGCCGAGAGCGCAGTGCTGCTGTACCTGCTGCGCGAGGATGTGACGCCGGAGCAGTTGCTGGCGCGGGTGGATGCGGATGCGCGTCAACTGGCGCATTTTGCGATCGGCGAGAAGCTGCGCCGGGCCGGGGATCGCGACGGATCGGAGCGGGCGTTTGTGGCGGCGCTGCAGGAGCGCGGCAGCGTGCTGCTGCGGGATGCGACGCTGGATCGCATCGCCGAGCTGCGCGGCTGGCCGACGCGCCGGCGGCAACTCGAGGGAGCGCGCTGGCCGGAGGACTGGGCGGTGCAACTCGGAATTGGAGAGAGCGGTGCGAACTCCGCGAACAATCCGTAGCGCAGCGCCGGCCGCTGCGGCGGCGCGGGCGTTCACGCTGATCGAGCTGCTGGTGGTCGTGGCGATCATCGCGCTGCTGGTCTCGATCCTGATTCCGGGGCTGACCCTGGCCCGCGAGCAGGCGCGGCGGACGCGCTGCGCGGCCAACCTGTCGCAATTGGGAGTGGCGTGGCGGATGTACCTGGATGAGCACCAGGGGCGTTTCTTCACGGCGGTGGCGGCGAACCTGGTGTATGGCGGGGGGCAGGGGACGGCCGGCCCGCCCTATGGCCCGCCGGCTGCGAATCCCGCGGCGCTGGCTTCCAAGCCGCTGAATCCGTTTGTGTCACTGCCGGCGAAGCTGCCGGTGGGGGCGGGGCTGGGGCCGTTTCTATGCCCGAATGACAAGGGCGGGACGATCGTGCTGCCGTCGAGCGCGGTGTATCACGGGACGAGCTACTCGTGCAATCCGTTTCTGGTCGGGGAGAACGTGCAACTGCCGCCGCCGGGGCCGTTAAGGGATGCTTTCATAGAGATAAATAGGCGGCGGATGAGCCGCCCGCTGACGGAGACGGAGGTGGGAGTCAACGCCAGCGAGCTGGTCCTGATGGGCGATTGGCCGTGGTATGCGGACACGCGGTTCGATTTCAAGGTGCATTGGCACGGCCGGCCGCGGACGCACATGCTGGGTTTTCTGGACGGGCACGTCGAGTTTGTGAAGATTCGGCAGGGGTTGTATGTGGGTCCGGGGTACGGGTTGATCCCGTACAACGATCTGCGAGGGGTGTTTGCGGAGGGGCAGATAGAGATACCGTAGCGGGCGCAGGCGGTCCCTCTGGTCAAGGCGAGCCGAGGATGGCCTCGACAAAGGGGTCGATGTCAAAGTTGTTGAATGCGCCGTCGTCGTTCATATCACCGAGCAGGTCAACCACCTCGGGCGGCACACCGGGGTAAGCGGCGTGGTATGAGGGACGGTTTACCTTGGCGAGTACGAATGCATCAATGTCGAAGTTGTTGAGTACGCCGTCGGCGTTCAGGTCGCCCGGGATGAGCGGTCGGATCGTCGTCCAATAAACATCGATAACCTGCTGGTTTACGGGCATCGCGAACCAGGTCATCGCGAAGCGGAAACCCGGCTGCAGTGTCGAGCTGAAGTACGGACCGTAATCAACCGGGAAGGCATGAGTCGGCCGGTTCGGGGTGGACGGTGTGGGATCAAACCAGTTCACTGCGATGGAGCCGTCGGCCTCATACATCTTCAAGCGAATTTCGGTGTTTCCGTTCCGCTCCCAGATGTGAACAAAACGGCCGTCTGGAGCAATCCACGGAAGGCCGTTGGGGTCAACCTGGACCGGTGTTCCCAGCGGCTCGCCCATCGCGCTGAACCGCCGGACGAATCGAACGGAACTGTCCGGATACCCGGACCACCAGATCAGCCACGTTCCGTCGCTGAGAAACCGTGCGACGTAGCCGCGCGTGTCGCTCATCATCGGCAGAACGACCGGGTTGGTCAGCGTCTGGTCGGGCAGGATGCGCCGGTATCGCACGTCATAACGGATCGCGCCGTGGTTTCCCTGGTTGTACAGGACGCCGATCGAGCCATCCGGCAGGAACGCAGCGGTGGGATTGAACACAATGGTGCTGATTGGGAAGGGCGGCGGCGTGGCGACCACGACCGCCGGTGCGATCAGCGCACCGAGAAGGTCATGCTCCTGGAACAGGATCGCGCACTTCGAGCAGTTGTCAGCGCCGCCCGCGAAGGTCAGCCCGATCCGACTGCCGTCCGACACAATGTTCTTGAACCCGCCCTTGAACTCATCCCCCAGTTCCAGGACCGGCGTCAGTGCGACGCCATCCAGGTCGGTGACGACGGCGCGTGGAATGCAGCCGGGGTGCTGGTCGCACCAGGTGACCAGATTTCGATCCGACAGGCGCGCCAGGGACGGGGTCGGGAACGCGCGGGCCGCGGTCGCGACGAACGTCGGGGGCAGCGTCGGTCGCCCCCACGGGTCGAAGGCGCGCAGGTGAATATCGGTCCAGGGGAAATCGCCATAGTACTGCATGGACACGCCGGACTCGCTTCCCGACACGTGAGGGGCAAGCCAGCCGACCTGGTAGTGCAGCGTCGATCGAAGCAGGCGCGTGTCATCGACTGTGATCCTGTCGAACGTGGTCACCTGTGCGATGGCAGCGCTCGCAAGCAGCGGCAACACGACGAGGACGGGAAGGCGCGTCATTGCGATTCTCCTTCACCGCAGTGGGTCAGAATCAAGTTCAGAATGTCGGCCGGGATCGGCAGCCTACGCCTTCCGCGCCGGCCGCTTCTTCGAGCCTTCCGCGCGCTTTCTCGAACCGCTCGCGCGCTGGGCGTTTTTCGCCGCGGGTCGATTCCCACTCCCCGCTCGCCGCCGCTGTGCGACCGGCGTCGTCACCAGGTCATATTCATCCGTCGCCGTGCAGCGCACCCGCACGAACTCGCCCACCGCCGGCGCACCGTCGGGCAGGATGCATGCGCCGTCCACCTCCGGCGCCTGGCCGGCGTGGCGGGCCAGCGCCCCGCGCGCGTCCTCGGGATCATCGGCGTCCACCAGCACGTCGAACTCGCGACCGACCCAGCGCTTCGCCGCCGCCAGCGCCACCTCGCGCTGCACGAGCATGAAGCGCTCATACCGGTCGCGCAGCAGCGATTCGTCGTGCTGCTCGCGCATGCGGCCGGCAGGCGTCTCCGGCTCGCGCGAGTACATGAACGCGCCGGCCGCGTCGAAGCCGAAGTCCTGCGCGAATTCGAGCAGCTCGCCGAACTCGGCCTCCGTTTCCCCCGGAAAGCCGACGATGAAGGTGGTGCGGATGCTGACGCCGGGGATGCGCGCCCGCAGTTTCTCGATCAGGGCGATTGTCTGCGCCCGCGTCACGCGGCGGTGCATGGCCTTGAGCATGCGGTCATTGATGTGCTGCAGCGGCATGTCAATGTACTTCACGACGCGCTCGCAGGAGGCGATGGCGTCGATCATCTCGTCGGTGAACACCGACGGATAGACGTACATCAGGCGGATCCAGCGCGCCCCCTCGCAGCCGGCGTTCAGCTCGCGCAGCAATCCCGCCAGCCCCGGCGCGTAGCCGATGTCGCCGCCGTAGCTGGTGGTGTCCTGGCCGATCAGCACCAGCTCGCGCGCCCCGTCGGCGATCAGCTCGCGGCATTCGGCCAGCAGCTCCGTCGGGGTCTTGCTGTGCATCGGTCCGCGGATGCTGGGGATGGTGCAGAAGGTGCACTTCTGGTTGCAGCCCTCGCTGATCCGCACATAGGCGTAGTGCGACGGCGTGAGCCGCACGCGGCCCTGGTCGCTCCAGCGGCCGGGAGCGTCGAGCGCTGTGGGGTGATAATCCCCGAGGAAGCGATCCAGCGCGGCGTCGCGGTCCATCCGCCAGACCGCCCGCACGATGTCGTCGCGGTTGTTGACGCCCACCAGGGCGTCGATCTCGGGCGCCCATTCGCGCAGCTTCTCGCCGTCGCGCTGCACGAGGCAGCCGGCGACGACGATGCGGCGCAGGGTGCCGGCCCGCTTGCGCTCCCCCAGTTCATGGATGACGCCCAGCGCTTCCTGCCGCGAGCTTTCGAGAAATCCGCAGGTGTTGACGACGATGGTGTCGGCGGCGGATTCATCGCCGGTGATCACGCAGCCGGCCTCGGCGAGCTGCCCGAGCATCTTCTCGCTGTCCACGAGGTTTTTCGCGCAGCCCAGCGAGACGAAGCCCACCACGGGCGCGGACAGTTCCGTCGAAAGCGCCGACGAGGGGGCGGGTCGGGCGCCGCCGGCGCCGAGCACCGGCAACGCGAAGCCAGAGCGCGAAGCGCCGCCGCCGCTTTCCGTGCCGCCTGCGACGGGATTCCCCTGTGATTTCGAGCTTTTTGCCATATCCCGGCATTGTAGCCGCAGCGTCCGAGCGCCGCGCTGCGCAGCGCCCCGGGTTCGTTTGACGGGCGGCGCGGCGGGGCGTCGGCGGCGGTATCCGCCTATAATTGCGGGTCCGGCCCGCGCAGCCGGCTTGCCGGGATTCGAAGCACAGGCGGCGGGCCGGCGCCGGGTGTCCCGGGCGGCCGGCGATCCGATGGCCGGCGCCGGGCGTCCCCGGCGGGCGGCGCCGGGCTTCTCGCATGGGCACCCCCTTCCCCCGACCGCCGGTTCGCGGCCGGCAGGAGTCGTGAATGTCGTCCGATGGGCGCAGCGCCGGGACGCGGGTCAATCCGCTGATCCGGCTTTTCTCCAGCATCACTTTCGGCGTCATTCTGCTGGGGCTGATCTTCGCCTATTCGTCGGTCGTTTCGGCCGTGGCGCCACTGCGCTACGCGATCGAAATGACCGAGATGCACGTGTTTCAGCATTGGATCTTCGCGCTGCTGGTCGCGCTGTTCTGCACCACGCTGAGCGTGGCGACCTTGCGGTGCATCCGCTGGAACGTGACCAACCTGGGCGTGCTGACGGTGCACAGCGGGCTGCTGATCCTGATCGGCGGCTCGACGGCCTATTTCTGGGGCAAGATCGAGGGCGACGTGCTGCTGCTGGCGCCGTCGTTGCAGTTGGTGCGCGTGGATGATCCGCACAACCCGTTGCTGGAACTGCACGCCGAGGTCGGGCAATCGTGGCAGACCAGTTCCCCCGCGATCGGCGGCACGCTGCGCTTCGAGGTGATCGCCACCAGCGGCGAGCCGCTGCGCAAGGTTCGGGCGGCGACGGTGCGCATCCGGCTCGGAGAGCAGGAGCGCGACGTCACGCTGACCGCCGCCCAGCCGGCCACCCCCATCGGCGGAATCCTGGCCTTGCAATTGCGACCCAGCGAGGCCGCCTCGCATTTCGTCGATCGCGACGCCGCGGCGCTTTACTGGCGCACCCTCGACGAACCGGATTCCCGGCTGCGCAGCGCACAGCTTCCGCAACTGCCGATGTACCTCGAGCGATTCTTGCCCGGGAAACACCCGATCCGCGACACCATCGGCCGCGAGGTCGCTTCGCATCGCACGGAGCCGGCGGTGCCGCTGCTGGGGTTCTCGATCCCAACGGGGATGCTCGAGACGTGGCGCATGCCGGTGGAGGTCGCGACCGGCTCGCCGGAATGGCCGTTTGATCGGCCGGACGCCGGTGCCCCCGAATTGCCGTTCGATGTGACGATCACGGGATATCTACCGGTGGTGCGCGGCTTCGCCCCGCGCGCGTCGGCGAATCCATCCGCACAGGAGCCATTTCCGGGGGTCAACATCCGCTTCGCGACGGAGACCGGGCACCGCGACTTCTCGCTCTTTGCGGCTGATCCGGCGCTGTCCGTGACGGAGTCCGACTCGCCGCTGGAATTCGTGTGGGTGCGCAATGAGGCCGAGCGCGAGGCGGCGGTCCGATCGCGCGCCGGCCCGCACGAGCTGACGGTGCGGGTTGCCAACCCGCCCGTCGAGCAGACGCTGGCCGTCGTGGAAGGGCAGACCGTTCAGGTCGAAGGCACTCCCTACGAGCTGACCATTCGCGGGTTCGAGCCGCGCTGGTTGCCGATGGGTGCTGCGGGCGGCGCGGCGGGTTCGACCACCGGCCCCGCGGCCTTCGTTCAGATCAACAGCGGCATCCGGCGCTTCACCCGCGCCGTGCCGGCCCGGCCGGGCGTGCCGGCTCAGGATTCTGATGATCGCGGCGCCTGGCAGCCGCAGGGAATGATCGACGCCAACATCACGCTGGAGTATCGCTCCAGCCCGGCCGGGCTGCTGCGGATCGTGGCCGGCCCGGGCGAAGGCGCCGCGGCCGCGCCGGAACTGGTGGCGTTCATGCCCAGCGGCCGCGCGCAGCGCAACCCGCTGACCGTGGGCGGCACCAGTGCCGTGCTGCTGGCAGGGGAGCGGCTGGACGTGACCATCGAAGGGCTGTTCGAACGGGCCATGGTGGAGCGTGTGCCGGTGGTGGAAGCGCCGGAGCGCCGCCGCGTCGGCGGAGAGCGGGCGCTGTCGGCGGTGCGGCTGGAGCTGGCCGGTCGCGGCGAGCATTCGCAATGGCGGCGGACGCAGTGGTGCATGTTCAGCGACTACCCGCAGGACGCGGTGCGGCCGCTGCGGGTGGACGGGCCGGACGGGCGATCGTGGGTGGTGGTGTATTCGCGGCGGGCGCATCCGCTGGGCGGCGCGCTCTCGCTGGACAAGCTATCGGTGCGATTCCGCCCGGGGCGCACGTCGGTCGATTGGTGGCGCAGCGATTACCTCGCGCAGACCGAGGGCGGCGATCCGGTCGCGGCCCACGTGCACACCAACCAGACGCACGTCTTCAACGGCTGGACGCTGTTCCAGGCCTCGGCCCCGGGCAATGAGCCGCATTTCCGATTCACTGTGCTGGGCGTGGGCAATCGGCGCGGCATCTGGCCGATGACCGTCGGCTGCGTGCTGATCACGCTCGGCTCGCTCTACGCCTTCTACGTCAAGCCGCTGCTGTTGCGCCGCCGGCGCGACCTGGCGCTGGCGGAGGCGCAGCGCTCGATCGAGGCGCCGCCGCCGCGGGCGCTGCAGGAGGTCCGTTGATGACACGCATGCCGATGCTGACGGTGCTGCTCGTCGCGCTCGCCGTTGTCGCCGCACCGCGCGGGGCGGCGCAGTCGCTGCCGCCGGCGTTTCAGGCGGACGACGCGCTGATCGCGCTGGATGGCGCGATCGACTGGACGGCCTTCGGGCTGATGGCGGTTCAGGACCAGGGGCGCTACAAGTCGCTGGAGTCCTTTGCGCGCGAGACGATGGGAATGCTGACCGGGCGCGCCGCGCTGCCCGGACTCAGTCCCTGCGGATCGGCGCTGGAGTGGGCCTTCAACTCGGCGGCGTATGAGCAGCAGCGCGTCGTCTATCTGAAAGACGCGGTGATGCGCCGCGAGTTCGCCATCGATCTGCCGAAGGAGCGCCGCGCGCAGGCTGAGCGCGACGGGCTGTTCACGCCGGCGGAGCTTCGCAGCGCCACGGTGCAGAATCGCATCGGCGAATTGCGGGCGATCACGCGCATGGCGTCGGCGGTGTCGCGCGTGCTGGACGCGGTGCAGGTGGCGCACTTCTACCCCTTCATGTTGCAGGCGATTCCGGCCGCCGAGGGGGCCGCGGAAGACGCCTGGCACTCACCGCGCGCGGCGCTGTGGAATCTGCCGCCGGAGACGGTCGCCGAACTGGGTGTGGATCGCGCGGCACTGGAGCGGCTGACCCGCCGCAACGGCCCGATTCCGGGACTGTCCAGCGAAGACGCGCTGGCCTGGGCGCGGCTGGCGGCGGCCTGGAACGCGCGCGACGCGGCGGCGGTGAACGCGCAGCTGTCCGTGATCGCGCAGCGCATGCCCGAGATCGCCGGCGCCGGCCACTATCCGCCGGCGGCGCAGCTCGGGGCGGAGCGCGTGTATTACCGCATGAACAAGTTCGCCTCCGGCTGGATTGTGTACCTGCTTGCCGCGATCGTCGGAGCGGTGGCGATGGTGACGCGCTGGAAGTCGCCCGCGGTGGTGAGCGTGCTGCTGCTGCTGGTGGCGCTGGCATGGCATGCGACCGGCATCGGGCTGCGCTGGTACATCCTGGGGCGCATCCCGGTCGCCAACATGTTTGAGGCGACGTTTGCCGCGGCGTGGATGTGTGTGCTGGGGGCGCTGCTGCTGGCGTGGGTCTATCGCCATGCGGCGATGCTGGTCGCGGCCGCGGTGACGGGCTTCTTCGCCCTGATCCTCGCGGACTTCGTGATGCCGGCCAGCAGTACCAACCTCGGCACCATGATGGCGATTCTCGATGACGTGATGCTGCGGATTCACACCACGCTGATCGTGCTCTCCTACGCGATGGTCTTTCTGGCGGCGGTGCTCGGCGCGATGTACCTCTTCGGCTTTTACCTGCTGCGCGCACCGGCCGCGTCGGTCGAAGCCGGGGTGACGATCGGCGTCTGCGGGGCGGTGATGTGGTTCGTCGCGCCGGCGGTGTTCACGCTGGCGGCCAGTTCGCCCGTCACCGCCGCCGAGATGCAGAAGTTTCCCGGCGTCGCCTATGCCGCCGCCGCGCTGGCGGCGCTGCTGTTTTCGGCCATTCCGTCGTTGCGGCTGTTCCGCGCGCCGCGCATCGCGTGCACGTTCGCGGTGGTGTTCGGCGCGGGAAGCCTGACGCTGGCGGTTCTGCCTTACGGCTACTTCGTCGGCTGGGCGAAGACGGCCATCTACGGCGGCGCGGCGTGGACGGTCGCGACGTTGATCGGCGCGGCGCTGCTTTCCATCCTGGCCGCGCGGACGGCGGTGCTGGCGCCCGCCTCCGGCGGATCGGGCGGCGCGCGCGTCTCGCTCTACGATCGGCCGATCATGGCCGGAGCGCTGCCGGGAGATGAGCACGGCGCCGCGCGACTGCCGCGCTGGCTGCACGAGCTGGACTGGTGCCACCTGATCGTGCTCAACATCATCTTCGTGGCATTGTTCGTCGGCACCATTCTCGGCGCGATCTGGGCCGACTATTCCTGGGGCCGCCCGTGGGGCTGGGATCCCAAGGAAGTGTTCGCCATGAACACCTGGATCGTCTACGCGGCGATCATTCACGTTCGCTTCGTCGTGCGCGATCGCGGGCTGTGGACGGCGTGGCTGTCGCTGGTGGGCTGCGCCGTGATGGCCTTCAACTGGTATGTCGTGAACACGCACATCGTCGGGCTGCACAGCTATGCCTGATCGCCGCGCGGGCGTCGCCATGGTGCTCGCAGCGCTGCTGATCGGCACTGCGGCCCGATCAGACGCCGTTCCTCCCGATACGGCAGGCCCGGGCGACTGGTCGCGCTCGGGCGGCCATGGCATCGAGTGGGTTTGGCCGCTGACCTGCGATGACGTCGACCTGCTGCTGGTCTGCTCCCGCGCCGGAACCCTTGATCTGTATCGTGCGGATAACGGGGCGCGGATCGAAGGCTCCGGTGTCGCCGCCGGGCGCGGGCTGCGCTTCGCCGGCGCGCGGCCACAGCAGGACCACGCCGCGCTGCCGGAAGCGGCCGGTGCTCCGCAAGCCGATCCCGCCGCCGCCCCCGACGCGGAAGCCGACGCGCCGGCTGATGCGATGCGTGCGCGAGATGCAATGCGCGCGCGCGATGCAAAGTGCGCGCTGGATGTTCTTTGCTTCGACCGCAGCGCCGTGTACGAATTGTCCGCATCCCCGGCGGCGCTGCGCCTGACCCGTCAGACCGGCAGCGCGTTTCTGTCGCCCGACCAGGCCCCAGGCGATCCCGAGTTTCACCCGGCGATCATCGCCGCTGCGCTGACGCCGAGCGGTCCGGCGGCGCTTCGATCGGATGGAGCGGCGGCGCTGTTTTCCGGGGAGCGGCGGCTGCTGCTCGCCGGCCCCGGGCAGGCTGCCGCGCCGCAGTCGCTGCTCGTGGACTCCCGCAGCCGGGGCAATCGTCATCCTCACGATGGGCGCAGCGCCGCGCGCCGTAGCCTTTGATCTGAAACAGGGGGCCGGTGCGGCAGACACGGCGCTCTCAGAGCCGAGGCGACGCGAATTGTCCCTGCCCGGCGGCGCCAGCGTGCTGGCGGCGCATGCGACGGATGACGCGCTGATCGTCGTCACGCGCGACCGGGCCGAAGCGATCTCCACGCGCGACCGGGCCGAAGCGATCTCCACGCGCGACCGGGCCGAAGCGATCTCCACGCGCGACGACGGCGCAGCGCGCGGCCGCATTCCCGGCGCGAACTTCCGGGCCGACGGCGTGGCCTTCGTCCGGCGCATCCGGCCTTCTGCCGCGGACGCCGCGACCGCAGCGCCATCGCATGAGACGCTGTTGCTTCGCTCGACAACGGACGGCCGCGTCTGGGCCTGGCGCATCCCCGGCGGCGACATCGCGTGGCGCACCCCGCCCGGGGCGCTGCTCCCGCCTGCGGCCGACGGGCGCGATGAGCAAGGCGAACCCGCGGCGCCGCGCGTGCTGGACTCGGCCGGCGCGTGGAGTTGCTGGCTGCATGCCGGGAGTGTCTGGGCGATTCGATCGTCGGACGGCCTGATCGGCGGAAGGATCGCGCTGGGGCAGGACCGCGAGCTGCTGGCCGCGGCCGTGCGGGAGGGCCGATCCGGGCCGGCGCTGCTGGCCGTGATTCGCGATCGCGACGGCTGCGCCGCGCTGGAGCTGCCGATTTTCGCTCCGGGCGAGGCGCTGCGGCCCGGCGGCAACCAGCTTCGCAATCGCGCCGTCGATCACCCGCCGCGCGCGCTGCTACTCTCCGAAGCGCCCGTCGCGGCGACGGCGCTGCTGCTGGCGGATCGGGTCGTCCTTCATGACGCCGATCAGTTGCGGGTCTACCATCTGCGTCGTGCCCCCCAAGCGCCATGACGATGCCGCCGGGCCTTTGGTGCCGACCCGACCCGGGCGAATTACACGGGCGTGCCCGTACCCTCACCCGCGACGACGACGCGCGACTCAGATGCGGGCGGGTCGCATTTATCGGCGATCCGACGAACACGGGCCGTCGATCGGCCAGGCCTACGGACGAACGCCGGAATTCCCCCGCTCAGCGGCCAACGTCGCGGGGGTGTGCGTGTCCTTGAGAGACAGGTGAACCGGTGGAACGACCCGCGGCGGCCGGCGCCGCAGCCCAGCAACAGCCGCCGCCGACAATCGCGCCGGACGGCGAGGAGGATGCTGCGCTCGTCGCGAGCACGCTCGCCGGGCGGCGCGAGGCCTTCGACGCGCTGATCCGCCGCCACCAGCGGCGCGCCGTGGCGGTGGCGCAGCGATTGCTCGGCGATCTGCACGACGCAATGGAGTGCGTGCAGGACTCGTTCCTCCGCGCCTACCGGAATCTGTCGTCGCTGGCGGACCCGCGCTGCTTTCGGGGGTGGCTGCTGCGGATCGTGACGACGCAGGCCTTGAATTTCCGGCGCGGCCGAGCCTTGCGAAGCGGGGCGCGAGTCAGTTTCGAGGATTGCATCCTCGGCGACGAGACGGACGCGGCGGAACGCTTCGCCGACAACCGTCCGGACGCCGATCGGCCCGGGGAAGCGCTGGCCGCCGCGGAGCTGGAGCAGTGCATGCAGCGGGCGCTGGACGAGCTGCCCGACGCGCAGCGCACCGCGCTGGTGCTCTTCAGCATGCAGCAGCTTCCGCAGCGCGAGGTGGCCGAGATCATGGACTGCAGCGTGGAGATGGTGAAGTGGAATGTCTTTCAGGCCCGCCGCCGCATGCGCGAGCGGCTGGCCGCGTTTCTCTGATGCGCGATCGAACCCGCGCGACGGGAGCCTGCGAGTGAACCGCGACGAGCTGGAGCGCCTCATCAGCGACGCGCTCGACGACCCCGCCGATGCGCAGCTCGCCGAGCGCCTGCGACAGGCGGTCGCCGGTGATCCGGTGTCGGCCGAATTGCTGCGCACCTGGCGGGCGGTCGAAGCGCGGCTCGCCGACGTCGGAGGCCGTGCGCCGTCCATACACATGGAGCACTTTGCCGAGCGCGTGTCAGCCGCGATTTCCGCCGATGCGGCCGCTGCGCCGGATGCGCAGCTCGACAGCCTGCTCCGCGGCGCGGACGCGAAGGGTGCGGACCGCGTTGACTGGGATCGCTTCGCCGATCGAATCGGCGCAGCGCTCAAGTCCCGGACGGACGCGACGGCCTCGGGCGGCGTCCCAAGCGCCGCAGCTTCAGGCGGCGCGATCGAGAGCGCTCCGCGACGCGCGGCCCTGCACGGGCGGATCATTCGATTTTCGTCGTGGATGGCGGCGGCTGCCGCCGTCGTCGCGATGCTTGCGTTTCGGCCGGGCTCGCCGCCGGGGATGGGGCCTGGAGCGGATGCCGACGTCGGGCTGGCGACGGCCTCTGTCGCCGATTCTGTCGCGCCCGGTGCGGCCGTCGCACGGATCGTCTTCCGGCCGGATGCGCCCGTCGCGGTTGAACTCGCGACTGATGACTCGACTGCCCAACAGGCGGTATTCATGATCGTTCGCCACGCGCCGGCTCGCGGCGCGCTGACGGACTCTCTGGGGAGCTTCTGATGTCCGCGCTTGCTCTTGTATCGATGCCGGCCCGCCGATCCGCGTCCGCGCTGGCCGCGCTGCTGTTTCTGCCGCTTTGCCTGCTGCCGCATGGGCCGACCGCCCTTGCGCAGGAGTTAGAGCCGCTGGTGGCCGCGGCGCTGGATCAGACCGTCAGCGCCCTGCGGATCGAGGATCGCCCGGTGCGCGATGCGCTGGCGGTGGTGGAGGAGCGCACCGGGGTGCGCACCATCATCGCCGACGAAGTGCTGGCGCTGCTGCCCTACGGCTCCGAAACCCGCATCTCGATCACGTTGGACGGCGTGCCGCTGCGGCGCGGAATGCAGCGCGCGTTCGTGGCGCTGGGGCTGGATTTCCGGGTCGAGGGGGATCGCGTCCTGCTGGAGCCGGCGCCGCTCCTGCAACGTCTCGGGCGGCGGCTGGCGATTGAGGAATCGCAGTTGCTGGAGCGGCTGGCAACGTCCACCGTCGAGTTCTTACGGGAAGCCGATGCGCCCATTCTGTACCGGCTCGATCCCGCCACCCGCCCGCAGGAGCGCTTTCACGCGGCGCTGGGCGGCGGCAGCGCCGGCAGCGCGCTGCAGCGGCTCGACAGTGCCTGCGAGGCGCTCGAGTGGAGCTGGCTCGTGGACGGTCCCGCGATCGTGCTGACCACGCGCGAGGCCGAAGTCCGGCGGCGACTCGATGCCCCCATGAACCTGCGCTATCAGCGCATGCCGCTCGATGAACTGCTGATGGCGCTCGGCCGGCAGGCCGGCGTGCGCATTTCAATCGAGCCGGGCTGCCTGCAGGCGGTCGCGGCGCGGGAGCAGATCGTGGATCTCGTGCAGCGGCAGATGTCGCTGGGGCAGGCGCTGGAGCTGATCGGCGGCAGCACCGGTCTGCGGCAGGAGGTCAGCGCCGCCGGTGTGCGGATTCTCGCGCCGGCCTCCGGCGCAGCGAGCGGCGCAGCAGCGGATGGAGCGGGTCGCGACCCGGGTCGCCGCGTTGTCGCGCACATGGTGATGGAGACCGACGGCGGCGCGAGCATCCTGTTGCCGATCCGCGAGGGGGAACTGACGCCGGCGGAAGTCGAGCGGCTCGAAGCGCGGCGGATCGAGGGCATTCGATTGCTGCGGGAGCGGCTCGGCGCTTCGCGGCCCTGAGCGCTCGTCAGGCCGGCGGATGGGAATGCCGGTTCATCGCGATCAAAAAGAGAATCGCCGACGACCGGAAGGCCGTCGGCGATTTTGTTGTAAGAGTTTATGCAGCCGGGAATCGACGCCCGAGGGCTCGTCAGGCCGGCAGCTCGAAGATTGACTGCGTCTTGACGATCGTGCGCTCCGCCGGGAAGGCGTGGAACGCGTGTACGTGAAACTCGCCGTCGCGCGCTTCCTGGTCGATGTAGGAGAACGGCACCATGTCGCCGTCGGCCCACTGATCGAACAGCACGTGCCAGCCGCGCTTCACCGCGTGCTTCACGAGATCGCTGTGCACGCTCTTGTAGAGCGCTTCGTCCATCGTCTCGACCTGCGTGCTCACCATGTAGTGGCAGCCGTCCGGGATGCGCCGTTCATGATCGCGCTCGCCCTTGAGGCGGAAGCGCGAGAGCACGCCGCGCGTCGGCAGCAGATCGCTTTCGACGGCCATCAGTTCAACGACGGACTTCTGACCGGCCGTGAGACTCACGACGTGCCCGAGGCCGATGAACCAGATGTCGGCGTAGTAGCGCCCCTGCGCGACCCGGAAGCTCTTGTATTGCCGGAACAGCTCGGGATGGAGCGGGCGGTCAAAGAGATACAGGTGCAGGTCCGCGCTGAGCGGAACAGCAAGCTGGGAGTCAGTTCGATTCACGGGAGCGCTTTCCAAGGCTAATTCCCTTTCAACGTTGCGTCAAGACAGTATATCGAGAACCCGCCCTGCGACAAACGCATTCGCGGTCAAATCTTGACTTTCAAGACAGTTACGAGCCGGAATCACCGCCGGTTCGCGTCTTGACCAGCTACCTCAGCCAACCCCGCAGGCCGGACACGGGCACAGCCGCCGCAGCAGGGCGTAATCAAATATCCCCAGGTCGTGCCCGTCACGCCAGCGGATCCGCAAGGCATAGTGCCCGACCAGTTCGGCCGATTCCGCCGTCGTCATTCGCCCTGCGTCCACCGCCGCGGCGCTGGACAGCACCCGCAAGGCCGCTCCGGCCGTTCCCGCCTGCTCCCGTTCATGCCGACAGGAGGCACACGGGCAGTTCCGCCTCAACAGCACCAGCGGGTACTCGCTATGGTGCCCATCGGCCCATTGCACCCGCAGCGACGAATCGCGGATCAGCTCAATCCCGACCGGCCGCTCCATCTCGCTCACCTGGCCCCCGCTCAAGCCGGGGCTGCCCGCCGGGAGCGGGCCTTGGCGCGGCCGGCCGCCGGTGCGCGGGCCGGCTCAGCGGCCGTGGTGGGCGGCGTATGGACGAACGCACCCCAATTGCGAATCCGCTCGTACCGGCGTTTCAGCAGCGTTTCGGTGCGGACGCGCTTCAGTTCCCGCAGCGTCGATCCCACCCACGACTCGACGGCCTTGGCCGCGGCGGTCGCATCCCGATGCGCTCCGCCCAACGGTTCCGGGATGATGGAGTCAATCAGCCCCAGCCGCAGCAGGTCGCGCGGGGACATCTTGAGAGCTGCGGCCGCCCTGGCCGCGTGTTCGCCGGATTTCCAGAGGATCGCGGCCCCGCCCTCCGGGCTGATGACCGAGTAATAGCCGAATTGCATCACCGCCACATGATCCGCCACGGCGATGCCGAGTGCACCGCCGCTCCCGCCTTCACCAATGACGCAGGCGATGATCGGCGTCTCCAGCGTGGACATCCGCATGAGGTTTTCGGCGATCGCGGATGCGATGCCGCGCTCTTCGGATTCAACGCCGGGATAAGCCCCTGCGGTGTCAACCAGTGCCACCACCGGAACGCGGAACTTCGCCGCCAACTCCATGCAGCGGAGAGCCTTACGGTAGCCCTCGGGGTGCGCACAGCCGAAATTCACGTCCACCCGCTCGCGCGTATCGCGCCCCTTGTGCTGACCGATCAGCATGACGCGCTGTTTGTCGATTCGCGCGAACCCACAGACCATCGCATGGTCATCGCCGTACAGGCGGTCCCCATGCAACTCGCAGAAGTCCTGCGCAATCAAGCGGATATAGTCGCGGAGCAGCGGCCGGCGCGGATGCCGGGCCACCAGCACGTTCTCCCACGGGGTCAGGTTGGCATAGGCCTCCGTGAGAGCGGCCTGCAGGCTGGCCCGGATGTTCGTGATGATTTCGGAGTAGTCGCGTCCGGTCTCGGCCTGGCTGGCTTCGAGGCGCTGGATCTCCTGCTCCATCTTGGCGATGGGCTTTTCGAAGTCCAGCAGGTACATCGAGCCAACGGCGGAGACGCTGCCAATCTCATTCGCTACGGACTGGCCTAGTGATGCCGCCATACATTTCCTTGACAAGAGCGCCCCGCAGACCAGTCGGGGCCGAAACCGCGCCGTCTGAAAGGGCGGAAGATAGACAGGGGATGTACCCAAATGCAAGAAAAATCGCTGGTTACGCGACTTTGCACTGCTGACCGGGAGCGCTTTCTGGCTGCCGTAATCGTGCGGTAAGCGTTTGTTATATAACGCGTTAACATCCAATACCGCCGATAACTCGAAATTCTCCCTCGGATCGCCCCGCGGCCTGCGCCGCCGCAACACATCAGCAGGATGATACCCCCCCGCCGGGTTCCGGGATGCCTCGTCACACATTCCGACAGTCGCGGCCGTCGTCCGCCCCCCCGGGTCCGCGTTCGTCCCGCCGCGATATCATCCACGCGCGTCCCGCGATTCGGAGAAGTTCCGCGTGTCAGACACCCGCAGCACGAACCCGTCCGACTCGGCCGATCGAGTCGCACGTATCGAAGTCGCCCTTCGGCCGGACGCCCCCGATCAGACGCTGCTCCGCAGGATTCAGGAAGCAGGGTTGACCGCCGTTCGCGAGGCTCGCGCGCGACGGGTGTACCTGCTCGAGGGCGACCTGACGCCGGAGGCCGTGCAACAAATTGCCGGTCGCGAGCTGTCCGACCCGGTTGCGGAGTCGGTCCACGTCGCATGGTCCACGGGCGAAGTCCGCACTCTCCCGCGCAGCGCATCGGTCGAGGTGCATCCGCGGCCGGGCGTCATGGATCCCGTCGCACTCAGCGCGTTGGCCGAGCTACAGGCGGCCGGCTTTCCGGTTCGGTCGGTGCGCACGGCCCGTCGATACCTGGCCATCGGGGAATCGATCGACGACGACGCCCTGGCGCGCTGTGTGTCGCAGGCGCTCGCGAACGCCGGCGTGGATGAGGTCATCCCCGGGTCGGCCGGCGTGACTCCCGCTCCGCGGCCGAAATCCGCGGAGAACGCGCTCCGCCGCGTGCCGATCCGCGGGCAGTCGGATGAATCGCTGCTGGAGCTGTCGCGGCGCGGGCACCTGTTCCTGAATCTCGCGGAGATGCAGGCCATCCGGGCGCATTTCGACGCGCTGCAACGCGACCCGACCGACCTCGAGATGGAGACGATCGCGCAGACCTGGTCGGAGCATTGCGTCCACAAGACGCTCAAGAGCGCCGTGCGATACCGCGGGTCGGCCTTTCCCGACGCCGACGGCCGGACGGATTCCGGCGAAGTCGAGGTGCGATTCGGCAACCTGCTCAAGGACACGATCGCCGCCGCCACGCACGCCCTGATCGCGGAGCGCCGCGGACCCGAGTGCCTGAGCGTGTTCGTCGATAACGCCGGCGTCATCGGGTTGGATGAGTCGCACGGAATCGCCTTCAAGGTCGAGACGCACAACCGCCCCTCGGCCATCGAGCCGTACGGCGGCGCCGCCACCGGCATCGGCGGCTGCATTCGCGACGTGATGGGCTGCGGGCTGGGCGCGCGGCCGATTGCCAATACGGACGTGTTCTGCGTCGCGCCCGGCGATTGGCCGGCCGCCGTGCTGCCGCGCGGCGTGCTGCACCCCGACCGCGTGCTGCGCGGCGTCGTGCGCGGCGTGGCGGATTACGGCAACCGCATGGGCATTCCGACCGTCAACGGTGCGGTGCAGTTCGACCCGCGCTACCTGGGCAACCCGCTCGTGTTCTGCGGCTGCGTCGGGCTGATTCCGCGGAATCGCGTCGAGAAGCGCGTCGCCGCGGGTGACTCGATCGTCGTCGCGGGGGGGCGCACCGGCCGCGACGGCATTCACGGCGCCACGTTCTCCAGCGCCGAAATCACCGACACGCACGCGGGCGAGTTTTCGTCGGCGGTGCAGGTCGGAAACGCGATTACGCAGAAGCGCCTGCTCGACGCGCTGCTCGCAGCGCGCGACGCGACAGGGGGTTGCCTCTATTCGGCCGTGACGGATTGCGGAGCCGGCGGGTTGAGCAGCGCCGTCGGCGAGATGGGGGCGACGGTCGGCGCGGATGTCGAGTTGGACGGCGTGCTGCTGAAATATGCCGGGCTGCGCTACGACGAAATCTGGATCAGCGAGGCGCAGGAGCGGATGGTGCTGGCCGTGCCGCCGGAGCGACTGGCCGCACTGGAGCGCATTTTTCAGGCGGAGCAGGTCGAGTTCAGCGTCATCGGGCGCTTCGGGCTGACCGATGAGCACGGTGCGGCCCGGCTGCGCGTTCGCCATGCGGACGTCGTGGTGGGCGACCTGGCGATGGATTTTCTGCACGACGGCCTGCCGAAGCGCGAGGCGACCGCCGCCTGGCGGGCGGGAGCAGCGAAGCCGATCGACCAGGCCGCGCGACGCGACTGGCCGACGCGCCTGCTGCAAGCGCTGTCCTGCACGAACACGAAGTCGCGCGAGTGGATCATCCGTTCGTACGATCACGAGGTGCAGGGCGCGAGCGTCATCAAGCCGCTGATGGGGCCGGGCGCCGGTCCGTGCGACGCCGCCGTGCTGCGACCGATCCCCGGCTCGCAGCGCGGCATCGCGATCGGCTGCGGCCTGGCGCCGCACCTCTCCGACGTCGATCCCTATTGGATGGCCTGCGCCGCGATTGACGAGGCCATTCGAAACGTGGTCTGCGTCGGCGGCGATCCGGCGCAGCTTGCCCTGCTCGACAATTTCAGTTGGGGGCGCTGCGACGACGAGGAAGTGTACGGGGCGCTGGTGCGCGCCTGCCGCGCCTGCCATGATTCCGCGCTGATCCACGGCGCGCCCTTCATCTCCGGAAAAGACTCCCTCAGCAACGAATTCGCCCTGCATGCCGCGGATGTGCCCGCACTGCTCGACGAGCTTCGCCGGCGGGGCGTCACCGAGGCGATCCTGGAGCGCATCCGCCGCACCGGCCGGCTGATGATTCCGCACACGCTGCTGATCAGCGCCGTGGCGGTTGTGCCGGACGTTCGCCGTTGTCTCTCCAGCGACCTCAAGCAGCCCGGCGCCGCGCTGCTGGCCGTCGGCGGGCTGCCTGAGACGGGGTATTCCCGTCGCACCGCCGACCGCGTGCACCGCTTCGTCGCCGCGCAGATCGCCGACGGGCACATCCGCGCCTGTCATGACATGTCCGGCGGCGGCGTGCTGACGGCCGTCGCGGAGATGGCCATCGGCGGACGGCGCGGCGTGCAGTTGGCGGAGGAGCTTGCGGCGAGCGCTGCGGCGTGGGGGCGGGTCGTCGCCGGGTATGTCGTCGAGGCGCCGGATCCCGCGCTTCTCATGCAGCGCGCCGCGGACGCCTCCGTTGCGATACGATCGTTGGGCGTCGTGCGCGAGGATGATCGTTTCGTCGCGGACGGCGCGGAACTTCGCGTCGGCGATCTGGCGGCCGCCTGGCGCGGCCGGGACGTCTGACATTCCGCCGCACTGCAATCCGGGTTTCAGAAACATGCCGCACACCGCGCCCGCCAGCACCGAAGCCCGACCGCCGCGACCGGGCCGCCCCTCCGACGTGGCCCGCCGCAAGCGGCGCGTCCTGATTCAGTTGGCCGCCTTTGCCGCGGTGACGGCGGTGCTGATCGTGATCGTGATGGTGCGCCGGGATCAGCAGTCGGTCGAACAGTGCCGTCGCGAGGCGGAATCCGTCGCGGCCGCGCTGCGCCGCGACGCGCTGGAGTCGCGCACGCTGCCGATGAACCTGCCGATCCCGCCGGCGCGGCGCGCGCACTTTCATTACAACCCGGTCAACTCGATGTTTTTCGGCGGCGGGCGGCCGGTCGGACTGTGCTGCTGTGCATCGCCGCACCGGCTGTTGCTGGCTCCGAACGGGCGGCACGTCGTGCTGGTCGCGGATGACCGCGTCGAAGTGCGCTGGTTGAGCGAGGACGAGTTCGAGGCTCACAAGGCCGGCTGGAAGTTGCAGCCGCCGGTCATACGCTGATTGCTGCGACGGGCGGAGTGCGCGCGGAATGGACCTGTTCGAGTATCGCGATGGCGCCCTGTGCGCGGAGTCCGTCGGCGTCGATCAACTCGCCGGGGAGCACGGCACCCCGCTCTACGTCTACTCCGCCGGCACTTTTCGAGAGCACTACCGCCGGTTTCTGGCCGCGTTTGCCGAGTTGAATCCGCTGGTGTGTTTCAGCGTCAAGTCCTGCCAGAACATCCACATTCTGCGCCTGCTGCGCGAACTGGGCAGCGGGTTCGACGTGGTCAGCGGCGGCGAACTGGCCCGGGCGCTGGCCGCCGGCGCCGACCCCGCCGGCATTGTGTACGCCGGCGTGGGCAAGACCGACGCCGAGATTCGTGCGGCGCTGAATGCCGGCATCCGCGTTTTCAACGTCGAATCCGAATCCGAACTGGTCGAGACCGCGGCGCTGGCGGGGGCGCTCGGCATCCGGCCGACGCTGGCGCTGCGCGTCAACCCCGACGTGGACGCCGAAACGCACGAATACACGACCACCGGGCGCAAAGAGACGAAATTCGGCGTTGATCTGGACGTCGCGCGCGACGTCTTCCGGCGCTTCGCCGCGGACCCGCGCGTTTCGCTTTCCGGGCTGCACCTGCACCTGGGTTCGCCGGTGCTTAGTCCGCGGGCCTACGGCGTCGCGCTGGAGCGCGTGCTGGAACTGGCGGACGCTCTCCGCGGCGACGGCATCGCCGTGGACACGCTGGACGCCGGCGGCGGTTTCGGTGCGCACTATCGCGGCGACGAAGCGCCCAGCGCCGCCCGCTACGCCGAGGTGATCGTGCCGCTGCTGCGCGGCCGCGGGCTGCGCGTGATCCTTGAGCCCGGCCGCAGCATCGCCGCCAACGCCGGAATCCTGGTGGCGCGGGTGCTGCACGTGAAAACCTCCGGCACGAAGCGCTTCGTGATCGTGGACGGCTCAATGACGGACCTGATCCGCCCGGCGCTCTACGGCGCGGCGCATTTCGCCTGGCCGGTGCAGGCCGGAGCGCACGTTCCCGCGTCCCGCAATCCGGACGCCGTCACCGGCTTTGAGCCGTGCGACGTCGTCGGGCCGGTCTGCGAGAGCGGCGATTTCCTGGCCCGGGAGCGGCGGATTCCGCCGGTTCGTCGCGGCGACCTGATCGCGGTGTACACCGCCGGCGCCTACGGCATGTCGATGTCGAGCCAGTACAACTCGCGCCCGCGCGCCGCCGAGGTGCTGGTGGATGGAAGCGCGGTGCGCGTCATCCGGCGGCGCGAGACGATCGACGACCTGCTCGCGCCGGAGCGCGTCTGAGCCGCGCGGGGAGTCAGCACCGCCCATGCCCGATGATCCGCTCATCTTGCTGGCCGATCTTCAACGGCGCACGCCGCCCACGGGCGGGTCGGTCGTGACCGTCGGCAACTTTGACGGCGTGCACCGCGGGCACGCGGAGATCATGAAGGCACTGCGGGGCGAGGCCGATGCGCGCAGCGCCGGCGCGGTGGTCGTCACCTTCGAGCCGCATCCGCTGGCCGTCATCGCCCCCGAGCGCGCGCCGCCGCGCCTGACCACCTGGCGCGAGCGGGCCGTTCTGCTGCGCGAGGCGGGGGCGGGCGAGGTGTGGACGCTCGCCGGAGAGGCGGCCCTCTTTCGCCTCAGCGCAGAGGAGTTCATCGGCCGGCTGGTCGCCGCGCTGGCGCCGCGCGCGTTTGTCGAGGGCGAGTCCTTTCGATTCGGGGCGGGGCGCGGCGGTTCGATCGAGACGCTGACGGCGCTCGGACGCGAGTACGCGTTCGACGTATGCGCTGCGCCGCTGGTGTCCGGCGCGGTCGACGGCGTTGCGGTGAGCAGTACGGCGGTTCGCGCGTGCCTGGCCGACGGCGACGTCGCGCAGGCCGCGTTGCTGCTGGGGCGGGCGCATCGCGTCACCGGCGTCGTGGTTCGAGGCGACGCCCGCGGCCGCACGCTCGGCTTTCCCACTGCGAACGTCGCGCAGCCGGAGCAGGTCGTGCCGGGGTTCGGCGTCTACGCGGCCGTGGCGCAGACGCCCTTCGGCCTGCACGCCTGCGCCGTGAACGTCGGCCCGCAGCCGACTTTCGAACAGAACACGCCGCGCATCGAGGCGCACCTGCTGGATTTCAACGGCGAGCTGGTGGATCAGCGGATCGGGCTGCACTTTGTGCAGCGGCTCCGCGTCCCGCGGAAGTTCTCCGGCGTGGCCGAACTGGTCGCGCAGATCGAGTGCGACGTCCGCGCGGTTCGCGCCCTGTTGGCGTCAACGGACGCCGATTCGCGCGTTTCCGCGCCAATCCGCGCCATGCTGCGCCAGATTCCGCTCTGACCTCACGAAAGCGCGGCCGGGACCAAAAGCGAGGGAGCCGGGCGGTGGCCGCCCGGCTCCCGTGAGTCTCGTCAATCAGCCGCGACAAATCCGGCCGCACCGGCCGCCGCGGACGCTTTCCTAGCGGCGACGCATCGCCAGCGCCGCCAGGCCCAGCAGCGCCAGGCTGGCCGGCTCGGGCGTCACGGTCGCGTCGGCCATCGGCGACTGCGAGCCGAACGAGTTGCCGCGCAGACCGGCGTCTTCGTCGCCGGCGCCGAGATAGACAGGCTCAGCGCCGGTCGCGCCGGCGCGCGAGATGCCGCCGGTGCCGACCCGCAGGAAGACGCTGGCGACCGGGCCGGTGGCCTGCACCTGCACCCAGCCGAGCAGAACGCTCTTGGGCAGGGCGCGGCGCTGCGCCGCGGTGCCGGCGTTGACCGGACCGATTTCGGACTGGTCGTCGTACGTCGCGGCGTTCACGCCGTTGTTGATGCCCTCGCCCGAGGTGACGGCGGCGAGGTTGATGCCGGTCAGGTCGGCCGTTCCGACGCCGACGCCCTGGTTCACGCCCTGCCAGCGCGTGTAGAGCACGTCGCCGAAGTCAGGGTCCACCACCGTGTAGTTGTACATCAGGCGGTCCGCAACGACACCGCCGTCGACGTGCACGTCGAAGGACACGCCGTTCCACTTCTGTGACGACGGCGGGCCGATCATCTGCGCCCAGAGGTACAGGATCGTGCCGTTGCCGACGGTCGGATTGCCGGGTCCGCCGTTCGCAGCGGGCATGTCGCCGGCGGCGACGCCGACGTCATTGACCACGCTGTTCGAGAACGCGCCGCCCGTGGAGAAAAAGAGACGCAAGGCCGCGTTCGCCGGAACGACGAATAGCGCGAGTCCGGCAGCCAGTGCTACGAAACGCTTCATCTGTGCGATCTCCTCAGATTCGCGCGCCGGGTACCACATGGTCCTCGCGCGCCATGCCGCTGATAGGGGTGCCGCTCACCCGCACTTCAACTGCCAGTTTGTAGGTCGCGCGGAATCGCTAAGACAATGCGGAACAAGGTGGCGGGATGAGGCGGACTCGTGCTGCCGAAAAACTCAGGCGCATCCCGATGGGGGGACACTTGCTAGCGGACGGCGGGCCGGTGGATGGATCGATCGCTCAGGAAAATTGTCGGAAGGGGGGAACTCGGGACGCGCGGACCGGACCAGGGATGATCGCCGCGCTTGGCATGTCGCGCGCGCAGCCGGCCCTGGTCACGAACCCGTGATCACGGGCAGGTCCGCCCGGCAGGATGCGGGCGGATGCGAGCGCAAAGTGCCGCGCGGCGCCGGAGCCGGCTGCAGCCGCTATCGGCCCTGCGGCTCAGGCGCAATGGTCGCCGTCGCGGATTCCCGGACCAGCGCGTTCTCATCCGCGGCCAGTGCGCCGGCCAGGTCCGCTTGTGCGAGCGAGCGGTGCGCGCGCATCAGCTCCGCAGCGCACAGCCGCACCCACCACTCCCGGTGGCCGGCCAGGCGGCGAAGCTCGACGACCGCCGCGTCTTCGACCTCATCGGGCCGCAGGAATCCGTGCTGCTGCTTCCACAACGTCCCCGAAAGGACGTGCTCGGCCCACAGCAGCTCGCGCATGGCGGCCGGATCGCGCCACTGGTGCGCGCGCATCATCAGCAGCATCGCCGCGCCGGGGTCCACGCCGTACAGATGGCGGACCAGGCCGTCGGGGATCGCTTCGCCGGCGCGCAGCCGCGATGCGGTCGGCTCCAGGTAGGCCGAGAGGTCGGCCCGTCGCGACGCGCTGCGCTTCTCGACTCCACTGAGCACCCCCCGCGCAGCGGCGACGATTGCCGCGTCGGGCGAGTCCAGGAGCGGGATCAGCGCCCGCACCTGCGCGTCCTCCGTCACGTCGAGCCGGCGCAGAATCACCGCCGGCGCCATCGCGGCGCGCGTGTCCTTCGCACCGGCGGCGAAGATCACCAGTTGGCGGATCATGTCGTCGGATGGCGGCGTATGCGCTGCTTCGATGCGTTCGAGCGCCTTTCGTCGCGAATCGACATCCGGCGCATCGGCGACCGCGGCGATCCGGGCCTGAACCAGCGGATCGGCGTCGATCTTCGGCGGCGCGGGGCCACCGGTCTGCGCGGCCGCGCCGGCGACGAGGAACAGCGCGCACGCCAGGCAGGCGGTGCGGCTGATGGCCCGGGCGGTGCGCGCCGGGAGTGGGGCCTGTAAGCGAATCATGGTCAGTCTCGTCATGGGATCGGAACTCCGCTCAGCAGCGTGGAGCGCATCAGGTTCAGCACCTGCGGAAAGTCATCGACCTCGAAGTGCGTACAGCCCGCCCCCCAGGGCGTCGTCTCGACATCCAGCCCGCTCGGCGGCGGAACCGAGTTCGGCACCGGCCCGCCGTCCAGCCCCAGGTCCTGGAAGAACGAGCCGCGCTGGTAGTGATTCACGTGAAACCCGGTTGACGGCGGACGGCGCAGCTCCTGGGCCGTGTCAAAGTCGGAGTCGTTCGACACGCTATCGACATACGACGTCCAGACGATCTCGAACACGCCCAGCCCCGCGCGCTGCACGTCGAGCCGGTCGGCCAGGTCATAGGTTGAGCCGCCGCCGTGGCTGTAGCCGTAGATCGCCACCGTCGTGACGCCGCGCTCGCGAATCGCCGTCGCGGCTTCGTTGAACGTCGCCCCCGACCCGTCCGCTCCGACGTTGTCCTCGTCGTACATGTGCACGTCGTAGCCGGACTGATAAAGATCGACGGCCGACACGAACGTTCCGGCGTTGGGATCCGGCGGATCGGATGGAACCTGGTTCTCGCCGCCCAGCGCGAGCACGATCGAGCGGAATGTGCGGAACAGCAGCGTGTCCTTGGGCGTGCGCACCGCCGGCGACTCGACGTGCAGCTCCGCCTCACCGTGCGCGGCGGCGGCCCATTCGACCCACAGCGTCAGCGACGATTGTGCCGGCCCGATCGGAAGCACGCCGGTCTTGTCGCCGTTAAACGCGATCTCGGTGCCCGCCTGGCGCGTTCGGGTGGTCCAGACGCGCAGCGCGGGGTCTCCGCGGCGCAGCGCCAGCGCCGCTCCCGCCGGTGCCACGTCAAGCTGCACCTCGATCAGGTCATCCTCGCCGAAGGGGTCCACGTCCGCCGGGGCATTTCGACGGATGCCCGGCCCGAGCAGCAGGTCCGCCTCGTCGGCTTCGCTGATTGCGGTTCGCTGGAATGGGGCGTAGCCGCCGCGATGCTGCGGTCGATACGCAGTGAGATTGGCCGCGGCCGGCGCCGCGCCGGTGCAGTGCGGGGCGGCCTCGTCCGAGCCGGCGCCGAACAGCCGCTGAAAGAGCGCGACGTCCGCCATGCCGACCGCGCCGCTGCCGTCGAGATCAGCGCACCGGCAGGGCGACGGCGGATCAACCGGCTGACCGAGGCAGTCCAGGAACGGGGCCACGTCCGGGGCGGACACGAACGCATCGCCGCTAAAGTCGCCGCAGGCGGAGGTACACGGCTGAGCAGCGGTGCGCGTAGCCAGCATCTGGCACGCCAGGCCGATCCCGACCACGACGCCGATCGCCGTCCGCGTCCGGTCGGATGTTGCCGCCGTGCGGCGCCGCACTCTCGGCGAGCCGCGGCCGCAGAACAGGGCCGGGATCCTCATCTTCCGCTCCGAATCCGGGGAATCTCCGCATCCAGCCGCGCACGAAGTGTGCCGCCGGCCCGCGGGATGCGTCCATTCTATTGCCTCGGCCCCGCGAAACGAATACCAATGCGCGGATCGGGGAGTTCCCGGGTCACGCCGGGCCGTCCGCATCCGCACCAGCCGGGAGCGCCGCATGTCCGCCGCCGCGTCGATTTTCACCCGCATCATCCGGGGCGAGATACCCTGTCATCGCGTCCACGAAGACGCTCTCACGTTCGCCTTTCTCGACATCGCCCCGCTCGCGCCCGGGCACACCCTCGTGATTCCGCGGCGAGAGGTCGCTCTGCTGCACGAGCTGACCGGCGATGAGGCGGCGGCGCTGGCGCGAACCGCTGCGCAGCTCGCGCCGCGGATTCTCGCGGCGGTCGGCGCGAGCGCCTACAACCTGTTGCAGAACAACGGCTCGGCAGCGGGGCAGGTCGTGCCGCACGTGCACGTTCACATCATTCCGCGCCGCGACGGCGACGGGCTGGGGTATCGCTGGAACGCGCGCAGCGCCGCGGCGGAGGAACTGGCGGCGCTGGCGGCGAAGATACGCACCTGAGAATTCGGCGCGCCAAACTGCGCCGCGGGCGTTTGCCCGATTGACACGCCCGCAGCGCCTGCTCATCATTCCGCGTCGCCGAAATTCCTCTCATCAGGTGCCCCGTGCCGTTCCTCCTCGGTTTCGTTCAGCCGGAAGTTGCCGTCACCACATCCCGGTCGGCGGTCGCTGCGCGCGCGACGCCTCTGGCCGGACTCGCGGCGGAGTCGCGGGCGCTGCGGGTATCCATTCATGTTTCCGGCGCTGCGGCCGCGACGCGCGAAGCGCGGGATGAAGCGCACGCTGTTGAAATCGCGGCGGCCCTGCTCGAGGAATTCGACGGGCAGGGGGCGTCCGCGGAGATTCGCCTGGAGCGCGCCATCCGCAGCGACGGGCCGCGCTTCGATCCGTCGCGCGTGATCGCCGGCGAACGCGGCGGCTGGACCGACGTGACGTGGCAGCGCGTGGAGGAGTGGTCGTTCGATCCGGCGCAGGCCGGACCCATCCCCTGCGAGCCTGTCGCTGATTTGCCGGCGCCGGAAGGTTCGCCCGCGGCCGCAAATGGCGTCGTCGCGGAGGCCCTTGATCGCCCGCTTCCGGCAGCGGTCGCTCTCTCTCTCTTCGCCAAACCGCAGCCGCTCGCGGCCAATGCAGCCCGAAGCAGCGCAGCGCCTTCTTCGCCGCCGGCGTTCCGCGGGTACGGCTGGCAGGCGGCCGGCGGCCTGGCGGCGCTGCTGGCGACGTGGTTTGTCGCCTGGGCGCTACTGGTTCGCTGACGGGGCGGCATATCGGGTCCGTACTTCCCTTTCCGCGTGCTGATGCAGGCGGTACAAGACCGGAGAACGGAGAGCCGTCACGCCCCGGAAACTATCGGGTGCCGACCGTCCTGCGGCGCACCTCATCCGCGTATCGCTTTCGCTCCGCGGCAGGCATCCGGTCCACGAGCGTGTCGACAAACCCCGAGAGCGATGAGCGACCCGGGCTGGAGCGGGAGTGCAGAGCACGAACCAGCCGGATCATCAGCTCGGCGCCTGTACCGAAGCCCGCGTTGGCAGCGAATATTTCGCCGGGCGTGACTCTCGGCAACGCAACGTTGGCCGCAACCCAAGCCGCCTGAAACAGATCTAGATCTGACAATCTCCGAGGATCGAGCAGCCGTGCTTGGAGCTTGGCAAGGAACATGGACGCGAGCTTTCCCCCGATGAGACTGCCGACGAAGCTGGCAGCCGTGTCACGCACAATGCCGACAATGTCGTAGGACTTCTCGAGCCCGATGTGCTTCGCGTAGGTCTGGTCCGCGGCGCTGGTGATCAACGTGAAGCCGGCGGACGCTCCGGCACCCGCTGCCAGGCTCGACAGTTTCACGCCGACACCGCCGCTGATTACCGCGCCGGCAGCGAAAACGACAACGACGAGAACTAACTTCGTACGTGTCGCGCCGCGGTCGATGCACCTTCGGTACGCCATCTGCTTTTCAGTGACAACCTCCAGCATCGCGGCGCCGCGGCTGAGAGACGTCCGTGCCTTCACCTCGTTTCCGGCGCGATACGCCGCCAGCGCGGACGTGAACCAGGCTTCTACGTCCGCCCACTCCCCATGCCCTGGTAGCCTTGCGCGTCCACCGGTCAGCTCGGATAGGAAGGCGGTGGCCCATTGGTCCCGGTTCAACGCCCATAGTCGCTTACCGGCGTCTTTGCCGGCGCGGGCGTATCCGATGAACAGCGAGCAGGCCTGTTCAAACGGCACCTTCTCGTACTGCACGTTGTTCAGGCGAATTGTCACTTCCAGAGCCTTCGTTGCCATCGCTTGCTCCTGAGATCCTTGACGCACCAGACCCGCACGGGGCTCCCCGATTCAGCGGGCTTCAGGAGGCAAAGCGCCGTCCGCCGGGCCTACTCACTACTCAAGTGACGAATTCCCTGCAAATAAATTGGACGACGCCGCAAGGGCAAGCACGTCTTCCTCAGTGGATACAATCGGGGTAGCCATGCAAGCCACTTACCGGTCCTCGTCCGTCGCCATGCGTCTGCCGCCGATTCCGTACTTGGCGCTTCTGCCGATGATGTGGGCCGGCGAATTGACCGGCTGCGCCGCGCGGCCCGCGCCACCCCCGGACACGAAAGCCCCGGCCATGACCCCTTCTGCTGATTCCGCCCCGGCCGACCCTGCGGCCTCCACGTCGCCCGCCGCCGCTCACCGCCTGGCGCGTTCGACCTCTCCCTACCTTCAGCAACACGCGCACAACCCCGTCGAGTGGTACGAGTGGGGCGATGAAGCGCTGGCGCTCGCGCGCCGCGAGAACCGCCCGATTTTTCTCTCGATCGGCTACTCGGCCTGCCACTGGTGCCACGTGATGGCCCATGAGTCCTTCGAGGATCCGGCCGTCGCCGCCGTCATGAACCGCTGGTTCGTGAACATCAAGGTCGATCGCGAGGAGCGCCCCGACATCGACGACATCTACATGCAGGCCACGCTGGCCTATACGAACGGGCAGGGCGGCTGGCCGATGAGCGTGTGGCTGACCCCCGACCTCAAGCCCTTCGCCGCCGGCACCTATTTCCCGCCCACCGCGCGCTACGGTCGTCCCGGATTCGGCGAGTTGTGCGAGCGGATCGGGCAACTGTGGACCACCCACCGCGACGCGCTGCAGCGCGACGCCGACACGCTCACCGAGCACCTGCGCGCCGCGCTGGCCGCGCCGACGGCGGCGGGCGATTCCGCCTCCGGCCTGTCGCTGGAGCTGATCGACCGCGCCGCCGACATCCTGGCCGACGCATTCGATGCGCAGCGCGGCGGGCTGCTTTCCGGCGGCACGAACAAGTTCCCGCCGTCGATGGCGATGGAGTTGTTCCTGCGATCGGCCCATCGATCGACCGACGCCGCGCGGCGCGAGAAGCTGCTGCAGCGCGTCTTCGTCACGCTGGATCAGATGGCCGCGGGCGGGATCAACGACCAGCTTGCCGGCGGCATCGCCCGTTACAGCACCGATCCCGACTGGCTGGTGCCGCACTTTGAGAAGATGCTCAATGACCAGGCGCTGGTCGCGCGGGTCGCGATCGACGCGCACCGCGTGCGGCCAGACGCCGGCGCGGACCGCTTTGCGCGGTCAATTCTCGATTACTGCATCGAGGATCTGCGAGCGCCGGGCGGCGGCTTCTATTCCAGCCGGGACGCCGACAGCGAGGGGCGCGAGGGCGCGTATTACGTCTGGCGGCAGGAGGAGATCGTGCAGGCGCTGGGCGCGGCCGAGGCCGAGTTGTTCTGCGCCGCTTTCGGCGTCCGGCCGGAGGGCAACTGGAGCGATCCACACGAGCCGGGTGCGCCCAAGAACATCCTGCACCTTCCCGCGCCGCTATTGACGCTGGCCGAGAAGCGCGGCATTTCGCCGGATGAACTGCAACGCCGGCTGGACGATTCGCGCCGGCGGCTGCTGGCGGTGCGCCGCGGCCGGCCCGCTCCGCACCGCGATGAGAAGATCCTCTGCGAGTGGAACGGGCTGCTGATCGCGGCGCTGGCCCGCGCGGGGCGCGTGCTGGACGAACCGCGCTACACGAGCGCCGCGGCTGCGGCCGCCGATTTCATTCTGCGCGAGCAGCGCCGCGGCGGGCGGCTGCTGCGTTCGTGGCGCGACGGCCGCACGCTGGGCGTCGCGTTTGTCGCGGATTACGCCAACCTGATCGACGGGCTGATCGAGCTGTACGAGGCGACCTGGGAGCCGCGCTGGCTGATCGAAGCCCGCGCGCTTTGTGCTGCGGCAGTGGAGCACTACTGGGACGACGCCGGCGCGGGGTTCTTCACCACCGCCGACGATCACGAGGCGCTGATCGTCCGCGCCCGCGACCTGCGGGACAGCGCGACGCCGTCGGGCAACTCCGTCATGCTGATGAACCTTCTGCGGCTGGGCGTCATGCTGGGCGAGCGCGAGCTGACCGATCGCGCCGGGCGGATGCTGCTTGCGCTCTCCGACGAAGTGCGCGGGGCGCTGGGCGCGTCCGAGCGGTTCCTGTGCGGAGCGGATTTCGCGCTGGCGGGCGCTGTGGAGATTGCGATCATCGGGGACCCGGACGACCCGCGCACCCGGGCGCTGCGGCGTGCCGCCGACCTCACCTACATCCCCGGCGCGGTGGTCATGGGAGCGCGGCCCGGCGCGACGGACCCGCTGCGTTCGCCGCTGCTGGCCGATCGGCCGCAGGTCGGCGGCCTGCCGACGGCGTACGTCTGTCGCAATTACGTTTGTGATCGACCCGAGACCAGCCCCGATGCGCTGCTCAAGCAGCTTGCCCGGATCGCCCGTCCGCGCGCGCAGTAGGGCGGGTTGTGTGTCGGCGGGCCGCTTCCGCAAGTTGCAAAGTGTTGTGAGCAGTGCCGATCCGCGGAGTTCCGTACGGTGTGTCCGGTCCGGACAGGCGTTGCATCATGTCGCCAATCGCCCGACCCCGCTCCGAACACACCCAACCGATGCGCTATACTCCCACCGCGCCGTAGCGCCGCAGCGACGCCGGCCAGGCGACGCGGAAGACGGCGATTGCGGCCAGCGTCCAGAGCACCTGGCAGATCAGCCCGGCCACGATGTCCGCCCCGCCCAGCCGCCCCATCGCCACCTCGATCGGAAAGCTGATGATCCACTGGAAGGGAAGCAGCGCAGCGACGGTCTGGAGCAGCGGCGGCAGCAGCGCCAGCGGCGCCATCAACCCGCCGAACAGCAGCTTTCCGCCGAACCAGAACTCGCCGACGGCGTTGGTGCGCGTGCTCCAGAACGCGATCAGCGCCAGGTTGTATTGCCAGAGATAGTGAATCGCCGCGCCCAGCAGCACGGCCGGCACGGCGGCGACGTAGTCGATCCACCCGCCTTCGAAGCGAGGCTGCACGATCCATGCCACCAGCGCCCAGATCGGCGCCAGAATGACAAGCGTGACCAACTTGTACGCGACGTTGTCGCTGAGGCTGCCCCACATCGGCAGCAGCGGGCGCAGCAGCGCCGGCGACAGGTGCCCGGTGCGCACCTGCCAGCCCATTTCGTGCACATCCCACGCCGCCGTCAGGTGCTGCACGATCATCGACAGCAGGAAGTAGGTCGCAAACTCCGGAGGCCCGAATCCGCGAATCGCCCCGCCCTCGGCGTCGCGCGCGGCGGCGTTCCACATCGTCAGCGCCACGGCCGGATAGATCACACCCCAGATCGCCCACAGCGCCACTTCGCCGCGATACTGGATCATCCCCGCGATCGAGCGCCGCAGCAGGGCCAGCCACGCGCGCGGCAGGCCGCTCATGGCGAAGCTCCGGCCGGTTCGTCGGCGGGTGTCCCAGCGCCTGATGGGCGGGCGCTTTCGGCGAAGACGCGGCCGATGACGTCCTCGATGGGCGGATCCTGCACGGTCAGATCGAGCACGGGCAGGTCGGCCAACAGGCGCGAGGCAACTCCCGCGGCGGCGTCGCGCGGCACGCGGAGCGTCACCTTCCGCGCTTCCTGCTCCAGCAGTTCGCCATAGGGGGTGAAGTCGCTGCCGTTGACGTCGCGCTCCAGGTCAATCGTGATGACCTTGAAGGGCGCCAGCCGGCCGGCCAGCGCCGCGAGCGGCCCATCGAAGAGAATCCGCCCGTGGTCGATCACGATCACGCGCCGACAGAGGGCCGTCACGTCGGCCATGTAATGCGACGTGAGGATGACGGTGGCGCCGTGCGAGCGGTTGTAGCCGGCGATGAACTGGCGGATGCGCGCCTGCATCGTGATGTCCACGCCGATCGTCGGCTCATCGAGAAAAAGCACCCGCGGGCGGTAGAGCAGCGCCATGCACAGCTCGCACTTCATCCGCTCGCCGAGCGAGAGCGTCCGCACCGGCTTCTTCAACACGCCGCCGAGGTCCAGCAGCTCGATCAGATCGTGGAGAACGCGCCGGCCGTCGGTGCGATCCACGCCGTAGACGGACATCTGTACTTCGAACGAATCGGCCGCGGGCAGGTCCCAGTAGAGCTGGCTGCGCTGCCCCATCACCAGGCTGATCTGCCGCAGGTAGTCCGGATCCCGCCGCCACGGCACGCAGCCCAGCACCGTGGCCGCCCCGCCGGTCGGATGCAGCAGCCCGGTCAGCATCTTGAGCGTCGTGGTCTTGCCCGCCCCGTTTGGCCCGAGAAAGCCGACGATCTCGCCCGTTTCGATGGTGAATGAAACGCGATCAACGGCGTGAACGAGCCGGTGCTTCCGTCGCACGAGGCTGCGCAAGGCGGCCAGCAGGCCCGTCTCGCGCTCCGCGACGCGGAAGGTGCGGCTCAGTTCCTGCGCTTCAATCTGCGGCATGGTTGTGGATCGTATCCCATCGGCGGGCGGGCCGCGGTTCAGCGCGAGCGCTTCGGCCGCAGCGAGGCCGCCAGCCGGCGGATGTGCTCCGGCGACGCGCCGCAGCAGCCGCCCACGACGTTCGCCCCGGCCTCGATCAGCGTCGCGAACGGCTCGACGAATTCCTCCGGCGAAACGCGATGGACGGGAACGCCGCCCTCCAGCTCCGGCGGCCCGACGTTCGGCTTGACCCACACCGGCCGCTCGGTCGCACTGCGTACGGCGAAGAGGGCCGGCAGCGCCTCAGAGGCTCCCGCTCCGCAGTTGCTGCCGATGACGTCCGCCTCGGCCTCATCCAGCGCCCGGGCGCAGGCGGCGGCCTCCTGCCCGGTCATCGTGCGGGTCCGCTGCGGCCCGGAGTCGAAGGACATGCACGCGATCAGCGGCAGGCGCGTCACGCCCCGCGCAGCGCGCAGCGCCAGGAGCAGTTCCTCGACCTCGGAAAACGTCTCGAACAGCAGGGCATCGACGCCCGCGTCGGCGAGTGTGCCGGCCGCCTCGGCGAAGCACGCCTCGATCTGGGCTTCGGGCGTCTCTCCGACCGCCAGGATCGACCCGCACGGCCCGATTACCCCGGCCACATGGGCTTCGCCGCCGACGGCGGTGACCGACGCGCCGCTGCGCGGGGCGCTGCGACGGCGGGATTCGCTCGTCGCAGTGCGCGCGGCAGAGGTGCGGGCGGCCGCCGGTTCCGGCGCTGCGGTGCGATAGGCGTCGCGGGCGGCCATGGCGATTTTCGCCGCGGCCCGGCATAGTTCAACGGGATCGGCCTCAATCCGACGGCGGGCGAGCATCAGCCGATTGGCGGAGAACGAGTTAGTACAAAGAACCTGCGCGCCGGCCGCGAGATAGTCGCTCGCAAGCTGCGCTACCAACCCCGGCGCTTCGAGGCAGGCCAGCTCGGCGGCGGTGCGGCTCGGAAATCCGCGCGCGTGCAACTGCGTGGACCAGGCGCCATCCGCGACGCGAACCGCCGAGCGCAGCCAGTCAATGGTCAGCGGCATGCAGGCACCGGTCAGCGGAGCAGACGCTCCAGTTCGTCGAAGCGCCCGCGCAGGTCGGCGAGCGCCTCGCGCAACGAGGAAATCTCGTCGCGCAGCCCGTCGATCACCTCCCGCAGCGCCGTCTCCTGTTCAATAATCGCAGCCGCCGAACCCGGTGCGCTCGCAGCGCTGCCTCGGGCGGCTTCCGGCCGCTCCGCCTCGGAAGACGCAATGACCGGCGGCGACTCGCCCGGCGGGTACAGCAGGTGCGTCCAGCGAATCGCCGATTGGCCGGGTTGCCGCGGCAGCGCGCGGACCTGCGGCGGATTGCGCGACTCCAGCGCGGTCAGCACCTCCATCAGCGCTTCCTGCGAGTCGATCGGCGTCATGCGCGAAGCGCGGGTGCGCAGCTCGGAAAGCGTCTGCGGGCCGCGCAGGAGCAGCTCGGCCATGACGGCGCGCTGCCGCCCGTCCCAGCCGAAGCCCTCGTTGGCCAGGTGGCGGTAGCGGTCCGTGCGGCCGCCGGAGGTGGAGGAGCGAACGACGAGGCCGGCCTGCCGCAGCTCTTCGAGCGTGTCGAAGACGGCTTCCTCGGCCAGGTCCATTTCCGGGTCGCGGTTGCTTTTCTGGTTGCAGGCGACGACGACGGCGTTGAGCGTCATCGGGTAATAGGCGGGTTGCGCGAGGGCTTTCTCGATCAGGACGCCCAGCACGCGCCGTTGAAGCAGCGACAGGGACTCAATCACGCGAGCGGGCTCCCGAAGCCGGAGTGGGCCGGTGACCTGCGGGAATCAAGGGGGGACAGTGGACACGATGGGAGTTGAACCCACGACCTCCGCATTGCGAACGCGGCGCTCTCCCAACTGAGCTACGTGCCCGATGTTTCGAGCCGTGGATTATACCCGCGGCGAGGCGCTTCGCAACGCCCGGCCTCCGCTGGAAGCGCCCCGCGGGGCGGGCTGGCAGCGCGGGCACAGGTGCGTGCCGCGCTGGCCGACGCGCAGCGCCTCAATCGCCGTGCCGCAGGTGCGGCAGGCCTCCCCGGTTCGCCCATAGACCCGCAGGTGGTCCTGCATCGTCCCGGTCGGATACACCCAGTCGAACGACGTGCCGTTGTGCCGGATCGCGGCCCGCAGCACGGAACGGATGGCGTGGCACAGGCGCTTCACCGCAGCGGGCGATACGCGATTGCCCGGCGTCAGCGGATGAAGCCCGGCGCGGTGCAATGCCTCATCGGCGTAGATGTTGCCGATCCCCGCCACGACCGATTGGTCCAGCAGCAGCGGCTTGATGCGCCCGCTGCGGCGGGTCAGCAGGTCGGCGAGCAGGCCGGCGGTGAACTCCGGCTCCAGCGGCTCAACACCCAGGTCGGCCGTCACGCTGGTCAGGTCGCGGGTCCAGAGAATGCGCCCGAACTTGCGGGCGTCGCAGAACAGCAGCCGCGCCCCGTCGTCGAGGGTGAAGACCGCGCGGGTGTGCGGCGCGTCCGGACGGGGTACGTCGGATCCCGAAATCCCCGAGCGGGTGGCGGCGGGACGTTTTTGCCCCGGAAGAACCGGGTCGCCCCACTCCAGCCGCCCGGACATGCGCAGGTGGATGAGCAGGTAGCCGGGGCTTTGCCTTCCGTTCGAGCGACGGGCGGAAAGGGGCGAAGGGGCGGCCGGTCGCGCGGCATGCGGCGAAGGGGCGGCCGGTCGCGCGGCATGCGGCGAGAGGGCGGCCGGCCGCTTCGTGTGGCCGGTCGCGAGCGGCGCACCTCGCATCGGCGACCCGGCGACGGCCTTCTGCCCGGCGTCAGCACCCCGCCCGGCGTCGGCACTCGGCGCGGCCAGCGTGAAGATGATGTACTTCGCGCGGCGCCAGACGTCGGCGATGAGCCGCCCGCGCAGGGCGTCGCGAACGGCGTCCGGTGCGGGGAGCGTGTTTCGCGGCCAGCTTGTCTCGAAGTCGGTGAAGGTGCGGCCGACGAGCCGGTCGCGGTTGGCGCGGACGATGGACTCGACTTCGGGTAATTCAGGCATCGCGGGCGATGATACAGGCCGGGCGCCGATCCGCGAATGGCGCGGGCAGGGCCATTCCGCCGCAAAGTTCTTCCGCAGATGCAGAGATCCGTCCTAGTCGAGCATTCGGCCTCGATTCAGGCTCAGGCCCTGGTTCAGACTCCATCTATTCCCGCATTTCTCTCCCGTCTTCTCTCCACGCTCTCCGCGCCTCTGCGAGAAACTCCTCTCCGCTTACGCCCGTTCCGCGAACACTCTCGTCTCCGCCACTTCTCAAAGAGCTCTCGCAGAGGCGCAGAGAGCGCAGAGAGAGCAGGGAGAAAAGGAAAGAGAGTGTGTGTGGAAAGGAGAGACAACAAGAGGGCGATGCATAGCTACTTCAGCGGTGACGGATGCGCCGCAACGAGAGGGAGGTGCTCACTGGAGACCATTGACAATTCTGGTCACTCCGTCCTTGAGAAGGACGACATTGAAGTTGATCAGCAGCCCGACGCGCTTGTCCATTAAGCGCAGGTAGGTCAACAACTGCTTCTTGTGCACTGGTGCAACGGCGTCGATGCTCTTCAGCTCCACGGCCACAAGCCCTTCCACCAGCAGGTCTGCCCGAAAACCAACTTCAAGACAGATGTTCTGCCAGCGCCCGGAACCGGCACCTGCGTCTCCACATGAAACCCGCGATGTCGCAGTTCAAAGGCCAGCACGGCCTCGTAGACGGATTCCATTAATCCCGGCCCCAACTCCCGATGCACGCGAATCGCCGTGTCGACAATGGCGCCTGAGACCGCGTTAGTCCGGTCGCGGGACGGCTCTTCGCCGGCGACGCCGTCATCGTCGCTGATGCACTCACCCGGGTTCATACGCACATCTCTCGATGGCTCACGACTTCGACCCGTGGTCACGCATGCCGCCGGATTCCGGCAATCCCGCCACCGCTGGCTCATGTGTTCACGTCCGCACCGCGCTTCTGCGGACCTGCGCCATCGGTCGCGCGTACCATCCGCCCTTCCGTGGAAAGCGCACCAGGGCCATTCTGCCGCAAAGTTCTTCCGCAGATGCAGTGACCCGTCTTGATCGAGCATTCGGTCTCGAATCAGGCTCAGGCTCTGGTTCAGACTCCATCTCTTCCCGCATTTCTCTCCGCGCTCTCTGCGCCTCTGCGAGAAACTCTTTTCCGCTTACGCCCGTTCCGCGAACACCTTCGTCGCGGCCGCGACCCCTGCACCCAGTGTGAACGAGTGGCCCATCCGGTGCAGCGTCTGCTCGATGGCGCTGATCGCCCCGATCGTGTCCACGCTGTCCACGAACCCCATGTGCGACATCCGCACGACCTTGCCCTCGATCTGATCCTGTCCGCCGGCCAGGTGGATGCCGTAGCGATCCCGAAGCTGCTTGCGGAAGTCCTTTTCCGAAACACCCGCCGGCACGTTCAGCGCCGTCACCGAATCGCTCGGCCGCTTCGAGTACGTCGTCATGCCGATCGCGTCGCCCGCGGCGCGGGTGGCCGCCGCCAGCCCCGCGACCCGCTTCCACACGTTCTCCATCCCCTCGGCCAGCAGCATGTCCAGCGTCACCTTCAGCCCGCGGACCAGCAGGTGCGCCGGCGTAAACGGCGTGTCGCTGTCCTTCGCCGATTTTCGGGCCTTGTTGAGATTCACGTAGAACGCCGTCTGCTTCTTGTTGTTCTCGATCGTCTGCCACGCCCGCGGGCTGACCGACACGAAGCCCAGCCCCGGCGGCAGCATCAGCGCCTTCTGCGACCCGGTGATGACGATGTCCACTCCCCACTCATCGGGCTTCAGCGGCAGCGCCCCGGCCGACGTGATGCAGTCGGCCAGCAGCAGCTTGCCGGCCGCGTTTGTGATTTTGCCGATCGCGGCCAGGTCGCAGGCCGTCGCGGTCGAGGTCTCGCTGTGCACCACCATGACGGCGGTGATCGCGGGGTCCTTCTTGAGGTGGTCGGCGATCACGCCCGGATCGACGGCGGTGCCCCAGTCCACTTTGTGCCGCGTGACGGGGATGCCGAACTGCTCGCAGATCTGTCCCCAGCGCTCGCCGAATTTGCCGCCCTCGACGGTCAGCATCTTCGATCCCGGCGGGCAGCAGCCGACGATGGCGCCCTCGGCGGCGGCGGTGCCGGAGCCGGTGAGGATCAGTACTTCGTTGGCGGTGTGAAAGACCTTCTGCAGCTTGGCGGTGCAGTCCTTGATGACGTCCTTGAACCAGGCGGTGCGGTGATGCTCGAAGGGGCGGGCCATTTCGAGCAGCGCTTCCTCGGGCACCATGCACGGCCCGGGGGTAAAGAGGCGAATTTTCTTCATGGGGCGATTCCTTATCTGTAACGCATCGTCTTCACGATCTATTACGCTTCGTCGTCACGATCTACGTTGCTTCGTCTTCACGATCCATTACGCTTCGTCTTCACGATCCGCTGCGCTTCGTCATCAGCCGGTTGGCCAGGTGGCCAGGTGGTCGGGTGGAGAGGTGGAGGGGGGTGAATGGGTGGAGGGGGTGTATGGGTGGCATGCTTTCGCGGTACTCCGCGTAAGCATGCTCTTCCTCATCCACCGCTCGCCCTCTGCACTCCGACAGGGTCGCCATGCCCTCGCGATACTCCGCGTAAGCATGCGCTTCCACAAGCGCCACTCGCTCTCGAATCTCCTCCAACAGCGCCATTGCGCCGTCTGCACAAGGATCGAGCCTGCCTCAGCGTCCTCGGGCAGCGTGCCCGTTTCGGCGAAGTATACTGCGCTGGTCCCGTGACACGGGGCGAGAGCCTCTGACGCGCGCCGCTCGCCCCGGGTTCGCGTCAACGGCGCATGGCGGCGCGTGCAAGTTCCACGCTTCGTGATGGCCGGCGCTTCGAATTCATGCTCACACCGCGAGAGCGGTCCACCCGCATCGAATTCATGCTCACGCGGAGTACCGCGAGAGCATGCCACCCTCAACACCAATCGCCCTCGACACCAATCACCCTCAACACCAACCACCCGACGTTCCAGCCGCGCCGATACAATCCCACCGATGCCCGACATCGTCCTCGCGATCGAGACCTCCTGCGACGAAACCGCCGCCGCTGTCCTCGCCGACGGCCGCATCGTCCGGTCCAACATCGTCGCCTCGCAGGAGAGCGTCCACACCCGCTTCGGCGGCGTCGTCCCCGAACTCGCCGCCCGCGCCCACGTCGAATCCATCCGCGGAATCATCGAGCACGCCCTGCACACCGCCGGCGTCACCTATCGCGAGGTCGACGCCGTGGCCGTCACCGACGGACCCGGCCTCGTCGGGTCGCTGCTCGTCGGCGTCGCCGCTGCGCGGACGCTGGCCTGGCTGCTGGATCGACCGCTCGTGCCGGTCGATCACATCGACGCGCACGCCGTCAGCGCGGCATTGACCCCCCCAACTCCCGGTTCGCCGCGCTGGCCGGCCGTGGCGCTGGTCGTCAGCGGCGGGCACACCTCGCTCTACCACGTTCGCGACTGGCTCAACGTGCAACTGCTCGGCCAGACCACCGACGACGCCGCCGGCGAAGCCTTCGACAAGGTCGCCGCGATTCTCGAACTCGGCTACCCCGGCGGGCCGCTCGTCGATCGCCTGGCGCGCGACGGCAACCCCGCCGCCATCCACTTCCCGCGCACCCGCCCCGACGGCGATTCGCTCGACTTCTCCTTCAGCGGCCTCAAGACCGCGGTGCTCTACCACGTCTACGGCCGCGGGCGAAAGTACGGCTCCGTGGCGCACCTCTCCCGCGCGCAGCTCGCCGACATCGCGGCGTCGTTTCAGGCCGCGCTGGTCGAGCCGCTCGTCGAACGCACCATCGAGGCGGCGCAGCGCGTCGGAGCGCCGCGCGTGGTCGTCGGCGGCGGAGTCGCGGCGAACGGAGCGCTGCGCAGCGCGCTGGCCGGCGCCTGCGCCGTTGCCGGGCTTGAGCTGATTCTCACTCCCATGGCCTTCTGCACTGACAATGCCGCCATGATCGCCCTGCTCGGCCATCACCTGTGGAAGGCCGGCCGAACCTGCGACCTGGACCTCGAGCCGCGCAGCGGGCTGCGCCGACCGGCCCGCTCGGTCGGATGAACTCCCTCCCCTCCCAGCGCAGCCTGACCGCCCGGCTTCTGCCCGCGCTCGCCGTTTCAATCCTGTCCGCATCCATTCTCTGGCCGGCCGTCATCGCCGCGGGCGAAGCGCTGCGCGCCGAGCCGCAGGCCGCGGCGCTGGCCGGCGGCCGCATAGCCCTCCTGCTGCGCGGCGCCCTTATCGCCGCGGCCTCGGGCGTTGCGGCGACGGCGCTCGGCGCTGCGCTGGCCGCGGGCGTCCTGTCTGCTCCACCCCGGTTGCGACGGCTGCTGCCGGCGCTGGGTCTCGCGGCGCTGCTCACGCCACCCTACGTCTACGCCTATGCCTGGAGCCTCGTTCTGCTGCGCGGCGGCGTCGCGACGGCACTCGACGTGCAGGGAACCGCCGCGATCCTGTTGCTGCACGGCCGGGCGGTGCTCTGCCTGGCCACCTGGCTGGCGCCGCTGTGCGCCGTCGTGCTGGTCGCCGGGTGGCGCAGCGCGGGTCGAAACGCGGTGGCGCTCGGAGCGCTGGACCTGGGCGCTGTGAGCGCCCTGCTGCGATTCGGTCTGCGCGCGATGCTGCCCTGGATCGGGCTGGCGGTGCTGGTCGCGGCGTTGCTTGCCATGGCGGAATTCACGGTCTGCCACCTGTGCCTGGTGCTGACGTGGAACACGCAGATCCTGATCGCCGCGCAGCAGATTCACGAACCCGGCGGCGTCGCACGGCTGGCCTGGCCGCTGATGACAATTCTGCTGTTGTTGTGTAGCGCCCTGTGGCTGATGGTTCCGCGCCTGCGCAGCGTCGTCGCGGAGATGGCGCTGGTCGGCGATGATCCGCCCGCAGCGCGTCGCGCAGGCGGTGCCGCGCGCGTGGCGGGCGCTTCGCTGGGGCTGGCGGCCGCGGCATTGATCCTGACGCCGATCGCGGTGCTGATCTCGGCGACCGAGTCGCCCGCATCCGTGTGGGAGTCCTGGCGGCGCTACGGGCTGGAGTGGCCGGCGGCGCTGCGAACCGCGGCGCTGTGCGGGGGGCTGTGCGCTTCGGCCGCGCTGGGGGTCGCATGGCTGGCGGTTCAGGGCGAACGGCGGCGCGCGGCGCGGCGGACAGCGCTCGTGCTGACGTGGATCGCATTGGTCGGCGCACTGGCGCCGCCGGCGGTGGTCGGCGATGCGCTCGCGGCGGCCTGGCAGCGGCCGCTGTGGCTGCGCGACTCGGAGTGGCTCGTCGCGCTGGTCGGGGTCGCCCGGTTCGCAATCGTGCCGATTCTCACGCTGCGACTGGCGATGGGCGGAGTCAGTCGAGTCACGGCGGAAATCGCCGCCACGGATGGAGCGTCACCGGCCGCCGCGTTCTGGCAAATCCGCGTGAGGCGCTCGGCGGGTGCGCTGCTGGGATCGTCGGCAGTGGTCGCGGTGCTGATGCTGACGGAGGCTTCGGCGACGCAACTGGTTCGCCCACCTGGAGTTGGGAACATCGCGGTGACGATGCTCAACGCGATTCACTTCGGCCGCGACGCGCAGGTGGCGGCCATGTGCCTGCTGCTGACGGCCGTGGCGGGGCTGACGGGGGCTGTTCTGGGGGTGCGAGCGGGGCGTCGGGGCGACAATTTCTGACAGTCGGGTGCAATCACCTTGAGGGGTCGGCGACTATCAAATACACAGCCGGCAGCGCGGATTCCCGCTTGCTGCGCCGGGTATCGGAACCCCCGGCGGGTGCGACACTTAGGGGTCGCGGAATCCGGGGGGCGGCGTTGTCGGGGCGGGTCGATCCGTCCGATGCGAGTGTGTCAGGCGGGAGAATCGGGCGTTTGCGGCTATAATTTGTGGCTTCGCGGGCGAGCCGGGTGTGCGCGTCCGTATACGTTTGAAACCCAAGACAGATTGGAGAGGTTCATGCGTTTCTGGTTGATTTTCGGTGCGGTGCTGTTTGCGCTCTTCGGTGGTCTGGCGGCGTTCGCGGGCGATGACGCCGGCTGCACGGCCAAAGCGGCCGCGAAATCCGGCGAGTGCGCCAAGAAGTGCGCGGTGGCGAAGGCTTCCTGCGAGGTGAAGGGCAAGAAGGTCGAGTACGACATTCCGGCCATGACCTACCAGGTCGGCGAGACCAGCACGCAGTGCGAGAAGGCCGCTCTCGAAGCCGCGAAGGGCGATGAGAAGGCCGTCAAGTTCGTCGTCGCGGGCAAGAACTACGACACGAAGACCGAGGCGATGGACGCCTACGCCGCGGCGCTGGACAGCTACCTCAACAGCCAGGTTCTGACCGTCCGCTACGCCGTCGGCGATGAGTGCGTTCCCTGCCCGGCGACCGCCAAGGAGATGGCGGCCAAGTCTGAGAAGAAGCTGACCTACCGCGTCGCGTCGTTCACCTTCGACAGCCAGGAGAAGGCGGATGCAGCGCTGGCCGCGGCCAAGAAGGCCGTCAACGGCGGCTGCTGCGCCAAGGGCGAGGGCGCTGCGAAGGGCTGCTGCGCGAAGAAGGGCCAGACGGCCTCCGCGTCGGACAGCAAGGGCGAGAAGAAGGAATGCACCGCCGGCGAGGGCGCCACGGTGGCGAAGGCCTCCGATGAGAAGAAGATCGGCTGCTGCGAGAAGGCCTGCGGCAAGGTGGACGTGGCCCGCGGCAAGATCGACGCCGCGATCCGCGCTCTGGCCGAAGCGGCCGGCGCCTGATTGTTGCAACGGCAGTGCGGTTGAAGCGCCGGCAGGTGCTGTGAATCGGTGCTGTGAATCGGCGCTTTGAAGCGGTGCTGTGAAGCTGCGCTGTGAAGCGACTCTGTAGTGTGCGGCGGACTGCTGAAAAGCGGCGCTGCAAGGCACTGTCGAGCACTGCGAAGCGCTGGGAAGCACTGCGAACCGCTGCTTGATTGAGACCCCTGCGGGGCGGCCTGGCGAAAGCCGGGTCGCCCCGCGGTCATTGTGGAGTTGCCGGCGACTGCGGCATGTCATGCAGTGTCACGGTTGAGAGCAGGTTCCTGCGGCGGGTTGCGCGAGGAACGGACGACTGTGCAGGGTGCGGGGGGAATGCGGACCGCAGTTTGCAGTTCAGGTGATCATCGTCCCGATTGTCGAGGAGTCTGCGCGGGCGGGGTGAGGCTTGGCAGGGAGGACGCGATGCAATTCGCCGGCATCGCCATTGCGACCATACTTGCGTTGATCGCCGCCTATTGCATAGCGTTTAATTATCATGCATCGACAACGCGGCGAAGGTCGTTTATTCCGCTTGTTGGGGGGATGGCTGGTGCAATCGCGTGCCTGCTTTACCCTCACATGGCGAGGTACGCCTGGGTTCCGCTGGTCGTCGATCCTGGATGCGTGTTCTACTTCGCCCTCGCCGCTGTGTGCCTTTTCTGCGGGCCGATTGGGGGCAACAAGAGGTGAGCTGATGCGATGTCGGGGGCGACCGGCTTCACGTCTCGGAGGCGGGTTACGCGGCGTGGACGGGGATCGTCGCACAGTGTGTGCGGGCGGAGTGAGGCGCGTCGGGGCGTTCGTCTGATCAACACAGGGGGTTCAGCATGATCTGTGTCGGAGACACGGTCAGTTACAAGTCGAACAAGTAGCCGGGGCCCTCCGGAAGGTCGCAGACTTTCCAGGTCTCTATCGTCTCCGCCAGGTTTCTGCACTTCTTGTCAGCGCTGTAGAAAATACGCGCTCCGTGACAGTAGGCTGTCGCGATGATCAGGCAGTCCGCCCGAAGTGTCTTTCGTGAGTTGGGCTGACCCGCCGGCCGCCCTGACTTCCCGTCGCAGAAGAGCCGCGCCGCGACCGCTGCACACTTCGTATCAAAAGGGCGGATCTGGAATCGCGAGCTGATTGCCGCGACTACTTCGCTTCGCTGACTCTCCGCGACCGGCGTCAGGTACTCCGAGAGAGCAACGGCGGGCAGGATGATCTGCGACTGACTCCGATCCAGTTCGGCGAAGAGGCATTGCGCGCGTTGTTGCTGCACAGCAGAACCTTCGCTTCGGATTCCCCACACAAGTGTCATGGAATCGATCGCGACGATCGTGGGCCTTGATTCGCTCACTCGCGACGCATCTCCGCCAGGTACGCCTCGGGATCCTCAATTTCGTCCCATGCACTTCCACCGCTGTCATGCGCCTTCCGAAGGACATCCACGATCGATCCCGTCTTTGGCGGCTCAAACGAGGAGATGACGAAGTGCTTCAATTGCCATCCGTGCCGCAGCCAACCGGCCTCGCCGGTCAGCGTTACGTGTTGATACAGCCACTGGCCAAGTTCTCTTGCAAGATCCGCGGTCTTGACTCGGCAAATTACCATCCTGCGACTTGCTTCCGGCAGCCGGATGCCGCAGTGCATTTCCGTTGCACCGCCTACGCGCTCGATCCTCGCGTAGATCGAGGTTTCACCGCGGATGATCGCGCAGGCCGACACGGTTCGGTATGTATCCGGGGTGATCTTCGCGATCACATCGGTGAGCGATCCCCCTCCCCCTGGGTTGATGAACTCAATTTCGCATCCAAGCCGCCTTGCAATGTCACTAAGCTCCTTGAGTGAGGAGAGCGTCGGCGTCGTCCAGTCCGCTTCACCGGGCGTGTCGATCTGCCTGGCGGTAACCGACAGCAAATTCAGCACGACCTGCCGATCCGGTGCGCCGACCCTGTACACCGCTGATCCCGTCGCCACATCAAGCAGATTCAACGTGCGCGGCGAAGTCTCCTTACCGGGATCTGGTTCCTGACCCTCCTCCGTGTCATCCTCTTCGCGCTGATCGATAAGGCGCTGTACGGCGTTGAGAATTCCCGCCAGCGATCGCAACGGCACCGCCGACGGCTGCATCCCCGGCGCAACAAGCCGCACGATGAACCCGACGTCCGATTTTCCTGCGGTTCAGCCATCGGGGCCCCTTACTCCTAACGTAGAGTATAATCGGTTGACAGCGGCTGTCAATCGCAAGCTGTTACGAATAATGGGTTTGCGGTAATCTCCGGCGGGCGATGGACTTGTGAAGACGCGCGACGACGAACCTAACATAATCCAAATCACAGGGGCACCAATCCCCGCCCCCTCGCCCGACGGATGCCCCTCTTCTTACGGATGCTCCGCCGCGGGGAAATGCCCGTCAATCTCCGCGAGACCATCCGGCGTCTGGCGCACGCCGGCCGCCGCCACGTTCTCATCCACCTGCGACGGCCGTGTAGCCAATGCAGCGCGGTACAATCCGCAGCCGTCGGACTTTCTCACTCGGTCGCGAGGGACAGCCGGTGCGGCCCCTGCTTTTTGTCATCGCTCCGGGCGTGGTCGCATGGAGCGTCGCACATTACGTTGCGAGCCGGGTTCGCCGCCGACGGCTCCGGGATAAGCCTTCGGCGTCCGCCGAAGCGCGGTTGGAGCTGTTCACGCAGGCTGGCGCGACCCAGGCAGCGGCTGCCGTCGTGCTGGAAGCCGCTGATTCGGCCCTTGCGATCTGCCGCCGGCATTTCCGTCCGACAGATCGATTCTCGGTAGAACTGCGCTCACCGCTGGGACCGCTCGCAATCGATGATGACCCCGATTTGATCGTGGACTACATCCACCTCCTTCTTCGCCGTAGCGGAGTCAATCGACCGGCGTATCCTGAAGGGTACGGGCATGAGGACTCGCTGGGCGAACTGGCTCGATCCGTCTCAATGGCGATGGCAGTGAGCGATGGTTGACTCCGGAGTGTATCGCACTCGACCATCGGAACAGGGAGGATCCCGCGTGAATGAACTCCTTCCCTCCGGGAAACCGGCACTCGCAACTGAACGCGGCGCATCGAGTCTCCGCAGGCTCTTGTATTCTCCGGTAGCGCTCGGCTTGATCGACGCGGATCAACTGCTGCCCGGGGTCGATTCGCCCGAGGAGCGCCAGCGCATCGCGAGTGAGGCGAGCCGACAATTGCGGCTGCCGATTGCCCGGACCGTTGCGTTACTTGTTGTTCCCGGTTTCGTTGCCGCCGCACTCTACTCCTCGATCGGGCCGATCCCTTGGATTCCGACGGGCAGTACTTGGGTCTCAGCCGCAGGCGGTGCAATCGTTGGAATGGTCACCCCCAGCTTGCTCTCCATCTGGACACGCCGTCGCATTCGCCCGGCGATTCTCGACGTATTGCGTCGCGAGGGTCGCTGCCTCGGATGCGGCTACTTGATCCCCGTACGCGGAACCGCCTGTCCTGAGTGCGGCAAGAGCGACGACTAGCCGGCCGGCGGAGTTGTGAACAGGGTGCGCAACGGATGTCCCTTCGATTCTTCTGGGCGGTTGTTGCCACTTTAGCCTTGCTGTCGGTCCCCTTTATATTGGGGTGGATCGTGGTGTCGTGGCGCAACAGGATGACGCGCACGAAAATGGCCTCCGCCCTTGCTGAGCGGGAGTGGATCCGCCGCTACCTGCCTTATCCCACCCCGATTCAACAGGCGCTCGTGGACCTGCTTCGCGGACTGGGGGAGGCGTACCTCGTGGAGTGGACTCGTCTGCGGCCTGAAGACCGCGCTTCAGCGACGCTCCACATGATCGACGACGATGTGGACGAGGACATCTGGTTGACACCCTGGCTGCTTCGGCACGGTTTACACAGGACGGTCGACGACCGTGGGATCGAACTGCCCGATCGGCTTGGCGGACTGATTGAACTGCTTGCGGAGCTGCTGCAGGAGCCTGCCGCTTCGCCGCCCGGTGATTCCCCCCGCGTACTCCGCTGCCACGTATGCGGCTATGACCTCGCGGGGCATGGTGCGGGCGGTGCCTGTCCGGAATGTGCGGCGACCTTCGGCCGCCGGCTGTAAGAGCGGTGGTGCCGAGCGCGCCGGGCCCTTCTCGTGGCACCGGGCTTCTGCCCGGTGTCTCAACACAGCACCGCCCGGAAGGGCGGTGGCACAACCCGAGCCAGCGTTCCTGCCATCGTCGCAGATCCGCCGACTCTCGCCCGATTGCCGACTCTCGCCCGATTGCCGACTCTCGCCAACCTGCCGCCCCTCTCCTTACGGATGCTCCGCCGCAGGGAAAAGCCCGTCAATCTCCGCAAGATCATCCGGCGTCAGGCGCACGCCGACCGCCGCCACGTTCTCATCCACCTGCGACGGCCGCGACGCGCCGATGATGACGCTCGACACCGCCGTCCGCCCCAGCAGCCACGCAATCGCCAGTTGCGCCAGCGTGATGTCGTGCCGCTCCGCGATCGGGCGCAGCGAGTCCACCTTCTCCAGTAGCGCCTTGTTCTCGTGCAGCTTGCCCCAGTAGCCGCTCATCCGCCGGCTGGTGGCGCGGCTCTGCCTGGGCGGTTTGCCGCCGCTGTACTTGCCCGACAGAATTCCCTGCTTGAGCGGGCTCCACACGATCATGCCCAGCCCCGATTCCGCGCAGGCCGTCTGCACGCCGTTGGTCTCCACCCGCCGCGCGGCGATGCTGTATTCCGGCTGCTCGGAGACGGGAAGCACCGCACCGCTCCGCCGACACAATTCGCACACCTCGCGGATGCGGTCCGCCGGCCACTCGCTGACCCCCCAATAGAGCGTCTTGCCCTGGCGCACGAGGTCGTCCATCGCCCGCACGACCTCGTCCAGCTCCACCTGCGGGTCGTAGCGGTGGCACTGCATCAGGTCGAGATAGTCGGTGCGCAGCCGCTTGAGCGAGTTGTGCACACTCTCAAAGATGTGCTTGCGCGACAGCCCGCGATCGTTCGGGTCGTCGCTCATCGGCCAGAAGCACTTGGTGGCCAGCACCAGCTCCTGCCGCCGCACCCCCTTGAGCGCGCGGGCCAGCGCTTCCTCCGCCGCGCCGCGGTTGTACACGTCGGCGGTGTCGAAAAAGTTGATGCCCGAGTTGAGCGCCCGCTTGACGCAGGCGCGCGCCTCCTTGTCCTCGATTCCGCCGCCGAAGGTCAGCCAGCTTCCCAGCCCGATCTCGGAGACGCGCACACCCGCGCGCCCCAGCCTGCGATATTCCATCTCAGCGCCCTCCTGAAATTGGCGGCGGCATTGTATCGACCGGACCCGCCGACGGCGGACCCGCCGCGCGCGGAACCGCCGCGCGCGGAACCGCCTCGGAGCCGATCATGCCCACGCTTGAGTCTGCGGCGCAGCGCTCCTACAGTGGGCCGCGCCGGTCGGCACGCCCGCTCAACCCGCCGATAGAACCAGCGGCCCTGGGTTCGTGTACCACCGGCAAGGCGACCATGACCGCTCACGTGGAATCCGCGCCCGCGTCCGACTCCGAGGGCGGCGCTGCGCGACCGGCCGCAACCGCTTTCAGCGGGGCGCTCGGGGCAGACCCGGCCGCCGGAGCAGGCGGCGGCGGGCCGCGGCGCGTCATCGTCGTCATCACCGAAGATCATTACGTCGCGTCGCCGGAGGGGGTCTTCACGCGCTTCGGCCTCGACTACGGCTACTGGACGCAATACCTGCGCGTCTTCGATGAGGTGCGGCCGCTGGCGCGGGTGCAGTGCGTGGAGTCGGCTGACCCGTCGTGGCGGCGGTCCGACGGCCCGCGGGTTTGTTTTGCGCCCATCCCCTTTTATCAGGGCATTGCGTCGCTGGCGAAAAATCTCGGGCGCGTGCGGCGGGCGATTCGCGACGGATTGCGCTGCGATGCGCCGGAATCCGACAATTCGCGCTATTACTACGCCATGCGCGGCAGCGGGCCGCTGTGCGTGCTGGCGTGGCGGGCGCTGCGCAGCGCGCGGCGGCCGTTCGCCCGGCAGATCGTCGGCCACGACCGCGAGGGGGTGCACATGGGAACCACGCTGCGGCCGGCGTTCCTGCGCGACTGGATCGCGCGCGGGCTGTACAGCGTCAGCCGGCGGATGGTCCGCGAGGCGGCGACGGTGGCGTATGTCGCATCGCACCTGCGCGACGCCTATCCCGAAGCGCCCGGCGCGCCGGTTTTCTTCTTTTCCGACGTGAATCTTGATGCGGCGCTGATCGCGCGGCCGCGGCGCGCGGACGAATTCGCCGCCGACGCGCTGCGGATCGTCTCCGTCGGGCGGATGAACCCCGAGAAGGGATACGACGTACTGCTGGACGCGGCGGAGCGCCTGCTGGCGGCGGGCGAGACGCGCTGGTCGCTGGAGGTCGTCGGCGTCGGGCCGCAGTTGGAAGCGCTGCGCGCCCGTGCGGCGGGCGGGCCGCTGGCCGGCCATGTGCGATTCAGCGGGTGGGTGCCGTTGGGGCCGGAGTTGTACCGGCGGCTGGACGAGGGTGATCTATACGTGCAACCGTCGCTGACGGAGGGCACGCCGCGGGCGCTGCTGGAGGCGATGGCGCGCGGGCTGCCGGCGCTGGGGTCGAACGTCGGCGGCATTCCGGCGCTGGTCAGTGCCGATGCGCTGCTGCCGGCGGGCGACGCTGATGCCTGGGCGGCGGCCTTGCGCGGATTGATCGGGCAGCGCGAGGAACTGGCCCGTCGTTCGAAGGATTGCTTTGACCTGGCGATGCGCTTTCACCCGGACGTGATGCACGCCCGCAAGCGCGAATACTGGACCACCCTGCGCGAGATCACCGACCGCCGCGGCGCGGCGACGGGTGCGCGCGGCAGCGCCTGAACAGGAGCCGAGCCTTGTGCGGGATCGCCGGAATCTGGGGCGGGGCGGAGGAGGGGCGGCTGCTGCGCGCCGTTCGCGCCCTGCAGCATCGCGGGCCGGATGATGAGGGCGTGTGGTTTGATCGCGCTGCGGACGTGGGGCTGGGCCAGCGGCGGCTGTCGATCATCGACCTGGCGGGCGGGCACCAGCCGATGAGCAACGAGGACGGCTCGATCTGGGTTGTCTTCAACGGGGAGATTTACAACTACGTCGAGCTGCGCGATGAGCTGATCGCGGCCGGGCATCGCTTCGCCACTCACAGCGACACCGAGACGATCGTTCACCTCTATGAACAGGACGGCGTCGATTTTCCTCGGCGGCTGCGCGGCATGTTCAGCATCGCCATCTGGGACGGCCGCCGCCGGCAACTCGTGCTGGTGCGGGATCGGCTGGGGAAAAAGCCGCTGTATTACGCCGAAGGGGCCGACGGCTTCGTCTTCGGATCGGAGATCAAGTCCGTCGCGGCGGCGCTCTCCGGGTCGCTGGACATCGACGATCAGGCATTGACCGACTATCTCGGCTGGGGATTCGTTCCCGCGCCGCGCACCATCTACCGCCGCATCCGGCTGCTGGAATCGGCCTCGGCGCTGGTGCTGCGCGAGCGGCGCATCAGCGCCCGCACGCGCTACTGGAATTTCGACGTATCGCAGAAGGATCGATCCGTTTCGGCGGCGGAGGCGGTCGAGCGCGTCGACGCGGCGCTGCGCGAATCGGTGCGGCTGCGGCTGCGGGCGGATGTGCCGGTGGGCGCATTCTTGTCGGGCGGAATCGACAGCGGGCTGGTGACGGCGATGGCCGCGCAGCAGTATCCCGGAAAGCTGCTGACGGTCTCGATCGGCTTTGAGGAGGGGGGGTTCGACGAGCGGCCGCTGGCGCGACTGGTCGCGGAGCGCTACGGCACCGATCATCGCGAGGTGGTGGTGCGCTGCGAGGCGGGGGAGATTTTGCCGACGATCGCGGCGGCATTTGACCAGCCCTATGCGAACACGTCGGCGATCCCGAATTATTACGTCGCGCGCGAGGCGCGGCGGCACCTGAAGGTGGTGCTGACCGGCGACGGCGGCGATGAGATTCTGGCCGGCTATCGACGCTACTTTGCGGCGCGGCTCAACGCCGCCCTGGCATTCACCGACAACGCCGCCGGGCGGATCGGATGGCAGGCGCTGCGGGCCGTGCTGCCCCGGCCGCGCAGCTTCCGCACCCCCTATGCGTTCGCGCAGCGCATCGTTCGCGGCATGGCCGTCGATCCGGTGACGCGGCATTTCCTGTGGGGCAACGACATGCTCGGCGCGGCGGATCTCGCGGCGCTGTGCGGCGGACGAAGCTGGATCCGCCAGACGCAGCCGTCCGAGCGCATCGTCAGCCAGCTGTTCAATGAGTACACCGGTGCGCACGCCGTGGACCGCATGATGGCGGTGGACGCCCGCACGACGCTGGTGGACGGACTAAACCTCAAGCTCGACATGTGCACGATGCAGCACTCGCTGGAGGCGCGCAGCCCGCTGCTGGATCACGTGCTGATCGACACGGTCAATCGCTTCCCGGCTTCCGTGAAGCTTCACGGCCGGCAGACGAAACCGCTCCTGCGGAAGCTCGCCGAGCGATACCTGCCGGTCGAGGTCTGCACAGCGCCGAAGCGCGGCTTTGAAGTGCCGCTGCTGCACTGGCTGGAGAATGACCTGCGGCAGGTTCGCGACGATATCATCCTCTCCCCGTCGGGGCTGCTCGCGGAGCGCTTCGACCGTGCGGCGCTGGAGCGCCTGGTGCGGCGGCAGACGCCGATCGAATCCGGCCGCTGGGCCACGCAGGTGATCGTGCTGCTGATGCTGGGCGTCTGGGACCGCTATGTGCGGCGGGCGGGGTCGGGCGCGGAGCCGCTGCGCGGCGAGGCGCTGGCCGCGCCGCTGCGAACGGCCTGACCGCCGATCGGCAGGCCTTGCGCGTGTCGTTCGGCGGATGATTCGCGCCCACGTTGCGGGTCGGCGCGGCCGATGGAATGGTGAATCGTCGCGCCGCCTGACCGGCGCTGCCTGAACCCGGAGTGAAAGTTCTGCCATGCCTCAATACGTTCTCGGCGTCCACGACGGTCACAACTCCGCGGCGGCCCTGGTCCGCGACGGGGAGATCCTGTACGCGGTGCAGGAAGAGCGGCTGGTCAACCAGAAGAATTACTACGGATTCCCGCACCAGGCCGTGAAAGCGGCGCTGGCGCACGGCGGCATCGGCCCGTCGGACGTGTCGCAACTGGCGCTGGTGACGATGCGCCGCACGCCGCCCGGCCGCCGCACGACCGACCAGGCCTACGCAGCGCGGCGCGACGCCTCGCTGTGGGGATTCTTCCGCCGCACCTGCCTGTGGTATCCGGCCTATCGCTTCAACCCGAACCTGGGGTGGAGCGAGCGGCTGGCGGAGATTCAGCGCGCCGGTTTCTCCGAGAAGCAGGTGCAGCGCTATGTGCACCACCTCGGCCACGCGGCGACGGCCTATTACTGCATGCGACAGAACCCGCACGACAAGCACCTGGTCGTCACGATGGACGGCTCGGGCGACCTGGAGTGCTGCACGGTGTGGATCGGTGAAGCGGGGCGGATGACGCAGATCGCCAGCACGCCGCTGGGCAATTCGCTCGGCTCGATCTACGCGATGGTGACCGGCCAGATGGGCTTCGTGCCGTTGGAGCACGAATACAAGCTGATGGGTATGGCGCCCTATGCGTCGGAAAAGTACGCGCAGTCGGCGGCGGATGCGTTCCGGGCGCTGCTGCGCGTCGATCCGCAGAGCCTGCGGCTGGTGCGGCAGACGCCCGAGCCGACCTACGCCTTTCCGCGGCGGCTGCGGCGCATGATCAGCGGCATGCGCTTCGACAACGTCTGCGCGGGGATGCAGGTGTTCTGCGAGGAGATCATCGTCGCGCTGGTGCGGGCGGCAATCGCCAAGACCGGCATCCGGCGGGTGGTGGTGGCCGGCGGCGTGTTCATGAACGTCAAGGGCAACAAGCGGCTGATGGAGCTGCCGGAGGTGGACTACCTCGGCATTCCGCCGAGCTGCGGCGACGAGTCGATGTGCTTCGGCATCGCGCAGCACGCCTACGCGCAGATCGGCGGCAACGGGGCCAATGAGCGCATCGCGCCGCTGGGGGCGGTGTATTTCGGGCCGGACGTGACTGAGGAGGACGCCGCGAAGATCGTGAAGGCCAGCGGGCACACGTGGAAGCGCTACGACGACATCGAGAGCGAGATCGCGGCGGTGCTGGCGGGCGGCCATCCGGTCGCGCGCTGCAAGGGGCGGATGGAGTTCGGCGCGCGGGCGCTGGGAAATCGCTCGATCCTGGCCGATCCGCGCGACCAGGACGTGGTGCGCGTGATCAACCAGATGATCAAGAAGCGCGACTTCTGGATGCCGTTTGCGCCGGTGGTGATGCGCGAGCGGGTGCAGGAGTACTTCGTGAACCCGAAGAATTTCCCCAGCCCCTACATGATGCTGACCTTCGACACGCACCCGCACAACTTCCGCGATCTGCTGGCCGCGGTGCACAACGCCGACCTGACCGCGCGGGCGCAGGTCATCGAGCAGCAGCACAACCCCGAGTATTACAAGATCCTGAAGGTGTTCAGCGAAAAGACCGGCCGCGGCGTGCTGCTCAACACCAGCTTCAACCTGCATGGCCTGCCGGTGGTGCTCGGGCCGACGGAGGCGATGTACGTCTTCGAGAACAGCGGGCTGACGCACCTGGCGGTCGGACAGTACATGGTCACCAAGCCGGCCTGAGCCGCCGCGCGACCCCCGTCACAAATCGAGCAGGCGCTGCACGCGCCGGGCGGCATCCGCGAGGTCGCCGGTCGGCCCCTCGTGCACCAGCGGGCCGTCGTAGTTCGTCTTGCGCAGCGCCCGCATCACCGCCGGCCAGTCCACGCTTCCCTCCCCCAGCGGGCAAAACCCCGCCCGGCCGGGGCGGCTCAGGTCGTAATCCTTGATGTGCACGCGGGCGATCCGCCAGCCCAGCACGTCGATCCAGTCCTGCGGATAGCCGGTGGCCATCACGTTGCCGACGTCGAAGCAGACCCGCACGCGCGGGGAGTTGACCGAGTCGATCAGGTCTGCCATGTCCACTGGTGAGAGCAGGAAGCGATTCCAGGCGTTCTCGATGCAGAGCGTGACGCCGCACGCCTCCGCCTGCGGCGCGAGCGCCAGCAGAGCGGCCCGCGTGTGCGTCAGCGCGTCGAGGTAGCCGCACTGCATGCGTGCATCCTGCGCGCCGCCCACGATGGCGGGGATGATGACCAGCGCGTGCGCCCCGATCGCGGCGGCGCTCTCCAGCAGGCCGCTGACGAGTTCGATCGCGCTGGCGCGGTCGGCCGGCTCCGGCGAAGCGAAGTGCTTTTCCCGCAGCGCGGCGGTGGCGACGCCGCCGGCGCGGATGCCGGCCTGCGAAAGCGCAGCGCGGACGAGAGCGGGGTCTTCGAGGCCGTGGGGGCCGGTCAGTTCGATTTCTGCAAAACCGGCGTCGGCCGCGGCCCGCGCCTGTTCGGCGAGCGGGGTCTGCGGCGGGAAGCAAAAGGCGTTGAGAGCGGAGTGCATGGTCGGCGGATTGTACGACTTGTGCGTGCAGCGCGTCGCGAGATTGGCCGGGCCCGCAGGATCGCGCAGGCTCCACCGCCGGAGCGTGCTCGTAGCACCGCTTGACAGCGATCGGCTACCGGGTGGTCAACTGCAACCGGACTGCCCGCCGCTCGCCGCGATCCACCTCGCCCTCCGGCGACAGCACCTGCACGTAGCAACTGACATGCTCGATTGCCCCGAACGGCGCGACCGGCACGCCCTCGAGCAGCAGCCCGCCGTTCCAGTAGTCCGGCAGCCAGGCCAGTCCGGCCGCATCCGCATCCGGCAGGAAGCGGACGTCGAACGACTTCAATTTCGAGGGTCGCTCCACATTCTCGAGCAGGCCGTGCAGGTTCGTCTCTTCTCTCTTCTGGCCGGGATGCAGGCTGACGCGGCCGACTTCGAACTCGTGCCCGCCCATCTTCACGACCACCCGCCAGCCGAAGCGGCCATGGAAGGGCGGGATCAGGCTTCCGTTCAAATACATCCGCAACGTCTTCCGCTCATCGCGCGGAAACACGGAGACCGACCAGCCTCCGAGGTTTCGCTGCGCCTCGGACGCCCACGTCTCCGACTGTTTCGGAATCGCCATGCCGCGCGGGGTGTAGCCGAATACGTCGATGTCGCCCTGCATGACCGACTTGATGACCACCGGCGGGCGATCCGCCGATCCGGCGGGCAGGATCGACGGCATCGTCATCGCCAATTGCATGTACCAGTGCGCGAGGCCGGCGCTGCCGATCATGGTCTTGAACGGGGGGGTGGAGAATGGATCGAGGGGGGATTCAAAGCGCCCTTCGACCACGGACTCACCGGGGGCACGCCAGAGAAAGTGTCCGGTCACGCGCCCCTCGCCGAGGGGCGGCAGCCGCGGCGACCCGTAGACCTGAAGCGTGAATTCCTCATCGACGCGCACCGCCGCCGGATAGGCAAAGCTCATGTTCGAATAGCCCTGGCGCAGGAACGTGTCGTGCTGCTCGGGGGTGGCCTTTCCTTCGCGGATCGCGCGCAGCGCCAGGATCGCCATCCGGTTGAAGAAATCGCTGTGGGTCTGCACGCTGCGCTGGTGTCGCAGGCAGGCATCCACCAGTTCCACGGTCTGGCTCGCACTGAGTCGTCCCTCCTCCGCGCGCCGTTCGAACTCGGCCAGCGCCCGGTTGCGCAGCGTGAGGTCCTGTCCCTTGAAGTCGTCGAGAAGGCGGGCGTGCGATGTCCAGCGATAGAGATCGGGGCTTTGAAGATCGGGGAACTGCGTGACCGCCACGTACCCGACGCCGGCCGCGCAGACCGCGCCGCCCACCCAGCACAGGATCGGCAGCCGTTTGCGCTTGCCGCGGGCGATGGCCCGCGGTGCGCTGACGTCTGCGCCGCACTCGGGGCAGCGCCCGGCCGGGGTTGCGGAGAGATCGTAGTTGCAGCGGGCGCAATGCGGATCCTTCCCCCGGCGGACGCCGCGCAGACCCAGCCAGATGAGCGCTGCGCCGATCAGGACTTCGACGGCGGGAACCAGTAGAAGGTCCAGCATGGCTGCTCCGCGATGTGAAAAGGGCGGGGATTCGTGTTTCGCGGTGCGTTGCGGTGCTCAGCTTCGCGCCGCGGGTCAATCCGCCTTGACAAGCTCGTGAAGGATCGGGGCAACGATCGTCGTCCACGCCGCGTAGCCCGCTTCGGAGAGGTGCAGTCGGTCGCCGCGGAACATCTCGGTGCGCGGCCGGCCGCTCTCGTTCAACAGAGATGCGGCGACATCAATGAACCGCAGGCGCTCTCCCGTTTCGCACAATGCCCGAACCGCGTTGTTGGCGCGCTGCATCTCTGGCCAGTGATCCCAGCGCGACTCGCTGGGCTTGATCGACAGAAACACGATCCATGCGCGCGGCGAATCCCGACGCACGGCCGCGACGAAGGACTCGAAGTCGCGGCGCACCTGGTCCGCGGTCGCCCCCGCGGCCACGTCGTTGTCGCCCGCGTACAGCACGACGACGCGCGGGCGATAGGGGCTGACGATGCGGGCGGCGTAGCGCGTCGAATCCGCAATCGCCGACCCCCCGAATCCGCGGTTCACCACCTGCACCCCGGGAAAGCTGCGGGCCGTCGGCCAACCCACGATGCTCGAACTGCCGACGAACACCACGCCTCCCATCGCCGGTGTGGTCTTGCGATCCTGGGCCTCGAACGCCGCGATGGCGGACTCCCACTTCTCCGCCGGCGGCGCTGAAGCCGAGCTCGGCGCGGCCGCCGCCCCCGAATTCGCCGACGCCGACACACCAGAACCCGACTCCCCGGCTCCGCCGGACGGATACAAGAGATACCGCCCGCGAACGGACTCGAAGGCCGTCAGCTCATCCTTCCACGGCGGCGGGTCAGACGGCGTGGCGGTCGTCGCAATCGCGCGCTCGTTGAACAGCAGCCGATTCACATTCTCGTGATCGAAATCCTGCGGATGCAGCACTTCGAGTACATGGACGATGGTCAGCCCGGCGATTGCGGGGTCGAAGGCGTCGCGATCGGTCAGCAGCACCTGCACCCCGCCGCACTCAACCCCGCGAAACTTGCTCTCCTTCGGCGTGAATCGAAACGGCACGAACCGCACGCCGCGCAGGCCGGCGGCGTTGAGCCGCTCCGCCAGCTCGCGCTCCCGGACCCACGGTGCGCCGAAGCGCTCGAAGGGCGTGTCGGTCCCGCGGCCGACGGAGATCTTGCAGGCCTCGATCATGCCGACGGCCGGGTAGAGCGCGGCCTGCGTGAGCGAGCGCATGTTGGGGGAGGGGTTGATCCAGTGCTGCCCCGTGGCGTCGAACCACATGTCGCGCCGCCAGCCCTCCATGCGGATGACGTGCAGGTCGCAGCCGATGCGGCGCTCCGCGTTGAAGAGCTGCGCCAGCTCGCCGGCGGTCATGCCGTGAACCAGCGGCGTCTTGTGATAGGCGGTGAACTCGCCGTCGCGGACGTTGAACGGCCCGAAGACGCGCACGCCGGTGATCGGGTTGGGGCGATCCAGCACGACGACGCGGATTCCGGCGCGGGCGGCCTCCTCCATCGCCAGCCCCATCGTGGCGATGTAGGTGTAGAAGCGCGTGCCGATGTCCTGAATGTCGTAGACCAGCGTGTCGATGCCGTCGAGCATCTCTGGCGTCGGGCGGCGCGTCTCACCATAAAGCGAATAGACCTTCAGCCCGGTGTCGGCGTCGACGCTGTGGCCGATCTTCTCGTCGCGCTGCCCGGTGATGCCGTGCTCGGGTGAGAACAGGGCGACCAGCGTCACGTCCTTCGCGCCGCGGATCAGCTCGATCGTCGAGCGACCATCGAGTGCGACGCCGGTGTGATTGGTGATCAGGCCGACGCGCCGGCCGACCAGCGGCGCGAAGCCGTCGCGGGCCAGCACGTCAATGCCGTTGAGGACCGGTTGCGCCGCGGCGACGGCCGGGCAGATGACGGCGCACAGCAGCAGCAGCAGGGCGGCGCGCGGGGCGGATGAGCGTCGGATCACGATTCGGGCCTCCGGGTCTGAGCGTGGGCCGTCGGCGCTGCGGAACCGCCGCGCCGGTCGGCGGAGAGGCGCCGCGCGCCGCAACCGGCGCAGCACGCCCGGTGGAATTGTGGCCCACGATTCGCGGCGTGTCGACTCGCACGGGGCCGGGAGGGCGGAATTGTCGCCCATTGCGCCGCAGCGGCGCGAATCGGTGCGGGAGTGGTGCGGATCGGCGCAGAACGGCGCGAATCAGCGCAGGCGTGCGCTTGCCGGCCCGCCGCCGATCGCAGCACCGCTATGATTCACCCGCAACCGGCGCCGCCGCCCATCGGCCGCGCGGTGGACGTGGTCGAGATCAACCTGCGGGAGACTCTCGGTGAGCCTTGGGCCGTATGTTCGTGAACAGATTGAGAATTGGGTCGGCGATTTCTGCAACGACGACGCGATTCTCAAGTTCACCGCGCGGGTGACGCTGGTCGCCACGTCGGTTTTGACGGAGTTCCTGTCTGCGGCGTGCGAGTCGCGCGGTCTGCCGCCGGGGGAGATCGAGGAGGCCGACGCGCGCGCCGCCCTGCTGGAGCGCGTCGCGCGACTGCGACTCGACGACGACGTGCACGCGCAGGTGCCGATCCTGTGCGCGGCTTTCACGACCTTTCTCGAGGAACAGGGGCGCCTCGGCGGCGGGCGGGCGCTGGGCGCGTTCATTCGGGCACTCGGACCGGCGTATGTGCGGCAGGCGCAGGGCAAGCCCGAGCCGATCCAGCGCCCGGGCAGCCGCATCGGGCGAAACGACCCCTGCCCCTGCGGCAGCGGACGAAAGTACAAGAAGTGCTGCATGAACGAATGAGACCGCCGGCCGCCGGGTTCGATCACCCGGCCCGGCGATCCTCGCCGCGCCGCACTTCCTGAATCCGCCACGGCTTGGTATCACCTACCCCATGATCGCCCCGCTACTGCGCCCGCATCGCTCCGCGATCGGCCCGACGCGCGCGACGGGCCGGCGGATGCCCGCGGCGCTGCTGATCGGCGCGTTCGTCGCCGGCTGCGGCGGTGCGGGCACGGTCCGCAATCCCGAGTCGCCGCCTCCGACCGCTCGCGAGCGACTGAGCGAAATTGCGGCGATGCCGGGTCAGCTTGCCCGGGAGATCGACCCGCGCCGCCCGATCACCGACGCAACCACCGACGTCCGGGCGCTGGCGAACACGCTCGAGGGCAAGGTGCGCGAGCTGGACATTTTTGCCGTCAATGAGCGGCTTGAGCAGCTTGGCGACCTGCTGACGGCGCTGCAGCGCCGGCTTGACGCGCTGCCGCCCGATTTCGCGGCGCGCACCGCCGAGCGGGTGGAGAAGCTGGAGATTGAGCGCATCGCCGCGGAAGCCGAAGCGCTGATCCAGCGCTGCGCGCCGATGGTCGAGGAAGCGCAGCGGGTGCTGGCCGCCGGGCGCGAACAGCTTGCGCAGGTGCGGGCGGAGGAGCTCAACGGTGCAATTGCCGCGCTGCGCGAGGGCGTGCAGAAGCTCTCGCAGCGCGTCGAGGAACTGGACGTGGGCGGCGTGAATCGCGCCGTCGCCCAGGTTCACGAGGTGCTGCCGAAGGTCTCGGACAACCTGACGGCGCTGGGCGGCCTGCTCACCGACGCCCGGGCCGCGCTCGCCGAGGACGACCTGCGCGCCGCCACTTCCAATCTGCGACTCGCCACCGACCAGGCCGGCCCGCTGGGACGGGCGCTGCTGACGGCCGCCTGGCTGTTCAACGCGCTGCTGGCGGCGCTGCTGGTTCTGGCGGTGCGGAGAGTGATCCGGCCTGCGCGGACCGCATCATGACGAAACCCCGACGCGGGACGCCGCGAAGACGCGCGACCCGCCTGCCTTGAGGCATAGGAGCATCGGAACATGACCAAGCGTGACTCCACTTCGCGTCGCGACTTCCTGGCCACGGCCGCGGCGGCCGGGGCGATTTCCGTGCTGGCCGGCGCGCGGCGGCAGGATGAGAAGGACGCCGATTCGCTCGACCGCAAGGAGGAAACGAAGCCGACGTTTCCGAAGCTGCGGGTGGCCTTCATCGGAACCGGCGGAATCTGCACCTCGCACATTGAGAAGGCGCAGGAATTCGGCGTGCAGTGCCCGGTGTTCTGCGACGTGGACACGCGCATGCACGAAAACGCGGGCAAGGTCTGGCCCGAAGCGCGCGCCTACCAGGACTATCGCGAGATGTTCGAGCGCGAACACGCCAACTTCGACGCGGTGATGGTCGGCACGCCGGATCATCATCACTATCCCGCCACGATGCTGGCGCTCATGCACGGCAAGCACGTCTACACGCAGAAGCCGCTGACGCACACGCCGTGGGAAGCGCGGCAGTTGCAGCATGCCGCGGCCCGGGCGGGCGTGGCCACGCAGATGGGCAACCAGGGACACGCCGGCGAGGGCTGGCGGCTGCTTTACGAATGGGTGCGCTCCGGGGCGCTGGGCGACGTGGTTGAGACCCACACCTGGACGGATCGACCGATCTGGCCGCAAGGCATGGAGCGCGGCGACGACGAGGATGTGCCGCCGCGCTCGCTGAACTGGGACGCCTGGTGCGGCCCGGCGGCGCTGCGCCCCTTCCGCCGCGACAAGTACCATCGCTTCAACTGGCGCGGCTGGTGGGACTTCGGTGCCGGGGCGCTGGGCGACATGGCCTGCCACACGATGGACGGCGTCTTCTGGGCGCTGGCGCCCGGTGCGCCGTTGTGGGTCGAGCCGGTGGCCAGCACCCCGATCACCGCCGACGCCTTTCCCAAGGCGTCGATCGTGCGCTGGCGATTCCCGCAGCGCGAGGTGCGCGATGCGGCCGGCGGCCCGGCCTGGAACGCCGCGGGCTTCGATGCCTACTGGTACGACGGCGGGCTGCGCCCGAAGTTCCCCGATGATCTCGAAGCCGGTCGGCGCTTCTCTGACTCCGGCAATCTCATCATCGGCACGAAGGCGTCCATTCTGATCTCGGGCGACTACGGCGAGAGCCCGCGCATCTACCCCGAGTCGAAAATGAAGGAAATCGGCAAGCCCGCCCCGATTCTGCCGCGCAGCGACGGCCACATGCTGGAGTGGTTCCGGGCGGCCGCCGGCGAGCGGCCCGCCGATTCGCCGGTCTCCAACTTCGCCTATGCCGCCCCGTTTTCCGAAGTTGTGCTGCTCGGGAACGTGGCGCTGCGCGTCGGGCGGCGGCTTGAATGGGACGCCGCCAACATGAAATTCCCCAATTTCCCCGACGCCGATCAATACGTCAGCAAGGAGTATCGCGACGGCTGGAAATTCTGACCGGCGGTGTTCGCAGGATGGAGCTTCCAGGACGGGCCGACGACGATGCAGATCATCACGGAACCCGGGCGCGCCCACCTCGCATGGGCGCTCTGCGACGGAGTGGGGCCGACCCGCTTCCGCCGGATCGTCGAGCGCTTCGGCAGCGCCGAAGCGGCGATGAAAGTCCCCGTTCGCGAGCTGGAGCACGTCACCGGCATCGGTCCGGAAACGGCCGACTCGATCGCGCGCACCCGCGACCCGCAGCGCGTCGAGCGGGAGATACTGGCCGCGGCGGAGTTGAAGTGCCGGATTCTCTGCCCGGCGGACGAAGACTATCCGCCCGGCCTGCGCGAGATTCCCGACCGGCCGATCGTCCTCTACGTCCGCGGCGAGCTGCTTCCGACCGACGCCCTGGCGATCGCCGTCGTCGGCAGCCGGCGCTGCTCGATCTACGGCAGTGAGCAGGCGCGGCGCTTCGGCGAGCTGCTGGCGCAGGCGGGATTCACCGTGGTCAGCGGCCTGGCCCGCGGCATCGACGCCTTCGCCCATCATGGGGCAATCGACGCGGGCGGGCGGAGCATCGCCGTGCTGGGCAGCGGGGTGGATGAAATCTACCCGCCGGAAAATGCTCCCTTGGGCGAACGGCTGCTTGCGCACGGCGCGTGGATCAGCGAACTGCCGCTGGCGGCGCCGGTGCGGGCGACGAATTTCCCGTCGCGCAATCGCATCATCGCCGGGCTGTCGCTCGGGACGCTGGTCGTTGAGGCGGCGGCGCGCAGCGGCGCGTTGATTACGGCGCGGCTGGCCTCGGAATACAACCGCGAGGTATTCGCCGTTCCCGGACGCGTGCAGGATCCGATGTCGATCGGCTGCAACGCCCTCATTCGCGATGGCGCCGCCAAGCTCGTCACCTGCCTCGACGACATCCTGAGTGAATTGGGCGACGTGGGCGACCGCATGAAGCGCGGCATCGAGGTTCGCGAACCGTTCTCGAGCGAGCGCCGCAGTGCGGCACGAATGTCGGCGGCGGCAGCGGCGGGCGAAGGCCTGTTCGCGGATATTGCGCCGCCGGCCGCGGCGGATGGGGGTGCGGATGCGCCCGATGTGGATCGATCGGCCGGCGCGGGGAGTTCACTCGGCGTGGGGAGTTCACTCGGCGCGGGGAGTTCACTCGGCGCGGGGAGTTCACTCGGCGCGGATGTTTCCGGTTCGGCGGCGGCACATGGGCGTCGATCGAGCGGTGAGAAGGCGGGGTTGTCGCCGGTTGAGCGGCGGGTTCTGGAGCTGATCGGGGAGGATGGGGCTTCGCAGGATGCGATTCTGCGCGGCTGCGACCTGCCGCCGGGCGAGGTGATCGCGGCGTTCACGTCATTGGAGCTGAAGGGGTTTGTGAAGCGCCTGCCCGGGCAATTGATGCAGCGCCGCGCGAGGGCGTGAGCGAGTCGAACGCGCGCGGGTTGGGTGGCATCTATGAGCGAGCCTGTGTCAAGCAGCTGGGTGGCTGGGTGGCATGCTTTCGCGGCTGGGTGGCTGGGTGGCATGCTTTCGCGGCTGGGTGGCTGGGTGGCATGCTTTCGCGGTACTCCGCGTAAGCATGCTCTTCATCGCTCCACACATCCCGTGCTCATCGGCTTCGCACGAGCGTGCTCTATCGTCGTGTGCATGAAGTCTGACGATCGCGTGAATTCTGCGAGTTTCGCAAGGCCGGCGCTGAGGAAGAGCATGCCGACGCAAAGCCGTCGGCATGGCACTCGAATCAGAATTTATGCCTACGCAGGCCCGTCGACATGGCACTCGAATCAGAATTCATGCCTACGCGGAGTACCGCGAAGGCATGCCACCCAACGTTACCCAACGCAGTCCAATTCCACCCAACGCCACACCGCGCTTCACGTCTCCGCCAGGGCCTCACCCCTCCGCCAGCCAGCACGCACTGAGTCCCCCATCCGCCTTCGAAACCACCGGCGGCGGAACCTCGCTGCGGCAGCGATCCAGCAGCGGGCGGTCGCAGCGCGGATGAAATGCGCAGCCCGTCGGCCGGCGCAGCGGCGAAGGCGGCTCTCCGGCAATGACCGGCAGCAGGCGCTGCGCCGCCTGGCTGCACACGTCCGTGCCGCCCGCCGCGCTCGCGCCACGATCGATGCCGACGCCCGCCACCCCAACCGCGCCCGCACGAAGCCCGCGGTCCGCGCCTCCCGGCGCACCGTCCGCCGCATCCCCACCCGCCGGCTCCTCCACACGCGGCGCACAGCGCAGCAGCGCCTGCGTGTAGGGATGCCGCGGCGCCGCGAGCACCCGCGCCGCGCTGCCGGTCTCCACGATCCGCCCGGCATACATCACCGCCACCTGGTCGGCCGTTTCAGAGACGACCGCCAGATCGTGCGTGATGAAGAGGATGCCCATGCCGAAGCGCCGCTGCAGGTCGCGCAGCAGTGCGAGGATCTGCGCCTGCACGGTCACATCCAGTGCCGTCGTCGGCTCATCGGCGATCAGCAGCGCCGGGCGGCAGGCCAGCGCCATCGCGATCATCACCCGCTGCCGCATGCCGCCCGACAGTTCATGCGGAAAATCATGCAGCCGCTCGGCCGCCGCGGGGATGCCGACCGCCCGCAACAGCTCCCGCGCCTCGTTCATCGCCGCACCGCGCGACATCCGCCGATGCAGCATCAGCGGCTCGCACAGCTGCGCGGCGATGCTGAGCACCGGGTTCAGGCTGCTCATCGGATCCTGGAAGATCATCGCGATGCGATTTCCGCGCAGCGCCCGCAAATGCGCTTCCGGCGCTCCGATCAGCTCGCGCCCCTCGAACAGGATGCTGCCCCCGGCAATCCGCACTCCCGCCGAAAGCAGCCGCACCACCGACAACGCCGTCACGCTCTTGCCGCTGCCGGACTCGCCGACCAGGGCCAGCGTCCGCCCGGCCTCGACGCGCAGGCTAACCCCGTCCACCAGCGCCACCTCGGAGCGGTCTCCCACCCCGCGGGCCGTCGTCACCAGGTCGCGGATTTCCAGCAGCATGGGCGGGATTGTACGGCCGGTGTCGCGACTTATCGGCGGGCTGATAATCGCAGCGGACTTTGGAAACCCGCGTTTCACGGACTATAGTTAGAAGCGCGGGCGCAGTGCGGGGAACGCTCCTCACGGAACCGGGAAGCGATGCAGCACCTTTTTCGCCAATTCACCGCTTCCGGCCGCACGCCGGCGCACCGCCCGTTCCGCGCATTGCGCGGCTGGGCAATCAGCGCCGGCTGCCTGGCGTCGGCGCTGGCCGCGTCGATGTCGCCCCTTGCCCGCGCGTGCGACCTGCATCCGCCGACGGCGCCCAACTCCGGGAAGATGTCGCAGTCGGTAAGCTCGACTCCCGGCATTGAACTGACGCGACTCGACCCCCCGATGCTCGCTTTCGGGGAGGAAGCGCTGCTGGTCCCGATTGACGGGGTGCCCAAGATCATCACGCTTCAGCCGGCGCGGGTCCGCTCGGATCATTTTCGAGCCGTCGTGTCGTCGGCTGCGGGGATGATCGCATTCGATCCGCCGCCGGAAGCCGCCTATTCCGGCGTTGTGGAGAGCATCGACGGCTCGCGCGTGGCGCTGACGGCCGGCCCGTTCGGATGGACGGGTGTGATCCTGATTCCCTCCGGCGGCGAGTGGCGCGTCCTGGGCGTTCAGCCGGTCGCGACCCTTCATTCGTTTCAGCCGGCGGCGGGCGATGCCGGCTTTCACGTCGTGCATGAGGCCTGGGCGTTTCCGGCCGAGGTCGAACATGGCTGCGCCGTCGAGCCGGGCACGCCGGCCAAGCCGGTTCCGCCCATGGGGGGGATCGCCGGCCCGACGCTGCGCGTGGCGGACGTGGCGATGGACACGGACGTCGAATACGTCACGCACATGGGTTCCGTCAACGCGGCGCTGATCGACATTGAAACGGTCATGCACAGCGTGAATGCGATCTACGAGGCTCAACTCGGCATTCGGCACGAGCTGTCCTACGTCGTGATCCGCACTGACACCGACCCGTTTGACACGAACGTGCCCTCCACGATGCTGAACCTGCTCCGCAATCACTGGAACGCGGCGAACTTCAACGCGCGGCGCGACACGGTGCACCTGTTCACCGGGCGAACGCTCGATAACGGCCGCATCGGCATCGCCAACATCGGCGAGTTATGCGACCTGACGAATGCCTACGGCGTGTCGGCCACCACGTTTTCGACCATCGCGTTCCGTCGCACGGCGCTGACTGCCCACGAGCTGGCCCACAACTGGAACGCGGTGCACTGCAACGAAGCGCCGATCTTCGACGCCGATTGCCGCATCATGTGCGCGACGCTGTGCGGCTGCGGAAGCTGCACCACGTTTGCCGCGCGGGCGGTCAACAGCATCACTGCCTTCCGAAACTCCCTGCCGACTTCCTGCGTCCCGACGCTGCCGCCGGCGCTGCCGCCGCCCTTCTCGGACAACTTCGACGGTGCGGAGATCGACTCAATCCGCTGGACGTACATCAACGACGCCAACGTCTTCGCCGGATCGCTGAATCCGCCCAGCCCGCCCAACGCGCTGCTGCTCAACGCCTTCGGCGCGGGCGCCTTCGAAGACGACGAGATCCGCTCGAACGTGATCCTGCTCGGCGGCGCCGGCAACCTGGCGTTGTCCTACTTCACGCAGCACCGCTTCGTTGAGTCGGGCGAGTCGCTGGTCGTCGAGTATTACAACGTCGCGCGGCTCTGGACCGAGATCAACCGCGTGGTCTCCGACGGGTCGAACCCCGAGCACTTCACGCTCTGGATGCACGCGCTGCCCGCCGACGCCCGGCACAACGGCTTCCGGCTGCGGTTTCGCGCGGAAGTGGATGAGAACAACGATCAGTGGTTTGTGGACGACGTGCGCATCGCCGCTCCCGGCGTGCTGAATGTGCTCTCCACTCCGGCACCGATCGACGTCGCGCTCTCCCCCTCGGACGCCAACGGCGCGGCCGGCGGCCTGACCCCCTTTGACCGCAGCTATCCCACCGGCATCAGCGCGACGCTGACCGCCCCGGATCGGGTGGATGGGCTGGTGTTTCTGCGCTGGGTGCTGGACGGGGCGCCGCAGCCCGACGGTCAGCGCAGCGCCGACATCGTCATCAGTCCGGCCGGCAGCGCCACGGCCGTCTACGCCGTGCTGGGCGACATGAACGGCGACGGGTTCTTCAACAATTTCGACATCGATCCCTTCGTGCTGGCGCTGGTGAACCGCCCGGTGTACGAGAGCTGGTTCCCCGGCGTGAACGCCGACATCGTCGGCGACTACGACGCCAGCGGCTCGCTGACGAACTTCGACATCGCCGACTTCGTTGAGGCGCTGCTCCACATCCCCTGATTCGATCCTGCGGTGCCCATGCCCGATGATCGCGAACACCTGCCGCCGGATGAGATCGCCGGAATTCTCAGTGCGTTCGGCATCACTGCCACCCAAAGCGTCCGCGAACTGGCCCGCGGATCGCGGCATTCTCCCAAGCTGCTGATCGAGTCCGCCGTCGGCCGGCTGGTCCTCAAGCGCCGCGCCGCCGGCCGCGACCGGCCGGAGCGCGTCCGGCAGTCGCATCGGCTGATTGACCGCCTGCGGAATTGCAACCTGCCCGCGCCGCGGGTGCTGCTCACCACCGGCGGCGCGTCGTTCGTCGAGCGCGACGGGCGGATTTACGAGCTGATCGAGTTTCTTTCCGGCGAGGGCTACGACGGCTCACTCACGCGCACGACCGCCGCGGGCCAGATGCTCGCGCGCCTGCACGAGGCGCTGGCGGACGTGCCCGCGGATGCGGCCGCGTCGCGCTCCAGCTATCACGACCTCGCCGCGGTGCGCAACGGGCTGAACGCGATTCCGACCGTCACGTCGGGACACGATTCCGTCATCGGGCGCGAGGCGGAGTTGCTGACCGCGACGCAGTGGCTGCACGAGCAGTACGACGCGGCCGCCGATGAAGTGAGCGAGGCCGGCTTCAGCGCGTGGGACGCCGGCTGGATCCACGGCGACTGGCACCCGGGCAACCTGCTCTTCTCCGGCGGCGCCGTCTGCGGCATCCTTGATCTCGATTCGGCGCGAATCGCGCCGGCCGTCATCGACCTCGCCAACGGCATGCTGCAATTCTCGATTCTCCGCGGCGGCGGCGATCCGCAGGTGTGGCCGGCATACTTTGACGAAGCGCGGATGCGCAGGTTCCTGCTGGGCTACCAGGCCGTCACACCCATCCAAGCGGCGCAGCGGCGCGTGCTGCCGTCACTGATGATCGAATCACTGATCGCGGAGTCCGTAGTGCCGATCGCGGCGACCGGCTCGTTCGGGCGCATCCCGGGGTACGGCGTGCTCATGATGGTGGCGCGCAAGGCCCGCTGGATCCGCGAGAACGAATCCGACCTGCGGCGCTGGATTATGGATTAAGGGGCGGTCGGCCCGCCGCAGCGCTCAAGCCGCCCCGGCGCCGCGCTCAGCCTGCCCCGCCGGCCCAGCGCGCGAAGCGCTCCGCGTCGGCCGGGCTTACCGACGGCGGCGTGCGCGACAGCGACTCGATCAGATCACCCATCGCGATCGGGCGCGCGTCACTCCCCCGCTGCACCGACTCCAGAAACACCGCCGACGCCGCCCGCGCGCAGACCGCGGCGACATCCGCGCCGCTGTAACCGTCGCTGACCTCGACGAGCGCCGCGAAATCCACGTCGTCGGCCAGCGGGCGCTTGGCCAGGTGAATCTCGAACAGGCGGAATCGCGCCGGCGGATCGGGCAGCGGGATCAGCACCTTCACGTCGAAGCGGCCCGGCCGCATCATCGCCGGGTCCAGCGTCCACGGCTCATTCGTCGCGCCGAGGAAGAGCAGCGCCCGCTCCCCCTTGCGTTCGAATCCGTCGATCTCCTGCAGAATCTGCGGCACGACGCGCTGCATGACGCTGCTGTCCACGTCGCGCCGCGCCGGCACCAGCGCCTCGATCTCGTCGATGAAAATCACGCAGCGCGATTCGGCCCGCGCGGCGTCGAAGAGCTTGCGGACGTTCTGCTCGGCTTCGCCGACCCACTTGCTCATCAACTGCGCCGGCGTGATCACGAACATCGTCGCGTCCAGCTCCGTCGCGACCGCGCGGGCCAGCATCGTCTTTCCCGTGCCGGGCGGGCCGTAGAGCAGCACGCCGCCGCCCGCGCCCACGCCGTAATGCCGCGCCAGTTCCGGGTGCGCAAACGGATAGAGCATCTTGAGGCGCAGCTCCTGCTTGACGTCGTCCAGCCCCGCGATGTCGTCAAAGCGGATGTCCGGCTTCTCGCGAACGATCCAGTCCGACGCATCGGCCCCCGGCGACTCATCCCCCTCGCGGGCGCGATCGCGCGGCCGTGCGCCGCCGGCGCCGCGCCGATCACACTCCTTCGCCAGCTCCAGCAACTCGCGCGCGTATTGCTCCTGCTCCGTTCGGCGCTTCGCGTCCGTGTTCGCCGCGGCGATCTCAATCATGCAGTCCGCCGCCTGAAGCAGGAACGGCCGCGCCGTCACGGGATCCCCCGCGCGCAGCGCCGCCAGCCCCTTGTCCTTCAATCGCACGAACGTGGCAAACGTAACCGCCATGCACCCTCGCCCGCAGACCTTGCCAACGCGACCGACCGCCGCGCCGATTCGCTCGACCGCCGCAGCGACCCGACCGCACCGCCGCAGTCGGCCTCCACGCGCGCAGAAAATCGCCGCGGACCGCCGATTGAATTCGGCTGATCCGCGGCGCTATTCTACGATCTTCGGCTGCTTCGCGCTGCCTGCCGCTCAGCGACGCACGCGGCGGCGCTCGATCACGGGCAGCGGCCGGTGCGACGACGCCTGGGTCGAGGCGATCACCCGCCCGCGCGGATCGGTGCGCCCGCCGGCCAGCGCCACCGCCGGCTGATGTGCCCCTGCCGAGCCGGACGCCGTCACCTCGCGGAAGTGCCCGCCGCGGGCAATGCTCACGCCGTTGGCGGTCGAAACGTCGCCGTTGGTTCCGATGTTCAGGTTGAAGGTCGAGGCAATCGCCGGCCCGCGACCCGGCGCCACCGCGGTGCTTAGCGACAGCGCAACGCCGTTTTCATCCACGCCGACCGCGACGCCGCGGGCGACGTTTACCGGACCCGTGGCCGAACTGGTGCGGGCGAACCCGTGATCGCCGCTGTAGCGGGCGGTCGCCTGCGCCGAGCCGCCCGGCCGGTTGTTTGCGGTCGCCGACGTATGCGCGTCGGCGGCAAGCGTGCCGACGGGCAGCGACAGAAGGGCGAGACACGCGACGGTAATGCGGAAGGTCTTCATTGCTTTGCTCCCTGATGTCAGGCCGCCGCTCCGGCGGCTGTCAGGGATTGGACGGGCGAGGCCGCGGGGCTATTCAACCCCCGATTCAGAATCCGGGCGGTGAATTCACCCGGCCGGCAGCGTTCGATCCGGCCGATCCACTGATCCGGCGCCGGGACCGGCGCCCGAGCCGCGCCCGTCAGCGATCTGGTTCGGGAATCGAGACACCGGAGAGGGTCGGTAACAGAAAACGCCCGCCCTATTCGAACGCAATCGCAACCAGTGTGCGGTCGTCTCGCGGCGGCAATCCGCCGGCGAATTGGCCGATGTCGGCCAGCACGCGATCCACAATGCCCTGCGCTCCGCACGCGCACTGTCGCAGCGACTCATCGAGGCGCTCCAGCCCGAAGATCGCGCCGGCGCGGTTGAAGGTCTCGGTGATGCCGTCGGTGTAAAGCAGCACGCGGTCGCCGGCGCGCAGCTCGATGGTCTGCTCCGTCAGCTCCGGCTCACTGATGATCGCCAGCGGCAGGCCGTCGGTCATGGGCATGCCCTCGACCCGCCGATCCGGGGCGCGCACCACGCGCGGTGGATCGTGGCCGGCCATCACATAGCGGATCGTGCGGGCGGCGGGGTCGAGCACGCCGTAGAACGCCGTGACGAAATTCCGCAACTGCATCGTCTCGTAGAGGCGCTCGTTGAGCAGGCGCAGCACACCGGCGGGTCCGCAACCACCCGCGGCGCAGTAATGCGGCGCGTGCAGAATCGCGTGCATCATCGCCATGACGACCGCGGCCGGTGGACCGTGCCCGCTGACGTCGGCGATCATGATGCCCCAGTTGCCGTCCGGCTGCGGGAAGAAGTCGTAATAGTCGCCGCCGGCGCTGGCGCTGGTTTCGTAATGCGTCGCGATGGAGACGCCGGGAATCTCGGGCAGCTTCTGCGGCAGCAGGTCGCGCTGAATCTCCCCGACGATCCGCACCTCGCGATCCAGCGCGGCGTAGGCCGTCTCCAGTTCGCGCGACAGAATGAGCTGCGCCGTCGCGGTTCCCACCAGATTCGCCGTCAGCGTCAGTGTCGCCAGCTCGTCCGTGGAGAACTCACCGTACTCGCGCATCGCGAGGAGCATGTACAGCGGCTCGCCGGCATAAAAGATCGGCACGCCGGCGAAATGCGCCATCCCCGAGAGGTACTCCGCGACGGGGTCCCCGGTCGGAATCTCCCCTGCGGCGAATCGCACCGGCAATCCCGCCGTCATGAGCTGCAGCATCAGCGATGACTCGATCGTGGGGATGCGATCCGGCTCGGCCCAGGGGTCGATCAGCTCCGGAGCGCGCGTGTTGCGCGTGATTTTCACCGCGCCGTCGCGCACGTTGCGCCGACTGAAGCTCACCGCGTGTTCGTAGTTCACGACGAACCGAGCCCGCGAGCGATAGGTGTTCAGCAGCTCCGTCGGCTTGCGCTGCAGGCTCATCTCGCGGACCAGTGCGAGGTACTCGCGCAGGCGAACGTCTGCGGAATGGTCGGCGGGTGGAGCCGTGGGGGAAGCGGCGGATGGAGCGGTTGGCTGGATCATCGTCATTCATTCTACGCCTGAAGCAGCGCGATGGGTGCGTTCGAGCCGGCCGCGCGGCGCTGCATGTCGCAACTCGCCCGTTGCCGGCCCGAACACACCATACGTTGCTACGTCGCGCCCTCCAGGCGGCACTTCGTTGCGCCATTCGGGCGGCACGTCACCGCGCTGCGCGCCCCGCGTCCTCGTGCGCAATGCCGAGGATCAGCGCGACGCCCACGCCGAGCATCGTCATGACCGTCTCTTCGCTCAGGATCCACCCGACCTGCGCCGCGTAGGCCGCGACGACCGTCGCGAGTGCGACCTGCACCTTCCTGCTGCGCAGCGGCCAGAGCCAGCGCGACCACGTCGATGAGTTCAGAGACATTGCCGATTCCTTTCCTGTTGGTGCCCCCAGCCCCGGGGTGGTTTCCATTCGTGCATGTCGAGTTAGTGCCGACTCATTAGGACCTTCGTCGGCGAAGCAACGGTCAGCGCGGTCGAACCTGCGCTTCCGGCATTGCGGCTCCCGTCCGGGAAGCATCCGTCGGCACGACCAGCGTTGCGCCAAGCAAGCCCGCCGCCGCCTCGCTTGCCCGATCCGATCGCCGCAGCACATCCTTGATGAGCAGATCGACCGCGGATTGATCGGCGTAGAGCTTCGCGTCGACGCCGATCAGGCGTAGCGCTGCGGCGCGCTCCTGCTGAATCAGCCAGAACTCCAGCAGGTCGCGCTCCGTCCAAGCGCCTGCGATGGCGTCGTGCTGGGCCGCGCTGAGCGGCTGCGGACCCAGCGAATCAAGTCGCGCCCGCAGCTCCCGATGCAGCAGCAGCCGCAGCGCCTCATGCTGCCGCTCGACGACCGCCTGCTGCACGTCGTTCGCACGGCGCTGCGTCTCGATCGCCAGGCGCGTGCTCTCCGCACTGCACCCGCCGCTCAAGAGGCCCAGCGCCAGCGCAAACGCCGCACCGTGCCATCCGCCGGTGACGATCCGCATGATCGCCCTCATGCCCCACCCCCGATCAGCGCGATGGCGGCAATCGCCGCGACGAACCCCTCGCGCCATTTCTCCGCCGCCAGCGCTTCGCTCATGCGCTGCGTCGCGGCGCGCAGCTCGTCGCTCGAGATCCACCCGCCCGGCGGCGACTGGCGGCTCAGCCCGGCGCTGCCTGCGTAGTCGAGCGGCGCCGGCGTCTGCACCTGGCGGACGCGCTCCGCCTCGATCAGCAGCGCATCCACGACGTGCCGCGCCGCCTCGACGAATCGCCGCGCCGTCGGCGCGTCAATCGCCCCCAGAATCAGATCAAGATTCATGCAGCATCCTCCCTTATCGCGGTTGATCGGACTCGCGCAGGCGCCCTCCCGGGCGGCTCGCGACAATCGCTCGCACCGCGGCTGCTACGCCGCGTCCGGCCGCTGCGCCAGCCGCGCCAGCCATTCCCCCTGTTCACAACGCAGGGAGCGCAGTTCCTCGCGCAGGCCCACCAGCGCCTGCGTGTTTGCCTGCACCACGTCCAGCAGGCGATCATTCAACTCCGCCAGCCGCAGCGTGCGCCCATGCGCGTCGCGCTGCTCCTCGGCCGAGCGCTGGCGCTCCTGCCGTTCGTGCCACCACATCACGAAAAGCAGCCCCGCGACTCCCAGCGACGGAAGCTGCGACCACAATTCGTTCATCACCAGCCCTCCAGTTCTTCGCGCGACAGCGTCGGCGGCGACGCGCGCACCACCGGTCGATCATCCACCGCCGTCCGCGCCGGCGGCGGTGCGCCCGCCGGCAGGTCCATCGTTCCGCGGACCACCTGCGACAGCCACTCGACGGCTCGCGCCCGCAGCGCGGTCACCCGCGCCGGAATGCCGTTGACGAAAGGCGACGACGCCCACGCCGCGTATTCCGCCAGGTCCAGCACCCGCGCCACGAGCAGCGGCGCGAGTTCGGGATGCAGCGCGAGGTCGAGCGGCGTGGCGAAGCGGTGCGCGAGGTGCGCGTCGACCTCGGCGCAGGCGGATGCGATCAGCTCGGCTGCGACGGCGGCGTCCGCGCTTTCGCCGTGAGCGCGATCCGTGAGGCGTGCGTAGAGCGGCGCCCCGAGGCGCTGCTGCAACTGCGATGTCGTGACGTAGCTCATGCGGTCTCCCTGGACGGGCCGCACCGCCGGCGTGGCGGGCGGGGGTCGCGATCAGCGTTCGGCTCGCCGAAGCGCAACGCACCCGCCCGCACAGGCGGCTCACGCGGCTTTGAAGCAGCTCAGGCGGCGAGGCGGCGGATCACACGAAGTGAATCAGCACCGCTCCCTGCCAGAACCCGTAGCCTGCGGCGTGGATCGTCTTCACGCCGTACTGGTGCTGGTTCTCGTTGATCTCCAGTTCGCTGCCCTCGGCCAGGGCGTGCACCTGTACGGGCAGTTCCTCCTGGAAGATGAAGGGGCGCGCCTCGGTGTCCGTTCGGAACAGGACGGCGCGGTCCTCCCAGGTCATGCGCGGGTTGGCGATCACGTCCACGCGGAACGGTTCGCTGAGGCTCAGCGGGTTTGAGGTCGCGCCGTGCACAGCGCCGCGCACAGCGGAGAGCAGCGGCGGCAGCAGCGACGGGGCGGCCATGACGACAAACTCGCGGGCGTCGTCGTTGAGCGGCTCGCCGGCGTCGTCGCGGAAGGAGAGCATCCGCCCCAGCGACGCCATCACGCCGGCGAAGGCCTCTTCGAGCGTAGGCCCGGAGAGATCCGCCATCGACGCGGAGACGATGTTGGACTGCGTGCCGGAATCGCCCTCGACGTGCGATTCGGAGAAGAACGGGACGCCGTCATAGCCGGCGGCGGTCAGACCGCTCTGGATCAGCGACGAGATCAGCGCGTTGGGATGAGAGGCAACGCGCCGCGCCATCTCGTTGACGCGAACGAGCAACTGTCCGCTCTTGTCGCGCCGCGCTTCGTCGGCGTCGACGCGGATGGTGGACTCCCACACGCGGTTCTCGATCGTCACGCCGTTGGCGCGCAGCGGGCGCACGCGCCGGCCGCCGACCCACTCGCGCACCTGCGGCACCATTCCCAGCCAGCGGTAGGTTTCGCTGCCCTGGTCGCTGGCGAAGCGCATCGCCAGGCGCGTCCACCAGGCATTCTGCGCGTGCTCCTCGAGCCGCCGATAGAAGCGCCCGATCACGGCGCGCGACGTCAATCCGGTATCGATCACAAGTGACATCTCGGAGTCTCCCGATTGTTCGGTTGTTGATTTCCCCGATCCACACGCACTCGCGACTCTCCGCGTCAGGAGATGTCGCGCGCCAAGATCACCCACTCTGCGCCGGTGCACACGACGAGGACGGTGTCGTAGGCGGCGTCCACGCCGGTGAAAGTGGCCTGGCCGTCAATGGTTTCGCTGGCGTTGGGGTCCAGCGTCACCGCGAAGGCGGCGGCACTGGTCTTGACCAGCGCGAACCACGCCCCGGCGCGGCAGCTCGCCGCCGCAGGCAGCGTCAGCGTTCGCGCCGCGGTGTTCGCGATGAAGAAGACGCGGTTCATCTGCTCGACGGCGAGCGTCGCGCTCGCGTCGCTGAGCGCGGTGGCGGCGAAGCCCTCGAGAATTCCGCTCAGCGAGCCGACCGGCTCGCACCGCACGCGAACCGACGCGGCGCTGTCCCACGCCACGATGCGACCCACGCGCGACGTGCCGGCGGGCGAGAGCGTCAGCGTGCCGTCATCGGAGGCGAAGACCGGCCGACCGATGTCCGATGCGCCCGAGGAGGGCACGCCGTGCACGATGTCGACCCCCTGTTGCAGCCGGACGCGCTTGGCGCCGGCGACTGCGCCGACGGCGCTATTGTCACAGTGCGCCATGGCGACGCCCAGGAACTCGTCGCCGGCGGTGAGCGGGCGCACGAAGGTCGTTGCGCGATTGCGCCCGACGAACGCGCCCTTGTAGATGATCGCGTCGGCATCGACGCCCAGCTCGATGGACTCCGCGGATGCGAAGAAGTCCACGTTTCGATCTGCAGAAAGCGGCATGAGAATCCTCCCTTCGATCGAGCGCCAAGCGCCGATCGGTTGTTGAGTCCATCCCCCGAGTCACGATCGCCGAGCGCGGCGGGCGACTATGCGCCAGGCGCTGAGCCGATGCGCACGCGCCCCGCGGCGGCGGCGCGATCGAACGCCTCCATGTCCTGCGGCTCGATCCCCTGGCCGCGCTCCTGCGGGGACACGACCGGCGCAGGCAGGACGCCGGGGCGGATGACGCGACCCGGGGCGAGCACGACCGGGGCGCGCGACAGGCGTTCCGCGGCGCGCTGCGGATCGCGCAGGTAGTCCTCGCGCCAGTCGGCGCGGGTGCTCTCGACGATGCGCCCGCTGCGCAGGCCTTCCGCGATGAAGGCGTCGGCGGCGTGTGCGGTGAGCTGGGCGCGCAGCGCGGCGATCTGCGTCTGCGGGTCGGCGTCGGCCGCAGGCCCGGTCGCGCGACCCGCCGTCAGCGGCGCGACGCCGCAGAGCGCCGGGTCATTCGTCAGCGCGACCGGCCCGAGGGCGGCGACGTCGGTGTACTCGCGGTCGGTCCAGTAGATCACCGGCGAGAAGTAGCGATATTCCCCGCTGCGCAACAGCTCGGTCGCGCGGGCGGTCCAGGTCACGCCGGTCGCCCACAGGCCGTCCTCGCGGACATCGAGGCGCGAAATCCAGCCCGCGGCGGGGCGCAGGCCGTCATCCCGCGCGGCGCGGCCGTCGAGCGACTGGTGCTCATAGTCGATCGCCAGCTTGCGCCCGATGCGCTCGAACCAGCGGACGGCTCCCAGCGCGTGGCGGCGGGTGAATTCGAAGTCGCGACCCGCGAGCGGACCATCGACCTGCACGAAGCCGAAGGGAAGCAGCAGGAACTCCGTCACCGGTTCGGCGCTGGAGAGCACGGAGGTGCAGCGCGAATGCGGGCGCGCATCGGCGGCGGGCGACTGCGGCGCTGCTGCGGGTGCGGGGCCTGCCGGTGCGCTGCCGGCGACGCTCCACGCGCGGACGCGGTCGCGGAGATCGTCGAGCAGGTCGAGCAGCGCGCCGGAATCGTCGGACGAGGCGGACTCGGCAACGTCCAGCGCGTCGCGCAGGCGCACGAGCACCTGGGCACGGGAAAAGGGATCGAGCGTGCACGCCTGGGCGTGCTCAGCGGACGGATTCACGGTTGCTCCTTTCGGTTGGTGGAGAGGGCGGCGGGCGCAGCGGCGGTCCGCGCCGACGGCGCCGCCACCATTAGCTCGATGTGGGGCTTGTGAGGAGTTGCGCCCGCGGAGACGAAGCCCAGCGAGCGGAAGAACCCGCGCGGGTCGCCTGCACTGCCGTCGGTCTTGACGCGCGCATCGACCGGCGACGCGGCGCGGACCAGCGCGCGGGCCAGGCCGATTCCGCGACAGGCCGGATGAACGAGCAGATTGACGAGTCGCGCGCGGGCGGTGGTGATCGCGACGCCGACCAGCACGCCGGCCAGCTCGGCGACCCAGACGCGATGGCGCCCGCCGCGGAGCATGTCGCGAAGCTGGCCGCGGCGCATGAAGTAGTCGCGGCGCAGCGTGGTGTCGAAGAAGAACTGGAGCGGCACGTGATCGCCCGGCAGAGCGGGGCGGATCTGCAGCTCGGGACTCAGCTCGGCGTCGGATTGAACGGCGCCGAGGCGCGCGGCGGGCGGAGCCGGGTCGGGCACGGACGGGGCGGCGGGTGCGTTGCCTGTCGAATCGAATGCCTGGCGGTTCATGGCTGGTCCCTCCTCTGAATTCCCCGGAAGCGCACGGGCGGTCGGCACGTCGGCTCTACGGTGGTGCGCTACAGCAGCGCGTCGTCCGGGCCGGCCTCGGGAATGCCCAGTGCGCGGTGCGCCCAGGCACGCGGGATGCGGAGCTTCAATCGTTCGCTTGCGATGGAGAGCAATTGGGCCAATTCGCTGGTGCTGGCAGACTGCGACAGCGAGCGAGCGAAGTGCGGCACCGGCGCCGCGGGTCCGAAGCGCGCTCGCACGAGGGGGGTGAGCAGGTCGCGGCGGAGGGTGCGGCGCTCCTCGGCGACGTCGTCGGCGAGCAGGTCTTCGCGGACGCGGTCGTGGACCTCGGCGGCGGCGCGGGAGCCGGCGCCGCGCAGCTCGGTGGTCAGGTGCTGGCCGAGCCAGAGGATCGTCACCTCGGTGTTGCAGTGGCTCTGGATCGCCTCGTAGGGTTTGTTCGACGCGCCGCTTGCCTCCATCAGTCGCAGGTCGATCGCCTTGCTGAAAGCGGCGGCGGCGTCCGTGCCGAGGGCGGACAGCGCCCGCAGCAGCTCGGTCTTTTCGCTGGCGGGGGTGCCCGGCTCGAACTGTGCGACGCGCAGCGGCATGCCCGCGATCTGCGAGTAGGTCAGCCAGTCCTTGAAGGAGAGGCTCTGCGCGAGGAAGAGCAGCGCGCTGGAGCGCAGCAGCCCGCCGTCGAACCAGCGGCCGACGCGCGCTGCGCCGGGGGTGTGAACGATCCACTTGCCGGGCTGCTCGTCGAGGGCGACGCCGTCATGCGGCGATTCCTGTGTTCGCAGGCGGAGCCGCCACGGCTCGCGATCATCGGCGATGAGCCGGCTGAAGGGGGCGGGGAGGATGTCGACGAGGCGGGCGTCCTCCCAGACCAGCTCCGCCACGGCGACGCCATAGCCGACCGCACCGGCGAGGTGATCGAGCACTTCGTCGATGCGTTCCAGGTCGCGCAGGGCGTCGCGACAGTAATCGGCGACGCGCTGCGGTTCGGGTGCGGCTTGCGAGGACGGATCTCGGGCGGGGGCGGGCGCGACGTCCCAATCCAGGGCGGTGAGGGCGAGCCTGCGGGTGGCGGCGACGGCTGCCAGGCGGGTCCAGCGGCGCAGCATGTCGTCGTAGAGATCGAATTGGGCCTGCGGCCGACCGGCGTCCGCGGCGCCGAGCAGGGCAAGGACGCGCGAGGGGGTGAGTCCGGCGGATTGAACGGCGCGCTGCGCGTCGTCCCGCCAGGGGCGGATGGTGCGGCGCGGGTCGGGGGGTGCGGTTCTCGCGAAGAGCGAGCCGAGGGCCGACAGGGCGCTGCGGATGGGTTGGAACCGGGCGGCGTTCACGTCTGGCTCCGGGTCGGGCGGTCTGGATCGCGGCGCGGGGCGGCGTGCCGGTCCGCGGGCGACGTTGGGGGGCCGCGCGGTGCGGCCCGTCACAACATAGGATAGCTCACGATTCTAGAAATGTCGGAGGCCGGAGCGGGAATGTGGGCCAGTGCGCTGGATCGACGGGCGGCGTGCGCCGGATGGCGTGATTTCGCGCCGAAAGGCGTGAATTGTCACCGGTGGGGGGAGCGGGTTGTTTTCGGAGGCTGGGAAGGCGGACGCCGGGTCTTCGGTCCCGGGCTTCAGGGACGCGCGGGGGAGGGGCCGGAATGACCGCAGCGGGGGCGGCGGGGAGGGCGCCGGGGGGGCGACATTGTGAATTCTGCGGACGTGGGGCGCTTGCCCTTCATGAAATTCCGCTGCTCCGCCGATGTGGATGAATCGCAGGCAGGAGGGTCAGGCGGTGCATCCGCGGTTGGGCGAGTTTCGATCCGTTCCGGTTGCGTCGGCTGAGCTGGCGGTGGCGGCCGGCAGCACGCGCGAAGTTGCTGCGCTGCGGCGGGCGTTCTCGTTCGTGTGGCTGGAGCGGCCGCGGCGGGTGCTGCTGGCGCTGACGGCGGTGTGGGTGCTGCACCTTTTCGATCTGTGCTTCACGATGCGCGAGTCGCAGGAGCTGCACTTCGTGGAGTTGAACCCGATTGCGGCCCGGCTGCTGTCAGGGCCGGAGCACTGGATCATCAGCTACAAGTTTGCGCTGGTGACGCTGGGGTCGGCGATTCTGCTGCTGTTGCGGCGGCACTCGATCACGGAGCTGGCGAGCTGGTTCCTGGCGGCGGTGTCGGTGTACGTCGCGGCGCGGTGGTACGTGTATTTTCAGTGCCTGATCGATGATCGTTACAGCCCGTTCGTGGCGATCGGGGGGCCGTAGCGGGTGCGGTGTGCCTGCGCGGGCAGTGCGGCGCATCGCGTGACCAGTCGCTCTGCGCCGGTCGGAACACCCACCACCAGAATGAAGCCGCTCTAGCGCCGCCGTCCGCCGCGATCGGCGCGGCGCGGGGCGGGCGCCTCTTTTCGCTTGGCCTGTCGGGCGCTGAGCACGGCGGTGGCCTTGGGGATGTCGGACACCTTGAAGATGCCGAGCGTCTTGCCGCCGGGAGCACCGGTGGTGCAGTAGGCGTAATTCACGTTCACATGCGATTCGGCGAGCCGCTCGACGACGTCGGCCAGCGCACCCGCGCGGTTGGGGAGCGTGGCGACGAGCACCTGCGTCTCGTTGTTTGGCAGGTCGAGATCGGAGAGGGCGGCCCGTGCGCCGGCGACGTCGCTGGTGACCACGCGCAGCACGCCGTGTTCGGTCGAATCCATCATGGTCATGCCGATGATGTTCACCTTCGCCTGCGCGAGGCGATGACAGACGCGCGACAGCACCCCGGGCTTGTTGACCAGGAAGACGGTGAGCTGGGTGTCGGTGCGAATGTCGTGGTTGTTGGCGCTCATGCTTCGTCCTGTCCACGCGGCGCCGCCGGTCGTGGACCCGGCCGGTCAGCCGTTGGCGAGAGGGGATGGGAGCGCCGAGCAGGCGTCGCGACCGCGCGACGAAGTGCCCTCGGGGCGCCTCCGCATCCTGACCGGGCGAATATAGCCCAATGACCGGAGCGCGAAAAGCACGGCCATCGGGCCGATGTGAGGCCGCATTCGGCGCCTGCCGCTTCGCCCTGCGCGTCCCTGCTACTACAATTCCCGGCTTTGCCGCGAACCGGCACAGGAATGAACCGCCATGCCCCCGACCGTCCGCACCGCCGCCCAGATCCGCCGCGAGTTTCTCGATTTCTTCCGCGAACGCGGACATGCGATCGTTCCGGCGTCGCCGGTGATTCCGCACGACGACCCGACGCTGCTGTTCACGAACGCCGGGATGAACCAGTTCAAGGATGTGTTCCTGGGGAGCGGGTCGCGCAGCTATCAGCGGGCGGCGGACTCGCAGCCGTGCATCCGCGCCGGCGGCAAGCACAACGATCTCGACGACGTGGGGATGGACACCTATCACCACACCTGCTTCGAGATGCTGGGCAACTGGTCCTTCGGCGATTATTTCAAGGCGGAGGCGATTGGGTGGGCGTGGGAGCTGCTGACGCGGGTGTGGGGGCTGGAGCCGCAGCGGCTGCACGCGACGTATTTTGAGGGCGATCCCGCGCAGGGGGTTCCGGCCGACACGGAGGCGCGCGACCTGTGGAAGAAAATCGCCGGGCTGCCCGATGCGCGCATCCACCCCGGGAATCGCAAGGACAATTTCTGGGAGATGGGGGACACCGGCCCGTGCGGGCCGTGCAGCGAGATTCACATTGACCTGACGCCGGACGCCAGCTGCGGAAAACTCGTGAACGCGGGCGATGCGCGGGTGATGGAGATCTGGAACCTCGTGTTCATCCAGTTCAATCGCAACGCGGACCAGTCGCTGACGCCGCTGCCGGCACGGCACGTGGACACGGGGATGGGCTTTGAGCGCATCTGCTCGGTGGTGCAGGGGATGGGGCACGGGCGGCTGGGGCGCTTCAGCAACTATGACACGGACGTGTTTTCGCCGCTGTTCGATGCGATTCACGACATTTCCAAGGCGCCGGCCTACGCCGGCACACTGCCCGAAGCCGGCGGGCGCGGCGCGAAGGACGCACCGCAAGTGATGATCGACGTGGCGTATCGCGTGATCGCCGATCACATCCGCACGCTCACGTTTGCGATTGCCGACGGCTGCCTGCCCGACAAGGAGGGGCGCGGGTATGTGCTGCGGCGCATCCTGCGCCGCGCGGTGCGCTACGGGTATCAATATCTCGGGTTGAAGGAGCCGTTTCTGCATCGGCTCGCGCCGACGGTCGGCGAGCTGCTGGGCGATTCGTTTCCCCGGCTGCGCGAAAATCCGGGACGCGTCGCCGAGGCGCTGCGCGAGGAGGAGGCATCCTTCGGGCGAACGCTGGAGCGCGGGTTGGCGCTCTTCGACGAGGCCGCCGACACGGCGCGACGCGACCATCACGGGGAGGTGCGCGGCGCGGACGCCTTTCGGCTGCACGACACCTTCGGCTTTCCGATCGACCTGACGCAGATCATGGCCGCGGAGAGCGGACTGCGGGTGGACATCGGCGAATATGAACGGCTGATGGAAGCGGCGCGCGAGCGGGCGCGCGGCACGGGGCGCTCCGCCGCGGCAGCGATCGACCCCTCGACGGCGGCGATCATCACCGGATGGGGGGCGACCGACGATCACTGGAAGCACGAGCACGAGTCGCTGACGGCGCGGATCGTGGGCGTGCTGCGCAGCGACGGCGACGCGCTGCGGGCGATGGAAGGCGCGAACGCGAAGCTGCGCAGCGGCGAAGGCGGGGCGCTGATTCTGGATCGCACCTGCTTCTATGGCGAACAGGGCGGGCAGGTGGGCGATGCGGGCGTGATTCGCGCAGGAGCGGCGGAATTCCGCGTGGATCGCACGGTGCGCTTGTCCGACACGATCGTTCACGTCGGCGGCCTGGTCTCGGGCGAACTGGGGGCGGGCGACGCGGTCGAGTTGAGCGTCAGCCCGGATCGCGCCCGCACGCGCGCCAATCACACCGCGACGCACCTGCTCAACTGGGCGCTGCGCGAGGTGCTGGGCGAGCACGTGCAGCAGAAAGGCTCGCTCGTGGACGCCGACCGGACGCGCTTCGACTTTTCGCATCCCCGCGCGCCGGAGCCGGGTGAACTGGAGCGCATTGAGCGGCTGGCCGGCGAGCAGGCGGCGCGCGGGCTGGTCGTGCACGCGGCCGAGGCGGCGCAGGGCGACGCGATGAAGATCAGCGGGCTGCGGGCCGTGTTCGGCGAAAAGTACCCCGAGCGGGTGCGCGTCGTGTCGATCGGGCCGGCGGTCGCGGATCTGCTGGCCGACCCGGCCCGCGCTGACTGGCGTGGTTACTCGATCGAGTTCTGCGGCGGGACGCACGTCCGCAACACGCGCGAGATCGGGCGCTTTGTGCTGGTGGCCGAGGAGGCGGTCGCCAAGGGGGTGCGGCGCGTGGTGGGGCTGACCGGGCCGGATGCGGCACGGGCGGATGCGCTGGCGGAATCGCTGCTGGCGCGGGCGGCGGCGCTCTCGCAGGAGGCTGCGCCCGAGGCGCTGTCGGCCGGACTGGCGGCGCTGGCGGCGGAGGCGGCCGGCGCGGTGATTCCGTTGTCGCGCCGGGCGGCGCTGCGATCGGCGCTGGAATCGCTGCAAGCGCGTCAGAAGGAGCAATCTCGCGCCAGTGCGGCGGATTCGCTGGCCGTCGCGATTGGGCACGTGGACGCGCTGATTGCCGCGGCGGAGCGCATCGGCGACACGGCGATCGTGGTCGGTGCAATGCCGGACCTGCCGGCCGAGCAGCTTAAGCACGCGGCGGATATTGTTCGTTCGCGCTGCGGGAGCTGCGCGGTGCTGTTCGGGGTGCACGTGGCGGCGGGGGAGAAGAGTCCGGCCAAGGCGGTGGTGCTGGCGGCGGTTTCGGAGGATCTGATCCGGCGCGGGGTGAAGGCGGGCGACCTGGTGAAGGCGGTGGCGCCGCTGGTGGATGGCGGGGGCGGCGGGCCGCCGACGCTGGCGCAGGCGGGCGGGAAGAGTCCGGAGAAGCTGCCGGCGGCGCTGGAGGCGGGGCGGGCGTGGATTCGCGAGCGGATCATGAAGTGAGAGGAGTTTGAGTGTGTTGAGGGGTGGGTCCAGGGCCTGAAGGCCCTGGCAACGATCGTGCGCCCTGACGGGCGAAGAGCATGCTTTCGCGGAGTACCGCGAAAGCATGGCACCCGAAACGGTGCGTCGCGCCCGGCGAAGACATGCCGACGCAAAGCCGTCGGCATGGCACCTGGCGAAGAGCATGCTTACGCGGAGTACCGCGAAAGCATGGCACCCGAAACGGGGCATGGCGCCCGGCGAGTGGCATCGGGCTTCTGCCCGATGCATAGCACTGCACCACCCAGAAGGGTGGTGCCACGGAATGCGGAAGCGCCACGGCATGCGGCGGAATCGCGGCATGCGGCGGGTCAGAGGCCGTAGAGCGCTCGATACTTCCCGTTGAGGTAGTCCAGGAAGGGGCGGGGGGACAGTTCCTTCCCCGTTACCACCTTCACCAGCTCGTGCGCGCGATAGCGCCGTCCGTGGTGATGGACGTTCGATCGCAGCCAATCGAGCAGCGGCCGCATCTGCCCGGCCGCGATTCGGGCTTCGAGGTCCGGCATCGCCCGCTTCGCCGCGTCGAAGAGCTGCGCGGCGTAGAGGTTGCCGAGCTGATAGGTCGGGAAATAGCCGAAGATGCCCAAGGACCAGTGAATGTCCTGCAGGCAGCCGGCGGCGTCATCCGGCGGCGTGATGCCCAGCAGTGACCGCACGCCGTCGTTCCACGCCTGCGGCACGTCGGCCACCGCCAGCTTGCCGGCGATCATCCGGCGTTCGAGATCGAAGCGCAGCATGATGTGCAGGCCGTAGGTGACTTCGTCGGCCTCGACGCGGATCAGGCTCGGGCGGACGTTGTTGATGGCGAAGATCCAGGCGCTTTCGGGGACATCGCGGTAGGAAGCGAACTCCGCCTGCATGCGCGGGTAGAAGTGCCGCCAGAAGGCCGCCGAGCGGCCGACCATATTCTCCCACATGCGCGACTGCGACTCGTGGATGCCCAGCGACACGGCGGCGGCCATCGGGGTGAACTCGTGCTCGGGGAGAAAGCCCTGTTCGTACAGGCCGTGTCCGACCTCGTGCATCACGCCGAAGAGCGATTGGGGGAGGTAGGTCTCGTTGTAGCGCGTCGTCAGGCGCACGTCGCGCGTGGTGATGCCGGTGCAGAAGGGGTGCGTCGAGACATCGAGCCGGCCGGCGGAAAAGTCGAAGCCCATCGCCTCGGCGACGACGTGGTTGAAGCGCTGCTGTCCTTCGACCGGGGCGGGTCGCGAGAGCAGCGACAGGTCCGGCTGGCGCTTGGCCGAGACGAGCGCCTGCACCAGCGGCACCAGTTCGAGCTTCAGTTCATCGAAGACGCGCTGCACGTCGGCGGCGCGGGCCTGCGGCTCGAATTCGTCCATCAGGGCGTCGTACGGCTCGGTGTCCCAGCCGACGCGCTCGGCGACCTGCCGCTTGAGATCGAGAATGCGGTGCAGGTGCGGAGCGAAGGCGGAGAAGTTGCATTCGGCGCGGGCGCGGCTCCAGGCCTCCTTGGCGACGGTGGTCGCGCGGGCGATTTCCTGCACCAGCGCGGTCGGCAGCTTCACGGCCCGATCGTGGACGCGGCGCATCTCGCGGACGTTCGTCTCGCGGGCGGGGTCGCCGGCGGTCTCGCGCGCGGCGCGCTCGAGCAATGCGCCCAGCTCGTCGCTGGTGCGCCGTTCATGGGCCACGCCGGCGATCAGCGCGGCCTGCTCGCCGCGATGGGCGGCGGCCCCGCGCGGCATGTAGGTCTCGGCATCCCAGTCGAGAATCTGCTCGATGGAATCGGCGACGCGCAGCTCGCGAATGCGCGTCAAGAGTGCGGAATAGGCGTCAGAGGGCACGCTTGCGGCGGACTTGTGGCCGGGCGCTGGGGCGTTGGACGGGGATGCACCCGGCTGGGAGGAGGCTGAGGGCGGCTGCGACATGGTCCGTTCTCCTGATGCGGCGACGATGAGGGCCTTCGGGCGCTTCGCGCGAGGCGGTTGAGTGTATCGGCGGCGGGTGGAGGCGTGGGGGGTGGTTGGGTTGGGGGGCTGTCGGGCGGTTGGAACGAAGACCCCTGCATGAGAAGGAAAGGGGCAAGGCGGGGCGGGCGGGGCTCCAGGGCCTGAAGGCCCTGGCAACGATCGTGCGCCCTGACGGGCGAGGGCTTGCCGACGCAAAGGCGTCGGCATGGTTCGGGGGATGCGGCATTGGGCATCCGCCTTGTGCATTGCTCTGCACCATCCGGAAGGGTGGGGGCGCGGAACATGGCGGGACTGTGGTTGCCGGTACGCCGCCTTGCCTGGCGGATGGGCGCGCAGTACACTCGTGACTCGGAAGTTGGGCACACGTCGCTTGTTTCTACAACTCAGGGGAGTCACCGTGCGATGGACTTGGATTCGCCAGGCGCAAGTCGCCGCTTGCTGCGCCATGCTGCCGGTGGTTGGGTTCTTGACGATCGGATGCTCCGACCACTCTGCGAAAGAGACAAGTCGCACCATCGAAGCTCAGACTGTTGAGAGTCGAGATCGTCCCTACACAGGGCCGAAATACAGGCTGGTCGTCGGCGAGTTTCAGAACCGTGCACCGTACATGACGGGCGTGTTTTCTGACCCGGATGATCGCGAACACCTACGCGTCCAGGCGCTCAACATCCTGATGACGCACTTGGCACAGAGCGGGCGGTTCACGCTCATGGATCGCGAGAACCTGGCGAACCTGGAACGAGAAGCCGAGTTCTCCGGAACCAAGCAGACCATTACGGGCGGCGACGCCGTTCTGACAGGCGCAGTCACAGAATTCGGACGGCGCGAGACGGGACGCCACGGCGCTTTGAGCCGTTCGCGCACACAGACGGCTTATGCAAAAGTCACCGTATCCATCGTCGATGTGAAGACGTCACAAGTCCAGTATTCCTGTCAAGGAGCAGGAGAGTTCTCCTTGACGGCGCAGGGGCAAATGGGCTTCGGGGGTTTTGGCTCAACAATGAGCTACGACTCGACGCTCGCGGACAAGGTGCTCAACCTCGCTGCAATTGAGGCGGTGAACCGGCTCGTGGAGGGGCTTGAGCAAGGGAAATGGGTCGCAGTCGCGGAGTAGCATTCCAAATGACTCGACAACACTGCATTGTCGTCGTCGCCGTCGCTTCCATGATTTGCGGCTGTTCAAAGTCGCTCTACTCCTGGGGCACTTACGAAGCATCCGTCTTCCGCATGTACTCAAGCCGCGAAGTATTCGATCCGGCCGACGAGGCGAGCGCGCTTCATCGCGAAGTGGATCGTGCGCGAGAGCGAAATCAGGCTGTTCCGCCGGGGAAATGGGCGCATCTTGGCTATCTCTACCTGTTGAGTGACAGTCGCGAACAGGCGCAGGCGTGCTTTGAGGAGGAGTTGCGGGCGTTTCCTGAGAGTGAAGCGTTCATGAAGTTTCTGGCCGGGAGGGTGAAGTGAGACTTTTGTCAGTCGGCCTGATCGCCTGCCTCGGGTTGCTCGCCGGTTGCGCCGGCAAGCAGACCGACTATCGCGCATACCTCGACCATCTCCCAAAGTCCATTCTCGTCCTGCCGCCGCTGAACGAGTCGCTGGAAGTTGATGCGAGCGGGATGTTCCTGTCCACGATTTCGGAAGTGCTTGGAGAACGCGGCTATTACGTCATTCCGGTGGCGCTGGTAGACGCCGTCCTGCGGGAGAACGGAGTGCCGCTGCCGCCCGAAATGCACAGCGTGCGTCCGGTGAAACTGCGTGAGATTTTCGGTGCTGACGCGATTCTCTACGTCAACATCCGGACCTGGACGACAACGTACCTCCTGCTCGACGCGACGACGCGAGTCGACCTTGAGTATCGCCTGGTGGACGCTGCCTCCGAGCAACTGCTTTGGAGTTGGCGGCAGGTGTTCGAGTACAGCCCCAGCCGCAGGAAGGGCACTCTGCTCGGGAAAATTACGACGGCCACGGTGCACGCCATCCGCAGCGGGGGCGGTCGAATGGAACGCGACGTGGCGCTTGCGGCGAATCAGCACGCGCTCGGGTTTCACGCACACGGCATCCTCACCGGACACCGGCATCCGGAACACATTGCACACATCGAACAGGTACGCATGCGTCAGCAGAAGCTGGAGCAATCGCAGACCCGTTAGGTGCGGGTCTCGTGGCGGCGCAATGGCGTCGGCATGGTTCGGGGGATGCGGCATCGGGCATCCGCCTTGTGCATTGCTCTGCACCATCCGGAAGGGTGGGGGCGCGGGTTGCAGCGCTTCGGGTGCATGCTTACGCGGGGTACCGCGAAAGCATGCCACACACCAAGTGCCACACACCAGGGGCCATACGGCAAGGGGCACATGGCAAGGGCCATACGGCAACGGTCACACGGCAAGGGCCATACGGCAAATCGCGTGAGTCAAAGACATGCCGACGCAAAGCCGTCGGCATGGCCCCCAAAACGGCACCCGACGCCAAATCTCGCCGCATGCCGCTGACAATCGCCGAATTTCGTCGGCTTCGGTCGGCTGAGTCGGCTCCAGTCGCCTCTCGCCGAAAGCGTTACCGGACTCTCGGTTTTTTACGTGCCTGGTCGATAGAATCGTGGTACGCTTCATTGTCGGGTCTGCAACCCCCTGTGGGACCGACGCGTATAAGGCGGTGAGTCGATGGTCGCATCCGACGCGGCAAACGCGGACGCCCAGATGCCCAGGACCGAAGAAGCCCAGTTGATCGCGCGCGCTCAACGCGGCCGGCCGGAGGCCTTCCGCGCCCTGGTCAGCGCGTATCAGCAGCGGCTGTACGGGTTCGTCTGGCGGCTGGTGCGGGATCATCACGAGGCGGAGGACGTCTGCCAGGCGGCCTTCGTCAAGGCGTACGAGTCGCTGGCGAGCTATTCCGCCGAATACGCCTTCTCGACCTGGCTGTTCACGATCGCGTATCGCGTCGCCCTGAACAACATGCGGAAGCGCAAGGCGCTGTCGGGCGACGTGGATTTCTCGCGGTTCGACGCGGGCGAGGATGCGGCCGGCGACAGCGTGGCCAACACCGAAGAGGCCCGCCGGATGCGCGAACTGATCTGGACGGCGGTGGACGACCTGACGCCGGTGCAGAAGAGCACCGTGCTGCTGTTCTACAGGGAAAACAAAAGTTGCCAGACGATCGGCGAAATCCTGGGAATTCCGGCGGTGACGGTGAAGAGTCACCTGCACCGCGCCCGGGAGAAGTTGCGCGGAGCGCTGGAAGCGCAGCTCGGCGACGGCTGGAGCACGATCCGGTTCAACGACGCGGCCTCCGCCTGACGCACGGCGCGGACGCCCTGTTTGCGAGAGCGGCGATGCATTGCTCGGAATGGGAACGACTGCTCGACGCCCACCTCGACGGGCAGCTCTCCGGCTCGTTGCGGCTGGAGTTCGACGCCCATCGCCTGCATTGTCCGCGCTGCCAGCAGATTGTCGCGATGATGGAGACCATCGGCACGGTCATCACCGCCGATGAGCCGCCGCCGCTTTCGACCGACTTCGCCGACCGCGTGATGGCGCGGATTGAATCCGCCCCGGCTGTGACGCCGTGGTATCGCCGGTCGCGCCTGCTGGCCGGGTTGGGGGCGATGAACGCCGTCGCGGCGGCGCTGCTGGTGTTTGTGGTCTTGCCGCGGATGGGCGGGCCGGGCGGGGCGGGTTCGCCGGCGGGGGTGCCGGAGATGTCCGCTCTGAACCCGCGTACGATCGACCCGATCGACCTGGCGGATTACATCTGGGTGCGGGCGGAAGCCGCCCATCGCAGCGTCTCGTCTGACCTCAGTCAGCTCGCACAGATTCCGCTGGGCCTCTCCGTTCCGGACGGCATGTCCGCGGCCGGCCTTTCGGGCATGCTCGACATCTTCGTTCCCGGGGCGGGGAGCGCCGCGCCGCCCAGCGCGGATGACGAATCGACGCACGCGCTGTAGCGCCGCCACCGCCACCTTTCTGCGGGATTCGCGTACAACTCGCTGCTGCCGCGACGCGCTGGGTCGCGGACTGGGATGAACATGCGGACAGAGAGTGCATTCGCGTTCGGGCGGCGGCGCGCTTCGGCGGCGCTGCTGGCGGGCGTGCTGGCGATCGGCGGTGCGGCCTGCGCTTGGGCGCAGCCGGCCGCGTCGTTGGCGCGGCACGTGCCGGCGGACGTGAAGCTCTTCGTCGAACTGGGGGGCGACGCCGACCTGCTGATTCCCCTGACGGATGCGCACGTCTGGTCCACGCTGGCCGAACTGGCCGGCCAGCCCGCGAGCGCGGACGATGCGGCGGAGTGGCGGCGGCGGGTGAATCACACGCTGTTGATGGAGCCGGATGAGGCCATCCGGCTGCTCTTTTCGCGAGGGGTCGCATTCGTCGCGGGTGACGGCGCTGCGCAGGAGACGGGGCTGCTCTGCCGGCTCGCGCCGGGGACGAAGCTGCTCGAACTGGCCACGCGCTGGCAGGCGCGGCCGATTCCGTTTTCCGACAAGGCCACGGTCTACCAGCTTCGCAACGGGATCGGGCTGGGGGCGTTCGAGGATCGGATGATCTTCGGCGATCCCGGGCCGGAGTCGACGCTTTTCCCCGCCCTGCTGCGCAGCATTGCGGATGAGCCGTTCGAATCGCTGGCCGATGACGAGTGCTACCGGGCGCTGCTGCGGCGCGTGCCGGATCGCCCGGACGGCGTGCTGTTCGCGCGGCTGGCGGCGCGCGCCCAAGGCGCGAGCACGCAGCCGGCGGAGAGCGCTCCTGCGTCCTCTGAGGCTGGTACGGTGGGGGCGACGGGTGCGATTGAGGCGCGTTCGATGCCATCGAGCGCCATGCGGCCGCTGCCGGCGCTTCGGGGTGTGACCGATCTGCCCGGGCCGCTGCGCGGCTCGACGGCGGTACTGCTGGCGCTGCATCGGAAGTCGGAAATTCTGCAGTTCACGGCGGTCGGGGACGCGGTGCCGCGGCCGCGGCCGACGGATGCCGATGCAGCGCGACTGATCGAACGCCTGCCGGAGCGGACGCTGCTGGCGTGGGGCGGCGTGCTGGACCATGCGGCGCTGCTGCGTGCAACGGAATCGCTGCCGGCGCAGAACCTGCTGCGGGTGGCGGTGGGAACCCAGGCGCCTGCACTGGCGCGGCTGACGACCGCGCTGACCGGCTCGACGGCGGTGGCGATCGGTGCGGTTGCGGCGCGCGATGGTGCGCCGGCGCCGGCCCTGCCGGCTGCGGCGGTGCTGCTGCGGGCGAGCGATGCGCGGGCGGCGGTGGATGAGCTGACGCGCTTCCTGCAGTCGCTCGTGTCGGTCTACAACCTGCTTTCGCTGCGCGCGGGATTGCCGCTGCTGGAGGCATCCAGCGACCTGGAGATCGCGGGCGTCAGTGCCCAGGCGGTGGATTTCACGCCGCTGGCGCGGTCGGTGCTGGGGGAGACATATGGACGGATTGAGCTGGCGTGGGCGCGCGATGACGACGTGCTGATCATTGCCTCGCACGCCGACTGGCTGCGGCAGGTGCTCGAAGCGCGACGCGGACGACGGGCGGATCTGTCGCGCGTGACGCGGCTCGGGCAGCGCCCGCTTTCGCCCGCGTCAGAGACGGTGATCGTTGCGCACCTGGGGCCGATCGGCGACCTGTGCGCCGACTGGCTGACGCATTTCGAGCAGACGCAGCCGCAGGTGCTGCGAGAGGAGTATTGGCGCGGCCGGCAGCCCGGCCCGCCCCGGCTGGGGATCAATGTTGCGCAACCGCCGGACCAACGGCGCCTCGAGGTCGTGTCGCTGGAGCGCAGCGCGGCGGCCGGCGGGGTTGTGCGGCCGGGGGATTGGATCGTCGGGGCGGAGGGGCGGCGGTTCTCCACTTCGCAACCCGTCGCGGAATTCCGTGAGGCGATTTCGCAGCGGAGGAACCCGCGGCGCGTGGAGCTGCTGGTGGAGCGCAGCGGCGTGATGACGCCGGTGACGGTGCACGTCGAATTTCTGGACCCTGTGTCCGTGCTGCGGCGATTGCGAGCGCTTGGCTCGATCGCGCAGCGGGTGGTGTATCACGACGATCGACCCGACGGCGCAGGACCGCGCGGATTCCTGACGGTGGAACTGCGATCGAGCCGCGGGCGGCTGTTTTCGTTTCAGGAGCCGCCGGCCGTCGTGCCGGCCGCACCGGACGACCGCTGACGCCAGCGGCGACCGTTGCCCGCTCCCCCGCTCATTACAAGAATCACAATCGCGAGCGGCGGTGGGTGCGCCCATGAGCCGCTCGTGGAGCGGCCGCGATGCAACGCGCTACGGGTGGACCGGCGGGCCGAGTTCTGCGCGGGCGACATTCGCTTCGCTCAACGTGATACGCCGATGCCAAAGTGTGAGCGTTGCCGCGATCGCCAGCACGACCGCCCCCATTGATTGATGTGCCGTGGTGACGGCGACGGCGATCGGCGTCGGCTCCTGCGGGATGCTGTTGTCACCGACGACGAGGAAGGCACCCGCTCCCAGCAGTACCTGCGCGACAATCAGCACGGTCAGCCAACCGCCCAAAGCGGCCAGCGGCGGGTGGTTTTCATGGGCCAGCCACGCGCGCAGGCCGTACACCGCCGCGGCAAGCCCCGACAGCACGCCCAGCAGCAGGTGCAGGTTGAAATCGACGTGCAGGTGGCGGAGCCGTGCGCCGAGGATGATCTGCAAGAGAAGCAGCCCGGTGACGATGAACCCGAAGGAGCGCTCGAGGCCGCCGGCGCGGTCCGGCAGCGTCGGCGCCTGACGCCAGCGCGGGGACAGCGCGGCGTGCAGCAGCAGCAGCCCGGCGAAGAAGGCCTGTGCGAGCACGCCGTGAAACGCCGCCAGCGTGGGGCTGTTGTCCACGACGCGCCGCCCGCCCAACACCCCCTGCGCGATCACCGCCGCCAGCAGCAGCACGGCCGCGATTCGCACGACGCCGCGCCGATCGGTCCACACGACGTAGGCGGCGAGCGTCAGCGTGGTCAGGCCGACGAGGGAGCCGAGCAGGCGGTGTGAATGCTCGAAGTACACGCCGCCGGTCATGTGCGCGAGCGGGTAGAGGAACATGTTGTAGCCGAAGGTGCCGGGCCAATCGGGGACGGCCATGCCGACTTCGAGGCCGGTGACGATTCCGCCGGCGACCAGCAGCAGCGCCGTCGCGGCGACGGTCACCAGTGCGAGCCGCGCCGCCCAGGGCGACGCCGCGGGCGACAGGGGTGCGTATGACACGCCGGTTCCGATCGGCGTTGCTTCCGGACGGGCGGCTGCTGCGACGGCGGCTGCACGCGGAAGGACGCGATCGGCGAGGGTCGCACAGGTGACGACCAGCGCGGCACAGAGCGCGAACCACCCTGGCACCGCCCACGCGGCCGTTGCCATGAGCGCGCGGGATTCATCGCGTGAGAGGACGCTGCCGAGAATCAGCAGGTTCAGCGCCCCCACCAGCAGCCCGACCCACACGCGGCCGCGCAGGGCGAACGGTCCGACCCGGGCGCACACTGCGGCGCCGCACGCCATCACCGCCAGCAGCGCGAAGAACAAGGCCCAGTTCGGCATCCCGGCGGTGCGGGCGGCATAGCCGGCCGTCCACATGGCCACCGTGGTCCCGAAACCCAGCGCCAGCACCCCGCCGACTCGCTCGGCCCCTGACCCGGCCACCCTGCTCATCCCGGCAATCTCCCGTCACGGACCGCGGTTTCGACGGCGGTGCTCCTCAGATACAATGGTACGTTCCGCCCGCGTTTTGTGGGCGCTCCGGGAGCAGGGATGTCCGATTCCACCGGCCTGATGCAACCCGCGCCGCTTGGCGCACGCGCGACGATGGCGGATCGCGCCGCGGACGCGGCCGGACTGCTGAGCGCCTATATCGAGCTGTCCAAGGCGCGGCTCAGTGCGCTGGTGCTGGCGACGACCGCGGTCGGCTTCGTGCTGGGCACGCAGATGAACACGCCGTCGGCGTGGGGGCTGCTGTTCTGGACGCTGGTCGGCACGGCTCTGTGCGCCTTCGGGGCCAACGCGCTGAATCAGTGGATCGAGCAGCCGCGCGATGCGCGGATGGAGCGCACCCGCGGTCGGCCGCTGCCGGCCGGGCTGCTGTCGCGCCGGCATGCGCTGGTTTTTGCGCTGCTGACGGCGGTCGGCGGGCCGCTGGTGCTGGCCTGGCAGACAAACCTGCTTACGGCGGGGCTGGGGCTGCTGACGACGCTGCTATACGTGGTCGCGTATACGCCGCTCAAGCCGATCACGCCGCTGAATACGGTGGTGGGGGCGGTGTGCGGGGCGATTCCGCCGATGATGGGCTGGGCGGCGGCGACCGGCGAATTGGCGCTGCCGGCGTGGATCCTGGGGGGACTGCTGTTTCTGTGGCAGATTCCGCACGCGCTGGCGCTGTCGTGGCTCTATCGCGATGACTACGAGCGCGGCGGGTTTCGCATGCTGCCGATCATCGACCCGAGCGGGCGGCTGACCTGTCAGGCGGTGGTGTTGTATGCACTGGCGCTGCTGCCCTTCGGGCTGATGCTGACGCTGCACAACGTGTGCGGGCCGGTGTTTGCGATCGGGTCGCTGATCACGGGGCTGCTCTTCGTGCTGACCACGGTGTGGTTATTCATCCGCCGTGATCGCGACTCCGCGCGGCGCGTCTTTTTCGCGAGCATTCTCTATCTGCCGGTGGTGATGGTGCTGATGGTGGCGGATCGCACGCCGCTGAATCGCTCCGGCGTGTACACGGAGCTGATCGGCATTTATGATGCGCCGGCCGCTGCGGACCCGGCGCAGCGGGACGACGTGCGGTAATTGAGAAATGGAGGCCGGCGGGGGTCGCCGGCGGCGGGCCGGGTCAACCGGCGTTCGCGACTGCCGATCGTCAGGTAGCGCCGATGGCGAGCAAGCCGAGCAGAATCAGCCACATCACGTCGAGAAAATGCCAGTAGACGATGACGCGGCGAACGCCGTCGCCCTTCGTTCCCCGATACGCCCCCATCAGCGCCCGCCCCGTCACCCACAATAGCGGCACGACCCCGGCGATGACGTGCGCGGCATGCAGCGCGGTCAGCATGTAGAAGACGCCGAAGGAGCGCGGGATGCTGCGCAGCGGCGGCTGGACCCCCATTTCGGCGGCGGTCGCGGCGGCACGCTCCGTGGCGCGCTGTTCGGCCTGCCGGAAGTGCGGGAGCAGTTCCTGCCAGTTCCGCCACTGAATCCCCAGGAACGCCGCGCCGAGAATCGTTGTGAGCAGCAGGCCGACGATGAGCAAAGCCCGATTTTCGCGCTTCGCGCCGGATGCGGCGAGCAGGCCGGTGGCGCTGCTGAACAGCAGGAGCAGGGTCGCGATCCAGATGCTGGGGGGGAGCGGGAGCGGATCCCACGCGTCGCCGTCGGCGAGGCGGACGAGGAAGAAGAGGGAAATTCCGGAGGCGAAGAGAACCGAGAGCGACGCGAGCAGCAGCACCATGCCCAGTGCGCCGATCGAGCCGCGGCGTGCCTGTTCCGCATCGCCGCCTGAGCCGCCCCCCGGATCCGTGGGAACCAGGGAAATCGGCATCATGGGGTCGCAGGGGCGGGTTTCTGAATCTCCGCGACGGCCGGAGCGGGACCGCCCCACATGCGCGGCTTGTTCGTCACCGTGTCCGCCAAGGCCAGGCAGACGAACAGCGCAACGAAGAGCAGCGAGCCGATGAAGATGATCGAGTTGAAAGGGCGGTCGTAGCGCAGGTGCATGAAGTAGAGCACCACGAACGCGGCCTTGACCGTGGCGATCAGCATCGCGATCCAGATGTTCAGCGGGCCGAGGTCGATCCAGCGGGCCGCGACGGTGACATAGGTCAGCACCAGCAGCAGCATCAGAATGCCGAACTGCAGGCCGACCGGCACGATGTGCCCGACGCCGTGGCCGTTGGCGTGACCGTCCGAATGAGAACCGTGCGACATATCCGCACTCTCCCTCCGCCCGGCCGACCCGCACTGCGGGCCGCCGCGGCGGGTGATGATCAGTGAATCAGGTACAGGAGCGGGAACAGGAAGATCCAGATCAGGTCGACCAGGTGCCAGTACAGGCCGCCGAGATCGACCGGGGTGAAATAGTCGGCGCTGAAATCGCCGCGCACCGAGCGGACGAACAGCCAGCCGATCACCGCCATGCCCGCCAGGACGTGCAGTCCGTGCAGGCCGGTCATGGTGAAATAGACGCCGAAGAACCAGTGCACGTTGTCGGGGCGCGGGCCGTGCAGATCGTGGCCGCCGGTGTGCAGGCCGGCCGGGCCGGCTGGGGCGAGTGCCACCTGCGACGGCTCCAGCGGGGCGCGCTCCGGCGGCAGATCGGCCGCCTCTGCGCCGGTTGCCGCGGGCTGGCCGGATGTCTCGGGAGCGTGGACCGAGGTTGTCGCCTCGGGATGGGTAGATGCGGCGGGCGCGGCGGTTGCCGCGGCGCCGGCAGTGCCGTGATCGGCGGGTGCGGCATGATCGGCCGCGCCGTGCGCTGCGGTCGCGGCAGCGCCATGTGCGCCGTTGTGGCCGTGGCCGTGTTCGTGCTTGGCGGGGTCGTAGTGGACGCCCCACATCAGACCGTCGTGGAACTTGTGGGAATACTCAACGGCCTTGATGACCATGAAGCCGACGCCGCCGAGGAAGGTCAGGGCGAGCAGGATTGAGGTCAGGTGGCGCTGGCCGCGCTGCGAGGCGGTGACGGCCCAGGCCATGGTGAAGCTGCTGACGAGCAGGACGACGGTGTTGATTGCGCCCCAGGTGGTGTCGAGGAACTGGTGGGCGTACATGAAGACTTCGGGGTGGTTGCGCCGGAAGATTGCGTAGGCGCAGAACAGTCCGCCGAAGAGCAGGACTTCGGTCGCCAGGAAGAGCCACATCCCCAGCTTGCCCGCGTCGAACTGCTGCGTGAGCGAGTCGAAGTGGTGCTCGAGATTGGGGTGGTGTCCGTGCGCGTGCGCATCGCCGTGTGGGACGGCGGCGTGCGACGTGGGGTGGACTGCGTCAGCCATCTGCGTCATGCCCTTGCGCCGTGGCGGCGCGTGTGTGCAAATTCGAATCCCGGGATGGGCGCGCCGGAGAGAGGCTCCGGGCACCCGACGACCCCGGGGCTAATGCGTGGCGGCCGGTCCGCCCCGGCGACCACGGTGAACATAACCGCCGACGCGCTCATCCCATTCGAGACTCTCGTAGTCGTATGCGTCCACGACCGGCGGCGGCGTCTTGAAATTGTCGTGCGGCGGCGGGGAGGCGCATTGCCACTCCATCGACCCGGCGCCCCACGGGTTGGCGGGGGCGGGTCGCCCGCTGCGCAGCGACTTAATCAGCACGTAGATCAGCAGCAGCACCGCGGCGAGCATCACGTAGGAGCCCATCGTCGAGACGATGTGGTGGAACTGAAACTCGGGGCGGTACGCGTAGTAGCGGCGCGGCATGCCGCGGGTGCCCATCAGGAACTGGATGAAGAAAGTCATGTTGAAGCCGATGAACATCAGGAGGGACGCCAGCACGGCCGCGCCCTCGTCGTACATGCGGCCGGTCATCTTGGGCCACCAGTAGTGGATCGCGCCGAAGAAGACGAAGATGGTGCCGGCCATGACGTAGTGGAAGTGGGCCACGACGAAGTAGGTGTCGTGGAGGTGCTGATCCAGTCCCATCATGCCCAGGAACAGCCCGGTCAGGCCGCCGATGCCGAAGATCCACATGAAGCTCAGCGCGTAGCACATCGGCGCTTTGAAGTCGATCGAGCCTTTGTAGAGCGTGGTCAGCCAGTTGAACATCTTCACCGCCGAGGGGATGGCGATGGAGAAGGTGATGGCGGAGAAGATCACGCCCAGCAGCTCCGACTGGCCGCTGGTGAACATGTGATGTCCCCAGACCAGGAAGCCCAGGATGGCGATGGCCACGGAGCTGAAGGCGATGAACTTGTAGCCGAAGATGTGCTTGTGCGAGAAGACGCTGATCAGCTCGCTCATGACGCCCATCGCGGGCAGGATCATGATGTAGACGGCCGGGTGCGAATAGAACCAGAAGAAGTGCTGGAAGAGCACGGGGTCGCCGCCCAGCTCGGAATCGAAGAAGCCGATTCCCAGCAGGCGCTCGGCCAGCAGCAGCAGCAGCGTGATACCCAGCACGGGCGTTGCCAGCACCTGGATCACGGCGGTGGCGTAGGTGCCCCACAGGAAGAGCGGCATGCGGAACCAGGTCATTCCCGGCGGGCGCAGCTTGTGAATCGTGACGATGAAGTTCAACCCGGTGAAGATCGAACTGAAGCCCAGCACGAACGCGCCGGCCACCACGGGAACGACGCCTCCGAAAGCGCCGCTGCTGCCGACCTTGGTGCTGTAGGGCGTGTAGAAGGTCCAGCCGGTGTCCACGCCGCCCCAGTAGAGCGACGCCAGGGCCATCGCCGTGCCGATCAGCCAGAGATAGAAGCTGCACAGGTTCAGCCGCGGAAAGGCGACGTCCTTGGCCCCCAGCATGAGCGGCAGCACGAAATTGCCCAGCGCTGCGGGGATGCCGGGGATGATGACGATGAAGACCATCACCGCGCCGTGCAGCGTGAAGAAGCGGTTGTACATGTTCGCGTCGACGATCGTCTTCACGCCGCCGGCGGCCGCATCGGGGGTCAGCAGCACGCTGCGCAGCAGCACCGCGAACAGCCCGCCGACCAGGAACATGGTGAAGATGCCGGCGAGGTACATGACGCCGATGCGCTTGTGATCGAGCGTCGCCGCCCACGACCAGAAGCCGCGGCTGTGCGTCAGGTAGTTGTCCGCTGCAGGCGCTCCGACAAGCGGGCCGGCCGCGGCGGGATTCAGACTCGACATATCCATTTCCTCAGACATCCGGCCGGGGCGGCGGTCGCCGCACGCGGAACGGGTGAACCATGATCTCGCATGCAGGCGCGTCCGTCACGGCGGCCGGCGCCTGCTACTTCGTCTCCGACCCGCTCTTGAGCGTTTTGATGAACGCGATGATCGAATCAATCTCGCGATCGGTGATGCGGCCCTGATAGGTCGGCATCGCGTTGGCCGCGTAGCCCTTGAGCGCCTTGGCGCGCGGGTTCTCGATCGATTCCCTGACGTAATTCTCCTCCACCACCGCGGGGGGGGCGTTGGAGAATTCGTGCTGCGCACCCCAGATACCCAGCCAGCTTGGTCCGGTGCCGACCTTGCCGTCAATCGAGTGGCACTGCTTGCAGCCCTTCGTGTCCCAGAGCTTGCGGCCCATGTCGGCGGGGGATTGCAGGCCCTGGATATCGGGATGCGCCGCGATGAACGCGGCCGGGTCGCGGACGTACTCGTCGTACTGTTCGGGCGTAAGTTTCTTGAGCGGGTCGGCGTCGCGCAGCCACTGGTCGAACTCCGCGCGGGTCTCATGAACCACGCACTTGGTGACCATCGTCGAGTGGCTGGTGCCGCAGTACTCGGTGCACAGCACCGGGTAATACCCTCCCGGCGGGCTGGCCAGCGTGGCCTGGAACCAGAGCTTGGTGTAGCGGCCGCGCATCACGTCCATCTTCACGCGGAAAGCGGGGATGAAGAAGCTGTGCAGCACGTCATCGGAGAACATGGTCAGCACGACCGGCACGTCCTTGGGGACGTGCAGTTCGGGATGGCGGATGCCGTTGGGGTAGGTGAATTCCCACGCCCACTGCTTGGCGTTGACGCCGATTTCGTACGCGCCGCTGGGCATGACGCGCTGGTCCATGTAGGTCTTGAAGCCGCCCCAGAACATGAGGACGACGAGAATCGTCGGGATGATGGTCCAGGAAAGCTCCAGCACGGTGCTGTGCGTCGGCGTGACGATGGCGCGGACGCCGGGACGCCGCCGATACATCACCATGAAGATCATCATCAGGCCGATGATCAGGACGAAGAAGAAGATCGACACCCAAAGGGTGAAGTCGAACCAGAAGTCCACCGCGGGGGCGAAGGTGGAGGCCTTCGGCGGCATCAGGCCCAGGCTGTCTGCGAGAATCCCGGTCATCGTTGCTTCCATCGAAAAGACCCGGCGCACCGCGCCAGGCCGAAACACCCGGTTCACAACCGCAACCCGCGGCCGCTGCGGGCCGTCGGACGGGCTTTGGCCGCCTACGCGGCGCTGGATTCGCCCGGCACCGCCGAGCCTTGCATTGCCGCGCTGCGGCGCCGACGGGCGGCGTCGCGCAGGTGCAGCGTCAGCAGCGCCGCACCCAGCAGCACCGCGGTCGTCCCGCCGCCGACCTGCATCATTCGCATGGCGGTGGCCTGGTAGCGACCGCTGGCGGGATCGTAATGAAAACAGGTCAGGAATATGCGATCCCAGAGCGTGCCGACCTTGCCGGCGCTGGCCTCGACCAGCGACAGCCGCAGCACTTCCGGCTCAAAGGCGACGCCGCCGATGTAGCGCGTCACGCGGCCCTTCGGGCTGATGAAAATCAGAGCGGCGTCGTGGCCCCACTCCTTGGTCGCCGGCACCCACTTGTACTTGAAGCCGACGCTGCGGCAGAGGGCATGGATGCTCTCCCGCGGGCCGGTGAGGAAGCGCCAGCCGGACATCGCGCCCTTGCGGTCATATTCGGCGAGGTACGTGTCGCGCTTGGCGGTGGCGAGGTCGGCCGATTCGTTGGGGTCGAAGCTGACGGTGATGACCCGGAAGCGCTCCCCGATGGTCCACTCCATCTGGCGCAGCGCGTCCAGCAGGCCCAGCAGCTGAATGCCGCAGAGGGATGGGCAGCCGTAGTAATTGAGCGTGAGAATCGCGGGTTTGCCGTCGGCCAGCAGGTCGCCGAGAGTGATGCGCTGGCCGCGCTCATCGCGGAAGGGCAGGTCCAGGTCGAGTTGGGCGCCGAGTTTCTGCTCGATGCCGATGCCCTCCAACTCGGGGGGGACGAAATCGGCGCGGTACTGCGCCGCGGCGGGCAACGCCGCCGCCAGCAACCCGGCCGTCATCATCCATCGCATCGCCGATATCACGGTCTTGTCCATACTCCGAATCGTATCCATCGGACCCGCCGGCCGGACGCCGGCTTTCAGTCGTTTCAGCAGGCCTGCCACTTTGCAGCGCTGCGCGTTCTGCGCTCTTGTGGCGCCGGATGGCGCCGGCTGACGCCCATCAGCGCGGAACGTTGGCCGTCGCCGGCGGCGGCTCAGCGGCCTTCTTCGCGTTCAAATCGCGGATGGTCAACTCGGTAGCGCGTCCGATATCGATCTGGGCGACGCCGCGCTGCTGATCGACCCAACGGGCCGGCGCCGCCAGTGAGGCGCGCTGCTGATTCTGCAGGGCGGCCAGCTCCGAGTTGGTCGTGTTGAGCACTTTGCGCTCGAACTCGGCGTTGTCCACGGCGTGATACATGGCGGCGACGGCGAAGATCAGCGCGATCGTCACCAGGGAGCCGACGACGCCGATGTAGGCGACGGCGCCCGGATCCGGGTCGTCCATGTCACCGCCGAGCGGTGCGTGTCCGTGAGTATCGTGAGCCATCCGTCAGCCTCGCAGCGGTCGGGCGGTGATGCGCCCGATCCGGGGAAATCAGTAGTTCTCGAACGCGAGCGATTCCTTGAGCCAGGGGTCGCGCTCCGGCACAAGCGAATGCCGCGCCAGGGCCGAAGCGACCCACGCCCAGAACAGCCCGCCGACGCCGATGATGCACAGGGCATCGAGCAGGTGCAGCGGGATTCCGCCGGCCGACCCGGCCAGCAGCGGCTCGGGGGCCTCCGGCGGGCGGGTGAGATAGAACAGGTCCAGCCAGTGCATCAGCAGCACCCACACGGCGAAGACGAACAGCGTCGCCTTGCTGCGCTTGGGGTGGCGCGAAATGAACAGGACGAAGGGGATGCAGAAGTGCCCCAGCAGCAGGACCAGGGACACCTTCCACCAGTCGCCCGACTGGCGAACCAGGTACCAGCGCGTTTCTTCGGGGATGTTGGCGTACCAGATCAGCATGTACTGGCTGAATGCGATATAGGTCCAGAACACGACGAAGGCGAACATCAGCTTGCCCAGGTCGTGATAGTGCTCCTTCGTGATGGCGCGGGTCAGTTGCCCGCGGCCCTGCACCCACATCGCCACCAGGGCGAGGAAGCCGACGCCCGACAGCACGCAACCGGCGAACCAGTAGACGCCGAAGATGGTGCTGAACCACATCGGCGACAGAGCCTTCATGAAATCGACCGCGGCGAATGAGACCGTCACGCCGTAGAGAATCAGCGACGGTGCGGCGAGCGTGCGCAGCCGCGTGGTGATGGCGGCGTCGCCGCTGGCGTCCTGCCGCAGGGAGGCGGAGAGGAACCCGCGCGACAACAGCGTCCACACCGCGAAGTAGGCGGCGATGCGGATGATGAAGAACGTGTCGTTCAGGTAGGGGCGCTTGTGCTCGACGAGGTGCTTCATCTCGTCCGTGGGGTTGAGCCACGGATACAGCTCGGTGCGAAACACGACGATCGGAATGACCAGCAGCGCCAGCAGCGGCATGGCGCCGGCGATCTGCTCGGCCAGCCGCCGCACCACCACGCTCCAGCCGGCGGCCACGACGTGCTGGATCAGCACGAAGAAGAGGCAGCCGAGGGAGATGCTCAGCACGAACAGGTAGGCCAGCAGGTAGGAGTTCATGAACTGGCGCAGGTCCGCGCCGCCGGGCTTCATCACGAAGCCCGCCGCCAGCGCCGCCACGCCGATCAGCGCTGCGATCAGCGCGCCAGGCCCGGCGCGGTCGAAGCGCCGCGGCTCGCTGAAGATGTCGATCGTATGCCCGTGCGAAGCCATGCGGTTCGTCTCACTTCGGTTGCGTCATTCGCGAGCGCTCGTCGGTCGGAACATCCTCAAGGGTCGCGGTCTGCGCCCGCTGCAGCGCCTTGACGTAGGCGACGATCGCCCAGCGGTCGGCGACGGGGATCTGGTCTCCGTGGGGAGCCATGGTGCGGATGCCGTTGGTGATCGTGTTGAACAGGTGGCCGACCGGACGGACCAGCACGTCCGGATCCACGTAGGACTTGGGCGGCACGAAGCCGATTTCGCGCTCGGTCGTGTAGGTCGCGACGCGCCCGACGCCGGCGCCGTCCAGCCCGTGACAGTGCGAGCAGAAGATCGCGTAGCGATCGCGCCCGCGGCGCATCAACTGTTCGTTCACCTCGGCTGCGCCGCCGGCGAGCTTCTGCAGCTCGGGGTGGTACATCGGGATGCCGACGGCCCACTGGTCGCCGATGCGGCCCTGGAAGTAGTGCGGGTCCTGCGTGAAGTCCTCGCGCGCCAGCGTGCCGGCGACCTTCGGCCGGGCCGAGCGGCCGTCGGCGAAGACGGGGTTGGCCATCTGCTTGCCGGCGGTGTAGCGCTCCTGGTTGTCCATGTCCTGCACGATGTGAATTCGCGGCTGGGTCTGCTTGTCCACCCGCATGTAGGCGATCACCGCCAGCGGGATGAGCAGAAAACAGGCCAGGATCACATGCGCCCGCAGGAACCAGCGCGGCGGAGCGCTCTCTTTCACGTCGTCCGCGACTTCGACCGCAGCCGCGCCGGCGCCCTCGAGCAGGCGGCGCGTGGCCGAGCCGTACTTCGGATCGTCCATCGCGATCGAGATGAAGAAGCGATCGTCCGTCACCCGCCGGAAGCGATCCACTCGCAACAGCGGGTTGTAATGCTGCGGCAGGCCGTTGAGCGCCAGCATTCCGAAGAAGGCGCCGAAGGCCGAGAGCAGGATCGTCAGCTCGAAGATGACGGGGATGTTGGCCGGGAAGCTCCAGTAGGGCTTGCCGGAGATGATGAAGTTATAGCCCTGCAGGAAGGTCGGCACCCACGGGAACTCCACGCCGGCGTTGACCGCGTTGGTCCACCACTGGAGCAGGATGCCGATGGTGGTGCCCGTCGCGCCGCAGAGGAAGATCAGGACCGGCAGGCGCGTAGCGCGGATGCCGATGGCCCGGTCGATGCCGTGAACGGGGTAGGGGCTGTGGGCGTCCCAGCGGGTGTAGCCGGCGTTGCGCACCTGTTCGCAGGCCCGCACCAGCGCATCGGCCGAGGCGAACTCGGCGACCAGCGAGTGCGGCGCCGTGGCCGGACCGGCGGTAGCGGCGGATTTCTTCGTGACCGTCGATGCACTCACCACGACTCTCCGCAATCAGACCCAACCGGCCGGGAGGGACTTCCGCCCGGCGGACGCACGCGCGTGCGTCAGTGCCCGTGCCCGCCGGCCGCGGGGGCGTGGGCGTCGTGCGGAAGCACGGCTTTCACCTCCGAAATCGCGACCATCGGCAGGAACTTGCAGAACAGGCCGAACATGAAGAAAAACAGGCCGAAGCTGCCGGCCATCGTCCAGGCCTCGACCCAGGTCGGCCAGTAGGTATCCCAGGCGCTGGGCAGGAAGTCGGTCGAGAGCGACGTGACGATGATCACGAAGCGCTCGAACCACATCCCGACGTTGACCAGCATGCTGACGACCAGCATCACCGGGATGTTGGTGCGCGCCCAGCGGAACCAGAAAATCTGCGGGACGAAGACGTTGCACGAGAACATGATCCAGTAGGACCACCACCACGGCCCCATGGCGCGGGCCTTGAATGCGAACAGCTCCCACGCGCTGCCCGAGTACCACGCGACGAAGAACTCCGTCGTGTAGGCGTAGCCCACCATCAGGCCGGTGGCCAGGATGACTTTGTTCATGTTGTCGAGGTGGCGCAGCGTGATCAGGTCCTTCAACCCGAACAGCGCCCGGCACGGGATCGCCAGCATCACCACCATCGCGAAGCCGGAGAAGATCGCACCGGCGACGAAGTAGGGCGGGAAAATCGTGGTGTGCCAGCCGGGCAGCACGCTGGTCGCGAAGTCGAACGACACGACCGAGTGCACCGACAGCACCAGCGGCGTCGACAGCGCCGCCAGAATCAGATAGGCGCGCTCGTAGCGGTGCCAATGGCGGGCGGAGCCGGTCCAGCCCATCGAAAACAGCCCGTAGAGAAACGCGCTGAGCTTCGACTTCGCGCGGTCGCGCAGCGTCGCCAGGTCGGGGATCAGCCCCATGTACCAGAAGAGCAGCGAGACCGTGAAATAGGTGCCGACGGCGAAGACGTCCCACAGCAGCGGGCTGCGGAAGTTGGGCCACATCGCCATCTGGTTCGGAAGCGGGAAGAGGTAGAACGCCAGCCACACGCGCCCGATGTGAATGCCGGGGAAGAGGCCGGCGCACATGACCGCGAAGATGGTCATTGCTTCGGCGAAGCGGTTGATGCCGGTGCGCCATTTCTGGCGAAAGAGGTACAGAATCGCCGAGATCAGCGTTCCGGCGTGGCCGATGCCGACCCAGAACACGAAGTTCGTGATGTCGAAGCCCCAGCCGACGGGGTTGTTCAGCCCCCATACGCCGACGCCCTCGAAGAACAGGTAGCCGATCATCGCGCCCAGCGCCGCCAGCAGCGCCGCCGAGACGCCCATGGTCAGGTACCACGCGGCCGGCGCGGTGCGGCTCTCGGCGACGCGGCAGACCACCTCGGTCACGCCGTGCAGGTCGTGTCCGCCGGTGACCAGCGGGGCGCGCTGCCCCGGCCTCTCCAACGTGTTGTCGCGATCGTGGACGATGCTCGCCATGTCGTGCGCTCAATCCCTGTTCGTGCGCCCCGTCAGGAGTGCGCCGGTTGTTCGTGCTTCGCCGGAGCGCCGTGCCCGTCCGCCGGGCCGTGGTCGTGGCCGTTGTGACCCTTGAGCAGCGAGTGCCCGGTGTTGCGCAGTCGCGCCATGTAGCGCGTCCGCGGGCGGGCGTTCAGTTCCTCGAGGATCGTGTAGCTGCGCGGGTCGGCCGCGTTTTTCGCCACTTGCGCCGCGTGGTCGTTGAGATTGCCGAAGGTGATCGCCTGCGTCGGGCAGGCCTGCTGGCAGGCGGTCAGCAACAGTCCGTCCGCGATCGGTGCGACGCCCGCCGGAACGGCCGGAATCTCGCCGGCCGTGACGCGCTTGGCGACCTCGTTTGCCGCGGTGATCTTGGCCTGGCTGATGCGCTGGATGCAGAAGCTGCACTTCTCCATGACGCCGCGGCTGCGAACCGTGACGTCGGGATTCATGCCCATCTTCTGAATGGCGGTCAGCTCCTGCCGCGAGCGCGGGTGCCTGGGCCCGTTGTGGTTGTAGAACCAGTTGAAGCGCCGCACCTTGTAGGGGCAGTTGTTCGCGCAGTAGCGCGTGCCGACGCAGCGGTTGTACACCATGAGGTTCAACCCCTCGGTGTCGTGAACCGTGGCCGCGACGGGGCAGACCTGCTCGCAGGGGGCGTTTTCGCAGTGCTGGCAGGGCATCGGCTGGAAGGCGACTTTCACGTCCGCGTCCTGCGGCTGACCGCGGAAGTAGCGGTCGATGCGCAGCCAGTGCATCTCGCGGCCGCGAAGCACCTCGGCCTTGCCGACGACGGGGATGTTGTTCTCCGCCTGGCAGGCGACCACGCAGGTGCTGCAGCCGGTGCAGGCGTTGAGGTCGATCGACATGCCCCACTTGTATCCGTCGTAGGGCGTCGGCTCGGGGAATAGCTGCGGCAGGTGGAACACGTGCGCGACGTGCTGCGCGAAGTCGGGATGCGCGGCGAAGTCGGTGAGGTCGCCCTCGCGCACCAGCAGCGGAATGACCTCCTGCTCGCGCTCGCGCGTGAGCTTCGTGTCAATCGCGTGGTGGTCCTGCGTGGTTGCCAGCGTGTGCGAGCCGCTGCCGCGGGTCACGTTGCCGTGGGCCGCGAGCCAGCCCGACGTGCTGCGCAGCGCCGCCACGGAGAAGCCGACGCCGCGCGCGATGGCCCCCACCTGCGATCGGCCGTAGCCCAGCGTCACCGTCACACTGCCCGAGGCATGGCCGGGCAGGATGTAGCCGGGCAGTTCGACCACGGTGCCGTTGCATTCGATTCGGACGCGATCGCCGTTTTTCGTCATCCCCAGGCGCTTCGCATCGTCGTAACTCAGCAGCGCTGCATTGTCCCAGGTGATCTTGGTCAGCGGGTCCGGCAGTTCCTGAAGCCAGCCGTTATTGGCGAAGCGGCCGTCGTACACCTTGTGATCGAGGGCGAAGAGCACGTCGCCGGTGGTCGCACCCGCGCCGGCCGCCTGCTGAGCCAGCGCCGCGACCCACTCCAGTCGAACGCGGCCGACATCCGCGGCTGCCCAGGCGGAATTCGCAATCACGCCGTCGCGCAGCGCGACTTCCCAATTGAGGTCCGTGCCCGAGAAGGCGGTTTGGTGCGTCTCGCGAACCGCGTCGTAGCCGGATTGCTTCTCATCCCCCAGCAGCCAGAGCAGCAGCTCGATCGGGCTTTTTCCGTCATACAGCGGAGCGATCAGCGGCTGCTGAATCGACGCGGTGCCGTCAAACCCGCGGACATCGCCCCAGCACTCCAGGAAGTGCGCCCGGTTGACGTGCCACTTGCAGCGCTGCGACGTGTCGTTGAACTCGAGGCTCAGGTGGATCGTCTGCGCGCTGGACGCGGCCAGCGCCTCGGCGAATTTCGTGTCGGCAGGCGCGTCATAGGCGGGGTTGCCGCCCAGGATCAGCACCGCCTGCGTGTCCGCGCTGCGCAGCGATTCCGCCGCGGCCGTGATGGCGGCGGCGTGGTCGGGACGCTCGGACTGGGCAAAGTACCGCACTGTCTTGCCGACGTTGCCCAGCGCCTGATTCAGCGCCGCGGCCAGTGCGTGCATTTCGGCCGACTGCCGCGCCCCCGCCGCAATCACGCAGCGCCCGGCACTGCCCGCCAGGTCCTTTGCAATCTGCCGGGCTGCGTCGGCCGGAATCACCGCGTCCCGCCGGCGAGGGCCGTGCCAAGCCCATCCGGCAGCACGACGCCCGCCTCTTTCAGCGCGGCGGCGATCTGCAGCGCGGCTGCCGGGATCTTCGAGTGGGCAACCGGATAGCGGAAATCCGCATTCGAGCCGGTCAGTGAGTAGGTGGCCTCGACGCTGTAGAGGCGGCTGATCTTCGCCTTGTCCTTGGACACGCGCCGCCCCGCGGCCCAGTCACGGGCGTAGCGCGTCGAAGCGGGGTGCGTGAGCAGCAGGTCGGCATCCAGCGAGAGGATCACATCGCACTGGTCCAGCGCCAGATCCGCCCGATGGGGCTTACCGAAAGCCAGCGCCGTACCGGCGCGCTCGGTCTCGAGCAGGCCGAACGGCTCAAATTCAAACCATTTCGTCTGCGGCAACGCCTCAGCCAGCCGGCCGCGCAACCGCTCCAGCGTGGGCGAGCCGCTGGCCTCGCTCAGAATGACCAAACCGCGGCCCTGTGCCTGGCGCAGGGTCGAGAACAGCCCGCGCGCAGCGGCCTGGAACGCAGACATCGACTGTGCGCCGGCGGTCGTCCGCGGTGAGGTGCTGCGATCCGGATCGTAGAGTTCAAGGATCGACGCCTGCGCCCAAGTGTCTGATGCACCGAGACTTCCGGGGTGTTCGCGATTACCTTCGAGCTTGGTGGGGCGGCCGTCGAAGCTGGTCGCAACCAGTCCCGCCCCGACGCCGCCGAGCTCCCAGGCGGTCGCATAGTGAACGGGAACCCCGGGCGTTCGGCCGGCTGGGCGGCGGGCGTGCGGGACGATTTCTTCGCGCGGCCAGCGGCAGCCGGTCAATCCGCCCAGGGCGAGCGAAGCGCCCATCATCTTGAGAAATTGACGGCGGTTCGGCGAGCGCAGCAACTCCGGCGCATAGCTCGCAAACTCTTGCTCGACAAACCTTTGGAACTCCGGAGTGTTCGCCAGGTCATCGAGGCTGCGCCAGTAGCGCGGTCCGGTCACAGGGGTCATCGATGGCATGTAGAACAATCCGTAGACGGTTTGATCTGATACTGCTCTGCCAGGTCCGTCGCCAGCCGTGCAGGGTCACGATCCGGAACCCAATCCATCTTGGTGACGAATTCCGGCGGACGGAGGTGCGGCCCCGGGTTGCGGTGGCAATCCAGGCACCACTGCATGCTCAGATGCTCCTGCTGGTACACAACCTCCATCTGATCCACGCGCCCGTGGCAACTGACGCAGCCAACGCCCCGATTTACATGCGCGGCGTGGTTGAAATAGACGAAATCCGCGGCGTCATGAACGCGAACCCAGTGAACCGGCTTGCCGGTCGTGTGCGAGTCGATAATCCGCTTGATGTTCGCCTGTTGCCGATCATCGCGCCCCTGAATCTGCGAGTGGCAGTTCATGCAGGTCTGCGTCGGCGGGACGGCCGCATGGGCCGCGTCCTCGACCGAGGTGTGGCAATAGCGGCAGTCGATGCCCAGCTTGCCGACGTGCAGGGCATGGCTGTAGGGGATCGGCTGCACCGGCTGATAACCGACGTCGGTGGCCTGCGGTGAAAAGCCGTACAGCACCACGACCACGGCATACGCCGGGCCGGCCAGCAACCCCACGGCCAGGGCGGACTTCAGGCCGTTCATCCACTTGGGAAACTGAAACATGCGGTGTGTCGCGCTCCTGCTCGACGCCGAAAATTGAAAGCGGGAAGGTACGACACCATGCCGCAGAGGGTCAAGGGCCGTTGCGCTCTTTCAACGAAATTGACGCGATGCACGCTCGAACCGTCGGCCGCAAATCGCACCAATTCGGCACGAATTCATCCGCGGCAGCGGGCGGTTTCCACCATCAAGAAGCGGCCGCTTGCAACGGCGGTCGATCCGTGTTCCCCGCATCCCGGTGCGCGCATCGGGCGGCCGGGGCGAATAGAATGAGTCGTTCGTTGCCGCACCCAGGCCCCAGGGCGAGTGCATGCTGAACCGGCTGATCGGCATCTTCTGCGTCGCGGCCATGCTCCTGGCCAACGGGGCGCTGGTCTTCCGTGAGTTTGTGCCGCGCTGGCTGGCCGGTGAGCCGCCCCAGAATGACGCCATGCGCATGCGTCCGGGTGAGGTGCGGCGCGTGCAATACGCGATTAAGGAATCCGGGGGTCGAACCGTCGGCCGAAGCTGGACGGTCAGCTCGGCCAATCTCGCTCCCGCGCTGGTCGTGGATTCCTATACGCTGATCGACGGGGTGGCGATGCCGGATGGGACCACGCCGCGGGTGCGACTGCACATGTCGCTGCACTACCAGTCGGACGACATCCCGGAGAAAATCCTGCTGGAGCTGGATGCGCTGTCGCAGCGGCTCACGCTGACCGGTGAGCCGGTTCCGCCGAATTTCGTGTTCCAATGGGGGTTGATCGACCGGCGCGGCGAGTTCACCGTGCCCTCCGATTCGATGCGCGCTCTCGGCGATGTATTCAAGCCGTTCGACCGCCTGCCCGGACTGTACGAAGGGCGGATGTGGCGACACAACGTCCTTGATCCGCTGACGCGACTGATGCCGAACTGGCTCGGCAACGGCATGAGTTCCACGTCCGTGCTCGTCAAGGTGACGGCCCGGGAGACGATCCGCCACAACGGGACGGACGTCGAGGCGTTTCGGGTCGAGGCGCCGAGTGCGGTCGCCTGGGTGCACCCCGACGGACGCGTGCTTCGCCAGCAGGTTGAGCTGCCGGTCTTCGGCACGTTGCAGTTGATCGAGGAACCGTGGAACAACGAGTCCTACGCGCGCGTGCGCGACCTGGTGTTCAGCCCGCTTGAGGGGGAGGATCATCGCCCATGATCGCGTGGTCCAAAGGCCCGGGCCGCGAGACCGTGACCGTGCGGCTCGAGGCGGTGTCCAAGTCATTCGGCCCCAAGCAGGCCGTGCAGGGGGTGTCGCTCGCTCTCTACGGCGGCGAGGTGTTTGCGTTTCTCGGCCCGAACGGCGCGGGAAAAACGACGACGCTGCGCATGACCTGCGGCCTGCTCCGACCCGACACCGGCAGCGTCGAGGTCTGCGGGCTGTCGATGAGTACGAACGGGCGCGACGCAAAGCAGCTCGTCGCCTACCTGCCCGATCAGCCCTATCTCTATGACAAGCTGACCGGCCGCGAGTTCGTCGAATTCACGCGCGAGCTGTATCGCATCCCCAATGACGTAGCCCAGCGCCGGCTGGCCGAGCTGACCCGCCGGCTGGACATGGAGTCCTTCATTGACCGGCTGACCGAGCATTACAGCCACGGCATGAAGCAGAAGGTCGCATTGGCCGCCGCGCTGATTCACGCCCCGCAGGTGCTGGTGGTCGATGAGCCGATGGTGGGCCTCGATCCGCGCACCATCCGCGTGATGAAGACCATTTTCCGGGAGATCGCCGACGCCGGCGGCACCGTCTTCATGAGTACGCACTCGCTGGACGTGGCCGAGGTGCTGGCCGACCGCATCGGGATTCTCAACGGGGGGCGGCTTGTGGCGCTGGGGACGATGGCGGAATTGCGGGCGCAGTCCTCCGGCTCCGAGCGGTTGGAGGACATATTCCTGCAGCTTACGAATGCCGCCGCCGACAGCCTCGACGACGCGGGGCTAGCCGCCATGCGCGAATCGGCCGGGCTGGCGGACCGGCCTTCATAGCCTCCCGGACCGGCACGACCGCCCGCCCGGCTCTCTCGCCCCGCAACCGCACTCCCCGCCGATGAACCCGAGGCGGAGGTTGTAGGCGGCGCGGGCATCGGGGTATCATGCTGCTTCCCCCCGCGCCCCGGCGCGGGCCTGCGGCTCCCCGAGGGCAAAGCATGGCCGAAGACGTAATGGATCAGGTGGACGGCGGGCCGATCGACGTACCGATTGAGCCTGCCAAGACACGCGAGCCGTTCCTTAACAAGTATTTCAAAGCCGTCATCAAGATGAAGGTCTCCGACCTTCACCTCAAGGCGGATTTTCCGCCGGCGGTTCGCGTGAAGGGCGTCTCCGGCGGCCGCACCAAGGGGGCGCTGCGCACGCTGACCGGCGGCCCGCTGGGCGAAGATCAGATCATGAACGGGATCCTGGAGATCCTGAACGAGAAGCAGAAGAAGCTGTTTGAGGAGAAGGGCGCGATCGACTTCGCCCACGACGTCGGCCCGCCCGGCGACGCCGACCGCTTCCGCGTCAACGCATTTCTGCAGCGCGGCAAGCTCAGCGTGGCCGCCCGCCGCGTGACTCGCGAGATCAAGCGCTTCGATCAGTTGTTCCTGCCGCCGACGCTGGCGAAAATCTGCGAATTCCGCGAAGGCGTGGTGCTGCTGGCGGGCGTGACCGGCTCGGGCAAGTCCACGACCATCGCCTCGATGCTGGACTGGATCAACGAGCGCGAGGCGGTGCACGTCGTCACGATCGAGGATCCGATCGAGTACCTGTTCACCGACAAGAAGGCACGCATCAACCAGCGCGAAGTCGGTATCGACGTGCTGTCGTTTCACGACGCGCTCAAGTACCTGATGCGCGAAGATCCCGACATCGTGCTGGTCGGCGAGATGCGCGACCTCGAGACGTTCGCCGCGGCCATTCACGCCGCCGAGACCGGCCACCTGGTCTTCGGCACGATTCACGCCTCCAGCGCTGCGCAGACCATCTCGCGCATTCTCGACCTGTTCCCCGAGTCCGAGCGCCGCGCCATGCGGCAGGCGCTGGAGTTCAACCTCAAGAGCGTGATCTGCCAGAAGCTGGTCCGCAGTTGCCACCCCTCGACGCCCGTGGTGCCCTGCGTCGAGATCATGATCTCGAACCCCTCGATCCGGAAGCTGATCCGCGAGGAGCGCGACAACGAGCTCGTTGACGTGATCCGCGCCAGCTACGACGATGGCATGGTCGATTTCACGGAGCATCTGCGGCGCCTGGTGGAGACCGGATACATCGATCATGCGACGGCCTACGAGGCCGCTCCGAACCCCGACGAGCTGAAGATGGCCCTCAAGGGCATCCGCTCGTCCGGCGCAGGCATCCTGGGCTAGGAAAGCCCCCCGGGTGCAGGCGCGGCGCCGGCCGATCGACACCGGCCGCGCCGCCTCCGTCCGACCGGCCGCCCTCGCGCGGCGCCTGGAGAGACCATGCTGCTCGAGTTCCACGGGCTGCTCGCGGCGCTGCCCGACGGCGTGTACGTCAACCCCTTCAAGCTGCTGGGCATGACCGCGATGTTCACGCTCTGGGCGCTCTACGCCCAGTGGGTGGACAAGGACACCATCCGCGTCAACACGTTCCGCATCCTGTGGAACCTGATCACGCTGGCGCTCGGCTTCGTCACGCTGGTCACGCTGCTGCTCGTGCCGGATTTCCTGATCGGTTCGTTGATCTACGCGCTGTCGAACCTGGTGCTGGGTCTGGTCTACGTCGTTCACCGCAACGGCCTCGTCCAGGACGAGGACAAGGTCTGCACGCCGCAGCATTTCCAGCGCCTGATGAAGGAGGGCTTCCGCTCCAAGAAGGGCGGCCCGAAGAAAGAGGTCAAGGAGCGCGTCCGCGTGACCGGCGCGGGAAAGAAAGTCGTCCAGATTCCCGAGGACGACGTCGAGCGCGAACACTACCGCCTGATGCAGGACCTGCTTTTCGATGCGTTGTGGCGCCGCGCCCAAACGGTCGAGATTGCTCCCAGTGGGCAGGCGGCCCGCGTCGCCTACCAGGTGGACGGCCTGCCGGTGGACCGCGACCCCATCGAGCGCGCCGACGCCGATGCGGCCATCACCTACTTCAAGAAGGTGGCCGGTCTGAACATCGAGGAGAAGCGCAGGCCGCAGGCCGGAAAGCTGATGGTCGCGATCGGCGAGAACAAGATGGACCTGGTTGTGCGGACGGACGGCTCCACGGCCGGCGAAAAGCTGCACCTGCGCTTCATCAGCTACGAGAAATCGCTGAAGGTCAAGGACCTGGGCTTCACTCCGGAACAGGAAGCCCAACTGACCGACCTGATGCACAACCGCGGCAAGGGGCTGGTGCTGCTTTCGGCGCCGGCCGCTTCCGGCCTGACGACGCTGGTCTACAGCCTCGCGCGCAGCCACGACGCATTTCTGATGAACATTCAGATGCTCGAGTACCGCCGCGACCTCGACATCGAGAACATCACGCAGAACCTGTTCACCCCCGCCGACGACAAGACCTTCTCCGGCGACCTGCAGAAGATGCTGCGAACCGACCCGGACATCATTCTGGTGCCCGAAGTCCGCGACAAGCAGACCGCCGTCATGTGCTGCGAAGCCGCCAACCACAAGCAGAAGGTCTACGCCGGCCTGAACGCCGTCAGCGCGTCCGATGCCATCGGCAAGTGGATGCGCGTCGTCGGTGATAACGCCATGGTCAGCAAGGCGCTGGCCGCCGTTCTCAACGGCCGGCTGATCCGCAAGCTCTGCAGCGAATGCAAGCAGGCCTACCGCCCCGACGCGGCGACGCTCAAGAAAATGAACATGCCGCCGGACAAGATCTTCTACCGCCCGCCCGAGGCGCAGGTGGACAAGCACGGCAACCCCATCATCTGCCAGAACTGCCAGGGCAGCGGGTATTTCGGCCGCGTCGGCGTCTACGAGGTGCTGGTCGTCGATGATGCGCTGCGCGCTGTGCTGCGCTCCGCCCGCAGCATCGCCGAGATCGAGGCGCAGATCGCCAAGTCGGGCGGCGTGGGGTTGCAAACCGCGGCGCTGCAGAAAGTCTACGACGGAACCACGAGCATCCAGGAAGTCCTGCGGGCCACCCGCACCCCGGAGCGCAGCGCCGCGCCGGCGGCTGCCGCTCCAACCGCCAAGGCCGGCTGAACCGCCCGACGCATGAGTCTTCGTCCGCGAGGTTGAACCATGATTCTGAGCCTCATCGCCGTGCTGCTGATCGCCGGAATGACCTTCTACCATTCCATCTTCGGCCTGTTCAGCGGCCTCATCAACGCCTTCTGCACGATCATGTCGGTGTGCATCGCCTACGGCTATTTCGAGGCGCTGCATCACACGCTGACCGGCTCAGTGGGCATGCACCCGGCCTACTCCCTGCCGGTCGCCTTCGTCGGCCTGTTCGTGATCTCCCTGCTGGTGCTCAGAACGCTGGCCGACAACCTGCTCCGCGGCAACGTCCGCGTGCCGGCGGCGGTGGACTGGGCCGGCGGCGGCGCCTGCGGCTTCGTCAACGCCATGTGCGTCGCCGGCGTACTGGCCACCGGGTTCATGATGCTGCCCTTCGGCTCCGCCCCCGGCGGCTTCGAGCGCCTGGAGCGCACCGACGCCAAGAGCGGCGGCCGGGCCCAGTTTGACCGCAACAGCCTGTGGTTCTCGCCCGACGCTTTCACGGCCGGGCTGTTCAGCATGCTCTCGGCCGGCTCCGCCCGCGGCGAGACGACCTTCGCCAGCGCCTATCCCGACCTGCCAGAGTGGGTGTGGTGGAGCGGAAACACGATGCAGCAGGAGTCGTCCCCGGCCGTCTACGTGGACAAGGACGGCGACGGCGTGAAGAACGGCATCGAGGCGCTGGTGTGGTGGGAGCAGCGCGACGGCGTGCAGGCCCAGTATCGCAGCACCATCGCCACGCGGATCGAGCCGGACCCGCGCCACGACGCCCAGATTTACACGCCGCGCTCCGGCAACAAGCTTGTGGGCGTGAACCTCACGCTGCGCCGCTCCTCGGCCGACCGCCAGAAATTCTCCGCAGTGCATAACTTCCGGCCGACCATGATCCGCATCGTCGGCGAGGATGACTTCGGCCCCTACCACGCCACCCCCGTTATCGTCACCGGCGCGGATCGCCCGCTGCGCGGCGCCCCGCGAATCGTCGATCCGGATTCGACCTTTTCTCTCTCTGCCGACAAGGACGCCGAGATCGACGTCTACTTCGACGTGCCCGCCTCCTTCAAGCCGCGCTTCATCGAGTATCGGCGCTTCGCACGGGTCGAGCTGACCGGCGGCGCCATGGCCAAGGCGCCCAAGCCGCGCAACCTGGCGATGCGCACCGCGGACGAGGAATCGCTCTTCCAGAACCTGCAGAACCAGGGCTTCCTCGGCGGTGCAACCGAAGGCAGCGGCACGGGCGACCTGGAGCGCCTGCCCTTCGCCCTCAGCCCCGCTTCCGCCCGCGGACCGCTTTCGCTTTCGGCGGATGGGCGCGTCGTCTCCGGCCGCATCTCCGGCGGGCGCGGCGCCATCGGCGTCAAGCAGGGCGAGACGCCGGTCGAGCACCTGCAGCGTCCGGCCGGGAAGCGCATCATCCAGGTGCGCGTCAAGCCGCGCGAGGCGGCCACGCTGGCGGGCGAGGTGTTCAACTTCGTCGGGCAGTTGAATCAATACCGGCTGATCGACAGCGGCGGCGGGCGTCACGAGCTGGCCGGGTATTACGGCATCGTCCGCCGCAACAACGACGATTTCATCGAGTTCTACTTCACGCCCAATCCCGCCGACGACGGCTTCCGCGGCATGATTGACTTCAAGGAAATCCGCATCCCGGACCTGATCGCCGGTCGTGATGATGCCGCGCTGGGGCTGATCTTCGTCGTACCGCCGGGCACGACCTTCAGCCACATCGAGACTCAGACGCGCAAGCGCGTCGAGGTGAGCCTGCAATCGAACCCCAGCGCCGACTAGACCGGCGACGGCGCACCGCATGTCGATGACCCAGCCCGCGCCGACCGGCCCGCCGACCGTCGCCGATCCGCCCGCGGCGCAGGCCGGCGCGAAGTCCCCTTCGGCCGCCGCCTTGCCCGATTGGACCATCGGCCTGCTGCTGGGTCTTTTCGCCCTGCTGGTGCGGGCCGTCTATCTCATCGAAATCCGCTCCATCCCCTTCGTGCATCATCTCGTCGCCGATGCGGAGGCGTATCGCAACTGGGCCAGGCGGATCGCGCTGGGCGACTGGCTGGGCGGATCCGAGATTTTCTACCAGGCCCCGCTCTACCCCTATTTCCTGGCCGTCGTGATGCGCACCGTCGGCGAAGGGCCGCTGATGGTCCGCCTGGTGCAGGCGATGGTCGGCAGCGCCGCCGTCGTGCTGCTCTTTCATGCGGGGAGGGTCGCCTTTTCCCGCGGCGTCGGCATCACGGCCGCGCTGGTGCTGGCCCTCTACCCACCGGCCATTTTCTTTGACGGGCTGATCCAGAAGGCCGTCCTCGACGGCGTCGGCGTCTGCGCCCTGTTGCTGCTGGCGATTCGCTGCACGGCGCAGCCGTCGCTCGGGCGCTTCGCGGCGCTGGGCGCATGCACCGGGCTGCTGATTCTCTCGCGGGAAAATGCGCTGCTCTTCGTGCCGGTGATCGTCGGCTGGTGCCTGTGGACGCTTACTGACATCCCCTGGCGCATTCGGGCGCTGCGGAGCGCGGCTTGCCTCGCGGGCGTCGCCGCCGTGCTGCTGCCGGTCGGAATCCGCAACGCCTGGGTTGGCGGGCAGTTTGTGCTCACCACGTCGCAGGCCGGGCCGAACTTCTACATCGGCAACAACCCCGCCGCCAACGGCAGCTATGTGCCGCTTCTGCCGGGGCGCGGAAACACGCCCTTCGAGCGCGTCGACGCGATCCGGCTGGCCGAGCAGTCCGAGGGGCGAACGCTCACTCCCACCGAAGTGTCGTCCTATTGGTTTCGGAAGGCCGGCGCGTACATCCGCGAGAACCCGGCTCACTGGGCGCGCCTGCTGGCGCTCAAGGCGCTGTACAGCGTGCATGCCTACGAGATCCCCGATTCGGAGGATCAGTATTACTACGCCCAATCGAGCTTCGTGCTGCGGCTGCTCTCGCCGCTGCTGCACATGGGCGTCATTCTCCCGCTGGGCGTGCTCGGCGCCGTGCTGCTGCTGCGCCGGCGCGACGTGCCGCTGATCGCGGCCCTGGCGCTGACCGTCATCGCCGGCGTTGTGATCTTCTACGTCTTCGGGCGGTATCGCTACCCGCTTGCGCCGATGTGCATCCTGCTGGCCGCGGCCGGCGTGTTCGAGCTGATCCGCCGCCTGCGATCGGGGCGGGCGCTCTCCGCGATTCCCGCGCTGGCGGCCGGCATCGCCGTGGCCGTGGTCGCCAACGGCCCGACTTCCTTCTCGCGGACGTTGGAGTTGGCGGTGAGCCACTCCAACGCCGGTCTGACGCTGGCCCGCGCCGGCGATCTGCCGCGCGCGATGCGCGAGCTGCGCCGGGCGCTGGAGTTGTCGCCGGACCTGCGCTCGGCGCATTACGGCCTGGGCAAGGTGCTGCTCATGGAGGGGAGGCTCGGCGAGGCGATGGGCGAGTTGAATCTAGCCTATGAAGCCGGCCCGCCGATCGCCTACATCACCAGCGCGCTCGGGTCGGCGCACCTCGTTGCCGGAAACATCGAGCGGGCGGCCGAGCTGCTCGAATCGGCCGCGTCGGCCGACCCGCTGGACGCCGAGACATGGATCAACCTGGCCGACGCGCGCGGGCGGCTGGGTCTGCGCGCGGAGGCCCAGCAAGCGCTGCGGAACGCACGCAAGGCCGATCCGCGCGAAGCGCACGCGGCCCATCGCCTGGCCTGGTCGCTGGCCACCAGCGACGACGGCTCTCTGCGAAACGCCGAAGAAGCGCTGCGGCACGCCTCCGACGGCGTTCGATTGACCGGCGGCCGGGATCCCGCCGCGCTCGATGCGCTGGCCGCCGCTCAGGCGGAAGCGGGTCGATTTGATGAGGCGGCTCGTAACGCGACGGCGGCGGCGGAGCTGGCCCGCCGCGCGGGCAGGCACGACCTGGCGGCGCGGATTGAAGCGCGGGCGCGCGGCTATCAGGAATCGCGACCGCACCGTGAATGATTGCGACGGCTCGTCCGGTCTCGCGCGACCCGACGACGCGCCACCTGACGGCTCGTCGCCCGAAGCCCGCCCCTCGTGAAGTCTCCGCTGTTCTGCAGGCGCTACGAACCCGGCAGATAGCGGGCCACGCAGCCGGGCGCTTCCTCCACCTCGACACAAGCAAGCCGCGCACCGCCCCACGCCGCCGCGGAGAGCGACTCGGCGATGTGCACCGCCACGAATTCCGCCGAGGGATTCCGGTCTGCGAAGGCCGGCAGCTCGTTGAGATTCCGATCGTGCATCTCGCGCAACACGGCGTCAAGCTGCGGACGCAGCCGCGTGAAATCCACGAGCATCCCGCTCGGTCCCACGCGCGCCCCGCGGATGGTGACCCGCACGATCCAGTTGTGTCCGTGCAGTGGCTCGACGCTGCCGTCGTCGAACTTCAACTGATGCGCGGCGGCAAACCACCCGCCGACCGTCACCTCGAACATGGCTTTTCTCCGCAGGAATGCAGGAAACGGGCCGCTCCGGCGTCGTCGAAGCTTGTCGCCGCGCCTCTCCCGCTGCAGGGCCGCAACTCGTGCCGGATTCGCGGCTTACGCCTCCGCGCCGGCCGCGATCAATGCGCCCGGTCCTTCCTTCCGCACACCGGGCGGCCAATCGCACGCGGGGTCATACCAGCGATCGAGCGCGGCCAGCCACTGTTCGCGGTTCTGTACGGCGATGAATGCGTCGCGAACCGCCCCGCCCGACGGATGCAACTCAGAATATTTGATGCCGAACTTGCGCATCACGCGGGCCGCCTTCTCGCCGTGATGCGCCTCGGACAGCTCAAAGTGCGCCCGGATGATGCGCCCCTGTTCCACGACGGAGGGCGGCTCCGGCAGCGCTGCGCCCGACAGCAGCGCGCGAACCTCGCCGAAGAGCCACGGATTGCCGATGCAGCCGCGCGCCGCCCACACGCCGTCCACCCCGGTCGCTTCGAGCATCCGCAGGGCGTCCGTCGCGGTGAACACATCCCCGCTGCCGAGGATCGTGAAATCGCCGGCGTAGCGCTTCACCCGCTCGATGAAGCGCCAGCAGGCCGGGCCGACATACTTCTGCTCGACGGTTCGTCCGTGAACGGCGACGGCCGCGAGGCCGGCCTCGATCGCGGCGTCGAAGATCGTGAAGAACGCCCGCTCGCTTTCCGCGGAATCGTCCATGCCGCGCCGCATCTTGAGCGTGACCGGCACGTGCGGCGGAACGGCCGCCCGCACGCTGCGCAGAATCGAAATCGCCGTGGTCGGTTCGCTCAGCAGGTACCCGCCGCGGCAGCGCCCCAGCACCTTGCGCACCGGGCAGCCGAAATTGATGTCGATCACGTCGTAGCCGCACTCGGCCAGCAGTTGCGCCGCCTGCGCGAAGAGCGCCGGCTCGGCGCCCATGAGCTGCCCGCCGACGGGGTGATCGTCCGGCGGGATGGCGACGATCTGGCGGCGCAGCTTCGGGGAATGCACGACAATCTTGTCGAGCACGACCTCATGAATGGCATAGGGCGCCCCGCAGCGCCGCGCGATCAGGCGCATCGCGGCGTCGCTGTAGCCGGAGAGGGCCGCCTGGATCACCGGCAGGTCGAGCTGAATCGGGCCGATTCGCAGCATTTCTCTTAGTATACTGGCCGCTTCGCCCGGATCGCAGAACAGGAGTTTCGCGTGTCCGCCCCCGTGATCCCGATGCAACCAGCCGCGGCCGGCCGCTCGTCGCGGCGGATCCTGTCGTTGGCGGACGGGGTTGCGTTCGCCGCGGCGCTGCTGCTGGCCGCGACCGGGTTCGGCGGCTGGTGGGGGCTGGGACGGATGTCGGGGGTGATGCTGTCGCTGCATGCGGCGCTGGGTCCGCTTTTTCTGGCGGCGCTGGCGGCGGCCGTGATGCTCCGGCTGGCAGGCGCACAGGCGGCGTCGAGCGCATGCGAGCGCGGAATTGTCGCGATTTGCGGCTGGCTGGCGCAGGGGAGCGCGCTGGTGCTCGGCGTTTCCATCCTGATCGTGTTGTCGGGCTATGCGGACACCGTGTCACAGGCGACGCTTGTGGGTGTGCATCGCGTCGCGGCGATCGTGTTTATCGGTTCCAGTGTGATGGCGTGGGGTGCTCGGCGGTTTTCTGCGGTGCGTCCGCACGGATGATGGAGAGACGGTCATGCTGTGGATTCGATCGTTGCTGGTGATCGGGAGTTGCGCCGCGCTGCTCGTGCCGGCGATCCGCGTGCAGGCGGATGATTCGCCCGCATCGCAGCCCGCGTCGGCGAAGGCGGCGCTGGAGTTGAAACTGCCCAAGCCGGCGTTCAAGGGCACGCCAAAGGATGCCCCCAAGGGGGCCAATCTCGAGCCGGCGCGGCGCGGTCCGCGACCGCCGCTGATGGTGCCGGCGGGCGTGAAGCTGCTCTCGAAGGATGCGCGGGTGACCAGCAGCGACAACGAGCCGATCGTCGGCAAGCTGTCGCTGGTGACGGACGGGGACGCCGAGGCGACCGAGGGCGGCTATGTGGAGCTGGGGCCGGGCGTGCAGTGGGTGCAGATCGACCTGGGGGCGACGGCGGAACTGCACGCGATCGTCGTCTGGCACTTCCACGCCAGCGCGCGAATTTATCACGACGTGATCGTGCAGGTCTCCGATGATGCGAACTTCATCAACGGGGTTCGGACGCTGTTCAACAACGACCATGACAATTCGGCCGGGCTGGGCGTCGGGCGCGACAAGGAGTATTGGGAGACCTACGAGGGGAAGCTGATCGAGCCGGCCGGTGAGAAGGCCCGCTACGTCCGCCTCTACAGCCGCGGCAGCACCGCCGACGACCAGAATCACTACACCGAGGTATCGATCTTCGGCATTGCGGCCGGGAAGTGAGCGCCGGCCGGTGCAAGCCACGGCGGCGGGCGCTGATGCAGGAACGCCGCCGGGCGCCGGCTCGACGCGGCGCGCAGAGCTGCTGCTGATCGCGGCGGTTGTGGCGGCGGCGGCGCTGTCGGTCTGGCTGCGCAGCGCGGACCTGGATCGCCGGCCGATGCACACCGACGAGGCGATTCACGCCGACAAGTGCCTGACGCTGCTGGAGCGCGGGGAATACGTCTACGACCCGCATGACTACCACGGCCCGACCCTGTATTACCTGACGCTGCCGGTGCTGTGGGCGGCGGGCGTGCACGAACCGGCGGACGCGGCTGAGTGGATGTTCCGCGTCGTGCCGGTCGGCGTGGCGGCGGCGGGGATCATGCTGCTGGTCCTGCTGCGTGACGCGCTGGGGTTCGCGGGGACGCTGATCGCAGCGCTGTGCACTGCGGTGCTGCCGGCGCTGAGCTTCTACGCCGGCTACTACATTCAGGAAACGCTGCTAGTGACTTTCACGCTCGCGGCGCTGGGCGCGGGATGGCGCTACTGTCGTGGCGGAAACACCGGCTGGATGATCGCCTGTGGGGCGGCGGCGGGGTTGATGCACGCGACGAAGGAGACGAGCCTGATCGTCTTCGGCGCGGCGGCCGCAGCGCTGCTGCTCACGCGTGCATCGGCGCCGGCAGCAATGCTGCGCTCCGGCCGCGGGCGTCGAGCGCTGCTGCTGGGAGCGACGGCCGCGGTGCTGGTGTCCGTCGCATTGCATACCAACTTCGGCCGCAACCCACGCGGTTTGCCGGATGCCGGCGTCGCGGTAGTGGGCTATGTGCAGCGCGCCTTTCGCGGATCGGTGGCGGCGGATGAGGCGGCCGCAGCGCCACATCGGCATCCGATGGGTTTCTATATCGAGCGGCACTTCCTGCCGCGCTCCGGCGATTCGCTGGCCGGCGCTCAATTGCCGCTGCTGCTCTTCGCGGCCCTGGCGGCGTGGTTCGCCTTTGCTCCGCGCCGCACGACGCCCGGCGCGGGGCGCGCCAAGCGCATCGATCATGAAGCGGAGGCGCGCTTCGCTCCGACCGCCGTTCATGCGGCTGACGGCGCGGACCTGCGCTTCGTGCGGTTTCTGGTCCTCTTCACGCTGCTGCCGGCGCTGGCGTACAGCGTGCTGCCCTACAAGACGCCGTGGTCCTTCCTCGGCGTGGTCCACCTGACCTCGCTGCTGGCCGGATGCGGGGCGGGGGCGATGATCGAGCGACTGCGGGCGCGCCCCCTGGCGGTTGCGGCAGCGCTCGTGCTGCTCACGGCGTGTGCCGGGCGGCTGGGCATGATCTCGCGCGAGGCGGCCGCGGAGCCGCTGCGCGGCGTGGCCGGGCGGTTCATCTACGGACAGTCGGTCGACGGCGGGCGCCGCCTCGGCGAATTCGTCGAGCGGCTGGCGGCAGTCGATCCCGCGCGGGCGGGCGCTGCCGGTCTATGTCATCGGCGATGATCCGTGGCCGCTGCCGTGGTACCTGCGCGCGATGCGGGCGACCGGCTATTGGAGCGATCTCACGCAAGTGGACGCGTCCCTGCCGCGACCGGCGGTTCTCATCGCCGTGAGGGACGCCGCGCGCGGCGATATAGAAGCTTCGGAGAATTCCGTCGACGGCAGCGCGCATCCGGACGGCCCACCGATTGCCGACGGCGGATCGCTTATTGCCCGCTGGATCAGCAGCGACGCCGCCGGCCCGTTTTACTACGGGCAGCGCGCCGACGCCGTGTACGAAGTGTACGTCGATCGCGCGCTGTACGAAGCGTTTGCCGGCGCCCAGACCCCCGCTGCGGAATTGCGAACACCATGATCGACGCGCCAACTGACGGGGTCGGCGGCGATCGGCCGCCGGTGCGCTGCTCGCATGAGGCAATGGCCTGCGAGTGGGGCGCGCTGATCGTTCACGACGATCGGAAGTACGCGCAACAGGCGGTGCGCGCCGCATTCGCCGAGGTCGATCGGCTCGAGCGCGAGTTGAGCCGCTTCCGCCCCGACAGCGACATCTCACGCATCAACGCCGCTCCGCTCGGAACGGCGGTGCGCGTCTCGGCCGACACGATCGAGGTGCTGCTGCTGGCGCACCAGCTTCAATCGGCCTTCAGCGGGGCACTCGACGTAACCGTCGGCCTGCGCGTCCCGCGACCGGGCATCGCGCCGCCCGCCGATCCGCCGCAGACGGGGCCGGGCGTGGCGATCCACCCGGCCGAGCGCAGCGTGACGCGCCTGCGGATGGATGCGTCGCTGGACCTGGGGGCGATCGGCAAGGGTTTTGCTCTGGATGCCGCGATTTCCGCGCTGCGCGAATGGGGAATTGAGCGGGCTCTGGTGCATAGCGGCACGAGCAGCGTGTACGCGCTGGGCGCCGGCCGCGCCGACGCACAGGCCGACTTACTGCACGCTCCGGTCGGCGCGCAAGGAGCCGCCGGATGGCGATTGCGGCTGCGCGATCCTGCCGATCCGGCGCGCTGCGTCGGGGAGGTGCTGCTGCGCGATGCGGCGCTGAGCGGTTCGGCGGTCACGCTCAAGGCCGGGCACATCATCGATCCGCGCAGCGGCGCGCCGGCCGGCGCTCACGCCGCGGCCTGGGCCATCGCGCCCACGGCGGCCGTCTCGGACGGCGTGTCGACGGCGCTGATGGTGCTGCCCGCACACGAAGCGCGGGAATGCCTGCGACGCGAGGCGTCGAATCGTCTATTGGCGGATGTCGAGGCCTTCGTCCTCTGCGCGAAACCGCCCGGCAGGCTGGACGTTCTCACGCCGGGCGCATCGTGCCGCCTGTTGACGGGCGATCCGCCATGAAACCCGATCTGTCCATCGTCATCCCGGCATTCAACGAGGCCGCGCGCCAGCCCGCGACGATCGTTGCCGCTTGCGCTTTCATCCGCTCCCGTCGCCGCGCGGCGGAAATCATCATCGTGGATGACGGCAGCACCGACGAAACGATGAACAGTGCGCAAGCCGCGCATCACGCGGCCACGTCCGAATGGGATGCCGCCGGGCCGCCGCCTTCGTTCACTTGTCTTCGCCACGACCGGAATCGCGGCAAGGGCGCCGCCGTGCGGACGGGATTGGAGGCGGCCGCCGGCGAACTGGCACTGGTGTGCGACGCCGACGGCGCTGCCTCGTTCGAGGAATATGAGCGGCTCCACGCGGCCATTTCGGACGGTGCGGACATCGCGATCGGCTCGCGCGACGCGCCGGGAGCGAGGCTGACTCCGGCGCAGCCGGCGGGCCGGCGCCTGGCGGCCCTGTTGTTTCGCGCCATTCGGCGACAGATTCTGCTACCCGGCGTCCGCGACACGCAATGCGGGTTCAAGCTGTTCCGAACCGCGCCGATCCGCGCTATTCTGCCGCACGCGCGCTGCGACGGCTGGCTCGGGGATGTGGAGTGGCTCGCGCTGGCGGAGCGCTTCGGGCTGCGAATCGCCGAGGTCGGCATCACCTGGAGTCACCGGCCGCACAGCCACGTCCGGCCGCTGCGCGATGCACCGCGCGTGCTGCTGGACCTGCTGGACATTCGCCGGCGCGTCCAAGCGATTCGCCCGGTGTCAGCCCCGCCGCGCAACCGGCCGTCCGCGTGAGTTCAGCGGCGATTCGCTGCTGGAGAGGAGTACGACCCGCGTGAGCCGCTTCCGATCCAAGACCGCGCTGCCGCGCATTCACCTGTTGGGCCACGCCAACCCCTCCGCCAAGGATTTCCCGCGGCTGGGCGTGCGATGCGCAGCGCAGCTCATCGAGCGCATCCGCGCTGCGCTGCCGGAGGCCTATCGCCTGACGGCCGAACCGCGGATTCTCGAAGCCGCCGAGGATCAGCAGCGCGGCGGGCGGCGCGACGACCGCGCCCGTGTCCGCGACATTCACGACGCGCTGCGCGATCCGGCCACCGTCGCGATCATCGCACTCAACGGCGGCGCGTATTTCTCCCGCATCCTGCCGGACATTGATCTCTCACCGCTGGATCGGCGCGCGCGCCCGCTGCTGGCCACCGGCTTTTCCGAGATGACCGGCTGGGTCAACCTGGTCGCGCGGCGGCGGTTCGGCCGCGGGGTGTACTGGCTGTGCCCGAACTACCTGGGCTGGAAAATCGCGCCGCCGCCGGCTGCGCATAGCGCGTATGACGAGTTCTGGCGGCGGATGCCCGAGTGGCTGGAGCGCTTCGCGGGATCCGGGCAAGCGGCCGCGGCGAGGCGGAACGCAACCCCGACGGAGCGGCGTTCCCGTGCGGTGGACCTCCCCAATGCGCGGACCGGTCGCGTGCCGGGCAGCGCTCAGGCGATTGCGTGTGCGCCGCTGCGCGGGACGCTGGTGCAGGGTTCGGCGGCCGGCGGCGCGGTGCGGCTGGCGGGCGGCTGCCTGAGTGTGCTGACGACCTGCGTCGGCGGTCCGATCGGTCGGATCGTGGACCCGCGCGGCCGCTGGCTGCTGCTGGAGGACGTCAACGAAGCCCCCTACCGCGTGGACCGGATGCTCGCGTCGCTGCGGGTCGCGGGATGGCTGGAGCGCGTGGCGGGCGTGCTGATCGGCGATTTTCACACGGCCGAGCAGCCCGATCATCGCCGCGCCGTGCTGGAGGTGCTGCGCTTCCACCTGAGCCCGGCCCGCCGAACGCCGGTCGTGCTGACGCGCAGCTTCGGGCACGTGTGGCCGATGACGCCGCTGCCGCTGAACCGGCCGCTGCGGATGCAGATTCGCGGTCGCAGCGTGACGCTGTCCCCGTAGGGTGGCTTCAGAAGTGGTGCGCGGCGCCGTCGTGTGCTGCTGCTGTCGGCGATCATCACTCGCGCAGCGCCTCGCAGAGCGCCGCGTAAGTGTACATCACCCGCGGGCCGATCAGATAATGCTCCGGTCCGCGCAGCACCACCACCCGCCCCTCGTGAACCGCCCGCAGCGATCCAACCCGTCCCCACGCGCGCAGCGCATCAGCGCTTCCCTGCGGCCGCATTCGCCCATCCGGGTCCAGCTCGATAATCACATCCGGATCCGCACGCACCACGAACTCCAGCGACACGCTCCCGAAAGCGCGATGGTCCGGCGGCAGGACGTTCTGATGCCCCACGCCGGACAGCAGCGCGTCATAGAATGACCCCGGACCCGCGACGAACGGCGGCGTCGGCGGCTCCGCCAGCGTGCCCGTCACCAGCAGATAGCGCACGCGCCGTCCCTCGGCGTAGCGCCGCGTCACCCGCTCATGCTGCCCGCGCAGCGCTTCAATCAGCGCCGCCGCCGTCCGCGGCCGACCCGCGATCTCTCCCAGTTGCGAGATCGAGGCATACAGGTCGTTCAGCGACGTGTCCGCCAATGACTCGATCCGCACCCCCAGCGGCCGCAGCCGATGCACCAGCTCGCGGCTCTCACCCGGCACCAGCACCACGTCCGGCCGCAACCCGGCCACCCGTTCCGCGCTGGCGTCAGTCAGCGCCCCGATGGATGGCAACGCCTCGATTCCCGGCGGATAGTCGCAATAGCGGGTGCGCCCGACCAATCGGTCGCGCAGCCCCAATGCGCAACAAATCTCCGTGATGTTCGGCCCGGTGCTCAAAATGCGCAGCGCCGATGCAGGCGCTTCTTCATCGCGGATATCCGGCTCGGCGACGTAATCGCGCAGCCGCAGCGCTGGATCGGCAGGGGTCGGCCGAGCGGCCGGCTGCGTTGTCGGCGATGTGGTGGGCGCGGTCTTATCGGGCGCTTCGGACGACGGGGATCGCTCGCACGCGCACAGCAGCCATGCAGCGCCCAGCGCCGACAGCAGCAGTCGCTCAGGGCGCCTCACGCTCCTAGCGCCCCGGTTCATCGGCCGCCCGTGCGGCGACGATCCCCGCCAGGTACGCCGCGGCGAACTGCGTCCGCGGATCGTCGTCATTTCCGAAGACCTCGATCACGTGTTCCCCCAGTTGATAAGTCACGCCCCCATCGCTCCAGAACCCGCCGTCGGCACAGTCATAGCCGTCCGCCCCGGCCGGTCGGGCGGCCGCACACGCATCCCGTGCCGCCGCCGCATCGGCGAATTCGAAGGCCCGCAGCGTGAGTTGCTGCCGCGCGTCGTCGCGGTGCACATACTTCGCCAGCCGCACCACCCGCGCGCCGCGCTCCAGCCACATAGCGCCATCCTCCCCCAGCGACGCGATCGCATCGACGACTTCGCCCTCCCAGACTTCGCCGACCAATTCCCACGGCGTTGCGATCTGCGCCGTCGGAATCGCGTCACGCATCGAGCGCGTGCCGCCGGCGCACCCCGCGAAGCATAGAAGCGCAATGGAGCACAACAGAGCGCGTTCCGAGCCGATGCGCGCGATGGCGCGCGCGCCGGCATGCGGCTTGATTCGCGTTGATTGGCGCTCGTCGTGCACACTCACCATGTCGCCCCCGGCTGCACGAACGGGTTGCTCTTGCGCTCGCGGCCGATGGTCGTCGGCGGGCCGTGGCCGCTGAGGACGGTGGTTTCATCCGGCAGCGTGAGCAGGTGTTCGCGGATGTTGCGGAGCAGCCTGGTCGAGGAACTGCCGGGGAAATCGGTGCGTCCGACGCTGCCGGCGAACAGCGCATCGCCGCTGATCACGACTTCGTGCAGCGCCGAGTAGAACGCGAGTCCGCCGGGCGAATGGCCCGATACGTCGAGCACGCGCCAGTCCTCGCCGGCCATGGTCAGCCGATCGCCGGGGGCGAGCCACTGTTCGGCCGGAGCGGTGGAGATGCTGGCTCCCAGGGCGGCGCTGAGGTTTCCCATTGGCGATTCCAGCATGTCGGCCTCGGCACGCGGCGCGATCAGCGGCACGCCCGGCAGCGCTGCGCGCAGCGGGTCCACCCCGGCGATGTGATCGACATGGCAATGCGTCAGCACGATGGCGGCGGCGGTCAACCCCGCCTGGTCGAGCAGGGATTCGACCTCCTGCGGCGTGGGGGGGAAGCCGGGGTCCACGATCCACGCCTGCGACGCGCCGTCGAGCCAGAGGACGTAGCAATTTTCCGCGAACGCGGGATCGGTGATGGTGCGGATGTGCAGGCGCTGGGACATGGTGCGGGATTATACGGGCGGGGGGCAGTGCTTCGTCATTGGGTAAGGTCGGCCACGGTCTCCATCTGTTCAAGTTGTGCCTACTGCAATTGTCCCACGAACTGTAGCGCAAATCCCAATACGATCATCACGAGTCCAGCTCGCGCAGTACAGTCGTAGACGCGGGCCCTAGATACTTCGGACTCATTTGTTTCCTCCAGGCATAGGTGGATTGCGCCGCTGCGGCTCACGCTCGGTGGTAATCCGAATAAGAACAGGATTATTACACCGATCATGTCGAGCAAGAGACCGATTAGCACCAGGTAGCTTGTCATGGGGGCCCCAGACCACTGACATACGTCGTCAATTGACCACGTTGATGCCGAAGAGTGTGCGACGCACGAGGCTAGCGCTTCGGCTCTGGGCGATGTGTACCGCCCTGCGGTTGGCGTGTCTTCGCAGTACTCCGCGTACAGAAGTTCCTCGTCGGATGTAAACGGCCGCTCAAGCAGCCCCCAAGTCTCACACTTGGTGGCGGCGCAGGGATCGAGTCTTCACAGCATCGCACTGGCTTTGCGCCTATCTCCGCAGATCATACAGCGCGGGGCCAGCACCTCGCCTGCGGGCCGTTCGATTGCCCCCGGTCGCCCGTGGGTCGCGTGAGCAGGGCACATTGTCGTGTGGATCGCGCGCGTTCCATGAAGGTCAGGATCGGAGCATTCAGTTTGAGGGCATGTCAGCCCGGAGTTTTGCGAAGGCGTGCCGCAGACCGCTCGGTGGACAGTGTTGCGGCCCTCATGGCCCGGAGGGCCGGCGGTCGTTGCCAGGGGCTTCCAGCCCCTGGGATGCGTGTGACCACATCATTTCATTCTCTGCATTTCCCTGCCCGGAAGACGAACGAGAGCCGGCTTGCCCTGATTCCTGCTGCGAAGCGAAGAAGTGGATCAGCACGGTTTGATCCAGGGCCTGAAGGCCCTGGCAACGATCGTGCGCCCTACGGGCGAAGAGCATGCCGACGCATAGCCGTCGGCATGGCAACCAACGTCTGGCATGGCACGCGGCGTGTCCGATGGGGCGAAGAGCATGCCGAGGCACGCGTGCCCTTTGGGCGAAGACATGCCGACGCAGAGCCGTCGGCATGGCACTCAACACTGCACCGCCTGGAAGGGCGGTGGCACGAAAGGGCGGTGGCACGGAAGGACCGCGGGATCGTCGGGTTGCCGGCGCGCCGGTCGAATCCACGCGAGATCGTTGCGATGGCGGCAGGCTGGTCGGGTCGGCGCCGGGCGCGTATAGTCCGGTCGATGGAAGTCCTGATCGGCGCCCTCGTTCGAAACTGGGCCATCGTGGTCATCACGCTGACCGCGGTGGCGCTGGTTTTCCTGCCGCTGCTGGTCCTCCTGAAATACGTCCGCATCTCGCTCAACATCCTGCGCACCACGCAGCCGCCGATGACCCGCAACCCGCTGGACTATGAGCGGCTGACCGGCGACGCCGTCACCTTTCCCGCCTACGACGGCCTGCCGCTGGTCGGCATGATGATCCGCGCCGCCGCCGACGTGCCGCGCCGCGGGATGATCCTGTTCGCGCACGAGTTCTGCTCCGACATGCACTCCTGTGCGCGCTATTGCCGCCCGCTCGTGCAGGCCGGCTATGACGTGCTGACCTTCGATTTCCGCGGACACGGCGATTCCCCCGATGAGCCGGGCTACACGCCCCGACAGTGGGTCACCGACCGCGAGCTCTCGGACATCCGCGGCGCGATCGCCTTCGCCGCCGCATCGCTCGAGGAGCGGCGGCTGCCGCCGCAGGTCGGGCTGTTCGGCATCTCGCGCGGCGCCTGCGCCGGGCTGCTGCTGGCCGCCGAGGATCCGCGCGTGCGGACGGTCGTCGCCGACGGCGCCTTCAGCACCGACACGACGATCGAGTATTTCATGAAGCGCTGGGCGTACATCTTCGCCCGCGTGCGCGTGGTCTATGAGAACCACCATCCGGCCTTCTGGCGATTCCTGCGATGGGTGATGATCCGCTTCGCGCAGCGCGAGTTCCGCTGCCGCTTCCCCTCGGTTCGCAAGGCGATTCAGCAGATGAGGCCGCGGCCGATGCTCTTCATTCACGGCGAGCGGGATTCGTATCTGCCCGTCGAGCAGAGCCGCATGCTGTACGCGCTGGCGGGCCAGCCCAAGGCGCTCTGGATCGCCCCCGGCGCGCGCCACAACCAGGCCGCCGTCATGCACCCCGAGCCGTACGCCGCCATGACGCTCGAATTCTTCGACCGCCACCTGGCCGGCATCCCCGCGGCCGCGGAGCGCGGCGACGCGCTGCCGCCGCAACGCGCCGGCGCATGAACGCCCGCCGCATCCGAAATCGTCGGGGCCATCGTCCATGCCCACGCTGATCGAGCGCATCCTCGCCCGCGTCGCGTTTCATCACGCGCGGCGCACCTTTCAGCAGTTTGAGCGCGCCTGCGCCGACGTCGATCGCGCCCAGCAGCAGGCGCTGCAGCGAGCGCTCGCGCAGGTGCGCGGCAGCCGCTTCTGGCACGAGCACCGGCTGGGCGCCGTCCGCACACCGGCCGACCTGCGGTCGGCGCTGCCGCTGCACGCTTACGAGAACCTGCGGCCGGTGCTGGAGCGCGTCGCTGACGGCGACGTCGGCGCCCTTCTCGCGCGCGGCGCGGCGCCGCGGATGTTCGCCACCAGCAGCGGCACCACCGCCCGCACGAAGCTCATTCCGGTCACGCCCGCCTTCATCGCCGACTATCGCCGCGGGTGGAACACGTTCGGCCTGAAGATGCTGCTGGATCACCCCGACGCCGTGCTGCGCCACATCCTGCAGAGCAGCGGCCGGCACGACGAATCGCGCAGCGCCGGCGGAGTGCCGTGCGGCGCCATCACCGGGCTGCTGGCCCGTTCGCAGAAGCGCATCGTGCGCCGTTTCTACGTCGGAACACCCACAATCGCGGCGATTCGCGACACGCGCACCCGCCAGTATGTACTGATGCGCAGCGGCATCGCGCGCGACGTGGCCTTCGCCGTGACGGCCAATCCCGCCACGCTGGTGCAACTCGCGCGACTGGCGGATGAGCAGAGCGAATCGCTGATCCGCGACGTGCGCGATGGGGCGCTGAGTGCGGACCTCGGGGCCGATGAGCCGCTGCGCCCGGCCCTGACTGCGGGATTTCGACCGGATCCCGCCGCCGCACGCCGGCTGGAACAGCTGCGCGATGAGCACGGCGCCCTGCGGCCGCGCGACTACTGGCGACTGTCATTCCTCGCCTGCTGGACCGGCGGGAGCATGGGTCACTACCTGCCGCGCGTGCGCGAGTGGTACGGCGACCTGCCCATCCGCGACGTCGGGCTGCTGGCCAGCGAGGGGCGGGTCAGCCTGCCGCTGGATGACAACACGCCGGTCGGCGTGCTGGATGTGACCAGCGCCCTGTTTGAATTCCTCCCGATCGAGGCTGCGGACCGCGTCCTGAATCATGGGGCGGGTTCGCTTGGCGGGGGAGCTTCGACCCATGGCGCTGCGGCGACGCTCTCCGCCCGCGAGCTGGAGGTCGGGCGCGACTACGTCGTCATTCTGTCGAATACGACCGGTTTGTTGCGCTACCGGCTTGATGACGTGGTGCGGGTGCATGGCTGGTGGCGGCAGTGCCCGCTGGTCGAGTTCCTGCACCGCGCGGGGCGCGTCGCCAGCGTGGCGGGCGAGAAGCTCACGGAGAACCAGGTTGTTGCCGCGGTCGCAGCCGCCGCCGAGTCATTGAACATGCCGACGCCGGACTTCATGCTGGCCCCCGTGTGGGGGGATCCGCCGCACTATCGGCTCAGCACGACAACTGACGATCCCGCGTTCGGCCCGGCTGTGGACCGGGAGTTGTCGCGACAGAATTCGGAATATGCAGGACGAAGGGAGGGAGGGAGGCTCGGACGGCTTTCCGTCCGCCCGGTCTCGGCGAGCGTTTTTGCGGCGATGGATGCCCGGCTGGTAGCCCGGCAGGGGGCGACTGCGGAGCAGTACAAGCGACCGTGCCTGGTACCGGTCGTCGAGGGTGATGACCAGGCGCTGGGCGGTGACGCCAAAACTTGAGTTGGTTCGGGGGTTTTTCGCGGAAAATTTTGGGGCGGGGGACTCGATCGACGCGGCTCGGAAGGCTCGCGGGCGGAAGAACTTACGCCACATGCCCGATTATCTGGTAATTTAGATAAACTACCGTGATCGTTTACGGACAATTTTTTGAGTAAAGAGGCAATATAGGCCGGATCGATAAACCCTGCGTTCCAATAGGAGAGGCAGTCGCGTCGGCCCTCCCCATCTCGCCGATCGACACATGCAGGAGCCGGTCTGATGACCACCACCACCCCGCGGCAGAAAACCGACATCGAGGCCGTCTGGAAGAAGTTCCATCGCACCCGCAACGTGACCTACCGAAATCAGCTCGTCGAGCACTATATCGGGATCGTGAACAAGCTTGCTGAGATCATGGCACGGCGGCTGTGGCCGCGGGTGTCGGCGGATGAGTTGGCCAGTGCGGGGTATGACGGCCTGATCGCGGCGGTGTCGGCCTTCGATCCGGCTCGCGGGGTGAAGTTCGAAACGTACTGCCGGCAGCGCATTGTCGGCGCGATTCGCGATTGGCAGCGCGAGATTGACCCGCTGGGTCGCAGCGGGCGCAACTTTGAGCGCACGATGAACTCGGTCGAGGAACGCTACCAGGCGGAAGCCGGGCACCCGGCCACGTCGGTGGAGGTGGCCCGCCGGATGGGCCTGACGCACGGCAAGTTCGTGAAGATGAAGAAGACGGTGTTGGCGTCGCACTGCGTGCCGCTCGAGTCGGCGACGGAGAGATTCGACGACTCGCGCGTGGCGTCGCTGGTTCCCGCCGACCCCAACCCCGGTCCGGTTCATCACACCGAGCGCGAGCTGATTCGCGAGTACCTGACGCGCGGGTTGAAGGAACAGGATCGCCTGATCATCACGCTTTACTACTACGAGAAGCTCACGATGGCCGAGATCGGCCAGGTGCTGGGCGTCAGCGAGTCGCGCGTCTGCCAGCGGCACGCGGACATCGTCGATCAGCTCCGCGCCCGCTTCGCCGACGTACCCTGCGACATGGTGGCCTGACGCCGACCGGCGGCATGGCCGTCAGCGCGGGTTCGGTGCGGATGGATCGACCGCCCGGCAGGCCCGGCCTCGGCGAATCGGAAGCAGCAGCAGCGGCGCAGCGAACAGTGCCGGCGCTGCACCCAGTCCGCAGAGCGGCAGCCCGACAGCCGCTGGCGCATTGCCGCCCTCCGACCCGCCGCCCCCATCGGAGTCTTGCGTCGCGCCCTGCACGCGCGGCACCAGCGGCCGGATTCGCCGGATCGTGCCGCTCGCCAGCTCGCAGTAATAGAGCGCTCCATCGTGCGGGCCGACGGTGAGATCGACCGGCCCGCCCGTCAATTCCGCGAAGAGCGAGTGGCGCTTGACGCTGTCGCCGCTCAACTCCAGTCGATAGAGCCGGTTGAGCACATATTCCAGGTAGAGCAGGTTGCCGTCATACTCGACGGGAAAGCTGCCGCCCGCATAGACCACCGCGCCGACCGGCGCAGCGCCGCCTTCGTGATAGTCGTGGATCGGGTCGGTGAAGCGCGGGTCGCGGATCAGCCCTTGCCTTCCCTCGACCTGCGGCCAGCCGTAGTTCGCGCCCGGCTTGATGAGGTTGATCTCCTCGCGTCGGCCGGCCCCGTCGGAACCTACGTCCATTGCGAACAGCCGCCCGTCGGGTGCAAAGCAGAAGCGAAAGACGTTGCGAAGCCCGGTCGCGTAGATCGCGCGCGGGGAGCCGGTGGGGGTGCGCAGCGGGTTGTCCGCGGGCGTGGAGCCGTCGGGGGCGATGCGCGAAATCTTGCCCGCCAGCGTGCTGTGGTCCTGGGCGCTCTCGGCGATCAGATTGTCCCCGATTGAAAAGTAGAGCATGCCGTCCGGGCCGAAGCGCAGCCCGCCGCCGCTGTGAAACGTGCCACGGGTCGGCAGGCTGTCGCGAATCGGGTGCACGTCATCGGCGACGCCGCTCGGTCGGCCGTCGGCGCTGCGCCCTTCGCGCAGTCGGAGAATCTGCGTTTCGGTGGGGGAGACGGTCGCGAACACGAAGATGAACCCGGTTCGTTCGAAGTCGGGGTCGATGGCCATGCCGAGCAGGCCGTTTTCGTTGGGCGTGAAGACCTCGATGGCCGCGAAGGGCGGATCGAGCGGCCGGCCGTCCCGCACGATCCGCACAGTGCCGTCGCGCTCGGCGACAAACAGCCGGCCGTCGGGCGCGAATTCGATCGCGGTCGGCTCGATCAGCCCCTCTGCGATGGTCTCAATCACGAAGCCCGGCTCGCGCACGGCGCCCGGATCGGTTGCCGCGCCCGGCGCGTCGCTCGCCGCGGCGGGCGCAGCGGCGCAGGAAATCGCCGCGACGCACCATCCGCCGCCGACCCGCCCAGCGCGCACGACGCGCCGCCCGGCCGTGACTCGAACCATCGCGACGCCCCCCTTTCCGCGCTGGTAAGCGTTTACACGAACAGCGTGCCGCCCGGATTGGCGTCGAAGGTCTCGCCGCCGATCTCGAAGACGGGGCGCGGATCGAAACCGAGCCAGTCGCGGATCACGCTGCTGAACACGCCGCGGAAGTCGACGTAGTAGGGCAGGTTGTCGCGGTTGAGGTCGGAGGTCGTGACGGGCTGGCCTTTGAGGCCGGCGCTGACGCGCGGTCCGCAGAGGATCATGTGCCCGCCGTGGCCGTGGTCGGTGCCGGGGCTGCCGTTCTCGCGGTTGCGGCGGCCGAACTCGGTATAGAAGAGCACCGCCGTGCGGTCCCACAGGCCGAGGTTCTGCATGTCGGTGACGAACTGCCGGAATTCGTTGTCCAGCCGCGGGAAAAGCGTGGCGTTGGCGGTGTTCTGCGAGCCGTGCGTGTCGAATCCGCCGTATTCGAGCTTGAAGATCTGCGTTCCGAGCCGCGCCGAGGCGAGCTGCGCCGCACGATAGAACTCCCCGCGCGCGGTGCCGGAGGAGGTGAAGGCGGCCGTCTTCGTGCGGATGTCGTTGCCGAGCTGATCGATCTTGCGATAGGAGGCCAGCACCGATTCCTGTTCGGCGGTCTCTCCGCTCTTGTCCGCGGCCAGCCGCCCGAAGGCTCCCTGCGCCGCGCGGCGATAGGTCGAATCCGGGTAGCCGTAGCGCGCCGGGTCGCCGATCTTGCGGGTGTCGAGCACGCCGAAGGGCTGATCGAAGTAGAGCTTGCGCAGCCGCTCATACCAGGTGACGCCGGCGATGGCCTGCGAGGCCACGTCGCGAACGCCGAATTCGTAGATTTCCTGGCTCTCGAAATGCGAGCCGTTGCCGCGCGGGTAGGCGACCTGCTGCACGATCGCGCACTGGCGCTGGGCGTAGAGCTGGTTGAAGAAGGCGAACTGGTTGTTGATCCCGTAGGCGGGATCGTCCGCCACGGGCGTCACCTGCGTGTCGCGCAGCGCCAGTTGCGGGCGCGCCGCGAGGTAGGCGGGGTTGGTGAAGGGGGCGAGGAAGCTCAGCGCATCAAGCCCGCCGTTGAGCTGACAGAGCACGAGGATATTGCCCGTTCCGCCGGCGCTCTGGGCGTAGGTGCTGGCCACCATGCGCAGCAGCGGGTCGGCGTAGGCCAGCGCTCCGAGCGACAGGCCCGCACGGGTCAGGAACGATCGGCGCGTCACGACCTGGCATTCTTTGCAGGACATCGGTGCTTCCCCTCTGTTCACACGTTCGAGCGCGTCCGCTCTCGAACCCTCGTCTCTCGGCCGCGGCGGCGCGAGTCGCTGCCCGGAAGGCAGAAGCGCATCGCCGCCCGTTTCGCCCGCGGTCAGCGCGTGATCACGCGCGGGTGCATCGTCATCAGGCGGATCATTTCGAACACGTGCTGCGGCTGGTAGCGCGGATCCTCGAGGTGCAGCGCCCGCCATCCGCCCTGGTCCAGCACCTCGACGTAGGCCTCCTGCTCGGTCGCGGTCAGGTCCAGGTGCAGCGCCGCGGCGACCGCGTTCACGATCTGCGCGCGGGTGTTGCGATCGGTCCAAGTGCTGCGCGGCGGCAGCAGGTGATAGGGCAGTTCGGCGGTGCGGTCCGGGCCATAGTCCATGGTGCGGCCCAGTGCCCGCGCGCGGGAAATCAGCCACTGGTCCTGCAGCCAGCCGCGATCCTCGGTCCAGCCTTCGACGCCGGGCGGGTTCAGCAGTTGCTGCCCCGCGTTGGCCAGGTCGTCGGCGTACTGGTTGAAGCGCCAGCCCTGCGACTCCTCGCTGTGCAGGTGCATGTCGAAGGTGCGGGCGACGCCGATCGCGTGCTCGACCGGCGAGGCGATCTGGTTGAAGCGCGCCTCGCGCGAGAACATCGCCTGCGAGAGCAGCACCTTTCGCACCAGCGGCGCGATGTTGTAGTGGTTGCGGCGGAATTCCTCGGCCAGCTCCTCGACGACCGCGTCGGAGGGGTTGGCGTGCACGAAGGCGACAAATAGATTGCGTGCGACGTAGCGGGCCGCCTCCGGCTGGGCCAGCGTGACGTCGATCACGGCCTTGTAGTCGTAGTTGAACGGGCCGGTAGTGCGACCCGGGAAGATCAGCTTCTGCGTCTCGTCGTGGTTCCGCAGATCGAAGATCGGCCGCGGATCCTCCGGCCAGCGGCGCAGCAGCGTGATGCCGGTGAAGGCCCGCGACGCCTCGCGAATGTCGGTCTCGGTGTACAGCACGTCGCGCCCGAGCGTGAACAGCTCCCAGAATTCGCGGGCGTAATTCTCGTTGGGCGAGGTCTTCGGGCTGTTCGCGCCGTCCAGCCAGATCAGCATCAGCGGATCGAGCGTCAGCGAGCCGAGGAAGTCGCGGTAGTTGGTCAGCGCGTACGCGCGCAGCATCTGCCAGTGGTGGATTGCCAGGTTGCCTTCGCCCCCCGGCAGCACGCGCCGGCTGGTCGCGAAGCGGTCGTGCCAGAAGAGCGCCATCCGCTCCTGAAGCGGGCTGGGCGACTCGATCATGTAGGTCAGCCAGCGGCGCGGCATGTCGTCGCGGTACTGATCCGCCAGCACGACGAGCGTGTCCGGAAGCGGCTTGGGCGTCAGCAGATCGTCAACCGTCCCGCGCAGCCCTGCGGCGACGGCGGCCTGCACCTGCGCCGGCGCGGCGCCGAACGCGGCGCGCCGGATCAGGTGATAGGCCTCGTCACTCGTCAGGGAGTCGCGATAGGGCAGCACCGATTGCGGATGTCCCGCGAATTCGGTGCCCACTTCGACGACCGGAAAGACCTCGGCGGTCGCCTGCCCGCCCTTGGCGTCGCGAACCGTCAGCGCGAACCCCATTTGCATGTTCTGCACGACCAGCGGGGCGGCAAAGCTCGCGGACGCGCCATGGGGCGCCAACGACACCGCCTCGCCCGCGGTCTGCTTCCACTCAAATTGCAGCGGATCCCCGTCCGGGTCGCTCGACCCGGAGCCGTCGAGCACCACGATCGTTCCCGGCCCGATCCCGCCTGCCGGCGTCACCGCCAGCACCGCCGTCGGGGCGGAATTGCCGGCCTGGTCCCCGGCCACGTGGTTGCCGCTGCCATCCGGGTTCAACCCGGCGTCCTGCGGTGCAGGACACCCGGCGATGATTCCGCCGGAAAGAACCGCCGCGAACAGCCCGACGCCGTGAAAACCGCGATGACGCATGACCGCCCTCCCCGCACTCGGCAAACATCCCCTGCAATCCGGCGGGCGCATCAGGCGCCCGGCCGCGGCGTGGAAGGTGTCGATCCGCGGCCGGCCATCCGGCGGCGGGTTGTGCCCCGATGAGGGAAACGGTCCATTACCCGGTGGCGGGCTGCAAGAAATGAGCGGACGGTTGACCGGAATCCCACCCAGTTCAATTTGCGCAGAATGAGTCAAGCGGGGTGGTTTGGCGACAAAGGCCCCCCGCTGAGGTTTCCGGTCCTTGACCATCGGGGAATAATCGGGTGGGTGTGGAGCATCGGTTCGTCCGATCTCGCTATCACTGTTCTGGTGGGCGGTGTTGATCCGGCCGAAGCCGCCGTGGGCGTCGCGGAGATCGTGATGTTGAATCAGATTCATCAGGAGCGCGGGGCGTTTCGACGGTTTACGCTGGGAATGCTGGGCGGGTTTCTGGGATTGGTGCTGGTCGGCTGCGGGCCTCTGCTGCCCGATAATCGCGACGACGGCCTGGCCGCGGACTTGCAGCCGCAGTTCGAAGTCGGGGATGCGCTGTTTTCGTCGCAGCCGGGGGTTTCCGGCTCGCTGTGGATGGAGATTCCGCGCAAGGACGGCAGCGGGAAGATTGGCGCGTACGTTTCGACGAATCTGACGAATCGCGATGCCTGGGTGCTGATGCTCGATGGGGCGGCGCTGGTGTCGTGGGATGGGCGGGTGAACCAGGCGCTGTTCTTTCTCGACACGTTCGGGCGGACGTTTCAGCAGGCCGGGTTTCGCACGGTGTCGCTGGTGACGAGCGAGTGCGGCGGGGCCTACGCGACCCGCGACCTCCAGGATGTGATCGACGCGGTGGACTGGCTGCAGACGACGGGGCGAACGGAACTGGGGATCGAGCGGCTGTATGTCGTGGGGTACTCGCTGGGGGCGATGCTGTCGACGCATCTGAACCTGCATCGCAAGGTCGATGGCGTGGTCTCGATCAGCGGGCTGACCCAGCCGAATCAGTTTGAGGACAATTATCTGCTCTACCGGCTGGTGACGGACAATTTCCCGACGAACGAGGGGGTTTGTCAGCTCAAGAGCACCTATGCGGCATACGGGCTGCCGGGCGATGCGCGCTGGTCGGCGCTGGACGCGGTGGCGCGGGTGCGCGAGTTGCAGGCGCCGATGCTGATGGTGCATGGCGACCGGGACGCGGTGCTGATCGTCGAGAACACGTGGTCACTTGAGAAGGCGTATGTCGGCGCGGTGAAGGAGGGGGCGGCGCTGCCGTCGGTGGAGTTCATGTACCTGCCGGGGGGCGATCACTTTGCGCCGATGATCGATCCGAACGTGACGATCCGGGTGCTCGAGTTCATCGAGCGGCTGGAGGTCGCGCGCGTGTCGCAGCGGCTGTTCTTCCCGTAGCTCAGTCCCGGGGGTGCTCCGGCAGGTGCCGCTGGTGTGTCCGCGGTGGCGGACCCGCAGCGGTTGCACTGCGCGCAAAGCAGTAACACGCGGATTGTGTCGGCGGAGGGGACATCAGAGTGGGGAAGAGCATGCCGACGCAGAGCGGTTGGCATGGCACACAACACGTGGCATCGGGCTTCTGCCCGATGCACTGCACCGCCCGGAAGGGCGGTGCCACGATGCGTCGCCCGACCGCTAAGGCATGCTGACGCAAGGCGGTTGGCATGGCACTCGGCACCCAACGATAGCTACGGCTCCGTCGGCGGTTCCGTCGGCTGTTCCGTCGGTGGTTCGGGCGGCAGCGGCGTGTCGAGCGTCGGCACCTCGTCATGTGCGAGCATCCAGCGAATGAACGGCTTGCACGTCGCGCAGCGCGAGCAGCAGCCGGTCGTGCGGATCAGCTCGTCGAGTTCGCGGATGTCGTGCCGTCGCGCATATGACAACAATCCGCGAAAGCTCAGGTTCATGCAGACGCAGCGCAGCTCCATGCGTACATGCTACGCCGGAGCGAGGGGCGTGCGCAGCGCAGCGGCCACCGCGCTGCGCACGCCCGGCGGATTCGCGGGTCAGGAGGCCTGCGGCTCGGGGTTGCGGATCAGCACGCGCTGTCCATCAACGATCAGGTACACCTCGCCTTCGAGCGACATCAGCATCTGCCGACCCTCGTTCGCCAGCCGGTCGGCCAGTTCGAAGTACTCCGGCGTGGCGAACTCGACGACGCGCTGCGGCGTGGCCGCATCAGCGGATTTGTCCGTGTAAATGCGGCCATCCACCCAGCGGCGCTTGTCGCGGAAGAGGCACTGGTCGGCGAGCTGCTGCACGTCGCGGTTCTCCACGTATCCGGCCGTCTCGCTCCAATAGACGTTGCCCTTGTTGTCGCAGGATTGGGCCACCTGTGCCTTGAGATTGATCGCCTGCGCGACGCCCGCTGAGCCGGTGCGCTGCTGCTGGGCGCGCTCCTGCACGTTGTCGCGCACCCGCGCGGTCGCGGCCGGCATGTCCACGTTGCCGTTCGCCAGCCGCGGCAGACTCTCGCCGTCGGTCACGAGGAAAGCGGTGTACTCGGTCAGAATGCCGTAGCGGGTCGAGAGCTGCACGATCTCGTCGACCAGTTCGCGCGTCCGGGGATCAGGGGTCGCGCTGCTTGCGGGATCGACGGGGCCGAACTGGCGGATGGCGTCCAGCAGGTGCGCGATCTTGCGCGACGCCCACAGGCGCGACACGTAGGCGTGCTGGATTCCCGAATCCCGAATGGTGAATTCGTAGTCGAAGTCGCGCGGCTGGCCGAGGTAGGCGCCGCTGAGGCGGAAGCGCAGCGGCGACGTCCCGCGATACTGTCCGAGCAGCACGAGCTGATCCCCGTCGAAGAGGTCCGGCAGCTCCGCCGGCAGCAGGTCGCGCACGCGTTGCACGGTCGGCGCTCCGGCGCTGTCGAGCACCGTGATCCGCGGCTCGGCCAGCACCGGCCCGCTGAGGCGGCGAAACACCGTCGAAACGGCCGTCTCGATGTTCTCGCCCGGCAGCACGTTGATGCTCGAACCGCGCGTGGCGAGCGCGATCTGGTCGAGCAGCGCCGCGTTCACGTCGTGGCCGACGCCGAAGGTGAAGATGCGGCGCTTCGCGGCGTTGGCGGCCTTCGAGTCATTGCGGATCGCCAGCTCGGCGGTGTTGCCGACCGTCGGCAGGCCGTCGGTCAGAAAGAGCACCATCGGCAGCATGCCGTCGGTGACCGGCTGGCGCAGCGCCGCCTGCAGCGCGCTGTGGATGTCGGTGCCGCCGTGGGCGACCAGTCCGCCGAGATAGGCGCGTGCGTCGGCCAGCGTCGAGGCGCTGCGGATCACCGGCTTCTCGGAATAGAGCGCCACCTGGTCGGAATAATCAACGATGTTGAAGGCCTCACCGTCCTCCATGCCGTCCAGCACGGCGATGGCCGCGTTGCGGGCCTGCTCCATCTTCTCCCCGCGCATGCTGCCGGAGCGATCCAGCACCAGGATCACCTCGCGCTTCTGGGCGCGCTTCGCCGCCTCCGTTGAGAGCGGCGGCAGCCCGGCCAGCAGCAGGAAGTGCCCGGTGTCACCGCCCGGCTCGGCGTGCGTCAGGAGTGAAGCGGCCATGGCCGCACCGTCGCGGACGTAGGAAAGCCGGAACGCCCCCGCCTGCATTTTCGCCGCCGGAACCTCCACGGACATCATCCCCGGGCCGCGCGCCGTCGTGCTCAATGCGTGGCTCGGCGAGTAGGTCGTGGCAATCGGCGTCTGCGAGCGAATCGAGGCCGAAATGCGCCAGGTCACGGCCGTTCGCTCCAGCGAGTCCGAGCGCGGCAGGATGTAATCCACGCGCCCCCCGTCCGCCGGCAGCAATGACTCGTACGTCACCCAGATTTTCTGTTCCTTGCCGGGCGGCACGGGAAACACGCTGGATCGCAGCAGGTTGTAGCCCGCGAACTCGAGCAGGCCGGGGTCGCGCATGCGGCTGACGATGGACTCGTAGATGCGGCGCGCCTCGTCGCGCGGAAGCACGGCAGCCGTCGGTTCGGACGCCGCCCCGTCGTAGCCGAAGCGGCGAACGGTTGCTCCATGCGGAACCGGCAGCAGCACCTGCGTCTCGGCGGGGGTACGGCCGGCGTTGCGAACGACCATTTCCAGCGACGTGGAAGCGATCTGATCGTGAATCTCAATCCGGGCATCCACCGAGACCAGTTCGACCTGCGGCAACGTCGGAATCGGCCGGTATACGCGGTGCTGCGGAATGAGGATGCAGCAGCGCGTGTCCGCGAGCGCCGCCTCCGCCGGCGTGATGGTCTGGGCCTGGGTCAGGTTGGCGAATGCGGCCAGGAGCGCGACCAGTGCCGCGCGTGAGGCAATCGGGGTAGCCGGAAAGCAGGATCTCTGAGGGTTCATGCGAAGCTCCGAAAGTGGGCTGTGTCGGCGGCTGCGGCCACGCACCCGCGCGGGATTCCACATGAAACGTACCCGCGGGGCGGCAGGCGGTTCGTCACGGCTCTGTAACGGGGGGTTGGACGCGGGGGGCGGCCCGACGGTTCCCGCAATCCCGCCGGCGGGTGCATGCGCCGATTTCGCGCCCGGCGGGGGAATCGTCGCGGGCTATGATTGCGGTATGAAGCTTCGCGCCGTGGTGCTGACCATTTCGGATTCACGCAGTGCCGGCAAGGCCGAGGATCGCGGCGGGCCGGCAATCCTGGAGCAACTGCCGGCGCTCGACGCCGTGGCCGTGCATCGCGAGATTATCCCGGACGACGTGGAGCGGATTCGGGCGGTGGTCAGCACCTGGATCGACCGCACGGACGTGATCCTGACAACGGGCGGGACGGGAATCGCGGCCCGCGACGTGACCCCCGAAGCGCTCGCACCGCTGATCGAGCGCGCGCTGCCCGGCTTCGGCGAGCTGATGCGGGTGGCAAACGCGGAGCGAAACCCGCTCTCCATTCTCTCTCGTTCCGGGGCGGGCGTTGCAGGTGCGACGCTGGTCGTGTGGATGCCCGGCAAGCCGTCGGCCGTCACGGAGTGCCTGTTGCTGCTCGCACCTGCCATCCGGCACGCCTGCCAGGTTTTGCGCGGGGATAGCGCTCACGCGGACCCCGCCTGACCGGATTTTCTCCCGGGCCGCACTCCGAGTCTCAACGCCAACGGCGGCATCCGACTCTCGGGGACTGCCTGCCATACCTGCCAGGTTGGCTGCTTCCTTGGTCCCCCAAGAAGCCATATTTCATTGACTGTCAAAGAGTTAGGGCCGGTTCCGCGGCTGGTCCGAGGTTTGCATAGGGGTATTGCGGAGTGCGGATGGGCGGCCTCGCCCCGCAGTGGGCGGGCCTCCCTTGTCGCGGGTCTGTGGTTCAGAAAGGAAGGTGGATCATGTTGGCTCTTGGAAACTTCCCGATTGCGACGCTCGGCGATCTCCATCGCCAGGTCGACCAGGCGTTCGCCAATGTGCTGCGCGGCGCCGGGCTGGATGAGATGACGGCGCCCTTCCCGGCGCTGGTGCTGTGGAGCGACACCGACAAGCTCTACGCCGAGGCGGAGCTGCCGGGCCTGACCATCGGCGACATCGAGGTGTCGGTGGTCGGCAATGAGCTGTCGATCCGCGGCACGCGAAAGGCGATGCGCGGCGACAACCTGACCTTCCACCGTCGGGAGCGGATCACCGGCGAGTTCGTGCGGATCGTCACGCTGCCGGTGGCGGTCGATGCCGACGGCGTCGAGGCCACGCTGCGCGACGGCGTGCTGCGGATCGTGATGCCGAAGTCGGCCGCCGCCCGCGCTCGCAAGATCGAGGTGAAGGCCGGCTGAGCGACTGCGGCGGATGATGGATCGGGACGCACAACCGGGCTTCGGATCGCCCGCGGTGCGTGCCGATGTGAGTGAACCGACAAATATTCGGCCGCTGCGGCGGCCGGGAGGATCGACCGATGAGCGCCCAGAATGCAGTGCAGAAGTGTGAGACGGCCTGCACGCCGGAGCGTGCCCGCGCCGGCCGGACCTATCGCCCGAACGTGGACATCGTCGAGCGCCCTGATGAGCTGCTGCTCATCGCGGATGTGCCGGGCGCCCGCGCGGAAAACGTGGACATCGAGTACGAGAACGGTGTGCTGACGCTCAGCGTGGCGGTGCCGGATCGGTTTGCGAACACGACTGGGCTGGTGATGCGCGAGTACGGCGTCGGCGACTTCGCGCGGACGTTCCAGATCGGCGACGGCATCGACAGCGCGAAGATCCATGCGCAGTGCGCCGACGGCGTGCTGACGGTGCATCTGCCGAAGGCGGACAAGCATCGTGCTCGCAAGATCGCGGTCAACGGCTGATGCGCTGTTGATCGTTGGTCGTTGATCGTTGGTCGTTGATCGTCGGGCGACGCGTTGTGGCACCGCCCTTCCGGGCGGTGCAGCGCATCGGGCGGAAGCCCGATGCCACGTGTTGGGTGCCGTGCAGACGACTTTGCGTCGGCATGTCCGGGTTGATTACAGGTGGCGTTTCGGGAGCATGCTTACGCGGAGTACCGCGAAAGCATGCCACCCGAAATGCCAATCGCAATGCCACCCGACGCGCGTTCCGCGCTAGCCGCGCAGCAGCGCCAGCACCTCGTCATGAATTCGCCCGTTGGTCGCAACCGCCGTGTCGATGCGGTGCGAGCGCCCGCCCGCCCAGTCGGTCACTCGACCGCCGGCCTCCTCGATGCACGGCAGCAGCGCGGCCACATCCCAGATCGACATCTTCGGATCGACGATTGCATCCGCCCGACCCGTGGCCACCAGCGCATAGCCGTAGGCGTCGCACCAACTGCGATGATCCCCGAAGGCGCGGATCAGTCGCTCGAACTCCGCGCTGCGCCCGTTGCGGGCGAAGCCGCGCCCGCCGCCGGTGAGGACGACCGCGTCCGCGACGCTGGCGGTCTCTGACACGCGCGCCCGCCGTCCGTTCCAGCGGCAGCCGTCGCCGCGCGCCGCCCAGATCGTCTCCGCCAGCGCCGGTATGTGAACCACGCCAGCGACAATTTCATCCCCCGCCTCGACGCCGATCAGCACGCTGTAGAGCGGCACGCCGTGAATGAAGGAGAACGTGCCGTCAATCGGATCGAGAATCCAGCGGATGCCCGCGCTTCCGCGCGTCTCGCCGAATTCCTCGCCGACGATGCCGTGATCGGGGAATTGCGCCGCGATGCGCTCGCGGAGAAATTGCTCCGCCTGCCGATCGGCGATGGTCACGGGCGAGTCGTCGCTCTTGCGATCGGCGGTCACGCCGCGCAGGAAGTACCCAAGCGTCAGGCGGCCGGCGTGATGGGCGATCTCAACGGCGAATTCCAGCAGGTTCAGGCGGTCGCGATGTTCCACGCGCGGTGCTCCCGGGTATCGGCCGCACGTCGATGGCGGCGTGCGACGTATCGTACGCGGGCGCACCGCCGGTGCAGCGCAGGCTCGCGAAGCGCCGCGCTGTGCCGGCTTCGCGGGGATCCCGCCGTTGTTTGTCACCAGCGCAGCAGCGAAAGCAGGTTGGAGTCCTGATCGGTCCACACCGGCGCTGCGCGGTCGGCGGAAGGCACGATCCAGCCCGCGGCATCGTGCAGCGGCCGAAGCGCATGAGTTCCCGGCGCCATGACCGCCCAGCGCGACGCGGTTTTCCCGGCGGCGAGCAACTCGGCCGGTACGGCCGCGTCGTCGCGCAGGAGGCACTCCATCCCGGCATCGCCCGCCAGCGCGCGTGCCAGCGGAGCGAGGTCGAGAAAGTGATTCGAGATGTGCAGGGCCAGCCAGCCGCCGGGAGCCAGGCGGCTGCGGTAGATGGAGATCGCCTCGCGCGTCACCAGGTGGGCCGGGATCGAATCGGAGCTGAATGCGTCCAGCACGATCAGGTCGAAGGATGCGCGCGGCGCCTCGGCAATCCGCAGGCGGCCGTCGCCGATGACAAACTGCGACTTTCCGCGACATTCGGCGAGAAAGGAGAACCATTCGCGCTCGGCGGCGATGCGCTCGACGGCGGGGTCGATCTCGTAGAACGTGATGTGGTCGCCCGGGTGGGCATAGGCCGCCAGCGAGCCGACGCCCAGGCCGATGACGGCGATGCGGCGGTTCCCCGGCCGGGTCGGGTGGTGGGCGAAGACGTCGCCGATCGGCCCGGTGGCGTGATAGTAGGTGATCGGCTCGGCGCGCGCGGCGCCGAGCGCCTGCGCGCCGTGATTCGTGCCGCCATGCAGGAGGAAGCGGTAGCGGCCGGTGCGGTCGACAATGACGCGCTTGACGCCGAAGAAGTTTCGCTCTGCGTGCACGACCTGCCCGCGGTCCGAGAGCGGCAGCCACGCGCCCACCGTGAGCAGCGCAGCGATGGAGAGCGCGAAAGCCGCAGGTCGGGCGCTGAGTGCGAAGCAGCCGAACATAGGAAGCGCGATGGCGGCGCCGATCAGCCACGTCGCGCCGGGGTTTGCCCGCACCAGCGCCGCGCCGCCGGCCGCGACTGCGGCGATCAGCAGCGGCGCGGCGACGCCCGTCCAGGCGCGGCGCCGGCCTTCGGCGTCGCCGTGGGGTGCGCCGCTCGCGAGCTGCGGCGCTGCGGCCATGCGGCTCATCGCGACCCATGCGCCGAGGGTCAGCATGAGCGGGTACTCGGTGACGCCCGTGAAAATCAGCGGCGCGGCAAGAGCGTTGAACGCGCCTCCGATCACACCGCCGATCGACATGCAGAGGTAGAAGGCGGTGAGGTGCGCGGGCGGTGGTCGATCGGCTGCCAGTCGCTGATGGCAGGCCAGCGCGATGAGGAAGAACGCGGCCAGGTGCAGCGGCAGCATCCACAGGGTCAGCCCCGGCGGGCAGCAGTAGTGAAACGCGACCACCGGCAGCAGCACAAACGGCAGCACGCCGCGCAGCCGTGCGGAATCGCGGCCGGCCCGCGGCGAAAAGGCGACGATGAAGGTGAGCAGATAGAGCGCCAGCGGCGCGACCCAGAGCAGCGGGGCGGCGGCGAGGTCGGTTGTGATGTGCGTGGTGACGCCGAGCATCAGGCTCGACGGCAGCGCCGCCCAGGCGATCCAGGCTGTGATGCGGCGCAGGCCGATGACGTGCGGTGAGGCCGTCGCGGTGACGCGCCTTTGCGCACTTGAGCATGCGGAGGTATTGCCGGTGGCGGATGTCTCGCGGCCAGGCGGCGCAATGCCGGTTGCCGTGCATAGCGCGCAGGCGGTCAGCAGCGCGGCCAGCAGCGAGAAGCCGATCGCCCACCAGCGGCTCTGTTCAGCCAGCGGCAGGCTCGGCTCCAGCAGCAAGGGGTATGCGAGCAGGGCCGCGAGGCTCCCAACATTGCTGGCGCGATAGAGGAAATACGGATCGCCGCTGGACCGGAATCCGCCGGCTGCAAAGACCCGTTGAAGAAGCGGTGCGATCGTGGCCACGATGACGAACGGTGCACCGGCGGTTAGCGCCAGGCGAAGGAGCAGCCACCCGACCGGGCTATGTTCCGCCGACGGCGCTTCGTGGGTCAGCATGGGAATCGGCAGCAGCAGCATCACCACGACAATCGCCGTCAGGTGCAGCAGGGCCGCCCGTCGCGGGTGTTGCAGCGAGGCCAGCGCGTGAGCCAGCGCGTAGCCCGCCAGCAGCGCCGCCTGAAAGAACACCATGCAGGTGTTCCACACCGCGGGCGTCGCTCCCAGCGCGGGCAGCAGCGACTTGCCGATCATCGGCTGTAGCGAGAACAAGAGCAGCGCGGCGAGAAGCAGCGTCGCGGAATAGAGCGCGATGGCGGTGCGTTCGCTCGCGCAGGCGGTCAGTCGCGGAACGGCGGCGTGAATCGAACGGACGGTCATGCGGCCCCCGTGTGCGGTCCGGTAATGCTGGCGCGGTCGGCGCTGCGCCGCAGCGATCATCGGCGCACCGGCGGGCCGGCGTGAGCAACGGCTGCTGCGTGAAGCGTCGCGGGGCGACGCTTGCCGTTCGGACTGCGTGAGGCGACGATCGCGCGGCGACCCGCGCGCAGAGTCGGACAAATGGGATGGTGCCCAGGGAGCGGAGGGGTCAGTGGCAATTCGGGAATGCGATGGCGTAAGCAGCGGGGTTGAGGACGCGCAGCACGAAGCTGTCGATGTCGAAGTTGTCCGCCTCGCCGTCGCAGTTTGTATCGCCCCGAATCACTGCCACGCGAACCGCGGCGGGATCGGAGCGGGCCGTGCCGCAGGCGTTGGTGACGATGCAGTCGTAGGCGGCCACGTCGTCGAGAACCAGTCCGTTGATCTGAAGTTCGGGCGATGCACAGCCGAGGATTCGACTGTCGTCATAGATCGGCACGCCGTTGCGCCGCCAGCGGAACTGCAGCGGCCCCACGCCCTCGGCCGCGACTGTGAACGAGGTCGAGCCGCCCTCGGGGGCGACCTGTCCGCTCGGCGAATGCACGATACGGGGAGGCGCCGGGCCGCGATAGCGCCAGGTGTCCCCCAGGTCGCTCGATCCCAGCCGCCCGCCGAAGATCACCGTTTCGCCCGCCGCCGGATCGAAGAATGCACCGTGCGAGTTTCGCGCGGCCGGCAGGCTCGTCGCGCTGAGCTTCCACTCAGCCCCGGTCCACTCCCACGCCTGTCCGCTGCTGACGGAGTCGCCCTCGACCCCGCCAAACAGGACGACCCGGGCGCGAGCCGAGTCGGTGGCGAGCGTGTGGCCGTAGCGCGGGGGCGGACCGGAGGAGCACAGTTGCGTCCAGGATGTGCCGTTCCATGCCCATGTGTCGCCCAGACGCGGGTTTCCGGCGTCAATGCCGCCAAAGAGCAGCAACTGACCGCGGGCGGGGTCGGAGGCCATGGCGCTCAGGTAGCGGGGCGACGGGCCGCCGGTGGCACGAAGCGACCAGGCAACGCCGTTCCATTCCCATGTATCGCCATGCAGCAGGCCGCTGAAGCCGCCGAACAGGACGACTGTCTCGCGGGAGGGGTCGAAGGCGGACGTGGCGAACGCACGAGCGGAGGGGCCGCCCCCCGTGCGCAGCGTCCACGCCGCCCCGTCCCACTCCCATGTGTCACTTCGGAAGACCGTGTCGAGGCCGCCGAACAGCACGACGCGCCCGCGAATGGGGTCGCTCGATGCGGTCGGATAAGTTCGCGCGCTGGGACCGCCGCTGGCGGCGAGCGTCCAATTCGCTCCATTCCAGGTCCAGGTCTGGTTGGAGCGGACTCCGCTCGCCGAGCCGCCGAAGATCAGGCCGCGCGCCCGTGCGTCGTCGTATACGGATGCGAAGCCGCTCCGCGGCGTCGGACCGGGAGGCGCAGCGGCGGGCATCAATAGGCCGTTGCACTGGGCCCAAGCCGGGAATGGGAGTCCCGCGGCGATTACCAGTGCAAGAAGCCAGCAGTTGCGGCGAATTTTCAAGTCGGCGACTCCGACCGGGCCGCGGCGCTGAGAATTGTGTGCCGCGTTCCCGCTGCCGGTCCGTCCCCGAATGGGGCGGAAGAAAGAAGGGCCGGCCCGGTGTGCGGGACGGCCCTTGTAAGCGATCGCGAATTTCGCAGCCGGGATTGCGGCCCAATCAGAGGATCAGGCCGGCGGAATCCTTAGCGACGACGGGCGGCGAACAGGCCGGCCAGCGCGAGCAGCGACAGCGATTCAGGCTCGGGCACGAAATTGTAGATGACCGTGACCTTGCCTTCGGCAAGGACGGAGTTGAAGGCGCCTTCGACACCGCCGACGCCGCCGAAGTCCAGAATCTGCTGGACGTGAGCGGTGACGTCAAAGGTGCCGGCGCCGACATAGCCGGGGAAAAACAGCGCGTTGACCAACCCGCCGTTGGAATCCGAGTCGTTTCCGCCGATCAGCATGGCGCCGTCCGGACCGCTCGGGTCGAAGTCGTTCAGACCATCGCCGACGTTGCCGGCGAGGTTGAACACATCCGACGTCGAGGCCGAAACCGTGCCGACCACGTTCTGGAAGGCATTGTTCAGCAGAACCACGTCAACCGACGTCAGCGTCGCCGACGCACCCAGCTCAACGTTGACAACCGCGGGATCCGCACCGTCGTTATCGACGATCAGGTTTCCGCCGCTGACCGCGAGCGAAAGCGTGATGTCAACCGAGATCAGGTCGGCAAGGTTGCCGTTGAACTGGTTGAAAGTGAGCGTGCTGGAATAATTCGGGGTGCCGGGGCCGAACAGTTGCGACTGAACGATCTGTGCGGCAGACGCCGAGCCGGCTGCAAAGAGACCGAGCGCGGCCAGAGCCGTGAAACGCTTCATTCCTGAAACTCCTCCTCAGACGTGCCCGCCGATGCGGCTTCGCAGCGGCAGCACCGGCACACCCTCCACAAGTGCGCCGGAAGTTCTCCTCAGATAGGTCGCATGCTATCGACCCGCCCCCACCCTCGTCAACTGAAATTATAACACGCTCCCGGAATCTTCCGGCGGCCATCAAGGCAGCACGCATTATCAGACTATCGGCCGGTTTCGGAAGCGGTTGTGGCCGGCGTCGTATCTGTACCGGGGATCGGCCGTTGGGCCATCTCCCACTCATCAACCACCGATCCCGAAAGCGAGACCGTACGGGCTTTCAGCAACCCCCCACTGATGCGAATCACCGTGTAATTGTGCGTTTCGTTGTTGACCATCGCGTAATACGACGGCCACTTGTCCTGGGGCAGGACTTTGTACAGCTTGGCCCCTCCGGCCCCGCTCACGAGGTACACCACGCCGCGCTCGCCGTCCTTCGCCGCGCGGCCGCCGACCATCGGCACGGTTCGCTCGTGCAGGTGGTCATGGCCGCTGAAGACCACGTCGATGTGCAATTCCTCGAATGCCGACACGAGATTGTCCCGGATTCGCGGGGTGTCGCCGTGCTTGCCGACGCTGTAGACCGGATGGTGCATGACCACGAAGCGCCAGAGCGGTCCGCCGGCCGGGTGCGGAGCGCTGAACACCGAGCGGAGCCACGGCAGAATGACGCTGCGTGTCGTGGATTCATCCAGATTGCTGTCGAACACCGCGATTCGAGCGTCCGCATAGTCGAACCAGTAGTTGTTCTCCGGGGGCTGGCCGGCGGGACCGTTCTCGGGAAGCTCGAAGACCTCGCGATAGGGGTCGGCCGCGTCGGACTCTTTGGCGACGTCGTGATTTCCCAGCGACGGCCAGAATGCGACCGTCGCGAGCAATGCCGCATAGGGCTTGAAGAACTTGGCTTTGTAGTCGTGCCGTTCCCCGGCGGGGTAGATCAGATCGCCGGTGTGCAGCAGGAAATCGGGCTTTTCGGTCGGCATGCGGGCGGCCAGTGTGTACTGGTCGCTCTTTCCGCGGCCGCTGTCGCCGAAGACGAGGAAAGTGAAGGGGTGGCCCGCGGCACGGGCGGTGTTCGCCCGTCCCTGGAACAGCTCACGCTCGCCCTCGTGGATGCTGTACTCCGTGAACGTGGACGGTTTGAGGCCGGTCAGGCGCGCAGCGTGCCGCTTGCCGCGGGTGGTCAGCTTCTGCGCGGAGCCGTCGGCGGCCGTGAAGCGCACCTCGCACTCGGCTTCGCGCGAGGTGAACCAGACCAGCGTCAGCTCGGTCGGCGTGGATTGCTGCACCAGCGGGCCTTCGTCGATCCACGGCGGGGCGACGTACGGATAGGCGGCATAACCCAACACTCCGATGAGGGCGATGAGCAGCGCCAGGAGCAGAATGGTGCGGGGGTGAACCACGCGCGTGACGGGAGCGACGGGAGCGGTCGCGTCAGAATCCAGCGTGTCACGGTCCGGGCGTGCCGGATCGGCGAACGTGGATGGTGAAGCGGGTGCGCGCGGCGCTGCGGGGTCGATCGAGTTCACTTGCGCTCCTGGGCGGGTTGGGATTCGGGGGCGGCCGGGGCGTTTTCGCGGTGCCAGAGGCGGAATCGGCGATGACCCTCCACTCGGGCGTCATCGTCGAGGAAGGCCAGCGCGCCGGCGTCATTGGACTGAAAGCCGTAATCGGCAGGGGGTTGCTCGTACAGGCGCAGGAGGCTCAGCAGCACTTCGTCGCCGATGGTCACGGTCGCCAGGCGGCCGGGGCCGAGCGAAACCACCCGCGAAGAGCCGGTCTGATCAAGCAGCTCGATCAGGACCGGCGCGGCCCGCCGATCTCCCAGTTCAGCCAGGGCCGCGGCGATGGGGGGCAGTTCGAAGAAGCCGGGGGTGGCGAAGGGGGTCTTGGCGAGGGTGCGGACGGCGGTGATGACGTCGGGCACCCCCTCGCGATAGCGGGCGGCGCCGATGACCTCGATCGACATCCGCACGAAGCGGGCGACCACCGCGGCGGTGTCGGAATCCTGCGGGCCGTAGAAGCCGTCGGCGATGGCCTGCGTGGCGCTGCGCACATAGTGGACGAGTGAGCGGGCGACGACCTCGTCGCGCAGGCGGAGAGCGCTTTCAAGCGCCGCTTCGGCCACGTCGCCGTCGGCGTCGTTGACCTTCAGCGCCAGCAGCACGCCGGCGCCGCTGTCTGGTTTGAGGGGGATGCGCCGCACGGCGGCGAGCCGCAACGAGGGTGAGTCGGCGAAGAGCTGCTCAACCAGCGGACGCTGGCCGCGGGCGAAATCGTCGAGCAGCTTGCGATCCGCGTCGCGGAGCGAGACGCGCGCCAATTCGAGCCGCAACACGGATTGATAGCGCTCCAGCGCCCGGGCGATGCGGGCCTGCTGGCGGATCGGCCGGTTGTCGAGGCTTCCGACGGCGGCGACCAGCGGGGCGCTGAGCCGGCGGATCAACTCCTCCTCGGCATCCTCGCGGTCGTCGTCATCGGCGGTGGCGATCTGCTCGATGAGCTTTCGCAAGGCGGCTTCGTCGGCCGGTGGAGCGCTTTGGGCGGATGCCGCCGGGGTGGGCGGCTCGGCCGCTGCGGCGGGTGATGCGGCCGGCGCGGTGAGGAGGGTGCAGAGCAGGATGGCGAGGGCGGGTCTCACGTTCGACCTCCGAGATTGGCGTTGTCGCGCGGCGGTGCTTCAGCGTGTCGAGAACGGCACGAGGGGGCGCCGCGGGCGGCCCGGGCTGTGCCGGGAATCGCTGCCTAGCAGAGGATCGTACCGCGATCGGGGCGGGCTGGCGCGAACGGGGTTTGAGCGCGCGGGGGGGGGGCGAGTAGGGGTCGAACGAAGACGGACAACGGCGGGTGAATGGTCCGTCGCAGATGCGGCTCGAAGCCACGTACGCCACCGCCGGCTCTCAGGCGCTACGGTTTCCCCTTGCGCGAGGGCGCATGCGCCCGGGCCTTGGCGGGCCGGGCGGATCGAGCCGGGGTGCGCGTTCGGCCGGGTTTGGAGTAGAGCACGGGCTTTTCGTGGCGGACGATCCGGCCCTGCGCTTCGAGATCGCGGGCAATGGAGATCGTGTACCAGGCGACGGAGCCGTCGAAGTCCGGGAGCCGCTTCGCGACGAGCCGGGCCAGCTCCGTGAACCGGATTGGTTCAGCGGTCAGAACGGACGCGATGGCCGCAGCGACCTGCTCATACTTGTCGGCGGCGATGGACATGGATCGCTTCCAGCCGACGCCTTTGACGGCCACTCGCTTCCTGGTTGTCGCCTTGGCGGGCATGTGACTTCTCCAATAGTGGTATGGATGCCACCGGGTTTTGGCCCGGTGATCTTCACCTTTGTTCACCACCCGGAAAAGCGGTGGCACGACGCGCTACATGCCGCCCGGCATGTGGCACCGGGCTTCTGCCCGGTGCATTGCCCTGCACCGCCCGGAAGGGCGGTGGCACGAGGTGCTGCATGCTTACGCGGAGTACCGCGAAAGCATGCCACCCAAAAGTTGCTTTCCAAAAATGCTATCCGAAAGATGCTATCCGAACGATGCTATCCGAAAGACGCTATCCGAAAGACGCTGTATGGAAAATGTCACCTGCCGCCCGGCATGTGGCACCGGGCTTCTGCCCGGTGCATTGCCCTGCACCGCCCGGAAGGGCGGTGGCACGACGTCCTGCCAGCGTGCAATTTGAAGAGCCGATGATGGGAGTTGAACCCATAACCCCGGCTTTACGAAAGCCGTGCTCTACCATTGAGCTACATCGGCATGCGCCAAGAGCGACGCCCCGGGCGAATCCCCGTGGATCAGCCACCGGCACGCCCGCGGGTGCAGGCAGCGCTCGGTGATTCGATCGAACGGGCAGGCCCCGGGCGGATGCTCTCGGGCGGGGCGACAGCCTGAAAATCTATATCGGAGCATCGGCTGAATCAAGCCGCATTCGGAGTGCCGCCGGCGCCGGGCGCCAGCCGGGCGTCTCCAGCGGTCGCGGCGGGTGGGGCGATTCGGGATGCGGGGCTGCGATCCGGACGAAAGGAGGTACCCCCCGCGCCGGGCGCAAACTTGACCCGGTCTCGCACAGAACAACCCGGACGGCCGGGAATGTCAGGGGTGTTCCCGTGGTCGATGCGGCGGTCCAGCGCCAACCGGCTCCGGCCGAGCATCCGAGCTCGAGCAAACGGCTCGCCCGAGGGCGGGCTATCCGGATCCCGGTGTCTCCGCTATCTCGGTCAGCAATCGCCGCGCTGCGTCCGCTTCGTCGCCCTCCAGCGCCGGCACCCGCCGGACCGCCTCCAGGACAGCCTCGGCCTGTGCCCGGCCACCGGCGACGTCGCCGGTCCTGAGCCGCAGTCGCGCGAGGCTGTTTCGGGCGCGCAAGGTGAAACGATGGTCCGGACCCGGCTCGCGCTCCAGCCGCGCCAAGGCCCGTTGCGTGAATTCCATGGCCGGCTCAAGCCGCCCCAGGTCTTCCAGGCAGCGGGCGTAGTTGTTCATTGACTTGGCCACGTCCGGATGGGCCTCGCCGAGCCAGCGCTCGCGAAGCTCCAGCGCCTCGCGATAGAGCGGCTCGGCCTGCTGCAGCGCGGCGTCGGCCGCGGCGGCGTCTCCGGCTTCGCGCAGCGCCCGGGCCTGATCGCGCAGCAGGGCCGCCATGTTGTTGCAGCTTTGCGCCACGTCGCGGTATGCGGCGGCGGTTTCGGCGGACGCGGGGGCGTCCTGGGAATGGCGCCGGGCGATGGCGCGTCGCGCCTCGAGCGCTTCGTGCAGCCAGCGGCGGCCCTCCTGCGGGTCGCGGCGGCGGACGACGACGCCCAGCGAATTCCGGCTGGTTGCGGTGAGCGGGTGTTGTGGGCCCAGGCGGCGCTCGCGGATGCGCACCGCCTCGCGCAGCAGCGCCTCGCTCTCGACGACCGCGCCGCGCTCGAACAGCAGGTCGCCCAGGTCCTGCAGGCTTTCGGCGGTTTCGACGTGATCCGCGCCGAGCTGCTCCCGGCGGCGCTCCAGCGCCCAGCGCAGGTGGCGCTCCGCGTCGTCGTGGCGAGCGCTGAAGGCGCGGTAGGTGTTGCCCAGCGTGTTGCGAAGCGACGCGGCGATGCGCAGGTCGCGCACCTCCTCCTCGATGCGCCGCGCCGTGGCGTCCAGCACGTCCAGCACGCGCACGTCGCTGCGGCCGGACTCCCACGGATCGGATGCGGTGAGGAAGGTCGCCAGCACGGCGTTGATCTGGGCGAAGCGATCGGCCTGGCGCTGCGCCTCGTCGCGCTCGCGAAGGATCTGCGCGACGCCGAGGATGCTCAGCAGCAGCATCGCCGCGCCCAGCGCGACGGGCACGCGCTGCCGCCGGGCGAACTTGACCGCCCGGTGGAACAGCCCGGCGCGGCGCGCGGTGATCGGGTGATTGGTCAGGAAGCGGCGGAGATCATCGGCCAGCGCCCCGGCGCCGGCGTAGCGGCGGTCGGGGTCCTTTTCCAGCGCCTTGAGCGTGATGGTCTCGACGTCGCGCGGAATCGCGGGGTTGAGGCCGCGCGGGCGCTGCGGCGGCTGCTCGCAGATGGTGCGCACCACCTCGTGCAGCGGCCTGCGCGCCAGGTCGTAAGGCGGGCGGCCGCAAATCAGCTCGAAGAGAATCACGCCCAGCGCGTACACGTCGCTGCGCGCATCGACGGCCAGGGCATCGGCGCGGGCCTGTTCGGGACTCATGTAGGCCGGCGTGCCCACCAGCCGGCCGCTTTCGAGCATCAGCGTCGCACCGTCGGGGTCGGATTCGGCCAGCCGCGCCACGCCGAAATCGAGCACCTTGGCCCGGCCGTCGGCGGTGATCAGGATGTTGGACGGCTTGAGGTCGCGATGCACAACGCCGCGCTCGTGCGCGTAGTGGACCGCGTCGCAGACCTCGGCCGCCAGCGCCAGCCGCGCCCGCAGGGGCAGTGGCGGCCGGCCGCCCGTCCCGGCTGCGTGGTCGGTGAGCGATACGCCGTCGATCAGCTCCATCGCGTAGAACGGCTCGCCGTCGGGGGTGACGCCGGCGCTGTAGATGGATGCGATGCCGGGGTGGTTCAGCCGCGCCAGCACCTGCACCTCGCGCGAGAACAGCCGCAGTTGGAGCGGGTCGGCGGTCCGCGCGGAGCGCACCAGCTTGAGCGCTACGCGCCGCCGCGGGGCGGATTGCCACGCTTCGTAGACCACCCCCATGCCGCCGGCGCCGAGGCGGCGCTCGATCTCGAACTCGCCGATGCGCACGGGGATCTCGTCGCCCCCGGTTGCCGCGCTTGCGCAGCCCGCGGCGCGCTGCAGACCATGCACCAGCTCGCGCATTTCGTCGGCGGCGGTGCGGCAATCGGGGCAGCGTGCGACGTGATCGGCAATGCGCGCGGCAGCGTCGGGATCGCATTCCTCGTGAACCCACTCCCACAGCGCGTCACGCGGCACGCCGCAGCTCATCCGGCGCTCCCGCTCAGGCCGCGCAGCGCTTCCTGCAGGGCGTCCGAGGCGCGGGTCAGTCGCCCCTTCACCGCCTGCGGCGTGGCGTCCAGGGCGACGGCCATTTCCTCGCGGTCCATGCCCTCGAAATACTTGAGCAGCAGCACCTCGCGGTATTCCTGCGGCAGGCCGTCGATCGCCAGATGCAGGCGCTCGTCGCGCTCGTCGCGGCGCATCGCGCCGGAAACGCCGGTGCGCGTCGCGGCGGGGTCGATGCCGGTGCGCAGCGGGTGGTTGTGCGTCGGGCTGATTTTCTGACGGCGCAGCAGGTCGAGGCAGCGGTTGCGGGCGATGCGGTAGAGCCAGGGGCGCACTCGGCCGAGCGGCGGCGGCGTTTCATCGGTCAGGCGCAGAAAGGTCTCCTGCGCGACATCCTCCCCCAACTGGTGATCGCAGAGAAAATTCGCGCAGAAGCGCTGGATCGGCGGCCAGTAGCGGCGCGTCAACTCCGAGACGCACTCGCCCCGCTGCGTGCGCAGCCCTTCGGCCAGCCGATCGTCGGTCCATTCCCGGGGATCAACGCTCATGGTCCGATCATCGTACCTGAGCGCCCGCGATCCGGCCCGCGGCCGGGCGTGCGTTGGGCGGGTTCGGCGTCGAGTTTGCGGCGACGGCGGGTGGCGCCCGTGCGCGTCGAAGGGAGCATCGTGGGCGTCTTTTTTCGGGAAGGGGGGAATTTCACGGTCCGCGCCGGCGGGCGGTTCGTGAGAGGGGTGGAGCGGCTGCGATGTGCGGTCGCCGGGCCTTGTGACACGAACCACGGGAGTTTCATCATGCTTCGCAACACTCTTCGCTCGAATCGGCTGTCGGCGGCGTGCGGTCTTCTGATCGGGATTTCGGCGGCGGCGACCGCTGCACCGGTGCTGGAAGTGCGGGTGGACAACGTCGTGCAGCAGAACAACGCCACGGTGACGCTGCAGGGCGTGCGCGCCGGGGAAACCTCGCCCAGGATCATCGTTCTGCGAAGCATCGGCGACCAGAATCTGAACTTCACCAGCACGCCGCCGGTGGTGCTGTTCGGCGGCGACGACTTCCTGTTCACGCTGATCCAGCCGGTGCTGGAGGAGGGGAACAAGCTGTCACCCAACGGAAGTACGGCTTTTCGCGTGGACTTCGCCCCCCCGGCCGGGGCGAACGGCGTGGCGCCGGGTCGCAAGAGCACGCGCGTGTTCATCTTCACGAACGCGACGCCGACGGTCTTCGCCCTGACGCTCGAGGCGGAGTTGCTGCCTGAGCCGGATGCAGCCCCGCCGCCGGACGAGAATCCGATCGACGAAGCGCCGGATGCCGATGACGCTGCGGGCGAGGAGCAGGAGGACGGCGGCGCTGCGGATGACGGGGCGCAAATCGACGAGGATCAGCAGGCGGATGACGCGGCGATCGACGAGGCGCAGATTGACGACGCGGCGGACGAGGAAATCGAGGAAGGCGCGTTCGATGAGGATGCCTTCGACGACGACGACAACGGAAACGTGAAGTTCGCAGCGCCGTGCGGGTTCGGGATCGGCTTCGGGCTGGTCGGCAGCCTGGTGTCGCTGGGCGGTCTGCGACGTCGCCGCTCACGCTGAACAGATGCTGAGGTACGGAGCGCGGGCCGCAGCGGCTCGCGCTCCGCCGCTGCGCGCGTCGCACTCCGTGCGATGCTACACTGGGCGAAGGACTGCGGGGGATGCAGTTGCAACCGAAGGAGCCAAGCGATGAACGCACGGACCTGGACGGCGATTTTCCTGATCGCGGCGATTGCGGGCGGCTGCCCGGTGCCGGCGCCGATGGGACAGGCCATCGGCAATTCGGATGGATCGAACTCCAATGCGAACGCGAACTCATCCGACCCGGGTGCGAATTCCAACTCCGGCACGAACTCGAACTCCGGCGAGCCGTCAAACGGCACAACCGGCAAGCCGTTCGTGGACCCCGGTGTCTATGGCGACGGCTCGGCGGGTGAGCGGGTCGTCAGCACGGCGCTGCGTGTCGGCGACCAGGGCGACGTAAACCTGCAATACACGGACTTCATCGTCGCGCCGGGCGTGACGATGACCGTGCAGAGCGGCACGCTGATCCGCTGCACCGGCACGTTTCGCAACGAGGGCACGATCGTCGTGCTGCCGGGCGCGGAGGGCGGCGACCGCACCGGCTTTGACGACTCCACCCTCGACGGCGCTACGCGGCCGGCCGCGCTCGGAATCGCCACCCGCGCAGCGGCGGCGGGCGAGATCGGCGGAATCGCGTCGGGTCGCACCGGCGGCGGCGAGGGCAGCGGGCTGTCGGAGTTTGAGGCCCGCCAAACGCTGCGAATCGGGGTGAAGGCCGGTGGCGGCGGTGGCGCTTCGATTGATGGCGGCGCATCGGGCGGAGGATTTTTCGCGGTGATCGCCGGCGGCGAAATCCAGAATCTCGGCTTGATCATCGCGGCGGGCGCGGATGCCACCGAGCGTGCCGGCGGCGGCGGCGGCGGCGGCGGGGTGATCCTTCTGGCCTCGTTGACAGCGGTCTCCAATGCTGCGAACGCGGGCATTCACGCCGACGGCGGCGATGGCGGGCCGGCGACGGAGAACGCCGCGGCCGGCGGCGGCGGGGGCGGCGGGGTCGTGCATCTGATCGCGCCGGAGGTAAAGAATGACGGTGTGATGACAGCGCTGGGCGGCGCGGCGGGAGCGGATGGCGCGGCGGACTCGGTGACGGCGGCGCTTCGTTCCGGCGGCGGCGGCGGTGGGGCATCGGGCGGAAATGGGGGCAAGGGCGGCGGTGTGCCGGCCGGTGCGACCGCGACGCCGTCGAGTGCGCTGCCCGGAGCGAATGGTCACGCGCTGATCACGGCGGCGAATCCGACGGCGCTGGTGAAGTAGCGGCGGGAGCGAGTGTCGGGAATGTCGCGAGCGTCGGGAGTAGCGCGGTCAGGAGCATCGCGTGTGCTGCATACATCGCGAGGCCAAGTCGGGTAGCGCCGAGCCGGGTAGCGCAGCATCGGGTGGCGAATAGCCCGGTGGCGCAAAGTTGGGTGGCGCAAAGTTGGGTGGCGCCATGTTGGGTGGCGCAAAGTTGGGTGGCGCCATGTTGGGTGGCATGCTTTCGCGGTACTCCGCGTAAGCATGCACTCGAATCGCCTCCCTCACTTCATCGATCCAGACCTGCCGGCGCAATTGCAGTCATCGTCGCACCCAGCGCGCACTCCACGCACGGCATCGCACCCAACCTGTGGCACCGGGCTTCCGCCCGGTGTTTTGCCACCCACCGCCCGGATGGGCGGCGCCACGACGCCGAACTCACGGGATGCGGCGCGTGTCGCGCGTGCCGCCGGCCACTTTCACAGCGCCGGCTGAGCTTCGCGCAGCGGGGCGCGCACTTCGTGATGTCGGCGCACTGACCTTCGCCGCGCCCGGGCGCGAGGAGCCGGACTTGGACGCCGTGGGCTTTTTCGCCGCAGAATTCGATTCGCCTGACTTCGTTGCAGTGGATTTCGACGGCGCGGATTTTCCAGCGGAGGACTTTGCGACCGGCGCGGCAGTGCTGCGCGCCTTCGAGGCCGATGGATCGCGCGGCTTGACCGCAGATGACCCGCCGCGGTTGCCGTTGGAAGGCTTCGCGCCGTTCGTCGGTTTTGCCGTGCCGTTCGAGGGCTTCGCGGTACCGTTCGCCGGTTTCGCCGCATTCGTCGGTTTCGTGGACGGCGCGTTCGACGCGCCCGCCGGACGCGGCGGGAGCTTGAGCTTCATGCCGATCTTGATGTCATTTTCCGACTTGAGCACGTCGCGGTTCAGATCGTAAATCTGCTTCCACAAACCGGCGCTGCCCAGCTCGCGAGAGGCGATCGCGCTGAGCGTGTCCCCCTTGGCCACCGTGTAGACGCGCGTGCCGGCCGCTGCACCGGCTGTCCCGCCGGGCGGCGGGGTGGTCGGCGCCGGAGCGCCGGGCGTTCCCGCGCGCGGCGGCGCTGTGCCGCCGGCGGTCGGCGGGGTTGTGCCGGCCGGCGTTCCCCCAACGGGGCTTCCGCCTGCGGGCGTGCCCGTTGTCGGAGTGGCGGGGCGCGGCGGTGTGGCGATGGGTCGCGTGTCCGGGATCATGCCGAGCGTCGGAGGGGAAATCGGCCGTCCGGCATTCACGTCCGCGGCCGGCGGGAGAAAGAGCACCTCCCCCGGCTTGAGTTTGTCCACGTCCACACCCGGGTTCGCGGCCGCGATCGCCTTCCAATGCGACGCCGATCCGTATTCCTCGCGCGCGATCGCACCGATCGGAGTCGCGCCGCGCACGACGTGGCGCTTCCATCCGGCCGGCAGCTCATCGCCGCGCGGAGCGGCGCTTTCGGTCGGGCGTGCCGTGCCGGGAACGGCGGCGCTGCCGGTTGGAGGCGGGGTGGACGGGCTGCCGGCGGGTGTTGCCGGCGAAGCGCCGGGGCGCGTTCCGGCGGCCGGGTCAGTGGGGAGCGGCGGAGGATCGCCGGCGCGCGGCGCCGGTCCGCCGATCGCGGGGCCGGGCGGAGTGGAGATCGGCGGCGGAGTGACGGATGGCCGGGTCGATGTCGTCTCCACCACGTCGTCATTTTCTGCTGAAGCGCCGGTAGAGCCGGGCGCGGTTGGCAAAGGCGGAGGAGCGCCGCCAACCTCACCGGCCGGCGCGGATCCGCTCGAAACCGGCGCAGCCATCCCGGAACCGGTCGGTGCTGCACTGCCTGTGCCGGGCGCCGTGTCAGGCGAATGCGACAGCGTGGTTCGCGGCGGCAGCACGGGCGAAGTCGAGCTGGTCAGGCTCGGCGGCGCAGAGCCGGCAGCGGTCGGCGGCGGCGAGATCAGGCCGCCGGCGTTGCCGTTTCGCGGGGCGGACGCACCGGTCGAGCGATTGGCATTGGGAGTTGCGTTGATCGGCGGCGGCGCATTGCGGTTCTGCACCGCGCCGGATGGCGAAGCGCTTTCTCCACCGGGGCGCATCGTCCACATCACCCCTCCGATGATGCCCAGAACGCCGATCAATAGTCCGATTTTCAGCGCCGTGTTCGTGGCCATGTGCGAAGTTCCTTGTCGCGCGCCCGGAGTGAATGCGCCGACTTCCGTGTCGACGCGGCCGGATTATAGCCCGCTGGGAGCGTGCCGGGAGCGATTTTCACGGACGCAACGGGCGGCTGGCATGGGGCGGCCGCGGGGGCTGCAGAGGAATTTTCTGGCCAGACCCCTCCAACCCGGCCGATCGGATATACTGTTGGGATACACGCCAGTGACCTCAGCCTTTCTCGTCCCCTTCGGCTCGGCTGTATCGGGGCAGGATCCATCTGGGAATCGACTGGCAGCGCCACCCGCGGATGCGTGTGTCGGCGCTCCAACCCAGTACGGCCGCGTTTGCGTCAGATCGTTTCCCGCAAGCCACGCCCGAAGCAACCCGTGACCGCCCGTGCGCCTGCCGCAGTGCAGCCCCGGGACGGCCCGAAGGGAGTCCGTGTACGTGAAGAGTTTTCGTGATCTGGGGCTTTGCGCCCCGCTGCAGCAGTCGCTGCGCGAAGAGGGGTACGAGACGCCGACGCCGATCCAGCTTCTGGCGATTCCGCCCGTGATGGCGGGTCGCGACGTGCTGGGCTGCGCTCAGACCGGTACGGGCAAGACGGCCGCGTTTGCGCTGCCGATCCTGCACCGCCTGCTGGAGGCCGGCGCGCCGAAGGGCGCGCGGGGCGCTGCTGTGCTGCCGCGCGTGCTGGTTCTTTCGCCGACGCGCGAGCTGGCGACGCAGATCGCCGAGTCGTTCAGTGTCTATGGCCGGCACACCGGCATGCGCCAGGCGGTGGTCTTCGGCGGCGTAAGTCAGCATCACCAGGTCAAGGCGCTGCAGCGCGGCGTAGACGTGCTGGTGGCGACGCCCGGTCGGCTGATCGACCTGATGGAGCAGCGCTTCGCCGACATTTCACAGGTCAGCGTCTTCGTGCTGGACGAGGCCGACCGCATGCTCGACATGGGGTTCATCCAGCCGATCCGGCGAATCGCGGCGGCGGTGCCGCGGCCGCCGGCGCGCCAGACGCTGCTCTTTTCCGCGACGATGCCGGATGAGATCCGGCGGCTGGCGGATTCGCTGATGCACGACCCGGTGCGCGTGGCGGTGGCGCCGGTCGCGTCGACCGTGCCGAAGATCGAGCAATCGGCCTATGCGGTGCCGAAGGCGGACAAGCCGGCGCTGCTGCGCAAGCTGCTGACGGATGATGACGTGCAGCGGGCGGTGGTTTTCACGCGGACCAAGCACGGCGCGGATCGCGTGAGCCGGATGCTGGCGCGCAACGGCTTTTCCGCGGATGCGATTCACGGCAACAAGGCCCAGAATCAGCGCACCCGGGCGCTGGATCGTTTCCGCAGCGGGGAGGCGCGGGTGCTGGTGGCGACCGACGTGGCGGCCCGCGGGCTGGACGTGGACGGCATTACGCACGTGTTCAACTTCGACCTGCCGATGGAGCCGGAGTCCTATGTGCACCGCATCGGGCGGACGGCCCGCGCCGGTGCCAGCGGCACGGCGATTTCATTCTGCGACCCGGCGGAAAAGCCGCTGCTCCGGCAGGTGGAGCGGCTGATCGGGCGCAGCGTGCCGATGACCCGCACGCCGACGGATCTGCCGGCGGAGGTGCTGGTCGAACGCGGACGGCACGACGATCGAGACGATCGGCGTGATCGTGCGCCGCGCGGCGGCGATCATCGAGATCGCGCGGAGCGCAGCGGCGGCGAACGGCGCGGAAGCGCGGAGCGCGGGCGGGATGCCGATCGCGGGCGGGATGGGTCAGGTCCGCGGCGCGGCGGTTCGAAGAATTCGTCGCGGCGAAGCCGGCAGTCCCGCGGCGGGCAATCGGATCAGGGCGGCGCGCGCCGCTCGGAGCATGGGGCCCCGCGAGGCGAGAGATCGCAGCGCGGGGACCGTTCGCAGCGCGGAGAGCGATCTCAGCACGGGGAGCGTTCTCAGCACGGAGAGCGTTCTCAGCACGGGAATCGCCCGCAACGGGCGGAGCGTTCGCAGCACACGCGCAATGAGCAGGGTGGGGCGAATTCGCCCCGCGCGGAGCATGCGCCGGCGGCGGTGGCGCCTGAGCGGGCGGCGGCGACGCCGTATCCGCGGCATGGACGCCGGCCGCTGGTTCGCGGACGGCGATAAGCGCGGCGCCGGTGTTTGCGATGTGTACGAAAGAGAGGTGTGTTCGGGCCGGCGTACTGCGATTCGCAACGCGAAGCGCCGCGCGACCGGCCCGAACGCACGCTACGAGCAGCCGTCCCGAATTCGCGAGCGATTCGAACGCATCCTACGAAGCTTACGCGATCCCGTCCTTCTTCCCCACATACTTCGCCAGGTCGCCGATGCGCGCGGCATAGCCGTACTCATTGTCGTACCACGACACCAGCTTGAAGAACCGCGGGTTCAGCTCAATGCAGGCCTTGGCGTCAAAAATCGACGAATAGCTGCAGCCGATGAAGTCCGAACTCACGACTTCCTCATCGGTGTACTGCAAAATCCCCTTCATCCGGCCCGCCGCGGCCGCCTTCACCGCTTCGCCGATCGCGGCGAGGGAGGTCTCCTTCGTCGTGCGGACGGTCAGGTCCACCGCCGATACGTCGATCGTCGGCACGCGGAAGGCCATGCCGGTCAGCCGCCCCTTCAACTCGGGGATGCACAGCGTCACAGCCTTCGCCGCGCCGGTGCTGGCCGGGATGATGTTGTAGCCCGCGGCGCGCCCGCCGCGCCAATCCTTCTTCGAAGGCCCGTCCACCGTCGGCTGCGTCGCGGTCATGGCGTGGACCGTCGTCATCAGCGCCTCTTCGATGCCGAAGGCGTCCTGCACGACCTTGGCGATCGGGGCCAGGCAGTTCGTCGTGCAGCTCGCGTTGGAAATGATCGTGTCGGCCTTGGGGTTGAACTTCTCCTCGTTCACCCCCAGCACGAACGTCGGGATTTCCTTGTCCTTCGCCGGCGCGGAGATGATGACGCGCTTCGCCCCCGCGGCCAGGTGCTTGCCCGCGTCGGCCAGTGTCGTGAACAGGCCGGTGGATTCGATCACATAGTCCACCTTCAGATCCTTCCACGGCAGATTGGCCGGATCGCGCTCCGCGGTGCAGCGAATCTCGCGGCCGTTGACCTTCAGCGACGATTCCGTCGCGGTCACTTCGCCCTTGAAGCGGCCGTGCGTCGAGTCATAGCGCAGCAGGTAGCCGAGATTGTCCGGCGGCACGAGGTCATTGACGCCGACCACCTGCACGTCGCGGTCATCCGCCAGAATCCGGCACACCAGCCGCCCGATCCGACCGAACCCGTTGATCCCCAAGCGAATCGCCATGAAACGCACTCCTGGTCCGCAGCGTACGGCGCGGCTCGCGTTCGCGTCCGGCCGCACACTGCCGCGGGACGATCCCGGGCGGGGGCCGAACGCCGTCAATCCGGGATTCTACGACAAGGCTGACGAATTGTGCGGCGGGGGCGCGATGACGCCGCAGCGCGGGTTCAGGGGAGGCGGGTCGAGCGAGTTGTGCCGGGGGGGTTGTGCCGGCAGCGACGGTGCGTCGGCGGCGGTGCGTGCGCTGCCGGGCGCGAAGCCGGCGGATGGCCGGCTTCAGGTCGCCGCGCGCGAGATGCGCGCAGCGGCGGCGGTCACGAGCGAATCGCCGACCGGCGGCCGTCGTCAGTTGGAAGCGGGGGCGGAGACGATCGACACGGTGCGGCCGCGGAACTGCACAACACCGTCGATCAGCGCGAACAGCGTGTCATCCTTGCCGCGCCCGACGCCGATACCCGGCTTGAAGGGGGTGCCGCACTGACGAACGATGATTGCGCCGGTGCGCGCCGCCTGGCCGCCCATCAGCTTGACGCCGCGATATTGCGGGTTGCTGTCGCGGCCGTTGCGCGTGGAACCCTGACCCTTTTTATGTGCCATGACGAGTGACCTCACTGCTGGTGCGGCGGTTTCGGCCGACACGCCGGGTACGCCTCCCGGAGCGCGGGGGATCCGCCGGACGATCCTCCCGTCCAGCATCCCGAACGGGGTAGTGTAGCGGGTTCCGGCCGGCCGGGCAATCGGCCGGTTGGGGGCGGCTGGAGCGCGCACGGCCGGGGGCGTACACTGCCCGCAGTGCCATGAGCAAGACCCGGAACGAGCCGCCGCGGATTCAGAACCGCAAGGCCCGCCACGACTTCGAGATCATCGACACGCTGGAGGCCGGCATTTCGCTGACCGGCAGCGAGGTCAAGAGCCTGCGCGCCGGCCAGGCGTCGCTCGACGGGGCGTATGCGCACATCCGCGATGGCGAGCTTTTCCTCGTCGACGCCAACATCAACCCCTACGAGCGCGCCGCCGAGATGTTCCAGCACAAGCCCAAGCGCGTGCGGAAGCTGCTGGCCAAGCGCACGGAGATCAAGAAGCTGCTTTCGAAGGTGACGCAGAAGGGGTTTACGCTCGTGCCGCTGATGATGTATTTCAACGAACGGGGGCTGGTGAAGGTTTCGCTGGCCCTGGCCACGGGCAAATCACACGCCGATAAGCGACAGACTTTGCGCGCCCGCGACGATCAGCGCGAAATGAACCGCGCCATGCGACGCCGCTGAATTCGGACTCCCGGGCGCGGCTATACTTCGGGTAGTCCCGACAGGGGGGACTTGCAGGAGCCTGCCCATGACCCCGATTCCGTCGCCCCGTCCGATCGCGGCCGCCATTCTCATTGCCGGGTGCCTCGCCTGCGGCGGAGTGGCCGCTGCGTCGGAGCCGCTCCGCGGTGAGACGGTGTATGTGCTTCGGGAAGGTGTGCCGGTGGCGATCGGCGTCGTGGCGGACGCCATCGGGGAGGATGAGCTGCGAGTTGCGCTGACGGCCGCGGAACAGCCGGTCGCAGCGGCCAAGCTCTCCGTGGCGAATCAGCGGGCATCCGGCGCAATCGGCGCTCGTCCGCCGAGCGTCGGCGGGACGGAGCGCTACCCGCGGCCGCACGTCGCGGCGCAGCCTTCGATCGAGGATTTGGCGAGGCTTCAGGGATCGCGGGAGCGGCGCTGGCACTATCACCCGCTGGCGGGCGTGACGGGACGAGATGTTGCGCAGACACATGATGCGCTCAACCGGGTGGCCCAGCGAAACGCGCAGCGCGAATTCAACCAGTGGGACATGGACCGCCGGCAGCAGCGACTGGAGTCCGCGCATGACCGGATGCTGGCGCAGGGGACGGACCTGTTGCGCCGCGGCGAGTACCTGCGGGCGGTGATCGCGCTGAGCGCGGCGGCGGACCTCGACCAGGGGGATGCCGCCAGCCGCGTGCAACTGGCCCAGGCGCGGCTGGCGCTCGGGCATTATGAGGACGCGGCCGCGGCGCTTCGCCGAGCGCTGCAGTTGCAGCCGAAGCTGGCATACATGGACCTGCGGCTGGCCGATCGACTGCCGGCGGAGGCGGACCTCGGTGTGCAGGTGGCGGGGCTGGCGGAGGCGCTGCGCAGCGGAGAGGGGGGCGGGGAGGAGTGGTTCTTGCTGGGGTACGTGGAATTCCAGCGCGGCCGATTCGCGGAGGCGCATGCGGCGTTTTCGCGAGCGGCGCCGCTGCTGGGGAAGGATGACCTGACGCGCGTTTACCTGGACCTGACCAAGCCGGCCCAGAAGCGCGGGTCGAATGTCCGCCGCTCGGATCGAAGCGGGTCGGACATCACGCGCCTGCAATCCCGTCAAGCAGCGTCCGACACATCAGCAGTCCGCGGGGCACATGGAACGCGCCCTTCCACATCCCGCCCTTGATCGGGGTGGAGACGCTGCCGTCGCGGTGCAGATAGCCGAACCACTCCCCGAATTCGGGATCGGGGAAGTGGTCGAACGTCCAGGCGTGCAACGTCTCGAACATCTCCGCATAGCGCGGCTCGCCGGTTTCGCGAAACGCCATCAGCGCGGCGATGCAGGCCTCGTTGTGCGGCCACCAGAGCTTCATGTCGTGCTCGAGTTGCGTGGCGGGGTGGCCGTCCACATCCACGAAGTACAGCAGCCCGCCGTGCTCGCGATCCCAGCCGCGCTCGAAGGCGACGTCGACCAGCGCGGCGGCGCGGCGCAGCAGCGCCGAATCGCCACGACGGCGCGCCACGTCCATGATGAACCAGGCACATTCGATGGCGTGTCCGGGGTTCATGACGCGGCCGTCGGGGCCGTCGATCGGTCCTCCGTCGGGGCGCACGGCTTCGAGAACGGCGTTGCGATCGGGCTTGACGAAATCGCGGAAAATCTCGTCGATGGTCTCATCGATGAGGCGCTCGAAGCGCGCGACGTGATCGACGCCGGGAGTGTCCGATCGGGCGTCGGCCGCGCTGGAACCGGTGCGTGACGGGGCGCTGCGCGCGTCCGGCGGTGAGCCGCTGCAGGCCTCCGGCGGCGCAGTCTCGATCAGCGTGTTGGCCACGTTCAGAAGACACATCAGCGGCGAAAGCGCTTTGCCCGGGCGCGTCGCGGGATCGACCTTCGGCGGGAGCAGCCCGGGGGTGCGCAGGTGGCGCACGAAGGAATCAAACACTTCGATCGCGCGTCGTCGGCGCTGGGGCGAATTCTCGGCCTTCGCCAGCGCGGCAAAGGCGATGATGGCGAAGACCTCCGAGTACACATAGCGGCGCATCCGCAGCGGCCGGCCGTCGCGCGTGACGCAGAAGTACATTTTTCCGCCGGGGGCGAAGCAGTGCCTGTCCAGGAAATCCGCGCCGTGGCGGGCGAGGCGCAGCCAATCCTCGCGGGGCTCGATCTGCGTGAAGAGCGTGGCGAAGAGCCAGGTTTCGCGGCCCTGCAGCCAGACCGGCTTGTCCGTTCCGTAGAGCGAGCCGTCGCGCGCCAGTTGCGTGAAGAAGCCGCCGCACTCGGCGTCAACCGAGTGCCGCATCCAGAAGGGGACGACGTCGTGGAGCAGGGCGTCGGCATAGAGGTCGCGCAGGCGCGCGGCGCGATCGGGCTGCATGGGCGGCTTGGTCCTTTCGGCCTGGGTCCGACTGCTCAGCGCAATTGCTCATACAGAAACCGCTCGGCGCGCTCGAAGCGATCGAACGCGCTGCGCAGCGCTTCGCTCACGCCGCGGGCGTCGTCGATCGTGCCGGGCGGGGCGGCCTCGATCACGGCCTGCAGTCGCGCTGCGGCGTCGTCCAGGTAGGTCGCCGCCTCGGCAAAGGTGCGCGCGGCGTCGAAGAGCGTCATCTCGCGCGTCTCGCGCTCACTGGGCTGATAGAGCAGCCGCCACGGCGCAGCGCGCAATTCCTGGCTGGTCAGCCGCAATTGCTCGCTCATGTCGCGGACGTTGGCGAGCGTGCGATCCAGCAGGGGGCGATTCGTCAGCACGAGCTGCCGGCCCGCGGCGGTGATCTGCACCACGTCGGCCAGCGACGCATTGATCCGCTCCATCCCGCTGTGCAGGCGGCCCAGCAGCGAAGCGGGATTCTCGCGATCCAGTTCATCGCGCAGCCGCGTCAGAATCTCGGCATCGACGCGCGTCGCCGCCGACGCCAGGCTGCCGGTGAGCTGACGGATGGCGGGTCGATTCTCGGCCGCCAGCGCGGTGATCTCGCTCAACCCGTCGCCCAGTCCGTCGAGCAGCGTGTGCAGCTTGCCGACCAGCGTGGAGCGCTCGCCCGCGTCCGACTGCACGCGCAGCGCGGTCGTGACCAGGTTCACGTCATCCATGATGCGGTGCAGCTTGGCCAGCAGCGACGCCGATTCCGCACCATCCAGCTCGCTGCGCAGTCCCGCCGTCAGCGCGTTGATGTCCGAAAGGCTGGTGGAAATTTTGTGGACCAGCGACGCCTCCTGCCGCGGATCGACCAGTTGCTCGATGTTCTCGAGCACCCCGCCCGGCCCGAGCAGCCGCCGGGAAAGCTGCCCGATCGCGGCGGCGAAGCTCTGCGGCGGCAGCCCCTGCACGGGAACATCGCCCAGTGCCGCGGCGGAGGGGGTGCCGGTATCCAGGATGAGCAGCGTGCCGATCCCGCCGACGGGCGGCTGATCGCTGGTGATGCGGCAGTCGGCGTAGAGCGGGATGTCGCGGCGCAGGCGGGCGGTGACGGCAATCACAAGCTCGCGGCTGCGCTCCTTGCCGGCGACGGGCGGGCCGTCCACCTCGCGCGGCTCGACGGCGGTGACCTCGCCGACGTGCACGACACCCGCCAGCATGACGGGGCTGCCCGGCTTGACCGGCGCCAGGCCGTCGCGGTGCGGGAAATGCACGACCAGCGGGCGCATCTCCCCGGCGAGTCCGGGGCGCAGCATCAGCACCGTGCCGATCAGCAGGGATAGCAGCACGAGCGCGGTCAGACCGAGCAGGAAATCATCTCGACGGGACGCGGCGGCCATGGGCGTACATGCTGCGGGGGGGCGGCGCGGAAGGCAAGCGCGCCGCGAAAGAGCGGCGCATCGGGGCTAAAAGCCGGTGTTGAAGGCGACGTCGTCGGCGTCGACGCGGAAAATGCTCATGACGATGCCGTCCTCGATCGTCTCGCCGACGTGAAAATCCCCGCGGACGGTGACGACCACGTCCTGCACGGCCCGCGCCCGCACATGATCCTTGACCACCACGTGCGCCCAGTCGTTCATGTTCACCTGCGCCCCGTAGCAGCAGAGCATGCGATTCCGCACGAGCAGAAAAGAGCGGACATCCGCGCCGCTGGTCTCGAAGGGCAGCATGAATCCGCGCAACTCGATGCGCGAACGATCCAGCGCGGCGATTCGGTCGGGAATCTGCTTGGGCCATTCTGCCGCCGGAAGGCCGTCGTAGAAGGCCTGCATCACGCGAAAGGGGTCATACTCAAAGCTGGAGAGCACGCCGAAGCTGACCGGGCGATACTGCTCCGCCGTTCCCTTCCACGCTTCGAATTGCTCCCATGCGGCCGTGACGCTCGGGGCGTCCACGATGTCCGCGATGGCGTTGACGTCGATGTCGTCGGGGTTCAGCAGCACGACGCCGTCAGGCAGCGTCGAGGTCAGGTCGCGCGCCGTTCCTCCCGGTCCGCCCGTCCCCTTCCCGGAAGCGCCCAGCGTCCGCGCGTTGATCTCATCCCGGCTCAGCCGCACCACCCCGCCGGACTCGACCAGATCCATTTCGCGGTCGAACTCGGTGATGCGGTCGGCGCCGTCGATCCGTTGCCCCCGGATCTGCGACACGTCGACGGCCGGCGCGGCCTGCGTGCGCAGCAGCGGCACGTCGAAGATCGCGACAAACGCGACACCGGCCAGCGTGCCGAGCAGGAGCCACAGCCACAACCGGCGGCCGCTGCCGCGTGGGTCGTGCGTCGCGCCCCGGGTTTCGTGTATTTCAGCCGCCATGAGGGTCATTTCCCCGTGTCGCGCCCGGCGGGCGCATATTCGAATGATACGTCGGAGTAGCGCTCGCCGTGCATCTCGATTCGCTGAATCACCCCCTTGAAGGCCCGCACGCCGCGCAGGTCTTCGGACGTGACGGAGAATTCGGACGTATCGCCCATCGTCTCGCCGGTCAGGGGGTTGGCCACGGCGTCCAGCGTGAGGTGAAACATGCTTTCGCCGCGCTGGGGGGTGGCCGGGATGATGACTAGAACGCGGATTTCGGACGCTTCGGAGCGCAGCGAGTTCGCCGCGCAGCCGTCCAGCAGCCACAGGCGCAAGCGGCCGGTGTCGACGTCCAGCAGCAGTTCGGCGTTGGCGTCGTGGTCGCCCAGTTCGACCAGCACGCCGCCATGCGGTGCAAGGTGCGAGTGAGCGGCGTCGCCGGATGGCGCAGAGGCGCCCGCAGCCGGGGTTACCGGCGAGTCACTCGCTCCGCCCGGTTTCGTGGGGCCGCGCTCGCAGCCGGGCAATGCCGGCGTCAGGAGCGCGGCGAGCAATACCCACGTCTTGACGACCCGCATCTTGGCCATCACGCACCTCCACGGTCAGGACAGCGGCGCCAGGTTCGACGCCACGTCGGTTGCATACGCCTTTCGCGCCGGCAGGATGCCGGTGACGCCGCCGATGGCGATCATCGCCAGCGGCGTGACCCAGAGCGCTTCGTGCGCGACCCACGGCTCGATCACGACGCCGGTCTGCTCGCGCACGACGTAGGCCGCGGCGGTCAGGATTCCGGCATAGACCCCGAAGGACAGCAACGCACCCAGCGCCGCGATGCTCTTGGCCTCGGCGATGATGCTGACGAAGACGACCGATCGCTTCGCCCCCAGGGCGCGCAGGATCGCGTAGTCCCGCCGTCGGGCGCTCAGCGAATTATAGATGCCGGTCAGGATCGAGGCGGCGGCCACGCACACGACCAGGTAGGCCAGCAGGCGCAGCACCTGGGCCATCCATCCCAGCTTGTCGAAGATCTCGCCCATGACGCTGCCGATCGGCCACGCCAGCGTCGCGACGCGCCCCTGGCGATTCACCTCCTGGAACAGGTGAAATCCCGGCTGGCCGGCCTTGAGCTTGAGCAGGACGGCGCTGACCTCCTTGACCGCGTCGGGGATGGGCTTTCCGCGGCGGGGGGTGTATTCGCCGCCGTCGCCGCGCAGCGTATGGCCGGACATGCGGAAAATGCCCTCGATGGGGATGAAGATCACCCGGTCGTTGGGCGTGTTGGTCTGCTCCAGGATTCCGACCACCACGTACACGTCGTCGTGGCGCTGCGCGGGGTCGTAGGTGATGCCGTGATAGGGGTTGAAGGTGCTGCCGAGGGTCAGCCCGGCGCGCTTCGCGACGACGCTGCCGATGACGGCTTCCTGCAGGTCGGGGTCAAAGAGCCGTCCGCCGGGGGCCACGGACATGCGGCGACCCCGCTGGAATTCGAGCTTGTTGAACATATCGAGCGTGGTGCCGACGATGCGATAGTTGAGGTAATTATCGCCGACGGCCAGCGGGACGGCGACCTCGACGTAGGGGCGCTTGCGCACCTCGTCGTAGATTTTCCACGGGATGTTGCCCGGGGACGTATCCAGGTGGAAGACGCTGTTGAGCACCAGTTGCAGCGCGCTGCCGCGGCCGCCGAGCACGGCGTTGAATCCCAGCTCCCCCGTGAAGGCGGCGCGGGTCTGGCCCTCGATGACGAAGACGGCCATGGTCAGTCCGCCGGCCAGCGCCAGCGAGAGCGCCGTGGCCACGGTCGATAGCGCGTGCTGCCGCAGGTTGCGCCGCACGAGCAGTTGCACGGCCCGACCGGCGCGGATCATCGGCCGGCTCCCGCCACGGGCGATTCGACGCGGTTCAACTCGTCCATCCGCAGCGTGCGGTCAAAGGCGGACAGCACGTCGTTGTCGTGCGAGACCAGCAGCAGCGCAGCGCCGACCTCGCCGCACAGTTCGCGGATCAGCGCCAGCGCGGCGGCGGCGTTTGTGCGGTCGAGGTTGCCGGTCGGCTCGTCGGCCAGAATGACCGAGGGGCGGTTGGCCACGGCGCGGGCGATGGCGACGCGCTGCTGCTGGCCGACCGAAAGCTGCCGCGGGCGATAAGCGGCGCGGTCAGAGAGGCCGACCCGCGCCAACAGGTCGCGCGCCCGTCCGCGGTCCGCGCCGTGGCCGAAGCTCATCGCCAGCAGTACGTTCTCGAGCGCGGTGAAGCCCTGCAGCAGGTTGAAGGTCTGAAAAACGTAGCCGACGTGCATCGCCCGCAATCGATCGCGGGCCGCTTCCCGCAGCCGCGCGAGGTCCTGACCGGCGATTCGCACACTCCCCGAATCCGGCAGCAGGATGCCCGCCAGCACATTCAGGAACGTCGTCTTGCCCGAGCCGCTTCCGCCCTGCAGGGCGAGCTGCTCGCCCTTCCCCAGTGAGAACTGCGGCACGTTCAACACGGGCACGCGCGCGCCGTCGGGCGCGCGGTAGGACTTTCGCAGGTCGGCCACTTCGATCACGTTCATCCGCGAGCGATTCCTTTCGTCGGAGGGAGTGTATCCGCGGAATCGCGTTGCGGCGCAGCGAAATCACTCGGGCAGACTGATCGCGAGGACCGCGCGCGGCAGCGCGCGGCGAGGGAACGGCTGCCGGGACGGAACGAACAAGCGCCGCGCAGAGGCGGCCGAGTGCGGACGCACCGGGGCGATCATGATGTCACTCGGCCGAGCGGCCGGCCGGACGAACAGGCGTCGCCGATCTCGCGGTCAGCGCGCCACGGCGGCGCGCTTGAGCACTTTGCGGGCCACGTCTGCTTCAGCGGCGCTGGCGAAGGCGAAGTAGCAAAGGAACTTGCCCGCGACGGCGGCGTTGGAGACGCCGCGCAGGTTCAGCCCGGCGGCGGCCAGCGCGCGGGTCAGACGGGCCCCGGTGCCGGGCCGGTCCGGCCCGCTGACGCAGACGCAGTGCATGCCCGCGGCGCGGACCAGGCCGACGTCGGCGGCGGCGCGAAGCTGCTTTGCCCCCTTGAGCGGCGCGACGAAGACGCGCGACGTGTTCTCCGTGACCCGCCGCGCCACGACGAATTCGAGGTCCGCGCCGGCCGCGGCCAGCGCTTCGAGAATGCGCGCCAGCATGCCGGGGCGGTTGCGCACATCCGCCGCCCAGACGTCCGTCTTTCCGATCTTGAGCGCCATGGGCGGCTCCCTTCATGCCGTGTGCAGCGGCCGGGCTATCCGCCGAACAGGCGCTGCCACATTTCCGGTCCGTTCTCAATGAAAATCAGCGCCACGCCCATCAGGCTCTCCCCGGCGATGATGCCCGATGCGACCGGGAAGGTGAATTCCTTGGCGACCTTTGGCGCCTTCTTCTCGATGACCCAGCCGATGATCGCACCGATCAGGAACAGCAGCGCGTAGTACCAGTTGAACACCCACGCCAGGCCGACGCCCGCCGCCGACGGGATCCAGACCTTCGCCTTCGCCGGGGCGACCATGCTCAGGATCGGCAGCACGATCCCCACCGCGCCGCCGATCACGATCGACCACAGCTTGAGCGGCTCGAGGTTGTCCAGGCCTTTGCTGAGCGCTTCGGCGACGCCGCGCCAGGCCTGCGCCGCCGGCGCGGGGAACTGCGGCGTGCCGAGTACGTCGGCGCTGGGGATCAACAGGCGAAAGGCGAAGACCGTGACCAGCGTGCCGGTAAAGATGCCGCAGAACTGGGCGATGAACTGCTTGCGCGGGTTGGCGCCCAGCAGGTAGCCGCTCTTGAGGTCGGTCAGCAGGTCGGCCGAGGAGCCGGCCGCGCCGGCGGTGATGTTGGCGGCCATCAGGTTGACGTTCATGGCGGCAGTGGCGTCGCCGGCCACCTTGGCCGGATGCACGATGCCGAAGGTGAGCTGCATGATCTTGCCCATCGCGCCGATCGGCGTGGTGTCGGTCTCGCCGGTCACGCGGCAGGCCACCAGCGCCAGCCCGAAGGTCATGACGACCGCCAGCGCGCTCTGCCAATAGGGCATGCCGAAGCTCTCGTGCGCCAGCCAGCAGATCGCCACCAGTGCGAAGAGCTGGCCGATCACGAACCACGACGTGGGTGTCTCGATCGCCTCCAGGGGGTCGTTCGACTTCGCCCCGCGCCTGCCAAACAGGTTGAACAGACCGCCGAATGCACGAAGCGCACTGCGCCATTGCAGCGCAAAGGCCAGCAACCCGCTGGTCACCATGCACGCCGTCCCGCCCCACAGCGTCCAGTACACCAGGTCGCGGAAGTTCTCGCTGGCGCGCGGCTTCTTGGAGGCGGCGATCAGGTTATTGACCGCCGCGCTCAGCAAGACATCATCCTCGATGACCTTGACGGCCTCGTCGACGCCCTCCTCCGGTGCGGGGCCGAGCGTCCGCAGGGCGCGGTTCTCCTCGTCCAGCGCGATCCAGCCGGCCAGTGCTTCCGGGATTTTTCCGGTCAGGGTCCGTCGTCCCGCGGCTGCCGACAGTTCATCGACCAGCGCCTCAAACGCGGGCGTCTTGTTGATGGCCTTCACGGCCGTTCGCTCCGATTCGCTCATCGGCCCGCGCCACAGCAGCAGCGCGGCCTCACCCGACGTCTCCACGCGCAGGCGTTGCGTTAAAGAATCCGGAATCTTGATTTTCCGAAACGGTTCCGGCAGCACCACGCTCGACCACCACGGCTCGTATCCGGGGAGCACCGAGCGCTCATACAGCGCCGCCAGCGCCCGGAGATATTGCGGATCGCTGCTGGCCGCCCGCAGCCCCTCATACTGCTCAGGCGAGATCAGCTCGCGCATCCGAAGCCGGCCGTCGTCAAACTCCAGCAGCGCGGCCAGGTCCTTCTTCGCACTGAACTCCGCCGGCCAGGCCGCCAGCGGCTCCGCGGCGCGGAACTGCGACCGCACATAGAGCCGCTGAAGCTGCACCTGCACCCATGGATCGGGGAACATCGTCGCCAGCCGGGCACGGACCCCCGCGCTCATCGGCCCTTCCCACTTGAGGTCGCCGGTGCGATCGTTGTAGCTGGCGTAGCGGTCGATGTCCGGCTCAGTGCTGAAGATCGCCCGATCGATCACAACCGGAATCGGCTCCGTGACGGTGAGCGTGATGACGTCCTTATTGATCCAATAGGGGACGAACACCATCCAGCACAGCACCGCGCCGACCATCATCGACACGCATACGCGCAAGCCGGTGATCGCCCCGGCCGCGATGAACAGCGGCTCCCATGCGAACATCACCCCGCGGCTCATCCATACGGATCCGACCGTGGCCTCATTGAACCTGGTCACCCATGCACTGATCTGATGGGGCGCCAGGGTCGAGCTGACAACCGCCAGTCCATCCGTCCAGAACTTGCTCATCGCCGCCAGCAGCCCCGCCGCGCCCAGCGCCCGCGCCGAGCGCATCCCCGATTCGCCGTGCGAGTGCAGCGCCTTGAGCGTCTCGGCCGCCGCGACGCCGCTGGGAAAGCGAAGCTGCTCGACGTTGATCATCTGCCGCTTCATCGGGATGGCCATCGTCACCCCGAGCACCGCCAGCACGAACACCCATCCCAGCATCAGGTCCAGCGGCAGCGATGCGTTGTTCAGCATGATGTATGCGGCAAAGGCTGAGATCAGCGTCCCGCCCGTCGAGTACCCGGCCGAGGAGGCCGTGCTCTGCATGCAGTTGTTCTCAAGCACGGTCATCTGCGTGCGCACCAGCCCCAGGCCGTGCAGCGTCGTCCAGATGGCGTAGGAGAGAATGCAGGCCGTGATCGCGACGCCGAATCCCCAGCCGGACTTGAGGCCGATGTACAGGTTCGTCAGCGACAGAACCCCGCCCAGCACCGACCCCATCAGCACGGCCCGCAGCGTGAGCTGCGCCATCGAGTCGCCGCGGCCGCGATACACCTGCTCAAACCACTGCCGCTCGACTTCCTCGGGCGTGCCCTTGAATCCTTCAATCGGGAGTTCGCGATCCTCGTGGGGGTCGCCGGCAGGCGCGGAGTGCGGATGCGACATGAATTTTCCTTCGGGACGGCCGCAATCCCGCGGACGGGGCCGGTCGGCGAACGATTGTCGCGGACGGTCGGCGGCGCGGGCGGTCGTGATGTCGCGGAATTCTCGGTAACCCGGCGCTCCGCCGCAAGGGGGAGCGCGCGGCCGTACCGCGCCGCGTGCCCGGGGGATGCGGTGCTGAGGGCTAGCTGACGCGCGACCCCGGCGGAATGCTCTTGTCCGGAGAGACCAGCACCACCGCCGACTTGTCCGCGCTGGAAGCCGCCAACACCATCCCCTGGCTCTCCATCCCGCGCATGGCGCGCGGCGCCAGATTTGCGACCACGACCACCTGCCGCCCCACCAGCGCCGCCGGGTCATAGAAAGCCCGGATGCCCGCCACGATTTGCCGGCGCTCCGGACCCAGGTCGATCGTCAGCACCAGCAGCTTGTCGGCGTTGGGGTGCGCTTCGGCCGTCAGCACCGTCCCCACGCGCAGGTCAATCTTCGCAAAATCGTCGAACTGGATTTGTGTCGGGGCATCACTCATCTTGGATTCACTCCGCGCCCGCGTTCAATGGGCGTTCAGCGGGCGGTCAGCTCCACGTGCAGCACGCCCTCATTCTGAAACATGCGAACCGCCGCCGTCGGGGGGATTCGGTCCAGATAATCCGCCAGGTTCGCCGGCGCCGCCGCCGCTGGACGTGCTGTGTCGCCGGAGTCGCTGTTCTCGCCGACGGCGGGTGCTTCATTCCCAGCCTCCGTCGGTCCGGCCGCGGCACTCGCCTCCGCCACCGGCTCAGCCGAAGCGTCCGCGAATCGCGCCACGCGCAGCCCCGCCGCGACCCACCCGAAGGCCTCCATCACGCCGCGCTCCCCGCGAAACGCCGCCAGCTCCGTCTCAATCGCATGAAGCGCGTCGGCCGCGGTTGCGCCGGGCATGCCGCCCAGGGCCGGGTGGATCTCTGCCCGCAGCGTGAACGTGGCCGGTCGCAGGCCGGACCTCGCCGGCTCCGCGATCGTGACGTGGACTTTCGCCCAGATGCGGCGGTCGAGAGTCCAGAGCAGGACCGTGGCGTCCGTTCGGCCGCGTAGATCGGAACGCGAGAGGCTGGCCAGCCCCAGCTCGGTGCGGCGGACGTCGTCGGCGGGCAGCGCCCGGTCGTATTCGCGTGGCGTCGCGCCGAGTCGGACGTGATCATAGCCCCAGCCGGCGCAGCCGGCCGACAGCCACAAGGCCGGCAGCAGCATGGCCGCTCCGATCGTGGCGCAGCGTCGGGCGCGGGCCGCCGCGCGGGCGTGGTGACAGCGGCCTGCGGGGTAAAGCGGAGCGCGGATGGGCATGGGTTCCATCTTCGGCGTCGGCGCGGGGATACGCAAGCGCGCTGAGGCGGGCGCACATCCTGCGCCGCGACCCATAAATCGCCGCGCAGGAATCTTGGTCAGGAGAGCGCTGCATCGCGCCGCTGATTCGGTAGAATCGGGCACGGCGAGAGAGTGGTAGGCACGGGGCGTCCCACAGCGCAGCCATGCGACGCTGCGAGGGGAAGCGGTGAATGGACTCAGAGAAGATCAATCGAATCCTGTCGCGGGCCGGTGAACTGCTGGACGCGGGCAAGCCGGCCGAGTCGCTCAGCGCCCTCGATACGCTCGAGGGGCGGCTGGTCGACACCCACGATCGCATCGAGTTCGCGACGTTGCGCGCCTGGGCGCTCTCCGAGCTGGATCGCGTCGATGAGGCGGTGCGCTCCATCGAGCCGCTGCTGGATGAATTCCCGGAGTCGTCGCGGCTGCACTCGACCCTCGGCGTCGTGCTCTGCAACGCGGACGAGCTGGACGAGGCGTGCGAGGCGCTGGAGCGCGCCGTCGATCTGGACCCGCGCGACGACGGCGCGCTGGCCAATCTCGCGCTGGTCTACGAGCGCATCGGCGAATTTGAGCAGGCCATCCGGCTGTATGACAAGGCGATGCGCCTGGGGGCCGACATCGACTGGGCGCTGCAGCGCAAGGCCGCCGTGCTGAGCGAAGTGGGGGACTATGCCGCCGCCAAGTCGACGCTCAAGCGCTACCTCTCCCTGGTCCCGGAGGACATCGGCCAGTGGATCTCACTGGCCATCATGCACAGCGACGACGAGGAATACGCCGAGGCGTTTCATTGCTACGAGGTCGCGGAGGGAATCGACCCCGATGCGCCGCTGCTGCGGCTCAACTGGGGCGTCACCGCGGTGCGGGCCGGCGACCTGAAGCTGGCCAACCGCCAGCTTCGCGCCCTGCAGCGCCTCACGCCGCACGCCTCGCAGCCGCGCCTGCTGCGGGCACTGATCGAGGAGGAGGAGCAGAACCTGACCGCCGCCGCAGCCACTTACGCGGACGCGCTGCGCGTGGCGCTGCCCGGCGACCCGGGCGACCTCGCCTATGCGCTCGAACTGGCGATGGATTTTCATTCCCGGCAGGACCATGTGGACGAGTGTGAGCGGCTGCTGGCGCTGGGATACGCTCACAACGCCTGCACCGTCGAACTGTGCGACGCATATCGCGAGGCAACCGGCGAGCGGCTGGACGTGGCGTCCTGGTTCAGCATCGAGATCGAGGCGGATTTCCGAGAGGGGCTGGCGCAGCACCCGCGCCGCCGCGTCGAATCCTCCGAGCAGCCCACCCGCTTCTCACGAAATGTGCAGGTCGTGGCCCGCGATCGCGACGACGCGCTGGCCTTCCTGATCGAGTTTCTTCAGCGGATGGGAGAAACGCACGTGCGCATCCGCGAGTTCGTTGCGGATGAGCCGATGAAGGACGTCTTCACCGGGATTTACGAAGTCGATCCCGAATGCCTGGTGCTGGTGCCCGACCGGCGCTAGCTGCGGACGGTGCCTTTTCTTTTCCGGGCCGCTACTGCCCCTTCGCTTCGGGCGCTTCTGCGGACGACTTCTCCGCCTTCCCCGTCAGCGCTCCATCCGGCGTCAACCCGACGAAATCGGCGACGAACACCTGCGGCGACGACAGCCCGCCCCGCCGCGACGTCCACATCAACTGCTTTCCATCTGCCGAAAACACCGGCAGCCCGTCAAACGCCGCGTCGCTGGTCACGCGGTGCGACTCGCGACCGTCGTCGCTGACCAGGTAGAGGTCATAGCGCGGCGGCCCGCCGCCGTGATCGCCGCGGGTGTAGATGATCCAGCGGCCCGACGGATGCCAGAAGGGGCACCAGTGCAGCGTGTCATGCGAAGTAATCGCCCGCTCGTTTTTTCCGTCCAGTGTGTTCACGAAGATCTGCATCGTCTCATCGCCGCGCCGATCGGAGCGATAGACGATCCGCTTGCCGTCAGGCGAGAAGAACGGCCCGCCGTCATAACCCCGCGCCGTTACGACCGGCCGCGGCTCGGTGCCGTCGGCGTTGCAGATCCAGATGTCCTGGTCGTCGCCGCGCATCGTCGTGAACACGATCAGCTTGCCGTCCGGCGAAAAGCTCCCCTCCGCGTCATAGCCCGGTTCGGTTGTCAGGCGGCGCAGATCGCCGCCATCGAGCGTGTACTCGAACAGATCCATCCCCGGATAGAACGACCACGAGTAGCTGCGCTTTCCCGCCGGCTGCGTCGCGCCCGGCGGCGCCACCGGCCGCGGGTCGAGGTGGTTCGCGGCGAACAGCACGCGCTTGCCGTCCGGGCTGAAGTAGGCGCAGGTCGTCGCCCCGACGCCGGTGCTGATCATCTTCAGCCCGCTGCCGTCCACGTTCATGATGTAGATCTGGTACTCGCTGCGATCGGTCGGATAGGCCTGAAACGCGACCCTCTTCCCGTCCGCGCTGAAGTAGGCCTCCCCCGAGCGGGCCAGCCCCATATCCGCGCGAGTAAGCTGCCGCACGTTGCGAATCCACTTCGATTCGTCGTGCGCGGCGGCCTCCTTCGCACCGGCCGAATCGGCCGATGCGGGCGGCTCGGCGACGGCGGGCACCGCCGCCAGCGCCAACAGAAGCACCGTGCCTGACAGGTGCAGCACACGCAACCGGCGCAAGAAGCAGTTGTGACTTGACCCGCCCGATGCAGGGCGGCCGGCGGTCGCGTGGCGCAAAGTGTCGGATATTGGCGTCGGCTGGCGCATCATGGCGCGAATCTCCGTGTTTCGCCCTCCGCGGATGATCGGAGCGGCGTCCCCGGAGATCGTACCCGCGCCGCGGCGGGGCGTCAGAGCAGCGCGCGGAGATTGCTCACGACGTAGTCGACGTCGGATTCGGTCAGGTGGTTGTGAAAGGGCAGCGCGATGGTGCGGGCGCTAAGCGCCTCGCAGACCGGGAAATCCCCCGGCTGGTAGCCCCACGCCTCGCGATAGAAGGGCTGCAGGTGCAGAGGGGAGAAATAGTTGTTCGTGGCGATGCCGCGCTCCTTGAGCTGCGCCATGATGCCGTCGCGCTGCGCCTGCGAGTAGTCATCGCTCAGCCGCACGACCATCACGAACCAGCTCAGCTTCACGCGCGGATCAACCCGCATCAGCGACACCCGCGGCTCATCCGCCAGCCGCTCGGTGTACCACGCGCCGACGCGGGCGCGCTTCGCCAGGATCTCATCCAGCCGCCGCATCTGCTGCGTGCCGATCGCCGCCAGCATGTCCGGCATGCGGAAGTTGTAGCCCAGCCGCGCATGCGCCAGCCATCCGCCGTCCGGGTCGCGCCCCTGGCTTCGCAGCGAGCGGCTCAGGAAGGCGATGCGGTCGTCATTCGTGACGATCATCCCGCCTTCGCCCGTCGTGATCTGCTTGTTGGGATAGAAGCCGAACACCCCGACCTCGCCCAGCGTCCCGGCGATGCGTCCGCCATAGGTCGCGCCGATCGCCTCGCAGCAATCCTCGATCACGCGCAGCTTGTGCTTCCGGGCGATGTCCAGAATCGGATCAAAGTCCGGGATGTTGCCGAAAATGTCCGGAATCAGCAGCGCCCGGGTCCGTGGCGTGATCTTCGCCTCGATTCGCGCCGGATCGATCTGCCAGGTGTGCGGGTCCACGTCCGCAAACACCGGCTTGCCGCCGACGAACATCACGCAGTTGCTCGACGCGATGAACGAGAACGGCGACGTGATGACCTCGTCACCCGCCCCGAGGCCCATCGCCAGGCACACCAGGTGCAGGCCCGACGTCCCGCTGTTCACCGCCACCCCGTGCCGGCAGCCCAGCCGATCCGTAAACGTCCGCTCGAACTCCGGAATCCGCGGCCCCAGCGAGAGCTGCGGCGTGCGCAGTACGGCCACCGCGGCGTCAATCTCCGCCTGCGTGATGTCCGGGGCCGAAAGTGAAATGTCCCGCCGCGCCGCCGTGGAAACCTGCGACGCCTTCGTCACTGCCGATGCCATGGATCGCCTTCGATGGAGGAACTCGGCTGCGCAGCGGGCCTGTGTCCGGCTGCAATTTTGATCGATACGGCCGCGCAGCGCGCCCGGTTCACCCGCCATAGCGCACCACCCGGGAACCGCTATCATATCGTCCGATGAACCCCGCTTCTCGCCTCTCCGCGCCGCGAGCGTGGCTGTCCGCTTTCCGCCGGGCGCTGCGCTACCTCCGTCCGCATCGCTTCCCGTTGATTATCGGGCTGACGATGGCGCTGGGCGTCAGCGTCTTCTACACCTTCAGCATCTCCAGCGTCATCCCGCTGCTCAAGGTCATGTTCACGGATCATGAGACGCTGGCCGACTGGGTCCATCGGGCGCAGGCCGAGCAGCGGCTGGGAATCGTCATTCCAACCGACGTGCCGAACGACCTGGCCGGCCTCTCGATTGATTACGTCCGCCCCGGCACGCCCGCGGCGACGGTGTTTACCAACGAGGACCGCATTGTCGCCATTGGCGACGAGTCCCCCGGTTCCTTCGAGATTCTGGCGCGGATTGCGCGCGCGACCGGGAACGAACTGACCGGCGTGCGCGTCGTCGGGCGCGACGGATCGGAGCGCGTTCTGTCGTTGCCGCTGGCCGAGCCGGCCTGGCATGCGCCGCTGCTGCGCAGCGCGGTCGGGCTGCTGCCGGCCGGGCGGGACGCCGACGCGCGGCTCTATCAGCTTGGCTACGTGATGGGTCTGCTGGTGGTGGTCAGCCTGCTGGGCGGGCTTTGCCGATTCGCCAACGAGGGGCTGGTGCATTACGCCGTGCAGCGCAGCATCCATGACCTGCGCTCCTCCCTGGCGGATCGCGTATTGCGGCTGCCGATGTGGTGGCATTCCGGCCAGTCGCAGGGGGACACGCTGGGGCGCTTTGCCACGGACATCGCCAAGGTGGAGGTGGGGCTGTCCACGCTGTTCGGAAAGGTGATCGCCGAACCGCTCAAGGCGGTGGGCGTGCTGGCGCTGACGCTGGCGATTGACTGGCGGCTGCTGCTGGTCGCATTGGTCGGGCTGCCGATCGGGGCGATCGTGATCCGCACCTTCGGGCGGATGGTGAAGCGCGCTCAGAAGCGCGCAAGCGCCTCCTGGGGCCGCCTGCTGGATCATCTCGGCGAGCGGCTGGACGGCATCCGCGTGGTGAAGGCCTACGGGATGGAAGCGCCCGAAGCGCAGCGCTTCCGACGGGAAGACGACAATCTCACCCGCGCCCAGACGCACATCGAACTGGTCGATGCGGCCACCAACCCGGCGCTGGAATTCCTGGCGATGTGCGCCGTGAGCCTGTTCGTGCTCTACGGCGGCACGCGCGTCTTCGCCGGCGACCTCGAGCCGCACCTCTTCTTCGCCGCGGTGGTCTGCCTCGCCGGCATGATGGACCCCGTCCGCAAGCTGGGCAACGTGAACAACCGGCTGCAGGCGGCCGATGTGTCGGCCGGGCGGCTGTTTGAGTTGCTGGACCTGCGCGAGGAGGAACACGCACAGGTCCGTGCCCCGGCGACGGAGGCCGCGCCGCCGCCGCCGCTGGCGCTGCGCGAGGCCGTGGAGTTCGACCACGTCAGCTTCGCCTATCCGGGGAATCCGCGGCGGCTGGTGCTGCGCGAGGTCTGTGCGCGGGTGGAGCGCGGGCAGGTGGCGGCGGTCGTCGGTCCGAACGGCTCGGGCAAGACATCGCTCATGTCGCTGCTGCTGCGCTTCTACGAGCCGACCTCCGGCTGCATCCGCATCGACGGGCGCGACATTGCGTCCCTGCCGCTGGCGTCGCTGCGCGGCGGAATCGGCCTGGTGACGCAGGATTCGGTCGTGTTCACGGACACGCTGCGGGCCAACCTCGCCTATGGCGCGCAGGACGTCAGCGAGGAGCGCATCGCCCGGGCGATCGCCACCGCCCACATCGAGGATTTCGTTCGCGCGCTGCGCAGCACGACCGACGGCGTCGAGGCGACCGGGCTGGACGCGATGGTTTCGGCCCGCAGTCTCTCCGGCGGGCAGCGGCAACGCATCGCGCTGGCCCGCGCCATCCTGCGCGATCCGCCGATTCTCGTTCTGGATGAGGCCACCAGTCAGGTGGACACCGAGTCCGAAACCCGCATTCAGGAAGCTCTCGATGACGTGGTGCAGGGCCGCACCGTCTTCATCATCGCCCACCGCTACAGCACCATCGCCCGCGCTGGCGTGATTCTGGTCCTCGACGAAGGCCGACTGGTCGCCATGGGGCGGCACGATGAGCTGCTCGAGCGCTCCCCCTTCTACGCCGCGCTCTGTCGGACGCAGTTTGCCCATGCCCACTGACCCCGCCGACGGCGCCGGGCCGACCCGCCCCCACGATCCGCGCAGCGGCTCCTGCGCCGGAATGATCCCGCCGCCGGGGGATGCCTCCGCAGCGCTGCCCGATGCTCCGCCTCCGTCCCCGCCGGCTCTCGACCTTCCACTCGTGCAGCCCGGCGGCCGCAGTCGTACGCTCGGCAACGTCGCGATGCTGTTCTCGTTCGTCATCATCGCCGGGCTGACGCACCCGGCCGCCAAGGATGCCATCGACGGCGGGATTCCGGGCGCAGGAACCCGCCACGGATTCCCGCCGCTGACGCTGGGCTTTGCGCGCTTCGCCATCGCCGCGCTGCTGCTGCTGCTGACGCAGGCGCTGCTGACCCGCCGCGGCGACCCGCGTCCGCGGCCGATCGAGCGCTCCGACTGGCCGCGGCTGCTGATCGCGGCGGCCTTGTGCGTGCCCCTGAACCAGGCGTTCTTCCTGATCGGAATCCGCCTTTCCAGCCCATCGCACGGCGGGCTGTTTTACGGCCTGAACCCGGTGCTGCTCTTCCTGTTGACACTGATGCTGGGGCGGGCGCGCTGGTCGCCGCGCATCGGCCTGGCGGCGCTGCTGGCGTTCGGTGGTGCGATGCTGGCCGTGGCGGAGAATCTGCAGGATCGCTGGAGCCTGCTGGGCGACGGCCTGCTGCTCGGCGCCGTGCTGACCTGGGCGGCGTTCACCCTGGTGCTGGGTCCGCTTTCCACCCGCTACGGCGCGCTCCGCGCCATCACGCTGGTGATGGGGCTGGGAGCCTTGATGAATCTGCCGGTGCTGCTGGTGGACGCTCACGAGCTGCGCCCCTCGGAATTGACGGCCCGCGCCGTCGCCGGATTCGTCTTCATCACCGTTCTGACGAGTTTCGTGAATTACATCCTGTGGACCGTCGCCCTCACCCGCATCGACGTGAACCGCATCGCCGTAACAGTTAACGCCGGTCCGCTGGTCGCGGTGATCGCATCGCATTACTGGCGCGGCGATCCGCTCACGCAGTGGCTCGCCGGCGCCACGGTGTTGATCGTCGCGGCCATCGCCCTGGCGAACTGGGACAAATTGCGCGCCCTGCGCTGGACCTGACCGCGATTCGCCCCTCATGCCCCGCGTTGAGCCAGCGCCTCGCGCGCCAATGCCGCCGCCCCCAGCAGCCCGGCATCCCCGCCCAGCACCGCCGGCTCGATCCGCGGATAGTCCTCGCAGATCTTCCACGTCAACTCGGTAAAGGCGCGGCGGACCGGCCCCAGCAGCGCCTCTCCGGCGTTGATCAACCCGCCCGCCAGAACGATCAACCCCGGGTTGAGCACGTGCTGCAAGTTCACGCAGGCTGCCGCCAGCATCCGGCAGGCTTCCTCCCAGACGCGCTCCGCCGCCTGGTCGCCCTCCTGCGCCGCGCGGCACACATCCTCCGTGGTCAGCGGCTCCGATCCGTACACCTGCGGCGCCAGCACGGAGGTCTCCCCAGCGCGCACCGCCTCGATCAGCCGCTCGCGAATCGCGTTGGCTGAGGCATAGCGCTCCAGGCAGCCGCGTTGGCCGCAAGGGCAGGCCCGCCCGCCGATCGCGACGATCATGTGCCCGACTTCGCCGGCGTTATCGAAGCGCCCGCGCACCAGCCGGCCCCCCAGAATCACGCCGCCGCCGATGCCGGTGCCCAGCGTCAGCATCACCATGTCGGTCGCGGTTCGCTGCGTCCCGCCGACAAACTCGCCGAAGGCGGCTGCGTTGGCGTCGTTCTCGATCACGCACGTCAGTCCGGTCCGTTCGCTCAGCAGCGTTCGCAGGGGGATATCGACCCAGCCGTCGAGGTTCGGCGCATGCCGCACCACCCCGGCAGCGTGGTCCATCGGCCCCGGCACACCGACCCCGACGGCCGTGATCCCGCTTCGGGCGATCCCGGCTTCGGCGATCAACTCCTCGATCAATGCGACGATGCGTGCGAAGCTGGCCTCGAAGCCCTCTTCGGCGCGGGTCTCGATCGCGCGGCGCGCCAGCAGCCGGTCCTGCTCGTCCAGCACGCCGCCCTTGATGTTTGTGCCGCCGATGTCGATGCCCAGCGTGGCTCGTACGCTCATGCCGGGCATTCTAAAGCGCCGGCGGAGGTGTTGCGGTGACTGTCACTGCTCAAGCGCAGCGCCACACGGTGACGCGGCACGCCATTTCTGAAATCGTTGAAGCGGGGGTTGCGAATGAGGGTGGGCGGATCGTCGCGGCGCGGGCGGGCGGCTATGATCCCCGCCTCATGACGGGGGTGACCCAGCGCCCGGCAGACCGGGTCGGAGACGGTGATGTCGATTTCCATCGAGTTCGATCGGGAGCGGGCGCGCAGCTTCGTGGACGCGCTGAACAACGGCACAGCCCTGAAAGCACCGGAAGGCGGCTGGTCGGAGAGCGACCTGCTCGGCCTGGCCGGAGCCTGTTTCTGCCTGGCCACCGCCCAAGGCCCGCCCGGCCTGGATGAGAACGACGAGGACGAGGAAGCCTGGACGCGCTTCTTCGACGAAATGCACGCCGCGGTCGAATGGTGCGCCGATCGCACGCTCGATGTCGTCGCCGGCGAATACGACCAGCAGTTCGAGCCGCGTCACACGGCCGTACTGAGCATCGAGGACGACACGCTGAACATTCACCCCGAGAGCGGATTCAAGAACACTCCGCAGGAGTAGGCCAGCGCGCCGGCGCTATCCCATGAACATGCCGCCGTTGACGTTGATGACCTCGCCGGTAATGTAGGACGAAAGCGGGCTGCACAGGAACCGCACCGCCTCCGCGACCTCCTCGGGCCGCCCCAGCCGCCCGATCGGCGTGTTGGAGCGGACCTGCTCCAGCGCCGCCTCCGGCACCACCGACGTCATGTCCGTCTCGATGAACCCCGGCGCCACCGCGTTGACGGTGATGCCCTTGCGCGCTACCTCGCGCGCCAGCGACTTCGTGAAGGCGATCAGCCCGCCCTTGGTGACCGCGTAGTTGCTCTGCCCGAAATTGCCGACCTGCCCCACAATCGACGTGATGAAGACAATCCGCCCCCAACCCAGCGGCATCATCCCCTTCAGCACCTCGTGCGTCACCATCGCCGGCCCGGTGAGATTCACGCCCAGCACCTCGTGCCAGATTTCGGGCGTCATCTTCGTGAAGGTCTTGTCGCGCGTGATCCCGGCATTGTTCACGAGAATGTCGATGTGCCCGAAGTCGGCGTTGACCTTCGCGATCATCGCGTGGTTTTCGTCGTCATTGGCGATGTTCGCCGCGTACTTTTCCGCCCGCACGCCCTTGTCCCGCAGCATCCGGCAGGTTTCCTCCGCGCGGTCATGATTCCCCGCGTAGTTGACCGCCACGTCCGCGCCCGACTCCGCCAGCGCCAGGCTGATGGCCCGTCCGATGCCGCGCGATCCGCCCGTGACCAGCGCCACCTTGCCCTTGAGCGATGACATGCCTCTCACCTTTCCCGCGACCGGCGCGGCGTGCGAAGAAGTGCGATCCTGCGCCCGAGTATACCGCGCGGCTCAGCCCCTCAGCCCCAGGAACTCCAGCGCCGTCCCCCCCAGCAACAGGCTCCGCACACGCTCGTCCAGATCGCGCATCGCCTCGATCATCGCCCCCGGCCGCGCTTCGCCCAGCGGGAAGGGATAGTCCGACCCCAGCGCCACCCGCTGGGCCCCGAACAGCTCAATCACCCCGCGCAGCGTCGCCTCATCGTGCGTCAGCGAGTCCACGAAGAACCGCGCCGGCGTTACCCGCCCGTCCGCGCTGCGCCGCGCCAGGTGTTCTCGCGGCGACAGCCCGCAATCCACCGCGCAGAGATCGGGCCGCGACTCAAAGCCGTGCTGAATCCGCCCGATCGTCCCCGGGAAGGAGCCGCCCGCGTGTGCAAACGCGACCCGCAGCGACGGCAGCCGGGCGAACACCCCCGCAAACAGCATCGTCGTGATCGCCAGGCAGGTCTCCGCCGGCATCCCGACCAACCAGCTTCCCCAGTAGCGCTCGGTCCGCTCGCGGCCCAGCATCTCCCACGGATGCACGAACACCGCCGCCCCCAGCGCCGCCGCCGCCTCGAAGAACGGGAACAGGGCGGCATCCCCCAGGTTCGCGCCGTTCACGTTCGACCCGATCTGCACCCCCGGCAGCCCCAGCCCGCCCGCGCTCGGCGCCGCCACGCAGCGCTCCAGCTCGCGAATCGCCAGCGGCACATCCTGCAGCGGCACCGTCCCCAGCCCCGTGAAGCGCCGCGGATGAGCCGCAATCACCTCCGCCAGGTGATCGTTGAGCATCCGCGAAAGGTCCAGCCCGTCCGCCGGTCGCGCCCAGTAGCTGAACATCACCGGCACGGTCGAAAGCACCTGCATCGACACGCCGCAGGCGTCGCACTCAGCGATGCGCCGCTGCGGGTTCCAGCAGTTGTCCTCGATCTCGCGGAAGAAGCGGTCGCCGATCAGCATCCTCGCCCGGCAGGGGGCATGATGCTCCAGCCGGACGAAACCGGGATAGCCGTAGCGCTCGACCAGGTCCGGCCAGCGCTCGGGCAGGATGTGCGTGTGCAGATCGATCTTCACGCGACTATCGCGCGCCGGCCGGCGGAGCGCCCAGTGCGAACGTCAGCGCCTTGCGCAGCTCCCCGTCGCGGTCCTGCGGAAACTCGTGCCCCACCCCGGCGAACGTCGCCAGCAGCACCGTCGCCCCTTTGCTCTCCAGCGCCGCCGAAACCTGCCGGTTCTGCTCCAGCACCGGGTCTTTCTCCCCGACCATGATGTAGAACTTCGGCAGCACCGGCGTGGCCGGCACCACAATGTCGGCGCAGCGCCCCGCGACCGGGATCGCCGCGCAGAAGCGCTTCGGATTGCGCAGCGCCACCCGATAGGTCACCCACCCGCCCTGCGAGAAGCCCGTCAGCACGAGCCGCTTCTCATCCACGCGGTGCGCCGCGCGAACCGCATCCAGCGCCGCGTTCACGATGTACTCGGCGTTTTCCGAATTGCCCCAGGTGAATCCGCCCGCCGGCGCTTCCTCGACCGCCCGCGGCGCGACCAGGATCGCCCCGAACGCCGCCGCCGTCGCCCGGTAGGCGTCGGCAATGTCGTCGGCGTTGGAGCCGAAGCCGTGCAGCGCCACGATCACCGGCGCTTCGGCGGTGCTGCTGTGCCCCGGCGGCGGCACGATCAACGGCTTGGCCTTTTCCACCCTGGCGCGGAACTCCTCCACCTGCTTGCGGCGGTTGTTCCGCACCTCCTGCACGATCGCCTGAAACTCGGCGTCCTGCCGCAGGCTCACCAGGTCCGTGTCCGTCGTGATCGCCTCGACGTTCGCAAAGCCGTCTCGCACGGCGCGGCGCAGCGCCGTGATTCCGCGTTCCCGATCGCCGCTGAGCACATGCGCGCAGGCGAGGTTGAACGCAGCCGTTCCGCCCTGCGGCGCAAGCGTGGCCAGCTTCTCACCGGCAGTGATGGCCGCGGCGTAGTCCTTGGCGTTGAGCGCCGTGATGAACTGGGTTTCCAGCTCGCGCGCTTCCGCCTGCCGGTCCTGTGCGGCGACCGCCGCGGCGGCCAGGCTCAGCACCAGCACGACCAGGGCGATCGGTCGAGTTGCCATCATCGGGTCCGCTCCTTGAGGGGTCCGTCTGCGGGGGGCTTCGTGCGAGTGCCCGGTCAGCGCGCCGCCGTCGCCGGCGTCGGTCGCTGCATCACCGTGCCGCACGCCTTGCACGTGCGCAGCGCCACGTTCGCGTCGCTCCAGTAGCTTTCCATGATCTGCTTGAGCTGTGCGGCGATGTCCTTCATGTCGAATTCCGGCTCGTGGACCACCTTGCCGCACTTGTCGCAATAGAACCGCAGATGGTCCTTCATCCCCGCCGGCCGCTGCCGCTCCACCACCATTCCGACCGTGCCGGCCGGCCGCTGAGGCGAATGCGGGATGCCCGGCGGAAGCAGGAAAATCTCGCCTTCGCGAATCGGGATGTCGCGCGGCGTGCCGTTCTCAATCACCCGCACGGTGATGTCGCCCTCGACCTGGTAGAACAGCTCCTCGGTCTGGTTGATGTGGTAATCCTTCCGCGCGTTAGGCCCGCCGACGATCATCACGATGAAGTCGCGGTCGGTCCACACGACCTTGTTCCCCACCGGCGGCTTCAACAGGTCGCGGTGTTCGTTGATCCAGGCTTTGAGATTGAGCGGGGTGGTGACGGCGGACATCGGCGGCTCCTGCAAGGGGAGGCGGACCCGGCCGGCGGCGCTTCATCCGGCCGCACGGCTCGTCGCAGCGGATCGTGGCGCAAGCGCCTCGATTGGCCGCCGCCCGCCCGGCCTCGGCCCGGCATGTCGGGTTCTTGCGCTCCCGGTTGGAGTGTACCCCGCGCGCAGCACAGCGGCAAACATGGGGGTGACGGTGTTCCGGCACCCCGGCCGGGGCGTCCTTACTACTGCATTGATTCCCCGGGTCTGCCGATAGCGCATTCTGATGACACAGGACCTGCGGACCATTCTGGGCGGTTGGGAGTACGAACCGGGCAAGATCTCGGTCCGCAAGATTATTGGCCGCGACGGGCGCGAGAAGATTCAGACCCGCGTGGACATGGGCCTGCTCCAGCTCACCCCGACTGGCCGGCCCGACGGAACCCGCCCGCGCGGCTTCGACTCACTGCTGGAATTCCACGAATCCCGGCTGGCCGCCTACATCGCCGAGAATGAGGACGAAGAGGGCTTCGTTCTCGGGCCGGATGATTGCCGCGACCTTCGCCACGAGAGCTATCTCTATTACCAGCGCTACCTCTCCTGCTTCGTGCTGGAGGAGTGGAGCGCGGTCGAACGCGACACCGCCTTCAGCCTGCGGCTGCTCGATTTCTGCCGCGACTACGCCGCCGCCGCCGCCGATCGCAACGCGCTGGAGTCGCAGCGTGCGTACGTGCTGATGATGAACACCCGCGCGCGGGCCTATGGCTGCGCCGCCGAGCAGGAATATGAGGACGCGCTGCGCGCCATCGACGTCGGGGTGGCCAGCATCCGCGAAGTGACCGCGCTCGTCGAATCCACGGCGCTGGAGCCGGGCGGCGTCACCGAGCTGGGCGTGCTGGCCGAGCTGCGGCGCGAGCTGATCGAGAAAATGCCCGACGACGAGCCGATCCGCATGGAGTGGGAGCTGCGCAGCGCCGTCGCGAATGAGCAGTTCGAGCGCGCCGCCGAGCTGCGCGACCGCATCGCCGCCCGCCGCACCGTCCGCCCCGGCGTCTAGCCCCAGTCTCAGCGCGGCCGGAACCTCCGCGGCCCGCTCGGCGCGACCCCCTCCGGCCGCCCGAAGATCATCCGCCCCGCCGAAGTCTGAAGCACGCTGGTGACGGTGATGCTGACGTCATCGCCGATTCGCTCGGCCGCGTTCTCCGCAACGACCATCGTCCCGTCCTCGAGATAGCCGACGCCCTGTCCCTGCTCCTCGCCGGGCCGCATGATCTTGACCGCCAGCAACTCGCCCGGCAGCACGACCGGCTTGAGCGCGTTGGTCAGGTCGTTGATGTTGATCACGTCCACCCCGCGAAGCTGCGCGATCTTGTTCAGGTTGTAGTCGTTCGTGACCACCCGCCCGTCGAGCTTCTTGGCCAGTGCGACCAGCTTCTGATCCACGTCCCCCTCCTCCTCGACCGAGGGCAGCCGCGCATCCGAAATCTTGATCTCGATCCGCTCATTGGTCTGAAGCTTGTTGAGCATGTCCAGCCCGCGCCGACCGCGGTTGCGCTTCAGCTTGTCCGAGCTGTCCGCAATGGTCTGCAGCTCCTGCAGCACGAAGCGCGGAATGATCAGTTGCGAGTCGATGATCCGCGTCTCGCAGATGTCGGCGATGCGCCCGTCGATGATCACGGACGTGTCGAGGATCAGGGGCCGGTTGCCGCGCGACTGCTTGGCAAACTCGACATAGGGGACGACGAAGCGGATGTCATCCTTCGTCTGCAGCACGAAGCTGATCGTCAGGTAGCAGCAGACGATCCCGATCATCAGCTTCACCGCGCTGACGGCCGTCTGCGTTTCCGTTCCGGCCCCCGCCGCCGAAGTCCCCCAGTACAGATTGAACAGCATGTGGTCGAGAATCAGCCCGATGATGTACGCGCCCGTCATCCCGGCCACCAGCCCGAGAAACGCCCCCGAGAGCGCCGCCAGCGACTTGCGCGGCACGAACACATCCACCCCGATCAGCACGCCCGACACGACCACCGCCGCCGCCATCAGCGGAATTCGATACTGCTCCGTGCGGGCATCGCCCCCGGTCGGCACCGCCGAAAACGCCACCACGGCGACCAATGCGACAAACAACCCTCGCAACACCCAGAGAAACATGGAAGCTCCCTTACAATGCGAATCGATGATCGGCGCTGTGTATGATTCGTCGGATGCGCCGCGGCTCGGCGGGGAGTCATCCCCGCGTCGGCCGCATTCTACGCCCCGCCCACCCTTCCCGACACTGCACCGACCGCCGCCCCCATCCGCCGCATCGCGCTCATGCTCCGCGCTGGTCCTTGCGATCCTCCTTCTGCCCCATTCGTCGCTGACGGCGGCACCGCCCGCGACGCCGACGCCCCCCGGCCCCCCAACGCAACCCGCGCCCGATTCCGCCTCGACCGTGCCCGCAACAAGCCCCGCCGCGCCGGATTCCGCCTCATCCGCCCCGGCCGAGCGCCTGCGCTCCGAAGTGCTGCTCCTGCTCCGCGACGGCCGGCCCGACGAAGCCGTTGCCCGCGCCCAGCGCGCCCTCCGCGCCAATCCCGGCGACGCCGCCGTCGTCCGTGAATTCGCCGCGCTGCACCTGACGCTCGGCCGCGCCGCCCTGGCCGAGGGTGCATGGGAGAGCGCAACCACCTACGCCCGCGCCGTGCTCTCCGTCGTCCCGGACGATCCCGCCGCCCGCGGCATCGTCACGGCCGCGCAGGACGCGGAAACCCGGCTGCGCGCGACGCCGCAGCGCGTCGCGGAGTTGCTCCGGCTCGATCTGTTCGAATCGGCGATCGAATCACTCGACCAGCGCGAGCGCTTCGGCGGCCCGCTCGACGCCGGGCCGATCGAGGCCCGCGAACAGGCCTGGCTCGGCGCCGCCGACGATCACTACCTGGCCGGCAATTTCTCCGAGGCCTTCTCGCTGTATGAGCGCCGCCTCAGCCTCGCAGCGGCCGCACTGGACGTACACGATCGTTGGGCGCTGTCCCTTGCCCTGGCCCTCGATGGCGAACGCAACCCGATCGCCCCCGACGCGATCGAGCGCATCCGCGCCCGCGCCGCCGCCTCCCCCGCCGAGCCGCGCATCCGCGCGGTCATCGAGGGGCTGCTGCTCGAAGCCGTCGGCCAGGGCGTCCGCGCGGGCGAGTCCTACGCTGCCGCCGTCGGCGAATCCTTCGGCCTGCCTCCCGCCGACCAGCGCGTTGGCGCTCTCCGCCGCGCGCGATCCGCGGCGATCGAGTCGATGCGAAGCGCCTATCGCCAGACGCCGACGCGCCGCCGGACCGGCGAGTGGTCCGTCGCGCTTCCCGGATCCGCCAAATCGCGACATTCGGCGCGATTGGACGTCATTGCGGCGAACGACGCGCTCGCCGAGCGCATGCTCGCCGCCGCCGACTATCACCTGCCGCGGCTGGCCGCCTGGCTCGGCGCCTCCCTCGATCCGCCGCCGGCGCGCCGCCTGCTCATTCACCTTCACTCGGATTCCGCTTCGCTCGTTGAGGCCACCGGCGCAGCGCCCGGCAGCACCGACGCGGTCCGCCTGATCCGCCGCGACGGCCGGATCACCCAGCGCGAAATACACGTCGTGCAGACCGACCCCTGGCTCCTGAATTCCACTCTGCCCGCGCGGCTGGTCCCCGCAATTCTCGACGGCGCAGAAACACCCGCGGACGAAGCGCTGGTCGCGGCACTTGCCGAGGCTGCGCAGGCTCCGGCCCGTCGGCTGGCGCTGCGCCGTGTTCCGTGTGCTTCTGTGTCGTGGATCGACGCCCTTCGATCGCAGAATCGCGCCGATTGTCACGCTTTGGCGGAATTTCTGCTGAATTGCGCCGCGCGTGGCAATCCGAAGGAACCGCCCGCCGCCACCCTCCTGACCCGCGTCCGCGGTCGGCAGCCGCCCGATTGGCCCATGGCGCTGGGCTTTTCGAGCGAAGCAGCGATGCAGGCGGCCTGGCGGGAATGGTGCGAAGCGCCGTCGCCGGCGCGAATGCCCCTGATCCTGCATCTTGATGCCGGAGCGCGGTAATGCGGCGGCGGTTTCGGGAGGATGCCCCGGCCCGCCCGGTGTGGATACACTTGGGAGTACCCGGCGCCTTTGATACCCGGGGGAGCGACCGTTGATTCTTGCATTCCTGAACTTCGAGGTCCCGGGCTACCTGGCGCTGCTGGCGGCGCTGCCGCTGCTGATCGTGCTTTCGTTTCGATCCCTCTCGGGGCTGGGGCCGGTGCGGCGGATCATCGCGCTCGCGGCGCGCTGCATTGTGGTGGTCTGCATGTGCCTGGCGCTGGCGGGGGCGCATCGCGTTCGCACGACCGATGAGGCGGCGGTGATCTTCGTCGTGGATCGCTCGTCGAGCATCCCGCGCGGGCAAGGCGCCCGATCGCTGGCGTTTCTGCAGGAAGCGGAAAAGGGCCGCCGCCCGGGCGATCGCGTCGCGGTGATTTCCTTCGATGGCAAGAGCGCCGTCGAGCAGCTTCCCATGTCCGTCCTGGCGATTGAGCGCCTCACCGAATCCGTCCGCCCCGATGAGACCAATCTCGCCGGCGCGCTGCGCATGGCGCTGGCGCTTTTCCCCCCCGGCGTGATGCGCCGTGTCGTGCTGATCTCGGACGGCAACGAAAACGTCGGCGATGCCCTGGCCGATGCCGATCAGTACCGCGCCGCCGGCGTGCCGATCGATGTCGTCCCCGTCCGCTACGCCCACCGCAATGAGATCATCGTCGAGCGCCTCAGCGCCCCGCCGACGGCCGCCTCCGATGAAACCGTCAGTCTGCAGTGCGTCATTCGCTCGGAGCAGCCGGCCACCGGGCGGCTCAAGATCAAACACAACGACGAATTTCTGCCGATCGGCCCCGGCGGATCGACCGAGTTCGGCGTGGCGCTCGACGCCGGTCCCAACCGCATCCCCATCTCCGTGCCGCTGCGCGCCGCCGGCGCCCACCGCTTCGAGGCCATCTTCGAACCGGACGACGCGGCACAGGACACCATCGCGGAAAACAACACCGGCCGGGCCTTTACGGTCGTCTCCGGCCCCGGGCGGGTGCTGATTCTCACGACCCAGGATGACCTTCGATCGGCCCGGCTGCTGGCAGCGGCGCTGGCCCGCGAACAGCTCGTGGCGGATGTCGAGATCGTCGGTTCCGCGACGATCGACCAGGTCCGTCTGATCGAATACTCGCTGGTCGTTCTCTCCAACGTCCCCGCGCCGCTGGTGCGCGAGGAGGAACGCCAGACACTGGCAACGTATGTGCGCGATCTGGGCGGCGGGTTGCTGATGATCGGCGGCGACCAGGCCTTCGGCGCCGGCGGCTGGATGGACACACCCATCGAAGAGGTCATGCCCGTCAGCTTCGACATCAAGAGCAAGAAGCAGATTCCGAAGGGCGCGCTGGTGCTGGTGATGCACGCCTGCGAAATCCCCGAGGGCAATTACTGGGGCGAGCGCGTCGCCGTGGCCGCGGTCAAGACGCTCTCCAGCCGCGACCTCGTCGGCGTCCTGTCGTGGCAGTGGGGCGGCGCCGCCGCGCAGAACTGGGTGGTCCCCCTGCAGGTCGTCGGCTCAAAGAACGCGATCATCCAGGCGCTGACCCGCATGCAGATGGGCGATATGCCCTCACTGGAAAACGTGGTGACGCAGGGGGTGGATGCCCTGGAGCAGCGGCGCGACGCCGCCGTCAAGCACATGATCATCATCTCGGACTTCGACCCCGACGGCCCCTCCGACGTCACCATCGCCCGCATGAAGAAGCTCGGCATTTCCTGTTCGACCGTCGCCATCGGCTATGGCGCCCACTGGATCGACGAGCCGAAAGCCCGCCACATCGCCACCACCACCGGCGGCAAGTTCTACAACACCAAGAATTACGCTGAGCTGCCGCAGATCTTCATCAAGGAATCGATGATCGTGAGGCGGACGCTGGTGCAGGACGGCACCTTCGCACCCCGGCTGGTCAACCCCATCTCGCCCACGGTTCAGGGGCTGTCCGCCAACGACATCCCGGCCCTGCACGGCTACGTGCTCACCACGCCCAAGCCGCTGGCCGACGTCCCGCTGATCCGCCGCACCGAGGACTCGGATGATCCGATCCTGGCCCAATGGCAGGTCGGCCTGGGCAAGACCGTCGCCTTCACCAGCGGCATGTGGGATCGCTGGGGCGCGGATTGGACCCAGTGGACGAAATTCAGCAAGCTCTGGGCGCAGATCGCGCGCTGGGCCAGCCGCCAGTCCGAGGCCGCCGCCTTCGGCGTCACCAGCACCGTCAGTGGCGGCCGCGGCCGGATCCGCGTTGACGCGCTGGATGCGGACGCCGCCGCGATCAATTTCATGACCATCGAAGGCGCGCTGCTCAACCCCAGCGCCCCGCAGGCGACGCCGCTGCGACTCACGCAGACGGGCCCCGGCCGCTACGAGGCCGAGTTCGACGCCCGCGAGGCCGGCAATTACATCCTGAATCTCGCCTATCGCATGGGTTCGGGCGAGGACGCCCGCCGCGGCACGCTGCAGACCGGCGTCAGCGTGGCCTACTCCGCCGAGCATCGCGACCTGTCCTCCAATGTCCCGTTGATGGATGCAATCGCCAAGCGCACCGGCGGTCGCGAATTGACGACTGCCGACGCCCGGGCGGCGTTTTCGCTCGACGGCCTGGCCCGCCCGACCGCCCGCCAGCCGATCTGGGAAGACCTCGTCCGCCTGATGCTGCTGCTCTTCCTGATCGATGTGGCCGTGCGCCGCATCGCCATCAACCCGCTGGAACTGCTGCGCCGGCTGCGGCGCTTCATCGCCGAAATCGGCGGCCGGCGCACCCCCGCCGAGGCCAGTGCGACAGTGCTTTCGACGCTCAAGGGCAGCCGCGAGGAAGCCCGCGCTGCGCGGACGGCCGCGGGCCGCGACGCCGCGGGTCAGCCGGGCGCCGGCCGCGATTCCCCGGGGTCGCCGGGTGCGGGACGCGATGCTTCCGGGCAGCCGGAAGGGGGTTCGCCGTCAGCGCGCTTCGAGGCGCGCGCGGATGCGAAGTCCAGCGCGGACCTGGCCCGCGCGCTGGGTGGGGCGAGCGAAACCGATCAGCCGGTGGTTGCCAAACCGACCCGCAAGCCGACCGCCACCAACGAGGCGGATTACACGTCGCGGCTGCTGAAGGCCAAGAAGCGCGCCCAGGATGAGATGAAGCCGGAGGATGAGTCGAAGTAGCGCGGCGTAATGGGTGCCGCGCGTTGGGTGCCGTTTGTTTGGTGCCGCGCGCTGGGTGCCGCGCGTTGGGTGCCATGCCGACGGCTTTGCGTCGGCATGTCTTGATTGCCCGAACGTGGCATCTCCCGAATGACCAATGTCGTGCGGCATCTCTTGGGTGACATCTCTTGGGTGGCATGCTTTCGCGGTACTCCGCGTAAGCATGCAACCGCCGTGGCACCGCCCTTCCGGGCGGTGCAGCGCATCGGGCAGAACCCCGATGCCACATAGCGCGTGGCGAGCTTTCGCGCCGGTTGCCATGCTTTCGCGATTCTCCGCGTAAGCATGCAACCGCCGTGGCACCGCCCTTCCGGGCGGCGCAGCGCATCGGGCAGAACCCCGATGCCACATGCGCGTGGCGAGCTTTCGCGCCGGTTGCCATGCTTTCGCGATTCTCCGCGTAAGCATGCAACCGCCGTGGCACCGCCCTTCCGGGCGGCGCAGCGCATCGGGCAGAACCCCGATGCCACATGCCGGGTGCCTCGCTTCATAGTCTCATGCTCTCGCGATTCTCCGCGTAAGCACGCATTTCATCGGACTGGCGCGAGTCGAAGCTCCGCCTTGAGTAACGTCACAACACCCGCCGCCGCCCCCTGATACACGTGCTCAGCGCTTCGGGTCGCCCTCTCCCGGCTCATCGCCCGCGTCGTCCCGCACTTCCAGCCCGCAGTTCCAGCAGATCGAGAATTGATCCTCGTTGTCCTCCCCGCAGGCCGGGCAATCCCACGGCGGTCCGACCGGCTCGCCCAGCTTCGCGCCGCATTCGGGGCACTGCACCTGCACGCTCCGCAGGTCGAGATCGCACTCCGGGCAGTTCCACGGCAGCCCCCCGTCGGGCTCCCCGACGCTCGTGCAGCACTCGGGACAATGCACCCGATTGGACACCAGGTCGCATGAGCAGGCGGGACACACCTCCGGCCGACGGCGATATTCCTGCGCGATCACCTCCGCCGCCGCGTCGGCTGATTCGGACGCAACGCAGACGCGCACGCCGGGCAGCCGCTTGGCGAACGGCGTCCGCGTGGAACCGAGATCGAGGGTAGTCTCCACCGCCACAGCGCGGATGCCGTGCTGCTCGAGCAGTTCGGCGACGAGCGCTGCTTCGGCGGATGTCTTGGCCAGAAAGACGCTCTTCATCGGCCGGCCTCCCTGCGAACACGCCCACCGCCTGACTCCGTCACAGTCGCGACGACGATGAGCTGCATGCTCCCGTTGTCGGGCACCGTGCCGACGGCCATTGCGACGGCTCTCTTCCCACCCTCGCCACAGGTCGAACAGTATGGCTTTTTCCAGCGGCATTCCGCGCAAACATGCTCCTCTTCGGGCAGTAATGAGTCAAGCCGCGCGTTGAGTTCCGCCGGTTGTAAGCCGCGCGTTGTGAGCCGCCTGTTGTGAGGCGCCCGTGGTGAGCCGCCCGTTGTGACGCGCGTGCGTTGGGTGCCATGGCGACGGCTTTGCGTCGCCATGCTCTTCGCCCGTAGGGCGCACGTTCGTTGCCAGGGCCTTCAGGCCCTGGACCCAAATGCCCTCCAGCCGCGGCGTCGCCGCTCGCCGCGAAAAAAATCCGGGTTTTTCTTGCATCCGCCCGAATCGGTGTGATAATCCGGATAGGGTGCTGTTGGAGAGGCTGACGACCGCGCCATTCGCCGTTCTCACGCGTGCGTTGGATACCCCGCCGAAGGCTTTGCGTCGGCATGCTCATCAGGAACGCCGCCTTGACGCACTCGGGTGGCCATTGGGGTGGCGCTTTGGGTTGCATTTTGGGTGGCATGCTTTCGCGGTACTCCGCGTAAGCATGAGTCTGGTGCGCCGCCCTGGTGCCGCTCATGCGTCGTAGACTGCCGCGAGCGCCCCCGCGACAAGAGGCCCTCAAAGTGCGCCCCACCCTCGACAGAGCAGCCTACCCCTTCGCGCGGAAGCGAGCATGCTTACGCGGCGTACCGCGAAAGCATGCCACCCGCCGCAACAACTTCGACGTCGATGCGTTTGCCGATGCGCTGATGGACCTCCAGAAATGGCGGGAGGACTTCGGGGATCCCATCGGAATCAACCTGGTCGGCATCGGCGATTGCAACAACGATGGTGAGTTCAACAACTTCGACATCGACTGCTTCGTGGACCTGATCGTCAATCACTCCGGCTGTCCTGCCGGAACACCCGAGGAGAGCGAGCCACAGGGACTGATGGGCGGCGGTGGTGAAGGCGAGGCCATGATGGCGGGCATGAGCGCCTTCGGCGAAAACGACGGCCCGACCTGTCCGGCTCCCGACGCTCACTTTTGGCAGACCATCGCCCGCGTGCGGGCGTACTTCGGAGACTGACCATGACGACCAGAGACTTGTTCAGCTTCCGAACGGCGCAGCCAGGCACCGCGTGTGGGCCCGGTGCCGCGGCGGTGCGTGCCGTCGTGCGTGCCGCGATAAGCGTAGCGGCCTGGTGTGCGGCGATCGCCCCTCCGATCGCAAGCGCCCAGTTCGTACACGAGAAGGTGATGGTCGGGGCGCGGCCGTACTACCTGTATCAGCAGCCTTTCCCTGATCCGCCGGAGTATGTTGACGAGGTACGCATGGTCGCAACGGCCGACGGCGGATGCGTCATGGCATACATCGCCGACTCGCTGATCCCCACCAAGCAGATTCTCCTCCAGGCATTCGACTCCTGGGGTCGTCGCACGCTCGGGCCGATTCCGGTGGACTTCGATGAATATCGCTCCATCTCTCTGACAGTTTTGCCTGTCGGCGACACCTTCTGGGTCGCCTGGGGCAACAGCGGCGGCGCGTGGTTCAGGATCGTGGACTCCGATGGCGCGGTCACGCCGCGCCGGCAGTTGGATGGATCGGTGGAGTATGCGGAGCAGATCGCCCTTGCGACGAACAACTCCATCGTGGCCGCCGTGTATGACAGCCTTGATAACCCGACGCCGCCCTACGGCGTGTCGGGGCGCCTCTTCGCGCCCGACGGCACGCCGCTGACCGGAACGCTGCCGATCGGCCATGACTCCGGTGGACAGGCCTTCTGGACTGGGACGCTAGCCTTCGGTACGGGCAATACAATTCTCTACTCGTACACCTGCTTCTTCCCCCACGCAGCAAGGGGGGTACGTTTTCGATTCGGCGGCAGCGACGGGTCGCTTGGTAATGCGATCCTTGCGCCGAGTCGATTACCGTTTGGCTCTGTGCATGCGAACTTGGACGGTGGCTACGCGCTTCTTGGGGCCGATGGAATCGGGTTACCGGGGAACGTCGCCGAGGTATCGTGGCTGGATTCGAATGCGATGGTTCTGCGCCGTGTTTCGTTCGAATTGGACGCTACTGGAATCACCTTCAACGCGCTGGGTGAGTTCATCACCAAATACGCCTATGTCAATGCCGGACCTCCCGAGTTGTCGATCACGCTATACGACTCGGCTGGGAACGTCGTTGTCAGCCGACTGCGGCTATACCGTCCGCCGGCGGAACAAGCCTGGTCAAGCGGATCGCGTAACTTCGCACTGGCCGACAGCGGAGCAGTGTGGGTCTATTGGCGAAATGCACTTGTGCTGGATGAGCACTACATCACGCTCCTGCGCCCCATCTCGCCGGGCGATCTGAATGCCGACGATCGGACCAACGGGTTTGACATCGACCCCTTCGTCCTCGCTCTGACCGACCGCGACGCCTACGCCGCCGCATTCCCCCACATCCCGCCCGAAGCGATCGACATCCTCGGCGACATGAACGGCGACGGCGTCCTCACCAACTTCGACATCGACCCCTTCGTCGATGCCCTCGTCAACGGGCCGTAGAGAAATAGAGAGAGTAGGAAGCGCGGCGATACGCGGCGTCTCCCATGCTTACGCGGCGTACCGCGAAAGCATGCCACCCAAAATGCAACAAAGGATGCTACCGAAGGTGCCACCCAGGATGGCGCCCATTGCGACACCCGACAGGCAACCCAATGGCCCTCATCGCGCCGCTCTGCGCCGCCGTCATCGCGCCACCAATGGCCTGCCTCATCGCGCCGCTCGTCGCTCCCGCTCGCTCGAATCTCCCGGCGCGAGAATGCGATCGATCAGCCGGTCCATCGCCTCGCGCTCGATCTGAGCCTGCGGATACGCGCCCCGCCGAATCTCCGCCCGAATAGCCAGCACGCGCCACACGCGAATCGTCCGTCCGTCGCGCGTCGCGGATTGCCCGCGGGCATGCCGCCCGCCCGGCGCAGAGGGATCCTCCCGCTCCTCCAGCATCCGGCCACGGTCGATCTCTGTCAGTCGCAAGCGCATTGCCGTTTCCGTTTCTCCCCCGCGGCGACCCCATCGCCCCCGGCGCGCCGGGCACCCTCGCAATACGCCGCGCAGGCAACTCCGCCGCCGGGCGCTGCGCTGACCCGCGCAGCCGCCGTCTGCACTTGTTATCGGTGGATGACGGAACTCCGCCGCACTTATCCGACCAATGCGCACGAATTGCGCCCGTTTCGACCCATGAACTGGAACCAGGCGGCGGCCCGCAAACCCGCTGTGCGTTCCCCCAACCCGCCGTGCAATCCGCCAATCCGCCCTGCGCCCCGCTACCATCGGTCTCATTCGTGTCCCGCTCGCCGCCGGAGAAATGATGTCCTCCGCGCCAGAGGCCACCCCGCCGCCGCATGACGGCGCTGCGACGACGGCCGCAGTGGATCGCGCCGCCCGGCTGCGCGAACTGGCCGCCGTCTTCCTCCGCCTCGGCCTGACCGCCTTCGGCGGGCCGGCCGCTCACACCGCGCTGCTCGAGACCGAAGTCGTCCACCGCCGGCGCTGGCTGACCGAGCAGGAGTTCCTCGACCTGGTCAGTGCGGCCAACCTCATTCCCGGCCCGAATTCGACCGAGTTGGCGATACACATCGGCCTGCGCCGCGCCGGCTTTCCCGGCCTGCTTGTGGCCGGCGCGTGCTTCATTCTGCCGGCCGTGCTGCTGGCGTCGCTGTTCGGCTGGCTGTACGTCACATGGTCCTACATCCCCGCGTTTCAGTCCGTGCTGGCCGGCATCAAGCCGGTGATTCTCGCCGTCGTCCTTCACGCCATGTTCCGATTGGGCCGCGCCGTGCTGAAGACCCCGCATGGCGCCGTCATCGCAATTGCGGCGCTCGCCGCCGGGATGTTCGCAGTGCACGAGCTGCTGATCCTGCTGGTCGCCGCGTTGAGCGCCCCACTGCTTCGCCGGTGGCTGCAGCGCGGCTCTGACGGCCCTTCCGTCGCAGCCGCACTCAACCCGCTGCCGCTGATCGGGCTGCTGCCGGCCGCGGCGATTCCCGCCGCTGGAGCGGCCTCATCCGCCTCGGTCGGGCTGCTTCCGCTGTTCGGGTTCTTCGTCAAGGTCGGCAGCATTCTCTACGGCAGCGGATACGTCCTGATCGCGTACCTGCGGTCCGATCTCGTCGAGCGCTGGCGATGGATGAGTGAGGGCCAGTTGCTCGACGCCGTCGCCGTCGGGCAGCTCATGCCGGGTCCGCTGTTCTCGACCGCCACGTTCATCGGCTATCTGCTGGCGGGTGCGCCCGGCGCCGCGGTCGCCACCGTCGGGATCTTCCTCCCCGCGTTTTTCTTCGTCGCCGTCAGCGCCCCGCTGGTTCCGCGCCTGCGCCGCTCACCGCTGACCGCCGCGCTGCTCGACGGTGTGAATGCGGGGTCCGTGGCGCTGATGGCCGTCGCCGCGATGTACCTCGTCGGAGGTGCGCTGACGGGGGTGACGGCGGTGCTGCTCTGCGCGGCCGCCTTTGCGGCGCTGCTGCTGACGAAATGGAATCCCGTCTGGCTGATCGCCGGCGGCGCGATCGCCGGATGGCTGCTCTTGCGCGGTTCCGGCGCCTAATGGCGCGGAAGCACGCGAAACCAGAGCGCCTTGAGATAGGCCGATTCCGGGCAGTTCAGCAGCACCGGGTGGTCCCCCGCGGCGCCGGTCGCGTCGATCATCTGCAGCTCGCGGCCGGCGCGCCGCGCGGCGCTGTGCACGGCGGCGAGAAATGCGTCAAAAGACACCAATCCGCTGCAACTGCACGTCAGAAACAGCCCGCTGGGCTCCACCAGTTGCATCGCCAGCGAGTTCAGGTCGTGGTACTTGCGCAGCGCCGGCTCGATCTCCGCGCGGCTGGTCGCCAATTTCGGCGGATCCAGCACAACGGCGTCGTATCGGCGCTCATTGGCGAGCATCTGGCGACAATAATTGAATGCGTCCGCGTGTGCGTATTCGACGCGAACCTGGTTCAGATTGGCGTTCTCTTGCGCCGTTTGCAGCGCCTGCTCATCCAGATCGACCCCGGTCACCTCCCGCGCCCCGCCCAGCACCCGCGCCGCCAGGCCGAACCCGCCGCTGTAGCAGCAGAGGTCCAAAACGCGCGCATCGCGGCAGAAGCGCGCGAATTGTGCCCGGTTGTCGCGCTGATCGCAGAAAAAGCCGGTCTTGTGCCCGGTGGCGGGGTGCACGCGATAGCGCACCCCGTGCTCGCGGATCACGACGCTATTGGCGTCTTCTGTCGCCTGCTGAACGCGAAAACCCTCCAATCGCTCGATTTGCTCATCGGCCCGGACGACGCGCCGCCAGGCGGCCGGGGGGCGGCCGGGACGATCCAGAGAGGCGGGCGGGCCGAGCAGTTCGGAGAGCAGGTCGGCGAACCGGGCGACACGCTGGAACATTCCGAGCGAAAACAGCTCAAAGACGAGCACGTCGGCGTAGCGCTCGACGACCAGGCCGCTGAGGCGGTCGCCCTCGGCATGTACAAGGCGCTGGGCGTCGGTGACTTCGTCGATTCGCAGCAATCGGCGCAAATCCAGAGCCGTGCGGAGGCGCTCGCGCCAGAAGGCGTCATCCAGCGCCTGATCGGCGGTCGAGAGGAGCCGCACGACGATCTGCGAGCGCGGGTTGAAGAGGCCGCGGCCGATCGGGTGATCGCCCTTGTCCAGCACGCGGACGACGTCGCCGGGGCGGGCGCGGGGATCGACCTCGCGGATCATCTTCTGGAACACGAAGGGGTGGGCGCGGACGGAGCGCAGGCGGACCCACGGCTCGGGGGGGGCGTCATTCGACATGGCGGGAATCTATTGGCGACGGGCGGAGCGGGGCAAGCGCGGGTGGTGGGGGATGTGGCAACGGGCGTGTGGCTTCGGGCATGTGGCAGCGGGCATGTGGCATCGGGCGTGTGGCATCGGGCTTCCGCCCGATGCACTGCACCGCCCGGAAGGGCGGTGCCACGGCGGAGTGCATGCTTACGCGGAGTACCGCGAAAGCATGCCACCAGAAAATGGCACTCAATAAGTTCCACTCAGGAACAGCCAAACGAAATTTGTCATCCGGGAGATGCCACGTTCGGGCAATCAAGACATGCCGACGCAAAGCCGTCGGCATTGGCACCCAGCGCGGCATCGGCGCCGGCTGCTGCATCGGCGCCGGCGCGGCATGGCAACGGCTGCTTCGGGGCGCCGGCTGCTGCGAGGCGCCGGATGGTGCGAGGCGCTGCGTCGTGAATTTCGGGGCGCTTGCTGAAGTGGGCTGAGACGGGCAGAATCCGTCTGTGCCGCGAATCGCCGTCCTGCCGCCGAATCTCGTCAACCGCATCGCCGCCGGCGAGTGCGTCGAGCGTCCCGCCAGCGTCGTGAAGGAGCTTGTGGAGAACGCGCTGGATGCCGGGGCGCAACGGATCCGCGTGCTGGTGGTGGACGGCGGGCGCGAGCTGATCCAGGTCACGGATGACGGCGGGGGGATGGACGCGGAGGATCTGCGCCTGTGCGTGCTGCCGCACGCCACGAGCAAGCTGCGGCAGGACGCCGACCTGTTCAACATCCGAACGATGGGCTTTCGCGGGGAGGCGCTGCCGAGCATCGGCTCGGTGTCGCGGCTGCGGATCGTGTCGCGGACGCGCGAGAGCGACGCGGGTCACGCGATCCGAGTGGATGCGGGAGAGATCAGCGGTCCCGAGCCGTGCGCAGCGCCGGTGGGGACGACGGTCGAGGTGCGCGATCTCTTTCTGAGCGTGCCGGCGCGGCGGAAGTTCCTGCGCACGAATCAGACCGAGGTGGGGCATATCAGCGAGCAACTGGTGCGGATCGCGCTGGCGCACCCCGGCATCACATTCTCACTCTCGCACGGCGGGCGCGAGATGCTGAACCTGCCCGCCACGACGGACCGGCGGGCGCGGATCGCCGATTGCTTCAGCCCGGAGATTGCGGGGGTGCTGATCCCGCTGCAGCGCGATGAGAACGGGCTGCGGATCGAGGGGCTGGTCGCGCCGCGGCGGAGAGCCGCGGATCGGGGAAGTGGGAGTATGCATTCGTCAACGGGCGGTTCGTGCGGGATCGATTTGTGTCGCACGCGGTTCGCGAGGCCTATCGCAGCCTGATCGATCCGTCGCGCTACCCGGTGACGTTTCTCTTTCTGAGCATCGACCCGGCGGCGGTCGACGTGAACGTGCACCCCACCAAGATCGAGCTGCGCTGGCGGGATTCGAACTTTGTGCACGCGCAGGTGCTGGCGGCGCTGCGCGACAAGTTTCTGAGCATGAACCTCGATCATCGGCTGCGCGGGCCGCGACCCGATGACGCCGAGCGCGCCCGCATCCGCACGGCGATGGTCGATTTTCTCTCAGGCGGATCCGCGGGCACGGGACAGCGGCCCGCGCCGGACGGCGGGGCACCCGCGCATGGCGCGGCGGCGGTCGCGGCGGAGGAACCACCGTGGGGAGTTTCGGACGGGCGAACCGGCCGCTCAGCGAGCACGGGCGAGGTGCTTGCGCCCGTCGCCAGAGCGGGTGAAACGACGGCAGCGCGGGCGGTCGATCCGCTGCGGGCGGCTGATGCGCTGCCGATGGCATGGGGTGGTCAATACGACGCCGAGGCCGATCGGCGCATGCGGGGCGGCCTGGCGAGCGAGCCGGGCGGCGATGTCGCGGTGAGCGGGCGCAGCGCCGCTATTGAAGCGGAGCGGGCGCCGGGGGGCGGTGCGGCGGGTGAGCGGCGCGGCGGCGGCGCCCTGCGCGCGATCCAGGTTCACAACACCTACCTGGTGGTCGAGGATGAGGAGGGGTTGCTGATCATCGACCAGCACGCGCTGCATGAGCGGATTCTCTATGAGGAGCTGCGGCGGCGCGTGTCACAGCGGCCGCTGGAGTCGCAGCGCCTGCTGCTGCCGGACGTGGTGAGCGTTCCGCCGGACCGGCTCGAGGCGCTGGAGACGCACGCGGAGACGCTGGCGCGGCTGGGGATCGAGCTGAGCGCGGCCGGGCCGCGAAGCGTGGCGGTCCAGGCCTTTCCGTCGCTGCTGGAGCGCGTGTCGCGGCCGGAGTTCGTCAGTGACCTGCTGGACCTGCTGAGCGAGAGCGGAGCGCACCCGGCGCAGGACACGCTGCTGCACCGCGTGCTGGACATGGCGGCCTGCAAGGCGGCGGTGAAGGCCGGGGATCCGCTGACCGCGGGGGAGATCGAGGCGCTGCTGGAGCGGCGTGCGACCGCGGAACGGAGCAGCCACTGTCCGCACGGGCGGCCGACGACGCTGCATTTTTCGCTGCGGGAGCTGGAGCGGCATTTCAAGCGCCGGTGAAGCAGCAGGCCCCCGGAGCCTTTCGACGCATTGCGCATGTTGCCCGGCGGAAGCGGCGGCCCGAGGAGGGCATGCATCTGCGGATGACGCGGTCCGTCGACGTGTGTTATCGCCACGAATAGGGCTGTTTCGCGTCGCGTCGGGGATGCTGACGCTCATCCCGCGCAGTTTCCGCTTGCTTCTGAAGCGCAGGAATTGCAGAGTCCCGCATGGGGACGCGCGGCGCCCGGATCACCGGAGGCCTCGCGATGAGCATGATCCAGTCCGCGTCGAGCGCATCGGCGGCCGGGCAGTTCGGCTGGAGCCGGGCGACACTCCGGCGATCGCCGGGCGCGTTGCACTCAACCGGTCCGCCCACGGCGGCCTCGGGATCGTTGGATCCGCCGACGGAGGGGCGGCCATCGGCCGCGGAATCGCAGCCTGATGCGGGCGTGGCCGCGCCGGCGGTGACGGCCTGGCCGAGCGTCTTCACGCCCGGGCGAGCGGTTCTGAGTCTGCTGACAACCTCGGCGGAGAGTTTCCGGCGGATTCTCTCGGTGACGGGCGATGCGCGGTACGCCCGGGCGGCGACCGGGTTTCACGTGGATGTCACCGCGTGACGCGGGTAAGTGCCTGATTGAGTTAAGTGCTTGTGGGTACTGAGTGCCTGAAGAGGGAGCAGTTCGAATCGTCGGTGATGGTGCGTCATAGGCGGCCTCGGCTTTGCGATTCAGGCACAGGTGCTCGCGCCACGAAGGGTGCGAGCGAAAAAAATGACGCGCTGCCGCCGTGACCGCTCACGATTGTTGATACTTGCCGGGCGGTCGCCTAGTATCCCTTCCGGAGAGAGGAGGCGGTTTCCAAGCCGCCTGCGTACGATTCGGAAACGCATCGGAAGGGATGGAAACTGTGCGCACCCAGCTATGGACAGCTTGCGCCGGCGCGGCATTGCTCGTCGGCAGCGCGGCCACCGCGCAAACGTTCGGCCCCTCCACTTACGTTCAAACCTCGAACAGCCCGTTCAGCGTGCTGGACTTCACCGGCGGATATTTTCATCTGGAGGATTTCGAGGACGGCCTCTTGAACACGCCCGGCGCATCGGTGCTGGGCGGTACGGTGGTCGGTCCCTCGATCTTCACGGATTCTGTGGACGCCGATGACGGATTCATTGACGGCCTGGGCCAGCAGGGGCACAGCTACATCTCGAACGGCTTCGAGCTTGAGTTCGTTTTCAACGATGCGATTCTCGGGAATTACCCGACGCACGTCGGCATCGTGTGGACCGACGTCGGCAACGTCGTCGGCGACGTGTTCGGCGTCAGCTTGGTCGAGGTGTATGCGTTCGATCCGGACGGCATCACGATCGGCTTCATCAGTTCAATGGTTGGTGACGGTCGAATTGACGGCACAACGGCCGATGATCGCTTCTTCGGCTTTGAGCATGCCGGCGGCATTGCATCGTTGCTGCTGGTGATGCCCAACAGTGAGGACTGGGAGGTCGATCACCTTCAGTACGGATATGTGCCCGAGCCGGCCACGCTGGCTCTGCTCGGAATCTCGATTGTCTGTCTCCGTCGGCGGCGTTAGTGGAGCGCGAGTCAGTTTCGGATCCGCTGACCCCTGTCTGATCCCCTCGAACGGCCACGCAACGCGGCGACGCGCGGCGTGGCCGCTTCGATTTCGGGCGGGTGCGGGGGCATGCGTCGGCGTATACTCCGGTTACGGGAGGCCGCCGACACGATGCACACGACCGTCAGCCTGCACGAGCGCGTCAGCCGCGAGCTGCTGCCCCGGGTGCGCCACCCGGCACAGTACCTCGGCGGCGAAGTCAACCAGCTCGCGCGCCCCGGTGACTGGGAGAGCGCCCGGCTGCGCATTGCGATCGGCTTTCCGGATACCTACACGATCGGCATGTCGCACCTGGGTTGCCAGATCCTCTATTGGCTCTGCAACCGCACGCCGGGCGTGTGCGCAGAGCGGGTCTTCTGCCCCTGGATCGACGCTGAGCGGGTGATGCGCAGCCGCGGTATTCCGCTGTTCACCTGGGACACGCGCCGGGCGGTGTCGTCGGCGGACATCTTCGCGATCTCGCTGCAATATGAGATGTCCTTCACGAACGTGCTGAACCTGCTCGACCTGGCCGGGATTCCCGTGCTTGCCGAGGAGCGCCGCGACGAGCACCCGCTGGTGATTGTGGGCGGCCCGCAGGCGGACAACCCCGAGCCGATGGCGATGTTCGTGGACCTGGTCGTGATCGGCGACGGGGAGGATTCATTTGCCGCGATTCTCGGAGCGGTGGATGAGCTGAAGCGCGCGGGGGTCGGGCGGCGGGCGATGGTGGTCGAGCTGGCGCGGCGGTTTTCGTGGGCGTATGCCCCGAATCTGTACGACGCGCAGTACCACGCGGATGGCACGTTGGCGCGGCTGGTTCCGAAGGTGGAGGGGCTGCCGTCGCGGATCGACCGCTGCCGCACGGCGGACTTCGAGAACGCACCGTTTCCGGTCGCGCCGATCGTGCCGTGGATGAACGTGGTGCACGACCGGGTGGGCGTTGAGATCATGCGCGGCTGTCCGCAGGTCTGCCGCTTCTGCCACGCGGGGTACACGAAGCGCCCGCTGAAGCTGCGCTCGGTGGCCCGCATCGCCGAACTGGCGGAGCAGGCGTGGGCGGCGACGGGTCAGAACGAGATCGGGCTGCTGTCGCTCTCTTCGGCGGACTATCCCCATCTGCGCGAACTGGCGCTGCGGCTCAACGAGCGCTTCGCACCGCGGCACGTGAACCTCAGCTTCCCCTCGCTGCGCGTGGACCGGATGCTGGCCAGCATCCCGGAGATGTCCAATGCGGTGCGAAAGGCGGGCCTCACGATCGCCGTGGAGGCCGCCAACGACGACATGCGCCAGGCGATTCGCAAGAAAGTCACGGACGGGCGGCTGCTGGACGGCGTGCGCGCCGCCTACGAGGCCGGCTGGCGGCGCGTGAAGCTTTACTTCATGAGCGGTTTTCCGGGGGAGCGCGAGGAGGACATCGACGGCATCTGGCGATTGAGCTGCCAGATCAGTGACGAGCGGCGGCGGCTGCGGCTCGGGCCGGCGTCGGTGACGGCCAGCGTCGGCTGGCTGGTGCCCAAGCCGTTCACGCCGATGCAGTGGATGGCGCAGCCGCGGATCGAGTATTTCCGTGCTGTTCGCGAGCGCCTGCGCGCGAATGCGATGGGAGCGGATCCGTCGCGCGTGAGCCTGCGCGGGTTGTCGGCGTTTGGCGCAGGGCGGCCGACGGTGGATCACGGGTGGCGCGACGCGGGTGGCGAGCCGACGGGGGCGGGTCGCGGTTTGGCAGGGCGGCGAATCGCGGACGTGGACGTTCCGGGTGAATTGCCGCGGCCGGGTGCATTTGACGGGGCGCCGTTGGGCGCTGATTCAGAAGCGGCGGTCGAAGTGGCGGCGGCGGCACCGAGTTTCGACGACGCGGGTCGCGACGGGGCGGACGTGGTTCGCGCGACGCGCGGCGGGCGCGGCGGGCGACCGGCGAACCGGAACGTTCGAGTCACGACGCATTCGCCGGAGCGCTCGATTCTCGAAGGGGTCTTTGCGCGCGGGGATCGGCGGCTGGGGCCGGTCATTCTGGAGGCGTGGCGGCGCGGAGCGCGCTTCGACGGATGGGATGAGACGTTTCGCTACTCGATCTGGCGGGACGCCTACGCGGCGACGGGGGTCGATCCGGATTTCTATGCGCACCGCGAACGGCGGTTTGACGAGCTGCTGCCGTGGGATCACATCGGCCTGCACATGCGGCGCGGGTTTCTGGAGGAGGGGTACGACGACCTGTACGCCACGATCGGCGTCACGAAGCCCGCCCCTGATTCGCCGGCCGGTCGGTCTTTGCCGTTGATGGCGACCCGCTGACGGGGCGCCTCAGGGGTCGCAGGTCGACGGGGGAAAAGAAAAAACGCGCGGCCAACCCCCGGTGGTGGCCACGCGCCTCGAATTCCGTGCGTTCCACTCTACCGTCCGGCGGGTGGCGATTGCAATGGATCATTCACGCGGGGGCGGGTTTTTCGGTGCGTCGGGCGGCGATGGGGCGAGGGGTGATTCCCACCGGTTCGTCCCGCAGGTGATGGACCAGCACGGTATCGGTCGCACCGGCCTGCGTCGGTCGGGTTGAGGTGACGAACACGATCGGGTCGCCCGCCTGGGCCAGGCCGGATGCCAGCAGGCATTGCTCGACGGCTCGTACCTGCTGGGCGGGATTGGCGGTTGCGTCCGCCTGCTGGGGGGTGACGCCGCGGATCAGCGACAGCGAGCGATAGGTGCGCTCGTCGTGCGTGAATCCGACGATCGGCATGCTGGGGCGATGCTGCGCGATGAGTCGCGCGGTTGCGCCGGTGGCGGTCCAGACCGCGACCAGCTTTGCGCGAATGTCGCGTGCGGCCGCGACGGCGGCGGCGGCGATGGCCGATACGGCGGAAGGGGAGGCGATTCGCGGGGACATTCCGACGGAAGCGGTGGTGCGCGGCTCGGCGCTGCGGACGAAGGCCTCGGTGACCTGGGCAACGCGGCGCATCATGTCGACGGCGTGCTCGGGGAATTCGCCGGCGGCGGTCTCGGCGGAGAGCATGACGGCGTCGGCGGAATCGAGGATGGCGTTGGCCACGTCGCTGACTTCCGCGCGGGTCGGCATCGGGCTGGCGACCATGCTCTGCAGCATCTGCGTGGCGATGATCACGGGCACGCCGGCGGCGCGGCAGCGCAGGGTGATGTCCTTCTGAACCAGCGGCACGCGCCATAGGTCCATTTCGACGCCGAGATCGCCGCGGGCCACCATCACGCCGTCGCTGAGCGCGATGATTTCATCGAGTTGCGCCAGCGCCTCGCTCTTCTCGATCTTGGCGATCACCTGCGTTCGCGCGTTGCTGCGTGCGAGAATTTCCCGCACGGCTTCGAGGTCGGCGGGTCGGCGGACGAAAGACAGAGCGACGTAGTCCACCTCGTTCTGAATGGCCCATTGGAGGTCGCGCTCGTCCTTTTCGCCGAGGGCGCGGACGGAGAGGCTGGTGTCGGGGAGGTTGATTCCCTTGCGGGTGGAGATCGCACCGCCGACGGTGCAGCGGCAGATCAGCGCGTCGGGTTCGCGGTCGACGCACATCAGCTTGACGAGGCCGTCGTCGATGTAGAGGCGGTGGCCCTCCTGCACTTCGTCGATGAGTCGGTCGTAGCTGGTCGTGAGGCGCGAGGCGGTGCAGGGGGCGTCGCCGCGCTCGATCCGCACTTCGGCGCCGACGGCGAGGCGGGTGCCCGGAGCGTCGACGCGGTTGAGGCGGATTTTGGGGCCGCAGAGATCGCCGAGAACGGCGACGGCGCGGCCGCGCCGGCGGCTCCACTCGCGGATCAGCCCCAGCACGCGGCCGTGCTCGGCCAGTTCCCCGTGGCTGAAATTGAGGCGGCAGACATCCACGCCGGCTTCGAGCAATTCAGACAATCGTTCCGCCGACGAGGAGGATGGGCCGATTGTCGCGACGATTTTCGTAAAGACGGGGATGGACATACGCGCCTGCACTCCCGGGGGGATCGGCGGTTACTGAAAGGCACAGATCACGGGGCGGCCGCACGCGGCGTTCTGCAACCTCGACCACCGCGCGAAGCGAGGACCGCGGAGGCGCTTCGACCCCCGCGGTCCCGCGAAAATTCCCGTTCGAACAGCAATCTGTTCCGAAGCAGGGTCGGATAGCCGGACAGGCCGCTGCTGCTGCCGGCCGACCGGATCGGCGGCTTATCGTGCGTTTCGCTCGCGGCGACGGCCGAGCTTCAGTGCGGCCAGGCTCAGAATCGTGAGCGGCATCATGGTCGCCGCGCCCGGTCCGCAGTTGCACTCGGGAATGTCAGCGATTCCGCCGTTCCCGTTGGCGTTGGTGTTGCCGTTTCCGCCGCCGCCCCCGCCGTTGGTGTTGCCGTTTCCGCCACCACCGCCGCCGTTGGTGTTGCCGTTACCGCCGCCGTTCGTATTACCGCCACCGCCGCCGTTGGTGTTGCCGCCCCCGCCGTTGGTGTTTCCGTTACCGCCGCCGTTGGTGTTGCCGTTTCCGCCGCCCCCGCCGGAGTTCGTTTGAATGTTCAGCGTGACGTTGTTCGTCAGGCCGAGCGATCCGGCGACGCGAATCAGGTAGGACGTGCCCTGCGTCACGTTCAGCGTGACGCGCGAGGCGAGCGTGGTGCTGTCGGCGTCGTCATTGCACTTGAGGGTGTTGCCGTCGCAGGCGTCGAGGACGCTGAGCACGGTGTCGAAGTTCGGGTCGCTGGCGAGCGTGTCAATCGTGGCGGTTCCCGTCGCGGGGGCGGTGTACTTCCACCAGATGTCCTTGCCGCTGGCGACGGAGGTAACGCAGGGGGCGACGCCGTCGGTGGTCGAAAAGGCGGTGTTCGATGAGAACGAACCGTCGCCGACTTCCGTGGCGCTGGCGCAATTGTCGTTCGCGGGCCGGCTGCTGCCGTCCGGAACCGCGCTGGCGGTGATGACGATCGGCCCGGTGGCGCCGCCCACACCGGCGACGCGCAGCAGGTAGGAGGTGTTCGGCGTGACGGCGAAAGTCACCAGCGAGGTGCTGCCGCAGCCGGAGTTGTCGTCGCAGGCCAGCTCGGTTCCGCCGCAGGCGGTGAAGGCGGCCAACACGGTGTCGAACGAGCTTCCGCATGTGTCGACGGAGAGCGTGCCGGTGACGGTGCCGTTGTAGACAAACCACACGTCGTTTGTGCCGCCGCATGAGGCCGCACCGTCGTTGTTTGCGCCGGTGCTGTCGGCGACGAAGGTCAGTTCGACCTGCGGCTGCGGGTTGGAACAGAGATCATTGGTCGGCTGAGCAAGGGCCGCAGCGGCACAAAGGCCGAACAGGGCTGAGAGTCCGAGAAAGTGGCGTCCGGTCAGTCGGCTCATGGAAGGCTCCCAGGGGTCATGCCGCGCGCGCATGCCGCGTCGGTCGGCGATTCATCCCGCGCATGGACGGAAAAGATCACGGAGTGCACAGCGGGGCCTGACCCGTGCACAACAGGGTCAGAGGCAGCTTACGCGCCCGCCGGGTGGCTCTCCAGTCCATCTCGCCCAAACCCGCGTCCGGGCGAGATTTCCGTCATTTTACGTCCCTATCGGACAATTCGCAGCAGACCCTGACGAGGGGCGTCTGGCGGCGAAAATTTGGAGGACCGGGGTTGTCGCGAAACCTGCCCGGAACGAGTTGCAGCATGGACCGGGTGTGGTATGATTCTGACATGCGGTTGGGACGCCGCCCCGGACGGGGAGGCAGGCCCGCCGCGGCGATTCCCCGGGCCGGTCGCGTCGGCGCACGAGTCCCCCCCCGCTCGTCCCGACCACCGGCCCACTTTTTTTCCTCACTTCCCGCTTATTTCGCCAGGTATGCCAGCAGCCGCGCGACGGATTCCGCGCCGGCGTCGAGGTCGGGGATGCGCACCTTTTCGTTGGGGCCGTGTGCGTTGCAGTGCGGGCTGGCGAAGCCCAGCATGAGCGAGTCCGCACCCAGCACCTGCTTGAACATCGGCAGAATCGGCAGGGAGCCGCCCTCGCGGATGAAGGCCGGCTCGCGGTCAAAGGACTCGCGCAGCGCGCGACGCGCCGCGGCCATGGCCGGGCTGTCGAGCGGGGCCATGTAGGGGTCGGCGGCGCCGTGGTCAAGCACCTCGAGGCGCACCGTTTGCGGGCAGCGCGAACGGATGGTCTGCTCGAAGAGCATGCTGATTTCGCGGGCGTCCTGATCGGGGACGAGCCGCATGCTGACCTTCGCGCCGGCGCGGGCCGGGATGATCGTGTTCTTGCCCTCATCCATGAAACCGCCGTAGATGCCGTTGCAATCGAGGGTCGGCCGGCTGCTGCGGCGCTCGATCGTCGTATAGCCGATCTCGCCGTAGGGGCCGGGAGCGCCGAGATCGGCGACGTATTTCAGATCGTCGAAGTTCAGCAGCCCGGCATTGCGGCGCTCCTCCTCGGAGGGGGGCACCACGCGATCGTAGAAGCCCGGAATGTCGACCGAGCCGTGCTCGTCATGCAGCGAGGAGAGCAGGTCGGCCAGCACGTGCACGACGTTGGCGACAACGCCGCCGTGCGAGCCGCTGTGCAGGTCGTGGGTCGGGCCGCTGAGCTTGATCTCGCGATAGACCAGGCCGCGCGTGCCGTAGGTCACGGTCGGCCAGCCGTCTTCGTGCATGCCGGTGTCGGAGATCAGGATGTGGTCACAGGCGAGCAGGTCGCGGTTGTCCCGGACGAAGGGGGCGAGATTCGGCGAGCCGATCTCCTCCTCGGCTTCGATCAGAAACTTCAGATTGACGGGCAGCTTCTTCTCGGTGGCCAGCCACGCCGCGGCGGCCCGCAGATAGAGCAGCACCTGCCCCTTGTCATCCGCCGAGCCGCGGCAGACGAGCCACTCGCCCTTGCGGGTCGGCTCGAAGGGGTCGGCGTCCCAGAGTTTTCGATCGCCGATGGGCTGCACGTCCACGTGGCCGTATGCCAGGTAGGTGGGTTGGCCGGGGGCGTTGCACCACTCGGCGTAGACCAGCGGGTGGCCGCCGGTTTCCATGATCCGCGCCTTGAGGCCGATGCTTTCGCAGAGCGCGTGGGTCCACTTCACGGCGGCGGCGACGTCGCCGGCCTTGTCCTTGAGCGTGCTGATGCTGGGGAAGCGGCACAGGTCCACCGTCCACTTGAGGTGCGCCACGCGCTGCTGCCGGAGGTACTCGACGATTTTCTGCACGGTGGAACTCCATGAATCGGATACGGTGAGGATCGCGGCCGTGACGAACAGGCTGCTGCAAGGCCGGGCGTCGGGGCGCAGCGGCTGCGCTTCGAGGACAGCGCAACGGACGGCGGGATTCTACCCGTTGGAACGGGCCGACGGCCAAGGGCCAGCCGGCGGAACGGGAGGGGTGAATCGGCACGGCCAGGCGGCGGGTCGGGCGTTGAGGGACGCCTGGGCAGCCGATAGGATTGCGGGCGGGTGGATTTCTCGCCGGAAGTGCTTTCTTGGCCGCGGGTTCGGAGACGCCTGAGATGCTTCGTATCGCCCTGATCGGACTGACCCTCAGCACCCTGGCACAGGTTCTGCCCGGGTGCCCGACGTCCACTCCCGATCCGCAGGTTGTGGATCGCGGGCGAATTGAGACGACCGCGGTAAGCAATGCCGCACCGTCGGTGAGCGTCGGCGTGGACGTGGAGCTTCGCGCTTCGGCCGATGGGGACGATGTTTCATACTCGTGGCTTCAGACCGCCGGACCGGGCGTGCAGATCCGGGATGCGGGCAGCCGTATCGCGCGGTTCACGGCGCCGTCGCTGGCGGATTCCAAGACGCTGCGATTTCAGGTCACGACTCGAAACCCGGACGGCGACGTCGGCAGCGCCGAGGTGAAGGTGATTGTGGGTGCCGACCCGAACTACGGGCAATCCGGCAACCTGTTCGGCGGCGGGACCAGCGGCACGGTGCTGATCGCGCGCGCCGGGGCGGACAAGTCGGCGGAGGAGGGCAGCACGGTCCAACTCAGCGGCCTGGGCAGCGGCGGGCCGATCGTGGCGTTCGCCTGGCGGCAGACCGCCGGCACGGGGGTGATTCTCAGCGCGCCCAGCGCGGCTTCGACGAGTTTCACCGCGCCGCCGTTTCAGAGCAGCGGGCCGAACCGGCTGGAGTTCGAGCTGACGGTGCGCGACGCCGGCGGTCTGAACTCGCGTGACCGGGTGGCGGTCACGGTGACGGAGGCGGACGACCCCGACGGCGGCAACGGCACTGACAACAAGCCGCGCGTGCGGGTCGTGACGACAATGGGCGACTTCGTGATCGAGCTGGATCGCGACCGCGCCCCGAACACGGTGAAGAACTTCCTGGACTACGCGGATGAGAATTTCTTCGACAACACGCTGATTCACCGGGTGGTGCCCGGGTTCGTGATTCAGGGCGGCGGATTCAACGCCGGGCTGATTGAGAAGTCCGTGACGCGCCCGGCGCTGCGGAGCGAAGCGCCGAACGGCAACACGAATGTCCGCGGCACGGTGTCGATGGCGCTGCGCGGCGGCAATCCCGATTCCGGCACGACGCAGTGGTTCGTGAACCTGGTGGACAACACCTTCCTCGACAGCCAGCGCTTCACGGTTTTCGGGCGCGTGGTCGAGGGCATATCAATCGTGGACACGATCGGCACCGTCGCCACCACGACGCGCAACAGCCTGCAGGACGTACCGGTGACGGACATCCTCATCACCGACGTTCGCCGCGAGCCGTAGCAGCGGCGCTTGCATTCTCTCGATGACTGGTCAGGCGGCGCCGGGCGCGCGATGATGGGCTTCGCCGCGCGCTTCCCGCGCGCCGGCCGGAGCCGAGCATGCCGCACCCGCCGACAGAAATCGAGTCGCTTCCGTTTACCCGCTTCCTCATCAGGATTTCCGTTCCACTCCGGCGCTGCGCAGCCCTGCTGATGTTGCTGCCGCTGCTGGGGTGGACGGCCGTCGCGATTGCGCAGGAGGCGGCGGGGGCCGAAGAGGCTCCGCCCGCCGGTGCGGAGGCGACAACCGCCCCGGCGGTCAAGCCGCGTCTGGAACTGCACCACCTGTATGGCAAGAAAGCCCTGAAGTTCGACGGGGAATATGCCCGTGACCTGCGCTGGTCGGCGACCGGCCCCAGCTATCTGGATCGCCGCGACGGCGTGCTGATGCGCGTCGAGGCCGTGACCGACACGGCCACGCCGGCATTCGACTACGTCACGCTGGCGGCTGCGCTGCGCAGCGCGGGGGTGGAGGAGGCGGCGGCTGAGGCGCTGGGCAAGGACCCGGGGTATTTCGAGGATGGTGCAGCGGCGGTGCTCATCGCGGATGGAACGCGCCGCTTCGTGTACCGCTTTCACGATGCGCGACTGCGCGAGCTGCCGGGCACGGCCGAGAACCGGCGGATTGAGCAGCTCAGCCCGGCGGCGGGCTTCGTATCGTTCGTGCGCGACAATGATCTGCACATGATCGACGTGCAGTCGGGCGCGGAGCGGCGGTTGACCGCGGATGGCGGCGAAGCGCGGCTCAACGGTCTGCTGGACTGGGTGTACCAGGAGGAGATTTACGGCCGCGGCGATTATCAGGGGTACTGGTGGCGCGAGGACGACGCCTGGATCGCGCTGCTGCAATTCGACGAATCGGCGGTTCCGCTGTACACGATCGCCGATCAGACGGTTCATCCGCCGCGCGTGCAGCGCTATCACTATCCGAAGGTCGGCGACCCGAACCCGGTCGTGCGGCTCGGGGTGGTGCGGCCCGGCGGCGGCGATGTGCGCTGGGTCGATCTGTCGGGCTATGAGAAGCCGCAGGAATTGCTGATTGTGCGAGTCGGCTGGGCGCCGGACGGGCGGCTGCTGTTTCAGTTGCAGGACCGCGCGCAGACGTGGCTGGACCTGTGCGACGCCGACCCTGCCGACGGGCGGGTGCGGCGACTGCTGCGCGAACGCACGGCGGCGTGGGTCGAGCCGCGCGACGAGCCGTACTGGCTTGAGGACGGATCGTTTCTCTGGCAGAGCGAGCGCGACGGGTTCATGCACGTGTATCACCATGCGCGTGACGGGCGCCTGATCCGCAGGGTCACGCGCGGGGATTGGGAAGTGCGGGAATTGCACGGCGTCGATGAAGCGGGCGGGTGGGTTTATTTCAGCGGCACGCGCGACGGCCTGCTGCAGCTACACGCGTACCGGACGCCGCTGGGTGGCGGGCCGGTGGCGCGCTTGACCGAACCGGGGCGGTCGCATCGGGTGGAGTTTGATGCGGAGTTTCGCTTTTTCATCGACACGTCCGGCGCAGCGCTTTCGCCGCCGCGCGTGGAGCTGCGGCAGGCGGATGGGCGCTTCATCCGCACGATCAGTGCGAATGAGACATCGCCGCTGCACGACTTCGCGCTGGGGGCGGTGAGCTTTCACGAGGTGCCGGCGCGGGATGGCTATCGGCTGCCGGCGATGATGATCCGCCCGCCGGACTTCGATCCCGAGGTGGATTACCCGGTGTGGGTGATGACCTACGGCGGGCCTCACTCGCCGGAAGTGGCGGATCGGTGGAACACGCGGCGCATGCCGCTGCGACAATTCATCGCGCAGCGCGGGTTCGTGGTCTGGCAGATCGATCCGCGCAGCGCATCGGGGCGCGGGGCGGCGTCCGCGTGGCAGGCGTATGGCCGATTGGGGCAGGGAGAGCTGGACGACATCGAGGACAGCCTCGACTGGCTGCGCGAACAGGGGATGATCCGCGACGGCACACGTGTGGGGATTGAGGGCTACAGCTACGGCGGCTTCCTGGGTTGCCTGGCAGCGGTGCGCAGCGAGCGATTCGACGCGGTGATCGCCGGGGGGCCGGTGACGGATTGGCGGTTCTACGATTCGATCTACACGGAGCGCTACATGGGGCTGCTGGCGGAGAGCGAGGCGGCGTACGAAGCCTGTTCGCCGCTGCGCCTGCTTGAAGCGCGGGAGGCTGCGTCGGGGAACGGAGCGGAATCGGAGCCGGCGGAATCGGAGCCGGCGGCTTCGGAGTCGGCGGCGTCGGAGCCGGCATTACCGGAGTCGGAAGACGAGCCGGATGCGACCGAGCCATCGGGGGAAAATGGGGACGATTCGACGGTCGCTGCGACATCGCCGGTAAATGACCATTCGGCGTCGGTTGTTTCGGCAGCGGCTGCCGATTCGCATGCGGCTACGACCGCACCTGCGACCGCGGAGCCGCCCGCGCCGGCGGCCGCTCCGCCGCCGGCGGGCATTCGAGCGCGGCTGCTGCTGGCGCACGGGGTGATCGACGACAACGTGCACCTGCAGAACACGCTGCTGTTCATCCGGGCGCTGCAGAAGCGGGATGTGCTGTTTGAGACGACGATCTACCCGATGGATGAGCACAGCCTGCACGTCGGGGCGCGGCATTACGCCGCGACGAGGCTGGATTTCATGACCCGGCACCTGCGGCCGCCGGCGCAGCCTTGAGGGGGTGCGGGGGGGGGGACGCGGTGTGCCCGACGGGCTGTGACCGGGTTCAGCGCGGCGCAGGGTGGGGCGGGACGGTACAATGGGCGTCTGGATGCACTTCGCGCTGGCCCCGGCGCGGCGGATGCGCCACGCGGAGCGCCGGTGCGCGCCGCGGGTAGGCCGCGCCGCATGACTGCGGCGCCCGATCGCCGGAGGCTTCATCATGTTTGAGAGTCTGTTCCATCGCGGCATTTCCCGTCCCAAGCCTGTTGTGACCCCGGCGACCACGGGTGAGACGCAGTTGCCGCACACGACGATCTTCATCCGTCCGGCCGTGTTGCCCGGCGGCGGAAGCTACATCACGACGGTGCTGCAGCACCTGTCGGAGATTCAGTCATTTCCGCTGGGGGCGAAGTTCATTCAGGATCTCAGTGCGCTGGGCAAGCGGCAGCTCATCACCTATGGCGGGCCGGGGTCGAACCAGGCGGCCGGCACGACCGCGGCCTATGTGCGGCTGCGGTTGATGCACGACCAGATGGACAAGGCCGGTTTCGGCGCGGAGTTCAAGAAGACGCTGGCAGCGTCGGGCAAGACTACGGCGACGCTGGCGAGGGAACTGGTGTCGGCCAAATTGCCGCGATGGGACGGCACGACCGATCGCAGCCCGTTTGCACACGCGCCGCTGTCGGCGGCCAAGCCGGGTCTGCCGCGCACGCCGGTGGAGATCGAGAAGCAGTTGACGGACTGGGCCGCCGGGACGGGGCTGCCGTCGAAGGATGAGATGGACGTGCTGTGCCTGGCGCTGGAGCCGTGGCTGGAGCGCGGCAACGGGGTGAGCACGCGCATCAACTATGATCCGCACAAGACGCAAACGGCGGCGGGGTCGCGGCCGCCGCACGTGGCGCTGTTTCATGAGCTGGTGCACGCGTACTACAACGCGCAGGGCAAGCAGCTTGGCCGCGAGGACAGCATTCAGGAGGAAAACGGCGGTCGGCTGTTCGAGCTGATGAGCGTGGGGTTGCCGCCGTTTGACCAGCGGCCCTACAGCGAGAACAAGTTCCGCGCGGCGCTGGGCGTGGGGCCGCGCACGAAGTATCCGTGATGAAGCATCCTTGATTTTGAGCGCTGTCCGCGAGAGGCGCCGCGCATCTAGCGAACAGCCCCGCGGCCGCGAATCATGCACATCCCCAGCGCGGTCAGGGCGGCTGCCACGCCGCCGACGACCGGGATGCTGCGCCGCCACTGCTGACTCTCGCGGGCGACGCGAACCCGGGAGCCGTCAAGCGGCTCAGGGCCGGCCGTCACATGCTGTTCCGCCAAGCGCCCTTCCTCGTTGAACGTCTGGTGCAGCGACGTGCCGTCGGCGCGCTCCGTGCGGATCATCGCTGAGACCGTCTCCGGTCGGATCGTGACATCGTCGCGCGACAGCCCCGGGCGGTGCGTCGCCTGCGTCACCTCGATCACGTGGATGTTGCAGCGCGGCGCGGGGATGGCGGAGTTTGACACCACGACCACGGCCTCGACCGGGACGCGCAGCCCGTTCACGACCGCGCTGCTGCGGACGACGTGCTCACGCGTAACCAGTGACTTCGCATCGGCGGTGGGTGAGAATTCCTGGCGGATGCGCTCGATCAGGCCGTCCGCGGCGACGTCGACGACGAGATGGTGGGTGATGCCGGCGTCGGTGTGTGTGCCGGCGAAGCGGAAGAGGCCGTCGGCCTTGCCGGCGGGCGCGAGGGTGCCGTCGAGGATGAGCGACGAGGCGCTGACGGCGGTTCGCACGTCAGAGAGGCGGACGTTAAAGGCTGCCGGCGCGGGGTTCCAGCGAAACGTGCCGGCCGGTGCGCCGCTTTCGACGACGGCGTGGTTGCGAAGCCCGCGCTTGTTGACGCGGACGTGGCGCGAGACGTAGCGGTCGGTGAGCATGCTCTCGACGACCGGCTCGTAGCCGGCGGCGGGATCGTCGGTCAGCAATTCGTTCAGCGCCTCGTTGCCGAGCGTGGTAAGGCGATGTTGATAGACGACCTGGCGCTTGGCGTCGGAGAGCGCTTTTTCGATGGCGTCGGCGTCGAGTGCCGGCGCCTCGTCGAGGACGTGGACGCTCTGGGAGTACTCATAGACCAGGCCCGCGGCGTCGGCGCGACGCGAATCGAGCAGGTCCACGACGTCGTTGTGCGTTGCGGGTTGAGCGAGGCAAATGATGAGGAGGGGCAGCATGGGACGCTCCCTTGGGTTGCGAGCGAAATTCGCGCGGGCCGGCACTACGGATGAAGGCGAGCCAGATGGAGTTCGGTTCCATCGCGAAGCCCGTCAGCAGTGCGCATGCCGCCGCACAGCTCATGCCGGAGCCGATACCACAAGTATCGCCCATGATTATCGGCAAGTCAAAAGAAACCCGGATTTCCTACTACCCAGGCCATGCAGCCGAATAGCCTGACGATGCGGATTGCCTCACTCTGCGGCGCCTGCGGGTACGATCCCCGCTGCGCACGCCCTGTGGTTGAGCCTGGGCCGAGGCAACCGGCGTGCGCCCTCGGCTGGTTGCGGGCGATGGCGGCATGGCTGCGTCGCTCATCGGGAGTTGATCGTGAGGCAACATCGTCGGATTCGCCCCGTTGCGGCCGGGGCGCTGTTGTGCGCCGTCGCCGCTGTTTCGATTTCGTCGCACGGGTGCCTGTTGCCGGAGGGTGGGGGGTTCGACGCGGACCTGTTCCGCGGGTCGTACGTCGGGACGTGGAGCAGCCAGACGACCGGTGAGGGCGGGCCGGCGCGGATCGACATCCGCATCGACCTGGCGAAGCAGACGGCCACGCTCACGCTCGACTTTGACGGGCAGTACCTGGGGATCGACAACCCGCCGGCCCACGAAATGAACGCGTCGTTTGACCTGACGGGGGCCAAGGCCCGCGGCACCGACGCGCTCTTCGGTGATTACAACGTCGTGATTGCCGCGGACGGGACGATGGTCGGCGTGTTTCGCAACCTCGACGGCGGGAACGTGCCGCTGTTGACGTACACGGGCAAGCTCACCGGCAATCGCATTTCGACGGAATATGACGTGGTCTTTGCGGATGGGCGGGTGGTGAAGGCGACGGCGGAGTTGATCAAGCAGTAGCGGCCGACGATGGTGCGTTCGGTCCGGTCGCGCGGCGCTGCGCGACGGAAATCACCCGACGCCGGCCCGAGCACATCCAGCACGCATCCCGCTGAAACGACCCGCGGGCCGGCCGACGGCGTTTGCCGTCAGTCGACCCGCGGGATTTTTTCACTTCATGGCTCGCGACGGCTCAGGCGCCGGGGTGTCCGGCACACAAGCCGCCCGGCCGCCCGCTTTCAGTCGCGGGCGACCCATCCTGCGGGCCTACGGGCAGACCACGCTTCCGCAGGTCGTGCCCGGTCCCATCGGCACGCCGCCGATCATCGTGCAGGCAGCGGGGAACAGCTCCGCACACGATCCCGGCAGGCAGCAGGCCTGGATGCCGCAACCCGCGCAGCCGGTGCCCGGCGTCGGCGAGACGAGGATGCAGGCCACGAAGGGATCGATGTCGAAGTTGTTGAAGACGCCGTCGCAATTGACGTCGCCCCAGCAACGGCGCTTGTCCCAGCAGGCCTGCGAGCCGCCCAGCGCGAGGTAGCCGGCCGGCGCGGCCGTCGGATCGGGCGGCGACCCGATCAGCACGCCTTCGACGAAGAAGTCGATGTCGAAGTTGTTGACCGAGTTGTCGCAATTGGCGTCGCCGACCAGCACACCCGCGCAGCGGTTCTGCACGCACGGATTCGGCGTGCAGTCACTGCCGTCGCCCTGGTAGTCGCCGCCGACGAAGTCGCAGTTGGCCTGCGTGTCGATCACGCAGTTGGAACCGCGGCAGCAGGCGCCGGTGACCGGCGGGTTGCAGGGGTTTGTCGAGCAACTGGAGCCGTCGCCCTGGTACGCACCGGCGAGGGTGTTCTCGCACTGAGCCTGGGTGAGGCTGTCGTAGCAGCCGCCCTCCGGTACGCAGCAGGCGCCGACCGGTGCGCACGCCTGCGCCGTGAAGATCAGCCCCCACTGGTGGAGGATGCCGGTATCGGCGCCGGCCGCGTCCTCGACCGAGAGCGTCCACGTTCCCACGGAGTGGTGGTTGTCGAAGGCGCTGAGCATCTGGCCGGCGGTGACCGAGTTCGGGTTGTAGGAACCCGACACCGGCGTCGCGCAGACGGCCGCACCGGCCTCATCGTCGGCGATGACGTTCATGTTGTCATTGCCGCCGCAATCACGGCTCCACAACTGCACGGTCGTCGCGTTGTGCGTGAGGCTGATGTTCAGGTCGCCGACGAAGGTGTGCGTCAGTATGTACCAGACATTCAGATCGGCGACGCCGAAGAGGTCGGGGACGACGATCTGGCTGCTGACCGTGGTCAGGTCCGGGATCACCAGCTCGGGAACTAGCCCGTAGGAGGCAATGCCGCCGACGAGCGGGCAGCTTGAGCCGCCGCCCTGGAATGCGCCGCCGAAGCCGGCGCACTGGGCGGAATCGGCGATCAGGCACAGCCCGTCCGGCAGACAGCAGGCACCGGGCGGTGGGTTGCAGGGGTTGGTCGAGCAACTGGAGCCGTCGCCCTGGTACGCACCGCCGTAGGTGTTTTCGCACTGAGCCTGCGTGAGGCTGTCGTAGCAGCCGCCCTCGGGTACGCAGCAGGCGCCGACCGGTGCGCACGCCTGCGGCGTGAAGATCAGACCCCACTGGTGGAGGATGCCGGTATCGGCGCCGGCCGCGTCCTCGACCGAGAGCGTCCACGTTCCCACGGAGTGGTGGTTGTCGAAGGCGCTGAGCAACTGGCCGGCGGTGACGGAGTTCGGGTTGTATGAACCGGACACCGGCGTCGCGCAGACGGCCGCACCGGCCTCATCGTCGGCGATGACGTTCATGTTGTCATTGCCGCCGCAATCACGGCTCCACAACTGCACGGTCGTCGCGTTGTGCGTGAGGCTGATGTTGAGGTCGCCGACGAAGGTGTGCGTCAGTATGTACCAGACATTCAGATCGGCGACGCCGAAGAGGTCGGGGATGACGATCTGGCTGCTGACCGTGGTCAGGTCCGGGATCACCAGCTCGGGAACTAGCCCGTAGGAGGCAATGCCGCCGACGAGCGGGCAGCTTGAGCCGCCGCCCTGGAATGCGCCGCCGAAGGCGGCACACTGAATGGAATCAGCGATCAGGCACAGCTCGTCCGGCAGACAGCAAGCGCCGGTCGGCAGCGGGCAGGGATTCGGCGAGCAGTCGCTGCCGGCGCCCTGGAAGACGCCGCCGCTGGCGCCGCACTCGGCCTCGGTCACTTCGTCGCAGACGCCGTTTTCGCCGCAGCAGGCGCCCAGCGGCTGCGGGCAGGGGTTGGGCACGCAGCCGGAGCCGTTGCCCTGGTAGCTGCCGCCCGCGCCGGCGCAGGCCGAAGCGGTGACGAACGTGCACGAGCCGTCGTCGAAGCAGCAGGCGCCGCTCGGCTGCGCACACGGATTCGGCGAGCAGTTCGAGCCGTCGCCCTGGTAGGCGCCGTTGGCCGCGCCGCACTGCGCGGCGCCGGTCACGATGCAGGTGCCGTCCGCGAAGCAGCAGGCTCCGGTGGGAGCGGCCTGGCAATCGACGGAGAAACGAAGCTCCCAGAACAGCACTGTGCCGGTGTCGCCGGAGGCGGTGTCAGAGAGCGTCATCACCCAGTTGCCCTGGGCATTCGCCCCGTTGAACGCGGATAGCGGACCGAGGTCCGGCTGCCAGGTTCCGGTGACGTTGGCGGTGCCCGGTGCGGCGACTGCCGGAACGTCGTAGACGTTCGCGCCGGCGTCGTCGAGAACCATCGGCACCAGCGTCGTGGGATTGCCGAAGTTGTTGGCGCTGAAGCCGAACGATGACTGCGGCTGGCCCGGGCGACTGATCAAGGAGGCCGTTGCGCTGTTGGGCGCGGTGAGTACGGCGGTCACATCGCCCTGATAGGTGTGCCGGATGACGAGCGCTACGTTGACATCCGAGACAACAAAGCTATCCGGCACGTTGATCGAGGTGGTGACGCCGGTGGGGCTGTTGTCCGGGATGTTGAGGTTGGGCGAAGCGCTATAGTTCCGCTGGCAAACGCTGCCCGCGCCGCCGAACGTGCCGCCCAGCGATGCGCAGTTCGACGCGGAGGTGATCTGGCAGGTGCCGTTGGTCAGGCAGCAGGCCCCATTGGGCTGGCTGCACGGATTGGGCGAGCAGCTCGTGCCGTGGCCCTGGTAGGAACCGCCGAGCAGGCCGCAGTTTGCCTCTGTAATGACTCCGCATGCGCCGGATGCGAGACAGCAGGCGCCGGTCGCGCTGGAGCAGAGGCCGACCGAGCAGGGGACGTCGTCGCCCTGGTACGCGCCGCCCGCGGCGCCGCAGTCAGTCGGCGAGAGAACCTGGCAGGCGCCGCCGGAGAGGCAGCAGGCGCCGGACGGCTGCGGGCAGGGGTTCGGCGAGCAGCCGCTGCCCGCGCCCTGGAAGGCGCCGTTGCCGGCTTCGCAGGCGGCCTGCGTCACGACGGCGCAGGAGCCGTCTTCATAGCAGCAGGCGCCGGTGGGCGAGTTGCAGGGATCCGGCGAGCAGGGGACGCCGTCGCCGAGGTAGTCGCCGCTGGTGGCCTCGCAGTTGAACTCGGTCATCTGCTCGCAGGTGCCGTTGCCGAAGCAGCAGGCGCCGACCGGGTCGGGGACGCAACTGATTTCGAGGTTGCCCGAGCCGCCGGCGTTGCTGACGCCGCCGACGCGGATGGTGTAATTGCGACCGCTGACGGCCTGGATCGTGACACTCTCCGCGCCGGTGCCGGCGCTGCTGTTGACGCAGGCCAGCAGACGCGATTCGAGGTTCAGGCAGCCGGCGTCGTCGTAGACGGCCAGCGCTCCGTTGAAGTTCAGACCGTTGATGGCGATCGTGAGCTGGCCGTCACAGCCGGACGGGTGGTTGAACCACACGTCCTTCGTGATGGCGGTCGGGCAGGCGCCGTGCGCCGGGCCGTCGGTGGTTGCGGAGCAGGTGTTGAACGGCGTGGAGCCGAGGCCGACGCCGGCGCGGTTGTCGCAGTCGTCATTGCCCGGGGGGGCAGCGCCGCCGCCGCCGATCACCAGCAGGCGGTAGTCGCCGGTAGCGCCCTGATAGCCGGCCACGCGGACGTAGTAGGTCACGCCGGCGGTGAGACTCACGGAAAGATAGGAGTGCAGGCTGCTGGCCGCACAGGCGGGAGCGCCGCCCGGTCGGTCGTCGATGCAGCCGACCTGCGAGCCGCCCGTGCCGCAGGCGGTGCGAACGGAAACGACGGTGTCGTAGCTGCTGCCGCACAGTTCGAAGACGACGGTGCCGGAAGTGCACGGCGTGTAGGTGTGCCACACGTCGGGCGAAGTGCCGGACGAACCGCAGGAGGCGGTACCGTCATTCGTGGCGAGCGTCGTCGTGCCGAGATAGGGGATGCCGTCGTAGACGGGGATCGCGTTGGCGCACAGATCATTCGGCGGCGGGAACGGCCCGCAGCCGGGATCGGTGATGGTCAGGATGCCCGCACCCTGCGCACCGCCGGATCCGCCGACGCGGATGTAGTAGATCGTGCCATTGGTGCCGTTGAAGGTGACGCTGCTCTGCTGCGATCCGCTGCACGTGCCGCTCGCCGCGTTGTCGTTGCAGGCGATGGCGGTGTTCGGCGCGGCGGGGCAGTTCGTCGCGTAAATCGCGAGCGTCGTGTTGAAGGCGCTGCCGCAGGTGTCGATCGTGACGTCGCCGTTGCAGGTGGCCTGGTAGCGGAACCAGACGTCGGCGGCGAGATCGCCGCAGGCGCCGGCTTCGGCCGGTCCGCTGTTGGTCGCGTTGGCGTTCGTGAAGTTGGTGCTGCCGGCCACGACCGGAATGGCCGTCGCGCACTCGTCATTTCCCGGCAGGATCACGCCGCTGGGGTCGGGAACAAGAACCATCGCGGATGCCGAGCCGGGGGTGGCCGAGCCGGCGTCGAAGAGCGTCATGGAGAGCAGGCCGCTGGCCGGACCGTGATTGCAGCGGAAGCGGAAGTTGTAGATCGTGTCCCAGCGCAGCGCGTTGGCGGTGCGGTGGTCGCCGCTCCAGGCCGGCATGGTCCAGGTCACCGCGGAGCCGGAGGCTGCGCCGGTCCAGTCGGTGCCGGTCTGCAGTTCGCCGGAGTGATAAGCCACGTCGCGGAAGCCGATTGCCGAGACGATCGCACCCGGCTGGAGCGGAATGCTGACCGCTCGCGCAGCGCGGTCGCTGTAGAGGTTCTGAATTGCGTATTCGTACTCATAGGGGTAGGTCGGGTCGCCGGTGAGCTTGACCTTGCAGCCGACGATGAAGCGGCCGTCGCCGGGGACGTCGACGTTGACGAGCAGCACGTCGGGGTCCGGGACGCCCGCGCCCAGGCCGTGATCCTTCCACGCCTGAATCGCCGGCTTCTGTCGCTGGGTCGTGTCGGTCAGCGACATGGTGTTGCTGGAGAAGGTGACGCGGCGATAGGACTGGTTGTTGTTGGCGTTGCCGGCGGCGGCGTCTTCAGGCTGGATGTAGATGCTGGAGACAAAGTAGAGCGCGCCGGGGAAATTGGCCGCGCTGATGTCGCCGGTCGGAGCGTGCAGGCGCTTGTTGAGCGTCGCGTCGGGGTTGTTGCCGCTGGTGATGTACGGGACGGGGAAGAAGCCCGTCGCCGGGTTCACCAGGTACTTGGGCCCAAGGCCGCCCTGGCTGCCGTTGAGGCCGGATGAGTAAGGATCGGAGCAGAGGATGCCCAGCGCATCGCAACCCGCGGGTGACGGGCTGCAACCGGAGCTGCACACGGTGCCTTGCAGGGCGCAGAAGCCGTGCTTGAGCCAGGCCTGGCCGAGCTGCTCGAAGCGCCCGTCGTGCAGGCGGTAGAGGTTTTGTGAGATAACGGGGTGCTGATTGCAGAGCGAAGGCAGCGGCGTGCTGCAGTCGATCCACGTCAGTTCGGCGTCGCCAAGATTGCAGGAGGTCGTGCCGATGGCCCACACCGCGTTCCCGCTGGATGCGCCGTAGTTCGACACATCGGGGATTTCACCGACGATGACGTCCGGACCGGCATGAGCGAGGAGGGGAACAGCGAGTGTGAGGACGGCGGCCAGGAAACCGCGACAATACGACCGACTCTGCATGATTAGCTCCTTCAGGCGACATTCCGTCGACGCGGGCTGCGCATCCCGTCATCGACGCCCAGTTTCGCGCAGCGCTTCCCGCGGCCGCCGTCATGGCGAACGCGAACCCACCGGCGTCACGACCGCAGCGGTCGCGGATTTTCATCAGGGTCCGGTGTCTCCACTCATTGCAGCCCGAGCGGGCCTCCTATGAGCCGAGATAGCGCAGATTCTAGGGTACCACGCGCCCCGGCTTCCCGGCAATGGAAAAATGCGTCCCCGGTCCGGAAAGTCGCCCAGTAATGGGGGCCGGGATCGAGTGAATTTCGGTCGTGGCGACCTGATCCGGCCTGCAGCGCCGCGTTACACTCGCGACGGCAAGGCCTTTCGGACGCACGGGATCGGGCGCGGCGGGAGTCTTGCCGCGGCTGCATCAGTTGAATGATTCAAGCAGGGAATGGATGGAGGCCGAATGGTGCCGAGTAGAGCGCGATGGACGATGGCCGCGGGCCTGGCGGCGGTTGTGGCGATAGGCGGCGGGTGTGCCGGAGGGGGCGCATCGAGTGCCACCGTGGAGACGCCGCCGCCCGATGCGACAGCGGCAGCGCCGGCGGTGATCGGCGTCGGAGATGCAGCGCCGGCGTTTCGGCTGCGCGGCAGCGACGGGAAGAGCTATGCCCTGGCGGACTATTCAGACCGGATTCTGGTGGTCGAGTGGTTCAACAAGGATTGTCCGACCTGCATCCGCCAGGGCGACACGATGAAGGCGACCGCCGCCGCGCTGGCCGCCAAAGGGGGGGCGTGGCTGGCGATTGACAGTTCGCACTACCGCAAGGCGGCCGACAACACCGCGTTCGCGGCGGAGCACAAGCTTTCGTATCCGATCCTCGAGGATTTTGACGGCCGGATCGGGCGCGCCTACGGCGTGAAGGTGACGCCGCACCTGTTCGTGATCCGCAAGGGGCGGATCGAATACACCGGGGCGATTCTGCGCGTGGCCGAGGAGCGGAACTACGTGCAGGAGGCGGTGGAGGCGCTGCTGGCGGGCGAGACGCCGCCGCTGCCGTCAACCCGCGCGTATGGCTGAGCGGTGAAATACGCGAAGTAGGGCGGTCGCCCTGCACGAACGAAGAGCCGATGGATCGGATGCGGGCCTGAGCAGGAGCATCCGGCGCGTCGTCGCGATGAAGCCGAATGGGCGTCGGCCGGGTGGGGCCGGCCGCTGGTCCGCGGTGTGTGGTGGTGCGAACAAGTACACGAAACCCGGTTGAGTGAGGGCGCCTCATGCGGTTCACGGGTCGAATCACGCTGGAGACCAAGGGACATACGGATGTGCAGGACATTACTGCCGCGGTGATGGAGCAGGTGCAGCGCTCGAAGGTTCGCGACGGGCTGGTGTGCGTGTTCGTGCCCGGCTCGACGGCGGCGGTGACCACGACGGAAGCCGAGCCGGGGCTGCTGAATCATGATCTGCGGGCGTTCTTCGATCGCGTGGTGCCGGACAACATCCCCTATCGCCACGAGGACACCTGGAGCGACGACAACGGCCATTCGCATGTGCGCGCGTCGCTGGTCGGCCCGTCGGCGACGCTGCCGCTGATTGACGGGGCGATTCCGTTGGGGAAGTGGCAGCACGTCGTACTGATCGACTTTGACACGCGCGGGCGACGGCGCGAGCTGATCGTGCAGATCGTGGGGGAGTAGCGAACGACGACGGCACAGGGCGCGCGATCCGGCCTTGCTCGGGTGTTACACCCGCCGCACGACCAGCGTGTCGTTCTGTCCGCCGAAGCCGAAGCTGTTCGACAGCGCCGTATCCACCCGCGCTGCCCGGCTTCGGTTGGGGATGTAGTCCAGGTCGCAGTTGGGGTCGGGGTTCGAGTAATTGATCGTCGGCGGCAGCATCCCGTCGCGGATGGCCAGCACGCAGGTGATCAGCTCCACCGCGCCGGCGGCCGCAATCAGGTGCCCCAGCATGCTCTTGACGCTGCTGACCGGCACGTTGCGCGCGTTTTCGCCGAACACCGTGCGAATGGCCAGCGTTTCGAGCTTGTCGTTTTCCTCGGTGCCGGTGCCGTGCGCGGAGACATAGTGAATCTCCGACGGGGCCACCGCGGCGCTTTCCAGCGCCGCCCGCATCGCCGCAATCGCGCCGCGCCCGGATTCGTGGATGTCCGTCACGCGGAAGGCGTCGGCGGTCGAGCCAAAGCCCACGATCTCCGCCAGCATCCGCGCCCCGCGGCGACGGGCGCTTTCAAGCTCCTCGAGAATCAGGATTCCGGCGCCCTCGCCGAGCACGAACCCGTCGCGCGTGCTGTCGAAGGGACGCGAGGCCGTCAGGCAGGTGTCGTTGCGCGTCGAAAGCGCCGTCAGCCGGTTGAAGCCCGTCACGCCCAGCGGGTGGATCATGCTGTGCGCGCCGCCGGAGATCATGATGTCGGCGTCGCCGCGGCGGATGATCTCGGTGGCTTCGCCGATCGCCTGCGTGCTGGCGGCGCAGGCCGTCAGCGTGTTCAGATTCGGCCCGCGCGCGTTGAAGCGGTAGGCCAGGTGGCCGGCCGCGCTGTTGGGATCCTGCTCCAGCTCGCATACGGCGTTGAGCCGTTCATAGGCGAGTTCCGCCCAGCGCAGCGCGTCCAGTCGGCGCTCCGCCGGATCCCATCCCGCCACCGCGCAGGCGGCGAAGTTGTCGAAGTCGATCGGCCCCTCACCCCCACCCAGGTACACGCCCACCCGCTCGGCGTCGGCGTCGCCGGCGGCGTCCTTGAGCCCCGCATCGCGCCAGGCCATCTCCGCTGCCGCGAGCGCGAACCCGCTGTTGCGGCTGGCGGTGGCGTGCTGCTCGTAGCGCTCCCCGAGGAAAGCGCGAAGATCAAAGTCGGAGACCTGGGCGCTGAAGCGCGTCGGAAACGTGCGCGCGTCAAACAACTCGGTCGGCCGCACGCCCGACTCGCCCGCCAGCAGCCGCCGCCAGACGGCGTCGATCTCGCGCCCCAGCGGCGTGACCCAGCCCATTCCCGTGATGACCACTCTGCGGCTCATGGCGCGTTGCTCCCCGATGTCGTGTCAGTCACGGTAGCGTCGAACGAGCAGGGCGGCGTTCTGTCCGCCGCCCAGGGCGTAGGCCAGCGAGGCCGCCGTATCGACCCGCGCGTCCACCGCCCGCCCCACGGTCGCCCGCAGTCCGAGCGCCGGGTCGATGAATTCACCGTTTACCGTCGGCGGAAGCGTCGCGTTGTACAGAGAGAGCACGGTGGCGATGAAGTCCAGTGCCCCGCTGCCCGCGCCGTTGTTGCCGATCCCGCCCTTGATCGCCAGGATCGGCGCTTCGGCCAGCCGCCCGCCCAGCACGGATTTCAATGCGGCCGCCTCGGATGCGTCGTGCGCCGGAATTCCGGGTGCGAAGGCGTTGACCAGGTCCAGCACCGCCGGCTCGGTGCGGGCGTCGCGCAGCGCCTTGCGCAGCGCCAGCGCCGCTCCGCGGCCGTCGGCCGGCGGGATGCTCGGCTGCGTCGGAGGTGCGGCGTCGTTGGCGGCGCCGAACCCGACCAGCTCGGCGTAGATGCGGGCGCCGCGGCGCCGCGCGTGATCGAGATCCTCGAGAATCACCAGCCCGCCGCCCTCGCTGATGACGGTGCCGTCGCGCTCCCGGCCGAAGGGCCGGCAGGCGGTCGCCGGGTCGTCGTTCCGCCGGCTGAGCCGCCGGCCGAGCGATTGTCGCAGCAGCGCCATAGGGTTGGTCTTGCTCTCGGCGCCGCCGCAGATGCAGACATCCGCGACGCCGCGCGCGATCGTGCGGAAGGCCTCGCCGATCGCCAGGTGGCTGCTGGCCTCGCCGCAGGTGATGGTGTTGCTCGGGCCCTGGCAGTCGTGCACGATCGTGACGTGGCAGGCCAGCATGTTGGGCAGAAATTTCAGCAGCCAGAGCGGCGTGAGGTTGTTCATTCCCTCCGTGCCCCAGCGGGCGATGCTGAAGCGGCCGTTTTCATTGCTGTTGTGCAGCGCCTCGGCCAGTTCGGCGAGGTCCGCGCAGATCAGCCCCGAGCCGATGTTCGCGCCGAAGCGCGTGCTGTCCACGTTCGGCTCGCCGGCCGCATCGCCGCGCTCGATCAGGCACTTGGTGCGCAGCCCGGCGTCCGTGACGGCGTGATGCGCAGCGACCACGGCCAGCACGATGTCGCGGGCCATGATCTTCTCAGCCTTGCGATAGCCCTTGGGCACGAAGTCCCGGGCGGCCACTCCCTCGACCTGCGCCCCGACGTGCGAATCGAACCGTCCAGGGTCGAACGCGTTGATCCGCCGAACGGCGTTTCGACCTTCCAGCAGCGCCGACCAGAATTCCGCCACCCCCACTCCCAGCGGCGACACCGGCCCCACCCCCGTGATGACGACCCGTCGATCACTCACAGTGCCACCCCCTGCGGCTGCCCGGGCCGGAAGCTGCGCAGCAGCCCCATGAATTCATCCGTGAAGACGAAATTCTCCTGCGGGAATTCGAGGCCGCTGATGTTGTTGTCCACGTGGGAGAAGACCAGGTCCACGTCGCCGATGTGCGCGTCGTCGCAGAAGACGCGGCCGCGCGTGGACGCCGCTCCGTCGCTCAACGACTCAACGTCCGCCTCGTATCGCAGGCGACTGCCGGGGCGAACGAGCTGCCGCAACTCGGCCCGCTTGATCTTGGCGAGAATGACCTTTTCGCGGAATTGTCGCGCTTCGCCGACCAGAATCCCCGCCGTCTGGGCCATGCCCTCGATCATCAACGAGGGCGGCATGACGGGAAACTCGGCCCAGTGGTCGTGCAGGTGCTCCTCGGCCAGGGTGACGCACTTCACCGCCACGGCCCGGCGGCCCGGCTCGAATTCGGTGAAGCGATCAAACCAGAACCACCGCACGCGGTCGCTCCCTTCCGCCGCCACGCTTTTGGGATCGCGCCGTTGAAGGCGCGCCCCGGCGCGGATCCGGCGGTTACTTGCCGAGCTTGGATTGCACGAAGCTCACGATCGTGCCGACCGTGAAGACATCCGGCAGATCGTCGATGCGCGGGTTGCTCGAGAAGGCGGAAAGGTCGGCGTGCGGCATGGCCCGATTCAGCGCGGCCAGCCCGTCCTCATTCAGCCGACCGGCCGCGACGAACTGCGGATTCTGGACGATGTCCCGCGGAATCAGCTCATCCTGCGCAATCTTGATCCCGAAGGTCTTTTCCAGCCGGAACACGATGTCGAGAAAGTCGATGGACTCCGCCCCCAGGTCTTTGCGGAGAAATGCGTCCTCCGTGACCTCTTCCTCGTCCACGCTCAGCGCCTCGACGAGCGTCGCGCGAACCTTCGCCAGAATCTCATCCCTGGTCAACGTCTCATCCTCCACGCTGCACCGCAGCCGTCAGGCCGGCGCCGCGCACGCGGCGTCGCGGCGAGCGCCGGGACCGCCCAGTAGCTCAAACTGCCGCCGGTGCCGCTCCCGCAGCCGCTGGTCCGTCTCGGCCAGGGCCGCGTCCTGATCGGCCAGGTTCAGGTGCCGCAGCACCAGTTGGCCCTTGAGCGTCGGCCGGCCGTCCACCGTCCCGGATGCCTGGAAGACACTCTCCCCGGCGTCCAGTTGACGGCAGGAAACCTCCACATCGAGCGTCCGTCCGGGCTGGACGAACGACTTATATGTAACGTTCCGCGCCTCGCGCAGCAACACGACCGACGGCCCGAAGTCCAGCGACGCACGCACCAGCCAGGCCGCTGCCTGCGTCAGCGCCTCCAGCATCAGCACCCCGGGAAGCACCGGAAACCGCGGAAAGTGATCCTGCAGGTATTCCTCCGCCAGCGACACGCTCTTGTGCGCGATCAGCCGCTGACCCGGCTCCCACAAGCTGATGCGATCCACCAGAACGAATTTCACCGCGGCGCTCGCTCCGACCCAGAATTCGCCCCGGCTGCGCCGTCCGGCCAACGGGGGCAGGAGCCGACGCACCGCCGACGGCGCAAGCGGGGGATCATATCCTCCCGATCCGTCATCCGCCACCGGACCGCGGACCTGCTACACTCTGGAGTGCCCGGGGCCGGGCGCCGGCGCCCGGCTCGCAGTGGCTCGAAGATCGCCGTGGAGCACCAGTCATGCCGCGTCCGCCGTTCTCACCGATTCCGGAGATTCTCGATGAGCTGCGCGCCGGCCGGATGATCGTCCTCGTGGACGACGAGGACCGCGAAAACGAAGGCGACCTCGTCCTGCCGGCTGAGTTCGCCACGCCCGAGGCGATCAATTTCATGCTCCGCTTCGGCCGCGGGACGCTGTGTGTGGCGCTCTCCGCGGCGCGCTGCGCCAAGCTCAGCCTCGGGCCGCAAGCGGCGGTCAACACCACTCCGCTGGGCACCGCGTTTACCGTCACCATCGATGCCGCCAACCGGCTGGGGACGACCACCGGCGTCTCCGCCTCTGATCGCGCGATCACGATCCGTCACTCGGTGGCGGAGGAGGCTCAGCCCGAGGACTTCGCCCGTCCCGGGCACGTCAACCCGCTGATCGCCCGCGATGGCGGCGTCCTGGTTCGCACCGGCCAGACCGAGGGCAGCGTCGATCTTTGCCGGCTGGCGGGCCTGATGCCCGGCGCTGCGCTGATCGAGGTTCTGAATGACGACGGCAGCATGGCCCGTGTGCCGGAGCTGACGGAGTTCTGCCGCACCCATCAACTGAAAATGGCCACCATCGCCGATCTGGTTGAATTCCGCATGCAGCGGGAGCGGGTCGTCGAGCGCGTGGAGACGGTCCCCATCCGCAACCGCTTCGGCGATTGGCAGCTCTTCGCATATCACTCGCACGCCGACGGCACCACGCACGTCGCGCTGTGCATGGGCGGCATCGGCGATCCCGCCGACCCGCGGGCGGATGAGCCGGCGCTGGTGCGGGTTCACTCGGAATGCCTGACCGGCGACGTGTTCGGCTCCATGCGCTGCGAGTGCGGCGACCAGCTTGACGCTGCGATGGAGGCGGTCGCGGCGGCCGGGCGCGGCGTCGTCGTCTATCTTCGAGGGCATGAGGGGCGGGGAATCGGCCTGATCAACAAGCTGCGCGCCTACCGACTGCAGGATGAGGGGCTGGACACGGTCGAGGCGAATGAGCGGCTCGGGCTGCCGGCCGACCGGCGTGACTATGGCGTCGGGGCGCAGATTCTGCGCGACCTGGGCCTGTCGCGCATCCGCATCCTCACCAACAACCCCAAGAAGGTCTCGCGGCTGGAGGTCTACGGACTTCAGGTTGCGGAACAGCTTCCACTGGAAGCCACCGCGACGGACTCCAATCGGCGCTATCTGCAAACCAAGAAGGAAAAGCTCGGTCACACGCTGCGCAATGTATAGCGCGGGAATCCGGGGCCGTTCCGTCGCGAATTTCGTGCGTTGACGCCGAGATAGCCGGGCTTGATCCTGCCCGCAGCGGGTGGCCCGCAAGCGCTCCCGATCGCGCATTGTGTGGCCCGGCTCGCTCATGGGTCGCGGACAGTTTGCGCGCGGCCCGGCTTGACAGCGGGGCGGTTCCTACTAACAGTTGATGGCGGGGATCAGCCGGTAACGTTGGGGAAGATCGACCCGGCGCGCCGATGAAGCATTGCGCCGGGCGGCGGTGAATCCGACCGCAGAAGCGTTGTAACAGCAATGTCAGCAAAGATTTAGAGGCTGTGATGGCGAAGACGAAGGCGGGCGGACGAAAACTGGTGATTGTCGAATCGCCGGCCAAGGCCAAGACAATCAACAAGTATCTCGGCGACGATTTCGTCGTGAAGGCGTCCATGGGGCATGTTCGCGACCTGCCTCAGCGGGACTTCGGGATCAACATAAGCGAAGGATTCAGACCGACTTACGCGATTCTGCCCAGCCGCCTCAAAGTCATCACCGAGCTGCGCAAGCTGGCCTCAGCCGCCGACGAAATCTATCTGGCGACCGACCGTGACCGCGAAGGCGAGGCCATCGCCTGGCACCTGGTTGAGGCGCTGAATCTCCCGGAAGAGAAGATCCGCCGCGTCATCTTCAACGAGATCACACGAACGGCGATTGCCGCCGCGTTTGACCATCCTCATCAGCTGGAGCTGGACCGCGTCAATGCCCAGCAGGCGCGGCGTATCCTCGATCGCATCGTCGGCTATGAGCTGTCGCCGCTGCTCTGGCGGAAGATCGCCAAGGGGCTGTCCGCCGGGCGGGTGCAATCCGTCGCGGTGCGGCTGATCGTGGAGCGCGAGCGGGAAATCCGCGCGTTTGTGCCGGAAGAGAGCTGGCAGATCGTCGCCGACTTCAGCGCGGACGCCGCAGCCGCGGGGCGCCTCTCTGCGGATTGGCTGGCGCGGGTCGCCAAATCTCCGACGCAGAAGGAGCAGTTGGAGTGGCTGCGGCAGCACGACTCCTTCCGCACCGAGCTGGCCGAGGTCAACGGCGCGAAGTTCGCCGCCCGCGACGCGGCCGCCGCGCGCAACGCGCTGGAAGCGCTGGGCTGGAGAGTGGAGCGCGAAGCGCGTCGCCCCTTCGATGAATATCGCCGGCTGAACCTGGAGCAGGTCGAGCTGCACATCGCCCCGATTCCGGGAAGCGAGCCGAACTGCCGGATCGCCGATCTTGCGACCAAGCGCACCACAACGCGCCCTTCGGCGCCGTTCACGACGGCGGCGTTGCAGCAGCAGGCCAGCACGCAGTTGCGGTTCAGCGCGTCGCGCACGATGCGCGTCGCGCAGGGGTTGTATGAAGGCGTGGATCTTTCGGGCGAGGGGCCGATCGGTCTGATCACCTACATGCGTACGGACTCGACGAATCTCTCCAATGAGGCGATCGACGCCGCCCGGCGGTTTATCCGCGGTGAGTATGGCGACCGCTATCTTCCCGAAGCGCCGGTTTTCTATGGGAAGCGCCAGGCTCGTGCGCAGGAAGCCCACGAAGCGATTCGCCCGACTGATCCCTTTCGCACGCCCGACAGCCTGCGCGGGAAGCTTTCCGACGAGCAGTTGCGGCTTTATGACCTGATCTGGCGGCGGTTCGTCTCCTGCCAGATGCCCCCGGCGCAATGGGATTCCACGTCGGTGACGGTCGAAGCGGCTTCGACCGGCGGCTCATCGTCTCAGGTGGCGAAGTTCACCGGCAGCGGGCGCAAGCTCGTGTTTGACGGATTCATGCGCGTGGCGGGCGTCACCAGTGACGACGCGCTGCTGCCGCCGCTCGAGACCGGCCGGCCGGTCGGCCTGCTGGCGCTGATTCCGCGTCAACAGTACACGTCGCCGCCGGCGCGCTACACGGAAGCCTCGCTGGTCAAGATGCTCGAAGCCGAGGGCATCGGCCGCCCCAGCACCTACGCCAGCATCATCGACACCATCACGGATCGCGGCTACGTCGAGCTGGAGGACCGCAAGTTCTTCCCGACGGCGCTGGGCGAACTGGTGACGGAAAAGCTGGTCGCGCACTTCCCCCGGATCATGGACATCAAGTTCACCTCGCACATGGAGGAGGAGCTGGACAAGATCGAGGAAGCGCATCTCGACTGGGTGCAGGTGCTGCACGAGTTCTACGATCCATTCCACGAGTTGCTGACCCGCGCCGCGACCGAGATGGACACGGCCCGCGCCGAGCCTTCCTCCGTCAAGTGCCCGGCCTGCAACGCGGACATGGTCTATCGCTGGAGCAAGACCGGGCGCTTCCTGGCCTGCACCGCCTATCCGGCCTGCAAGTCCACGCTGAACGTGGATCGCGACGGCAGCCCGCAGATTCCGAAGGTCAGCGAACACCCCTGCGAGGCCTGCGGCAAGCCGATGGTGATGCGCCGCAGCAAGACCGGCGTCTTCCTCGGTTGCACCGGCTATCCCGATTGCCGGACCACCGTCGAGTGCACCGAGCAGGGCGAGCCGAAGCGCCTCGTCACCGAGGAGGAGCTGAAGCGCCCCTGTGAAGCCTGCGGAGAAGGCTCGCTGGTCGTGAAGCGCAAGGGCCGCCGCGCGTTTCTCGGCTGTGATCGCTTCCCTCAATGCAAGCAGATCGAAAACATGCCCGACGACGTGCGGCTGGAGCGAAAGCCCTCCGCGCCGCCGGAACAGGCCGGGATCAACTGTGACAAGTGCCGACGGCCGATGGTGCTGCGCTCCGGCAAGCGCGGCAAGTTCATCGCCTGCTCGGGTTTTCCCAAGTGCCGCAACGCCAAGCCGATTGAGAAGCTCGAAGAGCTGCGCGCGTTGGCCGCTGCGGCCGGTGCGACAAATGGTGCGGGCGGCACAGCGGCATCAGAGGGCGGGTACGGCGAGGGTGCGCAGCATGAGGGCGATGCCGCAACCGGCGGCGCATCCCGCAAGGCCGGCGCCGGCAGGGGCGCCGCAGCCGGCGGGAAGGGCGCCGGCAAGTCCGTTACCGGCGCGTCAGCCGAGCCGCCGCCCGGCTTTGCGATGACGCGCACCGGCCGGCCGGTGGTCGAGGTCATGCCCGAGGAGGGCGGCCTGGCCTGCCCGGAGTGCGGCGAGCCGATGGATCTGAAGCGCGGACGGTTCGGCCCGTTCTACTCCTGCACCGGCTTCCCGCGTTGCAAGTTTGTCGCCAACCTGCGCGGAGAGGCGAAGAAGCGCGCCGAGGAGCTGATGCCGCCCCCGGATCGCCCCAAGCCGGAGCCTTCCGGCGTGATGTGCGACGAATGCGGCAAGGAAATGCTGATCCGCGTCGGCCGTCGCGGAAAATTCCTGGGCTGCAGCGGCTATCCCAAGTGCAAGACGACGCGCGAGATGCCGGCAGAGGTCGGCGCCGGCCGCGGCTGACCGCGGCGCCCCGCGTTACTCCATCGCATCGCAATCGTGGCAGCTTTCCGGCGTCGGCGCGCTGCGAGCGCCCGTCCCGGCACATCATCGGCACGCGCGCCGCGACTCCGTTGACACGGCAGTCGCACACCCGTCGGGGCACGGCGTACGCGGTAGCGGCTGGCGCTTGCCGCGCTTCCGATCATCCCCCCGCCTGCGTCTCTTCCATTCCTCCCAGCGCGTCGCGAAGCACCTCCATCGCCTTGGACAGCCGGGCCTTGGTTCCGGCCAGCCCCAGCCCGATCGCCTCGGAAATCTCCTCGCGCGAGAGGTTCTGGAAGTAGCGCATCACGACCACCGCCCGGAGTTCCTCATCCAGCCCTGAGAGCGCCGCCAGCACCCGTTCCGCCCGGTCGCGCTTCAGCGCCTTGCCCGCCGGCGTTGTCAGCGGGTCCACCGCGCTCTCCAGGCTCCGCTGGGCGGCGCGCCGGTCATAGGCCAGTGCGCCGGCCGATGGCTTTCGACGCCGAATCGCGTCGATGCAGCGGTTTCGACAAAGCTGGTAGAGCCACCCGCGAACGCTGGCCGTCGGCAGGCTTTCGGCCGATAGCCCGCAGCAGGCCGCGAACACATCCTGCACCACGTCCTCGGCCTGCGCCTCATCCCCGAGCATCCGCCGGCAGAACAGCCGCAACTCGTCGCCGTGGCGCCGCGCCAGCCCGGCCACCGCTTCCGCATCCCCGTCGCGCAGCCGCTGCACCAGGGCCAGATCATCGCGCCCAAGCTGTGACGCGGTCAGGTCCGGTTCACCCGGCCCCGGATTCGCGCTCGGATCGTCGTCGGCGGATGGCATGGATGCTCTCCGAAGTGACGCGCGCATTGTACTGCCCGCGGTGCCGTGTCCGGTCCGGCTGTGCGGTCGCAATTCCCCGGCTGCGCGCCGCCGGTCGTCTCCGCCTTTCCCCCGGCTTGTTCACTCCCGCCCCGGCTTCTATGATTGAGAGGCAGTGAAGCGTGCGCTCACCCAGCGCGAATTCGCGTTGTCGGGTCGGCATCACGCCCCCATCCACGCGAGGAAAACATGTTCACCCGCAGACCTCCCGCGTTCACGCTGATCGAGCTGCTCGTCGTCGTTGCGATCATCGCGCTGTTGATCTCGATCCTGTTGCCGGCGCTGAGCGAGGCGCGCGAGCAGGCCCGCCGGGCCAAGTCGCAGGCCAACCTGCACGGCCAGGGCGTGGCGGTCGCCGCGTGTCAATCCGAGAACAACGGCTTCGGTCCCGGTTGGGACGACGGCGAGCCGGGCGCACCCGCCGGCACGCAGCCCTTCATGCTCACCTGGGTCGATGTTCTCTTCGACAACGGCTACCTGAGCGATCCCAAGGCCGGGGTGTGTCCCAGCGATCAGCGCCCCGATTCCCCGATGCAGAAACGCGGGCAGGGCGGCGTCTCCGGCTGGGCCAACCAGTACCGCTTCGTCGAGAATTTCGGCGTCAACGAGTCGCCGAAGTTCGGCACGCGCACCAGCTACGGCCTCAGCCAGATCATGCACTACCAATTCCCCAAGGACATGCACGGCGACGCCGCCCGCCAGGTTTATGCCGCCGACGGCTGGTGGTCCTGGATCGGTTCGGTGAACGCCGCCTGGGTCATGGCGCCGCGCGTCCTGGGCTATCAGCCCGACATCGTGCAGTTCATCAACCCCGTCGCCGGCATGGTCGGCTGGCGTCACGGCAAGACATTCGGGGCGAATTTCCTCTATCGCGACGGCCACGTCGCGGTGGTCACGCCGCGCCCACCGCGTAATCAGAACGACCTGTACTTCGAAACCGTCAATACGACACAGACGTTCCTCTGGCGACCCGGCGAGAGCGGCGTTCGCGACAAGGTTGAGCCGTGGGGGTTCGGCACCTACGAGCGCCAAAACACCTCGGACATCGCCGAATGGCGCGATCCAAGCTCGCCGTGGAACAAGCCGCCCGGCCGGCGACTGATGGAAAACCCCGGCATCGGAAAGCTGCTCGGGCCGGACCACTGGCACCCCTACGCATTCCCGGATGAGCTTAGCCCGGCCTGGAAGACCAACAACAACGCATGGCGGAAGCTCCCGAATCGCTCGGCCCAGCGCCAGTAAGGGGCCGAACGGATGTCGAGAAACGTCGCGCTGGGTGTCTTTGCTCTGCTCGCGCTGGGAGTGGCGGCATTTCTGTTTTTCGGGCGCCAGGGTTCGAGCGGGGCGGATTTCGCCTCCCGCGTCATGATCAATGGCGCCTGCCTCGCCTGTAAGAGGGACGTTTCCGCCGAATTCAAGAGCCTCGACATCGCCCCCTATCCCTGTCCGCATTGTCGTCAGCCGGCCGTATTTCCGAAGTTCTTCTGCGTGACCTGCAGGCGGGTGTTCGTGCCCGTTCCGGACAGGTCCACCGGCCAGCCGCGCATCCCGCAGTCTCCGCGCTGCACCGCCTGCAAGAGCACCTACACACAGGGCTACTATCCCGGCCTTGAAATTCAGCAGCCCAAGGGCGAAGCGCCGCTGCCACCCTGGCCCAAATGAGCAGACCTGCGCTGCGGCGGCTGGAATGGCTCATTGAGTGGGCACACGTCGTCCGATAACGACAATTGGCCGGCTGCAATCTCCAACCGCGGCGCGTGTATAAGCTCGGTCCGGGCGATCCGCGACGTTTGGTCGGGATCGTTTTCGGCATCGTTCAATTCCGAGGGATCGGTTGCATGACGATCAGTGAAGCGCTTGTCGATCGCGGGTTGGTCTCCAGTGAGCAGTTGGAGGGGGCGCTGAGCGGCCGCAGTTCGCCGAGTGAGCGGATCGAGCATGTCCTGATCCGCAGCGGCGCGCTGCGCGAGCGCGACCTGTTGAAGGTGTACAGCGATCTGTTCATGGTGCCGGTGGCGGAATTGTCCGAGGGGGACGTCGATCCGGACCTGCTCAAGCTCGTTCCCAGCCGGCTGGTGCATCGCTACGGCCTGATCCCCGTTCGCCGCAACGGCCGCGGCATTGTTGTGGCGATCAGCGACCCGCTGAACGTGTACGCGCTGGACGAGGTTCGGACCTGCATCAATATCCCGGTCGAGCCGGTGCTGGCGACGCGCTCCGAAATCAACAAGCTCATCAAGGCCTTCTACGGCGTCGGCGGCGACGTGCTGGAGGAGATGGTCCTCGAGAGCGATGACGTCACCGTCATCGATGAGATGCGGCTCGAGTCGACCGATCTTGACGTGCAGATGGCGCAGGATTCCTCCGTCATCAAGCTCGTCAACGAGATTCTGAAGGAGGCGATTGACCAGCGCGCCAGCGACATTCACTTCGAGCCGTTCGAACACGACCTGGCGGTGCGCTACCGCGTCGACGGCGTCCTTCGAAATGCGAACGTCCCGCCCGAGATCCGGCGCTTCCAGAACGCCGTCATCAGCCGCATCAAGATCCTCAGCCAGCTCAATATCGCCGAGAAGCGCCTGCCGCAGGACGGCGGCTTCAAGATCAAGATGCAGGCCCGCGAGATCGATCTGCGTGTCAGCATCATTCCCATGGCATTCGGCGAGGGCATGGTGCTGCGCATTCTCGACAAGACCGCGGTCAAGCTGTCGCTGCCGAAGTTGGGCATGGAGGGCGATACGTATGCGTCCTTCCAGGAGGTCATCAACCGCCCGCACGGCATCATCCTGGTCACCGGCCCGACCGGCAGCGGCAAGACCACCACGCTGTATGCCGCGCTGGCCGAGATCGTCAGTCCCGAGTTGAAGATCCTGACGATCGAGGATCCGATCGAGTACTACCTGGAGGGCGTCAACCAGGTGCAGGTGCTGCCCAAGATCGGCCTCACCTTCGCGCGCGCCCTGCGCAGCTTCCTGCGACACGACCCCGATGTGATCCTCGTCGGCGAAATTCGCGACAAGGAAACCGCCGAAGTCGCGATCAACGCCTCGCTGACCGGCCACCTGGTCTTCAGCACGCTGCACACCAACGACGCCGTTTCCGCGGCGACGCGCCTGATGGACATGGGCGTCGAACCGTTCCTGATCTCCAGCTCGGTCGAGGCGGTGATGGCGCAGCGCCTGGTGCGGACTATCTGCAAACACTGCCGCGAGAGTTATGTCCCGGAGGACGTGCGGGGGCTGCCGAAGGATTTTGAGTACAAGGCGGGTGACAAGCTCGCCCGCGGGCGCGGCTGCCGCGAGTGTCACAACACCGGCTATGCGGGCCGCCGGGCGATCTACGAGCTGCTCTCGCTCAACGACGAGCTGCGCGAGCTGATCGTGCAGCGCGCCTCCGCATCGCAACTGCTGCCCGCGGCGCGCCGCAACGGCCTGCGCCTGCTTCGCGAGGACGGCTGGGCGATGGTCCGCGCCGGCCACACCACGCCCGAGGAGGTCGTGCGGGCGACCAAGCTCTAACCCGACGCCGCGAGAATTCAGCCTCGTGTGCGGTCGCACTTGCCAGCGCCCCGGCCGCGGCCGATGACACAGCCGGGTCGCCTCATCCCCCGGAACCCGCGTCGATTATCCTGTTCCCCGGAATCCGCTCGGCTCCCCGACTCGATCGCAGGCCCGCACCGGGCCGGCGCGTCGTCGCATGAGCGGCGGATGAGGTGCAGCAACCGCCCATGACCGCTCCGCCGGTCGTCGACGCCGCCTTGCGCCGCGACCTTCGCTTCGTGATGGTCGACGGCGTGATGTGGAGCCTCATGGTCGGGGTGGGGGAGTTCTGCTTCGCGCTGTTCGTCCTGACGGTCACCGGCAGCGAGGTCGCCAGCGGGCTGGCCGTCTCGGTGCCGGTGCTGATCGGGGCGGTGCTGCAACTGGCGTCGCCGGCGGGTGTCCGCGCCCTGGGTTCGCAGAAGCGCTGGGTCGTCCTGTGCGTGTTCATGCAGACGCTGGCGTTTCTGCCGATGGTCGCAGTCGCCCTGGCCTATCCCACCCGTCCGGAGGCCGGTGAGGTCCGCGCCTGGCTGGTGCCGGTGCTGTTCAGCATCGCCGCGCTTTACTGGGCCGGCGGGATGGCCGCCGGCGGCGCGTGGTTCACCTGGATGAGCAGCACGGTCCCGGCCGCCATGCGCACCCGCTATTTCGCCACGCGCACGCGCTGGGCGCAGCTCGGGGCGCTCACCAGCTTCGTGCTGGCGGGGGTCTATCTGCAGGGCGTGGCGCAGGGTGGGCGGAACGTGGCGGCCTTCGCCGTGCTCTTTGCCGCCGCGTTCGTCTTTCGAGCGATCTCGACCGGGCTGCTGATCGGCACGCGCGAGTCCACGCCGGTGCCCGCCAACGTGCGGGTGGTTCCCATCGGCGAGTGGCTGCGCCGCCTGGTTAGCCGCACCGGCGGCCTGCAGCTCGTGCAGTGCGTGCTGGCGATGCAGTTCACTTCGATGATCGCCGGTCCATACTTCACGGCGTTCATCAAGCGCGAGCTGCACGGCTCGGACGCCGAATGGATGATGCTCAACGGCACGACGCTGCTGTTCAAGATTCTCTCGACGCCGTTGTGGGGCTGGGTGGCGACGCGCTACGGCGCGCGGCTCGTGTTTCTGTGCGCCGGCATCGGCATCGCCCCGCTGGCGGTGTTGTGGGTCGTGCACCAGAACTTCGTGTACCTGCTGGTGGTGCAGATGGCCTCCGGGCTGGCCTGGGGGGCATGGGAACTGGCGGTCGTGCTGCTGACGTTCGAGACGCTGCGCGAGCACGAACGCACCAGCATCCTGACCACGCAGAACCTGTTCAACGCTGTGGCGATGGTGGTCGGCTCCGCACTGGGCGGGTTCATGCTGTACGTCGCCGGCAATTCGTTTCAGGCCTACATGATCGTCTACACCGTCTCGTCGATTGCGCGGCTGGCGGTCATTCCGCTGATCTGGCACCTGTACCGCCGGCGGCCACCACCCGAGCCGGCCGCCGCCGTTCGCGGCTGATCGGCATCGCCCGCGGCATGCCGCCGCGGCCTGTCGCGGATTGTGCTGAAACGGCGGATTCTGTTGAATCAAGCGCGTCAAATCGCGTAGAATTGCGGATCTCGGAGGTTTCGATCATGCGCATGGTGCTTCGCGCGGTGCTGGCGGGTTCGCTTTCGGCCGCCGCTTTCGCTCAGACCGTTTCCTTTTCGCTCACTTCCCCGCAGAACGGCACAAACGTCACCGGCGGGTCGATCGTTCATTGGACCGCCGGGTTCACGATTTCGACGGGCGATAATCAGGGCGCGGCGCTGGTCGTTGTGGACCTGATCCAGAATCCGGCCAACCCGGCGCTCTTTGACATCCCGCCGGCGACCGCCCCGGTTCCGGCCGGCATGACCAATTTCGCACGCCCGGCCGGCGTGACGAACCCCGGCGACGTGGTCGCGGCCAACGGATACTACGGCGTGCAGCGCGGAACGGTCGGGCAGAAGAACCTGATTCAAATCGGCGGAATGCAGAACACGTTCGGCGTGTCGCAGAGTCCCGGCTCGGGGATGGCGGAGACGGCCAGCCCGGTTGCCGGGGTGGGGCAGGCGGGATTGCAGGTTCTGGCCGGCGGGTCGTTCACCGCACCGAACACGCCGGGTGTGTACTCGTTCTCTCTGCAGGACGGCATCGCCAATGTGCTGGTTCAGCGCAACGATGCGCCGGCGATTTCGCCGGTGGCGCCGGCGACGGCGGTGATGACGGGGGCGATGATCAGCTTCACGGTGGTTCCGTGCCTGCTGGGGGATGCGAACTGCGACGGCAGCGTGAACAACTTCGACATTGATTTCTTCGTGGACGCGCTGCTCAGCGGCGGAGACCCGAGCTCCTATCTCGCGCGGGGTGGAACGCAGGCCTGCTTTGACGCGCGCGACTGCTGGGGCGATCTGGACGGCTCGACTTCCCTGAACAACTTCGACATCGACGGCTTCGTCGCGTGCATCATCGCGCCGCCCGCGCCGGGTCAGCCCTGCCCGTAGTTTCGCGGCGGCCGGTTCGGGATCAGCGCTGCAGCCGGCGCGGCCCCGGCCAGGGCGGACCGGTCAGGTACAGATCGGTGCGAAAGACCTTCGCCGCCCATTTGCGCGCGTGCGGCAGTTCCTCACGGGCCTTGAGCAGCGCGTCGAAGTCGAACCGCCGTTGCCAGACCACCCGCAACTGCTCGTCATCCACCCGCTGGTTCCACCATGCCTCGACGGCGCTCCAGTCCGCTTCGTCCATGTTCGGCACTTCGAGCCGCATCTGGATCGGGTCCGCCAGCGCTCGCGCCACGACCAGCGCGGCATCGCGCAGGCGCTCCTCGGCCTCCCGGCGAATCGCGGCTCCGGCGCTCGTCCGTGCCGCGAACAGCAGGCGCCCGGCATCCGCGCGGCCGGCGTCCAGGCTCGCGCCCGCCGCGGCGACGTCGATCACATCCGGCAGCTCGTCGGATGCCGCCGCTCCTGTCGTTAAAGAGAGGATCGGCAGGGCGGATGAAGCCGCGTTCCCGTTGGTGCTGCCCGCGTCGAAGCGCAGCCGCGCTGCGCCGCAGTCGGGCGTGACGACATAGAAGCAATAGGCCGGATCAGAGAGCGGGCGGGGAAAGGTGAAGGTAATCTGCCGCACGCCTTCGGCGTCCATTTCGTCGATGCGGGCGCACAGGTGCTCTGTGCGAATTGTCTCTCCCGGAAGGAGCGCGCCGACGTCGCGGCCGCCTTCGAGGAAGAACCGCCCGACCAGCCGCGAAAAGTAAGACTGACCCGAGATCATGCGCACGCGCAGCTCGCACGGGCCGATCGCTTCGACGACGCACAGTTCCTCGAACAGTTCCGCCTGCGGGGCGATCGTCAGCGCGTGCACGCGAACGCGCTCCAGCGGCAGGCCGATCTCGCGCGACAGCGCCGCCGCGGTGTAGATATTCACCAGCGGCAGGTTGATGAAGAAGACGTGCTCGGCGGCCGGCGGCGGTGGATCGGCGCGCACCCACGACAACAGCCAGCGCTCGGCCGCGATTGTGCCGTCCCATTGCCAGCGATTCAGCCCCGACATCCCCAGCGTGCCGACCAGGAACGTCACCGTCCAGGCGCGGTTCAGTCGGGCAATCATGGTGCGGCGGGTTCGCGGCGGGCCGGCGGCGGCGGGGGTCGTCTCGGCGGGGTGCGTCCCGCTGCGGGGCGTCTGCCCGGTCAACGGGTGACCCAGCGCCGCGCTGACGCACAGCATCGCCGCCACGCCGACGCCGCAGAAATATCCCGAGTGCGGCGTGGCGATCACCGGCGTCACCGGTAGAACCGCCAGTACCACCCACAAGGGCCAGATCCACGCACCGCGCACGCGCCGGCACGCCACGGCGTATCCGCCCCAGAGAACCGCCACGATTGACAGCATCAGCAGGCAGTCGCCCGGCGAATCGGTCCACGGGTCGAAGCGGCCGGTCGGCCCGACCGTCATCGGTGCGAACCAGATGGCGGCCGTGACATAGTGCAGCAACTTCGCCGCGCACCAGAGTGCATAGCCGGGCAGGTCGCCATCGGGCCGGCGCTGGTAGACATCGGGCATGCCCTGCGTCACGACGCTCATCCGCCAGGCCACGAACGCCGCGCCGATCAGCAGGAAGGCCGCGTACGCGGGGGCACGGCGCAGCAGGGTGCGCCGACCGCCGCCGAAGGCGAAATCGAACGAGGCGAAAACGGCCGGAAAGAGCAGCGCGTTCTCGCGGGTTCCCAGCGCCAGCAGCCAAAGCAGCATCACGGCGGCAAACCAGCCGGTTTGCAGGGGCGGGCCGTTCGTCTCCGGCCGCGATGCGACATCCCAGCCGGGTCGCAGTCCCGACGCACGGATGTAGCACAACAGCGCACCGAGCAACAGCACGGTTTGCTGCACGCAGTTCTGCGAACTGGGCCAGGCCACGGTGATGACGGCGTGGGGGTAGACGGCGAAGATCAGTCCGCCGACCAGCGCCCAGCCGCGTCGCCCGGTCAGCCACAGGCACAGCCGCCAGGTGAGCAGCACCGCGGCCGCGTGCAGCAGCAGGCTGTAGGCGTGCAGGGAGAAGGGGTCGTGCCCGCCGATCGGCCCGTAGACGGTTTTCATCGCCAGGATGAACAGCGGGCGGGCGTATTCCCAGCGGATCGGCCGATCCTGCCACCACAGTTCGATGAAGTCGCGGGTGTCGATCGTCAGGGTGCGCAGCAGTTCGTTGAGCGCCCAGCCGTGGGTGCGCAGCCCGTGCTGGTGCCAATGGTCGTCCAGCACGCTGCCGTCATGCAGCGCCGTCCGGTGAAAGAGCCAGACGGCGGCCAGCAGCAGGGCGGTCGATGCAAGCGACCGCCCAATCCGGGAGCCGCGATTCATCGCGCCACCGGGGGAAATTGAGAACGGACGTGTATTGGGAATTGCAGCGGACGGAGCATCGCCGTCGGCCTACGGTTGCTTCGACGCTGCGCGAGGCGCGTCCGAGCCGGTCGGCGCGTCGGTGTGTCGGCCGTTGGCTCCAAGGGGGAGACCGTCCTCGCCGATTCCCAGTTCGTGCAGCTTCTTGGCGACGACTTCGTCGGTCGCCATGTAGGGCCGCAGGCGATCGACGAAGGTGCGAATCTCGGCGAAGTCCTCGGGGTTGTGACTCTCGGTCTTGAGATAGTCCATCACCAGCCGCACATGCTCTTCGCTGGCCTCCATGCCGGCTGCTTCGAGGTGGTGGCGGACGGCGGCGCGGCCGCTGTTGCGACCCAGCACGATCTCGACCGGCCCGGCGCCGATCAGTTCCGGCGGGAAGGGCATGTAGGTGTCGGGGTGCTGCAACAGGCCATCCTGGTGAACACCCGTCTCGGTGCGGAAGATGTTTTTTCCGACGACGGCCTTGTTGGTGGCGGGGTGGAAGCCGGTCAATTCGGCGACCAGCTTGCTCAGTCCGAGCAGCGCGGTGGAGTCGACGCTGACGTCCTTGCGGTACTGGTCCTTGTGCAGCGTCAGCGCCAGCACGACTTCCTCAATCGGGGTGTTGCCGGCCCGCTCGCCGATGCCGTTGACGGTCCCCTGCACCATGTTCGCCCCGGCCTCGACGCACGCCAGCGAGTTGGCGGTCGCCATGCCCAGGTCGTTGTGGAAGTGCACGCCCAGCATCGCGTCGTCCATGTTCGGCACGCGGTCCTGGATCATCTTGATGGTGTCGGCCGCCTTCTTCGGCGTCAGGATGCCGACCGTGTCCGTGAAGCCGATTGAGATCGCACCGGCCTTGATGGCCTCGCGATAGACCTCGATCAGGAAGTCCGGCTCGGTCCGCGAGGCGTCCTCCGGCCCGAAGGAGATCACCTCGAAGTGCTTGTGGGCGGCGTCGATGGCCGCTGAGATCGTGTCCAGCACCTGTTTGCGCGTCATCTGGTGCTTGTGTTCGCGGTGCAGCGGACTGGTGCCGACGAAGAGCGTGATGGCCCGTTTGAAGGGCGAGACGCCTGAAAGCACTTCCGCCGCCAGCTCGACATCTTCCTTCTTCGTCCGCGCGAGCACCGAGAGAATCGGTCCCTTCACCGAGCGCGCAATCTGCCGCGCCGCAGCCGCCTCGGCCGGGCTGGTGGCCGGGAAGCCGATGTCGATCGAGTGAATTCCGGCATCCGCCAGCGCCCGGGCAATCGCGACGCGCTCCGGCACGCCGAGTCGCACGCCGGGCGTCTGCAATCCGTCGCGCAGCGTGGTGTCACTGATGCGGACGATCGGCTTGGCCTTCTGCTGCCGCAGCACCATGCGCTTGATCGTGCGATTGATGGCTGAAAACATGCGATTCCGCCCTTTCCGAGCCGTCGGCGCTCACCGCGACGGGCGCCCTGGCAGTACGGCTCCGCACAATTCGGGCCGCGTCCGGGGGGCCATGATAACCTTTGGGCCGCCGTCCTGCGCGCCCGTTCGTGTCAATCGGCGCGGTTCTGCGTCAGCAGCCTTCCGGCTCGATCGAGCATGGACGGAAAGACCGTCACCAGACCCGCCAGCAGGCGCGCCGCCGGGCTGGTCCACACTTCGGCCCGCGGCCGTCGCAGGCAGCGCAGCACGGCCCGGGCCACGACTTCCGGCCGCTGCACCATCCAGCGCGGGGCGTTCATCCGCGCCTGCGGACCCGTGACGCCCTGCGAGGATAGCGTCGCCGGCTCAAAAAACTCGGTCTCGGTCGTGATCGGGTGGACGCAGGACACTTCGATCCGCCGGCCTCGCAGTTCCATCCGCATCGCGCGGCAGAAGTGGCTCTGCGCCGCTTTCGTGGCGGAATAGGCCGCGAATGCCGGCAGCGTGAATTTCGCCAGCGCGCTGGAGCACATCAGCAGGTGCCCGCGGCGTCCCGCCGCGCCGGTCGCCGCGGCCGCACCGCCGGGGGCGGGTCTTTCGAGCAGCCGCCGCGCTGCGCGTGAGAGCAGGTCCAGGCCGGCGAACAGGTTGACCTCGAAAATCCGCCGTAATTCGGCGTCGGGCGTTTCGTGCGTCGGTCGCATGAACCCGAAGCCGGCGTTGGCGAAGACGGCGTAGGCTCCGCCGAAGCTGCGATCGGCGTGATCCAGCAGCCGTTCGCTCATTCCGGCGTCGCACACGTCGCCGATGACACACTCGGCTCTCGCGCCGGTTGCGCGGCACTCGGCGGCGACGCGCTCGAGTGCATCTCCGCGGCGAGCGGTGAGCAGCAGATTCCACCCGCCGGCCGCACAGGCGCGGGCGCTGGCCGCTCCGATCCCCGACGACGCCCCGGTGATGAGGATCAGCGGGCGTGCGTCGGCGTGCGGCGGCGGGGCGGGGGCGCTCATGCGCGAAGCAGCTCGCGGGCGATCACCACGCGCTGGATTTCGCTGGTCCCCTCGTAGAGGGTCGTGATGCGAGCGTCGCGGTAGAGCTGCTCCACCCGGAACTCGCGAACGAATCCGTAGCCGCCGTGAGCCTGCACCGCCCGAAAGACGATTCGATTGGCCGCCTCGGAGGCGTACAGCTTGGCCATGGCCGCCTGGCGCGTGAAGGGTGCGCCGCGGTCCTTGAGGGCCGCCGCCTGGCCGATCAGACCCGCCGACGCCGCGATCTCCGTCGCGCTGTCGGCAATCGCCCATTGGATCGCCTGAAAATCGGCGATTTTCCGGCCGAATTGCTCGCGCTGCTGCGTGTAGGTCAGCATCTCGGCCAGCGCGGCATCGGCGATGCCCACCGCCTGCGCAGCGATGCTGATGCGTCCGCCGTCGAGGGCCGTCAGCGCGACGCGCCGCCCCTCGCCCGGCCCGGCCAGCACATGCTCCTCCGGCACGAACGCCCGATCGAGCGCCAGCTCGGCCGTCTCGCTGCCGCGAATCCCCATTTTCCCGTGAATGGCGGAGCGCGACACGCCTTTGCCGGCGGCGTCCAGCAGGAACATGGTCAGCTCCTTCGAGCCGCCGCTGCTGGCATGCGCTCCGGCCAGTCGCGCCAGCACAATCAGCCAGCGCCCGCTGACGCCGTTCGTGACCCACATCTTCGAGCCGGTCAGGGCGAATCCCCCGCTGACGCGCTGGGCCTGCGTCTGCGAACGACTGGTGTCCGATCCGGCGTTCGGCTCACTGATTGCGAACCCCGCCAATTCGCTTCCGGCGGCCAGCTCGCCCAGCACGCGCTCGCGGGCCGTTTGCGAAGCAAAGGTATGAATTGCCTCGCAGACCATGTTGTGCACGGCGACGGTCACCGCCACGGACGCGGATGCGGCCGCCAGCTCGCGGACAATCGCCGCATAGGCCGCGACGCTCGCCCCCACGCCGCCGAATTCCTCCGGCACGCGCAGCCCCATCAACCCCTGCCCGCCCAACAGGGGCAGGATCTCCGTGCAGGAGCGCTCTTGGCGATCCCATTCGCGATCCCGTTCGGGAAGCTCGGCGCGCGCAAAATCGCGCACCGCCGCCACCAGCGCCCGTTCGTCCGCACCGACCAAGTGCACCTCCGCTGCGTTCGCCGATTCCTGCGTCTTCCCGCCGCGCGGACCACGGCGCGCCGGCCGGGGAAGGATAATCAATCGGACGATTTGGGCAATCCTGAATGGTCGCTGCGCGACTAGGATTCTCGGAATGACCTCCCGTTACGCCGAACTGGCCGCCGACCCGACCCTGGCCACCGATTGTCATCAGATCGATGACCGGTTTGTGCCCGTGCGAGTATCGGACCTGTCGGCCGTGCTCATGAACCTGGCGGGGGAGGCGGGTCAATCGGCGGCTGATTGCAACCGAATCGTGACCGGAATGACGCTGCTGGCCGAACAGGAGGCGGCCGCGCTGCTTCGCGACACGGGCGAGATGTACGCGCCGTTCAATCCGGATCGAGACACGCTGCCGCACGCCCGCTACGCGCGGTTGCGGTCCCCGGCGGGCTACCTAGGGCTGCTGGACCGGATCCGCTACTTTCTGGAAAAGGCCAACTTCGAGCAGTTGGAGGACGTTCACATTGACGAGGCGCTGCGCGCCGCCAGCGCCCACGGGCTGGTGGTGCGGCTGGACCCGGAGCTGGTGGAGGAATTCGCCCTGTTTGTTCGCGGCCGGGGGCGCGTGCCGCTGGTTCGGCGAAGCTGGCGGCATCCGTGGCGGGGGGTGCCTGAGACGACAGCGGTGTATCGGCGGCTGGTGCTGGTGGCGCGGCTCAAGAATGACCCGAACGTGCTGATCAAGATGTTCAAGGATATTCCCGCCGCCGACGTGGATGCCCTTCTGCCGCACGCCAACGCCTCGATGAGCTGGCTCGATCGCACGTTCATGATCAGCGGCGGGGTGGGCACGCTCGGTACGACGGCATCGCAGGCAATCAAGTTCCTGTCGACCGGCCTGCTGATGGCGAGCCGCATGTTGTGGCTGTTGTGCTTCGGCTGTGCCATGCTGACGTGGCGCGTCTTCAACGGGTATCGCCGGGCGCGCATCACCCGCGACTGGCATCGCACGCGGCATCTCTACTATCAGAATGTGGCGAACAACTTCGGCGTGCTCTCGCTGCTGGCGACCATGATCTCGCAGGAGGAGCAGAAGGAGGCGCTGCTGGCGTACTTCGTCGCCCTGCTGGACGGCGGACACGTCGATCATGGCGGTCAGTTGCGCGAGCGCGTGGATGATCTGCTGTGGCGGCACTTCGGCGCGCGCGTGCAGTTTGACCTGGCCGACGCGCTCGAGACGCTGGATCGCTACGGCCTGTGGGCAAATCGTGAAGCGCTGCGGCCGCTGCCCCCGGGGCAGGCCGCCGACCGGCTGCACGCGCTCTGGGCTGCGCGTGCGACGGAACGCTATCACCTCGCGCACCCGCGCCCTCGGAGCGGACCGCCACCGGCGCCGGCGCCGCGATGAACTTTCTGGCGCACTATCACCTGAATCACGCGATTCGCGGCCTGCCCAATGACTGCGCGTTTGTCGTCGGCGTCGCGCTGCCGGATTTCTGGACGCGATTTTCCCGGTCCCATCGCATTCGCTGGCGCACCGTTCGCGACGCGGCGCCGCGCGACGCGGGTGAGGCCGCCCTGCGCGACGGGCTGCTCAATCACGCTGCGGCGGACGCTGCGTTTCACGCGCTGCCGCTGTTTGCGCGCTGGCAGCGCGAGGTTCGCGAGCGCGTTCCGCCGGAGGGCGTCCATGACGCGGTCGAGCGGTTCGTGGCGCATGTGGGGGTGGAGCTGGCTCTCGATCGGGTGCTGCTGTCACGCGAAGCGCGGCTGGCGGATAGCTTCTACACCGACTTTGCGGCCTGCGACCCGGAATGGGTGTCGAGTTCGTTGACGCATGTCGGCGGTGTGCGGGCGCCGGGGTTGATCGAGGCGCTGCGGGAATTCTGTCAGCGGGCCTACCTGCACGAGTATCGTCGCCCGCTCACGCTGCGGACGGTGCTCGAGCGCCTGCTGGCGACGGTGGGTGTGGAAGCGCCGCGCGCGGAATGGCTTGATGCGCGGGTCGCGGCGGCGATGGATGTCGTGCGAGATGAGGAGCTGTGGCCGTTGCTGGCGGATTGACTGGCAGCGCGGGCATGACTGCATGCTTACGCGGAGTACCGCGAAAGCATGCCACCCAAGATTTCACTCAGAATTGCACCAGATGTTCCACCTCAAGATTCCACCAGTTGTCCCACCCCAAAATTCCACCAGATGTTCCACCTCAAGATTCCACCAGATGTTCCACCCCAAGATTCCGCCCGGAATGCCGGTCGAAACGTCAGGCGTCATGGCACATGCGGGCGACGCAGCGGTCGCTCACGACCGCGCGTCTCTGACTCGGCGATGGCGCATGCCGGGGCAGGTCGGCGGACGCTCGAGGCTGCGAATCCTCGATCCGTCAAACAGAACCTAGTCGCACAGCACCGCCGTCGCCCAGGTGCTCGGATCCTGATTCCAGCCCATCTGGTCGGCGGCGGACAAGGTCTGCTCGCCAAGCTGGGTGTCAAGCAACTTGTAGAACAGCCCGATGCGGCGATGCTCCTGCGGATCCCAGCCGTGCAGGCAGCTTGCCGGAATGCGCACCCCCAGTGCGTAGCCGCGACGACGGGCGTCCACCTCGACGTGGATCAGGGACGTGTCGCAGGGCGGCGGCGTTTCCCGTGCATGGCTCATGCGGTGCGATCCCACCACCGGGGATCGCCGCTGCGAGCCGCCGCCGGTCGGCAGGATGTAGAAGAAATGGCAGAAGCGCGTCTGGCGTCGCACGTCGCGGGCGTCGCGCGTGTCGATGCAGATTCGCACGCCGTCCCCGTGCCACCAGCTGTTTGGCTGGCAGGCGAAAGGCGTCGTGCGGTCCGGCACGTCGAACAGGAACTGCATCCCCTCCGCATCCCATCCGGCATAGACGTCGGCCAGCGGGGGGTGTCCCTCGACCTCCACCAGCGGCGGGAGCATGTGCCGCGACTCCCACTTGCGCGCGTCGGCCGTGAAGTCGGATGCGGGGCGGGCGCGCACCGCCACCTCGAACCGGAAGAACGCCCGCTTGGGAAGCGCTTCGATCATGGCCCAAGGCCCCGATCATGCCGCGACTTCGCGCTGCGCACCCGCGCCGCGCGGACAGCCGCATCTCATGGTAGCAGGTTCATGCCCCGGCGGCGGCGCGGTATAACCGCTCCGTGCAGGAGCCTTCCCGCGATCCACCGCAGCGCCGCCGGCGCCGCCCGGAGCCGTTCGCATGACGAGCCGCGCTTCGCCAGCCCCGGTGATCTCCGTCCGCGACCTGGTCATGCGCTTCGACATGCCCGACGGCTCCACGCAGACGGTTCTCAACGGTGTGACGTTTGACGTGCTGCCCGGCGAGACCGTCGTCGTGATGGGCGGGTCCGGCTGCGGCAAGAGCACGCTGCTCAATTGCCTGATCGGGGAGTTGCGACCGGCGGCCGGGCGCATCGAATACCACCTGCCCGAGCTGGGCGCGATCGACCTCTGTTCAGCGCCGCCCGCCCGGTTGAACGCGCTCCGCAAGCGCATCGGCATCCTGTTCCAGTCGGGAGCGCTCTTCAGTTCGTTGACCGTTGCGGAGAACGTGGCGCTGCCGCTGCGAGAACATTCGGCCGTCGATCCGAAGGTGATCGACATCGTCGTCACGCTCAAGCTCCAGCAGGTGCACATGCTGGCCCATCGCGACAAGTATCCGGCGCAGCTCTCGGGCGGACAGCGCAAGCGCGTCGGACTGGCGCGCGCGACGGCGCTGGATCCGCAGGTGCTCTTCTACGACGAGCCTTCCGCAGGGCTTGACCCCGTGACCAGCGCCGCGATTGACAGCCTGATGATGGACCTCGCCCGCAAGCTGCACGTGACCAGCGTCGTCGTGACGCACGAGATGGATTCCGCCTTCCGCATTGCCGATCGCATGATCATGCTCGACGGCGGGCGGATTCTGCGGGCGGGAACGCGCCGCGAGTTCGAAGCGCTGCGCAGCGCCGACCCCGCCCGGCTGACCAGTCCCGAGGATCGCCTGATCCATCAGTTCGTCACCGGCGAGACCGCCGGCCCGCTCACCGACGACGACGGGATGAGCGAGTTTGAGAAAATCCTCGTCGGCACCACCACCACCGTCCGCCATGCAAAGATGTAACCCCCCGGGCAGCGGCAGCGCCGGCGGCGATTCCATCGGCGCTCCTGCGGACACGCCGATCGGCCTGATCGCCGGTGCCGGCGAGCTGCCGCTGCTGGTCGCCCGCAACGTGCGGCGCGCGGGGCGGCCGCTGGCCGTGGTCGCGCTGCGCGGCTGGGCCGACCCGCGGTTGCGCGAGCTGGCCGGATCGCATGTCCGCGGAGCATTCTGCTGGCGCGGCATCGTGCAGGTCGGGCGCTGGATACGTGCTTTGCGTCGCGCCGGCTGCCGCGAAGTGGTGATGGTGGGCAGGGTGCGCAAGGCGGAGATGTTCGCCGGCCCGCGCTGGGTACAATGGCTGCGGTACCTGCCGGACCTGACCACGATCCGGCTCTGGTACTTCCACGTCCGCGACAAGCGCAACGACACGCTGCTGGCGGCCGTCGCGGATGAACTGGGTCGGCGCGGCGTCACCATGATCGATTCCACGCGGTACATTCCCGAAGCACTCGCCCCCGCCGGGCTGCTCGTCCCCGGCGACGGTGACGATGGCCCGCCGCGCGTCCGGCCGATTTCGGACGCGCCCCGCGCAGTCATCGACGACGCCGCCTTCGCCTGGCCGCTGCTCAAGCAGATCGCCGCACTGGACATCGGGCAGGCCGTCGCCGTCAAGGAGCGCGAGATCATCGCCGTCGAGGCGATTGAGGGAACCGACCGGCTGATTGAGAGGGCCGGAGCGCTCTGCCCGCAGCGCGGCTGGACGCTGGTGAAGGTCGCCAAGCCCGATCAGGACATGCGCTTTGACGTGCCGACCATCGGGCCCACGACGATCGAAAATCTCGCCCGCGCCGGTGCGGTCGCGGTGGTGGTCGAGGCCGGCCGGACGATCATTCTGGAAAGATCTCGGATGCTGGAACTGGCCCAGCGGTTGAAAATCGCCGTGATCGGCGTGCGCGAATTCACGCCGGAAAGCGGCGTCCTGCAATAACGCGCGAGGCCCGGTCCGGCGGCAATGGCTTCAAGAGTCCGGGTTGCCTGCCACCGGCTTTCAGGCCGCCGATCGCGGCAGCTATCCCACGAACTGAATCTCGCCCGCGTCCGGCACCATGCCGATGGCGTGTCCTTCGCGCAGCAGCCGGCGAATCGCCTCGCGGCCGCGATCGCCGTAGTCGACGGTCCAGTCGTTGACGTACATGCCGACGAATTGGTCAGCGAGTTTCGTATCCAGCCCGCGCCCGAATCGCAGCGCGTGGGCGACCGCCTCCTCGCGATGCGCAAGCGAATAGCGGATGCTCTCGCGGATCAGGCGCGTGATCTCGCGACAGTGTTCTTCGCCCAGGTCGCGCCGCACGACGTTGCCGCCCAGCGGCAGCGGCAGCCCGGTTTTCTGCGCCCACCACACGCCCAGGTCCACGACCAGTTCCAACCCCTCCCGCCGGTAGGTCAGTTGCCCCTCATGGATCACCAATCCGGCGTCCACCCGTCCCGCGGCGACTTCCGCCGGGATCTCGTCAAACATGACCACGCGCGGCCGGAATCCGTCCTTGCCCAGTAGCAGGCTCAGGGCCAGGAACGCAGTGGTCATTTTGCCGGGAATCGCGATTTCCAACCCCGCCAGCTCGGCCGGCCGCATCGGCTTGCGGGCCACCACCATCGGCCCGTATCCGTCCCCCATGCTCGATCCGCACGACATCAGGGCGTACCGGGCGGCGACATAGGGGTAGGCGTGGATGCTGATTGCCGAGACTTCGTACTCGCCGCGCATCGCCCGTTCGTTGAGCGTCTGGATGTCCTCCAGGATGTGCTCAAAGTGGTAGGGGCCGCTCGGCACCGCCCCGCTGGACAGGCCGTAGAACATGAAGGCGTCGTCTGGGTCGGGGCTGTGGGCGATACGTACGAGCATCCGGGCACTCCGCAAGGGGGGATTCGTCGGGGCATTGTGGGGGGGCGCTGGTTTGCGGTCAAAGGGCCGCGGCCGGGGGTTGCCCGGGGCAGCGGCGGGCGTTTGTCGGGATCGGTTTCTGTGTTGGTCCGGAACCGCACCCGGAGGCACTTGTGCCGATTGGCGGGCAAGCGATATGGGACCGGCTCACTTGATTGGAATAGGCGGTCGATGTATAAAGTTGTATGAGGTAGTCCCGTCACGTCGGCCATTTGTCGGTCCGCGAGGTCCTGGGGCGGAGATTCGCGGCCCAAGCGTTTGGGAGAATCGTGCATGAATCGACAGCGCAGCCTTCCCGGATTCACGCTCATTGAGCTGCTGGTGGTCGTCGCCATCATCGCCCTGCTGATTTCGATCCTGCTGCCGAGCCTTTCGGCCGCACGCGAAACGGCGCGGGTGTCGGTGGACCTATCGAATCAGCGCCAGTTGCTGCTGGGTGCGAACACCTACCTGAATGACGGCAACTCGGACATCGTCTTCGCCTTTCCGTTCAACTACTCGCTCAACGGACAGAACTCACTGAACCTGGGGATCATCTCGGAGTTCATCTGGGGCGGTGGGCTTCCGGACAAGGATCTGAACCCGGCGACGTGGCGCTCGACCGGTCTGCCGGATTCCGAGAACGCGTACAACTACAACATGGACATCCTGGCGATCTCGCCGAAGCACCGTCCGTTGAATCGCTACATCTTCCCCTCGGTCAGTTGGGATCAGCCGGAGCGCGTCGGTCGCACCACTCCGGCGCGCTGGACGCGAAAGATGGAACTGCCGGGCGTCTTCAAGTGCCCGTCTGATCGGACGGTCGCCGTGCCGATGGCCGGCGCATCGAATCGCGATCAGACGCTGCGCGAGTCCGGACAGTCGTCGTGGGAGTGGTGGGGCACTTCGTATGTGACGAACTGGTACTGGCCGTACTACTACATCGGTGCAGAGGGCAACACCGCAGGCGCCGGCCCCGGGCGCATTCCGCCTTACAGTTCGGGGAATCGCTTCGGCAGCGCGGTCGCGGGCAACGGTTCGCTTCCGGGCCAGCCGGGCTTCCCGAGCCTCGGCAAGGTGCTTATGAAGGACAAGGGCGGCCGCTGGGCGTCGGAGTTCATGCTGTTCCAGGAGAACCGTCTGAACTTCGCGCTCGAAGGCGCTCGTCCGCGCGGCGTCCGCAACAACACGCAGGCCAAGAACCTGCGCGGCTGGCACGGCAAGTTGAACATGCACGTCGCCGGCTTCCTCGACGGAAGCGCCCGCTACGATCGTTTCGACACGCGCTTCGTGGACGGCCCCGGCTGGACCACCTGGCCGAACAAGCCGTGGACCGACGGCTGGGCGCAGTACAACGACGATTAGCCCGCATCCGCCGGAGGCCGGCGGATTCGATGGTTCGCTTTCAATCCGGGGTCGCTGCGAGCTTCGCGGCGGCCCCGGTTTTGTTGTCGCTCGGCGGCCGCCTTCAGCCGCCCCGGATATGATGCGTTTACCATGAGTACAGTCGTTCGCGATCAGATTTGGACCGCTTTGCGGAACGTCACCGAGCCGAACTCCGGCCAGGACCTGGCCACCCTCGGATGGGTTCGGAACGTGGCCTATTGCGACGGCGTCGCTGCGGTCACCCTGCAGCTACCGCCTTCGCTCAGTGCGGAGCCGGTGCAGCGGGCGGTGCGTCAGGCGGTGGAGACGGCCGTCGGGAGGGTCTCCGAAGTAACGCGGGTCGGCGTGGAATTCGCCCTGGCCCCGGCTCCTGGAGCGGCCGGCGTGCCGGGGGTGCGGCATGTCATCGCGGTGGGGGCGGGCAAGGGCGGCGTCGGCAAGAGCACGGTTGCCGTGCTGGCGGCATTCGGCCTGGCGCGGGCCGGGTTCAAGGTGGGGCTGCTCGATGCGGATGTCTACGGTCCATCGATTCCAAAACTGACGGCAACCGAGGGGGCGCAGCCGGCGCCGGCCGAGGACGGCATGATCGTGCCCCCCGAGGTGGACGGCATCAAGGTGCTGTCGATGGGCTACCTCGTCGCACCGGATCAGCCGGTGGTATGGCGCGGCCCGATGGCGCAGAAGTACGTCAAGGAGTTCCTGGAGCGCGGCCGCTGGGCGCCGCTGGACTTTCTCATCGTCGATCTGCCGCCCGGCACGGGCGACATCCCGTTGACGCTGGCGCAATCCATTCCGCTTTCCGGCGCGGTGGTCGTATGCACGCCTCAGGATGTCGCCCTGATCGACGCCCGCCGCGCCCTGCTGATGTACCGCAAGCTCGGGGTGGACGTGCTCGGCATTGTCGAGAACATGAGTTACTACGTCTGTCCGCACTGCGGTCAGCGCGATGAGATTTTCAGCCATGGCGGCGCGGAGCGCGCCGCGCGCGAGCTGGATGCGCCGTTCCTCGGGGCCATCCCGCTGAACGTGTCGATTCGACTGGCCGGCGACGCGGGCGAGCCGCAACGCTGTCTTTCCGGGGGCGAGGCGACCGTCGCGAAGGCGGTCGAGGACGTGGTTCGCCGGATTCTCCGGCAGGCGGAGCTGCGCGATCAGCAGCGCAGCCCGCTGCCGACGTTGACCATCCGCTGAACGGCGTGCCGCAGCGCGCCGCGACGTGAGGGCCTGCCCGTGTCCACTCGCGATCAGCGCGTGATTCTCGGTCACGGCGCCGCCGGGCATCGCCGCGATTCGCAATTTCATCACTTCTGCGCCGAGATTGTCCGGGAGGCGGTGGACGAGCGCACGCTCGATCGCACCTGGCAGCGACTCCTGCACGCCGACGAGCTGCGCAGCGATCCGGAACTGGCGGCCATGCTGCGCAGCTTCCTCGAGCAGAAGCGGGCCGAAATCCGCGAGCACGCCCGCATTGCCGCGGCCTCGCTCGGCGCTCGTCCGAGTACGGGTTCGCGCTTGCCGACCGGCGTGCGGATTCCGCGCCGCACAGCGGCCGGCGGCAATGCGAAAGACGCATGGGAGGACGTGCACCCGGTGCTGCCGGAGCATCGGCCGCACGTGGATGCGCAGCCTGCCCGCCTGCATCCGGCGCCGGCCCCGCCGACGCGCGAGCAACTGGTGCTGGCCCGGCGGCGCGACCGTGCGGAATTCGATGAGGCCGTCGGGCGGTTCGACGTTCGCGCCGCCGAGATGGCGCTGGATCGGTTGAGCGAATTGCACCACCGCCCGGGCACACCGGCGGCGGACGTGGAGGAGGATGCGCGCAGCGCCCGCCGGCTTGATGCCTTGCGCACACGGGTGGCGCACTTTGCGGGACACGTGGACCGCCTCGCCGCCTTTGCCGCTGAGGCGCTGCGCCGTGGCGACGCCGATGTGGCGGCCCGCTTCCTGCAGCGGTTGTCCTCGATCCACGCGGCGCGACCGGCGCTGCTGCCGCAGGAGCGGCTGGACGAGATTCGGGCGATGCTGGCGCGGGTGGGGGAGGATGAGGAGGCCCGCGCCGCGGCGGCTGCGCTGGTGGCGCGCGAGCGGTCCGTCGTGGACGAGCTGAAGCGCCTCATTCGTACGATCCACCGCTTTCACGACCTGGTGCGAGCGCATCCGCCGGACAGCGAGGAATTCCGCGCCGCGGAACGCGCGTATCGCGAGGCGCTGGGGGAGATTCGGGCGCACGACAATGAGTGGCTGGCCGGGTTGATCCTGGAACTGGAGGGGCTGATCGAGGAACTGCATGACCCGACCGGTCACGCGATTCACGAACTGGATCACTTTCTGGACGCGGTTCGCGCCGCGCTGCGTCACCTGGCTTCGGAGGTGCGCGCGATTCAGCGGGAGCGGGAATCCGGCGCGGAACCGGGTGCGCGATGAGCGGGTCGGAGCAGGCGGTTCGGGAGGTCGTGAGCGACGGCGCTGGTTTTCCGGTGGATGCGGGGATGGTTCGCGGGATCGGCTATTGCATGCCCGCCGCCCGATTGTGACAATGGGAACGGGATGACGCCCACGGCTTCCACAACAGCGGCGGAGCGCGCTCCGATCGTGCAGCCCGCGGACGCGGCGGCCGACGAGCGGCCGGAGAATCCGCGCGGGCCGGGCGAGCGACGGCTGGGGTGGTATGCGCGGGCAAAGTTCGGGATCGTGCGCGGGTTTCTGTGGGGCTGGGCGCGGGCGTTCAGCCTCAAGGGGCTTTTTCTTTTCGGCGTGTTCTTCGGCACGCTGGAGTACCTGATCAACTTCAAGCGCCGCGCGCGATACCGCCGCGAGCTGCGGCGCGTGTTTCCCGAGGGGCTTCCGGCCGACCGCGAGAAGCGGATTGTCCGCCAGTATTTCCAGCGCACGCGCTGCGACAAGCTGCTCTACCTGATCTTCGACAAGCTGCCCAAGGAGAAGATTCTCGGGCGCATCCGCTTTCACGGGCGCGAGCACATCGACGAAGCCCTGGCCCGCGGGCGCGGCGTATACGTCATGCTCAGCCATCACGGCTCGCATCACGTCGCGGCGCTGTTGATGGCGCTGCTGGGTTACCGTTGTGCCGGGGTTCGCGATCGCAACGAGGGTGCGCTGCGCGTCTTCATGCAGGAGATGTACGCCCGCACCTTCCCGGAATTCGCGGCGATTCATGTGCTGTATGCGGACAGCTTCCCGCGCGAAATCTACCGTTGTTTCCGCGACAATCGCGTCGTCGGGACGGCGCTGGACGTCGGCCGCGTTCGCGGCGTGGCGCTGCGCACGCAGCCGGTGCAGATTTTCGGCGAGACGCGCGAGTTCCTCACCGGCACGCTGCAGGTCGCGCTGCGCACGAACTCGGTGGTGCTGCAGGCGTTCGTGGTCTCGCGGCGGAACTTCTACTATCGCCTGATCGTCAAGCCGCCGCTGTGGGTTCCGACCGATGACGTCGGCGGCGAGAAGCCGGAGTTGATTTCGGACATCATGCAGCGCTACGCCGACGGCATCGCCGCCCACGTTCGCGACCACCCGGATCACCTGAGCCGGATTTAGCGCCGGCCGCTGAGCCGGGTCGTGCAGCGCCCGAACGGTCGAGCGCCTATTTCGCCCCCGCCGCGAAGATCAGCGTGTCATCCCCGTCGCGAAACCCCCCGTACAGGGCGAGTTTTCCCTGCGTCGAGTGCGTCTTTGATTTGTCGATCAGGACGCGGTCCTTGTCTCCCTCGCGGCGCGTCACGCTGACCACCAGCTCCACCTTGCGCTCTTCGCGCTTCGTCGGTGTGACGGAGGCGGTGTAGTTCTTGTGCGTCGCGGTCACGGCCGTGTTCAGCGCGACGCTTTTGACCACTTTGGTTTCGAGCTTGAATCCCGTCAGGCGGTACTGCTTCTTGAGCATGTCCGCGATCTCGCGCAGCTCCGGATCGACCGTGTCGTTCTTGTCCGTGGCGCGGATCACCAGCAACTGCACCTCGGCCTTTGCGCCCTCCTGCGCCGCGGTTTGGGCCGGCGGACGCGCCGCCCCGGACAGCACCACGACCGACGAGAGCAGCAGCCACAGGGCCAGCGGACGGAGAAGCGCGGGTTTCATGAGGGGGCATCCATCTCCGGCTCGAGAATCCAGACCACCGTCGGTCCATCCCCGACCATCGCGGTGACGCCCTCGCCCACGTCCATCTCGAGCACGCGGACGTCGCCCGCCGCGGCCAGGGACCACAGCCCGGATTCGACCGGCGGCGCGGCAAACCGCCAGGACACCACCATCATGACGCACGCCGCCGCTGCTGCCAACGGCGTCCACGCGCTTCGCAGGATTCCCGCCCGCCCCGCCCGCCAGATCGAGCTGACGGACGGGCTGCGATCGGCGATCACGGCCCACGCGCGCCGCCATTGGGCCGCCGCGGGCTGCCGCGGCGCCTGCACCAGCGGGTCACTCGCCGACACAGGGCGCGCCGCGCCGAGCTTATCCGCACACGCGGCGCAGTGGTTGAGATGCGCCTCGGCCGCCGCAACCGCATCCGGCGTCAGCGCGTCGAAGCGCCCCTCGCGCAGCGCCGTCAGCGCATCGCTTTGTCGCGCACAGTCGCGGGTTGTCACGGCCGTCATCCTCCATTGCGCCGCGGGACCATCCCGCAGCGCCATCGGTCTCAGTCCTTCCGTCGCATCGTCGGCGCCAGGTCGCCCAGCATCTCCGTCAGTCGCCGGCGTGCGTGAAACAGCCGGCTCATCACGGTGCCGATCGGGATACCCACGATCTTCGCGATGTCCGCGTAGGTCAGCTCTCCGTCGGCGTACAGCGCGAACACGGCCCGCTGTTCGGGCGGCAGGGACGCGACCGCGCGCGCCAGCCGCTCTCCCAATTCCATGCGCTCCAGCCCGGCGCCGGGCGTCTCGTATTCATCCCCGCGCGCCGGTGGATCGGGCAGCCCATCGCGGTCCTGGCCGTCGTTGCGCTGGTCGAGGGAAGCCGCCCGTCGCACCTTGGCGGCCCGCAGCAGGTCCAGCGCCCGATTGGTGACGATTCGCAGCAGCCAGGTCTTGAAGCTCGCCCCCCGCGCGAACCCGGCCAGCGACTCAAATGCCTTGATGAAGGCGTCCTGAACCACGTCCAGGGCGTCCTCGGGGCGTCCGGTAACCCGCAGGGCCGCCGCATACGCCGCCTCCCGGAAGCGCTCAAACAGCTCGCGACGGGCGTCCGCGTCCCCGTGGACGGCCCGGGCGATCAGCACATCCTCAGAGGGATCGACGTTTGGCGCGGTCACGGTATTCAGTGTTTCCGGGAGATCAGGGGTCGGAATCCGACGCCGCCGGGGGCGAAGTGTAACGCGCCGGCCTGAACTCGCACGGCTCCGCCGCCGCGGGCGGCTGACGGCACTCAGGCGGACTCGATCACCAGCCCGTCGTGCGCGAGGGCCATTCCGCTCGGCAATTCGTCGCAGGTCTGTCCATGCGGCAGCTCGTGGGCGATGTGCGTGAACCACGTCCGCCGCGCGCCGATGCGAAGCGCCTCATCCACCGCCTGCGCGAGCGTGAAGTGCGTCGGATGCGGCCGGTGCCGCAGGGCGCCCAGCACCAGCACATCCAGCCCGGCCAGCAGCGGACGCGATTCATCCGGAATGGCGCTGCAATCGGGGCAATAGGCGATGCTCCCGACCCGAAAGCCGAAGACGGGCAGCTTTCCGTGGAAGTACGGGATCGGCGTCACGGTTCGGCCCGACACTTTCACCGGGCTGCTGAGTTCGACGGCCCGCAGATCGGGCTTGGCGGAGGGGTATTCGGGGTCGGTCGTGAATGCGTAGTCGAACATCCGCCGCAGTCGCGACAGGGTTGCTGCGTCGGCATGGATCGGCAGCTCGCGGCCCTGCAGCGCGTTGAAGCGCCGCAGGTCGTCCAGCCCCACGACGTGATCCGCGTGATAGTGCGTGAAGAACACCGCGTCGACGCGCGTGACTCCCGCGGAAACGCATTGCAGACGCAGCTCCGGCGAAGTGTCGATCAGCGCTGCGCCATCAGCCCACGAAAACACCGCGCTGCAGCGGGTGCGGCGGTCGCGCGGATCGGGCGAGCTGCACACGGGGCAGTCGCAGCCGATCATCGGCACGCCGTGGGAAGTGCCGGAGCCGAGAATGGTGAGGCGTAGAGACATTATCACTCGCTGCGCGGGATTATACGCTGGAGCGCATCATTCGCCGGTACTGCCTTCGAGAGGGAACCGCCCGAGACGCTATCGGCCCGCTGAAGCCCGGCGTGCCGCCAACAGGATTCGGGCGGGCGTCGCGCCGATAGGACAAACGGCGGTCACGCGCTGCCGGCGCCGCGGTTGCAGCGGCGGGGCGGGGCGGGTGCAGAGGGAGTGTGGGGAAATGCCGGTCACAATGATCTGTCCCAACCTGGGGTGCCGGCGCCCGGTGGTGGCGTCCGAAACGGCGCGCGGCAAGATCGTGCGCTGCGCCTATTGCAACCAGCCGTTCCTCGTGCCCGTCAAACCGGCGGCGAAGGAGCCGGCCGCCGACCCCAAGAGCAAGAAGAACGCGCGCTGACGGGAGAGCGGCCGTGGCGGAGTCAGGTCGGCAATTCGGCGGATCCGTTCGCACCTCGGTGCGCAGTCGGCAGCGCGGGCTGCGCTTCACCGGCGCCGTGCCAGCGCCGTCGGCGGTCGATCCGCTGGCGCAGCGGATCATCGACGAGCCGGAGCTGATCACGGCGATGGCGGAGACGCTGCCGCCCGACGACGGCGAGGCCGCGGAACAGCTTTGGAACGCGGTGCGGACGGCGGTCTCGTTGCGGTCGGCGGAGCCGGAGCTGCTGCTGCACGCGGCGCGGTTCGCGCGGCGCAGCGGCCGCGTGCCGCAGGCCGCCGCCTGGCTTCAGGACGCGCTGGCGCTCAGCCCGCGGCATCTCGATGCGCTCATCCTGTACGGGCAGGTTGTGACCGAACTGTCCCGGCCGCAGGAGGGCGCGGCGGCGCTGGAGCGCGCGATCGCGCTGGGCGCGGATTATCCGGATGTGCATCTTCGACTCGGCGACGCGCTGCGCGCGGAGGGCCGCCGTCGCGCGGCCGCGCAGGCCTATCGCCGGGCGCTGCAGTTGAACGAGCGATTGACCGCGGCCCGGGAGGCGCTGCGGGCGATCGTGGAGGAAGAGGGGAAAGGAGCAACGCATGAGCTACCTGCTTGAAGCGCCTGGGGCGCGGGCTGCTGGGACAGTTGTCGGACGCATTCGAGGCCCAGTTGCCCGGGCCGGACGATGACACGACCGACGATCTTCGCCGGCGGCGCGGCGCTTCGCCGCAGTCGGCCGACCTGGCCGTCCGGCTGGGCATCGCCTGTCTGCGCGATCTGCGACTGGCCGAAGCGCGGGAGGCGTTCACCGCAGCACGCGAGCTGGGCACGTCGCCGCTCAAGGGGGTGCTGGGGCTGGCGTGCGTCGCGGATGAATTGGGCGAGCTGGACGAGGCCATCCGCCAGCTCGGCATCGCCCAGGCCCATGATCCCGGCGATCCGGCAACGGCCTTCGCCATCGGCTTCTGCCAGGAACGCGCCGGGCGCATCGACGCGGCCGCGGCGGCCTATACCGCTGCGCAGCAGTTGTGCCCCGAGCTTCGAAACACCCACGAGCGACTGGCGGCCATTGCGCTCAAACGCGGGGATCTGGCGTCGGCGATCGCGCAATATCGCCAATTGGCGGAAATGGAGCCGGATGATCTGGACGTTCGCCTGACGCTGGGTGCGATGGAAATGCAGCGCGGCGATCCGGCTGCGGGAATCGAGGAGTTTCAGCGGGCGCTGCTGATCGAGCCGGAGCCGCGCGACGACGCCGGCGCGGAAGCGGCGGAGGACGAAGAGGAGATTCGCGCGGCGGTTTCGACGCTGTCGGCGCTGACCCGCAAGTATCCCGGCGTGGCGGATTTTCACGTGCACCTGGGGGATCTGTACGTTCGACTGGGGGAGGACGGCGAGGCGCTGCGCGCCTATCAATCCGCGCTGGAGATTCAGCCGGGGTATCTCGAAGCGACGGTGAAGCTCGGGACGCAGCACCTGCGGCAGGGGCGGCACATTGAGGCCGCGCAGACGTTCAACCGCGCCGTCGAGTTGAACGACCGGCTGATGACGGCGTTTGTGGGGCTGGGCGTTGCGCAGCATCAGCAGGGGCTGGCGGATGAGGCGCGTGCGACGTTTGAGCTGGCCGCCAGCCTGGAGCCGAACTCCAACCTGCTCTTTGCCGAGGCGGCGCGGCTGCACGCGCGCTCGGAGCGCGGCGAAGCACTGTGCGACTCGACCATCGTTCAGGATGAGAACGCCGGTCGGACGCTGATCGAGGACTCGATCCGCCGACATCAGCAGGCGCTCATTTTCTCGCCGAACTATGCCGACCTGCACTATCGCCACGGCCTGCTGCTGCGGCAGGTCGGCCGGCTCGATGAGGCCATCGAGGCGTTCGAGCGGGCTGTTGCGATCAACCCGCACTACATCAAGGCCCAGATCAAGCTCGGCGTGTGCCTGCGACAGCGCGGGCGCTGGGAGGAGGCGGTGGCCGCCTTCTCGCGGGCGCTGCAGACGGATCAGGCGTCGGTGGACGTGCATTACCAGCTCGGCCTGCTCTTCGCCCAGCGCAATCGCTTCGACCTGGCGGCCGAGCATTTCGAGGCTGCCGTGGCGGGCAACCGCAACAACATCGCCTTCCGCCAGAACCTGGCGCTCTCACTGCAGATCATCGGGCTGCTGGATCGGGCCGGAGCGATGTGGCGAAGCATCTGCGAGTTGTCGCGCGAAACGCGCATCGCGATTCGGGAGCGCGCTTCGCTGGTCGGCTGCGTGAATTAGGGCGATTTCAACGCGGATGAGTGGACGGGGTTCGTCGCCGTGCCGACGGCAGTTGCGTCGGCATGCCCTGGAGGCAATTGCGCATGCATAGCCTGGAGGCTCTTGCGCACGCACGCGCTTCAACTCGTTGCCGTTGAGTGGCAGTGTAGGTGGGAGTGTGGCATGCTTTCGCGGTACTCCGCGTAAGCATGCGCACCGCCCGGTCAGGGCGCGCGGTCGCTGACGGGGCTTTTGCGCTCCATACTTAGACCATTTCCGTCTTCTTTTCAGCGAGGTGAATTGGAGCCATCCGGCCTTCGTTCGCCCTGCGGGCGAAGAAGGAAGAGGAAGGGTAATGGTAGTGGCTCGGCCTCCAGGGGCTGAAGCCCCTGGCAACGATCGGCGGCCCTCCGGGCCGAAAGAAGCCCGCGCGCTCCATGAAAGCAACGAGCGTGACGGCCCTTCGGCCCGAAAGAAGCCCGCGCGCTCCATGAAAGCAACGAGCGTGACGGCCCTCCGGGACGAAACGTCACGGCGCGCGGCGCACCGGCAGCAGCGCCTCGCGGCGCGCGGCGCGGACCTGCGATTCGCCGTCGGCGGCAGTGCCGGTGGACCCGGCTCCGTCGGCGCCGGTCGGCGGCTCCCGCGTGTCAAAAAGTGACGAATAAGAAAAAACCGCGAAAGAACCCGTCCGTTCGACGCCGATTTCCATCATTCTGCGAATCGCCGCGTGTGCCTCCTCGGGCGGCTTGCCGGCGCTGCGGCCGATGCTCAGCCCCGGAATGATCAGGCCGCGCTGCCGCGCGAGCAGCCACGGATCGATCCGGCGGTCGAACTCGGCGGGGTCGTTCGTGTAGTTCATCAGGATCGCGGCGTCCACCAGGTCGTCATTCACCCAGCGCACGCCGTCCTGATGGCGGTTCAACCCGTTCTGTGCGACGGAGACCACGGCGGCGGTGAGCGTCGCGGTCGGCCGCACCTGCCGCATCATCGCGCGAATGTCGGCGACGAGCCGCGTTACCTGCTCCGTCCGCCAGCGCTTCCATGCGGCCGGGTCGTCATCGGGGGCCAGGCCCGTCTCGGCCTTGTAGATCGCCAGTGTCACCGCGTCGCGCGGATAGTCGGTCTTGCCGCCGGGCGGAGAGGCGGGCGGCTCACTGGGGAAGCGGATGTAGTCCAGGTGCAGGCCGTCAACCGGGTACTCGGCGACGATTTCGCGGAAGACCTCGACGATGTACTGACGCACCTCCGGCAGGCACGGATTCAGCGAGACATAGAAGCTCGACAGTGCCTGCCGCTTGCCCTCCTGGTCATACCAGAACCACTCCGGCTTTCGGTTGTAGAGCTGCTTCTCGTCCAGCGGCGGCCGTGTGCCGCGCCAGGCGGGCATGACGTTCACCCAGGCGTGCAACTGCACGCGCCGCGCGCGGGCCTCTTCACAGGCGACCGCCAACGGATCGAAGCCCGGGTCGCGCCCGCCCAGCTCCACCGCCCACGGCTCGAGCCGCGAGCGGTAGAAGGCGGTGCCGTTGCCGCGCACCTGGAACAGCACGATGTTGAAGCCCGCGTCTGCGCAGTTGCGGATGATGCGGCGCACATCGTCGGCGGTGCGATACTCGAAGCGCGTGACCCAGACGGCCCGTGCCTCCGCCAGCGGAGCGGGCGGCGGGGTCGGCGCGGGGGTGGAGCGCTTCGCGCATCCGGCCGGAGCGAGGATCAGAAGCGCGCTGCATGTAAGAATGCCGATCGCTGTGAGGCGGCTCATCGCGCATCTCCCGGGCGCGGCGCATCGGCCGCGGATGTGTGTTCATTTCCGGCCGGCACGCGCTGTGCCAGCAGATACCCCCATGTGAATGCAATGATGCTGCCGACCGGGACGTACCACGGCCAGGCGAGCTTGTCCGCGCCCAGTCCCCAGGCCGCGACGACCTCGGGCTTGAGAATGGCATATTGGGCGAGCAGAAACGGCAGTGCCGCGCCCGCAGTCGCCACGAGCATCCGATACAGCCGCGGCAGGACGTCCTTCCGTTCGTCGTCAATCGCGCGATCGCGCCGCCGGGCCTCGATGATCCCCCATATTCCGAGCAGCGCGGCGCCGCCGATGGCCGTCACCTGCAGCGCGAGCTTGTCGTGCCACGCGATGCCGTAGATGCACAACACCGACATCGGAGCGGACCAGGCGTAGCCGCGCGAGTTCACGCGCATGGGCAGAATGGCCAGCGCGAAGCCGGCCAGCAGTCCGCCGCCACAATACCCGGCCAGCGCCAGTCCGAGATCAAGCAGGGAGGCGTAGTGCTCACGCAGCGCCCGTCCCTGGTAGGCCAGGATGCTCAGGACCACGGCCCACCCGATCACCAGGATCCGGCCGACCAGCACGCTGCGGCGATCCTCGGCGGATTGCGCTCCGTCCTCTGCATGCTCGGCGGAGGCGGCCAACAGGGTGGATTGCCCGCGCGCCGCGAGGACGCGCTCCCTCCACGGGTTGTAGAACGCGGTCTGAACCGTCTGCGATAGCGCGGTCAGCACCCCCATGACGCTCGATATCGCAGCGGCGAAGATGGCCGCGATGATCAGTCCTTTCAGCCCCACGGGCACGACCTCGACGACGAAGACGGGGAAGATGCGGTCGCCGTTCTGCCTGGTCGCGAGGAGGCCGCGGGCCGCTTCGCTGGGGGTGTGCGAGACGTAGTAAACGTACAGGCCGGCGCCGACGAGGGCGACCGTGATGGTGACGATTTGCGAGACGGCGCTGCTGATGATGGCCCAGCGCGCCTCGCGGACGTTGCGGCAGCAGAACATCCGCTGCGCCATCAGTTGATCCGTGCCGTAGGCGCCCAGCCCGCCCCAGGTGCTGGCGATGACCGCCGCCCAGATGGTGTAGGCGCGGGTCGGATCGGCCCGCCAGTCGAAGAACGTGAGTTTGCCCCACGCGCCGCTGACCTGCGCCTGGCCCCATTCGGCCCACGGCACACCGCTCTGCACGGCTCCATACGAGACCCGCAGCAGCTCGGCAAAGCCGCCGTCGAGTGCACCGACGATCGCTCCCAGCGCGACAAACGCCCCGATCAGGAACGCGGCAAAGAGCACCACGTCGGTCCAGATCACGGTCGTGATGCCGCCCAGCAGCGTCCAGGCGGTCGCCACCACCGACAGCAGCAGGATCGCCCAGGCCAGTTCGTTGAGGCCGAAGGTGTCGCTGAGCCAGACCAGTTGATCGTGCATCACGACGTTGATGACTTCGGCGGTGAGGTAAATGCGGGCGGACTGGGCCAGCACGCTGCTGAGCGTGAACAGCCCGGTGGTGACGCTGCGAACCGGGCCGCCGAGCTGGTTCTGCATGTAGTCGTAGGGGCTGTAAATCTCGCGCCGGTAATAGGCCGGCACCACGAAATAGCCCACGAGAATCCGCGCGAAGAATGAGCCGAAGACGCCCAGTTGCAGGTAGGTGAAGTTGCCGCCCGGCTGAAACACGACCCACGGAACGCTGACAAACGTCAGGGCGCTGATCTCGGTCGCGACGATCGAGCCGCTGACGGCGTACCAGGGCAGCTTCCGCCCGCCCAGGAAGAAGTCCCGGAAGGTCTGCTGCCGGCCGGCCATTCGAGCGCCGATGACGGTCGTCAGGGCCAGATAGCCCACGACAACCAGCCAATCCACGGGTGTGAACTGGGCGCTGAAGGATGCGAGCACAATCCCTCGATTCGTCCCAAGCCTCAGCCCGCGCGGCCGCTGACCTGTCAGCGCTGCGTGCGGGCGGGGGCAGACTGTAAACCGGCGGCGGGCCGAGTGGTACCGGCCGCGGGCCGGGATCGGGCCGGACGGCGGGCGTGGCCATGTCGCAAAGCCCGCACCGATCGCCGCAGCCCGGTAATTCTGTGGAGGTGCAGCGGGGATCGCGTTCGCCCGGGGGTGGCGGGACTGTATGATGGGGGCGGGCTGGCGGCGTGTTCTCTTGTCGCCGGCTCCAATGCGCTGGGAACCGCGGGCGTGCGCCGCCCGCAGAACGGCCATGCCGCGGAGGGCGGTACAGCGGCCGATCGGAGGATCAAGGATCATGATGATGCGCGGATGGTCTGTGGTGGCGGTGCTTTCTCTGTGCGCTCCGGGACTGGCTCAGCTTCGGCCGGTTCAGCTCAAGGGCGACGACCCGATTCAGACGGAATCGCACTGGGACGAACTGCGGAACGGGCCGCTGCCGCGCTGGCGCGAGGTGCGCCTGCCGGATGATCCGAACGAGCCGCTGCATCCCTACTCGATCTCCGCCCCGGTGTCGCCGCTGGCGGCGGCGCCCAACGGACTGATCTCATCGCCGCCGGAATACAGCCCGACGCGCGGCGTGATTTATCGCTACAGCAGCACTGCCTGGCCGACGGTCACGCGCGATTGCGTGGTGGCGTTGACGCAGCCGGGGTTCGATGAGATTGCGTACGTGGTCGTGAGCAACGTGACGCAGCAGAACAGCGCCATCAGTTCGTTCACCGCCGGCGGGGCGGACATGAGCCGGGTGCAGTTCATCATCGCGCCGCAGGATTCGATCTGGGCGCGGGATTACGGTCCGCACTTTGTTGAGCAGAACGGGGCGCACGCGCTGGTGGACAGCCACTATTACCCCACCCGGCCGCTGGATAACTTCCTGCCGACGCAGCTCGCGGACCAGGCTTTTCTCATGCCGGCCTACGCGATGGACCTGTACTACTCGGGCGGGAATTTTCAGCCGGGGCCAAGTCGCAGCGGATTCATCACCACGCTGATCAACACCGACAACCCCAACTTCACGCCGGCGCTGATCGCGGAGCGCTACCAGAAGTACCAGGGCATCGACACGCTGCACATCTTCCCGCGCCTGCCCAGCTCGGTGGACGCGACCGGGCACATCGACATGTGGATGTACCTGATCGACGATGATTCCGTCTTCATCTCGCAGTTCATCGCCGGTTCGAATGCAACCGCCATCAGCGTGACGAACAACGCCGCGACCTACATGCAGGGGCTGGGCTTCACCGTGACGCGCGGACCGGCGCTGAACGCGATTCATCCGGACTACCCCTTCGCGGCCTCGCACTTCACTTATGCCAATGCATACCGCGTCAACAACCGCATTTTCATCCCCTCCTACGGGGCGGGCGGCGGCAGCTACCCGGCCTACGACGCGCAGGCGCTGGCGGCCTGGCAGGCGGCGGCCCCGGGGGTGCAGATCGTGCCGATCAACTGCTGGCCGATCATCTCGGCGGCCGGGGCCATTCACTGCATCGTGATGCAGGTGCCGCGCTACACCGACGAACTGCCCAGCGCCCAGTTGATCTCGCCTTCGGGCGGCGAACTGCTGGTGGCCGGGCAGACGAAGCAAATCAGGTGGGTCGCGACGGACAATGAGCAGATCGACAGCGTCGCGCTCTATTACTCGCTCAACGACGGAGCGGATTGGACGATGATCACGACGACCACCAACAGCGGCGCATTCAACTGGACCGTGCCGAACGTCTCCTCGTCGAATGTGCGGATCAAGGTGGCGGTGACCGACAACGCCGCCAACACGGTTGAGAACATCAGCGCCGACAAGCTGACGATTCGGCTCGGGCAGCGCACGACCTACACGTTCGCGACGCAGGCGGGCGTGGATCGCTTCGCGCGCGGCAGCTCGACGGCGAGTTGGGCGAACATCAACGCCAGTCGGCTGCCGGTTGCCACGCTGCTGTCCGCGGCGAATTACACCCGGGTTTCGACGAGCAACGCCACGGGAACGGCCAGTGACACCAATCGCTACATCTCCTCCACCCCCGGCTCATCCTCCGAGTCGACCCATGTGTTCGAGTTCACGATCGCCGAGGATCCGGCCCGCATCGCGGACATCCAGGTGGATTGGGAGGGGTTCGCCGGCGGCTGCACCAACGTCGAGTTGTATGTGTGGGATGAGACGCAGGGCGCCTGGAGCGACACCACCGGGCTTTTCGGCGAGAACCGCTCGGCCGACAATTTCGCCGGCAACCGGGACGCCGTTCTCTCGGTGAACATCCGCGAGGACTTCGAGCGCTACCTGACCGCGGACGGCCGGCTGACGGTGCTGGCCTATGCCGATCGGCCGGCGGTCGCCAGTTACCACGACTACGTCGCGGTGACGGTCAGCGTCGTGACGCAGCCGGGCGACCTGAACTGCGACGGGGTTGTGAACAACTTCGACATCGACGCGTTCGTGCTCGCGCTGCTGGACCCGGCCGGCTACGCACTCGCGTACCCCGGTTGCAACCCGGCTGCGGGCGACCTCAACGCCGACGGGCTGCTCAACAACTTCGACATCGACCCGTTTGTTCATTGCATCCTGACGGGTGAGTGCAACTAAAGCCGCGTCAGTCGGCGACCCGTGGAAAGGACTCCGATGGGCGACAGCGCGGACGCCGCCGGCCTGCACCTGCCCAGGCGCGTCTGCGCGGACCCGGTCGCGGCGCTGCAGCGCGAGTGGCTGCTCACCAATGGGCTGGGCGGCTTCGCGTTCGGCACCGTCGCCGGCGGGCTGACGCGCCGCTATCACGGGTGGCTGATTGCGGCGCTGGATCCGCCGCTGGGCCGCACGCTGCTGGCCGCCAAGCTCGACGAATCCGTCGTCACCCGCCAAGGCCCGATCCCGCTGTACACCAACGTCTGGGCGACCGGCGTGGAGGAGCCGGCCGGCTGCCGCCGGCTGACGCGCTTCGACCTGGCCGGTGCGGCCGCGGTGTGGCAATTCGCCGTCGAGGGGCGGACGCTGACCCGCCGGATCTGGATGGAGCCGGGGGCCAACATCACCTATGCACAGTACGCGCTTGCGCCGAGCGATGCGCCGCTCACGCTCGCGGTGCGCCTGCTGGCGAACTTTCGCGACTATCACGCGCTGACGCCCGACGACCAGCGGCGCTTCGACGTGCGCCTGCAGAATGACGTGCTGCACGTCGCGGCACAACACGCGCCCGCGGCTTTGCAGGTGCGCTGCGCACCGGGGAGCGCCGCTTCCGCCGCGCAGCGCGCCGCGTGGACCCTCGAGCAGAACTGGTATCGCGATTTCCATCTGGCCGTCGAACAGGCCGTCGGCTACGACCACCGGGACGCCCACTGCTGCGTGGCGACGGCGACGGTGAGCGTCAGCGCCGCTGCGCCGGTGACATTCGCCCTCGCCGCGGTGCGATCATCGCCGGATTCAGAAACCGGTCCTGGCGGCGGCCGAAGTGACGCGGCGCTCACTTCGCCCGAAGCGCTTTCGGCGGAGCGCATCAGTGCTGCGGCCGGTCGGGCGGCTGCCCATGTTCGGCAACTGCTGGATCGCTGGCGGAGTCTGCCGGATCATTGCGCGCTCGATGCGCCGGAAGCGCTGGAGCGGCTGGTGCTGGCGGCGGACCAGTTCGTCGTGGCCCGGGCGACGCCGGACAATCCGCAGGGGCGGACGATCATCGCCGGCTATCCGTGGTTCACGGACTGGGGCCGCGACACGATGATTTCGCTGCCGGGCCTGCTGTTGTGCACGGGGCGGATGGACGAAGCCCGGCGGGCGCTGCTGACGTGGGCGCGGCACGTGGACCGCGGCATGATCCCGAACCGCTTCCCCGACGCCGGCGCGACGCCCGATTTCAACACCGTCGACGGGACGCTGTGGTACCTCTGGGCGATCGACCAGTACTGGCGATTCACCCGCGATCGCGCGACGCTGGCCCAGCTGTACCCCGTCGCGTGCGACATCATCGACTGGCACATCCGCGGCACGCGCTACGGGATCCGCGTCGCCGCGGACGGTCTGCTGCAGGCCGGTGAGCCGGGCGTGCAACTGACGTGGATGGACGCCAAGGTGGACGGGCGCGTCATCACGCCGCGGATCGGTAAGCCGGTCGAGATCAACGCGCTGTGGCATGATGCGCTGCGCAACCTGGCGCTGCACGCTCGCGAACTGGGGGAGCCTGCAGCGGCGGAGCGGCTGACGGGGCAGGCGGAGGCCGCGCAGCGCTCGTTTGCGCGCTTCTGGGACGACGAGCGCGGCTGGTGCCGTGACGTGGTGGACGGCCCGGAGGGGGATGATCCGCGGATGCAGGCCAACCAGGTGTTTGCCGTGTCGCTGGAGCACTCGCCGCTGGAGCCGGAACAGCGCCGCCGCGTGGTCGATGGGCTGGGTCGGCGGCTGCTGACGGCCGTCGGCCTGCGAACGCTTGATCCCGCCGAGCCGCGCTATCATCCGCGTTACGAGGGGCGGCTGGTGCAGCGCGACGAGGCCTATCACCAGGGCACGGCCTGGGGCTGGCTGCTGGGGCCGTTCGTCGTCGCCCATCATCGTGTGCACGGGGATCGCGACGCGGCGCGGCGGCTGCTCGAGCCGATGCTCGGGCAGTTGCTTGCTCATGGCGTGGGATCGCTGTCCGAAATCTTCGACGGCGACCCGCCGCATACGCCGCGCGGCTGCGTGGCGCAGGCGTGGAGCGTGGCCGAGACACTGCGCGCCTGGCACGTCACGCAGCGCCGCTGAGCGGCTTTACTCACGGACCGGGTTCTGAGATCGCGTTATCCGCCGGCATCCGCGGCAGGCAATGATGCAGCTTGCCCGGCGGCATCGCTGATGACGCGCTCCAACTCCGCGGCTTCGCGCAGCGCATCCCGCAGATTCTGATGCTTGGGAAGATCCTCGAAGTCGTAAGCCCGCAACTCCTGCATCGTCCGCTCGACCGTCCATCCCTGCCGCCGGATGCGGTGCAATCCGACGGCCAGCCCCGTCCGGTTCGAGCCGGCGGCGCAGTGCACCAGCGTCGGTCCGTCGCCCGCGGTCTCCAGCGCTTCGAGGATTCGCACGCGGTCGGCCGGCGTGCTGGATCCGTCGCCGCGCAGCGGGATGTTGACCCAGCGCAGCCCCAGTTGCTCGGCGGCCCGGCGCTCGCGCTGCGACACCGGCGCGGATGGGTCCAGCAGCGAGATGATCGTGCGGACGCCGTGCTCGCGTGCCAGGTGAGCAAGCTGGCGGGGCGACACTTCACCGCTGCGATAGAGCGCACCTGCCTCCACCACGCCGAAGCGCTTCGGCAGGTCAGGACGCGAGTCCCACGTCGCGGCCAGCGCCAGCGCGGAAACAACCGCGAGCAGTGTGGTGGGTCGGTGCATGGAATCTCTGTTTGCCATTCCGGCCGCTACGGGCGCTCCGCGCGCCCGCCGCCGCCGGTCGCTCCGCTCGTATCGGACGCCTCCTTCGGCGGCGTGTCGGCCGGCTCGACGGTCCGCTCTTCGCCGCTCTCGGCTTTGGTGGGCCTGCCATCCGCCTCCGCGTCGCGCCGCATCGAGCCGCGCCGGCCGCGCCCGTCGTCCTTCCGTGATTCCGCGAGCGCCGCTTCCTGCTTCTGCTTGAGCGTGGGAATCTTGTCCAGCCCCGACTTGAAGGTCTCGAAACGGCGCACCAGCGGGCGTTTGACTCGATCGAGTTCGGTCCGCGCGGTCTGCTTTTCTTCGTCGGACTTGGCCTCGGCGAGCTTCTTCTCCCCGCGCGTCAGGTCGGCGGCGATTCTCGCGGCGAATGTGTCGCGCTCCTCCAGCGCATTGCGCAGGCGGCTGCGGGCCAGGTCCTGTTGCTCGGTGTCGAGCTTGTAGCGCCGGATGAAATCCTCGGTGTACTTGACCCACTCGTCCGATGCGGCCAGGGACGCCGTCTTGCGCGGAGCGCGCTCCGCGTCGTTGCGGCGGGGCGGCTTGCCCGGCGCATCAGGCCCCTCGGGGTCGAGCGTGGTGCCGCCCATCGCGGCGATCTTCGCGTCGCGTGCCTCGCGCATGGCGGTGACGCGCTTGCGGTCCTCCTCGCGCATGATGCGGCGCTGCTCGGGCGTGCCGATCCACTCGCGCTCGGGGTCGTAGCCGCCGTCGGCCCAGGAACCGAGCTTGCTCGACACCATTCCAATGCCGGTCTGGAACGCGGCGAATTCGCCCTCGAGCATCACCCGCTGATCGTCCGTCATGAAGGAGGACATGTCGTTGGTCACGTCGCCGACCAGCTCGCTGAAGCTGCCCACCAGCGGCGCGACGCGCTGCGCCCAGGCGGCCACCACTTCAGGCGTCGGCGCCTCGGAGTCCAACAGCGCCTCGAAATAGGCGTTCATCAGTGACTGGATTTCGCCGCGGTTCTTCTGCATCCACTGCGGGAAACGGTCAAACGCCTCGCGCGCCCGCATCATCTGCTCGTCGTCCAGTTCGTAGTGGTCCGACACCTGTTCGACGATGCGATCCAGCATCCGGGTGACCATCTTCTCCGTCGGCCAGAATCCCTCCATCGGGATCGCCGTCTCTTCGGAGCGCTTCTCCTCCGCCGGCGCGTCCTGTGCCAGCGCCCCCGACGACCATCCGCCCAGCAGCGCGGCCAAAATCCCGCACAGCATCCAGCGAGGCGCGATTCCCATACGCTCTGCTCCTTCGAGGTGCACGGACGCCGCCCGGCGCGCGGAGCCTCCCGCGTCCCAAGCTTGCGCCCAACCCCGTATCTTACCCGCACCCATTGCAAATCAGCACATTTCAGCGCGTTCTGACAATCCCTGACACATGCCCGCGGCTTGACAAACCCGCCGCCGACCTTATTGTGCCCCCCAACGGTTGCTGGTGTCCCGCCGCTTGTGGTTGCGGGAAGAATAGGGAATCCGGTGAGATACCGGAACGGCCCCGCCGCTGTAACCGGGAACGAACGCTGCACAAAGTCATTGGCCGCCCTGCGGCCGAGAAGGCGCAGCCAGTAGGCGTCGAAACACCCGTCCGCGGGTTTTTCGACAGGCCCGGAAGTCAGAAGACCTGCCAGCGAAACCGATCACCGCAGGCGCCTTCGCGGGAGAGGGCTGTCGGCATGTCGCGCGCGATTGTTCCACTCTGATGCGAACGCTCTGATTTCGGCGCCTGGTTGCGCGCGGTGATGGCCGCTGCGCCGCCAATGGCTCTGAATCTCCGCGCCCGACGCCCGCCGCCGTCTTCCCTGATCGCCCTGCCAGATTGCCGCGCGTTGCCCGGCGCAGCGTGCGGCGGCAGGAGGGTTGAGGAAATGTGTGCGATGCGATTCTCTCTTTCGGGCGGTTCCGCATGTGCGGGGCGGATGGCGGCGTTGCTGCTGACCAGTTGCGTCACGGGAGCGGCGTTGGCGCAGGATCCCTGGGCGGACCAGGTGATCAGCTATGCAAGCGGGTCGAATTTTGAGGTGAACAACGACAACTCCGCCACGGTGCTCGGAGCGCCGGAGCGCATCACCGGCGAGACGCTCTTCGATCCGTGGGACTGGCCGGCGACGGTGACGCCCTTCAGTACGCCCTACCAGCGCGATGAAATCGTCAGCGTCGGCGCAGGCGGGCACCTGGTGGTGCGGTTTGACGAGCCGATCCGCAACGACGCGGCGAATCCCTGGGGGCTGGACCTGATCCTGTTCGGCAACGGCTTCTTCGCCGACACCGCGCCGAACTTCGACGGAACGGTGGCCGGCCTTTTCGGCGAGGGGCCGTTCGACGTGTCCGTGAGTTTTGACGGCGTGGAGTTCTTCACGATCGCAACAGGACTGAACGACGGGCTGTTTCCAATGCTGGCCTATCGCGACGTGAGCGGGCCGTACACCTCGACGCCGGGGTTGATTCCGACTGACTTCCGCAAGCCGATGAATCCGTCGCTGACGATGGCGGACTTCATGGGGCTGAGCTTCGCCCAGGTGCTGGCGCTGTACGGCGAGTCCGGCGGCGGAATCGCACTGGACATTGCCGCAAGCGGGCTGGCCGAGGCGCACTATGTGCGGATCGATGTGCCCGAGGATTCGTCGAGCGTCGAGTTTGCAGCCATGGCGGCGGTGCCCGAGCCGGGCGCGCTGCTGCTGTTGACGATGTTGTTGCCGGCTCTCCGGAGGCGCTGAGGTTGACCAGGTTCCGCCCCCCGCTGCACGCGGGCGGGGGGCGGGTCGGGTCGGCTGAGGGTCGGTACAGCGCGCGGGCGGATTCAGGAAGAGCGGCAAATGAAACAGATGAACGCGATGACGCGCTCCTGGCCGAGGCTGCCGGTATGGGCGGTGCTGGCCGTTGTCTGCGGAGGAGCGCTCGCCCCCGCCGGGGCCCTCGCGGACGCGGCCACCGCCGACGTGTGGACGCACGTCACGGGAGATGCGGCCCGCAGCGGGACGTCGGCGACGGCGCTGCGCTCGCTGATCGGAATTCGGTGGAGTGCGGCCCTGACGGCCGAGGAGGAGCCGGTGGCGCTGGCCGCGCCGGTGGTCGGACCGGAGACGGTGCTGGTGAATCTGCGCGTCTTCGAGGACGGGCTGCACGTCGCGAATCGGCTGGCGGCGCTGCGGCGCGAGGACGGCGGCCGGGCGTGGAGCGCCGAACTGGACGCGGATGTGCTGGACAGCTGGTCGAGCGCAGCCATCGACCTGCGCAACGGCGTCGTGATGATCGGAACAGGTTCGGCGCTGCAGGCGTTTCACCTGGCCGACGGATCGGCGGCATGGCGCAGGCCGCTGGTTCGCAGCGTGGTGAATGCCTCGCCGGCGGTCAGCGATGATCTGCATGAGGTGGGGGTGCCGGCCAATCGCGTCTTCATCACGGACTTCGGCTTTGGCGTCGCGGCGCTCTACGCCGTCAACGTCGATCCGTTTCACCCGCTGCACAACCCCTATGAGCCGGGCGAGATTGCGTGGAGCGCCACGCTGCCGGGCGGCAGCGGAAACTCGCCGGCGTACGCCGACGGCCGAGTCTTCGTCGCAACCCGCGGCGGAGATGTGCGGGCCTACGACGCGCGCAGCGGCGGAGCGCCGCTGTGGGTGCGTCCGGCGCTGCACGGCTTCTTCGGCGGGGCGGCCGTCCGTGGCGGCGCGGTCTACGCGGCAACCTACAATTTCAGCGGCGGGGAAAACAACAGCCGGCTCTACAAGGTCGCGCGGGAGAGCGGTGTGCTGCTGTGGAGTATCGCCTGCGAGCGGACCGACTCCATCCCGCTGATCGCCGATGGGCGGGTCTTTCTCGCCGGCGGGATCAGCGGCTTCGGATCGCGCGAGAAGGTGCAGTGCTTCAGTGATTTAGGCACTTCGGCAGCGCTGGCGTGGGAGACGGCCGGCCCGCCGGCAACGGCGCTGGGCGGCTGGCGGTTGCAGCCGGCGCTGGCCGGCGGGCTGCTGATGGCGGGATCGCCGCCTGTGACGCCAGGTCTCGATGCATATACGGCGCTGGCGCTGCTGCGCACCGACCGCGGCCCTTCCGATCCGGGTTTCATCGCGCAGTCACTCAGCGGATCCGGGGCAAGTCCGGCGATTGTTCGCGACGCGCTGTTCTCGATCGGCACGGAGGGGATCATCGCCTACGACCTGCAACAGGCCGGCGATCTGAACTGCGACGGGTTGGTCAACAATTTCGACATTGATGCGTTCGTGCTGGCGATCATCGACCCCTCCGCCCACGCCGGCGCGTATCCCGGTTGCAGCATCCTGGGTGCGGACCTCGACGGCGACGGCACCGTCAACAACTTCGACATCGACCCGTTTGTGCAGCGGCTGCTGGGCGGAGCTGCGCCATGAACCATTCGCGCACAGGTCGGCCGCAGTTTGAAGCGCGGCGCGGCTTCACGCTGGTCGAACTGCTGGTCGTGATCGCGATCCTGGCGATTTTGCTTTCGATCCTGCTGCCGGGGCTTGCGGCGGCTCGCGCCTCGGGTCGCGAGACGCGCTGCCTGGCGGCGCTGCGGCAGCTTGGGACGGCGCTGCATCTATATGCGGTCGATTTCGCCGGCGCTGCGATGCCGGCCGCATACACGGATGCGGCGGCCGTGTCGGCGGCGGGTGGGCCGGTGTACTGGTGGGGGGTGGTAACGGAGTCGGCCGTCCGCCCGGAGCAAGGCCCGCTTTGGCGATACCTCAGCGCGGACCTGCGCGCCGGCGGGGCGCTGGAGTGCCCGGATCAGCCGCCCGGCTCATTCGACGATATGCAGGCCCTGCCGGGAATTATCACCAGCACCTACGGCTACAACGGCTACTACCTCTCTCCGGCTCAAACCCCCGGATGGTCGATGCACATCGGCCGCCGGCCGTGGCAGCGGCTGGATACGGTGATCCGGCCCCCGAGCACGTTCGCCTTCGCCGATTCGCTGCTCGATCTCGGCGGTCGCACGCGAAACGTCGCGTTGCTCGATCCGCCGACGCTGTTTTCAAACGGCCGCTGGAGCGCCAACGGCAGCCCGACAACCGCCTTCCGGCATCGTGGCCGGGCGATGGCCGCCGCCGTGGACGGCCACGCGGCCGGGCATCGGCCGACCCCCGGCTCCGTCGTCGCCCCGCAATTCGGGATCGGATCAGTCGGCCGGACGAATGACCCGCACTATGTGCCCGATTGGCGGGCGTGGTAGGCGGCATGGGCGGTGGGGCGGTCCGGCGGGTATAATTCCCGTCCCCCGCCGCGGCCCCTCGCGGCGGCCGAACCGAAAGGCCCGCAGACCGCATGAAGCTCCCGCCGCTGGACGATCCCTCGCGCTACCGCCGGCTCTACGTCTTCGATTTCGGCGAGTGGACGGCCGTTGGCTACACCGCCGACGAAATCGCGATGCTGCTCGAAAGCGAACGCTTCCGCGACGGGCGCGTCTTTCAGATTTACAACGCCTGGCCGGATGGGCGGATGGAACTGCGCGGCGTGTCGAACACCCGGTTTCAGCTTGAGTCCGGGATGCTTTTCTATCGCTCGACGGCGGATGAGGCGGCCGAGGATTTCGAGGCGCTGATGCGCGCGGCGCAGATGGAGGCGCCGCCCTGCCGGGCGTTTGTTCACCTGGCGACGCTTGGAGAAGGGGAGGGTGCCCGGAACGTGACGGTTCTGGGTTATCCCGCGGAATACGACGACGAGATGGGGGATTGGCTCACGCGGGTGGGTTACATGGGGGGCGATTGGGTCGAAGGCGGCTCAAGCTGCATCACCACCTATCAGGACTCGCAGCGCACCGTGCATCGAAGGGTGCAATTGGCCGCCCGCGACCAGGCCTCGCGCAGCCGGGAAGAGGTGTACGCATCGATCCGCAAAGCCGTCCAGCGCTGAGGCTCGTTTCGGCGGCCAAGGCCGGGCCGCTGGCGCCGGTAGCCGGCGGGGCACGCATGCCGCGCCGGACCTGGCGCGCGCCGCTTCGCCGGCTGCTGTCGGCGCTGGCTTGGGCGCTGGCGGTTTGGATCAGTTCGATTTGGCGGCGGCGCGCAACAGCCGCCGAGCATCACCGCGCACGACCACACCGCGTATCGACGCAGCGCATGGGGCTTTCTCTGACATCGGCGCTGCGTGACCGGCTGCGACCGCACTGGCTGCGGGTGCGGCGATGAGCCTGCCGCTGCTGGTGCTGGGGGCGTACCTGGTGGGGGCGGTTCCTTTCGGCCTGCTGCTCGGGCGGATTCGCGGCGTGGACGTGCGACAGCATGGCAGCCGCAACATCGGCGCGACGAATGTCGGGCGCGTGCTCGGGCGGAAGTGGGGATTTCTCTGCCTCGGGCTGGATGTGCTCAAGGGGCTGATTCCGGCGCTGGCGGCCGGGTGGCTGCTTCCCACCAACGAGGCGCCGGACGCCGCGTTTTTCGCGCGGTGGCTGCTGGTGGCGATCGCGGCGGTGCTGGGGCATGTTTTCCCCGTGTATCTCGGCTTTCGCGGCGGCAAGGGCGTGGCCACGACCATCGGCGCGGGGCTGGGCGTGTTCCCCTATCTCGCCATCCCGATGATCGCGTCGCTGCTGGTGTACGCCGTTGTGCGAAAGCTCACACGGCGCGTGTCGGCCGGATCGCTGGCGCTGGCCGTGAGCCTGCCGGCGGCGTTTCTTGTGACGGCACAAACGATGGGATGGCCCATGGGGCAGGTCTGGCCGATGCAGGCGGCGGCGGCGCTGCTGGGCGGGTTGATCGTCCTGCGGCACTCTTCCAACATCCGGCGCCTGATCCGCGGGGAAGAACTGCCGGTGACGTGACGGGCGCGCAGGCGATTCGTCATGTTGATTCTGCCGGGAGCCGGTCATGCAGATTCGGGAATTTCAGCAGCTCATCGAGCAAATGTATTCCGCCAAGGACCGCGAACGCGGTTCGGCCCGGACGTTCATCTGGTTCGTCGAGGAAGTGGGCGAACTGGCGCGGGCGATCGCCCGCCGCGAGACCGACAACCTTTCCGGCGAATTCGCGGACGTGTTTGCCTGGCTGGTGACGCTCGCCAACGTCGAGGGCGTTGACCTCGAAACGGCGATTCGCAAGTTCACGGACAAGGGCTGCCCCGGCTGCGGGCAGGCAGTCTGTTCCTGCACCGCGAAGCTGACCTGACTTCCACCCGGCACCCGCTAGGATTCAGTCAGGCCCGGCCCGGGCCGCCGAACGGAGCGCCTCATGCACCCTCTCTCGGATCGAGTCTCGCGCGCTTCGCGCACGCCGCGCTGCGCTTGCTCCCTCTCCCTCCATCATGGCCGATCACGGCGCATTTCCGTGGCGGCCCTGCTGCTGGCGGGGCTGACGGCGCTGATTCCCGTGCTGCCCGCTCGCACGCAGGCGCAGACGGTCGCGCTCAAGCGCTACGAAACCCGCTATTACACGATCTTCACCGACCTCGACGCCGACGCCGTCCGCGAGGCGACGCTTCGCATCACGCACATGGCCGAGGAGTATCAGCGGCGGACGCGCGGCTTCGCCGGCGAGATTCGCGAGCGGCTCCCTTTCTACCTGTTCAACAAGGCGCAGGACTACGTCGCAGCCGGCGCACCGGCCGGCACGGCGGGCGTGTTCATGGGCGATCGGCTGATGGCCATCGCCGGGGAGGACGCCGGCGGATACACCTGGCACACCGTTCAGCACGAGGGCTTTCACCAGTTCGTGCACGCCGTCATCAAGGGCGACATCCCCATCTGGGCCAACGAGGGGCTGGCCGAGTACTTCGGCGAGTCCGTCTGGACCGGCGATGGATTCGTCAGCGGCGTGGTTCCTCCGGAGCGGCTGGCGCAGCTTCGTCGGCGCATCCGCGAAGGATCGCTCAAGTCGATTGAGGAGATGATGCTGCTGTCGCATGCGATGTGGAACGCAGAGGGCGCCGTCGCCAACTACGACCTGGCCTGGTCGATGGTGCATTTCCTCGCGCACGCGGAGGACGGCAAGTATCAGAAGCCCTTCGCCGGGTTTCTGCGCGGCGTCAGCGGCGGCGACAAATGGCCCGAGGCGTGGAAGCGGAATTTCGGCTCCGACGTCAAGTCCTTCCAGCAGCGCTGGCTTCAGTATTGGCAGGGGCTGGAGCCCAACCCCACCCGCGACCTCTACGCCCGCGCCAGCGCCGAGACCATCGCCGCCTTCCTCGGCCGCGCCCAGACCCAGCGCCAGTTCTTCAAGGACTGGGACGAACTGGTCGCGACGGCAAAGGACGGCCGCGTTTCGGTCGGGAAAAACGACTGGCTGCCGAGCGCATTGCTCGATGAGGCGATTGCGCGCACCCGGCGAGTCGGCGATTGGTCGCTGGAGCGCCGCGGCGGCATGACCCGGGTGCTCTGCCGCCTCGATGACGGCACGCAGCTTGTCGGTTCGTACAAGCTCAAGGCCGGTCGATTCGACAGCGCGGAGGTGAAGGTGACGCCCGCGCGGAGCAAGCCGGGAAGCGCCGGCGAGAAGCGCGGCGGGTAATGCCGCTCGGGCGGAGGCGGGAGCGCCCGCTGCACCGACCAAACGCCCGCGCCCCGGTTCAGCGGCGCGAAGCGCGGCACGCGGCCTGAGCCGCGCGGTTGCAATTGCCCGGCGCCGCTACTCGACGGTGACGCTTTTGGCCAGGTTGCGCGGCTTGTCCACGTCGCAGCCGCGCAGTACCGCCGCGTGGTAGGCGAGCATCTGCAGCGGGATGACGGTCAGCAGCGGGGCCAGCAGCTCGGGCATGTCGGGCACATAGAGGACGTGCTCCGCGTAGCGGCGGATTTCCTCGTTGCCCTCGGTGGCGACGGCGATGACGTGCCCGCCGCGGGCGCGGACTTCCTCGATGTTGCTGACGATCTTGTCGTACCAGGCGCCGCGCGGGGCGATCATCACGACCGGCATGCCGTCGGTGATCAGGGCGATCGGCCCGTGCTTCATCTCGGCGGCGGGCAGCCCCTCGGCGTGGATGTAGCTGATTTCCTTGAGTTTCAGCGCGCCTTCGAGCGCGACGGGATACTGCACGCCGCGGCCGAGATAGAGCCAGTTCGGGAAGTCGAGATAGCGCTCGGCGATTTCGCGGGTCTGCTGCGAAAGCTGCAGGGCGCGGCTGATCGCGGCGGGAATGCTGTCCAGTGCGCGGATGTACTGGTGCGTGTCGGACTGCGAGAGATGCCGGCGGCGGCCGAGCATCAGCGCGAGCATGGTGAGCAGCGTGACCTGCCCGGTGAAGGCCTTGGTGGAGGCGACGCCGATTTCGGGTCCGACGTGCAGATAAACGCCGGCGTCGGTCTCCCGCGCGATGGTCGAACCGACGGCGTTCACGACGCCCAGCGCCATCGCGCCGCGCTCGCGCCCTTCGCGGATCGCGGCGAGTGTGTCGGCCGTCTCGCCGGATTGCGAAATGGCGATCACGGCGGTCCCCTGCTCCAGGATCGGGTTTCGATAGCGGAATTCGCTGGCGTACTCGGTCTCGCAGGGGATGCGCGCCAGTTCCTCGATGATGTACTCGCCGACCAGCCCGGCGTGCCAGGCCGTGCCGCAGCCGGTGAGAATGATGCGCTTGACGTGGCTCAGTTCGCGGGCGACTCCCGCCAGGCCGCCGAGGACGATGCGTCCCTCTTCGAGATCGAGGCGGCCGCGCATGGCGGTGCGCAGCGCCTCGGGCTGTTCGAAGATTTCCTTGCTCATGAAGTGCTGGTGCCCGCCCAGTTCGATCTGCTCCAGCGTCAGCTCGATCTCGTTGATCTTCTTGGTCGTGGGCGTGGCGTCGAGCGTCATGGTGCGGAAGCCGTCGCGCGAGATGGTGACGACCTCGTTGTCTTCGAGATAGATGACCTGCGGCGTGTGCTGAACGATCGCGGCGGCGTCCGAGGCGATGACGTACTCGCCCTGTCCGACCCCCACGATCAGCGGACTGCCGCGCCGCGCGGCCACGATCTTGCCCGGCTCATCCGCGTGCATCACCGCAGTGCCGAAGGTGCCGCGCACCTCGCGCAGCGCCTTGCGCAGCGCATCCTCCAGGTTGCCGTCGTACAGGTGGCCGACCAGCTTGGCCAGCACTTCGGTGTCGGTCTCGCTCTCAAGCTGAATCCCCTCGTTCTCAAGATAGGTCTTGAGCACGCGGTAGTTCTCAATGATCCCGTTGTGGATCAGCGCGAGCTTGCCGCTGGCGTCGCGATGCGGGTGCGCGTTGCGCTCGGTCGGGGCCCCGTGCGTGGCCCAGCGGGTGTGCGCCATGCCGATGGTGGCGCGGTCCAGCGCCGGTTCGAGTCGCTCCTCCAGCGCGGAGATCCGCCCGACCGCGCGACGGACCAGCAGCTCGCCGTCATGAATCAGGGCCAGGCCGGCGGAGTCGTAGCCGCGGTATTCGAGGCGCTTCAGCCCCTCCATGAGAATCGGCCGCGCGTCACGAGTCCCAATATACGCAACGATTCCGCACATGATTCAGCGCCTCTTTCAGCCGAGCGGCCGCGAATGGTGCCCCGATAACCGATGATTATAGCGACCCTGCACTCTCGCTACGTTCGTATCGCGTCAATGTTCGCCCGGCTGAACAAAACCGGCCCCGTCCCACCCGCGAATTGCACACTTCAGGGGAGCGGAGGATCGCGCGGGTGCGGTCCGATATGTCTCGCGCCACGGGAGCCCCGGGGATGGATGCCGCCAATCTGCCCGAATCGTTGCAATCTCAATTGTTGATCAGCGACGGCGAGCTGCGCGACGTCGTCGAGGAATTCGTCCGCAGCCTGGACGGCCGGCTGGCCGAGCTGCGCGATGCCTACGACCGGCTGGACTTCCAGCAACTGACGGCGCTGGCGCACCGCCTGAAGGGCGCCGGGGGGTCATACGGCTACCCGGCGCTGTCGAACGTCGCCGCGGGCATGGAAGAGCGCTTTCGCCGCTTCGCCGCGGAGGACTTCGACGGGCAGCTCGCGGCGCTGGAGCGGCTGGCCGAGGCAGCCCGCAACGGGCTGACCGCCGGTTCATGATCGCGGCGCGCTCCCGAAGGCTACAATCAGTTCGAGGCAGGCGGCATACTCGGCGGCGCTCGGGCGCTGTCGCGGAGGATGCGTGCCGCCGTGGCCGTCGAAGGCGGTTAGCGCCGATGGATCCCAGTTTCCACGACCCGGAGCGGCTTCACCCGCTCTTGCGCACAAACGTCGAGCCGGGGACGGGCGAGTTGCGCCTTCCGCCTTCGGACATTGAGCGTCTGGCCGCGCTCCAGCCGGTCATCCGCGAGTCCATTTCCGATCATCGCGATGCAATCCACGGGCTATCCGCGTGAAGTGGCTGAACCTGTCGGACCTGCTCTTGATCCACGCCATGATCCGCGAGGAGACCGGGGCGGTGCGCGGACTGGTTTACCCGGCCGGCCTGCTGTCGGCGGTGGCGCGGCCGTTTCGCGCTTTCGGCGGAGAGGCGCTGTTTCCGGGGCTTTTTGACAAGCTCGCCGCGCTGGTCCACGCGCTGATCGCCTATCACCCCTTCAAAGAGGCGAACGAGCGCGTCGCGCTGGTGGCGGCGGATGTGTGCCTGCGGCTCAACGGCCGGCGGCTCGCTCCGACCCTGGAGGTCGAGCCGTTCTTCTGGTCGATCGCCCGCGGCGAGCAGCAGGTCGAGCAGATCGCGGCCTGGCTGGAGGGGCACTCGGAGCCGCTGCCGCACTCATGACCAGCTTCGCGGGTCACTGACGGCGGCCGGCGCGAAATCGGGGAACAGGCGGGCGAAGCGCTCCGCGCGCAGCGAGAGGTCCGCCGGGCGCGGCTCGGGGCCGGCCAAGTCCAGCCGCGAGATCGGGCGGATGGCCGGATTGCTGATCCCCATCGCTCGCGCGACGGCGGCGATCATTTCGAGGCGGCTGAGGCGCTGCGGACCGCAGACGTGCAGCAGGCCGGTGACATCGGATTCGGCCAGCCGGATCAGTGCGTCCGCGGCGTCACGGTTCCACATCGGGGTGCGGAATTCATCGGTGAACAGGGTCTGCTCACGATTCTCGCGCAGCGCTGCAAGCTGATTGGCAAACGTCGAGGGGCGCGGCGTCGCGGGCACGCCGAAGAGCAGCGGAATCCGCACGGTCAGCGTGCCCGGCAGGTCGGCGATAGCGCGCTCGGCGTCGGCCTTGGTGCGGCCGTAGACGGAAAGCGGCGTGGGGGCGGCCTCCTCGGTGTAGGGGGCCTGCGCTCCGTCGAAGACCATGTCCGTGCTGGTGAACAGGAAGCGCGCGCCGCCCGCGGTCGCGGATTCCGCCAGGATGCGCGTGGCGAGCGTGTTCTGACGCCGGGCGTCGTCAGGACGCGCGAAAGCGTCCGAAACGGCGGTCATGGCGGCGGTGTGAATGACGAAATCGGGGGCGAAATCCCGCACGGTTCGGCGCAACGCTTCGGCGTCGTCAAGCGGGACGCGGGCCACAGCGGCGCCCGGGAGCGGTTCGCGCGAGCCGCAGAGTGCGAGCACGCTGGCACCCGGGCGCGCGAAGAGCGCTTGCAGCAGACGGCCGCCAAGCTGTCCGGAAGCGCCGGTGATCAGCCAACGGGCCATGGGGCGGATTCTCCGGGTCATGCGTAACGAAGAGACCGGCGCGCGGGGTCGCCGGATCGGGCAGGCTGGAGTGTAGCGGCGCGCGGGGAAGCCGGCCTCGGGACGCTGAGTGTGCGGACGCGGTCGGATTCAGTCGCGGCACCGAGCCGAAGCCGGTCAGCAGCCGAGTTTTGCGATCGTCAATAAGAGTGGGACTGTGCCGATAATCGTTCTGGCCTGTGGAATTCAGTCCAATTGTGTTTGAAATCGCCGGTCTCGGGGGGTACTGTCCAGCGGAGGTGGTGCGCGCCCGGACCGCGTTGGGGCGACGCACCTGGCGCTCTAAGCAGCGTCGAAGACGGCAGACTGCCGTTCTTCCGCCCGCTCGTCTGAAGCGCGGCCTGCGGCGCCGCCTGGCTCGGTTCCGCATCAGACAGCTTCGCGATGGTCCGTTGCGCCGGATTGTCGCGGATGGTCCCAGGCTCTTGCCCCGTGGAGTGATCATGCGTCTTCGCGTTTCCCTATGCGTGTCGATGTGCCTGCTGTTCGTGTCCGGAGCGGCGGCGAGCGGGACGGCGGATCGCGCCGCGGCTCGTGCGAGCTTCCTCACGGGCCATCCCGGCACGCATTTCTACGAGGCCGATGGCTGGATCACGCGCGTGTATGGCCGGGCCTTTTCGAGCGGTGCGTCGGCCACGGAATCCGCGGAGCGCTTTGTCGCCGACCATCTCGCGATTTTCGGATTGAGCGCGGGCGATCTGGCCCCCGGTTCGCCCTTCAGCGGCGACAAGGTTCAGCCGCTGATGTTGGATGAGAAAACCGGGGCGTTCAAGTTCACGCTCGTCTATTACTCGCAGATGCGTGACGGCCTGCCGGTGCACGGTGCCGAGCTGCGGCTGCTGGTGCGCGAGGAACCGGCGTACCCGCTGGTGCTGGCGGCTTCGACGTTGCGCCCGCTGGGCGAATTCCGCGTCGATGCCGAGTCGGCCGCCAATCCGCGGTCGGATCTGGCTCAGGCAGCCGCGCTGGCGGCGCATCCGCAGATGCTCAACGTCTCGCCGCCGGAATTGCTGGTCTGGGCCGGCAGCGCCGATGAAATCGCGGCGGCTCGATTGGCGCTTCGCTTCGACGTGGACAACGGCCGTCAGCAGTTGGAGGACTACGACGCGCGGCGGATCATCGCCGACGCGGCAACAGGGGTCATTCTCGAGGACGAAAGCCTGATCGTGCACGCCGACGTGCACGGGAATGTGACAGCGCGGGTAACGCAGGGATCGGCGGCTGACATCTGCGCCGACGAAGTGCACGAGCCGATGCCCTACGCACGGATCGAGAGCGGGGCGGACGTGGTGCATGCCGACGCAGCGGGGAACTTTGTGCTGCCCACGCCCGGAACGGACCCCGTGCCGATCTCGTCAGCGGTCCGCGGCCTGTACTTCACGGTCACAAACAACGGCGGAACCAACACGACGCTTACGCCGACCAGCACGCCGGGCGTGCATCTGCACATTCCGCACAATGACGCGAATGCGACGGAGTTTCAGCGCGCGGAGGTCAATGCCTACGTCGAGGCCAACATCATCCGCGACCTCGTCCTGCAGTTGAACCCGCTGTACCCGGTCGTGAACGCGGAGCTGGGATTCCCGGTGCTGGTCAACAGCAGCTCGCTGGTCTGCAACGCCCGCTACACGCAGACGGCGATCGAGTTCTTCCGCGCCGCCAGCGGCTGCGTCAACAGCGCCTTTGCCCCGGTCGTGCACCACGAGTACGGCCACCACCTGGTGCGCGTCGGCGGCAGCGGACAGGGGCAGTATGGCGAGGGCATGTCCGACTGCATGAGCATTCTGCTCTCGGACAGCGCGATCCTGGGACAGGGTTTTCAGAGCAACTGCGGCGCGGGCATCCGCTCGGCGGACAACACGCGCCAGTACCCGTGCAGCGACTCGCAGAACGGCGTGCACACCTGCGGCACACTGCTCTCCGGCTGCCTGTGGGACTTCCGCGAAGCGCTGCTCGCCGCGAACATCTCGCCGTGGCAATCGGTGGCTGCGCCGCTGACGCTCAACAGCATCATGCTGCACACCGGCACGCTGATCACACCGCAGATCACGATCGACTTCCTGACGCTCGATGACGACAACGGTGACATCGGCGACGGCTCGCCGCATTACGCGCAGATTGCCGCCGCCTTCAACCAGCACAACATGACCGCTCCTCCGCTGGCCCCGGTGCGCTTCGTCTATCCCGACGGGCTGCCGGAGAAGGTGATCCCGACGGGCGGTTCCTCGATCCGCGTGCGGATTGAGCCGATCGGCGGCACGCCGACCCCCGGCACGCAGCAGATTCACGTGAACACCGGATCGGGGTTCGTCGCCGCGCCCATGACTCACGTCAGCGGCGATGAGTACCTCGGCGAATTCGGGCCGATGGCCTGCGGCACGACGGCCCAGTTCTACTTCTCCACCGATTCGTCGATCGGCCCGGCCGTCTCGCACGCGGCGAATGCCCGCCCGCGCGCGATTTCAGCCTTCGATAGCACCCTGACCTTCAGCGACGATTTCCAGACCGACCTGGGCTGGAGCGTGGTCAGTGACGGCGGCATGGGGCCGAGCCAGGGCATCTGGCAGCGCGGCGTGCCGGCCGGCGGCGGCACCCGCAGCGACCCGCCGACCGACTTCGACGGTTCCGGCGCGTGCTGGCTGACCGGCAACTTCGCCGGCAACTCCGACGTGGATAACGGCGCCACACGGCTGATCTCGCCGGCGCTGCCGCTGGCCGGGCAGGACGCCGTGATCCGCTACGCCCGCTGGTTCGCCAACAACTTCGGCGGTACGCCCAACCAGGACATTTTCATTGTGGAGGTTGCGCCGTCGCTGGCCGGCCCCTACACCGTCATCGAGACGGTCGGACCGACCGGCGCCTCGGGCGGTTGGGTGGTCAGCCAGTTCCGCGTCGGCGACTTCATCACCCCGACGTCAGACGTGCGCGTGCGCTTCATCGCGGCCGACACGGAGGGCGCCTCGGTGGTCGAGGCCGCGGTGGACGCCTTCAGCGTGGTGACGCTCTCCTGCTCACCAGTGCTCGTCGGCGACATGAACTGCGACGGCATCGTGAACAACTTCGACATCGACGGCTTCGTGATGCGGCTGGTGGACCCCGCCGGCTATTCCGCGCTCTTCCCCGACTGCCCGGATGGCAACGGCGACGCGGACGGCAGCGGCCAGGTGGACAACTTCGACATTGACGCCTTCATCGCGCTGCTGCTGGGATAGCGAGGGACGGGCCGCCGCCCATTCGTGCAGACTGAATCGACGCGCGTGGCGCGTGGCGCGTGGCGCTGCAGGTGCGCAAAGTGCTGCGGCCGCGCGCCCTGTCCTTGCGTCGCGCTGCAGGTGCGCAAAGCGCTGCGGCCGCGCGCCGGGGTGCCGCCCGCCCCCGCGGATATACTCGCCCGCATGAACGGCCTGCCCGACGCGGGGCGCAGCGCCCGGCGCATCCTGATCCTCAAACCCAGCTCGCTGGGCGACATCGTGCATGCCCTGCCGATGCTCGCCGCGCTGCGCGCCGCCCGGCCGGACGCCCACGTCGCGTGGCTGGCCGCCACCCCCTTCGCCCCGCTGCTCGACGGCCACCCGCTCATCAACGAGGTCATCCGCTTCGATCGCGGCCGGCTGGGGCGCGCCTGGCGCAGCCCGGCCGCGGCCGCAGAATTGCTATCCCTGATGTCGCGGCTGCGCCGCCCGCGCTTCGACCTCGTGATCGACTTGCAGGGGCTGTTCCGCTCGGGGTGGCTGGCATGGTCGAGCGGGGCGCGAGTGCGAGCGGGGTTCGCCGACGGGCGCGAACTGTCCCCGCTCTTCCTGACCCATCGAATTCATGCCGCAGATGCGCTGCACGCGGTCGATCGCAATCTTCGCATTGCGGCGGCGCTGGGCTGGCCTGCCCAGCGCGTGGAATTCCCGCTGGGCATTCGCGACGAAGAGGTGAGCGCAGCGCGCGAGCTGCTGCGCAGCGCGGGGGTGGACCTGGCGGCTGCATGCGACGCCAGAACAGGATCGAGCGCGGGGTTGGGGTCTCCCGCGCCGCCGGATGCAGGAGAGTCGTCCGGCAGCGGCGGCGGATTTGTGGCGATTCTGCCCGGAGCGCGCTGGCGCTCAAAACTCTGGCGTGCCGAGCGCTGGGCGGCGCTGATCGACGCACTCGCGGAGCGCGGCCGGCGATCGGTCGTGCTGGGCGGCCCCGGGGATGCGGAGGTGCTGCGCGCGATCGAGGGGCATGCGCGGCGGCCGATCGCCTCGCTGGTGGGCAGGACCACGCTGCGCGAGTTGACGGCGGTGCTGTCGCTGGCGGATCGGGTCGTTTGCACGGATTCGGGGCCGATGCATCTGGCCGCGGCGCTGGGCCGTCCGGTCGTGGCCCTGTTCGGGCCGACCGATCCGCAGCGCTGCGGGCCATATTCGCCGGTCGTGCCGGCGCCCGGTGCTTCGTTTGAGGAAGCGCCGGGGGCGAACATGCTCCAAGATAAGGCGCCGGGGACGAACATGCTCCGGGAGGCGCCGGGGACGAACATGCTCCGGGAGGCGCCGGGGACGAACATGCTCCAGGATGCGCCAGGGGCGAACATGCTCCGGGAGGCGCCGGGGGCGAACATGCTCCGCGAGGCGCCGGGGGCGTATGTACTTTTGGATGAGGCGGGCCGTGCGGGAGTCGGCCCGGCGGTTCGGCTGCGGTGCGTCGCCAGCCGGCCGCTGCAGGTGCTCAGCGGCCGCGTGCCGTGTGCCGCGTGCTACCGGCGGGAGTGCTGGCACCAGTCGTGCATGCAGCGCGTGACGCCGGGGGATGTGCTGGCGGCGCTCGACGAACAGCCGACGGCCCCCGCGGCGCCGTCCCGCGGCCCGATTGGGGCGGCGGCGGGTTGACGCCGGCCCGTCCGGACGGGTTGACGCCGGCCCGTTCGGGCGAGAAGATCAGGAGCGCGGTGATTCGCCGCCGCCGCGGGTTTTTCGCCGCCGCCGCGGGTTTTTCGCCGCCGCCGCGGGTTTTTCGCCGCCGCGGGCGTCGCGCTGCGTCGAGTTTCGCGCTGCGTCGGGTTCCGCGCTGCGGCGAGTTTCGCGCTTCGGCGGGTTTCGCGCAGCGGCGGTCGTTGCGCTGCATCGGGTTTCGCGCAGCGGCCTGCTGCGGCGTGTTTCGCGCTGCGGCGAGGTTCGCGGCAGTGTCAGAGTTTCGGGCGTTTAGCTCAGTTGGCTAGAGCGCATCCTTCACACGGATGAGGTCACAGGTTCGAGCCCTGTAACGCCCACTCTTCCGCTTGCGAGCTAAATCGGCATTGGGTGCATTTCATCGCTGTTCTGCGCGCGGGGATTGTCCAGAGGGCCTCATGAAACAACACGCCGCGCCGGGCATGAGAAACCCGGCGCGGCGCGGATTGGAAACATCTGCGATGTAAGTAGCAGCAGCCGGGTGTGTTCGGGCCGGCGTCGGGCGAGTTTCTTCGCACAGCGCCGCGCAGCCGGCCCGAACGCACCATTTCACCCGCCGTAGAGCATGCCGACGCAATGCCGTCGCCATGGCACGTGGCATCGGGCTTCCGCCCGATGCGCTGCACCGCCCGGAAGGGCGGTGCCACGACGCGCTGCATGCTGACGCGGCCGCTGACCGCTGAGCAGTGCATCCGTACGGAGAATGCCGCTACTTGGGCAGCCCGGGCAGCTTGATCCCCGGCTTCTCCTCCTTCTTCGGCTCCGCGGCCTTAGGCTCTTCCTTCTTCGGCTCATCGGCCTTCGGCTCCGCGGCCTTCGGTTCACTGCCGCCGCCCGAAGCACCACCGCCCGAAGCACCACCACCCGACGCACCGCCGGTCAGGTCCATCACTTCCACGCCCGACGGCGCGGTGAAGACGAACCGATCCGCCGGAATCGAGCCGTCGAGCTTCACATCCGTCATGGTGGCCGTCATCGTCTCCTTGCCGGAGGCGTCGAGCATCACCGTCTTGTGGCCGATGGTGGTGTCCTTGGCATACCACATCTTCAGCTTGGCCGGCCCGGCCGGCTGCTGGCTCTTGGGCGTGGCTTCGATCACCCAGCAGTCGTGGCCGTCCACCTTCTCATTGCCGACCAGCGCCAGGTTGTAGTCCTTCTCCATCTGCTCCCACGCCTCTTTGCCGAACATCTTCTGCGAGTTGTCGGCCTTCTGCTTCATGGCGCTCTTCTGGCCCATGGCCTCCGAGTAGATGTAGGTGAACTGGCCGTCGGTGACCATCAGCGTCTTGGAGTCCTGCGGCGCCTGATCGCCCATCGCCATCTTCTGGCGGCTCTCCATGCGCGAGTAGATCTTGCCGTCCTTGCGCATCCACTCGTAGGTGCCTTCGGAATCCATCTTCATCTTCATGCCGCCGGCGTCGGTCTCCATCCTGGACGTCATCTTGAAGGTGAGCGAGTTGATCTTTTCCGCCTTCTCGACAACGGCCTTCTTGACCGTCTCGAGCGTGTCAGCGAGGGCCGTGCCCGTCACGCCCGCCACCAGCAGCCCGGCAACCACCCACGCCTTGATCCGTGTCATCTGAAATTGCTCCCGGCAAAGATCGAGCCTCGGCCGCAGGACTCCGTGCGGTGCGGGCGCGCGCGGCCCGCGATCACCTTCCGGAATTCCCCGGCCGGCTCGAATTCGCCAATTCCGCATTGTCCGCCCGATTCCGCCGTGCATCAAGAGCCGCATGGAACGATTGCCGGCCCGGCGGCCGGGTCGGCTCATTCACCGGCCGGATGGCGGGGGAGGCGGCAGGCGCGGTCCGAGCCAGGCCGTCGCCGCCGCACCGATCGACGCGGGCGACTCCGCGCTGCGCAGGGCGGCCAGGTGATCCGCGTCGCGCGCCGTCACGGCGCAGGGCGCCTCCGGCAGCCCCGACCACCCGCCGCGCGCGAGGGCGGCCGACAGCAGAGCGGCCAGCCCGGTCGCGGCGCGGGCTGATACGGGGATCACGGGCGCCTGCGGGCCGAGCGGTCGAGCCGCGGCCCAGCGCGCGGCGTGCTCAGCCGCTTCCGGCAGATCGCACTTGTTGGCCGCCACGACCAGCAGGAGATCGTCCGGGCCGTTGAGCAGTGCGCGGATCGACGCGATCGCGGAATCGCCCCGCGCAGCATCGACGACGATCATCACAACCGTGCAGCCGGCCATGACCCGCCGCGTGTGCTCCATCCCCTGCACTTCGAGCGCGTCCGACGAGTCGCGCAGCCCGGCCGTGTCCACCAGCACCAGCGGCACGCCGTCGAATTCCACGCCGATCTCGACGTAGTCGCGCGTGGTTCCCGGCCGGTCCGAGACGATGCTGACCGCCGCGTCGCACAGCGCGTTGATCAGCGTGCTCTTGCCCGCGTTGGGTACGCCGACCAGCGCGATGCGGCGCGGGTGCGTAACCCAGCGCAGCAGCGCCCCGCCGTCGGTGCCCATCCGCCCGATCCGCTCGCCGGCGTCGGGTGCGGCCGGTCGCGCGATCAGATCGTGCAGGAGCTCGCGCAGGCGCTCGGCGTTTCGCAGCAGCCAGCGCGCGCCGGTGGTGGTTCGCACGTCGGGCAAAGCGGCCAGCAGGTCGGCTTCGATCGCGTCGCGCGTCCCCCAAAGCTCGGCCGCCGGCGCGGGGCATTCGGCGAAGCCGGCGGCGGCCAGCAGTTGCGCGACCTGCTCGATCAGCAGCGGGCTGCCGTGCAGATGCAGGCGGATCCCGCTTGCATCCCGCGTGATGAGAATGTCGTCGATGGGAGCGCCGTGATCGTCCAGCAGCGCGGCGCGCCGCACCCCACCGATTCCCGGCAACTCGATGGATCGGCCGCTGTGGCTTCGCAGGTGCCGGGCCGCCAGCGCCGCCGCGCCCGGTCCGACGATGCGAACGATTGCGACGGCGGCCGGGCCGACCGCGGTGATGCGCGAAAAGCGGTTGGGCGGAAGTGGATCGGGGGCGCGGCTCACGCGATTCCGGCGGCGCGGCGATAGGCCAGCGCGATGCCGCGCAGGCAGAGATCGGGGACGACGGCGTCAATGAAGTTGGCGTATGGCTGAATCAGGGGCGCATTTCCGCCGGTGGCGATCAGCGGCGGCCAGCGGCGCAGATCCGTGGCGAAGCGCTCCACGATCTCGCGCAGCGCGCCGGCTGCGCCATACACGACGCCCGCCAGCATGGCCTCGGACGTGCCGCGGCCGCAGGCGGTTTGCGGGGCGGCGGCCTGCACCGCCGGAAGCCGGTCGGTGTGATCGTGCAGCGCATCGAGCGACATCTGCAATCCCGGCAGAATCGCCCCTCCCATGAACCGCCCCTCGGCTGAAACGCAGTCAACCGTGATGGCCGTGCCGAACGAAGCGACCGCGCAGGCGCTCTGCACCTGCTCAAACGCAGCCGCCGCGCTGCACACGCGATCCGGCCCGACCGTGTGCGGGTCGGCGTCCACGGGCATCGGCAGCGGAACGTCGTCACCAACCAGGTACACGCCTTCGGCGAAGGACTCGTCGGCAGTCCCGCGGACTCGCTCCAGCGCCGGCGCGTTGACGCTGCCGATGACGACGGCGCGGGAGCGCGCCGTGCGCAGCTCATCCCAGGCGGCGAGAATCTGGCCGGTCCATTCGGCCTCGTTCTCAATCGCGGCGCGTTGCGCGGGGCCGAGCGCACCGGAGGTCCACGCCGCCGTCGCGACCCGCGTATTGCCCACGTCGATCACCAGCAGGCCGTCCACCGCGGGAAAAATCTTCATGGCTTCTCCGGGGGTGCATCGTCGGCGTCCGGCGGATCGTCGATGGCCGGCGGATCGTCGAAGGGATCGCGCCCGCCCCACGGATCAAGACCCGCTGCGCGGTCTTCCGTCCGATTGCCGTCATCGCCGGCGCGATCGTCCGCGTGCGGCGACCCATTGGCAACGTCGCCGTCGTGCGGCTCATTATCGTCAAAGACGCCGACAAGCTCCGGCGGGCCGGCCGCGGCCAGCAGTTGCGCCTCGCGTTCCTCATCCGCGCGAATCTCCGCGATGATCGCCCAGAGCTGTTCGCTCAGCTCGCGCAGCCCGGCGCCGGTGACCCCCGAAATCCGCAGTACCGGCCGGCCGATCGCGGCGGCCAGCGCATCGGCGGCGGCGGCGGCGTCAGTGAGATCGAGCTTGTTGCCGACGATCACCTCGCGCTTCTGCGCCAGCGCCGGCGAGTACTTTTCCAGCTCGCGGCGGATGATCGCGTGTGCCTCCAACGGGGTCGGGCTTCCTTCGGGCGGGCAGAGGTCGATCAGGTGCACGATCAGCCGCGTACGCTCGATGTGCCGCAGGAAGATGTCGCCCAGGCCGGCGCCCTCGTGCGCGCCCTCGATCAACCCCGGCAGATCGGCGATGACGAGGCGGCGGAAGCCGGTCAGCTCGAGAATGCCGAGCTGCGGCTCCTTGGTGGTGAAGGGGTAGGGCGCGATCCGCGGCCGGGCGTGCGTGATGCGCGAGAGCAGCGTGCTTTTTCCGGCGTTGGGCATGCCGACGAGTCCGACGTCGGCAATGAGCTTGAGCTCGAGCCGCAGGATGCGGGCGCGGCCCAGGCGGCCGGGCTGGGCCTCGCGCGGCGCCTGGTTCACGGAATTGGCGAAATGCGAATTCCCCTTGCCGCCGCGCCCGCCGGCGGCGACGCGAACGGTCTGCCCGTCTTCGACAAGGTCCTTCAGAAGCTGGCCGGTCTGCTCGTCATAGACGAGCGTGCCGACGGGGACGTTGACGATGCGATCCTGCCCGCGGCGGCCGTGGCGGTTGGCCCCGCTTCCGGGCCGGCCGTCCTCGGCGTACCAGTGGTGGCGGCCGGCCAGGTCGAGCAGCGTGTCGAGGCCGGCCTGGGCGCGCAGCCAGACGGACCCGCCGTGCCCGCCGTCCCCGCCGTCGGGACCGCCCTTGGGGACGTACTTTTCGCGGCGGAAGCTGACGCAGCCGTCGCCGCCGCGCCCCCCGCGGACGTGGATGACGACTTCGTCAACGAACAGGCGCATGGCGGCGGCACGGCTCATGGCCGCACTGCACTGCGCGGGGCGGGGTTTGTCAACGCGCCGCCCCGCGCGGAGCGCGCTTGGTCAGCGCGTTGCACTGCGCGAGGCGCGGATCTTGGGCGCGCGGCATTGTGCGTGGCAGTGTGATTGGCCGCCCGGCAGGGTGTGTTCGGGCCGCATGCGAGACGCTCGCGCGTTCGCAACGTAACGCGCGGCACGAACGCACCATTTCGCCCGCCCGCGCCGTACGCGAATGCGGTGCGTTCGGACCGTCCACGCGGCGCTGCACGTGGAAACTCACCTGACGCCGGCTCGAACACACTACGACCGGCGGGGGCGCCTGCCACGGCCGGCGGAGGCGGTCAGCGGCGCGATGAGTTGCTGATAGAGGTCGAAGAGGTATTCGACCCGCTGGCGCTCGCTGGTGAAGGGGGCGGCGCGATAGCACTTGTCGACGGCACGATCGAGATTCTTGTGGGCGTCACGCAGGGCCTTGGGCATTGCGAGGGGGTCGTAGAGGTCGGCGAGGGTCTGGCCTTTGAACGTGTCGCGGGTGGCGAGAACATGCTCGGCGGCGGCGGCGACGGCGGCTTGCTGCTTGTCGGTCACGTCTTGGGGCCAAGGGAAGTTGTTGTAGACCAGTTTGTTGGAGTATCGGAAGTCGGACTTGAGCCGCCCGCAGACTTGGCGGACCCAGGCCATGTGCATTTCGCTGGTGAGGACGCCGAAGTGGTAGGGCGTGGCTCCTGTAAGTACAAACAGCAGGTCGCTCGCTATCGACTTGGGTTCCATTAGACCCATCGGGATGTAATTGCGTCGCTCCGACGAGACTTTGGGAATCACCATGAAGGAGCGTTTGGGCATGTTCTCGACGTGGAAGCGGGTCGGGGTCTTGGCGAGGTCGCGCGTGGGCTTGCTCGTGCTGTCCAAGCGGAGCCGCTTGACGTTGTCGATGCGTTGCATGACGCTGGGCATCGCCCGAAGTTCATCGGCGGGCGCATCACCCACCCAAAGGCACCAGCGATGATCGCCATTGATGAACTCCTCCGCTCCGTACCACGGACGAAAGTACTTGTTGGCCTTCGGTTCCGCCTTCACGAAGGCGTGCATCTCCTCGTCGGTAAAGAGATAGTTTCCGCCGTCGATTGGCTTGTTGCCGATGCCGATCTCGGGCGAATCGCAAAGGGCCTTGGAGCGGTTCACGATGGCAAGGTCAGGCCCCGGGACCAAGTACGGGCTGATGTTGGCCGCTGAGACGGGGATGGGATCGGCGTCGATTTCGGGATAGTCGAACACGATCTTCCCGGAACGGTCAAACGCACCAAAGCCGATGATGACGACGTGGACATGGGCCTTGCCGCGAGCCTCGCTGATCCATTGGAAGGTGCGGTGGGCAAAGTGAATCTTGATGCCCCGGGCGAACATCTCGGGCCAGAGGACGCCGACTTGCTCGCCTTGCGTGATGGAGTTGGTGGAGACGAAGGCGCAGCGAATGTCGCTCTTGCGGATGTAGGACGAGGCTACCACGTACCACCCGCACACGTAGTCGAGCAGGCCAGCGTTCTTGATGCCCTTGCATACCGCGTCCATGTCTGCGCGCTGGGCGTCGCTTTGGTACTTGGCCCCCACAAACGGCGGATTCCCCAGCACATAGCTGCACTGCGCCGCCGGAAGCACCTCGTTCCAGTCGATCCGCAGCGCATTCGCATGGGCGATCTTCGCACCCTTTCTGAGCGGCAGTCGTCGCAGCGGCCGGCCGAACGCCTCGCCCACCTTCTGGTTCATCTGGTGGTCGATGAGCCACATCGCCACCTCGGCGATGCGCGCCGGCCATTCCTCGATCTCGATGCCGTGCATCTGGTCCACGTCCACCTTCAGCAGCGAGTCGATCAGCAACCGCTCCGAATCCGCCTTTCCGCCGTGCAGCCGCAGCACCGCCCGCAGCTCCAGCTCGCGCAGCTCGCGATAGGTCACGACCAGAAAATTGCCGCACCCGCACGCCGGATCGAGGAAACGCAGCGACGCGAGCTTCTCCTGAAACGCCCGCAGCTTTCGCCCGTCGCGGCCGGCCGCTTCCAGCTCGGCCTGCAACTCGTCCAAGAACAGGCTGCGCACCAGCTTCATGATGTCGCGCTCGCTGGTGTAATGCGCGCCGATCTGGCGGCGCTTCCGCCGCCCCTCGTCGCCGGCCATGATCGACTGGAACAGGGAACCGAACACGGCCGGTGAGATGCGGGACCAGTTGAACTCGCACGCGGCGATGAGCGCCGCCCGCATCGGGCCGTCAAACTCGGCGAATCCCAGGTCTTCCCGGAACAGGTCGCCGTTGACGTACGGCAGGCTTCGCAGCTCCTCGGGCAGCCGGGTCGGGCGCTCGGGGATGTCCTGGTCCAGCACCTTGAAAAACCGCGCCAGCAGCGCCCCCAGGTCGCTCCCGTCGGTGCGCGAGTTTCGGACCAGGGTCTTGAACTCATCATCCTCGAAGATGGCCGTGTCGTCGGCGAAAAGGCAGAACAGCACGCGGACCAGGAATCGCTCCAGCGCGTGGCCCGCATAACCGCCCCGCTCCAGCGCATCGTGCAGCTTGCCGAGGACTTCGACCGCTTCGATGTTGATCGGGTCTTCGGGGTCGACGGGCTTGACCCGATAGCCCGACAGAAACCCGAGGTGCTTGATGTTCTCGTGCAGCCGGGCGGTCTTGAAGCGCGCGATCGGCGCTGCAGGGTCGGACGACTCGAGGTCGAAAATGACGATCGTCTCGAAGTCGGAAGCCACAATGTACTGCGGAATCTCGTTGCCCCGCCCTTCGCGCTGCAGCGACTGAACGTAGTCGAATGCCTGGCTGGCGGCCCGGGAGAGGTCTTCCCCGCGGCTCTTGTGCTCGCCGATCATGACGCCGGAGTAGAAGACGTCGATGCGGTCGTAGGCGCCCTTGAGGTTCCTGACCTTCTCCTCGAAGCTGGCGACGGCGCGGCGCTTGATGCCGAATACTGAGAACAGGTCGGTCCAGAATGACTGGGCCTCGGCGCGCTCACTGACGACTTCCGCCCACTCAGCGGCGAAGCGCATGGCGTTGGCGCGGATTTCGGAGAGGGTCAGACGCATGGTCGCGGGGAGTGTACCGGAGACCGGCTGCCTCGCTCTGCGCGACGGCCCCCGGGGCGCTGAGAAGCCCGCCTGAGGGGGGCGAGCCGGGGCGTCGCATGCTTACGCGGAGTACCGCGAAAGCATGCCACCAATTCGCGCGCCACCAATTCGCCGGCCACCAATTCGAGCGCCACCAATTCGCATGTCACGTTTTCGCAGCGCATCACTCCGCAAAGCTCCACTTCGCATGCCGCCATCTCACCAGCGCACCCGTCCGCCCGGGCGTTTGACACACCCCACCGACACGGTAGAATGCCCTTTCTCGGTCGGGGTTCACCCGCAAGGGTCAGTCCCCGGGTCCGGGGCCGTAGCTCAATTGGTTCAGAGCGCCGCCCTGTCACGGCGGAGGTTGCGGGTTCGAGCCCCGTCGGCCTCGATTTTCCCCCCCTTTGTTGTGCAAGTGTGCCGTTTCGCGCGCCGCGATTCCGCGCCAAAGGCCGCGTTTCCGCGTCAATCGCCGCGATTCCACACCAATCAAGACAATCGCGCAGCAATTGTGAAGATTCCGCGAATACGCGGCCCCGCACGCCGTGTTCCAACATCGTGGCGGTCGTCGGCCCGCAGGCAGCCGCTCGAACTTATCGGGCCTTTGGTCGGACATGGCCGGCCCTCGAACTGGTCGGGATGAGCCGGTCAAACCGCGAGGCGCGAATCGGGGGCAGGTGGATCGGTGCGCTGAGCAGCCGCGCCGCGCTGACGCTGCTGCAATCGGGAGATGCGAATGTGCGCGATGGGACGGCTTCTACTGGCGGTGGGTTTGCTGGTCTGCGCGGGTGCGGGCGCCGTTCGCGGCCAGGACCTGTACGACACGACGGTGCTGCGGACCTTCGCCTTTGAATTTCACGATGCGGACTGGCTGTCGCGACTGCGGGCGAACTACGCCTCGCAGACGAACATCCTGGCGGACCTGACGGTGGACGGCGTCACCTACCCGAGCGTGGGCGTGCGCATCCGCGGAAACACGTCGTATACCGGGCTGCCGGCCGGGTCGGAGAAATTCTCGCTCAACGTCGAGGTGGACTTCGTCCACCCCGACCAGGACGTTCTTGGGTACGACTCGCTGAACCTGAACAATGCCTTCCGCGATCCGACCTTCTGCCGCGAGGTGCTCTACAACAACTACGTCGCGCAGTTCATTCCGAATGGGCGGGCGAACCACGTGGTGGTGACGCTCAACGGGCAGAACTGGGGCGTGTACGTCAACGTGCAGCAGTTCGACAAGAAAATGCTCAGCGGCTGGTTCCCCGACACGAACGGGCTGCGGATCAAGTGCGCGAACAATCCCAACGGTCCCGGGCTGCGCTACAACGGGGCGCTGCCGAGCGGATACACCGGCTACGAGATCAAGAACGACGGCGGGCTGGCCGATCCCTGGGGCGCGCTGATCGCCGTGTGCAACAGCCTGACGAATGAGCCGCTGGCGACCTGGCAGAACATCGACTCGCTGTTCGCGATCGATCCGTCGATCTGGTCGGTCGTGCTGGAAAACATCCTCACCGACGACGACAGCTATGTGAACAAAGGCGCGGATTTCGTGACGTACCGAAACCCGACCGACGGGCGGACATTCCTGCTGCAGACGGATGCGAATGAGACGTTCACCCAGTCGAGCTGGCTGATCACTCGCAATTTCACGGCGACGACCAAGCCGGTGCTCAACCGCGTGCTGGCGGTGGCGGAACTGCGGCAGCGCTACATGGCCCACTATCGCACCGTCAAGGCCGACCTCACGCTCGAGTACTGGGAGCCGAAGGCGACGGCGCTGCGCAATCTGATTGACGCCGCGGTGCAGGCCGACCCGAAGAAGCTCTACACCTACGCGCAGTTCCAGTCCAATTTCACCAACACCGTCACCCTCAGCGGGGCCGGCCCCAGCGGCGGTTCGGTCCCCGGGTTGCTCGCATTCGTCACGGCGCGCGCGACGTTCTTGAACTCGAACGCAGAATTGACCGCCAATGGGCCGACGATCAGCTCGGTCTTGGCCTCGAACCTGGCGCCGGACCCCTCGGAGCCGGTGAGCGTGACGGCCCTGGTGACGCCCAACGGCAGCGCCATCTCAAAGGTGGAGTTGTTCTACCGGCCGGCGCCGACGGGCCGCTATCAGCGGGTGCTGATGACGGCGGCCGGCGGCGGGCAATACACGGCGCCGCTGCCGGTAGCGGCGACCCCCGGGCAGCGCGTGCCGTTCTACGTCGCGGCCACAGCGGCGAATGCGAACTTGTCGCTCTCGTTCCTGCCGAAGCGCACGGAGTGGGATCCGATCGTCGTGTCGTACACGTTCGGATCCGAAGGTGGAATGCGCATCACGGAGTGGATGTACTCGGGAGCGAGCGGGGAGTTCATCGAGCTGACCAACCGCTCGCAGGACCCGATCGACATGAACGGCTGGAGTCTTGATGACGATCACGCGCAGCCCGGCGCCTTCGACCTCAGCGCGTTCGGCGTTGTGCAGCCGGGCGAATCCGTGATCATGACGGAGGCCGCCGAGACAACGTTCCGCGCAGCGTGGGCGCTGCCGGCGTCGGTCAAGGTGATCGGCGGTTTGGGCGGGGCGGCAGCCGGCGGAAACAACCTCGGGCGCAACGACGAAATCAACGTGTATGGGGCGGATGATCTGCTGGTTGATCGGCTGACTTTCGGCGATCAGACCTATCCGGGCACCATCCGCGCACAGAACTTCAGCGGGCAGACCTGCCGCGAGGCGATCGGCCAGGACGACGTGTCGGCGTGGGTGCGCTCGGCGATCGGCGACTCGTTCGGCTCTCATGCCTCCTCAACCGGGGATGTGGGTACGCCGGGCAGCTACGCAGCTCCGACGTGTGCGGCGTGCGTGGCGCCGGAAGTGGTGACGAACCCGGAGGGGCTGAGCGTGTGCGTCGGTTCGCCGGTCTCGTTTTCGGTCATTGCCACCGGCACGGGGCCGCTGGCGTACCAGTGGCAGGTGGAGGCTGAGCCGGCCGGCAGCGGCGTGTTCGTGAATCTCGCGGAGGGTCCGCTGGCGGGCGTCGGCACGGTGTCCGGCTCCACGTCGGCGAGTCTGTCGCTGACGGAGTTGACGCCGGGCGGCGCCGCAACGGTTCGCTGCCTCGTGTCGAATGCGTGCGGCGGCGACGAGAGCGCAGCGGCGTCGCTGGCCGTGCGGGCGGGCGTTGCGGGAGACATGAACTGCGACGGCATGTTCAATAACTTCGACATCGATCCCTTCGTGCTGGCGATCGTGGACGCGGCGGCCTATGCGGCGGAATTCCCCGATTGCGATCCGATTCTCGGGGACGTCAATTGCGACGGCGTGTTCAACAACTTCGACATTGACCCCTTCGTGGCGTGCCTGGTCAACGGCTGTCCGTAGCACGAGCGGCGCGCGGCCGGGGTTCACCCGCGGATGGTGCGCCAATCCAGCCCGAAAGAGGCCAGGTATTTGCGCAGCCGGTCGGCGTCGTTGGAGGTCGAGCGGCGCGCCCGCGACGCGGCGAAGAGCCGGCGACCGGCGGCCGAAAGCGTCGGGCACTGGCGGCAGATTCGCACGACGTGTTCGAGCTGAACGCGGTCGAATTCGTCCAGGTCGGCAGCCCGCGCTCCCAGCAGCGCGGCGATCGTGGTCGCATCGGCGGATTCTGATCGTGCAGTTGACGGCCGGCTCTCGACCAACCACGAAGCCTCTCTCGAACGGGTGTCGGCGGAATCAGGGCGGGGTGCACCGCCGGCGATTTCGTACCCGCGCGGATCGGCGGCGGTCTGCCCGTGCCCCGCTGTGCCTCCGTCGGTCAGCGCCCGTGCCGATGAGCCGGCGGCGGCCCACGCCTTGCGCAGCCGGTTCAACTCCGCATCGACGACCTCGATCGTGATCCGCTCCGCCGTCGCCATGGTGGCCATCCGGGCGATGGCCGCGTTGAGATCGCGGAAATTCCCCGTCCAGACCGCCTCCGGCGCGACGGCGAACTCAAGAAAGCGGTGCAGCGCCTCGCGGTTGAAACGCAGCGCGACGCCGGTGGAAGCTGTGAGCTGCGCCAGCTCAAAGCGGATGTTCGGCTCAATGTCCTCGCGCCTCCGAATCAGCGACGGCAGCTCGAAAGACCATAGGTTGATGCGGGCCAGCAGATCTTCGCGGAATCGGCCGGTCCGCACGGCGGCGGCGAGATCGCGATTGGTGCCGCAGATCAACTGGAAACTGGATTGCACTTCGTGATCGCTGCCCAGCGGCAGGAATCGCCGCTCCTCGATGGCGCGCAGCAGCATGGCCTGCTCGTCCGGCGCCCAGCTCGCCGATCTCGTCGAGAAACAGCACCCCCTGATCCGCCTCGCGCAGCAGTCCGGGGCGGTCGTGCGTGGCGCCGGTGAACGCGCCGCGCTTGTGGCCGAACAGGGCGGACATCGCGGCATCCCCGCGGATGGTGGCGCAATTGACCTCGACGAAGCGGCCCGCGACCTGCCGCCGCTGGCGCTTCAGCTCGTGGATGCGGCGCGCAAGGCTTGACTTCCCCGCCCCGGTCGGACCGGTGAGAAGGATCGGGGCGGACGAGTGCAGCGCGACGTGCTCGATTTCCTCGATCAGCCGGTTGAACTCGGGGTTGCGGGTCTGGATGCCGGCCTTCAGAAATTCGGCGGCCTCGCGCCGCTCCCCGGCGAAGCGCTGCGCGATGCGGTCGAAGCGGGAGAGATCGAGGTCGATGATCGCGTATCGCCCCGGGTTGCGGAGCGCGGAGCGCGGCGGCGGGGCGGTCTGCACGAGCCGGGCGGGGAAGTGGCGAGACTCGGTGAGCAGGAACATGCAGATCTGCACGACGTGGGTGCCGGTCGTGATGTGCAGCAGGTAGTCCTCGCGCTCCGCGTCGAAGGGGTAATTGCGGGCGAATTCGTGCAGCGCGGCGAAAACCTCCTCGAAGTCCCAGGGGTCGCGGAAATCCATCGGGTGAACCACGACGGTGGTCTCGGGCGAGACCAGCCCGACATCTTCCACGATGCGCTGGGTCAGCTCGGAATCGCGATCTGGCGCGAACAGTTCGAGGCGGTGAATCAGCAACTCGGGATGTTGAAAGAGCGAGACCGTTGGCCGCCAGGACTCCCAGCGGTTTGGCCCGGCGAATCGATCGAGCGTGGTGCCGAGGAACCCGAACACAACCCGGTCCATGAGATTATTGTATACACATTTATCTGTTTGGCTAGCTTGCTTGCTACGGACGTCCGTACGGAACGCTCGGTCATCTCGCCAGACATGAACATAACAACTTAGTTTTAAACAGCTTACAAGATATATGGCCACCGTGCGGCGATTCTGGCACGCGGCGTGACTTATCCCCCTCCAGCCGCAAGTCGCGACTGCCGTACAGTGGAGGAACATCCGTGGCAAACAAGAGCCTATTCGCTTCGATTCGCGGAATACCGGGAAAGCCGGTTGACGCGATTAACGAGGCCGGTGGTACGGCGTATCAGCGCGAGCCGCGGCAGGCCCTCGCGCAACTGGCGGTCACCGGCTGCCTCAACGGCGCGTTCTACGCCGACGCATCGACGCAACTCGCATCGATCCTGGCGCTGTGTGAGGGCCTGCCGCCGGAGTATGTCGCCCGCACCGCGCTGTATGCGCGGCAGCGCGGGTTCATGAAGGACGTGCCGGCGCTTCTGACGGCGATCCTCTCGGTCCGCGGCCCGGGGTTAATGGCCGAGATCTTTGATCGCGTCATCGACTCGCCGCGCATGCTGCGGACGTTTGTGCAGATCATGCGGAGCGGGGCGGTCGGGCGCAAGTCGCTCGGCACGCTCCCGCGCCGCCTGATCACGCAGTGGCTGGCGAAGCGCTCGGACCGGGCGCTCTTCGATGCATCGGTCGGGCGCGATCCGTCGCTGGCGGACGTCATCCGGCTGGTGCACCCGAAGCCGGAGACTCCGGCGCGGCGGGCGCTGCTCGGCTACCTGCTGGGTCGCCCGCATGACGCGTCGCTGCTGCCGGAGACGGTGCGGGCGTTTGAGGCTTACAAGGCGGCCGCGGACCGGTCCGAGCTTCGGGTGCCGGACGTGCCGTTCCAGATGCTGACGGCGCTGAACCTGGGCCCGCGCCAGTGGCGCGAGATCGCGTCCCGCGCGCCGTGGCAGACGACGCGGATAAACCTCAACACGTTCGCCCGGCACGGCGTCTTTCAGGATTCGGAACTGCGGCGGATCGTGGCCGACCGGCTGCGCGACCGCGCGAAGATCGCGGCGGCGCGGGCGATGCCGTACCAGTTGCTGACGGCGTTTCAGAACGCCGACGCGCAGGTGCCGCTTGAGGTCCGCGAGGCGCTGCAGGACGCGATGGAAATCGCGATTGAGAATGTGCCGACGATCGAGGGCCGCACCTACGTCCTGGTGGACGTGTCGGGATCCATGCACTCGTCGATCACCGGCACGCGGCCGGGGGCGACCTCGGCGGTGCGCTGCATCGACGTGGCGGCGCTGGTGGCAGCGGCGGTGTTGCGCCGCAACCCGCTGGCGGAGGTGATTCCGTTCGAGGCGGACGTAGTGTCGGATACGACGCTGAAGCTCAACCCGCGCGACTCGGTGATGACGAACGCGACGCGGCTGGCGGCGCTACCGAGCGGTGGAACGAACTGCGCTGCGCCGCTGGGGCACCTGAACCGGCGCAAGGCGGTTGGCGACCTGGTGATCTATGTCTCGGACAACCAGTCGTGGATCGAGACCGCGCTGCGGGCGACGTGCGGAAGCACGACCGCGACCATGCAGGAGTGGTCCGCGTTCAAGCGCCGCAGCCCGGCGGCCCGGCTGGTGTGCATCGACGTGCAGCCGTACGGCACCACGCAGATGCCGGAGCAGCGCGACGTGATCAACGTCGGCGGATTCTCCGACGCGGTGTTCGACGTGCTGGCGGCCGTGTCGCGCGGCGGTGCGGACCCGGATGCCTGGGTGCGGGTGATTGACGAAGTGCGGATTTAGATCGGCTCGGTGACTGCCCTGATGAGTCCCGAAGCCGTGCAAGAACGTGGATCGGTGCTGCGGAATGCCTGGTGGAACTACATGTACACTGATTGTTGCGGGTTCGAGTCCCGCCGACGGCTCACGCTGTCGTAGCTCAATTGGATAGAGCATCAGCAGTTCGCCCTCGTGGCGAGGGTTTCACCCAAATTCGTCCGCAGTGCCGATCGACGATATTCGGATCGTGCGCGGGGAATGCCCGCAGGAGTACATGGTCTTGACCCATTTCGGCGACGCGGAAGTCAGCCTGTCGCGCGATTCGCGCGGCGCGGCGCTCCCGTACTCGCGTTCTCCTGCATCCTCTCGTCCCCGCGCGCGATCCGGTTGTTCCTCTTGTCACCTTCTCCCGTACGGCGCTCGTCGCCGGCGGCGCGCATCGAACGCGCCAGCGCTGTGAGCGCCGCCGCAGATGCCGTGAACCGGAGATCTTGGAAGTGGCAGCCCCGATTTGCCGGTCGCGACGATCTCTCGTCGCAGGCTTCGGCTTCGATCGGACGCTGCCTGGTTGCCCCACAAAGGGCGGGGTTCAAATCCCCAAACGGATCGGCATGTCGAGGCGGGCCTTCGGGCCGCGTCTCGAGCGCGCCTTGCGAGCCGGCAGGCTCCCGCGCACTGGGGGCGGCCTCGGCGGCCGATCCGACTTGAATCGTTGCGAAAGGACGGCGAATCATGGAGCTGATGCACTACATCCTGTTGTCGGCGTGCGCGGTCGTGACCCTGGTGTGGGTGATGGTGCGCGTGATCGTGGTGCCCGAAGGTTGGTCGGCGCTGGAGTACCGCAACGGGCGGTATCGCGGAGCGCTCTCGGCCGGGCTGCACCTGCGCCCGCGCGTCTTGACGCGGGTGGAGCTCGTGGACCTGCGCGATCGCGTGCTGACGCTCAGCGGTCAGGAGGTGCTCAGCGCGGACAACGTCGGCCTGCGGCTCAGCGCGGTGGCGACCTATTGTGTGGCGGATGCAGCGCGGGCGATCAACACCGTGCAGGATTACCAGACGGCGGTCTACGCGGCCGCTCAATTGGCGATTCGTGCGGTCGTGGCCGGCATGAAGCTGGACGAGCTCCTCACCAATCGGGCCGGACTCGGGCGCCTTGCGTTTGAGGCCGCCCGCGAGCCGGTGGGGCGTCTGGGGCTGCGCCTTTCGTCGATCGAAGTGCGCGACATGATGTTCCCCGGCGAGTTCAAACGGGCCTTTGCGGAAGTGGTGAAGGCGCGGCAGGAAGGACAGGCGGCCATCGAGCGTGCCCGGGCCGAGGCGGCCGTTCTGCGGAGCCTGTCCAACACGGCGCGGCTGCTGGAAGGCAACCCTGCGCTGATGAATCTGCGTATCCTGCAGAGTGCCGGCGGGTCCACCGGCAACACGCTCGTGCTGGGTGTGCCCGGCGGCCTGACGCCGCTGGAGAGAATGGACACGACCAGCGGCCGCCCGTCGCGGCGCGATGCGCCGAAGCAGGAGGAGCCGGACAGCCCGCAGTAATGACAAGGGGGCCGAGCGCCGCCGGTAGGCGGCGCCGGCCTGTCCCTTCGCATCGATTGCATGAGTGCCATGCACGTCGTGCGCGGGCGCCGAACAGTGCCGAATCACTGTCGATTCGAGCGACCTGTCACAGATCGATCGGAGATGTCACCATGCCCGAAGCCGTGCGACCCGAGTTGATCCCCACCGGCGAGGCAACCGCCATCCTGCCGGTCGAGGGCGGGCGGCTCTCGCCCGTCACCGTCATCGGCACGCCGGCGATCCGCGAGACTTTTGACGCCCAGACGCTGCAACAGGCGCTCAACTCGCGCAGCGGGCCGGGCGTGTCGCAGGTGGTGCTGAACCCCGATGCGCACGTCGGCTTCGGCGCGCCGATCGGCTGCGTCATGGCGTCGGCGTCGCACATTTACCCCGGCCCTGTCGGCGTCGACATCAAGTGTTCCATGAGCCTGCTGCAGTTGGATCTGCCGGCTGATGCACTGCGGGACCGCACGACCCGCCGCGCGCTGATCGACGCGATCTGCAAGCGCGTCCCCACCGGCGCGGGGCGCGGCCAGCGGCATGCGCCGCTGGCCCGGTGGGTCGATGCAGCGCTCGGAAAACAGGCGGTGACGTTCGGGGCCACGCCGGCGGTGTGCGAAGCGCTGGGCATCCCGCCCCAGTGGGCGGCCCGCTGCGAGGACAGCGCGCATGCCGGGCACGATGACACGCACGACGCGCTGTGGGCGCGGCTCGACCTGCTGCTGCGCGGCGCCGAACTGGGCAACTTCGCGGAAAAAATCGGCCAACTGGGGTCGTACGGCGGCGGCAATCACTTCGGCGAGTGCGAGATCGTGCACGTCGGCAAGTCCGAGCGCGCGCGGTCGGTGGCGCAGGCGTTCGGACTGCGCGACGGCTGCGCGGCGTTCCTGTCGCACTGCGGCTCGCGCGGACTGGGTCACAACCTGGCGTCGCGGCAGTTCAAGCTGCTGCAGGCCATGTTCGAGCGCTGGGGCACGCGCTATCCGGGGAATGACCGCGAACTCTGCTATGCACCGCTGGGCACGCCCGAGGCCAATGCGTATCTGGATGACATGGCGCTGGGGGCAAACTTCGCGACGATCAACCACCTGCTCATCAACGCGCTGGTGCTGGAGGCGTTCAACGAGGTGATCCCCGGCGTGCACGGCGAACTGGTGTACTTCATCAGCCACAACATCGCGCGGCGCGAAATCGTGGAGGGGCGGCCGACGTGGGTGATGCGAAAGGGCGCGACGCGCGCGTTTCCGGCCGGCCACCCGGCGCTGGCCGGCACGCCATTCGCCGACGTCGGGCACCCGATCCTGCTGCCGGGAAATCCGCAGAGCGGCTCGGCGGTGATGGTCGCCGAGCCGGGGGCGGCGCTGAGCTGCTTCAGCGTGAACCACGGGGCCGGGCGGGCCATGGGCCGCAAGCACGCGATCCGCACCCTGAGCCAGGAACAGATCGACGACTCGCTGGAGCGCAGCGACATTCTGACCAACTGCCGGCAGTATCCGCGCGATGAGGCGCCGGCCGCGTACAAGGACTTCGAGGAAGTGCTGCGATCGGTGAAGCTGGCGGGATTGGCGAGCGAGGTGGCGCGGCTGGAGGCGCGCTTTGTAATCAAGGACGCGAGTGCGGCGGATGATTGAGGCGCGGCGGCGTTGCGGGAGTCGAGCGGATGCTCACAATTGACGGCTCACGAGGCGAGGGCGGCGGGCAGATCCTACGATCGGCGCTGGCGCTCGCCATCGTCACCGCGCGGCCTGTGCGGATCGAGAACATCCGCGCCGGCCGAAAGAAGCCCGGGCTGCTGCGCCAGCACCTGACCGCGGTGCAGGCCGCCGCTCGGGTCTGCAGCGCCCACGTCGAAGGCGCCGAACTCGGATCCGGCGCAGTCACTTTCACCCCCGGCCCCGTCGCGCCGGGTGTGCACCATTTCGCGATCGGATCGGCCGGCAGCACCACGCTGGTGCTTCAGACGATCCTGCTGCCGCTGCTCACCGCCTCAGGGCCGAGCCGCATCACGCTGGAGGGCGGCACGCACAATCCCGCCGCACCTCCATTCGACTTCCTGGACGCGGCGTATCTTCGACTGCTGAACCGCATGGGTCCGCGCGTCACCGCGCACCTGGAGCGCCCGGGGTTCTTTCCTGCCGGCGGCGGCCGGATGGTCATCGAAATCGAGCCGTGCGCCGCGCTGGGCGCTCTCGACCTGCTCGAGCGCGGCGAACTGCGCTCGCGTCGCGCGTGCGTGTGGCTGTCGCATCTGCCGCGGCACGTGGCGGAGCGCGAAATCCGCGTGATTGAGCGCCGATTGGCGTGGTCTGTCGCGGATTGCGAGATTCGCGAGGCGCCGCACGCCGTCGGTCCGGGAAACCTGGTCGCCCTGCGGCTCGAATTTGAGAACGTCACCGAGGTGTTCTGCGGGTTCGGGTCCGCCGGCCGGCCGGCCGAGGCGGTGGCCGGGGAGGCGGTGGATGCGTGTCGGCGCTACCTGCCCTCGACCGCGCCGCTGGGGGAGTATCTGACGGATCAATGGTTGCTGCCGCTGGCACTGGCCGGCCGCGGGAGTTTTCGCTCCACGGGGCTTTCGCCGCATGCGACCACGCACCTGGAGCTGATCCACGACTTTCTGCCGGTGCGCCTGGAGACCGGGCGGGAGGAGAGCGGCGTGGTGCGCGTGAGCGTGCGGTAGCGACGGGTTCGATTTCCTGCGGGCCAGGACAAATGCGCGACCGGGACGGGCCGCGGTGATCGCGGTCCGCCCCGGTGCGGGTCGATTCCAGGAGGCTGTCGGCGGGAATTCCGCCGGGCGGTCTATCCGAGCAGCGCCAGCACGTTCTGCGGCGAGGAGTTCGCCAGCCGCAGCACGTTCGTGGCCGACTGCACGAGAATCTGCGACCGCGTGAGGTCGGAGGTCTGCTGTGCGAAGTCGGTGTCGCGGATGGCGCTTTCCGCGGCGCTGGTGTTTTCCAGCGTGACGTTGAGCGCATTGGCGGTGGTTTCCAGCGTGTTCTTCTGGAACGCGCCGAGCCGTCCGCGAAGCGTGGAAATCTGGTCCTGAGCGGCGCGGACGATGTCCTGCGCGGCCTGGTAGTTGCCGGAGCTGAGCTGGTTGACCTGACCGCTGGCGAGCGAAGAGAGGTAGCCGACGGTCGAATTGCCCAGGTTGCCGGAGGAGATCGAGGACACGCCGATGTTCTCAAGCCCGGCCAGCGTGACGCGCGGGGCGATCTGGAAGTTGGCTCCGCCGCCGAGAATCTGGAAGGTCTCGCTGCTCGACGAGGTGGCCAGCGTTCCGAACGCGGCGGAGAGATCGATGTCCACGCTCAGGTTCGCATTGCGCGCACTGGCCTTCAGGCCGTCGGTCGTGGCGATCGTGCCGTTGATGGTCACGGTGGCGTCGCGGCCGTAGTCCTTGCTCGAGCCGGAGTCGCCGCCGGTGACGGCGAAGGTGCCGTCCAGCGCCCGAACGGACACGAACTGCGATGAGCCGTACTTGCTGCTGTTGAAGACCAGCGCGGTGCCGGCCGCCGATGCGGTGACGCCGGTGACGTTGGTGGTCTGGTTGATGGCGAATGCGACGGCGGAGATGGCCGTGTTCGCGGCGAAGCTGACGGTGTCGGTGCCGAGTGCGCCCTGGATTTCGAGGGTCACACCGGTCGTGCCGACGTCCGCGCCGCTGTAATTGAGCTGTGCGAGCTGCGCCGACCCGGTCACCTCGACGACGACGCTGCGGAAGGCGTCGTTGGGCACCTTGGCGGCGTAGACCTGCACACCCGCCAGCGACGTGCCGTTGACGCCGGATAGGTTGTATCCGAGGTCGCCCGAGAGCAGCTTGCGACCCTGGAACTCCGTCGAGTTGGCGATGCGGTTGATCGAGCTGAGGATCGCGTCGATCTGCAACTGATTCGCCCCGCGCTCGTCGGTGCTGATGCCCGCCTCGTTCGCGCTGCGGTCGACCAGGTCCTCGAGGTCGGTCAACAGCCGGTTCACCTCGACCAGCCCGGCCTCCGCGACGGAGACGACGTTAATCGCGCGTGCGATGTTGCCGATCGCCGACTTGATCGCGACGCCCTCCGACCGGAGCTTCTCGGATGCGATCAGACCGGCGGGATCGTCCTTGCCGGTGTTGATGCGCAGGCCGGTGCTCAGGCGCTCCAGTGACACGTTGAGCTGCTCATTCTGCTGGGTCAGAATGCGCCGCCCGATCAGGGATGGAATGTTGGTGTTGATGCGACTCATGGGCTGCGTGCCTCCAAGGGCGACCACGAAACGACCGGCGGCCGATCGCCGCCTCGTCCGCCGGACCGCCGTCGCTCCGATGTGCGCCGGTCAGTCTCCGTCTCGCGGACAGTGACGGCATCGACGCGGGTCGGGGGGGCCTTTAGTAAGCCGCACGCGGACCTTGCATGCGGTGGCCGCGAATATCGCGCAGGCCGGCCGGAAGGGGCTGCCAATATTGGCCGCGACGCGGCGAGCCGGGTTTTATCAGAGCCGCGCCGGCGGGCGGTGCGTGATGTATGCGCCCGCACCGCGCAGGCGGATCGCAACTGTCAGGTCGTCGGAAAGTGAATATCCGCGAAATGCGGGAGCGCACCGGCCCTTGTCGGTCCCGGCCCTTCGGCTTCAGGCGCCGCCGCCCCCCGGTATACTCGGGCGCGTGCCGGACGATCATCCCACTTCGTGGACGCTGATCGGCGGTGCGGCGCATGGAGAGTGCGCCGCCCGAGACCGATTCGCCCGCCGCTATGAGCCTTCAATCCGCGCCTATCTGTGCGCCCGCTGGGCCGGCAATTCGCTTACCGAAGCCGTGGACGACGCCGTACAGGATGTCTTCGTCGAGTGCTTTCGTGCAGGCGGCGTGCTGCAGCGCGTGGATGCGTCGGCCGAAGGGGGGTTCCGCGCATTTCTGCTGGGCGTCACGCGAAACGTAGCGCGCCGGATCGAAGCCCGTCGCCGGCCTCACCCGCAGGGCGACAGCGTTTTGTCTGAAGCGTCGGCGGACGATCCTCGACTCTCTCGGTGTTTTGACCGCGAGTGGGCGCGCTCCTTGATGCTCCAGGCGCGTGAACGACAGTCCGTCGCGGCCGCGCAACAGGGCGAGGCGGCCCGCCGCCGGCTGGAGTTGCTGGAGCTTCGCTTCTCCGGCAATCTGCCGATACGGGAGGTCGCACTTCGCTGGGGCGTGGACGCCGCTGGCCTTCACCGGCAATACGCCCGTGCCCGCCGGGAGTTCCGGGAAGCGCTGCTGGCGGTGCTGCGCGATCATGGAGCCGCAGCGCCGGAACAGGAAGCCGCCGGCCTGCTGGAACTGCTCCGCGGCGAATAGCCCGGCCTCCGACGGGCCGTTCGGAGAATTTCAACATTTCTCGCGCGAAAACGCGCTCCGCCGCGAACCTGTTTCTGTACGGCCCGCAGTTCATCCGCCGCCCCTCGAAGAGCCGGTGGGGAATCGGCATTCGGCGGCGGGCCGCCCAAGGTCTCATCCGCCAGGACCGGTGGATCCGCCCAAGGAGAGCCATTCGTGACGAATAGTCATGACCCCATCGACGGGCGCGATTCTGAACACCTGCATCGGTCGGGCGACGGGCTTGACGCCGGCCTCCGCGCTGCGTTCTCCGCGGGCGCGACGACGATGCCCGGCGCCGTGCCGCCGGCGGTCGCGGATGTCCTGCCCGATTATCGGAGTATCGTCCTGCGCGATGTCGACGATCCCCTCGGCGAGTTGATCAACCCCCGCGCGGCGCGCGACGAGCCGGGCGTGACAGGCCTGCGACGATACCAGGTCGCCGGCGTGGTCGCTCGCGGCGGCGTCGGTGTGGTGCTCAAGGCCCGGGATTGCGACATCGGGCGCGACGTTGCTATCAAAGTGCTGCGGCGCGACTTTGCAGGCCATCCCGAGATGCTTCGACGCTTTGTGGAGGAAGCCCAGATTGCCGGACAGTTGCAGCACCCGGGGGTCGCGCCGGTGTACGAGCTGGCTGCCGACGGCGCCGGTCGTCCTTTCATCGCGATGAAGCTGGTGCAGGGCCGCACCCTTGCGGCGCTGCTGGCAGAACGGCCGAGCGTCACGCACGACCGCCCACGGTTCCTGGCGATTCTGGAGCAGGTCGGCCGAACCGTCGCCTATGCCCACGCCAAGGGAGTGATCCACCGCGATCTGAAGCCATCCAACGTCATGGTCGGCGCATTCGGCGAAGTGCAGGTGGTCGATTGGGGGCTGGCCAAGGTGCTCGCCGCCGGCGGGGTGGCGGATGAAGTTCGATCCGCGACAATCGTCGAGACGGCGCGATCCGGCAGCGGCGTCGAGTCCGTCGATGGCGCGGTGATGGGAACTCCCGCCTACATGCCGCCGGAGCAGGCGGCTGGCCAGGGTGATCGTCTCGATGAGCGCTCCGATGTGTTTTCCCTCGGGGCGATTCTCTGTGAGGTGCTCACCGGCGCACCGCCCTATTCGGGATCCCCGCGCGAAGCGCTGCGCGCCGCCCGCGACGCCGATCTGAGCGCCGCTCGCGCAGCCGTCCAATCTGCGGACGCAGACGAGGAATTGAAGACGTTGGCGCTGCACTGCCTCGCCCCCGGCCCCACCGATCGCCCGCGCCATGCCGGTCTCGTGGCGGACCGACTCTCGGCCCACCTCGCTTCGCTCGGCGAGCGCGCCCGTGCATCCGAGTTGGCCCTCGTGCGGGCACAGGAGCGGGCGCGGCATGAGCGCGGAGCGCGCCGCCTGACGCTGGCGGTCGCCGCGCTGGCCGTGCTGTTGCTGGTGACGGGCGGCGGCGCTTGGGCATGGCTTACCACGCAGCAACGGAAGGCGCTGCAGGCGGATTCCGCCCGGCTGGACGCTGCCGCACAGCGCACCGCGACTGCGCTGGGAGCCGCCCGCTTCTCTCCGATCGGCGATGACACCGCCTGGGCGCAGGCGCGTCGCGCGGGGGTGGAGCTGCGCGAGCGGCTGTCGGCGGCGACGGCGGAACAGGCGTCGCAGGACCGCGCCGTCGCCTTGCTTGACGAGCTGGATGCGGCCCTGCTGGACCGCCGGACGGCGGAGCGCATCGAGGAGGCCGTCATTCTTGGCGCCACGCACGAGGATCGTGACTCGTGGCTAGCGATGGAGCGCGAGCTGCGCGGCATCTTCGCCGACCGCGGCATCGACCTGGACCGGCTCACCCCCGAGCAGGTCACGGAGCGCATCCGCTCAAGCGGCGCGGCGGATCGCCTGGTGGACGGGTTGGAGCTGTGGCTCGGCACGATCGGGCACCTCTACGGATTCGGCGTGCAGGTGCGGCCGATGCAGGAGCTGTTTGCCTGGCTGGAGGTTCTTTACGCCGCGGATCCTGATCCATTCCGCACGCGACTGCGAAGACTGCTCTACTCGCCGACGCTATCGGAGTCGCAGGTGGGCGAGTTCCTCGCTGGCGCGCGGCTGGAGGAACTGACGCCGCGCACGATCGCCTGGCTTGGTTCGCTCTACTACCGCGTGAAGGATCATGACGGCGGTGTCGAAGTCCTGTGGCGCGGCTCGCAGCTTCATCCGGGAGACTTCATGCTGAATTTCGACGCCGGATATCACTGCGTCGCGGCGGCCCGCTGGGAAGACGCTATTCGGTATTACATGCGCTGCACGGCCATCCGCCCCGACTCCGCCGGCGTGTGGCGGGCGTTGGGTAACGCGTTGCGCGAGTCAGGCGACGTGGATCGGGCGCTGGCCGCTTATGACGAGTCGCTCCGTCGCCAGGCGGACCATCCCTGGACCCAGATCGATCGCGCCCGGGCCTTGCTGAAGGCCGACCGGGCGCCGGAGGCGGTCGCGCTGCTGGAGGGTCTGGTCGGGCGGCATCCGGGCGTGGCCGCTGCACACGCGCGGCTGGCCCAGGCGCTGTGCGCCGCCGACCGATCCGCCGACGCACGCGCCGCTTGGGAGCGCGGCCGGGAGCTGGCCCCGCAGGATCCCTTCTGGAACCAGCCGCGACCGCACGACCTTCGGTTGGAGTGTCTGGAATCGGCGAGCACGGCTGACGACGCTCAAAGGCAGCCTGCCTCTGACGGGCGACCCTGACCGGGCCTTTGCCGCCGTCGGACTGAGGAGTGGATTGCGGCCGGGTCGCGGCCGCCGGGAGAAGGATGCCGCGAGATCGGGCGTATAGCGGCGTTCGCCTCGCCACCGGGCCGGCCGGCTGCCGGCGGGAACGCGCCGGTCTGCCGGCTCGCGCCGGACGGGGTTGTGCGATGTGCCCGGCTCGAAGGAACAGGAGTCAATTGCGATGAACGCACCGGAAACGGCGCCCCGGGCGCCGAAGTCGAAAGGACGACGCATGTGGATGTGGATCGCGGGGATTGCGGGGTCGCTGGTGGTGGCGGTGGTGGTGCTGCCCGCGCTGATCGGGTTCTTTCTTCCGGCGCGGTTTTCCGGCGAGGTGCGCATCCGCCTGAAGCGCTCTCCGCAGGAGGTGTTCGCGTTGCTGAATGATCCGCAGCGGGTCGCTTTCGGCGGGTCGATGAGCCGCGGTATCGAGGCGCTTCCGGCGGAGGGCGGGCTGCCGTGCTGGCGTGAGAATCTCGGCAGCGACACGGTCATCGTGCGCACCGTGGAGAGCACGGCGCCGCTGCGGCTGGTGCGCGAGGCGCGGTCGGAGGCGGTGCCGATGAGCATGCGCTGCACATATGAGCTGTCGGAGCAGAACGGCGAGACGGTCCTTCGGTCGCTGGGTGAGGGGGAGGTGCGCTCCGGGACGTGGCACGTCCCGTACTTCCGCTTCATGATCCACGTCTTCGGCGGGGCGACGATGGGCCAGCGCGAGTACCTGCGCGGCATCGCCAGGGCGCTGGGAGATGCGGATGCGCGGGTGGAATAGGGGGGCTGCTCACCGTCGAGCGTGGCCCGCGTTCAAAACCGGTCATTCATCCACGGCGCCGGTCCCGCGAAGATCGCCGTCGCCGCCGCCAGCGCCGCCGCATCTCCTTCGATCAGTCCCATCTGTGCAATCTCACCCGCCGACAGCAGCCCGCTGAACAGCGGCGACAGCCCGCGGATGTGCATTCGCAGCGGCGGCGCTCCGCGCCCGCGAACCGCCGGGCTGCGGCGCGCCGCAGCGCTTCCGGGAATCACCCGTACGCGACCCCGGCCATCCGCCACCCGCAGTTCAAACACCCCCCGATTCCGCCGCAGCAACTCGTCGCGCAGCTCAAAGCGCAGCGTCGCCTGCAATCCGGCCGGATATCCGCGCTGCTCCAGGGCCGCCGGCGCATCAGCGATTCGCAGCATCCACAGAATGCGGTTCATCGAATCGTGCCATTCCTCGTTCGCGCTAGCCAGTAACGACTCCGCCGGACCCGTCATCACGGTGGCATGTTCGGCCATCGTCATGTTGGACGCGAGAAATGAAAGCAACCGCTGACCGGCCTGCGGCGTCGAAGCGGCCATGTCGCGGACGTGCAGCTCGAACCCGGCGCCGCGCGTCGCCGTCTGCGTGTAGACGATGTAGCCCTCGATCGTGCCGCCGGTCGGACCGGCCTCCACCGACGCCGAGCGCGCCGCAGGCAGAATGCGCTCTGCCCCATCGCGGACCACTCGCCGCCCGCTGTTCCTCGCGCCGCCGGCGCGCGCTGCGGCGGTTGTGCGGCCCTCTTCCCGCGCGGCGGGACGCTCCACGACATAAGCGAACACGGGATCAACGCCGTATTCGAGGATGGTTCGCCACTCCCGCGGCCCGCGCTGCACGTGGCCGTTGGTGCGCAGCGCCCGGGCCGTGTGAATCGACTGCATCGCCGGGTGGTCCGCCGCGGTCGCCGGTCGAATCAGCAGCGTGCGTTCGCGCACCCGCAGCGTGCGCAGCGCCATCCGATGCATCACGCGACTGCCCGCGACTTCGTAACCCGCCCCGCGATACAAGGCGTAGGAGGCCGGAAAGAGCACCGACAACGGAATTCCGCCGCGGGCCTGCTCGCGCAGCATCGCGTTCATCAATTCGGTCGCCACCCCGCTCCCGCGCGCGTGCGGAGCGACCGCCACCGCGCTGATGCCCGTCGCCGGAATCGCCCGCCCTCCGAAATACAGGCCGAAGTGCAGGATGCCCAGCCCGGCCACCACCCGCCCGTCGCGCACGGCGACGCGCATGTTCTCATGCCCGAGATGGGCCGTCCACGCGGCCGTCTGTTCGCGCGGCTGGGCAAAGCCGGCGAAGGATTCATACTCCACGTCGTTGAGGGAGCGGATTTCGTCCGCGGATCGCGGCGGGCGGACTTCGATGGCGGCTTGGGGCATGGGCAGGAAACTCCGTTGCACTCTTCGAGACACCCGTCCAAGTGCGATGCGGACTGTATCACACCCACGGCCCGCTGCGGACCGGCATTGCGCCGAGGCCGCGCAGCCCGTTTCGACGCCGTATCATCCCCCGCGATGAGCTTCGGTCGGCACACCGGCATCGACGTGGACACGCGACGGACGGATCCGGCGCGGCGGCGCGCGCCCGCTGCGGCGCGCTTCCGACCTCCGTCGCGGGCGGAGTCCGCGATTGTGTTCCTGATCGGCGCGCTGCTGATGTACTGGCTGCAGACCGGCACCGGCGGTCTGCTCGGCGATGAGCTGGGAATCCCGGAGAATGACGCCGGCTATCACGTCCGCATGTCTGCGATGATCCCCGAGCATGGGCTGTTGCGGACGTTTCCGTGGCTTCAGTTCACCTGGTTCCGCGCCTCCGGCGACGAATTCGTCAGCCACCATTACGGCTTTCACCTCCTGCTGCTGCCCTTCGTCCTGCTTTCGCAGGCGCTGACCGGCGAAGCGATGTCCGGCGGACGCTGGGGCATCACCTGCTGCTTCGGCGTGATGCTGGCCGTGCTCAACGCGCTGCTGGCGGCCGGCGGCATCCGCCGGCGATGGCTGTGGCTGGCGCTTTTTCTACTCATGCCGAGTCAGTTCTTTCTCCGGCACGGCTTCATCCGCGCCATCTGCCCCTCTCTGACGTGCATTCTGCTGATCGTGCTGCTGGTCGTGCGAAACCGCCCGTTCGCGGCCGGCTGCGCCGTATTGGCGTTCACCCATCTCTATCTCGGCGGAGTGACCTTCACGCCGGTGATGATCGCATTCCTCGTGCTCTCCTGGCTGGTCGGATCAGGACAGGCGGAGCGCTTCCCCTGGCGCACGGTGGCGTGCTTGTGCGGCGGATTGCTGCTGGGAATCGTCAGTTATCCCTATTTCGGCGGGATGTTCGAGTTCCTGTATGTTCAGGTCCTGGGCAGCGGCCTGACGCCGGATATCCCCGTCGGGCAGGAATGGAAGCCTTATGAGGGCGTCTGGTGGTTCGCGGCAGAGCACGGCGGCGTGCTGATGACGTTGCTGGTCGGTGCGATTGTGCTGCGGATGCGCGCAGGTCCGCGGCTTTCGATGCACGAAGCGTGGATACTGCTGCTGAATTTCGGGGCGCTGGCGCTGACGCTCAAGGCACGGCGATTTATCGAGTATTGGCCTGCGTTGGGGTTTATCAGCGCCGCCTGGCTTCTTTCGCCGCTGATTGCGCAGGCGGAAGCGAGGGTGCGCCGCGGGTGGCTGCGCCTGCGCCGGGAACGCGTGCTGGTGGCGAGCGCAGCGCGGTGGATTCTGCCGCCGGTTGCCGCGGGGTTGTGCGGATGGGCGTGGTTTGAGGTGTTCGCGCGCGGACGCGCCGGCACGGTCGAGCCCGCGACGCTCACCGAATCGCATGGGGCGTTGTTCGGCCTCGCGGTCGGTTTCGCCGTGCTGGCGGTTCTCGACCTGGGCCGCCGGGTTCACGGGGCCGCGCGGTGGATAGCGGCCGGAGTCTGCGGCGTCGGCGCGGCGGGGCTGGTGCTGGCGGCGGTCACGGGGTTCGCGGGGCCGTCGCTGGCGGACGTGCGAAATGAGCTGCGCTGCCCGTATGACCTGCCGGCGATTCGCGAGATGATGCAGTACATCCGGACGAATTCCGCGCCGGGGGAGATCATCTTCACGGATGACTGGGACACGTTTCCGATCTTCTTCTACCACAACACGCACAATTACTTTATCGTCGGGCTGGACCCGAAATTCACGCACGCCCGCCGGCCGGACCTGTGGGAGCGCTATGTCGCGATCACCAACGCGCGCACACCCGCCACGCGCAGCGTGCGGATGAAGGGCGCCGACGGCAAATCGCGCCTCGAGAAGATCGACATCAGCCTCTCGGACATCCGCGAGCACTTCCGCGCAAGCTGGGTGATCTGCGACCGCGATCATCGGGCACTGGCCGGCGCGCTGCATCGCGACCGGCAGTTTGCGAGCCTGGTGTTTCCGTCGACCGACCTCTCCGTGGCGCAGCGCGCTCCGTACATGGTCTTCCGCATTCACGCGGAGGACGCTCCGCCGCCGCCGGCGAACGGGGAGGGCGAACGGACGCAGGGCGCGCATGGTGAGTCGATCCGGCTGGGTGATCTCCCTCCGACCCGGGCTGAGCAGGGCTGGGGCGAGCTGCGGCGCAATCGCTCCGTCGCGGGTGGGCCGTTGCGGATCGGAGGGCAGACGCACGCGCACGGAATCGGCTCGCACGCACCGCTGCGAATCGAGTATGCGATTCCGCCCGGGATGGCGTGGTTTGAAGCGGTCATCGGCGTGGACGGCTGGCAGCGTGGCTGCGGGTCGGTCCGCGTGCGGATCGAGGTGGATGGGGAAGAGCGCTTCGCCTCGGAAACGCTCACCAGCGGCGGGGCGGCGGTGACCGTGCGAATCCCGGTGGCCGGAGCGGAGCGGCTGATTCTGCGCGCCGACGACGGCGGCGACGGCGATCGCTGCGACCACGTCAATTTCGGCTCCGCGCAGTTCGTGGCGGCAGGGGCCGGTGATCGCAACGGCGGTGAGAGCGACGAACTTCCGTCGAAGTCGAGCGACGATGCGCCGACGGAATGGAGAGAGGAAGCGCCGGCCGCATCGGGAGGGAAACCGTCGTGAGCGGCCGGCAACTGGTGATCGGCACGGCCGGGCACATCGACCACGGCAAGTCCGCGCTGGTGCGCGCGCTGACCGGTACGGACCCGGATCGCCTGCCCGAGGAGCAGGCCCGCGGCATGACGATTGACCTGGGGTTTGCACACCTGTCGGCCGATGGCGCGGACCTCTACTTCGTCGATGTCCCGGGGCATGAGCGCTTCATCCGCAACATGGTGGCCGGCGCAACAGGCATTGACGTGGCGATGATGGTCGTGGCCGCCGATGACGGCGTCATGCCGCAGACGCGCGAACACGCGGAGCTGCTGGGCCTGCTCGGATTGCGGCGGTGCGTGCTGGTAATCAGCAAGTGCGACGTCGCGGATGAAGGCTGGCGGGCGGAGGTGGAGGCCGAGGCGCGCGAAGCGCTGCGCGCGGTGGGGATTGAGCCGGTCGCGGCAGTGCAAACGTCGGCGCAGCGCGGGGACGGGATCGATGCGCTGCGGGCGGTGTTGGTGCGGCTGACACACGAGCCGACACCCGGCGCCGCACCATCGGGCGGCGCGCCGCGCTGGTTCCGCATGCCGATCGATCGGGCGTTTCTCGTGGCGGGGCGCGGCGTCGTCGTGACCGGAACGGCCTGGCACGGTCGCGTCGCGCCCGGGGATGAACTGGAGCTATGGCCGGGGGCGCGGCGGGTACGCGTGCGCGACCTGCAATCGCACAACCTGCCGCGCGATTCCGCCGCCGATCGGCTCCGGCTGGCGCTCAACGTGGTCGGCGTCGCGCTCGATGAGGTGCAGCGCGGCTGCGAGCTGGCGACTCCGGGCGCGATGTCTGAATCGTCGTGCGTGGATGTGCAGTTGGCCGCGCTGCGCATGCCGGGCCGCACCGCGCGCAGCGCCCTGCGCGTGCGCCTGCACCTCGCCACGCGCGAGCTGTCGGCCACCGTGCGGCTGCTGGAGCGGCAGGGCGGCGGGCCGCTGCTTGCCCAGCTTCGCCCGCAGGAGCCGCTCGTGTGCTCCTGGGGCCAGCGCTTCGTGCTGCGCGACGACGGCGGAGCGCGGACGCTGGGCGGCGGCGTCGTGCTCCACCCGCTGGCGTCGCCGTGGACGACCCGGCGACCCGCTGATGCCGCGCGCCTGGCCGCACTTGCCGGGGAGGATGCGGCGGCACGGCTCGAAGCGATCTTCGCCGCCGGCGGGTGGGAGGCGCTCACTGACGCGCTGCTGGCGACGGCGGCGGGACTGGCGGACGCCGCGCAAGCGCGGGCGATCGCCGGGCAGCTTTCAGAGCGCGGCAAACTCGTGCGGATCGGTGCGGATGGCGGCGGGACGGCGTGCGTGCATGCCGACGTGGTGGCGCGCGCGGCGGACGCAGTGGCGGCGCGTCTGGAGCGCGCGGTCTCGGCGAATCCGCGCTTCGCCGGTGTGCCGCGCGGAGAGTGGGCGGGCTGGATGCCGGGAGAGTGTCCGCCCCGGCTGCGGGCGGGGCTGGCGGCCTGGCTGCTGGAGCGCGGCCGGGTGGCCCTGGTGAACGGCTTCGTGCTGCCGGCCGGGCGGGGAGATCAACTCAGCGAGGCGGATCGGGCGCTGCTGGATGAGATGCTCGCGGAACTGGATGCGGCGGGCGTTCAGCCGCCCGCGCCTCAGGCGCTGCGCGCGAGAACGCCGCGGACCCAGCGTCGTTGCGATGAGTTGCTTCGGCTGGCGCTGGCGCGAGGCCGGGTCGTGCGCCTGGCCGCGGACATGCTGGTGTCGGCGACGTGCTGGGCGGAGGCGGCGCGGCGCGTCAGCGATGCGATCCGCGAGCGCGGACCGCTGACGGTCTCGGACATTCGCACGCTGCTGGGGTCGTCGCGGAAGTTCATCGTGCCGCTGTGCGAGTCATTCGACGCGGCGGGCGTGACGCGGCGCAGCGGCGACGTCCGCAGCGCCGGGCCGCGGGCGGCGGATCAGGCGTCCAGCAGCAGCCTGATGAATGAATCGATGTCGAAGAGGTCGAATTCGCCGTCGTAATTGGTGTCGCCGCGCTCGCGCGCGTCAATGCCGGGGTAGAGGGCGCGGTAGGCGGGGGGGTCAAAGAGCGCGAGCGTGAACGGGTCGAGGTCGAAGGCGGTGACGCGACCGTCGCCGTTCATGTCGCCGCGCAGCGCGATGCCCTCGGCCCGCCAGGCCAGCGCCACCGGCTCGAACTCAGGGCCGAAGTCGGTGTGCCGGACGACGCGCAGCACGTAATCGCCCGCGCTCAGCCCGTGGACGTGGATGTGCTGCAGGTTGTCGATCGGGCTGGCGCTGGTCTGAATCAGCTCGGCCGCACCGCCGCGGCCGGGGAAGAGCCGCCAGAGTTCCAGCGTCATCCGGTTGAGCGGCAGCATGGCGTCCGTTGAGAAGTCGCCGGAGTGATGGCGATTCCAGCAGGCGGTTGCGGTCAGCGTGGTGTTGTTGGTGGAGAGCAGGAGTTGGTGGGCCAGGGTCGAGGATTCCTCCAGCTCCGCGCAGGACCACCCCGCCGGTCCGCAGCGCTGCGATCGGGACGCCGGACCGGCCGCCATGATCTCAAAGTTCTGGTCGATCCGCAGGACGCCGGCGCCCGATCGCCAGTCGAGCGGCCGCAGCGCGTCATCTTCGGCGGTGGCGTCGCCGCGGAACCAGCCCGGCGGCTTGCGCGCCCCCGTGAGCAGGACGGCCTTGAGCAGCAGCGGCGTCATGGTGCGAGAGACGGTTGCGCCGGCCTGTTCGATCAGCAGAGCGGCGGCGCCGGAGACGCGCGGCGCGGCGTAGCTGGTGGCGGAGGAGTCCACGACGATTTCGGGCTTGGCTCGACCCGGGCCGTCGAAAAAGGCCGGCCCGTGGCTCGACTCGCCGTCGGCCCGCCCGACCGCAATGCCGTTGTACATCGACGCCATCAGCGTGGGCACGTTGGAGTAGCGGCTGTTGTGCACGGCGCTGACGAACAGCACCCCGTGCACGGCGGCGACGTGATCGAGCCGCCGAATGGCGCGAATGGAGGAATCCGCAACCCCGTCGTACACCCAGCTTGCATTGACGATCTGCACCGCACCGGGGTTCCACAGGGCGGGATCCGGCTGAGAGGACTCCCACTGCAGCACTCGACTGACGTAATCGGCGGCCTCAAAACAGGCGACCCGCGGAATGCCGGGCGCCACGCCGCCGGTTCTGCCAAACCAGATCGTGCCGACGGTGCGGGCATGGGGGGAGATGCCGGCGGTCAGCGCGGAGCGGTTCTCGGCGAATTTCTCGGCGAATTCAGCGACCCCGGAACCGACGAAGGGCATGAACCCGCCCTGCCAGTACGGCTCAGACTGCCCGACGATCACGCCCGCCCCGGTCGGCGCCTGCGAACCGAGCCGCTCGCGCAGCCGCTCCAGAGGTTCATCCGTTTTGTCATTTGGAGGGGCTGATTCGATTGCGAAGTGCGGTGCAGGAGAGTCAGGCGGGGCTTCAACGGCCACTGCGCAGCAACAACAGCCCGTGACAAGCGCGGCGCGCAACCACAGCGGCAGAGGCCTCATTCCCTGGGGTGCCTGTCCATCGCGAGTAGGACCGACGCGGACGGGCCTCCAAACCCGTGCGTCCGTCGTGAAGCAGGGGGCAGTATAACCGCGCAGACCGGGCTGTCCAACACCGTGAGGTGTGCGTTTCAGGCCGTTTTCATGCAGAGGGCGCGCGGTTCCCGGTGCGGGAGATCACGGGCGAGCGCGGGTGGAATCTGCATCCGGCAGGCTGCGGCCTGGCGCGCGGCCCCGCCCGGCAATCGGGCTGGCGAGCGCGCCGGGGATCGTCGACACTGGCTCTTCGGAGGATTGCAGCACATGAGAATTGCCTATGCGGACTGCTTTTCCGGCTGCGCGGGCGACATGTTTCTGGCGGCGCTGATCGACGCCGGCGCGCCGCTGGACGCGTTGCGCGAGGTGGTGGGCCGGCTGGCGCTGCCGGGCGTCGAATTGCACGCGGACGAGGTGAAGCGCGGCGGGATTCGGGCGCGGCATGTGCGGGTGGAAGTCGGGGCCGAGTCGCGAAAAGCCCATCGGCACCTGCACCACGTGGTGGCGATCATGGACGCAGCCGGGCTTGCGCCGCGCGTGGCAGAGCGGGCGCGGGCGGTGTTTTCCCGGCTGGCGGAGGCGGAGGCGGCCGTTCACGGAACCACGATTCAGAAGGTGCACTTCCACGAAGTCGGCGCGGCGGATGCGATCGTGGACATCGTCTGCACCTGCGCGGCGCTGGACATGCTGGGAGTCGGCGAGTTGTTCGCCTCGGCCGTGCCGACGGGGAACGGCACGGTGCGTTGCGAACACGGGATCATGCCGGTTCCCGCGCCGGCGACGGCGCGGCTGCTGGAGCGGGTGCCGCTGGCGCCATGCGAGGAAGAGGGGGAACTGACGACGCCGACCGGGGCGGCGCTGCTGACGACGCTGGCGAGCGGTTTTGGCCCCATCCCGGCGATGACGATTTCCTCGCAGGGTTGGGGCGCCGGCACGCGCGAGGGCAAGACCCGGCCGAACGTGATGCGCGTGCTGATCGGGGAATGCTCCTCCGCAACGCAGCCCAAAGCGGGGATGACGCAGGATACGGTGCTGCTGCTGGAGGCGAATCTGGATGATGCGTCGGGCCAGATTTGTGCATTCGCGCTGGAGCGGGCGCTGGAGGCGGGTGCGCTGGATGCCTGGGCGGTGCCGATCATGATGAAGAAGGGGCGGCCGGGCCTCACGCTGGGCGTGCTTTGCCGCCCCGCTGACGCCGGGCGGCTAGAAGCGCTGCTGCTCACGGAGACGCCGACGCTGGGCGTGCGGCGGTCCACGATGCCGCGGACGACACTGGCGCGGCGGTCGCAGGTGGTGAGCACGCGATTCGGTGAGATACGCGTGAAGATCGCGGTCGGTGCAGCCGGCGCGCTGCGCGCCGCGCCGGAGTATGAGGATTGTGCGGCGGCGGCACGGCGGCATGGTGTGCCGCTGGCGGATGTTCAGCAGGCGGCGCTGCGGAGCTGGCAGGATGTCAACGATCGGAATGAGCACGAATGACCTGCTGACGGGGGTGGCCGGACTGCTGCTTTGCGCCGTGGTGGCGGCCGTTGCGATCTGGCGGCGGAGCCGCGAGCGTGTGCCGACGCTGCGCGACGTGGAACGGGAGCGAAAGGCCGAGCGCCGCCAGCAAAGCGCATTGGCTCATTCGCTTCGCGAGTTGGCCGAGGCGGTGGAGTCGGGGGCGGCGCAGGCGACGGAGCGCGCCGAAGTGAAGCTGGCCGAACTGACCAGGCGCATTGCCGAGGCGGATGCGCGGATCGAAACACTGCGATCATTGCTCAGGAGGAACGAGCCGCACGACAGGCCGGATTCGAGCTTGACGAATGCAGCGGATGAGCGGCGCACGGCCCGCGCGGTCGATGCGAAGCGGGGCGGATCGATCGCGCCGGCGGTGAAGACCGCGAGTGAGATTGCACCGGCGGCACCGGGAACCGGCGCAGCGCCGCGTGAATCGTCCACCCCGGTCGTCCTTCTGCACCGTGCCGCGGAACGGCGGGACGGGATCGTCGCGGCGCTGGCGTCGGGCGGGACGGCCGGTCGGATCGCGCGGGAATTGCGCGTGCCGTTGGGAGAAGTGGAACTGCTGCAGGAGCTTGGGCGTTACGAGCGGCGAACGGCGGGAATCAATGCGCCTCCGAGGCCTGCAGTGCATGAGCATGCGCCGCATCCTGTCGAACCTGGGCGGAATTAAGGCGGTCCTGAACAATCCGGCCGTCGCTCAGTTCCACGCAGCGCTTCACCCGCCGCGCGATGTGGGGGTCGTGTGTGACCAGCACGACGGTGGTACCCCCGGCATTCAATTCCTCCAGCAGCGACAGGATCATCTGTCCCGTGCGGCTGTCCAGGTTGCCCGTCGGCTCATCCGCCAGCAGCATCACCGGGTCGGTCATCAGCGCGCGCGCAATGGCGACGCGCTGCTGTTGTCCGCCGGACAGCTCCACCGGTCGATGCTCGGCTCGATCGGCGAGGCCGACGCGCTCGATCATCTCGCGCGCCTTGGCGGCCCGGGCGCGGGCGGGGATGTTCTGGTAGAAGAGCGGGGTTTCGAGATTCTCCAGCACGGTCAGCGCCGGGATCAGGTTGAAGCTTTGAAACACGAAGCCGATGCGCCGGCCGCGCACGTCGGACAGGCGGTCATCGTCGAGGTGGGTGACGTCCTCGCCGTACAGTTCGTAGCGCCCGCGGGTGGGGCGGTCGAGGCAGCCGAGAATGTTCATCACCGTGCTCTTGCCGGAACCGGATGAGCCGATGATGGCGAGATACTCCCCCCGGCGAATGTCCATCGAAACACCGCGCAGCGCGTGTACCTCCACGCTTGTTCCCGGCTTGCCATAGACCTTGTGCAGGTCCACCAGCCGGATCACCACGTCGTCGCTGTTCACCAATCCCTGCTCCCGGCGATGCGCGCCACGCGGCGCGCGCGGCCCTCGTCCTGAGTGTATCCGCGGAACCAGGATCAGGTCTCACAGAGGATGCGCTCGACTTCGCGCGGATCGATGCCCCAGCCCGGTTCAGCGGACTTGCCGACCAGCACGGAAACGCGCGGCCCGAGCGGTCGCCAGCGCTGCGGGCGGGTCGGGCCGAAGAGCGCGACCGTGCGGGCGCCGACCAGCGCCGCGAGGTGCGTCGGGCCGGCGTCGTTCCCGAGATAGGCGTCGCCGGCCGCCAGCAGTGTGGCCAATGCGCCTGTGTCGGGCGGCTCAATCAGCGGTGCGACGGCGGCAAGCTCTCGGATGGACGAATCGCTCCAGCGCTCGCGCTCGACGTGGCCGATGAGAAAGACGACGGACCAGCCGGATTGCGTCAATCGGCGTGAAACGGCGGCAAAATGCGCCGTCGGCCAGCATTTCGCGCCGCCGCCGCTGCCGGGATGAATCAGGCAGATGCGCTGCGCACTCCCGCCGGTGAAGCGCACCAGCTCATCGCGCGCAGCGCTCACGCGATGGGCGGCGAGTTGGACGTGAAGCGCGATTCGCCGCCGGCGACAGGAATCAAAGAGCACGCCTTGTTCCGCGAGGTCGCGCTGCCATTGATCCACGATGTGGTCGGCGCAGTCGCCGCGCGGCCGCGGATCGATGCTGGCGAGCGCTGCGGGAAGCAGGCGCTCGAGACGGCGGTGAAGCGGATGGTCAGGTCCGCTGAGCGCATTGAGGACGCGGGCGCCTCTTACAAGATCAGACAATTTCTCGGGAGCCGGTTCGTCATCGTCGCGGAAGAGCCAGTTCAGACCGGCCGCGTCGGGGCACACATGCGCGAGCGGCGGGTTCGCGTCGTGCAGTCGAAGCAGCGGAATGCGGCTGCATAGCAGTACGCCCGCTTCGCGCTCCGGCCGCGGCAGGCGCAGCAACAGGCGGATGGTGAGCACGAGATCGCCCAGCGCGCCGCCGTGCAAAACGGTCCAGCGCGGCGTCATGGCGTGATAACAGTGCTGACGCTTCGACGGGCAATTGGCGGATTTGCGGCAGAACCCGGGTGGTGGGGGGTTGCATCGGCCGTATACTGACGAGCAAGCCTTGGGCGGCGCAACAGCCGTCCATGTGCCGGGCCGCCCGACCCGCGGCATCCGGCACCGATCACGCGGAGGGACATACGAATGGCCATGACCCACCTGATGGCGGCTGCGCGGGCCGCCGTTGTCACGATGATGTACTGTGCGGCGCCGTTGGCAGCGCTCGCGGAAGATGCCTGCTGCACGCCCGACGGCGGCTGCCAGGCGATCAGCGAAGCGCAGTGTAACAGCGCCGGCGGCGTCTTCCTCGCGGGGCAGAGCTGCGCGGCGGGGGCCTGCGGGGTGGGCGCGTGCTGTGCGGGGCCTTCGTGCGTACAGGCGACCGCGTACGTGTGCGTGTTCAACGGGCGCGACTTTCTCGGCGCGGGTTTGAATTGCGCGGATAACCCCTGCCAGTTTGAACAAGGCACCTGCTGCGTCGGCGGGATTTGTGAACCGCTGCTGCCGCCGGCCTGCGCGGCCGCGGGCGGGCAGTTCCTGGGCTTCGGAAACACCTGCGTCAATGAGCCTTGCACGCCTGGCGCGTGCTGCGTGGGCGTGACGTGCAGCGAGACCAACGCGATCGGCTGCATGCAGGCGGGCGGGAGCTTTCTGCCGGGCGGCGGGTGCATGCCCAACCCCTGCGTGCCGGATTTCGCCTGCAGCGCCACGGCGTTGTTCGGGCAGAATCGCGACACGGTGGACTCGTTCGAGGCCGGGACGTCGGAGGAGCAGACGCAGTTCCGCCGGTTTGACAACTTCAGCGGCGTGGCCGGGCCGATCGAACAGGTTCGCTTCTGGGGCTTCGACCTGGGGTTCGCGGGCGGGTTTTTCGAATGTGTGGAAAGCGATCCGACATTTCAGATCACGTTTCATCGCGACGCCGGCGGTCGGCCGGGTGCGGTGGTCTGCAGCCACAGCGTGCTGGCGACGCGCACGCCGACGGGCGTGTTCTACGATTTCGCCGAGTTGAATGAGTATGTGGCGGTGTTGCCCGAGCCGTGCGTGCTGACCGGCGGCTGGATCGGCATCACGGGACAGGGCGATCCGAGCTGCTGGTTCCTGTGGATCTCGGCGGGACCGGGTTCCTCGTGGTGCGACGGCTGCGCGGAGAGCGCCCAGTCGCGCAACCGGGCCTTCTGCCTGGAGGGGCCGACGGGCGGCGTGAGCGGCGCCTGCTGCAACCCGGCGACGGGCGCATGCGCGGACGGGGTGGACATCGCGAATTGTGCGAGCGCGGCGCTTCGCTTCCACCCGGGCGCGACCTGCGGGCAACTGGATCCGCCCTGCGGCGTGATCGTCGGCGCCTGCTGCCGCGAAGACCTGCTGTGCTTCCAGGTGACGGCGGCCGAATGCGACGAACTGGGCGGCGTCTGGAGCGGCGCGGACACAAGCTGCGACCATTGCCCGTGCGTCGTCTTCTGCCCCTCGACGGCCACGAACGAAGGGGAGCCGCTCTGCTCCAGCGGGTACGTGGATGAGTACAACGGCGGGTGCGGCTCGGCCGCGCAGGCGTCGTTGCCGCTGTCGTTCAACGTGACGGTCTGCGGAACATCCGGGATTTTCGAGGGCGGCGGCGGCGGGATGGCGGACCAGGACTGGTACTCCGTGACGGTCGGCGGGCCGACGCTGTTGCGCTGGACCGTGCGTGCGGAATTCGCCGCGATCCTGCGGATTGTGTCGAACGGCGGCGGCTGCGAATCCGCGGTCGAAATCGCCTCGCTGACGACGCCGACCTGCGAAACGACGACGCTGCAGGCGGATGTGGGCGCCGGGGATTACTGGCTGGTGGTGCAGCCGCTGGTCACGCCGGGCGACAATGCCGCCTGCGGGGCGCGGTATCACGCCACGGCGCAGATCAACAGCGTTCGCGGCGACATGAACTGCGACGGCGTGTTCAACAACTTCGACATCGATCCGTTCGTGCTGGCGGTGGTCGATCCGGTCGGCTACGCGATTGCCTACCCGGGCTGCGACCCGCTCCACGGTGACCTGGATGATTCGGGCGCACTCAACAATTTCGACATCGACCCGTTTGTGACGTGCCTGGTCAGCGGCTGTCCGTAGCGGACTCGCTGCGGGAGCTGCGGCGCGCGGCGTTGGCGATCGGCTCGGCCCCGGCCGGGCCGCGCCCTCCTGCGTCAATCCGCGCTAATTGGCGCCGATTCACGCCGTTCGGAAGAAGCCGGTGGCGAAATCGTGCACAAACAGCGCGATTCCGCCCAGCGTCAGCAGCAGCACAATTCCGCCGAAGGTCAGCAGAAACGTCCGGCCGCTGATCCATCCGTCGCGCATGGTGGCGATGATGTGCGGCCGCGCCAGCACCAGCATGCTCAGCACCATGGCGCCGCTGGTCGCGAGCACGGAAATCGAGTGCAGGTAGCTGTAGGCCCAGGTGGCGGCGCTGACTTCCCGTTCGCGGCCCAGCGGCTCGCGCAGAAAGTGGCCGCGGACGGTGTAGACGAATCGCGGACCGGCATCATCGCGCAGGATGCGCGTTTCGCCGTTGTGGGCGTCGCCGCCGAGAATCGCGTAGACGATCGTGTAGATCAGGAAGTTCGCGGCCCCAAGCGCAATGACGGCGACGCAAGCGCGATTGCGGCGGAGCCGCGGGCTGGGCTCCGGCGGCTCGACGCGGGTAGGTCCGGCGTCGGAGTCGAATGGCAGAATCGGCGGAGGCGACGCGGAACCCGTCATTCACGGAGTATACCGGCGGCGGCGCCTGCGGCCGTTCGGGGGTGGCGCGGTCGTGCGCAGGGAGGCGCGGCCGGTCGGGGGTGGCGCGGCCGGTCGGGGGTGGCGCGGCCATTCGGGGTGAGGCGCAACGGGAGCGTTCCGGCGGCGACGCCGGATTGCAAATCGCGGCCGGATCGGCCACACTCGGCCGCGCGTGTACTGAGTGGGCCGTCGCCTTGTTCGCTTGCGAGTGCCGCCATGTCTCCCCCATCGCCCGCCGTGTCGAAGGTGCTGATCGCCGACGACAACCCGCAGATCCTGGAGTTGATCGAGGCCTACCTGGAGCCGCTGGGGGTGGAGATTTCGACGGCGGCGGACGGGCAGGCGGCGCTGGCGGCGATTGAGGCGGTCCCGCCGGACCTGGTGCTGCTGGACATCATGATGCCGCGGCGCAGCGGGTATGAGGTCTGCCGTCAGTTGAAGGAGGATGACCGCTATCGCGACATCCCGGTGATCATGGTGACGGCGCTGAACGAAGTGGGGGACCTGGAGCGGGCGCGGGAGTGCGGGGCGGATGATTTTCTCACCAAGCCGGTGAACAAGATGGAGCTGCTGGCGCGGGTTCAGGCGCTGCTGGCGGCGCGGCGTGTACGGCAGGGTGGGGAAGCGGGGGGATGAAGGGGCGGAGCGCGGTCGGGAGCGTGACAGGCTCTCGCCGAGGAGCGGCATCGGCGCTGAGGCGGCCGTTGGAACGTGGCGATCGGCGGGCGGCTCAGTTGCGAGAGCGACACCTCGCCCCACCCGACGATGCTCTCTGGAAGTTTCGCATCGCCAGAGTGAAGAAAAAGGGCGGCGACCTGTCCTGCGGGGCAGTCGCAAAGCCGGTGATCGCCGGGGACGAGGGTGTCCTGCCCTACCTTCGTGAACTGCACGGTGAGCGGCTCGACGACACAAGCACCTGGCTGCTTGCCTGGGCTTTCGGTGAACTGGCGGACGAGCAATCCCGGACTTGGTTGGAGCGGCTGCGGGATGACGAGTCGCGACCGGCGCTTCGCCCCATCGCGTTGTCCGCCCTGGAAATCCTGAATCAGGCGGCTTCCAGATAGGCCTCCGTGCGTCTGGTCGGACGTGCAGCACACCCGCCTGACCTGCGGCCGCGGGCGGTCGTCGCCCGATTCACCCCCCGCGCGGGCGGGTCGGCCCATACCGATTCACGACCTCCTGCACCAGCCGATGGCGCACGATGTCCACGTCGCGGAGCTTCACCACCCCGATCCCCGGAACATCGCCGAGGCGCTGCACCGCATCGACCAGGCCGGAGGGCTGGTCCGGCTCCAGGTCCACCTGCGAATCGTCGCCGGTGACGATCATCTTGCTGTGCTGGCCGAGGCGCGTCAGGAACATCAGCATCTGCGAGGGCGTGGTGTTCTGCGCCTCGTCGAGAATGATGACGGCGTTGTTGAGCGTCCGGCCGCGCATGAAGGCCAGCGGAATGACCTCGACCACGTCATTGACCATGAAGCGCTTGAGCTGATCAAAGGTCATCATGTCGTGCATGGCGTCAAACAGCGGCCGCAGATAGGGGTTGACCTTCTGCAGCAGGTCGCCGGGTAGAAATCCGAGCTTCTCGCCCGCTTCCACCGCCGGCCGCACCAGCATGACGCGCTTGACCACCCCGCTCTTGAGCATGTGCACGGCGACCGCCGCGGCGAGGTAGGTCTTGCCGGTTCCGGCCGGGCCGAGGCAGAAGGTCAGGTCGTTCTGCATCATGGCCCGGATGTAGGCGCGCTGGCCGTCGGTCTTGGGGGCGATGCGGGCGGGGCCGAAAGCGCGGATGGTCTCGGGGTCGCCGTCCAGTTCGGGGTGTTCGAGGCCCTCGAGCACGGCGGCGACGGCGTCCTCCTCAAGATACTCGCGGCCGCGCAGCATGGATTGAAGCTGCTCGACCGCGGCGGCGGCGCGGGCCACCGCGTCCGGCTCGCCGATGATCCGCAGCGTGCCGCTGCGAGCCTGTACCTGCACGCCGGCCAGGTCGCGGATACGGCGCAGGGTGCGATCACCCGGGCCGAACAGCTCGGCCCGCTTGCCTGGTTCGATGAGCGTGACGGTCAGTTCCATTGGGGGCGATAGGGTATCCGGGCGCGGGGCGGGGCGGGAGGGCGTGCAGTCGCAGCGGGCCGGCGGGCGGTGCGCAAGATTGGGGGCTGCGCGGGATTGCAAACAGTCGGGGCGGGTTTACAATCTCGCACCGCTGAACCCGGGGCAGCCCCCGCACGTTCCCCGAGTCCGCACGGCGCTGCGGACCACGTGCGTAGAACCCCGCCGAACATCACCGCCACCCGCGCACCCGGAGGTGTTTTCGCGTGAGCACGCTGACCAAGGTCTTTATCGTCCTGACGGCGGTCTTTTCGATCACGTCGTCGGTTCTCTTCATCGGGTATGCCGCGCAGGAATCAAACTGGAAGAAGGTGGCCCAGAGCGCGGAGACTCGCGCCGAGGCGGAGTGGGCGCAGCGCGCGGCGCTGCTGGCATCCACCGAGGCCGCGCTGGCGATGAAGACCGAGCAGGTCGCGGCGGCGGCACGCGAGATCGCCGACCTGCAGAAGAAGCTGGGGCAGGCGGCCGACCGCGAGGCCACGCTGACGCGCAACCTGGCCGAGAAGACCAACGAGGCGGCGGGCTTTGAGGCCGGCCGCACCAAGCTGCAGGAAATCCTGGATGTGCAGACGGCGCAGCTCCGCAGCGCGGAGGAGCAGAACCGCACGCTCGTGTCGCAGGGAATCGACCTGCAGACCCGAAACACGCGCCTCAACAGCCGCGTGCTGGAGTTGACCGCACGCGTCACGATCCTCACCGAAGAAACCCGCAACCTGCAGGAGAAGCTCTACGCCGCGGAGCGCACCGCCTCCGCCGCCCCGGGTCGCGGAGAGAGCGGCACGCCGGCGGGCGCGGTGGCCGTCCGGCCCAGCGTGTCGGGGCCGATCCGCGCCGAAGTGATTGAGGTGCGGGACAACTACGTGAGCATCAACGCCGGCGAAAGCTCCGGCGTGCAGAAGGGCATGACGTTCCTGTTGTCGCGCAACGGCCAGTACGTCGGCGACCTGGTGATCGACCGCGTCCGTCCCTCCGAGGCGGGCGGGAAGGTGCAGCTTGCGGCGCGCGGGGCGGTGTCGATGGGCGATTCGGCTGCGTTCGGGGTTTCCAACTAGCGGCCGCAGCGCCCGCAGGAGAATTGCGACATGACATCGATGAACACCGGGCCGCGCGGCTCGCGCCCCGCTGCCGACAATGACGTATACACCGTTCTGATGCTGATCTCCGCCGTGTTCGCACTGGTGGCGACGGTGTACCTGATCGTACGGTCGGCCAACATGTTCGGCGGGGTGCTTCCGGCGGCGGGCGGCTGATCCGGCCGCCGGCTCGCGTGACGGGCGGGGGGGAGAGCCTGTAGAATCGGTTTCGCCTCGCGGCGGATTGCCGCGCCGGGTGATCCGCCGGATGGATTCGGCGGTCCCGGGCGCGCGTCGTCGTGCGCGGTCGGCGCTCGAATGCGGGCGTCGGCTGCGGGTGCGCGCGGCGTTCGTTGCGCGCAGAACGGAGGAGATCGTGTTCTTACGCCGTCTGACCGGGATATTCAGCCTTGACATGGGCATCGATCTGGGGACCTGCAACACGCTCGTGTGCGTGAAGGGGGAGGGGATCGTCCTGAACGAGCCGTCGGTCGTGGCGGTTCACAAGGGCACCAGCCAGGTGCTCACCACCGCGGGCGGGGGCAAGGCGGTCGGGCTGGAGGCCAAGGCCATGCTGGGCCGGACGCCGGGCAGCATCTCCGCAATCCGTCCGCTCAAGGACGGCGTCATCGCCGATTTCGACATCACCGAGGAGATGCTCAAGTACTTCATCAAGAAGGTGCATGGCAATCGCAGCCTGGGCGCGGCGCCCCGCGTGGTGATTTCGATTCCCTCGGGCATCACGGCCGTCGAGAAGCGCGCGGTTTTTCACTCGGCGGAGCGGGCCGGTGCGCGCGAGGTCTACCTGATCGATGAGCCGAAGGCGGCGGGCATCGGGGCGGGGCTTCCGATTCACGAGCCTTCGGCTTCGATGATCGTGGACATCGGCGGCGGTACGACCGAAGTCGCCATCATGAGCCTTTCGGACATCGCTATCTGCCAGTCCCTGCGCGTCGCCGGGGACGACATGGACGAGGCGATCATCGCCTACATGAAGCGCACCTATAATTTGATGATCGGCCCGCAAACCGCCGAGCAGATCAAGATTCGCATCGGCTCCGTGGCGCAGACGGACGCGGAAGGCTCGATGGAGGTCAAGGGCCGCGACATGATCAGCGGCCTGCCGCGCAAGGCGGAGATCTCCAGCGAGGAAATCCGCGAGGCGCTGAAGGAGCCGGTTGGAGCGATCATCGACGCCGTGCTGCGCACACTGGAGCAGTGCGAACCGGAACTCGCGGCCGACCTGGTGGACAACGGCATTCACCTGGCGGGCGGCGGGGCGCTGCTGCGCGGGCTGGACCTGCAGCTCGCCAAGGCGACCGGGCTGGACGTGCGCGTGGTGGATGACCCGCTGACCTGCGTCGCCCGCGGAACCGCCGAATATCTCGAACACTTCGAAGAGTGGCGGGTGACGATGGAATCCGGGGACGACAACCTCTAACCCGGCTGTTCAATCTGTGAGCCGCGGCCGGCCGGTTGCGCCGGCGGCAACGCGGGTGATTTGCGATTTCCCCCCCCTCTGACTCGCGCGAAAGCCGATGCTGCGAATTCGCCGTCCCTCGCGGGGCGCCTTCTTTGCGACGCTGATGACGGTCGCAGCGCTGTTGGCGCTGAGTCCGCCGGCGTTGGCGCGCTGGATGCGCGGGGCCATCGGGCCGCTGGCGATGCTGCAGCGCCCGTTGGCGCTGGCGGTGCAGCAGGCGAAGGATGCGGCAACGCCGGGGCGGGCGGGGCTTTCCGCGGAGGAGGCGCAGCGCTGGCAGATCGAGATGGAGCAGTTGCGCCGACTGGCGGGGAATCAGCAACTGTCGATCGAGGAGCTGGAGCGCAAGCTGGCCGAAGTCTCCCTGCTGCGCGAGCAGTTCGGCGATGCACGCGTCAAGCTGATCGTCGCCGAAGTGATCGGCTATGACGCCGCGCCGCGCCGCGCGACGATCCGCCTGTCGCAGGGAAGCTGGACGGTGACGGGGTTGCGCCCCGATTTGTGGGTCGCGGCGACGGATTCTCCGCCGTGGTATCCCGAGGCGGAGCGCGTGCGGGAGGGGCTGTCGCGGCAGTGGCTGGTCGGTCGGGTCACGGAAGTGCAGCCCTTCGTGACAACCGTGCAGCTCACGACCGACCCCGGCTTCGGCCCGATCGAGGTGCAGCCGGCGCTGGTGGGCGCCGATGGGCGCTGGTCGGCGATGCGGATGCGCTGCGCGCTGCGCGGCGTGGGCGGCGGGCGGATGTGGATGGACCGCGTGCCGCAGGAACTGGCATCCGGCGAGACGATCGTGTTCGCCCCGTCGTCGGAGCTGCTGCCGATTCCGATGGCGCTGGGTCGCATTTCAGAGGCAGAGCGAATCCCCAATGCACCGCAGCACTTCAACTACACGGTCATGCCGTGGGCACGGGGCACGGACCTGCGGTTTGTGTACATCGTGGTCCCGGCGCACAACTGATTGTGGATGGCATTTCAATCCGGCCGCCGGCCACGGCGCGCCCGGAATTCCGCAACCGATTTCGGAGATCAGGGGCAACGGGGCGGCTGTGCCGTGGGCCTCGGATCGGCGGGCGGGTCATCGCGGAAATTTCTGATGGCGGCGAGTCCAACCGAGTTCTGCATACCGGGCTGCTCCAAGTGCGTCGACAATGTGCGGTGCGGCGGGGGTCGGCCGCTGGTGGACGGGTGAAATTCGATAACCGGGCCGGGGCGCGGGCTTGACGGTTGGAATGGGCGCGGTATTCTGCCCGGTCTATGTCCGCTTGGTGAGGCCGAGCGGCAGGCTTGAGTTCGTAAGCAGGTTGGAACATGGCCGGCGAACGCATCAGGATCCGAATGGAGGCGTATGACCACCGCGCGTTGGATGCCAGCGCCGCGGAGATCGTGGACCAGGCGAAGCGCACCAGCGCCCGGGTCTGCGGTCCGGTCCCTCTGCCGACGCGGATCGAGCGGTTTACGGTGCTGCGATCGCCGCACATTGACAAGAAGTCGCGGGAGCAGTTCGAGATGCGGACGCACAAGCGCGTCATCGACATCTTCGAGGCGAACGCGCGAACGGTGGAGGCGCTGAACCGGCTGGCGTTGCCGGCGGGCGTCTTTGTGAAGATCAAGGCGTAGTTCGCTTCGGCTAACACGCTATCGATTCGCAATCGTCGTCGGCGCCGGGCGCCGGCGATGGTGCGGAACCGGGCCCCGGTGGCCCGAGAGTGGCAGCCGTCGAGTCGGAATTCCGGCTCTGGCGCCTGCGGTGGAGCATCGTCTCATGGTCCCTGCGATCCTGGGAAAAAAGGTCGGCATGACGCAGGTGTTCGGCCCCGCCGGTGAGCGGATGCCGGTCACCATTGTCGAGGCCGGCCCCTGCGTCGTCCTGCAGGTCAAGGCGGCGGACGCGGCCGACGGCTATCACGCCGTCCAGCTCGGCTTTGAAGACGTGAAGCCGCACCGTTCGACGCTGCCGGCCATCGGCCACTCCCGCAAAGCGCAGACCTCCCCGAAGCGATTCATCCGCGAAATCCGGCTCAGCGACGCAACCGACCGCAAGGTCGGCGACGTGGTGACCGTGGACATTTTCAAGGATGCCGGCGTCAAGTATGTGGACGTGGTCGGCATCTCGAAGGGCAAGGGCTTTCAGGGTGCGATGAAGCGCTACGGCTTCGGCGGTCAGCCGGGTTCGCACGGCACCGAACGCAAGCACCGCTCCCCCGGCTCGATCGGCGCGCATGCCCAGAACCGCGGCACGTCCGGCGCGATCAAGAAGGGCAAGCGCATGTCCGGGCACATGGGCAGCGATCGCCAGACGATCCGCAACCAGGCGATCGTCGGCATGGACGCTGAGAACAACGTGCTCTGGATTCGCGGCGCGATCCCCGGTCCGCCGGGTGGGTATGTCGTGATCCGCAAGTCCAAGACGCGGAGCGAATAAGTCATGGTCAACGTCCCGGTATTCAATGAGTCCGGTCAGCAGATCGGAACCGAGCAGATCGACGAAGCCGCGCTCGGCGGCCAGGTCAGCGCCAGCCTGCTGAAGCAGGCGGTGGTGCGCTACCAGGCCAACCTGCGCCAGGGCAGCGCGTGTCAGAAGACTCGCGCCGAGGTGCAGGGTTCGAGCCGCAAGCTCTACAAGCAGAAGGGCACCGGCCGCGCTCGGCGCGGCAACATCCGGACGCCGGTGATGCGTGGCGGCGGGCGCGCCTTCCCGAACAAGCCGCAGGATCACAGCCGCGGCATGCCGCGAAAGATGCGGCGGCTGGCGCGCAACAACGCGGTGCTCGCAAAGATTCAGAGCGGCACGGCGATGATCGTGGACGGGCTGCGATTCGACGGCCCCAAGACGAAGCGATTCGCGACGATGCTGACGAAGCTCAATTGCAGCCGCGGCTGCGTGTACACGACGCGCGAGACGGATGGTGCGGCCTACCGCAGCGGGCGGAACATCCCGCGGGTGGAGGTCATGCCGGTGGCGGAACTGAACGCTTATTCGATTCTGCGCCGCGGGACGCTGATTTTCACGCGGGATGCTTTCACCGCGTTCCGCGAGAGTCTCTCAGGCGGGGAGAAGTAGTCCTCATGGACATTTATCACACAATCATCCGCCCGCTCGTCACGGAGAAGAGCACGGTCCAATCCGGCGGGCCGGACGGTGCTCCCGGATCGACCTACACCTTTCAGGTCAACCTGAAAGCGTCCAAGTCGCAGATCCGCGACGCGGTGGAGAAGATTTACGGCGTGAAGGTGGTGGACGTGCGGACGCAGGTGCGGCCGGGCAAGACCCGCCGCTTCCGCTTCCGGGTCGGCCAGACCACGGGCATGAAGAAGGCGTATGTGACGCTCGACGAATCGAGCACGATCGACCTGTTCTAGCCGCGCGCCGCTGCGGCGGCCGGTGGGTGTAGTCATGGGCGTACGGATCTACAAGCGGACTTCGCCGGGACGGCGAAACTCGAGCGTAAACGACTACGCCGAGATCACGTTCCGTCATGAAAACCGCCCGGTCAAGTCGCTGCTCGAGCCGCTGACCAAGACCGGCGGGCGCAATCACCACGGCGTGACCACGTCGTGGTGGCGCGGCGGCGGCAACAAGCGCATGTACCGCCTGGTGGATTTCAAGCGAAGAAAGACCGGCGTGGCGAACGTACTGGAGATTCAGTACGACCCCAACCGCTCCTGCCACATCGCGCTGCTGCAATTCGCCGACGGCGAGAAGTCCTACATCCTCGCGCCGCTGGGTCTGAAGGCGGGGGCCAAGGTCGAGGCCGGGGAGCGCGTCGAGCCGCAGGTCGGCAATTGCATGCCCCTGGCCAGCATCCCGGTCGGCATGGAAGTTCACAACATTGAGATGCACCCGGGGCAGGGCGGCAAGCTGGTGCGAACCGCCGGCGGCGTCGCGCGGCTGATGGCCCGCGAAGGGCCGTGGGCCACGCTGCAGCTCCCGTCGGGCGAATTGCGTCAGGTGCGCGTCGAGTGCCGGGCGACGCTCGGCCAGCTCGGCAACCTGGACCACATCAACGTCACGCTCGGCAAGGCCGGACGCTCGCGCCACCTGGGCCGTCGTCCGCACGTGCGCGGCAAGGCGATGAACCCGCACGCGCATCCGCTGGGCGGCGGTGAAGGCCGCAGCAACGGCGGTCGGCACCCGTGCTCGCCCTGGGGCAAGCTGGCCAAGGGCGGCCGCACGCGAAATCCGCGAAAGAACTCGAACCGCCGCATTCTGCGCCGCCGCATTACGAAGTCGTACGGCGAGGCGAAGCTGAAGCGCAAGAAGTAAGGAACCGGTGCGGTGCGGCCGACAGATCGGCCGGCCGCACGCCCTGTTTCAGGAAGGCGTCGCATGTCGCGAAGCACGAAAAAAGGCCCGTATGTGGACGAGGGCGTCTACCGCAAGGTGGCGGCCGCCAAGCACAGCGGCGCGCGCGCGCCGATCCGCGTCTGGAACCGGGCGTGCACGATTGTTCCGGAGTTCGTCGGTGTGAACTTCGAGGTTCACAACGGGCGGGCGTTCGCCAAGGTCTATGTGACCGAAGACATGGTCGGGCACAAGCTGGGCGAGTTCGCACCGACGCGGACGTTCAAGGGTCATACGGCACGCGCGACCAGCGCAGCGCCGAAGTAAGCGCGAGGACGACGGCCACATGGCAGACGCAACCACGCAGGACCGGCTCTGGCACGCAAAGCACAGCTTTGCGCGCATCTCCGCCCGCAAGGCGCGGCTGATCGCGGACCTGATCCGCGGCCGCCGCTGCGACGACGCGGTCACCGTCCTTCGTTTCACCCATAACCGCGCCGCATCGCTGCTGGATCGCGTGCTGAAAAGTGCGATGGCCAACGCCAACCAGGCGGAGGCTTCCATGTCGCGGCTGTTCGTGGCCGAAGCGCGGGTGGACGACGGGCCGATCATCAAGCGCTTCCGTCCGAAGGATCGCGGGCGCGCCCATCCGATCCAGAAGCGAACCAGCCATATCATCGTCGGCGTGGCGGAAAGGGGCTAAGGCGTGGGACAGAAGTGCAATCCGATCGGGTTCCGAGTGGGCATCACCGAGGGGTGGCGCTCGCGCTGGTACGCCCCGAAGCAGGCCTTCGGCGGCTTCCTCGTCGAGGACGAGAAAATCCGCCGCTACGTGGACGACATGCTGAACAAGCGCCCGCCCTATGCCGGCGTGGCGAAGGTCGAGATCGAGCGGACGCCCGACGAGGTGAAGGTCTTCCTGCACACGTCGCGGCCGGGCATGGTCATCGGCGCCAAAGGCTCCGAGGTGGACAAGCTCAAGGAGAAGCTCGAGGAGCTGATCGACCGGCGGGTGGGGATCAACATCGTCGAGATCAAGGAGCCGGACCTCGACGCGCGGCTGGTCGGTGTCAGCATCGGCGAGCAGCTCAAGAAGCGCGGCAGCTTCCGCCGCATCATGAAACAGAAGTGCGAGGCGGCGATGGCCGCCGGGGCGCGCGGCGTCAAGATCATCTGCTCGGGCCGTCTCGGCGGGGCGGACATGGCCCGTGTCGAAAAGCAGATGCTCGGCTCGATCCCGCTTCAGACGCTTCAGGCCGACGTGGATTTCGCCGTGACGCACTGCGTCACGACCTACGGCGTGATCGGCATCAAGGTCTGGGTATCGAAGGGCATGTACGGCGAGGATCCGCCGCAGCGTCAGCAGGAAGATCGCAGTCGTTTCCGGCGCCGTGTGCGTCGCTAGGAAATTCGGCCGGCGGGCGCAGCAGCGCCGCGCAGGCCGCGTAGGAGTCGCCGATGGCCGGCAGCATGCCGAAGCGGGTGAAGTGGCGCAAGTCCCAGAAGGGGACCTTGAAGGGCAACGCCACCCGCGGCAACAAGGTTTCGTACGGCGAGTTCGGCCTGCAGGCGCTGCAGCCGGGTCGCGTGAACGCCCGGCACATCGAGGCCGGCCGCGTCGCGGCATCGCACTTTCTGCAGCGTGAAGGCCGCGTGTATATCCGCGTCTTCCCGCACCGCCCGATCACGGCCAAGCCGCTCGAGGTTCGCATGGGCACGGGCAAGGGCGAGGTGTCCTACTGGACCTCACTGGTCAAGCCCGGCACGGTGCTGTTTGAGGTCGGCGGCGTGAGTGAGGACCTGGCGAAGGCGTGCCTGGCGCGCATCGCGATGAAGATGCCGGTCCGCTGCCGCTTTTTGCGGCGGGGGCACGAACTCTAAAGAACGAATCGCGGCCGGCGCGGATGCGCGGGGCCGGCAGGTGAGTCATGAACAAGATTGAGCAGTATCGCACGCTGAAGGTCGACGAGCTTCACAAGGAGCTGGAGGCGCATCGCCGCCGGCTCTTCGATCTGCGGTCGCAGTCGGTGACGGAGAAGCTCGAGGACCCGACGCAGCTCGGCAAGACGCGGCGCGACATCGCCCGCATCCTGACGGTGCTGCACGAGCGCGGCGAGAAGAACATAGAGCAGCGGCAGGCGTCGCTCTCGGCACAGGCGGCGCGTCGCTGAGCGCTCAGCGCCAGAGGATAGGTTGAACGGTCTATGGCTACGCAGCAAAACGCAGCAGCGGCAGACGAACGCCCGGCCCGGCCCAGCCGGATCGGCGTGGTGACGTCGGCCAAGCGCAGCAAGACAATCACCGTGACCGTGGCGTACAGCGTGCGGCACGCCAAGTACAACAAGTACACCAAGCGCCGCACGGTGCTCCACGCGCATGACGAGCGCGGGGAGGCCGGGCTGGGCGACACGGTCGAGATTGTCGAGTGCCGGCCGCTCTCCAAAACGAAGAACTGGCGGCTGGTGCGCGTGTTGACGCAAGCCCCGCGTGAAACGGCGGGTGCGCGTTGATTACGCAATACACCTGGCTGGACGCGGCGGACAACACCGGCGCCAAGCAGTTGATGTGCGTGCAGGTGCTCAAGGGCGGCGCCGCCAGCTACGGCAAGCGCCGGCTGCGCGTCGGCGCCGTGGGCGACATCATCATCTGCTCGGTCAAACAGTGCCTGCCCTCGTCGGACTTCAAGAAGGGCGACAAGGTCAAGGCCGTGGTGGTGCGGACCAAGTACCCCACCCGCCGCCCCGACGGCAGTTACGTCCGCTTCGACTCGAATGCGGCCGTGATCATCGACAACGACGGCAATCCGAAGGGTACCCGCGTGTTCGGGCCGGTGGCCCGCGAGCTGCGCGAGCGGAACTTCGGCAAGATCATCTCGCTCGCAGAAGAGGTGTGGTGAATCATGGCCGCTCGGATCCGCAAGGACGACATCGTCGAGGTCATCTCCGGCGACCACAAGGGTCAGCGCGGCAAGGTGCTGCGCGTGATTCCGGACAAGGATCGCGTGGTGATCGAAGGCGTCAACATGGTGATGCGGCACGTGCGCCGCAGCCGCAAGCACCCCAACGGCGGGCGCGTGCAGCGCGAGGCGGCGATTCACGTGTCGAAGGTGATGCCGGTCGATCCGCGCTCCGGCAAGCCGACGCGCGTGCGATTCCCGGTGGAGCGCGACGCGCAGGGTCGGGTCATCGGCAAGAAGCGCGTCAGCACGGGCGGGACGGTGCTGAGCGAAGTCACGCGGGCCAGGGCGTAGGCCGCAGAAGGCATTGAGGACGGTATGGCTCGGTTGCTCGAACGATATTCAAAGGAAATCGCCGCCGCGCTCCAGAAGGAGCTGGGCCGCGACAATGTCATGGCCATCCCGAAGCTGGACAAGATCGTCCTGTCGATGGGGTTGGGCAAGTGCATTGCCGATGCCGGCGGCGGCAGTAAGACGCGCGAGACCAAGCGCTTCCAGGAGGCCGAGGCGGCGATGACCACCATCGCCGGCCAGAAGCCGCTGGTGTGCAAGTCACGCAAGGCCGTTGCGAACTTCAAGCTGCGCGACGGCTGGGCGATCGGGCTGAAGGTCACGCTGCGCGGCCGCCGCATGTATGAGTTCCTGGATCGGCTGGTCGCGCTGGCGGTGCCCCGCATCCGCGACTTCCGCGGGCTGGACCCCAACGGGTTCGACGGCCGCGGGAATTACGGCATGGGCCTCGCCGAGTACGGCGTGTTCCCCGAGATCCATCCGGACAAGATCACGTTTCAGCAGGGGCTGAACATCACGATCTGCACGACGGCCGGCAATGACGCGGGCGCTCGGCGGCTGCTGACGCTCATGGGCATGCCGTTCAGGAGTTGAGGTTGATATGGCGCGAACGTGCCTGAAGGTGAAAGCCCGGCGGAAGCCGAAGTACAGCGCTCGGGCCTATACCCGCTGCGAGCTGTGCGGCCGGTCCCGGGCGGTGTATCAGAAGTTCAAGATCTGCCGTTGCTGCTTCCGGAAGCTCGCCGGTGAGGGGCGAATTCCCGGGATCCGCAAGGCCAGTTGGTGAGGTGAGGCATGGCGACTTCTGACACAATTGCGGACATGCTGACCCGCATTCGAAACGCAGTCCGCGTACGCAAGCCGACCGTGCGCGTCAAGCGCTCCGGCGTCTGCGTCGGCATTCTCGGCGTACTCAAGAGCGAAGGCTACATCAACGGCTACGTCGAGCTGCCCGACGAAAATCAGGGCGAGATCGACGTGGAGTTGAAGTACGGGGATCGCGGCGAAATGGTGCTGCAGGGGCTGGAGCGAACCAGCAAGCCCGGCTGCCGCCGCTACACCGGCTACGAGGGCCTGCCGCGCGTGCTCGACGGCCTCGGAATCTGGGTGCTTTCGACCAGCCGCGGCGTGATGAGCGACCGCGATTGCCGGAAGAACAAGATCGGCGGCGAAATGCTCTGCAAGGTATGGTGATGCAATGTCGCGGGTAGGCAAGAAACCCATTCCCGTTCCCGGCGGCGCGAAGGTAAGCGTCTCGGGCCGCACGGTCAGCGTGACGGGCCCCAAGGGCACGCTTACGTGGACGGTCGCGGCCGGCGTTTCCGCGCGGGTGGAAGGCGCGGAGATCGTGATCGAGCGGGCCGACGACTCCAAGCAGTCGCGCGCTTCGCACGGCACGACGCGGGCCCTGGTGGCCAACATGCTCGAGGGCGTGACCCAGGGGTACAAGCGCACGCTCGAAATCTACGGCACGGGCTACACCTGCAAGGTGCAGGGCAACCAGTTGCATCTGAACGTCGGTTTCATGGGCCGCGGCTATCAGAAGCCGGCCCAGTTCATGGTCGATATCCCGGCCGGTCTGAAGGTGGACATCGAGGTTCCGGCCTCGCGCGGCGAGAACGAACCCGCCAAGTTCCACGTCAGCGGCATCGACAAGCAGCTCGTCGGCCAGTTTTCGGCCGAGGTGCGCAAGCTGCGCAAGCCCGAGCCGTACAAGGGCAAGGGCATCCGTTACGCGGGCGAATACGTCCGTCGCAAGGTTGGCAAGGTGCTCGCCGGCGGCGGTTGATCCGCCCGGCGATCAGGAAATTTCGCATGAGACGCATGGTTCTCAAGAAGACACGACTCGCACGGCGGCAGGTCCGCGTGCGCAAGCGCGTCATCGGGTCCGCGAAGCGGCCGCGTCTGGCGGTTTCGCGCTCCATTCAAAACGTGTATGCCCAGATCATCGACGACGTGAGCGGGCGAACGCTCTGCGCGCTCTCGACGCAGTCGAAGGACGTGAAGTCGCGTTCTCCTTACGGCGGCAACTGCAAGGCCGCCGCGGTGGTCGGCGAAATGATCGGCGAAAAGGCCCGCGCCCTGGGTATCGAGGCGGTCTGCTTCGATCGGCGCGGCCGCATGTACCACGGGCGGATCAAGGCTTTGGCCGATGCCGCCCGCAAGGCGGGTCTGAAGTTCTAACGAGCGGGCAGGTGTTTGCACATGGCTAGTGGACCGGGCAGACAGGGGCCGCCGCGGCGGCGACGGGACGACGGCGACGACGGCGGGATGGGCGACGTCCTCGTCCGCCTCTATCGCTGCGCCACCGTGGTCAAGGGCGGTCGGCGATTCTCCTTCGGTGCGCTGGTCGTGGTCGGGGACCGCGGCGGGCGCGTCGGCTTCGGCTACGGCAAGGCCAATGAAGTGCCGCACGCCGTCGAGAAAGGCGCCAAGTACGCCAAGCGGCGGCTCGTCAAGGTGCCGATGCGCGGCACCACCGTCCCGCATCGCGTGGTCGGGCGCTTCGGCTCCAGCCGGGTGGCCCTGATCCCGGCGGCTCCGGGTACCGGCGTCATCGCCAGCTCGGCGGTGCGCGCGGTGCTCGAACTGGCCGGTTTCAAGGACGTGCTCACCAAGTGCTACGGCTCCACCAGCCCCAAGAACGTCGTCAAGGCGGTGTTCAGCGGCCTGGGGCAGTTGCGCACCCGCGACCAGGTCGAGCGCCTGCGCGGCGTGAAGCTCGATCTGCCGGCGGATACATATGTGCAGTCCGCGGCCGCACCGGCGGCGATGGAGTCCTTCAGCAGCGGCGACTAACCGCCCGCAAGAGAGCGAACCCGCATGACTCTTCACGAAATCACTCAGGCGGCCGGCGCTCACAAGCGCCCCAAGCGCGTCGGGCGCGGCGAGGCCAGCGGGCATGGCAAGACCTGCACGCGCGGCAACAAGGGTTGCCAGTCCCGCGCCGGCGGCCGCATCCGTATCACATTCATCGGCGGCGCGACGCCGCTGTACCGCAAGTTTCCCAAGCGCGGCTTCTCGAACTTCAACTTCCGCACCGAGTACGAGGTGATCAACCTCTCGGACCTCGAGGCGGCGTTTCAGGCCGGGGCGGTTGTCGACCGCCCGGCACTGCTCGATCGCGGACTGATCCGCGGGGCGGCCCCGGTCGTGAAGCTGCTGGGCGGCGGTTCGCTGTCCCGCAAGCTGACCATCAAGGTGGACGCCGCGACCGAATCGGCTCGTGCGGCCGTGGAAAAGGCCGGCGGGTCGCTGCAGCTAAGCCCGCGCCGGGACTCGGCCGCTTTGGCGAAGGCCAAGCGCAATTCCGCCAAGCGCGCTCGCGCGGAGCGTGTCGCCAAAAAGTGATGTAACCGCCCGCGGCGATCCGGCTTCCCCGCGCGCCAGGAAGAGCTTCGATGCTTCAGGCGTTCCTGAATATCTTTCGCGTTCCCGAGCTGCGCAACAAGCTGCTCTTCACGCTGCTGATGCTGTGCGTATACCGCGTCGGCTTCTATGTGCCGTTGCCCGGCCTGAACCAGGAAAAACTCACCTCGCACTTCGGCCAGTCCGGGGGCGCGGCCGGCCAGGTCGCGGATGTCTTCGCCATGTTCACCGGCGGCGACCTGGGCCAAAGCACCATGTTCGGCCTGGGCATCATGCCCTACATCTCCGCCTCGATCATTCTGCAGGTGCTGATGGTCGTCGTCCCGGCGCTGGAGAAGCTCCAGAAGGAGGGGGAGAGCGGCCGGCGAAAGATCATGGAGTATTCCCGGTACCTGACGGTCGGCCTTTGCCTGGTGCAGGCGACGGTGTGGGTGCAGTACGTCAACTCCAACAATCTCGTATACCCCGATTACGACGGCACGTTCACCTTTGCGCTGGTCGCCATCACCGGATTGATGACCGGCACGCTGCTCCTGATGTGGATCGGCGAGCAGATCGATGAATACGGAATCGGCAACGGCATCAGCTTGATCATCATGGCCGGCATCGTGGCCCAGTTGCCCGGCGTCTTCCTCGAGATCGGAAGCGGGCTGATGCAGCCGCAAGGCTCCAACATCACGATGGAGAAGGTCATCTTCATGCTGATCTCCTTCGTCGCGGTCGTGGCGGGGGCGATCCTGATCACCCAGGCGCAGCGGCGCATTCCGATCCAGCAGGCCCGTCAGACCCGCGGTCGGCGGGTGGTCGGCGGCGGCAAGCAGTACCTCCCGCTGCGCGTCAATCACGGCGGCGTGATGCCGATCATCTTCGCCAGCGCCTTCCTGCTCTTCCCGAGCATGCTGTTCAGTTGGTTCCAGGGAAACAATCTCTGGCCGCGCGGGCTGTGGGTCTTTCTGAACGAGAGCTTCCGCCCCGGCATGTTCCCCTATGAACTGAGCTACGTCGCCTTCGTCTACTTCTTCGCCTATTTCTGGACCAGCGTGCAGTTCCGCCCGAAGGAGCTGTCCGACAACCTGCGCGACATGGGCAGCTTCATCCCCGGCCTGCGCCCCGGCAAGCGCACCGCGGACTATCTCGAAGCGGTCATGCAGCGCATCACCTACGTCGGCGCCGGGTTCCTTTCCGTGATTGCGGTCATCCCCTCGGTGCTGGCGACCCAGCTTCAGATTCCGTTCAGCATCTCGGCCTTCCTCGGAGGAACGGGGCTGTTGATCGTCGTGAGCGTCGCGCTGGACCTGGTGCAGCGCATTGAAGCGAACCTGATCATGCGGAATTACCGCGGCTTCCTCGGCGAGGGCGCCGGTCCGATCAAGGGAGGCCGTTCCTAATCATGCCCGCCCGCCGCGTCGTATTCCTCGGGCCGCCCGGCACCGGGAAAGGCACGCAGGCGCAGTCGCTGGCCCGTACCCGCGGGCTGGTGGCCCTATCGAGCGGCGATGTGCTGCGGGCGGAAATCCGCGTCGGGAGCGACGTCGGGCGACAGGCGGACGGGTTCGTCCGAAGCGGGAATCTCGTCCCGGACGAGGTCGTCACCGGAGTGATGCTGGCGGGGCTGAAGCGCCTGCCGCCGGAAGCGGGCTTCACACTGGACGGCTTCCCCCGCACCGTGCCGCAGGCGGAGGCGCTGGCGGCCGGGCTGTCCGCGATGGGCTGCCGGCTGGACCTGGTGGTCGATTTTGTTCTGGCGGACGACGTGATCGTCCGCAGGATCGTCGGCCGGCGCGTTTGCACGAATTGCAACGCGTCGTATAATACTGAATTCCTGCCGCCCCGGTCCGACGGGGTGTGCGACAACTGCGGGACGGCGCTGGTGCAACGCGTGGACGATCGGGCGGATGTCATCGTCACGCGGTTGCAGGCCTATCGCGCGCAGACCGCTCCGCTCGTGGCGTATTACGAGCGGCTGGGTCTCCTGCGCGTGGTGGATGCGTCCCGCCCGGCGGACGAAGTGCAGCGCCGGGTTGAAGCACTGGTGGATGCGGTGAACGGATGATTGTGCCGAACGCGTTGATCGTGCTGAAGTCGGCTCGCGAGATCGAGCTGATGCGCGCCGCGGGTCGGCTGGTGTGCCAGGTGCTCGACGAGCTGGAACGCATGATCGTTCCGGGCGTCACGACCGCCGCGCTGGACGCGGTCGCGTCGCGGATGATTCAGGAAGCCGGCGCCACAGCGCTGTTCCTGGGCGTGAAGAACGCGCAGGCGCGTTTCCCGTTTCCGGCCAGCATCTGTGCGTCGGTGAACGACGCGGTGGTGCACGGTGTGCCGAACGACCGCCCGCTGGCCGCGGGCGACATCGTCAGCGTCGATTGCGGCGTGCGGTACAAAGGCTTCTGCGGTGACTCGGCCCGCACGTTTGCGGTGGGGCGGATCGCCCCGCAGACGCAGCAGTTGCTGGACGTGACCCGCGCCACGCTGGACCTGGCGATCGCGCGCATGCGGCCCAAGGTCCGCTGGAGCGTGATCGCCGCCCAAATGCAGCGCATGGTGGAGGAGGCCGGCTTCGGCGTGGTGACGGAGTTCGTCGGCCACGGGATCGGCCGCGAGATGCACGAAGAGCCGAAGGTGCCGAACTATTTTGACGGCGGCCGCGACGGATCGGATTTCGAGTTGGTTCCGGGCATGACCCTGGCGATCGAGCCGATGGTGACGGCCGGTCGGCCGATGGTGAAGTTCGCGGATCGCGACGGTTGGACGATCGTGACGAAGGACGGCTCGGCGGCGGCTCACTTTGAGCACACGGTCGCGATCACCCGCGACGGTTCAGACGTGCTGACGGACGGCCGCCAGGCTTAGAAGGGCAGCAGCAATGAAGGTTCGAGCAAGCGTCAAGCGGATCTGCGAAAACTGCAAGGTGGTCAAGCGCCGCGGGGTGGTGCGGGTCATCTGCAGCAAGAACCCGAAGCACAAGCAGCGTCAGGGCTAACCGGCAGCAAAGGAATCGAGCGATGCCGCGTATTGCAGGTGTGGACATCCCGAGTCAGAAGCGCATCGACGTCTCGCTGCGCTATATCTACGGAATCGGCGCGACGCTCTCGCAGCGCGTGCTGGAGCGCGCCGGGATCGACCCCGCCAAGCGCGCCGGCACCCTCAGCGAGGACGAGGTCAGCCGCATCGCCGGCATCATCGAGACCAGCCACGTCGTGGAGGGGCAGCTTCGCCGCCAGATCGCGCAGAACATCGCGCGCCTGCGGGACATCCGCTGCTATCGCGGATTCCGGCACATGAAGGGGCTGCCCGTCCGCGGGCAGCGCACGCGCACAAACGCCCGCACCCGCAAGGGTCCGCGCAAGACCGTCGCGGGCAAGAAGGGCGTCAAGGAAATGCAGCGGTAGCGGTCGCCGCCGGCGGTCCGCCCTCATCAGGGAGTCAGTGCTTTGTCGAAGGCAGCAGGCAAGAAACGCACCAAGCGGAACGTGGCCAAGGGCACGGTCCACATCAAGGCGACGTTTAACAACACGATCGTCACGATCACCGATCCCAACGGCGACACGCTCTGCTGGGCCTCGTCCGGTTCGGTGCCGCTGGGCGGCGGCGAGAAGAAATTCTCCGGCGCCCGCAAGAGCACGCCCTTCGCGGCGCAGCGCGCGGCGCAGTATTGCGCCGGCGAAGCCAAGAAGCACGGCGTCGTCGAGGTCGATGTGCGCGTCAAGGGGCCGGGCGCCGGCCGCGAGTCCGCCATCACCGCGCTGCAGGCCGCCGGCCTGCGGATTCAGTCGATCGAGGATGTCACGCCGATCCCGCACAATGGGTGCCGGCCGCGAAAGAAGAGAAGGGTCTAGCCGATGGCTCGCAATTACGCGCCGGTCTGCCGGTACTGCCGCCGGGAAGGTCTCAAGCTGATGCTCAAGGGCGTCCGCTGCGAGACCGCCAAGTGCCCGATCGAAAAGGAATACCGCAACAAGCCGCCCGGCATGCACGCCTGGCGACGCGGGAAAACCAGCGAATACGGCGTCCGCCTTCGGGAAAAGCAGAAGGTCAAGCGCTACTACGGCCTGCTGGAAAACCAGTTCCAGCGGTTCTTTGCCATGGCGCTCAAAGGCACCGACAACACCGGCGTCAACCTCCTGCAACTGCTGGAGCGCCGCCTGGACAACGTCGTCTTCAAGTCCGGACTGGCCAACTCCCGCCGCACGGCGCGCCAGATGGTGGCGCACGGGCACCTGCACGTGAACGGCCGCCGGGTCGATCGCCCGGGCTACCTGGTGCGCGTCGGCGACGTCATCACCGTGCGCGGTGCGGAGCGCTCTCAGAACTATGTGAAGTCCCAGATCGGGGAGGATGTCCGCCCGCCGCAGGCGTGGCTGCTGACCGAGCACAACAAGCTGACGGCGCGCGTGATCGCGATGCCGCAGCGCGAGGACGTGCTGATCCCCGTTGCCGAGAACCTGATCGTCGAGTTCTGCTCGCGCTAGCGCGATCGCCGGACACGACCTACACGAACCCTGTTGGGAGGCCGACGCCCCTATGCGAATTCGCTGGCGTGGTTTGGAACTGCCGACGCGCGTCGTCCGCGACGACGCGGTCTCGAGTGACAAGTACGGACGTTTCCTCATCGAACCGTTCGAGCGCGGCTTCGGCACGACCGTCGGCAACAGCCTGCGGCGCATCCTGCTTTCGAGCCTCGAGGGTTCGGCGGTCACCACCGCGCGAATCGCCGGGGCCGATCACGAATTCTGCTCGCTCAACGGCGTGCTCGAGGACGTGACCGACATCATCCTCAACATCAAGGCCGTCATCGTCGACGTCGACGCCGACAACCCGCGCACCATGCGCGTGCAGCGCAAGTCGCGCGGCGTCATCACCGCCGGCGATTTCGACTGCGACCCGGCCATCCGCATCTTCAACCCCGAGCAGCCCGTCGCGACGCTCACCGACGACGTGAACTTCGCCTGCGAGCTGACCGTGCAGCGCGGCCGCGGCTACGTCCCCGCTTCGGAGAACATCACGCCCGAGCTGGAGACCGGAGCAATCGCGATTGACTCGCTTTACTCCCCGGTCACGCGCGTCCGCTATCGCACCGAGGACACGCGCGTCGGCCAGAAGACCAACTACGACCGCCTGATTCTGGAGGCCTGGACCAACGGCACCGTCCGTCCGGAGGATGCGCTGGTCGAGGCCGCCAAGATCCTGCGAAAGCACCTGCACCCGTTCGTGCAGTATTACGAACTGGGCGATTCCTTCGCCGCTGTCGCCGATCGCGGCGGGTCGTCGATGGGCGTCCATATGGACGAGGAGCTTCGCCAGAAGCTCACCATGCCCATCAGCCATCTCGAGCTCAGCGTCCGCGCCAGCAACTGCCTCGAGTCCGCCCGGATCGGCACCGTCGCCGAACTGGTGCGCCTCGACGAGGCCACGCTGCTGGGCCTGCGGAGCTTCGGCAAGACGTCGCTCGAGGAAGTGAAGCGAAAACTCCGCGAAATCGGCCTGACGCTCGGTATGGGCGTCCCCGAGGATGCGGCCGCCGGCGGCGCCGGCCTGTAAGGCTGTCCTGTTTTTCCGAGGTGAACCATGCGTCACGCGGTCCGCGGACGAAAACTGGCGAGAACAACGGCTCATCGTCTCGCCTTGCGTCGAAACCTGGTCCAGAGCCTGATCGAGCACGGCCGGATCACCACCACGATCCAGAAGGCCAAGGAAGTCCGCGCCTTCGCCGAGAGGCTGGTCACGCTGGCGATTTCCGGCGACCGCGCCGCGCGGCAGCGCGCGGAGGCGCTGCTCACCGATCGCTCGATCATCCCCGCCGCCAAGCGCGCTGAATATGACGCCATGACCGACGCCAAGCGCGAGCGCGTCCTGCGCACCCGCAGCGGGCGCCGGTATCGGCATGCCGCCGCCGCCCCCGTCAAGGGCGCGCCCTTCACCGCCGAATCCGTGATCCACAAGCTCTTCGCCGAGGTCGGCCCGCGCATGAAGCAGCGCAACGAGGCCCGCGGCGCCGCCGGCGGATACACCCGCCTCGTCAAGCTCGCCACCCGGCGGCTCGGCGACGGCGGCGAACAGGCCGTGTTGCAGTGGGTCGCCCCGGACGACGTCAAGCGCCCTCGGCTCTCCGCCCGCACCGAGCGCCGCCGCAAGGCCACCGTTCGCTATGCCGCCTACGCCGGCAAGAAGCCCCCGCGCCGCGGAGCCACCCGCAAGACGAAGCCCGCCGCCCCGTCGGCGTAACGCCGCCGGTTGATCGCAAATTGACGCGAAATCGCCCGGAATGTGACGAATTGTCACGTTCCGGGCGATTCTGCTTCATCCTGGCCCGGCTCGCCGCCGGAGGCTCGCCGCTACTCGCGACAGTCGCTCACACTATTGCGCCGCCAGCCCCAGCGTCAGCGTCACCACCGCCACCACGTCCTTGTCGATCGTGGACGTGTCGTAGATGCCATAGCCGCTGACCTCGGTCGAGTGCGGCTGGGTCACCTGCAGCACCCCCATCGACGCGCTGCGCACCTCGGTGATCCGCGAGCCGGCCGCCTGTGCAATCCGTTCCGCTCGCAACCGCGCGTCCGCCGCCGCCTCCCCCATCAGCTCGATCCGCAGGTCGCCCAGCCGTGTGAATGAATACTCCGGCGCCGCCGAGCTGACGCTTACGCCCTCGCGCAGCAGCTCGGTCACGCTGCCCGCCGCCTGCGCCACCCGATCCACCTCCGGCGTTGAGATTGTGAACACCCGCGACAGCCGCTGCCCCGCGATCTCGCGCGTCTCCATTCCCTTCGCGTCGCGCTGGTAGTAGGTTCTCGTATCGATCGCGCTAAGCCCCATCTGCCCCTCCGCAAATCCCCGGGCCGTCAGAAATGCGTGAACCTGACCGGTCGCCTGCTCCAGGGCCGCGTACGCATCCGGCAAAGCGGCCGCCTCCCCGCTGACCTCCACGCGCCAGACGGCCTGGTCCGCCCGGATCGGCCGGCGAACCGACCCCTTCACCGTGATGCTGCGCACCTCTCCGGAAGCGGCAATTCCGCGGCGCTCGTAGGCCCGCGCCGCCACCACCGTGCTGGTGATCAGCGAAACAGTCACGCCCAGCGCGACGACGCCCGCCGCGCGCCCCAGATGCGCAAGATGAACACGAGTTTCCATGAGATGGCTCCTCCATGAGCCGGGAAGTGAGGTTTTCCAACGCCCGCGCCGAATCTACCATTCGAGCGCGAAACCACAACAACAATCCATCTTCTGACAGGATTCGACAATCGCCCGCCGACGCCAAACACTCGGTTTGCTGATAGCGCATCGTGCGTCCGGCTCGCGACTCATATCAGGGCGCACGGATCGGGCAGGTCGCCGGCTGGCCGGACAGCGCCTCTGCGGGTAAAAATAGGGGGTCCGAACGGGGCCGGCGCGCTCGCGCCGGGCCGGGCAATTCTCGCGGAAGGTGTACATGAACATCCGAACGAACATCCGCACGGTCGGCGTTCTCGGCGCAGGGACGATGGGCTCCGGCATTGCCCAGGTCTTCGCCCAGTCCGGCCGCGCCGTGCTGCTGCACGACCCCAAGCCGGGCGCGGTCGACGGCGCAGTGGCCGGGATCGGCCGCTCGCTGGAGAAGCTCGCCTCCAAGGGCAAGCTCACCGCCGAAGACGCCCGCGCCGCCGGCGCGCGCATCCGCCCGTCGGCGATCAGCGACTTCGGCTCGGCGGATCTCGTCGTCGAGGCGATTTTCGAAAGCGTGCCCGCCAAGCGCGCGCTCTACGAGCAGCTTGGCAGCCTCGCGGATGACGTCATCTTCGCCAGCAACACCAGCAGCATCTCGATCAGCGAGCTGGCGGCTGCCAGCGGCCGGCCCGATCGCTTCATCGGCATGCACTTCTTCAACCCCGTGCCGCTGATGTCGCTGATCGAGATCGTGGTGGGGTTGCAGACCGCCGAGCCGGTGGTGGCGGCCATCACGGATTTGAGCCGCCAGTTGGGCAAGACGCCGCTGCGCGTCAAGGATCATCCCGGCTTTGTCTCAAACCGTGTGCTGATGCCGCTGATCAACGAGGCCATTGCGTGCTTCGCCGACGGCGTTGCCGATGCCGAGACGATCGACCAGGTCATGCAACTGGGCTGCGCGCACACGATGGGGCCGTTGGCAACGGCCGACCTGATCGGGCTGGACGTCTGCCTCGCAATCATGGAAGTGCTGCATCGCGATCTGGGTGAGGATCGCTACCGTCCGACTCCGCTGCTTCGCACGATGGTGCGTGCGGGAATCCTGGGCCGCAAATCCGGAAAGGGCTTTTATGACCACACCCGTCAGCGCTGAGCGCCGCGTCACGCAGGTGGAACACGAGCGGTCCTCGGACACAGTCACCCTTTCATTCTCGACCGAGGGCGCGCTGAACGTGCTTTCATCGGCGGTGCTGGGTGCGATCGGTGAGAAGGTCGAGGCGCTGGGACGCGACCCGCGCGTGCGGTTCGTGGTCTTCCGCGGGCGCGGAAAGGCCTTCATCGCCGGGGCGGACATCACCGAGCTGGTCCGCTTCGACGAGACCCGCGGGGAGTCCCTCAGCAAGCACGGCCACCACGTCTTTGACGCGCTCGAAAACCTCCGCCCCGTCACGATCGCCGCCCTGAACGGCCACGCGATGGGCGGCGGCTGCGAGCTGGCGATGGCCTGCGATTTTCGCATCGCCGTCCGCGGCGCCAGGATCGGTCTCCCCGAGTGCCGTCTCGGGCTGCTGCCCGGCTGGGGCGGAACGCAGCGGCTCGCCCGGCTGGTCGGCCCGAGCCGTGCCAAGCGCATGATGTTCTCCGGCGAGCCGATCGACGCCGAACAGGCGCTCGCCATCGGCCTGGTGGATGAGGTCGTCGCTACGGCGGAGGAATTGGACCCGGCGCTGGAGCGCTGGAAGACAACCCTGCGCAACGGCTCTCCCGCCGCCATCGGGCGGATCAAGCGGGCCATCGCCCATCGCGACGAAACGGAGCAATTCGGCCTGTGCTTCGCCTGTGCCGACGCCAAAGAGGGGATGTCCGCGTTTCTTGAGAAGCGCGCTGCGAGTTGGATGAGCGCTTGAAGATCGGCATGACCCGGGTACCGGCTGCCGCACAGGGCGACCGGCGCCTTTCTTCGCTTGGGTGCACGGGTTCCGGCCGTGGCTCGTCCCTCCGCGCCGCCGTCCGGCTCCTTTTCGTCTGCTCTCTCGCGGCCGTGCTCTGCGGCTGCGATCCCGGCGCCGCGCCGCGCACTGCCGGGGCATCCACCGCCGAGTCCCCGCGCGCGGTGATCGCCCGGCTGGTCGCCGCCCGCGGGTCGCGAAATTACGCCGCGTTCGACGTACTCGTGCTTCCCGGCCGCGCGTCCGAGATCGTCGAAGTGCTGCTGGCGATGGATGAGTTCATTGCCGCCGATGCGCAACTGGCCGGTTATCTGCGCGACGAGTACAGCCCGGCGCTTGCCGCCGCCGTCTCTCAATCGCAACTGGCCAGCGCTTTGGACGTATTCAGTCGCGGCGTGGAGTTGCTGGAAGAGCACATCGAGGGGGATGGCGCCGTCGTCTCATTCACCATTGAAGGCACACTGCCGGCGGAACGGGCCAGCCTGCGCCGGGTGGATGGCGCCTGGCGCTATGACCCCGGCCCCGGCTATTCCCCCGACCTGGCACGCGCCTTCTCGCGCATGGCGCGCGGGCTGCGTTCGCTCCACGACGATTTGCAAAGCGGCCGATTTGCCCGGCCGGCGCCGGCTGTTGCCGCCGATCGCATCATCGAGGAGATTCGTGCCCGGCTGCTGCCGGGATTGCGGATGCTCCCCCCTCCGCCCGACCCCAAATAACCTCGTCTGCCCAATGCCAACTAACCCCGGACCACCCAACGCCGGCTGAATCCACCGGTCCGATCCGTCATCCCCCTCTGAAAACGCAGACGCCGCCCGAGGGAACCCGGGACGGCGCGGCGTGCAAACGGGACGAAATCGGCGTCGGAGGGCGCACCGGCCACGGCTTCGGCGGATTCGCTGCACGCGTTGTGGCGCGCGGCATCTCCGTCGGCGGGCCTGCTTTGCTATCTGGTCTCGGGAAAGGGGAGCTTGGCCCCGGACCGCGATGTGCTCCATCCGAACTCACCCGATCCTAGTACCGGCGGTCACTCCTTTTCCACTAGCCATTTTTTTTCCGACCCGCCCCAAGCTCCTGCGGTCAAAGGGGCTTCCGTTCCGTCCGCGTCCGATGGTACGCTTCCCCCCACCCCGTTCGGGAGCGGTTGCAGCCGCTTGCGTTTCGGCGGCTCTGCGGGGATGCTGCTCCTTGTGAAATCAGCCGGAATCCCGCGGTTTGTCGGCCGCGCACACGGCGTGGAGGTCTGAGTGAACAAGAAGAAGAAGAATGCGGCCCGCAAGCACAAAAAGGCACAGGAACGCGTCAAGCGCAAGGCGCGCGAGCGGCGGGCTGCGGCCGGGAAGAAGTAAGCGCCGATAACATCAACGCTGTCCCGTTTTCGGCGGGGCGTCGCAGAACAACCGCATTTCCGGCCGCCCGCACAATTCGTGCGTGTGCGGGTGGCGTGCGTTGCTCTGCGCTGCGGCATTCGGGCGCGAATTGTCGGCGAAAGGCGTGCGATGAGATCAAAGGGCGCGCGGATCCTGGGCGGGCTGTTGATCGCCGGCGGGCTGCTGGCGTCGGCCGCGGCCGCGGCGAATCGCGCTCCTCCCCTGAGCACTCCGGATCTGCTCGTTGATCTGGCCCGAGATCTGGCGCTGACTTCGCGGCAGGCGGGGTCGTCGCTCGACCTGGTTCACGTCGAGGTGCTGCTGCACGCGGCTTTGCGCCTGAACCCGGAACAGGTTGACGCCCATCGACTGTTGGAGGAGCTGGCCGTTCTCCGCGGCGACGCAGCAGCGGCGCGGATGCACCTCGAGTCACAGGTGGCGCTCGATGCGGGGAACTACGGCGCCTTTGCGCGCTGGCTGACGGCCGGGCTGGAGGGGATCCAGACTTCGGAACAGCGAAAGCGCTGGCTCGACGCGCTGCTCGCGCTTCAGCCGCCGCGTCCGCGCGACCAGCGCGCGCTGCTCTACGTCGAACTGGCGCGGCTCTCGCTGGAGGGGATGCAGCGCGCCGCAGCGCGGCTCGCGCTGGATCGTGCCCTGGGCCTGGATGAGCAGAACCCCGACGCCGCCCTGCTGAGCCTGGAGCTGCTCAGCGCGGATGCGCCGCCGCATGTGCAGTTGCGCACGCTGCTGCGCGCCCTGCGCGCCAACCCCCTTCGCACCGACGTCGCCTCGTACGCGGGCGCGCTGCTGGACGCCTACGGCTTCGCCGCCGAGGCCGGGGCGCTGTTCGATCACGTCGCCGAGCAGGCCCAGGCGCGCGGCGAAACGCTGACCCCCGCCTTCCTGTACGAGCGCGCCCGCAACCTCATCGCACTGGGCAAGCTGCCCGAAGCGCTCGCCAACGTCGAACAGGCCGCGAAACTGGATGCCCAACTGTTCGAGGCGGTGTTTCTGCAGCATTGGCTGCTCACGCGGCTCAATCGCACGGCCGACGCGGACGCGCTCAAGGCCGCGCTCGCCCGCCGCTTCGCCGAAATCCGCGAGCCGGCCGAGTGGAATGTGAACGACGTGGCCCAGGCCGCCTGGTTCCATTCCACGCTCGATCCGCAGCCGCAGAGGGCGCTGATGCTGGCCGAATCCGCGGCGCAGCGCGCCGGTCAGGATGTCTTCGCCCAGCGCGTGCTCGGATGGGCGCAGGCCGGCTCCGATCGAATCGACGACGCCCGCCGAACCCTTATGGCCATCGCCGGCCGCGACGCCTTCGCCGCGGCGCGCCTCGCGCGCATTCTCCGTGACGAGGGGGACGCGGACGCCGCAGCGCGCGTCGCCGCCAACCTGGAGATCATGCCGCTCTCAGGCCCGGCCTATGAGCTGTTCAGCCAGTTGGGTCCGCTCGGTCCTGCCACGCAGCCGGCCGGCCGGCGCTTCCCCGAAATTGCACAGAGCTACTCCGAGTTTGATCGCGACGTGCTGTCCTTCCAGAAGCACGTCGGTCGTTATCTCGAAGCCGAAATCCGCGTCGAGAATCCCGGCGTCGGCGTTGGGGAGCCGTGGTGGGTCGTGCTGTCGCTCACGAATCGGGCGCGTTTTCCGATCACGCTCGGTGACGGCGGAATGGTCTCGCCCGTGTGGGCGATCAGTCTGCGAATGGAAGGGGATCGCGTTCGCGAGCATCCGCACCTGCTGATGGAGCGAATGGACCGCGCCGCCGTACTCGCTCCGGGTCAGACCATCCGAATCCGCCGCACAATCGACGTCGGCCCACCCGGTCGCGCCGCGCGACTGACGCCGCAGCAGTTGCAGCGCGTGACCGTCACCGCCATTCTCGACCCGGCCGTCGATGCCGAGGGGCGCTGCGTTCCCTCGCCGACCGGGCAGACCGTGCGTCCGGCCTACTTCAACCGTGTTCCCGCCACCACCAACCGCGAAGCACTGCACGCACTCTTCTCCGCCGCCGCAGGACAGGTCGATGCGCCGCGGTTTCAGGCGCTCGAGGTGATGGGGCAATTGCTCGGCGAGCGGCATCGTGCCGAACTGGGCCAGCTTGCGTACCGGCCCTCCCCGATTCCGGCCGATCGCATCTATCAGGCGCTGTCGTCATCGCTGGCGGCCGAAGCCTGGGAGACCCGCGTTCGGACGTTGCATGCACTGAGCTTCGCAGGTCTGGATGCGAACCTCGTCCGCGAGGTGCAGGCGCGTCTCGACGATCCGAACTGGCTGGTGCGGCTGATGGCGTTGCGCCTGCTCGCGCGGCAGGGGGACTCGCTCGCTCCGGTCTGCCGACGGCTCGCGATCGAGGACACGGAGGAACTGGTGCGCACCCTCGCCCAGGCGCATCTGGACGCCTGGGGAATCGCACCGCCGCAATCGCAGCCGACCTTCGTCCCCGAGTCCTCCGAACCCGTCGGCGCTCCGCGCCGCGCTGCACCGCCCGCCAGTGGCCTGCCCGCGCCACCCGTCGGTGACGCACCACCGGGTGCTCCCCAGCGCCCGGCCCGGGGTGCGACGGGAGAACCGCCGCGCCGTGCGGTCGAGGATCCTCTTCCGCCCGTCGATGAACGACCGCCGCCGCCCCTCCCGACGGATGACCCCGATCTCCGCGACGTGCTGACCCCGCCCCGTGCGGCGCCCAACCCGCCCCGATAGCTGCACCGCGCTGTTCTCGAAGAACCGCTGCGCGCAGATCGACCACATCGCCCGCCGCGCACCTCGGCGGCGGTAGCCGCGCGACGCTGCGCCGCCTATCCTGATGATCTGCCGGGCTTCATGCGGACGGCCGTCGCGTCGGCACGATCCCGGAACAGGTGCGTTCAGATCATGACACGCGCGCCGTGTACGCCCGGCTCTCACCGGGCGATGCGATTCTGTTTCGCGACGGACCAGGGACGATTGTGAAACCGACACTGATGATTCTGGCGGCCGGCATGGGCAGCCGCTACGGCGGATTGAAGCAGGTGGAGCCGGTCGGCCCGCACGGCGCGACCATCATGGACTACTCGATCCACGACGCCCTGCGGGCCGGATTCGAGCGGGTCGTCTTTGTCATCCGCCCCGACCTGCACGACGCCTTTCGCACCGGCATCGAGCCGCGCTTCCGCGGCCGCGTTCCCTGCGCCTATGCCTTTCAGCGCGGCGACTCGCTGCCCGGCGGGTTCAAGCCGCCGCCCGAGCGCACCCGCCCGTGGGGCACGGGCCATGCCGTTCTGGCCGCCGCCGACGTGATCAGCGGCCCCTTCGCCGTCATCAACGCCGATGATTTCTACGGCGCGGCCTCCTATCGCGCGTTGGCGGATTTCCTCTCTCGTCCCGCATCGAGCGGCCTGGAACAATATGCCATGGTGGGATTCTCCCTGTCGGACACGCTTTCCGAGGGCGGCAGTGTGTCGCGCGGCGTCTGCCGCGTCAGCGCCGACGGCTGGCTGGAGCAGATTACGGAGACGACCGGCATCACCCGCGACGGGGCGAACGCCGTTTACACGGACAGCGCCGGCGTTCGACATTCGCTGCCGGCCGGCACGCCGGTCTCGATGAACACGTGGGGATTCCACGCGTCCATCTTTCCGCAGTTGCAGGCCGGGTTTGAGGCCTTCCTGCGCGAGAACTCCGGCTCGACCACCGCCGAGTACTACCTCCCCGCCGCGGTGCAGAATCTCGTTGCGACCGGCCGCGCGCGGGTGCGCGTGCTTCCGGCGGCGGCGCAATGGTGCGGCGTCACGCATCGCGCCGACCGCGAGCGCGTGCAGGCGATGATCGCCGCCATGATCGCGCGCGGCGAATACCCGGAGGACCTGTGGAAGTGAGCGCAGCGCCGAATCAAAGGCCGGCGGCGGCGTGAGTTCCCCCCGCGGCGATGCCGGCTCCGAACAGACCGCCGTCCGGATGGTCGATCGCTTCCGCCTCGACCTGCTCGGGCGGGTGCGCCTCTGTGCGTTTCCTCCGGAGCCGCACAGCTTCGTCATTTCATCCGATGGACCCGCGCGATACCTGCTGCAGCGCATCGATCACCGCTCATTCCCCGACGCCGGCGCGCTGATGTCCAACGTGCTGCGCGTCTCGGAGCACCTGCGGCGCCGCGCAGCCGCGGAGGGCGCCGCCTCGCCGACACATGGCGCAGCGCGCCCGATGCAGGGAGTGGACGAGAGTTGGTTTGTCCACGATCCGGATAGGGCGAACGCCTGGCGCGCGTTGGAGATTCCCGACGCGGTCGAGCCGCTCGAGGTCCGCGACGTCGGCGACGCTGAGCGCTATGGCGCCGCCATCGGTGCATTTCACCGCCGGATGGCTGCCGATTTCGCATGGCCGCCGCTGATCGAAACCGCTCCGGGACTCCACGACACGGCCGCCCACCTCGACGCGCTCGACCGCGCCGCGCGCGACGACCCCTTCGGCCGGGCGCGCGCTGCGCCGGCGGACATCGCCGCCATTCTGCGTTACCCGCGCTACGCCGCCTTCCTCGGTGAGGAGCAGCGCCGCCGGGTGCTGCCGGAGCGCGTCGCGCTCAACCGCTGCCGCCCGCAGAGCATCCTCTGCGACGTGGCGAGCGGCGCGCCGCTGTGCCTCTGGGACCTGGACCGCGTGATGTCCGCAACCGTGCTGCACGACCTGGGCGAAATGGCCCGGCTGGCGGTGTGCAGCGTCGCGGAGAATGAGCCGAACGCGGGACTCGTGGCGCTTCTGCCGGAGCGCTTCGAGTCGCTGCTGCGCGGCTACTTTCGCGAGGCCGGTGCGCTGCTGACGGGCGTCGAGCGCGAACGGATCGTGATGGCTGCGCTCGGCATGACGCTCGAGCGCGCCGCCCGCCACATGACGGCCTTTCTGGTGACGTCAGCCGCGGATGGCGACCCGCCGGCGCAGCACCTGTTTCGCGCTCGCACGCAGATCACGCTCTTTCTGCGGATGCTGGCCGGGCGTCAGGCACTGGAGCGCGTCGTCATCGGCGTGGCGGGCTGATCAGGCGGACGAGGCGCGCCCTGCCGCCGACGGAAGCGCGGTACATCGGCGTCGGGCATTCCACTATGATCCGGCCTGGACGTCGCCGGGCGCAACGGACTCTCACGCGGCGGCCGGCGCTCGCGACCTGACCCGCAGCCTCAACTTCAAGGCCTCGTTCATGCTCAATATCAACACGGTACACGCCGGCGATTGCATCGAAGGGATGCGACGGCTCAAGCCCGGGTCCGTCCAGCTTGCTTTCGCGGATCCGCCCTTCAACATCGGCTACGACTACGACGCCTACGACGACCGCAAGGCGGATGAGCAGTATCTCGACTGGTCAAAGCAGTGGATGAAGGCCGTCATCGACACGCTTTCGCCCACCGGCGCTTTCTGGCTGGCGATCGGGGATGAGTACGCCGCCGAGTTGAAGGTCGCGGCAACGCGCGAACTGGGGCTGACCTGCCGAAGCTGGGTCATCTGGTATTACACCTTCGGCGTCCACTGCACGCTGAAGTTCACGCGCAGCCACGCGCACCTGTTCCACTTCGTCAAGGATCGCAAGAACTTCACATTCAACACCGACGAAGTCCGCGTCCCTTCGGCGCGCCAGCTCGTCTACGGGGACAAGCGCGCCGATTCGCGCGGCCGCGTCCCGGATGACACCTGGATCCTGCGCCCGCAGGACATCCCCGACGCCTTCACCGCCGAAGAGGACACCTGGTACTTCCCGCGCATCTGCGGCACCTTCGAGCAGCGCGCCGGTTGGCACGGCTGCCAGATGCCCGAGCAACTGCTCGGACGGATCGTCCGCGCCTGCTCGAACCCCGGCGACCTGGTCCTCGATCCCTTCGCCGGCAGCGGCACCACCGCCATCGTCGCTCATAAGCTCGGCCGACAATTTGTCACATTCGAGCTGTCCGAGAATTACGCCACGCGCGTTCAGGAGCGCCTCGCAAAGACTAACCCCGGCGATCCGCTCGTCGGCGACCCGGACCCGCTTCGCAGTGCGCCCGCGACGGCCGATGGCCGCAAGCTCGCCGACAAGCCCGTCTCTCGCGACGCCGCCCGTCCGCGTAAGCGGCGCACTGCCGAACCGGCTCCCGGGATGTTCGATGATGTGCCCGTAGCCGGCCGGCCGGCCGCAGCCCCACCGGTCCGCAACGTGAACAGCGCTGCGCCATGATCGGCTCGCGCGCCGATTTCGCGATGCCGCGCGCATGCGAGCGCCCGCGGCCGCAATTCCGCATTCAGGCCGGGTCGCATCACCTGCGGATCTGCTTCGCCGCCGCCCTCCTGTTCCCCGCGCTCGCGGCGGCCCGCCCCGTCGATGAGAGCAATGCAGCGAGCGCGGCTTCGCCTGATCCGGTCGCTGACCCCGCCGCCGTCGTCATCCGCGGCAATGCGCGCATCACCGTCCTCAGCGATGCCGTGATGCGCCTCGAATATTCTCCGACCGGCGTCTTCGAAGACCGCCCTTCGGCGACGTTCCGCAACCGCCGCATGCCGGTGCCGTGGTTTCAGGTCGTCTCGCGCGACGGGTTCATGCACGTCCGCGCCAGCGACCTGCTCATTCGCCTTCGCGAGCCGGACGGCCGCTTCACGCGCATGGACCTCACTGCACGCGTCGTTTCGGACGGCGCGGGATTCTGGTGGACCCCCGACGTTCGCGATGAGCGCAGCCTCGGCGGGCCGCTGTCGCGCAGCGGCTGGGCGCTGATCGATGATTCGGCGACTCCGCTGCTCGCGGCCGACGGCGAGGCGGCCGTACCGCAGCGCGTGCCGGGTGCGCTGGATTGGTACCTATTTTCGCACGGAGACGCCCACGCACGCGCATTGCGCGATTTCACCGCCCTCACCGGGCGCCCGCCGCTGCCGCCCTTCGAGGCGATGCGGTCCATCCTGCCGCCCGCCATCGATGCGCCGGGCGATCGCAACTTGCGCCTGGTTTCGCCCCAGGCGACGCTCTCCATCGGAGGCGGCTGGTCCGACCTGCCTGCGGAAATCGCCGCGATTGCGCAATCGGGGAATCACGCCGCGCCGCTGGTGGGCGTCGTGCTGGGCGATCGAGTTGCGCCGGATGACGCGCTCTTGCGCCGGCAGGCGCAGGCTGCCGCGCTAGCGCCGCTGCTGTCGCCGAATCCCGCATTTGCGAATTTCCCCGAGGTCGAAGCGCTCCGCCGCGAGCTGGCCCCCACGATCTATTCCGCGGCCCGCCGCGCGCATGACGAGGGGCTGCCGATCTGGCGGCCGATGTACATCCGCTGGCGCTACCTCGACGAAGCGTACGCGCGCCCGGCCCAGTTCATGCTCGGCGATGACCTGCTGGTCGCGCCGGTGTGCGATCCCGCGCAGTCGGCCGGCGGCTGGTCCGCGTCGCGCGTGTGGCTGGCGGAAGGGGGGTGGATCAACCGCCGGACGGGCGAGCGTTGCACCGGCCCGATGGAGGTGCTGCGCCTCGCCGCCCCCGACGAACTGCCGATCTGGATGCGCGCGGGGGCGATCGTGGCCGCTCATTCTCCCGATCGGGATCCATCGGCGCACGAGTCCCTGCGCAACGACAATGCGGGTGAGTCCAATCGCAGCGGCAGCGCCGGTGCGCGCGGGCAGGACGGCGGCGCTGCAGCGCGGCTTGTGCTGCACGTTGTCGATGGCGAGAGCGGCGAGACGCGAATCTACGAGGACGACGGCCGATCGCTCGACTATCAGGCCGGGCGCTACTCGTGGACGCGTGTCACGCAGGAGACGGCCGGCGCGCGGCGGGTGGTCACAATCCACCCGGCCGAGGGTGAATTTCAGGGAGCGTCCGCGACGCGCGACGTGGAATTGCGGCTGCATGGCTCACCACCGTTGCGGGGCGTCACGGTGAATGGTGTTGAGCTAAGGCGCCGTCGTTCCCCCGATGCGATCGGATGGTGGTTCGACCCCGACGCGCTCTGCCCCGTCATTCGATTCAGCGCGCCCGATCGGCGCGCACTTGTGACGATCGAAGCACGGGCTGTGGAACTCGCCGAATGGGAGCGATCGCAGCAGGGCGGCCTGCGCGGTCGGCTCGCGCACATCGAGGAAGCGGCGCGCGAGATCGGCGCAGCGGCTCCGACGACGCAGCGCGCAGCGGCGCTCCGCGGACTGCTGGCGGCCTATGATCCGCCTGCCGCACGAAGTCTTGCATCAGACACAGGCCCGGGCGATTCGCTCAGCCCCGGCGCCCCGGCAAGCAATGCGGCCGCAAACCCGTCAGTCAACACCACCACAGTCCCATTGGCCAACTCAGTCGCCAACACCGCCGATGGTCCGTCCGAAGAACTGCACGCCGCGCTCCTCGCATCGCAGTCCCCCGAAGTGTTACGCGAGATTCTGCGCTCGTCACTGCCTGAGCGGCGGCGGACCGAACTGATCATGCGGCTGCTGAGTGCCGGCTTCTCTGCGTGGCGCATTCCCACCGACCAGGCAGCGGGCGCGGCAACGGAGGGCAGTGCATCCGGTGAGCGCGTTTCCGTTTTGTTCTTTCATCGCCCCCTGGGCCTCGATCCACCGCCACTGCAGTTCGAGGTGCGCGCCCGGGTGCGAGCGCCCGACGATTCGCACGACGAGCCGGGAGGGTGGGTCGATCTCAAGCCGATCTCTGCACCGGACGGTTCGGATACAAACGGGATCGCGACGGCGGAATTGCCCATCTCCGGCCCCGCTGGATCTTCGGCCTCGTCGATGACCATGGTGGAGTGTGAAATCACCTTCGTTGAAAATCTAACGCGCCTGACTGCGACCGAACTCGTACGGCTCAGCCCTCCGAAGTCCCCGCCGCGCCTGCAGGGGCCGCCCGCGCCATCGCGGCCCTGACGCTTGGGCCGTCGTTCGTCCGTTCGGGGGGTGTGAAACAACAAGATCGCCCTATCGTCGCTCCATGACGCCCGCGCAGCCGCCGCCTCTCACCGCGCTGGTGCGAACAGCGCCAGCGCCTGGGCCAGCTTTTCCGGGTGATGCTCCCGCAGCTCGCGGCCGATCTCAACCGCCCGTGCCGCCGGCGGGAGCTTCAGAAAATAGGAGCGCTGTGCCGGCGCAGCAGCGCGCATCACCGACTCGACAATCTCATGCAGGCCGCGCAGCGCGCTGCGCTGATCGGGCTCTAGCTGAGCGAACGCCGCCGCGCGGTTGAGAACCGCCGCCGCATCGGCCCGCGTCTGCACGTCGTTCCAGATGCGCAGATGCTCGGAGAAGTGTTCAACGCCGGCATCCTCATTCGGCCGACCCGCCGGTTCGCCCCCATCGCGCAGCAGCCACGGTCCGATGATCCAGGCCGCCGCGTTCACCAGCAGCGTCAGCACGATGGCTCGGGACTTGGCGCTCGCGTCGATCACGACGGTCCTCCATTCCCTTCGGACGCGGCGCGCAGCGACCGTTCCATCGGCTCGGGGCGGGCTTCGTTCGCCGCAGCGCTCGACACCGACAGTTGATCAGCCAGCGCCCGCAGTACTTCGTATTCGTCCGCCAACCAGGGATCGGTGCGCAGTGCTTCGAGCGCGGCTGCATGGCTCGACACGCGCCGATAGAGCACGGCGCTGATCCCCGCATCCCGCGCCAATGCCGCCTCGCGCTCCGCGACACCGCTCGGAGCATGGACTCGCACGAGCAGAAACAGCGACGCCGCCGTCACGACCAGCGGACCGATGCGCCACAGCAGCGTTTCAGCCAGCGTCGCGCGCGGCGGAGCCAGCTCCTCCAACTGCTCGATCAGCCGCTCTGCACCCCCGGCGGCGGCCGGCGGCTGATCCGGCAGGTTCACGAGTCGGATCCAGCTCCGCTCCCGCGCCACCAGCTCACGACATTCCGCGCAATCGGCCAGGTGATTTCCCCACTCGCTCGCGTCCGTAGCGGAATCCCCGCGCGCGATGCGACGAGCGGTCTCGACGTCGAGATGCGACACGGCTCAGCACTCCGACGATCCGGCTTGCAGCCGCGCGGCCGGAAGAACCGGCGGCAGCGGCGAGGTCGACGTGATTTGCGGCAGTATAGCCTGCGGCCGCGGATGAGGCGGGATTATTCGAGAAGGTCGCTCAACCGCGCGCGAAGGGCCGCTCGTGCGCGCTGCAGCAGGGCCCGGACGCCGTCCTCCGTGACGTTCAGCACGCCGGCGATCTGCTCGTAGGACAGGCCTTCGCATTCGAAGAGGATGGCGGCGGCGCGCTGATTCGGCGGCAGTTCGCCGATGGCGCGTTGCACCCGCGCTTTCAACTCATCGACCGTCAGCCGCGCATCGGGAGTTTCGACGCGGTCGGCCGTTTCGGCCAGACGCGCGTCTCCGGCGCGGTCCCGACCCCGAACGTGGGGCGATTGGATGAACTTCAGCGCCGTGTTGGTGGCGACGCGATAGACCCAGGTGGTGAAGCGGGCCGTCGGCTCGTAGACCGCGGCATGGCTCAGAACCGACGCGAACACTTCCTGCGTCAGATCCTCGACCGCGCGCACGTCTCGCACGATCCGCCCGATGTAGCGGCTGACCCGTTCGTAATTCCGCCGAATGAGCTGACCGGCCGCCTCCCGATCCCCGCCGCGAACCTGCAGCATGAGCTGGGTGTCGAGATCGGCCAACAACTCCGCCGGTGACGCCGGCGCGCGCGTCAGCGGCGCGACGGTGTGCTTGGACGACCCGGCTGCGGAACCACCCCTGCGCATCGGCGGTGCTCCAGTCCCTTGAAGTGTAACCCCGGATACACCCGCGAGCAAACAGAATCTTCAACTTCCGACACCGTGGAAGTCAGGGGCGCAAATTCCGGCCCCAACGAGGGGGAGCGCAAGATCCGCCCTTTCGAGTAATCGGACGCTCCTGGGCGGCATTGCACGCCACCATTGCACAGCCGCAATTGCCAGAGCCGAAGCCGGCCGCTCCGACGGTGTGCACGCGCTGGGTGACGCGCGGAGGTCGCGACCTGCGGCCCGCACCGCGCCCTCGCCGCGTAGAATCCCGCCATGAAATTCCTTGCCTGGATGTACGACGTTGCCCGCGAACAGGCCCCTTCGACCGAGCGCCTGGCCGACCTGCTCACACAATCCGCCGCGGCCGGATATGACGCCGTCGGCCTCTACCTCGAGCATCGCTTCGAGTATCGCAGCGCCCCGTGGGCGGCCGCTCCGGGCGCACTGACCCCCGCCGCGGTGCAGAGTGCCATCGCGACGGCTCGCGCGGCCGGGCCGACGCCGCGCGTCATCCCGTTTCTCAATTCGCTGGGGCACATGGAGGGCTTCATCCGCTCCGAAGACGGCTGGTTCCTCGGCGAGACGCACGAGGTTGGCCGGCTGAGCCTGCAAGTCTGTCCCTGCCGCGACGAGTGCCGCGATTTCGTGAAGCGGCTGCTGTCGGACGCGATCGCCGCCTTCGACGATGAGTGGCTGCACATCGGCGGTGACGAAGCGTGGGAACTGGGCAAGTGCCCGCGCTGCGCCGCGCGAGTCGAGAAGGTCGGCAAGGCGGGGCTGTTCGGCGAGTACTACGGGGAGCTGTGTCGGTGGGTGCTGCGCCAGGGTCGGCGACCGGGCCTGTGGGCCGACATGCTGCTCGAACACCCCGCCGCGATGGATCACCTGCCGCGCGAGACCCTTCTGTTCGACTGGCAGTACTTCGATCGGCCGCGAACCACGACGCGCCGGCTTCGCGACCACGGGTTCGACGTGGTGTGCTGTCCCAGCGTGCAGTCGTACAACTCGATCTGGGCGTTTCTCTCCGAGACCCAGCGGAACATCGACGAACATGTGGAGGACGCCGGCGAACACGGCGCGCTGGGCGTGTGCGTCACGACCTGGGAATACAGCTTTCTGACCAACTTCCCCGCCACGCTCCCGCTGGTGCTGGCCGCCGGTCGGCGCATCCGCGGAAACCTCAGTTGGGACGCGGCGCTGCGCGAGGTCGGCGGAGCGGCATTCGCCGCCGCGGCGGACATTCTCGGAAACCGCATCCCGGCGGCCACCAAGCTCACCGCCGGCGGCACCTGGCGCGTCATCCGTGATCGCATGCTGGTCCGTCAGAACCCGTTCTATCTGTGGGCCGATTGGCGCGAAGAGGCCTGCCAGTTGCCGGGCGACACGATCCTGCGCCTGTGCGACGAGGCGGACGCACTGCTGCCGACCGACAGCCCGCTCCGCTTTGCCGCGCTCTTCTATCGCGTGTCGGTGCAATGGGTGCGGGCGGTCGAGGCCGCGCATTGGGCCTACTCGACGCGCGACCTGCCCGCCTGCTGCCGCGAGCTGACCGCTGCGGCGGCGCTGCTCGAGCAGCTTGAGCCGGGTGCGGCGGCCATCGCCGACCCCGCGGTCGGCGGCTCACGGGCGGACCTGTTCCGCGTGCGGGCGATGGTCGAGCGCGTGCGGACGGTGATTCGGCGGATCGAGTCGCTGGAGTCGGACGGCGTGGTGCAGCAGGGGCGGCCCTACCTGCCGGCGTTTCAGATGATCACGCACGACGCATACATTCCGCATGACTACGCCGGCTGGCGCACCGGGATGTACCGCTGACGGCCCGCACTTCGCGGGACCGGATGCACGGAAAGGGAGTCATGGGTCGCGAACCGCCACACGACGTCGGCCACGGCCTGCACGGCGCGAAGATCGGCCACACGTCGAACCCGCGCCACTATCGCTATTACGACCTGGTCATGGCCGGCTTCGTGACCGTGCTGCTGTGCTCGAACCTGATCGGTCCCGGCAAGACCTGCCTCATGACGCTGCCGCTGCTGGGGATGACGCTCACGTTCGGCGCGGGCAATCTGTTCTTCCCCATCAGCTACATCTTCGGCGACGTGCTGACCGAGGTGTACGGCTATGCGCGCGCCCGCAAGGTGATCTGGGCCGGCTTCGCCGCGATGATCTTCGCCACGCTGATGTCCTTCGCCGTCATCCATTTCCCGACCGACCCAAAAGAGCCGTACAACGAAGTGATCCAACCGGCGCTGGTGACCTGCTTCGGCAACACCTGGCGAATCGTGTTGGGGTCAATCCTGGCGTTCTGGGTGGGCGATTTCGCGAATTCGTATGTGCTGGCGAAAATGAAGGTGTGGACCGCCGGGCGGTTCCTGTGGGCACGCACCATCGGCAGCACGATCATCGGACAGGGCATCGACAGCCTGATCTTCTACCCGATCGCGTTCGCCGGAATCTGGGACGAGCGGACGCTGCTGTCTGTGATCCTGTTCAACTGGGGGTTCAAGGTGGCGGTCGAGGCGCTGTTCACGCCGATGACCTACCTGGTCGTCGGATTCCTGAAGCGCGCCGAGCAGGAGGATTACTACGACCGCCGCACGAACTTCACGCCCTTCTCCCTGAAGGACTGACGCCGCCGGCCGCGGCTTTCACCTCCGCGCCCGCGGGCCTACAATGCCCGGCTCGCCCCGCGGACGCTCTGCGCGCCGCGCGCGATACAGGGACGGAATGGACACCCGACGGCTGATTGTTTTCGTCCTGCTGGCGTTCACCTTCGTGGTGACCTACCAGTGGATCTACAACAAGTTCTACCCGCTTCCGGATCCCCCGCCGCGAACCGCCCAACCCGCGCCGGAATCCGGCCCCGGCAGCGCTTCGGGCGGGCCGATTTCCGGCGGCAGCCGAAATGGCAGCGCCCCATCCGCGCCGACGGGCGGAGCCGGCGACGGGCCATCCCTGTCGAGCGACCCCAGCGCCGCTCGCGCGGTGGGGGGGGAATCGACCGCGCCCGTCATGCTGGGCGGCGGACCGTCGGACACGCTGCGTCTGGAGTTGCAACCGCGCGGCGCGTCGGTGTCGCGCGCGTGGCTGACCGAGCGCCGCAAGAACAATCCCAATCGCCATGTGCACCGCCAGAACCCGCGGACAAACGACCCGTATGAGTTGATCTCCCCCCTTCGTTTGGATCCCACCGCACCCGCGGGCGAGAGCGAATTGTATTCGCTGACGACGGCGGCGGTGCGGATCGACGAATGGGGGCGCGAGTTCTCGCTGGGGGATCTGAACTGGGCGGCGCTCTCCGCCGAGGCCGGCGTCGCACATTTTTCGGCGGCGCTGCGCCGCGCGGAGGACGGATCGGAATTGCTGCGCATCTCCAAGACCTACGCGCTGCTCGATCGTCCCTTCCTGATGCAGATGCGGCTGATCGTCGAAAATGTATCGGACGGGCCGCTGACGCCGACGCTGACGCAGGACGGACCGATCGGCATCCACGACGACGACCCCACCTACGACATGCGCAAGCTGATGTGGGCGCGCTGGGTGGGCGGCGCGCTGCAATTCAAACATGCCTCGCGCTCGGAGCTGCTCAAACAGATCAACGACCCGCGGCGGCTCGACGCCGGCGGCGAGCGGCTGGCGTGGGCGGCGCTGCTGAATAAGTACTTCGGCGTGTTCATCCGCCCGCTGACGACGGCGCAGGGCGACCCCGTGGCGCGCGTCGTCGGCACGGTGGCGGCGCCGCAGATCACCGGACTGATGGAGGATGCGATCAGCCGCTTTTCGCTGACTCCGCCGGCGGCGCTTGCGCCGGGAGCCTCGCTGGAGGTGAGCTTCGAGGTCTACTTCGGCCCCAAGGATGAGGACATCCTGCGCCGCAGCGATCCCGCCTTCGCCGATCGCGGACAGCTCGGGTTCGTCGCGGCGCGCGACGTGGACCAGAGCTGCTGCACGTTTCAGCCGCTGCCGGGCGTGATGCTCTGGCTGCTCGAAACGTGCCACTTCTTCTCCCGCAACTACGGCATCGCGATCATCATGATCGTGCTGATCGTCCGCGGCCTGCTGCACCCGCTGGCCGTCTGGCAGCAGAAGAACATGTATCGCTCCCAGGAGGCGATGCAGCGGATTCAGCCGAAGCTCGAGGCGCTCAAGGAAAAATACGCCAATGACCGCGTGCGGCTGAACCAGGAGATCATGCGCCTGTGGGGCGAGGAGAACGTGAACCCGGCGGCCATGCTGTTCACCATGGCGCCGCTCTTCCTCCAGTTGCCCATCCTCGTGGCGCTGTGGACGGCGCTCAGCAGCGACGTCAATCTCCGCAACGCGCCCTTCGACGGCTGGTGGATGGTCGATCTCTCCGCGCCCGACGCGCTGCTGCGCTTCGGGGACGGCGGCGTCCACATTCCGCTTCTGTCCATGCTGACCGGGCCGATTCACTCGCTGAACCTGCTGCCGATCCTGATGGGCGTCACGATGTACCTGCAGCAGAAATACATGCCCAAGCCGGGGCAGACCGCCGGCCGCAAGCCGCCCCCCGCGCCCGCGACGCCGCGCAAGAGCGGCGGCATGACCCCCGAAGAAACCGCCCGCATGCAGCAGCAGATCGGCGCGATGATGTGCATCATGTTCCCGGTCATGTTCTACAACATGCCCTCCGGACTGACGCTCTACTGGATGGCGACGAACATCTTCGGCATCGTCGAGTCGCTCCGCATCCGCGCGCAGATTCGCGCCGAGAAGGAGCGCCGCGAGCGAGAAGGCCCCCGCCCGCCTTCCAAGCGCACCGGCTTCATGGCCCGCTTCTTCAAGTACGTCGCGGAGCAGGCGGAGGAGTTGCAGAAGCAGGCCGACCAGGTCGCGGCCAAGTCCGGCGGGCAGCCGCCCTCCCGCAAGCCGCGCCGCAAGTGACCCTTCGAGAGCCGCCCCTTTGACCAACCCCGGCTCCCGCGTCGCCGACCTCGCCGAACTGGCCGCCGTCGCCGCCCGCGCCGGCGGCTCTTGCGCACGCCGCTACTTCGGCGATCCGCTCTCCGTGCAGCGAAAGGCCGACGGCAGCGAGTTCACCCGCGCTGATCTCGACGCGCAGGCGGAGGTGATCCGCTGCATCCGGGCGCAGCGCCCCGACGACGCCATCCTGGCCGAGGAACCCCAGCCCGATGAGCGGGCGGAACTCGCCCGGGCACGCTGCTGCTGGATCATCGACCCGATCGACGGCACCCGGAATTTCATCCGCGGCGTGCCGCTCTACGCATGCAGCGTGGCCGCGTGCATCGACGGCCGGCCTGTGGCGGGGGCGATCTACGCTCCGCAGTTCGAGACGCTCTTCTCGGCGGCGCAGGGCGGACCGTTGTGCGTCAACGGAGCGCCGATCGCGCCACAGGAGCGCAGCGGGCGCGCCAGCACGCCATTGGTGGCGATTCCCAGTGCGGCGACGCCGCGCTTCCGCCCCTGGGTCGAGGGGCTGATCGATCGGGCCGTGCTGCGCAGCCTCGGCTCAACGGCGCTGCACCTGGCCTATGTCGCCGCGGGTGCATACGACGCCGTCCTCTGTTCGGACAGCAAGCTGTGGGACATCGCGGCGGGGGTGGTGCTGGTGGAGGCGGCCGGCGGCGTGGTTTGCGGGCCGGGCGGCGGGCCGCTGTTCCCGTCAGACCTCGCCGCCTACGCGAATGAGGATACGCCGTGCATTGCGGCGCGAAGCGCGGAACTGCTCGGCGCCTTGGGCTGGCGTTGAGCACCGATTGCGGCCGCTGTCGGGCATTTCCACGCCTCGATCTGGTGGGACACTCCTCCCTCATTCACGATTTCTCCCTCACGCTCACACTCCGCCCGACGAACGCCCGCTTTCGCGTACAGTGTCCGCGCCATGGAATGGGTGTTCGTCTGGTACGTCGGCGGCGCTCTGATCGCGGGGTTGCTCTACGTCGTCATCGCCTTCGACATCGTCCCCGGAATGCGCGAGGAGCGGCTCGGCCGGCCGCGCGCGCTGCCCGCCGATTGGTTCGAGTGGCTCAGCGGCGAAGCGGATGCGAGCGGTCGCGTGTCGGAGACGCGGCTGGTTGCCCGGCGCGGCATGCTGGGTCGCACCTCCTTCGTGATCCAGCGCAGAGTCCGGGATGAGCGAACCGATGAAATTCTCGCCGTCGAGCCGGAGCGGCGCATCCGCCGCCCCGTGACCGATCCGCGCACCCCGGCGCCGCTCCAGACGCCCCGGTCCACGAATTCCTGATCACGCGATCGGCCCCGCCTCCCGTCCAGTGGAGCGCCCTTCGATCCCGCAGGGCAGGTCCGCGAACACCTGCCCGCGCGTCGCGCCTCGGCCATTGCCTTTTTCGTCGCCCGGTTCCTAGCATCCAGCGGGATCGCGGTGTGCTCCTGACGTCGGCGCTATTGCGCGGCGCGTCACAAGCACAATCGCTGTTCCGCACACAGCCCGGGGGGGCAACCTGAGATTCGAGCGACCAGTGCCTCCCCGATGGGCCTGCTGCGCAGCGGCGCAGCGGATGGCGGTTCGGGCGGATGTCCCGGGGAGGAACTCCGTATGTCACGGTGGCATCGGGCGCAGCGGCTCTGCGCATGGGGCGTGGTGAGTGCCGCCTGCACGGCGGCGGCGTGCGCGTGGCCGGCGACGGCGCGCGTCTGCGCTGCGGACGCCACGTTGTTCGTCGCCGATCAGACCGGAATGTTGACGGCCCTGTCCGGGCAGACAGTCGGCCAACCCGGCGGCGCAGCGGCCGTCGTGACCACCTACCGATTTTCCACCGTCGCTCCGCACGTCTATCTCGCGGTGCGCGAACCGGCGCGCGGGCGCGGGGTGCTGGCGGACTTCGACTTCGAGGGCGTTCAATTGGTGAGCGGCGATCGCGGTTGGGCCGTGACCACCGCACCGGCTCCCGGAGGCGCGCCCACCGCGACCGACGTGCGCGACGCGGTGCGGGCCGCCGATGGGCGGCAGGCGTGGTCCCCCGTTTCGCAACGAGGATACAACTTCGGGTTCCGCTCTCCGGCCGAGGTGCCGCAGATCGACGAAGCGGCCCGCTGGATGTGGACCGATGCCGAGTCGGAAGGGCGCATGCTCGTGTTCCGCCTCTCGCTCATCGAGTTGCGGCCGGAGTTTCAATTGGAGCGCGCCGCCGTCGAGGGGCTTTCAGGCGCGGGATTCGTCAGTCGCGGTTCCGGCGTCGATCGCGGATACAGCCCGGGCGGCGGCGGCGGCGGTCTGGACGATCCCGGCGGCGGGTTCAACAACCCGTTCGAGCCGTTCGTCCGCGACGACGGCGACGGAATTCCCCGTTTCGCCGACGATCCGATCACCCCCACGCCGCCGGATCGCCCGGCCGTCTCTCCCGGCGAACCGCCCGCCGATCGCGGATTGCCGCCGGTGTCGCGGGAATGGCCGCCGGGTCCGCCGCCGGAGTGGCCGCCGCGCAATCCTCCGCCTTCGTATGACGGCCCCGGGCCGACGGTGCCCGAGCCGGGTGTGGCGGGCTTATTGCTGTTGCTGACGCTGCTGACCCGCCGGCGGTGAAAACGCGGCAGATCTGTGCCGATGCTCCGGCGCCCGCTCACGGTGCAGTGGATCGGGCAGCCGCATGCAGTCAGGTGTCTGCCTGAGTCATGCGCGTTCCTCCCCAGGCAGCCTCTTTGTGTGGGCGGCGCGTTCCGGCTGCGCACTGTCTTCGGCTTCCTCTTGCATCCACGGCCCGGCCCCCCCAGAATCTCCGCGGTTCTCCATTTTCGCGGGGTGCATGTCATGATCAAGGCGCGTTGCGCATGCGGTGCGAAATACCAGGTTCCGGACTCGGCGGCGGGGCGATCCGCGCGATGCAAGAAGTGCGGCGACACCTTTCGGATTGAGGCGGCGGATGCGCTTTCCGCATCCCCGGTGGATGATCTGTACGCGCTGGCCGGCGGAGCGGCCGTGGATGTCCCGCGCCCGGCGCCGGAGGCGGCGGAAGCCGTGCCCGTGCAGGCGACGGTTCGCTATGTGGCGGACCCCGCAGCGGCGCCGCGAACCGATCGCGGCGGCGCACTTCGCGATGCCGCGGCGCTGGGGCGCGCCATCGGCGGCAATCTCCGCGTGATGCTGCGCGGCGGCAGTCTGGCCACGCTGTTCATCCTCTGGATTCTGCTGACGATGCGGACCGTTGCATCGTTCGCCGGCTGCCTTGGAACGGTGACGAGCCTCATTATCAGCGGCTGGTATATGGCCTATCTCTTCAACGTCGTCACCAGCGGGGCGGACAACGAGGAGGAACTGCCATCGATGTCGCTGGAAGGCGGATGGGTGGATGACATTGTCGCGCCGCTGGCCAAGTACCTGCTGGCATACGCGCTGGCGCTGCTGCCCTTCTTCGGCTCGCTCATCTATGTGATCGCGCTCGAAGCGTCGGGTGACGTTGACCAGCTCGGCAACGCGATGGGCGCCCTCTTTGGCGCGGGCGCATCCCAGACCGCCACGCTCACGGCGCTGGGCGCGCTGGTTGGTGGTTCCCTGCTGGCGGGGCTGGCCTTTTTTCCGATGCTGCTGCTCGTCGCGGCGGTCGGCGGGGCCGGGCCGATGTTCCGCATCGACCTGATGCTGCGCACGATCATCGGTACGCTTCCGGGATACGCGCTCGTGCTGCTGGTGTACGTGGGGCTGGTCGCGCTGTACTGGGGCACGGATGAGATGCGTGCGAAGGCTCCCGACTTTCAATCCCGGCTGGCTCTCGACGCCGGGGCCAGCCTGGTCATCCTGCTGATGAACGTCTTCGCGGCGCGGACCATCGGCCTGCATTACTACCATTGCAAGCGCGGCTACGCCTGGACATGGGGATGATCCGCGTCGTCGCCGGGCGCCGCGCCTACGGCCCCAGACCGTCGTGCCACGCCGCCAGCCGCTCCACGACGCGCGGTTCGGAACGCCACGCCGCGTCCAGCGCGATCGCCGCCTCGTAATGCGCGGCCGCCGCACTCGCGCGGCCCGCGGCCCACGCCGCGTCCGCCGCCCGGATGCGCAGCGCCGCGTCGCGCGGCCGCTGCTCCACCGCCCGATCGAGCATGTCCGCGTGCAGCGGCACATCCCCCGCCGCCGCATAGTGATCCGCAGCGCGTTCGTAGCCCGCGGCCAGCACCGCCGCTGCCTGCGCGCCGCTGCGCGCAGCGCGCAGCTTCACCAGCCGCAGCGCATCACCGACCGCACCGACCTCCAGCCCCGTATCGATCAATTCAGCCAGTGCCGCGTCATCCGCGACCTCGATCAGCTCCGCCTCGCGCGCTGTGAAGATCGTCCACGCCGTCGCCGGGCGGCCGATCGCAATCCACAGGCGGGCATGCAGCAGGTGCGCCGCGGGTTCGTCCAGTCCGTCGTCCAGCGCCCTCCGAAGCTGGTACATCCCCGATTCCTGCGGGCAGCACCAGAATCGCTCGTTCCCATCCCGTCTTTCCAGCAGCAGCCACCCATCCCGAAACTGCCCGAGCCGACCCCCTTCCACCCGCCGCACCGTCGATCGGCCCGCCGCCTGGTCCAGTGCAAAGTACGCGCGCGCCGCCAGCAGCCGCAGCGGCGCTTCACCTCGCAAAGGCTCCGCGGTCTCACGCCAGCGCCGCAGCGCCGTCGCCGGCCTCTGCGACGCCAGCGCCTCGTCGATCCACGCCGCACGCAGCGCCAGGCTCTCCGGCCGCTCGCGAACGGCCGCTTCAAGCTGCGCGCGCAGCGCATCGACGTCGCCCGATTTCCGCAGCTCTGCGACTTGCGCAAGTCGATCTGTATCCGACTCAACCTGCCGCGCGGGGGCGGTCCGGTCAGAGGGCGTCTGTGAGAGTGCAATCGGCGTGACGAGAAGCGCCAGCGCGATCATCATGGTTAGGCCCAGGGCGCGGCGCAGGTCGCCCATTCGCCCCCCGGTCGCTGCGGCCGATGTTCGAATCAAAGGGCGGCTCCGACGGCGGACTCGGGTGAGCCGCGGTGTAAGGCGCCGCCTGCCATGCGCCCGGACCTGCGGGTCGCGGCTACAATCCGACCCCGAATGGACCAGCATACCCTCGATTGTCTCGATTTCGCTCGCGTGCGCGAGATTCTGGGCGGCTTTGCGCTCAGCTCGCTGGGGCGCGGTCTGGCCGCCGGCATTCGCCCGATGAAGCGACCCGAGCTGATTCGGCGCTGGCTGCGCCAGGTGGAGGAGCTGGAGCGCGTACATGAGGCCCGCGGCGTTCCCCCCTTCAGCGGAATCAGCGACATCCGCGATGTGGTGCGGAACTGTGCCCCGCCGCTGCGCGTGACCGCGGATCAACTGGCGCAGGTTGCCTTGACGCTGGCCGGTGCGCACGAAGTGGCGCGCTGGATGGCGGCCCTGCCGGCCGACTGCACGGAGTTGCGCCACGTCGGTGAGCGGATCGGGGATTTCGTCACGGTCGCCCGGCGCATCCAGGCGGTGATCGACGAACGCGGCCAGGTTCGGGACGACGCCAGCCCGGCCCTGCGGCGGATTCGACGATCCATCGAGGAATGCGCCGAGCAGACGCGCACCGTGGTGGAAAGGCTGCTCGACGAGCCGGGGGTGCGGCGCTGCCTGCAATACCCGAATCACACCTTCCACGGCGACCGCATGGTGCTGCCGGTGCGCACCGAGTATCGCGGGCGCGTGCCGGGAATCGTGCACCGCAGCTCCGATTCCGGGGCGACGATTTACGTTGAGCCGGCGGCGGCGGTCGAGCTGAATAACCAGGTCACGAATCTGCGCGTGCAGGAGCCTGGAGGAGATCAACCGCATCCTGTGGGAGATCGCGCACGAAGTGTACGTCAACGCCGAGGGCATTCTTCACACGCTCGACGCGCTGGCGGTGCTGGACCTGGTGGTCGCGAAATTCCGCATGGCGCGCCAGTTTGACATGTACTGCCCGCACATCGCGGAGGAGCCTCGACTGGCGGTCCGCGACGCCCGCCATCCGCTTCTGCTGGAACTGGTCCGCCGCCGACGCTCCGCGGGTGAACCGGCGGAAGACGTGGTGCCGATCTCCTTCCGCCTGGGGGAGGATTTCGACATGCTCGTCATCACCGGGCCGAACACCGGCGGCAAGACGGTCGCGCTCAAGTGCGTCGGATTGCTGACGCTGATGGCGCAGAGCGGCCTGCCGATCCCCGCAGCGCCGAATTCCACGGTAGGCGTCTTCGGCGAGGTGCTGATCGACATCGGCGACGAACAGAACATGCAGCAATCGCTCTCGACCTTCAGCGCGCACCTGACCCGCCAGCTCGACATGCTCCGCCACTGCGGCCCGCGCACGCTGATCCTGATCGATGAACTGGGGGCCGGAACGGACCCCGACGAAGGGGCTGCCATCGGCAAGTCCGTGCTGGACGAAGTGCTGCGCCTCGGCGGAAAGGCCGTCGTCACGACCCACCTGGGCGCGCTCAAGGGATTCGCACTGTCACGGCCGCGCGTCGAGAACGGCAGCGTCGAATTCGACGTGCAATCGATGCGGCCGACCTATCACCTGCGAACCGGTGAAGCGGGACAAAGCTGCGCGATCGACATCGCCCAGCGGCTCGGAATGCCGCGGCGGCTGGTGCTGTCAGCCCGGCGCAATCTCTCTCGCCGGGCACAGGCGATGCGATCGGTGCTGGCCAACGCGGCGGAGCACAAGCGCGAGGCGGAAGCGGCCCGCGCAGCGGCCGACCAGGCCCGTCTCGAAGCGCAGCGCGCTCTGGGCGAGGCCGATCGCTCGCGCCACGAGCATGAGTCAAAGAAGGCCGACTTCGAGCGATGGCTACAGAAGGTGGTGCATCTGCGCCCCGGCGACGCCGTGCGAATCCGCGGATTCGACCGCGAGGGGAAGATCGTCCGCATCCGGCTTGATCAGCAGCGTGCCGAGGTCAACGTCGGCGCATACGCGATTGAAGTGCCGATCAGCGAGATTCTGCCCCCCGACGCGCCGCCGCCGCCGCCCGCGCCACAGCGCGCCCAGCGTCCGCGCGGCCCGCGACCGGCCAACCTGCGCCACCCGGATGAGGGCAATGCCGCGCGCGGCGGAGGCGGGCGTTCCGCGGACGGGCGCTCCGACCGCCCGACCGGCGGGCAGCCCGGCCGTGGCGCAGCGCCGACGCGCGAGCCTGACGCGCTCAATGCGAAGCAACTCGCCGCATTGGCGCCGGGTGATCGCGTCTTCGCGCGGCGCTTCGGCCGCGAAGGCACGGTCGTGCGCGTCACCGCGGCCAGGGGCACCGCCACGGTGACGCTGGGCCTGCTCGAAGTGGAATTGCCGCTGGACGGCTTGGCGGCGGCGCGACCGCCGCGGCCGAGCGGGCCTCGAAAGCGTCCGCACAGGGAGGCTGCCTCGGAGCGCGAACCGGGGGCACCGCCGGCGGCCGGCGGCGGACCGCAGGCAGCGCCCGGCACGAACGCGGGCGGGGCCGCCGGTGCGCCATCAGACGGCGCATCCGCGGGCGGCGCATCCACGGGCGGCGCATCGATATGATTCAATCCGGGTGCGCCGCGACAAACGCGGGCGAGTCGCGACGTCGCGCTCGATACCGGCAATTGAGTTCCCTCGAGCGCCCCGGCAGCGCCGGGTCGACTTCTTGCCGCGGCGGCTGTGGTTTCGATCGGCGGAGAGCAATCGGATGATCTGCAAGCTGGCGATGGAGGACGGCACGGTCTTCACCGGGCGCGGGCTGGGAGCAACCGGCACGCGCGCCGGGGAGGTCGTCTTCAACACGAGCATGATGGGCTATCAGGAGATCCTGACCGACCCCTCCTATTGCGGGCAGATCGTCACGATGACGTTCCCCATGATCGGAAACTACGGCGTGAACGCGGAGGACTTCGAGTCGGCCCGCCCGTTCCTTTCGGGCTTCGTGGTGCGCGAGGCCTGCGAGCACCCGAGCAACTATCGCTCCACCGCCACGCTGGCGGAGGCGCTGCAGCGCTTCGGCGTCATCGGCATTTCAGGTGTGGACACCCGCGCAATCACGCGCCGCACCCGCATTCACGGCGCGCTGCGCGGCGTGATTTCGACCGAGGTGCTCGACGACGCCGAGCTGGTGCGCATGGCGCGGGCGGCTTCGCCGATGAGCGGCGCAAACCTGGTGGACGCCGTCGCGGTGCGCGAGGTGCGCGAATGGACCGAGCCGTTGTGGCATCCGCAGGGCGGTTCGGTCGCGAGGGTCGCTTCGAGCGCCGCCCGTCCGCCCGCCCACTCGCACGTCGTGGCAATTGACTGCGGCATCAAGAGCAACATCCTGCGCTGGCTGCGCGAAGCGGGGGTGAAAGTCACCGTCGTTCCGGCCGATGCGTCGGCCGGGCGGATCCGCGAGTTGAAGCCGACGGCGCTGCTGATCGGCAACGGCCCGGGCGATCCGGCCGCTGTCACGCAGACCATTCAGACGCTGCGCGAATTGCTGGGCAAGGTGCCGGCGCTGGGCATCTGCCTGGGGCACCAGATGGTCGGGCTGGCGCTGGGAGCCGAGACCTACAAACTGCGCTTCGGCCATCACGGCGGCAATCAGCCTGTGCTGAACCGGCCGGCCGGGCGCGTGGAAATCACAGCCCAGAATCACGGGTTTGCGGTGGAGGAGGCATCCCTGAAGCGCGTCGGCGGGCAGGTGACGCACGTCAACCTCAACGACGGCAGTGTGGAGGGGTTCGTGCATCCCGACCGGCAGGTGCTCTGCGTGCAGTTCCACCCCGAGGCCGGCCCCGGGCCGAACGACGCGGCCTATCTCTTCCGCCGCTTCGTGGAGCGCGTCTCCGACGGGCGGCCGATCGATGCCGACATGCTCGCCGCTGTGTAGCAGCCGCGGTCAGACTGCGCAGGCGTCGCGGCGCTTCATGCGCCCTGGGGACGACTGATCTCGATCGGCCGGCGATTCTCATCCACGGCGACGTATATCAGCGTCGCTTCCGTCACCAGCGTCGTGCCGCGCGGGTTCACGAACGGCTCCGCCTCCACGGATACCTTCACCGTGATCGACGTGCGGCCGACCTTCACCACCTCCGTGAAGAAGCTCAGCATGTCGCCCACGAACACCGGCTGCTTGAACTCGACCGAGTGCATCGCCACGGTGACGAACCGCTGGGCGGCAAAGCGATGAGCCTCCACCGCGCCGGCCTGGTCGATGTGGCTCAGCAGCACGCCGCCGAAGATCGTGCCGTGGGCGTTGGTGTCGCGCGGCATCATCATCACGCGAATGGCCGGGCATCTGCCGTCCGCCATGGAGTGGCTCCGAAAGGGGGGATCAGGGGCCGTCAGGGGCTGACCGGCCAGCATCGAAAGTGTAGCGGCCGCCCGTCCCGCGGCGCGGCGAGCCGGGCTTTCCGCTGTCATTGGCGGGCGAAAACGCCGGGTTGACAGTGCCGCCGGCGGTCCGCTACCTTACCCCGCTCGGCGTTGCCACCGCCGAGCCTTATCACCGCTCGTTCGGGCATGCGGACCGGGTTTCCCGGTTCCGCGGCGGGACGCACGCCTCGCGACGTGCGGCTCGGGCCTCCGGGCGGTTCCCCTTGTCGCGCTTGCTGACAGTGGCAATGACGGGCGTCGCGCCATTGGGCCGCTTGTAATCCCATTTGGCGCAACTGTTTACCCGGTAGTGTAACGGTAGCACCCCAGGTTTTGGTCCTGGTTGTCCTGGTTCAAATCCAGGCCGGGTAGTGGCTTTGTCCGCATGCCGGCCGGACGCGCGCCATCCTCCCGCCGGCCCATGTGCGGGCGAGAGCGGCCCGTTCGGGTGCCGCCGTTTCGAAGGAGTCGCCCCCGCGGGGGCGTGTGTGTCGGATGATGAACCTCAGGCTCTTCGCGGGACGAAGCAACCGGCCGCTGGCCGAGCAGATCTCGCGTTACCTGGGCGTGTCCCTGGGTCGCACACAGATCGAAAATTTCCCCGACGGCGAAATTTCGCTCAAGCTGCACGAAGACGTTCGCGGCCGCGACGTGTTCATCGTGCAGTCCACCTGCGCCCCCGTCCACGAAAATCTCTTCGAACTGCTGACCTTCATTGACTGCCTGCGCCGCGCCAGCGCCCAGCGCATCACCGCGGTGATTCCCTATTTCGGCTACGCCCGGCAGGATCGCAAGGACGAGGGCCGCGTTCCGATCACGGCCAAGCTGGTAGCCAACCTGCTGACGACGGCCGGCGCACAGCGCATCCTCACGCTGGACCTGCACGCCGCCCAGATTCAGGGGTTCTTCGACATTCCGGTCGATCACCTGTCGGCCGAGCCGGTCATCACCACCCATTTCCATTCGCTGGACATCGGCGGCGCGACGCTGGTCAGCCCCGACATCGGAAACGCCAAGCGCGCCCGCGTCTACGCCGACCGGCTGGGCGGGGAGCTGGCGATCATCGACAAGCGCCGCATGAACGGGCACGAGACCACCTCGTACGCGATCATCGGCGAAGTGCGCGACAAGACCGTGCTGATGGTGGACGACATCATCGCCACGGCGGGCACGATCGTGCAGGCCTGCGAGATGGTTCGCAAGGCCGGCGCGCGGCGGATCATCGTCGCGGCCACGCACGGTGTGCTCTGCGGCCCGGCGGTCGAGCGCCTCGGCCGCTCGGGGATCGATCACCTGGCCGTCACGGACACGATTCCGCAGAGTCGGAACCAGGCGGCGCTCGCGAACCTGCGGGTGCTGAGCGTCGGCGATCTTCTGGGCGAAGCGATTCGCCGCATCCATCGAAACGAGTCAGTCAGCAGTCTGTTCCTGAAATAAGAGTCGCCATGTGAATCGCGCCGCCCCGAGGCGGGGCGCGCCAGCGGGAGTGAGTCATGCAGGTCGCAAACGTCAAGGGTGAGAAGCGCAGCGCCGGCGGTCGGCACGCCAACGAGCGCCTGCGCCGCCGCGGCATGTTGCCGGCGGTGATCTATGGCCACGGCGAAGCGCCCCAGAGCGTCGCCGTCAGCCGTCACGACTTCGAGATCGCGCTGCACGCGCTGCAGCACGTCATCGCGCTGGAGGTTGACGGCGCGAAGCAGCAGTACCTCGTGAAGGACGTGCAGTACGATCATCTGCACAAGGATCCGATCCACATCGATCTGATGCGGGTCGACGCCAATGAGCGCGTGCGCGTCAGTGTGGCGCTGGAGCTGAAGGGCACCCCGGCCGGCGCGGCACTGGGCGGGCAGATCACGCAGTTGCTCACCGACCTGCACATCGAGTGCCTGCTGATCGCCATTCCGGAGACGTTGCGGGTCGATATCGCCCATCTCGGGCTGAACCAGTCGGTCCACGTGCGCGAGCTGTCGCTGCCCGAGGGCGTCAAGGCGCTGCACTCCCCGGAGGAGCTGATCTGCATCTGCCGCCTGCCGAAGGCCGCCGTCGAAACGGTTGCGACGGCGACGGGCGAAGGCGCTGCGGCCGAACCGGAGGTCATCGGCCGCGTGGCCAAGGACAAGGGCGACGAGGCGGCGCAGTAGCCGCCCCGTGTACCTGCGATGGCGGATGCCTCGACGAAGCTGGTGGTCGGCCTCGGAAACCCCGGCCCGCGCTATGCCGATTCGCGGCATAACGTCGGGTTCCTGGTGGTGGAGGAGCTGGCCCGGCGATGGAAGACCGATGTGTCGCGATTCGATCGCGACTTTCAGGCCCTGATCGGCGAGGCCTGGCGCGGCGGGCGGCGGGTGCTGCTGCTCGAGCCGCAGACGTTCATGAACCTGTCCGGCCGCAGCGTCGGCGCCGTGCTGCGGTTCTACAAGCTGGAGTGGCCGGACGTGCTGATCGTGCTGGATGACATGGACCTGCCGCTCGGAGCGCTTCGCCTGCGGGCCGGCGGCTCGGCCGGCGGGCACAACGGCCTGGCCGACGTCCTCCGCACCGCCGGCGGGGCCGAGGTGCCTCGCCTGCGGCTGGGAATCGGTCGCGGGCATGAGGCCGTGAGTTTCGTGCTGGGCGGATTCACGCCGCAGGAGCGAGAGGCCGTGACGGCGGCGACCGGCGCCGCGGCGGACGCGGCGGAGTGCTGGCTGAGCGAGGGCATGACGACGGCGATGAACCGCTTCAATCGCCGTCGCGACGCGGAATGACCGGGATGAAATGCGGCGCGCTTCGGTCGTGCCGCCAAGGAGACCGACGTTGAAACGCTACGAAGGAATGTTCCTGTTCGATTCCGCCGCCGTCCACGACTGGGCGGGGATGGAGAAGGAAGTGCGCCGCCTGATGGAGCGCATCGGCGGCAACCTGCTGCTGTGCGTCAAGTTCGACGAGCGCAAGCTGGCCTATGAGATCAACCGGCGCAAGCGCGGCACGTACGTGCTGACCTATTTCGAGGCCGCGGGGGACAAGATCCCCGAACTGGAGCGCAACGCGCAGCTCAGCGAAATGCTGCTGCGGCACATCGTCCTGCGCGCCACCATCACTGACGCGCGGCTGGCCGAGTTGAAGGCCCATCCGCCGGAGACGCCGTTGTCGCCGGCCGGGGCCGAGCGCCGCCACGACGACGACCGCGACTACCGGGATCGCGGCGATCGCGGCGATCGCGGTGATCGGGGAGACCGGGGAGACCGCGGAGATCGCGGCCCGCGGCGGCGTGAGCGCGAGGGTGAGCCGGGTGAGGAGTTCGCCGTCGGCGAATAGCCGCCTGCGGCGTGGGATTGTCACGGGGCAGCGCCGGGCGCGAACCGTCCGGCACAGGAGTCGGCGATGGCCAGCTTCAACAAGGTGATCCTGCTGGGCAACCTGACGCGGGATCCGCAGCTCAAGTACCTGCCGAGCAACACCGCCGTGTGCGAGATCGGGCTGGCGGTCAATCACCGCTGGCGCGACAAGGAGGGCGTGCAGCGCGAGGAAGTCTGCTTCGTCGATGCGTCCTGTTTCGGCAAGGCCGGTGAGGTCATTAACCAGTACATGACCAAGGGCCGCCAGATTCTGATCGAGGGCCGGCTCAAATATGACACCTGGACCTCCACCGACGGCGCCAAGCGCAGCAAGCACTCGATCGTGATCGACAATTTCACGTTCGTGGGCAGTCGCGAAGGCGGCGAGGGCGGCGGCGCCCCGGCCGGCCGCGCCGCGGGGCCGCGCTCCGAACCGGCCGCCGAACCGGCGGCCCGCGCCGACGTGCCGCCCGGCGGCTACGACGACATCCCGTTCTAGGAATCAACCGCCGCGTCTTGTGCGGCGCAGAACCACGACAGAGGAACTGATTCATGAGAATGCGAACCCGACCCGGTTTGACCGCGGCACAGGCCGCCAAGAAGCGCAAGAAGAAGCTCAAGCGCGCCGCTGAGGCGGCCCGCACGCGAACCAAGCTCGCGGACATCGAGGACATTGACTACAAGAACACCGGCCTGCTCCAGCGGCTTGTCAGCGCGCAGGGCAAGGCGTTTTCGCGCAAGCGAACGGGCCTCGAGGCCGCTGCGCAGCGCCGCGTGACGATCGCGCTGAAGCGCGCCCGCTTCATGGCGCTGATGCCGTATGTGACGTGATCGGCCGCTGCGATCGAGCAGGGCGAAGGTCGGCGCGCCGGAAGCGGCGCACGCCGGCACGCCGCGATTGGGCGGCGCATCACGGAACAGGGACACTACCCGCGCGCTCCGCGCGCGATCGACCCCGCGCACCAGCGCGGCAGAATTCGGAGAGATTGGGATGCGACTCTTGCTGTTGAAGGACGTGCGGCGGCTGGGCCACCTCGGCGACGTGGTGGATGTCCGGGCCGGCTATGCGCGGAACTATCTGCTCCCGCAGCGCCTGGCGACCGAGCCGACCGAGGAAAACATCAAGGCCATCGAGGCCGATCGCAAGCGCGCCACGGCCGAGCGCGCCAAGCGCAACGAGCAGTTCGCCGGACTGGCGGCGCGCCTGGCCGACGCCTCCGTCACGATCGAAGCGGCGGCCAACCCCGAGGGAACGCTCTACGGGTCGGTCGGCCCGACGCATGTGGCCGAGGCGCTGCAGGCCCAGGGCTTCGAGGTGCTGGCCTCGCACGTGCTCCTCGATCCGCCGATTCGCACGCTCGACAACCGCACCGTCAAGCTCGAATTCACGGACGAGATCACGGCTTCGGTGAAGGTCTGGGTTGTGCGCGAAGGCGCGATCGAGGCGGCCGAGAGCGCGACGACGGCGCCCGCAGCCCCGGCCGCGGAATAGCCGCGCGGCCCGCCCCGGCGGTCACTCGCCGAGCAGCAGGTTCACGAACGGGTCAATGTCGAAGTTCGTGAGCACGCCGTCGCCGTCGGCATCCACCGCGGCCAGGTCGCAGCCGGGATAGGCCGCGGCATAGGCAGCCGCGTCGGTCAGCGCCAGCACGAACGGATCAATGTCGAAGTTCGTCACCTGCCCGTCGCAGTTGTAATCGCCGGCCGGCAGCGGCGATCGCGCGACGTACGTCAGCGCGTTGGCGAGCAGCACGGCGCCGTCGGTGGCGGCATCCCAATAGGCGGACGCGACCACGTCGCTCGACACGGGATGAAAGCCCAGTTCCACCACGCGCGGATTCGGCGGCAGCGCCACTAGCGTGTGCCCCGTGTTCCACAGCGCCACTTTGACCGAGCCGGGCGTCACATTCATCTCCAGCGGGCGATACCCGCCGAAAATCCCCGATGAGTTCACCCCCCAGCGGGTAATGAACGTACTCACCCCCTCGAGCAGCGGGTGATCCGGGATCAGGATCGCCCCCAGCTCGCCCGCCCCCTGCGCATACCCCAGCGTCCCCGGCGAGAGGTTGATCGGAATCGCGACATAATCACCCTCCTGCCAGCGCCCCAGCAACTGTCGCGCGGTGTTGCTGCTGGTATTGGCGAAGAGCGATACGACCACCCCGCCGCCCCCATCGACGTAATCCGCCAGCGCATTGCCCATCGCAACCGAGTCATCGAACGAATCGTTCGACCACACGATCACGGCGTCCCATTGCGCGAACTCCGCCGGCGTCGGCGTACCCGGCCCGAAGCGCGTGGCGTTGAAGATGTCCACGGCGCTGAATCGCCCCGTGGCCATCAGCTTGTCGCGAACGTCCGTATAGCGCGTGTTCGTCTGCTCCATCACGGTGTTGGATGCCGCCGCAACGATCGCCACGTGCGGCAGATCGCCGGCGGCGGCAGTCGTGGTGATCAGCACGGCAAGGCCGCCGACGGCCGCCGACAGGCACAGGGTCAAGCGCATGGTGGATCCTCCGGTATCCGGGTCGCCCGCAGCCGCCATGATAGCACCCACGCCCCGAAATCCCCCGCAAACCCGCCGTCCGCGGCGGCTCAGGCCAGGGAATGGGCCAGTTCAGGACTGGGTGCAAATCCGCGCCGCAGCGTGTTTTCCGTGATCGCCCGCGGCTCGCAGAATTGCAGCAGGTAGTCCGGCCCGCCGGCCTTGCTCCCCATCCCGCTCATCTTGAACCCGCCGAAAGGATGCAGGTCCACCAATGCCCCCGTGATCCGCCGGTTGATATAGAAGTTCCCGCACTCACATTCCTCCCGGGCGCGGGCGATGTTCGCCGGGCTGCGCGAGAAGATGCCGCCGGTCAGCGCATAGTCGGTGCCGTTGAAGATCTCGATCGCGTCGTCAAAATCGCGGGCCTTGATCACCGCCAGCACCGGTCCAAAAATCTCCTCCTGCGCGATCCGCGCATCGGGCGGAACCGCCGCGAAAATGTGCGGCCCGATGTACCACCCGCCCAGCTCCTCCCGCAGCCGCCGCGTGTCCGTTTCCAGTGCACAGGTCGCTTCGCGCTTTCCGATCTCGATGTATTCGCGAATCTTGTCGAAGGCCTCGCGATCCGCCACCGGCGGCACGAACGTGGCCGGATCATCAGCCGGCCCGACCGACAGCGACCGCGCCGCCTCGATCAGCCGGTGCAGGAATTTGTCATACACCGCCTCCAGCACGATCACCCGGCTGCATGCCGAGCACTTTTGCCCCGCATAGCCGAACGCCGAATGCGCAACGCCGCGCACCGCCTCATCCAGATCCGCGTCGGAATCCACGATGACGGCGTTCTTCCCCCCCAGTTCCGCGATCACGCGCTTTACCCCGGGTTGGGCGGTCAGCATTTGCGCCGCGGTGCGGTGAATGGCGCACCCGACCGCCCGCGACCCCGTGAACGCGATCATGTTCACACGCGGATGGCGCACCAGCGCATCGCCGACGATGTGTCCCGGACCGGGCAGGTAGTTCAGGACGCCCGGCGGCAGACCGGCCTCCTCCAGAATTTCCTGCAGCCGCGCCGCGATCACCATCGCCTGCTCGGCCGGCTTCATCACCACGGTATTGCCCGTCGCCAGCGCCGCCGTCGTCATGCCGCACAAAATCGCCAGCGGAAAATTCCACGGCGCAATCACCGCCACCACCCCGCGCGGCGCGTAGGTGTACTCGTTGGTCTCCCCCGGCACGTCGCGCCGTCGCACGTTCTCCGCCAGCCGGATCATCTCCCGCCCGTAGAAATTGCAGAAATCGATCGCCTCCGAGATGTCTCCATCCGCCTCGCGCCACGGCTTGCCGTTCTCGATCGTCTCCAGCGCCGTCAACTCGAAGCGCCGCCGCTCGATGATCCGCGCCGCCTCAAACAGCACCTCGGCCCGCTCATGCGGCGACACCCGCCGCCACGACGCGAACGCATCCGCCGCCGCCAGCGCCGCCCGGTCCGCCAGCGCCGCATCCGCCTGCGCCACCCGCGCGATTTTCTCCGCCGGGCGATTCGGGCTGACCGTGTCCGCCCACACCCCGCTTTCGACGCGCTGGCCGCCGATCACCAGCGGGATCGATCGCCCGAATCCCGCCCGCACGCTGGCAAGCGCCTCGATCAGGCGGGCGCGGTTTTCAGGCCGGGTGTAATCGACGTTGGGGACGTTTTCGAAGGGATTCATGATGACCTGGTCCAGCTCGCGCCGCACGAGCGGCGATTGTCGCGATGGCGGCGTCCGCGCGCCGATCCACTCGGGGTTTTCCAGCAACTCATCCACGGGCGTGTCTTCCGACACCGTCTGCCGCAGGAAGGACTCATTCGCGGTGTTCTCGAGCAGGCGGCGGATCAGATACGCCATGCCCGGCAGCAATTCGCCATACGGCGTGTACACCCGCACCCGCCGGCCCATCTCCACCGCGGCGCGCTTGATCGGATCGCCCATCCCGTACAGCGCCTGCAGCTCGTGATGCGCCGGCGGCGCCTCGAGCGCCTCACTCAGCGCCATCGCCACCGCCAGTGACCGCACGTTGTGGCTTGCGAAGGCGGTGTGAATGTGTTCGTGATTCTCCATCAGCACCCGCGAAACGCGCTCATACGCCGCGTCCGACTCCCACTTCTGCCGCCACACCGGGCACGGCCAGTGCTGCTGGTCGGCCATCACCGTCTCGGTGTCCCAGTAGGCGCCCTTCACCAGCCGCACCCACAGCGGCGTCCCGCGCCGCCGCGCATAGGCGATGATCTCGGCCACGTCCCGATCGATGTCGCGCAGGTACGCCTGCAGCACCACGCCGACGTGCGGATAATCGCGGAATTCACCCTCGAGAAAAATCTCGCGGCAGATCTCCAGCGTGAGGTCCTTGATCGCGTAATGCTCCATATCGACGTGCAAATGCGTCCCGTGACGCATCGCCTCGCGCAGCAGCGGCCGCAGCCGCTCCTTGACGATCCGCTTCGTGTTCTCCGGGTCGATCGCGTCAAACTGGCTGAACAGCGACGTCAGCTTCACCGAGCAGTTCACCCGCGGCAGCGGCCGTCCCTCGGCCTCATCCACGTGCGCCACGCCGCTCCACGTCCGCGCGCTGCGCGACAGCCGCGTGATCAGGTCGAGGTAGATTCCGTGATAATGCAGCGCCTCCGCTTCACTGACCGCCGCCTCCCCCAGCACGTCGATCGTGAAGGCCAGCTTCTGCCGCCGCATCCGCAGCAGCGTGCGCTCCGCCTCCTGCGGCGTGCTGCCCGCGATGAAGCGATGCGCCATGCGCGTGCTGGCGAACCGTGCCGCGTGCGCCGTCAGCGTCGCCGGCAGGCTGCGCGTGCTGCGAAAATCGGCGAAGCGCGAGAACCAGTCAATGAAGCGGCTGCGCGGCGGGTCCAGTTCGGCCAGCGGACTCTTCGCCCGGCGATCGGGCACGGCGGCGAAGTACTCGCGCACATGGCGGGCCACGTCGGCCGCGTCCGTCATCGTCGGCAGCGCGTCGATGAAGCGGAACGCCTGCAGCTTGAAGCGCTCGTCCGCCATGCACAGCGTCATCATCCGCTCTTCCCACCAGAGCGGATCAAGAATGGTGGGGTTGCGGCCGCGCATGCGGTCGAACATCTCGCGGCCCAGCTCCCCCGCCCGCCGCTCGACCTGCTGCTCGAACGAACCGCGACCGCGCTGCATGCACTCACCCGGGCGCCTCAGCGCCGAACCCGGCCCGCTCCGCAACGATCCGCAGCGCGCAAGTCGCGCCGCCGGAGGCGTTCGGGCCGCTCGTAAGCGGGTGGATTCTATCGACACTCGCCGCCCGGCGGAAACGCCCCCCGATCCCCGCTATCCTGCCCCCCGGCGCGCCGCGGCCACGGCCGCTGTTCCGCCCGCGCCGGGTGTCCCCGTGCCCCCACGCGCTGCGGCCGCCGCCGCCGCCCTGCGCCGGCCGTACGCGGCAGACTCGCACCGAGGTGTCCGATGACCGTAGTCGACGAAATCGCGACGCTCCGCGCCGCTGCGCTGGCCTATCTCGCCGCGCAGCTCGGCCCCCGCGCCCCCGCCGACCTCGATTTCATCCGCCTTTTTGACGAAGCGCCGCTCGATTCCGAGCCGCGCATCGCGCTCTTCCGGTTCATGATCGGCGCGCCGCCGCGCGATGCAGCGAATCCCGCGGCGCACGGCCCGGCCGACTCCTCAACGCACGTCGCGCCGAATTGCCCCGCGCGTGGCGCGACGTACAGCCCGGCGAAAGATGCATCGGAGAGCGGCTCAGCAGGGGGGCTGCACAACACGTCGCAGTATCCGGCTGAAGTCGCATCTGAACGCGGCTCAGCAGGGGGGGCGCTCAGCAATTCGCTCTGCGCGGCCGGCGCGATCCCGCACTACGTCGCCGTCGGCGGCGAATTCCCGAACTATTTCCCCGCCTACGGCCTCGACGCCGACGAAGCCTTCAGCCTCTACATCGGCACCGTCTTCATGCTGGAGATGAGCGTCACGCGCGCCGACCCCGACGTCGAGCCGCCCGGCGCCGCCGCCTCTGTATTCGGTTTCGCAGTCCGCCAGGCGCCCGGCATCCGCGTCGAACGGGTCGAGTTGGAAGCGCTCTTTCGCACGGAGGATGTCTACTTCGGCGTCTACAGCGCGATCGTGCAGGACCGCCCGATGCGCTGCGTCGGGGCGCTTCCCTTCGACATCGCCAATCAATCCGCCACCCCCGGCTTCTATGACCGCATCGATCTTCCTGCCCCGGTCCTGCTCCGTCTGCACTTCGGCAAGCTCATCCGCCAGGAAGCCGCCGCCGACCGCTCATCCCCCGCCGACCCCGCATAGCCGGCTGCCATGGCGACGGCTTTGCGTCGCCATGCTTTTCGCCCGTAGGGCGCACGATCGTTGCCAGGGCCTTCAGGCCCTGGACTGACTTGCCCTCCAGCCGCCGCCGCCGCTCTCAGCAAAAAAATCCGGGTTTTTCTTGCATCCGCCTGAATCGGTGTGATAATTCAGACAGGGTGCAGATTGGACGTGTGACGACCGCGGCTCCCGCCGCCGGTCTAACTCCTGCTGTGCCCCGCAACTTTCCGCGCCGCCCCGACCGGCGGCGCACTTTCAGGGAGGATGTGAAATGGGGTTTCGTCGTGAGTTCGCCGTTGTTCTGGTTCTGTTCGGGTTGGGGGGGGGGCAGCCAGGCGCTAGCCCAGCTTGACCCCGCGGATCCGTGGCCGAAGTTTGGCAAGACTAGCCTCAACAACAGCCGGGCGGATCAGGCGCGCGGGCCGCACTCGCTTCCCGTTCTGCGATGGTGGGCGCATGCGGGTGCTGGTACTTTGGCGCCTTCCGATCCTGACCGAGGTTTCAGTTGGATCACGCGGGCAGGGGCCGCTATTGCTTTTGTCAATGACACTCGCGTGATCATTGTGCCGGGCAACGACCTTTCGCAGGTTGTTCCGGCGACGCTTTTTGTTTTCCGCTGGCGACCCTGCTCCAGTGCCCATAACCCGGAACTCGGACCGGCGCAGCCGGCCATCTCGATTCCGCTAGGCCAGGCCCCTCAAGAGCGCGTAATGTCCACACCCCTGGTGCTGGCAAACGACCGCGTGATCGTACAGACAACGCATCGAGTGCTTTGCTTCGATCTGTCATTCCTAACGGATCAGGTCATGTGCAGCGGTCCGATTGCACCTCCGGATCCGGAGTGGCAGTATCCTCCGAACCCGGTGCTGCAGAATCCACCGATTCCGCCGCCGCCGCCCTTTAGATCTGACGGCGCAGGCCCGGCCTTCTGCCAGGCGTTCGTCGGAGCTCCGCCGACGGTGGTTGTCGTAGGGCGCCCGATGACAGAAGCGCCCTATCATGTGAAAGTGGTCTGGCTGCATGTTGCGCCGCAACCCGGCGGCTCTCAGGAGTGGCGGTCGGCCATCGTCGCCTGGAACGGGCCGTCCCTGACGAGCACGCCCGCCGTTGGTCCGATCGACGATAACCCTGAGGATAATCCGGGCGCGACTTTCACCTATGTGACCATGTTCGGAGGGCGTGCTGAGGCCGGCGAACCGCCTGCCGCGATCAACCTGGTGGCGCTTGCGCCGCAACGGTGGTCGTCTGGCGTAGATCAGTGGATTGGCACGATGGGGACCAACTGGGCCTCGCCTGTGCTGCACGACAACGGTGACCTCGTGTTGCCCTGCGACGACTGGCGAGTGTACGCGTTCGATAACAGGCGCGGAACGACGGTGCCCGGCGTGCTCGACGAGCGGTGGCCTAGGACCGAGGAGCAGGACGGCCCCTTTTCCGCAACGCTGGGCCTGTTTAGCGACCGTACAGGAGTTGTATGGATCGAGGGTTCCGGGACGCTAAAGCGAGTATCCGACCCGCAATCCGGCTCAGCGGGCATCAGCGTCGAAGGGGTCGGCGGTCCTCCGAACAATATCGGTGGTGCGCCTTGTCTCGCCGCGGGTGGGACATTCTTCATGAACAGCGACCATCCAACCGCCAGGGTTCACGCCCGCCGAAAGGAACTGGACGAGATTCTGAGATTTAGTCCCCATTGGCGATCACCCTTGCCGCCTTTCGCCGCGGTGTTCTACCGTCCGCCCGCCGTGGAGCACGGCGCCGTTGACTTGGCCAGGCCGTTTGAAACGCAGCCATCTCTCGACTCCAATGGTACGCTGATCTGCGTGAACGAGGGATATGTTCTGGCGCTTGGGCCGCTCCTCGGCGACTTCAACGGTGACGGCTGCCGGAACTCCTTCGATGTGGATGCGTTCCTGGACTCGTTGGTTGATCCTGTCGAATGGGAACAGGAGTATGGTTCGCAGCGGCTCATCAATCTTGTGGGTGTCGGTGACTGCAACCACGACGGCGTATTCAACAATTTCGATATTGACTGCTTTGTTGCGCTGGTCGTGAACAGCCCGACATGTCCCGCAGGTGAAATCGAGGAGGAATTCGGCCCCGAGCCCACATCGTCCTGGGTTGGTGAGCAGCAGTCCGCAGCGGGTGGCGCATCACCACAGTCTGTCGAGTGCGACGGGCCGGGCGCTCACTTTTGGGAGACCATCGCCGAGGTACGCGCATTTTTCGGAGGACAGCCATGAATCGCCTGTCGCCGTTCACATGCGCGATGATTTTGGCACTGGTCGCCGCCGCCCATGCGGAGCAGTTCTACGCCCACGAGCGCGTTGTCGTGCAGGGGCGGTACTACTACCTTCGCCAACAACCCCTGAACCCGGCCATCTTCAACCCGCGCGACTTGCACGCCCGCGCTCGCCCTGGCGGCGGCATTCACCTTATCTACGCGGATTTCTCGAGCTGGCCGCTTCGAGACCTGTACATGAAAGCGTTCGACTCCTGGGGAAACGTGATCACCCCGGATTCCTGGTGCCTCGAAGCGGACTACCATGACATCTCGCTCAGCCTGCTCGTCCTGGATGACCAGGTGTGGATCGCCTGGTCCGACGCGCAGGCGACCTGGGCGCAGCGATTCGCAACAGATGGTGAGGGGCCGATCGAGCCGCGCTTCGTGCTGGACGATCAGATGCAGTCGACTGAAGAGATCAGCCTTGCGTCCAACGGCTCGATCGTGGTGGCAGGCTTCAGCAGTTGGGATGACGGCACGCCGCCGTGGGGCGCGCTGCTGCGGTACTATGATCTCAACGGCAACCCGCTGACGGAGCTAACGACCATCGCCGGGTCAACAGGTGCCACACACTACAGTAACACGAAGTGCGCGGTCGCCCCGAACGGCGATACGATGGTCTCCTACACGCGGGCACTGCCTTCCGGTGCCGGGTTTAACCGCCACGGGAGCCTGAGCGGGGGATTCGGCGCTCCTCAGCCGATGCTTGCCCCGGATAACACGGGCTGGCCTCATGCTCTCGAAGATGGCGGATTCCTTGTCAAGTCGGGAAGTGGAGAGCCTCTGCTCTCTGCTCATTGGCAACGGTTTGAGCCTGATGGCACGCCCGTGGCATGGCGCGCGGTGAGCAGCACTCTCGGGGGCGGCTTCGCTGCCAATCGGCGCGGAGAGTTTGTCCAGTACTACCGGCGCGAGTCCATATACGAGCCCCCCACATGTGAGTTTTTCGACGCAAACCTGAACCTGGTGTCCGAGCGAATCCCGGTCTCCCGTACCGGCCCCAACCCGACCCAGGTCGCCATCGCGTTTCCAGGGGATTGGGCAACCGTGCTTGAGGACGACGGCACGTTCTGGTGCATGTGGACGATCGACCCGCGAGAGACGCACGTCACGATGCTCAAGCCGTTCACTCCCGGCGATCTCGACGGCGATGGCCGCCTCACCAATTTCGACATCGACCCCTTCGTCCTCGCCCTGACCAACCGCGAGGCCTACCAGGCCGCGTTTCCGCACATCCCCCCGGAGGCCATCGACATCCTCGGCGACATGAACGGCGACGGCGTCCTGACCAATTTCGACATCGACCCCTTCGTCGACGCCCTCGTCAACGGGCCGTAGAGAGATAGAGAGAGAAGAATGCGTAGGGTGCGTTCGGGCCGGCGTCGGGCGATCTTCTTCGCGCAGTTTGTAGGGTGTGTTCGGATCGGCGTCGGGCGAATTCCCTCCATCAGCGCCGCGTGACCGGCCCGAACGCACCATCGTTGACAATCCCGAACGCACCACTCTGATCGCGGCGGCAGGCGTCACGACGTGGCACCGGGCTTCTGCCCGGTGCGCGGTGTTCTTCGCACTGTACCGAGTTGCCCCACCGCCTTGGCTTTCATGCCGACGGCCCCGCGTCTTCATGCTCCCCACCCGTCAGGCCGCGACCCCTTGCCAGGGCCTCCACACCCAGCCCGCCATCTCTACCGATTCCCCGCCTCCACCCACTCCACCCACAGCTTCGCCCGCGGAAAATCTACCGTGAAGCTCTTCATATCCCGGAACACCGGCATCCCGATCAACGCATCAATGTGCATCCCCAGCATCGGCGACAGCGTGTGATCCAGCACGTCCAGCCCCAGCCCGCTGAAGTTCTCATACTTCCTCCCCCCGATCTCGATATCAACCCCCTTCGCAAACGACAGCGTCGGCTGATTACCCGTCCCCACTCCCGCCATCGGCGCCGCCATCGACGCGAACTCCTTCCCCGGAAAAACCGCCGCCAGCGTCGCCGGCGAGATCGCCGCCACGTCCGCCCCGCTGTCCAGCAGCGCCGTCGCCGGCCGGCCGGCCAGCCGGATCGGCACGATCATCTTCGCATCCCCGATCAGCCGCAGCTCCATCACATCACCCGCCCCCGCTTCGTCCGACGACGGTGACACGTGCAGTTGCAGCGCCACCAGGTCCGCCCGCATCCGCGCATCGCCGAATATCCCCGTCCCGATGATCCCGTCGCACGACCCGGCCGCCGCCTTGCGAACCTCGAACACCCGCGACATCACGCGCGACAGCCGAATCCCGCCGATCTGAAACTGGTCGATCAGCGCCTGCCCCGCGCTGTCCTTCCCGCTGACGCCGCGCACGCTGCCCGTGACAATCGTCTTGAGTCCGATCTCCTCGGCGACCTCGGCGTCGATCGACACCATGATGCTGCCGCCGGTATCGAGAATGAACCGGAACGGGCCGTGGCCGTTGATCGTGGCTTCGACCATCGGCAGATTCACCAGTCGCGCGACCTCAATCGGCGCCGTGCCCGCCTGTTCAAGGCGGTTGACCGGCGTCGGGCCGATGTGCTCAAAATACGCCCCCAACCCTTCGAGGTACTCCGGGATGTGAATCTCCGGGTAGCCGTTCTTCGGATTGGCCATCCCCTCCACCTTGCGGATCAGCTTCGGCAATCCGTCGAGCCGGTTTCGCATGAACCGCGCGCCGACGACGGTCATCAGGTCCGATGCGCTCACCCCCTCCATCGCTTCGAGCCGGTCCGCCAGTCGCAACCCCTGATCCGCCCGCCCGCGCGCCAGGGCCGCAGTAATCGCGGAAGACAGCATCGGTGCATCAGCGCCGGACATATCGGTCGTGTCGATCAACTTCTCGGCCGCCCCAAACTGACCCGCCCGCCACAACGCGCGCGCCGCCTTCCCGCGAAGCAGCGGTTCATTCGATCCGACGGCGGCGGTCGCCAATTCCGCGGCCGCCTGCCAGGCATCCGCTCGCCAGGCGGCGTCGAGGGCCTTTTTCCGCTGGTCGACCGAAGCATTCTCGGCCCGCCCGGCCTCAATGATCGGAACCGCTTTCGAGACCCACGGGTTCTCGACGTCGGAGCCTAGCAGCAGTAAAAGGACCAGCAGGTGGGTCGGCAGCATGTCGCGGTTCCCGGTCGGGGTTGATAATGTCGGACGCGATCGCCTGAACAGACGCGCGCCATTCTATCGGCCTCGACTCGCGGCGGGCGGCCGCCGACGGGATTTGACATTCGGGGAATGAACCGGGATTCTGGCCGGTTCCACCTGATGAACGGGCGTCAGTGGGGCGCTCGGGAGCGGCAATGCCGGAAGGCGACAAGTCCTTTGAGTCGCTGGCGTTGCCTCACTTGGAGGCTCTATTCCGCGTGGCGCGGCGGCTGACCCGCAGCGACCACGAAGCGGAGGATCTGGTCCAGGATACAATCCTCCGGGCGTATAAGGCATTTCGCACATTCGAGATGCGCGAATTCGGCATCCGCCCGTGGCTGCTCCGGATCCTGAACAATGTGTTTCTGACCTGGCTGGCCCGCGAAAAGAAGTCGCCGCGAACTGGGTTGTCCGAAACGATGGAAACAGGGCTGGTCAGCCCCACTGTGGTCCCGATTGACCTCGACCTGGAGCACCTGGACGAGGAAGTAAAAAAGGCGATCGACGAACTCGCCCTCGAGTTTCGGATGGTGGTCGTCCTGTGGGCGACGGGCGAGTTCAGCTACCAGGAAATCGCGGGCATCCTCTCCGTTCCGATCGGAACGGTGATGAGCCGCCTGCACCGCGGGCGGAACCAGCTTGCGGCAGCTTTAGAAGATTACTCCCGACAGAATCGAATCGGGGGGACGGACGGATAAATGACCTGCCGCGACGCACAGCCCCATCTGCCACTGATCGCGGACCGCGAGCCGGTCTCGCTGATCGCGCCAGATGTGCTGGCGCACGCGGCTTCGTGCGAGGCGTGCACCGCCCAGGTCCGTTCGTTGCAGCGGCTGCGGGCGTCCGCCCGTCGCGCAATCAGCGTGGCCGCACCGGATCACCTCACGAGTCGCGTGCGATCGGCGCTCGCCGCACAGCGCCGCACCACCCCGCACACGTTGCGATGGGTCGTTCGCGTCGGCGCGTGGCGGCGGCCGTGCTGCTCGCCCTGTTCGGCGGCTCATCGCTCCTGCAGCCCGATGTCAGCCCGGTCGTTCCGCTTCGCGCGGCGCAGCTTGTCTCCGTCCACGATCTGTGCGCCGTGTCAAACCCGCATGATCCGCGCCGGGTCGGTCGAGGGGATCCCGCCCTGGTCACGCGCAAGCTGCGCGGTGATTACGGCTTCGTTGCGTGTGTTCCGAATCTCTCGCGCGACGGCTTCCGCCTCGACGGGCTTTGCACCTGCGTGCAGGCCGGCAACGCGCGCACCTTCCACGCGCACTATCGCCCCGAGGTGCTGAGCGCGCCGATCGTCTCTGTCTTCTCGATTCAGGGGCCGGCAAAGTTCGCCGACGCAACCATGCGCCGCGGCAGTCATTTCGGCCCGCGCGTCTATCGCTATGCCCACATCGCCGGGGCCTCCTTCGCCTCCTGGTCCGAGGATTCCGGCACCTACGCCGTGGTCGCCCGCATCCCGATGGACGATCTCATCCGCCTGGCCGACGGCATCACCGTCGGCGATGCGCGCTCCCCCGAGTCGGCCGGCAGCATCGCCCGCTGACTTCGCTTCCGTCGCTGCATTCCTCCGATTTGACCGAGTCCGCAACAGAGTCCGCGGGTCAGGCCGCTGCTTTGCGCGCACCGCGCCCCGCATTCAATTCCACCCCCTCCGCGGGGCTACTTCACCGCCGTCGTTCATTGATTCAACCTGCTGCCGCCCGCCTCCGGCCGCTGCATCCTGCCGCGATCGCGCGCATTTCCGATTGAGGAATTCCTGCACCGACGGTCTAATGCACTCGCTCGCCGCGGGCGCTCCGGCGTTGTCCCGGAGCGCCGCTTCGGCGGATTGTGTGAACGGCAGCGCGAACAAGAACCGGAACGGCGACTGATGAAGATACTGGTTGCGTGCGAACTGACCGACGATTCGCTTCGCCAGTTGCGCCCGCTTGGCTCCGATCTCGCGTATGCCCCTCGACTGACGACCGAGGAGCTGCCGGCGAGCCTGGCCGATGTCGGCGTGCTGGTGGTGGACGGGCTGCGCGTCCGCCCTTCGGACATCGCCGGAGCGGCAGCGCTGCAGTTGATTGTCCGGGCCGGGCCGGGGCCGGCCAACATCGCCGTGGAGGAGGCATCGGCGCAAGGGGTGGTCGTCTCGCATTGCCCGAATAACGACGCCGCCGCCATTGCCGAACTGGCCTTCGGGCTGATGCTGGCGCTCGATCGGCAGATCGTCGAGAGCACGGACTGTCTGAACAAGGGCCGCTGGGCGCGCGGCGAGTTCCTGCACGCGCGCGGCCTGGCCGGGCGGACGCTCGGCCTGCTCGGCTATGACCGTTCCTCCGAGGCCATCGCGCGGCGCGCCCGAGCGTTCGACATGCAGGTCGTGGCGTGGACGCCGCAACTCGGGCCGGATCGCGACGTGGACCGCGATGTGGAATTCTGCGACTGGCCGCGCGAAGTCGCGCGCCGATCGGACGTGATCGTCGTCCTGGGAGCGCCCGAAGCCGAGCAGCACATCCTCGTCGATGACGAATTCCTGGAAGCGCTCTCCGAGGGTGCGAGTCTGATCCACTTGGCGCAACCGGGAGTGATCGATGAGGCGGCCCTGGCCCGGGCGGTTCAGACGCGCGGGCTGCGCGTCGCGCTGGACGTTCACAGCGCCGCCCCCACCGCCGACAGCGGAAAGTTCAAATCCCGCCTGATGCCCGCCGCCGGCGTCATCGGCACGCAGCACGTTGGCCCCCATACGCAACAGGCCCGCGACGCCATCGCCGCCGAGATCGTCCGGATCGTCCGCACATTCCTGATCAACGGCGACATCGTGAACGGCCTCAACATCGCCGAACGCAGCCCGGCCATGTGGCAACTGGTCTGCCGCGTTCGTGACCAGGTCGGCGTCATGGCCTCGATCCTGGATGCGATTCGGGCCGATGACATCAACGCCCAGGAAATCTCGTCGCGCGTGTTTCTCGGCGCAAAGGCGGCACTGTGCACGATCGCGCTCGATGAACGACCCAGCGCCGCGGCGCTGGATGCTGTCCGCGCCATTCCGGACGTGCTACACTTGGAGCTTCGCGCGGTGGTCTGACGCTCGGCCGCAACCTCGGCTGGTCCGGGGGGTATAAGCGCCGGCGGGCGCCAGTGCATAGCCGCCCTCGAAATCGCCCCCTCGGAGTACTCGGAGCACCATGCTGCCGCGACTGCTGCTGTTCCTGACGCTTGCGGTCGCCGCCGCACACGCCCAGGAGGCCGCTCCCGCGGCGGACACGGCGCCGCGCCTCCGCTGTTCCATCACCCCTCTCTCGGCGCTGTTCGAGCTTGGGACGCCGGTGCGGGTGCGCTTCGCCATTCATAACGAATCCGACTCCACCGTCGAAATTCCGGGCGCCGCGGGAGCCGATGGAATCGGCTTGCCCGGGTCGCTGTTGTTCGGTTCCGCCGAGTCGCCGGCGCTGCTGCTGACGCTCGACGGCGAGTCGCAGCCGCTCCTGTTCCCGGGGCGGCCCGCGGGCGAGCCGTTGCGCCTGGCGCCGGGGGGCGTGCTGGCGCAGGAGGTCGATCTGCGCGCCTCCGGATCCATGCTTCGTTATCCGGGCCTCTATCGCCTGCAATGGACGCCGCTGGGCGGTCAGGCCGGCAGCGCCACCGTCGAGTTCCGCATTGAGTCGCGCAAAGAAGCGATCATCGTCACGGACCTCGGCAACATCACCGTGGACCTGGCCTACGACACCGCCCCGAACAACGTCGCGAACTTCCTCGACCTGGCGCGCAGCGGCTTCTACAACGGCCGCACCTTTCACCGCGTGATCGCGAATTTCTACGCTCTTGGCGGCTGTCCACTGGGCACCGGCCGCGGCATGCGCCCCGACGGGCGCACCATCGCGGCCGAGCTGACGGCGCAGCCGGTCGAGATCGGAACCGTGTTCATGGCACAGCGCGATGGTGACCCAAACTCGGCAAGCTGCCAGTTTCTCATCGCCCTGGCCCGGCTGCCGGACTTCGACGGCAAATGCACGATCATCGGCCGCGCAAGAGACGAAGCCAGCCTGCGGACCCTCTCCAAGCTCTCGCAGACGGTCACCGACCGGGATGATCGCCCCAAGCGCTCGGTCATCATCCGCTCGGTTTCGCTCGTCGATCCGGAGCGGCGGCCGGTCCGTGCCTCAGCCCCGCAGCCCTGACGCGCGCGACAGGGCGCCTCCAGCCGTCGCATCCCCCGTTATCGCATCTCCGTCCATTCCGCCCCGGCGTACTTCTCGCGCCGCTTCGAAACCTCCGCCAGCGCCGCTGCGCTCCACTCCGCGGGCGCGACGGAAAGATCCAAACGCTCGGCCAGCACCTGCGCGAACCGGCTGCGCCAGGCCACGACGGTTTGCGCGCTCGGGTCATTGAGGTGAGCGCCGGGGTGCACTTGGAACCGTCGTCCCAGGATCAACGAACCATGCTGCAGCACCCGCCCTGGTATTCGCCGCTGCGCACTGCCGAGCACTTTCTCTTCGCCGATCAGCAGATCAGTGCGCCCGGGCTTCTCGAAGCAGAAGAACGGGCCGGAGCGCGGCGTCGGCAGCGGCATGTGATCCGGCGCCAGCGCCATCCGCGCCGCCGTCGGATCCAGCACCTCGCGCCACACTTCATGCACCAGCTCATAGAGCGCCGTCGGCCCGCGTCGTGCCGCCTCCAGCGTGTCATCCGCGATCAGGCAGTACGTCAACTCGCGATCGTGCAGAATCGCCCCGCCGCCCGTCGGCCGCCGCACCACCGCAACCCCCGGCAGTTGATCGGCCAGCGCCCGCGCATCGGCGATTCGCTGAAAGTAGCCCAGGCTCAGCGTCGCCGGCGACCACTCATACAACCGCAGCACCGCCGGCTGCAGCGCTCGATCATGCAGCAGGCACTCATCGCGGGCCATGTTCTCCGGCCCGTCCAGCGGCGGGTCGCTCAGCACGTGCAGGAGCGCCGTCATTCCCGCGGCTCCGAAAAGACCAGCGTCCGCAACTCGGTCATCTCCTCAATCGCGAAGCGCACCCCCTCGCGCCCCGCACCGCTCTCCTTCACGCCCCCGTAGGGCATCGCGTCGACCCGCGTCGTCGGCACGTCATTGAGTATGACGGCCCCGACGTGCAGCTCCCGGTGCGCCTGGAGCGCGTGCGGCAGACTGCCCGTGAAAATCCCCGCCTGCAGGCCGAATCGGCTCGCATTCACGCGCCGCAGCGCCTCATCGAAATCACTGAACTCATCCAGAATCGCGATCGGTGCAAACACCTCCTCGCATGCCAGCTTCGCCGTCGGCGGCACACCTTCCACCAGCGTCGGCTCAAACAGCGCGCCTTGGCACGCTCCGCCGCACAGCACCCGTCCCCCGCCCGCCACCGCCTCCGCCAGCCAGTCCGCGGCGCGCTGCGCCTGCACAACCGAGATCATCGGCCCGACCGCGGTCGCCGGGTCGCGCGGGTTGCCCACCTTCAGGCTCAGCGTCCGCGCCACCAGCCGCTCGCGCAGCGCGCCGTAGACCGATCGATGCGCCAGCACGCGCTGCACGCTGATGCAGCTTTGCCCCGCCACCCCGAATGCGCCGGCGGTGATTCGCGCCGCAGCGCGGTCCAGGTTGGCGTCGGCGTCCACGATGCAGGCGGCGTTTCCGCCCAGCTCCAGCGCCACGCGCTTCCGCCCGGCCCGGGCCTTGAGCGCCCACCCCGCCGCCGGCGAGCCGGTGAAGCTCAGCAGCCCGATCCGCTCATCCGTGACCAGCGGGTCCGCGGTCTCGTGCGTACATGGCAGAATCGAAAACGTTCCCCTTGGCAGGTCGCATTCGGCCAGCAGCTCGCCCAGCATCAGCGCCGTCAGCGGCGTGTTCAGGGCCGGCTTGAGAATCCACGGACAGCCCGCCGCAATCGCCGGGGCGATCTTGTGCGCGGCCAGGTTCAGCGGGAAGTTGAACGGCGTGATGAAGCTGCACACCCCCAGCGGCACGCGCCGCCAGATGCACCACATCCCCTCGGACCGCGGGTTCATGTCCAGCGGCTGCACCTCGCCGCCGATCCGCGCGGCTTCGCCCGCCGCGGTGCGAAACACCTCGATCGCACGCGCCACCTCGATCTGCGCCTCGAGGAGAGTCTTGCCGACTTCCCGCGTTAGCGCGTCGGCGAATGGCCCGCTCCGCTCCTGCAGCCGCCGCGCCACGTGCTCCAGCGCCACTTGTCGCCGCCACGTCGGCGTCCGGGCCAGCGGCTCGCGCGCCGCGCTCGCCGCCGCAATCGCCTCCTCGACGTGCTCCGGTCCCGCCAGCGCCACCTCGCCCAGCGGCGTCCCGTCATATTTGTCCGTGACGACGATGTGCTGCAGAGCGCGGCCGCCGTCGCCATGGGCCGGTTGCAGTTGCCGGCTGGCCAGGATGAACCCGAGTTCCTGTGTCACGCTCGCCGCCTCCGCCGCCCGGATTCGCCGACACCCGGCCACGATGCGCCCCGGCCCCGAATCGGACAACCGGGGCACACGTTTTCGCTGCCGCGCTGCTACGATGATAGCGGCAGACATCGAACCGCCCGTGCCGCCGGTGTCGGGCGACGGGTCACCCTCGACGGACCCATCTCGTGAGTTGGGAATCCCTGCTCGACGATCTTCGCGTCTGGCTCTCGGAACGGGGGCTGCTCACCCCCGATGCGCCGTGGGTGGTGGGGGCCTCCGGCGGCCCGGATTCCACGCTGCTCCTCCACGCGCTGGCCGAGACATCGCGTCGCGAGAGCCTCGGCTGGACGCTCCACGTCGCGCACCTGCATCATGGTCTTCGCGGCGCCGACGCCGATGCCGACGCGGCGTTCGTCGAAGAAACCGCCCGCGGGCTGGGACTGACCTTCCACGGCGAAAAGGCCGACATCCGCGGCCAGGTCGAGACGGAAGGGGGGTCCAGTGAGGAAGTCGCCCGCGCCCGGCGGTACGAGTTCTTCGAGCGCATCGCCCTGTTGACCGGCGCGGATCGCGTCGCCGTCGGCCACCACGCCGACGACAACGCCGAGACGGTCCTGCACCGCATCTGCCGCGGCACCGGCCTGCGCGGCCTGGCCGGCATGTCCGAGATCCGGGCGATTCAGCCCGGCAGCCGCATCCGCCTCATGCGCCCGCTCCTGCCGCGCCGCCGCGCCGAGATCGAGCGCATCTGCGAATCCCGCGGATTGGCCTATCGCGTCGACCAGTCCAACTCCTCGCCGCAGCACACCCGCAATCGCATTCGACATACCGTGCTGCCGCTGCTCCGTGAGCAGCTCAACCCCAACGTCAGCGAGGCGCTGCTGCGACTGGCGGAACAGGCGAGCTGGCTGGGCACATACCTGGAGGACGCCGCGGCGCGCGTCTTCGACTCGCTGCTGGTGGCGGAGCAGCCGCGCTACCTGGCGCTCAACACCGCCGCGCTGGGGGGAAAGCAGCGCGTGATCCAGGCGGAAATCGTCCGCCGCGCGGTGAGCATCGTGCTGCAGCGCGAACAGGAACTCAGCTTCACCCACATCGAGGCCGTACTGCGGCTGGCCGCTGACGGCGGCAGCGGGAAGGAGCTGCACCTGCCCGGTCCGGTGCTCGTCCGCAAGCGCTACGAAAAGCTGGAATTCCTGCCGCTGGAGGACACGCAGGAGGGCGCTCTGCCGCCCGAGTTCGCGCCCATCGCCGTGCATTGCCCCGGGCGAACGCCGATGCCCGTCCTGGGCTGCGAGCTGATCGTCGAGCAGCACGACGTGTCCCCCGAGCGCATCCGGCAACTGGTGCGCGGCGGCACGCGCTTCGAGGAGTGGGTCGACGCCGAACGCGTGCTTCCCCCCCTCACCGTCCGCGCGCGACGCGAGGGCGATCGCTTCACGCCCCTGGGCAGCTCCGGCAGCAAGTCCATCAGCGACTTCTTCATCGACGCCAAAATCGAACCGCAGCTTCGCGGCCGCATGGGGCTGTTGTGTGATCGCGACGGGCCGATCTGGGTGATGCCCATGCGCATCGACGAGCGCGTCAAGCTCCGTCCCACCACCCGCCGCGCGCTGCGCCTGCTGCTCGCTCCTGCCAATCGCGCCAACGGCGCTCGCGCATGAGCGCCCCGCGCGCTGCCATGATCGGCAGCTTCGCCCTGGCGCTGCTGCTGCGCGTGGCGTGGGTTCTCGTCGCTCCGCCGCCGGAAGCGTCCGCCGTTCCGCCCCCAACCGGCACATCCGCCGACCACGCCGCCCCGGCTTTGTATTACCCCGACGAGCAGTTGCATTGGCAGTTGGCCGACAATCTGCTGCATCACGGCATCCTGGCATCGGCGGACCGCCAATACGCGGCGCGCATGCCGCTCTACCCGGCGCTGCTGGCCCCCTTCACCGCCGCCGGTCCCGACGGGGCTGCCGCCGCCCGTCTCCTTCAGGCCCTGCTCGGCGCCGCAACCGCACTTCTGGCCGCCCGGCTGGGAGGCCGCCTGGCCGGGGTTCGCGGGGCCTGGCTGGCCGGTCTACTGGTCGCCGTCGATCCATTCGCAATTTTCTTCACGAATCTGCTGCTGACCGAGACGATCTTCTCGCTGTTGCTGGTTGCCACGGTCAGCGCCGCCTGCTCTGCGGTTCAGACCGTTCGCCCAGCCCCCGTCACCGTCCTGGCCCTCGCGGCCGGCAGCGCCGCGCTGCTCATGACCCGGCCCTCCGTCGCCGCGCTTCTCCCGATCCTCTGGCTGCTGGCCGCCTACGGAGCCACAGGCTCAGCCGGCGCTGTGCGCCTGTTGAGTTGGCGCGGACTGCGCTGCATGACGGCATCCGCCGCGGCGTGCGCACTGGCGCTTGCGCTTTGGGGCGGACGAAATCTGGCCGTGCTCGGCAGCCCCGCCTGGCTCTCCACCAACGGCGGCATCACGCTCTACGACGCGCAGGGACCGCAGGCCAGGGGGGATAGCGACCAGTCATTCCTGAAGAAAATGCCCGCGGTCGCGGCGCTGCCGGAAGTGGAACGAGACCGCGAGCTGGGTCGGCTGGCGCGCGAACAAATGCTCCGCGACCCGGCGCGCGTCGCGCAACTCGCGCTCGTCAAGCTGGCCCGCACCTGGAACCCCTTCCCCAACGTCGCCGAACATCGCGCCGAGCGCTCGGCCTGGGCCGGGGCGATCTACACGCTGACGCTCCTGGCGCTGGCGATCGTCGGCGCAGTGCGCCTCCGCCGCACCGGCGCATGGCGCCTCATGGCGCTCCTGCTCGCGCCGGTCCTCTACTTCACGCTCGTACACATGATCTACGTCGGCAGCGTGCGCTACCGCGTTCCGGTGATGCCGCTGCTGGCCGTGGTCGGCTGCGCCGCGATCAGCCCTCGCGGGCCTCTTCCGCCAGCTTGTCCGCCGGCCGCGACGTGATTCCGCCCGGCCCGGAGCTGCCGCGCTTCTTGGCTTCGATGCGGGCCTGGAATTCGCCCGGAAAGCGCGACCGCTCCAGGCACTCATCCTCGGGGCAAATCCCCTCGTCGCACAGCTTCCACAGGTGATCGTCCAGAAGCTGCATGCCGTACTTCTTCCCGGTCTGAATCGCCGAGTCGATGCGGTAGGTCTTGTTCTCGCGGATCAGGTTGGCGATGGCCGGCGTGATGACCAGAAACTCATACGCCGCCACGCGCCCGCCCGTCCCCGCCTTCGGCAGCAGCGTCTGCGACAGCACCGCGATCATCGTGACCGAGAGCTGCACCCGGATCTGCTCCTGCTGATCCACCGGGAACGCGTCGATGATTCGGTTAATCGTGCCCTGCGCACCCGTGGTGTGCAGCGTGGCGAAGACCAGGTGGCCCGTCTCTGCGGCGCGAATCGCCGCTTCCATCGTCTCCAGGTCGCGCATTTCTCCGACCAGGATCACGTCCGGATCCTGGCGCAGCGCCCGGCGCAGCGCCTCGGCAAAGCTCGGCACGTCCACCCCCACCTCGCGCTGGCTGAACACGCACCGCGCGTGCGGGTGATAGTACTCAATCGGGTCTTCCACGCTGATGATGTGCCGGTCGCCGACCTGCCGGTTGATGTAATCCAGCATTGTCGCCAGCGTCGTCGTCTTCCCCGATCCCGTCGGCCCCGTCACCAGGAACAGCCCGCGCGGCCGCCGGCACAGCGCCCGCACGATCGGCGGCAGCCCGATGTCCTCGAAGGAGAGAATCTTCGACGGAATCAGGCGCAGCACCAGCGACAGGTTCCCCTTGGCGCGGAACACCGACACGCGGAAGCGCCCCTCGTCCCCGAAGGCGAAGCCGAAGTCCGTGCCGCCCTCTTCCTGAAGCTCCTGCTGATTGCGCTCCGGCGTGATGGACTTCATCAGCGCGACCGTGTCCTCCGGCTCCAGCACCTTCGTCTCAAGGTTGCGCAGCCGCCCGTCCAGTCGCAGCACCGGCGGCCGGCCGACGTGCAGGTGAATGTCCGAAGAGCCCAGCCGGATGCACGTCGAAAGCAGCCGGTCAATGTGTACGGTCGCCATGTCGTCGTCCTCGCTCCGCCGATGAAAAGCACCCGGGCCGCAGCGCGCCCGCGCCGATCGGCGGTCATTCTTCCGCCACGATTCCCTCAATCTGCGTGATCCGCGCGATCTCCTCGGGCGTCGTGATGCCGCGCAGGATCTTGCGCTTGCCGTCATCCAGCAGCGTGCGCATGCCCGAGGCCCGCGCCGCCGCGCGCAGCCGGTTGGCCGGAGCACGCTGAAACGCCAGCTCGCGCAGCTCCGGCGTCATTTCCAGCATCTCGAAGATGCCTTTGCGCCCGCGATAGCCGATCCCGCCGCAGCGATTGCAGCCGGCCCCCTTGTAGATCGTCCGCCCCTCCAGATCCTTGTCCGTGATGCCCAGCATGCGCAGCGTGAAGCGATCCGGGCTGGGGTCCACCACCTTGCACTCGTTGCAAATCAGCCGCATCAGCCGTTGCGCCATGATCGCCTGGATCGACGACGCCACCAGGAACGGCTTGATCCCCATGTCGATCAGGCGCGTGATCGCGCTCGGCGCGTCATTCGTGTGCAGCGTGCTGAAGACCAGGTGCCCCGTCAGCGCCGCCTGAATCGCCACGTCCCCCACTTCGCGGTCGCGAATCTCGCCCACGAGGATGATGTTCGGCGCCTGGCGCAGCATCGCCCGCAGAATGCGCGCAAACGTCAGCCCGATCTCCTCGCGCACCTGGCATTGATTGATGCCGGTAAAGTTGTATTCCACCGGGTCTTCGGCCGTGATGATCTTGCGGTCCGGCCGGTTCAATTCCTGCAGCGCCCCGTACAGCGTCGTCGTCTTGCCCGAGCCGGTCGGCCCCGTGACCAGAAAAATCCCGTTGGGCTGCCGGATGATCTTGTTGAACCGCTCATAATCATCCTCCTCAAAGCCCATCGCCTGGATGCCGATCTTCACCGAGTCCGGCCGCAGAATTCGCAGCACCACCGATTCGCCGTGATACGCCGGGCAGGAGCTGACGCGGAAGTCAATCTGCCCGCTGCCGATGCGCATCTTGATGCGACCGTCCTGCGGCAGCCGCCGCTCGGCGATGTCCAGCCCCGACATGATCTTGAGCCGCGCCAGCACCGATGCCTGCATGTGCTTTGGAACGTTGTCCTTGACGATGCACACGCCGTCCACGCGGTACCGCACCCGCACCCGGTCGGCCATCGGCTCCACGTGAATGTCGCTGGCCCGCATCCGCACCGCCTCGGCGATCATCAGGTTCAGCAGCTTGATGATCGGCGCTTCGGAGTCCTCATCCTCGGCCGCGGCCGCCGCGCGCTTGTCCTCCTTGGCCAGCAGGTCCTTGTCGCGGTCGATCGCCTCGATGGCGTCGTCCACGCTGTCGCGCATGCCGGTCAGGAACGTCTCAATGAAACGAACGATCTTCGAGCGCGGCGCAATCGCGCACTCGACCTGCGAATTGAGCAGCACCCGCAGTTGATCCAGCGTGTCGAGATCCAGCGGATCGTGAATAATGACCTTGATCTTGCCGTCTTCCCGCCCCAGCGGCAGAACCTTCAGCTTCTTGATGAGCTTCTCGGGGATCAGGTCCAGTGCCCCGGAGACGCCCACGTTCTTGTCCAGATCGACGTAGGCCAGGTCAAACTGCGTCGCCAGCGCCTTGGTCACGTCCTCCTCGGTCGCCAGCTCCAGCTCGATCAGCGCTTCGCCGATCTTCTTGCCGTGCTGCTGTGAATACGCGAGCGCATCCCCCAGCGCCGTCGGCGTGACGACGTTCCAGTTCACGAGGATTTCGCCCAGCCGCTTGCGACGTCTCGCCATGCACGGTCCCTCTGCCCGCCGGCCCCCGGAGGGCGCAAGCGCCCCGGCTGCGCTATCGTTGCCGACCCCAGCGCGAATTGCAAGCCGCTTCTGCCGCTCTTCGACCCCACCTTCATCGCGGCCGCTGGCCACCCGCGCCCCGCGCCGCTACCATCCCGCTCAACTCGCACCGGCGGTCCAGCATGCACCCATCCAGCACCAGCGACGCGCGCGTCGAACGGCACCCCCAGGCCCGCTACCACCGGGTCATCCTCAAAATCAGCGGCGAGGGCTTCTGCCCGCCCGGCGGCTTCGGCGTCCATCGCGAGGAGCTGGACCGCGTCGCTCGCGAAATCGTCGACGTCCACCAGCTCGGCGTGCAGACCGCCGTCGTCGTCGGCGGCGGAAATTTCCTGCGCGGCGCCAACTTCGCCTCCGAAATCGGCATCGATTCCGCCACCGCCGACTACATGGGCATGCTCGGAACCGTCATCAACGCCCTCGCGCTGCAGGAGGCCGTCGAGCGCCTCGGCGTGCCCACCCGCGTCCAGAGCGCTCTCATGATCTCCCGCGTCTGCGAATCCTTCATCCGCCGTCGCTGCATCCGCCACCTCGAAAAGGGGCGCGTCGTCATCATGGCCGCCGGCACCGGCAACCCGCACGTCACGACCGATTCCTGCGCAGCGCTGCGCGCCGCCGAACTGGGGGCCGACGCGCTGCTCAAGGCCACAAAGGTCGATGGGGTGTACGACTCCGATCCCCGCCAGAACACCGGCGCGAAGCTCTACGAGTCGCTCACCTTCGACCAGGTCATCAACCAGCGGCTCAAGGTGATGGACGTCAGCGCCATCGACGTCTGCCAGCAGCACCGCGTGCCCATCATCGTCTTCAATCTCTTCAAGACCGGCACCATGCGCCGCGTCGCCCTCGGCGAGCGCGTCGGCACCCACGTCGGCGAGCCATGACCGCCGCCGCTCCCCGTCATCGCCGCCGCTGGCAGGATCCGCGGCAGTGGTGGCTCTGGCTCAGCGGCCTGGTCGGCAGCCGCTACGACGGCCTCCACCACTTCCACGTCGTCACCCCCGGCGTCCTGCTGCGCTGCGGCCAGCCGCGCATCCGCGACCTGCAGGCCATCGCCCGCGACCACGGCCTCCGCTCCGTCTTCGTCGCCCGCGGCGGCACCCGCCACCCCCTGCGCGGCCGCTGGTTCCGTATCCAGCGCGATTGGTGCGCAGCACGCGGAATCCGCTTCTTCCATGAGCCGTTCTCCGACGCGGCCGCCCCCCCCGCGGACATCTTCGAGCGCTTCCTCGCCGTTCTCGCCGACCCCGCCAATCGGCCCGTGCTCGTGCATTGCGAGCAGGGCTGGCATCGAACGGGCGTGCTCTGCGCAGCGCACCGCATCGCCAACGAGGGTTGGACATTGGACGCGGCCGTCGAGGAGATGGTGCGGTTGGGATATGAGGCGGATCGACCCAAGCGCCGTCCGCTGCTGGCGGCGCTGGAACGCTGGTCCACCGCCCGCCCCTCACCCCGCTGACCGTCGTCGACCGCGAGCGTGGCTTTGCGAGGGTGGCATGCTTTCGCGGTACTCCGCGTAAGCATGCTCGTTGCCGCCGCACCATCCCGCGCCGCGCCATCCCGCGTCGGATACCACCCCCGGTCGGGCGCCATACCGACGGCTTTGCGTCGGCATGCTTTGCGCACAGCGGGTGGGACCTGTTCGGGCCGGTGCCGGGCGAATTCCCTCCATCAGCGCCGCGTAACAGGCTCGAACGCACCATCTGAACTTCCCACCTGTGCACCCCGCCCGCCAACGGCCATAATCCCCTTATGATCGCAAACGTGATCTGCGTCGCGATCGGCGGCGCCATCGGCTCCGTCGCCCGCTACCTCCTGACCGTCGGCCTCAACCCCGCCGCCGGCGCCGTCGGCTTCCCCCTCGGCACGCTCGTCGTCAATCTCGTCGGCTCGATCGCCTTCGGCGTCATCGCCTGTCTCGGGGTCGAACTTCGCCTGATCCCCGAGACGATCCGCGTCGGTCTGCTCGCCGGCGTGCTCGGCGGCTTCACGACCTTCTCCACATTCTCGCACGAATCATGGGCGCTCGCCGCCGGCGGCGCATCGCGCCTCGCCCTGCTTTACATTCTCGCGTCCGTCGTCCTCTGCATCGTCGGCGCCTGGGCCGCCTACCACGCAACCGCAGCCATCATCCGATCCGCGAGCACCGCCGGCTGAAGCGCCGCCGGCTGAAGCCCCGCCGGCTGAGCAGCACCGCAACGGCCCTTCCGGTCGCCAGCGATCTTGGGTGGCATGCTTTCGCTGTACTCAGCGTAAGCATGCTCGTCGCCGCCCCCTCCCACGTCGCCCGCCACCCCGCGTCGAGTACCACCCCGCGTTGGGTTTCATGCCGACGGCTTTGCGTCGGCATGCTCTTCACCGCGCCTTCACCGCCGACCCCAATCCCCTCACCCCCTCCAAAATCCGCCAATCCGCGCCAATTCGCGACAAGCCACGCCCTTTCACGCCACCCGCCGCCTTTTCCCCCCAACCCCGCATTTCCGACTCTACACTTCCCTGAAGAGGCAGCGCCCGCACGCGAGCCGTGCACCCGCGTCCGACGCCGCCCCCGAACCGCCCGCGTCGATCACCATTGATCTTCGCCGGGGCGCGTGTGTCTCCGTCGGCCGGCATGATGTCTGTGCCGTCTGACACCCGTCGCCGGGCCGGGCGCGAACCTCCCGGCCTCGTGCGACGGCCAGCGCGATTCGACCCGGACCGTCGAACTGCGGACGGAACACCCCGTTCCAATCCCGCAACCTTCGCCGCCCGCCGACGATTCGCCATCGTTCGCAGCCGCCGGCATCCGCCTCGCTACCCGGCGGCCCGGCCCAGGCGACGGGACGCCGGTTGTCACCGGCCCCATCGGCCGGAATTCCGGTGTCAGTCGCAAGGGCCACAGATTACGAGGATCGGCTGCCGCCGACGCAAGGCTTGTGTTCTCGGCCGAGCGCCGCCGGGTCGCTTGTCGTTTCGATAAGCGGGACGGTGTGGACCTCATCCTCCCAGCGGCAGCTTAAACAACCGGGTGAGATTCACACGCGCCCCGGCGTCGCTTTCGATGCCCGAAAGCCCCGCTTCAAGGTCTCCCTGCGCGCCGACCGGGCGACGCCCGCCTCGCTCAACTCGCCTTGCGCGCATCGCCCCCCGCGTGCAGCCGCCACATCTCCCACGCGCTCCACGCGAACGCCGCCGCAGCCAGCACAAAAGGCCACAAAAACCCCCCGGTGGCGACATACAGCGCCATTCCAAGTCCCTGGGCAACCACGCCGCGCAGCCCCACCAGCGTCGTGTGAATCGACACATAGTGCGGCACCAGCTCCGCCCGCGGGGCAAACGCCACCGGCCCCAGCATCCACGCCACGTGAACCCCCGCCATCGCCGCCCCGAACGCAACGCTCGCGATCGATAGGGACGTCGTCCCCGCCGCCGCAAGCAGCATCAGCGGGTACGCACTGAGCATCGCAAAGGCCAGCGCTGCGGTGCGCACTGCGCCGAGCCGATCCAGCAACCCGCCCATCGGCAGCGCCATCACGATCATCGCGAGGTTCTGCATCACCAGCGTCGAGCCGGCGTACTCGCCGTAGGTCAGCGAGAGCCGCGTCGTCGCGAGAACCGGCAGCAGCGCGTTGCAGATCATCCAGCCCAGCCCGTACATCATGAACGCCTGCTCATACTGCCGGAATCGCGGATCCTCGCGCAGCACGCGGCCCATGCTGCGCAGCGGCGCGGTCACCGCAGTGAGCGAGTCTCGCAGCGAGGCCGCCGCGCGCGCCGCCGGCACATGTGCCAGCCCCGCCGCCCGGATCAGCACCAGCATCCCGGCGAATTGCGCCGCCGCCGCAATCGGCATGTAAATGCGGAAGGCGTCCGGGTCCTGTTCCAGCCAGTGCCCGGCTGCAAGACCCGCCCCCAATGCAGCGGTCAGCGTCACGACGCTCAGCAAGGAGAAAACGCGGCCGCGCACGCTGTCCGGATAGAAGCGCTTCAGCAGCAGTCCGCTGAGCGGCAGCCAGCCGGAATTTCCGACCGCCGCGATCAGGTGCAGCACCCACAACGACCAGAAGCCCGTCGCCCACGTCGCCAATCCCAGCGGAAAAACTCCCACCAGCCAGTACCACAGGAAGAAGCGGGCCGGCGCGCGGCGCTGCAGCAGCTCATTCCAGAAAATCGAAGCCGTCAGCAGCGTCGGCACCGCCGCCGTGATCAGCAATGTCTGCCAGTCGCCCGCGTCGAATCGCCGCCGCGCCAGCACGGGCAGCATGGTGAGCACGCCCTGCCCGATGCCGTAGGCTGCGGTGTACAGAACATGCGCCGCGAGAATGGACGCGCGCAGTTGCGGCGCACGGGGTAGCCCGGCTCCCATCGCGGCGGGCGGCACGGCGCCCCGCGGATCGGTGGTCGCCGCGGCAGCAGCATGAACCCGCGCCGCAGTGCCGGGCGCCGCCGCAAGCGCGTCTTCGTCGCCCCGCGAGTCCATCACGCGAGCGCCTGAATCGGGCGGCGGGGGTTCGTCTGTCGGCGGGGGGCGCATCGGGAAAATGTAACCGCCGCGCCGCAGGAGCGGGTGCTCCACGCGGCGCGGCGGCGTGTACGCCACGTCGGCTCCCTCACGCGAGCCGCGGCGGCGCAGTTGCGGGCATTGATTCCGCTACGGTGCCGGCGTGATCAGCGCGACGAACGGATCGATGTCGAAGTTATCGAATCGCGTGTCGTTGTTGATGTCGCCGTGCTCCAGCGGGCAGGACGGATAGAGTGCCAGGTACGCCGGTCGGTTCACCAGCGCCAGCACGAACGGATCGATGTCGAAGTTGTTCAGCACGCCGTCGCAGTTGACGTCGCCCTTGATCATCCCCGGCACGCGAACCGCCATCGGAACGGTCTGCTGCGTGTGCGGCTTGAAGAGGCCCAGCGTCGCACTGCCGTTCACCGGCGGACGATTGCACTCGAACCAGAAGTTGTACATCGTGCCCCAGCGGAGCGCGTTGCTGTTCGGGTTCTCGGCAAACGTCTGCGGGCTTTGCCAGCGCAGCTTGTTGCCCATCGTCGAGATCCAGTCCGTGTTATCGAACGGCTCGCCGGAGTGATAGTTCACGTCGTGGAAGCCGACGTTCTGAACGGTTGCGCCGGCCGGAATGTCGATTTCCAGGCTGCCCGCGGAGCGATCCGAATTCAGGTTGAAGATCGCGTAGTCATAGCGGTACCAGCCGCCGCCCATGTCGGTGACCTTGTGGGCAACGTGGAAGCGCCCCTCGGCCGGAACGTTCACGATGCTGTCCACCACGCGCGTATCCACCTGGTTCAGCCCCAGGCCGTGCGCCCGCCAGGCCATGATCGCCGGGATGCCCACCTGCGTGGTTCCCTGCAGCGCCATGTTGAAGCTGCCGTCCACCGTCACGCGGTGATACGACGCGTTGTTCAGACCGTTGCTGGCCAGTGCGTCGTCACTGGCGACGTAGACGCCTTCGACGAAGTACAGCGCGCCGGCGAAATTGGTCGAGCTCATCGCACTCTCAGCGATCTGCAGGCGCTTGAAGATCGAGTCCCCCGTAACGCCGTTCGCGATTGTGTGCGCTCCGGTGAACGCGTTGAGATTCGCCCGAGCCTGCAGCCGCGACTGGCCGCCGTTGTAGCCGGCGCCGTACACGTCCAGGCAGCCGGCGCCCAGCATCGAGCCGCCCGTGCCGTTGCAACTGAAGCCGCAGCCGTTGCCGGCCGCCGCGCAGCAGGCCTGCTTGCAGTGGCCCTGGCCGATCTGAACCAGCCGGCCGTTGTGCATGCGATAGGCGTTCATGGCCAGGCTGGGCGTGCCCTGGTGCGAGCCGCCCCACTTGAGATTCGCCAGGCCGATGTTGCAGGTGTCGGAGCCGAGCGCATAAGCGCGGATGCCGCCGACCGCCGCGTACGTCTGCACGCCGTTGATGCGCGTGTAAACCACGTCCGGCGCTTCCGCCGCAATGCCGCCCTCAGTCGACGCCGGCGCGGCGTCGAACGGGGTCACCGGAATCGGCTTGAGATTCAGCGCGAGTTCCCCGCCGCGACCATCTTTCGATGCGACGTGGATCAGGTAGGTGGCGCCTTCGTACATGTCGGAATAGACGATCGACTGCGCATCGCACTCGTCGTCGCCGCTTGCAATCTGCTGACCCGAGCCGGGCGTACCGTCCCAGACCGTCACCACGGTGTCGATCCCGGAATTGCACGTCTCCGACATCAGGATGCCGTCATAAGGGGCAATGAACTCGAACCACATGCCGGCAGACGCGATTGTCTCCGCCGACTTCGACTCGCTCAGGCTGGCGGTCGTCACGCCGCGCTCGACCAGCACGGGCTGCACGTCCACCACTCGAGAAAGGGGGGAGGCCAGGGACAGCGCTGCGCCCGAAGCGCAAACGCTCAGGGCGGCAGCGCGCCGCCACTTGGACAAGAACATCGCGGACTCCTTTGCAAACGCGGACAGGAATGGCGAGCACGAAAAACGAAACGAAAGTGCTACAACTGTCGAAACCGGCTTCGGCGTCCGAAAATTCCCTGCGGACACCGATGGAAATCCCGCGGAGGCTCCACCGGGTCGTGAAACCCGCCTCGGGGACGTCCCGATTCTGCCGGGCATTGTACCCTGCCCGGTCGCCTGAATTTCAAGAATCCCATTCCGGCCGGCCCGCATGCCCGGACCGGCGGCCACCGGGTAGTCCTACCGCACTCCCCAGGGTCGCGGAACCGGAAGCGGTCATACTTTCCTGATTCCCTCACTTTCCCGAGGCGGACCTGCAGGCCCCTGATACCATGAAATGACTGCCCTCCGAACAATTCCGCGGGAGCGGCGTCTTCCTCTGCCGATGCCGGTCATCGCGTACACCGGCTCATCGCGACCCAATCTTCTGGAACACGCCATGAACCGACCACGAAACCAGGCACGGCCCTTCCAGCGTGCCGTCCGATGCGTCCTGCCGCTGCTCATCGCCGGCTGGTGCATCTCGGCCGCCGACGCCCAAACCGGCTTTGTGCATTGGGAATCGCCGCACGTCAGCCCGGTCGCGGTCAGCCCGGATGGTGTGACATTGCTGCTGGTCAACACGGCCGATAACCGGCTGGAAATTTTTGACATCAGCGGCCCGATTCCGGTGTGGCAGAAGTCGGTGATGACCGGGCTGGACCCGGTCAGCGTTCGGATGCGCACCGCCACGGAGGCGTGGGTGGTGAACCACGTATCCGACACGATCAGCATCGTGGATGTGCCGACGGCGCGCGTGATCGGCACGGTCGTGACGGGGGACGAACCGGCGGACGTCGTGTTCGCAGGGAATCCGCAGCGGGCCTTCGTCAGCGTCTCGCAGCTCAACCAGGTGCGCGTCTTCGACCTCGCCAACCTGGCCGCCCCGCCCGCCATCATCAACATCACCGGCGAAGACCCGCGCATGCTGGCGGTCAGCGCCGACGGATCGCGCGTGTACGCGGCGATCTTTGAGTCTGCGAATGCGACAACGGCGATTCGCCAGCAGGATGTCACCTCGCCGATCGGCCCTTACGGAGGCGTGAATCCGCCGCCGAACGCCGGCAATTTCTTCAGCCCGCCGCGTACACCGGGACTGCCGCCGGCTCCGCAGGTGGCGCACATCGTCAAGCGCGACGTGCTGGGACGCTGGATGGATGACAACGCCCGCGACTGGTCCGCGCTGGTGACGTGGAACGTGCTGGATCGTGACGTGGCCGTGATCGACGCCGACACGCTGAGTGTGACGTACGCGGGCGGCATGCTGTCCAGCGTGATGGCGCTGGGGGTGCGCCCCAACGGCGTGGTGACGGCCGTCGGTCTCGATGCAACGAACGAGATCCGCTTCGAGCCGAATCTCCAATCGACCTTCGTTCGCGTGAAAATGGGGTCGTTTGACCCGATCAATCCGGCGACGGTCGGCGCGGTCGATCTGAACCCGCACCTGACCTACGCGGTGCGCTCGATCCCGCAGGCGCAGCGCGACCAGTCGATCGGCGATCCGCGCGGCATCGCGTGGCATCCTTCCAGCGGGTTGGGATTCGTGACGGGGATGGGGTCGAACACGCTGATCGTGATCGACTCAAACGGCGCTCGGCTCAATCAGATCGAGGTCGGGCAGGGTCCGACCGGCGTGGCGCTGACGCCGGATGGAACGCGGCTGTTCGTGGTGAACAAGTTCAGCGCGACGGTGTCGCAGATCGACGTCTCCACGGAGACCGAGACGGCGCGGGTCGGGTTTCATGACCCGACGCCGATGGCGATTCGGCTCGGCCGTCCGCTGCTGTACGGCACGCGCGAGTTCAGCGGGCTGGGGCACGTATCGTGCGCTTCGTGTCACGTGGACGGCCGCACGGATCACCTCGGCTGGGACCTGGGCAATCCTGCCGGCCAGATGAAGGCATTCAACCAGACCTGCCGGCAGCCGGCCTGCGACGATTGGCATCCGATGAAAGGTCCGATGGTGACGCAGACGCTGCAGGGCATCGTCGGGGTCGAGCCATTGCACTGGCGCGGCGATCGCGAAGACCTGGCGGCCTTCGCACCGGCGTTCGTGGGGTTGATGGGGGCGGATCTCGAACCGTCGCCCGCGGAGATGCAGGCCTTCGAGGATTTTGTCGCCACGCTGCGATTTCCGCCCAACCCGAACCGCAACATCGACAATACGTTCCCCGCATCGCTGCCGTCGTCGCTGGGCGGACAGGGCAATCCCGCCGCGGGGATCAACATCTACAACACGCTGCCCGTCGTCGGCGGGGCGGCGTGTGTCGGCTGCCACGGCCCGGCCAACCAGAGCGGCAGCAACCGCACGATCGACGACCCGAACCTGCCGCTGGCGCCGCAGCCGCTGAAGATGGCCCAGCTTCGCAACATGCACGAGAAGACCGGCTGGGATCGCAACAGCCAGACCAGCAACCGCGGCTTCGGTTTCAATCATCACAGCGAGTTCGGCACGCTGGGCCAGTTGCTGTCGGTCGGCTTCGCGTTCGCCCCCGGCGCGCAGGGGCAGCAGCAGCGACGCGACTTGGAAGCGCTGATGCTGTGCTTCTCGGTGGACACGCACGCCGGCGTCGGGCAGCAGGTCACGTTCAACGGGCCCAACAACAACGACGCTGCCGCCGTCAACCGCCTCAACCTGTTCACGACGATCGCCAACGGCGGCGCGGTCGGACTGGTCGCGTTCGGGCGGGTGGCCGGGGAGGACCGCGGCTATGTGTACCTGAGCGCCGGCACGCTGCTGAGCGACCGCATCGGCGAGACGGTCAGCGCTGCGGCGCTGCGCAACGGGGCGGGTCCGGGCGGCGAGATCACGTTCATGCTGGTGCCGGCGGGGACGCAACGGCGGATCGGCGTGGATCGCGACGCGGACGGATTCCTGGACGGGGACGAGCGCGACAGCGGCTCGGACCCGGCACTGGCGCAAAGCACGCCGGTGGCGGCGCACCGCGGCGATCTCAACTGCGACGGCGTCGTCAACAACTTCGACATCGACCCGTTTGTGCTGGCGCTGGTGAATCCGGGCCAGTACGCGATTGCTTTCCCCGGGTGCTATGCGCAGTACGCGGATGTGGACGGGGACGGCGCTGTAACGAACTTCGATATCGACGTGTTCGTGACGGAGTGCCTGCTGGAAGCGAACTGCCCGTAGCGGGGCCAGATGTGAGAGCGGCCGGCGCCGCTACCCGCCGAGCTGCGTGACGACGCGCTCGCGGCAGTCCGCGAGAGAGACGCCGAGGGCGGCCAGGGCGCGCTGCGCGGTGCTTTCCTTTTCGCGGAGCAGCGCCAACAGCAGGTGTGCGCTGCCGATGCTGGTGCTTTCAAGCTGCGTGGCCTCGTCAATCGCCAATGCGATGACGTTGCGGAAGTGCGGCGAGCCGGGAAGCCGGCCAAAGACCCAGGTATCTTCCTTTTCGTGCTGGATCAGGCGGTTGATCGTCTCGGCGGCTCGAGCCTCGGTCACGCCGAAGTCGGCCAGCACGCGAGCACCGGAACTCGAGCTCTGCCGCAGGATCGCCAGCAGCACATGCTCGGTGCCGACGTACTCCAACTCCTGTTCCCGGGCGAGCTTCTCGGCCAGGTCCTTGACGGCGGTCGCCTCTTCGTCGAGATGCAGCGGCATGACGCTCCTCAACAGCAGGATGCGCGGCGAATCACGATGCCCGTGTTTCCGCACAAGCCCAAGTCCTGAGTGTACCGACGCGGGCGTCGGCGGGATAGCCGGAATCAGCGCCGTTCGGCGGAAGAAGCGGGTCGGCGTCGATCACGCAGGTCACTCCCGCAGCAGTCGCCGCAGCGGTTCGGTGATCTGACCCAGCGGCTCGACCGTGACGCGCGGCGAGGTCGTGTCGCCCTCGACGCGGTACTGCAGAAGCTGCTGCCCGGCCTGCTCCAGCAGGTCCGAGAGAATCGCCACCCGCGGCCAGGCGGACGGGTGCGCGCCGACCAGAGTGAAGTCGATGCGGTCGGAGGCGAGGTTCCAGGTGCCGGTACCGACCAGGCGCAAATCGGCGCCTTCGACGACGACGCGGTCGAAGCGCAGCACACTGCCCTCCCAGTTGTAGCGGAGCGTAGCGCGGTTCACGGCGTCGCCGATGGTGGGGTCGCGCTCGCGGCTGACCTGCACGACGCGCGCCAGCACCGGCAGCTTCAGGAACGAGGCATTGATGACCGACATCTCGCCCTGCCCGCGGCGGGATTCGTCGTCGCCGCCGCTGCCGCGGAGAAAGACGTGGCCGTCGATCGTGCCGCCGGGCGGGGCATCGGCCTCGCGCGGGCGCTGCATGAAGTCATCCAATGCCACTTCGCGCATGACGAGGTTGAACTCGTATTCGCCGCTGGCCGGATCGACGCTGACGCCCGCGACGGCGCTGCCGCCGCAGAGCGTGCCGCGCAGGTTGGAGAGTCGCAGGCGCGAGCCGTCCGGCGCGGCGGCGATCTGCCCCTCCCATCCCGAAATCGGCCGGCCGGCAAGCCTGCCGGATGCGACGGAGAAGACGGCGTTCACGTCCAGCATGCCGTCCGAGCGGAGCGCTGCGGAGCCGTGGAGCGACCCCTCCAGATCGGTCAGTTCCAGCCCGAGCGAAAGGGAGGCCTCGCGCAGCGTCAGCCCGCCGTCCACGCGCCAGGTCGGTGCGCCGGTTCCCGGCTGCAGTGCGACGCGATCGAGATTCAGGTCTGCGATGCCGGTCGGTGCGAGGCGGGCCAGGAATTTTGAGAGCGTGCCGGGCATTGCGGCCAGCACGCGCGGCGTGAGTACGACGGACTCGGCGTGGACGCGCAGGTCCAGTTCGCCCGGTCCCTGCTCCCATCGGCCGACGCCCGAGGCGCTGAGCGTGCCTCCGTCGGCCAGGCGCGCTGAAGCGGACTTCAGCTCAACGGCGGAATCTGAAACCCGCAGGAGCGAGGAGAGTCCGGTCAACGGAAGTGGAAGCCATGCGGGCGTTGCGCGGTCCGATTCGAGGGCAAGCTCCAGCGATGCCGGGCCGCCCGGCTCGTTCTCGCGCACCAGCAATCCGATCCGTCCGGGGCCGGCGAGTTTCAGGTCGCGGACGGTCTGCGCCCAATCGGGTGGCGCCAGTCCCACAGCGGCGGTGTCCAGCGCGTCGGCGGTCACGCGGATGTCGAGCGACATCGGCGCGGCGGCGGGGCGCTGGGGCAGCATGCCGGAGGCGATCAGCGTGGCGCCCTGTCGAGCGCCGCGCAGCTCACTGAGGTTCAGCACGTCGGCCGAAAGTACGGCCTGCCCCCCGCTGACCTGCCACGGTTCGCCGTTTTCCGCATCGTAGAGCCGCCCTTCGCCAAAGTGCAGAACGAAGTGGTCGCGCGGGTCGTCGCCGGGGTTCTCGGCGTGCATCCGTCCGAAGACGTCGGCGACGCCGACAAAGCGGATGGTGCGTTCGGCGTCGCCGAAGCGGACGGCGGTGGCGCGCTCGATGGGCATCGCGTGCGCTTCGATGTGCATCTGTGAGTCGGTGCCGCCGTCGGCGAGCTTGCGGGTTTCGCCGCGGAGGCGGATCGGAGCGCCGTCGAGGAAGCCGTGCAGATCGAGGATGCGCATGCGGTCCTCGCGGATGGAGAGCAGCGCATCGGCGCGTTCGATGCGGCGGCCGTCGGGGGCGCGCAGCGAGCCGGAGAGCAGTCGGGCATCGACGGAGACGGTGGGGGAAATGCGCGGGCCGTCGGGGGTGCCCGGGCCGCGCTCGACGAGCACGTCCACGTCGCAAAGGCCGGTGGGCCAGCGCTCCAGCCAGACCGCCTGATCGCTCTCGGGGAGGGCGTCGAAGAGCGCGTGGTTCAACGGGACGCCGTTGGCGCGGAATCGCAGGGCGAAGGGCGCCCACTCGTGCCAGTTCTCGACGTGCCCCTCGCAGGTGAGCGTGGCGCCGTCGCGCTCGCCGGTGAGTCCCTCCAGCGTGATTCCGTCCAGGCCGGTGCGGAAGCGCCCGCGCACGTTGTGAATCTCGTAGGGGAAGCGGTAGTAGCGGACGGTTACGCCGCGCGGGTCGCAGGAGGCCTCAACGTGCTCCGGCGTGTCAAAGGTGATATTGCCGTCGGCATTGCGCAGCGTTCCGCGGACGTGTGCCTTGACGTCGCCGGGGCCGACGGGGCGGAAATTACGGAAAAAGTCAGCCAGGTCGATCGGTACGCGCGGGCTGGCGAAGAAGGCCGGATGGGTGGATTCGAGCGGGCCCTGAAGGCCGTCCACGGCGAACTTCAACTCGTACGCGGCCTGTGAGCCGAGCAGTGAATCCAGCAGGCGCTGGGCGAATCGCGGCGGATTTCCACCGGTTGCCGATGCGGCCGCTTTGCTCGAAGTCTGCACGCGCTGCACGGATGCTTCCAGGGACATGGGCGAGCCGTTGAGGCGGGCGTCCACCCGCGCCTGGATGGATGACTCGCCCACGGCGCCCAGCGCCAATGCGACGTGAAGGGTTCCCTCCGAGAGCTGCATGTAGCGCTGCCGCGCCGGCAGTTCTTCTTCAAAGGGCACGGACCCCGAGAGATTTTCGGCGACCAGGGCCAGCCGGGACGTGCCATTGGGCGACAGGGACAGCGATTGCACGCTCACGCTGCCGGCAAGCTCGATTTCCCGGAGCGTGGCGGCCGCATTTGCGGGGAGCATGGGGATCAGGGTGGCCAGCTCGATCGCGCCGATGTGCGCATCGAGCCGATCCTGAAACACGCGGATCTGCAGCATTTCGGGGGTATCGGCGCTGGATCGCGGGCGTGCGCCGCCGGTGGGGCGCAGATCGAGCGAGTAGCAGTCGCCGTCCTGCCGGCGGAGGCGCGTACCGGTTGCGCCGAACTGCCAGCGGCGCAAGAGGCGTTGCTTGCCGGCATCGAGCACGAACAACTGCACGTCGGCCTGCTCGATGGAGAGCGGCGGCAACACGTCGAGCAGGGGCGGATAGTCTTCGTGCGAGACGCCGCCCAGGTCGGGCCACTCCCAGTCGGGACCGCCCGCGTCGCGGACGATCATGCAGGTCAGTTCACGAACGAAGGCGGATTGCGGGCGGAAGCTGCCCCACAGCAGCGCCCAATTGCTGCACGCGACCCTGGCATGGCCGAGGCGCAGGCGCGAGCTGCCCTCAGCGGGGGGTTCGCCCGGGGCGCGGGCGCTGGAGATCCACGCGACTTCCAGATCGCTGAATTCGATCCCGGTCCAGGGGGAGAAGGCGATTCCGCCCAGCTCGACCACCCGCAGGTTTGCCGAGTGCACGGCATTCTCCAGCAGGCTTCGCAAATGGGCCGGGCGCGAGACGTACGCATACGCGCCGCCCAGCATCACCATCAGTGCGACCAGCGACCACAGGACGCGCCTTAGACGGCGGGCGCGCATGCGCGGCGCCGCCAGGGAGATCGGGAGCGGGGATGGCGAGGGGCTGAGCATTCGGGGGCATTCTGCGGCCGGCGCGGGGGAAGTGCCAGCGGCGCGGACGATCAGCCGCCGGCGGCGCGGAGCGCGTCGTGGCGCTTGCGGGCGTCGCCGTCGGCGTAGTTGTAGTCCGTGCGCAGGAGCTTCCCATAGGTGGTCATGGCGCCGGCCCTGTCGCCGGCGGCCTCCTGCGAGCGGCCGAGCCAGTAGGTCATCTCGCGGTGCAGCTCGTCGCCGGGGATTTCGTATTGGTCGACGGCTTCGCGGAGAATCTCGCAGGCCTCGGAGGCGGCGCCCTTCTCCAGGAAGCAGCGGGCGATCAACAGCATGCAGCGCGTCCGGCTGCGCGGCTCGTTCTGGGCCTGCTGCAGGATCGGGATGGCCTCGTCGTATTGGCGGGCCTTGAAAAGCACGGCGCCCAGACGGGCCTTGGTGCGGAGATCGGTGGGGTAGTTTTCGGCGCGCTCGCGCCACATTTCCAGCTCCGCCTCCAGCAGTTCGGAAGCGGCCAGGCGGGCCTGCACGCGGTCGTCCTCTTCGCCGCTGGCGCGGGCCTGCTCGACCAGGGCGCGCGCCTGGCGCGACAGGATGCGCAGCCGGATGTCGTCGGCGCGCATCTTGTAGCTGTAGTTCTGCGAGTCGGCGTAGGCGCGGAGCAGCAGGTCGATCGCCTCGGCCTCTTCGGCGGGGGATTCGCGCTTCAGCAGCGCGTCGACCAGCGCGGTGAGCTTGGCGGGGACGCCGGGGTGCTGCTGCACTTCGCGCCGCGCTGCGGCGATCAGGGCGTCCAGCGTGTTTTCGCCCTGCTGCACGCGCTCGGCGTCGTGCAGGAGCTTCTGGGCTTCGCCGTCGCGGACGGAGCCGCGGAAGCTGTCGCTCTCCTGGTACTTGCCGCGGACGATGGTGAGGCGGCTGGAGACGTCGCGCAGCTCGTTGCGGATTGTGTCGTCGGTGGGGACGCGCGCCCGCAGGTATTCCAGCGAATTGGCGGCCTGTTCGAGCAGCGCCCCGGGATACTCGCTGATGCCGGCCGCATCCGCCCAATCGGCGGCTTCGACCAGTGCTTCGCGCAGCGCCTTGAACCGCGCGAGGTTGGGTTTCTTGTCCTTTCGCAGCAATTCCAGCAGGAGCGGCGTGGCCCACAGCGTCGCGCCAAAGAAGCCGCAGCGCGCCGCGTTGCGCACCACCGCCTCCGCATGCGCCGGCTCGAGCGGATCCTTCATCAGCATCCACAGCGCGTTGAGATAATTCTGCTTCGGATCCTTGCCGTTCACCGGGTGGCGCAGCGACTCCATCATCCCGGCTTTTTTTCCCCCCGCCTGCAAGCGCTGCAGGGCCAGCGAGCGCATCGGCTGCAGTGCGTCCTCGACCGCTTCCGGCCAATAGCCCAGCCCCTGCACATAACTCTCGATCGCGAAGTCGTGCTCAAGCTTCTCGCGGCTGTCGGCCGCCTTCTTGAACCACTGCCGGGCGCGCGCCTTGTCAGCGTCGGTGAAACTGGGCGGATCAGGACGGGTGACGGGCTGCGCCATGCGGTTCCTCGATGTCCCCGGCGGCGGGTGCCAGGCTCGGGCAGCGAGCCGGGCCGATGGGTGAGCCGGACCATCCTGAGTGTATCGCGCTTGCGCCCGGCTGCAAACCGCGATCAACCGCGCGGCAAGGTCCGAAGATGTCCGGGCGAAGCTGCCGGCCCGCGGCGATTCGGGGCACTCTCGCGGACCGGCGCGCAGGCCGCCTGCTTTCGCGAACCGTTCGATGAGCGGCCGGCGAAAGGGGGAATGCAGCCGGAATCGGTCGCCGTGTGCTGGCCCGATTTGAATAATGGGTCGATAGGCGCAAAGAGGGCGCGCGCCGCCGCGCCCCGGGCGGTGCGCCGGATTCAACCCGCGGTGAACAGTGAGCAGACCCGATGATCGCCGGAAAATTCGTTGCCGAGTCCCGTCCGCTGCGTGCGGCGCGGCGCAGCGCACCGCGTCGCGTGGCCCATCACACGCCCTGCCGGATCCGTGTGGAGGGGGCGCTCCCGACCTGGCTGCCGGGCCACACGGTGGCGATCGGCGCGGATGGATTCACGCTGATTGCGCCGCAGGATGCGACCGGCGGCGCGGGTGTGGAGGTCCTGTTTCATTCGCCGGGGGGCGCGAGCCGGACGCTGATGGGCGTTGTGCGGTTCACGCGGCGCGTGATGAGCGGAACGTACGAATGGGACGTGGCATGCGGGGCGGAGGAGACCCGGCCGGCCGGCTCGGCGGGCGGCCCTTCCGGGGCGGCGATGCCCGCCATGGACGCTTCGCGGGTATGATTCCCCGTCGGTCGCGGGTCGGCGTGCGCCCGTACCGCGAACCTCCGGCGTACGAGAGACCTGATGTACCGAGCGGGCGGCCTGCTGTTGGCCATGACGCTGTTGGCCAGCGGTGAGGGGTGGATCAACAACCTGATGGACCTCGCCGTGGAATACGGCGCGATCTATCCGGCGATTCTCGGCATCCTCATCATCGCCTCTCTGGGCGTACCGATTCCGGAGGACGTCCCGCTGATTCTGGCGGGCGTTGTGCTCAAGACGGTGCCCGGCGCCGCGACGTGGACCGGCGTGCTGGTGGTCTCGATGATCGGGATCATGAGCGGCGACTGCGTGCTGTACATGCTGGGGCGGCGCTGGGGGCGCGACGTGTTCAGCCACCGCTGGGTGAACCGGCTGGTGACGCCGCAGCGGTTCGACTGGCTGGCGGGGAAATTTCACGACTACGGCGTGTGGGCCTGCTTTTTCGGGCGGTTCTTCATGGGCATCCGCGCGGCGATGTGCCTGACGGCCGGGGCGACGCGCTTTCCATACTGGAAGTTCTTCCTCGCCGATTTCGCCGGAGCGCTGTTGAGCGTGCCGTTCTTCGTGATCCTGGGCTACTGGTTCGCCGACAAGCTGCCGATGCTGTTCGGCGCGATGCAGGAGACGCAGGCGTACATGCTGGGCGGCCTGCTGGCGCTGCTGGTGGTGGGCGTGCTGGTGTGGAAGATTCGCAAGTTCTTCAAGCCGGCGAAGCCGGAGGCGGGCGCGACGGCGACGGATGGCGGGACGACGGCGTCCGGCCCGGATGCCGCGGCCGGCCCGTCGCTTAGCGGCGGCGCGCAATCGGCGATTGCAGGTTCCGGTGAGGTTTCTGCCGCACCGGAGTCGGGGGTTGCGGCGAGTCGGCCGTCGGAGGCTGCGTCGTCGCGGGGGCCGGGGCTTTCGTCCATTCCACGGGTTGCCCCGGCGGGGACGGGTAAGAAATAGCGATCGTGGGCTTCGTCGCCGATGTATGGCGACGGAACCCGTGGATGCGGATGAACGGGAACTCCGGCCCAGGAGGGGCGCGGGAAGCGCTCAACGGGCGTGGGGAGGCGGAGAGCTTCCTCTGCCCCTTCGGGGCAGGTGCGCTGCGCCTCGGGGTCCACGGGTTCCGCTTCGCCCGGCTGTCGCCGGGCGGCGCTCCACCCGTGGCTACAACCCGGCACCCCTGCCGGGGTGCAAATGCGGACGGCAGCAATCTGTGTCGGCAACGGTGTCGGATGAATGGTTGCACTGCTCAAAGGCAGTGCCACACGGATTCGCACTGTTCATGTAAGGCGGCACACCGAATCGCACCGCTTGCCGGGCGATGACTCAGCGGGTTGCTTCGCGCATGTGGCAGAGGCGCCGCCTGGTGCGGCGGGACCAGCAACCCGGTCCCAGAACTCGCGATTCTGCGAAGCTAGCGCACAAATTCTGACACGGCCTGCAATTTCCCACTTTTTCGGGCGTTTGTCTCCGCAGCCGGGCTACCATCGGGTGGCGTTTGCGGCTCGAACCGGCCGCGTGCCAGCGGCGGGGTTCGGTGCATTGCGGCGGATGGGTTCGGAGCGTGCCGGCGCAGCGGGTGCTGCCCAGGCGGGTGCTGGCCCAACGGGTGCTGGCCCAACGGGTTCTGCAAGAGCGGGTGCAGATGCAGATCGCGCGATTGTTCTTGGTGCTGAGTGCGGCGGGGGCCCTGTCGGGGGTGCCGGCGCTGGCCGGCACGTTGACGTTGAACAGCGGTCGCGACAATACGCTCTTTGAGTCCACGTTCGGCGACATCAGCAACGGCGCCGGCGAATACCTGTTCGCCGGATTCACCGGTGCGGACACGCGGCGGCGGGCGCTGATCCGCTTCGACTTTGATCCCGCCCAACTCCCCGATGATGCGGTCATCACGAGCGTGACGCTGCGGCTGAGCATGTCGCGGACGATCTCCGCGACGGAGGCGGTCTCGCTGCATCGCGTGTCGCGAAGCTGGGGAGAGGGTGGGTCCGACGCGCCGCTGGAGGAGGGCGGGGGAACGGTTGCCGAGGCGGGTGACGCCACCTGGCTGCACGCCTTCTATCCCGATGTGAGCTGGTCCGCCCCCGGCGGCGATTTCGACGCCGCGCCGCTGGCGACTGCGCTGGTGATCGGCAACGGCTATTACGATTGGAGCTCGGCCGCGCTGGTCGGTGAAGTCGAATCGTGGCGGGCGGACCCGTCGGTCAACCACGGCTGGATGCTGATCGGCAACGAGGAGCAAACGGCGACCGCCAAGCGCTTCGACAGCTTTCAGCACGGTGATCCCGCGGTGCGGCCGGTGCTGATTGTGAGCTATGTTCCCGAACCGGCCTCGGCCCCATGCGCCGTCATCGCCGCCTTGATCGCCGCGCGGTGCGCCCGCGTCAGGGCGGCCGGGTGGCCGTTCGCAGACACTGCCATGAACCCGCATCCGAACCCGTACCGCCATCCGGCGGTCGGAGGACAGGAGCGCCCGTGACTTCACAAACATCCCCGAGTCTTGAACCCGCCGCGGTACCGGCCGGCCCCATCGATCCGGTTAGCGCGGATGCAGCCGCCGCGCCGTTGCAGCCCGTCCCGCGCCGCCGCTCCCGCCGCGACCTGCTGACCGGTGTGGGCGCTGCACTCTCGGCCATGTGGGCGGCCACGCGCGAGGTGCGCGCCGGCCCGCTTTCGAGCGCCCGCTGGCTGGCGGAACGGATTTCGTTCGGGCCGACGGAGGCCGAGTACGCACTCGCCGATTCGCTGGGCTATGAGGGCTACCTCGAGTATCAGCTTGATCACACCGCCATCGACGATTCGGCGCTGCAAACGCGCTTGTCGGGGCTGACGACGCTCGGGATGCAGCCGTTCGAGCTGGTTTCGCTGCCGAGCGGGCAGGTGCGCAACGAGCTGATCGAGGCGGCCATTCTCCGCGCCGTCTACAGCCCGCGGCAGCTCTATGAGCGGATGGTCGAGTTCTGGAACGATCATTTTCACACGGACGCGGGCGAGGGCATCAACGGGCAATTGCGCACGGTCGACGATCGCGAGGTGATCCGCGCTCACGCGCTGGGCCGCTTCCCGGACATGCTCGCCGCCAGCGCTCAAAGCCCGTCGATGCTCTATTACCTCGACAACGTGACAAGCGTGGCCGGCAACCCCAACGAGAATTATCCGCGCGAGTTGCTGGAGCTGCATACGCTCGGCGTCACGGGGGGTTACACGCAGCAAGACGTGGTTGAGCTGGCCCGCTGCCTCACGGGCTGGGGCATGTGGAACGCCAACGCCAACCCGGTCAACATCCGCTGGACCTTCCGCTACAACAGCGCTACACACGACAACGGGGCCAAGACGGTACTCGGCACGTCCATCCCCGCGGGCGGCGGGATGAACGACGGGCTGACGGTGCTGGGCATTCTGATGAATCACCCGAGCACGGCCGCATTCATCGCCGGCAAGCTGTGCCGCCGCTTCTACGGCGAGTCGCCGCCGCAGACGCTGATCGACGCGGTTGCGACGGCCTACACCAGCACCGGCGGCGACATTAAGGCGATGCTGCGGGCGCTCTTTCTGAACGTCGATCCGCAGACCGCCCCGATCAAGTACAAGCGTCCGTTCCACCTGATGATGTCCGCGCTGCGGCAGAGCGGTGCGGCGATCACGACCACCGGCGCGCTGCGCACGCAGCTTCAGCTTGCCGGCCAGCTTCCATTCCGCTGGCCCGCGCCGGACGGCTTTCCCGACACGCTCGATGCGTGGGTCGGTCTCATTCTGCCGCGCTGGAATTTCGGCGCCTCGCTGCTCAACAGCAACATCAGCGGCTCGTCCGTAAGCATCAACACGCTGCTGGCCGGGGCGAACACCGCCGAACTGGTGATGTCGCGGATCGACGCGGCGCTCTTCGGCGGCGCGATGCCCGCCGATCAGCGCGAGCGCATCCGCCAATACCTGCTTCCTGATCCGCCGACCGATGCGCGGAAGCGCGAAGCCGTCGGCCTGGCGATCGCCTCGCCGGAGTTTCAGTGGCACTAGGCAATCCGGCTTTTCCGGGAGGTGTGCTCATGTCCGATGCTGTTCGCGGCGCCTGCGGCTGCCCTGAATATCGCGAGCTTTCGCGTCGTCACTTCCTGGCCGGAGCCGGGGGAATCTCTCTGGCGGCGCTGGCCCCGGCGTGGCTGCCGCGCGTGGCGCTGGCGCAGGATGCGTGCACCGATCGAGACGTGCTGGTGCTGATTTTTCTGCGCGGAGCGGCTGACGGGCTGACGCTGTGTGTGCCGCACGGCGAGAACGCCTATTACGCCGCGCGGCCGACGCTGGCGATTCCGCGGCCGGATGACGCTTCACCGAATCGCGCGACGGACCTGGACGGCTTCTTCGGGCTGCCGCCGGCGATGACGCCGCTGCTGCCGGCGTATCAGTCGGGGCACCTGCTGATCGCGCACGCCACGGGATCGACCGACGCCTCGCGTTCGCACTTCGAGGCGCAGCGCTACATGGAGGTCGGCGACCCCGGCAATGATGCGCTCTTCACCGGCTGGCTCGGCCGCCACCTGCTGGGCGTCGCGCCGCTGAATCCCGCTTCGATTCTGCGGGCCGTCGCAATCAACTTCGGCGTGCAGCAGTCGCTCATCAGCGCACCGCAGACGATTCCGATCCCCGATCTCGACGCCTTCGGCCTCACCGGGGCAGCCGGCACCATCGCCGCGCGCAACGCCGCCATCGCGGACATGTACGCGGCCGTTTCCGACCCGCTTCGCGCGGTCGCCCAGACGACGCAGCAGACCATTGATCTGCTGAACACGATTGACTTCGCGGGCTACACGCCGGCCGGCGGTGCGGTCTATCCCACCGGCGCCTTCGGGACGGCGCTGCGAAGCACCGCTGCGCTCATCAAGGCCGAAGTCGGAGTCGAGGCTGTCGCCGTCGACCTGGGCGGCTGGGATACGCACAACAACCAGGGTGTTTTCACCGGCACGATGTCCGGCCTGATGGATCAGCTCAGCCGCGGGCTGGCCGCCATGCACGCGGACCTGTTCAGCGGGAACGGCAAGAACGTCACGGTGGTCGTGCAATCGGAGTTCGGGCGCCGGCTGGCGGAGAATGGCAGCTTCGGATCGGATCACGGCCACGGCAATGTCATGCTGCTGCTCGGCAAACACATCGCCGGCGGGCGCGTGCTGGCGAACTGGCCGGGGCTGTCGTCGGGGCAGCTTTTTGAGGGCCGCGATCTGGAAGTGACCATCGACTTCCGCGACATCCTTGCGGAGGTCGTCCATGAGCGGCTTGCGAACGCCGATCTCGCGGGCGTTTTCCCCGGCTATTCGCCGACCTTCCCGGGCGTCACCAACTCGTGCTTCCGCCGCGGCGATCTCAATTGCGACGGGGCGGTCAACAATTTCGACATTGATCCCTTTGTGCTGGCCATCACCCATCCCGAGGCCCACGCCGCGGCCTTCCCCGGTTGCGATCCGACGCGTACCGGCGACATCAACGGCGACGGCCTGTTCAACAATTTCGACATCGACCCCTTCACGGACTGCCTGGTCAACCGCGACGGCAATTGCGACTGACGGCGCGTTGTGCCGGCCGCGGCGGTGGCCGGACAGGAGTCGTTGACAGCGCCCGCGTCGGCGGGTGCCGGCGGTCTCGTTACATCCCCGTTGCGCCCGCTGATTCCCCCGGCGGTATGCTCACGATGGGGTTGTGCCGTGGCCGCTGCCGGGCGCAGCCGCCGCCGGAGCCGAGCGCTTGATTCGCCAGCGCATCCTGGTCATCGAGGACGATCCGGCGATTCGCCGCGGCGTCACGGACGCCCTGCGTTTCGAGGGTTATCAGATCTCCGAGGCCGGCCGGGCCGATACCGGGCTGGCCGCGGCTCTTACCGGCGACGCCGACATCGTGCTGCTCGACCTGGTCATGCCGGGCGGCGACGGCCTGGACGTGCTGCATGAAATCCGCCGTCAGCGGCCCACGCTGCCCGTCATCATTCTGACGGCCCGCGGGGAGGAGGCTGACCGGGTGCGCGGGCTGCGGCTGGGGGCGGATGATTACGTCGTGAAGCCGTTCAGCGTTCGCGAGCTGCTCGCGCGCGTCACGGCCGTTCTGCGGCGCTCGCCGGAGCGGCCGTCGCCGTTGCAGCAGATCGCGATTCCCGGCGGCGTGGTGGACCTGCCGCGGCTGGAGGTGCGCTTTGACGACGGGCAGCGCGGCGAGTTATCGGAGAAGGAGGGCGAGCTGCTTGCGTACCTGGCGTCGCATGACGGTCGCGTCCTGTCGCGGGAGGAAATTCTGACGCGGCTCTGGCGGCTGGACGCCCGGGGGGTTGAGACGCGCACGATCGACATGCACGTCGCCCGGCTTCGCGAGAAGCTTCGCGACGATCCCCACGCGCCGCGCGTGATCGTCACGGTTCGCGGGCGCGGCTACAAGTTCGGCGCTGTCGCGCTGCGGGAGTGAGCCGGCCATGCGCCGCGTGCTGGCGATATGGACGCCGTTTGTCGCCGCCGTCGCGATCGTGCTGATCGCGCTGGCGTGGGTGACGCGCGCCGCGCTGCGGCTGGACGAGGCGCAGCGCGAAGCGCAGAGCCTGGCGGCGCTGGAGGAAAGCTCGCGGCTGGCGCTCTGGCGGATGGACTTCGCCATCAGTCCGCTGATTGCGGAGTTCGCCGGACAGCCTTACTTCGCCTTCGCCAGCTTCTATTCCCCCGAAGCGGCCTACACAGGCATGTTTCGAGAAGTCGAGCGCGGCACGGTGCTGCTGCCGTCGCCGCTCCTGGCGCCGACCAATCCGCTGGTGCGGCTTTATTTTCAGATTGACCCGGCCGGCACGCTTACGTCGCCGCAGGCGCCGCGCGCCGCGTTCGAGTCGCTGGCGCTGGATCGCTACGTCAGCCGCCCGGCCATCGAGGAGGCCGTGCGGCGCGAGGAGGAGCTGCGGGCGCGGCTTGCGTCGCTGGAGCTGAGTGCACAACTGCCCCGGCCGGAGGCGGTCGATCCGCGATCCATTGCGATGTGTTCGACGGAGCCGCGGCCGGAGCCCGTGCAGCAGACGGAGGCGCCCGTATACAACGTCTCGCCGCAGACGGCCGGGCCGGCGTGGTCACAGCAGCAACAGCAACAGCGCAGCGCGAGCGAGTCGGCGGCGCGGCTCAAGGGCGTGCAGGTGCTGGAGGACAATCGTCGGTTCGGGAATGCGGTGTACAACGTCGTCGTTCCCGAGGAGGCGCCGGAACAGGTGACGAGCGGTGCCATGCGGGCGCTGTGGGTGGAGGACGCGCTGCTGATCGCACGGCGCGTGCAGATCGGCGATGCGACCTATGTGCAGGGGGCGTGGCTGGACTGGGCCGCGGTGCGCGCGGCGCTGGTGGAATCCGTGCGAGACCTGCTTCCGCAGGCGCGGCTGGAGCCGCTGCGTGACGGCGGCGCTGCGGATGATCGCGCCCGGCGGCTGGCGGCGCTGCCGGTGCGGCTGGATCCCGGGGCGGCGATGGTGGAAGTGGAGGCGTTTTCGCCGATGCGCGTGGCGCTGGGGGTGGTGTGGGGCTGCGTGGTCGTGGCGATTATGGCGATTGCCGCTCTGCTTTTCGGGGCGGATTCGCTGGGCCGCCGACGGGCGGCGTTCGCGTCGGCGGTCACGCATGAGCTGCGCTCCCCGCTGACGACGTTTCGGCTTTACTCGGAGATGCTGGCTCGCGGCTCGGTTTCGGATGAGCGGCAGCGCCGCGACTACTACGAGACGCTTCGCGCGGAGGCGGAGCGGCTCGGGCACCTGGTGGAGAACGTGCTGGCTTATTCGCGGCTGGAGCGCGGCCGGGCCGTCGGCCCGCTGGAGCCGCTGCGGCTGGGGGAGCTGGTCGCGCGCGTCCGAGATCGCCTCGACGAGCGCGCCGCCGGCGCCGGCATGCGCCTGGACCTGCGGATCGATCCGGCGGCGGCGGAGATCACGCTGCAGACGAACGCGTCGGCGGTGGAGCAGATTCTGTTCAATCTGGTGGACAATGCCTGCAAGTATGCGCGTGCGGGCGGGGGGAAGGCGGCGCGCGGGGACGATGCGAGGGCGAGCGAGGCCGCGGAGCGCAGCGCGGCGATCGTGCTGGACGCATGTGCCATGGGGCGCGGCGCGGTGCGCATCCGCGTGCGCGACTATGGGCCGGGCATCCCGGCCGGGTCGGCGCGGCGGGTCTTCGGCGTGTTTCACAAGTCCAGCAGCGACGCGGCGACGAGCGCCCCGGGGGTGGGGCTGGGGCTGGCGCTGAGCCGCCGGCTGGCGCATGGGCTGGGCGGGCGGCTGCGGCTGGAGCGCGACGTGCGGCCCGGCGCGTCGTTCGTGCTGGAGCTGCCTGCCGGGCGCGGCTGACCGGCCGCGGGTCGCAGGGTGACGGAGCGTGTTCGGGCCGGCGGCTCGGGCCGCTACGGCCCGGCGACGATTGCCGCGACGAAGGGGTCGATGTCGAAGTTGTTGAGCGTTCCGTCGCCGTCGTAGTCGGCGACGAGGTCGGCGGCGATGCCGGGGTAGAGCGCTTCGTAGGCGGGGCGGTCGGTGAGGGCGAGAACGAAGGGGTCGATGTCGAAATTATTGAAGACGCCGTCGCCGTTGAGGTCGCCGCGGGTGAATGGGACGAGGGAGGTCAGGTGCCAGCGCGAGTCGAGCGGCTGGGTCGGCCGCGCCAGCCAGGCGATCCAGATGGTTCCGCCGCGTGTGACGGCGATGGGGGAGACCGAAAGGTCCATCGTCCGAAGCGGGCGATCGGGGTCGGGTGTGGTCGGATCGAACCAGTCGCCCGTGGGCGAACCGTCGGGGCGGAACAAGCGAAACCGGATGGCGCCCTGGAAGTCCTCATCAGCGGCGAGAATCCAGCCGTCGGGGGATATCGCGAAGCCATAGACTGACCCACCCTCATGCAGGATGCGCGGCGCAGAGAGCGGAACTCCACTCATCGAGTACATGCCGGAATAGAACGAGCCAGCCGGGTCACTCCAGATCAAGAGCAGCTCGTTTGAATCCAGCAACCTGCCGGTTCGGACACCGTGGAAAACGAGTGGGAGCTGGATTGCAGGCTCCATCGATCCATCTGCAGCGACCCAGCGCAGATAGGCGGAGCGGCTGGTCGAGGTGTGTCGACGAACGAAGAGAACTCCCGTTCTTTCATCTGATGCTCTGAACACGCAGACGTCGGCTACCTGTTCGGTCGAACTGGACCTTGTAGCGATCGTGAGCGTCGAAGGTACGACGTCGAGGTCGATCGGAAGTTGTTGAAGAAACACATTGCATGTGGAGCATGGGTTTCCCACTCCTCCGGAAAACGTGATGCTGACGCCGGCGGAGTCGGCCGACATGGCCGGGAATCGCTCCTTCCTGGCCGCAATCTCCAGGTCAAGCGGATCTGCAGCAATTGCGCCCCCGGTATCAACGACGGCACACGCCAACTCGCCGGAAATTCGGCACCAGCAGATGACGCAGCCGCCATCAAACACGGCGATATTGGAATAGCCGCGATCCTGAAAAGCGTACGGGATCGCCACGTTCAGGAATTCGGCGTCGAGGTCAGGCCAATACCGCGAGACATACACCTGCCCCCACGACGGAAGCTCCGCCCACGAGACGAATGCACTGGAGTCGTCGGCGCCAAGTACCACCGCGTACCACGGTTCAAGCACTTCTCGATCCGACCGGATCATCGGAATGCCGGCGTCGAGGTAGACATCGCGCTGCACCTGCGCGACAACAGTCGTTCCGGCAGAGAGCGCGAGTGCGATCAACAGCGTGATGCGGGTCATCGCGTGCCCTCCGGGAACTGGTCGCGCAGCCAGTCGACGACGGCGAAGAAGTGCTCCCAGTCGTCGCCTGCGACGGACGACTCCATGAAGGATGATTCGCCGCCGCCGGAATGGAAACTCTCAGGGCAGCCGAGCAGCATCAGGTCGATGAGGCAGTCGATATCGAAGTTGTTGAAGAAGCCGTCATTATTGCAATCCCCGATCGCGAGCAGGTTGACCTGGTCCGTGACCCCGAATTGCTGATCCCAGCCCGCCGGGTCGAAGAGCGCCAGCACAAGCGGGTCAATGTCGAAGTTGTTGTGGCAGCTATCGAGGTTGAAATCACCTACGAATCGGGCCGGGACTCTTAGTGAGTAGACGTAGCCCTGATTCACAACGATCAGCGAACCATCGGCGTCGATCGCGAGGGGGGCGCGGACGTGCTGTCGCAGGTCGTCCGCGAGGAGGGGGCCGAGTTGAGTCGGAGGCTGCCACTGCGACCACGCTTTCAAGAGCTGGAAGTTACTTGGTCCATTGGGGTCAAGAACTGTCTGAGAGAATGCAAAGATCGCGAGATTTAATCGAGGGCCTTGATCCCATGCGTCTCCGAAGAAGAATCGGCCCCCGGAATCGAGCGCGCCAGCCCCCCACACCCACCCGCCCGGGCGGCATACCGCACTGACTTGGCCCACCGAACCAGAGTCGGTCAGGCGTCCCACCGGACCACCGCTTTCCGTCCAATAGAACATCATCCCCAAGTCGTTCAACGCAGGCGTTGAGGAAATAAACACCTGGCGGTCCAACTGCCAACGATCCGCCGCGGCGCCGCCGGTGGCGGTGTTCTGAAAGGCGTAAACCGCTCCATCATCCGACCCGACCAGCGGCTTTCCATCGAGGGCGGGGTTCGTACTGCGATGAACGGCCGGCGAACCCAGGGTGCCTTCCTTCTTGCGCTCCCCGCCGAGATGAAAGAACCGGTCAATCCGCGACTCCCAGGCGAGCGGGGCGAATCCGCCGCCGGGCTGCGGGTTGCCGTCCGCGTGGAAGACATGGAACCGTTCCGGTGGTGGGGGCGGTGGCGGAGGCGGTGGTGGGGGCGGTGGTGGAAAGTTAAACCCCGCGCAGTACACCAGCAACCGGGTCGGATCCCCCGCCAGCGGTCCAATTGCCGGGGTCTGTGCATCCTGGTTGACGCCTGTGACGGCGCTGCTTGCGGACCACAGGACTACGCCCGATGTGGAGACGCAGTAGAGCGATCCGGACGCCCAGACGAAGATCCGAGGCACCCCGTCGACCTCCGCGAGCTTCGGGGAGGCGGAGGTGTTTGAGCCCTGAGCGGTGACAAGCGGGATCGACCAGTTCGGCGTGGTCGGAGCGGCGGGGAATGGCGGGTCCCAGCATTCCAGCGCGTTCTCGGTGAGGATGACGACGCGGCCATCCGCCAGGATCAGCGGGGTTGTCCGGATTCCGCCACTCTGCGTGACGATGGTCCTGGAAGGCGACACCGGTCCATCGAAGGGAGCGTAGTTCGGGTCCTGCGGATGAAACCGGTAGAACCGGAGTTCGCGCGCATGCGGTTCGCAGGAGATCGGGTCTGTCTCAGAGTGGCCATTGCAAGGTGTGCCAACCACGATGTAGCGGGTAGTGTTGCCGGTGGGTGGTCCCTCATTAAACCAACCGATTGCAGCGCCGCCGGGGTGATGCGTACCGGGAGCTTCCAGCCGGTCCCACCAGCGCAGCTCGGGCTGCACATGCGGCCCGCGGCAGGTGTTGCGCTCATCGAATCCGAACATCGGCCAGGGGTGCGGATAGGGCGTCTGTCCAATGGCTGTTGACGCCATAGCGGCCGCTCCTACGAGCGCGCAACAGCGCAGAGAGAGAGAGAATTGCTCTGCATGTACGTCCCCTTTGTCCGCTCAGCGGCCTCGGCCCGCCTGTCGGCTTGATCAGCCCGATCCGCCTCTGTCAATGCTAGCCGGACAGTCTGCCGTGTCAAACAGAAATCCAGGCAGGGGGCCGCGGTCTGCGCCTCATCGCCCTCTACGGGCAGCCGAAGTTGATCAGGCACTCCACGAATGGATCGATGTCAAAGTTGTTGACCATGCCGTCGCCGGTGACATCCGCGGCGAGGATATCGCACAGCGGGTACATGCGGGCGTACGCCGCCGGGTTGGTCAGCGCCAGGACGAACGGCTCGATGTCGAAGTTGTTGACCGTGCCGTCGCAGTTCGTGTCTCCCGGAATCGGCAGCACCGTCACGGTCATCGAGCGCATGGTCGTGCCGATGCCGCTGGTCAGGTTGGTGAAGGTCGCAGTGCCGGTATAGACGCCGGGCGTCAGGTTTTCGATCGGATCATCGGTGTAGATCGTCACCAGCCCCTGCCCGCCGGCGGGCATCGCCCCGCCGGTCGGAAGGATGCGTGCCCAGGTCCGGTTGTCCGTTGCGATCCAGGACATGGTTTCGTCGCCCGTGTTGCGAATCGTGTAGGTCCGGCCGTTGGGGGTGAAGGGCCCGCCCTGGTAGCCGCTGGTCTCGAACGCCGTCGCGGGGGTCAGTTCCAGCGTCGCGGGCACGAACCAGGTCAGCAGGGCTGCGCGAATCTCGTCGCGGAGAATCTCCGACGATCCGGCGCGCATTGCATCGCCGGAGTTGGGATCGCTGACCGCACCATCGACAAAGGTGCCGGTTACGAATTCGCGCGGCGTGATGACGCCGGCGGTCATGAACGGAATGCTGATCCAGGCGAAGACTGACTTGTGCTCCAGGCCGTCCAGGGTGACGCCGCCGGGCTTGTTCACCATGTCCACCGCCGCGCGGAAGGCCAGCCGCTTGGCGTCCGGCAGCCCGATGTCCGCCGCCTCCTCGTCGATGATGCCGCCGAGGTTGGGGAATCCCGCCCCGCCGCCGTAGTTCATGGCCGCGTTGTTGCTGCTGATCATCAGGTCGTAGAACTCGTCGCGCCAGTCGCCGGTCGGCCCGACCAGGTAATCGTTGACCACCGCTTCGTGCAGCCGGCCGGCGTCTTCGAGCGTCATGGTGTTGTGATCCCCGCCGCAGCCGATCCGCCGCACCAGTTCCGTGTCGGCCATCAGCAGCGCATCGGCGGTCGCGTTGATGCTGGCCTGGCCGAAGCGGTCCTTGATAGCCTCGGTGCGGACGTTGTCCGACTGCTCCATCATGAGGCGGAGCACGTCGTCGAGCGGCTCGAGCTGGTCGGGCTCCTCGGGCGGGCAGCCGCCGGCACTGCCGGTAAAGCCGTTGACGTTGATGAGCTGCGTGAACCCGATATTGCCCAGCGCCACCTGCTTCATGGCGTGGACGTGGTGCAGCGTCTTGAGCGTGCTGGCGGGGTCGAAGATGCGCTGATGGTGCAGGGCGGCGCGATAGGAGCCGTTGACGCGCTTGAGCGAGGCGCCGAGCGGCACGTACAGCTCATCGTCCATGATGCCGCGCATGATGCTGCTGACGCGGGTTTCCAGTGAATTGGCGTTGTTGAGCATCAGCACGGCGTAGGTCGTGCCGGATCCGCCCTCCATCCGCTGCAGGTCATACAGCCGCGCGTTGCGGTTTCCCAGCAGAATGCTCATCTGGGAGCTGTTGATGCCGTAGTAGTACCACCAGCGCTGGCCTTCCAGTTCTTCGAGGATGGCGTCGAACTGGTCGCCGACCACGTGGGTGATGTCCGTGATGCGGGCGTCGTTCTGGTCCAGCGCGTTGGATAGCGTGGCGGGTGACACGCCGGGATAGGGCCACCACTGGCGGTTGTCCGATCCGGTGTTGGAGACGAACACGCAACTGAAACGCGCTCCTTCGTTGGGACGTCGCTGCCAGGAGATCAGCCGCATGTTCTGATTGGCGCCGATGCTCTGGATGCCGGCCAGGTCGGTGTTGTGCGCCCACCACCAGCCCTTGGCGTATTGCCCGCTGTTGGAGAGCAGCACGACCGCGTAGCGCAGTGCGCCGTTGAGATTCAGATAGGATAGATCTGCAGCGCGCGGACGCCCGGCGCCTGCAGGATGTCCTCCATCTGAGTGAACGTCAGATCGAACCACCAGCCGTCGCTCGGGTTGAAGTAGGCGCCGGAGTTGTGCACCAGCACGGCGGAAAAGCGCATCGGGTCATTGTCCACCACGCTCAGCTTGATCAGGCGATAGCCCTCCGCCCGCTTGGTGTTGATCTGGGCTTCGGTGGCCGAGGTGAAGTACCACCAGCCGGTTTCCGTGGTGGAGTCGCGCTCGGCGTCCGCCAGTGCGGGCGCGGCGGACACGATCAGAATCGCGCAGAACAGCGTGGCCGTCTGGATGAGGCGGGTACTCATGTCCGCAGGCTCCGAGAGAAGGCGGGCTAGGTGCCAGATGTTGCCATGTTGCGACAACGGCTCGACTTGCAGGAGGTTGCCCGGCCGCCCATCGGCCGGAGTGCCCGCTTCATGGTAGTCAGCGACCTGGGGGTTCCCAAGCGAATTTCCGGACCCAGGGCCTGATTCAGCCCCTGCATGCCCAATGCCGGGGCGGCGTGATCGGCCCTGCCATTGACCGGAACCGCGTCCGTAGCGGCAGGAAGGAGGAATTGGCGGGGTGGGATGCCGTTTCGGGGATCGCCATTGAGATTCCGGCGGACTTTCGTGAGTCAGGGTCCTTTCCGTCGCTGATCCCGTCGGCGGGATGAACGCGGCGTGAGTCCGCGGCCCGCCGGGTTCGAACACGGAAAGGAACGAATCATGCGTCGTTATCTGCACATCCTGGCGAATTCCACGCTTCTGCTCGGCGCGATCGGCGGTTTCTGGGCCGGCTCAGCGGTCGCTCAGACCCGCAGCACCACGTCGACTCAGGCGGTGTCGCGGACCTTCAACTTCTGGAGCGACGACTGGAATGTGATTGTCGACAACATGAAGGTTCATCACGGCAGCGCCGTGCAGCCGGCGGCGACGCTCAGCGGCTACGCATTCACCGCCGAGGCGGCGGCGGCGATTGCCGCGAGAGGCCTGGTTTCTGCGGCGGCGATCGCCAGCGTTCAGAATGACATGGTCCTGACCGAGGCGCTGGTGCGCACGCCTGCCGCGGCGCAGTTTGTCGGCGCGGACGCCGTCGCACCAGCCATAGCGGATCGGCTGGCCGCTCGGCTGGCCCCCATGGCCGGCCCGCCGCAAAGCGAGGCCGGGCGTGACACCAGCCTGATTCTCCTGCGGCGCGCTATGAATGACGCCGCTGCGACCGAAGCCGGTGTGAGGGAGGCGGCCAGAGCGGCCGGTGGGCTGAAAGACCTGATGGAGGTTTCCGCGGCCGTTCAGTTGGTTGGCGGAGATGGGAACCCGCAGGATCCCGCATTCGTCAATGAGCTGCGCCGCTCATCACGGGAGCACATCGTCACGCGGGCCGCAGCGAATGGGTTGGGGCTTCCGCCGGACCTGGCCAACCGGCATGCGCAGGACATCTTGAAAGACGCCGCCAGTCTGCAGTCGCTGGGTCATGACGCGCTGTGGGATCCCAACTTTCACAATGACATCCGCCGGATGGGCTGGCAGATGGCGATCCGCCGACAGGCGCTTCGCTCGCAGCGCCTGCCCGACGACGCGGTCATCAGTGCCCAGGCGGGTGAGATTCTGCGCCAGGCGGCGAAGGTGGCGGGGCTTGGCGGTGATCCCAGTGACACGCGCAGCTATGACGTGATCCGCAATATGGAGGGCGGGCGCATGACCGAGGCGAAGGGTCGTGCGCGGTTGAGGGCGATTGCCGATGCGAACGGCTACACGCCGCCGGGTCCGGCAGTGGGAAACGGCGGGACGGGTGGTTCAGGTAACGGCGGCGGAGGAACGGGCAGCGGCGGAGGAACGGGTGCCGGGGCCGGGGCCGGGGCTGCGGATGGCACGCGACCGCCGTTGCCGGGCACCGGCGGCTCAACGGGGCGTTCGTCCGGTGGTGGGAGCGGGACGCCCGGCACGCCGCCCGCACCAGGTGCGAGCGACGGCGAACAGGGTGGATCGGGCGGCGACTCGACTACGGCGCTTGGAGACGGCAACGTGGACGTGGTCGTGCGAGTCACGCATAACGCGGATGGTTCGTACAACGCCACCGCGATGTTGTGCGATAGCGGCGGGACGTGCGAAGCGGTTGGCTCCTCGGAGCGGTTTACCGACGCTGATGGCGACGGCAGCTACGAGGGAGACAAGGGCGGCAGCAGTTCCAGCAAGCCGGCAGAAGGCGATTATTACGGCGACTTGGACGACAACAGCAACTTAGTGAACTACGGCTACGAGGCTGACGGCGCCGCCGGAGGCGGCGAGAGCGGCTCGGCGGATCCTCCGGCGGATGACAACGACGCCGCGGGGATTCCGTCACCCGAGCGTCGCCACTACCTTGGCGCGATGCAGAGCTACTCCGTGATCATGATCGCCATGCGCAGCAACAGGGAAGGGGACATGTTCGCGCTGATGGCGGGCGACTTCCTGACCGGTACGGGTGACTCGACGCCGACTCCGGACGCAGTTTTCTACACGCGGCCGACGGGTGATGTGCCGATCCGCGACTACCTGAGCAATCCGGGTCAGGCGCAGCCGCCGCTGCCGGCCGATCCCGGTGCGGCGCCGACGCCGACGCCGAACCCGAACCAGATCAACCCGTCGCCGGACAGCACGACGGGCGGTCCGCCGATCCAGATGCCGGTGATCCAGTTGCCGCCGCCGCCGGTGCCGGGTGTGGGCAGCGGAGCTCCGGCTCCGGCGCCGCGTCGATAAGCAAATTCCCGCACCGGCCGACCGGGTTAGCGGGAGGTTCGCCGGGGTGCCGGCGGTGGGTGTGACGGGTGTGAGAGTTCGAATAGCAAGACCGTCCCCCGTGCGGAGCGATCCGCGCGGGGGACGGTCGTTTGTCGTCCGGTTGCTTTCGAAGAGCGAACGCGGACTGCCGCCTCGTTCTGCGGATCGCCGGCGCGTCCTGTTGATTGCCGCCGCATCCTGCGGATCGTCACCGCATTGCGCGAGGCGGCGAAGCGCACGCGTCGTTACACGACGCCCTGGTCCATCATCGCCATCGCCACCTTCAGGAACCCGGCAACGTTCGCACCGATGACGTAGTTCCCGGGCTTGCCGTAGGCGGCGGCCGTGTCCACGCAGGTCTTGTGGATGCGGCGCATGATGTCGTGCAGCTTGGCGTCGACCTCGTCGCGCGACCACGACAGCCGCATGCTGTTCTGCGTCATCTCGAGGCCGCTGGTGGCGACGCCGCCGGCGTTGGCCGCCTTGCCGGGGGCGAACAGGACGTTGTTTTTCTGGAAGGCCTCGATGGCCTCCGGCGTACAGGGCATGTTGGCCGCCTCGACGATGCAGGTGCAGCCGTTGGCGATGAGCTGCTCGGCGTCTTTGCCGGACAGCTCGTTCTCCGCGGCGGTCGGGATGGCCAGGTCGCAGGGAACCGACCACGGCCGGGCGCCGGCGGTCCAGCGGCAGTTGAACTTGTCGGCGTATTCCTTGGCCGGCGCGCGGGCGCACCTGCCACAGCTCCTTCATGAACTCGAACTTGGCCCCGGTGATGCCCTCGGGATCGTGGACGAAGCCGTACTCATCGCCGATGGTGACGACCCGCGCGCCAAGCTGGTTGAGCTTTTCGGTGACGCCGCAGCCGACGTTTCCGTAGCCGCTGATGGCGACGGTTCGGCCGGCGATGGATTGATCGCGGGTGGCGAGCATTTCCTGGGCGAAGTAAACGGCCCCGTAGCCGGTGGCCTCGGGTCGCATCAGCGAGCCGCCCCAGCCGACGCCCTTGCCGGTGAAGGCGCCCTCGAAGCGGTTCACGAGGCGCTTGTACTGGCCGTAGATGTAGCCGATCTCGCGGCCGCCGACGCCGATGTCTCCGGCGGGCACGTCGGTGTCCGCGCCGACGTGGCGGAAGAGCTCGGTGGTGAAGGACTGGCAGAAGCGCATGACCTCGTTGTCGCTCTTGCCGCGGGGGTCGAAGTCGCTGCCGCCCTTTCCGCCGCCCATGGGCAGGGTGGTGAGGGCGTTTTTGAAGGTCTGCTCGAAGGCGAGGAATTTCATGATGCTGACGGTGACGGAGGGGTGGAAGCGCAGGCCGCCCTTGTAGGGGCCGATGGCGCTGTTGAACTGCACGCGGAATCCGCGGTTGACTTGCACGTCGCCGCGGTCATCGACCCAGGGGACGCGGAAGGTGACGACGCGCTCCGGCTCGGTGAGCCGCTCGACGATGCGGGCTTTGCGGAACTCGGGGTGGCGCTCCAGCACGGGGATGATGGATTCGAGCACTTCGTGGACGGCCTGCTGAAATTCCTTTTCGCCGGGGTTGCGCGCGGCGACGCCCTGCATGTACTCGTTGAGCAGATTCGCGGACATGATCGTTGTGGCTCCGGAAGCGATGCGGCGCAGGGCCCGGCGGGCGAACCCCGGTCGTCGGGGGAACGCACCGCGGCGCGAACGCGCGTGCCCGGGGTTGCCCGGGCGGTCGAACCATGCGCCGGAGGCTCGATGCTACCCGGAGCGGCGCGCGGCTGCCATGAGCGGTCGGGGGCGGCGGGTCGTTCGTGCTGGAACTGCCGGCGGGGCGCGGCTGATTGGCCGCGGGTCGCCGGGTGACGGAGCGTGTGCGGGCCGGCGGCTCGGGCCGCTACGGCCCCGCGACGATTGCCGCGACGAAGAGGTCGATGTCGAAGTTGTTGAGCATTCCGTTGCCGTCGTAGTCGGCGACGAGGTCGGCGGCGATGCCGGGGTAGAGCGCTTCGTAGGCGGGGCGGTCGGTCAGCGCGAGGACGAAAGGGTCGATGTCGAAATTATTGAAGACGCCGTCGCCGTTGAGGTCGCCGCGGGTGAATGGGACGAGGGAGGTCAGGTGCCACTGAGCCGGCTCCGGCTCATCGGGGAGGGAAATCCACGCGATCCACACGGCGCCTCCGCGGGTGACGGCGACCGGGGCGAATGAGCCGTCGAAGGAATTGCGCGGCAGTTCGGGGTCGAAGTAGGTCGGGTCGAACCAGGGACCGGCGGGCACGCCCTCGGCGTTGAATAGCCGGAATCGGAGCTGGCCGGTGAGGTAGTCCTCGTCGGCGGCGAGAATCCAGCCGTCGGGGGAGATATCCAGAGCGTAGGCCGACGACAAGTTCAGCGGGTGGGCCGGCCCGAGCGGATCGCCATTTGTGGACACTCGCTGGACGACCCACGCGCCCGAAGGTTGAACCGCAACTGCAAGCAGATCACCGTCGTCCTGAAGCGCGGCGATCATGTGGAACGGCAATACGATTTCCGGCTCGAGAGTTCCGTCCACTGCGATCCAGCGCAGACAGGTGAACGACTGTGACTGTCGAGACTTCAAGTATAGCAGGCCTACGCGATCGTCGGCGGTTCGAAAGACCTTTCTGACGTAATACAAGTCCGAGGTCGTTTGTGCGGCGGCAATAGTGACAGAAGGCGATATGTGGGTCAGATCAAGCGACGCGTTGCGGAGGAACACGTTGCAGTTCGAGCATCCTGACGTTGTACCGCCCGTAAACCCGATACTTGCCCCGCTTGCGCTTGCCGTGATCATGGGCGTTCCATTGCTCCACGGGGGGCGGGCAATGTCGACCGGACCGCCGACGACGGCGCCACCCTCGTCAATCGACACGCACGCCATGTCGCCGGAGAGCCGCTGCCAGCAAATGACAGCGCCGCCGTCATGGGCGCCGATTGCCATGTAAGTGCGATCCGTAAAGTTGTGCGGAATGGGGGAGTCTTCGAGGAAGGGGTCAAGTGCGGGGGAATAGGCGGACGTGTAAAGCTGGGTGGCGGATGGCGTCAGGCCGTACAGGACGTACCCGCGCTGCTCGTTGGCGGCGATCAAATTGGTGCGCCAGTCAACCGTCATGGTGCGGGTCGAGCGAATCATTGGGATGCCGGCGTCGAGGTAAACGTCCCGGACGGTCTGTCCATACACCGAAGTTGCCCAACAGGCGACGATGGCAAGGGTGAGGGCGCGAGGGATCATCGGCAGGTCTCCCCGAAATATGTACGCAGCCATTCGGCGACGGCGAAGAAGTGCTCCCAGTCGTCGCTTGCGACGGGTGGCTCCATGATGCTAGCCCGGCTGCTTTCCGCGTCAAACGGGAATCTCGCAGAGTCGCCGCAGTTCCAGGTTGGGGCCGCGCTGGGCGCCGGGCGCACCAGGCGCAATCGCGCCAAGTGTTCCGGCCGGCGGCGGTCGGCTACCCCCGTCCGCCTTTACGCCCCTAAGATAGTGTGTCGTTCCGCCCGGTTTTTCCGAAGGACCGCCCGATGAAGCCCGCTGTTCGACCCTGCATTCTCATCATCCGCGACGGGTGGGGCGAAAACCCGCACGCCGACCAGGATCACGCCAACGCCGTCCGGATCGCCGCGCCGGCGGTGGACGCGCGGCTGCGCGCGACCTGCCCGTTCACGCTGATCCGCACCAGCGGGCTGGACGTCGGGCTGCCCGACGGCGTGATGGGCAACAGCGAGGTCGGGCATCAGAACATCGGGGCGGGGCGGATCGTCGATCAGGAGATCGTGCGGATCAGCAAGACCATCGCCGACGGCCGCTTTTTTCAGAATGCCGAGCTGGTCGCGGCGGTGGAGCGCTGCAAGGCGCGCTCCAGCCGGTTGCACGTCATGGGCCTCTGCTCGGATGCGGGGGTGCACAGCGTGCTCGAGCACCTGTACGCCTGCGTCGAGCTGGCGGCGCAGCGCGGGTTGCGGCAGGTGTATGTGCACGCCATCACCGACGGGCGCGACTCCGCGCCCACCAGCGGGATCGAGATCGTGCGGCAGGTCGAGGCGCGGCTGCGGCAGCTCGGCGTCGGACAGATTGCCAGCGTCTGCGGGCGCTACTGGGCAATGGACCGCGATGATCGCTGGCAGCGCACCGAACGCGCCTATCGGCTTTATGTGCATGGCGACGCCGAAGCCGCCCCCTCGGCGGGCGCGGCTCTGGAGCGCTACTACGCGAACCCGGTCGAGCCGACGATGCGGGGCGACGAATTTGTGTCGCCGACGGTGATCAGCGACGACGGGCTGACGCCGCGGGCGACGATCGGCGACGGCGACGCGCTGGTGTTCTTCAACTTCCGCGGCGACCGCCCGCGGCAGATCATCAAGAGCTTCGCGCTGGACACCTTTCCGTATCGCGATGCGGATCGCACCGGGACGCAGCGCGACATGGGTTTTTCCCGCGGGCCGCGGCCGGATGTGAGCATCGTCACGCTGACGGAATATGAGCGCGGGCTGCCGGTGCGGGTGGCCTTCCCCAAGCCGCCGAAGATGCAGAACATCGCCGGGGAGTTTATCAGCCGCCTGGGGCTGCGGCAGTTTCGCGCCGCGGAGACGGAGAAGTACGCGCACGTCACGTTCTTCTTCAACGACTATCGCGAGGAGCCGTTTCCGGGGGAGGAGCGGCTGCTGGTGCCGTCGCCGCAGGTGAGCACCTATGACCAGCAGCCGGAGATGTCGGCGCTGGAGCTGACGGAGGGGGTGATCGCGCGGATTCAGAGCGGCGTGGATGACGCGATCATTCTCAACTATGCGAACCCGGACATGGTGGGGCACACCGGCTCGCTGCCGGCGGCCGTGCAGGCCTGCCGCGTCGTGGATGCGTGCGTCGGGCGGGTGCTGGAGGCGATGGCGGCGCGCGGCGGGTGCGCGGTCGTAACGGCCGATCACGGCAACCTGGAGCAGATGATTGATCCGGCCACGGGCGGGCCGCACACAGCCCACACAACGTACCCGGTTCCGCTCTATGTGGTTGGGGCGGGGCTGCCGGGATCGCGGTTGCGCGAGGGCGGCCGGCTGGCGGATGTGATGCCGACGGTGCTGCACCTGATGGGCCTGGAGCCGCCGGCGGAGATGACCGGGCGGTCGTTGCTGGTGTGATTTCGCGCGAATCGCGGTTAGAGGCGGGGGAATTATTCCGGTTCAGCCGGCGTTGGGGGCTTTGGGGCGTATTGGAGCAGACCTGTACGGTGGAACAGCGCAGGAAGCCGATAGTGGGGTTGTGTGGTGCGATCGGGGCCGGCAAGTCCCGGGTCGCGGCCGCACTCGGTGCGTTGGGATGCAAGGTCATCGACTCCGACCGGCTGAATCACGAGGTGCTGCGGCGGCCGGAAGTGCTGGAGCGGCTGCGATCGTGGTGGGGGCCGGAGGTGATTGCCCCGGACGGTCAGCCGAACCGGCGGCGGATTGCGGAGATCATATTTTCCGATGGTGGTGAGAAGCGGCGGCTGGAGTCGCTGGTTCACCCCTTGATCGACGCGCTGCGGGCGGATAGTATTGAGCAGGCGGTTGGGGATCCCGCGATTCCCGCCGTCGTCCTGGATTCCCCGCTATTGCTTGAAAGCCAACTCGATCGCATCTGCGACTCGGTCATATTCGTGGACGCAAGCGCTGGGGTTCGGCTGGCCCGATTGCAAGCCGCGCGCGGCTGGGATGCGGCGCAGGTGGAGTCCCGGGAGCGATGGCAGCTCCCGCCCGAAGCGAAGCGTGCGCGCGCGGATTTCGTCATTGTGAATGAGGGTACTGAGGAAGAACTGCAGTCCGCCGCGGCGGCCGTCCTGCGGGACGTGCTGCGCCGGTGAGAAGCGCGGCCCCGCGTTGCCCGGAGAATCGCTCCGGGTCGGGCGGCGGCCTTCGACAGCGAGTTTCACATCTGGTCTGTTTTGACGATTCGGAGTTGATGAGTCATGGCAAAGGCGACGACGCGCGGCTCGCGCGGGCCGAACAAGAAGAAGCTTCAGGACGTGATGGACAGCCTCGACGACGATGTGGTCGAGCCGGCCGCTGCGGCCCCGGCCGCTCCGGCGGCGAGCGAGGCGCCGGCGTCCAAGTTCGTTCCCGGCGCGGAGGTCGGCGCGGCGCGGCCTGCTGCACGGGATGCGGGCGGCGGCGGGGGCGGCGCGGAGCCGGCGATCGACCGCGAGACGCACGAGAAGTACGAGCGCGTCAAGCGCGGCGAGCTGCACATCACCGATCTGCAGCGCATGAGCGTTACGGATCTGCACGAGGTCGCCAAGCAGGAGGGGATCGAGGAGTACGTCGGCCTCTCCAAGCAGGACCTGATCTTTCAGATTCTCAAGCGGCGCATCAACCAGAACGGTCTGCTCTACGGCGAGGGCGTGCTGGAGATTCTGCCGGACGGATTCGGCTTCCTGCGCAGCCCGGAATACAACTACCTGCCCTGCCCGGATGATATTTACGTCAGCCCGTCGCAGATCCGCCGCTTCGGCCTCAAGAACGGACACGTCGTGGCGGGGCAGATCCGCCCGCCGAAGGAGAGCGAGCGCTACTTCGCGCTGCTGCGCGTCGAGGCGATCAATTTCCAGACGCCCGAGTGCGTGACGGAGAAGACGAACTTCGAGGATCTGACGCCGCTGCACCCGAACCGGCGCGTGTTCCTGGAGACCTCTCCCAAAGAACTGAACATGCGCATCGTGGACATGGTCACGCCGATCGGCTTCGGTCAGCGCATGCTGATCGTCGCGCCGCCGCGCACCGGCAAGACCGTGCTCATGCAGAAGATGGCCAACGCCATTTCGCACAATCACCCGGACGCCAAGGTCATCATCCTGCTGATCGACGAGCGCCCGGAGGAAGTCACCGAGATGCAGCGGCACACGAAGGCGGAGGTCATCAGCTCGACGTTTGACGAGCCGGCCAGCCGCCACGTGCAGGTCGCGGAAATGGTGATCGAGAAGGCCAAGCGGCTGGTCGAGTACGGCCACGACGTGGTCATCCTGCTGGATTCGATCACGCGCCTGGCGCGCGCCTACAACACCGAGGTGCCGCACTCCGGCAAGATCCTCACCGGCGGCGTGGACGCCAACGCGCTGCAGAAGCCCAAGCGCTTCTTCGGCGCCGCCCGCAACATCGAGGAGGGCGGCTCGCTGACGATCATCGGCACCGCGCTGGTGGACACCGGCTCGAAGATGGACGAAGTGATCTTCGAAGAGTTCAAGGGCACCGGCAACAGCGAGCTGCACCTCGACCGCCGCCTGGTCGACAAGCGCATCTGGCCGGCGATCAACATCGCCGCATCCGGCACGCGCAAGGAAGAGCTGCTGCTCGATCCGAAGGAACTGGAAAAGATCTACATGCTGCGCCGCGTCGTGAGCGACATGAACCCGGTCGAGGCCGTGGAACTGCTGCGGAACCGGCTCGACAAGGTCGAGAAGAACGCCGTGTTCCTCATGACGATGAACCTGGCGTAGCGGGTCGGTGGCGCTCGATCAGCCGCGCGATTGACTCGCGCGGCAGAATCGCCTGCACGAACTCCCCTTCAGCGACGGTGCGCCCGCCGACCACGGCGCGCACCTCGCAGGTCAGCCTTCCGGGCGTCACGGCGGTCGCCGTCGCGCGAACGGTCACCGCGCTGCCGACGACCGCCGGCGAGCGATGATCCACGCGGATGTGCACCCCCATGCCCTCCTCGTGCGGCTCCAGGTGCGGTTCGAGTACGCGCCGGCCGGCCAATTCCATGTAGTTCACCACGGTCCACGTCGCGCAAACGGGGTGCACCGGCTCATCATCGAAGCGCGGGCACATCGGCGGCGTGACGGTGAACTCGATCTCGAAGGTCAGACCCGGAACCAGCGAAGCTTTCATCCGCAATCCTCCGGCGCTGCGGCGATGCGCTCGCTCGCGGGCGCCGCGCGGCCCGCATAGAATTCCGGCATCCGCCGGGCGCTTCCCGGCGCGACCGGAGACACACCCGCGATGCCCGCGATCGAGAAGATAGCCGTCATCGGGCTGGATTGCGCCGATCCCGCGCTGGTGTTCGAGCGCTGGCTTGACGACCTGCCGACGCTGCGCTCGCTGGTGCAGCGCGGCGCCTGGGGACGGCTCGAAAGCTGCATGCCGCCGATCACCGTGCCGGCGTGGAGCTGCATGGCGACCGGGCGCGACCCGGGCGAGCTGGGCGTCTACGGCTTTCGCAACCGCGCGGATTTCAGCTACGACAAGCTGACGATCGCCACGAACCTGGCGATTCAGGAGCCGCGCATCTGGGATCTGATGGGACGGCGCGGACTCAGCTCGATCACGGTCGGCGTGCCGCAGACGTTTCCGATCGTGTCGCCGCCCCTCGGGGCGCAGATCACCTGCTTCCTGACGCCCGGGATCGACAGCCAGTACACCCATCCGCCCGCGCTGCGCGAGGAGATTGCGGCGCTGGTCGGCGAATATCTCGTCGACGTAAAGGACTTCCGCACCGACGACAAGCAGCGCCTGCTGGACCAGATCTACGAGATGACCGAGCGCCGCTTCCGCGTCTGTGAGCATCTGCTGGCGACGCGGCCGTGGCAGCTTTTCTGGATGGTCGAGATGGGGACCGACCGCATCCATCACGGCTTCTGGCAATATATGGATCGCGAGCATCATCGCTACGAGCCGGGGAACCCCTTTGAGAACGCGATTCACGACTACTACGTCGAACTGGATCGGCGGATCGGCGCCCTGCTTGCGCCGCTGGACCCGGCGCGGAGCGCGGTCTGGGTGGTGTCGGATCACGGCGCGAAGCGCATGGATGGCGGGTTGTGCTTCAACGACTGGCTGATCCGCGAGGGATACCTGGTGATGAAGCCGGGCGCGACGGGCAAACGGCGCTTCGACGTCAATGAGGTGGATTGGTCGCGGACGCGCGCGTGGGGCGAGGGCGGTTACTACGGGCGGCTGTTCATCAATCGCGCCGGACGCGAGCCGTCGGGGGTGGTTCCGGCGGACCAGTACGAGGCGCTGCGTGCTGAGCTGATCCGCAAGCTGGAGGCGCTGCCCGATCATCACGGCCGTCCGATGGGCACGCGCGTGTATCGACCCGAGGACGTGTATCGCCGGGTGAACGGTGTGCCGCCGGACCTGATCGTGATCTTCGGCGATCTGCACTGGCGCAGCGTCGGAACGATCGGCAATCCGGACATCTACACCTTTGAGAATGACACCGGCCCGGACGACGCCAACCACGCCCAGATGGGGATGCACATCCTGTGCGCTCCGGGAGTGCCGGCGGGCCGGCTGGACGCGAGCCTGTACGACGTCGCCCCGACCATCCTGACCATGCTCGATCTGCCGCAGCCGGAGGGGCTGCGCGGCCGATCGCTGGTCTGAGTTTTGGAATTCGCCCTGCGAAGCGGCCTTTGGAGCCTCCCGATGAACCGCCTGCCGTCCGCGGCACTTTCGATCCTGCTGCTGTTTTTTCCGCATGTTGCCATTGCGTCGGACGCGATCGCACTGGTTAACGGCAAGCCGGTGTCGCGCGAAGCGGTGGTGAACCTGCTGATCGAGTCGCACGGGCTGGCCGCCCTGCAGCAGATGGTGCTGCTGGAGCTGGCGCGGCAGGAGACGCAGGCGGCGGGCATCGCGGTGTCGCGCGCCGACGTGCAGCGCGAGTATGAACAGAGCGTGGAGCGGCTGCTGACCGCCGAGGCGCCCGGGGAACGGATCGAAGCGGTCGACAAGCGCCGCGTGCTCGACCTGCTGCTGGAGCAGAAGGGCATTTCGCACGCCGAGTTCATGATCAGCATGGAGCGCAACGCCCATCTGCGCAAGCTGGTCGAGAAAAACGTCGTTCTCAGCGAAGCGACGCTGCGCGAGGAATTCAGCCGCACCTACGGCGAGCGCGTCGAGGTGCGCGACATCATTGTGGCGGATTCCGCGGCGCTTTCCGCGGCGCTCGAGGCGCTGAACCGCGGCGAGGATTTCGCGCGGGTCGCCGAGCGCTTCAGCCGGCATCCGTCGGCGACACAGGGGGGGCTGCTGCCGCCGTTCTCGTTCGCGGATGACCAGATTCCGCCGCTGGTGCGCGAAGCGGCGTTTGCGCTGGCGCCGGGCGAGGTGAGCGCGCCGCTGCGCGTGGAGGAGCGCTTTCACGTGCTGCGGCTGGAGCGGCGGCTGCCGCCGGAGCACGTGCGGTTCGAGGATGTGCGGGCGGAGGTGGAGCGTTCGCTGCGGGAGCGGGTGGTGACCACTGAGATGAGCCGCCGGGCGGCGGCGTTGTTTGAGAAGGCCACCGTCAAGGTGCTGGAGCAGCGATTGCGCGAGCCGTTTGACGCACTTCGCCAGCGGGCGGCGGCGCCGTCGCGACCGTGAGGTGCGGAGAGATTTCCGCGTTCCGTGGATGGGCGGCAATGGCCGCGTGCGAATAATGCACAACCGCACGCAGGCTACTGTTATAAATGCGACGGTTTGTGCATCCCAACCTATTGACTTCGGGCGTTGGAAGGCGGAATATTCCACCCAGCGCAACCGGAGCGGCTCCGACTCCCCGGATGAATCGACCTCAGGATCCTGGCGCGGTCCCGGTCGTCGGCGGAGGTTGAGGCCGCGAAGACCAAACGCGAATGCTGTCTCGACTGGTCGCATCGGGGGACCGCCTGCCGGCGGTGCTGCCGAGCGCGACCTTGCCACGGTTGTCGCCGCATTCGCATGAGTGGAAAATTTCTGGAGTTTTCGAATGGCCCGAAAGGGAAAAGGGGCCGGCACCGCCGGCGCTGTCCAAGGTCTCAATGCCGCACGATCCGCACTGCTTGCTCAGCGCGACCAGCTTGATCGCCGCATCGGATCGCTTGACGAGATGATCGCCGATTTCGGCGGTCTCGCTGCTCCTGCGGTGAACCGTGGGAAGCCCGGTCCCAAGTCGGGCGGCAAGCGCGGCCCCAAGCCGGGTCCGAAGAAGGCCGCTGCGCCGGCGGCCCGTGCCGGCGGTCCCAAGCCGCCGCGTCGCGGCTCGCTCAAGGAGTTCATCCTGGGCGCCATGAAACCCGACCAGGTCGCCCGCGTCGGGCACATCGCCGATGCCGTCGTGAAGATGGGCTACAAGTCGGACAACAAGACGCTGGCCAAGAGCACCGGCATCGCGATGGCCGAGATGGTCCGCAGCAAGCACCTCCGGAAGGTCGGCCGCGGGCGGTTCAAGCTCCGCTGATTGCCGCGACCTCGCAACGCCCAAGTGACAGTGCGCCCGGATCGAGCCGGCGAGCCGCTTCGGCGGTCCGCCGGGTGTGTTCCGGGCGCACTTTGTTTGCGCAAGAGCGAGTCGGGCCGATGTGCCGGCCTTGGAAAACCTGAATGGTCATTGACCACCGCGCGCACGGACGGTTAGGCTTTGCGGTTCCCATGGGGCAGGAGTCCTGCCGGACCGATCTTCGCGCGAGGACTTCGCCTCTGTCTCAGCCGGGCGCATGGTGCGTCGGCGACACATCGTGTTTGGAGCAAAGGAGCGAGCATGTTCCGGGCCATTGTCCTGACAGCCGCGTTGTGTAGCGGTGTGGCGCTTGCACAGGATCCGCGTGTCACGATCAGCGCCGTCTACGGCGGCGGCGGGGGCGCTGCGCCCACCTGGCGCTGTGATTATGTGGAGCTTCACAACCGAACGCAGGTTCCGATCGCGCTGGGCGGGTGGAGCATTCAGTACGCCTCGGCGACCGGGATGGCCTGGCAGGTGACTCCGCTGACCGGCGTGATTGACCCGTGCGGCTACTTCCTCGTGCAGATGTCCTGCGGCGCCGCCGGCATGCCGCCGCCGCCGCCGGACATGATCGGCACCACGGCGATGAGCAACGCCAGCGGCAAGGTCGCGCTGGTAAACACCACGGTGGCGTTGGTCGGACCGTGCCCGATTGCCGACCCCACGATTGAGGATTTTTTGGGTTACGGAACGGCGAACTGCTGGGAGACCGCGCCGGGGCCGTCGGTAGCGCCGATGCTCAGTGCAACGGCGAGCCTGCAGCGCCTCGACGAGGGCTGCATCGACATGGACGATAACGGCGCCGACTTCCTTCGCGTCGATCCCGCCCCCATGCCGCGAAACACACAGTCGCAGCCGTATTGCTGCCAGCCGACCGGCGGCGCTTGCTGCTACTCGAACGGCGCCTGCTTGGCGGAGCCGAACCAGGCGCAGTGCGAGGCCTTCGGCGGGTTGTGGCAGGGGGACGGGACCGCCTGCACGCCCGAAACCTGCCGACCGGTGGCCTGTTGCTTCCCGGATGGAAGCTGCTCGAACGTGCCCGCCGGCACGTGCGGGCTGCTGGGCGGAGCGGCCGGGCCGGCCGGCTCCGATTGCTTCACGACTCTGTGCCCGCGAGCGTGCTGCCTGCCGGATGGATCGTGCGTCATGTTGCCCATTCCGGTCTGCCAAGCGCAGGGTGGCGCTCCGCAGGCGGGCGGCCTGACGTGCGCGATGGTGGTGTGCCCGATCACGCCGCAGGGCGCCTGCTGCCGACCTGACGGCACCTGCGTCGTCGTCCCGGTCGGCCAGTGCAACGGCACCTACCTCGGCGATGGGACGCTCTGCACGCCGGGTGCGTGTCTGGGCGCGTGCTGCCTGCCGGACGGTTCCTGCCTCATGACGCTCAACATCGGCTGCACCGCCGGCAACTTCCTCGGAGTCGGGACGAGCTGCGTTCCGAACCCGTGTGAGCAGGCGTGCTGCTTCCAGACGAGCTGCGCCGATCTGCCCGCCGCGCAGTGCCTCGCCAATGGCGGTACGCCGCAGGGTCCGGGCACGACGTGCGTCAGCGTGAACTTCTGCCGCGAGGCCTGCTGCCTGCCGGACGGCTCGTGCATCGACACGCTGCCAATCATCTGCCAGGGACAGGGCGGGCAATCGCAGGGGTCGGGGACGGCTTGCGCGACGACGCAGTGCCGTGGGGCTTGCTGCTTCCCGGATGGGTCGTGCTTCATGACCCCGCCGTTGGGCTGCACCGCTGGCGTTTTCCTCGGAATCGGCACGACGTGCGTGCCGAACCCGTGCCGCGAGGCGTGCTGCTATCCCAATGGCTCATGTTCGGACTTGGCGCCGATGCAATGCTTGAGCACGGGCGGCAGTCCGCAGGGGCCGGGCACGAACTGTGCCGGCATCCAGTGCCCGCTGCCGGGTTGCTGCCTGCCGAGCGGCGCCTGTGTAAACGTCCCGCCGACGGTGTGCATTTCGCAGAACGGCACGCCGCAGAATGTGCCGTGCATTGCGACGACCTGCCCGCCGGACCGCTGCAATGGCGTGCTTGTCGGTGACGCCAACTGTGACAATTCCGTCAACAACTTCGACATCGACTTCTTCGTCCAAGGCGTTCTGGTCGGCTCGCCGCCGGACCCGACGCTGGCGCCGCCGGGCTACCTGGCCCTGGGCGGCACGCAGGCCTGCTGGGATCGTCGCCGCTGCTGGGGCGACGTGAATTGCGACGGCCTGTTCAACAACTTCGACATCGACCCGTTCGTGATGTGCATTCTGGCGCCGCCGCCGCCGGGCAACGGTTGCCCGAGCTGCACCGCGCAGGCCTGCTGCTTCCCGGGCGGCATCTGCACGAACGTGCTGCCGGCGTCGTGTACGCTCAGCGGCGGAATGCCGCAGGGCGCCGGCTCCAACTGCGGAATCGTGATTTGCCCGTAGTGGGTTGCTTCGCCCGGCCGTAACCGGGCGAGTTGAGTGATGACCTGCGGGGCGGGCTGTGCGGAACACGCGCAGTCCGCCCCGACTTGTATTGTGGCGACGGACGCAACGCCCGATGCGCCTGTTGCGAGCGTTGCGCGGCGCTGATTGCCGCTTGCGGTTGCCGCGGCGCTGGTCGCGGGTTGCGGCTGCCGCGATGCCCGCTTCCCGATAGACTGCGCGGCTCGGTTGTTTTCATCGCGATGCGCCGGCGCCGGGCCGCCGCGCTTCGCCGAGCGATGTCCGGCCCGGATCGGAACCTCGGTCCATGCCGCAGAACGGAACCACCTTCGAATTCGTCGGCCTGCAGAAATCCGATGCGCCCGACGTGCTGATCGTCCCGCTGGCGTCAAAGCCCGCGCCGGCACTGGAGCGGCTGGCCCACGCCGATCGCCTGTGCGGCGGGGCCGTGTCGAGCCTCTGCCGCGCCGCTCCGCCCGGCGACGAACCCGGCCAGATCATCCACACCGCCGCCGGCGGCGCGATTCCGCGCGTGATTCTCGTCAGCCTGGGATCGGCCGAGCGTCTCGACCCCGCCCGCGTTCGCAGCGCCGCCGCGAGCGCAGCGCGCTGGCTCATCGCGGAACGCATCCGCAGCGCAGCGCTCTGGGTCGATGGGTTGCTTTCCGCACCGGAGGACGGCGTGTGCGAATGGATCGTCGGCATGGCGCTGGCCGGCTTCCGCTTCGACGAAATGCGCACCCCCGAATCCAAGGCCCCGCCGCGCGTCCGCGTGCAGTTGGCGGCCACCGCCGACGGCTTCGAGCGCGGCGCGCGGGCCGCGATCCGCGCCGCGCTGACCGAGGCCGGGTGCGTGAACTACGCCCGCCGCCTGGCGCATCTGCCGGCCAACGTGATTCAGCCGCAGTCGCTGGCGGCCGAAGCGCGCCGCCTGGCGCGCGAGTGCGGCCTCAAGTGTGAGATCGTGCAGCAGCCGGCGCTGGAGCGCCTGCGGATGGGCGGGCTGCTGGCGGTGGGGCGCGGGTCGAAGGTGCGCCCCTGCCTGATCCGCCTGGAGCATCGCGGCGCCCCGCGCTCGAACGTGACGCACGTGCTGGTCGGCAAGGCGATCACCTTCGACACCGGCGGCTATTCGATCAAGCCCAACGACAACATGATCACGATGAAGTATGACAAGTCGGGCGGCTGCGCCGTGCTGGGCGTGATGCGCGCCTGCGCGCAGTTGAAGCTCCGCTGCAACGTCATCGCGCTGATCGCCGCCGCGGAAAACATGATCTCGCACGACGCCTATCGCCCCGGCGACATCCTGACGATGATGAGCGGCAAGACGGTCGAGATCATCAGCACCGACGCGGAGGGGCGACTGGTGCTGGGCGATGCGCTCTGGTACGCCCAGACGCGCCTCAACCCCGCCACGCTGATCGACATCGCCACCCTGACCGGCGGCGTGCGGACCACCTTCGGCACCGCAGCGGCGGGGCTGATGGGCAATGACGACGAGCTGGCCGCCGACCTGGGCGAGGCCGGCCGCCGCATGCACGAGCGGCTCTGGCGTCTCCCGCTCTGGGACGATTACCGCGAGTTGATCAAGTCCCACGACGCCGATATCCGCAATTCGGCCGGCCGGCCGGAGGCGCACGCGATCGTCGGCGGCATGTTCCTTCAGGAGTTCGTCAAGCCCAAGACCGCGTGGGCGCATCTCGACATCGCCGCGGTCGCGAATCGGGACGACCCAAAGCTGCCGACCGGCCGCGGGGCCAGCGGCTTCGGCGTGCGGCTGTTGATTGAGTTCCTGCGACGACGCAGCGCGTAGCGCGGCCGGCCGTCGGCGTCGAGATGAATGCGCCGCCGGCTTACGTCCTCAATCGCCGACCCGCGCGAGACAACAGGCTTTCCAGCGAGGCGCGGCAGGACGCCAGCGTCACGCCGGCGCGCGATCGCGGGGAACAGACGACGTCCAATCCCGCCGGAAGCAGCGGCCGCGACAACCGAAAGGCCTCGCGAATCACCCGCCGCAATCGGCTGCGCTGCGGGGAGTTCCCCAGCCGCCGCCCCGTGCGGATACCGATCCGTGTGCAAAGCGGCGCCGAGAATGCGCCGAGCGGCGTCGAAAGCCCGCCGCGCGCATCCGCCGCGCTGCCGCGGTCGTCTGTGGCGTCCGCTTTTTCACCCGCCGGGCCGCCGCGCGCGTCTCCCTCGGTGGGCGAATTCGCACCGTCCGCCATCGTGCGCCGCGCCACCCACAGCGTCAGCACCGCGTCCGACACGCGCAGCCCCTCATCGAGCACGCGGCGAAAATCCGCCGCCCGGCGCAGCCGCGCTTCGGCCGGAAATCGCAATCGCGTCCGTTCGGCCGCCACGCCGTCACTCCGCCGCCGGCCGAAACAGCGCCGCGGCCGCGGTGAAGCCGTGCAGGTAGCTGCGCCCGCCGATCGGTCCGATCTCCCCCGCGCAGGAAAAGCCCACGGTGGCCGGCGCTCCCAGCGCAGCGGCCAGCGCGCCGGCGTCGTGGTGGGGTCGGCCGAAGAGGTGCGTTCCGCGCCCATTGCATGAGAAGAGCAGCGCGCCCGCCGCCGGCCCGTCGGCCGCCGCAGCGCCGAGCGCTTCGCGCAGGTCCGCCGACGCGGACTCGCGGTCGCGGACGTGAAATTGCACGGTCTGCCCGGTCCGCAGGTGATCGCTGATTGCCAGCGCCCGCGCTTCGGGGTCCAGGCCGACGGCGTTGCGGATCAGGAAATCGCCGCGGGCGAAAGTCCGCTGGTATTCGTTGACGACGCAGCCGACCAGCAACCCCCCGGTTTCGAGATGCCGCCGATCGGCCTGCGACAGCCCGCGAATCACCTCGTCGAGCACGTCCATCGTCGGCCGCCCGCCCAGCGTGTGAATCACGTTTCGCTCGGCGCGGGTGACGACCAGCGGCCGCCCGATCGGCCGGCAGCCCTGCGACACGAGCGCATCGAGGCGGATGTTCCCGGAAAGCGCCACGCCGATCACGCCGTGATGCAGCGGCAACCCCTCGAAGATCAGCGTGTTTTCTCCCGGCCGCTCCCCGGCGGAGATCAGCCCGCCGACGATCGGCCGCCCGGGATAGGCGGTGTGCAGCCGATCCAGCACATCCGGCGGATACACGCTGAAGGGGTCGCCGACCAGGAGGAAGGCGGGGTTCTCATCGGGGGAGACGCCGACGTGCTCCGCGACCGCCTCCGGCGAGTCGAGCCGATCGGCGTCCGACGCCGAGAAATGAAACGCGCGGCAGCGCACCTGCGGCAGCGCGGCCGCCCAGATCGCCGTGCCGATGTTCTGCTCGAATTCCTGCCCGTTGCAGATCAATGCGCCGGCCGTGGCGGCGACCAGCACCCGCGCGCCGAGCCGCTGCTGGACCTGTTCGGCCATTTCCGGCAACTCGGGAGTCGAAGGAGCGCTGGTGAGCAGAAGGCAGAGATCAACCGGCGCCCCGCCGAGGGCATCGGCGACGCGCGGCAAAAGCTCCGCGACGGCGTGCAGCGGGCGGGGTTCGGCGCTGTGTTCGGCGGCGATCTTCATGCGATTCCATCATAGGCGCTGGCGCTCGATCCGGTGTGAGACAGGGCGGATTGAGATTGGGTGCGGGACGCGCGCGGGCGTGGCGGTCGTGGGGTTGGATGAGGTGGCGGTATTGCTCAAGGACAGTGGCACGCCGAAACGCAAGGGTCAAGTGCAGCGGGAAGTGCGGGCGAGCGGTCGCTGTTCTCCGCGCCAGGTGAACGGGGGCGGGGGGCCGTCGCCGACCCCCCGCGCCCGCGGGATGCGCTGCAACCGATGCTGCGCGCTCGCTGCCGCGCTTGAGCCGAAGCCGCGCGCGCTGCCGCGCTGCGGCCGATGCTGCGCGCTCGCTGCCGCGCTTGAGCCGATGCCGCGCGCAGCCGCGCTGCGGCCGGTGCCGCGCGCAGCCGCGGGGTTCACACTTTCTCCGCAGGTTCATCGCACGGGGCTTCCGCGGCGGGCGTCGCGGCGGGCTTCATGCGCTGGAAGACCTGCCGGCCGAAGGCGCGCGGCAGGCGCGCCAGGCGCTGCCGGCGCACGTCGATCAGGCGCGAGGCGCCGTCGTGGGTTTCCGCCAGCACGAACGGAATGCAGACGGACACGACCCGCACGACGCACAACTGCTCATCGGTCGGCAGCAGCGAGGCGCGCTCGATCAGCGGCTGATCGGGAGTGCGCATGAAGGTGCGTTCCTCGGAAAGCACGATCAGCGGGACGACGAAGTCGCCCGGGCGGATGTCCTCCGGCGCCAGCGGCCGGGCAATGCGGGAGTTACGAATCATGCGGACACACAGTGCGTTATCGCACCGCGCACAGCGCGGGCGGGCCGGATCAAGGCGAACACGCAGCGACGCGATCAGGCGCCGCCGCTCCCGAATTCAGCGATCGGTTCGGTCAGTTGGAATGCGCGGGGAGCAGGAACGAACCCGCGCTGCCGATGGGGCGACTCTGGCCGCCGCATCGGTCGATGAAGGAAGTGCTGTACAGGCCGCGTCGCATGGGGCTGCATCCAGTCTTGACAAGCGGGGGAATGATAGCGATCGGAACGGCGATGTCAAGTGCCGTCGGGAAGAGTGGCAGAGTTCTTGCGCCGGCGGTCCGCGTTGCTGGGGTCTGCGGTCGTCCGGGGTGGGCGATGAAAGTTCAGTGTCTGGCCCCGTGCCACCGGCATTGTGCAATAATCAGTGTATGACGATCAATCCACCACGTAACCTGCTCGATGTCCTCAGTCGCTTCGATGCGAGAGAGGGAGTGTTCGGCTGCTTCGACCTGGGGGTGGAGATCGAGAATGCGACTCAAGGCATGAATTGTCCCAACGATGACGCCCGTAAGTCTATTTGGGCGGAATGCGCACCGTGGGAGTTCAGCACGCACGACACCATCGATGGCGGGCCGTGGGATACGTACTTTCAGCCGATGATAATGAAATCCAACGACCAAGGTGAGTATCGCGCCCGCTCGGACCTTCGGACGGCTACGCCGGAAATCATCGAGTATTGGGGCAGGCGTGCCGAAGAAGCAAAGCATCCCGTCATGAAGGCGCGGTACGCCGACTTGGTGTGGGACGCCACCAAGTTTGTGACCGGCAAGAAGCCCGACATCAAGTACGCGCGCATCGCGATCTACTCGTATCTCGCCGCTGCCGCGCTGGACGACGGCACCGAGAAGTATGACACCCGCGAGGGCTTGACGCGCGCCCTGCAACTGGCGCTCAGGGTGCAAGACAAGGCACGAATCACCGCCGCCGTTGACGCGACCGTTGCGTTCGTGGAAAAGACCGCCGAGGACGGCCATATTGGCACCTACTGCTATTTGTACGACAACCTCTTGCCGCCAGAGAAGGGACCGACGATCTCGCCGGAGACTGAGAAGCGAGTCATCGACCTGCTCGAAGCAAAGTTCACGCAGATGACGACTCCGGGCGGCCCGTGGGACGTGGAGCCGCACAGTCCACAGGGCGTTTGTTTGCGCCTCGCCGCGTACTACGCACGCAAGAAGTCTGAGGTTGATCGTGTGCGGGTCCTTCGCGCCGCAGCCGAGGTGCTCGAGCGGCGTGCCGCCATCATCGCGCCTATGATCGGCATGGGTGATCTTCAGCGCGCGAGCGAGTTGTACGTCGAAGCCGGGCTGCGTGAGGACGCCGAACGGGTCCGGCGCATGGGGCAGGAACTGGTATCGCGCGCCGTAGAGGCGATGCCCACAATCACGACGAGAGTCAAAGTACGGCGAAACGGCGTCGAGCTATTTAGGTCCGTCTTGACCAATCGGGGGATCCCGGACGCGTTGACTTGGCTGACGGCTCAGTTCGTCCCGGATCAGGAGCAACTGGAAGGCCAGGTAGACAGCTTGGCCGACAGGTACCCACTTCAGGCGCGTGTCAAGCGTGTGTTGATTTGCGCGGACCACATCGTCGCCGACATCGGCGACACCGACGGCGACCCGGACGGCATGGCCGTCTGGCGGACAAGCCAGCATCTTCAACGCCAACAGTTATGGCTCGGGTGGGGATTCGATCATCTCTTCGACACGATGGGCCTCACCGTCGATCAAGCCACGGCATTCATCGCGGGATGTCCGCTGTACGAAGAGGATCGCCTGCCCATCATCCGAGCCGGGCTTCAAGCCCATTTCGACAAGGACTACCTCAAGTCCGTGCATGTGCTGGTCCCCCAGATTGAGAAGGCGCTCGTCAACCTGCACTATCACTCCGGCGGCGCGGCGATCAAGCCGCACCAGTCGGGGCGCGGCGTTATGCAGCAAAAGAGCATCAACGACGTTCTGCGGCACCCGGACGACCCCTTGGCCAACGCGAACACCATCAAGGCACTCGGCCCCGATCTCCGCGTCTACCTCATCGCGGCCCTCTCGCACCCCAAAGGACTCAACATCCGCAACAAAGTCTGCCACGGCCTATGGCCCGCCGACAACTTCACCAAGACCGCCAGCGAGCAAGTCTTGCACGCTCTCTGTGCGGTCGCCCTTTTGCGTCCAACAGAGCAGCCGGACTTTGACGATGGAGTTCTGTCAAGTGCGTAGGAGCAGTTGTGCGGGCAGTGTTTGCGGCCCGTGCGTGACTGGAGCGCCGAGTGCGGCCCGCACAGCGGTCCCAACGGCTATTCAGCGAACCCTCGTTATTTAGCGTTCGGCGGCTATTCGGTGGGCGATGGGAAAGTCGGCGGCGGAGCGTGCGGCGGGTTCCGGTCCAGCCATTCGCGGAGGATGACCTGCGCGGCGAGGGCGTCACGCTGGCCGCTGCGGCGGGCCGCGCGGCGGTCGGCCGGGGTGTGGCCGGCGGAGCGCAGCGCGTCGTCGGCGGCGAAGCTGGTCAACCGCTCATCCTGCATGTGAACGGGGCGGCCGGAGGCGCGGCGCAGGAACTCGGCGAATTTTTCGCATCGCAAGGCCTGCGGGCCGGGGGTGCCGTCCATGTTGACCGGCAGGCCGACGACGAACTCATCGACGGGGTGATTTTCGCACCAGCGGAGGAGTGCCCGGGCGTCGCGGCCGGGGTCGTTGACGCCGGGGATGGCGGCTGTCGGGAAGGCGATGCGAACCGGGTCTTCGGCAGTCGCGATTCCGATCCGTCGGCTTCCGTAATCGATCCCGGCGTATCGTCCCATAACTTCGTTTCCGTCCCTGGCCACCTGTCGGCGGGCCGGCTCATGGTATCGTGCCGGGCGGGTGGCGGGGACGCGCGGGTTTCGAATGGGTCGGCGTTCGTGGTCGGGAGGGGGGGTTGCGTCGGGCGCGGCCGGCGGTATACTACTTCGTTCGCATAATTTCGGCTGCGCGGCGGTGTCGCCCGGATGACGGGGGACGGCGCTGCGCGTGTCGGCTTGTCGCGAACGACTGAAACACAGCGGAAGGCCAGCGATCTTGATGGACCGCACGTCGCGATTGACCGCCTCGCCGCCGCAAGGGGGGGGATTCCAGCGAAGCTGCGAGAGCACATGCGCGCGGGCGCTGTCGTCGCCGGCATGGCGGTTCGCGCACGTGCCCCCGTTGGCGCGTGCGGTCAGGCCGGTGCGTCGCGCGGTTGCGCGGTTCGCGCGTGGGCGTGTTTCTGTCGGTGCGCGTCTCGGTCGCGAAAGGTGCGGCGCGGCGACGTCGCCGGTTCGGCGCGCCGCGCTTGCAAGCGGCGCAGCGTTGAGCGGTTCGGGTCATGCAACTCCGGGGCGCGAGCCACGGTCGAGGTTCGGATGGAGCGCCGGCGGGAGCCTGCGGCGCCGGGTTCCGAGCGTCGTCCGCTGAGCAAACGGCCCCTGACAAGGAAGCATCCATGCTGGTAAAGCACGTTCGGGATTTCAGCCGCTTCGGGGACGCGATGCCGGTGCCGAACCTGATCGAGGTTCAGACGGCTTCGTATGCGCGGCTCCTGCAGGAGCACACCGCACCGGACAAGCGCACCAACTCCGGGCTGGAGGCGTTGCTGCGCGAGGTGTTCCCGATCGAGAGCTATGACGGGAACATGCGGCTGGAGTACGTCAGCTTCGAGCTGGACCCGCCGCGCTACACGACCGATGAATGCCGCGAGCTGGGGCTGAGCTACGCGATGCCGTTCAAGGTCCGCGTGCGGCTGATCCGCAAGGATCAGGAGAACACGCAGGAAGAGGCCATTTATCTCGGCGAGATCCCGATCATGATCGGGGGCGGCGAGTTCATCATCAACGGCTCGGAGCGCGTGATCGTCTCCCAGTTGCACCGCTCGCCGGGCGTGGACTTCGTCAAGGTCAGCGCCGAGGGCGATCGCGCGCTGCACGGCTGCCGCATCATTCCCGAGCGCGGTTCCTGGATTGAGATCAACGTCACGCGGAAGGACGTGCTGGCCGTCCGCATCGACCAGAGCAGCAAGATTCCGGCGACGACTTTCCTGCGGGCGATGGACGAGAAGTACGGCTCGGACGAATCGATCATCCGGGCGTTTCACCAGGTCAAGTCCGTGAAGGCCGGTCAGCTCAAGCCGGACATGTGGGCGGCTGCGCCGATTGTGGACCCCGATTCGGGCGAAGAGCTGGTGAAGCCGGGCGCCCAGATCGGCGATGCGCTGAACAAGATCCGCGAATCATCGGTCAAGCAGGCCGACGTGATCGCCAAGCTCAGCGACCCGATCATCCTCAACACGCTCGAGGAGGACGGCAGCAAGACGCACGAGGAAGCGCTGATGCGCATCTACGCGCGGCTGCGGCCCGGCAACCCCGTGCAGCTCGACAAGGCCCGCAAGCTCTTCCACGAGAAGTTTTACGATGAGAACCGCTATCGCCTCGGCCGCGTCGGGCGCTTCCGCCTGAACCGCAAGTTCGAGCAGGGCATCTCCGAAGCGGAGATGGTGCTGCGGCCGGAGGATTTTGTCTCGTCGCTGGCCTACCTGCTGCAGTTGCGGGCGGGCGAGGGGCAGGTGGACGACATCGATCACCTGGGCAACCGCCGTCTGCGCACGATCGACGAGCTGGCCGCCGAGGAGCTGCGCAAGGGCTTCCTGAAGCTGCGCCGCACGGTGCAGGAGCGCATGTCGCTCAAGGATCCGGAGTCGATCGGCAAGATTTCGGACCTGGTCAACACCAAGAGCATTTCGAGCGCGATTGACTTTTTCTTCGGGCGCAGCGAGCTGTCGCAGGTCGTCGATCAGACCAACCCGCTGAGCCAGCTCACGCACGAGCGGCGCCTGTCAGCGCTCGGGCCGGGCGGTCTGAACCGCAAGCGCGCCGGCTTTGAGGTGCGCGACGTGCACATCTCGCACTACGGCCGCATCTGCCCGATCGAGACCCCCGAAGGCGTGAACATCGGTCTGATCGCGTCGCTGGGCATCTACAGCTCGATCGACGACTACGGCTTCCTTACCACGCCCTACCGGCGGGTGGAGCGGGCCAAGGTCAACGGCGACATCGCCTATCTGCGGGCGGATGAGGAGATGCGCTCGATCATCGGCCCGCCGGACGTGCTGCGGGCGGAGAACGGGGACAAGCTGCCGGAAGTGGAGACCAAGGAGGAGTACGCAGCGCGGCTGCGCAAGGCGACGGCCCGCGCCGGGCGGTTGAACGAAGGCTCGGTGCTGACGCGCTCGCACGGCGATCTGCGGCAGGTGGACCCGGGCGAGGTGCAGTATGTGGACATCTCGCCGAAGCAGACCGTCGGCGTGTCCGCGTCGCTGATCCCGTTCCTTGAGCACGACGACGCCAACCGCGCGCTCATGGGTTCGAACATGCAGCGACAGGCGGTGCCGCTGCTCAAGGTCGATCCGCCCATCATCGCGACGGGGATGGAGCGGCCGGTTGCCGAAAACAGCGGCATGATCATCCGCGCCCGCAAGGCCGGCGCGGTGACGTACGTCGACGCGATGAAGATCGTGATCGACGACACGGATGAATACGCCCTGCGGAAGTTCGTCGGCCTCAATGAGCGCACCTGCCTGAACCAGCGGCCGGTGGTCAAGCCCGGGCAGCGGGTGAAGGCCGGGCAGATCATCGCGGACGGCGCTTCGACGCTGGAGGGCGAGCTGGCGCTGGGCCGGAACGTGCTGGTCGCCTTCATGACCTACGATGGCTACAACTTCGAGGACGCGATCGTCATCAGTGAGCGGCTGGTCAAGAGCGACGCATTCACGAGCATCCACGTCGAGTCCTACGACGTCGAAATCCGCGAGACCAAGCTGGGGCGCGAGGAGTTCACCCGCGACATCCCGAACGTCTCGGAGCGGGCGCTGGCCAGCCTCGATGATCGCGGCGTCGTGCGGGTCGGAACGCGCGTCGCCGCCGGGGACATCCTGGTCGGCAAGGTCAGCCCCAAGAGCAAGAGCGAGCTAAGCCCCGAGGAAAAGCTGCTGCACGCGATCTTCGGCCGCGCCGGCGAGGACGTGAAGAACGACTCGCTGGAACTGCCGGCCGGGCAGGAAGGGGTCGTGATCGGCGCCTCGCACTTCTCGCGCCGCACGCATCTGTCCGAGGAGCAGAAGCGCGACCTCGACAAGCAGATCAAGGCCTTCAAGAGCGAGTGCGACCAGCGGCGCATCGCGGTCTTCCGCAAGTTCTGCGACGCGGTCGAGAATCTCGCCGGTCAGCCGATCGTGGACCCCACGACGCGGCAGAAGCTCGGCAAGAGCGACAACCCCGACGTGCTGCTCGAGCAGATCGAGAACTTCGACCTCGGCTGGATCAAGCCGGCCGCCAAGCGCGAGGAGGCCGAGGGCGTCCACAAGCGCTACTGGCCGAAGATCCGCGAGATCGAGGCGGAGTATGAGCGGCGCTCCGGGCGGATGAAGCGCGGCGACGAGCTGCCGACGGGCGTGCTGGAAATGGTGAAGGTCTACGTCGCCACCAAGCGCACGCTCAGCGTCGGCGACAAGATGGCCGGCCGCCACGGAAACAAGGGTGTGATCGCCCGCATCGTCCCCGAAGAGGACATGCCGTTTCTCGAGGACGGCACGCCGGTTGACATTCTGCTCAATCCGCTGGGCGTGCCCAGCCGTATGAACGTCGGCCAGATCCTGGAGACGCACCTCGGGTGGGCGGCGGCGGTGCTCGGATTCCAGGTCGTCACGCCGGTGTTCGACGGTGCGACCGAAGCGCAGATCCGCGCCTGCATGGACGAGGCCAACGCGCACGTCCGCAAGCGGCGCGAGAACACCGAAGCGGTGCGGGCCGCGGGCGATTCGTCCGAACTGCTGGTCGAAATGCCGCTCACGGGCAAGGTGCCGCTGATCGATGGGCGCACCGGCGAGCCGTTTGCGCAGCCCGTGACCGTCGGCTACATCTACATGCTGAAGCTGCACCACCTGGTGGATGACAAGATCCACGCGCGCAGCACCGGTCCGTACTCGCTGATCACGCAGCAGCCGCTGGGCGGAAAGGCCCGCACCGGCGGTCAGCGCTTCGGCGAGATGGAAGTGTGGGGTCTGGAGGCCTACGGCTCGGCCTACGTCCTGCAGGAACTGGTGACGGTGAAGTCGGACGACGTGGAGGGCCGCACGAAGATCTACGAGAGCATGGTCAAGGGCACGAACACGCTCGACGCCGGCACGCCGGTGTCGTTCGACGTGCTCTGCAACGAGATCCGCGGACTCGGGCTGAACATCCAGCTCGAGAAGCAGAAGCTGATCTGACGGCGGGTGCGGCGGTTCGCCGCTTCCGCGGTCGCTGGCTTGGAAACCGCAGTCCATCGGGAGATGCGCCATGTTCGAGGTGCAGTACGGCACGGCAGCCGACGTGACGCCGAGCGAGGTGATCGACCTCTATCGGCGCGTCAATCACTCCCTGCCGATCGGCGAGGGACAGGTGCGGGCCATGATGGCCCAGAGCGACGCCTTCGTGACGGCCCGCAGCGACGGGCGTCTGGTCGGCTTCGCGCGCGGCGTTTGTGACGGGGCGCGCGGCTTCTTCACGGAGTGCAAGCTCGACCCGGCCTGCCAGGGGCCTGGCGCTGTGACGCGCACCGACGGCCGGATCGAGCACGACAGCTACGGCATCGCCGCGGAGATGGCGCGCCGCGTGCTGGTGACGATGCACGACGCCGGCGTCTCGCGGATTGACGTGGTGGCGTGGGGCACCGAAGTGGATTTTCTGCAGGAGCTGGGTTTCAAGCGACAGGGGGGGTTGATCGGCATGTCGCTGCGCACGGATGAATGGACCTGCGGCGTCCGCGCGCCGGCCGAGGCGGCTTCGTAGCCGGCAGTCGGCGTAACGACGGACGAACGGGGTTTGTTGAGGCGAATGACGAGTAGATAACGGCGCCGTGGATGCGGGGCCGACTTGGCGGTTCCGGCAACCGGAAGGATCACGAGACTCATGGCCGACACCGTATACGACCGGATCAATGACTTTTCCGCGGTTCGCATCTCGCTGGCCAGCCCGAACGACATCCGGGCCTGGTCCTTCGGCGAGGTGAAGAAGCCCGAGACGATCAACTACCGAACCTACCGCGCCGAGAAGGACGGCCTGTTCTGCGAGCGCATCTTCGGTCCGGAGCGCGACTGGGAGTGCTTCTGCGGCAAGTACAAGGGCATCAAGCACAAGGGCATGATCTGCGACCGCTGCGGCGTGAAGGTCACGCACAGCCGCGTGCGCCGCAAGCGCATGGGGCACATCAACCTGGCCGCGCCGGTCGTGCACATCTGGTTCTTCAAGGCGATGCCCAGCCGCCTGGGCACGCTGCTGAACATGAAGACCAGCGACCTGGAAAAGGTGATCTACTTCGGGGATTACCTGGTGGTGGAGCCGGGCAGCTCCAAGCTGGAGCCGCGCCAGTTGCTGACCGAGGAGGAGTACCGCCGCGCCGTCGAGGAATACGGCGATTCCGGTTTCAAGGCCATGATGGGCGCGGAGGCGGTGCGCGAGCTGCTGGCGCAGATGGACATGCACAAGCTGGCGGATCAGCTCCGTGAAGCGCTGCGCAAGACCAACAGCGCCCAGAAGATCAAGGATCTGTCGAAGCGGCTGAAGCTGGTCGAGGCGCTGCGCACGAGCTGCAACGACTCGGCGTGGATGGTTCTCGAGGTGATTCCGGTGATTCCGCCGGACCTGCGCCCGCTGGTGCTGCTCGACAGCGGCAACTTCGCGACGAGCGATCTCAACGATCTCTATCGGCGCATCATCAACCGCAACAACCGGCTCAAGAAGCTGATCGACCTCAACGCGCCGGAGGTCATTGTCCGCAACGAAAAGCGCATGCTCCAGCAGGCCGTGGACGCGCTCTTCGACAACGGGCGCTGTCGCCGGCCGGTGCTGGGCAGCAGCAACCGCCCGCTCAAGTCACTGACTGACATGATCAAGGGCAAGCAGGGCCGCTTCCGCGAGAACCTGCTCGGCAAGCGCGTGGACTATTCCGCGCGCTCGGTGATCGTCGTCGGCCCGGAGTTGAAAATCTGGCAGTGCGGCCTGCCCAAGAAGATCGCGCTGGAGCTGTACCAGCCCTTCATCATCCGCAAGCTGCGCGAGCGCGGACTGGCCGACACCATCAAGAGCGCCAAGAAGATGCTCGAGCGCCGCGACCAGCCCATCTGGGACGTGCTCGAGGAAGTGATCTACCAGCACCCCGTGCTGTTGAACCGTGCGCCGACGCTGCACCGCATGGGCATTCAGGCCTTTGAGCCGGTGCTGGTCGAAGGCAACGCGATCAAGATTCACCCGCTGGTGTGCAAGGGCTTCAACGCCGACTTCGACGGCGACCAGATGGCCGTGCACCTGCCGCTCTCGATCGAGGCGCAGGTCGAAGCGCACGTGATGATGATGTCCACGAACAACATCTTCGGCCCCGCCAACGGTGCGCCGATCATGTCACCGTCGCAGGACATCGTCATGGGCATCTACTTCCTGACCTGCGAACACGCGACGGAGAAGGGCGAAATGCCCAAGGGGCGCGAGCGCGCCTTCGCCAACCCCGCGGAGGCGATGCTGGCGCACGCCATGGGGCAGATCGGCATGCACACGCCGATCCGCGTCCGCATTCAGAATCGCGAGGTGGTCGTCGGGCTGGACAAGCCGGTCGAGCCGGTGCCGGCCGGCGGGCGGATCGTCACCACGGTCGGCCGCTGCATCTTCAACGATCAGTTGGATCCGGAGATGCCCTTCTACAACCTGCCGCTGAGTCAGAAGGGATCGGCGCGCGTCATTGCCGACACGCACGAGCGGCTGGGCCGCGCGCGCACGATCGACCTGATCGACCGCATCAAGGAACTGGGCTTCAAGAACAGCACGCTGGCCGGTCTTTCCTTCGGATTGACGGACCTGCGCATCCCCGAGTCGAAGCAGAAGATCGTCGATGCGGCGCAGAAGCAGGTCGATCGCATCGAGAAGAACTACCAGAACGGCGTCATCACCCCGATGGAGCGCCACAACCAGCTCATCGACACCTGGGTGCATGCGCGCGAGCGCGTCACGCAGGAGATGATGTCCACGCTGAAGGTGGACATGCGCCACGACGACGGCCGCGAGGCCCGCGCCACGGACGCGAAGGCCAAGCCCTACCTGAACCCGATCTACCTGATGACGGATTCCGGGGCGCGCGGCTCGGTGGACCAGATCCGCCAGCTCGCCGGCATGCGCGGCCTGATGGCCAAGCCCAGCGGCGAAATCATCGAAGCGCCCATCAAGGCCAACTTCCGCGAAGGGCTGAACGTGCTCGAGTATTTCAGCTCGACGCACGGTGCGCGCAAGGGACTGGCCGACACGGCGCTCAAGACCGCCGACTCCGGCTATCTCACGCGCAAGCTGGCCGACGTCGCCCAGAACGTGATCATCAACGAGATCGACTGTGACACGCACAACGGCGTCACGAAGTCCACGGTGTACAAGGGCGAGGAAGTCGATATCAAGCTCAGCCAGATCATCAACGGCCGGACGGCGCGCGACACGATCCGCGACATCCGCACCGACGAGGTCATCCTGCGCGAGAACGACATCATCACCGCCGAGATCGCCCGGCGGCTCGAGGCCAGCCCGGATCGCGGCGGCCTGGGACTCGACAGCGTGCGCGTCCGCAGTCCGCTGACCTGCGAAAGCCGCCAGGGCATCTGCGCCCGCTGCTACGGCGCCGATCTTTCCAACGGCAAGATGGTCGAGGTCGGACAGGCGGTCGGCATCGTGGCGGCCCAGTCCATCGGCGAGCCGGGCACCCAGCTCACGATGCGCACGTTCCACACCGGCGGCGTCGCCAACAAAGCCGTCGTCGAGAACCAGATCATCTGCGGCGCCGGCGGCGTCGTGGCCTTCCAGGATCTCAACGCGGTGCGCGCGACCGACGAGGAGAGCGGCGCCAAGGTGTGGCGCGTGCTCAAGCGCAACGGCGAAATCGCCCTGAACGACGAAAAGGGCCGTGAGATCGAGCGCTACCGCGTGCCCTACGGCTCGGCGGTGCTGGTCTCCGACGGGGACAAGGTCGCGGCCCGCACGGCGATTGTCCGCTGGGATTCGCACTTCACGCCGATCCTGGCGGAGAAGGCCGGCGTCGTCCGCTTCCAGGACGTGATCGAGGGCGAGACCGTCCGGGCCGAGCAGGAAGGCCGCGCCGACAGCAAGTGGGTCGTCATCGAGCACAAGGGCGACAAGCATCCGCGCGTCATCATCGAGGACGCCGAGGGCAAGATCCTCGACTTCCACCACCTGCCCGCCAAGGCCCGCATCGAGGTCGCCGAGGGCGACCGCCTCGATCCCGGTGCGCTGCTGGCCCGCCAGCCGCGCGAAATTTCCGGCACGCAGGACATCACCGGCGGTCTGCCGCGCGTCACCGAGATCTTTGAGGCCCGCAAGCCCAAGGAACCGGCGACGATGGCCGAAATCTCCGGCGTCGTCGAGCTGCACACCGACAAGCGGCGCGGCAAGATGACCATCCTGATCCGCAGCGATTCCGGCATGGAAAAGGAGCACCACGTCCCGCAGGACAAGCAGCTCCTGGTGCACGCCGGCGACCGCGTCGAGGCCGGAACCCCGCTCTGCGAAGGCCCGCTGATCCCGCACGACATCCTGCGGATCGGCGGCGAGGAGGAGCTGCAGCGCTACCTGCTCCGCGAGGTGCAGGGCGTCTATCGCCAGCAGAACGTGACCATCAACGACAAGCACATCGAGATCATCCTGTCGCAGATGCTGCGCAAGGTGAAGATCGACAGCGAGGGCGATTCGATCTTCCTGCCGAACGAAGTGATTGATCGCTTCCGCTTCCGCGACGAAAACGCGCGGCTCGCCAAGAGCGTCCGGGTCGTCGAGCCGGGTGACACCGATTTCGCCATCGGCCGCGTCGTCAGCCGCGACGAGTTCATCGCCCGCAACGAGGCCGTCGAAGCGGAGGGCGGGGAGCCGGCCAAGGGCAAGAAGCCCAAGCCCGCGACCGCCAAGACGCTGCTGCTGGGCATCACCAAGGCCAGCCTGCAAAGCGAGTCGTTCATCTCCGCGGCCAGCTTCCAGGAGACGACCAAGGTGCTGACGCAGGCCTCGCTCGCCGGTCAGGAGGACCGTCTCGTCGGCCTCAAGGAGAACGTGATCCTCGGCCGCCTGATCCCCGCCGGCACCGGCTTCCGCGGCTACCAGGAGATCAAGCTCTGGCACGCCGAGCCGGTCGAGTTGACCACCAAAATCGCCGAGCAGCCGGCCGGCACCGTGACCCCGATGGCGCCGGTTTCGCCCGCGCCGGTGCTCGCGCCCCAGGCGACTGTGGGAGCAGCCGGGAACTGAGGGGCTGACAGCGGCGGTCTTGTGTGAAATAGGCCCGCCCCCCGCGCGGTTGCGGGGCGCTGATTGCAGGAAAAGAGTGATCGCCGGATCGAGCGCCTCAGCGCTTCGTTCCGGCGATCGCTGTTTTCAGAATGGCGGCTCGGACGCCCGCGTCAGCGCGGCATTACGCAAGCCAGCAGCCGGTCCATGTCGTCGTCGTCGAGCGCGCAGTTGAGGTTGGCGTCGGCGCTGCACACCGCGTCGCAGTGCGGGAAGTCGGATTGATACTGGCCCGGGTGAAGTACCGCGAGAACGAACGCGTCGATGTCGCGCGAGTTCAGCACGCCGTCACAGTTCACGTCGCAGGGGACGCAACCGGTGTGAAAGTGCATGGCGCCGGCGTGCGTCACGAGCTGCGTCGTAACCTCGGCGCGCGGGGCAATCAGGGCTGCCGCGCAGGCCGCCGCTCCCGCAGCGCCCAGCGCCAGCCGTTGCCACACGCCTCCAGCGGCCGCCCGCCGCGAAGCCGCCGTGCGCTGCGGTGCGCCGAACGCGGCCATTCGCGCGGAGCACTTCCGGCAGCCGTGCACGTGGGCGCTTTCCGCGGCAGAAAGCCCGATGGCGGCGGAGGCCGAGTGCAGCCGCGCCATGCTCAGGCACCCCGCCTCGCGCGCGGGGCGACCGTCGGCCAGCGCATCCGCGTCGCGAAGGGACTGAATCAACATGAGCAGGTCGCGGTCGTGCATTGGCGGCTCCGGTCGCCGGCCCGTGGGCCGGGCGATGGTCGTTATTCTGCTCCCGGCTCCCCGCGCTCGGCCCCCGTTCCCCGGAACCCGCGCAGGGCCAGCCGGTTGCGGATTTTCTGCAATGCCTTGTGTTTATGGGCGTGGACGGTGCTGGCAGCCAGACTCAGCCGCCGCGAGATTTCCCGCTCCCCCAGCCCGTCCGCGGTCCATTGGACGACCTGCCGCTCAATCGGGGACAGGGCGTCCTCTCCCTTATCGGACGCAATTGCCTCGCGTAGCGCCTCGAGCAACTCGGCCAGATGCAGATGATCGGCGGTGTGCTCCGACCCGCTGGGATCGAGAATCGTAAGCAGTACTTCGTCGGTGGCCGTCAGAAGGCGCGACTCGCGGGCGTATTTAAGCCACAGCTTGATTGTCAGGGAATAGAGATAGGTCGTGACCGCGGCCTGTTGCGGGTCGTATCGCCGCTCGTGCAGCGCCCGCCACAGTTCGACCCAGGCCCGCTGCGCGAGTTCCTCGACCAGCTCCGGGCGCCGCCCGCAGCGCTTCGTCAGGAAGCGTTTCAGCCCGCCTGCCAGCCGCTCATAAATCCGCTCAAATGCGTCCTCGTCTCCGAGTGTCGCCCGCTGGGCCAGCTCGGCGAGCGTGACGGCCGGACTGGTCGGGTCGGGAGCGGGCATGCGCGTCGCGAATTGATACCCGCGGGCGTGCCGATTCGCCAGCAAGCCGCCCGCGTAAGATGGCAATCAGACGGGAGTACGAGCGGCATGAATCGCGATCAGTGGCTGCGGAAGCGCGGCGGGGCGGATTGCGGCGTCTGTGCCGGCGCGGACCCGGCCATGAAGCGGGTGGTGGCACAACTCCCGTCCGGCATCGTTGCGCTGCAGAACGACGGCGATTTCCGCGGGTACTGCATTCTCTTCGCGCAGCGGCACGTCGTGGAGCTGCACGAACTCACGGCGGAGGAGCGACGCGACTGGGTGGAGGATGCGGCGGCCATTTCGGCGGCCGTGCAGGACGTGTGTGCGCCGGACAAGCTCAACGTGGTCATGCTCGGCAATCAGACGCCGCACCTGCACTGCCACATCATCCCGCGTTATCTGGCTGACGGGTGGTGGGGGCGCCCGATCTGGGATCGACCGCCGGAGCGGCGGGCCGTGTTGGGCGATGACGAGGGGCAGCGCCTTGCGACGCACCTTGGGCAATTGCTGCGGGAGCGCTCCATCGGCTAGCGCGGTCGAACGGCCCCATCAGAGCAGCGGGTCGCCCCAGTCGCTCGCATAGGCGTCATCGTTGACGACGGCGAATGGCCCGTCGGCATCGACGCCGACGTCGAAGATGGCGTCTGCGATGCCCATTCCCTCGAACCACGCAAGCAACTCGTGCCGCAACAGCGACTCGTCGGAATCGTTGCGAAGGTCGAGTTGCACCAGGCGCACCTCCGTCCCGGCGAACCCGCAGCGCGGCAGGCAGCGAACGGTCGTGAGGAGTTTCCTGCGAAGCATCATCCCTGCGCCTTTCTCGCTCATCCGCATTATACGCGCGCGGAAGTGCGAGAGAAAAATCCGCGGCAAATTCGGCGCGGGCAGCGGCTGCTTCGTCCGGTAGCAACGCGGCGGTGTCGCGCTCCGCCACGGACCGAGTTGAACTGCCGCCGCTTCCCGGGGGCGTCGTTGGCGGGCACGGACGGCTCCCGGTAGACTGCACCTTCGGCGCTGAAACAGGTGCATTGCGCCGGTTTTTCGGAGTGGTCGGATGAAAATCCACGAGTATCAGGCCCGCCAGTTGCTCTCCGCGGCCGGCATCCCGGTCCCCCCGTGCGAGGTCATTGACCGTGCCGACCAGGCGGCCGGCGCTTATGACCGCGTCGGCGGCGGGCAGGTGGTGGTCAAGGCGCAGGTTCATGCCGGCGGGCGCGGCAAGGCCGGGTATGTGAAGCTGGTTTCCAGCGGCCGGGACGTTCAGGAAAACGCGGCGCGGATGCTCTCGACGCCGATGGTCTCGGTCCAGACCGGTCCGCAGGGCGTCACCGTCCGCAAGGTGCTGGTCGCCCGGGCGGTGGAGATTGCCCGCGAGTTTTACCTGGGCGTTGTGCTGGATCGCGGGCGGCGCGTGCCGGTGATGATGGCCAGCGCGGAGGGCGGCGTCGAAATCGAGGCGGTGGCGGAGAAGAACCCCGACGCCATTTGCAAGGCCTGGTTCGACCCGCTCCTGGGATTGCAGAAGTACCAGGCCCGCGACCTGGCGCTGCGGATCGGCCTGACCGGCGCCCACGCCGCGCAGGCGGCGGACATGATGCTGCGGCTCGCCGGCGTGTTTCTGAAGAAGGACTGTTCGCTGGCGGAGATCAACCCGCTGGTGCTGACGAAGGAGGGGGAGCTGCTGGCGATCGACGCCAAGTTCAGCTTCGACGACAACGGGCTGTTCCGGCACGAGGACCTGCGGGCGATGTTCGACCCCGCGGAGGAAAACCCCGCCGAGCTGCGCGCCAATGCCGCGAATCTCACGTATATCGCGCTGGACGGGAGCATCGGCTGCCTGGTCAACGGCGCCGGCCTGGCGATGGCCACGATGGACATCATCAAGCTGCACGGCGGATCGCCGGCGAATTTCCTCGACGTCGGCGGCAGCGTCACGAAGGAAGGCGCGATCGAAGCCTTCCGCATCATCCTCGCCGACCCGAAGGTCAAGGCCGTGCTGGTCAACGTATTCGGCGGAATCGCGCGTTGCGACGTGATCGCCGAAGCGCTGATCGCCGCGGCGCGCGAAGTCGGGTTCAAGGTGCCGGTCGTGGTGCGGCTGGAGGGCACGAACGTCGAAATCGCGCGAAAGCTGCTGGCGGACGCCAGGATTCCGATGCTCACGACGGCCGAGGATCTGACGGACGCCGCCCAGCGCGTGTGCGCGTCGGTCTAGGGCGCGCGGCTGCATCGCACCGGGGTGCCCAGATGAACGAACTGTCCGCCGTGGTTGAACGATTCGCCGGCCGGCGCGTGCTGCTGGTCGGCGATTTCATGCTGGATCGCTATCTCTACGGCGATGCCGAGCGCATCAGCCCCGAAGCGCCGGTCCCGGTGATCCGCGTCGTCGAGCGACAGGACCAGGTCGGCGGCGCCGGCTCCGTCGCGATGAACATCTGTGCATTGGGGGCGCGCGTCCGCTGCATCGGCCTGGTCGGGCGCGACGCGGAGGGAGCGCTCATTGCCGGCAAGCTGCGCGAGGCCGGGGCGGAGGTGAGCGGTCTGCTGGAGGTCGCCGATCGACCAACCATCACCAAGACGCGCCTGGTCGGGCTGGCCGAGCATCGCCACCGCCAGCAGATGCTGCGGGTGGACGATGAAATTGTACGGCCGCCGTCGGCATCGGACGCGGAACGACTGCTGGCCGCCGTTCATGCCGGGATGAATGACGCGGAAGTGGTCTGCCTCGAGGACTACGCCAAGGGGCTGCTGGCGCCGGAGCTGACCGCGGCAGTGATCCGCGAGGCGCGGCGGCGGGGGATTCCCGTTTATGTGGATCCGCCGCGCACCCGCGACTGGAGCAAGTTTTCCGGCTGCACACTCCTGACCCCCAACCGCGCCGAGCTGGAGTTGGCGATCGGCGGCAGCGCACCGGACGATGAGCTTGCCGCCAGGACGGCGGAACTGGTTCGCCGGCTGGAGTGCCTGCATGTGCTGGTGACGCTTGGGCGGGATGGGGCACTGCTGGTGGATGCGGCGGGGGCGGGTCGCCATTTTCCGACGCAGCCGCGCGCCGTGTATGACAACACCGGCGCCGGTGATGCCGTGCTGGCGATGCTGGCCGTTGCGACGGCCGCGGGCGCGAGCCTGGACGACGCCGTGCGCCTGGCGAACATCGCGGGCGGCCTGGAGGTCAGCAAGTTTGGCTGCGTGCCGATCACGCGGGATGAGGTGCTGCGCGAGTTGGATTCACGGCTGGGAGCGGGACGGGGAAAGGTGCGCGTCGCGGCGGAACTGGCGGCCGAGTTGAGTGCGCGGCGCCAGCGGGGTGAGACGGTGGTGTTCACCAACGGCTGTTTCGACATCCTGCACCCCGGGCACGTGGAGCTGCTGGAGCAGGCCCGCGGGCTGGGCAGCCTGCTGGTGGTCGGCCTCAACAGCGATGCGTCGGTGCGATCGCTGGGCAAGGGAGGGGACCGGCCGATCCGCCGGCAGGAGGATCGCGCCCGCATGCTCAGTGCGCTGCAATCGGTCGATCATGTCGTCGTGTTTGACGAGCCGGATCCGCTCCGGCTGATCGAGATTCTGCGGCCGGATGTTCTGGTGAAGGGCAGCGATTGGGCCGGCAAAGATGTGGTCGGGCGCGAGGTGGTGGAGCGCCGCGGCGGGCGCGTCGCGCTGGTCGATCTGGTGGAGGGCTACAGCACGACCGGCGAATTGAAGAAAATCCGCGCGGCGGGGGAGTAGCCGGCGCACCGATCGCGACAAGAATCCGCGCTTCGGCAAGCCACGCATTGCGGCCCAGCCGCCTACCCTACAACCCGCGCAGAAGGCCGCGCAAATAGCCGACCGATTCCGCGATGCGCTCGCGGATCAGTTCCCGCGTCCGCGTCTGTCCGGCCGTCCCCTCAATCTCGAGCGTCAGCGGCCCGCGGAATTTCGCCGCCGCAAGTTCCCGCAATACACCGCGAAAGTCCACAATCCCCCGTCCCAGCGCCGGGAAGTCGCGGACGCCGAATCCCCCCGGCGTATCTTTCAGATGCACCGCCGCGGTGGTCGCCGCCACCTGCCGGGCTTCTTCGACGGCGTCGGCGTGATCGTTGTAGAAGTAAACGTTGGCGGTGTCGAAGTTCAGCCGCAATGCCGGATGATCCACCGCTTCCAGCGTCCGCCGCCACTCGACCGCGCTGTGCGCGATCGGCGGGTGCGTCTCAACTGCCAGCACGACCCCCGCGCCCGCGGCCGCTTGCGCACATGCCCGCAATCGTGTGAAGACCTCCTCCGGCGACGTTCGCTCCGGCCGGGGGCAGATCAGTGCGATGTTCGTCCCCAGGCGCGCAAACGCGGGAAGCTGTGCCGCAAATTGCTCGGCGCAGTCAGGCCGATTGACGTCGCACTCGGCGTGGAGCGTCGAAGCGCGCAGCCCGAATCGCGCCAATTCATCCGCGACGGCGTTCAGTCGCTCCGGCGGCGGCACGCGAATTTCGACCGCATGGACGCCCAGCGCCGCCAGATGCGCCGGCGCCTCATCCTCAAACGGGCGATAGGTCGGCACGCGGCAGGCGATGAGCATGGCGCCGCGCTCCGGCGCCGGCGGATCGTCCCGCGGCGCAGCGCTCACGGCACTATTCCAGCACGCGCGTGATCAGGTAGATCACGCCGCCGGCCGTGACCGTCGTCGCAATGGCGGTCACGCCGGACGAAACGTCCACGCAGGAGGTGGTCTGAAACATGATCGCGCCTGCGGCGGCGAGCGATAGCGTCTTGAGCAGGTGTCGGCGCATGGGGGAGTCCTGTCGTGCAGAGGCCGGGGCACGAACTCCGGCCGGGGCGGCTGATCGGGCGCTTCGTGCGGCGCAGTGTCGCGCGATGCCCGGCCGAACTATCCGACCCCGACGCGCGCCCGTCAACCCCCCGGCCGCCCACATCATCGCGGTGCGACGGACCGCTTTGCCGGTTTGCGTGCCGCCGACGATAATCCCGCCGCGAGGAACGCCGCCGATGCTTCGTGAAATGCTCGACATGTCGCTGCTCGAGGACTTTGTCGAGGGGCTGGCGCGCGCCGCGGGATTGCGGCTGGCCGCCTATGACGGGCTGGGCCGCCAGATCTGCGAGTCCTCCGCGCTGCCGGGGGCGATGGGCCACGCGGTCGCTCCGCGCGAATTGTCCGTGGCCTCCAAGTCACCCGCTACGGCGCACCCGTCGCCGGCGCACGCCGCGGCGGTCCATGCGGCCGGGGGGCACGGTTCGGTCGGTGCTGCCACGGCATCCCTGCCGCACGGGGCGGATGACGGCGGCGCTGCGCACGTCGCGATGCTCGCGCATGAAGGGGCGATGTTCGTCGTGGCCCCGGTGCACCTGGAGGATCGGCGCATCGGCTTCGTCGCCGTGGCGGATGGCGCGGCCGCGGAGCCGGGGCGCGACGCGTCAGAACGGCTCGACCTCTCGCGCATCGTGGTGGCGGCGCGCTGGGCGGCTCGCTTGCTTTCCGGCTGGTGCCGCCGCGAGGCCCGCGCGCACGCCGCCGCGGAGGAACTGGCGCTGGTCGGCGACATTGCCGAATTGCTCACCGGCGACGAGGACCTGCAGAAGATTCTCGACCACATCGTGGCCGACACCGCGCGCGTCATGCGCGGCAAGGCCGCCAGCCTGCGACTCTACAACCCGCGTACCGACGAGCTGGAAATGCGGGCGATTTTCGGCCTCTCTCCGGTGTATCTCAACCGCAGCCGCATCGTCCGCGCCGACAACGCGATTGATGACGAGGCGCTGCGCGGAGCGATTGTCGCGGTGGACGACATGCAGTCCGACCCGCGCACGCAATACCCCGAGGAGGCCCGGCGCGAGGGGCTCTTCAGCGCGCTGGTCGCCGGCATGAGCTACCGCGGGCGCCCGATCGGCGTGCTGCGCGTCTACACCGGCGCGCGGCAGCGCTTTCGCAGCGCGCAGCGCAACCTGCTCCGCGCCGTCGCGTCGCAGGCCGCCACCGCCATCGTGCACGCGCAGTTGATCGATGAGCGCCTCCGCCGGGCTGAGCTGGAGCGCCAGGTGAAGCTCGCCGGGCAGGTGCAGGCCCGGATGATCCGCACCTCCGCACCGCGCCACCCGCGGATTGACGCCGCGTGGATCTTCGAGCCGAGCCAGCACGTCAGCGGCGATTTCTGCGACTTTCTCACGCTCTCCGACGGGCGCTTCGCCGCCGCCGTCGCGGATGTCGCCGGCAAGGGGGTGCCGGCGTCGTTGCTCATGGGTTCGGTTCGCGGGGCGCTGCGCGCTTCCGCCCGCTACGCGGCCAGCATCGGCGAGATTCTCACCCGCCTCAACACGCACGTGTACACGGAAACCGCGCCGCACGAATTCGTCACCATGCTGCTCTGCGCCATCGACGATGACGCCCGCACACTCACCTATTGCAGCGCCGGTCATGAGCCGCTGTTGTTGATGCGCGGAAGCGAAGTGCGGCTGCTCGACGAGGGCGGTCTCGTGCTGGGAATCGAGCCGAACGAAGTGTACCAGGCACACGCCGTGCCGCTGGAACCCGGCGATTTTCTGCTCATGTGCACCGACGGCGTCAACGAAGCGATGAACTTCAACCAGGAGCTTTTCGGCCGCGATCGCCTGATCCACGCGCTCAAGAGTTATCGCGACGCAAACGACACCTATCAGACGCTCAAGAACATCGTCTGGGACATCCGCCGATTCGCCGGATTGGCCGAACGATCCGACGACCTGACGTTGGTCGGACTGAGCATCCGGTAATTGCCGCATGCTCGGGAAGGCCCGAGCGCATGCTGCGATTATCGCCTTTCCCCGCTTGCTACCCGCTTTGGAGGTTTGGAGAGTTCACTCGCCGGTAGCGGTTCCGGGGCGAAGTTTCGCCGCGGCCGCCATTCCGGCATTGGGGGAGAGCCATGCGTTGCGCGCTGCACGCTCGGATCGGGGCGGTCGGATTGCTGGGAGCGCTTCTGATCGGCGGAGGTTGCGGCCCCACGCCGGCCGGGCCGACCGACCTCACCGACCTGGGCGTGTTTTCGCCCGGCACCAGCAGTACCGCCGTCGGCGGCACGCAGACGACGACGATCATTGACGGGTTGACGGTTTCGCCGTCGCTGCTGGCTTTCGGCGGCAGTGCGAATCAGCTCACGTTCTCCGTCAACAACCAGACCGGGGCGCCGATCGGCTTTGAAGTGCTCGGCGGCGCGGAGTGGCTGCAGGCCGATCCGCGCGTGGCGGTTGTCGCCAACGGCGGCTCCGTGACGGTGACGGTCACGATTTTTCGCGTGTTGATCATCGGCGGCGATGCCGCCAGCGCCGTTCGGATCAAGATTCCGGACCGCGATGCGGTCAGCGTGCCGATCACGGTCGGCAACGCCGCGCCGCTGCCCGAGGACGTGCCCGGTGGTGACGGCGGCGGCACCGGATCGGGGGACGGCGGCGGGGGAAGCGACCCGGGAGCGCCCGCGGCGCTGCACGTCAGCGCGGATGCAATCAACTTCGGGCACGGCGGCGCGGCAATCGGCTTTCTGGTCCGCAACTCCGGCGGCGGCTCGCTGTCGTACAAGGCGCAGCCGTCGGCTTCGTGGCTGCGGATCGAGAATGACGCCGGCACCTCCGCCGGCGAGTTCAAGCCGATGCGCGCGGTGGTGAATCGCGACGGCCTGCCGGTCGGCAGTTACACCGCCGCGGTGGACGTCACCGGCGCCGGCCGCACGCACCGCGTCAACGTGGCGATGAACGTGGCCAGCGTCGCGCCGACGGCGGCCGATCAGCCGCGCGTGCACGTCGGGCAATCGCTGCTGGACTTCGATCACTTCGTTTCGCGTCTGCAGACCTTCGTACGCAACGATGGCGCGGGGTTGGTCGGCTTCCGGATCGTCTCCAACGCCGCGTGGCTCAATCTCTCGACTTCCGGCGGCGTCAACCGCGGCATCGGCCATGTCATCACGCTGACGGTCAATCGCGGCGGCATGTCGCCGGGCGAATACTGGACGACCGCCGACCTGACCTTTGACAACGGCGAGCACCGGACGCTCTTCGTCCGCATGGTGGTGCCGGGTGAGAATCCGCCGCCGACGCTGGCGGTGCCGCAGACGTTCGTGGACCTGGGCGTCGGCTCTTCGACGACGCTGGCGGTGCGGGCGCGCCCGCAGGGAACCGTCATCCCGTTCCGCGTCTACTCAACGGCGGCGTGGCTCAGCGCCTCGCCCGACGCGGGGGACGCCTCGATCACCGGCGGCACGATCACGATCCTGGCCGATCGTGCGCAGCTTCCCGCGGGGAATCACTTCGCCTATCTGCTGATCGTCAGCAATGACGGCCAGCTTCGTGAAGTGCAGGTTCGGGCACTGGTGCCCGAGAGCGGGGACGGATCCATCGCCCCGATGCCGTGGGCTTCGTCGGATTCACGGCTGGACGTGATTTCGTTCATTGAGCCGGGTGCGCCGGGCTACATCCAGCCGGGCTCGGTCGGCTTCCACCCGGACTGGTGGGCCAACACGCCCTTCGTGCATCACGTGCAGGACAGCTCGCCCGGCCCGAACAGCCCGAACTACATCCGCCGCACGATCGAGGCCATGCAGGCGGCCAACCCGCACTGCACCTTCGGCACGTATCTCTCCGGCACGGAGTGCCGCAAGCTGGCGCATATGTGGAAGTTCCCGCCGGAGTCGATTCCCTACGAGTCCGTTTCGCCTGCGCACTTCCGCACGGCGTATGACGAGACCGGCAAGCGCGCATCGGTGAACATGGTGCTGCCGGCGGCCCGCAAGCAGATGGCGGACCTCATTATTGCCGAGGCGCTGGGCCGCGGCGTGCGGAGTGTGTTTCTGGACAACATGAGCCACCCCTCGACCGGCGGAACGCTGGCGACGTGGGCCGAGGTATGCGACTACCTGCGAACGATCCGCACGGCCCTCAACGCCAACGGCATGCGGCTGATGGTGAACCTGGCCGTGCAGCCCTACTACATCGCCGGCAATGACGCCGCGCTGGCGGCGACGGCGGTGGACGGCTTCAACTTCGAGCAGCCCTTCCACTGGCTCTACTGCCGCCCCTTCCCCGATCGCGTGGTGACGGAGATCAACGTCTATCGCGCGTGGTTGGACGCCGGCATGCACCTGAGCATCATGGCCGCGCACAGCGAGATCGTGTACGACCAGGCGCGGCGCTTCCAGGAGGCCCGCGTCCTGGCGGCGATGTGCATGATGATCCGCCGGCCGGGCGATTCGATCGGCGTGCCGCGCTCGTACTTTGAGACGCCGCCGGACTGGGTGAACTGGCCGGCGCAGTTCGGCGCGGCCCTCGGGGATTACCAGATCAGCATGCCCGGGCCGGTGCTGACCCGCGAATTCACGAATGCCACGATCACCGTGGACCTGGCCAAGAGCACCAACGCCGCCGAGGCCGCGGACGCCGTCACCGTGACGTGGAACCCCTGATCGCAGCGGGCAATTGACCACGTTCTCCCGGGCGGGGCGGGTGCGGCGCGGGCCGCATCCGCCTCGCGGCGCGCGCGAAATCCGGCTAAAATCCGGCCTCGCGTCGCGCGGGCGGACGGGTTCCCGGGCGCGGCGCGGTTCCGCGTCCCGGAGACAGCATGAGCGACGGCCACACTCCCCCGGTTGCCCCCCAGCCGGCTTCGTCCGGTGAGCTGCTGACACCGATCACCAGCGAGATGCAGGAGTCCTATCTCACTTACGCGATGAGCGTGATCATGGCCCGCGCGCTGCCCGACGTGCGCGACGGCCTGAAGCCCTCGCAGCGGCGAATCCTGGTCGCCATGCACGACCTGAACCTCGGGCCGCGCTCCAAGCATCGCAAGTGCGCCAAAATCTCCGGCGACACCTCCGGCAATTATCACCCACACGGCGACGGCGTGATCTATCCCACGCTGGTCCGCATGGGGCAGGAATGGGCCATGCGGGCGATGCTCATCGACCCCCAGGGCAATTTCGGCAGCATCGACGGCGATCCGCCCGCGGCCATGCGATACACCGAAGCGCGGCTGGCCGGCCCGGCCGCCGAGATGCTCGAGGACATCGACAAGGACACCGTCAACTACGAGGACAACTTCGACGGCACTCGCAAGGAACCGGTCGTCCTGCCCAGCCGCTTTCCGAACCTGCTGGTCAACGGCTGCGAAGGCATCGCCGTCGGCATGGCCACGCGCCTGTTGCCGCACAATCTCGGCGAAATCTGCGACGCGGTCATCGCCTACATCGACAACCCCGAAATCACCGTCGATCAGTTGCTGCAGATCGTGCCCGGCCCGGATTTCCCCACCGGCGGCGTCGTCTGCGGGCGCGAGGCGGTGCGCAACGCATACACCGCCGGCCGCGGCCCGATCACGGTGCGCGGCGTGGTGCACGTCGAGGAGAGCAAGAGCGGCCGCGCCAGCATCGTGGTGGATGAAATCCCCTACGGCGTGCTGCTGCCCACGATCAAGGAACGCATCATCGAGTGCATCGAGAGCGGCACGATCAAGGGCATCGACGACATGCGCGACGAGTCCGGCCGCGACAAACTCGTCCGGCTGGTCCTGCCGCTCAAGAAGGACGCCAACCCCGACGTCGTCATCAACCAGCTCTGGGAGTACACCCCGCTTCAGAGCAACATCAACATGATGAACATCGTGCTGGTGAACCGCGCTCCCAAGACGCTCAACTTCCGCGAACTGATCGAGCAGTACGTGCAGTTTCGCGTCGAGGTCGTCCGCCGCCGCACCCAGTACCTGCTGCGCAAGGCCCGTCAGCGGGCGCATGTGCTCGAAGGGCTGATCCTCGCCGTGGCCGACATCGACGAGATCATCGCGATCATCCGCCACTCACCCGACGTGCCCACCGCCCGCCAGCGCCTGATGGACAAGCCGCTGCGCCTCAGCGAGCAGGCCACGGTGATCCGCCTGCTGCCGGAGTCCTTCGTCCGCCGCGCGACCGGCGAGGTGCAGCACCTGTCGGCGACGCAGGCCGACGCCATCCTGTCGATGCAGTTGCGGAGGCTGACCGGGCTGGAGATCCAGGAACTGGCCCGCGAGTACTCGAAGCTGACCGACGAAATCGCCGATTTCGAGCTGATTTTGTCGGATGCGCGGCGCGTCCTGGACATCATCGCCGAAGACATGCGCGAGCTGAAGGAGAAGTACGCCGACCCGCGCCGCACGAAGATCGAGGCCGCCGTCGGCGAGATCGGCATGGAGCAGCTCATCGAGAGCGAGGACGTCGTCGTGACGATCTCGCACGAGGGCTACATCAAGCGCGTCGCCGCCGCCACCTATCGCTCGCAGGGCCGCGGCGGCAAGGGCATCCGCGGCACCGACGCCAAGGACGGCGATTTCACCGAGCACATGCACGTCTGCAACACCCACGACTACCTGCTGTTCTTCACGAACCGCGGGCGCGTCTACTGGGTGCGGGTCTACGATCTTCCGGCGATGGCTCGCACGGCGCGCGGCCGGGCGCTGGCCAACGTGCTGACCATGCAGGCCAACGAGACGCACATGGCGATTCTGCCGGTGCGCCAGTTCGAGGAGAGCTTTGTCTTCTTCGCGACGCAGAAGGGCGTCGTCAAGAAGACGCCGCTGGCCGCCTTCAGCAACCCGCGCCCCAGCGGCATTCAGGCGATCCTGCTCGACCCGGACGACGCGCTGATCGGCGCCGCATTGACCACCGGCAGCGATCACATCGTGCTGGGAACCTGCGGCGGCATGGCCTGCCACTTCATCGAGGACGACGTCCGCCCGATGGGCCGCACCGCCCGCGGCGTCCGCGGCATCACGCTCGAAGACGACGACCGCGTGGTGGACCTGTGCGTCATCCGCCCCGGCATGAGCATCCTGACGGTGTGCGAGCGCGGCTTCGGCAAGCGCACCGACATCGGCGAATATCGCCTGACCCGCCGCGGCGGCAAGGGCGTCATCAACGTGAAGGTGACGGACAAGAACGGCCCGGTGGTCGCCCTCCGCCCCGTGACCGATGAGGATTCGCTGATGCTCATCACGCAGGCGGGCACGCTGCTGCGCATGACCCTCAACCAGCTTCGCGAGATCGGCCGCGCCACGCAGGGCGTGAAGCTGATCCGCGTCGACGGTGATGATGATCGCGTGGTGGCGGTGGCCAAGCTCATCACGGACAAGGATGAGAACGGCGGGGACGTCGCGGCCGCGGGCGAGGGCGGATCGAACGGCGGCGACTCGGCGCCGGACGGGGAGCCGGGCGCATCGACGGGCGGCGCTGCACCGACTGAAGGAAACGTCGACGACGAATCCGCGTAGGGTGAGTTCGGCCCGCATCGGATACGCTTTGCGGATTGCGAGCGCGTAGGGTGTGTTCGGGCCGCATCGGATTCCCATTGCGGATTGCGAGATGCACCGAGCGGCCCGAACGCACCTCTTCGAACGCGGCGGCCAAGCTCACGGCCGCGGATGGTGCGTTCGAACCGCTCGGCGCGCTTCGGAATTCGCAGGTTGATCGACTGCGGTCCGAACGCACCCTACGCAACTGTGTTTCCGGCCACGCGGGGTCTTGGATGAGCGATGAACAATCGCCAATTGTGCTGTCTATGCGGCCAACCGCCAACGGCGAGCGATCCGATTACGCGCGAACACGTTCCGCCAAAACAATTCTACCCGAAGAAAATGCGAAGTGGCTTGAATCTATGGACGGTCCCGGCCCACCAGTCCTGCAACGAGAAAAGCCGCGAGGACGAGGAGTACTTCTATCATGTCGCCTTTCTCTTGGTAAGTGCCGGCAACCCGCAGATTGGTGCGGCCATCCTTGCCGATTTGAAGCGACGGGCACGAAATCAACAGACGCGACATCTGGTGCGCCTGATTATTAATGAGTCGGGACGTAAGGCCGCGAGCCGGATCATTCTACCGAACGGTCGGGTTCGTTGCCTTGTTAGCAGGCCTAGGCTCCAGCATGTCGCCGTCAAAATCGCTCGCTGTCTCTTCTATAAGGACCACGGGCGTGTGATACCGTTTGAAGCGTGCTATGACGTGCGACTCTGCGAGCACATAGACCGCGTGCCCGAGTACTATCGCCTTAGCTGGGGGCTTAGCAAGGTAAACGTCCATGAATTGACGTCCAAGAGTGTGAGCGGCGTCGTTGTCGTCAATGATGCCGCCGCTGGACTGCCGCCAGCCGTCTGTCGAGCCGTCTTCGACTACCGAGGGGCCGAGCTTGTCTTGGATGGCGTGATCCATTACCCCTACACGTTGCGGTTCTGGGAGTCATTCGTATATTGCGTGTCCTTCTCGGAGCCAGCGGATGGAGTGGGCGCATGCTAAGTGCTTCTGCGCAAGAGGCGGCAAGGGCGTCATCAACGTGAATCGCGTAGGGTGTGTTCGGGCCGCATCGGATTCCCATTGCGGATCGCGAGATGCAAGGAGCGGCCCGAACGCACCTCTTCGAACGTGGCGGCCAAGCTCACGGCCGCGGATGGTGCGTTCGAACCGCTCGGCGCGCTTCGGAATTCGCAGGTTGATCGACTGCGGTCCGAACGCACCCTACAAGACTGCCAAAAACGCTGAGGCCGCGCCGATCAGACCGGCGCGGCCTCATGAACTTGAATCTGCTCGCGGCGACCTGTCGCCGATTCCACTCGCTGCGGATATACCCAGCACGATGGACCGCGCCGCGTTGGCACGCCTTTGCACCGTACTGGGCACGTCAAAACACACGGCAGATGGTGCCGATGTTCCACCTCCTTTCGGGGCAATTCGCGCAATAACACCGTGGCTACATGTTAGTATTCGCTCACGTTCAAGAGTTATTTTTCGGTGGTTCACTTAGTGTCGGTGCCCTACGCTCCCCCCTCCATCATCCTCCGCACCGCGGCCGCCACATCCGCCTCGCGCAGCAGCGCCTCTCCCACCAGCAGCGCCCGCGCGCCCGCCTGAAACATCCGCTGCGCGTCCGAATGCGACCGGATCCCGCTTTCCGCGACCAGCGGCGCCGTCGGCGGCACCTCCGGCGCGAGCCGCTCGGTGATTCCCACGTCGGTCACCTGCCGGCGCAGATCGCGATTATTCACCCCCAACAGCAGCGATCCGCGACAGGACTCCAGCGAAATCGCGCCAAGCACGCCGCGCAGCGCCTCGCGCGAATGCACCTCCACCAGCACGCACAGCCCCAGCCCCACCGCGGTTCGGCACAACGCCGCCAGCATTGCCGCATCAAGCGCTTCGGCGATCAACAGCACCGCATCCGCCCCCAGCGCCCGCGCCTCGTGAAGCTGGTACTCGTCGATCACGAAGTCCTTGCGCAGCACGGGCAGGCCGCAGGCCTGCTTTGCGAGGGCGATGTGTGAGCCGTCCCCGCCGAACCAGTCCGCGTCCGTCAGCACGCTCAGCGCCGCCGCCCCACCGCGCTCATAGGCGCTCGCCAGCGCGGCCACGTCGAAATCCGGCCGGATCACCCCCGCCGACGGGCTGCGCTGCTTGATCTCGGCAATCAGGTTGGCGCGGTCGCGTCGCGGGGCGGCCGTGGCGCCGAAGAAATTCCGCCGCGGCTCGTGATAGGCGGGATCGGCCATCAGCGACTCGACGGAGCGGGCAAGCCGCGCCGCCTCGACGTAGCGGCGCTTGTCCGCCAGAATCTGCGCCAGGATGTCCTCCATTGCCGCCTTTCGTTGCGTTTTGACCGGTTTCGTGCGAGCGGGTGAATGCTAGCTGCCCATGCGGACACGCTACAAGCCGCGGACCTCGTGCTGACCACGCTCGGCGCGGGAATCGCGGTTGTCTACCTGTGGCGCGAAGTCCGCCGCCAGCGCCGCCTGAATCGAACGAACACGCCGTGGACCGGCGATGCTGCAGCCGCTGCTGCCGGCAGCGCGTCCACGGCCGGCGGTCTGGGCCTTCGTCACGCGGTGTTTTCCCTGCTGTTACTGGTCGGGTTGGTCGCCGCTCTGCGGCTGGCGCTGGTCGGCGCGGAGTCCGGCACGGAGCCGCCCGGCACCGCGGCCTGGTTTCGCGGTCACAGCGCGGAAGTGCTGGGGCGGTTCATCACGGCCGGCGCGATGCTCTGGATGCTCATCGCGGCGCAGCGCGGAGCGCGCTTCGCGAAGTCGTGCGACGATCTGCTGCCGCGCGAGGGGGCCGCGGCCGGACAGGTCGGCCTGTTGACTCGGCCCCTCGGGAGTGAGGGGCGCGGGCTGCTGCTGGCGCTGCCCGCGGCGCTGGGCGTGACGGCGGCGGTGGACGGCTTCGCGGTCGTGAGCAAGCTGGCGCTGCGGGCGATCGCGCCGCAGACCGGGCCGGTGCAGCACCCGGTTCTGTTGGCGCTGGAGGCCGGGGGATGGGGCGTGTGGGGCAGCGTGTTGCTGGTCGTGAGCGCCGTCGTGGCCGCGCCGCTGGTTGAGGAATTGTTCTATCGCGGGATTCTGCTCGGGGCTTTGCGCCGGCGGTTGATGAGCGACGGGCTGGCGGTGGCGTTCAGCGGGCTTCTTTTCGGACTGATGCACATCGGCGTGCCGGATGCGGTGCTGCCGTTGACGGTGATGGGGCTGCTGCTGGGGTATCTGCGCATCCGGCACCACAGCCTGTGGATGTGCGTCCTGATTCACGCATATTTCAATGCCCGGACGATGTCCTTCGCGCTGCTCGCGCCGGAGGTGCTCCGCGCGCGGATGTGAACAATTCGCGCCAATCGGCGCAATTCCGCGCCGCCCGGCGTCACGCTGCGCCAGTCTGCGTCATGGAGCAACACTCAGCGCCAAATCGCGTCGAGCAGCGTCCAGACCCTGAGTTTCCATCCCGCCCAGGCGCACGCCGCCAGCGTACACAGCACGATTGCGGCCTTGAGCCGGTTCACGCCGCGGTCGAAGCGGGCCATCGCGTCCGGATCGCGCGCGACCATCTGCACGAATCGCGAGCGCGTGGAAATGGAGGGGTGGCGCAGCCCGCCGGCGTCGGGTGGAATGCCGTTGAGGTGCGCGACCTCGTTGAGCGTATCGCCGAATGCGGCGGCCGCGGTGGAGCAGAGCGGCCCGTGCCGGGGGTCGGTCGCGCCGCGCGGGTCGCCGTGCAGCCGGCAGTCGGGTTGCGAACAGGGCAGCCGCAGCAGGGCCAGCGTGCGAACGGCGTAGATGTCGGCCTGTCGCTCGAAGCGGTGCGACAGCCAGCCGAAGCCGACGGTCCACTTCACCAGCAGGAGCGCCCCCAGCGCGGCGTAGACGAACTCCTGGCCGCCGCCGCCGCGCGGGACGTGCTGCGCGGTGGTGACGGCCACGCCGGAGACGATGCAGCCGGTCAGCAGCGCGTACATCAGAAAGAAGGGGATGTGATGATGGCGGACGTGGCCGGCCTCGTGGCCGAAGACGGCCTCGATGCGCGTGTCGTCCATGCTTTCGAGCATCGCATCGGTGATCAGCACGTAGCGCAGCGGGCCGAACAGCCCGATGACCGCGGCGTTGATCGCGCCGCCGGAGCGCCACACCAGGATCTCGCGGCAGCGCACCCGCAGCGCCCGGGCCAGTTCGGTCAGCCGGTCGCGGAGCGGGCCGGCGGCCAGCGGCTGCGTCTGCCAGACGAAGCGCAGCAGCAGCGGCGCCAGGAGGGCCACCGCTCCGGCGATGCCGCCGATCAGAATGTCGGGCAGGTGCGGATGGATCCGCATCAGCGGCGCTTCACGGGCTTCGATCACGTCGCGCGCCGCGATGATCAGGCCGGTGGGAATCAGGATGAAGAGCAGCTCGTGCCGCAGCTTGTAGACGAGGTAGCCGCCGAGTGACCAGACGGGGCGAACAGGCCTACCGCGGAACAGATACTGCTCGACGGCGATCTGCCGGATGGTGCGATCCACGCCGTAGACCGCGATCCACACCAGCACGAGTGAGAGCATGAAGGGAAAGACCGCCATCAGCGCCGGCACCAGCGGCCACTGGCCCACGGTGGGCGCCTCGCGGCAGAGCTTCATCCAGCCGGTGACCAGCAGCAGCGCGCCGTGCAGCAGGCCGAGCAGCACCTGCGAGACGAACATGCCGGTGCCGAAGCGCTCCTGTCCGCGGATGGGGTCGTCGGTGTGATCCTCCAATTCGGCGCGCGCCCGGCGGGCCATCCACGCCGCATAGAGCGGCGGAAGGATCGTGGCCGCGACGACCGCCGCAAGCACCCACTCGCGCGGGCGCACCAGCACCCACCCGTCGAGCGGCTGGCGCAGGGCCAGGGCGATGGACAGAACGGCGATGATGACGAGATACATCGGAGGAGGATCATACGGGATGGGCTGCGTCGTGCCGCGGTCCGCGCCCGGCAGGATGAGGCGGTTCGCTCAGCCGCCGGACAATTCGGCCAGTAACTCGGGCAGGCGCTTCGAGAAGGCGGATCGCGGCAGGACGCGCGTCGCCCCGGCGGTGCGGGCGGCCTCCATCCGCTCGGTCAGCACGTGCGGGCAGTAGGCCACGATCGTCAGCCCCGGCAGCAGCGCCGCCAACCGCCGGATTGCGACCAGCGGCACGTCGTCCGGCAGCGTCATGTCGATCAGGGCGGCGCGCAGAGCGGGGAGCGGGGCTTTCTCGATGGCAGATTCGATCCCGCCGTCAAAGGGCGGACGCAGCACCCGCACGCCGATTCCCAGCGCAGCGGCGGTGCCGCTGATCCGCGAGCCGGCCAGCAGGTCGCTGACGATCGCGAGAATGCGCTCCTCAGGGGGCGATTCGTGCGGAGCGGGCCGGTTGCGCGGCGCGGTCCGGGCGTCCGGCGACGGCGGCGGGTCGGGTTGCAGCGGATCGGATAGCATGAGGTCGGACATCCGGGAAACCACAGGGGATTCACGTGGATAGTAGCGACGCCAACGCCCTGCGCGCGGTTCGAGAGACGTGGCGCGTGTTTCGGATCATGTCGGAGTTCGTCGAGGGGTTCGAGATGATGTCCGACGTGGGGGCGGCCGTGTCGGTGTTCGGCTCGGCGCGGACTCCGACGGACAATCCTTACTATGAACAGGCTCGTGAATTGGGAGCGCGGCTGGCGAAGGCGGGGTTCGCGGTGATCACGGGCGGCGGCCCCGGGATCATGGAGGCGGCCAACCGCGGTGCGCGGGAGGCAGGGGGGCTGAGCGTCGGATTGAACATTGCGCTGCCGAAGGAGCAGGTGCCCAACCCCTATCAGAATCGCAAGCTGGATTTTCATTACTTCTTCGTCCGCAAGGTGATGTTCGTGAAGTACGCCCAGGCGTTCGTCTGCTTTCCGGGCGGCTTCGGCACGATGGACGAGTTCTTCGAGTCGCTGACGCTGATGCAGACGGACAAGTCACCGGACATGGCGGTCGTGCTGATCGGGTCGGAGTTCTGGAACCCGCTGGTGACGTGGATGCGCGAGACGATGCTGGAGCGTCACGCGAACATCTCGCCCGAGGATCTGAACATTTTCAGCGTGACGGACAGCCTGGACGACGCGATGAGAATCCTGGAAGCGCATCGCGACGCGCTGGCGGCCTCCGGGAACGGCGGCGATCCGCACAGCCCGCACGGGGTGTCGCCGGAGGGGACGCTGTATGGGGTGCGGCCGCCGATGCACAGGGGATGATTTCGCGCGGGAGATCGCGGCCCGGCGCGCGACCCTCGATTTGATCGAGGGCGGAGCAAGTGGGGCCGCGGACATGAGGGGAGACACGGTGCGATCGAGAGCGACGCGACACCCGACTCCGGTTCTTGCGTCCGGTCTCTATTTCCTGGCCGCCGGCGGTGCGTGCATTGTGGCGCTGTTCGCGTTATCCCAGCCGCGGCTGATATACGCGATGACCTGGTTGGCGTGGGAGATCGGCCCTTATCGCGAGCTTCCGATCGTGTACGCCGCTGCCGACTGGCCGTTTTCCTGGATTTTCTTTGAAGACGCTCACAGCGCTCTCTTTTGCTTCGGGGTCTTGCTGCCGTTGTTCACCCTGTTTCCGGCTGTTCTGCTTCTGGCGCTCTTCGGTCTGCTCGTCGCAGCCCATGCGTGGCTGGGATGGCCCGCGTATTGGAGGGTGGTTCGTCCGCATATCGAACTGGGGCAGGTGTGGCTGCATGCCGTGCGACGGACCTGGTGGATCTGGCCGCTGGGTTTCTTCATCTGGATGGCGATCGAGCTTCTATCCTCCGCGTTTAGGCATGCCTTCACGCCGGTAGTCCAAAATAGCATTCCATTTCTGGTCTCTCACTGCTCCTTGTTCGCGGCACTTGCCGCGCTCCGGATGTCGAGCGTGCTGCGCGATGCGGTGACGGCGACGTTGCGACCGGACGAGCTGCTTTGCCTTCGCTGCGGCTACTCATTGAGGGGAATCGGCAGCGCGCGCTGTCCAGAGTGCGGATGTGAGCGAGAGCCGGCCGGGATGCCCACCTATCGTCTTTTTTTCCGAGGCCCCGGCTGGGGGAAAAAAGCCCGCGTGGCGACTGCGATTGCCGCGGTGATGATGCTGATGGCCCCCTTGTGGATTCCAGCGATGCTGCTTTGGACGCCGCACCCCTGGAGGCCGTTTGTTCCGGCGTGGCTGGGACCGAACTGGTATTCCTTTGGCTTGCGGGAACCGGTGACTACGTTTCCGATTCGCGGCAACAGTGTTTGTGCGATCCGGCGGGGGAGCGGAGTGGTAGTCGTTGCCGTTCTGAGAGACGGGAAATTCCGACTGCGGTACGAGGTGTCGCATTGGCAGGATGAGGGCGGGTATCTGAACTCGGCCCCCGACTACAGTCAGCGGGGGCTGATCACGGGGATCACGCCCGTGGCTGTGAGTCTTTCGCAAGACGGCCTCGCGGGCCTGATTTTCTACTGGGCCGGACCTGAGTTTACTTTTCTCAGCGCCCAATGGCCGGACGTCCGCATTTCCGTCCTGCCTGCGGACGCACTTCAAGCGCGTCGCGTGCCGGTCGAACCGTAGCCCCGCTTGGGCAAGAAGCAGCGGCAGGTGCAGGCCTTTCGACCCACACCTGCCGCGCTCAACGGGCGGTGATCACTCATCACCCGTCCGACCCAGCCGCTTCGCGGTCGCACCACCGGCAGGCAACCGGCCCGCCGGAATCCGCGTTACGCGGGGTCATCCGTGTCAGTTGCTCGGACCGTTGCTGACCGTGAACATCACGTGGTCATTACCGCACGGATCCGCCGGCACCGCGTTCGCTCCCGGGCTGCCGATCGAGTACGAGGGCATCAGCGGGGCGCTGTGGTCGCGGTGAGCGCTCAGCACGCCGCTGTTGAAGGTGGGCCCGCCGACCGGTCGCACGCCGAGGTACACCTGGGCGCCGAAGGGCAGGTCCATCTGCGGGAAGTCCACCGCGTAATCGAATACCGGACGGCCGCCCATCTGCACCGGCTGGCCGCAGTCGTTGAGCACCGGGGTGCGGGTGGCGGGCATGTTCGGCATGCTGATCATCGGGTTCAGGTCATTCGCCGCGCCGCTCTGTACCAGCCCGGCATCCCACACTGCCACGTCCGCCATTCCCATGAACGTGCCGGTGTCGGCCGCCTGCCAACGAATGCCGGTCGAGGTCATCGTCGCCGTGCCGACCGAAACACCCGTCATCGTCCAGGTCGCGGCCCCGGCGGACGTCCGCATCGACGGGGTGGTGGTGCGGCCGTTCGAGTAGCGATCGCTCGGCGTGGTGGTCGGGCAGGGCGGGCACGTCACATAGCAGGTGCTGCACGCGCCGAACACCGCCGCATAAGCGCCCGATGCGGCAACCGCCGCCGCCTGGGCCGCGGCCTTTGCCTTGGAGGAGGCGATCGCCGCCGATGCGGAGAGCGACACCGCCGAAGCCGACCACGAGGCCTGCGATTCGGCCTGCGTGCGGATTCCGACCGCGACGTAGTAGGACACGCGCACCAGCGCCGAGGCGCTGGCCGCCGCGCTGGCCGATGCGCGGGCATCCGCCGCCGCCAGCGCCGCCGCCTGGGCGTCACCGCCGCACGCGGACGCCGCCGCGAGGGCCGCTGCACTGGCCGCGCTGGAGGCCGACGCCGTGGCGCTGGCCGAGGCTGCGGCGAAGGCCGACACGTGGGCATCGAGATCGACCTGGGCCAGGGCAAAGGCCGATGCCGAGGCGCTGGCCTGGGCATAGGCGATGGCGAGCGCTGCCGCGGTGGCCGATGCGCTGGCCTCCGCCTCGGCCGCGGCCGAGACCGCCGCGATGGCCACCGCACCTGCTTCGGCGCACAGCACCGCACACGGGCAGGAGATGCACGCCGACGCCACGGCCGCTGCCGCCGCAATCGCCGTTGCATGGGCCTGGGCTGCGGCATCCGCGTCCGCCTGGGCGATGGCCAGCGCAGCGGCCAGCGCCACAGCGTGTGCCTCGGCCTGGGCACGGGCCGCTGCGAAAGCCGTCACATGGACACTCAGGCTCAGCCCGGCGAAGGCGCTGACACTGACCGAGGCTGACGCCGCGGAGCTGGCCGCGTCGGAGGCGTACGACAGCGCGTTGGCAAGTTGGAAGTCCTCGATCTCGCCGTACTGGAAGACGCCGCTGCCGTCCCAGCCGCTGCCGTCATCGGCGAAGCTGCCGACGATCGGCGTGCGAGTGAGGGCGACGCGCGTCCAGGCGCCGTTGGCGTCCACCGGGAACAGGAACGGACCGACGGTCACGACCGCGGACGTGCCGGGGGCGACGACCACCGGCGAATCGACGACCAGCCATTCGGTCTTCCCCGGGCCGTTGGACCAGGCGCCGTCGTGATCGACGTCGTACAGGACATTGATGTAGCGCGGGCCGGCCGGCGCACCCGCCGCGACGGTCACGCGGAATGACAGCGTGGTCGGGATGAAGGCGCCCCACGGGGCCACCAGCCCCGGATCGGCGCAGGGGCCGGTGACCCAGCCGTCGTCAAAATCGTCATCGACGAAATTCTCAACCTTGTCGGGATCGACCGGGTCGCGGGGGCCGCGCTCCAGGCTGAAGACGGTTCCGAGGTGCTCCTGTGCGGCGATCAGCGTGTGGCCGCCGGGCTGGTGGTATCGGCTGTTGGTCGTCGCGAAGCTCGTGGGGAAGCGCCCGTTGACATGAGCAAAGGGGGGGGCGTAACGGGCGCTGGTGCCGTCGGGGGCGTCGCCGTAATCGCCGCGGGGCGGCTCGAACGGCGTAACAACCGGCGGGCCGCTGCGAGCGCTGGCCAGCAGCGGCTGGGCGATTGCGCCGGCGGTGGTCGCGAGGGCGGCCGCCATTGCTGAGAGGTTCAGGAGCGTGCCGCGGATCGTCGAGTTCGGGGTCGTGCGTCGCATGGTTCGTTCCTTTCGCATTTGGTTGCTGGTTGCTTCCGGGTTCCTTTCCCCCGTTCGGAGGGGAGGACGCACGACGCGGCCGGGCGGCTGGCGGGCTTGTGGGGAAATTTCGGCCCCGCCTGGGTCGGCCGGGGGTGGAAGCGGGCCGGCCGCGACCGTGGCGGGTTGCGGGAGGATTCTGGGGGGGCGTGGCCTGGAGAGGCAGGTGCAGCGGGGTCGATCTCAATGTGCGGGCGGCGCTTTGACAGGGTTGGGGGCGGCGCTATAATCGCCGCCCGGTTAGAGGGTTCAGAAGAACCGGAGTCCTGCCCAGCTTCCCTGCTTCCCCGTTTGGAGCTCGCGAATGCGAATCACCGCCACGCGCCGGGGCCTTTCTCGACTTGCGGTCGGGCTGGCCCTGGTGCTCAGTTCGGTCGGGTCGGCCGCTGCGCAGACGAGCGTCGTCGATGAATATTTCGCCGGCATCTCGAAGGCGACCTGGGAGCGCTGGCAGACGGCGATGAAGGCTGTGCTGGCGCGGGACGCCGCCGCGGCCGAAACCGCCTTCGGTTCGCTCAACGAACTGAAGCCCTCGCCGCTGCGGATCGCCCTGCTGGCCGAGCGCACGATCATGCGAACGGCGGACGGCGGCGCGGTTCTGCTTCTCGAACAGGACCATGAAGCCGGAAAGCTCGACGCCGCCGGGGGGCAGGTCGCCGCCGCGCTGGCGGTCGGGCGCGAACAGCTCGACCAGGCGGATGACGGCTGGTACTTCGCGTCGGTCGGCCGCTTCGACGTGGCCGAGGCCAATTTCGCCGCGCTGCTGGCGAGCGACCCGGACCCGGTCGCGCTGCTCGAATTCGCCGACCGCGTGCCGCGCCGCGCACAGGTGCTTCAACTTCTGATGGACAACCCCACGGTGGGCAGGAGCTGCGGCGAGATGCTGCGGCTGCTCAATCGCGGGGAGGCGCTGGTCAAGGCCGATCCGCTCCGCATTCAGGAAAACATCGCGCGGCTGTCCGGTCCGCCGCGCGCTTTCGAAAACGCGCTCGACGCGCTGCGCGAATCCGGGGAATACCCGGTTCCGTTCATCGTGCAGTCGCTATCCGCACCCGCCGACGCAGACGCAGCCCGGGCGGTCCGTCGGGCGCTGCCGTTGATTGATCGGCCGGCACTCAATCCGCTGGTGATTTCGCTCAAAACGCCGAACCAGGCGCTGCGCAAGCTGCTGGTCGGGTCGCTGGGCGAGGTTCCCTATTGGCAGAGCGTGCCCTACCTGCTGGCGGTTCGCGAGGACAGTTCGGCTTCGTCGGAGCTGCGGGACGCCGTCGGCGCAGCGCTGGCTTCGCTCGCCTCGCGCGGTGTGGCGGTTGAGCCGGATCAGCGGGCCGCGGACGCCTTCGTCATGCTGGCCGAGCAGTATTACGCCGACGCCCGCTCGCTTGCCGCGGACGTGCGGCTCGATACGGCCAACGTCTGGTACTGGCGCGACAACCTCGTGCAGAACATCGAAGTGCCGACGCAGATTTTCAACGAGATCATGACGATGCGCTGCTGCGAGGAAGCGCTGTTGCGGGACGCAAACCTGCGGCAGGCGCAAGCGCTCTGGCTGGCGGCCAACTTCCGCCGCGAGGCGCAGCTCGCCGAGGGGCAGAGCGATCGCACCCGCCCCGACGGCTATCCCAGCGCCGGCTACTTCGCCCAGTCCGCCGGCGCGGAATTCTGCCTGATGGCGCTGGGCCGGGCGGTGGATGACGGGGATCCGGCGGTCGCACTGGGGGCGATTGAGGCGCTGCGGCGCGTCGCCGGTCCACAGGCGCTGCTGAGCACCGCGACCGGCCGACAGGCGCTGGCCGAGGCGCTCTCCTTCCCCGATCGGCTGGTCCGCGTTCGCGCCGCTCTTGCGCTGGCGTCCGCATTGCCGAAGGAGCGCTTTCCGAATTACCAGAATCTCATGCCGGTTCTTTCCGAAGCGCTGCTGATGCACAGCGGTGCACGAAACGCGCTGGTGATCGACCCGGCGGACGAGAGCCAGAACGCGATCTCGGCCGCGCTGCGCGAGAAGGGCTACACCGTCATTGGCGAGGCGGGCCTGTACCCGGCGCTGGAGAAGATGCGGCGGGATCTGCCCGGTGTGGACGTGGTCTTCATTGCGACCGACGTCGCCGCCCCCGGTGTGGCCGAGGCGATCAGCCAACTGCGCAGCGAATTCCGCTTTGCGTCGCTGCCGATCGTGCTGATCGGCAAACCCGGCGAGCGGAACATGGCCCGCGACATGGTGCGTGCCGATCACCGCCTGGCCGACGTTTCACCGGCTGCCGGCGGGGATGACTGCCTCGAAGCGATCACCCGCGTCTCGCGGGCCGTCGGCACGCGGCCGGTTTCGTCGGAGCTGGGCGCTCAACTTGCTCAGGAAGCCGCCGAGGCGCTGCGCGAACTGGCCGTCACGAACACGACCGCGTTCGACCTGAACCTCGCGGAGCCGGCGCTGATTGCGAGCCTGTCGGGCCGCGAGCCGACCTTCCGCCGCACCGTGGCCGCGGTTCTCGGGTTCCTCGGCTCGCAGGCGGCACAGGAGGCGATTGCCGCGGTGGCGCTGGATGCGGCCGAAGAGCAGTCGATGCGCGTGGCGATGTTCACGGCGCTGGCGGAAGCGGCCAAGCGCCGCGGCAACCTGCTGGGCGACGCGGTCATTTCCGCGGTGCTGAACACCGCAGAGAAGGAGCCGGTGCTGGAGTTGCGCGAAGCGGCCTCGCGGGCGCTGGGTGCTCTCAATCTCCCGGCGAACCCGGCCAGCACGATCATCCGAAATCAGTACGGCGGCTGATCGCCGCCTTCCGGAGACGCCGCAATGCGGTTTCGACCTACCGGCCCCGCCTCCGTGTTCTGCGCCGCGGCGATTCTCTGTTCGCCGGCGCTGGCGTCTGACCCTGTGGGCGAGGGGCCGCAGCCTTCCGCGACGACGGTATCGTGGGAGATTGAGCTGCAGTTCATCGACCCGCGGCGCATCGAGGTGATTCCGCCCGGCGCTTCCGAGCCGGAGGCGTTCTGGTATATGGTCTACACGGCGGTCAACACCTCCGACCGCACGCAGCGCTTCTTCCCCACGTTTCAACTGGTGACCGAGGAGCTGCGCCTGCTCGACACCGACGTCGGCGTGCCGGCCCTCGTGTTCGACGCCATCGCCGAGCGCCACCGCCTGACGCATCCGCGGCTGGTGCATCCGACCCGCGCGATCGGCGAACTGCGCTCCGGTAATGATTACGCCATCGAGTCCGTCGCCATCTGGCGGCAGGGCGACGTCCCCGTGAACAATTTCACCATCTTCGTCGCCGGTCTCTCCGGTGAGGTGCGCTTCGCCGGGCCGCCGAAGCGCAGCGCGAAGCCGGCTGCGGCCGCTTCACCTGGCGCGGATGCCGCGGCAGAGGGCGACAAGCCGGCCGAAGCCTCCGAATCGACCGAAGCGCCCTCCTCGCCCGCTGCCGATGGCGGCGCAGCCGCTGCCGCGGGAGATTCCGCCGCGGCGGATGCGAACCAGCCGCCCCGTCCGCGCGGCGCGCGGCGCGGCGCGTTCGTGCTGCGTAAGACGCTCGAGATTCGGTATGTCGTGCCGGGCAGCGTCGAGGCCCGCCTGGCGGCCGACGCGGTTCGACAGAGCACGCGCTGGGTCATGCGCTGACGCGGCGAAGCGGCTGCGCGGTGTAGCCGGGCCGGTGGGGCGTGGTCTGCATGGCCTTTCGGCTCATTGACGCTGCGTGGACCTTGCGTTGCGCTGATTGGGTCGGCTGCGCGGCGTTGGCGCAGCCTGGATTCGGGGGCTTTTTCAGGCTTTCGGCGGCGGGTCGAAGCTCTTTGCGGGCCACGCCGCGGCGCGCCGGGTCGGATACACTTTCCATTGATGTTTTACCTGCGACTGCTCCTGACCGCCGCCCGCAGCCTCGAGGCGAATTTCATGCGCTCGCTGCTGGCGACGGTGGGCGTGATGATCGGCGTGTCGTCGGTCGTGGCGTGCATGTCGATCCTCGAAGGCGCCCAGTCGCGAATCGCGTCAAACGTCAAATCGCTCGGCTCCAACATGCTCTACATCGTGCCGGCGGTGGCGCGGATCGAGGGCCGCCCGGTCGGCTTCGCCCAGACGCTCACCCTGTCGGACATTGATCGCCTGCTGCGCGAACACGGCGCGGAGATTGACGGCGTAGCGCCGGAAGCGACCGCCTCGGCGCTGGTCAAGCGCTTTCAGGCCTCCGAGGATTACGCCATCGTCGCGACCAACGAGAAGTACTTCGAAATCAACTCGTTCGAGGCCGAGCGCGGCCGCGTCATATCCAAGGCCGACGCCGAGGACGACAACGCCGCGGTGGCGGTGATCGGCCACAAGGTGGCGGAGCGCATCTTCGGCGGAGCGGATGCCGTCGGAGATACGATCTCGATCGGCGGCGCGGCCTATCGCGTGGTGGGCGTGCTGGAAAAGCGCGGCACGCTGGGCTTCGTCAACGCCGATGAAACCGTCTACATCCCGATTCGCACCGGTCTGACGCGCTTCCTGAACCGCAACTGGCTGACGCGCCTCTCGGTGCAGGGCGCCGACCCGCAGAAGCTCGGCGAATTGCAGAAGAAGGTCCGCCAGACGCTGCGGCAGGAGCATCGCGTTCGCGCGGGGCAGCCCGATGATTTTCAGATTTTCACGCAGGAGGAGACGCTGCAGCAGTTCAACCAGGTCGTCACCATCTTCCGCATCGTCTTCTACAGCATCGCCGGCATCAGTCTCGTCGTCGGCGGCATCGGCATCATGAACATCATGCTCGTCAGCGTCACGGAGCGCACCCGCGAGATCGGCGTGCGGATCGCCGTCGGCGCCCGGCGCGGCGATATCCTGCTGCAGTTCCTGGCCGAGGCGCTCACCATCAGCCTGCTGGGCGGCGGGCTGGGCGTGCTGCTGGGTGTCATGTTTGCCGACCTGGTCGAGAAGGTGTTCGTGAACCTGTTCGAAACGGAAGTGACGTCTACGGTCGTGATCGTCGCGTTCCTGACCTCCACGCTGGTGGGCGTCATCAGCGGCATCTACCCGGCCTTCAAGGCCAGCCGACAGGACCCCGTCGACGCCCTGCGATACGAGTAGCCGGCGGCCCGCGCCGCCCGTTGCGATGGAATGATCCCGATGCCGATTCAGTTTGCCTGTCCGAGTTGCGCTCAGCCGATCGAGGTGGACGGCATCCACGCGGGGCGAAACGCGCTGTGTCCATATTGCCGGCGCGAAGTCGTTGTCCCCGCGGAATCCACTTACGCCCCCGCACAGGTCACGGCCCGACCGGCCGGTTCCGGGCAGCCGGCCGGGCCGACGTGGGATGTCCCCGTACCGCGCAGCCCGCACCATTCCCCGTCCGACTCGCCCCGTTCGAACCCCTATGCCGCCTGGGCGCTGGTCGTGAGCGTCGCCGCGATCTTGTGCTTCGGCATCCTGATGTTCTCGGCGATCCGGCTGGTCCTGCCGCTGGCCCCGGCGCCCGGCACGGCCATGACGGACGAGGACAGTGAGCGGATGCAGAAGGCGCTTGCGGAACAGGCCCCCGGGAGCCGGGAATCGTCATTCCGGCGCTGCTGATCCCGGCGCTGGCGATCGGCGGTTTGGCGCTGGCGATTGCGGCGTTGTGGCGCGGCAACGGCGGGTGGAAGGCCTGGTTCAGCCTGGTGGTCTGCGGGGTGGCGTCCAGTTGTACGTTGTTCAACGTGGTGGCGATCTTCACGCACGGCGCGGGATGAGGCGCCAACTGCGACGGCCGCTTCGACAATTTCGACATCGATCCCTTCGTGTTGAAGCTCGTCCAGTCGGACGTGTATGAAGCCCAATACCCCGGATGCAATCCCGATAACACCGACATCAACGGCGACAGCCGCTTCAACAATTTCGACATCGATCCCTTCGTGGACCTGCTGATCGCATCCTGAACGCCCGCCCCGCGACCGGACGCCGATTCATTATCCCGCCTGTTCGCGTCTCTCCGTTCCGTCGTTGACCGCCGCCCCCGCGGCCGCCTAGACCCAGTGAGCGACGGGGCGCTGTCGGCCCCGCCTCAAGAGGCCAGGGGGAGCCTGCGAATGTCGTCGTCGCTGCGTCCGATCGTTCGTGTGTTTCGCACCCGTCCGATCATCCAACCGCGCATTTTCATGGCCGGCGCACTCCTCGCGAGTGCCGCCTCACTGGGCGGCTGCCCGCAACCCGCACCGGACTCTTCCGCGGATCCGGCCACAGTGGTCGCCGGTGAGACGATTGTCGCCGGCCCGCAGGGGCCGATCGGACCGGCCGGTGAGCCGGGAGCCGCCGGTCCGACCGGGCCGCAGGGGGAGAAGGGCGATACCGGCCCGGCCGGATCACCGGGTGCGGATGGCCAGCTTCGCATTTTCGGCGATGGATCGGCCGGTGCGCTGGAGGTGTCTGAGGATGGCGTGCTGTTCGCGGATGTCGGCGCCGATCGCAACCTGCAATTCACGGACGTGCTGGTGCACGAGGGCGTGACGCTGGTCGTGCCCTCCGGCGTCACGCTGCGCTGCGCCGGGTCGTTCACCAATTACGGCACGATTCTCGTCCGGACCGCCGCGGCCGGCGGGCGCGTCTGGTATTCACATGCAACGGTGGACCCCGTGGACTTTCCGGCGCTTCGCCCCGCCAACGATGGCTGGGCACAGGCCGGGGCGGGCTTTGGCGAGTTCGGCGACAACGCCGATGCGCGCGCCGGCGGCACGGGCGGCGCGGGGAACGGCGACCTGCGAAGCCTGCTGACGCCCGGCCTGTTCGGCGGCGGCGGCGGTGCGGGGACTTACCTCTCCACCGGCGGCGCCGGCGGCGGCTGTTTCACCGTGCTGGCTCGTGATCGACTGCACATCGCGGGCGAAATTTACGCCGACGGCGACCCCGCCGTGCTCGGCGCCGGCGGCGGCGGTGGCGGCATCGTGATCCTGGCCTCCGCCACGGCGATTGACTGTGACGGCGAAATCACCGTGCGCGGCGGCCGCGGCGGCGACAGCGGCCCGAACTCGGCGGCGGGCGGCGGCGGCGGCGGGGGTGTGATTCACCTCGTCGCGCCGAAGGTCACGAACCCCGGCAAGCTGATTGCCGACATGGGAGCACCCGGCGTTGCCGGCGGCATGGTCTCCACGGTGATTCGTCACGGCGGCGGCGGTGGCGGGGCCTGCGCCGGAGATGGCGGCGACGGCGGCGTGATTGCGGCGGATGGAACGACCGGCGCGCCCGGCGCTGCGGGGACGGGCATGACGCTGGTCACGCACCAGAATCCGACGGCGCTCTTCTAACCCGTCGCGTCGTCCGGGAAGCAGACTCCTATTGATCTCCCCCGTGGCGCCGGGCTTCTGCCCGGTATCTTCACTTCACGCCGCAGCGCTCGGTAGGACGGTGCCACAGCGCAGCGCCCTGCGTGCATTTCAGCGGCGGCATGCAGAGACCCGTGCGCGATTCCCCCCTCAATCCTCCATCCCCTCAATCTTCCGTCACCTCATCCGCATGCCGCACGTCCGCGGCGATGGCGTGCAGGTGCTCCAGCGCGTGCGGCCCGATGATGACATCCAGGATCACCCGATCCTCCTCGTAGCGCCGATCCAGCACCTCGGCCGCGCGATCCAGAAACGCCAGCGCCTTGCCGTTGTGCTGCGGCACGGAGAGCAACCGCCGCCGGGCGCTGGCGCGCATGACGGAGTCGACCGCGGCGGCCAGGTCGGCCAGCCCCGATCCGGTTGTGGAGGAGATCGTCACCGCGCTGGGGTGATCCGCCGCCAGCAGCAGGTGCGCGGCTTCGTCGCGGATGGCGTCGGCCTTGTTGAAGACGATCAGCGTCGGCACCTTTCCGCAGTCCAGCTCCCCCAGCACGCGATTGACGGCGGCGATCTGGTCGGCCGCGTCCGGGCTGGAGGCATCGACGACGTGCAACAGCAGGTCGGCGTGAATGGCCTCCTCAAGCGTAGCGCGGAAGGAGGCGACCAGGTGGTGCGGCAGGTCGCGGATGAAGCCGACGGTGTCCGAAAGCAGCACGTGCCGCCCGCCGCCCAGCGTCCAGCGGCGCGTCAGCGTGTCGAGCGTGGCGAAGAGCAGGTTTTCCGCCCGCGCACCCGCGCCGGTCAGCGCGTTCATCAGCGTGCTCTTGCCGGCGTTCGTGTAGCCGACCAGCGACACGGTGAAGTGCTCGCCGCGGGCGCGCACCTCGCGTTGCCGCCGCGTGTCGATCTCGGCGATTTTCTTCTTGAGGAAGGCGACCCGCCGGTCGACGATCCGCCGGTCAATCTCGATCTGCCGCTCGCCGGGGCCGCGCGTGCCGATGCCGCCGACCGAGCCGACGCCGGTTCCGCCGCCCGCGCCGGCGATGCGTTCGAGGTGCGTCCACATGCCGCGCAGCCGCGGAGCGGTGTAGACGAGCTGCGCCAGTTCGACCTGCAGGCGCGCCTCGGCGGTTCGCGCCCGCGACGCGAAGATGTCCAGAATCAGCTCGCTGCGGTCGAGCACTTTTCGCCCGACCGCCTTTTCGACCTCGCGAATCTGCGAAGGCGACAGGTCGTTGTCGAAGATCACCGCGTCAATCGCGTTTGCGTCCACGCGCTGCCGGATTTCCTCGACCTTGCCGCGCCCGATGCAGGTGGCCGGGTCGTAGGCCTTGCGCCGCTGCGCGACGCGATCCACGACGACCGCCCCGGCCGAGCGCGCCAATTCGGCCAGCTCCGCCAGCGGGTCGCCCCACAGCGGTCCGGAATCGATGAGCACGCCGACCAGCAGCACCCGCTCCTGTCCGATCGTGAACTTGTCGCGCTGCTGCTCGGATACCCAGGTGTTTCGCTTCATCCGGTCTCTGATCCCCGCGTCCGGCGGCCCGTTCGCGAACACCGCGACCGCACCGCCGTTCCCTTGTAGTATAGCAGGCGATGCGCGACCCATTAAAACTCCTGGTTCTCTCCGTGGCAGCGATTCTCGTTGCCGGCGTGTGTGGCTGCTCCGGCGGGCGCTCCGCGACCCCGGGGTCGCCCGAGAGCGACGTTGCCCCCTTTTCCGAGCGCGAGTTCATGACCGTGGCGGAGCGGCTGGCCGCCGAGATTCGGCGCATCTCGGACGTGGAATCGCCCGACGAGACGCTTTTCATCGGTTATCCGCGCACGACGCCGCGGGCGGCCGAACTGGTCAGTCCCGGGCTGGTCGAGGCGCTGGTGCACGCCACGCAGGATCGGCTCGGCCCCTACGCACGGTTTCATGAGCCGCAGGTCCGCGGCGGGCCGTACCGCTGCGAGGTGGACGCATCGCCGGGGCCGGATGGAGCGGCGCTGCGCCTCGATTTTTCGCTGATCCGCAGCGAGGACTCGGCGGTGCTGCTGCGGCGATCGGCGGTGGCGTGGCGGTCGGCGGAGGCGCCGGCCCGACCAACGGGAACGGATGCGAGCGCCGCCCGCTCCCAACCCCCGCGCAGTCGAGGGGCCGCACGCACCGGCAGCGCCAATCCATCCCAGGACGAATTGCGGGCGGATGTCGCCCGGGCCAATCGCGGCCGGATGCCCGCTCCTGAGCCCGAGTTCGACGAAGGCGCCGATCCGGAACATGCTCCGCAGGAGCCGCGTCGGCTGACCTCCATTCGCGACATTCGGCTGCCGGCGGCGTCCTCTGGCGACACGCGCGATGCGCGTGAGCCAACTGAGCCGCGCGTCTCGCGCAGCGGCGGGCAGGACCGTGTTCGATCGGAGCAGGTCCGCAATTCCGGCTCGACCGCGCGGCGCGAAGATCAACGCGAAGCGCGGAGCGTTCGCCCGCCGCCGGATGACCCGGATTCCCGCACGTCCTCGACCGTGGAGGAGCCGGACATCGGGGCCCCGGAGGAGCCTGAGGATCGCCGCCGCCCGCCCGGTCCGCCGCCGCCCCGATCGATCGGCATTGCTGCGCCGGAGCGCGTGCTCAGCTCGTGGCTGGTGGAGCAGTGGCCGAACCTGAAGGACCGCACGTTTCGCAGCCGCGATGGCGGGGCGGTGGTGTGCATCGATCCCACCACCCGCGCGGCGTTGAGCGTGCAGGCTCAGCGGACCTTTTCGCGAGATGAGCGGCTGCGCGTCGAGCTGGACGCGCGCGCGACCGAGCAGATCCGGCGATTCCGCGTGCGGGCGATCTTCCTGGATGAGGAGCGGCGGGCGGTGGAGGTCACGCCGGTGATCGTGCAGGAGCTGTTGCCGAATTACACGACGACCATCGCGCTGACCGCGGCAAGCGGGTCGGCCCGGCAATACGTCTTGCTGGTGCAGCTTGCAGAGGATGCCGCCCGCTAGCGCGGCGCACGGGCGGGTTTCGTTGATGAGTCGGGGCAGCGCGGTGGCTCAGCAGTCGTACATGCGGCGGCGAGCCGGTTTGTCGCAACGTTCGTCGGTCGCTCACTCCGCCTGGTGCACCACCCGCCCGCCGCAGACCACCACCCGAACCCGCTCGCGACCCGGTGTGTAGAACCACTCCTCCAGCCGGCCGCAATCCAGCGCCACCAGGTCCGCCGCCATGCCGCGCTCGATCGCGCCGATTTCGTCCTGCATCCGCAGCGCCGCCGCGGCATTCGCCGTGCAGGCCGCAAGCGCCTCGGACGGCAGCATCCGCAACTGGCAGCACGCGATGTGCAGGATGAACGCCAGCGACTCAATCATGCACGAGCCGGGGTTGCAATCGGTGGCCAGTGCGACGGCCAGCCCCGAGCGAATCATCTTGCGGGCGTCGGCGTGCGGAATCCCCAGGAAGAACGACGTTCCCGGCAGCACCACCGCCGTCACGCCGCCGCGCCGCATCGCCTCCATTCCCGCTTCATCGAGATGCTCGAGATGGTCGGCTGAGGCCGCCCGCAGTTCGCCCGCCAGCGCGCTGGCTCCGATCTGCGCCAGCTCGTCGGCGTGCAGCTTCGGAATCAGGCCGTGGTGCAGCCCGCGCTCCAGCACCCGCCGGGCCTGCGCCACGTCAAACGCCCCGCGGTCGCAGAAGACGTCGCAGAACCGCGCCAGCCGCTCTCGCGCGATCGTGTTCAGCAGATCATCAGCGGCGATGTGCTCCACGAATGCATCGGCCCGCCCCTCGAATTCCGGCGGCACCGCATGCGCACCCATGTAGGTCGGCACCAGCCGCTGCGGCACGCGCTCCGCCAGCGCCCGGATCGCGCGAAGCTGCTTCAGTTCATCCTCGGCCGACAGCCCGTATCCGCTCTTGCACTCGACCGTCGTCACCCCGCCGGCCAGCATCCGCCGCAGGCGCGGCAGCGCCTGATCGACCAGTTGCGCCTCGTTCGCGGCGCGCACCGCCCGCATCGTCACGCGGATTCCGCCGCCCGCCTGCATGATCGACAGGTAGGACTCGCCCGCCACCCGCCGCACGAACTCCTCGACGCGATCACCGGCAAACGGAATGTGCGTGTGGCAGTCGATCAGCCCCGGAATCACGCACCCGCCGCGCGCGTCGAGCGACGGCAGCGCCGCCGCCCCGGCGGGCAGGTCGCGCTGCGGCCCGAACCACGCCAGCCGCCCATTCTCAATCACGATCGCCGCGTCGCGGATCGTGGGCAGCGCGGACATCGCCGCGCCGCACAGCGGTCCGCGCGGCACCGCGATCAGCGATCCAATCCCGCGGATCAGCAGCGATTCATCCGCGTCCGTTGTGTGCATGTGTGATCCTTGTCCGACAGGTGCGCAGCCGGGATAATAACCCGTCATCGCGCACGGCGGATTGGCCGGGCGCGCATCAGGAGCCTCCCATGACGCATGGACTGCGACTCATTACCGCCGCGGCGGCCGCGCTGCTCGTCGGCTGCACCATCAATCTGCCGGACCCCAACGGCAATGGAAACGCCAACGGCAACTCGAATTCGGGCGGCAACACCACCATCCGGGTTCGCGTCGTCAATACGACCAACGCGACGCTCGATCCGGACGTTTACGTCACGGGCGAGGCCGTCACGGATCCTGCGCAGCTCTTTTCCGCCGATCGCAAATTCACGCGCTACGGCGTCGGAACGCTCGGCATCCTCGGACCGGGCAATTCGGACGAGTTCACGCTCGAATGCTCCGCCACGCGCGTGGTCGGCACCGGCGGCGGTCGGTTCGGCAATGATCTGCAAAATCCCGACGGGGTCGGCAATCAGCGCATCATGGCGCAGGATGTCTTCTTCGTGTGCGGGGATGTGATCGTGCTGACCTATCGGCGCAACGGCAACGAGTTCACGACGACCGTGAGCGTGACCCGATGACCCGCGCTTCCGTCGCCGCCGCCGCCCGGCATGGCGGACGTGCTTCACTCTCCGTGGCCGCATGGCTGGCCGCGGCGGCCCTGCTCGCGCTGCCCGGCTGCGTCATCAACCCGCCGCCCGCGGGGCCGACGCACATCACGGTCGAACTGGTGAACGCCACCGGCCTGGTGGTGGACGCTAATTTCTTCCGCAGCGGGTCGGCCGCCGATTCCGGGGCGCTGTTCGTCGGCTCCAACATCTTCACCGGCTACAGCACGTCGCCGATCCCGACGCTCGGCTCGAATGTGACGGCGCGGTTCGAAGTGGATTGCGACGACGCCCGCTCCATCGGCGTGCGCCTGCCCGTGTTCGTGAACCCGGTCACGCTGACCGGCGGCCAGGCGCCGCAGACGCTGTTCCTGCTGCGCGACTCGGACTTCCGCTGCGGGCAGCGCGTCACGTTCACCTACAGCGCCGTCGAGGGCGGCTTCGCGGTCGCCGTCAGCGTCTCGGACTAGCATCGCGGATCTGCGCCGTGGCAGGACGGCGCCGCGGAGGGACGTCGCCGCGGCGGGTCGAGCCATTCAACCCGCGTCCGGCGGTACACTTCCCGCCTTATGAGCGACCAACAGATTCAGGATCGGCGCAGCAAGCTGGAGAAGCTGCGATCCCTCGGCGTGGACCCCTTCGGTGCGCGCTTCACCGGCGTGTTGTCGAACGCGGACATCCGCGCCGCCGGCGAAGCGCTCAACCCCGCCGCGGGCGTGGTATTGGAACGCGATGCAAAGGCCCCGAATGGCGCGTCGGCCGTCTGCCGCGCCGCCGGTCGCGTCGTGTTGCAGCGCGACATCGGCTCGCTGATCTTCCTCACGATTCGTGATCGCAGCGGCGATCTTCAGGTCGGCCTTTCGAAAAAGACCTTCGAGCGCGGATCGGATGCGCCCGGCGCTTCTGATCCGGCGACGTCGGCCGCGGCCGGCAGCGGCGCTTCGGCTCCCGGCGAAGCGCCCGCCCCCGATGGCGCGACCGCCTGGAAGGTCGCGAAGTTGCTCGACCTCGGCGACTTCGTCGGCGTTGACGGCGTGCTGGGACGAACCCGCACCGGCGAGCTGACCCTCTGGGCGGATTCGCTGCGGCTGCTCTCGAAGGCGGTGCGCCCGCCGCCGGAGAAGTACCACGGGCTGACCGACATCGAAGCCCGCTACCGGCGGCGCTACGTCGACCTGTTCGCGAATCCCGAATCCGCGCGGAATTTCATCCTGCGGGCACAGGTGATTCGCTTCATCCGGGATCTACTGCATTCGCGCGGCTACATCGAGGTCGAGACGCCGGTGCTGCAACCGGTGTACGGCGGCGCGGCGGCGCGGCCCTTCACCACGCACCACAATGCGCTGGACATGAAGCTCTACCTGCGAATCTCGCCGGAGCTGTATCTCAAGCGCTGCCTGGTCGGCGGGCTGGAGCGCGTCTTCGAGTTCTCGCGCTGCTTCCGCAACGAGGGCATCAGCCCGCGTCACAACCCCGAATTCACGATGCTGGAGCTGTACCAGGCGTATGGCGACTACCACGACATGATGGACATCACCGAGGCCATCATCGCCGGAGCGGCCGCGTCCGTGATCGGCTCACACCGCATCCGGTTCGGGGATCGCGAGATCGACTACACCCCGCCCTGGCCGCGGCGGCGCTATGGCGACCTGCTGCGCGAATACGCCGGCGTGGACATCGCCGACGCCGGTGCGGTGGAGGCGCGCTGCCGCGCGCTGGGGATTCTCGCGCGGCTCGAGCGCGCCCACGCCGCCGCTGCAGCGCGGGCCGCTGCGCCGGGCGTCGGAGCCTTTGCGCCGGATCCCGTGATGCTGGTCAACGCGCTGTTCGAGGAGTGTGTCGAGGAGAAGCTGATCAACCCCACGTTCGTGATCGACTATCCGGCCCCGCTGTGCCCCCTGACGAAGCGGCATCCCGCCGATCCGAACCTGGCGCTGCGCTTTGAGGCGTTCGTCAACGGGATGGAAATGGGCAACGCCTACAGCGAGTTGAACGACCCCGACGTGCAGCGCGCCAATCTCGCCGGGCAGGTCGCGGGGGAGGGCGACGAGACCATGCGCGTGATGGATGAGGACTTCTGCGAAGCGCTGGAATACGGCATGCCGCCCGCCGGGGGGCTGGGGATCGGCATCGACCGCCTCTGCATGCTGCTCACCGGCAGCCAGAGCATCCGCGACGTGCTGCTCTTCCCGCTGCAGCGCGCCGAGGCGTAGCACCTCCGCCCGCCGCGCTACCGCCCGCGCTTCGCACGAAGATCAGCGGAACCGCCGCGGACGGACGCGCATCACGACCAGCAGCGCCAGCGTCAGCGGGGCGAACGCCACGATTCCGGCGCCGCAGGCGCCGCCGCCGCAGGCCGCCAGCGGTTCATCGTTGGTCCCGCTCGTGTTGCGGTTCGTGTTGGTGTTTCGATTCGTGTTCGTGTTGCCGTTCGTATTCCCGTTGGAATTGCCGTTTGTCGTCGGGCGCGTGCTGTCCTCGCAGGCGTCGCCGACTCCGTCACCGTCCGAATCCGCCTGATCGGGGTTGAAGACCGTCGGGCAATTGTCGAAGCAGCTTGGGAATCCGTCGCCATCGGGATCGGCGTCCGGCACGCCGCAGCCGCAGGCTCCGCGGAAGGTCTTGGCGGGATCGTTCGGGCAGCCGTCCAGCAGGTCCGGCACTCCGTCGCCGTCCGAGTCGGGCCGGTCATCCTGATTCGGGTTCGGGTCGACGCAATCGGGGATTCCGTCGCCGTCCGAGTCCGTCTCCGGCACGCCGCAGCCGCACAATCCGGGCGCGATTTTGTTCGGGTCATTCGGACAGCCGTCGATGCAGTCGGGCGTTCCGTCGCGATCCCGGTCGCGTCGATCATTGGAACCGGGGCATTGGTCTATGCAATCCGGCACACCGTCGCGGTCGCTGTCCGTCTCCGGGACGCCGCAGCCGCACTGGCCCGGCTCGACCTTGTTCGGATCGTTCGGGCAGCCGTCGAGCGAATCCGGCACGCCGTCTCCATCGGCGTCATTGCCGTCGCCGTCCGGCGTGGGATCGCAAAGATCACCGATGCCGTCGCGATCCCGATCCTCCTGACCGGGGTTGGCGAGGTTCGGGCAGTTGTCGCAGAGATCCCCGAAGCCGTCGCCGTCGCTGTCGGCCTGGTCCGGGTTGGTTACGGACGGGCAGTTGTCACATTCGTCGGGGATGCCGTCGAGGTCGGCGGCCGGCTCGCACTCATCCGGCACGCCGTTGCCGTTGCAGTCGAGGCTCGTGCCGCTGGTCACGTCGTCCGCATCCGGCACGCCGTTGCAGTTGCAGTCGTTCCCGCGCTCCCAGGTGTCGTTGCTGCCGGTGGGCTGCAGTTGCGTCTGGCCGCCGAAGATCACGACCCGTCCGCGCAGCGCGTCATAACCTTGCGCGTGGCGCGAGCGCGCCACCGGCCCGCTGACGGAGACGCGCGTCCACACCGTGCCGTTCCATTCCCAGGTCTCTCCGTCTGGCGTGTCCGACGGGCCTAGCGCTCCGCCGAACAGGATCACCGTGCCGCGGACGGAGTCGTAGTGCATCCGGTGGAATCGCCGCGGCGGCGGGCCGCTTGTCGAGCGCAGCGCCCACGTCCCGGCGACGGGGTTGAATTCCCACGTATCACCGAGGTGCACGACGTCGAAGCCGCCGAAGAGCACCACGCGATCGCGGCCCGAGTCATAGGTCATCGCCGCGTTCTGCCGCACGCTGGGGGTCGCGGCGCCCAGCGGCTGCCAGCCGCCGTCCCACGCCCACAACTGCGAATCCGCGACGCTGCCGCCGAACATGAGAATCCGGTTGCGCGTCGAGTCGTAGGTCATGACGTGATTCTGCCGCCCCTGCGGCGCAGCGCCGCTGACGGTGTTCCACGCCGAGCCGTTCCACGACCAGGTCTCATTCGCACCGGCGCTTCCGCCGAAAAGCAGCGTCAGGTTGCGCTGCCGGTGGTACGCCATGGCATGCCCGGAGCGCGGCGCGGGGCCGACCTCCGAGAGCCGCGCCCAGCGCACGCCGTCCCAGCCCCAAGTGTCGTCGTTGTTGAGGGAGCCGCCGAACAGCAGTGCCAGTCCCGCGGTCTGGTCGAACGCCATCTCGGCGGAATGCCGCGCGGGCGGGAAGAAGAATTCCGCCTGCACCCAGTTCGTGCCGTCATACAGCCACGTCTGCCCGCTGGCGGCCGAACCGCCCGCGACGCCGCCGAACAGCACGGTAACGTCGCCGTCGCGCCGGAACGCCATCGCGTGCCGCAGCCGCGCAGCGGGTGAATTCGCCGGAAACACGCGCTGCCAGGCCGTGCCGTCGTATTCCCAGGTGTCGCTGAGTTCCTGCGTACCGAATCCGCCGAACATCACGCAGCGCCCGCGCGTGCGGTCAAAGCTCATGGCGTGCGAGCTGCGCGAGCCTGGCCCCGCCCCGCCGCGCGGCGTCCAGTTCACGCCGTCATATTCCCATGTATCCCCGACGCGCGTGGAGGAACTGGTCTCGCCTCCGAACAGCACGGTGACGCTTCGCAGCGAGTCATACACCATCGCGAAACCGCGCCGTCGTGACGGGGAGTTTGCGGTCGCAACCTGCGTCCATGCCGAACCGTCCCACTCCCACGTGTCATTCAGGAATTCGAACGTCGTGGTCGTGAATCCCCCGAACAGCACCACGCGCTGCCGCGCGGCGTCATAAATCATCGAGTGCCCGAACCGCGCCACCGGCCCGCTCACGAGGCGCTGCTGCCAGTTGACCCCGTCGAATTCCCACGTCTCGCCGCCGCCGGTTGTTCCGCCGAACAGAACTGTCACTTCGCGCGAGAAGTCGTACGCAATCGTGGACTCGATCCGCGCGGTCGGGCCTTCCGCCGGTCGCTGCACCCACACCGAGCCGTCATAGACCCACAAGTCACGATTCTGCCCCTCGACCGTCGAACCGCCGAACAGCAGAACGGTGCCGTCGCTTTCGACGTAGGTCATCGCGTGCCCCCCGCGTCCGAGCGGGTTGGCGACTGCATTCCAGCCGGAACATTGCGACCACGCCTGCGGAATGACCCACCCGGTGCAAAGCGCTCCGATCCATGCGGCGGTGCGGAACCGGCTTCCAAAGCTCATCCTTCCATCCTCCATTAGCTTCATCGCCGCTGGATGCTCGGACGGGGCCGCCCGGCGCAGCAGACTCTCACGACCGGGACGGCCGCCCGCAGGGAGGCAAGCGGCCGATGCATCGTTATCCGGACCTGATCCCCGGCGCGCGGACCGATCGGCAGAATTCTAGGCCGACCCATGCGTCCACTCCAATCGCGATCGATGCCGTTCCACCCATTCCTCGCATCCGGACGCTGCAACTCCGCCTGGGCCGGTTGAAATCCGCATCCGGCCGGCGAAAATTCGGTCGCGGATGACGATTGCCCTCGGTTACGATGGTTCGATCGCATACCCCCGGTCGCCCGTTTCGCCCATTCGGGGCGGGACGCCACCGGTTGTATGTACTGCGCTGGACCGACCGCCGACTCCGGCGGGCCCTCGTGACGCCTCCTGCGTCCCGGGTTCTTGGAGGAGGAGAGAGAGGTTGCACCTTCGCCGACCGGGCCGGGCCGGGCCTGCCGCCGCATTGCTTGCCGGCGCCCTTTGTCATTGCGCGCTGGCAGCGGACCGCCCCGACGCCCTGTTTGTGCAGCGGTCGGCGGATACGGCGAAAGTGCAGTTCGTGCGGGCGGCGGATGGCGGCCCGCTCGTCGCGCAGACGCCGGCCAATGAGCAGGGGCCGGACGCCGAATTCTGGAAGCGCGTCGGTCCGGCCTATGGCATTCTTGATGCGAGTCGCGAACTGCGGCTGCGCACGGCAGTCGTCGACTCGCTGGGGTGGACGCACTACACGTTTGATCAGGTGCACGGCGGGCTGCCCGTGTTCAGCGGTGTGCTGCGCGTGCATCGCGATCCCGCCGGCGAGTATCGCCGCGTGACGGGTCACTTTCGCCCGATTCCGGACAAGCTCAGCGCAGCGCCCAAGCTCACGGTCGCCGCTGCGCAGGCCGTCTATCGCGGGCAGGAGCGCGTCGGTTCCGTCACTTTTCGAGTGAGTGAGCTGACGGTCGTCGATCCAGGCTGGTATGGCGACCCGGAGTTCGGCCCGCGCCTGGCTTGGCGGCTGATCGCGACCGACGATGCGACCCGGGAAAGCACCGCGGCATTCGTCGATGCCCATAGCGGGGAGTTGCTCGATCATTGGCCGCTGGATTGCACGCTGATTTCACGGTTGATCCGAACCGGCAGCGGGACTTCGCTGCTGCCCGGCACGGTCGTCCGTTCCGAGGGCGATCCGCCCAGCGGCGATCCCGATGTGGATCGGGCCTACGACTATGCCGCCGATACCTACGGCTATCTGCAGCGCGCCTTCGGTCGCGACAGCCTCGACGGCGCGGGAATGGCGCTGATGGCGACGGTGCACAGCACGGCGCCGGGATGTCCGAACGCGGTGTGGAATGACAGCCTGCAAGCCGCGATTCTCTGCCCCAACACCTGCTCAGACGACGTCGTGGCCCACGAGTTCATCCACGGTTTGACGCAGTACACCGCCAATCTCATCTACCAGAATCAGTCCGGCCAGATCAACGAATCCATCTCCGACATCTTCGGGGAGCTGGTGGACCTCTTCAACGGCGACGTCGCCTTTCCCGGTGAGCCGACCGAGCACCTGTGGCCGGATGCTTCTCCGTCCGGCCCGGGCCGCGACACCCCCAATACACTGCGAACGACCGGTTGCAGCAGCGCGCCGGGGTACGTCAACGGCGTGCGCTGGCTGATCGGCGAGGACGCCACCGGCTTCTCCGCCGGGCTGGTGCGCGACATGTGGGCGCCGACCTGCCGCAATCACCCCGATCGAAACCACAGCGCGCTTCAGACCTGCCCCCTCCTCGATGCCGGCGGCGTTCACAGCGGCAGCGGCGTGATGAACCACGCCTTCGCCATCGCCACCGACGGCAAGACCTTTAACGGCTACACGGTGGTCGGCATCGGACCGATCAAGACCGGCGCCATCTGGTACCGGGCGCTGACCGTCTACCTCACTCCCGCATCGGACTACGGCGACGCTTACCAGGCGCTGCTGTTCGCCGCGGACGACCTGATCGGCACATTCCCGGCCGACCCGCGAACCGGCCTGCCCTCCGCCGACATGCTGACCGCCGACGACCGCCTGCAAGTGCAGCGGGCGATGCTGGCCGTCGAGATGGATCAGCTCGGCAACTGCGGCTGGACCGATGACGTGGCCGAGCCGACGCCCGGCCCGATCTGTGCGAATCGCATCACCCTGCTGACCGACGCATTCGAATCCGGCCCCGGCGGCTGGACGGTCTGGAATTCCGGGCCGACGACGCCCTATGACTGGGTTCAGGTGAATGGATCGCTGCCATACGGCCGAACGGGGACCGCCTGGTACATTCACAACTCGGTGCTCGGCTCCTGCTCGGGGGCCGGTAGCGAAGCCGGGATTCACTCGCTCATCTCACCGGAGATCATCCTGCCCGCCGGCGGCGTACCGATGCTGGCGTTTCAGCACTTCATGGCGGTCGAGGGCGGATGGGACGGCGGCAATCTGAAGGTCCGGGTGGACGGCGGAGCGTGGCAGACGCTGCCGCGCCGCGCGTTTCTGCACGGACCCTATAACGGGCGATTGCGAACCGTCGCCCAGACCAATACGAACCCGCTGGCCGGCGAAACGGCGTTCATCGGCGCAGGCGGCCGCTGGGGGTACGCAATCCTCGATCTGGGCGCCTTCGCCGTGGCCGGGCAGTCCGTTCAGGTGCGATTCGATTTCTCGAAGGACTGCGCATTCGGCTTCGACGGCTGGTACGTCGACGATTTCGAGCTGTACCTTTGTCCCGATTGCAACGCCGACGGCGTTGCCGATGTGCGCGACGGCAATTTCGCCGACGCCAGCGAACCGCTGTGCAATTTCGGCTGGGGCGCTCCGCAATCGTGGAGCACCGCCGACCCGCCGCTCCCCGCCGCCGGTCCTGTCACGATCACGATTCACGGCGTAGCCGACTTCTCATCGACCAATGAGTATGTCGACGTCACGCTCAACGGGGTGGCGCTGGGGCAGGTCTTTCGCACCGGCGGGGCGGATTGCCCGAACACCCCCGACGCGCAGTCCATCACAATGTCCGCCGCGACGTTCAACTCCGTGACCGCCGGCGGCACATGCACGATCAACCTGATCGGCTCGGTAAACGTCGATCCGTTCATCTCCAACTGCCGCGGTTCCACCTGCGTGCAGGTCGCCATTCGCTATCCCACCATTCTCGCGGCCTGCCCGCCGTCCACGCGGATTTACGTTCGCGAAGGGGCAACCGGCGCAAACAACGGCTCGTCGTGGAGCGCGGCCTATGCCCGTCTGCAGGACGCGCTGGCCGCCGCCCGCTGCTGCAACACCGAAGTCTGGGTCGCCGCCGGCAACTATCGCCCGGACGACGCCGGCGATCGCAGCGCCGGCTTCCGGCTGCGCAGCGGCGTTCGCGTCTACGGCGGATTTGCCGGCACCGAGACCGCCCTCGCGCAGCGCGACCCGGTCGCCAACCCGACCGTGCTGAACGGGGATCTGCTCGGGGACGATGAGCCGGACTTCGTCAATCGCGAGGACAACTCGTACCACGTGGTGCGATCAACCGGCGCGAATTCCCTGGCGCTGCTCGACGGCTTCACCATCCGCGGCGGAAATGCCGACGGCGCCCTGCTCGAGCTGCGCGGCGGCGGGCTGCTGATCGAGGGCGGCGGCCCGACGATCCGCAACTGCGTCTTCGTGGAGAATTCCGGCTGCGGCGGCGCCGCGATTCACGCGCAGAATGCGATTCTCGAAATCGAAAACTGCACGATTCTCGCCAATTTCGCCCATTGCGAGATGGCGGGCGCGGTCTCTCTCGCCGGCGGCAGCCTCACCCTGCGGGACAGCACGATTTCGTTCAATGAAGCCGACGGCAATGGCGGCGGCGCCGTCGTGTCCGCCGGTCTCCTGCGCCTCGAGCGCTGCACGCTCAGTGAAAATCGCGCCGCGCGCGGTGGAGCGGTGCACGTCGCGACCGGAGCGCAATTGGCGCTGGTCGGCGGCTCCTTGCGCGGCAATCGCTCCGTGATCGATGGCGGCGCAGCGCTGCACGTCGCCGGCGGCAGCGTGCAGGCGCATGGCGTCCTCCTGGCCGCCAACCTCGTCGAGTCCCCGACCTCCCCGATCGGCGGCGCCGCACTCTGGCTGCAATCGGGCAGCGCCCGCTTCGTCAGCAGCGTATTCAACGCCAATCGCTCGCCATCGACGGCCCACGGCACGGGCGGAGCGCTGCGCGTTGATTCCGGCACGTTGGAGCTGATCAACCCGACCATCGTCGGCAATTCCTCGGATGCCGGCGACGCCGGCGCCATCAGCGCTCAGGGCGGCGCCACCACGATCCGCAACGCCATCATCACGCACAACGGCGCCGACCCGATCGTGGCGGCCGGTGCGGAGACGACGATCAGCGTCGCCCGCTCCATCGTCGAAGGCGGCTTCGCGGGCGACGTCATCCTCGACGTCGATCCGCGATTCGCCGATCGCCTCGGCCCGGACCTCGCGGCCGGCACGAGTGACGACGACCTGCGGCTGCGGGGCGATTCCCCCGCGATCGACGCCGCCGATCAGGCGCACCTGGCGGGCGATCCGCTCGACGTGGATCACGACGCGGACACCGCCGAAGCCGCCCCGTACGACGCGGCCGGTGCGCCGCGTTTCGTCGATGATTGCGGGACGGCGGATTCCGGCGTCGGTGATCCTCCACTGGCGGATTTTGGCGCATTTGAATACCCCGGCTCCGCGATTCCGCAGATCAATTCCCAGCCGCTGGGGCTATCCGTTTGCAGCGGCGCTCCGGTGACGCTGGCCGTCGCCGCCCAAAGCGCTGCGCCGCTGACCTATCGCTGGCGCCGCGCGGGCGAGCCGTTGACCGAGGGCGGGGAATTCACGGGCGTCGCGACCGCGCAGCTCGAAATCGCCGCGGCGACGGCCGCGCTGAGCGGCGCTTACGACGTGGAGATCGAGAACGGCTGCGGCATCGTGACCAGCGAACCCGCGCTGCTGTCCGTCGCGGACCCGATTGAGATTTCGCAACAACCGGCGAATCTGTACGCCTGTGCAGGTCAGCCGGCGAGTTTCGGCGTCATGGGCGCGTTCGACCCCGGTGCGGCGTTTCAGTGGTTCCGCGGGGCGGAGCCGGTCGCCGATGGCCCGCTGATCTCGGGTTCGCAATCGGCGACGCTGCTGCTCGCGGCCGTCGCCCCGGCGGACGCGGGTTCCTGGCACGTGCGAATCACCAACGCCTGCGGCGTCGTGCTGAGCGATCCCGCCGTGCTGGAGGTCGGAGTGCCGGCGGTCGTGGTCGGCGTGATCGAGCCGGGGCTGATCTGCACCGGCGGCGTCGGGACGCTGAGCGTGACGGTGGCGGGCGATCCGGCCCCGGTGATCCAGTGGCGTCGCGGCGGAGAGCCGCTGGCGGAGGCGCCGCCGTACAGCGGCGTCAGCACGGCGACGCTGACCGTCGATCCGCTCGATGCGGGCGCCGCCGGCGAATACAGCGTGATCGTGTCGAATGCGTGCGGGTCGGCGGAGGGGGCGGGGTCGCTGACGCTGATGCTGCTGGGCGACGCCAATTGCGACGGCGCGGTGAACAACTTCGACATTGACTTGTTCGTGCAGGGGGTGCTCAGCCCGGATGCGCCGGCCGCCCCGCCGGGCTATCTCAGCGCCGGCGGCACGCCGGCCTGCTGGGGGCTGCGGCACTGCTGGGGCGATCTGGACGGCAGCGGGTCGCTCAACAACTTCGACATTGATCCGTTCGTCGCCTGCGTGCTGGCTCCGCCGCCGATCGGCCAGCCCTGCCCGTGATCATTTGGCTCTGTGTGGCCTGCGCAGTGTGGCTTGTGCTGTGTGGCATGCTTTCGCGGTACTCCGCGTAAGCATGGTTTGTTTTCTCCCCCCGCGTAAGCATGGGCTGACCGCACTCCGCGTAGGCCTGAATTCCCCGCGCTCCCACAGTCTGACCCGAAGTGAACAAAAACGCGCCGCGTCGCCTCACGGCCCCGGCGGGTCGAAGTGGCGCAGCGCGGCGGCGACGCCCCGGGTGTGCGGATGGTCCGGCCCCAGGGCCTTGAGGCGGATGGCGTAGGACTTTCGCCACAGGGCCACCGCCTCGGGGATTTTCCCCTCAGCGACGCAGATATGGGCGAGGTTGTTGTAGCGGATCGCTAAGTTCGGGTGGTCCGGGGCGAAGTGCTTGGAGTCGATCGCGATGGCCTTCTCCATGCTCGCCCGCGCCCCCGGGAGGTCGCCCTGGTCCTTCTGGATCCCCGCGAGGTTGGAGTAACTGGTCGCGAAGGTCGGGTGGTCCGGGGCGAAGTGCTTCTCGGCGATCGCGATGGCCCGCTCCATGCTCGCCCGCGCTCCCGGCAGGTCGCCCTGGTCTTTCTGGATCCCCGCGAGGTTGGAGTAACTGGTCGCGAAGGTCGGGTGGTCCGGGGCGAAGTGCTTCTCGGCGATCGCGATGGCCCGCTCCATGCTCGCCCGCGCTCCCGAGAGGTCGCCCTGGGCCTGCTGGATCAGCGCGAGGTTGGAGGAGTAGGTCGCCAGAAGCGGATGCTCCGGCCCGAAGTGTTTGATACCGATCTCGATGGCCCGCTCCATGCTCGCCCGCGCCCCCGGCAGGTCGCCCTGGTCTTTCTGGATCATCGCGAGGTTGGAGTACCTAGTCGCGAAGGTCGGGTGGTCCGGGGCGAAGTGCTTGGAGTCGATCTCGATGGCCCGCTCCATGCTCGCCCGCGCCCCCGGCAGGTCGCCCTGGGCCCGCTGGATCAGCGCGAGGTTGGAGTAACTGGTCGCGAAGGTCGGGTGGTCCGGGGCGAAGTGCTTGGACTCGATCGCGATGGCCCGCTCCATGCTCGCCCGCGCCCCCGGCAGGTCGCCCTGGGCCCGCTGGATCAGCGCGAGGTTGGAGTAGCACGAGGCGAGGCCGCCCGCGCCGAGCGCGGCCTCGACCGCGGCCTCGTGGTCGCGCACCGGACTCAGGCACGCCGCGGCCTCCGGCAGGCGGCCGAGGTCTTGTAACACGCCCGCCAGCCAGACGCCCACGCGCGCCGCCGGGCCGGGCAGCCCCCGCTGCCAGAGCGCGGCACACACCGCCGCCAGCGGCGTGAGTTCCCACCGCCCCCCCGCCTCCGTCAGCACGGCGGGGTTGTTGATGTCTCCCTCGCCTTCACCGTCGTCGCCTTTGACAACGGCCATCGTTCGCACAAAGGCGCACGCGGCGATGGCGCGGAGGAGCCTCGTCTCGCGGGCAGCGTCCGCAGCAAGCCGTTCGAGGGTGGTTTCCCGCAGCACGCGGTGCAGCGCCAGCAACTCGCTGTGCGTCTCCGTGTCGCGCAGCAGGCCCAGGCCGCGCAGGTGCGAGACCGCCCACGCCGCGTGCGAGTCATACCCGGGCTTGGGCGGACTCTCGGGCTGGCGTGGATCGTCCGCCAGCAGCGTGTGCAGCCACTCCAGCGGCACCATGTCCTCGGGGAGCAGGGCCGCCACGTCCAGCGCCGTGCGCTCGAGCGGTGTCAGGGACGCAATCGCCGTGTCAAAGGCGGTGTCGAACCGCTGCTTGTAGGTGATCTTGCTGACAACCTCCTGGTGCGTCGCGCGGGCCGTGCTCAGCCCCCGCGCGCCAAGTTGCTCGGCGTAGGCCCGCCACGAGAGGTGCTTGTTGAGGGCCATGTACACGCCCACCACCAAAAGCCCCGCCCCCAACCCGCCGAACCACGCGGAAATGGCGCGCGCGAAGCCGATGTTCGCGGGGTCGGCTGCATCCGCCCGGTGCCGGGCCAGCACCGCCGCGCCCTCCTCGGGCGTGAACTCGTCGAGCCGCTGCATCTCGACGCCATCCAGATACTCGGCCCGCGTCGTGAGAAGGCGGCGGCACGGCAGCGACGGCAGGCACGCCGTGTACGACCCGTCGGCCCAGAGCTCGGCGCTCGGCACGTTGTCAAGGATGAGCAGACTCTTCCCGCGCTGCAGGCACGCGCGAACATCGGCGGCCACCTCGGCATCAGGGCGAGGCGTGGGCGGCGAACCGGCAAGCATGGTTGCCACACCAAGAAGCGGCGCGAGCGCAGCGAGCGCGGTCACCAGCGATTCCGCGTCGGCGTTGATCTTGAAGACCCCCGTCGGGTAGTCCTCGATGTGCAACCACCCGTAGTGCTCGGCCAGCATGGACTTGCCCACGCCCCCGTCGGCCCACACCGCCGCCGCCTGCCCCAGCCCGGCCATCCCGCTGGCCTCAAGCAGGTCGTGCAGCCGCGCGATCGGTCCCGCGCGGGAGGTAAAGCGAGGCGAAGGATCGGGGAGGTTGGTAGGCGTGGCGGTCGCGGGACGGCCGCCTTTCGCGAGCTTCTCGACCTCGGCTTCGATTCGCTGCGTACGTTCGTTGATCTCGTCGGCCGTTGCCTGCACCTGGCTGATGCGGTTGAAGAGCTTCTCCAGCCAGTCCGCCAGCGAGGAATTGAGTTCGGCGATCTCGGTTGCGATGGGCTGGACGATCGCGTTGATGTCCGGTGCGGAGAGTCTCGCAACGCTCTCGCCCCGGGTCGCGAGCGACTGGTTGAGCCGTTTCAGTTCGTCAATGATCGCCTTGTCGTTCCCAATCGCGGCTTCCTGCGTTCGGAGCAACTCGCCGATTCCGCCCATGGTGTCGCGAACTAACGTGAGCAGCAGGGCCGCGAAGGCCTTTCCCTGGTGCGGGCTGCCGGTGACCTCAGGGGCAAAGTCCTCTTTGGCGAGTTCGAACAGCGCCCGGGGGAACTGCACATGAAGCCGTTGGGCAACGTGCTGAAGAGCGGCGCGCTGGTCGTCATCGACCTCGACGCCTGCCAGCGAGCCGATCAGGTTCTCCCAGAGCGCTACCGTGAGCGCCGCGGCTTTGGGCTGCGTTCCGTCGGCCTTGCCGAAGAACTTCGGGAGTTCCTTGTCCAAAAGCTGGTCGTAGCGCGGATCGAGCGTGGCCGTCGACCAATTGGCCGGGAAGCGCTTGGCGATGCGTTCGAGGTATTGCCGACCGCGACTTCCGCCCGGGCAATCTCTCGCGGCGGCGGCGGAAACAACCGCGATCGCGCGGCCTGCGAGGGCGTGCAGGTCGTGGTTGGACAAGCGGTCGTTCGGGTTGCGCAGTCGCTCGTGAACTTGCGATGCGCCTTGCTTGAGCGTGTCCCAAACGGCGTTGCCCGCCGCGCCGCCTGCGCCGATTGCCAGCCCCTTGATCGCAAGCGTCGCCAGGGTCGTGCCGGCGCCTGAGCCGCCAAGGCAATCAGCCAGCACGCCGACGGTCAACAGAACCAGGCCCGCGCCGGCGGTCATTGGGATGGAAGAACCTGCGCCCATATTGGCATCCTACACCCGTCATCGCAGTGTGGTCTAACGCGGACAGAGTGATCGAAGATCCGCCGCGGCCCGATGTGCCGAAGGAGCCTGCACCCGCCTCGATTCCGACCCCATCCCCCCGAGTTGCACTCACGCCCCGCAGCCGCTACAAGGAGGGGCTTGGCAGTCCCCGGGGGCGGGCCTGTAACGTACCAGGGTCAATACCAGCGGAAAGCGCCACGCGTGAAGCTATCCAACGTCCGCAACATCGCGATCATCGCCCACGTCGATCACGGCAAGACCACCCTCGTCGATCAGATGCTCCGCCAATGCGGGCAATTCCGCGAATCCCAGCTCCGCGGCGAGCGCATCCTCGACTCCAACGACCTCGAACGCGAACGCGGCATCACCATCCTCGCCAAGAACATCGCCATCCGCTACCAGGACACCAAGATCAACCTGATCGACACCCCCGGCCACGCCGACTTCGGCGGCGAGGTCGAGCGCGTGCTCAAGATGGCCGACGGCTGCCTGCTGCTGGTGGACGCTTTCGAAGGCCCCATGCCGCAGACGCGCTTCGTCCTGCGAAAAGCCTTCGAGTACCTCCTGCGCCCGGTCGTCGTCATCAACAAGATGGACCGCTCCGACGCGCGGCCGCGCGAGGTGCTCGACGAGGTGCTGGACCTGTTCATCGAGCTGGGGGCCGACGAGGCCGCGCTGGATTTCCCCGTGATCTACGCCTCCGGCGTGGCCGGCTGGGCCACGCAGGACGCCGCGCGCGTCGGCACGGACATCTTTCCGCTCTTCGACGCGATCATGCAGCACGTCCCCGCTCCCGAGGTGGATGACACGCTGCCCGTGCAGATGCTCGTCACCACGCTCGACTACAGCGACTACGTCGGCCGCATCGCCATCGGCCGCGTCTTCGCCGGCACGCTGCGCGCGGGGGAGCAGGTCACCGTCATCCGCCGCGACGGCCGGCACGTCAAGGAACGCATCAACGAGCTGTTCTCGTTCGACGGCCTCGGCCGGGCCAAGGCCGCCGCGGTCGTGGCCGGGGACATCTGCGCCGTCGTCGGGCTGGAGGAGATCGACATCGGCGACACGATCGCCGATTTCGAGAAGCCCGAGCCGCTGCCGGTGCTGCGGATCGACGAGCCGACGCTGCACATGACCTTCCGCGTCAACGATTCGCCCTTCGCCGGGCGCAGCGGCAAATTCCTCACCAGCCGCCACATTCGCGACCGGCTGGAGAAGGAGCTGCAGAAGAACGTCGCGCTGCGCGTGGAGCCGGGGCCGACCCCCGAGGAATTCCACGTGTCGGGGCGCGGGCTGCTGCACCTGTCGGTGCTGGTCGAAAATATGCGCCGCGAGGGTTTTGAGATCGGCGTCGGCAAGCCGAAGGTGATTTTTCGCGAGGACGCCGGCCACAAGACCGAGCCGATCGAGCTGTGCGTGATCGACGTGCCGACGGCGCACCTGGGCGCCGTGATGGAGCTGATGGGCAATCGCCGGGCGGTGTGCAACAAGATGGAGTCGCGCTCCGACCACACGCACCTGGAGTTCACGATTCCCGCCCGCGGGCTGATCGGTGTGCGCAGCCGGCTGCTGACGGCCACGCAGGGCACCGTCATCATGCACCACAACTTCTATGAGTATGAGCGGCTGCGCGGGGCGATCCCCGGCCGGGCCAACGGCGTGATGATCTCAACCGACACCGGCCCGTGCACCGCCTATGCGATCGAGGGGCTGGCCGATCGCGGCGTGATGTTCATCTCGCCCGGCGACTCGGTCTACGAGGGGCAGGTGGTCGGCGAGCACAACCGCGACAACGACATCGAGGTGAACGTCTGCCGCACCAAGAAGCTCACGAACGTCCGCGCATCCGGCGCGGACAAGACCGTGGTGCTGCGCCCGCCGCGGCAGATCACGCTCGAGATCGCGCTGGAGTTCATCGAGGATGACGAGATCGTCGAGGTGACGCCGGAGGCGATCCGCATGCGCAAGCGCATGCTCAAGGAAGCCGATCGCAAGCGCGCCAGCCGCGCCGCCGCGCGCGTCGAGGGCTAGAGCGGCCGGGTCGCGCTGAGCGGTGTTCGGCGGCTTCTTGAGTGCATGCTTACGCGGCGTACCGCGAGAGCATGCCACCGGCCGCATGCCACCGGCCGCATGCCACCGGCCGCATGCCACCGGCCGCATGCCACCGGCCGCATGCCACCGGCCGCTGATGCTGAGCAGTGGCGCACATTACAGCACTTCTGAATCCGCTATCATGCCCGGGTGATCCGCTCCGACGAAACCATCCGCGTTGCCGGCGCCCGCGAGCACAACCTGCGCGGCGTCTCGCTCGAGCTGCCCAAGAACCGGCTGATCTGCTTCACCGGCGTCTCCGGCAGCGGCAAGAGCAGCCTGGCCTTCGATACGCTCTACGCCGAGGGGCAGCGCCGCTACATCGAATCCCTGTCGAGTTACGCGCGGCAGTACATCGGCCAGCTCCCCAAGCCCGATTGCGACCACATCGACGGCCTTTCGCCGTCGATCTCGATTCAGCAGAAGACCAGCAGTTGGAACCCGCGCAGCACCGTCGGCACCATCACGCAGATTCACGACTACCTGCGCGTGCTCTTCGCCCGCGCCGGCGTGCAACACTGCCCGCGCTGCGACCGCCCGATCTCAGCACAGACCCGCGAGCAAATGGTCGCGCGGGTGCTGGCTCTGCCGGAGGGCACGCCGCTGATGCTGCTGGCGCCGCGCGTGCGGGCGCAGAAGGGGGAGCATCGCGACCTCTTCGACGAGCTGATCGCGCAGGGGTTCGCCCGCGCCCGCGTCGACGGCGCAATCATCGACCTCTCCAAGCCGCCGGCGCTGGACCGCTACCGTCGTCACGACGTGGACGTGGTCGTGGACCGGATCATCGTCCGCGCTTCGGCCCGCTCGCGCATCGCCGAAGCGCTGGAGACGGCACTGGCCGCGGGCGGCGGCTCGGCCATCCTCGCTCCCGCCGATCCCGCCGCGACCAGGCGCGCTTCGACTCGCGGCGGCGCTGCCACCGCCCCCGCTTCGGACATCCTGCTCTCCTCCGCACACGCCTGCACCACCTGCGGCATCAGCTACGAGCCGCCCGATCCGCAGTTCTTCTCCTTCAACAGCCCGCAGGGGATGTGCACGCGCTGCGACGGGCTGGGCGAGTCCATCGACTTCGACCCCGAACTGCTCATCCCGGATCCGTCGCTGAACTTCCTCGCGCCCTGCGTCGTCGCGCTGCGCACCAAGCCCGGCCGCTGGCAGCGGCATCTCTTCGAGGGCGTCGCGCGGCACGTCGGCTTCGATCTCAAGACGCCGTGGAAGAAGCTGCCTCAAAAGGCGCGCGACGCACTGCTGTACGGCACTGGCGATGAGCACATCATCTTCGAGTGGCGCGGGCGCAGCTCTTCGTGGAAGCACGGCGGCGTCTTCGAGGGCGTCATCGCCGAGCTGCAGAAGAGCTACCGCAACACCGGCTCGACGATCGTGCGCAACTTCTATGAACAGTTCATGCGCCGCACCATCTGCCCCGTCTGCCGCGGGGCGCGCCTCAATCCACAGGCACTGGCCGTGCGCCTCAGCGGCGAAGGCGGCGACGGAGCGGCCGCGACCCCGCGAAGCATTCACGCCGTTTGCCAGATGTCCATCCGCGAAGCGCTCGAGTTCTTCGAGTCGATCACTTTCAGCGGCGCGCGGGCCTTGATCGCCGTCGAGCCGCTCAAGGAGATTCGCGCGCGGCTGCGCTTCCTCGTCGACGTCGGCCTGGATTATCTCTCGCTTGATCGCGCCGCCCCGACGCTCTCCGGCGGCGAGTCGCAGCGCATCCGGCTGGCCAGCCAGATCGGCTGCGGGCTGGTCGGCGTCCTGTATGTCCTCGATGAGCCGAGCATCGGCCTGCACCCGCGCGACAATCAGCGGCTGCTGGCTTCGCTCTGCAAGCTCCGCGACATGGGAAACACCGTCATCGTCGTCGAGCACGACCGCGACACGATGCTGGCCGCCGACCACGTCGTGGACTTCGGACCCGGGCCGGGAGTCAAGGGCGGCGAGGTCGTGGCCACCGGCTCGGTGGCCGAGATCTGTGCGGCGGAGCGCTCGCTGACCGGGGCGTACCTCTCCGGCCGCGCCGCGATCGAAACCCCCGCGATCCGCCGGCCGGTCGGTCCGCCGCCGGCGGATTCGCCCGTTGCCGCTCGTGCGGCCCGATCGGCGGTTCGCACCCGTCGAGCGCTGATCCCCGCGCCTGAAGCGCTGCCGGATGAGCCTGCGGCGCAACCGGCGAAGAATCGGCGCAATCGGCGCTCGTAGACGCCATTCGGCGCTCGTTCACGGCAGGAAACCCGCATGTCCGCACCCGCCGTACTGGCCATCATCCCCGCGCGCTTCGCCTCCACCCGCCTCCCGGGCAAGCCCCTGCTTCGCGAGACGGGTCGCTTCCTCGTGCAGCATGTCGTCGAGCGCGTGCGATCGGCCCGTCGCGTGCAGCGCTGCCTCGTCGCGACGGACGACGTCCGAATTGCCGAGGCTGTTCGATCTTTCGGCGGCGACGCAGTGATGACCCGCGCCGATCACCCCTCCGGGACGGACCGCCTGGCGGAAGTCGCAGCCGGGCTGCGCGACGGACCCGGCGCCGCCAACGCCGACCTGATCCTGAACGTTCAGGGGGATGAACCGGAAATCGAGCCGGAGAGCCTGGACGCGCTCGTGGAGCGCATGCTGATGGGCGGGGCGGATTGCCCGATGGGGACGCTGGCCTGCCCGTTTCCCGCCGACGCAGACCCCGCCGATCCGGCGGCCGTCAAGGTGGTGATCGATGCAGCGGGGCGGGCGCTCTATTTTTCCCGGGCGTTGATCCCGCACCGCCGCGGCTCGGTCGACCCGCGCAGCCCGGCATTGCACCTGCACATCGGCGTGTATGCCTATCGCCGCGCATTTCTGCTGGAATATTCAGGCTGGCCGCCGGGTATGCTGGAGGGGATCGAACAGTTGGAGCAATTGCGCGTACTGGAGCGCGGGCGGCCGATCGCGGTGGCCGTCGTCCCCCGGGCGAACCCGGGGATCGACACCCCGGCCGATTACGCGCGATTTGTCGCCCGCTGCCGCGAATCGGCGCAGACGGGCGCGTCCTGACGCCAATCGTCGCGTCGTGCGACGAATTGCCGCACGCGGACCGATCGGCGGTTTCGGCGAAGCGCCGGCGTGTCGTGTGTTCTGATCGGAGGAGGGATCGAGTGCTGCGCGGGTTCGTGATGATCGCGGCGGTTGCGGGCTGCCTTTTTGCAGCGCCGGCCACGCGTGCCCAGTGTCTGCGCGGCGACGCCAATTGCGACGGCCAGATCGACAATTTCGACATCGCCCCCTTTGTGGTGGCCGTGCTCGATCACTCGGGAGATGCGCCGCAGGCCTACCTGGCATTGGGGGCGACCCCCGAGTGCTGGGCGCTGCGCGGCTGCTGGGGCGACCTGAAGCCCGACGGCGGCGTAAACAACTTCGACATCGATCCGTTCGTACACTGCGTGCTGGGTGAAACGCCGCGATCGGCCGAGGGTTGCGGCGTCGTGCGCGGGTCGGTGCAGTTGCTGGCCGTGCCTGGCAGCGGGCGCACGTTCCGGGTCTTCATTCCGCCGGATTTTCACCCGGACCTGCACGCCGTCGTGGTCTCGATCCACGGCACGGGGTCGAACAGCGAATTCGAAATGGGGCCGCACGCGATCAACGGCGGCGCCTGGCCGGATTGCGGCGGAGCGACCTGGCCGCAGTTGGCGATGGAGCGCGCGAACTTCGAGCCGTTCGCGGTGGTCTGCCCGGATGTGACCTACAGCGGCGTGAACGCCTCCGGCTGTGCGCGACTGTATGACACGCGCCACGTGCTGGAGTCGCTGGAACTGCTGACGGCGATGGGCGAAATCACGCGCAACGGTCGTTGGTCGATCACCGGCTGGTCGTCGGGCGGAACGCTGGCCATGCGGATCGCCCAGCAATACGGCGACATCTTCAGCGCCTACGTGGTGCGCTACAGCGCGCTGGTCTACGACCATTACAACCAGAACACAATTCCCTACTGCCTGGACTTTGACAACGAGTGCACCTGGCAGAACGGCACCTGGATCGCCCCCAACGGCTGGCAGAATTCGTGCTGGTCGAATTACAACTGGCAGCGCGACCTGCCGCTGCGCGCGCAGCGCGGGCTGGCGATCAACAACGACGCGGAAACGTACTACATCACGTCCAACGCCACGCTGAACCAGCTTGCCCAGCAGAACCCCCCGTTCACAAACGTCTTTCACGAGGTCTACCCCAGCAACGGGGCCTCCCCGGCGTCCTGTACAGCGGCCCCCTATGGCGGGCATTTTTCGGCACGGCGGCGGGCGGCGGAGTTTCTGTTGGCGCCCTGAAGCGGAAATGCTGATCCCGCGGTAAGATAGAGTGAGTTCAGGCACCACGGGCGTAAACGGCATGGATTTCAACCCGCTGCTCTCCAACGCGCGCAACCAGACGGGGGATACGGAGTTCTATCTCCCCGTTCCGGCGGGTTATCAGCCCGGCCGCACCAAGTACGTCGTGGTGATGGGCACGGTGATGAGCGGGCTGGGCAAGGGGATTTTCAGCTCCTCGCTGGCCAAGTGCCTTCAGGACAAGGGGTTGGTGGTCGCCCCGATCAAGCTGGAGGGCTACCTCAACATCGACGCCGGCACGCTCAATCCCTATCGCCACGGTGAAGTCTTTGTCCTCGACGACGGCACCGAGTGCGACATGGACCTCGGGACGTATGAGCGCGCCCTGAACCACGACCTGTCGCGGGCGAATTTCGCCACCAGCGGGCAGATCTATCGCCGCGTCCTCGATCGTGAGCGCACCGGCGGCTACCTCGGCCGCGACGTGCAGATGATCCCGCACGTCACCGGCGAAGTGAAGAATCGCCTGCGCGAGCTGGCGATCGGCACCCAGGCGGACGTCGTGTTCGTCGAGATCGGCGGCACGGTCGGCGACGTCGAGAATCACTACTACATCGAGGCGATGCGCCAACTGGCCTTCGAAGAAGGCCCCTCCAACGTCTGCTTCGTGGCGCTGACCTACGTCATGGAGCCGCCGACCCTCGGCGAGCAGAAGAGCAAGGCCGCGCAGCTCGGCATCCGGCAGCTCATGCAGTGCGGCATCCAGCCGCACATCATCGCCTGCCGGGCCAATTCACCGGTCACGCAGAAAGTCCGCGACAAGATCGCGCTCTTCTCGAACGTCCCGCCGGAGCGCGTCTTTTCGATGCACGATTGCGAGACGGTGTACCTGATCCCCGAGCTGCTGCGCGGCGCGGGGGTCGATGCCGCCGTCATCGGCTGGCTCGATCTCGCCTCGCGCGTCGATGAGGACGCTGAGCGGCTGGCGCGCGACACGTGGATGGGCTATGTGAACCGGCTGCGCACCGCGCAGCGCCAGGTGCGCATCGGCATGATGGGCAAGTACACCGCCGTCCGCGACGCCTACGCCAGCATCCTCAAGTCATTGGAGCATGCCGGCGTATGGCTCGGCACACGGGTCGAACTGGACTGGGTGGATGCGACCGAGGTCAGCGACGCCAGCGTCGCCGAGGCCCTGCAGAACGTGAACGGCATCATCGTTCCCGGCGCGTTCGGCACGCGCGGTGCGGAGGGCAAGATCGCCTGCCTGCGCCACGCGCGCGAGACGGGGCTGCCGACCCTGGGCATCTGCTACGGCTTCCAGATGGCAGTGATCGAGTACGCCCGCAATGTCTGCGGAATGGAAGACGCCAACAGCACCGAGATCGACAACGACTGCCGATTCCCGGTCATCAACCTGCTGCCCGAGCAGCGCAAGGTCGAGGGCATGGGCGCTTCGATGCGCCTCGGCGGCCATGACGTGATCATCACGCCCGGCTCGCTCGCCGCCCGCATGTTCGGCTCGCGCTGCCGCCTGCGATTCCGCCATCGCTACGAAGTCGAGCCGCGCTACATCCCCGCGCTCGAAACCGCCGGCATGTGCTTCTCCGGCCGCGCGCCGCGCGGGGAGATCATGCACATCCTCGAGCTGCCCGCCGCGGCTCACCCCTTCTTCGTCGGCACACAGGCCCATCCGGAGTTGATCAGCCGCCCCCTGCGCCCCAGCCCGTTCTTCCTGGGCCTGGTGGACGCTGCGCTGCGCCGTGCCGGCTACAGCGACCTTCCGCCGCTGCGCTACCCCGGCGAAGACCCGGTCGAAAACGCTGCGGCGGCCGACACTCCCACGCTCTCCGCGTGACGCCGGCCTGATCGCTCCGAGTCCCTGCGACGAGGCGGAGTTCGTTCGTGAGCTTCATCACCTGGGTGCTGTTCGAGTCCTTCTACGCTCTCGCCGGCGTGCTGACGATCCTGCTCTATGTGTTGCTGGTCCATTGGCGGCGCGGCGGCAATCGCAACGTCTTCCTCGCCGGATGCGCGGTCGCAGCGCTGTTGCTCGTCGCACAGCCGCTGGTGGTCACGAAGCGCGAGCGGGCCGGAATGATCCTCGATACAGTGGCGGCCGATCTGACCCGCGGCCGCGTGGCGGCTCTCTCGACGGCGCTGGCGCCGGGCTTCCTGCTCGGGGAGATGGATGCCGCGGAGTTGACGCGGCGCGTCGAGCGGCGCCTGGAGCGAACGCCCGTTCGCGAGGCGCGTCGCACGCGAATCGAGGTGGTCGAGAGCGGGGCCGGCCGGTTCCGGGTGGATGCGTCGTACGTCGTCACGTTCTCGAACGAGGACTTCGGTCGCACCGTTCGCTCCCGCTGGCACATCGGCTTCGAAGAGGTGGACGGCGAGTGGCGGATTTCCTCGATTGATCGCGCCTGGCTGGAGACGATGGAATGGCCGATCGCGGACCTGTTGCGCTAGTCGCGCGCGAACCCGCCGCACGCCGCCGCGACTGGCTCATCGTCCCGTTGTGGGTCGCGCTGCTCGCGCCGCTGCTGGACTGGGGGTTGCCCAACCGCAACATGGACGAGATTCTCTTCGGCGGCCCGGCCTGGAGGGCGGAGCGCTTTGCGGCGGTCGATGCCGCGGCGGAGCGCAGCGGCCGTCGCGCCGGCGCGGATCGCGACCTGAATCCCGTCGATCGAAGCAGCGGGGGGCTGGTGGAACTCACGCACTCCGACGCCGCCCGTGCGGAAATCCTGCGCCGCTTCCGGCTTTTTTCGCATCAGCCCGACGAGATGATCACCTTCATGGCGCTGCAGCGCATGAGGCCGCGCCAACTCGATCTGGATCCGGGGCTGTATCAGTATGGCGGGGCGTGGATCTACGGCGTCGGGGCAGCGCTGGCCGTGGGCGCGGCAGGGGGGCTGCTTACGTTGTCATCCGATCCGGATGTGTATCTCGAAGCGCCGGAGTTGTTCGGGCGGTTCTACGTCGCGGCGCGGCTGCTCTCGCTGATTTCCGGCGGCCTGCTGCTCTTCGCGGTTCTGCGAATCGGCCGGCGGCTCGGCGGCCCATGGTGCGGCCCGGTGGCCGCCGTGCTGGTGATGATCTGCCCGGTCTTCATCACGATGTCGCTCGAAGCCAAGCCGCATCTTCCTTCGGCGGCGGCCGCGACGTGGGCCGTGCTGCTGGCGCTGCGCCACCTCGAACATCCGCGACCGGCCGGCGCCGTTCGAATGGGTGCGGCGATCGGGGCGGCTTTCGGGCTGGTGCTCACGGGGTTGTGCGCTGCGCTGGTTCTTCTCGCGCTTCCTCTCGCCCGACGATTGCAAGCGCGGAGTCACCCGCCGAAAGCTGAGGCAGGCGCCGCCCGATCCCACCTCTTCCGTGCCGCGCTGGTTGCCGTGCTCGTGTATGCCGCGTGCAACCCATACGTCGTCCGAAACGCACTCTTCGATCGCGCCCTGCTGTTCGACAATCTCTCCAATTCCACGGCGATGTACACCGTCGCGCGATTTGCCGAAGGGGCGCTTCGCACCGCCGATCTGCTGGCGGAGGCCGGCGGGACGATGATGCTGGTCGCCGGGTTGCCGGGGGTGCTGCTGATCGCGTGGCACGCTCCCGGCCGCGCCGCGCTGCTGTTGGCCCCCGCCATGGGAGTGCTGCTGATGTCCGTCGCCTTGGCCGCCGGCAAGCCCGGCGAGTTCGGGCGATTTCTGATCATCCCGGCCGTCGTTTCGGCGGTCAGCGCCGCGTGGCTCGCGTGCCTGCTGGCTCGTCGGTCGCGGTGGGCCGGCGGGCTGATGCTGGTCGCGCTCACGATCTTCACCGGCAGACATTCGCTTTACTACGTCGGAGCATTCGCGCTGGACGGCAGCAACAATCACACCCGCGCCTGGGCTGCCCGACATCTTGATGAACGTCTCGGTCCCGACGAGCGCGTCGCCGTTACGCAGGAGCCGGCGCCCTACAGTGTGCCGCCGCTCCGCTTCGCCACCCGCACCATCATTCTGCTTCCACGGACAGAGCCGCCGGGATTGGAAGCAGAAGCGCTCCCCGAGTGGCTGGTGCTCACCGCGGACGATGAGCATGCGGTTTCCCAATCGTGGTGGTCTCGCTACTACGCACTGGACGCTGCCTTCAAGGTGTCGCAATCGCCGCCGCAGATCACCTGGGCCTCGAAGCCGGTCCTGCTATTCCGCCGCACCGACGTCCGCTGACCCGGCGAGCGGAGCGGCCTGCCGTTCGTCGAAAAGGCGCGCCGGTCGAACATGCTTCCGCCGCTCGCGTACACTCCGGAATCACGCATCCCGGCCGGGCATGGACGAAACCGGCGTTATGGGACTGCGTTGCGGAGAATCTCTGTGACAGCGACAGCGGGCACTCCCACGCGCTCCGGCGAAGAGCGCGAATACGCACTCGGCACGCACGACGCCGAGCTTGCACGTCTGGGCTGGCAGCATGATTTGTGGGCCGACGTAGCCCGCCAATTGTGGGATCGCGCCGGAATCGCGAGCGGCTGCCGCGTTCTCGACGTCGGCTGCGGACCCGGATTCGCCACGCTTGAGCTGGCCGAGCGCGTCGGCCGCACGGGGCACGTCATCGGCGTGGATGTTTCTCCGCGCTATGCCGAGTATCTTCAGACCACCGCCGCTCAGCGCAACTGCCACAACGTCACGGTCATGACCGCGGACGTTCAGTCCATGCCGATCCCGGATGCGTCAATCGACGTCGCCTATTGCCGATGGGTGCTCTGCTGGGTCGCGAATCCGGCCGCGGTGGTGCGCGACATCGCGCGCGTGCTTCGCCCCGGCGGGCTGCTGGCCGTGCAGGATTATTTCGACTGGCAGCGCCTCACACTCGCGCCGCGCAGTGAGATCATGGATCGCGTGGCGCGCGCTGCGAATCAGAGCTACATCGCCGCCGGCTCGGATTGCGACGTCGTGCAGCGCCTTCCCGGCATGCTCAAGGCCGCCGGTCTGCAATGGGAATCGATCGAGCCGCACGCCTTCGCCGTTCGCCCCGCCGATCCGCTCTGGGCCTGGCCGACGACGTTCTTCGCGAATTACGTCCCGAAGCTCGTCGAAGGCGGCTGGCTGACCGAGGCCGATCAGTTGGCGTTTTTCGCCGAGTGGGCCGCCCGAAGTAAGGACGATTGCACCTTTTTCTGCACGCCGACGGTCTATTCGGTCATTGGGCGGAAGCCGGAATGATCCTAACGCAATGCACTCGGGGCCCCGGGGCAGCCGGCCGCAACCGGTCACGGCGTGGATTATTCAGGCGATTGCCCAGTTGAGTGAAAATGTCAATTCGGGTTGCAATCTGGCGCAGCGCGATTAGACTTCTCTGTTGGTGGATCTGACGTTCGGCCTTGAAGATACGGGTTTGTGAAAATCTCCTTCTTGCCTGCCGCGCCTGCTCCTACCGCCTGGGCCGAGTTGGCCCCTTTCGCCTGGACCCGGAAAGAACGTGATCGGGTCCGACAGCCCTGCACTTTGGAGAGTCTCGCATGGGCAAGAAGTTGTATGTGGGGAACCTTCCCTATTCGTTCTCGAACGATGAGCTGCAGCAGCTCTTCGCGGCGCACGGCACCGTCGAGTCCGCGCAGATCATCATGGATCGCGACACCGGACGCAGCAAGGGCTTCGGCTTCGTCGAGATGGCCAGCGCTGAAGAGGCGCAGGCCGCCATCTCGGCGCTGCACGGCCAGCAGCACGGCGGTCGCGCGCTGACGGTCAACGAGGCCAAGCCCAAGGAGAACGCGGGCCGTGGCTTCGGTGGTGGCGGCGGCGGCGGTGGTCGCGGCGGCTACGGCGGCGGCGGTGGTGGTGGCGGCTTCGGCGGCGGCGGCGGTCGCGGTGGACGCGATCGCGGCGACCGCGGCGGGCGCGACCGCTGGTAATCAGCCGGCGCACGCTCTCATGACGTAAGAACACCGCGGGAGGTCGCAGTCACATGCGGCCTCCCGCGTTCGCTTTTTCCCCCGCTCATCCTCCTGCGCGAGTATTCATGAGCGCATCGACCGGCGCCGTTTTCCGGATCCCCGCGCCCGACGGCGGCAGCGTTGCCGGCTGGCGGAAATGCGGCGACGGTCCGCCGGTGATTTTTCTGCACGGGCTGGCGGTCAACGCGCGCATCTGGGATGTGCCCGATCTGCCCGCGCCGGAGGGCGGTTTCGCCTTTCGCAGCCTCGCGGCGCTGCTGCACGCACAGGGGTACGATTGCTGGCTGCCGAATTTCCGCGGCCACGGAGCCCCCGACGCCCTCAGCGAGCCGGCCGCCGGCCAGCGCGACTGGTGCGTCGATCACTTCGCCGCCGTTGATCTGCCGGCGATGGTCGCCCATGTGCAGCGCGAGACCGGCCAAAGGCCGGTTCTGATCGGCAACAGCATGGGGGCGATGGTGACCTGTGCGTGGCTGCTCGGCGCGACGATCGACCCCGCCGACGCGGCCGTCACGCTTTCAGACTCCGCCGCCGCGGCGCGACACGCTTCGATCCGCGGTTGCGTGCTGGTCGAGTTTCCGGCGGCGCTGCGCTGGCCGAATTCGGCGTACGACGCGGACGGGCGCTTGCGCTGGCGCGAACTGTTGAGCATGTGGGGGAGTGACCAGCCGGGCCGCAATGGCGCGTGCAGCGCCGGCGACGGACGGAGCGGCTCCGCCGATGAGGTGCGCGGCGCCGGTGATGAATTGCGCAGCTCCGCCGATGAGGTGCGCAGCGCCGGTGATGAATTGCGCAGCGTCCCTGCCGGAGTGCCGGGCGCAACCGCAGAATCCGAAGGCATGCCGCGCGACCCCGTCACGGATCGCAACTTCCCCTTCGAGCTGTTGTCGAATTCGTGGGTGTTGCAGGCCATCATGTCCGCCGGCGGCACGATCGACCTGAAGTGGATGCGCTCGACCGCCCGCCAAAGTGCAGAAACCGGGTCGCAGTCGCGGTGGCTGCGCTGGCTCGATGAACGCATCGCCGCGGCCGCCGGTTTCATTTCGGAGCGGCTCAAGGGGTCGCGGCATTTCTCGGCCGAGACGTTTACGCACGGCCTGCGCGCCGCGGTGGATCACATGAAGAGCGGCGTGCTGGACCAGATGGGCCGCTCGGTTCGGGCGCGCGGCTTCGTCAGCGGGCTGGGTGCGCCGCCGGTGAGCTACTCGGACGCCTATCCGCGAATTCGTGCGCCGCTGCTGGTCGTGATCGGCGGGCGCGACCGGATCGCCAATGCGGAGGTGGTACGGACGGATTTTTTTGAGCGGGTGTCGTCGGAGGACAAGCGCCTGCTGCGCTTCCCCGACCTGGCCCACGGCGACTTTGAGTATGCGCCGCGGGCGTACTCGGAGGTGTATCCGGGGATCATGGCGTGGGTGCATGAGCAATGTAGCGCCAGCGCCTTAGAGCACGGTTGATTGCGGGTCGGCGATTGCTCCAAACCGGTCATGCAGCGCTGCCGTCCCTAGGCACACCGCCCCAATCCGGCGGCCCGGCGGCCGATCCCCGTTCACAAATCCAGCCCCACATCCAACTGCACCGCCGAATGCGTAATCGCCCCGACCGCAATCCGATCCACCCCCGTCTTCGCGACCGCCCCGATATTCTCCAGCATGATCCCCCCGCTGGCCTCCAGCAGCACGCGAGCCGCCGCCCCGGTCGCATCCCTTCGTCGAACCGCCTCACGCAAATCGCCCGCCGCGAAGTTGTCCAGCAGAATGACATCCACACCCGCGACGGGCAGCACCGCATCGAGCTGCGCCAGCGAGTCCACCTCCACCTCCACGAACGCCGCCGAGCGATCCGCCCTTGCGATCATCGCCGTCAGTGCCGAGCCAAGCTCCGAGTGCGGGATTCCCGCAATGTGATTGTCCTTGATCAGTACCGCGTCATGCAGCCCCATCCGGTGATTCGCCCCGCCGCCCGCCCGCACGCTGTACTTGTCCAGCTCGCGCCATCCGGGGATCGTCTTTCGCGTATCGACGACCTGCGGCCGCCGCCCGCCGCCGCTCTGCGAGCCGACCGCGCCCTCCACCGCGGTGACATATCGCGCTGTCAGCGTCGCCACGCCGCTCATCCGCCCGATGAAATTCAGCAGCGTCCGCTCGAAGGACAGCACTGCCGCGTGCGCTCCGCAAAGCTCCGCCACGGCCTGCCCGGCTTCGCAGGCGTCCCCGTCGCGCGCACCGCGAAGCGGGTTCAACTCAATGGTCGCCCCCGTCTTCGTGCGAAACGAATCGATCAGCAGCGGCGCCAGCGCCAGTCCGCACATCACGCCGGCCCGCCGGGGGACGACCCGCGCGGTGACGGGGCGCTCGGGATCGGGCAGCAGCCGGGCCGACAGATCCCCTCGTTCGCCGAGGTCTTCCTCGAACGCCGCTGCGACCAGCGACTGCGTGACCCGGCTCCAGAGCGGCGCTTCTGCGTGTGCCACGGTTGCTCCTGTCATTGCGGGCGGATGCCGACCCCGCGCACCGTCGATTGCGCGACGCGGGCGCTCAGCACTCCGTGCGGCGTCGCGCCGCCGATTGCGGCCCGGCGCTGCGGAGCGTAGTCTACTCCGTCCGCGCGGGGCGACCGGCCAGACCCGCGACCCGCGGTTCGGTCGCGCACAGCGTCGGCGATGCACACTGAAATGTCCGGCCCGCAGGCACGAATATGACACCGGATGCCGAGTTGCTGCGCCTGCTGGCCTGCCCGGAGAGTGCCTGCCGCGGGCCGCTTGAGCCGGTCGAAGCTCCGCAGCAGGGGGTCCGTTGCACCCTCTGCGGTCGGGAGTACTCCGGCAGCGCGGGGTGGCTGGACCTGGTTTCGGCGGAGCCGCCCGCGGGGGTCGGTCCGATGGATCAAAGCGTGTAACCCCGGCGCTTTCTGTCGCCGGGTAGAGCGAAGCGATGTACGCGATCATCAGTGACATTCATTCCAACCTCGAAGCCCTCGAAACCGTGCTTGCCGACATCGACAAGCGCGGAATCAAGGAGATCGTCTGCCTCGGCGACGTGATCGGCTATGGCCCCAACCCCAAGGAGTGCCTGGACCTGGTGCGGGCGCGCTGCCGGGTCTGCATCATGGGCAACCACGATCACGCCGTGCTGTTCGAGCCGTGCAACTTCAATCCGCCGGCCGAGCGCGCCGCCTACTGGACCCGCCAGTTGCTGGAGTCCGAGACGGATGTGAAGCTGCGGAACGAGCGCTGGCGGTTTCTGGGCGGGCTGCCGATCCGCGTCGAGGAGAACGAAGTGCTGTACGTGCACGCCTCGCCGCGCCGCCCGATCAACGAGTACATCTTCCCGGAAGATGTCTTCACCAATCCGCAGAAGGTGCTGGCCAATTTCGAGCGGATGGAGGCGCAGCTCTGTTTCGTCGGCCACACGCATCAGCCGGGGGTATTCCTGGACGACCCCTACTTTGATCCTCCGGCCGAGCTGCCCGACTCCCCCTATTTCGAGGTGGAGGAGGAGCGTGCCATCATCAACGTCGGTTCGGTGGGGCAGCCGCGCGACAAGGATTTCCGCGCCAGCTACGTCGTGATCCACGATCGCGGCCGCGGGCCGAAGGATGCGCTCACCGCCGCGGCGCTGGGCTGCACGGTTGAGAGCATCGAGTTCGTGCGGCTCGAATATGACGTGGAGAAGACGGTTCAGAAGATCCTGGCCGAGCCGCTGCTGGATGATCTGCTCGGCACCCGGCTGCTGGAGGGGCGCTAGCCGCCGGCGAATTGTCGCTGGTTACTTTCGGCGCGTGGCTTTGGCCGACGTTGGGTGACCTGCGTTGGGTGGCCCATCTTGGGTGGCCCATCTTGGGTCGCCCATCTTGGGTCGCCCATCTTGGGTGGCCCATCTTGGGTGGCATGCTTTCGCGGTACTCCGCGTAAGCATGCAGTCCGCCGTGGCACCGCCCTTCCGGGCGGTGCAAAGCAACACCACCGGGCAGAAGCCCGGTGGCACGCTTTCGCGGTACTCCGCGTAAGCATGCGGTCCGCCGGTGGCACGCTTTCGCGCTCCGCCGTGGCACCGCCCTTCCGGGCGGTGCAAAGCAATACCACCGGGCAGAAGCCCGGTGGCACGCTTCCGCGGTACTCCGCGTAAGCATGCAGTCCGCCGGTGGCACGCTTTCGCGGTCCGCCGTGGCACCGCCCTTCCGGGCGGTGCAAAGCAACACCACCGGGCAGAAGCCCGGTGGCACGCTTTCGCGGTACTCCGCGTAAGAATGCAGTCCGCCGGTGGCACGCTCTCGCGGTCCGCCGTGGCACCGCCCTTCCGGGCGGTGCAAAGCAACACCAACGGGCAGAAGCCCGGTGGCACGCTTTCGCGGTACTCCGCGTAAGCATGCGGTCCGCCGGTGGCACGCTTTCGTGGTCCGCCGTGGCACCGTCCTTCCGGGCGGTACAAAGCAACACCACCGGGCAGAAGCCCGATGGCGCGCTTCCGCGAAATTCCGCGTAAGCAGGCGCCTGATCGAGCACCAAGCCGACGGCTCCTGCAATGGTCTCTGACCGCGCACTCGAATCGAATCGCTTGGCGTCGGGAAACCTGCGTATGCCGCTCGGCCATTTGCTGCACCGATCTCCCAAGTTCGACGTGGTTCGCGCCCAGCGCCGCGACCCGGCCGGCCGCGAACACGCCCATGAAATCGTGGTCCATCCCGGCGCCGCCGTCATCCTGCCGGTCCTCGACGACGGGCGAATCGTGCTGATCCGCAACTGGCGCGTCGCGGCCGGTGCGGAACTGCTGGAGCTTCCCGCCGGCACGCTCGAACCCGGGGAGGCCCCGTCGGCCTGCGCGGCGCGCGAGCTGCAGGAGGAGACCGGCTTCAGAGCGTCGCGAATCACGCCGCTCACCCGCTTTTTTTCATCCCCGGGAATCTGCACGGAGGTGCTGCACCTCTTCGCGGCCACCGGCCTGTCGGCCGGGCCGCAGTCGCTCGATGCGGGGGAGAGCATCCGCGTCGAGCCGACTCCGATGGAGGATGCGCTGGCGGCGGTTCGGAACGGGCAAATCATGGACGCCAAGTCCATCGCCGGGATTCTGTTCTATGATCGGTGGCGGACCGCCGCGGGCGATGGCGCCCCGACGGCGTGAGCCAGGCTGACGTGGAGCGTGACGGATGGATTTCCTGAACAGCGCGGTGCCGATCGGCCGCTGGTTCGACGTGACCGTGCGGATTCACGTCCTTTTCATCCTGTACGCCGGCTTTCGTCTGTTCGGGGCCGGGGCTGAATGGCGCGACGAGGCAATCTTCATCACGATGCTGTTCGGCGTCGTGCTGTTGCACGAATTCGGCCACTGCTTCGGGGCGCGCTCCGTCGGCGGGCGGGCGCACGACATCCTGCTCTGGCCGCTGGGGGGGCTGGCGTTTGCCGAAGCGCCGATGACGCCGTGGGCGCAGTTCGTGACCGTGGCCGCCGGTCCGCTCGTCAACGTCGTGCTGGCCGCGGGGACGGCGGCGCTGCTCTTCGCTACAACCGGGGATTTCAGCCCGCGGTTTTTCATTCCCTTCTCGATGATGTGGTACTGGCCGGGCAGCGATAGCGAGTGGCAACTTTATGCGGGCATGTTTCTGAGAATCAACCTGCTGCTGTTCTGGTTCAACATGCTGCCGGTCTTCCCGATGGACGGCGGCCAGTTGCTGCGCGCGATCCTGTGGAAGCCGATGGGGCTTCGTAGTGCGACGATGCTGTCGGCGCAGGTGGGTATTGTGGGCGGCGCGGCCTTCATCGTGTACGGCGTAATGAACCAGTTCTTCATGCTGATCATCCTCGGCTTGTTCGGCGCCTCGAGTGCCTGGCAGCAGTACGTCGCTGCCCGGCATGGCCACATTCAGGAGGACTTCGGCTACGCCTCCCGCGTTCGCGGTCCGACCCTCCGCCAGCGCGCCGGAGGATGGCTGGGGCGTCGCGAGGCGCCCTCAGGCCCGGTGAACCCGAACCCCGGCGGTTGGGAGCGCCGCGCCGCTGAGCAGGCCGAGTTTTCCGCCGAAGTGGATCGCATTCTGCGCAAGGTGCACGAGCACGGCATCGCCTCGCTCAGTTACATCGAGCGGCAGAAGCTGGAGCGTCACAGCGCGATGCTGCGCGAGGGCGAGGAGCAGGAGCGGCGGATGCGAAACGAAACCTGACCGGCCGCAGGGTGCGCGGCGCGCCTGCGGCTTGGTTGCGCGACCCCGGGGCGCGTCCACGCGATTTCGCGGTTACTCGTCACTTGTCATCTGTCTGTGGTCACATACCCCTCTTGGGAGAATCTGCAATGATGAACCGATTCGGTGCGGCGATGATCCTGGCGGCAGTTCTCGTTCCGGCGGCGATGGCGGCGGACGCCTACCAGGTCGACAAGGTTCACTCCGGCGTCGTGTTTCGCGTCAAGCACATGAACGTCGCTCACTTCTACGGGCGCTTCAATGACTTCTCCGGCACGATCACGTTGGATGAGGCGGACCCGACGAAGACGGCCGTTGAGATGGAGGTGAAGGTTGCCAGCATCGACACCGCCAACGACAAGCGCGATCAGCACCTGCGCTCGCCGGACTATTTCAACGCCGCCGAGCATCCGACGATCAGCTTCAAGAGCAAGTCCGCCGTTGCCGTCGAAGGCGGGATCGAGGTGACCGGCGACATGACGATGCACGGCCAGACCCGCGAGGTGAAGGCCCGCATTGAGATCACCGGCAAGGGCAAGGGCCGCGGCGGGTCGAGCCTCGTCGGCGTCGCCAGCACCTTCACCGTCAAGCGCAGCGACTTCGGCGTGAAAGTCGATGAAAACGCCCTGAGCGACGAAGTCACGCTGATGCTCGGACTGGAGTGCGTGAAGAAGTAGCGCCGCGAAGCGGGTGGACCGCCATGTTCGAAGCGCTGGCACGCGGAGCCGCCTGCGCCGCGGCTGCGGCGCTGGGCATCGCGATCGCCGCCCGGCTGGCGCTCGTGCTTGTGCATCGAGCCGGCCTGGCGACGACAGGGCCGCTGCGCAATTCGCGGAGTTTCCGCAGCGCGGCGGCCCTGTCATCGCTCGCTGTCGGCGCAGCGGCCGGGCTGCTCATCACGGTCGGCCCGACCGGGATCACGCTCGGCCAGCGCTGGGAGTGGCTGATCCTCTTGCCGCTGGCGCCGGCGGCGGCGGTCGCCGTCCCCGCGATGGCCGCCTCGACCGCCGGCGCGCTGATGGTCGGGATCGTCACGGCGCTCATCGCCTGGCGGACTGCGCCGGCGTCGGCCGGGAGCGCACTTCCATTGGCCGTGCTGGCGGGCGCTGCCGCGGGCTGGCTTTGGGCGTCGCATCCGCGCCGATCGCATGAACCGCGGTTCGGCCCGGGGGATAGCGCGCCGACCGATCATGGGAATGGACCTCCGCCGCACCACGGGCATGAGGCCCCGCCCGGCCGGGTTGTTGAAGATCAGCGCCGGCTCGACGAGGAGGAGAACCCGCCGCAGATCCTCCTCGCGCTATTTTCGCTGGCGGCCGCATGCGCGATCGCAATGGCGACCTCGGTCGTGTTCTGGTCGGCGGGTTTCGGCAAGCTTTCGGCCTATTCGGCGATGCTGGCCGTGGCCGCACCCGCGGCGGCACTGGGAGCGGGCGGCTTGGCCGTCATGGGGGTCGTCGGTCGCGCGCTGCGCGTCACGCTGCTCGTGATTGCCCTGACCGGTCTGCACTACGTCGGCGCCGATTTCCCGCGGGCCGCAATCGCCCTTCTCGCCATCGCCCCATTCGCGGCGCGGGCGGTGTCCGCGCCGGCAGCGGCGTTCTCGACTGCGACCGTCGGAGCCAGGTCCGCCGCGGCGGCGGGTTGGCTGTCGACCAGCGCTGCCCTGTTGATCGAAATAGCACTCGCTGCTGCGGCGGCATGGACCGCCTGGCGTTTCTGGGACGGACTGAGCGGCGCGCTTTGATCGCCGAGAACGCGGGTTGTCGCCCAGTAGCGCCATGGAGCGCCGAATCGCGCGAATGGTCGCCATTTGGCGCATTCGCGCGTGCATTCCATCATTTCTGGGTGCCGCAACCCCCCGTCCGAGTAGCGGGTATCAGGTAAGCACCGGCGAAGTTCGGTGCATACCGTCGCTTGACCGCTGGGCGTACAATTCGCCCGAAGTCTCATCAGGAGCCTCCGCGCCATGAAAACCCGATTTCTCCGCCCCTGGCTGATGCGTTCGGCGTTGCTGCTGAGCGGCACGTCGCTTTTCCTCAACGGCTGCGACCCGGGCATCCGCTCGACCGTCGAAAACGGCCTCATCACCACCACGCAGGCGGGGCTGAGTTCCGTCTTCCAGGCAATGCTGCAGTTGTGGCAGGAGGCCAACGACGCCTGACGCAGCGCCTCTGGTCGCACCTCATCCGGCTCACATGCCGCCGTCGGCCACGCGTTCCGCGAAGTGGCTGACGCCGCGAGTGTATGTCGCCGGATTGCTCCTGTTGCTCCTGATTGGCGGCACCTGGCGTTTGGCGCTCGCCGCCGCCATGCCGATCCCCAGCCGCGACGGCGTCACCTTCCTCCGGCATGCCGAGGCAATCGCGCTGGACGCCGGCGCTGCGCTGCGTGATCGGGAGCTGGTGCAGCACCCGCTCTTTCCGCTGCTGATCGCCGGTTTGGGGGTCAGTCTGCCCGCGGTGCCTCCTGCACCGGACAACCCGGAGCACTTGCTGCGCACCGGGCAGGTCGTATCCCTGCTTTCGGGAGCGGCCGTCATCATGCTCTGCGCCGGATTGAGCCGCCGCGTCGCGGCGCTGCTCATGCCCGAGGCGAGCGCCGCCGCACACCGGCTGGCCGGACTGTGGGGCGGGCTGATCGCCGTGCTGCTGCCGCTCAACACGTGGCTCTCCGCGGACGTCATGTCCGACCAATTGCATGCGGCCTTCTACCTCGCCTGTCTGAGCGTCGCGTTGCACGGTCCCTGTCCGCGAGCGGGGCTGGCGTCCGGCCTGTTCGGCGGACTGGCGTTTCTCACCCGTCCCGAAGGCGCGGTTGCCGGTGCGGCGGCCGGCCTGGGAATGGCGACCGATCCGCGGCCGCGCTCCATGCGGGGACGCGCCGCCGCCCTCGTCGCGGTTCTCATCGGGTTTCTATGCTGCGCGATCCCATACTGGCAGATGTCCGGCCGCTGGTCGTCGAAGGAGGACAAGCAGCCGCTGAGCGAGTTCGTCTCAACGGCGCGCGGCCCGGGCTCGGTCGGCGTGCTTGCCGCGTTGGAGCGGCGCGACCTGTCCCCCGTACTCGCGGTTCCCGCGGCGGCGTGGGAGGTCTTTCGCGCCGGGCGCGTCGTGGTGACGCTGGCAGGCGCGATCGCGCTCGTTTCTTGGTGGCGGGCCATCCTGCGCAGCCCGTTGCGCATGCTGCTTTTCGCCGGATTAACGCACTTCGCACTGACCGCGTGGCTGCTGTACCGCCACGGCTACCTCTCGCCCCGGCACGAGCTGATCGTGGTGCTGCTGCTGATTCCGCTTGCAGCGGCGGGGCTGGTGCAGCTCGCGATTCGCTCATGGGAGCGTCGCGGCGGGTGGCTGATCGTGGCCGCGGCGGCCGCGGTCGTGGTGTTTCCGCTGGCGGTGTATTCGCTCCGCGTTCCGAATCGCGAAGCGGCGTTGCTGCGGCCTGTTGCGCTGTCGCTGCGTGCGGACCCCGAGCTGCACGGGGCGCTGCTGCTGGGCGGCAGCAATCACAATCGCGTCGCGTATTTTGCCTCCATGCGCTTCCAACCCTGGCCGGAGAACCTGCCGGATGCCGATGCCCGGTTCGCGGCGCTGCGTGACCACATCCTGCACCATCGCCCGCGGCTCGTCGCGATCGACGTGGGGCGCAGTGACGAAACCGGCGCGAATTCGGCCTTGCTCGAGCGCCTGCAAACTGATCTCGAACTGAGCCGGCACCTGCACCCGCGCGAACAGAACCCGGCCGAGCGAGCCGCCCGCGACGGGATCGGCCTGATGCTGCTGGATGGTCTCTGGACGAAGCCGGCTTCGCAGCCGGGGGATGCGGGTGTACCATGACCCGCGTGTGCCGTTCGGCCCCCGGGAGCTTTCGTCGCCTATGCGGATCGGTGTCAATGCGGTTCCGCTGCGCACGCACGGCGGCGGTGCGCGCTATGTCTTCGCCGAGCTGATCGATCGGCTGCTGGCGATCGACACGCAGAACCGCTACGTCCTCTTCGCGCACCCGCTGGCGATGGATGTGATCCGCGGCCTGAGGGCGCTGCGGCCGGGTCCAGCCGCCGGCGCGAGTGCCGAAGCAGGGCCGCACGCTGATTCACGCTCCCCGGCCGACTCACGCACCACGATCGGCTCGCAGAACGGCGCATCGCGCCTCCGCGTCATCGAGGTGGCCTGCGAAGAAGAAATCTTCGACCACGCGGACGCGTTCGATCTCTACTTCGGCCCGCTCAACAACCTCCAGCCGCGCATCTACGACCGCCCCTCGGTCGCCATCCTGCACGACATTCAGGAGCACTTTTTCCCGCAGTACTTCAGCCCCGGCGATCTCGCGGCGCGGCGCGAAATTTATCCCGAGATCTGCCGCAGCGCCACCACGCTGGTCACAATTTCCGAGTTCTGCCGGCAGACGATGATCGAGCGCTTCGGTCTTGATCCATCGCGCGTCGAGGTCGTTTACAACGCGCCGCAGAGCGGCCTGTCCGCGGCGCACGCCGAGCCGAGCGCCATCGGCGCAGCGCCGGCCGAAGCCTGGGCGCGCGACCCGCTGCCGCAGAGATTTTTCTTCTATCCGGCCAACTGCTACCCGCACAAGAATCACGCGCTGCTTCTCGACGTGCTCGAAGCGATGGTGCGCAGCGCCGGCAGCGCATCGGTCCCGCCGCCGGCCGTCGTCTTCACCGGCTTCGAGGTGGAGGGCGGATTTCCGCTGCGCGAGGAAATTCGCCGCCGCGGATTGGATGCGCACACCCGCGTATATGAAGACCTCGCCGTCGACGAGCTTCGCACGCTGTACCGTCGCGCCGTCGCGCTGGTCATGCCCACGCGCTTCGAGGGATTCGGCATGCCGGCGGTCGAGGCACTGGCGATGGGCTGCCCGATCATCTGCTCCGACCTTCCGCCGCTGCGCGAAATCTGCGGGACCGCCGCCCTCTACGTGCCGCTTGACGACGCGACCGCCCTGGCCGGCGCGATGCAGCGTCTCCTGGGCGAACCCGCTTTGCGCGGCGATCTCACCGCCGGCGGTCTCGCGCAGGCGCCGCGTTTCTCGTGGGATGTCTCGGCCCGGCGCTTCATCGAGATTTTCGACGCCGCCGCCGCGCGCTTCCGCCCTGCACCCGCCGCCGATCGCACGGCCGCGCCGCGAATCGGCATCCTCGTCAACGGCACGCTGACTCCCGACGCGATCGAGCCGGCGATTCGCTCCATCCTCGACAACCATGATCCGGGCGTCGTGATTCAGATTCTGCTGACCAAGAACCAACAGCCGCCGCGGTTGCCCGCCTCGTTCCCGGCGCTGCGCGTGGTCACGGTCGCGGAGCGCGGCCCCGCCGCGTGGTCCCTGGTGGAGCGCTTCGCCGCTGACGAGCGGCTCGATCTGGTCGGCGAACTGATCGCCGGCCGCTCCCGCCTGACGCCCACCGCGCTGCACTCACTCGCGGATGCCGCCGGGCGCGACGGCGAATCGCCGATCCTCTTCGGCGAAGCGTGGCAGCACGAAGGCGCGGAGCCGGTGCGCAGCGTCGCGCGGCTGCGCGAGTTGGGCGACGGCCGCTGGCTGCTGCACGGCTTCGTTCATCCCGAGATGCTCTTCATCCGCCCGCGGCAGCTCGCCGCCTGGAGCGAAGGCGCAGCGCTTCTGGGGCGCAGTGCCGCGGATTGGCGGATCGAACTGGTGCGCCTGGCGCGCAGCAGTTCAAGGCTCTGCCTTGTCCGGCGCACACTCGCCGTGTGCGACATCAGTGGCATCTCCATGGCCGAGCGCGCCGCTGCAGTGGCCGGCGGCGTTGAGGTGGTCCACCTGTCCGACGGCCGCCCCGTTGGCGGCTGGCTGCGGCGGCTCAAGCCGCTGCTCAAGCCGGCCAGCCGCATGCTGCCGGGTGCGTGGCGGGTGCAGGGGGAGCGCTGGTGGCGGCGCTTGACGCGCGCATGACCGATCCGGAGCCGACGATTCAGATGAGCAGCCCCAGCGCGACATCGCCCGCCGACGCTCCGCCGCGCGTGTACGCCGTCGTGCCGGCGCACAACCGCCGCGACAAGACGCTGCGCTTCTGCGAGAATTTTTCCCGCCTGACCTATCCGAACCGCACGGTCGTCGTCGTGGACGACGGTTCGCGGGACGGCACGTCCGACGCCATCCGCGACGCCTTTCCGGAGGTCGAGATCGTGGTCGGCGACGGGTCGCTGTGGTGGTCCGGCGGAACCAACCTCGGCGTCCGCCACGCGCTTGGCCGCGGCGCGGATTACATCCTCACGATCAACGACGACTGCGTGATGGAACCGGGCTTTCTGGATGAGCTGGTGCGCGTCGCGCAGAGCGATCCGCGCTACATCGTCGGCTGCCGCCTGCACTGCGAGGACCGCCCGCAGGAGGTATGGTCGCTCGGCACACGCGTGGTCTGCCGGGGCGGCGAGCTGTTCGCGCTGAATCATGCCGGGCGGCGCTGGGAGGACTGTCGCGGCGAACTGCCCGACCCGCTGCCGGTGGACACCATGCCGGGCAACGGCGTGCTGCTGCCGCGGGCGGTGTTTGAGCGCGTCGGCTTCTATGATGAACGGAACATGCCGCAATATCACGCGGATTCGGACCTGGTGCTGCGGGCGCGCGACGCGGGCTTTATCCCGGTCATCGCGCTGCGCAGCGTGCTCTACAATCACATCCTTGAGAAGCCGCTGGTGGACAACCGCCGCGACCTGATTTTCTCGCGCAAGTCGGATCGCTACTGGCGGGCGATCTGGACCACGCTCCGTCGCCACGGCCCGCCCGGCCGCCGCTGCTACCTGATGCTGCGCCAGTACTCGCCGTTTTTCCTGAACGGCCGGGTCAGCCGCTGGGTGAAGCGCGCCGCCCGCCGGCTGTTCGAGCGGCGCGCCGTCAGCGCACCGGCCACCGAGCGCGGCTACAACCCCACCTGCGCCGCCGGGCCGGCGCAGCACGGATGACCGCCCCCGGCTCAGGAGCACGCCCATGAGCGCACGACGCCCGACAGGGCACGGCATCTCGGTGGCCCGCAGCGAGCGCCTGGTCGAGGCGCTGCGGCGGCTCGTGAAGCGACTACGGCCGCAAGCGGTAGTCGAGACGGGCACCTACCTGGGGCTGGGCACCACGCGCCTGATCCTCGAAGCCACGGCCGACGCGCCGCCGGAGGTCTTTTATACGATCGAGGCGTCGCCGGTTCATTACGCGGAGGCCGTCGCCAACCTGCTGCATGCGCCGCACGTGCACTGCCTGTGGGGGTTGTCCGTGGATCGCAGCGCCGCCGAGGCCTTCATCCGCGAGGACGCACTGCTTCGCGATTCCGCCGCGCGCGGCGACCTGTACATCGACTCGGATGCGCCGGTGGATGCCTATGTGGCCGAGGTCGGCGGCGCCGGCGGAAGCGGGCAGGCGGCGCAGATTCTCCCCGAGGCGTGGCTGGAGACGCTGCTGCCGCGCGTGCGCGAACAGCGTCCGCTGATCGCGCTGGACTCCGCCGGCGGCATCGGCTGGCTGGAGTATCGCGAAGTGCGCCGCCTGATGGGGAGTGCCGTCTTCGGGCTGTTTCTCGATGACATCAATCACGTCAAGCACCACCGCAGCTTTGTCCATCTGCGATCGGATTCGGCGTGCGAGATGATCGACCACGACGAGCCCGCGGGTTGGGCGGTTGCGCTGCTATCCGCCGCGGGGCGTTCATGGTCGTAAACCTGTGGCGATTCCGCGGCCTGATCGTGCGCAACGCGCTGCACGAGCTGCGCACCCGCTACGCCGGCAGCGTCGGCGGCTACCTGTGGAATGTGCTGGTGCCGCTTGCGCAGATCATCGTGTTCTCGACCGTCTTCAGCGTGCTGATGCGCCAGCGGCTGGAGGAGCGGCAGATTCCCGGCCTCGCGTCGCACCTGGCGTTCGTCGTGTACCTGTGCAGCGGCCTGTTGCCGTGGAATGCCTTTGCCGACACGCTTGCGCGCGGGGTCGGCAGCCTGGTCGGCCACGCCGGCTATCTCAAGAAGCTCCCCATTCCCGAGCAGGTCTTCGTCACGACCGACGCGGCCGCGGGCTTCTTTTCTGCGCTGCTTTCGATGGGGCTGTTCGGCGTCGTGGCCGTGCTGCTGGGCTACGGTCCCTACGCCGAGTGGTTGCAGGCGCTGCCGGCGCTGGGGCTGTTCATCGCCTTCGCGCTGGGGCTGGGTCTGCTCCTGAGTTGCGTCAACGTGTTCTTCCGCGACGTGCAGCCGTTGATGAACGTGGTACTGCTGCTGTGGTTCTGGCTGACGCCGGTGGTCTACCTGGAGAGCATCTTCGACGTGCCGGGGCTGGAACGGCTGCGCTGGCTGCTGACGTTCAACCCCGCCTATCCCTTCATCCGCTGCTTCCACGTCAGCATCTTCGAGCATGCCATCGTGCCGGTCGGGACCTGGGTCGCCTGCGCGCTGTGGACGCTGGCGGCCAACGCCGCCGGCTATGCCGCGCTGCGCCGCCTGCGCGGGGAGATTCGCGACGCGCTATGAGCGAGGCCAAGGTACAGGTTGAGCGGCTCACCAAGCGCTTCCGCATGTACGCGCGGCCCGCGGCGCGGCTGGCGGAGTGGCTGAGCTTCGGCGCGGTCACGCGCCACACGCTCTTTACCGCGCTGGAAGACGTCTCCTTCTCGATGAAAAGCGGCGAGTTCTTCGGTGTCATCGGGCCGAACGGGTCGGGCAAGAGCACGCTGCTCAAGATTCTCACGCGCGTGATGTTTCCGACCAGCGGCTCCTTCCGCATCGAAGGCCGGGTCACCAGCCTGCTGGAGCTGGGCACGGGCTTTTCGCCGGAGCTGTCCGGCCGCGCGAATATCGCCAAGAGCGCCCGCCTGCTGGGATTTGATGAGGCGTATGTGCGGACGCGGCAGGAGGAGATGATCGCATTCGCCGACATCCACGCCTACATCGATCAGCCGATCAAGTTCTATTCGTCGGGAATGCTGGTGCGTCTGGCATTCGCGATTTTCGCGCACGTCGAGCCGGACGTGTTCATCATCGATGAAGCGCTCTCCGTCGGCGATGTGTACTTCGCCCAGAAGTGCTTCCAGCGCATCGACCAGATGCGCGCCCGCGGCTGCACCGTCCTGTTCGTCAGCCACGACCTCGGTGCGATCCGCAAATACTGCGATCAGGCCTTGTACCTGCATCACGGCCGGCCGCGCTTTCTCGGTGACGCGCGCGCCGCCACCGACGTCTACCTGGAGGCGATGTCGCCCGGCGGCGCCGCCCGCAACCTCGCGCCGCGCGAAGCGGCCGCCGACGTCGGCGGCGCGGCCGTCGCACCCGGCAGCGCCGCGCCCGGAGCGACAGGATCCGCGGCGATGCTCGAGCGCTGCACCGCCATGCGCTCCGAGCTTCCCGCGCGACTGGCCGATGTCTTTGACGAGAGCGCCCTGGCGCGGGTGGCGGCGTTCGTCGGCGGTCGGATCGGAACCGGGGCGGTCGAGATCGTCGCGGTGCGCGTCAGCGCCGCGGACGGTGCGCCGCGCGAGCACTTCGGCCGCGACGAGCGCTTCGTCGTGGACGTGCTGGCCCGCGTCCGCGACAACGTCGAACGCGCCACCGTCAGCCTGCAGGTCACCAACCGCCTCGGCGTCGTCGTCTGGGGCACGAATCAGCACCTGTTGCAGCGGCGCACCATCCGGCTGCGCGCCGGCACCTGGAGCCACGCGCGGTTCGTGGTCGGTCCGGGGCTGGGCGTCGATGAGCACACGCTCGACGTGGGCTTCGGCGATGCGACGGGGGAGGGGCACGTCTTCGATCGGCTCACCGCCGTCGCGCGCGTGCAGGTGCTGGCCGAGGGGGCGGCGGATTTCGTCGGCGCAGCGCGGCTGCCGTGCGAGTGCGACGTGTCGGCTTATGAGCCGCGGCCGGCGGCAGCGGCGTTGTCCGCCGCGTCGTCAGCGCCGAATCGATAGACCTCGATCGTCTGCCAGTTCAGCTCCGTCCCGCTGCGATCGCGCTTGCGTTGCAGGACGTGCGTGCTTCGCTCCGCCGTTCCGAGCTTCTCACTCAGCGCCGCCACATGAGCTTCCATCGAACCGCCGTCGAAGTGCTTCTCGAATTCCGCTCCCCCGAAGAACAGCGCCCACGTTGTTCCATGCGCATCGCGAACGGCGGCCGCCGGCGGCGCCCACAGAATGCGGCCGCGCTGCGGATCGAGCGCGCGGGTGTCCGGCGCGAGCGCCTCTCCGGCGCTGCGCAGCTTCGGCTCGACGAAGAGCGACAGGTAGTAGATGAATTGTGCGCCGTCGCCGCGCCAGGGCTGGATGAAGGGCAGTTCTCCGCCCGGTTGCAGTGCATTGAGCACGATGACGCGATCATTCGGGCGAATGTCCTCCGCGAGCGCCCGGATGGCGCGCCGTGCTTCGAAATTCGCCCGCTTCTTGTAGGGGGTGATCGCGTCCATCACGATCAGCACCGGCGCGATGGCGCATAGCCCCATCGCGGCGAGCTGCACGCCGCGCCGCCGCGCCGCCGGCCGCAGCCACGCGCGCAGCGCCGTCAGCAGCCCGACGCCGGCGAGCAGGCAGAAGGACGGCGCGAGGTACATCGACGTGCGCACCGTGCTGCCGTACGGGTACTTTTCCAGCGCCGCCGCGACCAGGTTGAACGGCAGCGCCGACAGCAGCAGAACCAGCAGCGGCCGGTTTGTGCGCCACAGCCGTACCGCGCCGATCACGATCAGCGTCGCGGTAAGAATGCTGCCGCCGTTCTTCGCCCCGACCGGGTAGGCCACCAGGTTGCCGACGTGCGTCGAAATCAGCCACCACGGCAGCAGCCACGGCTTGCGGATCGGCGGAAAGGACTCGTCCCACATCTGCGTGGCGGTGATGCCGACGGCGGCCGCGGCGTGCGGCCGGGCGTAGGCAAAGTACATCCACGTGAAACTCGCCAGCGCGATTGCGCCAATTGACGCGATTGCGAGCCAATTCGCGCTATTCCACGATCGCAGGCGGCAGATCGCGAGCGTGGACACGATCCCGGCCAGCAGAAACGCCGACGGGTAGGAGCACCACGGCGCCAGTGCGGCGCCGATTGCGAGCAGAATCCAGCCGATTGGCGACTGTGGGCGCTTCAGGACGCTCGCCGCCGTCAATAAGAGCCACAGTGCGACCAGCAGGTCGGTGGAGTAGGGCTTGCACTCGACGGCGTGGCGGATCGGATAATAGGCCGGCGCCAGGAGGGCCAGCGCCAGCAGGGCCGAGCGGGTGTCCACCTGCGTGCGACAGAATCGCCAGAAAAGCCACAATGCAGCGATTCCGGCGGCAGTGGGCAGCAGGCGCAGGGCGTGTTCATCGAGACCCGCCACAAGCGTGACGCCCAGTGTCGCCCACATGTAGCCGATCGGCACGATCTGGCGGTAGGTGAGCGGTTCGAGCATTTCTGCAAACCCGCGCGCCAGGAAGTCGACGGCGACGAATGCCTCGTCGCCCCAAAGGGGGAAATTCAGCCAATATCGCGCAAGCCGCGCCAGAATCCCGCAGGCCAGCGCAATCAGAAGCAGGGTTCGCAAGCGCGGACCGCCGGGGGAAAGGCGCGTTCTGGCGCATTTGGTTGCCGACGGTTGCATTCGGGCATCCTACTTGCGCGGCCGGGACGGAGGGGGGGCAGGCGGGCCGCGGGCGCGTAGAATTCGCGGCGATGAATGCCGCCTATTCACACATTGCGCCGTGGTTGAAGCGATTTGAGCGCCCGTTGCTGCTTTCTCACCAGCGCCCGGACGGGGACGCGCTGGGGACGCTGGCCGGCTGCGCGGCGGTGCTGTCGGAATTGGGGCTTTCGGCGCAATGCGCGCTATTTGACGACTTTCCGCGTCGATACGAGATTATTCGCGGCGCAGCGGCGTGGAAGAGCTGGGGTGCGGATGGCGCTGCGCTGCGGGCGGATTGCGACTGCGTGGTGGTGGTGGATACCTGCTCGTATGCCCAGTTGGAGCCGGCGGCGGAATTTTTGCGCGGCGGGCCGCCGACGATGGTGCTGGATCATCACGCGACGTCGGACGACCTCGGCGTGCGGCCGCAGGACTTCCGGCTGATTGATGCGACGGCCGGGGCGGCGAGCCTGATCGTGGAGGAGTGGACCGCGGCGGCGGGGCTATTGTCGGCGCGGGCGGCAGTGGCGCTGTATGTGGGGCTGGCGACGGACACGGGGTGGTTTCGCTTCTCGAATGCGGATGCGCGGGTGTTTGCGTCGGCGGCTCGGTTGTGCGCAGCGGGGGTGCGGCCGGCGGAATTGTACGAGGCGCTGTATCAGCAGGATCCGGAAGCGCGGCTGCGATTGACGGCGCGGATGCTCGGCGGGATGCGCGTGCTGGCCGGCGGGCGGCTGGTGGTGCTGGAGGTGCGACAGAGCGACTTGAAGGTGTGTGGGGCGGACGCGGGGATGACGGAGGACCTGGTCAACGAAGCGTCGCGAATGGCGGGGGTGGAGGCGACGGTGCTGTTCAACGAGTCGGAAGACGGGGTGATTCGCGTGAACCTGCGAAGCCGGCGGTGGGTGGACGTGGCGGCGATTGCGCGTCAGTTCGGCGGCGGAGGGCATGTGCGCGCGGCGGGGGCGCGGCAGCGCGGGGAATGGGGCGACGTGACGCGGCGCGTGATTGAGGCGGTGGAGGCGGCGCTTGCGAAGGGGTCGCCGGCGGAGGCGCCCGCGCCGGAATGAAGGGCGGGCTTAGCGGTGCGGGGGGATGTTGCGATAGAGATCGTCGAGGCGCGCGACCATTTCGCGCCAGTCAAATTCGCGCAGGCACCATGCGCGGCCCTCCGCCCCGAGCCGCGCGCGAAGCGGCGGGTCCGCGGACAGCGCGCACAGGGCGTCCGCGAAGGCGGCTTCGTCGCCGAGGCGGATCAAGCGCCCGGTGCGGCCGTCGAGCAGAACTTCCGGGGTTCCGTCGATGTCGAAGGCGACGGCGGGCACACCGGTGAGCAGCGCCTGCACGACCGCGCGGGGCAGCCCCTCCCACTGCGAAGCGTGGGCGAGGATGTCGAAGCCGCGCAGCAGGCGCGGGATGGCCGCGGGTGGAACGAGGCCGACCAGCGTCGTTCGCGCGGTGAGGCCGAGGCGCTGCAGCTCGGCTTCGTAGCGCGGGCGGGCGGAGCCGTCGCCGACCCAGACGAAGTGCAGGCGCGGGTCGCGCGACGCGGCGCGGGCCATGATCGGCAGAAGTTGCTCATAGCCCTTGCGCAGGAAGAGGCGGGCGATCGTGCCGACCACGACGGCGTTGGGCGGCACGCGCCACTCGGCGCGGACGCTGTCGCGCTCGCCGGCATCGGGGTGGAAGTGATCGACCTCCATTCCCGATCGGATGGTGGACATGCGGTCGGCGCGGCCGACGCCGGCGGCGAGCATCTGCCGGCCCATGGCATCGGCCACGTTGACGATGTGGTCGCAGCAGCGCGCGGCGCGGCGCTCCAGCGCGGCGTAAAGCGCCCGCACCGGCCAGGATTGCGTGCGGTTGAAGCTCATGCCGTGGACCGTGTGGATGATGCGCGGCACGCCGGCGCGGGCGGCGGCGAAGCGGCCGAGGATTCCGGCCTTGCTGCTGTGGGTGTGAACGACGTCGGGGCGGAGCTGCTCGAAGAGGCGGGTCAGTTCACGCATGGCGCGGACGTCGCACCAGGGGTTGACGCTGCGGATCAACTCCGGGACTTCGATGAGCGCGTATCGGCCGGCGCGGACGCGCGGAAGGAGGCTGCCCTCGGGGCCGTGGGTGGGGCCGCTGATGAGCGTGACGCGGTGGCCGAGTTCGGAGAGGCCCTCGCAGGAGAGGAGGGTGTTTTCCTGGGCACCGCCGATGATGAGGCGCGTGATGACGTGGCAGATGTGCATGTTGGGTGCTTCCGTCGCGGATCGTAGCGGGGGATGGACGTGGTCGGGGCGGTTCAGGCGGGCGGCTTTTGAAATGGGGTGAATCAGGGGCCGGCTGCGCATGCGGTGAGGTGGTGGAGCGAATGGTGCGCTTCCTCTGCCCCTTCGGGGCAGGCGTGCGGGGCGTCGGGTTCCACGGGTTCCGCTTCGCCCGGCTGCCGCCGGGCGGCGCTCCACCCGTGGCTACACCCGGGCACCCCTGCCGGGGTGCGAATGCGGGGGGACGAGAGCGGATGGGGGGCGGGGCGATACACCGGGGATCGTATTGACATGGTGACTGGTGGAACGGGGGTGGAGCAAAGCGGGGCCTTGAGCAAGACGGGGCCTTATTGGAATCGCCGGGATGACCGCCCGGCACCCCGGCCGGGGTGGAAATGCCGGGGGGCCGCGGTATTGGCGGCGGCGGGCTTCCGCCGATAACGTCTGTATGAGCACGAACATGACGCAAGCGGTTGTGCAGCGCGGGGCGGCGGCTGCGCAGGGAGCAAACGCGGTGACGGCGCGCGAGGTTCAGCGGATCGGGATTCTCACGGGCGGGGGGGATTGCCCGGGGTTGAACGCGGTCATCCGGGTGGTGACGAAGGCGGCGATCAACAAGCTCGGGATCGACGTGATCGGCGTCGAGGATGGGTTTTTTGGACTGATCCGCAATCGCATGCATCCGCTGCTGCTCGACGACGTGTCGAACATCATTACGCGCGGCGGGACGATTCTGGGGACGAGCAACTCGGCGGATCCATCGCGCTTCGCGGTGGGGAAGGATGCGAGCGGCAAGACGATCTACGAAGACGTGACCAAACGGATCGTGGAGCACGTGCACGACCGGCACATCGACTGCCTGATCTGCATCGGCGGCGACGGCACGATGACGGGCGCGTCGAACCTGATCCGGCACGGGATTCCGTGCATCGGGGTGCCCAAGACGATCGACAACGACCTGATGCACACGGACATCACGTTCGGCTTTTCGACGGCGGTGCAGACGGCCAGCGATTGCCTGGACAAGATCCACTCGACCGCGTCGAGCCATCATCGCGTGATGATCGTCGAGTTGATGGGGCGGAATGCGGGCTGGATCACGCTTGCGGCGGGGCTGGCGACGGGGGCGGACGTGGTGCTGATTCCGGAGATTCCCTATTCGCTGGATTCGGTGTGCGAGACGTGCATGACGCGCTCGCGGCGCGGAAAGCGGTTCACGCTGGTGGCGGTGGCGGAGGGGGCGCGACGGGTGGACGGGGAGCGGGTGATCGGCCGGCTGGTGCCGGATTCGCCGGATCCGGTGCGACTGGGGGGGATCGCCAACGTGCTGTGCAACGAGATTTCGGATCGCACCGGGCTGGAGACGCGGGCGACGATCCTGGGGCACGTGCAGCGGGGGGGAACGCCGGTGGCGGCGGATCGGGCGCTGGCGACGCTGTTCGGGCACAAGGCGATTCAGCTCGTGGCGACGCGCGAGTTCAACAACGTGGTGGTGATGCAGCGCGGGGAGACGACGTTCGTGCCGATCGAGTCGGTGGCGGGCCAGCAGCGGCAGGTGCCGCTGGATGATCCGCTGGTGGCGGCGGCGCGGGCGGTGGGGACGTGCATGGGGGATTGAGGGGGCGCGCGCTGTGTGAGCGAAGAGCATGCTTACGCTGAGTACAGCGAAAGCATGCCACCCTTAAATCGAAAGACATGCCGACGCAAAACCGTCGGTGTGGCACCCAACTCCACACGCGGGCGGCGGCGGGGCGTATCATCGCGGCGATGTTGGTGGAAGTTCATGCCGGCGGGCGGCCGGGGCGACCGGTCGTGCTGCTCCTGCTCGTGTCAGCGGCGCTGGCGTCGTCGCTGGGGCTGGCGTTTTCGCAGGTGGTCGCGAAGCGCGCGTTGGGGTCGCCGCGGACACTTCCGGGCACGCCGCTGACTTTCCGGGCGCCGGCGCAGTGGACGGCGGATTCGAAGCGGCCGGGCGAGTTCTTTCTCGCGCTGCATGAGGGGGATCGGGAGGGGCTGGGGCGGATTGAGCGGCGGGTGCGATTCGGCTATCGGCGGCACTCGACGTTTGTGCCGCCGGAGGTGCTGGTTCGGGCGATGGACCTGAGCTGGCAGGAGCTGGGGCGCTCGTTCGACCCGGCGCCGGCGGTGGTGGCGGGGATTCCGGGGTTGCAGGTCACGCGGCAGAAGCTGACGCCGTTTCGAGGACGCATGCTGGCGGTGCAGACGGTGCTGCGCATTGCGTGTACCGCAGCGGGGGAGGAAGTGCTGATCGAGTACACGCCGCTGACGGACCTGACCTTTGCCGACGTGGAAATGCTGGATGATCTGTCGCGGGCGATGGTGATCGAGCGCGGCGGTGCGGAGCGCCCGGCGGCGCAGATCATGGACGCGGCCGGGATTCGGGTGACGATTCCGGCGGGGACGGTGCTGGAGCCGCCGGCGCTGGAGGGAGTGCGCGGCTTTGCGTTTGTCGGGCGGGAGGCGGGGTTGCCGCGCTTCGCGGTCAATGTCTATCGCACGTGGATGCATGGTTCGCGCGCGCCCACCGACCTGGTGCGGGACTGCGTGGTGGAGCGCTGGCGGGTGCCGGCGGACCTGATGGAGGTGGAGGAGCAGGAGCGCGGCGACGGCGCGCGGGTGGCGTGGGTCAATGCGCGCGGGCCGCGCAGCACGTTGCACCCGCTGCGCAGCATCGGCGTGGTGAAGAAGGGGGCGCGGGACGCTGCGCTGGTGCTGGTGCACGCGGACGAGATGTTCCAACGGCAGGCGGATGCGGCGGGCCGGGCGATTGCGGTCGGGCTGGAGCTTGAGCCGGGGTTTGACGGCGTGCTGGAGGCGGCGGAAGCGGCGGGCGCGGAGTTTCCCCCGCTGCTGCGCGAGCGCGGGGCGGTGCCGTGGTGGGGCGTGCTGAGGGATGCGGAGGTGTACCTGGGGCAGATCGGCGGTGTGCCGTTCGAACTGCGCAGGCAGCGCGCTGCGCTTTCTCGCGATGAGGGTGCGGGGTTTGAGGGGGTGGAGCTGGCGGCGCACGGGTCGAAGCGCGACCTGCTGCAATGGACAGTGGACGGGACGGGCGTGGGCTACAGCGCCGACTGGGAGCTGGATTTCGGCCCGCCGGGCATGACGCGGCGCATAGAGGTGCGCGAGCGGCGCGGCGCGGAGGGCGGGGCGGTGAAGCGGACTCTCAGCGCGCGCGGTGCGCGGGGGGATTTGAGCTTCCGGCCGGGGCCGGCGTTTGTGCCGCCGCCGATCGAGTCGTTGATTCCGCTGTATGTGCATTCGAAGGCGGCCGGGAGCGCCTGGTTGTTTGAGGTTTCCGCGCCGCTGTGCGACTCGACGCGCTTTGTGCTGTTCAGCGCGCTGGGGGAGGATGGGAGCGGAGCGTCGCGGGTGCTGCTTCAGGATGACGTGGCGCCGGAAGGGGTGATCTTCGAGGTTCGGGAAGGCGTGATGACGGCGATTCGGACGCCGGATGGCGGAGAATTGCGCCGCGTGGCGGATCGCGGCGGGCCTTGACGCGGTTCGATACAATGATGTCGCGCTCCGGTCCCCACGCGCACGGCGAGTCATGGATTCGGCGAAACTGACGCAAACGGTGAGAGTGCAGGCGATTCCATCGAGCGGCGCGGCTGCGCGCCGCTCGGGGGATGCGGCGACGCACGATTCGCGGTCGGCGGGAATGCGCTGGACGACCTGCGGCGGGTTCGACGCGGCGGTGCGGGCGGTGGAGCCGCGGGCGTGGGGGGATCCGGGCGGTGCGGGCTGGTCGCTGGTCAAGCGCAACGCGGTTCGGGAAGTGTGGCGCGCGACGATTCTGGGGCGGGATTATTACCTGAAGTATTACGCATCGGGGGGCATTCGCAGCCGGATCAAGCGCTGGCTGGGGCAGGACACCTGCCGGTCGGAATGGGCGGCATCGGTGTATGCGGCGGCGAACGGGATCGCGGCGGCGCGGCCGGCGGGATTCACTCGAGGAATTCGTCGCGAGGGGCGAAGCTGGTCGCTGCTGGTGACGCACGCGGTGACGCCGGCGACGCCGTTGGATGCGTTCTGGCGTGAATTGTGCTCGGATGCGCAGATTCGTCGCCGGCGGGCGGATGTGGAGGCGCTGGTCGAGACGCTGGCGGAATTGCTGGCGCGGGCGCACCAGGCGGGCTTTGAGCACCTGGACATGCACGCGGCGAACATCCTGGTGCAGACGGTGGGACCGCGGCGGTATCGAGCGGTTTTTATCGATTTGCATGGGGCGCGGATCGACGCACCGATCGGGCCGGGAGCGGTGGTTCGCAACCTGGCGCAGCTCAATCAGTGGTTCTCGAGGCACAGCTCGACCGGTGACCGGCTTCGTTTCCTGCGAGCCTATCTGCGCAAGCGGCACGAGTTCGAGCATCAGTTTCGGCACGCGCGGCCGATTGAGACGGGGTTTCGTGAACTGGTGTCGGCGCTGCGGCGCGCGGCGGAGCGTCACGCCGCGCGGTTGTGGGCGCAGCGCGACCGGCGGATCGGGCGGCGTGGTCGGTACTTTGATCGCGTGACGGGGCGGGGCGGATGGCAGGGGGTGGTCTGTCTGACGGCCAAGCACGGGGAACGCTCGTCGGGTGGGGCGAGTGTCTCGCTGGAGCGCGGCTGGTGGCGGCAGGCGCTGCGCGATCCGGGCGCTTTGTTGCGCGGCGGAGCGCGGGGGGTGAAGGACTCGCACTCGGCGCAGGTGCTGCGGACGGAGTTGGCGCATCCGGAGCGCGCGCTGGAGGTGATTGTGAAGCGGCCGCTGGGGCGGACGCTGTGGCGACGGATTCGCAACGCGCTGGGGGCGCCGCGCGTGGGGCGGGCGTTTGCACTGGGGCACGCGCTGCTGCATCGGGACATTGCGACGGCGCGGCCGCTGGCGGCGCTGCAGCGGCGGATCGGGCCGTTCACGGCGGACAGCCTGTTGCTCACGGAAGTGGTGCCGGGGGCGGTGGACCTGGGGACGGCGCTGAATCAGGCGGCGCTGCGGATGGGGCCGCGCGAGCGATGGCGATACAAGGCGCGGCTGGCGCGCCTGCTGGCGGCGGAATTGCGGCGGTTTCATGGCCGCGGGTTCGTTCATCGGGATTGCAAAGCACAAAACCTGCTCGTGTGCGGGGAGCCGCTGCGGTTGGTGTGGATCGACATGGACGGGGTGCGGCGGGCGACGCGCGTGAGTGCGGCGGATGAGCGGCGGGCGCTGGCGCGGCTATGCGTGAGCCTGGCGGAATCCGCGGGGCTGACGCGCGGAGACGTGGCGCGATTTCTGAAAGCCTATTGCGCGAGATTCGGGGCGGATGTGAACGAGTGGCGGCAGGTGTGGCGCGCGACGGTGCTGCTGGTGGTGCGAAAGAGGGCGCAGCGCGTGCGGCGGACGGAGTGGAAGGTGGCGAATTACGGGCGGCGGTAGCGGGTGCTGCGTTGTCGGCTTCGGCTTCGGCTGCGGCGGCGCGCGTGGGGGTTCGGGCGGTTGATTGAGCGGCCGCCAGGGGGCGCATGAGCGGGGATCAGCGCTGAACCAGGGATCAGCGCTTGTCGGGCTGCGGGGGCAGCATGAACTGCAGGATGCGATCAGCGCGTGCGGCCCAGGCGGTCTCGTGGTGGATTGCGCCGGCGGCTTCCTCGAAGTGGAGCGTGCTCCCGTCTTTGAGGCCCCTGGTTCGCAGAATTTCGGCCAGACGGCGGCAATCGGCGACCGCCTGCGTCACTTCGGCGTCGGGTGCGGAGCGGCTGCCCTCGGCGGTGCCGATGTCCAGCCAGATTCGGACGGGCTGCCGAAACTCGTGCGCTTCGGCGGCCTCGATGATCTTCCAGCGTGCCCAGCGCAGCGAGGGGGAGATGACGGCTGCGCCGGCGAAGACGTCAGGGTGCTTCAGCAGTGCGTACAGGGAGACGAGGCCGCCCATGGACGAGCCGCCGATGAGGGTGTTCTCGCGATCGGGGAGGGTGCGATAGTCGCGGTCGATGCGCGGCTTGAGGGTCTCGATGAGGAAGGCGAGGTATTTGTCGGCGTCGCCGCCGAAGCCGCGATCGGGGTAGGGGCTGTACTCCTTCATGCGATCGGGGGTGTTGGCGATTCCGACGAGGATCGCGCGGCGCATTTTTCCGTCAGCCTGCAGGCGCGCAGCGGCTTCGTCCAGCCCCCACTCGGCGCCGGATGCGCAGAGAGTCGCGTCGAAGAGATTCTGGCCGTCGTGGAAGTAGAAGACGGGATAGCGCTCGGCGCGGTTGGCGTCGTAATTTTCGGGGAGCCAGACGAAGACGCGCCGCTGGTTGCCGAGCTGCGGGGAATCGACGGCCTCGAGCGTGTCGATGCGGCCGGTGATGCGGGACTCCGTGCGCAGCGGCTGGCCGGGGACGCTGACAGCGGCGATGCGGGCGGGTGGATCGGGTTGATCGGCCCAGCGCGCGATCGCGTGCAGGATGGTGCGCGGCGGCGTGTCGCGCGGGATGGCGAGCGTGCGATTGGACAATTCGCCGCCTTGCGCGTCCTTTTCGACGGTGGACCAGTTCTTCGTGCGGAGGAACTTGTACTCCATCGGCGTGTCGGTCGGCAGGGAGAGGTCGGCGGCGTAGAGGTCGTCCGAGAGCTTCTTGAGAGCGCGGCCGCCTTCGGGCCAGCCGTCGATAGAGAAGGAGATGAAAAGCTCATCCGTGGCGGCGTCCGGGGCGCAGACGATCATGCGGACGGACACATCGGCGGCAAGGGCGGATGGGCCGCTGAGCAGGGCGATGAACAAGGCGGCCAGGCGCAGGCTGCGCATCGAACAGACCTCCCTCATGATTCGGAGACTCCCAGGGCGGATGCGACGGCATAGCCGCCGGCATGAGATAGCGAAATCAGCACGCGCTCGATCCCCATTTCAGCGGCGCGGCGGGCGCTTTCGCCGTGCAGCGAGACGACCGGCTTGCCGAGGGCGTCGGGCAGCGTCTCGACGTCGGTCCATTGCATTGAGCCGCGCCAGCCGCTGCCGAGCACCTTGAAGACCGCCTCCTTGGCGGCGAAGCGCCCGGCGAGGCGCTCGGCGCGGCCGCGGGCGGAATCGCAATAGGCGCGCTCGGCAGGGGTGAAGACGCGCTCCATGAAAACGTCGCCGTGACGCTCGCGCAGGCGCTCGACGCGCGAGACGACGACGATATCCACGCCGTGGCCGACAATCCGCATGGCCCGATTGTACGGCCGGGGCGGATGTCGCGCAGCGGGCGCTGCGCCGCTACCATGGCGCACCATGACGGATTGTCGCACACTGGCGGAAACCGGCGTCGTTCTGTTCGAGGATGCCGCGTATGAGCGGCTGCTGCCGCTGACGTGGCTGCGGCCGGCGCATGAGCTGATTCTGGGGACGCGGTCGCTGCGCGAGCGCTGGGAGCGCGTGGTCGGGTCGATTGTGCGGGCGGAACTGGGTGGAACGGTGATTGGGGCGGGGGGCGCGAGTGCATCGGGCGATGGAGTGGTGGTCCTGGTCAACGGGCGGATCGTGGCGCCGGCCGATGCGAATTCGTGGGCGGCGCCGAAGCTGGGGACGAAGTGGGTGCGGGGGGACGTGGTGCTGGCGGCGGCGGTGCCGGAGGGGGAATTGAAAGGCGGCAGCGCGGGCGTGGCGCGGGCCTGCGCCCGTCTGCGGGAAGTGGCGGCTCCAGGGGAGGTGGAGCTGATTGAGCATCCGTGGCAGTTGGCGCTGCGGAACGCGGAACAGATCCGGCGGGATTTTGCCGCGTATTACCGAGCGGAGATTCTCGGGCGGGTTCGCTGCGGCGCGCACCTGGTCGCGCCGGAGCGCATTTTTGTGGGTCCGGAGGCCGACATCCGGCCGGGGGCGGTCCTGGATGCGGAGGCGGGGCCGGTGATTGTGGAGCGCGGGGCGCTGGTGCAGTCGAACGCGGTGCTGGAAGGGCCGTGTTTTGTGGGGGAGGGGTCGATTGTGCGGGCGGGGGCGTTCATTCGGGAAGGGACGACGATCGGCCCGGTGTGCAAGGTGGGGGGCGAGATCGAAGCGAGCATTCTGCACGGATACGCCAACAAGCAGCACGACGGGTTTCTGGGACACAGTTATGTGTGCCCGTGGGTGAACCTGGGAGCGGACACCGTGACGAGCGATCTGAAGAACACCTACGGCACGATTCGCGTTTTCCTGAACGGGGTCGGCGTGGAGACGGGCGAGCGCTTCGTCGGCTCAATCATCGGGGATCACGCCAAGACGGGGATCGGGACGATTCTACCGACGGGCTGCGTGGTCGGTGTTGCGGCGAACATCTTCACACCCGGATCGGTTCCGAAGTTCGTGCCGTCGTTTTCGTGGGTGACGGACGCGGGCGTTGCGCCGTTTCGCGTTGAAAAGGCGATTGAGATCGCGCGGACGGTCATGTCGCGGCGGCGGATCGCGCTGACGGAATCGGACGCCGGGCGGCTGGCGCGCGTGTGCGAGGAAGCGCGGCGCGTGGAAGCCGCGGGTTGGGAAGGACTGCCCGGCGCGACGGGCGGAAGCGTGTGATGGGGGGCGGGTGGGGAATGCAGCGTGGGTGCGCGCGTGGAGAGTGACAGCCGAGGCGGGAGGCCGGCGCCGCTGCGCGCGGCGGTGCTGATCGGCGGGCGAAGCAGCCGGATGGGGGAACCCAAGCACCTGCTGCGGCTCGCGGGGCGAACATTCCTTGAGCGGATCGTAGGTGCGCTGGAGGCGAACGGGCTGGTGGTGGCCGTGAGTGGTTCGGGAGCGCTGCCGGGTGCGTTGGAAGGGATCGAGAGGATTGCGGATGCTCCCGGGATCGGGGGTGCGCTCGGTGGTGTGGTTGGGGCGCTGGCTCATGATCGCGAGTCGGCGTGGATGTTGGTGCCGTGCGACGTGCCTCTGCTGACGGCAGAGGCGATCGGGTGGCTGATCGCGCAGCGTGAGCGCGGCGCGGCGGGGGTCATGGGGGCGTTGAGTTCGAGTGATGATGTTGAACCGCTTCCGGGTGTGTATGAGCCGAGCGGGTTTGCGGCGCTGGAGCGGCTAGCGCGCGACGGAAGTGCGCTGCGCGCGTTGTGCAAGGCGGCGCGCGTGTGCGTTCGAGCGGTTCCCGAGGAACATCGAGCGTGCTGGCGGAACGTAAATCTTCGCGAAGACTTGCGCGATTTGGGCGATGGCGGCGGCGTCTGGTAAGGCGTTGCAGTGTCGTATTTCCGTCAGTGGTTGATCCGATATAAGTTCTGTTCTTTGTTGCGTTTGCGAGCAGTGATTATGAGAATCAGGGAGGGGCGAAGTGCGAGTTATGATCGGCCATGATCCGCAAAAAAAACGAAATCGTTGGCGCAAAGCTTGAACCGCTCCCGAGAATGTGTTAGCATCCGCGTCGGACAGTTGAGGCTTGCGGTGTGAATGAGGGTTGCACCGCGAGCAGCTTCGAGCGAATTGAAGCGAGGGCCACGGAAAGGAGCCGGTGAGTCACGAGTGCCAGGTGGCGCTCGTAGAGGACTCCAGTTTGGCGCGGATGGGTGGGGTTCTCTGGAACAACGACTCGCGGGCGTCCGTTGCAGGTCTCGGTTCTCGCGAAGAAAATTGGTTGCCGCAGACGGCATTGAGTGGTCGCGGCGGCGCCGCAGAGCTTAGGAAGCTGGAACGCGCTAGAAAGGAGGGCGTAGGCGGGGGAACAGCAGCGTCTTTTGCGACCTAACAGGTCTGCCGCGCTGCGCGGCTTGCTCGCGACGCGGCCCGAATTGTGTGCACTTTGCGATTTCGTATCACCGGAGGACAGACAGTGTTTCGAAGCAACATGGTGAAGATGGTTCTCGGCGGCCTCGTGGCCGCAGGGGCTGCCACCGCGGTCGCGCAGGACTACCGAGTCAGCGCGAGCAAGAAGGGCAGCCTGCTGATCTATTCGAACGTTGAGGTGAAGTGGAGCGCGGCCGGCGCGATCATTCAGGACACTTTCATTGAGTTGTCCAATGACTATCCCGCCGCGGTTGCGGTCCAGCTCTATTTCGTCAACGGCGATGCGCCGACGGCGACGGAGCCGGGTTGGAACTGGCTCGACAACATCATCAACCTGACCCAGGACGAGCCGTCCTACTGGTCGGCGGCCAGCGGTCTGCCGAAGGGCGTGTCGCCGTGGTCCGCACTGGACCCGGGCAACCCGCCGGGGCGTCCGGATCCGGACGAGCCGGGCGTTCGCACGCTGCGCGGCTTCATCTACGGCTGGGCGGTTGACGCTCAGGACCGTCAGATCCGTTGGAACCACCTGACGGGCAAGGCCACGATCGTCAACTACGCGGACAGCTCCGCTGTCGAGTATGCGGCCTATGCGTTCCAGGCGTATGCCTCGAACCATGGCGACCGCGTCGGCTCTGCCGGTCACCTCAAGCTGAACGGTCTTGAGTATGACTACGGCTTCGGCCAGCTGCTGATCGACTTCTTCGCGGCCGGCTCGGTCGCGCTGTCGGGCGGCGGCAACGTCGTCGGCGTGGACACCGACCTGACCCTGCACCCGGTCAGCGCGGACCTGCGTCAGGACGGCGACGGCCCGGTCATCACGAAGGCCAAGTTCGACATCTGGAACGAGAACGAGGTTCGCTTCTCGAACACCGAGAAGTGCATTTCGTGCTGGGACCAGCAGCTGTTGAGCGCCTATTCGTCGCTCCCGAACCACTTCCTGCTCGTCAACCTGCAGACGCAGAAGGGCAAGGCCCGCGTCGATGGCGTGACCAGCACGGTGGTCTGCGGCGAGCTCAGCATCAACGCGTCGCTGCTCGGCGTCGCCATCCGTCAGCTGTCGTTCAACGCCGGCCAGCAGAAGGCTCTGGCGGGCGGCAACCTGGTCGGCCAGGGCACCGAGTCGGCTGACATCCAGTACGACGTCATCACCGGTCCGGGTGAGACGCGCGAGGCCGGCAGCAACTTCGGCGCGCAGAACGGCGCGATCGAGCGTGAGCTGACGACCGAGTCGATCAAGAACCTCAAGAACTAAGTTCGAGAGGCCTTTGACAGACTGATCGCTCCGCGGAGCCCGTCACGAAAGTGGCGGGCTCCGCTCTTTTATCGGTTGCATATCGGCGGCGCTTCGCCTGCTGCGCGCTTCGCCGGCATGGCGCTTAATCCGGGGCATGCTGCGGGGCGCGCTGGTCGGCGGCGAGCCGCAGCGCTACACTCCGCGGCCTGGGAGCGCTTCGCCATGCCGCGTCACTACGCCGATCGTCTCGCCGCCGCCATCGAGGTCAAACGCACGCCCGCAGTGGTCGGGATCGACCCGGTTGCTGAGCGGCTTCCGCAGCGGCTGCGGCCGGGCAGCGATGATCCGCAGGAGGGAGCGGCGGCGATTGAGAGGTTCAGCGCCGCTGTCATTGAGCGGGTGGCGCCGCTGGTACCGGCGGTGAAAATCAACTCCGGCTTCTTCGAGGTGTTTCAGGAGCACGGGGTGGCGGCGTATTACCGGCTGGTGGCGCTGGCGCATGCCTGCGGTTTGCTCGTGATCGGCGATGTGAAGCGCGGCGACATCGGCTCGACGGCGGCGCTGTATGCGCGCGGGCACCTGGCGACGGGCGGCAGCGCAGACCGGGTGCCGGATGCGATTACGATCGGCGGTTACCTCGGGCGCAGCGGGGTGGATGAGTTTGTGCGGGCGGCGCGGACGGGCGGGCGCGGCGTGTATGTGCTGGTGCGGCCGTCGGACCCGACGGCGGACGTGATTCATGAGTTCGGGGAGTCGCGAAAGCTCTACCAGCATCTGGCGCAACTGGTGACGGAGTGGGGGGAGGCAGCGGAGCTTCGCGGAACGTGCGGATTGTCGCTGGTTGGGGCGGTGGTGGGGCCGAAGGACGCGACGGGGACGGCGGCGCTGCGCGGGTCGATGCCGCACACGCCGTGGCTGGTTCCGGGGTACGGGGCACAGGGGGCGGCGGCGGAGGCGACGCGGGCGTGTTTTCTTGCGGGCGGGAGCGGGGCGGTAATCAATGCGTCGCGGTCGGTGATTTACGCGTTTGAGGACGAGCGTCTGGGCGGTGGCGGGGTGGCGTGGGAGGATTGCGTGGTCGGCGCGTGCCGCGGATTTGCGGCCGAGGCGGGTGCGCTGGCGGGGTTCTGTTAAGCGGGGGCAGGCGAGAGAGGCGCGGACTTCGCCGCGGCTATGGCGGGGGCGGAACGTCGGCGAGTTTTCGCAGCCAGGCGGCGATCCTCACACCGTGATAGACCACGGCCCAGGCGCACACTCCCCAAAGCAGCACGGCGGCCTGAAAGGGGCGATCGCGCGTGACGACTTCGGTCGGCCCGTCGACGCGGCCGTGCTCGACCAGCAGGGCGAAGCGGAAGACGGCGAACACGACCAGCGGGGTGAGGTACATCAGGTAGTTGGTGCCGAAGTAGCCGACGGTGCGGGCGTCGACGGCGTAGAGCAGGTAGCTCATGACCGCGATGCCGGCGGTGACGGTGGTCATGTGGTTGAGCAGGTCGGGGGTGTAGACCAGCAGCGTGCGGCGATGCGCGCCGGCGTCGGGGCCGGTGCTGCCGTTGAGCGCGGCCAGTTCGCAGCGGCGCTTGGAGAAGCCCATGAACAGGCACAGGGTGAAGGTGCAGACGACCAGCCAGTGCGAGATTTCGACGTGCACCAGCACGGCGCCGGCGATGGCGCGGAGGACGAACCCGACGCCGATGGTGATGACGTCCAGCACGGCGATGTGCTTGAAGCTGAAGGTGTAGAAGAGCTGCAGGACGAGATAGGTGACGACGCAGAGGAAGAAGCCGCGATCGAGCAGCCAACTACCGCCCAGGGAGGCGGCCAGCAGCGCGGCAATCAGGACGAGAGCGGACTGCGGGCTGACGGCGCCGCTGGCCAGCGGGCGGAATCGCTTGCGGGGGTGGAGGCGATCCTCCTCGCGGTCGTGCAGGTCGTTCATGACGTAGACGGCGCTGCTGATGAGCGAGAGCAGCAGGAACCCCAGCAGCGCGTCGGCCACGCTGGGCGCGTGATCGAGCTTGCGCCCGAAGACCAGCCCGGCGAAGACGAAGACGTTCTTGACCCACTGCTGCGGGCGCATGAGCCGCAGAAACGCCACGCGCTGCTCCCGTGCCGCGTGCGTTCCGGACGGACGCCGGACGCTCCGCGAAGGGCGGATTGTGCGGCCCGCTGCGCCGGCGGTCAATTTTCGGACTGGTGCGGCGTGGTGAAACCGGGTGGCTTGGCGAGCCGATTCAGGCGATAGCGCCGCGGGTCCGCGGCTGCGGGAGGGCTGCGCGATGCTGGTCGCGGGGTTGATTGCTGCGGGGATGATCGTGCTGCTGGTGGCGCGGCTGCGGGCGGTGGCGGAGCCGGCGCGCACGCCGGCGGTGGAGAGCTACCGCGAGCAGGTTGAGGCGCAAGGGGATGTGTTGACGCTGCCGGTTCCGCCGGAGGTGTCGCGGCTGGTGCGCGGCGGGCAGCGTGACGCGGCGCTGGCGCGATTGCGGGAGATGGAGCCGCGGCTGACGGCGCGAACGGCGTCGGCGATCATCCGGCACATGTCGGAGGCGCTGGCGGCGGAGGGGGGCGCGAGGCGCTGAAATTGCGCTGGGGCGCAGCTCCGGCGCGGGGCGGCCGGTGGGCTGGCCGCGCGGTGCGCTCGGCGACGATTGAGGGGAGGTGAGCCGCATGAATCCCGGAATGAGCTTGGTCGTGCTGGCAGGCTGCGTCGTTGGAGCGGCGGCGGAAACGCTGCGCGCGGCGCCGGCGCAGTTTGTACGAACGCGCGACGTGCTGCTGGAGATTCGCCTCGATGGGGCGGACTCCGTGCGGGCGTGGGTGTCGGAGGACTTCACGACGACCTGGCGGCCGGTGGAACTGGCGCGGACCGGGGAGATCACGTACTGCTTTCGCGCGGAGCGCGACGGGGCTTACGCGTTCTACTTCGCGCCGGTGGGAGATTCGGCGGCTGCGGGGAATCCATCGCGGCCGGATGACGGCACGATGGAGCGCATCGACGCGGAAGCGCGGAATGAGAGCGTCGCTCGTGAGGAAGGGAGCGGAGCCGGCGAGCCGCCGTGCAGCGGAGCGCCGCCGCACGCGCTGGTCGTGGTGGACAGCCAGCCGCCGCTGGTGCAATTTCGCGATCTGGTCGTCAGTGGCGATGCGGAGGACGCGACCGCGTACGGTCGCATCGTGCTGATTGACGAGGACATCGTTCGGACGCGGCTGTTCTATCGAACGGCGCTGGACCCGACCTGGCGCGATGCGGGGGAGTTGCAACTGGCGGCGGGTCGCTTTGCGCATCCGCTGCCGCGGCTGACGGAAGCGCAGGTGGACCTGAGTATTTCGGCGACCGATCGGGCGGGGCATGTGTCGCACGATCAGCGGCTGGGTGTGTCGGTGCCGCCGTCGGGTGCGATACCGGCGGAGTGGGCGAGTGCGGCATCGGCGGGTTCTCCCGGGGCGGTTGCGATGGATGCGGGGTCCGCGGTGGATATTCCGCCGGGGGAGACGGCGCTACATTCGGTGATTGACGCGGCGCAGCATGGGCCGGACGCGGCGGCGACACAGCGGCGGGCGGCGGCCTTGCGGGCGATGGCGGCGCAGTTTGCGGCTGAGGGGCGTCACCCGCTGGCGATTGCGCGGCTGCGGGAGGCGCTGGCGGCGGCGCCGGATGACCCCGATGTGCTGCGCGAACTGGCGCAGAGCGAGTACGCGACCGCCCGGTATGACGAGGCGCTGGGGCACTATGAGGCGGTGCTGCGGGCGCGGCCGGAGGATGCGGAGGCGCTGGACGGGCTGGCGCTGGTGGCGGCGACACAGCGGCGGTACCCTGACGCGCGGCGGGCGCTGGAGCGGCTTCTGAAGTTGCAGCCGGAGGTCGCCCGCACGTGGTTGAACTTCGGCGACGTGGAATATCGGATGGGGCAGACCGCCGAGGCGCGACGCGCCTGGGAGAAGGCGGAGGCGCTGTCCGGCTCGGAGGTGGAGGTGCGGGCCGGTGCGCAGCGACGGCTGCGGCTGCTGGCCGATGCACCGCCGCCGCTGCGCTGATTCCGGCGTCGCCCGGCGGGTGAGAGATGGCCAAGTCTGCCCGGCGCGGGGCGCCTCCCGCGGTGGTAATTTTCGGCGACGAGGAATTCCAGAAGGCGCAGGCGCTGGAGGCGGCGCTGGAGGAGGCGCTGCCGGCGGGAGCTGACCGGGCGCTGGCGGTCTGCGATCTCGACGCGACGATGAGCGAGGATTCGGGCGGGCCGTCGCTGGCGGGGGTGCTGACGGATCTGCGCACGCTGCCATTTCTGACCGAGCGGCGGGTGGTCATCATCCGCGATGCGGACAAATTCATCTCTGCGCACCGCGAGCGGCTGGAGCATTACGTTCGCGCGGCGTCCGAGACCGGCACGCTGATCCTGATCTGTCGCAGCTTTCCGCACGTTGCGGCTGTACAAGGCGATCGACGCGGCCGGCGGCCGGATCGTGGAGTGCAAGAAGCTCAATTCCCGGGCGCTGGCCGAGTTTGCGGTGGAGCAGGCGCGCGGATTGGGGAAGAGGCTGTCGCCGGCGGTGGCGGGGCGGCTGGTTGACCGGATCGGGACGGAGCAGGGGCAGGTCGCGGCCGAGGTCGAGAAGCTGGCCCTGTATTGCGGCGCGCGGGCCGAAATCGCCGACGCGGACGTGACGGAACTGGTCGGCATGTCACGCGAAGAGCGAATCTTCGCGGTGCTGGACGCTGCGGCGCTGGGACGGCCCGCCGAGGCGCTGCGGCTGTGGCAGCAGGTGATGCGCAGCGACCCGGCAGCGGTTTACAAGGCGATGGGCGGGATGGCGTACATGGCGCGGCGCTGGATCGGGGCGGCGCAGGCCGTGCGGAACGGTGAATCGGTGCATGCGGTCGCGCCGCGGGTGGGGATGTACGGGCGCGGAAATGAGCTGGAGCAGATTCTGCGCCGTCAGTCGCCGGGGCGGCTGGCGTGGCTGCTGGCCGAGTTGGGGGATCTGGACTGGCAAGTCAAGAGCGGGATGCGGTCGATGGAGATGGGGGTGGAGGCGCTGCTGCTGCGACTGGCGGTGTAAGCCGGCGGGCGCGGCGGGGTCTAAGGCGGCGCTCGATCCGCGGTTCATTGTCGTTCACTATCGGGAGCAGGGCATGGAGGCGCGCCCCCGTTCGGCTACGCATCTCACTCTCCGTTCGCCTACCGCATTGCGCGGCACGACTGGCCGATGGCTCCGCCTGCTCGCGTGCGGGCTATGCGGGGGTGCGCTGACGGGGTGCCTGAATCCGCCGTCGGGGCCGGCCCCGCGCGCGAAGGAGCATGCTCCGCCGCAGGAACCGGCGCTGATCGTGGAGGATGCTCAGGGGGCGACGCCGGAGGATGCGGCGCTGTCGGGACGCGTGGCGGCGTACCTGGAGTCGCTGGAGGGCGCAGGATCACGCAAAACAGGTTCGAACGCAGCAATCGAGCAGCAAACACGCCCATCGGCGACAGCCGGCGCCGAATCGCGCTCGCCGGGCACACCGGAGCGGCCGAACTCTGAACCGGCGAAGGTCATCTCGGACCAGACGGCGGGGCCTGTTCACGCGCACCTGGCGGGCGCGAGCGGTGCGCCGACCGCGCAGGTGCAATTGCCGCTGATTGCGGAAGGGTCGGGCCGCAACAGTGCGACGCCGCTGGGTGCTGGCGGAGTGGAGCGCGGGGCTGGTGCGGTCGGCGGTGCGCCGCCGGCAGTGGAGAAGAGCGGCCCGAGCGGGGCGGAGGGCGGGATGGTCGGGATGAACACGCCGTTGCGGCCGCGGCCGCGAATTGTGAGCGTGGTGGCGCGTTCGGCGCCGGAGCCGGTGGGGGCGGAGGTGACAGCGGCGCGGGTGAATGAGCCGGCGGTGCGTGGCTCGGCGGACGCCGGGATGGCGGAATTTATCGAACGGTGGCGGGCGTCGAGTGATGATTCGTCGTTTTCGCGGCAATTGGAAGAGCGGCTGCTGCACGTGGTCAGCGGAGATATGGAGCAGGCGCGCGCTCCGCTGATCCGCGTGACGGATTCGGAAGCGCGGACGGCGGCGCGACTGGTGGAAGCGCTGATCGCGGTTCGCGACGGCCGCGAGGACCGGGTGGTGCTGATCGAGGCGGCGGCCGAGGCGCTGCGCGAGGAATCGGGGGTCCGCATTCCGGTGCTGGCGGCCTGTCGCGAGGTGCGCGGGTATGGTCAATATGAGCCGATTGCGGAGGGCGAACTGGTTTCCGGGATCGCGGCGGAGATCGTGGTGTATGTCGAGGCATCGGATTTTCGCAGTGAGCGGCAGGCGGATGGTGCGTACCTGACGCGGTTCGAGCTGCGAACGCGGGTGCTGAGCCGCAGCGGGGACGTGGTGGTGGAGGAGCATGATCCGCGGATCGAGGACCGCTGTCGCAACCGGCGGCGGGATTGCTTTATTCCGCGGTTGATCCGCATTCCCGGGACGTTGCCGGCGGGTGAGTATGTGCTAAAAGTCACCTTGACGGATACACTTGGGGGCAGCGTTGCGGAGGTGGGTACGGCGCTGAAGGTGCGTGCTCCGCGGCGCTAAGTCGGTCTGCGCCCGCAAGCGGGCGGAAGGCCCAGCGCGGAGAGCATCTGACGTGAACGTGCCACGGTTCCTCCGCCGCATTTTCCGACTCCCCTATGACGGGTTGCGTCATTTCGGCGTGGTTGATGAGGGGGTTCTGTACCGCAGCGGGCAGCCGCGACCGGACGAGGTGTCGGAGCTGATCCGGCGGCACGGGCTGCGCACGGTGGTGAGCCTGCGCGGGGCACGCGACGCGGATGACCCGGATTCATGGGAATCGGCGGAGCGGGCGGCGTGCGAGGCGGGCGGGGCACAGTTTGTCACGATTCCCTGCAATCACAAGAACCCGCCGACGGCGGAGCAGGTTGAGCAATTTCTGTCGATCGTCCGGGATCCGGCGCGAAGGCCGGTATTGGTGCATTGCCGGCTGGGGCAGCAGCGGACGCTGCTGTTCTGCGCGCTGTACCGCGTGCACGTGCAGGGGATGGACCCGACCGAGGCGGAGAAGGAGATGGATGAGCTGGGCTTCAACGTCCGGCACTATCGTCATCAGCGGCTGCTGGGGGCGTTTCGGGAATTTTGTCGCGCCCGCGCGGCGCGTGCGTCCTCCTAGGCGACAGGGCGACCGATGGCGCGCAGGCTCGTGATCGGCTGCATGAGCGGCACCAGCCTGGATGGGCTGGATGCGGCGCTGGTGGAGATCGAGGGCACGGGGCTGGCGATGCAGGCGCGGTTCCTGGAGCTGCGCAGCCGGCCGTTCGGCGAACTGGAAAAGCGGCTGCGGAGCCTGGCGGACCAGTCGCCGATGTCCTCGGGGGCGATCGCGCGAATTCGCGGGGAATTCGTGGCGCTGCACGTCGAGCTGGTGCGCGAGCTGGCTGGCGGGCGGCGGCCGGACCTGATCGTCGTGCATGGCCAGACGATTCACCATTGCCCACCGCTGACGTGGCAGCTCTTCGACCCGGCGCCGCTCGTGCACGCGCTGCGCGCGCCGGTGGTGTGCGATCTGCGGAATGCGGACGTGGCCGCAGGGGGGCAGGGAGCGCCGATTACGCCGCTGGCGGACTTCATCCTCTTTCGCGATGCGCGGGAGCGCCGCGCCGTGGTGAACCTGGGCGGATTCGTGAACTTCACCTGGCTGCCGGCGGTGCAGGGGCGAGCAGCGTCGGAGTTGATCACCGAGATCCGCGGCGGGGATGTCTGCGTCTGCAACCAGTTGCTCAATGAGGTGTCGCGGCGGGCGTTTGCTGAGCCGCATGATGATCGCGGGCGTCGTGCGGGCGAGGCTGCAGCGCCACCGGCGCTGCGAGAATCGCTGCGGCGGCTGCTGGCCACGCAGGCGACCGGCCGGTCGTTGGGAACGGGGGATGAGTGTCGCGAGTGGGCCGAGCAGTTCCTGGTGCGCTTCTCGGGGGAGCAACTGTTGCGGGCCTGCTGCGAGGTGATCGCGAGTTGCATCGGAGCGGCGCTGGAGGGGAAGGCTGATCGGGTGCTGTTGGCGGGGGGCGGGGCGCGCAATGAGACGTTGTCGCGGCTGATCGCGGAATCGACGGGCGTGGCGACGGGGCGCACGGACGAGTTCGGCATTCCGATCGACGCGCGCGAGGCGGCGGAAATGGCGGTACTGGGAGCGCTGGCGGCTGACGGCGTGCAGATCACGCTGCCGCAGGTGACGAAGCCGACCTCGGCGGTCGGACGCGCCGGAGTGTGGGCGTATCCGTAAGGCGAGGAGGCGGGCGTGGTGATCCGGCTGGTCGGCGTGGCGGCGGGGCGCGGGGCATCGACGCCGGGGGCGGAGGGCGGGCCGCGCGCTCTGCGGCGCGCGGGTCTGGTGGAGCGGCTGGCGTCGGCGGGGCGGGTGGTCGAGGACCTGGGGGACATTCCGGGGGTGTTTGAGACGCGCTTTGCGGACGGGCCGGCGCGGCGGCTGATTCACCACCTGCCGCACGTGATGCAGGTGAATCGGCATCTGCATGCGTGCGTGCTGGGAGCGCGGAGAAAGCATGCGGCGGATTTTCTGCTGATCATCGGCGGGGATCACAGCATGGCGATCGGCGCGATGGCGGGGTTGAGCGACTCCTGCGGGAGGCTGGGGCTGCTGTGGCTTGATGCGCATGGGGATTTCAACACGCCGGAGTCCAGCCCGTCGGGCAGCGCGCATGGGATGAGCCTGGCGGTCTGCTGCGGGCGCGGGCCGGAGGTGCTGCGCGGCATTGCGGATCGCGATCCGATGGTGCGCGAAGAAGACGTTTTTCTGTACGGGTGCCGTGAGTTGGATCCGCCGGAGGCGAAGCTGCTGGCGGGCAGCCGGGTGCATGTGCTGTCGGCGCAGGAATGGCGAGTGCAGGGAGTGACGAGAGCGGCGCTGGGGGCGGCGCGCGACCTGGCGGCGCGGTGCGACCACGTGCACCTGAGCTTTGACATTGACGTGATGGATGCAGCGCTGGTTCCGGGGACGGGCACGCCGAGCCGCGGCGGGCTGTCGCGGGCGGAGGGGTTGTCGCTGCTGACGGAATTGGGGCGGACGGGGCTGGTGGGGTCGGCGGAATTTGTAGAGTACAACCCGAAGCTCGACGTGGATGGATGCACGGGTGCGCTGATGCTGGAGTTGATCGCGGCGCTGCTTGGCTCGGCGTGACAGGGTTTGAGTCCTGCGCTGATGGGCGGGATGTCTGCACCTCGAGGATGCGCGCACCGCGCTGATGCGCGCATCACAAAGATGGCGGTTCGAGCACGCGCGGGGCGAGGATGTCGGCGCTACAATGGGGCAGGTTCGAGCGGGGGCGCGAGATTGCGCCGGAGACGGCGGTGAGAGAGCGCCGGTGACGGCCGGCCGGATTGTCGGAGGAACGCGCTGATGGCCAACCCGGTGATTGCGGATCGCGTGCGATCGGACATGCAGGCGGCGTCTTGGGTGCGCGAGATGTTCGAGCGCGGGCGGCGGCTCAAGGCGAGGCTGGGGGAGAAAAACGTCCATGATTTTTCGCTGGGCAATCCGAATGCGGCTCCGCCGGCGGCGTTCTTTGACGCGTTGAGGGCGGTGGCGGCCGAGAGCACGCCGCAGAATCACCGCTACATGAACAACGCCGGTTTCGACGAGAGCCGGGCGGCCGTCGCGGCGCTTCTGTCGCGCGAGATTCGTGCGCCGATCGACGCGGCGGGGGTGCTGCTGACGTGCGGGGCGGCGGGCGCGATGAACGTGGTGCTGCGGGCGATCCTGAATCCGCAGGACGAGGTGGTCGTCTTTGCGCCCTACTTCCCGGAGTATCGCTTTTACATCGAACAGGCCGGGGGGCGGATGGTTGTGGCGGAGTCCACGCCGGAATTCCAGGTGGACGCGCGGGCGCTGCGCGCGGCGGTGACGCCCCGGACGCGCGCCGTCATCGTCAACTCGCCCAACAATCCGACGGGGGTCGTGTACACGAGCGAGGCGCTGGCGGCGCTGGCCGAATTGCTGCGGGAGGTGGATCAGCCGGGGCGGCCGCTGTACCTGATCTGCGACGACATCTACCGGCGGCTGGTGTTTGATCAGCCGTGGTGCCCCGCGCCCGCGCCGCTGTATCACCGCTCGATCATCACGTCGAGCTACTCGAAGGACCTGAGCGTGCCGGGGGAGCGGATCGGTTACGTCGCGCTGCCGCCGCCGCTGCCGGAGCGCGAGCTGCTGTTTTCGGCGATGACGATGCTGAACCGCACGCTGGGGTTTGTGAATGCACCGGCGCTGCAGCAGCGGATCATTGCGCGCTGCGCGGACGCGCTGGGGGACGTCGGGTTCTACCGGAGCAACCGCGACCTGCTGTGCGGAGCGCTGCGCGAGATGGGGTATGAGCTGACGACGCCGGGCGGGGCGTTCTATGCGTTTCCGCGCAGCCCGATCACGGACGACGTGAAGTTCATCGGCATCCTGGAGGAGCACAACATCCTGGCGGTGCCGGGGGTCGGGTTCGGCCGGCCGGGGCATGTGCGGTTCAGTTTCTGCGTGGCGCGGGAGACGATCGAACGGGCGCTGGACGGTCTGGCGGCGGCGCTGCGGGCAGCGCGGGCGGGCGCGGCGCCGACATCCGCGCGGCGTTGATGCGCGTCCGCGACGGAGGGTCGGTCGGGGCGGCAGCGGGGGAACGGCGGGGGCTTCGTAATTGTGCGGGATGAGGCGCTGCGGTGCGCCGGGGGCGCGGCGCGGGTGGGCGTTGCGCGTGCGCGTGGTCACTGGGATTTCGCGGGTTCAACCAGGCAGGGGTGATCAGAGTGCGCCGGTGCGGAGGGCATCGAGCGCGCGGAGCCGGGCGGGGGCATCGGCCGACTCTTCGTAGCCGGGCCAATCCGGCCGGGCGGCGCGGAGCAGGTCGTGCAGCACGCGCTCATACTCGACGGCGCCGCCATTCTCCCCGGCGACTTCGCGAAGCAGCGTTTGCAGTGCAGGGGCGGCGCGCGGGCCGAGCCGCTCGATCGCCGTGCGGGCGTCGGCGTCCCGCGGATTGCCGCGCAGGGTCGCGGCGGCTGATTGCACGCGCTCCGCATCCCGCCGATCTCGCACGCCGCGAACCTGTTGCAGGAGGCCCGAGAGGTGATCCAGTTCGGCGGGACCGAGTACCGCGGGGGGCGTGGCGGTCAAGGTAGTGAGCATTGCGACGGCGGCGTCGGCGCCGGCGGCATCGCGCTCGGCCAGTTCGCGAACCGGGGTGGCGAATGCGGCCCACACGGCGGCGCCGTCAGGGCGGGATTCGCCGGAGAGGACGGAGAGCACGCGCTCGTCGTATCGGCCGGCGGCCAGGGCGGTGCGCAGCAGATCAGCGCAGACGGGGGCGGCACGATCGGAGCGGGTTGCGATCAATTCGACCAACGCCAGCCGATAGGCGTCGGCCGCGTCGGCCGGCAGGGAGAGACGTTCGAAAGCCCCGCCGATGCGGTGGCGCACGAGGCCGAGCGCCTCGCGTTCGCGGGGATCGGAAAGATAGGCCCGTTCGGAGAGCTGGAGAAGATCGAGCGCGCGACGGGTGCGGGTGGCGCCGTTGTCCGGAAGTCGGGCGACCCAGGCCTCGATCTCTGCGCCGCCGCGGCGGGAGAGAGCGGCAGTGATGCCGCGCCAGGCGATGTCGCGGATGCCTTCCTCCGGCTCGCTGGCGACGGCGAGCCGGCCCCATAGCGCTTGCAGGTGCGCGTCGGTGGAGGCATGGGCGGCGAGCGTTTCGACGACAGTGCGTCGCACGACGGCGTCGGCGTCGCCGGTCAGAGCGGCCAGAGAGTCGAGGCCGGCGGGGTCGGCGGTTGCACCGATTCCGCGCGCGGCCGCCTGGCGGATGGAACCGGGTTCGCCGGGCGCAAGAGCGCGGATGTAAAGCGACAGGAAGCGCGGGTCGCGGACGCGCGCCATCGACCACAACAGCCGCTCGCGCAGCCCGACGTCTTCCGGGCGCGACGCTTCGAAACGCTCGATCAGCAGCGGCGTCAAGGCGTCGAGAGCGGCGGCGTCGAGCATGCCGCGTTCCGCCAGTCGGCCGAGGGCGGAAACGGCCTGGGGGGTGGCGGGGTCGTCCGCGTCGCGCGCGAGGCTGGTGAGCAGGGCAACGTGGGCCGGGCCGCCGACATACCCCAATCCGGAAACGAGCGACGACCTCACCGCCGCGCTGCGTTCGCCGGCCAGAAGCGTCACGAAGCGCTCTGCATCGGCGGGGTCGCGCAGGGACGCGACGGCACGGGCCGCGGCCTCGCGGGTGGCGGGATCGGCAGCCGACATCAGCGCCCGGACATCGTCCGCAAGTTCAGGGGCGGGTGGGCGGCCCTCGGTGATTCCGGCCTGAACCAGTTCCAGCCCGAGCAGGCGGACGGGCGCGACGGCATCCTTGAGAAGGTTCTCAAGTAACTCAGTGCGGTCGGACTCGGGGGTGCGTCCGTAGGCGTCCCGCAGCGACTTGACCAGCCGCGTCTCGGTGGCGGCCAGTGTCGCGGCGGTCTGGCGCTCACGCGAGAGGAGCCGACGGACCTGCCGATCGAGCCACTCTTCGCTGGAGAGGGATCGAACCGACTCCCACCAGGGGCCGACGGCCGATGCGTCCTCGAATTCGACACCGGAGGCGGTTCGCAGAGCGGAGAGTGCGGCCAAGCCGAGGGCGGGTGAATCGGATTCGAGAACGGCAACCAAGGCACCGAGCGCGTCGCGCGAGGTCATCTCGCCGAGAATCAACACGGCGTCGGCGCGGGCGGCGGCGGGAAGGTCCGAGTCCAGGGCGCGGCCGCGCAAGAGGGGGACTGCGACCTGTTCGCGGCACGCAAGAATTGCGGTGCGGGCTGCGGAGGCGGCGGCCGGTTCGCGGTCGGAGAGCATGCGCAGCAGCGGCTCGACGAAGGCGGGATCGATGTGTTCGGGCTGCTGGGCGAGGACGACGGCGACGGCGGTGCGGGCGGGAGCGGCGCCGCCGGAGAGGATGGCGGCGAGGCGGCGCGGGGTCTCGACCCAGCCGAGGCGAAGCAGTTCGCGCACGCCGGTCTGGCGTGCGCCGGGAGCATTCGGCCCTTCGATGAGCGCGAGCAGGTCGGCAATTCGCTGCGGATCAAGCTCCGGCCGCGGTGCGACGGTCGCCGGGGCGGTGGTCGGCGCGGGAAGCGGCTGCGCCAGGAGCGGCGCAGCAGCCGACGCGCACGCGAGTCCGCCGATCAGGGCCGCCCATCGCCTCATTTCGCCGCCTGTTCTGTCGCTAGAGTCCTTCCGAGGCGTCAGACACGCATGGATCAGGAACGTCAGGAGCCGTTCCCGGATCGTGCGCGACGTGCACCGACGACCCGATTATACAATCGTGCGGAGCGGCCCGCCCCCAACTTCGCCTTCAATCGGACGATATTCTCGATGAGTTCTTCACTGAAACCACGGCGCGGTGGCATGCGTCTATGATTTTTGGCAGGCGCGCGGGTGACGCGCTGGGTGGATGACGGCGGATCGGAGCGGCCATGAGCATGCGGATGTGGGTTTCCCTTCTCACCGTAACGGTGTGGGTGATTGTCGGGGGATGCACGCGCGGCGAACGGCCGGGTGCGGCGGCCAATGCGGATGGGAATGGCGGGCCGGCCGCTGCGGCGGATCCGGCGCCCGGCGATCAGGAACGCGATAACGCGGCAGGAGATGCGCGGATGAGCACAGGTGGTGTGGAGCGGGTCATGTTCGGTGCGGGTTGCTTCTGGGGCGTGGAAGCGCGGTTCATGCAGATGGAAGGGGTGACCGCGACGGCGGTGGGATACAGTGGCGGGCAGTCGCCGAATCCGACGTACAAACAGGTGTGTTCGGACTCCACCGGGCACGCGGAAGTGGTGCTGGTCGAGTATGACCCGGCGCGGATCGGCTTTGAAAAGCTGCTGGAGGAGTTCTTCGCGGCGCATGACCCGACGCAGGTGAATCGGCAGGGGCCGGATGTCGGGTCACAGTATCGCTCGGCGATTTTTTACTACTCGCCCGCGCAGCAGGCGGCGGCAGACGCGGTGAAAGGGCGGTTGGAGGCATCCGGGCGCTACAAGCGGCCGATTGCGACGCAGATTGTGCCGGCCGGGGAGTTCTGGAAGGCCGAGGAGTATCACCAGAAGTACTTGCAGAAGCGCGGGCTGACGACCTGCGGGACGGGCGATTCGGGGCATTAATGGGGGGTGGATCGGGGGCGGAGGGGGTGCGGCTCATGCAACCGGGGCCGGGAATGCGCCAGGCGGCGGCTTGGGGAACCGTCCTGGGGATCATTGGAAGGAAAAGCGGGTGATGGGACTTGAACCCACGACATTCACGTTGGCAACGTGACGCTCTACCACTGAGCTACACCCGCAGACACTATCGGGCCGGCGAAGGGCGAAGCCCCGGCCGCGCCTGGTCGCAGCGCGGCCCAAGGCCGCTCTCGACGGCGAGCGGGGGATTATTACCCGCGTTTCGGGCGTTGGCAAGGCCCTGCGTTGGCGGGCGGACGCCGTTGACCGGCCCTATTCCAGCATCCCAAGCTGCGAAAAGAAGAACGTCCAGCGATCGACCGCCGCGTCAAGCTGCATCGCGAGCGGGCGATTGGCGCCCGGACCGACGCCCGGTGCGATCTGCAGAAGCACAGGCCGGTCTCCGGGGCTGGCTGCCTGCAGCGCCGCTGCCATCTTGCGGGCATGCACGGAGGGCGCCGCATCAAGCGGTGCGCCGCTGAGGATCAGCGCGGCCGGATAGCGCGGGCCGCGGCGAACATGATGAAGCGGCGACCAGGCGTGGAGCGCCTTGAATTGGGCCGAATCGTCGGCGGCACCGTACTCGGTGCGCATCATTCCGCTTGGAGCGAAGCGATGGTGCCGGATGAGGTCGAATAGCGCGGATTCGCACAGAATTGCGCGGAATAGCTCCGGTCGGCGCGTGATCAGTGCGCCGCCGGCAACCCCGCCGTGGCCCAGGCCGTAGAAGCCGAGCAGCTCGGCGCGGGTGTATCGATCGGCGATCAGTTTCTCGGCGGCCGCGGCGAAGTCGTCGAATGTGCCGCTCTTGTGCTCCAGGCGTCCGTCGAGCATCCATTGGCGGCCGAAGTCACCGCCGCCGCGCACGGCGGCAATGGCGAACACGCCGCCGGCGTCGAGCCAGGGCAGGATCAGGGGATCGAAGCGGGGGCGCTGCGTTCGGCCGAGTGCGCCGAAGCCGGTGAGGACGGTGGGATTTTCCCCGTTGCGCTCCACGTCGGTGCGGTGCAGGACGAACATCGGGACGCGGGCCTGGCCGGTGGATTGAAACCAGACCTGCTTGGCAACGTAGTCGGCCGGCTCAACTCCGGCGGTGGAACGCGACGCCTCCTTCAATTCGCGCTTCTCCACGTCGTAGGCGAACACGATCGGCGGAATGAAGAAGGTCTCGAACTGGAAGTGGAGCGAGCCGCCGCCGGTGGCCGCGGTCAGGCCGGTGACGCCGCCCATGCCGGGCAGCTCGATGTCGACCGGCTCGCCGCCGCTGCGGGGAATGAGGCGAACGCGGCTGTAGCCGTCCTCGAGGACGTTGATGGCGACGTGCCCGGCGACGAGTGCGAATTCCTCAATCACGCCGCTTTGCTGCGGCACGACCGTCTGCCAATCGTCGCGGCTCAGCTTGTCGGCGGCGGTGCGAAAGATGCTGAAGCGCGGGGCGGCATGATCGGAGATGATGAAGATGCCGTCGGAGTCGGCGTCAGCGCGGACGCGCGCGCCGGGAGCGTCGGAGAGCGGCTTGAACTCGGTCGGCGCGGTGCGCAGGTAGATGCGGTTGTCGGCGGCGGAGTCGAGCAGGGTCAGGAAAACCTGCCGGGCGTCGGCGGAAAGGCGCATTCGGACCGATTGCGCGGCCTCCGGACGGGGGATTTCGATGCGGGGGTCGTCCGACAGCGGTGTGCCGAAGCGGTGGTAGAACAGCTCGAAGCGCGGGGCGGGCGGTGAGCCTGGTTCGATGGGGGCGTCGGGTCGGCGGGCGTAGTAGAAGCCGGCGGATTCCGGCGCCCAGGCGACCGAGCCGTAGATGACGCCGGGGATTTCGAGGGCAGTATCGCCGGGCTTGGCGACCTCGCGGAGGCGGAGCGTGGTCCGTTCGTCGGCGCCTGCGCCGGCCGGGGCGATGCCGTAGAGGAGGAACGCGCCGTCAGGGGAGGGGGTCCACCAGGCCAGCGTCAGTGAGCCGTCCTCGGAAAGGGCGGCCGGGTCGAGCAGGAGCTTCGGCTCATCCTCCGCGCCGGTCTGTACATAGAGCCGGGGTTGGGCCTGCGGCCCATCGCGCTTGAGGTAGAAGCGGCTGCGGGCCGCGAACCGCGGGGCGAGTGTGACCGTGCCCTCGAACAGCTCGTCGAGACGGGCGCGGAGGGCGGCGCGGGGGCGATCGAAGCGGTCCAGTTCGCTGCGGGTCAGGGCGTTCTGGGCATCGGACCAGGCGCGGACCTCCGCGGCATCGGCGGATTCGAGCCAGCGGTAGGGGTCGGCCACTTCGACGCCGTGGAGTTGGTCGGTCTGTGCTTCCACGCGGGTCGGGGGATAGGTCAATACCTGGGCGGCGGCCAAGGCGGGCAGGCCGAGGACGAGTGCGGTGGGGATGAGATACACGGGGAGCGGCTCCGGGGAATGAGAAAGAGGGCCATCCGGCCCTGGGAAACGCGCTATTTTGTACACGAAGCGGGGCGAAAGATGGCAGGCCGCGGGATCGCTTCTGACCGGTTAGCGAGCTTGATGGAAACAAGGGGGGAGTCAGCGGTTGTCAGCCGTCGGCAGCGGCGGTATCCTGCGGGGTTCCCCGCTCATGTGGCGCTGCGGGTGCAGCGCGAGCGGCGGGTGGGTTTTCTGATGACGGCGACGGACGCGAGGCCGGGCCTGGGCCGGGTCGCGTGGGGAGCGCCGCAAGTGGCATTCCGCCGGGGTTTTCATGGTTGATGCGAACCTGATCCGTGATCTGGACATGACCGACGCCGACCTCGATCGGCAGATGGCGGCGTTGCTGGGCGGCACAGCGCCCGAAACGCTGATGGGGACGGCCGCGGCGCCGAACACGGCGGCGCTGGGCGATAACCAGATTCTCAAGGCCCGCGTCGTGAACGTGATCGGGCGCGAAGTGATTGTCGACGTCGGCCTCAAGAGCGAGGGCATCCTCGCGATGAATGAGTGGCCGGAGGACTCGGTTGTCAACATCGGCGACGAGGTCGAGGTGCTGCTGGAGGAGGTCGAGCCGGACACGGGGCTGGTGATTCTCTCGAAGCGGAAGGCCGATCGCATTCTGAGCTGGCGGCGGATCGTCGAGACGCAGAATGAGGGGGACAACGTCAGCGGTCGGGTGCTGCGGAAGATCAAGGGCGGGTTGCTGGTGGACATTGGCGTGCCGGTGTTCCTGCCGGCGTCGCAGGTGGACATTCGTCGCCCGGCGGACGTGGGCGAGTACATCGGCCAGACGATCGCGGCCAAGATTCTGAAGATCGACAAGGAGCGGCGGAACATCGTGATCAGCCGCCGCAAGCTGGTCGAGGAGGAGCGCGCCAAGGCGAAGTCGGCGCTGATGTCCGAGATCGAGGTGGGGCAGCTCCGCAAGGGCGTGGTGAAGAACATCGCGGATTTCGGCGCGTTCGTGGACCTGGGCGGAATCGACGGTCTGCTGCACGTGACCGACATGTCGTGGGATCGGGTTGAGCATCCGTCGCAGATGCTCAAGATCGACCAGGAAGTCGAGGTCAAGGTTCTGCAGATCGACCGCGAGCGCGAGAAGATCGCGCTGGGTCTCAAGCAGAAGGAGGAGAATCCGTGGGAGCGCGTGGCGGAGCGCTACACGGTCGGCTCGCGCATCAGCGGCGAAGTCGTGAACATCATGAACTACGGCGCGTTCGTGAAGCTTGAGCCGGGCGTTGAGGGGCTGGTGCACATCAGCGAGATGAGCTGGACGCGGCGGATCAATCATCCGAGCGAGGTCGTGAATCCGGGCGACACGGTGGACGTGGTCGTGCTGGACGTGAACAAGGACAAGCAGGAAATCTCCCTCGGCATGAAGCAGACCGAGGTGAATCCGTGGACGACGGTGGCGCAGAAGTACCCGCCGGGGACGGTGGTCGAAGGCACGGTGCGCAACCTGACGAACTACGGCGCGTTCGTCGAGATCGAGCAGGGCATCGACGGCCTGCTGCACATCTCGGACATGAGCTGGACCAAGAAGGTCAGCCACCCCAGCGAGCTGCTCAAGAAGGGCGACCAGGTCCGCTGCGTGGTGCTGACGGTGGACCAGGAGAAGATGCGCGTCGCACTGGGTCTCAAGCAGATGACCGAGGATCCGTGGATTCGCGCGGTGCCGGAGCGCTACCTGCCGGGCATGGTCGTGCGCGGCAAGGTGACGAAGATCACGAACTTCGGCGTCTTCGTGGAACTGGAGCAGGATCTCGAGGGTCTGCTGCACGTCTCCGAGCTGGCCGACCACAAGGTCGAGAACCCGCAGGACGAGGTGAAGATCGGCGACGAGATCGACGTGAAGATCCTGCGCGTGGACACGGCCGACCGCAAGATCGGCCTCTCGCGGAAGCGGGCCATGTGGGCGGATGACAACATCGCGACGACGCCGGACGGCGGCGGCGGTGAGGATCGCGGCGGCAAGAAGGACAAGAAGCGTCGCGGCGGACTGGGCGGGGAGGGGCTGGGCCTCTCGGCCGACGCGCTGAACGAGGCGCTGAATCGTCGCGAGGAATAGGCTGGTCTGTTGAACCACGGCGTTACGGACGGCATGCCTGCACGGGTGATTGTGCGGGCGTGCCGTCCGCCGTCTTGCTGTTGGGGGGGAAAGGGACGGTGGTGGGTGAGATGACCAGGTAGCGCGTCCTGCGGGAGTGCGTAGGGCGGCACTTCGCACGGAAGAACGGGCGGTTGTTGAAAGGGGGGGAAGCCCAAGGCAATGATCGGCGGGACGTCGGGCTGAAGGCCGGTGAGCAGCGGTTCAAGAGCATGCTTACGCGGAGTACTGCGAATGCCATGGCACACGCAGCATGGCACACGCCTCAGAGGCGCAATCGAAGAGCATGCTTACGCTGAGTACAGCGAAAGCATGCCACCCGCGGAATGCCACACGCGGCGTGGTATGCGCCGGGCGCGCATCATTGGCTGTCGCGATATTCCTCCAGCCAGGCCATCTGAATCGCCTCGAGCTTGCCCTCGCTGCTGGCCTGCGGGTCGTCGCCGAATTCGGGCAGGTCGCAGACCCAGCGGTGCAGATCGGTGAATCGAACCGTGAGCGGGTCAAGCGTGGGCTGCTGCGCCTGGAGCAGCAGGGCGATGTCTTCCGAGTCAATCCAACGAAGCTTGGGCGGCATGAACGGCTCCCGGGGCGGCGGCGGACGCGATTACGGCTGCGCGGCGACACGGTCCCATGCGGCTCCCGCCCGCCAATGAACGTGGTCACATCGACGCGCGATCCGTTGCGCGATTCTATCCGACTTGGGGCGACCGCGGCCGCACATGCGAGCGGTACGGTGAGCGATTCTGTTCGCGCGACAGCGGCTGTCGCGCCGGGACCGCGCACTTTCGGACATCGCGGTCATTCGGTGCTTTCAGCGGCGATTCGCGGGTACGATGTCATGGCGCGGCCGGCAGCCCGGGCCTCCGGGGTCGGCCCCGCCGCAGAAGAACCGGCGCGCGGCCGCGCCGACGTGTGAAGTTCGGTCGCCCGGCGTGCGGGCAAAGAGGGCCATTCAGGAGAACCGGATGGAAGTCCTGCGGCGTGCCCGCGGAGATGAGCTGTTGCGGCCGGGGGAGTTGCGGGCGCTGCGCGAGCGTCTGCGCCTGATTGCGCCGCAGCACGATCTCAAGACGGTTGTGGCCTGTGCCTTCGACCATCGCACGCGGATGCTGCCGTTCATATTCGCCGATCTGCGAATGCCGCCGGCGGGGGTGCGGGCGATCGGGTCGGCCCTGGCCGATAGCGGGTTCGACAAGACGCGAATCGTGCTGCAGCAGTGGAACCGCGCGTTTGCACCGTCGCGAATGCGTCTCGACGGGGCGATTCCCGATCTCTTTCTCGTGTCGAGCATGCAGATTCACACGGCCGCCTGCAAGGCGCTGATCCGCGATGCCTGTCGGATCGACCCTGCACAGCGGCCGCTGATCATCGCCGGCGGGCCCAAGACGATTTACGAGCCGTGGGATGTCTTTGACGCGACGGACGCGGCGGCGGGCGACTCGGTCGGCCGCGACCGGGCGCAGGGCGGGCGCGGCGTGGCGGGCGCTGATGTGGCGGTCACGGGCGAGGAATATGTGCTGCTGAACCTGCTGGAGGTGGTGCTGGCGATTCGCGGCCGGGGGGAGCCGCTGCGCAGCGCGTATCAGCGGGCGCGCGATGCGGGGCTGCTGGAATCGATTCCGGGATTGGTGTACGCGCGGACGGACGAGCGCGGCGCGGCGATTGAACTGGTGGACACGGGCACGCAGCGGCTGGTGGGCGATCTCGATGAGCTTCCGCACCCGGTGATCGGCATGCGGCTGCTGGAGGCGCCCAGCGGCGCGGCCACGCTGGCGGCGCAGGCGCTGGCGCCGGGGCGGGTTCGCCGCTACGGGTCGATCGCGTCGCTGGTGATGACCTTCGGCTGCAAATTCAACTGCCCGTATTGCCCGATCCCGGCGTACAACCAGCGGCAGCATCGCGTGAAGAGCGGCGAGCGCATTGCGGACGAGTTTCGCCGGCTGCACGACGAATTCGGAATTCGCTACTTCTTCGGCACGGATGACAATTTCTTCAACAGCGAGGAACGCACGCTGGAGATCGTCGAGACGCTGGCGCGATCGACGATCGGCGGGAAGCTGTTCCGCAAGCGCGTTCGCTGGGGCACCGAGGTCACGGTGCACGACACGCTCAAGCTGCGCGAGCACATTCCGACGGTGCGGGCGGCCGGAGTGCGGGCGCTGTGGCTGGGCGTCGAGGACATGACGGCCACGCTGGTCAAGAAGGGGCAGAGCGTCGACAAGACCACCGAGGCGTTCCAGTTGCTCACGCGCCACGGCATCTGCCCAATGCCGATGATGATGCACCATGACACGCAGCCGCTCGTCAGTCGCAGCGGGGCGTACGGCCTGTTGAACCAGGCGCGGCTGCTGCGCAAGGCCGGCGCGATCAGCCTGCAGGTGCTGATGATGACGCCTGCGACGGGTTCCAAGCTCTATGACGGGGCGTTTTCATCCGGCCTGGTGTATGCCAGCGCCGGCGGGCGGCCGGTGGAACAGCACATGCTCGATGCGAATTACGTGGTCGCATCGGAGAGCCGGCAGCCCTGGAAGAAGCAGTTGAACATCCTGGCGGCGTACCTGTACTTCTACAACCCGGTCCGCTTACTGATCGCGATCGTGCGTCCGAAAAGCCGGTTGTACCTGGCGGATGCCGGGATGCAGATGCTGGGGATGTACGGCCTGGTTCAGACCGCCCGCAGGACGCTTGGCTGGGCATTCCGGCTGATGCGGGGCGGAATTGTGCGGCGGACTGACAAGCCGCGCAGCCCGATTCCGATTCGCGCGCTCCATTTGCCGGCGACTGCGGAAGCCTCCACGCTTGTGACGCTGGGCGGCGTCGAGCGGCCGGGGCAGACGGTGCAGCCTGCGGCTGGCGCGGCCGGCGTCGGCGGGTCGTAGCGCTCCCCGGACGTGGCTGTTAGCGTGCGGCGTGTCCTGCACTCCCGGCGGTGCCTGCGGGGGTGTTCGTTCGGATAACTGCAGGGGCAGCGCTCTACGTGGGCGGGGGTTGTCAGAGGCCATCGTAAACGTTGTGTTAGCGAATAATTCCGGCCGATTCTGGCCTACGCGGGCGAGGTTCAGAATTCGCTTGGCACTTCCGCAGCGCTCCCGATACACTCAACCAATTGGAGGAGGAGGCGCTGGGCGGACCATCATTCCTGACCGTCTCAGCGACCTCCCTGCTGACACATTTTGCAAGTGAACTCGACCCCGGATTGCGGAGGATGCCGCGCTTCGGGGGGAGTGCGTCGGCGCTTCGGGATCATCGTGCGCCGGCGGTTCGGGATTTCGTTTTCAACACGGAGTGAAAAAGATGCGACGGTTGTTCGTTTTGTTCCCCGCAGCGCTGCTGGCGGCAAGTGCCGTTGCGCAGCCCACAGTCGACGGCACACTTGACCCGCTGTATTGCGCGCCGATCTCGGTGCAGCAGAATCAGACCGGATTCGGCAATGCATCGCAGGGCAACGTCGGTTCGCCGACCGGCGGCTCCGAGCTGGATGCCGCCTATGCGCACATCGACGGCGGCGTGTTGTACCTGTTCCTGAGCGGCAATCTTGAAACGAACTTCAACAAGCTCGAAGTGTTCTTTGACACGGTGGCGGGCGGGCAGAACCGGCTGCTGGGCGGCGTGACGGACGGCGGGGACAACCTGAACCGCATGGGCGCGAACAACGAGTCGAATGGCCTGCGGTTCGACACGGGCTTTGAGGCTGATTACTGGTTCTCGTGTACCGTCGGCAACAACCCGCTCGAGCTGTATGCCGATTTCGCCGACATCCCCACCGCCGCCGGCGGCACCAAGGTCTATCTCGGCACGACCGGCGCGGCCACGTCCGGAGTTCTTTCGGGCGGCACCAACCCGGACGGCATCCGCGTCACGATTAACAACAGCAACACCGGCGGCGTCGCCGGCGGCAGCGGGCTGGATCTTTCCGGGCTGGCCGCGACGGTGAACACGGGCATCGAGATTGCGATCCCGCTTTCGACGCTCGGCAACCCGGCTGCGCCGTTCAAGGTCTGTGCGTTCGTGAACGGCCAGGGCCATGATTTCGTGTCGAACCAGGTGCTAGGCTCGCTGGGCGGGATCGGCAACCTGGGCGAGCCGCGCAACGTGGACTTCAGCCTGCTCGCGGGCGATCAGTTCTTCACGGTTCAGCTTGTCACTCCGCCGTGCGGCGCGTGCTGCATCGGCACGAGCTGCTCGCTGACGACCGCGGCGGATTGCAGCGGCGACTTCCAGGGTGCGAACACCGGCTGCTCGCCGAACCCGTGCGTCGAGGCGCCCACCGGCGCCTGCTGCGTCGGCACGTCGTGCAGCATCGAGAACCAGGCCGACTGTAACAACCTGTTCGGCGAGTATCTCGGAGACGACACAACCTGCGCCGGCAGCCCCTGCCTGACCGGCGGCTGCTGCGTCGGGACGAGCTGCCTGACGCTTCGCGAAGCGCAGTGCGATGCGCAGAGCGGCGCGTACCTGGGGAACGGGACGGATTGCGGCGGCTCGCCGTGCGCGACCGGCGCCTGCTGCGTCGGGACGTCCTGCCAGGAAGTGCGGCTGTCCGTGTGCAATGCGGACGGCGGCCTTTACTTCGGCGACAACACCACCTGCGGCGCGGGTCAGTGCACGCCGGGCGCCTGCTGCTTCGGCATCTACTGCATCGAGACGCTGGCGCAGATCTGCACCAACCAGGGCGGTACGAACTTCGGCGCGGCGACGAGCTGCACGCCCGCCCGCTGCAGCACCCCCGCCGAGCCGATCGCTGTGGATGGCGCCCTGGACGGGGACTACTGCGAGCCGCAGGCCGTGCAGATCACGCAGACGGGCTTCGGTGATTCGAACCTGGGTGTGCAGGACTTCGCCAACGGCAGTGAGCTGGCGGCGGCCTACGCGACGATCGCCAACGGCCGGCTGTACGTGATGCTGGCGGGCAACCTGGAGTCGAACTTCAACAAGATCGACCTGTTCTTCGACACCCGCGCCGGCGGGCAGAACCGCCTGATCGGCGAGAACCCGGGCGTGGACTTCGGCGCGCTCAATCGCATGGGAGATGACGGTTCGGGCAACGGCCTGACGTTTGACGCCGGCTTTGCGGCCGATTTCTGGATCTCGTGCGGCGGTGGCGGCAGTCCCTACCGCATGTTCGTGAACTATGCCGAGCTGGCCGATCCGGGTGATCCGATCACCAATCCCGGCATCGGTTTCTATCTCGGCAGCGGCAAGGCCGCGAATGCCACCAATGGCGGCCTGCTGGATGCCGACGTCGGCGCGATCAATCCCTTCGGCATCCTGGTCACCATCGACAACAGCAACACGCTGGGCGTCAGCGGGGGTCAGTCGGCGCTGGATGCGGCGGGCATCGCGGCCGCCGCCGCGGTGACGACCGGCGTCGAACTGGTGATCCCGCTCAGCGCGATCGGCAATCCGGCCTCGCTGGAGGACATCTCGATCGTCGCGTTCGTGAATGCGCCGGGGCACGATTTCGGCTCGAACCAGTTCCTGGGCGGGCTGGGTGGTGCGGAGCCGCGCGAGAACATCGCCGATCCGCGCAACGTGTCGCTGGCGGCAATTGACGGCGAACAGAGCGTCGCGCTGACGGACACGTGCGTCGGCGGCTGCCTGATCGGCGACGTCAACTGCGACGGCGTCGTCAACAACTTCGACATCGACTTCTTTGTCGACATCATCGTGGACGGCTCGAGCCCCGTTCCGCCGCCGTCGTGGATCAACCGCGGCGGGACGCCGGAGTGCTGGGACCAGCGCAACTGCACGGCCAACATCAACCGCGACGAAAACGGCGCGAACAACTTCGACATCGATCCGTTCGTGCTGTGCATCGTGAATCCGCCGGCCATGGGCGAGCCGTGCCCGGCGCCGTAACCGTGTGTTCTCTCGGGCGGGTCGGCGGTCCACGCGCCGCTGACGTGCCGAGTTTCTGTCCGACGCTTCGCTGCGGCGCTCCCGATCCGGGGGCGGCGGCGGGGCGATGAGAGTCCGAGTGAGGAGGAGTGAGTATGAGGAAGTTCCTGTTTCTGGCCGCGGGCCTGGCGCTATCAGCGCCTGCGCTCGCCGCCCTGATCGACGTGCGCATCGACGCCAATGCCGGCGCCGGCGCGACCGTGGATCAGTCGATCGGGGCCAATGAGTACGGCCCCGGCAACTCGTACAGCTACACGGGCGGCGGTGGCGGCTTCGGCGGCACCGTCGGCAATGGCGTGCTGTACATGGAGAGCGACGGCAGCAACCTGTACATCGGGTTTCAGGCCGGCAACGCCATGAATGACCTGGTGACGATCCTGCTGGACACGCAGGCCGGCGGCTACACCGACGCCGGCATGAACGACAACGGCGACGGTGCACGCCGCGCCTCGTCGCAGCAGTCGATCAACGCAGACGATGCCTATGATCCGAGCTTCCTGCCGGATTACAGCCTCGTCATGGCGAGCTGGGGCACGGTGCTGTTCCAGTTGGAGGCCGACCCGAATCCGCTGACGTTCCTCGCGTTCGACGGCGGCGGTTCGCAGCCGGTGCGCGAGTACGCCATTCCGCTGGCCACGTTGGGCCTTTCGGCCGGCACGGGCAAGGTGGATTTCCTCGTGGCCTACATTGCGGACAGCGGCTTTGGCTCGAACGAGTCGATCCCGGCCTACCAGCCGCTCAACGGCGGCGGGAATCCGGGCTTTGACGCGGAGTCGGCCGGCTACGGCAACTACAACCGCTTTTATCTCCCCGAGCCGACCAGCGCGCTGCTGGTGCTCGCGGGACTGGCGGCGATTCGTCGTCGCTAAGGGCGGATTTCGCCGCTCGCGGCCGCGAAAGCGGTGGCCGAGCGGCTGAAAGCATGGTCGAGGGCGTGACGTGCGTTGGACGTCGCGCCCTCGCCGCTTTGATGCCCGATCGATGGGGCATCGCACCCGATGGGTTTCGCTCGGTCTACAATCTCCGGCTCAGGCGCCGCGCACGGTCGGCCATGGCCCGGTTGGGCGGGGCTGGGTCGGTCGCCGTGTTTTGCGCGTTTGCATTGCAGGAGAGATGGCAGAGCGGTTGATTGCGCCGGTCTTGAAAACCGGTTACCCGCAAGGGTACGTGGGTTCGAATCCCACTCTCTCCGATCGAGAATCCTGAAGGGGTGATTCGTGCCCTTTCGGGGGGTTTGGTGAGAGGGGCGGCTGCGGTCTATTCGCGCGCGATCCACCCGCCGCCGACCACCAGCTCCCCGTCGTAAAGAACCGCCGCCTGGCCGGGAGTCACGGCCGGCTGCGGCTCGTCAAACGCCACCCGTGCTGAGTCCGCTCCGGCTTGCGTCATCGTGGCCGGGCATGGTTCGTGCTGGTGGCGAATCTTCGCCAGGCAACGCAGATCCGCCGCGTCCGGCACCGTCACATGCCAGTTCATCCCGGTGACGAGCATCGTGCCTTGCCGCAGCGCCTCTCGCGGGCCGACCGTCACGACGCCGGTTCGCGGATCGAGATCGATCACGTAGCGCGGCTCGCCTGTGGCGAAGCCCAGCCCGCGGCGCTGGCCGATAGTGAAGTTCCACACGCCATCGTGCGACCCCAACAGGCGGCCGTCGGTGTCGCGGATCTCGCCCGGCCGCCCGCCGGCCGGAGCGCGGCGACGGAGCAGGCCGCGGTAGTCGTTGTCGGGGACGAAGCAGATTTCCTGGCTGTCGGGTTTGTCGTGTACGCGCATCCCGAGGCGCGCGGCGATCGCGCGGATTTCGGCCTTGTCGGCGAAACCGCCCAGCGGGAAGAGGCAGCGCGCCAGCGCCGTACGCGGCGTGCCGAATAGCACATAGGACTGGTCCTTGGCGCGATTCCGCGCGCGGGCCAGCCGGGGCGCCCCATCGTGGTCGCGGAGAATCTGTGCATAGTGGCCGGTGGCGATGAACTCGGCGTCGATCATGTCCGCGTACTGAAGCAGCCGGCCGAACTTGAGATGGATGTTGCACATTACGCAGGGGTTGGGTGTGCGGCCATCCGCGTATTCGGCGACGAAATAGTCGATGATCTGATCGAACTCGCGGCGGAAATTCAGCGCATAGAACGGGATTCCGAGCCGGCCGGCCATCGCGCGCGCGTCGAGGGCGTCATCGGCGGAGCAGCAGCCGTGTCGATTGGCCGCACGGCGGCCGGGCATCTGCGGGAGCGCGGTGCGGGGGCCGGGTGCGCCACCGTCGACCGGCGCGGACGAATCGCAGCCGGGGGAGACGGCCGTTGCACAAAGGGATGTTGCGGTGGCCGTTGCGCAAGCAATTTCAGCGGGGGCACTTTCGGCGGATGCGGCGTCATGCTCAGCGCCGACACGCATGAAGACGCCGACGCAATCGAAGCCCTGTTCGCGCAAAAGGGCGGCGGCGACGGAGGAATCCACGCCGCCGGACATCGCAATCACGACTCGTCCGTTCCGTGACATTGCGGGAAATTGTACGCGGAGCGGCGTAGCCGGCCCCGGGGGAGCGGGGGCACGGGTGGAGACAGGCACTTCGTCGACGGGGATGGGGCGGGCCATGGAGTCGGCTCTTTCGCGGGAAAGAGGTTCGCGAGTGATGGACCGGGCCGAGTGATTGACATGCCAATCAGCCGGTGTATGATGCTATCCAATGGTCGGGCGAGACGGAGCGGTTGCTGGTACCTCCTCACCTGGCGCGGCCCGGGTCCATGTGCGTTCGTGCATAGAGTCATGAATGCGACGAGAGTGAGAGATGAGGGTTGCCCGTTGAGCGTTCGGCTCACACGACTGTCCGCGACTTTCAGCCTGCCGTGGGTGTCATCCGCGCTGGCGATGCTGTGTCGTGCGGGTTGGGCGCTGATGCTGGTCGTCCACGCTCCGGGGATGCTGAGCGCATGGGGGCTGGGGGATCGACCGGTTGATGCGGTGCGCGCCGCGGGGTTGCTGGCTGCGTGTGTGCTATTCGTCCTGAAGATCGCCGATGTCCGCTGGCTGCGGTTGCCGCGCGACCGGCGGGTGTGGCTGGCGGTGGCGATCGGGGCGGCGCTGCTGCATGCGGGGGTCGTGGCTCCTGACCTGCTGAATGCGGTTCCGGAATTTCCCGTGTGGAGCGCGGTGTTCACGCTCGCGCTCGTGGTGGCGTCGGCGCCGATTCTGTGTGCGATTCGAACTGCGCAACGGCGACTGGCCGAGCTGGAGCATTCGCTCCTGGGCCGATTGCGAGCTGCCGCGCTGCACTGCTCGCTGCGCCGCGCGCTGCGGATGCACGTCGGGGTAGTGACGGCCGTTCGGCCTCCGCCGCGTTTTCCCCTCTAGCGCGACTTTGGACATGCCCTGATTTGCGCCGCGGCTGGTTCGGGGGTGGCGCTGCGTGAATGGCTGCACTGTTTCCGGTGCGGTCACGGTCGCGGCGCTGCCTGCAGATTCGCGGCATTCGCGGCGGCACTGCTCACACGGCGGCCGCACCCCCGGGGCTTTCCGAAGTCGCCTTCCGATGATCGTCGTAGCGGCGTGCCGCCTTTGGGTGGTTCGCTTTCGCGGCGGCCCATTCACCAATTTGAAACCATCGATCCGCGGCGCGCATTACGAACCGCGGTGTTCAGTCAATCATTCACTCATTGTGAGCCAATAGCCATGTTTCAATACGCAGCAGCTGTTCACCCTACCTCTTCAAACATCGGATGCGCGCAGCGCCGCAGCGCGGCGTGCGCAGCGCTCGTGCTGGCGGCGCTGGGCGGCACGAGCCTGGCGGCCGAGAAGTTCGACCTGATCATCGGCGTTGATCCGACGCTCTATCCGGGGGCGGCGCGGATGGTCGCACCGTCGCCGGGGCCGGGATTTCCGGGCACGTTTCAGGACGGAGACCGGCTGGCCGGTACGCCGAGCGTCGGAGGCACCGTGGCCTACGTCGGCACGGGCACGCCGCTGTACGCTCCCAACGCTTTCGGATCGACGAGCTTTCTGTTCCGTCGCGGCAGCGTGCCGGCGGGGCCGAGCGGGAATATCCCGCTGATGGGGATTGAGTTTCTCGGCGGGCCGCTGCTCGATCTCGACGGTGACGCGGGCAACGGCTCGCGGTCGTTGACGCCGGTGTCGGGGCAGACGCCGGTTGAGATTCCGGGATCGAGCAGCTTCATCGAGCTGGCGATCAGCGCGTCTTCGGGTGTCGTCGCGCTGGTGGACTTTGACGCCAGCGGCACGAATGAGGGCGGCCCGAACATCGGGCCGAACATCGCCACCACGCTGACGACGATTGCCGGGACGCAGCCCGATGGGCAGAGGACGGCGGCGATCAATCCGAGCGTGGACACGCGCAGCGGCACGTTGACGCCGTTCCCGGGCGCTGGCGGCATGCTTGCGGGTGTGTACCGCATCGAGAATCTCGGCTTCGAGCTGTGGGAGGACTCGATCGACCCGAACTCGCAGACGGCTTCGACGCTGGGGACGCTGCAGGTGATGGGGGCTTTTCGCGGGTGGTTGATCGAGCGCGACGGCGGCGGGGCGTTTCCGCTGCTGGCCGGGCAGGGTCTGGGTTCGACGCTGTGGCCGCTGGTGGACTCGTCAAAGATCGGCGGCGTGTTCAACACAGCCAACGGGCTGTTCGGCGGCACGGCGACGATCGCGGCGGGCGTGACGCGCGACCAGTTCCATGTGCCGGGAAATGGCGGTACGGCGCTGACGGATTTCGGCGGCGACCTGGGCGCGTACCTGGACGCGGTGATCGCGCCGCGCGTGCCGGCGGATTCGCGGCGGTTCGTCTACCTGGAGTCGGCCGGCTTCGGAATCAACAACAGCAATGACCCCGTGTTCATCGACAGCATCGCCTATGACGCGGTGATCATCGCAGCGGCACGTCCGCGCTGCCCGGGCCAGGTGCGCTGCGACGCGAACTGCGACGGCGTCGTGAACAACTTCGACATCGATCCGTTCGTACTGGGGCTGGTCGATCCGGCCGGGTATGCAGCGCTGCACCCTGATTGTGAGCGCGAGTGCAGCATTGACGCCAATGGCGATGGCGAGGCGAACAACTTCGACATCGACGCCTTTGTCGCGTGCCTGCTGGGCTGATCGGCGGTGAGGGGTCGCGAGGGCTGAGTCGTGCGAGTTGTGACGATGATGCGGATTGAAGCGCGGCTTGAGAGGCCCGCGAGGGCGGGTGCGGTGCGCGCCGTTGCGGGGTGGGGCGACGGTGCGCGCACTCGCGCTGCGTGCATGCGCGGAGTGGCGCGAGAGGCTGTCAGGCAGGGTTGCTCTGCATGCTTACGCGGAGCGGCGGGAGAGGCTGTGAGGCGGGTTCGCTCTGCATGCTTACGCGGAGTGGCGGAAGAGGCTGTGAGGCGGGTTCGCTCTGCATGCTTACGCGGAGTGGCGGAAGAGGCTGTGAGGCGGATTCGCTCTGCATGCTTACGCGGAGTACCGCGAAAGCATGCCACCCGAAGCGCCACCCGAGGCGCCACACAGAGCACTACCCGAAGCGCCACCCGAGGCGCCACCCGAAGCGTCACCCGAAGTGCCACCCGAGGCGCCACCCCACGCGCCACCCGAAGCGCCGCGGGATTCGGCGCGGCGGGGCGGGCGGCGTTCACATTGATCGAGCTGCTGGTCGTGGTGGCGGTGATCGTGCTGCTGATGTCGCTGCTGGTGCCGGGGCTTGGCCGCGCACGCGAGCAGGCGCGGGGTGCGGTGTGCATGTCCAATCTTCGGCAGATCGGCGTCGGGGTCTATCACTACTGGACCGTTCATGACGGCCGGCTGCCGTATGTCGAATCGCCGATGACCAATGGCATCGGCGGGCCGCCGGCGGGGGGGCAGAGTGTGCCGGGGTTCGGCAACCCGGCGTGGCCGGACGCCGAGACCAATCCGTTTGATCGGCGGCGCTGGCCGCGATCTCTGCCGAACGTGCTCATGCCGGAGCATCTCGGAGAGGCGGCGGGCGTGTTTGTCTGCCCGTCGGCGGTGAACGGCTGGCCGCGGAGCGGAGCACGGGCGTACACCTATCGCGAAGCGGCGGCAAATCAGCCCAATGGGCGCCGGGATGCGCTCAATCGCTACAACATCGAACACTTCGGATTCCTGGATGGGCGGATGCTGCGGCAATTCCGCATGACGCTGACCGGTGATCCGATCCGCGACGCGATGGAGGAGGTGTTTGCGCGCGCTGTGGCGGTGCGTGACATGATCCTGCGCGAGGGCGGAATGATCCGGGGTCCGCATCGCGGCGGCGTGTTTGTGCTGGATCGCGGTCTGGAAGTGCGCTACCGGAGTGCCGCGGAAACGCAGAGCGACCTGTCGCCCAACGGGTTTGATCAAGGCGCGGGATTCTGAGCGGCCGGCGCTTTTGCTGTGGACCGGCGCGGGCGGCGGGGGTGGGCTGGGGTGGGCGGCCGGTTGGGGGCGTGACGGACAGGGGCGCGCTCGGTACATTGTCGGCCGGTCTGCACGTATCGATCGCACCTCCTGACAGGACCGGCCCGACATGAGCAGCGCTGCATCCCCCCTTGAGTCCGCTTCCGGAAGGCACGCCGTATTGGGTCCGCGGCTGTCGCTGATGATGTTCCTGCAGTACGCCGTGTGGGGAGCGTGGCTGCCGATCATCGGGCGGTACCTGACCTCGGAGTTGGGGTTCAGCGGCTACCAGGTCGGCGCGATTGCCGGAACGGCGGCGGCGGTGGGGGCGATTCTGGCGCCGTTCATCGCCGGGCAGATCGCGGATCGCGTCTTTTCCGCCGAGCGCTACCTGTTCCTGGCCATGCTGGCGGGCGGCGTGATCCAGTTCGTTCTGGCGGGGGCACGGACGTATGAAGCGTGGCTGTGGCTGTCGGTGCTGTACTCGGTGATCTACATCCCGACGATTGCCATCTCCAACTCGCTGACATTTGCCCATGTGCGGGACCGGGATCGGGATTTTCCGCCGATCCGGCTGTGGGGGACGATCGGCTGGATCGCGGTGAGCTGGGTGTTCCCGATCCTGTGGCTGCAACACGGGATCGGCGTGACCTGGAAGCCGCCGTTCTTCGTCGGCACGGAACACGCGGACGTGATTACGCGGCTGGGGGATGCGCTGCGGCTGAGCGGGATCATCAGCATCGCCTACGGCGTGTACTGCCTGACGCTGCCGCACACGCCGCCGCGGAAGTCGGTCGAGAAAATTGCGTTTGCCAAGGCGTTCGGGCTGCTGCGCAACCGCGGGTTCCTGGTGCTGACGCTGGCGGCGATTCCGATGTCGCTGGTGCACACGATCTACTTCATCCAGACGCCGAGCTTCCTGCCGCAACTGGCGGGAATGCGCGACGCCGACACGCAGCCGGCGATGAGCGTGGGGCAGTTCAGCGAGATCTTCGTGCTGGCGGTGCTGGGGCTGCTGATCCGGCGGGTGGGCTTCCGCTGGCTGCTGACGATCGGCTGCGCGGCGTACATCGGGCGCTACCTGATCTTTGCGACGGGGGCGCCGACCGAACTGGTGATTGCGGCCATCGCGCTGCACGGCGTCTGCTTCGCGTGCTTCTATGCGACGGCGTTCGTGCATGTGGATCGCGTTGCGCCGGCGGATGTGCGGCACTCCGCGCAGACGGTGTTCGGCATTCTGCTGCTCGGTGTAGGCCCGCTCTTCGCCGGGCCGGTGATGGGGCGGATTGCGGAGGATGCCACGATGAACGTCACCATTGCCGAATGCAAGGCGGCGGTGGCGCTGGTGCCGCAGAAGCCCGAGGGCGGCGGGGATGGAGTGGAGCCGGGCGGGTGGGATCGGCTCTATCCGGGCGCAAGTGCGGCGATCAAGGCGCATGAGGAGCAGCATCCGAATGAGAAGGCGCGATCGTGGCGGGTGTTGCGGGATGATGTGCAGGTGAAAGCGCTGGACTTCGGGCGCTTCTGGCGGTGGAACGCGGCCATCGCGGGGATCGGACTGGCGCTGGTGGCGCTGCTGTTCCGCACCGACCCGGCGGCGCGCGAAGAGCCGCGCCGCGAGTAGAATCGGGGCATGAGCAATTCCACGGTTTCAGCGGCGACCCGGTTTCGGGCGCTGCTTGCGCGCGGCACGGTGGTGATGCCGGGGGCCTTCAACGCGCTGACGGCGCGGATGATCGAGCGGGCCGGCTTTGACGCGATGTACCTGTCCGGCGCTTCGCTGGCCAACAGCATGGTCGGCGTGCCCGACGTGGGAATCACGACGCAGAGCGAGGCGGTGTATCACGCAACGCGCTGCGCCGCGGTGACGACCATCCCGATCATCAGCGACGCCGACACGGGTTTCGGGGGGGAGGAAAACGTCGCGCGGACGGTGCGCGAGTTTGAGCAGGCCGGGCTGGCGGGGCTGCATCTGGAGGACCAGGAATTTCCGAAGCGCTGCGGGCACCTGCCGGGCAAGACGCTGGTGCCGCAGCCTGAGTTCGAGGCCAAGATCGCCGCGGCGGCCGGAGCGCGGCGCGACCGGGACTTCTTCCTGATCGCGCGGACGGACGCGCGCGGCGTGACGGGTTATGACGACGCGGTGCAGCGGGCGCACGCCTATCTGAAAGCGGGGGCGGATGCGATTTTCCCCGAGGCGCTGGAGGGCCGTGCGGAGTTTGAGCGCTTCGCGCGCGACGTGCGCGCCCCGCTCTTGGCGAACATGACGGAATTCGGCCGGACGCCGGCGACGAGTGCCGCCGAGTTCGCGGCGATGGGGTATGCGATGGTGATCTTCCCCGTTACATTGATGCGGCTGGCGATGAAGGCCGTGGAGCGGGGGTTGATCGAGCTGCGGGAGAAGGGCACGCCCGCAGCGCTCCTGGACCAGATGCAGACGCGGCAGGAGCTGTACGAACTGCTGGGGTACGAGGTGAAGTCGGGGAAGTGACGCGGCCCTCGGGCGGCGCGTGGGAGAGCGAGCGATGGCGGAGTCGGCGGAACTGTATCGTCCGGGGCTGGAGGGGATCGTGGCCGGCGAGACGTCGGTGTCCACGGTCCTGCAGGATTCACTCGCCTATCGCGGCTACACCATCGAGGAGCTGGCGGAGCATGCCAGCTTCGAGGAAACGGCCTACCTGCTGCTGCGCGGCGAGCTGCCGACGGCGGCGCAACTGGCGGCGTTCCGGGCGGAGCTGGACCGTCATCGGCCGCTGAACCCGCACGTTCTGGAGGTGCTGAAGCGCATTCCGGCGCAGACGCCGGGGATGGACGTGCTGCGGACGGCGCTGTCGATGGCGGCGCACTTCGATCCGTACCGCGGCAATGATCTCGATGCACTTGTGGGGCGCGCGACGTATGCGCTGGCCGTGGTGCCGGGGATCATCGCGGCGCGGATGCGGCTGCTGGAGGGCAAGCCGTTGATCGACCCGCGGCCGGGGTTGAGCCATGCGGCGCAGTTCCTGTACCAGGCCTTCGGCCAGACGCCGACGGCGATGAACGAGAAGATTCTGAACCTGACGTTCGTGCTCTACGCGGAGCATGAATTCAACGCGTCGACGTTCGCGTGCCGGGTGACGACCAGCACGCTGAGCGATATGTATTCCGCGCTGGTGACGGGCATCGGGACGCTCAAGGGGCCGCTGCACGGCGGGGCGAACGAGGAGTCCATCAAGGCGATCAATCAGTACACGTCAGCGGCGGAGGCGAAGGCCGCGACCGAAAAGCAGGTGGCCGGCGGCAAGCTGATCATGGGCTTCGGCCATCGCGTCTACAAGAACGGCGATCACCGGGCGCGGATTCTGGAGAAGTACGTTGAGCCGCTGGGGCGCGAGCGGAACGACATGAACCGCGTCGAGATTTATCACGCGATCAAAAACGTGGTGTGGGATCAGAAGAAGATCCACATGAACGTGGACTATCCGTGCGGGCTGGTGTATTTCTTCATGGGGCTGCCGCTGGACGTGTATACGCCGCTGTTTGTGGCGTCGCGGGTCAGCGGGTGGGCGGCGCACGCGATCGAGCAGTTCACGAACAACCGGCTGATCCGGCCGCGCAGCCGGTATGTCGGGCCGGCGACGCGGGCGTATGTGCCGGTTGATCGGCGGTAGGGGGCGGCCGGGGGATTGGGGCGGCGCTGTTCCGGGCCGCAGCATGGTCTGCGGCTCATGGTTTTAGGTGCCGCTGCGTTCGAAGATCGATCACGCCCCCAACGGGATTCGAACCCGTGTTCTCGGCTTGAAAAGCCGGTGTCCTAGGCCTCTAGACGATGGGGGCTTCCACGTCAAAGGCGGGGTATGCTATCGACCCGGCTGCGCGGCGTCAATTTCCGCGCGGCGGCGTTGCCTGCTGACCGCCTTCGACCGCTCCAGGGCTGCTGATGCGCGTACTCAACGTGGTGGGTTCCCTGCGGGTCGGCGGCGGCATCGAGCACCTGCTGCTGCGAACGCTGACGGCGATCCGGCATCTCGAGCAGAAACAGACGCCGATGCACGAGCAGGGGCAAGGCCCAGAGCAGGAGCCGGAGCAAGGGCAGCGGCGGCACGCGGCGGGTCGGTCCGGCCCGCTGCAAATCGAAATCTGCTACATCGGCCGGCGGCCGCCGGAGCTGGAGGAGCGATTCGCCGAAATCGGCGTCGCGGTCTGGCGCTGCCGGGAGTCGTTCGTGCCCGGGGTCTTCGCAGGGCGATTCGCAGCGGCGCTGCGAAGCCGGCCGCCGTTCGACGTAATCCACACGCACAACAGCAACTTCGGTGCGCCGGCGCTGCGTACGGCTCGGCGGCTGGGTGTGCCGGTGCGGCTGGCGCACTATCACAACCTGACCAGCGGCCATGCCAATGACCCGCTGCGGCGGATGGTCGAGGCGTGGATGGCCCGGCAGGTGCTGCAACACGCGACGGGCATCTGTGCGGTGGCGGCGGGCGTGCTGCGGGCGCGATTCGGGGAGGCGATGCTGCGCGATCCGCGGGCGCGGGTCATCCCCGCGGCGCTCACGTCGGAGAATGCTCCGGTTGATGATCGCGCGGCGGCGCGCGCGGCGTTGGGCATCCCCGCCGATGCGCTGGTGATCGGCCACGTGGGGCGCTTCGTGCCGCAGAAGAACCACGCCGGGTTGCTCGACGCGGCTGCGCGGGTGATGAAGCGCGATGCGCGGGTGTGGCTGCTGCTGGTCGGGGACGGGCCGCTGCGGGGCGAGGTAGAGCGCCGCGCGGCGGCGCTGGAGATCGCGGAGCGCTGCCGTTTCGCGGGCGTGCGGAAGGACATCGGGGCGATGTATGCGGCGATGGACCTGTTTTTTCTGCCGTCGCGCGAGGAGGGGTTGGGCGTGGTGCTGATCGAGGCGCAGGCGGCGGGGCTGCCGGTGGTGGCGTCGCGGCTGGCGACGACGGATGACGCGATCGCGCCGGAGGCACAACGCTGGATCCGCGCGTGGGATGATGCGCCGGGGTTCGCCGATGCGCTGGAGCAGGCGATTGGGTTCGTGGAGCAGGGGGGCGACGAGCCGGCGGCGCTGCGGGCTGCGGCGCGGAGCTTCGCGGCGCGCTTCACCCCCCAGGCGGCAGCGCGGGCGCTGCTGGACGCCTGGGGGGCGTAAGCGGTGCGGCGGAGCGCGTTGATCCGCCGCGGTGCGCGTCATGCCGTTGGCGCTGGTATGATTCCGGTGGCCGCGAAGGTGCGGGTTGCGCCGGCGGCGGGAGCGCATCATGCAGCAGGGCGGCACACCGCTGGCGGGATTATGGGTCGGGCCGGCACTCTTCGGGATGTTTCTGGTCTTTTGCGGCATCCTGATTTTCATTCTGCCGCAACTGCTGGCCTACATCGTCGGTTTCGGGCTGATTGTGGCGGGGGCCGGGATGATCGCGATGGGGATGGCGTCTCGAACGCATGTCACGTATCACCAGATAGATGAGACCCGGGTGGATTGAGCGTCAATCGCCGAACCGTTCTGGAGAAAGGGGACACCCGGCACGCCTCGTACAATTACCGGTCCTTGCCAATGCATCCGGCCACGGCTGCGAGGAATTCGGGAGGTGTGCACGTGCGTCACATTCGACTGTCTTGCGCGGGGGCGTTGGCCGCTGTTGTTTCGTTTTTTGGGGCGGTTTCCGGCTGCATCGACGCGGTGAGCCGAGAAAACCCGTTTCACACGTTTGCCGGGGGGGAGGGGCGGCTACTCCTGGTCGAAAAGGAGACGCTGCTGCCGAGGGCGGATGGGTCGCTGCCGCCGCCGAAGGAGCAGACGGTTCGGGAATTGAACCTGGCGACCGGCGTCAGCACGGTGGCGGCCGACAAGATTGTCGCGCATGCAGCGGACATTGTCGCCAATGAGCGCTGGGTGGCGTGGATTGATCGCGCCAACGGCGTGGTGCGCGTTCTGGATCGGCGAAGCGGGGCGGAGCGCGCGGTGTTCTCGAAGGACGCGGCGCCGGATCCGAACCCGGCCGGTGCGGATGGGCGGTTGCGGGCGATCGACGGCGATTGGCTGGTGGGGTTCGCCAAGCGGGCGGGGAGCAGCTTCGACTGCTACCAGTTCGTGGTGATGAACCTGGCGGACGGGCAGACGCTCGTGGTCGAGAACGGCTGGCAGTACGGCACGGTCGCGGTCGGCAACGGGCATGTCGTGTTCCCGGATTGCGGGCCGAGCAATGCCCAGATTCTGGGGCTGGAACTGCGAACGAACATCCGGGCCGCGTTCGTGGAGACGGGGGTCGCGAGCGAGGTGATTTCAGCGGATGTGAGGGTGGACGGGGATACCGACAGCGGCGTGTTCGTACGGGACACGGTGGCGTTCTGGGAGGAACTGACGCCCGGGTCTTTTCGCTCGCGCGTGATTTCCTATGACCTGGCCACCGGTGTTCGTTCAACGCTCTTCGCGACCTTCGGAGATCGTGACACCGATCGTGACCTGGTCGCGGTCTGTGATGTCGGGGCGGTCGTGCTGACGCGCCCGGCGGGGGCGCTGAGCCGGCCGGAGCAGGCGGGCGAGCTGGCGCTGTGGCGATTCAACGGCAAGCGCGAAGTGCTGCAGGAGTCGACGGCGCTGCGGCGGCTGTTGCCGGTGCAAGTGCATGTGGTGGGGGGGCTGCTGACGTGGTTTGATCATTCGGGTACGCACGAGTTCCTGACTTACGACACGAAGACCGGCAAGCTGGGTCGGACGCCGGCGCCGGTGCTGCCGTGACGGGCGAAGGGTGGCGGTTTGTCGGCGGTTGACGCCGATAGCGCGGATTTTGGGGATTTGCGCGTGAGTTGACGCGATTCGTGACGCTGCACCTCCTGAGCCGGCGCCATGTGGCGCCGCGATCGAGGAACCGAAGTCACGGGAGCAGCGTCATGATCTCACGCATCGCACATTCCGCAAGCAATTGCAGCAACAACGGTTACGTCAGCTCGGAGTCGCGCGCTGCGCGGGCCGGCGGCGGCCTTGCGGCAGCCTGCCGTGAGGCGCCGCGGCGGGCAGCCGCTCCGATTGCCCTGATTGCGGTGTTGGGGGCGGCGTTTGCGCTGCTTTCGGCGCGGCCGGCGGCGGGGCAGGTGATCACGCTGAACAATCCGGAGGGCGTCGAGGTGTTTCGGGCGCTGGAGCCTCTGGGCGGGTTGCCGGATCGGCTGCGACCCGACCTTCAGTACATCGGCATCCGCTGGATTGACACGAACTGGATGGAGCAGGGATACCAGGTGCAGCTCTACAAGCGGGGTGAATGGGTGGATGTTGCGAGCGTCGGAGCGAACCAGAGCAGTGCGGTGGTTTACCTGCAGGTCGTGCTCCCGAATCAGACGATCGGGGTGCCACGAGCAGGGGCAATCCTGACCGACGACGGCCGCGACATCGTGATGCGCGTGAAGGCTACGAGCTTCTGGGGGGGGTCGAGTTGGGTCCGCGGTTCGTTGTCGAAGGGCTGGAAATTCCCGTCGTCCCCCGAGCCTCTGAAGGCTCCGACGGAGCTTGCCGCGGTCATGTCCAACGGGTTCGTGCAGGTGTCGTGGCGCGACAACGACCGCAATGAGCCGAACGGCATTATCTATCTGCTCGAAACGGCTTCGGACTGCGAGGATTGGCGTGAGCTGGCGCGATTTTCGCCCAACAGCACGCGATACAACTACTCTCCGCCGGTCGTGGGTCGCCATCGCTTTCGAGTCCGGGCTATTCCGGAGCGGCGCTCGATGGCTGAGCGCTACTTCATTGCGTCACCGTGGTCGAATGAGGCGACAGTGTCCAACGCAGCGAGCGGTGCGCCGATGGCGCCCTCAAACCTGGCTCTCTCGCTGCAGAGCCATTCGGTGGTCGCAATTTCCTTTGCCGACAACGCCAACAACGAGGCGGAGTACGTCGTGGATATCCGCGTCGGCGACGGGGCGTGGTCGGAATATGGGGCGGTTCCGGCGGCCGGTTCGCAAGTGGCATCGCTGGGGAGCCGGACGCTGACCGACGACGATCGTGCGGCGAACACGACCTATTGCTATCGGATTCGGGCGCGCAACGCGGCGGGCACTTCGGCGCCGAGCAATTGCGCGTGCATCACCACGCCGCCGCCCGCACCGCCGGGTTGCGCCGATGGGCGTTGCGGCGACCGCGGAATCGTCCGCGCAGATTCGCGTGACGTGGATCGACAACTCCACCGTCGAGTCCGGGTTCCGCGTAGAGCGCTCGGCCAACGCCGGCGCGACGTGGAGCACGATCGCGACGAAAGCGGCAAACACGCAGTTGCACCTGGACAGCGGCCTGACCGCGGCGACGGCGTACCGCTATCGCGTGGTGGCTTTCAACGCGATCGGAGAGTCCGCGCCCAGCGGTTCGTCGAATGCGACGACCTGGCCGGCGGCGCCGGCGCGGCCGACGAACCTGCGGACGATTGCGCTGGCCTCGACCTCGGCGACGGTGGCGTGGGACTCGGCATCGCCCAATCACGGCGTGGAGATCTACGCGGACGCGTACACCGGGCCGGGGCAGACGCTGACGTACCAGGGGCGAACCGAGGCAGGGGCGACGAGCCAGTTGTTCAACCCGATACAGCCGGGCGTGACCTATGCCGTGATGGTGCGCAGCGTGTACCTGAACGGGCAGACTGTGTCGGCGGCGTCGGAGTTCAGCGATACGTTCATCTTCACGGCGCCGGCGCCCAGCGGCGGCATCCGGGTGGTGAACAACACCGTGTACGACATCGGGTCGTTCCTGGTAAACGGGTCGGAGGTGCTGTCGGCGGCCATTCCGGCCGGCTCCTCGCGGGAGTTCGCCTACGCTCCGGGCACCTATCGGTGGCGCGCGGAGACATGGTGGGGGTGGACGGAGATGTACACCTATGGCGACTTGAATGGCGTGCCTGACCCGGGAATCGCGGGTGAGTGGGTGACGGTCGGCGCAAGCGGATACGCGGTGGTGACGATTACGAACATTCCGGCGACGACGTATATGAGCGGCGGCGCTGCGTCGGCGACGTGGACCGGGGACTATTACCTCGACAATGGCGCCCCGGGGTTTGCACGCTTCCAGTTTTTCAGCGGCGGTCGGTACCAGCTCTTTGACAACGGGTCACCGCTGTACAACTCGCAAAACCTGCCGACGTACAGCGAAATGACGCCGCGATCGCCGGGGCTGATCCGGATCAGACTCAACAACACCGGTCAGACTTTCAATGTGGACGAGACGGCGGCGTCGTTCCAGTTGCAGAATGGTCCGCCGAGCTGGCCGATCATCTGGTACACGCGGGATTAGTGCGGCCGGCCTTCGGGCCGGGCGGAGAAAACGTGGTGTGATACGAGCTGCGGCTCCTGTCAGGGCAATGTGCCCGGCAGGGGCCGCTGTTCGCTTTGGGCGAATGGTGCGGGGGGCATCTGGTGGATGCGAGGCGGGCAAAGGTGTATTGGGTCGTGGGGGGATTGGGATGGATGGGGAGGGGAGCAGGCGCTGAAAAGAAGCCGGCCCGATGCAGTTGGTGGTCTGCACCGGGCCGGGGTATAGGGTAAACAGTGGACGGATTTGCCGGCCGGCGGATTGCTCCGCCGATCGCCGGTCGCCGAAGCGACCGACCGAGAGGCGCTGATTCGGTCGATCCGAGGCCTTTGAGGGGCGTCGGAACGTCTAACGAATCCGTTAGAAAGGAGGTGATCCAGCCGCAGGTTCCCCTACGGCTACCTTGTTACGACTTAGTCCCAGTCACCGGTCCTACCGTCGGCCGCCGCCTCCTTTCGGTTAGCTAAGCGGACTTCGGGTCTTACCAGCTTCCATGACTTGACGGGCGGTGTGTACAAGGCTCAGGAACACATTCACCGCGCCGTAGCTGATGCGCGATTACTAGCGATTCCAACTTCATGGAGTCGAATTTCAGACTCCAATCTGAACTGGGGCGCGCTTTTTGCGATTTGCTCGACCTCGCGGTTTTGCGTCGCTCTGTACGCGCCATTGTAGCACGTGTGCATCCCCGGACATAAAGGCCATGATGACTTGACGTCATCCCCACCTTCCTCCGGCTTAACGCCGGCAGTCTCGCCAGAGTCCCCAGCATGACCTGATGGCAACTGACGACAGGGGTTTCGCTCGTTATAGGACTTAACCCGACACTTCACAGCACGAGCTGACGACAGCCATGCAACACCTGTGCTGGTTTCACCCTTGCGGGCAGCCTCCACGCATTACCGTAAGGCATCCCAGCATGTCAAACCCGGGTAAGGTTCTTCGCGTTGCTTCGAATTAAGCCACATGCTCCACCGCTTGTGTGAGCCCCCGTCAATTCCTTTGAGTTTTAGCCTTGCGGCCGTACTCCCCAGGCGGCACACTTAACACTTTTGCTGCGATCCGGATGGTATCAGAACCTCCCGAATCCAGTGTGCATCGTTTAGGGCGTGGACTACCAGGGTATCTAATCCTGTTTGCTCCCCACGCTTTCGCGCCTCAGCGTCAGAATTGGCCCAGTGCCCCGCTTTCGCCACAGGTGTTCCTCTAGATATCTACGCATTTCACCGCTCCACCTAGAGTTCCAGGCACCCATACCAACCTCAAGCCCGGCAGTATGCCGCGCAGTCCCGTTGTTGAGCAACGGGATTTCACGAAGCACTTACCAGGCAGCCTACGCGCGCTTTAAGCCCAGTGATTCCGAACAACGCTTGCCTCCTCTGTATTACCGCGGCTGCTGGCACAGAGTTAGCCGAGACTTCCTCTGGGGCTGCTCAACTTTCAGGATTGTTCACCCTGATTGCTTGCGAGCCCCTGACAGCGGTTTACATCCCGAGGGACTTCATCCCGCACGCGGCATTGCTGGGTCAGGCTTGCGCCCATTGCCCAATATTCGTTACTGCAGCCACCCGTAGGTGTCCGGGCAGTGTCTCAGTCCCGATGTGGCCGTCCGACCTCTCAGTCCGGCTACCCGTCTTCGCCTTGGTGAGCCGTTACCTCACCAACTAGCTGATAGGACATGGGCCGCTCAAAAATCGGTAGGTCTTGCGATCCCCACCTTTGGTCGCCAGGTCATGCGACCCGGCGACTTCATCGGGTATTAGCAGCACTTTCGCAAAGGGGTTGCCCCCGCTGTTATCCCCGAATTCAAGGTACGTTGCCCATGCATTACTCACCCTTCCGCCACTGAACGCATATTGCTACGCGCCCCGTGCGACTTGCATGTCTTAGCCATGCCGCCAGCGTTCGTTCTGAGCCAGGATCAAACTCTTCGAAAAGAGTCGAAGACTACGACCACCCCGTGGGGTGATCGATCATCATCGTCCTGTCGGAATGCTCATACACTCACGTCTGTTGCGAGAGTGCAGAGTCGACCCGGGTCCGGGCGAAGGTACGCCCTCCTCCCCGGGTCTGTTCTTGATGCATCCCGTGCGGCGGATTCGAACAGAACCCGCACGGTCTGCCGCACTCTCGCGGCTTAATCTCGTCCACTGTTCACTTGTCAGAGAGCAATCTTCCGACGCAACCCGCTGGGCCACGTCGGGCCGAGCATAGTATCACGCTTCGACATGATTGCAAGCCCCCAACGACCGAAAAACCGACAAAATTCAAATCGCCCCCGTGGCTGCCGTAAGTCGTGATAGGCAAACATCTTGTGGACGAGCCCCGGCCAGCGACCCAGCCCGGACCCCCGTCCGTGCGCGCCAGGACCGTCCGGGAATTCCGCCCGCCGCAGCCTGGTACCGCTCCCGGGACACTTGCCCGCCCGATACCATCTATCGGGACCAGCGCTGCCCGACCCGCGGCGCCTCCTTCGGGGACCGGCGGCAATTGCGTCGGCGGCCCCCGCCGAAATCCCGCGATCCGGCGGGTTTGGCACAATTCGGTAGGAGAACCGCATCATGCGTCACCTTTCGCGTCGTTCGGTCGTCTTGCTCGCGGCCGCCATTGGCGGCCTGCTCGGAGTGGGCGGCTGCCCCGCCCCCGTCAACAACAACAGCGGGTCCAACAAGGCCACGGCGCTCAAGCCGTTTGCGAGCGGCGATGAACTCGTTCGCTACGTTCGCGAGCGGGTCGGCGCGTCGAGTCGCCGGCAGGGCTTGTTCCGCAATTTCGGCCTGGCGCCGACTTCGGCCGCCGAGGGCGCAGCGGATTCGAACACGGCCGGCGGCGCGGACGACGGCAGCTTCTCGACGACCAACATCCAGGAAGCGGGCGTTGATGAGAGCGACGTGTTCAAGAGCGACGGCACGCACTTCTACCTGGCCAAGGAGAACAGCCTGCGGATCGTGCGAGCGACGCCCGTGAGCGGGTTGGCGGAGGTCGGGCGGTTGGACCTGCCGGAGAACATTGAGTCGCTGTACCTGTTCGACGGGCGCGTGATCGTCCTTGGGCAGTCCTTCGGCCGGCCGGGGGAGCCCGGCATCGCGATGATTGACATCTGGCCGCCGTATTACGCCGGCGGGAACACGGTCGTGTATGACGTGGATGTGTCGGACCCGGCAGCGCCGAAGATCGCGCGCAAGTCGGAGATGGACGGCACGTTGATCGCGTCGCGCCTGACGGGCGGGCGGCTGATCCTGGTGATGAATATCGTGCCGCGCGTTCCGTCGAACCTGGGTGCGTTGACGCCGCTTTCGGCGGCGGACGTGCTGCCGCGCGTGCGGGCGGCGGGGCGCGAGGCGGCTGCGATGAACGCTTCGTCGATCTATTACCCCGATGCGCCGAACGGCTGGTACATGACGTCGATCACGACGCTGGACGCAGCGAACGTCGAGAGCGTGCTGGGGGCGACGGCGGTGATGGCCAATGCCGGCACGGTGTATGTGTCGCCGAACGCGCTGTACCTGAGCGACACGGACTATGACGAAGCAGACAACTTTCGCGAGACGACGAGCGTTCACAAGTTCACGTTTGATGAGGGCGGCGTCGCCAAGTACGTCGCCAGCGGGAGCGTGTCGGGGCGCCTGCTGAACCAGTTCTCGCTGGGGGAGCATGAGGGCGTGTTGCGCCTTGCGACGCATGTTCAGCCGGCGTTGCCGGTCGGGCCGTTCATCGGATTCGGCGGAGGTGACGTGGCGGTGTCTAACGGGGGCGCGGCCGAGACGGCGCCGCGGCCGGCCACTGCGCAGGCCCGCAACGAGTCGAGTGTCGCATCGAACGCGGTGTGGACGCTCGGCGAGGCGGACGGACAGCTCAAGCAGCTTGGATCAATCACGGGGATTGCGCCGGATGAGCGGATCTACTCGGCGCGGTTCCTGGGCGACACCGGGTTCCTGGTCACGTTCCGGCAGATCGATCCGCTGTTTACCATCGATCTTTCGGATCCGGCGAATCCGCAGCTCATCGGCGAGTTGAAGGTGCCGGGCTTCAGCGACTATCTGCATCCGGTCGGAGAGAAGCTGCTGATCGGCGTGGGGCGCTCGGTGACGCTGACGCCGTGGGGCGGCGCAGTGCCGACGTCGGTGCAACTGTCGCTCTTCGACGTGAGCGACCTGAAGAACCCGGTCGCGATTCAGCAGCTTGAACTGGGCGGCTACGGCAGCGGCAGCGAGGTGAATTTCAACCACAAGGCGTTCACGTTCCTGCCGTCGACGGGCGTACTGGCGCTGCCGGTGACGCTGACCAACGACGATTACAAGGCGTCGTTCGCCTTCGACGCGCGCTATGTGGAGCCGGAGTATCGCACCGGCGTGATCGCCTTCCGCGTGACGGAAAAGGGGTTTGAGCGGCTGGGCTTCCTGGATGACTCCGGGCGGCGCGGCGCGGACAACTGGTGGTGGCCGCAGTGGCGGCGGGCGGCGATCATCGGCGAATCGCTCTACGTGGCCAGCCCGCTGCGCGTGAGCGGAGCACCGCTGGCGGACCTGACCGCGGCGACGCGGGTGGACCTGACGCCGAATCCGCAGGATGAGGTGGCGCGCGACGTGGGGATCATCCCGCTGGATGTGCGACGGTAAGTGCCCGGTCGCTTGGCGCTGCATTCAGTGCCGGGCGCGGCGCTCGCTTCGGTGCCGGCTCAGACGGGTTGGAATATTGTGTAACTTCGAGTCGCCGTATCGGGAATGGTCCCGGTGCGGCGATTCGCTTTCAGGGAGCGGGGGTGGCGGGCGCGGCGCCGTTTTCGCGGGTGGAGCAGGCGGCTTCGACAAAGTCGCGGAGGGAGCGCGCCAGCACGGGCGCCGTGAGGCGGACGTTTTCGTGGCCGGCGTCGCGGACTTCGATCATGCGGCGCTGCGCGGAGCCGGCGGCCTCGTACATGCGGCGGCCCAGCTCGATGCGCGTGACGACGTCGTCGGCGCCGTGGACGATCAGCAACGGTTCGCGCACGTCGCGGATGTTGTCAATTGGCTGCCGCGGGCGGCGCAGCGGCTCATCGGGGCGGACGCGATTGAACGCCCGGAACCACCACGGCCCGGCGGTCGCGCAGAATTCGTCGGCGCAGGTGAAGGGCGCCAGCAGAATGACCCCGGCGGCGTCGCGCTGCGCGGCGACGTGGCAGGCCAACGCCGAGCCGAGCGAATAGCCGAAGACGAAGATCGGGTCGTCCGGGTGGGAGGCGCGGCGGGCCAGGTCGTCGTAGACGAGCAGCGCGTCCTCGGCGAGCCGTTCGAGCGAGGGGCGGCCCTCCGAAAAGCCGTAGCCGCGGTAGTCGATCGCCAGGATGTTGGCGTCGAGCAGCAGGCAGAGCGTTCCGAGAAAGCGCTCGGAGCGCTCCATGACACCCAGACTTCCGTGCAGGAACATCAGGTAGCGGCGGTGACGGGGGTGGGAGAAATACCAGCCGCGCAGGCGGACGCCGTCGGGGGTGATTATTTCGGCCGGCTCGGCCAGCGCGCGGCGCGGGGCCTGCGAGGCGGGATCATCGGCCTCAAAGATCAACAGGCGGTCGGCGGAGAACTCAGTGCGCGGCGGGGGCGGGCGCAGCAGCCGATCCTCGGTGAGCAGGCGCGAGCAGCCGGCGGCTCCCAGCAGTCCGAGCAATCCCACGATCAGCAGCCGGCGCATGGCGGTTTTTTCTTTCCGGGGGGTAGAGGTCCGATGCCGAGCGCGCGGCGACGGCGCCGGCCGCCGGCATCCCGGGTTCTCACGGGCGGGCGAGGCCGAGTTCGTCGGCGACGGCCGTGGCAAGTCGGTCAGCGGCTTCGTACATCAGCGTCGGCGGGCGCTCGCGATAGCCCGGTGTCGCGTGGCTGAGTGACAATCGCAGCGCAGCGGCGCCGTCCGCCCGTACGGCGACGGCGTGGAGAGAATCAAAGTGATTGCGCTTGTCCAGCACATAGACGGCGATGAGGGCGAATTCGCCGCCGGAGGGGTCGGAGCGAACCCGCGCCCGCAGCGCCTCCTCAGTCCGCGAGAGAATCTCGCCGGGCGCGTGGCGGCGGTCGAGTGCCGCGTCCACGCGATGCGGTGAGAGCCGCAGCGCCCCCATTCCCAGCCGGCGCAGACTTTCTCCGAAGCGCGCCGCCTCGTGCGGGTCGTGGACGACGCCGTCGGCGATGATCAGCAGCGGGTGGATGCGGATGTCTGCGTTGGCGGCGGCGACGCGCAACTCGGGGGCGACGAAGGTCCGGGATGGAGCGGTGCAGCCGGCGAGGGTCAACGCCAGCAACGCAAGGCAGGCGGGTGCGCGGAATCCGGCGGACGGGCGGGACATGGCGGCTCCTGTGGCCGGCGCAGCGGCTCGATCGAGTGCAGCGGGAGGTTCTAGCAGCGCGCAGCACGGCTGTCCACGCGGGCCGCGGCGCTACTTGGGTGCGTCGGCCGGGGCGGCGGCGTTGGCGTATTCCTCGACGTGCACTTCGAGGACGCGAATGTCCACGCGGTGGTTCTGAGCGCGGGCCTCGTCCGAATAGGCCTTGCGGACGATCGGCTCGAAGGGGCCGACCGCGACGACGCGGATCCGGTCGGCTTCGACGCCGAGGTCGACGAGGCGGTCGCGGGTGGCCTTGGCGCGGGCGAAGGAAAGCTCGACGACATCGCGATAGGGGCTTCCCGGCGGCAACGGCTCCTGGGCGGCGTGGCCGCGGACCTCGATCTTGTTGCGGTGGCCGCGGACCTTTTCGACGAGCGATGCAAGCAGCGGATCGGCGGCGGCGCTTACCTTTGTCTCGAAGCGGTCAAAGGCGATGGTGCCGCCGACGGTGACTTCGAGGCCGTCGTTGATCCGCCGGACGCGCATCTCCGCACCGGGGATGGCGTCGTCAGGGGCGTCGGAGTTGGTGCGCTCGTGCGGGGCGTTGCGCAGGATTTCCTCAAGCTGCTTGAGCAGCGAGTTGAAGTCGAGCGTCTGGTCGGGCGCCGCGCCGACCTGGGAGGTTGCGCCCAGCGCCTGGCGGATGGACTCGATGGCGGTCTGCATGCGTTTGTCCTGCTTGTCGAAATTGGCCATGGCGGCCAGCAGGATGAAGAAGCAGAGCAGCAGCGACATGAGGTCGCCGTAGGTGAGCACCCAGTCGGGCGCACCCGCGGGTGGAGGGGGCTTCTTCAGCATGGGCTAAGCTCCACGATGGGCCGAACGGGCCGGCTACTTCTCCCCTTCGGCGAGCAGCTTCTTGCGCGCGGAGGGCGCCAGGAAGACGGCCAGCTTGGCCTGCAGAGAGCGGGGGTTGTCGCCGGCCTGAATCGCCATGACCGCGGCCTGCGACAGCGTCATGGCCATCATCTCGTGCGTATGCGTGTTGTTGAGCTTGTCGGCCAGTGGCAGGCAGACCATGTTGGCCATGATCGCGCCGTAGAGCGTGGTAAGCAGGGCGACGGCCATGCCGGGTCCGATGGCCTTGGGATCGTTCATGTTCTGGAGCATGACCACCAGGCCGACGAGCGTGCCGATCATGCCGTAAGCGGGGGCGTACTTGCCCATCAGGTCGAGCACCTGCTTGCCTTCGGCGTGGCGGGCGTCCACGCAGGCGATCTCGAACTCCATCGCCTGCTTGACGCTCTCGGGGTCGGTGCCGTCGATGACCATCTGGAGCGCGTTGGCTACGAACTTGTCAGGGATCTGCGACACCTGGCCCTGAAGCGCCAGCATGCCCTCGCGGCGCGCGACCTCGGCCAGCTTGACGAACTGGCGGATCATCTGCTCGGGAGCAGCGGCCTTGGCGAAGAAGGCGTTCTTGATGATGCCTGCAAAGCCGAGGAAGCGGTTCAGTCGGACGCTCAGCAGCGTGGTCAGCACACCGCCGCCGAGCACGATGGTGATCGACGGGGTGTCCCAGAACCCGCCGATATTGCCGTTGCTGCCGGTGAAGAGCGCCCAGGAAAAGAGCGCCACCGCACCGACAAAGCCGATCAGCGAAGCCAGATCCATGGCTGGAAGCTCCCCCTCTCTCCACGAACGCCGTCGGCCTGGCGGTTACAGCGCCCGGGTCGGGCGCGACTGCCGACGGGCGGCGATTCGTCAGGGGGAGTATCGTCAGAAGCCGGGGGGGTTCGCGGACGGTTTCGTGGGTGCGGGTCGGGAGCGGACGGCGCAATGGTTGATCGGACCGCGGCGGGGGGTTGCGTCCGCGATTCGTTGCCGCGGGCGGCGGGTCCGGAATTCGCTGGTTGAGGTTGAGGCGCGAGGAGCGGCCGGGCCGGCCGCAGGGATCAGAACGAAGCGCCGAAGCTGAAGTTGAAGACGCGGTTCTCGTCGTCTTCGTCCTTGGCGATGGGCCAGCCGAAGTCGAAGATCATGGGCACGCCGCCGAGGAAGTTGATGTTCACGCGCAGGCCGAAGCCGACCGAGGCGCGCCAAGTGGTGATCTCGAAATCCTCCTCGACGGTGCCCATGTCGAGAAAGACGACGCCGCGGAGCAGGTCCGAATAGAGCGGGACGGAGTGTTCCGCTCCCATCAGCAGGATGAAATCGCCGCCGACGGCGTCGTTGTAGACGCCCTTGCGCGGCGAGACGCCGCGGTAGTTGAAGCCGCGCAGCGAGCCGAAGCCGCCGGCGTAGTAGCGCTCGAAGACGGGAGCGTCGCCGGCGATGAACCCGGCGTCGGCGCGAAAGCCGAGGATGCTCTTGCGGTCGAAGACGTCGGTGAAGGTGGTCAGGTAATAGCGGCCGCCGATCGAGGGGCGGCTGAAGCTGTAGTCGGCGCCGAGCGCGCCGACCTGCTCCCAGGTGAAGTTCACGCGATAGCCCTCGCTGGGCAGGATGCGGCTGTCGGTGGTGTCGCGGACGATGCCGGCCTTGACGCTGGTCATGGCGCCTGCTGCCGCGGACTTCGCGGATGTCGCGCGCGGCGAAGGTGCGCACGCTGTCGATGTTGACGCCCTGCACCTCGATGCCGCCTTCGACGGCCCAGCCGTCCAGGAATCCGCCCTCGAAGCGACGCGAGAGTCCCCAGGCCGTGCCGTAGCGTTCCTCGACGTAGGCGCCGCGGTCGCGCTGCCAGAGGAACAGGGAGGCGTCGAGTCGGACGCGCTTCTCCAGGAAATAAGGCTCGCTGAAGTCGATGCGGAAGCGCGACAATTCGGTGCCGGGCTCGAGGGTCATGCGCAGCGTCTGGCCGGCGCCGCGAAAGGCCTGCCCGCGGAAGAACTGACCGGGCGTTCGCGGGGTGGCGAAGAGATCGAAGTTGCGGTTGTTGATGGTCAGCGAGCCGATCACGCCGCTGTCGGTGCTGACGCCGAATCCGATCAGGAAGTCGATCTGCTGCCCCTCTTCGACTTCGATGACCGCTTCGCGTCGGCCGCCGATTTCCTCGAGGGGGTGACCACGGCCTTGGAGAACAGGCCGGATTCGGAGAGGCGGCGCTCGGCGCGGCGCACCTTGACGATGTTGAAATCCTCGTCGGGAAAGAAGCGCAGCTCGCGGCGGATGACCTCGTCGCGGGTGATGGTGTTGCCGCGGATGGTGATGCGGCCCAGCCGGGAGCGGCGGTTTTCGACGATGGTCCAGCGGACGCGGACCTGGCCGGGGGTTTCGAGGTAGTCGTAGTTCGGCTCGATGCGGGCGTCGATGTAGCCAACCTCGCCGTAGAGATCGGCGATGCGGCGCGCGTCTTCGCGGCGGGCTGCTTCGCGGGCGATCGCGCCGGGAGTCAGGCGCAGCACTTCGCGGATGCGCTCGCTGCCGAAGACCTCGTTGCCTTCGATGGCGATGTCCTCAACGCGGTAGCGCGGTCCCTCCTCGATGACGAAGGCCAGCCGCAGGTCGGCGCGGTTGATCGGGTCGAAATCGAGCCGGTAGCCGACGCGCGTGTCAAGAAAGCCCTCATCGCGGTAGAACTGCTGGACGTCCTGCGCGTCGCGCTCGGCCTGCTCCTCGTCGAAGGCGCCGGTGCGCAGCAGGGGGAACCACGCCTTCGTGCGGATGCGGGTGCGGAGGCGGATGTCGGTGAAGGAGCGCACGCCTTCGAGCGCGATCTCGCGGATGCGCACGCGCGGACCTTCGACCACTTCATACACGACCCGGCCTTCGTCGAGCGCGCTTTCCAGCAGCGAGACCTCGCAGTAGTAATAGCCCGACTCGCGGTAGCGGCGGCGGATGTCGTCGCGGCCCTTGTTGATCGAGTAGCGGTCCATGATGTCGCCGGCGGCGAAGCCCAGTTCCTTGAACAGCTCCTCATCGGGGAAGACCTTGTTGCCGTCGATTTCGAGGGTGAGGATCACGGGCTTTTCGGCGACGGTGATGCGGACGACGGCCTGGCTGTCCTCGACGGCGCTGGAGCCGACCACATTCAGGAACTTGCGGGTGCGGAGCAACTCGCGAACGTCGTCCTGGAGCTGGCGGGCCTGGAAGCGCGCTCCCTCACGGAGCTTGATCGTCCGGCGGACGAAGCCCTCGTTGATCGAGGAGAGGCCGATGATCTCGACCCGCACGATCAGCATGCCGTCCACGGCGGAGGCGTCCTGAGCGGAGGCCGGGCCGACGGCCAGCAGCGCCAGCAGCAGGGCCGCCGGCAGGAGGAACGGGGAACCGGGACGAAAGGGGGGGCGGATGGGCACCGGGCACCAGTCGATAGAGGAATTGCGACCGCGCGACGGAGGGCGCCTGTGCCGCGCCGCCGCTCCAAACCCGCGCGGTACTATACGGATGCTCGCGCGGGTTGAATAGGGCGGCGCCGCCGCTGCGCGAGCCAGGGACCCGGGCTTGCGCCGTTCGCGGCGCACCACGCAGGAAAGCCGCATGCGCCCGTTGATCGCGATTACGCCCAGCTTCGTGCACGACAAGGGGCCGCCGCCGCGGCAGCGGGTGATGCTCAACGCCGCATATGCCGACGCGATCACGCTGGCCGGGGGGCTGCCGGTGGTGCTCGCGCCGCCGCCGGAGCGGCAGAAGGACCGACGGCCGGCCGGGGCGGGAGGCGGACCGTCGCCATCATCCGAGGGGACGCTGGAGCCGGAGCCGGCCTACCTGGAACAGGTGCTGCGTCTGGCGGACGGGCTGCTGTTCACGGGCGGGCCGGACCTCGATCCGCGGCACTACGGGCAGAAGCCGCACGAGAAGACGCAGGTGATGCACCCGCGCCGTGACGCATTTGACATTGCGCTGTTCCGGGCGGCCGATGCGGCGAAGAAACCGATTTTCTCCGTATGCCTGGGCTGCCAGATCGCCAATGTGGCGCGCGGGGGATGCCTGATTCAGCACGTGGATGACGTGCGGCGCGAGAATCCGCTGACGCACCATCTGCCGGGGGGGGAATCGGCGTATCACGATGTCGAGATCGTGCCCGGATCGGCGCTGGCCAGAATCGTCGGCAGCACGCGCATCCGGGTCAACAGCCGGCATCACCAGGCGCTGGATCCGTCGTCGATCGGTGATGAACTGCGGCCGGTGGCGCATGCGCCGGATGGAATCATCGAGGCCGTGGAGAATATGGAGGGGCGGTTCTTCCTGGCCGTGCAGTGGCACCCGGAGGACATGATCGACCAGCGCGAGCACATGGCGCTGTTTGAGGCGCTGGTGGCGGCGGCCCGGCGCTGATCCGCGCCGCGGGCGCGAAGCGGTCCATCGAATTTCACGAGCAGATGCGCTGACAAACGCCAACGGTCCTGCCGCGCGCGGAGAATTCCGTGCGCGACAGGACCGCTTGTGCCGTGCAGCCGGACCGCGGATCAGCCGATGCCGAGGTATCCGGCGACGATCGGGCTGTACTTGACGACGAGGCCGGCAAAGACGACCGCGACGATCGAGATCAGCTTGATCAGGATGTTCAGCGACGGGCCGGACGTGTCCTTGAAGGGGTCGCCGACGGTGTCGCCGACGACGGCCGCCTTGTGCGCCGGGGAGCGCTTGCCGCCGTGATGGCCGGCTTCGATGTACTTCTTGGCGTTGTCCCACGCGCCGCCGGCGTTGGCCATGAAGATGGCGATGGCGAAGCCGGAGGTGAGGCCGCCCATCAGCATTCCGATCGTGCCGGCGACGCCCAGCAACAGGCCGACCAGCACGGGGACCACGATGGCGAGAATCGCGGGCAGCACCATTTCGCGCTGCGCGCCGGCGGTGGAGATGGCGACGCACTTGCCGTATTCGGGGTACTGGACGCCCTCGAACTGCACCTTGGTCGGCCACTTCATCGGGTCGGCGATATCCGCCTCGCTCATGCCGGTGCTGCGGAAGGCGTCGCGCATCTTGGCGAACTGGCGGCGGCATTCGTTCATCATGCGGAATGCGGCCCGGCCGACGGCGTTCATCGTCAGGGCGCAGAAGACGAAGGCGAGCAACACGCCCAGGAAAAGCCCGCCCAGCACGCGCGGGTTCATGAGCGTGACGTCGTAGTAGAACATGATGTCGCGGATGCTGGCTTTGTCGGCGCGAGCCATGCGGAAGCGCACCGTCTCCTGTGCCTCATCCGGCATGACGACCGTCGCCGTCCAGCTTTGATTCTGGGGATCGAAGTCGGTCAGCGTGACCCGCGCCGGTTCATCCGGGCGGGCGTCGTTGGCCTCATCCAGCCGGCGGCGTTTCTCCTCGCTCATCAGCCCCAGCCCGCCGATGACGTCCCGGGCGGGGTCGGCGTCGCCGCGCAGCCCCAGCGTGCCGTTCGGCGCGATGATCGCCCACTTGTTGTGGCCTTCGTAGTAGGCCGTCACGGCCGGCGGCGCCTCGAGCCGCGCGGCGGTCGCCCACTGCTCGGCCTGCACCGTCTGCTGCTGTTGAATGACCTGTACATAAGCGGCCAGCAGGGCCATGGCCGTCAGCGCCGCGGATCCGATTGCGAAGCCCTTGCCGGTCGCGGCGGTGGTGTTGCCGAGCGAATCAAGCATGTCAGTGCGTTCACGGACGTGCGGCGGCTGGCCGGACATTTCGGCGTTGCCGCCGGCGTTGTCGGCGATGGGGCCGTAGGCGTCCGTGGCGAGCGTGATGCCGAGCGTGGAGAGCATGCCGACCGCGGCGATGCCGATACCGAAGAGGCCCAGGACGAAATTCTGCGAGCCGCCAGCGAAGCCGAACGCGGCGAGAATCGCGACGACGATCGTGATCAGCGGGATCCACGTACTGAGCATGCCTTCGGCGATGCCGGAGATGATGACGGTGGCGGGGCCGGTGTTGGCCTGCTCGCTGATGCGCTTGGTGGGGCCGTGCTCGTAGCTGGTGTAATACTCCGTGCCCCAGGCAATGACGAGGCCGGCCAACAGGCCGGAGACGATCGCACCCCACAGGCCGAGCCAGCTCACCCCGGGAATTCCGCCCACGAGCAGGTACAGCACCAGCAGCGAACCGACCGTGATCATCGCGGAACTGGACCACACGCCGGTGTGCAGGCTGCGGAGCAATTGTGCGAAAGTCGCGTTCTCGCGGGTCTTGACCGTGAAGATGCCGGCGATCGAACAGAAGATGCCCAGCCCGGCCAGGCACATCGGAACCGCCGTCAGCCGCAGTGCCTCCGAAGCGCCCAGCCCCAGCGAGAGCGCTGCGGCGGCCGCCAGGGCCAGCGACGAGAGGATCGACCCGTAATAGGACTCGTAGAGGTCGGCGCCCATGCCGGCCACGTCGCCGACGTTGTCACCGACGTTGTCCGCGATCGTAGCGGGGTTTCGCGGATCATCCTCGGGAATGCCGGACTCGACCTTGCCGACCAGGTCGGCACCGACGTCGGCGGCCTTGGTGTAGATGCCGCCGCCGACGCGGGCGAAGAGCGCCTGCGTCGAAGCGCCCATGCCGAAGCTGAGCATGACGACGGTCATTTCCTCGAGCGGGATCCGCGTGCCGCTGTAGAGCACCAGGAACCAGAAGCAGATGTCGAGCAGGGCGAAGCCGACGACCACCAGGCCCATCACCGCGCCGGCGCGGAAGGCGACGGTCAACCCGTCATTGAGCGAGAGCTTGGCGGCTGCGGCGGTGCGGGCCGACGCATTGGTCGCGGTGCGCATGCCGAACCAGCCGCACAGCGCCGAAAGAAAGCCGGCGATCGGCACGCCGATGGCGGATTGGAAGGGTTGCAGCCCCTGCATTCCGAGGAAGAGCAGTACGGCGAACAGCACCACGAAGACGCCGCCGACCACCCGGTACTGCTGGGCGAGATAGGCCATCGCGCCATCGCGGACGTGCTGGGCGATTTCGCGCATGGTGGGGTCGCCCTCGTCGCGGCTCATGATCTCGCCGTAGTAACGGCGGGCCATGAACAGCGCCAGGATGGCGCCGGCGGGAGCCAGCAGCCACATCACCCACGCCGTCACCGGGAAGGCCCGCAGCGCCTCGCCGGCGGGCGCCGCCGCGGCGACGGGGGTGGCGGCCGCGACGGGAGTGGCGGCGGGCGGAGTGTCCTGCGCGAGCGCGACTGCGCCGCAGCAGCTTGCGGCGATCAGCAGACCGAGCAGCAGCGCAGGGCGCTTGAGATTCTGCAATTGCATCATGGCACCCACGGAAGAGACTCCTTGACCACTCGTCACCGGAACGGACGAGACTATCAGAGATGTACTGGAGCGGACTATTCTCTCGGATCGCGCTCCGACCGGCCGCGCCAACGGCCCCGGACCGGAACGTTACTGCATTTGCAAAAACTTCGGAAGGGGTGCGCCGCGCCCTCCAGAATGCGACGCGCCGGTTGCGAATCAGTGAAGGGGGGCGCTTCGCCAGTTGGGTCGCCCGCCCGTTGTTATTCGATCCGTGCCGCAAGCGGTTCCGGGGGCAACTCAGCGCCTATGCGGAATTGCTGAAACCGAGGGGGCGCAGAGCAGACCGATTCCTAGAACGCCCCGTATTCGCGGGCGATGCGCTTGATGGCCTTGCGGTGCTTGCGGCGTCGGCGCTCGGAGGGCTTCTCATAGTAGCTGTTCCGCTTGATGTCGCGGTTCAGCCCCTCTTTTTCGCAGAGCTTCTTGAAGCGGCGAACCATCTGCTCCACGGACTCATTTGCCCGCGCCTTCACCCTAATCATGCACGCCTGTCCCTTTCTGCTTTCATCACGGCATCGGCCCGCGGCCGACCTCGCCTGGGTCATCCCTCGGCCATGGCGGTTATGCCGGGCCGGTATGCGGAGCCGGGCAGTATAACCCACGCACCGCGGCCGACAAGGGAGCGCCCGGCGCTATCCGAATAGCGGGATACCGGCCGGCTGAATTGGGGGTAGACTCCCGGCAGGCTCGATTCCGCCGCCCGCCGGCACCGGGACCGGTCAGGCCGACCCAGGGGCTGCGGGTGTCGAGGGGCCTCCCGGCGGCGATCCGACCGTGGCGAACGGGCTTTTCGGTAGGCACATGCTCAAGCAGCACAGTCAGCTCATGCTCACCCTGATGGTGCTGGCAGACGCGGCGGCCATCGCCTGCGCCTGGCTGTTGAGCTATTGGATCCGTTTCACCTTTCTCCCAGCGGAGAAAGGCGTTCCGGACCTGGTGCAGTCCTTCCTGCCGTTGCTGCCGCTGGTGGTGGTTGCGCACCTGGTCATTTTCGCGCGGGTGCGCCTGTACCGGCCGCGGCGTTCGTCGGGGCTGTTCGCCGAAACACGCGACATTCTCAAGGCATTCGCGACGGCGGTCGTGTGCGTGGTGCTGATTGACTACGCGATGCCGGCGTCGAGCAAGATTTCGCGGCAGTTTCTGCTGACCTACGCCGTGGTCGGCGCGATGCTGTTCGGCGTATTTCGGCTCCTGGTGCGCGGGGGGTTGCGCACGTTCCGGCGGCACGGCTGGAATCGTCGCCGTGCGGCGATCGTCGGCAGCGGCCGCGCAGCGCAGCGTTTGCTGCGCGTGCTGCGCCGCAACGCATGGACCGGCTTTGACGTGGCCTATCTTGTGGATGATCCGCCCCGTCGGCGACGCGAGTCTTCGAGCGCCAGCGGCGGTGCGGCGTCTCATTCCGCGACGACAGCCGGGCGACCTGAATCGCCCGCGCCGCCCGATGGCGCGGCCGGGAGTGAGGGTGGCGATCAGGCCTCGCATCCGCCTTTCGAGACGGTGTCGGGCTTGCCGGTGCGCGGGCCGCTGAGCGATCTGCGGGCGATCGTGGAGTCAGACCCGGTGGACGCGATCTTCGTCGCGCTGCCGCGCCGCAGCGTGCATCGGACTTCGGAGGTGCTGGAGTCGTTGAGCACCTGCATGGCCGATCTGCGACTGGTGCCGGAGGTCAGCGGGGCGTACCACATGCGGCCGGATGTTTCAGAGCTGGACGGGGTGCCGATCCTTTCGCTGCGGCAATCCCCGCTTTGGGGCTGGAATGCGGTGGCCAAGCGCGGGTTCGACCTGGTTGTGGGGTCGATCTGCCTGATGCTCGCGGCGATACCGATGCTGGTCATCGCCGCCCTGATCCGGCTGTCCAGCCCTGGGCCGGCGCTGTATCGCCAGCGGCGCATGGGGATGGACGGCGTTGAGTTTGAGATGCTCAAGTTCCGCACCATGCGGCAGGACGCGGAGGCGGGCGGGGCGGTATGGTCGCGGAAGGCCGATAACCGCCGAACAGCGATCGGGTCGTTCCTTCGGCGAACGAGCCTGGACGAGCTGCCCAATCTCTTCAACGTGCTGCGCGGCGAAATGTCGCTGGTCGGCCCGCGGCCGGAGCGTCCGGAGTTTGTGCGGCAGTTTCGCGGCGACATTGAGCATTACATGCTGCGGCACAAGATCAAGGCCGGGATGACGGGGTTTGCGCAGGTTCGCGGTCTGCGCGGGGACACGTCGCTGCGCAAGCGGATCCGGCATGATCTGCACTACATTCGGAACTGGAGCCTGTGGCTCGACGTTCGCATCTTCTTCCGGACACTCTTCGGGGTGTGGTTCAGCCGCCATGAATCGTAACTCGGCAGCGGCGTTCGGAAGGCGACGACGGCGTTATAAAAGCGATGTAGTGGTCTGAATCCTGTTGCGTTGCGGCGGCGGCGGGGGATAGGCTGATCGGGTAGCGGTCGGGTTGCGCCCCGGCCGGTTGCGCATGGGAAGGGGTCGACTCCTGGAAGACAGGAATCGTCCCCGCATTCGTTCTTTTTTTTACCGGAAGGATGCAATGTCCAGCCTCAAACCCGGATTCTGTCTCACCGTTCTCGGAGCTGCCCTTGGCAGCGGCGTCGCTTTGGCCGCGGAGAATTGGAAGCTCAGCGGCGGGGCGATGCACATCACCCTGGATGAGAAGGCGTTTTCGAAGCTCGCACTCGACATGCCCGTCGATGCGCGCAGCGGTCAGGCGAACGGCGAGATTGAGCTGTTCGTCAACGGCGCCGACTCGAACTTCGGCGTGACGACCGACAACGGCCGCGTGCTGATGTCGAAGGGTCACATCCGTGCCGCGGGCGAGGCGAATGTGCACCTCGGCATCGAGGCGCCGGGCGAGTTGACGACGCTGGCGGACTTCGTCATTCAGATCAACGGCCAGTACGGCACGATCACCGACCAGGTCGGGCTGGGCAAGCACGTCTTTGAGTTCGCCCCCGGCACGCTGTCGGTGAAGGTGACCCAAGCCGCCGGACAGGTGGAGATCGCAGGCGAGCTGCAGCTCACGCGCGCGATGGGCCGGATTCTGGATCGGCCGGAGCTGGCCGGGCAGCCGGTCGGATCGTTCCGGGCGGTCGGCTCGATCGTGCCGAGCGACGAAGAGCCGGGCATGGGCGGGATCGCGGGCGGCACGGGCAACGGGCCGGACGTGATCGTCAGCACCATCGGCAGCACGATCACCGACTACGCGAAGGTCGGCACGATTATGCCGTATGCGTTTACGACGGTGTCTTGCAATCTTGGCGAGGCGGATGCAATCTGGATCGACTGCACGAGCGGATCGAACTGCAACCAGCACCCGGTCATCAGCCAGAACATGTATCGCCTGAAGGGCGGGCGGTTCGAGCAGATCGGCATGTCGTGGCTCAAGCACGGCTTCTGCGCGGCGGATGCACCGAGCTGCGGCAGCCCCTATGAGTCCAACGGCTCGTGCGACTGGCTCGGTACGCACGCGACCGACACCTACAGCGCCAGTCTCAACGCACAGCAGTCGAACCTCGGTCCGCGCTCCGAAGTGAATCCGTGGACCGGCGTGTTTCCCTATCCGTACATCCGCAACTGGAACCTGTCGGGCAACGCGATTTATAAGCGCCTTCAGATTCAGCAGGACGATCTGAACCCGGCGATGAACTCGGGCGCGCTGTATTACGCGGAGAGCCAGTACATCCCCACGGATGAGCAGCCGATCAACCGCTACAACAACCTGGCGTATCGCCGCATCACGGTGGGCACGCTGGACGGCACGACGCAGTCGTACAACCTGGCGTTCAGCGGCAGCACGTTCGCCCAGCAGCCGGCGATCAACGCCTGGCGCGCGGCGGATGCAGCGGTGACGCTGGTCAACGCCGACGTGGCGAACGACGGGCGCTTCATCCTCGGCTACAAGGTCACGGACAACGGCAACGGCACCTGGACCTATGAGTTCGCAATCCTGAACATGAACGCGGATGCGGCCGGGCAGGCCTTCCAGGTTCCGGTTGGCGCCGGCGCGACGATCAGCAACATCGGCTTCCACGACGTGGACTATCACAGCGGCGAGCCGTACTCGGGCACTGATTGGAGCTCGTCGGTCAGCGGCGGGTTCGTGAAGTGGGAAACACAGAAGATGTCGGAGAACACCAACGCCAACGCGCTGCGCTGGGGTTCGCTCTACAACTTCCGCTTCGATGCGGACGCGGCGCCGACGGCCGGCGACGTGTCGCTCTCGCTCTTCAAGATCAGCGGCACCCTGGCGATTCCGGCGGTGGGCGTCTCGGCCGCGTGCATCGCGCCGAGCATCGACACGGAGCCGGGCGACACGACCGTGGACCTCGGTGATCCCGTGAACTTCACTGTCACCGTCAGCGGTTCGGCGCCGCTGTCGTACCAGTGGTTCAAGGACGGCGACGCGATCCTCGGCGCCGAGAGCGCGACCTACAGCATCGCGGCCGCGGCGTTTGCCGACGCCGGCGACTACGACGTGCTGGTGACGAATCTGTGCGGCAACGCGCAGAGCACGTCGGTGAGCCTGACCGTGGTGCAGCCGTGCATGAAGGGCGACGCGAACTGCGACGGTGTCGTGAACAACTTCGACATCGACTTCTTCGTCGCGGCGCTGCTGCTGGACGTCAGCACGTACACGACGCTCGGCGGTTCGGCGTCCTGCTGGGACATCCGCGACTGCTGGGGCGATCTGAACGGCATCGACGGCCTGAATAACTTCGACATCGATCCGTTCGTGGCGTGCATCATCGCACCGCCGACGCCGGGCGATCCCTGCCCGTAAGCAGGCGCCGGTTCGGGTCGGAGGGCTTTTTTCTCCGACAAGCATGAATTCCCGCGGGTCGCGGGGTCGCTTCGAGCGGCCTCGCGGCCCGCGGCCGCTTTGTCCGCGGGTGCGCTTGCCGCGCGCGCGGCGCTGCGGGAACATGGGCGCATGATCTCGAAGGCCACGGTGGTCGGAGCGGGGGCGATGGGCACCTGCATTGCGCAGGTGCTGGCGTCAAACGCCGTGCGCGTGGCGCTGCTGACGGGACCGCAGCGCGCTTCCGAGCTGCTGGTGTCGCGCACGAACCAGCGCTACCTGCCGGGGGTGCGGCTGTCCGATCGCGTGACGCCGACGGCCGATCCGCGCGCCGCGTTTCTCCAGACGGAGCTGGTCATCTCGGCCGTTCCGACGCAGCATCTTCGCGCCGTGTGGACGCCGCTGATCCCCGCACTTCCCCCCGAGCCGCCGGTGTGCAGTTGCACCAAGGGCATCGAAGTCGATTCGCTGCTTCGCCCATCGGAGGTGCTGGCGGAGATCGGCATAAGCAACCGGCTGGCGGTACTCAGCGGCCCGAGCGTTGCACCGGAGATGGGGCGCTGCCTGCCGACGACCGTCGTTGTTGCGGGCACGGATCCGGGCGTGGTGGAGGGGCTGCAAACGGCGTTGAGCACGTCCTGGTTCCGCGTCTACACCAGCGGCGATCCGCTTGGCGTCGAGCTGGCCGGCGCGGTCAAGAACGTCATTGCGCTGGCGGCCGGTATCCTGGACGGGCTGCGCGCCGGCGACAATGCCAAGGCGGCGCTGGTGACGCGCGGCTTGGTGGAAATGACGCGGCTGGGGGTCGCGCTGGGCGCGCGGGCCGAGACGTTTACCGGGCTGGCGGGCATCGGGGACCTGGTGACGACCTGCGTCTCTCCGGTCGGGCGGAACCGCGCCGCCGGTGAGCAGATCGGCCGCGGTGTTTCACTCGCCGACGTACTGGCGCAGACGCATTCGGTGATCGAGGGCGTGCCGACAACCCATGCCGTGCTGAAACTCGCGCAGCGCTGCGGTGTGGAGATGCCGATCACGCAGGCCGTCGCGGACGTGCTGTTCGGCGGTGCAGCGCCGCTGGACGCCATCACGCGGCTGATGACGCGCCCGCCGCGGTCGGAGTCGGTCACCGCACCGATCGCGCCGCCCGGCGCATCGGGCGAGCCGCGCTCCTGAAACCCGCGGGTGGTGGCCTGAATCGAAACAGCCTGCACCACACTGCCTGGTTGAGGTGTTGATGATCCGCCTTGTTGCGCTGCACGTCGGCCGGCCGCACGTTCTGCTCAAGCGCGGACGGCGCTACAGCACCTCCTTCGGGCGGCGCCCGGTAGAGGGGCGGCTCCAGGTGACGGCCGACGGCATCGACGGGGATCGCGTCGCGGACAATGAGAATCACGGCGGTCCGGACAAGGCCGTCTGCGTCTATTCCCGCGAGCATTATTCCTGGCTGGCCGAGCTGCTGGGGCGCGGCGGCGACGCGGATTCGGTCGGACCGGCCGCCGCCGGCGAGAACTTCACGACGCTGGGGCTGCTGGAATCACAGGTCTGCATCGGCGACGTGCTGTCGGTCGGCGAGGCCGTACTGCAGGTCGCCCAGCCTCGCATGCCGTGCTTCAAGTTCGCGAACCGGCATGACGAACCGCGGCTGGTGGACTGGATCTATGAGACCGGCCATTGCGGCTTCTATCTTCGCGTGCTCACGGCCGGGTCGGTCGGGGCCGGGGATGAAATCCGAATCACGCGGCTCGGTGAGTCCGGGTTGACCGTTTCGGCGGTGCTGATGGCGCGCGGGGCGGGAGGTGCGAGTAGGTCGCTTCTGCAGCGCATCGCCGATGCCGCGGAGATCACGGAGTGGTGGCGCGGCTGGGCGCGGGAGCGGATCGCATCCGGCGCCGCCCGCGACGATTGAGAATCGCGGCATGCGCGGTTCGCGACGGCGGATGATCGGGTTGCCGCTGCGGCGTCAATTCAGCAGCAACGCTCGGCCCACTTCGCGCAGAAAAGCGCGGTTGCTCTCGAGCACGTCGGTCAGCGCGTCGATTTCTTCCGGTGTGCACCAGCGGCATTGCGTGACCTCGTCGAAGTTGAGCGTCAGCGCGTCATCCTCCAGTTCGGCCAGCCACCAGTGCAGGATCAGCATGCCGTCCGGGCGGGTGTATTCCCACACCTTCCCCAGCGGGCGCACACCGCCGCCGACCTCCTCACGAAACTCGCGGACGACGGCTGCTTCCTGCGATTCGCCCGGCTCGATCCCGCCGCCGACGAAGCACCACGCCCCGCCCGCGAGAATGTGCGGCGCGCGCTGGATCATCAGGAACCGCCCCTCCCGATGCACCACGACCACCACGCCCTGTATGACGTTCATGCGGAGTTCACCCTGGCCGGCCGACGGCGAGGACCGCCGGTTCGTTCGCTCCGAGCCGGTTATCCGGCGCGGCATTGCGGACCCGTCGCGCGAAGCCTGTAATTGTACGGGCAACCCGCGCAGCGGCGCGATCAGCGATTGTCGCTTTGCCGGCGGTGCACCGGACGTGGCGCGACCGACCCGCCGCGGGTAGAGTCTGGCGCACTGCCGATTTGCCCGCGGTCTGCCATGAGCGCCGACCGAACCAACCGGGCTGAATTCGAGTCGGCCGCTCGTTCGGAGCGTGGAGTGCGCGTCCCAGACTGGCGAATTGCCGCGCTGGCGCTATTGCTGCCCCTGGCGGTTCTGCTTCCGGCGTGGCCGCTGGCGGGGATGGGGATCGACGAAGACGACATTCTCTACTACCTGCCTGCGCGCGTGATGGTGGGCGAGGCGCTGCGCGCGGGGAGGCTGCCGGAGTTGAACCCCGCTTCGGGCATGGACCGCCCGGTGCTGGTCGATCCGCAGAACGCCGTCTGGTATCCCGCCACCTGGCTCTTCGCGTTCCTGCCGCCGCCGATCGCCTATGGCGTGTCGCTGTATGGGCACTTCGTGCTGGCGTTTTGCGGCGCCTATCGCCTGCTGCGCCATGTCCGCTGCTCGCGTGGCGCCGCTGCCTTCGGAGCGGTCGTGTTCGCTTTCGGGGGGTTCATGCTTGCCCACCGGGCGCACCTGGCGCTGCACGCCGCCGCGGCGTGGACGCCGCTGGTGTTCCTGGCGATGGAGCGGTTTCTGACTCGGCCGAGCGGTGCGACCCTGTCCATCGCCGCGCTGGTTGCCGCGTTGCAGGCGCTGGCGGGGCATGTGCAGATTGCGGGGCTGACGGCGCTGGCAACCCTCGTATTCGTCGCGATGCGCCCGGTGGCGGAAGCCGCGGCACTACGCGCCCTGGGCAGCCGCGTCGTTCGCTGGGCGATGGTGTGGGGTGCTGCGGCGGGGCTGTGCGGCGTGCAACTGATCCCGACGCTGCGACACCTACCGGAATGCACGCGCGTTGATCGCGGCTTCCGCGACTTCGTCGAGAACAGTTGGAGTCCGGCCTCGGCGATGACCTGGACGATGCCGATGCTGCCCGGACAGCGCCATCCGAACCTCTTTTCGGAGTCGTACTGGGGGCCGTCGCACCAATGCGAGCAATTCGGGTACGTCGGGATTCTGCCGCTGCTATTGGCGGCCGCGGCGGCGGTGGTTCGCCGCGGGAATGAGCGATTGCGCCCGTGGAAGTGGGTTGCGCTGTTCGCGGTGCTGCTGGCGCTGGGGCCGCTGGGGCCGGTGTGCCCGCTGCTGTATCTGGTGCCGGGGAGCAATCTGTTTCGCGTGCCGGCGCGGGCGATGCTGTTCGTGCAACTGGCGGCGGCCGTGTTGTCGGCCGTGGCGCTGGATGACCTGCGGCGCGGGTTGAGCGTGGAATGCGTGCGTCTGCGGGCGCGGCTGCGCGAGTGGATCGCGCGCCCGCTTCGGCTGGTGGCGCTGCTGATTGGGCTGCCGGTGGCGGGCGTGCTGACGGCGCTGCCGTGGCTGAGCGGGGAAACGGCGGCGGCGGCACTGCGTTCAATTACGCCGCCCGGCCCGGCGATTGTGGCGCCGATCGTCATGATCCTGGCGTCGGTTGTCGTGTTACGGCGCCAATTGGCGCGAGGTGCGCTCGGCGGCGGCGGATTGCTGCTGGGCGTCGTCCTGGTGGCGGACCTGGCGGTGATCGGCTGGACCATCGATGTGCCGGCCCGGGCGCTGCGCGAGTTGGGGCGCTACAACTGGTCAGCGCATGTTCAGAGTCCGGAGCGCGAGGCGTGGATTGGCGGAATGGGAGAAAGGGGCGGGGATCAGTGGTGGCCGCGCGTGTGGATTGTGACCGACCGTGTGGGAGGCGCGCCGGGCGAATACCACCGGCCGTTGGACAAGCTGCCGGCCAATGCCGCGGCGTTGTTCGGAATTGCCACGCTGACGGATTACGGCCCGCTCCAGCCGCGCCGCTTCGCAAGCGAGTTTGCGTTCAAGCCGTGGGGTGAATCCGATCGCCGCGATGCACTGCTGACGGAACCGCGATGGACGACGGCGTGCGGCGTGGAATGGATTCTGCTCTGCGAGCCGCACCTTCCGTCGCCGCGGGGATTTGACCTCGTGAGGGTCACGCCGGGAGGGATGCGCCTGTTCCACGCTCCGATCGCACCGCGGCATGCGTGGATGGTCAACGGAGATGAGAGCTTCGACGCGAAGGGGGATGGCGCCTTCGGCGTGATGGTCGAGGAGTGGCGGGCGGAGCGGGTTGTGCTTTCGGTCGGCAAGCCGAATGACTCGCCACACGCGGCGATGAGCGAGCCGGCACATGGCGGCGCGCAGCCGGATCGTCGGCGTGCGACCGGCCCACTGGTGCTCTCCCGGCTGGCCCTGCCCGGGTGGAGCGCCCGCGTGAACGGGGCGCTGCGCGAAGTGCGGCCGGAGGGATTGTGCCTGGCGGTCGGGTACTCATCCGCGGATGGGCCGGCTCGGATCGAACTGACATATCAGACGCCGGGGCTGCAGGCGGGCGCCTGGCTCTCGCTGGCGACGGTATTGGTGCTGGGTGGCGCTGCGATGTGGATGCGCGGCAAGCTCACCCCGTTAGCGCATCGCCGGCCGGCCAGCGCAGCGTGATGGTGCAGCCGCGGCCGGAATCGGACTCGATCTGCATGTCGGCGTCATGAAGGCGGGCGATGGTTCGACAGACGCTCAGCCCCAAACCGACCGGGTGCCAGTCGGCGGGTTGATCGTCGCGGGCCGACAGGAACGGATTGAATCGATCCGCCACGCGGCCGGCCGGAATCCCGCGCCCGGAATCCGTCACTCGCACGATGGCTCGACCTGCTTCAAGCGCACCGCTGATGGAGAGCATGCCCCCGCCGCCTTGCATGGCGCGCCGGGCGTTGATGATGAGATTCAGCAGAAGCTGCGTCAGCAGCACGGGGTCCGCTCGCAGTGTCAGCCCGGCGGGGATCGACGTGCGCAGCTCGATCCCGTCGGCCGAGAGCGGGCGTGTGGCCAATTCGAGCGCCTCGTGAACCGCGCTCTCGAGCGGACAATCGGTCGTCGTGACTTCATGCGCCGCGGAGGCCGAAAGCAGGCGGCGGGCTAGATCAACCGCCCGTTGCAGGCTGCCGGCAGCGCGGGCCAGCGCCGCGCGCGTCGCCTCGGCATCGCCGGACTCCAGCGCCACCTCGGCCCGCGCCAGCACCGGCGTTGCGAGATTGCTGATCTCGTGCGCCACCATCGCGGTCAGTGTGCCCATTAGTGCGAGACGGTGCTGGGCAAGTTCGTCGGCGGAAGCGGCGGAGGAAATGCGATCATCCGCGCCGTGCGGTGAGTCGGCGGCCTGGGCGACGGCGCCGACGGTCGCCGGAGCGCGAGCGGTGATCGCGGGTTGTCGATCCGTGCGACGGGCCACCAGCGCATCCTCCCGAGCCTGCGGGGGGTTCGCGGACGTCCGATGCGGCACGCTTCGCCGGATTCCGGCGTGCGACGGGCTTCCGAAATGGACTGTACAGAACGAGGCGCGAGGGTGTCAATCGGGGGTGGGGGTCTGCGGTGCCAGGCCCAGCGCGTGGCGGATGAGCGCCTCCGCCGCGGCGTCGGTTGCTGCGTTCGCCGCGGGCGCGCCGCTGTTGGTGCACACCAGCACGGCAATGTTTTTCTCGGGCGCAACCCACGTCACCGCGTACCAGAGGGTGTTGCTGCCGTTGTGCCAGAACACCTCGCCGCCCCATGGCCGCGTGGCGCGGACCCAGCCCATCGCGTAATCGCCGCCCGGCGGCGCAGTGTGCAGTCGCCCAAATGTCTCGGGTTTCAGGAATTCCCCGTTCGCGCCGTCGCTTTCGCGCGGCGACAGCCCTCGGGCCAATCGCGCGCCGCGAAGATGTGCTGCCACAAATCGCGCCCAATCCGGCATGGAGCAGTGCACGCGACCGGCCGGGCCGATGGCCGGCGGATTGTCGGCTCGTGGGCCGGGGCGCACGGCCGTCAGCTTTCCGCTTTTCAGGTAGTGTCCGCGGGGCTGATCGACCGTCTCCGGAGTGCCCGGTGCGCCGTGGCCGGCTGTACGAATCCCCAGGGGCGTGAAGACCTCTTCCTGCATTAGCGCTTCCCAGTCGCGACCCGCTGCCATTTCCAGCATGACGCCGGCAATCGCGAAGCCGGTGTTGGAGTAGATCATCTTCGTGCCGGGCGGGGCGACCGGCTTGCGGGCGATTTCGGCGTCGGCCAGCGCCCGCCGCGCTTCGCCGGCTGTCCCCTCGAAGGCCCACAGTGTTGTCCACAGGGCGTCGGGGACCGCCGCTGCCGCCCCGCTTCGGTTCATCAGCAATTGCTCCAGCGTGACGCCGTTCCATTCGGGATGAATGCCGGACCCGGGGCCGCCCAGCACCTCGCCCACCGTCGAGTCCCAGCGGATCACGCCGCGTTCGACGAGCCGCGCGGCCAGTGTCGCCGTGATCGCCTTGGTGCACGAGCCGATGTGGAACAGGTCATGAACAGTGGCGGGTTCGGGGGCGTTGTGGCGGCGGACGCCGACCACGCCGATCGCGCGCAGTCCGCGATCATCAACGATCGCCCCGATCAGTGCGGGCAGTTCGTGCTGCTCACGAATCGGTTGCAACAGTGCTTCAATGACGGGGTCGGATTGCACTGCCGCGTCCTGATTCGAGTTCGTACCTCTTGTCGCACCCGGTGTGTCCCCTTCCGCCCGGGCGTCTCCATTCGAGTCCGCGCTGCGGCCGGCGCCCGATTCCGAATCGGTTGCGGGTGTGCCGCTGCGGCACCCGAGCGGCGTCATCAACGCGACGAACAGCGCGGCTGCGACCCATGCAGCGCAGCGGGCGGGGCGGCGATGACGGTGGTTCGTTACACTCGCCGGCATGGAGCACCTCGAAGGGCGACAGAGCGTGTTGGCGGCGTTGGCCGCTTCGCAGCGGCGATTCCACTCCATCCTACTTCGGCGCGGCATTCATGCCGAGAGTGTGGCGGACATCGTCGAGCTGGCCGAGCAGCGGCATGTGCCGGTGCGGTTCGTGGAAGAGGGGGAGTTGGCCGCACATGCCCACGGCGCGACCCATGGGGGGGTCATCGCGCTGTGCGGCCCGAAGCCGCGGTTGGATGCGGGCGAACTCGATGCGCTGCTGGATCGAACCGCCGGCCCGCCGCTCCTGCTGCTGCTCGAGGGTGTGGACGACGCTCGCAATCTCGGCTTCACCATTCGGACGGCCGAGGCGATGGGCGTGACGGCGATGCTCATCAAGCGCCATGTCTGGGACTTCGACGCCGCGGAAGTGGCGAGGCCGGCATCGGGGGCCTACGAGCGGCTGCCGCTCGTGCAACTGGCGGATGCGGGAGCGCTGGTACGGCTGGGAGCGCGCGGCATCCGCCGAATCGCCTGCCTGGCCAATGCCAAGCGCACGATTCACGAGTTCGACCTGACTCGGCCGACCCTGCTGGTGATCGGAGGTGAGAAGCGCGGCGTGAGCGGGGCGGTGCGATCGGTCTGCGACGCTTTTGCGACCATTCCGACCGTCGGCGGCGCCAGCTCGCTGCCGCTTTCGCACGCGGCGGCGATTGTCTGCGCGGAGGCGCTGCGTCAGCGCCGGGCCGCGGCAGTGGCGCAATCTCCGCAATCGGAGACGCACGCTTCCATCGCGTCCGGAGCCGAGAATTGCGAAGCCGGGGATGAGAATTGCGGATAGGATGAACCTGTGACGGCCGACCCGCACAATCCCGCCACTTCGCCTGATGCGACCAATGCATTCACTGCACCTGCCGCACGCGGCCCCGGATGGGTTGCCGTGCTGCTCTGCCTGGCGCTCTCGCTCAGCGGCGCGGCGGCCTACCTGCTGCTCCTGGACGTGCATTGGCTGCACCGCAGTGGAGCGCCGCTGTTCGCGACGCTCGCACTTGGGGCCATGTGGGCCACGCGAAACGCGCTGCGCACGCGCCGCCGATGGGTCCGAATCGCGTGCGTGGCCAACGTGTTGCTGTTGCCGCTCGGGTTGTACGCTTTCTTCGTTGCGGCCCGGCTGCCCCGGACCACGCCGCCGCAAATCGAATCGAGCATCCCGGAGCTCACGCTGCTCGATCAGCAGAGCCGGCCTGTTCAGCTCTCGGAGGTTGTGAAACAGGGGCCGCTGCTGCTGGTCTTCTACCGTGGGCATTGGTGACCGAGCTGCATCGCAGAGCTCCGCGGGTTCGGAGCCATCAGCACGGAAATGCAGCGGCGGGGCGGGCGACTGCTGGCGGTATCGACAGATCCGCCCGAGCGATCCGCGCTCGTGGTGAAGCGGAACAAGCTGCCATTCGACATTCTGTCCGACGCCGACGCGACGCTGACGCGCGCGATGGGAGTCCTGCACGCCGGCGGCGCGCCATCGGGGGCGGATATTGCCGTGCCGACGCACTTCCTGTTTGACGCCGGCGGGCGGGTGGTGTGGCGCTGGTCGGCGACGCGGATTTCGGACCGCGTGCATCCGGACGAGGTGCTGGCGGCGATTCGGCGGGGGTTGGGGGATCAGGTTGGCGGCCCGGCGGCGGAAGAGGGGGGCTAGCGACCGCCGCGGATTGCCGACTTGCGGACGGCCCGGCGCTTGGCGAAGATTCCGGCCCGTCCCGTGCCGCGCGGCCGGGAGGCGATTGCCCTGATCAGGCCGATGCAGCGGTGCCCCACATGAGCCGACCTGACCCGGGACAAGCGCCGCCTTCGAACCCACCGACGGTCGGCTATGCCGCGCTGCCGCCGGGGCTGGTCGGGTTTGACACCACGCCGCTTCCGTTTCGCATGCGGCGGATGCGAAACTGGTTCTTCCTCGGTTTGCTCTACGCCGCGTACTACCTGTGCCGCTACAACCTCAGCACCGTCACCCCTGAAATCTCGCAGGAATTCGGTCTGAACAATGCCCAGACCGGCTGGCTCAGCACCGGTCGCGACTTCGGCTACGCCATTGGCACATTCCTGAACGGCCTCTTTGCCGACGCGCTGGGCGGCAAGCAGTCCATGGCCATCGGCGCGGCCGGGACGATCGTGCTCAACCTCGCCTTCGGCGCATTCTCACACTTGTTCTCGCTCTGGGACGTTGCGTTTCTGCTGACCGGGTTCATCGTCATTCGGACCATTGACGGCTATGCGCAGTCGTTCGGCTCGCCCGGGATGGTGAAGATCAACACAGCGTGGTTCCGCCGGCGCGAGCGCGGGCGCTTCGCGGGCATCTTCGGCGGAATGATCCAACTCGGCATGGTGGGCGTGAACCAGATGTCCGCGATTCTGCTGACCGGTGTGCTCACCGTCGGCGGGGTGGTGCTGTTCAATTTCGGCAAGCAGGATTGGCGGATCATGTTCATCGCGCCGCCGCTGATTCTCGCGGTGATCACGGTGCTGATGTGGCTCAATGTGAAGAACCACCCCGAGCAGACCGGCTGGCGCGTTCAGCACGACGACGAAGTCGGGCGGGAAAACCTCGACAAGACCAAGCTGCCGCTCTGGCAGGTCTTCAACACGATCGCCGCAAACCCGCTGGTGTGGGTCAACGCCGGCGCGTACATGTGCACCGGATTCGTGCGCCGCGCGTATGACTTCTGGTGGGCCAAGTACATGTTCGACCAGTGGAGCGTCGGCAAAGGCTCCTGGCACTTCGTCATCCTGGGGTTCACGCTGCCGATCGCCGGGTTCGTCGGTTCGTTCATGTCGGGGCTGATCTCCGACAATTTCTGCAAGAGCCGCCGTTCACCCGTCGCGACCGGCCTCTACTTCATCGAGACGCTCGTGATTCTGGCCGCGGTGCTGGTGCTGGGGCACTCAAACTGGGGTTCCGCCTGGGTCGCGGTCGGATTCCTGACGCTGATCTCGCTGACGGTGAATTCCAGCCACTCGATCATCGGCACCGCGGTGGCGATGGACATCGGCGGCCGGCAGATGGCCGGGTTTGCGCTGGGCATCATCAACTCGTTCCAGTACGTCGGGGCCATCGCAGCGGGCTTCCTGCTCGGTGCGCTGATCGACTGGTACGGGAACTGGGACGCCCTTTTCCTCGCCATGCTGCCCTTCAGCATCCTGGGAACCTTGCTGATGCTCGGAACCTGGATTTTCACGCGCGGCAAGAACATCCGCGGAGCCTGATCCGCGGTTTCCGCGAAACGGCTCTCACGTTCCGGCCGCCCGGCCTCGTGCAACGGCCGGATCGCCCTTGGCGCTCCATGCCCGCCCGGGCTACACTACCCCGTTCGATCCCCGGCCGTCCGCGGCCCCTTCGGCCGTCGGGCGGGGGCGAGTTCTGATCGTCTGGTTCATGAGGAATTTCAGCCGTGGCGCACTCCCTATCCGCCGAGAAGCGAATCCGTCAGAACGCCAAGCGCAATGCCCGCAACCGGGCACGCAAGGCGGAATTGAAGTCCGTCGTGCGAAAAACGCAGGCGACGCTGGCCGGCAGCGACGTGGCCGCGGCCGAGGCGGCCGTGAAGTCGGCGATCCAGATGCTGGATCGCGCTTCCACCGGGCCTACGCTGCATCGCAACGCCGCGGCCCGCCGCAAGAGCAAGCTGGCTCGCAAGCTCAACGCGCTGAAAGCCGGGAAGAAGTAGGCCCCGGCCGGCGGGGCCTCGCCTCGCCGGGCGTCGTTCAGCGCAACCGGCCGCGCGGCCGATAATCCCCGATATACGCCGCGAACATTCCCCACCCGGAGCGCGCCCGGTGTTCAACGTCATCCATGTCACACATGAGGCCGTCCACAAGGTGGGCGGGATCGGCACCGTCCTCGAGGGGCTGATCACCAGCCGCCCCTATCGCGACCACGTCGGCCGCACGCTGCTGGTCGCGCCGATGTTCTATCCGGAGAATCCGCAGCGGCTGGGGGAAGGGGGCGTTCTTGAGTATTCCTCGCTGGATCATCTGCACGAAGGCCCCTATGCCGATGCGTTCCTGCGCATCCAGCGCGAGTTCCACGTGCACATCGCTTACGGCCAGCGCGTGTTGCAGGATGATGCCAGCGGGCGGCGGGCGCGGGTTGAGGTGCTGCTGATCGACCTGCGGCACATCCATCGCCCGAAGGTGGATGAGCTGAAGGGGCGCTTGTGGGAGCATTACGGCCTGCAATCGCACCGCTACGAGCAGGTCTGGGATTTTGAGCAATACGTGCAACTCGCCGCCGCGGCGCTGCCGGCGATCGAGGCGCTGGGGCTGGCGACGGCCGATCAGCCGGCGATCGTTCTCGCGCATGAGTACATGGGGGTGCCGGCGGCGCTGGCGCTGCAATCGACGCACCCGCAGCGCTACCGCACGCTTTTTCACGCGCACGAAGTTGCCACGGTGCGCCGCATCGTGGAGGAGTATCCCGGCCACGACGTGATGTTCTACAGCGTGCTGGAGGCGGCGCGCAAGGCGGGGTTGTACATCGACGACGTCTTCGGCCCGCAGGATGATTACTACAAGCACGCCATTGTCTCCACGACGCATGATTGCGACGGGCTGCTGGCCGTCGGGCATCACGTCGTCCGCGAATTGCAATTCATGGGGCGTTCGTTCGAGGATGCGGACGTGACGCTGGCCTACAACGGCATCGCCGCGACGCGCATCGACCTGGCGCAGCGGCAGGCCTGCCGTGCGCACCTGCGGAATTACTGCGAGGCCATGCTGGGCTGGCGGCCCGATTATGTCTTCACGCACGTCACGCGGCTGGTGCGCAGCAAGGCGCTATGGCGCGATTTGCAGGTGCTGCTGGAGATGGACGAGGAACTGGGCAAGCGCGGCAAATCGGCGACGCTGCTGCTGCTGAGCACGGAACTGCCGCGCCGCCCGCTGTCGGAAGTGCTGCGGATGGAGCGCGAGTGGGACTGGCCGCTGGCGCATCGGGAGGGCTGGCCGGACCTGACGCCCGGCGAGGCGGCGTTCTACCGGCACGTGCAGTCCTTCAACGCCCGGTCGCGAAACATCCACTGCATCTACATCAACCAGTTCGGCTTTTCGCCGGACACCTGCGGCTCGCGCGTGCCGCCGGAGGTCGAGTTCATCGACATCCGCCGCGGCAGCGACGTGGAGCTGGGGCTGTCGCTCTACGAGCCGTTCGGCATCAGCCCGGTCGAGCCGCTGACCTTCGGCGGCATCTGCGTGATCAGCACCTCGTGCGGCTGCGCGGGGTTCGTGAAACAGATCGGCGGGGCCGGCTCGCGGAACATCGTGCTGGCGGATTACATTCACTCGCACGGGGCGGATTCATCGATCAAGTCCGCGATCAACATCGGGGAAACACAACGCACCCGCGCGGAGGCGGCTGCCGCCGGGCATGTGGCCCAGGAGATTCTGAAGCGCCTGCCCAACGGCGATGACGATCAGCAGGCGCTTCTCGATGGCGGGTTCGAGCTGGCGTCGCGGATGAGCTGGGACACGGTCGCGGATCGGTTCATTCTTCCGGCGATGCGCCGGGCGGCGGTGCGGCGGCGGAACCTCAAGCTGGCGTAGCCCCCGAACTCTCTCAACCGGGATGCCGAACCCGCAAGCGCGCCTTTCCTGCCTCCGATCAATTCTGATAATTCTGTTGCCGATAACCGTCGACGGAATAGAATTCAGCGCAGCGGGCCGGCGGCTCGACGGTCGGGTTGTCGCCTGGGAGTCACGTCAACAGGGAGGATCGGTCATGACATGCCGGAGTTGGGCAGCGGGTGGAGCGGCCATCGCAGTCGCTCTCGCACTGGGGGGGGGGATCGTGCAGGCCGCTAACGTCATCACGGTGACGGCGAGTGACGGCGGGACGTTCAGCATCATTGCCAGCGGGGGCGATGATCAGATCGTCGAATTGAATTCGCCAGACACGTTCACAATCACGGCCGATGAAGACACTACGGGCACGAATAATTTCGACGGGTACATCAACACGGTGCGCTTCGGCTCGGGCGCGACGGACGGCACATACAACGTTCGCATTGCCAAGAGCAATACCGGAAACAACTACAGCACCGGCGCCCGAAACGTCGGGTGGGTGGACCTGGCGTCGGGGAACAAGCGCGGCAACCTCGGGATGGTTGTGATTGACGGCCGGTGGGGCTACAAGAAGTCCGGATCGAGCTTCACGAACTGCGATCCCTCGTCGGGCGAAGTCACGAGGTTGTACGAGGCCAAGACGATCGGACAGGACAACAACAAGAGATTCCAGGTCGGAACCAACACTCCAGACGGCGGGAGCGGGACCATTACGGCCGGCGGCGAAATCATCGTGGGTCTCGCGGATGATGGGAATTCGGTCGGCTGGACCCTGGCTGTAACGCTGGCGCGGGATCTGGCCGGGGTCATCGAATCGACCGGTGAGAACGGTCTGACGTTCAACTCCTGCTCGATCGGCGGCAGCCTCAGCGGCGCCATCCGGTCAACCGAGTCGATTGGCGGCACGGGAATCACGATCGATGATGACCTCTCCGGCGAGATCATCGCGAACTCGGACGGAGACAGCACGTCCAGCGGCGTCGGGAACATCGATGTTCCGGTCCTGATTGAGGGCAGTACGACGAGCACCGGGCTGATCGAGGCGAAGACGCGTTCCGGTTCGGGCGGCCAGTTGCTCCGGAAGATTGAGATCGACACCGACCACGGCGGCGCGGTTACGATCGGTTCAAGCAGCGCCCTGGGCAGCGCGGCGTGGGTCCGGATCAATCGGTTTGGCGAGAGGAATAGCATCTCCGGGGAATGGCTCAGCGGCGCAACAGTCCGAGTCGCGGGAACGACCTATGGGCGCCCGACGATCAACGCCCAGAACCCCTACCCCCAGTCCTACATCGACGACCGCGTCTACTGGGTCAGCGCGGTCAAGGGCGACATGCAGGGGGATCATCTGCTCAACAACTTTGACATCGACCCGTTTACTGAGGCACTGACAGACGTCACCGCCTATGACGCCAACTATCCATGGCTAGCGGAATCCCGAGTCTTTCACGGCGACGTCGGCCCGGTTGTGAGCGACGTGTGCACGCCCAACGGGCAATTCAACAACTTCGACATCGACTGCTTCACTGATCTCTTGACTGGCGGCTGATGGCGCGACGTGTGCTGCGTCGTGCACCGCAGGCGCGATCATGACGTAGCGAGTGATGCCCCGGCCCGCTCCGCTCGGGAGCGGGCCGGAAACTCGGCTGGTACGGACGCACGTCTCGGTAGCGCCGCCCACCGTCGAGACATTTTCCCGCTCAGTGAGAGAATCGTCATGCGTCCAGTTACTCTGTCCCTGCTCGCACTCATTGCACTTGCTGCATCCACCAGCGCTGCGGTCATCGTTGTTGACGTGAATGGACGCGGCGACTACTCAAACCTCTATGTGGCGGTCAATTTCGCGGAGGATCACGACACCATCGTTGTCATGCCGGGCGAGCATCTCGTCGGATTCTGGGCGATCGGCAAGCGCGTTGCCATCCGTTCAATCGACCCGGACAATCCGGCGGTGGTGGCCGCCACGGTACTTCATCTCTGGCTTCCGACGCTAGTGACGTCTGTGCGAATTGAGGCCGGATCGACCCTTGACGTGGCGGGGCTGACGATCAGGGGTGCGTCCTTCTCCCTTATCGGCGGGACGGTTGTCACCGATTCCGAGGTGTCGTTCCGTAATTGCATCTGGCTCGATAATGAGTGTCGAGATCGATCCGGCGGAGCGATTCGCGCACTGAGATCGATTGTCTCGCTCGACAATTGCAGGTTTCTCGACAACCGCGCCGAGAGCGGAGGCTCGGCGATCCGGGCCGACAGCAGTGTGTTGCGGCTGACGTCGTGCCACTTCGAAGGCAATCTCACGACCTTTGTCCCGCGGTTTCCGGAAGAGGAGCACAGCCGGCAGCGCACAATCATGGCGGACCGCACTTCGGTAGAAATGACCGACACGACGGTCATCGGCGAGACTGTGTACTTCGACCAGGCGCCATCCGTCATCGTTGATCGCTGCCGCATCCGGCACACGGCAGGCGTCCAGGCGCTTTTCATCTACGAGTGTCCCGACGCAGTCGTGCAAAGCAGCGAAATTCTCAGCATTGGAGTCGGGCCGGAGGGCGGAACCGGTTGCATTACGTCGGGCGCCAACTTGCGGCTGCTCGGCTGCTCGATCATCGGCGGGACAATCGGAGTCTCTACACAGTACCCCTGGGTGCTGACGGCCCGGGGAAACCTCTACTACCAGAACGGGTATGCAATGTATGTGGATCGCAGCCCTGACTCGGGCTATTACGACGTGCGCGACAACTGCTTCGCCGGGATACTGTGGGGAGAGACTTTTCACCCGTTCACGGGCTTCTATACGCTCCCCGGCAACCTCCGCGTCGATCCGCGCGTCGTCGCTCCCGGCTCATGGGACCTGAACGGCACCCCTGAATCCGCTGACGACCTCTACACGCCCGGCGACTATCGACTGCGCCCCGATTCCCCGCTCATCAACGCCGGGCCGACCGACCTGGACTACGGCCCCGACGCCCGCGACTTCTTCGGACGGGTGCGCGTCGCCGGCGGGCGGGTCGACATCGGATTTCACGAATACCCGGAACCCGGCGACCTCGACGGCGACGGCGACCTCACCTGGTTCGACGCCGATCCCTTCGTTCTCGCCCTCACCCACCCCGATGCTCATGCCGCCGCCTTTCCCCTCGCCGATCGCGAATCCGCCGGTGACGTGAACCGCGACGGCCGCTTCGATCTCTTCGACATCGCCCCGTTCGTTCAACGGCTGCTGGCCGGAAGGCCGTAGGAGTTCAGCGCAATCGGTGCGATGCACGCCGAGCGCAAAGGATGTTCGGTGGGCCGTCGCGAATCGGCGATCGCCAATGCCTTCAGCGCTGGGCAATTCCGGCGCGCGGTGTACGCCCGCAGCCCGGGAATCGGCGTCGGCGGCCCGTCGGCCGGGCCGGGGGTGAAAATCTTCGGCCAGGGGGGCCGTTTATCGTATAATCCCCGATAGTGCACCTCGTCGCACCGGCGGCCGCGAATCGCGCAACTTCGCCGGCCGCTGTTAGTTGTCGCGCGCCAATTCTCGAACGGGTGTGGCCGTGAACCCTGACCCGCAGATTCCGGACGACAAGGACATTTCCTCCGAACTGGCCGCCGCCCTGGGCGACATCTCGCCCGAGGAGCTGATGCGGGCGGCCGAGCCGCCGCGCGGGGCTTCCGGTGTGCCCGGTGCGGGGGGCGGGGGCGGCGCCGGGGCGCAGGAGCACGCGGCAGGTTCTGCCGGCGGTGCTCATGGCGGTGGGCGCAGCGGCGGTCGGAGCGGCGGCCGCGGGCATGGTCGCGGGCACGGGCACGGCCACCACACCGAAGAACGGGTGAAGATCCCGGGAACGATCGTGGGCGTGCGCGGGGCGGACGTGCTGGTGGACATCGGCGGGAAGGCCGAGGCGTTCATTCCGGCGGAGGAATTCGACACGCCGCCGCAGGTCGGTGAGGCGCACCTGTTCGTCTCGCAGGGTTTCGACCGCGAGACCGGCCAGATGCGGCTTTCGCTGCGCGAAGCACGCGCATCGGCGCGGTGGGATTCGCTGAAAGTGGGGGACATTGTCGAGGCGCGCGTGACGGGGCAGAACATCGGCGGGCTAGAGCTGGACGTGAAGGGCATCAAGGCCTTCATGCCCAAGAGCCAGGTCGACGTGCTTCGCCATGAGAATTTCACCCAGTTCATCAACCACAAGCTCGATTGCGAAGTGTCGGAGATTGATCGGCGCGGCAAGCGCCTGTTGCTGAGTCATCGGCGGGTGCTGGAGCGCAAAGCGGCCGAGCAGCGCGACCAGGTGAAGGGGACGCTGGCGGCCGGGCAGCGCATGACCGGCACGGTCAAGCGGCTGACGGATTTCGGCGCATTCGTGGACATCGGCGGGATCGACGGCCTGCTGCACGTGTCGGACATCTCGTGGGCGCGCGTGAACAAGCCGGGCGATGTGCTGAAGGTCGGCGAGCAGATCGAGGTGGAAATCCTGAAAATCGACCCCGAGCGCGATCGCATTTCGCTTGGGCGCAAGCAGCTCTCGGCCGATCCGTGGACGCTGGCGGCGACGAATTACCACGTCGGCGACACGGTCGATGGGCGCATCACGCGGCTGATGGACTTTGGCGCATTCTGCGAGGTCGAAGCCGGCCTGGAGGGGTTGATCCCGGTCAGCGAGATCACCTACGGCCGGCGCATCGGCCATCCGCGCGAGGTGCTCAAGGAGGGGGATGCGGTTCGCGTGTCGGTGCTGCTGGTGGATGCGGACAAGCGAAAGCTGTCGTTGTCGCTCAAGGCGCTGACGGCCGATCCGTGGACCGGCGTTGCGGAGCGCTACACGAAGGACGCGGTGGTCAGCGGGGCGGTGGTGCGGACGACGAACTTCGGCGCGTTCATCCAATTGGAGGAGGGCGTCGAGGGGCTGGCGCACATCTCCGAACTGGCGGATAAGCACGTTCGCACGCCCGAGGAAGTGGTCAAGCCGGGGCAAGTCGTGCAGTGCCGGGTGCTCTCGGTGGACGGGGAGCAGCGGCGCATCTCGCTTTCGCTGCGGACCGCGCCGGCGGAGAAGGCCGCGAGCGGCGCGGGAGCGGCCGCGGGGGATTCGGCGGCTGCGGCCGGTGCGCCCGCCGAGCCGGCCAAGCCGAAGAAGAAGCGCCCGGTTCGCGGCGGACTGTCGTTCTGATTCCGTCGGCCGCGGACGAGTGCGTACGCGGCCGAGCCGTCCGTGTGCGGCCGGGTGGGTCGGCCATCCGCGCCGCGAAGCGCCTCGGTTGCGTTTGAAACGCTGGACAGCGCGCGGTGCGGCGGCGATAATGCGTCGGATTCCTAGAAATTCGACCATTCGCCGAGGATCGAGACATGACCACGGACCGCAAGCCGCAGATCAACTTCCAGGTCGAGAAGCCGCTCAAGCTCCTGTATGACGAGGCCGGCGACAGCGGGATGCGGGCTTCCCGCCTGTGTGCCGCGGGGCTGCTGCTGATGATCGAAAACCCGGCCGCCCGGCGCCGCGCGATCAATCGGCTCCGCGAATGGGAGCAGAAATTCGCCGATGCTTCGGCCGAGCAGGTCCGCGCGTTTGTGAGCGGAGTAGAAGCCGCGATGCTACGCGCGACTCGAGAAACGAAGCCAGCCCGCAGAGTTCCGCGGGCGAAAAAAGCGGCAGCAGCGGGATGATGCGGTCGATCGCGCCCTCTGACCGGGTCAGCCCGTCCATGTCGTCGTTCGGGGCGCACGGAGCTTCGCCCGGGCTGTTCATGTGCTGCTCGTGATTCGTGTGCAGCACGTGTGGCGTGCGCGGCATGGCGCCGCTGCCGAGTGATCCCCTCTGAGGCGCGGAAGGGCGCACCCGCTGCGCGGTGCGGCCGGCGTCGGTGGGAATGATCCGCAGAAATCCGCCTTGCACCCGGTTCCCGGATTGAGCCGCCGGGCGACGGGATTTCGGCGCAGAGCCGGCGCGACGCGACGGACGATTGACGGCGCGGGGGCCGCGATCGCGAGCGCAAGGGTTGCGGTCGGGGACGGGGGAGGGGCGACTGTGACTCATGGTGGGCGGGCCTTCCGTCAAGGCGAGGCGCTGCCGCCGCACGGGCGACATGGCGCCCGACGGGAGCGAAACGGCTCGGCGAACCCGGCGTGCAGCGCGCCGTCCATGGCGCCCGATTCCTTGGCCCTGCACGCCCGCTGACGGGGCATTCGCACCGGCGAATGGCCAGAGTGTACGGTATATGTTAGGTATCGTCAAGGGCAGGTGACGTGCGGATTTCTTAGGCGGTGCAACCCGCTCCCGCCCGGGTGCTCAGTCGCATGACGCCGCTGCGGCAGCTTGAACGACTCAACCCACGCTTCCCTCGGAATGGCGAATTCGCAGGGCTGTTCGCCGCAAGTGCGGACGGTCGATAAGATTGCGAGCGATTCGGGACCACGGTGGCCGGCTCGACATGGGCGGCGCCTGGACTCGCCGAGGTGATCGGTCACGAGCAGGGATGATTTGGCGCGCTGCATGCGCCAAACAGCGGTCGGCCGGATTGGGACAATCGTCCGGCCCGTCGGAGATGAGACATGCGATTTTGGTTGGTGATTCTGGCGGCGGCGCTAGCCGTGGCGGGCGTGTCCTGGGTCGCGGCACAGGATACCGGGGCGACTGCGGGTCAAAACCCGCCGGCAGCCCCAGGTTCCGCACCTCCGACGGCCGAGCCGCAGCCCCCCGCGTCGCCTCCGCCGAGCCCCGACGCGCCCGGCGCCGCTCCTCCACCTGCCGCTACACCGACCACTTCGCCGGCGGGTGAGGGTGGGCGGCCGGTGAGTCCTGGGATTCCGGGTCTGACGGACGTGCCCACAAACCCGACGCCGTCGCGCCCGGGGATGCCGGCGCCGCTGCCTCCGCCGGTTGGGGCAGTGTCGGAGAGCGAATCAACAGAAAGCATCCTCTCGCGCGTCGCGGGACTGATCGAGGAGAAGAAGTACAACGACGCCAAGGGGCTGCTGGGGGCGGTGCTGGCGCGGGATGCGGAGAGCGTGCCGGCCAAGGTGTTTCTCGCGCAGATCGCCGAGTCCACGAGTGACTTCACGGCGGCGCGCGAGTACTACCGGCAGATTCTGGGGAGCCAGCCGAACAACTTCGAGGCGAATTTCGGGATGGGCCGAGCGTATCTGTCGGCAAGATATTGGCGGCAGGCGCCGTTTTACCTGGAGATTGCGAGCAAGGTCGCGCCGGAAGATCGCGTGGCGGAGGTGTACACGCTTCTGGCAACCGCCTATCAGGGCGAGCGGCGGACGGAAAAGGCGCTGGAAGCGGCGGAGTTCGCCGTGCGGCGCGATGAAAATTCGTTCGAAGCGCGGGCGGCGCTGGTGGCGCTGCTCGTGGATTCGCGGAAGTATGACCGTGCGGTGGAAGAGGCGCAGCGGCTGGTCGGCCTGGCGGAGGAGGTGCGGCAGCGGACACCGGGCGCGGTCGACAAGGTCCAGCGGCTCAACGCCGCGTATGAGACGCTAATCCGCGCGATGACCGAAGCGCACAACGATCTGTATGAGCGCAACGCGCGAGGCGAGCCGACCGATCGGCTGACGGCGGGCCGTGAAGCGCGTGCGGCGGAACTGCTCCAATCGACGGCGGTGTACCTGGTCGCGCAGGCGGATGTGCGCAGACTGCTGGCGCTCTATCAGCCGATCCTTTTGGCGGAGAAAGCGCACGAGTACAGCCCGCGCGACGTGGCGACGATGATGCTGCTGGCGCAGTATTACCGCGAGACGTCCCAGGCGGAGAAGGCGGTCGAGATGTGCCGCAAGGCGCTGGAGGTCGAGCCGGGCAATATTCGGGCGCAGCAGATGTTGAGCGGGCTGACGGCCGGCGGGGCGGAGTCGGGCGAGATTCCATAGCGGTCCGTCATTGCGCCGCGCGGAGCGCGGGTGCCTCGCGTCGCCCCTGTGCCCAGGCGGTCATTTCCTTCTGCTCGGCGGCCCAATCCCGTGCACAGCGGCGCTGCAGAAACACGTCGAAGAGCGCATCGAGCAGATTCGCCGAGTCGATGATTCTCTCAAATCGCGCTTCGAGTCGAGCGCGGGCATCGCCCTCGGTCTCTTCTTCGACGATCGAAAGGCCGCTGACCGTGAAGCGCAGCGCATCGAGCGTCAGCCGCGCTTCGCCCGCGGGCGAGCCGAGGATCAGCCCGGCCCGCACCGGCTGCTTGCCGACGGCCAGTGCCGCATGCGCCTCCGGAAGGCGCGTCGGCGAATCGGCGGTGATCGCATCCACGCCCGTCAGGCCGTAGTCGCAGCGCAGCCGCAGCGTGCGGTCCAGCATCACCGTCACGTCCTCACCGCCGCGGACGCGCAGCGCGGCGTCATTCCGCTCCGATTGAAACCACAGCCACGTCAGCAGCTCCTTGCCCAGCCAGGAGCGATCCGTCTCGATGCCGTCGGCGGCGTCGTCGGCGAAGTCGCGCGGCGGGCGGCCGAGGCGCATCGGCGTAAGCGTGTCGAGGGCGCGCGTGTTCCTGGCGTGCGTCATCAAGCGCTCGGCAACGCGATCCGGCGTTTGTGGTTCGATTCCGACGCCGAAGGTGTCGGAGAAGGTCTGCATCAGGCGATCGGCGACCAGCGTGCCGGTGGAGCCGCACAGCACCGTGCCGCCCTCGACGTCGATCAGCACGGGCGCGGCCCGGATCTGTCGATGGGCGCCCTCCCGCAGCTCGCGCTCCGCGCGCGAAAGAGCGGCGTCGCGCGCGCGGCGCCGCTCGGCGCGGCTGAGAAACTCGCGTCCGGAAGCCTCCAGCGCGGCGTCCTCCTCGATGCGGATGTAGCTGCGCAGCAGGGCGGACGGAATGCGGGCGCGATCGATGCGCAGGGCGAGCAGCAGGTAGCGGCCGAAGCAGGCGTGTCGCGCGTCGATGTCGGTCTCGAAGAGGTGGCGCGGCCCGATCCACCCCGAAACGAGGCCGTCGGCGGTGCCGGGGCTGCGGCCGAAGGCGTGCTCCTGCACCGAGTCGAGCAGCTCGACGCCGGTGCCGGCCGGCAGCTCGCCGTTGATGAGAAATCGCCCGAATGAAACGGGTCCGGAAGTCAGCCCCACGGTCGTGCTCCTTTCCGAGCCGCCCTCTGCGCGCGTGCCCTGCGGCCCATGCACATACAGACGGCGAGGCGAGCCGCGAACAGTACGCCGCGTGCAGCGGGCGTGCAACGTCAGGAATGTCGCGTGCGGCCGGCGGCAGAGCGAGTTCCGAGGATGCCGGATCGCGGCTGCGCATCCGCCGATGCCGGATGTGGCTCGCACTGCCTTCGGAGGGGGAATTTGAATGGGGCGGCGGCGACTTCAGCCGCACGATGTCTCAGACGCCCGTCTCAACAACTGTGATCCACCGGAACTGTCAGTGTCATCTTCGGATTCCGCTTGTCTTGCATTTCCGATCCGTCGCCCTCAGCAGCCGCCCGGCGGGCGAATGCTCTTGTCGTACATCCCCGAGCGATCAAAGCAGCACGGTCGGCGCTTGCCCTTTGCCAGCATGTCGCACGCGGCGGCGATCCGCTTGACGCGTGTCTCAGCCCGTTTGCCCGACGTGATCCACCGGATGAAATCTCGGCGAGCGGCCGGCGTGATATCGGACCACGCTTCGCGCGCTTTCGCCGCGGCCGAATTGAGCGCCTGTTGCAGATCGGACGGAACGTCCGGCTCGGGCTCCTCCCCGCGCGCGACCGGCGCGAGTTCGACCGCGATGGAATCGCCCACCTGCAGTCCGGGTCCGCCGAAAGCGCCGGCGGCCCGGCGATGCTTGCTCTCGATCTTGAGCCAGTGGCCGCCCTGTCCGTCCGGCTCCGCCGTGGCAGAAAATGGGCGGCCGTTGAGCGTGCCGGTCACAGCCACCGGCCCGCGTGACGGGAGCTGGGCACTGGCCTTGGTCGGCAGGGCCAGGAAGAGCCACGCGGCCGACTTGGGTGTATCCACCGGTCGCTGAAGCTTGGCGTGAAACCCGATCAAGGCAGACATCATGTCTCCCTGGGCCGCTCGCGGCCACTCATGCGGCGTTGTGAACGGCGGCCGCCGCTCCCGCCCACGCCGCTGCGAGCTTCCTGAGAAGCGAAGCGGCGTCCCGCATGGCCATCATCGACGTCAGCCCGCCCGCCGCCGTTCCACCGGCCGGCGGCCATGCTGCAATGCGGCGCGGCGGCGGATCGATTCTAACGCGGGGCCGGCGGGGAGAACGGGGGAATTCGGCGCGCTCTCACAGCGCTGTCAGCGCCCGCAATGCGATCGATTGTCGTCGTGTGGCGTGTATTGTCGCGGCCGAGCGCGTCGTAGCGCGCTGCAATGCCGGCGCGGCATGGCGAAGCTCCGACTTCGCAACCGGCAGGTCAAGCTCCGAGAGGACCAGAACGGTGTACCAGAATGGAAATCTCCGCCAGCCGGTTCCGCCGTCGCGCATCGTGGAGAGATATCCGACGCCCTTGTGCAGGCGTTCCTCCTGTCGGTCCAACCCGCCCGCGGCCAGGTGGCGCCAGAGGCCGACCGTGCACGCGCCGCAGCAGAAGAACCCGGGGTTCGCGCGGCGCGGATCCGTCGACGCAAGCGACAGGCGCTTCAGCAGCCCGTCAGTCGCACGCCCGAGCGCCTGTTGCACGGATTTGTCGCGCACGCGGAGCTGCAGCAGCACGCGACAGGCCTCCTGGCCGAGGATGTGACGTGCCGAAGCCGAGGTTACGCGCTCCCCGGTGAACAGCCGGATTCCGCGCTTGCGCTCCTGCTCGAATACCGCGAAGGTGTCCGCGTAGGCGCCGGGCCGCCCCTGGCGCGACGCGATCCAGACCGCGGCGGCCTTCCGCTCGCGAAGGGGGATTTTCGTGCCGAAGTGAATGGCCTCGTTCACCGCGTCGACGGTTTCGGAGAGGCTGCCGGCGTGAATGAGCGGCGAACGGCTCATCCTTCCAACGTACCACGGGAATGGACGAAGGGCGAATGGGCGACGTTTGGGGCGGTGGGTGCTTCAGACTTGGACGTGACGATTGCTCAGTTGCCGCTGCCATCATGTCCGCTGAATCGGGGTGACTGGATTCGAACCAGCGACCTCTTGGTCCCGAACCAAGCGCTCTAAACCAGGCTGAGCTACACCCCGTACGCTCTTTGGGCGTCGGACAGGGCATCATACCCCAATCCGCACCCGCCGCAAGCCCCGCTTCCCGGCCGCCGCCCGCCGATTCTGCCGAGGTCGAGCGGCTCCCGATCATGCCGAAATCACGCTGCCGCCCGTCCAAGCTGAAATCACGCGACCTCCGACCAGGCCGAAGCTGCTGCCCCCCGGTCAAACCGTAATCGCGCCGCACCCCAATCAAGCTGAAGTCACGCGACCTCCGACCAGGCCGAAGCCGCGCGGCAGCCAACCAAGACGCATCCACGAGCGGCCCGCCGATTGAGCCGAAATCACGCGACCTCCGACCAGGCCGAAGCCGCGCGCCGCTCCCCGCTCAAGCCGAAGCCGAGCGGCCGCTCAGCAGCTCCAGCCGCAGCAGGTTCATCGCCGCCGTCGCCGAGCGCTCGCGGATCGCCTCGCGCGTGCCGTCCGCCCCCAGTTGCAGCCGCTCCGCCCGCGTCGCCGCAGCGGTCGAAAGCCCGACAAACACCGTGCCGACCGGCTTGTCCGCACTGCCGCCCGTCGGACCGGCCACCCCCGTGATGCTCAGCGCATGCGTGACGCCCAGCCGCGTGCGGGCGCCGTCGGCCATTGCCGCGGCGACCTCGGCGCTGACCGCCCCATGGCGGGCGATCAATTCGCCCGGCACGCCGAGCAGGGCGGACTTCAGCGCGTCCGAATAGCTGATGACGCCGCCGGCGAACCAGCGGCTGGCCCCCGGTTCATCCGTCAGCAGCCTGCCCAGCAGGCCGGCCGTGCAGGACTCGGCGACGGCCAGCATCCCGCTTTCATCGATCAACAGTCGCCCGATCACGCCGGCCAGCGTTTCGTCGTCGCGGCCGAAGACCAGCGCGCCGAGGCGCGATCGCAACTCGCGCTCGGCCTCATCGAGCAGGCGGCCGGCCTCCGCCGCGTCATCGGCGGTGGCGTTGATCCGCACGCCCACGATGCCCAGCCGCGCGGTCGTGCCGACCTCGGGATTTCGCCCGCGCGCCATCAAATCGCGGATCTTGGCGCCGATTGCCGCCTCTCCCTCCCCAATGCAGCGCAATTGGCGCTGCAGCACGACGCCGGCCGCGATCGGCAGACGCGGAGCGACTTCGAGATCGAACATCGCTCGCATCTCGCTCGGCACGCCGGGGAGCGCGAACACCGGCGTTTCGCGCAATCGCAGGTGGATGCCGGGCGCGGTGCCGCAGGTGTTGGGCAGAGCCTCGGCACCGATCGGCAGCAGCGCCTGAGCGAAATTCCCTTCGTGCATGGATCGCCCGCGGGCCTGAAAATACTCGCGGATGCGGTCGAGGCTCTCGGCATGCGGCTCAAGCGGGGTTCCGGCGGCGTCGGCCAGTGCCTGGCGCGTCAGGTCGTCCTCGGTGGGGCCGAGTCCGCCGGTGATCAGGACAAGGTCGGCGTGCGACGCGGCGGCGTCCAAAACCCCCAGAATGTCAGCCAGTTCATCGGCGACGGTCAGATGCCGGACGGCGCGGATGCCGCGGGCGCTCAGCCGCTGCGCGAGCCACGCCGCGTTCGTGTCCACAGTCTGACCGAGCGTCAACTCGGTACCGATGGAGATGATCCACGCCGTTCGCATCCGCATCCCCGATGCCGCCGGCGTCCGGCGCGATATCCTAAGGAAGCCCGGCCGCTCGCGATCGCGCACGACGGGGTGCGGCGGTCCGTCCGCCGAGTCGAAAGTGTGTCGCAGGCGAACCGTTCCGACAAGGGCGACGATGTCAGATTCAGCGTCAGCGGCGAGAATTCGGGAGATGAACGGCCCGCGTCCGGCGGCGACCGCGACGTTCTGCGGGCGCGACGTGCCTGCGCACTTCGGCGACCCGCGCGCCGAGGCCGATGCCGCGCGAAACAACTTGGCGATGTTCGACCGAAGCGATCGGGCGCTGTTGCGCGTCGAGGGGGCGGATCGGCATGCGTGGTTGCACAACCTGCTGACGAACGACGTCAAGCGGCTGACGCCGGGAACGGGTTGCTACGCCTTTGCATGCGACGTGCGCGGGCGGGTGCAGTTCGATCTGAACGTGTTGAGCGACAACGATGCACTGCTGTTGGATTGTGCCGCCGATCGGCGCGAATTGCTGCGGTTGTGGCTGGATCGATACCTATTGTCGGAAAAAGCAACCATCGCCGTCGAGGATCGACTCGGGCGGATCGGTTTGTGCGGGCCGCGGGCAGCCGAAGTCGTGCGCGCGATCACCGGCAGCGAGGCGGCAGCGCTCGCAGAATTCGGTCATTGCCCACTTTCCGACGGTAGCGCCGGCGAGCGGGTAGTGCGGCATGATTTCGCCGTCGGGCCGGGATTTGAGTTGATGGTCGTTGATGCGGCCGGGTGGTGGGAGCGGCTGGCGCGAGTGCATGGCGTGCGTCCCGCCGGGCTGATTGCACTGGACTCGCTGCGAATCGAAGCGGGGGTACCGTGGTTCGGACGCGAACTGGATGAGCGGACCGTCGCGCCGGAATCGGGGCAGATCGGGCGGGCGATCGTGTATGACAAGGGCTGCTATCTGGGCCAGGAGATTATCGAACGGATGCGGTCGTTCGGGAATCCGGCGCGCCGTTTGGCACGATTTCGCGTCAGCGGGGATGCGGAAGTCGCTGTTCCGGCGCAATTGGCGCTACAGGGCGCCGAATGCGGGCGGTTGACGTCGCTGGCGGCGCTGGGGGATGGCGAATCGCGGGCGGGGCTTGGGTACGTGCGGTTTGCGGTGGCCGCGGGAGTGCTGCTGGCGCTTGGCGATACGGGGCGGGAAGTGCGCGTGCTTTGAGCACGCCGTGAACAACCGACGGACTGCGGATATACTCCGGAAGCGGGGTGGCGCGGAGCAGACGCGGCGATCGACCGGCGTGGGTCGATCGGACCGATTGGACGACTCGAACCATCTGTCCGATATGGATTTGTGTGATACGCCGGTTCTGCCGCAAATGGCAGTTCGGGCGGCACGATTGGCAGGAGGCGCTGACATTCGCTCGAAATCCTCGTTTTTTCCCGGATTTCAGGCGCTGGTTGCGGCCGTGCTATTGCTGTGGCCGCTGACGGGTTGCGCTGTTCATCAGCCGCGGGGGCTGGGGCTGCTGGAACGGATGCGCGAACCGGAAACGGGTCGCCGATTCTGGCTGTACCTGCCGGAGCAATACGTCGGCGGGACGGCGGCAGAGCGCAACTCGCGGCGCTGGCCGCTGGTGGTTTCGTGTCATGGGCTAAAGCCCTTCGACAATGCGCGGCCGCAGGCGCTGGAGTGGGAGGCGGAGGCCGATCGATACGGGTTCATCGTTGTTGCGCCGGAGTTGAAGGCGCCGGACGTTCTGGCTCAGTTCCCGGTTCGATCGCGTCACGCGGCGTTTGTGGAGGATGAGCGCTGCACGGCGGCGATTGTGGATCACGTCGTGCAGCAGTATGGGGCGGATCCTGCCAACGTGCTGGCGACGAGTTGGAGCAGCGGGGGGTATCTGGCGCACTCGCTGCTCAATCAGTACCCGGACAAGTTCACGTGCCTGGCGGTTCGGCAGTCCAACTTTTCGGAGCATGTGCTGGATTCGTCCAAGACGCCGCGCTCGCTGTATGCGCCGATCCTGATCGTGAACACCGAGCACGACGTGGGCATCTGCCTGTCGGAGTCGCGGCGCGCACGAGAGTGGTACGCCGGCCACGGCTTCAAGAATTGCGGGTGGGTGCTGGTTCGCGGATTGGGGCATGAGCGTACGCCGGACGTGGCGGCGTCGTTCTTCGCGCAGGTGGCGGGGGTGCAGCCGCGAACACCGAGCGAAGCCCTGGCCCGACGGCAGGTGATTGACGGAAACGCGGAAGGGCTGGCCGCTTTGGCAGGGACGGTTTCGCGCGGAGTGGCGAAGCGCCAGCCGGCGTTGGCGTCGGCCCGCAGATCGGCGGGTGCAGAACCGCGCCCGGATTCGGGCGTGGATCGCGCGACACATGAATTGAATGGCGGCGTACGCAGCGCCGGGCCGCAGGATGGCGGCCGGTCGGCGGTGCGGCCGACGCCGGGGGCGGCGGGGCCGGTCGGAATCCGGCTGACGTCGGCGGTGGGGATCGAGCCGCTGAACCTGGGTTTTTCGGCGGATTGTCCGCCCGACTGGCTGCGCTCGGGGACGTTTCTCTGGTCGCTCAACGGCGATCCGCTCTGCACCGGCAGCAATGGTCAAAAGACGCTGACGCGCCCGGGTGAGTATGTGCTGGAATTGCTGGTGCTGACCAGCGGCGGCGTGGAGTATCGCGCGTCGCGGACGATTCGCGTGGTGCCGCAGCAGCGGTCGGCGACGGGCGCAGCGGCGTCCATGGCGCCGCGGGTGCCGTGAACCGTGACGTTGGCGCAGCGAATGTCGCGCGCGGCGGCGATTGCGCCGCGGGTGCTGCGAGCGCGGGTCGCGACGGCGATGAGCGAGCGGCGAGCGGCGACGTCCTGCGGCACTGACGGGGCTTGATCCGATGCCCGAGTTTCATCAGAACATCTGGGCGCCCTGGCGGATGGAGTACATCTCGGAGCTTCACGAGGGGGAATCGCCGGCCTGCTTCCTGTGCGACTACGCGGCCAATCCGCAGCGCGATGCGGAAAACCTGGTCGTTCTGCGCGGGCGGCACACGCTGATGCTGATGAACCGGTTTCCCTACACGGGCGGGCACCTGCTGATTTCGCCGCTGGAGCATGGCGGCGACCTGACGGCGCTGCGGGCGGAGGTGGGGCAGGAGCTATCGGCGCGGCTGGCGGACGGATTGCGGGTGCTGGCGGAAGCGCTGTCGCCACAGGGATTCAACATCGGGATGAACCTGGGTCGCTGTGCCGGGGCGGGGCTGCCGGATCACTTGCACTGGCACATCGTTCCGCGGTGGGGCGGGGATACGAATTTCATGCCGGTGGTGGGGGATGTGCGGGTGATACCGGAGGCGCTGCGGCGGACGCATGAGCGATTGTGTGCGGCGGTGGGGAAGCTGGGGGTGGGGGGGTGAATCCGGTGCGCCTGCTCGCAGCGTGATGGCTCAGGGTTCGTTTGTGCGCGTGGACATCCAGATCAATCTTCGCACTCACTTTCGGCCGGATTTAGGTCTCTTCGCGGAGGTGGCGGAGCGGCGCGCGCGGCCGCCGCTGGGGGCTTTTGATGAGATCGGAGCGCTGGAGCGGGGCGTGCTCGATGCGGCGCTGTTCTCGGAGGGCTGAGACGACGCGGGTGCGCCAGCTTTCGCCTGTCCATCCGGCTTTGCCGGCGTCGCGGGCGGCGTCGGAGAATCGGTCGCCGGTTTCGCTGCTTCCGCTGTGGGCTTCGGTGAATCGGCCGCCGGCTTGTCCGCCTCGGCCGCCTTGCGATAGCTCTCGCTGCGATAATCCGTCTGGTAGAACCCGCTGCCCTTGAAGATCACCCCCGCGCCGATGCCCAGCAGCCGGCGCAGCCGCGACTTTCCGCAGGCCGGGCATTTGCGCAGGGGGGCCGCGGTGATGGATTGAAATTCCTCGAACTGATGTTTGCAGGCCTCGCAGGCGTATTCGTAGGTCGGCATGGCGTTCCTTTCGGGAATCAGCCCGACGACGGGCCGGTCGAGATCACGACCTTTGCCGCGCGCAGCACGCGGTCGTGCATGCGGTAGCCGCGCTCCAGCTCGCGCAGCACCGTGCCGGCGGGAACGTCGGTGCTGGGCTGCTGCATCAGGGCCTGGTGCAGATCGGGGTCGAAGGGGTGGCCCTCCGCCTGGATCGGCTCCACGCCGCGACTGCGCAGCAGCTTCATGAAGTGCTCGGTGGTGATGCGCACCCCGTCGGCGAGGGTGGCGGAATCCGCTCCCTGCGCCGCGGATTGCTGCGTGCGGATCAGGTCGTCGAGCACGACCAGCAGGTCGCGGGCGAAATCCGCCTCTGCGAAGCGCAGCGCCTCCTCCTTGTCGCGTTGCAGCCGGGTCGCCAGGTTTCGGCCGTCGGCGATCAGGCGCAGGTTCTTCTCTCGCAGCTCGGCCAGTTCGCGCTCCGGCGAGGCGGGCGCAGGATCCGCGTGAGCTTGCGCGCCGGGATCGGGCGCTCCGCCGCCGCGCGGGTCGGAGGCGTCGGCCACACCGCCCGCTGCGGAATCGGCAGCGGCGGGGTCATGTTCGACGTGTGTCATCGCGTTACTCCTGTCCTCGCGGCGCCGGTCCGCGGCGCCGCAGCTCGGATGCGCCGGACGCGAACTACGCCCCGGCGTCGCCCTTGCCCATCAGGTAGTCCTTCATGCGTTCGAAGAAACCGCGCGACTCCGGGAGGGCCGTGTTGTCCTCGGTGGCGGCGAGCTGGCGGAGCAGCTCCTCCTGCTTGCGAGTGAGTTTCTTGGGGATTTCGACCAGCACCTGCACGATCTCGTCGCCGCTGCGGCCGGTGTTGATGTTCGGCAGCCCTTTGCCGCTGAGCTTGAAGACCGCTCCGTGCTGCGTGCCGGAGGGGATGCGCAGCGGGGCGCGGCCGGCCAGCGTGGGCACCTCGACCTGTCCGCCGAGGGCCGCCTGCGTGAAGCTGATCGGCAGCCGGCAGATCAGGTGATCGCCGTCGCGGACGAGAAAGGGGTGTTCGCTGATTCGGATGACGCACAGCAAATCGCCGCGCGTCTGGCCGTTCATCCCCGGTTCCCCCTCGCCGCGGACGCGGATCATCTGCCCGTCGTGGATGCCGCGCGGCACCTTGACGCTGACGACGACTTCCTTCGCGGCGCGGCCGCTGCCGCCGCAGTCGCGGCACGGCTTTGTGATGGTCTGCCCGCGGCCGTGGCACGCGGGGCATTCGACGACCTGGCGGGTGACGAAGAAGCCCATCGACTGCTGGCGCTCGACCTGGCCGTACCCGCCGCAGGTCTTGCAGGGCGTGGTGTTCGTGCCGGGGGCGGCGCCGCGGCCGGAGCAGGGCTGGCAATAATCCTGGCGCTCGAAGCGGAGGGTGCGTTCGGTGCCGGTGGCGACATCCTGCATTTCCAGCTCGAGCGTGGTTTGAATGTCCACGCCGCCGCCGCCGCCGCCGGCGCGGGAGCGTCCTCGCGCGCGTCCGCCGCCGAAAGCCCCGCCGAGCAGTTCCTCGAAGACGCTGAAGATGTCGTCCGCCCGCATGTGGGCGAAGTCGTGCATCGGCACGCCGTTGAGGCCTTCGTGGCCGAAGCGGTCGTAGCGGGCGCGCTTCTCGGGGTCCGACAGCACCTCGTAGGCTTCCGCGGCTTCCTTGAAGCTCTGCTCCGCGCCCGGCTCGCGGTTGCGATCGGGGTGGTACTTCATGGCGGCCTGTCGATAGGCGCGCTTGATGTCGTCGGCCGCGGATTCGCGACCAACGCCGAGCACTTCGTAGTAATCGCGCTTGGAGGCCACGGGGAAGCGATGCCCTCAATCACTCGGCCCGGTCGGACAGGGAACGTCGGCCCGGGAAAGATAATGACAGGGGCGTCCGCCGCGCGAACGCCCCTGTCCACAAGACCCGCTGCAGCGCCGGATGGGTCGGCGGCGACCCGGCTCCGCACGCGACCATTGCCGGGTGCGGATCATGCGGCGCGGGGCGCGATTAGTGCGTCGCGCCTTCGATGCCGCCGTGCTTCTCCTCCTTGAACTCGGTGCAGATCACGTCGGTCGTGAGCATCAACCCCGCGACGCTGGCGGCGTTCTGCAGGGCGACCCGCGCGACCTTGGCCGGATCGATGATGCCGGCGTCGAACATGTCGACATAGTTGCCCGCAGCGGCGTCGAAGCCGATGTTCTTGCCGCGCGTCAGAATCTCGTCGATGACCACGCCGCCGTCATGGCCGGCGTTTTCGGCGATCTGGCGGGTGGGGAATTCGAGCGAGCGGGCGATGATCTGGTAGCCGAAGCGCTCGTCGCCCTCGATCTTCTTCGCCGCATCGCGGACCGTCTTGATCGCGTGCAGGAATGCCACACCGCCGCCGGCGACCACGCCCTCTTCCCAGGCCGCCTTGGTGGCGTGGAAGGCGTCGTCGACGAGGTCCTTGCGCTCCTTGACCTCGATCTCGGTCGCACCGCCGACCTGCACGACGGCGACGCCGCCGGTCAGCTTGGCGAGGCGCTCCTGGAGCTTCTCGCGGTCGTAGTCGCTGGTGGTCTTGTCGATCTGAGCGCGGATCTGGGCGATGCGCGACTCGATGTCCTTCTTCTTGCCGGCGCCTTCGATGATCGTCGTATTGTCCTTGGTGACGACGACGCGCTTGGCGCGGCCCATCTGCGTGAGTTCGATGCTCTCAAGCTTAAGGCCGCGATCCTCGCTGATAAACTCGCCGGCGGTCAGCGTGGCGATGTCGCCGAGCATGGCCTTGCGGCGATCGCCGAAGCCGGGGGCTTTCACCGCGCAGACGTTGAGCACGCCGCGCAGGCGGTTGACGACCAGCGCCGCCAGTGCCTCACCCTCGACCTCCTCCGCGACGATCAGCAGCGGCTTGCCGACGTTGAGGATCTTCTCGAGCAGCGGGACGAACTCGCGCAGCGAGCTGATCTTCTTCTCGAAAATCAGGATGTACGGGTCCTCGAGGACGGCTTCGAGCGTGCCGGGATTCGTGATGAAGTAGGGGGAGATGAAGCCCTTGTCGAACTGCATGCCCTCGACGTGCTCGCAGGTCGTCTCGGTGCCCTTGCCCTCCTCGACCTCGACCACCCCGTCCTTGCCGACCTTGTCGAAGGCGTCGGCGAGCATGCGGCCGACGTTGCGGTCGCCGTTGGCGGAGATGGTGGCCACCTTGGCCAGATCGTCCTTGCCGCGGACCTTGACGGCCTGCGAGGCGATCGACTTGACGACCAGCTCGACGGCGGCCTCGATGCCGCGCTTCAGCGCCATCGGCGCAGCGCCGGCGCTGAGGTGCCGCAGCCCCTCGGCGAAGATGGCCTCGGCCAGCACGGTGGCGGTGGTGGTGCCGTCGCCGGCGACGTCGCTGGTCTTGCTGGCGACTTCGTTGACGAGCTTGGCGCCCATGTTCTGGAACGGCTCGGGCAGCTCGATCTCCTTGCTGACCGTGACGCCGTCCTTGGTGATGCGCGGGGCGCCCCATGACTTCTGGAGCAGCACGTTGCGGCCGACCGGGCCGAGCGTGCTCTTGACGGTGCGGGCCAGGGCGCGGACGCCGGTCAGCATCTCCTGCCGGGCGCGATCCTGGAACATCAGTTGTTTGGCAGCCATTGGAACCTCGGGTACGGGGTTACGGCGGGCGCGCCGGGCGCGCTGGCCGGTCAATCCGGAATCTTCACACCGACGACAATTGTCCGCCGCGGACTATTCCTGGACGGCCAGGATGTCCGACTCGCGGAGAATGACGAACTTCGTGCCGTCGATCTCGATCTCATTGCCGCTGTACTTGCCGTAATACACGCGGTCGCCGGTGCGGACGGACATTGTGCCGCGTGCGCCGGTGGACTCGATCAGCTTGCCGGGGCCGGTGGCGAGAACCTTGCCGACGGTGGGCTTCTCGCGGGCGGTGTCGGGCAGCACGATGCCGCCGGCGGTGCGCTCCTCGGCCTCCAGCGGCTGCACGACGACGCGGTCGTCGAGCGGGCGGAGGTTCAGGTTGATCGCCTTGGTGTCCTTCTTCGGGGTAGCCACTGCAGTCGCCATGCGTCTTTTCTCCGTCAGGGGCGGGACAAGTCCCGCCGCGGTTGACACGCGGGTTGGATCGCCCGCGGATGCCCAGGTTGCGCCGTCGCGCCGCGACGGCAGAATCTCACACGATGCCGCGGGTCCGGTCAGGCGGAAATCTCGCACACCTGCCCGTGACGAACGGCCAGCTCCTCGCCGGGTTCGTCGACCCACAGCACATATTCCCAATCCGCCGCCGTCGCGCCCGCGACTTCCGCAGGCACTTCGCGCCGGTCCACAATCAGCCCCTGCTGCCCGAGATAAGGCCCGTTCAGCAGCGCCACCAGCGAACCCAGCGGAAGCGGCACACTCTCCGTCATCGTCACTCACGAACTCCGTTTCGATTCATCGATGCCGGACGGCACAAGCGCCGTCCGCGCGGCCCGCCTGCGGGGCGATTACATCATGTCGTCCATGTCGCCCATGCCGCCCATTCCACCCATGCCGCCCATGCCACCCATGCCGGGGCCGCCTTCGCCGCCCTTCTTCTTGTCCTGCGGCTTCTCGGAAATCATGCAGGAGGTGCTGAGCAGGATGCGGGCGACGCTGCCGGCGTTCTCCAGCGCGGTGCGGACGACCTTGGTCGGATCGATCACGCCCTGCTTGAGCAGGTCGCCGTATTCGCCGGTATCGGCGTTGAAGCCGAAGGCGGTCGCACTGTTCTCCTCGACCTTCTTCATGATGACGGCCGGCTCGTATCCGGCGTTGGTCGCGATCTGGCGGATCGGAGCGGTGCAGGCGGTTCGGATGATGTCCAGGCCGACCTTCTCGGTGTCGTCGCGGAGGCGCAGGCTGTCGAGCGCCTTGCGGGCGCGAAGCAGGGCCACGCCGCCGCCGGGGACGATGCCCTCTTCGATCGCGGCGCGGGTGGCGTGCAGGGCGTCTTCGACGCGAGCCTTCTTCTCCTTCAGCTCCGACTCGGTCGCGGCGCCGACGTTGATCTCGGCCACGCCGCCGGCGAGCTTGGCCAGCCGCTCCTGCAGCTTCTCGCGGTCATAGTCGCTGGTGGTGATTTCGATTTCGCGGCGGATCTGCTCGATGCGGCCCTTGATCGACTTGGTGTCGCCGGCGCCCTCGATGATCGTGGTGAAATCGGCGTCGATGCGGATCTTCTTGGCCTGTCCGAGGTCAGCGATCGAGACGGAGTCCAGCTCGACGCCCAGGTCCTTGAACACGGGCTTGGCGCCGGTGAGGATTGCGATGTCCTCGAGCATGGCCTTGCGGCGGTCGCCGTAGCCGGGGGCCTTGACGGCCGCGATGTTCAGGATGCCGCGCAGCTTGTTGACGATCAGCGTGGCGAGCGCCTCACCCTCGACGTCCTCGGCGATGATCAGCAGCGGGCGCTTGGCCTGCGCGACCTTCTCGAGCAGCGGGATCAGCTTCGTGACGCTGGAAATCTTGTCCTCGTAGACGAGCACGAACGCCCGCTCCAGCTCGACTTCCATCGCGTCCGGGTTGGTGACGAAGTGCGGCGAGAGATAGCCGCGGTCGAACTGCATGCCCTCGACGACCTCAATCGTGGTTTCGAGCGACTTGCCCTCCTCGACCGTGATCACGCCGTCCTTGCCGACCTTCTGGAAGCAGTCGGCCATGATCTGGCCGATGGTGCGGTCGTTGTTGGCGGAGATGGTCGCAACGTTGGTCACGTCGCTGGTCTTGGAGTGATCCACCGGGCGAGCCAACTTCTTCAGTTCGGCGACGATCGCGCGAACCGCCTGGTCGATGCCGCGGTTCAGCGCGTTGGGGTCGTGGCCGGCGGTGATCGCCCGCAGCCCCTCCTTGAAGATCGCTTCGGTCAGCACAGTGGCGGTGGTGGTTCCGTCGCCGGCGACGTCGCTGGTCTTGCTGGCGGCTTCCTTCACAAGCTGAGCCGCCATGTTTTCGTACTTGTTCGTCAGTTCGATTTCTTCGGCGACGGTTACGCCGTCCTTCGTGACGGTCGGGGCGCCCCAGCCCTTGTCGAGGACGGCGTTGCGCCCGCGCGGGCCGAAGGTGCTGCGAACGGCGGAGGCGAGCTTTTCAACGCCCGCCAGCATCGCCTTGTGTGCGTCATGGTCGAATGCGAGCTGCTTAGCGGCCATGGGACCGGTCTCCTTGGGTCAATTCAGCGATCGAGGGTCGAATCCGTATTCCCGGATTGCGCGAGCGCCGCGGCCGCCCTCATCAGCGGCGAGTCTGGACGCTCTGCGCGGAGGGTAATCTGCAATCCGAGTGCCAGGCTCCCGCCATGCGTACGGGCGCGTAACCGCATGTTCCAGCAACGCTTGCAGCGAGTTTGGGGGAGGCATGAGCCGGTCCGGCGGCGACTTGTGTCGGCCTGACAGTGCCAAAGTGACAGGCGCGTCCTCCGTCGAGGCGCCTACTCCCAGCTCACCGCGCCGCGCGCCCCGCAGCAGAGCACGTTCTCTCCGCCCACCAGGTCGGACGCGGCTTTGAGCAGCTCGTCCCGGGGGTCGATCCCACTGCCGCCGCGGGCCTGCACGGTGGCCGTCCATCCCCCGGGGGACGCGACCTGAAAGAAAACGGGCGTCCGCCCGCGGTGCCGGGCGAAGAGGTCGCGCAACCGGGAGAGCATCAGGCGCGTGGGCGTTGTGTCGGCGGGGGGGGCATCGGCGCGGGTGGGCAATGTGTCGGAGGGCGGCGGCGCGTCGATCCGGGCCGGGCCGGTGGTGCGCAGACGGACGACGACTTCGCGGGTGAGCTTGCGGCGGGCCTCCTCGATGGTGATGACTTCAGCGAGGCGAAGCGCGGGCTCCTCGCGGCGGCGGTCCACGCTGCCGTCGAAGAAGGCGACGGCGTCGGGCCGCAGCAGGGGTTGCAGGCGCGCGAGCGAATCGGGGAAGACGATGGCCTCGACGCTGCCGCTGAAATCCTCCAGGTGCGCGATCAGCATCTTCTGTCCCGCGCTGCGGCCCTGCTTGATCGGGACGGCGCGCAGGCGGGTGATCAGCGCCCCGATGATGACGCGCTGGCCGTCGCTCATGCTGCGAAGCTGGGCGATGTTGGCCTGCGCGAGATGGCGGACCAGCTTCTCATGCTGCGTCAGCGGGTGCCGGGTGATGTAGAAGCCCAGCACCTGCTTTTCGTGGGCGAGCATCTCGGCGTCGGTCCACTCGAGCTGCTGCGCACGCGAGGGGGGCGGCGGCGGTGCGCTCTGCATGAACTCGCCGAACATGTCGAGCTGACCGGCGCGGCGGTCGCGCGCCGCCTGCTGCCCGCCCTGCATCGCGTCCTCGATGATCTCCATGAGCGCGCGGCGCATCGCCCCGGTGCCGTCGAAAGCGCCGGCCTTGATCAGCGCTTCCAGCGCCGACTTGTTCACGCACGCGAGGTCGACGCGCGCGCAAAAGTCATGCACGTCGCGGAAGCTCTCCTTTTCGCGGGCGGCCTTGATGGCCTGTACGGCCTTGAGGCCGACGCCGTTGATCGCGGCCAGGCCGAAGCGGACGTGGCCACGCGGCGAACCCGGGCGCGGCGCATCGGGCGCGCCGCCCGGCGGTGCGTCGCCTGCGGCGCGCTCGCTGTAGACGGGGGTGAAGGCCTCGTCCGACTCGTTCACGTCGGGGGCCAGCACCGGGATGCCGATCGATCCGTCGGCCTGGCGCATGCGCCGCGCCTCTTCGAGATACTCGCCGATTTTCTCGGTGTTGCCGGTTTCGTAGGTCAGCAGCGAGGACAGGAATTCGACCGGGTAGTACGTCTTGAGATACGCGGTCTGGAAGGCGACCAGTCCATAGCCGGTGGAATGCGCCTTGTTGAAGGCGTAACCGCCGAATTTCAGAATGTCCTCGAAGATCTGCTCACCGACGCTGCGCGGCACGCCGTTCTTCTCTGCGCCGGCGAGAAACGGCTCGCGCTCGGCGTTGATGGCCTCGATCTTCTTCTTGCTGATGGCCTTGGCCAGGCGGAAGGCGCGGCGCAGCGGCACGTCGCCCAGCCGGTTCACCAGCCGGGAGACCTGCTCCTGGTAGACCATGATCCCGTAGGTCTCGCGCAGCACTTCGGTCATCAGGGGGTGCGGCGTGGTCCACGGCTTGCCGTGCTTGCGGGCGACGTATTCGTCGATGTACTCCATCGGGCCGGGGCGGAAGAGGGCGTTGGCGGCGATCAGGTCCTCGACGCGGTTGGGCTTCATCTTCATCAGCACGTCGCGCATGCCGCCGGATTCGAACTGAAACACGCCGCGCGTCTCGCCGCGCGCCAGCAGCGCGAAGACGCGCGGGTCGGAGAGGTCCAGCGCTTCGAGGTCGATCGTCACGCCGTGATGCTGTTTCACGAGCCGCACGCAGAGGTCAATCTGGGAGAGCGTGCGCAGGCCGAGGAAGTCCATCTTCAGCAGGCCGATTTTCTCGACCGTCGGCCCCTCGAACTGCGTCGTCACCTCGGAGTCGGGCTGCTTGAACAGCGGGACGAAATTGTCCAGCGGCTGATCAGCGATCACGAGGCCGGCCGCGTGGACGGAGGCGTGCCGCGCCAGGCCTTCGAGCCGGCGACCGATGTCCAGCACCTTGCGCACCGCGGGATCTGCGTCGCGCAGCTTGCGCAGCTCGGCTTCGCGCTCCAGCGCCTTGTCGATCGTCATCTTCAATTCTTCGGGCACGAGCTTGGCCAGCCGATCCGCCTGTTGCAGCGGCACGTCCAGCACGCGGCAGATGTCGCGAATGGCGGCCTTGGGCTTGAGCCGGCCGAAGGTGATGATCTGCGCGACGTGGCCGTACTTTTCGCGGACGTATTGGATCACCTGCTGGCGGCGATCCTGACACATGTCGAGGTCGATGTCGGGCATTTCGTCGCGCTCGGGGTCCATGAAGCGCTCGAAATACAGGCCGTAGCGCAGCGGGTCGCAGTGGCTGATGCGCAGGCAGTAGCCGATGACCGTTGAGCAGCCCGAGCCGCGCGCGTTGACCGGAATGCCGTGCTTTACGCAGTATTCGACCACGTCCCAGACGATCAGAAAGTAGCCGCTGAAGCCCTTGGAGCGCACCACGTCCAGCTCGTAGTCGATGCGCTCCTGCAACTCGGCGCTGATCTCGCCGTAGCGGCGCAGCGCCCCGGCCATCACGATCTCGCGCAGGTAGGCGTCTGCGGTCCTGGCCTCGGGCGTGCGGAAGACCGGCGCGTGCCGCTGCGTGAAGTCAAACTCGACGTTGCACAGGTCGGCGACGCGGCGCGTGTTCGAGAGCGCTTCGGCGTAATCGGGCAGTGCGTCGGCCATCTCCTGCGGCGTCTTCAGAAAGAACTGATCGGCCGGGAAGCGGAAGCGGTCCTCCTCCTGCACGCGGCGGCGGGTGCTGATGCAGCAAAGCACGTCATGGGCTTCGACGTCGGCGTGCGACAGGTAATGCACGTCATTCGTGGCGATCAATCCCACGCCGAGCTTCTGCGCCAGCTCCTTCAACTCGGGGTTGGTGAGCGCCTGTTCCTGCATGCCGTGATTCTGCACCTCGATGAAGAACCGGTCCGGGCCGAAGATTTCGAGATAGGTCTCGGCGGTGGCGCGTGCGGCGCTCATGTCGCGGCGCAACAGCGCCTGCGGAATCTCCCCGCCGAGGCAGGTGCTGGTGCAGATCAGCCCGGCGCTGTGCTCGCGCAGCGTGGCCTTGTCGATGCGCGGCTTGTAGTAGAAGCCTTCCGTGTACCCGATGCTCGCCAGCCGCATGAGGTTGCGATAGCCCTCGATGTTCTGCGCCAGCAGCAGCAGGTGAAATGACGCCTCGGACATGCCGCGCGCGTCGCGGTCGCGGCGGTCCCCGGGCGCCATGTACATCTCGCAGCCGATGATCGGCTTGATCCCCGCTTCGCGCGCGGCCTGGTAGAACTCGATCGCACCGAACAGGTTGCCGTGATCGGTGATCGCCAGCGCCGACATGCCCATCCCGCGCGCGGTCTGCACCAGCTCGCGCACCCGGCAGGCGCCGTCGAGCAGCGAGTACTCGGTGTGCACGTGCAGGTGCACGAAATCGGCGGCGCCCGCCGGCGACGGAGGAGTGGCGGCCGGGGGCGCTTCCGTCGGCGCTTCTCGAAACGGGCGCTTGGAATCAGGTGCGGGTTTTCGCGCGCTCATGGCCGCCCTCCGGTGCCGCGGTTCGACGGCGATGCTAACTCGCGAGACGGGGCGCGACAACGCGGAGCACGGCTTCCGTCTCGCGTGCAGCGGAACGCGCTCCGACCGCGGCGTGAGATTGCGCAGCGCCAAGCGCCGCCGGGCCGCCTCAACTCAGGCCGAGCGCCAGTCGCACGCGCGCGCGATGGGGTTCATCCAATTCCGCGAGCAGCGCGTTGCATTCCGCAGGCGTGAGCTTGGAGCGCAGCACCGCCCATCGCTCGCGCAGCAGGCTGTCGCGGCGGGCCGAATAGGCTTCGTGCGCGGCGGCCAACTCGTCGCGCGTCCATTGCGAGAGCGGATCGGGGCAGCCGGTCTGCGCCGTCGCCCAGCGGTGTAGCGGCAATTCGGCCGCACCGCCGGCATAGAGTGCGGCAATGGCAAGGAATCGCTCTCGGGCGGAGCCGAGCAGGTTGACCGCCTCATCCGGAAGGGATCGCAGCCGATCATCGGGGGTTGTTCCCGCAAGCGAATCGAGCCAGCCGGTGCTGCGATGGACCGTGCCACCCGGCTCCGTGAGCCGCGCAGGGGGCGAGAGCAGCACGCGCTGACCGCTCTTGAAGCGGATGGTCACGCGAAACGTGGGGATGGCGCTGGCGGATTGCCGAACGACGCGCTCCACGATGCCCGTTCCCCATTCGGGGCGGGCGGCGTTGCAGACGCTGCGCCCCACCAGGGCCTCGTTGACTTCGATGTCACTCACTCTTGAACCCCTGGCGGGCATGAAGCTTCGGCGGATCGGACTCCGGCGGACCGGTATGACTCGTGAGAAAGGGCAATCTCCTTGCGAGGATCGCGTCTCGCCGGCTGCGGGATCAGCGAATGACCCCGAGTCGGGTGCGGCCGGGGGGCGATTGAACCGTGATTTCGGGATTGTCGCAAGCATGCGAGCGGCTGACGACATTCTGAGGTTTGCAGGGCGCTGCGCTGAGGGAGCGCAGGCCCAAAGCGGATCACATCGAATCGTGAGGTGAGAGATGCGTAAGTACAGGTTGGGGTTGAGCATCGGGGCGGCCTGTGCCGCACTGGCGCACGCCGGTGTGTTGCACGACGAGGCCGTTGACGGCGACATCACGGGCGATCGCCTGAACCCGCTGGCGTTCCCGCTGGCACTGGGCAGCAACATCATTCGCGCGACGTCAAACGCAGGTGACCGTGAGTATGTGGCGCTGACCGTCCCGGCCGGCCGATCGCTGGATGCGGTTCGGCTGACCGCGTATGCGGGTGAGGACGAAGTGGCGTTCATCGCGGTTCAGGCCGGGGGCGTGATTACGGAGGATCCGGGTGCTCCGGATGTGGCGAACCTGCTCGGCTGGACGCACTTTGGTCCCGGCGCGGGGTTGGGACCGGTTTCGGATTTGTTGCCGGAGTTGGCCGTTGGGTCTGGTGCAATCGGCTTCACGCCGCCGCTGGCATCCGGGGTCTACAGCTTCTGGATTCAGCAGACCGGGCCGTCGCTGGTCTCGTATGAGCTGGACTTTGTGACGACGCCTGAGCCGTCCGCTGCAATTCTGATGCTCGCGGCTGGCGGGTATCTGCTCCGTCGGCGGCAGCACATGCCGTCGTAGTTATAGGATTATTGGGGGTCGAGGCGTCGGGGGCGACCCTGGCGGACGGGAGAATCCGCCGCCGGGGTCGGCGTTTTGTATCAGCGCGCATTCAAGCAGGCTCCGAGAATTGTATTGCAGCGGCGGGAATCGGACGCTATGCTCGGCGGTTGTTCTTATATTGGCAGGCCGTGATTCAATTCCGGTGGCCTCGTTCAGACAGTTGCGGCCTCGGCCACTTCGGCCGGCGTCGTGGAGATTCGGGCGGACCGACATCCGCCCCGGCGTGCCGCGGTGGGTCCGCGGCATGCGGCGCGAGCGTCACGTCTCGGGTGTGTGGTGCGCAATGCACGGCGGTTCATTTCAAATCGCCGCCGGGTCGCGCGGAAAGGGTGATGAAATGCGTAGAGACTTAGCTCAGCGGTCCGGATTCACACTGATCGAACTTCTGGTCGTTGTGGCGATCATCGCGCTGCTGATGTCGATCCTGCTGCCGTCGCTGCAGCAGGCGCGTCGCGTGGCTCAGGCGATGAAGTGCCAGGCCAACGAGAAGGAATTCGCGAATTTCGCGCACATCAACGCGCAGCAGAGCAGCACGCAGCGTCTGCATGAGCCGCATCCCGCATGTGACGAAGATGCCGACAAGCTCAACAGCGGCAGCACGGTCGCCAAGTGGATGGGCTCGGGCGACTACTGCTGGGGCGGCGGCAACGGCGCCGACGGCGAGTATTCGACGACGATTCGCAACCGCTTCCAGCCCTCGAATACGTCGCAGACCAACCGCTCGCCGAAGGGCGCGGATGGCCGCTTCATCAACAAGATCATGTTCGGCAACGACTCCGGCAACTCGAAGGGGAACAAGACCTTCAACCTGTTCCGTTGCACCGGCGATGACGGCATGATCTTCCGCAATTCAATGGTTCAGCCGGCCCGCCGTGGCACGTTCAACGCCGACGCGGATCGCACGAAGGCACCGACGGCGGCCGTTCTGGAGGAAATGTGGCAGAACCGGCTGGCTGAGGCGACGGGCAACAGCTATGTCGCGGGTCAGTATTTCTTCTTCAAGGATCACTCGCGCGACGACGCCAACAACGGCGCAGGCGCCTATGTCCGTCTGGACTCGTATCGCCGTCCGATTGACAAGTTCGCGTCGCTGTCCCGCGTGTTGCTGTTCTATGAGACGCGCGTGGTGCAGGCCGTCGCGAACGCTCAGGAGCTGAACTCGGCTTCGGTGGGTCTGCCGGGCGTGGGCGGCACGATGGGCTCGCTGCCGCAGGACATTCCGGGCCATCACGGCAAGATCGGCGAGTTCAATGCGACGTTTGCCGATGGTCACGGCGCCAAGATCACGATCAAGCGTCGCGGCACGGTCAACAACCCGATGGACTACCGCATGATCGGCACGCGCGTGAACCCGTTCTGGCGTGCCCTGTGGCGCGGCAAGGATTGGCAGTTCGACAATTACCCGATGCCGTCGATCGAGCGCGGCTGGTTCAGCGATTGGAGTTCGTCGACGAATCCCCGCTCGCTGTACCGCAACGGGACGTTTGAGTAAGTTGTGATCCCCGCCGGGCTTGCCTGGCGGAGTTGAATTCGGATTCTCAATCGCGGGCCGGCAATCCTCCGATGGGATTCGCCGGCCCGCGGTGTCTTCCTGTCTCGTGAGCGATCCTGGGATGCGCGGGTTTTAGTCCGATAACAAGAAAATGGCGGGCTTGGTTGCCAAGACGGGAATATGTGCGGAGAAAGGGGCATTCTCAGGAGTAGGTCAATTCGTCGATGTCGTCCCCCGGGGCTTTTGCCGGGCTGCCGTTCATAGCGGGTTTTTCGCCGGGCTTGTCCGGCGTTGCGCCCGGGGCGTTGGCGGTGGTATGTCGAGATTTACGGACCGGCGTGTTGCCGGTCGTGTGAAAGGGAAATCATGCGTACGTTTGAAGTCCGTCGTGGCTTTACGCTCATCGAGCTGCTCGTGGTGGTGGCGATCATCGCGCTGCTGATGTCGATCCTGCTGCCGTCGCTGCAGCAGGCGCGTCGCGTGGCTCAGGCGATGAAGTGCCAGGCCAACGAGAAGGAATTCGCGAATTTCGCGCACATCAACGCGCAGCAGAGCAGCACGCAGCGTCTGCATGAGCCGCATCTGGCGTGCGATGAGGACGCCGACAAGCTCAACAGCGGCAGCACGGTCGCCAAGTGGATGGGCTCGGGCGACTACTGCTGGGGCGGCGGCAACGGCGCTGACGGCGAGTATGCGACCACGGTTCGCAATCGCTTCCAGCCCTCGAACACCTCCCAGACCAACCGTTCGCCGAAGGGCGCTGACGGCCGCTTCATGAACAAGGTCATGTTCGGCAACGACACCGGTAACTCGAAGGGGAACAAGGGCTACAACCTGTTCCGCTGCACCGGTGATGACGGCATGATTTTCCGCAATTCGATGGTCCAGCCGGCCCGCCGCGGACTCTTCAACGCGGACACGGATCGCACCAAGGCGCCGACCGCCGCGGCATTGGAACAGTTGTGGCAGAAGGATCTGTTTACGGCCACGGGCAACAGCTACATCGCGGGTCAGTACTTCTTCTTCAAGGACCACTCGCGCGACAATGCGAACAATGGCGCTGGCGCGTACGTCCGCCTTGATTCGTATCGCCGTCCGATCGACAAGTTCGCGTCGCTGTCGCGCGTGCTGCTGTTCTACGAGACGCGCGTGGCCCAGGCCGTCGCCAACGCCCAGGAATTGAACTCAGCTTCGGTGGGTCTGCCGGGCGTGGGCGGCACGATGGGTTCGCTGCCGCAGGACATTCCGGGCCATCACGGCAAGATCGGCGAGTTCAATGCGACGTTTGCCGACGGTCACGGCGCCAAGATCACGATCAAGCGTCGCGGCACGGTGAACAACCCGATGGACTACCGCATGATCGGCACGCGCGTGAACCCGTACTGGCGTGCCCTGTGGCGCGGCAAGGACTGGCAGTTCGACAACTACCCGATGCCGTCGATCGAGCGCGGCTGGTTCATGGATTACAGCTCGTCCTCGAACCCGCGGTCGCTCTGGCGCGACGGCACGTTTGAGTAGGCATTGAGCCTGATCGCCGCCCTCCGGCCGCGATCGAGTTTGCATGAGAATCTGTGCGGGCCGGCGCCTCCTTTTCGGGGGATGCCGGCCCGCCTGTCTTTCCACGGCTTTCGCAAGCGCCTTGTCCATAGCCGCGGACCCTGCTACGGTTCAACAGGCCCGCGGATTGCCCGCCGGCCGCTCCGCATCGCCATCGGCCCGCCCACCGCCGGGGAACCCTGCGTGTACGACGCCATCGTGCTGACGCGATTCCGGCTGGTCCAGATGCGCAATGCGCTGGATCAGCAGCTTCGCGAAGCGCCGCTGCGCACGCTCGTCACGATCGGCCTGCTGGTGCTGATCTGGGCGGCGCTGTACTTCCTGCTCTCGACGGTGTTCCGCTCGGTGGATCGCTGGGGCGTGGTCAGCATCGTCGTTTCGCAACTGATCTTTGTGCACTTCTTCGTCGTGCTGTCGGTGATGCTGTGTTTCTCGAATGCGATTCTCGGATTCGGCGCCCTCTATGGGCGAAGCGAAGCCGCGTTGCTGCTGGGTACGCCTGTGCATGCGCGCCAGATCGTTCTGGTGAAGTGGGTCGAGGGGATGATCCTCTCAAGCTGGTCTTTTCTGCTGCTGGGCGTTCCGCTGATGCTGGCGGTTGCGGAACTCGGGCGGGTGGATTGGACGTTCTACGGCCTGTTCGTGGTGCACTTCGTCTTCTTTGTCGCCATCCCGTCGAACGTCGGCATGCTGGCGGCGTGGGTGGTCGCGATGTGGGCGCCGCGCCGCCCGGGCGCAATGGCCTTGTGGGCGGCGGTGATCGGCTTCGTGCTGGCGGTGGCGTGGATGGCGCGGGTGGTGCGCGGCCAGTCGGACTCCGCGGAGTGGCTGCACACCCTGTTGGCACAGAGCGCCGTGGTAGCGCAGGACTGGCTGCCGAGCACCTGGACCGCCAAGGGCATCATCGCCGCGACCGAGCGGCGCCTGCATGATTCGGTCTTCTGGCTGCTGGTCGTGATGGGCAATGCCGCGTTCCTGTCCTGGCTGACGGTGAATCTCCTGGCGGCGAGTTGGCCGGAGGCCTACAGCCGGGCGCAGGAAGGGCGGCACACGCCGCTGATCCGGCGCGGCTGGGTCACGGAGATCGTGTGCTGGACGCTGTTCTTCTATCTGCCGCGGCGCATCCGCATGTTGATGCTCAAGGACCTGCGCGGGTTTGCGCGCGATCCACGGCAGTGGACCCAGATGGCGATCATGCTGGGGCTGCTGATCATCTACGTGCTCAACCTGCAGCGCCTGCCCGTGGACGTGAGCTATCCGCAGATGCGCGGACTGGTCGCGTTCCTGAACCTCACGACCATCGCGTTGATCCTGGCGACCTTCACCAGCCGGTTTGTGTATCCGCTGCTGTCGCTGGAGAGCCAGCAATTGTGGCTGCTGGGGCTGCTTCCGACGGGGCGGCTTTCGCTGCTGCTGGCGAAGTTCCTGTTCGCGATCACGGTGACGGGGTTGTCCGGCGTGATTGTCATGGGGCTGGCGGTGAGCGTGCTGGAGATGCCGGCGGTCTGGGCGCGGGCGAACCTGGCGATCTGTGCCGCGACCTGCGTGGGCCTGTGCGGGCTGGCGGTCGGACTGGGTGCGCGATACCCCGTGCTCGGACAGCGCAACCCGGCGCGGATTGCCTCCGGCGTCGGGGGCACCTTCAACCTGATCGCCAGCATGTTGTTCGTGCTTGTGCAACTGGCGGGAGCGGCGTGGCTGAGCTTCAGCGAGCTGCGCTCGAACTCGGCCATGCCCGACACGCTCTCCAGCGCGTCGATGACGATCCTGGTGTGGCTGGTGGCATTCGGCGGGGTTGTCGCGGCGGGCGCGCTGTGGGTGGGGTGGCGGCACTTCGAGCGGCTGGAGGCCTGAGCCGGCGACGCGACGGAATCGGGCCGGAGCGCGGTTGCGAACGGGGGGGTCAGCTCTTTTCCGGGAGGATCGTCGGTCGGCCGACGCTGTGATACTCGAACCCGCGCCGGGCGAGCGTCGCGAGGTCGAAGATGTTGCGCCCGTCGAAAATCAGCGGCTGCGTCAGTCCCGCCCGAATGCGGTCGAAGTCCGGACTGCGGTACTCATTCCACTCGGTCAGGATGATCAGCGCATCGGCGCCGTCGAGCGCGGCGTAAGCGTCCGGCGCGAAGTGCACCCGGTCTCCGAGCAGCCCGCGGGCCGCCTCCGCTGCACGGGGGTCATGCGCGGAGACTGTCGCCCCGTCGGCCAGGAGCGCCTCAATCACCGAGATGGCCGGCGCTTCACGCACGTCATCGGTCTTGGGCTTGAAAGACAGTCCCCACACGGCGAGCCGCCGGCCGCGCAGGCTCGGGCCGAGCCGGGCCGTGATCCGCTCCACGATTCGCCGCCGCTGAATTTCATTGCGCTCGTGCACCGACTCCAGAATGTCGTGCGATGCGCCGGCGGATTTCGCGGTCGCGGCCAGCGCCCGCACGTCCTTGGGGAAACAGCTTCCGCCGTACCCGACGCCGGGATAGAGAAAGTGAAACCCGATCCGCGCGTCCGAGGCCATGCCGCGCCGCACCTGGTCCACGTCCACGCCGAGCCGATCGCAGATTTCGGCGATCTCGTTGATGAAGCTGATGCGCGTGGCCAGGTAGGCGTTGGCCGCGTATTTGCACATCTCGGCCGCCGGGCGGCTCATGCGGATGATCGGCTTGTTGTTCAGCACGAAGGGCTTGTACAGCTCGGCGACGAGGTCGAGCGCCGCTTCGTCGTCGCCGCCGATCACGACCCGATCGGGCTTGAGAAAATCATCGAGCGCTGCGCCTTCCTTCAAGAATTCCGGGTTGCTGACGACTGCGACGGGATGGCGGCAGTGCTCGGCAAAGATCTCCTGCAGCCGCGCACCGGTGCCGACCGGCACGGTGGACTTCATCACCACGACGGCGGGACCGGGCAGCGCGTCGGCGATGGAGCGAGCCACGTTGAATACGGCGCTCAGGTCGGCGGATCCGTCCGGTCGCGGCGGGGTGCCGACGGCAATGAAAATGACCTGCGCGTCGCGGACGCTGCCGGGCAGATCGGTGGTGAAGCGGAGCCTTCCGGCGCGCATGTTCTCGCGCATCAGCTCCTCGAGGCCCGGCTCGAAAAAGGGCGAGACCCCCGCGCTGAGCGTGCGGATCTTCGCTTCGTCCTTGTCGACGCCGACGACGTGATTGCCGCTGTCGGCGAAGCACGCCGCCGTGACGAGTCCGACGTAGCCGCTGCCGATGACGCACACCCGCATGAATCGCACCCTTCCCGCCGCTTGCGCGGCAAGACCGTATGATACCCGCGCGGGTTCGGCGGCGCGCGTCGGGGGCGGTCGGCGACGCCCGCCATCCGAAAGGCAGGTCCGCAAATGCGCGTGGTGGTCGCCGGCAGCGCCGGATTCATCGGGTTTCATCTGTGCGAGCGCCTGCTGGCCGATGGGCATGAGGTGCTGGGGGTGGATGACCTCTCGACAGGGCAGGCCCGCAACACGGATGATCTCTCGAAACACCCGCGATTCCGGTTCTTGCGGCACTCCATTATCGAACCCGTGCGGATCGAGGGAGCGGTGGACCGGGTCTTCAACATGGCCTGCCCGGCCTCGCCGGTGGATTTCGGCCCGCGGCGGCTATTCATCCTGGAGACCTGTTCGCGCGGCGTCTGGAATCTGCTGGACCTGGCGCGCGACAAGAGTGCGCGGTTTCTGCAAGCCAGCACGAGCGAGGTATACGGCGATCCGCTCGTGCACCCGCAGGTGGAGAGCTATTGGGGCAACGTGAACCCCATCGGGGCGCGCTCCTGCTATGACGAGGGCAAGCGATTCGCCGAAGCGCTGCTGACCTCCTACCGCGCTGCGCACGGTACGGCGACGCGCACGGCGCGCATTTTCAACACCTACGGCCCGCGGATGCGCGCCGACGACGGCCGCGCCCTGCCGAATTTCATCAGCCAGGCGATGGCGGGCCGGCCGGTGACGGTGCACGGGGACGGGTCGCAGACGCGGAGCTTCTGCTACGTGACCGACCTCGTGGATGGGCTGGTGCGGCTGATGGAGAGCGACGTCATCGATCCCGTCAACCTCGGAAACCCGGTTGAAATCCCGATGCTGCAGGCCGCACACGAGGTGATTGACATGCTCGGCAGTCGCAGCACCGTGCAATTGCTGCCGAGGCCGTCGGATGACCCCAGTGTGCGCCGGCCGGACATCACGCGGGCGCGGACGCTGCTGGGCTGGGAGCCGCGCGTCGTCCGGCGCAGCGGGCTGGAGCGGACCGTGGCGTGGTTTCGCGAGGAGGCGGCGCGGGCGGGTAGTTGAGCGCGGCCCGTCAACCGCCGGTTGCGACGCGCAGCGCCTGTTGCAGGTCTTCGATCAGGTCTTCCACGTCTTCAATTCCGACGCTCAGCCGTACGAGGCCGTCCACGACGCCGATGCGCTCGCGCAGTTCGCGCGGCATGGAGGCGTGCGTCATGATGGCGGGGTGATTCACGAGCGACTCGACCCCGCCGAGGCTCTCGGCACAGGAGAACAGCTTCGTGGAGGTCATGAATTTCCGCGCCGCCTCCAGCCCGCCGCGTAGAACGCACGTCACGATTCCGCCGAAGGCGCTCATCTGCCGCCGCGCCAGCTCGTGGTCGGGGTGGTTCGGCAGGCCGGGGTAGGCGACCGACTCGAATCCGCGCTGCTCAGCCGCCCACTTCGCCACGCGCAGCGCGTTGGCGCTGTGCCGCTCCATCCGCAGGGCCAGCGTCTTGAGTCCGCGGTGCACCAGGAAACTATCGAATGGGCCGGGCACGCCGCCGGCGGCATTGGCGTAAAAGCGGATCGGGGCGATCAGCGCCGCCGAGCGCGCGATGACCGCGCCGCCGATGACGTCGGAGTGACCGCCGATGTACTTGGTCGTGCTGTGCACGACCAGGTCGGCCCCCAACTCCAACGGGCGCTGCAGCGCGGGGGTGGCGAAGGTGTTGTCCACGGCCAGCAGCAGACCGAGATCGTGGTCCATCGGCGAGCCGCCGCGGGCGGTCATCGGGCGCGTGCCGCGGCGCTCCGCCGCGGCGCGGCATTGCGCGGCGACGGCGGCGATGTCGAGCAGCCGCAGCGAGGGATTCGTGGGCGTCTCAATCCAGACGAGCTTCGTGGTGTCGTCCACGAGCGCCGCCAGAGCGGCGGGGTCGTTGCTGTCGGTGTAGCGCGTGACCAGCCCCCACGGCTTGAGCACGCGCTCCAGCAGTCTGAACGTGCCGCCGTACATGTCACTGTAGGCGACCAGCGAATCGCCCGGGCGCAGCAGGGCCTGCACGACCGCGGTGGTGGCGGCAACGCCGGAGCCGAAGCAGCAGGCATCCGAACCGCCTTCGACCGCAGCCAGTGCCGCGGCCAACCCGTCGCGGGTGGGGTTGGTGCCGCGGGCATAGGCATAGCCCTTGTGTTCGCCGGGGGCGGCCTGCGTGAAGGTGCTGGTGGCATAGATCGGGGGGACGGTGGCCCCGGTGGTGGGGTCGGGATTCTGGCCGACGTGAATCGCGCGGGTGGAAAGTCGCATGAAGCAGCCCCATGGCGGCGCAATCGGCCCTTCCGCTACCGGCGGAGAGTCGGACCCGATCGCGCCCGGTGGATTGATGATACCGGGCGGATGTGTCACGCGGCGATCCGCCTTTGTCGAGCCGGCCCGGGCGACGTATGATCGGGTGTTCATGCATGCTTTCATCGAGCTTGCCTATCAACGCCATGAGGACGACGCCGGCGTCACGCTGGTCGCCACTCTGCCGACGGTTCGCGCGCTGACGATCGGCGGGTCGGCCAGTGAGCTGCGGCTGCCGGGGCTGCCGCCGGACGCGGCGCTGGCCCGAATTTCGTTCGCGCACAGCCACTTCTTTCTGGAGAACATGCCGCTGGCTGAGAACGCCGCCCGCGACTATCCGCTGGCGGTGAATGCGCAGCCGTTGTCGGATGGCGTCACCGAACTCGACGACGGCGACGCGATCACGATCGGGCGCTACGAGCTGCGCTTCCACGCCGGTGAGCCGCCGCGGGATCCGCCGCTGATCGACACACCGCTACGTTGGAAGCTGCCGGCCACGGTCTTTGAGCGGCCGTACGAGGTCGCGCCGGATGATCCCTCCGGGGCCTACATGGAGGAATTCATGCTGGCGGCCCGGCCGCATGTGCAGGCCGAGCGCTTCGCGGACGTGCGGCGGCTGGCGGAGACGGAGCTGCGGCGCGTGAAGCGCGCGGAGGAGCCGGGAACGCTGGAGCGCTACTGCCGGTTCCTTTGGACGACGCGGTTGAAGATGGCGCGGCTCACGAACGACGCGGACTTCGCAGCGCTGACGCGCGAGGCGCTGGAGTTGTATCCGGACGATTCGACGCTGCTGGTGACGGTGGGGATCAATCAACTCAAGCAGCGCGACTGGATCGCCGCGTCGCGGACTTTTGAACACGCCATCGCGGTCGGCACGTTCGAGAATTTCCAGTCGCGGCACGATGCTCGGCTGGGGCGGATCGTCGCCCGGCACCAACTGGCCAGGGGGGGCGGCGCCGCGGCCGAAGCGCGTCCGTCGGCGGGCTGGGGCGACGACTGGGATGTGCCGGAGCTGCGCCTCGACGCGCCGGGCGATGAACTTCTGCTGTGGCGGGTGTGTCACTACGGCGAGGTGTTCGGTCCGGCGGAACAGCTTCGCTACGGCTATTGCGGCGAGGAGGAGGGCGGGGCGGACGGGTACGACGCCCAGCGCTGGGAGATTCGCGATGTGCGCCGCGGCGTCGCATTCCGGCGGATTGTTCGCTATCCGTCGCTGCTGCGCGCTGATCCGAGCCTGATTGTGGAGATCGCCGCCTTCCGCGACGCGCTCGAGAAATTTGATCGCGAGTGGATGCGCCTGATCGTGGATCGCACCGGCGAAGCGCGCGCTGCGCCGCCGATACTCCTGGATGCCGGCGCGATTCGGGCGCTTCGCACCCGGCGGGGGGGCGGGGTGCCGCGGCTCTCGCTGGAGATGCGCACGACCGGGGCGCGCTGCCGGCTGGATTTTCCACCCGCGCCGCTGCCCGGGGACGTGGTGATCGTGCAGGATTCAGTGAGCGTGGCGATTGCGGCGGCGGACGCAGCGGGGCTGTCCGGGGCGACGTTGGTTCATCTGCCGGGCGCGATTTCGCGCTTCTACCTGTCCCTGCCGGACCGCGGGTGGGTGCGCGTGCACGTCCCGTTGCGACCGGCGTGGAAGTGGGGGATCGGGCTGCTGGCGGGCTTGTTGGCGGCCGTGGCCGCGGCCGCAGTCTACCTCTGGCGGTGACACAGCCGGGCAGCGGGGGTGTGCGCAAGCAGGTGCGGCCGCCCCCGGGTCTGTGAACCCGGAGCCGGCCGCTGCGCCGCCGCAGGGCGCGCTGCGATTGTCAGTGGCGCGAATCGGGATAGACGCCTGCCAGCAGATCCGCGACGCGGATCAGATCGCCATCCCGGAAGGAGATCGGGATTTCTTCGGGCATTTTGAAGGTGCCGGGGCGATTCTCGGTGGTCCACTCGAACTTCGCATCGCCTTCGTCCGTCACCTCGATCACGCCGAACGACCGCTCGTTGAACCAGACCTTGTAGTGGCCGACCGGCATGTCGGCGAGGTAGAGGGTCAGCACGCGCTCACCGGTGTCAAAGCCGCGGTACATCAGGTAGCCGCTGACGCGCTCATCGGCGCTGTGCAGCATCATCTGCTGCTTCCACACCAGCGCCGGACCGACACTCGGCGGAGCGGCGTGCGCGAGTCCCGTGGCGGTCATGCTCGTTCCGATTGCGGCCGCGGTCACCAGCACCCAGAATCCGACTGCCTGCTTCGTGGTCATGGCTTGTTTCCTTTCATGGCCTGCTTCACCGGCACAGCCGCCGTCGCCACTCGCGACCGCCCGCGGCGTCCGATGGTTCATTCACTACAAAGGAGCCGCAGGTCCGCTGTCGGGATACGTCCAGCTCGCGAATTTTCGCGCAACGCGGGTATGATGTCCCGGCCGCCGGCGCGAGCGCGCCGGCGCATGGTCGCGCAGGCCCGGCAGCGAGGATCGCCATGAGTTCCGCCCGTCCGCCGCGAGATCCCCATTCCACGAGCGACGTTTCCCGTCGCGGGTTTCTGAAAGGGGCCGGCATCGCCGCCGCCGGCACGGTGCTGGCCGCCCGGTCGGCATTGGCGCAGAGCGAGGGACCGCCGGGTCTGACGCGGCACGGTCCCGGCCCGACGCCAATCGAGCTGACGGTCAACGGCGCTGCGCAGCGCGCGACGGTCGATCCGCGGGCCACGCTGCTGGACGTACTCCGCGATCAGCTCAATCTCACCGGACCCAAGGAGGTCTGCGCGCGGGGATCGTGCGGCGGCTGCAACGTCATGCTGGACGGCGTGGTCGTCAATTCGTGCATGACACTGGCGCTGGACGCCGCCGGCGCGAAGGTCAAGACGGTCGAAGGCCTGGCCGCCGGCGATCAGCTCGACCCTGTGCAATCGGCGTTGTGCAAGCACGACGGATTGCAGTGCGGCTATTGCACTCCCGGATTCGTCGTGGCCATCCGCTCCCTGCTGGATCGCAATCCCAAGCCCACCGCCGCCGACGTGCGCGAGGCGTGCAGCGGGAATATCTGCCGCTGCGGCACCTACCCGAAGGTGATTGAGGCGGCGCTGACCGCCGCGGGCGTGCAGGTCGCGGTCGGCAACGTGGCTGATAACGCGAGTGTGTGCATCGAGTCCGAAGGCGGACGGCTCGATGCCCCGCAGAAGGTGACGGGTCGCGCCCGCTACACGACTGACGTGAACCTGCCGCGAATGGCCTTCGCGCAGATCCTGTATTGCCCATTCGGCCGCGCAACCGTCAAGAGTGCGGATCGCGATGCGGCGGCCGCGGTGCCCGGTGTGCTGGAAGTCGTGCTGAACGAAAAGGAGTTCAAGTACTGCGGGCAGCCGTGCGGCCACATCGCAGCGGAGACGCGTCACGCGCTGGATGAAGCGCGGCTGCGGCTGAACGTGCAGTGGGAGATCGGGACGCCGGTGGTGGATCCGGTGGCCGAGCACCAGGCCCGGCATGGGCCGATTCCGCCGGAATTGAAGAAGTCGGGGGCGGGCGAAAAGGTGACCGCAGCGCTGGGCGACGCACGGCACGTCGTGGAGCGCGTGTACCAGACCCAGATTCAGACGCACGCCTGCCTCGAGCCGCATGCCGCCGTCGCTGATCATCGCGGCGAAGAGGGCGAGATGTGGGTCAGCACGCAGGCCAACATCGTGATCCACGGTGAGGCCGCCAACGCGATGAAGCTGGATCGCAGCAAGGTGCGCACGCACTGCGAGTTCGTCGGCGGCGGGTTCGGCAGCAAGTTCGGCATCGACGCCGAAGGCCGGCTGGCGGCGGAGCTGTCGCGCAAGTTCTCGCGCCCGATCAAGGTCGTGAACAACCGCAAGCGTGAGCATCTCGACACCGGCTGTCGCCCCGGCTCGATCCAGTACATGAAGTTCGCCGCCGGTGAAGACGGCGTGCCCAGCGCCGGCCAGGTGCACGTCGTCGGCGTGTCCGGGCTGGGCGGCGGCGGCGACGCCTCGAACCCCGATCATTACGAATTCGGCGAGGTGGCCCGCACCTTCTCCGATCTGGACCTGAGCGTGGGGCACTCGCGCCCGATGCGAGCCCCCGGCAAGCCGCAGGGCATGTTTGCGGTGGACAGCTTCGTGGATGAGCTGGCCGAGACCGCCGGCGTGGACCCGCTGGTGCTGCGCAAGTCGATCGATTCCAATCGCACCCGAAAGCGCATGTACGAGATCGGCGCGGAGCGCATCGGCTGGGCCTCGCGCCCGAAGCCTGATGGCGCCGGCACCGGGCGCTTCCGCCGCGGCGTCGGCGTGGGTGTCTCGAACTGGGGCAATGGTCAGGGCAATGCCAGCGTCGGGATTCACGTGCATCGCGACGGCACGGTGAAGGTGCTGTGCGGCACGCAGGACATTGGAACCGGCGTCAAGACGCTGCTGGCGGACGTGGTCGCGGATCAGCTCAAGATTGACCGCGCCCGGATCACCGCTCTGACCGGCAGCAGCGAGTATCCGCCCGGCCCGCCTTCGGGTGGCTCGGTCACGTCGCGCAGCGTCGCCCCGGCCGCCCGCGATGCGGCCGAAAAGGCCCGTGCGAAGCTGGCGGAGCTCTCCGGCATGGAGGTCACCGATGGCGAATCATGGATCGCCGCATGCCGCAAGATGGGCGAGGAGTCCTTCTCCGTCGTCGGCAGCTTCAACAAGGCCTATTGGGGCAAGGGCGGCAGCGAGGCGGTGCAGTTCGCCGAAGTCGAGGTGGACACGCACACCGGCATCGTCCGCGTCACGAAGGTCGTGGCGCTGCAGGCCTGCGGTCGGCCGGTCAACCGCCTGACGGCGGAGAACCAGGTCATCGGTGGCGTCATTCAGGGCGTTTCCTATGCCCTTTTCGAGGAGAAGATTCTCGATCCCGTGACCGGCGCGATGCTGAACCCCAACCTCGAGCAATACAAGATTCTCGGTCCGAGTGACTGCCCGGAGATCATTCCGATTCTGTGGGCGGAGGGCGACGACCTGGGAGTCCGTGCGATCGGCGAGCCGCCGGTCGTTCCGACCGCCGGCGCCGTGGCGAATGCGATTGCCAACGCGATCGGCGCACGGGTGCGCAGCCTGCCGATCTCGCCTGCGAAAGTGCTTGCAGCGCTGGCCGAGCGCGGAGGTGTGGCATGATCCCCTACGAATTTGTATCCGCGCGGTCCTTTGAGGCGGCGGCGCAGTTGTTGGCGGAATCGCGGCGCGGCGACGTGCTGCTCAAGGCCGGCGGTATCGACGTCGTGGATCGGCTCAAGGAGGGGCTGGACCGCCCGAAGGTGATTCTCAACATCCGCGGCTTGCGCCCGGCGCGTGCGGATGCCATTCGATCCGGCGACGCCGGCCTGACGATCCACGCGCTCGCCACGCTGACTGAGATCAACGAGAACGAGGCCGTTCGTCGGGACTTCCCGGCGGTCGCTGCGGGAACGCGCAAGCCGGCAACGCCGCAGGTTCGCAACGTCGCCACGCTGGCGGGCAACCTGTGCCAGAAGCCGCGCTGCTGGTACTACCGCTCACTGGATTTCCGCTGCCTCAAGAAGGGCGGCGACCGCTGCTACTCCGTCGCCGGCGACAACCGCTATCACGCGGTCTTCGGCGCAGGGGCGTGCCACATCGTCGCACCCAGCAGCGCTGCCCCGTCGCTGATCGCCTGCGGCGCGGTGTTGCGGATCGGGCGCTTCGCCGATGGAAAGCTCACGGAGCGCACGCTGCCGATCGCGGATTTCTATCGCGTGCCGACCAATCCGCAGGATGACGAGTGGCAGCTCGGCCACGACGAGCTGATCCTCGACGTGACGCTGCCGACGAGCGCCGCCGGGCGGCATAGCGCCTATGTCGAGTTGAAGGAAAAGCAGTCCTTCGACTGGGCGATGGCCTCCTGCGCCGTGAACCTGAACGACCGCGCCGCACCGCGGATCGTGCTCGGTGCGGTCGCTCCGATTCCCTGGCGGTTGCCGAAGGTGGAGCAGCTCATCGCCGGCCAGAAGCTGACCGACGCGCTGATCGCCGAGGCGCGGCGCGCCGCCGTCGCCGATGCGCGCCCCATGACGCACAACGGGTACAAAGTTACGCTGGCGGGAGCCGTCCTGGAGCATGCGCTTCGTGCGGCGGACGAGGGCGCTTGAGCCTCCGCCGGTTCGTGTGCGAAGAGTGCGGCGGGCATCACGATGCCGACCGCGGCGGCCGTTTTCCGACCCGCATGGCGGAGTGACTGGTGAGCCGGCACGAACCACCACCCGAGCGGACCGATTCACAGCCGTGCGACGGCCCGCAGGAACGCACCCCCGCGATCGAGTTCGTCGAGTGCTGCGTGCATCTGCGCATCCGCTCGATGTTCTTCGTTCCCGAGGAGATGCGGGCCGGCCCCGGCCGAATCCGCGTCAGCACGCTCGGCGGATACTGGTGCAATCGCACCAGCGTCGCCAGCGGCCCGGACGACGCCTGCGTCGGCCCGGAGCTTTGCCGTCCGCCGCGAGGCTGCCACGAGCCGGCGGCGGATTAGCGGTTGTTCGCCGTGGTTTGAGTGTTTGTGTGCAGCGCGGACTTGATGCGCGGGTCCGCGCGTCATCGGGAGCATGTCGGCTGAGATGATCCCCGCCTGGTCGAACACGCCGCACGTCGTCATCGGGATGCTGCACGCGCCGCCGTTGCCGGGAGCGCCCGGCTATGACGGCCGGACCGCGGCGCTGAGCGAGCGCGTGCTGGCCGACGCCGAAGCGCTGGCCTCGGGCGGCGTGCACGGGCTGATGCTCGAGAACTTCGGCGACAGCCCCTTTTTCCCCGGCCGCGTCCCGCCGTGGACGGTGGCGCATCTGACGCGCCTGGCGTGTGAAGTGCGATCGCGCATCGGGCTGCCGCTGGGCATCAACGTTCTTCGCAACGACGCCTCCTCCGCACTGGCCATCGCGCACGCCGTCGGAGCGGAGTTCATCCGCGTGAACGTGCTCTGCGGTGCGTATGTCACCGACCAGGGAATTTTGACCGGCGTCGCGCACGACCTGTTGCGCGAGCGCCGCGCGCTCGGGGCGGAGTCCGTCCGAATCATGGCCGACGTGAATGTGAAACATGCCGCACCGATCGGGGCGCCGCGGGATCTTGCGGATGAAATCGCCGACACGATTCGCCGCGGCGGAGCGGATGCCGTCGTGATTTCGGGCGCCGGCACCGGTCGCGCGACCGACCCGGAGCAGGTCCGCCGGGCGCGGAGCGCTGCGGGCGGAACGCCGGTGTTCGTGGGAAGCGGCGTGACCGCGGAGACCATTGCCGAATTCGCCGCGTGCGCCGCCGGAAGTATTGTCGGCACGTCGCTCAAGCAGGGGGGCAGCGCGTCGCAGCCGGTTGATCCGTTCCGGGTGCGTGCACTCATGGCGGCGCTTGCGCGCGCTTGAGGCAAGCTTCGGGACTCGGCGCGCTCGAATGCGCCGATTTGCGGGCAAGCGCGCCGCTCGTATCAGCCTTCCCCCGACTCATCTCTGAAATCCCGGTCAGACCTGCAAGGGACCATCTGACGAGCGACATTCTCGATCGGAGGGTGCGCCGTCTTCGCGCCCCGGCCCGCCCCGGTGACCGGGCGATCGGCCGCACCGTTCCGCAGGCCGTCGCCTGTGTTGCGACAGGCCGGTTCGTCCCCGGGTCGGTCCGCTCCTGCCCCGCGTCCTCCACTCGCGGTCGCAGAGCGGGTTTTCACGGCGGACGGCTGATCCTGGTGCGCAGGGCGGCGGAGGCGGTTGCGCTAAGGCCTCGGGGCCGTCCTCGCCGCGACGGGGGCGGCCCGCGCGACTTCCGGGGGGAAGGGGGGAACCTCTGATGAACGTCCGAGTCGTCGGCCGACGGATTCGAACCACCGCGATGGATGGATACCCCTCTTTTCGCGGGCTATAATCGCCGGCGAGGGGAGGGAGTTCGTATTTCTGCCCCATCGGGTGCGCTCTTCTCTACACAAGGGCGCCCCCGTTTCGCACGCCGTGCGATCGGAATGCGGAATTCCCTCATCGGAGCGACCCGGGAAAGGAGTTACTGGACCATGCGTGGTCTCATTCTCGCGACTGCCCTCGCGGCCGTCGCCACATCGGCTTCGCAGGCCGTGGTGGTCTATCAGACCGGTTTCGAGGCGGCGGAGGGTTTTTCCGTCGGCATGGTGGGCGGACAGGCCGGCTGGACGGTCATCACGGGAACCCCGGCCCGGCTTCAGCCGGTGGTTGCAACGGCCAACCCGCGGACCGGCGCACAGCACTTTCGACTGGCGAAGCAGGCGAACCTGACCAGCGGCTCGCTCAAGGGCGGCTTCACGCCCATCTTCAACGTTCCCGCTGCCACGCCCATTTCCGTCTCCGTGGATGTGAACATCAGCGGCACCGACGGGGCGGAATATGCGGTCGCGCTGCAGTCCTCCGCGCAGGGGTTGCTGACTGCGTTCGTGGATTTCTCATTTCAGGATGACGACGGCGACCTGATCTCCGGCGACATCCTGGTGCAGGACGGCGTGGACTTCGTGCCGACGGGGTTTGAGTTCGTGCCGGGGCAATACAAGACGCTCCGGATCGACTTTGACCCGGCGACCAACCAACTGACTTATTTCTATGACGGGATGCAGATCTTCACCCACGGCACCTGGTCCGGAACAGCGATCGACCAGGTGGTGCTGCTTTCGGACAATTTCCAGTTGCCCAATGAGACCGGCGACTTTGACAACCTGCGGGTGGAAACGGCGACGACCGATCCCTGCGCGGGCTTCCGGGCGGGCGACGCCAATTGCGACGGTCTGGTGACGAACTTTGACATCGACCCCTTCGTGCTGGCTCTGGTGAACAACGATGAGCCGGCGCGCCGGCCGGCTACAGCGCCGGCCAGGCTTGCTGGGACGGGCGCGCCTGCTGGGGCGACATCGACCACAACAGCCGATTCGACAACTTCGACATCGATCCCTTCGTCGCGTGCCTGATCGTGCTGCCCGAGCCTGGTCAGCCCTGTCCGTAGGCCACAGTGTGAACACCGCCACCGCGCGGACTCCCCGGATCGCAGAGGGCGGGCGTTGACGCCTGCAGCGTCCCGCCCCACGATCCGGTGATGAGCCTTGCACAATCGCCCGCCGCCGCAACAGTCTGAGGCAAGTCTTTGCACTTCGCGTGCTCGGTCCGCTTTGGCGCGACAGGGATGCGGTCTCTGGCGTTTGGTTTGCACGACGAGGGGACGGCGCTGCGGGCCGACATGGTGGCGGTGGGAGCGGGAACGACCGCCTGCGACTGCTCCTCGAACCGCGCTTTCCTGCTTGAACACCCACGCCCGGTCACGATACGCTACCAGCGCCAGAAGAATAGAATATTCCGGTTGACTATTGCCTGCGTTCGCCCTGTGGGGATTCGGAGCATCGCATGAACCGGCACACTTGCCGCTTGGTCTGGACAGGCTCCGTTCTGGCGATCGGCGCTTTGTTCTCACTGTCGCCGATGGCGCGGGCGGCGGATCGTCCCGCGGCTCAGGAACCGGCTGTCGAGACGCCGGCGGAGCTGGGCGCGGTGATGGGCCGAGCGCTTCGAGAGGAATTCTACGAACCCATCTGGCAAGTCGGCACGCCGGTCGAGGGTGTGGATGGTGCGCTGATGGCGCCGAACAAGGCGCACGGCTTCCGCACCTACTTCACGCCCGGCGGCGCCGTACTGACGCCGCGAACGCCGCGGGAGGGCGGCGACTGGCGGCTGGGATTGCGGCTTGAGGGTGTCGAGTGGCGGGTGCAGGATGGCGAATGGCCGGATGGCGAGTCTCCGATTCAATACGGGGATTTGCTGCGCGGCGCTCGGCGCGCTGCGGGCGCTGCGGACGGGGCGGATCGCGCGGCGACCATGCGTCTCGATCTCCGCTCGGCGGCGGCCGTCGCGGCCGGCGGTGCGATCATCTCGTATGACCGCGGCGGGGTGCAGGAGTGGTTCGAGAACACGCCGGCGGGGCTGAAGCAGAATTTTGACGTGCTGACGCGGCCGGCGGATGCGGCCGGTCCGCTGCTGCTGACGCTCGCGCTCGATACGGATCTGACGGCGATGCAGGACAACGACGGCGGCATCAGTTTCGCGGACGCGCAGTGCGTGCTGGTGCTCAGCTACCGCGACCTGGTTGTCTACGACGCCGACGGCAAGATCATCCCGGCGGACATGACGCTTCAAGCGGCGGGTGCGGAATCCGGCGCCGCCCGCATCCTGATCCGCGTTGACGACGCGAGCGCGAGGTACCCGCTGCTGATCGACCCGCTGATCGTGACGCAGGAGGTGGCGCTCAGCTCGCTGCTGACGATCTCAGACGCCGAGGCCGACGCCCGGTTCGGCTTCTCCGTCAGCCTCGACGGCGACACGGCGCTGGTGGGCGCCGGCCGTGACGACGGCCCGGCGGGCGCCGATCAGGGCAGCGCGTACGTCTTCGTCCGCAGCGGATCGAGCTGGTCGCAGCAAGCCAGGCTCACCACCGCAGACGCTGGCGCCGACGACCGGTTCGGCCACTCCGTCAGTATCGAAGGCGACACGGCGCTAGTCGGGGCGTACCTTGATGACGGCCCAGCGGGCAGCAACCAAGGCAGCGCGTACGTGTTCGTCCGCAGCGGATCGAGCTGGTCGCAGCAGGCCAAGCTCGAAGCCGCCGACGCCGCGGTCAACGACCAATTCGGCCTCTCCGTCAGCCTCACGGGCGACACGGCGGTGGTGGGGGCGTGGGGCGACGATGGCCCGGCGGGCGTCGATCAGGGCAGCGCGTACGTCTTCACCCGCAGCGGATCGAGCTGGTCGCAGCAGGCAATGCTCGAAGCCGCCGACGCCGCTGCTGGCGACCGGTTCGGCGCCTCCCTCAGCCTTTCCGGCGACACGGCGCTGGTGGGGGCCTTTCTTGACGACAGCCAGGGGAGGACCGATCAAGGCAGCGCGTACGTCTTCGTCCGCAGCGGATCGAGCTGGTCGCAGCAGGCCAAGCTCACCGCCGCCGACGCCGCTGCCAGCGACCGATTCGGCGTCTCCGTCAGCCTCGACGGCGACACGGCGCTGGTAGGAGCCAACCTTGACGACGGCCTGGCTGGCAGCGATCAAGGCAGCGCGTACGTCTTCGTCCGCAGTGGGTCGAGCTGGTCGCAGCAGGCCAAGCTCGAAGCCACAGATGCCGCGGCCGGTGACTGGTTCGGCTCCTCCGTCAGCCTCTCGGGCGACACGGCACTGGTTGGGGCCTACCTTGACGACGGCCCGGCGGGCGCCGATCAGGGCAGCGCGTGTGTCTTCGTCCGCAGCGGATCAAGCTGGTCGCAACAGGCCAAGCTCACCGCCGCCGACGCCGCGACCGGCGACCGTTTCGGCGTCTCCGTCAGTCTCGACGACGACACGGCGCTGGTGGGGGCGTACCTAGTTGACGGCTTGGCGGGTGCCGATCAAGGTAGTGCGTACGTCTTCATCCGCAGCGGACCGGACTGGTCACAGCAGGCCAAGCTTGAAGCGGCATCGCGCGATTTATCCGCTCAAGACCGGTTCGGCGCCTCCGTCAGCCTATCCGGAGACACGGCGCTAGTAGGGGCTTTCCTTGACTCCGGCCCTGCGGGTGTAGAGCAGGGCAGCGCGTATGTCTTCGTCCGCAACGGATCGAGCTGGTCACAGCAGGCCAAGCTCACCGCCGCCGACGCCGAAGCCGGCGACTGGTTCGGCGGCTCCCTCAGTCTCGATGGCGACATGGCACTGGTGGGTGCCTACTACGACAGCGGCCTGGCGGGTGTAGAACAGGGCAGCGTGTACGTCTTCGTCCGCAGCGGACCGAACTGGTCACAGCAGGCCAAGCTCACCGCCGCCGACGCCGAGGCCGGCGACAGGTTCGGCGTTTCCGTCAGCCTCGATGGCGACACGGCATTGGTTGGGGCGCAAAATGACAACGACTTGGCGGGCTTCGACCAAGGCAGCGCGTACGTCTTCGTCCGCAACGGATCGAGCTGGTCGCAGCAGGCCAAGCTCACCGCCGCCGACGCCGCAGCCGGCGACTTATTCGGTGACTCAGTCAGCCTCGACGAGGACACAGCGCTGGTTGGGGCGCTCTTTGACAGCGGCCCGGCAGGCAGCCGTCAGGGCGGCGCGTACGTCTTCGTCCGCAGCGGATCGAGCTGGTCACAACAGGCCAAGCTCATCGCCGCCGACGCCGCGGCCAACGACCGGTTCGGCAACTCCGTCAGTATCGAAGGTGACACAGCGCTGGTTGGGGCGTTCGGCGACGACGGCCAGGCGGGTGTCGATCAGGGCAGCGCGTACGTCTTCGTCCGCAGCGGATCGAGTTGGTCGCAGCAAGCCAAGCTCACCGCAGCCGCCGCCGCGGCCAACGACCAATTCGGCAGCTCCGTCAGCCTCTCCGGCGACACGGCCCTGATTGGGGCGCACTTCAACGACGGCCCGGCGGGCACCGATCAGGGCAGCGCGTACGTCTTCGTCCGCAGCGGATCGAGCTGGTCGCAGCAGGCCAGGCTCGAAGCCGCCGACGCCGCAGCCGGCGACGGGTTCGGCGGGTCCGTCAGTCTCGACGGCGATACGGCGCTGGTTGGGGCGTACGGCGACGACGGCTCGGCGGGCGTCGATCAGGGCAACGCGTTTGTCTTCCGCCTGCGAAACGACGCCGATGGCGACGGTGTGGCCGACGTGTTCGACAACTGCCCAGCGCTCGCGAATCCCAATCAGGAGGACGCCGACGGCGACGGCGTCGGAGACCTGTGCGACAATTGTCCCGCGCTCGCGAATCCCAATCAGGAGGACACGGACGGCGACGGCATCGGCGATCTGTGCGACTGCCTCCGCGGCGACGCCAACTGCGATGGCCTGGTGACGAACTTCGACATCGACCCCTTCGTGCTGGCTCTGGTGAACAACGATGAGCCGGCGCCGCCGGCCGGCTACAGCGCCGGCCAGGCCTGCTGGGACGGGCGCGCCTGCTGGGGCGACATCGACCACAACAGCCGATTCGACAACTTCGACATCGATCCCTTCGTCGCGTGCCTGATTGTTCTGCCCGAGCCTGGTCAGCCCTGTCCGTAGGCCACTGTGTGAACAACGCCACCGCGCGGACTCCCCGGATCGCAGGGAGCGGGCGTTGACGCCTGCAGCGTCCCGCTCCACGATCCGGCGATGAGCCTCGCACATTCGCCCGCCGCCTTCACCATTCGCCCGGCCGGTCCGCCGGACCTCCCGGCCTGGCTGGCGCTGCGCATGGCCTTCTGGCCCGAGGATTCCGAGGCCGCGCATCGCGAGCAGATGGCCGACATCCTCGGTGACGCCGACCAGGCGGCCCTGCTGCTGTTCCAGGATGGCGGGCGGCTCTGCGGGTTTGCCGAGGTGACGATTCACCCGCGCGCGATCGGCTGCGAGACGCATCGCGTCGGCTACCTGGAGGGTTGGTTCGTTGAGGAGGGGCTGCGCCGGTGCGGCCACGGCCGGCGGCTGGTTGAGGAGGCGGAGCGCTGGGCCGCGTCGCGCGGGGCGCGTGAAATGGCCTCCGACACCCAGCTCGACAACGGCATCAGTCGCGCCGCACACGCCCGGCTCGGATACGAGGAAGTGCAGGCGCTGGTCCACTTCCGCAAGCGCCTGCGAAGCGATTAACGCCCGGCGCGCGGTCGGATTGCGGCGGTGCGAGTTCTACGACCCCAGCAGCACCGCCACGAATGCATCGATGTCAAAGTTGTTCACGTAGCCGTCGCCGTTGACGTCGGCGCGGAAGTTCCACTCGCCGTTGAGCAGCGTCTGCACGAACGGGTCGATGTCGAAGTTGTTGACGACGCCGTCGTTGTTCACGTCGCCCGGGCCGCCGCCGAAGCCGTTCATCGCCAGGATGTGGTTGTAGCGCGTCACCCCGGCCGAGCCGGATTCCTCGAACGCCACGATGCAGGCGGTGTGATAGCCGGAGTCGATCAGCGTCCAGATGAACTCGAAGTTGTCGCTGTCGGTTCGCGTCATCTGGTTGCCGGCGTTGCACAGGGCGATGATCTCGGCGTCCGTTCGCGTGAAGGGCTGGTCGAAGATCGCGTGGCAGCGAACGGTGGTGCGATCCTCGCGGGTGGCGCGCACGCGGAAGAACCGCTGCGAGATATCGGGGTTGAGTGAGTTCGTGGGTGCGGTCATCAGCGCCGCCGGCGGCTCGCGGTCGAGGTAGAAGGGCAGCCGGAAGTCGTTGAAGATCGGCCCGCCGTTGTTGCGCTGCCGGAACGCCAGCACGCGCAGGTAATTCACGCCCTCCGGCAGCAGCGTCGCGTCGATCACCTGTTGGTACAGCCCGCTGCCTCCGCCGTGGCGCGGCGAGCGGGTCGTGACGAACTGCTCGAAGCCGTAGGCCACACCGCCGAGAATGTCGACCGCGCCGCTGCCGTTGAAATCGCCGCCGGCGTTGAGCTTGAATACCGCGTTGTCGTCCTCGTGCGGATCGAGCGGGTCGGGATCGGTCGTCTGAAGCTGGATGCTGAACGAATCCGCGGTCACGATCGGCAACTCGGCGATGCGCCGGCGATATGCGGGCACGCCGTTGTCATCGGGCGGGATCGTTCCGCTGGTGGGGAAGAGCGTCAGCGCACCGGCGGGTTTGGCGGGGCCGTAGGCCACGTATCCCCTGCGTGCGATGTTCCGCGGCACGCGGATGGTCACAAACTTGTTCCCATCGACGACCAGCACGTTGGAAATGTTGTTGCCCGGGTCCACAACCGGGTCATCGGCGTTGCCGGTCAGTTCGTGCAGGCGCGTGCCGGGATCGAAGTTGGTCGCGACGACGCGCTGGTCGAAGGTCGTGCCCGCGGTGCTCTGGTTGTCGCTGAGGCCGACCAGCAGCACGTTGTCGCGCTCATAGACGATCACGTCTTCATCATTGGAGCGGATGAACCAGCCGTCGCGGGCGTATTCATTGTGCAGCCGGACCAGGCGGCGGATCTGCTCGCCGAACTGCCCGCCCAGCGCGTCGCCGCGGCCGGATTGCGGGAAGGGGCGCGATCCGAACTCGCCCGCGTTGTGATAGACGAGCGGATAGCCGGTTTTCGTGAGAATGAAGGCGTGGGCGAGGTTGTCATCCGCGGGCGGGCCGTTGTCGTGGCTGCTGACGAAGGAGACGCCGCGCGAACCGTCAAACGCGCTGCCGTCGGAAGCGTCGATGGTCTGGTACAGGATCGTCATCCAGTTGCCGAAGCCGTTGGCGTTGAGCTGGTCATGCATCGCGAAGTAGAGCGGGAAGTCCAGCGCGTCGCGGTTGCCGAAGCCGTCCTTGCGGATGTACGAAGCGACCGTCGCCATGTTTCCGTCGAACACTTCGCCGAAGGAGAACGGCGTCGTCGGCGCGCCGTTCAGCGCCGGCCGACCGCGCAGATACACCACGTCGTCGTGGAACACGTCGAAATACCAGGTCGGCATGTGCTTGGCCGCGTCGATGCGAAAACCATCCACCCCCTGCACTTCCAGCAGCCAGCGCGTGTAGCGCAGCAGCACGCCGGTTGCATTCTCGGCGATCGGGTCGCCCGCGAGCGGGTCCGCCAGGTTGAACGGGTGGTAGCCGCGGCTGTCGGCCGGCAGGTCCAGATCGGGATACCAGCGGCGGTTATTGGCGTTGATTTGCGCATTGGGCAGGTTATTAGCGCCGGTTGTCGCCGGTTGGCGCACATAGACGTGATTCTTCTCCTGAGCGATGTCGATCAACCCGGCCAGCCGCATCGTCAGCACGTCCGACGAGCCGGGCGGATGAAAATCGCCGAAGGAATCCTCCGGCAGCGAGACGGCGAAGCCGGGGTAACCGCCGGAAGTAGCGAAGCCGGGGGTGGTATGGTCGCGGAAGCCGTTGTGGTTCAGGATCAGGTCCACGAATACGGATACATCGGCGGTGTGCGCGGCGTCGACCATCGCGCGGAAGGATTGCTCGGTGCCGTAGAGCGTGGGGTTCAGTGGCGTGCCGAGGTTGAAACGATCGAAGACGTCGTAACCGACGCTGAATCCGCCGGTGTCGGCCCGCCCGGGCGGCGGCAGCCAAAGGGCCGAGTATCCGGACGTAAAGACGTCGGGCATGCGCCGCTCGATCGTTTCCCAACGCGCCTCGAAGTACTGCAGCAGGACGCTTGCACCGGCGGCGGGCAGGCAGACCGCGATCAGCAGGGTCGCGGTGAGTCGTCCTCGAAACATCGTCGCGGCTCCTTCCCGGCGCATACGGCCTTTCTGATCCCCGGCGGCACGGGGGCTGCGAGGGGAGATTCGGCCGGGCGGTTGCCGCACCCGGTCCGAAATCGTCCTGATTGTAAGGAGAAGGGCGTGGACGAAGAAGAAAAACCGGCGGTGGAATGGGGGCGGTGGGGGTCGGGTGTACTCGCAGCCGGATGGTCGCCCGCACCGGCCGGCGACGCGGCCGCAGCGTTGGTCGGCGGACTCGTGGGGTGCAGAAGTGGAATTTCCGCAGGGAGTCGGCGAAAATCCCCCGTCCTGCGCCTGTAGCTCAGCCGGACAGAGCAGCGGATTTCTAATCCGCCGGTCGGAGGTTCGAATCCTCTCAGGCGCGCTTGCCGGCCAGGCGGCCGCGGCCGCATCGGGGCCGGGGTTGCGAAATGCGCCAAGCAATCCGCCAAGTCGCCTGCGGCAGCCCGCTCTGAATCGGGGCCGGGCCGCGGCAGGAGCGGGTCCGTTCCGTCGGGCTGCACGTCACCCGATGCGGCTCTGCACAAAGGAGTTGCGAGGATTCGAGTCCCGGCACTCAGGGCCGCCTTGAGAGCGCTGGAAAGGCAAGTGCCGCGCCGTCCCGGGGCGGGCCGACGCGGCACTCGTGATTTCGATTGCAACTGACCTGCTGCGCGGCCGGCAGTGGTCGCCCCGCGGTTGTCGGCAAGCCGCCGGCCGATTGGCAGCGGTTGCAGGTCAGTGCGGAGTCGCTCTATTCCTTCGGCTGCTTGGCCTCGTAGCCCTTGAGCGTCTCCTTCAGCTCATCGATCATCTTGTCCTCATCCTTCGGGCACAGCTCGATGGCCTTCTTCTGGTACTTGATCGCCTCGCCGACCTTGCCATTGTCGAACAGGGCGCGGGCGTAGGTGTCCACGATCGCGGCGTCCTTGCCATCACAGGCGTCATAGGCCAGCTTTGCCACCTTCAGCCCCAGCTCCAGGTCGCGCTTGGTGATCCGCTCGCTGGTGAGCAGCGTCCACGCGAACCAGTTCAGCGCCTGGGCGTCCTTGGCGGCGAGCTTTACGAACTCGTCCGCGGCGGCCTTGGCCTTCTCCTTCGCTTCGGTGGTATCGGCGTTTTCGCCGGTGATGGTCTGGAAGTAGGTCACACCCGCCATTTGGGTCTTCATCTGGCGCTGCTCAAGCTCCATGCGCTCGGAGCGCTGCTTCTTCGCCGCGGCCAGGTCCCACTTGCCATTGACGATCTGCTCCAGCGCCTCATCCATCTTGTCGTTCGGGTCGGCCGGGTTGCCGACGTAGGCCACCTTGCCATCGCGATCGATGATGAACGCGCACGGGATGCCGTTGATGCCGAAAGCCTGCATATAGGCGGCGACCGTCGGCGTCGGACCTTCGCCCCCTTTCGCGGGCGCGTCGATCGCGACGGTGTACTCCATCTTGGAGCCTTGCTTGGTGACGAACTCCTTGACCGTCTCGACCTCTTCCACCTCATCGGTCACGCCGATGAAGACGACGTCCTTCGAGGCATACTTCTTCTGCAGTTCCGTCAGGTGCGGAATGCTCTTGCGGCAGGGGGGGCACCACGTCGCCCAGAACTCGACGACATAGACCGTCTTGCCCTTGCCGTCCTTCAGGTCCACCGGCTTGCCCTTGACCCATTCCCCGATCTTCAGCGGCGGCGCGTCCATCCCCAGTTCAGCGTCCGCGGCCACCGCATACGACGCCAGCGCCAGCGCGACAGTCGCGGCGGCCACATTCCGAATCAGCTTCATCGTCAGTCTCTCCAAGTGAACCGCGTCCATCGCGGTGCCGAATTGTCCGAGGGACGGCGCCCACCCGGTCCGCCGCACGAGCGACGGTGTGCCGCGGCCGGGCGCAGCGGCATTTGCACAAACAGGAATAGTCGCAGGGTCGCCCGGGGTTGTGCCGACCGGGGGCGGCCCGCGACAACATCCTACAAACGCCGCGACCGCCGGGACAGGCTCGCGACGAGTTCCGACAATCCCGGGAAACCGTGTCCCTCCTCCCGGCCGATTGCGGCCCCCGAACAACTCCCTACAATCGCGGCATGCTCGCCCGCGTCCACAGCATGTCGCTCATCGGGATTGACGCCCGCCCCTGCGAAATCGAGGTCGACGTGACCGGGCGCGGGTTCGCCCATCCCACGATCGTCGGCCTGCCGGACTCGGCCGTAAAGGAGAGCATCGAGCGGATCCGCAGCGCCGTCACAAACGCCGGTTTCGGTTTCCCGCGCACGCGCACGACGATCAACCTCGCGCCGGCGGATGTGCGGAAGGAGGGGCCGGCGTTTGACCTGCCGATGGCGATCGGGCTGCTGCTGGCGGATGACCAGTTGCACAGCGAGGAGGCCGGCGAGTTCCTGGTGGCCGGCGAATTGGCGCTGGATGGACGGGTGCGCCCGATCAAGGGGGCGCTCTCGATGGCAATGCTGGCCCAGCGGATGGGGAAGCGCGGGGTTGTCGTTCCACGCGAAAATGCGGAAGAAGCCGCCATTGTGCGCGGAATCGACGTCTTTCCGATCACCTCGCTGAGCGAGGCGGCCGCGTTTTTCGGCGGGGCGCTGCCGCTGGAGGCGGTGGACATAGACCCGCAGGCGCTGCTGACCGATGCAGCGCGGTATGACGTGGATTTCGCCGACGTGCGCGGACAGGAGCAGATGAAGCGGGCGCTGCTGATTGCGGCCGCAGGGCGACACAACGTGCTGATGATCGGCCCGCCGGGAACGGGCAAGACCATGCTGGCCAAGCGGCTGCCGACGATTCTGCCGCCGCTCTCGCTGGCCGAAGCGCTGGAGACGACGCGGATTTACTCGGCGTCGGGCCAGATGGCCGAGGGGCGAAGCGTGCTGGCGACTCGGCCGGTGCGCCAGCCGCACCACTCGATCAGCGCCCCGGCGCTGGTCGGCGGCGGGTCGATTCCGACGGCGGGAGAGGTGTCCCTGGCGCATCACGGGGTGCTGTTCCTGGATGAATTTCCGGAGTTCAGCCGCCCGGTGCTGGAGTCGCTGCGGCAGGTGCTGGAGGATGGGCACGTCACGATCTCGCGGTCGCATAGCTCGGCTCGTTTCCCGGCGGATTTCGTGCTGGTGGCGGCGATGAACCCCTGCCCCTGCGGCTACTTCACCGACCCGCGCAAGCCGTGCAAGTGCTCCGCGCCGCAGATTGATCGATACCTGGGGCGGATCAGCGGCCCGCTGCTGGAGCGGATCGACATTCACGTGGAGGTGCCGGCCGTCCCGCTTAACGCGCTCCGCGAGATGCGCGCGGGGACGGACAGCGCGGAGATGCGCGGGCGGGTCGAGCAGGCGCAGGCGGCCCAGCGGGTGCGCTTCGGGGATGAGTCGCTGATCTCCAATGGGCGGATGAGCCCGCGGCAGTTGCGCAAACTGGTGACGCTGGATGCCGCGGGCGAGCGGATACTGCGGCAGGCGGTCTCGGAAATGGGGCTTTCGGCGCGGGCACATGACAAGGTGCTGCGCGTGGCGCGGACGATCGCGGATCTGGAAGGCTCGGCGGACGTGCGTGAGGCGCACGTGGCCGAGGCGATTCAGTATCGGAGGCTGGATCGGGGGCTGTAGCGGTTTGTGGGGCGAAGCGCGCCGGCAATCCGGCTCGTGCCCGGCGTGCAGGGTTGGGGGCAGCGGCGCAATGCGTGTTTCGGGGCGGGATGAGTTTGCAATTCCACGCCGCGCGGCGAGAATGCCCGGCAATTCGCGCTGGATTCCGCGGTTTCGCGATGCCGGGTGACCCATGACCGATACGGCCGACGTTCACGCGCTGCTGCGCGAAGAGCTGTTTGAGGCCTGGGGGCTGCTCTCCACGGAGGAGCGGCTCGAGGGCTTTTCGATCCTGCCGCGCAGCGAGGCGGAGGATCTTTTCCTCTCGCTGCCCACCATCGACCAGGCCGAGCTGCTGACGGCGCTGCCGGCGGCGGATCGCCGTTCGTGGCTGCGGCTGCTGCCCCCCGACGACGCCGCCGACGTCATTCAGAACGTCGCCGACGCCGATCGCGACGGGCTGTTGGCGCTGCTCGACGCGGCCACGCTGACCGAGGTCGCAGCGCTGATGGCGTACAAGGAGGACGTGGCCGGCGGTCTGATGAACCCGCGCTACGCGCGGCTGCGTCCCGAGATGAGCATCGACGAGGCGATCAAGTACCTGCGCCGCCTGACCCGCCAGACGATCGAGAACATCTACTACGCGTATGTCATCGACGCCGATCAGACGCTGCGCGGCGTCGTTTCATTCCGCGAGCTGCTGCTGGCTCCGCCCGATTCGCGCGTCCGCGACATGATGCGCACCGAGCTGGCCACCGTGCCCGACACGATGGACCAGGAGCGCGTGTCCGAGTTGTTCGCCCAGTACGACCTGCTGGCGCTGCCGGTCGTGGACGCGAACGGGCGGATGAAGGGCATCGTCACGGCGGATGACATCGTGGACGTCGTGAAGGAGGAGGCCACCGAGGACATTCAGAAGCTCGGTGCGGTTGAGGCGCTGGAAGCGCCGTACATGCAGACCGGCGTGCTGGAGCTGGTGCGCAAGCGCGCCCCGTGGCTGGTGCTGCTGTTCTGCGGACAGATGATGACGATCAGCGTGATGGAGCATTATGAGGGGAAGCTGGGAGCGATTCTGTTCCTGAACATTTTCATCCCGATCATCCTCAGCAGCGGCGGCAATTCCGGCTCGCAGGCGGCGACGCTGGTGGTGCGCGCGCTGGCGCTGGGGGAGATGCGGCTGGCCGAGTGGTGGAAGGTGGTGCGGCGCGAGGTGCTGATCGGTCTGCTGCTGGGGCTGTCGCTGGGGGTGCTGGGGTTCGGGCGCGTGCTGTTCGGCGGTGCGCGCGGCGCATTCGGGGAGGACTTCGTCGTGCTCGGGCTGGCGGTGGCGGCCAGCATTGTCGGCGTCGTGGCGTGGGGGACGATTGTCGGGTCGATGCTGCCGTTCCTGCTGCGGCGGATGAAGCTCGACCCCGCCAGCGCATCGACGCCCTTCGTCGCGACGCTCTGCGACGTGACCGGGCTGATTCTCTACTTCAACATGGCGACGGCGATTCTGACGTCGCGCGGGGGCGCGGGCGGATCGTGAGATTCCGGTCGGCGTCAGTTGCCGAGGATCAGTTGCACGAACGGGTCGATGTCGAAGTTGTTGACGAGCTCGTCGCCGTTGACGTCCGCCAAGCCGCGATCACAGTCGGGGAAAGCCGCCTCATACAACTGCGGATCGACAATCGCCAGCACGAACGGGTCAATGTCGAAGTTGTTGATCCGGCCGTCGCAGTTCAGATCGCCGATCAGCAGGTGAATGACGCCGGACTCCATCAGCTCCGGCGTGGACTTGCCGTTGGCCATGTAGAGATTGTGAAACGTCACGCCCTCCGTGCCGGCGTTGTCGCGGATGAACTCGGCGTATTCCTTGCTGACGGACTGGTAGTACAGCCGCACCTCGGCCTTGGCGGCGTCCTCGGGCAGCGTGTACAGCGTGTCATCCCAGTTCTGTCCATCGGCATAAGTCGCGCCGACGGGCGCGCCGCCGAACGCGAAGTAGGCGGCGTTCGTGAAGCCCAGCGGCGGAATGCGATTGTCCTTGTCGAAGCGTGACGCCAGCGCCAGACGGAAGCGCGTCCCCTCCGGCACGCCGCTCGCCGCGGCCACTTCCGCTCCGACGACGTGATGCGCCTCGTACACCTTGGCCTGCGGATCCTCGGTCAGCACCGCGGTGTCGAAGTCATATCCGCCGGACTCCCCGACCAGCGCGTTATCGCCGTCGAGGAATCGGACGTTGACCCACATGCGGCGGCCCTCGGGATAGCCGGTGGGGAGCTTGTGGCCGGTGCGGTTCTCGACGCGCACGCGCAGCTGCCCGCTGTCGCGGTGCAGCGTCAGTCGCGCGGCGTTCTGCAGCATGTAGCGCGCCCGCGCGATGCCGGCGTCAATCGCCTGGATGTTCAATCCCGGCTCGCCATCGAGCACGTCCTTCATCACTTCCAGCATGAACGTGTTCGCGCCGGTCAGGTCGTGCAGCGGCAGGTCGGAGCGGATCGGGGCAATCTCGAAGAAGCAGCCGCGGCCGTCGACGGCGCGCATGTGGCAATCCTGGCAGGAGCGGACGAAATCGCGGTTGCCGCCGAACTCAGGGGCATAGACGCCCTGCGGCGTGTTGAAGGCGCTGTGAACCCATTCGCTGTAGGTGCGCTGCTCGGCCGCCATGTGCGTGGACGAGGGCATCGTGTTCGGCGCGTCAAACGTCGTGATCGTCACGATGCCGGTATTGGGGTCGCGGGCCAGCACCGGGTTGCTCACGTCATGGCAGGTGCCGCACAGGGCCGATTCGCGATGGAAGGGCGAATACAGAAAGTCGTGTGCACACACGGCGTCGTCGAAGGGGCCGCGGAATCGGAAATTCTCCGTCTCGATGACGTACTGTGCATCGCCGAGATCGACCGGCGCATCAGCCAGCGCCGCGAGGATGGCTTCGTCCTGCGGGGGGCTGACGCCCGGCTGATAGAACGGATCGACCAGTGAATGGCACAGAGCACAGCTCACGCCGGCGTCCAGGTCGGACTGCATCATGGCGCTGCCGTCGGTCGGGTGCGACCGTCCGGCCAGCCAGCCGTTGGCCGTGTGACAGCGCAGACAGAGGTCGCCGGATTCGGGGGCGTCGAGGTTGGCGCGGACGACCGCCGCCTTCCAGAGCGGGTCGCGCCCGGCATAGGCCATCATGCTGCCCTTCCAGTTGAACCCCGGCTCGACCGGCTCGTCGTAGTTCGCATGACAGGTGAAACAGGTTTCCGGTTCGTCGAGCAGGTTGGGATGGGCCGGTTGCGATCCGGGCAGGTCGAAATCGCGCAGCGTCGTCGGCAGAATGCCGACCGCGGCGTTGACCACCGTGAACGGCGGACTGGTCGCCTGCCCGACGTTTCCTTCGAAGTCGCGCGCGATCACGCGCACGCGGGCGGCCGTCGTCGGGCGGTTCTGGACAAACCAGTCGAGTGTGCCGCCGTTGAAGTAATTGGGCGCAAGCGAGACGTAATTCGTGCCGTCAAACGTCACCTGGACTTCGACTGACGCGACGCCGGTGTCATCGGTGGCGTCCCACAGGATCGTCTGCTGTGACGAGCTGTTGTAGCTCTCGCCGCCCACCGGTTGCAGCACCGTCACCATCGGCGGCGTCACGTCGCCCGCCCAGGCGAGCGCCGCCGGCAGGGCGATGAACGAGTACAGGCTGCGAACAACAAGCGTACGACCGCGCGCGAAACCGGCTCGGAGCATGCGCATCACTCCCTGCAACATTCAAACCGGACACAGAAATTCGGCCGCCCAGCGCGAGCAGGCCTGTATGGCACCCCCCCCCCCGATCCGCGAGAAGCCCCGGACGAGTCCGTCCGGCGGGTGCCGCTCCACGTTCTACTGTAGGGACATCCCGCGCCGGCTGCAATTAGAAACAGGGCAAAGTCCGGTAATGCCGGCGGTCGCGAACGCCCATGCACGGGCAATATCGACCGGGCTGATAGCGGGTTGGGCGGCGATCAGTCGTATCGAAGCGCTTCGATGGGGTCGAGCGCGGCGGCTGCTCGGGCGGGGTACAGGCCGAACACGATGCCGATCAGGGCGGAGACGGAGAAGCTCAGGACGATGCTCCACCAGGCGATGATGGTCTGGAACTCGGCGATGGAGGAAACGATCCAGGCGAACACCACGCCGACGACCACGCCGATGATTCCGCCGCCCAGACTCAGGATCAGCGTTTCGACGAGGAATTGTGCGGTGATGTGGTGGCGCTTGGCGCCCAGCGCGCGGCGGATCCCGATTTCCCGGGTGCGCTCGGTGACCGAGGCGAGCATGATGTTCATGATGCCGATGCCGCCGACCAGCAGCGAGATACCGGCGATGCTGCCCAGGACGTACTGGGCGCGGCGTTTGGCGGCCTCCGCCTGCTCCAGCAGCGCCAGCGGGACGATCATCTCGTAATCCGGCCGGGTGCGGCCGAATTCCAGGACGCGCCCGACCAGCGTGGAGACGCGCCGGACGTTCGATTCCTCGTCCACGTTGATGTAGAGGTCGCTGAACTCGACGCTGCGGATGTCGCGGCTTCGCCCGCGGATGGTCATCTTGAGGACGCCGTAGCGGCGATCGGCGGTTGCCATCGGGATGTACATGTCGCGGTTGATGTCGCGCGACTGCACGCCCTTGGCGGGGGTGCCGGCGGTCTGGACCGGACGCAGGACGCCGACCACTTCATAGGGAATGGGGCTGGTGGAACGGCTGACCACGGTGATCTGTTTTCCGAGCGGATCCTCCAGCCCGAACAATGCTTCGGCGGCGGTATTCCCGATGACGCAGACCTTGGCTGCGGTCAGCTCATCGGCGTCATTCAACCGGCGGCCGCGCGCGACGCCGACGTTCACCACGTCGAAGTAGACGCTGGTGACGCCCAGCACGGCGCCGCTGGTCTGGGTCGAACCGCGCGTCATGCGATCCGCGACGTTGCGCAGCCGGGCGACCCGCGTGATGTTCGGCAGGGCCGAGATGCGCTCGACGTCCGCGGCGGTGATTCCATATTTCTGGACGCTCGAGTCGGCGTCGCGCGACTGGCTCGTGCTGACCGGCTCGACGCTGCGGACGATGATGTTGCTCGAACCGAGTAGTCGCAGGTTTGCCAGTTCCTCCGCGGATGCGCCCTCGCCGATGCTGAGCATGCAGATCACAGCGCCCACGCCGAAGACCATTCCCAGCGCGGTCAGGCACGATCGCAGGCGGTGGGCGCGCAGGGAGCGCACCCCCATGGAGATCAGTTCGCGTGACATCAGCGACCGAAGGAGCATTCGCGGAGTCTGTCGCTTCCGCTCCGGGACCGCAAGCGCCAAGGCCCCTATAATGCCCGCAAATGACCACCCGACGCGCCGCCATCGTGTCCGCCTGTCGCACCCCCATCGGCCGCTACGCCGGCGTACTCGCATCCGTCCGCCCGGACGATCTCGCGGCGCTGGTGATCCGGCGCGTGATCGAGCGGGCCGCGCCGGGCGGAGGCTTCGACCCTGCGCTCATCGAGGATGTCTACCTGGGAGCGGCCAATCAGGCGGGGGAAGACAACCGAAACGTCGGCCGCATGGCGGCGCTGCTGGCCGGACTGCCGGTCAGCGTGCCGGGCTGCACGGTGAACCGCCTGTGTGCGTCCGGGCTGGAGGCGGTGAACATTGCGGCGCGCATGATCGAGAGCGGGGCTGCGGACGTGCTGATCGCCGGCGGCGTAGAGAGCATGACCCGCGCGCCGTTCGTGACGGCCAAGTCGTCGGAGGCGTTCGGCCGGACGGTCGAGACCTTCGACACGACCATCGGCTGGCGCTTTACAAATCCGCGGCTGGCCGCGCTGCACAGGCCCTTCAGCATGGGGGAGACCGCCGAGAACGTGGCCGAGCGCCACAGCATCTCGCGCGAGGACCAGGATCGCTTCGCGTTCGAAAGCCAGATGCGCTGCAAGGCGGCGGTTGAGGCGGGGCGCTTTGCCGAGGAGTTGATCCCGGTGGAACTGCCCGCGAAAAAAGGCGCAGCGCCGGTGCTGGTGGAGCGCGACGAGCATCCGCGCTTTGACACGACCGTCGAGTCGCTGGCGAAGTTGCGACCGGCATTTCGCGAGGGCGGGACCGTCACGGCCGGCAATTCCAGCGGCGTGAATGACGGCGCGGCGGCGCTGCTGCTGATGGAACTGCGCCGCGCGGAGCAGCTTGGTCTGCGGCCGCTGGCGGTGATCGGGCCTTCCGCCACCGCGGGCGTGGACCCCGCCTGCATGGGAATCGGGCCGATTCCGGCGGTGCAGAAGTTGATCGCGCGCAGCGGTGTGCGCCTCGCCGACGTGGGCGTGATCGAGTTGAACGAGGCATTTGCGTCGCAGTCGCTGGCCTGCATCCGCGGACTGGAGCTGGATGCAGCGCGGGTCAATCCCAACGGCGGCGCCATCGCGCTGGGGCATCCGCTGGGGATGACCGGTGCGCGGCTGGTCATCACGCTGGTGCACGAGTTGCGGCGGCGGCGGGCCGATCGCGGCATCGCCACGCTGTGCGTCGGCGTCGGGCAGGGAGTCGCGACGCTCGTCGAGCGCGCCTGATCGCGGGCGCATCCGCGTTTCGCCGGGGATTTTCATGCGTCGCATCATCACGGTCGCGGTTCGCGAGTTTCTCGAGACGGTTCGCACGAAAGCGTTCATCCTGAGCGTGGTCTTCATGCCGGGATTGATCGTCGCGGGGATGTACGGCTCGACGTTTGTGGATCAGGTCAGTCGCGCGGAGCGCGTCGCGGCGCGCACGATCGCGCTGGTGACGGACGTGCCGGGTGCGGTCGAGTCGATGGCCGCCCAACTCGCCGTGTACACGGAGCAAAACCCCAATCGCGCGCTGCACCTGCTGACGCTGGACCCGGCGGAGGCGGGCTTCACCGCAGCGGCCGACCGCGCCGCCGCCGCCGTTCGGGACGAGACGGCCTATGCCTATGTGCTGCTGCCGCGCGAGGTGCTGGAGGGCAAGGGGGCGGTGGTCGTGGGGCGGCGCGATCAGCAGGTCGATTTCGGCCGGCGGCTGACGGCGTTCATCAATGAGGCCGTGATCTCGGCCCGGTTTGCCGCGCTGTCGCCGCCGCTGGATCGCGGGCACGTGCTGCAGCTTGAAGCGCCGGTGTCGATCGAGACGCGCAGCGCGCTGACCGGCGAGCCGCTCTCCGGGGGCGAGATGGCGCGGCTGCTGACGCCGTTCGCGTTCATGTTCATGATGATGATCGGCATTTTCGGCGTGTCGCAGGGGCTGCTCACCAGCGTGATCGAGGAGAAAGGCTCGCGGATCATGGAGGTGCTGCTGTCGGCGGTCAGCCCGACCGAGTTGATGGCGGGGAAGGTGCTGGGCGTGTCGGCGGTGGGGCTGATCCTGATGATCGCCTGGGGCGGTGCGGCCTACTACAGCGCGTCGCAGGCGGGGATGGCGTACCTGGTCGGCGATCTGCGGCTGCTCTACGCGGCGCTGTACTTTCTGCCCGGGTTCCTGATGGCGGCCGGCATCCTCGGTGCGATCGGTGCGGCCTGCAATGAGCTGCGCGAGGCGCAGAGCATGGCCTTCCCGCTCTCGGTCATCAATCTCGTGCCGATGCTGTTCTGGTGGTTCATCGTGGAGCACCCGCAATCGCTCATCAGCACGGTGCTGAGCTTCATTCCGCCGATCACGCCGCTCATCATGATGCTGCGCATCTGCTCGGACCCGCACACGCCGGTCTGGCAGATCGTGGCGTCGCTGGCGCTGCTTTGGGTCAGCGTGGTGGCGGCGATCTGGGCCGCCGGGCGGATCTTCCGTGTCGGCGTGCTGATGTACGGCAAGCCGCCGACGCCGTCGGAACTCCTGCGCTGGCTGCGCACCGCATGACCCGGATCGGGTCGCGAAACGCGAGGTGGGGTCGATGAGCCGCAAGCACCGCGATTCGGCCGCGGACCGTCGTATGTCGGGCGCTTCGGCCCGAGCGGCCGCCGGCGTCAGTGCGGACTCACCCAAGCCCGGCGGCCGCGCCGTTCACCTGCTTCAACGCCGCCCCGGCTGGGTCGCATTGGGGGTCGTCCTGCTGGCCGCGATTTGCGCCCGATTCGCGGTCGGGCTTCTGGTGCAACTGCCGTCGATTTCGGAAGTGCGGCTGGACATCGAGGCCCGCAACGCCCGCTATCGCCAACTGCTGGGGGCGCAGCCGGCCGCACTGGCCGGCGAGCGGATCGCAGTCTTGCGAGTCTTTGGCGAGTTGGCGTTCGACCCCCGCGAGGCGGATGTGCGCCGCGTCACCGACGAGCTGGCCGCGCAGAGCGGTGAGTCGATGCTGCCGCGGCTGGCGTTGGCTGCGACGGCGCTGGTTGAAATGGAGCGCCGCGGCGCACCCGATGCGGAATGGTGGCACGCAATCTCGCCATTTGTCGGGGGGCTGTGCAGCGCTTCGCTGTCGCATCATCAATTTGACCGCCTTGCCGCACTGGCGAGCGCGAACCTGTCCGCCGGCGCGGATCCCGGCTCGGCGTGGCAGATCGCCGAGATGGTGGTCGAGCCGGCGCTGGGGCCGTTCGTGCAGGTGACCGCGGAGCGCCTGGAGCGCGCCGCATCCGCTCGCCATGCGGCCGGCGACGCCGCTGCTGCGGACGTGTGCACGCGCGCGCTGCGGTGCTGGTTGCGCGGGTGGGTGCTGGAGCGCGGTCCGATCGGGTTGAGGCTGCTGGCGGCTGACACATTGTTGCGGTCGCTCTCGAGCGAGCGCGATGAGCGCGGCAGTCGCGACGAAGGCGGCGTCGCAGCGAGTGCGGCGCGTGACCTGGCGGAATGGGTCCGCGGTCGGCGCGCCGAGGCGGCTGCCCGGCCGGCGGCGCTGCTCGACGTGCGTCGCGGGCGCGCGGTCGATCCGGACGCCTATTCATCGCTGCTGGCACGCGCGTATGCCGCCCTGGCGCTGGGCGGTGCATCGGCCGTTGCGGTATTGCTGGCGCTCGGGCTGCTGCCGTTCTCGTGGCGCGCGGCGTGCACGCTCCCCCCGGCGCGGTCGATCCTCCCCATTGCCGTGCTGGTGCCGGTGATTGTGCTGGTCGTAGCGCTGTGGCCGGCGCAATTGTCTGACATTCAGGCCGACCTGACGCGCACCTGGCAGGATGCGCAGCGCGGGTCCGCCCCGGCGGTCGCTCCGCCGCTGCGCCTGGTGACCTGTTGCCTGATCGCGGGGATCGGCCTGCTCGGGGCTGGTGCGGGCCGCGGCGGATGGCGGCAGCGGCTCGGGCGCGTAGGGGCGGCCGGCGGCGGCGCTGCGATTCTGCTGCTGATTGCTGCGGTTTGTGCGATTCTGGCGACCAGTAGCGCCAAAGCGCACCACAGTCGCCTCACCGCGGCGGCGTACGAAAGCGGACCCGTGCTGGGCGTCAGTGATCCGCAGGCCGACCGGCTGCTGCGCGCCCTGCGTGAATGGCAGCCGTAGGGCCGGATCGGGCGAATGCAAAAGCCGGCGGGGACGGATCTGCGCGGCGCAGGGGCGGTGCATCGATGGCGCGTCGAGACGCGCCGCGCTTTTCAATCGGTCGGTCGGCGGGTATGAATCCGGCCATGATTGACTGGAAAAACAAGCGGGTGTGTGTGACCGGCGGGGCGGGGTTTCTCGGTTCATTCGTCATCGAGCGCCTGCAGGGCGCCGGGGTCGCCGCGGACCGCATTTTTGTGCCGCGGCGGGCGCAGTACGACCTGACGCGCGAGTCGGACGTGGTGCGGATGTATGACGACGCCCGGCCGGACGTGGTTCTGCACCTGGCGGCCGAAGTCGGCGGGATCGGCGCGAATCGTGATAACCCGGGGCGCTTCTTTTTCGCGAACATGGCGATGGGCTTGCACCTGATCGAGCATGCCCGGCAGCGCGGCATTACGAAGTTCGTGCAGGTCGGGACGATCTGCGCCTATCCGAAATTCACGCCCGTTCCCTTCCGCGAAGACGCTCTGTGGGACGGCTATCCGGAGGAGACGAACGCGCCCTACGGCGTCGCCAAGAAAGCGCTGCTGGTGATGTGCCAGTCCTACCGCGCGCAGTACGGCACGAACGCAATTTACCTGTTGCCGGTGAATCTCTACGGGCCGCGGGACAATTTCGACCTCAACAGCTCGCACGTGATTCCGGCGATGATCCGCAAGTTCTGGGACGCGCGAGAGGCCGCGCTGCCGGAGGTCGAGCTGTGGGGCGACGGATCGCCGAGCCGCGAGTTTCTGTACGTCGAGGATGCCGCGGAGGGCATCGTCACCGCGACGGAGCGCTATGACGACGCCGAGCCGGTGAATCTCGGCAACGGGCGCGAGGTGCGGATCGCCGAATTGGCGGCGTTGATTGCGCAAATGGTCGGCTACACCGGGCGGGTCCGCTGGAACAGCGACAAGCCCAACGGCCAGCCGCGCCGCGCACTGGACGTCAGCCGCGCGAAGGAGCGCTTCGGCTTCGTCGCGCGCACGTCGTTTGAGGACGGGCTGCGCCGCACGATCGCCTGGTACGCCGAGCATCGCGCCGAGATCCGCGCCGGGCGCAAGTCCGGGCTGTAGCGCGCCGCCGGTCTACGCGCCTGCCAAAGCTCCGGCCGCCGTCGGGGCGGACCAGCGGATGAAGTCGCGCCCCTCGTTCAATCCCATTCCGCGCAGCCGACCGACGATCCCCGCGTCCTGCCAGGGCGTGACGACCACCAGTTGCCGCCCCGGCTGCATCGTCACCTCGGAGCTGGTCATCACGCCTTCCGGCATGAGCGGATTGGGCGTGCTGCTGTCGTCCACGAGCAGCACCTCGATCGAGCGGCCGCGCACGATGTCGCCCAGGCGGCGATAGAGACGCCGGCCGTTGTGACCCATCGCGTAGACCACCAGCCGGCCGATCGTCGGCGATTCGCTCAGGCGCTCGCGCAGCGCGGCGACGACGGCATCGAGCGCCTGGCGGTGGCGCTGCTGATCGGCGCGGCGCTCGTCCAGGAGCTTCTGCGCCGCGGCGCGCTTGTACGACGGAAGCACGGCGACGTAGCGGTCGCACATGTCCATCACTTCGTCCATGTGGCGCAGATCGTCGGCGGTCTTGGCCGAACCGTGCACGCGGAATTCGGCGAGGAATGACTCAGTGTGGGCGAACGGCCCGACCTGCCGGGCTCGGATCCAGAACTCCCAATCCATGCAGTAGTGCAAGTCAACGTCGAACTGGCCGATCGACTCGACCAGCCGCCTGCGGAAGAAGGTCGCCGGCTGCCCGACCAGCGCGCCGGAGATGCCGCAAAGAACCAGCGACTCGACTCCCCATTCCTGCGTGAGCATGTCCTGATAGGCACGCCCGCCGGCGTCGATCAGCCGGTAATCGCCGATGACGACGTTCACGTGCGGGAAGCGCTCGAAGGTGCTGCGCACAGCGTCGAACGCTCCGGGTAGAAAGCGATCATCGGTGTTGATCCAGCCGATCACATCGCCGGTGGCCTGCGCCAGCGCCTTGTTCAGCGCGTCCGATTGCCCGCGATCCGGCTCGCTGCGCCACACCAGCCGCGGGTCGTTGCGGCCGCGCAGCCAGTCCACGGTGCCGTCCGTCGAACCGCCGTCCATGATGATGTGCTGCACGGAGGGGTCGTTCTGGGCGGCCACGGACGCCACCGCGTCGGGAAGGAAGCGCAGCCCGTTGAGCGACGGCGTCAGAATCGAGAACGAGAGCGGAGCGGACATGTCGCCACCTCCGGCGGGCGAACCCGCGTGATGACCCGGCCCGAGGACGCGCACATTTCGCGCCCTGCGCAGGGAGAAGCCGCGCCCGCGGCGGCGGGCGTCGATAACGGCTATCGGAGCCGACGCCGGTGCGGGTTGATTTCGGGCAGCGCGCTGCGCAGCCGACGCACTGGTTCAGCGCTTCGCCGGGATTGTGCATGACCGCGTCGCCCGCCTCCTCCACATTCGTTCCTGCCGCCGGTCACAGAATCACGGTTCGCCCCGCCGACGCATACGCGGTCGCGGCCGATGCGCAGCGCCGCGTCAGCCGGGACGCCGCCGACGCCGGCGCGTGGGAGGCGCTGGTGGCGGCGCACGCGGCCTTGTCGCTGCGAACGCCGCTGCGCCGGCTGCTGGAGCGTGCTCCGCTGCCGTCGGACCTGCGGGCGGCGTTCGCTGCGGAACTGAGCGGGACGGAGCGACGTGTTTCGTGGAGCGCCCTGGCGCGGCGATTCGAAGCAAATCTCGCGGGTCTGAGGCGGCACACGGCCCAGGCGGACGCTATGGCTGCGGCCTGGCGGCGCCGCGCTGCGCGGCTCGAGCTGTATGAAGACGGCGAATCCTGCGCACAAGTGGCGGATCGTGATGCGGGCGCGGATGGGCTGTGGCTGCCGGCGCTGCACCCGCATCACGCGCTGGTGCAGCGAGCGGCCTTGCGTCAGCAGTGGGAGGGGCGGGTCGTCCGGTCGCTCGTCGTCAGCGGCCTGGGCATGGGATATCTCGCGTCCGATGTCTTCGCGGCTTCGGAACGCACGCTGCTCCAATTCAGCCCCGTCGTGGCGCTGATCGAGCCTTCGCTGACGGCCTGGGCGGTGGTGCTGCACCTGCACGACTGGACCGGGCTGCTGTCGAGTGCGCGAATCCGCGTTGGCGTGGGTATCGAGGCACAGTCCGTGTTTGACGCGCTGCTGGCGGATACGGATCGTCACTGTCCCGCGATCATCCCCGGCGGCGCACCGTGGGGCGAAGGCCCCGACTCCGCGGCGCTGGCGCGCGCTGTTGAAGTGGAGGAGGCGCGCCGCATGCGCGAGCGGGAGGAGCGCTTCGCGAGGATCAGCGGACAGGTTCGCAGCGCCTGCATTCCCGGAGAATCGACTTCGCAGTCGCCGAATTCCGGAGCGACGGCGCAGGTAGAGCGCATCCGCCGGGCCGCGAGCGGCGGACTGGCGCTGCGCGTGCTGGGGGTCACCAGCCGCTTCACGACGGTGCTGCAATACTCGATGCGCGACTGGCTGGCCGCGTTCGAGCGCGCCGGCCACGCGACGCGCGTGGTCATCGAGCCGGACGACCACGCACACTTTTCCGCGCAGCGCGTACAGGCGGAGATCGAGGCATTCTCGCCGGATCTTGTGCTGCTGATCGACCACCTGCGACACGAGTATCCGCACACCATTCCGCACGAAATCCCGTCGGTGTGCTGGATTCAGGACAATCTCCCGAACCTGTTCCGGCCGGAGGCGGGGCGGGCGGTGGGGGAGCGCGAAGTGGTCATCGGCCACGGCTTCGATGAGTGCGTCGGGCGCTTCGGATATCCCGCAGCGCGGTTCCTGCCCGTGCGCATTCCGTGCGATCCGACGCGGCTCTGTGATCCGTCGGAGACCGAGGCGGACCTCGCGCCGTACCGGTGTGACGTGATGTTCGCGTCGAACCACCGGTTCAGCTATGCGCAGCGCCGCGCGCAGGCCGTCGGGCGATTCGGCGGGACGGCGGGGGAGGTGTTTTCGCGGGCGCTGGTGCGCCTCGAAGAGGACATGCGCCACCCCTGGTTCGACGGCTATTACAACTTCGATGCGCTGGTCGCGCGGACGCTGGACGCGATGGAGCTGGCGACGCGCGATGCCGCGCTGCGAAACGAGCTGACCGGCGAGCTGCTGACGCTGGCCGACATCCATCTGCGCGAGCAGACCGTCCGCGACGCGGCGCGCTGGGCCGTGCAATCGGGGCGGCGGCTCAATCTCTACGGCAACGGCTGGCGCGAACACCCGGAGTTTTCCGCTTTTGCGCGGGGGCCGGTGGCGCACGGCGTCGAATTGGGGCGCGCCGTGCGCGCGGCGAAGGTCTGCCTGCATACCGGCTGCAACAGTGCGCTGCATCAGCGCGTGCTCGATACGCTGGCAGCGGGCGGGTTCCTGCTGATCCGCGACAAGCTCGGCGACACCGAGCACGTCCGCTTCAGCCGGCAGGTCGCGTGGTATGAGCAGAACCGCCGGGCGACGCCTTTTGCGATGCGGGCGTCGGACCTGCCGCCGCCGCTCGACGAGTGGACCCGCCGCGAGCGCTTCTGGGGCGGGCTCGATCCCGAGGGCGTTGTGCAGGTTCACGAGTCGCACGTGGACTGGTGGTACCAGCGCATGCACGAAACGCGCGACGCCACGCCGTCGGGGATCTGGCCGGAGTTGCTCGAGGTGCTCTATTCCGGCGGCGATCACCTCGCGCAGCGGCTCGAGCATTTCGTCACGGCGGAGCAGGAGCGGCAGGCCCTGGCCGAGCGGATGCGCGCGGCGGTGCTGGAGCGCTTCACCTATGACGCGCTGGTTCGCGACCTGCTTCAGTTCATGGGCGCAGCGCTGGGGCGGCGCTGAGCCGACGCCGACGGCGTACAATGAGCGGGCAGAGTGGGCCGGGCGGCCGCCGCGGAGGCGCATTGCGAATCCGCGGAGGAAAGTCCGAACTGGACAGGGCACGGTGGTGGCTAACGGCCACCGTCCGCGAGGACCGGGACAGTGCCACAGAAAATACACCGCCGACGGTCGGAGCAATCCGACACGGGTAAGGGTGAAATGGTGCGGTAAGAGCGCACCGCGCGACCGGTGACGGTCGTGGCAGGGCAAACCCCACCGCCAGCAAGCCCAAGCAGGGGTGATGAGCCGGCCCGGCTCGCCATCAGCCCCGGGTCGGGCGCTTGAGCCGGTCGGCAACGGCCGGCCCAGATGAATGGTCGCCGCCCGACGCCGGACCACGCGAGGCGCCCCGTGCGCACGCGTCGTCCGTCGCCGGGAACAGAATTCGGCTTACAGGCCCACTCTGCGTTCTTTTTCCGCGGCCGGGCCGAGGCGACTCGCAGTGAGCTTCGCCCCGCGGCCGCCGCGGCATCGCGGTAGAATCCGCCGTTCTCGCGTCACGGATGGCGCGAGCCGACTGCCCCCGCACTCGCACCGGAAACTGACTCCCGCCCATGTTCACACGCCGGCTGCGGTGGCTGCTGATTGCGTTCGCGGGGCTGGGCGTCGTGCTCGTCGCGCGGCTGTTCGAGCTGCAGGTGCTTCGCGCGGCGGAATTCGAGCTGCTGGCCGTTCGCATGGTGACGCGACCGGAGCGCATGCTTCCCGCGCCGCGCGGCGCGATTCTGGATCGTGCCGGCCGCCTGCTGGCGGCGGATGAGCCGGCCTTCGACGTGCTGGTGCATTACGGCGTGCTGGCCGCCCGGGCCGACTACCTCAACGCATGTGCCCGCGAGCTGCGCCGCCGGGGGGAATTCCCGACGAGTCAGCCCATTCCCGAGATCGCGACCGAACTGCGCCTGCGCATCGGCGAAATGTGGAATGAGCTGGCGCAGCTCACCGGCCGGCCGCTCTCCGAAATCGTCGAGCGCGGCGCGAGCGTGCGTGAGCAGGTGGAGCGCGTCAGCCGCGTGGTGCGCGAGCGCTCGCCGACCATCGAGCGAATCGAGATGGAGGACCAGATGTTCTCCCTTGTCGATGCGCTCGACAACGACACGGCGCTGCGCGTGCGGCTGGCGCTGGAGCGGCACCCGTGGCTGCGGGTCGCGCCGGCGTCGCGGCGGGTGGTGCGAGCGGGGGATTCGCTGGTGCACGTGCTCGGGCGCACCGGTCCGGCCTCGCGCGAGCTGATCGAGGCGGACGAGCTGGCCCACGACGAATTTCGCCGCCGCCGCCCGGGGGATCGCACCGGCACTTCCGGCGCGGAACGAGCGGCCGACGCGGTGCTGCGCGGCGCATCGGGGCGACTGGTGGAGGAGCCGGACGGCCGCGTGCTCGATTATGTCGCGCCGATCCCCGGCGAGGATGTGCGCCTGACGATCGATGCAGCGCTGCAGGATGCGGTGCTGGAGCGGCTGGCGGCGGCGGTTGAGAAAAGCGTGCATCCGGCGGGCGGGGCGGCCGTGGTGCTGGATGTGCAGACGCGCGAAGTGCTGGCGCTGGTCAGCTACCCGGTCTACAGCCGCGAGGACGCCGCACGCCGGTATGCCGAGCTTCTGGCGGACACTCGCCGCGCGCCGCTGCTGTCGCGGGCGGTTGCGGCGCAGTACGCGCCCGGTTCGATCTGCAAGGTTGCGACCGTGATCGCGGGGCTGAGCGAGGGCGTGGTCTCGCCGCAGACGCGGATTCACTGCACCGGGCGTTTCATTCCGACCATGCCCAACGCCTTCCGCTGCTGGATCTACAACCAGAACCCGGGCGTCACTCACGACATGGGCAACCCGGCCGGACAAACGGCGGAAGACGCGATCCGCAATTCGTGCAACATCTACTTCTTCAGTGTCGGCGATCGGCTGGGAGCGGGGCGGCTGACGGCGTGGTTTGAGCGGCTCGGATTGGGACGCACGCAGGGAACCGGGCTGGTGGAGGAAGTGGCCGGAATCGTCCCGACGCGCGATTGGATGCAGCGACGGCAGCGGCGGGACCATCAGCCCGCCGACGCCTGGAATTTCTCGATCGGGCAGGGCGAGGTCACCTGCACGCCGCTCCAGGCGGCGGGCATCGCCGCAACGGTCGCCGCCGGCCGGTGGGAGCCGGTGCGGTTGATCGTCGATCCGGAGGGTGCGCCGGTGCCGCCGCGGCTGGCGGAGCGATTCACGCTGGATGAGGCGCTGCTGCGCCCGGTGCGGGCCGGGATGTGGCGGGTGGTGAACGAGCGCGGCGGAACGGCGCATGTCGCACGGCTCGAGCGGCGCGATTTCGAGTTGTGTGGCAAGACCGGGTCGGCACAGGCGGTGCCGACCGTGCTGTCGCGTCGCTACATCTTTGAATGGCCCGACGGGCGGCGCGAGGAAGTGGTCGCCGCGTCGGAGTCCGAGGCCCGCTCGGCTCTTGATGAGGAGCAGCCGCGCCTGGTGGGTACCCGCGCCGCGGAGCGCTATCCGGCCATCGGTCCGGAGGATCGCCTGCCCGCGCACGCCTGGTTCATCGGCTACACGCAGTCCACGTCCACGCGCCGCGGCGCAGCGCCGCAGGGGCCGTCTTACGCGATTGCGGTGCTGATCGAATTCGGCGGCAGCGGCGGCCGCGTGGCCGGGCCGGCGGCCCGGGAGATCGCGAACGCGGTGATCGAGTGGAGCGCGTCGGTCGAGGGCGGGTCGTGAGCGCCGCCATGACGGTTCGAGGTCCGCGGCTGCGCTGGGGGCTGCTGCTTCCCGTGCTGTTCCTGCTCGCGATGGGACTGGCCACGATTCACACCACCTCGCGCAGCGGCGAAGCAGATGCGCTCGGCATCGGGCCTGGCGCAGCGCCGATTGCGGACAAGGGCTGGCTCGCGGTGGTTCGCGAAACCGCGGAGCGCACCACGTTCCGCCAGTGGGCGTTTGTGCTGACCGGGGTCGGATTGCTGGCGCTGGTGGCGATTCCGAGTTACCAGTGGCTGGGGCGCTTCGCCTATGTGGCGTATGCCGCGGTCCTTGCCATGCTGCTGCTGCTGGCGCTGGATCGCTGGCTCGATCCATTCGGCATCGACGTGCCGCTGGTGCCGGTTCGCCGCGCGACGCGCCGCTGGATCGAGTTCGGAGCAATCGGCATTCAGCCCAGCGAGTTCATGAAAGTGGCGCTGGTGCTGTGCCTGGCGCGCTACCTGCGCTACCGGGAGGATGTGCAGGAGTGGCGCGGGCTGATCCGCCCCTTCGCGCTGACGGCGCTGCCGATGGCGTTGATTCACTTCCAGCCCGATCTGGGAACGCTGCTGATGCTGCTCCCGATCCTGTTCGCGATGCTGTGGGTCGCCGGCGCGCGAAAGCGCCACCTGGCAGTCATACTGGGGGCGGGGCTGGTGGCCGCGCCGTTTTTCTATGCGTTCGTGATGCGCGACTACCAGCGCGTGCGGGTGGATGTCGTATTTCGCCAGGAATCGGCCGATGAGCGCTGGCACCGACGGGAGGGCTACCAGTTGCGGCAGGCCAAGGCCGCGCTGGGCACGGGCGGCGTCACCGGCGCGGGGTTCGGGCAGGGGCTGTTCGTGACGCAGGATGCGCTGCTGCCGGAGCGCCACAACGACTTCATCTTCGCGATGATCGGGCATCAATTCGGCCTGCTGGGAGCGGCGGCCGTCATCCTCGCCTACTTGATCTTCGCGCTCGTCGGAGCGGAAGTCGCCGGGTTGACCAACGACCCCTTCGGGCGGCTGATCGCCGTCGGGCTGACGGTCATGATCGTGTCCCAGGGCCTCATGAATATCGCGATGATTGTGGGGCTGATCCCGATCACCGGGGTGACGCTCCCGTTCGTGAGCTATGGCGGCAGCAGCATCTGGGCCGGGCTGATCGCGCTTGGGCTGCTGCTGAACATCGAGCGCCGCCGGCCGCTGATGATGGGGCGGGCCCCGACGGCCTTTGACAGGGAAGGGACATGAAGCCTCCTCCAGAGTCCGAAGCCCGGGGAATGAGCAGCTACTGGGCGTACCTTGCCCGACAACTGCCGGAGCTGGAGCTGCTGCCGGATGACGCCGCGCGGCGCGAAGTGTTCGCAATGCTGCAGAAGCGTTTCTTTGCGCGGAGTTGGCGATTCTGGCTTTATTGGGCGGTTTTCTTCGTATTGGCGTTGGGGTCCGTTTCCGCGGGCTTCCCGAAACTGGCCGCCGCCGTCAATTGGATCGGCCTGCCTCACTGGTTTGCGCTGGTTGTCGTGGTTCTGGCGCTGATTGTCGCCTTTTACATCGGGATAGGGCTGTTCTGGGAGCGCCCGATGACTCGCGCCGTCCGACGGGAGCTGGTTGGCCGCGGAATACGGATTTGCGTGAACTGCGGCTACGACTGCCGGGCACAGCAGCAGCCGCGCTGCCCGGAATGCGGACGGGAACCGTCGGGCAGGGCGGGTTAGGGCGGTCGTGCCGCTACAATGAGATCGGGTCCGTTCGCGGAGGCCGGCGGTGGAGACCTGGAAGGAATTTGAGCACAACGTGGTGACGCACAGCGCCGCTCACCACCTGATGGCGGTGGACGACCTGGTGCGCAAGCTCGGCTACGCGCGCGTATCGGACGTCGCTCGGGTGCTGGGCATCACCCGCGGCAGTGTTTCGGTCTCACTCCAGCCGCTCAAGGAAGCGGGGCTGGTGCAACAGGATGAGAATCGCCACCTGCGGCTCTCCCCGGCCGGGCAATCACTCGTCGATTCGATCAAGACCAAGCGGCACGTCGTGCAGCGGCTGTTCGCCGACGTGCTGGGGGTTTCCGCCGAGCAGGCCGAGATCGACGCCTGCAAGCTCGAACACCTGCTCTCGAATGAGACTGCGCGGCGGCTGGTGTCGTTCCTTCGCTTCGTGGATCGCGGCACGCCGGAGTCGCGCCGCTTCTTTGACGCGCTGCGCTCGCACGATTCGCAGTGCTCGCATGAGCCGAGCGCGTGTCCGAGCTGCCCCAGCGCGTGTCTGGCCGATACGCTGCGCCAGAGCTGAGACCCGCAGCGCCGGCGGCCCGCCGGGGCGGGTCGCCCTACGAAACTGGTCATTTGCAGATGGGTGCTCATCACATGTCACAACCCGCGTATGGATCCGCGCCACGCTCGGCCGCCGGCGGCGCCGCACTTTCCGCCGACGAACTGGCCGAGGAGCTCAATCGCGTCTTCGCCGAGGAAATCGAGGCGGCGATGCGCTACCTGCACCTGGCCAACGCCGTCCGCGGTCTGGACCGCCTGACGGTTGAGCCGATTCTGAAGCGCGGTTTCTCCGAGACGATTCAGCACGCCGAGGTCATTGCGCAGAAGATCCGCGCGCTGGGGCATGTGCCGCGGGTCGAGCTGCAGATCGCCTGCCCGGGTGAGCCGGTGACAGCCCGCGAGTCGCTGCGCATCGCGCTGACATTTGAGGAAGCGGCGCTCGAGGCCTATCAGGATCTGCTGCGGCGCGTCGAGGGCGACGTGCCGATGGAGGAATTCATCCGTTCGCAGATCGCATTGGAATCGGCCCACGTCGCGGAGTTGAAGGAACTGCTCGTCGGCTGAATGGCGACGCCGGGATGGATCAGCGGACGGCCTGAATCAGAATCACCAGCAGCGCCACCAGCAGCCCCGCACCCAGCACGACTGCCACCCACATCGGCGACGTGGCCTGGTCGGTGTTTCGGTCCTTTGCCGGCTCGGCCGGGGCGACCGTATTGCCCTGCGAGAGCGAATCCAGTGAGTGATGCGCCAGCAGCCGCCCGGCGTGCAGAGGCATCTGTCCGCGCGAGAGCAGCTCCATGTCCACCAGCAGTTCCCGGCAGCCGGAGTAGCGCTCTTCGCGGTTCTTGGACATCATCATCTCGATCATTGCGGCGCAGCCGGCCGTCAGGCGGGTCGTGATGTGATCCGGCGGCGTCAGCGGCTCGCGCAGGTGCTTGTGCATCACCGCCGAGGGCGTCGGTCCCTCGAAGGGGACGCGACCGGTGACCATGTGATAGAGCGTTGCCCCCAGCGAATAGATGTCGGCGCGCTTGTCGATGTCCACTTCGCCGCGGATCTGCTCGGGGCTGATGTAATAGGGGGTGCCGTAGGCGCGGCCGGCCTCGGCCATGGCGGCTTCGAGGTCGGTGGCCTCGCGCGCCAGGCCCATGTCGGCCAGCTTGGCGACCCGTTCCGGCGTCAGCATGATGTTTTTGGGCTTCACGTCGCGGTGGATGATGCCGCGGTCGTGTGCGTGCTGCAGGGCACGCGCGATCTGCATCCCGATGTTGAGCGCCTCTTCCTCGGGATAGACCTTGCCGGTGGCCAGCTCGTCGTAGACCGTGCAGCCTTCGACAAATTCCATGACGAAGTAGTGGACGCCGTTGTGGTCGGCCACGTCGATGGCCTGCACGATGTTGTTGTGATTCAGCGCGGCGGCGGCCCGCCCCTCCCGGTAGAAGCGCTCCACGAACTCGGCGTTGCGGCTGAGGCGCTTGGGCAGCACCTTCACCGCCACGACGCGATCGAGCGAAATCTGCTTGGCCTTGTAGACCACCGCCATCGCCCCGGCGCCGACCTTCTTCTGCAGGATGTAGCCGGGAATCTGCTGGGCCGGGCGGGTGTCCGAATCCTCGCTGGCCCCCCCTTGCAGCCGGGCAAGCTGCGTCCGCGTGAGAAAGCCCATATCCACCAGCACGTCCGCCAGCGGGCGGGTGCGGCCGTTGACGGCCGTGCGGCGCTGAGTCTCCTCGGCGGATTTCACCTCGTCGGCCGTGGCGAGGTTGCGGGCCAGGATCGCCTTGACAATCTGGCTTTCTTCGGAAATGTCCGCCACAGGTGAGAGCCTTGCCGCCGGGAACCGGGTACACTCAAATCAGGACGCGCGTGCGAGACACTCAAGTGTACTCAGCCGCCATGCGGGAATCAAACCACGCGGGTTCGCGACCCGCGTTTCATCACCCACCGCCCGCGCGGGCAGGACGCCGAAGCGCCATGCAGCACGCACGACAGTCGAATCGCGCCGCTTGCGCGATCACCACGCTCCTGTTTCTCATCGGCAGCGCCGGGGCCGCCTTCGCCGCCGGAGAGGATTTTTCGACCGTCACGGACGACGCCGTCCGGGCGGCCGTTGATCGCGGGGTCGAGTACATCCAGGGCCGCCAGACCGGGCTGCACTGGGAGCCTCACGGCCGCGCCGAGGACGACCGCCACTTCGGCGGCAGCACCGCGCTGGCGCTGCTGGCGCTGCTCTACGCCGGCGAAGACCCGCGCTCCCCCCGAATGAGGGACTCGCTGGACTGGCTGGCCTCCAAGCCGCTGCGCAGCGTGTATGCAGTCGGGCTGCGGGCCCACGCGCTGGCGATTGTCCCGGGGGACCGCTACCGGGACCGGTTGACGCGCGACGTGCAATGGCTGATCGACGCGCAGCATCCGCGCGGCTCCGATTTCGAAGGCGGCTTCGGATACGAGACTCACCGCGAGGGCGGGTTCGACAACTCCAACAGCCAGGTCGGCGTGCTGGGCGCGTGGATGGCGGCCGAGGCGGGCGTCACCGTGCCGGACGAGTTCTGGTTCCTCGTCGAGCGGCACTGGCTGCGCGTGCAGACGCGCGAGGGCGGCTGGGGCTATCAGAAGGACGGCCCCAGCGGCAGCATGACCGCCGCCGGGCTGGCCACGATGTTCGTCGTGCTGGACCTGGTCTACGCCCGCGACACCGGCAAGTTCGACGGCAAGTCCACATCGCGCTGCGGCATGCTGCAGGAAACCGGGAAGGTCGTCTCGTCGATCACCCGGGCCATGCAGTATCTCAGCGACATCTTCGCGCTGGAGAACCCCAACGGCGACAGCGGCTGGACGTACTACTATCTGTACGGCGTCGAGCGGGTGGGCCGCGCTTCGGGGCGAAAGTACTTCGGCGACAAGGACTGGTTCCGGCTCGGCGCACGATTCCTGCTCGCCAAGCAGGACGTGAAGGAGGGAAGCTGGGATCCGCTCACCTCCAACGCCGAGATGAACACGCTGCACCACACCTGCTTCGCGGTGATGTTCCTCTGTCACGGCCGCGCGCCGCTGCTCTTCAACAAGCTCGACTACGGCGCCGGGGCCAACACCAAGACCCGCGACGTCGCCGGGCTGAACCGCTATGTGCAGCGCTCCTCCGAAAAGCTGCTCAACTGGCAGACGGTGACGCTGGGCGGGGAATTCGCCGACTGGCTCGAAGCGCCGGTGCTTTACTTCTGCGGGCACGACGATCCGCGCTTCAGCGAGGCCGACGTGCAGCGCATTCGCGAGTACTGCCTGCGCGGCGGGCTGGTGCTGGGCGTCGCCTGCTGCGGCAAACCGGATTTCTCAGCCGGCTTCCGGCGGCTGGCGGCGCGCGCCTTCCCCGAGTTCCCGCTTCGCGAGCTTCCGCCGCGCCACCCGCTCTTCAACGGCGACGTGCAATTCCCGATCGCCGACCCGCCGCCGATGTTCGAGGTGCACAACGGCAGCCGCACGCTGATGCTGCTCTCGCCGACCGACATTTCCGCGGCCTGGCACCAGTTCCTGATTCACAAGTACGAGCCGCATCTGCAACTCGGCACCAACATCTTCTGGTACGCGACCGACAAATCGACCTTCGCCAGCCGCCTTGCCACCATCGAGATTCCCGCGCGCAACGCCAAGCCGCGCCAGTCCGTCGCGCTGGCGAGGATTTCCCACGACGGCGGGTGGGATGTGGAGCCGTTCGGCTGGACGCGCGTCACGCGGCACATCGCCGCGCACGGCGGGGTGCGCCTGCTGGTGACGTCGGGCGTGAAGTTCGAGAATCTCACCTTCGAGGAATTCAAGATCGCCTACGTCACGGGAACCCGCGCGATGCGCCTGTCGCGTGAGGACCGCGACGCGCTGCGCAAGTTCCTCAGCGCCGGCGGCACGCTGCTGGCGGATGCCGCCAACGCCTCGACCGAGTTTCTCAACTCCTTCGAGGAGGAGCTGACCGACGTGCTGCGCACGCAGCCGCTGGCCGTGCCGGAGGATTCCTCTCTGCTCTCCGGCGCGGGTATCCCGGGCGCCGCAAACGTGACGCAGGTGAACGTGCGGCAGGCTGCCCGCAGCATGGCGGGTGCGGCGGGCGCTCCGCGCCTGCGCGGCTATCGCATCGGCCGCCGCTGGGCGGTCCTCTATTCCCCGCTTGATCTGAGCAGCGGCTTTCTCGGCACGCCGATCTTCGGCTGTCGCGGCTACACCCCCGAGAGCGCGCTGGAGATCGCCCGGAATATGATGCTGTACGCGGCGCTGTCCTCAAGCGAGAAGGCGAAGATCGATCGCGCGTCGCGATAGAAAGCCGGTGTCGCCGCGGCGCGTCGCCGATCCCGTTTTTCGGGGGCGCGTCCGGTGCGGAGACGGACATGAAGGCGGAACCGTTGCTGGCGAAGTTGAACGAGCTGCGGCACGAAGCGGAGGGCGATCGCGAGGACATGGAGTATCTCGCGCTGCATCATGCCTTCTGCTTCATCTCGTATCACATGGGCGATTTTCAGAAGTACCTCAACGAGGTCGCGGGCCAGTCAGAGCGATGAGGCGCTTGGACCGACCGGCCGCCGGTCGCTGTGGATTCGCCCATCCGCGGAGCTTCGTGTGAGCCGGGATCATCGTCCTCAGACACCGGCCGGCGGCGCATCTGGCGCGGCAGGATCGGATCAGAACCCAGCGCCGGCTGATGACACCCTCCCGGCTGCGAAGCCGCCCTCCGCTCGGTCGGCGTCGGCGGCCTCCCGCTCATCAGAAGACGCCGCATTCCGCCGTTTCGTGCAGCGCGTCTGGCAGCATGATGTCGCGCCGCTGCTGCGCGACCGGCGGTCCGCCCAGCGTCGCGGCGGCGCTCGCATCGGCGGCAGTGTCGGGGCCGGCGCGGGCCTGTTGCTGGATCGGCTTTTCGGGCTGCGCGGCCGGCCGTTCGCACGCTTCGGCACCGTCGTCGGCGCAACGCTCGGCGCGGTCTTGCCGGACGCATGGGATTGGAAGTGGTTTCACGGTGCGGCGCAGGAGGATCAACAAGCCGTCTCCGACGCACTGCAGCGGCGCGCCGCGGACCTTCCCGAATCCGATGCGCTGGAGCTGCTCGGTCTCTCGGCCAGTGCGACGCGCGACGACCTGCGCGTGGCCTGGCGACAGGCGGCTTCCCGCTGGCATCCCGACGGCGCAGCGAGCGACGCCGATCGCGCCGAGCGGCACTTGCGATTCATCGCGCTGCAGGCCGCCCATCAGCGGCTGTGCACCGCCTTCGACGACGGCCGTCTGCCGGTCGGGGGCGGCCGCCCCGAGTCCGCATAGCCAACCGCGCATCCGTCTTCTCAACCGCGCGCTGCCGGTCCCACCCTGAACACCCTCTCGAGCGCGAAGGACGCCCGCACCCCAACGGCGTCTGATCTGCGCATCGAGGCAGTGGAGCCGCGCGCGACGGGCAATTCCCGGGAAGCGGGCTTTCGCCTACGCTCCGTCCACCATGCCCGGTCGAAGATCAACATCCACCGCGCGGGGGCCCGCCGTCGGCGGCCACCGCTTCGGCTCCCATCTCTCCGTCGCCGGTGGTCTGCACCACGCCATCGAGGACGCGCTGCGGCTCGGCTTTTCGTGTGTGCAGGTGTTCGTCAAGAACCAGCGCCAGTGGGCCGCCGCGCCGCTCGATCCGGCCCACGTGGATCGCTGGACCGCGCTGCTGGCCACGCCCGGCTTCGGCCCCGCCGTCGCGCACGCGACCTACCTGGTCAACCTGGCCTCACCGGATCCCGCTTTGTGGGAGAAGAGCCGCGCCGCCTTCGCCGATGAGCTGGCCCGCTGCGATCAACTCGGTATCCCATACCTCGTCGTGCATCCCGGCTCCGCGGTAGGGGGGTCGCGCGAGGACGCTGTGCGGAAGGTGGCCGACGCCCTCAATCGCATTTTCGAGGATGCCCCGACCCTGCGCGTCATGCCGCTGCTGGAAACCACCGCCGGGCAGGGGGCCACCCTCGGCCGCACCTTCGAGGAACTGGCTGAAATCATCGCGGGAATCGACGAACCGCAGCGCGTCGGCGTTTGCGTGGACACTTGTCATGTTTTCGCCGCCGGCTACGACATCCGCACGCCCGCGGGCGTCGCCGCGCTGCTCGAAACGGCCGAGCGCTGCGTCGGCATCGAGCGGATCCGCTGCTGGCATCTGAACGACAGCCGCGGCGACTGCGGATCGCGCCTCGATCGGCACGAGCACATCGGCGCGGGCCGCATCGGCCGTGCCGGGTTCGCCGCCCTGCTTGCCGATGCGCGCATCGGCGGCGTGCCGATGATCCTGGAAACCCCCAAGGAGACCGACGCGCGCGGCCGGGAGTGGGATGCGGTGAATCTCGCGCTGCTGCGCCGGCTGGAGCGCGGCTCAGGCGCTCGGCGGTGACTCGCGCAGCGGCGCGGAGCGCTTGTACACGCGCGTCTCCAGCGCCCGGTTGTACTGCGTCCAGTCGCTCGCCCGGTCGGGGTCATTGGCGATTTCGGACAGCATCATGTGCACTTTGGCGTCGAGATTGTCGAGGTGGTGCACCAGCACGGCTTCGGGGATGGCCGGCAGCTTGGGGCTGCCGAATTCGTACTTGCCGTGATGCGCCAGGATCAGGTGGTCCACCAGGTTCAGCGTCTCGCGCGGGAAGGGTTTTCCGAACTCCTGCTCGATTTCGCGCACCTTCTCATGCACCCAGATCACGCCCTGCGCGATGTGGCCGACGAGTTGCCCCTCGGTCGTGTACTCAATGTTCGTCTCAAAGGCCAGCTCGCGCACCTTGCCGACGTCGTGCAGCAGGATGCCGCACAGCACGAGGTCCGCGTTCAGTTGCGGATAGCGCGGCAGCACCACCAGCGCCAGCTCCAGCAGCGACAGCGTGTGTTCCAGCAGCCCGCCGAGATAGGCGTGATGATTGCCGCGCGCGGCGGGAGCGCGCTGAAAACCGGCGACGAATGTCTCATCCTTGACGAACCGCGCGACCAGCGCGCGCAGCGCCGGATCCTTTACGCCGCGGACGATCTCCACCAGCCGCGTCCACATCGCCCCCACTTCGTACGGCGACGTCGGCAGAAAATCCGCCGGATCAACCTCGCCCTTCGGAACGGCCCGCATGCCGTCGATGATGAATTGCCGTGCGCTTTGAAATTCTCGACGCGCCCCCGCAGGTACAGAAACCCGCCTTCGGGCATGGCGTCAAAGACCGCCTGCGACGCATTCCACATCCGCGCCAGCAATTCGCCGGTCGAGTCGGCCAGCACGGCGTGAATGTACAGCCCGCCGTTGGTGGTCGTGCGCAGATCCTTCTGAACAAGCCGGAAGACTTCGTCCTCGACCGTCTGTCCGGGCTGCAGGTCGCGGATCTGGGTGCGCTTCTTGGTCGCGGGCATGGCTACTTTTTTCCCTTCCCGGCGGACCGGGTCGCACGAACGGACTTGGACGACTTCGCGCGGCTGCCGCCGCCGGGAGCCGCCTTGCCCGATGATTTTGCCCGGGCAGGCGCTGCAGCGCGCTTCGGGCCGGATGCGGCAGAGGCCTTCGCACTGTTTCCGGCACTCGCGGGTTTCTTTGACGCCCGCACCGCCGGCTTCGCACGCCCCCCCTTGCTTCGTACGGCGCTTTCGCCCGCCGGCCGGCCGTCGTCGGCCTTATTCGCAGCCGCCTTCGCCGAAGCGTGACCGGGCGCCGCAGCAGCCGGAATCTGCGCCATCCAGCCGATCGCATCCGGCGAAAGGTAGGCCGCGTCCTCGCCGTACAGGTCGCGCCGCAACACCATCCCCAGCGGCGTCGTGAAGTAGGAGTGAATCGCCGAGGCCAGTTCGGTGATCGCCGCCGCCCAGTCCCGCCCGCTCTTTTCGATCTCGCGCAGGCGGAAGTAGACGCGATCAATGTCCCCGCGGTAGCGCAGCGCCAATTCGGCGATCAGCATCTGCTCGGCCGAGCGCCGCGTCTGCGTCCAGTCCGCCCGCTCATTCGCGTGAAAGACGGTGCGCTGCAGCACCTCGATTTGCCGCAGAATGCGATGGAGGAAGTCGTGCGAGCGGATCGCCGCCGACAGCGCTTCAACCTGTTCCTGCGGCAGCCGCGGCATGGAAACCTCCGGCGACGGGAGCAAAGCGGCAGCCCGCCGGCAGCGCCGGCGCCGCGGCATTAATTCTCGTTGTCGTCCTCCGCGGCCGCCGCTTCCATCGCCGCCATGAACTCCATCATCATGGGCATCATTTGGGGCATCAGCACCTGCTGCAGTTCATCCATGTTCGAATACTGCGACTCGTTGAGGATCTGGGTCAGCCGGTCGGCCAGCGGCTCGGCCGCCTTGAGCGCCGTCAGCATCTGCTTGACCTGCTCCTCCGTGATCGGCTCGCCCAATTCGGCGATTACCCATTTCCCACCGATCCGCTGCATCGGCAAGGCCTCGCCTGCCGACGCCGCCATCATTGCAGTGGCTTCGGGCGGCACCGGCGTGGTATCGCCAAACGCCTTTCCAAGCGCTTCAAGTGACTCCGGCGTGAAACTCAACGTGATGCTTGCATTGTCCGCGTCCTGCACTTCCACCTTCAGCACGTCCAATGTTCGGAACTGTTCGGCCAGCGTGTCGGCGATCTTGTCCAACTCGATCGGCGAACCAAGCTTGTCTCCCACCGTTCGCAGCATCGTCTCCACCCGCCCGTGCCAGTTCTGGAGCGCATCCATCGCGTCGCTGTTCTCAGCCAGCGCCTTCACGGCCTCCGGGTCAAACGCCTCCAGCGCCGTCGACAGCTCGCCCTTGAGCAATGACTGAATGAAGCCGATCAACGAGTCCCGAACCGCGTCCGCAATCGCCGCGTCCCCTCCGTCGTCCACCGACTCGCCGCCGCCGGTCGCAACCGTCGAACCGATCGGCGGCACGCTGGCCGGCGTATAGCCGCTCGGATCGCGCAGCAGGCTCTCACTCGCCGGTGCAATCGCCCGCGGCGTACTGGCGCTCGATCCCAACGGCGTGTTGAACCGCGGCGGCGGATCCCCCGACCGCTCGCAGCCGATCGCGGCGAGCATCGCGGCCAGGGCCAGTATCGTCAGGCTGCGTCCGAATTCCGTCATGGTTGTCTCGCGCGGGTTCGCCGATGGCTCTCGTTTGCGGCCTGGTCGGACCGGCAATTGCCCTCGCCGGGGGCGCAGGCGGGCCGCGGCCGGCCGACCCCGCCGGGTGCCGCGTGCGCGAAAACTAAGCCCCGGCTCCCGACCCGTCAACGGTGCAGGGGCAGTCGCGGTCCGGCGGCAGGCCTCAGACAGCATCGCCCGAACGCGGTACAGTAGGCGCCATGAAGCGACCCATCCGCGTACTGATCTCAAAAATCGGGCTGGACGGCCACGACCGCGGCGCCAAGCTCATCGTCCGAAATCTCCGCGACGCCGGCATGGAAGTCATCTACACCGGCCTGTGGCAATCGCCCGCCGCCACGGTCCGCGCCGGCCTCGAGGAGGACGTGGACGTACTCGGCGTCAGCCTGCTATCCGCGGCTCACATGACCGTCATGCCCGAGGTGCTGCACCTCTGCCGCGCCTCCGGCATCCCGGACATGCCCGTGATCGTCGGCGGCATCATCCCCGAGGCCGACAAGAAGCCGCTGGCCGAGATGGGCTGCGCCGGCGTCTTCTCGCCCGGCACCCCCATGAGCACGATCATCGAGACGATCCAGAATCTCGCCGAGACTCGCCGCACCGCGATTCTCCGGCAGGCCGAGCAATCCGCCCCCGACATCCATGACCGAACCGGCCTCGCCCGGGCCATCACGCTCGTCGCCGCCGGAATTGAAAAGGGCCGCCCCGCCCCGGCCCAGCGCCCGAAGTCCAGCCTGATCCTCGGCGTCACCGGGGCGCCGGGCGTCGGAAAAAGCACGTTCATCGGCCGCTTCGCGCGCGCCCTCCGTGCTCGCGGCGTAAAAGTCGGGGTCGTCGCGGTCGATCCATCCAGCCCGCTGACCGGCGGGAGCGTCCTGGGCGACCGCCTGCGCATGATGTCCCAGACGCCCGATGAAGGGCTGTTCGTTCGGAGTTTCGCCTCCGGCGGGCAGGCCGGCGGCCTGGCTCCCCACGTCGGGGAAGTGGCCCGCCTGTTGACCGCTTCCGGATATCCGGTCGTCCTGATCGAGACGGTTGGCGCTGGACAGAACGATGTCGACGTGCGAAACGTGTCGGATGCGGTGCTGCTGCTGCTGATGCCCGGGGCCGGCGACAGCGTGCAGTTCGTCAAGGCGGGGGTCGTGGAGGTCGCAACCGGCTTTGTCGTCAACAAGGCCGACCTGGATGGGGCGGACCTCACCGTCCTCCAGCTTCGGGATGCCCTCGAAGACGATCGCCCGGTCTGGACCGTCAGCGCTCTTCGCGGGGAGGGGCTTGAGCCGCTTTGCGAGTGGGTCGCCGGCCGGCTGGCCTGAGCAAGACCCGCCGCACCTGCCGGAACGCATGGAGGCCCGCATGACCGCTGTTGCCCGCCTGCTCTCCTCCCCCGTGCTGGCCCGGCTCACCGAAATCCTCACCCGTCCGGCGATTCTCGCCGGCCTGCTGATCGCCGCCTGGATCAGTGTGCTGGTTCCGCTCCTTCTGTCGGATTCCGGCCTTTTCTTTGCGATTCTGGCGGGAATCGGCGTCGGGTTGCTCGCGGTGGCGGCGGCTATCCTGGCACCCGCGCTGCGCGGGGACTCCCCGGAGCAGCTCTTTCGCCTGTCCCCGCCGCGGCTGCTGGCGGCCCTGGCGCTGCTCGGACAGTTTCTGCTGCTGGCGGGCTATTTCTGGCGGTCGGCCGAGTTTCACTCCGCCGCAGGGCCGATGGATGAGCTTCGCCGCGTCTGGCATGCCGTCGCGGGCCATGTCAGCGCGCGCCGCTCATATCCCGAGTCAATGGAAGCCATGGGAGCGTTTCGTCCCGGTAGCGGCCTGGAACTGGTGCTTCAGCCGGGACGGGCGGACCACCCCGGCCGCCCCGGAATCATCGTCGCATTTGAGCAGCGCCCCCTCCATCCGACGGAAATCCGCCTCTTTGGCGCTAAAAGGGGTCGGCTCGTGCTGTTTCATGACGGCCGGGTGCAGCGACTCGACGAGGGTGGATTTGCCGCTGCCCGGGAGGCCGATCGCCGGATTCGTTCGGAAGATGGCTGGCCGCCGCCGCGATAACGGGTGTGTATAGGCTCGGGCGATCTGGTGGGTTTCGCTGGGGAGCGAAAAAAGGGCGGTGGGCGCTTGTCGTTCAACGGCGCGCTGTTCATAATCCTCTGCGCATGTCGATGCCGTGGAGACGCGTCGTGCACTGCGATTCCAATTCTTCAGTTGTGTCCCGCTCGCAAATCGCGGTATGGACCTCAACGCCGTCCGGTGCGACCTTGATTGAGCCTTCGGGCGGCGCCACGACGGATGGGGATCATGTGCGCCGCATTCGAACCTCCGCGTTCCATTCAACCCCCTGAATCGAGTGAGCGTCATGGCCAAGAAAAAAGCCAGGAAGTCGGCGAAGAAGAGTACGAAATCGGCGAAGAAGGTGAAGAAGGCCGGCAAGGCCGCGCCGAAGGCCGCGAAGAAGAAGAAGGGGGCGAAGAAGCCCGCGAAGCGCGCCGCCGCGAAGAAGCCCGCCAAGCGAACCGCGGCAAAGAAGCCCGCGAAGCGCGCCGCCGCGAAGAAGCCCGCCGCAAAGCCCGCGGCTGCATTGAAACCGATGGCCGCGCCGAAGCCGGCGGCTGCACCGCTCGCGCCGCGCCCGCCGGCGCCGCTGGCCGGTCCGATCTCGCCCCCGCGCCCAATTGCTCCCCCTCCGCCGGCACGCCCCGCGGCCCCATCCGGCGGAACCGGCTGGACGCCCTCCGCTCCGCCCCCGCCGCGCGACTTCGACGTGAACACGGCCGACGACGGCGCCGGCGACGACCTCGATCTCGACGACGAGGAGGAGGAGTAGCGGCCGACACCGCGTATTAGCGCCACGATCGCTGATCGGGCTTCGTACGTTCGAGCCGGATGTTCACCGCATTGCCCGCACCCCGCGACAGGCGTGCGAGGGCCGTCTGTTCGAGTGGGTGCCTCATCGGAGCCGGCGGAGTGCTTCCGCCCGTCAGCCCGCGATTCCGCGGCGCACCGCTCGCTTGAACAGAATCGCCGCTCGGCTTGAGAGTCTCCGGCCGTGCGCCGATGACCCCATCGGCGCACGGCCGCGTGCTGTAGAGGATCATCGGGAACCGCCCGCAAATTGTCGAAAATCGTCCGGCGATGGTCTCAACAGGTGCGTTTCCCGCCATGTCCCGGTTGCGCCGACGAGTCGTGCGGATATGCTTGGGGGGTTCGTTCTGATCGCGATGGCTTCGGACGTCGTCGCGCGGTTGATCGCTTCAGCATCGGGTGTCTTCATGCACAAAGCAACTGCGGCGCTGCGTCTCTCCGTCCTGTGGTGGATTCTGGCCGGAACGGCGGTCGCCGGCGCGTCCGCAACGCGCACCTTTCGCGATGCCGCGGCGCTGTTCTCCACGACCACCTACATGGACCACGTGCGCACCCTGGCCAGTGATGAGTACGAGGGTCGCGGCACCGGCCAGCCCGGCAATGACCTCGCCGCGCGCTACATCGCCGAACATTTCGAATCGCTCGGACTCAAACCTGCCGGCGACGACGGTGGATTTCTGCAGCACTTCGATGCGCGCGGAAAGAAATTTGACGACAAGCTCGCCCGCTTCGAGATCACCGCGCTGGAGAAGGAGTGGCAGCCCAAACGCGATTGGACGCCCTTCCCTTTCAGCCAGGCGGGCGACTTCGACGGCCCGGTGGTTTTTGTCGGCTACGGCATTCACTCGCCCGATGACGGAATTGATGATTACGCCGACACCGACGTGAAGGACAAGGTCGTATTGGCGCTGCGCTATGAGCCGCGCAGCACGGACCCCGAAGCCGCGATCGGCGGCGAAAAGCCCTCCCGTCACGCCCTGTTCGCCACCAAGGCCTCCGTCGCGCGGAGTCGCGGCGCCAAGGCCATGCTGATCGTGAACCCCCCGTCGCGCGATGAGAAGGATGAGCTGTATCGCTTCGGGCGCGACGGCGCGCGCGAGACCTACGACCTGCCGATGATTCACATCAAGCGTGAGATCGCCGAGGAACTGTTGCGCCGCGGCGCGCTGCCGCCGCTGGGCGAACTGGAAAAGGCGCTGGGCGAGAGCCGCGCCAATCGCAGCGCGGAACTGCCCGAGGTGCACGTCAGCGTGCGGAGCGGCCTCTCGGACAATTCGCTCAAGACGCAGAACGTCGTTGCCGTGCTGGAGGGTGAGCAGGCGCCGGCGGAGTATGTCGTGGTCGGCGCACACTTCGACCATCTCGGCATCGCACCGCGCATGTTCGGCGGTGAAGAGAAGTTCATCCACAACGGCGCCGACGACAACGCCTCCGGAACGGCCGGTCTGCTGGAAATGGCGCGCGTGCTCTCCGCCGCTCCGCGCCTGCGCCGCTCGATCGTCTTCATCGCCTTCAGCGGCGAGGAGATGGGGCTGCTGGGGAGCAAGCACTGGGTCGATTACCCGACAGTGCCGCTGTCGGGCGTCAAGGCGATGTTGAATTTCGACATGATCGGCCGCTTCGCCGATGAGGCGGTGCTGATCTACGGCCTGCCGACCGCCGCCGAGTTCCCCGCGCTGCTCGATCGCATCGCCTCGGAATCCGGAATCACCTACAAGGGTGCCCGCTCGCTGCCCGGCAACAGCGATCACGCCTCCTTCCAGGCCAAGAACATTCCCGTTCTGTTCCCCTTCACGGGCCTACACCGCCAGTACCACCGCCCCGAAGACGATTGGGAGTTGATCCGACCCGAGGGCGCCGCGCGCATCCTGCGATTCAGTTTCCTGACGCTGGTCGAACTCGCGAACATGACCGAAGGACCGACCTGGACCGACCCGAAGAAGGCCGGCGTGCCCACCCGCGATGAAGACGACCCCGGCCGCGAGCGGCCTGCCCGCCGCGCATCCACCGCGCCGGTCGAGAGTGGCTCTCCCGCCGCCGACGCGGACGCCGCGCCGCCGCCCATGCCGCGGGTGCGGCTCGGTGTCATGCCCGATTACAGCGAGGATGATCGCCCCGGGCTGCGCATCACCGACGTGACGGCCGACAGCGCCGCCCAGAAGGCCGGATTGCGCGGCGGAGATCGCATCGTTCGCATCGGCGAGACCGACGTCCGCGGAATTGAGACGTACATGCTGGCGCTGGGGAAGGTGAATCCCGGCGATGAAGTCGAGATCGTCGTGGAGCGCGAGGGCGAGCGCGTGACGCTCAAGGCGACGCTGCCGGCCGCCCCCGCCGCCCGGCCGAAGGAGTAGCCGCGCGCTCCGTCAGGGAGCCAGGTCGCGCGCATTGGTGAAAGGCCAATAGCGGTGACGATCGGCCGGCTGGTCGGTATACGGGTAGTTCCACAGCTTGTTGGCGCGGTCCTGCGCCCAGATACGAATGCCCGGCATCGGCCACACGTCCAGCCGCCAGCCGTCGCCGCGCACGATCAGATCCCAGTTCGTTCCCACCGCCATCCGCGCCCGCGACGACTCATCATCGACCGTCTCGATGGCCGTGGCGCGCGTCGGCCGGGCACTCCCATCCGCGAACAGCAGGTTGTCCGTCATTTCCCGCTGATGCCAGCCGACCGTTCGAACCAGGTCCGGATTCACCACGCCGTTGTCCAGCCCGATCATGTTGAAGAACAGCGGCTCGCCGAAGATCGGCAGCATGCCGGGAGAGGGGATGCTCCCGAGGCGATGCCCCCACGGCCCCAGGGAGAATGCGGCGACATACGGCTCCGACGCCCGCGGAAAGAGCGCGTACAGATTCGCCCGGTAGCTGCTGCCCAGCGTTTCATAGCAGCCGCGCTCCGCGTTCTCATGAGGGGAGTCGTCGATGTGCGGGTCGGCCGGATAGCCGCGATCGGAGGGGCAGCGAAAAAGCTGCATCGGGTCGGCCTGGCTTCCGGCCTGAATCGCGCGGCGATAAACGTAGCGAGTCAGCGGTCGCCCGCTTGCGCCCCACGGCGTCGCATCGTTTAGCAGCCGCGGGCCTTGATTCGTCAGAAACGGCATCGTCGGCGTTCGCCCGCCGGTGGCGAACCACATCGCGGTGCGCCTCAGCCAGTAATCCTCTGGCGGCATGTAGGTCACCATCATCGGGTGAACGGGGATGACCAGCTCGCGCGCGTCTTCCGTCGAGTAGGCCGTCGCCGCCACGCCGATGCTCGATAGGTTCATCAGGCAGGTGGTGCGGCGCGATTGCTCGCGCGCCCCGCGCAGCGCGGGGATGGTGATCGCCAGCAGCAGCGCAAAAATCGCCACCACCACCAGCAGCTCGATGAGCGTGAAGGCGGAGCGGCGCGTGCGGCGGTTCAAGGCGCACTCCCGTCGCGGGCGCTGCGTCGAGCGGATGGGTCGGATGCGTCGCGCAGCGCAGAACTGGACCCTTATCATATCGACGGCGGAGCCGCGACTCCAAGCGTCATCACCACTCGGGTGCGGGATGCAGTGTGCGATGTGCGGAGGGCGCGGAAGCGGACTCCACGGGCCGCAGCGCTTCGGGCGGGGGGCTTCATGATGTCTAGGGCTGATACGCAAGGGCACGGATGCGCCATTCAATTGCCGCCGTACCCCGCATCCGCCGCTTGCTAACGCACCAGGATATCCTAACAAAAACCGAAATAACACTTGATTCCGCTCGCTCGCGCGGTAGACTGTTTCGTGTGGCCCTCCGCGCGCCCCTGTCGGCGACAGCGAGTCCGCCAACAGGCGGGCTGAGTTGCAGGGCGGGCGTGCCGGCCGCTTGGATTGACTTCGAAATGTCGCCCAACTACGTCGAACTCGATGCCCAGGCCCTCTCGCGCGAGCACGCGGAGCAGATCGCTCCCGTCGAAGCGCTCGACGTGGATCGGCGCCGCGTGGTGATGTCCTCCGCGTTTCGGCGACTGCAGCACAAGGCGCAGGTTTTCATCGCGGCCTCGACGGATCACTTCCGCACCCGCCTGACGCACACCCTGGAAGTTGCCGACGTCGCCCGCGAATTGGCTCGCGCGATCGGGGCAAACGAGCTGCTGGCCGAGGTCGTCGCCCTCGCACACGACCTGGGGCACCCGCCCTTCGGTCACGCCGGCGAGCGTGCGCTGGACCGCCGTCTGCACGATCGCGGCGGATTTGAGCACAACGCCCACTCGCTGCGCGTCGTAGAGCGACTGGAGCATCCCTATCCGGCCTTTCGCGGCCTGAACCTCACGCGCGTCGTCCGCGAGTGCCTCGCGAAGCACTCGACGGCCTTCGACGCGCCGGCCTCACACCCGCTGCAGGACGGGCGTCCCGCACCGATCGAAGGCCGCGTCGCCGCCATTGCCGACACCCTCGCATACACCCTCCACGATCTCCAGGACGGCGTGCATGCCGGCCTGCTCTCTACGACCGACCTCTCACAGATTCCGCACTGGCGGGAGGCGTGGTCCGGCCCGCCGTCGGCGAGCGCGTCAGAGCTTCGCGCGTGGCTTCGGCCGACCGTGGACGCGATCCGCCGCGGGCTGATCGCGGAGCTGGCGGCATCGTTCCGAGGCGAGGGGGCCTCAGTTGGTCCGGAGGACGCATTGCGTGAGCGACTCGCTCCGTTCAGCGAAATGCTGCTGGAGCGGGTCTATCACAACCCGCAGGTTCGTCAGCGCGACCGTCGCGGTGCGCGGGTGCTTGTGGCGGTGTTTGACGCGCACCGGGCGGACCCGAGCCTGTTGCCGGATCGATTCGCACGCAGAATCCCGGAAGAGGGGATCGATCGTGTGGTAACGGACTACGTCGCCGGAATGACGGATCGCTTCTGCACGCGGGTACTTCGAGACCTTGGAGAACGCCGATTGCGAAGCGCGGCCGCGCCGGGTACCTAGCGGCGAAAGCGCGTGTCTCGTTCAGCAGCGTGCCTTCCGGCGTGCAATTCGTCGCGCACCGCGGTGTGCCGATCGTGCCGATTGTATTGAACGTGGCGTGTCCTACTTCGCCGCGCCGTGGACCAACCCATCCCACGGGGAGCTGGCACTGGCATACAGGCGTCGCGGAATCCGGCCGGCGCGTGCCGCGGCGAAACCCGCTTCCAGCGCGTGACGCATTGCGTGCGCCATCAGCACCGGATCCTTCGCGCCGGCGATGCCCGTATTGAGCAGCACACCGTCCGCCCCCAGCTCCATCGCAATCGTCACGTCCGACGCCGTGCCGACGCCGGCATCGACGATCACCGGGTAGTTCGCGTCGTCGGCCTTGAGTTGCTCCAGAATGATCCGGATATTGTTGGGGTTCAGCACCCCCTGGCCGCTGCCGATCGGCGATCCCAGCGGCATCACGCTCGCCGCTCCGGCGTCCCGCAGCCGCCGCGCCAGCACGGGATCATCGCTCGAATAGGCGAGCACGATGAAGCCCTCGGCCACCAGCGTCTCGGTCGCGCGCAGCGTCTCGATCGGGTCAGGGAGCAGCGTCTGCCGATCAGCCAGCACCTCCAGCTTCACCCAGCGCGCTCCCGGATTTTCCGCCCCTTCGAGCAGCTCGCGACCCAGCCGCGCGGCGCGCACCGCGTCGTCGGCGGTGAAGCAGCCCGCCGTGTTCGGCAGGATCGTGAGCTGCGTCAGGTCCAGAAAGTCGAGAATGCTGCGGCCGCGCTGATCGATCAGCCGCTCCCGCCGCACCGCCACCGTCACGACTTCGCAGCCCGAGGCGCTGAGCGCAGCGCGCATCAGCTCGTAGTCCGGCTCGCCGTTGCGCAGGTACTTGCCCGTGCCCACGAACAGCCGCGATTGAAAGGAAAAATCCGCGATGCGCAGCGGCGGGGCGTTCATCTCAACCGCCTCCCACGAGCGTCACAATCTCGATCCGGTCCCGCGGGCAGAGCACCGCCGCGTCAAAGTCGGCCCGTCGAACGAGCCGCTCATTGACCTCGACCGCCACGCGCTGTGGGTGCAGCCCGTGCTCCGCCAGCAGCATCGCGACGCTGGATCCCGCGGCAATGCTCCGCGGCTCGCCGTTGACGCAAATGTCGATCGATTCGCCCATGCGGGCATTATAGGTGGGCCGTTGAACTTCGGCACGGCAAAGCGCCGACAGCGCACCACGGGCGCGCGGCGGTCGCGCGGGCCGATCTTCCGCTCCCCCAACGTGAGCGGCTCAGACCCGCGCGATTGACGCCCGACTTGCGACGTGCGAACGCACGGCCCGCTCGGATCGTGCGTTCGATCAGACCGGAAACGAGGAGGGCGGCGGTGCATCCGCTCCGCGCCCGCCCCCTCCTCACCGGTTGTCGGCGGCATTGCTCCCCAAGGCCGGCCGACACTCCCCAGCGCGTTCCAATCAGCTGCGCATGACCTCGCGTCGCGCACCGCTATTCAGCGTTCTTCCCCGGATCCTGCTCCAGCATCTTGCGGAGATAGGCGTTCTCTCGCCGCGTCGCCTCCAGGTCGAACATCAGATACTTGATCGACAATCGCAGAAAATCCAGGCTTTCCTGCAAGCCCCGCACGCTCTTCTTGATGTCCTCATGCCGCTGCTGCGTTTCCGCGGCCAGCTCCCGCAGTCGCGAACGCTCGGCTTCCGGAAGCGTGTCGATCTCGGCGACCAACTCGCTGAGCTTCTTCTGGAACGTGGCTTCGTCCATCGCGATTCCTCCGAAGGATCGCGGCTCGCTTCCGAGCCGGCTTCTTTCCATTCCGCGGCGCGCAGATCACGGAACCGCCCGCAACCCATCGCGCCGTCCAACGCGGGGTGTTGAGCAACCGCCGTGCCGAATTTGCCGACCGGGATCGATTTTGTATCGTAGATTCCTAAAGCCCCGCCCGCATTCAGCCGATCAGGCGCCCGCGCATTTGTTATCGGGGCGCCGCCGCGCGCACGCGTACAGCACGCGGCTGCCGCGCTAATGCGCTGCGGGTCGCAGTGCCGGTAAACCCGTGTGCATGTTCACATGGCGCGACACGAGGTTGTCGTTCTGCAACATGCGGCGACCGCGTTGGAGCTGCGCAGAGCGGCAGCCGTCGCGGCCGCGTGGCCCGCCGACTTGTTATCGCACCGGATGTCACGTCCTGCGCTGAAATCGCTGTGAGGCAATCCGCACCATGTGGCGTTCACGCCACGCGATCCGCGTCGCCGATCATCCGCACGCCAATTCCGCCCCGCGCTCCACCGCGCGCAATACCGCCTCTCGGACGATGCTCTCGAAGCCGGCCCGCTCAAGCGAATCGAGTGCGGCCGCCGTCGTTCCGCCCGGCGATGTCACCGCCGCCCGCAATTCGGCCACGCTTACCCCGCCCGACTCCAGCAGTCGCCCCGCGCCGATCAGCGTCTGCGTCGCCAGCATCTCGGCATCCCGCGGCGAAAGTCCGGCCGCCCTACCGGCCGAAGCGAGGCATTCCACCAGCCGGTAGAAATACGCCGGACCGGAGCCGGACACCGCCGTCACCGCGTCGAAGAGCGCTTCCGGCAGCACCAGCGTCCGCCCCCCCGCGTCGAAAATCCGGCGCACCGCCGCTTCATCGCTTTCGTCGGCACGAGAACCGCGGCAGATCGCGCTGACTCCCGCCCCGGCCATCAGCGGCGTATTCGGCATCACGCGCACCACGCGCGCCCCCGGCGCCCGCGACTCAATCCACTGCGTCGTCCGTCCCGCCGCGATCGAGACCAGCAGCGCCGGCGGCGGCGCTGCGCCGCCGGTGATCGATCGCAGCGCTTCCGCCATGATCTGCGGCTTGACCGCCAGGATCACGATGTCCGCACCTGCGACCGCCGCGGCGTTGTCCCACCCTGCAACCGCGCCGAGTCTCTCACACGCCGCCCGCCGCGCCTCATCCGGCTCGGATACGCACACGTCGCCCGGCTTCACAATCCCCGCCCGCAGCACCGCTGCGAGAATGGCCTGCGCCATGTTCCCGCCGCCGATGAACCCCAGCTTCATTCCCCGCCCCCGCGCCGGGTCGCTGTGCGACGCCCTTGAGTGCTGCGCGGCTTTCGACCATTTGCGCCGCCGTCACCGCGGCCGCCCGCGCGATTCCACTCCCCGCTTCGGCCGCCGCGTTTGTGCTCCAGCCGGATCGGACCGATCCCCATTCCCCGATCGACCGCCTTGCACATGTCGTAGATCGTCAGCGCCGCAACGCTCGCCGCCGTCAGTGCCTCCATTTCGACACCCGTCCGGCCGAGCACGCGCACCTCCGCCCGGATCATCACGCTGCGCGGCGGAGCCAGTTGCACGTCCACCGCCACGTGCTCCGGCGACAGCCCATGGCAGAGCGGGATCAGCTCGCTGGTCCGCTTGGCCGCCTGAATTCCTGCGATGCGGGCCGCCGCCAGCGCATCCCCCTTGCGGTTCGTTCCCGCGCGCAGGAGCTCCAGCGCTGCGCGGCTCATCGTCACCCGCGCCGATGCGACCGCCACGCGCAGCGTCACCGGCTTTTCGGCGACGTCCACCATATTCACGTTGCCGGCCGCATCCACGTGCGACAGCGCCGGCCGCTTGCGCGCGGTTCGCTTCACTTCGTCACCCCCGGCGCAGCGGAGGGGCCGCCCAGTACGGGCCGCAGCGCATCCACCCACGCGAAGTTCGAAAATGCTCCGCCGGTGTGCAGAAAGACGACCGGCCGCGATACGCCCAGGCGCCGCCTCTCAATCTCCCGCGCCAGCCCGACCATTGCCTTCCCCGTATACACCGGGTCGAGAATCAGTCCCTCGCTGCGCCATCCGCCCGACCATGTCGATCACTTCAGGGTAGACGGTTGCGTATCCGTCGCCGACGCAGCCGTCGATCAGCGCCGCGTGAATCTCCGTGTGCAGGTCGCGACGGCACCGATCCGGCAATTGAAAGGCGTCGCAGGTCGCATGGCACAGCGCCGCCAGCGCGGCAAGATGATGGCCGGCGTCGTCGCTGACGGGAACGAAGTGCAGCCGCACGTGATCGAGCCGATGCAGTCGCCGCCCCAGCAGCAGCCCGGCCGCCGTCCCGCCCGACGAGACCGCCGTCAGCAGATCGCACGATTCGATCCCGGCCGCCGCAAGCTGTTCGGCCAGCTCCGCCGCAGCGCGGATGTAACCCCAGCAGCCCAGCGGCTCCGAAGCGCCGGTCGGCGTGAAATGAGGTCGGCGTCCGGCGCTTCTCAGCAGCGCCAACGCATTGCCGACAATCTCCTCGCGTCGCGCCGCGTATTCGTGCGCGTCATGAAACTCGACCGTCGCCCCCAGCAGACGTTGCAGAAGATGGTTGCCCTGCGGCGGATCTGTCCCCGCCGGCAGCAGCGAATCGCCGCTTGCACCGCCCGCCCCTCGCCCCGAGCCGGCTGCCGTGCCGTTGCTGCGCGCCGGACGCAGCAGCAGATGGCAGTGCAGCCCCAGCCGGGCACAGGCCGCGGCAGCCGCACGGCAGTGGTTGGATTGGGCCGTCCCTTCCGTGACGAGCGTGTCCAGCCCGTCGCGCTGCAGATGCGCCAGGATGTACTCAAGCTTGCGGATCTTGTTGCCGGAACACTCCAATCCCGTCAGATCGTCGCGTTTGATCCAGACCTGTGCCTCGCCGAAGCACCGTTCCAGCCGGCGCAGCGGCGTCGGCAGCTCGGCCAGCTTCACTCGCGGCGGCTCCAGCGACGTCACAACCCACCTCCGGCGTTCGGCCGTCGAATCTCCACCGACCCTCACTGAACGGCGGCATGGTCGCGGCCGGTCCGCCGGCTCATGGTACCATTCCGCCCGACGCGCCGCCCGGGACGCGCGGTGCATTCCCCGGGAGTCCGATCTGCCGAGGCCTCTTGCCTGTGACGAATTCCGTTGAGTCAAATCGCAGCTCAGATTCGGAGCGGCCGCAGCGCGCGGCCCGCGGCGGCGGGCGACGAGGATTGCTCGTCATCACCGTGGTGGCCTTCGCTGCGGCGGCGTTCGTCCTCTCGGGCTGGTTTCGCGGCAGTGCTTTGCCGGGCGCTGCGCTCGCCGCCGTCGAGCTGAATGTGGCGCTGCTGCAGTCCGAGGCAACGCACTTCCTCGGCCGTGACGTGTGGGAACACACCTTTGGCGTGCGCGAGGGCGCTCCGGCCTATTCACTCTATATGGATGAGCGCGGGCGCACCGTCGGCTTCGCGGCCATGCTGGAGTATGACGCGGAGGGCGGCGCTGTCGACCCCGATGCGCTTCGCCCGGCGCTGGCGTTTCTGAGCCGGTATGTCGGTGACGTCGGCTTGCGCGTGTTCATTCCGGCCCCACATCGGAATCGCGAGACATCGGGCAGCGCGACCTCGCGTGAGACCCGCCGCGTGGTTCGCGGCCTGAATGTGTGGCTGCTGGAGTACGGCGAGTATCAGCCGCTGAACGTCGCCGCGAACAGCAGGCTGCTGCGCAGCCGCGCCTACGTCGTCGTGACCAATGCCGGCTGGCCGATTCCGGAGGGCGTCAACGCCCGCTGACGCGCGGCGCTGCAGTGCGCGGCGCATGGCGCCGGCTGGGAAGGAAATCCCAGATTTCCTTCAGCCCGAGCAGCCCCTGCGGCCGGAAGATCATCACCGAGACCAGCAGCAGGGCGTAGATCACCATGCGGTAATCGCCGAGCCGCAGCGGGATCTCGGTCGGCCCGAATCGCACGACCGGGTATTTCAGCGCCAACCACCGCACCAGTTCGGCAAATGCCACCACCCCGGCCACGAACAGCACCCCGCGCAGCACGTCCTTCCGCAGAATGCAAAACACCACCAGCAGCGTGGCGTACACCAGCTCATAGCCCGTGACCTGCACCGACAGCAGCGGGAACGAAAGTGCAAATAGTCCCGCCGCGCGGCACGACTCCAGCGCCACGGCCGACGAGCCGATCACGACCAGGTCGCGCCAGTTGTCGCGCGGCGTGAGCGCCACCCGCGCCAGCCCGATGTACAGGGCCAGGTACCAGACGTGCGTCGGGTCGCGCAGCCACTCGGCCATGACCGTCAGCAGCACCGCCGCCAGCGTCGCGCCGCTGATCGAGCCCATCCCGCCCAGCACGACAATGATGATCACGTCGAAGCTGCGCATGAAGCCGGCGTCGAGCGGGCGCAGGATCGTGCCCGGCTGGTGTGCGTACAGGGCGCCGGCCAGTCCCGCGAAGAACGCCGCAAACACGAAGGCGCGGACCTTGTACAGCGTGACGTTGACGCCCATCGCCTGCGCGGCGGTTTCATCCTCGCGGATGGAGAGCAGCGCCCGCCCGGTCGCCGATTGCTTGAGGCGATAGGCGAACACGAGCGTGACCGCGACGAACGCGTACACCCAGAACAGGGAGGTGTATTTCGGCACGTCGGTAAAGCCCTGGGCGCTGCCCAGCGGGAGCGGCAGCCAGTCGGCGACGGTCGCTTCGCGCATCGAGTCCACGTCGAAGAACTGCGGGTTGGATCGCTCCAGCAGCACCCGGCAGATTTCGCCGAAGCCCAGCGTCACAATCGCCAGGTAATCCCCGCGCAGGCGCAGCGACGGCAGCCCGACCAGGTAGCCTGCGCCCGCCGCCACCAGCCCGCCCAGGATCGCAGCCCCCACGAATATCCACGCCCCGACGGGCGGCAGATGCGGGAAGGGCCAGAGCGCCGATACCGGCGTCTCGATCAGGATCGCTTCGCCCCAGACGCTCATGGTCACGTAATACGTCAGTGCGGCCGAGACATACCCGCCGACGGCGAAGAACCCCGCGTGTCCGATGGAAAACTGCCCGGTGTAGCCGTTGACGATGTTGAGTGAAACCGCCAGCACGATCGCGATGCCGACGTCCATCATGACGCGCAGGTGGTAGCGATCGAAGGAGGCCGCGACGAACTCATCGAGCTTCGCCGCACCGAAAATCAACAGGATCAGCGGGATCATCGCCGTGGCCAGCGCCGGCAACGACGATCCGCGGAGCGATCGGGCGTGATCCTGAATCTGCGACTTCACGGAGCCGTGCTCCTCCTGCGGCGGCGCACCGCGCTGCGCCCGCGTCAGACTTTCTCGCGCAGCGGCGAGCCGAGAATCCCGGTGGGGCGGACCAGCAGCACCAGGATCAGCGCGCTGAACACATACACGTCTTTCAGCCCCGACCCCAGGTACTTCTGCAGGTAGCTCTCGCCGAACTGCTCGGCAAACGCGATCAGAAACCCGCCCAGCACCGCGCCGCGCAGATTGCCGATTCCGCCCACGACCGCGGCGACAAACGCCTTCAGCCCCACCAGTACCCACGTCGGGTGCGCGGTCTGCTGCACGGTCGGAAATTTCAGCACGTACAGAAACCCGGCCGCCGCCGCCAGCACCGCCCCCAGCACAAATGTCATCGAGATCACGCGGTTCACCGGCACGCCCATCAGCGCGGCGCTGTCCGTGTTGAAGGAGACCGCCCGCATCGCCATGCCGAATTTCGTCCGCCGCACCAGCAGGTCCAGCAGCACCATCAGCGCCAGCGCCGTCGCGATGATCACCACGTCCAGCGAACCGAGCCGCGCCGTGCTCTGCCCCTCACCGATCACCAGCAGGTCCTGGTCGGGCAGCAGCGTCGGCATCCGCTGCGGCTGCGTGCCGAAGGGCAGTCGCAGCGCCGGCGCCGGCGGCTGCGCCGTGTCATCGCCGCGAACCAGCGTGAACTGAAGCTGTCCCGCGTTCTGAAGAAAGAGCGAAACGCCGATGGCGGTGATCAGCACGTTCAACCGCGGCGCGCCGCGCAGCGGTCGATAGGCGAACCGTTCGATCAGAAAGCCCGTCAGTCCGCATAGCGCCATCGCGAACAGCAGCGCCATGCCGCCCGCCCACCACGGCAGCGGGGTGCCGAAGCCCATCCGCGGCAGCAGCGCCGCCGCAAAAAAGAAGCTGCCCCACGCCCCCAGCACAACCACGTCGCTGTGCGCGAAATTGATGAATTTCAGAATGCCGTAGACCATCGTGTAGCCCAGCGCAATCAGCGCGTACAGGCTCCCCACGGTGACGGCCATCGTCAGGATTTGCAGCAGGTCGGCCAAGGCGGCTCTGGCTCAGATTGGAAAGCGGGGGAAGGAGGATCGGAGCGCGGGGATCGGGCGGCGGCGCGCCGCGGCCGATTCCCGCGGTGCGCCGCCCGTCCGTCGTGCGTGTGGTTATTCCTTTGCCTGCTCCGGCTCGACGCGCGCCACCATCGTCCGTTCGCCGTTCTTCATCTGCACGATCACGGCCGACTTCACGGCGTTGCGGTCCGGACCGATCGTCACGTTGCCCGTCACGGCGTCAAAGTCGCGGGTTGCCGCGATCGCCGCCGCCAGGTCCTTCCCTTCGAGCGACTTGGCCCGCTTCATCGCGTCGAACAGCAGCTTGGCGGCGTCATATCCCAGCGCCGCCAGCCCGTCCGGAATGTCGCCGAACTCCGCCTTGTACTTGCGGATGAAATCCTGCACCTTCGGCGTCTCATCCTGCGCCGCATAGTGATTGGAGTAAAACGCGCCTTCGATCGCCTCGCCGCCGATCTTGGCGAGCTGGTCGGAATCCCACCCGTCGCCGCCCAGCAGCGGGCAGGTGATGCCCAGCCGCCGCGCCTGGATCGCGATGTTTCCCACGTCCGTGTAATACCCGGGGATGAAGATCATGTCCGGGTTGGTTCCGCGGATCGCGACCAGTTGCGCCGTGAAGTCGTTGTCGCCGGCCTTGTAGCGCTGCTCGCTCGGCACCTCGCCGCCCAGCTTCGTGATCGCGCGCTTGAAGTCCCGCGCCAGCCCCTCCGAATAGGCCGAACTCTGGTCAAACAGCGTCGCCACGCGCTTGGCATTGCGATCCGCCGCGAACCGGGCGCAGGCGAATCCCTGGAAGGCGTCGATGAAGCAGACGCGGAAAATCATGTCGCCGACTTTGGTCACGCGCGGGTTGGTCGAAGAGGGCGTGATCATCGGCACGCCGTGCTCCTGGCAGATCGGCGCACCCGCCAGAGAGAGGCTGCTGGCCACCTCGCCCAGCACCGCCGTCACCTTGTCGCTGGCCACCAGCCGCGTCACGACCGTCCCGGCCTCCTTCGGGTCGCCCTTGGTGTCATATTCGCGCAGCTCGATCGGCCGCCCGTTCAATCCGCCGGCGGCGTTGAACTCCTTGATCGCCAGCTTGATCCCGTTCGACGTGGATTTGCCGAAGGTCGCCTCCGCCCCCGTCAGCGAGCCGTAATGACCGATCACGATCGGCTTGCCGGCGTCATCCGCCAGGGCGCTGCGCGCGGTGCTGAACCAGCCCACGCCGACGCTCAGTACGGCGGCTGCCGTCAGAAGGGCGGCGGTCGCCCGTCGGCGACCGAACATCTGGGAGGAATTCATCATGACTCCGGCTCCTCGAAGTGACTCGACCGATTGAATCGGAGCGGCCGGACGCGACCCCCGCCATCGCGGGCGCACCCTCGCCGCCGTGGTTTCGGGCGGTACTGTATCGCAAACGCCGTCCGGCCCCAAGCCGCGGCGCGGCTCAAGTCGGTCGTGTTGGCGACTCGTACTTCACCGCCGCCCCGCCCTCTGGACGGTCGCCGCACCCGTTCTATTCAATGTCCCCCGCAGCGCTTATCGTGCCGGGCGACGCCTCCGAGTTCCCCGTTGCGCGTGGAGTGTTCGACCTGATGGCCGCCCAGCCGCTGCCTCCGATCCGTCCCAGCCGCCTGTGGGCGACCTTCAAAGCCCTCTTTCGCGCCCGCATCACGCAGGGCGTGATCGTGATCCTGCCGATCTGGCTCACGATCATCGTCGTCAAGTTCGTCTTCGAGGTCATGCGCGACTCCTCGCAATGGGCGCTCGACGCCCTCGCCCCGCGCGAGCAGATGGTGGAGGGCATCCGCAGCGGCGTCGTGCTGCACCTGCCTGAAACCTGGCGCCGCTGGACCGGCGCGACGGACCTGCGCATCGCCGAGTTGATCGAGACCTGGGGCATGGCGGTGTTTTCGGTCTTCCTCACGATCTTCATCCTGTACCTGATCGGCCTGTTCGCGGCCAACATCGTCGGCCGCCGCGCCATCACCGGCATGGAGGGGCTGCTCGAGCGCGTCCCGCTGGTGAAGACCGTGTATCGTTCCACTAAGCAGATTCTCGCCACGTTCGCCAGCGAGCAGAAGCAGAGCATGCAGCGCGTCGCGCTGGTCCCGCTCTTCGCGGATCGCGTGTATACGATCGGGTTCATTACCAACGCGTTCAAGGACACCACCAGCGGGGAGGACTTGTGCACCGTGTTCGTGTCGAGCGTGCCCAGCCCGACCACCAGCTATGTCCTGGTCGTCCGCAAGGCCGATCTGATCGAGTTGGATTGGAAATTCGAGGATGCGCTCAAGATGGTGATTTCCGGCGGAATTCTGCTGCCGGCTCCGTTTACCATCGTCGCCCCCGGCGCGGGCCTGCCGCTCGCGGGCGGTGCGCCCGGTCGATCCCAGACTCTCCAAGCGCCGTCGCGGAAGGAGTAAGAGAATGTTGCCCCGTCGATTCCTGACCCTGTGCTTGATCGGCGCCGCCCTCGCGCCGCTGGCCTGCGAAAAGAGTGATCCACCCCGCAGCGCGAACACCGGCGCCTCGGGCACCAGCGGCGCCGCCGCGAGCACAGCCGCGCCGAAGGCCGGCAACGGCGCTGCGCCCGCCGACGCCTCCGCATCGCCAACTTCCGACGCCGCCGCCGCCCGCGCCCTGGCCGGCCTGACTGAATCGGCCGCCGCGGCCGCCGGGGATGCCGCTTCGCAGGCGCTTCCGGCCGGCCATCCTCCGATTCCCGGGACGACATCACCACAGCCGGCATCCACCGCGGACTCGTCGGCCGCCCCCAGCGACGCCGCATCACCCGCCGGCGCGATCAAGTGGAGCGTTCCCGGATCGTGGCAGGCGCAGCCGCCCGCCAGCCCGATGCGCAAGGCCCAGTATGGGATGCCCGCTGCGGAGGGCGATCCGGAAAGCGGCCTGTGCGTCGTCACGCTTCTCGGCGGCGGCGCAGGCGGTGTGGATGCCAACGTCGCGCGCTGGGTGGCGCAATTCAGGAAGGCGGACGGCAGCCCGCTGGCCGCCGAGGATGTGAAGCGCGAGGATCGTGAAATCGGCGGCCTGAAGGTCACCCGCGTCGAGATGAGCGGGCGATTTACCGATGCCATGACCGGCCGCTCGACGACGACCACCACCGACTTCCGGCTGCTCGGCGCGATCATCGTCGCCCCCGACGGGCTGTGGTTCTTCAAGGCCACCGGCCCCGACGCGACGATGCGCTCGCACACGCCGGCATTTGACGAAATGCTCGCGTCTCTGACCCAATAGGCGGCGTTCAGCGAGATACCGATGATTCCAGGCGGATGGGCATTGCTGCTCGCAATTGCGGCGCTGGTCGCCGCGATCGGCCCGGCATTGCGCGACTGGCAGGCTCGGCGCAGCGCGGCGCGGCGCGACCCGCGCACCGTACTGGACCCCGTCCAGCCGACGCCGCTTTCGGACACCGCCGCCGTCATCGCTGCGCTTCTGGCGACCGTGCTGAGCGCAGGCGGCGGCTGGGCGCCGCTCGCGGCGCTGCTTTCGGTCTATGCCGTGCTGACGGTCGGCCATCGCAATCAGTCCAACGCGGTCGGCGCGATCGGCATGTTGCTGTTGGCGGCCGCCGTGCTGCGCATCTCCCTGCACTGGCTTCCGCGCACCGGCTTCAACGTCGTGCTCGGCGTCCTGATGGCGGCGTGGCTGCTGAATTGGTTTGCATTGTTCTGGCATCAGCAGTTGCACGACGGCCGGGCTTGGACGACGGCCGGGCGGCTGGTGCCGATCGCCGAGCAACTGTCGTATGTTGTGCTGGCGGCTGCATTGCCGCTGCTGGTGGCGCAATCGGCCGCCTGGCACGCACTCAAGGCGGAGGCCGGTCTCGCGCAGGTCGCCGAAGCGCTTTCGGCCGTCGCGGCGCAGAGTGGCGATGCAGGCGCGCCCGCGACCGCCCCCGTTCATCCCACCGGCCGCCTCGGCATCGGCGGCATTCTGCTGTCGTTGATTACCCTGTCAATGAGCCTGGGGTTGTTCCTGCGACTCCGCGGCCCGGACGCGCGGCTCAGCGCCCGCCGCGCCGCCCGCCTCGCCGCGCATGTCGCGTTGGCGCTGGCGGCGCTGCCCTTGTGTCTGCTGTTGCAAGGGACGATCGGCCGCTCCCCCAACCCGCTGCTGCTGGCCTCGCTCGTCCCGGCCATCGCACTGTTGGCCCGCATCGGCCGGACCTGACCGCCGCGGCTATGCCGCACGGCAGGTCGGCAGCCGCTTCAATCCCGAAACAGGAAGCGCCGCATCCGCTCGCGCGCGCTGGTCAGCCTTCGAACGTCCCGATGCACGCGCTCCGCCGCGCGCGTATGCGGCGTCGATGCGTCGTAGATCGCCTGCAGGTTCAGCCCCCGGCAGCGCCGCTCCACCTCATCCACCAGTTCCACCGGCCACTCCGCGTCCTCGCCCTCATCCCACCCGGCGTGCATCGCATCCTCGGCTCGGTCGGCCGCGTCGATCGGCCAGCTTCCGCTGATCTCCAGCAGCGGCCGCACCACCCGCGTCAGCACCCGCGATCCGGCCAGCCGCAGATCCGCATCCTCGGCTCGCGCCGCGACAAACGCCGCCTCCATCCCGCGCAGATCATTCAGCACGATCCGCGCTTGCAGCAGTCCCAGTCGCTCCCACGGATCGCCGCCGCCGGGCTGATCGGAAAGCTCCAACGAGGTCCGCCGGACGAACGCCCGTCCCATCGTTTGATCCAGCCGCGTCATGGCAAACAGCGCCGCCCCGCGCACGCGCGGGGAATCATCCTGACCACGAATCCCCATCAGGATTCCCAGCGCATCGGACATGCCGCTGCGCCCCAGCGCGTAGACATAGGCCTCCCGGCAGCGCTCGTCCGGCTCTTCTCCCCGCAGCAAACGGTCGCGCAGGTTGTCAAAGTGCTCGCGCCCCGCGCTGGGCAGCAGCATCCACGCGCCCCGCATTCGCCCCGCCGCATCCTCGCTCGCCAGCAGGCTCGCCGCCCGCCGATTGCGCACCGCATCCGCGATCATCGGCCACATCAGAATTCCGGCGATGGTCGCCAGCAGCGCCGCCCCGCCCCCGATCCACAACCCGGCGCGAACGCGTGCGCGGCTCATGCGGCCTGGCCGGTGGCGGCCTGGTTCACGAGGAACAGCACGGCCATCCGCACCGCCAGTCCGTTCGTCACCTGCCGCAGAATGCTCGAATTCGGCCCGTCGGCCACATCCGCCGCCAGCTCGATTCCCCGGTTCACCGGGCCGGGGTGCATGATCAGCACGTCCGGTCGGCAGCGTCGCAGCCGCTCCGCGTTCATGCCGAAGAACTGCACATACTCGCGCACGCTGGGAAACACGCTGCTCTCGATCCGCTCGTTCTGCACGCGCAGCATGTTGATGACGTCGAATTCGCCCAGCATGGCGTCGAAGTCGTGACAGACCCGCGCACCGAGCGCCTCGAAGGAGCGCGGCACCAGCGTCGGCGGGCCGACCACCGTCACCTGCGCGCCGAGCTTCAGCAAGCCGCGCAGGTTCGAGCGCGCCACCCGCGAGTGCGCCACGTCGCCCACGATGGCGACCTTCAACCCCTCGATCCGCCCCTTGCACTCGCGGAGCGTGAACAGGTCGAGCAGCGCCTGCGTCGGGTGCGCGTGCTGCCCGTCCCCGGCGTTCACCACGCAGCAGCCCACCGATTGCGACAGGTGCGTCGCCGAGCCGGCCGCCGGGTGCCGCAGCACCATCACATCCACCCCCATCGCCTCAATGTTGCGGGCCGTGTCGATCAGCGATTCGCCCTTCTTTGTGGAGGACATCCGCTCCTGCAGGTCGATCACGTCCGCCCCCAGCCGCTGCGCCGCCAGCTCAAAGCTCATCCGGGTGCGCGTGCTCTCCTCAAAGAACATCGTCACGACCACCCGCCCGCGCAGCGCCGGCACTTTCTTGACGCTGCGCGTCGAGACCTCCTTGAAGCTCTCCGCCGTGTCGAGAATGTGCTCGATTTCCTCGCGCGAGAGGTCGTCCATCTGCAGCAGGTGCCGCCGCGTCCACGCTGCCCGCCGTGTCTCCATGGTCGTCACGCGCTGCTTCCCGCCCGGGTGATCATTCGGATTCGACGCACTCGATCCCATCCTCCCCGTCCACCTCGCGCACCTTCACCTTGATGATCTGATGCGCGGCCGTCTCCACCCGCAGCCCGACGAAATCCCCGTGAATCGGCAGCTCGCGCCAGCCGCGATCCACCAGCACCGCCAGCCGGATCGCCCGCGGCCGCCCCAGATCGACCAGCGCGTCCAGCGCCGCCCGTACGCTGCGCCCCGTGTACAGCACGTCGTCCACCAGCACGATCCAGTGATCGCGCACGTCGAACGTGATCTCGGTGCCGCGCAGCATCGCGTTCGGGCCGATGGTCGAGAGGTCATCGCGATACAGCGTGATGTCCAGCGCTCCGTAGTGCAGCGCCATCCCCCGCGCTTCGAGCAGCGCTCGCAGCCGCCGCGCCAGCACCTCCCCGCGCCGCCGGATGCCCACGATCCCCACCGGCGCGCCCGGCGGCGCCGCGCGCGCAATCTCGTCCGCCATCCGTTCCAGCGTCCGTTGCAGCCCGGCTTCATCCTGGAGAATCATGCCGCGCAGCGTACCGCCGCGCCCGCGGAGCGAAAAGTGCCCCGGCGCCGCCGCAGGGCCACGCCCCGGCGGCGAACAGGCCCGTAGCGCGCCGGCGTTCTATTCCCACGAACCCGCCGGCGTCCGCACCGGCGGGTACACCGTGCGAATCGCCGTCAGGATCGTGCGCGTCGAGGGCGTCTTGTTCAGTGTGTAGAAGTGAATCCCCGGAGCACCGCGCTGCAGCAGTTCCAGGCATTGGGCCGTCGCATGCGCCACTCCCTGCGCGGTCACCGCCGCCGGATCGCCCGCCAGCCCGCGCAGCTCGTGCAGCAGCAGCGGCGGGATCGACGCCCCGCACATCTGCGTGAAGCGCTCCACCTGCGCCACGTTCGTGATCGGCATGATGCCCGGGATGATCGGCACGCCGATCCCCGCCGCCCGTGCCCGCGCCACGAAGTCAAAATAGCGCTGGTTGTCGAAGAAGAGCTGCGTGATCAGAAACTCGCAGCCCGCATCCACCTTCCGCCGCAGGTGGTCGAGGTCCGATTCCAGGCTCTCGGCCTCGACGTGCTTTTCCGGGTAGCACGCCCCCGCCAGGCAGAAGCGGTATCCCGAACGGATGAACCCCGCCAGTTCGCTCGCATAGCGAAACCCCTCCGGGTGCGGCGTGAAAGTCGCGTCCCCCTTCGGCGGGTCGCCGCGCAGCGCCAGCACATTTTCCACCCCGCATGCCGCCAGCCGCGCCAGCACCCCGCGCAGCTCCTCCCGGGAGGAGCCGACGCACGTCAGGTGTGCCATCGCCTCGATGCCGAATTCGCGCCGGATCTGCCCGACCAGTTCGATCGTGCGGTCGCGCGTGCTGCCACCGGCGCCGTACGTGACCGATACATACGTCGGCCGCAGCTCGCGCAGCGACGCGATCGTCGTCTTCAGCGCGTCAATCCCGGCCTCATCCTTCGGCGGAAAGAACTCGAAGGAGATGCTCGGGCGGCCGGTGGATAGAAGTTCGCGGATGCGCATGGTGTACGCCGGATGCAACGGGTCGCGTCTGCGCGGTCGCGTCGGCCGACGCCGGCGCCGCGGGCGGGCTATCTTATGATCGGTCGGATCGGCCCGCACGCGCATCGGGGTTCGTACGCCCGAACGATCCGCTTCGGCCGATGTGCCGGACACGCTTTCGTGGAGTTTGGATGAACCCGTTACAGGCAGAATTTGCCCGTCGACGTGATCGCGGCGAGCGCGCCCTGCTGCCTTTCATCACCGCCGGCGACCCCGATTGCGACACGACCATCGAAATCCTCACGCGCATCCCGCCGGATTCCTGCGCCTGCGTCGAACTGGGGATCCCCTTTTCCGACCCCATCGCCGACGGCCCGGTGATCCAGGCCTCCTTCGCCCGCGCGCTCGATTCCGGCTTCCGCGTCGCGAACCTGCTCGATGCCCTCCGCGCTGCGGGTCGCAGCATCCGGGTTCCGCTCGTGGCGATGGTCAGCTACTCGATCATCCACCGCCGCGGCGTCAGCCCCTTTGTCGAGCAGTTCGCCGCCGCCGGAGTCAGCGGCGTCCTCGCGCCGGACCTCGTCATTGAAGAGGCCGACGATCTGCGCACCGCGGCGAGCAACTCCGGCCTCAGCACCATCTTCATCGCCGCGCCCACGACCGAACCGGACCGCCTGCAGCGCATCGCCGCCGCTTCCGACCCCTTCGTCTATCTCCAATCCGTCGCCGGCATCACCGGTGAGCGCACCGGCCTCCCGCCCGAGTTGCCCGCCGGAGTACAGCGCCTCCGCAGCGCCGGCGCGCGGGCCGTCTGCATCGGCTTCGGAATCTCGCGCCCGGAGCATGTCCGCGATGTCTGCCGCATGGCCGATGGTGCGATTGTCGGCAGCGCCCTCATCCGCCGGCTAAACGAGGCCGCCGCCCGCGGCGAACGCGGTCCGAGCCTCGCCCTGCAGATCGAGGCCGCCGTCCGCGACCTGGCCACCGGCCTGACCGGCTGATTCCTCCCGTGCAGCGGGACCGATAGAGGGGGCATGGAACTTCCCGAATTGGCCCGCCACTGGGACGCTTTCGCGCGGTCAGATCCGCTCTGGGCGATCCTCACCGCCCCCGACACACGCGGCAACCGCTGGGATCCGCAGGCCTTCTTCGAAACCGGGCGACGTGAAATCGCCGGGCTTCTCCAGTTGCTGGAGGAACTGAGCCTCTCCCCGCAGCGCGGCATTGCGCTTGATTTCGGCTGCGGCGTCGGCCGGTTGTCGCAGGCGCTGGCCGGGCACTTCGAGCGCGTCGTCGGCGTGGACATCGCCGCCGGCATGATCGAGCGCGCCTGCCGGGAAAACCGCCACGGGCCGCGCGTCCGTTACATGCGAAATGAGCGCGGCGACCTGGCGTGCCTGCCGGATTCGGAATTCGACCTGGTCTACTGCAACATCGTCCTGCAGCACATGGAGCCGCGCTTCGCAAAGTCGTACATCGGCGAGTTCTTGCGCGTTTTGTCGCCCAATGGCGTCCTCTGCTTCCAATTGCCCGAACGCCGCGCGCACGCCGTCGATCCGCCCGCGCATCCGGCGTCCGCCCCGGCACACTCCGCTCGTCCGGCTGAGAATGCACACGCCGATACCGACGTGGCCGGCCCGTCCTGGCAGCCGCGGATGGAAATGTGGGGCACGTCGCCGCACGAGGTCGAACGCTGGATTGCGTCAGCGGGGGGGGTGCTGGTCCGGCGCGTCGAGGACTCCGCCGCAGGCCCCGGCTGGCTCAGCCATCGCTACGTCGTCACGCGAATGGCTCATCCCCGCCACGCCCACAGCAGCACCGCCACCCCCAGCACGACGCGATAAACGGCGAACGCCGTGAATCGATAGCGCTTCACGAACTCGAGAAACCCGGCCACCACCAGCAGCGCCGTCGTAAACGCCGTCGCGCAGCCGACCAGCAGCAGCCCAGCCTGTTGACTTGTCATTTCGAAGGAGTGATCCAGCAGCGTTTTGACCGCCGCGGCAAACATCGTCGGAATCGCCAGGTAGAACGAGAACTGGGCCGCAACCCGCGGCGTCAGCCCCAGCGCCATCCCGCCCATGATCGTCGCGCCGGCCCGCGAAACGCCCGGCACCATGCTCAGCGCCTGAATCGCCCCGATCCAGAACGCCTGTCGAAGTGTGATGTCGTCGAGGTCCATCGCCGCTTCGCGCCGATAGCGCCGATCGATCCATTCCATGACGATCGCTCCGACGATCAGCGCGATCGCCGTCGGCACCGGCGTTTCCAGCGGATCGAGCCACTTCTTGAACAGCAGCGCAAGCACCACCGTCGGCAGCATCGCAACAGCCAGCTTCGTCAGCAGGTGCCGCCGCCATCCGCCGGCAATCGGCGCGAACACGCGGCGGCGCAAATCGCCCCCAAAAAGCACAATCACCGCCAGGATCGCCGCAAGCTGGCTGACCCACAGCAGCAGCGACCACGGCGCTTCATCCGCCTGCACCCCCAGCAGATCGCCGACGATGATCAGGTGCCCGGTGCTGGAGATGGGCAGAAACTCGGTCAGCCCCTCGACGACTCCCAGAATCAGCGCGCGAATCGTGTCCACCTTCGGCTCCGGTCAGGGCAGAATCGCCGTCTGGTTCTGCGCGAGCCAATCCGCCAGCGCGGGTACGCGCCACACCACCTGCGCAATCAGGTTGGCGTAAATCGCCGACGAGAGATCATCCAGCAGGATCCCCCAGCCGTGCGGCAGGCGCTCCAACTGTCGCCCGGGAGCGGGTTTCCACACGTCCAGCGCGCGAAACAGCACGAATTGAACGGCGAGCTGCATCAACCAGCCGGTGCTCAGCGCTGCAACGCCCGGCAGCGCCAGCATTGCCAGCCATTGCCCGGCAAATTCATCCAGCACAAACGGCTTGGGATCCTTGCGCCCGAATCGCGCGACCGCCCACGGCCCGAATGCCACCGACGCCCAGCAGGCCGCCAGGATTCCGCCCACAATCACGGCCTGCACAGCGCCATTCCCGCCGCCGCTCAGCCGCACGCCCGCGACCGCCGCAATCAGCAGCACCGCCGCCGCCAGCGACCCCCACGTCCCCGATGCGAATGGCGCAAACCCGCTCCCCAGCACGGTGACGCAGGCCGTACGGAAAAGCTCCGCCGCCCGGCTCAAACCGCCGCTCCTCGAACACGCGCCGCGTCGGCGGAATCCGCCTTCGATCGGCCCTGGGTGTTTGCGGATTGCAGGGGGGCGGGCGAGGCGCCAGGCGGCGGGGGCTTCGCCGGCAGGTTCGCCAGCGCCCCGCGCGAGAACAGCGCGCTCCAGCTTCGCCGTACATAGGTGATTGCAGACAGCGCCGTCACAATCGTCGTCACCCACACGCAGGTCTTGGCCAGCAGGATGAACCCCGGCTGATCGTGAAACCACGCCAGCACGCCCAGCACCGTACCGATCGTCGCCGACTGGACGACCATCTTGATCTTCCCCAGCCAGTCGGACGCGAAAGTCACCCCCCGTGACTCACTGTGCGCGCGCAGCGCCGAGACCAGCATCTCGCGCGTCAGGATCAGCACCACCATCCACGGCTCGACGTAGGAGAGGCTCACCCGTTGAACCGGGTCATGGAAGTGATGGCTGGCCAGGTACAGGAACGCCCCGCAAACCAGCACCTTGTCCACCACCGGGTCCACAATCCGCCCGAAGGTCGTGACCTGCCCCATGCGGCGGGCCAGGATGCCGTCCAGCGCGTCGCTCAGCGCCGCCACCAGAAACACCCAGAAGGCCGCCGCCAGCAGCCCGCGCTGGTCGGCAAACCGGCCGGCGTCCGTCCACGACAAAATCGCGAAAAACGCGATCGAGAGCAGCAGGCGGGCGATCGTGATCTGGTTCGGAAGGTTGATCGTCATCCGCGGTGCTGCCTGGAGGTTTCGGAGCGGCCGGGGGCAGTGTAAACCGCCCCCGGCACCCCCGCAAAGCCGGTTCGGCGGTGTTGCAGCACGGCCCGCCCCGCCGTATCATGCCCGATTCGAATGGACCCTGTTGCCCGGACCGCTTCGGCCGCGGCGTTGATTGAGGTGACCCATGGCGCGCGAGTGCTACTTCCTCGGCAAGAAGACGACCTTCGGCAACCAGATCACGACCCGCGGCAAGGCCAAGTACCTCGGCGGCGTCGGAAAGAAGACCACCGGCATCACCCGCCGGAAGTTCAAGTCCAACGTGCAGAAGGTGCGGGCCGTGATCGATGGCAAAGTCTGCCGCGTTCGCGTCAGCGTCAAGGCCATTCGCATGGGCCTGATCGTCAAGCCGCCGCGTCGCGTCCGACCGGATGCCGCGACCGCCGACTAACTCAAGGGCTCCCCATTCGTTCGCGGTCCGGCGGCCGCCCTCGATCGAATCCGGCCGGCACGCCCGTCCCGCAATGAAGTCTCGATCGGCCCGCAGCTTCCGTCTCGGCGGGCGACCAGCGGCTCTCTATCCGGCCTGAGCATGTCCTATTGAGCTTTGACGCGGACTGCGCCTGATGACCCGCCCAACCGACCCTCCCGGCACAGGGCCCACCGGTTACCCGCCCGATTCCGCCGTGACCCCCGAACAGGTGCGGCGCGTCGCGAAGCTGGCCCGGCTCGCCCTCTCTGATGCCCAGGTCGCCGACCATGCCGCCAATCTGGCGCGAATTCTCGCCTATGTGCGCCAATTGGACGAAATCGACGCCGAGGGCGTCGAGCCGCTCCTGCACCCCGTGGCCCTGGAAGCTCACCTGCGGCCGGACGAGCCGATCACCGGCCTGACACAGTCTCAGGCATTGGCAAACGCCCCGGAGCAGGAGCGCGGCTGTTTCCGGGTGCCGGAAGTGCTGGATCAGACGGGCGGGGCCTGACTGCCCGGCTGGCTACCCGCCTGACGCATCGGCGGGTTGAGCTTCGCCCCCGCGAAAATCCCCCTCGATTCCCTCGCGCCGGCCCCGTCACACTTCCACCGGCTCAAACACCACGCGATCCTCCACCAGCCGGGCGAAGTACGCGGAAATGTCCTCCAACCCCGTGACGCGCTGCACGAACGCGGTTGCACGGACGAGGTCCGCCCGCTGCACCAGCTCCATCCGGCGACCGTCAAGATCGAGCCGCGCGGAGTAGAAGGCGCAGTTGTGATGGGCGATCAGCACCACCCGCTTGAGCGCATGGGCCTCCACCAGGAACTTCAGCTCGTCGATGACCCCCTGTTCCTCCAGGTGGGCCTGCGGATGGCCGGCCAGGCACGCCGGCCCGCCGGGCAGCGCAACGCGGTCATACCGCGGCAGCATCAGTCCCTGTTGCAGGAACTCGTCAAAATGCGCACCGACGCGCCCGTCGGAGCAGTAGACGGCCGCGGCGTGGATTCGCGCGCCCTCGTACGGCACGCGGCACTCATAGGGCTTTCGTGGAGCTGTCATGCCACGATTCTACGGCCCAAATCGCTGCCGGAGGGCGATTCAGGTGCCAAATCGTCTCCGGCCGGTCGCAGGCTGCGAACGGCTGTCTGCCATGCCGGGCGTCGCGCGCGATGCCGGGTCTTGGGTGCCACGGCGACGGCGGATTTTGGGTGCCATGGCGGACTCCGGGTGCCACGTCGATTTGGGTGCCATGCCGGATTTTGGGTGCCATTCCGGATTCTGGGTGCCATTCCGGATTCTGGGTGCCACCTATATGAAGGCGAATGTCAACAGACTTTCCCCGCGGACGCACCAAAATCGTGACCTTCGCAGGGGCGCCCCATGATTCGGCCAAGCACTGCCGACGCGATCCGCGCCGACGGCTGCGACTGCCTCCATCATTCCCTCGCGTCACTCGTCCAAACCACACAAGCCGCATTGTCCTTGGCAGCCATCCTGCTTCATCACGCAAACCGTGGCGGTCAAAATAACGCCGCCCAGGCACCTATTCGGGACTCTCAAATGAGGTCCATCAGGATGGTCGAGCGTGGCAAACGTACTGCGGGTTCATTCATGTCGCGAGAACTGCGGATCGCCTGCGATCCCGTTCAATGGCACCCTCGGAACTCCGCACGCACGCAAAAGCCGACAACGCCGCTCGCTTGCGACGAGCCGCGAATCGTTCAGGAAACCGTCACCGGCTCCAACAGCGCCGCGATCCGATCGCAACGGTACTCGCCGCCGCTTTTCCACATGCCCCACAACACCGCCGTCTGCAGCCGAGCCACATTGCGGCGTGCCATGCGAGCCGTCAATCCATTCTTCACCCACCTCTCATGCAGACGCGAAAACTCGCCGTCGCCGCCGATGGCGTTCATCGCCGCGCCCAGCACGGCACTTTTCAGCACACGATTCACCTGGTTCGGAACATGCAACGTCACCGATCCGCCGCTGCCGCGCCGGCACAGCCCGATGCCGACATACTTCCACACCGCGGCCTTGCTGCGAAATCGCCAGGGCGTGTCCAGAAACGCGAAGAACGTCGCGCGCGGATCGGGCCATAACCCGGCAGCGACTGAAAACGCGCGATCTCGGGATAGGCTTTCGACAGTTTGAGCACGCCGCTCGCAGCACCATCGCCTGCGTCACGGCCGCCTGATAGCCGTCAAGCAGCGTCTGGAAGTCGTCGCGCACCGCCTTGCGTTTGGGCAGTTGCTTGAACACGGCGGCGGTGTCTTCGGCAAAGTCGCTCTCGCGGATCATCACGCCGTAGAGCCGCGCCTGGGCGATCACGCGATTGGCTTGGCGGACGCGGTTGCGGATGCGGTCGTGATAGAGCGCGATGCGCCGTTTGAAAATGACGCGCTCGAAGCTCTCGGGGTGGTGCACGAACCTGAGGAATCCGCCGCGCGCGAGCTGGGCCAGCTTGAGCGCGTCGATGGGGTCGTCTTTTTCGTCGTCCTTGGCGACGAGAGCGTTGCGGCGTGGGTCGCAGATGCACGCATTCGCCGCACTCGGTGAGGCCGCGCATGAGCCAGTCGGCGAGCGATCCTTCTTCGATGATGACGGTTCGGGGCTTTTTGACTTTTTGGAGAGCGGCGAGCACATCGGGGATGGTGGTGTTGCAGCGTTGAGAGGCGATCCGTTTGCCGGCGGGCGAGACGGCGGCGAGTTCGGTGAACTTGCAGTGAACGTCGAGCGCGACGATTCGCTGGTTGGGTTCGATAGCTGGCTGCGTTGGATTAGAATGCATGAAGGGCTCCTTGTGCGGGTAGTTCCTTATGGCGTCAGACTGAACGCCCCGCAAGGTGCCCCGCTTCATACATCTTCATGTCGCCGGCTCTGCGTCGGCATGCTTCCTGGTATCGTCGGGTGACTGTGTGGGGTGACATTGTGGGGTTGGATTTCTTGGGTGGCATGCTTTCGCTGTACTCAGCGTAAGCATGCTCTTCGCCCCTAACGCGCTCGATCGCCGCATGTCTTCGCCCGTAGGGCGCACGTTCGTTGCCAGGGCCTTCAGGCCCTGGACTGGATTGCCCTCCAGCCGCACCGCCGCCGCTCGCCGCGAAAAAATCCGGGTTTTTCTTGCATCCGCCTGATTCGGTGTGATAATTCAGACAGGGTGCAGATTGGACGTGTGACGACCGCGGCTCCCGCCGTCGGTCTAACTCCTGCTGTGACCCGCAACTTTCCGCGCCGCCCCGACCAGCGGCGCACTTTCAGGGAGGATGTGACATGGGGTTTCGTCGTGAGTTCGCCGTTGTTCTGGTTCTGTTCGGGTTGGGGGGGCAGCCAGGCGCTAGCCCAGCTTGACCCCGCGGATCCGTGGCCGAAGTTCGGGTGTGACGAACGAAACTCCAGTTTCAGCCCGTCACCTGGGCCGCACAGCCTGCCCGAGTTGCGCTGGGTAGCCCCAGCCGGCTTCGGTGCTACCTCTCCTGACGACAGCTACCAATCTCGGGGCAGCGCCGTGGTCGCGCGGATCAACAATCTGGAGTGCGTCATCGTCCCCGGCGTGTTTGCCGGCGAGTTCCCTGGTGTCCGGCTCCGCATTTTTCGGTTTCACCCCTGCGATCCTGCCCACGCGCCGGGCGGCGTCGCTGCTCCCATTGGTGAAATCAGCGTGTCGTCGGGGCCGGATGAATGGATGATCGGCACGCCGCTCGTGCTCGCAAACGAGCGCGTCGTGGTCCAGACCTCCCGGCGCGTCCGATGCTTTAATCTCAGCGCCATCAATCCGGCTTCAGCGTGCAGCGGAACACTTGTCCTGCCCACTACGCCGGAATGGCAGTTCCCTGCGGATGCCACGGTTTTCACATCTGAAGCGGCCTCCCCGGCGACGGGCAAGACCGGACCCGGCGGCATCGATTTCGTCGTCGTTGTCGGCCGCCTGACCGCGAGTCACCCCACGCAGGTCGTTGTAGCGTTCCTGAATCCAATGACTGGAATCCCCTTTCATGTTATCCCGGTAGCCCAAGAGACGAACTCGATCACTTCGTGTCCCGCAATCGGCCCAATCGACGATAGACCGGGCTGGCACTTCACTTTTGTCACACTGATGCAAGCAACTCCATTGTCCGGCTCGCCTCAGCTTTGCAGTGCGAATGTTGTGGCAATCGCGCTCGACCAGCCTTGGCACCTGTCCGTTCTTCGTTGGGCTCACACGGCCCGAAACTGGGGTTCGCCGGTCCTTCATCAAGACGGCGATCTCCTGCTGCCTTCCGACGATCCGAATGTTCATACATTCGACAACTTGCTCGACCCGCCGCTGCAGGATCCGCCGAATCCGTTGTGTCTTCGGCGAAGACACCCGCCGCAGGCCGTGGGGTCGTCGGTGTTCTCGGCAACGGTCGGCGTGTTTCCGGATCGCGTTGGCGTGACGTGGCAGGAATCGGGCGGCATTCTGTACCGCATCATCGACGGGCCATCCTCGCTAGTGGTCAGCGACAACGCCGGAGCGATTCCCAACCATATTGGTGGCGCGCCCTTACTGGATGTTGCGGAGCGCTTCTACATGAACACCGATGGGGCTTCAAGGGTGTATGCCCGAAAGAAGTCGTTTCAGGAGGGAATCGACCGATTCGACGCCGGTTGGCGCGATCCGGTGACCGGCCTCCCCGTCTTGTATGAACCGCCAACGCCGTACAACACGGTCTTCCACTCTCAGCCTGCCGTCACTTCCGACGGCACGCTGATCTGCACAAACGAAGGGTATGTGCTCGCGCTTCGCCCGTTGCTCGGCGACTTCAACGGCGACGGCTGCCGCTCCAATTTCGACGTCGATCCCTTTGCCGATGCGCTGATGGATCTCCAGAAGTGGCGGGAGGACTTCGGGGATCCCATTGGAATCAACCTGGTCGGCATCGGCGATTGCAACAACGATGGTGAATTCAACAACTTCGACATCGACTGCTTCGTGGACCTGGTCGTCAATCACTCCGGCTGTCCCACCGGAGTTCCCGAGGAGAGCGAGCCGCAGGGACTGATGGGCGGCGGTGGTGAAGGCGAGGCCATGATGGCGGGCATGAGCGCCTTCGACGAAGACGACGGCCCGACCTGTCCGGCTCCCGACGCTCACTTTTGGCAGACCATCGCCCGCGTGCGGGCGAACTTCGGAGACTGACCATGACGACCAGAGACTTGTTCAGCTTCCGAACGGCGCAGCCGGGCACCGAGCATGGCCCCGGCGCCGCAGTACTGCGTGCCGCTGTGCGTTCCGCGGCGATGATCGCGTGCTGGTGCGCTGTGATCGCCCCTCCGATCGCAAGCGCCCAGTTCGTACACGAGAAGGTGATGGTCGGCGCGCGGCCGTACTACCTGTATCAGCAGCCATTCCCGGATCCGCCGGAGTATGTTGACGAGGTACGCATGGTCGCGACGGCCGACGGCGGATGCGTCATGGCATACATCGCCGACTCGCTGATCCCCACCAAGCAGATCCTGCTCCAGGCGTTCGACTCCTGGGGTCGTCGCACGCTCGGCCCGATTCCCGTGGACTTCGATGAGTACCGCTCCATTTCTTTGGCCGTTCTGCCAGTCGGCGAGAATTACTGGGTCACCTGGGGCAACAGCGGCGGCGCGTGGTTCAGGATCGTGGACTCCGATGGCGCGGTCACGCCGCGCCGCCAGTTGGATTCCTCGGTAGAGTATGCGGAACAGATCGCCCTTGCGACGAACAACACCATCGTAGCCGCCGCGTACGACAGCCTGGATGATCCGACGCCGCCCTTCGGCGTTTCGGGGCGTCTCTTCACGCCCGACGGCACGCCGCTGACCGGCACCTTGCCGATCGGCCACGATGCAGGCGGACAGGCATTCTGGTCTGGAACATTAGCCTTCGGCGCGGGTGGCACAATTCTCTACGCCTATGATTGCTTCTTTCCTCATGCGGCGAGGGGAACGCGCTTTCGATTCGGCGGCAGCGACGGCTCGCTCGGGGGTGCGTTCCTTGCGCCGAGTCGATTACCGTTTGGCTCTGTTTATCCGAAATCAGACGGCGGCTACACACTGCTTGCGGGCAATGGAGTCGGATTGCCCGGAAACGTTGCCGAGGTATCGTGGCTGGATTCGAGCGCGGCGGTTCTCCGTCGTGTCTCTTTCGATTCAGATTTCACCGGAATCGCTTTCAACGCGCGGGGCGAGTTCATCACCAAGTACGCCTATACCACTGCCGGGCCTCCCGAGTTGTCAATCACACTCTATGACTCGGCTGGGAACGTTGTTGTCAGCCGACTGCGGTTATACCGTCCGCCGGCGGAACAAGCATGGTCAAGCGGATCGCGTAACTTCGCTCTAGCCGACAACGGAGCAGTGTGGGTCTATTGGCGAAATGCCCTTGTTGCGGATGAGCACTACATCACACTCCTGCGCCCCATCTCGCCGGGCGATCTGAATGCCGACGACCGGACCAACGGTTTTGACGTTGACCCCTTCGTCCTGGCGCTGACCAATCGCGAAGCGTACCAGGCCGCGTTTCCGCACATTCCCCCGGAGGCCATCGACATCCTCGGCGACATGAACGGCGACGGCGTCCTCACCAACTTCGACATCGACCCCTTCGTCGACGCCCTCGTCAACGGGCCGTAGAGAAAAATTGCGCAGGGTGTGTTCGGGCCGGCGTCGGGCGAATTCCCTCCATCAGCGCCGCGTGACCGGCCCGAACGCACCTCTTTGATCGCCGCGGCAGGCTTCACGACGCGCCGCCGCCCGGAAGGGCGGCGTTGCAGAATTCGGCGTTCCGAACGCATGCTTGCGCGGCGTACCGCGAAAGCACGCCACCGGCCGCCGGCCCTACCCCCCGCGCAGCCCCGGAATGTCCACTCCCTTCTCGCGCGCCACCGTCGCCGCCAGCTCATAGCCCGCGTCCGCGTGCCGCATCACCCCCAGCCCCGGATCCGCCGTCAGGACGCGCTCCAGCCGCGCCGCCGCCCCCGGCGTCCCATCCGCGACGATCACCTGTCCCGCGTGAATCGAGTACCCCATCCCCACCCCGCCGCCATGATGCACGCTCACCCACGTCGCGCCGCACGCCGTGTTCGACAGCGCGTTGAGAATCGGCCAGTCGGCCACCGCGTCCGAGCCGTCCTTCATCGCCTCGGTCTCGCGATTCGGCGACGCCACCGAGCCGCAATCGAGGTGATCCCGCCCGATCACCAGCGGCGCGCTGACGCGCCCCGTGCGAACCAGCTCATTGAACACCCGCCCCATTTTCGCCCGTTGCCCGTACTTCAGCCAGCAGATCCGCGCCGGCAACCCCTGAAACGCCACGCGCTCCCCCGCCAGCCGAATCCAGCGGGCCAGGTGCGGCTCATCGGGAAACGTGTCCAGCACCGCCTGATCGGTCACGGCGATGTCGCGCGGGTCGCCGCTCAGCGCCGCCCAGCGAAAAGGCCCGCTCCCTTCGCAGAACAGCGGCCGGATGTACTCCGGCACGAAGCCGGGAATGCGGAACGGGTCGAACGGCGCTGAGCCGATCGGCCGATAGTCGCCGCGCAGCACCGCCTCAACCGCGTGCCCGCGCAGGTTGTTGCCGTAGTCGAAAGTGATCGCCCCGCGCCGCTGAAGCTCCAGCATCGCCGCGACGTGCTCCGCCATCGTGCGATAGCTTGCGGCCGTGTAGCGCTGCGGGTCCGCCGCGCGCAGCGCCAGCGCGCTCTGCAGCGTCAGCGGGCGCATCTTTCCGTGCTCATCGGCAACCGCGCTGGGCACATACCCGGTCAGCGGGTCGTGCGCGGAGGTCTGGTCGGTCAGCACGTCGGGCGTGAGATTCCGCCGCACCAGTTCCGCCAGCAGATCGGCGATGTTCCCGATCCAGCCGATGCTCACCGCCCGCCCGGCCGCTTTCGCCTCCAGCGCTTCATTTATCGCCGCGTTCAGATCGTCCGTCATGCGGTCCACATAGCGCGTTCGGAGCCGCTTCTCGATCCGCGTTCGATCAACATCCGCCGCCAGCAGCACACCCTCGTTCATCGTCGCGGCCAGCGGCTGCGCGCCGCCCATTCCGCCGAGACCCCCGGTCACCACCAGCCGCCCGCGCAACGAACCGCCGAAGTGCCGGCGGGCCAGCGCCGCGAACGTCTCGTACGTCCCCTGCAGAATCCCCTGTGTGCCGATATAGATCCAGCTTCCGGCCGTCATCTGCCCGTACATCATCAGCCCCAGCGCGTCGAGCCGCCGGAATTCATCCCAGGTGGCCCAGCGCGGCACCAGCATCGAATTGCTGATGAGCACGCGCGGTGCGTCGGCATGTGTGCGAATGACGCCGACCGCCCGCCCGGATTGCACCAGCATCGTCTCGTCGTCGCCCAATCGGCGAAGCGTGGCGACAATGCGGTCGAAATCCGGCCAACTGCGGGCCGCCTTGCCGATCCCGCCGTAGACGACCAGTTCCTCAGGCAGTTCAGCCACCTCGGGATCGAGGTTGTTCATCAGCATCCGCAGCGCGGCCTCCTGAAGCCAACCGCGACAGGAGAGCGTGTTGCCGCGCGGGGCGCGAACAGCGGGACGGGCTTCGACGGCGACGGGCATGGTCGGCTCCGAATTGGAATGGTGCGATTATACGCGGCGGGTTCGGCCGCCGATGGAGGGTCGCCGTCGCGAAGCCCGGTGAAAACGGGCGGCGCGCGCCGACTGCCGGCACGTCGAATCGAGAAACCCAGTCGCAGCGCCCCCGTCGGGTTGAGTTAGGTCCAGCGGGACCGTGACGAATCGAGAAGCCCACCCGCGCGTATAATCCCGCCCGCGCACAAGACGCCCTGCCCGGCCGGCGGGAGGGGCGCTGCAACGCGGCGCGGGTCGGGAAATTTCGGGAGTCGGCTCATGGCGGCGACGGGTGTGCGGCATTTTCTATCCATGAAGGACATCTCCGCGGCGAGTGCGAGCGATTGATCGATCGCGCCGAAGAATTCCGCAAGGATCGCGAGGCGCTGCGCCGCCGCGCCCCCTTCGCCGGGCGGACGCTGGCGATGCTGTTCCAGAAGCCTTCGCTCCGGACGCGCGTCAGCTTCGAGACCGGCATGACGCTGATGGGGGGGCACGCGATTTACCTCGGTCCGGAGCAGAGCCGCCTCGGCGAGCGCGAGAGCGTCGAGGATTTCGCCCGCGTGCTTTGCCGCTATGCGTCCATGATCATGGCGCGCGTTTTCGGCCATGACATCGTCGAGGGACTGGCCCGGCACTCCGATGTTCCCGTCATCAACGGATTGAGCGATTTTGAGCACCCGTGTCAGATTCTGGCGGATTTGCAGACAATTCGGGCGCGCCTGGGCGGATTGGCCGGCGTGACGCTCGCCTTCATCGGCGACGGAAACAACGTCGCCCACTCGCTCCTGCTGGGGGGAGCGCTGGTCGGCATGAATGTCGTGGTGGCTTGTCCAAAGGGCTTTGAGCCCGCGGCCGGCGTCCTGCGCGATGCGACCGAGCTGGGCCGCGCCAGCGGCGCGAGTGTCCGCGTGGTGCATGACCCGCTGGAGGGCGCTGCCGGCGCCGACGTCTTGTACACCGACGTGTGGGCGTCCATGGGGCAGGAGGGCGAGGCGGCCGAACGGCGGGAGAAGTTCAAGGGGTTCCAGATCAACGAGCGGCTCGTCGCGGCAGCGTCAAAGCGGGCGATCATCCTGCACTGCCTGCCCGCCCACTACGGCGAGGAAATCGACTACGCCGCGTCGCGCCTCCCGTGCTCAGCGATCTTCGACCAGGCGGAGAACCGTATGCACGCCCAGAACGCGCTGATGGCGATGCTGATGGGCGTCTGATCGGGTGGCCGTGATAGCCGGTCGGGGCTGCCCTGTGCTTATGATCCGCGGGGTAGCGGCCGGCCGGCCGGGGCAGGGGGGATGGTGGGGGTTCCTCCGGTCGGAGTGGCCAATTTCGCATCGATCCGGTGCGATTTACGCAGGGGGGACTTTACCGGAAGTTGTAGGAATGTATACTCATATGTTGCTCGGCGCAGCCCCACCGGCCGTCGGCCCGTGTTGCGGCTGCGCGCAAGGAGTATGAATGAGACGGTCGATTCGCCGCGCGGCGGTCAATAAATTCCTGATTGTTGGCCTGGTTGTCCTCGCGGCAGGGGCGGGGCTGTATTGGGGAGTGCTGCGGACGCCGCCCGTAGACCCGGCCAAGATCGCGGATGCCGGGGAGGAGCACTCGCTTCGCTGCACCAAATGCGGAGTGCAGAAGCTCAACGGCGTAGAGGCGCAGAACATCGAGATCGACCTGGCGACCAACAAGAAGAAGTGCCCCAAGTGCTCGCAGTTCACCGCGGATTGGGGTGGCGGCGGCGCCCGTCGGCCCGGCGGATGAGCCGGTTCGGGCGCTTGTGAAGCAGGCGAAAAGTGCGCGTCGGGCGCTTGACGGAATAGCCGCTCGCCCGTCCCGCTTGATAAGGATGTAGAGGAACTGACGGTTTCGGACAACGTGGATGCGGGCGTCTCGGGCGTTTTATATTCCTAACGCTCTTCCCGGCGGCGCTTCGCGAAACAGTGGAGGCATTTGTATGAAGAAGATTCAGAGCAGGGGATTCACGCTGATCGAGTTGCTGGTCGTGGTCGCAATCATCGCGTTGCTGATCTCGATCCTGCTGCCGGCCCTTAATGAGGCCCGCGAGCAGGCCAAGCGGCTGGTATGCGGCACGAATCTCAAGGGCGTCGCGACGGCGTTTCACACCTACGCCACGGAGGATCCGAAGGAGCTGATCGTTCCGGTCCACCGCATGCACGTCAACAACAACCAGGGCTTCTGGGACGGCACCGAGTGGTGCATTCGCACGATGCAGCCGACGTCGTGGGGCGGCATGACCGCGATTCGTCCGTTCCCCACCGGCGCATCGAGCGCCCCGCACGGCACGCTCGAAACAGGCAACAGCGCCGTCTGGGCGGCCCGCACGCGCCCGCTCAACAAGTACCTCTACGGCTCGCTCGGCACGAAGGACGCCAAGGACCTGAAGTTCTTCAAGTGCCCCTCCGACATCGGCTATCCGCGCGACAGCCGCATCCGTGACGTTCCACTGGCGGCGACCAACATCCCGCTTTGGGAAATCACCGGCAACAGCTACCGCATCGGCCAGAGCGGCATTTTCTGGACTACCGGCGGCAGCAGCTACCTCGGTGCATTCAGCGTCGCCCCGTTCGGTCACAAGCTCTCCTCCCTGAAAAACCTGCAAGGCCAGCTCATGGCGGCCGAGGCGCTGATCTACGAAATGACGCCGCTCGATCCGACGGAGTCGGTCATCTCCAAGAAGTACGTCGGCTGGCACCGCCGCGTTTCGCAGGACAACGCCATGTTCGCGGACGGCAGCGTCCGCAACATCACCGTCACGAACCTGATGCGCTTCCAGGCCACCGAGCTGGAAGCCATGAACATCGGCCAGCCCAACAGCGGCAATGAGAGCTTCCTGCGCCGTGGCGACCAGCACCGCATCGACTGCTGGCCCGCCCCGGGCGCGCTGGTCCGCATTTTCTCCGGCGGCACCACCCCGACTCCGGTCGGCGGCGGCGGCGGCAATATTGACTTCACGAAGTGGCCGTTCCCCGGCTATGAGGACAACATGAAGCCCTAGTCGCTGCCTGCGACTCACTGGGTCCATTCACATTCACCGTGGGCCGTCGCACCATGTTCAGGTTGCGGCGGCCCGCGGTGCGTTTGAGCCGCCCCGCGCCCGCTCCGCCCCGCGCCCGCTCCGCCCCGCGCCCGCTCCGCCCATCCCTGTGAGCGGGCTGATAACGCCTGCCGCTGCGCAGCGCAAACCGCCGCGAATTTGCGCGAATCAGCGCCGATCGGCGCGATCATGCGCACAATCGCAGGTCGGCGCGGAAATCGCCGATGCGCCTCCGCTCCCGCAATCGCACGCACGGAGCGCCGTAGAATCGGAGTGGGTCGTCGATCGTCCGAAGAGTGTGACGGGCGGTTGGCGGCCCGGGGTTCGCGCAACCTGGGATGAGGCGCTGGTATGTCGTTCAAGCTCGAAGAAATCCGCGAGAAGTTCCCCATTACGCGGAACTACAACTTCATGAACCACGCTGCCGTTGCGCCGATGTCGCGACCGGCGGCGGAGGCGATGTGCGGTTACGCCACCGAGTTGTCCGGCTCAGCCTACCTGCAGGGCACCTACTACCGCGCCGCCGAGCGCGTCCGCCTCCTCGCCGCCCGGCTGATTCACGCCGACCCGGCCGAGATCACCTTCACGAAAAATACTTCGGAGGGTGTGAATTACGTCGCCGGCGGCGTGCAGTGGGTCACCGGCGACAACATCGTCTCCACGTCGATGGAGTTTCCCGCCAACGTCTATCCCTGGCTGGCGCTGCAGCCGCGCGGCGTCACGCTGCGCAGCGTGCAGGAGGAGGAGGGCCGCATCCCCTTTGACCGCATCGCGGCGGCGATCGACCGCCGCACGCGGCTGGTCACCATCTCGGCGGTGCAGTGGTCCAACGGCTTTCGCGTGGACCTGGTTCGCCTCGGCGAATTGTGCCGCGAGAAGGGCGTCCTGCTGTTCGTCGATGCGATCCAGGCGCTGGGCGTGCACCCCCTCGACGTGCGGGCGATGAACATCGACTTCCTGGCCGCCGGGGCGCACAAGTGGCTGTGCGGGCCGGAGGGAATCGGGATCTTCTACTGCAAGCGCGAATTGATCGGTCACATCCGGCCGACCGAGATCGGCTACATGGGCATGAAGCACGGCTACGAGAGCGGCGAGATCCGCATGGATCCGCACGACGACGCACGGCGCTTCGACAGCGGCTCATACAACCTGGCCGGCGTCTGCGCCCTGGGCGCTTCGATCCAAATGCTGCTGGACGTGGGGATGGACCAGGTGCAGGTGCGGGTGAAGCAGTTGACGGATCAGATCGCGGAGGGCGCCCGCTCCCGCGGCTGGACGGTTCACAGCCCGCGCACCGCCAGCGAGTGGAGCGGGATCGTGAGCCTCTCCTGCGACCGGCACGAAGTGGACGCGCTGCGCAAGCACCTGCGCAGCGAGTACCGCATCATCGTGGCCAACCGCTTCGGTCGGCTGCGGGCCAGCCCGCACTTCTACAACACCGCCGACGAGGTTCAGCAACTGGTGGACGCGCTCCCGGCCCGCTGAGAAGCCCCGCACGGGCGCAGAAAATCGCCCGCCTCCGGCACAATTCCAGCACTGTCGGATACTTGCCGACGTAGAAAGAGTCCGTTAGAACGGCCCGCTCGCCGTCCGCCCCCGTCGCGACACAAGGTCGCGCAGGCAATGCGCGGACCAGTGACGGGGCGACCGCGCGACCGTCCCGTCGGCGACCCCCTGGGAGTGACTTTCGATGAGCCTTGCTCAGCAGTTGCAGAAAAAAATCACCGACCGCACTGCGGTCGTCGGCGTGATGGGGCTGGGATACGTCGGCCTGCCGTTGATCCGCGAGTTCTGCTCAAACGGGTTCAACGCCATCGGCTTCGACGTGGACGAGGAGAAGGTACGGCTGCTCAAGGCCGGCAAGAGCTACATCAAGCATCTGCCCGCGTCGATCTTCAACCCGTGGATCAAGTCCGGGCAGTTCACGCCGACGAGCGACATGTCGCTCATCAAGAAGGCGGATTGCATCCTGATCTGCGTGCCGACGCCGCTGGACAAGATGCGCGAGCCGGACATGCGGTTTGTGCGCGGCACGTCGGAGACGATCGCCAGGTACATGCGCAAGGGGCAGTTGATCGTCCTCGAGTCAACGACCTACCCCGGCACCACGCGCGAAATCTGCAAGCCGCTCTTCGACGCGCGCGGCTTCGAGTTAGAAAAGGACTACTTCCTGGCCTTCTCCCCGGAGCGCGAGGACCCGGGTCGCGTGGACTTCACCACCGGCACGATTCCGAAGGTCGTCGGCGGGATGGGGCCGGAGAGCACGAAACTGGCCTGCGCGCTGTATGGCGGCGCGGTGAAGCACGTCGTGCCGGTCAGCAGCACCGAGGTGGCCGAGGCCTGCAAGATCGTCGAGAACGTCTACCGCTGCATCAACATCGCGCTGGTGAACGAGTTGAAGATCTGCTTCGACCGCATGGGCATTGACGTGTGGGAGGTGATCGAGGCGGCCAAGACCAAGCCCTTCGGCTTCCAGGCCTTCTATCCCGGGCCGGGGCTGGGCGGCCACTGCATCCCGATCGATCCCTTCTACCTCTCGTGGAAAGCGCGCGAGTTCGGCGTCACGACCCGCTTCATCGAGCTGGCCGGCGAGATCAACACCGGCATGCCGGAATACGTCATCAACCGCGTGGCCGAAGCGCTGAACGAGCGCAGCAAGCCGCTCAAGGGGTCGAGCATCCTGGTGCTGGGACTGGCCTACAAGAAGGACGTCGACGACGTGCGCGAAAGCCCCTCGGTCGAGCTGATCGAGCTGCTCGAAGCGCGCGGCGCGAAGGTCGCCTACCACGACCCCTTCATCCCCAAGGCCAAGCCGATGCGCGAGCACAACATCACGCATCTCAAGAGCGTGGCGCTCACTCCGGAAAACATCCGCAAGTTCGATTGCGTCCTGATCTCGACGGATCACTCGAACGTGGATTATGCGATGGTCGTGAAGCACGCGCAGCTCGTGGTCGATTCCCGCAACGCCTGCGGCAAGGTGCAGGATCCCCGGCGTCGCAAGGTCGTCGTCAAGGCCTGATGGCGGATCGCGGCGCGGCTCCGCCGGATGCATGCGGTCGCGTATAATGCCCCTCCCGCCGCGCATGCGCGGCCGGCGAGGGTGTAGCTCAGTCGGCAGAGCAACGGCCTTTTAAGCCGTGGGTCCTGGGTTCGAGCCCCAGCGCCCTCAATTCCCGCTTGGACCCGAGTTCCGGCGTGTGGCGCCCGCCGCCCGACGTCTGCGTCCGGGTGCCCCGTTTTCGCTACTTTGCCGCGCCGATCGCGGCATTGTCGCGGCGCCGGCACGCGCGTACACTCCCCTGTTCGCGCCGTGGATGGCGGCGGGACTTTCCTCAAACCACGAAACTGGAACCGATGGAGATCGAAATGCTCGGCTTCGCCTGTCCGCTCGCCCTCGTGCTGGCGGTGACGTCCCTGTCCCTGGCCCAGACGGCGGCGCCTGCCGCCAAGCCGAGCGATGACAAGAAGGATGGCGCGCTGCATCCGCGCGTCCGGCTGGAGACCACGCTGGGCGACATCGTGCTGGAACTCAACGCGGAGAAGGCCCCGATCTCGGTCGAGAATTTTCTGGCCTACGTCGAGGCCGGCCACTACGACGGGCTGATTTTCCATCGCGTCATGCCGGACTTCATGATCCAGGGTGGCGGGTATGACGCCGACATGAATGAGCGCCGCGAGAAGCTGCGCCCCGGCATCAAGAACGAATGGCAAAACGGCCTCAAGAACGTGCGCGGCTCAATCGCGATGGCCCGTCTCGGCGGACAGCCGGATTCCGCGACGGCGCAATTCTTCATCAACGTCGTGAATAACGACGCCCTGGACATGGCGCGCGACGGCGCGGCCTACGCAGTGTTCGGGAAGGTCGTCGAGGGTCTGGATGTCGTGGACAAGATCCGCCACACGGAAACGGCGGAGAATCCCAAGCTTCCGATGGGGAAGGTCGTGCCGACGACGCCGGTTGTGATTCGAAAAGCCGGCACAGTGGGCACGGTAGATCGCGAGCGCATTAAGCGGCGCGTGACGGAAATCGAGGAGGAGGCAATGGCGGCGGTTCGTAAGCAGCGCGAGGAGTGGGAGAAGGGGATCGCCGAGACCGTTCAGAAGGTCGAATCCGATACCGGCAAGAAGGTGCAGCGCACGCCGAAGGGCGCGCTGTACGTCGTGCTGGCGGAGGGTACCGGCGCGATTCCCAAGGCGACGGATCGCGTCGAGGTGCACTACACCGGCACGCTCACCAACGGCGAAGTGTTCGACAGCTCGCGCGAGCGCGGGCCGGCCGTCTTCGGACTCAACCAGGTCATCAGCGGCTGGACGGAAGGCGTCGGCCTGATGAAGGTCGGCGAGAAGCGCAAGTACATCTTCCCGCCGGATATGGCCTACGGCGCGCGCGGCGCGGGCGGAAAGATCCCGCCGAACGCGACGCTGATCTTTGAGATCGAGCTGCTGGGCATCAAGTAGCCTGTTCCGGCCGGCGTCGAGCGCTTACAACAATGAAGCGCCGCGCGGCCGGCCCGAACGCACCATTCTCGCCGGTAACTATTGCTCGCAACCGGCGCCGCGCCGGGAACACGGCCCGAATCCTGACGGCTGACTCTATGCCCCTCCCGATCGACTGGACCGCCGCGCTCGATTCGCACCTCACGGTGATCGGCCAGATGCGCGAGGCCGGTTCGCGCATCGAGGCAATCGCGGCGCTGATTGTCGATCGCCTGAAAGCCGGGGCGCGCCTGTACCTCGTGGGCAATGGCGGCAGCGCGGCCGACGCGCAGCACGTGGCCGCCGAGCTGACGGGGCGCTTCAAGACCAGCCGCCGCCCGCTGCCCGCCCATGCTCTGACAACCGACACTTCCGCGCTGACGGCAATCGGTAACGACTTCGGTTTTGAGCAGACGTTCGAGCGCCCGGTTCGCGGCCTGGTGCGCCGCGGCGACGTGCTGTGGGCGTTTTCAACCAGCGGGAATTCCCCGAATGTCCTGCGGGCGCTGAGCGCTGCGAGGGAGCTGGGCGCGGCGACGGTCGGCTTTTCGGGGCGGACGGGCGGGCGCATGGCCGAATTGTGCGACCTGCTCCTCTGCGTCCCCCACGATGAATCCGACCGAATCCAGGAAGGACATCAGCTCGCGTATCACTTCATCTGTGCACGGATCGACGCCGCGTTCGCAGAAGCGTAGCGTGAGCAGATGATTCGCCCGCGCAGCGGGTGAGTGTGTCAATTCGCGGATGCGGAATCGCTCAATCGGCCTGAAAGCCCCTCGCCCAGCGCCACATAGCGCGGCGGCTGCGCGACGATTCCCAGCCCGCGGCCGCGCTCGCGGCTGCTCTTCACGCCGTCATTCGTGACGATGCGCTGAATCGCCATCAGCCCCTCGAGGATCGTCTCGGGGCGCGGCGGGCAGCCGGGCAGGTACACGTCGACCGGCAGGAATTGATCCACCCCCTGAATGACGCTGTACGTATCGAACACGCCGCCCGACGACGCGCAAGCGCCCATGCTGATGACCCACTTCGGTTCGGTCATCTGCTGGTACACGCGCTGCAGCACCGGCAGCATTTTCATGACCACGCGCCCCGCGCAGACCAGCAGGTCGGCCTGCCGCGGCGAAAAGCTCGGCCGCTCCGAGCCGAAACGGGCAATGTCGTAGCGGCTGCACGCGACCGCCATGAACTCGATCCCGCAGCAGGCCGTCGCAAAAGGCAGCGGCCAGAGCGAGTGCTTGCGGCACCAGTTGATGCCGTGCTTGCGGATCATGTCCATCGTGTAGTCGAAGCTGGTGACCGTGAAACCGTCCCCGCCGGTCACCGCCTGTGCTTCCCGCGTCACGCCCATCGGAACACGCCCTTTCGCCATGCGTATACATATCCTACGCCGAGCACGGCGATGAAGATCAGCATTTCGACCAGAAAGAAGGTCGGACCATAACCCCCGGCCACCATCTGTTCGGACCACTGCGTCTGCATCGCCCCGACCGGTTGTGTCAGCCGCCCGAACAGGCTGGCCCACGGATAAAAGAAGACGATTTCGACGTCAAACAGCAGGAACAGCATCGCAATGATGTAGAAGTGCACGTTGAATCGCTTGCGCGCATCCCCGATCGGGTCCACGCCTGATTCATACGTCAGTTCCTTGACCGGGCCGGTGCGCTTGGGTCCGATCACATGGGTCAGGACGAGAATCGCCCCCGCCAGGAAGATCACGAAAAGTACCAGCAGGCCGACCACGGCCCAGTCGGTCGTCCCCAGCAGCATCGGCGTTTGCAGCGTCATCATGGAGCGGGATTCTATGAACGCCGCCCCCCATTCGCAACGCTTGCGACGGCTCGTATAATTGCCGGCGCTGGACACCAGTCACCTGTGCGTCGGGCCATGCTCCCTTCGCGCCCCCCCCCCGGGGCGCGGAAGCGGGGAGAGCGGCCGGCGCTGACAGCGGCGGGTTGCGCACCCGTCCCGAGCCGATTATGAGGAGCCACGTTGAATGGTCCGCCACTTTCTCCAAGCGCTTCCCGCCCTCGCGGGCTTAACGCTATTGCTGACAACGACCGGCTGCGAGAGCGGCCCGCCCCGGCTGGAAGCCGCGCACATCGTCGGTAGTTGGATCGAGCAGCCGGACCAGACCGGTCCGAACCCGCGCATGTCGCCGCCGCCGCGCCTCTCGACGATGATGCGGAAGATCGTCTTTAGCGCGGATGGAAGCTACAAGCTGACGCTCAGCCGCCCGGATGGCAGCGGCGGCGACGAGTCCAAGGCGATCACCGGGAACTGGAAGCTCGAAGCGGGGAGCATTCATTGCGAGCCGGGGGCGAACAGCCTGGGCGCCAATTTCTCCGCCTGGACGCCGCAATTGATCGGGATGGACCCGCCCACCAAGCACGGCGACCCGCCGGCCGACGAGTGCCGCGTCCAGCACACGGACGGCTCGCAAGCTCGCTATAAGCGGGTCGGCTCAGCAGGCTGAATCGGCTGCGAGGCTGCCCGCTTGGGCCGCGATCCTGTTTCCGCGCGCGTGCTCAGTTGCGATTGCGATTCGGCGATAGAATCCGATAGAACGGAAGCAGGGGAGTCGGTCTGCGATTGGCCGCGGCCGGCTTCCGGCCGGGCGTCCGCCCGTTCAGTGCGATCCGGCGTGGATCGCGACGGGGGCGATCGGTTTCGACCGGGCAAGTTGAGGTCTGGATGGCGTGTCGAGGTTGTCAGGCGGCCTCGTAAAACACCTGGCACAACGTTAGATGCCAACAATGGCTATCGCCTCGCTGCCTAATTAGAGCAGCGACGTCGGCCGGCAACGCCCGCTAGCCGAACCGACGCAAACAGTGGGCTGGTCTGAGCGTTCCCGTCGGGCGGCGCCGGATGAGATAAAGCCTGGCTGGGCGGACGGATGGCCTGTCGATCGGCCTGCCGCGAGCCGAGACTCAAATCGGTCGGCTACACACGTAGATGTCCAGGCCGAAGTGCTTCGGGACGCGGGTTCGATTCCCGCCGCCTCCACTGCCGCCGCTCGGCGCCCATTGCGGTCGCCGGGCGGCGGCGTGCGTTTTCGGCGGCATTCTGCGCCTTATCAGCGCAGGAGGGCGGAATCGGGGGTGCATGTGACAATTGGCGACAGTTCGCGCAATTCGGCAACCGGCGCTTGTGCTTTGGCGCCAACCGGCGCCCGTGTGCGTCACGGCGCATCACTTCGGCTCGTAGCGGAAAACGCAGTCGAAAAGTGACGCGCCGAACTGCGATGCGACCAGCGCATCCTTGATCGTGGCGGTCCACACCGCGTCGCAGTGGAAACCGGCCGATGAGTTGCTCTCCAACGCGCGACCCATGCCGTGCAGCATGACCAGGTCGGCGTCGGCGGCCTGGGCCACGAAGGTCGGCAGCAGGCGGCCGAGGTCGATCAGGGAGGTGCCGCTGCCGGTTTCCAGAACGTCGAGCTGCCCCTCGGCCATTCCGCGGGCGATGGCGTCGTCGAAGTCGGCGGCCTGCGCGATCAGCTCGACCAGCTCGGCGGCGGTAACGTCGTTGAGCGCCGGCCGGCTGTTGGCGGCCAGCGCGACGCGCGAACCGCGGCGCAGCATCCAGCCGACCAGCGGCAGGCAGCCCAACACGACGTCCGCGCCGGCGTTGTCGACGAACATCACGACGCGGCGATAGGCCGGCCCGCGCTCCCAGCGGGCGTGCCAGCGGGTCAGGTCGTCGCGGAACCAGGGGCGCGCTGGCTGCGCAGCGCGCCAGGCGAAGAAGTCGGCGCGGCCGTCGAAGAATTCGCGGGCCGTCACCTCCGCCCCCAGGTCGAAGCGATTTCCGGCGAGCAGCCCCCCGGCCAGCAGGTCGAGCTGTTCCATTTCGGGGATGGCGCTCAATTCCGTCAGCACGTGCGCCAATCGCGGGAGCGCGGCGGCGTTCTCGCGCTGCTTGATGTCCGCGTAGGGATCGTCGAATCCCCACTCGATGAGGAGCGCCTGCTCCACGTCCACCAGCTCGTACAGGTCGCCGACGCCGCCCTCGGCAACGGGTCGCGTGGCGGATTCGATCGCGGTGCGGAGCGTGGCGATGAAGGCGTCGATGGCGGTGGGCGATGCGCGCGGGTACTGGGCGACGATCAGGCCGGACAGCCGCTCCGTGTATCGCAGGAACGCGGCGCGCCAGTACTCGCGCGCAGCGTCGCTGACGTCGAAGCGGTGGGCGCAGCGCTGGTAGGGCGGCTGCGTGACGAGCTGCGCAAGCGGGGCGGCGGCGGGGTGCATCGACGGTAGTCTACGGCGGGCATCGAAGCGGTGTGCGGCGGGCATCGAAGCAGTGTGCGGCGGGCATAGAAGCAGTGTACGGCGGGCCGGCTCGGCGGGAGGCATCGGCCTGCCATGTCGCACACGCGGCGGGGTCCGGCGCGAGGCCGCCGCGTTCCCGCCAGGCATATGACATTCCGCCAACTCGCTTCGTCATGCCAGCTTTGCTTGTGTGCTCACACTCCGGTGCATCGTCGCCGTCGTACAGGACGTACGTCTGGGACGCCGAGAACCGGCTGATCGAGGTCCATCCGGCCCATCCGGTCGGCTCGACCTATTCGCCGGCGAACAATGACGAGCGCTGGCGATACGTCTATGATTACCTGGGCCGGCGGGTTGAGAAGCACCGCGAGAAGTACGTGGTCAGCGGCGGCAGCGGTTCGTGGGTGACGCAGGATCGGACGCGGTTCGTGTACGACGGCTGGAACCTGATCGCGGAGTTGAAGGTCGAGAGCAGCGGCGATCCGACGTTCCTGCGGAAGTACACGTGGGGTCTGGATTTGAGCGGTTTGAACGGCAACGCGGGCATAGCGGGCTTGCACGGCGCGGGCGGCATCGGCGGGTTGCTGGCGTGTCACGACGTGTCCATGTCAACGGCCCAGACGCATGCGTACTGCTATGACGGCAACGGCAACGTCGGGCAGACGGTCGATATCACGATTCCGGGCGGCAGCTATTCCAGCACACCGACGCTGACGGCGACGTACGAGTACGATCCGTACGGCAACACGACCGCCAAGACCGGTGCCTTCGCCGACGCCAATCCGATCCGCTTCTCGACGAAGTTCTACGATGCCGAGACGGGATTGTATTACTACGGGTATCGGTACTACTCGCCACGGCTGGGGCGGTTTCTCAACCGCGATCCGTACTTTGAACGGGGCGGAATCAACCTCTACGCTTACGTAAAGAACCGTGTCACGTACCGCGTCGACCCGCTGGGTTTGAAGACGTACGTCATTGAGGGGACGAATGCCGGCCCCGGGAATCCGCTCGGACCATGCAATCCACAGCACTTCGGCGAAGACGACCCTGAGGGCGTCTTTGTACAACCAGGACCGGGTGACGATTGGGGGTATGGCAACGCGTCCGCGGGCGTTGTTTTCGGCCACGGTTTGGCAGAGCGCGTGGCCAACACGGTCAGCCAAGTCTGTTCGGACATGTGTTCAAAGTCTCCGCCAGAACAAATCAATATCGTCGGATGGAGTCGTGGAGCGGTCGCCGCCCTGATGGTCGTCGACTATCTTGATAAACATGGGTGTTGTTGCCAATCGACGACAATACGTGAGTTCACTGGACCAATCACCATCACAAGCCACGGCCCCTCGGGGCCGTCGGTTGAGCGCGAGGTTTGTTGCGATCGACGCTACCCGACGATCAACTGTCTCGGCTTATATGACCCTGTCGACATGACACCGAGGGCGCACCCCGAATCGATTCCACCGAGCGTTCAGAACTGCGCGCTCGCCATCGGTGATCAACAGCGCAATTGGACGAGTTGGTGCACGTATTTCGGCGCCTCACCCAGAAGGAGAGAGACCCTCTTCCCCCTTGCTAAGTGCGAGCCCGCAAACTGGGACAAGACGAAGTTCCGCCGCCAGTACTTCGACGCGACTCACGGCGACATAGGTACGGGGCGACCAGCTGACGATTGGATGCGCAAGTGTGCCCGTCAAGCCGGCGTCAACATTCCCGAGCACGGTCCACAGCACGTTCCGAGGCCACCCGCTGGGTGCTCCGGCTGTGGGGCGCCTTGACGGAACCGAACGACGCTCTGCCATACGCTCGCACTGGTCACGCACGGCCAGTCGGGAGATTGCGCGCCATCCTATCGTGGATCATCGCGCTGGTGCTGTGCGTCGTCGATCCACTGGTTCTTTGGAACTTCTGCGCGCTGTGGATCGATCGAGCGAATAATGGAAGACTTACTGTCGACAGCTACGCCGCACAGTTTTCCTTCGGCTACTCCGTCGGCATTGCACTTGTGCTCGCGCTGATTGGTATCGTCGCCGCGCCCCGGCACCTCACGTGTGTTGCAGGTGATTCTCGTAAGAGACGCGTTGTTCCATCTCGTGTACTATTCCTGATAAATCTGGTGGCGGTAGTTGTGCTAATTCTATCGCAGCCACGATAGAGGTCTGTTCCCCTCCATCAGCGAGCGCGTCGCTCACTTCACGGCGTACATACTAACCGGGACATATAATATTTGACATGTCGTGGCTTTGTGATATACTTCATGCATGAGTCAACTCGATACACGCAAGCTGTCGCCGCAGGTGCAGGAAGAGATTCGGGTTCGGGTGGTGAAGGCGATCCGCGCGGGCATGAGGAAATCGGCCGCGGCGCGGACGTTTGGCGTTTCGCGGACCTCGATCGACACCTGGCTGGCGAAGGTGGAGTGCGGCAACATCACGTCGTTGCGTTCGAAGAAGCGCGGACGGCCCCCGAACCGCGTCTGGCATCCCATCGGGCCGCCGCGATCGTCAGGCAAATCACCGATCGCACGCCCGATCAGGCTCAAGCTGGCCTTCGCCCTGTGGACGCGCGAGGCGGTCCGCGATCTGATCGCGCGCGCACCGGCCTGCAGGTGTCGGTGCGAACCGCCGGCCGTTACCTGAAACGCTGGGGCTTCACGCCACAGAAGCCGCTGCGACGCGCCTACGAGCGCGATCCGGCGGCCGTGGAGCCGCTGGAAGCGAGGAGTATCCGGCGATCGCCAGGCGGGCCAGGGCCGAACATGCCGAGATTCACTGGGCCGATCAACTCGGCGCGCGCAGCGACCATCAGGCCGGGCGGAGCTACGGTCGGCGCGGCCGGGCGCCGGTGGTTCGGGGAACAGGGCAGCGCTTCCGAGCGAACATGATGTCCAGCATCACCAACCGGGGACATCTGTGCTTCCTGGTCTTCGACGGCTCATTCAATGCCGAGGTCTTCATCCGATTCTGCCGGCGGCTGCTGCGTCAACGACGGCGCCGAATCTTCCTGATCGTGGACGGTCACCCGGTGCATCGCTCCGCCGCGGTGCGCGACTGGCTGCAGGCCAACCGCCGCCGCATCCGCATGTTCTTCCTGCCGGGCTACAGCCCCGAACTCAACCCCGACGAATATCTGAACAACGATGTCAAGACCAACGCCATCGGCCGCCAGCGACCCGCAACCAAAGACGAACTGATCCTCAACCTCGAACTGTACCTCCGCGACACACAGCGGAGACCCCATATCGTCCGCAACTACTTCAAAGCCGAACCCATCCAATACGCCGCGGGGTAATACATGTTCAACATTTGGTGGCCGGGGTAATAAGACGTATGTCTGGGACGCCGAGAACCGGCTGATCGAGGTGCATCCGGCCCATCCGGTCGGCTCGACCTATTCGCCCGCGAACAATGACGAGCGCTGGCGATACGTCTATGATTACATGGGCCGCCACGTTGAGAAGCACCACGAGCAGTACGTGGTCAGCGGCGGCAGCGGATCATGGGTGACGCAGGCTCGGACGCGCAGCCTGTATGATGGCTGGAACATGATCGCGGAGCTGAAGGTCGAGAGCAGCGGCGATCCGACGTTTCTGCGGAAGTACACGTGGGGTCTGGATGTGAGCGGTCTGAACGGCAACGCGGGCGTAGCGGGCTTGCACGGCGCGGGCGGCATCGGCGGGTTGCTGGCGTGTCACGACGTGTCCATGTCAACGGCCCAGACGCATGCGTACTGCTATGACGGCAACGGCAACGTCGGGCAGACGGTCGATATCACGATTCCGGGCGGCAGCTATTCCAGCACACCGACGCTGACGGCGACGTACGAGTACGACCCCTACGGAAACCGCGTGAACACCCCCGGCGGCGGAGAGCTCGACCAGCCGTTCCGGTTCAGTACGAAGTACTTCGACGTTCAGACGGCGATGTACTATTATGGATATCGGTACTATCTGCCGGGGATCGGGAGATGGGGCAACTACGATCCCTTGGATTTGCACGATCCACCCTCCGTGACAAGTCCAACGCAGGGACGAGCCGTTAGCGCGAAGATAGACGCACTCGGCCCCAACCTCTTGCGATACGGAGCATTCCGCAACTCCCCGGCCGTGGTCAAAGATCCACTCGGCCTGGAAGATTGTCAGCAATGCGGAGTCGACGTTACCAGTCAGGTAGACGCATTGCTGTTAGATGTGAGCCTGCAGCTTAACCGTCTACCGTGGGGCGTCGCGCACGACCTATGCAATTATGGAATGTGGAATCCGGCAAGCGGATGGGACATCCACGACTTCTATCAGCTCGGCAAGTGCAAACCCGCGTATGTTTCGCTATTCGCTAACCGCTGCTGCGGGACCGGCAGTTACATCGGCACGGTTACTTATCGTGGCAAGTGTATATGGGCAGTTTATCTGAACTATCTTCTCTGGGGGAAGATGCACCGACTGTGTAATGCGCGCTTTCAGAATGATTACATGTGTGAATGGCAATTTGGCGGCATGGATAGCAATGGCGAGTGGGCTGTATGGGTGCATCGCAACACCACGGCGCACGCGAGCGGAGGACCGCGATGTGGTCCGCCCGACTCCGCCGGCCGTGTCGCAGCCACGCGGGCGGGGTTCTCCGGTGACCCCGATCAATTACTCACACATCCTAGTTGCGCGCCGTGTAGCGCACAACTGAATGGACCGCTCTATGGGCAAGTAGGCGGCAACACAATTGTGCATGACCCGACGGGCGGAGCTGAGTCAGCACCGAGACGCGACTCGGGGCGGAGACCGCGATGGTAAGCCTGGCTCGGCTAGTCGGGGTTGCGTGTGGCCGAGCATCGAGGTCTCGGGTGGTTCTGACCACCGGATACGTCCTCGCTGTACTGGCATACGTTGAGAGCATGACGCATCCATTGCCATTCGTCCCGTTCGGGTATGCTCCATTCTTGCTTGCGCCAGTGCTCATAGGAGTGTATATCGCGCTAGGTGTGTGGGTGTGTTACTGCCTTCGTCGACATCGAGTGAGCAGTATGCTATTACTCCTATTCTTCTTGTTCATGACTGTCGTCTGCCCGATTGTGCATGAGCGGCTGTTGTGGGTTCGATTCGAGCTGGGACGATCCAAAATAGAAGACGAGCTGGTCGCAATCTACAACGGTCACTCAACTGTGCGGCGACGACCAGTGGGTGACGGCTTCACAGCCGTGGTCGATCGGTGGATTGGTTCATACTATATCATTGAGGTGCACGTTGATCCCCATGTGCGTTACGCATCTGTAACTACCGGTGCGTGCGGGCTCGGGGTCCGGTTTGGCTTTAGTACTCGCGACTTCGATCTCATAGGTACGACGCCTCGCGTTATGCATTGGACACTCTGGAGTGCGAGTCGTTAAGCGGTGCAGTGCACTTTGCACGCGTATGCGCAGTCGGCGCAGCGGGCGCCGCGATTGCCCGCACGCTGACGTGGAACGCCGAGAACCGGCTGATCGACGTGCGGCCGGCGGTCGCGGAGGCGTACCTGCCGACGAACGGCTCGGCGGTGCGGGTCGCGTTCGGGTATGATTACCTCGGGCGGCGAATCGAGAAGATCGTGTATACGTGGCAGTCCGGCAGTCCGAACGCGTGGGTCGAGGTATCGCGCACGCGGTTTGTCTACGACGGCTGGCTGTTGCTCGAAGAGTTGGATGTTGATTCCGAAGGCGATGTCGTGGGCGTGCGGAGACAATACACCTGGGGCCTCGACCTCAGCGGCCAGAGCGGCGATTCGACTGTCGGCGGCCTGCACGGCGCGGGTGGCTATTCGCCTGCTGGCGGCTTGCACGGCGCGGGTCGCTATTCGCCGCCGCCATCTCCTGTAGGTGGAGGGACCACTGACTGCCGCCTAGCATTCGCCAGCGCCGGATACACAGGGATGTTTGCGATACCTGCGGCATGTGTCCAAACCCAATGTGGCACGACATGTTGTGGACAATACGCAGGCCCGTTGACCGCGCACATCGGCGGTCTTAGGGCAAAAAGCAACTACTTCGAGTAGCAACGATGAAGAAATGGTGTGTTGCAGTGGCTCTATCGGCATCAGCCGCACTGATTGTACTTGTAGCGGTTAAGTGGTACGCCGCAAGCTGGAGCGGCACAGAACACATGTTTCATGAGTGGTTATGGCGCGATGATAAGGGGTTTGTAATGCAGTTAATGTGCACCTCCTCGGATAATGATGGTACAGTCGCGTACATTGACGTGAATAGTAATCTGGTCGTTGTGCTCTATAGGATCGGCGCTTCACCAGGATCCGGCTGGGTAGATGAGTATCTGCAGTCGTCCGCACGGATTGCCAGCGATAGCCGGTGGAGTCAGATGGTGGACAGGTCGAACGCGAACCACGTGATTATTCGGACCGAAAAGCGTAGCTACGAGATCCCGGCCGCCCCCGATGTTGCGAAGGCCTTCAGGCAGTTGTGGTTTGTCAAGGGGGAGGTCAGCAATATCATCGATTCGCTGCGATCGGTCATGCCGGGAATCCCAACCTCTGCGGAGCTCGATCAATAGCGTGGAGGGCATGTAACAGTTCACCCGTCTGCGGCGATTCGATCCGGTAGCGGGGGCAGTTGTCCGGTTTGGACGCAGGTTCGCAGGGTGGTGTGGAGGGTGTGGAGCGGGTGGTGGCCGCGGGGGCAGGCGGCGGTAGGTACTCATGAGCATGGGCACTTCAGCGAGGGTCGAAAGTGTCGGTAATGGCCTGGTTCGCTCTCCAGGGCTGAGGTTTGGCAGTTCGCCAGCCCGTGCGACGTGGTCCCTTGCGGCCATCTCGCGCGCGTTCGTGGAGCGAGGTTCCAAAATGTCGGCGGACACTGTCATGGCCCCTTCTGGGATCAGTTCTATTGGATTGTGCCGCCCCCGAAGGGCCGTTCGGGCGTCCGCCGAGTGACCGGATGGCCTGGAAATCGGCGTTGAATATTGCGGGCGGCGAGGTCGTCTGGAGGACTGTCGCGGCGCCGGGTGGCGCCCGATGCAGGCAACCGCCCCGACGGGCGGCGGGCGAATCCTCGAAAGGAGCAAGGGCCATGATCGCGCGAAAGATGCTGATCGGGTGCGGGTTGGTGGCGGCGCTGGGTTGCGGGGCGATGGGCTGCGACGATCTGGAGGAGGTGAACATTAGCCTGCCGGCCATCTCGATCGGCGGGCCGGGTTACGGCACCGCGCCGCAGCGCGGCCATGCGTACGAAGTTGTCTACGAGGACTCGTACTGGTTCTACGACGACTGGGGCTGGTGAACTCGTCGACATCCGGCACCGTGTGAGTCCACACAAACGCGAACGCCCCGCGGCCCGGCGCCTGTGACGCCGAACCGCGGGGCGGAATCGCATTCCTCACGTCGCGCCGCCCCCCCGGGCTACGGGCACGGCGTGCAGTTCACCGGCAGGAGCAGGCAGTTCACGAACGGGTCGATGTCGAAGTTGTTGAACAACCCGTTGCAATCGGTGTCGCCCCAGCAGGCGCGCTTGTCCCAGCAGGCCTGCGCGTCGGGCACCGAGGCCGAGTAGGTGGCCGGGGCGACCGGCTCGAGCGGCTCGAGGATTCCGGCGATGAACGGATCGATGTCGAAGTTGTTGATCAATCCGTCGCAGTTGGCGTCCGCCCGCTGCACGCCGCCGCAGGCGTCCACGCTGCACGAGATGTTGATGACGCCCTGTCCGGAGCCGAAGGGACCGCCGACGCGGATCAGGTACAGCTCCCCGATGTTCACGGGGAACGTGACGCTGGCGTCGTCGCCGCAGCCGTCGTCGGAGCAGTGCGCCTCAGCGCCCGGGGGGCAGCCCCAGCCGTTGTAGACGGCCAGCGCGGTGTTGAAGCCGCTGCCGCAGGTGCTGACGGTGAGCATGCCGGTGCAGGAGGCGCGGTAGCGATACCACACGTCGCTGCGGATCAGGCAGGTGAGCGGGCCATCGGTGTTTGCGCCGTAGCTGCAGAACGGGGTGCTGCCGTCGGCGATCGACGCCGCCGCGGAGCAATCGTCGTTGTGCGGGTGAATCGACACGTTGAGCGTGAATGGGGCGTAATCGAACAGGCCGAACTGCGAGACGCGGATGAGGAACTGTTCGCCCGCCTGCACGGCGCGGTTGAGTCGCGCGTCCAGCGGGTGGCCGTTGCAGTCCACGCCGAAGCAATCGTCATTGCAGTCGAGCGCTGCCCCACCGCAGGCGCTGAACAGCGACAGTGTGGAGTCCAGGTCGGCCATGGCGTAAGTGCCGAAGGTGTCCACCTGGAGCATGCCGTCGCAGGGGATCGTGACCGAGTACCACACGTCACGCGGTTCGCCGATGGTGCACTGCGGGGTGTCCGAGGTGGCGCAGGTCAGGTTGCCCAGCGTGGTGCTCGGCACGCCGACGGCCAGCGCGTCGCCGCACAGGTCGTTGTCCGGCGCGGCGTTGCCCGTGACCACCAGCTCGAATTCGCCGCGGTCGCTCAGGGTTCCGAAGGCGAAGCCGTGTACCAGGATGTAGTAGCGCTCGCCGGCGGTGGTGAGCCAATCGACGCGCGAGGCCCAGGGGTTCAGGCCGCAGCCGGGGTCGTCGTTGTTTCCGGCCACGCACACCAGCGCATTCGTCGGGCCGCGAAACACGCTGATTTTCGTGTCGAAGTTGGAATTACAGGTGGAGACGGAGTTCATTCCGCCGTCGCCTTCCATCGTGTACCACACGCCGACGGTGTTGCTGACGACGCCGCTGCACACCGGAACCGCCTGCACGTTGGAATTGCAGGTGCTGCCGAAGGTGGACGTGTTGCAGCCGACATGCTTTGCGCCGGCGATCGTGTTATTCAACGGCGCCACGTTCGACGGGATCCAATTGGCCATCAGGTTGAATCGGCCGTCGTCATACCCGTCGCAGGTTCCACCGACGGCCAGGACGCGGATCAGCACGGTCTGGCCGGCCTGCATCGGCACGTCGGCCTGTGCATCGGTCGCCGGACCCTGGCCGCAGGGGTTGGGGTCGGGGTATTGGTCGGTCACGCATTCGATCGTGTTCTCGTGCGTCGCCGGGCATGACGTGTGCACGGAGAATGCCGAGTGCAGGCCGCTGACCGCTTCCGTGCCGCACAGGCTGATGCGCAGCACGCCGGAGCAGCTCGGGGCGGTGAAGCGGTAGTACACGTCGCCGCTGCCGCCGGCGCACAGGATGCCCGGGGAGTGGGATGCACAGGAGACGTTGCCCAGCGCGCCCTCGCCGGAAATCAGCACTTCGGCGTCCTGGCAGTGATCGTTAGCGGGCGGGTTGGCCGGCGTGAACACGACCTGGAAGTCGACTGCCTGGGCCGTGAGCTGGGTTCCGAAGTGGGTGACGCGGATGTAGACGAGCTGTCCCGCGGACATGTTCAGGTCGATCCGCGCCTGGGTGGGGTGGCAGTCGCCGTCGGGGCCGTAGTCGTTGTTGCAGGCCAATTGGTTGGCGGTCGTGCCGGGACATGCGGAATGCACCGACATGGCGGGGTTCGTGTTCGGCTCAAAGCCCTGGTCAAACGCGCAGGTCTTGAAGGTCGCCACGCCGCTGCACGGAGCGCGGTACTTGAACCAGATGTCGCGAGCGCCAGTATTGCCGTCGCAGGTCGATTCACCGTCGTTCGTGCATTGCGTGAGAAAACGGAACGCCGCCTGAGTGTTGTTTGAGCACATCAGGTGCGCTTCGGGGCATTCGTCCTCGTTGTAGGCGGTGTAGGGCCGGAAGCGGTAATTGTCGTTGGGGCGCGTGTCGTTCAGGTTGTCGCAGTTCGGGCCGCATTCGAAATACCACTGGTAATTCGACTCCATGCCGATGGTTGCGCTGTCCGAGGTGTCGGCCGACCACCCGCCGTAGTGCAACTCCACCGACTGGTCATACTCAAACAGCTTCACCTGAAACGTGTGAAAGTCCGTCGTCAGGCCGCCCAGGCGGGACATCGATGAATACTCGATGGTCATCACGCGATTCGGCGCCACGCCCTCCGTCTTGTAGGAGACGCGGTCCGACGCTCCTTGCGCCGGCGCGACGAACAGGTCATCCCACCACGGCGCGATGAAGCCCGCCGGCGTGGACTGATCCGGAATCGGGTCATTCAGGTAGAGGTCGCCCGCCTCCGCACCCTCGCTGACTTGGAAGAACGAGATGTACCCATTCGATGAGACGCGGACCTGCGTGCTGCCGTAGAAGCCGGTATTGCATCCCGGGAACTGAAACCAGGGGGCGGAGAAGCCGAGCGGGACATCCACGTAGGCGTCGTCCGTGCCATCGGCCACCCAGATCGTCGTGGCGCCGGAGAGCAGCGTGAGGCCGACCGCAAACGTCGTCTTCACATAGCAGCCGGTGCCGCCGGCGATCCCGCCTTCCATCACCGGTGCAAGCGCCTGGATCTGTGCCAGCGACCGGCCGTGCCGCTCGATGAATGCAACCACCTCCACCGGATACTGCGTCGGGGTGTAGTCGTACTTTTCGGGTTCGGAGCGCGTGTGGCGATAGTGCTCGTACCAGGCCAGGAAATCGAGGACGGCGGCCGCAACCCCTGGCTCGTTGAAATCCGGGTGATCGACGTGGACGGCGCCGTCAAACGGCAGGCCGCGGGCCAGCCATTGGCCGACGAAGTTGCCAAGGGCCGAGTCGTATTCGGCGGGATCCTGACCGGCGGCAATTGCAGTGCGGCGCGAGTTCGCCGCTTCGAGCAACTCCGTCCGCAAGGCGGCCACGTCGGCCGGCGTCCAGGCAGGCAGGCCCGGCGTCCGGTTCGCGATCAGCACGTCCGCGGGTTCGGAGTGCTTTGCGTCGGCAATGGAGATTGGCTCCTGCGCGTATGAACAGACGGCAAGAACCCCGAAGGCCAGACAGGCCGCGATTCGGGCGATTTTCAGTGCGGGCGTCATGCGGGCAGTCCTTTTTATCAGTCCCTGTCGGAGAGTGGTTTTGACTCGGTCCACCCCCATCCACGACGCCGGCGGGTGGCGCGCCTCACGACGCGCGGTTATTTTTTGGATTTCCTGCTGGAGGGATTGCTTGGGGCGAGTTGGGGGGGGAGCATGCCGACGCAAAGCCGTCGGCATGGTACCCAAATCGGCACGGCAATTTGCATGTGGCATCGGGCTTCCGCCCGATGCACTGCACCGCCCGGAAGGGCGGTGCCACGACGCACAGCATGCTTACGCTGAGTACAGCGAAAGCATGCCACCCCGGGCGCTATCGAAAGGCGCTATCGAGGGGCGCTATCGAAAGGCGCTATCGAGGGGCGCTATCGAGGGGCGGTGCGGGCCGGGCGCTCGGCATTGGGGAGCATGACGGGGAATGAAGCGTTGGGGATGCGCTGCTTGACGTCGCCGCGCGCGTCGCGGGTGATGTTGTAGACGATGTGCCCGTTCTCGAGGTTGTGAGGGAAGCGGCGCTGATAATCGAGCATCTTCGGATCGACGATCTTCGCCGAGACTCCCCGCCGGCCCGTGAGCGGGTTTTCCGACGCGGACTCGGCGATCGCCCGGTACGGAAACGCGCCGATGCACACCGAGCTGACCGTTTCGCCGTGGTGAAAATAGGCAGGAACGCCCTCTTCACGAAGCACGCGGCAATATTCCTCCGCGGCCTGCCAGCGCTCGGTCATGTCACGCGTGTTGTAGAAGGCGCCGACCTGCAGTGACCAGTAGCCCTTCGCATTCTCCAGATTCCACTCCGCGTTGCCCGTCCGAACCGTCGGAAGCGGGGCGAGAATGGCCCGGGCGAAGGGGCGTACGTCGGCATTGGCGAACGTGAGCCGCAGAATGCGCTCCAGGTCAGCGGAGTGATCCGGACGGAAGCTGCGCAGGCCGTTGGCGTCATAGCGAACCGAGTAGCGCCCGTAATACACGAGGCTGGCGTCGGAGACGTGCAAGACCTGCACCAGATCGGGGCGGAGGCCTTCGGCGCGTTTCAGCGCTTCGGCGTAGGACTTGGCGAACTGCATGCGATCGGGTCCGCGCTCGACGCGGCAGCGAATGGCCCAGGTCTCCTGCGGTTGGGTTCCGCCGCCGGGGGGGGCGCCGCCGCCTCCCATTCCGCCGCCCGGGCCGTCCGCGCAGCCGGTGCTCGCGAGGATGGCAAGCAGCCCACATGCGGCGATCAGTCGAAGCGAAGACACGGGGGGTTGCTCCTGCGGCCGGTCGCGCCGATTCGCGGCCGGCGACGGGTGGGGCTGTACGGACGATCCTGCGCCGTCAGCGGCGAACAAATGCCGCGACCGCCGCAGAGTAGACCTCCAGGCAGCGGGCGGCGGAGTCGGTCCAGGAAAGCTGGCGGATTTCGAAGCTGCCATGTTCGCGCAGCGTGTTTCGCAACGGCGGATGTCGCAGGACGGCGACGATCTTGTTCGCCATCTCGTCCACGTCCCAGAAATCCACTTTGAGGGCGTGGGTCAGGATTTCGGCGACGCCGCTCTGCTTGGAGATCAGTACGGGCACGTCGTTTGAGAGTGCCTCGAGCGGGGCGATGCCGAACGGTTCGCTGACGGACGGCATGACGTAGAGGTCGGCCATCTGGAAGACGCGGTGTACGTCCGCCCCGCGAAGAAAGCCGGTGAACGTGACGCGATCGCCGATGCCCATGGACTCGGCCAGTTCGATCATGCGCTTGGCCATGTCGCCCGAGCCGGCCATGATGAACCGCACGTTCTGCTCGACCTCGAGAACGCGCTTCGCCGCGGCGAGAAAGAACTCGGGGCCTTTCTGCATGGTGATGCGGCCCATGAACAGGACGATTTTCTCATCGGAGCGGATCGGCGCGGCTTCGCGGGCGGGTCGGCCGTTGTTGTCGTCGTCGATGGCGTTGTAGACCACCTCGACCTTCGCACCAGCCACGCCGTAGCGATGCTCGACGATGGTGCGCGTGAGGTGGCTGACGGCGATGACGCGCGTGGCGGCGTGCATGCCGGCGCGCTCGATGTCGTAGATCCGCTGGTTGACGTGCGTTCCGGAGCGGTCGAACTCGGTCGAGTGCACATGCACGACCAGCGGGCGGCCACTGTCCTGAGCCACGGCGATCCCGGCGGGAAATGTCATCCAGTCGTGTGCGTGCACCACGTCGAAGCTCTCGCGCCGCGCCAGGCGCACCGCGGCGCGGGCATACCGCTCCGCTTCGGCGAAGAGGTCGCCCGCATAGTGACCGCCGGCGCTGACGCCCGGCTTTGAACCGCCGCTGACGGGCGGCGCGATCGGCGGTACAGCCCGCGCTTCGGCGCCGGCTCTGGCCGCTGCACCGGCCGCACCTGCCGCTGCCAGCGCGATTTCCGCGTCGGGCGTGCCGGCGGGGCGGGCGTAAGGATCGAGCATGGCCGCCACCCGCCGAAAGCGGATGTGGCGGAAACCGGCTTCGGCCGGCGGCTGCATTTCCTCCCCTTCCTCGATTTCCGCCAGCTCGTCTTCGCTCAGGCCGGCCGGAGAGCGCAGGGCCACGTGGCTGGCGGATGCGTCGCTGACGGCGTGCGGCAAAATGAAGATGACCTGTGTGCCGAGCTTGTCCATCGCGCGGGTGAGGCCGAAACAGGCTGTTCCCAGTCCGCCACTGATGAACGGCGGGAACTCCCAACCGAGCATGAACACTCTCATGGGCAACGAGTCTCCAGGGGGATGGCGTGTTCGCGACGCGGTTCAAGCGGGTCATGCCCGGCTGTCCGGCGCAACCGGGGAAGGCTATCGGTAGGAGGGGTCGGCGTCAACGCGGGCCGGTTGGACGGAGCAATCCGCAACCGCTCCCGGCGGGTTGGGTTGGACCGAATTTGGCGCGTTGCAGTGGCGTAACCTTGACTTTTGGATTATCTTATGGGGACTGGAGAAGGGAGCGGCGAAAGGGCGTGCCGACACGCTTTGGGGGCTTTGTTCCCATCGCGCGGCGGCGCGGCCTTTTGAGAGGGTCCGTTTTCACGGGTCGGCCCGCCCCGGAGCGAGCCGCGGAGAGGTTTGTGGCCAAAACGGTCCGATTGCACAACCTGGCGAAAGAGCTTGGTATCCCAAGCAAGTCGATCATCGAGAAGTGCCGCGCTGAGGGCATCGAGGTCAAGAACCACATGGCCGCGATCCCGATCGGCCTCGCCGAGTCGATCAAGGAGTGGTTCGGCGCGGGGGATGTGGCCACATCCGTTGAGATTGCCGAGCACCCGGACCTTGCCAAGATTCCGAAGCGCCGCCCGCGGCGCCCGACGGACACTGATTCCGAAGGCGACGCAGATAAGCATGATTCCGTCTCCGACGCCGAATTCGCGGAGGCGGCCGGTGCTGATTCGCATTCCGATGTTGAGATGCCGGTGGAAGACGCACCGGTCATTGCGGTTCCGGAGCGCCTGATTGTCGAGAAGCCGGCTGCCGAGATTCTTCCGGCGGCGGCCGCGGAAGCGGGGGCGTTGCCGGCCGAGCCTGTCGAATCGGCGGGCCAGGGTCTTGTTGCGACGCCGGACCCGGTGCAACCCGAAATCAGCGAATTGCCCGGCCCCGTCACTCCGCCCGCAGCCCCGCTTCGACCCGCCGCGGCCGCACCCGCGCCTGCGGAACCCCCTGCGCCGCCGGTTCGCCCGGCCGGTCCGCAGTTGGTGCCCAAGCCGGCCGAGTTGCGCGGGCCGCGCGTTGTTCGAATTGAGAAGCCGGACGTGCTGCCGACGCCTCGCCCGCGAACGGCGCTGGGGCCGGCTGCGGATCGGGGCGGCTATGCGGCCGGCCCACCGGCGACGGGGGCGCCCGGCGCGGCGGGTCGTCGTCGACCCGGAGTAAGGACAAAAGAGGAAGAGGAGGCAGCGAAGCGCGGGACGCGCAGTCCGCGGCGCCACGGCGGCATCGACGACGTGGTCGACAAGATGCGCGAATGGCGCGATCAGGATCTGCTGGAGCGAAAAGAGCGCCTCGCCAGCGCGACGGGACACGGCCTGCGCGACCGCCGCGCCGCTGAGCGTCGCCGCGTGCACTCGATCTCCAGCCCGGCATCGCCCGCGGGGCGAGCCAGGCCGGACGAGTCGCTGCACCTCGAGGCGCCCTTGCTGGTCAAGGATTTTTGCTCGGCGGTTGGCATTCCGTTCCCGAAGCTGCTGCCGAAGCTGCTGGAAGCAGGCAAGACGCTGACACTCAACCAGTCGATGGACGTGGAGACGGCCGAGCTTCTGGTGCTGTCGCTCAATCTCAACGTCACAATTGTTCCGGCGCGCACCGCCTATGAACGGCTGCAGGATGAATTTGAGGCGCGGGAGCGGCCGAACCTGCTGCCGCGGCCGCCGGTGGTGGCGATGCTGGGGCACGTGGATCACGGCAAGACGTCGCTGCTGGACGCAATCCGCCGGACGGACGTTGCGGCAGGCGAGGCCGGCGGCATCACGCAGCACATCGGCGCTTATCGCATCGATCATGACAACTGGCACGTCACGTTCCTGGACACGCCGGGCCACGAGGCGTTCACCTCGATGCGCGCCCGCGGCGCGAATCTGACGGACGTGGTGGTGCTGGTGGTTGCAGCGGATGACGGCGTCATGCCGCAGACGGTGGAGGCGCTCAATCACGCCAAGGCGGCGGGCGTCTCGATCGTCGTGGCGCTTAACAAGATCGACCTGCCGGGCGTCGACACAAACCGCATTTACGCCAATCTCTCCGAGCATGAACTGGTGCCGACGGAGTGGGGCGGCACGACGGACGTGGTGAAGACCAGCGCCACGACCGGCCTGGGCGTCGACGATTTGCTGTCGCACCTGAGCACGCTCAGCGAACTGCTGGATCTGAAGGCCGATGCGACGGTGCCCGCTCTTGCCGCGGTGATTGAAGCGCGGATGAAGGAGGGGCAGGGCGTCGTTGCGCAGGTGCTGGTGCGGGAGGGCACGCTTCGGCCGGGTCAGTTTGTGGTGTGTGGTCCGGGTGCGGGCCGCATCCGCGCATTGATCGACGACAAGGGCCGGCGGGTGAACGAGGCCGGACCCGGCACGCCGGTGACGGTGACCGGGTTGGACGAGTTGCCGGAGACCGGCGACCGGCTGTTCCAGGTGGATTCGCTGGACCGGGCCAAGACCGTGGCGCAGGAAGTCCGCGATCAGCGGCGCCAGGCGTCGCTGGCGGCGGTTCGCCGCACGCGCGGCCTGGAGGAGTTGCTGGCCGGCGCGACGCAGGGCGAGGTGCCCACGCTGAACGTGATTCTCAAGGCGGACGTGCAGGGTTCGGTCGACGCACTCAAGCAGAAGGCGGCCGAGTTCCCGGCGGACAAGGTGCGACTGAACCTGTTGCACACGGGCGTCGGCGCGATCAGCGAGGCGGATGTGCGGCTGGCGCAGGCGTCGGATGCGATTGTGATCGGCTTCACGGTCGTTGCCGACGATCGGGCGCGGCAGTTGGCCGAGCAGGTGGGCGTCGAGATTCGCACGTACCGCATCATTTACGAAGTGCTGGCCGACATTCAGAAGGCGCTGGAGGGGCTGCTCGAGCCGATCCGCCGCGAAGAGACTCGCGGCAAGGCCGAGGTTCGGAACATCTTCAACGTGTCGCGCGTCGGCACGATTGCGGGCTGCTTCGTCAGCGACGGGTCGATCACCCGCACGTCCAAGGTCCGGCTGGTCCGCGACGGGCGGATCATCCTGGAGCGCGGTTCGCTGCAGTCGCTCAAGCGCTTCAAGGACGACGCCCGCGAAGTGCGCAGCGGCCTTGAATGCGGCATGAAGATCCAGGACTTCGACGATGTGAAGCCGGGCGATGTGATCGAGGCGTACGAGGTCGTGGAAACGGCGCAGTCGCTGTAGCGCGGCGCGGAGTCGAAGGAGCGATGTGGTCGTCGGCGTGCTGACGGTGCGGCTGGCCGTGTTCGAGTCGCTGAGTCTGAAGGACAAGCGGCGAGTGACGCGCAGCCTGCGGGATCGCATTGGGGCCAGGCACAACGTATCGATCGCGGAAGTGGACGACCTCGACCACCGCCAGGCGGCGACGCTGGGGATTGCGATGGTGTCAAACGACGCGGCATTCACGCGGAGCTGTCTCCAGAAGATTGTGGACGAGTTGCGGGCCTTTCCGGGCGCTTCGCTGCTGTCCTTCGACATTGAACTGCTTTAGAAGCGCCCGCGCGCGGCGGCGCGGCGGGCGGGATGGTGCGTGTGTCCAGAAGAACCGAGCGCGTGGGCAGCCTGATCCGCGACATTCTCGCGGGGCTGATCCGGACGCGCCTCAATGACCCGCGAATCGAGCCGTTGACCTCGATCACCCGAGTCGACGTCGCCGCGGATTTCTCGCTGGCGACGGTGCACGTTTCCGTCATGGCGACGGAAGCCAAGCGGAAGCTGACGGTGCAGGCCCTGCAGAGCGCCAGCGCGCGGCTGCGATCATTCATGGGGGAGGACCTGGTGCTGCGCAAGCTGCCGCGGCTGGTCTTCGAACTGGATGATTCCGTCCGCCGCGGCGCGGAGATGGTCAACGCGCTGGAGCAGCTTCGCGCCGAGCGCGGCGAGCCGCCCGACTGGGAAGTCGCGGGCGAAAACGAAGACCAGGACCAGGCCGCAGGTCCGGCGGATGGCGCATCCGCCGGTGCAACCCGTCCCCCCGCTCCGGCCGCCGATGCGCCCAGGCCGGGCAATCCCCAGCGATCATCGGAGGCTGAGTAACCCCATGCGCGGCGCCACTCAATACGCCCGTCGAATCAAGCAGTTGCTCCGCACGCTGCGGGCCAAGTACGGCAAGGCGCAGCGGCCGACCGTGGGCGACCCCGTCACGCAACTGATTCTGGGCATCCTCACACGTGACGCGCTCGAAGCGCGGGCGAAGGAAGCACTCGAGCGGCTGCGGGAGATGGTCGTCGATTACAACGAGCTGCGCGTCGTATCGCCGCTGGAGTTGTGCGAGGCGCTGGGCGACTTTCCCGACGCGCGCCGCAAGAGCGAGGACATCTCGCGCGCCCTGAACCGCATCTTCGCGATCGAGCACATCGTCTCGCTGGACGGGCTTCCCGAAAAGTCGCTGCGGGACGGGCGCGCCTATCTGGATCGCATCGAGGGCCTGGAGCCATACTCGCGGGCGCGGGTGCGGTTGCTGGGACTGGGGCAGCTCGCCGTCCCGCTGGATGAGGCGATGCTCGCATTCGTCCGCCGCGAGCGGATGGTCGATCCCGCCGCCGATCATGACGAAATCCAGGCGTTTCTGGAGCGCCAGTTTGACATCGGCGAAGCGATGGAATTCTTCGTACTGCTCCGAAAGCACGCCTGGCACGAGATGTCATCGACCGTGCGCAAGGGCAAGGCCGAGAAGATTCGCAGCGTCCCGCCGGATCGAACCTCGCGAAACATGCTGCAGCTCATCACGCCCGGCTCGTTGAAGCAGGCCGAGGCCCTTGCGGAACCACCGAGCGAGCCGGCACCGGCCAGGCCTGCAGCGCGCAGCCGATCGGCGGCCGCCAAGGCGGCGCCCAAACCCGAGGGGCCGCCCGCAGGCAAGCGGCCGTCGCGCGCTGCGCCGGCTCCCCAGACCGCTGCCGCCACCGCCGCCACCGCGACAACGCCGCCGCCGGCGGCTGCACCGGCCACCAAGTCATCGGCCAAGCGAGCGGCCCCGCGCCCGAAGCGCGCGACGCGTTCGGCCGCCCGGCCGCCGCGGTCGCGCACCCGGTAAGCCGGCGCCGGGTTGGTGAGTTCGGCCGGCCGGGGCAGTGGCCCCCCTCGGGCATCATTGGCCCGACGGCTTGCCGGACTGCGGCCGGCGGCGAACAATGCCCTCATGTGCCGACACGCGGATCTGCGAATGCCCACGTTTCCCCTCAAGACCGGCCTTCCGCTGACGCCTGCCCGGACGCTCTACGTTCATGGTTCCGACGGGCGGCCGCGCGGCGCTGCGCGGTTGCGAGCGGTTGCAGCAACAAGTCTGCTGGCCATCCTGCTCGGCGTCTGCTCCGCGGCCGGCGCTCATCCTGCCGACGGTCCGCGCGCGACCGACGCCGAGGCGCTGGCGCGCGTCCCGTTGTCGGCGATTGCGGGAGCAGCGGAGGCGCCGCCGACTGCGGAGCCGCCTTGGTCGCCCGAGGCGGCTGAGCGCATCCGGCAGCTCGTCGAGGGTGCGGAGCGTGCGATCGGGCACAGCGTGCATCCGGCGGTGCGTGAGCCGTCCGGGAATTTCATGATGGACCCAGCGGATTCCGTCATCAGCGCCGTCGAAGCGTTGTCGCGGGCGGCGGCGATTGACGAATTGCGATCGGGGGCGGTGCTGTTCTGGCTGGCGCAGGGTCAGGCGCGGCTGGGTCGCGACGCAGAGGCGCTGCAGACGGCGCAGCAAGCGCTGGAGTATCGCCCGCGCGACGCGGACACGCGCTTTCTGCTCGGGGTGCTCAAGGCCCGTACGGGGGATCTTGACGGCGCCATCTTTGAGCTGCGGACGACCACGCTGGTGGGGGATGAGAATCTCAATAATGCCCGCGTCACAGCGGCGTGGTTTCTGCTCGGCTCCGTGCTGGAGCAGTCCGGTCGCCTGACGGCCGCCGAGGAGGCCTATGCCGAGTTCGACGACCTGATTGTGGACGGGGCGCCGGAGCATCAGCGCGACCCCAACGTCGCCGCCATCCTGCAGGAGCACCCGCTGGGGGCGCTCGAAGCGAGGCAGGGGCTGCTGCACCGGCTTGATCGGCCGGAGCAGGCGCTGCGCGTGATCGAAGCGGCCGCCGCGCGCCGGCCGGATGATCCGCGCCTGCTGCGGCTGGTCCTGCGTGCCCGGATGGACGCCGGCCGCGCCGATGCCGCACTGGCCGCCATCCGCGCGCGAGTAGGGGACTCGGACGATCCGACGATGCAGGGGCTGCTGGGCCTGGCGGTTGAAGCGGCGGCGCGTGCGAATGAGCTTGGCCCCTGGATCGCGCAGTTGGAGCGCGACGTTGCTGGGGGCCGCCGGATTGCGGCCGCCGCGGCGCTTGCGGCGCGTCTGGAATCGCTGGATCGGCCGGCCGAGGCCCTGCCTTTGCGACGGGCCTTGGCGAGCGCTGCGCCGCAGGATGCGGAAGCGGCGTGGGCGCTGGCGACCTGTCAACGACAGACCGGGGATCTGCGCGGCGCGCTCGACTCGTTGATCGCGGCGGTTCGCCGACAACATCCCGCAACCGGTGCGACGGGCGCTGAGCCGCGCAACGTGGAGCCGGCGTCGAGCCTGATCATGGGCGGTTGGATGTCCACGCTTCGTGCGGCGGATGAACTGCTGGGGATCATTGAGGCGTACGGGCGGACGGGGCAGCGCGATTTCGCGTCGGACTATGTCTATGGTCTGAGCGCGATGGCCATTTCACAGGACGAACTTGGCGCACGGCTGCTGGGCGGCTGCCTGGAGGCGCGCCCGGATTTTGCGGAAGCGCACGTTGCCTGGGGCGAAGCGCTGGCGGCGCGCTATCGCTGGGCCGAAGCAGCCGACAAGGCGCGCGCTGCGCTGGCGATCTCCGCGGACCATTCCGCGGCGCAACTGCTGCTCGCGCGCGCGCTGGCGGGGTTGGACGATCTTGAGGCGGCCGAGGCGGCATTTCGGCGGGCGGTGCAGCTTGCACCGCAGCGGGCCGACGTCGCCATTGCCATGGCGCGATTTCATGAGCGGCAGGGCGGTGCCCAGTCCGCTGGTGCGCAGCGCCGTTACACGGACGCGCTGAAGCTCGATCCGTCCAATGCCGCGGCCGTGGAGGGGCTGATCCGTTCCTATGTATCCAGCGGGCGGCTGGAGCTGGCGCGGCAGCGGCTTGCGACGGCTGAGTCGGCGGATTTGCCGGATGATGTCATGAGACGGGTGCGGACGCTGGTGCGATTTTCCGAGGGTCTCGGGCCGGCGGCGTACGCGGCCGAGCTGGATCGGCAGTTCGCGCAGCACCCGACGGACGTTCGCACCGGCGTGGACCTGGCGACGCTGCTGGTCGCGCTGCGCCGCGGGGACGAGGCGCTGCGCATTGCCGATCGGCTGGCGGACCTCGCGCCCGATGATGAGCCGGTGCTGGCGGTGCGGGCGCGGGTGGATGTGGAGCACCTGAACTTTGCTCGTGCGATTGCCTCGATGCGGGCGCTGGTGGAGCGTTATCCGAATCGCGTGTCGCTGCTGGAGGCGCTGGCGGAGCTGCACCTGCATGACTTTGAGCCGGCGCGCGCCCGCGAACTTCTGACGCACGCGCTCACCCGACCCATGCCGCAGGAGTCGGCGCGCCGGCTGCGCCTGTTCCTTCTGGGGACGTTCCTCGTGTTCGACGATGCCGCGAGCGGATTGCCGCTGATCGAAGAGGCGATCCGCAGTGCCCCCGGCGACGCGGCGTTGCAGGCGATTCGGTTGCGGATGATGGCTCAGGGCGGACGCGGGAAGGAGGCCGTCGAAGCCGCGGGCGCATGGCTGGATCAGGATCCGGCCGATGAGGACCGCCTGGAGACGTTCCGCGCCGTGTGCGAGGACTCGCGCGAGCTGGCGCCGGCGATTGAGCGCGCCCGGCAGTGGCTCGCGGCGCGTCGGCCGGCGTCGTCGGAGTGGCTGGAGCACCTGCTGCTGCTCGACGGCCGCCCGGATGAGGCGCTGGAGGTGGTCAAGGCCCGCACGCCGACGAGTCTTCGCGAGTCCTTCGAGCGCCGCCTGCAGATGGGGACGTGCACGCTGCGGGCGGGGCGGGCCGCGGAGGCGCGGGCCGAATTCGAGGCGCTGCTCGCGGATCAAACGGCCTCCGGGATCTTCGGTGTGCGGATGCAGGCGCGTTTCGGGTTGCTGGAATCGCTGGCGGCGCAGGGGGAGTTCGACGCGGCGCTGGAACTGGCGACGAGCTGGGAGGCGGAGGCGGATCGGCGGCTCTCCGCGGCCGAGGCGCTGGACTTCCGCCGGTTTGTTTACCAGACCGCCGGTCGCGACAGCGATCTGATTGAAGTAATGCGCGCGCAGCGGGCGGCGTCTCCGGGCGAGGTGCTTTACGACAACAACCTGGGATATACGCTTGTCGACCTGGGGCTGGAAATTGACGCGGCAACGGCCATGATCCGCCGCGCGGTCGCGGCGCGGCCGCTCAATGCGTCCTATCTCGACAGCCTCGGTTGGGCGTATTACAAGGCCGGCGATTTCGCCGCCGCGCGAAGGTACCTGGTTCGCAGCCTCGGGCTGTGGGAGGGGCGCAACAGCATCACCGTTCTGGATCACTGCGGTGACGCCGAGTACCGGCTGGGGAGCGTCGATGCGGCGCGGCGCTGCTGGGAACGCACGCTCGAGGAACATGGGCGCGCCAATCCGGTGGATCTGAGCACGGACGATCGACGCGCGGCGGCCGGTGCGCGACGCAAGCTCGACGCGCTACAGGCCGGCGTGCCGGCCCCCACGGCGCCGACCGCCGCCGAAAGCGCCTCCACCGCCGTCGAGAAGCAGGAGCCCCGGTGACCCCCGCGACCCAACCCGTCGATCGCAGCGCCGCGTTGCAGCAGACACCGCTGGAAGTCGGGCGGCAGGTCATCGCCGAAGAGGCGGCTGCGCTGCGCGCCGTGGCGGAGTCGCTCGGCAGCGCCTTTGAGCGCGTGGTGCAGACGATCCTGAGCGATTGCGATCAACTCGTCATCAGTGGGCTGGGCAAGAGCGGCGTCATCGCGCAGAAGATCGCCGCCTCTCTCACCAGCACGGGAACGCCAGCGACGTATCTTCACCCGGTCGAGGCGCTTCACGGCGACCTGGGCGTCGTCTCGCGCCGGCATGGATTGCTGGCGCTGACCCGCAGCGGCAACACCGATGAACTGCTGCGGCTGGTCACGCATTTCCGGCGGTTGGGCGGCCCCGTCATCGGCGTCACGCAGGCGCGCGGTTCGCGGCTTGAGGAGCTGTCGCACCATGTGCTGCTGTTGCCGGACCTGCCGGAGGCCGGGCCGATGAAGCTCGCGCCGACGACGAGTTGCGTGATGCAACTCGCGATCGGCGATGCGCTGGCGATGGCGCTGCTGCACCAGCGCGGGTTTCGGGAGGAGAATTTCGCCCAGTATCACCCGGAGGGGACGCTGGGCCGCCGGCTGCTGTTGCGGGCCGCGGACCTGATGCACGCCGGCGACGCACTGCCGCTGGTGCGGGCGGATCAGCCGCTGGTGGAGCTGCTGCACGAGGCGACGCGCAAGCAACTGGGACTCGCACTGATCGTTGACGCCGATGGAGCGCTGGTTGGCACCTTCACCGATGGTGACCTGCGACGGCTGGCCGGTGCGGGGCTGTCCAACCCGTTTGAGCTGGACGCCCGCACCGCACATGCCCGCAGCCGCCGCCCCGTCGGAGCGCCGCCGCCGCACGCCTCGTGCATCGCACCGACGCGCCTGGCGATTGACTGCCTTCAGATCATGCGCGACAGCCAGATCACTACGCTGGTCGTCGCTGACGAGCAGCACCGCCCGGTCGGCGTGCTGCGGCTGATGGACCTTCTGAGGGCCGGAATCGGCTGATCACGACCCACGACGCAGCGGCCGCACGTTCAGCACCGCGTCCTGCTTGACCAGTTCCGCCAGTTTCCGCACGTCGATCGTGCCGATCATCGTGCGGGCGCCGGGCACGTCGCCGAGGCTCTCGAAGCCCAGCTTCGCGAGCGCTTCGCGCACTGCGTCGCTGATCTCCGACACCACGATCATCACTGCCACGCGGTGCTTCTCGACCCGGATCGTCCCGACGGTCAGGTCGCCGGTTTCGCCGGCCTGCGCGACCCGCTCGGCCAGGTCGCGCAGCGCGGCATCCAGCTTGTTATCCGCGCTCGCCGTCGCAACTTCGCGAATGGCGTCGCCATCGTCCCGAGTGGTCTGGCCGAGCGCATCCGCCGCCACCGGCGCGCCGGGCGGTGGTGCACTTGCAGCCGGTGTGCCAGCCACGCCGCCTGCGGACTCAGTGCGCCGCGTCGGTGGTCGGGCGGAGGGTTGCATCGCGAAGCGTTCGCCGCCGCCTGCTCGATCCAGTTTTGCAAAACCGCGCCCCACCACGACTCCCGCCTTGTCGCCGCCAAAGACGCCCTCGTAGCTCACGCCGTCGGGCATCTCGACCGGGACATCGACGAGCACGGACTCTCCGGCGATGGTGACGCGCGTGCGCTCCACCGCGACGAAGCTGGTGAACTGCGTCATCAGCCGGTGCTTGACGCCCAGAGCCGTAATGGCCTCGCGCAGTTCGGTCGGCAGCGTCCCCGATTGCACCGCGGCGAGGTTTTCGTTCATCAGAAACTCGACGCGCGCTCGCGCCCACAGCGACGCCAGCGCCGACGGCTCTTCGCCGCCGTCGGCGGTCGCCTGCGGCGCGTCGATCCGGACCTCGCGCTCAAACGCGCCGAGCGCGTTGCGCCCCTTCAAACGAATGACGCCGCCGCGCGCCTCGCGCAGCCGGCCGTGGATCACGACCGGCTTTTCCGCGAAGAGATCGGGGATCATCCGGGGATACACGTCCTCGACCGGCAGGTCGCCCCAGTCCACGCTGATGTCGGCGAGAACCGGCGCATCGATCCGGCGCGTGAAGCGCTCGACCGCGGCGTCGCCGGCCTCCTGCGTCGTGACGTATTCGACCTCGCCGCGCCCCGCTCCGGCCATTCCATCGAGCAGAAAGCGGTTGACCGAATTACCGATGCCGAAGCTGAACACGCGCGTGGAGGCGGCGTTCTTCCGCACGGCATCGATAATGGCCATGTCGTTGCCGACGTAGCCGTCGGTCAGGAAGCACACCACCCGCATCGCCGCGTGGCCGGATTGCGGCGCCTGAACCAGCGCCGCTTCGATCGCGCGCATCATCTCGGTTCCGCCGCCGGACTGTTGTCCGGCGACGAATGCCTGCGCTTCGGCGACGTTCTCGGCGGTCGCCGGCCGCGGCGCCGGCCACATGATCTCGGTGCGCCCGGCAAAGGTGATGATGTTGAACGTGTCCGAAGATCGCATGGACGCGAGCGCCTTGCGCATCAATTCGCGCGACTTATCCATCGGGAAGCCGTTCATGGACCCGGACGTGTCCAGCACGAAGATCAACTCGCGCGGCACGACCGTCTCGCTCTGCACGCGGCGCGGCGGCTGGAGCACCAGCGTGAAGTACAGGCCGGTCGGATCGCGCTCGACGACGTACGAATCGCCGATTTCCTCCCGTGCGAGGCGATAGCGCAGCACGAAATCGCGATTGGGAATCTCGGACTTCTTCGCCAGCGTCACCCGCGCATGCCCCGGGCCGTCAGACGTAATCACTGTTTCGTGCAGCGGGCTGGAGAGGTCGAACAACTCGGAACCGCCGAAGATGTCCAGCGTGAGGGCGATGTCGTGGCCGGCGCGGGTACCCTTCGGCGTGACGGGCGGGCTGATCCGCTCGGCGTCGGGCACTTCGCCGGTTGCCGTGGCGCGCGTCATCGGCGCCGGGGCGCTGCCGCCGCCGGGAATGTAGCGCGGGCCGACCACCATCGGGAAGACCCACTCCAGGACCCCTTCGTCGTAGCGCAGCGTTTCGACGAAGGCGATCTCGACGATGATCTGAACGCCCGGCTCGATGTTGGCCACCGCCTGTGTGAAGATGTTGGGCCGCTCCTGGTCGAGCAGCGCCGCGACGTGCCCCTTGGCGCGGGCATCCTCGTAGATGGCGCGTGCCTCTTCGCGCGGCCGCACCTCGCCGATCACCTCGCGCGCGCCGATCACGATCCGCATGTCGTCCACCGCGGCCAGGTGCGGCAGGGGGAAGGTGTATAAGGCGTCGATCTTGCGCGTGGCGGGGTTGGAGAAGACTTGTCGCACGACGGTCCGCGCGATCATCCCGTGAATTTCGGTGTGCACGTCGGTGTGCTGCAGCGGGCAGACGGCCGGCACGTCCTCCCCCTGGGTCGAGACGATCAACCGCCCGCAGGCCCACGCGCCGGAAGGCGCCAGAATCGTGACGATCAGTGACAGAACACCGACGAATCGCGCCATGACGCACCATTTCATCACATTCATCTCCATGCCCCCGATTCCGCGATCACAATTCAGACAGGGGCCTCCCTCCTTCCTCGCGGTTCGGGTCGGCCCGGTTTTCCCGGTTGGACGCCCCGACCCGCCGGCCGGTTCCCGGATTCCCGGGTTTGACCCCGGCTGCCCGGCGCGTGAGAATCCGCCCCGGGACAATCAATTCGAGACCCGTTCCGATCGGCGATCGACCGCGTGACGGGAAGGAGAGGCTTGACATGGCATCCGCGACGATGACGCCCCACGACGTGAAAATCGGCCCGACGAAGCTGCTGATCAACGGCGAATGGCAGGATGCCGCCAGCGGCAAGACCTTCGAGACGATCAACCCCGCGACGGAAGAGGTGATCGCGCGCGTCGCGGAGGCGGACGCGCCGGACATCGATCGAGCAGTGGCCGCGGCGCGGCGGGCCTTTGAGGAGGGGCCGTGGTCGAAGATGACGGCCAGCGAGCGCGGCCGGCTGATGTACAAGCTGGCCGACCTGATCGACGAGAACCGCAAGGAACTCGCGGCGCTGGAGACGCTCGACAACGGCAAGCCGCTGGGCGAAAGCCTCAAGGCGGACCTGCCGCTGACGACCGCCTGTTACCGCTATTTCGCGGGCTGGGCCGACAAGATCCACGGCAAGACGATTCCGGTCAACGGCCCGTATTTCTGCTACACGCGCCATGAGCCGGTGGGTGTCGCGGGCCAGATCATTCCCTGGAATTTCCCGCTGCTGATGCAGGCGTGGAAGCTCGGTCCGGCGCTGGCGGCGGGCTGCACCGTCGTGCTGAAAGTCGCGGAGCAGACACCGCTGACGGCGCTGCGCATCGGCGAGCTGGCGATGCAGGCCGGCTTCCCGCCGGGGGTCATCAACATCTGCCCGGGTTTCGGGCCGACCGCGGGTCAGGCGCTGGCGCGGCACATGAACGTGGACAAGGTTGCGTTCACCGGCTCGACCGAGGTCGGGCACCTGATCATGAAGTACGCGGCGGAGAGCAATCTCAAGCGCTGCACGCTGGAGCTGGGCGGGAAAAGCCCGAACATCGTCTTCGCCGACACGGACATCGACGCCGCCGTCGAGGGGGCATACTTCGGCCTGTTCTTCAACCAGGGTCAGTGCTGCGTGGCCGGCTCGCGGCTGTTCGTCGAGGAGCGCATCCACGAGGAATTCGTACAGAAGATCGCGGAGAAGGCCCGCACGCGCAAGGTCGGCGATCCCTTCGCCCGCGAGACGGGGCAGGGGCCGCAGGTCTCGAGCGTCCAGTTCGACAAGGTGATGGGCTACATCGAGGCCGGCAAGAAGCAGGGCGCCAAGCTGGTGGTCGGCGGCACGCGCGTCGGGGATCGCGGCTACTTCATCGCGCCCACCGTCTTCGACAACGTGTCGGACGACATGACCATCGCCAAGGAGGAGATCTTCGGGCCGGTCATGAGCATCATCAAGTTCAAGGACGTGGACGAAGTCGTCCGGCGGGCGAATAACACGATCTTCGGGCTGGCCGCCGCCGTCTGGACGAAGGACATCACCAAGGCGCACGCCATCGCCAACCGCGTCCGGGCCGGGACGGTGTGGGTCAACTGCTACGACGTCTTCGACGCGGCCGCCCCGTTCGGCGGGTTCAAGCAGTCGGGCGTCGGGCGCGAGCTGGGTGAATACGGGCTGTCGGCCTACACCGAGATCAAGACGGTGACGGTCAAGCTCTGACCCGCTTACGGCTGTTGAATCGCGCGACCCCGGGTGACCGCACTGCGGCGCCCGGGGCGTGTTTTCAAGTTGCCTCTGTGCGTTTGTCGGCGTTGCGAGCGCCGGCGGCGTATTGCGTTTTGCCAAGGGGATGGCGCTTGTCCACGGTCGTCGCGCGGATCATTGATGTGTACGTGTTCCGTCGCGACGCGGACGCGGTGCGGTTTCTGCTGCTGCGCCGGGCGCCGACGCTGCGGCTGGGGGGAACGTGGCAGTCGGTGCATGGGCGGATCGAGGCGGGTGAGTCGGCCGCCGGGGCGGCGCTGCGCGAGCTGCGTGAGGAGACGGGGCTGGCTCCGACGCGCTTCTGGCAGCTTGAGTTCGTAAACATGTTCTATGTGGCGGATTCGGACGAGGTTCACTGTTGCCCGACGTTTGCCGCCGAGGTTGCGGCGGGCGCGACGGTCGCGCTGAGCCACGAGCACACGGATCATCGGTGGGAAACCGCGGAGGATGCGAAGCGGGAAATGCTATGGCCCGGGCAGCGGCGCGCGATTGAGGAGATTGAGGCGCTGATCCTGGGGGTCGCGGCCTGCGAACCGCACCTCAGAATCTCGGGGTCATTCTGACGGGCGCGGTCCACCGGCTGAAGCCGGTGGCAAACACTGGCCGGCTGAAGCCGGCCTTGCGGGCAATGGTGCTCGCGAGAGATTGCACTGTTCGAGAGCAGTGGGATATTGAACCGCACTGCTCAAGGTCAGTGGGACACACAAACCGGCTGAAGCCGGCTGAAAATGACAGAAGGGGGTGAGGGATGGCGCGGTCCACCGGCTGAAGCCGGCTGAAAGAGAAAGAGGGGGGCGGGATGGCGCGGTCCACCGGCTGAAGCCGGTTGAGAAAGAAATAGGGGGGTGTGGGATGGCGCGGTCCACCGGCTGAAGCCGGTGGCAAACACTGGCCGGCTGAAAGCCGGCCTTGCGGGCACTGGTACTCGCAGAAGGATTGCAGTGCTCAAGTGCAGCGGCGCACAGAACCGCGCTGCTCAAGAGCGGGGGGTCATTGAATCGCATTGCTCAGGAGCAGCGGCGCACAGAACCGCACTGCTCAAGAGCAGAGGGACATTGAACCGCTCTGCTCAAGTGCAGTGGCACACGGCCGGGTGTGAGCTGGTCGGCTTCAGCCGACCGGCGGTTGCCACCCGCTTCAGCGGGTGGTGGTCGCAGAACACTTCCAAGACCGCTCTAGGTCGTTCCGCCGCGGGTCGGTTTCATGCGGTGGCGGCGGAGCAATTGCACCAGCGTGCGGAATCCGTCGCGGAAGGGGGCTTCGAGCGCCATATCCTCTCCCGTGATCGGGTGCTTGAATTCCAGCTTCCAGGCGTGCAGCGCCTGGTGCGACAGGAACGGCTCGCGCGAGCCGGCGCCCGCGATGGCCGCCTCGCTGACCGGCCGACCGCCGTACATGGTGTCGCCGCAGATGGGGTGGCCCAGGTGGGACATGTGCACGCGCAACTGGTGCGTGCGCCCGGTGCGCGGCATGAGCTTCACGAGCGTGTAGCCGTCGTAGCGCTCCATCACCTGGTAAACGGTCTGCGCGTCCTTGCCGATGTCGATCTTGTTCTCTTTCACCATCACGGCGAATTTCTCGCGCACCACCGGGTGCACGCCGATCGGCGCGTCGATCAGGTCGCTGTCCAGATGCGGGGCGCCCTCGACCACCGCCATGTAGGTCTTGCGAACGGTGCGCCGCTCGAATTGCAGCGACATGCGCCAGTGCGCTTCGTCCTGCTTGGCGCAGACCATGATGCCGGTGGTGTTCTTGTCGAGGCGATGGACGATGCCGGGGCGGAAGGGATCATCGCCGTGGCTCAGGCCGCTGGCGCAGTGGTAGGCCAGCGCATTGGCGATGGTGCCGGTCTGGTCGCCGCGCGCGGGGTGGCAGATGATCCCGACCTGCTTGTTGATCGCAATCAGGTGCTCGTCCTCGAAGAGCACGTCGAGCGGGATGTTCTCCGGGACGATCTCGCGCGGCTCAGGCGGCGGCAGCAGCAGGTCCACCACGTCGCCGCCCATCATCTCGTAGCTGGCCTTGGTCGGGCGGCCGTTCACCGTTACCGCGCCCTGGTTGATCAGCCGCTGAATGGCCGTGCGGGAGAGGTGCGGAAAGCGCCCGTGGAGGTACTTGTCGAGGCGGCGGCCGGGCAGGCGCCGCCGGATGCGGATGCGCACATGCTCCGCGCTCGCTTCATCCAGCGGGATGGGGCGCTCGAGAATGTCGTCTTCGTCGCGTTCGGGCACGGCGAACCCGCCCCGCTACGGGGTGCCCGGCTGGGCCGGCGGCGTCTCGCCTTCGGCGGGCGGCGCCTCGCCGGCCGGCGCTTGGCCGGGCGCGTCGGTCGCGGGAGCTTCACCCGAAGGGGCGGCAGGCGCTTCGCCTTCCGGCTCACCGGCAGGCGGTGGTTCGGATGGCTGCTGCGGCGGCGTCTGCGGGACGGGCGGCAGGGAGCCGGGGTTTGAGAGGATCGCCTCGGTGATGGTGCGCGGCGCTCCCGTGTCCACGGGCGCGGTGGCGGGAACGGGGCGGCTGCCGGGGATGAAGGTCACCGGTTTGCTGATCTGGTCCAGAGAGTCCAGCTTGACGCGCGATAGGTCGTAAGCCGGGTAGCCGCGATAGGCGTCATTGGCGACGATTCGCTCGTAGATCGCCTTGGCGCGATCGAACTCGCCGAGGGACTCGTGGATTTGGGACATGGCGTAGTCGAGCGCGATGCGCTGCTGCGGGCGTGCGGAGGCGGGAGCGCCCTGCAGCGCCGCAGCGACTTCGCGCATGAGCGCGTCGTGCTGAGCGGGGTCGCCGACCGCGCGGGTGTTGAGCGCTTTGGCCAGCCGCAGCCGGGCCGCCACCTGGAAGTCGGCGTTCGGCTGGGCTGCGATCAGTTCGCGAATCTTTGCGACCGGATCCAGCTCGGGAGTGGCCGGCGCGTCGCGGTCGATGCGGTACAGCTCGGACCACGAACGACTGATCGCGGCCTCGCGGCCGGCGGTCCAGAGCTTGTATCCGGCGACCAGGCCGATCAGCACGACGAGAATGCCGATTGTCTGAAGCCACTTCCGCGCTTCGACGTTCTTCAGCTTGCCCAGTGCCGCGGCCAGCTCGTTCTGCTTCAGTTGGTGACGCGTTTCGGCGTCCATCGTTGCTCCAGTCGTGAGGGTCAGTTGCCGGGCCACTTGGGCGGGGGCGGGGCCGCTTCGCCGGAGTCCGTCGACGGACGAACTTCGACATCGATCCGCGTGCCGCGCCCGCTGCGGCTGATTCGCACGTCGCAGCGCTCGGTCGCGCTGCCGTATCGCAATTCGTACACACCGCCGATGAGCCGCTCGTCCTGCAGGCTCCAGCCGCCGGTGGGCATGTAATTCTTGAAGAACTCGTAGACGCTGGTGCGCTCCGCGCGGCCGGAGAACTCGCACTGGGCAAAGCGGATCTGCCCGTTGCTCGAAATCCGGCTGCGGTCATCGACCAGCTCGAATCCGTTCGGAAGCGGTACGTTCTGCAGAACGGGATGCTGAACCGGCGAACCGGCGCGGCCGTCCGACACGGTTGAGCCGACCGAGCAGCCGCTCACCAGCAGCGCGACTACGCCCAGAATCGGGGCGAAGATTGTGCGAAAACGGCTGTGCATGCGGGCTTCTCCGACAAGTACCGTGAACCGGGTATTGTGACGCCCGCGGCGGGGAACGTCAAATTTGACCGCCGCCCAGGCGGGAATCAAAGGCCGGGAACTGGTTGGGGGGAACGGGAGGGCGAACGTGAGATCACGGCGCCGGCTTTGGCCGGCTTCTGATTACCCGGATAAGCTCCCACCGGCGTCGGACTCGGACATCCTGCCCTCCTCGGGGAATGCAAGATGCGTCGGACCATGCTGTTCGGGCTTGTGACGGTTACCGTCGTGGTCGGCGCGTGCTCACGCACGACAGACCCGAATGCGAATGGGACGCGGCCGGTGGAAAGTCGGCCTGCCGCGGGCCATGACTCCACGATCGGCCCGCCGGCGCTGGATGCCACCGTGCCGGCTGACTACCCGGGCCTTCATAACGTCGTGGCGTACGCGCCGCAGATGTACAGCGGCTCGGTTCCCGAGGGCGAGGCCGGTTTCGACACGCTTGCGGCCTGGGGTGTGCGAACCGTAATCTCGGTTGACGGTGCGCGGCCGGACCTGGCCGCCGCCAAGGCGCGCGTCATGCGCTATGTGCATCTGCCGATCAGCTACAACGGGATGACCCGCGAGCGGACGCCGGAGCTGGCGCGGGCGCTGCGCGACCTGCCCACGCCGATCTACATGCACTGCCATCATGGGCGTCACCGCAGCGCGGGTGCGCTGGGGGGGGGCCGCGGTGACGCTGGGCGTGATCTCGTCGGACGCGGCGGTCGGCCGCATGAAAGTGTCCGGCACGTCGCCGAGTTATCCGGGGCTGTATCGCTGCGTTCAGACGGCCTCCGAGGTGCCGAACGCGATTCTCGACCTCGCGAGTGCGGAATTTCCGGAGACGTGGCAGACGAGCGACATGGTCAGCGCGATGGTGGCAGTTGACGAGGCGTATGAGCTGCTGGTGGCGGTCGAGAAGGCAGGTTGGGTGGTGCCAAAGGACCATCCCGACGTGGTGCCGGCGGCGGAAGCCGGGCGGCTGGCCGATCTGATGCGCGTCCTGATTGAGGACAAGGAGACGCTGACGCATCCGGCGGAGTTTGCCGACATGCTGCGCGAGTCGTCATCGCTCGCATCCGCGATTGAAGAGGCGCTGGTTGCAGGCGGCGCCGTTCGTGAGCAACTCAGCGAGTCGTTTGCTCGCATTACGACGCTTTGCAAGGATTGCCACGTCAAATACCGCAATTGACGGGTGTCTGTCCGGGAGCGGCGGGGTGGTCCAATAAAACCGGAATCAGACGGCAGGGGGTGGCTGCCGGAATGGCAGGTTGGCCTTTCCGGGCTGGGTGCTCGGCTTCCTGGCTGACATGTGCGCAACATATTGAAATATATGATCTTGCGACTGTGGTGGCCCGGCCCGGCCGGTACCGGTCGCTGCGGCACTGAATTTGCACAGGGGTAGGGCACGCATCCGTACGGAATCCGTGATTCCACTGGCGGTTACGCGCGGTTATTGGCATAATCCGTTTTTCGACGCAGGAGTCGGACCGATGAGCAAGGTAGGGATCCGCCCGCTGGGCGACAAAGTGCTGGTGAAGCGCCTTGAGGCGCAGTCGAAGACTGCGGGCGGGATCGTGCTGCCGGATTCCGCGAAGGAGAAGCCCAAGCGCGGGAAGGTGTTGAGCGTGGGTGAGGGGCGTCTGCTGGACAACGGCAAGCGCTCTCCGCTTCAGGTTCGGGACGGCGACACCGTGCTGTTCAGCAGTTACGCGGGTACCGAGGTGAAGGTGAACGGCGAGGAGATGCTCATCATGGATGAGAACGACATCCTCGCGGTGGTCGGATAGCGCCGACTCGCAGCGCGCGCCTGGCGCGGGTCGGCGGAAAGAGAGGCAAGCCATGAACGCGGAGTTGACTCGCAGCGTTTCGGATGCTGTCTCGGTGGTCAATGAGCACGCCGGTGCGGCGTGCGTGCGCCTCTGGTTCGCGGACGATCCCGCCGAGATTGACTTCGTCGCCAGCTCGGCTTCGCTCGCCGGCGATCAGTTCCAGTTCCGCTCCGGCTTTGAGACGTACACCGGCGCCGTCGGCGACCTCAAGCAGATCAAGGTGGAAGTGATCGGCCGTCCCCACTGACGGCCGGTTTCATTTCCCGCAGGCTGCACCGCCGGGGCCGCACGGGCCTTGCGCAGGGGGCCGGTTCCACGGCATTTTTCCGATCAGCATCGCCATCCCGCACGTTCCGCTCGCGCCGGCGAAGATCAACCCGGCGCCCATGAACCCGCTGACGATCAGAAACCAGGGCGATACGAACGCGCCGAGCAGCGTGCCGCTGAGGACCAGCGTGCCGATGGACATGTGCGTCTGACGGAGTACGTCGATCCGCGGTGCGCCCGGCGCACGTTCAACCGTCAATCCGGCCGATTTCCAGCCCTCGATCCCTCCGGCCAGGTGGAAAACCGGCTCATCCGACGCGCGGAACCTACGGGCCGCATCCGCGCTGCGCCGGCCGGTGCGGCAGTAGAACACCACGCGCCGATCCCCATGGCGCTCGCGCACGCGCTGCGCGTCGAAAGCGGAGAGCGCGGCGTTCTCGCTGGGAAGGATGCGCTCGGCGGCGTGCTCGAAGTCCTCGCGCACGTCGACCAGATCGGCCTGGCCGTGGGCGAGCCAGTCGGCGAGCATCCGCGGCGCCACGTCCACGACCGGGTTGTTTGGAGTAGGAGAGGCGCTCATGCCGGCACCTCCCGCTGAACGGCAGGTTCGCGGACGATCGGCGCGCGCGCCCGTTCCCAGGCCATGATCCCGCCGGCCAGGTTCATCACGGTCAGCCCCTCGCGCTGCAGCAACGCGGCCGCGCGGGCGGAGCGCGCTCCGCTGCGACAGCCGACGACCAGCGGCTTGTCGCGCGGCACTTCGTCCAGCCGTCCGGCCAGCCGGATGTGGGCGATGTTCTGCGCGCCCGGGGCGTGACCTGCGACGAATTCGGCCGCGCGGCGCACGTCGAGATAGTTCACGCGGCCGGCGGCCAGCGCCTCGGCTGCGGCGGTCGCGCTGATTTCGGGGATGGTCACAAGGTGCGCGGCGGAGCCGGCATCGGCGGCCGCTGCGTTTATCTCCGCGGCCGGGCACCAGCCTCGCAACTGATCGACGCCGACGCGGATCAGGTCGCGGACCGCTTCCTCGAGATGCTCCGCGTCGATCACGAGGAATACGTCTTCCTCGGGGCGGATCATCGAAGCCGCCTCGGTGTTGAAGGCGTTCGACAGCGGAAACGAAAGTGCCCCCGGAATGTGCCCGTAGGCGAAATCGTCCCAACTCCGCGTGTCGGCGATGGCGACGCGCTTTGCGTCGAGGCGCGCGAGGTCGGCCATTGCGATCTGCGGCGGGAACGGGACACATCCCAGCAGCGGCGGACCGACGCGGTTCAGGTGCTTCATGCGAGCGAAGTAGAGCGGCGGCTCCGGCTGATCGCGGAGGATGAAGTTGACGAAGGTGCGTTCATCGGCGGTTGCGGCGCGGATAGCGGGGTTGTAGCGGCGCTCGTAGCCGATCGTGCTGGTGGGCACCGCGCCAAGGGCCTTTCCGCAGGCGCTGCCCGCGCCGTGGGCCGGCCAGACCTGCACATAATCGGGAACGAAACTCAGCTTGGAGACGGTGGCGAAGAGGCGCCGGGCCGCGGGTTCCATCGCGCCGGTCTGTCCGGCCGCCGTCTCCAGCAGATCGGGCCGGCCGAGGTCGCCGACGAAGATGAAATCGCCGGAGGCCATGCCCATCGGCTCCGAAGCGCCGGCGCCGCGGTCGGTGACGAGGAATGCGATGTGCTCGGGCGTGTGACCGGGGGTGTGCATGACGCGCAGCTCGATCAGGCCGATGGAGAAGGTGTCGCCGTCGCGCAGCCGCTGGTGCAGGTAGGAGCCGCCGGCGACGCGCGCATCGAGCCACTCGGAGCGCCAGTCGAGTCCGCCCTCGTCGGAAACATACACTTTCGCCCCGATCGCTTCCGCCAGCTCGCGCGCTCCGGAGACGAAGTCGGCGTGGATGTGCGTTTCCGCGACCGCGACGATGCGCAGGCCGTTTTCGGCGGCGAGGCGGATGTAGCGGTCCACGTCGCGCTCGGGGTCGATCACGATCGCCTCCCCGCTGCGCTGGCAACCGATCAGGTACGCCGCTTGCGCGAGCTTCTCGTCGTAGATCATGCGCATGAACATGCAGCCGGCTCCTCGAGCTACCTCCCCACGGGGGAATTGTAGCGGCCGGCCGAGCATCGACCGGCGCTTGCCGAGGCCCGGCGGCGTGACTACGCTCTCCCGACCGCGGGCGCGATTCGCCCGCAGCCGCCCTGTTTCAGCGGGAATCATGCGTGTCCGCCGTTCCTCCGCCTCGACCCGGGTCCCTCTCGCCCCCGCCGGCGACGGTTCGCAGCGGCGCTGCTGCTGCACCGGCCGATGCGCTGAAGGAGACGACCTACGAGCAGATCGGCGGTTTTGTCGCGTTCTTCATCCTGCTGCTGATCACCAAGACGTTCTTCCTGCAGCTTTACGAAATTCCGACCGGCTCGATGGCCGACACGCTTCGCGGCGAGCACGCCATGACGACGTGCAGCAACTGCGGATTCGAGTTCGCGGTGGGGCCGGATGTCACGCCGCGCGGTCCGCTGCCGCCGACGTTTGCGCACTGTGTGAACTGCCGCACGCTGTTCCGCAATGCCCAGCGCCCGCCGCCGCCGGGAGTCGCGCCGCAGGAATTTGCCCGGCTGCCGGCCCTGGACATGCCGATGCGCGGCGGAGATCGCATCATCGTGCACGGCTGGGCATATGAGTTCCCGTTCAAGTGGATGGATTCACTCAGCCCGCAGCGATGGGACGTGGTCGTCTTCAAGTTTCCCACCGAACCGAACACAAACTACATCAAGCGCCTGATCGGTCTGCCGGGCGAGACGATCGAGATGATCGACGGCGACATCTTCGCCGACGGGCGGATTGCGCGCAAGCCGCAATATGCCCAGCACTCGCTCTGGATGCCGGCGTTCATCCAGGATCATCGGCCGAAGAAGCCCGGCCTCGGCGATCCCGGCTACCAGCCGCGCTTCGTGGCCCAGGATGAATCCGGCGGCTGGAGCGACCTGGCGACGCGCGTGCTGCGCTTCGGCGGGGCGGACCGCGGCCGCGGCGTCATCCGCTTTGTCACGGCCCCCGGCAGCGACAGTGCGCCGGGCGATATTCGCGACTTCTACGGCTACAACATCCGCCCCGGTCTGCCGGGCAGCGGCATGGAGCCGGCGACGGTGGTCTCTGATGTGCGCATCGGCGCCGACGTGACGCTGGACGGCGGGGACGGCTACGTTGAGCTGCGGGTCGCGAAGCGGTCCGATTCTTTCGCTGCACGTCTCTACGCCGATGGCCGCGTCACGCTGCTGCACGTCGGTGCGGACGGCGGTCCGCCGCTGTTGCGCGGCGAGACGCAGATTGACACGGGTCGGAGCGGCCGCCGATTTGCGCTGGGTGTCGCGGATTATCGCGCAATCGTGGAGATTGACGACGACGGCGTGCTTTCGTCGGATATGGACGTCACCGATGAGGCGGCCCGGCTGCTGAGCAAGGACAAGGCCAACGCGGTGGTGGAGATCGCGGCCGAGCGCGTCTCGGCAGCCCTGTCTTCCGTGCGGATTGATCGCGACGTCTACTACACGAACGCGACCCGCGATCGGCCGCGGTCGGGAAGCGGTCCGCCGGGCAATGCCAGCGAGGGGCATCCGCTCCGCATTCCGGCGGATGCGTGCTTTGTGCTGGGGGACAACAGCCCGAACAGCCGCGATGCGCGCTACTGGGGGCCGGAGGACGTCGGTCCGCACCTGGCGGATAGTTTTGCAGCGGGGAAGTACGCCTTCGGGACGGTGCCGATCGATCAATTGCTGGGGCGTGCGTTTTTCGTCTACTGGCCCGGCTCGAGCGGTCCGGGATTCGGCGGCTTCCGCCTGTTGCCGGACACCGGGCGGGTTCGCTGGATCCACTGACGTGCCCACCGACGCGCGATCCCCTGAGCCAGGCGGCGGGGCCGGCCCCGAGAAAGGCGCTGCGTCCGCGGGCGATGACGCTGCCTCCAGTGCGTGGGGCGGGTCGGAAGAGTGCGCTCCGGCGGCCAAGGGCGGGGCCTCTGAGTCAACCAGAGCGAATGACCACGCGATTTCGTCGGGGCGCAGCGCGCGGCTGGCGATCGAGACGATCGAGACCGTATTGACGGCGCTGGTGCTGGCCTTCATCTTCCGCGCATTCTTCATTGAGGCGTTCATCATCCCGACCGGGTCGATGGCCGAGTCGCTGCGCGGGGAGCATCGCACGCTGGTCTGTCGCGATTGCGGCTGCGAATTCGCCGTCGGCGCCCTGACTCCGGACGAGCGAGGCGGCGGATCGATGCTCGCGGCGGACGGCCCGCCGACCTGCCCGGGCTGCCATCGCGTCTATGAAGGGACGCTGCCCCCGACGAAGCCGGGGGATCGCATCCTGGTGCATAAGTGGCCCTTCGAGCTTGGCGGCTTCTTCGGGCCGCGTCCGTGGGATGTGATTGTCTTTCGGGATCCGGCCGATGCGCGGCAAAACTACATCAAGCGATTGATCGCGCTGCCGGGAGAGGACGTCGAGATCGTCGACGGCGATGTGTTCGTGAATGGGCGGATCCGGCGCAAGACGCCCGCGGCGCAGCGGGTGCTGTGGTTTCCGGTTCACGATCAGCGGTTCGTGCCGTCGCTGCCGCGGGAGGGCGAGCCGCCCTCGGCGTGGGAGCCGGCGGCTTATGCGGATGATCCCGGCGGCGGATGGAGCGGCCTCGATTCGCGCGTGGTGCGCTACGATTCGAGCGATGCGCGGCCGCGGGCGCTGGACTTCGCCCCCGGCGGCGTCGGCCCGTATCACCAGGATTTTTATGCCTACAACGGCGGGTCCGCCGGCACGCACGTCGGCGACCTGGCGGTCAGCGCCCTGTTGCGATTCAGCGGAGAGCGCGGAGAGCTGCGCGTGCAGATCGAGCGCCGCAGAATGCGATTCAGCGCCGTTCTGCGAGCGGATGGCAGCACCGAACTGCGGGCGGCGGGTTCGGACGGGGAGAATGAGCGGACGGTCGCACAGGGAGCAAGCAGCGCGCTGCGCAGCGGTGGATCGGCTGAGTTCCGGCTGGAGCACGTTGATTGGCGGGTGCGCCTGATGGTGAATGGGAGCGCGCTGCTGGAGGTGCCGGAGCCGGATTATGCCGTGTCTCTCGATACCGCCCGGGAGTGTGCCGGTTGGGGGGCGCGCCTGCGGCTGGAGGGGGCGGACGCGCGGCTTGAGCTGCGCGAATTGCGGGTTGAGCGCGACGTGCATTACACGACGCATGCGTCGCGTACGCGTCGAGCGATGCCGGGACAGGCGTTTGAGCTGATGGCGGGAGAGTATTTTGTCATGGGCGACAACACCCCGCACAGTCACGACAGCCGCGAATGGTCGATGGTCGGGCCGCACCTGCGGCACGATTACTACGAGGATCGCTATCGGCTTGGAACGGTCCGCGAAGATCAGATTGTGGGGCGCGCGTTCTTCGTTTATCTTCCCGGCGTCGTGCCGATGGACTCGTCCGGCCGCTGGCGCATGCTGGACGTGGGCCGGGTGCGGATGATTCAGTGAACGCAATCGCGGTGCGCATTCCCGCAGTTGTCAACAGGAGATTTGTGATTTCCGGGCACATCCCCGGGGTGACGCCCAACCGCCTCTCCCGGCGAGCACCGAGTGCCGCACGAGTTGATGCAATCCCGGCGGCTTTCTTTCATAAGCCGATGATCTGAATGGCTTTACGAACGGGCTGCCGAGTGGGTTGAGCTTTCGTTCCGGGTGCGGTTTCGAGCCTATGAAATTCGAGAATCCGTGCGATTGAGCCGGTTCTCGGTGACTTCTATCAACAGGTTACTCACAGATGCCAGAGGCCCCGCCGATCGCCTCATCGACCCCTGCGGCCCAGGTGCTGCTGGACGTTTCGGACCTGCGAAAGTCCTACGCGGGTCGGCGCGTGGTGGATGGCGTGTCGTTCGTGGTGCGCGAGGGGGAGATTGTCGGGCTGTTGGGGCCGAATGGTGCGGGCAAGACCACCAGCTTTCGCATGACAGTCGGGATGATCACGCCGGAAGCGGGCAGCGTGAACTTTCTCGGGCGGGACATCACGGCCATGCCGATGTATCGCCGGGCACGGCTGGGGATGGGGTATCTGTCCCAGGATCACAGCATCTTCCGCAAGCTCACTGTGGAGGACAATCTGCTGGCCATCTGTGAGACGCTGCGAATCAGCTCGCAGCAGCGGCGGGAGAAGGTCGAGCAGTTGCTGGTCCAGTTCGGTCTGACGACGGTGCGCCGCAATCTCTCATCGACCTGCTCCGGCGGCGAGAAGCGCCGCCTCGAGATCGCGCGGGCGCTGATTACCAGCCCGCGTTTGATCCTGCTGGATGAGCCGTTCAGCGGCGTGGACCCGCGGCAGGTCGAGGATCTGCGAGCGGAGATTGTGCGGCTGCGAGATTCGGGCGTCTCGATCCTGCTCACCGATCACAACGTGTATGAAACGCTGCAGGTCACCGATCGCAGCTACGTCATCGTGGAGGGGAAGGTCATCCGCGAGGGCAAGCCGTACGAACTGGCGACGGATCCGCTGGTCCGGGAGAAATACCTGGGCCTGGGATTCCGCGGCGATGCGCTGTTGCCGACCGAGCCGCAAGGGGGGGAGGAGCCTGAACAGCTCATGTCCGCTTTCGATTCTCTGAGCGTTTCCGAAGAAGACGGCGGCGTGACGTTCGGCGTGAAGGTCGTGCCCGGCGCGTCGCGCAGCCGCTTGATGGGGGTGCTCGGAGACGTGCTGAAGGTCGCGGTGGTGCAGCCGCCCGAGGACGGGCGGGCCAACGCGGCGGTGCAGGGCCTGTTGGCCGAGAGCCTGGGTGTTGGCGCATCAACGGTCGAGATCGTCAGCGGGCACGCCTCGCCGCGCAAGCGCGTTCGCGTGGCGGGCATTTCGCGAGCGGGCCTGATGGAAGCGCTGCACCGCGGGACGTGAGGCCGGGCGGTGGGGATGAAGCGGGGGTGCGTCGAGTGGCGCTTGCCCTGGGGCGCCGACCTCGGGGAGAATGACGCGGATGAGCGCTATTGGATCAAAATCGCCGGCCGTCGGTTCGCAGCGCGTGACGGTTCCTGCCGAACGAACCCGCGAGATTCGCTATGCCGTTCGCGACATCCTGCTGATCGCGGATGAGGTGGCGCGCTCCGGCCGCGAAATGCTCTATCTGAACATCGGCGACCCGAATCTCTACGGTTTCGCGCCGCCGGCGCACATGATTGAGGCGGTGGAGCGCGCCATGCGCGACAACCGCAACGGTTATGCGCCGTCGTCGGGAATTCCGGAGGCGGTTGCGGCGGTGCGCCGGTCGGCGGAAGCGGCCGGAATTCGCGACGTGCAGCACGTCTACATCACGAGCGGGTGCAGCGAGGCGATCGAATTGGCGCTGGCGGCGCTGGTGAACCCGGGTGAGAACGTGCTGACGCCGTCGCCCGGCTATCCGCTCTATACGGCGGTGCTGGCCAAGCTCGGGGCGCAGCGGCGGGACTATTTCCTCGATGAGGAGGACGGCTGGCAGCCGAATGTCGAGGACATCGCCGCGCGGATCGACGACCGCACGCGTGCGCTGGTGCTGATCAACCCGAATAATCCCACCGGCGCGGTGTGCACGCGGCGGCGAATCGAGCAGATCGTTGAGCTGGCGCTGCGCCACGACCTGGTCATCATCAGCGACGAGATTTACGACAAGCTGCTGTTCGACGGGGGCACGCATGTTTCCACGGCGTCGGTCGCGGCCGGCGCGAAGGTGATCACGTTCAACGGCCTGTCCAAGTCGTACGTGGTGCCGGGGTTCAGGATCGGCTGGGGCATCGTGAGCGGGCCGGCGGCGGCGCTGGGCGATTACTGCGAGGCGATTCGCAAGATGGAGCGCGCCCGCATCAGCGCCAACCATCCGGAGCAGTATGCGATTCGTCCTGCGCTGGAAGGGCCGCAGGATCACATTCGCGAGATGATGGAGCGGCTCACGCGGCGGCGGGATGTGTTGATGTCTGGGCTGGCGGCGATTCCGGGTGTGTCGTGCGTGACGCCGGCGGGGGCGTTCTATGCCTTTCCGCGCCTGCATGGCGATGAACCGGATGAGCGGTTCGTGACGCGGTTGATCCGCGAGACCGGCGCGGTGGTGGTGCCGGGGAGCGGCTTTGGTCAGAGGCCGGGGACGCGGCATTTCCGCGTGGTTTTTCTGCCGGATGAGCGGACGATTCAGGGGGCGTGTGATGCGATTCGGCGGACTCTTGAGCGCGGGGAACCTGCCGGCTGAAGCCGGCAGAAGTTCATCGATGAAGATGGGTCGGATTCCACCGGCTTCAGCCCGTGGAGGCGGGCAGCCCCTACTTCAGTTCCACGTTCCAATAGGCGAAATCGAGGAATTGCTTCCAGCTTGCATAGCGCGAATCGCTGAGTTTGACGGTCAGGATGGGCGAGCGCTTCGGCCGGCGCGGCACCGTAATCAGGCGCATGCCCGCCTGCTCCGGCGTCCGCCCCCCTTTGCGCACATTGCAGCGCAAACAGGCGCAGACGACGTTATCCCATGACGTAATGCCGCCCTGCGAGCGCGGCAAAATGTGGTCCACGCTCAGATCGGCGGTGGCGAAGCGCTTGCCGCAATACTGGCAGCGATTCTGATCGCGCGCGTAGAGATTGCGGCGATTGAGTTTCACATTCGTCCGCGGCAACTTGTCGTACCCCAGCAGGCGTACGATCTTCGGCACGGCGATCTGAAATCGCACCGTGCGGATCCAGTCGTGCATTTCCGGCTGGAAGGCGGATCGAGCGCGGCTGACATCGATCCAGTCCTCGAAGTCGTAGGAGAGGAACTTCCCGTCCTCGACGTGAACGATCTCGGCCAGGCGGCGATAGACCATCGTCATGGCGCGGCGCGCATTGACCACGCGCACCGCCATGTACAGTCGGTTTAGAACGAGAACGCTGGCGGACAGTGCTGGGGAATCAGCATACATTTCGTGCAGCCCCTGGCCGTCTTCATCAACCGATAGTGCTTTCACGACTTGACGTGCATTCTAGAACCCGCTCCCGGAATCGGCAACGGCGGGCTGACGAGATTTCGCCAGCTCGAAACCGCTGTCAGCCATGGGCCAGTTCGGACCGGACGGCTGCGGGGACAAAATAATTGACGGAAAATCGTCAGAATTCGGACCAAATTTGGTTGCATCTTGCCGAGCCTCGGGTATACTCTCATCGTGGGCGGAAGTTTCCGTGATGCCGTGGTCAACGGTTCTCAGCGGTAAGTTTCGCTCTGAAAATCAGTTAAGCTTCCACTCGCTGCGGCACCCTTAGACCGCGCCAATACCCAAAGGGTGCCGCACGCCTTTTTTATTCTTCAGTTTGTTAGGATTTTGTTAGTATTTTTGGCGCGTGCCGGGACGCGTGGCCCGCCGAACTCGTATAATCCGCCCGTCATGTACCGCCAGACCGTTCATGCCCACTTGCCCACCGCCCGTTACGGCTGGCTTTATGCGCTGCCGTGCGCACACCTGCCGCGGAGCGTTCGGTGCAACGGGGAGAATTACGAGCACGTCCGGACGTTCAAGCATGATTTTTTCGCCGCGACGGGCCTCTATCACGGGCCGCAGGGGCTGTGCGTGCTGAAGCTGGGGCGGTTCAACCCGATCCTGGGCCTTCCGATGACCTGGGTGGGGCGGTTTCTGCGGTGGCAGGAGGAGCGCGCGTATGCGACTCTGGGCGATTTGCCAGGGTTGCCGCGATTTGTCGGGCGCGTGGGGGCGACCGGGTTTTTGCACACGTTCGTGCCGGGGCGGGTGCTGCAGAAGGGGGATCGCGTCAGCGGTACATTCTTCGATGAACTGGCGGCATTGCTGCGGGCGATGCACGAGCGCGGCGTCGCATACGTGGACCTGAACAAGCCGCAGAACATCCTGCTGGGGGACGATGGGCGGCCGTACCTGATCGACTTTCAGATTTCGCTGCGCTGTCCGCCCCTGACGCCGCTGCTGCCGTGGCGCTATCTGTGGCGCTGGGTGTGGTCGCTCTTTCGCGATGCGGACGGCTATCATCTGGTCAAGCACAAACGCCGCCTGCGCCCGGATCTGCTCAGCGAGCCGGAGCGGGCGGGCGGCGTCGGATTCTGGATTCGAGCACACCGGCTGATCGCCCGTCCGCTCACGAATCTGCGACGGCGCCTGCTGCGGCGGCTGTCGCGATCGGAGACGGTGGAGGTGGCGGGATCGGCCGCCAAATAGGAGCCTGCTGATGCCGTTGGATGCCGCCGCCCGCGCCTCGATCAACCGCTTTCGCGACCGCTTCGAGCAGGCGCTTCGCGGCGATGACCGATTCGGCCCGCCGGAGCGGGTGGATCGTGATGATGAATCGACGCTTCAGACGCGATTTGCGGTGGGGGAGCGGCTGTGGCTGGAGCTGGCGCTGCGACCGTTTCTGCCCCAGGTGCGGGTCGGGATCATGACGGATGACCGCTGGCGCAGCGAGGACCTGGAAGACGCGATTGAGAGCAGCGGCGACGAGATGGACGAATTCGTCGAGATGGGGTTTGAGGAGGCGGGGCTGACGTGGAAGGAACCGCCGGTCGAGCACTACCGCGACCAGGGCAAGTTCTTCTATTTCGCGACGCCGCTGGACCTTTCCAAGCTGACGGAGCTGGATTCGGAGGCGGTGTTCGACCGTACGCGGCGGATGTTCGAGGGGTACTTCGAGGCGTTTCGTGCCACGATCCGCAAGGGGGCGGCCTCCGCTTGAGGCGGACGGGGCGGATGCGCGGAGGGCGCGCGACAAACGGTCCGTGAATCGCTAAGCCGGGGCGCCGCCGCGCGTGGCGAGAATCTGTGCTGATGTGAGCAGCGCGTCAAAGGGGATGCCGGCGGCGGTGACGGCATCGCGTGCGCCCTCCTGCCGGTCGATCACCGCGACGATCCGCTCGACGATTGCGCCGTGTTCGCGCAGCACGCGGGCCGCCTCCAGCGCCTGGCCGCCGGAAGTGGCGACATCCTCGACCAGCAGCACCCGCTCGCCGGCGCGCAGCGTGCCCTCGATGAGCTTGCCGGTGCCGTAGTCGGCTTTCTTCGAGTTTCTCACGATGACGAATGGCAGGCCGGTGTGCAGGGACACGGCGGCGGCCAGTGCCACCGCGCCGAGTTCGGCCCCGGCGATGCGCTGCACGGGCGGACCGGCGAATGCGGCCAGCCGGGCGGCGACTTCGCGCAGGACGTGCGGATCGGTTTCGAAGAGGTACTTGTCGATGTAGTAGCGGCTCTTTCGGCCGGAGCGCAGGGTGAACTCGCCTTCGAGCAGTGCGGCGGAGGCGATGCGCGCGGCGAGGTCGGTCGTTCCGCCGGCGGTTGCGCAGTGGGGGGGGCTGGATGCGCGATCAGAGTGAGCGGTGTTGCATTCGAGGGGCGAGGGCGTGTGACCGGTCATTCGGCGTCTCCGGGGCCGGGCGCGAGTCGCGACTGAAGAACATGCCGGCGCGAAGCGGTCGGCATGGCGCCCGGCAAGTGCCGTCGGCATGGCTCCCCGGCGTGGCGATGGTCCCTGCCTGGGCATGACCCGGGGGATTCAGTCGGCGATGCTCCGCCGTGGCCGGGAGAGAGTGTAGCGGCTGGCGGCACGTCCTTGCGACCCACCGCGTGGGAGGCTGGTGGAGTGCTTTCGCGGTACGCCGCGCAAGCATGCAGGACATGCAGCCTGCGATCGCTCGGCTACGGCCCGTTGACGAGGGCGTCGACGAAGGGGTCGATGTCGAAATTGGTCAGGACGCCGTCGCCGTCCATATCGCCGAGGATGTCGATGGCCTCCGGGGGGATGTGTGGAAACGCGGCCTGGTACGCCTGGCGGTTGGTCAGCGCGAGGACGAATGGGTCGATGTCGAAATTGGTGAGGCGCCCATCGCCATCGAGATCGCCGGGGGCGTAGGGGCGGAGACTCGTGACGAAGTACTCATACTGATTGTCAAGTATTGTCTGCCAGACGATCCACACTGTGCCGCTGGGCGCAACCATGACGTTCCGGCCGTCGGTTGCTAGACTGTAATAGTTGAAGCTGTTCTTTGTGAATGTAAGAGGCGCGGACAAGGGCACACCAACTGAGTCGAACATGACTAGGGACATAGGCCAACCGCCTGTCCCTGGCATATAGCCCAACAATGACACAAATCCGCCGTCCGGCAGCGCGGCAAAGGCGGGAGCTCGGTGGTCCGCTGGTATTGCCTGCCAAAGCGGAAGCCCGTCGGGGCTGACACGTTGCACAGTGGCGGGCGGCGTCCCGTCCGAGCGCCGTGCGAACACAAGAAAGCTACCCTCGCCGGTTGCGCCGACAGAAGGGCGATCGGACAGAGGCGGGCCGACCACCACCGGCGCGCCCATTGCCCCGCCGGGGAGAACGGTGCGCGCCTCGACTCGTCGATGCGGAACCGGAATCAACAGTGCATAAGTTGCCAGGAAGTCGCCGTTGGCGTTTACGGCAACGGACGGAATGCCGTGAAGCTGGTGCGGCGCTGGATTCAAGGGCAATGTTTGAAACGGGACCGTCGCGTCGCCTTGCGTGTTGAACCAGCCGATGAACGTGCCCACCGGCGACTCATCCCATGACTCCAACGCAACAGCCACATCGCCGCCGTAGGACGCACCTGTAATGGAGGCCGCGTAGCGCAGCGTGGTGCTGATCGTCATTCGATCGGGGTGGACGGCACCCTCATGAGAGACGCGGCGTGCCCATGTCCCATCGATATCCGACCACAATGCCCACACGTCGGAATTCGTGGAGAGCGTACCGATCGCGTTGGGCCACACACCTGTGAAATCCGCCTCCGTCTCCGGCAACTCGGGGGCTCCCCAAGGGCTGTAGCGCCGCACTCGGAAGTGCCCGGTCGTTGTGAACTGAATCGCATCGAAGTAGGTGACTCCCCACGATTCGCCGTGGAGATAGGGGCTCAGGCCGAAGATGAACTGCCCCATACCCTCCAGTTGGAACTCGGTGCGAAGAAACGTCCGATCCCCTATCTGAAACAGATCCACGGACAGTCCGTAGTCGCCGCCGGCGCTGGCTGACGGCGTGGTAGAGAGTGCGATTAACATCACGCAGAAACTGGCGGTGCGAGCGTACATGGCAAGGGCATCCCGAAGTGGAAATAGGCGGCGGGTGGCATGCTTTCGCGGTACGCCGCGTAAGCATGCTCGCTTCCGCGCGAGGGGGTAGGCTGCTCTGTCGAGGGTGGGGCGCACTTTGAGAGCCTCTTGTCGCGGGGGCGCTCGCGGCAGACTACGACGCATGAGCGGCACCAGGGCGGCGCACCAGACGCATGCTTACGCGGAGTACCGCGAAAGCATGCCACCCAAAATGCAACCCAAAGCGCCACCCAAGACGCCACCCCAATGGCCACCCGAGTGCGTCAAGGCGGCGTTCCTGATGAGCGTGCCGACGCAAAGCCTTCGGCGGGGTATCCAACGCACGCGTGAGAACGGCGAATGGCGCGGTCGTCACCTTTGCCAACTGCACCTTGACTGAATTATCACACCGATTCGGGCGGATGCAAGAAAAACCCGGTTTTCTTCGCGGCGAGCGGCGGCGGCGCGGCGTGGGCGTGGTTCGGTCCAGGGCCTGAAGGCCCTGGCAACGATCGTGCGCCCTGACGGGCGAAGACATGGCGCCGGGGGTCGGCTACACCCGGTACTCGGGCGAAGAGCATGGCGACGCAAAACCGTCGCCATGGCACCCAAAATGCGCCGTCGGCATGGCGCCCGGCAAGTGCCGCCGGCCGGCTTGCTCACTCAGCCCACGTCCTCGACGCCGCGCAGTTCGGGCATGTGTTCCAGCAGTGCCCGCTCCAGCCCCATCTGGAGCGTCAGAAAGCTCGAAGGGCAGCCGCGGCAGGCGCCGCGCAGGCGAACCTGCACGACGTTCTTTTCCGTCACGCCGACAAAGTCCACGTCGCCGCCATCGGCCTGAATAAACGGCCGAAAGGCATCCACGACTTCGGCCGCTCGGCGGGCCAGCCGCGTGCGGGAGTCGGGCGAATCGGCATGTGGGGCCGCGGGACCGGTGCTGGATGCGTCGAGCGAACGCTGTGTTTCCGCGGCGGCGTGTTCGACGGGGCATGGTGCGCCGGAGGCGCTGCCGCTGGGCGAGCGGCCTCCACGAGTCGCTTCAGCGTGGGCGCCCTGCCCGTGGGCGCTGGGGACAGCGCCGCGCGTCGGCAAATCGCGAAATTCGGCGTCGGATTCCGGTGCGGCGGCGCGTCTCGGTGCGGTGCAGTTGGATTCCGGCGCGGCGGCGCTGGATTCCGGCGCTGCGGGAGCGACTCGCTCCGTCGGCGATCGGGCCTGCCCCAGGATGTTCAGCAGACGTCGAAACAACGGCCGGCTCCCATGTCAGGAATTGAACCTCGCGCGACCGCCGCATTCATGGGCGGACCGCATCACCGGCCCGGCGCCCAGAGACATCCTGTGCCACCATCGAACTACGGGGCGGGCGGCTTCACCAGCCCGGCGCCCAGAGATACATGAACTGCGGCGTGGTCGGCGTCAGCAAATCGCCCACGTCCACATTCACATAGTTTACCTGCATCGGGCCATCCGGCGCGGCCGCATATACATTCGCCCGATAGGCCAGCGGCCGGGCATATTGGACGATCACGACCCGCCGATCGCTCAGTCCGGCCCGCATTTTCGCGACGGCGATCGCATCGTCCAGCGTCCCGATGCGGTCGATCAGGCGATGCTCCAGCGCCTGCGCGGCCGTATAGACCCGGCCGTCAGCGATCGAGCGCACCCGGCTTTCGTCGACGGACGGCCGTCCGGAGCGCACGACCGCGACGAATCGTTCGTACATGTCGTCGATCAGGCCTTGCAGAATGGCCCGTTCGGCGTCGCCCATTTCGCGGAAGGGCGAGCCGGCGTCCTTCATTTGCCCACTTTTGAAGACGTTGGTCCGCACGCCGATCTTGCCCATCAGGCCGGTCATTTCGGGCAGCACCATGATGACGCCGATGCTGCCGGTGACCGTCGTCGGGTGGGCCACGATTTCCTCGGCGGCGCAGGCGATGTAGTAGCCGCCCGAGGCGGCCACATCGAGCATGGCCGCGACGACCGGCTTGCCGGTTCGCTGTCTGAACGCCCGCAGCTCGTGATACATCAGGTCGCTGGCGGTGACTGTGCCGCCCGGGGAGTTGATGCGCAGGACGACGGCCCGGACGCGCGAATCCGCAGCAGCGCGGTCGAGCTTCTCCTTGAAGACTGAGACGGGGTTGTCCCCGGCGGGACCGATCATCGGGCGTTCGCGGGCGTTGGAGAGCAGGCCGTCCACGTCGAGGATGGCGATGCGGTCAGAGGCGAAGGCCGATTCGCGCCGCACGACGTGTTCCTCGAGCGCCTGTCGCGTCGGCACGGGCGTGATCAGCAGCGACATGTTTCCGCAGCCGACCAACGGCGCGACGAGAATCGCGAGCAGCGCGGCGGCGACAGGGCGAGGGCGGAAGCCCGCGCGCGTGCGCGACGCCGGGCGATGCGCATGGCGACGAAGACGGGTTTGCAGGAGGAGATCGCCCGGGAGCTTGGAATTCATGGAGATCCTGCCGATTGGATATACTCGATCCGCAGCGCGTGCTGCGCCTGTACTGCGGATTCTACGCGCCCGCTGCGGCGCGATGTGAGGTCATGCGTGATTCGAATGAGCGAGGCGGAATTCGCGGGGGCGGCCGAACACGCCGTCGCCAGCATTCCGCCGCACCTGCGCCGGTATCTGCGCAACGTGCTGATCGAGGTGCGCGACCGGCCGACGCCCGATCTGCTGGTGGATGACCTGGCCGACGTGCCGCCCGACGAGCTGCTCGGCATGTATGTGGGGCGCTCGATCGAGGAGCCGGACGTGGGCGGCTCGTCAACGCCGTTGCCGGATCGCGTGTTGATCTTCCGCGAGAATCTATGCGCGATGTGCGACTCGCGCGAAGAGCTGCTGGAGGAGATCCGCGTCACGGTGCTGCACGAGATCGGGCACCATTTCGGGATGGACGAGGCCGATCTGGAGGAGCTGGGTTACGACTGAGGCAGCGCGTGCCGCAGCAAGTCCGGCATGATTGGAAGCGCGGAGCGTCCGCGGTCTGCGATCGCCTGAATGACAAGCGGATACAGCTCGCGCTCCTGTTCGCCGACGCGCTGCGCCAGGCTTTCGGGGGTATCGCCCGGCAGCACCGGCACGCGGCGCTGCGCGAGGATCGGGCCGTGGTCGTACTCATTATCCGCGACGTGCACGGTGCAGCCGCTGTGCGACTCGCCGGCCGCCAGCACGGCGCGATGGACGCGCGCGGCGTACATTCCGCGGCCGCCGAAGGCCGGCAGCAGCGCCGGGTGGATGTTGAGGACGCGGGCGACAAAATCCGCCGGAATCCGCCAGAAGCTGAGAAATCCGGCCATCAGCACGATTTCGGCGTTCATCCGGCGTACGACATCGGTGATCGCGTTAGAAAAGGTGTCGTCGTCGGGGAATTGCGTTCGCGGGATCAGCTCGATCGGAATGCCGTGGCGGCGGGCGACTTCGATTCCGCCGACGCCTTCGCGTGAGCAGATCGCGCCGACAATTCGAACGCCGCGGAGCCGCTGGTCAGCGATTCGAGCGGCAAGATTTTCGAGCGTGGAACCGCCGCCGGAGATCAGGACGACGGCTCGAAGCGGGTCCGTTTCGGGCATGGGCGGCGATGCTAGGCGAATTGGGAGCACGTGGCGAATCATGCGGCATTGTCGTGCATCAGCCGCGCTTGGCGAGTCGGGCGGTGGTGGGCGTGGGCGGGCCGGTCAGCCGCGCTTCGCATTGCGGGCGGCTACAGGATGCCTGATTGGCATACCGGGTGGAGCCGGTCGATCGGCGATTATTCGCATGAATCCGTGTTGTGCTTTGACAGAGGGGGCGGTACCCGAAACAATATCAGTGGTCGGGACGCTGCTCCGCTCTCGTGAGGATGCGTTGTCGGCCGTGGAGAACGTGCGATGCTGAGCCTGTTTGGGTTGGACGTGTTGGCATGGACGCCGTTCGACCCGTGGCACCTGCTGGTGATCGGGGTCGTCGCGCTGCTGCTGTTCGGCAAGCGCCTGCCGGACGTGGGGCGGTCGCTTGGGCGAGGGATCTCGGAGTTCAAGAAGGGCTTGAAGGACGTGGGGGAGGAATTGAACAAGGAGGACGAGCCGGCCGGCCGGCTGACTCCGCCGCGTGAGAGCGGGGAGCCGCGGGAGTCACGGCGTGAACCGGCGGAGACGGGCAGCGGGGAAAAGCAGGACCGGTAGTCGGAAGGGGCGGCGGGGGTGGGTTAGGCCGTGCGCGAGGCGGTGTTCGGGAATTCGGGGCTGGACAGCAGCAGCGGGGTCGAGGGGGAGGCGCTTGTTGGCGGTTGTTGGCGGCGGAAAAAAACGGACAAATGGGGCGCTGGCAAAAAATCCCGTAAATCCAGCCGTGGCAATTGGTTAGCATCGATTCGGAGCACGCCGAAAGGTGGGACAAAAAAGGAGCCGGGAGCGGTTCAAGTGGCGCTGCGGGACGGAATGCACTTTATTTCCGTCGTCGCACTAAGTGCCTGTTATTGAAGAGCTTGCCGCGTTTTTGGGGCTGATTTCGAGGGCGTGACATGTGACAGGAGTGTCACGCCCATTTCGGGACGTTGAGAGGCGGGGGAACGCGAGTTATCAGGCGTTGGGGGTGGAATGGGGATGGGAGCTGAGCCTCTCGGCCTGGGCGATTGCGAGACGAATTCCTTCTACCACAGGAGCGGGCAAGCCGACCCGCTCGGCGGGTTCGCCGGAATCGAGCGCTGCACGGATCAGGCGGCCGAAAGACTGAAGGGGTGAGTGTTGTGCGCTGGGTGGCTCGTTGAATCCGCTATGGCGGGGCAACTCGGAAAAAAGATACTCCGCGAGCACGTCGTGAAGGGTTGGGGGCGGGGGAAGCTGGAGGGCCGTCGCGGCCTCCCGGCTCAGAATCACCGCGGAAGCGAAGAGGCGTAGGTGGATGATTAGCCCAGCAGGTGCAGTCGAAATTCCAAACTTCGAATCGAGGACGGGGTCCACAAATTGGATCCCGCCCATTCTACGTTCATAATCAAAGGTCCATCGGGCCACGAGTGCGATAAAGTCGGGTGGCGTGACAGACTCCAGGTACCAACGCTGAGCAGCAAGGCACATGCGCTTCCAAAAGTCGAATGAGCCGGCCGCTTGCATACGGACCATTTCACGAAACAGCGGTCTTTGAAAGGCTGACGCCTGCCTGGCCCGGTCCTTCCAGAAGGCGGGGGCCAACGAACTGAGCGCGGCCGGCAGGACCGACCATGCTACGAAATCTCTCACCGTCGCCGCGGCGTGCGCATCACCGAAGGGGATGCGGGCGTCTACGAGCCTTGTTGCGAGCATTTCATCGGCGTCTGGACTAAGTGGTGGAGAAATCGCAGGGTTGGGGTCGAGGGGGGGACGTCCGGGCTCCGAGTGCCATGCGCGATACTCGCGCTGAAGCCGCTCGCGGAGCGTGGGCGGGGCGAAGTCGATCAATTCTGCGACCGGAACATTGTAAATCACGGCGAGAGATGCCAGCTTCTTGAAGCTGACTCCGCGCACGCGCCCGCGCTCGATCATGCTCAAATATGCGCCCGAAAGGGGTTCGCCAATGTCCGCGGGCATCCTGGTAGAACGATCCGCAACCGCCCGGCCGGTTCGCCCCGCGCGTTCGCGCAATTGACGTAGATATTGTCCGAACGCGACTTCGTCCCGGCTGAAACGCACAACGCGAGGATAGGGGCTGCTGCGGCAGAGGAACACCCCTTCAATAAATGCAGTGCGCAGAGGTGTTGACTGTGGTAAATAGTCAGGCTAAGGTCTACGACTGACATGACACGTGCAATCGACAGCCACATGGCCACGATCGATCCCGCCGCGGTCTTCTCTCGGCGAAGTTCGCTTCACCTCACAATTTCGGTGTTGGCTCGGAAGGCCCGGCTGAGCGTGCGGACGGTCTACCGCGCGATTGGGGGGGTTCCGGTGAGGTGGAGAACGGTCCGACGGCTTGCGCGGGCTCTAAGTGCGGAGCCGAGTGACTTAGGAGCGGCACCAGTCCGCGAGACGTTGGCGCCGGGCGACGGCGCGACCGACCGTGGGCCGGCTCCGCACCGCAAACAAGTGCAGGGAGCGGCCGGAGTAGCGGGCCAGCGCATCGCCGCGGAGCTTTTGGTTGGCGATTGGCTTTCGCCGGCCGGCGCGGAGGGTGGGGACGTTGCGGCCGGGGCGGCTGCTGCGGGTGACGGAGCATGAGTAAGGGAGCGACCGCGAGACGGAGTTCGCGATGAGCGATGGACCGGAAATCAAGATCAAGATCGGCGTGGATGGGGAGGGCGTAGCGCCTGCGATGCAGCAGGTGGGGGACGCTGCAACGAAAGCAGCGGACGGGGCCAAGCACGCCGGGAACGAGAGCGAGGAGGCCGGGGAGAAGGCCAAGAGCCTGGGCGTAAAGGGTGCGGAGGGGTTGGCGGACTTTCATCGAAAGGCGGAGTCGCTGGTCAAGTCGCTTGTGGCGGAGGTCAATCCGGCACTTGCGCAATCGCTGGACCTGACGCTGAATTTCGCGGAGGGCGTGACGAAGATCGACGCGGCGCTCATCAAGTGGGCGGCGGGCGGCCTGGCGATTGGCGGGATCATCTACGCGGTCAGTTCATTGGTGGCGGAGCAGCAGAGGCTGGAGGAGGCGACGCGCAGGGCCAACGAGGAGCTCAGCAAACAGCGCGACCTGGCGGTGGACGCGGCGGCGGCGTGGGCGGAGCGGTTGAACGCGGCGGGATTGCCGGCCGGGTCGGGGCAGGTGAACGCTGCGCGCGCGACCGAACAGGCGCTCAATCTGCGGGGCACGGTGGACGATCTGGCGCGCAACGCGGCGCTGGCGCAGGCGATCGGCGGCCTGGATGATGAGCAGGTCGAGCAGTACCTGGCCGGATTGGTGATGGGCGGAGGCCGGCCGGTCGCGTTTGCCGGCGATCGCGACGCGGACACGGCGCTGATTCAGCGGGTTCTGGCCGGCGGGGCGAGCGATGAAGCGCGGAAGCGCGGCTGCGGGCGCGGCGGGAGAGCGACGCCCAGGCGGCGCTGCGACAACGTGAGGACGAGAGCGCGATGGGGGCTGATCCGCGCGCGACGGCCCTGGACACGGCGATGGAGGACTTGTTTCGCGAGACGCCGTCGCTCGCGGGCGCTGCGCGGGAGTTCGTGCGAATGGCGGCGGAGCGGGCGGTGGCGGGGAAGCCGTTCGATTTTGGAAGCGAAAACATCCCGTGGGAGGCCAGCCTCGGATGGTGGGATCGAGCGAATTATTGGGCGGCGCGCCGGCAGGGGTATAGCAGTTCCGAACTCGCCGCCACCGCCGGGCGGCTTGACATCGAGGGGATGCGGATCAGTGACCTGCTGCAGCTCGCGGGGCGGGCGGCGGGCAACGTCACGGGGCGGGAGGCGATGTTCGGGATGCAGGGAGCGGGGGCGGGGGCGCCGACGCAAGCCCCAATCACGATCAACGTCTACCACACGACAAACAACGAGAACGTGGCATCGCAATACCGGTACGGCGAGGAGCGGCCGCGAGGGCAATTGGGCACGGACTGGGATCTGCCGGGGGTGCAGCCGTAGCCGGCGGACATTGACACGGCGGCGCCGAGGTGCGCGGTCGATGAAGGAGAGCGCGATGGTGAGGCAACTGGCGGTCCTTCCAACCGCGGCGGGCGTGTTGACGCAAGCGAGTATCGAGCTTGGGGGGCTGGTAGCAAAGTGCGGCTCGCAGAGCGTACAGCGGTTGGCCGAGCTGGTGTGCAACGCCGCGGGGGCGCAATCGCTGGCCGAAGGGGCGGTGTGTGACGTGCTGGGGGCACGCGCAGACGCGGGAGTGAGTGCGGCGGCGGCGAGGCTGCGCACGGCCCTGGCGGAAGGTTGGGACAGCGATGACGCGGTCGCAAACATGGAGCTGCTCAACGCGATGCGGGGGCTGGCCGGCGCTCTGGTGCCGGCGTTCAGAGAAGCGGTGGCGAACAACGTTCGGCTGTTGCTGAAAGGCACGCCGCAGGGCCGCGAGCCCGGGCTTCGGGACACGGTGGCGGCGTTCACGGCGATTGTGGCGTTGCGGCTGGCGATCCTGCGTCGGATGACGCGGAAGTTGGGCAGGTCGCTCGATAGCGGATGCGGGTCGGGCGGCGGCACGTCGGCGTAGTGCGGCTCGGACGCGGATGACGGCGAACAGGGTTCAGCGGGCACACGATGCAAACGGCCTTGCGAATCTCGATTCCCGGTGCAACGGACAACGGCTTGTCCGTGCCGGCGAACTGGTTGCGCGCCGGCGACGTGGATCCCGCCTGGTTCGGCCGCAAATCGCGGGACTCGGCCTTTCGAAAGGCGTTCGGACGGTGTGTGGAGCGCAATGCGCCGGCACTGGCGGGGAAGGACGCGGACGGAGCGCTGCGGCTCGCACCGGAGGCGGTGCACGAGGGGTTGACGATTGCCGCGTGGCGGAGCGGGTTGCGGCCGCGGAGCGAGATGAACGGCTGTCCGCTCCCGCCTGGCGCGAAAGAGAGCTGGGGTGAGGCCGACTACGCGCGCTTCTTCGACACACATTGGCTCGTGGAGCAGTTCGACGAGCTCAGGGGTTCGCGCCCGCGGCTGACGCACGTGGAGCTGGTGCGTCTATGCCAGGAGGCGTTTGGGGCGGAGGTGGGCAATCGGGCGCGGCGAGGGGGCTACTCGCCGCTCCGATTGTCCCGAAAAACGCTGGGGAACGCGGAGGGGAGTTACCGCGCCCGGCTGGATCCGAAGTCGGGTTGTTTTGACGGGAACGTGGATCGTCGCGGCCGGCCGACGACGGAGCCGGGGTTCGGAGAGGTGTCGCCCGCGGCGTGGGAGTTCTTCAAGGCGCTCTATCTGGATGATCGGCGGCGGACGGTGGCGTACTGCTACGACACGACGCTGCAATGGGCGAAGTTCCGCGGGGAAGCGTGGCCGCTGGGGGAGCGGGGCGTGCGGAAAGTGCGGGAACTGGTGAAGCACTTTCTCCCGGACGCATTGGCGGACTATCACCGCCTGGGGCGGAAGCGCTGGCGGAGCCGATTTGCGCCGCGCGTGGAACGCGACCGGACGGCCTGGCGGCCGAACCAGGTGGTGTTCATCGACCACACGCGGCACAACGTCGTCGCCGTTCACGGTGGCAGGAACTTTCGGCCGTGGCGCACGGCGGTGGTGGACCTGGCGAGCGGGCTGGCGCTATCGATCATCGTACCGAAGGCGAACATGGACGCGGTGCGCCGCGTGTTGCGTCGGTGGGTGGAGAAGCACGGCGCGCCCGAGCGGTTGTACATGGACCGCGGGCGCGACTTCGGGTCGGGTCCGGTGAAGTCGATGCTGGATGGGCTGGGAATCGCAGTGACCGAGGCGCAGCCCTACAACGCGGCGGCGAAGGGGATGGTGGAGCGGTTCTTCCGCACGTGCGATGAGCGGCGCGACCGGGAAGAAGAGACCTACATCGGCAACAAGCCGGATGCCCGCCCCGAGACGATCCTCAAGCGGATCGAGGCCGGAGCGGTTCGAGCTCCGACGCTGGCGGCGTTGCAGCAGCGCGAAGATGAGTTTCTGGGGTGGTTCAACGAGTCGCACGTGTCGCCAGCGACGGATGGTCGGACGCGGGCGGCGGCGTTTGCGGACAACCCGATTCCGAGGCGGACGGCGCCCGCGGCTGCGCTCGAGCTGCTGACCCGGCTCTCGACGCGCGTGAAGGTGTCGAAGTACGGGATCACGGTACCGGGCACAAGAATCCGGATGGGGCAGGCGGAGCTCCGCCTGCTTCGGTTGCAGGGGCAGGAAGTACTGATCCGCTGGGATTGCGAAGACCTTTCGTCCGTGGCGGTCTGCGATCTGAGCGGAAAGCACTTGTTCAACGTGACGGACCAGGCGCTGAACGGGGTGACGACGGATGATGCGCGCGAAGTGGGGAGGCGCAAGGCGCGGGCAGAGCGTGCAGCGCGCGAGCTGGGGCGGGTGAGCACGGATCGTTGGCGAAGCACGCGGGAAATGACGCAGGAGATCGCCGCGGCGGCAGGCGGAATTGCGAACGGTGGCGAGAACTGGGACGGACGACGCACGGCTGCTGGCACTGGTTCCCGGAGCGCACTCCGTCGGGGGTGGGCCGGGGCGGCAGTCGTCCGCGGATCCGTTGAGGGGCTTTTCGCCGGCGCAACCGGAAGTCGGCGGCTCGGCGATGTGCGCGGCGGATGCGTTGGACGAACTGGATGATCCCGGAGAGGTCGCGGCGCGGTGTGACCGGGAGTCGCGTGACGATGCGCCAGAAGAAGACCTGTTCGCTGACGGAGCCGACGCCGCCGCCCCCGCGGTGCTCGACGTTGACCTGTTCGCAGATCTGTGGCCGGAGGATGCGTGATGAGCGAACGGGAAACCGAACTGCTCCAGGTCGCGCCGCTGGGCGATGGTCCGCTGTCGGATGGGCGGAAAGCGCAGGTGCTTTCGGAGGCGGCGCGGGCGATGCGGTTCACGGGCAAGACGCAGCTCGATTTCGCCCGTCGTTGCGGGGTGAACCCGAATCAGATTCGGGTGCTTTTCAATGGCCAGGGGAAGCTCGCGGGGACGACGGAGGATCGGCTCTATCGGCAGTTGAACGCCTGGGCCGCCGAAGTGTGCCGGGAGAGGACGACGCAACGGGCATCGGGGCGATTCATCATGCTGGCGCCGGCCGCGCGGCTTCGCAAAGCGGCGCGCAGCTGTCGGGCGCTGTCGGACCTGGGAGTCGCGTTTGGTCCGCCGGGAATCGGCAAGACGGAGGCGGCGCGGTTTGTGGCGGGGGAGTTGAACGCGGTGTATGTCCGCGTGGGGAGCGACTGTCGGCAGGCGCGAGGATTCCGCCGGGCGGTGGCGGGGGCAGTTCGCGGCCGCGGGCCGCTGATCGGGCCGGTGAGTACCGCGGTGCTGAGCGAGTCGCTGCGGGATTGCGGACGCATGTTGATCGTAGACCAGGCGCACGACCTGGCGGATGACGCACTGCGGGTGGTGATGGACATCTACGACGAGGCGAACGCGCCGATTCTGCTGATCGGAACCGTCGCGCTGGTCCGACGGGTAAGCCCGGAGGCGGACCTGCTGTTCGGCCAGCTTTCGTCGCGCGTGGGCTTGCGGGTGGATCTGCTCCCGGAGCTCCGGCTGTCGGGGGGAGATGACGACGGCGGGCGAGCGGCTCAGTGGATTAGCGCAGACGAGTTGCGGCAAATCTTCGAGACGCCACGGTTACGAATCGCGCCGGAAGCTATGCGCATGCTGCTGCGGGTGGCGAACTCCGCGGTCGGGCTGTTGCGGGTGGCAGCGAAGATGGTGGCAAAGGCCGGGGTCTTCGCCCGGCAACGGGCGGGCGAGGATGAGCTGGCGACAATCACGGTTGCGGACCTTGATCGCGCCGGAGCGCTGGTGGGCGGCGCGGTTGCGGGCGAACCGGTTCATGCAGCGGCCGCGGTGCGGGAGGGCGTGGCATGACGCGGTGCGCAGGACAGGTGTATCAGACGGCTGACTTGTTCCCGGGCGTGGACGGGGGGGCTTTCCTTCCGCCGCGGCGGCTGAGCGATTCGGTGGCGACGCGCGGGGCCAGCGCGACCGGCGGTGGACGGGAGGGGGTCGCTCGCGCGTCGGCGCTCGTGAAGGTGGGTGAGATGGAGGCGGGTGGCGCGATGCAGGTGGCGGAGGTCTGCTCAATTGAGCACGAACGAGAGATTGCGGTTGCAGCGCGACGAGGTCGCGTTCTTGCCGCATGGCAGGCGTTTCGGGCGGCGCGGCCGGAGGCAAAGCGCCGCGAGCTGGTACGCGAGTTTCTGCTGTCGATTCCGAAGCACGTGCGGCCGTCCAGGAGTTCGCTGTACCGCTGGTTGCGGCGGGGGTGCGAAGCGGGTGTGGGGCCGGTCGGCCGGGGATTGGGTCGGCCGACGGTGGCGATCGACGACGGGCTTTGGGTTGAGTTTGTGGAGGAGCTGCGGGCTTGTGCCGGGTCAGTCGGGCGTGCGCACCGAGCGATGAGCGCTCGGCATGCCGGGTGCTGGCCGTCGTTGGGGCGCGTCGCGGAGGAGCTACGGCTTCGGAACCGGTGGGGCCGGCGAGCCGCAACGTTTCATCCGACGCTCTGGGCGCAGTTCGCGGCGTTGGTGCGCAGCGGGGAGACGCGCAATGTGGCGGAAGCGGACCGGATGATTCGGGCGATTGCCGGGGCGATGGGGTGGGCGTGGCCGGCGGTCGGAAGCGTGTATGAGCGGTTGCGCGCCGAGAATCGGCGTGCAACCTGCAGCAACTGAGCTTCGCGAGTATGGATGCTCGCAACGTCGCCGGCGTCCCGGCGAGCAGGGAGTTGCAGGAGCCAGAGGGCCGTAGCACCTGAACCGGAGGCGTGGGACGAGGCGCAGCGCGCCGACCCGCGCAATCGGGACGCCGATGGAGCGGCGCATTGATTCGCGCCGGCTCACGGACGTAAGGCGCGGCCCGCAGTACGGAGATTGCGGCATGGTTGGCCGGGAACAGGGAGTGACGGCACTGACGACGTGGGGCTCTGGGCGGGCGGAGCAAGGCGTCCCGGCAATGCCGGAAACGCCGCTCGACGCCGCGCTGAAGCCGTTTTGTGCGCTCAGCCTCGGCGAGCAGCGGGCGGCGAACCGCGCGCTGGCGGGCGTGGTGTGTGTGCCGCGCCGCTTGCGGCTTTCAAGGGCGATGGGGGTCTTTTGCGCGGGGGAAGCGATGACGGCTGCGGTACAGGCGTTCCGTAGCGACCCTGACCCTCCATTCCGCCCGGACGGGGGAGAGCGCTCCAAGGCTGCCTTCGCGGACTTCCTGCGATTGAGCGAAGAGCTGGACGAAGCGGAGCTGACGGGGATCGCAGTTGTCATGCGCGTGGCGCAACTTGTCGCAACCGTCACTCAAACGAGGGCGAACGTCCCTCAGAACAGCAACGGCCTGGGGCGTCCGCCGGCGGCTGCTGGTAAGCGGGCGCTGCGCGGCGCGCCGCTTCGGTCGGCGAAGCGATCCGCGTGAGCCAATGCGGCGGCCGGCCGCGGCAGAAAGGGCACAACATGAGCATAGAACGTGCGAGGTTTGTCGTTGAAGGGCTGAGCGCGAGCGGTTCGGGCGAGTTTCGGAAGGTCCGCGGGATTGCGAACTCATTTCGGGTGATGCGGAGCGGGAGGCTGATCCTCCCGACGGCGTTGCATGAGTGGTTGGCGGCCGCCCCGCTGGCGGACCGACACGTGCCGCTGCTCGCACAACATGGTGATGTGTCGGGCGCAGGGATGTTCGCGACGATCGGAAAGGTGACGGCGGTCAAGATTGTTCCGGATGGGATGGCGTTTGAGGCGTCGCTGGCGAACGGAACACCTGCTGCGGAAGAGGCGTGGGGACTGATCGGGCAGGGAATGCTGAGGGGCGTCTCGATCGGCTGGAATCCGGCGAATCACGGGCGCTGGCTGGATGCGACCTCGCTCGACCTGCCTGAGGCGGTGCGGGAGCAGATGCAATCGGAAGGGCGGTCGGAGGTGTATGTGTACCCGCGCATCGACCTGGTGGAGATCAGCCTGGTAGACGTGCCGGACGATCCGCTGGCCGCGTTGACGGCTCGGGGGGTGTCGCCCGAGCTAGCGCGGGCAATGGAGCCGCTGAGGGCGGCGGTCGGTGACGCGCTTCGGGGGATCCGCCGCGACGTTCGCAGGCTTGTCCGCGACGAACTGGGCAGGTTCAGCAACTGGATGAGCGAGTGGGTTGAGGATTGCCGCATTGCGGCTGGCGATCCTTCGATGGTGCGGGGAGTCGAGTATGCCGAGGCATTGCTGGCGGACTCGGCGGTCGGATGCGATGGGCATTCAGGCCGCGCGGCCGAGCAGCCGGTCGAAGGCGGGTTCCGGGCTGAAATTGAGCGATGGACGCGCGCGGCTGAGGAGTAGGCGCTGCCGCGACGGTGAAGACACTTGCCCCGCAACGGATTGCGGCGGCGCTTGAGGCTTCGAATTGGAGATGAGCATGTTTCGATCAAGTACGCCGCCGCCGACGTCTGCTCGCGAGCAGCAGGAGGCTGGCTTGGTGCGCGAACTGTTGGCCGCGGTGGACACGAGATTCTCGGCACTGGACCGTCGGGTTCAGCAGCAGTTTGCTGAGCACGCCCGAGAAATCTCACGGATGCACGACTCGATGAATGATCACCAGGCGTCGTCCCGCGACCGGTTCAAGACGCTTTTGGGTGAGTTCCGATCGGGGCGTGCGCGGATCGATGATGCGGAGGTGATGCGCGCCTTCGGGCGGTTGATTCGGAGCATGGCGGAGCACCGCGAATCGTCGCTGCCGCTCGGGGGTGGAGAGGGCGGATCGAATCGGCAGGCAAGCGGCGGAGCGGCGCAGACTGCGGGCATTCACGGTGGAACGGGGGCGCAGGGCGGCTTGCTGGTCGGCGAGCGCGTGTTGGGGGGGATCCTTGACAATCTGGAGCGGAGCAGCGTTTTTGAGCGCAACGCCACGATCTTCAACGTCACCGGCCACGGCGGTGTTCCGCGCATTACGCAGGGCGCGCAGGTGTTCTACCCGGACTACGAGGTGGACGTGACGGAAGGTGAAGTGCGGTTTGCGTCGGCGAAGTTCAATCCGACTCGATACGCGGCGCTGGCGATGATTGACCGCTGGATGCTGTCGAGTGCCGAGGACATTATGCTCGGGCAGTTCCTGATCAACGAACTCTCGCGAGCGCTGGCCTACGCGACCGACAGCAACGCCTTCATCGGCAACGGCTCGCCGGCCTACGCACGTGTGAACGGCCTGTTCAACCGAGAGAACGCGGGGATGGTTGTCACCGCGGATACCGGCGATGCGTCGTATCAGGCGGTGGCGGACGCGACGACGAAGTACCTGGCGAAAGTCTGTGGCGCGATCCCCGAGGTGACGGAGCAGTACGAGCCGAAGTTCTACATGCATCGCTCGATCTGGTTCTCGTACCTGGGCGCCCGCGACGGCACTGACCGCCCGATCGCCGACTTCTTCGCCGGCGGCGAGAAGCAGTTGTGGGGCTACCCGGTCGAGACCGTGGCGATGCTCCCGAAGCTCGCGGACGCGAGCCAGGCGAGCAAGCCGATGCTGGCGTTCGGCGCGTTGCGGCGCGGCTGGGCGGGGGCGCGTCAAGGCGATCAGTTCGAGCTGCGCATCAGCGAGCACGTTGCCTTCAAGGCGGGGCAGATTGCGTTTCTCATGGACGCCCCGCAGGACTTGTTCCAGCTCGATCCGAACGTGATGGTGCTGCTTAAGACGGCGGCATCGTGACGCGGGCTGCCGGCTGACGGCGGGATGGAGGCGGCGGCTCGAACACGGGGGGCGAGCCGCCGCCCACGCCAGAACGGCCGGCCGGTCTGGAACGGCTTTGGCCGCGGCTTCGAACGGCTTTCAACGCTGATTCGACCGCCGGCCTTTCTTGGGGGGCAGTGGGGACAACGGAGAGGGTGCGCGCAGGCGCGCCGTCCCTTTATTTCCGTCCTTCGTCCCTTTATTATCGCGCGCCGACAACAGGTGGGTTCGAATTTCGGGCCTGCCCCTTTTCTTGGGTTGACAGTTAGGGAAATGTTTGTAGGATGATTCGCGCTGGGTCGGGGCAGGCCGAATTCAGGATCGCACCCACGGGGTGCCGCACGCGAGACGCAAGGAACCGCTCATGACGGACAATCGGGAAAGCAATCGTCGCGAAGCGCTGGATCGGGCCGTCCAGCAGATTGAGAAGAGCTTCGGCAAGGGGACCATCATGGTCCTCAAGGACTGGTCCCCGACGACGGACGGCATTTCGACCGGGGCGCTTTCGCTGGACCTGGCGCTGGGGGGTTCGGGGGTGCCGCGCGGCCGTGTGGTCGAGGTGTTCGGGCCGGAATCCTCGGGCAAGACGACGCTCACGCTGCACCTGATCGCCGAGGCGCAGCGCGCCGGCGGGGTGGCGGCGTTCATCGACGTGGAGCATGCGTTTGACCCGTCGTGGGCGCGCAAGCTGGGGGTGAATCTCGAAGAGCTGATGGTCAACCAGCCGACCTGCGGGGAGGAAGCGCTGGAGATTTGCGAATTGCTGGTCAAGTCGAACGCGCTGGACGTCATCGTGGTCGACTCGGTCGCGGCGCTGGTTCCCCGGTCCGAACTGGAGGGCGCGATGGGAGATGCCCAGGTCGGGGCGCAGGCGCGGCTGATGAGCCAGGCCATGCGCAAGCTGACCGGCGTGTCGAGCAAGACGCGCACCAGCGTGATCTTCATCAACCAGATTCGTGAGAAGATCGGCGTGATGTACGGCAGTCCGGAGACGACGCCGGGCGGCCGGGCGCTGAAGTTCTACAGCTCGGTGCGCATCGACGTGCGCCGGATCGGGATGATCAAGGAGGGGGATGAGGTCATCGGGAACCGGGTGCGCGGCAAGATCGTGAAGAACAAGGTCGCGCCACCGTTCCGCGAGGCCGAGTTTGACATCCTGTTTGATTGCGGGATCAGTCGCGAGACGGATCTGCTGGACCTGGCGGTGGACACGAACGTGATCAGCCGCTCGGGGACGTGGTTCAGCTATGGAGAAGCGCGGCTCGGGCAGGGGCGCGAGAATGCGCGGACGTATCTGCGCGAGAATCCGGCGGTTTTCACTGAGATCCGGGCGAAGGTGCTGGGGATCAAGGTGCCGGCGCTGGCCGCCCCCGCGGGGCCGATCAAGGCGGAGACGAAGGCCGAGAAGGCGGTGGTCGCCGCCCGCGAGACCAACGGGCAGGTTGCCGAGAAAAAGCCGCAAGCTGTCGCAGCGGCCGGCCCGGGGAAGAAGCGCGGATAAGAGCGATTTGAGGAGGGGAATGGACCGGTGTGCAGCGGCCGGGCCGCGGTAGCCGAAATGGCGTGTGGCCGGGCCGCGGAGGCCGAAATGGCGTGTGGCCGGGCCGCGGAGGCCGAAATGGCGTGTGGCATGCTTTCGCGGTACTCCGCGTAAGCATGATGCACTGGGCCGGGTTGGCCGTCGGAGCCGTGGAGATACCCGGACGCGCGCGGAGCGATTCCGGGGCCGTGCCGGGTCTTCACGTCCTGGAAAGTGTCGCGTTCGATCTGCGAGGCGGCGGTATGCGCGATGTTGCGCGGATTTCGTAACGCCGAACGCTCCGCGGGTCGAACCGGGAAATGGAGTGCTGCGCCGGGCGGCGGTGAGGTGAGTTGGGCGGTGTTCGACTTCGCCGAACAGCCGTGAACGGCGCTGGGGGAGCCTGGGGCGATCCCGGCGCAAATTGTGTCGCCGCTGCAAGTCTGGTTGCGGGCCGTTCAGAATGGCGGGGGGCAGCCGGGCCGTCGCGGTCAGCGAGGAATCGCGGGGGGCCGGCGGATTCGGCGAGCCGGCCGGGTTTCGAAGGCAGGGGGAAGCGACATGCTGATCTCACAAGACACCGCGAGCGCCGCGCGCATCGGCAGCGCGGCGAGCGGTGGTGAAAGCGTCGGCACGACGACGGGCGTGCGTGTCGGACGCTGGTCGGTTGTGCTGTTCGCGCTGTTGGCGCTGATCGGGCCGACGCAGACGCGCTCGCAGGACGGCGGCGCCGCGCCGCTGTTGGATCCCGCGAACATCGAGAGTGCGTTTTCGCACGTCGTGCGCACCGTCTCCCCGGGTGTCGTGAGCATTCGCGTGCAGCGGTCGGCGCTGGCACCGGCGACGGCGGCCGACGCCGCCGGACACTCCGCCGCCACAATGGTGGTGGTGAACGGCGCGGGCACGATCATCAGCGACGGCGGCGCCATCCTGACCAACGAGCACGTGATCCGGTCGGCGCAGCGCATCGACGTCACGTTTCACGACGGGGTCACGCAGACCGCGCGCGTCACCGCGACCGACGTGCGGGCCGACCTGGCGATACTGCACACATCGCGGCGCGATCTTCCCGCGGTTCGGTTCTGCGATTGGGCCGGCGTCGCGCGCGGCCAATGGGCGATTGCGATCGGAAATCCGTTCGGACTGGGCGGCGACGGTCGATCCTGCGTTTCCATCGGCGTGGTGGCCAACCTGGGGCGGCGGCTGCCCGGCCTGGGTGAGGCGGACGACCGTCTGTACCACGACATGATCCAGACGACCGCCAGCGTGAACCCGGGGAACTCGGGCGGTCCGCTGTTCAATCTTCGCGGCGAGCTGATCGGCGTCGTGACGGCCATGCACACCCGCTCCGCCGCGGACCAGGGCGTCGGCTTTGCAATACCGATGTCCCCGCAGCGCCTGCAACGCGTCGAGCAACTGCTGCGGTCGGAGACGCCGGCCTACGGCTTCCTGGGCCTCACGACGCGGGATGCGGCCGTCGATGCCGGCGAAGCGGCGAATGGCGGAGGCGGTGCGCTGGTCGAGACGCTCGAACCCGGCGGGCCGGCCGAGCAGGCCGGTTTGCGCGAGGGGGATCGCATCGTGCGAATGGACGACGATGAGATTCGCGGCGCCGCCGATCTGGCGGTGCGGATCGGCGAGGCGACGATCGGGTCGGCGGTGGTGCTGACGGTGCAGCGCGGAAGGCGGTTGATTGAGACGCCCGTGGTGGTGGTGCGGCGGGACGTGGAGCGGGTCGAGTCGCTGCGCGGCGGGGCGATCGGGTGGCGCGGACTGCGGGTGGCGGCGGCGCGGGCGGTCGACGCCGGCGGAATCGTGGTGATCGAGGTTTCCCCCGGCAGCCCGGCGGAGCGCGTCGGCCTGCGTGTCGGTGATCGCATTGAGCGCGTGCAGGGCGCCGTCGTGGAGGGCGTGGCGGCCTTCCGCGAGGCGGTTCGTCAGAGCGAGGGAGCGGTGGAACTGCGGCTGGCGGATCGACGACGCGTACGGATTGATCCGCCGTAGGCGACGGGCAGCGGAATCACTCCGACCGCTCTTGTCGGGGCGCGAACTTCTTCGAGGACACGCTCGTTCAAACGGGGATGCACCGCTTCGGCGGTCGGAGGAATCAGGGCGCCGCCGTCCTGGCGCCGCGTGCCGCGCGGCAGAGGCGCATCAGCGTCAGCGCCGCGGTTCGCGCCTCGGCGCTGTCGGCCCCGTTCTTCAGTTCGGCATCGGTCTTCGAGGCCGCTTCCGAAATGACGTCGAAGCCGAAACTTCCGGCGGTTCCCTTGAGGTGCCGGACGACCTGTCTCAGGGTCTCGACATCCTTGCCCGCGAGGGCCGATTCCAGCCGGGTGATTGATTCCTGAAGCGAAGTCACGAATGAATCGATCAGCGGCGCCATAGCCGGGTCGCAGACGACGCTGCTGACGACCGGCTCGGTGCGCAGGGCGTCGAGCGCGGTGATGAGCCGCTCGCGCGTGACGGGCTTGAGCATGATGTCGCTGAAGCCGGCCTCGGTGAGCCGCGTCCGGTCTTCATCGGAATCCTCGACGGTCAGGGCGATGATCGCGCGCGCAAAGCCCTCATCGCGCAGCCTTTTCGCCAGGGCGGTCGCGTCAATCTTCGTGTCGCACGTGTTGATGAGAATGGCGTCGTAATTGCCGTCTTTCGCCCGGGTGGCGGCGTCAGCGGCATCGGCGGTAGCGTCCAGCTCGGCCGCGCCGCCGGTCAGGAAATGCCGGACCAGCTTTTCGGCGGTCGGGTCGGAATCGACCAGCAGGACGTGCAGGGCGGAGGCGTCGCGGTGGAACATCGCCACGTCAATTTCCTGCGCCAGCCGCACGCCCACATCGTAGATATTGGTGGAGCCGGCCAGGTATCGGCAACGCGTGACGGTGCCCTCCACGGTGAGCGACTGGCTGTAGTCGCTGACCAGTCGCACGCGGCAGGCCGTGCCGGGATAGACGAAATTTCCGATTAGGAAGGAGATGCCCTGCCGGCTGATGTCGCGGGCGGGGATGCTGTAGCGCGTTACGCCGCCGGTGTGCGGGAAGTCCACAATCAGCGTGCGGACGTGATACTCGAATCGTTCCGACTGGCGGCGCGAAAGCTGGGACGGATCCTCGCTGATCCGGCCGGCGCGCGCCAGCAGCGACGTGACCATTTCGTCGTCGGCACGCAATCTCCGCATCTCGCTCATCTCGCGCACTCCGCGTTTCTGAGGGTGTCGGGTTCACATCGGCGCAGCGGCGCGCGGAGCGAATTCCCGGCTATCCCTATCGTTCAATTTCGCGGGGATAATCAGCGCGGAAAGCGCGTGTTCGGCGGTGCTTTCGTTGCGCGGCGCCGACTCAGTTGCGCGGCGCGGCCAGCAGCCATTCCACGACCTTGGCGGCCGCGTCCTCAAACACATAGTCGCGCAACTGGCGCACATGCACGGCCCGCACTTCCGCGCAGCCGACCGCCTTGGCGCGGCCGCGGCTGAGCCGGCATAAGTAATAGCGGAACCGGACCGGCCCGTCCGCGTAGTCGTGGTCGAAGGGCGGCTGGCCGACGCTGATGTCGAGGTCGGCATCGAGCTGTGCGAGGCAGATGCGTCGCAGGGCCGCCTCGGGGGATTCCTCGGGGCGGTTTCGCCCGCCGGGGAATTCCCAGGGCACGTCCGGTCCGGGGCTTGTGCGCACAATCAGCAGGTGCTCGGGTTCGGTCTCGATCAGGGCGCGCGAGTCGACGCGGTCGGGGACCGGCGGTGTGCGGGATGGCTGCGATTGACGGGGCATGGCGGTGTCTTGTAGAGTCGCCCCGCATTATAGGGACATTCGCGGGCCTTGCGCCTCCGCGGGCGGCCGATAGCGCGGGGGCCTTTGCCCGCCGCCGAGAGACCGCCGCGGCGCAGGCCGATGGAGTGTATGCCCGGCGCTCGCGCGAGTGCTCGTGGCGGGAAGCAATTTGCGACAGGAACCGGCATGCGCGTTCTGATCACCGGCTCGAGCGGCGAAATCGGCACAAACCTGGGGCTGACGCTGATGAAGCGCGGCCACGAAGTGGTGGGGATCGACCGGCGGAAGAACACGTGGACCGATCTGCTGCCGACCGTGCAGTTTGACCTTCTGCAGGGGAAGAAGGGGCAGTTGCCGGTCGAGGGCAAGTTCGACATCTGCGTTCACCTGGCGGCGTATGCGAAGGTGTTCGAACTGGTGGTTCATCCGGACCGAGCGCTCGAGAACGTGGAAGTGGTGTTCAACACGCTTGACTGGTGCCGCCGCACGGGAACCCCGATCATCTTCGGCAGCTCGCGCGAGGTGTATGGCGACATCCACCGCCACATCACCGATGAGGGGCAGGCTGATTTCGTTGTGGCGGAAAGCCCCTACAGCGCGTCGAAGATTGCCGGGGAGGCCTTCGTCTACTCCTACTTCCAGTGCTACGACCTGCCGCACCTGGTGTTCCGCTTCAGCAACGTGTACGGCCGCTATGACAGCGACGCCGAGCGGATGGAGCGGGTGATTCCGCTGTTTATCCAGCGGATTATCAAGGGCGAGCCGATCGTCGTGTTCGGCAAGGACAAGACGCTCGATTTCACCTACGTCGATGATTGCGTGGACGGGATCATCCGGGGAATTGAGGCGGTGGTCAGCGGGCGGATCACGAACGAGACGATCAACCTGGCGTATGGCCAGGGATCGACGCTGATGGATCTCGTGAACCTGATTTCGCTGGCGCTGCGGAAGGAAGTGAATGCGACCTATGAGCCGGCCCGCGCCGGCGAGGTGACCCGCTACGTCGCCGACATCAGCAAGGCGCGGCAGTTGCTGGGGTATTCCCCGCAAACGCCGCTGACCGCCGGCGTGCCGAAGGCGATTGCGTGGCAGCGGGAATTCGGCGTGTTGAAGGACTGACTCACGAGGAGCGGCTCGATGCGCCGGCGTGCGGGGATTCTGGCGGTCTGCCTGGCGGCGGGACTGCTGTGGGGTTGCTCCCAGGATTCCGGCGCACCGCCGAAGTCCGAGAAAATCCGCTGGGCGAGTGTGCGCGTGCAGCTTGCATCAACGGAGCCGCAGGCCGGCCATGTTCCGATGGTCGATGAGAGCGGGCGGACGGTTCATGTCGGCGGCGACGTGCTCTTCGACGAGCGCGATCTGGTTGCGGCTCGGGCGCTGCACGGGCGCGACGGCAGCGTGGTGGAGCTGGAGTTCACCCGGCCGGCGGCGGCGCGGCTGGCGGAAGTGACCGAGGCGAACCTGGGGATGCTGCTGGCGTTCATCGTGGAACAGAAGCTGATCAGTGCGCCGAAAATCCTGACGCGGATCGACGGCGGAATCGCCTACCTGAGCGCGGATTTTGATCGCGATGCGGCGGAAAAACTCGCCCGCCGAATCCGCCCGGAGGCGGGGGGCGAGGCTTCGCGCTAATCCGCCTGTCTTCCTTCGACGGCGCAGATCAGGATCGCGGCGGCGAGGCCGAGCCGGCGATCCAGCAGATGATCCTGGTCCATCGAGAAGTCGATCCGGATGCGCGGCGCGAACAGGTTCAGATTCTGGCGCAGCGTACCCACCGTGCGCCCGTCGCACTCGATGCGGAATTTCTGAGGCACCAGGTTCGTCAAGGCCCGCCGCAACAGGGCCATCGCCAGGCTGTCCTCGATGATGCGGCCCAGCGGCTGTGCGGCCGCGTCAAGGATTTCCCATTCATCGCGGAACATGGACTTGATCCCGCGCCGGCGGAGCGTGCCGACCCGCTCGTTGTCCACGGTGTCGACGACGTCATACGCGGCGGAGAAATCAATGATCGAGCGCGCCTGAATGGTAAGCAGCTCGATGGTCTGCCCGGCGTCGGCGTACAGGCGGATGTCCTCGCGCAGCTTGAATGATTTCTGTTCACTGAAAAAGGCGAGATTGCCGTCCGGGTCGTGGATGTAAAACGCGCCTCCAAAGATGCGGAGAATCTTGCGCCGCAGTTCGTAGGTGTCATGCTCGAACGGGTTTGCGTTCATTGATCGTCCCCGGTGGCGGCCGCACCGACGGCGGCGCCCGCAGCCGCCGAAGTGCCGGTATCGTAGCCGCGGTGCAGCCGCAGCGGGCCGTGGTGCAGTCATCGAGTCGCGCCGGAGTCTCCTCTTGTGAGTACGTCCAACCCCGCTTGCGGCGTGATCTTTGACGTGGACGGCGTTCTCGTCGCATCCGGACCCGCGCATCGTGCCAGTTGGCGCAGCGTGGCGCGAAAAGCCGGTCTTCAGATGCCTGACGAGTTGTTTCTGCACTCCTTCGGAATGCCCAGCCGCGACATCATCCGGCGCGTGTGGGGCGAGGGGCTTTCCGCCGTCCGCATTCGGGAAATCGACGACGAAAAGGAGCAGGTCTACCGCGAGCTGGTGCGCGGGATGCTGCCGTTGACCATCGGCGTGCGCGAAATGCTGCACGGACTGAGGGATGCGGGGCTGGTGCTGGCGGTCGCGACCAGCGGCCCGCCGGAAAACCTGGAGCTGGTGCTCAGCGAAGGGCGGCTGACGGGCTGGTTCGCAGCCGCGGTGCACGGGTTTGACGTCGAGCACGGCAAGCCGGCGCCGGATTGTTTTCTAATGGCGGCCGAGCGCGCCGGGTTGCGCCCTTCGAGCTGTGTTGTCGTGGAAGATGCGCCGGCAGGGATTGCAGCGGCGCAAGCGGCCGGGATGCCGGTGGTTGGATTCGTGGGGACGCATCCAGCGCAGAGGTTGCGGGAAGCCGGGGTGAACGCGGTGGTGGAGCGGCTGGCGGACGTGACGCCGGCGCTGGTCGGGGAGCTGCTCGCGGAGGGCGCATGACGTCCTTCGCTGCGGCCCCGGGGGCCAAAACGCGCCGGCTACCGGCGCCATGGCGGACGGCGGGTTGAACGGCGGTCGAATGCTACGGAGTGGGAGCATCCGGCCAGCCGGGGGCGGACGCGCGGCGGATCGCTTCGCGGATGAACGCCTCGGAACTGGTGAGCGTGGCTCGGGCGGCGAGCTTGAGAACGTAGTCCGTGGCCGCGACGTTGAATCGCTCGTCGGCCATTTCCTGGCGCAGCGCGGCCTGGGCCTCTTCGAAGGGGACGATTCGCCCGGCACGGACCGCGCCGCAGCGAACGATGTACCAGCCGGTCGGCGACTCGATCGGCTCACTGACCTGGCCCGGCTCGAACTGAAAGATCAGCGCACTGAGCGGCTCGTAGGCACCGGTGAGCGGCCGGCCGATCGCCCCCCAGGCGCCGCCTTCGTCGGCGTGCAGCCCGCGCGACATGCGCCGCGCCACGTCCTCGAACGGCTCGGAGGCCAGCGCTTCGTGCGCAGCGCGGATGTGCTGCACGGCGCGGACCCGGGCGGCCGCCTGCTGCTGCGGCGACGCCTGCGCCCAGGAGCCGCCGCCGGTCAGGAAGCGCTCGAAGGGCGCTTCGATGATGAACAGTTCCCGCAACTCGCTGGTGGTGAAGCGCGGGAGCTGGCGGCGATACTCTTCAAGAATCTCGTCGCGCCGCAGGTGCATCGTGGGTCGCATGGTCTCGAACAGGTACTGCTGGACGACGAGGCGGCGCTCGATTCCGGCGCGGTATTGATCGATCGAAAGGCCGTAGCGCCGGAGGTGAATCTCCATGCGGGCGCGGCTGCCGGAGAAGTCACGGGCCAGCTCCTCGTCAAACTCGCGGTTCACCGCGCGGGTGATGTTCTCGCGGGCCGGTTCGCTGAGCGGGGCGATGGCCTTGCGGTAGAGCAGCGCCCGGCCGACGCGCTCCTGCGTCTCGCGGCGGATCATGCGCGTGAGCTGTTCCAGGAATCCGCCGCGCGTCTGCGCGCGCCGCGCTTCCTCAATGCGATCGCGCAGGGCATAGAGCACTTCCGCGGTGGTCAGCACCTCGTCATCGACGAGCAGTACGTCGGCGGCCACTTCGCCGGGGCGCGGCGGCGCGGCGGCACTCTCCACCCGCGGAATCCGCGATTGCTCCGCGGATACGAAGGCCGGCTGGCTCTCCGGGGCGACGCGGCCATCGGCGACGCGCTGCTGCCGTTCGTCGGCCAGCTCCTGCTCCGAGCGCAGCGCCGGTCGACGGGCGTCAGGCGGGGCGGCCGGCTCGCGCTTTGAGCACGCACCGCCGGCGGTCAGCGCGATCGCGAAGGCGGGGATCAGGAGAATGAGACTTCGCGGGCGGGATCGGGTAAGGGTCATGCGGCCGAATATACCGGGCCGGGCGTCGATCTCCTATGATCCCGGGCCTGCAAGAGTGCATGTGCCGGGCTGTGCGGGGCCGCACGGCCGCGGTGCGGCGCGGCTTGCGACCGAAGTCACGGAGGATCGAACTCATGTTCCGAACAGGCATTGCAACCGGGCTGGCGCTGGCAAGCGCGCTGCTGTTCACCTCGACGACGGCGTGGTCGCAATCGAAGCGGCCGCGCGGCGAGGTTGTGCCTTCCGCACCGGCGCCGACCCGCCCGGACGCATCGCCGCGGGTGGTCGAGACTGAAACGGTCCCGCAGGCCGGCGTCCGTCCGGGAAGCGTGGAGCGGAGTGAGATCGCGGCGATTCGCGCGCACCTGGAGCGGCGGTTGGCGCGGGTGGATCGCAATTCGGGGGTGGGCATCCTGGTCACGAGCGTGGACGACGGCCGGGTGTGGTTTGCGCACAACGCGGATGCGCCGCTGAAGCCGGCCAGCGTGCTCAAGCTGTTCACGTCGGCAGCGGCGCTGTTGCGCTTCGGGCCGGACTTCGAGTATGAGACGCGGATCTACGTGCGGCCGCGCCTGCATGGGGAGCGCGGCCGGTCGGATGTGTGGGTGGTGGGGTCGGGGGATCCGGCGATCGGTGATCCGCGCTTCGCGGAGCGGGCGGGGCAGAAGGGCAGCGATCTGTTGCGGGCGTGGGCGGACACGCTGGTGCGGCGCGGCGTCGCCGAGGTGGAGACGCTTTTTCTGGATGACTCAGTATTCGATCGGCAGTGGCGCAACCGCGATTGGCCGGCTGATCAGGCGCTGCGCTGGTACCAGGCGCCGGTTGGGGCCTTGTGCGTGAATGACAATTGCATTGATGCGTCGGTGCTGCTGGAGGGGCGCGTGCCGACGATTCGCGTGGAGCCGCCGCTGCCGTCCGATTGGATCGTGAATGAGCTGCAGCGCGCCCGGCAGCATTCCCCGCGGATCCTGCATTCCGGGGGTGCGGGCGGGTTCGTGTTCAGCGGTCCGGTGGCGCGGGCGCATCAATTCGAGAGTACGGCCTGCGCGGACCCGACCCTGTTCTTCGGAGCGGCGCTGCGCGAAGCGCTGGAGAGCCGCGGTATCAGCGTGCGGCGGGTGGCGCGCGGCGAGTATGTGGAAAGCGGTCAGGACCGCGCGCGGCTGGTGCTTCGGCATCGAACGCGTCTGGCCGATGCCGTGTGGCGCTGCAACACGTTCAGCCAGAATCTGTTCGCCGAGTGCATCGCCAAGACGCTCAGCGCGTATCGACCGGACGGGCGGCGGTCGACGGCGGCGGGAAGCTGGGATGAGGGGCTGCGGGTGGCGCGGCACACGCTGGAGGATGCGGGCGTCTCGCTGCGCGGGGCGGATTTTCGTGATGGGTGCGGATTGTCGCACGGGAATCGTGTGACGGCGCGGCAGACCGCGGACCTGCTGCGCGTGATGCTGCGGCAGGAGCGGCGCGTGGCGGAGACATTTGTCGCGAGCCTGGCGGTGTGCGGGGGCGAAGAAGGGTCGATGCGGACGCGCTTCGCGGATGAACTGCTGCGCGGGCGGGTGGTGGGGAAGACCGGATCGATCAGCGGAGTCAGCACGCTGGCGGGATACCTGACGCGCGACGACGGCGAGCAACTGGCCTTTGCGATTCTGATGAACGACGCCGGAAACGACGCGCTGGCGGTCGAGGTGTGCCGGGTGCTGGCGGGGGATTACCCGTCGGCTGGTGATGAGCCCGGCGTGAGGCGGGAGCGCAAGACTCCGCGGTAGCGAGTTTCGACGGACGGCGCGCTGGTTCAAGGGGAGCCAAAGCGCTCGGAGCGGTGCGGTCCGTCAGGCCATGCCGGATCGTGGGCGATTGGCTCAGCGGGTCGTGATGGACTCCGCAGAGGGGCAATCGGAGCGCAGCGGGCATCGATCGCACGCCGGCTTGCGGGCGGAGCAGGTCGAGCGGCCGTGGTCGATCATCGCGTGCGACAGAAACGTCCACGAATCGCGGGGGAAGAGCGACATCAGGTCGTTCTCGATTCGGACGGCGTCCTTGTCGTCACGGGCGGTTGGTGCGAGTGCCAGCCGCATGGCGATTCGCCCGACGTGCGTGTCCACGACGACGCCCTCAGCCTTTCCGAAGGACGTGCCCAGCACGCAGTTGGCCGTCTTGCGCGCGACGCCCGGCAGGCGGAGTAACTCGGCCATGGTTTGCGGCACCCGGCCGCCGAATTCGTCGCACAGGACGCGCCCCATGCCGATCAGGCTGCGGGCCTTGTTTCGGAAAAAGCCGGTCGAGCGGATCAGCTCCTCCAGCTCGGCCGGGTCAGCGGCGGCGAAATCCGCCGCACTGCGGTAGCGCGAGAAGAGAGTCGGCGTGACCAGGTTGACGCGCTGATCCGTGCATTGCGCGCTCAGGATCGTCGCCGCCAGCAGCTCCAGCGGGGTGCGGTGATTCAGGGCGCAATGGGCGTCTGGATAGTGGCTCTGAAGCACGGCGAGGATGCGCCCGGCGCGCGCCTGCCGCGCGGCGGCGGACTCAAGCCGGCGCGGAATGGCGCGCCGGGCGCCACCGATACGAGCGGTCTGGCGCGGTGCGGCTGAGGCGCGGGTGCGGCGCTTAGAAGGGGGGCTGCTCATCGGGTTGCTGCATCTCGGGCGGCGGCGTGTTCTCGTGCCGCGGGGATTCGATCAACCCGCCGACGGGGACAAGCGACGGACTGCCGTCGAGGTCCATTGCGAATACGGAGCCGTCCACGAGGCGGTCGCTGGCCGGGCCCATGAAGGAAAGCTCGAACGGATCCCACGTGTAGCGGGCGACGGGTTCACCAACGCCGTTGGCGTGGACGAGGACGACGAGCGGGAAGCCGCGCTGAAAGACGAGATCGAAGCGAACAGGGGCTTGATCCGCGAGCGACAGCATCGGCTCGGCAGGGGCGTCCGCATCGAAAACGGCCAGCGGGCTGAGGATCAGGCGCGGAAAGATCTCGATGTCTTCACTCGCAAAAACGGTGAACGAGCTGACGGGGGTTTGTGACGAGCCCGGCGGCCGCTCAGTGACCTGCGCGCGGCGCGCCGAATAGCGCTCCTCGTCGTCGTCCGACACGTGGAGCGGCTGTTCGGCGACCCGCGGCGCGGAATCGGATGGAGCGCCGGGCGTCAGGATGGAGCCGTCCGCTCGAATGACGAGCGCTTTGACCAGCGCCCGCTCGGATTCCGGGTGCGGCTCGCCGAGCGCGAACAATTCCGTGCCCAGCTCGATTACGCGCAGGCGCTGAGCCTGTGCGCGGGGCAGCGGCTCCGGAAGCGCTGGTGACGAAAATCCCCCAAGCCGCGCCAGGCGCACCGCGGCGGCGACGCGCAGCGCCGGGTCGCGCAGCTTTTCGGTCGCCTGAGCGCGGGTCCATTGATGCGACTCGCGCGGGATGACCTCGCGCTCCGCGATGCGGGTCGAATCCGCCGCAGTGCTTCGTGTGCCGCTTGCTGCACTTTTTTCGGTGGTCGGGGCCGGTTGGACGTCGGCGGCGGGCGCGGCGCTGGAGCCGTCGGGCCCGGAGGCGCCGCGCGGGGCGTCGTCGCGCGAACAGGCGCTCAGGAGCAGTGCCAGCGCGCACCCGATAAGGCCGGCGCGTCGTCGGGGCGGCGACCGGAGGGGGCTGATCGGCACGCGGCCGCGCTGCGCGCGCGGACCGACAGCGGCGGAATCGGCCGTGCCGAATCGCCGCTCAGATGCCATCAACCCAGCTTCGGCGATCATCGCCCCAAAGCTCCTGCTTGAAGATCGGCGCGTCGGCCTTGACGGCCTCGATCACCCGCCGGCAGCCGTCCAAGCACTCTGCTCGATGCCCCGCGGAAATGACGATCACGATCGACGCCTGACCCAATGGGACGACGCCGAGGCGGTGTACGACGACGGCCTTGTGAAGATTGTACTCCGTTCGCGTGCGTCGGCAGATATCTTCCATCATCGAAAGCGCCATCGGCTCATGCGCCGAGTATTCCAGTGCTCGCAGGGGCGTCCCGTCAGAGCGGGTTTCGGCGCGCACCGTCCCGATAAAGGTGGCGATTGCGCCGCAGTCATCGTGCGAGACCTCCGCGACCAGCGCCGGTACGTCGATTTCGGAGCGGGTCAGACGCGCACTCGACTCGCTGCCCCCCGAGACGGGCGGAATGATCGCGACCTCATCGCCGTCGCAGATTGGCTGATCGGGGGCGGCGTAGCGCTCGTTGACCGCGACGCGCAGCCGGGAGAGGGCGGCGGAAAGCCGCGGCGAGCTGCTTGCGAGATGATCCAGCAGCGCTCCGACGGTGGGTTGGCCGGCCCATTCGAGCGGCCGCTCGGACCAGCCGAGCGCGTCGGCGGCACTGCCGAATGCCACGATTTTGACGCGTATGGTTGGCATAGGACGCGGCCTAGCGCGTTTGAGCAAGCCCAGCCGTGCTTGCCGGTTTCTGGAACTGCGGCGCGACGGCGACGTAGGGGCGACCGAGCCGGCGCTTGATAAGGATGATCTCCCCCATGTCGTTGCCTTCGTGGAGATGCCCGAGCCATTGCAGCAGATAGCCCCCGACGAGCAGGGCGACCGGTCGCCACCAGTTGTCCCAGTCCCACTGATAAAGCTGCCAGCCGGCCAGCGGCAATGCCAGGATGGTGAGCGGGATACCGATCAGGTGAAGCCGGAAGGAGAGCGGGGTCTGGTGGCGTTCGAGCCAGTTTCGCAGCCAGGCGGGGTGCTGATCGCTCATGGCAGGATGATAGCGACAGGAGCGGCGGAACGGGTCAGTGCAGTGCGCGGCCGCCATCCACGCGAAGTACCTGGCCCGTGATGTAGTCGCCGTGTTCGAGGAGAAAGTGCACCAGTTCCGCAATGTCCTTCGGCTCGCCGGCGCGGCGGAGGGGAATGCGCGACAACAGGCGCTCGCGGGCGGCAGAATCCATCGAATCCGGCCACAGCGCGACACCCGGCGCCACGCCGACGACGCACACCTCGGGCGCCATTGCCAGGGCCAGTGAGCGCGTCAGGCTTTCGAGCGCCGCCTTGGAGGTGCAATAGGAGAGATAGGCCGGCCAGGGGCGCTCGGCGGCCGCGTCGCAGAGGTTGATGATGCGGCCGCGGGCGGCCCGCAGCGCGGCGGCGGCGGCGTGCGCGAGGATCATCGGCGCGGTGAGGTTGACGGCCAGGTCGCGCTGCCAGCGATCAACAGAAAAATCGGCGAGCGACATCGGCTCGAAGGTCGAGGCGTTGTTGATGAGAACATCGAGCCGGCCGAATTCGGCGATTGCGCGCTGCGGCAGTTGGGCGGCGGCGGCGGGATCGGAGAGGTCGGCATCGAGTGTGATAACGCGCACACCACGAGCGGCGCAGGCGTCGCGGCAGGCTGCGGCGTACTGGTCCGCGGTGCGGCAGTGCAGGGCGAGGTTGCAGCCGGCGTCGGCGAGGCGCTCGGCGATGGCGCGGCCGATGCGGCGCGAGGCGCCGGTGATGAGAGCGGTGGAGCCGCGGAGCTGCATGGCGCGATCATAACGGCGGGCGCAATCGTTGCGGCGGGTACTCGATCCAGTGCAGGGTCAGGCCGTGGGGCGGCGCGGTCGGGCCGGCGGCGCTGCGGTCACGGGCGGCGAGGATTTCGCTGATGTGCTGCGGGGTCCAGCGCCCGCGGCCGACCTCGACCAGCGTGCCGACCATGTTGCGCACCTGGTTGTAGAGGAAGCCGTCGCCGATGACGTCGACGGTGACGCGGTCGATGAGTCGGCGGACTTCGAAGCGGCGAATGGTGCGGATCGTGGATTCGCGGGCGCTGCCGGTGGTGGCGAAGGAGGCGAAATCGTGCGTGCCGACCAGGAGACCTGCGGCGGTGCGCATGCGGTCAACGTCGAGCGGGGTCCAGAGGTGCCACGCGGCGCCGGCGGCCTGCGTGGCGCTGGGGCGGATGGTCGAAGCGTGGATGGTGTAGCGGTAAAGCTTGCAGATCGCGTCGCGGCCGGCGTGAAAGTCGGGGTGCACGTCATGGAGGCGATGGAGGCAGATATCCTCGGGCAGGTGGTGAGCCACCGCGGGAAAGAGGCGCTCGGCGGGGATGTGTGAGTCGGTCAGAAAGTTGGCGCACTGGCCGCGCGCGTGGACGCCGGCATCGGTCCGGCTGGCGCCCCAGAGCGTGACGGGGTGGCGCAGGATGCGCTGCAGGCGGTCGATGACGTCGGCCTGCACGGTGCGCACGTCGGGCTGGGTCTGCCAGCCGTGAAAGGCGCTGCCGTCATAGGCGAGGAGCAGGCGGATGTTCCGCGTCATGGAGGCGGATGGTAGTGCGGGCGGTCGGCCGCTGAAACGCGCGGACGGCGCGCGGTCAGCGGCGCCAGAGCTTGGCCAGGCCGCGCGGCGCGTCGGAGCGCTTGACGGCGTCTTCGCCGAGGTGACGCGACGCGAGCCGGACGGCCATCTGGTGGATGGCCATGCGGGCCGGGCTGTTGGGCGAATCGGTCAGGATCGGGTGCCCGAGGTCGCGCGAGGTGGTGACGCGGCGGTAGTCGTTTGGAACGATGCCGAAGACGGGCTTGCCGAAGTGCTCGGCCACGTCCTCGACCTTGAGGCGCTCGAAGCTGGCGTTGGAGCGGTTGAGCACGATCTCCATGCGATCCTCGGTGGCCCCCATCTGGCAGAGGCAGCGGTAGATTCTGGCGGCGTTTCGCAGGAACGGGACGCCGAGCTGGGTGATGATCAACACCTGGTCAGCGCTGGCCAGCGCGGCGGCGCTGAGGAAGCTGAACGAGCGCGGCAGATCGACGATGACGAAGGGGAACATCGTGCCCATGACGCGGAGCATGGCTTCGACGCCGTCGGGCATGACTTCGCGGGCGTCCTCGATTCGCTCCGGCCGGGCGAGCACGGAGACGTTGCAGCGCAATTCTTCGAGGGCGGATTCGAGCATCATGTGATCGCACTCGATGCCGGCGCGGCAGACATCGGCGATCGAGTGCTGCGCCTTGCAGTCGAACATGCAGGCGACGTCGCCGTACTCGAGATTCATATCGACCAGGCCGGTTCGTCGGGCGCTGACGTGCGCGAGTTCGATCGCCAGGTTGCAGGCGATGGTGGAGGCGCCGACGCCGCCGCTGGAGCCGACGACGCAGATGCGTTTCGAGCCGCCGCCGGCGCCGCTCGCGGGGCGTACGACGCGAATGCGCTCCAGCGCGACCTGCAGATCGTGCAGATCGATCGGAGCGCGGACGAACTGGCTGCAACCCGCGCGCATGGCCTGGATGATCGTTTCGGGGTCGCTGCTGGCGCTGATTCCCAGCACGCCGATCTCGGGAGCGACCTCCGAGATGCGGTGTACGGCAACGAGCGCGGCCTGGTCCGGCACGTCCAGGTTGACGGCCACCACGTCGGTGCCGCCGCCGAGCAGGCATTCCTGCATGCCGACCCAGGTCGAGTACTCACCGACGACGCTGACGCCGGGTACCTTCTCGAAGGACTGGCGCAACCCCGAATCCCCGCCGGGAGTTTGGTTGTACAGGCAGACCCGGATGGTTGAGCTCATGTCGTGCCCTTCTGCATGCGTGCGTGCGGAGGCGGTCGTCCGTGCGATTGACCCGCTGTTGTCAGCGGCGGATCAGGTCGTTTCGGATCCAGACCAGGCGCTCGTCCTTCTCCAGCTCCTGATCGATCACCGCGACGAGATCCACGTCCCCGTCGCCGTCGAAATCGCCGTATCCCAGCAGGCCGACGTTGCCCGGCGGCTCGAAATTCGCGACGACCAGCGGCGTCCAGGCGCGGGTGACGTCGGCGGTCGGCTCGAAGTAGCGCACGGTGCCGGCGTTTCCGCTGACGATCAGTTCCACGCGGCCGTCATTGTCGATGTCCACAGCCTTCACGTCGCGCGGCTCGAAGGTCTCGAACTGGGCCAGCACGTGCGTATCCCAGTCATAGGTCCGCCGCGGCGAGTCCTTGGGCTGCAGGAACAGGACGAGCTGCATCTGCTTTCCGCCGGTCGCCGCCACGTCCACGCGGCCGTCGCCGTCGGCGTCGATCAGCTCGACCGCCTGCGCGTCGCGGACGCTGCCGATGCGCCACTGCTTCCACGGCACATCGGACGAGAGTTCGCCGGGATTCTCAAACCAGGCGATCTGCGCGTTGTTGTCGTCGCGGGCGGCGGAGATCACGTCGAAGTCGCCGTCGCCATCGACGTCATAGACCAGCAGGCCCGTGGCGCCGTCGCGGTCGAGTCGGCTCTGGCGCTCGTGGCGGCCGACGCTGACGGCCGTCCAGTTGTGGCCGTTGACGGCGAATCCGGGATTCACGAACACGAGGACGTCGCCGTCGTTGATCCGCAGCGGCGGCACCGGAATCTCGGGCTTGGGCGTGAGCAGGATCTGGAACAGGCGCGAAGCGACGACGTCGTTGTCGCCGTCGCCGTCGAAGTCCGCGATTTCGACGTTCGTGTAGAGCTGCTCAATGGTCACGATGTAGTCGTCGAGGTTCACGCCCGGTCCGATCGCTTGCGCGATCAGGGCTTCGAGCTCGCCCTCGGTGAGCTGCGTGTTGCTGGCGTCGATGCGCTCGGCGAGCGTGTCCTCGGGGTCGGTGTTGCCCCAGGCGGCGAGGTCTTTCGTGTCACCGCTGCTGGGATGATGGAAGTACCAGCAGGCGCCTTCGGCCGCGCCGACCAGATCGAGGCGACCGTCGCCGTCGATGTCGCCGACGGCGACGTCAGCCAGCTCCTTCATGTCGCGCTTGCTGTCGAGCGTCAGGCTGATGAACTTCACCGTGCCGGGCGCGCCGTCGCTGAGCAGGATCTGCATGACCGCCTGCGAACCGCCGTAGGCGACGACGGGGTCGACGCGTCCGTCGCCGTTGAAGTCGATGCCCAGCGGTACGCGCGTCTTGTCCCCGGCCAGGTACGTTCGCGTCGTGACGGCGGTGCCGTCGGTGAACGTGCGGGCCTGGATCAGCTCCTCGGCGAATGCGCCGTTGCTGAACAGCGAGCTGGTGGCCGTTGCGCCGCCAATGATGGCCTGCGTTTCGGTCGGGTTGGCGCAGCCGGTCAAGAGGCCGGCGGCCGCCGCACATGCGAAACTCACGGACGCTACGGTGATTTTTGCGCTCATCTGGATCCTCTCCGCGTTATCGGGCCGCGCGGACGGAACCGCGCTCAAGGCTGGTTTCGGCTCGGGCGTGTACCCACTTGAACAGCCCGGGCGCGCAACCCGCCCGGGTGGAAGTATGCGATTCGAGCAGACGCATGCGCCGGTTGCCTTGTCCGAAATCGTGCGGCGGCGATGGATCAGCCGGATTGAGGCGGGCATTTGCGCTTCGAGGGTTCACGCGCAGCGTGTGCGGGGTTCGATAAGTGATAACGGAGCGGTGCGAGTCGAACCGGACGATCGGCATTGGGGGCAGGTGTGGAGCCAGGGATGGCGAAGACGCGAATCGGTCGGGCGGTGCGTCAGGAGCGAGGGGAGCGGCGCTTCCGGGTCGAGGTGTGTGGGTGTGTGGCGATTGGAATGCTTGTGCCGGCGTCGCCGGGGCAGGTCAGCGACAGCTCGTGGTGGCCGAAAGTTCAGCGGGATGTACACAACAGCGGAGCGGTTCCGGCGGCCTCGCTGGTAACGGACGTGCATGTGCGATGGACGGTTCGGCTGAGTGCCCCGATCGCCGGAGAGAACTACTCGACGCCGGTTTTTTCGCCCGACAACCGCACGCTGTACGTCGGTGGTCCGGCGTCCGCGATCAGCGCGATCGCGTGGCCGGAAGGCACGTTGCGATGGCAGACATCGATCGGCGATGCGACCGGCGTGATTCACATGTCGCCGGTGGTGGGGATGGATGGGGCGATTTACGCGGGTTCGTGGGATGCGGTGATTCCGTACGACGGCTTTGCCCGGCTTCGCGATCTCGGAGCGTCGGGTGCGGTGGACGGCGTGTTCGCGATGCGCCGCGCACTGGCGGGACCGACCATTACGCCGGGCGGGCTGGTCGTCGTCGGCGGGCAACACGCGGCCGACGGCTGGCGCTACTTTGCGCTGCAGCCGGAGGCGAGCGGGCTTGCGCTGGCGTGGAGCGCGGCGCAGCTGTCGATCCCGGCGGATCCGGCGTCCACGGGGAGAATCGGCGCAGCGCCGGCAATGCCGCCGGGCGGGGCGCTGACAATCTACGGCAGCAGCGATCAGAATCGCACGTTTTGGCGCATTTCAGCGACAAACGGCGTCGAAGAAGCACGAATCGCAATGGGCGCTTACTGCTTCAGCGGGACGCCGGCGGTCGGCCCCGACGGCCACGTGTTTGTCGGCGAGGGGCAGGATTTTGCGGCTCCGAGCGACGCGAACGAGGGGCGGCTGCACGTCTTCGGCGTGAATTCGCAGGGGGACACGGCCCGCGTTGCGGCGCTGGCGCTGGGGAACGGGCACCTCAACGGCGGTGCGGCGGTGCGGGCCCTGCCGGATGGGCGGACGCGCGTCTTCATCGCGGCGAACGGCAACGGCAAAGCCAGTGCGAAGCTGATCGCGGTGGACTTCGATCCGGCGCAGGTCGGATCAGACCCACCCGTGAATCCGTTAAGCGTGCGCTGGGAGACGCCGATCGGGGCGTCGGCGTTTGCGTATCCGCATCCGGTGGTCTGTCGCGATGCGGTGGTGTACGTCATCGGGCCGGCGAATCACACACTGTACGCCATTCGCGATACGGATGCGACGGGGGAGGCGACGGCGCGCGGGGCGGTGCTCTGGAGTACGCGACTGGCGGACATCAGCGAAGTGGCGGGATGGACGGTGGGGTCGCAGCGGGGGCCGTGGGGGGCGGTGGTCGGGCCGGACGGGCGCGTGTTGTGGAATGCGCCGGATGGGCACTTGTATGCGCTGGACGGGTGGAGATTGGGGGATCTGGACGGGGATGGGGACGTGGATGCCGCGGATGTGGCGCTGCTTGCCGAGGCTGCGGCGGACGAAGAGGAGTACCTGCTGCGCTTTCCCGAGGTGAATCTGGCGGTGGTGGGGGATATCGACGGGGACGGGCAGGTTACGGCGGCGGATGCGGCGCGGCTGGCGGATTCGCTGGCCGGCCCGTAGGCGCACCCGCCTCGCAACGCGGATTCGCGCCAATCGGCGCGTTCCGGCGCCGGATCGCGCGATTGGGTGGATTTTGGTGCGCACTGACTGCGGCGCGTGCGGCAGCGCGCCGATCGGCGCTTAGTGGCCGCTGCCGCCGCCCTTGAGGCGGCTGTTGATCTCCGTGATGAACTGCTTGGCGTCGCCGAAGAGCATGAGCGTGTTTTCAAGGAAGAACAGCTCATTCTCGATGCCGGCGAAGCCGGTGTTCATGGAGCGCTTGCAGACCATCACGGTCTTGCACTTGTCCACGTCGAAGATCGGCATGCCGTAGATCGGGCTGGTCTTGTCGTGGCGGGCCGCGGGGTTCACGACGTCGTTGGCGCCGATGACCAGGCCGACGTCGCAATGCTCGAACTCGGGGTTGATGTCGAGGTCGTGGAGGAGGTCGTAGGGGACGTTGGCCTCGGTGAGCAGCACGTTCATGTGGCCGGGCATGCGGCCGGCGACGGGGTGGATGGCAAAGCGGACGCTGATGCCGCGATTACGGAGCAGGGTGGCCAGCTCGGCGACGGCGTGCTGCGCGTGGGCGACGGCCATGCCGTAGCCGGGGACGATGATGACGCTCTGGGCGTACTCCAGCAGTTGCGCGGCGTCGTCGTGGGTGGCGCTCTTGGCGGTTTTCTTTTCACCGACGGCGGCCTGCGCCTGCACCTGCCCGAACGCCCCGAAGAGCACGTTGGTGAAGGAGCGGTTCATGGCGCGGCACATGATGATCGAGAGGATCAGGCCGCTGGAGCCGTCGAGCGCACCGGCGGTGATGAGCAGGTTGTTGTCGAGCACCAGGCCCATCGCGACGGCGGAGAGGCCGGCGTAGGAGTTGAGGATCGAGATGACGGTCGGCATGTCCGCGCCGCCGATCGGCATGACCAGCATCCAGCCGAAGTTCAAAGCCAGGACGATGATCAGGATGAAGAGGATCGGCGACACGATGGGCATGTTGGGGGCGAAGATCAGGATCACGCCGCAGAGCAGCGCGAGGCCGAAGGCCGCGACGTTGACGGTGTTCTGGCCCTTGTAGATCCAGGGGCGCTGCGGAATCCACTTCACTTCCTGCAGCTTGCCGGCGGCGATGAGACTGCCGGTCAGCGTCAGGTAGCCGAGGATGATCTCCAGAATGATCGCCGACATGCGGAACGGCGTGAGCATCTCCGGTTCGTAGAGATACCAGTGGAAATACTTGGCGGTGCCGACCAGCCCGGCGGCCAGCCCGCCGAAGGCGTGCGAGAGGGCGGTGCGTTGCGGGACGGCGGTCAGCGGCACCATGGAGAGCCAGACGCCGGGGCCGATGGCCAGCAGTATGGGCAGGATGATCCACCAGTGCTGCGTGACGTCGGGTCGCGCCCAGGTGGCGAGAATCGCCAGGCCCATCGCGGCGACGCCGGCGAAGACGCCGTTGCGGGCGGTTTTCGGGTCGCTCATCCAGCTCAGCGAGAGAATGAAAAGCCCGGCGGCGGGGATGTAGGCCAGGTCCACGAAGGTGGACATCCAGCCGCCCGCAGTGGCGGCTCCGAGCAGCAGTGTGGCGCCGACCAGCAGCGAAATCATGCCGAGCCTCCCCGCGGAGCGCGGAACATGCGGAGCATGCGGTCGGTGATGAGGAATCCGCTGACGATGTTCGTCATGGAGGCAAAGACGGCGATTGCACCGAGCAGGCGGATGCCGGGGCCGTAGTCCTTGCCGCCCGCGACGATCAGCGCCCCGACGACGGCAATGGCCGAAATCGCGTTGGTCAGCGACATCAGGGGGGTGTGCAGCAGGCGCGAGACGCGCTTGATCACGCCGATGCCGATGAAGGTCGAAAGCACGAAGACGTACAGCATTCCGATCAGGAGCTTGGTGCGGAATGCGTCAGCGTCGGAGGCGCCGGCGTGTGGTGCGGGGGCCGCTCCACCTGCGGCGGTCGGCGCGGCGGGCGCGGGGTCGGCCGAAGGTGCGGCCACCGCTGGGGGTGGAACCGCCCCGGCGACGGGATCCGGCGAGTCGGGCGAGCCGGGGCGATTCTGCGCAAATGCGGCGAAGGCGAGGGCGACGGCCAGCACCGAGGCCGCGACGCCGGATAGTTTGAACCACTGCATCGGGGAATCACTCCTTCCGAGCCGCGAACGGGATCATCAGGCGGACGTTGCGGACAGCATTGCCTGGCGCGTCGGCGGATGGACGATTTCGCCGGCATGGGTAATGACGGAGGCCTTCAGGATGTCGTCGTCGAGGTTGAGGTTGAAGCGGCCGTCCTTCCAGAATTCGAGCAGCAGCTTCTCGAGATTGCGCGAGTAGACCAGGCTGGCGTGCAGGGGAACCAGGGCGGGCAGATTGGCCGGGCCGAGGATCGTGACGCCGTGCCGGACGACGGTGCGGCCCGGCTCGGTGAGTGCGCAATTGCCGCCGCCCTCGGCGGCCAGATCGACGATGACGGAGCCGGGCTTCATGGTGCGAACGATGTCCTCGCTGATGAGGCGCGGGGCGCGCACGCCGCCGATGAGTGCGGTCGTGATGACCATGTCCACCTGGGCGCACTGTTCGGCGAGAAGCTGGGCCTGGCGGGTCTTGTCCTCGGCGGAAAGCTCGCGGGCGTATCCGCCGCCGGCGGCGGCGCTCTGAGCCAGCTCGATGCCGACGTATTTCGCGCCGACGGACTCGATCTGCTCCTTCACCTCGGGGCGGACGTCGGTGGCGGTGACGATGGCGCCGAGGCGGCGGGCGGTGGCGATGGCCTGCAGGCCGGCGACGCCGGCGCCGATGACGAAGACTTTGGCGGCGAGGATCGTGCCGGCGGCAGTCATGAACATGGGCAGATAGCGGGGCAATTCGTTCGCGCCGAGCAGCACGGCCTTGTAGCCGGCGATGTTGGCCTGCGAGCTGAGCACGTCCATGGCCTGGGCGCGGGTGGTGCGCGGCACGGCGTCCATTGCGATGGCGGTGACGCCGCGATCGGCGAGGCGCTTCACCGCATCGGGATTGATCGAGGGCTTGAGCGTACACACCAGGACGCTGCCCTTCTTGAGGGCGTCGGCTTCGTGGCCGCCGGCGGCCGGGTTCTCCATCGGCGGCTGCACGTGGAACACCATGTCGGCGTTGCCGAGGATCAGCCGGGCATCAGTTTCGATGGTTGCGCCGGCCTGCGTGTACTGCTCATCGGGATAACCGGCCGCGGCTCCCGCGCCGGCCTGCACGACGACGTCGATTCCGGCTTTGACGAGCCGCTTGCAGGATTCGGGGACCAGGGCGACGCGCCGCTCATCGGCGCGAACTTCCTTGACGGCGGCCAGGATCATGAGGTGCTCACTTGCTGAGACGCGCACCGGCGCCGCCGCGGCTCCGCGCGAAGCGCCGCGACGAACGGGGTGGCGACGGGCGGAATCCTATCCGCAGTCGTGCGCGAGTGGCAATCGGCGCCGCGAACGACGCCGGGCGGCTCGCCTGTTGCCGAGGTGCGGTCCGGCATACACTCCCGATGATGACGGAACTTCGGCAGCCGGCAGATGAACGTGGCGCGAATCCGGGCACGGTTCGTGCGCCCGAAGCCGACCCGCGCGCGAAGGATGGCGGCGAGACAGGCGGCGCTGCGGCCGCGGATGGCCCGGTCGTCGTGGAAGTGCAGGACGTTCACAAGGAATATCACACGTCGGGGCACGTGGTTCAGGCGCTGCGCGGGGTGAGCGTCTCGATCCGGCGCGGGACTTTTGCCGCGATCATGGGCGCCAGCGGCTCGGGCAAGAGCACGCTGCTGCACCTGTTGGGGGGGCTGACGCCGGCCACGCGCGGCCGGATCGTGATCGAGGGGCATGACCTGGCGCGGATGACGGATCGGCAGCGAACGCACTTCCGGCGACGGCGGATGGGGGTGATTTTCCAGGATTACAACCTGCTCTCGACGCTGACGGCGGCGGAGAACGTGGCGCTGCCGCACCTGGTGGACGGCAACTCGGCGCGGCGCAGCGCCGGGCGGGTGGCCGAATTGCTCGCGCTGGTGCATCTGTCGCACCGCGCGGACCATCGTCCGGACGCCATGAGCGGCGGAGAGCAGCAGCGCGTGGCGATTGCACGGGCGCTGCTGAATGACCCGGCGATCGTCCTGGCGGATGAGCCGACCGGCAACCTGGACTCGACGCAGTCGTTCGAGATCTGGCGATTGATGCAGCGCGTGGCGCATGAGCAGGGCAAGACGATCGTGATGGTGACGCACGAGGCGGCCGGGGCGGCGTTCGCGGATCGCGTGATCGTGATCAAGGACGGCGTCGTCGTGGGCGAGTTGCACCCGAAGGGCAGTGGTGATGCGGCATTGGTCGCAACTGGCTACCAGGAACTGGCTGGCTAGGCCGGCGCGGTCCGCCGGCGTGCTGCTGGCGATCAGTCTCGGCGTGGCCGCGGTGGTGTGGGTCACGGCGTGCTTTGAGTCCGTGCGCCGCACCGTCATCAGTTGGGCGCTTCAGCACGTCGGCCGAAGCCACATCACGGTCGAGTCGCCGGCGGGGAAATATGACACAATTCCGATCCGGCTGATGGATCGACTGGCGGCGCTGCCGGAGGTGAAGCACGCCGCGGCGCGGCTGGTGCAGCGCGTTCCGGGCAAGCCACTGCCGCGCGGGGCGGATCCGGCGGCGCTGGTGTATGACCCGGAGGAGCAGCTCGACGTTCACGGGATCGACATCACGAACGAAATGAGCGTGCGGGAATACCCGTTGGCGGCGGGGCGGATGTTCGGGGCGGATGAGCCGTTCGTGTGCCTGCTGGAGGCGGCCTATGCCGCGGAGCATGGGCTGGGGCTGGGGGACAGCGTCTGCATCTGGGGCGGCGGGCGGGCGGAGCCGTACCGGTTCGAGATCGTGGGGCTGGTGTCGCGCCGCCGAATCGCGAAGTTTCAGAAGGGGTGGGTGGTTACGCGGCTGGCGGATTTGCAGCACGCGGCGGTTCAGCAGGGGATGACGACGTCGATCGACCTGGTGCTGTTCGATGCGTCGCAGGAAGCGGTGCGGGTGGCGACGGAGCGCGTGCGGGTTGAGTCGCGGAAGGTGGTGTCGAACGTCAGCGTGCGCAGCGTGGCGGTGCGCTTGCAGCAGATTCAGAACGCGCAGGCCCAGCAGGAACTGGTGCTGGTGCTGCTGAGCTGCGTGGCGATGCTGACGGCGATGTTCATCATCCTGAGCACGCTGAGCATGGGGGCGGTGGAGCGCGTGCGGCAATTGGGGCTGTTGCGCTGCGTCGGACTGACGGGCGGGCAGTTGGGGGTGCTGGTGCTGGTGGAAGTGCTGCCGCTTGGGGTGGTGGGCATTCTGCTGGGGATTCCGGTGGGGCTGGTGCTGACGGCGGTGACACGCTGGCTGGTGCCGGACTACCTCGGCGATTTTCCGATTTCGCTGGCGGACATCGGCGCGGCGTGGGCAGTCGGTCCGTCCGCGCTGTTGCTGCACGTGGTGGACGTGTCGCGACGCACGGGAATCGCGACGTCGGCGCTGGTGGGATTGGGGGTGACGCTGCTGGCGGCGCTGCTGCCGATGCTGCGGGCGTGGGCGGCGTCGCCGCTGGAGGCTTCGCGGCCGCGCGCTACGGGGCAGCGCGGCCGGTGGATCGTGCTGAGCGGGGTGGTCGGATTCCTGGTGCTGGCGGCCCAGGCGGCGCTGGTTCACGGGGTTCCGACGGCGCTGCAGCCGGTGCTGGATGGGCCGGCGCGGTGGCTCAGCGCGCGGCTGGGGATGGCGATCAGCGTGTACGGGCTGGAGCGCTCGCCGGAGTTCCCGACGCTGGCCAGCACGGCGATCGTCATGCTGTACATCGGGTATGCGCTGATTGCGCCGCTGCTGGTCTGGGCGGTGAGCGCGCCGGCGGTGAAGCTGGTGGCGGCCGGGCTGCGGGTGGGGGAGCGGCTGCTGCAGGACCAGGTGGGGCGGGCGGTGTGGCGCTCGACGGGCATCGCCTGCGGGCTGATGGTGGGGTTGTCGCTGATCGTCGGGCTGGTGGTGTTCAGTGAGAGCGTGCGGCGCGGATGGGAGTTTCCGCGGTCGTTTCCGGAGGCGTACGTCTGGAATTTTCAGGACATGCGTCCGGACGCGCGCGAAGCGGTGTCGGCGGTGCCGGGAATCCGGGAGTTCACGGTCGCTCACGCGGTGAATTGCATCGTCGGCGAGCGGCGGATGTTCATGGAGAAGGTGTTTCTCTCGATCACCTGGTTCCTGGCGATCGAGCCGAAGCAGTTCCTCGACCTGCTGCGCATGGAATTCGTCGAGGGGGATCGCGAGACGGCCGAGCGGCTGCTGAATGAGGGCGGGCACATCATCGTCGCCGAGGATTTTTCGCGCACGCGAAACGCGCACCTGGGCGACAGCGTGGAGGTGCGGATCGGCGTGACGCGGCACTCGTTCAAGGTGGCGGGGGTGATTCAGTCGCCGGCGCTGGACATCGCCGCCGGCTACTTCCAGGCGATGAGCGAGGCGAACGTGGTCGCCAACAGCTCGGTGATGGGCACGCTGGAGGACATGCGCCGCATCTTCGGGCAGGATGCGACGCGGATGGTGCTGCTCAATTTTGATCTGCCGCCGACGCCGATTCCGGCGGGCTGGCCTCCGGCGCAGGGGTCGGCCGAGGCGGCCGGAATTCCGCCGGAGTGTTTTGACACGCGGCTGCCGCTGGAGCGCCGCTGGCAGCGGTATCGGGAGGAGCTGGTGCTTCGCGACGTGACGCGGGCGATGGGAGCGCCGGCCGCGCCGCACGGGACGGCCCGCGAGTTGAAGGACGCGATCGACACGGAACTGACGCGGGTGACGCAGTTGCTGGCGGCGGTGCCGACGGTGGCGCTGCTGGTGGCGGCGATCGGGGTGGCGAATCTGATGACGGCGAGCGTGACCAGCCGGGCGCGGCAGCTCGCGATTCTGCGGGCGGTGGGGGCGACGCGCGGACTGATTCTGCGGATGGTGCTGGGGGAGGCGCTGGTGCTGGGCGTGGTGGGGACGCTGCTGGGCATGGCGCTGGGGCTGCACGTGGCCATGAACGTAACGACGATGACGCAGAAAATGTGGGGCTTCAGCTCGGAGATGACGCTGCCGCAGGGGCAGCTAGCGGCGGCGGTGCTGCTGACGGTGGGGCTTTGTGCAGCGGCGGGTATCTGGCCGGCGCGGCGCGCTGCGAGGACGAACGTGGTGGACGCACTGCACGTGGCCTAGCCGGCGTGTGTCGCGCTTGGGGCGGCAGGATTCGCGGACTGCGCAACGGGGGTCGAGCGACGGTTTGCAAAGGGACGGGTGATGGGTCGAGCACTGCTGATCGTGAGCGCGGTGGCGGTGTGCGGCATCGGCGCGCTGGTGGGGGTGCGGATGGCGGGGGTGCTGCGCGGCGGTGGGGCGGTGGTTGGTGATTCGGGGTCGGCGGCAATTGGTTCGGGAGCGATGGAAGGCGGTCGGTTGGATCTGCCGCCTGTCGTGGACTCGCGGGGGTTGATTTCAACGACCGCTGATTCGGCGGATTCGACGAACGGAATTCGTGACAGTTCATCAGCGACTGGCGCCGCTGCGGGCGGTGGGGTGCCTGCACTTGACGGAATAGCGCTGACGGGCGATCGGCGGGCCGCGGCTCAGGACGCGGCGTTTGCCGTCATTCGATCGGCCCTGCCGTTTCTCGCGAGCGATGGCGTGAGCGGAAGTGCGAAGGTTGATGCGGTGCAATGGGCGGGTGAGCGGCGGGAGCGAGAGCTGGGCGAGAGATTGCAACGGGCCGAGGCGGCGCTGGCGAAAGATCCGGATCATGAAGCGGCGCTGGCGGATGCGGTCGACGCACTGCGGGAGATGGGGCAATGGAGCGGGGCGGCGGACCTTTTGGGGCGGCTGGCGCGGATCAGCGAAGATGCAGCGCAGCGGGTCGCGCATGCGGACGCCCTGCTGCGGGCGGCGCGATGGATTGATGCGATCGAGCCGCTGCGGTCGCTGGCAGAAGCGAATCCCGACGATGAGCGGGTGCGATTCAACCTGGCGGTCGCGCTGACCGGCGCGCGGCGGCTGTCGGAGGCGCGACGCGCGTGGGATGACGTAATCAGCGGCCTGCCCGTGCTGCCGGAACCTGTCCGGGAGCGAGTCTCCGGGCCCAGCCCGAATGCAGTTGGGCCGGATACCGGAGCAGGCGAGCCGTCGAGCCGGGCGTCTGCGAATGAAAGCTCCGAAGCCGGGTTGCTTCTCGCGATCGCGGCACGGCGGGCGCGCGGCGAAGTGCTGCTGGACCTGCGCTTGTGGGAGGAGGCGGCCGCGGACCTGGCGGTCGTGGCGGCGATGAACCCGTCCGATGGCGACGCTGCGATGAACCTCGCGCTGGCGCTGTTTCAGTGCGGGCGCGCGGCGGAGGCGGAGTCGGTACTGCGGCTGGGACTGGCCCATCAGCCGCGAAGCGTGCCGCTGCGGAATCGGCTGGCGGAGCTGCGCTGGACGCTGCTGCACCGCAGCGCTGAACGGACGAGCGACGGGCAGCCGGCACAGATCGAAGGTGCGGTGGCAGCCGACTTGCGAAGAGCGGCGGCAGACGCGCGGGGAGCGTTCGGGGCGGATGTCGATGTTATGGGAGCGGACGTTCGCGAGATTGTGCGCCTCTGCGATGAATCGCTGGAGATCGACCCGGCGCAGCCGCTCATCCGCGCGCTGCGCGAGCGGGCCGCGGTGTGGCCAGGGCGAGAGTGATCATGACTCCCCACACGACCGCGATGGCCAGCGTGGCCGTGCCGACGGCGCGGGCGTGCGGCGACGCCAGCGCGGCAATCGCGATGATCCACACGATCAGCGCCGATGCCGCTGCGCGACAGATGCGCCCTTCGCGGCGGCGGGTTTCGACGAGGCGGTGAGCCGCAACCGCCAGCGGCCAGTGCATCAGTACGAGGTAATGCGTCCATACCAGCGGAGCGGCCAGCAGCATCAGGGCGATCCAGGCGCCCAGCGCCGCGTTCAGCGGCTCAGGCGCTTCAGACCGCCCGGCGCGCCAGGTGGCCGCGAGTGTCACGAACAGCAGCGAGGCCATCATCACGGCATAAATCGGCCAGAGCGATTCGCGCGGCAGATCGGTGATGTTCACGAGGAAGCCGGGGCGGTCTTCGTGCGGATCGGCGTTGACGGGGGTCAGCAGCCGGCGCATCACGATCGGCACGGAGACGTTCGAATATTTCGCCTTTTGTGGCTTTTCGACGGATAACGTCTGGCGTGCGCCGTGGGACTCCAGCGCCGACCCGCGGAACTGCTGATGCGCCTCCGCCATCCGCTCGGGGCCAAGCACGAGCAGCGTGAAGCCGGCGCCCAGCGCGATCATCACGCCGAGGGCCGCTGCTGCGGAGCGCCAGCGGCGGGCGAGCAGCAGCATGGGCAGCAGCGCCGCCGGCAGCAGCTTGATCAGCACGGCCAGCCCGAGCGGTACGCCGGCGATCCACTCGCGCCCGCGGCGCACCAGCAGCCAGCAGGATGTGATCAGGAACAGCAGCAGGATGTTCACCGCGCCGAGCGTGAGCGTGGAGTGGGCATAGGGGGCGACGAGCAGGAGCGGAAGGATGAGCGTCAGCGAGGGCTGCGCTGCACGGCTCCGGGCACCCGCAGCGCCGCGCGCGTCGCGGTGATGCAGCAAGTCGTGAGGCGGCTGCACGTCGTCGCGCAGAATCACGTCGGCCATCAGTGCGGTACACACCAGCAGGCCGACGGAGAGCAGCGTGAACAGGTTCAGCGCCACTTCGAGCGGCAGGATGCCCCACGGCGCCATGAACAGCGTGAAGAAGGGCAGGTAGTTGTGCACGCCCAGGTCGAAGCGCACTTCGCCGCGATGCAGGAACCAGCGCGCGTTCTCCCAGAAATCGTGGAAATCGGTGCCGGTCCAGGCGCGGATCGGCAGGTAGACGCACATGGCCAGCGTATACGCGCCGGCCACCAGCACGAAGGTCCGCCAAGCGGGCGGAATCGGCTGACCCAGCGGCGACGGCTCTGTCGGCAATGTGGTCTCCGCCGCTGATCCTGCGGCGCGGTCAGCGCCGTCCGCGCAGCACGAACGTGTACAGTCGCGCCAGGTGGCGCAGGTAGCGAAGCTGTTCGGACACATCGAGCTTGGTGCGACCCGCCGCGCGATCGGCAAACGTGATCGGCACTTCCACGACGTTGCGAAAGCCGTGGCGCACGATGATCTCGAGCAGAATCTTGTAGCCGACGGGCGCGAGGCGGTCGAGGTGCAGGTCGGAGCGCCGCACGGCGAAGAAGCCGGCCATCATGTCCCTGACGGGCGTGAGCGGGCGGGCCAGCAACCGGCCGAAGAGAGAATTCAACCGGCGATGCAGCGGCCAGTGGAGATCGACGCGCCCGCCGCGGACGAAGCGGCTGCCGACGGCCATCTGGACGGCGGGGTCGCGGAGCGCATCGATCAGAGACGGGATGCTCTCGGGCGGGTGCGACAGGTCCGCGTCCATCACGATGCAGGTGCCGCCGCGGGCTTCGCGGAGGCCGCGGATGACGGCCGTCGCCAGGCCGCGCTCCCCGCGGCGAACGATGCAGCGGAGGCGAACGGCCGCTGTTGCGGCCAGTTCTTCTGCCAGAACGGCGGTTCCGTCGGGCGAGTCATCATCAACGACCAGCAGTTCGACGGCTGTCGCCGGAGTGCCGCGCAGCGCATCCGACACCCGCTGCACGAGCGCGGGGAGATTCTCCCGCTCGTTGTAGGTGGGGACGATCACGGAGACGGCCGGTTCATCGTGCGGCATCGGCGGGAATGTACCCGAGCGCGGGGCCAGCGCGGCGATCAGAGTCCTGGCGCCGGCGTGCGGCCCTTGCCGCGGCCTGGCGCGGAATCACTCCAACTGGCGCAGGCTGTCGTCAATTTTCGCCAATCGCTCGCGGAACTCCGCGAGGCGGGCGCGCTCGGCCTCGATCACGGCGGCCGGGGCCTTGCCGGCGAAGGCCTCGTTGGAGAGCTTTCCCTCGACGCGGGCGGCGTGCCCGGCGACTTCCTCGCGCTCCCGGGTGAGCCGGGCGCGCTCGGCGCTGAGGTCGGCCAGGCCGCTCACCGGGACGAAGACCTCGACGCCGGTCATGATGTTGGCGAAACACTCGGCCGGGCGCTGCAGGTCCGGGCCGATGGACAGCGCATCCGTCTGGCCAAGGCGCAGGAGATGCGGCAGGCCGCGCTCGAGGCGTGCGGCGGTCTGGGCGTCGCAGCGGATGACGGCGGCCGGCAGCGTTCGCAAGGCGGGCTGCTTTGTTGCGGAGCGGATGGCGTTGAGGCGCGTGCGGATGTCGCGCAAAGCCCGGATGACGCCCTGCAGCTCGTTCATCTCGCGCTCAGCGGCGTCGTCGCGCGTTCCAGCGTCGGCGGCTGCCGCGGGGGAGCCGGGCCACGGGGCGCGCACCAGCAACGCGGCGGCGGCAGTCGCGGGACGGCCCGGAGCGCCGCGCTTCGGAACAACAACGCCGAGTTTCTGCCAGAGCGCTTCGGTGATGAAGGGGCCGGCGGGGTGGAGCATGCGCAGGGTGGCGTCCAGACCCCAGGCCAGCACGGCGCGGGCGGCGGCGGCGGAATCGTCGGTCCGCGGGGTGCCGGCGCCGTCGGCGCCGCGGGTGCTGAGGCGCGGCTTGGCGAACTCGACGTACCAGTCGCAGAATTCGGCCCAGAAGAAGTCGTACAGGCGGCCCATCGCGTCGCTGAACTGGTAGCGATCCAGGCGCTGCGTCACATCTTCGATGCAGGCGCAGAGCCGCGAGAGCAGCCAGCGGTCTTCGAGCGCCGTCGGCGCCGCGCGGGCGGTGTCCGGCGGGGCGGCTTCGAGGCTGGGGATCACGAAGCCGGTTGCGGCCTGCCAGAGCTTGGTGCAGAAGTTGCGGCCCTGCTCGAAGCGCTCGGAGGAGTCCAGCGCGACGCCCAATTCGGACTTCGTCGCGGCGTCGGCCCAGGCGGTGGCGAAGCGCTTTTTGCAGCCGCTGCACGCGGCGGTCTTGACGTCGATGGGGAACTTGCCGCGCGGCACGACGCTGCTCTGCGGCGTCAGCGCCCGGCAGTGCGGGCATGAGTAGGCCACGGGGATGCGGAGGTCCTGCGTCTCGCCGGCGAGCTGGGCGAGCGTGACGCGCAGGGCGTCCGCGCCGTAGAGGTCGATCAGGTCGAGCGGGTCCACGCCGTTGCCCAGCGACTTGGACATGCGGCGGCCCTGGCCGTCCTGAATGGTGGGGTTGATGTAGACGTGCGAAAAGGGGACGCGCTGCGTGAAATACAGCGAGAGCATCACCATCCGCGCCACCCAGAGCGAGATGATGTCGCGCCCGGTGCACAGGACGGAGGTCGGGAAGAAGTAGTCGAGATCGGCGCGGGTCGGCGGCGCCTCGCCCGCTGCGCCCGCCTGCGGCGCGTCGCCGACATGCGGCCAGCCGAGCGTCGAGAAGGGCCACAGCGCGGAGCTGAACCAGGTATCCAGCACGTCGGGGTCGCGCTCGAAGCCGTTTTTCTCGGCCCATTCGATCGCGGCGTCCCGCAGGCAGTCCGTGCCGGTGGGGTTCATGGGGGCGCAGATTGACACGCGCACGCGACGATCGCCCCGTGCGAGTGCTTCGCGCAGCGCGGTGAATCCGGCGCCGTTGTCGCGGGATACGTCGTGCCATTCGCCCGCACCTGCGACTTCCTCCACGCGAATGACGCCGGCGCTGCCTGCGAAGGCGCGCAGCGCCGCCTCTTGCACTGGAGGTGCGAGCAGCTCGGACAGCGCCATGTCGCGCGACCAGACGGGGATTCGATGGCCCCACCAGAGCTGGCGGCTGATGCACCAGTCACGCTTCTCGGAGAGCCAGTCGAGATAGCCCTTGGCGTATCGCGACGGATAGAAGCGCACGCGACCGTCGCGCACCGCCTCCATCGCCAGCTCGGCGAGCGGACCGCAGCGCACGAACCACTGTTCGCTGATCATCGGCTCGATCGGCGACTTGCTGCGGTCGGAGTGGCCGACCTGCGTCTCATACGGCTCGACGCGCTCCAGGTAGCCGAGGCGCTCGAGGTCCGCCACGACGCGCTTGCGGGCGTCAGCCTTGGGCATGCCGCGATAGTCGTGCTCGCCGGGGGTGAAAGGGCCGCTTGAGCCGGTCGCGCGGGCGGCGCTGTCAGACTGCCCGCAGGCGGACTGGTTCATGAACCCGTCGGACGTGAGCAGGTTAATGAAGGCCAGGTTGTGGCGCTTGCCGCATTCGTAGTCGTTGGGATCGTGGGCGGGCGTCACCTTGACGCAACCGGTGCCGAACTCGCGACTGACGAGGATCGGGTCCGCGATGATCGGGATTCGCCGGTTCATCAGCGGCAGGATGACGTGGCGGCCGATCAGGTGGCGGTAGCGCTCATCTTCGGGGTGCACGGCGACAGCGGTATCGCCCAGCATCGTCTCGGGGCGGGTGGTCGCGACGACGAGGTAATCCTGACCGCGGCGCGGGTCGGGCGCAGGGGCATCCGCCGGCGCGGGCTTGTCCGGGCCTTTCGGCGCTTCGGCATCGGCAATCGGCGGTTGACGCCAATCGTCGGGTCGTCCCTCGATCGGGTAGCGGATGTGCCAGAGCGAGCCTTTCACCGTTTCGTAGTTGATCTCGTCGTCGGCGACGGCGGTCTGGAGCTGCGTGTCCCAGTTCACCATGCGCGGGCCGCGGAAGATCAGGCCGTCGCGGTAGAGGCGATGAAAAACGTGGTACACGGCGCGGGCGCAGGTGGCGTCGAGGGTGAAGCGGGTGCGGCGCCAGTCTGAGGAACAGCCGATTCGCCGAAGCTGCGAGAGGATGCGGGCGCCGTACTCCTCTTTCCATTGCCAGATGCGCGCGACGAGGCCGTCGCGGCCCAGTTCCTTGCGGGTCAGCCCCTCCTCCTCGCGAAGCCGGCGCTCCACGACCGCCTGGGTGGCGATGCCGGCATGGTCGGTTCCGGGGAGGTACAGGGCGTTGAAGCCGCACATGCGGCGGTAGCGCGTCACCAGGTCCTGCACGGTGTACATGGCGTGGCCCAGGTGCAGCGCCCCGGTAACGTTGGGCGGCGGCATCATGACAGTGAAGGGCCGGCGCGCGGGATCAGGGTCGGCGTCAAATGCGCCGGACCGCTCCCACAAGTCGTAGATGGCCGGTTCGACTTCCCGGGGATCGTAGGCGCCGCCGCTGCTCATCGTGCCTCCCTGGCGCGGCGGGGCCTCCGCGGCGCGGCGGATACTCTAATCGAAGGCCGTGGCGCCGCGCCGGGGGCGGCCCATCCACGGCGGGTTCGGCCGTAGAATGCCCGGCTGGTCATTCCCCCGCCGCGGGCGGGCAAGGAGCGGAAGATGGGCGAGCGCGGGTTGATTCCGCCGCACGGCGGCGAGCTGGTGGGCCTGGTGGTCAGTGACGCGACGCGGCGCAGCCTGGCGCAGGATGCGCTGAAAATGCCGCGAATTGCGCTGCCGGAGCGCGAACAGTGCGACCTGGAGCTGCTGGCGGTCGGGGCCATGAGCCCGTTGCGGACGTTCATGTCCGAACCGGATTTTCACGCCGTGTGCACGGACATGCGGCTGGCGGGCGGGGCGGCCTGGAGCGTTCCGATCACGTGCAGCGTGGATGCGGCGACGGCGGAGCGGATTCCGTTCGGGTCGCGGGTGGCACTGACGGATGAGCAGGATCGCGCGCTGGCAGTGCTGCAGGTCGAGGAGAAATACCGGCACGACAAAGGGGCGCTGGAGTGCGAGGCGGTGTATCGGACGCGGGACGCGGCGCATCCGGGGGTGGCGGTGACGATGTCGCAGGGGGATGTATGCCTGAGCGGGCCGTTGCAGGTGCTGACACCGCGGCATGAGCCGGCTTTCGGCGGGTATCGAATGACGCCGTCGCAGACGCGCGCGGCGTTTGCGGAGCGCGGGTGGCGGTCGGTGGTGGCGTTCCAGACGCGCAACCCGATTCACCGGGCGCACGAGTACATCACGAAGTGCGCGTTGGAAATCTGCGACGGGTTGATGGTGCATCCGCTGGTGGGGCAGACGCAGAAGGGGGACATCCCGGCGGACACGCGGATGCGCTGCTACGAGGCGCTGCTGTCGAACTATTACAGCGCGCGGAGCGCGATGCTGGCGGTGTGGCCGGCGGCGATGCGCTACGCGGGTCCGCGGGAGGCGGTGCTGCACGCGCTGATTCGGAAGAATTACGGCTGCACGCATTTCATCGTCGGGCGGGATCACGCCGGCGTCGGGAATTACTACGGCACGTACGACGCGCAGAAGATCTTCGACGAATTTGAGCCGGGGGAGATCGGCATCACGCCGCTGCGGTTCGAGAACAGCTTCTGGTGCCGCAAGTCGGGCAGCATGGCCACCGAAAAGACGACGAACAGTGCCGCGGAGGATCGGGTGTCGCTCTCCGGCACGGCGGTGCGCGAGATGCTGGCGCGCGGCGAACGACCGCCGGTGGAGTTCACGCGCCCGGAAATCGCGGACATCCTGATCGAGGACATGCGCCGCGGGTAAGCGGCCGGGGCGGGCGGTCTATTCGGCGGCAGGTTCGGGCGGAGCGGCGGGGACCACGTCGCAGCGCACGGCGGCTGCGCGCGTGACGCGCTCGGCGAATTCGCGTGCGGGACGCTCCGTGCCGAAGACCCGGAAATACGCCGCTCCCGATCCACTCATGCAGAGCGCAGCGCCGGTCGCGTCCTGAATCTGCGCGGCCAGCGCGCCGAGCGGCGGGCACACCTGCGATGCTGCGCGTTCCAGATCGTTGAACAGCAGCGTCATGAGCGCGTCGGGGTTTTCTATCGCGGAGATGACGGATTCGATGGAGGGGCGCTCGGGGGGCGGGGGCAGCTCGTCGAATGCGCGATAGACCGCGGGGGTGGCACAGTGCAGGGGCGGCAGAATCAGCGCGATCCAGGCCGGCCAGTCGTCGCGGACGGGAGTGACGATCTCGCCGCGCCCGCGGATGCGGCTGACGGCGCGGTGGAGAAAGAGGGCTACGTCGCTGCCGAGCGCGGCGGCGACGGTCTGCAACTGCCGGTTCGATAGCGGATTGCCGAGCAGGGAATTGGCGGCGCGCAGGGTGGCGGCGGCGTCGGAGCTTCCGCCGCCCAGGCCGGCCCCGGCGGGAATGCGCTTCGTGAGATGGATGTTGAATCCGACTGCGGCGAGCGGTGCAGGAGCGGGTCTTGAACCGGCATTGTCGCGAAGGGCGGCCCGCAAAGCACCGGCGGCGCGCAAGACGAGATTGCGGCCGTCGGTCGGCAGGGTGGGGTCGTCACAGGTCAGATGCAGCAAGTCATCGGGGCGGCGCTCAATCCGCAGTTCATCGAACAGGCCGATGGTCGCGGTCAGGGAATCGATGGGATGAAAGCCGTCAGCGCGCGGCGGGAAGACGCGCAGCGCGAGGTTGATCTTGGCACTGGCGCGGATGCTCAGGGCGCGGGACATGACGGCGAGCATCGTGCGTCCGGAGAGGCCGGTCAAGGGCGGGTGCTCGGCACGTCATGATCTCCGCGCCCCGGCGTGGTGGATGCGGGCCAACGTGCCGGCCGGCCGGCGGTCGGAGGGGCGGCCTCAGTTGAGCGGGCTGATGCGGACGGCTATTCTGGCGGTTGCGGCGCGAGAGCCGCGACACCGATCAGGAAGGATGGCCCATGGCGCTGGACGAGATTCTGTTTGCGGCGGAAGAGGGGATGGACAAGGCGATGGAGTTCCTCAAGGCGGAATTTCGCGGCGTGCGGACGGGGCGGGCGTCGCCGGGGCTGGTGGACGGGCTGCGGGTGGAGGTGGAGTCGTACGGCTCGACAATGGCGCTGCGCGAACTGGCGAACGTGGGCGTGGCGGAGGGGAACGTGATCGTGGTCAAGCCGTTTGATCCGTCCACGCTCAAGGACATTCAGCGCGGGATCGAAAAGAGCGGCATCGGCATCAATCCGCAGAATGACGGAAAAGTGATCCGGCTGCCGGTGCCGCCGCTGTCGGGCGAGCGGCGCAACCAGCTTGTTTCTCAGGTCAGCAAGGCGGCCGAAGCGCAGAAGGTGGCGGTGCGGAACCTGCGGCGCGACGCGAACAAAGCGATCGACGCCGCGCAGAAGGCAAAGCTCGTGACGGAGGACGACGCCGAGCGCGGTCAGGAACAGGTGCAGAAGCTGACCGATGATTACGTCAGCCGGATTGATCAGATCGTCGCGGACAAGACCCGGGAGATCATGGAGGTCTGACGCGCCGCGGCGACGGGCGCGGGGAGGGGGGTGCGAAAAATTTTGACGGCGCTAGTGCGAAAGGCGGGCGCGATTGGTACATTGATTCGTAACAGCGACGCGCGGCGGCTTGACCGTCGAGCGGCGAAACAGGCCGCGGTGCGACGCGCCGCGAACGACAGATGGAAGGTCCACCCGCGCCACGGCTAGACCTTCCATCTTTTTTCTTGCGCCGGCGCCGCGCAGGAACAGGCGGCGAAACCGCAACGCCTTCGGAGGCGAGTGTGCTCATAGACCTGGCGAGCGCGGGATCTTCGTGGCGGGATGTCTATCGCCTGTGCGTGAGCTTCATTCATCCGCGCCCGATCGCGCTGGTGTCGAGCCGGTCGGGGGACGGGGCGCTGAACCTGGCGCCTTTCAGCTTCTACAACATGGTGTGCGCCAATCCGCCGGTGGTGATGATCTCGACCGGCCTGCATCGCGACCGGCGGCCGAAGGACACCTGCACGAACATCGTCGAAACGCGCGAGTTCGTGATCGCGACCGTCGTTCCCCAAATCGCCGCGCAAATGGCGGCCTGCGCGGCGGAGCTGCCGCGGGGGGGGAGCGAGTTTGACTTCAGCGGGCTGACGCCGCGACCGGCCGCGCGGGTGAAGGCGATGTGCGTGGCGGAATCGCCGGTGAACATCGAATGCACGCTTCGCGACGTGATCACGATCGGCGAGGGTCCGGGCAGCGCGCGGATGATTCTCGGCAACATCGCGGCCATTCACGTGGCCGATGAGTTGATCGGGCCGGACGGCACGTGCGATCCGCACCGGTTGCAGACGGTGGGGCGATTGGGGGGGAAGTGGTACTCGAACGTGGCCGACCCGTATGAGCTGGAAATTCCGCCGGTACCCGGGGCGTAACCGGCGGAATGTTCGCTCGCGGGGAGAGGGCTGAGTCTGCTGTGCGCAGGGACCGCCCGCTTTGCGGATTGTGTTTCCTGCCGCCGTGGCACCGGGCTTCCGCCCGGTGCGTCATCCCCTGCACCGCCCGGGCGTTTCTGAAACGCCGTCAGATGTCCCAGCTTGGCTCGAAGGGCTGATCGGCGATCTTGGGCGGCACGGCCGGGGCGCGCATCTTCAACACCGGCGGCGTCATCGATACCAGAAAGCCCGGTTCGACGCTCTGCGTCACGAAGCACGAACCGCCGACGGCGCTGCCGTCGCCGAGCGTGGTGCGCCCGCCGAGCACGGTGGCGTTGGCGTAGATGGTGACATTGTTCCCGACGGTGGGGTGCCGCTTGGTTCCGCGGATGACGCGGCCGCGCTCGTCCTTGGGGAAGGAGAGTGCGCCCAGCGTGACGCTCTGGTAGAGCTTCACGTTGTCGCCGATCTGCGCGGTTTCACCGATCACGACGCCGGTGCCGTGGTCGATGAAGAAGCTGCGGCCGATCTTCGCTCCGGGGTGGATGTCGATGCCGGTGCGCATGTGCGCGAATTCGCACATGATTCGCGGCATCAGCGGCACGTCCAGCCCGTACAGGACGTGCGCAAAGCGCTGGATGGTGATGGCGTAGATGCCGGGGTAGGCCAGCAGGATCTCGGCCGGCCCGGTGGCGGCCGGGTCGCCGTCGTAGGCGGCCTGCACGTCGAGGGCCAGCATCGCGCGAACCTCGGGGATGCGCTCGAGGAACTCGCGGGCGATTCGCACGGCACGATCGCGCAGCGGTGCGCGCTCCTCCGGCAGCGCAGCGCGCGTCTCCAGATCGTGGCACAGGCAGTGCTCGATCTGGTGCGTCAGCCGCGAGTAGAGCCGCGGCAGCAACTCGCCGACGTGGTAGGCGATGTTGTGTCGCGTCAGGTCCTTGCGGCCGACGAAGCCGGGATAGGTCAGCTCCAGCAACAGCTCGCACACCTCGACGATCTCGGTGCGCGAGGGCAGAAACTCGCCGTCCAGGTGCTGCGTACGGCGATCCTGCCGGTAGCTCTCCACGATGCGGTTGACCAGCTCCGGCAGCGCGTCGCCCAGATCTCGGGGGTCCATCGGCTCTCCTGTTCGCGCCGCGGCCCGCGCGGCGCCGCGGGTCAGTGGTGCGCCACGGGGCGCCCGCGCACGTCGAAGCACTGGATCTGCACCTGGTCCAGGCCGTAGACCGGCTCCGGCTTGATCCAGATGCTGCGCCGATAGCGGGTCTCCAGTTCGTGCAGCATGCCGCGGCGGCGGTTCTGGATCTGGAAGGCCACCTCGGGCGAGACGCTGACCTCGATCTGCGTGACGTTGTCGCGGGTGACGGCCAGTTGCACCTGGCGGATCACGTCGAGCGTCACGGATTCCGCGCTCTTGACCAGCCCGGTGCCGCGGCAATGCGCGCAATCCTGATAGACGCTGCGCTGCAGGCTGGCGCGCTGCCGCTGGCGGGTCAGCTCGATGATGCCGAAGCTGCTCATCCGCAGCACCTTGGCGCGCTCCTTGTGCTGCTTGAGGTTGCGAACCAGGCGGCGCTCGATGTCGCGGCGATGCCGCTCTTCGCGCATGTCGATGAAGTCGCAGACGATCACGCCGCCCAGGTCGCGCAGCCGCAACTGCCGCGGGATTTCGTCGGCGGCCTCCATGTTGATCTTGTAGGCGGTCTGCTCGGCGTCGTCCTCGACGCGGTAGCGCCCGCTGTTCACGTCGATCGCGACCAGCGCCTCGGTCTGGTCGATCACCAGCGAGCCGCCGGCCGGCAGCGGCACGTGCCGCGAGTGCAGCCGCTCCAGCTCCTGCTCGATGCCGTGCCGGTGGAAGAGCGGGACGGTGTCCGTGTATTCCTGCACCAGCTCCGCGGCGCGGGGGTTGAAGATTGAGAGGAATTGCCGGGCCTGGTCGGCGACCTTCGGATCGTCCACCAGGATGCGGGCCACGTCGTCAGTGAAGACGTCGCGGATGGTGCGCACCACGAGGTCGGACTCGCGGAACAACTCCGCGGGAGCGCGCAGCTCCTGCATGCGCCGATCCACCGCCCGCCACAGCCGCAGCAGGTAGTTGAGATCGGTCTGCAACTCGCGCTTCGAGCGGCCGACCGCGGCGGTACGAGCGATGAAGCCCATCCCCTCGGGCAGCTCCAGTTCGTGCACGATGTCGCGCAGGGTGCCGCGCAGGTCGTCGTCCTCCACCTTGCGCGATACGCCCAGCCGCGCCATGCCGGGCATCATCACCAGGAAGCGGCCGGGGATGCTCAGGTAGGTCGTGAGCGTCGGCCCCTTGGTGCCGATGCCCTCCTTCGTGATTTGCACCACGATTTCCTGCCCGCGTCGGAGGCAGCGCTGGATCGGCGGACGGGCGCGGCGCGGCGTCTTGCGGCCGACCGTCTCGGTGTCGCGGCCGCCATGCGGGAAGTAGCGCGGATGCAGGTCCGAGATGTGCAGGAAGCCGTTCTTGCCCAGCCCGAAGTCGATGAACGCGGCCTGGATGCTGGACTCGACGTTGGTGACGATGCCCTTGTAGATGTTGAAGACGTGGTTTTCGGCCGAGCGCCGCTCGATGTAGATCTCCTCCAGCTTGCCGTTGTTGAGAATCGCGATGCGCGACTCATCCATCGGCACGGAGTTGATCAGCATCTCGCGCTTGCCCGGCGGACCGGCGACCTCGACTTCCTCCTCGTCTTCGATGTCGGCCGCGACGTCCGGTTCGTGAACCACGGCCACGGCCCGCTCACGCACATCCGGCTCGCGGTCATCGGAGGGCGGCTCCAGATCGTCGTCGAGGATTTCCGTCGGCGCGTCGCGATCGAATTCACGATCCCGGGTGCGACCGCCGCGACGCCGTCCGCGCCCACGACCGCGGCCGCGCCGCCGGCCGCCCTCTTCGCGATCCCCGTCGCGCTCCTCGCGCTTGGCCGGTGCGGCGGGGGCGGGAGCGTCCGACTCGTCGCTTGCGCTGTCATCGTCGTCAGGGCGCGCTTCGGCGGTATCGACCTCCTCATCCTCCGGCATGGCCGTCGGCGGGGCCGCCGGCGCACCGCTCGGCCGCGCCTCCGGCTCTCGGGAGCCTTGGCGGCGCTTGCGGCGCAGGCGACGCTTCTGGCTCGGCGAAAGCTTGTCGCGATCGGCAGCGGACGCGTCGTCGCCGTCGTCGACATCGCGATCGATCGGCTCAGGCGCCGGACGGCGACCCGGCGGACCTGCATCCCGCGCCGCCTGCCCGGGATCGGCCGGTCCGCGGTCGCTGCGACCGGCCTGGTCCTGCTGCTCCCGATCCGGCGCTGGGCGCTGCGGCCCGGCGCCGCCCCGCTCCGCCGGAGGGCGCGCGTCTGTTCGCGTGTCGCCGCCCTCGCCGCGATTGCGGCCGCCGCGACCGCGCCCGCCGCGGCGCCGCCGGCCGCGGCGCTCGCCCGGCTCGCGTTCCGTCGGCGTCTGCTGGCCGGGTTGTGGGCCGTCGTCGTCCTCATCGAATTCCGGCAAGGCGCGCGGCGACGGCGGAGTCGGAGCCGGCGGCGGCGTACTGCGCGCCGCGGGTGCGGCCGGTGCAAAGGGCGGCGGCGCAGCCGGGGGGAAGCGCACAACGATGGACTGGTCGCTCTTTTCGACGACCGCGCCCGGTGTTGTCATGTCGCGCGGCGTAACGGGGTGGCCGCCCCGCCGCCCGCGCGACCTCCGCGCCGGATGTGCATCCGTTGCCCAGGTCTCACTTTCCGGCGTGGTGACCACCACGGGGCCGCGCTCGTCGTCGTCGTGTTCGTCGAGGTCGATCCGCGTAGCCAGCGTTCCCGAGGCTGGTTCCATCGGTTCCGAGCCGTCCAGCGCCGGCACGACCGGCGGACGCGCCGGTTTGCGTGCCCGGCCGCGGACGGCCGCCGCGTCGGCGACGTGGGTATTGCCGGGGGTGCGGGCGTCCTCCGGGGGCCTTTCGGTGCGGGTGGTCTTCTTGCGTGACTTCGGTGCGCTCTTGCGCACGACTTTCTTCTTTTCCTTGGCCAAGGTCCTATCCTCTCTCGATTGCGTGCGGGTCGGCCCACAGGGCTCCCGCGCTGATGTTCCAGGTGATCCGCCGGCGGTGAATCCAGTGATCAAACTCGCCGGCGGGGAGTTTCAGGAGATTCAGTATTTCGCTCGGTCGCGCGCTGCGCTGCTGCTCGAAGGAAAGCTCGATGTGCAGCGTCGCGTCCTCGATGCGGAGTGACTCGATGTAAGGCCGGATGTCGGCGGGGCGCGAGGGCTTTTCGGGGCCGTAATCGCGGCGGATCATCAAGCGCCGCTCCGCCAGCAGCGCCGGGATGTTCGCCGCGGCAATGGCCGCCGACGGCGCGTCCAGCGACACGGTGTAGTCAGCGCGCTCCGGCAGCAGCGCCCGCCGAACCGCCGGCGCGATGACGCTTCGCAGCGGCATGTCCGTCGGCAGTTGCGGCCGCAGCGCCGCTTCCAGCTCCGCAGCGCCGCGCGGTTCCAGCATGTCCACCAGCGCCACTTCGCAATCGGAGGAGGTTCCGAGGTTGCGCGGCAGCGCCAGGGCCGCCTGCGGACGGGGGTTGAAGCCCTGCGAATAGGCCACGGGCCAGCCGGCGCGGGTCAGGGCGCGCTGCAGAACGCGCAGCTCCTCGTGATGCGAGAGGTAGCGCAGATCGCCCTGCACGGCGAACTCCACGACCGCCCGGAACACGCGGCGCGGCGGCTGCGCAGCACCCGGCGCAGCGCGCGGCTCGGCCGCGGGGGGCAGCGCAGCGGAATCGGGCTGAGGCGCGTCGATCGTCACAGTCGCTCCGGGTCGTCTTCGCGCGTCACGTCGCGCAGGTAGTTGAGCAGCTCCCGGTCGTTGTCGAATCCCAGTGCGCGGCGGGCGATTTCCTGGCACTCGGGCAGGGTGGTGCCGCGGATGGCGCGCTTGATTTCGGGGATGTCCTGCGGAGCCATCGAGAGCTGCCGCAGCCCCATTCCGACCAGCATCTTGCAATAGAGCGGATTGCCGGCCATCTCGCCGCAGAGGCTCACCGGCAGGCCGGCCGCTGCGCCGCTTTCGATGATCATGCGCAGCAGGCGCAGCACGGCGGGGTTGTGCGGTGCGTAGAGGTGCCCGACCCGCTCATTGGCTCGATCCACGGCCAGCGTGTACTCGGTGAGGTCGTTGGTGCCGATCGAGAAAAAGGCGGCTTCGCGGGCGAAGGCCTCGCTGAGCAGCGCGGCGGCGGGCGTCTCGATCATCATGCCGATCGGCACGTCCCGGCGGAATGGGATGCCCTCCTCCTCCAGATCCTCCATCACGTCGGCGACGGTGGCCTTGGCCTGGCGCAGCTCCATCAGCGTCGTGACCATGGGAAACATGATCCGTACGTCGCCCGCGGCGCTGGCTCGCAGGATCGCGCGCAGGTGCAGCTTGAACAGGTCCAGGTGCTGCAGGCAGTAGCGCAGCGAGCGCAGCCCCAGGTCGGGGTTGGGATCGCGCGAGGGGCCGACCCCGGCGGCGATCTTGTCCGCGCCCAGGTCGATCGTGCGGATGACGATCGGGGCGCGCTTGACGCGCCGCACCGCGTCCAGGAAGGCCTCGTACTGCTCCTCTTCGGTCGGTGCGCGCGAAGCGGCGAGGAAAAGGAACTCCGAGCGATACAGGCCGATTCCCTCGGCCCCGGTTTCGATCGCCGCGTCCACCTCCTCCGGCAGCTCGATGTTGGCGTGCAGCGCCACGCGGACGTCGTCGCGTGTGACGGAGGGCAGCCCGCGAAACTGCTTGAGGTGCACTTCCTGCCGGCGGTGCTCGGCCTGGCTCTCTCGATAGCGCTCGACGCTCGCGTCATCGGGGTCGCAGACTACAACGCCGTGGCTGCCGTCCAGCACGAGCTGCTCCCCGCCGGTGACGTCGCTGGTGATGTCGTTGAGCGCCACCACCGCGGGAATTCCGCGCAGCTTGGCGATCAGCGCGACGTGCGACGTCTGACCGCCGACGTTGAGCGCGAAGCCCAGCACATGCGCGCGGTCGATCGAGACGGCCTGCGAGGGGGTCAGGTCGTGGGCGACGATGATGACCGGCTCCGAGAGGCGGGTGATGTCCTCGCGGGCGCGGCCCAGGATGTTTCGCAGGACGCGTCGCTCGACATCCTGCAGATCCTTGACCCGCTCCTTCAGATAAGCGTCGGCGACGGCGCGAAACTCGCGCTGCCGGCGGTTCATCTCGTTGGAGAAGGCGAAGGCGGCGGTGTAGTGCTGGCGCTCGATCAACTGCACGACCGCACGGCGCAGCCCCGGTTCGGCGATGAAGGCCTCGTGAAAGGCGAAGATCATCGCGGCCTGCTCGCCGAGCCGGCGCGCAGTGGCCACCCGCAGCTCCGCGACTTCCTGACGCGATGCCTCCAGGGCGGCGTCCAGAATTCGAAGCTGCTCAGAGGCCTGGGAGGGTTCGACCGTCCGGCGCGGAATGCGGTAGTCTTCCGTGTCGAGTACGAACGCCGGACCGATCGCCACCCCGGGCGATGCGCTGATTCCCTTTTTGATGATCATCGGCTCGCGGCGCGCCTCCGGGGCGGCGCCGCTTCCTGCGCCGCCGCGACCTCTCGATCGCGCGACGCGTGTTCCTGTTTCGTTACGCTTCGCCGAAGCCGGATTCCACCAGCTCTGCCAGCGCCGTCAGCGCTGCGTCGGCGTCGTCGCCTTCGGCGGTCAGACGCAGGGTCGATCCCTGCGTCGCGATCAGCATCAGCAATTCCATCGGGCTGCGTCCGTCGGCGCTGCGGTCGTTGTGGTGCACGCGCACCGCCGACTGATACCGGGACGCAACATCCACCAACTGCATGATCGGTCGAAAATGCAGACCCTCGGCGTTTCGGATGACAGCTTCGCGTTCACAAAACACGGGGGTTGCACTCGAATTACTCATCTCATCACTGCGGCGGCTCAGGACGGGCCAGGCCGCGCCGGCTGCTCATCGGCCTCTCGAAGCAACTCGGCGATCTTCGCGTCCGTGTCCGCCTGCCGCAAGAACTTGCGGAACTTTTCCTGCTGAAGAACTCGAAAGATGACGTCCATCGCGCGCAGGTGATGCTCCGGCTGCTCCAGGGGGCTGAGCACCAGGAACACGCCGAAAACCGGCTCCCCGTCGAGTGCCGAGAAGTCCACTCCCCCGGCGCTGCGCCCCACCGCGACCGCCACGCGCTTCAATCCGTCGAGCTTGGTGTGCGGGGCGGCAACCCCGCGCCCGAAGCCGGTCGTTCCCCGCGTGCGCTCCCGGGTCACGATGGATCGCGAGACCGGCTCGACCTCCGACTCGGCGATTACGCCCTTGGCGGCCAGAACCGCGACCAGCTCACGAATCACCCCATTGCGGTCGCTCGACCGCAGGTTCGCGACAATCGCACCGGCGGGGACCAGATCGCTGAGCTTCATGCCGCGTTCCGCGGCGGAAGGGTTCGTCATTCGGGGTGCTTCCGATTCCGCAGCTTTTCCTTGTGGCGCCGCAACTGCCCCTCGATTTCCTCCAGCAGCAGATCCACTGCCGCGTAGAGGTCCGCGTTTTCCTCCTGAGCGACAAATGGGTCGTGATGCTCGGCATGCACGATCATTTTGGCGGTGTGGCGCCCCGCCTGGCCGTCAAGCACCACCTCGATCGATTGGATTCGGTCAAAGAACCGGACGAGGCGCTCCGCCTTCTTCTCACAATACTCTCGGACGGCGTCGCTCACCGTCATGTGCCGTCCCGAGACTGTCACCTGCATGGTGGGGGGCTTTCGATAGGTCGGCGGCGCGGCCGACAAACGTTCGGAGACAGTTCGATCGCACGTCGCGATCGGTCTGATCATTGGCCGCGACCGCTCGGATCGCGCGTCACGACCGGGCCGCCCCGAAGATCGGAATCTACTGCGCCGCCCGACGGAACGTCAAGCAGACGGGGATTGCCGGAACCGCTCCGCATGAAGCCGAACGGCCAAGCCCGACCGCCGGCCGCTTTGGCCGCTTGCTGGAGTACCGGGTCGGAACAGCGCGTTGATTCGGCGGGGCGAGGCGTCAGGAAAGCCGGGAAGATGCGTGGGAGCGGACAACCGGGGCCACTTCCGTGAACTCGGGAGCATCGTGCCGCGTCTTGCCGAGGCGCTGCAGGATGATCTCCATCGCGCGCCGTCCGATCTCCGCGCCGACCGGGTCCACCACCGTCACCTTCGGGCTGATTCGCTCCAGCACGGCCCCATTCCCGAAGGACGTGACGGCTACGTCCCGTCCCGGAATCCGGCCGCTGGTCAACAGCGCACAGTAAAGCCCGGCGGCGACCTTCTCCCCGCCCGCAGCGATTCCGCGCGCCGCCGCGAGCTTGGAGGAAAGTAGAGCACCCAGGTCTTCGGAGCATTGCACTTCGATGATTTCCGCCGTCGGCAGGATGTCCCGGAAGCCATCCGACAAAGCGCGACGCGAGGCACAGTTGGCACAAACGACCAGCGCCGTCGGCCCGCCACATCCGGAAAGCTCGCGCGCCAACAGCCGCCCGGCTTCGCGATAATCGGGAGCGAGCACGTCAGCGGGGACGTTCGGCAGACGGTGGGTCGACGCGATCGGCCGGCTTCCCAGCGTTTCAGCAACTCGCGCGGCTGTTTCGGGGTCAAGCTCCGAAGCGACCACCAAGCCGTCGATGCGCTCACCGGAGAGCATTCGCAACCGATCCCGAGCCTCATTGGGATCGCTCCCAAGCTCGATGACGCTGACCAGATACTGGTCCTGACCGGCGCGGGAAAGTACGCCGTGCAACAGGTCGCGTGTGAAGGAGGAGTTGAGGTCTGGAATGAGGACGGTGACGGCGAAGGTGCGCCCCGTGGCCAACGAACGAGCCGCGTAGCTGGGGACGTAGTTCAGCGTTTTACACGCTTCAAGTACTCGTTGCTTGGTCTGTTGACTGATATCGGGTCGATCGTTGAGTGCGCGCGATACGGTTCCACGCGACAAGCCGGTGTGTCGGCTGATGTCTTCGATCGTGACCTTCGTCATGTTGCGTCCTTGCCACGACAGGACAGGAGGAGCAGGCACCCCGAGAAATGCAGCACTCGCTCCGCGCGGCAGACGATTGTACAACGTCCGAAGAAACCTGCAATCCTATTGCGAGCATTGATGCAGAATGAATTTACGGAATTCTCGCCGCTGTTCGTGAGCGCGAACGGCGAGGAATTGCGATGCAGATCGCCAAAATCAATGACTTGCGCGCGTTGAGGAAATGGATGCGGGCGCTGCAACCGCAGCGCCCGCATAAGGCTACGTCAGTGTGAATGCCCGCGCCGGGTTACGGCCCGATCACTTCACCCAGAATCTGCGGGGCATCCTGAATGCCGATGACCGCGTTGACCTGCTCGGCAGCCCGGAGCAATGAAGATTTGAACACCTGGCCCGACGTCGGCACGCCATCCGCCAGTCGGCCCGTCGCCATGATGTCGGTGGTGTCGTCCACGTGACGCAGGCCGAACAAGTGGCCGAGCTGATGGCCGGCGAGCACGCCGAGGATGTCCGCCGCGGTCGCCGCATCCGGGAATGCGAAGTCGGCCGCGACAAGCCCGGTGGCCACAATCCCGCGGCCGGCGAGCGTGTTGTTTCGCGGGTCGATCGCGTCGGCGACGCCATAGCCGCCGTCCGACGCGGTGCCGCCGAAGAAGATGGTTGTGAATGGCGTCGGCGGCGTGATCGTTTCGTCGCTGGTGACGATGGTCACGTCGAAGCCTGTGAAGATCGACTGCAGTTTCGCCTTGATCGCCGCGCGAATCGCGGTTGTCTCGATTTCGGGGCGGCCCACCTGCGTCGCACTGAACGCGGGAATGTTTTCCGGCGGACGGCCGCCGATGCTCAGCACGCCGGCGCCGCGGTAGTCGAGGAACACGGTCTGGGCGCGCTTCGTCAGGCCGACGCCGCGCGTGATGCGCACGTTGACGCTGTCGCCGCTGTCGATGACGAGATAGTGATTCGGGCTGTTGTGGCCGATGACCAGCTTCTGGTCGGCGCTGAACAGCGTCGAGATGGAGTTGACCGGCGCTTCGCCGGTCGTGCACGAGTCAGGCACGCAGGCCGTGCCCGGGCCGAAGAACAGCCCTCCGCCGATCGTGCAGGTGCCCGGCTCGACGATCGAGCAGGTGAGGCCGATGCAGCAGGCGCCGGCGGTCGAGCTGCGGGATTCGTACCAGGCGATCACCTTCTGCTCGGCGTCGAGCAGCATCAGGCTGAAGAACGGTGCGGCGAATACGGAGCCGTAACCGGGGGTGCTGAGCAGGCTCAGCGATACCTGATCTCCCGCGGCCAGCGAGCCGAGGTCCATGACCTGGCGCTCGCTGGTGCGCTCGACCACGACGCCGGCGGCGTCATTCACATAGGGCACGCGCGGCGTGAATGTGTCGATCGAGCGCGTGAACTCGGAAACGATCGTGATGGTCGGCGCCGCGTAGGTGCGCGACGGCTGCGTGCGGTCGGTGCGCACTTCGGCCCACAGCGTATAGACGCCCGGCGGCACGTTGCGCAGTTGCAGGGCCGACGGAACAGTCAGGTTCATGTCGTTGCCGGTTGCCGGCTCGACGTCGAGCCGGATGTCATTTCGAGCGGCGACGCCGGTGAGCACGTCGGCCCCATCCGGCGAAAACGCGACCGCGTTGATCTGCGACGTGCAGGGCCGCAGCGTCTGAAGCGACTGCCCCGTTTCAGCGTCCCAGATGCGGGCGCTGCCGTCGGAACTGCCCGTGATCAGCTTTTTTCCGTCCGGAGACCAGTTGACGGCCATGACGCGGCCGGTGTGCAGCGACAGCGTGCGCAGCTCCGTGCCGCCGGTTGCGTTCCAGATCTTGGCGGTGCGGTCCTCGCTGGCGGTGGCGATCTTCGTTCCGTCGGGGGAGAAGGCGACGCCCGTAAGGGCGTTTGTGTGGCCGCTGATGAGCGTCGTTCCGCTGACCACCGGGGCGAAGCTGACCAGCGTCGTGCCGCTGGCGACGTCCCAGAGGCGGGCGGCTTGATCGACGCTGCCGGTCAGCACCAATCCGGCGTTGCCGGGCGCGAACGCGACGCCGGTCACGCCGAAAGTGTGCCCGACCAACTGCCGCACGATTGCGCCGTTGGAGAGGTTCCACACGATGGCGGTCGTGTCGTCGCTGCCGGTGACGATTCGATTGGCGTCCGATGAGACCGCGACGGAATTGACGCCCGCGGTGTGACCGACGAGTTCGCGGGCGATGGAGCCGTTCGACCGGTTACGCAGGAAGACGCGCCCGTCCGCCTGGGCGTAGACGAACTGCAGCCCGCCCGGAACGAAAGCGACGGAAGTGACCGCGGCGGTGCTGCCCTCAAACGTGGTCGCCAGGTTGCCCGTGGTCAGGTCAAAGAGGCGCAGCGTGCGGTCATCACCGGCGCTGAGCAGCAACGATCCGTCGGAGGAGAACACCGCTCCGCGCACGCGGTCGGTGTGTCCCAACAGCACCTTGGACTTGAACCCGCTGAGCGAATCGAAGAGCGCGACCTGCGCTTCGCAGGGGTCGCCATCGCCGTCCAGCCCGGCCACGATGGTGCGCGGCACGTTCGGTGAGACGCTGAACACGCCGTGCATCCACAACAGCGAGCGCGGCGACAGGACCAGGTTGGAAATCGAGGCCGGCGGGCTGAGGAAAGTGAACTGCGGCTTGGGGATGCCCACTTCGATGATCACGTCGGAAAAGCCGGTTACGCCGGTGTTGTCCGTGACGGTCAGGCGCACGCGGTAAGTGCCCGGCGTGGCGAAAGTGTGCGCCACGGCGGGGATGACCTCGCGCGAGCCGTCGCCGAAATCCCACTGGTACGCCACGATCTCGCCGTCGGGGTCAACCGACTGCGAGCCGTCGAATGCGAAGATTGCGGGGGCGCTTTCGGCGGCGCTGCGATCGACGGAGATCACCGCCACCGGCGCCTCCGTCACCGCGATTTCGATGTTGCGGCTGGCGCGCAACCCGCGATCATCCGTCAGTGTCAGCGACACGTTGTAGGTGCCGGTGCGTTCAAATACGTGCGTCGGGGAGACGTCGCGGCTGGACTGGCCGTCGGCGAAGTTCCACAGGCGATCCACGATCAGCCCGTCATCCGCGCTGTTGGCGGAACTGAACCGAACTGAAAGCGGCGCCACGCCGCGGACGCGGTCGGCGGTTATCACGACGGTGGGGGGCAGATTGAAGCCCGTGCCGCCGGTCGGATTCCCGGTGCCGCCGAGGTTCGGGAGACAGCCCGAGAAATCGAGCTGCATCAAGAAGAGGGGGGCGGCGACCGCAGCGAGCACAACGGATCGGCGACGACGCATCGGGGAAGCTCCTGATAACCGGGCAGCAGCCGGGGGTGGGTTCGACCGTCAGCAAGCCCCGCAAAGTATGGGACGGACAAAGAGTCGGATCAAGTGGGGAAACCGCACGGACTTTTGGTATATTGACTCCCGGCGGCATTTTGTACCGGGCCGACGCCGCCCCGGAGCGAAAAAACATGGTCCCGAGCCTTCGATCTCGCCGTTCGCTCGCCGCTTTCCTCATTCTGACGGCATTGTTGCCGATCGGCGGATGTCCGTCACCGGCCGATGATGCCGGATCTTCCTCGATCTCGCGCAGCGGCACCACGCTGCCGGGGGCGAGCTTCACCGGATCACAGACAGCCGGTGCATCCAGTTCCACAGGGCCGGCTGCGGCCGGAGGCGCTTTTTCTGACGGCCTGACCGCCCGGTACGCCGAGTGCCTTGAGCCGACTGAATCGGGCGCATGGCGGAACGAGATTCTCCGACTGGTCAATGAAGAGCGCGTGGCCCGCGGCCTCGGCCCGGTGAAGTTCAACGCGACGCTCGAGGCCCAGGCCGAAGAATACGCCTGCGAGCTGATTCATTACGATTTCTTCGCCCATGTGAACCCGGTGACGAAGTCCACGTTGTCCGACCGCGCGGAGCAGTTCGGCTACATCTATCGGGTCGTCGGAGAAAATCTCGCGGCCGGGCAGCAGTCGCCGGCCGAGGCATTTCGCGATTGGATGGAAAGCCCCGGCCATCGCGCCAACATTCTCGACGGCCGGTTCACCGAATTGGGTATCGGCATTCGCTCCGGCGGCACCTACGGCCTCTATTGGGTGCAGGAATTCGGCGCTCCGCTGGAGTCGGCGGCAGGCGGCGGGAAGTAGTCCGCCGTTCCGGGAGCTCCCGGCGTCGGGCCGTGCGGGTTGCTGAGCGGAGCCGGCGCTTCGCGGGGCGCAGCGCGCAGCTCGGATGATGGGCCGTGTCCCCCCGTTTGAATCCACCTCATGACGGTTTCACGCAAAGGCGCAGAGCCGCGATGTAATCGCACGCCCCGGATGCTCCACGTCGTTGACGAGCGTGCCCGACAGCGCCCGGCTCAATGTGCCGTCGCGTGGGCAGCGCCCTTTGGTGCGGACGCGCCCAGGTGCTGCTCCAGCTCGGCCATCTGGCGGCGCAGCTCGGGCGTCATTTCCTGGTACATGTACTTGAACAACTCGAGCGGGTCGTGCTTGTACGACTCGTAGTAGGCGACCGCGGCGTCCAGCTCCTTGCGGATTTCCTCCTCGAAGAGCGCCTGCATCTTGTCGTCGAGGAGCTTCTTCTTGCGCAGGTAGTTGGCGAAGCGCGGCAGCGGATCCCGCGCTTCCCACGGTTTGACCTCTTCCTCGGTGCGGTACTTCTTGGGATCGTCGGCGGTGGTGTGCATCGCCAGGCGATAGGTGACCGCCTCGATCAGCGTCGGGCCGCCGCCGGCGCGGGCCTTTTCGACCGCTTCGCGCACCGCCGAAATCACGGACAGGATGTCGTTGCCGTCGATCTGCAGGCCGTCGATGCCGTAGGCGATGGCTTTCTGGGCGATGGTCTGCGAGCGGGTCTGGGCGTGTCGCGGCAGCGAGATCGCCCAGTGGTTGTTCTGCACGATCATCACCAGCGGCGCCTGGTACACCGCGGCGAAGTTCATCGCTTCGTGAAAGTCGCCCTGCGAAGTGCCGCCGTCGCCGACGAAGGCCACGCAGACCGTATTGTCCTTGCGCAGCTTGCAGCCCCAGGCGATGCCCATGCCGTACTGGCACTGGGTCGCGATCGGAACGCTGAGCGGGGTGTCGTTGACGTGGGCGGGGATGGCGGATCCGGCCTCGTGGCCGCCCCACCAGAGCATGAACATGCCCATCGGCCAGCCGCGCCACAGAAAGCCGGCGGTCTCGCGATAGGAGGGAACGAACCAGTCGTCCTTTTTCAGGCAGTAGGCCGCGCCAAGCGGGATGGCTTCCTGGCCCTTGGAGGGGCCGTAGGTGCCGATGCGCCCCTGGCGCTGCAGATGCAGGCAGCGCTCGTCGAGCAGGCGGCTCTGCAGCATCGTCTTGTAGAGCTTCTGCAGGTCCTTGTCGGGGATCTTCGGCTCGAGCTTGGCATCGAGCGTACCGTGCTCATCGAGGATGCTCAGGTGCTCCAGCTTGTTTTCGATCGCAATGGGTTTGCGCGGCACGGCGGTCGCCTTCCTGCTGGGCGGGGCGCTCCCCGCGGACAAGTCGAGATGGATCGGGCGGCCGAAGTTCGCCCGCCGGGGTCCAGTGTAGCCAGCGGCCGGGCCGATGCCAACCGGCGCTGGCGTGGCGGGCGCGGTCGCGACATGATGAGGGCATGAGCGACTCCATCTGGGCAGGCGTGGACGAGTTTCTGAGCAGCGCGTTGGTCGGGCCGGATGCGGCACTTACGGGAGCGTTGGCTGCCAGCGACGCGGAGGGGCTGCCGGCGATCGCGGTTTCAGCGTGCCAGGGGCGGATGCTGGAAGTGCTGGCGCGGGGCGTCGGGGCGCGACGGATTCTGGAGATCGGAACGCTCGGCGGGTTCAGCACGATCTTTCTGGCGCGGGCGCTACCGGCCGATGGGCGGGTCATCACGCTGGAGTTGAACGCGCATCACGCGGCGGTCGCACGGCGCAACGTGGATGCGGCAGGAGTGGGGGAGCGCGTCGAGATTCGGGTGGGTGCGGCGCTGGAACTGCTGGAAGAGATCGAGCGGCACGCGGCGGGTCCGTTCGATTTTTCGTTCATTGACGCGGACAAGGCGAACGCGGCGGCGTATTTTTCGGCGGCGCTGCGCCTGTCGCGGCCGGGGGCGCTGATCGTCGTAGACAACGTGGTGCGCAAGGGGGCGCTGCTGGATGAAGCGAGCACGGACGAGAATGTGCGGGGGATGCGGCGGCTGGTTGAGCAGGTGGCGGCGGAGGGGCGGGTGACGGCGACGGTGGTGCAGACGGTGGGGGCCAAGGGGTATGACGGGTTTCTGATTGCGGTTGTGGAGAAGTAACGGAGCGCTCGCGGCGCGCCGTGCAGGGAGAACGCGATCGGGGCGGCGCCACCCCCCTGAAGAGTCGCGCCGCCCCGTTGAATCGTGATTGCTGAAACTCAGCGATTATTGCCTGCGCTCCCGGATGGGAAGCTGCCGGCCGGATGAATCGCCGTCAGAGCACCCGATTGCGTCCGGCGCGCTTGGCCTCATAGAGTTTCTTGTCGGCGGCCTCGATGAGCAATCCGGGCGAGGCGGTGCCGGCGTTGGAGATCACCTCCGCGGTTCCGAGGCTGGCGGTGACATGCAACGCCTTGTTCGCGTGCGTGACGGTGCGCGACTCGATGGCGGAGCGAATGCTCTCGGCCAGCTCACGGATCTGGCGGGTGGTGTCGCCGATCAGCATCACGGCGAATTCCTCGCCGCCGTACCGGGCGACGAAGCCGGTCCCGCGCACCACGTCCTTGAGGCACTGCCCGACCATGCGCAGCACTTCGTCGCCGGCCTGGTGGCCGTGGGTATCGTTGAACCTCTTGAAGTGATCCACGTCCATCATGATGAGGCCGAGCGCTTCGTTGGTCTGGGCGGCGCGCTGGAAGGCGTCGTCGAGCTGCTTGTCGAAAGCGGCGCGGTTGGCGACCTTGGTGAGGCCGTCGGTCGCGGCGACTTCGAGAATCTGGCGCTTCTCGTCGGTCAGGCGGTCGGCTTCGGCGCGGATGGCGCTTTCGCGCTTCTCGGAGGCGGCCCGCTCCATCTCGGCCTGCATGCTGAGATTGGCGAGCTGCATGGCGGCCTCGGACTGAAGCTGGGCGTATTGCACCGTGTCGCCGATCTGCACGTTCAGCATGTTCGCGGCCTCGCGCACGTGGCGGTTCATGGCCGAGAGGATGTCGTCGAGCTGCGCCTCGGTCAGCCCGCAATTGCTGCAGCAGGTCTCCTTGACGGAGAACAACTCGCTGCTGGGCGTGTCCTGCCCGAACAGTCCGGCAAACTGCGCCGCGCTGGCGGTGATGTGGGCGAGCTTGAGCGAATTGCCGGTGTGCTTTTCGAAATTCTCCGCGTGGTGGCTTTCGACGGCGTCGCAGACGAGCGCCGGCAGCCCCCAGGCTCGCAGCAACTCACTGCTCATCAGGGCGTGCGAGCAGCCGAATTTCTCAATTTCGGCGGCGATCTGCGTCGAGCCGCTCTCGCGCCAGGCCTTGAACACAGCGGTATAGGTCTTCGAGTCCGCGCGCCAGGCGGCGATCATGCCCACGTCGGACAACAGCCCCGCCACAAACGCCTCTTCCGCCACCTCGGGGCAGGCCGCCTTGGCGATCAGGCGACCGGCGACGGCGGTGGTCAACGAGCGGCGCCAGTAGGCGGAGAAGTCAAAGCCGTCGCACTCGGCGCGGCCGACCGTCTCGACCAGCGAGAAGCTCAGCGCCATCACCTTCACGGTGCGCAGCCCGAGCATGTTGATGGCCTGCTTGAGCGAGCTGATCTCACGCGGGATTCCGAAGAGCGGGGAGTTGACGACCTTGAGCACCTTGGCTGTCAGACCGGGGTCATTCTGAATCACGGTGGCGAGCTGCTGCACGGACGTGTCGTCGCGCCGCGTCAGCGCCAGCACCTCGATGGCCACCGTCGGCAGCGACGGCAGGCTGTCAGTCGATCGAATCTTCTCCAGAATCTTCATTCGGTCCCTTCCTCACTTATGTGTTGCACTGCGGCCCCGGCCTCGCTCCGTCCCGTGGGGTACTTGCCCCGCTGACCAGAACATCGGCACTTTGCCGACCCCGTTTCATCAACTTCCGATGCCGTCGTTCGGGCAAAGACCGCGCGAAACCGCGGCCGAGAACACGCGCCGTCCGGGTGCGATATCCCCGCGCAAGAGCGGGTGCCCCGCCGCGACGTCGGCACTGCGATCACCGACCGGCCGGCAAGCGACCGGTAGAATCCGGGTCGGCCGGATGATCGGACCCGGCCACGGGAGATTCACCCACATGACCATCGCTGCATGCCGAATCGCCTTCGTCGCGCCCGCTCTCTCGCTTCTGATTTCGGTCGCGACCGCCGCGCCGCCTGAACGCTCGCCCGGCGTGATGTTCAGGATTCTTGCCACCGACCAGGACATGCAGCTTGTGCCGGAGGTGCTGGCCGGGCAGTTCCCGAACCGGGTGCTGGTCGCGCCCACAATCCGGCTGAACGCGGCCGATCTGGGAGACACGCGCGACCGCTTCGTGACGCTCGTCGACGGATTCCTGGAAGTGGCCGAAGGCGGATCCCACGAATTTCAGTTGACGAGCGACGACGGGGCGCGGCTGTGGATCAACGAGCAATTGGTCGTCGATCATGACGGCCTGCATGGGCCGACGCCGCTGGTCGGCTCGATCTCGCTGCCGGCGGGGCTGCATCGTTATCGCATCCGCCATTTCGACGCCTGGGCCGGTGAAGCGCTGGAGCTGAAGTGGCGGCCTGGTCCGGGCGCGGGGTTCGAGCCGATCCCGGAATCGGCACTGTCATACGACGCGACGGCATCGCGCGAGACCGCGCCGGGTGTGAAGCGCATCGTGCATGCGCTGCGCCGCGGCCGGCCCGGGGACGGATCCCCGCTGGATCGCGTGCATCCATCCTTCATCCGCGGTGATTACACGAACACGAGCCGATTGCCGCTATCGCTCGACGATCATCCGCTCAGGGGAGTGCAGATGCTGACCCCGGAGCGGCCGACAGGTGCGGTGCCGCTCGTCTGGCTCCCGGTCTCCGAGGCCGTTGGAAGGGTGGTGCCGGTGCCGCTGTCGCACGGGCAGTATGCGGGGCATCTGATGGCCGTGCTCACCGATCGTGGTGGGCATTCTCGAATCGCCCCGGACGCGGAGTCGGGGGCGGTTCAGGGGGCGGTGTTTCGCTTCAGCGGCGGCGAGACCCGGGAAATCAGCGACGTGCTGCACACGCGAGAGGGCTGGATCGTGATGACCCATCCTTTGCCATCTCCGGAGGTGGGCGATCTCGATCAAGTGTCGGCCGATATCCGCCGGCTGTTTGAGAGTATCCTCGTCCCGCTTCCGAATGTCGCCCCGTTTGAAATGTGCTCTGTTGCGCTGCTGCCCAACGGCATCGAGATTCTCTTCACGCAGCCGCTGGACCCCGGCATCGGTTGGGAGCCGGATTCCTACCATGTGGAGTTGTGGCCGTTCGACGCAAAGGAACGGCGGCCGCCGACGCGCGACGGTTCGCGGGTCGAGGTGCGCTCGGCCGGCGTCAGTGCGGATCGGCGCCGGGTGTTCCTCGAAATCGATTCCATCCGCCCGAATCACGTGATTTATCTACGACTGCTGCCTCCCTGCCATTCGGAGGCCTTTGAGCCGCTGTGGACGACCGAGGCCTGGTACACGGTGACGGCGGCTTCGACCCGCGCCCCGCGCTCGCAATTCGATCCGCCGGTGCGACCCCCGTTGAACGTGCTGTCGGAGGAGGATCGGGCCGCGGGCTGGCGGCTGCTGTTCGACGGCACGACGCCGGCCGGCTGGCGCGGATTCCGGCGGGCGGATGTGCCCGATGGCTGGGCGGTTCGGGATGGCTGTCTGCAGCGCGTCGGTGCGGGCGGCGACCTGGTGACGGTCGATCAGTTCGAGAATTTTGAGCTGGAGCTGGAGTGGCGGATCAGCCCGGGCGGCAACAGCGGAGTGTTTTTCGGCGTCAGCGAAGAGGAGCCGAATCGGCACATCTGGGAGACCGGCCCGGAGATGCAGATTCTTGACAACGCCGAGCACGCCGACGGCCGCATCCCGCTGACCTCCGCGGCGGCGGCGTATGCCCTCTACGCCCCGCGAAAGCCGGAACCGCAGGAGCGTTCAGCGGACATGCAGCCGGACGGCACGCGGCTGGTGGGGCTGTTCAACCGCTCGCGGCTTGTGGTGAACGGCGGGCGGGTGGAGCACTGGCTCAACGGGCTTCGGGTGGTGGAGTATGAGATCGGGTCGGAGGAATGGCGCGGGCGGGTTTCGCGGAGCAAGTTCCGCGACATGCCGCGCTACGGGACGGTCCGCCGCGGCCACATCGCGCTGCAGGACCACGGGGACCGGGTGTGGTATCGGAACATCCGGGTGCGGGAGCTGAAGTAGCGGCGAGACGAACGATCGGGTCGGGCAGGGTCAGCCGTCAGCACTGCGCATGCGGGAATCCGAACGAATCGGCCGGACCGGGAGGAGTGGATTCCCGCCTTCGCGGGAATGACGAGACGTTGCGGGTTGCGGGGCGCTGCGGGATTGGTGCGTGCCGGTGCGGCGGCTGTGAAAAAAGGAACGGGGCGCTGCGGGTAGCGCAGCGCCCCGTCCGGAGCACAGCTTCGAGGGTCTCCTAGTTGCCCAGGAGCACCTCGACGAACGGGTCAATGTCGAAGTTGTTAATCAGCATGTCCTGGTTGATGTCCGCGAGCGTGATGTCGCAGTTGGGGAACTGCGCCGCATAGGCGACCGGGTCCAGAATCGCCAGCACGAACGGATCGATGTCAAAGTTGTTGAGGGTGCCGTCGCAGTTCAGGTCTCCGAGCGGGTTGAACGTGATGTGCAACTGGCCCGGGCCGAACGCAGTGGACGAATTGCCGCCGACGCGGATGTAGTACGTCTCGTCCGCGTTCAGCAGCAGCCCGGAAATGCGACTCTGAGTGGAGCAGCCCGTGACGTTGGCATTGTCGTTGCAGGCGATTTCCGCACCGAAGAAGCACGGTCCCTCCAGCACGCTCAACACCGTGTTCCAGGTGGTGCCCGGGCAGGTCTCCATCCGGGCCTTGCCCGTGAGGTCGGGCGTGAACGAGAACCACACGTCGCGCGCGTTCGTCGCCGTCGAGCAGGACGCGACGCTGTCGCTGGTGGCTTCGGTCAGGTCCATCGGATTCATGCCCACGATCGCCGGGAGAGCGCCGCTGCAGAGATCGTTCGCGGCGGCGGGGGGAGCGGGCGAAATGATGGAGAGGTTGCCGGTGGGAGTCCCAGACAGAGACGTCCCGAACGCGGCGACGCGCACATAGACGACCTGATTCTGCGTCAGGAAGTAGCGGCTGATGCGGCTCCGCGTGCTGGAGCAGCCCGTGAACGAACCCTCGATGCGATCGTCGTTGCAGGCGAGCTCCGACCCGCCGCAGCCGTCAAAGAGGCTCAGCAGGGTGTCGTAGGTCGCGCCGCAGGTCTCGAAGCGGACCTCGCCGTCGGGGTCGAGGTGCGTGTACACGAACCACGCGTCCGCGGTCGACGTGTTGCAGAACGAGGTGGCGTCGTCATACCAGGCGCCGCACGGGTTGAAGGCGAAGACGTTCATTCCTGCGCCGACGGCCTGAGCCGTTGCGCAGCTGTCATTCGCCAGCGTCGGCACGGCCGGTGCAGGAATCGCCGTGGCGGTGGTGGTCTGCACCGGCGTTCCGCAATTGCCGGTGATCTCGCAATAGTAGCTGCCGGCGTCCGTCGGATTGATGAGCGTGATCCTCAACTGGGTTGTCGTTGCACCCGTGATCGACGAACCGGTGCCGGTGGGGCCGTCCGAAAGCGGGTTGCCGTCCTTGTACCACTGATACGTCAGCGGCAGCGTGCCGCCGCCGCCGGCGTTCATGATGAAGGAGGTGCAGCGGCTGAATTCGACATTGGCCGGGTTCACCGACACAAACGGCGCCACGCAGCCGATCGGGCCGGTGAGGTTGCACGTCCACGCGGGGCCGATGGTGCTGAAGACCGGGGAGCCGAAACCTGCCAGGTAATTGCCGTCCGCCGAGATGTAGGAGGTGTTCCCGACACGCGGGGGCAGGTTGACGCCGGGCGATGCGAAGCTGGCGATGCCGGTGGTGCCGAGGTCGTCAAGATATTCCCACAGATCCTGAATCTGACCCGACGCCTGCGTCCAGATGAAGCCGCTGCGCACGAAGCTGCCACAGGTGCTCCAGACGACGATGCCGACAATCTTGGTGCCGTCGTCCGACATGCTGGTCGGGATGAACGAAGGGGGAATCGGGCAGCCGGCGAAGCCCTGCCACCAGTCGGGCGTCACCATGTCACTGCCCTGACCGAGCAGCGTGCGATCCCAGCTCATGGTGCCGGCGTTCCATTCCCACTTGGTCAGATAGTTGGCCGCGATGTTGTTTTCCACGTCGAAGTCCGTGGAAACGCCGGCAATAATGGTCCCGGCCGCGTTGATATAGAGATTGTCCACCGTGCCGGTATAAGGCTGGCCCGTGCCGGGGTTGATACCGTTGGGCAGATAGTCCCAGTCGTAGGACATGGTGCCGGCGTTCCAGCGGTAAACGACCGCCCGTCCCGCGCTGCTGCTTGGGTTCTCGCCACCCACGATCACGGATCCGTCGGCGCTGACGGCGACGGCACGGCCGTCACGGTAGCGGTTCAACGCGGTATCGAAGCTCGTCGGGAGGACGATCATCTCGCCGGCGCCGGAGAGCGCATCAGCGTCCCAGACCCATCCGCGGAACCGGAAGCTGCTGTTGGGGAGAATGTAGCCCTGACCGACGACGAAACGGCCGGTGGAGGAGATGTCGCGCGGCGTGTGAATGCTGCCGCTTGAAACGCCGGAACCTGTCACACCCAGTCCTGCATTGGGCGTCATGAGGCCCAGGTTGGTCCAGCCCGACATGGAGTGCCATCGCGCACCAAGCGTCGCCGTCGTCGAGAGTCCGCCGAGGCCGCCACTGTTGGGTAGCACGTGCACCATGTAGGCCGCGTCGTCTGAAGCTTGCGTAAGCGACGTGGTCCCGGCCACCGGCGTCGACGTGATCGAACCGGCGCTGATCGTCCAGCGCACAGCGGCGCCACCGGCCGCACCGCAGACGGTCGTTCCGCCGTTGCTGACGGAGACAACGTTCGCTCCGTCTCCGAGTGACACGATTTCCGGCTGCGCCCACGCCGCAGCGGTGGCTGCCAGCGCGATCGCCGCAGCGCCGATTGTCTTGAAGTTCCAACCCTGGTGCATTCGTCACACTCCTGATTCGTGCGCGACTCGAGCCTCCGCCGGGGCCTTGATCAGCCGGACACGGTGGCGAAGGGCCGGTAAGGACCAGCGGTCCTTGCTCCCGGCAGGGAAGCGGCACTCCGCGGCTGGCGCTCGCGACGTGCTGAGACTGCACGATAACAATTGCCACAGACATTTTCAATGCCGTTTCTGCAAACATTCTCAAAGAAATGTGGAATGAGACTTTTCAATCCGTCGCACAGCCGGTATCTTCATGGACATGGACCGCGGATGTGATCCGATAACCGGGGCGTCGCCGCCGGCGATGCTGGACGACACGCGGCGCGTCATTCAGGGCGTGCGGCGGGCGCTGATCGAGCTGTACGCCTCGGTGGGCGTAGACCCAGGGGAACCGCAAGCGGTTGCGCGCAAGTTGGGGCTGAACAGGAACCTAACCTGGAAACTCTCTCGCGTGATTGGGTCAAGCGACCCGTTTGCCGCGCTGCGTCATCTGCCGGGGGAGCAGGGCGTGGGGCTGGCGACTGAGGCATTTGCCAGGGCGGGTGCACCGGAGGCCGTCATCGAGCATGTTCGCACGGCGATCGGCGAGTTGGACAGTGTGGTTGAGGTTCATGCCGGGGATCGTGGTCACTTCGAGTTGACGCTCGAGAGTATGGGGCTCTATGAGCCAGAGAGCCGGATGGAGAGCGGTCGCGAACTGGCATTTCGCGGCAACAGCATGATCTGGGGGGTTCAGGCCCGCACGCGCCTCACCACTGCGATGATTGCGCCGTCGCCGGGTGATGCGGGCAGGATTGACTATCTACTGGTCGGATCGTGGATCGGGTTCCGCCGGTTGCGGCCGGAATCGCGCTGGCGGCTGGCGCGGCGCCAGATTCATGACGATCGAGGCGAGCGGCTCGACACGACGCCTTTGGTGGAGCACATCGACGCGCAGCCGGACCCGCAGGCGCCGCAACTGGTTCGGGAGTTCTGCTCATCTAACATGCCGGCGGTGGAGCCGGTGGAGCAGGGTGGGACGGTGGAGTTGATGTTGCCGGGCGGACCGGTGGGGAATCTGGCGGCCTTTGACTGCACGTTCGGCTATATCGCGCGCGGCGTCCCGCGATTTCGAGATGCCCACAACGAGTTCGGCTCCTCGGCGGCGTCGATTTCGCTGCCGGTTGAGACGCTGGTCTTTGACATTCTGGTTCACCGGGATCTTCCGTTTCCGCTCGAGCCGGAACTTGCGGTGTACGGATTCCCGCACGGTGGAGTGGACAATCCGGCGGGCCAGACGATCCAGAACCGGCTGCCGATCCCCATGCGCGCGGTGGAGCTGGCGGGGATGCCGCCGGCGGTCGCGACGCCGCTGGTGCCGTTCTACAACGATCTGATCGGGCGCATGTATCAGCGCATGGGCTGGGAGCCGAGCGCGTTCAGGGGAGTCCGGTTGCTGCTGCCTTACCCTCCGATGTCGTCCATGGTCGTGATGCGCTGGCCGCTGCCGGAGGCCGGTGCGTAGGGTGGCGGAAGCGGCGTGCGGATGAACGATAGAACCGTGGGGCGGTTGGTTACTGGACGGGGGCGGGTGGGGAACTTCGGTGTGCCTGTGCGAATGGGGTGATGAAGGCGAAGAGTCCGTCCGTGCGAATACTCAAAGTCGCCTTTCGTCGTCGCCGATGAACCCGGCATGAGTATCGACCCATCCGCCGACGCGCAGATTTCGACGCTTCCTCCGTCCCCGGTACGCGCTCCCGGCGCGGGGGGGGATTCCGCGGCTCCGCCGACAATCGAGCGGCGCGGCGGCGGGCGTGGGGCGGCGGGCGGTGTTCGGGGTGCTGCGGCCGGTGCGCGGCGCGGGGAGGTCGGCGCGGTGGCCGACGGGCGGCGCGGGGAGGTCGGTGCGGTGGCGCCGGATGTCATCGGGGGGTCGCCGTGTGAGGACCGGCGTTCGACGCTGGATCGGCGGCGCGGGCCGGGCCGCAGGCGGACGGACTCGCGCGTTGCCGCTGAAGAAGGGCACATGACGGAGGATCAGTTGCACTTCCTCCGTGCGATGGACGAGTACAAGCGCGTCAATCAGCGGGCGTTCCCGACGCTCACGGAAGTGCTGGACGTGCTGATGTACCTGGGCTATCGGAAGGTCGCTCCGGTCGGCGAGTTCAAGATGAGCAAGGGGCGGCAGACGCCGTTGCCGGGGTCGAAGGCGGCGGTTTCGTCGCGCGACGACGATCGCGACGGTGACGGTGCGGACGGGGACGAGTCTCAGGAGTGATTCCTCGCGCGGAATTGCGCGGTCACAGAGTGGTGGCGGCGGCGCGGTTTCGGCTTAGCGTGCGTGGCGGCGCGTTGGGCCAGCGGCGCGAGGCGCGGCTGCGGGCTGAGGAGCTGACGCAAGTCGCGGAAGAGCATGCCTACGCGGAGTACCGCGAAGGCATGCCACACAATTCAAGCCACACAATTCAAGCCACACAATCTCAGCCATACAATCCAAGCCACACGGTCTCAGCCACACAAGCTCAGCGACACAAGCTCAGCGACACAAGGCATGCCACATGGGTCGGGCCACACAGGCCCAGCCACTTCGCGCGAGCAGCCGGACGCGAGCCGCGGTCACGTCGCTGCCGCGTTGCAACCCGCGTTTGCGACAGATACACTCGCTCATGAGCGTCCGCCGTCGGGCGATCGCATCCGATGGACGGCAGCAGCAGTTCCGGTCCAATTGGCCCCGCCCGGCCCGCCTGGCCGGCTGCGGCATTGGGGCGCGCATGTCCGGTGTCCGACCCAACGACGAACCACCGCCCCGCCGGGCTGACGATGCATCCGATCCCGGTGCTGCGGGCGAAGGTGCTCCCTACCGCGAACAGGTGGACTACCTCTCGAAGCTGCTGGATGAGACCGATGCGCGCTCCGCAGCGCTGGAACCGTTCCTGCGCTTCGCCCGCGGCAGCGCGATTCGCGAATTCTCGGCTGAGGCGGCGCTCGGGGTGGTCGAGGTGGCGTTGCGCTCGCAATTCGGCGATCAGCCGTGGGTGCGCGAGGTATGTGCGCCGGTGGCCGCCGCGATCTGCGACGACCCTGTCGCGAATGAGCGGCTGGGCCGGTTCTGGCGGCGTCTGATGGCGCAGTTGGACCTGCCGCCGCAGGGGGCCGGGGCATGAGCAAGGCCGGTCGAAAGCGACCGAGTGCGCCGCCGCCCGATGGATTGCGGGACGATGGCGGCGGAATCGCGCGCGGCGGACCCGCCAGGGCGGAATCTCCGCCCGCGGCGGCTGCTCCGGCGACGCGCGAGGAATTGATCCGCAGCTGCCAGGGGCTGGTGCGGGCGCTGGCGTGGCAGGAGCATCAGCGCGTCGGCCGGCGGGTCGAGCTGGATGACCTGATCCAGTATGGGCAGGTGGGGCTGATCAAGGCGGCCGAGCGGTTTGATGCTTCGCTGGGAAACGCCTTCACGACCTACGCCTTTCACTGCATTCACGGGGCGATTCTGGACGGGCTGCGCGAGTTGAAGTGGTTCAATCTGCGTGATTATCACGGCGGGCGGTACCAGCGCGTGTCGCGCGAGGTATTGTCGGAGGAGGAAGGCGAGCGCGAAGTCGGCACCGCCGCGGGTGATGCGGAGTGGCTGGGCGGCGTGAGCCGGCGGCTGGCGGTGGCGTACCTGGTCAGCTCGCTCGACGCGGGCGAGCGCGATGCGTCGGAGTCGGTCGAGGATCAGGAGCAGACGCCCGATCGCGGAATGATGATGGAGGAGGTGCGCGCGGCGCTGCGGTCCCAACTGGCGAAGCTGCCGGTCCAATCGCGCGAGTTGCTGCAGGCGGTGTATTTCGAGGGCCAGACGGTGACGGCGGTCGGGGAGCGGATGGGGATGAGCAAATTCAAAGCCAGCCGGATGCATACGGAGGCGCTGGAGAAGCTGGCGGGGGCGCTGCGGCGGCAGGGGATGGGGCCGGGTTAGGGGCGGTCGGGGCGCGCCGCATCCTTGAAACAGCAGGAGCCGCGACCGAGCGGCGGCCGCGGCTCCCACAGTGAAGATTCGGGGAACGCCGTGCGAATGCACTCGACGGCGCAGTGCTGCGACTAGACCATCGACTTGAGGCCCTTGAGCGCGCGGACCTTGACGACCTTGCGGGCCGGCTTGGCCTTGACGGTCATCATCTCGCCCGGGTTGAAGGGGCTGGGCTTGGTGACGGCCTTGGTGGCGGGCTTGCGAATGACGGTGATCTTCATCAGGCCCGGGACGGCGAAGACGCCCGGCCCGCGCGTCAGATCCTTCTTGATGATCGACGTCATGCCCTCGAAGATCTGCGCGACCTGCTTGCGGGTCACGCCGGCCACCTCGGAGAGTTCGCGAAACAGCTCCGACTTCGCACGCGGCTTGTTGCTGGCGGACTTGGCTGCCTTGCCCATGATCTCGGTTGCCTCCATACGCGGGTCCGCCCGGCGGACCCGCCCTGTATCTCGCCCCCGGGGCCAACCACGTTGGCCGCTGATTTCGGGGATTATCCGGCGATTTTCAACGGAACCCGCGAAAAACCGCTTACCAGACGCACTTTTCGCATCTAGCGGGCAAATCGTCAAGGGCGTTCACTGCACTTTTTGGCCTATTTGGCCCTACATTTTGTGGGCACGGCCCTCCCCCTGCCCAGCCGGGGGCGGCTACCCCCGGGCCGCGGCCGCGGGCGATTCAGAGGTTCAGTGTGCTTCCGGCTCGGCGTTGATGACGTCCACCATCCGTCGCAGGATTCCGATGTTCTTGCGGTCAAATCGCAGCTTGAGTCGCGGTTTGTCGGCGAATTCGCCGTTTTCCGATGGCAGCGTCTCGCACATCTCGATCCGCCCGCCGCCTGCGATCAGCCGGCCGTATTCGTCATTCAGGCGCTCCACGGTCTGTGCGGAGAGCGGGCGATTGAGCCGCAGGACGAGGTCGTCGCCGACGTAGCGCATCGAGTGATAGACCCGGAAGAAGGACACGACTTCGTCAATCGCGGAGTCGATGTTGTCCGTGACCTGGAAGAGGTCCATGTCGGCCGGACTGATCATGCCGGTGTGCAGCAGCTCGCGCTCGACGTACGTCTTCCAGTGCGGCCAGTAGGTTCCGCCGGGGCGTTCGACCATCACGATCGGCACCAGTGCGGCCTTGCCGGTCTGGACGAGCGTCAGCGCTTCGAAGCCCTCATCCTGCGTGCCGAATCCGCCGGGGAAGAGTGCGACCGCGGACGCTTCGCGGATGAACATGACCTTGCGGGTGAAGAAGTAGCGGAAGTTCACCAGCTTGGCGTCATTTTCGATGATGTCGTTGGTGCGCTGTTCGAAGGGCAGGCGGATGGCGACGCCGAAACTGGCCTCCCGGCCGGCGCCGCCGTGGCCGGCCTTCATGATTCCGTCGCCCGCTCCGGTAATGACCATCCAGCCCACTTCGCGGATGCGCCGCGCGAATTCGACGGCGGCGATGTAATCGGGGTGCGTCTCGGGCGTGCGGCTGGAACCGAAGATGCTGATCTTGCGGGCGGAATCGCGGAACGGCTTGAAGATCTTGAAGCCGTATCGCAGTTCGGCGAGCGCCTTGCTCATGAGCTTCATGTCGGCGCGATCCTGCTCATCGCGGGCCAGCCGACAGAGCGTTGTCAGCATGTCCGACAGCATGTCCTCGTTGGGTCCGCTGAAGTGACGGGAGGCGAACTCGCGAATCGCCGCGTCGCGGTCGGCTCGCTGTGCCTCGATCGGGGTTGTCTCGCTGGCCATGCACTCTCCTCGCCGGGCGCGCTCCGGCGGCCTCGGCACAGGGTTCTTCTGCGATGTCGGGTCGGCGAGTATACCCGCGGCGGCCGGGGTGTCGGGAATCGGGGGGGACCGGCCGAAGCCGCCATCGACGATTGCCAAACGGCCGGGGGCTGAGAAAGGGGGATTCCGCGGCGTGAAGCGGCGCGGTACACTGAAGGGCGTGTGCCGGATCGTGGAGGAGGAGGAAACCCCCGCGAAGCCGCGCAATTGAGCTAAGCCGTTCGGCGACCGGTGCGCGTGCGCGCCGGTTGCGCAGCGGCTCCGTAGGCCCCGATGGGGTCGTTATTCGCCCCCCGTGAGGAGAGAGGAACATGCGAAGCGCTTCGTTCACACGTCTGCTGGCCGCGGGAGTTTCGCTGGCCGGCGCGGCGGCGGTCCTGGCCGCCCCGATTACACCCGGCAACCTTGTCATTTATCGAGTCGGCACCGGTGGAGCCGCCCTGAGCACAGCCGCCACGGCCGTGTTTCTCGATGAGTACACCACGGCCGGTACGCTTGTTCAGTCGATTCCGCTGAGCACGGCGGGGAATGACGCGTTCAGCGCGGTCGGCAACGCCACCACGGAGGGGATCATCAGCCTTTCTCAGGATGGGACGCGGCTGAATTTCACCGGGTATCGCAAGGCGACCGGCGGGACGAGTCCGGCGTCCGATACGCCCGCGACGACCAACCGCGTGGTCGGCTGGGTTGATCTCTCCGGCGTGCCCGACGTCTCGACGACGCTGACGGACACCACGGGGACGATTCGCAGCGCGACGACGGTGAACGGTTCGACCTACTACGTCTCGACCAGCACGTCGGTGCGCTACGTGGGAACGCCCGGTCCGGCCACGACCTCCGTCTCAATCGACAACCGCAACAGCCGGCAGGTGAATCTGGCGGACAACATCCTCTACGCGTCCAACGGCTCGACGACGGTCACCGGCAAGGTGCAACACTACGGCACGCTGCCGGTCGGAGCCACGGCCGCGACGCCGGCTATCTCGCTGGCGCTTGCGGACGCGGTCAACGGCTTTGTGCTGTTTGATCTGGATGCGGGCGTGGCGGGTGCGGACACGATGTATGTCCTGAGCACGGTGCAGTCGCAGTTGCAGAAGTACACCTACGACGGCGTGTCGTGGACGCTGAACGGGACGGTCAGCACGGCCGCCTCGAACCTGACCGGGATCGTCTCCGGCTCAAGCGTCGCGCTGTTCCTGACGACCGCCTCGACACTCTCGACCATCACCGACGCGAGCGGCTTCGGCGGCACGCTGTCGGGAAGCCTGACGCCGATCGCTTCGGCGGCGGCGAGCACCGGCTTCCGCGGCATCGGCGTCATTCCGGAGCCGACGACGGCGGCGCTGGTTCTCGCAGGAGCGCTGCTGTTGGGGCGTCGTCGCGGGTAAGAACGGTTTGGGCCACCCGAGTTCGGCGCACGGCCGTTCGGCGGCGAAAGATACACCAGGCGGGCGGGCTGATCCCAGGCGGATCGGTCCGCCCGTTTCGCGCGCCTGTCGGCGGATCGAATAGGATCGGGCGCAGGAGATGCACCGCGATGATCCGCAATGCGGCGATGTTCGCAGTCGGGGCGATTGCAGTGGTGGCCCTGGTGTTGGCGCTGGGGTCGCGAACGGTGATCCACGGGCGGCCTGCGCAGACTGAATCAACAACGAACGACGCGGGCGATGCAGCCGGGGGGACCGCGCTCCCGCCGCCGTCGCGCTTCGACGTGTATCACCCGATTGCGGAGCGCCTGCTGATTTCGGCTGAGACGGATGATCGGGCTTATGAGCGGCTGGTCGAACTCTGCGACGACATCGGTCATCGCATCAGCGGCTCGGAGGGGTTGGAGCGGGCGATCGAGTGGGCCGTTGCGGCGATGAAGGCCGACGGACAGGAGAATGTGCGGACGCAGCCGGTGATGGTGCCCGTCTGGCTGCGCGGAGCGGAGTCGCTCGAATTGGTTCACCCGCGGCGCGATACGTTGGCGATGCTTGGATTGGGCAATTCGGTGGGAACGCCGCCGGAGGGAATCACCGCGGACGTGATCGTGGTGGCGGATGAGAAGGAACTGGCGGCGCGGCGCGAGGAACTGGCCGGTCGGATCGTCCTGTTTGATCACCCGATGCCGACCTATGACCCGCAGCGTGGCACGGGCTATGGCTCGACGGTGCGATACCGCGTCATGGGGGCCCGGCTGGCGGAAATGCACGGGGCGGTGGCGGCGCTGGTGCGATCCGTGACGGCCCGCAGCCTGCGCTCGCCGCATACGGGCAGTTCGCGGCCGTCGGAGGGCGGCGGCATTCCGACGGCGGCGGTCAGCGTGGAGGATGCAATGCTGCTCGCGCGGCTGCAGGCGCGCGGCATCACGCCGCGCGTGACGCTGCGGATGGAGGCCCGGGCCGCGCCGGACGCACCATCGGCCAACGTCCTCGGCGAGCTGGTGGGACGGGAGCTGCCGCACGAGATCGTCGTCATCGGCGGGCACATCGATTCGTGGGACGTGGGCCAGGGAGCGCACGACGACGGGGCCGGGTGCGTGGCCACCATGCACGCGCTGCGGCTGCTGCGCGAGTCGGGGCTGCGCCCGCGGCGCACGGTGCGCGTCGTGCTGTGGACCAATGAGGAGAACGGCACGGCCGGCGCGCGCGAGTATGTGCGGGCCTGCGCGGAGGAACTTCCGCATCACGTCGCGGCGCTGGAGTCGGACAGCGGCGGATTTGCGCCGCGCGGCTTTTCCGTCGGGCACGCCGATCCAAAGCGGGAGGACGCAGCCGCTTCAGAACTGGGCGAACTGCTGCGGCCGCTGGCGAAGTTCCAGGCGGGACGGGCCAGGAACGGCGGAAGCGGGGCGGACATCGAGCCGTTGCGCGGCAGCGGGGCGGTGCTGCTGAGTCACGACGTGGACAATTCGACCTACTTTGATTTCCACCACACCGCGGCCGACACGGTGGACAAGGTCGATCCGCGCGACCTGGCGCGAAACGCGGCGGCCATCGCGTATGTCGCCTATGTGCTGGCCGAGATGCCGGGGCGGCTCGGAGCGCCGGAGTGGCCGGACTCTACGCCGCCGGCGGCAGGAAGCGGTGCAGACGGCGAGGGGCGGTGAGCGCGGTGCTGTCGCTGCTGTTGGGGGTTCGGTCGTGGCGCGAGGCGGGCGGCCTGCTGCCCGGCGTCATCCTGGCGGCGGCGGTGATGTGTGCGGCGGCCGGGTTGGCGGGGGTTGCCGGGCCGGCGCTTCTGCGTGCGCAGGGCATTGCGAGCGAGGGGCGGCCAAACCCGATTTCGGCCGTGCCGGTGGCGATCGTGCTGGGGCTGCTGGTGCGAAATTTCGGGCCGCAGCGCTGGATCAGTGAGGCGGGGCTGAAGTTCGCGGCGGTGAAGCTGCTGCGGTTGGGGATCATCCTGATCGGGCTGAAGCTGAGCTTCTCCGAGTTGCTGCGCGTCGGAGCATGGGCCGCGCCGGCCGCTGCCGCTGTCGTGCTGGTGGGGCTGGTCGCGGCGTTTTTTCTGGCGCGGCGGATGGGGCTTTCCGCGGAAATGGGCGCGCTGCTGGCGGCGGGCACGAGCATCTGCGGCGTGTCGGCCGTGCTGTGCGCAGCGCCGGTGGTGCGCGCGGCGCCGCGCGACACGGCATACGCGGTGGCCGTCATTACGATCTTCGGGCTGCTGGGGATGCTGCTCTACCCGGTGCTGATGCCGCGGGTGCTGGAGTCCTCCGCGGCGCTGGGGCTGTTTCTGGGATCGGCGGTTCATGACACGTCGCAGGTGGTGGGGGCGGCGCTGACCTGTGCTGCGCTGCGCGAGGATGATGCCGTGTTGCGCGTCGCGACTGTCACGAAGCTGTCGCGCAATCTGCTGCTGATCGTCGTGATTCCGTTGGTCGGCTGGTATGCAGCGCGGCTTGCGCGGCGCGATGGGGACGAGCCGCAGCGCGTTTCCGTCGCGCGACTGGTGCCGCTGTTCGTCGTGGGTTTTGCCGCGATGGCGGCCGTGCGCTCAATCGGAGATGGGACGCTGGCCGGCGGCGGGTCGGCGCTGGGAGTGTTTTCCGAGGCATCCTGGCGCTGGTTGCTGCGCCTGCTGTCGGATGAGATCGGCTCTCAGTACTGCCTGGCCACCGCGATGGCGGCGGTGGGGCTGGGCACGCGCTTCGGCGAGTTGCGGGCGGTCGGCATTGCACCGCTGATCGCCGGGTTGGGGGCGGCGGTGATCGTGGCGCTGGCGGCGCTGGGAATGGCGGTCGGACTGACGGCGGGCGGCGTGATTCGCTGATCGCGCCAGTGGATCAGGTGCGCGGAAGACTCGCCTACAGCCGCGAAGCGATGGCTTCGCCGATGGTGGCCGGGCTTTCGCTGACGGTGATGCCGGCCTTGCGCAGAGCGGCGATCTTGGACTCGGCTCCGCCCTCCCCGCCGGAAATGATCGCGCCGGCGTGCCCCATCCGCCGGCCCGGCGGTGCGGTGCGTCCCGCGATGAAGGCCGCCACCGGCTTGCGGATTTTCTGTCGAACGTGCTCGGCGGCCTGCTCCTCGTCGCTGCCGCCGATCTCGCCGATCAGGATCATTCCGTTTGTCTGCGGGTCGGCCTCGAACATGTCGAGCAGTTCGATGAAGTTCAGCCCCTTGACGGGATCGCCGCCGATGCCGACGCAGGTGCTCTGCGCGATGCCGCGCTGCGTGCACTGCCAGACGGCTTCGTAAGTCAGCGTGCCGCTGCGCGAAATAATGCCGACGGACTTCGCGCCGCCGCCTGGGGCCTTGTGGATGTAGCCGGGCATGATGCCGATCTTGCACTCACCGGGAGTGATGACGCCCGGGCAGTTCGGGCCGACGAGGCGCACGCCGCGGTCATCCAGGAATTTGCGGGCGCGCACCATGTCGAGCGCGGGGATGCCCTCGGTGATCAGCACGACGAGCCGGATGCCCGCGTCCGCGGCCTCCATCGCGGCTTCGGCCGCACCGACCGGCGGAACAAAGATCATGGTCGCGTCGGCGCCGGTGGCGCGCACCGCCTCGTGACAGGTCTCGAAGATCGGCAGGCCGTGCTCGCTTTTCTGCCCGCCCTTGCCGGGGGTGACGCCGCCGACGAACTTCGCGCCGTACTCGATGCACAGCTTCGTGTGCAGCGCCCCGGCCTTGCCGGTGATTCCCTGGCAGATGACGCGTGTCTCGCGGTTGATGAGAATGCTCATTCGATGTGCTTTCCTTGGCGGGGGCAGCGCCGCTCCGCACGCGGTTTATATCATGCAGCGCGGGGCATCGGAAGCGCTGCGCGGACGTGGAGCGTGCGTGTGACTGCGATGGAGGGGGCGGAGGCCTGCTTGTTCGGCGCGCGCCCGTTGGATACACTCCTGCCGGCTTCAGCCCGCGCGCTTTGCGCGCTTCGCGAGGAACCTCCTGATGTCCACCCCCGTCGGCGCGCACGCCAAGGCCGCCGCGCTCGGCAAGTTGATCGTTCGGATGACCGCCAGTGCCGGTTCGGGTCACCCGTCCACGGCGCTGTCGATCGGCCACATCCTCGCTGAGCTGCTGTATCGCACCATGCGTTTCGACCCGCGCGACCCCTGGCACGCTTCGGCTGATCGGCTGGTGCTTTCCGCCGGACATGCCGTGCCGGCCGTGTATGCCGCATGGGCGGACCTGGGAGGCGTGGTGGGGCGCTCTCGGGACGAAGCGCGGGTGCTGCTGCCGGCGGACGTGGACAAGCTGCGCGAACGCGACAGCGAGCTGGACGGCCACCCGAATCCCGCCGAGGGTTTTCCCTTCTTCGACGCGGCGACGGGCAGCCTCGGCATGGGCCTGAGCGTGGCCGCCGGTCTGGCGGCGGCGGCCCGGCTGGACGGTTCACCGCGGCGCGTTTTTGCGATCATTGGGGACGGCGAGTCGCGCGAGGGGCAGGTGTGGGAAGCGGCGGACTTCATTGTCGATCATCGCCTGACCAATGTGTGCGCGATCATTAACTGCAACGGGCATGGCCAGGCGGCGGCGGTGTCGGACCGGCAGTCCGCCGCCGTGCTCGAAAAGAAGCTGGCTGCCTTCGGCTGGGCGGTGCGGTCGATCGACGGACACGATCCGAAACAGATTCAGGCGGCGCTGGCCGAGGTCGGCTCGGGAGATGCGCCGCTGGCGATTGTGGCGCGGACGGTCAAAGGTTGGGGCGTCTCCGCGCTGCTGAACGGCAACTGGCACGGCAAACCGCTCGGCCTTGGCGATGTCGCCACGGCGGCGGCGTCGCTGGATGAAGCTGCGACAAAGGCCGGCCCGGACGGCCCAGCACTGCCCGGACCGGCGGCGGTCTCGGGGCCGGCGGTGCGATCGCGGCCGGACCCGCGCGAGGCGCGCTGGCCGTCGTTTGACGAGGCGCTGCGCAGCGCGGGGCTGGGTGCAGCGCTCGACAAGCGCGTGCTGGCGACGCGCCGCGCGTACGGGGTGGCGTTGAAAGTGGCGGGCGACCTGCTGCCCAGCGTGGTCTGCCTCGATGCGGATGTCAGCAATTCGACCTTTGCCGACGCCTTCGCCAAGGCGCACCCGGCGCGATTCTTCGAGTGCAAGATCGGCGAGCAGAACATGGTCTCGGCGGCGGCCGGGTTCGCGGCTGCGGGATACATCCCCTTCGCCAATTCGTTCGCGAAGTTCATCGCCCGCGCCTATGACCAGGTTGAGTTGGCAAGCATCTCGCGCGCGAACATCAAGCTGGTCGGTTCACATGCCGGAATTTCGCTGGCGGCGGACGGGCCGAGCCAGATGGCGGTCGCGGACGTGGCGTTCTTCCGCTCGCTGGGCACGGCGCGGGCGGATGATCGGCGCAGCCCGCTGTGCTGGGTATTCCAGCCTTCGGACGCGGTCAGTGCCTATCACTGCACGCGGCTGATGGTCGAGACGCCGGGCATGGCCTACATGCGCACGTTCCGCCCTGAGGTGCCCCTGCTCTACGATCCCGCGACGGCGACATTCTCGCTTGGCGGGTTCCAGGTGCTGCGCACCGGAGAACAGCTCTCGATCGTCGCGGCCGGCTACATGACGCACGTCGCGCTGCGGGCCGCCGACCTGCTGGCGAAGCAGGGGGTGCGTGCCACAGTGATCGACGCATACTGCCTGCCGTTTGATGCGGAGAAGCTGGGGGAGGAACTGTCGCGGCGCGGCGGGCGGGTGCTTGTCGCGGAGGACAACTACGGCGGCGGGCTTGGCTCCGCAGTGGCGGAGCTGGCGGCGCGCAACGGGCGGATGCGCTGCGAGGCGCTGACCGTGCAGCGCATGCCGCGCTCCACGCGCACCTCCGAGGAAATTCTGGAATACTGCGGCGTCGGAGCGGAACAGGTGGCCGACCAGGCGCGCGCGCTCTTGGCTCGGCCCTGATCGCGAACGGGGCCTACAGGAAGCTGGGTGCATTGCATGAATCTCGTGACAGGCGCAACCGGGCTGCTGGGCAGTCACATCGTGGAGCAACTGCGTCGGCGGAATCAGCCGGTGCGGGCGCTGGTGCGGCGCGGCAGCGATCGAAGCTGGCTGCAATCGCAGGGGGTGGAGTTCGCCGAGGGTGATGTGACCGACCGCGCATCGCTGGACGCCGCCTGCCGCGGCTGCGACGTGGTCTATCACAGCGCGGCGAAGGTCGGCGACTGGGGACCGTGGGAGGATTTCCAGCGCGTCACGATCGACGGCACGCGAAATACGGTCGAAGCGGCGATCGCGGCCGGCGTGCGGCGGTTTGTTCACGTCAGCTCGATCAGCACCTACGGCTATCACACCCGCGAAGAGACGATCGACGAGACCTACCCGCTGGGATACAAGGTCTATCGCTGGGCCTACTACACGCGCTCCAAGATCATCGCCGAGGAAATCGCATGGGAAGCGCATCGCAGCGGGCGGATTGAGCTGACGGTGATCCGGCCGGCGTGGATTTACGGCCCGCGGGATCGGGCTACGATCGCCCGCCTGGCGAAGATGATTCGCGCCGGCGGCGCCAAGATTCTGGGCCGCGGCGACAACCGGCTGAACGTGGTCTATGCCGGCAACATCGCCGAAGCCGCCATCACCGCAGCCCACATGCGCGAGGCCAATGGCGAAGCATTCAACTGCTCGAACGACGGCGAGATCACGCAGCAGCAGTACTTCGACCTGCTCGCCAAGGCGCTTGGAGCAGCGCCCGTGCAGCGGAAGGTTCCCTACCGGCTGGCCTATTTCGCCGGGTTCGTGCTGGAGTGTGTGGGGCGGCTGTTGCGCTGGCAGTCCCCGCCGATGATTACGCGCTATGCCGTGTGGCTGATGGGTCGGCGGTCGTTCTTCTCCGCGGAAAAGGCCCGACGAATGCTGAACTGGCGGGCCACCGTGACCTACGAAGTCGGCATTCCGCAGACCGTGCAGTGGTATCTCAACGAAGTGGCGCGGGTGACGCCAACGCCCCCGTCCACATCGCAGGCCGCGGCCGCCGTTCGCTGAGGCCCGCATTATCGGACGAAAAGCACACGGGTAGCCGATTCGCGGTGGTTTGTCGCGCCCGGCTGACCACGCTTCATCAGCCACCGAGCGCGATACCGGGACATCGGAATAACCGTGCAACGGAGCGGCGGCGGGTCGCGGGGTCTCCCCGGCTCTGTTGAACACACTCTGGTCGGAGATCGGGTCGTATGACGACGGTTTCGCGCCTCTTCGCGTTGGTCGGATTGATGGCCCTTTCGGGCGGTTTCACGGCCGTCGCGCAGCCGAAGATTCACCTGTCGCAGACCCAGTGGGACTTCGGCACCATCTGGCACGGGGAAAAGCCGACGTTCACGCTGGTCATCACGAACATCGGGGACCAGTCATTGAAGATCACGCGCGTTCAGCCGGCCTGCGGCTGCACGGCGATGCAGCCTGCCCGATATGACCTGGGGCCGGGCGAGGCGACCGAAGTGGTCGCGTCGTATGACTCGACCGGCAAGCAGGAAGTGCAGACTTCCAGCGTCACCATTTTCAGCACCGACCCGTTGACGCCGGAAGCGAAGTTTGAGATCAAGGGGTTCGTGAAGCGGGCCGTGACGATGGAGCCGATGGGCGGGCTGGTGATTCGCGCGACGGATCCGACCAAGCCGCTGGAGGGGCGCGTCAAGCTTCGGAATCATATGGATGAGCCGTTCAAGATCGAGGTGCTCGGTCGCGAACTGGTCACCGCGTTTGACCTGGAAGTGAAGGAGCTGGAGGCCGGGCGGCTGGTGGAGATCGTGGCTCGCACGCGGCCGCCGCTGACGTTCGGCACGACATCGTCGTCGCTTGTCGTCAAGACGGGAATCGCCCGCGAGGCGCAGATCAACGTGCCGGTGCAGGCGCGCATCTTCGAGCGTGTGCACGTCGCACAGCCGGCCATGCTGTTCATCAAGCAGGACACCAAGCCGGCCAAGCGCGGGATCGAGATTCACTACTTCGGAGAAGACGAAAACTTCATGGTGACGGGCGTGTGCTGCAAGAACCCGCTCTTCAAGGCCGTGGTCGGACCGAAGTCGCCGCCGCCGGCGTGGATGCGCTCGATTCCGCCCGCTCCGAAGTTCGTCTTTTCCATCAGCATGGACATCCCGCCGGGTCCGCAGATTCCGGATTCGGGCGTGGTTTTCGACATCACGACCAACGACCCCGATTATCCGCTGGTACAGACGGTCGTGACGCTGAGCAAAGACACCTTCCAGGCGCTGACTTACCGTACCGGCCCGGCCCCCAAGCCCGTGCCGACTTGCGGCCCCGGGGCGTCAGTGCCTTAAGGGCTTCGTTTTCAAAGTCGGGACTCACGTGCCGCGGCGCATTTGTGCATAGGCGGCCAGCGCCGCATCGCGCTCCACGGCGTGATCGACGATCGCCGCGGGGTACCGACTCACGGATTCGCCATTCAGCAGGCGTTCGGAAGGCGGCCAGCCTGTTTCGCAGGGTTCGTGCAGATCGCGAAGCGGGCGATCTCGCAGCTCGGGCACCCAGCGCCGCACATAGGCCCCGTCGGGGTCGAACTTCGCCCCCTGCGTGATCGGGTTGAAGATCCGGAAGTAGGGGGCGGCATCCGCGCCGCAGCCGGCCGTCCACTGCCAGCCGAGCGTGTTGTTCGCGAGGTCCGCGTCGACCAGCGTGTCCCAGAACCAGCGCGCTCCTTCCAGCCAGTGAATCCGCAGGTCTTTCACCAGGAACGAAGCCGCGACCATGCGCACGCGGTTGTGCATCCAGCCGGTATGCCAGAGCTGGCGCATGCCCGCATCCACGAGCGGAAAGCCGGTGCGACCCCGTTGCCAGGCGCGCAGGGCCGCGGCATTGCTCTGCCAGGGGAATTGCGCGAATTCCTCGCGCAGCGGCGCTTCGGGTGTGTGCGGATAGTGAAACAGCAGGTGGTGCGCGAACTCGCGCCAAACGAGCTGCCGCAGGAATGCGTCGCACGCCTGGCGCAGGGTCGAATCCGCCGAGTCGCGTAGCCCTGTGACGGTGTGCCAGGCGGTTCGCGGGCTGATCTCGCCGAAGTGCAGAAAGGGTGACAGGCGCGAGACGCTGTCCAGGTCGGGGCGGTCGCGCTCCATTGGATAGCGGGCGACCGCGCCGCGATTTGTGAACTGCGCGAGCGCCGCCATCGCGCCGCGCTCGCCCGGTGTCCAGGACTCGCGCAATCCGCCCGCCCAGTCAATTCTCGGTAGAAGCTGCAGCGCGGCGATTGTGTCGGGCGCGGCGGTGGCGATGCGCGCGGTGGGTGCAATCTGAACAGCGGATGTGCCAAGCGCCGCGGCCGAGCCGTCGGTGGCCGGGTCCGCGGCCGGCGCCGGTCGCAGGCGGGTCGGGGCGAGTTCCGGCGCCGCCGGCTCTCCACGCGCGAGGCAGGCCTTGTAGAAGGGAGTGAAGACGCGGTAGGGGCGGCCCTCTCCGGTGCGTACGTCCCAAGGTTCGTGCAGCAGCGCGGCGCAATAGCTCTCGCAGGAGACGCCCTCGGCGCGGAGTGCGGACTTCACCTCGGCGTCGCGCTCGATCGCCGCCGGCTCGTAGCGGCGGCTCCAGTACACGGCGTCCGCGCCGCTTTCGCGGATCAGCTCGCGCAGGACGGGCAGCGCCCGGCCGCTGCGAACAATCAGCGCTGCGCCCAGTCGGCGAAGGGACTCATCGAGCGCCAGCAGCGAGTGATGCAGCCACCAGCACGTCGCGCCGCCCGGCGGCCAGGCGGCCTCTTCAGCCGGGGCATGGATGTAAAGGGGAAGCACCCGCCCGCGCCGGGCCGCGGCCGCCAACGCGGGATTGTCGGCGACGCGCAGATCCGCCCGAAACCAGACGATGGCCGTGTTCACGGGGTCGCCTCGCGGCGCGTGTCCGCAGGAACCTCGTGGATCAGGTCAGCCGTCGGCAGGCGCGTCTTGGTGAGTGTCCCCGGCGCGGCATAGCCGATGGGCATCAGCAGGAGAATCTCGAACCGTCGCGGGATGCGCAGCACGCGGCGGACGCGACCGGGATCGAATCCCTCCATTGGCACGGTTGCGAGGCCTGCGGCGGTGGCGGCCAGCATGGCGTTCATGGCGCTGAGCATCGCCTGCTTGGCGAGCCAGAAGCGCATGTCCAGGGCGGGGATCGCGGGGGTCGGCAGAAAAAGTCGGCGTAGCGGCGCGAAGACGGCCTTGAGCGCCGCTTTCAGCCCCAACGGCCCGCGATCAAAGGCGAGCGGAACGACGGCCCGCAACCGTTTTTCATAGTGCTCGGGCAGGTTGCCGGCGGCGCGCTCCATCTCGAGGACGCGCTCAAAGTGCGCCGAGCGTACCCGGCGATCCCCGGTGAAAATGAGCGTCAACGGCGCTTCGCGGACCTGCGCCTGCCCCATGCAGGCGGGCAGCATCGCAGCGCGCCGACCCGGGTCGCGCACAATGAAGATGTGCGTGGGCTGAAGGTTGTAGCCGCTGGGGGCCCAGCGCGCGGCGTCCAGAATGCGCGCGAGCAAATCATCGGGGATCGGCTGAGGGAGAAAGTGTCGTGTGGCGCGCCGCGCCCGCACCAGCACTTCGAAGGCGGACAGCGAGAGCGGGTCGGCCGGCACAGAAGAGGCTGCGGGAACGGTCATCCGCGTGACCCGTCGGCGGGTTCCGCGATTCGCCGTTCAAACTCGCCGCGCAATACATCATCCGCCAGCGCTTCCGCGATTCGGCCCTGCAATCGCTCCCAGAAACGGCCAACCATGGCCTGATCGGCGTCGGAGAGTCGTTGCGCGAGTTTGAGAAACAGCTCGATCTCACCGCCGGCGCGATCGGCCTTGCCGAAGCGCGTGGCGCGAAGGGCATGGATCAGGCGGTTATAGCGAACGAGGCAGTCGTCGAGATGGGCCTTGGAGACTTCCGCATCCGAGGCGGCGAAATAGGTGCGGGCGTCGTCAAGGATCCGCGGCAGGAAGGTGTCCCAGAGCATCGTGACGATGCGCTGCTGCTCCTCCGCGGTTGCGCTGCGGTACTCGGCGGCGAAGGTGCGCGCGTAGGCCTCTTCGCGAGCACGGTCCAGGTGACGATGGAAGAATCGCTCGCGCGCTGCGCGATCGGTGCGGGCCAGTCCCTGCGGATCGACGATGTACCGAAACCACTCCTCCGCCGGTGCGGAGGCGGTCGGCTCGCGCATCGACAGCGCGTAGCGATCAATCGCCCACCACAAGCCGGCGGCCAGGGCCAGCGGGGCGGCCAGCGCCAACGCGATGAGGGTTCGTCGCGAACGGTAGAATGCGCGCGTGTCGCCGGGGTGCATGCCGCTCGTACAGTAGCCGATTCTCGCGCGGCGCGGCAACCGCGGGCGACCGGAGAACAGGGGCCGCGGGAGCCTGCACGTTGTTGAGATATGTGCTGCTCGAACATGACACCCGCAGCGGTTCTGCGGCCGACGCGGATCCGGGCGTGCACTGGGATCTGTTGATCCAGCGCCCGGATGCGGAATCGCTCTGGACCTGGCGGCTGGACCGCGATCCACGCCCGGAAGGCTGCGCGCAGACTGAGCGGATTGCGGATCATCGGCCTCTCTACCTGGAGTACGAAGGGCCGATCAGCGGCGGGCGCGGCCGCGTGCGGCGCGTGGCCGCGGGGGAGTTGCGCGTGACGGAAGCGACGGTGGGGCGGCTGCGCTTTGCGGCGGTTGGCGGCCTGGCGGGGGCGTGGGAGATCGAGGCGCCGGGTGCCGCGGGGCGATTGGCGCGGATCCCGGATTCAGATGCCGTCAACAGCTAGAGCGCCCGGTTCGCGCTGCTTGTGTGCCGCGGGCGTTCTCACGGGGCGGGGTCGTGCAGGGCGGCCTGTTCCGCCTTCGCAAAGCGCGCCGCCCATTCACCCGCCTGCTGCCGCAGCGCTTGCAGTTCTTCCCGCATCGCAGCCAGTTGATCCGGTGCAACGAGATCCGGACGGATGGCGGAAGCGCTCTGCGTCGGCGGGCGAAACGTCCCGTCGCGCAGCGATTTCGCGACGTCCAGATAGGCTTCGCGAAAAGGCGCTCCGCCGCGCACGCGTTCATAGGCGGCATCCGTCGCATAGAGTTCCGGGCGCATGGCTGCGGCGATGCGCTCGGGGTGAATCTCGAAGCGCAGCACCACCTCGCGCGCGACGGTCAACATCTCCCCGATGTCGTGGACGGCCCGGATCACCGGCTCCTTCGTGAGCTGCAGGTCGCGGTGATAGCTCGACGGCAGCTTGGCGATGATCCACTCCAGCTCCGCCGGCCGCGCGCGCAGCCGCGCCGCGCGGGCGCGCAGCAACTCGACCACATCCGGGTTGCGCTTCTGCGGCATGATCGAAGAGCCGGTCGTGAGTGACTCCGGCAGGGAGAGGAATCCGTACTCCGGCGCGGAATAGAGCAGCGCGTCCCATGCGAATTTTTCGACCACAGCGCCGCAGTCCGCCGCCAGGCGCGCCGCCAGCAATTCAAATCGCCCGCGGCGATTCTGTACGTCCGGCGCGCTGCGCTGCACGCGCGAGAAGCCCAGCAGCGCCGCCGTGAACCCCCGGTCCAGCGGCAGCGCCACGCCGAAACCCGCCCCCGTCCCCAGCGGGCAGGTGTCGAGCCGTCGCAGCACGTCCAGCGCGGCGGAGAGCTCGTCCAGCAGTGCTTCGGCATGGGCGGCCAGCCATTGGCCGATGCTCGACGGCATGGCCGGCTGCATGTGCGTATAGCCCGGCAGCGGAATCGCACCGTCCGCGTCAATACGCGCCAGAATCGCATCGATGAGCGATGAAACCCGCTCGTGGACGCGCAGTACCTCGCTTCGCAGGTATAGGCGCATGGCGGCCGCCACCTGGTCATTTCGCGATCGGCCGGCATGGATCCGCCGGCCGGCGTCGCCGAGCGCGGCGGTCAGCGCCGCCTCGATGGCGGTATGTCCGTCCTCCTGTTCCGGAGAGATTGTGAATCGGCCGGCGAGCGCCGCCGCGTGAATTTCGCGTAGTCCGGAAAGGAGGGCGGTCAGATCAGAGGCGCTGAGCAGGCCGGCCTTGTGCAGCGTACGGGCGTGAGCGGCGGATGCGATGCAGTCGTGAGGGACGAGGGCTAGATCGAGGGTCGGGTCGTCGCCGACGGTGAAGGAATGGACCAGCGCATCGAGCGGCGCCCCCTTGTCCCACAGCCGGATCGGCGCTGTCATGGCTGCGACACTCCCGCTATTTCGCGACGAAATGCGCCAAATGGCGTTGAAATGCGCACCAGTGCGCAATCGTGCGCCGGAACGCATCGGTTTCCGTCAGAATGCAACCCGGATCTTGCCCTGCTGCCAGTCCTTGACCAGCACGATCATTTCCTGCACCAGTTCGCCGAACCGGCCGAAGGAAAGCACCGCCGCCTCGTAGAGCCGGTCGTCGCGCACCAGCTTGCCGAGCGTGCCTTCGCCGCGGGCGATGACCTGCGCGGCTTCGGTGAGGAAGTCGAGCATGCGGGTGGCGCGCTCCAGCCCGTCGGTCGCGGCGCGCGAAACGCGGTTGAGCTGATCGTCGAAGTTCTTCAGGGAATTCTGGCCGGCGGCGAGCGTCGTCTTCAGGTCGGTCATTACCGTCTTGGCCTCCGCCGCGGCTGCGCGGAGGTCGGCGGCCAATGCACGGGCGTCGGTGCTGGCGGCGGCGAAGTTATCGACGGCCAGGCGGACGTTGCTCTGCGTCTGCGCGTCGCCGAGCACCGTATTGAAATGGGCCAGGGATGCATCCAGCCGGGCCATGGCGCTGGAGAGGTTGCCCTGCGGCCCGCCGATGCGATCCACGTCCGTGGGTGCGCGGCGCTGCATGAGTTCGTGCATGTCGCGGAGCACGGGGGTGAGGGCGTCTGCGGCGGTGCCGATCTGCGTGGCGGTCAGCTCCAGCGAGTTGACCACTTTGGACGGGAAAACAGATTCCATCGCGGACGCCATCGTTCCGGGAATGGTGGCGCCCGGTTCCAGCGCCGGGCCGTCCAGCGGTCCCGGTATCAAGGCGATGGGCGGACGGCCCATTCCGAATCCGGGAGCGACGGTTTCTGCGCGGGTGCCCTCGGGGACGCGATAGCGGCGGTTGATCATGAGCGTGACGTTGACGCCGTCGCCGAAGCGGGCGGGGTCGAGGAAGCCGATCTCGTGCACGCGGCCGATGATCTGCCCATAGACCGTCACGGTGGTGCCGGTGCGGACGCCCTCGGCCGTACGAAACCGGACGACGATCGGATAGCTGTCGCCGCGGACCAGCCAGGTCGGCCCGCGTCCGAAGAGCAGCACCAGCGCGCACAGGGCGCCCAATCCGACCAGTACGAACGCCCCGACCAGCACGTTCCGTCGCGCTTCCATCGATCGCACTCCCGCTTTGGCCGCCGCCGTCGTGTCGCGGCCTGCGGGGAATGGTACCCACGTCCGTGCCGCCCCGCGACGCCCTGTTTCGCTTGCCGCGTTGTCGGCGGGCGGGGTGCTGCGTACACTCTCTGTTGGAGCCGAAGAACAGGAGCCGGCCGTGGCAGAGCCTTACGACGGCAAGAAGATACTCATCGTCGATGACGATCCCGACATTTTGACGGCAATCCGGGCCGGCCTGGCCGATTCCGGCGCGACCATCGAGACGGCCAGCGACGGCGGTTCGGCGGTCACGCTGGCGGAACAGCACAATCCCGACCTGGTGATTCTGGACATCATGCTGCCGCAGAAGAGCGGGTTCCTGGTGCTGGAGAAGCTGCGCCAGGGCAAGCCGCGCACGGCCAAGCCGCGGGTCATCATGATCACCGGCAACCAGGGCAAACGGCACAAGCAGTACGCCGAATCGCTGGGGGTCGATGCCTACCTCAACAAGCCGTTCCGCATGGACGCGCTGCTGGATGCCACGGCGAAGCTGCTGAAGTGAAGCCCGCCCGCTCCCTGGCCTGCCGATTGGCGTCCTATCCGCTGGCGTTCAAGCCGGCGCTGGAGCAGGCCGCGCAGGACGGCTTTTCAGCCGTCGTTGCGGACGCCACCCGCCCTGACTTTCACCCGCATGAATTCGGCGCCAGCGCCCGCCGGCACCTGCTGCGCTATCTGCGCGACCTCGGCACGCCGCTGGTGCAACTGGCGGCCGAGCATAGCGGAACGGGGTTGGCGGACCCGGCCCGGGCGGATTCGCGGCTCGCTGAGTTGATGAGTGTGATGGAACTTGCGCGCGGGCTGGGCGCCCCCGGCGTCACGACGCGCATCAGCGGCTTCGGGGATGCGCGGCGCGGCACGCTCGCACGCGACGTGCTGGGCGCGGTTGCCAGGGCGGCGGATTCGCACGGCGTGTCGGTTTCGGTGGCTGCGGATCCCGCAGAGGCGGGTGCGTTGCTCGATGCGCTTCGGGAGCTGGATTGTCCGTGGCTGCGGATCGGACTGGATACGGCGGGCGGCGCCCCGCCGGACGCGGCGGTTGTGGAGCGTGCCGGGCTGCTGGATGTTCGGGATGTGAGAATTCGGGGGGAGCGGGTGGAGGAGACGGAATTCGGCTCGGGGGATGTGGATTTTTCCGCGTGGATGGCGGCGCTGGAGTCGAGCGGGTTCGCCGGCGTGCTGGCGGTGCGGCGCGATGCGCCGGGAAGCGTTGACGCGATGCGCCGCGGCCGCGAATATGTCGCCTCGCTGCTGAGGCCCGGCGGCTGACAGCCATCGGGCGGATCGCGCCGCTTCATGTTCGGACAGGCACCTGTCGATGGGAGTTGCCTCTATGCCCCGATTGCTCATGCCCCTGATCTTGTTTTCCGCCGCTCTCGCGGTCGCACAGGACGCACCGCCTCCCGCGCCGCCGGCGGAACCTGCGACAGCCGTCGCCCCTACAGAGCCGGGGCCGCCGCCCGAGACCGTGACCGGACCGCTGCGCGCGGAGTTGACCGGAATGGCGGAGACCCGCCGCTGGTTCCGCGAACCGCCCAAGACCGGGGGCGAGTCGGAAGTGATGCTGCAGATGCGCCTCAGCGGCGACCGGCTCAGCGACATCGCCCGTGCCGGGCGGCCGCTGTTCGACGTGGCCGTGGACGACACCGGGCACTCGATGCTGCGACCCGAGGGCTATACCGATCGCGAGAAGACGGAGACGTTTCGGATTCGCTCCACCCCGGAATCGCTGCGCGAGCGGGGATTGACCATGAGTGCGCGACTGTTGGCGGCCAGTCGGGGAGCGAAGACGGCCACGCTGCGCGGCTCGATGCGGATCATCCGGGCGGCGGGGCCCTCCGAGGATGTGGTGATCGAGGGGCCGACGGCGTTTCGCGGGAAGCGGGTGGAGCACCCGCGGCTGGCGGAGATGGACATCGAGATTGTCATCGTGGCGAATGAGAAAGTGCCGACGATTCCGCCGGGGCAGTTTGCGCTGGCCGTGCAGATGGGCAAGAACATGGAGCGTGTGAAGGGGCTGGAGTTCCATGACCCCTGGCTGGCCCGGTTGCGGATGAACCCGCGCAACATGCAGACCAGCGACGGAGAGGCCGTCGCGGTGTACACCTTCCCCGATCCGGCAACGCTGGAAAACTCGCTGATGGTCGTGGAGGTGTGGCCGCAGGTGGAGGATTTCCTGCTGCCGATCGAAATGAAGGACATCCCGCTTCCGTGACGGGCGAGCGGCCGCGCAATTCCGGCCGGCTTCGCCGCGATCCGTCAAGGCGCTGCGCGGCGCTAGCGATAATGCCACTGAACCGCCACGGCCCCACCCTTCGCAGCGCGGAGGGTGGGGTCTTCCTTCGGATGCCGTCATGAGCGAGGCCGACCCACCCGCTTCCGCGCCATCGGCCAGTGCGGCCGCACCGGGGCGCTCGCTGAAGCGCAACATTGTTCATGCGCTGATCGGCAACGGGGTCTACAACGTCTGCCGGTTTCTGGTCGTGGTGCTGCTGGCGAAGCTGGCCAGCGCCGACGTATTGGGGCAGTACAACTACGCCAACGCGCTGATCTCGCCGGTGATTCTGTTCTTCACTTTCAACATGCGCGCCGCGATGGTGGCGGACGCCTACAACCGCGTGACCTTCGGCTCGTGGAAGACGACGCGCGACCTGGGGTTGCTGGCGTCGCTGGTGGTGGTGGCGGGGATGTGCGCGTGGAAGTGGTTCGACGGCGCTTCGACGGCGCTGCTGCTGATCATCGCATTCCTGGCGCTGGGTAAGGTCTTCAACCAGGCTTCCGAGCTGTGCTGGGCGATGTACCTGAAGCGCGAGCGGCTGGACCGCGTCGCGTGGTCGAATGTGTGGATCGGCGTGACGATGCTCGTGCCGTTCTGCATCACGGCGCCGATTTACTTCGTGCTGGTCTCCAACGGCACGCTGCCCGAGGAGCGCTACGCCGATGGCGCGGCGTGGGCGGCGTTGGGCGGCGCGGTGGGGGCGCTGGCGGTGTACCTCGTGTACGACCGGCCCAGCGTGCGCGGCGCGCCGGATTGCGACCCGGCCTGGACGTGGGCCAGCGTCGGCAGCGTGTTTGTGCAGGTGCTGCCGCTGGGCATTGTGATGCTGATCATCAACCTGTGCGACAGCGTGCCGCGCCTGATCATGGAACATCGCACCGGCAGCACGACGGCGCTGGGGTACTTCAGCGCATTGGCGTACATCGCCATGACGGCGAACCTGCTGCTGATCCAGGTGGGTATCGCGTCGGCGAACCGGCTGGCGCAGCATTACAACCGCAACTTCCGGCTCTTTCTGCGGCTGGCTGCGAAGCTGACCGGGCTGGCGCTGGCGCTGGGCGCAGTCGTGATGCTCGGAACGCTGCTGCTGGGGCGCTGGTTGCTGGCGGTAGTGCTGCGGCCGGACTATGCGGAGTATTACCCCGAGTTCGTGATCGTGGTCGGATCGCAGTGTCTGGGGCTGCTCATCAGCATCCTGGGCATCACGTCGACGCAGATGAAGCTCTATTGGGTTCAGGTTTCCATTCATGCCACGGTGCTGATCGCGACGGCGGCGGCGGCCTGGTGGCTGATCACGCCGGAAGCGCCGGTGCGCGGCGCGGCGTGGACGTTCCTGATCCGGGCTATTGCACAGGTGCTGCTGTACGCGGCGTGCATGGGGTGGGCGATTCAGCGTCGTCGGCGCGAGCTGGCGGCGGCGGCCGACTCACAGGCGGTGTAACGGGCGGCCGCCATTAGAGCGTGTCGAGGTCCACCTTCACGGCCGCGGCGCTGCCGATCTGCACCGTGACCACGCCGGTTGCGGGCGTGTCCTCGTCGAAGGTCACGGTCATGGTGCGGATGCCGTCGCCGGAAAGCGTGGCGGTTCCGGCCGATGGCCGCAGATTGCCGTTTGCCGAATAGCTGATGCGCACGCTCGTGAGCGTCAGCGTCAGGGACACGTCTCCCTGTGTGCAAGTGCCGGAGAATGACTGAACCGTCGCCCGCTTCGCTTGCGGATCGTATGTGACAATCCCCGTTCCGGTGGTGGCGACCTGCTCCGAACCGTCGGCAATGGCGAGGGTCCAGGCTCCGTTGACCGTCACATTGCCGCCGGCCAGCAAGAACGCGATCTCCGCCGTTCCGTCAAGGCTGCGCTCGTTGCAGCGGAGCGCGTTGAAATTGGCCGTAATGGACTGCGTCAGCGCGTTGTAAGTGCCGGTAGCCGCTCCGCCGCAGGTGTAGCCGCTGACGCCCAGTAGCGCGCAATCACCCGGAAAGACGGCCGATAGCGTGAAATTGACGCCGGTTGTGCCGGAAAGAGTCACTTCGGGGCAGGAGCCGAAGGTCACGTCGCGGCCTTGCGAGACGGAGCGCAGCGAGCCGTCGGACGAAATGCGCGCAGCGCCGTCCGTCGCCACGAACTGCAGCAGGCTCAGAGCCTGAGCCAGCGAGCGCGCGGAGGAGTTGGCGGCGTGGATGCCGGATTCCTCGGCGGCGGTGGGGGAGACGCCGCCGTTGCCTTGTTGTGGGCAGCCGCCGAGCGACAGGGAGAGCAGGACGAATGCGGCGGCGAAGGCGACGAACTTCATGGAGTGCTCCCAAGAGTGCAGGCCGGGCCCGGTCGGGCGGGCGCGATCCTGCGGGGAATATCGGCTCATTGGGCGTGCAGCTTTGGTAACTCGGCGATTCGGGGGATTCAGCGGCCCTGTTCCGCTGCAAAGCCGTCGTTCCAGCGCCAGTCGCGCACCTGCGGCAGGTGGTCGTGAGCGGTCATTTCGAACCGCAGCGGCGTGATGGCGACATAGCGCTCGCGGATGGCGGCGAGGTCGGTGTCGGGGGTCCGGCAGTCCGGCAGCCGGCCGTCCAGCATGTAGAGCATCCGCCCGTCGCGATCCATCTGCTTGATGTAGCGGTCTTCCATCGGGGTCGTGCTCTGCGGGCAGACGCGCACGCCGCGCGGCCAGCCGGCATCGAGCGCAGGAATGTTGACGTTCAGGCAGGCGCCGGGATGCGGCCGGGCGGCGACGAAATCCAGGAAGACGCGCCGCGCGATCTGCCCGGCGCGATGAAAGTCCACCACGTCGGACAACTCCAGTGAAACCGCCATGGCGGGCACACCGAAGAAGGCCCCTTCGACCGCACCGGCGACGGTGCCGCTATAGAGCACGTTGACGCCGGTGTTCGCGCCGGCGTTGATGCCGCTGAGCACGAAGTCCGGGCGGGTTTCCAGCAGTTCCATCATCGCCAGCTTGACGCAATCGGCGGGGCGGCCGCCGACGCTCCATCCGTGAAAGGCGTTGTTCACGTGGATGCGGTGCACCAGCAACGGCACCTGTACGGTGATGGCGTGCCCCATGGCGGACTGCGTGGTCTCGGGCGCGACCACGTCCACGTGTCCCAGGTCGGCCACGGCGTGGTAGAGCGCTTCGATTCCGGGTGCGAGGATGCCGTCATCATTGACAATCAGAATTCTCATGGGAGCCGGATTGTAGCAGCGCTTCACGAGCCGCGGGCGGATACCTACAATGCGGCGCTTCACGGACCCTGATCGAAAGGCGGGCATGGCCGGGCATTCACACTGGGCGCGGATCAAGCGGGCCAAGGCGGTGACCGACGCGCGCCGCGGGCGTGCATGGAGCAAGCTGGCGCGCGCGGTGATCGTGGCGGCGCGCATCGGGGGCGGCGACCCGGACGCCAACCTGGCGCTGCGCTACGCCATCGACGCAGCCCGCGACGGCAACATGCCGCGCGACACGATCGAGCGGGCGATCAAGAAGGGCACCGGCGAACTGGGGGCCGAGCAGTACGAGGAAGTGGTGTACGAGGGGTATGGACCCGGCGGGGCGGCGGTCATGGCGCTGGCGCTGACCGACAACCGGCATCGCACGGCTCCCGAGATCAAGAAGATTTTCGAGATGAACGGGGGCAACATCGCCGTTCCCAACGCGGTCGGCTGGAATTTCGCCCGGCGGGGGGTGTTTCGGGTGCCGACGGCCGCGGCGGATGAAGAGCGGATGATGGAGATCGCGCTGGCGCTGGGGGCGGATGACGTGTCGCAAGACGGTGACGAGTGGGAACTGCGCTGCGACCCGGCGCTGTTTGAGGCGGGTCGCAAGGCGATTGCCGACGCGGGGTTGAAGCCGTCCAGCTCGCAGATCGCATTGATTCCGGGAAGCACGGTACAACTGGAGGGGGAGCGTGCAGCGCAGATGGTGGCGCTGGTGGAGGCGCTGGAGGAGCACGACGACGTGCAGAACGTCTACAGCAATTTTGAAATTTCCGAGCAGGACATGCAGGCGCTGGCCGGCGAGTGAGCGCCGGTGTGCGGCCGGAAGCCGGGTTGTGAATGCGAATTGTCAGGAGCGCAGCGGGATGAGTGCGGATTGTCTGACCCGTTTGCATGTGCGGACTGTCGGCCGTCTGGCGGCTGCAAGTGTTTCGTCGCCTGGCCCGCGCCGCAGTGAGGCGCGCTTCGGCGCATGGCCATCCGGGATGGTGATGACCGGGTTGCTCGTTGCGCTGCTTCCCGCGACGGGATGCATGACCGCGGCGAAGCAGGCGTACTTCGAGATGCGCGGTGCGCAGGGCGAAGTGCTGTTGCTGACCGAGCCGGCGGTGGCCGACTCGCACTCGTTCGGCGGCGTGTTTTTTCTTCCGGCCACAACCACGGTTTCGGATCGAGTCGTGCCGCCGGAATTGCTGACGGCCTTCAATCGCCGCGCGTCGCGGATTGTCGAGGATATCGAAGCCGCGTACGTGCCGGGGGAAAAACGGCTGTCCATTGCGACGGACGTCACTTATTTTCAATCCAAGGGGCTGTTCAGTCCGGCGATGTTGCTGGCGCGCGTGTACCTCCGCGACGCCGACCGCCTCGTGCAGGACACGATCGTCAAAGTCGAGAGCAAGGCGTTTCGCGCCGGCGATGAGAAGGACCTGGCGGACGCCGCTCTGAACGCCATTCGTGCCCATGTGTCGGCGTTTCTGGAGTCGCGCGAAGCGGCTGATCGAAAGCGGCGCGAGACGGCGCTGCGCGAGCGGCGGCAGCGGCAGGGCGAGGAATAGCACTCCTGCGCAGGCAGGGGGCCAATTCGGAGGTGGATCATGAGCATGGCATTTCGTGTGGTGGAGACGGCGGCCGGTCCGGTCGGGTTCGCCTGTTCGACGCGCGGGCTGCGGCGGGTTGTGCTGCCCGGCAAATCGGAGCAGCAGGTGCGCCGCGAGTTGAAGCGCCTGGCGCCGGACGCCCGCGAGGACGTCCGACTGAACCCCGATTTCGCCAAGCGGCTGGTGCGATATTTCCGCGGCGAGCCGGTCACCTTTGACGACCCGACCGACTACGGCGATGCCGGCCCGTTCGAGACGGCCGCCTGGGATGCCTGTCGCGGCATCGGGTATGGTGAGACGAGCACATACCAGTTGCTGGCCCGTGAAGTGCGGAAGCCCAGGGCGGCGCGGGCGATCGGTGCGGCGATGGGGCGGAATCCGCTGCCGATTGTGATTCCGTGTCATCGTGTGTTGCGGTCCGACGGCAGCTTGGGCGGGTACTCCGGCCGGGAGGGCGTGTCCTTCAAGCAGCGGCTGCTGACGATGGAGGAGGCAGCGTCGGGCGTGGGAGTTTGAGCGGCGATCGGACGCGCGATGTGAAACGGAGGCCGGCCTGGCAGCCGCGCGCCACGCAATTTGCTAATTGACCCGCGCCCGGGGTCACGGTAGAATCCGGGAGACTGCGTTCTTGCTGCGCGCATTGCGCGGGCGGGCGCACTTACCGCGGAGTGTGGTGTTGTTTCGGCGAATCGCCAGCCTGTGCTGCATTCTGCCGTTGCTCGGCATCGCATCCGGGCTTGCGCTGAATTGGCACCTTTCCGCTCCCTCCGCGGACAGTGCATCAGGCGCGGTTTCCTCCTGCTGCCAGCACTCGCATGATGAAGCGCCGGAAGCGCCTGCATCCGGCGGCGACCACGAGAATTGCCCGATCTGCTATGTCCTGGCCGCGGCTGCGCAGCCGATTCTTGTGCTGCCGCCGGCGCTGTCCATCCGAATTGAGTTTCCGGTCCGAGTACTCGCGATCGGCGACCAAGTTGCCGATTCGCTGGTTCCCGTGCTGCCATCGCAGCCGCGCGCTCCCCCCTTCGCCTGATCCCGCCACCACTGCGTAGCGATCCGTTTCGCATTCCGTCGCCACACGCGCGACGGAGCTGTTTGTGCTTCGGCTGTTGCGGCGCATTGCTGCTGGTCCTGTGCGTTTACGCGCGCATGGATCGGCGCCCGCTCGGCGTTTCAAGAAACGTCGACGCGGAGATAGAGTCGGTTGCGGTCGTCGTTTCCTTTGACGGGAGGCGACGCCGGGGAGCGGATGCATGTCCGTCCGTCGAGCGTTTACGCTCATAGAACTGCTGGTCGTTGTCGCGATCATCGCCATTCTGATCTCGGTTCTGCTGCCGGCGCTGAGCACCGCCCGGGAGCAGGCGCGGACGTCGGTCTGCCTGGCGAATATGCGTTCGCTGGGGCTGGCCGTCACTACGTACCTGCAGACCCATGGCGAGCGCTTTCCCACCGTCGGTTTCAACCACGGCGGCGCGTCCAACGCGGCCGCGAGCTGGGTGACGCTGCTGGGAGCCGAATACGGCCGACGCGGCGGAGACACGCGCGGCAGCGGCGCATCGACGACGCTGCAGAGCGAGGTCGCGGACATTCGTCGCTGCCCGACCGACCAAAGCCCGTTCTACGGGAAGCCGAACATGGTCGCCGGCTCGCCGCTCTGGCGGCAGGCCAGCTACGCCAGCAGCTACTACTTTGAGATCGACGACGAAGAGGCCCGCGAGCTGTTTGGAAAGCAGCGGGCGTTTCAATCGCTCGGGCGGGTGACCCGCCCGGCGTCGACGATCTACTGGGGCGAGTTGATCGAGGTCGGGGAGTATGCCACCTCGGATCACGTGCACCCGGAGCTTTGGCTGGCCAATCCGCAGGTTGAGCCGGGGCGGCAGCTCGCCCTGGGTCGGCACCGCAAACGGGAAAACTACGCAATGGTGGACGGGCACGCGGAGTCGTTGCCGTTCATTCAGACCTACCAGTTGGATGCGGCGTCGAGTGACCTCTTCGCCGGAACGCTGGTGTGGTTTACCAATAAGTGGGATCCGGACGTGGCGCGCTGAGACGGTGCACGCGCGCTGCTCTCCGCGCGGCCTGATCGAGCGCGGCTCGATGGGGACGCGCGAAGCGCCGGTCCGGAATCCGGAAGTCATCGAGAATTCAAGCGCGGTTTGAGAAGCGCTCCACTGCGCCGCTGCTGAATCAGCGGAGGTGCATGTCGGAGTGCTGCATTGCTCGCGATGCGGCGGCTCGCTTCATGGTCTCGGACCGTCAAGCGGCACGCTGCTTCTGAAGCCGCCATCCACTGGAAAGCAGGGAGTTTCATGCTTCGTTTCATTTCAACCCGCGCCGCCCGCATTGCGGCCGGCGCTGCGGCGGTTGTCGTCCTTTCGCCCGGGGCACTGGCCGGGCCGCACACGCATGAGGGCGACGGCATCGTCGGCGTCTCTTCGCTCGGCATGCTGGGCATCGAGATCGGTGATGAGCCGTTCGAGGTGCCGCCGGTCGATCCGCTCAACCCCTTCGGGCTGGTCGGCTGGCTGGGGGATGAGCCGGGCTTTACGTCGCTGGATGCGGATGAGCCGGATGAGGACTTCTTTCAGCTTGGCGCTGCGGCAATCGTGCGTCTGGAGGTCGTGAGCCTCGATCCGGCGCTGAAGGTGCTTGATCCGAATGCCGGGCTGGCGTCAATCCTGGTCGGGCAGTCGTTCCTGCTCGGCGGTGCGCCCTTTGACACGCATCCGCTGTGGTTCATCGACGCGAATGACCCCGGCTTCGACCCGTTGCAGACGATCTGGACGGGCGAATTCCGGCTGATCGACGCGGGATCGACGGGCTACGACCCGTCGGAGACCTTCGAGATCGCCTTTGCACCCGTGCCCGAGCCGGCTTCGCTGGGGCTGCTCGGCCTGGCGCTGGCCGTCGCGCTGCGACGACGGCGGTTGCTGTCGTGATCGAACGCGTGACGGTGCATCTTCCGGAGGGGAAACCGGAGTGATGCGGGCTTGCGCGGTGTGCCGTCGTCCAACCGGGCGGCGGCACACCGCCGCGGCGGTCTTTCGAGGTTCTTCTGAGGCAGGAATTCACAACCCATGTTTGATAAGAAGTGTGACGCAGGCGGGATCGGCCGGCCTTTGCGGCTGTTCACCTCTCTGCTGGTGCTCTGCAGCGCGCTGTCGATCCCGACCGCCGCACAGCACGATGAGGATCTCTGGCCGGCGGTGTCGGCCGGCGGCGTGCTGAAGCTGTCGCCGGCCGGGTTCGATCCGGCGGACGACTTCATCGACCTGCCGGCGGCGTCCGGCCTGCTGGTCGGCTGGTCGTCGAACGATCCCGGCTTTGACGACGTCAACGCCGCGGACGTCCCCAACGACTGCTACCCGTTCGAGCCGGGTCGGACAATCCGGCTGCGCGTCCTGGCGCTGGATCCGGCGCTGAACGTGTGGACCGCGGGTCTGTCGAACATCGGCGTGGGGTCCAGCGCGCTCCTGGGCAGCACGAACGGCGACGTTCACACGCACCTGATCTGGCATGTCCGCTCGAACACGACGGCGTTTGACCCGTTGCAGACGCTGTGGCGCGGGCGGTTCCAACTGTTCGACAGCACGGGGCAGTACGCGGACTCCGATCCGTTTACGTTGCGGTTTCGCAACGTCGTCTGTACGCCCGGCGACGTGAACGGCGACGACACGGTGAACAACTTCGACATTGATGCGTTCGTGGCGGTGCTGCTGGATCCGCAGAGCGCGACTGCCGAGGCGCGTTGCGCCGCCGATCTGGACTTGGACGGGTTCGTGACGAATTTCGACATTGATCCGTTCGTGGCGCGTCTGTTGGGGGAGTGAGACCGTAGTCGACGGCAGGGACTTGAGAATCGGAGCGTGCGTCGGGTGCGGCCAACCTGCCGAACCCGGCGCACGCGTTTTCTATTCGAGGCCGCCGACGAACAACTCCGTCTCGTACAGGATGGCCACGCGGCCGTCGGCCTCCCGGTACTGCTCGAAGAGCCGCCGCAGATCGGCCTCCATCGGCGGGAATCCGGGCGCCTCGCGTGCCGGCAGGTAGGAGGAGGACGCGATGCGCCCCAGCAAGCCGTCGTAGTCCAGCCGCTGTTCATTCTCGAATGCGCGGTGCGTCATTTTCCCCTGAAAGAAGCGCTCGATCCGCCCATCGGTGCGGGCCTGCTGGTGTTTCACGGCCGCGTAGTCGATCGCGTGGCGCTGGATCAGCGCTTCGAGGGCCGCCAGCAGCGGCGTGTCCTCGCGGCGGTTGTTCCAGATCAGCGCCACCCGCCCCTGCGGTCGCAGGATCCGCCGGAACTCCGCGCGCGCTGCGGCCACGTCAAACCAGTGAAACGCCTGTGCGCAGATGATCCAGTCCGCGCAGGCGTCGGGCAGCCCGGTGGCTTCCGCGGTCCCGCGCACGCTGCGGAACGCGGGAAAGCGGGGGGCGAGCAGGGTGTCGCCGGCGACGCGCATTTCGTCGTTCGGTTCGACGCCGATGACGGGGTTTCCGTTGGCCAGGAAAATCGCGGCGCTGATGCCGGTGCCGCTGCCCACGTCCACGACCGCGTGCTGCGGCGTCAGCGAGAACTCGCCGCGCAGGCAGGCCAGCAGCGACGGGGGGTAGCCCGGCCGATTGCGGATGTAGTCCGCGACGCGGTTGGCGAAGCGCGTCGTCGCGTCGGGCGCGGGCGGGTGCACTGTCCGTCTCCGGGGGGGCCGGGCGGGCCTAGCGCTTCTCGTCCGGCCCGGGCGGCGGCTCCTCCGCACCCGGCAACTGGTCGGGTTGCTGGGCCGGAAGCTCAAAGGGCATCGTCTCGTCGCTGGTGTACTCGTAGAACTCGCGGTACTGCTCGCGGAAGTAGCCGCCGGGCCGCGGCACAGCGCCGTTGAGAATGCAGCCGACGATGCGGGCGTTGACGCTTTCGAGCACTTCGCGGGCGCGGCGCAGCGCACCGCGCGAGCTGCTGACGGCGCGGGCCACGAGAATCACGCCGTCCACCTGCGTGGCGACGATCAGCGCGTCGCTGATCATCAGTACGGGCGGACCATCAATGATCACGCGGTCATAGGCGCGGGTCGCCTCGCTGAGCAGGTCGCGCATCGCGCCGGAGGCGAGCAGCTCGCCCGGAGAGGGGGGCAATCGCCCGCTGCTGAGGATAAAGAGGTTGGGAACCTCGGCAGCGGTGACCAGCGACGCCCACGGCGCGTGGCCGGTGAGCGCGTCGGACAGGCCTTCGGGGCGCGTGTTCTGAAAGGCGGGGCGAATCGCCGGACGGCGGAAGTTCGCGTCAATCAGCAGCACGCGCTGCGACCCGCGGGCGAGCGTGACCGCGAGATTCATGGCCACAGCGGACTTGCCGTCCTCCGGTCGCGGGCTGGTGATCAGGAGGGTGCGCTGCGTATCCGAGGGGCCGCTGTAGAGCAGCGTGGTGCGAATCTGCCGGAAGGACTCGCTGACCAGCGATTGCGGCGCGAGGCGCGTCGCTGTTTCGATCGCCTCGACGTCCGCCTCCTCCACGTCGAGCGTGGGCACGACGCCCAGCACGGACAGCTGTCCGTAGCGGACCACGTCGAGCGGGGTGCGGACGCGCGTGTCGGAAAGCTCGCGCAGAAACGCCAGGCCCAGCGAGAGCAGCAACGAAACCACGAATCCGCCCGCGATCCAGAGCGGGGGGTCCGGCCGGCTGGGATCGACCGGATTGATGGCCGGCTGCGCAAGCTGCACGCGGACGTTGCTCTTGTCCGTCATGGCGTGTTCGGCGGTGCGGATGAGTTGATCGATGTCATCGAGCTGGCGGCGCAGGCTCTCCTCGTCGCGGAGCAGCACATTGTAGCGCTCGATGTTGCGGTCGAGGTCGCGCTGCTTGGCTTCGGCTTCGTCCAACTGCTGATGAAGCTGGAAGAGCTGGGTGCTGACGCGGGCGGCCTCCTGCCGCAGCCCCTCGTCATAGCGCCGGCGCAAATCCTCAATCAATTGTTCGCGCCGGGCGGCCTCCTGGGAGAAGAATCCGTCGCGTCGCGACACGAGCATCAGCGTCTGGCGGTGATTCGGTCCGTAGAACTTGCTCTGCGCGGCGATTTCAATGTCCAGCGCCTCGACGTTCTGGCGGACATACCGCAGCACCGGGTCGGCCTCGATGGCGATCTTCATTTCCGCGGTGATCGGCACCTCGCGCCCGCCGAGGCGGTCCAGTTCATCCAACTGGGCCTGCAGGTCGGCGCCCTGGGCGGACAGCCCGGACACCATCGCCATCAGGTTCCCGATGTTCTCAATCGCGACCGAGCGCTGCGTTTCGAGCTGCGACACGTCGGATTGGAGGCGGAAGGCGTTCAATTCCTCGCGCTTGTTCCGCAGATCGGAGATGATGCGGTCGCGCGTCGTCTTGTAGCTGTCGAGGCGCTGTTGATCGACCGTGCTGCGCTCCCCGCCGTGCTCCAGCACATACTGGCGCATCAGCGTGTTCACGATGTCGGCGGCGTCCTTGCCGTTGCGCAGCGAGATCGAGACGCGGATGAGCTGCGTGTCGGGGTGGGGCGAGGCGGATACATAGCGCTCGAGGTCGTCGAGGCGCTTTTCGATCCGCCCCTCATACCAGCGATAGAAATCCGTCGCCACGACTTCCGGCTGCTCGAGCACCTTGGCGAGCAGGTTGGCCCGCTTGATCTTGCGGGCTTCCGTCTCGAGCAGGGCGCGCAGCTCATCGGGCCGGCCGATCGCGACGAAGCTCTTCATCGGGTCCATCGGCGGTGGGTTGACCTGGATCAGGCCGGTCGCCGTGTATGCCGGGAAGTATCGCAGCGTGACGAAGGTCGCCGCCACGGCCATCGAAAAGAACAGCGTGAAGCTGACGGCGATCAGGATCTTGTGCTGCTTGATGATTCGCAGCAGGTCGGCCGGTCCGAGGCCGGTCGCGGCCGCCGCGCCCCCCGGTTCGGAGGTGACTGCCGGCATGCCCAGCGGGGCGCGACCCCGAACCATCACTTCGCGAGGATCACTGATCGTGCTCATGCGTCACATCCCGGCCGACGGGCACATCGCCGCTGCCGGCCCTTGCCGTGCGGAGGCGCTGCGGGTGCGTCGGTCATGTCTGCGCCCGGTGCCGGCTTGTGCCCGGCGACGGGCCGTTAGCGCCCAATCTTGCGCAGCAACTCTTCTGCGGCGCTCTTGCTTTGCGCGTCTCTCTGCTTATCGGCATCACGCACCGCCCGTTCGAGCGTGGAACGCGCGTCGTCGTTCTTGCCCTCGGACGCCAGCAGCTCTCCGAGGTGCAGGCGGGCGGGCAGATTCTGCGCGTCGAGCCGCAACGCCTCACGGTACCACGTTTCGGCGTCGCGGTTGCGCCCCTTCTTCGCATAAACGTACCCGATCGTGTCGAGCACGTTGGGGTCATTCACTTCCATGGACGCAAGCCGCTCTGCGTACTTCTCGGCCTCCGCCAGCTCGCCGCCCTGGGCCTTGAAGTAGGCCAGGTTGTTCAGGGACTCCACATGCCCGGGGACATGGCGAAGGATGTCCTCGTAGGCGCTGACCGCGGCCACGATGTTCTGCGTTGTCATGTAACCCTGTGCGGTCACGAGCTTGGCACGGATCCACTCGTCGGAGCCGGGCTGCGTGTCCCGGATGATCGGGGCCAGCACCTCGGGAACCGAGCCTGCATCGGGCGTATTGATCATCGCCAGGGCGCGGACCGTGCGCAAACGGGTCGCGATTTCCTGCGATTGTGCGCCGGGAGCCGACTGGACCCGGCCGCACATGGCGGCGATTTCCGTCCACGGGCGCAATTCCGCGGCGATTTGGACGGTCTGAATCAGGTCTGCCAGACCTTTCTGGGCGCTGTCCAGCACGGCCTCTTCCAGCGCTGCATTCGCCTTGGCGGTATCACGAACCGCGTCATAGGCCCAGGCCCCGGCAACGCGGACGCCGGCGGTGAGCAGCTCCGGCGCACTGCTTTCGTACAGGCGGACGGCCTCGGCGCCCTGTCCCGCCTTGGCCCGCGAATAGATCAGGTTGGAAAGAGCCGAGCGGTCCGACTTCTTGCTCAGGTCAAAGGCCCGCTGGAACTGGAGCGCGGCGGCGGCCGGCGCGTTGCGGTCCAACTGCAGTCGGCCGAGCTGCATCGGCCAGAAGGGATCGCCCGGCTCGCGCTGCTCATACTCGGCGATGAGCTTGTCGGCGTCCTCGGCCTTGCGGTAGAGCTTGTAGAGCCGGATCAGGTTGGCGGCCGCGGCATGATTGATCGGGGGGCCGTCGACAATTTCGCGATGCGTGGCGATGGCCAGCTCGATCTGGGCGTCATCCTGCTCGTAGAGAGTCGCCAGCCGCAGGCGCACCACGCGGCCCAGTTCGGACATCTGCTGCGGCGGCACGGGGGTGGTCAGTGCGCGTGCCTCCTGCAGGTCCTTGAGCGCCTGGGCATAGAGCTTGAGGCGGTTGTTGACCAAGCCGCGGGTGCTGAGCGTCAGCGCGTCGCCGGGCCGGAGCAGCAGCAAGTCGTTCAGCGTGGAGCGCGCCGGCTCGAATTCGCCGCGCGCGATCTGCATCTGGGCCTTGACCTGCAATCCGCGGAAGTCGCGCGGATAGTCCTTCAAGTAAGCGTTCAATTCCGGTTCGATCAGCGTCACATGCTTGGGTGAGCGGGCCATCAGTTCGAGCAGGCGCCCGCGGATGCGCTGCCGCGTATCAGGCCGATCGTCCGGACGCAGCATCGCGACGGCCTTCTTCATCGAGTCCACCGCGAGGTCCGGGTTTCGCGTGTCGACGTAGCGCTCCGCCAGTTCGGTGGACGATTCAAGCAGCCACATGTGACGTACGGCGGAATCGGAGATGAGTTCGTCGCAGAGGCGCGGCAGGCTCTCCAGCAGGGCGATGGCGTCCGACTGCGCACCGATCAGCATGTAATAGCGGGCCAGCAGAATGTGGCCGAAGACTTTCGTCTCCTCCTTTGCAGCGTCGATGAAGGCGCGAACCACGCGTTCGCCGTCGGCCCGATCGGCCTCGCTGCGGAAGAGCGCGCAGGCGAGCTGCACGACGTCGAGGCTGTCGGGCTTGAGCGCCTGGGCCGCATTCACCGCTTCGATCGCGCGCTGTCGGTTCTCGATGCGCATGTAGAGTTCGCATAGGCGCAGCAGATTGTCCAGATCGTCCGGCTTCTGGCGGCGCAGCTCCTCGCGGCGGGCGATGCCGGCCTGCGGATCCTGTTCCTCCGCCAGCGACTCGGAGTGTCTCTGCACATAAGGATCGCGCGGACTGATCACAACGGCGCGCTCGAGGTAGCTCCGCGCCAGGTCGCGCTCCCCCTGCCGGCTGTGCAGCTCGTGCAGCATCTTGAGTGCCGGAAGCGAACGGGGGTTGCTGGCGACGGCTTCGGTGAGCGAGGCGATTGCGTCGCGCGGACTGCTGTCCATCTGGGCGGCCGCCAGCAAGACCAGCAGGCGCGAATCGCCCGGCAGCTTCTGCAGCGCGGCGCGGAATTCGCGAACCGCGGTGGCGGCGTCGCCGCGGGCCAGGGCCAACTGACCGCGGTAGCTGGCGCCGCCGGCGCCGTCTGCGTTGAGATTGGCCAGCCGTGTGACGTACTGCCCGGCGCGATCGAAGGCCTTCTGATTGAGTGCCAGACCCAGTTGCTGTTCCAGCACGGCGCGGTCCTGCGGGCGGGCCTTTTCGACCTTGTCCAGTGCGGCGGCGGCCTTGTCAAACTGATTGAGAGAGGTGTGATACGCGGTCAGCTCGACGTTGCGCGTGACCTCATCCGGGATCTTCTCGATCGCCTCGAGCAGCTTGCGGTTGCGCTCATCCGGATCGGGGGTGGAGAGCAAAATGTCGAGGCCCGAATAAAGCCGCTGCACGTCCGCGTCGCGGACCTTGGGCGCCGCGCGGGTGAGGAAGGCGCGCGCCGCGTCGCGACGCTCGCCGCCGATCATCAGGGCCACGTACTGCCGGACGGCGTCCGAGCGTTCGGGATTGAGGGTCAGCGCCTCCTCAAACGCGCCGGCGGCGGCATCCAGATCCTGCTGAACCATCGCCAGGCGGGCGCGCAGCAGGATGTTGTCCACGTCATCACCGGAAGTGCCGGCCGCCAGTTGCGCGGCCTCAGCCGTTCGCCCCATCGCCGCCAGCACCGCCGCGCGCACGCGCAGCAGCCGCGGATCGTCGCGGTATTGCTCGCGCTGCAGCAGGTTGTCCGTCAGGTCGAGGGCACGCTGCGCCTCGTTGTTTCGCAGCAGCAGGTCAGCCTCGATAATCCGCAGTTCGAGCGGCGGATCGGCGCGTTCGGAGGTGTAAAGCGCCTGGGCCGCCTTCAGGTACTTGGACGCGGCGCCGTGCTCGCCGATCGAGTGATAGAGCAGCGCCAGGTTCACGTTCGCGTCGCGGTTGAGCGCGCCGAGATTGCGGCTGGCGCGCTCGGCCTCGATGTACATCTGGATGGCGCGGCGCGGGTCGCGATCGATCTGCGCGATGTGCGCCTGAATCGTGTAGGAGATGGCCTCCTCGCCGAACTGCGACTTCACCTCTGCGGCGAACTTGCGGCACTTCTCCTCGGCCCACTTGCGTCCGGCTTCATCCGGGGCAAGACGCAGCATGTCGCGCGCCGTGTCAAACGCCATCGTCAGCAGCCCCAGGCGGCCGCGCTGGGCGGTGAGCGCCCGCACGGACTTCTGCCCGACGGTGGACTTGATGCCTTCCTCGTAAATCTCGATTGCGGCCCGGTAGCGCTCCGCCGCCGCGGCGTCGCTGTCCGCATCCGGATCGCGGTCCAGCAGCCGGGCGCGGGCGAGGTCGGAGTACACCTCGTGCATCGCCGGCTCGAGCTCGCGCGCCTTGCGGCTGCCCGCTTCGGCCCGCGTCAGGAAGTCCTTTCGCTGCTCCGCGGTGAGAATTCGCCCGCGCGCCTCGCTGATCGCGACGTGCATCGTGAGAAAGCGCCCCAGGTTCGCGTGCATCTCGGCGCTCTGCGGCGCCGCCTTTACGCCGTCCTCGATCACCTTGATCGCATCGTCCATGCGGTCCAGGTTGACGAGCATCTGGCCGTACTCCGCCACCAGCTCGGCCGCTCCGGGGTTCTTGGCAATGCCGGCCTCCACGATCCGCAGCGCCTCGTCGCGCAGCGCGTTGAAGCGATTCTCGTCGTCGCGTGACGGTCGGCCCGTCGCACTTCGGACAATCTGGGCGGCATCCATCATCAGCTTCCCGGCCCGCGCGGCGACGACCCGCGGGTCGTCCGGGGCCAGTTCGACGACCTTCTTCATCCGCTCTTCGGCCAGCGTGCGGAGCGAGGGATCCGTGGCCGAGAGCGCGTGCAGCGCGACAGCGCTGATCAGGTTGGCCAGGATGTCGTCCGGCGCGAGATTGATGAGCTTTTCCGCGTTGTCGCGCGCGTCGTTGTTCATCTCGTAGCCGAGCTTGCGCAGCTCCCAGAGCCGCTCGACGATGGCCGTCAGCACGGTCTTGTCGGCCGGGGCCTGCGTGTTGGCGCGCGAGAGCAGGTTCAGCGAAAGGCCCAGGTTGCCCATCGTGTAGGCGCAGCGGCTGGCGTCGAGGTAGTACTTGACGTCCGGAGCGCCCTTGCGCCGCGAAGCCTCGTAGGCGCGCAGGTAGTACTCAATCGCCCGCTCCATGTCGCCGCTGCTCTCGTGCTGCGCGGCGGTTTCCGCCGTCTTCACCGGATCCTTCTGCGATCCCTGCACGGTGACTATGGCGACAATCGTCACTGACAGCAGAATCCCCATCACGGTCAGAAACGCGACGAGGTTCTTGTTTACTTTCTTCTTGGCCATGGCGGTCAATCCTCTTCATCCGACGGCGCGGTCAGCGCGCCCGGTCCTGTGCCGGCGGCGCGGCGTTGAGCGTGTCCCAATCCGGAAGATGTTCTTCCAGCAGCGTGCGCATCACCCGTTCCAGCAACGGCGAAATTGCCGCGACGGACTCCTCCAAAGAGGCGTTGCGGGTGAACGCATAATCCGTGAAATTCACTTCCACCTTCATGTAATAGGCGTAGCGCTGGCGGATTCCGGCCTGCGCCAGGCGCACCTCGTTGCGCGTCGTCATGTAATCGCCGTTGCAGTGAAAAAAGTACATCACCGTGCGGTTCGAGGGGCCTTCGCCGTCGCTCAGGGAGGGAAAGCGACTGCGGGGGGGCATCTGCCAGATCGTCGAGCGGATCGGAACTTTGTCCCCATCGGCCCGCACGCCCGGCACCGGGACGGAATGCGCCTGGGCCTCCACCAGCCGCGAACCTGCCGCAGAGTAACACTCATCCGGAACGTGCGGCACCTGGTCCGGTTTGCCCGTATAGAACGTGATGAACAGGTGCGCCACCGCTGCCGGGTCAGTGCGTTCGCGCGTCATGTCCACCACCCGCCAAAGCAGGTATTCGCGCGTGCCCAGCGTTTCCAGCGTTTCGTCATTGAGCAGCGGCGGGGGGACCGGGTGCAGCGTGTAGCGCGGCTCGAGCCGATGGGCGTCCATGGCCGGTATCGGCCGCAGCAGGGGGACCGGCCGCTTGTGAAGCAGCCCCTCAAAGAACTGCGACGCGGTGATCAGACCAATCGACGAAGCCACCAACAGGCCCACGCACACCACCAGCCGCCACGAGCCGTAGATCGGCGGCCGATTGGAGGCCGGGATCGGCGCGGCAGCGACCGCCGCCGCCGCGGCCATGCCGGCCGGGGCGCTCCCGGCCGGGGGTGTTCCGGCGGGGCGATTCTCCACAAGGATCGTCTCGCTGCGCGACATCAGGCCCTCGCCGCCGTTCCGCCCGGCTCGTCGGCGTCATCCGCCGGTACTGTGAGATTGGACAGCACCCAGCCCAGGGCGCTGAACATCACAAAGCCCAGCGCCAGTGTCACCAGCCCCAGCGCTGTGTGATAGGAGCCTTCGGCATAGGCGGAGTCGACGAAAATGTGCAGGACGCAGGTCGTGATGACGCGAATGAAGTTGCAGAAGATGGCGATCGGCACGCACGAAGCGACCAGAATCAGCCGCTGCCAGGTCGGGCGGGGAGTCATGAAGGCGACCGCCACGCCGATGGCGCACAATGCGATCAGGCTTCGCATGCCGCTGCAGGCATCCACCACGCCGATTTCGCCGCTGCGCCCCTTGAAGTCGTACTGGATCACCGTCCCGTGGTGCTGTATGTACAGGTCCGGCACAAACGTGAGTACTTTCGTCGCGACCCAGGCCACCATCGCGCGCAGCGGCGTGGTCAGTTCAAAGTAAAGCCGCTTGGGCATCGGGATCGCGAAGAACAGATACATCCACGGCAGCCAGAGATAGGCCATCGCCGGCACGCCGCAGAGCAGCACGATGACGCCCAGCAGCGTCAGCATCATCGCCATTGGCTTCGCGAATGCGAAGGGGATGATCGTCGCAACGGAGGCCCCGTACATCGCCAGCCCCGCCAGCAGGATCGGCAGTCCCAGCCAGGCGAATCGGATCGGGCAACGGCGGATGCGATCCCAGTGGATGTGAACCAGATAAGCGGAAAACGCCGGAATGAGCGGACCGTGCGACCAGTCCTGCTCCGTCAGCCACATGTGCACCAGTTTGCCGGTGCCCGCGGCCGAGCCGAGCTGATTCGGAATGAAACCCAGCAGCTCCCAGAAGAGCGCGACGAACGCAGCCGTCACGATCGCCGCGCGCACCTGCGCGGGGCGGTCGAAGCCGAGCGTCTGGATCGCGCTCGGAGCCGGGGTCATCGCGATCGCGGTCATTCGATCGTGTCTCTCCCCGCCATCAGCTTCGGCGGCGCCTGCGGCGCGCGTCGCGCCGGATCCCGGCCCTCCGGGTTGCGAACCCGCCGCGAACGTCCCGCCGCGGGTGAACTAGAACGCCAGCCCGCGCTGCTGTCGGCGCTGCGACGCCTCGATCTCCGGGTTCGGACGCGAGCCGTAGGAATCCTTGTCCGCGAAGTTGCGGTCGTACACGAATCCGAATCCGTAGGTGAAGCGGAACGAGTTTCGCGCGACAAACAGGAACGGAGCCACGAAGTGCGAACCGACGTTCAGGATGTCGCCGTCGCGCAGCAGCACGTCGCTCTGCAGGCCGGCGAAGATCGCGTCCACGTCGAGCGTGACGGTGATCTGCTTGTCGGTGCCCTCTTCGCGGCGGATCAGCTCGCAGCGCTGCGGCCACGCCATCGGCGCGAATCCGCCGGCAATGCTGATCGCCTGCTTGATCGTGATCTCGCGCCCGCCCAGGCCGTACACGCCCGGACGGTTGATCTCGCCCATCAGGTAAAATACGCCCGTGTCCACCGGAACGTTCACCACATCCCGGTTTCGGATGACGATGTTGTAGCGCGGATCGCCGGACTTCAGCGCCGCGATGTCGATCTCGATCACCCGCTGCGTCAGTTCATACTCGGGGACGTCGTTCCAGTCGAAGCCGGAGCGACGCTGGATCGGGGCGTCTTCGCCCGGCGGAGGGGCATCCAGCTCCTCCTCCTCGCTTCGCCCGGGGCGAACCTGGATCGGCTCGCCGTTGGCGGGGTCATAGATCAGCGGCCCGAAGGGGCGATCATCCGCCTTGCGCACGTTCACCGGGCGGTCCTGCCCCGGCCTGGGCTTGGGGTTGAGCAACTGATCGAGCGCCTCGTCCTCAAACTGGTCGCGCGACTCTCCTCGCGCGGGCGGATCCTGCCGGCGATTGGTGCCGCCGCTGGTATTGAGCAGCGCGCTGCTGGGAGTCGGAGTGCCGTCGTCAATCGGCGGCGGAATCACAAACGGCTCATCGGATCGCATGTCGCTCGGCGGCGGCTCGTAGGGAGTCCGCGCGCCGTTGGCAGGCCCCTCCGAACGGCGAATCACATACATTCGCTTGACGCTCGGGTCCACGTCGCGGGCCAGCGCCAGCACGTCGAGCAGGCGCGTGTCCGGCTCGGAAAGGCCGTACGGACCGGCCTGCCCCACGGCGCCGATGATCGAAAAATACTTCTGACGCCGCACCTGCACGAACACGCGCACCACGGGGTCGTTCAGCTTGCCGGTGTCCTTCAGATAGGCCCGGATCTCCTGTTCAATCTCCTGCTCGGTGCGGTCCGTCACGCGGAAGCTGCCGACCGTGACAATCCGCACATAGCCGGTCGAACTGACCTCGCCGAAGAATTCCTCGCGCAGGCCGGGGTTGATCAGGTCGTCGATGACGATCGAGATCTGATCGCCGGGGCCGATGCGATAGTCGGAGTAGTCAGGGATCAGGTCTTCGGGGGTCGGCTCGGTGGCGTTGGCCACGCCCGCCGGCGTGTCGCGCGGCGTGAGGACGCGCCGAATCCCCGTCTCATGAAACTCGACCGGGAAGGTGCCGACCTGGGTCGGGTCCAGAAAGCCGTTCATCAGGGCGCAGCCCGACCCGGCGGGCAGTAGCACCGATGCGAGAATGACGGCCGCTGCCGTAACGCGGCGGGAGTTCCACTTCATGCCCGTTCCCACGCATTTCGTTTGTTCGGGTGGCGCCACGCGCGCAACCTTTGCGCCGCCGGCGGCGACTGGCGCGCCGCGAATTGCATTCGTCGCCGCAGGGCGCGGACTGTAACCCGGGCCGCGACAAGGGTCAAACGCGAGTCGCAGCGCGGCGTGGCGCATGCCGTCTAGGCGATTTCGTCCAACCTTCGGTGTTACGTCCGGTGCGGCGGGCAAGTTCGGCTCCGCGGTGTGTCGGCGGCTGCATCCATGCAGAGACCCGCCGCACGAAAGGGTTTATCGGTTACTGCGCGGACGTAACTGACGCCCACCCCCGCCGGTTTGAGGGGCAGCCGAGAGCGATGAGCCGCCAAATCGCCCGATCGTGGGGGGCGGCCGAAGGAGTGGAGCTTATTCACTCTGCACCGGGGCCTGTGGCCGAAAGCGGTTCCGGTGGTCGGCGGAAGCGCCGTCGCCGATAGGCTCTACATGAACTCCGCCCAACGCGAGACTCGAGTGCTCATTCTCGGCGCCGGAGGGCATGGCCGGGTGGTGCTCGACATCCTGCTGGCGCAACGCCGCTCGGTCGTCGGCTTCCTCGACAACAACCCCGACATCCAGGGTCGGCGGATCGACGGGCTGCCCGTCTGCGGGACCATCGCCGACCTCCCGGAGGCCATGCGACGGCTCGAGGTCGATGCCGCCATCGTCGCCATCGGCGATAACGGCACGCGGCGCGGGCTGGCGCGGCAAGCGGAGCAGGCCGGCGTGCCCCTGCTCAGCGCGATTCACCCGTCCGCGACGCTGGCGCACAACGCGCGGGTGGGGCGGAATGTCGTCGTCGCGGCCGGTGCGGTGGTATGCGCCCACGTGCAGGTGGGGGATTCGGTCATTCTCAATACGGGCTGCATCATCGACCATCAAACGATGATCGGTGAGGGGGTGCACGTCTGCCCCGGCGTGCGCATCGCCGGTCGCGTGAAAGTGGAGCCGGGTGCGTTCATCGGCATCGGGGCGACGGTCGTGCCGAAGGTCACGATCGGCTGCGAGTCGATCGTCGGTGCGGGTTCGGTCGTGATTGAGGATGTGCCCTCGCTGGCGACGGTGGTTGGGGTGCCGGCCCGCTCGATCCGCCTCAGCGGCCGGGATGATGACCTCGCGGCCATGCTCCTGCCGGCCCGCGTGTAGCGGCGGGAATGCCGCGCAGCCGGGATCAACGCTCGTCGCTGGTCAGCATTTCCAATCCCATCGCGGAAGTTCGTGTGTTCGTGTGAATCACTGCGGCCGGCGCGTTCGGAGGAACGGAACGGCCGGCTCGCTCTCCGGCTGCGCGGGGGTGATCTCGTTCAATAGATCGCTTGCCGCATCGCGATGTCGGCCCGCCCGCCGCGCGACCTCGTCAATGGCGGTGGTCAGCTTCTGGCCGACGCGCAAGAACCCGCGCCGCAGCCCGCTTCGCATCGCGATTTCGGCAGTTCGCTCCAGCCGCGGCCGCAGCAGTCGATGCAGTGAGTAGGGCAGGGCCCAGGCGATCAGCACGAACAGCGCGCTGTGCAGCGCGAAGTTCAGGTCAAGAAATCCCCCTTCGCCGCTGACGGCCCGCAGGTAGCCGCGCACAATCGAATAGGCGACCACGATCAGTGCCGCCAATGGCAGGAGCCGGCTCAACACGCCCAGCAGCCCGGACGCCCAACGGCGCATCGCGCCGCCCGGGCCGGCCAGCGCGAGCCGCAGTGACCGGGCGATTTCCCCGTTCACAACCTTGCACGCGTTCGATGATTCGGCGTCCAGCGCCTGGCGCAGCGGCTCCGCGCGAATCGCGCGATCAAGAGCTTCCAGTTCAACGGCGTCAACCAGCGCGGCCAACTCGGCATCCGCCCAGGCGTCCCAGATGCCAGGACGCAGCGTGCCGCGATGGTCGGCGGTTGGCTTGTCAGTCGGTTCGCGATCGGCGGTCGCTGCGGGCATCGCATCAGCGGGATGTCCGTCGGTCGTGTCCTGTGTCGTCGCCTTCCGCGACAAGCGCTGGTTGAGCAGCGCCGATGCGTTGGTCATCCAGTCGGGGTCGCGCCGGGCGAAGAGCTGCGCATGCGACCGTATCGGCCAGTCCAGCCCCTGTGCCAGGACGGCGTCCGCCTCCGCCAGCCGACGCTCACAGGTCTCTCGAACGCGCTGCCACTCATCGGGCCGGCCCAGCCCGGGCATGCATCCGGCCAGCGCCGCACCCAGTTGCCGCAGCCGCTCGGCTTCCGCTGCGTGTCGAATCGCCGCGACGTTTCCCGTTTCGGCTGCGCTGTGGATGTCGTCGCATAGTCCCGCGAAGTCGTCCGGCGTCGCCGGTCGGGCCGGCTGCGAGTCGTTGATCGGCTGACAGGAAGTGACGCGCAACAGCGGGCTGATGAACCCGGCGTCGCGCAGCATCCGGTCGAATTGCTCGCGCTGCGCGGGATGGCCCTCGTCCCAGCGGTTGAGAACAAAAATCCAGCCGTGGCGTCCGCCGCGCTCCTGCAACATCCTCCAGCCGACGTCATCGCGATAGCGCTCCGGACTGACGACGTACACCAGCAGGTCGATGCACGGCAGCCAGGCCCGCACCAGTGCGAGGTTCCGCGAATCGGCGCTGTCCACGTCCGGCATGTCGGCCAGCGCCACGCTCCGCCACTGTCCGGACGCATGCGGCACGATCCGGGCGCGGTCGACCGGCAGCTCGGGCGGTAATGCGGCCAGCCGCACGTCCCGATGGACGGCCAGCGTGACCTCGCGCGTGGTCGGCCGCTCGACGCCGACGCGCGACACCGCCTCGCCGAGCAGGCGATTGACCAGGCTGCTCTTCCCGACGCCCGTTCCGCCGAAGAGCGCGACCACCAGCGGCCGATCCTCGTTCGCAGTGAACAGCGCATCCGACGACGCCCGCTCCACAGATTCAAGGCGCTGCGCGTCGGCCGCCCCGCAGAAGCCGTCGGCAACGGCGGCCGACAGCCAGGCCTCGACACGGGAGAAGAGCGACTGCGCGCGGCTACTCATCGTCGCCCCTCCAACCCGCCGCGCTGTCGTCCGTCGATCCGCCCGGCGGAGCGATCGGCACGCCGCTGCGATCCGCCCACTCGCGCAGCGCCGCATCCGCCCGTTGCAGCGTCTCCGCCGGCAGCGCATGTTCGGCACGCGCACCGAGTGCGGAAAGCAGGGGATTCCACACGCCGCTGAGCACGTCCGTTCGCAGTCGCTCGACGTGCGCACGATGCAGCCGCTGCCGCAGCGTACTCATGTAGGAGCCGAGCGCCCCCTCGGTGAGCAGCGTCGTCACCGCCAGCAGCGCCGGGGCGAAAATCACGTCGCTCAGTGCCGCCCCGCCGGTCTTGATCGCCAGTGCCAGCCCGGCCGCGTCGGCGGTCGCGCGTGCGGCGCGGAGCGAATTCAGCAGGGCGGGCGAGCGCTGCAGAGCGGCATACAACTCGGCGGCGGCGCTGCGAATCTCGGCGGCGCAGCGCTCTTCGCAATCGGCCGCCGCGTCGGACAGCGCTCGGGCCAGGGCGGGCCGATCAGCCCGCAGCGCCCGTGCGATGTCGTGCCAGGCGCCGGCCGCCGGGCCGACGTCACCGGCCGCTCGGCTTGCTTCCAGCTCAAGTCGCGTGAGCTGCGCTTCGATCTCGGCCGCGAGCACGCCCTGTCCGCCGCGAGCGGGGTCTGCCTGCGGCCTGTTCATCGAGGCCCGCAGCGCCCGCCAACCCTCCCGCAGCGGCCAAGTGACCACCCGCCGAACCTGCCGGAGCGGGCCTGCCACCCAGGGGATTTCGAGCAGCGTGAGCAACTCGATCGTCGTGCGGCGAAGCGCGTCGAATCGGCGGTCATCGTTGAGATAGTCGCGGACATAACCTGCTTCGATCGAGCGTGCGGCGGATTCCACCCGCCCGGCCCAGTCGCGGATCGCCGCATGGCGGGAGCGGGCCTGGGCGGTCCAATTCGCCCATCCGCGCGCCAGCAGCCTCAGAGCGCCGTCGGCGCCGGGCCGCGGCCCGGGAGCCGCGGCGGATTGCAGCAATGCGCCGGCGGCGCGCTGCAGCCGCTCGACCAGCCGCGGGGATGACTGCGGCGTCGGCGGTTCGGCGAAGTGCTCGATGGCGACGACCGCAGCGCCCGCGACGCATCCGCCGGCCGCCCGCATCCGCGCCTGAAGCGACTCGAGGATTGCGCCGGAATCGGAGGGTGGCAGCTTGTTCACGCAGATCAGCAACGGGCGATCCAGCGCACCGAGCAGCGAAAGCAGCCGCCACACGCTGCGGTCAGCATATTTCTCTTTGCTCACCACGACGGCGTATGCGTCGGCCAGCGCGGCCGCCTCAATCACGCCTCCCAGGTAGTCGGACGCATGAACGGAATCGACGTCGGGCGTGTCCCACACGACCGCGTTCAGGCCGGCCGACTCGCGGACCTGTCGCGGCACCGAGTCAAGTGAATAAGCGTTCAGACGCAGCGGCGAAAGTTCGGCATAGGGGATCCGAGTGCAGCCGGGGAACAACCGGCCGCTCCACGATTCATGATCCATACCCGGCGGCAGAAACCCGGACGCGTGTGCCGTGAAGCCGGCCAGCGGGCTGACGCGCGCCGCCTCGACGCCGAGCAACAGGTTCACGACCGTGCTCTTGCCGCTCTGCGTCGGCCCCAGAACGGCGAGCTGGCGGGGCCGTGGCTCCGCTGCGCCGGTCGCCATCCGCAGCAGCGCGTGCGAAAGGCACAGTGCGGCGCTGCGTGCCAGGCGAGCCTCCGTGGCGCGGGCGGACGGGTCAGTCCCGGCGCGCTCGGGCGGTTCGCGGAGCAGGGCCGCGACCACTTCCGTGAGAAGCGTCAGCGATTCCGAATGTGGAAGGTCGGAGGGCAGTGGAACGCTCCGGGCTGTCCGCGATGTCGCGGCAGGCGCGCGATTGTGCCGATTTCGGAGGCACGCGCCATGCAGATCGTATTCTGGGTCCGCGTCCGGGAATTCGCGAGATGCAATCGATTCCGGCGGGCACTTTTCCGCCGCCGGGGGCCTGCTGTCGCCGATTGGCGCCGCGTGTGCAATTTTGGCGTGAATAGCCACGGATGGGTGGTCGTCTGCACGAGTGTCGTCGCGAATGGCGGAGCCTCGCGGCGCGACGGAACGGACCCCCAACCGCCGCAGGTCGCGGCTCGAAGGAGACAGTCATGAAGCGGATTCTGTTGAGCAGCGTGTGCAGTCTGGTGCTGGCCGGTGCGGTTCCCGTTCTGGCCGGCGAAGCGGTGGCGATCAGCACTGCGTCGAACGGCGGTAGCGCGAGCAGCACCGCGGTGGCCAGCGGCAATTCCCGCAGCACCGCGATCAGCGCGGCCACCCGCGGTGGCCATGCGGAGGCCGTGAGCCATGCAACGGCGACGCGCGGCGGACTCGCCGACAGTCGCGCCGTGGCCGTGGCCGAACGCGGACACGCGCTGGCGACCTCCACTGCGGATGCGGACGCCGCTTTCGGCGGATTCGCTACGGCGGACAGTGAATCGATCGCTGCGACCATCGGCGGCGTGGCCGTCAGTCACAGCGACGCCCGTTCGCACGGCCTGTTCGCCGGCCGGGCCGCGAGCCGCTCGATCTCCACCGCAACGAGCTTGCGCGGGATTGCGCTTTCGGACAGCCGCGCGGTCAGCCGCGGCGAATTCGGCGGCGATGCGCTGAGCCACAGCGACGCGCTGGCGGATACGGTCGGCGGCGTGGCGGACAGCCGGGTGCGCGTTGTCAGTGATGCATCGTTCAGCGCCCGCGCCGAGGCGAACGGCGTCGGCCTTGCGATCACCGGGCGGCGGCCGGTCGCCCCGACGCGCGTGATTGCGGAGAGCCGCGCGGTGCGCAGCAGCTTCGGCAGTTCGCGAGCGGTGCGTGTGGACGTGTCGCGGTAGCGGATGCGCAACAGCGGCGGGATCAACCCGGCCAAGCGTGCGCTGCAAGGGACAAGCAAAAAAACACCAGGCCCGGAACGTCGGTCCAAGACACGTTCCGGGCCCGGGCTTTTGATCGAACTCAGGCGAACCGCTGCGGGTCGGCCGCCGCGGTTGCGCTCGCTGCCGGACTACTCGACCAGCAGCGCCACGAACGGATCGATGTCGAAATTGCTGAAGGCGCCGTCGTTGTTCACGTCGCCGTTCATCATGTTGCAGTTCGGGAACGTCTGCTGATACTGGTTCGGGAAGGTGATCGCCATCACGAACGGGTCGATGTCGAGATTGTTCAGCAGGCCGTCGCAGTTCATGTCGCCCTTGAACTGCGGAACAATGGCCGCCATCAGAACCGGCGCCGCAGGCGGCGCGACCGCCGGCGGGTTCGGAGCGGTGGGCGTCGGCAGGGTCTGGTTGATGCCCTGGAAGAGCTGCAGGCTGACGTTGCCCGGGCCGGGGGGCGCGTCGCTGTCGAAGCGGAAGTTGTAAATCGTTCCCCAGCGCAGCGCGTTGGCGTTGATGTTCTGGGCGTTGGTCTGCGTGTTCCAGGTCAGCGCCATCTGAGTCTTGGTGTGCGGCCAGTCGGTGCCGTCGAACACCTCGCCGGAGTGATAGGGGATGTCCTTGAAGCCCTGATTCTCGTAGACGTACCAATCCGGGGCCGGAACGCCGAACGAGCGAACCGCCTGGTGGGAGTTCATGTTGTACAGGGCGTACTCGTAGTGCCAGCGGCCGTTGGCCAACTGCGTCACCTTGTAGCCGAGCATCAGGCGACCGTCATTCGGAAGGTCAACTGTCGTGATCTGGACGCCGGGATCGTGCGTCGCCCAGGCGTTCAGCGCCGGCTGACGAGGCACCGTGCCGCGACCGGACACGAACGCGACGCCGGGGTTCGACACCGTGCCGGAGACCTGCGCCTGACGATACGACACGTTGTTGTGGCGCACATTGGGCTGCTCGTCCGTCACGACATACTGGCTCTCGGCAAAGTACATCGGGTAGGCATTGAGGTTCGCATTGGCGACGAGGTCCGCATTCTGAATCTGCAGACGCTTGTAAATCGCGTTGCCCGTTGCATTCCAGGCGCGGACGTACGGATAGGGGTAGTAGCCGCTCCACGGGTTGATCTCGGAGCGCGGACCGAGGTCGTCCTGGGCGGCGTTCAACCCGGCGCCGTACGTGTCCGTGCAGCCGATGCCGAGGCTGTCGCAGGTGCCGTCGTTCTGGCACGAAGCCGGAAAGCCCGGCTGCGAGCCGGCACAGTTCGGCCCGCTGGCGTCAGCGCCGCAGAAGCCGTGCTTGAGCCACGCCATGCCGATCATTTCGAACCGCGTCGCGCCATTCACGACGTGCAGCTTGTAGAAATTCTGTCCGATCACGGGGTGCTGATTGCAGTTGCGATCATCCGGATTCGTGCAGTCGATCCAGATCGCATTGCGATCGCCGATGTTGCAGGAAACCGTCGTCATCGCGAAGCCGCTGATGCCGCCGACCGTCCCGTACTTCGTGAAGTTGTCAATCGTGCTGACCGTGACGTCCGGACCGATGATGGCCAGCGCTGAAAGGGGTGTTGCGATCGCAATGAGAGCGGCCGAAGCGCGACAATACCGGTGTTTCACCTTGGACCTCCGAAGAGTGCGGTTCCTGCGGCCCGACGTCCGGGAGTTGATGCACCGCACAGGAGCGACCCCGGCGGGCCCGCGAAAGCGGAATTTCGGACGCTGCCGATCGACTACCCTACCCCGCGGCCGGATTCGGTGTCAACGCAATTTACAGATTCAGACAAGCTCAGGACGGGTATCGGCGACGAATAATGCGATCCGAAGCCCGGACTTCCCTGAATAATCCACGAAGGTGAGTGATCGGGGAAGCGGCAAAGGTATGCTCGGCTCCGCCCGGCCTAGCGAACCGGATCCTCCAGGGCGCGCAGCACTTTTTTCGTGGCCACTCGATCGGTCGGACCCATGCGGTCCAGGATCAGAACGCCGTTGAGATGGTCCGTCTCGTGCTGCCAGATCCGGGCCACCAGGTCGCGCCCACGCAGCTCGACCCGCTCGCCGGCCAGGTCCTGGGCGATGATTCGGCATGCCACCGGCCGCCGAATCTGGACATTCACCCCCGGAATTGACAAGCAGCCCTCCGTCGCCTGGGCGCTGCCCTCCATCTCGTCAATGACGGGGTTGATCAGCACGCGGTCATCGTCCGGCTGCCCCGTTGCGTTCATCACGAACATTCGCAGCAGCACGCCCACCTGCGGCGCCGCCAGCCCCACGCCTTTGCTCTCGCGCATCAGCGAGAACATCTGCGCCGCCAACTCGCGCAATCCGGCGTCGAACCGCTCAACCGGCGCGGACCGCGCGCGCAGACGGGAATCCGGGTAGTGGATGATTCGCAACGAAGACGGACCCGACAAGGAAGGCACTCCGGCATAGGGCATGATCGGCCGCCCGCACTGCCAACCGGCGCGCGCTCGCGCGCCATTCACCGGATGATAGCACGAGCATCGGCCGTTCGCGGCCGCGTGTTGCAACGCGCTTCGGCCGCGTACAATCCGCCCCCGCGGTCCGCCGTCGGCGGAACGATCCTGCTCGGAGCGCGATGATGCGTGCGGTGATTGCGGCGGTCCTGATATCGGCGCTGGCCGGACTGGCGGGCGGGTGCGTGCCGTCGGAATTGGCGGGCATCCGACTGATCTCGGTGGATCCGTACGAGGGGCGCATCCTCGATGTCACGACGCAGAAGGCGGTGCCGGCCGGGCGACTGCCTGCGGATCAATTGCCGTTACGCGATGCGCAGGTGAACGCGCGCCAGACCCACGCATTCATGCAGACGGGGCATGTGCTCAAGGTCGTGTCGCTGGCGGATGCGCAGGACGTGGCCCGGCTGGATCATGTGATCAGCGCCCGCTGGTCGCCGCGCGGGGATGACCTGTTGCTGGTGCTGGATGCAGCGGGCTACGGCGTGGACGTGGTCGAGGTTCGTCGCGCCAGCCCGCAACTGGCGACCGTGAAGGCGGCTCGAATCCGCGCCCCGGGCTACCGCAAGATGGCCGCGCAAGGGCTGGCGCTGAGCTGGAGCGCGGACGGCCGGCTGTTTTCCATCGCGCCGCGCGAGGATCGGATGGCGTCCAGTGCGGTGGATCCGGCACGACTCGGCCCCGGCGACGCGCCGTCAACCTTTGTGTTCGACGCCGAGACTTTCGATCGTTCCGCGCACCCGGGATATCACTCGGCCTACTTCCTGACGGCGGCGACGCTGATCGCGTCGCGCGGCGATCAACTGGTGATCGTGAATTCGGAATTCCGGGAGCTTTCGCCGGTGGAGATGGACCGGCCGGGCCGCGTGGTCGGCAGCGACCCGACGCGCTCGATCTTTGTGTACGAGATGGTGCGGGCGCATGCGTCGCTGGCGTTTGGCGCGCGGGAATACCGGCTGTACGCGCACCCGTCGCTCAAGAGTGTGAAGCTGCCGCGCGGCGGCCCGTCGCTCACATTTCTACGTGATGGTGATTGGTAGCCGCCTTGCGCCGCCGCCTGCCGCCCTGGAGCAGAGAACGGCCGGCGGCGCCGCGACACGCAGTGCGGATTCCGGGAGTGTCCGTGTTCCTGGTGGACACCACGGCCTTCAAAGCCGCTGAGGCGCTGTACCCACAGAGCCTGGTGGGTTCGATTCCCATCCACTCCCGTTTTTCCGGCCGTTTGTGCAGCAGCCGCGGGTGCCATCGACTGCCCTTCGGCGCCGACCCACCGTGTGAGCAGCGCGGTCGCCCCATCAGACCCACGCCGCCTCGCGGTTGCTCTCGCGCCCGCCGCGCATCTGCCGCTCGAGCATTTCGCGATAGCGCCCGTCGCGAGCCATGAGTTCCCGCGGCGCCCCGACCTCGACCACCCGCCCGCCTTCCAGCACGACGATCAGATCGGCGTCCATGACGGTCGAGAGCCGGTGTGCGATGACGAACGTCGTGCGATCGGCACACAGTTCGCGCAGCGCTTCCTGGATGAGCTGTTCCGATTCGGAGTCCAGGTTGCTCGTCGCTTCGTCGAGGATCAGGATCTGCGGGTCGGCCAGCAATGCACGGGCGATGCTGATGCGCTGCGACTGTCCGCCGGAAAGCCGCACGCCGCGCTCCCCGACGACCGCCTGCATTCCGCCCTCCAGCCGCTCGATGAACTCCATCGCATTTGCGCGGCGCGCCGCCTCGGCGATTTGCGCGACCGAGGCCCGCGGCCGGGCATAGGCGATGTTCTCGGCGATGGTGCCGTCGAAGAGAAAGACGTCCTGCTGCACGACGCCCAGCAGGGCCCGGTAGTCCGCCAGGCGAATGTCGCGAAGATCGACGCCGTTCAGCCGGATGACGCCCGTGTCGGGATCATGAATGCGGGCCACGAGATTCGTGAGCGTGGTCTTGCCCGCGCCGCTGGGGCCGACCAGCGCCACCGTGCTTCCGCCCGGCACCCGCAACGAAACTTCGCGCAGCACGGGCGCGGACGGGTCGTAGCCGAACGAAACACCGTCAAACTCGATTTCATCCACAATCCCGCGCGCGTCGGTGCCGGCGCTGCGCCGCGCCGGCGGCAGGCCGCGCGCGGCAGCGCCGTCGGGCTTGTCCGCCGGGCGGCTCAGCAGATCGAACACGCGCTCCAGCGCCGCCAGCGCCTGCTGCACTTCGCCGTAGCTCTGCACGACGGTCGAGACCGGCATCAGCAGCATCATCAGGTACATCTGGAATGCCATGATGCCGCCCAGCGTCGCCCCGCCGGCGATCACCAGCGTCCCGCCCAGCCACACCACCAGCAGCCCGCAGGCCGGCAGCAGCAGCCCCCACAGCGACCCGACCAGGCACTCGTAGTCGCGCGCCAGAAGCTGTTTGCGTGACAGCGTGTGATGCGACGTGGCGAAGCGCCGCGCCTCGGCCCGTTCCTGCCGAAAGGCCCGCACCACCCGCACCCCGCCGAAAGTCTCCACCACGCGGGCGCTGATCTCCGTGCGATCCTGATGCACGCTGCGGTAGATCGGCCGGATGCGGCGGATCGAGACGATGTTCAGAAAGACCATCGGCGGCAGCACCAGCGCAGCCGCCAGCGCCATCTGCCAGTTGATCCAGATCAGGATTCCCAGCGTGGCCGCGATCTTGGCCAGCGCCACGCCGGGCGTCAGCACGCCGGCGTGCATCATGTTGGCGACCTGGTCCACGTCGCTCGATAGCCGCGCAGCGATGCCGCCGGTCTTGAGCTGCGCCAGGTCCCGCAGCGGCAGGCGCAGCAGATGCCCGAACAGCCGCTGCCGCAGCCGCATCATCACCCGCGCGTTGAGCCGGCCCACGCGCAGGTTGCGAACCAGGTCGATCGACTGCTGAATCGCGATCCACGCCAGCAGTGCAACGCCGATGCGGTGCAGCGCCGCGGCGTCGCCGCCGGGAATGACGTGGTCGATGACGTGCATCGTCACGCGCGGCAGCAGCAGCGACATTCCCGCCACCGTCAGCGCCAGGGCAAACACCAGCGCCAGCCCGCCCGCGAAGGGTCGCAGGAACGCGGCGTAGCGGCGCAGCAGCGGCGCGCTGCGCTTTCGGGGTCGCGAGGAGCGCGTCGAGTCGCCGGCATCGCTTTTCGGCGCGGCGGGCGCCGGGGGCTGCGCATTCGATGGCTCGCTTCCCGGGGTCGGGAGAGTTCCGCTGCGCAGCGCGGCTCGAAACGCGGCGTAGCGCTGTCGCGACGAACGCATCATCGTCCGCGGCCCCTCTCGCCGTCGCCGAACACGCTGCCATGGCCCATTCGCCGCAGCAGCTCATCCTCGCGGGCGTGCATCCGCGCGAAGCCCGCCCGCGTGTGGTCCTCGTGTCCCGAGAGATGCAGCAGCCCATGCACGAGATAGAGCGCCAACTCCGCCCGGTCCGCGGCACGAATCCCGCCCGCAGTTCCCGGCGGGGCCGCACCGCCTGCAGGTCGTCGATGGTTTCGGCTCTGCTGCAGCGCCACGTCGGCGCAAATGTAGATCTCCCCCTCCAGCCAGCCCGCCCTGCGGTCCGTGCCCAGGTCGAAGGTCAGCACGTCCGTCGCACCGGCCACGGCCAGGCTGGTCTCATGAAGCGTGGCCATCGCGCGCCGCCCCAGCACCACGACGGAAAGCTCGCCGGCGCGAAAGCCCTCTTCCGCCGCGACGAAGCGCGCTACCGACTCCAGCAAGGGCACGGCGCGCCACGAGCGAATCGGTCGCCACGACACGCGCACATGCAGACGGGTAGCCTGCGCCGGTGGCGGGATCGGCCGCGCGCGGTGCGCGGCGCGGGGCGATTGCGTCTGCGCAGCGCGGCGGCGGGTCATGAGGCGCGCGGCTCGCGACCTTCGCGCGGACGGCGGTCGGGGCGTTCGCGCTCCGTTCGATCCGGCCGTTCGCGCTCGTCGGCGTCGGGGTATTCAATCCGGGAGTGATAAATGGCGCAGAGCGTTCGGAGCAGCGTCTTTTCGATTACCGCCAGTTCGCGGAAGTTCAGGTCGCACTCGTCCAACTGCCCGTCCAGCAGGCGCTTGCGGGTGATCTCGCTGACCACGGACTCAATGCGCCCGGGCGTCGGCTCGGTCATGGCCCGCACCGCACCCTCGACACCGTCGCACAGCATCACGATGGCCGACTCGCGCGACTCGGGCTTGGGCCCGGGATAGCGGAACTCGCTCTCAACCGGGTCGGGGTCGCCCGGTTTGCGCGCGCGATTGGCCTGGTGATAGAAATACTCGACCAGCGTCGTGCCGTGATGCTCCGCGATGAAGGAGCGCAGGATCGGCGGCACGCCGTATTCGCGCGCCATCTCGATCCCGTCCTTCACGTGGTTGACGATCACCAGCACGCTCATCGCCGGGGACAATCGCTCATGACGGCTGACGTTCGCCGGCTGATTCTCGACGAAGTACTCGGGCTTGTTGATCTTGCCGATGTCGTGGTAATAGGCCCCCGCGCGGGCCAGCAGGCCGTTCGCCCCGACCGCCTCGGCCGCCGCCTCGGCCAGCGCCCCGACCAGCAGGCTGTGGTTGTAGGTGCCGGGCGCCTCGGCCGCCATCATCCGCATCAGCGGTTTGTTCGCGTCGCACCACTCCAGCAGCGTCATATTCGTGGAGATGCCGAAAGCCCGCTCGATACCGGGCAGCGCCCCCTCGACCAGAAACGCGGCGGCAACCGTGGCGCAGGCCGCCCAGGCGGCTTGCCATAGCACGAAGGAAGCCGGCTGCGCGGCCATGACTCCGGCCGCCGTGGTCGCACCGAACGCGACCAGCCCCGCGATCAACCCGACGCCGACGATCTGCCCGCGATTCCGCACCGCGCGCAGCGCGAACACGAACGTGCCCGAAATCGCCAGCAGCGTGACCACGAATTCGATGCCCTGTTGCGCCGCCAGCGTCAGCAGCACCGCCAGCCCGCCGCAGATGCCGAAGATCACCACCCGCGCATACACGATGCTCAGCACCGCCGCCGCGATGGCCTGCGCCGCAATCGTCACGTGTGGCGGGTAGCCCGCGTCGATCACCACCGCGGCCCGCGCCGCCGCCAGCAGCCCCAGCAGCAGCAGGGCCGTCAGCACCTGGCGCACCGGCCACTCGGCATTGCGCGGTTTGAAGCGGTAGACGAACCCGACCAGCCCGACCGTCACCAGCACCGCCAGCAGCGCCCGCCCCAGTCCCTCCGCGCCCAGCGTCCGCGCCACCTCGGGGTTCGTCGCGCGTGCGGCAAGAAACGCGGCGCGCTCCGCGCGGAGCAGATCGATCTCCGAGTGGAGCACGATGCCGGAGTCGGCCAGCAGCGCGTGCTGCGGATAAGTGACGAATTGCGGCTCGACGGCCGCCATCGCGGACTCGGCCACCTGCGCTGTGCGGGCCGGTTCCAGCCGATAGAGCGGCCGCACCGGCTCGGTGTCCGGCCCGTTGAGCCAGCCGGAGAGCGACAGCCGCACGCTCTCCCGAATGCGGATCGGAAACAGCGCGGCGATGTCGCGCGATACGCGCTCGATGGTCTCCGGCTTGGTGGGCAGCAGCTCGGTGACGGAGATGGTGCGTTCGCGGCCGGTGCCGGGATCGACCAGCACCGCCTCGAGCGAGGTCTGTCGCTGCGCCAGCGGGCTGTCCTCGACCAGTGCGATCTGCGTGAGGGCGCGCAGCGCCCGCGTGATCGCATCCTCGAATGGGGTGGTGTTGCTGCGCGTCGCCAGGTCGGCCAGTTCGGCCACGCCGTCGTCGTCCAGCACGATCTCCAGCTTGGTCGCCGCCTCGCGCAGCGCCGCGGCATCGCTGCCGTGCGAGCGCGCCAGCGTCAGCAGCGACGTCAGCCGCCCGCGGATGGTCTCGATCAACGAGGCGTCCAGCCGGTAGAAATTGGGGGAGGACTCGCGGGCGCGGGCCTGCTTGAGGCGCGTCTGCGTGACATCCTCAACGCGGAACTCCACCCGCGCCGTCATCGCGCGGTGCAGCCGTTGTCCGGGGTGCACGCCCAGCGGCTCGCCGCCGACGTTGAGGATCAGGGCCGCCAGCGACGCCGACAGCGCCGCCACCATGACCGGCAGAATGTGAATCCGCTCGCGCAACTGCTGCGCAAGGGTCAGCCCGCGTTCGACCTTGTCGCGTCGAATCTCGCGGCGGCGGCTGGTGTGCTTGTCAAACGGCCACATGCATGGTTCTGCCGCCGGGGCGGCGGGCGCCGGCCACCGGCAATGGGCACAAGCAGAATTATACGACCGAATCGCCCCGCCGCTTGAGCCGGCCCGGCAAACCCGGATATCGTCAAACAGGCCGCCATCTCCCCGGGGTGCCGCGATGAGCCTCGCGCCGCAAGGATTGCTGCTTGACGAATCCGGCCGCGTCGCCGTCGATCTGGCGTGCACCCGCTGCGGCTACAACCTGCGCATGCTGGAATTCGCGGGAAACTGCCCGGAATGCGGCCAGGGGGTGCGCGAGGGGTATCTCCGGCAAGCCGACGTCGTTCGCGCGGCCATGGTGGCAATTCGCCGAGGTGCGCGGTTCATGGCGGTGGGGTTCATTCTCGGGGTCATGGCGGTCGTCACGGGCGCGGCCGGACATCGATCGATGATTGCAGCCACGTGCGCCGGCCTCCTTCTTCTGGTGGGACACGGGGTGATTGGCGTCGGGGCGCTCCAGACCACGGCACATCCGATCGTCGCCGGCGTGTTGCCCACCCTTGCGCGATATGCGTCGCGCGTTCTGGTTTCCTTGTACATCGCGTCCCTGGTGATCTTCTTCGTGGCGTTGGCGCCGGAGTTGGTCGGCATCCGTAGCGGGGCGCTGCGTCGTTTCGCGATGATCTTCGGTGTGATCCCGGGGTTGGGGATGCCCCTCTTTATTGGGCTGTGCCTGGGAATGAGCGGGGTCGCCGCCGGCGCCGTCAAGCTGCCGAATCATCGCGTGGCCGGCATTTTGCTGGGGATCATCGAGGGGTGCTGCGCCCTTGTCATTCCGCTGTTGGCGACTGCGCAAGGTGGACTTGTTGACGTGGTCGCCTGGACGGCGATATGCGGGCAGGGGGGAATTGTGCTCGTATCGATCATATACTGCGCCTCCCTCGCCGGCAGCTTGGACGAGCGAATGCGAACCGGCGACCGGCTCGCTGACTCCGCACTGTCGCTTCCGCCGCCGTCGTCGAAAAGCGCCATTCCCCTCAACCCGCCTGCCCCCGAGCCACCCCGCACCGGAGACAGTGCATGAACTCCGACCAACCCGCGCTCGCCCTCGACGCCGAAGGCCGCGTCGCCGTCAATCTGGCGTGCAGCCGCTGCCGCTACAACCTGCGCACGCTTCCCTCCGCAGGCCCCTGCACCGAGTGCGGCCACAGCGTGCTCGAATCAGCCACGGCACGGAATGTGCAGCTCGCCGGCGGCGCATGGTTGCTGGTCCGGGGATCGTGGCTCATGGCGCTCGTCACGGCTCTGTCGATCGCCGCGCTGGTCGCCGCGGTAATGCAAAGCGTGGAGCGGCGGCCCCGTCTCCTCTCAGGCTGGGACGTCGCCATAAACTTGCGGCTGGCCGCCCTCACCGTGCTTCCAGCGCTGGTTGCCCTCCTCTTGACGAGCCGGCCGCACTGGGCCGCCAGGTCCGCGCCACACTGGCGTCTCTTCGTGCGCGTCGTGCTGCTCGCCTATCTCGCGCTGGTGCTCAGTACCAAGGCCGCTGAATGGCTGGCCTCCAACTACTACCGACAACCGAGAGGACTGATCGCGACATGGATGTTCGGTCCGGGCCGCGCTGGTTATTATCCAAAGGGTCTCCTGCTGGTGAGAATCCACGAAGAGACAACGCAGGTACTCATGCTCGCCTGGCTGCCCCTCTGCGCGCTGATCCTCATCTACACGGCCTGGCTGGTCGGTATCTACGGCCTGCGCGGCCTGCGCTGGTTCGGCGTGATCCTTGCGGCGGCGATCGGCCTGTGCATCGTCCTGATTCACGGGTCGAAATTCGCGGGCGTCCGCGTCGTGCTGCCCCGCGACGCCGACCTCGCGGCCCTGATTGTCCTGTGGGGCGGCTGGACCCTCTTCTCATTGATGGTGGCGGCCGGCATTTCCGCCCGCGTCCGCGCGGCCGCGCGTGCGATGGCAGTGCCGCAAAGCGCTGCCGCGGGAATCGAACGCGACGCGGACGCCGATTCGCGACAATCTGCGACAAAGGGGTGCTGAAATGCCGCAGGCGGCGACACTGGCGGTTGATTCGCAGGGGCGCGTCGCGGGCGACATGGCCTGCTGGGGCTGCCGATACAACCTGCGCATGACGCCGGCCGAGGGGCTATGCCCCGAATGCGGGATGTCGGTGAAGGACTCGATCCGCGGGCAGCGCGCGGCGATGCACCGCGGGGCGTGGCGGCTGATCTGGGGAGCGCGGATTCTGGCGGTGGTCGGCGTCCTGGGCGTCGCGGGCCTGGTGCTCATGACAAGCGGAGCGCTCGACGGGAATCGCCAATCCAGATCGGTCCAAATCCTGTTGGCCTGGATGCTCCGCGAGGGGCTTCTGTTGATGATGGTGATCGGGTTTCTGCTGATGACCACGCGCGTGGAATGGGTGGCCACGCGCCGCCAATGGCCGCGCCGCGTGCTGATCGTTGCGCTGCTGGCGGTGCTGGGCGGCCTGCTGACGACGACCTATTCGTATTGGACGCTATTCCTGGGGCCGCCGGGATTCGTCGCCACGACGAACCCGGTCTTCATCGCCGTCCTTCCGACGAACCTGTATACCAAGTGGGGGGAACGGGTGGTGTGGATCGCCGTCGTCGTCCTGATCTTCGCCACGGCTTATTCCGGCCACGTCGCCGGATGTTACGGCTTGCGCGTGCAGCGGCTGGCCGGTTATGGAACGGCCGCGCTCGCCGCCTTGACCCTCGCGGCGGCGTTCGAGGTCGTCCTCAAACGGCCTCGCATGATGCTGCGGCTGCTAGAGTGGGATGCTCTGGCGGTCGGCACAATGGGGATGACGACAGTGGTACTCTGGTACGTGTACGCAGCGTCGTTGGCCATCGGATTGTCCGCCCGCATCCGGCGGACCCGGCGCGAGGAGGCGGCAGCGCCGGTCGTCACTAAGATGGCGGACGAGCGCCCGCAGGCCGCGGATTGACGCCCGCGACGGGGGCCGGACTCTGCGGAGAAGCAGGCTACTTCTTGGGAGCGGCCTTGGCGGCCGGTGCGCCCTTCGCAGCCGGAGCGGCGGCGGCGGCCGGCGTCGCGGCATCGGCCGCGTCAGCCTTCTTGGCCTTCTTGGCGGCCTTGATCTTGCGGTGCCCGACCTTGGGCAGACCGAGCACGCTCTGCTCATCCGTCCAGCGTTCGAGCTTCTTGAGGGCCTCGACGCGCTCCGCCCGGCTCAGGACGTTGCGATGCCGGGCGAGAGTGGTCTTGAGCTTCAGCGATCGATCGACGGACATCGGAAACGCTCCTACCGGTCTGGGCCGCGGCGTAGAGGCCTGCGGGAAACGGGGGATTGTAACGCGGCCCGGCGGGGGCTGCCAAGCGGTTCAGCCCGTCATTTCGCAGGCGGTTGAAATCTCTCCCGCCCGGGCGCATAATACCCGGCTCGCGGGAGTGCGGCAGGTCCGCCGCACGGCCGCGTGGCCGAGGGATCGACCGTGAAGAAAGACATTCATCCCAAGTACATGGAAACGAAGGTCCACTGCGCCTGCGGCACGGACTTCGTCACCCGCTCGACGCAGAAGGAAATCCGCGTCGACATCTGCAGCGCCTGCCACCCCTTCTACACCGGCAAGCAGAAGTTCGTGGACACCGCCGGCCGCGTGGAGCGCTTCCAGAAGAAATTCGGGGGCGACTACTTCGCCGGCAAGGCCAAGTCGGGCAAGTAGCACCCGCCGCAACCGTTGCGATTCACCCGCGGTTCGGGCGCTGCGCGTGCCCGGACCGCCGCGTTTTTCCGAGGTGCTGCTTCGCACCCTCGTGCGACCGCCGCTCGACGGCCTTTCTCCCCCGCTCACCTGACAGGCAGCCCGCCCGCATGGCCCGCAGCGTCACGGACCCGCCCTGGATGACCCGCCTCGCGCAGATGGAAGCGCGCTGCGCCGAGGTCGTCGAGCAGATGAACCAGCCCGCCACCGCCGGCCAGGGAGCGCTGATGGTGCGCCTGGCGCAGGAGCACGGCGCGCTGGAGAAGCTGCTGCGGCCCTATCGCGAGTACGGCGGCGTTTCGCGGCAGCTCAGCGACCTGTACGACATCGCCGGTGATCTCGCCGGTGACGCCGAGTTCCGAAAGATGGCCGAGGCCGAGATTCCCGAGCTGGAGCAGCGCCGGGAAGCGCTGCTCCGCACGCTTCAGGAAAAGCTCGTCACCGGCGACGAGGCGCGAATCACCTCGGTGATCTGCGAGGTGCGGGCCGGCACCGGCGGCGACGAGGCGGCGCTCTTCGCGGCCGAGCTGGTGAACATGATCACCGCCTACGCGGCGCGCAAGGGGCTGCGCTGCGAGCTGCTGAGCCGGTCGGATTCCGATCTGGGCGGCGTGCGTGAGGCGATTCTGAACGTCACCGGCGACGAGGTCTATCTCGGCCTGCGCTGGGAGGCCGGCGGGCACCGCGTGCAGCGCGTCCCCGAGACCGAGCAGCAGGGGCGCATTCACACCTCAGCCGCCACCATCGCCGTGCTGCCCGAGCCGGATGAGGTCGCGGTGGACATCGACTGGACCAACGACGTCCTTGAGCACGTCAGCGCCGCCGGCGGCCCCGGCGGGCAGAACGTCAACAAGGTCGCCAGCGCCGTCAAGCTCGAACACAAAGCTACCGGCATCACCGTCTCGATGCGTGACGAGCGCAGCCAGCACAAGAACCGCGAACGCGCCCGGCGCATCCTGATCTCGCGCGTCTACGACCATCTCCAGCAGGAGCAGCATCGCAAGCTGGCCGCCGAGCGTAAGAGCATGGTCGGAAGCGGCGACCGATCCGAGCGCATCCGCACCTACAACTTCCCCCAGAACCGCGTCACCGACCACCGCTGCGGCATCGACGTATTCGACATCCCGGCGGTGCTGGAGCGCGGCGAGCTGGACGCATTTCACCGCGCGCTCAACGACATGGACCTCAAGCAGCGCCTCGAAGCGCTCTAACAAACCCGCACTTCAAAGTCCGCCATCACCGGCAGGTGGTCGCTGGCCACTCGCGCGATGCGCAATCGGCTGGGATGCGCCCCGATCAATTGCAGCTCGCCGCGATAGAAGATTTTGTCCAGCCCGCCAGCCGGCGCAAAGCTGGGATAAGTGCGGATCGACCAGGTGGAGCCGTTTCCGCGGGTGGTCGCGCACGAGAATCCCGCCGGCAGGAACCGGGATTTTCGCAGCAGCCCGCGCCAATCATTCATGTCCCCGGCGATCAGGCACGCCGCGGCCGGGTCGAGGTGACGCACGTCGGGCGAGGCCAGCAGCCGCGCTACCTGCTGCTGACGCTCTCCCGCGCTGAGGCCCAGGTGCACGTTGAACACGTCCAGCGCCACGTCGCGCGTGCCCAGCGGCAGGTGCAGCCGCGTGTGCTGCGCACCGCGTCGCTTCCGCCAGCGCAGCGTCAGATCGATGTTGCGGGCGCGGCCCATCGGAAACCGCGACAGCGTGGCATTTCCGTATTGCCAGGTGCGGCGGTGCACGTTCATGCTGCTGGCGCGATAGGGGTAGTTCAGCAGCCGGCAAATGTGCGACGCCAGGTCCGGCCCGCCGGTGCGCGGCGGACGCCGATCCACCTCCTGCAGCAGCACGATGTCCGCGTCATGGTGCGCGATCACGTCGGCGATGCGCTGCGGATCGAAGCGCCGATCCACGCCGACCGCCTTGTGAATGTTGTAGGTCAGTACTCGGAACCGCAGGGTGCTCATGCCGCCGCTGATGTCGATTCCGGGCGCGTCAGCCCGGGACGGTTTCCCGCTCGCTCAGCCGTCGCGGTCCGTCCGCGTCGTGGGCGGGCAGGAATATCGTAGGCAGCGCACGGGCCAGCGTCAGCATGTCCGCCATGCTGCGGCGGGCGGCCGGCACGCTGCGGCACAGTCCGACAATCTGCTGGTCGATCAGGTGGCGCTGCGAAAACGCCCCGTCACCTCCGAACAGCACGATTCCCGCCGCCGTCCGCAGCACCACCGAGAGATGACCCGCCGAGTGTCCCTGGGTCGGGATCAGCGTCAGCCGTCCCCGATCCAGGCTGTGCGTCCGGCCGAATGGTCCCAGCGCCGCGTACGAGAAGTCCACCAGTTGCGGCTGAAAATCCGCCGGCCAGTGCTGCGCCGACGCGCCGTAGGCCCCAGCGACCGCCGCTTCGTACTCCTCCCGCGCCACGAGTACCGGAACGCTCGGCACGTCGTGCAGCGCGCCGCAGTGATCGCCGTGCAAATGCGTCAAAATGACGCGCCGTAGCGCGGATGGTGTGATTCCGGCGCCGGATAGCTTCGAAGCGAGCGTTTCGCCCGGGCGCACGTCGTACGAGATGTCCCATTTGAGCGTTAGCCGGCCCTCGAATTCGCCGTCGTCGGCGTGCGCGTCGTGCATTCGCGGCGACGGGCCGGTGTCGATCAGCGAAACCCCTTCGGGAGTCTGAACGGCAAAGGCCAGGATCGGGAAGGGGCGGGTCCAGATCGGCGCAGCGCGTCGGCTGTCGCCGGTTGTTGCGGATTGTCGCGGGCTGACGCGCACGGTGCCTGTGTGCAGCACGTGGACGACGACGTCAGGCCCGATGCGAACCGACCGCGAGAGGTCGCGCGCCGCCGTCGGGGTCGATTCGTCAAAGCTCATCAGGTTGGATCGAAGGGCTACTTGCGCGGCAGCGTGATCGTGAAATTGGCTTTGTAGGTGACGTTGCCGGATTCGATGCGGTTGGAGCGCATGCTGAGGTAGATGCGGTCGGATTGCACCAACCGGCCGAGGTCGAACTGCACGAAGGTGAGATTCGTGCCGTCGGGGGTGCCGGTCTGCAATCGCCAGCGCAGTCCCTCCCAGGCGCCGAGGTTTCGCGCCTGATCATCCGCGCCGGCGGCCATGATCTCGGGGTCGGTGATCTCGCCGACGGGCGTCTTGAGGATGCGGCGGGCGAGATCGACCTGGATTCCGGTGATGTCGAGCAGGTTCCCGTCCATGGAGGCGAGCTGGTATGCCCCGTCTCGCAGCGTGATGCGCACCACGGCATCGCTCTGCTTTTCCAGCCGCACTTCGTTGCTGAGGCGCAGGAACAGGTCATACTCGTCCGGCGAAACGCCCATGTTGGGGTGGTAGGGGGCCGGCTGGCCGGTGCGGGCGTGGGCCTTGGAATACTCGCGCCACCAGCCTTGCCGCTTGGCGAGCATGCTCTGCAGCTTCAGGCTGATCTCGCGGAAACCCGGAGGCAGCACGAGATCCATCTTGTCGGCCACGATTTCGCCCTGCGGCAGTTCAGTGACGGCCGGTTGCGTCGTTGCCGGCTGCGTGGTCGCAGGCTGCGTCGTTGCCGGCTGCGTGGTCGCAGGCTGTGTGGCCGCGGGTTTCTCATTCGCAGGCTTTTCTGCAGCGCCCGCCGGGGCCGGCGTCGGCGCGGCCGGTTGGGTCGATGGAGCGGGCGGCTCGGCGGCGCGCAGCGCGCTGACGAACGGCCCGCCCGGCGAGGCGGAGAAACCGAGAATCGCGATCAAACCGGCCGAGGCGACGATCGACCCGAAGCAGCGGCGCTCGGCGCCGACGCGATTGCTCATGCGGAGGCCTCCTGCGGCCGCGGGCGCGATCAGCCCTTGCCGCCGCGCTTGGAAAGCTCGACGTAGTTGCGCTGCGTCGGGCCGACGTAAAGCTGTCGCGGGCGGTAGATGCGCGCCTTGGGATCGATGGTCGTTTCGCGCCAATTGGCCATCCAGCCGGGGATGCGCCCGATGGCGAACATCACGGTGAACATTTCGAGCGGAATGCCGATGGCGCGCATGATGATGCCGCTGTAGAAATCGACGTTGGGATACAGCTTGCGCTCGATGAAGTAGGGGTCGCGCAGAGCGACGTCCTCGAGCCGCATCGCCAGGTCGAGCAGCGGATCGTGAATGCCGAGCTTCTTGAGCACGCGGTCGCAGGCGCCCTTGATGATCTTTGCGCGCGGGTCAAAGCTCTTGTAGACGCGATGTCCGAAGCCCATCAGGCGCTCCGCCGCGTTCTTGTCCTTGACCTTGGCGACGAACGACTCGAGCGATTCGCCGCTGGCGTGCAGGTGCGTGAGCATCTCGATCACGGCCTGATTCGCGCCGCCGTGCAGCGGCCCCCAGAGGGCGCAGACGCCCGCCGCGACCGACGCCCACAGATTCGCCTGGCTGCTGGCGACCATCCGCACCGTCGACGTGGAGCAGTTCTGCTCGTGGTCGGCGTGCAGGATGAAGATCATGTCCAGCGCGGCGGCGATCTCGGGATCCGGTTCATAGGACTTGTTGGGCCGGCTGAACATCATGTGCAGCAGGTTGGCCGTATAGGGCAGTTCCGGCCGCGGATAGGTGATCGGGCGGCCGATCGAGACCTTGTAGCTGGCGGCGGCGATCGTGCGGACCTTGCTCATCAGCCGCGCCGCGGTCTTGGCGAAGGACTCGGTCTTGTCCGGCTCGACGATTCCCTTCTGGAAGCAGCCGACGGCGTTGATCATCGCGCTGAGGATCGCCATCGGGTGCGCGTCGGAGGGGAAGCCGTTGAAATGATGCCGCAGATTCTCGTGGATCATCTCGTGTTCGGTGAGCAGATCCTCGAAGTGGCGAAGTTCGTTCGCCGTCGGCAATTCGCCGAAAATCAGCAGCCACGCGGTCTCGACGAACGAGCCGCGCTCGGCAAGCTGCTCGATCGGGTAGCCGCGATAGCGGAGGATGCCCTGCTCGCCGTCGATGAACGTGATCGCGCTTTCGCAGGAGCCGGTGTTGCCGTAGCCCGGATCAAGCGTGATCGCGCCGGTGTCGGCGCGCAGCTTGGTGACATCAATCGACGTCTCGCCCTCACTGCCGACGTGCACCGGCAGTTCGTAATTCTTGCCGCGGTATGCGAGCGTCGCCGTTTCCTTCATCGGGGCGCCTTTCTTCTGAGTCTTCTCGATCACGTTTCCCGCAGCCGGGGTTGCCTGAATCATATGCCGGACTCCCATCCCACGAGTGATTGCCCTTGCAAACACGGCGACACACGGTCACCGTCGTAATCGGCTGGTTTCGCGGCCGGCGTTGGCACGCCGGAGGACGGCGCTGCGCAAGGCGCCGCCGCGCACTCGCTATCGGACCCGGGCGCCTACGCCACGTCGAATTCCAGCAGTTGCGCCACGTCGGTGAGCTTCTCGAAGCCCATGCACTGCTCGACGATCCGCTGCGCCACCGACCGGCTCACGACGCCGTCGGCAAGGCGGTTGAACTTCGCCACCACCTCATCATCCGTCATCGGGTTGCCGGCGTGGCCGCGCGGGTAATCGACGCGCTTGGACAGCGTGCGGCCGTCGGAGAGCTTGAAGATCAGGTTGTTCGGAATCCCCTTGGGGTAGTTTGCGTTGCAGGCGTCCGTCTCGACGATGCGGATGCGATCCAGCAGCGCCAGCACCTTCGAATCCCGCAGCCGCTCATCGCTGAAGCTGGCGCGGGTCACGTCGCCGTCCAGCAGCGCCACCGCCACGCAATAGCCCATGCTGTGATCGGCGGTTTCGCGGCTGGTCGGCCGCCACTTCTCCGGCTCGCTGCCGATGATGCTGACCGCCGCCTCGAAGCTCTCGATCAGCAGGCTCTCGATCTTCATCGGGTCGCCGATCTCGGAGCGGAGCTGCAGTGCCGCGTCAATCGCCGATTGCGAGTGGTATTCGGCGGGCCAGAATTTGATGTAGGTCCGCAGGATCATCCAGTCGTCCGGGCTTCCGGCCCAGGCCGGCTTGAAAGGCCCCGTGATCATGCGGAACAGCCCCTTGGGGCCTTCGTAGATCTCGTTCGGGCCGGTCATTCCCTCGCGCGCCAGGCTCGCGGCGAAAACGCCGTTGCGGGCCGCGTTCGAGAATGCACAGGCCTTCCACATCGAGAGCTGGCCGGTGCGCGTCTGGCGGGTGGCGAAGTTGCAGACGCCCGCGATGCCGAGCGTGTGCACCATCTGCTCCGCGCTCAACCCCCATAGCTTCGCCGCGGCCAGCGCACTCGACAGGGCGCCATAGCAGACGTGATCCCAGCCGTGCTTGCGCAACGAGGCCGCGTCGCAATGCCGGCACTGTACCTCATACGCCAGCGCGATGGCCGTGATGATGTCGCGCGCGCCGCGCTTGGCGACCTGCCCGACCGCCAGCGCTGCGGGAATGTTGTCCGACGGGTGTGCCGGCTCGAGGGAGAGGTAAGTGTCGTTGAAGTCGAGATAGCGCACCATCGCGCCGTTTGTGAAGGTCGCGAGATCGGGCGTGGTGCGGTGACGCGTCCCAAGCACGCTCGCGCCGTCCGCGACACTGATGCCGGTGGCGATCTTGCGCGTGACCTTGCCGGGGAGCTGTGATGCGCGCCCAGTGCCGTGCCGATCGAATCCAGAATGCGGCGCTTCACCTCATGAACAACCGCCGGGGAGAGGGACTCGAACCGGATTTCCGCGGCCTTGGCCGCAAGGTCGTGAGCAAGCGTCGGCATTCGGCATTCCTCAGTGTGTGTGAGCCATATTTCTAGTCGAGTTTGATCGATTGTGCAACGGCACTAAAGCGCCGCGTGCGTGAGTGTAACTACTTGATTGCGCTTGCAGTTATATGCCGTGAGTTCGCGGGCCGCCCAAAATGCAATCGCAACCCGGCACTCACGCCAGCCTCAGCACCAGCTCGTGGGCCGCATAGGCCCCGGCCGCGATCAGCACCATTCCGATCAGGATGTTCATGAACGTCGTCAGCGTCGGCCGGATCAGCCCGGATGCGGACTGCGCCCGCGTCACGCGGTATACAACCGCCACGCAAAGCAGCAGCGGCAGCACCAGCCAAAGCCGGGTGCCGGGCGGCAGCTTGAGCGGGTTCACGAACGGTGCCCAGGCGATCACCGTCGCAGCCGGCAGCCATCCGATCATGCGGTTCCCCCGGCGTTGGGGGGCGAAGGTGAGCCGGATGCGGCTGGCGCGGCCGCTGCGCGCGCTTCGGCGGCGGCGCGCTTGCGGGCCGCCTCGCGGGCGAAGAGCGCCTGGCCGCCGCCGGAGGCGCGGGCCATGGCGTCGAGTATGGCGAGCAGATTGAGCATGCCGGCGGTCGCCAGGTAAATCTGGGCGACGTCGGATTCGGGGTAGTAGCTTGAGTAGGGCGACGGAGTCGGTGGTGCGATCGTCGGCAGGCGGGAGGCGAGCATCCAGCCCGCAAAGGTGTACGAACCGACGCCGCACTCCGCCACGAACAGCCAGCCGTTGGCGCGCGGGTTGATGGACTCCTTGACGCCGCCGACCAGTGCGCCGAACACGAACGGCACGGAAATCGCCACGAACAGGATCTTCGCCAGGCCGCGCTGTCCCAGCGCGTAGTGCCCGGCGCCGGGCAGCAGCCAGGCCAGCAGTCCGATGCGTGTCACTTCGATGGTGGGGTCGGTCCGCGACATCTGGGTGCTGATGCTCAATTCATGGAACAGGGGCCGGATGGATCGCCGCAGCGCCCGCAACCGCCCGTTGTTGCGGAAGGGATGGCGGGCCGTCCGGCCGTCGAGCGCGCTGCAAACGTGCTGAGCTGGCGGATGGGGCCGGTCGCGCCGCAGGAGGGGCAGCGCAGCTCGCGCTCCGACTCGGGCGACAGAACGAGCTGCTCAAACGCCGCGTCGCAGGACCGGCAGCGATACTCATACACCGGCACAGCGCGACCTCCCATAGGACGACGAATCGGGACCGCATGAGGGTCGCGTCGACACCGACCCGCGCGGCGGAGCATAGCAACCCGCGTTCCGGCGGGCAATCCGCCCGGGCACGACCGGCGCTTCGCACTCCGGATTCTCGCGATGAACCGGCAGCCGACTTCCACTTCACTTCGCGCCGTTTCGAGTGTCCTGAAGTGTGGGTGCGAGAGGCGCACCGCGCCGCGCAGGCGGGATACAATCCGCGATCGACCGGCCGGCGGGTGCTGTGCCGCGGTCGGTCGAGGAGCCGCCCATGTCCGCCGCCGCCCGCTCAAACGTGCTGATCCTGGCGGGGGATGACTACGAAGACATGGAGCTATGGTACCCGCGCCTGCGGCTGGTCGAAGCCGGGTTGCGCGTGCACGTCGCCGGCGAATCGGCCGGTCACGTCCATCGGGGCAAGCATGGGTATCCCTGTCGCTGCGATGGGGCGATTGCCGATGCACGTGCGGCAGAGTTTGACGCGCTGGTGCTTCCGGGCGGCTGGATGCCCGACAAGCTGCGCCGTGATGCGCACGTGCTCGCGCTGGTGCGCGAGTTTCACGCCGACGCCCGGCCGATCGCGTCGATCTGTCACGGGCCATGGATCAACATTTCGGCCGGGATATGCCGCGGATTTCGAATGACCGGCTCGCCGGGCGTCCGTGACGATCTCGTCAACGCCGGTGCGATCTGGGAGGATGCCGAGGTGGTGGTGGATCGACACGTCATCACCAGCCGCCGACCGTCGGATCTGCCGGCGTTCTGCATCGCGCTGCTCGACGCGATCGCGCGTCGGGGCCGTTGATCTGAATCGGCCCGTGGTTCCGCCGGGGCGGAGCGCCGGCCGCAATTCGATTGGAGTGTCCGACATGTCTGCTTCTCGATCATCCGCAGTTTCCGCAATTCGCACGGGTTGCGGCCGCATGTTCATGCCTGGTTGCCTGGTCGCTCTCCTGGCGCTTTGCGCGGCAAGCGGCTGTTCGATGGGTGCGCGGGATCGTGCCTGGGGGATTCCGCTGGGCGAGTGGGAGGGCAGCGGGACGTTTGTCTATGAGTGCCACTCGCGCCCCGGTCCCGACGGCCGCGACGAGTGCGAGGGGCAGGAGCGGATCGTCCGCGACTACCCGACCACGCTGCGGATCGAGCGCGGCGTGCTCGACGGGCACGATGTCGTTCTGCTGAAGATTCTCTCCTCGCGCGGCCAAATCCCCCAGCTCGACGACCGCACCGATCTGCGCATCGCGCTGGTGGAGTTGCGGCAGGTCGATCCGCGGGTGCGGATGTTCAGGATGGTGGGGGCGCAGTTCAATCCGGCGGCGGAGGAGCGCATGGGCTTTGAGCCGCCGCAGGACGAATCCGTACACGGCGTTCTGATCGAATGCGGGGGACATACGGTGCTGCAGCTTCACTACCAGTCGGACTTCGTGGACACGCTGCGATTCAGTGGTTCGGGCGTGGAGAAGTCCGGTTTGGTGCGATCTGAGGAATCCGGGCTGGTTCACTGGTCGGAGCGGCTGCGCAGGCGGGATTGAGTCCAAGCGCCGCAGGGAGTATACTACCCCGCTTCGCCCGGGCGGGCCGCGTGGCCTTCGGCCCGGGCGGCTCGGTACCCGGAGCACCCCGCGCGATGGATCAAGCCGAATTGCTGCAACTGGTCGAGAAGAAGGACATATCCGCATTCGAGTCGCGTTGCATCGAGCTGTTGAGCGGGGGCAACCTGCGTCTGGCCGACCTGCACCTGCCGCTCCGAAAACTACAACAAACCGGCGAATCGCAGCGGGTGGTCACCGTCGCCCAGATGGCGCTGGACGCCGCGGGTGAGGGCGCTGAGCCGCACGCCGCGCTGCGCGTGGCGCGGGTGGCGCTCGAAGCCGACGGCCGCAACAATGATCTTCGCCAGCGCGTCTGCGTTTTCTACCAGCAGGCCTACGGCGCCCAGGAGGGCTTCGAAGCCGCGATGGAGGCGGCCGGCCTGCGCAGCGGGCGGCCCGTTCGCAACGCGCTTCGCATCCTCGACCTGTGCCTGAACACCGGCGCCGGCGACACACTGATGAGCCGCACCGACAGCCACATCGTCGAAGTCGCCGAGGTGGATCGCGTGAACGGCCTGTTCACGATCCGCAAGGGCGGGCGGCTCAACACGCTGCCGCTCAGCGAGCTGGCCCGCGAGTATGAGCCGATCGCCAAGGACGATTTCCGCGTGGTGCGCGAACTCTGGCCGGACCGGCTGGCCGAACTGATCGCCAATGACCCGGTGCGGCTGGTCGCGGGCATTCTGCACGCGCATGCCGACCACATGGACGTGGACGAACTGCGCAATGAACTGGTGCCGCGCTACCTGCCGGCGGCCGAGTGGACCAAGTGGTGGACCGGTGCGAAGGCGCTGCTGAAGAAGGCGCCCAACGTCGTGATGGAGGGCCGCTCCCCGGTTGTGCTGCGTTATTCCGCCCGCGGGCAGTCCTTCGAGGACGAATGCTGGACGCAGTTCTCAGGGATGAAGGACGCGGTCAAACAGCTCGACGTGGTGGAGTCATACCTGCGCGAGAAGGCCCGCTGGAAGGAAACACCGGACGCGGCCCTGCTCGAGCGTTTTGTGCGCACAACGGTCGCCCAGTTGGATGCCGCGCGGGAGAAGCGTCCGCATGACGCGCTGGCCGCTGGGCTGGTGCTGCGGCGCATGGCGGAAGTGGGGCTGCCCGTCAGCGAGGCGCATCGCGACGCGGCGCTGTCTTTGATGCGCGAAACTCCCGACGTGTATCGCATTTTTCAGCAGCTTGAGTCGGACGCACTGTGGTCGCGGGCGCTGGAACTGCTGCCGCAGGCCGTGTCGAATCATGGCGAGACGGCCGCCGCGCTTTTCGCGTCGGCCTCTTCGGGTCTGCTGGATCAACTGGTCGCGCTGGCCGAGTCGGCGGGCGCCCTGGATCGCGTCCGGGCGGTGATTCAGTCGGCGGTGGCGGAGCCGGTCAAATTCCCGGATGTGATCTACTGGCTCTGGAAGCGCCCCGCCAAGGGCAGTCCGATCGAGCCGCCGCCGGAGCGCGAGCTGTTTCTCGCGATTCTCGATGCGCTCAGTTCGCTCGGCCGCTCGACGCAGCACGCCGCCGAGGCCGTCAAGAATTTCCGAAACCGAATGAAGGCGGCGCTGGCGCTGCGGGACTATGCGCAAGCGCGCCGCGCCGTCGAGCAGCTCTCGCCGGGACAAGCCCTCACGCTCAAAACGCAGGTCGGCCGGCTCGACGTGGGCGACAACACCACCAGCGCCCTCAACGACATGCTGCGCAAGCATCATCCGCAGCTCTGGCACAAGCCCAAGGTCGTCACCGCGGTCTGGGAGGATGAAAACGTCATCTGGACCAGCGACACCGGCATGCGCCGCAAGAATGACGAGCGCGACACGCTCGTCAACGTCACCATGCGCGACAACGCCCGCCGCATCGGCGAAGCCGCCGCGCTGGGCGATCTCAGCGAGAACTCGGAATACAAGTTCGCACTCGAGGAGCGCGACCTGCTCCGCGCCCGACTGGCGCAGATGAACCGCGAGATGGAAATCGCCCGGATCATCGACCCCCGCACCGTCCCCACCGATCACGTCAGCGTCGGCGCCACCGTCACGATTCGACGCGTGGACGATGGCGCCACGCAGCGCATCACCTTCCTCGGCCCGTTTGACGCACGTATCGAAGAGGGGGTCTATAATTATCGGGCCCCGCTCAGTCAGAAGGTGATGGGCCGCACCGTCGGCGACCGCGTCGTGCTGACGCTTTCCGATGTCGAGTCGGAGTTTGAGATCATCGCGATTGAGGTCGCGGCACAGATTGGCTGATTGCAGCCAGGCAGCCGGCCCGCGGGCGCTTCAGCCCGTGCGGCCTCCCGCCCGATAACCTATCATATGCGCGTCTCCTTCGGCCCGCGTCGCGGCCGGCCGATGGAAGGGCGTTGTCCTGCGCACCCCCGGAAGGAATCGCGGATGTTGCTCGCTGCCGCCGGCTCTGAAGCACCCAGCCTGATCTGGATCTGGCCCTTCGTCACGCTATTGCTGGCGATTGCGATCCTGCCGCTGATTCACCGCACCGAGCATTGGTGGCACCAGAACCGCAACAAGCTGACCGTGGCGCTGGTCTTGGGCGTGATCACGCTGGCGTATTACCACCAGCGCGGCTTCGGCGTCACGCACGCCGGGCACACTTCCGAGCCGGGCTGGGCCACCATCGGCTCCGTTCTGCAGCACGCGATTGTCATGGAGTATGTGCCCTTCATCGTGCTGCTGCTCAGCCTGTACACCATCAGCGGCGGCATTGTCGTCCGCGGTGACATTCGCGCGACGCCGGCGATCAATACCGGCATCCTTGCATTCGGCGGGCTGATTGCCAGCTTCATCGGCACGACCGGCGCGTCGATGGTGCTGATCCGCCCGCTGCTGAACACGAACAAGGAACGCAAGCGCGTCGTTCACACGGTCGTGTTTTTCATCTTCATCGTGAGCAACATCGGCGGCAGCCTGCTGCCGATCGGCGATCCGCCGCTGTTCATCGGATACTTGCGCGGCGTGCCGTTCCTGTGGACGTTGCGGCTGTGGGTGGAGTGGGCCACGCTGCTGGTCATTCTGCTGGCGGTGTATTACGTCTGGGATCGCTGGGCGTACACGCACGAGGAAAAAGCGGATCTGACGCGCGACAACCTCGAGGTCCAGCCGCTGCGCGTGGCGGGTCTAATCAACGTTCCCTATCTCGTCGGCGTGATCCTGGCGGTCGCGTTCCTCGTTCCGGGCAAGGAGCTGGACCTCGGGTTTCTGAAGTTCACGCCGCCCGAGCACATGCGCGAGGGCGTTCAGATCGCGTTGATGGTGCTCTCGATGGTGACGACGCCGCGCGGTTTGCGGCGCGAGAACGACTTCAACTTCGGTGCGATCAACGAGGTGGCCTGCCTGTTCATCGGCATCTTCATCACGATGCAGGTTCCGATCGAAATCCTGCACGCCAACGGGCACACCTTCGCCGAGAAGGGCTTCATCCACCCGTGGCAGTACTTCTGGGCGACCGGCATCCTCAGCAGTTTCCTGGACAATGCCCCGACCTACGTCGTGTTCTTTGAAACCGCGAATCAGCTCACGCGCGAGCCGGGGGAGGGGATCATCAAGCTGGTCACCGGCGACCTCATCCGCGAAGACCTGCTGGTCGCAATCAGTTGCGGCGCGGTGTTCATGGGCGCGATGACTTACATCGGCAACGGCCCCAACTTCATGGTCAAGAGCATCGCCGAGCAATCCGGCGTGAAGATGCCGAGCTTCTTCGGTTTCATGGCCTACTCGGTCGCGATCCTGGTCCCGCTGTTCGTGGTCGTCACGTTCATGTTCTTCGTGTGATCCTGGAGCGAGCGGGGCGACGGTTCCGCCGACAGCGCGCCGAGAATCCCGCGGCCTTTTGCGATGGTCTCGGCGTACTCCTCATCCGCCCGTGAATCGGCGACGATCCCTCCGCCCACGTGCAGGAGGGCTTCGTTGCCCGTCAATTGCAGCGTCCGAATGGCGACGCTCAGGCTCACTCCCCCGTTCAGGCTGATGACCCCGATGGCGCCGGTGTAGGCGCCCCGCGGCGCCGGCTCCAGCTCGTGGATGATCTGCATCGCCCGGATCTTTGGTACCCCGGTCACAGAACCGGCCGGGAAGCACGCCCGCAGCAGATCCAGGGCGTCCAATCCCGGGCGCAGCTCCCCGCGGACGTCGGCGACCGTGTGAAACACCGTCGGATGTGCTTCGACTCTCCGCGGATCCGAGACGCGAACCGTCCCTGGAATGCACACACGCCCCAGATCGTTGCGATGCAGGTCCACGATCATCGCCAATTCGGCCGCGTCCTTGGCGCTCGCGCGCAGCGATTCGACGGCGGCCCGATCCGCGGCGGGCTTGTGAACCCGCGGGCGCGTGCCCTTGATCGGGCTGGTCAGCACCGACCGTCCGCGCAGTTCGAGAAATCGCTCCGGCGAGACGGAGGCGATGGCGCCGCCCTCCCAGCTGAGCAGCGCCGCGAAGCCCGCGGGGTTTTTGCGACGCAGGCGGGAGTAGATGCGCATCGCCGCATCGCGACGGGCGTGCGCGCCGCCGCAAAATTCCGCGAAGCTCAGCCGCAGCCGGTGCGCGAGGTTGACCTGGTAGATGTCCCCGGCGCGGATGTACTCCCGCGCCTGTTCGATCCAGCGCGCATGCTCCGCCGCGGTTGTTTCGTGTACGACCTGCGCAGGCAGTGTCGGTTCCCATGTCTCACCAGCCGCCATTCCGCTTGCCGCCGTCTTGTTCTCTCCTTCAACTGCTGCAACCGCTGTCTTCCACCTCGTCGCCAGTTCGCGCAGGGCATTTTCGTCCGACCGTTCGCGAATGCACCCGATCGCCCATGCTCGTCGAGTCGCGTGTTCGAGAACGATTCCCCGTGGAAACAGTGCGAATCGCATGGCGGGGAGGCTGGCGCGCCCCGCAGGATGGATTGGAACGCGCTCCAGCCCCGCGGCCATCTCGTAGCCGATGTACCCGACCCAACCGGGCAGCGGTGCGGTGCGTATCAACTCGGGGATGTCGCCGTTGGACTCCGCGGGCGGATACTCGCGCACCGCACGAACCAGCCGCTCCCAGCCGCTTTTGGCCGCCTCCGCTGCGCCGCCATCCGCGGGCAGGCTGACGCTGATATGCGCCCGCGGCGACACGGCGATCAGGCTGAAGCGCGGCGCGGATTGCTCCTTCGTCGCACCGACGCGCACCGCGCTGTCGGTGTCATGCCCCTCCGCCGCGCTCGAGTCGAGCCAGGCAAGCTCTTCTAAACCGGCCAGTGCGGCCACTACCCGCTCGATCATGGCGGGCCAGTCGGTCTCGATGGCAATCCAGGCGGGTCGCGACACGGGTCTGATAATCCCGACAGCGGGTTCCAGCGGGTTTTCCGCACATTCTCGCCAACCAGATGAAATCTGTCAGTGTCTGATTGAATAAGCGGCCTTCCCCGTTCGTCGCAAGTCCTATGCGACCGGCGGCGATCCGAGGATGGCCCCGAGGCGCTAGGCGGATGCGGTCGTGGTGTTCGCGGCCGCGCCTGTTGTCGAACCCGTACCTGGGAGATGGTGTGATGAGCCGCTTCGTTCTGACTGCGGTGGCGCTGGTTGCGTCGGGGCTTGTTGCGTCGTCGGCGCGCGCCGGCGATTTCGATCTGGACCTGAGCGTCGGGTGGGGCGGCGGCCGCTACTACGAGCCGGCGTACTACGACACCCCGTGCTACGAGCCGGCGCCGCGCTATGCCCGCCACTACTACTACAACGATTGCGCTCCGGTCATCGTGCGTCCGTCTCCGCGGCCGGTTTATCGCGATTGCGGTCCGAGCTACGGCCGCAGCGTGCGGGTGTACAGCTCGCGTTCCTACAACGCCCCGCGCTACCACGAGCGCCGCGGCGTCAGCCTGCACATTGGCGGTCGCGATCGCGGCCGCAGTTGCTATCGATAGGGGACCGGTGCAGCCGGCGTGAAAGGCGCTGCCCTGCCGAATCGAGGCGGGTGGCGCGCGTACGGCATCATCGGGCGCTGAGAACAAACAGAACCGCGAACTCGCCTCGGTACACCTTTCGTGTGAGGAGGCCGGGTTCGCGGTTCTCGCGTATAGGCGACCCACCATTGGGGCTTCCGGCCGGTCGGCCGGCGGGGTCGCGCCCGGTGTTCACCACCGGGAATGTCGTCCACTATGAGTCTTCCCGCGCGCGGCTCGATCGGCAAGAAAAATCGCGGATTTTTCGGCGCAATCGCCGGTCGCGCTCACGGCCGGCGCAGGGCGCCATGTGCGTCGGCGAAGCGCAACTGCTGTTGCTCAAAGGCGTCTTTGCGAAAGCCGGGATCGATGGGGATGGGGTAATTCCCCGAGAAGCAGGCGTTGCAGAAGTCGCCCGACGGTTGGACGCACGAGAGCATCCCCTCGAGCGAGAGGTACGCAAGCGAGTCCACGCCGAGGTAATCGCGAATCTGCTCCACGGTGCGGCCGTTGGCGATCAACTCGTCGTGCTGGGGGAAGTCGATCCCGTAGTGGCAGGGATGGCGGATCGGTGCACTGGCGACGCGCAGGTGGATTTCCCTTGCGCCGGCGCGGCGCAGTGACTGCATCTTGCCGCGGGTGGTCGTGCCGCGCACCACCGAGTCCTCCACGACGACCAGTCGCTGCCCATCCACCACGTCGCGAATGGCGTTGAGTTTGAGGCGGACCGTCAGATCGCGGATGAGCTGCGTCGGCTGGATGAATGACCGGCCGACATAGTGATTCGTGGTGAACCCGCGGCCGATCGGAATTCCCGATTCCTCGTGATAGCCCAGCGCGGCGCAGCGCGCGCAATTCGGAACGGCCACGACCAGATCCGCCGGCACCGGCGCTTCGCGCGCCAGGCGCCGGCCGAACTCGCGGCGGACGCGGTGCACGTTCTGGCCGAAGATGCGGCTGGAGGGATCGGCGAAGTACACGTGCTCAAAAATGCAGTGTCCGCGCCGCACGCCCGCCGTGCCGAACGAGCGTGACTCGATCCCGCGCTCGGAGATCGTGACGATTTCGCCCGGCGCGACGTCGCGCACGTATTCGGCGTCCACCATGTCCAGCGCGCAGGTCTCGCTGGCGATCACCCAGGCCGCCCCCGCACGACCGATGCACATCGGCCGGTTGCCGGAGGCGTCGCGCACCGCCTCGATTCGATCCGGGTGGAGCAGCAGGAGGCAGAAGGAGCCGACCAGGTCGCGCATCACGGCGGCGAGCGGGTCGGCGTGTGTGCGGTAGGCCGGGTCCGCCAGCATGTGCAGGATGACCTCGGTGTCCGAGGTGGCGTTGAACAGGTGGCCGCGTCCTTCATACTCGGCCCGCAGCCGCCCGGCATTGACGAGATTCCCGTTGTGAGCGAGAGCGACGGGCGCATCCCCGATGTTCACGAGCAACGGCTGTGAGTTGGCGGCGTGACACGAGCCGGTCGTCGAATAACGCACATGGCCGATCGCGATCGGGTTGGCCAGCGCTGTAAGGTCTGCGGGGCTGAGCGCGTCCGTGACGCGCCCCATGCCGGCGCGGCGCAGAATCTCGCCGCCGGCCGTGGAGCAGATTCCGGCGGATTCCTGGCCGCGATGCTGCTGTGCGTAGAGTCCGAGGTAGGCGAGCTGGGCCGCGTCGGGCGTTCCGAACACGCCGACCAGCCCGCACGAGTGCTGAATTGCATCCGCCATGCGCAGGATCATATCCGCCGAAGGGCGCCGCGCGGGGGCGCTGGGGACGCAGCCGCGGCGTACAATCCCCGGCTGACCGGTTTCATTCTGCGGGAGCGCTCATGGATGCAATGGCGGTGGTGATCCGATTCGTGCACATCCTGGCGGCGGTGGTCGCCGGGGGGTCGGCGATTTTTCAGTGGTGGGCAGTGCGGCCGGCGATGGCGGCGCTTGAGGAGGGGGCACGGGCGGAGCTGCGGGAGCGAATCGCGCAGCGTTGGTTTGGAATCGTAGTGTTTCTGGCGGTTGCGCTGCTGGCCACCGGGTTGATGAACTTCCTGATGTTCAAGGTGCCGGAATACCGCGGTCATCCCCAGAAAGCGATTTACCACGGCGTATTCGGAGTCAAACTGCTGGTTGCGTTGGTGGTCCTGCACCAGGCGACGATCCTCTCCGCCCCCGGGCCGCGGGGCGATCGGCGTCGGGCGCAACCGGGCAGATGGAATTTCCTGGTGGCTGGAGTGCTGATCGTGATTGCGCTGGGCGCGGTTTTGTCGAACTTCGGCCGCTTGTTCGGAGCGTGAGCAAAGGAACTTCCGGCGGCGTCAGGCGCCGAAGCCCGGCTCGATCGGTCTGCGGCCGGAGAAACCGGCATCGACCTCGTGCCAGTGCGAGACGCACTCTTCGCCCAGGCGCCAGCACAGCATGACGGCCCGGCCGTCGTGAACAGCCGGAAAGTCGACCAGCCCGGTTTCAAAGTCCTTCGGGGCGCAGCCGATCTCCGTCAGTTCGTCCTGCAGGCGGTTGACCTGGTCGATGCGTACGTCAATCGCCTCGCGCATGCGATCAAGCTGATCCCCAGCGCCGGCCGTCGCAGCCAGTTCCTCGCGGCGTGCGCGCAGATCCATCAACTCGGCGTATACGCGAACCACATCCTGCACGATCCGGCGGACCAGCACGAGCGCGCGGTTGGCCTCCTCCACGGTGAAGGCGCGGCGCGGGCGGTCGAACACGCGGTCAGCGGCGGTCAGGGCGGGCTTGCGTCGCATGGCTCTCTCTCTCCCTCGGTCCCGGGGGGCGCCGGCGGGCACTCTCCTCTCTGAGCGTATTCATGCGCGGGCGGTCATGTCAATGAATCGACCCTGTGCAGCGCGGATTCCCGCCCGATCGAAGTGCTCCGACGCGACACGTCCGAAACAATCCGCGATTGGAAGATGCGAGCGATGGGCTTGAAGGGCGGCCGGCGGCGGCCCTTGAGCACGTGCCGGCAGTCAGGCGACTCCGAGATACGCTTTGCGCACCGCGTCGCTGGCGGCGAGGCGCGCCGCAGGCCCGTGCATCGCGATGCGCCCGACCTCCAGGACGTAGGCGTAGTCGGCGGTATGCAGCGCCATGTGGGCGTTCTGCTCGACGAGCAGGATGGTCGTGCCGCGCTCCTCCCGGATGGTGCGGATGATGTGGAAGATGGTCTGAACGATCTGCGGCGCGAGGCCCAGGGAAGGCTCATCCAGCAGCAGAAGCCGCGGACGGGCCAGCACCGAGCGGGCAATCGCGAGCATCTGCTGCTCGCCGCCGCTGAGGGTTCCGGCGTTCTGTCGCAGGCGCTCGCGCAGGCGGGGAAAGAGCTGCAAGGCCCACTCGCGGTCCTTGGCAATGCCGGCGCGATCGCGTCGTGCAAACGCCCCGAGGCTCAGATTTTCATCGACCGTGAGATTCCCGAAGATGCCGCGACCTTCCGGCGCCTGTGCGATGCCGAGCCGCACGATGCCGTCGGTCGACAGTGTGTGGATCGGCGCTCCGTTGAACGTGATCGACCCGCCGGAGGGCCGCAGCAGGCCGCTGATGGTCCGGAGCGTCGTCGTCTTGCCCGCACCATTGCAGCCGATCAGCGTCACGATCTGCCCCGCCTCTACGGAGAGGCTCAGACCGTGCAGCGCCGGAATCGCGCCGTACTTCACGCAGAGATCACGAACTTCCAATAGCGGCACGGACGACTCCGGCAGTGTCGCGAACGAGGGCGTGAAGCCCGCGGCCGACGACCGCGCAGCGCAAGGAAGCGCGGCGCGATCGTCGGCTCGAAGGCGGTTGCGGACTAGCGGAAGGTCAGATAGAGCGGCATCACGCAGCTCACTCCCTCGGTGTGCAGCGTGATCAGGTCGCGCAGACCGGCCAGCTTGGAACGCAGGGCTGCGGGAGCTCGCGCGCCCACGACGCCCTCGATCATCTGCGTCAGTTCATCCCGGGCGGTGCGTCCTCCATGAAGCGACACGGACGCGGAGCCGGGGCGGATGAAGTCCCATTCGTCCTTGCCCTCTTCGCCGAAAAGGCGCAGCAGCATTTCCATCGGTTCGGGCTTCTTCGGCAGGACGCGCACGATCGGGTCGCCCTTGATTCCGGCCTTCTCCGCAGCGAGGTTGATAGCATCGCGCAGCCCGCCCAGCCGGTCCACCAGGCCGATTTCCAGCGCCTGAGCGCCCGTGTAGACCCGCCCGCCCGCCAGCGCCTCAAGGTCGCCCTTGATGCGCTTGCCGCGCGAGGTGGTCACGCGATCCTTGAACTGCACATACACGTCATCGAGCAGTTTGCGGATCGCGCCGCGCTCCTCATCATTCCAGGCGCGATTGAGGCTCATCATGCCGGCCCGCCGGCCGCGATCGTACTCATGCGTCGTGATGCCGATGTGCGACTCCCACAGGTCCTTCCACACCAGCTTCCCGCCGACGACGCCGATCGAGCCGGTGATCGTGGTCGGCTCGGCAAAGATCGTGTCCGCCGCGATCGAGGCGTAGTATCCGCCGCTGGCGGCGACGTTGCCCTGGCTCACGATCAGCGGCTTGGCCCTGGCGAGGCGCGTCGCCGCCGTCCACATGATGTCGGATGCCAGCGCCGAGCCGCCGGGCGAGTCGATTCGCAGCACCACCGCCTTGATCTTGTCGTCCGCCAGCGCGGATTCCAGTGCGTGTCGCACCGTGGAGCTTCCGACCATCGCCCCGCCGAAGCCGCCTTCGCTGCTGCGGCCGGTCATGATCGCGCCTTCGACGTAGATCAGCGCGATGCCGGCGCCGCTCCTCTCCTCCTTCGGCTCCATCAACTCGCTGAGTTTCTGGAGCATTGCGAACGGGTTGGAGAGATCGAGGTCGAGTGAGTCCTCAGCGGGGTACTTCTTGATGATGCGCAGGTCCGCGCCGTAGTGCTTCTCAATCATCGTCTGAAAGCCGGCGTAGGAATCCACCGCGTCCACGAGCTTGAGTCGCACTGCTTCCTCGGCAGGTTGAGGGGCGGTGTCGATCGCGGCCTTCGCGTCGGCAACCGCAATGCCGCGACCCTCGGCGATCATCCTGACCATTTGCTCGTAGAGGCTGTCGAGCAGCCAGTTGGTCATCTCCTGGTTCTCGGCGCTGGGGGTCGAGCGCGTGAAGGGTTCCAGCGCGGTCTTGAAGTCCCCGCAGTGCATCATGTCCGCCACGACGCCGATCTTCTCGAACATGCCCTTGTAAAAGCTCTGCTCAGCGTGCAGACCGGCGACCCACACGTCGCCGTGGTCCGCGATTGTGATGTGATCCGCGGCGCAGGCCAGCAGGTAGGGAATGTTCGTTGCCGACTCGAGGTAAGCGTGCACGGGCTTGCCGCTCTTGCGGAACTCGCGCAGCGTGCGGTGCAGCTCCTGCGTCTGGGCGAAGCCCAACTGCGGCGCCTCGATGATCATCATGATCCCGGCGACTTCGGGGTCCTTCGCCGCCTTGCCGATCTTCTCGATCAGGCCGTGAAAGTTCTGGACTTTTCCGCCGAACAGCGCCGCCATCAACTGGCCGTCGTCCGATGGTGCCTCGGAAACCGCGCCGTCGAGGTGCAGTCGGAGCACGGTGCGCGGCGCGGCGGTTGCAACTGCGGCCAGCAGCAGCACGGCGGAGGCCAGCGCTACGCGCCGCCAGAGGGAAGTGGGGTGGCTCATGTGGACCTTCTCCTGAATGTGGATTTCACGCGACAGCCGGGGCGAAGCCGCGGCCACGCCGCAACCTGCCCCCGGATTATACTTCCCCCGCGTTGCGCGGGTATTTGCGGGCGCGGTCGCGATGGGCACCCGGCAGGTTGTGACGGAGTCTGACAAATGCCGACGGTTGTGGTACTGGGGGCGGGAACCATGGGCAGCGGAATCGCCCAGGTGGCGGCGTTGTCGGGGTGGGACGCGGTTTTGTACGACGTGCGCCCCGAGTTCGTGCGATCGCAGATGGATCGGCTGCGGGCCACGCTGGACAAGCTGGTGGAGCGCGGCAAGCTGTCCGCCGCCGAGCGCGATTCCGCGATCGCGCGGGTCCGCGCGGGAGCCAGGCCCGCGGATGCCGCCGGCGCAAACCTGCTCATCGAGGCGGTCGTGGAAGACATGGCCGCCAAAGTGTCGGCGATCACGCCGTTTATTGGTGTGCTGGACCCTTCGGCGCCGATTGCCAGCAACACCTCGTCGCTCTCCATCACCCGGCTTGCGAGCGAATTGCATTGCGAGGAGCGGGTGGTCGGGATGCACTTTTTTAACCCGGTGCCGCTGATGCCGCTGGTGGAGGTGATTTCCGCACCCGGCAGCGCAGCGGCGGCGGTCGAGCGCACGGCGGAGGCGGCGCGGGCGTGGGGCAAGACGGTCGTGCGAGCCAAAGACACGCCCGGGTTCATCGTCAATCGCGTCGCGCGCGGCTACTACCTGGAGTCGTTGCGCATGCTGGATGAAGGGGTGGCCGGCGTCGACGAAATTGATCGCGCGCTCAAGCGGCTGGGCGGCTTCCGCATGGGCCCTTTCGAACTGATGGACCTCATCGGCATCGACGTGAATTACAGCGTCTCCTGCTCGGTGTGGGAGCAGATGGAGCGCCCCGCCCGCCTGACCCCGCATCACATTCAGCAGGAACTGGCCGCCGCGGGACACCTGGGGCGCAAATGCGGCCGCGGATTCTACCTGTATGACGCCGACACGCCGGTGCCTGCCGTGGCGGTTCAGCGGCGCAGCTTTCAGTATCCGCCCGAGTTGCGCGAAGCGGTCCGGCGGGTGGTGGTTCCCGGAGTCGCGCAGGGTGCGGAAGGCTCCGCGACGGAGGAGTGTGTCTTCGCGCGCGTGCTGGTGACGATCATCAACGAAGCCGCGTTGGCGCTGGACGCCGGGGTCGCGGCGAAGAATGACATCGACGTGGCGATGCGCCTGGGAACAAACTATCCGCACGGGCCGCTGGAATGGGCCGAACGCATCGGTCGTCGGACCTGCGCCGCGCTGCTGCGCGTCATGGATCGGATCAGTGGCGATGGGCGGTTCGCGCCGGCGGGGTGGCTGACGGCATAGCGCTCCATGCGCCCCGCGCTCCTGTCGCGAACTCATCCATGCAACTCAGAAGCACCGCCGCCGCGCATTGGCGCTTGCCGCAGATTGCGACAGAATCCGTACCCATGAGCGGCGGCGCCTGGCGCGATGACAGTCTTCGAGAGTCCGACGCGCGGTTTCCCTCCGGGCGCTGGGTGGGATACTGGCGCCAGGAATCGCACCAGGGGCGGATGCAGCTCGACATTACCTTCGGCAACGGTCGCCTCTTCGGCGACGGCCGCGACTTTGTCGGCGACTTCACGCTCAGCGGCAGCTATTGCACGCAGAGCGGGCGCTGCACAATTCACAAGACCTATCTCGGCCAGCACGACGTGCATTACGACGGAACCGCATCCGCCCGCGGAATCGCCGGCTCGTGGGAAATCCACGATGCCGACGAGCCGGCGATGAACAGCCGCGGGCCGTTTCACATCTGGCCGGTCGGCCCCGGCTCGGGCGAGTCGCTGCAGGAAGAAGTGGCTCAACCACTGCCCGTGCATGAAGCGCCGACCGCAAGAAATGATGGGTAGCACGTTCGGCCGGTCACGGCACTTCGCCGAGCGACGCCGCGAATTCGGCGATCGAAGCGTGCCGATCCGCGGCATCCGGCGACAATCCGCGCAATATCGCGTCGTTGAGGCGCATCAGGCACGCCGGCTCCATTGACGATGCAGCCATCGGGCTGCACACGGTCAGCGCGGCCGGGCGCTCCTCATTGACGAAGCGGCGGTACTGCTCGAGCGATCGGCCGCCGCGGGGATGCGGAGGGGCGCCGGTCAGTAGTTCATAGGCAATCGCACAGAGGGCATATTGATCGCAGGCGAATGTGGCTCCGCCGCCGCCCAGGCGCTGCGGCGACGCATACTGCGGCGTGCAGACCCGGTCGGCGGGGTCGATTGCTCCGCTGATGCGGGTCGCCTGCCGCGGCGGCGCGAGGACGCGCGCCACGCCGAAGTCGATCAGGTGGACTTCGCGAATGGCGTTTGCGCCAGCGGGCGGGGAGACCAGGATGTTCTGCGGCTTGAGGTCGCCATGCGCGATGCCGCAGGCGTGAGTGCGTTCCACAATTGACGCGATGCGGCGGATCAGGCGCTGTGCTTCAAGTGGATCGTGGGCGGGGACGCGCCGACCGGCCGGAATCAACTCGGATCCGGTCACACGCGACATGAAAAAGCAGGGGAGCCGGGGGTGCGGGGAGCCGGCTGCGCTGGGGGCCGGCTGCGCCGATGAGCCGCATCGCTCCGCGCTCCAATTGATTGACGCAAAGCCCAACACCTGCGGTACTCCCGGTCCGCGCGCCAGCCGCTGAATCCGCCACTCGCGCTCGAATCTTCGACGTAGCGCGGGATGGTTCAGCCCCGGGCGAAGCACTTTTGCGATCGACGGGGGATTTTCGTCTCCGGGCGGCGCATCGCAGCAAGCTTCGTACAGCCAGCCCATGGCCCCGACGGCCACCAGCGCACCCAGCCGACGGCCACCAGCACGTGCCCCGACAAGCCGCCCGGCGTCGGAATCGTGCCGGGGCGATGGGGCGTCCGTGTTCATGTCAGAATCCGGGCGGAACTGAGTTGCGGAGAACGTACGACGACGGGCCGACTTCCGGAGTTACGCGGCCCCGGCGTTGTCCAGGTTGTCGCGGTACGTCTGATTCTCCGGATCGTATTGCAGCGCCAGCCGGAAGTCGCGGAGCGCGAGATCGAAGCGCTGCTGGGCGCGGTGATTCTCGCCGCGGGCGTTGTAGCCGGAGGCCAGCTTGGATCGCGTGTCCTGTGAGCGCGAGTCGATGCGCCAGGCCTCGGTGTAGGCGTTGATCGCGGCGTCGAAATCCTGATGAGCGATCCGGTCGTCGCCCAGCGCGTGAAATGCGCCGATGGCGGCCGTGCGGTAGGTCGGTTCGTTCCGCACCAGCTCCCAGGCGCGGCGGTGCGCGAATGCCGCGTCCCGCAGCTTCCCCGCCGCGGTGTATTCGACTCCCAGTGCGTGACGGGAGTCGGCCAACTGCCGCCGGTAGGTGAGATTCGAGGGAGCCATGTCGAACGCGGCCTGCAACCCGACCACCTCCGCGCCGGCACTGCCGCCCTGCGCCAGCCGGCGGCGCTTGAGCATGCTGCCCACGCCGAAGGCGCCGGATGCAGCGCGGTTGCGCAGCTCGGCCGCACTCGCGGGCAGGTGCCGCGCTGCAAGGCGGAAGTCCTCGACGGCGGTTGATCGATCGCCGAGCCGTGCCCGCCGCTCGCCGCGCAGCAGGTGCGCCTCTCCGCGCACGGCATGTCCCGCCACGCCGCGATCAAGCACGTCGGCCTGCGTCAGCAGATCGAGCGCCGTGCCGTGATCGCCGCGCGTGAGCGCTTCGCGCGCCAGGCCGACGATCGCGCGCGCCTCGAGCGGGTGCAGCGCCGCGGGATCCCCGCTCAGCTCCGAAGCGGCCTTGAGCGTCGCGCGTGCCTGTTGGTGATTGCCCCGCGCGATCTGCGTCTCGGCGACCAGCGAACGAACGAAGACGGCTTTCGGGGCGGCGCGGGTCAGCTCAGTCAGGCGCGTCTCGATTCGGCCGAGCTGGTCGCGATCCGCGGCCGAAATCGCGAGCTGGAACTGGAGCAGGCTTCCGGCTGCGTTTCCGTCAGAGAGCAGCCCCTCGGCCAGCGAAATCCGGGCCTCGGCGTTGCCGGGGGAGCGTTCGGTCAGAGCCGCGAGCTGGCGGATGCCGTCGGCGCGAGTTTCCGCAGAGCGGATTCGCTGCGTCGCCCGCGCCAGCACGACGGCGTCGTCCTCGCGCAGCAGCAGCGCGTCCTCCGCCCGGCGTTCGTACCCGATTTCCGGTGCGATGGAGGCCGCGCGACGGAAGTGTGACTCGGCGCTGCGGTAGTCCCCGGCCTTCAATTCGATGTCGCCCAGCGCCGCTCGCAGCGCGGCCGATTGCTCGTTCCCGCGCAGCGCATCGGTCGCCACGCGACGGGCGTCTGACAGGTCGCCCCGACCCAGCGATTCATCAATCGCCGCCAGGGCGAGTCGCTCCGCACGGCGCTGGCGGGGCGATTGGATCGGCGCGGAGGTGGACGAGCGCGCTCCGAATGCCGCAATCAGCGGGTCCAGAGGCGCTGTCGCGCCGGCACTCAGGTCGACCGTGGCCGCCGGCCCGAACACCGACGGACCACCTGTTGCGGCGGCCGAGGTATCCGCGAGCGCGAAACCACCCACGGACACGCCGCCCCCGCCGGCGCCGTTGAGCGCCGCGAGCAGTCCCAGCGTTCCCGATGCGGACACCTGCAAGTGCATCTCCATCGTTGAGTCGGCGCAGCTCGCGCGGCGCGGACGCCGATCAGCACGGGTGGCGCTGCGGTCAGCGCGATGTCCCAGTGCGACATCGGCGCGCGCAAGCATCCAGTGAAGTGTTCCAATCGAGCGGCCCGCAATGCGCAGGATGCGCGATGATGCGATACCGGACGTGCCGGCGCCGGTGGTGAGCTAGGCGCGGGCGGTCGTGATCAGCAGGGGGGCAAGCACATTCCGCTTCTGCTGGCGGATGTCCGAGAATCCCGCCGCTTCACAATGGCGGCGCATCTCGGACCAGGAGGCATGATGGACGTTGCGCTCCGCGGTTGCGACCGCCAGATCGAAGATCACCCAGCCCACGACGTTGTCACGAAAACCATCCACGATCACGAGCAACCCGCCGGGGCGCAGCACACGGCGAAACGCGGCGACGACCGCCGCCTGATTCGGATAATGATGAAACGAATTCGCGCAGGTCAGCACATCGAATGAACCGTCCGCAAAGGGCGGTGATTCGGCGTCGCCGGTGGTGAATTGCACGCGCTCGCCCAGCCCGCTCGACGCGGCCCTTTCCCCTGCGCGCCGCACCATCTCAGGCGAATAGTCCAACCCGGCCAGCCGCCCCGCCCACTCCAGGCGCGACAGCTCCATCAGAAAAGTTCCCGTGCCGCATCCGACGTCGAGCGCGTCGAAACGCGCTGTTGTCCGTGCCGCCTGCCAGGTCAGAATCTGCTCAAGACAGAAGCGAATGCCCGGGAAGAAGACCAGTTCGTTAAGCCAGGAGCGATCGTAAGTCTGCGACCAGCGGTCAAACTGGCGCCGCGCGCCGTCCAGAACGCCCGCGGCGCGGCCGCCGTCCGCGCTCGTCTCGCGGGTCATTCTCCGTCGCCCGCCGGGGCGGTCGTCGGTGCGGAGTCCTGCGGCGAATCGGGCGCGGACTCGATCAACAGGCGGAGCCGATACTCGCGGATGTACTCGTCCACGTCCGGCACCGGCGGCGGCGGACGGTTGACGATCGTGTTTCCGCCGCGGCTGCGCCACTCGCCGTAGGGGTGAATCCCGGGCGGAAGCTCGATGTAATTGTCGCGGCCGATGATGTACAACTCGGCCAGCACTGCATCATCTTCGAAGACGATGCGGTTGCGACTGCCCACCACCTGCAGCCGAATCACATCAGAGCCGGCCAGCACGCGGTAGTCATTCCGATCGGCGACCACGTCCATGAATCCGTTAAAGACCTCGGCCCGCTGCCGTCCGCCGCAGCCGGTTGTAAGAGCGCCCAGCGCGGCAAGCGTCAGGACAAGCGTTCGCATGTTGCAATTCCCGTTCGGGTTGTGGTGCACGGCTGAAGCGCCTGCGGCGCGCGAAGGAAGCAGGTCCGGCCCTGCGGGCGCTTTCGGCTAGGGAAGCTTGTCCGGGTCAGTCGGCTCGGCCGGCACCGGGGCCGGCTCAGCAGCCGGCGGTCGCGAGCCGGCGGAAGGGGTCGTCGAAGTCGAGATATTTCCGTCTTCGTCAATCTCGACGGTGGTCGTGGTGCGCGTGGTCTCGGTGGAAATGCGCCCCGGTGCGGTGGTCCACGGCGCCGGTCGGTTGCGAACCACGTTGTTCCGCCCGATCTGGGCGAAGTACGGGTTCAGGCCGTAGGGCAGCTCCACTTCGTTGTTCGAGCCGGCGATTTCAATCTTTGCCATCGAGACGCCGTCCTCGACCACGACGCGATTGTTGTTTCCGAGGATCGACAGCTTGCGCAGCAGCGAGCCGTTTTCGATGCGCGACTCGTTGCGGTTGCCGCTGATGCCGTAATCGCCGAAGACCTGTCCGTCGCGGCGACCCTCGTTCGTCATCAACTGCGTCTTGGCGCAGCCGGACAGCTCAACAATGGCCAGCGCCGCCAGGATCGCCGGAATCCACATTCCCGTTCTCATGGTCTGTACCTCGTCCGTGAAGTCTCGAAATCAGCCCAAACATCCGGCCCATCGCCGCCGCACGCTGCGGAGCGACATCGCCCGGAACCCACGGCGCTGATTGCGGGGGTAGTGTACCCGCGTCGCGCGGCCGTTCAAGCGGAACGCCGCGCCGCGCTGCGCCCGACCGCGGCCAGCAACCCGGCCCCCAGCCCCAGGAACACGATCCCCGAACCGCCCTCGCTGACAAAAGGCAGCGAGATGCCCTTGGTCGGCAGGGCGTGCGTCACCACGCCGACGTTGAAGGCCGCTTGCAGGCCGATCATCACCGCCAGCCCTGTCGCCAGCAGCCGCCCAAACGAATCCGTCGCCCGTCGAGCCAGGAACAACCCGCGGAAGAGCAGCAGCAGAAAGACGCCGATGACGGCGATGCCGCCGATGATGCCGAGTTCCTCGCAGATGACGGCGAAGACAAAGTCGTTGTTGGCTTGCGGCAGGTAACCGTAGCTCTGCACGGACGCCCCCAGCCCGCGGCCCCACCAACCCCCCGAGCCGATCGCAATCAGCGATTGTCGAATCTGGTAGCCGCTGCCGGCTTCGTCGGCGGCTCCGCTGAGAAAGGTGCGAATCCGCTCGATGCGGTAGGGGGCGGCCAGGATCAGGACCGCGCCGGCCGCCCCTCCGACCAGCGCCATGGCCGCCAGGTGCAGCCAGCGCGCACCGCCGAGGATCAGCAGGATCAGCGTCATGACGCCCAGCAGCGCCGCCGTGCCGAAGTCCGCCAGTCCGGTCAACCCGATCAGTACGCCGCAGCCGAGCACCACCGGCAGAAATCCGTGCAGGAATGAGCGGATCGAGAACCACCGGCAACTGAGCAGCCCCGCCAGCGCCAGCACCAGCGCCACTTTGCCGAATTCCGCCGGCTGAAAGCTGATGGCGCCGCCGCCGATCGGGATCGGTACGGAGCGCTGTCCGCCGATGCCGCCGGCGGCACGGTCGGGAATGATCAGCGCCGCCGCTTGAAGCAGGACCGCCACGGCGAAGATCACCAGCACCGGGGTTGCGCGGCGGGGGGTGGTGCAGGCGAGCGCGCGGTAGTCCATGTGCGCGACGATCAGCATGCCGACGAACGCGGCCAGCGCAAACGCGGCGTGCCGCAACGGCGATTGGAGCAGGGTCTCGGGCGCAAGCTTGAGCGGGCCGACCCCGGCCGTGGCCGAGAAGACAATGACCACCCCAAGCGCCATGAGCAGCCCGACGAGGAAGACCATCGTGCCGTCGTACAGGGCCCCTGCATCCCCAGCGTCGTCGATGCGGGGCGGGGCGGAGTGCTCGGCCTGGGTGATCGTGCGCGGCATCGTTCCTCTAACGGAGCTTCAGGGTGGCCAGGCCGAACGCCGCGAAGAGCGCTCCGAGCAGCCAGAAACGCATGACCACCTGTGTCTCCGTCCATCCGCCGAGATGAAAATGGTGGTGGATCGGGGTGCAGCGGAAGAAGCGCCGGCCGTTCATCAGTCGGAAGGTCGTCACCTGAATCAGCACCGAGAGTGCCTCGATGACAAACACGCCGCCGATGATCAACAGCATCAGCTCCTGGCGCGTAACAATCGCGACGTAGCCGATCAGGCCGCCGAGCGGCAGTGAGCCGGTGTCCCCCATGAAGACCCGCGCCGGATAGCCGTTGTACCACAGGAAGCCCAGGCACGATCCCACGATGGCCCCGCACAGCACGGCCAGCTCCCCAGCGCCGCTGATGTGAAAGAGCAGCAGGCCCCGCGAGAGATCGGGATCGCCGACGACGTGCGACAGCACGAGAAACGCGCCGGCGGTCAGGACGACGCAACCGCTGGCCAGGCCATCCATGCCGTCCGTCAGGTTGACGGCATTGGATGTGCCGGCGACGACCAGCACGGTGATCAGCGCGAACAGCCACAGCGGCAGCCGCACGCCCCAGAATCCGTCCGCCAGCAGCTCACCCTTGTAGAAGGGGATCGAGAGCACGTTCCAGTAGGGGCTGTAGGCGGCATCAAGGTCGGTCCAGCGGTCGAGCTGCGAGGTCACGTCCCCGGATCGAAAAACGAAAATCGCCAGCAGCACGCCCAGCGCCGTCTGAAATACGAGCTTCTCCCACTTTTTCAGCCCGTCGCGCGTCCCGACGCGCCGCGAGGCGGTCAGCTTGAGCCAGTCGTCGAAACCGCCCAGTGCTGCCAGCCAGACCAGGCAGAACAGCCCCAGTACGAGATAGAAGTTGGTGAGGTCGCCCAGCAGCAGCGACGACACCGCGATGGCGGCGACGATCAGAACGCCGCCCATCGTCGGCGTGTCGGTCTTGCCGTGGTTGAGCTGATTCAGCGTGGCGTGATCAAACTCCGGACGGTCGCCGATCTTGAGGCGCGTGAGCATCCGGATGACCAGCGGCCCCAGCCACCACACCACGCCGAACGCGACCAGCACCGCCAGCGCCGCGCGAAAGAGCGGGCTTTTGTAGGCGTAGGGGCGGTCCTCCAGCAGCCATTGAAAAAGCCAGTAGAGCATGGGGGTTCGCTGACTCGCATTCTTGCAGGTCGCCGCGTCGAGCGGCGAATTCCGCTAATCGCTTCCACCGACCGCACGAATCGCCGCCGGCGACAGCGCCTCCACCAGGCGCTCCAGCCCCACGGCCCTCGATCCTTTGAGCAGCACCACGTCGCCGTCCTGCACGACCTGTCGCAGGCGCTCGCGGCAACTATCCACGTCGGAACACAGGTCCAGCTTCGGGCCGAACAGCCGCGGGTCGGCAAAGGCGTCCTTCATCAGCGCCCCCGCCGCCCCCACCAGCAGCACGTGATCCACGCGCCCGCCCGCCAGCCGCTCCGCCACCTGCCGGTGCAGCGCCGCCGAACGAGCGCCCAGTTCACGCATCTCCCCGAACACGACGATGCGCCGGCCGGCCGTCGGCACGGCCTCGATCGAATCGATCGCCGCCAGGGCGCTGCGCGGGTTGGCGTTGTAGGCGTCGTTGATCAGCGTGACTCCGCCAAGCTGCATCAGCTCGCTGCGCATCGGCGGGGCCTTGAACGTCTCCAGCCGGGCCGCGATCCGCTCGTGTTCCATCCCCAGCCGCCGGGCCACTGCGACCGCCCCGGCCGCATTGAGCGCGTTGTGCACGCCGGGAATCGGCAGGCGGTAGCGGAACTTGCCGTTGAGCGTGAAATTCAGCCAGGGCGGCACATACTCCGCATGGCTGACCCGCAGATCGGCATTCGCCGCAGTCCCGAAAGTCACGATCGTGGCGCCGCCGGTCGGCAGGTGCCCGCGGACCTGCGGTGCGTCGATGTTGATCGCGGCAAACCCGCCCGATGACAGCGCCGCAAAGACGCTGCACTCTTCGGACGCCACGCCGTCCAGATCGCGCAGCCCCTCGAGGTGCTCCTCGGAGAGCGACGTCAGCACAGCCGCGTCGGGCTGCACCAGCGCCGCCAGCGCCGCGATTTCCCCCGGCGCGTTCGTTCCGATTTCGACCACCAGGTACTCGTCCGCGGCCTGAGCGCTCAACAGGGTCAGCGGCACACCGATCGCGTTGTTGAAGCTCTTGGGAGAGCAGCGGCCGCGCCGCCCATCCGCCAGCACATGATCGATCATCGCCTTGGTGGTCGTCTTGCCGTTGCTGCCGACGACGGCGATCACCGTGGCGCTGATCTGCCGGCGGTGGTACGCGCCCAGCCGCCCCAGCGCCGCCGGCACATCCGGCACTCCGATCAGGCGCGGCTCCGCGACGCCGCGCTCCCGCAACTCGCGGGTCAGCGCGTCCGCCTGGGCATCCTCAACGACGGCGGCGATTGCCCCCGCACGCAGCACGTCGAAGACGAACGCGTGCCCGTCGAAGCGCTCGCCGCGCAGCGCAAAGAACAGCTCGCCGCGCTGCACGCTGCGGCTGTCCGTCGCCACCGCGGTCACGCTGCCGCCCGGCATGTCGCCGCGCGGTTTCCCGCGGATCGCGTCGATGATTTCCGCCAGCGTCAGCTTGATCACGCGCGCACCCCCACGTTGGAAAGCGATTGAGCCGCCAGGCGGATTTCCTCGGAATCGTCGAAGTGCATCCGCCGCCCCGCGATTTCCTGGCTGGTTTCGTGCCCCTTGCCCGCCACGAGCAGCACGTCGCCGCCGCGGCTTTCCTCCAGCGCCGCCCGGATCGCGGCGCGGCGATCGGCGTCCACGCGCGTGCGCGACCGACCCGCCGCCGTCATCCCGGCGAGAATCTGGTCCATGATCGAATCCGGCGATTCGTCGCGCGGGTTGTCGCTGGTTACAAAGATCACGTCCGCCAACTCCTCCGCCACGCGCCCCATGCGCGGGCGCTTCCCGGCATCCCGGTTCCCGCCGCAGCCGAACACGACCATCAGCCGGCCCGTCGTCAACGGCCGCAGCGCCGACAGCACGTTTCGCAACGCGTCGTCCGTGTGCGCATAGTCCACGAACACATCCGCCGGCCCGGCCGGCGCCACGCGCTCCAGCCGCCCGGGCACGCGTGTGACGGAGAGCAGCCCGGCCGCAATCTGCTCCAGCGCTACTCCCGCCGCCAGCGCCAACCCGGCTGCGCACAGGGCGTTATACACGTTGTGACGGCCGATCAGGGGGTTCTCCAGCGGCAGCCGCCGACCGTCGGCGCGAAGCTCGTAGCGAGTGCCGCGGATCGAGTCGGACAGCCCCTCGGCGCGAACCTCGGCGGTCGGACCCAGCCCATATCGGACAACGTGGGCGCCGCTGTCCCGGATCATGCGCTCGGCCGCCGGGTCATCCGCGTTGACGACCGCCGTGGCGGTGCGGTCGAGCCGCTCGAACAGCCGCGCCTTGGCCGAGGCATAGGCCTCCATGTTGCCGTGATAATCGAGGTGATCGCCCGTCAGGTTCGTGAATCCGGCGGCCAGGAAACGCAGGCCGTCCGTGCGCCGTTGATCGAGCGCGTGGCTGGAGACCTCCATCGCGACGGCATCCGCGCCATCGCGCTCACACGCGGCCAGCAGTTCCGCCAGTTGCAGCGGGCCGGGAGTCGTCATTGCCGCCGCCTGCACAGTTCCGCCCGTCTCGTTCTGGATGGTCCCGATCAGCCCGCAGCGCTTGCCGGCCGCTGTGAGGATCGAACGCACCATCATCACCGTGGTGCTCTTGCCGTTGGTGCCGGTGACGCCGATCAGCATCGGTGGAGAGCCGGATCGGCCGAAGCCGCGCCAGCGCAGCGCCAGATGCGAAAGCAACTCCCGAGCGTCCGGGACCGTCAAAATCGGTACGTTTTTCGCCGCCGTCGCAATTCCCGCAGCGGCGGCTTCCGCACCGCCGCCCGGGCGCTCGGTGACGATGACGGCCGCTCCGCGCTTCACGGCGTCCGCGACAAACGCGCGCCCATCGGCGCTGCGCCCGCTCATCGCGAAGAAGATCGCTCCCGGAATGACACGGCGCGAATCGTCGCACACATCGGTGATGCGCAGGTCGGCCAGCGGCGCAAGTGCCTCCGCGGGGATCAGCCCGCGCAGCAACTCGCCGAGACGCCGCTCGCCTCCTGCGTCGCGTGGTCCGTGTCCGCCCGCCTCCATGCGTGCCCTTTCCCGGCTCCGGCTCATTGCGTTCCAGTTCCGTTTACGCGGCGCGAATCAGTCGCCGCCGGCGCGATCCTGCAGCGATCCTTTCGCGTCGAAGTGCGCCTCCGACGGAACCTGCATGTAGCGCAGCACATCGGCGAGAATCCGCCCGGCCGCCGGTGCTGCGACCTGACCGCCGTAATACTGCCCGGTCGGCTTGTATACCGAGACCGCCACGGTCAGCCGCGGGTTCAGCGTCGGCGCACCGCACACGAAGGACGCCGTGTACTTGCCCGCGAGGTAGCCCCCGGGGCGGGCGATCTGCGCCGTGCCGGTCTTGCCGAATACCTGGTATCCGGGAATCGCCGCCGTCTTCCCCGTCCCGCTGACGACCGTCTGCGCCAGCGCCTGAATTCGCACGGCGCGTGCGGTCGCCTCCGACATCACCCGCCGGATCGGCACCGGCCGCGAGTTGTCCCAGATCATCCGGCCGTCGGCCGCCACAATTCCGCGGACGATTCTCGGGCGCAGCAGTACGCCGTCCGTCGCGAAGACGTTGAATGCGTTCGCCAGTTGCAGGCAGGTGACTGAAATCTCCTGCCCGATGGGGATCGACTGCGTGGAGAAAGGCCCCCAATTGGTGAAATCGTTTACCTGGCCGCTGTGTTCGCCGGGCAGCCCGACGCCGGTCGCATCGCCGAATCCGAACAGCCGCACATGGCGATGCAGCCGCTCATTCCCGCACCGCGCGCCGATCAGCCCCATCCCGATGTTGCTTGACCGGCTCAGAATCTCCTCGAACAGCAGGCTGGCGTAGCCGTGCGTGTCGTTGATGGTGCGCGAGCCGAACATGCGGCGCGGCCCGTTGATCGCGAAGACCTCGCCGATGCGCGTCAGCCCGTCCTCCATCGCCATGGCGGCGATGAACGGCTTGAAGGTGCTGCCCGGTTCATACGCGAAGCTCACCGCGCGATTCTGCAAAAGCTCCAGGGCCGCGGAGACCTGCTCCGGCGAGGCGCCGGGCGGCACAGGATTGGACGGGTCGAACATCGGGGCGTTCGCCATCGCCAGCACTTCGCCGCTCAGCGCGTCGAGCACCGTGGCGACGCCCCATTCGGCTCGATGGTCGGCGACCGCTTTGGCCAGGTGCTGCTCCGCCACCTGCTGCACATAAGCGTCGATCGTCAGAACGACGGTCGCACCGTCGCGCGGCGCGACGTAGTCATCCGGAGACTGCCGCAGCCGGCGTCGCTGCACGTCCACGATCGAGCGGCGATAGCCCGGCGTGCCGACCAGGTGTTCGTCGTAGAACAGTTCGACGCCGCCCGCGCCGCGCCCTTCGGCGCCGACGAACCCCAGAATCTGCCCCCCCAGTGCGCCGTATGGATACACGCGCTGCGAATCCGCTTGAATGCCGAAGGCGCGCAGCCGCCGCGCGTCGCGAACGTGCTTGAAGCGCGCCAGCTCCGCGTCGCTCACTTCGCGCTTGAGCACCAGGTAGCCGCGATCGCTGCGCTCTCGCAACTCGCGCTCCAGCGCCTCGGAGCTGAGCCCCAGCACCGGCGCGATGCTGTGAGCCGCGAACGTGGGGTCATCCACCGCCGACGGGTCCACGAAAATCGTCGGCCGCGGTGCGCTGCCCGCCAGCACCCGTCCGCGCGCATCGAGGATGTCTCCGCGCAACGCAGGAAATGAAATCGTCGCGGTGTGCTGGGCCGACGCGCGCGACCGCAGCGCCTCGCCTTCGGAATACTCGATGTACGCCAGCCGCGTCGCACCCCCGGTCAGGAGCAGGGCGACGACCAGGAACAGCGGCGTGATCGGCCTCATCGGGTCTTTCCGTCAGGGGTTCCTGCGGCGCGGCGGCAGTCGTTGCGGATTTCGCGGCTTGGCCGGTGCATTCTGGACGGCCGGCTGCTCGCGCGCATCGCCCAGCCCCGCTCGAATCTGCAGCGGGTTGCGCAGACGCGCCAGCTCCAGCTCCCGTTCGCGAACCTGGTTCAGCAGGGCGTCGGCCTCGCGATCCAGCTCCGACGTGCGGAATTGCAGGTGCGTCACCTCGGCCCGAAGAGCGACCACAGTCAGCGCTACCGCCAGCGCCGTCACAAGCACCGCAATCGTTCGCGTCAGCGTCACTCGTCGGGTTCCCGCGTTTCGTCCGCCTCTCGGGGAAATCCTACCGCGTTTTCACGCGGTCGCACGGCGGTTTGAAGTTCGGCTTGCATTCTGACGTGATTCAGCGGCCCTCTGCCGCCCACGCGCGCGACACAGCGCCGATTGTCGCAATTCGGCGCAATTCAGCGCGAAGCAACGCGCTCCGGCGGCAGCCGCAAAACCGTTCCGGCCTGGATTCGATCGCCGTTCGAGATGGCGTTCAGCTTCGCCAGCTCCGGCCAGCGGCTGCCGTCCTTCAGAATCTTCGCGGCAATCGAGCGCAGCGAGTCATTCGGCTGGACCTTGTACGTGCGCGCCGCGTGCGGCTCGGCAACCGTCGCATCTCGGCCGGCCGGCGGCCGGCTGCGCGAGTCACCGCTCGCGACCGAATCGGCCGTCCGCAGCGGTTCCGCACCGGGTGAGCGCGGCTTTGCGTTCGACACCATCGGCGTCGTACCGCCCGCAGTGGGGATCACCAATACCGCGCCAACCAGCAGCCGATCCGGGCGGGCCTTGAGCGCCGGGTTTGCTTCCAGAAGCCGCTGGACAGCTTCCGGCGAGTCGCTTTGCAACTCCCGCCGTGCAATCCGCACGAGCGTGTCGCCGGACTTCACCGTGTACCGCTGCGTCGCTTCCGGCTTGACGACTGAATCCGCGGAAGCGCCGGAGCCGGCCGGCGTCGAATGCGGTTTCGACTCGGCAGAGGTCGTGACCGGCTCGGGGGTTGGATCAACGGGCGGTCGCACCGCGGTGAGCAGCAGCGGCCGATCGGCGATTTCGAGTTCCATCGCGACGTCCGGAGCGGTCGTCGCATCCGGGCTGCGCGGCGGCAGCAGGGGGGCGGGGGAAGGCGCGACGCCGGGATCCGTCCCGACGTGCGAAGGCGATGCGCCCCGGGCCGCGAGCGGCCGCTCAGCCACCGGGCTGGGCGTGGTCAGCCGCCGGCTGGCGGGATCGGAAGTGCCCAGTCGCACCCGGGTGTTTCCGGGCGCGGCGGCGGCCGTGCTCGCCAGGGGCGAGGGTAAATGAAGGGTGCGCGAGTCGATGCCCTGCAGGGCGTAGAAGAATCCGGCGATGACGCCGACGCTCATCAGCAGCGCTAGTTTGACGTTGAGCGGCATTCGGGCGGTCTCCTACGCAGCCGTCGTCCGCCTTGCCACGCGGAGCTTGGCGCTCCGGCTGCGAGGATTGGCCTGGCGTTCGGCTTCATCGGCGATCTGGGGGCGTTTGGTGACTTCTGACATGAGGCCGGCCGCGCGCTGCGACCGGAGAAAATCCTTCACAATCGCGTCTTCAAGGCTGTGAAATGCGATGACGCAGAGCGTGCCTCCGGGACGCAGGCGCTGCGTGATTCTCGGAAGCGCTGCGCGGAGTTGATCCAACTCGCGGTTGACCGCCACGCGCAGGGCCTGGAACACGCGCGTCGCGGAGTGAATCTTTCCGGGACGGGCCGACGACTCGCCGGCAAAAACCGACTCGACCGCCCGCGCCAAGGCCCCGGTCGTCGTAATCCGCGTTTCATGGCGGATCTGGCAGATGCGCTTGGCGATGCGGCGGCTTAACCCCTCCTGCCCGAACTGATAGAACAAGTCCGAAAGCTCGTTCTCGCTGAGCGTGTTCACCAGGTCGAGCGCCCGCAGCTTCTGGTTGCGGTCGAAGCGCATGTCGAGCGGGCCGTCGCGGTCGATCGAGAACCCCCGCTCCGCGGCCGCCAGTTGTGCGGAGTTCACGCCCAGGTCCAGCAGGACGTGATCCACCCGCTCCAGCCCAAGCTCGTCGAGCACGTCGGGCAGGTCCGCGTAATTGGCGTGTCGCAGGATCACGCTGTCCTCCGGCATCGACGCCAGCCGCACTCGTGCGATGGCCAGCATTTCCGGATCCACGTCCAGGCCGATATAGCGTCCGCCGGGCAGCAACCGCGGCAGAATCGCCAGCGCGTGACCGCCCAGCCCGACCGTGCCGTCCACAAAAGTCTGCCCGGCCGACGGCTGCGCCAGGGTGAGAATGGCGTCCGCCATGACCGGGACATGCTCAGCGCCGTCTACCCGGTGCGTCACAAGGGCCATCCACCCGGTCCCGGCACCCAAAACAGCGGGCCGATTGCCGGCGAAAAGAGTGCTGGACATCCGCGGCGCGCGGACGTACGCTGATGGGGCATTCGGGAACGGCCGATCGAAGAGAAAAGCGGCCGCCGTGCGTCATCCGTGACGCAGCGACGGCCCGGGTCCGACGGGCTTCACAACCCAGCCGCAGCGGCGAGTCCATCCATGCTCATGAACGGGGCCTTCCGGCACGAAGGCCCGACTCGCTGGACTGCATGACCCAGGAAGATCACGGCGACGCGACACCGCGCCGCGGCGCGCCGCCTTAACCTCCCAGCTTGTTACGCCGCGGGCCGCGCTCCTCGCACGACCCGCGTCCCCGGACGGCGGTGGGGCGCGCCGAAACGCGCCACACGCCGCCGACCGGTCGCCTGCCTGGTGAGGCGCCGCCCGCGAACGGGTCGGCAACCTCGAGTATCAAAGCCGACGGGCCGATTCGGCCGACAGTCGGTTCATTTCGCTGATGGCCTTCTCTCGTGCTTGCGCGTAGGTCGGCCATTTCCCATCTTCGAAGGCCGCGTAGTCCGCCCGGTTCCACAACTCCAAGTGTGTTCCGACGCCGGCCAGGGTCACTTCACCGCGGATTCCGACTCTCTTTAACAGCTTGTCCGGAATCAGGATACGACCCTGTGCATCGGGGTCGACGAATACCGCTACGGATCGCTCCCACTGCATCCACTCGTAAAGCTCGGTGGAGAGCAAATCCGACGACGGAGCGGCCTTGAGAGCCGCCTCAAAGGGCTTTTCCGCGTGAATCGCAAGCGTTCCCGGCCGACGACCCGGCACAACGTAAAACCCGCGTCCGTCGGTTTCTGTGTTCATCTTGGAGCGGACCGAGAACGGAATCGAGACCCGGTTCTTGGCGTCGATGGTCAGTTCGTATGACCCGACGAACATGCGACCCTTCCGTTGACACGTGCACCCACTCGACCGCTTTTGATAGGGACAATCTACCACCTGAACCCACCGTATGCAATAGCAGATTTCCCGTCCGAGAAGATTTTTCTTCTCGTTGCGGGAAACCAGCGTCAGTGAGTACGACCGACCCCGCTCACTCGCGCGGAGCGCTGCTCACGACGTGGCCGGTGGTCACGAGGTTTGCCGGGGGAATGGTGCCAAGCTCAAAGCCGCTCACGTTCGCGAGCGTTGTTTCCGCGATTGCAGCGACCGCTTCGCGCGTGAAAAACCCCTGATGCCCGGTGATCAGGACGTTCGGGAAGGTCATCAGTCGCACGAAGACGTCATCCTGCAGCACTTCGCCGGAGAGATCGCGGTAGAACAGGTCGCCCTCCTCCTCATAGACGTCGATCGCCAGCCCACCCAACCGCCCCGACTTGAGCGCGGCAATCACGGCCAGCGTGTCCACCACGGCGCCGCGGCTGGTGTTGATGAGGATCGCACCCGGCTTGATTGCGCCAAGCGCGGCCTGGTTAACAAGGTGGCGCGTCTGCGGGGTCAGCGGGCAGTGCAGCGCGATCACATCGCACGCCGGCCAAAGCTCCGCGGTCGGAACATAGCGCACGCCCAGTTCCACGCAGCGCGGATTCTCGAAGGGGTCGGACGCGAGTACGCGACATCCCATGCCGAGCATGATGCGGATGAAGGCCTCGCCGATCTGCCCTGTCCCGATGACGCCGACGGTCTTTTCGTGCAGGTCGAAGCCCATCAGTCCTTCGAGTGAGAAGTTCTGCTCGCGGATACGGTTGTAGGCGCGGTGCGTCTTGCGGTTGAGCGTCATCAGCAGCGCCAGCGCATGTTCGGCAACCGCGTAGGGTGAGTAGGCCGGCACGCGCGCCACCGTCAGTCCGAGCGCCGTCGCCGCGTCGAGGTCCACGTGGTTGAATCCGGCCGATCGCAGGGCGATCAGTCGCACGCCCGCGTCGCGCAGCGCCGCCAGCGCCTCGCGACCGGCGTGATCCGCCACGCCCAGGCATGCGCATGGCGCACCCCGCGCAAGCGCGGCGGTTGCGGGGGTGAGAATTTCCGCGAAGAACTCCAGCGCGTGCCCGTGGGCGGTGTTGGCTGCGGGGAATGAGGTGCGCTCGAATGGGCGCGTGCTGTAGAAGGCGGTCTTCATGCGGGTTTCTACTCCTGTGATGGCGGAATTGTAGCGCGAATCGCCGGCGCAAACCCACCGCTGCGCGGGTTGCGGGATCCTGGTTGGCGCCTCAATGCTGGCCGTCGAAGGCGGAACCGCAAAACGTCGCACCTTCTCAAAGCGGGTATCATGGCGGCCCGCCGTCAAACAGCGGGGTCGTTCCTCGTGCTTCGGCGGCCGAACCTGCGAAACGGGGATTGTTCATGGGCCGGCATCAGTGGGCGGTACGATTCGGCGTGACGGCGACAGCGGCGCTCGCGTGGCTCGTGGTGGGCTGCAATGATCCCGCGAAGCAGGGGAGCAACCCGTCGGCGGAAGGGACATCGGCGACCACCACGGCCGATGAGCGCAGCGCCCCGACCACGACCGCGATCGGCAAGCGGATTCGGGTGGGCGGCTGGAACATTGAATGGCTGGGCACACCCGGCAGCCGCTCGGGCCCTGCGAAGAACTTCGAGCAGACCGCTGACGACATCGCCGACTACATTCTTGCATCCGGCGTGAACGTTCTGACGCTGCAGGAAATCGCATCGAACGAGGCGCCCGACGGCTGGACGAACAAGACACTCTCGCGGGCCTTTCAGATCATCAACGTGAAAACCGGCGCGAAGTGGACGCACAAGCTTGCCCCGGCCACGACCGGGCGGAATCAACTTTGCGGCATCGCATGGGATGCCGCGGTGGTCACCCCCGTCGGGGAGATGAAGCCCGCCGCATCGAGCGGCCCGCAGGTGGACGGGGCCACGGTCTGGTCGCGCCCGCCGCCGGGGCTGATGTTCACTGCCGGGACCGGTCTGACCGACTTTGTGGTGATCTCGATTCACATGAAGAGCAACTACAACGGCGACTTCTCGAACGCGCGCGGCGAGGAAGCGCGTCGCCTGGCGCGCAGCGCCCCGTTGACGTTTTCCGACGGCGACCTGCTCATTATCGGCGATTCAAATTGTGCGAAGCACGCCGAGCCAGCGCCGCAGGCGTTGATGACGGCCGGTTGGGCCGACCTCAACCACGACGACCGGCCGACCTTCTGGCAGGGGGCCGGAGCGCTGGACCGCGCCTTTGTCCCGAAGGATCAGCCGGAGTTCGCGGAGCGCAAGTTCGAGGTGTTCCGCGAGAGCTACCTGACGCAGAAGAGCCTCAGTGTCCGGGACTTCAAGCAGCGCTTCAGTGATCATTTCATGGTGATTACCGAGGTGCTCGTGATGCGCGACGACGATTGACGCGGGTTGACCAAGGGCGAGGCGGGAAGCGGGAAAGGCGGCAGATGACGACAATTCGCGACGTTCTGGCGCAGAATCTGGACGATACGCGGCGGTGGACGCTGCTGCTGCTGGCGGACTTCGCGGGCGACGACTGGAGCTTCGCTCCCGGTCCGGGGCTGGCGCATGCGACGTGGCTGTGCGGGCATCTGGCGGTTTCGCAGGACACGCTGATTCACGTTCGCGTGCTGGGGAAGGGCGTTCTCGGCGCCGATTTCCGGGCGCACTTTCCCATCGGCGGCGACGTGCTTTCAACGGCGCAGCACCGCTATCCGCCGATCGCCGAGATTCGCGCCGTCATGGACGACGTGCACGCGCAGTCGCTGGCGGCCGTCCGCGCAATGGACGAGGCGCTGCTGGCGCAGCCGGCCTTCGCCGCCGACGGTAAATCGCCGCACCCGCACTATCGCGACAAGCTGGGCGTCATTCAGCACACCGCACGGCACGAGGCATTTCACGGCGGACAACTGGCACTGCTGCGACGGCTGCGCGGCAAGCGGTTCCTGCGATAGGGAGGGGCGCATGACGCTGGATGGAAAGACCGCGCGATCGCTGCGGGCGCGCGCCAACCGACTGGACGCAGTTGTGACGGTCGGCGAAGGCGAGCCGTCGGAAGGCGTGTTGCGGCATGTGTCCGCCGCTCTCGATGCGCATGAACTGGTGAAGGTGCGCGTATCGACGGATGATCGCCACGCCTGCCGCAATGTGGCGCGGGTGCTGGCGGAGCGGCTTGGCTGCGAACTGGTGCAGGTGGTCGGGCGCGTGGCGGTGCTCTACCGCGCTGCGGCCAGCGCTCCCAAGGACGCGCCTTCGGATGAATAGCCGTGCGGCGGCTGTTTGCAGCGCCGGATCGTCAACCGGCGACCTGGGAGATCGTTGTGTCAAAGCCCCGAATTCTGGCCTTTTCCGGTTCGTTGCGGCGCGAGTCGTGGAATCGCAAGCTCGTGCACGTCGCCGCCGAGGGCGCTCGCGCCGCCGGAGCGGAAGTGACCGAGATCGAGCTGCGCGACTTCGCGCTGCCGGTTCTTGATGAAGACCTCGAAGCCGCCTCCGGCCTTCCGCCGGCGGGTCGTCGGCTCAAGGACCTCTTCCTCGCGCATGACGGGCTGCTGCTGGGCTGCCCGGAATACAACAGCGCCATCACCGCCGCGATGAAGAACGCCATCGACTGGGTGTCGCGCCCGGTGCAGGGAGAGCCGCCGTTGGCGTGCTTCAACGGTAAGGTGGCGGCGCTAGTGGCCGCCTCTCCGGGGGCGCTGGGCGGCCTGCGCGGCCTGCCCATGACGCGCGTCATCCTGAGCAACATCAACGTCACGGTGCTGCCGCAACAGTTTGCGCTGCCGCGCGCGCATGAAGCCTTCCACGCGGATGGGGCACTTCGTGATGAGAAGCAGCAGGCTCTTGCGCGCGGCGTCGGCGAGGCGCTGGCCGGGATGCTGCTGCGGCTGCGCGGGTCCGGATCGTGACGGGACTGCCTGATCCACGGGACATCCCGTCGCCGGCCGCTCCCGTGCGGCCGCGAATCGGCCGCGGCGTCTACATCGCCCCCAGCGCGATCGTGTGCGGCGAGGTCGCGCTTGGCGACGATTGCACTGTCATGCACCACGTGCTGATCCGCGGCGATGTCTCGGCCATATCGCTCGGGAAGCGCTGCAATGTGCAGGACGGCACGGTGATTCACACGAAAACCGGCGTTCCGCTGGACATTGCCGACGACGTCGCCATCGGGCATCGGGCGATTGTGCATTGCCGGCGCGTCGGGCCGCGAACGCTGGTGGGAATGGGCGCGATCGTGCTGGATGACGCCGAGATCGGGGAGAACTGCGTGATCGGGGCGGCTGCGCTGGTGCCGCCCGGGATGATTGTTCCAGCGGGGAAGGTGCTGATGGGGGTGCCGGCGCGGGTGGTTCGCGATGTGACGCCGCGCGATCTGGAATACACCGACTTCGTGCTGCGCAACTATCTTCGACTCAATCCCTTGCATGCGGCGGGGATGTATCCCAACTGGCCAGATTGTGCGAATCCAAGCGAGTGTGAGCGATAGCGGGCGGCGGATGACACACGGTCGGCGGCCGGCAATTTCTTTGCGAATACCGTCAGAATCGTGCCAGGACGCTCCCGGTTGAGGCTACAATAGCTGGCGCGCTGGGGCGGGGCAGTCGGCGACGCCGATAATTCCCGCCCTTTCTGAGACTTGACAAACATCGCGACGCATCGGCCCGCCCGGCCCTCTATGCCCGGGCGTGCGTGGTGGCGTCGGGTATCCACGGAGGAATCGCATGCGCTGTCTGATTGGACTGGCCTGCCTGGCCGGAATCGTGTTGGCCGCTGCTGGTTCGCAGGCCGTTGCCCAGCCATTGACCACCGTTCGGATTGCTTCGGGGCTGGCGCTGCCGCTGTATGTGACGCATGCGCCGAATGACTACGACCGCATTTTCATCCTTGAGCAGCGCAGCGGTTCGACGGGGCGCATTCGCATCTACGACTTCGCGACCAGCGCGGTGCTGCCGACGCCGTATCTCTCGATCACGGGCCTGAGCACCGGCTTCGAGCAGGGGCTGCTCGGCCTGGCGTTTCACCCCGACTACCAGAACAACGGCTACTTCTATGTGTATTACACGAACAGCGCCGGCGCCTCGGTCATCGCGCGCTACCAGCGCGCCACGACCGTGACGGCGAATGCCGCCAGCGCGTCCACGGTGCTCACGTTCTCGCAGCCTTTCAATAATCACAACGGCGGATGGATCGGATTCGGCCCGGACGGCTACCTCTACATCGCCAGCGGCGACGGCGGCAGCGCGGGAGATCCCGGGAATCGTGCACAGGACATCACCAGCCAGCTTCTGGGCAAGCTCCTGCGCATCGACGTGGACGGTCCGGACAATATTGTCGGCAATGCGGACGACGACGAGTACCCCGCCGACGCCAACCGCAACTACGCGCTGCCGCCGACCAATCCGTTTGTCGGCGTCACCGGCGATGATGAGATCTGGGCCTACGGCCTGCGGAATCCGTGGCGCTGCAGCTTTGACCGCGCAACCGGCGACCTCTACATCGGCGACGTCGGGCAGGATGCGCAGGAGGAGCTGAACTTCCAGCCCGCCGGCGCAGCAGGCGGCCGGAATTACGGCTGGCGCTGCATGGAAGGGACGGCCTGCACCGGGCTGAGCGGCTGCACCTGCAACGCCGCCTCGCTGACCATGCCGTTTCACACGTTTCTGCACTCGGGCACATCGCACTGCTCGGTGACGGGCGGATATGTCTATCGCGGCTGCACGCTTTCCGCGCTGCAGGGGACCTATTTCTTTGCGGATTACTGCTCCAACCGCATCTGGTCGCTTCGCTACAACGGGTCGACGGTCAGTGAATTCACCGACCGCACGGTAGAGCTGGCCCCCGGCGGCGGATTGACGATCAACTCCATCACCTCCTTTGGTGAAGACGCTTACGGCGAGCTGTACATCTGCGATCAGGGCGGCGAAATCTACAAGATTCTGCCGGCCGGCGGGATCACGGACTGCAACACCAACGGCGTCAGCGACGCCTGCGACCTGGCCCGCAACCCGGCGCTCGACTGCAACGGCGACAACCTGCTCGACTCGTGCGTCGCTCCGCCGCCGCCGCAGATCTCGCAGCAGCCGCAGAGCATCGAGGCCTGCATTGGCGACACGGTGCAGTTCTCCGTGACCGCCTCCGGCAGCGGCACGCTGTCCTATCAGTGGAGTAAGGGCGGCGCGGCGATCGGCGGTGCGTCGAACAGCACGCTTTCGGTCGGGCCGATCACGCCGGCGGACGCAGGCAGCTACTCCTGCACGGTGACTGACGCGTGCGGCAACGTGGTATCGGAGACGGCCACGCTGACCGTGCTTTCGCCGCCATCGATCAGCGCGGACCCCGTGGACGTCATGATCTGCGACGGCGGCGCGGCGGTGCTGTCGGTGTCGGCGAGCGGCGACGCGCTCGCCTATCAGTGGCGCAAGGGCGGCTCCGCGATCATCGGCGAGGACGGAACGACGCTGGTTCTGACGCCGGCGCAATACGCGGACAACGGCGTCTACGACGTGCAGGTGACCAACGCCTGCGGCAGCGTTGTGAGTGCGACGGCGACGGTCACCGTCTTCCTTCGCAGTGACGCGAACTGCGACGGCGCGGTGAACAACTTCGACATCGATTTCTTCGTCATCGGCGTACTGAACTCACCGTCGCCGATTGCACCGGCCGCCTACCTGCTGCTCGGCGGCACGCAGGCTTGTTGGGACCAGCGCTTCTGCTGGGGCGATGTGAATCTGGACATGCTCTTCAACAACTTCGATATCGACGCCTTCGTGGGCTGTGTGGTTTCGCCGCCGCCGCCGGGGTTCTCATGCCCTTAGGCGCAGGGCGACGCAACGCAGTTTGCAGAACATGATTCCCAAATCGATGCGGCCTCCGTTTACGGAGTCGTTAGAATCAATGCGCTCGCGGTGCGCTCGCGCATAGGCTGTTATCAATCGACTCGGCAATCGCAGGTCGGCGGGTGCACGACGGGCCTCGATGGGAGACTCGTCATGCGCCGCACCCCTCTCGCCGTGCTTGCACTTCTGGGATCGATCGCGACCATCGCCGGCATACGAACGGAAGTCGTCATGCTGACCGGAGACGCCTTCAACGACCCGGATGGTGTGTTGCTGGGCGGGAGGCCGGATCCACCCTCGATCAACTCCGCTGGGACAGTTGTGTTCACGGCGCCGATGGCGTCTCCGTTCACCGGCCCGGTGATCGGGGTCGGTGGACCGGGAGACGTTTCCATCATGGCTCGGGCCGGGCTGCCCGACGACGACATCGGGGATGACGCGCAGTTCGCATCGGTTCTGTCCGCCTTCCTGAGCGATAGCGGCTTGGGCCGGTTTCGAGCCGTCTTGACTGGCACGGGGCTGACGCCGTCCACCAACGAGGCGACTTATCTTTGGGACAGCCAATCGGGATTTGCGGGTGTGCTTCGGGAGGGCGCCGAGCTCCTGCCGGGCATCGCGATGAGTACGTTTGACACCTGGCAGATTTCCAACCCCGCCGGGCAGGTTGCCATGTTCAATCACCTGACCGGACCGGGCGTCACGTTTGAAAGTGACGGCAGCATCTGGCTGCTGGACGGCGGCAGCGCGACCCGCCTGCTTCGCGAGCAGGATCCGGCGCCCGGCGGCGGAACGATCCGGCTGATCGATCCGTTCTCAGCCTGGATTGATGAGGGTGGCAGCGTATTGATCCTGGCGGCCCGAGAGGGCCAGCCCTCGCCTGACTGGTGGCTGCACGACGGAACATTGCAGCCGGTGCTGCGGCTCGGCGACGGCGTGCCCGAAGTGCCTGGCGCGGTCGTATCCCAGGTCGGACCGGCAAAGATTCAAAACGGACGTATCGTCGTTTCTGCGACGATCTCCGGGCCGGGCATCACGACCGCCAACAACGACGTGATGCTGTTCGGGCCGGTCGGTGCGCTCCAACTCGTCGCGCGGGAGGGCAGCCCGGTGCCCGGCTCGCCGGACTTGCAGCTCACCTCGATGGTGAACGTCGCAACGGGTGGTGGTCGCTTCGGGTTTCTTTGCCGATTCAGCGGGCCGGGCGTGACAACGGCGAATGACACGGCGGCCCTGGTTGCCACGCCGACGGAGCGGGTGCTCTGGCTGCGCGAAGGCGGGTTGGCCACGGGCCTTGGCCCGAGCATTCTGCACGGTGACTTCATTCAGATGTTTCTCATGCTGAATCAGAACGGCGAAGCGCTCCTGATTTCGCAGACAGGCCCCTATGCGGCGGCGCCCGTCACGCGAAACAGCATCTGGGCGACCGATGTGTATGACGACTGGCATCCAGTCCTGGTCGATCGCCAGGTGCTTGAGTTGAGCCCGGGCGACTCGCGCACCGTGGGTTCGGTTGCCTCAACAGCCTTCTCGTCACGCAGCCCGGCACGACCGATGAATGAGCACGGCCAACTCGCAGTGGTGGTTTCATTCGTGGACGGCAGCCACGGAGTTCTGCGCCATACGGTTTACCCTCGGGGCGACATGAACTGTGACCGGCGGCTGGACCTCTTTGACATTGATCCATTCGTGCTGGCGATCGTGGATGCGGATGCATACTCCGCCGCATTTCCGGATTGCAGTCAATTGAACGCTGATGTGAATCGGGATGGTGTGTTCAACGGCTTCGACATCGATCCGTTTGTTGATCTGCTCGTCGGAAATTGAGCGAGGCCGAGTGGTACGACCTGCCGCAGGGATCGCGCGCGGCGGCAATTCGCCCTAAGTTGACACATTCTTCAGCAGTCCGATACAGTTTCCGGCCGGTGTGGTTTCCCGAACCGTTCTGAGGGTGCTTCCGCTTGCCTTCCGTCGGCGAAGTCGTCTGCCTCACTGGTTTCGTATTGCTGATGCTGGCCCCGTCCGTGTACGGGCTGCACCTCTATGTCCTGCTGATTCTCACCCAGTGGCGACAGGGCGAGGTCCGTCCTCGGCAGGCCCGGATCATCGCCGAGTATCAGGCCCGCACGGTCGACGACCATTGGCCGCTCGTCACGACGCAACTCCCTCTGTACAACGAGCTTGCAGTCGCCCGGCGGATCATCCTGGCGGTTGCGGCGATGGAGTACCCGCGCGGGCGGCATGAAATTCAGGTGCTCGACGATAGCGACGACGACACCCGCCGCATTGTGGATGAAACCGTCGCCGAACTGGTCGCCGCCGGCCATGACATCTGCGTCGTGCGACGGCCGACCCGTGAGCACTTCAAAGCCGGTGCGTTGGAGCACGGCCTGCGGCTGGCGCGGGGCGAGTACGTCGCCGTCTTCGACGCCGATTTTGTGCCGCAGCCGGGTTTCCTGAAGCGCATGATCCCGCTGATCGTCGCTCGACCGGACGCGGGCTGCGTGCAGGGCCGCTGGGGGCATCTGAACGCCGATGAATCGTGGATCACCTCCGGCCTGAGTCTCGGCATGAACGGGCACTTCGCCGTCGAACAGCCGGGCCGGGCGTGGAGCGGGTTCCTGTTGAACTTCAACGGCACCGGCGGCATCTGGCGGCGCACGGCGATTGAGGATCCGCGCGTCGGCGGCTGGAGCGGCGACACGATCACCGAGGACCTCGACCTTTCCTATCGCGCGCAATTGGCGGGATGGAAGGTTGAGTACACGATGGACGAATGCTGCCCCGCGGAGGTGCCCTCCGACGTGGACGCCGTCAAGACGCAGCAGCGCCGCTGGGCGACGGGTTCGATCCAGACGGCGCGCAAGCTGCTGCCGGCGGTGTGGCGCTCGCGCCTCACGATCGCGCAGAAGCTCGAAGCCACGATCCATCTCACGTCTTATTGCGTCTCCGTGTTCATGTTGCTGATGGCCGGCCTGGGGCAGTTGCTGCTGCTGGGCGTCTCGCGCGAGGTGGCGGCGCCGTTTCTCGGCTGGACCTGGGGGATTGTGGTAATGGCCACCCTGGCGCCGATTACCGCCTATGCGTACTCGGCATACATGCTCGGCGAGGGGCTGGTCCGCCCGTTGCGGGTGTTGCAACTGATGGTCCTGGGAATGGGGCTGGCGGTGAACAACACGTTCGCCGTCATCGTGGGATTGCTCACGCGCGGCGGCGCCTTTGTCCGGACGCCAAAGTCCGGCCACGTCGATCCGCGATCGGCATCGCAGCCGGCGGGCAGCGCGGTCCGCTCGGCCTCCGTCGCACCAAAGCCGACGGCATCGCGTCCGGTCTACTCCGCGATTCGTTCGCAGTTGTACCTGCTTGAACTGGCGCTGGGCCTCTTCTGCATCGCGCAGGTGGTCTGGCTGCTGGCGGTTCGCCCCAACATCGGCGCGGCCGTGTTCATGAGCCTGTACGCGGCCGGGTTCCTGCTGCTGGGCTGGGCGTCGCGGCCGCGCGTCGCGGAGCGGGAGCGGGCGGGAGTCGCGGCGATCGGCGCTGCACGCGCTGCATCGCCCGTCGGCGTGGCTCCTGCGGCGGCGCCCTCCGCTTCGCCGGCCGTTGCGAGCGTGTCGTTGCCGGCCGCCGATTAGCGCATTTCGTCAGGACTCCGGCGCCGGTTGGCGCATTTCCCGCAGATTCCAGTCCCGTCGTTTCCGGGCGATTGACGCCGCCGCTGCCGCGGACTGCGGCGCGCTGCCGTCGAGCGCGGTTATGATTCGTCGCGACATCAATCCGGCCGGTCGCCGTGCGCGAGGCGCGTCGACCGACGGGCACCGGAAGGAACGACATGGCCGCCGACTTTCTGAATCTCCCGCTGAGCGAGGCCGATCCGCAACTGGCGCGCGTGTTGGCCGCGGAAGAAGAGCGACAGGCCAACACGCTGGAGCTGATCGCCTCGGAGAATCACGTCTCGCGGGCGGTGCGGGAGGCCGCCGGCTCCGTGTTCACGAACAAGTATGCCGAGGGCTATCCGTCGAAGCGCTATTACGGCGGCTGCGTAAACATGGATGCGGCCGAGAATGCCGCGCGCGAGCGGGCCTGCCGGCTCTTCGGGGCGGACCACGCCAACGTGCAGCCGCACTCGGGAAGCCAGGCCAATACCGCCGTGTTCATGGCCACGCTGCGCCCGGGCGACACGATTCTTTCCATGGACCTGGCCCACGGCGGCCATCTGACGCACGGGCTGAAGGTGAACTTCAGCGGCACGATGTACCACATCGTGCACTACGGCGTGGATCGGCAGACCGAGCGCGTGGACATGGCCGAGGTGCGGCGCCTGGCGCGCGAGCACAAGCCGAAGATGATCATCGCCGGGTTCTCGGCCTACTCGCGGCAACTGGACTTTGACGGCTTCGCCGAGATCGCGCGCGAGGTCGGGGCGAAGCTGATGGCGGATATCGCCCACGTGGCCGGGCTGGTCGCGGCCGGGCTGTATCCCACGTCGATCGGGCGGGCGGATTTCACGACCACCACGACGCACAAGACGCTGCGCGGCCCCCGCGGCGGCATGATCCTGTGCAACGCCGCCGATGCCCCGCTGATCGACAAGTGGATCTTCCCCGGCACGCAGGGCGGCCCGCTGATGCACGTGGTGCTTGCCAAGGCCGTGGCCTTCGGCGAGGCGCTGCGGCCGGAGTTCAAGGAGTATCAGCGCGCCACGCTCGACAACGCCTGCGCACTGGCCGAAGCGCTCACCGCGCGACGCTACCGGCTGGTTTCCGGCGGGACGGACAATCACCTGATGCTGCTCGATCTGCGCAGCGTGCATCCGGACCTGACCGGAAAACAGGCGGAAGCCTGGCTGGAGCAGGCCGGGATCATCGTGAACAAGAACATGATCCCGTTTGACGAGCGCAAGCCGACGCTGACTTCCGGCCTGCGGCTGGGCACGCCGGCTCTGACCACCCGCGGCATGAACGCGGCGTCGATGGCGCGCGTCGCGACGCTGATTGATGAAGCGCTGTCCTGCGGCGGGGATGAGGCGGGGCTGTCGCGGGTGCGCGCGGCGGTGCGCGAGCTGTGCGGGCAGCACCCGCTGCCGCACTGACGCCCGTCGCGATCGGCGGCGCGATGTGCCGGCGGATTGCAGGCGGCGCCGCCGGCGCGTTTCACGTTCACCCGGAGGGGAGCCGTGCCCTTGCTGAGATTTCGGCGAAAGTTGGGTCGATCGGCCGTCGCAATGGCGGGGCTGATCAGCGGTGTTGCGCTGATCGCATGCAGCGCGGGGTGCGCATCCGGAGGCGCGCGGCTGGACTTTGCCGCGCTGGATTATCGCTCGATCGATCCGCCTGCTGCGAAATTCACGACGCTCCGCCCGGATCGCTGCTATTGGTGGCAGGAGGAGGATGGGCGCGTCGTCATCGCCATGCAGCATTTCGGGCCGTCGTTGCTGTTCGGCAAGGCCGGAGATTTTCTGTTCCAGCTCTCCCTCGACCTGGAAGGGCTGCCCGCCGGGCGCGCGCGGGACTACGTCGTGGAGCGCCGCGAGCTGCGGGCGCTGGCGCGTTTGGGGCCGGCACATGTGCGGTTCACGTCGCTGCGCGGCATCGTGGCGCTGTATCGGGAACCGGGAGATCGGCTGCGTGGCGCGTTTCGGCTGATGGTGGCACGCGATGTAAGCCAGATTCTGGGCGGCTGGGGGCGCGCGTCGAACGTGCTGATTCTCGGCGAATTCACCGCCGTGCAGGACGCCGCCCGCGGGCGTTCGATCCGCGACGCGACGGAATCGCAGGGTTGGGAGCGCGAGCCGGAAGAAGGGGCGGTCATCCAGGTGGAGCCGTCCGAGGTGTTTTCGCCCGGCGCCGAATAAGGGGATAGGGGAGGCTGGATGTGGGTCGCGAGTACATATGAAACGAGAGCGCGACGGGCTTTCACCCGCCGCGCTCTCTGAGGCGTCCATCGCGCTTGGGAAACTGTCACCGCGCCATCCGTGGCGGGCGGCGCCGCGAATTCGCGGCGCGTCTTGAGTGTACGAAGGTCAGCGGCGGCGACGCATCCACGCGCCCACTCCGCCCAGGGCCAGCAGCCCCAGCGAGGTCGGCTCCGGAATCAGGGTCACCTGGTCCTGCTTGTGCGGGTTCGTCAGGGCGACCAGGCCGGGCGTCGTGTAGTTCGGATCGCCGTTCAGCTCGGCGAGGTAGGTCTTGGCGATGTCCACCCACGAGGCACTGTCGTTCTCGCGAAAGGCGCCGGCGTCGAGGTTGGTGCCGTCGTCGTAGACAATCTCCCAGATCGCGACCTGGAACGCGGCGGCCTTGTCGCGCTGCTGGCTGGTCGTGCCGGTGAAGATCCCGGCATGGCGGCGGGCCCACAACTCGCCGATCAACGCGGCCTTGGCGGCGCCCATCGGGCCGTTGACGCCGGGGCCGCCCGTGCCTGTGCCGGGCAGCGGGCCGTTGCCGAGCGGAACGATGTCAAAAAGCACGTCGTCGCCGACGCCTTGCCCAAGTTCGATGCAGAATGCCTGAAACTGTCCGAGATCGGTGTCACCGCCGGCGACCGTCTGCCAGTTGAACACGCCGGCGGTGGTCTCTTCATTGTCGCCGTTCAGGATGTAATCGAAGTCGCCGCGGCTGGGGCTGATGTTGATGAAGTCAGCCTTTACCGTCGCCGCCGCCGCCGTCGCCGCCGTAGCGCTGAGCACGAGCGCCGCAACCGCGTGCTTCCAGTTGAACTTTCGCATGGCCACTCTCTCCTTCTCAGGATGCGGTGGTAGCGCCCGCCTGGGCGAGGCTCCCTCCGGTTCCCCCCGAACCTCCTCGTGCCGGGACACCCGCTGTGTCACCCGGCGTCGGTTTCTAGGAGGCGCGATCCGGCGAGTTCAACGCGACGGGCGGGCGGAAGCGCGAGGGCTGATACAACATGCGCAGCGCGGTGCGGTGCGCACGAGTTTGCGGAACCGGGGCGAAATTTCGGGCGGAATTCACGAACCGGTTCCCCCGCGGCTTTCTCGCCCGCACGAATTCCCGGGCGTACACTGGCAGGCCCGGAGGCGCATGCGAACAGTCGTGGTCGCGGCGCGGGCGTTGTGGAGAGCGGCCATCATGCAAGATCGCGGTCACCTGCTTACGGAACAGCGGAATCCGGCCTCGCGGGCGTTCGACCGGCTGTCGATCACCGAGAGCGTCGCGGTCATGAACGCCGAGGATGCCTCCGTGCCCGCGGCGGTGGTGGCGGCGGCGGCGGACGTGGCGCGGGCGATTGAGCTGGTGGTGGCGGCGTTCCGGGCGGGGGGGCGGTTGATTTATGTCGGAGCGGGGACCAGCGGCCGGCTGGGGGTGCTGGATGCGTCGGAGTGTCCGCCCACTTTTCTAAGTGATCCTCGAATGGTGCAGGGGGTGATCGCGGGCGGATATGACGCGCTGCGCCGAGCGATCGAGGGGGCCGAGGACAGTCCGGAGGACGGCGCAGCCGCGATGGACGAGCGCAGCGTCGATGCGCGCGACGTGGTGATGGGCATCACGACCGGCGGCACGACTCCCTATGTGCACGGGGCGCTGCGGCGAGCGCGGGAGCGCGGCGCCCGGACGATCTTCTTCGCGTGCGTCTCGCGCGAACACGTCGCCGATGATTGCGACGTGTCGATCCGCGTGACCGTCGGACCGGAGGTCGTGACCGGCAGCACGCGACTGAAGGCCGGTACGGCGACCAAGCTGGTATTGAACATGATCACCACGATCAGCATGGTGCAGATCGGCAAGGTCTATCAGAACCTGATGATCGACGTGAACACCCGCGGCAACACCAAGCTGGTGGATCGCGGGATGCGCATGATCATGACCGTCACCGGGCTGGATCGTCCCACAGCGGCGAAGCTGCTCACCGATTCCGGCGGGCATGTGAAGACGGCGCTGGTCATGCACGTGCGCGGCGTCGATCGTGAGGGAGCGCAGCGACTGATCGAGCAGCACGAAGGGCGTATCGGGGGAATACTGGATCAGCGCTGAATGCGGACTGCACCGGACGCGACCCGGCTCATTCGGGGATGCAGCCGTCGGTTTGCAGCAGAATCAGGCAGTTGATGAACGGCTCGATGTCGAAGTTCGTCACCTCGCCGTCGCCATCCACGTCCGTCCGGCATTTCCAGGCCTGGAAGCCCTCGCGCGCGATATAGGCTTCTCTATCGACCAGCGCCTCGACAAAAGCGTCGATGTCGAAGTTGTTCACCACCCCGTCGCCGTTCAGATCGCCGCGCGGGAATGCCGTGCAGCCCTGCATGCAATCGGGGATGCCGTCGTGATTCCGGTCCAGAACGTCGTTTTCACCGGGACATTCGTCGAGACAGTCGATCACGCCGTCATTGTCTGAATCTCCGGCCGCTTCCGGCACGCCGCAGCCGCATAGCCCGGGCGCAGCCTTGAACGGGTCGTCCGGGCAGTCGTCACAGGCATCGCCCACCCCGTCGTCGTCCCGATCCGCCTGGCCGGCGTTCGAAACGAACGGGCAGTTGTCGAGCGCATCGGGCCACGAATCGCGATCGGTGTCCACGCGATGCAGGATCGTCATCGCCGCGGAAAGTGCCTGCGGGCAGGAACCGACGAGATTCGCGCATTCCGGCGGATTCGGCCCGGCCACGCCGTTGTTGTTCAGATCCAGCCAGGCGATCTCACTGGCCGCACCGGGTCGATTCTCCCCCGGTTCATCCGGCCCCCACGCCAGCGGCGCTGCGCAGGTCGCACGCGTCAGCGTCTGTCCGGTCGGGTCGGATGGGTCGAGCGTGTGCATCACGATCGTGTAGTGGCCGAATCCGTCGATCGGCATTCGAATCGACGCCACGTCGCAGAGGTTGATGACGGCCAGGTAGAAGCGCAGCCCGCCGCGGCAATCGATCTCGGCCGAGGCCAGCCCGTCGAAGGGGTCGTTGGTGTCGCCATCGCCGTTGCGATCCACGTTGGCCGGCATGCGAAAGACCAGCCCCGGGTACACCGGCTGCCCGCCGGTGGGGGAGGTCGCCCCGGTCATGCAGTCGCCGTATCCCTCCCCTGTGCCGATGGCGATGACGCAAGGTTCGCTGCTGCGGGCGACCACGTCGTCGCTTCCATTGTTCGGCGTGCCGCCGTCCGAGATGCACGTCGAGCCGTTGACGCGCCAGTAGAACGCCAGCACCACCGCCTCCGCCCGCACGCCCTCGCTTCCCGTTGCAGTCTGAAAGCCCTGCGACCAGACCGGAATGCAGTCGTTGGCACGATTTCCGTCCGCCCCCACGTCCAGCAGCCGCCGGGCCGCTGGCGAAGCCCCCGGAACGCAGCTTGCCGCGCCGATCAGCTCAGCAGTGAACGGGTTGATTTCTGCGCCGTCGAAGGCCGGGATGTTGGCGCACAAGGCGGATCCGCCGGCGATTCCGCCCATTGCAGCGGGCATCGGAATCCAGTCCGAGGACAGTCGCCCGGCATCGTCAACAAAGGCATAGTGAGTGGGGCGCAGGACTTCGGCCTGATCGAGAGAGACGGGCGTCGCAATCGGGCCGCCGCCGGCAAGAAGGGGTAGCAGCCCGACCACGATGCATGCCGAGAATGTCGCGCTGCGCGCAACGCGGCCGCGGCCGCGAGGTGCGCGGAATGACAATGGCTCGGCGAGAGCGGCTCGGCGGGCGTTGCTGTGATTCAACTCGTCGGTTCCCATCCGCAGCGCCGCCGCGACCGGCCGGCCGAACCGGATTGCCTGGGTGTCGGGGGCGGGCCGATGCCCGCCCACGACCCGTCCGGTTCGGCTTATCGAGCGGCAAGTCAGCTCAGCGCACGGCATTATATGACCGCCCCAACCGCGATTTCCGCGAAAAAGCGGTTCACCGGAACGAGAAGAACATCGGCCCGGGAGCGCGGTTTCAGGTTATGGGCCGTTCGACGGCCCGGCGTCCCGATTCCATTGCAGCCGCTGCGACAGCGGAATTCGCGGAAGGTCCGGGACGGTGCAGTCTTCCGCCGGATATCCGACCGGGATCAGGAGAAAGGGCTTCTCATTCTCCGGACGCCCGCAGATCGAGCGAAGAAACCCCATGGGGCTGGGGGTGTGCGTCAGCGTCGCCAGGCCGAGCATTTGCGCCGCGGCAAGCAACAGGCCGCACGCCAGCCCGGTGCTTTCGTTCGGGTAATAGTTCTTGCGCCGAATGTCGCCGGTCAATTCCCAATCGACCCGAAACACGACAATCAGCCACGGCGCGACTTCCAGAAACGGCTTGCGCCAGTCGGTGCCGATCGGCTCCAGTGCGTCGAGCCATTCCTGCGGCATCCGGCGTTCGTAGCTCTCGCGTTCCTCCGCCTCCGCCGCAATCCGGATTTCGCGCTTGATCGCAGGGTCATCAATCGCGACGAAGCGCCACGGGCGCAGGTTCGCGCCGCTGGGCGCGGTGTGCGCGATTTCGAGCACACGCTCGATCAGGTCACGCGGAATGGAGCGGGGCGAAAAGGCCCGACAGCTTCGCCGCCCCGACAACTCGCGGTGCAGCTCAGCGGCGCGGCGGAGCTGCCAATCGGGGTCGCGCACGGGCAAGGTGTACGGAATCGGCGGGGCGGGCATTGGCGCACTCGATATTCGGGCTCGCTATCCGTTGCGTCCGCGCGCGGCGGCAAAGCCGGTCAGCGCCATCAACTGCACGACGCCCGCGAATGCGAGCCGCGTGTACATCGTGTCGGTCGGGCCGACCAGCGCCCACTCGGCGACCGCCATCGCCAGCAGCCCGGCTGCGATCAACTGGGCCAGCCCGCCGGCGACGCGGCCCAGCGAAAGCTCCTCATACTGCGATTCGCGCGCGGCGCGGGTGATTCCGTCGCGAATTTCGCGCAGCAGCGCCTCGCAGCGCTCGAGCCGTGCTTCGGGCGCATCCGCCGGATTGCCCTCGGGGCGATTCAGGTGCGGGTCCGGCATGTCGGCATCTCCGCAGCGCCCGCCTCGGCGGGCTGGTCGATGGCCTCTACCACGAGTTGCCGCAACAGCGGCAGCAGCAGCTCATGTGGCCCGGTGATTTCGTGTCCGTGCCCCGCCGCAACGGGGCGGCGCAGCACGTTCTGCGTCGGTCGATAGTGGCGGAGCATGTCGAGGTTGGCGGTGTGCATGCCGTCGAGCGGGTGGCCGAGATTTCGGGCAACGGAAACGGCCTTGAGAAACACCTCGGGCATGACGACCGCCGAGCCGACGTTGAGATACACGCCGCCCGCCGATTGAGCGGGTTCGGCGCCAAGCTGCGCCACGACGGCGCAGAACTCGCGGAAATCCGCCAGCGTGGCGGCGCCGATCGCGGCTCCATCCGCCTCCGCACTCATGTGCACAGTGTCCGTGCCGAGCGCGACGTGCACGGTCGCGGGAATGTCCGCCTGCGCGGCCGCGGCAAAAATGCTGTGTTGTGCATGCGGTGCGCCGCTGTTCAGAATCAGCCGTCCCAGCGCCCGTCCCAGGCCCAGCGCAGCGCCCGTGCGGGCGGCAGCGTTCATCTGATCGAGCGTCTCGCGCACCATGCCGAAAGTGCCGTCACGGATGGTGTCGGCGACTTCCTCGCTCGTCTCGCCGGTCTGCGAAAGCTCAAGATCGTGAATCGCTCCCGAGCCGTTCGTCGCGATTGCCGAGACAACGCCGCGCCGGATGAGGTCGATGATGAGCGGTCCGCAGCCGGTCTTGACGACGTGCCCCCCGAAGGCAAGCAATACGGGGCGCCCGGCGCGTCGCGCGGCGACGATCGCGGCTGCGAGCCGGCGCAACTCGCGAACCGCAAGAAAGTCGGGCAGGGCGGCTGTCCAGTCGCGGAAGGAGCAGCCCGCGGCCGTCGGCCGGGCCAGCGCGGCGGCATCGACCTTGTGCGTGCGGGCTGCGCGGGAGCGCAGCCGCAAGCGGGAAAAGTCGAGCGGCTCGAAACGGCCGGCCATGTCAGCGGTTCCCATTCGGTGCGTCGCGCTGTGAATCGCGGGCTACTGCCCGCCGGAGCAGCGCCAGCAGCGCGCCCCCAGTATCGAGCAGTCGCGCCTCAACGTCCAGCCGCAGCAGCGTCGGGCCGGCTGCACTCGGCCAGAGCGGGGCAAGCTTCACCCAGTCCTTGCGCGTCGTCAGAACGACCGTCGCCGCCTGCCGCGTCGCTTCGCGCACCAGGCCTTCCACGTCGCGCGCCGTGTAGCGGTGATGGTCGCGGAAGCGCCTCACGGCGACCGGGCGGACGCCGCAATTGCGCAGCAGCGCCTCAAACGTTGCGGGGTTCCCGATGCCGCAAACCGCCAGAACCGCCTGCGCGGCGGCGTGCTCGGGCGGATGCGACCGGCCGTCGCGGTCGCAGACCGCCAGTGGGCGAATCTCGGAACGGATGCAGGCGGCCCGCGGCGCCAGTTCACCAACGCACTGCTCGATCTCGGCGCAGCGCGCATCGGTGGTCTGATTGGCCCGCGTGATGATCACGGCCTGAGCGCGTCGCAGATTGCGGAGCGGCTCGCGCAGCCGGCCCGCCGGCAGGAGCCGCCCGCCGCCCCAGGGAGCCAGCGCATCGATCAGCACGATGTCGAGATCGCGCGCCAGGCGGCGGTGCTGAAAGCCGTCGTCAAGCACTACGCACTCCGCCCCGTGCTCCGTCGCCGCGTCGCGCGCTCCGCGCACGCGATCGGGGTTGACCACCACCGGCGTGTCGGGCAGGGCTTCGCGGAATTCAAGCACTTCATCCGCCTTTTGGCCGGGCGCGGCGGCATAGCCGCGCGTGACGACCGCCGCCCGCACTCCCACGCCCCGCAGCCGCCGCACGATTTCCATGACGACCGGCGTCTTGCCCGTGCCGCCGACGGTGAGGTTGCCGACGCTGATGACCGGCAGCGGTGCGCGATGCACGGCGCTGCCGCCTCCGTCATAACGCCGATTGCGCAGCGCGACCGCCGCGCCGTAGATCGCGGCGGCGGGCGACAGAAGCGCTGCGAGAAATCGGCCGGGTTCGCGCAAGGCGGTCTCGCATCAGATCGGGTGGGGACGTCGGTTCATCGCTCAACGGCCCGGGGCCATCGGAGGCTCGAAGGACACGGCTTGGCCGCTCTCCGCGCTTCGCCGCTCACACTCCAGCAGCGCCGCCACGGTGTGTCCGTCGTACAGTGTCGGAAGATCGGTGCGCGGTCGCCGCCCGGTCAGCACGTCGAGCAGGGCGCGAATCTCATGCTCCCATCCGCTGCGCGCATCGAGCGGAAGCGCCGTGGTCCGGCCGTCGCGACTCAGTCGCAGCGGCGTCTCGCGGCCGCTGTCAAACTCGGCGGTGGCCTGCTCAAAGGCGACGACGTAGCGCATGCGAAAGGGCCAGCCGCCGCGATGATCCCAGGCGCCCTCCGCGGCCACATGCGCGGGGCCGCCAGGGAATCGGTAGATCGTTGTGACGTGATCGAGGTTGCCGCCGCTCATCACGCTCGCCGGATTACCGAAGCAGGCCCGCACGAAATCGGCGTCGTGCGTGTGCAGATCGACCAGCGCCCCGCCGGTCAGCGCGTCATCGGCATAAGTGTCCGACCAGGTCGGCCGCGATCCGAGCCGGCCGAAGACCGCGCTGTGCACGGGACCCAGTGCGCCGTCGCGGATGCACTCCAGCAGCCAGTCCCATCCCGGCCAGAAGCGCATGCAGAAGCCGGGCATCACCACCCGGTCGGGCCGCGCGGCGGCCTCGCGCAGCAGCGGTTCGGCGTCCTGTGCGCGCAGGCAAAGCGGCTTCTCCACGAGCACGTGCTTGCCGGCGCGCAAGGCTCGACAGGCGACGTCGACGTGAGTCACGGTCGGTGTGCAGATGCTGACCAGCGAGACGGCCGGGTCTTCGAGAAGCTCCTCGACCGAGCGGTGCAACGGCAGACCGGTCGGATCCGCATCCGCGTCGCCGCGCTGCGACTCGAGATTGCCGGAAACGGCGCGCGGCGCTCCGCCCGGATCCAGCAGCCGCGGATCGCAGACGCCGCGCACGGCGCAGGGGTATCCGTCGCGCGCGGCGCGTCGATAAGCGGCCAGGTGCGCGGAGCCGATGAACCCCAGCCCGATGACGCCGACGCCGATGGTGCCGGCGACGCTCACGACGCGGCGCCTCGTTCGGTGTCGAGCAGCGCCGAGATCGCTTCGCGCGCGGTGCGGGCGTCGGCCACGCGGGCGTCACCGCCTTCGCGCTCAATCATCAACTCGCAGCCGGGCAGACGTCGCGCGACGGCGGCGATGAACTTCGGCCATGGAACCGCGCCGCGGCCGACCGGCGTTTCGATTCCCCACTCGCCCGGTGTTGCCGACGGCGTTGCATCCTTGATGTGCACCTGGCGCACCAGCGGCGCCAGCAGCTCGAACGCCGCCATCGGCTCGCCGACCCCGTACAGCAGGATATTCGCGGGGTCGAAGTTCAACCCCACGTCCGACCGGCCGAGCGACTCGATGAAGCGCCGCAGTTGGGCCGGATCGTCCATGCCGGTCTCGAACGCAATCGCCGCGCCCGCCCGCGCGAATTCATCGGCCACGGCGCAGGCGCGGCGCGCCAGCGTGCCGCCGTCGCCGTCGTCGATCAGCCCGCCGTGCAGCGTCACCAGCCGCAGGCCCAGCTCTCCGGCGATGCGGGCATTCTCCGCGGCGGCGCGGTGGTTGGCTTCCCAGGTCGAATCCGGGCGCAGTCCGCCGGTGCGACGAATCGCCGCGATGGTCGAATAGTCCTCGTTCGCAGGGGCCATCATCCCGGATGCAATCGTGATGCCCGCGTCCGCCAGTGCGCGGCGCGTTTCGTCGATCGTCCACGCGCCGGTTCGGATCGGATCCAGCGCGAGCTGCACCCGATCAACGCCCACAGCGCGGATGCGCGCGGCCAGTTCGGTCGGATGTCCGGGAAGCAGCGACCATGAGCAGACGCCGAGGGGGTTCATGGCCGCGGATTGTAACCGTGCGCTGCGGCGCCGCCTCGTCGCGGATGCTACAGGCGACCGCCGGCCCGGCGCGCCCTATGCGGCCGAAGCGTCGTCGGCGACCAGGCCGCGATTGCGCCGCACGCCGTTGCGCTGCAGCGTCTCGAAGAAGCGCTCGCGCCGCGCCTGCACGAATCCCGGCTCGTAAACCCGCCGCGCCAGGTCAATCAGCCCCTGCCGCAGCGCGGCCGGCGTCATGCGGCGCGGGATGAAGTTCACGTCGAACAGCGTGCACTTGTGCCAGGCGCCGGCTCGAGGATGCGCCCCTCGGCGAGCAATCGGTCATACAGCGGCGTGCCGGGGAAGGGCGTCAGCACGGTGAGCTGCGCCTCGAACAGGTCCGTGCGGTCGATGAAGTCATGAATCGCGTCGAAGACGGATTCGTCGTCGCCGTCGAGGCCGAGAATGAAGCAGCCGTTGACGGTAATTCCGCGCCCCTGAATGGCGCGCACGGCGGCGGCGTAGTCGGGCTGGCGAAGCTGCTTGAAGTTGCGCCGCAGCTCGATGCCGCCGGTGCCGGCGGGAGTGGGGGATTCCAGCCCGATCAGCACCTGTCGGCAGCCGCTCTCGCGCAGCAGGTCGAGCAGCTCGGGGTCATCGGCGATGGAGACATCCGCTTCCGTGAACCAGCGGACGCCCTCATCCGCCAGCGCCCGCAGCAGGCGCTTGTAGTGGCCGCGCGTCGCGAAGCTGTTGTCGTCGGCGAATTCAATGAACGCGCCGGGGCGAAGCTCGCGAATCCGCCGGATCTCGGCGATCACGTTTTCCACCGGCTTCACTGCGTATCCGGGCGTCAGCAGGATTGAGCTGGCGCAGAAGTCGCAGCGATGCGGGCAGCCGCGTGACGTCTGCACGGTCAGGCGGTTGTAGCGGTGGATGTCGAGCAGGTCGTAGCGCGGGATCGGAGCGCTCGCCAGGTCAAAGTACGTCCCCGCGGGCGGCGCGTAGCGCGCCGCGGCCCGGCCGGCGGCGGCGTCGCGAATGAAATCCGCCCAGGTCAGCTCGCCCTCCCCGACGATGACGGTCGTCGCGTGTGCCGCGGCCTCGTCCGGCAGTCGCGTGACGTGCAACCCGCCCATGACGACGATCGCCCCCTGCGCGCGATAGTGATCGGCCACGCGATAGGCGTCCGCGACCTGCGCCGTGAAGGTGCTGATCGCAACCACGTCAAACCCGCCCGGCAGTTCACCGGCGCTTCGCAGGTCGTCGATCTCGTGATATGCAAGCTCGTGTTCGGGCGGGGTCAGCGCCGCCAGCGTCAGCAGCGAAAGGCTCGGCATCGAAGCGACCACCCGGCTTCGCTCGACGACGCCCGGCAGCGTCAGCCCCAGCGCCATCAACTCGGGATCCGCGGCGCGAATGCCGCTCATCGCGATCAGGCCGATCCGCATGGGCAGCTCCGCGCCCGGGTGGGCAGGACGAAGCGACGGCGGCGGGTTACAACCCGCGCAGCAGCCCCGCACAAACTGAGTATACGCCGCCGATCAACAGGGCCACCGGCAGCACGAACAGGTGCCGCATGCCGACGCGCCAGGCGGTCAGACCGCAGCACGTCGGCATGGCAATGTTTCCCAGCAGAAAGCACCATTGGGCGATGGATAGCTCTTGAGCGCTCAGCGTCAGGCGCGGCACGCTCTGCACGAACAGCACGTTCAGCATCCCCAGCGCCAGGAGGGCAATGTGCCCGAGTCGAATCATCCGCCGCGGCAGCGAGCCATAGCCCCCGAGAAACTCGGGGCGGTGGAAGCGCAAGCCCAGCAGCGCGCCGGAGACCATGCCCAGCAGAACGGACACCCACCCGGCCAGTTCGTTGAAGACCAGCGGCATGGCCGAATGCTACCGCGTCACCGGCGGATTCGCGCCGACGACCGCCGACTCCTGCAGGATCAGGTCGGCGACATCCGCCACGGTGCGAACGTCGGCGGCGCGCTCCTCGGAGACGCGAACCCCGAATTCCTCCTCGATGGTCATGACGAACTCCACCTGGTCGAGGCTGTCAAAGTGCAGGTCGTTGCACAGGTGCGTTTCGTCGTGAACCGTGCGGGGATCGACGTTCGCCTGCGCGGCGGCCAGCTGCGCGACGCGCTGCACCACATGATTCTGGTCGGCGGGCGTCATGGGCACTCCTCGGGCGGAAACAGGCACCGCCCGGCAGTCTTACCCGCGCCGGGATCAGAAGTTGCGGCATTGGGACGGCCCGATCGCGGCCCGACAGAATGCGACAATCGGCGGTCAGGATGGGATGCTCAGCGGGCGTCGGGCGACATGGGGGTGCCGCCGTCATAGTGCAGCCACGGCGAACCCCTCCGGCAGAACAAAATGTCGCTCTGCAGCAGGTCGCCGTTGCGGGCGTCCACGTGGTAGGTGCAGATGTCAAACACCGCAAAACCCCACTCGGCAAGCTGGGCAATCACATCGTGCGCCAGCGGATTGCCGACGTAGGCCTCGCGGAAGGACACCTCCAGCAGGATGACCTCGGTGGTTTCGAGGCAGCGCCGCCCCCCGCGCAGCACCCGCAGCTCGTAGCCCTGAACATCGGCCTTGATGAACTGCGGCGGGTTGAGATCCGGCGTGTCGAGGAATGAGTCAAGCGTACGGACGGGCACGGTCACGGTCTTTGATTGGTCGAAAACGTCGCTCTTGAGGAAGCTCGAGCGCATTCCGTCGGAAAAAAGCGTCAATTCACCGATCGCGTCGCTGACCCCGGCGTGCACGAAGCGGCAATTGGCGTGTTCCGAGCACAGACGCTGCAGGAATTGCGCATTCTCCGGCAGCGGATCGATCATCAGGTACCGGGACCGCGGAAAAATCTGCAGGCAGTGGCGGGTCCAGGCTCCGCGAAACGCGCCGGCGTCGACAATCTGCGACGGATTGAAGCCAAGCCCGGCAAGCCGCGTCAATGGCGCCCACTCCCCGCGCGGTCCCCAGCGAACGTTGACCATCCGCACGCCCAAAGGCGCCAGAAGGCGATTGATCGCGTCCTTCAGCGACACGGAATCTCCGAAATGGACTGCCTGGTCCGAGTGGGCCGCAGGTGCATCGGCGGTCGCCGCTGCGAACCCGAGGATATCCGACGGTTCTGCCAGTGACCAGCGCGGCCGCCGGCTACGTTATCCCGCCCGCCGGCGACTCCACTCGCGCGACCGTCCGGGTGCGACTGGCCGCAGAGCGGCCGGCTTCCGGGATTATCGGCGATTCGTCGGGGGCAGGAATCGCATCGCCGCCCGGGTCGCGACCGCCGATACGGGCGGGGCGGGGCATGACGCTCACCGCCTCGTGGATCATCGAAAGGGGAACGATGCAGGGCGCGACGGCGAAGCTCGAAATCTCGGAACTGGGCGAAAGTTGCCTGCTCATGCGCTGCAGCGGCGGTCTCTCGTGGGAGGATCGCACGCTGCTGGCCGAGCGGATGAGCGCGGCGGCGGCGGGTCGAACGCCGGCGCCGGACGTCATCCTCGATCTGTTTGCAGTGGAATTCGTGAATTCGGCCGGCATCGGTGCGCTGTTCCAACTCGCGCAGCGCGTGCGGTCGGGCGGGGGGAAGCTGCTGCTGGCGGCGGTCCCGCCCGTGTTCCTGCGGATGTTTCGCATGGCCGGTCTGGACCGACTGGCGTCGCTGGACGACAGCGTCGCGGCGGCGGCGGAGCGCCTGGGAGCCGGTGCGGCATGGGGGCCGGCACAATCGGGAGGAGCCGGCAGCGCGGTGCATTAGGAAGCGCGGGGCTGTGGGGGAGCGGAAGATGCAGCAGACGCTGATTTCTCGGAATGAGCGCGAAGCCGGCGCGGATCGCGGCATCGTGGCGCCGTCGCGAGGCGAAGCGCCGCCATTTGCCGCGAGCCATGCGGCCGGTCGCCTGTTCGACGCCCACGATTTTTGCGTTGCGGAAATCGGGGTGCCGGAAATCTGGGATCGCGTGAGCGGGATTGCGGTACGCGAGCAGGCCAGCGACATTCACGTGACCGCACAGCGCGAAGGTGCGCCGCTGTCGCTGCGGCTGGATGGCCGGCTGTATGGGCAGGGGCTGCTGACCGGTGATGTCGGGCAGCGGCTCGTGAATCACGTCAAAGTGCTGGCGCGGATGGACGTCAGCGAGCGCCGCCGGCCGCAGGATGGCAGCCTGCGCTGCGAGGTGGACGGCCGGCCGGTCGATCTGCGAATCAGCACGCTGCCGACGATTCACGGCGAGGATCTGTCGGTGCGAATCCTGGACCGCGCTGCGGGGCTGATGCGCGTGGCGCAGTTGGGGGCGACCGCGTCGCAGACCGCGCAGATCAACGGGCTGCTGACCTATCCCAGCGGGCTGATCCTGGTGAGCGGATCAACCGGCGCGGGCAAGACGACGACGCTGTACGCGCTGGTGCAGCAGCTCGCGGACGGCTCTCGGAAGGTCGTGACGATCGAAGACCCGGTCGAATATGACCTCCCGGGCGTGAGCCAATCGGCGGTCTGTCCGAAACTGGGGCTGGACTACTCGACGCTGCTGCGAAGCGTGCTGCGCCAGGATCCGAACGTGATCATGCTCGGTGAGATCCGCGATGCGCAGACGGCCGCGACGGTCGTGCGGGCGGCCAACAGCGGGCGACTGGTGCTGGCGACGTCGCATGCAACCAGCGCGGCGGCGGCGGTGGAGAGCCTGACGGCGCTGGGGGCGCATCCCTACTACGTTGCCCGGGCGCTGCGCGGCGTGATCGCCCAGACGCTGGTGCGGCAACTATGCCGCTACTGCGCCCAGCGGCTCGATGAGACCGTGGATGAGCCGATCTTCGCGGATGTGCGCGGGCTGCTGGCGGCGGGGGAGCGGCCCGCGTTGTCGATGGCGCGCGGCTGCGGGCATTGCCGCCACACCGGCTATCGCGAGCGCGTGGGCGTCTTCGAGGTCATGACCGTGTCAGATGAGCTGCGACGCGGAATCACGGAAGGACGGCCCGCGGCTCGGATTCATGAGATGGCGAGATCGGAAGGGATGATCCCGATCGCCGATGCGGCCCGGCTGGCGGCGCTGCGCGGTCTGACGACCATCGAGGAACTGCTGACGAACATCAGTGAGGATTGAGGGCGGAACGAAGCGAGCATTCGGCCGGGTGGATTGTCGAAGCGTGCTGCGCGGCCGCAATCGGCGCGATCATCGCGCCCGCGGCGCGCGGATGCACCCGAGGGCGAGGAAGAGCGGGATCTCGGCGGCGGCCCGATTCTCCGCCCGGGCGCGCGGGCCGCTGGTCGCAAGTCGGTGTGAACACAATTCGCGCGCCGCGCTGACGAGCAGCCCGGCAGCGCCGAGCAGGTTCAGCAGTTCTCCCAGCGGGCGATGATGAAAGACCGTCTGCACGTCCGGCGCGCGGCGCGGGGCGGTGGAGATCGGCACGTCCAGCGGCGAGGCGTAGCGATCAATCCGGCGATACTGCGCTTTCTTCTCCTGGTCCCAGCCCCACCCCGATTGCCGCGGGATGCGGAAGCAGGGGTGCATCATCACGATCGCGGCGCGGCCTCCGGCGCGCAGCGCCGCCGCGAGCGACGCGAACAATCCGGCCGGCTGATCCACGTCCTGCACCGCCATCAGGCAGACGCCTGCATCGAACGAGCCATCGGCCCATTCACCGGGCCTGCGCACGTCGGCAATTTCGAAACGTGCGCCGCCGCTGCCGGTGCGCTGCCGGGCCGCCTCGATCAACCGCGGGCTGGCATCGACGCCGAGGACTGCGGATGCGCCGGCCGCCATTGCTGCCCGCGCGAACACGCCCTGGCCGCAGCACAGGTCAATCACGCGCTCCCCGGCGCGCAATGCTAGCAACTCCAGCGCAGCCGGAATGATGAGCCTTTGGTGGTAATCGGCGCCCTCATCCCCGATCAGGCGGTCGTACCACTCCGCGACGTGGTCCCAGCCGCGGTCGGTGCGGGCGGGCGGTCGCCGGTCGCCGGCTCCGCCTGTCGCGGGTTCGCGGGCGGAAGGGGCGCTCGGCCGCGCAGCATGGTCTCGTTGCGGGCGGGCCGCAGCGCTTCGCTGCGGAGGCGAATCGGCGCTTCGCTGCGGGCGCGGGGCGGCGGACCGGTCGCGGCGGCGGCCGGGGTTCGAGCGATCGGGCTTTCCAAAGGGGCGGGTCACCTGAATTGCCGCATCGTCCGTAGTGCACGCAGCGCGGTCCCGCGGAGCGATCGGCTCACTCCTCGTCGCCCTTCTCCGATTCCGCCTCCTTCGACTCGCCCATTCCGAACTTGTCGAGGTGCAGTTCGAGCTTGAGCAGGTCGTCGCCGGCGAGGCGCGCCAGTTGCAGAAGTTGGGTCATGGTCGAGACTTCCTCGACCTGCTCATCGACATACCACTGCAGGAAGCTGCGGGTGGACCAGTCACGCTCCTGCTCGGCCAGCGAGACGAGGTCGTGGATCTGGCGAGTGACCTTCAGTTCGTGGTTCAAAGCGGCTTCGACAGTCGCCGCCACGCTGGGATAGTGCATCGGCGGCTCGGCCAATGCGCCGATCCGCGCCTTGGCGCCGACGTCGAGGATGTAGTCGAGAATCTTCAGGCCGTGCATCCGCTCTTCTTCCGTCTGTTTGCGGAAAAAGGCGGCCAGCACGTTCAGCCCGAGGTCTTTCAGGAAACAGGACATGGCGAGGTAGGTCTGCGAGGCGCCCAGCTCGTTGGTTACCTGCTCATTCAGCGCCGCATTGACCTTCTCTGAAATCATCATGAGTTCGCTCCTGCAATAGTCCGGATGGGCACACTCCATCTTATCGGCGATGCCGCGACAGGGCGCGGCGGACTATTCGCCGCGGCGCGCCCGCGCCGCCGCCCGGCGCTCCTCATACACATCTTCGGCCTCCGCGCGGCGGGCATAAAGCGGCACGATCTCATGCGGGGCCAAGGCCCGGCCTGTGCGAAGGCGGTCAATCGCCAGGCTCACCAACAGGTCCAAACGCGGTGTTGCCGCGGATTCGTCGCCGACAAGAAATCCCGCTGCTTCGAGAGAAGCACGATGCCGGAGAGCGGCCGGACCGATCGCGATCGGACCGCCTTCGGGCGACCGGGGCGCTCCCGAGCCATCCGCAGGGGCACTGAGAGTCGCGACGATTTCGTCAATCGTCCTCATTCGCACCGGCTCCGACTCCTGCCAGCCGGCCGCGCTCGGCCGATACTCCGTGATGAATGCATGGCCGAGCCGGGCGTCGAACAGTACGAGCAGCGTTTGACCGGGGCCGGCGGCGGACACAGGGGGGCAGGGGTACGCCGCTGCGAGGACATCGGCGCTGGGCACCGCCAATACGCGACAATTGAGAACAGACTGCGCCATTCGAGCAATCGTGGCGGCAATTCGCAACCCGGTGAAGCTGCCCGGCCCCTGCGAATAGGCCAGCGCGGTGAGGTCGCCGGGGGCAGCGTTCGCGGAGCGGAGCAGGTCGCGCAGGGCGGGCAGCAGGGCGGCCCCGTTTCGCTGCTCTCGCGGGTACGCGGTAGCGGCGAGCAGGTGCCCGTCCGAGACGCGCGCGAGGGCGGCGTTGCCGCCGACGGCGGAGGTGTCAATCGCCAGCAGCAGTGGAGCAGTGTCCATCGGTTCGCGCCTGCGATGCGAGAGGAGGGATTCGAACCCTCATGGGTTGCCCCGCCAGATCCTAAGTCTGGTGCGTATGCCAATTCCGCCACTCTCGCGGTCGCGGAAGATCATAGCCCGGGCCGGGGGATTCGGCGGCGTTCGGCCGGCGCGAGACGCGGAGATGCGGCCTGCTGCGCGCGGCGCGGTGATGGGACAGAACAGGCGGTTTGGCGCGGCCGGTCGGGTACAATGACCCATTCGACTTCGACCCCGGTTTCGGGTCGCGACACGGAGGGTGGCGCGGCGGGAAACGGGCGATCGAGCGCGGAATTCGCCCGGCGGAACCGGCCGGGCGGGGAAGGACCGCGGGTTGGACGCACGATCAATCCGGATATCCGGCGCACGCCAGCACAATCTCCGCAACCTGACGCTGGAGATTCCGCGCGACCGCCTGGTCGTGATCACGGGGCTGTCAGGCTCGGGCAAGAGCAGCCTCGCCTTTGACACGATTTATGCGGAAGGGCAGCGGAAGTACGTCGAGTCGCTGTCAGTGCATGCCCGGCATTTCCTGGAGCAGCTCGCCAAGCCGGACGTGGATCACATCGAGGGACTGCCGCCGACGCTGGCGATCGAGCAGCGGGCGACGGCCGCCAGCCCGAGATCAACCGTCGCCACCACGACCGAGATTTACGACTTTCTACGGCTGCTTTTCGCGCGGGTGGGCCGGCCGCATTGCCCGTCCTGCAACCGCCCGATCGAGCGTCGCACCGTCGATCAGATCGTGGACGCGGTGCTGGCGGGAGGCGGCGCGGTCGGCGCAGCGACGACGGCGGATGATCGGGTGATGATCCTTGCGCCGCTGGCGCGCGGCGGCGATGCCCGGGCGGCGCTGCGCCGGATTCAGCGGGAAGGATTCGTGCGGGCACGGCTGGACGGGCAGCTTTGTGAAGTGCAGGACGCGGCTGAGAGTGCAACGGCGGGGGCCGGGCAGATCGACGTGGTGGTGGATCGCATCGCGCTGCGCGCTGAATCGCGCAGCCGCCTGACTGATGCGCTGGAGCTGGGGCTGACACTCGGGGAGGGGCGGGTGATCGTCAGCCGAGCGGTGCTCAACGGCAACGGGCGCGGTGTTCGGGAAGCGCCGACGAGTTGGGTCGATGAGGTGTTCAGCGATCGGCACGCCTGCACGACCTGCGACGTGGCGGTGGCGGATCTCTCGCCGCGGGCATTTTCGTTCAACTCGCCTTTCGGGGCGTGCGAGACATGCGGCGGGCTGGGGACGATCCTGGCGGTCGATCCGGAGTTGATCGTCCCGGACGATCAGAAATCGCTGCTGGGAGGGGCGGTTGCGCCGTGGGGCTCGTCGCGCAAGAGCGCGGCGGGGGTGTACACGCGCCTGGTAAAGTCGCTGTGTACAGCGCTGGAGGTGGATGAGGACACGCCGTTTCGCGAGCTGCCGGCCGAGCTGAAGCGCATCGTGCTGCACGGCACGACGCCTGCGGATGTGAAGCGCTACGGCATCGAGCTGGAGGGGGCGATTCCCAACGTCGAGCGGCGGCTGCGCGCGGGCGGGCCGGAGGGGAAATCCGCGCGCTGGGCTGCGTTTCAATCGCAGCGGCAGTGCCCGGCGTGCAGCGGCGCGCGGCTGCGGCCGGCGGCGCTGGCGGTGCGGATCGGTGAACACAACATCGCATCCATCTGCCGCCTGACGATCGGTGCGGCGCACGCGCTGTTCGGCGGGCTGTCTTTTGCGGGGGAGGCGGCGGCGATCTCGGAGCCGATCCTGCGCGAGGTGCGGCAGCGGCTGCGATTTCTGAACGACGTCGGGCTGGAGTATCTCACGCTCGATCGGGCCAGCGCGACGCTCTCGGGCGGGGAAGCGCAGCGCATCCGCCTGGCGACGCAGCTCGGCAGCGGGCTGGTGGGCGTCTGCTACGTGCTGGATGAGCCGACCATCGGCCTGCATCAGCGGGACAACGAAAAGCTCCTGGCCGCGATCCGGCGGCTGACCGACATCGGCAACACCGTCATCGTGGTCGAGCATGATGAGGACGTGATCCGCGCCGCCGATTGGCTGATCGACGTCGGTCCGGGCGCCGGGCTGCACGGCGGGCGAATCCTGGCGGAGGGGCCGGCGCGCGAGGTGCTGGCGAATCCGGCGTCGCTGACCGGGCGCTTTCTGACGCGCGAGTTCTCGATCCCGCTGCCGGAGTCGCGCCGCGCCGTTCGCCGTACGGAGTGCCTCGAGATCCGCGGCGCCGCGGAAAACAACCTGCGCAGCATCGACGTTCGGATTCCGCTGGGGGTTCTCTGCGCCGTGACAGGCGTCAGCGGCGCGGGCAAGAGCACGCTGGTTTCACAGATTCTGCTGCCGGCGCTGCGGCGGCGCATCGGCGGCGGTGTGGCCGGAGAGCGCGTCGGCGTTCATGACCGGATCGTCGGGGCGAACCGGATCGACCGCATTATCGAGATCGACCAGACGCCGATCGGTCGAACGCCGCGCAGCAACCCGGCGACGTTTACGGGGGTCTTCGACGAAATCCGGCGGCTGTATGCCCGCACGCGCGAGGCGCGCATCCGCGGGTACGACGCCAGCCGGTTTTCGTTCAACGCGCGCGGCGGCCGTTGCGAGGCCTGCCAGGGGCAGGGGACGCGGCGGATCGAGATGCACTTCCTGCCGGATGTGTTTGTGGAGTGCCAGGAGTGCAAGGGGTCGCGCTACAACCGCGAGACCTCCGAGATCCGCTATCGCGGGAAGTCCATCGCCGACGTGCTGGCCATGCGCGTGGAGGATGCGCTGCAGTTCTTTGACAGCTTCGCGAAGATCAAGCAGGGATTGCGGACGCTGGCCGACGTGGGGCTTTCGTACATGCAGCTCGGCCAGCCCTCCAACACGCTCTCCGGCGGCGAGGCGCAGCGCGTGAAGCTGGCGGCGGAGTTGTGCAAATCGGCCGGTTCGCGGCTGGTGGGGGAGGATGGCGCCTCGGCGGCGCTGGCGTCGCAGCGCTTCCGCAGCGGCGGGCAGACGCTGTACGTTCTGGATGAGCCGACCACCGGATTGCATTTCGCCGACATCCAGATGCTGCTGGCGGTTCTGAACCGTCTGGTGGACATGGGAAACACGGTGCTCGTGGTGGAACACAACCTGGACGTGATCAAGTGCGCCGATTGGGTGATTGACCTCGGGCCGGATGGGGGCGAGGGCGGGGGCCAGCTGGTGGCGGAGGGCACGCCGGAACAGGTGTCGGCCGTTCGAGAGAGTCACACGGGGCGCTTCCTGGGCGCGAAACTCGCTCGGGAGCGGCGCTAGGTCTGATAAAAACGAACGTTGCCTCGAATTCGGGGGATCGGATTCGGGGGTAGTTGCAAGGACCGGGGGTTGGGGGGACATGCTCACTTCAGACGCGGATTCCGCGACCGCACGGTCGGTCTGTTCGGAGGGTCATCCGCGTTCCGCCGTCGCGGCGGTGTTGGGAGATTTCAAAATGATGTCGCTTCGAAACGCGGCCGGGCTGTTGGCGGTCGGGATCATGATGCTGGCGGCGACGCCTGCACAGGCAACTTTTCATTTCATGCAGATCGAGCAGGTGATCGGCGGCGTCGGCGGCAATACCGCGGCGCAGGCGATCCAGTTGCGGATGCGCACCGGCTCGCAGAATTTCGTCTCGCAGGGGCGGATTCGGGCGTTTGACGCCGCCGGCGCCAACCCCGTCGTCATCATCAATTTCACATCGGACGTCCCGAATGGGGCGCTGGGCGATCGCGTGCTGGTCACGACGGCGGCGTTCAACTCGCTGACCATCCCGGTGTGCGTACCGAATTTCACCATGACCAACCCGATCCCGCCGTCCTATCTCGCGGCCGGATCCCTGACGTTCGAGTCGGATACGGGCATCATCTATTGGCGGCTGAGCTGGGGCGGCGCGGGTTACACCGGCAGCAACGCGGGATCCGCAACCAATGACGCAAACGGCGACTTCGGCCCGCCGTTCGGGGCGGCGCTGCCGACCGCGGGCGTCTCGGCGCTGCGGTTCAACGGCACGGCGTCCGCGTTGAGCACGACAAACCTGGCGGACTACTCGATCACGGCCGGCGCCGCGGTTGTGACCAACAATGCGCGCAACAGCTTCACGGTGACGCTCGGGGCCTGCTGCCCGGCGGCGGGCGGCTGCACTGAGTTTCAGACCGCGGCGGCGTGCGCGGCGGCCGGCGGGGTCTATCAGGGCAACAACACGACCTGTGCGAGCGCACCGTGCACGCCGACGACCGGCGCATGCTGCCTGCCGAACGGCTCATGCCTGGCGGATCAGACGGCGGGGACGTGCGACGCGGCGGGCGGCGCGTTTGAGGGGGCCGGTTCGCTCTGCGGCTCGGTGAACTGCCCGGTCACGACCGGTGCGTGCTGCGCCCACAACGGCACTTGCGCCGAATTGACCGAAGCAGAGTGCATGACCTCCGGCGGGCAATTTGAGGGGCTGGCGTCGGTGTGCACGCCCAATCCCTGCCCGGTCGTTCCGGTCGGGGCATGCTGCACGGGCGACGGAAATTGTCACGTGGACCCGGCAGATGACTGCGTTCTGCACGGCGGGTTCTACTTCGGCGACGGCACCGATTGCGTGACCAGCACCTGCCGATGCCTGGTCGGCGACACGAATTGCGATGGTTTCGTGAACAACTTCGACATCGACCCGTTTGTCTTTGCCCTGCTGAGCGCGGAGTCACCGACGCCGCCGGCGGATTACGCCCTGCTGGTCGCCGATGCGGCCGAGTGCTGGGCGCAGCGCGTCTGCTGGGCGGACTTGAATTGCGACGGCGCCTTCAACAATTTCGACATCGACCCGTTCGTCGGATGCTTGGTGGCCTCACCGCCGCCGGGTCAGCCATGCGAATGCGCGCCGTAGGTCTCGCAGCGCCGCGGTATCATGGAGCGGTCCGTCGGAACAATCGGCCCGGCGGGCGCGGACTCGTCTGATGCAGCATGGATCGAATCCGGGATGAGTCCGCGCTCCGGGGCGACGGCGGTGCAAGGGGACCGCGCGATGCTGTGCCACCGAAGCATGGTCGTTCTGTGGGCGATCGGGATGATTCTGCTGGCGGGCGCAGCTCACGCCCGGGCCTCGTTTCACTTCATGCAGATCGAAGCCGTCATCGGCGGCATCGACGGCGACACCTCGGCGCAGGCGATCCAGCTCCGCATGCGCGCCAGCGGCCAGAACGGCGTTTCTCAGGCGCGCATCCGCGCCCATGACGCGACGGGCTCGAACCCGGTTCTGATCATTGACTTCGCCTCGGACGTGCTCAACGCCGGGCCTTCTCCCTTCACGATCGGAGCCTGTTGCGCGCCGAACGGCAGTTGTGCGGAAGTGGCGGAGTCCGAGTGCGTGCTATCCGGCGGCGTCTTTCTGGGACTGGAGACTTTGTGCGCTCCAAGTCCGTGTTCCGGCGGTGGCATCAGCGGCAGCCAGGGGGGCGCGTGCTGCATCCCGGGCGAGTCTTGCCAGCTGCGACTCGCCGATGACTGCCTGCTCAACGGCGGCTTTTATTTCGGCCTCGGTTCGTCGTGCTTATCGATCCCCTGCGGCGCCGTCGGCACCATCCCCGGGGATGCCAACTGCGATGGAACCATGAACGGCTTCGACACGAACCCGTGGGTCATCGCGCTGTTGAACATCGAATCGCTGACGCCGCCCCCGGAATATGTCGCCGAAGTCCGCACCAACGCGGCCTTGTGCTGGAACGGGCGCCGCCTGTGGGGCGACATGAATTGCGATGGGGCGCTCAACAACTTCGACATCGACCCATTCATCTCGTGCCGGATCTTTCCGCCGCCCGGGGGATGTCAGTGTCCGTAAGTCCCGCAGCGCCGCTCAGCGCCAGCCCATCAGCAGGTTGCCCAGTGCCGCAGGTGAGTAGCAATGCCCGCGCGCGCCGGACCAGGATGAATATTCGCCGCGGGTCGCATCCAGCCGCGTGACGTTCACCCCCCAGATGGGGCTGCGCGGCGCAGCGCGGCCGACGGGAGTCCCGATGGACGACAGCGGCAGCGCCAGCTCCACGGTCCATGCGCCGGATTCCGTCCGAACGGCCACGCGCGCATCACATCGCCACTCTTCCGTCGGGCCGATGGGCGGGTCGGTTCGACCGCCGATTCGCGCCGTCAGCAGGCCGCTGGGCTTGACCTGCAGCGCGAAGAGGTCGCCGCTGCCGCCGCGCGTGACGTTGACGGGAGAGAGCAGGATTTCGACCACGTCCTGCCCCCACGGGATCGCGCCATCCACCGGCACGTCATTGTCCGCGCTCCAGAGCGGAGGCATGCCGGCCGGCAGAGCGCAGCGAACCGCGGCATAGAAAAAGCGCTCGTCCACGGCGAAGAACGCCTGCGTCGGGTGGGCCGGTCGCCCGGAGCCGTCCGGGCCGTCGCCGCGGCCGAGGCGGAAGTCGCCGGCGGTGTTGGAGGGCATCAGCGCCCAGTCGGAAAGATCGCCGTCGATGCGCGGCGTCACGTCGGTGAATGGGGCGGCGGCCAGCGCCAGCCGGCAGGGCACGTCGAAGGCGCCGATTTCCGGTGAGTCGAAGCGCGCAGTGAATTGAAACACGCCGTCCAGGCTGTAGGCGGCGGACTGCAGCTCCATCTCCAGCGTCGTGCGCCGCCGGCCGTCCGGAGGCAGCGTGACAGCCAACGGACCCGGGGAGCGCCATCCGATCGGCGGCGACGGGACGCTCCAGGCGCCCGTGACGGGCCGCTCGGTGCGATTGGCCGCGTGCACGAAAACCTCAGCGCGGATTCTCTCCCCGTCGGAGGTGAGGCGCACGCCGCCCGCCCGTGCTTCGAGCGGCGCAGCGCTCTGCATCAGGCGCGCCCAGCCGGACAGGATCATCACCTGCCGAGTGCTGCCGGAATCAGAGGGGACATACTCATTGAGCAACTCCTGCAGGAGCAGCTCGCGCGCCAGCTCATACGCTCCCGGATCCTTCGGCCAGCCGGACTCGAGCACGGTCAGCGGGTCATCCAGACAGGCGTCAGTGAAGGCGTGACGCATCATGCGACGCGCGGTCGTTCGCGCCAGCAGCCCTTTGCCGGCTCCGTCGAGCAGTTGCAGCAGTGCGTGATCCTGCAACCCGGCGCGCAGCCGCTTGAGCCGTGCGGAGGGCAGCACCCATCCCGGCAGGCCGAAGGCCTCGCCCGGGTAGACCAGCGCCGCCCCCTCTACCGTGGGCGGCGCACCGGGCCGGATTCGAATCGCGTCGGCCGCCCCTTCGATCCATACGCCGTTCGCGCCATAGCGGAAGGCCATCCAGCCGATGGCGCGCGGGTCCGTGGCCGGCGCTTCGACGCGCAGGCTGGGGCTGTAGGGCGGATGATCCGGCATGAACCAGGTCTCGGCGCCACGCGCCTGGCGCGTGCTCATCGCCTCGGGCTCATAGAGGGAAGCGGGCGGCGCGAGCGCGGCGGACGGCGGCGGATCGACCCCGGGCGCCTGAAACCACCCGAGCGAGCGCGGCGAGCGCGCCGGCAGGTGCAGCAGCAACGGGGCTTGGGCATCCGCGCGGCGCAGAATTTCAGCGGCGCGAAGCGTCGTGGCCACGCCATCACTCGATAGCGGCATCGGCGCCGTGGGCCGAACCCAGGTCTGCGCGGTCCAGCGCCGCTCGGCGAAGTGCCGTCGGCACTCGCGGTAGTAGTCGGCCAGCAGCCGGGCGTATGCGGCGGAGGCCACCCCGCCGTTGGTCGCGGCGTCGGGAAAGCGCGTCGAGAGGGGGAGCGCCCAGGCGGGCAGCGGTCGCCGATCGGCAAACAGGCTGCCATCGAGCCAGCGACCCACCAGCGCGTCATAGGGGGTCCAGTCCAGCTCGATGCCGGACTCGGCGACGGGCCGGTACTTGGGGAACCCGGCCCACAGAATCGGCGCGACGCGGTGCTCGTGCAGCAGTGAGATCGCCGAATCGACGATGTGAATCGCGGGCGCGTGGGCGGCCGATTCGGGAATCAGGCGTGCATCCTCTGCGCGCAGCCGATCCCAGCCGGAATTCGGACCCAGCAAGCCGCGCGGATCCACTGTGCCGATCAGCGGCAGCGATCCCTCCGAGGGCAGCGCCAGCGGTAGAACGAGCAGCCGCAGGCTGATCGTCTCCAGCGGCGCAGCGCGCGGCGAATCGGCGTCACGAATCTCGATGCGGGCGGCGTACTCGCCGGGCGAGGTTGCCGGGGGGATTCGCAGGTCGAGCCAGGCCGCCTGCGGTTGCGCTCCGGCAAGCACGAGCGGACCGCCGCCCGCGGTGGCGTTCCAGGGAACGAGAACGTCGCCGATCAGCAACGGCGTGGCGGATTGCCCGGTGTGAGCGGGATACCAGGAGCGGAACGAATCGACCCGCACCGGCTGCACGCGCAACAGGGTGGCGATGGTCGCGGCCGGGATCGTGCCGCCCGGGCCGGAGAAGTCCCCGGTGCGGATGTCGATGCGTCGCCCGGAGGGGCTTGACGAGCGCAGGGCGAGTTGGAGGGCGACTACCTCGCCGATTGCTCCGCGCAGGCGGATTTCGCGCCGCGCCGCGGAAAACAGGTCGCTCTCTGGGCGGGGCGTCGGATCGCGATAGACGTCGCGCTCGGCGCCGACCGCCCAGAACTCGACGGCCGGGCCGGGGCGCAGCTCCGTGCAGCCCGGCAGCGCCAGCAGGGCGACGGCCGCAAGAAGCAAGGTCTGCACCGCGCACCCGGTTCGAGCGGCAGCCGACAGACCTAGCGAGCAGACAGCGTGGGTTCGCTCCACCCTTGCACCTCGTAGAGCTTCGCAGGGCGCTCAGCCTGCCCGGTGCGGGCGGCGAGATAAATTGTCTCGATCAGCGCCAGCAGAGCCAGGCAGCGCGACCGCTCTTCGTCGGGCGCTCCCGCTTCGCGGGTGGCGGCGCGAGTCCGGATGCGCCGGCTGAGACAGCGCTCGATGAAGTGTGCGAGGTCCGCGCGCAGGCGCTCAGCGGCGGAGGGCAGCGCGCGGTCATCGACAACCCGGCCATCGGCGGTTCTCACGATCAACCCATCGTCGCGCAGCTCCAGGCTGCGATCGGCGTGGTGGACCGTCGTGGAACAGGCGGGCGGCGCGACGTCCCAGACGGCGCTGACCACGGCCGTTCTCCCGTTGTCATAGCCCAGCAGCGCGGCCGCCACGTCCTCCGTCTCGCGCGGCGCAGCGCTGCTGCGTCTCCGCCGGGTTGTGACGGCCTGCACGCGCTGCGGCAATCCGCAGGTCATCAGCAGCGCTTCGAGCGCGCCCGCCGCGCTGTGCAGCAGCACGCCGCCGCCTGCATCCAGGGCGCTGGAGCGCCAGTGATCGAGCGTCGGACCGGGTGCGGCGACGCGCACGTCCGCGTGCTGCGGGGATGGCTCCTCGATCAGGCCCAGCGCCCAGCGGACATGCTCGGCCGCGTGCGTCCACCAGCTTTCGACGCCGAGTACGCATTCGGCCTCGCGCGCGGCCGTGAACAGCGCAGCCGCCTCATCGAACCGCCGGGCGGCCGGATGCGCGAGCCAGACATGGATCCCATGCGAGAGGGCCACGCGGGCGATTTCATCCGCGATGCGAGGGCTTGTGCGGATCGCGACGGCGTCCAATTCGCTCTGCGCCACCAGCACCCGGATGTCGTCGTGCCACGCCGGTCCGGCGGACGCGGCGCTCTGACGCATGCCGCCCTGCGCGACCAATTCGACGGAAGGGTGCGCGAGTGCCGCGGCGATGCCGGCGACGGCCGCGTCATCGGCGATCAGACCGACCCGCAGAGGCGGCGGGGCTTCATTGTGAGTCGCGCTGCTCATCGTATAATCCGGTCGCGGCGGGTTGCGCGCCGCGGAGGCGGGCACATGCGGGTACGGTGGCTCGGTGCGCTGCTGCTCGGTACGTCGTCGGCATTCGCCGCGGCGGACATTCTGCGCGCGTCGGCCGCTTCCTGCCACTGGTCGGAGGACATTCGCGCCGCGCGAACCGATCTTCCCCTCGCGCGACATGCCCCGCGGAAAGACGATGGCGGCCCGTTGCCGCCGACGGGTGCCGAGCCGGCGGCCGATCCCGATCCACCCGGGGACGAACAACCACCCGCGGACGCGGGCGCCGGCTCCGCCGCGGACGAATCCTCGGGCGGGGGTGGGTCTTCCGCAGCAGGCGATGTCTCGATTGCGGCCGACGAAGCGGAGCGGCGGCTGATCGCGGCGTTCGAAGCGGCGGATGCAGGCCGGCTGCGCACCGCGCTGCGCGACACGCAGTCGCTGCTGCTGCGCGCGAAGCCGCCCGTGATCAGTCGGCTCGAAGAAGTGACGCGCGCCCGGCGGAAGATCGAGCTTTCGGAGTGGCTGGCGCGGCTGCGGATCGACGCGGAGCTGGCCGCCGCACGCGGCCGCGTGGTGCGGATCTCTTACGCAACTCCGTACGAAGCGCCCGCGCTGGGGCGATTGTTGCAGGCGGAGGCGGATCAGCGGCTGGCGCGCGAGTTCGCCGGCCTGAGCCTGCACCAGTGGCTGACGGGCGAAGAGGAGTATTCGGAACTATCGCCGGATGCCTCGCAAATGGCGACCGAACTGCGACTGGTCGCGGGCTTTCTCAGTGCGCGGCTGCGCCACGATCCGGCATTACGCGTGGATCGCGCGGCGCGCGCGCAGGTGCTGCGGACGCGGGATGATGCGGCCCGTCTCGTCGCGCAGATCACCGACCTGCCCGGTTTCACGTCTTTGGGAACGATCGACGACCCGACGCGATCCGCGCAGCGCGGACCGAGCACACCGCCAACTATCCCTGCGGTGCCTGAGCGGCCCGTCATGCCGACTCCCCCCAATGCACCCGCGACCGCGCCGGTTGCCCCGGAAGGATCAGGCCCCGGATGACCCGCGCCGTCGCTGCCGCCGTGGAGCGTACCGATCTCCCGGGCCTTGTCATGCGCGGCAAGGTGCGGGACATCTATGCCGCCGGCGATGACCTGTTGATCGTCGCGACCGATCGCATCTCAGCGTTCGACGTCGTGATGTCGCGGCCCGTGCCGGGGAAGGGCGTGCTGCTCACGCAGATGAGCCGCTTCTGGTTGGAGACGCTGCCGGCCTGTCGCCCGCATCACCTGCGGTATGTCGTGGACGAGACGCACATTCCGCCCGGATTCGAGCCGCAAGCGGCGCTGCTTTGCGGTCGGGCGCAATGCGTGCGGCGGGCGAGGGTGCTGCCGGTGGAGTGTGTGGCGCGCGGCTATCTCGTCGGCGGGGGATGGAAAGAGTATCAGGCGGGCGGAAGCGTCAGCGGGGTGTCGCTTCCGGCGGGCCTGCGGATGGCCGAGCGGCTTTCGGAGCCCATTTTCACGCCGAGCAGCAAGGCCGCGACCGGACACGATGAGCCGATTTCGTTCGAGCAGGCGGTGGCCGCGGCCGAGCGATTCGCCGTCGAGGCCGGATTCGGAGCGGAACAGGGGCGGCGCTGGATGCACGAAGCGCGTGACCGGACGCTGGCGATCTACGCTGCGGCAGCGCGACACGCCTTGGATCGCGGCGTCATCGTCGCGGATACGAAATTCGAGTTCGGCGTGGCGGGCGGAGAGCTGTTGCTGGTCGATGAAGTGCTGACGCCCGATTCATCCCGGTTCTGGCCTGCGGATCGATATGCCGTCGGTCGCAATCCGCCCAGCTATGACAAACAGTACCTGCGGGACTATCTCGAGTCTGTCGCGTGGAACAAGCAGCCGCCGCCGCCGCCGATCCCCGATGCGGTGATTGCGCAAACGCGTGCGAAGTACGTCGAGGCGTTCGAGCGGCTGACGGGGTTGCGCGCCGCGCAAGTGCTTCGAGAGGCGGACGCGTAAAGCAGGCGGGCCTTCGACCGCTCGTTGCCGGTCGAAAGCCCGCCATCCCGCGCCGCGGCTCGTCAGGGCTTCTTCAGCCGCTCCAGCGCCGTCAGCACTTCGTCCGGTTCGGGGAAGCGCCCGACCTTGTGCTTGCTGAACACGAGCTGATCGCCGGCGCGAACGTCGAATATGCCGCCGCCGCCGCCAATCAACTCCGCATCCAGGTCCAGGGCGTCCTTGATCTCGGCCGCCAAACTGGCGGCCTTGGGCAGGTAGTTTCACTGGGTGCAGTATGTGATGGAAACCTTCACAGTGCGCTCCTTTGACGGGGTTTGTTGGAATCCAGCGCCGAAACAGGCATTCTACCCCGCGCCGGGGGTCGCGGCCCAGTGGGGCAGCCGGGAATCAAGCCGCTCACCGCCCCCGGCCGCACGGCTTGGCGGGTTCGGATCGGCGGCCGCTGGTGGCCGGAACCGTCGTCAAAATCTGTCAGGCTGCTGCCGCGGGCGGGCGTGTGATGTAGACTGAAGGATGAGGCGAGGCGGCTGCGCGCAGAAGGCACGACCCCTGCCGGTCGGGAGCTTCGGGAGAACATCGATGGGATTGCACCGGATTGCGATTTTCGCCGTCGCGGCGGTCGGGCTGTTCGTATCGGGGGCGCTGGCGCAGCCGCGCATCAGCATCGGGGCCAAGGCGCCCTTGTGGGATGAGGTGCGCCAGAATCTCCGTATCGAACAGGATCAGATTCCGCGCTTTCGGGACAAGATCATCCTTCTGCTCTTCTGGCGCACGAACAACGCCGAGTCGCTGGAGGCGCTGGACACGCTTGCGGCCATTCACGACGACTTCTCGAAGCTGGGCGTGACCGTGATCGGAATCGTCCCCGAGCCGAATGAGCGCGTGCAGAGTATCGTCGAAGGGCGGAAGGTGCCTTTCTTGATTGTCTCGCGGAACAACGACGGCGCCGGATTGGGGCTTGAGCAGCTGTACGCGGTTTCTTCCTACCCGCGCGTTTACATGGTCGATACGAATGGAATCATCGTCTGGGTGGGACACCCGGAGGACGATCTCGAAGACCGCGTTCGCAAGCAGATGTCAAAGACACCGCCGGCGGGTGCAACGAGCAAGCTGACCAAGGATCGCATGGCGCGCGCGGAGGCGGCATTCAAGAAGGACGACGTGGTCAGGGCCTACACCTACGCCAAGTCGGTTCGCGACGCGGTGGAACGTGACTCGGCGCCGTTCAACGCGGCCAAGGCGCTGATGGAGAAATGCGAGGAGGCGGCCAAGGAACTTGTGAAGAGCGCGGCGGAGCACTTCCGGTCGGATGAATTCCAGAAGGCGGCGGACATTGCCTGCCAGATCGCCGTGCGGATGGAAGGAACGGACGTCGCCAAGCAGGCGGAATCTGAAATCGCTCGGCTTCGCGGACACGTTCGCGCGAAGGACTTTGTGAAGAAGGGGTTGGACAACGCCAAGGGCGAGGTGCTCAACGACGAGGCGGCGGAGTATGAGACGCTGGATCAATTCCCCGATGCGCTGCGGATTTACGAGGACGTGGTCAGCAAGTACAAGGACACGCCCGCCGGCAAGCACGCCGAAAAGGAGATCAAGCGCTACCGCGAGGATCCGGTGATGTCGAAGCGCGTGGCCGAGCGCCGCGCTTCGGAGGACGCCGAGCGCTGGATCGACATCGGGGATCGCTACCGCAAACTGGCGCTGAACGTGCTCGCCCGCCGGTATTACTCGGATGTCGTCAAGCATTATCCGGATACGGAAGTCGCCAAGCTGGCGCAGGATCGGCTGAAGGGGCTGCCGGAGAAGGACGGCGCGGATCCGAACGTCGAGCCGCCCAAGCCAAAGAAAGCTGCGACGGATGAGGCGGCGAGCAAGCCGACGGATGAGAAGCCCAAGCCTGGCGACGATAAAGGCAAGCCGGGCGACAAGCCGAAGCCTGAGGAGCCGAAGCCGGAACCCAAGCCCAACGCGCCGCGGGGAGCGGGCGGCGGGTGACGCTGAGGCCGCGCTGCGTCAGGCCTCATCAGTCGGAATTGCGATAGAAGTCTCAGAAAGAGAGTGCGTTCCGTCGAGCGCCGCCGTTGGCTCAACAGTGTCGGTCCGCGACGATCTGCACTACCCGCAAAGCGGCGACTCCCCGAGCCCAGGCAATCCACTTCAGGTACGTCTACAGCGGCCTTCCGCACGCCCGGCAATATCGCGAGTCGAGCGGGTTTGACTCGTTGCACGACGAGCAGCGCCGCTCGTAGGCCGAAAAGGCGCCTCCGCCGCGGGCTTGCCGCGTCGGCTCGTCATGCCCGCCGCGCGCATCACCCCTCGCATCGTCCATGTCAGCCGGTTTCGAGTGCGGAGAGTCCGCCCTGCGCCCCGACCCGCTGCGGAACAGGTTCAATGCGCCCGCCACGACCAGGTAGCCGACCGCGGCGATCGCTCCGAACATCGCGATTTCGGACCAGCTCATGCGTGCTCCACGCCCGCCGCCTCCGCCCGCTCCGTCCATGCCAGCGGCCGAACGCCCGGACAACGTGCGCACGACTCCGCCGGCTGCACGAACTGGCTGCGGCAGCGCGGACAGTATGACCGACAAGCCGCGTCTTCGGGAGCAGGGGGGGCCAGCAGCTCCTCCTCGCCCAGATCGGCCTGCCCCAACGCGCGCTCCGTGATTCCGCGCAGCACCTCGCGCATCCACACCGCCGTCTCGTGTGAGGCGCCCTCCTCGTCCGAGCCGTGACATGGGTACCGCAGGTCAGCCAGCACGTCGCGCGCAAAGGCCGCTCGGCGCTCCCCGGCCAGCGTCACCAGGCCCGCCGTCAGCACGGAGAATGCGGACAGCCGGTCGCGCAGCAGGTTGTCGTAGCCGCGTGCCGCGGCCAGCGGCGTCGCCGCGGCGACAAACGTCCGCTTGAAGCGCTCCAGCGACTCCCGTCGCCAGAGTCGTCGATGGGCCAGGTTGAACTCGATGACCGAATAGCCCCACAGCAGCAACAGCGTCCCCAGCAGCGCCGGCCAGGTTGCCGACAATCCGCCGCGCCATGCCAGCGCCGGGCCGATCACCACAAAGAACAGGATCAGTGCAAGACATGCCATTCGCAGGTAGCGACCGCGCCGCATGCCGATGCTGAGCACGCGCTTTGCCCGCGAGGCGTCATGCCCGCGCCGCAGCATCGCCCGAATCGCTCCATCGCGCGCAGCCGGCGCTGCCAGGCGCAGTGATTCCAGCCGTCGCGCCAGCGTCCGAGCCGCGTGCGGCCCGACGCAGCGAACGGACCAGCCCGGCGAAATGAACACGGTTGAGAGTTGAGACTCGATGCGCGGGAGTTCTTCCCAGCGGCTGAATCGCGGCGCATCGCCGACGGATTCCTCGCATCCGATGTGCTGCGCGCGCCGGGAGGAAATCCCCTCCGGCGAGACGGAGACCGGCCACACCTGCACCGCCAGCCCCGGCGAAAAGGGAAGCGGCGCGACCGGAGCCAGTCCCGAGTTGGGCGTTCCGGGAAGCCCCTGCACGCGCAGTGCGCGGTATCCGCCGATTCCCGGCGACCAGATCCAGAAGCTGTCGCGCGGCAGCGCCGCCAGGCACTCCAGCGCGTACAGAATCCAGATCGCGAAAATCAGTTGATCAATGGGGCTCAATCGTCGTTCGGATCAGGACCGCCGGCCCATGACCACCTTCCCGATGATCGCTCCCACACCGATGATGCCCGCCACGACCAGCTTCCACGCCTTGCCGATGGACTTGAGAAGCACGGCGAACAGGCCGGTCTTCACCGCCACGGCCGCCGCTCCGCCCGTCACCAGCGCCGCCAGCCCCACCGCCGCGACCTTGTCGCCCGGCTTCCACTCGGCGTACTTCTGCCCGCTCGTGAACGTGAAACCCTTCATCATGTCTTCGTACTTCGGCAGCACCTTCTCAAGATCCTCGGGATCACACACCAGCGTGACCCGCGCGACGCCCTTGCGTCCCAGGCGGCGGGCGAAGTAGTTGACCACCTCGCCGCCATCAGTCTGAAAGCGCGTGGCCCACACAAGGCTGTTGTTTTTCGCGTCATACGTCGGCGGCATCGCCCAACCGAGCAGCCGCATTTCCCCAAGGCCCGCCTCACGGCGAGCCCGATTGCCGGCCTCGCTGCCGCGCTTCAACTCCTCCATCATCTTCCGCTCATCGAGGTCTTTCGCGCCGTCGTCCTTCACATAGCCGATGTCGTCCCACTCGAACACGACAAACCAGTCCAGGTCCAACGGGCCAACCAGACCCATCTCGCTGTCGTCCGTCAGGTTGCCGAACTCCTGCAGCGCCTTGCGCGCGGCTCGATCCGGGACGAACATCATCCCCTTCTTGACCTTCAACTCGCAAATGTCCGACATCGTGCCGGTGCACGGACCCTTCTGCCAGGGGAGTGATGCTATCTCAGGCGGCAGATTCTGCTGCGCCAGCGCAGCGGAACTCATGCCCAGCACCGCAATCGCCGCGATTCCGCCCATCGTTGCGCGAGTCAGAAAGCACATGATTGCCGCTCCCACCAGAATTGTCCGGCACGGCGACAGCCGCCGCGCCTCTGTTCCGCCCTGACGACCGGCCCGGCGAACCCGCCGACCCGGTTCAGCAAGGCTACCGTCCGGCTCCCTCACAAACAACAGGCATTCACCCGTAATTACCGCAAGTTCGCATTCAGCCCGCGCCCGCGCAGCAGCGAAACCGCGTCCCGCAGTCCGATCGAATAGCTCACCCCCTCCGCATCCGCCTTGGATGGCCCCCAGGTGTTGATCCCGATGATTTCGCCCCGGTCCCCGAACAGCGGCCCGCCCGAATTGCCCGAGTTGATCGGGGCGCTGCTCTGAATCGAAACCCCGCCATGCTGGTCATCCCGCTTGATGTTCGACAATACGCCCGACGCCACGTCCGGCGCACCCGCCCGCGCATCGGCCGACCGCTTCAACGGCAGGTCCCCGACCGCCGGATACCCCAGAATGTGTACGGCCCGCCCACCCATCGCCGCTCCGTCGGCCTCGGTCAGCACGCGCAGCGGGGCAGGCATCGGCAGGCGCTTGGGCGTCTGAAATCGGAACAGCACCACGTCCCGGGCCGGCAGTTGATCCAGCACTTCCACGCGCACAAACTCGCCATCTGCCACAATCTGCCGCCAATCAGCGTCTTCTGTGTCAAATTCACACATTTGAGCAACCGCCGCGAGATATTCCCGGCTGGAGTCCTCTATCTCCCCCAGCTTCCGCGGATCTCCCGCCGCAGCGGCCCGCTGCCGCTCAAACTCCGACAGCTTCCCGGCAAACCTCGGCCAATCCAGCGGCCAACGCTCCAGAATCCGCAGTGCGAGCTGCCGCGTGCGAATGGCGGATTCGCCCAATTCCGGCCGAACCGGCTTGCCGAAGACATGGTGATTCGTCAGCGCGTAGGTCCACTCTCCCTCCACAGCCGCCGCGAACGCACTGCCGCTTTCGACCCAGTATCGCGCGAACTCCTCCTGCCCCACGTCCGGGTGGGTGCAGCGAAAGCGCACGGTCGCCGCGGCGCGGAACACGCTGCCGGCGAACTTTTCGCGAATCTCGGCGGCGCTGACAATCTCGGTGCCGCTCGAACCGCGCAGCCAGATCAACCCCGCTGCGCCCAGAACTGCCACTCCGGCGATCGCCGCCGGCACCCAGCGCATCGCCCGTCGCGACTCACGCCGCACCGATTCGCGCAACTCCGCGGAATTGAACTCCGCCCGGCGCAGCGGCGTCAGCGTTCCGGCATCATTGGCATCGAAGCGGGTCGTGGCCTGCACGGCCGAATCGAGGATGGAAACGCGGAATTCCGGCCCGTTCGCCCCGAGGCGATACAGCACGCCGTCGCGCACGTCGCTCTCGCCGGGCAGAGCGACTCCCTCGGAGTACACCCCGCGCTCATGCAGCGACTCGATCCGCCAGCGCTCGCCGCTCCAGAAGAGCCGGGCATGCCGGCGTCCGGCCATCGCGTCCTCGGTGGGGTGCAATCGGACGTCGGAGTCCGGGTCGCGCCCGATCAGAACCTGGTCCCGGTCGCGGAACTCCTTCATCAGCCCGGCCATTCCGCCGGACAGAATCTTGATCGTGATGGCAGGGATGGCCGACATGCAATACTCAGGGTCAGGGCGGGCGTCGCGGATTCGCTCCCCGCGTCGCGCGCGCCAGCGACAACGCCGCCCATTACAACTGGTGGGAGACGGCTCGCACCGGGGGTCCGCAAATGATCAGGACGCGGAGCGGGGGAACGCCGGCTGCTGGTCAAACCTGAAGCGAAGCCAGCCCGGTCGGAACGTCGTCGTGATACTCGAAGATCTTGTCCAGCCCCGTCACGAGAAACACGCCCCAGACGTGCGGTGTGACGCCGCAGAGCGCCAGCTTGCGCTGATTGGCGCCGACCACCAGCCGGCGCAGCCGCAGCAGCCGCGCAATGTTCGATGAATTGAGATAACTGACGTTGGAGAAATCAAGCAGGACGCACAGGCGCGGGTTGGCCGTGCACTGCTCCAGCAGCGCCCCGAGATCTTCGGTGTACTCCGGATCGTCGGTCAGTTTCCCGATCAGCACCGAGTCGGACCACGCTTCGACGGGCATTTCCGGAATTCCTCGCCGGCTGTGCCGCAGGCCTTCGGCGCCGCCCGGCAATCCATGCCGGGGGTCCGTCAGGCCCGCTCCGCGCCGTCCCCGAACGGTACTCCGCTCGCATTGCGCCGTCAAATCCGCCGCCACAGCCCCCCGACGCCCCGTGGGCATTCCCGCCCGGGTCTTTTGAAACGCCGGTGCGGTTCTCGTATCGTACGCACGCCCGTTGTTTCGCCGTTGTTTTCCCAGGAGCGCTGCATGCAGTCCCGTGTTCGCCCCATGACGCCCGACGATCTGGTCAAACTCCGCTCGGTCGGCCGACCCGCCGTTTCCCCGGACGGGCGGCGCGTGGTCTTCGAGTTGAAGCGGGCGGACGCCGCGGCCAATCGCAACTTCACCCAGTTGATGATCGTCAATGCGGATGGAAGCGGCCTTCGCTCGCTCACCGCCGGCAAGTTCAATTACACGCGCCCCGCGTGGTCGCCCGACGGCCGCTCGCTGGCGTTCATCTCCGACCGCGAAAAGGGCCAGTGCCTCTTCGTCATGCGGATGGACGGCGGCGAAGCGCTGCGCATGACCGAGCCGGACGGCGTCGTCCACGACTTCGCGTGGTCGCCCGACTCGCGCCGCCTCGCCTACACCTGGCAGCCCATGACCGAGCGGGAGAAGCTGGAGCGCGACGGGAAAAGTGATGAGGTCGCCCGTCGGCCGCAATTCAAGCACATCACGCGCCTGTTTCACAAGCTCGACGGCGCCGGCTGGTGGAATGGCCTTTATACGCATGTGTGGGTCTGCAACGCGGACGGCTCATCGCGCCGACAACTCACCCGCGGCGATCACGACCACAGCGAGCCGCGCTGGTCACCGGACGGCGCCCTGATCTCGTTCCTCAGTAACCGCACCCCCAACGCCGATCTCAACAGCGAGCATCTTGATGTATACGTCGTGCGCCCCGGCGGCGGCGGGTTGAAGCAGGTGAAAACGGTGAATGGCTCCTGCCGCGGGCACGCCTGGTCTCCGGATGGCCGCTGGATCGCCTATGTCGGCACCTGTTTTCCGCGCGGCAAGGGCTGGCAGCACCTGGAGCGCATCTGGCTGCTCCCGGCGCGCGGCGGAAAGCCGAAGGAGCTGACCCGCGAGATCGACAATCTCTGCCGCCACATGACCCTCGGCGACGTGGTCGGCTCTGGGTTCGAGGTCTGCCCGGTCATCTGGAGCGGCGATTCGCAGCGCGTCTTCTTCCTGGTCAGCGAGGCCGGCGCGACGCGGCTGTACAGCCGCAGCGTCTCGAAGCGCGATCTGCGCTGCGAGGCCGGCGGCAATGTGAACATCTGCTTTGCGCAGCGCACCGCGGGCGACGGCCCGATCGCGATCACGATGGGCACGATCACCAACCCCGGCGACATCCACGTCGTCGAGCCTGCCACGTCGGCCGGGCCGCGGCAGCCACGCAGGTGAATGACAACGCGTTGCGCGGCGTGTTCGTGCAGGAGCCGCGTGAAGTGCGGGTGCGATCGGGCGATGCGCAGGTGCAGGCCTGGATCATGACGCCGCCGAATTTCGACCCCAAGCGCAAGTACCCGGCGATCCTGCAGATTCACGGCGGCCCGCACGCCCAGTACGGCTACTCCTTTTTTCACGAGTTTCAGTGGCTGGCCGGACAGGGCTATGTCGTCTGCTTTTCCAATCCGCGCGGCAGCTCCGGCTTCGGCCTGCGCTACATGAACTGCATCCACGCCGACTGGGGGAACATCGACTATCGCGACGTGATGCGCGTCGCCGACTGGCTCTTCGATCGCCCCTTCGTCGATCGCGCCCGCGTCGGGGTGACCGGCGGCTCGTATGGCGGGTACATGACCAACTGGCTGGTCACGCACACGCAGCGCTTTGCCGCCGCCGTCACGCAGCGCTGCGTTTCGAACCTGGAGTCCATGTTCGGCACATCCGATTACGGCTACGACCTGGGTTCGGAGTTCGGCGGCCTGCCGTGGGAGAATCGCGAAGGCTACCGCCGGCAAAGCCCGCTGACGTTCGTCGCCAACTGCCGCACGCCACTCCTGATCGAGCACCAGGAACAGGATCACCGCTGCCCGCCGGAGCAGGGCGAGCAGATGTTCGCGTCGCTCAAGGTGCTGGGTCGCGAGGTGGAGATGATCCGCTTCGAGGGGGAATCGCACGGCATGGTGCGCGGCGGCCGGCCGCAGAATCGGCTGGAGCGCCTGCGTCGGCTCGAGGCGTGGTTCGCAAGGTACATGCCGCAGCGCGCCGCGGTGCGTCGTCGGGCGGTCCGCTGACGCGAATGGAGAGCGGAAAATGAGCGCAACACCTCCGCGGCCGGCCCGCCTGGCCGAGACGGTTGAACCGATCGGCAAACGCGTCCTGATCCGCAAGGATGAGGATAAGAAGAAGACCAAGGGCGGCATCGAGCTGCCCAACAACATCGAGATTCCGACGATCACGGGGCGGATCGTGGCCGTCTCCGCGCAGGTGGAGCGCGACGCCGACTACCCGATCCGGCAGTATGACCGCGTGCTGTTCAATCCCAAGCAGGCGATTCCGGTTGATTTCGAGGGGGATAACCGGCTCTTCGTCGTCCCGGTGGAGGACATCGTTGCGGTGTTTCGGAAGGCGGAGAGGGAATAAGCGCGGAAATAGTGCGGCATGTCGAAGCGCTACTATTTCGTGTGCGGCCTTTTCGCGTGCCGCTGCTTTGTGAGCAGCGCATTCCCCCATGCAGCACCGCCGCACCTCTGAATTCGCTCCAGCCTGCCGCTCCGCTACCCCGCCAGATGACACGCCACCTGCGCTCCGCCGATCGTTCGCAACAGGGGCCTCTCGATGCGGCAGCGTGATTCCGCAATCGGGCAGCGCGGATGGAACGCGCAGCCGGGTGGCGGATTCAGCGGGCTGGGCGGATCGCCGGTCAAGAGCGGCAGGGCGGTCGGCGAGCCGGATGCGCTCGTCGTGCGTGATGGAGTCGCCGCGCCGGATGCGATTGTCGCGCGCCCCGCATTCGGCCCACTTGCCATGTCGGGCCTGTCCGCCGCATCCGCGCCACCCGCGCGAATTCGCGGCGCCGCCGCCAGCAGCGCCCGTGTATAGGGGTGCCGCGGCGTCGCGAACAGTTCCGCCGCCGGCGCGACCTCCACGAAGCGCCCCAGGTACATCACCGTCACGTCGTCGCACAGCCGCCGAACCACACCGAGGTTGTGCGCGATGAACAGGTAGGCCAGTCCCAGCTCGCGCTGCAATTCCGAGAGCAGGTTCAGAATCTGCGACTGGATCGACACGTCCAGCGCCGACACCGGCTCATCGCAGACCACCAGTTCCGGTCCCAGCGCCAGCGCCCGCGCGATGCCGATCCGTTGCCGCTGCCCCCCGGAAAATTCGTGCGGGTAGCGCCCGAATGCCTCCGCCCCCAGCCCGACGCGCTGCAGCAGCGCCGCCGCCCGCGCGCGTCGCTCGCGGCCGCTGCCTCCGATGCCGTGCACGCGCAGCGGCTCGGTCAGTGCGTCGCCGATGGTCAGGCGCGGGTTCAGGCTGCCCAGCGGATCCTGAAACACCATCTGCATCCGGCGGCGCAGCGGCCGCAGGGCGCGCGTGCCGAGCGTGGTGATGTCTGCGCCGTCGTAGCGGATTGTGCCGCCGGTTGTCGGAATCAGGCGCAGAACGGCGCGGCTGAGCGTGGATTTGCCGCAGCCGCTCTCCCCGACCAGCCCGAGCGTGCGCCCCCGCGCCAGGGAAAAGGAAACGCCGTCCACCGCCGCCAGCACGCGCAGCCGTCGATCGGCGGGTGGCGCCGAACCGGCCGCCGCGGCGCTCGCGCTGCGCACCGGGAAGTGCACGCAGAGGTTCGAAACCTCCAGCAGGGGGGCGGAGTCGCGCAGGTCCGTCGGACGGGCTGGTTCAACCGCTGTCACAACGGCGGATTCTAGCGGCGCCGGAAGCGGGCCGCGCACGGCACGGCGACGATTGCCTGGCAAAGCGCGGTCGCTCAACGAACCGAGTGCGCCGGAGCGGGCAGATCATCCTTGATCTTGTGCTGCTTGATGTTCTCGCCGTCGCAGGTGAACAGCACCATGTCGTCATCGATCTGCGCCTGCACGTGCACCGGCCTCCGCCAGATGGCGTGCAGGTTGCGCAGGCACTCGTTGGCAAAGCGGATTTCAACGTCCACGCCCAGGTGCTTGTGCGCGAGATACAGCTCGCCGCGGTTGGCGTAGTTTCCGTCCACCACGTAGATGTACGGCTGTCCGTGGTTCGTGAGCATGAACAGCAATTGCTTCTTGATGCGACCGAAATCCCGATCCACCGCCACCATCCGCCCGGTGGCCGGATCCTGGCGATACTGATAAAGCCGGTAGCGATCGACGAATTCCGGCGTCAGGAACTCGTCAATGAACGTCACGTCGTTGTGGACGCGGCGCACCTCGAATATTTTCTCGCGCCCCGCCTGGAGCTTGCGATCCCAGGTTCGACGCGCTTCGATCGAATCGCACTCTTCGTATTCCTTGCCGAATCGCCCGGTGTTCCAGCGCTGCTCGATGTCGCGGAACAGCTCAACGCCCACCTTGTACGGATTCAGCCGCCCCGGCCCCATCGCCAGCGTTCCCGAGTGATGATCGCAATAGGTGATCAGCTCGTCGTCGGTCAGCAGCCGCCGCGTCATCATGTGCGAGTGCCAGTAGGTGGCCCAGCCCTCGTTCATGATCTTGGTCTGCCCCTGCGGCGCGTAGTAATAGGCCTCGTCACGGATGATCTGCAGAATGTCCGCCTGCCAGTCCTCCAGCGGCGCATAGCGCAGCAGGAACAGCAGCACGTCGCGCGTCGGCTCCGCCGGAAACGCCCGCCGCTTTTCCGACAGTTCGCGCGTTTCCGCTTCGCGCTGTCGCGCCAGCTCTTCGGGCGGATTAATGAAGCGGTCCATGTACGCCTTGGCCGGGTAGCGCACCACCCGCTCCTCGATCCGCTCGCGCATGCTCGAGCGCGTTTCGCCGCGGGCGGCCGGGGCGTCCGAGCGCTTCATGAACGGCAGGTAGGGATCGATCAGGTTGTCCAGCGACAGGCACACCTCGATGAACCGCTCGACCGTCTCCTGCCCCTCGCGCTCGATGTGACGATGCACGCGCGTCGCGTGATTCGCCATTCCGTCCATCATCTTGCGGTTGGTCTTGCTGAACCACACGTTGTTCTTGAAGAAATCGCAGTGCCCGTACACATGCGCCATGACGGTCTTCTGATCCGCCAGCGCGTTGTCATTCAGCAGGTAGGCGTAGCACGGGTCATTGTTGATGACCATCTCGTAGATCTTGCCCAGCCCGTAGGAGTGCTGCTTGCGCAGCCGCTCATACTCCATCCCGAAGCGCCAGTGCGGATAGCGCTGCGGAAACCCCCCGTAGGCCGCAATCTGGTTCATCTGGTCGAAGTCGACCATCTCGAAGACGGTCTCGAAGAAGTCCAGACCGCATTCGCGCGCGATCCCCTCGATCCGTCGCCGCCAATGCTCCAGTTCGGCCGGAAACTTCACAATCACGCCCGCCATCTCCCTTCATCGCGGCCGTCCGCTCCACATGACTGCGGAAAGCGGGCAGCGCTGCGCGTCGGGAGATTCTATCGGCGCGATTCGACCCGTCCGGCACCACGGCTCCGCATCGCCGCCGCCGCCGACCGCGCTTCGGCCCGACGCGCAAACGGGACGATTCGCTCCAGTCCGGCCCGGGGCGCAATCTCCGCGCGGCGCTACCGGCCGAGACCGTACGTCCGATCCTCACGCCGCATTGGCGTGCACCGTGATTGTCCCGCCCCAGATGGCCGAATTCGGGATCGTGACCGTGTGGCCGTCCGCGTTTTTCAGCACCGTCGATACCAGCGACATCGCCTGCACGTTGCCCTTCTGCCCGGCGATCGTGACCGTGTTGTTCAGGTCGTAGGGCCGGTAGAGCAGGATCATGATGCCCGAGGCGAAATTGCTCAACGTGCCTTGCAGCGCGAAGCCGATCACGAAGCCGGCCGCGCCCATCGCCGCCAGGAACGGCCCGATGTTGACCTCCAGCATCGACAGCGCGACGACGAACCCCACGAACATGATGATCTTGTGCAGCGCGTTGACCATGAAATCGCGCAACAGGTTCGACATCTGCTTCATCGCGCCCAGTGCTCGTCGCGCCACCCCGCGCGCCACCCCGCTGATCACACGAAACACGACCAGCGTCGCAAGAAACATCAGGATGTTGCGCCCGTAGCGAATCCCGCCCTCCGGCGATTGCAGCCAGTGGGACACGCCGGTCCAGGCGGCGCCGGCGTCGGTCAGCTTCACCGTCATCCCCGAGACCGCGTCCCGGTAGGTGTCATAGTCATCCGACTTCCCGCCCTTGGCCCGCAGCGCGCTCAGCACCACGTTCAGCCGGTCAATAATCGCCGTTCGTGCTTCGCGCCCCGCGGCCGCCTGCTCCAGCAGCTTCGTCCGGGCGTCGCCTTCCGCCGCCGCCGCGGCGATCTCGCAATTGCTGATCTCGCGCACCTTCTCCTGCAGAATCTTCTGCCATGCGTCGGCCTCGATGACCAGTTCCCCCTTGGTCAGGGGCTTGAGCAGCAGCTCCAGGTTGTCCGTGGACACCTTGACATCCCCCGCGGTGATCGGCACGGGCGGGTCAGCGGCGACTGCAATCGTGGGAAGCGAAAGGGCCGCCGCCAGCAGCGTGCCCAGAAGCGTCGCGGGAACTCGTGCGAACATGGCGAATCTCGATCCGTTGCAGATGGGTGCGCCGAGCAGGGGCCGCGTCACGACGACGCGCCGCAGCCTCGGCGTCTGTGGCGGGATTATCCCGGATGGGCGGCCGGTGTCGAGCCTGTCTCTTGCGCGTGGCCTCGTTCGGGGGTACAGTCCGCGCAAGGCGGCGCACGGTTGTTCGCCCCGCCTGTGCAAGTCCGCGCCATTCTGCGCCGAACAGGGCACGAATCTTGGCATTCTCCTTCGATTCCGCGATTGCCGACCCCCGTCGCGCTGCTCCGCGCGTCGCGATCGCGGTCGGCGTGTTCGCGCTGCTGTTGTTCGGCCTCACCGCCGCTCCCGGCGTCTGCTGGCAGGACAGCGGCATGCACCAGTACCGCGTACTCAACGGAATGCTGACGAACCCCCTCGGGTTGGCGCTTTCCCACCCACTGCACTTTCACCTCTGCTCGTTTGTCGTCGCGATCTTCCCCGGCGAGCCGGCATTTCTCATGAACTTCGTCTCGGCCCTCGCCGGCGCGGTCGGCGTCGGGGCACTCTGCGGACTGGTGCTGACGCTCACCGGCTCCCTCCGCGCGGCCTGCCTTGCGGCGGCCGTGCTGGCGCTGTCGCACACCTACTGGCAGATGTCGGCCGTCACGGAGACTTATTCGCTCCATGCGGCGCTAATGATCCTCGAATGGTGCGTATTGGCGCGACTTGCGCGAACCGGTGACGGCGCCTGGCTCGTCCCGCTTTTCGCCCTGAGCGGCCTCCACATTGCCAATCACATGCTCGGCCTGCTGACGCTTGTGACCTACGTCGGTGCGGCCATAGCGGTAGCGCAGCGGGGAAGAACCTCGGGTCTGCACGTCGTCGCCGCCGCGATCGCCTGGGGCATCTGCACCATGCCCTACTCGATCATCGTGGTCGAGTGGTACTACCGCACCGGCGACCTGGCGGCCACGCTGCATTCGACCTTCTTCGGCGGTGCGGAGGGCGCCCGCGGTTACGCCGCCGAAGTACTCAATGCGAAAATCACCCCCGGCGGACTGCTCATGTCGCTCGCCTACTGGGCCTACAACTTCCCCAGTGCGGCCATCCTGTTGGCGCTCTTCGGCGTGCGGCACATGCGCGGCGGGCGGCGGCCGCTGTTCTGGCGGACGATTGCGGTCCAATCGGTGCTGATCTTCGCCTTTGTCATGCGCTACTCGATTCACGATCAGGTGACGTTTTTCGTGCCGATCTGCGCGATGACAGCGCTTTGGGCGGGGCTGGGCACCGAGCGCCTGCTGCGCTGGTCAGAGGTCCGCGGCCGCAGGCGCGGAGTTCGCGCGATGCTGCTGTCCTGCGTGATGGCCCCGGTGGCCGTCTATGCGGTATTCCCGGAGGCGGCGCGGGCTGCCGGCTGGCTGCAATCGAAAATGCGACAAGTCCCCTATCGCGACTCCTACGATCACTTCCTGCGCCCGTGGCGCGTCGGGGATGACTCCGCCGAGCGATTCGCCGTGGCAGCGCTGGAAGCGGCCGGCCCGGGCGGGTTCCTCCTCGCAAACCTGACCGTCGGCCCGATGACGGCGTATGTCGCACAGCGGCGCGAATCGCCGCCGGGGGTTCGAGTGTTTTCCTATCGCGAAAGCCTGACGATCCGCGAGCCGTCGTTGACGGATGATGACCTGCTGTCCCATCTCCGCGATCGGGGCGTCGTGATCGTGGCGCCCTTCGCCGACCTGGAGCGCTATTGGGGTGAGGCGTTTGAGGTCGTGCGGTCCGAGACGTTCTGGACGCTGTACGAGCGTTGAGCGGGGGCAGACGCAGGCGTGCGAGTTTCGGCGCGGCCGCGTCGAACCGGCACGCAACCGCTCCCGGCCGCCAATCTTGAGAATTATTACCGGTTCATCCCCACTTTGCTTGACTTATCGGCCGATGCGCGGCAATGATTCAGCAATCGTGTCGTCCTCGTTCGCTTGCTGCGGAGGCTCTGTCTCCGCGCGGCGGCTCCCCGGGTGCGGCATGGTGAGCGCCGACTCTGTGTTTGCAGCGTCGGTGCCGAAGCCCTGACGGGTAGGGAGCGCAGCGACGGAACGGCACACCGTCGCGGCTCCGGTCAGGCCCGATGCGACGGCCCCCTCTCGCGTCGGCGGTCATGGTGCGACGGCCCCTCGTCGCGCCTTCGGTCTCGTGCGGATTGGCCCCGTGAATCGCGCTCGCAGCGCTCGGCCGTGCCGGTCGGCGCAATGCGGCCGTCTTTGGTTGCTACGGCTTCATGCCGCAGCGCCCGAAGCGGCTCGCCGACGCGCGGTTCATGGGCGGAAGCGCGGACCGGTTCATCGTTTCGGGCGAGTCGCGCGCCGTTCGGCGCACCGCGACGATTGATGAATCATGTAAGGCGGATCGCGGGCACGGATGCTCCGCTGCCGGGAGAGGCACTGTCATGACATGGGGCCGCACTCACTTCGTGCGCGGGCGCGTTCAATTTCTCATTGATCCGCTTCGCTCCGCATTCACCCTCGTCGAACTGCTGGTGGTCATCGCGATCATCCTGCTGCTGATGTCAATCCTGCTGCCCTCGATGTCCGAGGCGCGGGTGCAGGCGCAGCGGGTCGTTTGCCTGTCGAACCTCAAGCAGTTCGGCAACATGGCGCACACCGCCGCCAGCGACGACAGCAGGCAGCGCCTGCATCTGGCGCACGAGGTCACGAACGAAGATTCGGACCGCGGGCCTTATTTCTGGATGGGCTCCGGCGATCACTGCTGGGGCGGGGCGGACGGCAGCGATCCGGAATTCGGCGGGCCGAACCTGGGCCTGCCGCCGAAGGGTAGCAAGGGGCGGTACATGAACCGCTACATGACCGGCGGCCACTCGTCCAATCCGCAGGCGCAGCGCGACTTCCGCCTGTTCCAGTGCCCGACCGACAAGGGCATGGTGCAGGACGTATTCAGCGCGGCGCCGCGCTCGAGCGCATGGGCCGAAAGCGTGTTCAAGGCCAGCGGCAACAGCTACATGGGGGATTACTACTACGTGAAGCTGCACGGGTTGTTTGACGACCCGTCGGACCACGCTCCGTATCGGCGCTGGGGGGCTTATCGCCGCCCGCTGCACCAGTTTTCCGAGCCGGCGAAGAATCTGCTGTTCTGGGAGTCGCGGTTCATTCAGGCCATGGCGAACACGACCGAGCTGGGCTACGCCAGCATCGGCTTCGACATCGGCTCGCGGCCGCAGACGATCCCCGGTTGGCACGGCCCGCGCAGCCGTTTCAACGCGGTCTTCGCCGACGGACACGCCGAGGTCATCCAGCTTCGCAAATCCGGCGACATGAACGACCCGCGTGATTACGCGACGCCGGGCAACGCATACTGGCGCACGTACTGGCGGGCCAGCGCCTGGAAGTACGACAATTTCCCGCAGCCGACGGTGAAGAACACCTGGTTCAGCCCGGCCGTCGGGCCGGAGCGCTGGCTGACCGGCGTATGGAATCCCTGATCCTGCGGCGAGCACGCGTTCCTGCCGCGGGAACGGCCCCGCGGCGCGGTGCAGCCCACAACCCTCGGGCATGCACCGCGCCGCGTTCCTTTTTCGGCGTGGCGCAGTGCGGCATCGAATCAGTCGCTCGTCCTGCTCATCCCCTCTCTGTCCGGGCAGCCGCTTTCCTTTGTGATCTCGTCGGATACCATTCACGTCGGCAACCGGAAGCGATGCGATAGGAGCAGGTTGAATGCGAGCTTGCCCGGCGGTGCGGCGGCGGTTCGTTCTGTCAAATTCCCTCGTATGGTTGTCGGCCGGAGTTGTGCTTCTGGTCGGCTGCATTCAGCGTACGGCACGCGAGCTGCCCGATTGCGAACCGGCCGCCGGTTCCAACTCGCAGGCCGCGGGCCGCTCCAGCGCTATCCACGCGCCGAACAGCGATTCGACCGGTGTGGCCGAACAGCCCCCGGATTCGGCATTCCTTTCCACCGTGTCGCCCTTCGAGCGCGGGCCGCTCGACGTGCGCACTTTCGAGGTGGAGGCGTGCGTTCAAGGCCCGCCGGTGCCGCTGCGCATCCATACTCCCGCAGCCCCGGGTCAGTACGCCGTCGTCCTGTTCCATCACGGATTCATGACGCGAAACTCGTTCTATGACTCGGTGCTGACGCATGTTGCCTCTCACGGGCTGATCGTCGTCGCACCGCAGTCGTACGAGCCGGGGTTCGGAGCGCTGTCCGGCAATCCAAACGTCATGCAGGAAGCCGAGTACTCGCGCGAGATCGTCAGTTGGATCGAGTCGCGGCTGGAAGCGGCGGTTCGCGATTCAGGCCGGGAGATAATCGTCGCAGAGGCGGTTGGGCGCTCGAATGGGGTAAGCGGCGCGACAACTGGCGCGGCGAATGGACCCGCATCTGACGCGGCAACTCGCGCGGCGAATGCCCTCGGAAGTCCCGCGAATGCTTCCAGCCTGGAGCAAGGCACGACAGGCGGCGATTCTGCGGTCATTCCGCGGCCGGACCTGCTCACGATCGGCGGGCATTCGCGCGGCGGGCTGGCCGCCTGGCTTGTTTGCGAGATGCTGCCCGGCCGATTCGCGGGCATCGTCGGCGTGGATCCCGTCGGCGGCGCGGGCGGCCGCGTCTCATCCCGCGGCGCTCGATCGCAGCCAGCAGGGGACGAAGCCATGCCCGGGCCGCCGGCGGTAATCCTCGGCGCCGGCCTGGGCGGCAGTTGCGCGCCGGCGGGTCGCAATTATGAACAGTTCTTCGCTTCCACCGTCGGTCCGGCTTGGAAGATCGTCGCGACGGAGCAGGGCCACGGCGACATGCTGGACGAGAAGGCGGCGACGGCGGCGGGGCAGGTGTGCGACACCAGCCGCAATCGCGAGCCGATGCGGCGGCTGACCGCGGGGCTGATCGTGCTGACGGCGCAGCGCGGCGCGCCGGCGGATTCCGGCGCTGAAGCGATTCTGAATGCGCTGCCGGAGACGGCTCCGACGCCGGTGGTGATCGAGCGAAAGTGATGTTGTGTCGCCGCATTTCGGTCCGTCAGGCCGATTCGCGCGGATATCGGGATGGCGGTTGTCGATAGGTTTGACGCTTCGATCGGCTCAGCAATGCGCGCAGTGATTGGCTGTCCACGCGCGGCGAAATCGCTGCCAAACTGCAACCCGACCGGCCACGCATGACGCGAACGACCCTTGCGCACCGTCCCAGAGTGCTCCAGTAGTCGGGGAAATCAGCTCGAACCAGAGCGCACGACCAGGGCCGTACTCGACCGCTTGCGGGGGAATTCGGACATGAATCCGCGTGAAAGAGCGTCGGCAGGGAGGAAACGATTGGGCGCGGCTGGATTCGAACCCCCCGCGCTTTCTAGGCGGAAAACACGCGATCCCCGCCGAAGCGGCGCAGAATCCGGCGCACTTTCCGACGAATCCGACACAATCGGACGGCCTGGACCCCGACCTGGCGGCGATCATGGCGGCGTGGCCGAAGCTCGGCCCGGCGACCCGGGCGAGCGTGCTGAGGATCGTCGGCGACGCGACCCGGGAATAGTGCCGGCGGACGGCCCCCTGTGTGACGATAATGGACGGCCCGCACGTCGATTCCCTGGCCCGCTGGGCGACGTGGCGCGGCGATCCTGTCCGAACCCCCCGGGCGACGCGACGACGCGGCGGGACGGCCCCCGGACGGCCGGAATTTCCATTCCTGGAACGCGATGCCCCCTCGCGCCGACCCGCTTCGACGGCGTGAACCCCCCCCCGACGACGCGGGCTGGCGACAATGGCGACATGCGACACAATTCGACTTTCTGCCCGGGAACTTGAATTTTGTCGCCAAGGGGGGTGGCGATTCCGCCCCCGACCGGCTCCGACGCCCCCCCCGCGGACGGACTAGAAACGGTCGTAAACCTAGGTTTTCCGCGGCGGAATTCGATAGGTTCTCCGGGCGATTCGGCGGACGTGGGCTATGCGAATCGACGGGAGTAAGCGTTATCGCGCTGCGGAATCTCGGCCGGGTTGGCGCAGATGGTGGAGTGCGTCGATACTTCGCGGCGCCGAGTTGTGCCGGGTAGCTCCCGGTCCTGCTGCCCGGTGCGCCGTTCACGATCCTTGCGGCGCATTCGGGCGGCGGCTCGGCAACGAGGATCGACCGATGCCCCCTGTTGTCACCATCGAACAACGACCCGAGCCGATCGTCTATGCGAGCGAAGTGCGGCTAAAGTCTGGTGGGTGGGTGGTCACGAAGCACACGCGGCTCCCCGGAATCCCGCGCGACCTGCCGAGCGACGGGCACCTCCTGACGGCGCTGGCCGACATGTTGCGCGGCGTCGCGCTTGCACTGAAGTTGTGCGGCCCGGTCCGTTGGACCGATCTGGCGCACCATCCCGCATATATCGGCGACCCGGGCGGCGAGCAATTTCAAAATGCACTGCATCGCGCGGCGGAAATTGTCTCGGCTTGCGGACTCGAAGCGACTGCGATCGATCGGATGATGCACCGAACCGTAACGGCGAAAGTAGCATCGCGCGCGGCCGAGTGCCTGCTTGCCGCGTCGCGCGCCCCGGCGGCGAAGCGACGACCCCCGGTGAAGCGAAAGCGGCGCGCCTCTGTTGACCTGCGACCGCTGACGGACCGCGAAAATGAAATCTGGAACGCGCTCGCGGCGAACGGCGGCAACGTGAGCGCGACGGCCGAGAATCTCGGCGTTTCGCGCCAGCGCGTTCAAGCAGTGAAGCGGCGGGTGGCCGACGTGATGAGAGCGGCCGGCGACGGATCGACGGCACGATCATCCGTCCGCGTTCGTGGCCGGCTCCGCACCGATGCCGGCGACGACGGGCGGTAGCTCGCGCCCCTGCAACCCCCTGCAACCCCCCCCGCAACCCTTTTGTGACGACGGCTGCACGCCCACGCGCTGGCCGGACCTGCTGCGCAGCTTGGGAAACCGCGTGTCGGGGGGGGGTGCAACGCAACCTGCGACGGATTGATGGTTGCATGGCCCGCACTTGGGTAGAGCGCGGCGACGTGCCGCGCGATGCGACCCGAGTACGGAGTACTCTCCATGCGACGCAATCCGATCGACTCCCCCAAGCCCGTGACCGACTCCCTCAAGCCCACCACGATCGACGCCCCCCATCTGCTGCGAATCCCGGAAGCGGCCGCGAAGCTGGCCGTCTGCCCGCGGACGGTTCAATCCGCAATCGCGCGCGGCGATCTGCGCGTTGTCCGGCTCGGCCGGGCCGTTCGGATCGACCCCGCCGACTTGCGCGTACATCTGGACGTGCCGGAGTGCGGCTCCGGGCGGTGGCCGATGAGCGGCGCAAAAATCCGCCCGGCGCACGCGGGGGCGCGCGACGGGCGACGGACGAACGGAGCATCGACACCTGACATCATACCGCGCGGCTCGTTGGGCGCGGACGTGCCGGAATTCGCGCCATTCCCGATCGACGCGCTTCCCGGCCCGGTCCGCGAGTTTGTGGCCGCGGCGTCGGCTGCGATCGGCTGTGATCCCTGCTACGTCGGGCTGCCGCTGCTGGCGGCGCTGGCGGCGTCAATCGGCAACTCGCGGCGAATCGCGCTCAAGCGCTCGTGGACCGAACCGGCGATCTTGTGGTGCGCGCTGGTCGGCGAAAGCGGCACGTCGAAAACACCCGCGATCAAGGCGGCGCTCCGGCCGCTGCGCGACGCGCAGCGCGTGGCGTTCGCCGAACACGCGAGCACGATGCAACACTTCGAGGCGGACCGACTCCGCGCCGAGGCGGCGCTCACGGCATGGAAGCGACAAGCTGCCGGCGGAAATGCGCCGACCGAACCCCCGCAGATTCCGGCCCCGCCGACGGCGCGCCGGTACATCGTGTCGGACACAACGGTCGAAGCGCTCGCGCCGATTTTGCTCGGCAATGCGCGCGGCGTGCTGCTCGCGCGCGATGAGCTGGCCGGCTGGGTGGGTGCATTCGACCGCTACGCGGCGGCTGGGCGAGTGGGAAGTGATGCGCCGTTCTGGTTGAGCGCGCATTCCGGCGAGGCTGTGGTGATCGATCGAAAGACTGGCATTCCGCCGACGATTCACGTCCCGGCGGCGTGCGCTTCGATCTGCGGCGGGATTCAGCCGCGCACACTTGCCCGGGCGATCGGACAGGAACATGCCGACAACGGCCTACTCGCGCGCCTGCTGCTGGCGACGCCCCCGCGCGTCCGAAAGTCTGGCGTGAGGCGGATATCCCGGCCGCTGTGGACGAAGCGCTCGACCAGATTTTCCGCACACTGCTGAGGCTCGACTTTGACTGCGGCCCCGACGGCGAACCGCGGCCCGTGACTATCAATCTCGCCCCGGACGGCAAGCGCGCCTGGACCGAGTTCTACAACGTCCATGCGAGGGAAACCGCGGCGCTGACCGGCGACCTGGCGGCATGCTGGTCGAAACTCGAAGCGGCGGCGGCGCGGCTGGCGCTGGTCGTTCATCTTGTGCGCTGGGCGTCGGACGATCCGAAGGTGCCGAGCGACTCGACGCTGATCGACGGCGATTCCGTTCGCGCCGGCGTCAAGCTCGCGCGCTGGTTCGGCCGTGAAGCGAAGCGCGTCTACGCGGCTCTGGCCGAATCGGACGACGATCGGAAGCTCAAGGGGCTGGTCGCGTGGATTCGGTCGCGCGGCGGCTCGACGACGATTCGCGACCTGCAGCGCGGCGGCCCGCGCGAGTTCCGTGAGGCGACGGCGGCTGGACGCGCGCTGTCCGAGCTGGTCGGGCTGGGCGTCGGGCGCTGGGCGACGACGCGACGGGACGGCCCGGGACGGCCGACCGATCGTTTCGAGCTGGCCGACGGCCCGGAAACCGACCCCCCCCGGCGACAAAATTTAAGTTCCCAGGCAGAAAGTCGAATTGTGTCGCATGTCGCCATTGTCGCCAGCTTCGCGGCACCCCCCGGACCGGACGACGACGCCCCCCCGCTGGACGTGCTGCAAGATGCGGCCGATGCCGCGCTCGGCGAGCCGGTCTATGACGTGGACGGCGTGGACGATTGACGAACCCCGATGCACACACTTGCGCGATGCCGCACGTCGCGGTAGGTTGGCGCACTGAAGCGAAAGGATGGTGGAAAGTGGCAAGCCTTGCACGGGACGCGAACGGTGGACGGCGACTGTTGATTGTGATCGACAGCGCGCGGAAAGTGATCCGGTTGGGCGCGATGCCGATCAAGCTCGCCGAGAGTTTCCGCCTGCGCGTCGAAGCGCTGGCGGCGGCGCGGGCGGCGAATCTGCCGATCGACGCCGATACCGCGGGCTGGTTGCGCCACCTGCCTCGCGAGTTCTACGACAAGCTCGGGCGGATCGGACTGGTTCAACCGAGGGAAGCTCACGCGGAAGTGACGCTGGGCGAGTTGATTCGGCGATTCGATGAGGCGTCAACGATTCGCGAAAGTACGCGGGCGGCTCGGAAACAAGGGCTGGATGCGCTGGTCCGCGCGTTCGGCGAGAATCGGCCCGTCAAGGCGATCACCCCGCTCGACGCCGAGCGCTGGCGGCGTGACATGGCGGACGGCAAGCTCGCGACCGCGACGGCCGCGAAGCGCACGCTTACAGCCCGCAGCTTGTTCAACCGCGCGATCCGCTGGGGAATCATCGGCGCGAACCCATTCGACGGCGTTCGGGCTGGTCCGCAATCGAACCCCGACCGCGCGAGGTACATCCGCCGCGCGGTGATCGACGACGTGCTCGACGCCTGCCCCGATTCGGAATGGCGGCTGATCGTCGGGCTGGTTCGGTTTGCGGCGCTGCGATGCCCGTCCGAGCTGGTTGGGCTGACCTGGGCGGACGTGGACTGGTCGCGCGGGCGGTTGACGGTGCGCTCGCCAAAAACGAGCGGACATGCCGGCCATGCGGTGCGCGCCGTCCCGATTGTGCCTGAGCTGCGGGCGCTGCTGCTGGACTCGTTCGAGTTGGCCGCGCCCGGCGTCGCGAATGTTGTCCCCCGGCTGGCAAGCGGCCCGAAGAATCTCGGGACGACGTTTCACAAGATCATCCGGCGGGCTGGACACGAACCCTGGCCGCGGACGTTCCACAATCTGCGCGCATCGTGCCTGATCGACTGGGCGGAAAAGTTCCCGGGTCACGTTGTCGCGAAGTGGGCGGGTCATTCTCCCCTGATCGGCGCGACGCACTACCTGCAAGCCCGGGACGCACACTTCGAGGCGGCGACGGGCGGCGCAAAAAGCGGCGCAGAATCCGGCGCACTTGTGGCGCAAAATGCGGCGCAGCACCCGTCCGCACGCCTGCGCACCGAAGTGAACGAATCGACGGAAACCCATGAAAACATGGGGTTTTTGCACAATCGTGCGGAAGTGTGCGCAGACTTGCAAACCGATCATTGGGCGCGGCTGGATTCGAACCAGCGAAGGCGTAAGCCAACGGGTTTACAGCCCGTCCCCTTTGGCCACTCGGGCACACGCCCGCTCGTCTCCGAGCAGAGCGGGGGAGAATATCAACCTCGCGCGCCCGTGACAAGCGCATCACGCCCCGGCGCCGCGGAAGGCGAGCGGCCGGCCGCCGGCGTCACTCACCGTGCCGCTTGCGGGGCACTCGGTTGCCCCCGGACCTCGAGCTGCACGATGCCTCCCACAGGCGGCGCCGCCCCGGCCGCTCCGGCCGCCCCGTTCGCCATTTGCGCCCCCGTCGCCCTGTGCGTACCGTCCACCGTGCGGCGCTCGCGCTTCGGCACGCTGATCGGGCGGTAGTATTGATCCCGCTGCTGCGGCCGCCAGCCGGCATCGACGATCAATCGCTGAATCTCGGCCTCATTGAGCCGGTACGTCGCCCCCGCCTGCGAGACGACGTTCTCCTCCATCATCACGCTGCCCATGTCATTGGCGCCGAAGAACAGCGCCAACTGCCCGATCTTCGGACCCATCGTCACCCAGCTCGATTGCAGGTTCGGAATGTTGTCGAAGTACAGCCGCGAAATTGCCAGCCACACCAGGTATTCGTGGGCATCGGCCAGCAGCAGGTGACGCCCGTCGTTGCGCGGCCGGCCGCGTGGCCCGGCATCGCTCTCGACCTCGACCGCCAGCCGCTTCCAGCGTCCCAGCGGCGTATTGTCCGGCTGAAACGGCCAGTGGATAAACGCCGTGAATCCGCCGTATTCATCCTGCAGATCGCGCAGCAGGCGCATGTGCTCGATCCGCTCCTCGATCGTTTCGATGTGCCCCATCATCATCGTGCAGGACGTCTTCATTTCCTGGCGATGCGCCTCGCGCATCACCGCCAGCCACTCCTGCGAGCGCGTCTTGCCGATGCTGATCTTGTCCCGGATGCGATCCACCAGGATCTCGCCGCCGCCGCCGGGGATGGTGGCCAGCCCGGCGTCGCGCAGCCGCTTGATCGTGTCCTCCAGCGTCATGCCGAAGACCTGGTGAAACGCCCAGATTTCCGGCGGGCTGAAGGCGTGAATGTGGATCGAGGGGTAGCGATCGCGGATGAAGCGCAGCAGGTCGAGATACCACGAGAAGGGCAATCCGTGTCCGTGCGGATCGCTCTCATCCGGCACCAGCCCGCCCTGCATCAGAATCTGCGTGCCGCCGATATCGATCAGTTCCTCGATCTTTTCCCCGATCTGATCGAACGACAGGATGTACGCCTCCGCGTCGCCCGGGTCGGCCTTGAAATTGCAGAAAATGCACTTGGCGGTGCAGACATTCGAGTAGTTGATATTGCGGTCGATGACATAGGTGCGATACGGCTCAGGGTGAAGCTCCAGCGTGCGGGCGTGGGCAAGCCGTCCCAGTTCATGAATGCTCAGTTGCTCGTAGGCCTCGATCGCCTCCGCATCGGTCATCCGCCGAAAGCCGCTCTTCTGCCCCGCAGGCGCGGGCGTCGCCCCGGCCGTCTTCGCACTCATCGCACTCCTCCGTCGGCCGCCGCGCCGCTCACGCCGGCGCCCGGCCACGTCAACACTCCGTCGGGCGGCACGATGCCCAGTTCTCGGCAGTGCCGCGCAAACAGCTCCGCACCGCGCATCGTTCGATCATCCAGCCGAAATCGCAGGCAGCGGGTCAGGTAACGAACCGCCGCTGCCGCCGAAAAGCCGTGCCGGCCGGCCTGCTCCTCCGCGATCCGCTCCGCCCGCTCGACCCCGCGATCCCGCGCCTCGCTCAGCAGCGCCGCCAGATGCTCCCCATCCTCGGCGGCGGTGCCGGTGATCTGCGTCCAGACGGCGAACACGAACGGCAGACCGGTGTGTTGCCGCCAGGCCCCGCCCAGGTCGGTCTCATAGGCGAAGCTGCCGCGCCGCGGGTCCACCACCTTGTCGCCGATCAGCAGCACGGCGTCGTGCTGATGGGCGCCCTCGATTCCGCCGGTCAGGGGGCGCAATTCAACGTCAATTCCGTACATTTCGCGCCACAGGACGCGCGCCAGCGCCACCGATGTATGCGAATCAGCGTCCGTGAAAATTGTGCGAATCCGATGCGGCGGGGTCTGCGAGAACACGCGGACGGTCATCGTCTCGCCGTCACAGGCGATGCAGGCGTCGGGCAGAATTTCGCAGCGCCCGCGCGCCTGCAGCACGTCCACGATCGGCAGCAGCGCCGCGTCGAACTCGCCGGAGAACAACCGCTCGCCCAGCCGCGACGGCACGTCGAACGAGAGCCGCAGGTCCGGGGCGTCGGCAAGCCCCTCGACCAGCGGTCGCGCGTTGAGGTAGGATACGACGCCGATGTGTGTCACGCCCGCTCCGTATCGGATGCGCGTTGCACCGGATTTCGAGCGGGGGAGTATACCGGCGCTCCCCGTGCGGCTGAGCACGGACGGCGTTTTTGGACCCAACTTTCACCCGGATTGAAAGCTGCCCGTCCCCGCCGGCCTGCTACTCGATCGCCGACCCGCAATCGTCTCGCCCTGGCCGACCCGCCCCGGAGGATTCGCAATGATTCGCTTACTGCTGCCCGTTTTCCTGGTCGCGGTTTTCGTGCGCTGGAGCGGCCCGGCTTCGGGCGCCGAGCGAGACCCGCTTTCGATGCTGCCGCCGGATGCGCTGATTGTCGCGGAATGGCGTGGTTTGTCGCCGGATGGCGGGATCGTGCGCACCGTGAGCGCCGCCGCCGGGGCGCCCGTGCTGCGCGAGATGATGGGAATGGAGGCGGATGAGATTGCGGCAGCCGGCCGCCTGATGGAGCGCGTCCTGCGGCATCCGGGGGCGATGAGCTTCCATGCCGAGGGCGACATGCCGGGGTTGATCCTCGTTGTGAACGCCGGCAATGAGGCGGAGCAGATACTGGAGGCCATCATCGGTCTTCGGAGCGGCGGAAAGCACGAAGACGCACCGAAGGCCATGGGCGGTATCGACTGGCACTTCTTTCAGTCCGACGACGGTTCGCCGCGCTTCGCCGCACACCAGGGGCGCTTCGTGTTTGCCACGTCGGAGAAGCACGCCCAGGCCGCTGCGCAGACGCTGACGAATGCGGCAGCGCCGAACCTGGCTTCCGACGTCGGCCTCAAAGCGGCCGCCGCCGCGGCGCCGAAAACGGAAAGCGCCTGGCGGATGAGCACATGGGTCAACGTCGGCGGTCTGATCGCTCTGGCGGGCGAGGCGGCCGGCTCAGAGGGCAGCCCATTCCCCGCCGCGGTCGGAGTGAACGGCCTGCAGTGGGGATATCTACGGATCGACGGCACGCCGCATGGCGACCGCATCTATGCGCGGCTCCAGGCGGAGAAGCTGGAGGGGGCGCTGCGCGGCATGCTGGCGCAGAAGCCGGTGACGGATGCCAGTGTCGAGTGCATCCCCGCGGATGCGTACTACGCCTACACATTCACTTTCAATTTGCGCGGGCTGTTCGATGACGTCATGTCTACCGTGGAGGCGATTGATGAGGACGCCCATCAGCAGGCGACGGATGGCCTGACGCTGGTCGGGCAATTCCTCGGGTTTGGTGTGACCGACCTGCTGGATTGCTTCGGCGACAACTGGACGATGTATGACAGCCCGGCCCACGGCGGACTGTTGTTCACCGGGCACGTGTTGGTTGCCGAAGTGAAGGACGCCGCGGCGCTACAGGGAATCTTGGCGCGGATGGTGCAGATCAGCGGAGCGGCGGTCGGCGCGTTCACGTCGAGCATTCGCATTGCGGAGCGCGAGTACACCGCCGACGGCCGAAGCGTGCACTACGTCGCCGTCAGCGGCCTGCCGATTCCGATCGCCCCGGCTTGGACCGTCGTCGGGGATCGCTGCGTTTTCGCCCTTTTTCCGCAGACCGCGGCCGCCGCGGCGCGACAGGCCGACCCGGCCCTGCGGAAGGGCAGCCTCAAGGACGTGGCGGAGTATCAGCGGCTGCGCCCGCTGCTGCCGAAGGAGGCCACCGGGCTTTGGTATGTGAACGGCCGCGAGCAGCTTCGGGCCACGCACGGGCTGTGGCAGTTGATCGCGACGGCGCTGGCGAACATGGCCGGCGGGCGGGAGGGGGCCATGACCATTGAGCAACTGCCCACCTACGCGCAGCGGCAGGCGGCGATGCGCAGCACGCTGGGCGCGTTCAGTTGCGACGCGAACGGGTGGAGCTACGTGGCCTACGGCGACTCCGCGCCGGGGATGGTGGTCGAAGGCGGAACTCTCACCAACCTGGCGCTGCTGTCGTCCATATTCGTGCCGTCCCTCTTCACGGCCCGTGAACACGCGAAGGAGGCGGTGAGCATGCAGAATCTGCGAGCGATCGGCGTAGCCTGTCACATGTACGCGAATGACCACGAGGATCGCTTTCCGCGCGATCTGAATGAGTTGGTGGAGTTTGGCGCGGTGACACGAGGCGGGCTGCGGTCGCCGCGCGATCCGGAGACGAATCCGGCGTCTCCGTCATACGTGTACATCTCCGGGCAGAGCCTTTCCGACGATCCGCGGAACATCCTCGCCTATGAGCCGGCGCGCGGCGACGGCCGGGCGATCGCGCTGTACGTGGATTCGCATGTGGAGATTCTGTCCGCCGCGGAGTTGGAGGTCGAGCTGGATCGGACGCGCGAGCGGATGAAGCGGAAAGTCGCGCCGTAGTGGGCAGCGCTCGGCGGTTTACGCCGCCGTCGCAGCCAGTTCAATCCCCACCACCCCGTGCGCGTGCACATCCGTGCCGCGCACGATCTCATTCAGCCCCAGCACCGCCGTCCGCGGCGACAGGGGTTCGATCAATCGGCGCGTCCACAGCCGCACCGCCGGCGACGCCAGCACCACGACCGGCGCACCGCCCGCGGCCGACGCGGCGCGATCCAGTTCCTGCTTCAGCCGATGGGCCAGTTCCGCCTGCCGCGCCGGCGGAATCGCCAGCACCGAACCCTGTTCGAGCCGCTGGATGTTGGCCTGGATGAAGTCTTCGGTCGCCGGGTCGAGCGTGATGCAGTGGATGGTGCCCTGCGCGTCGCGATACTGGGAGCAGATCGTGCGCGCCAGGGCGTTGCGGCAATACTCGGTCAGGATCTCCACGTCGCGCGTCTTGGCGCCCCAGTCGCCGAGCGTCTCGAGCACCGCCTCCAGGTCGCGAACCGGCACGCGCTCGCGCAGCAGGTTCTGCAGCGCCTTCTGCACCTCCCCGACCTTGAGGATGCCGGGGATGACCTCGTCCACCACGGTGGCGTTGTGTTGCTTGAGATTGTCGATCAGTTTCTGAGTCTCGGCACGGGTCAGCAGATCGGCGGCATGTTGGCGGATCACTTCGGTCAGGTGCGTCGCCAGCACCCCGGTCGGCTCGACGACGGTGTAATTCCGGCTCTCGGCGGTCTCCCGTTCGGCGTCGGCGATCCAGAAAGCCGGCAGGCCGAAGGCCGGCTCGCGGGTCGGATAGCCGCGCAGCGGCTCGCCGGCGACGCCGGAATTGATGGCCAGCTTCTGATCCGGGTACAGCTCCCCGCGCGCGACTTCCTGCCCGCGCAGCAGCAGCGCGTACTGGTTGGTCTCCAGCCCGATCGCGTCGCGGATGCGCACCGGGGGCACGACGATGCCCACGTCAATCGCCATCTGCTTGCGCATTGCCGTGATGCGGTCGAGCAGGTCGCCGCCGCGTGACTTGTCCACCAGCCCGATCAACCCCAGGCCGATCTGCAGCTCGAGCGCATCGACCTTGAGATGCGTCTCGACCTTCGGCGGCGCGGATTGCCGGGTGCGCTCCTCCTGCTCAGCCTGTGCGGTGCTGCGATTGCGACTGCGGTCCACGAAGTACGCCATGGCGCCGCACGCGCCGGCCAGGCTCAGCAGCGGCAGCTTGGGCAGCGGCGTGAGCGCAAGCACCACCAGGAACGCCCCCGACATGACCAGCGCCGTCGGCTTGGAAAAGAGCTGGCCGACGACCTCCTCGCCCATGTTGGACTTGCCGCTGCTGCGCGCCACCAGCATGCCCGCACCCACGGAGAGGATGAACGCCGGCACCTGCGCCGCCAGCCCGTCGCCGATCGTGAGGCGCGTGAAGATGGCCAGCGCGGTCAACAACTGCATGTTGTTTTCGACCATGCCGACGTACAGCCCGCCCAGCACGTTGACGAACGTGATGATCAGCCCGGCCACCGCGTCGCCGCGGACGAACTTGCTGGCGCCGTCCATGGATCCGTAGAAGTCGGCTTCCCGCGTGATCTCGTCGCGGCGGCGCCGCGCTTCCGCCTCGTCGATCATCCCGGCGTTGAGATCGGCGTCGATCGCCATCTGCTTGCCGGGCATGCCGTCGAGAGTGAAGCGCGCCGCGACTTCGGCGATGCGCGTAGCGCCCTTGGTGATCACCACGAACTGGATCACCGTGATGATGATGAAGATGATCACGCCGACGACCAGCGAGTTTCCGGCGACGAAGGTGCCGAAGGCCTTGATGACGTGGCCGGCGGCGTCCTCGCCGAGCGTCGCGTTGGTCAGGATCAGCCGCGACGAGGCGATGTTGACGACCAGCCGCAGCAAAGTGAGCGCCAGCAGCAGGGGAGGGAAGCTGCTGAACTCCAGCGGCGATTTCAGGTACATGACGGTGGTCATCACCACCGTCGCCAGCAGGATGTTCACGACCAGCAGAACGTCCAGCAGCCCGGTCGGCAGCGGGATCAGGATGACGAAGATCAGCGCCGCCGCCGCGGAGGGAAACAACAGCCCGCGGTTTCGCGCGAGGGCGGACAGAATGCGGTTCTGATCCATCGCGGGCGGCTCCGCCGTCGGACGGGGAATCATCGGTTGCGGGCGCATCCTGCGCCCACAGGCTCATCGGCCGCGGGTGCGTCGGCGGTTCAATTCTGCGCGGTCAGCGGGCAGCTCCTGCGGGCTGCCCGGCCCGGGCCGCCCGGCCGCTCAGGCGGTAGACGTAGGCCAGCAGTTCGGCGACGGTTCGATACAGCGCCGGCGGCACCTCGCTGCCGACGTCCACGGTCGCATACAGCGCCCGCGCCAGGGCCGGCCGCTCGACGATCGGCACGCCGTGCTCGCGCGCCAGCTCGCGGATGCGCTGCGCCAGAAAATCCGCCCCCTTGGCCACCACCCGCGGCGCCCCCATCGTCGCGTCGTCGTAGCGCAGCGCCACCGCGAAGTGCGTCGGGTTGGTCACGACGACGTCGGCCTTCGGGACGTCCGAGCGCAGCCGCTGCAGCGCCATCTTGTACTGCGTGCGCCGGATGCGGGCCTTGATCGCCGGGTCGCCCTCCATGTTCTTCATTTCATCCTTGACCTCCTGGCGCGTCATCATCAGTCCGCGCTCCATGGAGTAGCGCTGCCAGAAGTAGTCCGCCACGCCGATGATCAGCAGCGCGATGCCCATGCGCAGCGCCAGCTTGTAGGTCAGTGCGCTGGTCGCATGCAGCACGCCGACGGCGCCGCTCTGCCCGGCGGTCAGAATCAGCCCGGCATCCGCGCTGATCGTCCACCAGCCGACCGCCGCCACCACGCCCATCTTCAGCAGCGAGAATGCGAAGCGGACGGCATTGTCCTTGGAGAACAGCCGCTTCACCCCGGAGAGCGGGTTCAGCCCGCTGAACTTCGGCGCCAGGCGCTTCCACGAGAAGTACAACCCCGTTTGCCCCAGACCGGCCAGCGCCGCCAGAACCGCCAGAATCAGCAAAAATGGCAGCAAACAGCGCCAGACGGCGTCAATGCAGTGCATGACCCAGGGCGTCAGGTCCTGCGGCTGAAGTGCCGGCGGCTCGCCGAGGTGCCGGGCAAGCGACAGCAGGGTGTTCACGATTCCCGGGCCGAGCATGTTCAGCAGCAGCAGCGCCGCCAGCAGACCGACCGCCGCCGCCAGGTCCGTGCTGCGCGCGATCTTGCCCTGGTCGCGAGCCTCGGAGCGGCGTCGCGCGGTGGGCTTTTCGGTTCGCTCGGCCGCCTCGTCCCACGCCACTCGAATGCTCCCGATTGTTGCAAATCAGCGACGATTGTCGTCCAACGGCGCGTAAGGCTGCATGATGTCGCGAATCAACGCGCCAGCCAGTTCGCCGCCGCGCCCGTGTGCAGCAGTTCATCGATCCAGCCGCTGACCTCTTCGACGCCCTGTGAGAACATGTCGATCGCGGTCGGCAGCGTCACCGCGGTGACGCCGAAGGCGATGACCGACTTGCTGGAGAAACCCAGCGCTACGACGTTGAACTGCGGCATGGTTCTGGACACGATTCCCAGCCCGGCGTTGACGAGGAACATGGCCAGGATCGCGGGCGCCGCGACCCGCACACCCACGGAAAAGCCGGCCGCCGTCGCGTCCAGCAGCAGCGGCAGGCCGCGCTCCGCGACGTTCGTGACCTCCAGCAGCGGGATCGCGGCGAAGCTGTCCAGCGTGGCTCCGACAATCACGCGGTGGCCGCCGGCGGCGAGAAATACGATCATCGCGAGCTGCACGTAGAAGGTGCTGAGGACGCTTTCTTCCTCGGCCGTTGCGGGATTGATGACCGAGCCGAACGCCAGGCCGGATTCCTGGGCGACAAGCGTGCCGCCCAGTTGCAGCCCGAGAAAACAGAGCATCATCAATTGCGCGAAGAGCGCCCCGAGCAGCGCTTCGCCGCCCATGCCGATGGCCAGCGCCGCGAGACTCGCCGGCGGTTCGGTCGGCACGGCAACCGCCGGGCTGATGACCAGCGCCAGCGCGAAGACCAGCAGCACGCGCACGTTGACGGGGAAGCTCTCGCCGCCGAGCAGCGGCTGGAACATCAGGAAGCCCCCGATCCGCGCCAGCACCAGCGCGAAGGTCGGCAGGGCGGTCATCACCGTGGTCAGCTCAAAGGGCACCCGGGCCTCCCCGCGACGGCTCAGCCGCCGAGCAGCTCGCGCGTGTACTCGATGAGGCGGATCGCCAGCCACGGCACGAACAGAATCGCCGCGCCGATCATGGCCACGATCTTGGCGACGATCGCGACGGTCTGATCCTGAATCTGCGTGACGGTCTGCAGCACGCTGATGCCGATGCCGACGACCAGCCCGATGCCCAGGATCGGCCCGGAGATGATCACCGACTTGAGCAGCGCCATGCGGCCCAGGTCAAGCGCTTCGGTCATTTCCAGCATCGCGGCAACCGCCTTTCCGCTACACCACGCTCGACATCAGCGAACCCGCCACCAGGTGCCAGCCATCCGCGAGCACGAACAACAGCAGCTTGAACGGCAGCGAGATCAGCACCGGCGGCAGCATCATCATGCCCATGGCCACGAGCACCGTCGCAATCACCATGTCGATCACGAGGAACGGCAGGTAGATGCGGAACCCGATGACGAACGCGACCTTCAACTCGCTGAGCATGAAGGCCGGAATCAGGGCCGTCATCGGCACGTCGGCGCGCGAGAGGGTCTCATCCGGGGCGACGCTGCGCCGTGCTGCATACTCGTACAGCATGTAGACGTCCTGCTCGTTGCCGGCCGCCTCGATCTGGTTGAACATGAATTCGCGCATCACGCCGCCGGCGGCCGCGAGCGCGTCCATCTGCCCGGCCTCGTTGTTGAGGTAGGGCTGCACCGCCACGCGGTTGACGCGCTCCCACGTCGGCGCCATCACCAGCAGCGTCATGAAAAACGCCAGGCCGACGATCACCTGCGACGGCGGCACCGTGTGCGTGCCCAGCGCCTGGCGCAGCAGCACCAGCACCACGATCATCCGCACGAAGCACGTCATCATCAGCAGGATGCTGGGCAGAATCGTCAGCACCGTCATCAGCACGAGAATCTGCAGCGACGAGCTGAGCGACTCGCGGCTGGTTGCATTCGGCAGCCAGCGCGAAACGTCGGGGATGTAGATCGGGGAATTCGATGAAGCGCCCGCCGACGTGCCGCCGGCGCCGTTCGAGGTTGTTTCTCCCGATGCGGCGGTGGAGCCGGGCGGCGCGTGCGCCGGAACATCCGCCCGGGCCGACGCCCCGCAGCAGAGCACCGCCGCCAGCGCGACGAGGGCCGGCAGACGCAGGCGGCTGCGAGGGCGGGCGGATTCGGCGGTTCGAGCGGTCATCGGGCCTCCATGCCCATTTCATTCGTGCGCGGCGCCGGTCTCAGCGCGTGCCCGTTGCCGACGCGCGGATTCGCTCGGCAGCGCTGCGAATCGCGCCATGAATGCGCAACAGGCGTTGATCGGCGTCAGCCGACGCCAGAACGCGCTCGACCTGCGCGTCGGATTCATCCACCAGTGCGGCGAAATCGGCGGCGGCCGGGGCGGCTGGAATTCGGCCCGGCGCCTCGACAGCAAACCGTGCGGCCGCGTCCGCGTCGGAGATCACGTCCAGCGCGGTCAGGCGCTCGCCGCCGACGCCGATCAGTACGACCCGCGAGCCGAACCGGACGGCGCATACGCCCAGGCGAGGGGTGATTGCCGCGCGTGCCAGGACTTCGAGTGACACGCTCTTGCGCGGGCGGGTCAGCGTCCCCAGGACGCCGCGGGCCATCACGGAGCGATAGCCCCAGGCCAGCAGCAGGATCAGCCCCGTGACGGCTGCGAGCGAGAGCGTGGTTCTGGCCCAGCCGGCGGAGGTGACGGCGGCCGGCTCCGCGGAGCTGTTCGTCCGCGCCGCGGTGCCGCGTCGTCGAAGCGGTGCGGTCTCATCCGCTCCGCCGCGCGCTGTGGCGGAGGCCGCACCGGCTTCGTCGGTGCTTGAAGCCTCCGGCCGGGCGTTCACATCCTTCGCGGGCGAGGCGCTTTCCCGATCACCGAACAGCGGAAGTCCCGCCGCGCCGGCCGTTGCATCGGCGCGCGCCGATGCAGTCGTGCAGAGCGCCAGCAGCGGAATCAGCATCAGGGTGCGCTTCATCGCGCCGACTCGCTCTCCGGAATCGGGCTGACGATCTCGTTGACGCGGACGCAGAATGTGTCGTTCAGGACCAGCACTTCGCCGCGGGCGACGAGCCGGGCGTTGACGTAGATGTCCACGGGATCGCCGGCGACCTTGTCCAGTTCGACGACCGCGCCGGCGCTGAGCTTGAGCACGTCCTCGATCAGCATTTCCGCCCGGCCCAGCTCGACGCGCACATCCAGCTCCACGTCGTCGAGAAAGTCGAGCGGTGATTCGGGCCGCGTGCCGCCTGCAACCTCCAGCGTCGGAGGATCGAACGGCCTGGCGGGGAGTGAGGAAGCCTGCGGGACCGTGGGCGTGCGGGAAGCGCCGGCGTGGGCAGCCGCACCCTCCGGCTCTCGATCACCGGACGGAGCGACCTCGGAAACCGGCTCAGGCGCGGATCGCGGCGTCGGCGTTTCGTCCGGCGGCGGGATCGCGGCGGTGTTTTCAGGTTCGGACATGTGGCTCATCCTTGAGCGGGTGCGGGTCCATTTAGAACGGGCGCGCTAGTCGGCGCGGATCGGCACGCAGCGCGGGATCAGCACGCGCTGAATCAGCTCGGGGTCGCCGGAAATTGCGGACAGCGCCGACTGCATCTGCATGCGCAAGGTGCGCAGGTCATCCTCTTCGAGGATGCGCGGATCCGCGGCGCGGACGATCTGGGCGAGACGATCAGAGACCTCCGCGGCCCGCTCGGTCTTGAGCTTCTCGACGATCGGGCGTCGATCGGCGGCGATCACGACAAACACGTCGAGGTCATACATGAACATGCGACCGGACTTGTTATTCGGGACGCGCAGTTTTTCGAGAAGCGAGAACTCGGCCGTGACGCTGCTGGTCGCGCCGGCGGGATCCTCGCCGGCGGCGTGATGCTGCCCGTCGGCTCCCAGCGTCGGGGAGGGTGGCCCGGCGAACATCTTGAACGCGAAGAAGAACCCCACCGCCTGCACGATCGTAATGCCGCCGATGAGCATCGCGGTCTTGGGCAGCTTCCTGCGCTTGGCGGGTGCGGCCGGAGCCTCGGCGGCAGCGGGTTTTTCCTTGGCCATCGATTCACCTCATCCGCGCGACGCAGGTCGGCCCGCCAAGCGGATCGACGGCGTTGCGCATAGGTGCTATCGACGATTGCGCGGCGGGAGTTTGGCAGCGCGCCCACGACCGGCCGATCGTGCATGTCTTATGAGACGAAGTGCGAAAGCTGCGCCGTCTGCGCAGAAAGCGCTCGAACAGAGTCAGCCACGGGAACCACGCCGGGGGAAAAAGGCGCGGCCCCGTCGGGGGGTTCCGACAGGGCCGCGTCCGGTGATGCGGGGCGAAGCACACGCACGGCGCTTCGCGTTGTCTGAGTGAACACAGGACGAGGTGACGGGCGACCGCGCTGCGGGCGCTTCGTCGGGCGTCGCCTGCTATTCGTCGTTCGTCGGGCCGATCGCGATGATCCACAGCTTGAAGAAGTTCATCACCTGCTGCTTGGTCAGCTTGTTGGCGTGCAGGTTGTACGTGACCTTGCTGTTGGACGGCAGGTCCGAACCGAAGGACTTGGTGTCCACGAACTCGATGCGGCCCTTGAGCGTCGGCACCGTATCATCCACCGCGAAGAAGGCGTCCTCCTCGCTCATCGCCGCGAACGCATCGGACTCGGTGCTCTGCGTCTTGTGCTTCGCCTCGTTGAAGCGCAGGTTGAATTCGTAGTAGCCCTTGCCGTTCACGTCGCGCTGCGGATCCTCGACCCACTTGATCGTGCCGGTCACGACGTCCTCGATCTCGCGGCCGTTGAGCGCGTAGTTGAAGCGGATTCCGTCGGTGAGCCAGTTGCCGGTTTCGTAGTCATAGTCGAGGCGGCCGTTGACGACCGTGCGCGGGTAAATCTCCGCGGGGCCTTTGGCCAGCTCGATGCCGTCGAAGCGCATCGGGTCGGAGCGCTTCACCGTGACCGTCACTTCCTTGTTGCCGATCAGCCGCTTGTAGCTGTACTGGGCCAGCGTTTCCTTCTTCTCCGCCTTGCCGACCAGCCGTCCGCTGAAGCGATCCTCGAACGCCGCCGCCTTGCCGACCGCATCCACCGAGATGCGCAGCGGGCGCTCCTCCTTGATGCCGCCGGCCAGCTCGAACGCGCCGGTTTCGGTGTTGATCGGCAGGTTGCCGACCCACTTGCCGATGGTCTTCTTCTGCTTGAGGTCCTTGGGGTTCAGGACCGAGAGCGTGATGTCGAAGCCCAGCGCAGCCCCTTGCACGCGCTTCAGGACGCCCTTGGTGAAGATGTTGGGCTGGCGAACAATCTTGCCGGCGAACTCGGTCGTCTTCACGACGCTGAAATTCATCCGGTATTCGTCCTGAATCCCGAACTGCGGCGAACCGTCCTTGTACTTGCCGCTGGTGTCAGGGTTCGTCCGGGTCTTGAAGTCGATTTCCATCGTCCCGGTGATCACGCCGTCTTCGGTGATCAACTCCTCGCTCTGAGCGAGCGAAGTCGGGAGCAGTGCAAGACCGGCCACCAGGCCGGCGATCAAGCCGAGATGCATCCGTTTCATGGGCGAAATTCCTCCATAGTGCGTCGCCGGCGGCCCCGAAATCTGGGTCGGGAGGCCTCCCGGCGCTCGATTGCTCAACTCCGGCAGTCGGGTCGCACCGCGCGCACCGCCGCCGCACTCATTCAATTCGGCGAACTTACGTCCCGATCCGCACCCTGACAAGTGGAATTCGGCCCGGCGGTTATAAGGGTCAGCCTGGTCCGGCCGAGGCCGAGCCACTCCAGCGAGGGCGATGACGGGGCCGTTGCCGGCGTTCATGCGCCGCGCACTCATCCACCTCCGCTGCGCTTCACGCGGTGCACAAGCGTCTGCGCGCTGGTCTTGATCCCGCGGACGCCGGCCAGCAGTTGCTCGCGATTCGGGGCATACTCCATCGCCGTGTCGAGATAGACCGCCTCGTTCTGCACGAGATCGGCCAGTGCGGCGGTGAAGCTCTGCATGCCGGCGTCGCGCGCCCCGGAGATCACCTCCGGCAGGTCGTTGTCCGCCCCCTCGCGTATCTTTTCCTTGACGATCGCATCCGCCAGCAGCACTTCGCAGGCCGGCACGCGCTGAATGCTCTCGTCGATCGCGGGGACCAGTCGTTGAGCAAGAATGGCCCGCAGGCCGTTGGCCAGCGAACTGCGGATGAAGGTGTGCTGATCCGGCGGGAAGAACTCGAGGATTCGCGCCAGCGACTGCATCGTGTCGGCGGTGTGCAGCGTGCAGAAGACGAGGTGCCCGGTTTCGGCCGCCTGCAGCGCCGCGAGCATCGTCTCCTTGTCTCGCATTTCGCCGATGAAGAGCAGGTCGGGATCCTGGCGCACGGCCGAGCGCAGGGCGTCGGCGAAATTGTCCACGTCCAGCCCGATCTCGCGCTGACTGACGATGCCCTGCTTGGCGCGGAAGAGGTACTCGATCGGGTCTTCGATGCTGATGATGTTCACGTGGCGCGTGGTGTTGATATGGTCAATCATCGACGCCAGCGTCGAGCTTTTTCCGCAGCCCGTCACCCCGCAGACGATCACCAGCCCCTCGTGCGTCTGCTCTGCCAGCTTCGCATAAATCGGCGGCAGGTGCAGTGACTCGAAACTCGGAATCTCGGCCCGCACCCGGCGGATCGCGGCGTGCATGTGGTCGCACGATCGCATGATGTTGACGCGGAAGCGGTCGCCGTTGGGCAGCGTGGCGGCGAAGTCCAGAGCGCCGCGCCGCTCGAACTCGTCCAGCCGCTTCTTCGGGATGATCGGTTCGATCAGCCGCTCGATTTCGCCGCCGTCGGCGCTGAACGAATCGAGGTTGGACCGTCTCAATTCGCCCGCCACCCGGTATACCGGCGGAATTCCCGTCTTGAGATGCAGGTCGCTGGCGGCGAATTCCTTCATCTTTTCAAGCAGCGGGTAGATGTTGTCCGGCAACGGATGGGTCACGGCCTGCTCCTCGTCCATGCGGCGCCGCGTGCGCGGCCCGGCCGGCGATGCTGCGGCGCGCCGACACCATCCTAACACGGCCGGAGGCGGCCGCGCGGCTCACACCCGTTGAATCGTGGTGACGTGGATTTTGAACAGAAGCAGCGACCCCCGCCGTTCGACGTTGCCGATGATCTTCACCGGGTCCGCCACGAAGGGCAGAATTCTCTCGTCCAGCGCCCGACCCTCGGGGTCGGTGAGCAGGTAGTGCGTCCGCCGGCCCAGCGTGTCGCGCGTGACAAACGTGGGCGGGATGCCCCCGCGGATGCACAGCGTGGCGCACTCCTTGTGTGCCTTGCCGTCGCCCGGCTTCATCGCCCCCAGGTAGCACTTGGTGTCCACGATCTCGCCGAACATCTCCTGGTCCGGGGTTTCATGAATCTCCGGCGGCGCCTCAATCCGGTCCGCACCCGGCACATCGGAGCGAGCGATCGCGGTGAGCGCGGCGTCCCCCTCCAGCAGCTCGATCATTCGCCGGCCGTCGCGCTCCAGCAGATATCCTGTCACGCGCGCCCACTTCCCATCCTGCGGCCGCGCCCGCTGCCCGCCGCCGAATTTGCCCATCTCCACGAGCAGCAGCGCCTCCACTTCGCCGCGCTCCTGCGGTGCGATCAGCAGCATCGGGTAGGGATCACAGGTGACCCGGCCGACGAACTCGCGCGGCTTTCCGAAATGCCAGACTCCGCCCCCCGGATCGCCATGATGCCGCGCCATCACAACCGCGGTTGCGATGAACGCCGCGAGCAGCACGACCACGGTCAGCGCGAGAACCATCCGCAGAGAGGGCGGCACCGGGCGGTACCCGCAATAGAAATCGTCCGGAGCGCCCGGTCGGGTTGACGGGATCGGGGCGGAATTACCCATCCGTGCCTCCGTCCAGTTTCGCCGGCTCAACCGGCGTGCCCGGCGGCAAGGGGGTCGGAATCACCTGCACCCGCTTCCCCACCACCCGCACGCGATAGGTGGCGATTTTTTCCGTGAAGGGCGGCGGCGCGGCGCCGTCCTGCGGCCGATAGGTCCAGCCGTGCCATGGGCAGGTGATGCAGCCGTCCAGGATGCGGCCTTCGCCGAGTGGCCCGCCCTGATGCGCACAGACGTTGGTTGTCGCGGAAATGCTCCGATTGTGCCGAAAGATCGCGATTCGCTCGCGCGCCCCGATGCAGACCACCCGCCCGCGCCCCTCGATCAACTCATCGACGCCGCAGGCATCCACCCATCCTTCGCCGCGCGCCGGCGGCTCGTCGCGGGTGCGCGCGTCGGTCCGCACCTCGCGCATCCCGGCAATGACGTGCAGCAGCCCGACCAGTGACACCGCGCTGACCACGACGGTCAGCAGCACCGGCCCGCTCTGCGTCTGCAGCGCTCCGAGCGCCACGTGCAGGACGACCAGCAGGTAGGCCGGGTAGACCAGCATGTGCAGCCGCTTCCAGCCCCGCGCGCCGAGGTTCCGCAGCCAGAAGTCATGACTGGTCGAGGCCATCACGAACAGGATCAGCAGCGCCGCCAACCCCGCCAATTGAAACGGAAACGACGCCAGCGAATCGAACGCCGTGTTGGTCTCAATCAGGGATCGCAACGGGTTCAGAACGCCGAAGCCGTGATAGAAGCCAATCGCCACAATCGCGTGAATCAATGCGACCAGGAATGTCGCCACGCCGAGATGGCGTCGGTTGTACAGCAGCGGCAGAAATCGGGGGCTGAGGCGTGCCAATGGCCCGATGCACAGGATGACCGTCAGCGAGCAGAATGCGCTGGCGCCCAACGCCCGCATCAGCAGAATCTCGTCGCTGACCGCGTGTTCCCCGTGGTAGACCATGCGGCCCACGACGAAGAAGGTCGCGATGAACAGCGCCAGCGCCGCGGCAACGATCGCGTCATAGACGCGCTTATGACGATTCCACTGGACGGCGACGTATCCGCTGCTCATCGGCGGTGATCCGGGAATTCCGGGCCCATGAACGGACCGGTGATGGTGGGAGCGGGGATGATCGGCGGTTGAGCCGGCGGCGGCCGGCGGCCCTGCGAACCGGCGACGGCCGCGGCAATCAGCAACGGCGTCAGCAGAAGCCAGCCCCAGGCGTGCAGCGCCCGTTGCGACCTCGTCATGCCGCGCCTCCGCGCCGACCGAGCCACAATACCGCGAGAATCGGCCACAGCGCCGCTGCGCCGGGCAGCAGCAGGAGCCGGACCATCGCTCCGGCCGACCGTGCCGCGGCATCAAAACGCGCCAGCCCGACGCTGATGAACGCAGCGCCGAAGAGCAGCCCGATCGCCGCATACGCACCGACGGCAATGTAGAAGGCGCTGGGCATCATCGCGGTCCATTAGCGGCAGTTCAGCGTCGGCGTCAGTCAGCGGCGGAGCGGCCGCGCAGATTCAGTGTAGCCGCGCTCCGATTCAGATGCGACGATGGCCGACGGGGTTACGCGGCCGACGGGGTTACGCGGTTCGTGCCGTCCCCGTTGGCCGGGCACCGTGCAGCGGTCTCTTGGTCTGCACAGGTCGGCCGTGCCTTGCGTCTCCGCCTGAGGAATCGCTGCGGCAGGTCGGCAGGCTCGAATTCCAGCGCCCCAGGACGATATGATGGCGGTCTGCGAGCCGGCCTGTTTCAGGAGCACCCGCATGAGCCTCCGAGCATTCGCACGCCCCCTCGCCTCCATCCTCGCCGCGGCTGCATCGGCGATGCCCGCGGCCGCGGCCGTTCCGCGCTGCGGCACGGTCGAGGTGTGGGATCTTTCCGGCCTGCCGCTGCTCCCCTTCGGCGGCGAGGTGCTCGGGGCATCGACGATCGAGGGCACGATTGTCGGGACGACGGTCAATGTGACGTTTCGGGCGGATGAGCCGTTCAGCGCGGCGGACTTCGCGTTTCAGATGGTCATTCCCGTCTCGCAGATTGCGGAGTTCGTGAGTTTTTCGTTCTGGGGGCAGGAACTGGGCTGGAGCGGGGCGGGGGTTTTTTCCGCCGAATTGACGACGGACGCCTTCAACGGGTTTGTTTCACCCGGCGACCAGCCCTTCTTCACCTGGTTCGCCGTCATGGCGAATACGAACTTCGAGGGCGGGCCGATCCGGGGTGAGCTGCTCGACCTGCGCTACAGCTTCCGGTTCGACCATTGCCCGCGGGGGGACATGAACTGCGACGGCGCCGTCAACAACTTCGACATCGACCCGTTCGTGCTGGCGCTGATTGATCCCGCGGGCTATGCAGCCGCCTTTCCGGATTGCACGCCATCGGGCGACATGAACAATGATTCGCGTTTCGACAACTTCGACATTGATCCTTTTGTGGCCTGCGTGATTCTCGGCGGCTGCTGATTTTTCGCTGTTGCGTGCACCTGCTACGGCCCGTTGACGAGGGCGTCGACGAAGGGGTCGATGTCGAAATTGGTCAGGACGCCGTCGCCGTTCATATCGCCGAGGATGTCGATGGCCTCCGGGGGGATGTGTGGAAACGCGGCCTGGTACGCCTGGCGGTTGGTCAGCGCGAGGACGAATGGGTCGATGTCGAAATTGGTGAGGCGCCCATCGCCATCGAGATCGCCGGGGGCGTAGGGGCGGAGACTCGTGACGAAGTACTCATACTGATTGTCGAGAATTGTGCGCCAGAGAATCCAGATGGACCCGGCGGGGGAACTCACCACGCTTCGGCCCCATGCCGCAAGGCTGCGATGCTCGAACTCGTGCTTCGTAAAGGACACAGGTGCTGATAGCGGTGCACCGTCTGGATCGTACACGACTAACGACATGGGCCACCCGCCAGCGTCTGGCATGTAGCTCAACACTAACACGAATCCGCCGTCCGGCAGCGCGGAAAAGGCGGGAGCTCGATGGTCCGCGGGCATTGCCGGGCTCAGCAGCGATCCTGCCGGGCTGACATCTTGCACGTAGGCGGGAGGCGCGCCATCCGATTGTCGAGTCAATACCAGAAAGCTCCCGTCGTCATGCGCGCCTAGGAGTGGGTAATCGCATTGAGGCGGTCCGACAACCACCGGTGCGCCCATTGTCCCGCTGGGCAGGACGGTGCGCACCTCGACCCGTCGTTGCGGTGCCGGAATCAGGAGCGCATAGCTTGCCAGGAAATTGCCGCTACTGTTGACGGCGATCGACTGGTTTCCGAAGAGCTGGTGCGGCGCTGGATTCAAGGGCAATGTCTGAAACGGGACCGTCGCGTCGCCTTCCGTGTTGAACCAGCCGATGAACGTGCCCACCGGCGACTCATCCCATGACTCCAACGCAACAGCCACATCGTCGCCGTAGGACGCACCTGTAATGGAGGCCGCGTAGCGCAGCGTAGTGCTGATCGTCATTCGATCGGGGTGGACGGCACCCTCATGAGAGACGCGGCGTGCCCATGCACCTTCGATATCCGACCACAATGCCCACACATCGGAATTCGTGGAGAGCGTACCGATCGCGTTGGGCCACACGCCTGTGAAATCCGCCTCCGTCTCCGGCAACTCGGGGGCTCCCCAGGGGCTATAGCGCCGCACGCGGAAGTGCCCGGTCGTTGTGAACTGAATCGCATCGAAGTAGGTGACTCCCCACGATTCGCCGTGGAGATAGGGGCTCAGGCCGAAGATAAACTGCCCCATACCCTCCAGTTGGAACTCGGTGCGAAGGAACGTGCGGTCGCCGATGCGGAGAGTGTCGTACGAGACGCCCGCCCCGTCGCCGCGGACGGCTTGCGGCGCCGACAGGAATGCGCTCATCAACGCAAATGCTGCAATCATCCGTGTGTTCATGGCAAGGGCATCCCGAAATGCTGATAGGCGGGCGCAAGTTCCTCAATGACCTGTTCGCGGGTCAGAGATTCCGAAGGCGAGCCCGTGTCGTCGTTCGTGGATTGCTGGTGGAGCGACGATGAAGCAAAGGACCGCTCGCAGGGGATCTCCGGCGCGGGGTCTTCGCCGGCCGGGCAGTAAAGCGGTCCGGACAGCATCAGATCCACGAACGGCTGAATGTCGAAGTTGTCAAATGCGCCGTCGTTGTTGCAGTCGCCGACGCCGAGCAGGTTGATTCCAATCGGAGCGCCGTACGCCTCCTCCCAGGTCGGGTCACTGGGATCCGCCGGGCCTGCCAGCGCGAGAAGAAATGCATCGATGTCGAAGTTGTTGCGGCAGCCGTCGCCATTGAGATCTCCCAACAGCGGACGCAACGCAAGTATGTAGCCCTCATTGACACAGATCAGGGTACCATCTTCGTCGATCGCAATGCCGGCGTGGAATGGGCTAGCGAGATCGTCGATCCGCGGCAAGCCCGCAGAAGACCAAGACACCGTTGGCGGTACGAACTCCGCGGCTTGCCCGTTGGGGAGAAGCCACGCGGCGAGGAAGTTACCGTTGCCTGGATTAAAACGCGAACCGTATCGAGCGTAGACGCGACGAGATACATCGCTGTTAATAAACCAGCGAGTCCCTCCGTCAAGCGCAGGTGAGCCCCCAACGGTGGCCGGAATCGCTCCGGAACCCGTTGTAAAAACTGGCGTTCCTGTGGCCGACTCAGGATCAAGAACCCCGCGAAGTATCCCGGACGACTCCAACCAGTACACGACTCGGCGATCCGGGGAAACCCCTGCGGTGCACGAGATTACGTTTGCCTCCATCGGAGCGGTCCAACGCGTGGGAAGGACTGAGGTGAGTTGGTTGTCGAAGGCGTTGACAAATGCGCCGTCGTCCGGATAGATGAGGTCGCCGTTTTCGTGCAGAACCGGCGAACCCCAGTTCCGAGCCATGATCGCTTGACCAGAGTAGGTCGCCAGTGGATCCACCAGGAACGCTTTGAGATTCGGTTGCGGTGGATTCGACTCGTGCAGACCGACAGAGACCATGTTGCGGACAGGTTCACCTGGAAGGCGCGCCTCCTCCACCGGGCCGACCGCCGGTGTCGTAGTCAGCCTCATGGTTGGGTGGTTCGCCCAGACCTGCTTGTGGACCAACTCCTGGCCGCTCGCGGGATCGAGCCACACGAGTTCGACGTCGTTGTTCCGATCCGGTCGGCGCCCGATCGCGAGCACGTACCGCGAATCAGACGTGTTCGACGGAGCCGCGATAGTCGGCGACGCCGCGAGCGATTGGAATACAGCTTCCCCGGGCGGATACACCCAGCGCGGAACCGAGATTTGGATGGTTGAAAGGCATGCCGAGTCGACATCGATTCCGGTGAGGTCGAAGCAGCGAACTTTCTGAGACGACTGTACGATGAGCAGCTCGCGCAATGGCGGCTGGAGCCCTGAAATCTCAACCTCAATGGCCAGCGGTGTGCCCGCGGTTGACTCGCTGGAATTGCTGAGAACGATTGATGCGATTGGCGCCAACGGCCCGTCGGCCGGAGAATAGCAGTCGCAAGGGTGGTACCGGAACACCTGGACCGCCGGAACCGGGCCGGGGGGCAATTCGAGATTGCCCGGGACTATCACACACCTTACCTCGCGGTTTTGAAGTGACTGGGACCCTTTCGGTCCAAGTCGCGCGATGATCGGGCTGGCACGAAAGTGTTCATTGGTACCCGACCCCGTTCCGGCGAAACTCCACCACCGAAGTTCGGGAACACTGTGAGGGCCGCGATTCGGGCTGTAGTTCGAGTTCCGCATGTCGTGCCCAAACTTCGGCCACGGATCCGCGGGGTCAAGCTGGGCTAGCGCCGGGCTGCCCCCCCCAACCCGAACAGAACCAGAACAACGGCGAACTCACGACGAAACCCCATGGCACATCCTCTCTGAAAGTGCGCCGCCTGGTCGGGACGGCACTGCGAGCGACCGGGCCACCTCGAGCAGACCCGATGCGAGGCCCAACCTACCGGTATTATTACGCCGAATTTGCAGAATGCAAGATTATTCTCCGGCGGGCTGCTCATTCACTATCGCGGGCTGCTCACCAATCACCGCGGGCGGCCGGGCCTTGCTCGCATCCGCCGGCCCGCAACTTCCGCGGCGGGGGCGCAGACGGTGCGCCCAAGTTCTGGCGCCTCCCGCCTGGAGGTTCCCCGCTTCGCTTCAATTTCCGCCGAATGCCGGCGTTTCGCGCTCACCCGCGACATTTCACGTCCCCAGACGCCATTTGGCACGCCACCTGCCCTTGATCAGCCGGGATGACCGTGCCCGCGTTCTGTCGCAGCGAGCGACGACCGGCGCGGTCAGCGCCCAGGCCCGCATGGACGGGAGCGCCGGATGTCGCCCGAGTGTTGTCGAGTGCTGCGGATTGTTCAGCAGGTGGCCCCCTCGCGGGCGGGGCGCTCCGCGGCCGCGGCGCGGCCCGACCTGGGGCTGCTGGGGCAACTGGTGCTCAACGAGGCGCTGCGGCGGGCGGCCGGCGATTTGCACGCCGAATTGTGCGAGAACGGCACAACCGGCGCAATTGCCGCGCAGGATGCGCCGAATGACGACCGGGGGGAGCCATGATCTACGGAATGTACCAATCCGCCGCCGGAATGATGGTGAACGAGTATCGCCAGAGCGTGATCTCGAACAACATTGCCAATGCGGATACGGTTGGATTCAAGCGCGAAATCGCGTCCTTTGCCGAGCGAATGCCGGCCGCGGAGGCGGGGCAGCGGGTCGGGCCGTCGAGCGAGACGTTGGGGTCGCTCTCCGGCGGACTGTGGCTGGGCGAGACGCGCACCGATCACGCGCCGGGGGCGTTTGAGCGCACCGGCGAGCCGCTCGATGCCGCAATCGAGGGGACCGGGTTCTTTGTGGTGCGGGCGGCGGGGCAGGATCTTGTCACGCGCGACGGGCGCTTCGTGATGGATGAGCGCGGCCGGCTGCGCTCCGCCGCGGACGGGGCGGAAGTCCTGGGGGTGGGCGGGGTTCCGATCCGGCTGAATCCGCGGGCGCACTCCACACAGATTACCGAGGACGGGGACATCCGGCAGGACGGCGTGCGCGTGGCGCGGCTGGCGCTGGCGGATTTCGCGGACTATCGCGCGCTGCAGAAGGTCGGCGCGGGGCGCTTTGACCCAAGCCAGGCGCAGCCGACTTCCGTCGCGGCGCGGGTCATCGGCGGGCACGTGGAGCGCTCCGGCACGCAGCCTGTCCAGGAAATGGTGCAGATGATCGAGGCGGCGCGGGCCTACCAGATCAACGCGCAGATGATCGCACTGCAGGATCAGTCCATCGGTCGGCTGATCAACCAGGTGGCGGCGGCGTAGCAAGAGATAAGCGGGTCGCGCGGAGCGCGATTCGAGGAGTATTCCGACTCATGGCGATTACGGCACTACACACCGCGGCGACGGGGATGCAGGCCCTGTCCACGAAGATCGACGTCATCGCGAACAACATCGCGAACGCCGACACCGTGGGCTACAAGTCCTCGCGGGCGAATTTCCAGGACCTGCTTTACCAGGTGTGGGCGCAGCCGGGGGTGCAGACCAGCGCTGAGACCAGCTCCCCGCTGGGGACGCAGATCGGTCTGGGCGTGGCGCTCTCCAATACGCAGATCCTGTTCCGGCAGGGTTCGGCGATGCAGACCGGAAACGGGCTGGACGCCATGATCCAGGGCGACGGCTTCTTCCAGGTGGAATTGCCGGGCGGCGGCACCGGATTCACTCGCGCCGGCAACTTTGTGCGCAATTCGGAGGGCGAGCTGGTGCTCGGCAACAGCCAGGGCATGCGCATGAAGGACTCGCCGTCGATTCCGGAGGATGTGCCGCTGGACAAGGTCTCCATCTCGGCGGACGGGCAGGTGGTCGTGTCGCGGGCGGATGGAACCGCCGAGAGCGTCGGGCAGCTTGAGTTGGCGCGGTTCCCGAATCCCTCCGGGCTGCTGCAGTACGGGTCGAACATCTATGTCATCAGCCCGGCCTCCGGGGATCCCATCGAGGGTATTCCGGGGCAGGACGGCCTCGGCACGCTTTTGCCCGGAAGTCTTGAGTTGAGCACGACCGAGGCGGTGAGCGAGCTGGTCGAGTTGATCAAGACGCAGCGCGTGTTCCAGATGAACTCGCAGTCGATTCAGACGGCGGATGAAGCGCTGCAGACTGTTGCGAATCTGCGTCGGTAGTGACGGGGGTTCGTTCGCCGGCGTCAGGGAAGACGGCGGCCAGTTGATGCGATGAGCGAATCGGCCGGGGCCCAGGGCACGGTCGGCTCTCGGCAGATGGAGAACGAGATGCTGCGTCGCGAAGCACGCATTCTGGCGCCGGGTAGCGCGTGGTTGCGCATCCTGGCGTGCGTTGTCGCCATCGGCGGCATTCTGGCGACGGCCCGCGCGGATGAGCTGATCCGCTCGGGAATCAGCCGGCTGACGATCAAGCCGCGGGTCACGGTCGCCGGCCGGGCCGCGACGCTGGCCGACGTGCTGTGGCTGCGCGAGGCGGATCCGCAGTTGGCCGCCCGGCTGAACGGTGAAGTCATCGTACAGGCGCTCCCCGGATCGCCGGAGGCGACCCTCACTCACTCGCAGATCGTCGAGAAGCTCGAATCGCTCGGCGTCAATCCGGCGCGGGTGCTGGTGGGCGGTGCGCTGCAATGCCGGGTGAGCTTTGGACCGGCGGAAGCCGGTGCGGCGGGCGGGCCGGGCCACTTGTCGGCAACGACCGGCGCTGCAGATGCCGGCAACTCTGCCCGTGCGGAAGCGGGCAAGAGTGGAAGCATGGGCGGCGGCTTGGAGAACGGCAGAATCGCAGGCGCGGGTGAGTCAATCCAGGACGTCGCTTCTCTGGACGATGGTGCTGCGGGGCAGACCCTTGCCGACGCCATTCGCGCTGCGCTGCAGCGCGGGTTGGGAGCCGGGGTTCGGTCAATTGACGTTGCATTCGAGCGGGTCGGCGCCGAGTTTCTCGAGCTGACAACCCCGCCCTTCGAGTTCGAGATTCGCACCGGCGCTGATTCGGGTCGGCTGGGCTTGCGCGAGATCACCGTGGTCCTGCGACGCGACGGACGCCAGCTTCGCACGCTGCGGATCGGCGTGCAGGTTCGCGCAGTGCGAACGGTGGTGACCGCCGCGCGGGCGATGAACGTGGGGGCGATCGTGCGGCGCGACGACTTGCAACTGCAGGAGCGCGTTTTCGACGGTACGCAAGAGATCGGGCGCGAGGAGATCGAGCCGCTGATCGGTCAGCAGGTCAAGCGCTTCATCCCGGAGGGGGAGATGATCCGGGCGGATCACCTCAAGGCGGTGGACCTGGTAAAGCGCTCCGCGCCGGTGACGGTGCTGGGCGAGGGTACGGCGGTGTCGTTGCGCGCGGTCGGCGTGGCGCTTGACGCCGGCGGCTACGGAGACGTGGTGCGCGTGCGGCTCGGGGAGGGGCGCAAGGACCGGCGCGAGGTGCGCGGCGTCGTGACGGCGGTGAGCACGGTGCGAATCCTGGCGGATCCGCAGTAGGGAACCGGCGGCCGGCAGGATCAGCGCCGAACGCAAGAATTCGGAGTGTAGACATGTTGCGAATCGTCGTTATTTGCCTCTCTTTGTGCGCCGTCGGGCAGGCTCTGGCGCAGTCGAACTCGCTGTTCGGCCGGCAGCGCGCGGCGGCCGCTCGACCGGCCCAGCCCGCCGCGAATCCCGCGCCAACGGCGCCGGCCAATTCCGCGGCCGGAAAGCCGGAGGCGGTGGCGGGTAATGGGGCCGCAGGAGGCGCCGTCACGGCCGGCGCGCCCGGCGGCGCACCGGTCGGTCAGCGTGCGGCGCCGGTCGCTCCAGGCGGGATCGGGCAGGGTCGGCAATCGGCGCGGCCGGGGCAATCCGGTTCCGAGCCTTCACCGAACCCGGAGCTGGCGGCGGTCTCCACGTTCGCGGTCGAACTGCCGCAGCCCGAGACGATCCAGGTGCACGACTTCGTCACGATCATCATCCGCGAAGACAAGACATCCACGTCCGACGCCAAGACCACGTCGGACAAGAAATGGGATGTGCAATCCGAGCTGGCAAAGTGGGTGCGTCTGAACCCGGAGAATCGCCTCATCCCGCAGTCGTTCTCCGACGGCACGCCGGCCGTGGATTTCAATTTTCAGGACAAGTGGGAGGGCACCGGCAAGGTCAACCGCAAGGATTCGCTGGTCACCCGCATCACGGCCGAGGTGATCGACGTGAAGCCCAACGGCAACCTGGTGCTTGAGGCCCGCAAGAGCATTCGCATCGACGAAGAGGAGCAGGTCGCGCTGCTCACCGGCATGTGCCGCAGCCGCGACGTGTCGCCGCAGAACACGGTGCTCAGCACGCAGCTTGCCGACGTGCGGATCGACATAGCCCACAGCGGAGCGGCGCGGGACGCCGCCAATCGCGGCTGGCTCAAACGGGCGGTGGATTTTCTGCGCCCCTTCTGACGTGCGGCACGGCGATTGCTGTTCGTGAGGCCGGATGAGAAACGTGTGCGGGCGATTCGCAACGGGAGCAACGGGAATGCCGGCGAATGAGGACATGAAAACCGGGTCACGGACGGTGCGAAACGGAGTTCGCAGCCGCCTGGCGGCCGCGCGGCTGGTCGCGGTTCTGCTGGTGACTACCGGCGCGGCGACTTCGCTCGCCGAAGTGCGCGTGCAGGACATCGCGCGATTGCAGGGGCAGCGCACGAACCGCCTCATGGGCTTCGGGCTGGTGGTCGGGCTGAAGGGCAGTGGGGATGCCGGCGCTTATCCGAACACCGCCCGCGCACTTCAGGCCATGCACCAGCGCTTTCTTCAGCCGGTACTTGATCCGCGCGAATTGAAGGCAAACAACACCGTCGCCATTGTCGCGGTCGAAGCGCAGATTCCGCAGTTCGGCGTGCGGGAAGGGCAGGCGGTGGACGTGGTCGTGTCGGTGATCGGCGCGGCCAAGAGTCTCGAGGGCGGGCAGTTGCTCACCACGCCGCTGCAGGAATCCACGCTCAGCGCGGGTGAGATTTATGCGCTGGGCGGCGGAAAGGTCGAGCTGCCGGACCCCCGGACGCCGACCCGCGGGCTGATCCGCGGCGGGGCGGTCTTTGAGCGCGAGTTTGTCTACAACTTCATCGCCGACGGCGCGATCACGCTGGTGCTGGATGAGTCGCAGGCCGGCTGGCCGATGGCACAAATGGTGGCGCGGGCGGTCAATCACGAGGTCTCCAGCGCCGGCGCGGAGCGCAGTCCGGATCGTCGCGCGGACGGCATTGTCGTCGTGCGCGACGACGCCGCGATCGCCACCGGTCCGCAGACGATCGTCGTGCGCATCCCCGATTACGAGCTGGCCCAGCCGGCCGGCTTCATCAGCCGCGTGCTTCAGACGCCGCTCTTCGTCATGCCGCAGCAGCCGGCGCGCGTGACCATCTCGCGGTCCAAGCGAACGATCGTGATGAGCGGAACGGTGACGGTGTCGCCGACGGTGCTGCACATCAGCGGCATCGGCTCGGTGCGCATCGGCTCGGTGGAGGGAGCGGCCCAGGCGCCGCCGGGCGCGGAGGACCTGGCAGGCCTCGACACGGATCGCACCGCGACCGTGGAGTTTCAGGAGCTGCTGGACGCGTTCTCGAAGATCAAGCTGTCGCAGACACAAATGGCTGAGGCGGTGGAGCAGCTTCACCGCAGCGGTGCGCTGCACGCACAACTGGCGTATTCGGAGTGACATCGGTGAACGTCATTCGATCCATTCCGGCGGAATCGTCCGCGTCGCACCCGGCGGCGGCGAACGGTCGGGCGCAGGACGCGCTCGGGCGGGCGTCCGGCGAGCCGCGCTCCGCGCTGATTCGCCGGACCGCCGAGGGGCTTTCCGCGGCCATGTTCTTCGGCCCGATGCTCGAGCAGATGCGCAGCGACCCGACGGGCAGAGAATTCGCTCACGGCGGCCGTGGAGAGGATGCCTTCGGGCAATTGCTGGACCAGCGAATCGCAGCGGCGGCGGCGGCGGCGGACCGGGGCGGGGTCACGGCGCAGATCGAGTCCTGGATCGGGCGGGCCGAAGGCGGCAGGGATCGCGGCCCCTCCGTGGCGAGTTCGAGCGGGACGGAGGTGTGGGCATGACGGCCACTCTGTCCTTTGAGCGACCGGGCGTCCGAAGCGCCTCGATCGGGGCGCTGGCCGAGCGGCTGGATGCCTGCCTGGGTGAGCTGCTCGGGCTGCTGACGCGGCTTGGGGAAGCGGCCGGGCAGCGGCTGGCGGCGCTGCGGCGGGCGGATACGGAAGCGCTTCGCTCGACCGGGGAGGAGGAGGAGCGCGTGTTGGCTCGGACGGCGCAGGTGGAGCAGGCGAGGGCGGCGATTCTTGCCGACCTGGCGCAGGCGCTGCACCTGCCGACGGCGGAGCCGCCGCGGTTGGAAATGCTGGCGGAGCGGCTTCAAGAGCCGATTTCGTCGCGAATTCGCGCCCGTTGCGCCGGATTGCGCTCTGCTGCGGAGATTTTGAAGAAAAACACGCGCTTGACCGCGGATGTGGCACAGAGACTGCAACTGCACATTCGCGCGGTGCTGGCCGAACTGGCCGGCGTGAATCGCGAACCGATCGGCTACGGCGCCGGCGGTCGAACGGAGTCCTGCGTCGCCCGCTCGTGGGTTGACGCCCTGGGTTGAGAACATGGCACTGCTCGGACCCTCATTCCAGACCGGACGCAGCGCGCTGGCCGCGTACCAGTCCGCGCTGGCGATCGTGGGACAGAACATCGCCAACGTCGGCAACCCGAACTACACGCGCCTGACGGGGCGGCTGACGCCGCAGCTTGGCGGGCCGACGCTGGGCGGCGTCGCCTCGGGCGCCGGTGTGCGGCTGAGCCACCTCAATCGTCACATTGATGAATCGATCGAGTCGCAGTTGCGGGCGGCGATTGCGTCGCGCAGCGGTGCGGACGTGCGTCGCACGCAGCTTTCGCGGGTTGAATCGCTCTACAACGAGCTGACCGAGCAGGATCTCTCCACGCAGCTTACGCAGTTCTTCTCGTCGTTCGGGGAGGTGCAGACGGCGCCGGCGGACGGCGCTCCGCGGCAGGGGGTGCTGGTCGCCGCGGATGCGATGGTGCGAACGATCCGACGGCAGCGCAGCGGGCTGTTGACGCAGATTTCCGATCTGAACCAGCTTGCGGTGGGTGGAGCGCGCCGTGCGGGGGAGATCGCCCGCGAGATCGCGCAGATCAACCAGCAGGTCGTCTCCGAGGAAGCGCGCGGACAGAGTGTGTCCGGGCCGTTGCGCGACCGGCGGGACACGCTGCTCAAGGAACTCGCGGACTTCATGAATGTGCAGGTTCGTGAGCAGCCCAACGGGTCGGTGAATGTGTACGTCGGCAGCCAGCCGCTGGTCGAGTTCAACCGCTCGCGCGGGCTGACGACGCAGGTGGAGCTGGTCAACGGCTATGAGCGTGCGTCGATCCGCTTTGCGGACGATCAATCGACGGTGATGCTGCGGGCGGGAAAGCTGGCCGGCATCGTCGAAACCCGGGACGTGCACCTGGTGGGCCAGTTGGATCGGCTGGACGGGCTGGCGCGCGGATTGATCCGGGAGGTCAACCAGGTACACGGGCAGGGGCGCGGGCTGACCGGCTACAGCACCATGCAGAGTGCGAACTTCGCGGTTAACCCGACTGCGCCGCTGGGCAGCACGGCGGCCGGGCTTCCATTCCCGGTTCAGAACGGCACGATGATCGTGCATGTGCGCGATCCGCAGACGGGGCAGGAAATCACGCGGCAGATCGAAATCGACCTGGACGGGCTGGGCGGCAACGACACGACGCTGGAGACGCTCGCCAATGACCTGGACGAGGTGCCGGGGCTCAACACGTTCGTCGGCAGCGACGGGCGGCTGAACATCAGCGGCGAAAACGGTCAGCAGTTCTGGTTCACCGAGGACAGCTCGGGAGTTCTCAGCGCTGTCGGAATCGGCGCGTTTTTCACCGGCACGGATGCCGCGACGATCGACGTGAGCACGGACCTGCGCCGCGACCCGGGGTTGATTGCGGCATCGGCGAGCGGTGCGGTCAACGACGGCGACAACGCGGGTCTGCTGGCAGTGCTGGGCGACCGCGCCAGCGCGCTGCTGGGCGGCGTGGGGCTGCACACGTATCACGGGCGGACGATCAGCGAGCTGGCGGTGAGTACGGCCGCGGCGCTGAGCGAGCTGGATGCAAGCGACACGGTGTTCGCGAGCCTGACGGCGCAGCGCGAATCGATCAGCGGCGTCAGCCTCGATGAAGAAGCGATCAACCTGCAGAAATTTGAGCGGGCGTTTCAGGGCGCGACGCGCTACCTGAGCGTGCTCGACGGCCTGGCGGACGAGGTGCTGTCGCTGGTGCGCTGATGCGCCCGGCATGAGACGAATCGGGACGAAGTGAGCATGGCGATCATCCCACTCAACGTGGCGCGCGTCAGTCAGCACCTGCGGAGCTTTCAGCTCCAGCAGTCGCTGACGGGGCGGCAGCTCGACCTGCTGCGGATCGAGAATCAGCTCTCGACGGGGCTGCGGTTCCTGACGCCCAGCCAGGCGCCGGCCGACGCCGCGGTCGCGAACAGCGTGGAGCGCCGGCTGGACTCCATTTCCGGCGTGATGAACAACCTTCGCACCGCCAACAACACGCTGTCGGCGACCGAGTCGGCGATGCTCGAGGCCGTGGAGCTGATGCGCAGCGCCCACAACACCGCGCTCGAAGCGCTCAACAGCTCGACTTCCGCCGAGGAGCGCGCTTCGCTCGCGAACTACATTGACTCGATCGTTGGACAGGCGGTCAGCGTGGCCAATCGACGCCACGTGGACACCTACCTGTTCAGCGGCCATTTCGGTGGCGGGGCGCCCTTTGAATTCACCGGCGACAGCGTGCTGTACCGCGGCGATCTGAATCGACTGCGAACGCTGGTTGATTCGGACCTGTCCAGCGACTCATTCACGGTGCCGGGCGGCGCGTTCTTCGGCGCGGTCTCGGGGCAGGTGCGCGGGCGGATTGATCTGAATCCGGCCGTCACGGTCAACACGCGAATCAGCGACCTGCGCGGCAGCGCCGGTAGCGGCGTGCGGCTGGGCAGCGTGCTCGTCTCGAACGGCACGCAGCAGGCCGAGGTGGACCTCTCCGGCGCGGCGACGGTGGGCGACATTGTCGATCGGCTGAACGCCTCGATGCCGCCGAACCTCGCGGCATCGGTGATTCCGAGCGGGATTCAGGTGATCACGACCGCCGGTTTCGCATCGGTCACGATCACGGACGTCGGCGGCGGCCAGGCGGCTCGCGACCTGGGGCTGATCTCCAGCGGAGCCATCAGCGCCGGCGGGACCGACCTCGACCCGGTGCTCAACCTTCAGACGCAGCTCGCATCGCTGGCCGGCGGAGCGGGGCTGAGCCTGGGCGGCGACATCGTCATTCGCAACGGCAACCGCACGGCCAGCGTGCCGGTCAACGGCGCAACCACCGTCGAGGACGTCATCAACCGCATCAACGCCGCCGGCATCGGCGTGTGGGCGCGCGTCAACGAGGACGGCCGCTCGATCGACGTGCTGAACCGCACGTCGGGCAGCGATCTGCACGTGGAGGATTCGGGCGGTGCATCGGCGCTGGCGCTTGGCATCCGCACGACGCACGGAGACGTGCCGCTTTCGGAATTGAACGACGGCCGCGGCGTGCAGACGCTGCCGGGCGATGACCTGCGGATCATCACGGCCGACGGCAGCGTGATCGACGTGGACATCGACGGGGCGACGACGCTGCAGGACGTGATCGACCGGATCAGCGCCGCCGGCGGCGGCGCGATCACCGTGGGCGTCGGACCGAACGGGGGCGGACTGCTGATTTCGGACAACACGACCGGTGCGGGAACGATCCGCATCGAGCGGCTCAATCTCTCGCCGGCGATCGACGGGCTGGGACTGGACGTGACGGCGACGGGCAACCAGCTCGTCGGCGAACCGGTGCGGCCGGTGCGGGTGAACAGCACGTTTACCGCGCTGCTGGAGCTGCGGGATGCGCTGCGCGGCGATGACACGAAGCGGATTCAGTTTGCCGGGGAGCGCTTGCAGAGCGTGATGGAGAGCATGCTGTCGGTTCAGGGGCAGCTCGCGGCTCAATCGAAGGCGATGAGCGATCGCGTGCTGCGACTGGAAAACGAGGAAACCGCGACACGGGTGCTGCTCAGCGACGTGCGCGACATGGATTTGACGGAGGCGGTGGTTCGGTTTCAGCAGGTGCAGACCGCCCTGCAGGCCAACATCACCGCCGCAGCGCGGATTCAGAACCTGTCTCTGATGGACGCGCTGTAACGAGACACCGGCCGCGTCGCGGTTCGCTCCCCGAGGGGGAACGGACCGTGTCGCAGCCGGAAGCGACGGGCGGCCGCCTTGTGGCCGCGGACGCCCGTTGCCGATGGCCCGCGGGAAGCGGGTGAGGCGATCGGAGGCGCCGGCTGCGGCGCGAGGCAGTGGCGCCGGCCTGTGGAGGCCGGTACGCGCCCGCAGCATCATCGAACCATGGAACGGCCACCAGGAGCACGCGGATGCTCATCGAGACGTCCCGATTTGGACCGGTGGAGATCGACGCTGAGCGTCTGATCACATTCCGAGAGGGGATTCTGGGCTTTGCCCGGCAGCGGGTCTTTACGCTGCTTCAGACTTCCTCGGACGTGTTTTACTGGCTGCAGAGCGTTGATGACCCGGCGCTGGCCTTCGTGGTGTGCGACCCGCGCCACTTTGTGCCGGATTACCAGGTGCCGGTGCGCGCCGATGACGTGGCCCCGCTGGGGCTGACTGACTCGGAGGACTGCCAGGTGCTGGTGATTGTGAACAAAGTGGAGGGCGTGCTGACGGCGAACCTGCTGGGTCCGCTGGTGATCGGCGCGACGTCGCGGCTGGCCCGCCAGTTTGTGCTGGCGGACAAGCGCTATTCGACGCGTCACGTGCTGCTGGACGTGTCTGAACCGCGGGCCGTGGCGCGCAGCGCCTGAGGCCCGACGTGCATCCGGAACCGCCGCGGACCCGCACGGTGCGGGGCTGCGGCCCAGTGACGGGCCGTGATTGCGGACGCCGATTGTCCGCCCGGCCGCGAGGATCAACTATAATGCGTTGGAATTCGCCAGAGCGTCCGCCGCGCCCGACCGGCGGCGACTCGCGTTGCGCGAGTCCGGCGCTCGTATGGTCGTTGTCGCAGCCGCTGCCTGCCATGGACTCAGGCGGCGCGGCGCGGCGCATCGACATGACCCAGGAAGGAGCCGCGGATGTTGGTGCTTTCCAGACAACGCGACGAGTCGATCATGATCGGCGACAACGTGCAGATCACGGTCGTCGACATCCGGGGGGACAAGGTCCGCCTCGGCATCGTCGCACCAGCGGAGATTTCAGTGCATCGCAAGGAAGTTTACGAGGCCATTCAGCGGGAGAACCGCAAGGCTGCGGGGGTGCGCGCCGACGACGTGGCGTCGCTGGCCCCGGCGCCGCGCAAGGCCCCCGTCCCACCCGACGACAACAAGCGCTGACCTGCGGTCAGCGATCGGCATACTCACACTTCGGAAACCCCTCAGCCACGAACCGTTCAGGGAGGATGGCCAATGGCTCGTATTAACACCAATGTCTCTGCGCTGATCGCGCAGAGAAACTTGAACACGTCGTATTCCAAGCTGAATTCGACGCTCGAACGACTGTCGACCGGCCTGCGCGTCAGCCGCGGGAAGGATGATCCGGCCGGGCTGATCGTCTCCGAGCGGCTGCGCAGCGAGATATCCGCCGTCAACCAGGCGATCAAGAACACGCAGCGCGCCGGGACGATCATCTCCACGACCGAAGGCGCGCTCAACGAGGTCGCCGCGCTGCTGGTCAGCATCCAGGACAAGCTGGTCGAGTCCGCCAACCGCGGTGCGCTCTCCGACGACGAGATCAAGGCGAATCAGCTTCAGGTTGATTCCGCCATCGCCAGCATCACGCGCATCGCCAACAGCACGACGTTCGCAGGTCGCGCGCTGCTCAACGGCTCGCTCGACTACATCACCAGCGGCGTCAGCGTGAGCGAGATCACGGCGCTGCGCGTCACCGGGGCGCAGTTCGGCACCCGCGATTACATCCCGGTTGACGTCAACGTCACCACCTCCGCGCAGCCGGCCGAGCTGTTCTTCACCGGTCCGATCGGGACGCAACCGGTCACGGTCGAAGTGCAGGGCAATCGCGGGGCGACGACGCTTTCGTTCGTGCCCAACGCCTCGGCATCGACGATCATCACCGCCGTCAACGCCATTCGCGACGCGACCGGCGTTTTCGCGACCTCGGCCGCCGGCGGCGGCGTGCGCTTCTATTCCGACACGATGGGCAGCAAGCAGTTCGTCTCCGTCCGCCCGCTGCCCGGCAGCGGCGCATTCGCCACGCTCGACGCTGCCGGCAACCCCGACGATCGCGTCAACGGCCGCGACGCCGTCGCGACGATCAACGGCGCCCAGAGCACCGGCGAGGGCAACCGCCTGTCGCTGCGAACCGCGACGCTCAACGTCGAGCTGGACCTCGCCAGCAGCTTCGGTCTGGGCCAGACGCGCTTCGCCATCACCGAGGGTGGGTCGTTGTTCCAGCTCGGACCCCAGGTGAATTCCAACCTGCAGGTCGGCGTCGGCGTGCAGTCCGTCGCCGCGTCGCAGCTCGGAAACGCCGAGATCGGCTTCCTTTCGCAGGTCGTCACCGGCGATCGGTTCTCACTCATCAACGGGCGCTTCCAGGAAGCTTCCGACATCGTGAGCGAGGCGATCAAGCAGGTGTCGGTGCTGCGCGGGCGGCTGGGTGCGTTCGAGAAGAACACGCTCGACACCAACGCCGCTCAGCTCGGCATCACCGCCGAAAACCTCAGTTCGGCCGAGTCGGTCATTCGCGACGCCGACTTTGCGGCGGAGACCTCGCAGCTCACGCGGAACCAGGTGCTCGTCAGCGCCGGCACGTCCGTGCTCGGCCTGGCGAACCAGACGCCGCAGAACGTGCTGCGACTGCTCGGCGGCTGACGAATGACAGCGGCGCAGACGGAATGGAAGCCCGTCCGGGCGCGCGCCGCGTAGAAGCAGTGTGAACCGCAGACGGGGCGTGACCGACTGAACAGGTCGGCGCGCCCCGTCTCTTTTTTTGCCAACACAGACTCTGCGATTCGCGGCCGGCCAAGTGCGGCCGGCAGGGGGCTGACGCAGTCCGCAAGCGCTCCCGTTCATCGCATTTCGCAACCTTTCCATGTGGATCGTGTCAAATCCTCTGGCCGGCCGGCGGAATACGGCTTTACGCGGGGCCAGCGCGGTATGCTCCGGTTCGGCTGTGACCGCGGTCATGAGGGGCGCTGTATGTCCACGCGGGTCGTCGCGCCGTTTCATCTGCCTGAGCCGCTCTTCGCCCCGCTGGCCGGGGCCGGGACGTTGCTGCGGCGCGTAATCGAGCGGCTGCTGCACTTCCCCGAACTGAACGCCGCATACGCCGATGCAGTCTCGCGGGATGAGACGATCCCATTTCATGAGCGGGCACTGAGCGTGCTGGGCGTGGACGTCCGGACGGACGCTGCCTCGCTCCAGCACATCCCGGCATCCGGCCCGCTGATCGTGGTCAGCAACCATCCCCACGGCGCGCTCGACGGCCTGCTGCTGCTGTCGGTTCTTCGGCGCGTGCGGCCGGATGTCCGACTGATGGCCAACTACCTGCTGGGGATCATGCCGGAGATGGCGGAGTCCTGCATTTTCGTTGATCCGTTCGGCGGGGCGGGTGCGCCATCGCGAAATCGCGGGTCGATGCGCAACGTGCTGAAATGGGTTCGCGGCGGCGGGGTGCTGGGCGTGTTTCCCGCGGGCGAGGTTTCTCACCTGACGCTGGCCCGCGGCACGATCAGCGATCCGGCCTGGTCCCCATCGATCGCCCGACTCGCGTCCGTTACCGGGGCGGCGGTGCTGCCGGTGTTCATCGACGGCGCTAATAGCCGGCTGTTTCAATGGGCCGGCCTGCTGCACGCGCGGCTGCGGACGGTCATGCTCCCGCGCGAGCTGCTGCGGATGCGAAACCAGCGCATTGCCGTGGAGATCGGCACGGTGGTTCCACCGGAGCGGATTGCGGCGATTCGCGGCAGTGGCGGAGGGGACGAACCATCAGGCGGCGAGGAGCAAGACGCGCGGGTCGTTGAGTATCTCCGGCTGCGGACGTACATCCTCCGGGCGCGGGCGCCGTCGAGCGCCCGGCCGCGAGCGAAGGGGCTTGCGGCGCACGGCACGCCGGCGGAAATCGCCGCCGGCCGGCCGGCCGCGGAGCTTGCGGCGGCTGTGAGCGACTTGCCGTCGGAATGGCGGGTGGTGGAGTCGGGGAAGATGCACGTGTACGCGATGCCCGGGGACGCGTCGCCCGTACTGATGGAGGAGATCGGCCGGCAGAGGGAGATCACGTTCCGGGCGGTCGGGGAGGGCACCGGTCGGCCGCTCGACATCGACCGCTTTGATCCGCACTACACGCAGCTCTTCGTCTGGGACACTGAGCAATCGCGGCTGGTCGGGGCCTATCGGCTGGGTCGGACGGATGAGCTCTTGGCGCGGTTCGGCATGAAGGGGTTGTACACCTCGACGCTGTTCGCCTTTCGGCGCGAGCTGATGGAGCAATTGGGTCCGTCGCTGGAGATGGGGCGATCCTTCGTCACGGAGCCGTATCAGCGCGACTACGCCCCGTTGCTGCTGCTGTGGAAGGGGATCGGCGCCTTCGTCGTGCGGAATCCGCGCTATCGGCGGCTCTTCGGCGCGGTCAGCATCAGCGACGAGTTCCACTCGATGACCAAGCAGTTGCTGATGCGCTTCCTGACGGCACAGAAGCTGGATAGCGGGCTGGCGGCGCTGGTGCGTCCACGGAATCCGCCGCGCCTGACGCGCTTCCGCGACGCGGATGAATCGCGGCTCAGCTCGGTGGTGAGCGACATGTCGGGGGTGGAGGAGCTGGTGGGGGAGATCGAGTCCAATCGGCGCAGCGTGCCGGTGCTGCTGCGGCAATACCTGCGGCTCAGCGGGCGGCTGCTGGCGTTCAACGTGGACGCCGATTTCGGCGACGTGATCGACGGGCTGATCGTCGTGGACCTGGTGGGGGTGGATCGGCCGGTGCTGCAGCGCTACATGGGGGCGGAGGGGATGCGGGCATTCCTGGCGCATCAGGGCGAAGGCGTTTCTTGACGCTGGGACGCAGCGTATCTAGGATCAGGTTGTCGCGCCCTGTTCCCGCGGAGCATCGGCCTGCATGACACCGTGCGAGCGCTGCAAGAACTCCCAGGCATCCTGCTACGTCACCGATATTGACGCCGCCGGCAAGCGCGTCGAGCGGAGGCTGTGCGAGAGCTGCGCGGTGCAGGAGGGGTGGATGCAGCCGGTGAAGGTCGTGGATGAGAAGCAGTTGCTCGAGGAGTTCATCGAGCAGAGCGGCTCGGCCGACGTCGCCAAGGGGCTGAACCAGACCTGCGACGAATGCGGCATGACCTTCGTCGAGTTCCGCAACCACGGCCTGCTCGGCTGCCCCAATGACTACGAGGTGTTCGCCGAGCCGCTTGCCCGGCTGCTGGAGCGCGCCCACGACGGAGCCACCCGTCACACCGGCAAGTCGCCGCGCTCGCTGACGCAGCCGCGCGTGTCGCAACAGGACCTGCGGCGGCTGCAGCGGCAGATCGCCGACGCCGTCGCCGAGGAGGACTATGAGCGCGCGGCGGCGCTGCGCGATCGCCTGCGCCGGATGGAGGGGCAATGAGCGCGCCTTCGCTCGAATCCGTGGTGCGTTCGGCGGGGGAGTGGCTGCGCGGGGTCGGTCCGCAGCATGAGATCGTGATTTCGACGCGCATCCGCCTGGCGCGCAACCTCACCGGGTTTCCCTTTCATTCCCGTGCGTCGGAAGAGCAGCGCGCCGAGATCGCCGAGACGCTCTCCACGGCGCTGGACAAGTGCGGCCTGCCGGGGGAGTGGCTGCACGTGGACATTGACAAGCTCGACGACCTCGACCGGCTGTTGCTGGTCGAGCGGCACCTGATCAGCAAGTCGCTCGCCGAGGCCAACGGCGCGCGGTGCGTCGTCTTCGAGCGCAGCGAGGCCTGCTCGGTGATGATCAACGAGGAGGATCACCTGCGCATGCAGGTGCTGCGCAGCGGGCTGCAGCTCGATGAGGCGTGGGAGCAGATCAACGCCATGGACGACGCGCTCGACGCGCGGGTCGAGTACGCCTTTCACCCGCAATTCGGCTACTTGACGGCCTGCCCGACCAACGTCGGCACGGGCATCCGCGTCTCGGTGATGCTGCACCTGCCGGCGCTGCGCCTGACCGGCGAGCTGGAGAAGGTGCTGCAGGCGGCGCGCGACATGAAGCTCGCGGTGCGCGGGCTGTTCGGGGAGGGGACCGAGGCGCTGGGGGACTTTTTCCAGGTGTCGAACCAGGTCACGCTCGGCCGCTCCGAGACGGAGCTGCTCGACGGCTTTCGCACCGACGTTTTGCCGCGCATCGTCGAGTTCGAGCAGAGTGCGCGAAAGGCGCTGCTGCGCAGCCGCCCGCAGGCGCTGGATGACAAAATCTGGCGCGCCGTCGGCATGTTGCGAAACGCGCGGATGATGAGCTCGAACGAAGCGCTGCAGTGCCTCTCGCATGTTCGCATGGGCCTGCACATCGGCCGGCCGTTGCGGATTGATCTCCAGACGATCAACGAGCTGTTTCTTCAGACGCAGCCCGCCCACCTTCAGAAGCTGCAGGGCGAGCGTCTCAGCGGAGAGCAGCGCAGCGTCGCGCGCGCCGCGCTGACCCGCGCTCGCCTGGGCAGCAATCAGAACTAGCGCCGCGGTTATCGGCCTGCCGCGTGCCCGATTCCGCGTTCCTCCGGCCGATAGCCGGTGCATCCCGTCCGAAGCGACCCATTTTGCCGATGTATTGAACAATAGGGCGGACAGGCCGCGCTCCGCGCTCCGCGCGCAGCGGGGCGGCGCGCGCGTACGGGCTGGGGAGAGTCATGCCGACGATTCGCGTGGACATCGCCGAGATGCACGTCGGCCGCACGTCGGCGGATGCGCTGTTGAGCGAATCGCTCGGCAGTTGCATGGCGGTGACGCTGTGGGACGCCGAGGCGCGGGTCGGCGGGCTGCTGCGGTTCATGCTGCCGGAGGCGGGGCTGGCGCCGGAGAAGGCCCGCGACGCGCCGCTGATGTTCTGCGACACCGGCGTGCCGCTGCTGTTCAAGAAGGCTTATGAACTGGGAGCGACCAAGCGGGGGTTGATCGTGCGGGTGGCCGGGGGGGCGCAACTGATGGACGAGGGGGGACAGTTCAACCTCGGCAAGCGCAACTACCTCACGCTGCGGAAGCTGTTCTGGAAGAACAACATCCCGATCGCCGCCGAGGACGTCGGCGGCCACGCCGGCCGCAGCGTGCAGATGGACATGAGCAGCGGGGCGGTGACGGTCAGCACACGCGGTGGGGAGCGAACGCTTTGAGCACGGCGCCGGCGGATGTCGATCGCCTGGTGGGGAGCGTGGCGTCATTGCCGCGTCTGCCCGCGGCGACGCTGCGTCTGTTGACGGTGATCAATGACCCGCGCTCCACGGTTCGCGACATTGTCGAGATCATCAAGTATGACCAGGCGGTGACGGCGGAGCTGCTGCGGCTGGTGAACTCCGCGTCGCTGGGGCTGGTGCGAAAGATTCACTCGGTGGATGAGGCGGTCTGCTACCTGGGCACGACGAAGGTGATGCAGATCCTGTTCGCCGCGCACACGACCGCTCTGCTCGGGCCGGCGCAGTCGGGCTACGGGCTGCGGCCCGGTGCGCTGTGGTCGCATTCGGTCGGAGTGGCGATCGGGGCGCAGCAGCTCGCGCGGCGGTTGCGCGTCGATGACGCCGGGATGCTCTTTACCGCCGGCCTGCTGCACGACATGGGCAAGGTGGTGTTCAACGAGTCCGTCGACGCCAACTACGCCGCGATTGCCGAGCGCGTCACGATGGACAAGTGCAGCTTCTGCGAAGCCGAGCAGCGCGTGCTGGGATTCACGCACGCGGAACTGGGGGCGCGCGTCGCGGAGCGCTGGCGGCTGCCCGATTCAATCATCGAGTGCATCCGCCATCATCACGACCCCGACCCTGTGGCGAGCCTGAACGTGGACATCGTGCACCTGGCCGACAGCCTGTGCCTGATGATGGGCATTGGCGGGGCGGATGACGGCCTCCTGTATCGCGCAACGGCGGGCACGTTGGCGCGACTTGGATTGAGCGACAACGACATCGCCCAGCTCAGCGCCGAGCTGGTCTGCGAGTTCAAGTCGGTGCAGGGGCTGTTCCGCGCCCCGGGCGCCTGACCCCGATTCGACCGCGCCTTGCGGCGCTCCATTCCGCCGAAGATTCAGGTTCACCAGGTTCGTCGTCACCTGCTGATCGCAGGCCGAACGCGGTGCGCCGTGCGCGTTACACTCCCGGTTGTTGCCCCTGAACGGCCCTAGCCGGCGCATCCGCCGGTTTGCGAGAGGATCGAGCCATGCCGAAGAAGTCTGTTCGAGACCTGCCGGTGAGCGGCCGGCGCGTGCTGGTTCGCGCGGATCTAAACGTTCCCCTGGACGCTGCGCAGAAAATCACGGACGACCGCCGCATCCGTGAGTTTTTGCCCACACTGCGGCACGTGGTCGAGCGGGGAGGGCGGGCGATCGTGCTCAGCCATCTCGGCCGGCCCAAGGGCGATCCGGCTGCGGATCGCGTGTTTTCGCTCGCGCCGTGCGCCGTGCGAATGCAGGAGCTGCTGGGCCGCCCGGTGCGCTTCGTGCCGGAATGCACGGGTCCGGCCGCGAGCGACGCGGTTGCAGCGCTGCGCGACGGCGAGGCGCTGCTGCTGGAGAACGTCCGCTTTCACAAGGCGGAGACGGTCATTGACTCGGCGAAGAAGAATCCCGACGGCAAGCTGACCGCGGAGCAGGAGGCGTCGCGAGCGGCGTTCGCCGCGTCCTTGGCGGCCCATGGGGAGGCGTTTGTCAACGACGCGTTCGGCACCTGCCATCGGCGGCACGTCAGCATGTACGACGTGCCGGCGCTGCTGCCGCGCGGAATGCGTGCAACGGGCTTTCTTGTGGAGAAGGAGCTGCGCTATCTCGGCGAAGCGCTCAGCCGGCCGCGCCGCCCCTTTGTCGCGATTCTCGGCGGCGCCAAGGTGAGCGATAAGATCGGCGTGATCAACAACCTGCTTTCGCGCGTGGACGCGATCCTGATCGGCGGGGCGATGATGTTCACCTTCTGGGCGGCGCAAAACCGCGGCGTCGGCCGCTCGCTGTGCGAGCGCGACAAGGTGGAGGTGGCGCGCGGCCTCCTGGAGAAGGCCGGCGGACGCATCATCCTGCCGACGGACGCGGTGGCGGCCTCGGCGCTGGCCGCCGGCGCGGAGACGACGCTGGTCGAGGGCGAGATTCCGGCCGACCTGATGGGGCTGGACGTCGGGCCGCAATCGCTTGCCGATTTTTCGAACCGGCTGCGCGGCGCGGGCACGATCGTGTGGAACGGGCCGTTGGGCGCCTTTGAGACGCAGCCGTTTGATCGCGGCACGATCGAAATCGCAAAGGCGGTTGCCGAGGCCACCTCCGCGGGCGCCACGTCGATCATCGGGGGTGGGGATTCCGCCGCTGCGGTCGAACAGGCCGGGCTGGCGTCGCGCATGTCGCACATCAGCACCGGCGGCGGCGCCTCGCTTGAATTCCTGGAGGGTCGCGCGTTCGGGCCGATCGAGGTGCTGGACGACGCCTGAACGGCGGCGCGCTGCGCGGGGCCGTTCGCACGTCGTGCGGGTCATTCCGCGTGCCGCGTGCGGCGGGAACCGCTATGATTCCGGGATGAGCACGCGCCCGAACATTCTGATCGCCCCTTCTCTGCTGAACGCGGACTTCGGGCAGCTTGCCCGCGAGATCGCGTCCGTGGAGGCGGCAGGCGCGGAGTGGCTGCATCTCGACATCATGGACGGGCATTTCGTGCCGAATCTTTCGTTCGGCGTGCCGGTGGTCTCGTGCATCGACGAGTGCACCGACCTGTTCCTCGACACGCACCTGATGATCGCGGACCCGGGCAAGTTCGCGCCGGCGTTCGTCGAGGCCGGCGCAGACGGCATCACCTTTCACATCGAGGCGACACGCGAGCCGCGCGAACTGTGCCGACAGTTGCGCGACCTGGGCGTGCAGGTCGGCGTCGCGCTGAATCCGTCCACCCCCGCGGAGGCCGTGCTCGACATTCTCCCGCTGGTCGACCTGGTGCTGGTGATGACGGTGTGGCCGGGATTCGGCGGGCAATCGCTGATCGCCGACTGCCTCAAGAAGGTGGAGACGCTGGCGGCCCAGATGCCCGCCACGCAGCGCATTCAGGTGGACGGCGGGGTCAACGCCGAAACCGTGCCGATCGCGGTTCGTGCCGGGGCGGACACGCTGGTGGCCGGTTCGGCGCTGTTCTCGGGCGGCGATCCGGCGGCGGCCTTCGCCGACCTCGTGCAGCGGGCCGCGGCGGCGCGGGTGCTGCAGGAGCGTCCGGCATGATCGTAGTGCTGACGCCTTGCGCGCCGTCGGAATGGCGCGCCGAGGGACGGTTGCTGGGGCGTGTCGAGTTGAGCGTCAGCGCGGAGGCGCCGGAGCGGCTCGAGCAGTGGGCGGCGGTACTGAAGTCTCTGCCCGTCGCGCGCATCTATCACGGTCCGGACGAGCTGGCCACGCGGACGGCCCGCGAGTTGGGGAAGCGCTCGCGAATCAGCGTGCGGAAGCTGGCCGGTCTGGCGGCGGTCGATGTCGGTCTGTGGGCGGGGTTGTCTGACGCGGATCTGGAAAACCGCTTCGAAAGCACCTATCACGAACTGCTGGAGTCGCCGTTTCACGTCACCGCGCCGCAGGGCGAGAACCTGGGCGAGGCGGCCGACCGGCTGGAGGCGGCGCTGCGCCGCGCGACGCGCGGCCTGCGCGAGGACGAAGCGGTGGCGGTGGTGCTGCGACCGCTGGCGCTTTCTCTGCTTCGACAGCGCCTGACCGGCGCGGAGGAGACGCGCGTGTGGGAATCGCTGGGCGAGGCGGATGAGCCGGTGATCGTGGAGATTCAGCCTGCGGCGGCGGCGCGCCGCGCGAAATCGTGAGAGAGGGCACCCGCATGTCAGAGACGCCGGCCGCACCGCGGCAGGGGATGGAGATTCCGGAGGGCATGTGGATCCGCTGCACCAAGTGCGGCGCGATGATCTACCGCGGAATCCTGGAGGAATCGCTGCACGTCTGCCCGGAGTGCGACCATCACTATCGGATCGACGCGCGCGCCCGGATTCAGCAGCTCGCCGACCCCGGCACCTTCGAGGAGTTTCTCGCCGACCTGGAGTCCACCAACCCGCTCGAGTTCACCGATCGCATTCCCTACGAGGAGCGGCTGGAGCAGGTGAAGGCCCAGACGCAGGAGCGCGAGGCGATCGTCACGGGCAAGGCGTTCATCAAGGGCCGCGGCGTCATCCTCGGCGTGATGAACTCCGAGTTCATCATGGGCTCGATGGGGGCGGTCGTCGGCGAAAAGGTCTGCGCCGCGGCGGAGCGCGCCCTGGCGGAGCAACTGCCGCTCGTGATGATCACGGCCAGCGGCGGCGCGCGAATGATGGAAGGCATGGTCTCGCTGGTGCAGATGGCCCGTACCTCGGCGGCGATTGCGCGGTTGGACCAGGCCGGCGGGCTGTACATCGTCGTGCTGACGGACCCGACCACCGCCGGCGTGGCGGCCAGCTTCGCCATGCTCGGCGACGTGACGCTGGCCGAGCCGGGGGCGCTGGTCGGCTTTGCCGGGCCGCGCGTCATCGCAAACACGATCCGCGCAGCGCTGCCGGACGGCTTTCAGCGCTCTGAGTTCATGCAGGAGCACGGCTTCGTCGACCGCATCGTGCACCGCCGGGACCTGCGCAGCGAGATTGCACGGATCATCGACTACTGCGGCAAGTAGCGGCGAAGGCGGCCGCATTCGCGGGGTCCGACGGCGCGGCTTTGCCGCGGTTGCGCGGCGCCGGGCACGGATCCGCAACCCGTCACCCGTTTCTTCCGGGGACATCATGTTGATTGCAATCAGCGGCGCGAAGGCGCTTGAGGAGCTTCAGAACCCGCTCGTGCTATTCGGGCTTCTGGGGCAGTTCGTCTTCATGGGGCGATTCGTGGTGCAGTGGTATGTGTCCGAGCGCCGCGGGCAGAGCCACATCCCGATCGCATTCTGGTACCTCAGCATCGCCGGCGCGCTGATGCTGCTGGTCTACTCCTGGCTGCGCGAGGACATCGTCTTCATCCTCGCGCAGACGCTGGGACTGTTCATCTATGTGCGGAACCTGATGCTGATTCACCGCCACGCCAAGCGCGTGCGGGAGGCCGCGGCGGGGTTGTCATAGCGCTTCGGGTGACTCGCCGATATCCACGATCGCGCAGGCAAAGATCACATTCAGTCCCATCGCGGAGGCGTGCTCCAGCAGCTCGGCGCTGTCGGCGCCCGGATTGATGAACAGCTCGGCGGGGTTGGCCATCGCGATCTCGGGCAGCACCTGCAGGCCGACCTCCGGCGGCAGGTAGAGCGCCACGCGATCGGGCGGTTCGGGCAGCTCATCGAGGCTGCGATACACCGGCAGCCCCTCGATCTCCCCGCCGCGCGGGTTCACGGGATAGACGGTCCACCCCTGTCGGTGATAGGCACGGACAGCGCGGTTGCCGAATTTGTTGCGATCCGCCGACGCACCCACCACGGCCACCGATCGTCGAGCAATTTCCATTCACGTCTCCCGCGGCAACTGCCGGCGCAATTGCCGATTCTTCAGCGCCGTTGTGCGGAAGTGCAGCAGCAGCGTGCTGACAGTGTATCCGCCGCCCGCAAGCGCGGCTCGAATCGGGAGTTCGGTGCAGCCGGGACACCCGGTGCGCGCTATGCTCTGAATAGGACAGCCCGAGTGTCCACGCGCTGGGACACTTCGAGGCACTCTCGACACAAGACAAAGGCGGTTCGTTCAACCCCCGTCGCCGCGATTCGAGCGGCGGGCCATCGGGCCGTCGCATCCGTCGCGCCCGCGTCGGGCACCAGGCAAACCGGCGCGGCGCGCGCCTCGGACCCGGTCTGTCCTCCGGTGACGGGCCGCTTCGCGCTGCAGTGTGCCGGCGGCGCAGCGCCCGTTCACCGGATCGTTATCGACCTCACGACGCGCCGGCCTGCCCGCCGGCGCATGCCCCGGTCCCCGCCGCCCCATGACGGCGGGGACCGACTTCTCACCTCCCGCCGGGCGTTCGCAACCCGCCTCTGTTCATTTCAATTCGACGGAACCGACGCTTTTTCGTGTGAGTAAATCAGAGAATCGGCGCTTTAGCTGATGGCGGGCCGCGTGTGAGACCACTCCGGGTGCTGGCCCGGCAGGGGCCGATGGCGTCACGCAATGGCCGGGAATCACGAAAGCGGCCGGTTTTTTGTCGCCGGATGCAGGTGGGTTGAGGTATCGTTGTCTGGTCGAAGCGCAGGGCATTCCCGCGTGCTTCGATGAGATTTCGCCCTGGGCAGCACCTCGCGTCCGGACGCACCAGCGATCGAGACAGGAGTCGTGGTATGAACCTGCGCATGCCCAATCCGGAACCGCGGCAGCGCGCTCGCCGCCTCACTGCTATCGACACGTGGTTGCGCTTTCCGCGCGCCATCGGCGGGGCACCCGTGTGGATCGTCGTTATCGCCACCGCATTCGCAGCGCCGGTGCGCGCGGAGATTGTGTGCGCGGACGGGGACGTTGTGGCGACAGCCGTCCCCTCCAACGCCGATGGCGTGCTCGATACCGCATGCCGAATCTGGGTCTTCGAGGAGCGACAGGGGCGGGCGCTGGCCGCTGCGCTCACGGTGCAGGCAGTGGAGCCGGGCCTCTACGACGCGCCGGGTGCACTGGTCGCGGTTGAGATTCCGGCCGGCACGCGCGTCAAGAGCCACTACGTCTATGCGAGCGGCTGCGGATCGACAGTGAGCGGATCGGTGACGTTTGATGACGACATCCTCGGCGTGATCGTGACGACGGGGCCGTTGAACGCGTCCAACGGGCTGGGCGCAACTGCAGTGAGTTATCCGACCCTGGCTCAAACCGGGGCGGGTTTCGAGCTGAGCGCGGCGGGGGATCGATTCACCATCGAGGCGAATCACCGCACGCTGACCCTCGTCGCCAGTACGGTTGCCGAGTCGGACGGCGATCAGTTGCGAGTCATCACGGCCGCCGCCCCCGACTATGTACCCCGCGGATGGTCGCGTCGCCTGCTCGCGCCGCGCAGCAAGGATGCGCACGTCGCTGCGCTCTTCGTCCGGAATGAGGCGGGTGTGGACGTTCTCTACGCCGGCGGGCAATTCAGCACGGCGGGCGGTTCGACGCAGGTCGCCAACATCGCCCGCTACAACGGATCATCGTGGAGCGCTCTCGGGGGCGGAATCAACGGCAAGGTCCATGCGCTCGCCGAGTACAACGGCGAGTTGATTGCGGCGGGGGTCTTCAGTTCCGCCGGGGGCATCCCGGTCAACAACATCGCCCGCTGGAACGGCGCGGCGTGGGCGCCGTTGGGGGCGGGTTTGCCGGACGACGTCTCGACGCTTGCCGTCTACAACGGGGAGTTGTACGCCGGAGGCGCGTTCTCATCCGCCGGCGGTCGGTTTACGGGCGGGTTTGATCGGCTGGCGAGGTGGAACGGGACCACGTGGAACTCCGTCGGCGCCGGTTTCAACAACGCGGTGGTGACGCTGGCGGTGCATGATGGAGCGCTCTACATCGGCGGCGCTTTCACGTTTGCCGGCTCCAACTTCGTCGCCCGGTGGGATGGCGCCACGCTCTCCGGCGTCGGCGGCGGGATGGGCAATGGGGTCAACGCGCTGGTCAGCTACAACGGCGCGCTCCACGCCGGAACGCTGATCAATCCCGGCGCGTCCGCCTGGATGTTCGACGGTGTCAACTGGCAAGCCCTCGGGGCGGGCCTCAGTTCGCATGTGTACGAGATGTGCGTTCACAACGGCGAGTTGTACGCGCTGGGCATGTTCGGCAACATCAACGGCGTCGGGGCCGCCAATCACATCGCCCGTTGGAACGGACTTTCCTGGAGCGCCGCCGGCACCGGCGTGCCCGCGGCGGCACGGTTAGGCGAGAACTGCGCCATGGCGTCGTTCGGCGGAAACCTGATCCTCAGCGCCATGTCCCAGGGATATGACAGCAACATTGGTTCGCCGGTTCCGACGGAGAGCGCATTCGGCGGATTGGGCCGCTGGAACGGCTCGGACTGGGCGACCTATGCCAGCGGCGTTTCGCACGAACAGCCCGGCGCGGGTGGGCTGCACCTCGGCCCGTTCGCCATGACCGCGCTCAACGGCGACCTGTTCGGCGTCGGCGTATTCAACCACGCCGGGGACACCTCGGCCCGAAATGCGGCGCGCTTCAACCTGCGCGACTGGAGCGGCCCGCGATGGTCGGCGCTCGGCTCCGGGCTGACGCACACGACGTATTGGATGGAAAACCCGCAGGCGGTCTCCACATACGGGTCGTCGGTGGTCGCCCTGGGAACCTTCACGCACGCGGGGGGCGCTCCCGCGTCCAACATCGCAGCGTGGAACGGTGCGTCGTGGTCGGCGCTCGGGGCGGGTTTGGATGCTGTCGGGTATGTCGCTCTGGAGCACGAAGGCTCATTGTACGTCGGGGGGGCATTTAACAATGCCGGCGGCGTCGCGGCTCCGAAGATCGCCCGCTGGGATGGTGCGCAGTGGCATGCGGTCGGCGGCAGCGTCACAGCGGGTTCGTATGTAATCGACTTGGCCGTATTTGAAGATGAGCTGGTCGCATGCGGTGCGTTCACTGAAATCGGCGGCGTGAGCGCGGCGGGGATAGCCCGCTGGAACGGCATGACCTGGACGTCCATGGGCGCTGCGGACGGGTTATTGATTGGGGTTCAAAGCTACGCCGGCAAGCTCTATCTGGGCGGGCGATTCCGCCACATCGATTCGGTCCCGGCAGCGGGGATTGCGGCGTGGGACGGCGCGACGTGGAGCGCGGTCGGTCGGGGAATCGACCTGGCTGCCCAGGACCAGTTCATCGGTGTTCAGGATTTCGCCGTTCACGACGGCGAGTTGATTGTCAGCGGCAATTTTGCGTCGGCGGGCGGTTCGCTGTCGCCGCGGATCGCGCGCTGGAATGGTTGCACCTGGCTGCCCGTCGAGCGCGGCCTCGGGCTGCACTCCTTGTACGACGTGGTCAGTGTCGATGACGGGCTGGGATCAGGCCCCGGGCTGTATGTGAGCGGCGCGTTTTGGACGACGGGCGACTCCGACACGCGCGGGTTGGTACGCTGGGGTCGCGGTGCGGGCGCTTCGCGGCTGTATGTCGACGCCGATGCATCCCCCGGCGGCGATGGAGAGTCCTGGGCGGGTGCATTTCAGACGCTTCAGCAGGCGCTGACCGTCGCCGAAATGTCCGGCGGCGTGGTGAGCGAGATCTGGATGGCCGAGGGCGTGTACAGGCCGGCCGGGCCGGGCGGCAACCGTGAAGCATCCTTCGTGCTGGTGGACGGCGTCTCGATCTACGGCGGCTTTGCCGGCACCGAAGCCGACCTCTCCGAACGCACAATGGACCCGGGCACCGGTCGACCGGCTCTTCAGACTGTTCTCAGCGGCGATCTCAACGGCAATGACGGACCCAACTTCACCGGCCGCTCCGAAAACAGCCTGCACGTTCTGATCGCCAGCGGCGTGTCCGCGGCGACCGTCATGGATGGACTCGTTGTGCGGGGCGGGAACGCGGACCTGTTCACATCGGGACCAGCGCATCAGGGCGGCGGTCTTTTCGCGCAGAACGGCAGTCCGACGATCGAGAACAGCCTGTTCACGAGTAACCGCGCCGGGGACGGTGGCGCGATGTGGTTCGACGGCTTCTGCGCGGTCACGCTGCGAAACGTCGAGGTATCGGACAATTCAGGCTTCACGAGTCGAGCGGGAGTCGTCCTGAGCGGAAACAGCGGCGGCCCGTACGCCGCCGTGCTGATTGAGGATTGCCTGATCGCGCGCAATGTGACGCCTGCGACTGTCAGCGGCACAAGCGCGGGCGTCAACGTGCAGAGTGCCGCGGCGCGAATCCAGCGCTGCACGTTCGAGGAGAACACGGCGGGGCGCGGGTCGGCGCTTAGCGTCAGCGGCGGCGCGCCGATTATTGTCAGTGAGTGCACGTTCTCGCGAAACGTGGCGAGTGGTCCGACATCCTTTTGTGTGGGCGGTGCGATACGCCTGTCCAACCTCTCCGCGGGTGCGACCGTTCAGAACTGCCGATTCTACGGCAATCTGGCGCAAAACGGCGCCGATGGGCGGGCTGGCGCGATTTCGATCACGAATGACTCGCCAAGCGTGCGGGTTGTCAATTGTGCCTTCGTCGGAAATGGCGCGGAGAACGGTGGGGCAATTCTGTCGGAGAACACGTCCTCTTCCATCCGAAACTGCACATTCGTGGATAACCGCGCGACGGTGAGCGGCGGGGCGATGCGCATGACTCATCCGACGACCAACGGCTCGCTTTGGAACAGCGTGCTGTGGGCCAATTCGGACTCGGGCGGGTCCGTCGGCGGGACATCACAGGTAGACGTGGCCGGCGGGGCGGCCAACGTATCGTACTCGCTCGTGTCTGGCGGGTTCAGCGGCGCGGGCAATCTCGACGCGAATCCGCAGTTCGTTCGCCTGCCCAGCCCCGGTCTCGACGGTAATTGGGACGGCGTCAACGACGACTACGGCGATCTGCGCCCGCAATCCGCCTCACCGGCGATTGACGCCGGCAGCAACGCGCTGGTCGGCCTGGATGGCGCCGACATGGACAACGACGGCAACGTCGCCGAGGCGACGCCCTTCGACCTGGGCCGCCGCCCGCGCTTCCGCGAAATCATCACGGCGCCCAACGTCGGCGCGGGAACCGCCCCGCTCGTGGACATGGGGGCGTATGAGAGCTTCGCAGGGCCGGTGCTGGTGGATGCGTCGCCGAGCGGGCAATGGCCGGAGTCGGTGACCTCGCTTCAGGAGGCGCTGGCCTTCGTCCGGCAATTTGCCCCCGAGGCGAGCGAGATATGGATCGCCGACGGCGTGTATCGGCCGGACGACCACGCCGGCGTCATCACCCCCGGCGACCGCGACGCCTCGTTCGATCTGCCCGAGGGCGTCGCCCTGTATGGCGGGTTCAGCGGCAACGAAACGGCCCGAGCGCAGCGAAATCCTGCGTTGTATGTGTCCGTGCTGAGCGGCGATCTGCTGGGCGATGATTCTCCGAGCTGGGACGCCCGCGACGGCCTGCCTGCCAACATCACCGAGAACAGCCGCCACGTCGTCACCGTCGCAGACCGCGCGGAGGTGACGCTGGACGGGCTGACGATTACCGGTGGTTTTGCCGATGCCGCGGCTGATGTGCCGCATGGAGGCGGGCTGTTTTGGGAGAACAGCGGCGGCCTGCTTCGCGACGTGCGGGTGGTTCGAAACGTGGCCGCCGAACAGGGCGGCGGGGCGATGATTCGCTCCCTTCCGGGTAGCCCGCTGCGTGCGGTCCTCGTGGAGGCCTGCACGGTGGAGTCCAATCTCGCGGCTGCCGGAAGCGGCGGCGGTCTGCACGTGTCGATGAGCACCTCGACCGCCTCGATTCGCGAGACGCTGTTCGAGCACAACCACGCTGCGCAGGGCGGCGCACTCTCCATCCACACCGGCACAACAGGATCGTCGGTCCGCGACTGCGCGTTCACCGAGAATCAGGCAACGGGAGACGGCGGCGCACTGGTGCTGCAGCCGGGAACCAGCGCCATCGCCGTCGTCAGTTGCGGCTTCCTGCGGAATGCGGCGACCGGCGCGGGCGCTGATGGCGGGGCGTTTGCCATGTATTCGGGGATCGGGCGACTGATCAACTGCCGCTTCTACGGCAACATGGCCGGGGATCGCGGCGGCGCGATTCGCGGGCCGGGGGCCTTCGGCGCATCGACGTTTGAGGTCGTGAACGGCGCCTTCGTCGGGAATTCGGCCCGGCTGGGTGGGGCCGTGGCGAATTCCAGCGCCGATCAGCCCGGCAGCACCTCATCGAAGTATATGAACTGCACGATAGTGAACAACGTCGCCACCGAGTTTGGCGGCGGAATGTGGAACGGAGAGGAAGACTCGGGCAGCATCACGCCCAGCAGCCCCGAAGTCCGCAACGGCATCTTCTGGAAGAACAGCGATAGCCAGCCGGCGGGCAGCGCCTCGCAGATTCTCACCGTCAGCGGCTCGCTGAGCATCACCGACTCGATCATCTATGGCGGTTGGTCGAATGCAAACCTGCGCGTCCTCGGGCTTCCGCCGCATTTTGTGCGCTATCCCAGCCCCGGAGCGGACGGGCAATGGGACGGCGTCGATGACGACTATGGCGACCTGCGCCTCTATCGCGGTTCGCCCGCGATCAATCGCGCCCGCACGATCTACATTCCCGCCGACGTCGCGGACATCGACGGCAACCTGAACACGACCGAGCCGACGCCGCTGGACGCCGATGGCAACTCGCGATTCATCAATGATGCGTGCATGGCGGCCACAGGCACCGGTACAGGGGCGCTGGCCGACCTCGGCGCGTTCGAGCGCGTTCCGGCCGCCGGACCGTCGCAGGCGATCCTGTTTGTCGATGCGTCGGCGACCGGCGCCAACGACGGTACCAGTTGGGGGGATGCCTACACCGACCTGGCCGAGGCCCTGTGCCTGGCGGCCAACGCCGGCGGTGTTCAGGAAGTCTGGGTTGCGTCCGGGACGTATGTGCCCAGCTCGCGCCAGGATCGCGCGGATACGATTTCCCTGCCGCCCAATATCGCCGTCTATGGCGGATTTGCGGGCCATGAGACGCTCCGCTCCCAGCGTGATGCGGTTGCGAACCAGACGATCCTCAGCGGCGACCTTCACGGCGATGACGACGCCGGCCCGTACGATCCGGCGTTCCCGCCTCCATTGACCTGGAGCGAGAATTCGATCCACGTGGTCAGCGCTGTGGAGGCGACGGGTTGGCGCCTTGACGGGTTCACGATCACCCGCGGGCACGCGGGCATTCTCGATGTCAACGAACGGGCGGACGATGGTGCGGGAATCTACTTGCGCGCCGGCGCCGGCACGATTGCGAATTGCCGCGTTGTCGAAAACGTGGCGGTCGACGCCGGCGGCGGGATTCATGCCTCGCGCATCTCGCCGACACTGGCGTCCCAGATCGTGTTGACGGACTGCACCGTGGAGCGCAATCGCGCGGCCCGGGGCGGCGCGGTCTCTTACCTGGATGGTACGGGAGTGCTGGAGCGGTGCGTGCTGCGGAACAACCGGGGCACGTTCCGCGCGGGCGGAGCGGAGCTTTCGGGCGATGGTCTGAGAACGCTGCGGGATTGCGAAGTTTCTGAGAACTTCGGCGCCAGTGCGGGCGGTCTGCACATCGACGGCAACGCGGACATCATCACGACGCGCCTGGAGCGAAACGTCGCCGGGTCCGGCGCCGGCGGCGGCGCCAACTGCTTTGAACGCACCATCCGCTTTTACGGCTGCCGATTCCTCGGGAACACCGCCGCTGTAGCCGGCGGCGGGGCAATCCGCGCTCCGCGCGGCGAAACGCGCATCGGCACGCTGGTCGTCGCCAATTGCGAGTTTGTCGGGAATACGGCTCCCGCAGGCGGAGCGATCCTGATTCCGCAAATGGTCGTCGCCGGCTCGACGGCCAGCATTGTCAACTGCACGTTCTCGGAGAACATCGCCAGCGGCGCCGGCGGCGGCATCAACTGCGGCGGCTCCGGCAGTTCGGGCCTCCCGCTCAACCCGGTCATTGCGAACAGCCTGTTCTGGAACAACCGCGACAGCGGCGGCTCCGGCTCAGCCGCACAAATCGCCGTCGCGCTGGGCGCTCCGCTCGTCGATTACTCGCTGGTCGGCGGGGGTTGGGTCGGCGGGACGGAGAATGTCAGCGGGGATCCGCTGTTCCGACGAGCGCCGAACGCCGGCCCCGGCGGGCTGTGGGACGGTGTCAACGATGACTACGGCGACTTGCGGCTGGGCTATCGCTCGGCGGCGCTGGATGCGGGCGATGTCGCTTCGCTTCCGGCGGACGCCGCCGACGTGGATCGCGACGGCAACACCGCGGAGCCGCTGCCGCTGGACCTGGCCGGCGCTGCGCGCGTGGTGGACATCCCGTGCAGCGGGGCGGGCGGAGAGCAGCCGGGTGGGGCGGTTGACATCGGGGCGCGGGAGGCGTTTCTGCCCGCGCCGCAGCGCGTGGTTTACGTTGATGCGGATGCGAGCGGCGCGGACGACGGCACGTCCTGGTCGGACGCCTACAACGATCTCAACTGGGCGCTGTGCGCGGCGAGCGCGGCCGGCGGCGTGATTGAAGAAATCTGGATCGCCGAGGGCGAGTATGTCCCGACCTTCCGCAGGGTTGCCTCTGCCACGCCGCAGCAGCGCGCGCTCTCGTTCGAACTGCCGAGCAACGTGGCGCTGCTGGGCGGCTTCGCCGGCGGCGAGCTGGCTGCCGCGCAACGCTCGACCGACGCGACGCGGGTCGTGCTCTCGGGCGATCTGGTCGGCGACGACGATGAGTTTGACTTCCCGGATGGCGTCACCTGGGGCGACAACAGCCTGCACGTTCTGGCGACCTCCTCGGCTACCGGCACGCTCCTCGACACGCTGACCATCCGCGGCGGAAACGCGGACGGCGGCAGCGGCGCGGACGCCAACGGCGGCGGGTTGTTGCTGACCGGCAGCGCAACGGTGTCGCTTGCCAATTGCCGGCTGACGCTCAATTCGGCCGGGCTGGGCGGCGGGTTGCATGCGTCCAACACGTCAGAGGCGACACTCACCGGCTGCACGCTTCTGAGGAACCACGCCCGCGACGACGGCGGTGCGGTCTACGTCGCGTCGGCGTCGTCCTCGGGCTTTAGCGAGCTGCGTGACTGCACGCTGGAGCGCAACACCGCGGTGGACGGCGGCGGCGCGGTCTGGGCCGCCGGAGTCGGGCGCATGTACATCATCGGGTCGATGCTCCGGCTCAACGCGGCTGACCGCGGCGGCGGGGCCTTCGCCGGCGGGTCCGGCGGTGCTCTGCACGTCGTCAGCTCGACGTTTGAGGGCAACGCCGCGACGCAGTACGGCGGCGGTCTGGCGCTGGTGGGGGCATCGCCGCTGAGCACGATCACCAACGGCGTCTTCGTCGGCAACGCGACCTTCGACAACAGCGACGGCGGGCAGGAGAGCGGGGCGGGCGTGTATCTCCACGCCGGCGGGCTGACGATCACCAATTCGACGTTCGCCTACAACACCGCCTATGGCACCTCCGCGGTCGGCGGCGGCATTCACCGGATCGAGCCTGCGCCGCTGACCGTCGCAAACAGCATCTTCTGGGGGAATCTCGACGGATCCGGCGTCACCAGTGAGGCGCAGGTCCGGTTCGGCCCGCCCTCCAGCCCGTCCATCCTCGTCTCGCACTCAACTGTGCAGGGCGGATTCCCCGGAACGGGGGCGAGCATCAGCAGCGCGGACCCGCTCTTCCGCAGCACGCCGGCAGTCGGAGTCGGCGGTTTCTTTGCCGACAACCCCGCCACGATGGGAGTGGATGAGAGCAGCGGCGCGAATTACGGAAATCTGCGCCTCGCCGACAACGGCACGCCGTCGCCGGCGATTGACGCCGGCAGCGATATGCTGCTGGTCGCCGACGTGGCGGACGTTGATTGCGACGGAAACCGGGTCGAAATGATCCCGCTCGATCGCGACGCGGGGATCCGGCGACTGGACTTCATCCCCGGCGACGCGGTCGTCGATCAGGGAGCGTACGAAACCGGCGCCGGCGTGCTGACGCGCATCTACGTCAACGCCGGGGCGACTCCGGGAGGCGATGGTGCGACGTGGGAGACCGCCTTTGACAATCTGCGTGACGCATTGGCGGCCAGCGTCGCCGGCGGCTGTGCCGCGACGGAGTTCTGGGTTGCCCGCGGCACATACATGCCCGACGGCGGTCGAACGCCCTTCGGCGGAGCGCACCTGCCCTCCGGCGCGCCGGACCGCAGCGCCACGTTCCAGCTTGTGAACGGGTTCGTTCTGCTGGGCGGCTTCGTGGGAAATGAGACCAGCGCCGATCAGCGCAATCCCAAGCTTCACATCACGACGCTATCGGGCGATCTCGACGGCGACGGCTTCGCGCCGGGAGAGAACTCGCACCACGTGGTCACCGGGACGGCCACCGACGCGGGCGCGATCCTCGACGGGTTCACGATCACCGGCGGCGCTGCGGATAACGCCCCCGGCGCCGGCTTCCTGGCCGCCAGCGGCGGCCCGCTGCTTCGCAACTGCCGCATCGAGGGGAGTGTCGGAGCCTGTGCGCCGGACTTCGCCGTCAGCGGGGCGGTCGTCGCGCTGGATGGAGTGTCGATCAGCGCCGCCGGGGGGGGAGCATCCGCGGCGCAGTCCACGCTGGACGTGCAGGGTGGACTGTTCCTGCAATCCGGCAGCCTGCACAGTTTCGGAAACACGATCACCGGGCCGGGAACGGTCCATCTCGACTCCGGCAGCACCCTGCGCGTCGCCGCCGGCCCGGCCTGCGGTTCCGCGCTGGCCACGGCCGCGGGTGGCGCTCTGGGTGCGGTCGGCGCCGGCGCACAGGTCTTTTCGCCCGCATCGGCCGAACTGCCGGAGCGCTGGGAGATTTCCCCTCCCGGCGCAGCGCTGCACGACTGGCGAATCAGCGGGCCGACGCGCCGCTGGATTGTCGCACCGACCGGGTTGGATGGCGCGACGCTGACGTGGTCGGCCAGCCCGCTGGTCACGGACCTCAGCAGCGGCGGCCGGGCCGACGGCCGATTCGCCGCCGGCGGCGTCGTGGAGGTCAGCGGCGCGGTATATGACGAAACCGGCGGCTCTCCGGTTCACCTGTACACCGGGCTGTTGCTGCGCGCCCGCGTGAGCGCGTTCCGCGTGCGCGAGACCAGCGCCGGTTCGGACGTGCTCGAATTCGTGGCCGGCGAGCGTCCGCTGCTCACGCCGGTGGAGGGTTTTCTGCTCGACAACGACGAGGGCTTCCAGCTTTCGGGTGCGCAATTCGCGACGCTTGTTGCGCCGGCTGCGCTGGCTCCGATCACGGCGTTCGGCGGCGCTGCGGCCATCACGCTTTCCGATGCAGCCGAACTCTCGCTCGCCCCGGCCAACCCGGTGCAGGGTGAGACGGTGTTGCGCGGCCGCGTCTCGGGGACCGGTCAGATCGCCATTGATCCCGGTGCGCGGCTGGCCATCCGCGATGGCGGGCTGATCGACCTGAGCGGAAATTCCCCCGGCGCGATTTGCGAGGATCCGTCGCTCTCCCAGTTGTGGGGACAGATCGGGGTCGAGGGCACGCTGGTCGTCGAGGATGCGACGATTCAGAATTCGAAAGTCGAAGTGGCGCTGGCGGACCTGCTCGGCCAGCCGCAGATCGTCCACAACGACATCCGCCTGATCGACACGGTGGAGGCCGGTCCGCAGTCGCGGGCCTTCGGCGGCGAGTTCTTCGTACGCACCGGCGCAACGATCCGCTGCAACGTCATTACCTCCTTCGGGGATCGTTACCTCGATCTCGACCCGGATCCGCAGAACCGCAACCCGAACATCTACGACAACCTCATCCGCGTCATCATCACGCAGGGCGCCAACGGCTCGCGCGGCGAGCTGCTCGAGCTTCGCACGCAGGACTTCGATCACGGCGTTGGCGGCGGCGCTTCGGGCGCCTACCCGCTCGCGAACAGCGCCGGCTATGACGACGCATTCGCACTCGACGTGCTGGAGGTGCGCCCCGGGGCCAAGGTCAACCTGACGAACCGGCAGGGATTTGTCTTCCAGCCGCCCGGCTCGCCCTTTCCGGAGGCGCTCTATGTCCGGCAGCTCATCCTGCGCGAAGACGCGGTATTGAACGTCGGCCTGCAGCGCCTGTATTACCAGTCACTCGTGATGGAATCCGGCGCACGAATCGTCGACATCCCCGTCCTGGGCTTTTCGCTCAAGGTCATCGCGATGGAGGACGCCACCGAGTTTGACGTGCGCGTCCGAATGCGGCGTCGTGATCCCGCTGACGTGCAGCCGCCTGCTCCGCCCTTCCGCGAAGGCGCCATGCTGCGCGTCGCCGCGCCGATCCCGCCGGGCAGTCAGAACCCCGTCGGCGATCCGTCCAACCACGCGATGCTGATGCGCACGCGCGACGCCGGTTCGGGCAGTCTCAATGCCGCGTCCGTCGCGGCGCATGGCGCGTTCGCGCGTGCCGCCGAGGCGGACGTGGTGGTCGCCTTCCGCTATCGCTTCGTCGCCCCGACGATTCAGAGCGGTACCGGCGCGGGCGAACTCGTCGTTTACCTTGCGGATGATCCTGAGTTGCGCGATGCGACGCGGCTGGCCGAACCCGGCTATGCGGATCGCTTCAAGGAGATCGCGCGGGTGCGACCGCCGACGGATCCGACGCGCCCCGGCGGCCTCTCCAGCGGCGAATTCGCCACGTTCTACGGTACGTTCCCGCGCGGCGCATTGAACTTCACGCGCGGCACCTACGTTGAGTTGGAGCTGCGCGGCGACGACGCGGCGGTGCTGATCGACGACTGGGATCCGCAGATTTATTGCCTCGCCTGCGCGGATCTCAACGGTTCGCAGGGAGTGGATCCGCTCGACTATCTCGTCCTGCTCAGCGAAACCGGCTCTTCGCTCGATCCTCTTGATCCCGACGCAAATCGACCCTGCCTCGACGCCGGGCTAACCGGCGATCGCTATGTCGATCTGCACGACCTGCTCAGTTGGGACACCTGGCTCAACGGTTCGCAGCTCAACGCCTGCGGCGTCGGCGGGATCGCCGGCGGCTGCGGTGCCCCTGCGACGCCCGTCACGGGCCTCACGGCCGAGGGGCTGCTCATCGCCGGCAAGCCGAACAGCGCCGGCTTCGAGGATCGCCTCTTCCCCGTCACGCTCGGCGGGGCCTGCGACGGCGCAGCGCGTCTGCCGGCCAGTGAGTCGGATCCGGCGGCCTGCCATCGCTCGAACGGGCGGCTGGTCCGCGATGCCGGCGGCCGGCTCTACCAGATTCACGCCAACCAGGGGCTGATCCGGCTGGACACGGCCCAGGCCGCGCTCGCTCCGGGTGTGGATACCTCGACGCCGATTCCGGGAGCGACCGTTCGCGTCGGGATGCAACTCACCGGGCCCAGCCCTTACGGCGGAATCGACTTCGTGGGCGTGCCGTTGCTCGACGTGGCGTTCCACCCGACGCTCAGCGACGTGGTGTTCGTCGCGCCGGTCATCGTGACGGAACCGGGAGATCCGCTCGGCGTCGGTCGGCCCTACAAGGCGGCCGCGAAGCTGCAATTGCTCGGCGGCGGGGCGTTCAACGTGCTGGAGGTCTACGGAACGAACCCGGCCGATCCGGCTTCCGGCGTTTCGGTCAATGCGGTCGACTTTAGAGAGATCATCTACGAGCCGGACTACACGCGCATCCGCGAGATTGACGTTGACGATCGCGGGAACGTCTACGTCCTGGCCACGCAGTTCGTCAACCAGAACAACTACCTGCTGATCTACACCGAAGGCGGTGGTAACGCCTCGCGCCGCATTATCAACCTGGAATCGGCGCTTCCGTCGGCGGGGTTGGGAGGTGCACTGCTGAGCGGCCCGTCCCAGATACTCGTCTCGCGCCACGCCGCGGATCGCCTCTACCTGGCGCAAACGGTCTACGAGGACGCCACCGAGATCGTCCGTGTGGCGCGTTGCAGCATCGTGCGCAGCGGGGACGCCGCAACCGGCATCTCGCTGCACAGCGTGCTGGACTTGAACGCGTCAGCCGCCGCCGCCGGCGACGTCGGAAATGGCTATGCCGCACTGCCCGTCGCGCTGGTGGAGCACCCGGCCGATGGCCGCATCTTCGCCGTCGGCTACATTCAGCCGGTCGTGTCGCGTGACCTCTCAATCACGGACCTGGAATATCTGCAGATGTTCGGCCCCGGCGCCGGGCTGGCGTCGCGGGCGTGGCTGGCGGAGTTCAGCGCTGCGCAGAGCGGGGCGGTCACGGCCGCATCGCTGGGCTGCAACTCGCTGGCACTGCCGCTGAGCATCGAATATGTCCCGCCGCCGGCGCCCCCGCCGCAGGCCTGCTGCCTGACCGGCGGCGCTTGTCAATCTCTGACGGCCGGCGCCTGCGCAACCGCCGGCGGCACGGCTCAAGGCATTGGCAGCGTGTGCACGCCCAATCCCTGTCCGCCGGCCTACCCGCCGGGAGACATGAACTGCGACGGCGTGTTCAACAACTTCGACATCGACCCGTTCGTCCTGGCGCTGGTCGATCCGGGGACCTGGGAGGCGAACTACCCCGATTGTCCGATTTCCAATGGAGACATGAACGGCGACAACGCCTTCAACAACTTCGACATCGACCCCTTCGTGAATTGCCTGGTGAACGGCTGCGATTGACGCGGGTGGCGGTGGAGAAAATGGCGAGTCAGCTGTCGCGGCCGCTGCGCGGCATGGCGGCTGCGCGGCCGCTGCGCTCGCGAAACAGCAGCCGGATGGGCACTTCGGCGAAGGGCAGCAGCTCACGCAGCCGGCCTTCCATGAAGCGGCGGTAGTCCTCGCGCACCAGTTCCGGCCGGTTGCAGAAGCAGACGATCGTCGGCGGGGCGACCGAAATCTGGGTCGCGTAATACACCTTGATCGCCTTGGCGCCGGCCTTCGCAGACGGGTTGCGCTCCCCCAGCACTTCCTCGATCGCGGCATTGAGCTTTCCGGTTGTCACGCGCGTTCGCGCCTGGCGATGCAGCGCCTGCGCCACGTCCACGGCGGCCTGCACGTTTTTTCCGCTGGCGGCCGTGACGCAGACGATCGGCGCATACCGCAGGTGCGGGAGCGTGCCGCCGAGATACTCGGCGAAATCGGAGGTCGTGGCGCGATCCGCAACCAGATCCCACTTGTTCAGCGTGATGACGACCGGCTTGAATTCATCGAGCACGGCCCGCCCCAGCTTCAGGTCCACTTCGCCGATGGGCACGGTCGCGTCAATCAGCAGCATCACCACGTCGGCGCGCTGAATCGAGCGCAGCGCGCGGGTGTAGGAGTAGAAGTCGATCTCGTCCATCTTGCGCTTCTTGCGCACGCCGGCGGTGTCGATCGCGACGAATTCCGCCCCGTCGCGCGTGAAGCGCACGTCCACCGCGTCGCGCGTGGTGCCCGGCGTCTCGCTGACGATCACGCGCGGCTCGCCCGCCAGCGCGTTGACGAACGTGCTCTTGCCCGCGTTGCGCTTGCCGACGATCGCCAGCTTCATCACCGGCTCGGCCGGCGCCTGGCTCGCCGCGCTGCCCAGCCGGTCCACGATCTCGTCCAGCAGCTCCATCCGCCCGCGCGCGTGCTTCGCGGAAAACTCGATCATCGAGGAGATGCCCAGTCGCGCGAAGCCGGCCGCCTCGGTCACCAGCGATTGCACGTCCACCTTGTTCACGACCAGGATGATCGGCTTGCCGGTCGTGCGCAGCCGCTGCACCACGGTCTGGTCGAGGGGGGTGATGCCGTCGCGAACGTCCGTGAGAAAGAGGATCAGGTCGGCGCGTTCGATGGCGAAGTGTATCTGCTCCTCGACGTGCGACTCCAGCCGGTCGTCGTCGATGATGCCGATGCCGCCGGTGTCCATCAGCTCGAAGAAATGCTCGCGATGCTCGATGATGGTGCTGACGCGATCGCGGGTGATGCCGGCGCGGGGGTCCACGATGCTGATGCGCTGCCCGGCGAGCAGGTTGAGCATCGAGCTTTTGCCGACGTTGGGGCGGCCGATGATGGCGACAATCGGAAGCGACATGCCGGGATTCTACGGCACATCGCGGAGTTGCGCCGCGATTTACGCCACCGAACGCCGCCGACGACCGCGGAGCGAGGAGGCCCGGCCGGTGCGCGCCGCGGCCGCCTGGATGTACTCGTCCGTGTTCTGAAGCTGGCAGCCCTTGGCTTCGAGCTGGCGGGCCGCCATCTGCGCGTCCGGCTCGCTCCAGAATCCGCACGCATCCGTGACGATCGCCGCCTTGCGGCCGCGCAGCAGCAGCCCCAGCACCAGCAGGCGGATCGAGACTTCGAGCGGAACGCCGAAGATCACGAACCGCCCGGCCGGCATTTCGGTGAGCAGGCGGTCGAGCTTGGGGTTTGTGAAGGGGTCGCGGTGGCGTTTGACGAGGATCGCTTGCTGGTATCGTTCGAGCAGATCGAGCGGCACGCTCAGGGAATTGTCCGATTCGACGATGATCCGCCGCGGCAGCAGGCTGCACGGCACCTTGGCCTGCCCGAGTGTGCCCAGCACGCATTCTCCGATCGGCAGCCCGCGGACCTCATCCGGCCGGCGGGCGTCGACGCAGGAAAGCGTCGGCACCTTCTCCCATCGCGCAAACGCGATCAGGCGCTTGACGTTTCTGCCGACGTCGGCGGCATTGACGCAGGGGTGCGCACCGGCGGAGGCCAGGTAGTCCCGCTGGGTGCAGACATCGACGAACACGTCGCAATTTGAAAGCGTGCCCACGACAACCTCCGACGGGAGCACGGGTTCCCGCTCGCGCGATGCGAATGCAGCACGCGAGGCCGAAGTGTGTGCGGCGAGGCCGGCGCTTCGCGAATTGCGAACCGCCGTGAAGTCTCCGTACTTCAAGAAAAACCCGCTCCGTGGGTGTCGCGCTCGCCCGAGTTCCCGGCGATCGACGACTTGCGCGCGGCGCGGACCCGCCTAGGGGCCGACGGGATCATGCTACGGTTCCACGCCTGACGTGAGCGGACAGCGCAATCCGCCGATGCTTCTTTCGTCTCCGTCGCGAATCTTAGCTGTCCCCCGACTGGCCTGCAACAAAAATCTGGATTCTCAAAGGGTTTATGGCGGTTTGCGGGCGCGGGTCAGATAACCCGTTTTGCTCGACTTGCGCACCGCCCATCGATCGCTCGACGCAGGCAGAGCACAGGTCGCGTTCCGCGTATACTCCGCCCGATGCGTGCCATTGCAGTATTGAATCAGAAGGGCGGCGTCGGCAAGACCACCACGGCGGTGAACCTGGCGGCCGCCCTCGCGCGCGACGGGCAGCGCGTGCTGCTGCTCGATCTCGATCCGCAGGGCCACGCCACGCTGCACGTCGGCCTCGAATTGCCGGAAGACGCTCTCACCGTCTACGACGTGTTCGTGCGCGGCGCGGCCATCGCCGAAACCGCGCGCATGGTCACCGATCGGATGGCGATTGCACCCGCCCACATCGACCTCGTCGGCGCCGAGGTCGAACTCTGCGACCAGGAGAACCGCGAGCACGTGCTGGCCCGCACGCTCGGTCCCTACGCGGAGCATTTTGACTATGTGATTATCGACTGTGCCCCGTCGCTGGGGCTGCTCACGATCAACGCGCTCACCGCGGCGCGCGAGGTCATCATTCCGCTTCAGCCGCACTTCCTCGCACTGCAGGGGCTTGGTCGCCTGCTTCAGACCACCGCCGGCGTGCGGGCGGCATTCGCCTCCGACCTGCGGATTCTCGGCGTCGTCATGTGCATGTTTGAGCGCGGAACAAAGCTCGGACAGGAGGTCGTCCGCGACGTGCAGGGTTTTCTTGCCGCCGCCGACGCGGCCGATCCGTGGTATGGCGCGGTTGTGTTCGAGACGCAGATCCGGCGCAACATCAAGTTGGCCGAGGCGCCCAGCTTCGGAAAGACCATTTTCGATTACGCCCCCGTCAGCCACGGCGCGGAGGACTATCTCGCCCTCGCGCGCGAAATTCACGCTGCGCGCGTTCCCGCCGACGGGGAACTGACCCGCGCAGCGCGCGACGCGCGCGAGCTGCTGCCGCCGGCCTCGGCTCCCGTTGATCCTGCCATGCGCCCGAGTTCCGAGGGAATCGGCGCCGCCGGCGGCGCGACCGCGGCGGCAGCGCACGAAGCGGCCGGGTACGCCGGTGCCGACGATGCCCGGAACTGACCCATCCACCCGATCGCGTCCACCGTCCGTTTCATCGGGGCACGCCGGCCGGCCCCCCGCGCCTCCTCATTCGCACGAGACCGCCGTCCGAAGCCGGCGCAAGGCGGGCCGCCCGGCCATCACGCTGGCCGCTTATTGGATACTCCTGTTCGCCGCCACGCATTATCCGCGCGTCGAGCTGCGGGGACTGCCGCAACAGTCTGACAAGTGGGTCCACTTTCTCGCCTACGCGTTGCTCGCGTGGCTGTTCTGGCGATGGTGGCGGGGGAGCGGTCGCGCGAACGCGGGGATGGTGACGATCGTAGTTCTAAGTGCGTACGCCGCCATTGACGAGTGGACACAGGGATTTGTCGGCCGTGGGACGGATTCCGCCGACTGGCTGGCCGACGTGGCGGGCGTGTGTGCGGTGGTCGGGCTGCTGGAGTGTCGGCGCTGGCGGGCCGGCCGGGCCGATAGAATGCGCAGCGGCGCCGATGATGCGGGTGGGCGCGCCGGTGCAAACAGGGATTGATCGATGCTTTACCAGCTTCCGCTGGCGCCGAAGTACATGCAGTTGACGCCTGAGGAGCTTCGCGCGGGAATCCTCGCGTTCAAAGCCCGGCTCGGCCGACGGCTGGTCATCCTCGGGCACCATTACCAGCAGGACGAAGTCATCGAGTTCGCCGACTTCACCGGCGACTCGCTCCGCCTTTCGCAGCTCGCCGCCGAGCAGACCGACGCCGATTTCATCGTCTTCTGCGGCGTGCATTTCATGGCCGAATCGGCCGACATCCTGACCGACGAGCGGCAGGTCGTGATCCTGCCGGATCTTTCCGCCGGCTGCTCGATGGCGGACATGGCGCACATCGACCAGGTCGAGGAAGCATGGGAGGCGATCACGCGCATCGTCGGACCGACGCTGACGCCGATCACCTACGTCAATTCATCCGCCGCGGTGAAGGCGTTTGTCGGCCGCAATGAAGGCGCCTGCTGCACCAGCTCCAACGCGCGGGCCGTGTTGGAATGGGCCTTGGATGGCGCAACGCCCGGCACGCCCGCGGGCGTCGGCCGGCGCGTGATTTTTCTGCCGGATCAGCATCTGGGCCGAAACACCGCGTATGCGATGGGGTTCCCGCTCGAGAGCATGGTGGTCTACGACCCGCGGCAACCGCTCGGCGGCCTGACCGAAGATCAGCTTCGCGCCGCGCGTTTTGTACTGTGGAAGGGGCATTGCTCCGTCCACCAGCTCTTCAACCCCGCGCAGATCGCCGCCATTCGCGGGCTGCCTGAGCCGTATCGTGTGCTCGTGCATCCGGAGTGTTCGTGGGAAGTCTGCCAGAAAGCCGACCTGGTCGGCAGCACGGACTTCATCATCCGCACGATCCGCGAAGCGCCTCCCGGTTCGCACTGGGCCGTCGGCACCGAGGTGCATCTCGTGCGGCGGCTGGCGCAGCAATTCCCGGATCGCCATGTCCGCAGCCTCGCCACGATTCAATGCCTCTGCACGACGATGTACCGCATAGACCCCCGTCACCTTTATTGGACGCTTGAGTCGCTCTGCGACGGGCGGGTTGTGAACCGCATTCAGGTGGATGCGGAAACCCGCCGCTGGTCGCGGGTGGCGCTCGATCGAATGCTCGCGCTGCGGCAACCCGCGTTGCCGGCCGCCGCCGCCACCGGCGTCTAAAGCCCCGGCCCCGCGCCGGAGGCCGGCAGGGGGGGGCAAAAGCCGGCGAGGGCCGGCCACTCTCGTGACCGACCCTCGCGCGACGACGCTTGCAAGCTCTGCGTTTCGAGAGATCAGTTCGTGCCGGCGGCGCACCAAGGCGCCGCAGCGCAGAATCCGCGCATTACTTCCAGGTGTAATTCGAGAACGGGCGGGCCGTCACCGAGTTCGTCGCGGCGATCAGCCAGCAGTTGCCCTTGCCGCGCGTCACGGCCTTGATGCCGGCGCCGAAGCGCTGACGCAGCGTGCGGAAGGCGATGGTGTTGCTGAACATGCCGAACTTGTTGCCGAAGGTGCGGCAGAATTCGGCGTTGTTCCAGCGATACACATAGCAGCCGTTGTTGACGAAGCGAACCCAGCTCTTGGCCGTCGTCGGCGAGAAGCCGGTCACCTTCCCCGGACCGCTGCACTCGCTGTAGAGCGTGCGGTACGACGACGCGCGCTGCTGCAGCTCCTCACGGATGTTGCTGTACTGGGCCGGGCTATAGGACGCGGTCGGGGTCCACGAGCCGCCGGCGGTGTTGCTGTTAAAGCGGCTGGTGCTGCTGTTCCAGCGGTTGTTGCTCCAGCCGCCCGTGGCGCTGGTGCGACGGCCCGTCGAGCGACGGCCCGTCTTTGTGCTGTACGTCGAGCTACGCATAGAATGTGTCTCCATTGCTTGCCTGTCGTCGCGAAATCGAAATCAACGATTTCAAGCTTTCCTATCGGAAAGGACTCCCGACCGGATGAATAACGCGACGCCCCGCCGGACCCGGCCGCAACCCGCCTCAGCCGCCTGCGCGCGCGGCGGCTCTCTCGCGATTTGCCTGTTTTTCCTGTGGATTTGCGGCTGTGAACGTTCGCCCGACGTCGTCATCTACACCAGTGTCGACCAGGAATTCGCCCGCAAAATTCTGGAGGATTTTCAGCAAATCAGCGGCCTGAAGGTCGCCGCGGTCTATGACACAGAGGCGGGAAAGAACACCGGATTCCTCCGCCGGATTGAGCGCGAACGAAGCGCGCCGCGCTGCGACGTGTGGTGGTCCGGCGAGGTCTTCGGCAGCGTCGAACTGGCCCGGGCCGGGCTGCTGGCCGCCTACGACAGTCCCGCCGCCGCCGACATTCCTCCCGAGTGGCGGGATTCCGAAAATCGCTGGACGGGGCTTGCCGCACGCGCACGGGTTCTTGCCTATCACCGGGAGCGCGTTCGGCCCGAAGAACTGCCGGGCACTTGGCGCGCTCTGGCCGAGCCGCGCTTCGCCCGTCGCCTGGCGCTGGCCAATCCCGGCTTCGGCACCACCCGCGGACACGTCGCAGCGCTGTTTGCCGAATGGGGGCCCGAATCGGCCGCCGCCTATCTTCGCGATCTGCGGACCGGCGGAGCCACCATCGCCGACGGCAATTCCCACGCCGTCTCGCTGGTCGCGTCCGGCGCGGCGGATTGGTGCATGACGGACACGGACGACGTCTGGGTTGCTCAGCGACGCGGTCAGCCGATTGACCTCGCGTATCCGCGCCTGGCCGACGATCGGCCGCCGATCTGGATTCCCTGCACTGTCGGCCTTGTCGCCGGCGCCCCGCACCCGGACGCCGCCCGGCGGCTGATTGACTACCTGGTCTCGGCCGACGTGGAGCGGGCATTGGCCGAGAGTGACTCGGGGAATGTGCCGGTGCGCGCCGCCCTGCGCGAGTCACTTCCGCAGCGCGGCCCCCACCCCGAGGCGATCAACTTTGATGCCGTTGCGCGGCAGTTGAGTGCCGGGGACGCCGCTGTGGCGGATATACTTCTGCGGTGAGTTTGTAACACGCAAATCGGGGCCGCTCGCGGCAGAATACGCGTGCAGGAGATGCCATGACTCATCGTGCCATTCGGCAGGACCTTTCGGCCCGGGCCAGGTCTTCGCCGCTGCGCGTCGCCGTCGAGACCTTTTGTCTGCTGGGCGTCGCGGTGCTGGCGGTGACGCCGCTGGCGGCAAGTTCGGCTCCGCCGCGGCGGGCCGCCATTGTTCCGATCCACGGCGTCATCGACACGATTCTGGCGCACACCGTCGAGCGCCGACTGGAAGACGCGCGCCGCGACGGCATCAACGTCATCATCTTCGAAATGAACACTCCCGGCGGCGCGGTGGTGCCGGCAGTCAACATCTGCCGGATGATCAAGAATCTGCCCAAGGACACGCTGACCGTCGCCTGGGTCCGTCCGGAGGCGCTCAGCGCCGGTGCGATGATCTCGGTCGCGTGCCAGAAAATCTATATGTCGCGGGCATCCTCAATCGGCGATTCCGCGCCGATCATTGCGCTGCCGACTGGTCCGGTCGAACTGGGTCCGACCGAGCGCGCCAAGGCCGAAAGCCCCGTACTGCAGGAATACCGCGATTCGGCCTCCGCCAACGGCCATGATCCGCTGCTGCTGCGGGCAATGGTGACGCTCGGCGAGTCGGTCTGGTGGGTCGAGAAAGGCGCGGAGCGGCGCTTCGTGAACGACGAGGAGAAGAAGAAGCTGATCGACGACACGGCCGAGGTGGATCGCGCCTGGTCGCTGGTCACGCACTTCGTCGATCCGATCAGCGGCGCGCGCCGCGAACTGGTGCAGCCGATCGACGGCGCGGAGACGCTGCTCACGCTCTCCCAGAGCGAAGCGGTGGCGTTCGGGCTGGCGGCCGGCCTGGCGTCCGACGAGAGCGAATTGACCGATGCGCTCGGCCTCGGATGGGAACCCAAGCGCCTCGACGTCACCGGCTGGGAGACGTTCGTCATCTGGCTGAACAGCCCCTTTGTTCGTGGCGTGCTGATGGCGATTGCGCTGGCCGGCGGATACATCGAATTCAACAATCCGGGCCTGCTGGTGCCCGGCATCGTCGCCTTCATCGCGCTGGCGATTTTTGTCGGTGCGCCCTATGCCGCCGGCCTGGCCGACGCCTGGACGCTGGTCGTCCTCGTGATTGGTCTGCTGTTGCTGCTGATCGAGCTGTTTGTGCTGCCGGGCTTCGGTATCGCCGGCATCACCGGCTTCGTGCTGGTGGGTGTCGCGCTGATCGGCACCTTCATCCCGCGCACGCCGGGCGACCCGCCCTTCTCTCTTCCCGATACCGACCTGCTCTGGAACGCAATCCGAACCGCCATTCTGGTCATGTCCGGCAGCACGGTCGCCGCCGGCGTCGGCATTCTGTTCCTGATGCGCTTCGCCCCGAGTCTTCCGGGCACGCGGCGGCTCGTGCTGGCGACGCCCTCGGCCGCGATGACGCCGCCCGCGATGCCGAGTGATCGCGGCGCGCACGTCGGCGACATCGGCTTGCTGGTGACGCCGCTGCGGCCGGGTGGTCGGGCGCGTTTCGGCCAGCGCATCGTGGAAGTGCAGGGGCAGGGCGACTTTGTGGATTCGGGTGCGCGCGTGCAGGTGGTCGCGGTCGAGGGGTCGATCGTGTACGTTCGTCCGGTCGAAGACCTGGCGTAGACGGGGCGCGGCCCCGGATTCTGAAGAAAGGACGTGATCGTGTTGACACTCGCGATCGGCATCTGGGACGTGTTGACCTGGGCGATCGTCATCGCCGGCGGGCTTTTCGTCATCTTCCTGCTCTGGTTCTTTCTGAACTTCGGGCAGTTGTATGTGATGAGCCTGTTCGCCAACGCGCGCATTTCGATCAGTGAACTGGTCGGCATGTGGTTCCGCGGCGTCAACGCGCGTGCGATTGTGGATGCCAAGATTCAGGCCTACAAAGCCGGGTTGAGCGACATTTCGACCGATGATCTCGAAAATCACTACCTGGCCCGCGGGCGCGTGCCGAATGTCGTCCGCGCCCTGATCGCCGCACACCGGGCCATGATCCCGCTCGACTATCGCACCGCCTGCGCAATTGACCTGGCCGGCCGTGACATCGTCGATGCGGTGAACACGAGCGTGAATCCGAAGGTCATCGACTGTCCGAACCCCGCTTCCGGTCGCACCACCATCGACGCCGTCGCAAAGGACGGCATTCAGCTCAAGGTCAAGGCGCGCGTGACCGTGCGCACCGCCATCGCGCGCCTCGTCGGCGGCGCCACGGAAGAGACGGTCATCGCCCGTGTCGGCGAGGGCATCGTCTCGGCGATCGGCTCCGCCGTTTCGCACAAGGAAGTGCTCGAGAACCCCGACAAGATTTCCAAGGCCGTGCTGGGCAAGGGGCTGGACGCCGGCACCGCGTTTGAAATCCTGTCGATCGACATCGCCGACGTGGACGTCGGCGCCAACATCGGCGCGCAGCTGCAGGCCGATCAGGCCGAAGCCGACAAGAAGCGCTTCCAGGCCGAAGCCGAAAAGCGCCGCGCGATGGCCGTGGCGCAGGAGCAGGAAAACCTCGCCAAGATCGAGGAGAACCGGGCGCTGGTCGTGCTTGCCGAGGCTGAAATCCCGCGGGCCATGGCAGACGCCTTCCGCAACGGCCATCTCGGCGTCATGGATTACTACCGCCTGCGCAACGTCCAGGCCGACACCACCATGCGCGAGCGCATCGCCGGCGAAGGGCCTGAGAAGAAGGCGTAGAGCGGGCGGCAGGTGACGAACCGAACCGCATCCCGGGAGCTTGGCTGATGTGGCTGGCCGCCCCTGAATTGGACTGGCGCGCCCTGGCGGGCATCGCCTTCGCTGTGATTGTGACCCTGGGGCACATCTTCGGCGAGTCAAAGAAAAAGCGCGAAGAGAAGGAGCGCGAGGAGAAGGCCCGCGAGCGCCGCCGCACTTCCGCCCCGCGTCCGCCCCAGCCGGAATCCGCCCGCCCGCGCATCGGAACCGCCGATGGCGGCATCGCTCCGCCGGGCACTCCGCGCCGCGAACCGCAGCGCCGCCACACTGCGGGCCTGCCCGACGCCCAGCCGCGCCCGCGCGCCGATCAATCGGGAAGGTCCACCGTACCGCGCCCGCCGCGACGAGACGCTCCGGTCGCGGCCCGGCCGACGGAGCCGGCCGCGCACCGGGTTCCGATCGAACTCCGCAGCGATCCGGCACGCGTCGAGCGGCCGGCTGTCCGCGGCGGCGATGATCCGGATCAGCGACAGCGCCTGCGCCTGGCGCCATCTCAAGCGCCCCCCGTTGCGGTTCGCGGCGGCGGAATGGAAGGCGCTGCCGCGGTCCAGACGATCGCGCGGGAGCGTTCGACTCGGCAGTCGGGAGAGCGGCACCGACTGGCGGCGGCATTGCTTCGTCCGTCCAATGCCCGGACCGCGATCGTACTCGCCGAGATCATCGGCCCTCCGATGGCGCTACGCGAGCCTCGGGAATAGCGTCGCCGGCGACCGCGACTCCGCATGCACGGAAGCCACGAATCGCCGGCGCGCCGCTGGGCTTGATCGGCACAATTACGGGCAATAGCCGTCGGCCGTGAAGATCTCCGCCACGGGCACGCCGCTCATCAACAGTGCGCCCTGCTCGTTGTTCGTAAGAACCAGCTCGAACCGCTCCGAAATCTGGTTGTTGCTGCGCTGCTGGTTCACAAGAACGAGCACCACCGAGCCGTTGCGCAGTTCAAGGGACCACCGGCCGTTGGCCTGTGCAACCGGGCTGTTGGGAAAGCCCGAGTCGAGGAACTCGGCGAAGCCGTACAGGCCTTCGCGGCACAGGATGTACACGTCGTGGACCATCGGACCCTGCTGAATCTGCTGCCGGGTGATGAAGACCTTGTGCGCGAGCGCTGCGCGCAGGTCGTCGAGGCCGTCATTCGCCGGCCCGGACGGCTGCCCCGGCTGCTGCGGCGAGTTGGGCGCGGGCGCCTGCGTGCCGACCTGCATGTCGATGAATTCGCACAGGTTCTGCGACGGGTCGAACGCCTGCGCCTGGGCACGCTTCCCGTTGAACGACACGCCCGAATTGTCAAAGCTCAGGGCGAACTCGAATGAGCGCGGAGCGCGTTCATCATCGGAGCGCATCACGCTCAGCGTCAGGATCACCTGCCCGTTGCGCTGCGAAAAGGACCAGCGCCCGTAATAGCGGATCGAGGACTCGGTCGAACCGCCCGACGTAAACCCGCCGGGAATCACGCTGCCCAGCGTCGTGTCGATCAGTGCGTAGGCGCCGCTGGGGCACAGCGAAATCTGCTTGCGTCCGCTGATGCTGCCGCTGCTGAAGAAAGTGGACGTGTCGATCGTGAAGGTGACGTTGATCATCGCGGACGCGATCTGGTCCAGTTGCGCCTGAGAGATCGCCGCCGCCGCAGGGGTCGAGGCTGCCGCTGAGCTCCCCGGATCGGCGGGAGACGCAACAGCCTGGAGGCTTGGCGCCTCCGGGGCTGGTACCACCGACGCCGTCGACGGGATGGTGTTCCCCGGAGTGTCTGCCGCAGCCCCGCCTGATGCACCTTGTGCCGCGGCGGCCGCCGGCTGGATGGTGGTGGCTGCCGCAGGAGCGGAGGCAGGGGCGGGATCCTCCTCGGGAATGCACCCGCCGGTAAGGCTCAACGCGGTCGAAAGGGCCGCCGCTGCCAGAAACGACGCACGCTTCCAAAGATTGCTACGCATGACAGTCTCCCCGGGCCAAGCCCGACTCGGGTTTCATCGATCCGCCGATCGCACACGCCATCGGCTCATTGGGGGGAGCGACGGCTGCGCGGTTTGCTCACGCCGGAATCCGCCAATTCGCGACAAATTCCGCCCGACCGCGAGATTCAGCGCGGTTTCGCACCAAGAGAGGCGAATTCACACCGCCCGCCCGTCTGGGTAAGCTGTCCGCGTGAATGTCATGACCCCCGACAGACCGACCCCGGCCCGCACGACGGGCGAATTCGACGTTCGTTACCCGCTCGTCCGCGAGATGGTGGACGCCGAGTTGCGGGTCCGCGCGGCGGCGGCACGCGTCGCCATCGGCCCGCATTCGCGGCTCGGGGAGGCGGTCGAATACGCGTTGAAACTGCCCGGCAAGCGCCTGCGGCCGTTCCTGGTCGTCGAGGCGTGTCGAGCGTTCGGGGGAACCGACTCCGCGGCCCTGTCGGCGGCCTGTGCCGTCGAGTGCCTGCACACGTTCTCGCTCATTCATGACGATCTGCCCGCGATGGATGATGATGATCTGCGCCGTGGCATGCCGACCTGTCACAAGGTGTTCGGCGAGGCGGCCGCGATTCTGGCAGGCGACTGGCTGTCCGCCTACGCGCTGCGCGTCGCCGCCACCGCAGGCCCGGATGCTGCCCGCAGCAGCGCGATCCTGGCGGCCCTCGCGGACGGCACGCTGGCGATGATCGAGGGGCAGGCGGCGGACGTGGCGGGGGAGGGGTGTGCCCCGACCGCGGACCGCGTCGCCTACATTCATCTGCGAAAAACGGCCGCCCTGATCTCGGCATCGGCGAAAATCGGGGCACATTGTGCAGCCGCGTCCGAGCCGGATGTGGAATTGCTGTCGAATTATGGCCGTCGGCTGGGGCTGGCCTTCCAGATCATGGACGACGTGCTCGACGCCGTCGCTACGACGGAGGCGCTGGGCCGCGCCGGCAAGGACTCCGACCGCTGCAAGCAAACGTACCCGGCCGTGTTCGGGGTCGAGGCCAGCCGCGCCCGTGCGTCCGAGGAGGCCGGCGCGGCGGCGCGTCTGCTGGAGCCGCTGGGATCGCGCGCAGCGGCGCTGCGCGAGTTGGCGGGATTCGTTGTTCATCGTGAGCGATGAGCTGCCGCAACTTGACGCGGCGAGCCGGATTGCGTAGCGTCTTGGGTGTTCAACGTCGCTCGCCCGGGTGGCGAAATTGGCAGACGCACCAGCTTGAGGGGCTGGCGGGGGCAACCCCGTGCAGGTTCAAATCCTGTCCCGGGCAATCGCAAGCCGAGAGCCGGATTGAGCTTGACAATCCGGGCCGGCCGAATAGGCTTTCGCGTCCGCGGGTGTCCCCCGCCGCGCTGCACTGTTAGCTCAATTGGATAGAGCGTCGGCCTACGGAGCCGAAGGTTGCAGGTTCGAATCCTGCACGGTGCGTTCGACTGTCCCGCCGGATCAACCCCGCGCGAATCTCATCGCCTGACCACATGCGGCATTCCGGTCGCAAGTCCGGGCTGTTGAAATTGAAAAGAGAAACCCCGTGCAACAGCGGGCCAGGCCCAATCCGTCGCACGGGGCGTCCGTTTCATTCGTCCGGCAGAGCGCGGTTTAGTGACCGGCGCCCTTGTCGGCCGGCTTGGCAGCCGGCTTCTCGGCCGGGGTGATGACCGCGTCGATGACGTGGATCACGCCGTTGGCGCAGACGATGTCGGTCTTGGTGACGTTGGCGCCGTCGACCATGACCTTGCCGTCCTTGACGGTGATGCGAACCTCGCCGCCCTGCAGCGTCTTGGCCGTCTTGCCGTCCATCTTGAGCACGTCGGCGGCGGTGACCTTGCCGCTGATGACGTGATACTTCAGGATGTCCTGCAGTTTCGACTTGTTCTCCGGCTTGGCCAGCGACTCGAGCGTCGCCTTGTCCAGCTTCTTGAAGGCCTCATCGGTCGGGGCGAAGACCGTGAACGGGCCTTTGCCCTTGAGGGCGGCAACCAGGTCGCCCTTCTCCAGCAGGCTGCACAGCGTCTTGAAGTTGTCGGCGCCGATCGCGGTGTCGACGATGTCCTTCGCAGCCGCCTCCTTCTTGTCCTGCGCCGCGGTCATCGTCGAGAAGCCCGCCAGAGCCACGAGCGCGACCGGCAGAGCCACACCGAACCACTTCCACGAAACGCGACTGAACATGCAGAAACTCCTTATCAAATCCACCGGGGAACGCGGTGGCGCAACATTGCGCCGTCTGTGCCGAAACGGCTGCGTCTTTCCCGGGCGGATTCAAAGCGGGGGGTTATAGCGAGCGCGCCAGGCGCCCGCAATTGGCCTCTTGTGCGGATGAGCATTTCAGAGAGTTCTGAAACCAAAGTGCTGCACACCTGTACGCTGCGGCGCCAGCGACCCAGAGAGTCGTCATTGCGTGCCTTTTCGACGTTCAACATGCCCTGATTATTCCGGCCAACGACCGAGTTGTCGAACGAATTGAACGAATTTTCTGCGATTGGCGGTCCGCCGGGAAAGCACCGATAACGCTATCATCAAACCGGTGATAGACTTACAGACTTCCGCAAGGGATGCCGGAAACTTGGGATTTCGAGACGAAATTGCCCGCAAGTCGATCCACGGCGCATCCGCGCTGATCCCGCTGGCGTACTGGGCCTTCGCCCCGCGCTGGCTGGCGCTGAGCGTGGTCGCATGCCTGCTGGCCGTGGCGGTGGCGATCGAATTGGCGCGGCGCCGGCCCGGGCCTGTGAACCGGCTGGTGACGGCCTGGTTCGGCGGAATGTTGCGCCCTTTTGAGAAATCCGGCTGGAGCGGCGCGACGTTTGTGCTCCTGGCCGGCCTGATCACGATCGCTTTGTTCCCGCAGATGATCGCGGTGGCGGCGCTGCTGGTGCTGGCGATTTCGGATTCGCTTGCGTCGCTGATCGGATCGCGCTTCGGCAAGGCCCGCTTTCTGGGCGGATCGATGGTCGGGAGCGGCGCGTTCTTCGTGTCGGCGGCGGCAATCTGCCTGTTGGTGCTGCCCTTCGCACCGGTTGCCGGTCTCCTCGCGTCGGCTGCGGCGACGATTGTCGAAGCGGCGAAGTTCCGTGTTCGCGGCGTTCCGCTGGACGACAACCTGAGTGTTCCGCTGGTGGTTGCCGGCGTGCTCTGGCTGCTGATCCGCTGATCAAGCCTCGGCGCCCGCACTCCCTATACACGCCGGACGCGCACGACCACAATGCCCGGAGTGCCGACGCAAAACCCCATCCCAGTGGAGTCCTTTGCATGCTCCTCAATGCCGCTTCCCGCCGTTGCCCGGTCCGCGCTCCGGCGGCTGTTTGCATCATGCTGGCGGCGTTCATCGCGACCTCTCCGCGTGTCACGCTGGGCGATTCGGTCAACTCGCCGAACATCACGTTGAACGTGGATACCAACCGCAGCGCCGGCCCCGGCGCCGGCAACGTCTCGCTCGTCGTGAACACGATCACGCTCGCCGAGACCACGCTGCCCGAGTACAGCTCAGGCGATGGGCGCTTCGTCTCCATTGCGGCACGACCGGGCTTTCGGTTTGATCCCACGTCGCCCGTCAGTGCCGTGAGCGCGACGATCGGCCTGAACGGCGGGGCACAGAACGTCGCCGCCGTTCTGACGCCCACCGGCGCCGAAAATGAAACGCTCGTCTTCAACTTCACGTCTGGCACCTCCTCCACCGTCCAGGACATCCTGCGAATCAGCGGGGTTCGGATCTTCATCGCCAGCGCAGCCGGCGCCGCCGGTCCCGCGCAGACGACGATGGTGATCAACTCCGCGGGCGTCGGCGGTGCGTTCGCGAACCAGGGCATAGTGGCCGCCAACATCACCCGCGGCGTCGCGGATCGGCTGGAGTTCGCCGCGCAGCCCGGATCGACGCAGTCAGGCGCCGCGCTGCTTCCTGCCGTGCGCATCGTGGATTTCGGCGGCAACACCGTGATCAACGACGCCCGGGCGATCACACTGACGCTGCTGAGCAACCCCGCGGCCGCCGTGTTGGAGGGCATCACCCAGCAAAGCACGCAGTCGGGCATCGCAACCTGGGAAGCGGGGGACAACATGCGAATCAGCACTGCGGCGGCCGGCTACACGCTGCGCGCCGTGCACGATGGTGCGGCATTCCTCACCAGCGACGCCGTGGAAAGCGAACCGTTCGAGATCACGGCCGGACCTCCGAACCAGCTCGTATTCTCGGTTCAGCCGACCGACACGCCGGCCGGTGGCGCACTGCTGGTCAGTGTGACGGTGCAGGACCAGGCTCAGAACACGGTGACCGCGCCGGTGGATGTCACGCTGGACTCGGCGGTCAATCCGGGGGGGTGGCCGCTGCTGGTGGACTCGGAGTTGACCAAGTCGTCGGTCAACGGCGTGGCAACGTGGCTTGCGGCTGACAATCTGCGAATCAACTCCGCCATCGCCGAGTACCGCCTGCGCGCATCCGGCGCCGGTGCGCCGGTGGATTCCGCGACATTCGCCATTACCGCCGGCGCGGCATCCAATCTGCGGTTCGTTCAGCAGCCGACGGGCACGCAGGAGAGTGCGACGATCATCCCGCCGGTGACAGTGGAAGTGACGGACGCTTTCGGCAACCGCGTCGCCGCTGTGACCGAGATCAGGCTCTCGTTGCAGTCACCTTGCGCCGGCACGCTGGACGGCGGCGTGGCGACCTCGGTCAACGGCCTGGCGACGTTTTCCGCGATCCGCATCGACACACCCTGCCCGGGCGTGGTGCTCAGCGCCGCCGCCGACGGACTGACCGGCACCAATTCAGGCGAACTCACCGTGACGGGGCTGCCGCCGGCGGCACTCCGTTTCGTTCAGCAGCCCACGGATGCGCTGGCCGGTGAGCCGCTGAATCCGCCCGTCACAATCGAAATCGTGGATGCCGCGGGCAAACGCACCGCCAGCACCGCGACGGTTCAATTGGCGCTGCTCTCATCCTGCGGCGGAACGATCTCCCTGACGGCTGCGCAGGCTGTTGGCGGGTTGGCGACGTTCACCGTCCTGACTGCGGACACGCCCTGCAACGCCGCGACGCTGCAGGCGACCTCGACCGGCCTGACCGGTACCACGTCGCAACCATTCAATATTGTCGATCCCGCCGTGAATCCCGGCCTCGCAGCCTGCGGCGCATGCGGACAGGGGGGAGCGCTGGCGGTTCTGCCGTTGCTGCTGTCATTGATCGGGATGAAGCGCTACGGGGTGCGTCGGCGGAGGTAGGACGAGTGCGGGCGGACGGCGCGGTGGGAGCGCGACGGTTGCAACGCCGCACCCCGCGCTTCGTGCCGCGCGCCGGCACGAAGCGATCGGTCGGCGACGAGCGGGCGCCGAATCCGGCCTGTTGTTGTTAGTGAACTTCGCCGTTGTTGGAAGTTGGAGTGGTCGAGGACGAGCCGATTCCGTTGACATCCGGGATCAGGCGTTCCTTCATCAATCGGCCAATCTTGAACTTCACTGTGCGGCCTTGCCGGGAACATAGACGGGTTCGAGAGTCTTGGGGTTTTGCGCGCGGCGGGCGGCCCGCTCGCGCAGCTCAAACACGCCAAAATCGCGAAACTCCAGCCGGTTGCCGGCGGCCAGTTCAGTAATGATCTCATCGAGAAACCGCTGCACCACGCGCTTGACGAGAACGCGCTTGCTGCCGCTGTCTTCCGCGATACGATCGACCAAGTCTTTCTTGGTGATGGTCTTCATCGCGTTCCCCATGCCGGCCGACGCGCATCGCGCCGGCGGGATCCCCTCTTTCCCTCACGGTTGCCCATGCCCACGATTCGAGAATAGCGGACTGACTCGCTCCGAATAAGTCCAGCGCGGATCATAAGGGAATCAACCCGGCGCTTCAAGCTGAAATCAACGAGTTATGGCACCCTATGCGCTGCAACCCCATCTATTTCCGCCGCTTATGGGAGCTTCGAGAACTGCTGGATCGGGGCTGACGGACACCCGTCTGCCCGGTTTGCGCGCGTTTCCGACGCGATTTTCCGCCCTTGGCGGCTGCCTGGCGGGTCAGCGCCGGAATCGCTTGCGCCAGCACCTGGTCCACGGTGGACGCGGTCACGATCTTCAGGCTCGATCGCACTTCAGCGGGAACATCTTCCAGGTCTGGTGCGTTGCGCGCCGGGATCACCACCGTCCGGATCCCCGCGCGGTGAGCCGCCAGGAGCTTTTCCTTCAACCCGCCGATCGGCAACACCAGCCCGCGCAGGGTAATCTCCCCGGTCAAGGCCACCGAGGCATCCGCGGGGTGATGGGATAGGAGCGACGCCAGCGCCGTCACCATCGCCACGCCGGCTGACGGTCCGTCCTTCGGGATTCCGCCCGCGGGCACGTGAACGTGCACGTCCAGATTCGGCAGATCGCTGACGTCCAGCCCCCAGTCCGATGCTCGGGATCGCAAGAGCGACAGCGCCGCCATCGCCGACTCGCGCATCACGTCGCCGATCTGCCCGGTCAACTGGAAGCTTCCGCGACCGCGCATGGCCGTCGCTTCGACAAAGATGATCTCGCCGCCGACGGGGGTGTAGGCCAGCCCGGTGGCCACGCCGACCACGCCCCTGACCTGCGCCAGCTCCGTTTCAAAGCGACGCGGACCCAGCGGCGCCTCCAGGTCCGGCGCTGCGATCGTCGGCGGATCCGACTGGCCGCGCGCGACGCGCGCAGCGCGGTGACGGCAGACGCTGCCGATGTTCCGCTCCAGGTTGCGCACGCCCGCTTCGCGGGTGTACCCCTCGATCAGCAGGCGCAGCGCATCATCCTCAAAGCGGATGTCGCGACCCGCCAGGCCGTTGGCGTCGAGTTGCTTGGGCACCAGGTAGCGCTTGGCGATTTCGAGCTTCTCGGTCAGCGTGTAACCGGGAAGGGCGATGACCTCCATGCGGTCGAGCAGGGGGGCGGGGACCGGGTCGAGCAGGTTCGCGGTCGCGATGAACAGCACGCGCGAGAGATCGAAGGGCACGGCAAGATAGTGATCCGTGAAGCTGTGATTCTGCTCAGGGTCGAGGACTTCGAGAAGCGCGGAGGCGGGATCGCCGCGGAAGTCCGCACCGAGCTTGTCCAGTTCGTCCAGCATGATGACCGGGTTTCGCGTGCCGCAGCGCTTCAGCTCGTGCACGATCCGCCCGGGAATCGCCCCGATGTACGTCCGGCGATGACCGCGGATGTCGGCCTCGTCGCGAACGCCGCCCAGCGCGATGCGGGCGAACTTGCGCCCCAGCGCCCGTGCGATGCTGTGCCCCAGCGACGTCTTGCCCACGCCGGGCGGGCCGACAAAGCAGAGAATCGGCCCGCGGCCCTCCGGCTTGAGCCGGCGGACGGCCAGGTACTCGATGATTCGGCGCTTGATCTTCTCCAGCCCGAAATGATCCGCGTCGAGCACCTGCTGGGCGTGATCGAGGTCGAGGCTGTCGGTCGTTTCGGCCCTCCAGGGCATTTCGCAGAGCCACTCGAGATAATCCCGGATGACGCCGCTTTCGGGCGATGCCGACGGGATGCGCTCCAACCGCTCCAGTTCGCGGTTGGCCTCCCGGGCGACCGCCTCCGGCATGCCGGCGGCGTCGAGTCGCTTGCGAAGCCCCTCGCGATCGGCGGAAGCGCCATCCTGTTCGCCGAGCTCCTTGCGGATGGCCTTCATCTGCTCCTGAAGGAAATAGCGCCGCTGGGTCTTGTCCACCTCCGCGGCCACGTCGCCCTGAATCTTGGCGGCCAGTTCCAGCACCTCGATCTGGTTCTGCAGGATGGCGATGATCTTGCGCAGGCGGTCGGCGACGTCAAAGGTCTCGAGCAGTTCCTGCTTGGCCACCATCCCCATCGAGAGATTCGCGGATAGAAAATCCGCCAGCGCCCCGGGCGCCTCGATGTTGTGCAGGATCGTCGCGGCTTCCTCGGGGATGTTGGGGCTTAGCTCGATGATGCGGGCCGCGATCTGCCGGGCGTTGTGAACCAGCGCCGAAATCTCGATGTTGGAGTCCGCCGAGTCCTCGGATGGATGGATCGACGCCCGCCAGTAGGGATCGGAGCTGACGAACTCCGACACACCCACGCGCACGATGCCGTGCACCAGCAGGTTGTGCGTGCCGTCGGGGTTGCGCAACAGCTTGACGATCGACGCCGCGCAGCCAACGCGATACACGTCGTCGAGCGTCGGATCCTCCGTGTCCGATCGGCGCTGCGTGAGGACCACCAGCAGCCGGTCGCCGCGCATCACGTCGTCGATCAGCCGCTTGCTCTTCTCGCGGCCAACGGTGAGCGGCACGACGGTGCCGGGAAAGACCACCACCTCGCGAACGGGCAGCGCCGGCAAGACCTCGGGCAGCCTGCCCGATCCGTTCGTCTCGGGGCTATCCGCATTTCGCCGTTGCTGAGGTGGTGACGGCGGGCTGTTCTGTGCAACGCTCTCCTCGCCGGGCGCGCGAGCGGCCGGAGAGTTGTCGGTTGGCGCTGGGCCAGAGCCTGCCGAAGGCCCGCCGGCGCGGTCGCTTTCAGGCGCGGCCGATCCCGCCGCGGGCTTTTTATGCGCCGGCGAGTCAGTCTTCCCCATGAGCGGCTCCCATGCGGGGCAGGATCACCCACAGATATCCGTCGGCGTAGCGGGCCGACACGCGCTGCGGGTCGATCGCGATCGGGAGATCGATGGTCCGGGAGAAAGGCCCTTCGTCAATCTCCAGGACGTGCAGGTTCTGAACGGGCGGACCGTCCGGCGGGCGTGGGTGCGAACGGGAGCCGCTGAGGGTCAGGCGCGTCGGCCCGATGCAGGAGACGTCGATTTCGTCGGGCGACATGCCGGCCAGATCGACGCACAACAGCAGGCCGTCAGTCCCCTCGTAGAGATTGATGCCGGGAGTCCAGGTGTGCGCCCCGCGATATCCGACGAAGCTGCGCTGCAGCATCTCGTCCATCATCGCGCGGATTGTCCGCGACCAATGTCGGCTTTCCTGTGGATCGAAGTTCTTGTAGGACATGCGAGAATCGCCGCTCCCGGCGCCGCGCTGAAGGTCTTCAGTGTAAGCTCGCTGAGCGATTCTACCCGGTCGGCATTGGATTGCGTCCAACTCTCGCATCTTCGGCAGCGCCTAGGATGGGGGGCGGAGGGAGGTAGAGCCGGGCCGCAAACAGCGTCTATCTGCAGCCAGTTTGGAGGCGGTGACTGATGGAGCGCGTGAACCTGCGCGAAAACTTGCTGCTCCGACGATCAATTATTGTGGTTTGCACGGGCGGCGCAGCCTGGATTCTCGGCTGGCATACGCCCGATGGTCGAGGGTTCGTAGCACCGAGCTGGGAGCTCCAATTTGCAATCCTTCTGCCGCTGATCTGCGCAATTGCAGGCGCGCTCGTGCGAAGCGCCTTCGTCGCGCTCATCGCGACGGTGATGGCTCACGGTGCATGGACTCTCGGAGCATGGACGGCAACATGCCCCGCGGATCGCGGACCTATATTCCTTGGGGCGACTTTGACGTTTGGCTCGCTTGGTATCGCATGGAGCTTGCCATTTGGCCTGCTCGGCAGCCTGATCGCTCGTGCTCGTGCGGAGCGACGGACGAACGGCCTCCGGTGTCCTAGGTGCGATTATCCGCGTGAGGGGCTGGACTCACTGAGGTGCCCAGAGTGCGGGTGGGACGCCGAGCACCCGAAAGCCTGATCGCGGATTGACGCCGTTCCCCGTCTCTCGCAAGGACCATAGGAACAGCCAGGCGTAGACCGTGCTGAGTTTCGATTGAGCGGCACCTCGAACCCCCCACAGAAGCGAGCGGTTTATCGTATCTGCTACACCGCAGCCCGCGCCCCGCCTGCCAGCGTCTGCCACGCGACATAGGCATAGCCCCCGACAAAAATCAGCAGAAACGGCAGCACCGCTGCCACGCGCAGCACCCCGTCCGCTTCCATCAGCACCAGCAGCAGAAACGTCGCCAGGTAGCCTGCAATGCCGAATTCCGCCCACGCCTGCCACTGGCGCTTTGTCCTCACGGCCATTCGCGTCGATTGCGCAGGAAGCGCTGGAGCGACCGGACAATCTCCCGCCGGTCGCTCCGCAGTTCCCACGTCCGCGGCGGCGGTGGCGCCCTGCGACCCACCGACCCGCCCGAATTTCGGCGTCCGCACGAACTCGCCTGCCGGCCGCAGCATCCCATCCACCGCCGCGATCGCATTATTGAACGCAATGCCGACGCCCAGCGCCATCAGCGAGGGAATCGCCGCCAGCGTGCCCGGCAGCCCCCGCCCGATCTCGCGTTGACTCACCAGGTAGAACAGCAGGGCCGATCCGGTCCCGACCAGGAACAGCCCCCACTCGACGGCCACCTGCCACACCGGCATTGGCGAATCCGACGACGCACGCGCCAGGATCGCCGGTCCCAGCAGCAGGGCCAGCAGCACCATCAACACGTAAACGAAATTGCCCGTGAGATGAAAGAACGCCTCGATGCGCACGCGCAGCGGCAACCGGCTGCGGAGTACCGTCGGCAGCAGCTTGATGCAGGTCTGCGCGCCGCCCTTGGTCCAGCGATGCTGCTGCGCTTTGAACGCGTTCATCTCCGGCGGAAGCTCGGCCGGGCTGGTCACGTTCGGGAGAAACACGAACCGCCAGCCGCGAAGCTGGGCGCGATAGGAGAGATCGAGGTCTTCCGTCAGCGTGTCGTGCTGCCAGCCGCCGGCGTCGTCGATCGCGGTTCGCCGCCAAATGCCCGCCGTGCCGTTGAAACTCATGAAGCGCCCGGACCGGTTGCGGGCGACGTGCTCCACGATGAAGTGCCCGTCAAGCAGGATGGATTGTGCGCGGGTCAGGATCGAGTCGTCGCGGTTGAGATGGTCCCAGCGACATTGCACTGCGCCGACCTGCGGATCGGTGAAGTGCCCGACGCTGTCGAGCAGGATCCGCGGCGGAGGCACGAAGTCCGCATCGAAAATGGCGATCAGCTCGCCGCGCGCCGTCTGCAACCCGTGCTGAAGCGCTCCGGCCTTGTAGCCCGTGCGGTCGGTGCGCTGATTGTGATGGGCCGCGATTCCCGACTCGCGCAGCCGCCGCACGCACTCCGCGGCAATAGCGCCCGTCTCGTCCGTCGAGTCGTCGAGCACCTGGATTTCCAGCCGGTCGCGCGGGTATTCAATCCGCCCGGCCGCCTCGATCACGCGGGCCGCGACGCTGGCCTCGTTGTACATCGGGAGTTGAACCGTGACGTGCGGCAGCTCAGCGAACCGGCCGGTGGGCGCGAGCGGCCGGCGTCGGTGGCGATAGTACAGCACCACCAGAAAGCAGCGATGCAGGCCATACACGCACAGAAGCGACAATACGGCGACATAGGCCGCCAGAATCACGCGGCCAAGCAGCAACCCATCCATCGTCGGCGACTTCCGCCTGCGCTGCGACGCACCGATCGGACCGCGTCATCGCTGGGACCGCGCCGCCGCACCGGGCACGGCCTGCCCCGGCCTCCGGACTCGCACGGCTCGCACGGCCGTTCGGACCACGTCATCGCGCAGAACCCACGATCGTACGGGTGGTTGCGCGGCGGGTCAAACGGCGCGATTTTTGGGCGCTTCGCATTGACGAGAGCGCTGCGTCAGGAGTTGCGGCGCGCAACCCTTCCCGGCCATTCTGAATCGACCCTGCCGTCAGGAGCCTCCGGTTCGGGGCCGAAGAGTCCCTGCGCGGTTGCCTCGTCCGAGCGTATGATCCACGCCGCTCATGGCCACCTCTCTCATCACCAGTCCCGTCATGGCCTGGCTTGCCCTGCTGCTGTCCGCTTTGTTCATCGGCGGCGCGGTCTGGATGCTGTGGCGGCGACGGCCGTTGTGGGCGTTGGCCGCCGCATTGGCGGTCGGCCTGCTGCTGCGCGGCTACGCCGGAACCCGCGCGTACCTGCACCCCTGGGACGAGCGCTACCACGCCCTCGTGGCAAAAAACCTGCTGCAGGACCTGTTCCGTCCGACGCTCTACCGAGACCCCGCTCTGCCCTATGACTTCCGCGACTGGCAGGCCAACCACGTCTGGCTGCACAAGCCGCCGCTGGCTCTGTGGCTGATGGCCGGCGGCATCGCGATGTGGGGCAACACCGAACTGGGCGTGCGCGCTCCGAGCATCATGCTCTCATTGGCGGGCATTCTGTTGACCTACGCCATCGGCCGCAGGCTGTTCTCCCGGCAGACGGCGGCGCTGGCGGCGCTGCTGCACGCGGTCAACCCGCTGCTGATTCGGCTCTCGGTCGGACAGACCTCGGTCGATCACGTGGACGCGCTGCTGGTCGTTCTGGTGCAACTGGCCGTCTGGCTTGGGTTGGGCTGGGTCGATCGGCCGGGACTCGCGCGCCTGACAGGGGTGACGCTGGCATGCGGGCTGGCAGTGCTGACAAAGTGGCTGCCGGGGCTGCTGGCCGCGCCGGTCATGGCCGTGTTCGGCAGCCGCATGCCGGGATGGCGGCGAAGCGCCCTGGCCGCGACGGCGGTCTGCGGCGGCGCGTGGCTGCTGGCGCTGCCCTGGGAGCGCTACGCAGCGCAGCGGTTTCCGCAGGAGCATGCGCACGAGCGGGCGTACAACTGGCGGCACCTGTGGGAGCCGCTGGAGGGGCACGTGCGCTCCCCTCTGTTTCAGATCGCCGAGTTGCATCGCAATTGCGGTGAACTGGTCCTGTTGCCGATGGCGTGGCTGGCGCTGGTCACGATTCGCCGTCCGCGTCCGGTGCGGACGGCCGTCCTGATCTGGTGGCTGCTGCCGCTGATGTTGTTCTCTCTCGTCGCGACGCAACGGTCGAATTACATGGCCGTCGCCATGCCGGCACTGTTCCTGACGGCCGGACATTGCTGGACCTGGCTCCGGCGGACGCCGCTGCTTCGCGGCCGTGGTCGCCTGCGGGGCGTCCTGCTCGTGGCGCTGCTGGCCCTCCCGATCAAGGATGCGGCGACGTTCGTCGACCCGACGCGGGCGCACGTGCGTCAACAAGTGTGGGCCGAAGAGTTGAAGGCGCAATTGGCCCAGGTCCACGGTCCCCGCGCGGTCCTGTTCAACACGAGTCGGCCGATCGAGGCGATGTTCTACGGGGACGTGACGGCCTATGCGGAAGTGCCGGAAGAACAGACGGCGGCCGCGCTCCTGCAGCGCGGGTACCAGGTGCACATCATCGACAGCTCCGAGTTGTCTCCCGCGCTGCGGACGCTCCAGGGCGTTCGAATCATCCAGCGTCGGGATCAGCCCGCACCTCAAGAGGGGTTGCCGTAGGGCAGCCCCTGGCGCTTGCGATCCCGGTTGACGGAGATCATCGCGGCTGCCAGCTCAGTTCTGTTGCTCCTGGTGCAGACCTTCGCACTTCGGCGCGAGGGGCTGAAATTCACGATGTACATCGGTCCGATATCCAGAAAGGCGTCCCCGCTGGGTTTCCATGTGCGGGCGTCCGGAATCTGGAGTGGCCGGTAATCCAATCGTCCCGGAGCCATGCGCCGCGACTGTTGCTGCAACAAGACGGACTTTCGAGCCGGACAGCAGGTCATGCCGAGCGCATCCTGGACCGTCTGTACAGGCCGACCAGCCGCCACGCCGGTCTTTACATCTTCGGATTCGGCGTACTAGACTGCGCCGTAGCGCCGATCTCCTGGAAAGCAAGACAAATGCGCCTTCCCATCCTGCCCCTGCTGGCGTGTGCGCTCGCCGCCCTCATCAGTGGTTGTCCGCCGCCTCCCGGAGATGGCAATTCGAACGGGACCGACAACGGCAACACGAATGGTTCCTCTCCCGGCTCGGGCCAGGCGCCCGCGCCCGTTGCCGGCGCGGTCACGTTGCTGAACGAGGTGAGATTCAACCCGCCCGAAGGCGTGCCCCAGTTCGTCGAGCTTCGTGCCGGGACTGCGGGCCTGGCCGCCGGGCTTGTCCTCGTCAATGAAGCCGGCGCGCGATTCGTTCTCCCGGCCGCCACGCCGGCGCTGCAGCCGGGCCAACTGCTGCTGGTCCTGTTCGACGGCGGGAATCGCGTCGATGGCGCCACGGTGCATGCGGACGTCACCGGCTTTCTGCAGCCCGTCTCCGGGGCGCTGCTGTTGCTCGACGCCGCAGCGACGCCGCTGGATCGCGTCGCATGGGGAGCCGATCGCATGGACTCCGCTCCGCTCGGCGGTGGCGGCATGATCACGGAAAATCCCGCAGGGGCACTGGCTCGCCGGGCGCATTCAACCGCGCCCGACGTTGCGCAATCATGGGTGCTGGTCGCCGATCCGCAGGTCACTCCCGGCGCGCCCAACCCGAATCCCGGCGTCGGACAGCTCTTCCCGCATGACGGTGTCGTGCGCCAGGCCGGCAACGTGTCATTGAGCTGGTTCCCCCTGTCGGGCGCCGTGAAGTATCGGGTACAGGTAAGCACGACGGAGGACTTCGCAGCAACGCTGCTCGACGAAACCGTTGAGCGGCCGCCGATTACCCGGTCGCTGCCCGCCGGCGAGCTGTTCTGGCGCGTGCAGGCCATCTTCGACAACGACAGCCCGGCGGATTTCTCAACCGCCGCCGGCCTGACGCTCGTGGCCGACCTGGCGGCGCTTGACGCCGAGGCGGACGCGGAGGCGTCCGCCAAATCGCGGAACTCCGGCCAGCGCATCCAGACGCGCCTGTTCGTTCCCCTCTACGCACAACGCAAGGACACCCGGCTGTTGTTGCTTGAGACGGATTTCCCCACCGGCACGAGGCAGGCGTGGAATGCGCCGCACCCGGGTACGGACGAGACGGATCCTGCCGACAACATGAACTGTGCGCTGGCGTCGATTTCGATGGTGAACGGCTTTCTGGTCGGTGCAAATGAGGACCGCGCGAACCTGAGCCAGGATCGCATCGGCTACGAGGTATTTACCAAGAAGATCTTGGTCGACGGCGGCCCCGAGCACGACTTCAACTACGGGCGCGGGCTCTACCCTTCAGAGATCCTCTTCGCGCTGAACTTCGCCGCCGGGGCCAGCGCGGCTCCCTTCCACCTCGGCGCTGCGGAGGTTCTCGCTCAGCAGCGGCGCAACGTCTATTCGTCGGCGTTTCGCGAACAGTTCTGGAACCACCTGGTCGCATCGATCCAAAACAACCGGCCGGTCCTCCTGGGACACTGGACCGGTCCATTCGGGACGTATGCACATGCCGTCGTCGCCACGGGCCACTTCACCTACCGTGGCGAGAGACATGTGCGCTACAACGATCCCTGGCATGGGCAGCCGGATCGCTGCAAGCTGAGCAAGTTGAACATCATCAACTACTTCATCCTGCCGGGAACCGGCGAAAACCCGGCGGCGGATGAGCCTGAGCTGCGAAACGAGACCGACGACGACCACGACCGCATCCTCGACTGGGATGAGCGGAATCGCTTCCACACCTTCGCGGATAAGAAGGACAGTGACCGGGATTGCATCGACGACTTCGACGAAATCGAGCTGAGCGTCTTCGACAGCCGGCACGGGTGGGGGCAGCGTATCTCCAGCCAGGTGCGCGGCTTGATTCCCTCGTCTGACGGAGCCGCGCGGCGCTATCGCGAGCGGGGCTTGGAAGCGCCCGAGATCAGCAACGATGCCGACGGCGGCGGGCTGCCGGACTATGTGGAAGACCTGGATCAGGATGGCCAGGTCGAGCCGGGGCAGGGTGAGTCGAACCCCTTCGACCGCGACGACGATAAGCGAAAGATCACCGGCCGATACAAGTGGGTGCTGGATCGGCGGGATCCGGGACTCCACAGCGTGCAGACGCGCGAGTTTGAATACGACCTGCGCGTCGTGGACGGCCGCATCACCGGGACCGCGCGTGCGACCTGGAACCGCGCTTATGAGCAGTTGCTCAGCGCGGACCCGCCCCAGTGCCCGAACGAACGCCTGTTGGTCGCGACATCCGATACCGTGCAGACCACGTTGCAGGTCGAGGGCGAATTCACCTGCATTCCGGACGGCATCGGCCCGGCCATCCTCCTGCGGGAGCGCGAGCCTGCGTTCATGCACAACGAAATCGTCACCTATGTGGACCCGTGCCGCGGCACGACGCGCTCCCTGCCGGCCGATGCGCGACCGATCTTCCTTCGTCCGCCGTTGGACGCGCACCCCGACCGCTTCTTCCCGTCGGCAAACCGGCGCGTCCAATACAAGGGTCGCGGCCCGATTTCATCTCTGCCGCGCGAGGCGGACAGCTACCACGAATGGGACGTGGTGATGGAACCGGAGTAGCCGCAGCGCGCCGTCCGCTGTTTTCCCGCCGTCGGCGCTCAACAGATCACCCCGACACGTTCATCGCCGAGCGCCCGAGCTTCGAGCCTCCACCCGTGCGTCGAACGGCATTCCACCCGCGTCGTGCACATGGGCGGAAGTGTCCTTCGTCCATCGCGAGGCGGGCGTGCACTTCAACTGACGTGCTGGCGGTCGTCCAGCCGTATGGTACGATGCCTCACGGCGACTTCGCGGAATACGGTAATTGCCGGGTAAGTCGTCTCGCGCTTGCGAAGTGGCTCTGCGGTTTGCTTGAACTGCTTGAGAGGCCGATCGTTGCGCCCGTAGCTCAGCAGGATAGAGCAGCGGTTTCCTAATTAAACCATTGTCCCTGCTGGACTTACGGAAACGCGGATTTCTCGAAGAATTTTCCGCAGCAGAGCGCACGAGACCGCGGCAAACCGCCCGTCCGGTTGTCGCGACAACCGCAGAAACCCGTTCGTCTGACACTTCGCCGGCGCGGCTCGTCCCCGATCTGCAAAGGACCGAGCGGGATCACGTTAGCCAATGCTGTTTCGAGTTTCATGAGCATTCGCCGGCGCGGCTAAGCGGCACCGCTTGCGCATGATCATGGCCTGATGGCAACAGCGCCCACCACGCGATTTCCGCTCCGCGCACCTACCCGCCGCCACTACCGGCCTGAGCTAGACGCCGTATGTTCAGGGCCCAAGTGGAACACCGTGTTGTCCATTAGCGCTCCTTGACTGTCGCAACGCGCACAAGTGAATGCCGAGCGCGAAAGGGTTTCACGAGTTCCAACACAGCCACGGGGAAGCATGCAACGGCGACGCCCGCCAGGCATTCCTTCCAACTGAGCACGGTGGTTTTCATGATTGAAGCCAGGGTCGGGCTATGATGAGACCATATCTGCAGGGCGAACGAAACCGCTACGACAAGCGCGAGCAGGATGTTCGTCCGCCAGTTCATTCGCCAGATCGGGATGGTTTCGCTCCGGCAACTGAACGAACGCAACAATTCTGCAAAAACCAGAACGGCGAAAGCGTGCGTGCGAGCCGTGATCTCGTCCGAGACGCGCAGACTGTAGACGTAGACGCCCATCGCCACACCGCCGGTGAGCAGCGCGGTCAGGCCCATCGTCGTCAGGAAAGCCCTGTCCATGATCGTGGCTGTGCGCGGGCGCGGCCGGCGCCGCATCACCTCCCCCTCGACGGGTTCAGCGGCGAGGAACAACGCCGGCAGGCCATCCGTGACGAGATTGATCCACAAGATTTGCACGGGCAAGAGCGGCATTGGAAGCCCGGATGCCAGGCAAGCAGCCATGAACAAGAGCTCGGCGGCGTTGCCACCAAGCAGGTACTGCATGGTCTTGCGAATGTTGTCGTAAACGCCGCGACCCTCTTCAACGGCGGCGACGATCGATGCGAAATTGTCATCCGTAACAACCATGTCCGACGCCTGCTTGGCAACTTCGGTGCCACCGCGACCCATCGCCACGCCGACATCCGCCCCTTTGAGAGCCGGCGCGTCGTTCACGCCGTCGCCGGTCATCGCGACTACCGCGCCCCTGGCTTGCCAGGCACGCACGATGCGAAGCTTGTCCGCGGCCGCAACGCGGGCATACACGGCCACGCTCTCGACACGTCGAGCGAGCGAGGCATCATCCATCGCTTCGAGTTCGGCCCCGGATACAGTCGTGTCCCCATCGCCGGCGATGCTCAGGTCGCGCGCAATCGCCATTGCGGTTTTGGGGTGGTCGCCGGTGATCATCACGACGCGCACACCTGCGCTTCTACAGCGCGACATGGCTTCGCGAGCTTCGGCACGTGGCGGATCGAACATGCCCACGAGCCCGATGAAGGTGAGATCACGCTCCACTGATTCCGGTGTAGGCCGGGCAATAGCTTCGCGAGTCTCTGAATCGCTGAGCCTCCGCGCTGCGCAGGCCAGAACGCGGAGCGCCCTCGACGCCACCAGGCTGTTGCTGCTGAGAATCGCCTCGCGGTCTGCGTCGGTCATCGGTCGCTCGCCGGCAGGGGCCGTGGCGATATGCGTACACAGGGAAAGCAGCGCCTCGGGCGATCCGTTGACGAGCGCCTCTGCTAAGCCGCCGTGCTGGAATACCCCGGCCGAGCGTTTGCGGTCGGAATCGAACGGAATCTCCGCGATTCTTGGACACCGAGCAACGAAGTCCTCGCGCGTTAGACCGGCCTTAATGCCCGCGACGAGCATTGCCGCCTCGGTGGGATCGCCGACAGCCTCGAATTGCCCGTCTTTATTTGAGATGCTGGCGTTGGTAACACCGACGAGGTTGCGGGCCATGCGCAGGAGCGATGTCCGCTCTCCCTCGCCCGGGTCTCGCCCCTGGATCGACACGCCGCCGATCGGGTCGTACCCTTCACCTGCCACGTCAAGGGTCTGAAGGTCGTCTTCGACGGGAATAACGATCACCCGCACGGTCATCTGTCCGACCGTGAGCGTGCCCGTCTTGTCGGTGCATATTACGCTCGTCGAGCCGAGGGTTTCAACGGCCGGCAGACGGCGGATTAGTGCCCGCCGCCGTGCCATGCGGAGCACTCCCAGGGCGAGGGCAACCGTCACGACCGCCGGGAGTCCTTCGGGCACCGCGGCGACAGCGAGACTGACGGCCGTGAGGAACAAGCCGAGCACCGGCTCGCCGCGGGCCAGGCCGACTGCGAACAGCACCGCGACGATTCCCAGCGACACAAGCACGAGTATCCGGCCGACGCGCGCCAGCCGCGCTTGCAGCGGTGTCTGCTCCCCGCTCGCGGCGGAAGCGACCAGCGCTGCGATTTGTCCCATCTCGGTCCGCATGCCCGTGGCGATGACTACTGCCCGAGCCGTACCCGTAGCGACCGCTGTGCCCGTGTAGACCATGTTCAACCGGTCGGCCAGCGGAGTCTGCTCGGGCAACACTGCGTCGGCGATCTTTTCCGAAGGCTCACTCTCGCCGGTCAGTGACTTTTCTACGCAGGAAAGAAGGGCCGCTTCAACGACGCGCGCATCCGCCGCGACCAAGTCGCCCGCCTCCAGCGCCAGCACGTCGCCGGGCACGACCTCCGACGCGGGGATGACGCAGACGCCGCCATCGCGCGCGACCTTGGCCAGCGGTGCGGTCATTTTCCGCAGCGCGGCGATCGCCTGTTCCGCGCTGTACTCCTGGTACGCGCCAATAATGGCGTTGAGAACGACGATGGCGCCAATGACCGCGGCGTCGATCCACTCGCCCAGAAAGGCAGAGACCACGGCCGCCGCGAGCAGAAGCCAGACGATAAGGCTGGTGAACTGGGCAGCGAGAAGTGCTGCGATGCTACGTCCCGCGGCGGCAGCAAGTTCGTTTGGGCCATGTATGGCCAGCCGCGACGCGGCCTCAGAACGGGTCAATCCTTCGCGGGTATTGCGCGTGCCTGCTCGGACCAGCACTTCTGCCGTTGGAAAAGCATGCCATGAAACTCCGTTCGGTGGAGCCGTCGCTGTCCGGTCGCCGACGGCGCGATTCATGCGCGTGCCCCTGAACGGCGCATCAGCCGCTTCCACTTCCATTCCTCGACCGCACAGAACACGCACGGCACGATGAAGAGCGTGATCAGGCTCACGGTCATCCCGCCCACCGAAGGGATCGCCATCGGTTGCATCACGTCCGATCCGCGGCCGGTGGCCCAGAAGATGGGCATGAGACCAAAGACTGTCGTCGCAATCGTCATGAGGCAGGGACGGATGCGCTTGAGTCCGCCGTCGATGACCGCTGCGCGAATTTCGGCGACCGACTTGAATTCGCGGTCTTTGAAGACGCCTTCGAGGTAGGTCGAGATGACGACACCGTCATCGTCCACCACGCCGAAGAGCACCAAAAAGCCGACCCACACCGCGACGGACAGGTTCACGCCCCACAGCGCGAGCATGATGAAGCCGCCCGAGGCCGAGACAAGCACGCCGAAGAAGATCACGGGCGCGATCCACCAGCGCGCGAAGCCCAGGTAGAGCATTACGAACATGATGCCCAGCGTGATCGGGACGAGAATCTGCATGCGCTTGGTCGCGCGGACCTGGTTCTCGAACTGGCCGGACCACTCCCAGTAATAGCCGGGCGGCAGCGTGAGCCGGCCATCCTTGAGAGCCCGCTGGAGCAGCGCTTCGGCGTCCTGCACGACGGAGACCTCGTCGCGTTCGCGCGTGTTCATGGTCACGTAGCCGACCAGCAGGCCGCGCTCGCCTTTGATCTCTTGTGGCCCCAGAACCGTCTTGATGTCAGCGAGCTGTGCGAGAGGCACTTGCGCGCCGCCGGCCGACGGCACGTTGATGCGCTGGATGGCGTCGAGGTCTTCGCGGAAGTCGCGGGCCAGCCGGATGCGGATCGGGTAGCGCTGTCGGCCCTCAACAGATTCCATGAGATTCAGGCCGCCCAACGACATTTCGATGACATCCTGGACATCGCGGATGTTGACGCCGTAACGAGAGATGCGGTCGCGGTCAATCTCGATCTGGATGTAGGGCTTGCCGACGATGCGGTCGGCGACGATGTCCGTGGCACCGGGTATCTCGCGGAGGAGCTGCTCGATCTGCAAGCCGACCTGTTCGATCTCGCGCAGGTCGCTGCCGTAAATCTTGACGCCCATCATGGCCCGGAAGCCGGTTTGAAGCATGACCAGCCGCGTCTGGATCGGTTGGAGCCAAGTGGGCAGGACGCCGGGGATGGCGGTGCGCTCCTGGAGTTCGGCAAGGATCTCTTGTTTCGTAATCGGCCGTTCTTCGGGCCAGATCCACGTGAGCGGGGTCTTGATGAAACCCGGCCATCCGGAAAACGTGCGCTCGACGGGGATGCGCCGCCACTCGGCTTCGGGCTTGAGAATTACGATGGACTCCATCATGCCGATTGGGGCAGGGTCGAGGGCGGATTCGGCCCGGCCGATTTTGCCGACAACGCTTTCAACCTCCGGCACGCTGGCGATAGCGAGGTCCTGCTTGCTGTTTACCTCGACTGCCTGCGAGAGGGAGCCTTGAGGCAACAGTGAGGGCATGTACAAAAGCGATCCCTCATCGAGCGGGGGCATAAACTCGCGGCCTAGCCCGGGAAGAATGCGCCCCTCCTTCAGCACGGTGCGACCGGCGGTGGACTCTGCGTCGCGTTCGGCGGGGTCCAGCCGCCGCCACAGCAGCCGCAGGCGCTCGGAGCCGTCGGACTCGCGCACGCGCTGCCAGCGGACCTGGTCGAGTTCCAGGAGCGGACGCACGACCTCGGCATCGGCGTCGGCATACATCAAGCGTTTCAGCTCCGGCGAGGCCTTCTCATTGGCGAAAACGTTTACAACCCACTCCACGGGATAGAACGTGCGATGAATGCCGAGCCAAACGCTCAGGCCGGCGAACAAGATGACGACCGGCGCGACCAGAAACGTCTTCTTGTGATCCAGAATCCAGCTCAGCGTCGGCACGTAGGCTCGTGCGATGATGCGCGAAACCGGGTTCCGCTCCAGCGGCAAAAACTTCTCGCGCGTCATTCGGATCACCGCCAGCGCGACGCCAACACCGACCGCCCCCGCAATGAGCCAACCGCGGCCGTGCCCGCCGCCCAGTCCCCACATGAATGCCAGATGCGTCGCGAGCATCGCGAGCAGGCCCACACCCGCAGCGACCGCCAGCGTCACCGACATCCGCCATTTGACCGGACGAAAGAGCAGGTAGCAGAGAAACGGAACTACCGTGACAGCGAGCACGACCGAGGAGCCGATGGCGAAGGTCTTCGTGAACGCCAGGGGCTGAAACATCTTGCCCTCCTGGTCGGTGAGAAAGAAGACGGGGATGAACGAAACGAGCGTGTTCGTTACCGCCGTGAGAATCGCGCCTCCAACTTCTGTAGCGCCCTCGTGGATGATCCCGAAGTAGCCCTTGGTGCGTTTTTCCTCCTCCGTCGCCCCGGCCAGGCGACGGTAAATGTTCTCCGACATGATGATGCCCATGTCGGCGATATCGCCGATGGCGATCGCCAGGCCGGCCAGCGACATGATGTTGCTGTCGATGCCGAAGAGGTACATCAGGATGAACGATCCCGCGAGCGCGAGGGGCAGCGTGGGCAGAACCGTCACGGTGGTGCGAAAGTGCAGCAGGAAGAAGAGCACGACGAGGCTGGCGATGATGGCCTCTTCGAAGAGAGCTTCCTTGAGCGTATCGAGCGTCTCCTCGACGATGGTCGTGCGGTCGTAGAAGGGCGCGACGGTGATCTTGGACTCTCGTCCGTCGGCCAGCGTCTTGCTCGGCAGGCCGGGCGCGAGCTGGGCGAGCTTCTGTTTGACGCGCTCGACGACCGCGCGCGGGTTCTCGCCATAGCGCATGAGGACGACGCCGCCGACCGCCTCCACGCCGCCCTTGTCCAGCGCTCCGCGGCGGAAGTCTGGCCCGAGCTGAACGCTCGCAACGCTGCGCAGGTGGATCGGCGTGCCGCCCTCCTCGCGGATGACAACCTTCTCCAGGTCCTCGACCGTCTTGATGAACCCCACGCCGCGAATAAAGAACTCGATGCCGTTTTTCTCGATGACCTTCGCGCCCACGTCGATGTTGCTTTTGCGGACGGCTTCGAAGACATCCATCACCGTGATGCGATGCGCGCGCATTTTTTCGGGGTGAAGGTCGATCTGATACTGCTTCACGAAACCGCCGATGCTGGCGACCTCGCTCACCCCCTCGACCGATTGAAGCTGATAGCGGATATACCAGTCCTGCACCGAACGCAGCTCGGCCAGATCAAACCCTTCCGCCTCCACGGTGTACCAGTACACCTGGCCGAGCGCCGTGGCGTCGGGTCCAAGGATGGGCGCGACGCCGATCGGCAGGCGCTGCTGGGCTACGTTCATGCGCTCCAACACGCGCGAACGGGCCCAGTAGTAGTCCACGTCGTCCTTGAAGATGACGAAGACCATCGAGAAGCCGAAGCCGGACATCGAGCGAATGGCTTTCACGCCCGGCGTGCCGGTCAGACTTGTTGTGAGGGGGTAGGTGACCTGGTCGTCAACATCCTGCGGGCTTCGCCCGGGCCAGTCCGCGTAGACGATGACCTGCTTTTCGCCAATATCCGGGATTGCGTCCACCGGGGTGCGCGTAATGGCCCAATAGCCGGCGGCACACATGCCCGCGATTGCGAGCACCATCAGGAACGAGTTCTTCATGCACCAGCGGATGACGACGCTTACCACGGCGGCCTCCTCCGCTTAGTGCTTGTGCTCGCCGGGCGCTGCGGCGGGCTTGGCGGGCTGCGAGGCTGGCGACGAAGCAGGCGCCGGCGATGCAGCCCCATCGGCCCCGTGTTGATGGCCCATCAAGGCGTGTAGTCCTCCGGGATAGAACAAGCTGGAATGCCCCGTGACCTGGAACTGGCTGTCAATCAGGAATCCGCCGCGGGCGACGACACGTTCGCCCTCCTCCAGGCCCGCGAGAACGGAGACAAACTCGCCGCTGCGCGGCCCGACCGTCACTTCGCGCGGTTCAAACGTGCCGCCACCCTTATCGACGTAGACAATCCGCCGCGTGCCGCTGTCGAGGACAGCCATGACCGGAATCGCGAGCAGAGTCCCGGGCTGGCTTTCAGCCACGGGAACTTCCTTCAGCTTCATGCCGCACACGGGGCAATTGCCCGGCTGTTCATGGGTCTTTTCGCCTTCGCACTTCATGGGGCAGAAATACCGGGCTGCCAGCGCATCCGGCGCGGCCTCAACCGGGGCGGAAGCAGCCGACGCCGGAATCTGTTCCAGCGGCATGCCACAGATCGGGCACGCGCCGGCATCGGCGGCAACCACCTGCGGATGCATGGGGCACGAGAACTTGCCCTCGACGCCCGTGGCGGCCGCCCGCCCGTCAGAGCCGAGCGCAGCTTTGATGATCGTGCTTACGTACATGCCGGGCTTGAGCGCGTGATCCTTATTCTCGATGTGAACAGGCACGCGCACCGTGCGCGTCGCCTCGTTGACGATCGGTTGCACGAATGTGACCATTCCGTGAAAGACTCGCCCGGGGTACGCCTCTGCGGTCAATTCCACGAGCTGACCGTAGCGCACCCATGCCAGATCGAACTCGTAGATATCCACGTAGGCCCAGACGGTGTCGAGGTTGGCGATCCGGTACAGCGCGTCGCCGGCTTTGAACGAACTGTTCTCCACCACCATCTTCTCAATGACCGTGCCGTCGATCGGCGAGTAGAGCGTGATTCGATCGGTGATCTTCTTGGAGTTGACCAGTTCGTCGATCTGCTGCTCAGTCAGGCCCCAGCGCCGCAGCTTGATCCGGGAGGGTTCGACCGACAGGCCCGCGCCGCCCCCACGTAGCGCGATCAACAGTTCCTGCTGCGCGACGAGTAGTTCCGGGCTATAGACCTCGGCCAGGTGATCTCCGGCCTTGATGTCCACGCCCGTGAAGTTGACGAACAGCCGCTCAGCATAGCCGTCCACTCGCGCCGTAATCGTTGCGAGTGATGACTCGTTGTACTGAATCTTGCCAACCGCCCGGATTTCGTTGACCAGTTCGCGGCGGGTCACCGCAACCGTCTCAACGCTCGCCATCGCGACCGCGTGTGGGGACAGCGTGAGCATCGGTACACCGTCGCCGCCGCCCGCGGCCGAGCCGGCGGGAATGAGGGGCATCTCGCAAATCGGACAGTTGCCGGGCCCATCGAGTCTGACCTGCGGGTGCATCGAACAGGTCCAATACGTCGGTTTGCTCTCTTGGGCCGGACCACTACTGCTGCTCGCGGTCGAACTGCTCGGCGTCGGTTGGCGGGGCGTGAAGCCGCGTCCGACCAGGAACGCGACCCCGAGCAATGCTAGAAAGACCAGACCTCGGACGATCGCCATCCACTTGTGTTTGCCCTTGGGGGGCGAACCCATGTGGGGCTTCGCAGTCGATGCAAGGATGTTCGTCATCCGTCTCTCCTCGGCCATACCGCGGGCACCCGTTACAGCGCCCACGCGGCCAGTGCCGAGCGCAGGAATTCCGCAATGAAGTCAGTCAGGTTGGCCCATTCGCTCGAAGTCGCCGCAGGGTCGCCGGTCTCCGGCGGGCAGCCGCCGAGCGCCATCATGGCAAACGTGAGCGCCGCTGCCGCAAGAATTCGAGTTCGTGACGGTTTTGCGATCATTGCGGCTCCTGTTGCGGCCTGACGTCCCGCGGGAGATTCCCGGCGACATCATGCCTCTCGATGCCAGCGTGGGGGCCAGACGCGGGAGCGCTGCTCGGCTGCGGTTCCAGCAGGAACCCCGGCACCGGACCTGAGATCTGTCGTTCCAGGTTCGCAGCACTCACCGCCAAATCGCGCAGCGCAGAGGCATAGCCCAGCCGAGCGCGAATGAGCGACTCCTGCGCGAGCAGGACGGCCAAAATCGACTCCCGTCCCGTCTGGTAAGCCGCTTCGGCTAACTCCAGGTTTGAACGCTGCAGCGGCAGCAGCGCATCGCGATATCGCGCGATGCGCCCTTCTGCCAAACGTCGCGTGGCGACGGCGCTTCGCACCGCCTCGACGATGCGTTGCTGCGTCTCCTCATAGCGTTCTCTCAGTTCCTGGGCGCGGAGCCGTGCGCGAGCGATCTGCGCCTGATTCTGATCGAAGATGGGCAGCGGAATGTCGAGCGAAGGTCCGAGCATGAACTCGATTTCCTGACTACGCTCTTTTCGCCGTTGCCCCGCTGACTCGATCATCGGCGCCGTCAACTGGCCGGCGGCGATCGAGGCGCGGGCGGTGTCGGCCAACAGGTCGCGATCGGGGAGTGCGCGGCGTTCAAAGCGCTCGCCGGCAATTCCGAGCTCGAGGCTGGGCAGCAGTCGAAGCCGCTGGTTCTCGATATCGGCGACGGCCACTTCCAGCTCCCACCATGCTGCCTGGGCATCGAGGCGTTGGAGCAGCGCTGCCTCGACCAGTTTGCTTTCATCACTGGAGAGACGCGCGACAGTCTGCTCCATGTTCATCGTGGACGGAATCCAATCGTCGGAAGCATGGGCGACACCCATCAACCTCAGCAACGTGCTCTGGGTCAGGCGATAATCACTGCGGAGCTGCAACAATTCGATGTCAGCTTCGACGTATCGGCTGCGGACCAGGTTCAGGTCGAGCTGCAACCCGCCGGCTCCGAGCCGCGCTTCCGCGATTTCCGTCGCGTCCGTCAGAATGCGGAGATTCTCCTCCTGGAGCTGAGCGGCAAGCTTCTGATACTGGGCATTCGCGTACGTGGTCCGCAATTCGGCGACCAGTGCAACCGCGCCGTCCGCGACGCTTAGTACGCGCTGTTCGAGCGCCGCCTGGGCGATTTTCTTCTCGGCTGGAATCAGCCACAGCGCCGCGAGATCCTGCGATAGACCGAACGCCAGATTCGATAATCCGCCGGCCTCCGGAAAGCCGAACATGATCGACAGCGTGGGATTCGGAAGCAGCCCCGCCTGAACCAACTCGGCCTTAGCCTGTCCGATGACGGCCAAGTCAGCGCGGAGGGCTCGGTTGTTTACGATTGCGACATCCAGGGCCGCCGCGAGCGGCAACTCACCGCCGGCGCCGATCGGCAGGTCGCGTAGTGCCATGGTTTTGGCCCACGCAGCCCGAAGACCTGTCGCGTTTTCCACGTGACTCTGCGCCTGCTGCAATTCGCGATCGTGATCGACAGATGCGCAGGACCCAAGGCCAAAACACGCCAGAGCGGACACGAGTCGCACGCTGGAAAGCATGATCTTTACCATTGGTCGGTTGACGATCATCAAGTAGCAACCTGGTCGAGCGGCCCGCCGCCATTTGGCGGCACGGTTCGGGAGGACGCAAGCATCGGTATCCGACCTGTCGTTTCCTGTCGCATCAGAGTTCAATCCTCCGCGCGCTGCTAAAGGCGCGCTTGACGCAGTCGCAACGCATTCCCGATCACGGAAACAGAACTCAGGCTCATTGCCGCTGCCGCGATCATCGGGCTGAGTAAGACTCCGAAGATCGGATACAGGATTCCGGCGGCGAGCGGGACGCCCAGCGCGTTGTAAATGAACGCGAAGAACAGGTTCTGACGAATGTTTCGCATCGTGGCGCGGCTCAGGGTTCTGGCCCGGGCAATGCCGCGCAGGTCGCCCTTCACGAGCGTGACGCCGGCGCTCTGCATCGCGACATCGGTGCCCGTTCCCATCGCGATGCCAACATCTGCCTGCGCCAGCGCGGGGGCGTCATTCACACCGTCGCCCGCCATCGCCACGATGCGACCTTCACTCCGCAGTCGTTTGATCACCTGGTTCTTCTGATCGGGCAGCACTTCCGCCTCGACCTGGTCGAGGCCAAGTTCCTTCGCCACGGCAAGGGCCGTGGTTCGGCTGTCGCCGGTGAGCATGATCAGCCGGACCCCGTCGTCCCTGAGCAGGCGGATGGCTTCGGCGGTCGAACTCTTGATCGGGTCGGCGACGCCCAGCAACCCGGCGGCCGCGCCATCCACGCTCACAAACATCACGGTCTGTCCGTCGGCACGAAGCCGTTCGGCCTGCCCCGCGAGCGGGCCGGGATCGACGTGCCGTTCTTCGAGCAGCTTGCGATTCCCCAGCGCGACGGCCCGGTTGTCCACGCTGCCGGCGATCCCGCGGCCGGTCAGGGATTGAAATTGTTCCACGGGGGCCAGCTCCACTTTGCGCTCAGCAGCGCCGGCGATGATCGCGGCGGCCAGCGGGTGTTCGCTGCCGCGTTCGAGGCTGGCAGCCAGGCGCAGCAACTCCACATCGGTGTGCCCTGGCGACGCGACAATCGAGACGAGCGTTGGCTTGCCCTCGGTGAGCGTTCCGGTCTTGTCCACGACCAACGTATCGATTTTCTCCAGCGTCTCCAGTGCCTCGGCGTTCTTGATCAGCACGCCAGCGTTCGCCCCGCGGCCGACGCCGACCATGATCGACATCGGCGTCGCCAGGCCCAGCGCGCACGGGCACGCGATGATCAGCACGGCAACCGCATTCACCACGGCGTAGGCGAAGGGCGGCTGCGGGCCGACGAGCGCCCAGACGATGAACGTGACGGCGGCAATGAGCATGACTGCGGGCACGAACCAGCCCGCGACCTTGTCGGCCAGGCGCTGAATTGGCGCGCGGCTGCGCTGGGCCTCGCTGACCATCTGCACGATTTGCGCCAGCAGCGTCTCCCGCCCGATCTTCTCGGCTTGCATGACGAAGCTGCCCGTGCCGTTCACCGTGCCGGCGATCACCGGATCGCCCACGCGTTTGCTCACCGGCATCGATTCGCCGGTCATCATGGATTCATCCACTGCGCTCGCCCCGTCGAGCAGCTTTCCGTCCACCGGCACCTTTTCGCCCGGTCGTACGCGCAGCCGCTGCCCGACCTGCACATGCTCCAGCGGAATATCCTCCTCGCGGCCGTCGTCGTGGACGAGCCGGGCCGTCTTCGGGGCCAGCCCGAGCAGCGCGCGGATCGCGCCGCTGGTCTGACTGTGCGCCCGCAGCTCCAGCACCTGCCCCAGCAGGACGAGTGCCGTGATGACCGCCGCGGCCTCGAAGTACAGCCCGACCTTACCGTGCGCGTCGCGAAACGACGCCGGGAAAATGGCGGGCGCAAGTGTCGCCACCACGCTATACAAGTACGCGACACCCACGCCCATCGCGATCAATGTGAACATGTTCAGACTGCGGTTGACCAGAGACTGCCAGCCACGGAGCAGCAGCGGCCAGCCCGCCCACAACACGACCGGCGTACACAGGATCAGCTCCAGCCATGCCAGCACGCGCGGCGACGCGATGTGGCCGAGCGGGTCGCCGGGGATCAGGTGGCCCATCGCCAGGAGCATGACCGGCAGAGCCAGCGCTGCGGCCACCCAGAACCGCCGCGTCATGTCGATCAGTTCCGGATTCGGAGCATCGGCTGCCGTGACGGTGCGCGGTTCCAGCGCCATGCCGCAGATGGGACAGATTCCTGGCGCGTCGCGGACAATTTCGGGATGCATCGGGCAGACGTACTCGGTGATGGTCGCCGGCGCTGCAATCTCTGGCGGTTCGAGCGCCATGCCGCATTTTGGACACGAGCCGGGACCGGGTTGGCGGATTTCCGGGTGCATGGGGCACGTGTGGATCGCATCGGAGCCGCGTGATCCCGCCGGAGACGTGGCAGACCGTGAACCAGACCCGGCGTGGTCGTGCGCGAGTCTGCCTGGCGGCACGCTGTGCGGCCCGGCGGTGGGCCCGTGCGTTTCTCCGCTGGACCGCTGGCCAGCTTTCTCTAGGTACACGTCCGGGTCGCGGCGGAACTTGTCGAGACAGCCTGGATTGCAGAAGTAGTACATTTGGCCGCGATTTTCGTGCGAGCCCTTAGCGGTTTCGGGGGTCACAGTCATTCCGCAGACCGGGTCGATTGCCATGCCGCGCCTCCCAACGTCACGCGTCGCTGCTCCGTCGTCCATGATGGTACGGCGCACTACGGGTGCTTGTGCCCGCCGTGATCGTCCTTCTTCGGCTTCGGGTCGGGGGAGGTCACCTTCTTGGGGTCGATCGTCACGCCCTGTTCTGCCAGCTTCGGGGCATACTTGGCTGGGTCTTTCAGCAGCTTTTCGCCGCAACTCGCGCAGCAGAAGTAGATGCGCTGGCCGGTGTTCAGATCGGTGAACACGTTCGGCTGAATCTTCTCCCCGCTGATCGGGCAGCGCGTCTGGTACGTGTAGCTGTCCGCCAGCTTCGCTTTGAACGCGCCCGGATGCTCGACGTATTTCGCCTGGCACTCCTTCGAGCAGAAAGCGACCTTGTGACCGCTCACCTCGGCGGTCAGCTTGCCGTCCACACTCTTGCCGTCCACGGGGCAGGTCACCTGGACCCGTTCGCGCTTCTCCAGCGCAGCGCGCTGCGCGGTCACCTTTTCGGCGTACTTGGCCGGATCCTTTTTGAACTTCGGGATACACATCTCACAGCAGAAGTACACCGGCCCGTCGTCCGTCATCGTCTTCACGTTGAAATCCACTGACTCACCCATCACAGGGCAAATGGGCAGTACCTTGTGCTCGGCATCCTGCTTGGTTGAGCCGCTTCGCGCATTGTCGTCTTGGGCTGCCGGCTGCCCTGCGTGCTCTTGACGGGCTTCCGCGTGCGCCGGGCCACACGGCATTCCGCATTGCGCCATGGCCATACCGCCGCAGCCCGGCATCATCCAGGCCATCATCGCAGCCACGCCCGTCATCGTCATCCATCCGTTCATCATGTGGGGACTCCTTCGCAAGCCCCGGCGCGGTCCATCGTTGCGACGTGACCCTCGCGCCGAGTGTTTGTTCGATGCACAGACGACCTGGTTTCTTCCGAGCGCTTGCTCCTTCCCGCGGAAAAAGGCCTCCGCCGAGCCGTAAGAAGCGATCGCCGACTTGGATGACATCACCGTCGCGGATAACCTGATGGCGTGGACAGCCGCGATCATGCCCCAACCCTCACCGAACACGAGCTGATCGTCCGCTGCAAGCGGGGCGATCGGGCTGCTCAGCACGCGCTCTACGAGCGAACCAGCGAGCGCGTATTCCGGCTGCTGGTGCGCATGACGCACTCCGCTGACACCGCTGAAGATCTGGCCCAGGATACGTATTTGAAGGCGTTCTCAGCGATCGCGACGTTTGACGAGCGCTCGGCGGTGAATACCTGGCTATACCGAATCGCCGTCAACGAAGCTCTCCAGTGGCTGCGGCGAAAGACGCCAGTTCCGCTGGACCCCGAGGTCGCTGCCGCGCGCGCGGACCCGCGCAACAACGGTCACGACCCCGGGGCGCACCTAGACATTGAAAATGCGCTGGCGGCCCTCGATCCGATGGACCGGGCGATGCTCTTACTTCGTTACCAGGAGGGGCTCGATTACCGGGCAATCGCTGAGGTCACAGAAATCGCGATGGGGACGGTCGCTTCACGCCTGAATCGCGCCCGGGAGAGACTCCGCGAGTTGCTGAGGGATTTCGCGCCGGAACGGGAAGAAACCCAGGCGGAAGTGCGTCGAATCAGTCACGGGCGAGAGGGCGCCGCTCGCATCGCCCCGCCTGTCGAGGAACGTGCGTCGTGAAGACCTGCGAAAAAATACGCGAAGTGCTCGGCCACTACGTGGATGGTGAGGGGTCGGATGAAACCCGCGCTGCGATCGAGGCGCACGTCTGCACCTGCGCGGAATGTCGATGCGAGGTCGAGGGCTTGCGGCGATTAGGCGACCGAATTGCCATTGGTGCCGAAGTCTGCGTCCCGCCAGCACTTTGGAGCCGCATCGAAACGCAGCTTGCGACGGCAGCGCCGCGCCACCGCTTCGTGCGGTTCCTCCGAGTTCGTTCGATTCTCGCCGCCGCCGCGTGCCTCGTCCTGGCTGTGGGTGGCTATTTCGCGGTTCTCCAAGGCCTCTCAACTCGCGCCGAAGCGGCACCGGTCGACTTCTCAGCACTGCTCGACGGACTCTCCGGCGACGCCGAGAACGCGTTTCGTGAGTTCGTGGAGCGCTACCGGGGGCGCCGCGTATCGTCCGTGGCCGCTCGACAACATGCTTCTCAGCTTAACTTTGCCGTTCCGGAGCAACTCCCCGGCGGCTTTTCGCTGAACGAAGCGTTCGCGCTTCAGATTGGCGACACTCCGGCCGCTGCAGCGATCTACCGACGCAACGGCGAATTCGTGGGAACGATCTTCCATCGGGCGATTCACCCCGAAGATTACGGCACTTACCGCGACCACCCATGCGTCGTCGGCGAGCATCGCGGCCATCGGGTGCAGGTCGGTGAGTGGCGTCTTGTTCACGTCACCGATGCCACGACCTGCCACTGCGTGCTGAGCCGGCTTGACGAAACCAAGGACTTGCCGGCTATCCTCCAAGCGGTCGCGCCCGATTTCAAACCTGCGGCAGACCACTCACATCCGTAGCCCGCGCGCTGTTTCACGAGAAACTTCGCAATTCTGCGATCCGGAACGGAAGAAACGCCCGGGCGGTCGCATCCAACTTCGCACAGTCCAGTCAAGGCTCGGCTCTGGAGGAACGCGAGTGCCTCGCTTAAGACAACGCCAGTCACTTGGATCATGGTGCGGGAAGCGGCTTCCGGGGTGCTTAACGGTCGTCATCGCCCTCTCACTGGGTGGATGTCCGACGAGCCTACCGGACTCGGCGGCCGGAAAGCTTGATCCGAACTTCGAGCCCAAGCTCGACTTGCGCCTTCGCGCGAGGGCGGCAGAGACGCAGATCTTCGACGGGGTTGCCACACGCACGCTCGGATACGAACCGGAGCTGATCAGCGGCGATTCGGCGCGTGTCGCACCCATCGGGGGCTCCTACCTCGGCCCGATTATTCGGGCGCGGACCGGCGACCGGCTCCGCATTCGCCTGCAGAACGACCTTAGCGAGGCCACCATCATTCACTGGCACGGCATGCGCGTCCCGGCGAATCAGGACGGGCATCCGACCGCCGCAGTTGGCCCGGGCAAGGAATACGTGTACGAGTTCGAAGTGCGCGATCGCGCCGGAACCTACTGGTTTCACCCGCACACCCACGGCACTACGGCCAGCCAGGTCTACAGCGGGTTGGCAGGGTTGCTGCTCGTTTCCGACGATGAGGAGGCGGCGGCAGGCTTACCTGGCGGCGACCACGACATCCCGCTGATCATTCAGGACCGGTCATTCGACGCGGACAATCAACTGGTCTATCCGCCGCATGCCGGCCAGATGATGGACGGTTTTCTCGGCGACCAAGTCCTGGTGAACGGCCAGCCGTCGTATCAGCTCCACGTGGCGACGCAGGTCTATCGGCTTCGACTCGTCAACGGGTCGAACTCGCGCACCTATAAGCTCGCGTGGAGTGATGGAACGCGACTGATCGCCATCGCGACCGACGGTGGCCTGCTTGGCGTCCCCGCCGAGCGCGAATACGTGACGCTCGGCCCCGGCGAGCGCGTCGATGTGTGGGCGGATTTCTCCGGGCGCACTGTCGGAACCGAGCTTGCGCTGGAGAGTCTCGCGTTTACGGGCGCCGACATCGGCATGGACGGGACGATGATGGGCGGGATGGGGCACGCCATGCACGGCGGCATGAAAGCCAGTTCCGGGCCGGCACAGGCGATCACCGGGCCGACGAACGGAGCGCCATTCGCGGTCATGCGGGTTCTGGTCGATCGGTCCGAGTCCGAAACACTCACGCTGCCGCCGAAACTCTCGAACATTTCCAGGTATCGGCCCGAAGACGCGGTCAACGCCGATTCGCCCCGTCAGTTCGCGGTGTCCGTCAGCATGGGCATGGGCATGGCCGGGATGGGAATGCGCTGGGGCTTTGACGGGCGACAGTTCTCGGAGACCGGTGTCGCCGCGAACGAGATCATTCCGTTCGACAAGCTCGAAGTCTGGGAACTCGCGAACGAAACCTCCCCGATGGCGATGAACCATCCGATCCACATCCACGGCGCTCAGTTCCAGGTCATTGGCCGCAGCGTCAACGACGCCTTTATGACCGGCTGGGAGTCGGTGCGCGGTGGCTACGTGGATGAAGGCTGGAAGGACACCGTACTCCTGATGCCCGGCGAGCGCGTTCGTCTGCTGATTCGTTTCGGGGATTTTGCTGGCACATATGTGTACCACTGCCACAACCTCGAACACAGCGACAGCGGCATGATGCGGAATCTGCGAATTGAATGACCGCGGCTTGGAACCCCTGAGCGGTACCGAACTCTGAACACGACTGTGGAGAGATTGATGCGGAAGGTCATATGGTTCAGTTGCACGACCCTGCTGCTTGCGTCGCTCGGCTGCGCTTCAGCCGATCGCCGCGAACCGGCAACACAGCCTGCTCTCGGCGCCGCTGCGGAATCGACATCGGGGCAGTCGGCCACGCTGACCGTACACGGACTCGCGTGTCCTCTTTGCGCGCACAACATCGACAAGCAGCTGCTGAAGGTGAGCGGCGTGCAGAATGTGGATGTCGATCTGGGGTCGGGGCTCGTCAAGGTTCGCTTCGCGGATGGCACACAACCCAGCGATAAAGAACTGGCTGCTGCCGTTGAAGCCGGCGGCTTCACGCTGAACAAGATCGAACGGCCGTAAGCATGACCAGCCCGGCGGCCCGCAGCCGCCGACGGAGGTTTCTTGAATGCCGCATATGACACCACGCTTCGTCTGCGCGCTGGCAGCGATCACGATCGGTTCGGTGGCCGCCATCGCTCAGGAGCCGCCGAACGCGTATGAGTCCGCGACCCAGCCCGGGCCCGGAACATTCATCTTCAAGCCGCAGCTTCGCTACTTCTACCTCGATGAAGCTCCCTCATCGCCGAGGGGCAATACGCATCAGTTGAACTTCTCGAACACGCTGAACTTCGGCTTCGCCCAGGACTGGTCCGCGAGCATCAGGTTTCCGCTGGAACAGCGCTGGCAGTCCGACGGCGCCTCCGCCGGCAACGAAGAGTCCTTCGGGATCGGCGACTTGACGACGCTGCTGAAGTGGCGCGTGTGGCGCAACGACACCAGCCCTCTCGACACGCAGCGCCTGGCCGTATTCGGCGGGTTGGAGTGGCCGCTGGGACAGAGCGAGTTTTCCAGCTACTCATTCGATCCGATTCTCGGCCTCGCGTATACGCAGGTGACGGGCCGCCACGGCATCAATCTCTCGGGCGCATGGAAGTTCACCACCGACGGCGACGATGCGCCGCTGCTGGCCGGCGAAGGCCAGGCGGACCTGTTCCGCTACGACGCCGCGTATCTTTTTCGGTTCCACCCCGAGCAGTACACGGCCGACACGAAGGGCGCCTGGTACGCAGCGTTCGAACTGAACGGCTTCTACGAAACCAACGGCGACCACGAGGTGTTTCTATCGCCCGGCATCATGTACGAAGCCCAGTCCTGGGTGCTGGAACTGTCGGTGCAACTGCCGGTGATCCAGCGGCTCGACTGGCGTCCGGAGACGGATTTCGCGGTGGTACTGGGGCTGCGGTTCCTCTTCTAATACAACGCGGTGAACCGCGCGCTCTGAGCAGGCGCGATCGCGGTCCGCAAGCCGGCCAAGTGCCGTGGGCATCGTCGACGAACCATCAAGATACGCATTCGACAGAGGGCTCGCTGTGCAACGCCCCGCGCGAACAACCGGAGAAACGAAGCCTGCATGATTCGCGCAGTTGAACTACAATGCCCCCTCACTCTTTGCAAAGGAGACACGAAATGACGCGTTTGAATGGGTCCGTTTGCCTGCTAGTGGCTTTCGCCGGTGTCGGCCTCATGGGCTACACCGTTCTGGCGCAGACCGCGGCAGCCTCGCGCCACCGGAACACGGCCGAAGACGGCAGGAAGATCGCAGCGCAGCTTGACCGCCACAAGATGACCCTGGCCAAGGCGGTTGCCGCCGCCGAGGACCACAGCAAGGGCCGGGCCATCAGCGTCATCTCGCAGGTCGGTAAGGATGACCAGGCGGCCGTCCACGTCTGGTGCGTGACAGGCGAAGCTGCCGGGCCGCCCAAGATCATGAAGTGCTTCGTCGATCTCGCCAGCGGCAAGGTCGCGGGCATGACGGAAGTGCATGAGTTTCCAACGATGCACGAAGGGGCCGAGCTTGGCCACAAGGGCGGACACGAACGACCCGATGCTGCAGCCGCGAAGACCATCACGGACCAGACCGTGGACGCCGCGTGCGGCGTGTGCATTTACAAGATGCCGGGCATGTCCGGCTGCCCGCTAGCGATCAAGATCGATGGCAAGGCGTATCTCGTTGAAGGCGCCAAGTGGCCCAATCACGACTATTGCGACCGCGATTGCAAGGCGGTCGTGAGCGGCAGGATCGAAGGCGGCAAGTTCATCGCGACCAAGTTCGCGGCCAAGCCGTAGCTGCTGGCCAAAATCTGCGCCGCCGACTTGCTGCCACGTCCTCGTATTGTGCGCTACTCCTGAACGAGGAGGGTCCGCGCCACCGATGGGATGTCATCCACCATCGCGAACGCCATGTAATAGCCCAGCGGTTTTTCCACGCCAATTCGTCGCAGCCAGCATCGGACGTTTCCGTGGCGGAGTGCGTTCCTACGACGGCCAGCCTGCAGAAGTTGGTCAGTCGCGGGCCCGGCGCTGCTCGATCTGCTCACGCTCTACACGAGCCGTCATGGAGTGGGCTGGAAACGCATCTCCGATTCCGGCTCGATCCCCAGGCTGTCCATGACACGGTTGCTGTAGTTGAAGTAACCGGCGAGCTGAGCGGCATCCACGATGTCCTCGTCGGAGAATCCTGCTGAACGAAGAGCCTCGATATCGGTTCTCATCATCTCCTGAGGCGCTCGGGTCAGCTTTGTCGCGAAGTCCAACAACGCGCGTGTGGCGGCGCCGAGATCGACATCGCGATAGTCCGATTGAATCGACCGAACCTTCTCGTCGTCTTTGACCTCCGACCGGAGATCGGGCTCGTGGCTCTCCATTCAGTAGTGGCAGCCATTAATCTTGGAAACGACGGTCGCGATGAGCACGCGCTGGAGGCGCGTCAAGCCGCTGGGACCATCCATTAGGTGTCGGTAGAGTTGTCGGCCGATGGCCATCGTTTCCGGCCGCAGGCTCTGAACTCGGACCAGATTGATGACCTTTCCACACTTCGCCCGCGTCTCGTCGTAAATCTGGGCCAACAAGCCCGTCGCCCGCTCCTCCGGTACGGTACGAATCCAACTCATCATTCTTCTCCTTTGCGGTAGTAGGCTCGATTCAGTCGTGCCTGTGCTGATGATGAATGTCCGGATAGTGCGCATGCGTGTGCCGCATCGGCAGATGCGCGTGCGGATGCGAATGCGGACCGCGCGGGTCGATGCCCGGCGGGTGCTCGTGCTGGTGGTGCTCGTCGTGCTCGTGCCGGTGATCGTGCTCCAGGTATCCGTGCTCATGCTCGTGTTCGTGCCGTTCGGTCAGGTGCAGCCAGAGTCCGATGCCCATGAGCATCGCCGCGGCGAAGAACAACAGTGTCGGGCGCTCGCCGAGCACGGCGATGGAGGTCGCCGCGCCGACGAACGGCGCGGTCGAGAAGTACGCGCCGGTGCGGGCGGAGCCGAGGTGCCGCAATCCCAGGATGAAGAACACGAGACTGAAGCCGTAGCTGGCCAACCCCAGAAGCCCGGCCAGCCCTAGTGTCACCGGAGCTGGCAGGGACACTCCCAGCAGCAGGGCCAGCGTCGTGTTGCTCGCCCCCGCGGCCAACCCCTTGATCGTGGCGATCTGTACTGGGTCGGCCGCCGAAATCTTGCGCGTCAGGTTGTTGTCCAGAGCCCACGCCGCGCAGGCACCCGCGATCGCCAGGGCTCCCCACGGCACGCCGATCTCCGGCGTCCCGCCCCACGACAACAACGCGCTGCCAGCCACGATCGCGGCCATGCCAAGCGCGATGCGACGGTCAAAGTTCTCGCGGAAAACGAACCATGCGAGCAGTGCCGTGAGAACCCCTTCCAGGTTTAGCAGCAGCGCCGCGGCGGAAGCGGAAGTTCTCGCGAGTCCCCACAGGAGCAGGACCGGCCCCGCCACGCCGCCGCAGAACACGACCGCGGCCAGCCACGGCAGGTCGCGGCGCGTCAGCGTCGCCTCGGCCGCGCCCGAAGCCGGGCGACCGCGAACGAGCCGAAACAGCCCCAGCCCAAGGCCGGACCCGAGATACAGCAGGCCCGCCAGCAGCACGGGCGGCACGTCGCCCAGCAGCGACTTGGACAGCGGCGTGCTGACGCCGAAGAGCACGGCGGACGCGAAGGCGAACAGGATGCCGCGGCGATCGTTACGGTGAGCCTCGGCCATACGTGCAATCATAGCGACGCATCGACGGAGCGCGATGCAGGTGCGTCATTCGTCGCATATTGCGCGTCGCGTGCCGACCAACTGGCCACTCATCGGGGCATGACAAGCTAATCCGCCGTCTTCGTTGGAGTGACCGCTCGGCTGTGAAGCGACACCTTGAAACACCTCGACCCCGCCGCCAACGGGGATTGCCCGCTGGCGGGGGCGCGCGACGAGGCTGGCGCGAAATCGGGGCCGCGGTCGGCGTATCGATTGCGGCTGGACCGCCCGACCCGCGGCAAACTTGACGGTTCTTTCGCGGCGAGCCGGGAATGGGCATGACCCATCGCGCACTCACGTTCATGCCGTGCGGGAGCGTGAAGGACGAATGGTTACGGGGGCATGTCGAACTCGCGTTCATCGTCGTCTTTTCGCCTCGTTGCGGGCTTGGAGCCAAAGAAAGGGAATAGCAATAGTCGTGACACTCACGGAAATCGCGAATGCCAATCCGACGCCGGGGAACCAGAGATGACCATGTCGCTTGTAGTGCTCAAGCACTTGAGCGCCGACCATCCAATCGGCCAGCGCCGAAATCGCTGCGAACGGGAGCAGCCACGCAAGAAGGTTTCGTACACCCGGGGGCGGTTTGGACCCGCGCCACGCTTTCGTGCGGCGCGGCCGACTTCGGGCGTTCATCGGTTCCACCTCATGTCGCGGCGGTATTTCGCTCGCGAAGTAGCCGCAGGGCGTTGAACACGACCACCAGCGACATGCCTGTGTCGGCTGCGATCGCGGCCCACAGACTGGCATGACCGGCCAGCGTCAACAGGATGAACGCCGCTTTAACGGCCAGGGACGCGACGATGTTCTGCCGGATGATGTTCAGCGCGCGACGGGAATGGCGGATCAGCCACGGCAGGCGCGACAGGTCGTCACTCATTAGCGCCACGTCCGCCGTCTCCAGGGCCGCGTCCGTGCCGGCCGCGCCCATCGCGATGCCAAGCGTCGAGCGGGCCAGTGCGGGGGCGTCGTTCACGCCGTCGCCGACCATCGCGACCGCGCCGTAGCGCGCCACCAGCTCCTCGATGGCCGCGACCTTCTGCTCGGGCAGCAGTTCGGCCCGCACTTCGTCCACGCCGGTCGCGGCTGCGACGGCGCGGGCGGTGCCGTGATTGTCGCCGGTCAGCATGATGATGTGCTCGATGCCGGCCGCCCGCAGGGCCGCGACCGTCGCCGGCGAGGCGTCACGCACGCGGTCGGCCACGGCGATGAAGCCGCACACGTGCTCGTCGTTGCCGACGACCACGATGCTTGCGCCGGCGGCTGACAGCGCCTCCAACTGCGCGTGCATGTCGGGAGATTCCTGCGCCCGCTCTTCGAGCAGCCGGTGCGAGCCGATCCAGACGACATCGCCGTTGAGCCGGGCGGTTGCACCCTTGCCTTTCAACGTCTGGTAGGCGTCCACCGGCGCAGGCCGCACGCCTCTGGAGTCGGCGAAGCGGACAATCGCGCGGGCGAGTGGATGCTCGGAGCGCTGCTCGATCGCCGAGGCGATTTCCAGAAGCTCACGCTCGTCGTGCTGGGCCAGCGGAACGACCTGCCGCACTTGCGGCTGGCCTTCGGTGAGCGTGCCGGTTTTGTCGAGCGCGACGGCCTTCAGCCGAGCCGGCGTTTCGACGTGCAGGCCCCCTTTGATAAGGACACCATGCCGGGCTGCGCTGGCGAGCGCGGCCACGATGCTGACGGGCGTGGAGATCACCAGAGCGCAGGGGCAGGCGATCACGAGCAGTACGAGCGCCTGGTAGAACCAGTATGCGAATGCCCCTCCGAAGAGCATTGGCGGGATTGCCGCGACCAGGATTGCGAGCACCATCACGGCGGGCGTGTAATAGCGGGCGAACGTCTCAACCCACTGTTCGCTGGGCGCGCGGCGGGCCTGCGCGTCGCCGACCATGCGCGTGATCCGCGCCAGCGTGGTGTCCGCGGCGACCTTCGTCGTGATCAGCTCCACCGCGCCGTCGTCGTTAATCGTCCCGGCAAATACCTCATCCCCGACTGTCTTGGCAACCGGCCGCGATTCGCCGGTGATGGGAGCTTGATTGGCGGTCGTCTCACCCTTCGTAATGCGGCCGTCGAGCGGGAACTTCTCGCCCGGCTTGACGATGACTGTGCTGCCGACGGGCACATCGGCCACGTCGCGCGACGCCTCTCGCCCGTCCGCTGACAGAACCGTGGCCCGCGGTGGACTGAGCGACATCAAAGCCGCGACGGCGCAGCGGGCGCGCCCGACGCTCCAGGATTCGAGCGTGAGCGATAGTGCGAAGAGAAACGCAACCGCAGCCGCTTCCAGGTGTTCGCCGATCGCGATCGCACCGACGACGGCGACGGTCATGAGCAGGTTCATGTCCGCGCGAACTCTTCGCAACGCGAGAAACGCCTTGGGGGCGACGAACCACGCGCCGGCAACGGTTGCCGCGATGTACGCGACGATCGCTGGAATCGGAACAGGCTCCTGTGCCCCTGCGCCGAATACCGCGGCCCAGCCCTGTTGAACGGCATGTAACAGCGTTCCGACGATCAGCAGCGCGCCGCTCGCGATTGTCGCGATCAAGCGTCCGTCGATGGCGGGCATTGCGCCGGCCAGCGCGACACGCGTTTCGCTCCACGGCTCGGCGCCCATACCTAGCTTGCGGATTGATGCAGAGATCGCGTCCGGTGCGATGACGTGCGGTTCGTACGTCGCCGAGAGCTTCGAATTGAGGATGTCGAACTCCAGAGCGCGTATGCCCGCTCGCCCGCCGAGTTCCTGTCGAATTGCAGCGACTTCCTCGGCGCAGTGCATCCCGTGGATACGCAGAACGAGTCGGTCCACTCGCATCGGTCGCGGGTCAGCGGCGGCCGGAGAGCCGTCTGTCATGGAGCAGTTCGCCTATTTCTTGAGTTCGAAGGAGGCGACGCCCTTCTTGCCGTCCTTGCCCTCGATTTCGACCCACAGTTTGCTGGCGGCTGGCAGCGGGTCGGGCACTTCCGCGTGCGTGTGCCACTTGCCTTCTTCGACTTCCGCTTTGGCTTTGATCGAGCCTTTCGCGTCCTCCGTGCCGATCCAGAAGCGCACTGCCGCCGCGTTCCCAAGTCCGCCATCAACCCACACGTCCACCGCTGCGTCGCCGCCGGGCTTGATGTCACCTGCATCGCGCGCGGCTTTGACCTTCATACCGTTAACCGTCGCCGAGCCCAGCTCAATCGACGGGCCGTGAGCACCATGCGCATCGGCTTCCTTGCCGTGATCGTGGTCGTCCTTCTCGCCAGGCTTGTGGCCATGATCGTCCGGCTTGGCCGCGCCGGACGATCCGCCGGTCGCGGGTTTGCCGGATTCCGGCTTGCGTTCGCAGCCTGCCAGGGCGACCGCGACGGACAACATCGAAGCAAGAATGAGTGTACGCATGACGAGTCAACTCCCTTTCACAGTGGGTTGCACGCGGCGGCGCAGCACGGCTCCCACGAGCCGGCTGAATACGCCGCGCGGATCAGAGGTCGAACGCTTCAGGCCGAAGACCAGCGAATAGCCCGCCGGCACGACAACCAGATTCAGGAACGTTGAGGTGATCAAACCGCCCAGGACAACGATGGCCAGCGGCGCCAGCAGCTCGCTGCCCGGCTCGCCCTTGGCCAGCGCCAGCGGGACCAAGCCGAGGGCCGCACAGAGCGCCGTCATCAGGATCGGAACGAGCCGTTCCATCGATCCCTGCACGATCGCTTCGCCGAGCGGCAATCCGTCGATCTGCATCACGTGCTGGTAGTGATTCACCAGCAACAAGCCGTTGCGGACGGCGATGCCAAAGAGCGTGATAAAGCCCACCATGCTGGCGATCGAAATTACCGGCGCTTCGTACATCGCGCGTGACAGGCCGAAGAGAGACAGCGTGTTCGACAACGGATTGGCCGCTTCGGTCAGGTAGATGGCGACGATACCGCCGATGATGGCGAGCGGCAGGTTGATCATCACTAGGACGGCAGCCCGCATCGAGCCGGTCGAGAGTTGCAGCAGCATCAGCATCACGACTATGACGCCGACGCCCGCGATGAGAATGGTCTGCGCGGCAGATTGCTGGGCCTCGAACTGCCCGCCGTAATGAACGCTATAGCCGGCTCGTGCGACGATCGGGTCGACTTTTGCGCGCACCTGTTCGACCAATTGGCCGAGGTTGTAGCCCTCCGCAACGTTGCACGAGATGAGCGCTTTGCGCCGCGCGTTCTCGCGGGCGATCAGGTTTGGCGTGCGCTCCGGCCCCAGGTCGGCGACCTCTTCGAGTCGAACGGTTGCGCCGCCGACGCCGCGCAGTCGCAGCCCGGCCAGTTGCGCGATGCTCTCCCGCTCCTCCGGGGCGAGCCGCACAACCATGTCGTACCGTCGCACTCCCTGATTCACCGTGGCGACGTTTTCGCCGTAGATGGCCTGTTGCACCTGCTCCGCCGCCGCGGCGGGAGTCAATCCGGCGGCGGCGAGATCCTGATGACGATACCGAATGGGCAGCGAGGTGACGGTCACTTCGCGATTGGCCGCCACGTCCCGCGTACCCGGTAGAGGTTTCAACGCCGTTTCGATCTCTTTGGCAATCTGCCGCAGCTTGTTCAGATCGTCGCCAAACACGTTGATCGCAATCGCAGCCGGAGTTCCAGACAGAATGTGCGACAATCGATGCTCAATCGGCTGGCCGACCATCGTGGTGACGCCGGGCACGTTGGCGAGCACGGCGTCGATGCGCTCCCGCACCTGTTCCTTCGACGCGCCCGGACCGACGGTGACTTCGATCTCGGAACTGCTGGGCGGCTCGGCGTGCTCGTCGCGCTCGGCGCGTCCGGTTCGCCGGGTGACGCTCTCGACGCCTTCGAGTTGCGTGAGTCGCTCTTCGATTCCCCGTGCCATGCGGTCGCTCTCGGCCAGCGACGTGCCTGGCGGCGCGAACAGGAACACCGTGAAAGTGCCTTCGTTGAAAGACGGCAAAAAGCTAGTGCCGAATGTGCTCCCCAACCACAGCGACAGCGCGGTCACGACTCCCGCTGTTCCCAGAACGAATCCACGGTGCCGGATTGACCAACGCAGCGACGGCTCGTAGCGGCGTTTCAACCAGCGGACGAAGAAGCCATCCTTGTGCTCGCCGCTGCCGAGCTTGCCACGCAGCAGCAACCTGCACAACGCGGGCGTCAGCGTTAGCGCAACCACCAGCGACGCCAGAATGGAAATGATGTACGTGATGCCGAGCGGCCGGAAAAATCGGCCTTCAAGCCCCTGCAGAAACAGCAGCGGAATGAACACGACCACGATGATGATCGTCGCGAGCACCATCGCGGGCCGGATCTCGTTGCTGGCGTCGAAGATGACGCCGACGAACGGCCTCTGTTCCGCCTCAGGCTTCATCCCGTTCTCGCGTAATCGCCGAAAGACGTTCTCCACGTCAATGATGGCGTCATCCACGAGAACGCCGATGGCGACGGCCAGGCCTCCCAGCGTCATCACGTTGATCGTCAATCCGAACCACCACATTGCCAGCAGCGCGACGGCCAGGGAGATGGGCAGCGCTGTCAGTGTGATGAGCGTTGTTCGAAAGTTCATCAAGAACAGCACCAGGATGATGGCAACGATGATGCTCGCTTCCTGGAGAACCTGCACGACGTTATCCACCGAGCGCTGAATGAAGTTGGCTTGCCGGAACACCTTGCGATTCAGCACCACTCCGGCAGGGAGAGACTTCTCGACCTCATCGAGCACCCGATCGACGTCCTGGGTCAGCGAGAGCGTATTGGTTCCCGGCGACTTTTGAACGGTCAACACAACGGCGGAGGTCGCGCGGTCGGCTGCGGTACCGCGCTTGGGTGCCGGCCCGAGCGCTACATCGGCGACTTGACCGATCAACACCGGCGCGCCGTTGTGATACTTGATGATGGTGTTCTTGATATCGTCCACGCTCTGCACGCGTGCCGTCTGCCGGACCGGCAACTCCAATCGATCCACATTGGGCAGGTAGCCGGCGCTCGCCGCGCTGTGCGCGGCACGGGCCGCCTCGACCACGTCCTGCGTTGTCAGCCGATAGAGCGCAATCCGGTCCTGATGGACGTTGACCTGATATTCAGGCAATTCGCCGCCGATGGCGACTACCTGGGCAATGCCCGGGACGGCCAGCAGCCGGTTGCGGAGGTCATATTCCGCGAAGGCGCGCAGCTCCAGTGGTTTCACCTTTCCGTCAGGTGAAGACAACGCCAGGAGCATGATTTCGCCCGTGATCGACGTGACCGGCGTAATCTCTGCGTGCGTGTCGGGCGGCAGCGCTTCTCGGACCGACGCGAGCCGTTCCGACACGAGTTGCCGCGCGCGGTAGATTTCCTGTCCCCAGTCGAACTCCACCCAGACGATCGACAAACCGATGGCGCTGGAGCTGCGCACGCGCCGTACGCCCGGCAGGCCGTTCACTGAGGTTTCAATGGGAAACGTGACGTACTGCTCGACCTCGTCGGCCGCCAAGCCACCCGCCTCGGTCAGGATGGTGACGGTCGGCGCATTCAACTCGGGGAAGACGTCGACCGGCATTTTTGGAAGCTGAAACGCGGCAAAACCGAGCAACAGCAACGACATCATCACGATCAGGCCCGAATACCGCAGCGAGAACGCGATCAGCCGTTGCAGCATGCCGCCGCCTTCAAGATCCGCGGCGCCCTCGCGCTTGTTAGTGTGCTGGGTCATTACTTCTCGTCCTCCCCGGCGTGGAACGTGCCGTCCGAGTGGAAGTGCCCGCCCTTTTCCACCGTACCTGACGTAGCGATCATGAGTTGGTACACGCCGTCGAGAACGACCTCGTCGCCCTCACGCACACCGCTCCTGATAACGACCCAGCGCCCATCGTTGACGCCGAGATCGGCCTCCATGCGGATCGCCTTGTCGGGGTCTCTGGGATCGCGTCGGAATACGATCTTCGCGAGTCCGTCTTGAATGACGCTCGACAGCGGAATCGCGAGTTCGTTTTCACCGCCCGCGGTAATGACCTCCAGATGGGCGCTGACGCCGCTCCGGGCCCACGGTGAGAGCTTTGACGGCACGGCCACGAGCTCGACCGTTCGTTCCTGCGGGTCGGCGCTGAGACCCACGATTAGCGTCGCCTCCATCGTGTCCTGCAAATCGACCGAACCGCCCTTGGGCGGCACGATTCGCGCGGGAAGCCCGTCTCGTAGCCGCGTGAGATCGCTCTGCATTCCCATTGCTTTGAAACGAAGGCGATCGGGCTGGATGGTCGCAAGCACGAGGCTGCCAGCGGATGCCCACGCCCCGTTGGTCAAATCCAGTGATTGAACCACACCTGCGCGCCGTCGCGCGGAGTTCCACTTCCTTGATCGTGTGCCATTGAGGCGCGGGTTGTGAGGACGCCGGATCGTGCTGATGGAGTCCGGTCAGCATGTGATTGTCCGGGTCGTACGGGGCGCTGGGTGTGCGTTCATCCGTCCCGAGCAGTGTCGCCGCGGTCGACAGCAGCAGCCGGAGCGCGTGGGCAGCGTCATGCTGGGCCTGCGCGTCCGCACTTGAGGCCTGTAGTTCCGCTTCCTTCTCCAAGGTTTCCGACAATTGCGCCCGCTGCGACGCCAGCGTCGTCTGTGCGACGGTGTACTCTTCCGCCGTCACGACACCGGATGCGCGCGTCTGGTCCAACTGTTCAACTCGTTTCTCCCACAACGCGACGCTGGTCCTCAAACTTGCCTCATGCTGTTTATGGGCATTGAGCAGCATGGGAATTGATGCGACGCGGGCTTCGGTCTGGCGGATCGTGGATTCGGCTTCAGTCAGCTTGCCTTGCAGGTCGCGCCACTCCGGCGATACCAGCCGGTAAAGCGGCATTCCTACTTCGACGCGGTCGTATTGCCTGACCAGAAGTTCGACGCGGCCAGCGAGCATTGTGCGATACTCACGCCGGGCTTCGGGCAGCAGCTCAAACTGGCCGGGAACTCGAATCGTCTGCGCCACCGGCCGCGATTCGACCCTGGCGAACGTGATGCCGAGGTTCCGCCGCACGGTTTCAGGCACATCCACTCGGTTTGTGGCCGCGGGAGCTTCACTGTGCCGCATCGCCGGACTTCGCCTGCCCGCCCGCTGGATCGCGGCTGCATCCGGCCAGGTTTCCGAGGAACAGAGCCAGCAGGAACTGAATGATGAGCAGGATGACCGACGGGAAACTCATGGTTGCACCTCCGAGGCCGGACGGGACGCGGGCTGCGTCGTCGTGGTTGACACATCGCTCATCACGCGCGAGCGGCGTGCCGATCGCCTTCTCCAGGTCCGTTACAGCGACCGCGGCGTTCCGCAGCGATTCGACGTAGCGGCCGCGCGACGCAAGCAGGAGTTTCTGCGCCTCCAGCACCGAAAGAAGCGAGATCTTGCCGGCCCGATACGCAGTTCGCGAAAGCTCCAGGTTTTCCTGGAGCAGCGGGAGAAAGTTGTTCCGATAGTAGTTCGCAACGTCCCAGGCCGTTCGCGCCCGTTGAAACGCGCCGCGCGTCTCCTGCGTCACGTCCAGCAGCAGGGCTTCGCGATTCAGCAGCGCCTGTTCGTAGATGAACTGGGCCTTCGCGATCTGCGCCTGGTTTTGGTCGAACACCGGTACTTCCAGGCTGAGCGTTGGCCCGAGGATGGTGTCGGTCGGCTGTTTTTCGCGCGGCCGTAGCGAAGGCGCCGTCAACGCGCCGGCCTCAGCCGACGCCCACAACGTGTCCGCCAACCACGGGCGGTCGCCGCGCCGGCCGCGCGCATCGCGCTCGAATCCCACGCCGACTTCTACGTCAGCGAAAACGCTCAGCTTTTCCTGCTGCACGCGAGCGGCGGCTACATCGACGAAGTACGTTGCCGCACGCAGGTCCAGCCGATTGGCTTCGGCGGTGCTTACGAGGCTTTCCGATGTCAGGGTCCAGGCGGGCGGGTCGGGAAGCTTATCCGTAAGCACGAGATTGTCGGGTGGCGTCCTTATTCCGAGCAGTACGGCCAGCGATCGCCGCCCCTCGAACGCCGCGAGGGCTGCATTGCGCTGCGCTACTTCGGTTTGCATGAACTCCGAGCGCGCGAGATTGACATCGATCGAACTTCCCGACCCCGCCTGCATTCGCGCCAGGGCCGCATCGAGGAGCTGCTCGGCGACCGCGCGATTCTCGTCCACGATTTCCTTCTCGCGACCCAGGCCCACGGCGGAGTAATACGCCGCCCGTGCCTCCAGCGCGACTGCGCTCAACTCGCGCGCGACTTCGAGAATGGCCGACTCCAACTCGCCTTCCGTGGCCCGTTTGCGGATCGGAATCAGCCACAGGTCCGCGATGTTCTGCGCGATGCCGAATTCGAGGTTGCTCAGTCCGCCGCCGTCGGGTAGACGCAGCGACAGAGACAGCGAGGGATTCTGGAACAGGCCCGCCTGCACCAGTTCGGCCCGCGCGATGCCGACGCGCCGCAGTGTCGAGCGCAACCGCGGATTGTTTAGCAGGCATACCTGCACGGCCTCATTGGCGGATAATCCGCCCTCCAGCCGCGCGGCGACCAAGGCACGCACGGCCTCCGCATCGTCCGACGCCGCGAGCGCGTTCTCGCCGACGGCTTCCGCGACGTGCTGCTCAACCCGTTCATAGTCCGGCCGCGGATTCACGCTGGCGCAGCCGGCCAGGACAACTAGAAAGACTCCGGGCAGTGCCCGCCCGGCCCAGGCGATTCGCATAGATTTTCTCCGCATGAGCTGCGATGGCAGAGACGATGCGCTTGGTCAGGCGGCCGCGCAGTGACGGCGCAGGAAACGAGCCGTGCGGCAGGGCGCGCGATCAAAAGCGCTTACGGAAATGTGGAGTGAATCAAATCAGGAGCGGCGCGCACCGGAGGTCGGACGAAGCATCCGTCGGGCCGCGGGCCTTGAGGAGAACGAGCAGAAAAGTCGTATCGAGATTGGCGAGAGACACGTCGTCGTCGGCGATGATCGCCGCCGGTTCCAGTGCCGGGACTTGAAGCGCCGCGCCCGGCGGCGTGCCCCCGGTGCAAAGGCAGGAATGCTCGCCGTGCGATACGGGATCGCCGTTCGGGTCGTGTTGGTGGTGCGGGTGATGCGGGTGATGCGCGTCCTGATGCACATGTGCGACGTTCGACGCGTCCTGACCACGACCGTGTTCATCTCCATGTGCGTCAAACTCCGCCATGCAAATGACAGGGCAGAGCAGGGTCATAGCGCAAACGAAGATTGACATTCGGCCCGAACGCATGTTGCAGATGATATCGGCAATCCGCGAGTTGTCAAGTAGCCGCCCGCAGCGGTTTGCGCTGCGGGCGTCGGATTGCCACCGGGTGGCCGGTCGCCTCGGCGTCTAGTCGCGGTGCCGGCGCTGCGAGCGATGCCCGCGGTCGTGATGCCGGTCGTGGCGATCATGCCGGTCGTAGCGGGCCGAGTAGCGGCCGTCGTGCCGGGCATGCCGATCGTGGCCGATGCCGACGTTCACCGAGTACGAGCGATACGTCGGCTGGCTGTAATACACGGGAGGCGAGTAGTACTGCGGCGTCGCGTACGTCGGTGCGTAGTACGTCGGCGCAGGGGCCGGGGCATAATAGCCCCCGCCGTATCCTGAGCCGTAATACCCGCCGCTCGAACACTGGGCTTGGGCCGCGGGCGTCGCCGAGGCGACGGCGAGCACGGCCAGCCCCGCCAGCGCTGTAAATCCAAGATTCAATTGCATCGCACGAACCTCCGACTTCTTTTCGGCCCGTCGCGCCTCGGCTCGGCCGAGGCTCAAACGGACCCATCTTCATAGACACATAACGGGCGAAACCGTTGGCTTATTCAATGATCTCGGCGGTGCCAACAACAACCGACCGGAATGCAGGGCATCACCAAGGGTTCCATGCGGCGCGTTGCTCGCTGCCGCCGGGGGTACTATCATGAAGAAATGCCTCGTCTGATGCTCATCGCAGCCGTCTGGTCGTTCGTCGCAGCGCCGGCGTTGTGCCGCGCGGGGGCGCTTACAGCCTGCTGCACGCATGAGGATGGCCTGCCCGTGGCGTCCGCTTGCTGCGAGAGCCACAAGACGCCGCCCTCCGACCCGCCGCCCGAGTCGGGCGATCCGCCGCGCGAGTGTGGTTCGTGCGCCGACGTTTGCAAGGGCGTGGCCAAACCCGACGAGGCGCGGAACCTGCCCGGCCTCGACACGCACGCGCAGCCGTGGGACGCGATCGCCGCCCATGACGGGGCGGCCGCCCAAGACACTGCGAGCAGCACGCCGTTCACTAGCCTGAACGATTTTCCACGAGTTTCGTTCCCCGCCTCCGGTCTGCCCCTGCGCATTTGATCCATCGCCAGCGCGCTGTGTAATGACGTCGCGCATCCACGCGCGACGCGTTTGCACGCGCGCCCCTCGCCGGCATCGTTGCAACCGCTGATCCAACCCCGCTCTGGAGAGATTGCCATGAAGCGCCGTCGTTTGCCGTATCCGGCCGCGTGGCCGGTCGTCGTGCTCCTTGCCGCAGCGCTGTCCGGCTGCGACCGCTCCGATTCGTCCAAGCCGCCGGGCAGTGCAGGCGGCACCGCAGCCGTGAAGGCATCGCTCGGGCCGGAGGCAAGCCCGGTCAAGCCGACGCTTGACAAGGGCTGGTGCGGCGGTCACGGCGTGCCAGAATCGGTCTGCACCCGCTGCGACGATTCGCTGATCGAAACGTTCAAGAAGGCCGGTGACTGGTGCAAAGAGCACAAGCTGCCGGAAACGCAGTGTACGAAGTGCCATCCGGAAGTCGCCGCGAAATGGGCGGCGCTCAAACCGGCGGGCAAGGCGGGCAGTGCCGATCACGGAAACGCAGCCGCACCGTCGGATGGGTCGACCGCCGCCGCGCCAGTTGCAGGCGATGCGAAACCTGCCCCCGACAGAAAGCCCGCGTTCGGCCCCGATACGAGTCCGGTCAAGCCCACGCTCGACAAGGGCTGGTGCGGCGGACACGGCGTGCCCGAGTCGGTCTGCACCCGCTGCGACGACTCACTGATCGACACGTTCAAGAAGGCCGGGGACTGGTGTAAGGAGCACGACCTGCCGGAGACGCAGTGCTTCAAGTGCCATCCCGAAGTCGAGGCCCGCTGGGCCGCGCTGAAGCCCGGCGCTAAGAAACCTGCCGATACTGAAAAGCCCGCCGAGCCGGCATCCAGGCCGGGCGCGGCGGCGCCGGTTGCGGCGGACAAGTGGTGCTTCGACCACGGCGTGCCGAAAGCGGTCTGCACGCGCTGCGATGCGTCGCTGATTCAGAAGTTCAAGGACGAGCACGACTGGTGCAAGGAGCACGGCGTGCCGGAGTCGCAATGCACGCTCTGCAACCCGGAAGTGCGCGAGAAGTGGGAGGCGATGCGTCCGCGGGCCGCCGCGCCCGGCGCGCTGGGCCGGGAGTCGATCGTCAAGATCGAGCGCAACGGCCGACTGACAACCAGCGGCGAGAACGACCCGCTCTGCCTGATCGAGACTTCGACGATCCGCTTCCTCGACGCGAGCATCGCGAAGCAGGCCGGCATCGAAGTCACGACGGTCCGGCCGCGGCGCATGTCGGCCGCGGTCGAGGTGCCGGCGGAAGTGGAGTTCGATGCAACGCGCGTCACACGGATCACGCCGCGCGTGTCGGGCATCGCGCGCGAAGTGCGGGCCAACCTGGGCGATTCGGTGCAGGTCGGCGACGTGCTGGCCGTGCTCGACAGCGTCGTGCTGGGCGAGGCCAAGAGCCAGTACATCGAGCGGCAGCAGGACTTCCGCGTCGCGGAAGCCGAGCACGCGCGCAACCAGACCATCTACGAAGGAACACAGCGCCTGCTGGCCGCGGCGACCTCCGACGCTGCACCGGGCGAGATTCAGCAGCGGCTCGAAGGCGTTCCGGTCGGCGAAGCAAAGGCCCGGCTGTTGCGGGCGCACGCGGCGGTTCAACTGGCCCGGTTGGATGCGGCCCGCGAAACGCAGCTCTACGAAACGAAGATCAACGCCGAAAAGGACGTGCAGATGGCGCGGGCCACGCTGGCCGCGGCCGAGGCGGATTTCCTCGCGATCCGCGAAGAGATCGCCTTCACGCGCCAGAAAGACCAGTTCGCCGCCGAGCGGGCATTGCGCGTCGCGCGCAGTGCGCTCGACGCCGCCGAGCGGCGACTGCACATCCTCGGGCTGACGGATGACGAAATCGCCGCGCTGGGCACGGCCTCGCACGAAGGTCTGTCCCGCTACGAACTGCGCAGCCCCGTGGCCGGCCGCGTGGTCGAGCGGCACGTCGCGCCGGGCGAGGCTGTCGAGGATGCGCACACGCTCTTCGTCCTGGCCGACACCGCGCGCCTCTGGCTCATGGCGAACGTCTACGAGCGCGACCTGCCGGCGCTGCGCGAGAATCAGCCCGTGCTGTTCACCGTGGACGGACTGACCGGCGAGTCGTTTCAAGGGCGTCTGAGCTGGATCAGCAGCCAGGTGGATGACAAGACGCGCCTGATTCCGGTGCGGGCCGAACTGTCCAACCCTGACGGACTCTTGCGGGCGCGCATGTTCGGCCGGGCGCGGATCATCCTGCGCGACAACGCCGACGTTCTGAGCGTGCCGGTCGAATCGGTGCAGACCGACGGCTGCTGCCAGCTCGTGTTCGTGCGCGAAGCCGACGATGTGTTCACGCCGCGCAAGTTGCGGCTGGGCGCCAGCGCCGGCGGCTACGTGGAAGTGCTGCGCGGCCTGCGCGAAGGCGAGGCGATCGTCACCGTGGGCAGCTTCCTGATGAAAACCGAGATCCTGAAGGGCAGCATCGGGGCCGGCTGCTGCGAAGTCGAGACGGGGCGATGATGCGCGGTCCGGGCGGGCATCGTCGCGGGGCGGGCGGGGTGCGCGTTTGCTCCGCTCCGCGCGACTCGGAGCGATCTCCCGCTAAATCGGAGTCCGCTCCAGCGCATTCGCGGCACGCTCCGCGCGATTCGAAGCACGCTCCGACTGACCCGGAGCGTTGTCCGGCTGATCCGGAGTCCGCTCCGAGACGGCCGTACGGCACTCCGGATTACGCGGCGGCCGGCGGACTCCGTGTTGTGAGCCGCGAATTCGCGCCGTCCCTGTCCGTGCGCCAACGGCACTCGACCCGTCAACCGTGAGACCTTCGCCATGCTGAACGCCCTCATCTCCTGGTCGCTGCGTCACCGCTTCCTCGTCATCGCCATCACGCTGGCGATCGCGATCGCGGGCGTGTATTCGGCCGCGCATCTGCCGGTGGACGCCTTTCCCGACACGACGCCGGTGCAGGTGCAGATCAACACCGTCGCGCCGGCCCTCAGCCCGCTCGAAATCGAGCAGCAGATCACGTTCCCGGTGGAGCAGGCCATCAGCGGGCTGAAGGGGCTGGAGGAGGTCCGCTCGCTGTCGAAATTCGGCCTGTCGCAGGTGACGGTCATTTTCGAGGACGGGACCAGCATCTATTTCGCCCGGCAGCTCATCATGGAACGGCTGGCGACGGTCGAGCTGCCCGAGGGGCTGCCGCGGCCGATGATGGGGCCGGTCGCGACCGGGCTGGGCGAGGTCTATCACTACGTGCTGACCAGCCCGGTCAAGTCGCTGACCGAGCTGCGCAGCATTCAGGACTGGATCATCAAGCCGCAGCTCCGCAGCCTGCCGGGCGTGGCCGAGGTCAACAGTTGGGGCGGGCTGGAGCGGCAATATCAGGTCGTGGTCGAGCCGGAGAAGCTGCTCAAGCACGGGTTCACGCTGCTGGACGTGTTCGAGGCGTTGCGGCGCAACAACCTGAACGTCGGCGGCGGAAACATCACGCGGGCCGGCGGCCTGCTGCTGGTGCAGGGCGTCGGACAGCTCACGTCGCTGGAGCAGGTCGGCGACGTAGTGATCGAGGCCCGCGACGGGATGCCGATCTTCGTGCGCGACGTGGGGAAGATCGTCGAGGGGCACGAGCTTCGCCGCGGTGCGGTGACGTACGGCGGCCAGGGTGATGCGGTGCTCGGCCTGGGCTTCATGCTGATGGGCGAGAACACGCGCGACGTGGCCCAGCGGCTCAAGGGGCGGATCGAGGAAGTGCGGCGGACGCTGCCGAACGACGTGCAGCTGACCACGGTCTACGACCGCACCGAGCTGGTCGATCACGTTCTGAACACCGTCAAGATCAATTTGCTCGAAGGCGCGCTTCTGGTCGTGGCCGTGCTCTTCGTGTTCCTGGGCAACCTGCGGGCGGGGCTGATCGTCGCGGCGGCGATCCCGCTTTCGATGCTGTTCGCGGCGAACTGCATGTTGCAGGCCGGCATCGCCGGCAGCCTGATGAGCCTGGGGGCGATCGACTTCGGCCTGGTCGTGGACAGTTCGGTCATCCAGATTGAAAACAGCATGCGGCGGCTGGCACACAATACCGCCGGGCGGGCCAAGCTGGACGTCGTGCGCGACGCGGCCATCGAAGTCCGCAAGCCGACCATGTTTGGCGAGTTGATCATTCTGATCGTCTATCTGCCGATCCTGACGCTCGAAGGCATCGAGGGCAAGATGTTCCGGCCGATGGCCCTGACGGTGATTTTCGCGCTGCTCGGCTCGCTGGTGCTTTCGCTCACGCTGATGCCGGCGCTCGCCAGTTTGCTCCTGCCGTCGCGGCCGCGCGAACGCGACCCGCTGCTGGTTCGGTTTGCGAAATGGGTCTACGCGCCGATGTTGGAATTCGTGCTGCGCTGGCGCTTCGTGGTGCTCGGCGTGGTGCTGGCCGGACTGATCGGGGGCGTGTTCCTGGCGACGCGGCTCGGCACGGTCTTCATCCCGCGCCTGTCCGAGGAGGCGATCGTCATCAACACCGTGAGGCTGGCGGGCGTGGCGGTCGAGGAATCGGTGCGGTATGGAACGCAGCTCGAACGGTTATTGCTGGCGAAGTTCCCCGATGAGATCAAGCACGTCTGGACGCGGACGGGGACGGCGGAGGTCGCGACCGACCCGATGGGCCTCGAACTGAGTGACGTTTTCATCACGCTCACGCCGCGGGCGCAGTGGAAGCGCGGACGCTCGCAGGCGGAGTTGGTGGAAGCAATGGAGACGACGCTGGCGGGCATGCCCGCGATGCGCACCATCTTCACGCAGCCGATCGAGATGCGCGTCAACGAGATGGTCGCCGGCATCCGCAGCGATCTGGGCGTGAAGATATTCGGCGATGACTTCGCGGAGCTGGAGCGGCTGAGCGGCGAGGTCGAGGACATCCTCAAAGAGATCGCCGGTGCTTCGGATGTGACCGTAGAGCAATTGACCGGTCAGCCGCTGCTGGAGATCAAGGTCCGCCGCGATGAGCTGGCCCGCTTCGGCGTCCCGGCCGCCGATGTACTCGATTTCGTCGCCGCGATCGGCAACGTGGTGGTCGGCGAGATACGCCAGGGCCAGGTGCGCTTCCCGTTGACGGTACGCCTGCCGGGCGAGTATCGCGCCGACCCGGAGCGCGTCGGCCGACTCCTGATTCCTACCGCTTCCGGTCAGCGCATTCCGCTGTCGCGTCTCGCCGACCTGAAGATCGTGGAGGGACCGTCCACGATCAACCGCGAATGGAGCAAGCGCCGCGCCATCGTGCAGTGCAACGCGCGCGGCCGCGACATCGGCAGTCTCGTCGCCGAAGCGCAGGGCCGCATTGCCGAGGAAGTCACGTTTCCGACCGGGTACTTTGTGCATTACGGCGGGCAGTTTGAGCATCTCGAACGCGGCAGTCAGCGCTTGATGCTGGTTGTGCCCGCCGCACTCGCGCTCATCTTCGCCCTGCTCTATCTCACGTACCACCGGATCACGGACGTGCTGCGCATCTTCCTGACGCTCCCGCTGGCCGCGGTCGGCGGTGTGGTGGCGCTCCACCTGCGCGATATGCCGTTCAGCATCTCCGCCGGCGTCGGCTTCGTCGCGATGTCCGGCGTCTCGGTGCTGGGCGACATGGTTTATGTCTCGTTCCTTCGCGACCTCCTGAACGGTGGGATGCCGCTGCGCGACGCGATCCGCGAGGCCGCGATGACCCGCATTCGCCCGGTATTGATGACGGGGCTGGTTGCGGGTCTCGGGTTTGTCCCGATGGCTTTCAACACCGGAGTCGGCGCGGAGGTTCAACGTCCGCTCGCGACCGTCGTGATCGGCTGCGTCATCACGTCGACGTTTCTTACGCTGCTAGTGTTGCCCGTTTTCTACGCGCTCTTGGCACGTCGGCAAGGGGAGGCTTCGCGTGTTCAGGGGTGAAATTCGACACCGAGCTCGCACAGACCGGAAATATTACCCGAGGACACAAAACTGAGCGTCATCATTGCGCGCCTCACAGATTGAACGATCAGCGCCGGGATGCAGCCACAATGCGGTTGTACTTCAGCGCGTTATCCAAAATGCCCGACGACGTCGATTCGCTCACGTTCGTTTCCAGCGCTCACTTGCGGCCCGGCTATTCTGGGATGCGGTCAGACGCGCCAGCATCGCATAGGCTGTGCATCCAGTATGGGGCGATGATCGCGTGTTCCGCCGCAGCGAACACGTTGAGCCGCTCGCTCCCGGACGCCAGATCCCGTGGCGTGTCGCGCTCGAACTTCAGCCGGCTTGTTTCCAACCTCGCTGCGCAAGCGGCGGGTTTCTGGTTCCAGATCGTGAAACGAATCGAAGGTCGCAGTCAAAGAGCGCTTGGCGGAGTACAGTTCAGCGCTGCGCGAAGCATGAATGAGCGGCCAGTCGGACGCCGCGGAGCCTGCTACCTATTCTGACCCGAGTGCTTGTAGCGCTTCTCGGGCTTTCGCATCGCCATTTCGAGCTGTTCCAGCTTCTTTTGCATTCGCCTGGACGCGGCGTTCTCCTTGCCTGGTTCTTCCGGAATGCGCCCTCGCGCTTCTCGGTTGACGAGCGTGCACAGCATCTGCAGTCGCAGAACGTCCACGGAGTCGTGCCAGTTCAGGGAACGGAAACATCGCTCAATGAGCCATCGGCGCGACTTCGACGCCGGGGGCTGCTGTTGCGGAACGCGAATGTCGCAGGCTTCGAAGAACTGCCGAATCCTCGACAACGGCCATTCAGCCAGCAGAGCACGTAGTCTTTCTACGGTCTCAAGGATGTGGTTCAACCTAAACTGGTGCATCTGTCTTTGGCGTATCACACTGGAATCAACGTGTCACGCCCCTTGTATGCGCAGACTGAGGAACCCTCCGGCTCGGGGCCGACACCGGCAGTATGAGTCATCCGCGTCCGTCACCACCGGGTCCCAGGGGCCTGCCGGCCTCGCAAGGGCGAGGACCCGATGGCGACGGACGGCGTACGGCAAACTTCGACGGGCGGACTGTTGTACACGGAATGTCGAAGGCTGAGCGTCGCTGCGCAGCCATTCCCTGCGCCAATACGAGCTCGCCTTACCCGAGCCGCGACGACCCGCTTGTTGCATCATCGCGGACGCCGATGGATCGTGGTGGTCCCGCGTTCACTGACGGCGGCAGCAAACTCGGAAGCAGGCGATGAAGCACGGTTGCCGCGGCTTCCGGTGTACGAGAAGCCCGTTCCTGGGTGTGGAAGGTACGGCTGGGAGTTGACTGTGGTGCGGCTGACCGGACGTCCACCGAAGACAGCTGCCGGAGCCAGCGACGCGCCAGATCTTCGTCGGCAAGCGTTGCAAAACCCCACCGTTTGGACCGCAGCAGCGTCGCAAACAAGCCGGGGGCATTCGATGTCGCGACGCGCAGCGCCCGCGCCGCCGTGGCAAAGAAAGCCAGGCGCGCGGCTTCGCCGGCCCGGCAGAGCCGCAGCGCGACGCTGCGCTCGAACAGGCGTTGCAGCGCCGGCAATGACTTCAAGTCGCGGGCTTCGAGATGCCACGATCGGCTTGTGGGAGACCCCAGCGCCGCCGCGCGAGCGGGTTCCTGGTCTACCAGTCGCGAAGCGAGTTCTCGGTTCTTTCTAGGGGGTGGTAATTGGCGGGCCAAAGCGCGCGAGCGGGGTGGTACCGCTTCCCTGTTTGTGTCGCATTTCCAGGCGAGATTGAAGCGCACGCGGGGGCCCCAGCGATTCATGGAACACTGGTCGGTGGGATCCATGAACAGGAGACCAGTTTCAATGAGTTCACGCCTGGCAGCCTTGACATTCCGAAGATCGACTTCGAACACGCTCGCGATCCACGAGGCCTTGCAGCGGCCATCGGGTGCGCATTGCCGGTTACGGTAGTACATGCAACGCAGCAGATGTCCCACGGTGGTCGCCCAAAACACCGGGCGTGCGGTTCTCGTCAGTAGACGGAGGACACGCCTCGGCACGGGCACCCGGCGATGGTGATTCTTCACCTGCTCCAACAACTGCGACAGCTCATCACGCTCGTCCAGAGTGATGCGATCGATGTCGCAGGCAGCCTGAAACGTCGTTCGAGTCCGCCTCAGAAATCCTATACGCTCCAGTCGCCGGAGTGACGCGGCGACATGCTCGGCGTCGCCGCCCACGAGCGCCGCGAGCTCGTGTTCCACGCACGAAAAAGATCGATTCCCTTGAACGACGCAGCGTCGCGCCACGACCTCGAAAATCGCCAGCCATACCCGGACGTCAGCCAGGCTCAGGATCCCCCGCTTGTAGGCCCACCACGTCGCTATAAACCCCATTGCCGGAACGAAGCAGAACCCGCCCTCCGGCTTGGTTTGGGCAAACTCGCTTTTTCGACGTGTTCCACGCCATGTTCCACGCCGAAAACCGACGTTTGAATCTTGATCTCGCATACCCACTCGAACCCTGTTCGGCGGACACTCCGACGGACGTCCGCGATATCCGGAAAGGCGGTGCAGCGGCGCCCGCGCGCGGCGGGCGAAATGCTGGATTGACAGACGGTGCGCAGGTGCGCTAGGTTGGACGTGCCAGGTTCAACACGGCGGCTTGCGATTCGCTGTCTTGTTCTCGCGTTCCGCATCAACCACCACGTCGATGCGGGACGCCCGCACTTTCAGTTCTTGTTCACCAACTCATACGAGATGCCATCGGCGAACCTGTCGGTTCGGCCGGCATCCCGGCAACCCAGACATACCGCACACTTGCAGGCCGCGCAAGCAGTTTTTTGGCGAAGGCCGGCCTGCCGGCCCGCCCGCGCACGGGCGGAGCCGCGCGGCAGCGCCGCCGAGAATGCCATCCCAGTTCGCATGCTGAAACTCTCGTCTTGTCGGCTGGTTCGAGACCGTGCTATGCCATGAATAGAACGTACGCCGGCGCGCGGACGAATGGGCTGGCCGGTTGGCCGTCCATGCTGTCACGCCGGCGCGCGAACAAAATGCGTAACAAACGGGGGATATCCAATGGCAGAGTCAGCACTCGGAATCGTGATCGCGGTCGGCAACCAGAAGGGCGGCGTCGGCAAGACGACCAACAGCGTGAACATCGCCGCCGCGCTGGGTCAGGGCGGGTATCGCTGTCTGATCATCGACCTCGATCCGGCCGCCGGCGCCACGCGCCACCTGGGCGTTCCGGAAAACAGTTTCGCGGGCACACTCGAACTCCTGACGACGGACGAGACCATCGCCGGACTCGCCATATTCGAGCGTATGCCAAGCGGCGTTCAGCTCATCGCTTCTCGGCCGCAGCTCTCCGAATTGGATGCGCTGCTCTCGAAATTCACGGACCGCACGCGGCTGCTCGACCATCCCATCGCCGAGGCGCGGGGGAGATTCGATTTCATCATTTTGGACACGGCGCCGTTCGCGGCGGCGACCACGACCGTGGCCGCGTATGCCGCGGCCGACTGGATCCTCCTCTCGGCCTTTCCGCATCCGCTCTCGCTCGGCGGACTGACCGAAGCGTTCAAAGACGTGGCCGACGTACGCCAGCATCGCAATCCGCGACTGGAAGTGCTCGGCGTCGTCTTTACCAACGTGGATAGCCGGGCGACACGACTGCGTTCGCAGTTGGAGCAGGTTGTCTCCGCATCGCTGCCGGGTCGCCGTTTCGAAACTTCCATCTCCCAGGCAGTGCTGCTGGCCGAGCTGTCCGGCCGCGGCAAGACGCTCTTTCAACTGCCGCGCTTCGCGGAACTCAAGATTGCGCAGCAATACCTGCGACTGGCCGCCGAGATCGAGCACCGTGTGCGGCATCGAACACAGTTCCTTGAGGGCACGTTGGCACCCTTCGGCGAATCGGCGGTCTGTACTCCCCATACGCCGGAGGTGCCGACCATCGCTTCGGAAACATGGCTCGGCGCAGGAGCATGACCCGTGGCCAAAAATCTGCGTCAGCCTCCGCCGTCGAGTTCCGTCGTGCGGTTGCTCGATCCCGATGCCGTCGCGCGGGCCGTTGCACCCTCGCCGCCATCGCCTGGGCGTTCAGATACCTGCCGCTCCGGCGCGTGCGAAGTCCAGTCCGCTCAAATCGTGAAACGCGAGCTCGCCCTGTGCGCGGAAACCGACGTGACGTTTGAGCGGTTGATCCAGGCGCTCCGCCGCGCGAGCGGCACGCGCTTGTCGGCCAGCCACGCCCTGCGCGCCGTCGTTCGCGCACTCGCGCCGCACCTGCGTTCGATTGAACTGGAGACGGTGCGTCGTGGTCCGCGACGAATGCCAGGCAATGCAGCCGGCGCGGTCGCTGAGCGGCACGCCTTTGAGACGCAACTGGCAGAGTGCATCGCGGCCGGAGTGCGCGCGAACCCGCCGCCGCAATAAGACTCTCTGCTGCGCAGCTGTCGATCGCGGTAATATCTGCTGTACCAGCGCCTCGTCGGAAAGGCGCGGGAGGCGTTGCTTGATCCTGGACTACCTCACGCGTGCCTGGAAACTCATCTCGCTCGCGGTGCTCTGGTTCCTGAGCGCTGCGATTCTGGCCGGCATCCTGTTCATCGCCCACGCCGTCTGCGTGGGACCGCATCGCGCTGGCGACGACGACTGGGCCTATGCGTTCGTCATGATCGCAGGCGGCCTTTGGCTCCTCGTGGCAATCGGTCGCATCAGCTGGACGATGGCCGCGTTGCGTGACGGGCTGGCAACTTATCGCGACATCGTGAAGCTGATCGGATTCCGGTTCCTAGCCGGCTTCATGGTCTGCTTCGGCGCGGCCGCCTCAGCGCTCGGATGTCGCTGGTTGGATTCCGCGCCATCTGCGGCGGCGCTGCAGGGCTGGTTCATCGCGGGGGCCGTCGCGGGCTTCGGCTTGGCGGTCATGTTCGCCAACATTCACGATTGGCGCGTCCGCGAGCAGCTCGAAAAGCAGTGAACCGGCGGCGCTTCTCGCCGCGGCAGCCCTTCGTCACCGGCCGCCGGTTGGCCCACGGACGCGGAACCCACCGGTACCAGTTTCCGGCGGGCCCATCCCCGCCGCGTGACGTCCCTGGGCCTCACGGCGCCCCGCCCCCAAACCGACGCAGGCAATGCGACACGTTTCGATGCCCCCTCCATAACCCCTCTATCAGATGAATGCGAAAGACTTGCCAACAGAAATGGAGGTTCCGATGAATGAATCCAACCGCCGCCCGGTTCACGAGATCCGGTTCGGCGCCGTCAAGGTCGTGATCTGGCGTAACGCCACCGCAAACGGACACATGTTCAATGTAACGGCGGCGCGGCTTTACAAAGAGAACGATGCCTGGAAGGAGTCATCGGGGTTCGGCCTGGACGATTTGCTCGTCCTCGGCCGGGCGCTCGGCGACGCGTTTGCGTGGATTCACGCGCAACGCGCCCCGGCGCTGCAACCCCTCAATCCGGAGGTCTGATCGCAGTTCGGTTCGTCAGTCTGTGCAATTCTGAAGGTTCGCGGGTCCCGCATTCATCTGACCCATCGTCTCGACCTGCCCATGAGCAAGAGAGGGTTGAGCGGCTCCGCTGCCCTCATCTTCGCAACGATCGCAGCGTCTCTGGTTGCGGTGCTGCAAGGACAGTGCCGGCCTTCGGCCGCCGGCTACGCCGGCCGCTGCGCGGTCACAGTCCTTGCACGCGCACCGCGCCCGGCGCCGCCCCGACCGTTGCACCAAGCGGAACCGGGCGAGGAGCCCGGTCCGATGTTTTTTCTTTCCGGAAACCGGGGGTTTTGTTCACGGGACCGGGTGAGTGAACAAAACCCCCGGCTCCCGGAAAGCGGCCTCCGGCAGCTTCCCCGGGGAAAACCACGGTCGGCGTCGGGAGCGCGCCGGCTTTTTTGGAGAACGAGAAATGGAATACAAGGAAGTCCTGCATCGCAAACAGCCGCCGCAGACGTTTTACGACGCAGTCGAATACGCCGCGGCCTACCTCCACCAGCACCACGGGACCGGCCGCATGAAATATCCGGACAAGGGGCCGCGGAGTCACCTATCCGAGGCGTTCCAACTGCTTATCGGCTGGCTTATGGTGCATGAACCCGATGACGCCCCCAGGACGACGGTGACCATCCGCGGGGAGGGCTGGAGCTTATGACGACATTCGAGAAGCCATCCGCGGCCCATCCGCTGAGTGGAAAATTCCCGCTCGGCCAAACGGTCATTACACCCAACGCCCGCGACACGCTGGACGCCGCGGACATCCACACGGCCCTGTTGCGGCATGCCCGCGGCGACTGGGGCGACTGCGGCGCCGAGGACGCTAACGAGAATGAGTTCTCGCTGAAGAATGCGCTGCGGCTGTTCTCGGTCTACCACGACCGCAACGGCACCAAGTTCTGGATTATCACCGAAGCGGACCGCTCGGCGACGACCATCCTGCTGCCGGAAGACTATTGACCGGCCGGCCCGTTCGGCGAACCAATCGCCGGGCGGGCCGATACCCGACCGCCATCTGTCCGGTCGTTTCACCGGACGGATCCTCGGTCCACCATTCAGCGCGCAAAACACCCATCCTCGATGACGCAAAACGCGGTTCTGCGTAGAGTTACGTTCTGACGTGTGAACCATCGTTCGAACGTCCAAGATGCCGGAGAACTGTTCCGAAGATGGCGCTGCAGCGAGCTAACCTGTCCCCGCGCGATCGCGAAATCCTCGACACGCTGACCAATCGGGTCCGTGTGCTGTCGGTCGCGCAGGTGGCCGCATTCTGGTTTGCCGGCGCAGCGGATGCGAAGCGCGCTGCCGGCCGGCGACTCCGCGCGCTGGCGGATTGGGGGCTGATCGAGCCGTTCAACATGCCGGCGCGCCCGACACCAGCTCTGGCGCAGCCGCTCACCTGCTGGAGCCCCGGGGAGGCCGTGCCGGATTTCGGCGGCCTGTCACGAACGCTTGCGCAGCGCTGGACCGAGCCGGCCAAACAGACAGCCTGCGTCATCGCCACGGCGGCGGCGGGCACCTGGCTCGGCGGCCACGGCGGCCGTCGACCGCGGCGCAGCGAAATCAGTCACGACCTGCTGCTGGGCCAGATATACTTGGACTGGCGGCGAACGCGCCCCGACCTCATCGCGTCGTGGCTATCCGAAGCCCGGCTCCGGTGTCTTGGATTCGGTGACCAGGCCCGATTGCCCGATGCGCTGGTTGATCACGGCGGAGAGCGCTGCGTGGTCGAGGTTGGCGGCGAGTACAGCCCGTCGAAGCTGGCCGAGTTCCACGAGTTTTGCGCGTCGCGAGGTCTGTCGTATGAGCTCTGGTAAGCCGAACGCAACGCAGCGGATGGTGCTGGAACACCTGGCCCGCTATCGGCTTTCCTTCCAGGAGATCGTGGCCACGTTGTTCTTCGACGGCGGCAACCCGCAGAAGACGCTGAACCAGCTCCGCGAACAGGGCCTGATCGAAACCCAGAAGGGCTTCGGCGGGAATCGCGCCGCGTACGTGCTCAGCCGAGCGGGAGCGGCGGCTCTGGGGACCAGTCGCCGGCGTGCCGACAACCTCGGCTCCGAAGCGCTGCCGGCGAACCTGGCGGTGCTCTCGTTCTGCCTCCTGCAGGGTCGGTCCCGGATCCGCCTGACTGACGACGAGCTCGAAGAGCTTTTTGGCGAGCCGGCGCCGCCCGGTCGATTCCATTGCCTGGAGCGGGGCGCGCGGGCGACGCGCGTGTACCACGTTTACACCCCCGGCGATTCGACCCGCGTGGGCGATATCGTCGCACGCACACGGGCACACATCGCCGAGGTTTGGAAACTCCCGGCTCTGGAACCCTGGTTGCGTCACGAGCTTTACTCGCACGCCATTTTGGTGGACAACGAGGATCGGGCGGCAGCGCTGAACGCGGCGCTGGACGACTCCGGCAGCGACGGGAAGGGGCTGCGAACGCTGAGCCATATTCATGTTGAGTCCGTCGCCGGCCTGGCGAATCTGGAGGAGGCGCTGCGTGATTTGGCGCAAGAAAACCAAGCTGCTTGACCCTTCAAAGGTGAAGGACTTCATCGACCGTCAACCCGGCGCGAAGCTCCGCGGCCTGGCCGAGCGCGGCGTGGTGATTCGCCCAGCGCTCACCCCCGTGCCACCACGTCCCGTGACCTTTGAGGAGGTTTGGCGTCGCCTTCCGCCGGAGTCCTGGTGGGATATCTTGAACGGTCGGCGCGTCGCGTCGCTCGACGACGGCGACGAGGTCTCGGAGTGGTGGCGCTACTTCGAACTGATGAAGCGCACCTTCGGGCGACACCAGTACGAGGTGTTCGTCGGACTTGATCCGGCCACGGGCCGCCCGCAGTTCGCGCCGCGTCAGGTCTTCCGGAACCATGCCTACATCCTGGGCCTGCCCGGGAGCTTCAAGACGACCTTCGCCCTCGCGCAGCTGCTGCTGCAACTGGGGGACGAATGGGTTGATTCCGAGGGAGTGGTTCAGCCGCCGCCGCCGCTGATCATCATGGACCTCAAGGAAAACGGCGACCGCTACCTGCGCTCGCTGGCGGAGTTCATCGCGGCCCGCCGCGGCCAGAAGTTGCGTTTCTATTCGAACGACCCGGACTATGTGAGTCTGCGATTCAACCCACTCCAGAGCCTGCGCTCGATCCGCTACCCGTTGAAGCTCGGCGAGACGTTGCTCAAGGCTCTCTCCCTCATTTACCGCGAGGGATACGGGTCCGACTTCTTTACGTCCGAACAGCGCAAGCAGTTGCTCCAGACGTTGTACGAGCAGAATCCTAAAACGCTCGACGAATTGATTCGATTGATCGGCGAGCAGACGCAGGGCAAGTCCGGCAATACGGACGCCCGTGGCCTGTTCAGCGCACTGCAACCGCTTCAATACTCGTTCCACCTGACCACGGATGGCCGCCCGCTGGATGATCAGCATGTCAACCTGGAACAGATCTACGAGCGCGGCGAGGTTTTGTACGTCCATCTCAATTCTCGCTCGCAGTCGATCGACGCCAAGATCATCGGCAAGCTGCTGGTCTTCGCGTTGATGGAAGTCGCCAGCGAACGCATGAAGCACGGCCGGAAGCGGCAAATGTTCGTCGCCATCGACGAGTTCCAGCGGCTGGCGGCCCAGAACATTGTCGAAGTCCTGGAGGACTCGCGTTCGCTCGGCGTCGGTTTCATGCTGTCGCACCAGTCGCCCGAATCGCTGCACACGCGCGACGTGGACCTGTACAAGATGATCGCGGACCTGTGCAGCTTCAATCAGTACCTGTCCCTGACGAACTCACGCATCATCGAGTCGCTCAAGCTGGTCTCCGGTCGCAAACGCGAGATCCGCCGCGGGGGTTCCACGGCGCGCTCCTCCGGCATTCAGACCACGCGCGGGACATCGTGGCAGCGTGGCACTTCGTTCGCCCGCAATTATGAGTACGGCCTGTTCGGAATGGCGGAGACGGGATTCTCGCGCGGCACGAGTTCCGGGGAAGGCGGAACAAGCGGCACCAGCGAGTCGTCCGGTGAAACCTCCACCGAGAGCTGGACGGAGGAGATGGTGCCGGGATTGACGCCTGAGATGATCGCAGCCGTCAACGGGACTCCGCGCCTCAGCCTGGTGCACATTCACAACGCGGAGGAACGGTCGCTGACGCACACCGGCGGCATTCCCGCGCTGGTGCAGGGGTTGCACCCCTTCACACTGCGACAGGCTGAGGCGATGGAGGCCCAGTCGTGGCCCATGCAATCGGTCCCGACCGACGAGTTCTATGAGCGGGCCCGCCCGCGGGTTTCCGTGGCGGCAGTGGACGACGTGCTCGATCCCGGCGGACGCTCTGCCAGGAAGCGCCCCCAGCTTCCGGCCCCCAAGTCCCCGCGCCCGCAGCGCGACGAAGCCGAGGAACGCAAACTCAAGCAGCGCATTCGCGCGATTGCTGACCGGCTGGAAGCACAAATGCTGGTCGAAGCGATGTCGGTCGAGCGTTTTGCCCGCCGCGAGCAACTGAGTGTGCCGCAAGTCGTTCAGCTCGCGCAGGCCATGAACGTCGCCGTGAAAAACAAAGAGCACATGCTCGGTGGCCGGACGGTCAAGAAGCTCCGCCAGGTGTTGCGCGGCCAGCGCACCTCCACGGAGGGGCGTGAAAAAGACAACGGACCCCCGCAGGAGCCCGTTGTCTAAAGCGTGCGACCCGGTGTTTTTCGTTTGTCCCAGGTCAACTCTGACGGTCCATGTTGTGCAATCGTCTGGACGGTCAAAGGGCACGCAAATCAAGTCCGTTCAGAATAACGCAGCCGAGCGAAAATTCAACGAAAATCTTGCGCGGGGCGCGCGTTCGTGATACGGTCGCGGCATGACCATCAAGAAGCTCTGTGCCGAATATCTGCTCGGGGATGCGATTTCGCCGTGGTTGTCCCGGCGACTGCGATTACAGCTTGTCATGCTTGGCGTCGCGTTCGGCGTCGCGCTGACGATGCTGGTCGAGAACTTCCAGCGATTCGGTCCATAAAAGGGGGGAGCTGCCCCAAAGGGCAGCTCCCAAGCGTCAAAGTTCAGCGGTTCGCAAGCACGTACCAGGCACGTGTGATTGCGATCCCTATGAACATGCCCAGCAAGGACCAGTACAGGACGGCTTGCCAGGCGGGTCGCCCGATTCGTCGCAGGAAGACGAGCGCTTCACGCAGCTCACCTTCCCGTCGGGCCTCCTGCAGGAAGACGGTGTAACCGACTCCCCGCAAGTTGAGCGGTTCGTCCAGATTCGGCGCAACGATCGTGACGCTTCCGACCGATCGCCAGACTGGCGAACGCTCATCGGCTCCGAAGTGGATGATTCGCGACTTTTGGTCCGCGATTCTTTCTTTTTCCATATGCAGTCTCCTATCAAAAATGCCGCACGGCGAAATGCCGCCGGCTTCTGCGAGGTAAAACCTCTGCAGGCAACCCCGCGAAGGAGGCCACCGGCACAGGCGACTGCCTGGAAACGATCCACTTCTCAAAGAGCCGGCTCGCAGGTCGCGATCCCACGAGCCATGAAACCGTCGCGGTGCTGAGCGGGGACGAATCCACAGGCTCAATACGGCGACAATCAACTGCGTTTAGTGTACCGCCCAGCCGGCTCGATTCCAGCCCTTTTTGCAGAGGAACGGGGCGCGTTTTGGGCGCGTTTTCCGTATCGCACCAGCGCGTATAATTCGGCGAAAGCCGTGTTCCGAATTTCACGAACCCGATGGCGAGCGCGATGTCGGCAGCGACACTGTTCACACTCCTGGGCCTCGACGCCGCGGGCACGACCGAGCAGGTCGAGGCGGCCTGGACCCGTATTGTGGCAGCGCACGACGGCGATCTGGCGGCGATCGACGACGAGGTTCGGGCAGCCTACGAACTGCTCCGCGAGCCAGCCAATCTGACCTACTACGCTGAACTTCTGGACGCCTGTGATTCGGATGTCAGCATCGAGATTCCGCGCGAGGGGCGGACGACCTTCGAGGCGTTTTGCAGCCGGTGCGGGATCCGATGCTTCGAGCGGCCCGGCTATCCGGACAGCTATAAGGTGCGGCGGACCGGCCAGTCCGTCCCGTCGTGGGTGAACTACGACGCGCAGCGGATGGACGGCCTCCGCATGAGCACGCGCGAGCGCACTGCCCGCCTGCTGCGAAAGTTCGCGCTGGGCGAGGTCTTTCAGGGCCGCAGCCGAATGGAGCGGCTCTGGATTGGCGCGGGATACCTGGTCCTGATTGCACTGGCAGTCGTACTCGTTCGCTCGATTGGCGGCAGCTACTCCGCCTGGCAGCAGGGGCGGGCCGCTGCCGCAGCGCAGCGATCCCGCGATGACTTCAGCAATCAGTTCGACACCGCCCAGGCCCGGCTGAAGGAACTCGAAACAGTCGCTGCTTCGCTTGCACGCGAATTTCAGGAGCTGACGCAGATCCCCCTTGCGGAAGCGGGAACCAAGGACACGAAGCGCCCGCGCGAGCTTGATCTGGCGCTCATTCGCCACGCCTCGGTGCGTGCGGCGTGGGCCGCGACGATCAACGGACAATTGCAACGCGCGGAACTGGATTCGCACTCGCAGACGCTCGCGGATTTCGCGCCGCGCGTTCAGTCCGGCGCGCCCGGCCCCGGCGATGCGCAACGGCTATCCGAGCTCAGCGCGTGGGCGGAAAAGCGACTTGATCAACTTCGCGGCCATCGTTCCAATATCGACCATATCCGGGTGATGATGCAGGCCGATCGGTTCGAGCATGGACCGACCGCAACCCAAGGGAGTCATTCTCCATGAGTTTCTTCGTGGTTTCTCGCCGTTGGATTGCTCGATCCAGAACCGTGTTGCTGCTCGCGGCGGTCTGTGTGCCGGCGCTCGCCTACGCCCAGAATGTCACGCCGTCGGGCGTCGAAGAGGATGCGCGCCGCGCAGAACGCGAGCGACGCCAGAAAGAAGAGCAGGATCAGCGCACGCGGCGGCTGCTGCAGCAATTCGCGGATCAGGTGCAGACCACCAGCGACCTGCTGGAGCGCCTGGAGAAGCGCTCGAAAGAGCTCACGACGCGCCTCGAAGCGCTCGAAACCAGCGACGACGGCAAGAAGATCGCCCAGGACTCGGCCGCCTTCATGGCCTACCTGCGGTTGGTGGAAGCGCCGATCGTCGCTCCGGAGCAGGTGGCAACCCGCCGCAAGGCCGCGGACTCCATCCTGACTGGCCTGAAGGCTGAACTCAAACGCGAAAGCGTCGGCTTCCTGCCGGATGAAACCGTGCAAGCCGATATTTCTGAAAGTCACTTCTGGGCAAAGGAACGGCTCGGACTGATTCTGGAGCAACTGAACTGGATCGACGCCGCCATTGCGAAGGCGCCCAAAGAGCTCGATCTCGCAACGCTCAAGACGCTCAAGGAAGTCCGTCGTGACTACGACGCCCAGCGGCTCCAGGCGTGGGGCAAGGCCCGCGCCAGCGGCGAGGAAAAAGCCAAGGCCGAGTCCGAGGCCATGATCACAGAATCTGCCCGTGAGGCCGAGTTGCAGCGCGCCGCTGCCGAGGCTCAACGCTTACTCAAGGACGCCCGGGCCGAAATCGAGGCGATGCGCGCGGAATTCGAAGCGCGGATGAAGGAGCGCGAGGCGGAGCAGCAGCGACGGATCGGCGATGCGGAGAAGCGCTATCAAGATGAGGTCGCCAGCGTAAGGCGAGAACTGGAACTGGCCAAGGCCGAGCGCGACAAGGCGGACGTCGAAGCCAAGATCAAACGCGACGACGTGACAGCCGAAGCGCGTAAGAAGGAACTGACGAAGAAGGCCGAAGACCCGCTGGTGCTGGCGACGCTCGCGCCGTTCACCACGAAAGGGTATTGGCAGCCCGGCGTCGGCAAAGGGCAAGCCATCGACCTGGTCCCGGTGTCGTTTTCCAAGTTGCGCGCCATCGGAGCGCTCAGTCCCGGCGCAGACGGCCTCCAAAAATTGCTCACCTGCGCGACCAACGAGTACCACAAGAAAGGCCACGACCAGGTTCGTCCCCGCTGGCCCTATCCGCCCCGCTTGCGCGATCTCAAGCCGGAGCAACTGGAGGAGGTTAAGAAGGCCCAGGGTTACCTGATTGAAATGGGCGAAATCTTGGTTGAGAAGGGTCAGCTCAGCCCGTGATGCTCACAGCAGTTCCCGCAGCACGCGCAGCAGCTTTGCTTTTTTGGGGTCATCGGCGGCCGCCCACAGGTCGGCCAGGCGAGCGTCGGGCAGACTGACCTTCCGGCCCGCGGCTCCCGGACCAAACAGAAACAATTCCAGCGGCTCACAGCGCAGCCCCCGGCAGAGTCCGACGATCGTCTGCAGCGTCACATTCATATGCCCGCGCTCTATTTCGCCGATCCGCTGGGTCGCGAACCGCGGGCCGCAGCGCTCGCCGAGCTCCTTCTGAGTCAGGCCCCGCCGTGTGCGCAGCTCCCGAACCCGCCGCCCGAACTCTTTTTGCAGGTCCATCCGTCGCTCCGCCAGGCACCTGCATACATAGTAAGCGCTGTCGGCGGGCGATGAAAACACGGCTTGATCCACCCGAAACCGGAGATACAATCTGAAACGATCATGGATGGCATTAAAACATATCCTGATGATCCACACGGAAGGCGAAGCTCCCGAAACGAGCCGCGTTGCCACGCCGGACTATTCCGGGAAACGGAGTCCGACGAACAGCGGAGAAGTTCCCGCCGGGGCCTTCCGATAGACGTATCGCCCGAGGCCCCACACAGTCGCGACAACATCGGTCGCGACCGAGACCACGTACGCCCCGTAAACCACCTGCAAGACCCAATCCGGCCAGAGCGGAATGGCCATCCACGCACACGCCGTCACGGCGGTCAGGCAGAAGCTGAGGACGCCGAATACCGTGGTTCCGCCGCTGCGGCCGGATACGTGTTGCCCGCGATTCGGATGCCGCGACTGGAACGCGAGCAATTCCTCGCCGGCGATGTAGTTCACGGTACCCTCCAGCTCACCGAGACGACGAACAACGTCTTCCTTCGAGCGGGCGTGAGCGCAGGTGGTTCGCATCAACCAGAGCAAAGCGGCCGGCATCGCCAGCAGGATCACGCGTTGTGTCTCCGGAGGCAGGCTTGCGCTGCCGCTGAGAATCGCCGCCAGCGTGCCACCGGCGACCGGCAGGCTTCGTTCGACCGCTGCCAAGCGGAACGACAGCAAGCCATAAAGCGCGCGATGCTCCTCCATCAGCACGCGAACGCGCTCCGCTTCGCTCAGCGGTGTTCTCTGTCTGCCCGTGCTTGCGGTCGTGTGCGAAGTTTCCGTACTGCTCACGTTCTTTGGATGAGCCCGGCGCGTGTCGCGGCTCGCGAGAATTGTCCCATGCCTCACACGAGGAGAACATCGTGTTGGACACTGCCATCGTTCCCTTGGGCCTGCGCGTGCGCGCCGGCGGAACCTCTGCCTCGACGCCGCACTGGTCAGCTGCGCTCGTCCAGTTCTTCGGCCTCGCCCGCCGCGTCCTCAATCAAACCGATGCGGAGATTCGGGCCGGCCGACTGCGCGCGCCGGCGTTTCTGCACGGCGAAGCCGGCGATCACGGCCTGAGTGCGACCCTCGACTCGTTGATGAACGCCATCGACCTGGAATACGAAATCGAGCTGCAGTCGCCCTTCGAAGACACCGCGTCCATCGCGGGCGGACTCTGGTCGGGCCGCGATCTGGTGGGCGAGGATTGTCCGGATGGACTCGCGAAACTGCGTTTCTCAGCCGGCACGCTCGACCTGCCACTGCACGTTCACGAACACTCGGATCGCTTCATCGCCGTACTCGAAGGCGAGGGACGATTCTGGTGGTCGGAAGGGCCGTGGCAGCAATTCAGCGGTGCAGGGATCGTGTCCACACGCGTTCGACCGGGCGACGTCCTCGTCTTTACGCGCAATCTGCTGCACACGTTCAGCGCGCCGGAGGAGGATTTGGTGCTGCTGTCGTACCACAGCCCCGAGATTCCGTTTGACGATCCGCGACAGTACACGCTTCCAAAGCTGCGATGGACACCGAGGGACGCGATGGTGCTCGCAGCTCAGTGAGCTAGGGCACGTGACACGATACGGTCGCCATAACGAACGAGTAAGGGGGACGCAGTCCCGAACGTTCGTTCATGATGGCGAAGGCGCAACAGGTGTTTCCGTGGGCCGAAGAACTCCGGGTGCCGGAGGTGCCAGTTCGTTCAGAATCGACGGCCGGTTCGACAGACCAATCGCTACCCCCGACATCGACAGCGAATGGAAGCGCCCCCGCGGAGCAGGTAATCGGCCAATTCGACGAGGGTGCTTCGGGCCCGCCAGTCTCTGTCCCGCTGCCCGCAGCGGTCGCCGCGGGTGTGTTCGGGTTGGACGTGACCGGCCCGATTGAACCCGACGCGGAGCAGATCGCCGCTTTGGTAAGTGAGCACGCGAACGAGCTGATCGCCCTTCTCGGCGAGGCGGAGGCACTCCGCGAGGCGATTTGCACCGGCACAGATCCGCGCACCGGGCGGGCGTATCGCGATTCAGGCACAACCTTGAAGGCCGCCGAACGAAACACGGCGGAGCTTCGCCGTGTCGAACGGTCATACTCCGACGCATTGGCGGCGTTTGAGGAGGGGTTCGGCGTGGATGCGACTCAGGCGCTGGATGAATGGGTGCGGGCCGAAGTCGCCGGCGGTACGCACAAGCGCGGCGGCTACGACCCAGGTCATCCGTGGCACTACTACACGGCCGGCGACAACGCGCCTCCGCTTCCGTTCGACCAGATTCCACCGTGTGAGGATGCGGGGCGCTGGCTGGAGCGAGACCTGCCGAAGAATCCGGCCAAACGGGTCGCGAAGATGCGCAAGTTGCTGGAGCGCGAGGAGCAGCAACTCGCCGCCGACCGGCAGAGATATGAGGAAATCATCGCACGCGGTGCGGAGGCGCTGAGCCGCTATGACCGCGAAATCGCCTACGGCGGCAACGACGAACTCGCCCGAGCATCGTCGCTGGCTCTTAAGTACAACCACATTCGTCTCGGTCTCGGCCGCATCGCGTGGCTGCGGCAGCGCGTGTCGTCGCAGGGGGAGTTCGCACAGTGACAGCGCGGGCGCGTGGCCGGCAGATAGACCGTTTGCACGCTGTGTTGGTGAAATGGGGCCGCTTCGAAAGTGAAGGCGCTCGCTTCCGAAAATGACCGAAATGGAGGAGCAGTCAGCATGGATAGCAGTGGCCGCATGCCGTGGATGCGAATCGTGACGCCGGAAGAGGCGGCCTCGCCGGAGTGGAAGGCGAAAACGGCCCGCGAGGCGTTTCGCGGTCGTATTCTCAAAACCCTCGACATGATCGCCGTCATGCGCGATTACATGCGGCTGCGGGCGCGTGGCCGGCACTACAGCGGTGCCTGCCCATTCCATCACGACCGGGGCGAATCCCTCTGGGTTCGGCCGGACCGCGGTACGTTCAAGTGTTTCGACTGCGACCTCGGCGGCACGCTCTTCGACTTCATGCGGCATCTGAAGCGGATCGACGAGGCGACCGCGACGGCCTATCTGGCAAACCTAGCTGGACTTTCCGACTGCAGGTAGATAATCGCAGGTCGAGATTCGAACAGGACGGCGATTGCCGCACACGGCCCCGCCCATCGGATGCCTACGCGGACGAGACCCTCCGACTCGGGACCATACCGGCAGCAGGGATGCGCCAGCGGCTGCCTGCCACGTCCGCCCTCGTCGGGGCCAAGGGCCTGACGGCCTCACGGGGCGAGCCCCGACGACGACGGCCGTGTACGGCAGCGATGCAAAACAGCGTTTGATTAGTGGCAGCGATCTGTGGCAGGATGGCCGTGGGGGAACGGTGTCGTACGGCCACGCTGGACATCGACTCGATCACGCATCGCACGGCGCAACGCCGTCGCGACCAACGAGCTGGTTCAAAATGAACAATCGTCCGGCACGGGGCTTGTGATTCCGTTCCTTCTTACAACGTCGCGGCCGCGAAGAACCCTGTGTTCTAGATCGGCCACGCACCGGCTGGGGTAGACAAACAGACCGACTCTCGACGGACGCAAGCCGCGTGCGCCGAGAGACCGGTGGTGCATTTCACGGTTTGATCTGGTTCTTTTCATTCACGACTGCAACACAACTACAAGGAGATTCCGCATGGAGACACTGACACGTGCATCCGACGAGCTCTTCCGGCGCGGGCCGGATGAACGCTTCGATTCGGTGCAATCGCTGTACGACCACTGCTACGGGACGCGTACAAACTCGATCGACCGCTGGCACCCGCCGCAGTCGATTCAGCCGGCGCCGAGCGGCAGCCGGTTCCGCGTCACCGTCGGCAACGACGGCGAGTTCTCACTCAACGACTGGAGTTTCGGACAGCTCTGCCGGCTCGCCGGTGTGAGCAAGGAGACTGTCAATCGCGTTTCGGCCGGCACGGCAGCGCAGATCTTCCGCGAGACGATGCCCAGCGGCGACAAGCCGCTGCAATTGCTCACGCAGGATGAAGCGATTCGCTCGATTCACGGCACGGCCTACACGCGGTTGCACAACGTGGACCTGCTGAACATCGTGCGCGAGTTCGCGACCGACTTTCAGCCGCCGCAAACCGCCTGCAATGGCGGCACGGGGCTGTACTGCGGCGAGCAGGACATGTTCGTCTTCCTCATCGACCCGCTCGGATGGGCGGAGATCAAAGGCGAGGCGTTTGCGCCGGGGTTCTTCCTGTGGAACTCGGAGGTCGGCAAACGCTCGGTCGGGATGCAGACCTTCTGGTTCCAGGCCGTCTGCCAGAATCACATCGTCTGGGACGCGGTCGAGGTCATCGACTTCGCCCGCAAGCACACTGCCAACGTGCATGAGTGCCTGGGCGAAGTGCGGCGGATGATCGCCGGCTTGGTCGAGAAACGCGACCAGCGCCGCGATGGGTTCGTGAAAACGATCGGGAAGGCGATGGAGTCCACGCTTGGCAGCGACGCCGATGAGGTGATGAAGCTGCTGGCCAAGCAGGGCATCCCGCGCAGCGTCGCCAAGGAAGCACTCGAACTGGCCCGCGCGAGCGGACGGTTCACGATCTTCAACGTGGTCGATGCGCTGACGCGCCTGGCCGGCAAGATCCGCAATGCCGGCGAGCGGACGGAAGCAGACGAACGGGCCGGAGCGCTGCTCGCGCTGGCGGCGTGAAGGGAGGTTTCGCGGTACGGGAAAACGTATTACGTTCGAAGGTTGAGAAGCACTGCACCACCGGGCCTCTCAACCATTTGAAATCATGAGACATCGAACACTGAATCGACATTGCCGGCCGCGCGCCCCACCTGTGCGGTAGGGACCGCACTATCCGCGCCGCATTCCGCGTTCGCCATTCGGCGACAACGCGCACCATTTGTTCAGCTCGTTACCACACCTCAAACATCGTTCTGTATCCGGATCGAATCGAATTAGATTCCCGCTCGACAATTGGCCGACAGGCGTGATAAAGGATGTTATCACGCATATCCAGGTACACATGGACGAGGGCAACACTGCGACATCACACGCCGTTTTGGCAACCGAGTCGACCGAGCTGCCGGCGATCATCACGAACGCCGGAACGAACGCCTGCTTCGCGTATCAGGAGTTCTTCCGGGCCTCGATCGAGAATCCGCACACGCGCGCGCCTACCGTCGCGCCGTGGATCGGCTGCTCGCATGGTGCTCACAACGCAACGTTCCGCTTGACCAGGTCAGCCCGTGGCTGATCGGTGAGTATCTCGGCGCGCTGACAGCCCGCGACGGCCAGCCGCTCTCCAAGCCGACGCGCAAGCTGCATTTGGCCGCTCTGCGGCACTTCTTCGATCACCTCGTCGTCCGGCATGCTGTGCCGCTCAATCCGGCCGCATCGGTCCGCGGACCGCGACATAGTGTGATTGAGGGCCGAACGCCGGCGCTGAGCGTCGCACAAGCGCGGCAATTGCTCGCTCGAATCGATACACGGTCACTGGTCGGCTTGCGCGATCGTGCCGTCATCGGCGTTCTGATTTACACGGCGGTCCGCGTCGGCGCCGTCGCCAAGTTACGCCGCCGCGACTTCTTCACCGACGGTCGGCAATGGCTGTTTCGCTTCGACGAGAAAGGCGGCAAGGAGCGCGTCATTCCGGCGCGCCACGACTTGGAGGGGTTCATCGGCGACTACCTTGCGGTCGTCGGGGATGCCTCGCCCGCCGAGCCTCTGTTCGTGACACTTCGACGCGGCGGTGATGCGAACAAGGCGGACCCGATGCACGGCGGCGATATCCTGCGAATGGTCAAACGCCGGCTGCGCCGCGCGAACTTGCCGGCGGATACGCTCTCATGCCATTCGTTCCGCGCCACGACGATCACGAATCTGCTTGAGCAGGGAGTGCCGCTGGAGGACGTGCAGCACCTGGCGGGCCACGCCGATCCCCGAACAACGCGCCTCTACGACCGCCGGCGACGCGACGTCACGCGGAACATTGTCGAGCGCATTTCGATCTAAATGTTCCTGAGCATCCGCGTCACTCGTCCTCATCGAGGACGGACTCGGTCGGCGTTTCCTCGACCGTCGTATCACGAATCGGCCGGCGTCGCGCCAACACGCGAGGCAGTACTTCTTCGGCGTTCTCGGTCACAACGAACCAGCGGCGCTTGAAGTGGATGATTTCCTCCACCAGGCCGTAATGCTCCAGCTCTGCTCGGTTCGCGGGAACGCCATTCAGCGCGAGTTCGACGATTTCATCGCCTGCAAGCCGCGACCGACTCAGCCTCCAGCCGTTGTCGAGTTCGATCACACCGCCGGATTCGAGCAGCGCCAGAATCTCCGCCGGCGATGCCTTCGCCAGGGGCGTTCCGATTCCAAGGCGTTGTTTCACGCTCGGAACATCGGAGGGACTGAGGTTCAGCCCGACCAGGGCGCGCCCATCCACCAGCACCGCGCGGGCGATCTTCACGCTCTGGATGCCCGCTGAGCCCATGATTTTGTCGTAAATCGGGAAGATCGCGCCGCTCAGGATGTGAAAGCGACGAGCTTCGGTTGCCGGCGTGTTTTCGTAGGCGCGCTCCCACCACGCGCGGGCCTCTTCACGCTCCACGGATTCGTACTTCTGGTCAAGCTCGTGACGTTCCACCGACCGACGCGGCCCCTTCACGGCCGCGAGCAACACCTCGTTCGGCCGGGTCTCCAGGTGCGCCGCAACGGCATAAATGCGCCCGCTGCGACGATTGCGGTGGAACCCCTCGTCCGCGTAGCTCGCGAGCGCGACGGCAAACGCCAGCCGTTCGACATCGACCTCGCCCTCCAGCTCGTGCAGCACCGTCCGCGCGCCGGAGGCGGGATCGACGAAGAGCGTCTGCGGCTCGGTGACAGCGCGCAGGTTGCGAGCCCGAAGCTCCTCTACCCCGAAATCGAAAGCCCCCACCCGCTTCGCTGCTTCGACCGCATGCGTGTATCGCTCGAAGAACACCTCGAATATGCGATTCTGCTTTTCAACCGGCAGCACCATGATGCGGTTCAGAAAATGCTCGACGCTGCGGGCGTAGTTGTCGCGCACCGCGGTCTTTTCCTTATTTAACACGCCCATGCGCTCCAACTCGCGCATCCCGACCCCGGCAGCGGCGTGTGTGTTCCGTTCGACCTCGCGGTAGAGCCGCGTCAGCGCCGCCTTGCCATATTCGTCGGTCACGTCTTCCGGTCGGAACAAATCGCTGGACAGCGAATGTCGCTCGCCCTTGGTGAGCGCTCCGAGCGCGGCCAGGCGCTTCGAGACTGCGTTGACGAGCCGTTTCTGACCGGCGAGGTCGAGCAGCACGAGGCGGATGATCGGTGCCGAGCTTTGGTTTGAGCGATGGACTCGGCCAAACGCCTGCATCTGCTGGTCGGCCGACCAGGAGAGTTGGAAGGCGTAAAAAACGCGCCGCTGCCGGTTTCGGCCCGTCAGATCGGCGTGAACACTGATTCCCGTCGACCCGGCGCCGGAGATTACGGCCACACGCTTGTGGCCGCGTTGAAACAGCCGCGTTTCGTATTCGTTCAATTGCCGACGCGGTACACCCTGGAGCTTTCGACGCACATACTTGCCGTACTCCCAGCGATGCGTGCGTCCGCTGATCTCGGCGACGTTGCTGACGCCGAAGTGTCCGACGAATGCGTCCAGCGGATTGTGCGGCATGTCGAGGTCCGCGACCTTTTCGAGCAGCTCCCGCTGCCGGAGGAGGTTCTCACGGTTGATTTCGGGGTTGCCGGCGGCGTCTTCGACGCGAACGCTGATGACGTTGCCCGTGAGCGGGTCGGTCTGTTCACGGTACTGGTAGATTGGGAATTGTGTTTCGATGAGTTGCACGATCATCTCGCGTGGCGTGGCGTCCAGTTCGGACAGCTCGATACCCTGGGCGCGAGCGTCCCGTACTTTGCGATCGGCTTGCGCTTCGCCGGTATTGAACAGGCTGAGCACCACCGACCGGCCGGCCGTTAGGTCCTTCTCGATCTCGGGGATCACATCGGGCAGGGTGTACGCGAGCATCAATTGCAGGAAGAACCGCTGCTGCGCGGCGTAGAACTGTGCGTAGCGATGGGCATTGCGCTTCTGGCAGGCGGTCTGTTCGCCGCGCTCGAATGCGATCAACAGCTCCGCCCACAAATCGGCGATTCCGTCGTACTGTCGCCGCTCATCTTCAGTCAGGCGGTGCAGCAGCGGCTCGTATTCAACGGCACTCTCCGGCACGATGCTTCCGTCAGCCCGGCGCGTCGGGCCATAGCTGATAGTGCGCGACAAATAAGTGCCCACGCTCTTCAGGTCGCGGCAGAGCATTTCCATCGCGGCCACGCCGCCCCGTTCCATCGCCACCAGAAAGGCTGCAAAATCAGGGAATGGCGCCCCCTCGCCCCACAAGCCGAGGCGCTCGTACGGAGCCATGTGCCGCGCCTCGGTCGCACCGGTTGCGCTGAAGTATCGCACGCGGGCACGCGGAAAGAGACGCTGCAACGCGATGCCCATATTGCCCCGTAGCGTACCTTCATCGACGGTCGCTTTCGCGCCGTGCGGCGTCGCCGCGGCATTCTTCATCAAGTGTGCTTCGTCGAATGCAATGACACCGTCGAAATCTGGGCCGAGCCAGTCAGTAAGCTGCTTGAACCGCTGCCGGTCGCCGTCGAAGTCCATGCTGAGCATCGTGTACGTCGTGAAGAACACGCCTTCCGGGGCTGTCACGCGGTCTACGGTCTTGAAGCGGGCCTGATGGATGATGGGTAGCGGCAGGCCGACGGCGCTGCGGTCGCGCTCGGCGTCGGCCACGAGTTGGTGCGACGCAGAGATATGCACATGCTTCGTGTGCCCGCGCTCAAACTGGTCGTACATGAACGCGTAGATCTCGCGGCCCTTGCCGATGCCCGTGCCGTCACCGTTCCAATGCCCACGTCGTGAGCCGTCCGGCAGAAACGAGTCCGTCGCCTGGCCGGCATAGACCGTGTCTTCGAGTTGAATGTCGGAGACGCGGCCTTCATGGATCCCGTCGAGGGGGAGTGCGTGTTGATAGGTGACGTCCGGCGGCTCGACCGAGGCCATCGCGACCGATTCCACCACGTTTGCCGGATGCGGCTCCGCGCCAGAGACGCGGGCCTTCTGAACGTGGTAGGCGGCGTAGACCGAGCCATCTTCGACCTGCAGCGGGACGGGCGGGCCGCGCTCCAGTTTGCTGCCTACGTCAACGCAAACCGATCCAGCGTGCTGAGCACAAGTCTCGCCGCCCAGACCTGCATCATCGGCATGTTGTGCGGCAGGTGCGGCCGCTCCCATTCCAACGTCGCCGTTACTGCGGTCGTCACGGCGCGTGGACAAGTCGCGATGAGCCGGCTCCACCGAATCCACTCGTCCGTCGCCGCGAATTCCCCCTCCTGCACTCGATAGTCGTTCGTCTCCGGCTCCACCAGATGCGAGATCAGCTCGATGACCGGGTCCGCCTCTGGGGCGCACGGTTGTCGAGCCAGGTTCTTCAACACCGTCGCCGCCTGCACCCGGATTGAGTCTGCGAATTCGCCCATACACGTCATCCTCTGATAGCACCCTGAGTTTTTCCCACGCCTGGTGGAGCGTCAGTCCCCAGCCGGTGACGATGTCTGTTTCGTTTGTGGTTGCCCCGTCGTTGTCGATCACAATGATCTGATGGTCGAACGTCGTTCCGAACTTCGCGTAGACGCCGCCGTCGATGCCGATGTTTGCCCGCACGCGGAATCGACCCTCGATGTCCGCCCACCAGGCCCGGAACTTCGGTCGATCCAGCGCCATGCCGCGCCCGACGATTGCGACCAATCTGCCGCCGGACTTGAGCCGCAACATCGCATGTTCGACGTGCCTCGCACCAAAGGCCGTGTCGTGCCCAATGACCCGCCCGCCGGTCGCCGAGAACGGGGGGTTCATCACAACCGCATCGTAGATCTTGCCGGGCGGAAGCAGGTTGTCGAGGCGCTCCGCATCGAAGGTCGTGGGCGTGAATCCCTGAAACTCCAGCAAGGCTCGCCGGCGTTCGTCGATTTCATTCGTATCAACGCTGGCGCCGGTCAGCCGAGCTAAGACAGCGATGTTGCCCGTTCCGGCGCTCGGTTCAAGAACGACCATTCCGTGGCGGAGCGCCGCCGCGCTCACGATGAGTAGCGCTTCGGCCGGCGGCGTGCTGAATTGCTGAAGCTCAATCTGCGACTCGTCACGCCGCGCTTGACGGGGCATGCGGCCTTGCAGCGCGACGAGCGACTTGATCGCAGACGGAACGTCTGAGAGATCGATGCCGGCGTTCTTGATGTGGATATTCATTCCTGCTTCGGCGGCGTCGTAAGCGTCGCGCGCGTGGCCGGCTGATGTGCCAAAGGCTTTACGCGCGAGCGACGCTACCCGGCTGTTGTCGACGATTGTTGTCGGATCTGACTCCAGGGCGGCCGAAATCCAAAGCGCGAATCGTCGCAAGGTCGCCCCAAGATCCTGCGACCCGCCTTCCGTCTGATCCCGCATTCCCAATTGCTCAGCATTGGGCGACGGCTTCGTCACGGCCGCCCAATCAAAAAACTGCTGCATGAATTTCTCCACGTGGTCCTCGATTACGAGGTGACTTTGCTCTATCAGCGTTATGGAGCGCGCGGGTGGATGCGTGATATGACACCTGCCGCCAGACCGCAGATGCACGGAGGTGGTCACCCATCACGAAGCGACGTTGCTGCGGCTGCCGTCACGCAGCTCCGCGGTCGTCGTTATGGCCCGTACCACATTTGGCGTTACATTAGAGGCGGTTTCCGTGACAGCTATCGCGTAGGCGTCCGTGGATTAATCCGTCGTCGCGCGCTGGGCCGCGCGACAGCCAGGCGAGAGGAATGTCCGAGTCCGAGCAACAAACCCGACGAACTCGAATCGATACGCGCCTGCGCGCTCTCGGCTGGACCGTCGTGCCCTTTCAACCCGGCACAGACCTCACCCACCTACGTCAGCACGCCATCACTGAGCTGGACACGGCGAGCGGTCCGGCCGACTACGCTTTCGTGGTAGATGGCGAATTGGTCGGCGTCATCGAAGCGAAGAAACTGTCGCTTGGACCTCAGAACGTCTTGGTGCAGGCCGAGCGTTATGCGAGGGGACTCGGAGGAACCGCCTTCGACTACGACGGACTCCGCGTGCCGTTCCTTTGGTCCACCAACGGTGAAGTTGTCTGGTTCCACGACGTACGGCATCCGTTGAACGCCTCGCGAAGCGTGAGCGACCTTCCGACGCCGAACGCTATTCGAGAGGCACTTGTTCGCCGGCTAGATGAGCTCTCCGCGCGACTGCTTGGCATTCCGAACGAACATCCACGCCTCCGACCGTACCAACGCGAGGCGAACGCGGCGATTGAGGCCGCGATCGCCTCCAACTCGCGGCGCATGCTCGTCGCGATGGCGACCGGCACCGGTAAGACGTTCACCATGGTCAATCAGGTCTACCGCTTCATGAAGGCGGATGTCGGTCGCCGTGTGCTCTTTCTGGTGGACCGCCGAGCTCTCGCTGCGCAGGCTGTTCGCGCGTTCGCCGCCTTTGAACCGGAGCCCGGACTCAAATTCACGAGTATCTATGAGACCTACAGCCAGCGGTTCCGCCGCGAGGACTGGGGCGAAGATGAGCAGTTCGATCCGAGCGTACTTCCCCGTGAATATCTCCTCGACCCCCAACCCAAGCACGCGTTCGTGTACATTTCCACGATTCAGCGGATGGCGATGAATCTCTTCGGTCGTGACGCGGCCATCCACGCTGGCGACGAGGGGTTCGATGAGGACGCAGACGAACGTCTCGACATCCCCATCCATGCCTTCGACATCGTTATCGCCGATGAGTGCCATCGCGGCTACACAGCCGCCGAGCTGTCCGTGTGGCGCGACACGCTCGAACACTTCGACGCGATCAACATCGGCTTAACCGCGACGCCCGCCGCTCACACCACCGCATATTTCAAGAACGTCGTGTATCGGTATGAATATGAGCGCGCTGTTCGCGAGGGATTCCTCGTCGACTTTGACGCCGTGAAGGTCAAATCCGGCGTGCGGATCGACGGCGTGTTCTTGCAGGAGGGGGAACACGTCGGCTTGATCGACCCGACCAAGGGTACGCAGCAACTCGACATACTCGAAGACGAGCGGCAGTTCGATGCGGCTCAAGTTGAGCGTGATATCACCGTTCCCGACTCGAACCGCAAGATCATTGAGGAAATCAAACGTTACGCCCTGGAGCACGAGCGCCGATACGGGCGGTTCCCCAAAACGCTGATTTTCGCTGCGAACGACATTCCGCATGTCTCGCACGCCGATCAGCTCGTGACGACGTGCCGTACAGTGTTCGGCCGCGGCGATTCGTTCGTGCAGAAGATCACCGGCAGTCCCACCGTTGACCGTCCGCTCCAACGCATCCGCGAGTTCCGCAACCGACCAGCCCCCAGCATCGTCGTTTCGGTCGATATGCTGACAACCGGTGTGGACATCCCGGACCTGGAGTTCATCGTCTTTCTGCGTCCGGTGAAGAGCCGCATCTTGTTTGAACAAATGCTTGGGAGGGGTACACGCAAGGGCGAAAAATACCCCGACAAGTCACACTTCGTTGTGTTCGACTGCTTCGATGGCACGTTGTTGGAGTATTTCCGAAACGCATCCGCCTTCGAGACTGATCCACCCGACCGCGCGGCGAAGACGATTCAGGAGCTAGTCGAGGACATCTGGCAGAATCGCGATCGGGAGTACGCGACCCGATGCCTGGTCAAGCGCCTGCACCGAATCAACAAGGAAATGTCGGGCGACGCTCGACAGCTCTTTGCAGCGTACATTCCAGATGGGGACGTCGCAAAGTTCGCAACCGGGCTTCCGCGAGCAATCGCGACCAAGTTCACCGAGGCGATGAAACTCCTACGAGATCCGGCGTTTCAGGACCTGCTGGTCAACTACCCGCGCCCGGAGCGGCGCTTCCTAATCGCCTACGAAGCGATCGACGAAGTGTCATCGCAGTGGCTGATTCGTGACGGCGCCGGACAGGAGCACAAACCTGCCGACTATCTTGCGGCGTTCACTCAGTTCGTGCGAGAGAATCCGGCGCACATCTCAGCAATTGAGATCTTGTTGGGCCGACCCCAAGAATGGAACACGACTGCGCTCGCAGAACTGCGCCAGAAGCTCGCTGCGAGTCGTGAGAGGTTTACGGTCGACGCACTTCAGCGTGCCCATGCCCTCCACTACCACAAAGCGCTGGTCGAGGTGATTTCGATGGTGAAGCACGCGGCTCATGAAGAGGAACCGCTACTCACCGCCCCCGAACGGGTGGATCGCGCGTTGCGGCGCCTCGCCCCGCGAGGTTGTGTCGCGCCGACGTGGGCCGACCAATTCACGGAAGATCAACGGCGCTGGTTGACACGGATCCGCGCTCACCTGATCGAGAATCTGTCCATCGAGCGCGAGGATTTCGATGATGTGCCAATTTTCTCCCGCGAGGGTGGCTGGAACGTAGCGAACCGGAGCTTTGACGGGAAGCTCGAACCGATTTTGCGCACGCTTAACGAGGCAATCGCAGCATGATTGATATCGTGCAGAAACTCTGGGGCTACTGCCACACGCTCCGGCACGACGGCGTCGGTTACACCGAGTACGTCGAACAGCTCACGTACCTGCTCTTTCTCAAGATGGCGGACGAACGGGGCATCGAGTTGCCGCGCGGCAGCGACTGGCCCGCGCTTCGCAATCTGGCTGGAACAGACGCGCTTGACGGATACACCGACATTCTCCGCAAACTGGGGAAGCAGCCCGGAATTCTCGGTGATATTTTTGCCGAAGCCCAGTCCCGCTTCACGAAGCCCACGAGCCTCAAACGCCTGATCAATCTCATCGATGAGGTCGAATGGACCGCCCTCAACGTCGATGTCAAGGCCCAGGCGTACGAGGGATTGCTCGAAAAGGCCGCGAGCGAGGGAAAAAAGGGCGCCGGGCAACTGTTCACGCCGCGCGTCCTCATTCAGGCCATCGTTCGCTGCATGAAACCCGACCCGCGCGCCACTCGCGACTTTACGGTCTGCGATCCCGCCTGCGGGACGGGCGGCTTTCTCGTATCGGCCTACGAGTGGCTGATGGAAGAAACGGGAGGCGGCGCGATCGATCGTGCTGTCGCGAAGCGCTTGAAGACCGCGACCTATTTCGGCCAGGACATCGGAGCGACCCCGCGTCGCCTGGCTCTCATGAACCTCTATCTCCACGGCATCGAGCCGCAGATCACGCTCGGTGACACCATTTACGATCCACCGCAAGGAATTAGCTCGTTTGACGTGGTTCTGACCAATCCGCCGTTCGGCACCAAAGGCGCCGGCCAAGCGCCGACTCGCGACGATTTTACGATTGAGACGAGCAACAAGCAGCTCAACTTCCTTCAGCACGTCCACACGATTCTGAAACGCGGCGGCCGGGCGGCCGTCGTCTTGCCAGACAACTGCCTATTCGCCGACAAGGCGGGCGAGGTCATGAAGATCGTGACAGAGGACTGCGACCTGCACACAGTCCTCCGGCTCCCCCGCGGCACGTTCACACCATACGCCCAAGGCGTAAAAGCCAACGTCGTGTTCTTCACGAAGGGGCCGAAGACAGAGAAGGTCTGGATCTACGACGCCCGTACGAACGTCCCGGGAATCACGAAGAAGGACCGACCCCTTACCCTGGAGCACTTCGCGGAGTTTGTTCGCTGCTACGGCGTCGATCCCAATGGCCGCTTTGGCTCCAAGCACGGTAAGCCGCGTCTAGAGTCGGACAGCCCCTCCGGCGAAAAGGGATGGCTCGGCGGGGACCGCTGGCGCAGCTTCTTGGTCAACGAAGTGAAGGCCCGCGATTTCAAGCTTGACGGTTTCAAGTGGCTGAAGGAGGAGTCGCTCGACGATGCCGACGAGCTGCCCGAACCGATGGAGCTCGTCACCGACGCAATCGGCGAGCTACAAGGTGCGATCGGCGAACTTAACAACGTGCTCGCCTTGCTCGAAAATGGCGCCGCCGCGAAGGCATAGAGGAATCGAGCTTGGCCAATCTTGGTTTCGACGAGCTCTGGCACCACCTGAACGAACGCGACGAGTCCGTTCAGATCGAAGCGAAGGCCGGCGAGCAGATTGGCGCGTCGATCTTGGAGACGGTCTCAGCGTTCGCCAACGAGCCTGGGCGCGGCGGCGGCTATTTGCTGCTCGGCGTACGACTCGCGCCCGCGTCGCTTTTTCCGACGTACGAGGTCGTCGGCGTACCCGATGCCGATAAGGTTCAGTCTGATCTCGCGACGCAGTGCCGCCAGATGCTGAATCGCCCTGTTCGGCCGGCGATTGCGGTAGAGAATATCGACGGCAAGCGCGTCATCGTTGCCTTTGTTGCGGAAGCTCAGGAAGGCGAGAAGCCGATCTTTATCGAATCGCGCGGCCTGCCGAAAGGCGCGTACCGTCGCATCGGATCAACGGACCAGAAATGCACCGACGATGACATCGCGCTGTTCTACCAGGCGCGATCGCACAGAACCTTCGATGAAACTGTGGTCGATGACGCCGACATGAGCGACCTCGACCCAGCCGCGATTCAGGACTACCGCCGCTACCGTCGCGAAGCAAACCCGAGCGCCCCCGAGCTTGCGTACAGCGACGAGGATCTGCTCTACGCACTCGCAGGTATCACACGGTCCGACGGAACGGCTCGGCCGACAATTGCCGGCCTACTGCTCTTCGGCAAGCAGGGTTCCATCCGCCGCTTCTTCCCGATGACGCGCGTGGATTACATCCGCGTGCCCGGCCGCGAATGGGTGAAGTCGCCCGATGAGCGCTTCGAGTCGATCGAGCTGCTCGGCCCGCTGATTCAGATCATTCCGCGCGCAATAAACGCCGTGTTGGATGACATTCCCAAGGCGTTCCGCCTGCCGCCGAACTCGAATCAGCGGACCGACGTGCCGCTCATCCCGCGCACGGCAATTCGCGAGGCAATCGTCAACGCAGTCATGCACCGCAGCTACCGCCCGCGCCAGCCCGTGCAGATCATCCGCTACAGCAACCGGCTCGAAATCCGGAACCCCGGCCACTCCCTTGTTCCCGACGACCGCCTCGGCGAACCAGGGTCGTTCACGCGCAACGAGAAAATCGCCGCCGTTCTTCATGAGACCCGCTTCGCCGAAACGAAGGGTTCCGGCATTCGAGCGATGCGCGAGTCTCTCGCCCAGGCCGGCCTCAGCCCGCCGACGTTCGAATCGGATCGTGAACGCGACTCGTTCGTAGTAACGTTCCTCTTCCACCACTTCCTGAACCAGGACGACATCACCTGGCTCGGCCACTTCGCCGACCTCCAGCTTTCGGAGGACGAGGCTCGGGCTTTGGTCTTCGCCCGCGAGGTGGGAGCCATCAACAACGCGGCGTATCGCGACCTGAATCGCGTTGATACGCTCGTGGCCAGCGGCCACCTGCGCCGGCTCAGGGATGCCGGTCTGCTAGACCAGCAGGGCAAAAGCGTCGGCACCTATTACGTCCCGACCGCCCGACTGCTCAGCCCCGGCGCCACCCCGGCAGCCTCCCCCGCATCAACCCTGGGGGTAAGCCCTGTAGGTAAGCCGCAACCTACAGGGTTCCGTGGCAACGTACAGGGCTTACCCACAGAGCTTTCCGATGCCGTGCGCGCCCTTGGCCAGCGTGCGAGCCCCGCCGACGTCCGCGCCGTCATCCACCGGCTTTGCGAATGGAAAACGCTGTCGTCCGAGGAGCTTTCCGCGATTCTGGGCCGGAATCAGCACCACCTGATCACGACGCACCTACGTCCGATGGTCCGAGACGGCGAACTGGTCTACCAGTTTCCGGACCAACCCGCCCACCCACAGCAGGCGTACAAGGCGGTGGTCCGATGACGCCAGGCGCCAACCGCACGAGCCAAGGCGACACTCCGGGCGGCGTTGCGCCCGCGCCGCCGTTCGCACCGCCCGACCCGAGCGTTCTCACAAAGTTCATCCGCTGGATCGAGCGTTTCGACACTCAACACGCGCGAAATTGGGGCCGGCTCTACAACGCCGACCCGGAAGCGGCCACGTGCGAAGCGATGTTCTGGGGCGTGCTCAGCGATTGCGGCGCAACCGTCGAACCCAACGCCGACCTCGCCGGGAAGAGGAAGGCGCCGGACTTTGTGTGTCACAAGGACGGCCGCAAGTTTTACGTCGAAGTGACGTGCATCCGCATTGAAACGGCGACCGAGCACAGCGCCCTTCCGCCGGTATTCACCGAGGGTGCGCGGAATTACCACCACCTCAACGACGCCATCTTTGCCGAAGTGACTGCCAAGACGCCGCAATGCTCTAATCTCGACGCGCCTTGCGTGCTTGCGGTCGGCACGTTTCACTATCACGCTTCGGTCTCCTGCATCCGCAAGACATTCGTCGAGTGGCTGCTTACCGGCGAAACGAACATCAGTTGGTACTTTGACCCGCGCCGCGGCGAGGCCGTTGGCGAGTCATTTCAATCGACAAACTTCAGATCGGCGGCGTTCTTGAGGCCAAGCCCGCTCATCGGCGTCGAACCCGCGCGCAAGCCGATTTCGGCGCTCGTCGCAGCCGGATTCGGCTGCAATCCGCCACACGTTTTCGGCGTGATCCACCCGCACCCGGTTCGGGAGTTTGTCCCCAACCTCCTTGACCTGATCCCGTTCTGCCGCGTGAAGTACGACATCGCCAATGCGTCGATCACGACGGAATGGACGCGCGACCCTGAGCCAGGGGAGGACGACTGATGGGGTTGTTTACCAAACGCAATGCGCCGCCTCCCACGCAGCTCCGTTACGACCTGCCGGATCAGGTTCGCACCCGAATTCTGGCCGCGTTTCAAGATCTCTGCGGTGAGCAACAAGGGGGGTTCGATGGTCTCCTACGTGAGGTCGGGGATCGACTTTTTAAGGAATATGGCGGCCTCCGCGCTTCCAGCTACGAGGCTGCGCGCCGGAGCAACAATCCCGTCATCGAGCACTTCTACTGCTGTCGGCCGGAGGAGGCACTGGACTTCATCGAAGCTTGCTTTCAGCCGTTCGTGTATCGTGGGGGGCAGCGTGGCGTTGACGAGATCAACGCGATTTTTCGAGAACACGGCATCGGATTCGAGCTAACGGCGTACGTGCAACATGAGGTCAAGAAGGAGACTTCGTTCTTCGGGCGTTTGCGACCCGGAATCGTTATCGAGACAGAGTACCCGCGTGTAATCCCTCGCGCCGATCATCTCGTTCACACCGAGGTCGTTGAACCAACGCTGAAACTGCTCACAAACTCGAAACTCCGAGTCGCCAACACTGAAATGCTCAAGGCTCACGCGGCCTTGCGACTTGGCGAGTTCGAAGATGCGATTACGCTCTGCGGTTCGGCGTTCGAGAGCGTGCTCAAGACGATCTGCGACTTGAAGAAATGGCCCTACGACGCGAACCGCGACACCTGTGCCAAACTCGTAGGGATTTGCCGCGACAACGGCCTTTTTCCGGCGTTCTACGCGCCGATCTTTGAATCCGTCGGGACGATCCGTAACAAGCTCGGCGATGTGCACGGTCGCGGCCCGACGCCCCAGCACTCGGTTACCCAGGAACAAGCCGAGCACATGCTGCGCGCGACGGCTGCACACGTCTTGCTCCTCGCCAAACTGGCGGGGCTGGGATAGCCGCGAACAGACTTCTGCTGGAGTGTCTATTTGGGAAGGCGTCGTTCAAACGTCCAAACGTCGTCAGCGGCCGAAGCGCCGCTCGTCCACACGGAACTTCCGGAGGGATGGGCGCGCTCGACGCTTGCGGAGGTTTGCCACGTCAACCCGCCGAAACCGCGGCGCGACCAGGTCGAGCCGACCACCGAGGTGACGTTTGTGCCGATGCCGGCGGTCGATGCGACTTCGGGCACAATCGCGGCGCCACAGATTCGGCAATTCAGTGACGTGCGCATCGGCTTCACCGCCTTTCGCGACAACGACGTGATCATGGCCAAGATCACGCCTTGCATGGAGAACGGCAAGGCTGCCGTCGCTCGCGGACTGCGACACGGACTCGGATTCGGATCGACTGAGTTTCACGTGCTACGGTCGCGCGGCGCGGTACTTCCCGACTACGTTTACCACTTCATTCGCCAACCTTCGTTTCGCTCTGCGGCGGCATTGGAAATGACGGGTTCGGTCGGCCAGAAGCGCGTTCCGGCGAGTTTTCTCGAATCGGCCGAAATCCCGGTTCCACCGCTGGCCGAGCAGAAGCGAATCGCGGACCGGATCGAAACGCTGCTCAAGAGCGTGGACGCTGCCCGCGAGCGGCTCGCGAAAGTCCCCGCTATCCTCAAACGCTTGCGCCAATCCATCCTCGCGGCCGCCTGTTCGGGCCAACTCACTGAAGAGTGGCGATTGGCGAATCCGGGAAGCGGGAGGGGAAGCGACATTGTTCGCGCGATTCGCGAAGATCGTGGCACCAAGTTTCAGGCAACGGTGGAGGATCGCGACGAGACTGACCATCCCGACACTTGGGCTGTCACCACACTCGGCTTTCTGGCCGAGCCCACACTTAAGGGGCGGTCGTTCGTTACAAGTGGCTCACGAGCCTGGGCTGGACGGGTCGGTAAGCATGGTCCCTACTTCATTCGGTCGGAGAACATCAACACCGAGCACCTTAGGTTGGATTGCGCTGTGCATGTTAACGCGCCGCCGGGGGCGGAGGCAGACCGCACACGTGTCCGTCCCAATGACCTATTGTTGACGATCACGGGAAACAATGTCGGTCGTACCGCTGTCGTTCCAGAGCCTTGCCCCGACGCGCACGTTAGTCAGCACGTGGCGATCATTCGCACGTCGCGGCGTTGCGACGTCCGGTTCCTCTGGCTCTGGCTTCGGTCCGACCAGCACGGCCAAGCGCAATTGCGCTCACACTTTTATGGACAGACCAAACCCGGGCTTAGCCTCGAACAGGTCAAATCGGTGCGCGTTTTCCTGCCCCCGGCCGAAGAACAGCATGAAATCGTTCGCCGCGTCGAGGAGCTCATGGACCTCGTCGCAACGATCTCAGACCAGGTCCGAAGCTCAGCCAAGTGCGTCGAGCGACTCGCTCATGCTGTCCTGGTGTCTGCTTTTCGCGGCGAGTTGGTTCCGGCAGAGGCCGAACTCGCACGTACTGACGGCCGCGGCTATGAATCCGCGGAGGCGCTTCTCACGCGAATTCGAGCGGAAAGCGCGGGGCCCCACATTCCGCCCGCCAGGCGACCGCGGATTTCAGCGAAACCGATCATCACTGCGACCGCCGCGGCACCGGCGTCCGCGCCATCAGCGAAACGCGCGCACAGCTCCACGATCTTCTACAGACGCGCCGCCATCGCCGCGTACATCATCGACCGGCTGCACGCGCGACCGACTTTCGGCCGCGTGCAACTCGAAAAGTGCCTCTATCTGGCCGAAGCGTACGTCGGCATCGACCTGGAAGGCGACTTCAAACGCGCCGCCGCCGGCCCGCTCGACGCCGAGTACCTCTACAAACTGGAAAGCGCCGCGCAGAAGAACGGCTGGTTCGTCAAGCGAACCATCGCCGGCGACAAGACCCGGCACACGTATCACCCCGGGACGAAATCCCCCCAACTGCTCGCCGCAGCGGAGAAATATCTCGGCGCCGGCAAGGCCAAGATGGACTTTCTGCTTGGCTGGATGGAGAAATTCGACACCGAACGCGCCGAAATCGTCGCCACCCTCTTCGCCGCCTGGTCCGACCTCCTCCGCGCCGGCCACGCCGTTACCGACGACGCCATCATCACCGAAGTCCGCGAAAACTGGCACGAATCCAAAAAACGCTTCGAGCCGGATCGGCTATGTATCGCGTTGGGCTGGATGCGGAAGCAGGCGCTTGTTCCGGCCGGTTCCGAAGCGCCGCCGTCAGGGGACGAGCAATGACGGGCCAACCGCTTTTCTCGCCTCAGGTTATTAACGCCGTCGCCGAGGTCGTCACCGGCGGTTCGGGAACCGGGTCGGTTGGGAAACGATACGGCACGTACCGAAGCGGGCCGCGACTGGAGACCTTTTTCGGCTCGTGCAATGTCGAATTGCACATCGGCAGCGGGTCGCGCGTTCCGACCGTGCGCTCCGCCCTCACGACGTTGAATCAGCAGCGCGAATTCGAAAAACTGCGACGAGTCATTGAGGGTGCAGTTGATCCCAGAGACTACGCCGAGCGATCCGACGCCCACGGCGAGGCGCTCGATTACTTGAACGCAATGCTCGGACCCGACGGTTATGAACTTCGGCAGAGCGGCGCCCGATACCGCCTTGAATCGATCAGTGCGAGTTCCGTTATGACGCGAGCGGTGGAGCAGCACGCCGCAGCACTGGACTACGACTCGGTCCAGCGCGATACCGAACGGGCCATCGAGCAGGCGGAAACGGATCCGGAAGGCGCCATCACGGCCGCGTGTTCGATGGTTGAGAGCGTTTGCCGGTGCCTCCTGAACGAGATGAACGAGCCGCTTCCAACGAAGAAAGACATCTCGCACCTCGTCGCCGAAGCGCAGAAGCACTTGAGCCTGTCACCGTCGAGAGCCGACGTTACGCCGGATATCAAGCAAATTCTCGGCGGGCTGAGTAACGTTGCGAGCGGAATCGGCGCGCTTCGGACTCACGCCGGGAGCGCTCATGGGCGTGACAAAGCTACGCCGCGCGCGGACGGTCGAACTGCTCGGCTCGCAATTCACGCAGCCAGCACGATCGCGCTATTCTTCATCGAGACGTGGCGCGCGAGCCGAGTAGTCTCGTCGTAGCCTCAGATGTAGAACTTGAAGTTCGTGAGGGGTTCGCGATCGGCCGGTATTTCGCGGAGTATTTCTCCGACCCGCCCAGCAAAGTTCAAGGTGATCGGCATCAGGCCGCCGAGGAGCGATGAGTTCCAGTTCATCTTGCTCAAGATAAGGATCTCGCGGAGGAGCGTCTCGCGCGATGTATCACGCCCGATATGGTCGGCCACACGGACGGCGCTGGGAACGTGATTGGCATGGAATTGTTGGGTATCTGCAAGAAATCCCGTCGTGTAGATGTAATCGAGTTCGCCGACCGTGAACCGAGTACCGCGAAGCGGCGGATATTGGTTCACTGGAAAGAGACGAAAGGTGCTATCCGGCGCGAGCGCCACAAGGTCGTAGCGCAGATTCCTCTCCTCCAGTACTTGTCGAAAGCCCGCAAGCTCTGCGGGCCAGAATCGCGAACTCTTGTGGATCACAACCCGCTGCGGCATTTGCCCCATTTCGTCGCGATACCGCGTCAGCGTCCGATCAACGACCCACGCGGACTGCTCCTCTGTGAGGTGTGGCGATCGCGAACCCTCCTTCTTCCCATCCCACAAGAAGTCCTGCCCACGCAGAACGAGGCCATCACCGTGCTCATCAAACGCCTGGACGAGACTGCTTTGCAATCGGCTGTCTTCGCATCGGAGGGGGCGATAGAAGCCGATCCCCAGGTAGCAAGAACCCGGTGTGAGGCCAACTGGACCCCAAGGTAGTCCACCGGCTTTGAAGTACAGCGCCGTGAAAAAATCCCACGCGATGTCAGAAGGGTAATCCTCGGAACGTCCGTCAGCCGTCTTTTCAAGCAGAATCTGCGTCGGAAGGCGATACTTCATCGCGATCGACTTCAGCGCACGCCGCAGATTTCGACGGATCTTGCCAAACTCCGCATCCGAGTATTCGACCGTCTTGCACTCTGCGAGAAGATCGTCGGGCAGAGCAACCACGACGTACTCGGGAGGCCGGTCTTTTCGCGAAAGCAATTCCAATTTGGCGTCCAGCAGTTCGAGCGCTTTCTCGAACCTCCGGCGCGCCGGCTTCATATCCTGAAGCTCTGTGATTTCGGAGGCAAACAGCGGCGCGTTCCAGTCGCTGCTAAGTTCCAGGTCGCAGAAGAACCCCCGGTCACCTCGAAATCCAGGAAACTCAGGTCGTTCGATGTCGCCCTTCACACCGAGCGACGCCGCATCGATCCATTCCCCCGCCTTTGCGATGGATTGTGCCGTGCCAATGAACCCTGTTCGAATGCTCGCTGGGTGACGATTTCCCGGCTTCCATGACTTGGGGCCGAAGCGACTGATCCCAGTCTTCGGATCGACGTGATGGCGACCGTCGGCAAATTCCAGCAACGGTTCAGGCAGGTAGCCAGCCGAGAGTCGCGGCGCTTGGAGGAGACTCTCCGTTTTCGGCTTAGCCCTCCTCATCGGCCATCTCCAGCTCATTTTCGACTTCCGCTTCGTCCAACCGCTCCAAATCCGCCAGGTCGAAGAGCGTTTCTTCATACGCCGTATTTTTGAACGATTCAGCTCGCTCCGGCGGTACGCCGGGCCACGTGACTTGCGCCGACAGAAGCTGCGACGACACGACGACCGCCTGCCCGCTGCCAAATGAGGCGATCAATCGCGGCCGGCTCTCGAACAGATAGTCTCGCCAGAACTGAATCTCCTGGAGCACGTCGTAGTTAAACATCCGGGATTTCTTTTTTGTGACCCGACTGCCAATTCTGTCTGAGTCGATTGGCGTTTTTCCGTCGCGTGTAACCCGCATTTCGGGGCGAATGCTCAGGCACCAGGCCCGCTCCGAAACCCGTGTAAACCGAAGCGCTACGGCACGGTGGTACCAGAACTTTTTCGGAAGTCCCGTTTTCTTGGTGATCGGCTGCCAAACGACTTGGCGCGTCGCGGTCGCTTGATTGAGTGGAACGTATGTTACCTCGCGCGGCCTGCCATCCTCGGCCTGCTCGAAGAAGTAACGACGATGGTTCTTGTCGAGGTTAAGCTGACGCCGTCCGGTGATTTTGTTGAGCGTTCGATTCAGAAGGTCCACGTACCAACGCATCAGGTTGACGTCGTTCCAGTATTCGAGCGCCGACTGCCGCGAGACTGTTCGACCGCGCGCGAGCTGCTTGAACGGGCTTTCCCGGATTGACATATCCTGAAAGCAAAGCAGCCGGCCGGCGCGGAGCAGAAACGGAGTGATTTCCCCACCCGACGGCCTGATGATCTGCTCGGCGACTTTGCGTGAGTCTTTCTCTGAATAGTCGCAAGGTACCGAGAACACGTACTCGGGAAGCCGTTCGACCGGCAACAAGCTGCTGTAGAGCACTTCCGAGACGTTCACGGCGCCAGTACTGGCGCCAACTCGCGCCTCGACCGCGCGCCGCGTCGCGTCTGCGATCAACGCCTCATGGTCGTACTTCATCTGCCGGAGCCGTTCGACCGTGTGGGTTTGCGGCTGCGCATCGACGACGTGGTGATGCTCCTCGCACAGGAGCACCAGGTTCTCGTAACGATCGCGCTCGTCGAGAGGCATGGGGTAATCGCCGCGTGGACCGTCGATTGACTGGCCGACGATGTGTGCGACCTCGGACAACGCGACAGCACGATCCTTCGCGCTTGACGGGACGTGAAGCACCTTCGTACAAGCCGGAAAGGCGCATCGGCCGCCGGATTGCTGATAGAGCAGCCGTAAGTCTCGCGGGCTAATCGCCATAGCCACCATCGTAACCGAACATTGGCCGAACGGCATGAGCTGCGGCCGTCGCCGCATCTTCCGCCACCGGCCTGCCAAATGGTATCGTGATCCGCCGACGCATTCTCAGAACGTCGAACGGAATTTCTGCTCGTCCGGCAATCTGCCGCTGACGGTTCACTTGGCGAACGATGCGAAGAGCTTGACGCCGCACCGGCGCGTAGGGCTCGAATGGCAGGTCATTCAGCGCTGCCGCGATTTCCCGCGTCGGGCATCGCGACGCCAGGTCGAGCACGACAGCTTGGATCGCGCGATAGACCGCGGCGTCAATCCTCACCGAAGCGTGCCACCGGCCATTCCGCCCCTTTCGGCAGCCGATGCTGTAACCCGCGAACTTGATCGGCGCGCGCCGCACGTCACGAATTGACGCTCGCTCCCGCTCGAAGAACTCGTGCCGGCCCTTTGTTGCGAGAAGGACGAAGTACCGCTCGTACCGCAGATACTGCATATTCGCCAGCCCCTGCTTCTTGCGGCGACACCGCGCCCATTTCGTGATCGCGATGCCGTAACGGTCGATCAGCTTCGCATCGACAGCGGCCGGATCCTTCCCGTTCGGAATCTGCCCGGCCACGTAGAACCAGTAGCCGGGCGTGATGTACGCGACCGCGAGCTGCTGAACGAACCCCTCGACCGATGTTGTGACGCACCGATACTCCATGCGTTCTTCCTCCTCCCTTCAAATGAGCGGGTTGTTTTGGCACAACCCGCGAAGCCTGTTTGAACCTCCTTTCGGTCGAGCTTCAATCGCTTTCCGGACCCGGCCCGCAGAACTCCAACAACTCGCGGAGTTCCTGCTCAGTCGGCTCACGGTCAAAATCCTCCCGATAACACGCCGTGATGCGTGCCCGCACGTCCGGCGGAATGCTCATCGGCTCCGGCCAACATCGTTCATCGAACTCCTCGATGATGTCAGCCGGACTGTCGCCGATGACGCTGCCGCTCCTCGTGCGCCACCAACCCATGCAAATCACCTCCTTTCGCTCGACTTCAAATCCTCGCGCACGCCCGACCCCGCGGTCGCCCGCGTCACCGGCCCGGCGTGCAAAACCAACTCCTTTCATCACTGACTCCTTCCAGGAAAACCCGGCCGTTTACCGTCATGCCCTGAGCACATTGCCCCTTCTGAATCTGTCACCGCATCGGCGCAGGCCGAATGCCGTCGCTTCCCCGCCTTCGCGAACCGCTGCTTGCTGTCGGCGTCGCCTCCAGCTAATCGGCTCGCATCAAGCGATCGGCATCCATCCGCACCATGCGGCTAGATTCATTTATTGCAGTTGCCCAATACATAGCGGTTGCGGCCACGCAACCTCGATACACCACCAGGTACACCCCGGCTGTGCATCGTCATTCCGCTGCCAAACGACGGCCGTCTTCCGACGGTCCTCGTTTGACCGCATTGGCTGTCTTCCGACCCGCCGAAACGGGCCGGGGCAGGTCAACCCTGCCCCGGCGCCGCACCGACACGTCCGCAAACATGGGAAATTGCTCGTCGGCCCTTTCGTCGTCGATCGCGTTCCCGGCACCACCCGTTAGCACTCGAACGGCATCGCGACTGCCTTGCCGCTTTGCCGCCACGCTTCCGCGTGCTCCTACTCAGGCCCCGCTCCCAGACTCCGGCGTTTCAAGCACCTGCGCGACATTACGCAGGCACCGGGCATCACCCCGGCTGCCAGAGTCCTTCCCCGGTTAGAACCAGTCTCCGATCGATCGTTCACGTCGCTTGACCTGGAAGCTCCGCGTGCGTCTCTCCCGCACACGTTGCTCGCATCGCTGTACGCCGACGGCTTCCGCCGCCAACATCGTTTCGCCCGCCGGATGGCAGGCGATTTCGGGGTACGAATCTAGAAGCTCCCCTTACCCGTCAGCGAAGGTCTTTCTATCGCAGTTCGGCACGTCTCCGATCGATCTCACCCAGAAGCGGTTTCCCGCCTTTCGCAGTTGAGCTTTTCACCATCCGCCGTTTGAAACGGAATGCCGACGCTTATCATCGCGCCGGTCGTTTGCGTCACCGCAAACAAGCTCCCTGCCCGGGCTAACGTTGAACGGGCCGCTGCCGCACTCGCGTGCGTCAGTCGGTCCCGAACCCCGCAGGGGGATTAGCCGCCGATGGCGACATCACCCACTTTGGCTGATCCGGCTCGCGCAAAAGCACGAGTCTGTCCCGGTCGCCCAGTTTTCCTATGCGAAGAACGAGGCAGACGCTTTCGACGAGGCTTGCCCCCGTGGCGAACCACAGCGCGGCCAAGTGCGAAGCGACTCGCCCATGATGTGTATGGGATCGAACGGCTGGATTACTCCAAAAGCTTGGGATTACTCAGCCGAGCCTCCCTCGCACTGGACGAGCCAGTCTCCTGGCATCCAGCGCTTACGAGCACTCGAACATGGCGGGTGATGAAGTCCGCCTCCTTAGCCTGTTTGGTAGACAGGTTTACCGGTTGTCCGATCCCACGATTCAGACGCCAGGCCACGCGTTTGCATGATTCTGACGATCGCGAATCAAACGCGGTTTGATTCACACATCGACGTTAGCGCATTCCGCGGCGCAAGTCACGCGTTTCCGCGTTCTGACCCGTCGCGGGATAGCGGAACCCACCGGTACCAGTTCCCGCGGCACCGGCCGCCGCGCGTCACCTGTCCCGCGACCCTCCGACGGGCGGGAAAAATCAGCTTGACTCGGCGTGTCCGAGTGTTACTATGTATGCGAACACTGAGAGGAGTGACGCCTTGGCCAAAGACAAAGCCCGGAGCAGCGACGAAATCGGCGACGTCCTTCGCCGCCAGCGGACCGAAGTGCTCGGCAAGGGCTTGCGTGAGATGGCCCGGCAGCTCGGCACGGCTCCGGCCCATCTGACCGACATTGAGCATGGCAACCGCTCGCCGTCCGAAGCGCTCCTGGTCAAGATCGCCCGCGCCTACGAAATTCCCGAAGCGCAGCTCCGCTCCGCCTGGAGCAAGCCCGACGAAGTCGTTGAGGAAATTGCGAGCCAGGATGCGACGGCTGCTGCGAAAGTGCCTGAGTTGCTTCGCTCTGCCCGAAAGTTCACGGAAGGGCAATGGAATGCGTTGATTGAAGCGGCCAAGAAATTGGCCTCCGAGAAGAAGGGCTAGGCGGACTGATGGCCAGACGCCGATACGAGTACGGCAAGCTCTTTCAGCCCGCCAGGGGGGGTATGCTCATTGAGCGTAAGGCCCGTCGATCGCTGGCGTACTGCCTGTACAAGCTCGGGCTCTCCGAAATCCCACTCCCGATTCCCGTGGACCGCTGGATCGAAACGGCATTCGACATCCGCTTTGGCATTGCCGACCTTTCGCACATCGGACCGCGCGTGCTCGGTGCGTGTTTCCTGCGTGACCGCGAGATCCTCGTTTCTGAAAAGGCGCTACTCCACGAAGGCCGCTACCGCTTCACATGCGCCCACGAATTGGCGCACTTCGTTCTGCACATGCACGTGCGTGACCGGTTCTCCGACGATGACGAGCCGGAGATTGTTTTCGACGATGAGATCGAGCGCCAAGCGGATCGCTTCGCTGCGGCATTTCTGCTGCCCGCAAATCTGTTCGAGCGAGAAGTGATTCTGATTGCACGCGGCATCGGGGCTGACCCGCACTGGTGCCTCACCGAGTTGATGATGGCCAGCGATCAGTCGCTGAAGATGTGGCAGAACATATTCGTCCCCGCGCTCAGCCGCTCTTTCGGCGTCTCCAAAACGGCCACGCTGATCCGCGCGCACAGTCTTCAGCTCACCGGCGCCGAGACGCGTACGTTGATCCCGAGCCGACTCTTCTACGACTTGATGCCGAAACCCTCGCCGCCCCACGCCAATCCGCGGGCCGGCGGTCCTTGAATCGGCGTGTTCTTTTGTGCTCGCAGTGTTCCTGTGCGTGCGAACAACGGAACAGTGGAGGAAAGACGATGGTGCTTTACGACCTGACGAAGACGGCGGCCGCGACGAGCCTGCGCCCAATCCGTCCGCCGAGCGACTTCGAACTCTTCGCGATCACAGTCGGATTGCTGATGGTTGAGAATCGCGGCTTCAGCGAACTGACGACCGGACCGGTCGAACTCACGAATCGTAACCGCCGCCGAGTCGCCGAGTTGCTGGAAGAGCGCGCGCCGTCGCTCGCCCGCGAGCTCGGCGGCCCGGCTCTCCTCCGCGCGCGCCTGAAGCAGTTGGTCGGCCTCCAGATCTACCGCGAGTTCCAGTAACGGGAACCACGACTGGACGAGAGTTCACAAACGCCATGCACAATCCGGAACCGGCAACTCCGACCACCGAAGACCTGCTGCAAGTGCTGCAGCAGATCGAAGCGCATCTCGCAGCGCTTCGGGCGGGGACGACATCGGCACGACCGGACTGGCTGACAGTCGATGAAGTGGCCGGCGAACTTAAATTGTCGCGCGACTCGGTCGAACGTCTCATCGCTTGCGGCCGACTCCAAGCCGCCGAAGTCACGGGCGTCGCCGGCCGGGGACGTCGCCGGCGCTTTCGCATTCACCGCGACTGGGTCGACGCGTTCCTCAAGTCCTCGGTGAAACTCCACGCCGCACCGCCCAAGGTGCGACGCAGCCGCTCGGTCTCCGAGCCAACCATCGACTTTATCCAGTAGCGACTCGAAGCTGCTCGCCGGCAGTCTCGACCTGCGGCCATAGGCGCGACCGCACAACGTTCACAACTCGCCGCAACCGTTCAATGCTGATCTCTTCGATGTACACGCCGCTCATCCCGGGGATGCTGTGTCCCATGATGCGGTGAATCGCATGCTGGTCACCGGCCTCGTCCGCCCACGTTCGAAATGTGTGCCGCAGGGAGTAGAAGCCGAGACCGAACCGCTTGAGTTTCAAATCCTTCAGAAGCGCGTCGACCCAGTCGCTGAGGCGGTCGATATACGTCACCTTCTTGATTTCGTTGCCTTCGCGGCGAACGATCTGCCGTACCAGCGGAAAGCCGCGCTCGCTCCGGAACACGAGCTCCCGCGCCGCCGGCGTCGCCGCCTTCGGCATCAAGCCGTTCAGAGCAATCTGAATCGCATCAATCGTCTCGGGCCACAGGGGAACCACGCGTCGTACGGCTGTTTTGGGGCGCTCAAAGTCGATCACTCCGCCTTTCAAATCGACAGCGGCAACAGGAAGCGCCGAACAGTCCGTATTGCCGAAGCCGCCGTTGATTCCGAGGAAGATCGCGGCCTTCAACTCCGGTCTCGCAGCTGCGAGCAGCGACCGAATCTGCTCTGCCGTGAACAATCTCTTGCCGGCCCGCCGCTCGCGCTCGGCTCTGCTTCGACGAACATCAGCGGCGGAGGGCTTCGCAAACGCGACTCCGAATCGCGGCAGCTGCTCAATGATTCCCGCCTGGACCGCCCATTTGAACATAGTCTGAATCGCGACAACCGTGTGCGTGATCCCATGCACTCCCAACGCCTTCTGGCCGCCAATGCCTTGCTTTGCGATCAGGCGCCGGTACTGGAGGAAGTCATCGGCATTCAGACTCGTTACCGGCCGGGCCGTGCCGACTGACCGCGCGAAATGCCGCACGACCCTTCGACAGTCCTCGAACCACCGGGTGCCAATCTGCCCGGTTTCGACGCGCTGCATCTGGTGCATCAGGAACTGATTGCCCATCTCTTTGATCGTCAGCTCCCCGGTTGCGGCGGGCGAGGGTTCACGGCCCGCGTGCAATTCTTCAGCGATGCGGAGATAATTCTGATGGGCGGTGTCGGGGTCGGCCCAGACACCGAAGAAGTGGAGCTTTCCAAGGATCTTCTTGCACCACTGACCGTTCGGATGCGCAGTCAGCGGGAAGGTCGGATGAGGTTTCTTAGGCTTGCGACGAGAGCGTTTCACCATGGCGACCTCCGTTCGTTATTCGAACTGCTTGGCGGCGTTCAAATCGAGCGTAGGTACCTCTGCGGTTGTCGTCAAGGTTGTCGTCGCCGTTTTTGACGTGTCACGAAAAATGACGCAAGTGATTGCAGAATAAATAGTTGCGCCCGTAGCTCAGCAGGATAGAGCAGCGGTTTCCTAAACCGCAGGTCGGAGGTTCGAATCCTCTCGGGCGCGTTTACGGCAACTCGCGACGACCCCGCGGCTTACGGAGACCTGCCGACATTCGGCCGTGCGATCTGAGGCGGAAAGGAGCAAGATCAATGACCGCGTTCAGCAACGCGGCGGTCGCACCATGCCGAAGACCCCTTCGTACCGAAAGCGCGCGGGCCGCACGCAGGCACTCGTCACCCTCACGGATTCCGTCACGCGCCAACGCCGCGATTACTGGCTGGGCGAGCACGGCACGCCGGAGAGTCGCGAGAAGTACCACCGGATCATCGCCGAGTGGCAAGCCGCCGGTAGGCGTTTGCCGCGCCTGCCGGCGCAACCCGACGCGGCGGCGCGTCCCGATCAACTTCAGCTCATTGTTCTTCTGCGCGACAACTACTACTTCGCCAAACAGCACCACGACTACGGCGAGTTCCGCTCGTCCGCCGCGGTGATGCGGCGGATGAAGGAGTTCTTCGGCCGGACACCCGCGGCGGACCTCGGCGGCAGCGTGCCCGGCTTCGTCAATTCAGCGAGAATTCGAGCAAGCTGAGCGTGAGCTTGAGGAGGCGGGCATCTGATGAACACGCAGCACCGCCAGCCACGGCTCGTCTCCATCGGCCAGGGCGACTAAACACTGCGGGGATCACAGGGTATCTTGGACAGGGCATCCCACTGCCCGATGGCAGATCGCTTCGTCCACAGGATCCGTCGACGCCGAAGGAGGAAGTACCATGAGAGCCCGGCCGTGTTACTAAATAGTTCATAATGTGGCCTACACATTTCCGTAGTGTGTGGTATACTGTCGGCATGACGATCGATGGCCGCACATTGTCGCACGAAGCCAGTGAAGCGATTCGGAAGATGGCGGTTCGCCGGGTGCGGGAGGGCGAGCGGCCGAGCGAAGTCATCCGCGCATACGGGCTGTGTCGCACGACCATCTACAAGTGGCTGCGGGTCGCGAAGCGCGGCGGGGAGGCGGCGCTGGCGTCGCGCAGGGCACGGGCCGGCCGGACAAGCTGTCGGCCCGCCAGAAGCGGGAGGTGCGGCGCTGGATCTGCGGCAAGGATCCGCGGCAGCATGGCTTTGACTTCAGGGCCTGGACGCGCAAGATCGTGGCGACGCTGATTCAACAGAAGATGAAGATCCGCCTGAGCATCACGTCGGTGGGCCGGCTGCTGGCCGAACTGAACATCACGCCGCAGAAGCCGCTGCGACGGGCCTACGAGCGCGACCCGGCCGCGATCGACCGGTGGAAGCGCGAGCAGTACCCGGCTCTGCAAAAGCGTGCGGGACGCCGCGGGGCGGACATTTTCTTTCTGGACGAGGCGGGCATCCGTTCGGATGCGCCGCTGCAACGCACACCTGGGGCCCGGGGCCGCACGCCGGTGGTCGCGACCAGCGGCCGACGGCAATCGGTCAACGCCATCTCGGCCGTGAATCGGCTGGGGGCGTTCTGGTACAACGTGTACGAGGGCCGGCTGAACAAGGAGCAGTTCATCCTCTTTCTGAAGGGTTTTCTGCGTTATCGCCGCCGGCCGGTGTTTCTGGTGTTGGACCGGCACCCGGCCCACATCGCCAGGCAGGTCGCGGAGTTTGTGCAGTCGCTGGGCGGCCGGCTGGGCTGCACTTTCTTCCCGGCTACGCCCCGGACCTGAACCCCGATGAGTTTGTCTGGAATCACCTGCGGCAAAAGGGCGTCTCCAAAACGCCGTTGCGGGAGAACGAGTCGCTGCGCGCCCGCGTCGAGGCCGACCTCGAAGCCATCGCGGCCAACCCGCCGCTCGTCCGATCCTTCTTCCGCGCCCCAAGCGTAGACTATATTATGAACTAGTTAGTAAGTGTCTCAGCACGTTCCAATGCGCGCGAGGCCAGGTCCGACCAGCATTCTGACGCGTCGGGGAACACAGAGTGAGGCGAGCATTGTACTGTGGGTGCGTCTTCGCTACAGTACTTGCGGATACCGCATGCGTGCTTGCGATATTGGATTACTTACATGTACCGCCCGGGCAATTCGACCTTGGTGAAGTACTCTTATGCGCGCTTACCCTGCTCGCGGTCGTGTTCGTCGGCCTCATCGGCCTGGTGATCAGACCCTCCGAGCCGGACTCGATGCTGAACCGCGTTGGTTTTGCAATATTGTCACTGAGCGTCATCGGCGCACTGGCGGTTATCAGTGTGGCTGTTGCGACAGCGTAAGTGTGATCTGCGGCCGTGTGGTCCGCACAGGCCGTGTTCAGCTCTTCGGTAACCATCGCGAGCGGTCGTCTGATGCCGAGTCATGAAGCGGGAGCAGGCGGATGGAGATTCGCGTAGTCGGCGTTCATCCGGTGCCGTGTTCCGCGGAGGAATTCGAGAGCGCCGTGGAAATCATGAGGGGCAGCGACCGGACCCCCGAAGAGCGAGTGGAGGATCGCGAGCGCGTGCGCGGCCACTTCGACGGCCTGCGCCTCATCGTGATCGAAGTCGCTCCGCCGGATGCCGAAATCGATTGGGGTGCGTTCACTCAGTCAATACCCGGGAAGGAGCGGCAAAACTGGCAGGCGGCGTACGATGAGGAACTGGTCGACCCCGAACGGGGGCGATGGGCTTTCTACCTTCACTATGTCAGGCCGGATCAGCCGCTTCTGACGCAAGTGGGTGACCTGACGCTCCCGGCCGCGACGCCCCTCCCGCCGGAGCTTGCGTGGAAACAGTACTTCGTGCCTTGATGGCCGGCCGCCGGCCGTTTCAATTCGCACCGCCGTCGGGGTGGTACTCCAGCGGATAAAGCTCGGCATCGGCGGGCGGGCCATCCGGTGAATCGTCCGCTTCGAAGCGGATGGTGCCGCCCAGCACGTCAGGCCCGTCGGCGTGGATGCGCTCTCCCCACGCCCGAATGTCAGCCGCCCACGGCTCGTCCATGCAGGAATCACCGTCGTGAGTCCACCAGCAGACGCTGCCCGCCAGCGGCCCGCGCAGGATCAGAAGCCAGAGATCGGGGCTGAGATTCAGACCCGCGAAGGGCACGATGTCGTCGAATGAGTAGGGCAGGTTTTCGAACGCCGCCTCCACGCCGTCGAACTGCCAGTTTGCGAATGTCCCGCGCAGCAGCTCCCACTCATGCGGCGGAAAGATCAGCACCGACCCATACGCCGCCTGGTAGCGATGATCCCCCGGTTGCGCCTTGGGCCCGCTCTCGCCCATGGCCAGCTTCGGCGCCCACAGCCCCAGTCCCTTCACGCCCTCCAGCACGGCGGCGAGCTGCGCCGAGCTTTCCAGCGTCGGAAGCCCGGCCAACGCCCGCGTCCCCGCGGCCGGATCGGGAGCCTCGGCGTGGAAGGCGGCGAACCGCTGACTTGTCAGCGGCACTCGGTACCGCGCGGCGGACTTGCGATCTCTCAGATTCTCGCACAGGAAGTATGGCGACGGGTGCCGAAGGCCGCTGATGACATCTTCGGGTTTCATAGCGATAGTGCAACCGGGTTGCGAGTTCGAAGCACGTCGCGCGCCTACAGAAGTCGTAATGCAGGCATTCCGCCTCTCAGCCTTCTCTGATGCGGGCATCCTGCCTGCAGCCCGCCCACACGGTGCTTCGGAAATTGCCCCCCGCCCTTGCTCCTACTTCTTCATCCCCCCGATCAGCTCGTTCGCACCCTTCGGATCCGCCTGGCACTCCAGCAGCGCGCTGAGCATCAGCGGCGCCACGATCGTCGCGTCCGACTCAATCACAAACATCGGCGTCTCAGCCGTCAGCTTGTCCCAGGTGATCTTCTCGTTCGGCGTCGCGCCCGAGTACGAGCCGTACGACGTCGTCGAGTCCGAAATCTGGCAGAAGTAGGCCCACGGCCGCACCGGCTGCTCCAGGTCGTACTTCGTCGACGGCACCACGCAGATCGGAAAATCGCCCGCGATTCCGCCGCCGATCTGAAAGAAGCCCACCCCCGCCCCGCCCGACAACTCGCGGTAGACGTCGTAGAAATCCGCCATCGCCTCAATCCCCGACTTGGCGATCGACGCGGCCGCCTCGCCCCGCGCGACGTACGACGCGAAAATGTTGCCGAAGGTCGAGTCCTCGTAGCCCGGCACGACCATCGGCAGCTTCGCCCGCGCCGCCGCCATCAGCCAGCATTCCTCGGGGTCGCCCTCCAGCGCCGCCGCCGGAAGAGCCTGCACCAGCTCATAGAAATACTCATGCCAGAAGCGCCGCTGGCCGCTGCGCGTCGCCTCCTGCCACATCGGCACGATATGCCGCTCGACCGCCCGGAAGGCCTCATCCTCCGGAATGCTGGTGTCGGTGACCCGCCGCATCCGCTGCTCCAGGATGCGCGTGTCGTCCGATTTGGCGAAGTAGCGGTATTCCGGGAAGTCCTTGTAACTGTGGTGTGCCACCAGCCGGAAGAGCGATTCCTCCAGATTCGCGCCTGTGGCCGAAATCCCGTGAATCAGCCCGGCCCGGATCGCCGGCGACAGCGTGATCCCCAGCTGCGCGGACGACATCGCCCCCGCCAGCGTCCAGTACATTTTTCCGCCGCGCTGAATGTGATCCCAATAGGCCAGCAGCGCGTCGCGCGTCGCCCGCGCGTTGAAGTTCTTGAAGTTCCGAAGGATGAACCGAAGCGTCGGGAGTGTATTCATGGTGCGGTCTTTGTGGTTGAAGGAGGTCGTCATCGGCCCGCCGCGGTCACTGCCGGCGCCGGGCGGGCTGGCAGCCGGCGGCTCGAATGCCGACCCGGCCTCCATTCGCCGCCCCGCGCCGCTCCGCGAACGCGGATTCTAACGCAGGGGCCTTCGTGGGTCGATTGCACCGGCGTCACGGGGGAGTAGCGCCGGCCCGCGCGGGGCGCGGCGAACCCGCCCGAAGCGCAGCGATCCGGCCGACCCCTTCCGCACCGCGGCTCAACTCTCGACGACCACTTCCTCCAGCTTCTTTCTCAGCGGATCCGTCCGGAAGCTCGCCGCGTTGCGCTCGCGCACCTGCCCATCCACCGGATCGACGTACGTCACCACCGTCGTCTCGACCTCGTTGCCGAAGGAGAAGCCGGTGTCGTCGCGGCCCGGCCGTCGCGGCCGCACCATCTCGCGCCGCACGTCCAGCACCACGAACCCGGTCGTGAAATCGACCGTATCCCCGCTCTTGACTTTGCGCGGACCGCCGATGGTCTCGCCCGGCGAGGCGTCAAAGGTCTCCCGGTGCCAGTCCCCGTCGATCCACTTCCACACCTCCAGGCTGGCGACATTCGTCGCCGAACCCTTCGGCCCGCGGACAAACACATGCGCCGTCGGCGCCACCATCACCGGCTCGGTCGCCTCCGACCACTCTCCGGCGATCGTGGTAACTCTGGCGTCGGCCACGTTCTGCACCAGTCGCGCCAACCCCACATAGCGATTCCAGAGGCTGACACGCACCCGGTAGCGGTACGTCTTGCCGGCCGTCACCGAATCGTCGTTGAACCAGATTGCCGGCGACCCGTCCGGTGACTTGTGAATCACGTTCGGCGGCGGCGGGCCGTCCATGCCGCCGCTCGACGCCGTGCCCGCCTCGGCCGCCTTGCGCTGCGCTTCGATGATCCGGTCGCGCAACCGCTTGGCCCGGTTCTTGGTCTCCGTGTCGGCATGCTCGTTGTTCAGCACCTGCTCGACCAGGTTGGACGCCGAGTCATATTCCTTCTGCTGAAACGCGCGATCCGCGTCGCGCAGCATCTCCGTCGCCTGGCGGCGCATCGCGGCTCGATCCCCGCCGCCTCCCGTCGGCAGCGAAGGCCCGCCCGGCCGCAGTCCGCCGCCTCCCGTCCCACCGCGACCCACCCCAGGGCCGGGGCCTGGGGGTGGAGCAGGTGGTGGGGGCGGAGCGACGCCGCCCCGGCCGCCGCCCGGCCCATCCGGCGGTGGTGGGGGGGGAGCAACGCCGCCACGGCCGCCCGGTCCGCCCGGCGGAGCCACTCCGCCGCCGCCCGGCGGCTGCACACCCGTTCCAGAAGTAAGCGGCGTGAATTTCAGTCCCGGCAGCGGCGGCACGCCCCAGATGTCGCCCTTGGCGATCGTGTGAAACTGCGGCTGGATCAACTCGCGCTGGTAATCGCGGACCTTGTTGAGCGCGTCCTTGATCGCATTCGTGTTGCGGACCGTTCCGCTGATCGGGTCCACCTCGGGGTTCGGAGTGTCGAAGCGCGTGCGCGCCGTGTTTTCCGTCACGTCGGCCCATTCCGTCCACTGCCCGTCGGGGCCAAGTTCCTGCCGCTGCACATCCACCGTCGCGATGTAGACGCGCTGCTTGTCCGCGGCGTACCCGGCCGCCTTCATCAACTCCTGCTGGCGGTCGATTGGAAAGTATGCCGCGACCGTGACCCAGGATTTCTCAATCGTGGCGTCGCCGGGAATGGCGTCGGGCGGGATGTTGAAGGACACCGGCTTCACCATGCTGCGTCCGGTGCGCGCCAGCGGCGCGGTCGGCGCGATCGGCTTCACCAGGGCGACGGCCCGCGCATCCTTCGCTCCGGGGTACTCGACCACCGGGCCGAACGCCGCCGACGGCCGCCACAGCGGCGGGATCGGCGGTCCGCCATCCTGCGGCTTGGCAAGCACGCCGGTGGTCAGCGTGTCGGCGACCAGCCGCGTGTACTGGCTTTCGTCGGTCGCGGCGGGCTTGGCGTCATTGACGACGCGCTTCGAGGTCGCGCGCCGCGGTGAGAATCGCCTCATCCAACTCGCCGGGCGCGACTGATCGCCCGCCGTACTCCACCGTGTTGGGCGTGCTGATCAGAAACGCCCACACCATGTAGAGCAGAAAAACGCCGCAGACGCCCAGCACCAGCTTCTCGGCGTGCAACTCGAAGAAATTGAAGGAACCTTTGCTCATCGGAGTCTCTCCGAATCTCTCGATCGGCGATCAGGGGTTGTTCGGCTCGGGCGGGTTGCCGCCCAGCGCCTTGAGCACGTCCGGCGGCATCATCGCCGCAAACGCGCTGCGGGCCATGTAGCACTCGAAGTCCATCGTGACGCGAATGACCGGCTCCGGTCCGTAGACATAGCCGAACAGCGCGTCGTTCGAGCGGTTCAGGTCGACGTGCGTGCAGACGTAGAGATTCTGCCGGCTGATGCGGTCCAGCAGCAGCGGCAGGTCACGCGAATCGACCGTGACGATCAGCGTCAGCCGCACCACGTCGAACTGTTCATCCGCCTTCCGCTGCGTGAAGGAACGGCGCATCTCACCCACGCCGGGAATCTGCGTGGCCGTGCCGGCGGTTCCCGCCACGACCGCCGCCGCAGAAGCCGGAAACTCGATGATCTTGCCTTCGGGTGAAACGTAGCCGAACACGCGGAAGCGCTCGATGCGCTTGACGGGCGAGGTCTCGACGGTGCCGTCTCCACCGCTGCGGGAGGCCTCGTCATTGATGTCGCGGATCGCGCGGAGAATGTCCTCCTGAATCCAGAGGCTCACCTGCGCGAACCACATGTCGATTACGTTCGGCGCGGCCTGTGACTCGCCGATCGGGCTGCGATGCAGCGCGTCCGGGCTGACGTAAATGCGAATGCTGCGGGCCTTGGCGATCTGCGCCCGCCGCTCCGCGTTGTACTTGATGTCATCAGGGTCCGCCCCCGCCGGAAGCATCCCCGGTGCCGCGGCCGCCCCGCCGGCCCGCCCGGCTCCGCCGCCGATGCTCACACCCGGGGGCGCCGCACCGCCGCGCGCCGTCGGTGGCGCCGCCGCGAGCGATGGGTCGGCCTCCTCCGCAGCGGCGCGCTCCGTTTCCATCTGATCGTTGACGTTTTGCTGCTCTTCCTCGATCTCCGAAGTGTTGGGCAGATCGCCCGCGTCCAGCTCGCGCAACAGCGCCGACAACGCCTCGACATAGGCGATGCGGAACTCCGTCGCCTGTGTCATGCTGCGCGGCCGCGGAAAGGCCTCGGCGATCAGCGGCTTGCGCTGGTTCATCTCCAGCAGCTTCTCAAAAGCGGTCTTCAGATCTTTCGCCACCCGCTCCCCGCGCTCCTTTTCCGCCCTGATGATCGCGTCATTCTTCGGGTCCGCTCGCAGCGACGAAATCTGCCCCGCCGCTGACACCCGCCGGTCCATCTCATCGGCGACGGACGAGTCCATCATCCCCAATATCAGCAATACGATCGCCAGCAGCGCACCGCCGCCGCTGCCGAGCATCACCGCGTTCTTTTTCACGAACTGCATGATCATTGCTCCTGTCCGGCCGGTGGCCTCCCGGGTTCTTACTGCGCCTGCTCCGGCGGCGGCTTCTCTCCGAAGCGCACCTTGAAGCCCAGCTCGAATCGCCAGTCCGTTCGCGTGTCTTCACCCGTCGCCGCGTCCGCGAAGCGCCGTCGCTCAAACTCATCCTCGCTCGCCGCCGCACCTCCCGGCGTCAACGTTCCACCCGGTGCGCGACCGCCCGCCGCCGGACCCGCACCGCCCAGCGCCTCCATCCGCACCGACGACACAGAAAACAGCCGGACGTTCTCGTTGTTCCGATCCGGGTTCTGCGGGTCTTTTTCCATCACATAGAAACCCACCCCCGGCCGACCGCCGAGCACCTTGAGGTTCCGCAGGTATTCGCTCTCCAGCACCTCCGTCGCCTCCGCTTGGTTCGCTCCGTAGGTAAGCCGGCCGCTGACGCGCACGAAGAATCCCATCTGGTCCGGCGAAACCGGTGCATTGGGATCACCCATGTCCGGCGGCGCCATCGCGCCGCCGCTCATGCCCCCGCCGCGCGACGGATTCCACCCCCCGATTGCGGCCGTGGCCGGGCCGCTGGAGCTGGAAGCGACCATGTTCTCGATGTTCGGCGAAAACTCGAGCTTCAGTTCCTCGATGATGATCTGCTTGCGCTTGGTGCGGGCGAGCGTCGCATCCGCGCTCACGACGCGCTTCAGCTCCTCCGAGTTGGCGGCGCGGGCAAACGCCGCAGGCAGTTCCGGCATCGCCTCATTCACCAGCGACAACACGCGCGGGATGATGTAGCGGCTCTTCGTCAGCTCAACCGCCTGCTTGATCCGCTGCTCCTCGCCGCCCGTGTCCTGTCGAACCGCGTTGAATTGCTGTTGAAACTCCGACGCCCAACTGACGATCTGCTGCGTCCGCTGCAGGCTCGGGTTCGATTGCGGCGAATCCGATCCCAGCGCCTGCCGGTCCATCAGATTCCGTGCCCACGGCAGCGCCGCAGCCAGCATCAGCGTCGCCGCGCCCGCCATGAACATCGGCTGCTTCCGCCGCCACATCGCCACCCGCGCCAGCTCCACCGGCAGCAGGTCGGCGTTGATCTGCGCCAGCCCCAGCCCCTGCAGCGCCAGCCCGTACGCCGCCCCGAACGAGAGAATGTTCTCCTGGAACTGCGGCGCGTTCACGGTCGCCGACGGCGCCAGCGTGTTGAACTTCTCCAGTTTCAGCACGCCCCCCGCGATCGTCAGGTTCGTCTCCAGGTACTTCTGCAGACCCGGCAGCAGAAACGCATTGCCCAGCGCCAGCACGTTCCGCAGCTCCACGTCGCGGTGCGTCGATGCATAGTGCCCCAGCGAGCGCTGAATCTCCGCCACCAGGTCGGCGAAAACCGGCCGCATCGCCTGGAAAATCTGCCGTGCATACTTGCTGCTGGCCGCCTGCCGCTTGAGCTGCTCCGCCTTCGCAAACGAAAGCTTGAAGGACTTGATGAGCGCGTCTGTGAAGCTGTTCCCGCCCAGCGGGATGTTTCGCATCCACCCGCCGCTCTTCTCGACGATGATCAGGTCCGTGTTCTGCGCCCCGACGTCCACCAGCACCGTCGCCGCGCCCTCGTCCCCGCCGCCCTGGCCGTCAAATCGGATGGCGTTGAACAGCGCTGTCGGAATCGTCTGGATCGCCAGCGGCGAAATCCGCTGCGCCGTGAAGTAGTCAATCTGCTTGCGGATCAGGTCCTTGCGCATCGCAAAGATGCCGACCTCCGTATCCGGCGAGTCCGCAGCGCTGAAGACCTGGTAGTCCCAGACGACGTCGTCCATGTCGAAGGGAATTTGCTGCTGCGCCTCATAGCGAACCAGGTCCGGCAGCCGCCGCTTGTCCGCCACCGGCGGCAGCTTGCAGAATCGCGCGAACGTCTGCTGGCCCGGCACGCCCACCACGAAGCCGTCCCCCGCGATGTCATTCCGCGAGACGAACTTCTCGATCGCAGCCGCGATCAACTCATCCGGCTCCGCGTCCGGCTGCGAGAGGATCTTCGGGTGCTCGATCACGTCAAAGGCCAGCAGTTCCAGCTTGCCGTCGCCGGCCGGCCGGACCTTCATCGCCTTCAGGGCACACTGACCGACGTCAATGCCCCACACCGCGCCTCCGGATGCCATCTCGTTCTCCTTCGTCGCCCGGGCGCTGCGCCCGCAAACACCGCACCGCACACCCGCGCCCGATTTCGGCGCGAGCGCACTCCGGCGGCGCGACCGCTCGGGTCGCACCCGCCATCCGGCTCAAATTCGCCTGCGGGCCTTTAGGGCATGCACCACGGCGATTCCGCGGAATGCGGAAACGGCGCAAGGCGCAGCAGCCTGCACGGCAGTCTGGCTCTGTGGATTCAACGGTCCCGGGTTGTCACACGCGAAGCGGCCTTGGCGGTCCGTTGCGTCTGGTCGCGTGCGTCAGCCCTACTGGCGGAGGATGGTATGAATGAGGCCGGTAGGTTTCGGGGCTGGGCATCGCGCCGATCATCGGCGGACGGCGGTGCTACGAAGCGCTGGTGTTGGACTTCTGGCTCAGGGGCTCCTTCTGGCGGTTGGTCAGACTTTCATGACGCTCGGCCGACTCTCGCCGGCAGTCGGGCGGCTCACATCGGCCACGGTCGGCCCGACCCGAGCGGCCCTCGGCAGAATACCCCGCGCCGCCCGGCTGTCAATTCCAATCTGCGAATTCCCGGACGCTTATTCGTCATCCCAGCGTCGGTACGCCCAATTGACGCCATTTCGTCAGTTGGACGCCCATCCCAGAACCCGGGTTCCCGATTCACCGAGAATTCTGTCAGGCGTTCCATTCCGTTTTCGCCGAGTCCGCAAAAGCGAGGGCCGGCACCCGGTCAAACAGAAATCCACCCGCCCTCGCGCCGGCACCAGCCTGCCCGCTACTGAATTCGCACCAGTTCCGCCATCGCCTCGTCCGCGAAGCTCGAATCCGGATACTCATCGAGCACTCGTCGAAGCAGCGCCCGCGCCTCCGGGAGTCGCTTGGCTGCGATGTAGGACCGGGCGCTCGAAATCCACTCCTTGCAGTCCTTTGCCGCCTTGAAATCCGTGACATCCGCCATCACCCGCGCATCGCCCGACAGGCGGACCCGCAGCGCTTCGGCCGCGTCCGCTTCCGCGGTGTCCGGATAGGTGGCGACGACCTTCTCCAGCAGCACATACGCCTCGCCGAACTTCCGCTGCTCCACGAATGAGCGGGCGCGCTTGATATCCGCCTTCGCCGCTTCCGCCCCGGCGATGTCGCCCAGCTCGCGCTTCACGTTCTCGTGGTCCTTCGCGAGCTTGTCGAGCTTGTCCTTGGCGCTTCGATAACAGTCCAGCCCCCGAAAGTGCCGCGTCACGAAACGCAGATGCCGCACCGCATCGCTCCAGTTCTCCGCGATGATCGCCCGGTCGGCCCGCAGAATCGCATCCCGCCCCAGCGCCTCCAGCAGGTCCACGAATTCCTGGCAGTGCGTCTTGAGGCTGTCCCCGGTCATCGCCTTTTCCAGCGCAATCCGCGCTGCGCGGGTCGCTCCGGAGTAGTCCTCCGCCTGCAATGCCGCCCGGGCCACGCCAAGCTGGCTGCGCGCCGCCGCCGCCGCCTTCGGGTGCGTGCGCGTCGGCGGGTTGGTCGACAGGATGTCGCGGATGGTCGTCACCGCTTCGCCGCCGTCCGCCGGCGAGCCGCTCCACGCCACCTTGCCCTCGGGGTCAATGATCACCATGTAGGGCCAGAACTCGACCTTGTATTCCTCATCAGCCTTTGACTCGCAGCCGACCGGAAAGAAGATCTTGTGCTTCTTGATGCCCGGCTCGGTACGCTTCGCCTCGCCCGAAGTCAGGCCGATGATCCGTACGCCCATCGCGACGCCCTGGCTGTTCTCAAACACGTTCAGGTCATCGAAGAAGTACTTCCCGCCCTCGTGGAACGACACCCAGAAATACAGCACGGTGATCATGCCGCGGGTGTCCTGCAGCGAAAGCGCCTCGCCATCGGTGTTGAGCCACACCTTCGCCTCAATGTCCGGGGCGATTGTTCCCTTCTCGAGTTGCGCTAGCGCACCGCTCGCAAAGGCCAGGCTCACCACCAGCGCCGCCCAGTTCCACCGCGTTGTCATGATCCAAACCTCCGTCCGTTCCGCTGTCGCGAAACCGCCTCGGCGCACCGCCTCCACCCGCCGCCGCGGTGCGCATCCGGGTTTCACACCACTTACAGTATATCCGCTGCTCCAAGCGGCAAAGTGCCTAAATGAGCCAGGTGCTCAGCAGAATCACCGCCAGCACCAGCAGGATCGCGATCCCGATCCGCCACCATTCGGGCCAGCCCCTCGCCGACCCCGGCTTCACCCATGCCCCGCACCGGCCGCAGCGCTCCGCATTCTCCCAGATCATCGCCCCGCAGCGCGGACAGGGCAGCGTATCCTCCGAATCGTCGTCGCCCGTCATGTCCTCCGGCTGCGGATCTTCCGAGTCGTCGAGGCCGAACGGATCGACGTCCTCGTCGTCATTCGGCCGCCGGCCCGGAGGTCGCGCCATGAGAATTCGCTCCCGCTTGCGCTACTTGATGATCGGCAGCATCGCCCGGAACAACTCCGTCCCCGCCCGCTCCGCCAGCCGATAGAGCGCCGCTTCCACCGTCGTCACCGTCAGACCCATCGCCCGCATCCCCTCCAGCGCCACCGCGTGATCGCCCGCCCGTCGCGACCCCACCGCATCCGCCAGCAGCACCGGCCGCAGCCCCGCATCGTGCAGGTCGCAGGCCGTCTGCTGCACGCACACATGCGTCTCAATCCCCGCAATCAGAACTGTTTCGCGCCTGTGGCTCCGCAGATGCTCCAGCAGCGCCGGATCGCGCGCTGCGCTGAATGTCATCTTGTGCAGCACCGGCGAGCCGTCGGCCGCATCGCCGATTCGGCGGTCCGTCCCCCCCAGCCCCTGCGGATATTGCTCACAAAGCGTCCGCGTCAAACCCATCAGCCGCGCCGCGCGCAGCATGCGCACCGTCTGTGTCACGACGCGCTCATGCTCGTCAATATGCGGCAGCAGGCGCTCCTGCACGTCCACCACGAGCAGTTGCGTCGCCGCGATCGAAATGTCAAACGTGGACATCAGGTCGCCGCGCTAAAACACGAACCGCAGCAGCACCGAGAGCAGGATCACCAGCGCCGTCGCCGCGCCCAGCAGCAGTCCGACCGGGTTGGACACCACTTCCATGGCCGTTTTCTCCTTCTGCGCCCGCCGGCATGAAACCGCGAAGCGAGTCAATCCGGCTGCGGCAGCTGCGCCTCCCGGACTTCTCCGCCGCTTCACGCACGGCCGCGCCGTCCTCACGCAGCCTGTCGCCGTAATGAGGCCTGCGGCCGTGATGCGGCCGGCCGCCCGTGAATTCGCACTACAGCAGCAACTGGGCCAGCACGATCACAATGGCGAGAATGCCCGCCAGGAACGCCAGCCCCGATAGCAGCGAGTTCTCCACGCGCCGACCTCCCTCGTACTGCCGCTGTGCCACACAGAAATCGCCCGCGGTGGCGGCAGCGCGCCTCACGCGAATAACGGCGACGCGGTGCGCCTTTCGCGAACACCGCCTGCACAGGGCGCTTCGGGCAAATCACTGCGGCGCAGGTCGCCTTTCGCGCGTAACGGCGGCGCAGATCGCCCCTCGCAAAGACCGCCGGCGCAGGTCGCCTCTCACAAAGACCGCCGGCGCAGGTCGCCTTTCGCGCGCAACGGCGGCGCCGGTCGCCTCGGGCGAAAAAAAACAACGACGGGGCGCGCCCGGCAGACTCAATCCGCGAAGCGCACCCCGTCGAAAGCGGAAGACTCCGCCGGGTTCTCAGCCGCCGAACAGAAACTGGAAGGCGAGCACCAGCACGATGCCGAGCAGGATGATGCCGCCGATCCCAAGGCCGCCGAGCGAGTCAAGCAGGTTCATTCTGAACACTCCGATCCAATACCCACAGCGGACCCGCCGCGTCGGCAGATCCCGACCGCTGTTATGCGGAAACGATGAACCCGGGCGAAGCGCCTGTCAATAACCCGCGCCCAAAATTCCGCGCCCCGCCGCCGCCCGCCCTCGGGGCGGAAACCCGGCGCCACGTGTCGGCTGGCGCCGCGCGTTGGGTGGCGCCGCGCGTTGGGTGGCGCCGCGTGTTGGGTGGCGCCGCGCGTTGGGTGGCGCCGTGCGTTGGGTGGCGCCGTGCGTTGGATGGCGCCGTGCGTTGGGTGGCATGCTTTCGCGGTACTCCGCGTAAGCATGCAGCACATCGTGGCACCACTCCTCCGGGCAGCGCGCCGTGGCACCGCCCTTCCGGGCGGTCCACAAAGATGAAGACCACCATGCGGAGAGTTCACGTGCGGCCTGCGCACCAGTGGCTGAAGTCACTGGCAACGACCGGGCGCAACTGCAAGGAACGGTCTGCAAGGTTCAGCCCCAAAGCGGGGAGGATGTTCCGCCCCATTCCGCCCGACTCCGCGCGTTCCAGTCCCTCGCCAGCGCGGGTATCCTGCCGCCGTGATGATGGGAACGCCCGTGCCGCCTTCACGACCCGCCCGACAGGAGCGCTCGATTTCCCCCGGTGCATTGCCTGACGCGGCGATTCAGACCTCAACCCCGCCGCAACAACGCCTCGTCGCGGCCCTGGCGCTGTTGCCTGCGATTGCATCCATTGCCCTGGTCTGGCTGACCCGCTGGATCAGCCAGGACGCATTCATCTCCCTGCGCTACGTCGAGAATTTCTGGGCCGGCGACGGCCTCGTCTTCAACGTCGGCCAGCGCGTCCAGGGCTTCACCCATCCCCTCTGGATGCTGCTCCTGCTGGCCGCTCCGCCCGAGTGGTCCGTCGTCCATGCCATCAACCTCGGGCTGATCTGCACGACCGGTGCAATTGTTGCCGCTTGGTGGCTTCTTGCCGCGAGCGAGCGCCCGCTGTTGGGAATGAGCGCCTTTTGTCTTCTTTTCTTCTCTTCACGCAGCGCGCTCGAGTGGAGCACCAGCGGCCTCGAAAACAGCTTGAATCACGCGATAATCGCAATATCGACGGCAATGGCGCTACGTTCCGGCACACTGCCGCGTCGCCAGTTGTGTTTTGCGCTCGCCTTTGGCGCATTGCTGCTCAATCGCGTCGATCAGCTCTTTCTGGCGCTTCCGCTCGTCGGTCTTGCCGCGTGGCGCGCCCTGCGCTCAAACCCCCGTGGATTGCGCTCCACGGTTGCATTCTGTCGCGCCATGCTGCTCGGCATTCTGCCCCTGATCGTCTGGCTGGCGTTTGCTGCCTTCTATTATGGCTTTCCGTTGCCAAATACGAGTTATGCGAAGCTTGGCGGCGCGACCCGCGCCGACGCGCTGCTCGCCGGGCTGCTCTACTTGCGCGATTTTGCGCGCTATGAGCCGTTTCACGCCGGAGTGATCGCTTTTGCGCTGTTTTTTCCCTGGATCGCACGCCTCGATCCCGCCCGCCGGGCTGCGGCCGTCTGCGTTGCGCTGGGAATTCTGCTGCAACTGGGCTACGTGCTCAGTATCGGCGGCGACTACATGCGCGGCCGGTTCCTCACCAGCAGCCTGTTTTCCGCGGCGCTGCTGATCGGATTCGTCCTGGCCGCGGCGCGATCGCGAGTGCCGGTCGCCGCGGCCGGCCGGCCGGAATCGGACCCAGCTGGTGCAGCGCCGGCGGGCCACCAGTCCGCAATGAGCGGCGCAGCCTCGCGCCCGCGTGCCGCGCTTTGGCGCCGAATCGCGCCGATTGTGGCCGCCTGCGGTGTTCTGTTGCTTCTGGCCGCATCCTGGCGGGTCACGTTGCGCGAGCGCCCCTTCGACGCCCGCAGCGGCGTGTCGCGAATCTGGCTCGAATACAACCCATTTCCCGAAATCCGCGCCGATGGACGCGCATTGACGCGCAGCGCCATGAACGCGGGCTATCGCAATCTGTCGCCATTTGTGCGATTCAATGAGCGATTTGCCACCGATCGTCGCCCGGACGAGATGTTCTCTGTTCGATACACCAACCTCGGCGACGACACCTTCGGCATGGGGCCGCGGCTGCGGGTGGTGGATCTGCACGGCCTGGCCGATCCGTTCGTTGCGCGGTGCCGGCCGAGCCTCAAGAACCGTACCGGCCATGTGCAGCGGGCGGTGCCGCTTGCGTACCTGCACGCGCGGCGCGTCGTGAACCTCGGGGATGACTGGCTGAACCGCGTGGTGGCGCTGGATGCGAACCTGGCGGCGGAACTTGATCGGCGGGCGGCGGAAGCGCCCTGGCCAGCAGGCCCGGCGCGGCAGGTCTTCGAGGAACTGGAAGTGCTGACGGCGGCGCCGTTGTCGGACGCGCGGCGCTGGCCGCTGATCTGGAAGTACACAGTGTCGAGACCCCAGGCGTGGGATCCGGGCGCGGACGCGGTAACGATGCCGGTCTCAGATATTCCGGCCGGGGCGATCACGATCCATGCGGAGCTGGCGCCAGTTCTGGTGTTGCGCGGGGTCGAGCCGAGTCAGTTCGACTATTGCGATCCGCGGCTTTCGGGGAGGTTCTGGCTTGGCAACGGGGATGCAGGCGAGGTGGCCATCGAGTTGGACGCCCGCGAGCCGGTGCGGGCGGTCGTTCGGGTTACGATTGAGGCGCTGGGGCCGGCCGTGGATCCGGGGGCGGGTTGCCGGCTGGAGGTTCGCGCCTCAGACGGGCCGATGGGGTGGGCACAGGTGCGCGCCGCGGGTGAAGTAAGTCTTGCCGCGGAAATTCCTGCCGGGGTGTCGCGCTTGCGGCTGCACATCCCCGGTGCACCGTCAGGCGGCCGCTACTATCGCGACCCGCGGCCGTTGATGGTGTTGATAGGGGGGGTGCATGTCGAGCCGTCCGGGCATTGATGCGACCGGCGGCGGGCGAGCGTGCTTCAGTTTCCCGGCTGCGGCGCGATCAGCAGAATCGCATAGCACGCGGCCACCTGCACTCCGTCATCCGGGATCGCCGCCAGGTTGCGCAGCGTGCCCAACGCGCGAGGATCGCCGATCGCACCCAAAGCGTGCGCGGCCAGGCTGCGGATGTAGTACGTTTCGATCTCGTCGCGCCCCGTCTGCGTCGCCGCCTGCATCGCCAGGTTCAGCCCCTCTTTCGAGCCGAGCCGCCCCAGCGCCCGCGCCGCCAGCAGCCGCGCCTGGATGTATTCGCCGCGCTGACGCATGCGATACAGCAGCGTGTCGCGGGCGCGCTCCGCCGGGTTGTCCGCCAGCGCGAGCAGCGCCAGCACGCGCGTCTCGGCCGCTCCCTGGGCATACTCGATCAGCCGATCCACCGCGTCCGACTCGCCCAGCGCCGCCAGTGCTCCATAGGCCGTGATGATCACGCGCGTGGATCGGTCGGTTGACACCGTGAATCGCAGCCGTCGCACGGCGCTTTTTTCGCCCAGGCGGCCGATCAGCAGCGCCGCGTCGGCGCGCAGTCCCTCGTCCGTGCCCTGCGCAAGGGTTTTGACCAGCACCTCGGCCTGCCGCGCTTCGCCGCAGCGATAGGCCGCGAACGCCGCCCCGAGCACCACCCGCGGCTCGCGGTCGCGCAGCAGGCGCAGCACGTCATCCAGCGCCGCCGTGATTCGCGCGTCTCCGATGGCCACGCAGGCCGCATAGCGAACGATGGCCGCGTCGTGACGCAGGTTCTGGCGGATGGCCTCCGCCCCGGCCCGCGGCGCGACCCGAGCCAGCGCCTCCATCGCGTTGCAGCGCGTCTCCGCCGCGCCGGTGGTCGCTGCGCGCAGAAGCAGGTCCAGCGCCCGCGTCCGCAGCGCCGCGGCATCCGGCGGCGGCAAAGGCGTGGCCGAGCCGGTCCCGCCGGCGCAGCCGCCCGCCCACGGCAGCGCAGCGCAGATTGTCAGCAGAACGATCACCGCGCCTGGTCGCCGATGGATCATGTTGCTCCCTTCCTGCGGAACCAGCCGCCGATTCGCCGCCCGGCAGCGGCCGCCCAGCGCACCGCGACGCCTTCGAGCCACAGGGCGCACGCGACGACGAGGCACGCGATCGCGAACCAGTCGCCCCAGCGGCCATACAGGCTCACGCGCGACGGCGCGAGTTTCAATTCGGCGATTCGGAATCCGCGGATACCGGGGCCGTAGGCGCGGCCGTCGTCGGCGGTCACGAGATCGTGCATTCGACCCAGCGGGTCGATGAAGCCGCTGATGCCGGTGTTGACGGACCGCGCGATCGGCACGCGGTTCTCGACCGCGCGAAACACGCAGATCGCCAGGTGTTGCGGCAGCTCCGCGCTGTGGGCGAACCAGCCGTCGTTGCTGATATTGACCAGAAAGTCCACGCGCCGCCGCCCGCCTTCCCAGACATACCGGCGCGAGATGTACGGCATCACGTCTTCATAGCAGATCGGCACGCCGAAGCGATACGTTCCGCTTTCCGCCACCAGATCGAACCTGGTCTGCTGTGCGCCGGGGGTCAGCGAGTATTCGATCGTGCCCTGTCGCGAGAATGGGCTGAGCGCATTGAGCCATTGGTAAACGCGGTGGAAGCGGCCGTAGCGGAAGGGCACGACTTCGCCGAATGGCACCAGGTGCATCTTGTCGTAACGTTCGCGGCGCTGCACTCCGTCGCGGTCGTAGAACAGCGCCGAATTGAAGCGCAGCTCCTTCGGGTAGACGGCATCCGGCCGTGGCGTGATCGACACACTGCCGACCAGCAACGGGGTCGGCGGTCCGCGCTCCGGCGACAACCGCGGCAGGTCCGTCGTGAGGTCCAGCTTCTTCTCGCGCGCCACCTGCCGGATGTTCCGCTCCCACTGGGCGATTTTCTCGTTCACCACCGCGTATTCGCCGCGGGCAACCGCCGCCGTCGCCTCATGACAATGCAGCCCGAAGGCCCACGAATCGCCGGCCGTCTCCGGGGCCTGCGCCCGCGATTCGAGAAAATCGACGTTCTGCACGGCGCTCCAGGGGGTCTCCGGAAAGACGATCAGGTCCGGCCGCTCCTGTGCCGCTTTGGCCGCGATGGACATGTACGCTGCAAAGATCACGTGCGGCAGTTCGCCCGGCTCAGTGTTCGAGAGCGGGAAATCATCCTGAATGACGGCCACGCGCGGCCCGGCGACCAGCGGCGTCCCCAGCCGCGTGCCCCCATAGCCCACGGCGCCGAAGATCGCCCCCACGGCGGCCAGCCCGCCGAAGAACAACTGCGTTCGCGTGGTGCGCGGGTCGTTTCGCCCCTCGTGCACCAGCACCAGTTCGGCGAACCACCCGCTCACCAGCAGCGCCAGCGCGCTGACGAGATACGCGCCGCCGATGTCCGCGATCTGGATCAGCGTGACCGCGCGATACAGCCCGTGCCCCACGAACAGCCACGGGAACCCGGACATCACCCAGGCCCGCAGGAACTCGCACGCCACCCACACCACCGGCAGCGTCCAGACCGGCGCGATTCCGTAGCGCCGCGCCGTCCGAAGCCCCCAGGCCGACAGCGGCCAGTACACCGCCAGGTAGGCCGCCAGTGCGACGTATCCCAGACCGGTGACCGGCGCGAGCCAGCTCAAGTTCACCGTGAAGAAGCAGAATCCGATCAGGTACGACGCCCAGTATCCCAGCCACGGCCGATGCGTTCCGCACACCGCCGCCGCCCACGGTCCCAGCGCCACGAACGCCAGCGGCCACAACTCGAAGGGCGGGAAAATCAGCGACAGCGCAACCGCGCTGGCCAGTGTCGCTGACAGCACGCGCAGCGCGTCCTGTTTCAACGGCGGCAATGGCGCTATCGCGGCAGCGCCCGCGTGCGCTGCCGCTCCGATGGGTGGCGCGACTGCTCGCGTTGCGGGGTTCGAGGCATGCGGTGCATTTGTGGAGGAGGGCGGCGCAGGGTTGCCGGGTCGCGACGTGTTCGGCGCGCGGTCCGCCGCACCATTTCCGGGCGCATCCGCCATCAGAGACCGCCGATCAGAATGAGATTGACCGCGTCGCCGGCGGCTGCGGCCTGCGCATTCGCATCGCGTGCGATCAGCGCGGTTCCCAGCGCCAGCCCGAATGGATCGCCGGAGCCGCGCCAGGTCAGCGGCTCGGCCCGCAGCCGCCCCTCGGAGTCCGCGGACCAGCGCGCCGGCTGATACATCGGCCGCGGCCCGTTGGCGGGCATTGGGGAGGTCAGGGATGCGCACAGCGTCGGCGGCGCTTCGCAAGGCCCGCCGGATAGGCCGCTCAGAAGCGGTCGTCCGAACAGGGTGAAGCAGACCGCTGCGCTGACTGGATTGCCCGGCAGCCCGAGCACCCACGCGCCGGCCGGCGCGCGGCCGATGCGCGTCGGCTTGCCGGGCTTGAGATTCAGCCCCTCCACGACCCAGCGCACGCCGAGTTCCTGCAAGGTGCGCGGGACAAGATCGTGTGTTCCGCGTGACATTCCGCCGACGACGATCAGCACATCCACAGCCAGTCCGCTGCGCAGCGCGGCGTCCAGGGCCGACTGATCGTCCGGGCAGCGCCCGACCTGGAGCAGCGTCGCTCCCGTCTGTTGAATCTCGGCGCTCAGCAGCATCGAGTTGCTGTCGTAAATCTGCCCCTCGCCCAGCGGTGCGCCCGCGTCGATCAGCTCATCCCCGGTTGTCAGCAGGGTGACGCGCGGCTGTCGATATGCCTGCACGCGGGTCACTCCCGCGCTGGCCAGTGCTGCCAGCGCGCCACCCGTCCCGCGCGTCCCGCGCGGCACAACCATCGCCCCGCGGTGCAGAATCGCGCCCGTACGATCGATATTTGCGCCGATCGTCGCCGAATCGCGCAATTCGACGAATTCCGAGTCCGCCTCCGTCGCGCGCTCGACCATCACGACCGCGTCCGCCCCCGGCGGCAACGGCGCGCCGGTGTTGATCCGCGCGCAATGACCGGGTGCGAGCGGCCCGCCGCGAGGCCCGCCGGCCCGAACCAGGTCGATCATCCGCAGCCGCGCGTGACCCTGGTTGAAATCGGCGCTGCGCACGGCGAACCCGTCCATCACCGCGCGGTCAAAGGGCGGAAAATCAAAGGTGCAGAGCGCGTCCTCCGCGAGCCGGCGGCCGTGGGCCTCTGCAACGGGGATTTCTTCGGCGGGCAGGGGGCGCACCTGCCCGGCCAGCAGTCGCCACACTTCGTCGGCGTCGGAGAGGCGCGTCGCGGCGGGCGTGGAGGTCCGGGGCATGGCGGGATTGTGCGACCCGCGGGCGGCGCGAGTCAAGCCGCCTCGACACGCTGCGCGTGCGTGCGTAGATTGCGGGCATGGGACTCTTCGACCTCTTCAAGCGCGGGCTGGCCCGGACGCGCGACAAGCTGCTGGGCGGATTGCGGGCGATCTTCTCCTTCGGCCGCAAGATCGACGACGCGCTCCTAGATGAATTGCACGACACGATGCTCGCCGCGGACATGGGACCGACGGCGGTCACGGCGCTGATCGGCGAGCTGCGCGAGGCGTGGCGCGCCGGAAAGATCCGTGAGGGGCAGGAGATTCTGCCGTTCCTCAAGACCCGCATTGCCGGCGCGTGGACGCCTGAGGCACGGGCGCTGCGCATGGCCGCCGCCGGGCCGACGGTCATCTTCGTCGTGGGGATTAACGGCTCGGGCAAGACGACCAGCGTCGCCAAGCTCGCGGCGCATCTCCGAAAGCAGGGGCGCAGCGTGCTGTTGGCCGCCTGCGACACGTTCCGCGCCGCCGCCATTGACCAGCTCACCATCTGGGCCGGTCGCCTGGGCGTGGACATCGTCAAGCACAATCACGGCAGCGATCCCGCCGCGGTCGCTTTCGACGCCTGTGAGGCGGCCATCGCGCGCAAGGCGGACGTGCTGATCGTGGATACGGCGGGTCGCCTGCACACGCAGGACCACCTGATGAAGGAGCTGGGCAAGATCCGCCGCGTCATTCAGAAGCGCATCCCCGAAGCGCCGCACGAAACGCTGCTGGTTCTCGACGCGACGATCGGCCAGAACGCGATCACGCAGGCGCGCATTTTCGGCGAGGTCGCCGAAGTCACCGGGCTGTTTCTCGCCAAGCTCGACGGCAGCGCGCGCGGCGGAATCGTGGTGGGCATCCGCGAGCAGCTCGACGTGCCGGTGAAGTTCGTCGGCCTCGGCGAAAGCATCGATGACATCGAGCCGTTCGATCCCGGCGCGTTCGTCGATGCGCTGTTCGCCGATGCGGCCCGCTGAGCCGTGCCTGAGTCAAGCGCGCTTCAGTCCGTCTTCGGAAGATGCTCCAGGTCCGAGGCGGCCAGCGTCCGCGTGAACAGCACGGCATCGTCGAAGCTGCGGTAGATCGTGAGCCAACTGCGGTTCCGCCACCCGGCGCGGATCATCAGCGCGTGCGGCTGCTCCTGAATCCCCGCAATGACGACGTAAACGCCGTCGCGGTGCAGCCGGTCCATGGTCGATTCGAGGTTCACAAGGCCGGTTGCGTCCATCATCGGTACGGCGGTCATGTCCAGGATGACGATGCGCACACCGTCCTGAATCACGCGCAGCGCCCCGACGGCCTTGCGCGCTGCGCCGAAGAAGAGCGGCCCGGCGATCTGGTAGAGCAACACGCCGCGCGGCAGCGGCTCGCGCATGTGCGGGTGAGCGCCGAGTACTTCCTGCACGCGAGCCAGGTCGGCCATCCGCCCCATGAACAACAGCGCTGCCAGCACCACACCGACCGAGACAGCGATGACCATGTCAAACAGCACGGTCAGCGTGATGCACAGCAGCAGCACCAGCGTGTCGCCGCGCGGCGCGACGCGCAGCGTGTGAAACACATGGGGCAGCTCGGCCATGTTGCGGGCGGTAATCAGCAGCATCGCGGCCAGTCCGGCCATCGGCAGGTATCCGAGCGCCGGCGCCAGCGCCAGAATCGCGGCGAGGATGAACCCCGCGTGCACAATCGCCGCGATGGGCGACCGCGCTCCGGCCCGGATGTTGGTCGCGGTTCGGGCGATGGCGCCGGTGGCGGCGAAGCCGCCGAAGAACGGCGCGACGATGTTCCCGACGCCCTGCGCGAACAACTCAGTGTCCGGGTCGTGCTCATCTCCCGTGATGCCGTCGGCCACCACCGCCGACAGCAGCGACTCGATGGCCCCGAGCATCGCGATTGCGAAGGCCGGACCGATCAGCGCCCGTAGAAGTTCGAACGAGATCCCCAGCGGCGCGCCATCGGCGCCCGGACCCTGCCAGGGCCAGTTCACGGCGGGCAGCGACTGCGGCACACCGCCGAAGCGCGACTGGATCGTGTGCACCGACAGGCCGTTTCGTTCCAGCAGCCAGCCCGCCAGTGCGGCCAGCGGCAAGGCCAGCAGCGGGGCGGGCACGCTTCGCACGAGGCGCGGCAACACGATCAGCAATGTCAGCGTCATTGCGCCGACGCCGAAGTCCTGCCAACTGATCTGCGTCAGTGCAGCGCCGATCTGCCCGAGCCGCGCGATGAAGTGCTCATCGACTTTTGCGATCGGCAGCCCGAAAAAGTCCTTCAATTGCATCGATGCAATGACGATTGCGATCCCCGTTGTGAACCCGGTGGTCACCGGAAAGGGGATGAACAGAATCAGCCGCCCCAGTCGTGCCAGCGACATGCCGAAGAGGATGATTCCGGCCAGCAGCGTGGCCAGCATCAGCCCGCCGGGGCCGAACTGCTGTGTCACCGGCACCAGCAGCACGACAAACGCCGCCGTCGGGCCGCTCACCTGGCGCATCGAGCCGCCCAGGAGGGCGATGAGCGCGCCGGCGACAATCGCCGTGTACAGCCCGTATTGCGGAGGAACGCCTGAAGCGATTGCGAGGGCCATTGAAAGGGGCAGCGCAACGACGCCGACGACGAGACCGGCCATGACGTCCGCGCGCAGGTCGGCCGGTTTGTAGCGGGACAGCGCGGCTCGTAGTGCAATGGCCGGGCGAACGCCCCGCGGGGGTGTTGTTGATTCAAACTGAAGCGGCATCGAAGGCTGCAGCCTTGCTACGGCCGGGGCGCAGTGCAAACCGCTGCGAAACGGCGCGCCGGCGTATATCGCAGTATTGCCGATCGACGTGGGCGGCGCTCGGACCCAAGTCGTTAGAAAAATCGTGCTCGCCGGGGGTTGCGTTTCGGCCGGCTCCCCATATACTCCGATTGCACTCCAATTGGAGCCTATTATGTCCGCGCCCGATCCAAGCGGCAAAGTCACTCTCAAAATTCCGGCGGAGTTGTACGCGAAACTGTCAGAAATGATTGAAGGAACTGGGTTTAGGAGCGTAACCGAGTTCGCGGTGTATGTCCTGCGCGATGTGGCCGCCGGTGGCAAACTGGAGCCAAAGGCGCAGTCCATCGGGCAGGTTGAACTGGAAGCGATCCGGGCGCGCCTGCGGGCATTGGGGTATATCGAGTGAGCCGGCTCCGAACAATTCCTGCTTCGGAACCGGCCGGGCATGCGCAGCGGTCCGAATCCCGGCCGCTGTCGCTCGTAGCGGGCGTGGCCGCCGAGTTGCTGAGGCAACGCCGCACGCGAATCTGGCTAATCGGCGTGGCCGCAGTGTGTGCTGCGTTGCTGGTTTCGGCCGCGCAGCCGGAGTGGGACTGGGTCGGCGTGCTCGCTTCGGATTGGCGCGCGATGACCCTGCTGCTGGTCTTTTCCGCGGCGTTGTTCTGCGAGTTGCTTGACACAAGCCTCGGTATGGGGTTCGGCACCACGCTGACGCCGGTCCTGCTCATCGCCGGATTCTCGCCGCTGGACGTGGTTCCGGCGGTGCTGTTGAGTGAATGCGTCACGGGCCTGTTCGGCGCGGCGATGCACCACCGCGATGGAAACGTGGACTTCCGCAGTGATCCGCAGGTTCGTCGAATCCTGGGGCTGCTGCTGGCGCTGACGGTGCTGGGAGCGGGCGTCGCGGCGCTGGTTGTCAGCACGTCGTCCGCGGCGGCGCTGCGCACGATGATCGCGTGGATGGTCGTCGGCGTGGGTGTCGTGATCGTGCTCACCGCGCGTCGTCAACTGCGCTTCCGCCCGATTCAGCTCGTGGTCATTGGCGCGGTTGCCGCGTTCAACAAGGCGCTGAGCGGCGGCGGCTACGGCCCGCTGGTCACGTCCGGGCAGGTCGTGTCGGGCGTTCCGGCCCGTAGCGCGGTGGCCGTCACGTCGATCTGCGAGGGCGTTACCTGCGGCGTGGGGCTGGCCGTGTGCCTGGCGCTGGGTCAGCAGATTCACTGGGCGCTGGCGATTCCCTTGACCGCCGGCGCGCTGGCCTCCGTTCCGATGGCCACGATGATCGTCGGTCGCCTGCCGCTGTCGGCGTTGCGGGGGGTGGTCGGGATCGCGACCATTCTGCTGGGCGTCGCCGCGCTGGTGAGCGCCCGATGAGCGCTGCCGCCGCATCGACCGGCGATGCCGTCGTTGGCGTCGGCGTTGCCGACGTCGCGATCATCGGCGGCGGCTTTTCGGGCACGCTGCTGGCCGCGCAGGTGCTTCGCGCTTCGGCCGCCCGCCCGCGCCGCATTGTTCTGATCGAGCGGCGAGAACAGGTCGGCCCCGGGCTGGCGTACGCAACCACCTCTCTCGATCATCTGCTGAACGTCCCTGCGGCGCGGATGAGCGCGTTTGCGGATGCTCCCGCCGACTTCGTGGACTGGCTGCATCGAACGATCGGGCCTGTGGAGGGGCGGGCCTTCATGCCGCGCCGCCTCTACGGGCAATATCTCGCCGACACGCTTGCCGCGGTCCGCGCTGCCCACCCGGACGTGGAGCTTTCCACTCTCCGCGCGGATGTCGCCGGTTGCGAGCGCGACGCGGCCGGCAGCGGGTGGATCATCCGCACGCAGGATGAGAGGGCCTTTCGCGCGCGGCGCGTGGTGCTGGCGGTCGGAAATGCCCGCCCGGCCAATCCGCTTGCCGACCCGGTCGCGATGCGCGCGGCGCGTTTTGTGCCGGATCCGTGGAGCGCCGATGCGCTGGCGGCCTGTGCCGGCCCGGAGCCGTTGCTGCTGCTGGGTAGCGGTCTGACGGCGCTGGACGTCGTGTTGATGCTTCGGGCGCTGGGGCAGACCGGTCCGATCTTCGCACTTTCGCGGCGCGGCCTCGCGCCACACGCCCACCATGTCTCGCGCAGCGGGCCTCCCGACCTGCGCCTGGCCGAACGATTGGCCGTGCACCTGTCAGCGGGAGAAGTGGACGCGGACGGCGAGCGAAGCGCCGGCTCGCGTCTGCGGTTGTCCACGCTCCTGCACGACCTGCGGCGTGTGGCGCGCGAGTGCCGCGACTGGCGGATTCTGGTGGATCAGCTTCGCCCGCTGACCAATCCGCTCTGGCGGCGGATGGACGCCGCGCAGCGCCGCAGCTTCCTGCGCCATGCCCGCGCCTATTGGGATGTCCATCGGCATCGCGCAGCGCCGGTCATCGCGGCGCAGATTGCCGCACTGCGCCGCTCGGGCGGGCTGGTGATTCTCAGCGGTCGGATCGGCGCGGTGCGCGCTGACGCGGAGGGGTTGGTCGCCGAGATCCGCCCGCGCGGCGGCGGCAGCGCCACCGGCCTGCGGGTGGCGCGCGTCATCAACTGCACCGGTCCTGACCCCAATCCCGCTCGCAGCGCGGACCCGCTTCTGAGGGGATTGCTGCGCGACGGACATGCCCGGGCGGACGCGCTGGGGCTGGGGCTGGTCACGACGCCGACGGGGGCGGTTGTTGCCGTCGACGGAAGTGCGAGTGATTCGCTGTTCGCGATTGGGGCGATGCGCCGGCCGCTTGATTGGGAATCCACTGCGGTTCCGGAATTGCGGGTCCAGGCGGCGGCGCTGGCGGCGGTGCTGGCCGCGTCATAGGGCGGCATCGGAAGTGCTCTGGTGTGTGTCGCAGTGGTTTCGGTGGTCGTCGGGGGTGTTCGGCGGGCGGGGGTGGGGTGAGTCACGAGATGCGGCGCTGCGGGGCGGGGCGGGGCATGTCGGTGTCGGTTTCGTGGTGGTCAAGACATGCCGACGCAAAGCCGTCGGCATGGCATCTATGAAGCGAACGGTGTCAAGGGGCGGCTGCGGTTCTGTTTGGAAGATTCTTCCGTCAGGCCCGTCGCCGTCGGCATCGGTCGATCTGTCCCATCTCAGCCGGCGTCGCGACGTTGGGGCTGACTCTCTTCCGCACAGGCCCAGAGCCGAGGCCGAGGGAGGGCCTCCCTCGGAGATGTTGACGAGCGGGGGCGGCGTGACGCGTGACGCTCAGGCATCTATTCGAGATCATCCGCCGGAGCGGACGTCTCATGAAAAAATACAAGACGGACGCCGCCATTCACCCTGCCGAGCGCGCGATTGGGAACGCGCTCCTGCCATGCCGCGGGGTCGTCCGCCGGTTCGTCACGTCGCCGCTCCTCCACACCAAACGCTTCGCATTCGTTTCGTTCCGTGCGTCCGCGCTACGCACGCAGACGCGTTTCGCTTCAATTCTGGTCGTTCGGTCGCTCCGCCAGGCCGCGAGCTGCGGCCCGATCCGCAGCACGGTGAAGTCAGGCGACCGCCGGAGTCGCCGGTGTCGCCGGCGGCCGTTCTTGGTACGGCCGTCCGCTGCGGATGACGGCCAGCATCAGACACAGCAGCCTCCGCGCGATGGCGGTAATGGCCTTCTTCTTTCCGCGGCGCAGGGCCAGCGCGCAGAATCGGCGAGCCGCTGTGCGTGATGCCCAGGTCGTGGCGCCTGCCGGCCGACTCGCGCTGTCCGGGCGCAAGGCCGACGTAGCTGGTCAGCTTCTTCTGCGAGCCGAAACGCTCCGGCCCGGCGACCTCCGCCAGGAACGTCTCGCGCGTCACCGGTCCGACGGCCGGAATCGAATCCAGCAGCGCACGGTGGCCCGCTTCGGCGGCCGGCGCTGTGCGGGCGAAGGCCGCCAGCTGCCGATCGACGGCCTTCAGCTCGTCGCGATACAACTTCAACTCGCGCAGCAGGCGCTGCACGAGCCAGCGATCGACGGGGTCGAGCTTCAGCCCGCGCAGGTACTTCAGGCTCTCGCTCGTGAACAGATCCTTGCGGTCCGCGTTGTACTCGGCCGCCACGTGCCGGATGCGGTTCTTGATCGACGTCAGCCGCGCCCGCACGCAGACCCGCCGCCGCACCAGCTTGCGGTGCGCCCGCTGCCGCGGCGTCGGTCGGTGCGCCGGCGGAATCATGTCCAGCGCCAGGAACTCCGCCAGCACGCGGGCGTCCACCTTGTCGCTCTTGCGCGTGCTCTCGGCGATGATCCGCATTTTGCGTGGATGAGCGAGCAGCACACGCCCAGCCAGCGGCTCGACCAGCTTCACGAACCACTCGTAGCTGGCGGTCGCTTCGAGCACCAGGTCGAATGAGCCGAGCGCCTTCAACCAGGCCGCCAGCTTGATCGACTCGGCATTGGTGAAACGGGCCGAAGTGAGCACTTGCCGCGCTTGGTTCACAACGCAGACCACGATACGCTGCTTGTGGAGGTCGACGCCGACGAACTTCTTCACGGTCTTCTCCTGTGTGGAAGCCAACGATTCGACTCAAACACGAAACGCTGGTTTACCACGAGTTCAGGAACCGTGCAGCCGCCGGCCCGACCTCCGCTTCATAGTTTCACCCAACGCGCGGCATGGCATGTGGCATCGGGCTTCCGCCCGATGCACCGCACCGCCCGGAAGGGCGGTGCCACGACGCGCTGCATGCTTACGCGGAGTACCGCGAAAGCATGCCACCCAATATTTCACCCCTTATGCCACCCCGTATGCCACCCCCTATGCCACCCTTTACTCCACCCTTTACTCCACCCCCTATGCCACCCTTTACTACACCCTGTACTCCACCCCCTATGCCACCCTGTACTCCACCCTTTACTCCACCCCTTATGCCACCCTTTATCCCACCCTTTGCTCCACCCTTCATGCCACACGCAGCAAGAACATGACACCCGCGGATGGGCCGATCGATTGATTCGCGGGTCAACTGATGTGGTGATCGCTCGCGCGCGCCTTACGCCGAGACGTCCAGATTTCCGCCCAGCGGTCCGCCGTCCGGGTTCTTGGGCGGCTCGTCAGGCGGCGATTCCTCGTGCCGCTCGCCACGCTCCGAAGAACGCCCCTGGCCGCCGCTGCCTTCGGCGTCTGCGTAGACCGAGCCATCAGCCCCGTCATGCGAAACCGCCCCCTCGAGCTTTCGCGCAAAGGCTGCGGGGTCCACCCGCTCCGCTTCACTGACCTCGCCGCGCTGGCGCTCCTCGGCGGCCCGCTTCTGCGCGGCCGGCGAGCCGAGAACCGACGTCAGCCAGTTCGGAGGCGGAATTGCGGACATTGCGCTTCTATCGGCACGTCGGTGCGCCCCGATCCAATCCGGCTTCGGCGAGGATTCCTGCCGTGCAGGCTACGGCGTCATTCGTCGGTCGGAAACTGCTCGGCACGGCGGAGATCCTCCGGCGTGTCCACGTCGAGCCGCGCGCTGTCCAGCGGGATGCTGGCGGCGTGAGCGGCGTTCGCCTCGATCACCGACCTGGCCCCGCGATCGCCGGATAGCGCGCACAGGGCCGGCCGATGGCGCGCATCAAACAGCACCGGCGGTCCGATCAGCCCATATTGGGTACTCACGATCGTGATCGCAGGCGGCCGAAGCGCAGCAGCCATTGAGCGCAGGTGCTCGGCGGAGACGCCCGGTTGGTCGGCCATCATCAGGAGAATGCCGCTCCCCGCGCCGGCCGCCTGCACACCGGCCCGGATCGACGTGCTGACGCCGTCGGCCCAGCCACGATTCTCGACCGCGCGCACCGAGAATGCCGCGTCCGGCATCCGCGCTGCGACGTCCGCGATTTCAGCCCGCACCGCTTCCCCCGCTGCGCCGGTGACGACGATCACCGGTCCAAGTTTGCTCTTGATCGCCGTCAGCACCGCGCGGCGGACCAGCGTGATTCCGCCGACGCGCGCGAGTTGCTTCGCGGATCCCATGCGCGACGAACCGCCTGCTGCCAGCACGATCAGTGTGATCAAGACATCGGGTTGCGGGCCGTCGCCGTTCATGAGCGGCAGGTGGGGCGGGCCGGGCCAGAGGCGATCCCGTCCGTCGGGGAGCCTTCGTCCGCAGCGGGGGTGTGGATCGGGCGTCCGAGATCGCGCAGCGGGCCGGCACTGCGGCGGTTCCGAATGGCGAGAATTTCCGCAATCACGGAAGCGGCGATTTCGGAGGGCGTCTCCGCGCCGAGGTCGAGGCCGACCGGGCCGAACAGCCGCGAACGCAGAGAATCGGTCAGCGCCACGCCGTGCTTCTCCATTTCGGCGCAAAGCGCGGCGGCGCGCGACGCCGGGCCGAGCAGGCCGATGTAGTCGGCGCCGGTTGTCGCCCAATGGCGCAGCCAGGCGACATCTGCGCTGAAATTGTGCGTCATGAGCACAATGGCCGTGCAATCGTCCGTTTCGATCTGCGCCCCCACGACTTCGGCAGCGCCGCCGAGCACCTCGCTTGCGCCCGCTGCCCGCGCGGCGTCCATTCCCGCGGCGCCGTCTGCACACACCACGACCCGCCAACCGACGTGCAGTCCGGCAGCGATCATGGCCGCGACGTCGTACCCCGAACCGCAGATCACCAGCGTCGGCGGAGGGGCGATGCGCTCGAGAAAGAGGGTGAGGCCGGAGTCGAGCTGGAATCGGCTGGTCGGTGCGCTGGGCACGAGGCCGGTTAGCCGATTTCGCGATGCGAAGAGGGCGCTGCCGGGCAGCTCGCCGGCGAGGAGTGCTCCATCGGGCGAGAGCAGCGCCCGCGCTCCGACGCGCAGCGCCGGATCGGCGGACTCGATGATCGTGGCGGCGATGGTGGTGTGGCGCTGCGCGAGTCGCTGACCGGTGACGTCGAGGAGCAGGGCGGCGTCCTCCCCGCGCTCCAGCAGCACCCACACGACGCCCTGGCAACCGAGGCCGAACGCGAAGGCCACGTCGTCGTCGGCGGAGGTGTCGAAGCGCACGACTGCGGCTCTCTCGCGCTCCGTGCGCCACCAGGCCTTCCGCCCGACTTCGCGCTCCAGGCAGCCGCCGCTGATCGCGCCGACGCGCTCGCCGTCGCGCGTCAGCAGCATTCGAGCGCCGGGGCGGCGGTAGGTGGAGCCGCCGACGCGCACGACGGTGGCAAGCAGCGATTCCGCCCCGCGCGCCTGCGCCGCCCGCCATCCGCGAATAATCTGTTCCAACTCGCTCATGCGCACCAGCATCCTTCACGCAAACCTGTTCCCACAGCGGCGCCCGGCCGCAGCCTACACCACACGCACGCGCGCCGGTCCGGCGCTCACCTCGCCGACGACCGCGGCGCAGGGCGTCGCCGCTGTACGCAGCGCGGCAAGCAGGGCGGGTGCGTCGTCCGCAGCGACGGCCATCAGCAACCCGCCGGAAGTCTGTGCGTCCATCAGCACGCCGGCCAGCGCATCCTCGACGCCGGCATCCACAACGAGCCGATCGCCGATGAACTCGCGCGCCGCCGACGATGCGCGGGTCAGCACGCCGGCCCGGGCCATTTCCAGCGTGTGCGGCAGCAGGGGGGTGGCGCCGCTCTGCAGCGTGATCGTCACGCCGGCCCCGTCGGCCATTTCGAACGCGTGCCCGACCAGCCCGAAGCCGGTGATGTCGGTGCAGGCGTGCACGCGCCCCAGCGCGACACCGGCGTCGCGCGCGGCGCGATTGAGCGTGGTCATCACGCGCACCGCCTCGACAAGCCCCTCTTCGGGCAGCTTTCCATTCTTGACGGCGCTGCACAGCAACCCGCTTCCGAGCGGCTTGGTCAGGATCAGCAGATCGCCGGGGCGCGCCGTGGCGTTGGTCCAGATGCGTTGCGGATGCACGCGGCCGGTGACAGACAGCCCGTACTTCACCTCGGCGTCGCGCACACTGTGCCCGCCGACGATCACCGCCCCCGCTTCGCGAACCACGCTCGCCCCGCCGCGCAGAATTTCGGAGAGCACTTCGGCGGGCAGTTGTTTGTCCGGGAAGCCGACGATGTTCAGGCACGTCAGCGGCTCTGCGCCCATCGCGTAGACGTCTGACAGCGCGTTGGCGGCCGCGATGCGCCCGAAGTCGAATGGGTCGTCCACCAGCGGCGGAAAGAAGTCCACCGTCTGCACCAGCGCCAGCTCATCCGAGAGACGAAACACCCCCGCGTCGTCGGCCGTTTCCGTGCCCACGAGCAGATCGGGATGCGTCTGGGGTTCGAGCCGGCGCAGCACCTGCGCCGTTACTGCCTGCGGCAGCTTGCCGGCTCAACCGGCGCACGAGGCGTACGCGGTCAGTCGAATTTTCCGCGCTTCGCTCATCGCCACCTCCATTCTGAAACGCATGCTCCACAGACCCGGCGCGTTGCGGCAGTCGCTCCCTGCAACGAGAATCCGCCGAAGGCGCGGCTGCGCCAGTTCGGTCCACGAGATCAACCGCAACACGTCACAGGACATCCGCGCCGATGGCCGGCCAGACGCTTTCCCAGGTTCGCGCGATGCTCGATGAAGCGGGTCTCGCGCCGCGGCACCGCTACGGCCAGAACTTTCTGATCGACCTAAATCTTATGCGAAAGCTCCCCGCGCTGGCCGGGGTGCAGGCGGGGGATGTCGTGCTGGAGGTGGGGCCGGGGACGGGGTCGCTCACCGAACTGCTGCTCGAGGCCGGGGCGCGGGTCGTTGCCGTGGAGATTGACTTCGGCCTGGCGAACCTGCTGCAACAGCGGCTCGGCGCCCATCCCGGTTTCACGCTGGTCACGGGCGATGCACTCGACGGCAAGCACGCACTCAACCCCGCGCTGCTGGACGCGCTTCGCGCCCGCCTGCGCGAGTCGCCCGGCTCCGTGCGGCTGGTCGCCAACCTGCCCTACCAGATCGCGACGCCGCTGCTCATCGAGCTGCTGCTGTGCGAGTGCCTGCGATTCGATGGGCTGGTGTGCACGATTCAGCGGGAGGTGGGGGAGCGCTTCTGCGCTGCGCCGCGCACCGGCGATTACGGTCCGGTGTCCGTTGTGGCGCAGAGCCTGGCGCGGGCGCGCATCGAGGCGATCCTGCCCGCGGCGGCGTTCTGGCCGCGGCCGAAGGTCGAATCCGCATTCGTCACATTTGCGCCGCTGTCGCCGGATGCGCGGGACGTGCGTGATTCGCGCGATTTTGCCGCGTTTGTGCGCCTGCACTTTCAGCAGCGGCGAAAGACGCTGCGCGGCGCGGCACGCGGCGGGCCGGACGCGACGACGATTGCGAGCGCATGCGACGCAATGGGGATCAGTACGACGGCGCGGCCGGAGGAGTTGACCCCCGCGCAGTGGCGGGCGCTTTATCGAGCGTGTCGTCCGTGATCTGGAAGTGCCGCGCGATGAAGGACTTCACGAAGGCGGCGCTGGTCGAATCCACATGCCCGCCGCGATAGCCGTAGCGCTCATATTCGCGCCGCCAGGGGATGTTCACCAGTTGCGGGTGGCGCATCGCGAAGCCCACCGCTCCCGCGCCATGGTCCATCAGCACGCCGTCGATGGTGCCGAAAATCTTCATCGGCCCCGCCAGAATGGAGTCGTGCGGCGAGTAGTAGTTGTAGATTCGCCCCTTCACTCGCGAAATGGCCCGGGTGAGGTCGTAGCGGTGCCAGAGGCTGCTGCCCAGCAGCACCACGTTGTCCACGCGGTAGCCCGGGCGAAGCTCCTCCAGCGCCCAGACCGCGATTCCCGTTCCCGCCGAAAGCCCGACCAGGTTGACCGGCCGACCCGGGTAGGCATCGGCGTAGGACTCGATCTGCCGCGCCAATCGCTTGCCGGCCAGCCGTGCATTGAAGCGCAACGTCTGGTCCAGAGCGGGGTTGAAGCCCAGGGTCCAGAAGATGGAGGACACGTCGCCCTTCCAGCCGGCGGATTCCAGGCCGGCCTTCACGCCGCGATCACCGCCGTCGAGGTTCCCGGCGCCGGGGCAATAGACGGTCAGGCCGTGCTCGGCGCGGTGGGTCAGCGCCGAAGCGCAACCGCCGCTCAGGCAGGCGGCCGCGATGCACAGGCTCAGCGTCAGCGTCGTGAACTTGCTCATGTTTCCCGGCTCCTGTCTCCCAGACGGATGCAGACACGCCGCAGTGGTTACAGGTGAGTGTCGGAGCGCCGCCGATTCGTTGCACGAATTTCGGGCGATGCGTCTGAAAATGTGGGCGACGACTCCCCCGGCCGATTCACGCGCTCCCCCCTTTCGGCAGCGCGCGAACCCCCCGATGCGGCCCGCCCGACGCCGCGATGTCGCGAGCGCTGCGGGCGGATTCCCCCAATGCAGGTCGATGCTACTCGCGCGGCTCAGCCGCGTTTGCACGGAATCCCGGGATCCGCACGTTTTCTGCGGGCTTGTCCACCGGGTGTACCGCGAAGACTTCGACGCGCGCCACGTCTTCGAACGGGACGACGATCACATACGCGCCGACCTGGTAATTCTCATCCACCGGCAGACACTCGAACGCCAGCGCGCTGCTGGTGCCGATGTCGGCCATTTCCTTCATTTCGTAGGTCAGCCCGTCCTTCATGTACAGGATGACGCGCGTCTCCAGCTCGTCGTGGTAACGCTGATATTCTTTGGCCTGCTTGCCGTTGGCGGCCGGATCCACCGGGAACTTCTTCCGCGCGCAGCGGCGCTTGGCCTCGTCGATCTGCATTCGCAGGCCCGCACCGTGGAACCAATCGTAGTTGAACATGTATCCCGCTCCGCCCCGGGCCGGCCGCGCCGCACCGCGCGCCGCTTGGCCCGTCGCATCCGGCCCTGATACCATCGACCGCATGACGCCGGCCATGCACTCGCAAATCGTGAAACGCCTGGCGCGCTCGATCGGCTTCGACCGCGTCGGCATCACGCATGCCGATCCGGTCGGGCGCGCCGCGTATTATAGGGACTGGCTCGCGGCAGGGCGGCATGGCTCGATGGGCTATCTCGCCCGCAATCCCGAACAGCGTCTCGACCCCGCGCAGCTTCTGCCGGGCGCTCGGTCGGTCATCTGCGTGGCGCTCAACTACCTGGCTTCGGCGAATTCCGCTGCGGCGACTGCGGCGGATGTGTCTGGCGGGGGCGCTGCGGCCGCGGCTCAACCGAACGACGGGGAAGCCGCCGTCCAGAGGGCGGCGGCGTTCGGGCGCGTCGCCCGCTACGCGCGTGCGGACGATTATCACGAAGTGCTGCACGAGATGCTGGCGGCGCTGATCGATGCGATGCGCGGCGAGATCGGCGTTCCTTTTGATGCCCGGCCCTGCGTGGACACCGCGCCGATCGTCGAACGCGAGCTGGCCGCGCGCGCCGGGATCGGCTGGATCGGCAAAAACACGCTGGTGCTGATTCCGCGGCTTGGGTCATACGTGTTTCTCGGCGAGCTGGTCACGACGCTGGCGCTGGAGCCGGATGCGCCGCTGCCGGACCATTGCGGCAGTTGCACGCGCTGCCTGGACGCCTGCCCCACGAATGCGTTTCCAGGGCCGTATCGCATGGATGCGACCCGTTGCATCTCCTACCTGACGATCGAGCATCGCGGAGAGATCGCGCCGCAGATGGAGCCGGGGATCGGTGATTGGGTCTATGGCTGCGACGTGTGTCAGGAGGTCTGCCCGCATAACACCCGCGCGCCTGCGACCGTGCATCCGCGATTGCTGACGCAGCGCCTGCCGGAGCGCGTCCCGTTGGAAGAGCTTGAAAGCCTGGGCAGCGCGGCATACCGGAGGTTGACGGCGGGCACCGCGGCCCGCCGGGCCGGTCGACGGATGTGGCAGCGAAACGCGCGGATCGTTCGGCGGAATCTCGCGGCGGCTGACGGCGGCGGGTTCCTGTCGGGAAATGCGGGTGCTAGCGGGCCGCGTGATTCGTTGCACAGGCAGGCGGGCGCGCCGCCGCAAACGCCGCCGCCACGCTGATCGCCGCGGTCTCCACGCGGAGCAATTCGGGCGCCAGCCGCACGCCCAGCGCCCCGGCCGCCAGGCACTCGCGGACCTCGTCCGGGGTCAATCCGCCCTCCGGCCCGATCACGGCGGCGACTCGCGGCGCCCGGCTTGCCGCAGCCGCTTCGGTCAGCCACATCTCCGCGTCCGGGTCGCAGACGATCAGCGCGGGGTTGTCGTCCGGGTTCGTCCGTGATTCTCCGTGCTGCGGGGCTTGCCGGGAGGGCAGCGGCTGATGAAGCCGGGCCAGCTCCTGCGTGAGTGTTCCGCCGATTGCGATTTCCGGCAGGAATTTCCCGCCGCACTGCTTACACGCTTCGACGGCGGTGCGGCGGAGCTTGTCCAGGTGCGTCTCGCGCGGCTCGACGACGGTGTGCGTCGTGCGGATGATCCGCAGCGCCGCGACGCCCAGCTCGGCGCACTTTTCGGCCAGCCAGTCCAGCCGTGGCGCTTTGCATCCGCCGACCAGCAGCGTTAGCGCTCGCTCCGGCTGCGGCGCCGTCTGCACGCTGGTGACGCGCGCGATGACATCGCGGGATCGCTTCGAACCGCCGCGGGCCGGCACGCACAGTTCGCCGTCGGCGAAATTCCCTCTGCCGTCGAAGAGTCGTACCGCTGCGCCGGATTCAAGGCGCAGGACGCTCAGCGCGTGGTGTGCCTCGGCCGCGGGCAGCGCAGTATCGCCAACGGTCAGGGATTCGATGTGGAATCGCGGCGGCTGGCGCATATCGGCGCATTTCAACGCTGAGTGCGGACAATCGCCAGTGGCAGGGGGAGTGCGACTCCGCAGCGAGTCCATCCGGCAACGGCGTGACGGGTTCGGCCGGCGCGGCGGCGGGAATCAGGCCGGCGCGGCAGTCGCGGCGGCGGTTTTCTCGGAGACGGTTTGGACTTTCGGCACGCCGGCGCCGGCGGAGGAAGCCTCGACGTGGAACTCCGGCACGATTTCCTTGAGGCGCTTTCGCAACTCTTCACGCGAGAGGGCGTCAGAATCGGACAGCGTGCGATCCACCCACGTCAGCAGGGCGTCCCAGTCGGGCGGCCGATTCCGCCAGATGCCGACCTTCGGGTGCGGGGTGCGGGCCACGTCCTCCCCCTCGATGGAAAGCTCTTCGTAGAGTTTTTCGCCGGGGCGGACGCCGGAGAATACGATCTCGATGTCTTCGCCGGGTCGCAGTCCCGACAGCGTGATGAGGTCGCGCGCGAGGTCGAGGATCTTCACCGGTTCGCCCATGTCGAGGACGAAAATCTCGCCGCCGTGGCCCATCGACGCGGATTGGAGGACAAGCTGCGCCGCTTCGGGGATGGTCATGAAGAACCGCACCATGTCGGGGTGCGTGACGGTGACCGGCCCGCCGCGGCGGATCTGCTCCTTGAAGATCGGTACGACGGAGCCGGAGGAGCCGAGCACGTTGCCGAAGCGCACCGTGACGAACTGCGTGCTGCCGCGGGCGTTGAGTCCCTGGATGTACATTTCGGCGACGCGCTTGGACGCGCCCATGATGCTGGTGGGGTTGACGGCCTTGTCCGTGGAGATCATCACGAACTTCTCGCAGCCGTGGCGGACGGCGGCGTCGGCGATGATTCGCGTTCCCGCAACGTTGTTCTTGATCGCCTCGCCGGGGTTGTGCTCCATCATGGGCACGTGCTTGTGCGCGGCGGCGTGGAAGACGGCGCTGGGCTTCTCGCGGGAGAAGATGAACTCCATTCGGCCGCGATCGGCGATGTCGCCGATGTAGGGCGTGATGCTGATTTCGGGGTTCGCGGCGCGCAGCTCGTTGTCGATTTCGAAGAGGTGCTGCTCCGCCTGTTCGACGAGGACGAGCCTTTGCGGGCCGAATCGCACGATCTGGCGGCACATTTCGGAACCGATCGAGCCGCCCGCGCCGGTCACCATGATGGCGCGATCGCGGATGAACTCGCGGATGCGGTCGTCGTCGAGCCGGACGGGGGCGCGGCCGAGCAGGTCGTTGATGTCCACGTCGCGAATCTGGGAGACGCTGGCGCGACCGGCGATCAGGTCGGTCATTGCGGGCAGCGTCTTGAAGCGGACGTTGGCCTCCTTGCAGAGGTCGATGACGCGGCGGATCTGCTTGGCCGTCGCCGAGGGCATGGCGATCAGCACCTCGTTGACGTCCTCCTCCTCGCAGACCTCCTTCACCATGGCGATCGGGCCGAGCACCTCGACGCCGTGGATGCGGGCCTTGTGCTTGGCGGGGTCGTCGTCGAGGAAGCCCACCAGGCGGTACTGCTCGACGGGCATGCGCAGGATTTCGCGGACGGCGTTTTCAGCGGCGTTTCCGGCGCCCAGGATCAGCAGCCGCGGTGCAGCGCCGTCGGCGCTGGGGCGGATTTCCTCGTGGTAGAGGCGGACCGCGATGCGCGTGCCGCAGACCAGGGCGATGGTGCCGGCGAAATCCAGCACGAAGACGGAATCGGGGAAGTCATCCTGCGTGAACAGGTCGATATCCAGCCCGACGGTGCGCGCGTTGGCCAGCCCGAAATAGACGACGAAGATTCCCGCAAAGCTCAGCCAGGCCGCTTTCGAGACGTTGAAGACATCGCGCAAGCCGACGTAGCGCCACCAGCCGCGATGGGCGCCGAGCAGCACGAAAAACGTGAGCTTGATGACCACGGCCGGCCCGAGCAGCGGCAGAAAGAAGGGCTCGAACCAGCGGTTGAACTGCTGAAAGTTGTAGGCCAGTCCGAAGGCCAGAAACCACGAGGCGGCGAAGAGGAACACGTGCAGCGCAACATTGACCGCCAGACGGTGCGTGCGCGTCCAGAACGCCCAGTCGCCCGGCGTGCGCCGATTTTCAGTATCCGTGCCCGGCGTCGTCACCCGTCTCCACCTGAACCATCCGCCCCGTTTCGCCCATCGCGGCCGCTGGTGCGTCCGCTGTTCAACACATCATCGTCCGCCCCCGCCTGCCGTCGGCGCAACCGTCCCGGGTGCGGCAGTGTTCGGGCGTGCGGCCGCCTCCTCCCGCCGCATGGCCTCGAGCAGGCCGGCTGCCAGTGCCGCTCGGAATTCCTTCAGTGACTCGGCGGGCGTGCGCTCCATGAGAGTGGACATGCGCTCCAGCGCCGCACCGGCCCGGCGATCATCGTTCAGCAGGAAGGAGCAGTAGGCTTCCAGCGCCGCGGCGGGCACCGACTCTGTGGCCAACTGTCCGGCCTGCTGCAGCTCTCGCAACTGCCGTCGCAGGAACTCCGGCGAACCGAAGTAGGGAGTGATATCGATCCGGTCAATGAAGAACTCGGGGTTCCGCTTCAGCGCGTCGCGCAGGCTGTTGAGGGCCAGCCAGTACTGACCCCGGTGCATGGCGCCGTGTGCGATCAGGATGCTGGGGATCACCGCGTCCGACTTGAGATTCCGCACGGAGGCCAGCACGTCCATCGCGCGCGGCAGCAGCGTGGCGTCATCGTCGGTAAAGTCCGTGGCGCGCCGGAACATGTCCAGCCCGCGCCAGGCCATGTCGCGCACCCGCCCCGTGTTGGATTGGGAGACCGCATCGAACACGCGGTAGTTGTCGGCCATCGCGGGTGGTGCACTGTCCGGTGCGCTGGTTTCGGCCGGTTGAAGGCCGAAGAATCGATTGAACTCGCTGCCGCGACTCTCGGCGTAGGGGAACTGCGTGATGCGCGGGCCGCTGCCGAAGTCCCAACCGCCCTCAGGCGTGTCCATGCTGGTCGCGAGATCAAAACCGGAAAGCTGCGCGATGGTCCGCGAGTCCGGCGGTCGCCAGGCGACGATCGCGCCGGATGAGAGCCGCGACGCGCCGCTGGTCGAGATGCGGGAGTATCCGCTGGGTCCGGGTCGAAACGCCGCGGGCAGGATGGTGCCCCCGCCGACACCGCGAAACCCGCCGGCCGGGGCGAGGTTGACGCCGAAATTCAGATCGCCGCCACCGCCGCCGCGGCGCCGGCCGCCGGTCTCCTGAAAGCGCGTGTTGTAGCCGCCGATTCGGCCGACTTCCTGCGAGGGGCTGCGTGAGCCGAAGGCCTGTGCGCCCACGGAGATGCCGCCCTGTTGGGCCTGGGCACCTGCCGCGGCGAGCAGCGATAATGCGGCCAATGCCGCGATTCTCAACGTCATGGTATGGCTCCGCTGCGCAGCGCGGGGAATGAGTACGCCTTGACCCATGATACCCGAACCTATCGTCCGTTCGCGACCGCGATCGGACCGCTCCCGACAAATGAAGCGTCGTGAAATCCCGCTGTCGCGATGATCGTGGATTGACCCGTCATTCGGCGGTCGCTACCGTTGTTCGGGGCGCGAGTTGCGCGCCTCGCCTTTGCCGTTGGCTCAGCGTACGAGAGCGGTTCCAAATGAAACTGCGGGCATCCCTCTTTCTGCTTACGACGGCGACGGCCCTGGGGATCGGGGGTTGCCCGATTCCGGGTTCTGGAAATGACAATTTGAACGGCGGCGGACCGGGTGGGTCCGGTAATTCGGCGGGTTCGGGCAACAACGCCGGATCGGGGCAGACATCCCGCGGGGTGGCGGATGTGCTGGTGACGGTTTCTCAGCCGGACTTGCGAAACCAGCTCGTCAGTGTGCAGGTCATTAATCTGTCAGAATTTACGTTTGAACTCGCGATTGTCATGACGGCCGCGGACGTTCCTGTTCGTGCGATTCGTCAGGCACTCGCGGCCGGTAACACGACCAGCATTCTTGGCCCTGATGTTGTGGACGTTGTGCAACTAACTGGGGTCGCCAAGGCGGCTTCCGGACCGGATTCGAAACTCGATCTGCTTTTTGTCCGGGGGGAGCACTTCGCACCCGGGGCACTGATTCAGGTCACGATCCCGGCCGATTTCGGTCGCGCGCAGCCGCCGGCTGATAAACCGCCCTCACCCGACCTGGTCGAGCCTGATGGCGTGGATGTTCTTCCGGTTGACGGGGCTGACATTCTGCCTGATGGGAATGGGCGCGGCGGGGGTGGAGCGAACAACCCCGACGGCGGAAACTGAGGCGCCGTCCGACACTCCGGCACAAAAAAGAGACGTGGCCGACGGGAAATCCCGCCGGCCACGCTGCTTTGGGGCTCAGGTTTCACAGCCCGTTGATCGAACCTGATCGCCGCTACGGCGGACAAGTCCACCGTGCTGCACGCGCTTGGGCCTGGGTTACGGCTTACGCAGCGAGTCGAACAACGGCTGCTCCTCCATCCGGGGGTCCAGCCGCTTCTTCACGGGTTCCTCTGACGGGACCAGCGCCGGGATCGGGTTGACGCGGCGCGTCGGCGGCTGCTCGACTGGGAATGGTCCCGCGCAGGGCAGGCACTCAACGTTCAGCACGTTGCCGTTGATGAACCAGAACATGCCGGGCATCGAGGCGCCGAGGGAGAAGATGCGCGCGTTGAAGCGGTCGAGCACGATGTCGCCGCAGCGCGGCAGGGCGTCGCGCGGGTTGAGGTTGGCGAGTGTCCAGGCCGTGCCGGTCGGATCCTCGAGCAACAGGCGCACGCTGGGCGGCGGCGGACCGCCGTGGAAGACGGGCGACTGAACTTCGTAGAGATCGACCGAGCCGGGGATGCCGAAGTTGGTGACGAGCGACTGGCCCGGGAAGAGCGAACCGCCCGAACTCGCCGGCCCCACGTTCAACTGATAGAAGACCAGCGTGTAGTACTCGCCGGTCTGCGGATCGCCGTTGTTGTCGGGCGCTGCGGTGTCGAACCAGTAGGTGATCGACCACGGGTGGCCCACCTGCACGGTATTCCACGGGGCAGGCACGGGCGAATCCGCGTTGATGGAGGTCACGATGCCGCTGAAGGTGATCTGCGAGATCGTGTTCGGGCAGGGAGACGGCGGGCAGGCGCAATAGCACAGGTCGCCGTCGACCACCAACTCGCACGGCCGCGCCTGGCCGCCTTCGATGCACTGGCTGGCGCAGAATGGGCCTGCTGAGTTGAACGATACGTAGCACTCCGTGAACGGGTTCACGCAGTCGCACTCTTCGACCGCGAACGACGGCACGCAGTCGTTGCAGGGGCAATCCTCGGGCACGTTGCAGATGGCGCCGGTGTCCGGGCAGCGCATGACGCGGCGCACGAGAACCGGGCGGCATTGCAGCTCGTTCGGCATGTCGCTGCACGTCGTGCCCAGGCAGCCCAGTCCCTGCGGCGCGACGAAGCAGCGCTCGCGATTGACGAAGTTGCGGTTCAGATAGAGGTCGATGCCCTGCGGCCCGTTCACCGCGATCGGGTAAGACGCCGGGGCGGAAACCTGCGTGTATCCGCCGGGCACGCTCTGCGATCCGGTGTGGTTGCCGATCGGCAGGTTGGCGATGCGGTAGAAGCCGTCCGCATCCGTTACCGCGCTGCCGGGGCCGGCGTTGACCGTGACGCCCGCATGCGGGATGTCGCCGATCGTGTCGCCGTTGAGGTCAATCATCACCCTGCCGCGCACTTCGCCGCGCGAAGGAGAGGCGAGGGTCAGGCCGTTGCAGTCGTTGCGATCCTTGCTGTCGGTGCCGCGGCCGCCGAAGAGCTTGTCGGCGTTGCTGCAACCGAACAGGGCGTCGTTTCCGCGATTTCCGAAGAGGTAGTCCTTTGAGCTGCCGTCGTTTCCGCTGCGGACCGTATCGGTTCCGCGGTTTCCGAAGGCGAAGTCGCCGGCACCGTCGGTGACAAGCGAGTCGTCGCCGGCGTTGCCGAAGATGAAGTCCTTGGCGCCTTCGCCGGCGATGAAGTCGTTGGCGGCTCCGCCGAAGAGGAAGTCGGCGCTGCCGCCGCCGCGCATCGTGTCACCGTCCTGGCCGCCGAAGATGAAGTTCACGCCGCCGCCGCCGAAGATGTTGTCGGAGCCGCGGTTGCCGAAGAGCAGGTTCAATCCGCCGCTGCCGATCAGCACGTCGTCGTGGTTGTTTCCGAAGAGCACGTTCAGCCCGGCGCCGCCGGCCTGCACGATGTCGTTGCTGCCGTTACCGAAGAGCACGCTCAGCCCGGCCCCGGCGCGAACGCGGTCCTCACCGCCGTTGCCGAACAGGACGTTCAATCCTGCGCCGGCGGTGACGATGTCGTGGCCGGCGTTGCCGAAGGCCACGCAAAGGCCGTGAGCGCCATTGACCTCATCCTCTCCGGCGTTTCCGAAGAGGACGGCCAGGCCGCTGCCGGCGGTGACGCGATCGTTGGCTTTTCCGCCGAAGGCGAGCGTCAGGCCGCCGCCGCCGGTGATATCGTCGCGGCCGCCGTTGCCGAAGAGCAGCGAGATGCCGATGCCGGCGGAGACGACGTCGTCTTCGCGGCCGCCGAAGACGAGGTTCAGTCCCAGCCCGGCGTTGACGTTGTCGTTGCCGCGATTGCCGAACAGGACGTTGATGCCGTCGCCGGCGTTGACGACGTCGTCGTCGCGGTTGCCGAAGCAGGCGTTGATGCCGGAACCGGCGGTGATGGTGTCGTCGCCGACGTTGCCAAAGAGCAGGTTGATCCCGTTTCCGGCGGTGATGGTGTCGTTGGCCTTTCCGCCGAAGACGAGGTTCAGACCGTCACCCGCGGAAATCACGTCGTCGCAGGGTCCGCCGAAGAGCAGGTCGATCTCGAAGGGCGGGACGGTCGGCAACAGGATGCGGCCGAGACTGTTGATCTCGTCTTCGCCGTCAGCGCCGAACATGAGGTTGCCGAATGCGATCGGCGTCGGGATGCTGCTGACGGGAACGACGAGGATTCCGCCGTTGTCGGCGTTCAGGTCGTCGTCACCATCGCCGCCGAAGACAAAGTCGATGCCGTCGTAGGCCTCGACAATGTCGTTTCCGTCGCCGCAGAAGATCAGGTCGGCAGCGCCGCCGAGGCCGAGCGCGCCGAGCGTTGCGAGTATGTCGTCCAGGTCATCGCTGACACCGGTGCAGGCGTAGGGGTCGTTGGCGCCCTTGATGTCGTCGTCGCCGGGGCCGCCGAAGAGGATGTTGCCGAAGCCGAGGATGACGGCCTGGCTGCTGGTGATGTCGCCGATCACGATCAGCGAGCCGCCGCTGCCCTCGATGGTGTCGTCCCCGCCGGCGCCGAAGATCAGGTCGATTCCGGGCTGCGGGTCATCGGCCGGGGTGGAGAAGTCGCCGACGAGCACGTCGCCGTCCGGGCCGCCGAAGATCAGGTTGCCGAAGATCAGGCAGAAGTCCTGATCGGGAAGCTCGATGTTTCCGCCCGATCCACCGTAAATGTGGTCCACGCCGGTTCCGCCGAAGAGCAAGTCAATGCCGCCGGTGGAATCGTCGTCGTCCTCGGGCGCTCCCTCTTCGTCGCCGTGCAGCGTGTCGTCGCCGCTCTGGCCGAAGACCAGGTCGCCGAGGTCGATGGAAAATGTGGTGTCGATTTCGAGCAGGTGGCCGTTTCCGGCGGTGACGGTGTCGTCGCCGGCGCCGCAGAAGATCAGGTCGATTCCGTCCAGGGTGGAGATCGTGTCGTTCTGATTTCCGCCGAAGATGACGTTTCCGAGCTTCAGCTCGAAGTCGGGGTCGCTGGAGTCACCGATGCTCAGCAGGCCGCCGCCATAGCCGAAGATCGTGTCGGCGCCGTTACCGCCGAAGATCACGTCGATGTCGTCGTCGTCGCGGTCGGCTTCCTCGTCGTCATCGTCGCCGTGCAACTCGTCGTCGCCGTCGCGGCCGAAGATCAGGTCACCGAGGGCCAGCCGGAACTCGTTGGAGCCGCTGCCGATGGTGAGCAGGTCGCCCTTGCCGGCGACGATGTAGTCGTCGTCGTCTCCGCCGAAGAGCACGTCGATGCCGTCGAGCGTGCGGATCGTGTCATTCTGTTCGCCGCCGAAGATCAGGTTTCCGAGGCGCAGCTCGAAGTCGGGGTCGCTGACGTCGCCGATGCTCAGCAGGCCGCCGCCGTAGCCATGTATCTCGTCCTCGCCATCGCCGCCGAAGACGAAGTCGATGTCGTCGTCGTTGCGATCGGCGTCGTTGGCGTCGTGATCGCTGTGGACGGTGTCGTTGCCTGTGCCTGCGAAGATCAGGTCGCCGAGCGCGAGGCGGAACTGGCTGCTTCCGCTGCCGATGGTGAGCTGCGCACCCTTACGCGTGCGGATGGTGTCGTTGTCGTCTCCGCCGAAGACGACGTCGAGTCCGTCGCGGGTGAAGACCAGATCGTCTCCGCCGCCTCCGAAGGCCAGGTTTCCGAACTGAAAGCTGAAAGAATTGACCGTCAGGATTCCGCCGTGGCTCAGTTGCAGCGAATCGTCGCCGCCGCCGCCCATGGCGAAGTCGATACCGACCAGGTCCGTGCCGACGCTGTTGCCCGACACGATCAGGTCATTGCCGTCATTGCCGAAGAACAGATCGCCCAGTTCGACGGAGAGGCCGCCGCGCGTGAGCGTCTGCCCGCCGCCGCCGAAGATGCAATCACCGCCGCCATTGCCGATGAGGACGTCGACCTTGTCTCCGCCGTAGATTTCGTCGCTGCCGCCGCCGCCGAAGATCAGATCGTTGCCGTCCTGGCCGAGCAGCTTGTCGGCTCCGCCGCTGCCGATGATCAGGTCGTTTCCATCGCCACCTTCGATGCGATCCTTGCCGAGCGTGCCCACAAGGAAGTCGTTTCCGGGACCGCCGATGATCGTGTTGGTGGTCTCCACCTCGCAACCGGGGTTGAACGGGCCGAACGATACGTCGTCGCGCAGCAAGGGAGCGGCGACGACCATCAGGGCGTGCAGGTCGGCGAGGATCAGGTCCGCCTCGGCGCGGATCGCGTCGGCGGGGTTCACGACCGTCGCCGTCACCTGCGCTTCGAGCGCGTTGGCGGCGGACTCGACTTCGTTCATTCCGCGCGTGTCCATCGTGTCGCCGCGGGTCTCGAGGTCCAGCTCGACGCTGGCGACCCACTGCTCCCAGTCGGCGTTCATCGCATCCGCCGTGGCGCTGAGCGCATCGGCGTTGTTCACGAGCGTGTCGGCGTCCGCCTCGAGCAGCGACACCGCCGAGGTCGGGTTTTCATCGTCCCCCAGCCCGTCCGCCATGGCCTCGAGCGCATCGCCGTCGGTCTCAATTCCATCGGCGGTCGCTTCAACCGCGTCGATCTTGGCCTCGGTGTTGTCCGTGATGGACTCCAGCGCCTCAATGCGCCGCTCCACCTCCGCGCAGATCGGCGAGAGGCCGCTGGGTTCCTGCAGGCCTTCGTTGAATTCCGTCTCGGTCGGCTCGGGGTCTTCCAGGCAGGAATCCGCGAGCGACTCAATCGTCAGCATGTGGCTGTTGAGCGTGTTCGTGAACACCGTGATGCCGTCGCCGCTCTGCGTTTCCAGTCCCATCTGCGAAGCGCGGCCGTAGAGAATCTGGGCGCGCGCCAGCAGGTCCTGTCCGATCGGCAACAGCAACTCGAAATCATCCACCATGATTTCGACGTTGGCGGTGAACTCGGTGGCTTCGTCCGCCGCGATGACCAGGTCGTCGGCCAGGAAGTTCTGCGCGTAGTTCGCGATGCGCGAATGCGCGTCCTGCACCGCGGCCGCGGTCGGCTGCACCAGCTCGCTTTCGATGTCTCGAACGTACAGCGCCGTCGGCATGATGAGGTCGTTGGCCGCGTCGCGCGCCGCCGTCGCCATGTTCTCGACGAGGCAGGGGACGGTGCTGCAGCCGGAGGGGGATTCATCGAGCAGGTCGAGCACTCGGTCGATCAGGTCGGCAGCCTGCTGAAGCGTCGCGATCATGTTGAGCGCGTCGTTGATGGACGTGACGTTCAGGTCGATGCCGCCCAGCACGATGTCCTCGCCGCCGCCGCCGTCGATTTCAATGATCCACGAATCCGAGAGAATCCCCTCGGAGTCGTCCATCACGATCAGGTCGTCGGAGTCGTCGGCGCTGACGCGAATCGTGTGAAACGGCGTGGCCACGCTGTCGAACGTGCAGCTTGGCAGGGCGGCCGTGGCGGGGTCATAGACTTCGACGACGGCCGGGTCGCTGGCGCTGATCCGAACCCGGATGCTGTCCGGGTTCGCCGTGCCGTTGATTTCCAGGACATTGGCATTCACATCGGCCGTCAGCGTTCCGCACGCCGTACCGGCTCGCGCCGTGCCCGGCGCTGCGAACAGCCCGACTGAAGCGGCGACAGCCGCAACCGCGAAAAGGCCGGCACCGGTCCGGCTGCCTTGCGAGGCACGCCGGAACGAGCGGCCGCGTCGGCCGCGCAGCGCCAGCGCCGCAATGCCCAGCAGCGCCGCTGTTACCGGCTCGGGCACCAAGCGGAATGCGACGGTGCCATCCGGGAAGGGGTCGTTGTTGGGCTGAAGCGGGATGTGGATGTTCCGCAGCGTCAACAGATGCGTCCCGGCCGGCAGGATGAAAGACGATTTGCTGAATTCCGGACGGGTCCAGGCAATCGCCGGGTTCGTCGTATAGGGGGCGTCGTCGAGCGGGCCGACCGCCGGGAAGAGAGCGCTCCAATCCGGCACCGCCGGCGTCGCCCCGACCAGCAGCCCATCGACGTAGACCTCGTTGCGGTCCGAGACGACGAACAGGTCGGTTACGTCGATCTGAACGGGGTTGGGTGAACTGTACGTGAACAGCGGGGCGTAGTAATTCCCCGCGGACATCAGTTCGTCCAGCACGATCCAGGAGCCATCAACCGGAACGTTGATCGCCGCCAGCGCCGGGCTTTCGAGGCTTCCCTGCGTGGTGCGGATCGGAACGGCGAGTGAAATGGCCGGAAATGCAAACAGAACGACAGCGCACAGATTCCGCGAAATCATCCTCGGGCCTCCTCAGGCTCCTCAGTCAGACCGGACAAGAAGTGACCGGCGCGCCTCCACGCTCCGGGCACTCGTCAACCTACTTCGCCGCCGGCCGGGTTGCAATGATCTTCTTTGCGCATTCTTCAAGATCAAGAGTCCGAGCCGCACCGGCAGCGCCGGTGACGGGGCGCGCCACTCCTATATCCGCCGGGGAAGGGGGAATCTCCAGGTTCCGCTAAAAAAAGTGCGAATTCCCGGAATTCAGCGATGACCGCGGATTGCGGGTCGGCCGCCCGGGGGCCTACGGGCGGGCGTAACGTCGCCGGGACGTGCCGGAGGGCAGCGCCAGCACCCGGCGGTTGCGGACGCTCGGCGGCACATGGCCGGCCAGGTGCGGGCACTTGAGGGTCAGGCCGTCGGTGGAATAGACGCCGTCCGGGCGGATTCGATAGGCGCTGATCAGGCAGTGGCAGCGCCCGATGGTCGTCTTGATGACGTTGGGCTTGCCCTCCCAGCCCTCGACGCTGGCGCCGCCTCGACGGCCGGCGCGCGTGATGGCCAGAATCAGGGCCACCCGCGGGCGGTGCCCCAGCGCCCGCAGCTTGCGGCACCACTCGATGTTCACCTGCTGATCCGCATCGCTGTAGCCCCAGCCGCCTTGCCGGCGCAGCTCAGACAGCGAGCGGTAGGTGTGGGTGTGGAAGTCGCCCAGCAAATGCCAGTAGGGGAACAGCTCCTCCCCCATCGCCAGTTGCGTGGCTTCGCTACGCTCGTCGGCGAACACCTCGGACGGCCCGCACTTGGCGCGATGCTGAATGCAGACGCGCTCCACGTTGTATTCGGCGAGCGTGATTCCGCCGCGACCGGCCGTCGGTGCGGTCTGGCGGAGCGAGCCGAAGACGATGCCGTAGATTTCGGTGGAGGGCTTGCCGCTGCCTGCGGGGACGAGGTACGCCTCCATTCCCGCCAGCAGCATGTCCTGCAGCGCCAGTTCGCGGATCCAGACGCGCACGTCCTGGCGCGCCTCGTCCACGTCGTTCATCCACGCGGCCGGCTCATCCATCTGGTCCTGGCCGTGCGAAAGCGGTACGTTCAGGCTGCGTGCCAGGCGCTGGAAATACTCCCATTCCGCCGATTCGACGCCGTTTCGCGACAGAAGCGAATCGAGGCCGCCGGCATAGCGCGTGGATTCATAGACGGTTCGCGCCATCCCATGTCCTTGAACCGCCTCCAGATGTCGGGCGACCCGCGCACTTAGCCCCACGGTATTGGGCACCATCCACGGAATCTGCTCGAACCCGCCGCTGCCGTTGAGCACATGCAGCAACTCGATCCAGAGCATGCGGCGCACGCCGTTGCCGCTCGGGCGCGGCGCACCCGCGGCCTCGCGCAGGCGGGCGTCCAGGGTCCGCAGGTCCTTCATGAATTCCCGGGTACGCGGCATGACGGACATGGGGCACCTCGATCCAGTACGACTGTGAGCCATCGGCCGGAGGTTCCGCCGCGCAGGAGGGCGCAGCGCCCGACCGTCCTCGGCGGGGCTCGAACCCACAACCTTCGGCTCCGGAGGCCGACGCTCTGTCCAATTGAGCTACGAGGACTTTGGGCGTGCTGTTCAGACACTGCGGCGCGAAGGAAGTCTAACCGCTGCCCCCCGCCCGTCAAGGAAAGGGCCGCGGGCGTATGCCACCTGCTTGAGCAAGATCCATGGCGGATGGGCGGGGGACACTGCTGATTGTGGGACGCTGACTGCGGCACCCGCGTATGTTGTGGGGGCTGGAATCGTGGGAATCCGTAGCAGGTTCGGCGGGATGTCGCGGCGGCGCGTGCCTCACGCGGTCTACTGCGATTGCCGCTCGGTTCCCGTCGTGGATGGATTCTGGCCGGGCGGCGGGGTGTCCAGATGGCCGATGCGCGAGGCCGGGCCGGGGTGCGGGTCGGCGTCTGCGGGAGAGGGGGTGGGTACGGAGTTGGTGTGGGCGAGAGTTTCGGTTCGCCGCATGAGTTGGCCGGTGATCTTTGCGGCCCGTTCTCGCAGCTTGCGCAGCATCCAGGCCGCCCATGCGAATTCGGTGGCGAGGATCGCCAGCCCGGCCGGGATGACGACCACGGCCGGCCCGGGTGTGACAATCATGATGATTCCCAAAAGCAGGACGGTGCCGCCGATGATCGCCACCGCGACTTTCCGCGCGGTGCGATAGACCGCCGTCGGGCCGGCGCGCGCATAGTCGAAAATGGGCGTCGTCCAGGTGCGGCGGGGGGCTGTCATCGGGCGCTACGCTCCTCCCAATGGCCCCCGATCGGAACTTTCGTCGTCCTGCGGCCGGTGTGACGGGTGCGGCGTCGCCGTTCGACCCGCGCGGATGGAAGCCAGCACACCGACGGTCAGGATCACCGCGACGACGCCCAGCGTCACATGCGCCGGGATTTTATAGTGGAAGATCGCATCGACCAGCATCTTGGAACCGACGTAGGCGAGGATAAACGCCAGGCTCACCTTGAGGTATCGGAATTGGCGCAGCAACACGGCGAGCGCGAAATAGAGCGACCGCAGCCCCAGAATCGCGAACACGTTGGAGGTGAAGACGATGAACGGCACCTTCGTGATGGCGAAGATGGCCGGAATGGAGTCGATTGCGAACAGCACGTCGGTCGCCTCGACGACCAGCAGCGCCACGAACAGCGGCGTCATGGCCAGGCGGCCGGGTGTGCTGCTGCCGACGGCGGGCGGCAGGCGCACGAAGAAGCGGCTCTCGTGGTAGTCCGGCGTGACGGGGAAGAAGCGCCGCGCGATGCGGACCAGCGGGTTGCGATCCGGCTCGATTTCCTCCTCGCCGCTGCGCAGCATCTTCACCGCCGACCAGATCAGGATCAGGCCGAAGAGGACCAGCACGATGTGGAACTGCACCAGCCACGCGCCGATGCCGATCATCGCGCCGCGCATGACCAATGCGCCCAGGATGCCCCAGAACAGCACGCGGTGCTGATAGAGCGCCGGCACGCGGAAGTATTCGAAGATCAGGGCGATGACGAAGATGTTGTCGAGGGAGAGCGTGTATTCGATCAGCCAGCCGGTGAAAAACTCGGTCGCCGCCTGCAACCCGCCGCCGGGCAGCGGCTCGACGCCGAACCATTGCCGCTCATAGAGGAAGTAGACGAAGACGTTGAAGATCAGGGCCAGCACGATGCACACGCCCGTCCAGGTCAGCGCCTCGCGGGCGTGGACGACGTGCGCCTTGCGATTGAGCACGCCCAGGTCGATCGCGAGCATCGTCACCACGAAGAGGATGAACCCGCTCCACAACAGCACGGTCATCGGGCGTGTACTCCTGCCGGCCGCGCGCGGCTCGGCGATTGCCATCTCGCATTCCGGCTGCGCGTCGCTGCCGGGTGCCGCTTTGCGCTTCAGCATTCCACGTGCTACGGCACGGCGGAGCGCGGCTGAGCGGCTGCCCTGCGCGGCCGCTTGTCGAAGTCGAGCACGCGGCACGCGGGTGCGGGCGCGGGGGATCGTAGCGGCCGACGCGCGCTGCGTGGGGGGCGGCCGCTCCGATTCCAATGGAAGGGGCGATTTGGAATCGACCTTGGCTCGCGGGAGTGAGCCGGGGGTGGTCGACGCGCTGCAGTGCCGGGGCGGTTCTGGTCCCGGGCGGCGACCCGCTGCGGGTGGAATCTGCGGGGCGCTGCGGTTGGAATCTGCGTTGCGCTGCGGGTTGGATTTGCGTGGCGCTGCGGGCGCGTCCGCCCGGCTCGACCAGGCGGTATGCTGTCATGCCGTTGGCAAAGTGCCGCAAGAGGGAAAAATGCCCCTGAACGGCGGCGGCCGGCGAGGCCGGCAGTGACTGGCGGTGCCCGGCAGCGGGCAGTGACTATCGGTGCAACCGGGGCTGCGCGTCGCGATTGTTCGGTTGCTCGGTTGCTCGTTTTGCGGTTGTTCGGTTGGCCGCAGTGCCTTGATTGTAAACAGCCTGGGCCTATAGCTCAGTTGGTTAGAGCGGCGGACTCATAATCTGCTGGTCGCTGGTTCGAATCCAGCTAGGCCCATTGCACTTTCTTGCCCGGAAAACCGCGTTTTCGCCTACACCGTCCGCAGTTTCTTCGCCCGTCGTCGCCGCGGGTGTTCGTCTACCAGCGCCGCCCGAAATCGCTCCGCGCGTACCGATTTGCGCCAAGCAACGCGCCAAGACAGAATCGCCGCTCGGCGTCGCGTCATCCGTCCCGGTCGCGCGTCCGCTCGCCGTCGTCGGGGTGTCGAGTTGCGGCAGTGCATCGACAGCCTGCTGCGTGTCTGCCACGCTCAGCCCGCCGTACACCCTCGCCGTCAACTTCGGGTCGCTATGTCTCGCGAGTAGCATCGCCATCGTCAACGGCACGCCCGCGCGCTTCAGGTTCGCGACGAAGGCATGCCGCAGCGCGTGAAAGTCGATCCGGCCGGCGTCGCAATCGGCCCGCAGAAAGACCGACCGCTCCCGTTCCTCACGCTCGGCATCGTCGGTCGCGGCGCTGATCCACGCCCGCCGTGCGGCGTCCAGGTCCATCCGCAGCATCTTCGCGGCCCGGCTTCGATCCGCCGGCAGCGGTAGGGCGCTCACCGTTGGCATTCTGGACGCGAATGCAGCCCGCAGGTGCAACGCAAGCTCGCCGGGTAGGGGTTGGACCGCGACCGTCCGATTCTTCGCGTGTCGGCCGTCCAGCCGCACCGTCGGCGGGTTCCCGCTCAGGTCGAAGTCGCCGACCCGCAGGCTTCCAAGTTCGTTCAACCGGAATCCCGTCCCGAGCGCGACGCGATACAGCAGCCCCCGATCCGACCCGCTCAGGCCCCGCCAGGTCGGCCCGCTCTCAGCCGCGGCAACGAGCGCGCGTTGTTCCTCGGCCGAAAGCGCCCGCCGGGTCATGCGGCCGTCGAGCCGGGGTTTCGACACGCTCGCCGCCGGGTTTGCCGACGCGACGCCGGCCCGCATCGCCCAGCGGTAAAAGCTCCCGACAGCGCCCAGGTAGTACCCGACCGTCGTCGGCCCCGTTCCGCCGTCCCGCAGGCCCTCAATCACCCGCAGCAGCCCCGCATGAGTCAGGTCAGACAGCCGCTTCGCGGCCGCCATGTCGAGCGTCCGCCGCACGCGCCCGACTTGGCCCACGATGTGCTTTTCGACCGCGCCGCGCTGGCGCATTGAGTCGGCCCAGCCCTTGAGGTGTTCCTCGATCGACCGGCTAGCCCCGAGCCGCCCGGCGTCGAGTACGCCCCATTCGGCGAGTTTCGTCCGGACGCGCTCCGGCAAAGTGCCGATCCACCTCTCCAAGCTCGGATCAAGCTGGCCCGTCGCGCTGAAGTGTGCGACCAGCCGCACGATCCCGGCCCCAAGCGCTTCGGTCGCCGTCCGTGACGTGAACCCGACCAGCCGCCTCTGCTTGCCGGACGGATCGCGAAGCTCCAAATACCATCGCCTCGCCGTTCGTCGCGCGCCGTTGCGGTCAATGTACCCCGCCTTGAACAGCCGAAACCCGCGTCGTTCGCGTGTCATCGTCGCCCGCCTTTCTTCACCCGCGCCGCCGGAGTCAGTTCGACCGTCAGCCCGAGCGCGCTCAGCAGCGCGTCGGCCGTTTCGATGGTCAACGTCCTCTCGCCGCGCATGAACCGTGAAATTTGGGATTTCGATACGCCGGACGCGCCGCCCAGTTCGGACAAGCTCCGGCCGTCCGCCTCGATCGCCGCGCGAAGTGCATCGGTCAGGTTCGTCGGTTTGCGTCTCATGCCGTCATTCTCCGGCCCCGGGGGTCAGTTGTCAACAGGCTACGATTGTCGATCCAAGCCGTCGTCCGTCCGGGCATCCGCCCACCCGGTCCGTCGGCCCTTTGGGATTTGTGCTTGCGCGCGCGCAATTTGCGCCCACAAAGTGCCGCCGTTGTGACGGCGCACTTTGGGGGGGTGTGGGGGGGTGCGCGCACACACAAAGCTGATCCGGCACGCGGTCATTCGGGGGTCGCCTTGACCCGCCGGTACAGTGCCGGCGTCCGCCCTCTGCTGTCGGCCTTGAAGATCAGCCCGGCGGATACGGCCCGGCGCAGCAGCCGATCCGCGCCACGCTCCGACAGCCCCGCCAGGACGGCGGCGTCGATGATCGCGGTCCGCTCCCGGGGTTCATCGCCTACAAACCGCGCGACGAAATCGCGGCATTGCGCGGCCGAGTCAGCGCCAACCCCGCCGCCTCTCGCGGGTCGGTCGGACTTCAGCCGCGTCGGGTCCATGCTCGGGTCGGGGGTCCAGGTCGGGAATCTCCACCGCAGGACCATCGGCTTGATCGGCATCCATGATCGCGCCGCGCCGTCCAGGACGACCGCGTCCTGCTCTTGGTGCGGCCGCAAGATCAGGTGTGTATCGGTCGCCCGGGAAATCGCGCCCGCGCCAGCGCCGGTGTCGGTCACGCTCTTGGCGGATTGCAGGCCTTTTGTGGTGTGGTGCACGACCGCGAATGCCGCGCCCAGCCGATCCGCGTGTCGGTCGATCGTGTTGTAGACGGCCGCCAGGTCGGAGTTCGAGTTTTCGTCCGTCCCGGCCGGCAGCATCCGATACAGGGCGTCGAGCACAACCAAGGTGTACGCCCCCGGTTCGATCGCGTCGAAACTCACGTGCAGACCATGCACGTCAACCAGCCGCCCGCGCAGCGGCAGGACGTGCACCTTGTCGCCGTAGCTGTTCGGCCGCAGGCCCATCGCTTCGCCGACCAGCCGCAGCCGGTTCGCAATAGTCTCGGGGTGCAGTTCGTTGTCGATCAGCAGCACGCGGCCCGAAGTTGTCCGGTACGTCCCGAGCCAGGCCCGGCCGGTCGCGACCGACAGCGCAAGGCCAAGTGCGAGCCAGGATTTCCCGCACTTGGGCGGCGCGATGATGTTCGCCACCTCGCCTTGGCGCAGCAGGCCGTCGATGATCGGCGTCCGCAGCGCAGGGTGTTGTTCGGCAAGCTCGCCGGCGGGGGTTGGGCGCATCGGGGCGTCGGCCGAGCCGGTCGCGTTTTTTTGGGGTATGCTTCGGGTGTCATGCGAAGTTCGCCCCGGCGTCGTCGCAAGCGGCCCGGGGCGTTTGTTTCGTGTCATCCCTCGGCCCGCGCTTCCCAGCGGGCACGCGCCGGACAGCCGGCATCCGCCCATTCCTTGAGTTCGGCCGCGCGCCACCGCGGGCATCGTCGGCCCAGATTCAACGGCCGCGGCAGTAGTGCCGCCGAATGCAAACGCCACAAGTGCGCGCGGGAAATCCCGAGCGTGTCGGCCGCTTGCGAAGCGGTCAGCAGGAGGGGTGTCGCGTGTCGGGGGTTCGAGCCGCGGGCGTCGTCCATCGGCGATTCAGGACGGCGCGGGGCGTTGCGGTGGGTGGAAGGTTTCATGCCGCGTAGTGTGCCGAGCCGTCCCGTCGCGTCCTATGACGTGCGCTGTAGCGCTGTAGGAACGTGATACCCTACGTTCTCTGGTATCCGGCAGCCGAGCTACGGATCAGCCCGCGCCGCTTGAGCGCCGGCGCGACGTGCGACCGGAAACTCTGCCCGGTGATCCCAAGCCGATCCCCCAGTGCATCCGCGGTCACCCAGCCCGGCGCGGCCGGAATCACGGCCAGCGCCCGACGTTGGGTGTCGGTCAGCCCGTCGGCAGCGTTTGCCGCCACGGGGTCCGTCACCATGAGCGCGTCCTCGCAAGCCGCCGCCGCCGCGTCCGCCGCGTCGGCCGTCACAATTGAGCCGCCGAGCGCGGTCAGCGGCCCAGGTTCGCGACCGAGCCGTATCAGCAGCGCCCTCGCCCTCGCCAGGACGTGTTGAAACTGCGGGTCGTTCGGAGAATCGCACGCCGGCATCCCCAGCAGCATCCGGCCGCGGACCGGCCCACCGAGCCGCAGTCCCTCGGCCATGCCGCGCAGGGTACCGACCAGGCAGCCGAGAAACCCAACGTCGTCCAGCCCGGCCGGCATCAACGGCAAGTGTTCGGAGGTGTACGTCGTCGTCCGGCCGTTGGGATGCTGGACATGGACCGCGTAGAGAATGGGCATCCCGGCAGCGTACCGCCCGCGTAGCCGGTTGGCAACGATTCCGCCGACCCGGTAACGCTCGGTCCCGCCAATTTGCTTAGCCGCCGTCCATAAACCGGGGCGGAGAACCTAACGAAATTGGCACGGCCGCGTTCGCTCGATCGCGCCGAATTTTCTATGCAAATCGGAGTGCATAATTTGTTTTATGCAGAAAAGCCGCATTCTGGCGCAATGGCGGGGGGATGCTAACATTAGCACCCCCCCCCGTCGCCGTCCGATCGGTCGCGGCCGCAGCCCATGATCCGCATTCTGGCGCAATGCGGCGGGGTTTCGTTTGCTCGATCAAACGCGACTATTGATTTTAGCGGGAAAACGTCGCGGAATCGCTAGACGTGGTGCGAAGTTGTTCTAGCAGGCAACGAATCCCTAGACAGGCTCGGGAGGATCGGCCGCCGAGTCGATGATCGCCAGCAGCCCATGCCGCAGCTTGGTCGGCAGCGTTGGCCAGGCGGACAGCACGCGCGCCAATTCGGGGTGATCCGGGGTCAAACGCGCCAAGCAATCCGCCAAGACACCACCGGGGGGTTCGCGTAAAGCGTTGGCATCGTCGGGGTTATGCTCGTTCGGCAGCGGACTCATAATCTGCTGGTCGCTGGTTCGAATCCAGCTGGGCCCATTTGTCGTTTCCCGCTCCTGCATTTCGGTGCGGCTTCGTTCGTGAACGGTAGGGGTGTTCGAGCATCTTCCACTGTGGCATGCGCGTCGGTTCGCGCCGGCGTAGGGCGAACAAGATTTCTCGCAGAGGCGCGGAGAGCGCGGAGAGAGAGATAGAGAGACGCGTAGCGCGGATGGTGCGTTCGGGCCTGTCGCGCGGCGCTTTACAATGCGAATCGCCCCACGCTGGCCCGAACACACCCTACGCGCTCGCCCCACGCCGGCCCGAACACACCCTACGCGCTCGCCCGACGCCGGTCCGAACACACCCTACCACTGCATTCTCTGCGTTCTCTGTGCTCTCTGCGAGAAACCGCATTCACGCGCCACCTGTCATGCCCGTCGCCGGCTCAGCGCCGCCGCGAATTCCGCGCGGATTCTGCACGTTGTGCGGCGGGAACGGCCCGCATTGCATCAGAACGCGGCCAGGCTCCCGCGGACCGTGCCCGTTCTCTGGCAAAGTGCGGCCTCATTCTGCCAGTTGGAGGCCTGCGTCGCCGAGTTGGAGGCCTGCGGCGCCGAGTGTGAGGCCTGCGGCGCCGAGTGTGAGGCCTGCGTCTGCGAGATTGAGGCCTCAAACTGCGGGAATTCATACATTTCTCGCAAAATAATTCCGTGATTTCGCGCCGCGCTACACAAGTCTTCGCCGCCGCGGACCGATGCCACGCCTGGGGCAAGCCCCCCAGCTACGGCAACGCATCCGCCGGCATGGTACGCAACGCGGGCGGCCCTTCGAATGCATGCTTACGTTGAGTACAGCGAAAGCATGCCACCCGACAAGAGTTCTCGCAGAGAGCACAGAGAGCGCAGAGAGAAAGAGCGAGCAGGGGTAGGGTGTGTTCGGGCCGGCGTCGGGCGAGTTTCTTCGCACAGCGCCGCGCAGCCGGCCCGAACGCACCACCCTTGACAGGCACGAACGCACCACCCTTGACATGCCCGAACGCACCCTTTCCATCACGGCGTCTTCGCCCCCGGCCGCTGAGTACAGCGAGAGCATGCCACCCGACAAGACATCCGACTTGAACAAACCCTGTCCCTGCATTCTCTGTGCTCTCTGCGCCTCTGCGAGAGACCGCATTCACGCGCTGCCTGTCGTGCCCGTCACCGGCTCAGGGCCGCCGCCGGGAGCCGGTTGTCCGGTGCGCCCGCCGGCAGGGTGCAGGTCAAGCCGCGACGTGCACGGCTCCGATAGAAGCAGTGCCGGTCCGCGAAGCGCAGGCTCTGCGCGTCGCGATCATCCGCCCACCGCCGCTTCTGTCGGAGACGTTCCGATGTCCAGGTCCGCGCAACTGCCGGGATTCACCTGTCCTTCGCTCGCGGAGCGCGTTCGCTGTTTCGCCGTCGATCGCGTCAGTGCGCTGGCGCGGCTGATCCGCACGCCGGCCGACGCGCGCATCGCGCTGGAGGCCATTCTGGCCCGCGCGGTGGATGCCGGGCCGTCGCATCTGCATCCGCCGACGGCGGCGCTCGAACGCCTGCATACCGCGATTGTGAACTACGGTGCGGGGCGCATGGATCCGCGCACGGACCTGGCGGCGCTGCTCGCGGCGGCGCAGAGCGAGCTGGACGCGCTGCCGGATCACGTGTTTCGCTGGGACCGCGAGCTGCTGGCGGCCGTCGCGCACGCAGCGCCGCAGGTGCTGCCGCTGATCGCCGCATCCGAAGCGGACGCTGCTCCGGCGGCTCGTGCGTCGCAGTTCACGCCGGTCGGCATTGCGCCGGCGGCGATCGCAAACGCGGAGCACTCCTGGAGCGAAGCGCACGCGCTGGCCGTCTGACGCCGACTCCATTTTGCCGGTCACCGCTCCCAATCAACACGCCGCGCGATGCGCGATCCGGGGGCACTCGGGCCGCGACTTCATGATCGCCAACTCCTCTATATCTTCGAAGCCGGGGTGGGCCGAAGTGGGTCATTAGCCGTCCACAGCCCGAATGAGGCAGTTGGGCCGGGGGGGCCGACTGACGTGCTCCGCCCGTGAGGCAAGCATCCGCCGGGCGGGACGTCGCCCCCGCACTTTCTGCTGAATCGCTGGGGATTCGGGGCGCGGGCGACGGGTTCCTCTAAGCGACAAATCGCACGACGAACACACGATTTGAGCGTAGTTCCGGCGGTCGAGGAGCCTCAAGGCTCGTATCCCGGCTCGACCGCGCGCCGCTCTCGGGCGTCTCTTGACAGAGAAAACAGGCGCCGATAGATCACCTGCTGATCGACAGATCGTGAATTAGGAGACGCCCATGTGCTCATTTCGAATGTCCGGGGGTGCGTTGCTGGCGGCCGTCTTCCTGGCGGCGGGCAGCGCGATTGCGGGTGGATTTCTCGACACGCCGGTTCCGACCATCAACCGGGAACCGACCTCCGCGCCGGCGGAAGCGGCGGCACCAGCGGATGAGGTCGGCGTCCTCAGCGATCGTGCCACGTTTCTCCTGTCGCGCGGTCTGGCCCATGGGGAGCCGACCGTGCTGTGGCCGGGGCTGCTGAGCGGTCTGCGGGGGTTTGAGCACTTCTACGAGCCGGTCGGCAATCCGCTGTACTTCGAGTCGCCATTTGTCAGCAGCCAGTTGCGGTTTCTGTACCTCTGGCACCAGTTTCCGGACGGCTCGCAGATCGGCGGGGGCGACCTGAGCGTGTTCGCGGCGCAGGCGCGCGTGGCACTTTCCGAGCGGCTGGCGTTCATCGCGACCAAGGACGGCTACAGCGTGCTCAATGCCGGAATTCTGCCGCCCGCGGAAGGGTGGAACGATGCCACGGTCGGACTGAAGTACGCCGTGTACGTGGACAGGGAGAACGACTTCGTGATCACGCCGGGCCTGCGGTGGGAGTGGGAGAACGGCAGCCGCAGGGTGCTTCAGGGCGGCGGACAGGAACTCAGCCCGTTCGTGAGCATCGCAAAGGGATTCGACCGCTTTCACATTCTGGGCAACGTGACGGCGCGGTTGCCGATGGACCGCCACGACGGCAACTACGTGCTCAGTTGGGATCTGCACTTTGACTACGAGATCGCGCCGGAGACCCTGCCGGGGTTTGCGCCGCTGGTCGAGTTTCACGGCCTGCACTATCTGACGGATGGCGATGCACTGCCGTTGAGCGTTGGCGGGCTTGATTATGCAAACATCGGCTCGAACAACGTCGCCGGCGACAACGTGTTTTCCACCGGGATCGGCTTCCGCTGGAAGCTCTCGCCGCACGCATCCCTCGGCTCAACGTACCAGTTTCCGCTGCACAACCCGAACAACGACATCATGGGGCAGCGCGTGACGTTTGACTTCATCCTGGGCTGGTAGCCCGACTGGAGCCTGATCGTGATTCAAATTCGCAAGCAGACGGCGCTGCTGATGTGCGGCGGCGTGCTGATGCAACTGATCCCCTTCGGCTGTCTGGGGCAGGGAATCCTGCGCACCGTCACGCCGATGCTGCTGGACGACACAGTGAACATTCTGGATCGCGTGATCCGCGCGGTCGCGCCGCTCGTGCTTCCGTAGGGCGAGCCGCAACCCCGACCTGCCTCCAATGCGCTGGCGCGGCGGTTCGCCGACCGGGCCGGCGCGCCGCACCGCCGGGGTTCGGCCGGACCGGCGGCGGTGCAGCGCGCTGCTCCGCCGTCACGATCGCCGGCGCGAGCGTACACTGGACCCGCGTCGCCGCCGCACTGTCGGTGCGGCCCCGGCGCCCCAGAACCGGGAGGCGTCGATCGCGCCATGCTGCCCGCCTCGCACATCCAATTGCCGCTGCCCGCCGACGCCGCTCCGGCAGTCGAGATTGTGGGCGTTTTGCGCGCCGCCGGTCACCAGGCGCTGCTGGCGGGCGGCTGCGTGCGCGACCTGCTGCGCGGCATGCCGCCTCATGACTATGACGTCGCAACCGATGCGCTCCCCGCGCGGGTGGTGGAGCTTTTTCGCGCGACCCGCGAAGTCGGCGCGAGTTTCGGTGTGGTGCTCGTCCGTCGACGGGATCGCTGGATTGAAGTGGCCACTTTTCGCGCCGACGGCGTCTATGTCGACGGACGCCGTCCCGAACGCGTCACCTTTTCCGACGCGCTGCATGACGCCCAACGCCGTGATTTCACGGTCAACGGCATGTTCCTCGACCCGGCGAGCGGTGAGATCATCGACTATGTCGGCGGCCGTGCGGACATCCGCGATGGTCTGATTCGCGCCATCGGCGACCCCGCGGCGCGCTTTGCCGAAGATCACCTGCGGCTGCTGCGCGGCGTGCGCTTCGCGGCGCGGCTGGGCTACCGGATCGAGCCGGGCACCGCGGAGGCGATTCGCCGCGAGGCGGGCAGTCTCTCGCGCGTCGCTGCGGAGCGCATCCGCGACGAATTGGAGCGCATGTTCGCGGACCACACGCGCGGTCGGGCGCTGTTCCTGCTGCACGAGTTGAATCTGTTGGCGCGGTTGTGGCCGGGAGCTGCGGAGGTCGCGCGCCATGCTGACCCAATGATCCCCCTGATTGCCCGCATCGAGGACGATGTTTCGGCGGGCTTTGAGCTGACGATGGCGATCCTGCTGTCGGAGTGTGCCGTCGGTGCCCAGGAGGCCGCGGCGAAGGGGCTGGCGCTATCGAATCGGCAGGCCGGCGCGGTGGCCTGGCTGCTTCAAATGCGCGCGGCGCTGGATGATCCGGCAGCGCTGTCGCTGGCGCAGCTCAAGCGGCTGGTCGCGTCGGAGTGGTTCGACGCCCTGAGCGCGTGGTCTCGGCAGCGAAGGGCCGCACTGCCCGATGCCGCCGCGCGGGCGAAGGTGCTGGAATCGCGCATCGCGGGGCTGCATCCGGATCGCATTGCTCCGCCGCCGTTTGTCAGTGGTGACGATCTGCTCGCGCGCGGGGTCGTTCCGGGGCCGCTTTACAAGCGCGTGTTGTCCGATTTGTACGAGCGGCAGTTGAATGAGACGCTGAGAGATCGCGCGTCGGCGCTTGCGGCGATGGATGACATTCTGAGGGGTGCGCAACACCCATAGCCGGGAGCGGCGTTCGGGGATGAACGACCTGTTCGGAGCGGGCGCATTCGCAGCGCTGGCGGCCGCTGCCCGGCGGGAGCGTGGTCACGCCTTCGCGAACGCTTCCCGCTCGAAGGGGTTGTCGCGGTAGGGGTCGCGTCCGCGGAGCAGCGCCCACGCGCCCGCCAGCAGATAGGCCGGAATGAACAGCGGCCCCCAGCGCTCGCACTGCCGGACATGCACGAGTTCGTGCGAGCGGGCGCGGTCGAGCGCCTCGCCGCTGACTCCGAGCACGATGTGTCCGAGCGTCATCGCCGTAGCGCCTCCGCGCAGCGGCACGACATGCCGAAGAAAGAACGTCACCAGACCGCCGTACACCTCGATGATTCCCCGCACGGCGCGCAGACGTCCGCCGCTCAGCAGCGCGATCGGAATCGCCATTGCGCCGATGAGCGTGGTGGGTGCGGCCCACAGATACGCGAGCCAGCGCAGGGATCGACGTCTTCGCCGGTTCAGTCGAACAGGTCTTCGAGTTCGTCGAAGAAGTCGTCGTCGTCATCCAGCGCGTCGGAAATGTTATCGAAGAAGTCGCTGAGCCCCTGACAACTGATCGTGATGGCCGGCAGCGGGAGCAGCAGGGCGCCGAGCAGTGCGTATCGGGACCAGAATCGCGTCATGGCAGGATCTCCGTAGCGGTCCGGGGGAGCCGGCTGCTCGGCGGGTCCATCCGCCGATCGGCAGCGGCCAGCCTTCAGACTACGCGACGGGCGAATACACGACAACGACGCGAAAGGGGGGGCAATGTCACGGAAGGCGGCGCATAAAAAAAGAGGGCACCAGGGGCCCTAAGGCGTCCCGGTGCTCTCCGGAGGGGAAAGAAGCCGTTTTACTGCGGTCCCCGGCACTTCGCCGAGGTATGATAACTGCCTCCGATTCGAACTATACCGCTTTATCGGCGGCTGTCCAGCCCAACGACCGGATAAAATCAATTGTCCAGTGAACTCCATCGGCATCGTCCCCGCACGACTTGAGCATTTTCCAAGCGGAAATCGTCGATCCGCGTCGCGAATTGCCGCGCAACCTCATTGCCAAAAATGATTTAGAAATTGTTCAAGAATGCCTGCAAGGGGCGTTGAATTCCCCCGGAGCCACGCAGATTGAATCGAACCGTCGCCCCAATCACTACTTACCGATGCAGAAGGACGTGAAAATCCGTCCCAGCAGCGCCTCGGTCGCGTCCCGGTCCCAGCCCTTGCCGAACGCCTCGCAGGCCGATCGCAGGTCCATCGCGACCAGCTCGGCGTCGAACCTGCGGCTTTCGTCAGCCAGTTGAGCCAGAATCCGCAGAATCGCCGCCCGGAATTCGACAAGCGGCTCATTCTCGGCTTGCGGTGTTCGTTCGCGAATTGACAGACGCCGTTTCAGTACGCCGCGCAGTTCTGTGAGACCTTCGCCTGTGCGGGCGCTCACGGTGATCTGATCATCGGCCGCTATTGGCGGCTTTTCGGCAGGAATGAGACGGGGTTGAGGCAGGCGGTCGGCCTGGCTTAGCGCCAGAATGCAGCGATCCGCGCCAATCCGCGCCCATGCAGCGCGTTCCACGTCAGACCACGGCATTGTGCAATCATGAACCCAGATCACCACGTCGGCCAGGTCGGCCGCGCTTTCGGCTGCGTGATGCGCCGACAGTTCGACTTCGTCGGGAGCGTGTCCCAGGCCGGCACAGTCCTGAAGGACGACGGGCACATCGTTCAATGTGATGGACGCGCTGAGCACGTCGCGAGTCGTGCCGACGACGGGGGACACAATCGCACGCTGCGAGCCGAGCAGCGCGTTGAAAAGCGTGCTTTTTCCGGCATTGGGCAGCCCGACCAGCGCGACGTGCGGGAGGCTGACGGCGGCGGCGTCGCGGCCGGGCCGCTCGCGAAGCGCGTCCGCTGCCCGGGCGGCGAGGGTCGTGCAACGATCGCGCAGCGCGGCGGGCGAGATGAAGCTGACGTCCTCCTCGTCCACGAAGTCGATCCCCGCTTCGACCCGCGCGAGCAGCTCGGAGGCGGCATCGAGCAGCTCCTCGTGCAGGCTGCGCCGCGCACCGCCGACGGTCCGTGCAGCCGATCGCAATTGCCCGGCGCTGTCGGCGTGAATCAGCGACAGCACGCCCCATACCTGCTCGCGATCGAGCTTGCCATGCAGAAACGCACGGGCGGTAAATTCGCCGGGCAGCGCCCGCCGCGCGCCGGCCGAGATCAGCTTCGAGGCGATCTCGCGTAGCAGCGGGGGTGCGCCGCAGAGGTGCAGCTCGATCAGGAGTTGGCCGGTGTAACTGCGCGGCGCCGGGAAAATAAGCGCTTCGGCGGGCAGGCTCACATCGTCGTCGAGCGACACGCGCACCATTCGCGATGCGGGCCGATCCGCGGCAGGCAGCGGCCCGCATAATGACTCCGCCAGCTCCAGCGACCGCGGCCCGCTGAGGCGGATCACGCCGACCGGGGCCGGCGACCATGCGGTTGCAGGCGCAACGATCGTATCGTTCGTGGGGGGGAGCGTCGTCACGGCACCATCGTAATGGCGCTTTGTCCGCTGTACGCGGCCCGGGTGAGGGAAGCGCCGCAGGGGGCTACAGGCGGCGCGCGAGGACGAAGGCGGCCATCGCTTCGAGCGCGCTGCGCGCGGCAGAGGGCGGCAGCGCTTCGAGCGCCTGCACGGCTGAGGCGACGTGCCGTTCGGCGGCGGACTGGGCGTATTCGATGCTGTTCGATGCGGCAATCAGCCGGGCCACTTCGCGATAGCGCTGATCATCCGCGGAGCGCAGCGCCGCGGTCAGCCGGGCGCGAGGCTCGTCCTCCTGCGACCGCAGGAAGTGAATCAGCGGCAACGTGAGCTTGCCCTTGGCGACGTCGCGGCCGAGCGACTTGCCGACTTCGGCCTCATCGCCGGTCAGGTCGAGCAGATCGTCCGTGATTTGAAAGGCGACGCCGACCGCCAGCCCGAATTGCCGCAGGGCGTCCACCTGTTCACGCGGCGCGCCGGCGTAGATCGCACCGAGGGCGCCGCACACGCCGATCAACGAGGCGGTCTTGCGCGAGATGATGTCGAGATACTCCTCCTCGCGGAGGGCGAGATTCTCGCGGTGGAAGACCTGCATCAACTCGCCTTCGCAGACGGTGTTGGCCATGTGTGCGATCATGCGCGCCGCCTGCGGCGTGGGCAGGCTGCTGCACAGGTGAAAGGCGTGGCTGATCAGGTAATCGCCCAGCAGAACGGCCCGCTCATTCCCCCACAGGCGGTTGACCGTGGCGCTGCGCCGCCGGATGTCCGCCTCGTCGAGAACGTCGTCATGCACGAGGGTGGCGATGTGCACCATCTCGACGACCGCCGCAAGCACGTGGTGCTCCGGACGCACGTCGCCGCAGGCGCGCGCCGCCAGCAGCAGCAACGCCGGGCGAAGGCGCTTGCCATGAAAGCGGGCCACATGCGCGCACAGGTCGCTGATGAACCCCTGGTCGCTGATCAACTCGTCGCGGAAGATGGCGGCGCTGGCCTCGACGTCCGCGGCCACCGGGGCGTACAGATCCGACAGCGGCAGGGCGGCTGCGGGGAGCAGGTCTGCGGGTTGCTGGCTCACGGCGGGCTATTGTTGGGCGCGGCGGGCGGCTGTCCAGCCGGGGCGGGCATTTTCACAAGGATTGAAAGCCGGGCCTCGCCGAACAGGGTTCCGGTGTTTCAAGGAGGGGAGGCGGCGCTGCCGACGCGGCTGCCGCGGCAGCGCGGGCAGGTGGGGGCGCTCTCATCCCGCGGGAGGAACTCGTTCGAGCAATCCTGGCAGCGCCAAAGCGGGCGGGCGGCATGCTGGCCGCATTTCGGGCAGGCGACCGGGAATTGCCGGCCGACTGGGACACGGAGCGCGGCGACGTGGCCGCATTCCGTGGCGCTGCACAGCACGCGCACGTCATATTCGGCGGGCTTCAGCTGGGCCGGCGGGCGGAGGATCGAATAGAGGATGCCGGCCAGCAGCAGCAGCCCGGCGCCGCCCGCTGCGATCAGGATTCGCATGCGGCGGCGACGGCGGGCAAATGCGCCGACTGAGACGTCGCCGCCGTGGGCGAGCGCCCGTCGGTAGTCGCGCAACTCCATGTCAGGTTTCACGAGCGGGCTGCTCCGTGCAATTCGAGGTCACGCGCTGCGAGTGATCGACTTATGATAGTGTGAGTCAGTTCAGGAGCGGTGCAGCGGGCTGCGCCGGTGTGTTTTTCAGGAGTGTGCGTGGTTCGGCGGAGATTGACGAAAGCACGGCGCATGGCGCGGCGTCCGGCATGGGTGCGGGCCGAAGCGCATGCCGACGCAATGCCGTCGGCATGGCACCCGATGCGCGGCGAGCATGCTTACGCGGAGTACCGCGAAAGCATGCCACCCAATTTGGCGCCACCCCAATTGGCGCCCATTCTGGCGCCCAATTTGGCGTCATCCGATATTGCGTTACCCAATTCTGCGCCACCCGACTCGCCACCCGATTCTGCATTTCCCGAATTGAGGCATGGCACGGCGTCCGGCATGGGCGCGGGACCAAGAGCATGCCGAGGCAAAGCCGTCGGCATGGCACCCGATGCGCGGCGAGCATGCTTACGCGGAGTACCGCGAAAGCATGCCACCCAATTTGGCGCCACCCAATTTGGCGCCACCCCAATTGGCGCCACCCCAATTGGCGCCACCCCAATTGGCGCCCAATCTGGCGCCCAATTTGGCGTCAACCGATATTGCGTTACCCAATTCTGCGCCACCCGACATGCCACCCGATTCTCCATTACCCGAATTGGGGCATGGCACGGCGTCCGGCATGGGCGCGGGACCAAGAGCATGCCGACGCAAAGCCGTCGGTACGGCACCTGATGCGCGCGGGCGCTCGTGTGACGGTCGATGTCACTCGGCGCCCCGGGTGTATGTGACGTAAGGAGAGAATTCGGAGTCATGCAATTTCGCACCGGCATCGGCTACGACCTTCACCGCACGGGGGCCGCGCGCGCGCTGCGGCTGGGCGGCGTTGAGATTCCGGCGGAAAGCGGGCTGATCGGGCACAGCGACGCGGACGTCGTGCTGCACGCCGTGGTGGATGCGCTGCTGGGGGCGGCCGGCATCGGCGACATCGGCGACCTTTTTCCGGATACGGACGAGCGCTATCGCGACATGGACAGCCGCGTGTTCGTCGAGGAGGCGGTTCGGCGTACGCGGGCGGGCGGCTGGGCGTGCGAGAACTGCGACATCATCGTGCACGCCGAGCGCCCGAAACTCGCCGCTCACAAACCGGCAATCGCCGCGCGGGTGGCGGAGCTGCTCGGGATTGACCGGGATCGGGTGTGCGTGAAGGCCACGACGAACGAACGGCTCGGGCCGATCGGCCGCGGCGAGGCCATCGCCTGCTGGGCGGCCGTGCTGCTCTCGCGCGAGGCTGCACCGGCAGTGGGGTAGACGGGGTTCGATGATTCGGTGCCGCCTGGCTGCACGGGCGGATGCGGAACCGTAGTGCAGGCATTCTGAATGACGAGCGTCGTGGGGCAGGCATCCTGCTCGCACAGGCCCGTCGTGCGTCTTCGTGAAGTACAGGCAGGATGCCTGCGCCGCAGCGCCGCCAAAACCGGCCCGGCGCCTTCCAGGCCGGCGAGCAGCGCTTCGTCACCGTTGCGTATCGGTCGCCGCGCAGCGCGCCTGATATCGGTGCGGAGCCCCTCCACGGCGAACCGCCATTGCGGCCGACCTCGCTTTTGGTCGCGCCCGTTACTCCTCTTCCTCTCCGTGCGGCTTGAAGTTGGCGACGATCTGCTGCTGCACCATCGGCGGCACGATGTCGTAGTGGCTCAGCTCCATGGAGAAGCTGCCCTGTCCGCCGGTGACGGACTTGAGCTGTGAGCTGTAATTCGCCACTTCCGCCAGCGGCACCGAGGCCTTGAGTACGGCCTGATTGCCGGGCAGCACGTCCTGACCCACGACCTGTCCGCGCTTGCCGGCGATGTCGCGGGCGATGTCGCCGACGAACTGCGCCGGCACGTTCACCTCGATGTTGACGACCGGCTCCAGCAGGATCGGCTTGGCGGTCGCAAAGGCCTTCTTGAAGGCCTGCCGACCGGCGATCTGAAACGCGATGTCCTTGGAATCGACCGGGTGCGTCTTGCCGTCCACGAGCGAGACCTTGACGTCCACAACCGGGTATCCGGCGATCACGCCCTTCTTCAGTTGCTCGCGGATGCCCTTGTCCACCGAGGGGCGGAAGGCCTGGTCGATCACGCCGCCGAAAATCTTGTCCTGGAACTCATATCCCGCGCCGCGCTCGTTCGGCTCCAGGTCGATGAATACGCGGGCGTATTGCCCAGCGCCGCCCGACTGCTTCTTGTGGGTGTACTCGACACCCTTGGCGACGCCCACCACCGTTTCCCGATAGGGGATCTTCGGCGCGTGCGTCTCGACATCGAGCTTGAACATGCGCTTGATCTTTGACCGCACGACCGCCAGGTGCAGATCGCCCATCCCCTCGATCACCAACTCATGCGTCTGCGGGTCGCGGTGGCTGCGGAAGCAGGGGTCTTCCTCCTCGAAGCGGCGCAGCGCTCCGCCGATCTTGTCGATGTCGCCCCGCGACTTGGATTCGATCGCGCGGCTGAACATCGGCGTCGGGAAGCGCGGCATGGGGATCGTTCCCTCGACCGCCTCCGTATCCAGAATCTGGCCGATGTGCAGGTCCAGCTTGGCGAAAGCGACGAGATCGCCCGGGCCGGCGGCCGGAATCTCGTGATGCTCCGCGCCGCGGAGCTTGAAGATGTGTCCCGGCCGGGTGGCCTTGCGGTCGTCGCCGACGTGGAAGGAGCCGTCGCCCTTAAGGGTCCCGGAAAACACGCGCGCCACCGCATACTTGATGTTGCTCTTGGGGTCGCTGGTCAACTTGACGACCTGCGCGATGAACGGTCCGTCGAGCTTCGGCTCGATCGGCGTACGAACGGCGTTTTCGCCTTCGCCGCGGACGATTTCGCGGCGCTTGCCGTAGACCGGTGAGGGCGCGAACAGCGTCAGCGCTTCCAGAAACTCATCGACCCCGACGCCCCCCTTCGAGTTCACGAACAGCACCGGCACCAGGTGCCCGCTGCCGACCGCCGCGCCGATGGCCGGTTCGAGCTTCTCGGAGGGAATGGAGCCTGTGCTCATGTATTCCTCCATCAGCGAGTCGTCGATCTCGACGATGGAGTCCAGCAGCTCGGTGTGGCACTTCTTCACGTCCAGGATGTCGGCCTTGCCGTCTTCCGCGGTCAGCACGTCGATGACGCGCTTGCCGCCGTCAGCCGGGAGATTGATCGGGTGGCACTCCGCGCCGAAGGTCTCGCGGATGGAGGCCAGCACCTCTTCGAGATTGGCGTTCTCATGATCGATCTTCGTGATCACGATCATCCGCGCCAGGCCGAAGTCGCGGGCGGCGTTGAACATGCGGCGGGTGTTGACGCCGATGCCGTTGACCGCCGAGACGCACACGATCGCGGTTTCCACGGCCGCGAGGGCCGCGATCGCCGGGCCGGCGTAATCCGGCATGCCCGGCGCGACGACGATGTTCACCAGCTTGCCGTCGCGCTCGAAATGCAGCAGGGAGCTGTCGGTGCTGTGGCGGCGCTCGCGTGACTCGTCGTCAAAGTCCAGGACGCTGGTGCCGTCATCGACGTTGCCGAGCCGGCTGGTGACGCCCAGCTTGTGCAGGATGGCTTCCCCCAACGTGGTCTTTCCCGCCGCCGCGTGCCCCACGAACGCGACGTTGTGCATCTCCGCGACTTGATGTACGCCCATAGGTGGGTCTCCCGATGCCGCCTGACCGGCAGGCCGAATGTGAAGAATCCGTCCGTCGCAGTATAGCGCGCCGCCCGGGACGGGGAAACGCGCCCGGCCGCGGCATCCGGAGGCCTGTCATCAGCCGCGGTTCCTCCGGCCGCACGGCGGTCTGCGCGCAGAGCGCCCCGCGAGGATATCATGCCCGGCCGCGGGCGCAACCGGTTGCCCGGGCACACTCTCCGTCAGGAGCGAGCGTCATGAGCGAAGCGAGACAAAACGGACTGCGGGCCGTCGCTCTTCAATTTCGACAATCTTTCTCAGCCGGAGTGCTGAGTGCGATCGGGCTGTTGGCGTGGGTCGGCTGCGCCCCGGCTGGTCCGCAACTCGTGCAGGTTGTTCCCGATCCGCCGCATGCAATGGAGTTCGTGCACCAGGCCAAGACGGTGTACGAACTGCGGCCGGCGGGAGCAGCGATTCGGGTGTGGTGGCGGACGGTTGCTGATGAGGGGGTGGTTGAACACCCGGCCGTCGTGGTCCGGGCCGGAGAGCGCGGACGCTTCGACGCGTTCCTGACTTCGTGTGAAGCGCGGCGTTTCTTCCGCGGCCCGCTTCGCGCGGCGATCGTGTACGACGGTCAGCGCAACGGGTTTGAGTTGGCGCGCGGAGAGGAACTGTTGCACGCCGGAACGGTGCGGCCGGTGCATGCGCTGCAGCCGGGGCGCGCGGTGATCCTGCAGCAGGCGCGGTATTTTCTGCCGGGAAATCCGCATTTTGCCGGCGGGTTGGGGCGGGCGGCGCCGTCGCCGCAGGTACCGGCCGACATCGTCGTGGAATTGTGGGCGATGCTGATCGAGTGATTCGGGTGGCGTCCCGCTTCGCGCGACGCGCAGCGGGCGTATTGAGCAAGGTGTGGCAGACGATGAGCGAGTCGGACCGTCCGCGGCATTTCATTCAGCAGATCATCGACGAGGACAACCGCACCGGGAAGTGGGGCGCCTGGCCCGACGGACGGCCGCGCGTGCACACGCGCTTCCCGCCGGAGCCGAACGGCTATCTGCACATCGGCCACGCCAAGAGCATTCTCCTGAATTACGGGCTGGCCGAGGAATTCGGCGGGCGCTTCAATCTCCGCTTCGACGACACGAACCCGACCCGCGAGGATCAGGAATACGTGGATTCGATCATCCGCGACGTGCGCTGGCTGGGAGCGCGCTGGCCGGGAATGCGCGACGATGATCCTTCCGCGGGCGTGCTGTACGCGAGCGACTATTTCCAGCAGATGTTCGAATGGGCGGTGGAGTTGATCCGCAAGGGGCGGGCCTTTGTGTGCGACCAGACGGCGGCCGAAATTCGCGAGTTTCGCGGCACGCTGACCGCGCCGGGGCGGCCCAGTCCGTGGCGCGACCGGCCGATCGAGGAGAACCTGGATCTCTTCGATCGCATGCGTCGCGGAGAATTCCCCGACGGCTCGCGCACGCTGCGCGCCCGGATCGACATGGCCAGCCCCAATCTCAACCTGCGCGATCCGGTGATGTATCGAATCGTCCACGCCGCGCACCATCGGCAGGGCGACCGCTGGTGCGTCTATCCGATGTACGACTGGGCGCACGGGCTGGAGGATTCGATCGAGGGCATCACGCACAGCATCTGCACGCTGGAGTTTGAGATTCACCGCCCGCTCTACGACTGGTTCATTCACGCCATCAACGAGGGGCGGACGGCCGACGGTTCGGGGCCGTGGGGGCGGCGGATTCACCATCCGCAGCAGATCGAATTTGCGCGGCTGAGCCTCAACTACACGGTGATGAGCAAGCGCAAGCTGCTGCTGCTGGTGAAGCGCGGGCTGGTGCGCGGCTGGGATGATCCGCGCATGCCGACGCTCAGCGGCCTGCGGCGTCGCGGCTGCCCGCCGGAAGCGCTGCGCGAGCTGTGCGCACGTGCCGGTGTGGCAAAATTCAAGGGCACGACTGAGATCCAGCTTCTCGAACACTGCGTGCGCGATCACCTGAACCGCGTGGCGCCGCGGGCAATGGCGGTGTTGCGGCCGGTCCGCGTCGTGATCGAGAACTGGGCGGAGCACGGGCCGGCGGACCGCGTGGACTGGCTCGACGCGGTCAATAACCCCGAGGATCCGGCCGCCGGCTCGCGCAAGGTGCCCTTCTGCGGCGAATTGTTCATCGAGCAGGAGGACTTCGCCGAAGTGCCGCCGCCGAAGTTCTGGCGGCTGTTCCCGGGGAATGAAGTGCGGCTGCGCTATGCGTACCTGATTCGCTGCACCGGCGTGGAGAAGGACGCCTCCGGGAACATCGTGACGCTGCGCTGTACGTACGACCCCGCAACCCGCGGCGGCGACGCACCCGATGGCCGCAAGGTCAAGAGCACGCTGCACTGGGTCTCGGTCCGGCACGCAATCCGCTCCGAGGTCCGTCTCTACGAACACCTGTTCAATACGCCGGATCCCGAGGCGGCGGACGACGATGCGCCGGAGCCGCTGGGCGCGACCGCGGCGGACGCGGACGCCGCCCGAGCCGAGGCGTGGCTGGCGCGGCTGAACCCGAACTCGCTTACGACGATTGCGGATGCTCAGGTCGAGCCGATGCTCGCCGAAGCGCCGATCGGCGCGGTGGTTCAGTTCGAGCGGCTGGGTTACTTCTGCGTGGATCCGGATTCGGAGGCCCCGGCTGGCCAATCAACCGGCGGCCGGCGGCTGGTGTTTAACCGCACGGTGTCGTTGAAGGATTCGTGGGGGCGGCAGCAGGCGAAGGCCTGACGGGAACGGTAAGCGAAGTCGGGGTTTCCGAGATGAAACGAAATCGGCCCCGCCCCGGGAGAAAGGGCGCGGCCGACTGCCGCCCGAATAGCGCTTCCAAACGCCATCGATTGCTTCTTGCCCCTCGGAAAGCACCAGCGCGAACCACTTTCCGAGTGCGGCATTCAGAGGGGCAATTGCCGTTCCAATCGGGTGCGGTTTCCGCGTCGTGAATTTCGGGGCGGTAAGCTGCTTCGGAAAATGGGGTTAGGGCGTCAAGCCATATGGCTGTGAATTTGGAAAAACTTGAAGATGTTGCGTCCGTGCAACATGGCCGCGGTTCAAGCGGCTGTTCATCTGATAAGCACTGTATCCACAGCGGGTTGCGGGCGTGTTGACGCCAGTGAACATGATCAGCGGAGCGCGCTCTGACGCACCACCGTCAGCCTGGTCGCGCCTCACTCGAATCGGCCTCCAAAACGCTCGCCGACCTGCGTCGTCAAGTCGCGGATGAGCTGTTCATCCTCGCGGCGGCAGATCAGCGTTGCATCGGGGGTCTGCACGACGATCAGCCCCGAGACGCCGAGCGTTGCGACCAGGTGCCCCGTTTCGCTCACGACAATGTTGTTGCCGCCGTTGATCGACAGCCCCACCGCCCCGATGCACACGTTGCCGGCGCCGTCCGGCGCATGCTGCGACGCAATCGCCCCCCAGGAGCCGACGTCCAGCCAGCGGCAGCTCATTTCGACGATCAGCACGTCCGCCGCCCGCTCCATGACACCGAAATCGATGGAAATCTTGCGCAGTCCGCCGAACGCGGCCGTGAGTTCCTCCGTTCCATTCACCGCGCTCCAGCGGCGGGCCAGGTCGCGCAGCGTCGCGAAGTTTTCCGGCAGGTGCGCGCCCAGTTCCGCCAGGATCGCCCCCACACGCCAGGCGAACATGCCGCTGTTCCACAGGTACTCGCCGCCGGCGAGGTACTGCTGCGCGACTTCCAGCGTCGGCTTTTCGCGAAACCCCGCGCAGCGCCGCACACCCGGCGAAACACCCGGCCCCATCCGCACATACCCGTAGCCGGTGTGCGGGGCCGTCGGCGTCACGCCGAAGGTGACCAGGCTGTTGGGGTGCGCTTCGGCCGCGGCCAACCCCGATCGCAGCGCCGACTCGAACGCATCCTGCGGCGTAAGGATGTGGTCGGCCGTGAAGACGGCCATGGTCGCATCCGGGTCGCGCTCAGCGATCAATGCCGCAGCCAGCCCGACGGCGTTGGCGGTGTCGCGCCCCATCGGCTCGCCGATCAGGTTTTCGCGCGGCAGGTCGGGCAGCTCGGCGGCGACAAGATCGACGTAGGCGGCAGAGGTAATCACCCACGTCTGAGCGGGATCAAAGCAGCGCTGCAGTCTGCGCCGCGCGAGCTGCAGCAGCGACGCGCCTTCGAAGAGCCGCATGAACTGCTTGGGGCGGTTGCGCCGGCTCAGCGGCCAGAGGCGCGTGCCGGCGCCGCCGGCCATGATGACGGCATGTCGCATTCGATTAGACCTCGTGGCTTCCGCGCTTCTTCATCGCCGCCTGCAGCTCGCGGGCCTGCGTTTCGAAGCCGCGCCGCCCCAGCAGGGCGTAGGTCATGTCCTTGCCGAGCTGCACGGCCGGCTGGTCGTAGGGGTTCACGTGGAGCAGGCGGCCGGCGATGGTGGTTGCCGCTTCCCACAACATGAGGAACTGGCCCACGGTGTGCTCGTCCACGCGCGGAAAGCGGATGGTCAGGCACGGCCGCTCGTTGGCGGTCAGGGCGAATTCGGTCGCTTGCTTCTCGGCGTTGAGCAGCTTTCCGAGCGTGCCGCCTTGCAGATAGGCCAGCTCGGCGGGGGTGCCGGCAGCGCGGGGGATTTTCACGTCGCGCGCGAAGCGCTCCACCTCCAGGAAGATGAACACCTTGTCGTTCGGGCCGTCGCGATAGAGCTGCACCTGCGAATGCTGGTCGGTGGCGCCCAGCGCCCGGATCGGCGTCGGCCCGGTCATGACCGTTCGCCCGCTGAGGTCATCGCGCTTGCCGAGACTCTCGGCCCAGAGCTGCCGATACCAGTCCGCCAGGTCGCGGAGCTGCTGGCTGTAAGGCATCATGACGTGCAGCCGCTTTCCACGGGCGTAGAAGCCCATTAGCAGCAGCGCCAGCATCGCCGCGGGGTTTTTCCGGGGATCGGGCTGTTCGGCGCGACGGCTCATCGCCGCGGCGCCCGAGAGCAGCTTCCTGACATCGATTCCGCACATCGCCGCCGAGAACAGCCCGACCGCGGATAGCACCGAGAAGCGACCGCCGACGCCGTCGGGCACGGGCAGGTCGGCGTATTTCTCGCGCGTGACGACGTCTCGGAGGATGCCGCCGGCGGGATCAGTGGTCACCACCAGGCGCTTCGCCAATCCGGCCTTGCCGAGGCGGCGGGTCAGCAGGTCACGAATGATCAGAAACTGTGCGGCGGTTTCGGCGGTTTCGCCCGACTTGCTGATCACGTTGAAGACGGTCTTCTTCAGCGACGGCGCGAGGTAGTCGAGCATCGCGCTGATCTGCGTCGGATCCACGTTGTCCAGCACGAACAGGCGCGGGCCGCGGCGCCTGGCCGTCGGCAGCAGGTTATGCGTCCACGGGTTCAGGGCCGTCTGCAGGGCCGTGTTCCCGAGCGCCGAGCCGCCGATTCCGAGCACGACGAGGTTCTCCGCACCGGGTCGGAACCGCCGCACCGCGGCGCGCACCTGCGCGACCATCTTCGCGTCCTTCAGAAGATCGCGGTAACGGTGCAGGCCACGAGCGCGCTCCGATTCGATTTCGGCAACGGCGCTCTTCACGCGTCCGGATTCGGCGTCGATCTCCGCGGGCGACATGCCGTGCGTTGCTCCGACGGCGTTGTCGAGTGCTCCGCTGTAGTCCAGTTTCAGGTCGGCGGTCGGCATCGTCATTCCTCGATTGCTGCGGGCGCCCGATTCAACCAGCGGGCGCGGGATTCACGCAGCGGGGCGGAAGGATAGCGAACTCGTGCCCGCGCTGCACGCCGGAGGGCTGTCAGGGGCGGATTGCCTCCGACGTCGCGGCCGCACCACCGGCTTCCCCCGATGGACGGGTGACGGACTCGGGCGCTTCGCCGCCATCTGCTCCGGCGCTCTCCGCGCCGCTCGGCTTGAGATCCAGCAGCAGCTCCCAGGTTCGCTTGCGGAACGCACCCTCGACCCGTCGGCCGTCGAGGAAGACGGCCGGCGGCGCGGTCACACCGAGCCGGGCGGCGGTCGCGGCGTCGTCGCGGACCAGCGCCAGCGTCGCCTCTTCGCGCAAGGCGGCATCGAACGTGTCGCCGGGAACGTTCAGCGCCACGGCCCACTCGCGCAGCGCGGCCGGCGTGACGCGCATCTGGTTTTCGAAAATCCGCCGCGCGAATTCGTGCGCCGACTGCGGCGACACTTTCCGCACCGCTTCATGAGCCCGAGCAGCGTCGCAGGCGGCGGGATGGCGCGGCGCGGATATCGCCGGATTGCACGCATCGAGCGGGTAATGACGCAGATCGAGCGAAAAAAGCGCCGGATGCGCCCGGCTGATGTCGTCGAGGATGGCGTGCAGATCGCGGCAATGAGGGCACAGAAAGTCGGAAAACACGACAATCCGCCGCACGCCCGGCAAATCGGCGGCGGGGGCGGTTGAGCCGGTGGTGTCGGCCGGCGCGCGGGGCGGGATCGTCACGGACGGGGCGCGATCGTAGCGCCAGCGAATGAACTCGGCATCCAGCACGAGGCGGCGATACAGCACACTTTCGCCGAGCGCGGTCGAAGTCGCGCCCAGGAAGACCGCCCCCATCAGCACGGCCGCGAGCATCGCGGCTCCGCAGAGAGCGTGGGCGATTGCCGGCCGCGGGAGAGAGCCGGGGGTCGGGCGCCAGGGGAGCGTCAGCAGTCCGAGCAATACCAGCAGGACGTTGATGACATGAACCAGTGCGCATCCGCGGCAGACGCCGAGCGAGAGCATCTGTTGAAAGAGGATCAGCGAGATCAACAGTCCAAGGGCCAGCAGGGCGATGATCGGAATCTGCGTCAGCACGCGCCCGCGCGTGGCGGGGCCGACCAGCGCGAACCACAGCAGCACGGCGATGAAATAGCCCAGGCCCAGCAGCGTCCACGGCGCTCGAAGGGCCGGCTCGCCGTCGGGGGCGCGCCCCAGGACGGCCACGGCATGCTCGCTGGTCAGAAGCCCGGCGCAGCCGCGCTGGCCGGCGCAAACGGCTCCCAGCAGCGGATTGACGTTGGTCGCACCCCCCGCGATGCGAACGAGATCGACGCAGGTCCACGCCCCCAGCAGCGCTGCCGCGACCGCCAGCCAGCGCGCCGCCTGTTGCAGCAGCGTCGGTCGGCGGAAGTCCGGCTGCGCCTGTCGTGGGTCGGGCCTGGCGGCCACGACCGCGGCGGGCGTCGCCGCGACCGGTGCGGCTGCGTGCGAGGCATTCGATGTTCCGGGTGGGAGGGCGCTTTGTGGGGCTTCGGAGTGCATGGGGGCGGATCCTCGGTTCGTCGGGCGGGCGACCGGTCGATCGCCGCTGAATCCTAACCGCCGCGAAGCGCCAACGGCGAGAGGCACTGCTTGACGGCGGCCGCCGCGCCCGGGGAGGATGCGAGCCGCGGATGGAGCCGCGCGGGGGACGTGCGGCGCGTCCGCGATTTGTGCGGGAGCGGGCGTGCGATTCTCGAATTCAACCAGCCTGTCCAGCGAGCGCTTGTATCGCACTTTCCTTGTGCACACCGAGCCTTATGATCATTCGGCGCTGACGGTGCGCGTGCGGTACAGCCGCAGCGCCGAATTCTCGGGGGCGTGCTACTACCGCGATGCGCGCGTGTTCATCAACCTCGGGCGGACGAATCGCTACCCGTATCAGTTGGGGACGCACGTCGCCCGGTCGCAGAGCAACCGCACCCATTGGTGGCGCGAGCTGTACCGCCTGACGCTGGCGGACGCCTATCAACTGGCGCTGTTTGTCTACCTGCACGAGCTGTATCACTACCTCGTCAGCCGCGCCGGGCGCGGTGTGCGTCGCAAGGAGGCGATGTGCGATCGGTTCGCGGCGCGGGTGCTGGTGGATGCTTTCGGCTGTCCTATCCGCGATTCAAACGGGAATGCCGTGCCGCGTGAGTCCTGGGACTTTCAGGACCTGCACGCTTTTGTCGCGGGTGCTCCGCGAATCGCCCCGCGAGCGCGCGCGGCGCGGATTCCGGTCACGATTCGGGGAGTGGCCACCTGATTGTGGATAGCGGGCCTGCGGCAATCCCGACTTGTGTTGAAGGCACCCAACCCGCCGATTCTTGTGGCACACGCAAGATGCGTGCCCCACGAGGCCGCTGCCGCGACTGCTCATCGGAGCAAGAGTGATCCCGCCCTAACGCGCAAGAGGCGCCAGCGCTCCGCCCAGCAGCACGTCGTTCATGCTGCCGCTGCGAAACCCGCGCAGATCGAGCGTCACGTAGCGATAGCCCAGTTCGCGCAGCCGCCCATCCACCTGCGTGCGAAGCGCGGCGTCCGCGAAGCGGGGCAGCTCATGGGCGGGAATCTCGATCCGTGCCACGTCGCCATGATGACGGACGCGCAGTTCCCGAAACCCCAGCCCGCGCAAGAATGTCTCCGCCGCGTCGATCCGCCGCAGCTTCTCGACCGTGATTTCCTCGCCGTACTGCACGCGCGAGGAGAGGCACGGCGAGGCCGGCTTATCGTGGACGGGAACCCCGATCGCCGCCGCGATGCGCCGCAGATCAGATTTCGAGATGCCGCACTCGGCCAGCGGGGCGTGCACGCCATGCTCGCGCGCCGCATGCAGCCCGGGCCGGTGATCGCCGAGGTCGTCGGCATTGACGCCGTTGATGACCGCGGCCAGCCCATGGCGGGCGCGCAGCGGCTCGAGGCGGCCGTACAGCTCGGTCTTGCAGTAGTAGCAGCGATTGGTCGGATTGGCGAGGTACCGCGAGTCCGCGAACTCGGCGGTGTCGAGGTATTCGTGTCGCGCGCCGAGCGCTTCGGCCAGCGGTGCCGCCGCGTCGAGTTCAGCGGCCGGCACACTAGGGCTGCGCCCGGTCACGGCCAGCACCCGCTCCGACCCCAGCGTCAGCACGGCAACGCGCAACATGCACGCCGAGTCCACCCCGCCGGAAAACGCCACCAGCACCGAACCCAGCGCCCGCAATCGCTCGCAGAGCGCTTCCCAGCGCGGGCGCAGCTCCGGCGGCAGGTCGACGACCAATGCGTTGTCGGTCGGCCCTTTCATGTCGGCGATAGCTCGGTTGTGCCGCGGGCCTATGGTTTCGACGCGTAGATCTCCATGATCTTGCGGAGCATGGCCAATGCGTCCTTGCGCGGCCGCTGGAATGCATTGCGGCCGATGATCGAGCCGAAGCCGCCGCCGGCGTGGATGCCGCGGGTTTCCTCGCAGACGGCCGCTTCATCCTTCGCAGCGCCGCCGGAGAAAATCACAATGCGCCGTCCGTCAAACGTGCTCTGCACGACGTGGCGGATGCGCTCGGAGAGCGTCTTGATCGGGATCTGGTGCTTCTCGTAGACCTTCTTGGCCTCGGCCTGCTCGACGTGATCGGTCGGCGGCTTGACCTTGATGATGTGCGCGCCGAGCTGCGCGGCGATCTGCGCCGCATAGCAGCAGACGTCGATGCCGGTCTCGCCCTCCTTGCTCAGCCCCTCACCGCGCGGATAGCTCCAGACCACCACCACCAGGCCGACGCTCTTGGCCTCCTCGGCCAGCGCGTTGAGCTGTTCATACTGGCCCTGCGCATTGGCGGAGCCGGGGTAGATCGTGAAGCCGATCGCGGCGCAGCCCAGCCGCAGGGCGTGTTCGATCGAAGCCGTGATCGCCTGGCTGGGGTTTTTTGTGTTGTAGAGCGATTCGTTGTTGTTGAGCTTCAGGATGAGGGGAATCTCGCCCGCGAAGGTGCGCGCTCCGGCCTCCAGGGAGCCAAGCGGCGCCGCATAGGCGTTGCAGCCGGATTCAATCGCCAGCTCGAAGTGATAGTGCGGGTTGTAGCCCAGCGGGTTGGGGGCGAAGCTGCGCGCCGGGCCGTGCTCAAAGCCCTGGTCCACCGGCAGGATCACGAACTTGCCGGTGTCGCGAAGTGTGCCCGTGCCGATGATGCGGCGGAGGTTTGCGAGCACGCCGGCGTTGTCCGCCTCATACCAGCTCAGAATCTGTCGCACGCGGTCGTTCATGATCGAGGTCTCCGAGGAAGCGCGGCGGACCACGGCGGCATGCGCCGATCCGCGTCCTGAACCGCTCCTTAGTGTATCGGCCCTTCCGCGGGCGTAAAGTTACGGCTGAGGCGGCAGAAGGCCGCATTCGGCGAGGAATTCGCACATTTCGCGCCACTCCGGCTCATAATCGTCATGTCCGGCCTCGCGGACGATCAGCCGGGCGCCGCCGGCCAGCGCCTGAAGCCGCCGGGCGTGTGAAATGGGGATCAGCGGGTCGCGCCGCCCGTGCGTCAGCAGCAGGGGGCATTGACGCCGGGCGACCACGTCGTCCGTCCGGAAGGGGTGTCGGCACAGCCAGCCGGGTGCTGCGAATCGCCACGCCACGTCCACCATGCTCGTGAATGAGCTTTCCAGGATCAGTGCGGCCGGCGCGTGCCGATCGGCGAGCTGTGCCGCGACGGCTCCGCCGATCGACAGGCCGTGATAGATCAGGCGCTGTGCCTCGACCTCCGGCCGGGCCGCCAGCCACGCCCGGCAGGCGACGGCGTCGGCGGTGAGCGCGGCTTGCGATGGGCGGCCGGCAACGCCCCCGTAGCCGCGATACTCCATCAGCAGCGCGGAAATCCCGGCCCCGGCATAGTGCTGTGCGACGATCCAGCGGTCCTGGATGAGATCGAGATTGCCGTGAAAGAAGAGCACGGCGGGGCCGGGTGATTCCGCACTGCGGCCGCGACCGGCAATGTACCAGGCTTCGATTCGGGCGCCGTCGGATGAAGTGATCCACACCTGCGTCGCGTCGGGGGCGATGGGGCGATTCGGCTCGCCGCTGCGCCAGGTCGCACCGGGGAAGATCGCCCGTTCCTGAAAGACGTACATTCCCGCGACGTACAGGGCGTAAAGCGTCGCGAGCAGCACAAGCATCTTGAAGCAGCGGCGCGGCAGCGGTAGCGACCACATGCGGGCAGCGTACCCGCGCAACCCGCCCCGCGCAACGATTGGATCGTTCGGTTCGGTGGGAGACTTGCGGTCGGTCGGCGGCGTCGCGTCAGTCGGCATCGTGCGGAGTATAGGAGCGCGCAACGGGTGCTCGGGGGGCGTCGGCCTCTGGCGGCCTGCGCCGGCGTGTCAGGATCGCGTGAAATTGTGCCGCTATGTGGGGGAATGCAACAGGCGGCGCGAAGATTGCGCAAGGCGCAACAGAGAGGGGTTTTCGCAACCGGACTGCACGCCTAGGTTCGCCGCCGCCTGTGATCCGGCGCGCTCCTGATTGTCGCACCTGCGGCGATTGGGCGGCGGCCGACGGCCCGTCTTGAGGAGCGGGCGGTCGATCCGCGGCGTGTGGCCGCGGCGCGGGGTGCACGGGCGCAAGCTGCACCCGCGCTGCGCGGGGGCGGAGAGGAGGAGCTTCGATGAAGTTGTGGAACAGGGCGGCGGCATGGCTCGCCGCGGGCGGCGCGGTTGCGATGGCCGGGGCCAACATCCGGATCAACGAAATCCGGACGGACAACCCGGGCGGCGACATCAATGAGTACTTCGAGCTGTGGGGCGCGCCGGGCGCTTCGCTCGACGGCCTGACCTACATCGTCCTCGGCGACGGTGCGGGCGGGTCGGGCGTGGTCGAGAACGTGACGCCGCTCACCGGCCTTTCGATTCCGGCGGATGGGTACTTCCTGGCGGCGGAGGCGACGCTGCTCATCAACCCGTCGCAGATTGACCTGACGCTCTCGGCGTCGGCGCTGAACTTCGAGAATGACGACAACTACACGCACATGCTGGTGCGCGGCTTCAGCGGCGTGCTGAACCTCGACCTCGACACCAACGACGACGGCATTCTCGACAGCACCCCCTGGACGGAAATCCTCGACGTGGTCGCCTTCATCGGCGAGGGTGCGGATCAGATCTACACGTCGACGACCGTCGGCCCGGACCCGATCAAAGGCTCGCCGTGGCACCTGTGGCGGCTGCCCAACGGCATCGGCGGCTGGAACTTCGATTCGCTGGACAACGGCACGCCGACCGCGACGACCGACCTGGCGAACTACGCGACGGACACGCCGGGCGTGGCCAACCCCGAGCCGGCGTCGCTGGCGCTGTTCGGCGTGGCGCTGCTGGTGATGCGCCGGCGCTGAGCGCTGATGTGAATCAGCCGGCGCTGAGCGCTGATGTGAATCAGCCGGCGCTGAGCGCTGATGTGAATCAGCCGGCGCTGAGCGCTGATGTGAATCAGCCGGCGCTGGGCCTCAGCGGCGTTTGCGATCAAGAATCTGAATGGCGCGCGGGTCGGCGGCATGGAACCGCCGGCCCGCGGCCGTTTTGAAGGAGGCGCGTTCGGATCGGGGCGCTATCAAAGAACGTCGGGATCGTGCCGCCCCAGGCCTCGATGTTTCTACGGGCAGCCGCCGTTCAAGACGCACAAGACGAACAAGTCAATGTCGAAGTTGTTCACGAGTCCATCACCGTTGACATCAGCCAACTTGAGTCTTGTATCAAGCTTCTCCACGCTCGTCTGCGACTGCACGTTGACCGCCTCGCCGCCGATGGCGTAGATGTTCCCATCGCGGCCCAGCACAACGCTGTGAGCGGCCCGCGCAAGGTTCAGCGAAGACCATGTCGTCCATGTGGCTGCCGGATCGCGCGAATCGATGCGGCGGACGGCATTGACGTACCAGTTGTTTGCCCATCCGCCGGTCATGTAGATGTACCCGTCGGCGCCCATCACGGACTTGGAGTGGATTGGAACCGGCCCGGGCAGCGTCGCCGACGCGACCGTCCAGCCCGCGTCGGAACAGGGGTCGAGAATCTCAACCGTGTTCAGATGGCTCACGTAGCCGTCAGAGAGTCCGCCGATCGCCCAGATGCGGCCGCGCTGATCGACAACCGCCCCGGGATAAAGACGTGCCGTGTTGAGGGATTGCATTGTCTGCCACCCGAGCTGCGGCCGAGCCGGGTCATAGACCGCCGTCGAAGCGCGCGCCTCCAGCGAGTTGGGCACACTCCCGCCGATCATCCAGATGCGGCCGTAGTTGTCCACGACCGAGGCGTGTGTGATGTTCGGATACGGAATCGGCGGCACGCTGGTTGAGTCCCATGTTTGTGTGAGGAAATCGTAGCGGTCGACTTGGAGAATCGGCTCCACATTACTCTGGCTCGCGCCCCAGCGAGCACCGCCGATCACATACAGGTATCCGTTCGCGACCACCGCTGAGTGAAAGAAACGCTCCACCGGCAGTGTAATGCCGAGCGTCGTCCAAGAATCTGAGTATGACGTGCCGTCAAAAGTCAGTTGCTCGATGTCGGGCAGCACGACCTGGCCGAAGGCCGCCGACACCCGCCGCATTCCGCCGATCACCAGGATGTTCCCGCACGGATCGACCACCGTGGCGGCAAAGCCGCGCGACGCGTTCAGGGGCGGGTCGGAAGCCCACAACGCCGCCGTCGCATTCGTTGCGACCGTCGCCGCCGCCAGCAACGCAACAATCGTATTTGCTTTCTGTCTGAGAGCCATCGCGTTCTCCTTTTTGGATTGAGTTACGACTCTGGACCTCGCCACGACCCGCGCCGCCGCCGCCCCCCTTCATGCGGAAACGGGGCGAATGTGTCGCAACCGGGCGCCCTGGTGCGCCCAGATTTTCGGGAGCATCGGCCGCCGGCCGGTACGCACCGGCGGGGCCCCGACGCTCCCAACCTGCACTTTGAAGCACTCACACCGCGAGAACCCCCACGGATCTGGACTTTCCGCTCCCTCGGCACGTACCATGGGTCTATGCCATCCGGGGCCAATACGTCGCTGACCCTGCTTCTCGAAGCTGCAAGTGCCGGAGACTCCGACGCCGCCCGGCAAGTCTGGGAGCGCGTCGAGCCTGAGCTGCACCGCATGGCCGCTGGGCAGATCGCCCGCGACGGCCTGCGGGCGGTTCTGCGGCCCACCTCGATGGTCGCCGAGGCCTACCTGCGGCTCGTCGGACCCGCCGACGGGAACCACTGGGCCAATCACCGGCATTTCTTCGCCGCCGCTGCGGAAACTATGCGGCGTATCCGCGTCGATCGCGCACGAGTGAATAAGGCCGCCAAGCGCGGCGGCGGCGCGGCGACGCTGGCGCTGTCCGATCAGCACTGGGCGTCCGACGACGACGACGATCGAACCGACCACCTGGCCCTCGACGAGGTTCTGCCGCGGCTGCGGAAGGAGTCGCCACGGGCGGCGGAGGTCGTGAACCTGCGCTTTTACGGTGGGCACTCGCGCGAGGAGATCGCGTCGATGCTTGGAATCTCGCCGCGCACGGTGGACAACGAGTGGCGTTTCGCTAGAAGCTGGCTATTTGCCGCTCTGAGCGGCTAGTCCCCGTCCGATTCGAGCCGCGCACGGGAGGAAGCGGTTTTGATTCGAGCCGCGACCGGGCAGGAGCGCGATCATCTGGCGGTAGAGCGGCGACTCCCTCACGGTCGCGGCTCGCAAGATCACCGACGCGGCTCGAAAGAGCCGGCTTGTCGCAAACGTGAATCATGCCGGACGACCTGAAAACAACGCGCGACTTCTTCGACGCCGTAGCCGATCTGCCCGCCGAACAGCGGTCGGCCTATCTTGACCAGCATTGCCGCGACGCCGACCGCCGTGCTCAGGTTGAGCGGCTCCTCGCCGCTGACTCCGCCGCCGCGCAGCTTGGTTTCCTCCAGTTGCCGCCCGCACCTGACGCCGAGCTTTCGGACCGCCTTGCCTCCGCCGGTGCCGTCCTCGCCCGCGATCCGCTCCTGGGCCAGCGCATCGGCCGCTACCATGTGAAATCGCTCCTCGGCGTCGGCGGCATGGCCCGCGTTTACGAGGCGGTTCAGGAGCAGCCGCACCGCGTTGTCGCGCTGAAGGTAATGAACCACCGCGTCGCCTCGCGCTCCGCGCTGCGCCGCTTTCAATACGAATCGCAGGTGCTCGCACGCTTGCGCCACCCCAATATCGCCCACGTCTACGAAGCCGGCGTCGCCTCCACGGCGGGCGGCGACCTGCCCTGGTTCGCGATGGAGTACCTCCCCGGCGCCCGCCCGGTCACGCAATTCGCCGCCGAAAAGCAGCTCGACCTGCGCCACCGCCTCGAGCTCTTCATCAAGGTCTGCGACGCGGTCCACCATGGCCATCAGAAGGGTGTCATTCATCGCGACCTGAAGCCCGCCAATCTGCTGGTCGATGCGTCGGGCGAGCCGAAGGTGATCGATTTCGGCGTGGCCCGCGGCGTCGATTCCGACATCGCCGTCACCACGCAGCAGACGCACCTGGGAGAACTGGTCGGGACCATGCAGTACATGAGCCCCGAGCAGTGCGACGGCGACCCGCACGGCATCGACACGCGCAGCGACGTGTACTCGCTCGGCATCGTGCTGTACGAGCTGCTCACCGCCCGCCCGCCCTACAACGTCGCCGACAGCACCATTTACAAGGCGGCCCGGGTCATTCGCGACGTACTGCCGGTGCCGCCCTCCACCGTTGCGGGCGTCGCTCCCCGGCTGGCCCGCCGGCTGCGCGGCGACCTGGACACGATCGTTCTCAAGGCGATTGAGAAAGACCGCGAGCGGCGCTACGCCTCGGCGGCGGCGCTGGCGGACGATTTGCGGCGGACGATGACGGGCGAGCCGATCGCGGCCCGGCGGCCGACGGCGTGGTCGCGGGTGGTGCGGTGGATCTACCGCCGACCGGCCGCGACGATGCTGACTGTGAGCACGTTTGCGAGTGCGATGATTGTGTTCGGGGGCGTACTGCTGGACTTGTACTGGAGCAGTCGTCCGTATCGGTTCGAGATCTCACCTGAGGGACATGAATTGCGAGTCGTGTTGGGCAACGGCGCGTCATACCCTGTAGCGAGGGATTGCAACGATACGTTCCTGTTCGCCGAGATTCTCGAGCCGCGAAGTGCATCTGCGCCGAAACGACCGCTGCTGGTCGGCGTCATGGCGGCGGAGCCGGGCGCGTTCCGGCGCGGGCTGAATATCGTGGACGCCGACGGCGACGTTTCGCGTCCGCTGCGCGTGCTGACCGTCGACGCAAATCTCCTGCCCGATGTGTTGCGGAAACGGGAGACGGAGTTGGGGCAGAGTTTCGCGCCGAGCACTTTCGGTGCGGAGCACCTCCTGGTCGCTGACACCTTCAGTGAGTTTCCAGGCGATGAAATCGTCGTCGCGTTCAGGCACGTGTTCTACACGCAGACGATGATCGCCATTTTCGACCGCGATTGGCAGCAGCGGTTCGCCGTATGGGCTGACATGGATTTGGATGCGCTGGCCTGGCTTCCCGATGCGCGCCAGCTTGTGATCCTCGGCAGCAACGGGCAGTACTTCCTGCATGAACGCGACTTGGAGCACGTGGCCAGCTTCAATCACCCCCAGGTCGTGTTTGCCATCGAACCTGGGCTTGGAGTTCAGCTAAGCGAATACGTCCGGCAGGAGCCGTCCGAGCGGCCCGGTGCGCACGAGTGCCTGCGTCCGAAGTGGTACTGGATGCTCCCCGCCTGCGCTGCGGCCGCCAAGTATGAACTCCGCCCATCGCGAGCGTCCGACGGCGCATCACAGGTAGAAGTCGTATTGACCTATGAGGGGGCATCACCGAGCTTCGCCTACGGCGTGTATTGGACGCTTGTGGACGGAACGCCGCAGGGCGAGCCTCGGTTTAGTGAGACCTACAACCTGATCAAGCAGGGAGAGGTGCGCGCCTGGGGAGACACTCCTGTTCCGTCCAAGTCGGAGTTTGCCTTGACCAAAGACCTTCCGCCCCTCAGCCCTGGCACCGGCCCCCGCCCTCCCGGTAGCCCCAGCCCGCCGTAGGGTTGGCCGTGTCCACTATGCGCCGCTGTCTACGTCGAGGGAAACACATCGATCCAAACCCCGAGCGCAGGCGCATGTTCAGTTGGTGCGTGCCGTCCTGCATCGGAATGCGCGCGGCATCGGCCCGAACACAACCAGCGTCCGGCAGGTAGAAGTCCGCCAGCGATTCTACTCGCCGGTGAAGAGCGTCTTCTGATCGACGAAGCAGATCGGGTTGCCGAAGGGGTCCTGCGCGTAGAACGAGCGCTCGCCCCACGGCCGCGTGACAATCTCGAAGGCCGGTTCGCCGTGGATGTCGCCCGGCGGCGGCCTTCCGCCCGCAGCGCGAACCGCCGCGAGCGCCGCCTCAAGGTCGGCCACCGCGAAGTAAACCCACTCGGGATTGGGGCGGAACTCAACTTCTTCGCCGTCGCGGGCGGGATCGAGGCAGGCCAGGATCGTGCCGCCGCAGTCGAAATAGTGGCGGCCGGGAGAGATGCGCCGGCCGGGGTCGGCGAAGATCGCGCCATAGAAGCGCGCCGCCACATTCACGTCGCGAACGGGCAGAATGACGCGATACAGTCGGGCGTTCATCAAGCGGTCTCCCTCGCTCAGACCGCCGCGTCACGGCCCGCCGAGTCGCGGCCCGCGGCGTCGCGGCGATGCGACGCGAACATCCGGAAGAGCGCCGGCAGCACCAGCAGCGTCAGCAGATTATCCGCGATGACGCCGCCGATGACCACGGTCGCCAGCGGCCGTTGCACCTCGGCGCCGATGCCGGTGTTGAGCGCCATCGGCACAAAGCCCAGCGCGGCGACCAGCGCCGTCATCAGGATCGGGCGCAGGCGAATGCTGCGGGCATGCTCGATCGCCTCCTCCATCGGCGCTCCCTCGCTCATCCGCCGGCGGATCGCCGCCACCAGCACCAGCCCGTTCAGCACGGATACGCCTGAAACCGCGACGAAGCCCACCCCCGCCGACACGGTGAAGGGGATTTCGCGCAGCATCAGGGCCAGGATTCCACCGAGCGCGGCGAAAGGCGCTCCGGTGAAGATGATCAGCGCATCGGTCACGCTGCGCGTGCTGAGGTAGAGAAGAAACAGGATAATCGCCAGCGCCGTCGGGATGATGATGGTCAGCCGCGCGGCGGCGCGAGTCAGGTGTTCCCACTGCCCGCCGATCTGGAAGCTGTACCCCGTCGGCGGGGCGAGTTCGGCGTCGAGGCGGCGGCGCAGCTCGGTGACGAAGCCGCCCAGGTCACGGCCGCGGACGTTGCAACTCACGATCGCGCGCCGCCGGCCGGACTCGCGGTTCACCGCCGCCGGCCCCTCCACCTGCCGCACATCCGCCAGCAGCGAAAGCGGGATGCGCTGGCCGTCGGCCGTGGAGACCAGAATCGCGGCGATGGACTCGGGCGTCGCGCGGGAGCGCTCATCGAGCCGCACGACGAGGTCAAAGCGGCGGTCGAACTCGCGGATCTGCCCGGCGTGGATGCCGCCGACGGCCTCCACCATTTCCAGCACGTGCTCGGCCGGGACTCCGTAGCGCGCGATCGCGTCCTGGTCGACGCGGATTTCGAGCACCGGCAGGCCGGTGAGCTGCTCGACCGAGACATCGGCCGCCCCGCGGACGGATTCGGCGATCTCGGCGGCGCGCAGCGACAGGCTGCGCAGCTCCGCCAGGTCGGGGCCGAAGAGCTTGATGCCGACGTCGGTGCGGATTCCGGCCAACAGCTCGTTCATTCGCATTTCGATCGGCTGCGAGAAGACGCGGTTCATGCCGGGGAAGCGGGCGATTTCGGCGTCGATGCGTTCGGTCAATTCGGCCTGCGTGCGGGCCTGCGTCCAGCGCTCGCGCGGCTGAAGCGTGATGAACAGGTCCGTGACTTCGAGGCCCATCGGGTCGGTGGAGATTTCCGCGGTTCCGGTGCGGCTCCAGACGTCGCGGATCTCGTCGGGGAATTCCTCGAGCAGCATGCGCTCAATCTGCGTGCCGACGCGCAGCGATTCGCCCAGCGAGACGCCCGAGAGGCGGATGCCGTTCATGGTGATCGCCATTTCGCCGAGCCGCGGAACGAATTCCGCCCCGAGTCGCAGCGCCATCCATCCACCCGCCGCCAGCAGCAGCACCGCGCCGGCGATGGTCAGGCCGCGAAGCCGCACCGCCGTCCGCACCGCCGGTCGCACGACCGCCTGCAGCGCACGCATCATGCGCCCCTCCTGATGCGCGGCGCGGCGGCCGAGGAAGGTGGCGCAGAGCACGGGGACCAGCGTGATCGAAAGCACCAGCGACGCGGCCAGCGCGAAGATGACGGTCAGCGCCATGGGGCGGAAGAGGCGCCCTTCGACGCCCTCGAGCAGCAGGATCGGCAGATAGACGACCATGATGATCAGCTCGCCGAACATGGTCGGGCGGCGGACTTCGACGCAGGCGTCGCGCACGACGTCCGCGGTGGCGGCGGAGGGGGCGGCGTCGCGCAGCCGGCGCACGCTGTTCTCGACCATGATGACGGAGCTGTCCACGACGAGGCCGAAGTCGATCGCGCCGAGGCTCAGCAGACTGGCGGCAATGCCGACCTGCAGCATCGCGTTGAAGGAGCACATCATCGCGAGCGGGATTGCCAGTGCGACGATCAGCCCGGCCCGCAGGCTTCCCAGGAATGCGAACAGCACGGCGATGACCAGCAGCGCCCCCTCGACGAGGTTCTTCCGAACCGTGGCGATGACCTGGCCGACCAGCTCGCTGCGGGCATAGAGCACCTGGATTTCGACGCCGTCGGGGAGCTCGCGGCGCACCTCGTCGATCCGTGCCAGCAGCCGCTGCGTGACGTCGTGGGCGTTCTCGCCGATCGTCATGAAGGCCAGTCCGTGGACGATCTCCCCTTCGCCGTTGGCCGTGACGCCGCCGCGGCGCAGCTCATGCCCCTCGACCACGTCCGCCACGTCCGACACGCGGATCGGCACGCCGTCGCGCGCCGCGACCACCACGTTCCCGATCTCGCGCACGTCGCGCGTCAGGGCCACGCCCTGCACGACGTGCAGCTCGCCGCCATAGGCGATGTTCCCGCCGCCGACGCTCACGTTGTTGCGGCGCAGCGCGTCGAGCACTTCGTCGAGCGAAAAGCCGTGCTTGACCAGCCGCACGGGATCGATCAGCACCTGGTATTGCTTGCGCAGCCCGCCCCAGGTGTTCACCTCGGCGACGCCGCGCACGTCGAGCAGCCGCGGGCGGATGTTCCAGTCCTGCAGCGTGGTCAGCGCGGTGAGGGTCTGCCCGCGCCCGACCACCGCGTAATGCAGCACTTCGCCGAGGCCGCTGGAGAGCGGGCCGATGCGCGGGCGCTCCACGCCGGCCGGCAGATCCACCGCCGGCAGCCGTTCGCTGACGAGCTGCCGGGCGCGCAGCACGTCCGTTCCGTCGTCGAAGATGGCGGTCACCTGGCAGAAGCCGAAGCGCGAGACGCTGCGGATTTCGGCGAGGCCGGGCGTGCCGCCCAGCTCGCGTTCGATCGGCGCCGTGACCTGCAGCTCAATTTCTTCCGCCGAAAGCGCCGGCGCCGCGGTGTTCACCTGCACGAGAACCGGCGTCGTGTCCGGGAAGGCGTCGATCGGCAGATGGGCGAGGGAGTAAGCGCCCCAGCCGACCACCGCCAGCGACGCGGCGACGACGATCAGGCGGTTGCGCAGAGACCAATGGATGATGCGTTCGAGCATCGACGGGGGCTCCGGGGGCATCGTGAGCGGCACTCGCGCCGCAGCGCGATCAAGAGTGAGGCTGCGCGATCAATGATCGGGGCAGCAGCCCGCGCCGATCTCGCCCTTGAGCAGCTCGGTCTTGAGCAGGAAGCTGCCCTGCGTCACGACCACATCGCCCGGATTCAACCCGTCGAGCACCTCGAACCAGCCGCCGTCTTCCATCCCGAGCCGCACCTGTCGCGGGTGAAAGGCGACGTCGCTCTCCCGAACGAACACGATGTTGCAGCAGCCGTCCCACTGCACCGCTCCGCGCGGCACGACCAGCCGGCTCTGATCCGATTGAATTCGCACCACGGCCCGCCCGAACAGGTTGGCCTTCAGTGCGCCGTCGTCATTGGGCAATTCGACCCGCGCCCGCAGGGTGCGCGTGCGATCATCCAGCGCCGTGCTGACCCATACGATCGGTCCGCTGCGCTCGCGCGTGATGCCCAGGTCGTCCCGGAAGAGTGCTTCCTGCCCAACCGCCAGCAGGCCGGCGTCAGCGCCGGCCGCATCGAGCATCCCCCACATCACCGTCGTATCGGCGACGGTGAACAGCCGCCGCGCCGCATCGACCACTTCGCCGACCACCGCGTCGCGCTCGACGATCATGCCGTCGAAGGGGGCGACGACGGCCAGCAGTGGGCTGGTGTCGCCGGTCGCCAGCACCTCGGCGATTTGCGGGTCATCCAGCCCCATGGCTCGCAGGCGCTGCCTGGCGCGGGAGAGGGAAATTCCGGCTTCGTTCAACCGCGTTTGCGTTTCGCTGAATTCCCGCCAGGAGACGAGATTCTGCGCGTTCAGCTCGCGGTCGCGGTCATGGCGCTCCTGCCAGAAGGAGCGGCTCTCGGCGGCGGTCAGGTAGTCGGCCTTGGCCGACGCCAGTTCGGCGGAATCAATCTGCGCCAGCGCCTGGCCGGCGCGGACGCGCTCGCCCAGGTCGCCGGTGATCTCGCGGATGACGCCCGCAGCGCGCGAGCCGAGCCGGGCCATGCGGTTGTGGTTGTAGGTGATCTCTGCGGGGCAGAGCAGATTCCGCGAGGTTTCGCGCGACTCCAGCGCAACGGTGCGCAGATCGGCGAGCTTTGCGACATCCGTCGACGCGAATCGCACCACCTGCTCCGCCTTCGTGCAGCCGGGGGAGGGCGGTCGCTGGGCGCGATGCGCGGTTCGTGAAACGGTCGCGGAATCCGGCGTCGATGCGCCGGGCTGCGAACCCGTGGCCGGGCAGCAGGCGTCCGCAGCAGCGGCCTTCGCCGGCGCTGCGCCGCCGCCCGCCGCGCTGCTCGGGCAACAGGCATCTCCTGCCGTGTGAGCGCCTTCGCCGCTTCCGGACCTGTGGGAGTGAGCGTGTGCGGCGCTTGCGGCGGTCGGCTTGTCGGCTGCGTGGTCGTGATCGTGGTCGGCGCAGTCATGCCCCTCGTGGCTGACGGTGCGCGCGGCGGCCGGTGATGCAGAGCAGATCGCGCAGCGCGATTCCGGCAGCCCGTGCTCCGCGCACCAGTCCCCGGCCGCGCGATAGGCCGGGATCAGCCCCCGATCGCAGCGCCAGCAGAGCGCCGCGGGCACGTCGTGCCGCGCGCAGGGCCGGCTCTCGGCCGAAGCAGGATCGCACAGGCGACATTGGGCCGGCGCGGCGCCGTGCTTGCAGGTCGGACCGCGCAGTGTGCCCGCGACCCAATGTCCCAGCGGGGGGTGAAACGCCGGAGCGGCCAGTGCGCCGGCGCCGAGGATGATCGCAAAGATGACAAGGGATCGCATGGCGACTCCCGAACTTGGCGTGGAAAAAGGCACTGCTCGATACACGTGGCGCGCTGAGCGAAAGTCAGCGCATGGCCACGACGCTGGATCAAGTGAAACGTGACGTTGTGAGGCGGTTCATGCGCGCGTCCTCGCCTCGAAGCGTCGATGCGAGTCGGCGCTGCGCGTGCGCGCAGCCGATCAGATGCGGAGGTGTGGGCGCGGTGGTGGAGACTGGCCGATGGGGTTCGGCGCAGGGGTGCCGCACAGCGGATGCAGCGCGGCTTGCGGCAGCGGCTCCGGGAACGGGGCGATGAGTGCGAGCTCCGCCAAGCGCGGCGGATCGGTCAGGACGCCCACGCCGGCGCAGAAGCAATCATCCATGCACAGCGGGGTCGATGCGGGTGCATCGGGCGCTTGCGGAGACTCGGGGGCCGGATGGTGGCCGCAGCAGGGCGATAGCGGCTGGGCAGCGGTCGAAGCGGGATCAGCCGCCAGCGCGCCGGTGCAGAACACCGGGCACAGCACGATGGACGCAACGGCCCAGGCAGCGATGATGCGGTGCGCCAACATGTCAAAGGAGTATATCGGTGTTTCGGCGGGGAGGCGGAATTTTCGCTCGCCGGCCGGGAACGGACCGAGAGTCGCCGCGGGGGCGACCAGGGCGCAGGACCGGGTTTGCAGGCAGGCGTAGAATTGCCGTAAATGGCCGGTCCGCAGCCCAGCGATTATCGGGACCGCATTCGGCTCGCCTTCAACCCGCGGATCGCGCTGTTGGGGGTGATTGCCGCGGCATTCGCGCTTCCGCTCCTACTGTTCAACGATCTTCGCCAGCCGCGAACCGGCCGGACCAGTCAATCCGGCCGCGCAGTGCCCGATTCCCAAGTGTCCGAACTCGGGGCGACCGCGCAGGACTTGAGCGGGCGCGCGCTGGAACACGGTGAACAGGATTTGGAATCCGACAGCGTCGGCGATGAGGTCGTTCACGCCGATGGCGGAGAATCCGCGCGACCGTGGCAAAGCGGGAACGAAAGTGCGACGGAAGATGTGACCGTTGTCGGACGCGCTTCTGATCCGTTCGGCCCGCGCTGGGATGCGCCGACTGCATCGGATTCACCGGGCGTTGAGGAAGCGATGCCGGCCCCGGAGCGGCCGGAGGACGCTCGGCCGGCGCGAACCGGCGACCCGCCGGAGGATCGTCGGCGCTCCGAGGGCGTGCGACGCTATGGCGGCACAACCGGCACCGAGAACGCGGTCGAAGCGGGGCTGCGGTGGCTGTCGCAGCATCAGGCGCCCGACGGCACCTGGGATCGTGCGCACTTCGATCGCGCCTGTCCGCAGGGGGACAAATGCGGCGGGGCGGCGATTCGGCGCATGGAGCATGCGCTGCATGCCGGCACGACCGGCCTGGCGCTGCTGGCGTTCGTGGGCGCCGGCTATTCGGATCGACAGGGGCCTTACCAGAAACAGGTCGCCCTGGCGGTGGATGCACTGCTGAAGCTCCAGCGGCCTGACGGCGGATTCTCTCCGCATCCGGGCATGGCGGGCTACAACAACTCGGTCGCGACGTTCGCGTTGGCGGAGTATTACGCGCTGACGCGCGAGCCGCGCGTGCGCGAGCCGCTCATGCGCGCGACGGCGTGGCTGTCGCGCACGCAGCAGCCGCTGGGCGGGTGGGACTACCTCCCGACGTCGGAGAGCGGTCGGAACGACACGTCGATCACGGCGTGGGCGGTGCAGGCGCTGCGCGCGGCGGCCGGAGCGGGAATCCCGGTGGACGGGGAGACGTTCGTCCGGGCGGCGTTGCACTTCGCGCGCGCGACCGAAAGCGACGGGCGCGTGTGGTACGCGGATGCCGGGGTCGGCTTTGAGCTGGACGCCGGATTGCAGGCGCAATATCGCCACGGGCCGGCAATGGCCGCGGCCGGATTGACGTGCGCCCCGCTGCTGGGGATTCGGCTCGACGCGCCGATTGTGAAGCGTCAGCAGGCGCTGCTGCTGGCCGACCCGCCGTCGCAATCGCTGGCTCGCGGGCGCGATCGGACGCAGTTGCACACCGAGTATTACTGGTATTACGGCACCATCGCGATGTTCCAGGCCGGCGGGGAGGAGTGGACGCGCTGGAACAGCCGCTTGCGCGATGCACTGCTTCCGCTTCAGGAACGACCGCGTTCGGCGCGCGGCAATCCGCGGCACGTTTACGGAAGCTGGCAGCCGTACGGGCAGGGGTGGGGGCGCTGGGGGCGGATGGGCGGGCGCGTCTATACGACCGCAATATGCACGCTGACGCTCGAGATTTACTACCGGCACACGCCGGCGTTTCTGGACGAGGCGTGCGTGGTGCGGGCGGATGACTGGGGCGGATTCCTGAAATCGGCCGATGCGCGCGAGCGCCTGCTGGCAGTGCGGGTGTTGCGAGACAGCCGCTTCGAGATCGGCGAGAACGTGCTGATCGAATTGCTCTCTGACGCCGATGGGCGGGTCGCGACGGCGGCGGCAGCCGGCCTGGCCGCGATTGATTCGCCGATGGGCGCAGAGGTGATTGCAAAGGCTCGCAACGGCGGCTCTGCATGGGATCGATCCGCGGCGGATGATGCCCAGCGGCGGATTGATGCACTGGCCCGGCTGGCGCGGGCTGAGGGGCGCGTGCGGCTGTTCGAGCCGGAGCGCGGGCTGGGGACTGCTTCATTGCCGCGGGCGCATGCGGGGATGATCCTGAGCGTGCGGCGCGGCGGCGCAGCGGTCGGGCGGGTGCGCGTGATTGAGCGATTCAGCAATCGCGACGTGGTGGTGATCGCACAGGTCGATGGAGAGGCGCCAGCGGCGGAGGATCGGCTGGTGCAGGAATGACGCCGCGGAGTGGCGGTGGGGTCTGTTCGGGCGGACGCAATGGGGCGCACTCGCTGTCGGGGGTCGTCGTGGGCTGACGGGGCGCAGAGCATGCCGACGCAAAGGCCGTCGGCATGGAATCGGGCATGTGGCATCGGGCATATGGTATCGGGCATGTGGCATCGGGCTTCTGCCCGATGCACTGCACCGCCCGGAAGGGCGGTGCCACGGCGCGATGCATGCTTACGCGGAGTACCGCGAAAGCATGCCACCAGCCGCGAAAGCATGCCACCAGCCACCAACCACCTGGCACCAGCCCTTGCACCCAGCGCAGACAAAAGTCATCCAACGCAGGCAAAAGTCATCTAACGCAGGCAAAAGCCGGAATCGGGCCTGTTTGCGAGCGCCTTATTTCTTCGGCGCGGTGACCTCGTCAATGATGCGCTGAAGAATCGGCACTTTCGCACCGTCCAGGCGCCAGCGCGGAATCGGCTTTTGATTTACGAACACCCACGGCACGCCGGTCAATCCCATCCGAACCGCCGCGTCAATGTCCTCTTCGATCGCCGCACGGACCGAATCGGCATTCATCTGCTCAGCATGAGCCTCGGGATTCAGGCCGCACGCAACAGCCGCCTGCTTCCAAAGCTCTGCCGAAAAATTCTCCTGGTTGGCCAGCAGAAAATCATGCATGGCCCAATACGTCGTGACGCCGCCCAATTGACCGGCGGCCTCCGCCGCCCGTGCCGCATCACAGCCGAAGCGCGTATTGCCGTTGGGGTTCTTCACCTGCTTGTTGCATGCGCCGTTGAACGGGAAGTGGCGGAAATGAAGCCGGATGTTCCGCTTGTCCGCCGTGTACGCCCGCAGCGACTGCCACAACTCGCGGGTGTGCTGCTGCTGAAAATCGCCGAACACGACGACCGTCGCAGTCGCGTCCGCGGGGCCGAGGCTCCAGTCGCTGCCATCCGGGACGATCGGCGCGACGCGCGCCTGCCGCCAGTCGTCGACGTACTTGTCCGATGCGGGCGGCGGCGAATCCGCCTCCGGCCCCGTCGCCGGCGGATTGAGCTTGACGACCTCCTCCACCGCGCGGGTCAGCGCCTGTCCGACCGTCGTCACCCCTTTGATCTCGACGCCGTTGACGAACGCCATCGGCGTGTAGTGCAGCCCCAGCGCGATCGCGGCGTTGACGTCGGCCTTCACGAGTTCGAGTGCCTGCGGGCCTTGCATCGCGCTCTTGAAGGCCTGCCAATCCCAGCCGAAGGCCTTGACCTGCGCCTCGATCTGCGGATCGGTGAATGCACCGCTCACCGAAAACAGCCACTCGTGCATGCGCCAGAAGCCGTCGACGCCGTGCAGGATCGCCGCGGCCTCCGCGGCGCGGGCTGCCCAGCAGCCGTTGGGGTGCATGTTCGGCGCGCCGGGGTTGCAGTCCGGGCACATCGGGAAGTGCCGGACCCACAGCGCCACGTCGCTGCGCGACCGGGCCAGCTTCATTGCCTCAGCCTCGACCGATTTGCACAGCGGGCACTGGTAGCCCGTGAACAGCACAATCCGCACGACCGCCTTCTCCGGGCCGAGGCGGTAGCGGCCGGAGAATCCGCCGCTGCGCGCGACCGGTGCGGAAGGAGCACCCGTCGCGGCTTGTCCGCTCGGCGCGCTCGCGCCGCCGGTGGCAGCAGGAGCGCCGGCGGGCGATTGCGCCGGTGTTGCGGAATTCTCGCCGGGCTTCGGTGCATCCTGCGCCACCGCATCGCGCGGCGTCAGCGGAGCAAGGCATGCGAGCATCGCGAGGAAGAGAGCGGCGGTCGGCGCAAAACGGGGCATCGGTTCTGATCTCCAGCAAGAGCGGGTTGCAGCTGCGCGCGACGGATCGCGCGGCGCTTGCAGCCGGGATTCACGGATTCTGGCCGGTGAATATGGTGGATTGCAAGTGCGATGAATCGTGAGGCCGGCTTAGCGACCGATCCGGATCAAGCGCTCCGCCGCCGGTCGGGTGACTGGGCGCGTGCTCAGGTGCAATGGTCGGTACGTCGACGGGGTCGCCAATCGGCACGCTGCCGCTCAGGTCAATCGGCACGCTTCCGGGATCGCCAATCGGCACGCTTCCGGGATCGCCGATCGGCGTGCTTCCTCCGTCCCCGGGGGAGTCGGAGAGATGCGGCTCCTGCCACGGCGTGTGCGCACCGGGGTTGCTGATGCGCTCGCGCAGCCGATCCATCGACTCCTCAAATGCAGCTGTCTGTTCTCGCGTGAAGCGCCCTTGCGTCGTGGCTTCCACAACCGCCAGCGTCGCGGTCGCAACGGCAAAGCCGCCGATCGCCAGCGGAAGCGCCGCGCGCCCCCGCACGCGAACGGCCAGCAGTTCGACCATGGCGACCAGTGCGAGGTTGCTGGCGTGCACCACGACGCAGTACTTGCAGAGGTACCCGCCGTGAATCATGACCGCCAGCAACAGGATCGAACCGACGGCACCGATTCGCAGCAAAATGCGCAACGCGGTCGGCACGCCGCGCCGGCAGGCCAGCCACGCCGCCAGCAGCCCGCTGAATGCGGCGACGCCCGCGAACGAAGTCGGCCAGGTGGTGAAACCCAGCGGGATTTTTCCGAACGGACCGCCGGCCGCCTGGTCGCAGGCACTGCCCTTGCCGCAGCCGGGGACGGTGATCGCGTTGAGGTGCCCCAGCGCCATGGTCATCGACGAGGCGATGGCGGTCAGCAACAGCGCGATGCCGAGGATGAACACGACTGTTGATCGCGCCGACGGCCCCAGCGCCGCACCGGGCTTCACAGCGGCCGTCGTGATGTGCGGGGCGGCATCGGACATTCGCGTTTGCTTTCATGTGTAGAACACGCGCTTGAAACGCGGGTGTTTCGAGCATACGGCATTCCCGCCGTTCTTCCTCGCAGCCGAGAGCGCGCTCGGTCGCTCGACCGCAGTGGCCGCCCGCATTATGCTCGGCGTCAATCATATGACGATTCAGGAGTTGCGAAAATTCGGGGTCGAGGTGGAAGAGCCGGCGCGACAGCGGCTGGAGCGGTTCGTCCACGCGCTATTGGATGAGAATTCACGTTTGAACCTGACCGCCATTCGCACCCCCGAATCGGCCTGGGTGCTGCACGTCTGCGACAGCCTCGCACCGCTGACGCGGTTGGGAGGCCTTCGCCCTGGCTCGATTGTGGATGTGGGTACCGGCGGGGGCGCCCCAGGCATTCCGTTGGCCTGTGTCATGAGCGATTGGCGGGTGACGCTGGTGGACGGCACGTCCAAGAAAATCGCCGCTTGCAGGCGAATAGCGGCGTCCTGCGAGTTGCAAAACGTCGAGGCAATCGCCGGCCGGGCCGAGGAACTGGCCGGTGCTCACGACCTGCGTGAGCGGTTTGACATTGCGGTTGCGCGAGCCATCGGCCCGTTGAACAAGGTACTCGAATACCTGGCCGGGTTCGTTGCGGTAGGGGGGGAATGCTGGGCGTTCAAGACGCCTGCAAGTGCCGAGGCCGAGCGGCCGGCCGCCGCCGCCTTGCTAGCTCCATTGGGGCTGCGCGAGGCCGGAAGCGTGGAATATGACCTCGGCGACCTGGGCGGCAAGCGCTGCGTTCTGGTGTTTCGCAAGGTCGCAAAATGTGCGTCGCGTTATCCTCGGCGGGGAGGAACCGCCGGGGGAGCGGTGCTTCGGCCGCGGGGGGTAGGCAGAATGAAGCGGGACGGCCGTGCGGATGTCGGCTAACATTCGACTGAGGGCTTGGTTATCGGGAGCGATCGCGCAGAATGGCTGCGACCGACCCGGGGGTTGATCGGTATAACCCGGGCGACCGCCCTTTTTGGATAACGGCGGTCGGGTTCGAGGTTTGACTGGGATCGTGAAAACCGGGCGACGACCGGACGTCGCTCGAGGATTTCCAAACGAGATCGGATTGATGGAGAGAACGATGAATCGGAATCGGGTTCGCGGGCGTCGGCGTCGCGGTTTCACGCTGTTCGAAGTGCTGATGGTGATCGTGATTCTGGGCGTGCTGGCGGCGGTCATTGTGCCGAGTTTCATGAATACCGGTGAGCAGGCGAAGAAGGACCTCGCCGCCCAGCAGGTCAGCACGGCCCTGCGTACGCCGCTGGAGCTGTTCAAGACACACACGGGGCGCTACCCCACTTCGGAAGAGGGGTTGAAGGTCCTCTTTGAGCGCCCTTCGGACGAGACGATCTCGCAGAAGTGGGCCGGCCCGTACCTCCAGAATGCGGACGTCAAAGACCCCTGGTCCCGCGCGCTGATCTACAACTCACCCGGCCAGTACAACCAGGGCAGTTATGACCTGTCCAGCCCCGGGCCGGATGGTCAGCCGGGCACCGATGACGACATCACGAACTGGAAGCGCGGCTGATCGGCTGACAGACGCGAAGGGGTCGAACCATGCCCGCCGGCGCAACTCGAGCGGCGCGCCGCGGCGCGTTCACGCTGATGGAAGTGCTGCTGGTCGTGGCGCTGCTGTCGATCCTGGCCGTGTTTGCCTGGCCCGATTTCTCGCAGGCGCGGCGCAGCGAACAGGTGGACGAGTTCACGGTTCGGGCGCGGGCGCTGATGGCGATGTGCCGCGCCCAGTCGATGAACGAATCCCGCCGCTACCGCGTGGTCTTCGCCCTGGATGGAACGCTGGCCGTGTACCGGCAGCGCGACCCGCTGCGAGCGCCGGAAGTGTTCGTCCGAGTCGAGGATGACTGGGCGGAAATTCCGGCCGCGCTGGAGGATGTGTGGATCGAGGCGGTGATGCGCCTGCCGGAAGGCCCGCCGCCGATCCGGATTGACAGCGAGTCGATCCAGTTCACGGAATTCACCGATGAGCCGACGGCGGTCGATTCGCTTGATGAGCCGGTGTTCGTTGAGTTCGCACCGGACGGTACGTCGGAGTCGGTTCGCTGGGTCATTCGCGACGTGCTGGGTCGCGGGCGGCGTCTGACTTTTGACGGCCGGCTGGGGCGGATCGAATTTCTCGACGTGGATCGGATCGACGCGAGCGCCGCCCGGCGGCCGAAGTCAGAAGCGGCCTTGCCTGCGGCCTACGGAGAGTAGCGATGCGCGGTGTTGTGCAGGGTGGTTGCAGCGGCCGCCGATCGCGTCGGCGCGCGGCGCTGCTGCTCGAGGTGGTCGTAGCGCTCACGATCGTGGTGGCGGCGCTGGGGCTGCTGGGCGGGCAGATTGCCGGCGGGTTGAAGCTGGTGCAGGACGCCGAGGTGCAGACCCGCGCCGGCGAAATGGGGGATCGGCTGCTGGCGCTGCTCGAACTCGACCAGGAGCTGCAGAAGCGCATCTTCGTTGACAACGACATGGACGGGGAATTCGGCGAGGAGTACCCGGGCTGGTTTTGGCAGATTCAGTTGGAGCCGGCCGCGACCGAGGGGTTGGGAATCGTGACGCTCTCGGTGCTGTTCGACGAGAAGCGCGGGGAGGACATCGGCGAAGGGCGGGTGGTGCGCCGGCTGCACATGCTCAAGGCCGACCCGGGGCGGATCAACTTCGAGAGCGACTTCGGCGTGCCGCTGGAACAGATCCAGACCGTGACGCAGGGAGCATTGATCCCGGGCTTCGATCCGACGGCGTTCGATCCGCAGGCGTTGCTCTCGTTGCCGCCGGAGCAGTTGCTGGGCCTCATCATGCAATTGATGCCGCTCTTGCAGCAGCTTCCAGGGGGGGCGGGAATCCTGTCGCAATTCGGCGCGGGAGGCGAGGGAGGCCCGGCGTCCCCGGAGCAATTCCGTGAGATGTTGCAGGGCGTCGCTGCGGGCGGGGCGATACCGGCGCTGCCGGGCGCGGCGCCGCGCGCACCGGCCGGCTCGCGCGACAGCGGCGGCAATCGTGACTCGGCGGCGGGCGACCTGGCTCCGGATGTCGTTTCGCCGCAGCCGCTGACGCCCGCTGCGCCGACGGTTCGGCCGGGCAATCGCGGCGGCGCTCCGCGCGGCGGGGCGATGCCGGGCGGCGCGGGTGGGGCAGGGAATCGCGGCGGCGGCGGCAGCCGCGGAACGACGATTCAAACCGGCGGCGGCGGAGAGCCGCGCTACACCCTCGAAGACCTGATTCGCATGCGGGATGGGCAGCGGCCCAACTGACACGAGGGCGCGGATGGCTCAGCACTCGATTCAGTTTGGGCATTTGCAGACGCGATTGGGGCGGCGCGCGGCGCGGGCGGTGACGCGAGCGCGGGGCTTCACGCTGTTCGAGGTGGTGCTGGCGGTGGCGCTGGTGGGGATGCTGTTTGCCGCCGTGCTCTCATTCTTCTGGCAGGCCGCCGATGCGCGGAAGCAGGCGGTCCTGCTCTCGGATCGCACCGCGTTGGCGCGTTTCGTGCTTGATGGACTCGCGGCCGAGCTGCGCGGCGTGCCGGGGATGGAGCAGATCGGCTTTCCCACGGAGACGCGGCTAACCGGCTCGCGTCGCGACATCACCTTTCTGACGACCGCCATGCCGGATCGCGAGCAGTTTCGTTTTCTCAAGGGATCGGAGACCGCCACGCGGGCGCGGCACGACCTGCGCATGATCAGCTATGCGTTGTGGGTGGATCCCAATCAGACGAAGGAGAGCGGCGACCCGATGATCGGCGGGATCACGCGGATCGAGCAGCGCACGCTGAATCAGCAGGTGGTGGAGGAGGACGATCCCAACCGCTTTCGGCAGGACTTGTGGGCGAAGGAGCTGGGCTACATTGAATTCCGCTATTTCGACGGCGTCGAGTGGGATTCCAAGTGGGAGTTGACCGAGGGCAATGCCCTTCCGCAATTGGTCGAGATCACGGTCGGCTTTGAGGACATCACGGCGTTCGAGCTGGAGGACGGCGACCTGCAGGAGCAGGAGCTGGCGCAGCCCAAGCCTTATCGTTCGGATCGATACAGCACGATCGTGAGAATGCCGGCGGCGGACCGGCTCTTCGGCAGCCGCGTGCAGCGCCTGGGGCAGCAGCTCAGCGAGCAGATGGGAGTGGGTGTGGAATGACCCCGCGGCGCGGCGTGATTCTGCCGGTGGTGCTGGTGCTGGTCGGGCTGCTGGCCCTGACGACGGCGGGGTTCGTGTTCTTCATCCGCGCCGAGACGATGGGCACGATTGCAGCCGGCGATGTGCAGCAGGCGCGGCTGGCGTGTGAATCGGGATTCGAGGAGATCATCGCGCTGCTGCGCAAGTCGCGGGATGACGCGTCGCAGTGGTTTGACGCCCCGGAGCGATTTCGAAACGTGCTGGTGTATTCGGATTCGTTCGACCGATCGAAGGATCCGTTTGCGGAGGGTCGCTCGCGGGCGGAAGCGTTCGAGGAGCGGGAGGCGCTGGCCCCGGCGTGGCGCTATTCGGCGGTGGGGGTGAATTTTCTACGCGGCGCGGAGACCGTCCGTTACGGCATCACGCCGGAGAATTCGCGGCTGAATCTCAACACCGCCGGCGAGGAGCAGCTTCGCAATCTGCTGACGCCGCTGCTGCTGCAACTGGGGGTCGAGAACGCACCGGAGATCGTGGACGCGATTCTGGACTGGCGCGACTCGGACGATGAGCCGCGCGGCGGGGGTGCGGAGAGCGCCTACTACAACACGCTGGTGCCGCCCTACAACGCCAAAAACGGGCCGTTTTCCACGGTGGAGGAATTGCTGCTGGTCAAGGGCGTCAACGCCGCGATGCTCTACGGCGAGGACGTCAACCGCAACGGCATTCTGGACGGCAATGAGAACGACGGCGACGCCAGCTTTCCGCCCTACGACAACAACGACGGCGTGCTCAACCACGGCATTGCGCCGTTTCTGACGGTCTGGTCGCGCGAGCCGGACACCGCGCCGGACAACAAGCCGCGCATCAACCTCAACGCGGACGCCGCGGCCGTCATGGCCCAGATCGCGGCGCAGCTGCCCAACGGCGAGCTGAGCGCTGCGTCGGTCCAGTTCATTCAGCAGGTCAAGTCTCAGAACATCCCGCTTCGCAGTCCGGCCGATCTCTTTCCCGGCTCGGGAGAAGGGGCTTCAGATCCGCAGGGCGGGCTCAATCCGCCGCCGGGAGTTCCGCAACTGCCGCCGGGGCTTGTTCCGCCGCCGGAGGGAACCAAGTTCGACGGCAATCCCCCGGAAGAGCAGCCGAGTGAAGAGGAGGGGATTGAGAAGCCGCCGGAGAAGTCGCGGCAGCGCATGCAGGATCGCCAGGTGCGGACCGGGACGATGGATCCCGCGGCTCAGGGTACGGGCGAGGACGACGGCAAGGACGGCCGCGGCGGATCGGAGGCCGACGAGGGACCGCCGCCGCCGGTGCTGCCGGAAGAGCCGAGCGTGGACATGTCCGGCGGGGCGCAGGACCCGCGCCTGATGATCAGTCCCATCACGCGCGAGGAAATGCGCTACATCATGGACCGCTTCAGCACGCGCGGCGGAAGCGGCCCGGCCGGCATTGCGGGACTGGTGAACATCAACACCGCCCCGGTGGAAGTGCTGTCGGTGCTGCCGGGCATGACGCCCGAAGCGGCCGCCGCGCTGGTTTCGGCGCGGGCGGGGCTGGACGGAGAGATGCTTGCCACGCTGGCGTGGCCGCTGATCGTCGAGACGATCGACGTGGACACCTATCAGCGCATCGCGCCGCACATCACGGTGAAGTCATACCAATTCCACATCGAGGTCCTGGGCTACGCCGACCACACTCAGATTTCACGGCGGATGGAGTGGATTGTCGAGATGATCGGCCCGCTGCCGCAGGTGCGCTACCAGCGCGACCTGACTTCGCTCGGCCCGGCCTGGCCGGTCGATGACGACACGGTCGTGATCCGGCGATGAGGCCCGCCGTCGCCGGCCTTCCTCATCGGGCCGGCGGCTGTCACCATTGCGCGGGAGGCGGGTATAACAGGGGCATCGCGGCGATCCGGGAATCCGGGCGCGCGGGAAAGGTGTGTCGGGTGTGATGCGCATGCGTCGCCGAGTGTTATGCCTGGACTGGGACAAGCGCTCCGTGCGCCTGCTCGTTGCGCGGGTGGGCGGCGGGCGCATGACGCTGGAGGACGCGCACGCCCACCGCATCCCGGCCGATGTGAACACGGATGATCCCGCGGCGCTCGGAGCTGTGATCGCGGCGGGGATGGCCGCGCACCGCATCCGGCGGCGCGACGTGATCGTGGACGTGCCGCGCGACAAGTCGGTGATCGCCCGATTGCCGCTGCCGCCGACGCCGATCGCCGAATTGCCCGACGTCGTGCGGTTTCAGGCCGTGAAGGAACTGCCCTTCCCGGTCGAGGACGCCGCACTGGACTTCGTGACGCTGACCGCGGATGCGGAGCGCAAGACGGCCACCGAGGTGCTGCTCGCGGCGGTGCGGAAGGACGTGCTGGGGCGGATTCGCGAGACGTGTGCCGCGGCCGGGCTGCGCCCGACGCGGATCGGGCTGCGGCCGTATGCCAATCTCGTGTCGGTAATGCATCTGCCGGGGATGGCGGATCGCCGGGTGCTGTTTGTGGATGTCGGCCCGGCGCTGACGGAGATCAACGTCGTGCATGGCGGGCGGCTGGCGTTCACCCGTGCGGCGAACGTCAGTGTGCCGGTGCTCGGGGATGATGATCGCTGGCAGTCGTCGCGGCTGGTCGTGGTGGGCGGCGGCGGCGAAGAGGATGCGATTTCGGGGGCGATTCATGACCTGGTGGTCGAGGTGGTTCGCTCGCTGCAGGCCTACCGCGCGACCGAGAGCAACGTCGTCATCGACAATGTGATCGTGGCCGGGCACACCGGCGTCGAGACCGAGCTGGCGCAGGCGCTGGAAAAGCGGCTGGCGCTGGCGACGGACCTGTTCGATCCGGCCCTGCCGCTGGGAATCACCGGCGACCGCGGCGCGGAGCTGCGCGGCTTTTCGGCGGTGCTGGGCCTGGCGTGGGGGCTGAGCACGCGGGGGCTGCTTGAGCTGGACTTCCTGAACCCCAAGCGCGTGGTGCGCCGCTCCGAGACGATCATCCGCCGGGCGCGGCTGGCCGGCCTGGCGGCGACGGCCGCGGCGGTCGGGGCGGTGGCGATGACGTGGAGCGCGTATCGCGCCAAGGCCGCCGAGCTGTCGGGAATTCGAAAGGGGATGGAGGAGTTGCGGAAGGTCGTGCGGGATTCGCGCGACCTCTCGAACCGCTCGGCCGAATGGGATGAATGGCAGCACGACGCCGTGTGGCTGGACCACCTGATGATCCTCTCGCGGGCGCTGCCCGGGCCGGGGCGTGAGGTGATCATCCGCTCGCTGGCTTTCGACAGTTCGTCGTCCTCCATCCGGGTGGACCTGATCGCGACCCGCCGCGAGATCGTCACGCAGTTTGTGGACGTTCTGGCGGACTTGCGCGTCGGTGGCGTTCCGGATGAGCCGCAGGATCCCGGCAGCCCCAAGCTCTATCGCGTGGAGCAGGGTTCATGGGTGGAGGGAAACACGACCGAGCCGGGGTTCGCCGGTAGCACGCAGGTGATCCTGCGCGTGGTGGATGTCGAGGAGTTCCAGTCGCCCGCGGCGGTCAATGCGCGGCGGGCGGAGCGGGAGCGCTTCGCCCGGGAGTTCTGATCGCGGTGCGCGGGCGGACGCGCCTGCAGCGGAGTGCAGTGTGACGAATCGCGAAAGGAAACTCGGTGCAGTGGTGCTGTCGCTGGCCGGCCTGGGGCTGGGCTACCTCGGCGTGCAGCGGCTGATCGTTGAGCCGTTCGACCGCATCGACAAGGACATCGCCGCGGTCCGCTCTCTGCGCACGACGCTCAAACAGCACGCCACGGATGTTGTTCCCGCGCATCGCCGCTGGATCGAGCGCACCGAGACCATGATTTCCAACGCCGAGCCGGCGAAGGACCAGGTCGCGGAGACCGATCGCCGCCTGCAGGCCGACCTCAGCCGGCTGATGGACTCACACGGGCTGACGGAGGATGTCGCGCTGCGGCCGATTCCGTCGGCTTCGCCGTCGAAGCGCGGGTTTGTTGAAGTGGCGATTTCCGTGAGCTTCACGGGAACGATGGGCGGAATCGTCGGCTTCCTTCAGGAACTCTATCAGCGGCCATACCCGATCCGCATTCGTTCGATTCGCCTGTCACCGGCCGATGCCGTCGCCTCCGCAACTCCCGCGGCCCCGCCGCCAACCAACCCGCGACCCGGCAGCACGGTTCGCCCGCGCGGGCGCGAGACCCGCGGCGTCACCGGCCGGGCCGGGGGCGGTTCGAGCGGGGCGGAGCGGATTCGCGTCGGCATGACCGTCGTGACGCTGCTGGCGACGCCTTCTCCGCAGGTGAAATCGCGGGCGCTTCCGGCGCCCGGCGCAGATGATGAAGCCTGGGCAGCGCGGTCGCGGAAGCGGTTCACGTTTGACGAGGATCAGTTTCCGGCGCTGGCGGCGATCGACTGGTTCCGCAAGACCCCGCCGCCACCTCCGCCGCCCCCGCCTCCTCCGCCACCGGTGGACACGACGGACCGGCCGCCGACCGTGGCCGTCGCCCCGCCGCCTCCTCCGCCGGTCGACCCGCGGAAGGACGCCGACCGGATGTACGTCATCGGCACGACGTCGCACGCCGGGGATTTTGTCGTGTATGTCCGCGACGATCGCACCCCGGGCGGCGACACGCAGCGGCTGCGGATCGGCGATTCGGTCGACGACGGGAGACTGGTGCTGGTTCACCCGCGAGGAATGATTGTGCGGGTGACCCAGGAGCATCCCGGCCGGCCGCCGCAATTCGTGGACTATTTCTACCCCATCGGCGGGCACTTCAAGCAGCGGGTCACGCTGGAGGAAGCCCAATTGCCGGATGTCGTTCGCGGCGTCTGAGCGCTGAGGACGATTCGGGCCGCACGCGTCGGAGCGGTGCACCCACGACTGCTTGTGGGCGCTACCCGCAATTCGATCCACAGGCTGGGCTTGCGCTTCGATTTGGGTCTGATTCGGACGTGCCACTTTCGGCCGCGTGGCGGGTATAAACAGCACTCGACGGACGACGCGCTGCTCGATCGCTCCGGCCTGCCGGGCCGGTGGGTGTGAGCACGCGAGGGAGAGTCATGATGATTCACGGATTCGGCCGCCTGCGCGGCCTGTCGATGGTGCTGGCGGCGGGCCTGCTTTTTCCAGTCGGCGCTCTGGCGCAACAGGCGCCGGCCAACAAGCCTGTCGAAAAGCCCGCCGACAAGCCAACTAACAAGCCGGCCGATAAGCCGGTCGACAACGCGGAGTTTGACGAGCTGTTTGCCGAGCCGCCGGAGCAGCCGCCCTCTCCCGTGACGACGCAGCCGATCCGCCCGGTTCGCTCCGGAGGAATTCGAACGGCCGGCACTCCGTCCACGCGGCCCGCAGCCGCCACGCAGCCGGCAGCCAAGCCGCCTTCGACTCAGCCGATCACCCCCGCGACTGCCACGCAGCCGGCCACAACTCCGGACGCAAAGCCGCCGGCGGTGGATACGCGGACAGAGCGCAGCCGACGAATCGAAGAGCTTCGGCGCTCGACGCGCGCGGGCAGCGGGACGATAGAAGCCGGCGCCATCGAGGGAATGCGGCCGGTGCAGCCGCCGCCGACCGGTCGGCAGGGTGTGCTGGAACGCCCGTCGCGCCCGGATCTTCAGCACCCCGGCATCAAGCCGCAGCCGGATTTCTCGGAGGACGAGGCATCGGGCAAGCAGGACACCGGCGTGGTCAAGCCGGTGGTTCCGCCGCCGGTGGGCGGGCCGGGAGCTTTGACGCCATCAGCCCCGCAGCCGCCGCCTGTGGTTCCGACCGGCGAGGGTGCGGAGTCGGTTGGCGGGGTGGCAACAGCGGGTAATGGGGAACATCACGACCCGGAGGCCGAGGCGGCGGGGTTGGCAGGGGGCGACGAGCCGCCGTTGCCGATTCTCTCGGGGACGGATGACGAGGCGACCGAGTGGTTCAATTTCGAGAACACGAGCTGGGGCGAGGTGCTGGCGCACTTCGAGCAGCGGCTGGGCAAGCCATGGATGAATCGCGACATGGCGACGATTCCGGGCGAGCTGACGTACAAGACGACCCGCCGCTTCACGACGGCGGAGGCGATTGATGAACTGAACCTGATCATGCACGAACTGGGCTACCGGTTCGTGAACGTGTCGGATCACCTGTACGTGCTCCCTCTGTCGGACCTGCCGGCGCGGGTGGATCCCGAGTACGTCTTCGAGACGGTGGAGAAGTTCAAGGCAGCCAACCTGCGCCCGATGGACTACTGCACGGTCTACATCCAGATCCAGGATCAGCCGGCGCAGAAGATCGTCGAGGCGTTCGGCGGCGTCATCGGCGACTACGCGCGGATGAGCGACGTCGGCGACACCAACCAGATCAAGATCTCGGCGCTGGTGCGCGACATCGAGAAGTTCCTCGTTCTGCGCGAGCGGATCGACATGCGCCCCAACGATCCGGGCGTCATCCGCCTCTACAAGATCAAGACCAACGTCCGCGAAATGCAGACGATGGTGCAGACCATGATCGGCGCCGGCCCGCCGCAGCGACAGTTCAACCCGCAGACGCGCCAGTGGGAGATGGTCGGCGGCGCGGAGTCGCTCCGAATTGTGGCCGACGAGCGGACCAACACGCTGATCGTCAAGGCCACGATCGAGGATCACGCCAAGATCACGAAAGTGCTCAACGACCTGGACAAGATGCCGGACATCGGCAAGTTCGACACGAAGGTCGTCGAGGTCCGCAACGGCAACGCCGTGGACATCGCCAACCTGCTCAACAGCATCTTTCAGCAGGAGCAGGGCGGGCAGCCGGCATGGCAGCGCGGCCGGGTTCCGCAGCCCGTGATTCAGCGCCCCGGACAGCCGGGCCAGCCGCAGCCGCAACCGCAGCCTCAGCCGATGGGGATGCCGGGACAGCAGGATCCCTTCGGCATTCTCGAGGACGTGGCCGAGCGGGCCAAGAAGATGATCCGCATCGTGCCGGATGAGCGCACCAACTCGCTGATCGTCTACGCCAACGAGGACGGGCATAAGCGCGTGGCGGACATGCTCAGCGTGATCGACCAGGCCATCCCGAGCAACATGCGCACGTTCAAGCTGGAGCATGCCTCGGCCGCCGAGATCGAGGACACGGTCAACGCGCTCTCGCAGGGCCAGAGCCGCCCCGGGGCGGCCCGGGCCGTCACGATCGTCTCCGACGTGCCGAACAACGCGCTGCACGTCGTGGCTGATCGCGAGAACATGAAGCGCGTCGAGGACGTGATCGCGCTGCTCGACGTGGAGCAGAGCGAGGGCACGCGGCACGTCATCGAGCTGCGCACGCTGCTGCCCAGCCAGGTCGCCCCGACGGTGCAGTCGCTGCTGGACGTCGGATCGGTTCCGCAGGGAATGGGGATGCGCCGTCCGCCGCAATTCGGCGGCCGGCAGCCGATGCGCGGCGCAGCGCCGCCGTCGTCGAGTGTGATCCCGCTGGATGAGGCGGGCGTGCTGATCGTGACCTGCCCCGATGAGAAGTGGCCGCGCGTCGATGAGCTGATCAAGCTCTGGGATGAGAATTCCCTCAGCGATACGCCGGTGACGGAGTCCTTCAAGCTCAACGACGCCGACCCGAACGAGGTCGCCAACGCGCTGCAGATGCTCTATCGCCAGTACCAGCATCCGCGGCTGGGTCGCTCGAGTGTGGCGATCAGCGTGGTCGGAAGCGAGTTGTTCGTGCAGGGTGTCCAGCCGGCGATTGACGAGGTTCGCGCGCTGGTGATGCAGATGGACGTGCCGCCGGAGCGCGACCGCCCGGAGATTCTGCCGCTGTTGCGGGCGGATGCGTCGCAGGTGGCCCAGCACATTTCGCAGATTCTGCAGGGCGGGCAGCGGCGCAGCGGGCCGTTCGGCGGCTCCTCGGCCAGTGTCGTCGCCGAGCCGGTGACGAACTCGCTGATCGTCCGTGCCGATCGGGCCACGCTGGAGCAGGTCAAGGACTTCGCCCAGCGCATGGATGAGGCCATCGCGGCCGAAAACCCTGAGCGGCGCGTGTTCGTGCTGAAGTACTCCCAGCCGCGCGAAGTGGCCGACGCCGTGAACCAGATGATCTCGCGCAGCGGCGGGGGAGGGGGCGGCTTCGGTTTCGGGCGCGGCGGCGGCGGCGGCGGGTCGGTAAAGATCGTCACCTCCGGCGTGCAGCTCGTGGTGGATGCCCCGCGCGCGAAGATGGCGGAAATCGCCGAGTTGATCGCCCAGATCGACGACCCCACCGCCAACGACGTGCGGACGCAGACGGTCCGCATCGCGGGGGCGGACACGGCCGTGATCGCGTCGAAGATTCAGAACGCGCTGCGCATCAAGACGCAGGGCAAGCCGGTCGTGTTCAACTGCGACGGCGACGCCGGCACCGAGACGATCACGATCACCGCCAGCGGAATCCTGTGGACCGACATCGAGCAGATCGTCGAGGACTTCCGCAAGGTGTACGAGCTGAAGAGCGGGACGATGACGGTCGTCACGCGCAAGCTGCCCGGGCTGGATCTGAACAACCTCGCCAACATCATGAACCAGGTCTTCGGCAACAAGCCGCGCCCCGACCGCCTGCGGGCCAGCTTCAGCGCCGAGCCGCTGACCGAGACCCTGGTCATCAACGCCCCGCAGGACATGCTGCCGGATGTGGAGCGATTCCTGGGCGGCTTTGCCACCGACGCCGAGTCGCTTGAGCCGGTGCAGGCCTTCGTGCAGATCCGCAATGGCGACGCCTCCACAATCGTGGAAATTCTGCGACAGACCTTCGTGATGCAGGTCGCCCGCACCAAGGGGCAGAAAATCGCCGACCGCATCACGCTGGCGGCCGACACGCGGCTCAACCAGATTCAGATGCAGATGCCGCAGTCGCTGATGCCCGAAGCCGAGAAGCTGATCGTCCGGCTCGACGCCGAGGACACGGTGGATCGCGCCCCGGCCACGTTCGAGTTGCGGCACGTCGACGCGAACCAGGCCAAGGGGCTGATCGAGACGATGTTCGGTGCGGCGCGCGGCGGCCGCGGTGCGGCGGGCGACCTGACGGTCTCGACCAACGGCACGACGCTGGTGGTCAAGGCCCCACCGGCCAAGATGAAGGAAATCCGCACGCTGATCGAAACGCTGGACGTGCCCGCTCCGGACCTGATTGTCCGCACCTACACCCTCAAGGTGCTCGACGCCACGCAGGTGGCGCTGGCGGTGCAGACGGCGCTCTTCGCCAGCCAGGTGCAGGCCAAGCCCGGGCAGATGAAGCCCGGCGCCTACCCCGAGCCGACCACCAACACGCTGGTCGTCATGGCCCCGGCCGAGACCATCCCGTTCGTGGACGCCCTGGTCTCGAAGCTCGATTCCATCAGCGTGCCGACCGCCGGCACCCGCGCCTACGCGCTCAAGAACGCCCGCGCCGACCAGGTCGCTGCGAACATCGACCAGTTGCTGCGCGCCAAGGCGCAGGAGATGCAGGGCGGACGGCGGATGGGCGCGGCCTTCGCGACATCCGTCGTCGCGAACGGCAGTCAGCTCATCGTGCTCGCACCGGAGGAGCTGCAGGCCCTGGCGCGCGACACGATCGCCATGGTCGACGCCGAGGATGCCTCCGGCGAAGTGACGCGGATCGTGACCGTCGACGCCGCACCGGCCACCGACGTCGCCACCGCGCTGCAGCAGATTGTCGGCGGGGGCGGGCGCGGGGCGGCGAAGGTGCGCGTCGCGGCTGATGCCGGGAGCAACAGCCTGCTGATCGCCGGCCTGCCGCGCGACGTGGACGAGGCGGCGCGGATCGTCGAAGAACTGGCCAGCAACGGGGCGCTCGCGCCCGAGTTGATGGTCAAGGATCTGAAGAACACCGATTCGTCGCGCATGTACGACGCGCTGGATGCAATTTTCGGCGGCGCCAAGACGGCGTCCGAGACGGTCACGATCACCGAGGACGAGTATCGCAACCGTCTCTATATCACGGCCAACCGCCGCAAGATGCGGCAGGTCGAGCTATACATTGCGCAGATCGAGGCTGCCAACGAACAGACCTTCGCCGATGGGTCGATCGGCGGAAAGATCGTCAAATTCGTCGACATCTACCGCGGCGACGCGAACGACATCGTCTGGGATCTGAAAGACTACTTCCCCAGCCCGGAGGACGGCGGTCCGGACCTCAGCGCTGATTGGGACGGCACTTACATTTCCGTTCGCTGCCGCCCCAATGAGTTCCCCGCGATTGAGCGGATGATTCGCGAACTGGAAGCGCGGGCCAAGGTCAAGACCAAGACCGTCGTCCGCGACGTGCGGATGATCGATCGCGAAAAGCTGATCCGCGCCTTGCAGGAAACGAACCCCAACATCCAGGTCAACTTCGCTCCGGATTCCGGCAAGCCCGCGCCGGGCATCGTCGAGGAGCTGTGGGGCGAGGATGAGGAACCGGATTACCTCCGTCAGCAGCGCGACCGGCGCGGCAGCGGCGGTTCCGGCGCCGGCCGCTCGGAGCCTCCGGCGCGCCGCGGCGATGGCGCCCGGTCCGGCGCGCTGCCGGGCCTGCGCAGCGGCTTTCTGCGCGCCGCCGAAATGACCGCCGAGGAGCGGGCGGCATCGGTCGCGGTGCCTGTTCGGCTGGTCCGTTTCGATGAGTCCTCCGACGAGCCGCCGCCTGCTCGCGTATCCGAGTCGGCCGCAACGGCGACGGATCAACCCGCTGCGACTCCCGCGCGCAGCGGCCCGACCGTCGTGTTCATGCCCGACGGCAAGGTGACGATCGTCGGTGAGGATTCGCGCGTCGGCACGCTCGACGAGGTGATCGACACGTTCGTCGAGGATCAGAGCGCCGGCGAAGTGATCCGCATCTTCAAGTTCAAGTATGGCGACGTGGCCTTTGCTGCGCGCATCGTCGATCAGATGTTCAACGACCGACAGGTGCAGGTGCCGCAGCAGCCGCAACAGCAGCAGCCGCAACAGGGGCGGCAGCAGGGGCAGGGCCGCGACGGGGACAACAAGGAAGGCGGCGCCGGGGCGACCCTGCGCGACCAGATGGCCCAGATGATCGGCCAGCAGCAGCAACAGCGCGGCGGCGGCCGACGGCAGCAGGGCGGAACGCGCATCCGGCTGGCGACCGATCCCGGCCACAACTACCTGATCGTCAAGTGCGAGGAATCGGATCTGCCGGAGCTGCGCAAGCTGCTTCGCGAATTGGACATTCCGCCCGGACAGGTGGACCTGAAAGTCATCCAGTTGCTGAATCTCGATGCGACCGAGACCGCCCAGAACCTCAAGCAGGCGCTGGGAATCGGGGCCTCGCAGAATCGCGGCGGCGCCGGCGGGCGGCAGCAGGCGCCGCAGGGACAGGGCAACGCCCAGCAGCAGCAGATCATGCAGATGCTGCAGATGCAGATGGAGGTCTCGCTGCCGGGCGGACAAGGCGCCGGCGCGAAAATCGACTCCGTTGAAATTGTGCCCAACGTCACGACCAACTCGCTGCTGGTGTCCTCTCCGCCGGACGTGATGGAGATCATCGAAAACACGATTCGCGAGCTGGAGGAACTGGAGGGGCGCGACCTCGTGGTGATCCGCCACGTGGAGCTGCAAAGCGCCCGGGTGGACGACATTCTGCCGATGCTGCAGGACATCTTCGCCGCGGCCGGCGCGGGTGGCGGGGCGTCTCGCGGCGGCGGTCTGGGGGAGGGCGGCCGGGTGCGCAGCGGCGCAAACCCGGCGGCGCTGGGTCCGGTCGAGATCAGCGGCGACCCGCGCAGCAACACGATCATCTTCGCCTGCCAGCAAAAGGACATTCCGACCGTCGAAGCCCAGATCCGCCTGTTGGACATCGCCGAGCGGCTCGCCGAGGCGGAGATTTACGTCTGTCAGTTCGGTGATGCGGTCGCCATTGCAGAGCAGGTGAACCAGGTTTTTGGTTCCGGCGGCGCCGTGGCGTCCCCGGGCCGCCGTCGCGGCATGACCATCGGCGACGGGGCTGCGGGCGCTTCGCCGGTCAAGATTGCGGCGGACTCGGCCTCCAGCACGATCATGGTCTGGGCGCCGCGCGAGATGCGCGACCAGATTTTCGCCCAGATCGAGCGGCTCGATCAGCTCTACAAGCGCGACATCCGCGAAATCGCCGTCATGCACGCCGATCCGGAAGCACTGGCGGATCAGCTCTCGCAGTTGTTCGTCGGCGGCGGGGCCACGCAGCGCACGGGGCGCGCGGCCGCCGGTCCGGGCGGCGCGGGCAGCGGGCAGCGCGTGCTGATCATGGGGGACGCCAACAGCAAGAAGCTGCTGGTCCGCGCCCCCAACGACGTCTTCGAGCAGATTCAGGATATCGTCGTCACGCTCGACACCGAGAACACGCAGTTGCAGGTTCGCCGCTACGAGTTGCAATACGCCGACGCCGCGGCCGTGAAGGACCAGGTCACCTCCGGCCTGCTGGAGTACATGGCCCTCTACCGCCAGAGTTCCTCCGGCGCCGGCCGCATGCCCTTCGACGCCTTCACGGCGCTGCCCGATCCGCGCACCAACAGCATCATGGTGGTCGGCTCACCGCAGACGTTCGTGTTCGTCGAGCGCATCATCAGCATTATCGACCAGCCGGAGCCGATCCCCGTCGACATTGCGGTGAAGAACGCACAGCCGTCGCAGGTGGTGGCGTTCATTCAGAAGTTCCTCAGCACCGGCTCTGCGCAGCGAGGCGGCGGCATGGGGATGATGGGCGGCATGGGTTCGGCGGTGGCCTCGCGTGGCCCGATCATGATTCCAAATGACACCGCGCGGATCATCACCGTGAAAGCGTCGAAGGGCGAACTGGCCCGCATCCGCGAGCTGGTCGCGCAGTTTGACGACCCCACGATCGTCGCCGCTCCGGTCAAGATCATCGAAGTGCCGCTCGGCATGGACGCCGTGCAACTCGCGGACAACGTGCAGCGCCTGCTCAACGACGCCGAGCAGGTGCAGGCCCGCACCGAGAATCGCGAGCCGCGCGTCATCACCGTTTCCGCCGATGAATACACCAACACGATCCTGGCCTACGGCGACCCCGTCGGCGCGGGAATGGTGGAGAACGTCGTCGCCCAATTGTCGCGAATCCGCCGCAGCGATTTCATCACCGAGGTCGTCACCCTGCGGAATCTCTCCTCGGATGAGGCCGTTGACCTGGCGAACACGCTGCGGGGCGCTCGTCCCGGCGGCGGCAGCGGTGCATCCGGGCAGACGCCCCGCCGCACTCCCGCGCGCACTCCGATCAACACCGGCGGCGGTGCTTCCGCGCCGCGCCCGAATTTCCCGACCAGCGGCGGCGGCAACTTTTCCCCTCCGCCCGCCGCGGGACCGGCTGACATCGGCACACGCGGCCCGATCGTAAACCCCGGCCGGCAGAACCCCGGCGGCGGCCAGCCCGGCCGGCAGCCTGGCGGCAATCGCCCTCGGCGCTCCAACACCGGCGAGGAGCGCGGCGGAGCAAGAGCTCCTTCGACTGAGCACCGATCGTTCGCCGCTGCGCAAACGGGGATGAGTGTTGGACACAACCAATCGACCAGCGACGGCACGAATGACCATGCCGGATTCAGCATAAGTGGCCCAACGGCCGGCGGCCTCATCCTGAGCGCGCCGATGCTCGGGCCGGCGCTGGTCGCGCTGTTGATTCCCGACGCCGACGATAAGCCCGCTGCAGGCAAGCCGGGGGACAACGGCGGCAACCGCCCGCGAGTTCGAGAGTCAGGCGCAAAGACCGGGCGCAAACTTGCGCAGGCTGAGCCGAACAAGCCCGCATCAGGTTCGGGTGGCCGCGCGCCTTCGACACAGCCCGCGACCCCCGCCCCGGCCACGCAGCCGGCCGCTGACACGGCGACTCCCCCCGCGACCAGGGACACGCCGCCGGCCACGCGCCCGACTCGCCGTGTTGCGACAGCGCCTGCAGCCGCCGCGCCGCCGGCCGGCCGGCCGGCAGTGGAAGTGGAGGACGTGCACGCCGAAGACGAACCAACCGCGGCGGGTGCCGCAGCAGGCGCCCCAGCGGCCGGTTCAACCCCGGCCGGTGCCGCCGGCGCTGCGGATGATGGGTCAACGCCGGGTTCTGCACAGCCTGCAGCGCCGCGACGGGCTCGCCCCACGATCGGGGCGGCATCCGCGGATGACATTCAGGAACTGGTCGAGGAGCCTGCCGCCACACAGTCCGCAATCGAGGCCGTCAAGTCGATTTCCGGCCAGTTGCGCGGCACGCTGACGGCGGTGCCGTTCGGCAGCGGCCAGGTGATCGTGTCGGGCAATGCCGAAGACCTGGAGTTGTACAAGCGCGTGCTGTCGGCGATGGAAGTCACCGGCCCCAAGCCGCGCATCGAGGTGTTCCAATTGGCGGAGGCCAAGGCCCCGGCCGTCGCAGCGATTATTCAACAGATCGTGGACGAGTTCATTCGCACACGAACCGCGCGGCCCGGCCCCGGCGACACAGTGACGATCGTGCCCGAGCCGAAGGGCAACGCGCTGGTGGTCGTCGCGACCGACACCTACATCGAGATGATCGCGGCGCTGATCGAGAAGTTCGACACCGGGGCGGGCACCTACAGCGCCGCGCCGCAGTTCGTGCAATTGGAATTCATCGACGCTGCAGAGGCGGCCGCCAAGCTCACGCCGATCCTCCAGCGCCTCTATGACCAGCGGCAGGAAGCGGCCGAAACCCGCGCCACCGTCATCGCCGAGGATCGAGCCAACGGGCTGATCGTCATCGGCACGGAGCGCGATTTCCAGGAGATCGGCGCACTGATCTCTACCATCGACATCGACATTGCCCCGCGCGACGGCGTGGCCAGCCGCCAGGCCAGCGACATGATCATCGTCGGCCTGGTCAATGCGACCGCAGAGAGCCTCGCGGCGCTGCTGACGGAGATGATCCAACAGGAACAGGAAGCCGCGGCGCAGGCGCTGGGCGGCGCGGCGGCAGGCGGCGGCGCGACCGGCCGCAAGGTGGTTCGCAAGCTCCGCCTGACGACGGCGGACGGACGCACGCTGCCGGAGCTGGACCTGGAGCGCCCGATCCGCGTCATCGCCGAGAAGGGCACGAACTCGCTCATCATTTACTCGACGCCGGCGAACAACGACGCGCTGCGCGAAATCGTCGGTGTCTTCGACACGCTGCCGATCGGCGCGGATGCACAGGTGCGCACCTTCGTGCTGCAGCATGCCAGCGCGGAACGCGTGGCGGAGCTGGTGCGCGGGCTGTTCGATGAGAGCAAGAAGGCGCTCAAACGCCCGGCGGAGTCGGGCGATACCACGCCGGCCGAGGTGATGCCGCCGGTGTCCGCCGACGGCGGCGGAACAGGACTGCAATACTCGCTGGTCGTGAATCACGACAAGCGCACCAACACGCTCGTGGTCATGGGGCGGCGCGAGGCCTGCGACCTGGCGGCGGACATCGTGACCAGGCTGGATCGCACCGGCATGGATCTGGGCATTCGGCTGAGCGTGGTGAACCTGCGGAATCAATCGGCCACGTCGCTGGCCACGAAGCTCAATGACATGCTCGAGAAGCGCGCCCAGGCGCTGGGCGACGCCGATGCGAACAAGGCCCGCGACAGCGCCGTCATCGTCGCCGACGATCGCTCCAACGCGCTGCTGGTGCTGGCCACGGATGAGATGCAGCGCATGATCGCCGACCTGGCGGGCAGCCTCGACAAGAGTGAGAGCTACCCGACCGTCGCGACGCGCTTCGTCGCGCTGAAATTCGGCGATGCGTCCAAGCTCGCCACGCTGTTGCAGGAGGTCTTCGACCGAAAAAAGGAGGCCAAGTCGCAGGCCGGCGGCGGCGAGACGCAGGGCGACCTCAAGGACGTGCTGTTCGTCACTCCCGACACGCGCAGCAACTCGCTCGTGCTCACCGGCACGCGCGACTGGCTCAGCGAGGCCGAGCAGGTCGTCGCCGGGCTTGACAAGAGTTTTGATCCCACCGTGTCCTTCAAGATCCGCAAGGTGCGCCTCAACACCGCCTCGAACATCGCCGCGCAGCTCAACGAGATTCTGCAGCGCGTCCGCGGGCAGGGCGGTGCGGGCGCTGGAGCCGGCGCCGGCGAGCGCGGCGGGCGCTGCGCCGATCTATGTCTCGGCCGATGTGATTTCCGACAGCCTGTTGCTGGCGGCCTCCGCCGAAGACATGATCCTGCTCGACCGCTGGATCGCCGAACTGGATCAGCCTTCCGAGATCGGCCGCATGACGGCGATTCTGCCGCTGCGGCGCGCCAAGGCCGAGGATCTGGCGCAGTCCGTGCAGCAGTTGTTTCAGAACCAGGCCGGCGGCGGGGGCGGTGCGGCCGGCGGCGGCGCCACCGGGAACATCGACCTCTCCATTTCGCACGACGCCACAACGAACTCGATCATCGCGCGCGGCCCGACTTCGCTCCTGCGCGATCTCGAGGACATCGTCCGTCGTATCGACGACGTCGACCCCAGCGGTGGAACTCTCATCCGCATCTTCAAGCTGGAAAAGGCCGACGCGCAGAACGCCGGCGACCTGCTGGCGAGCATGCTCGAGGGGCGCGGCGGCTCCGTCGGTTTGAACCAGCAGAGCGGTACCGGCGGCCGCACCACCGGCACGGGAACAGGCGCGACGGACGCACTTTCGCAGGTCATGGTCATGTGGCAGACCGAGCAGACCGGCGAACGCTCGCCGGAGACGCTGCGGGCCTTGCGCAGCGACATCGTCACCATCGCCGATCTGCGGACGAATTCGCTGGTCGTGATGGCGCCGCCCCCGGCCATGCCGCTGATGGAGTCGCTGATCCGCGCGATCGACGTTCCCCCCGATTCCCAGCAGATCCGCGTCTTCACGCTGCGCAACTCCGATGCGGAGGAAATGGTCGCCACGCTGCAGGGCATCTTCACCGCCACGCAGGGCGCCACGCGACAGACCGGTACGCGCACCGGCGGAACCGGCGCCGCGGGGGACGTGATCTCGAACACGGAACGCAATCTGGTGCTCGAGGGCGTCGGGGCCGCGGGCGGGCGCGAACAGCTCTCCTTCACCACCGACCGCCGCACCAACTCGGTTGTTGTCGCCGGGACGCGCGGCTACCTGGAACTGGCTGAGCAGCTGATCTACGACCTGGACACCAAGGAGATCCCCGATCGCAAGACGATCGTCTTCTCCCCGCAGAACAACACCGCCGAGAGCGTCGCCGCTTCGGTGAGCGAATGGAGTGAGGGCGAAAAGACGCGGCTGGAGTCGCTCGGCGATGGCCAGATCTCGGCACAGCGGCTCGGTGAACGCGAGGTGCTGGCCATCCCCAACGAGGATTCCAACACCGTGATTCTCAGCTACAGCCCGCGCTTCGAGGACAATGTCTTCAGCGTTCTGCGCGAGCTGGACCAGGCGCCGCCACAGGTGATGATCCAGGTGCTGATCCTGGAAGTCACGATGAACAACTCGATGGAACTGGGCGTCGAAATGGCCGCCCAGGACCTGCAGTTCACCAAGGCCGGCCCGGGCGACACCACCAGCTTCGATTTCGTCGGCGGCACGGACATCGGCGCGGCCGGCGCGGGACTGGGCGGGTTCACCTTCACCATCTCCGGCAACGACTTCAACTTCCTCCTGCACGCGCTGCAGACCGAGGGTTCGCTCAAGGTGCTCAGCCGGCCGCAGGTGACCGCGATGGACAAGCAGGAGGCGATCTTCAAAGTCACGCAGGACGTGCCCTATGTGAACAGCACCAGCACGACCACCGGCGGACAGATCACGACGTCCGTCGGGCGGCAGGACGTCGGCATCGAACTGACCGTCACCCCGCAGATCAACTCCGACGGCTACGTTCGCATGGAGATTCAGCAGATCGTCAGCGACCTGACCAACTCCACCGTGGACGTCGGTCCCGGCGTTCGCGCTCCGATCTTCTTCAAGCGCGAAACGCAGACGGTCGTTTCGGTCAAGAACAACGAGACGATCGTTCTGGGCGGCATGATCCAGTCGCGCGAGCAGATTACCGACACCAAGGTGCCGCTGATCGGCGACATCCCGTTCCTGGGCACCCTCTTCCGCTTCTCCCAGAATTCCAACGAGCGAACCGAACTGCTGATCGTGCTGACGCCCACGATCATCCGCACTGTCGAGGACTTCCGCGCGATCTCCATCGAGATCCGCGACGAAACCGGCGGCATTCCGCAGGATGTGCTCAGCAGCCCGCTGCTCAAGAGCCTGCGCATCGGCGATCCGGACGCGCCGATCGACGGTGAGGCGCCGGCCGAACCGATGGAGCTGGAGCAGCCGGCGCCGGAAGAGCCCGGCGAATACGGCCCTTCGCGCAATGCCGCACCGCGCCGTGAGAAGGAGTCCGACGACGGCGGGTATGGCGCGCCGGTCACGCTGCGCGGAGCCAAGAAATGACCCGTCCTCCATTCGCACGGATCACCCGTCGCGGCGCAGGGGCACGCCTTGCCGATTCCGCAGCGCGCAGCACGCGCGCCGCCCTGGGTTCGATCGGCCTCTGCCTGACCGTCGCGATGCTGGCTTCAATGGCGGGCGGCTGCGCGGAAGCTCCCAAGGACCCCTATGCCGGCGTCGGGCGTCCGCCGTCGATGGCCGTCTCGCCGCCCGCGTATATCGATGTGATGGCGGTCCCGGTGCGCGACGACGTCGTCAGCGTGCAGTGCTTCTGGAGCGCGCTGCCGTGGATTCAGGAATCCGCCACCGGCAAGACCGTCGGTTTTCGCGTCCTGACCTATTTTGTGTCGCGGGATACGGAAAAGGGCGCCTTCGTCTCCAATCCGGTTGTGTTGTCCATGTCGCGGATCGGCATGGATGAACAGGGCAACTTCATCCGCGAACCGCTCCACGAGTGGACGCTCGACCAGGTCGCGGCCACCGGCTTCCGCGTGCGGAAGCGCGCCGTGGGCGGCTATTACTACGGGTTCGTGGTGCGCTGGCCGCCGAACGTGGACCCCTCGGGCAAGCGCATCGAAGTGCAGATCGGCTATCGTCGCTCCGATGGCGTCCTGGTTCAATCAACGCCGCGCGGTTTCGACGTGCCGATGCCCGCCGTGCAGCGGCCGCGCGGAGTCAAGGCCACGACGTCGACAAGCTCGTCGCCGCCCTCGAACCGCCCGACCGCCGTCACGGCAACCGAGCGGTAATGGCCTGGTCTGTTCGCGCCGCTGTCGGGCGTTCTTCAAAGTGGGGTGTGTTCGGGCCGCTGTCGGGCGAATTTCGACGCGCGGCGCCGCTTGGCCGGCCCGAACGCGCCCTTTTCAACTCTGACTGCACCGCCCGGCGCCATCGCGCGACCCGCCGTTGCATCGACTACACTGTCCTCCGCATGCCCTGGCGCGCATTCTTCTCCGTCCTGCTGATCGTGTTCGTGCTGCAGACCGCGGCAGCGCGGCAGCTCGGCATCGAATCGCTCGATCTGCTGCTCGCCTATGCCCTCTTCTGCGCACTGGCTCTGCCCACGGGCGAAGCGCGCGTCGCCGCGATGATCGTCGGCCTGGCGCAGGACCTGGGCAGCGGCGGGTTCGCCGGTTCGGCCGCGCCGATCGGGGCCTCTGCCTTCTGCTTCGGCGTCTCGGGCCTGCTGGTGACGTGGTTGCGCGAGCGGCTCAACACGCAGATCGGGTGGGTGCGGCTGCTGGTCGCGTTTCTCGCGGCCGTGCCGGGCCAATTGCTGCTGGCGGGCTACACGCACTGGTGGCTGTCCGCCTGGCGCATGCCCGCCGGGCAGACCTTCCTTCATGTGACCACGGTGTCCATGCTGGCGGCGCTGCTCGCCGTCGGCCTGACGAACCTGCCTCTGTTCCTGAAGTGGGATCGTCGCCGTCGTGGCCGGGCGCGCCCGCGCTGGTGATGTGCCCGTCAGTACCGGATGTCAAAACCGACCTCGCCTGATTGCGGCGGCAGATCGGAAACCTCGCAATGGCGGATATTGGACGCCATTTCGCGCCGAATCGCGTCCAACAGCGCCGAAACGCGCGAATCGCGCCCCTGCGCCTCCATCGTCACCGCGCCGTCCGCGTCATTTCGAACCCATCCGGTGACGCTTTGCGACTGCCGGGCCAGCGAGCGGACCGTCGCCCGAAAGCCGACCCCCTGTACGCGCCCGGAAAATCGCACGCGCACGCGGCGCAGGGCGTCCATCGGTGCGGCATCGTGAATCGGGGTGTGAGAATCGGGCATCACTTGCGCCGCAATGTGACCGAGCGCTGCTGCGAATCCGTGATGCGCAGCTCCCCGAACATCACGGACGCGCTGTAGCGCCGCTGGCCGCCCGCCTGCGGCCGCAACAGCACCTGGAACCCGTTGAATTCATATTCGCCGGATTCGTCGGCGGTTCTGCCGTCGACCGTGATCGTCGCGGAATAGCTGCGGTCGCGCGAAAAACTCGCGTGGTCAATGGCAAAGACCTCGCGATTCGGACTGGCCCGCACCATCCGCCACTGGCCGTTGATGCTGACGCCGCAGCCGCCGGCGGTGCAGAGCAGCGCCAGCAGCGGCCACAGCCGGCTGATACGGAGGACCGTTCGGCGATTCGGCAACATGGGCGGACGCTCCTACGCACGCAGGGTGCGAACTGTGCCGCGGATGCGCGCCAGGCTGCGTTCGCGGCCGAGCAGCTCCAGTGACTCGAACAGCGGAGGGCTGACGGTCGTCCCCGTGACCGCCACGCGCACGGGCTGGGCCACGTCGCCGAGCTTGAGCCCGCGCGCCTCCGCAAAACTCCGCACCTGCGCGTCAATGGCCGCAGCCGTCCATTCGGGAAGAGCGGCCAGCCGCTCCGTCAGCTCCTCAAGCGTCCGCAGGCCGGCCCGCTCATTCCTGAGCAGCACCTTGTCGCGCGCCGCCGGATCGATCGGCAAGCCGTCATCCGCGGCGAAGAGCGCCCGGCATTTGATCTCGATGTCGCGCAGCACCCGGATGCCCGGGCACATGTCGATCAACCGGTCGAGCATCGCATCCGGCTGCGTCGCCAGCGGGCTGTCGCCGTGCAGCGAGAGATAGTCGCGCAGCAGGCCGCGCTTGGTCGGCGTGTCGAGAGCCGCCAGCGCGGTCGTGTTGAAGTTCAGCAGCTTGGCGCGGTCGAAGCGCGCGTTCGTCCGGCCGACGCGCTCCAGCGAGAAGAGCGCGCACATCTCCTCCATGCTCATCTTCTCGCGATCCTCCCCCGGCGACCATCCGAGCAGTGCGATGAAATTCAGCAGCACCGAGGGCACGTAGCCGCTGGCGCGAAAATCGTGAATCTGGATTTCCGGCGGCTGCACCCCCAGCGCCGCCGCCGCCCGATCGAGCGTCGCCGCATCGAGTTGCACGTCGCCGCGCAGCCATGACGCGAACGCCTCCGGCGCAGCCCCCGCGGCCGCTCGGAGCGCCTCCTCGCTCGAGGTCGCGGCGGCGATCGCGGCCTTCGCGGCGCTGCGCACCGCGGCGTCCTTCTCGCGCTTGCTCATCTTCGACCCGTCCATGTTGAGAATGACGGGCAGATGTGCATAAACCGGGGTGCGGAAGCCGAGCGATTCCTGCAGGCCGAGATGGTTGGGCGTGTTCATCAGGTGCTCCTGCCCGCGGAGCACGTGCGTCACCAGCATGTCCTCGTCATCCACGACGACGGCGAAGTGATAAGTCGGCCAGCCGTCATTCTTCAGAATGACGAAGTCATCCACCTCGCTGGCGGCAATGCGCACGCCGCCCTCCCCGCACAGCAGGTCATTCACCACGAAATCGCGATCGGGCATGCGGAATCGCACCACCACGGGTCGGCCTTCCGACCGGGCGCGCTGCGCGTCGGCCTCGCCGGGAAAATTCGCCGCCCGCGGGTAGCGGAAGCGGCGCTTCGCTGACTCTGCCGCCTTTCGCATCGCGTCCAGTTCCTCGCGCGTGTCAAAGGCGTAATAGGCCTTGCCGCTGTCCAGCAGCCGCTGCGCATGCGCGCGATAGACACTCAGCCGCCGGCTCTGGTGATACTCGCCCGCCGGCCCGCCGACGCCCGGCCCCTCGTCCCAGTTCAGCCCCAGCCAGCGCATGTCCTCGATCAGCTTCTCGTCGGCGCGATCAATGTTGCGGGCCTGGTCGGTGTCCTCAATCCGCAGGATGAACCGGCCGCCCAGCCGCCGCGCGAGCAGATAGTTGAACAAGGCCGTCCGCGCACCGCCGATGTGCAGGTAGCCCGTCGGCGACGGGGCGAAGCGCGTGCGAACGATCATCGAGTCAGGGGAGGCAGGTTCCGGCATGGCGGCGGATTATGGCGGATTCAGCGCGGCCGAGAAAGTGCTTTATCGGCGAGGGAGTTCACGGTCCGACCGGCCGCGATTTGGCGCACCCTGCCGCCAATCAGCGCGCCGTGTCTCCCATCAACGCAGAGTGTCGCCCATTGGCGCGACGTATCGCGAACTGGCGCATTCCGTCGTGTAGCAGCGCGGGATCAGTCGGAGTTCGGCCCGGAGTCGCGCCGCGCCAATCCCGGCGGCGGCGTCAGCGCTTCGCACGGGTCGGCCCGCGTCGCGTCGTGGTCATACCCCAGCAACTGGCGGCTGATCCGGCCGTCGCTCTCCATCAGCGTCCACGGCGGCGTCACGATCAGGCTGACCGGGTAGGCGGCGATGTTGAGCCAATGGCGGCCGTAGCTCCACGGCGCGGCGACGATGTCCTCCCAGCCGAGGGCGTACTGCTCGCGCGCGGAGATGGCCTCGACACCGCGATCCTCGAAGGGATCCTCGAAGTGCAGCGGGAAGTGCGAAACCCGGCCGTCGGCGGCGCGCGTCACCAGCGCCGGCCAGTCGCGGGCGCGGGGCGCGGCCGGAGCGCCACCGCCGCGCAGCTCGGTCTCCGTCGGGGACTCCCACGAGGCGTAGACCGACGGGCCGTCCTCGCGCCATTGATTTTCGACCTGCGAGCAGCCGGCCAAAGCGGCCGCGAGGCAGGTCGCGACGCCGAGCCGAATCACGTTGTCGAGCATGTCGGGCCTCATTCCTCGGCGGTGTAATCCACCGCGTAGTTGGTCGGTTCCTTCGTGATGGCGATGTCGTGCGGATGCGACTCCACGACGCCCGCGCCGGTGACGCGGACGAAGCGCGTTCGCGTGCGCAGGTCGTCGATGCTGGCCGCGCCGACATAGCCCATGCCCTGGCGCAGCCCGCCAACCATCTGGAAGACGTACTCCGAAAGCGGTCCGCGGTAGGGCACGCGCCCCTCGACGCCCTCGGGCACCAGTTTTCTCGGCTGATCCGCCGACTGGCCGTAGCGCTCCGCGCTGCCCGCCTGCATCGCCCCGAGCGATCCCATCCCCCGATATTCCTTGTATCGACGGCCGCGCCACAGCACGAGCTGTCCCGGAGACTCATCCAGCCCCGCGAACAGCGAGCCCATCATCACGCTGCTGGCGCCGGCGGCCAGCGCCTTGACGACGTCGCCGCTGAGCCGGACGCCGCCATCCGCGATGACCGGAACCGGCGACACGCTGACGGCGTTCATCACCGCGGTGATCTGCGGCATTCCCGCGCCGGAGACGACCCGCGTCGTGCAGATCGAGCCGGGGCCGATGCCGACCTTGATCGCGTCCGCGCCGGCGTCGGCCAGGTCGGCGGCGCCGCGCGCCGTGGCGACGTTCCCGGCGATGACCTGTACGTTCCCCGATTTCTTGAGTTTGGCGCAAGTCTCGATGACGGCGTCGGAATGGCCGTGGGCGCTGTCGATCACCAGCACGTCGCAATCGGCGGCGATGAGCTGCGCAGCGCGGTCATAATCGTGAGCACCGATTGCCGCGCCGACGCGCAGCCGGCCGCGGTTGTCCTTGCAGCGCTGCGGATACTCGCGGGCGCGGTCGATGTCCCGCATGGTGATCAGCCCGGCCAGGCGTCCGTAGCGATCCACGAGCAGCAGCTTTTCCACGCGGGCCAGCTTGAGGATCTTTTCGGCGGCGTCGAGCGTCGTGTCCGGCGCCGCGGTCACCAGCCCCTCGCGCGTCATCACATCCGCGATGCGGCCCTCGGAATTCTCGCAGAATTTCAGGTCGCGGCGCGTCAGGATGCCCGTGAGCATCGCGTCTTCGGTCGTGATCGGAATGCCGCTGACGTTGTGCAGCCGCATGACGTGCCGGGCGCGCTCGACCGTGTCATTCGGCCGCAGCGTCACCGGGTCCAGGATGACGCCGCTCTCGGAGCGCTTCACCTTCCGCACTTCGCGGGCCTGCGCGTCGGGCGGGAGGTTGCGGTGAATGATGCCGATGCCGCCTTCCTGCGCCAGCGCGATCGCGAGGCTGCTTTCGGTCACCGTGTCCATCGGGGCGCTGAGCAGCGGGATGTTGATGCGGATGTCGCGCGTGAGCTGCGTCGAGATGTCGACGTCGCGCGGGTGGACGGATGCGCGGTCCGGCACCAGCAGCACGTCGTCAAAGGTCAGTGCTTCGCCGAGGATGCGATCAAAAGGGGAGCCGTCCGCCATGTCGCGATGATAGGGGTCGCCGCCGCCGCGTCAAGCGCGGATGGTCCCGGGCCGCAGCCGCACGGCTGGTCTCATGCGACGGGCGGCGAACGGCGTTGGTTTCAGGCGTCGTCGCACCCGGCTGCGGCGTGCCGCCGGCGAAAGGCTCGGGTACACTGGCGGGTCTATGTTTGAGGCACTTAGCGAGAAACTCGGCGGCGTATTCCGCGCGCTCGGCGGCAAGGGGCGCATCAGCGACGGCAACGTCCGCGACGCCATGCGCGAGATCCGCACGGCGCTGCTCGAAGCCGACGTGAACCTGGAAGTCGCACGGAAATTCTGCGACGACGTCATGGCCAAGGCCGTCGGCGCCGAGGTCGTCAGGACCGTCCGCCCCGAGCAGATGATCGTCAAGATCGTCCACGACGAGCTGGTCGCGCTGATGGGAACCGTCGAAACGCGCATCCCGTTCGTTTCCGATCCGCCGACCGTGATCCTGATGGCCGGGTTGCAAGGCTCCGGCAAGACCACCACCTGCGGCAAGCTCGCACGCTACTGCATGAGCCGCGGAAAGAAGCCGCTGCTGGTCGCCGCGGACCTGAAGCGCCCGGCCGCGATCGATCAGCTCGAAACACTCGGCCGCCAACTGGACGTGCCCGTCTACGCGGAGCGCGACCACCAGAATCCCGTTCGCGTCTGTCGCAACGCCGTCGCCAGCGCCCGGCGGATGGACCGCGACGTCGTGATTCTGGACACGGCCGGCCGGCTGGCGATCGACGAAGAGCTGATGACCGAGCTGGGACAGGTCGCCCAGGGCACGCAGCCGCACCAGGTCTTCCTCGTGCTGGACGCCATGACCGGTCAGGACGCGGTGAACACCGCCAAGGTGTTCGACCAGCGGCTGGAGCTTGACGGCGTCATCCTGACGAAATTCGACTCGGACACGCGCGGCGGGGCGGCGCTCTCCGTTCGCGCCGTAACGGGCAAGCCGATCAAGTTCATCGGCGTGGGGGAAAAGCTCGACGCGCTGGAGGAGTTTCACTCCGAGCGCATCGCCGGCCGCATTCTGGGGATGGGCGACGTCGTCTCGCTGGTCGAAAAGGCGCAGGAGACGCTCGACGCCGCACAGGTCCAGAAGACCCAGGAGCGGATGCTCAAAGGGCAGCTCGGGCTGGACGATTTCCTGTCGCAGCTCGAGAGCCTCGGCAAGATGGGGCCGATCAAGAGCCTGCTGAAGATGATCCCCGGCGTCGGAAACGCACTGGGCCAGCTCGACATCAACGAGGAACAGCTCGCCCGCCTGCGCGGCATCGTGCACAGCATGACCCCGCGCGAGCGGCGGAATCCAGACGTGATCGAGGCCTCCCGCCGGCGGCGGATCGCGCGCGGCGCGGGCGTGGAAGTGCAGGAGGTCTCGCAACTGGTCAAGAACTTCCTGCAGATGCGGCCGCTGATGAAGCAGATGGCCGGCATGGGCATGGGCGGCAAGCTGTCCATGACGCGCGACCTGGCCGGGATGGGGCTGTTCAGCGGCGGCGGCGTGCCGAAGCTCAAGCCCGGCGCGATGGCCGCCGACTCACGCCACGACCCCCGCGCCCGCGCCAAGGACCAGAAGCGCCGCAAGCGCCGCTGACGCGCCGCGCGCGTCAACAAAGCGCCGCAATCACCGCCCGTCCGCCGCGGCCCGCGGCATTACTTCAGCAGCCCGCTGATCGACCCCTTCCGTCGCGCCGCCGAATAGCGCTCCAGCGCCGAGACGATGATCGGCAGCGCTGCGCCGGCGTCCTGGATTTCCTCCACCGCGACCTGCTTGCTCTCCAGTTGCTTGTAGTCCTCGAAGAAGCGCTTGAGCATGCGGAAGACGTGCCGCGGGAAGTCGGTCGCGTTCTCATACTCGGCGTAGTGCGGATCCTCCATCAGCACGGCCACGATCTTGTGGTCGGCCTGCCCGTTGTCGATCATGCTCATCAGGCCGACCGCGCGGGCGCGACAGATGCACAGCGGCGGAATCTCCTCCGTGCAGTAGACCAGCACGTCGAGCGGGTCGTCATCCTCGCCGAGCGTCTGCGGGATGAAGCCGTAATTGGCCGGATACATCACGGAGGAGCTGATCACGCGGTCCAGCCGCAGCAGCCCCGAGCCTTTGTCCAGCTCATACTTGTTCCGCGAGCCGGACGGAATCTCGATGATCGTCTTGAAATGCAGCGGCAGCTCGTGGTCGGAAAGCGCCGGGGTGATGTCGTGCCACGGGTGAACCATGGGTGCGTCAGCCTGTCCTGTGTGGGGGCAAAGGAGGTAACAACGGAACGCCGGATGGCGGGGATGCACGGTGACTCACGCGCTGGCCCCGCTGTACGACCGCAGGCCGAAGCGCCAGAAAAGCGTCGCGCCGGTCAGCGCCGCCGCCGCCACCCCGACGGCCCACAGCAGCGCCGTCGGCTCGGACCGGCCGCTCAGGACGGCGGCCGGAAAGGTGGTCAAAAACGCCAGCGGCAGGACGTAGGTCAGAATCCAGCGGAAGGGCCCGCGGTAGATGTCCACCGGATATCGACCGGCCTCAAAAGTGTTCCAGAACACCATCTCGATGTTGGCGATGCGCGTGAACCAGAACACGCTGGTCGCCAGCACCAGCCACACCGAGTAGATCAGGACCGCGCCGCAGGCGACCATCACGACGAACGCGCCGGCGCGGCCGGCGGAGATCGTGCCCGCAAGCTGCGAAGCGCCCGCGACGATCAGCCCCAGCCCCAGCAGCACGTCCGTCAACTGCCAACACACCAGCGTGCGGAAGGAGACGTACACCTGGCTGCTGACCGGCTTGGTCAGCACGAAGTCCAGCGTGCCGCTGCGGATGTCCTCCATCAACTGCCGCATGTTCGGCGCGATGATCATGCCGATCAGCGCGCTGATCACCCGGAACACCCCCAGCAGGATCACCATCTCGAAGACGCCCCAGCCCGCCAGCGAGCGCGTGTTCGAAAAAATCGTCCAGAGCATCAGCAGTTCGCCGCACAATTGCAGTGAGCTGCTCACCGCGCGCAGATAAAAGTCCACGCGATACGCCGCTTCGTTCTGGATGCTGATCTTCGCCAGCAGCGCCAGCAGCCTCAGATGTCGCAGCATCGCGGGCCTCTCCGGCGTTCTAGTCGCGCACGCGCTGCCCGTCGCTCAGCCGCGACACGTCGGCCGTGGCGATCCGCTCGCCGCCGCGCAGCCCCTCCGCGATCCGCACGCTCTCCCCGCGGCGCTCCGCCACGCGCACCGGCGTCCGCCGCAGCCGCCCCTCGACCGCCACGAACACGCTCGTGTCGCCCTCGCCCGCGCTCGCGCTGCGCAGCGCCGCCGCCGGAATCCACACCTGCCCGGCCGCGTCGCCGGCCGCCTCGCGGCTCTCGACCACCGCCTCCGCCGCGAGGAACTGCACCTGCGCCGAGCCGTCCACCCGCAGGAAGTCATCCGGCGACTCGATCCGCACCTTCACCTGCACGGTCGCCTTGGCGTAGTTCGCGCCGGGGTCGATCCACATCACCGCGCCCTGGTAGCGGCGATCCTTGTAGGCGTCGGGCGTGACCAGGCAGCGCATGCCGCGCGACAGCCGCGCGATGTCCAGCTCGCTCACGTCGATCTCGACGCGCAGCTTGGTCATGTCGGCGATCGAGGCGAACAGCGCGTTGGCGTTCGCTCCGCGGCCGCCCTCCGCCGCGACGAAATCCCCCACCTCAACGTTGCGCTCCAGGATCACGCCCGCGATCGGGGCCGTCACCACGCAGTCCTCGAGCTGCTTGGCGGCGAAGTCCAGAGCCGCCTGCGCCGCGTTCACGTCGGCGGCGGACTCATCCAGCGCGCGCCGCGCATCAGCCAGCTCGATTTCCGACCACATGCGATCGACCGTCTGAATCCTCGCCCAGTTGATCTGCTGATAGGCCAGCGTCGCCCGTGCCCGATCCAGCCGGGCGGCGGCCTGGTCGCGCAGCGCGCGATAATTGCGATCCTCGATCAGCGCCAGTTGCTGGCCCGCCGCGACCGAGTCGCCCTGTTCAAATTTCAGCGCGACGATCTGCCCCGAGACCTTCGTCGCCACGTCCACCTGGTGGTCGGCGACGATCTTGCCCGACGCGGTCAGCAGTACGCCCGACTGCGGGGCGCTGCGCGTCACGCTCACCGTCAGGAGCCGCACGTCGGGTGCGGGGCTGGTGTCCAGCACCGCCTGGGCGCTGCCCCACCAGTTGCGGACGTGATCCCGACCGTACCAGCCGGCCGCCGCCAGCCCGCCGACCAGCAGCAGCAGCACCAGCGGCGCACGCCGTCGCGGCCGCCCGGAGGCCGACCCGACGGCCGCCGCGGCGGGGCGTTGGTGGGTGCCGATCGACAGGGATTGCAACTGCTCGCGAAGGCGCGGGGCGCTCATGCGGCCATTCTATCCGCCCGCCGCCCCCGCGCGTCGCGCGTTGCGTCGGACGGCGACCCTTGCGCCCGTGCGGCGCCGATTGGCGTCTTGTGGCACCTGTGGCACCGCCCTTCCGGGCGGTGCAGTGCATCGGGCAGAAGCCCGATGCCACCTGCCGAGGGTGGCATGCAACGCCGTACTCCGCGTAAGCGTGCACTCGAAATACCGCCGACAGTCCGCCGCGACAGGCGAATCTCGCGCAGCCGCAGCCCATTTTCTGCCAGCCACTGCCCAATTTCTGTCAGGCGCTGCCCAATTTCTGCCAGCCGCAGCCCAATTCCTGCCGGAGTTCATCGATTTCCGCCGGATTCTCGGCCGATTTCGCGCAGGATCGGCCGCTTTGCGGGCCGCTCAGCCTCTCCGTACCCGCGCACGACCGGGCCGCCGCGCGACCCAACGCGTCCGGAACAAAGTGTCCGCCCGCCCGCCGCTCCGCGTTTTCCCGCCGACCGCACAGGTTTTCGCGGGCGATCGTCGCCGCGTTACGGGCAGCCGAGGTTGATGATGCAGACCACGAAGGGATCGATGTCGAAGTTATTGAACTGTCCGTCGCCGTTGATGTCGCCGTTCATGATCGAACAGCCGGGGAATGCGACCTGGTAGGCCTGGGCGTCCACCAGCGCCAGCACGAAGGGATCGATGTCGAAGTTGGTGATCACGCCGTCGCAGTTCATGTCGCCGGGCAGCCCCGCCGCCCGCACACCGGCCCAGAAGCCGCCCGTGAGCGTGTAGGAGCCGCCGGACATGACCCCCGCGTCCGGCTGCCCGATCGTGCCGGACAGTTCATACACGCCGCCGAAGGAGGTCCCGCCGCCGCCGTCGATCGTGTACCAAGGGATGTCGAATGAGCCGGCCAGCGACGGGAGGGTCAGGCCGGCCGCGACGAAAAGACCAAGGCAACGCTTGAGCATGGGGGTGGCTCCGCTGGGGCGATCCGAGATGCCGGGCGTCGCTCCATTGCGCCGCCTCAAGCATATACGGAAAATAAGCCCGGAGTCCAACAAACCTTTCCGGTGGACCGGGCCTTGGCAGCGGAATTCCAGCCCTCCCGGCCGCCGACCCTCCTTTCCGCCGGCCCGGTGCGGCTGACCAGCCCCGTTTCATGCCCGCTGGAGGTCCGGATCGGCTCCGGCCACCTCGCGGCTGCTCGCCTCCGGGATCGCCCGCGGCGCAGACGGCCCGTCCAGGAAAAAAGCGCCGCCCGCGGCGCAGTCGGTGGACGGCGCCGCGGGCGGTCGGATTTCATGGCCGGCCCGGCCGGGGACTACTCGGCCTTGGGATTACACTGCACGCCGACGATGCGAATTCCGTCCGGCGTGGTGGTCAGCGTGTAGATCTGGGGCGCCTGGTACTTGGCCAGCTTGCGGGCCTCCTCCAGCTTCCCGGTCTTGAACTGCCCGTCGAACAGCCCCGCGAACATCATCGCGACGCCCGCCCCGGCGTCCATGCCGCCGGTGCTCTGCAGCTCCTCCTTCTTCTCGGTGAAGCCGATCATGGCGTCCCACATGCGCCGCGAGTCCACGTAGAACACGCCCCAGGCCTCCGACGGCACGTGCCGCGCGGCGTCCTTGAAGGTCGCGTCGGAAGCCATGCCGTCGCCGCCGGCGGCCCCGGCTGCGCTCTCGACCGCCGCGGTGTTGCCCGCCACGAACTGATCGCTGAGCACCGCCATCGACACGCCGCCGAAGGCGGAGTCCAGCATCTGCGTGCCGCGCAGCTCACGCGCCGCCAGCATTCCGCCGGCGCTGTTCTGCAGGAAGCCGAGGAACTTCTCGAGCGCTGCGCGATTGCGGTGGCCGATCGAGAGCAGCGCGCGGGCCGAGTCGGCCGCGTAGGGGCGCACCGCGCCGAAGAAGAGCGTGATCGGCTCGCGCAGGTGTTCGATCACGTCCTTGCGCGGGCTCATGGTCTCGCCGTCGGGCGTCGGGACGGAGTCCAGCGAGGCGCGCATCTGGTCGGCGGCGTCGGGGTCGGTGGCGCGCAGGATGCGCTCCGACTCATCCAGCATCGTCAGGATGTTCATGTTGACGCTCATGAAGCCGATCGCATCGCCCGGGACGCTCGCGCCCGGCGCGATGCTGCGGTTGTCCATGCTCAGCATGCGGGTGATGCCGCTGCGCTCGCCGCTCATCTGCACCAGCGCTTCGATCTTGTACTGGTAGTCGTCGCCGCCGACGTGGATGTGGCCGATGATGCCGCGCATCGCCTTGAGGCCCATCGCGTTGACGGTCTTGGCGAAGTCGGCGTCCTTGCGGGCTTCCATCTCGACCAGCGCCGGCACGTTCACGAACATGCGGACCTGGCCGGGGGTCTTGAGCTGCTTTTCGAGGTTCTTGTAGTCCTCGTGCTCGGAGAGCGTCTTGCCGCCGCGGTCGCGACGCAGCGCATCCTTCACGGCGTCCGCGCTGGCGGCGACGATCAGCACGTCGTCGGTCAGGCAAAGGGCCAGCGTCGGCGGCATGGCGTCGGTGCTGAACAGCTCGTTCATGGCCTGTTCGATCATGGCGCTGAAGGGGTCGCTGGCGCCGGCGGCCAGGTCGAGATCCTCTTCTTCCTCCTCATCCTCCTCGCTCGCGGCGTCGTCCTCATTGCCCTTGCGGAAGACGTCGATCGAGTGCGAGCCGGCGCTGACCGACTCGTAGCCGCCGGCGGCTTCCTTGAGCTTGCGGACCGCGGCGTCGTAATACTTTCGCATCGCCTCGGCATCGCCCACGCCGGCCACCAGCCCCGGCTCCGGCTCGCCGTCATCGGCGGCAGGGGGGGTGACCCAGATCGAGATCGCGCCCTTGAAGGGGTTTTTCATCTGGGCGGCGGGCACGCCGAGCACCTTGGCGAGCCGCTCCTTGATCTTGTCGCCGAAGCGATTCATCAGATCCGCGCCCTGCATCGCGTCCTTGGCGATCGGGTCCTGCAGCATCTTGTAGCCGGCGGTCTTCTCATACGCCTTCCACATCTCCTCGAAATCCGTGATGCCGAGGAAGAAGAGCGCGTCGGCCGGCGCCTGGGCGGCCGGGTCTTTTGTTTCCGCGATCGCGGGCAGCGCCAGCAGGGCGACAAGCACGATCGCGGGAAGTCTGCACACGTTCAACATGATCTTTCCTTCAGAGAGTCCGTTCGAACAGCGGGGGTCGAGCGCGCGCCGCGGCATCCGGCCTGCGGCGCAGGGTTACTTGCCGCCGGCCGGCTTCAGCGCGGCGGGCGGGTCCTTCTTGAGCCGCTGCGGCGGCTGGAGATAGCGATATCCTGCATTGGAGCTTTCGCTGTTGTAGGCGAAGGCGTCGCGGTTGGCGAGAAAGTCGATGACGTAGCGGGACGGGATGGCGAAGCCCAGCCCCTCCCCGCCCATGATCTTCATGTTCGTGACGCCCACCACTTCGCCGCGCAGGTTGAACAGCGGTCCGCCCGAGTTGCCCGGGTTGATTTGCGTCGTCGTCTGGATGTACGCCAGCCCCTCCTCCGCCCGGTTGCGCCGGCCGACGATCCCCTCCGAGACGCTGCGCTCCAGCCCCAGCGGATTGCCGATGGCGAAGACGCGGTCGCCGTCGCGCAGGCGATCCTCGGCGGCCACGTAGCAGATCACCGGCGTGTAGTCTTTCGGAAGATTCACCTTGAGCAGCGCCAGGTCCATGTGCGGGTTGGTCGCGACAATCTCCACGTCCTCGAACTTCTCGCGCTTGAATTCGCGCCCGATCTTGCGGAACACCGCCACCGCCAGCGTCGTCTCGCCCTCGATCACGTGGAAGTTCGTGATGACGTGGCCCTCGTCGCTGATGAAAAAGCCGCTGCCCAGCCCCCCCGGCGCGGACACCAGCACCACCCCCTCGCCGAAGCGCTCGGCCAGGTTCTTCACCGTGTCGGGCGGCATGTCGGCCGTGCTGTAAATGTGCTGCGTGATCGCGACACTGGAACTGCCGGACTCGGTCGGCGCGTCGCCGGCCTCGATGCTCTTGATCGCCGAGCGCGGGATCGAAATCACGTCGTACCCCACGTCCACCACGATGCGGTCGTTGAACTCGCGCACCACCTGCCCCTTGATCGCCCCGCCCTCATTCAGCAGGATCACGTCGGCAAGCGCAGCCGCGGAGAGCGAAAACACGAGCACGAAGGGAATCAGTCGGCGCATCGGTGCCTCTCGGAAACCGGGGTTGATTGGGGACGTCGGAATACCGCCCACGCCGCGGAATCCTACGCTCCGCCCTGCACGCACACAAGCCGGGGACACGTCGGCGGCGGTCATGGCGGTTCCCGCCCGCGCATGGTAATAATCCCGTCATGCAAGACGCGCGTGCGCACTTCGTGCTGGTGGGAGGCGGGCTGGCCGGGGCGCTGCTGGCCGCCGGGCTGGGGCAGGATGGCTACCGCGTCGATCTCTTCGAGCGCCGCAGCGACCCCGGGGCCGGCAACTTCGTCGGCGGCCGGTCGATCAACCTCGCCCTCTCGGCCCGCGGCATCCACGCACTCGAACAACTCGGCCTGGCCGATGAGGTGCTGGCCGACGCCATTCCGATGCACGGCCGCATGATCCACGGACGCGACGGCAGCCTGCATCGACAGCCCTACGACCGGGATCCTTCGCGACACATCAACTCCGTAGGCCGGGCCGTGCTCAACCGCGTCACGATCGCCGCCGCGCGACGGCTACCCAACGTGAACGTGCACTTCAACCACCGCTGCGTCGACGTTGACACCGATCGACCGGCGGCCCGCTTTGTGCGCGAGGAAACCGGGGAAGCGGTCGAGGTCGCCGGGGACGCCGTCATCGGCGTTGATGGAGCGTATTCGGCAGTCCGCCGGGCGCTGCAGCGGCAGGAGCGTTTTGACTACTCCCAACAATATCTTGCGCACGGCTACAAGGAGCTGACCATTCCGCCCGGCTCCGGCGGCGAGTTCCTGATGGAACGCAACGCGCTGCACATCTGGCCGCGTCGCAGCTTCATGATGATCGCGCTGCCCAACCCGGACGGCTCCTTCACCTGCACGCTGTTCTTCCCCTTCGAGGGGCCGCTGAGCTTCGCCGCGCTGCGCTCGCCCTCCGACGTGGAGTCGCTCTTTTCCCGGGAATTCCCCGACGCCGTTCCGCTGATGCCGACGCTGCTGGATGATTTTTTCACGAATCCGACCGGGTCGATGGTCACGGTGCGCTGCGCACCCTGGCACGCGGGGGGGCGCGTGGCGCTGCTGGGGGACGCTGCGCACGCGATTGTGCCCTTCTTCGGGCAGGGGGCCAATTGCGCCTTCGAGGATTGCGATGAGCTGCGGCGCTGCCTGCGCGAGCGCGATTCGCGCGAACAGGCCTTCGCGGAGTATCAGCGCCGCCGCCGCCCGAACTCCGAGGCCATCGCCGACCTGGCGATCGCCAACTTCGTCGAGATGCGCGACAAGACCGCAGCGCCGGCCTTCCGCGCCTACAAGATGCTGGAGCGCCGGCTGCATGGCTGGCTGCCGGGCGTCTTCGTCCCGCTCTACACGATGATCAGCTTCACGCGAATCCCCTATGCACAGGCCCGCGCGCGCGCGAAGCGCCAGGAGCAACTGCTGATCGTCGGCACAGCGGCGCTGCTGCTGATCCTGCTATGGATCGCGCTGTTGATCGTGCGGTGCGTCTGGCCGGCGGGCGGCTAACCGGCGGCCGGGGGCGGGCAGGGGGGTTGACCATTCTCAAACGCGGCGATTTTCTCCAGCCGCCGCTCGTGCCGCCCCCCCTCAAACTCCGTTTGCAGCCACAGTCGCACGATGCTCTGCATCAGCGCATCGCCGACCAGGTCGGCCGGCAGGCAGAGCACGTTGGCGTTGTTGTGCCGCCGCGACATCTGCGCGGTCAGCTCATCGTGAACCAGCGCCGCGCGCACCCCGCTCACTTTGTTGGCCGCGATCGACATGCCGATGCCCGTGCCGCAGAACAGCACGCCCGCGCCCGCCTCACCGCCGGCCACGCTGCGCGCAACGGCGATGCCGGCGTCGGGATAATCCGCGGTGCGGGGCGAATCGGTGCCGCAGTCCAGCACCGTGTGGCCGAGCGATTGCAGCATCGCTTTGATGCGCTCCTTGGCCGTGTACCCGCGGTGGTCGCTACCAATCGCGATCTTCATGGATCAGCTCCTCGGCGCGGCGCTGCACCGCTGCTTCGATTTGCGCTGCGGCCTCCGAATAGGCCGATACCCCGCCGCCGACAGGGTCGCTCACCGGTCGGTCATCCAGCAGCCGGGCGCGCTCCGCCGCCGCCGGAACCAGGTCCAGCACCGCGGCGAGATGGTCGGGCGTCATGGCGAAGATGTGCTCGCTGCGCTGGATCAATTCCGGCGTCAGTTGCTGCGATGCGTGACGGGTGGCCTGAATACCGCGCGCGTGCAATTCCCGGATCGCCCCCTCGGAAGCAGCCCCGCCCGCGGACGCAAATGCTCCGGCCGAGAGCACCTCGAAGCCGGAATCGCCAAGCGCCTCGACGCTGGTCTCCAGCCGTTCCGCCAGCACGCGGCGCATCAGGTACTCCGCCATCGGAGATCGGCACGTGTTGCCGGTGCAGACGAACAGGACGGTGGTCCGCACCAGCCGGCGGATGACCCGCTCATCCCACACGCCCGCTCGCACGATCCGCCAGGCCTCCCCGCGAACCTCGACGATCGTGGACGGCGCGGCGAAGCGGGAACGGCCGCCGTCCAGCACCACATCCGCCCCCTCCAGCAACGCGCTGTCCGCACCGCCGATGTCGAAGGCCGGCGGGCGGCCGGCCGCATTCACGCTCGTCGCGACGACCGGCACACCGGCGCGCGACAGCAGGCTCTGGGCGACCGGGTGATCCGGGCAGCGCATGCCGACCACGCCGCGGCAATAAATCAGCTCGAGCCATTCCGCCCCGCGGCTTTGCGCAGCCCGCGTCTGGTCGGGTGCGGGATCCGCCCACGTCACGGTCAGCGGGCCGGGCCAGCCCTTGTTCACCAGCCGCCGCAGCACGCGCGACGGCCGGCTCACATATTCGCGCGCCGCGGCGGGATCCGGCAGGTGCAGCGTGAAAGGCTGGGCGTCGTCGCGGCCCTTCAGTCGGCGCAGGCGCTGCAGCGGCTCTGCGGCGACGGCGGCCCCCACCCCATAAACCGTCTCGGTCGGGAAGATCACCACGCCGCCGCCGCGCAGCGCCTCGGCGGCGTCTGCGATGGCGCGCTCGTCGGCCGCACCGCTGACCGGAATGACATGCGTCGAGGACACCGCGTCTCCTGACTCGGTGAATTCTCGCGGTCGCGGCGAAGCGGGTCAACCACGAGAGTGAGCGGCCGATCGACGGGCGATAAAACGATCGAGCACCATGCCGTGACGGCTACGCACGCCGCGCTGCGCCGCGCGGCCGTCACGGCGCTCTCGCAGAGCTTCGAGCCGCAGCGGGTTTCGCTTGCCTGCCCCGGACGATCCGTCTATCCTCAAAATCGGGCGGGCGCGAACCCGCGCCCCGCTCCCGCGGTACATCTTTCGGCTGCGTGGTGGTTCGCCGCGTATCCATCCGCCCCTCGAAGACGCTTGCCGGGGCGCCTCGGCACGGGAGAACGCGCATGAGCACGGCTATCTACGGTGTGGAGAATCTCGACCCCAAGCCGCACCTCAAGATCTGGATGAACGGCCAGTTGGTGCCCGTCGATCAGGCGCGGATCAACGTCTTCGATCACGGCCTGCTCTATGGCGACGGCGTGTTCGAGGGCATCCGCAGCTACAACGGCCGCATCTTCGAGTGCGAAGCGCATGTGCACCGGCTCTTCAACTCCGCCAAGGCCATCAAGCTCACGATTCCATTCACGGAGGAGCAGGTCGCCGCGGGCATGTACGACGCGATGGCCGCCAACGGCCACATGGGGCCGGACAAGGATTGCTACCTGCGCGTCGTGGTGACGCGCGGCGTCGGCCTGCTCGGCATCTCGCCGCTGCGTGCGTGGAAGCCGACGCTCTACATCATCGCCGATACGATCCTCATGTATCCGCGCGAGATGTACGAAAAGGGCATGCCGGTCGTCGTCAGCAGCTTCACCCGCAACCACAGCAACGCCATGCCCCCCAGCATCAAGTCCCTGAATTACCTCAACAATATCCTCGCCAAGCTCGACGCCCTCGAACACGGCTTCCCCGAAGCGATCATGCTCAACCACATGGGCTACGTCTCGGAGGCCACCGGCGACAACATCTTTCTCGTCCGCGACGGCCAGCTCCAGACGCCGCCCACTTCCGCCGGCATTCTTGAGGGAATCACCCGCAACACCGTCATCCGCCTCGCGCGCGAGATGGGCATTGAGGCCGTCGAGAAGGAGATCGTCCGCACGAATCTCTATTACGCGGACGAAATCTTCCTGACCGGCACCGGCGCTGAAATCATCGGGGTCCGCGAAGTCGATCGGCGGCCGGTCGGCGACGGAACCGTCGGCCCGATCACGCGCCGGCTGATGGACGCCTATCAGAAGCACGTCCGCCTGGCCGCGGTCAGCGCCAAGCTGCCCTCCGGCGTGCGTGTCTGAAGCCGCGGATATCGAGGTAGCGCGGCCCCGCCCGCGCGAGGTTGCCCATGCAGAGCAAAGCCAGCACCGTCGCCGAATATCTCTCAGAGTTGCCGATCGAGCGCCGCGCCGCGATTCAGTCGGTGCGACGAACGATCCTCGACAATCTCGACAAGGCCGGCGATGGCGACGGCTTCGAGGAGGGAATGTCGTACGGCATGATCGGCTACTTCGTCCCGCATCGCGTCTATCCCCCCGGCTACCACTGCAACCCGAAAATGCCGCTGCCCTTCGCCGGCCTGGCGTCGCAGAAAAATCACATGTCGGTGTACCTGTTCAGCATCTACGGCGACACCGAGCACACCGACTGGTTCGCAAAAGCCTGGCAGCGCACCGGCAAGAAGCTCGACATGGGCAAGTGCTGCATCCGCTTCAAGAAGCTCGACGACCTGGCGCTCGACGTGATCGGGGAGGCCGTCCGCCGCATGCCGGCACGAAAGTTCATCCGCTATTACGAAGCGGCCATCGCGCCGGAGAATCGCGGCCGTCCCCCGGGCCGCGCCTCGTCCACGTCCGGCCGCAAGCCGGCCGGCGGGTCGAAAAGCCGCGCCGCCGAATCGGGCCGATCCGGCCGAAAGAGCTCCGCCGCGTCGGCGAATTCAGCCACCCGCCGTCCCGCCAGTTCTGGCGCCTCCAAGGCCCGGCCGGGCGCAAAGCCGGCGCGCCGCCAGTCTTCAGCCACCAAGCGCAGCGCACCCGCGTCTCGCGCAGCGCGTCGCTGACGCGCCGGCAGACCAATCGGCCTGTCTCGATCAGCCCCCGCTCGATCTATCGCACGTTGAAGTAGCGCGCCTCGGGATGCACCGTCACCAGCGCGCTGGTGCTCTGCTCCGGGTCGAGCTGATACTCATCGCTGAGCGTCACGCCGATCCGCTCCCCGCCGAGCAGCGCCATCAAGCGGACCTGGTCCTCCAGGTTCGGGCACGCCGGATAGCCGAAGCTGTAGCGGCTGCCGCGGTATCCCTGTTGGAACAGCCGCGGAATCTCCCGCGCATCATGCTCTCCCACGCCCAGCTCGGCTCGAACCAGCTTGTGAACGTACTCCGCCAGCGCCTCGGCCAGTTCCACGCCCAGCCCGTGCAGGAACAGGTACTGCTGATACTCGTTCTTTGCGAACCACTCGCGGGCCGTTTCGCTCACCTGCCGCCCGCTGGTGACCAGTTGCAGCGCGACCACGTCCGTCTCGCCGCTTTCGAGCGGGCGAAAGAAGTCGGACAGGCACAGGTGCGGCGCGTTTCGCTGCCGCGGAAAGCGGAACCGCGCCGCCTCGCGCCGCGACCCGCCGTTGTCGCCGGGAGGCTCCCAGACGATCAGCTCATCGCCGTCGCTGTTGCAGGGCCAGTATCCGTACACGGCGGCCGGGCGCAGGATCTCCTCGCGCTCGCAGCGCGCCACCAGCTCGCGCAGGATCGGTCGCACCTCGCCGTCGACGTACCGTCGGAATTCATCGCGGCTGCGGCCGCGCTTGCGAAACGCCCATTGCACCTGGAACAGCATCACCTCGTTCAGGTAGCCCAGCGCCGCCCGCACCGGGATGCGCTCCATCACCCGCGCGCCCCAGAAGGGCGGCCGCGGCACCGGATGATCCGCGCGCACCGCTGATCGCGTTCCGCCGCCTGAGCCAGCCGCTCCCTCCGGCGCCGCGGCATCGCTCTCCTCGGTGTCCCCGACCTCCACCAGCCCGTAGCGCTGCTCCAGTTCCACGGAGAGATCCGCGCTTCGTGCCGCCGCCGGGCGAGCCGCGGGGCGCTGCGCAGTGCCTGTCACTATGCCGGCCGGCCGGCCGACGCCGCCGGCTGCGGCCGCGATGGAAGCGCCGCCCGCAGTCGATGCGCCGCCCGCCGCGGCGCCCGAACGGGCGAACGATTCAGGCGTCCCGCCGCCGACGATGTGCTCCATCAGCCGCAGCCCCTCGAAGGCATCCTTGGCGTAGTACAGATTTCCTTCGTACTGCGGTCGCAGATCTTCCTCGACGTATCGCCGCGTCAGCGCCGCGCCGCCGAGAATGACCGGCGTGCGAATCTCGTGCTCGTTGAGCACCAGCAGGTCGTCGCGCATGACAATCGTCGACTTGACCAGCAGCCCGGACAGCCCGATCGCATCGGCGCCATGCTCGCGCAGCGCCGCAATGATGTTGTTCACCGGCTGCTTGATCCCCAGGTTCAGCACGGTGTAGCCGTTATTGCTGAGGATGATGTCCACCAGGTTTTTGCCGATGTCGTGCACGTCGCCGCGAACCGTGGCCAGCACGATCCGGCCGCGGCTCGACCCCTCGCGCCGCTCCATCAGCGGCTCGAGGTGGGCCACCGCGGCCTTCATTGTCTCGGCGCTCTTGAGCACGAACGGAAGCTGCATCGCGCCCGAGCCGAACAGCTCGCCGACGGTCTTCATTCCGTCGAGCAGAAACGTGTTGATGATCTCCAGCGGCGCGTAGCGCTGCAGCGCTTCGTCGAGATCGCGCTCGATGCCCGGCCGCGCTCCGTCCACGATCCTGCGCCGCAGGCGATCCTCGATCGGCAGGTCAGCGATCTGCACTTTCGTCGCCAGCGCTTCGCCCTCCGCGAACAGGCCGATGAAGCGCTCCAGCGGATCCCCCGCCTCGCGGCGATCGTAGATCAGGTCCAGCGCCGCGTTCCAGCGCTCCTCCCCGATCTGGTTGCGCGGCAGAATCTTGGCTGCGTGAACGATGGCCGCTGTCAGCCCGCGCTGGCGCGCCTCGTGCAGAAACGCCGAGTTCAGCACCACCCGCGCCGCAGGCTGCAGGCCGAAGCTGATGTTCGAAAGGCCCAGGATCGACTGGCAGCGCGGCAGGCTTTTCATGACCGCCTCAATGCCGTCGAGCGTCTCCAGCCCCAGCCGCCGATCCGCCTCGCTGCCCGTCGTGATCGGGAAGGTCAGCACGTCGAAGAAGATGTCCTCGCTGCGCAGCCCGTGCCGGTTCACCAGCAGGTCGTGCAGCCGCAGCGCGATCGAGAGTTTTCGATCCGCGGTCTTGGCCATCGCTTCGGTCGGATGCTCGTCGATGGTCAGCGCCACCACCGCCGCGCCATATTGCCGGCATAACCGGCAGACGCGGTCAAGCTTCTCCTCGCCGTCCTCGAGGTTCACCGAATTCACGATGCACTTGCCGCCGGCCAGCTTCAGCCCCGCTTCCAGCACGTCCAACTGCGTGCTGTCCAGCATCAGCGGCGCCGTGACTTCCCGCGCGAAGCGATCCACCACGCGCCGCATGTCCGGCGCGCCTTCGCGTCCGACGTAGTCAACGCAGATGTCGAGAACGTGCGCGCCCTCCTCCTTGACCTGCTCGATCCCGATCTGCACCAGCCCGTCCAGGTCCCCCTCGGCCAGCATCCGCTTGAACGCCCGCGAGCCGTTGGTGTTGCAGCGCTCCCCGACGATCAGCGCGCTGTTGTCCTGCCGCGACGTGACCGCCTGGTAGAGGCTGCTCACCGACGCTTCCGCCACCGGTGCGCGCTGCGCCGGCTGCAGCGGCGCCGCGCCGCTCGGCCGCAGCGCTCGCACTACCTCCGCCAGGTGCGCCGCGGTCGTTCCGCAGCAGCCGCCCACGATGTTCACCCCGTCCGCCGTGACGAACTCGCGCAGCCAGCGGGCCAGCTCGGCCGGCCCCAGCGGGAAGTGCGCCTGCCCGTTCATCACGACCGGCAATCCCGCATTGGGCAGCACGCTCAGCCGTCGCGTGCAGCAGCGCGAGAGATAGCGGATGTGCTCGCTCATCTCCTGCGGGCCGGTGGCGCAGTTCAGCCCGATGACATCGACCTCGGGAAACGCCTCAATCGCGGCGATCGCGGCGGCGATGTCGGTGCCGACCAGCATCGTGCCGGTCGTTTCCATCGTCACCTGGCACATCAGCGGCAGCTTCCGCCCGATCCGCTCGAAGTTCATCCTCGCGGCCTGAATCACGATTTTCGTCTGGAGAATGTCCTGACAGGTCTCGATCAGCAGTGCGTCCGCACCGCCGTCGACCAGCCCGCGAATCTGCTCGGCGTAGCTGTCCAGCAGAAAGTCGTAATCCACCTGCCGCAGCGAGACCAGCTTCGTGCCCGGGCCGATCGAGCCGACCACGAACCGCGGCCGTTCGGCCGTCGAATAGGCGTCGCACGCCCGCCGCGCAATCTGCGCTGCGCACACGTTCAATTCGTAGCAGCGCGGCTCCAGGTCAAATTCGGCCAGCACGTGCTTCATGCCGCCGAACGTGTTGGTCTCGACCGCGTCGCAGCCGACCTCCAGAAAGTCGCGGTGAATCCGCTCAATGGCGTCGGGGCGCGAAAAGTTCAGCACCTCGGTGCAGTTCTCAAGGCCCTGATAATCGGACAGCGGCAGGTCCAGCGCGTGTACGCTGGTGCCCATCGCCCCGTCCAGGATCAGCACGCCGCGATCCAGCGCGGCGAGAAAGTCTGGCTTGCTCACTGTGATTCCTCAGCGGCGGGTGCGGCCGCAATGCCCTTTCGGATTCTCGCTGCAACGTCCTTCCAGGGCGTTGGCCAATTCGCCGTTTCCCGGGAGCGCTGCCGGACTTGCCACCCGCATCGGACCGCGTATGATAGCGGGTTTCATCGACCCGGGCGCTTCGCCCGCGGCTCAGGAGCGCCCTGCGATGATCGAGTCCGCTACGGATCTGTCCCAGTTCTTTCAGATCGACAACCTCACGCCCGAACAATTCGACGAATTCGCCGATCAGGCCTACGCCTCCGACGAAGCCCGCCGGAAGTTCGCCTCGGCGACCGACGCCCAGCGGGGTTCCGGCGATCCGTTGCGCGTGGCGCTGGCGGACCTGATTCTTCAGAACTACGCAAGGGCTCTCGAATGTTTCGCCAAGTCGCCCGATAACCGCTTCCGCCGCTACTACGCCGGCCGCACCCTCGGGATGCTCGGTCGATACGCTGAGGCGGCCAAGGAGTTCGAGCGCGCCGCCGCGAAGGGCTGGGACGAGCTGGCCGCGGACATGCAGCGCGCCGTGATGCTGTTGCGGGCCGGCGAAACCTCTGAGGCCGAGCAGGTCCTGAAGAAGCACAACAAGGACGGCAAGGAACGCGGCGCATGGCAATTCGCGCAGGCCTGCCTCCACGAGGAACGCCAGGAGTGGGATGCCGCGATCGACGCCTATGAGCGCGTCCTGATGATTGAGCCGGACCACGACGAGGCCATGTTCCGCTGCGCCCGGCTTTACGACCATCGCGGCCACGAGGAGCAGGCCATCGAGCTGTATCGACGGCTCACGCTACAGCCGCGCGCCGCGGTCAACGCGCTGCTCAATCTGGCCGTCATCTTCGAGGACGCCGGCCGCTATGACGACGCGGCTGAGTGCGTCGACCGCGTGCTCACCGCATTCCCGAACCACCGCCGGGCCAGGCTCTTCCAGAAGGACATCGACAGCAGCCGCCAGATGGTGATCGACGAAGTGGCCGACAAGCGCGCCGAGTCGCGGCACCGCTTGCTCGAGATGCCGGTCGTTGATTTCGAGCTGTCCGTCCGCGCCCGCAACTGCCTCAAGAAGATGCGCATCAGCACGCTCGGCGAACTGCTCCGCCTCAGCGAACCCGAACTGCTGGCTTTCAAGAACTTCGGGGAAACGTCGCTGCAGGAGATCAAGGCCGTCCTCGCCACCCGCAACATGACCCTCGGCATGCGGGCCGAGGACATCGACGTAAACGCCTTCGCCCAGGCCCAGGCGCCCAAGCCGGTGTTGCCGGTCGGCAGCGAGGCGATCCTCTCCAAGCCCGTTTCGGAGTTGGACCTCTCCGTCCGCGCCCGGCGCTGCCTGCAGCGCCTCAACGTCGTCACCGTCGGCGACCTGCTCCAGCACACCGAGGCCGAGCTGCTCGCCACGCGAAATTTCGGCATGACCTCTCTCAACGAAATCCGCTCGCAGCTCACCCAGATCGGGATGTCGCTGCAGGCCAAACGCTAGGCGTCGCGCCGCGTGAGTGCCTTTTCGTTCGAGGTCTCGCATACCTGCGGCCGTGCCCGCCGGGGGCGCCTGCGCACCCCCCACGGCGAGGTGGACACACCCGCTTTCATGCCCGTCGGAACGCTTGGCCCCATCAAGGGCGTCACCCCCGATCAACTCGCCGCCACCGGCACACAAATTCAACTCGCCAACACCTATCACCTGATGCTCCGCCCCGGGGAGCGGGTCGTCGCCGATCTCGGCGGCCTGCAGCGCATGACCGGCTGGCGCCGCCCGATGCTCACCGACAGCGGCGGATACCAGGTCTTCTCGTTGGCGACCCTGCGGAAAATCTCCGACGAAGGCGTCGACTTCCGCTCGCACATCGACGGCGCCGCGGTCAGCCTCACCCCCGAGCGTTCCATCGAGATTCAGAACGCCCTCGGCGCCGACATCATCATGCCGCTGGATGAGTGCCCCGGCCTGCCGGCCCCGGACGAAGTCGTTTCCGCCGCCGTCGAGCGCACCATCCGCTGGGCGCAGCGCTGCCGCGACGCCCACCGACGCGACGACCAGGCACTCTATGGCATTGTGCAGGGCGGCCTGAACCCCGACCTCCGACGCCGCTGCCTCTCGGCATTGGCCCCCCTGGGTTTCGACGGCTTCTCCATCGGCGGTCTCGCCGTCGGAGAGTCTCCACCGGAAATGTGGCGGCTGCTGGACCAGTTCGCGAACGAGCTTCCGGCCGATCGGCCGCGCTACGTCATGGGCATCGGAACCCCCGCCGATCTGCTGCACGCCGTCGATGCCGGCGTCGATCAGTTCGACTGTGTTCTGCCGACCCGCAACGGCCGCAAGGGTTATGCCTTCACCTGGAATGGCGTCCTTCGACTGCGGAATGCCGCCCATCGTGCGGATTTGTCGCCGATTGACGCCGCCTGTGGGTGCCTGTGCTGCCGCGGCTTTTCGCGCGGCTATCTGCGCCACTTGCTTTCGGTGGGGGAGGTGCTGGGCGGAACCCTGATCAGCCTGCATAATCTCCATTTCTATCAGGACTTCACACGCTCCATGCGTGAGGCCATCGAGTGCGGTCAGTGGGGCGCCTTTCGCGACCGGACGCTGCCGCGCGTCACCGCGGTGTCAACGACGGAACCGGACGAGGCGGCCGCTGCGTCGCCGATCGAGGAATGATCATGCTTGATTCACTGCTGATGCTGGCCCAGACGACGACCGCTCCGGCAGGGGGGCAGCCGCCCGCCCAATCCGGCTGGGACGCGTTCTTTCGCTTCTATTTCCCGCTGCTCGCGATCTTCGCCGTGTTCTGGTGGATGATGTCGCGCGGCCAGCGCCGGGAACGCGACAAGTATCAGCAGATGCTCGCCGCCCTGAAGCGCGGCGACCGCGTGCTGACGATCGGCGGAATCATCGGCACGATCGTCGAGGTGCGGGACAATGAGGCGGTGCTCAAGATCGACGAAGCGGCCAATGTGAAGATGCGCGTGGTCCGATCCGCCATCAAGGACATCTTCCGCGACCAGCCCGGCACGACGCCCACGGTGGACGCGAAGTAGCGCAGGGGCGCCGGCGTCCTGGTCCGACCGCTGAGGTCCGACTTCGTCGCGTGTCCCCGGGCTTGATCGCCGAAATGCGGCCCCCTCCGGACGCCGATCATCACTTCACGGGCTTTTCCGTGCGGAAGGTGAATCCTCGGCGCTGCATGCGGGTACACGAAGGGGCACGGAGCGGTGCTCAGGGCGCTGCCCGAACGTAAGGGAGTGCGTGCCATGCGGGGTGTGCGCCTTGTGCTGGCCGTTGCCGCCGGTCTGGCGGCGTGCTATGTGGGGGTGATTTTTCTCGGCGATTGGGAGCTGCGCGCCGCCCGTCGCGAGACCGCCCGGCTGGAGAACGAGCGCCGCGAGCTGCTCGATTTCATCGCCCGGCTGACCGAGTCGCGCCGCGTCGCCCAGCTCTCGATCGACGCGCAGACGCCCGACGCCGACGGCCGCACCCTGACCGCGCTGACCTTCCAGGAGTTCGGGCACGATGGGCTGGTCGGCCGGCCGCAGCCGGTTCGCGTCCACGGCACGCGCGTCTACATCGAGGCGGAGGTCATCAAGTTCCATCACGCCCGCGTCGGGGCGGCCGGCGAGGCACGAGAAACCAGTGCCGCCGTCTTCCGGCGGATCTTCGGCGACCAGGCTCCGCCCGGTGCCGGCGCGGAAATTCTGCCCGCGTCGCGCGCGCCGATCAGCGCGGTGGAGGCCGCCCGGCAGGAGCGCCTTTGGCGGAAATTTCGGGAATGGGCGGATGACCCGCACCGCGCCGACGCGGACGGCGTGCGAATTGCCCAGATCGAGGCCCCGGCCGTCGATGCCCGCGTCGGCCAGGTCTACGAGGTCTCGCTCGATGCCGCCGGCGGGCTGAACGTTCGACGAATCGCCACGCGGCAATAGCGGCGCGATCGAGAATTCGCTCCCTCGCGAGTCCGCCCGCGTGTCTTTTCGCCCGGCAGGGCGGTCGATCGTTGCCAGGGGCTTCAGCCCCTGGATCGCCAGCCTACCCCCACTTTCCTTTCATCGACACTCGACCTGGAGGGGGCGTCCAACCCGCCCCCCCAAAACGCACACAAATCGCGGATTGCATTTGATTTGCGTCCGGTGCCGTCTACGATCAATCTGGCGGCACCGACGAGGTGCCCCACGATCCACGGGCGGTATGCTCGGCTGAGGCGTTCCCCCCCGGCGCCCACCGACTGCCGCCCAGTTTTTTTGACCGCCCGTCCCTTCGAAGTCCGCCAGCCTTTTGCCGTTTGGCTCCCCAAATCCTCCCCATTCACGCTCCACTTCTCGACCCGACCGGCCACCCAAAGGCCCCTCGCGCATATGCGGACGTTCGCGTTCCCCGCCTCCCCCCGCGTTGACCTATACTGCCGACCCCGGCCCGCCTGTTCCCCGGCCAGACCATGCGGGAAGTCCCCGAGCGGCGGCCGGGTTGCGAGGCAAGTCCCGAATGCAGAAATCGCTCGCCGAGCTGTGTGAAATTCTGCGCCGCTACGGCATGAAGCCCGTCATTCGCGGCGACGAGCAATGCGAAATCCGCGGAATTGCGACATTGGAGGACGCCCGGCCGCAGGAGCTGTCATTCCTGAGCAATCCGCGCTACGAGAAGCAGCTCGCCACGACGCAGGCCTCGGCGATCGTCTGCAAGCCCGAAATCTCCGCACCCGCTCCGCTGCACCTGCTCTGCGTCGATGACCCCTATGCCGCCATCACGATCCTGATCGTGGAGTGTCTCGGCTATCGGAAGCACCGCCTGCCGGTCGGCGCCCGCATCTGCACGGAAGGGGGGATCGGCCTCCCGGGTGCGCCGGCGGTGGTCGCCGCGACGGCCCGCATCGGCCGGAACCCGACGATCTACCCGAACGTGGTGATCGACGAAAACGTCGAGATCGGCGACGACGTCGTCATCTACCCCAACGTCTACGTCGGACCGCGCTGTCGACTGGGCAACGGCGTGATTCTCTTTCCGAACGTCACCATCTACGACGACACGAAGATCGGCAACCGTGTCACGATCCACGCCGGAAGCGTGATCGGCGAGGACGGCCTCGGCTACGCGCCGTTTCAGGGCCGCTGGGCGAAAATCCCGCAGGCCGGCAGCGTTGAACTGGCGGACGACGTGGAGATCGGGGCCAATTGCACGATCGACCGCGCCACGCTCGGCAACACGCGCATCGGCGCGGGCACGAAGTTCAGCAACCTGATCGCCATCGGCCACGGTACCCACATCGGCGAACATTGCATGTTCGTCGCGCAGGTGGGACTGGCCGGGTCGGTGGAAGTGGGGAACCGCGTGACGATGGCCGGTCAGGCCGGCGTCGTCGGCCACATTCGCATCGGCGATGGGGCGACGATCGGCGCCAAGGCCGGTGTGACCAACAGCGTCCCGGACGGCGAGACCTATCTCGGTCAGCCGGCGATTCCCGTCCGCGACATGAAGCGCCAGGTCGCCCACGTGATGCGCCTGCCGACGCTCAATGAGACCGTGCGCGCAATGGAGAAGAAGCTCGCCCGCCTCGAGGAACTGGAGCGGCGGCTTGCCGAACTGGAGGCGCGCGCGACGCGAACGGCCGGGGATTAGCGCGGTTTCAGCAGTCCTGTTGTTGGCGCCACTGTCCTTGAGCAGTGCACTGCGTTGGCAATCCGTCTTCGTCGCGAAAGCCCGCGGCCGCAGGCGCGGTCAGCAGGCTTGTGCGCGCATTCGGGGGACCAGCAGACTTCGATTCAAGCCGACTGCGTGTTTGTGGTGTGTCGCGATTGTTCGGCGCCGCGCTTATGATCCCCCCGCGCAACGCGGGAGAATCGCCGTATGCAGCAGGTACGCAGCGTGGACCGCCTCGACCGTCCCACCGGCGAATTCATCCGGACGGACGTCCTGTCGCTGCGCGCCGACCTTACGGTCGCCCAGGCGCTGGAGCAGTTGCGCCGCATGAACATCGGCGAGCGCGTCGTGTATTTCTACGTCACCGACGACGAGGGGCGGCTGCACGGCGTGCTCCCCACGCGGCGATTGCTGATGAGCGAAGCCGGCGCCTTCCTGCGCGACATCATGCAGGCGCGCGTCGTGCGCGTCCGGGCGGATGCGCCGCTGCTCGTCGCGTGCGAGCTGTTCGTCATGCACCGGCTGCTGGCCATTCCGGTCGTCGATGACGACGATCGGCTGCTCGGCGCGATCGAAATCCGCGTATTCGCCGACGAACTGCTCGACCTCTCCGAGCGGCAGTCCGCCGACGACGTGTTTCAGCTCATCGGTGTTCGAATCGCCGAGTCGCGCGGCGGAAAGCCCTCACCCCTGCGGGATTATCGCGCCCGTTTTCCCTGGCTGCTCTGCAACATCGGCGGCGGAATCGTCTGCGCCCTGCTGGCCGGCCGTTACGAGGTCTTTCTCGACAGTGTCATCGTTCTGGCGCTGTTCATCCCGGTCGTGCTGGCTCTGGCCGAGAGCGTGAGCATGCAGGCCATGACCCTCGCGCTGCAGGCGATGCACTCCAAGTCGGTCGATTCGCGGTTTCTCATCTCGGCCATGCGGCGCGAGGCGCTGACCGCGATCCTGCTCGGCGCTTCCTGCGGCGGCATCGTCGGTGCGATTGCCTGGGTCTGGAAGGGCCAGCAACTGGTAGCGCTGGCGATCGGCGGCAGCATCGCACTATCGGTCGTCACGGCGTGCATGCTGGGCGTGTTGTTGCCGACGGTGGTGCGCGTTTTCAAGGGCGACCCGCGCATTGCCGCGGGGCCGATGGTCCTGGCGACCGCGGATCTGGCGACCCTGCTGCTGTATCTCTCTCTCTCGGCCGCGCTGCTCACGCCCTCCAGCGCGACCGCCTGAAACGAAACAGCCCGCTCAGACTCAGCAACCCCTGAACCGCCGAAATTCAACCCCGGCGGCCGGACGGTCCCGCCTCAGTCCAGCCACTGGTCGCGCTTGAGCTTCTCCGGCAGATACCGCTCCGTGATGAAGCGGAAGTCCTTGCTGCTGAACGCTTCCAGCTCGAGCTTCACGCCCAGCGACTCCATGTGCTTGATCTCGCGCTGCCAGTCGCGGCTGGCGAACCACGGATACTCGCGGATCTCCTTCGCGCGGCGGCGATCCTCCTCCGTCAGCGGCATGGGAATGTGCGACGGGATGTCGAACCGCTCCGCGTCGAAGCTGCTCATGCCGATGAACCGCGCAGCCGGGACCGCCATTCGCTGGCTCTCGAACGCCAGGTTGATCGACCCCTGCTTGACCACGCTGTAGATGTAGTAGCCCCACGGATCGTTGTCGACCAGCACGTACACCGGCAGCTTCAACTCCTGGTTCATCCGGTGCATCAGGCGCCGCACGCCGCGCGGCGGCTGTCCTCCGCCGTGGATGAGCAGGCAATTGTGCTTCTCCCAGAATCGATCCTGGTTGAATCGATTCCAGACCGCCCCTTTCTCGATCAGCAGGACGAACTTCGCCTTGACCTTCTTGAACTGGATCACGTCCGGCTCGACGATGCTCGGCACTCCCCATCCGCCCGAGCCCATCGCGGTCAGGTTGATGTCGTTGCCGTTGTCGACAACCGTCATCGGGCCGACCATGTTCCCCTTGATTTCGGCATGCACGCCCAGCGATTCGCGCAGCGCCTCGACCGTGACTTCGATGTCCTCGATCACCGGATCCGATTCGGACTGCTCATAGAAAATCAGCTCTTTGCTGCCCAGCACCGGCACCTTGAGGTTGTAGAACACGTCGCGCAGGCTGGTCGTCACGTTCTCGTCGATCAGCCGTTTGAGCACCTGCGCGACGCGCAGCGTCTGCATGAATTTCTTGGCCTGGCTGCCCTCTCCTTTGCGCCGCCCCAGCAGCGAGAAAAAGTACCGCCGCTGCCGCGCATCGAGCAGCTCGATGATCCGCCGCTTCTCGTTGAAGCGCACGTTCGAGAGCGTGCGCGAGGGGATGTCCAGAAATGGGTCTTCACGCTTGCGGATCAGGCCGATCACGCCCTGCGCTACGTCCGTTAGCCGCTTGCCCGCCCCGGCACGATCCTGTGCCGCGCCGCTTCTCCGCGCTGCCATGCTTCCTCCTGCCCCGGCGCTCTGATGCGGGCCTCGTCGCCCGCGACGACCGGGTCGCGAAGAATACGCCGACCCGCGGCTAGCTGACAATTCGCCGTGCCGGCGGTTTCTTCGGTCCGTCCTTGCGAGCAGGCCCGTCCTTGCGAGCCGGGCCGCCGTCGCGGCGTGCCGGCTTCGACCCGCTTCGACTCTGCGCCGCCGCACCCTCGCGACGGGGCGCGCTCGGCGCACCGCGCTTCGGAGAAGCGGCCTGCCGTCGCGGTGCCGGTGGTCCGCCGCGCCGCGGCGCCGCTGCAGCGCGTGCCGGCCGCGGCGCCTCTTGTTCCGTCGCCTCTGCATCCACCTCCGCGCCGCCGTCGGGTCGCGGCTTGCCCCGCACAAGCGGGCTGCGCAGCCGCGCCTGGCTGCGATCCCGCCGCCGCGCAACCGCGCGCAGCAGGGCGACCTCCTCATCTGACAATTCCCGGGACGCCCCGACCGGCAGCCCCTTGACCCGCAGCGGCCCATAGGCCAGCCGCTGCAACTTGCGCACCGGATGGCCGACCTGCGCCAGCATCCGGCGCAACTGCCGATTCACCCGCTCGCGCAGCTCAATCCACAGCACGCTGCGCTCGCGCGTCGTGTGCCGCACCTCGCCGTTCTCGATTGCGACGCGCCCTTCGGAGAGATGCACGCCGTTCCGCAGCCGTGCAATCACCGTCGGCGCCACCTGCCCGCGCACTTCCACCTGGTATTCGGCCGTGATCGTGGCGAACCGATGTCCGAGCCGGGCCGCCAGCTCCCCGTCATTCGTCAGCAGCAGCAGTCCGCCCGCCTCCGCGTCCATCCGCCCGACCGGCAGAACCCGCCCGAACACCGGCGGCAGCAGGTCATACACGCGCCGCCGGCCGGCCGGGTCGCGCGCGGCGACCACCACCCCGGTCGGCTTGTTCAGAATCGCGCAGACCGGACGGTGCGGACGAACCCGGTGCCCATCCACGATCACTGCGTCCTGCTGCGGATCGACGAACGCGGGCAGCGCGTCGATCACCTGGCCGTTGACGAGCACGCGGCCATCGAGAATGAGCGTCTCGGCGTCACGGCGCGAAGCGATCCCGGCGTCGGCGAGGAATTTCTGCAGGCGGATGCGCGAGCGGTCATCGTCGGTGCGGTTCATGCGCGGATGATACCCAATCACCGCGCCTCCCGCGCCCGCTTGGGCGCTCGCCTCTGACCGCCTCCGCAACCCGAACCGCGGCTGCCCCCGCCAGTAGCACGCTCAGGGCCGCCACGGGTACCGCTGTCGCCCGCGATCCCCCGGCGCGCCATCCGTACGGCCGTCGCCGTCCCGGCTGCCGTCGCCGCCCCGAGCCGCCCCGTCGTGCCAGGGGCCGCCCCCTCGTGCCTTTTTCATAGATTTCCTTGACATTTCCGAAAGCCAAGTTAGTATTTTGTTAGGTATCAGGGGGCGGGTCATACCACCCGCCGCAGGAGCCATTGCCATGACAAACGTCACGCAGGAAATCATGACCCCGCGCGAAGCCGCCCGCTGGTTTCGTCGATCCCCCGGCTGGCTGCGCCAGCAGCGCGGGCTGTTGCGAATCACCGGCCCGGGCGGCCAGCCGCTCTACCACCTGGCCGTCTGCCGGGCTTATGTGCTTGCCCGCATGTGCGATGCGCCGCCGGGGGTCGTGCGCCGCGTGCAGGTTGAGGCGCTGGAGCGTGCCTGCGGCGTCACGATTCCCGGCGAGGACGGGGATGCGGTCGGCGTCGGCGGCGGCGATCCGCAGGTCGCGGCAGGGGTGCAGTGCGGGGCGCTTTGAGTGGGCGGACGGTAGTCGCTCTCAATCCCCGGCTTCGCCGTGCCAAATGAAACGGGTCGCATCCGGGGCAAACCGGTGCGACCCGTCGGGGGCCATCACATTGCAGGAATCGTCCCGCCGCGCGACCGGCGCAGCCGGCTATTCCATTTCGAACGGTGCAAGCAGGCCGGCGTCGTCGAGCCAGTTCAGGTCATCGGCCGTCGAATTCTTCGGCGTTGCAGCCTTGGTGCGGGACGCCTCCTGCGCACTGGCGTCGAGCAGCAACCCGATCTCGCAATACACTTCATTCCAGGGTCGAATGCCGCGCACGCCCTGATCCAGCAGCGTCTCAATTCGGCGGATCACCTCGATCGCCGGGATCGCGGCGCTGGTCGTCGTGCCGGCCGTCGCTCCGGGCGCTTCCGCGAAATAGTCCGCTTCGCTGGTCGGAGGCGCGTTGCGGAGTTGCCCGTCGAAGAGGTCGGCCTCGTCGGCCGTCTCTGCGTCGTCAATCTCGGGAATCGAATTGATCCACGTCGGCGCGTCGATCGGCGTGCTGGCGATCGGCGTCGCCGGCGTCGCCGCCAGTTGCACACCCGAGTCGCCGAGCAGCGATGTCAACTCGCTGTCCGACATCGCCCCGATCGCGGCGTGGAACTCGCGCTGCTCACGAGCAAGCTGCTCGGCCGCCTCTTGTGCCGCGGCCGTCTCCGCGATTTCCTGCAGGTGCAGACGGGCGGCCTCGAGCCGCGGATTGATCTGCAGCGCAGCGCTGAGCGACTGGACCGCCAGCGTGTAACGGCCGGCCTCGGACTGCGTCAGCGCCAGGTTGTACAGCGCGCCGGCCTCGTCCGTTCCCATGCGGAACGCGGCCAGCGCCTCGTCGAAGCGCCCCAGCCCGCCCAGCACAAGCCCCAGGTTCATGCTCGCCCGCGTGAAGTCCGGCCGGATTTCGAGCGCCCGCCGCAGCGCGGCCTCGGCTTCGTCCAGTCGGCCTTCGAGATAGAGGCTGAAGCCCAGGTTATTGTACAGGTGCGCCGTCGACGGGCTGAGCGTGATCGCGCGCTGAAAGCGCGCGGTGGCTTCCGCGTGCCGCCCGACCTTGTTGAGCGTGACGCCCAGCCGGTTGATCGCGGTCACGAAGTTCGGGCCGACGCGCAGCGCCTCTTCATACTGGCTGATCGCCTTCTCCAGATTCCCCTGCCGCTCGAGCAGGTGCCCATGCGCGAAGTAGGTCGTCGCGTTGATCTCGAGGGCGCGCGTGCTGCGCGGCGCGGAGGGCAGATCGCCCGGCCCGCTGTTCGTGACGGTCGATTGCGTGCACGCCCCGCTCAGCAGTGCTGCGCTGACGCCCGCCGCAATGCACGATCCGAATCGCTTGCGCACAGGTTGCTCCTAGTTGGATGCGGCGCCCGCACCCGCGGTCGCGCCGGTCTGGCTGCTCTTGCTGCGGGGCTTGTACGTCCCCTCGTTCATCTTGATCAGCACCGCGCTGCCGGCATCCATGCCGCGCCCGCCCGGCATGTCGTCTCGCACCGCATCCGCGGTGACGGGGATGCCCACTTCGTTGAGAAACTGCACCAGCGTGTCCACCCGCTGCTTGCGCAGCGGCGCATCCGCCGCCAGGTTCGAGCTGTAGCGCAGGTCGCCGCCGTACGACTGCATCAACTGAGCCATTCGGCTCAGCCGCTCCTCACCCAGCGACGTCAGCATCGCCCGGTGCGGCAGAAAGTGATGATCGGACATGTGCATGTCCGCCAGCATGGCGTTGTCCGACATGTACACCAGCGTGCCTTGCAGGTCGGAAGTCTCCTCCGCAGTGCCGTGCGGCGGCGCATTGAGGCGCGCGTCCGGCGAATTGCATCCCGCGGCGGCGAGGCCGGCGACGGTCGCGAGCAGCGTGAATCGAAGTCTCATCGCGATGGCTCCATGTCCGGGGAAATCACGCGGGGCTGGCCCGCCTTGCCCATAAAATCGGTCGATCCCCGTATGACCTGAATTGAGCGACGCGATCCGCATTTTCAACCCCGCAGGCCGTCCGCACCGGCCCGGCCGGGCGCAACTTCGCACCGCCGCGCGCAACGCTTGCGCCCCCGCCGCCCCGCCGCATCCCCGCGCCGCGGCCGCACCGACGCCCCGCACCGACGGTAGAATCCGAAATCATGCCGCGCTCCACCCGGATCGCCGTCGTCCTGCTCTCCCTCGCGCTGATCGGCTCGCTTGCGACCACCGGCGGAGCGGCCTGGTACTTGCGCAGCGGCTTCTACCGCGACGCCTGCTCGCGCTCGCTGTCGGAAACGCTCGGCCTGCCCGCCGAAGTCGGCTCCGTCACGCCGCGCTCTCTGCAGACCCGCCAGTTCAACAACGTGCGCGTGTGGCTGCCGGATCGGCGCGGCGTCGCGTTCTTCTGTCGAAGCGCCCTCTACGAACAGCGCGCCACCCGCGCCGATCCCGACGTCTACGCGCTTCGCCTTGCGCACGGCGAGTGTGAGATTTCGTCGCGAACATGGCTGGCGGCGGATTACCGCCGGGTCGTCGAATCCGGCCTGCGCCCGGGCTTCGCCCCGGACGGCCCCACCGAGGTCGCGTTCACCGGCATGGACCTCGTCGTCGCCCACGAGGATTTCCGCATGCGACTGGCCGGCGCGGCGGGGCAGGTGCGCTTCGAAAGCGAACAATCCGCCACCGCGGTGATCTCCTGCCGCGACTTCAACGGGCACGAGACGCGCGACCCCGTGACGCTGACCGCGGCATTCTCCCCCGCAGAAAACGCCGTGCGAATCGACCGCCTCGAGCTGCGCGTTCCGCAGATCCCGCTCGGCATTGCCGGCGTCGGCAGCCTGTTCGGAGCGAACGTCACCTCCGGGGAGTTCAGCGGGCGGCTTACCTATTCCGAACAGACCGCCTCGCCGCTGGTCCGGCGGCTGGAAGTCTCCGGCATGTGCACCGGCGTTCAGCTCGCCGAGTTTGCGGCGCCCTTCCTCGGGCCGGGAGTGCAGGGCCACTGTTCCGAGCTGGAGTTGATCGACCTCGCCTTCGTGGATCGCGTGCCGACGCATCTGCGCTTCCGCGCGATGATCCGCGATGCGCTGCTCGGGCAACTGCTCGCGCCGCTGGGCTTCGGCGAATTGGGCGGGCACACCGTCGTGCAGATCCGGGACGCCGAGTTCAATTTGGATGGCGCCGTACGCGTGAGCCTGTCGGCCGAGTGCCGCGGGGCGTCGCTTCACGGCCTGTCCGCCGGGCTGGGCCTCGGACGCGCCAGCGGCCGCCTGAACCTCACGATCTCCGACCTGCGAATTGAAGACAACCGCGTCGTGGCCATGGACGCTGAACTGCGCGTGGATGAGAGCGCAGTCGAGGAGCGCTGGGTCGATGGGGAGCTGCTGACCACCGTCGCACAGCGCGTGCTCGAGGGCGGGCTGCCGGGCTGGCTTGCGCTCGGCCCTGGCACGAAGGTGGCCTACAAGCGGCTCGGCGCCCGGCTCGAAATCCGCGATGAGGTGCTGCGCGTGTACGGCACACACGGCCCGCGCTCGCGCGGCCTGCTCAGCGTGGATTTCCTCGGCAGGGAGGTCGTGGTCGCATCCGAGCCTGAAAACCCGATCGACCTGCGACCGGCGCTGGACGAAGTCCGCCGGCGCCTGGCCGAGCAGTTCCTCCCGAGCTGGCGCGCACGGCTCGAAGCGCCCCGCGCACCGGTGACGCCCGAGTGATTCCCTTGCGTCTTTCCGCCGAGCGACTCCTCGTCATCGCGGCCGCCGCGATCAGCATCACGCTGACCGCCATCACGGTCTCAGCCGTGCTGCGCCAGAGCGAGACGCTCAGCGAGCGCGAAAGCGCCGCGCTGCGCGACTCGGCAACGCGCGCCGCGCAGGAGCGCGTCACCGAACTGCGGGCGACGCTCAACCGCCTGTTCGCGCAGGCCGCGGGCGCCTGGGCCGAACTGGGCGTCGACGCGCTCGATGCCTGGTCCGCCCGGCATCCCGACTGGCCCCTCTTCCTGCTCGAAACCGGCGACGGCTGGACGGCGCTGCCGCTGTCGCCCGCCGGCAACCCGCCGGCGTGGCGCACCTCGGATGAGCTGCTGGCCGCTGCGGAGATCGAGTTTGCCGAGCAGGATCCGGCCGCAGCACTGGAGCGCCTGGAGCGCCTCGCCGAGCGCAGCGCCGATCGCGGCGTTCGCATCTCGGCGATGGTCGCGGCCGCCTCCGTGCGAAAGAAGCTGCGCCAGCCGCAGGCGGCGGCCCGCGCATTTCGGGACGTGCTGCCGCAGTTGGAGCAGGAGCCGGCGCTGGCCCGCGGCGCATTCGCCGTCAAGCTGGCGATGGTCGAGTGCTGGCTGGCGGCGCGCGAGTACGCGCTGGCGCGCGAAGCGCTGCTGGAGATGTTGCGCGCCGTGAACAGCGCCCACCCCGGCCGCCACGGGCAGGCCGACGTGGCGATGATGCGGTCGCGCGTGACCTGGCTGCGGGCGCGCAGCCCCAGCGTGCTGGCGACCCCCGCGGAACGCGAGATCGACGAGCGGACCGATCGCGAGCTGCAATGGGCGGACGCGCGCGCAGCGCGCCGCGATCAGTTGTCCGAACTCGAGGAAGAGATGCGCCGCCTGCTCGCGAAGCGCACGCAGCCCTCCGAAGGCGTGATCAGCTTTGTGAACACCCGCGCCGGCGACATCCCGGTGATCCTGGCCCTGCGCGCCATCGGACCGGACCGCCGCCTCGCCGTCGTCATGCCGACGCAGGAGCTGATCGAGCGCTACTGGTATTCCGCCCGCCGCACGCAGCCCTGGCGGGTGGTGATGCCCGAGCAGGTCGGCGGCAGCGAAATGATCGTGGCCCTCGGCGAGCCGTTCGGCGGGGCACTGGTCGTGCCGACGCTCGAGACGCTGCAGCGCTCGGCCGAGCAATCCTCGCAGCGGCTGGTGCTGCTGCTGGCGATCACCGTTGCCGCCGCCGGCGGATGGGGAATCGTCCTGTGGATGCTGTCGCGCTCGCTGGCCCGACAGCGCGAGCTGGCGGCGCTGCAGCGGCGATTTGTCGCGGACGTCAGCCACGAGCTCAAGACGCCGTTGGCGCTGATCCGCCTGCTGACCGAGACGCTGGCGGACGGGCGCGTCAGCGACCCGCAGCGCGTCAGCCAGTACCTCGGCACCATCGGGCGCGAAAGCGAGCGGCTCACCAACCTGCTCGACACGATCCTGGATTTCTCGCGGATGGAATCCGGCCGGCGGTCGTACGTGCTGCGCGCCTGCGACGTGGGGGGCGCGGTCCGCGCGGCGTGGGCGCTCTTCGAGCCGCGCTTCGCCGCAGACGGCTTTACCGCCGAGCTGCACGTCGCCGACGACCTGCCGATGATCGCAGGCGATGCGGAGGCCCTGCAGCAGCTCGTCGTGAACCTGCTGCAGAATGCGTATCGCTACGCCGGAGACGCCCGCTATGTGCGCGTGGACGTGCAGCGCGAGCGCGGCGGCGGCGCAGTCGTCATCATGGTGCAGGATCGCGGCATCGGAATGTCCAAGGCCCAGTTGCGACGGATCGGCGACAGCTTCTATCGCGCTGAGGACGCCCGCGTGCGCAGCACCCGCGGCGCGGGACTGGGGCTGGCGATTGTGCGGCACGTCGTCGCGGCGCATCGCGGGCGCATGGACGTGATCTCGCGTCCCGGCCGCGGCAGCACTTTCACCGTGACGCTTCCGGTCGGTCGTATCCCCGACGAATCCGCCTCGGCGGCCGGTGATGACCTCGCGCCGGAGGCCGCGCGGCTCCCGAACGGCGATGGCCGCGCGCCATGAAGCACGCCCTGCGAGGTGAACCCTGCTGACCAGCGAGCTGGATTTTCATCTTCCCCCGGAGCGGATCGCGCAGCACCCGGTGCAGCCGCGCGATGCCTCGCGGCTGCTCGTCCTGAATCGGGCGGATGGGAGCATCGCGCACGCCGTGTTCCGCGATGTGGGGCGCTGGCTCCGCGCCGGGGATCTGCTGGTCGTCAACGATACGCGCGTCGTACCCGCGCGCTTCTTCGCGCAGCGCGCCGGCGGCGGCCGCGTCGAGGGGCTGTTTTTGCACGGAGCGCCGCAGGAGGGCGAAGGCTGCTGGTGCACACTGCTCAAGCCGTCGGCGCGACTGCGCGAAGGCGAGAGGGTCCGCCTGGTCGGGTGCGATGAAATGCTGCTGCTGGCAAGACGGCTGGAGCGCGGGGCGTGGCTGGTGCGCACCGAGCCGTTGATGCAGCCGCTGCCGCTGCTCGCGCGGATCGGGTCCGTTCCGCTGCCGCCTTACATCCGGCGCAAGGCGCAAGCCGCGACCTCAGACTGCGAAGCAGCCGCTACGGACGCGGCTGACCGCGAACGCTACCAGACTGTCTACGCGGCGCGCGATGGCGCGGTCGCCGCGCCGACTGCCGGCCTGCACTTCACATCCGGGTTGCTGGACTCGTTGCGCGCGGCGGGAGTGTCGATCTGCACCGTGACTCTGCACGTCGGCGTCGGCACGTTTGCGCCGATCGTCGTGGAGGATTTGCGCGAACACGCGATGCACGCGGAGTGGTTCGAGGTACGCTCCGAAGCCCGCGCAGCGCTGCAGCGCACCCGTGCAGCCGGCGGACGCATCGTCGCCGTCGGCACAACCGCGGCGCGGGTGCTGGAGACGATCGTCCGAAGCGAGCTGCCCGAAAGGGGAGTGGGAGCAGACGCGAGCCGCGCTGCCCGCGCCGATGAACCCCTCTGCGGTTGGACGAACATCTTCCTCTATCCCCCGCAGCGCCTGACCGCGACCGACGCACTGATCACGAACTTCCACCTGCCGCGCAGCACGCTGCTGGCGATGGTGATGGCGATGGCGGGTGTCGAGCCGATCCGCCGCGCGTACGCCGAGGCCATTCGCGAGCAGTACCGCTTCTACAGCTACGGCGACGCCATGCTGATCGTCTAGTGCGCTTTGAAAATTGACCCGCCGCTTTGCCGCATGCCACTGCTCTTGAGCAGTGCTTTACCCGCCGAAGCGCCGCTGCACGTCGGCAAGATCGTGCATGTCCACATCCGCATCCGCGTCCGCGTCTCCCGCGCGACAGGTCGTACCGCTCGCATAAGTAAACCCCGGCCCGCGCAGGCAGAATCGCAGCACCGTGAAATCCGCCGCGTCCACGTCGCCGTCGTTGTCCATGTCCCCAGGCGGGCGTAGCGCATACACCTCAAACTCCGGGATGCGCGCGGTCGCATCCACCCCTGCATCCAGCACGCGCAAGCGCACCCCCCGCGCCAAGATTGGTGCGCCAAAGTTCCGCGACAACACGTTCGCCCCCGTCGCGTTGTAGAGCATCGTGCGGACGTGCCACGGTCCGGCGGCGCCGTCGGCCGTCTCAAACGTCAGCGCCGTCGTGTTGAAGGCCGGATTCTCGCCCGCCGCACCGGCATTGCGAAGCACAAACCCGGTCACCTCGCGCGTCAGCCCCAGATCAACGGTCAGATGGTGCGGCGGCGTCGCCGCGCTGCTGGTCCACTTGCTCACCACCGACACCACGCCGTCAAACGCCGGCGCCGGATTGCCGCTGTCGGCGCTGCGCGTCGCAAGCGGGCTGCGAGCCGCGTTCACTCCCGCCGGCGGCGAGTCAAGCATTGCCGCCGCCGCCTGTGACGGCCACACCGACGGATGCTGCGCATCGGCGGCATGCCGGAAAGCGTCGAACAGATCGTGATCCGCCCCCGGCGGTCCGCTGCCGGCGAACGACTCGATCGAGAACGCCTGCCACGCGCCCGAGTCGGGCGGATAAATGAACCAGCACATCGCGGAGACGGGGTGTGCTCCCGGCTGCGCATTCCACGCCGCCACATCCGCCAGCGAGCCGTTCAGAAACGCCGCGCTCGCCGCTTCCTGTGCCGTGCTCGGCGGATCGGCCGCCCTGGCCCACTCCGTCACCAACGCCGGTTTGTCGGCGAAGCCGAACGAACTAAGGATCGCGAGCTGAGTGAGAATCGAGGCCAGGAAGTCGCGCCGCGCATCCGTCGCCGAGTGCCAGGGCGCGCCATATCCGTGCAACGCGAACCCATCGACCTCATTCGGCGACAATTCAGCGCATAGCGCCGCAAGCCACTCATTGCCCCCCGTGTGCCGCACTCCGGGAATCGCATCCCCCGGCGACACCGGCGCAACCAGAACAAGCTGCTCCCCCAGCGGGCTGGCGACCGATCGAATCGCGGTGCGGATGCGACGATAAGCGGCTGCGTATTCGGCAGGGGAAAGAGCCTGCCCGCCCCATTCGTCCAGCAGGTTCGGCTCATTGCCGACCTGCCAGATTCGACACACGTCGGCCAGCTCCGCCGCGGCGGATTGAGCCAATGCGTCAAAATCGCTCAGGTTGTGGGCAAATGGCGTGTTTTCGCCCCAATTGCGCTGAATTCGCACGATCAGCGTGTGTCCACGTGAAACAGCGGTGAGGAATCGCTGCTGCCGCTGCCACCCGGCGCTCCACCAGATGTCGCTGTGGGTCATGACCGTTTCGAGGCAATAGGCGGGTCGATTGCCCGTCATCAGCTCGACGCGCCCGCTCGCGGGATCGCCGTACCAGTGAATGCCGTGCAGCCACGGGGACGCGCGCAGTGTCGGCGCAAGCAGAATGGTCGCGAGTGCCGCAAGCATGACCCCGCGCAGCGCGCCGCCGCGAATTGCGCGACGGGCCGCCGCATCGTCGCCATGATCCACGGGGAACCGCATGCTCTGAGTGTACAGTCGCCACCGGCCACCGCAGCACGGAATCAGCGACCCGCGGCGGCCGAGTCCGGGGGATCAGCGGATCACGAGCAGCAACTGGTCGAGCATGTCCTTGGAAACCGTGATGACGCGGCTGGCGGCCTGAAAGCCGGCGCTGGAGGTGATAAGGCCGATGAACTCGCGCGAAAGGTCCACGTTGGAAAGCTCCAGCGCGCCGCTCAGCAGCGTGCCGGCGTTGAACTGACCCGGGGCGGTGATCTGCGGATTCCCGGAATTCGGCCCCATCAGGAAGGCGTTTTCGGCATCGGCGATGAGTCCGGTCGGATTGGCGAAGTTCGCGAGGGCGAGCTGTCCGAGCCGCTGCGTCTGGCCGTTGGTGAAAATGCCGGTGATGACGCCGTCGGCGCCGATGCCGAACGTGGTGAGTGTCCCGGGCGGGTGGCCATCCTGCTGCGCCATGATGACGTCGGAGCCGGCGGTGGAGAGGCCGTGCAGGCTGGAAAAATCCATCGTGAAGGAGAGCGCCGGGTCGGCGCCTGTGCCGGCGCGGTTGATCGTGATCTGGTTGCCGTCCGCGCTGACGAAATTGCCCTGCGAGTCAAAGGTGACGGTGCCGGTGCTGTTTGCGCCGAGCGGATTCGTGCCGTCCGGGTATTCGACGTAATAGCGCCACACCGGGCCGGCGGCGCCCGCGGCCTCACGAGTAAACGTGACGTTGACCGGCACGGCATTGCCGAGCGAATCGTAGACACTGAAGGACGTGAAGACGCCGCCGCCCGCGGCCGCCGCGGTCTGCGCAAAGGTGAACGGCAGCGGCGCACCGGCCGTGTCGCTGAGGATGTCGCTCGATGCAATCGAGATGCCGTTCGGCTCGCCCGCGTTGGAGCGGATCACCAGCGCTCCATTCTCCACGGTGACGCCCGGCGCTCCGGGCAGACCGGGCGTGGTCTGAATGCCCAGCGACGATTGCAGCCAGCCGGCAAAGTCGCCGAGCGACTGGCCGTCGGTGCCCACGACAAAGGTGCGGGTCGGCAGTTCGCGGTCGCCCTTGCTCACGCCGCGAACGGTGATCGTGCTGCCGGCCGCAAACAGCGGCACACCGGGCGCACTGGCACTGCGCAGGTCCGTGAGCGCCGTGCCGTTGTCGGCCGGGCCGCCGCCCGCGTTGACCAGCGCTTGCGACGCCGTGACCGACGATTGCGTGGCGGCGAGCGCGGCGGCGCTGAGGTCGCCGTCCATGATGACGTTTCGCGTGGAGCGCGCGACGCTGAGCGTGCCGAGCGGGATGGAGAGATCGGTGAGCGTTCCGGGGGTGACGTTTCCGGCCGTGTCCACGCCAAAGCCCTGCACATACTGGCCGTTCTTCGTGACCAGGCGATTCTCGGAGTTCACCGTGAACGCCCCGTCGCGGCTGAAAGCCTGCTGGCCGTTGGGGCGGCGAATCACGAAGAAGCCCTCTCCCTGCACGGCGACGTCGGTCGGAACCCCCGTGGTTTCGATCGAGCCGGCGGTGTGAATGCGGTGCGTCGAGCCGACCAGCGCCCCGAGTCCGTACTGAATCGGGTTGGTGCCGCCCGACGTGGTGCTGGGGGCGGTGCCGGAGGAGAGCGTATTGGCGAATTGCGTCTGAAACAGGGTGCGCGAATGCTTGAACGCCGTGGTGTTCACGTTCGCGATGTTGTTGCCGATCGTGTCGATCCGCTGCTGGTTGACGTTGATTCCCGTCAGGCCGGTGTAGAGGGCGGACGTGAGTCCCATCGCATCGCTCACTGGGTCAAGGCGCCGGTCGACGGCTTCCGTGCCGCCGACCGTGCGACTGTCACACTCGCGGGCGTCCGTTCCCGCGCGGGGGCGCTGCCATCAGGAGCCGGTCAGCGAATCAACGCGTCGGTCAGGCGCTCAAGCCAGTTTCGCGGCGCCGGCGGAGCGGCTTGCAGGGAGCGGGCCGTTCCGCCCTTGGAAGGATCACTCGTCGCGCTCGTCGCCGGCGCGGCCTGGTTCGCGGCGGCCTGCGCGTTCTCCGGCGTGGTGACGAGCGTCACGGAAGCGGCGGTGACCGCTGCGCCGGTGTCCAGTTCCAGCACCGACGTGCCGTCGTCGGCGACGCGCACCCCGGTGACCACGCCGGTGGTCAGCGCGGGCGCCCCGTCGAGGCCGATGGCGCGGGCAGCGACGAACTTGCCGATCCAGTCGGCCAGGCCGGCCGTCCGCTGCGCCTTGCCGAGCTGATCGAGCGTGCTGCTCATCTGCCCGGACAGCTCGATTTCGCGAATCTGCGCAACCTGCCCGATCATGTCGGACGTGTTGGACGGCTCGAAGGGATCCTGCTGCTGAAGCTCGGTCGTCAGGATGCGGAAGAAATCCTCGCTCTTGAGCGAGCTGAGGCCGCGCTCGGCGGGTCGCACGGCCGGGCCGGCGGCGCTGATTCCGGCTGTCGTCATTTCAGCACTCCTCGATTGCACCGGCGTGTTGTGATCACACGCGATGGCGCTTCCAGAACTCGTCCGTTGCTTCGCCGTGTGCCACTGCTCGGTCAGCAGTTAGAATTTTCCGGTCGCGCCACTGCTGACACAGCAGCGACACGCGCACAGCAGGGACACACGCTTCAGCACTTCTGAAACCGGTCTAGATCACCAGGTTCACGCGCCCATGGGCGACTGCCTGCGGCGCGGTCGGCGCCGCCTCGGTTGCTGCACTCGATGCCGCGACGGCGCTCGTCGCGATCGGGGTCGCGCCCACGGCTTGTCTCGACTCGCGCTGCGGGTCGGAAGCGCCGCGGTCGGCGGCGCCGTCGGCCGTCCCATCAGCGTACGTCTGCGCCTGCGCCCAGTCGCCCGTGTCGGCGCCGCCCGGCGGGATGAACTTCACCCGCGCGAGCTGGATGCCGCTCGATTCGAGCGCGCTGCGCAGCGCGTCGAGATTCTCGGTAAGCAAGCGGTGTGCCAGGGGCGAATCGGCCTCGACTCGAAGGTCCAACTCGTTGGCCCGCAGGTCGATTTTCATGCGAATGCTGCCCAGCCAGGGCGGATCGAGGCGGAGCGTGGCGGTGCTGTGGTCGCGCCCGACGCGCGATGCGACGAGGCGCACAATCCGCTCGACGTTGGGGTCATCTCTGCCGATGGTCGCATCGGGATCGGCGGGATGTCCGGCGGGCGAACCGCTACCGGGTTCCGCGCCGCGCGCAGGCCGCGAGCCGGGCGCAGCGCCGGGCGCGGACGAAGTCACTACTCCGTGCGCGTTTGATGCCGTTGCAGTGGCGGTGCTGGAGGCGGAGGTCGCGCCGGCGCCGGGCCTGGCGGCCGGCGCGTCGGACGCGGGCGCAGCGGCCCGGGCGGCCGCGTCCACGGCGCGGGTCGCGGTCACGGACTCAACGCGTGCGGGCGTGCGGCCGGCCGCACCGGCGTCCGAAGAAACCGGCGCAGCGCCGGGGTTGGAAGCGACGCCCAGCGCGCCGGCCTGCTGCATTGCCGCCGAGGCCGACTCGCCGCCGCGCGCATGTGCGCCGGTATGGGCGGCCTGAGCAGGGGGGTTCAGTTCATCCCGGGCGGAATTGCGCGAATGGTCCGGGGATCGTGCGGCATCGCCCGGGTGGGTTGCAGCAGCGGGGGCCTGCGCCGCCGACGCGCGCGGGGATGAATCACCCGCCGCTCGCGAGCCGGCCTGGGCGCGGCCGTCAGACAGATCCCGCTGCTCCTGGGTGTGCAGCGCATCGCGGCGCTCGGCGTGGCGGCGGTCGGCCTGGTCGGCGGCAGCGCTTCCCGGCCGCGCCCGGCGCTCATCCTCGCGAGCGGATTGAATCGGGTCGCCGGCGTCGCGTCGCGCTTCGCGCGCATCGGCGAGCAGTTCGCGGCGGTCATCGGCGGCGGTGCGGCCTTCGCGCAGCAAAGTGGAAAAGTCGCCCGGCGGCGTGAGAAGATCGAGCAGCGCCGTCAGGGCGGCGTCATCGACGCGGCGGGCGCGCGGCGCGGCGGCGGCGGAGTCGGACGCAGGTGGGGGGACCATCACGGCGTTCATGGGAGTTCCTACGGCTGTGCATCGCCCGCGGTCCTCCCTGACCCTTCGGCGTACTCGTTTGCCCCGGCGAGGCGGAGCTGCTCCAGCAGCTCGTGCATCACGCCGACGTCTTCCGGCGAAGTGAACTGTTCGAGAATCCGCTGGCCCTTGGCGGGGGGCAGGGCCACGAAGATGCGCACCGCGTCAGCCTTCTGCTTGCGCCAGGTTCGCAGCACGTGCTCTTTGGCCATCTTGGGGTTCAGCCGCTCGACGTATTGCAGCTCGCGCTTGAAGCCCTCGTCGCGCACCGCGTCGCTGAGCTTGCGCTGCTGGTCGCGCCAATTCTCCTTCGATTTCTCGAAGTCCTCCTGCATCTGGATGAGATTCTGCAGGGCCAGGTTCAGCAGGTTCTGTCGAGCGGCAATATCGGCGGCGGCACGCTCCAGCGTGGCGCGCTGGATCTGCTCGGCCACGCGTGTACGGCGGATTTCCTCCGCCGAGGCCGCCGGCGCGGTCATCGAGGCGGGGGCGGAGCTGGGGGCGGCCTCGCCGCTTTGTCCGTCCGCGAGACGATTGTCCAGCTCGCCGCGCAGCACCGACCCGATCAGCGCGACGCGCTCGGCGTCGAGCCGCCCGGTGGCGAAGAGAAACGCCAAGAACCCGCCGGTCGCGAGCAGCGTCGCGATGGCGGGAATGGCCGCGATGTGGAACAGTCGGTTCACGGTGCAGCGCTCCGATCGCGGTCCGCACGATCCGAGCGCATGGCATGCAACTGCTGTGCCAGCTCGTCTGCCTGTGCCTGATCGCCGGCGGCCACGTCGCGCAGGTGCTGCGCCAGACGCGTCTCGCGCATTTTCTCAATCACGCGCCGGTCGCGCCGCGCATCGCGCCATTCGGCCAGCCGGGCCTCCGACTGTGCCAGCAGGGCGCTCCGCTCCGCGCTGCGGGCGGAGAGCGAGCCGCGCAGGTGGGCGATCCAGGCCCGCAGCCGGGCCAGCTCGCGCGGGTCGATCGCCCCTTCGGCGGAGGCGCTGCGGATGTCGTTCTGGCGGGCCTCGATCTCGTCCTGGGTCGAAACGCACCAGGCGTCCAGTCGCGCAATCTCCGCGCGGACCTGCGCAACGGCGCGCTCGCACTCGCGTTCGCGCAGCGCGCGGACGCGGAGCAGCGTGTCGAGGCGGAAGGTGAAGCGAGCGGGCATCGAGACTCCCGGCGGTTCGGGCCGTTGTCATTCCCGCCGGCACGGCCGCAGGCGCGACGGACAGGGCGGATTGCAGTGCGGCCGCGCCGGGCTATCCGGCGGGTCGCGCTGCGGGTCGTGTGTCGACACGGCGATCCGGCGCTCCCGCATCCGCTACTGCGGACAGCGCCGGCTCCAGCGCGAGCAGCGCGGAGACGTTGTCCGCATAGTCCGCACCGCTGTCGCGATCCTGCGTCAGAAAGGCCTCGACCAGCGGCCGGGTGCGGACGGCGACGTCGTACTCGGGGTTCGTTCCCTTGACGTACGCGCCGATGTTCACGAGATCCTCAATGTCGTTCCAGGTGGCCAGCACGCGCCGCAGACGCCGCGCAGCGCGGCGATGCGGTTCTTCGATCACGTCGTCCGCCACGCGGCTGATGCTGTGGAGCACGTCGATGGCGGGAAAGTGCCCGCGATTGGCGAGCGAGCGCGACAGCCAGATGTGACCATCGAGAATGCCGCGCACGGCGTCGGCCAGCGGCTCGCCGATGTCGTCGCCCTCGACGAGCACGGTGTAGATGCCGGTGATGCTGCCCGCCTCTGATCTCCCGGCGCGCTCCAGCAGCCGCGGCAGCAGGGCATATACGCTGGGGGGATAGCCCTTGGCGGTGGGCGGCTCGCCGGCGGCCAGGCCGAGCTGGCGCTGCGCCATCGCCAGCCGGGTCAGTGAGTCCATCATGAACAGCACGTTGTGCCCGCGGTCGCGGAAATACTCGGCGATGGCGGTGGCGTGCAGGCAGGCGCGGACGCGCAACGCGGCCGGTTCATCGCTGGTGCAGGCCACGACCACGCTGCGGGCAAGGCCCTCTGGTCCGAGCTGCTTCTCGACGAAATCGCGCACTTCGCGGCCGCGCTCGCCGATCAGCGCCACCACGTTCACGTCCGCCTGCGTCCGGCGGCAGATCATCCCCATCAGCACGCTCTTGCCGACGCCCGTGCCGGCGAAGACGCCCAGCCGCTGGCCGAGACCGGCGGTGAGCAGGGCGTCGATCGCGCGGACGCCGAGGCCCAGCGGTGCATCCACGGCGCGGCGGCGGAGCGGGGCCGGCGCGGATTGCTGAAGCGGATAGCGAAGGTTCAGGATCGGAGCAGGGCGACCGTCCAGCGGCGCTCCCTCGGCGTCGATGACGCGCCCGAGCAGGTCATGGCCGACCGCGGCGCCGGGAGCGGCACTGACGCACCGCACCGCGTCGCCGGGGCGGATGCCGGCCGCGTCGCCGAACAGGGAGACCAGCGCCTCCTCGGCGCGGGCGCCGATGACCTCGCCGCTGATGGTCGCCCCCGCGGCGGTCCGCAATTCACAACGCGCACCGATCGGTGCCGGGAACCCGGCTGTGCCGACGGTCTGGCCGCGGATGGTCTTCACGCGGCCGCTGATGCGCTCCGCAACGATCGTGGGCACCTCGTCGATCAAGCGCTCGAATGGCGGATCATAGGCCTGCATCACGACGCGCCTCCCGCTGCGCGCGGCGGCTCATCCGCTGTGGAATCAATCGACGGGCAGATGGGCTGCGCACTTGCCTCCGCCGCTTCGCCGGGCGGTGGCTCGAGGCTGGGCGCGTCGGGACAAAGGGCCGCGGCGACGTTGTCGAGCTGCACGGAGAGCGAGGCGTCGATGGTCCCGTCGCGGCCGGTCAGCCGGCAGTCGCCGGGAACGAGCGCGTCGTCGGTGCTAAGCGTGACGTGCGCGCGGGTGGAAACTTCGCGCAGCAGCTCGGGCAGCTCCGTCTCCAGGCGCGCATGGTCGGCGCTGCTGACGCAGAGGACCAGGTCGTGTTCGTGGCGGGCCAGTGCGAGCAGGGCACGCGCATTCTCGATCGCGACGGCCGATTCGCGACCGGCGGTGATTCGACAGATGCGCGCGGCGATGGCCAGCGCCAGGCGGATGACGTCGCGCTCGGCGGCGGCCAGCAGCGCGGACCGGGACCGGTCGAAGCCGTCGATGGCGCGGGCCAGGCAGCCGGCGAGGTCATAGAGATGGCCCCGCGCCTCCTCACGAGCGGCGGCAAGTGCCTCGTCGCGCACCTGCGCAAGGGCGGCCTGACGCGCTTCGGCCATGCCGCGCTCCCGGGCTTCGCGGCGAGCGGATTCGGCGATGCGGGCAGCTTCTTCGCGCGCGCCGGCCAGCAGCGCGTCGGCCTGTTCTTGTGCCCGTCGCAACAGCTCCCCGGCCTGCTGTTCAAGATTGGCGAACGAGAAGGGCGAGCGGGCCGCCGGGCTGGTGCTTCGAATGACGCCGCGGACGGGCATGGCTGCTCCGGGAATTGACGCGGGCGCCGGCGCACGAGGTGCGAGCCGGCGCGCGGCGGATCAGACGACCAGGTCTTTCTCCGCGCCGCCCTTGCCGGCGATGATGATCTCGCCGGCGTCCTCGAGGCGGCGGACAACGTCCACGATCTTCTTCTGCGCGGCTTCGACGTCGCTGACGCGCACCGGGCCCATGAACTCCATCTCTTCCTTGATGAGCGTGACGGCCCGTTCGGACATGTTGCGGAAGATCTTTTCCTTCAACTCGTCGCTGGCCGTGCGCAGCGCCAATGCCAGCTCCTCGTTGTCCACTTCCTTGAGCATCGACTGGATGCCCTTGTCGTTGACGCGCAGGATGTCCTCGAAGACGAACATCAGGCGGCGGATGTCATCAACCAGGTCGGGCGTCAGCTGTTCGAGGCCTTCGAGAATGGTCTTTTCCGCCGCGCGGCCGGAGAGGTTCAGGATTTCGGCGACGGCCAGCGCGCCGCCGACCTTTTCGAAGCGCTCGGTCATCATGCCCGAGAGGCGCTTCTCGAGGCCGCGCTCCACTTCCTTGATGACGTCCGGGCTGGTCTGCTCCATGCGGGCGATGCGCGTCACGACGTCGATCTGGCGCTCCGCCGGAAGGGCGACGAGCACTTCGCTGGCCATGGCGGGCGCGAGATGCGCCAGCACCAGCGCGATGGTCTGGGGGTGCTCCTCCTGCAGGAACATGAGCAGGTTCTCGACCTCGGTCTTCTGCAGGAAGCTGAAGGGCTGTTCGTGGACGTGGTGCTCAATGGTCGTGATGACTTTCTTGGCGTCCTCGGGGGAGAGCGTTTTCTGAAGCACGCTGCGCGCCCACGAAAGACCGCCGGAGTCCACATACTGCCGGGCCAGCACGATGCTGTAGAACTCTGTCACCACCTTTTCACGCAGCTCGGGCGGGACGGTGTCAAGGCTGGCGGCCTCGCGGCTGACCTCCTCCACCATCTCCTGCGGCAGAATCTTCAGCAGCTCGGCGGCGGTGTCCTGGTTGAGCGCGATGAGCAGGATGGCGGCCTTGCGCAGACCGCTCATCGAGTCGTAATCGAGCGCGTCCAGTTTCTTGGGGCGGGCCATCGGCTCTCACTCTGCGGGGCGGTCGAAACAGGCTTCTCGATGCGCAGCGGCGTCAGTCGCGGCGGCGAACCCATTGTTCGAAGGCGGCCCCGACGCCGTCCTTGTCGTTCTTGATCATCTGCCCGAGCTGATCGACCATCTTGCCGATCTGAATCGTCCGCTCATCCACCTCGCGCGCTTCCAGAACGCCGTCAGTGCCGGCGGCCCGGCCGACCGGCTGCGCGGTCTGGTATTGCGGCAGGCGGTCGTTCCCCTCCAGCGCCTCCTCTTCCTCACGCTTCTCGCGCGCTGCGGCCGCGGCGGCGCCGACATCCTGGGCCGCTTGGCGGGCCGCCTCGATCGCCTCTTTCGGAAGCCCCAGTTCGATGCCGAAGGCCTCGCCCGCGGTGGAGCGGCGCGCCAGCCGGAACATCACGCCGAGGCTGATCAGCGCGAGCAGGCCCAATGCGCCCTGCGGCGCATAGCGGGAGGCCATGTCCAGCATCGAGATGCTCTCCGCGGCTGCGGCTTCGGCGATCTCGTCGGCCTGGTCGTAATACCAGTCCACGCGGACCTGCTCCTCGGTCGCCGGCTTGACCAGCACCGCCACCTGGCTCAGCACGCGCGGCCGCTCCTTGTCGAAGACCTGCGCAATCTGCTCGGGAGTGGGCGGTTCGGTAGCGGCTGGATTCTGCCGGCGGAAGACGCCGGCCAGATAGCTGTGCGAGATGTTGACCGCGGCGAAAACCGACTGAATCTCGCCGCTGGGCTTGCTCTCCGACGTTCGCCGATTGCCGGCGATCCGCTCCGTCTTGGTGGACTCGACGGTCGAATTTTCATCGCGAGCGCCGCCGCCGGCGGAAAGGCCGACATTCGGCTGCACGCCGGGCTGGCCGGAGGGGCGCGAGCGGGCGCTGGATTCCGTGCGGCGATCCTCGAATACGTCCACCGGGTCGGTGGGCGTGACGGTTTCGGAGCTGCGCGAAGTGAGATCGAGATCGACCTGCACGCTGACGCGCACGCGCGGATCAAAGGCCAGTTGCGAACGAATCTTCTCGGCCAGCAGGCGCTCCTGCTCGCGGCGCTGCAGCGCCAGGCCGGTGCTGCCGGCGGCGTCTTCGTTCTCCCACTCCAGCGCGCTGACGCCGTTGCCATCCACCACCTGCACGTTGCGGATCGGCAGTCCGCGGACGGCGCCGCTGACCATCCGCGCAGCGGCACGGGCCAGGCTGCGCGACACCGGCTCACCGCCCTGCATGATCAGCGTGACGCTGGCGGTCGAGGCGGGCGCTTCGCGCGAGAAGCTGCGGCGCTGGTGGAGGTTCAGAAAAACGCGCGCCGTCTTGACGCCGTGGAGCTGCCCCAGCACCCGCTCGATCTCGCGCTGCAGCGCCACGGTCCAGCGGCGGTCGTTCTCCTCCTGCGAGACCCACGGATTGGATTCCTTCACCAGCGCGTCAAAGCTGACGCTGGTGTCGGCCGGCAGGCGCTCGAGCTGTTGAAGCTGGGCGAGAATGGCGGGCCGGTTGGCTTCCGCCCGGACCATGACCTGCGACGTGCCGGCCTCGTGCGGCTCGTTCATCAGGGAGAGGCCGCCGGCGATGCGCGCCACCTCCTCCGTGGAGAGCGACTGCGGCATCAGCGGGACCATTTCGGGCCGGGCGGCCCACTGCACCATCCACGCCAGCGCCAGTGCGGCGAAGGCCCCGCCGAGAAAGATGGCGGCGCGCTGCGACGCGGAGAGATCACGCAACTGCGCGATCGCGGCGGTGATGGCTTTTTGCAGCGCCTCCATGCGGTGCTTCCTGCGGCGGATGCCGTTGCTGGTTCATCGGCGTCGCGGCGCCCGGGGCCGGATTCAGGCGGGGCGGGACGGTTGTCTTTTGCGCGAACGCGCAGCACGGATTGCGCCGGTGTGCAGAGACTGTGCGCGGATCGACGGTGCGGGGCGCTCTGCGGCGGCCGGATCAGACGCGGAGCTGCTTGATCTCGGTGTAGGCGTCGCTGAGCTTGTTGCGGATTTCCATCAGCAGGCTGAAGGCTACCTGCGCCTTGCGGGCGGCCGTGAAGACGTCGGTGATGCTGGCGTCGCCGCCGGTCATCAACTGCTCGACGCTGCGATCGGCCTCCTGCTGAAGCGAACTGACGCGCTCCAGCTCGCGGCGCAGCAGCCCGGCAAAGGGATCGACGGCTTCCGGCTCGGCGGCCGCGCCGCCACCCGGCGGGGTGATCCCGCCGGCGCCGGGTCGCAGCCTGTTGATCGGGTCCATCGCGCGTCCTTGCACCGCGAACACCGCGCGGTTCGGCCTCGGCGGAAATTACGCGAACAGCCGCAGCGCCTGCTGCACCATCCCCTTGCTGACGTTCATCATCGCGACGTTGGCCTCGTAGGCCCGGGAGGCCTCCAGCGCGTCAACGTACTCCATCGAAATGCTGACGTTCGGGTAGCGGACGTAGCCGGCGCGCGGGCCGTCCACCCGCGCATCGGGATGCCCCGGCTGGAAGCGCTCCACGAAGGGGGATTCGTCGAGCGCGATCTCGTCGATGCGCACGCCCGGCCCGCCGTCGGGCGCTCCCGAGGCCAGCGCCACGAGCCGGCGACGGAACGGCTCGATCGTGCCGTCCTCCTGCCGCGTGCTGTAGGCGTTGGCGATGTTTCCGGCAATGATGTCCATGCGGGTGCGCTGGGCATTCAGTGCCGAGGCGGAGATGTCGAGGGCGGACATCATCGGCTGACTCCTTCAAGGCGAGTCGCGGCGGGTCAGGAGACCCGTCCGCGGATCGCGCTCAGCAATCCGTCAAAGCGATTTCTCAGCAACTGCGCGGCGACGCTGTAGGTCAGCGAGTTCTGTGAAGCGTCGGACAGCAGCGCATCAAGCCGCGCGTTCGTGCCGTCGTGAAAGAGCACGTTCGGCGCCGGTTCGCGGTCCGGCTCGACCCGCAGCCGGCCGTTCGCATCCGTGCGGGCCTGCGGATTGCCCTGCAACTCGAGCCGTGCAGTGCCGCGCTCGCGGGCCGCGTGCAGCGCCCGGGACAGCGACTTCTGAAACGACGCGGCGTCGAGCGTGCGGCTGTGATGATCGGGGGTGTCGACGTTGGCGACGTTTTCGGCCAGCACGCGCTGCCGCTCCTCGGCGAAGCGCGCCGCCAGCTCGACGGCGTGCGTCGTCCGCGATTCGATCAGCCGTGTTGTCCACTCGCTCATCCGCGTGCCCGGTTTCCGCCGCCTGTTCGTTCGTCTATTCGCCTGCTCGTTTGCTCGTACATGCTCCCTGCAATTCGCGTGCCGCCGTCGGCAGGGCCCGTGGCCCGTGGCCCGTGGCACCGGGCTTCTGCCCGGTGGCTTTCAGCCTTGTGCACCGCCCGGAAGGGCGGTGCCACGACGCGCTGCATGCTTACGCGGCATCGCTCGCAACTGCATGCTTACGCGGCATCGCTCGCAACTGCATGCTTACGCGGCATCGCTCGCAACTGCATGCTTACGCGGAGTACCGCGAAAGCATGCCACCCGGCCGTGGCACCGGGCTTCTGCCCGGTGGCTTTCAGCCTTGTGCACCGCCCGGAAGGGCGGTGCCACGACGCGCTGCATGCTTACGCGGCATCGCTCCGCAACTGCATGCTTACGCGGCATCGCTCGCAACTGCATGCTTACGCGGAGTACCGCGAAAGCATGCCACCCGGCCGTGGCACCGGGCTTCCGCCCGGTGGCTTCGACTATGTGCTCCACCCGTCGCAGCGCTACTCGGCCCAGGGCCCGGCCATTCGCCCCGTAAACTCAGGCCAGCGCGCCCACCGGCGTCGGCATTCGGCGCGGCGGCTCAACAAACGTGCCATCCTCGCGCCACTTCTTGAGCTTCAGCCCCAGCGTGCGCAGCCCGATGCCCAGGGCGCGGGCGCTGCGCTCGCGGTGACCATTGAAGCGCGCCAGCGTGCGTACAATCAGCTCGCGCTCGGCATCCTCCAGGATGCGGCCGTCCTGGTAGGGGATCGTCTGCACGCTGGCGGCGGCCTGCTTGACCGGTCCGGCCAGCAGGGGCGAAATCACCTGCGGCGACACGCTGCGCCCGGCCTCCAGCACGCACACCCGCTCGCAGAGATTCTGCAGCTCGCGCACGTTGCCGGGCCAGGCATACTCGGCCAGCAGTTGCAGCGCCTCGGGCGTGAAGGTCGGCGCTTCGCGACCCTCGCGCCGCGTGATGCGGCTGATCATGTGATCCATCAACAGCGGGATGTCCTCGCGACGGTCGCGCAGCGGCGGCACCTCGACCGGCAGCACGCTCAGGCGGTAGTACAGATCCTCGCGGAAGCGGGCCTTGGCGGCCCAGTCGCGCAGGTCGCGATTCGTCGTGGCAATCACCCGCACATCCACCCGGCGGGTGATCGAGCTGCCCACGCGCTCAAACTCGCGCTCCTGCAGCACGCGCAGCAGCTTGGCCTGCAGCGGCGGCGGAATCTCGGAAACTTCGTCCAGGAGCAGCGTGCCGCCGTCCGCCAGCTCGAAGCGCCCCTTGCGGGTGCGATCCGCGCCGGTGAACGCGCCCTTCTCATGGCCGAACAGCTCGCTTTCGAGCAGCGTCGGGGACAGCGCGGCGCAGTTCACGCACAGCATCGGCTGCGCCGCGCGCGGGCTGGCGGCGTGAATGGCGCGGGCGATCAGCTCCTTGCCGACCCCCGACTCACCCGTGATCAGCACGGTCGCGGAGGACTGCGCCACCCGCTGAATCTTCTCAATCACCGGGCGCATCGCCGGCGCATCGCCGATCAGGCGGCGCTCGGGGGCAATGTCCTCGATCGTGCGGCGGAGCACCTCGTTGTCGCGGGCCATGCGATGGCTGCGGATGGCGCGCTCGATCACGATCTCGATCGCGTCCGCGTTAAAGGGCTTCTGCACGTAATCAAACGCGCCGAGCTTCATCGCCTCCACGGCCGTTTCGACCGAGGCATGCGCCGTCATCAGGATCGTCGGCACGTCCAGCCCCAGTCGCCGCGCCTCGCGCAGCAGGGCCACGCCGTCCATCCCCGGCAGGCGCAGGTCGGTCAGCACGACGTCGAACTGCCGCTGCCGCATCGCGGTCAGGGCGTCGGGACCATTCTCAAAGGCGACGACCTCGTGATCCTGCGACTTGAGGGTCGCCGTCAGCGAGTCGCGCATCATCGGCTGGTCTTCAATCAAGCACACGGTGGCCATTGCATCTCCTCGGAGTCCCTTCCTCGGGTTCATTCCAAGATTGCGCATCGGACGTTTCGGCCCGCCGGCAAGAGCGCCGACGGCGCAAATTCACGCCCCCGCCTCCCGCTTTTCGGCCGACTTCGCGCTGGAATGCGCCAATCGGCGCGATTCCGGCGCAATCGGCAGCCGGATCGAAAAACACGCGCCCCCCTCAGGGCGGTTCTCCCCTCGCAGTTCGCCCCCATGCGACTCCACCAGCCGATGGGCGATCGTCAGCCCCAGGCCGGTGCCGTGATCCTTGGTCGTGAAGAACGGGTCAAAAATGCGGTCCAGTAATTCCGGCGGCAGCCCCGGCCCGCTGTCCGTGACAGTGAGCGTCACCCACCCCTCGACGCCCCGCGCCCCGACGCCCACGGTGCTGCCGCGCGGGGCGGCTTCGGCGGCGTTGGTGATCAGATTGACCAGCGCCCGGTGCAGGCCATCCCCGTCCACGCGCACGATCGGTTCTGCGGTTGGCGTGGAGAGCTTGATCACCACGCCGGCCCGCTCGGCCGCCGGTCGGCAGGCCTCCACCGCCCGCTGCAGCACCTCGGCAACGGGAACCCGGCTGGAGCGATCGGGTCGCGGCGCCAGCGCCAGCGTGTCGCTCACGACGCGATCAACGGCCCGGATCGCGCCGTCAATCTTGTCGAGGATGGTGTGGGCGCTTTCCGTCGGGGGCGGGTCCGTGCGGAGCAGGTTGACGTATAGCTGAATCGCGCCAAGCGGGTTTCGCACCTCGTGCGCGACCCCCGCGGCCATTTCGCCCAATGCGGCAAGCCGCCGGCGTCGCTCCAACTCGCGATCCTTCGAGGCCAACTCCTCGCGCAGCCGCTCGATCTCGCTCTGCAGCGTCTCATGCGTGCGGGCCAGCCGCTGCGTCACGTCCATGTAATCGCGCAGCACGCCGGCCAGGTCGTCGGCGGGCGGCGGTGCGGTTCCGGCTCGAGCGGCCGCTGATAGGCTCATGCGGGATTCCTCCATGAATCACCTGCGGAAGCGTCTCTGCAATCGCGACGCGGCTCAGCCGGCCAGGTCGGCCCCCAGCGACGACCCACCCGGGGCGGCGCCGGCCGCGGCCTGCCGGCCATACGCGCTGGCTGCCGAGCGCGTGCTGTCCACCTCGGCCAGTTCACGGGCGACCAGTTGCTTGCGAGCGGCCAGCAGCGCTCCGTCCTCCTGATCGCTCTGCAGAATGGTTCGCAACAGGGCGCTCACGTCGGAGAGCAGTTCGGCGGCCTGCGTGCGGTCGTCTTCGGGCAGGGCGGCGTAGGTGGCCTCCCAGTTGCGGCGGTAGGGGGCCAGGTCGTGATTGAGGCGCGCCAAGGCCGCGACCAGCGACTGCCGGTCGCGCAGCACGTTGAGCAGCTCCTCGGGCTGATCGCCGCTGATCAGTCCGCGCTGGCGGCGGCTCAGCGTGCGCAGCTCGGTGTAGAGGCGCCGCTGCTCGGTGAGCAGGGCGATGACGGGGCGCGGGTCGTGGTTCGAAGCGGGTGTCATGGAGAGGCTCCTGGGTCCGGGCGCTGAGCCGCCGAAGCGGCGTTCGTGTGAGAAAGCAGGGCGGTCGAGGAGACAATCGTCAGATAGGCGTCCCACTCGGCGCGCGACTGACCGTCGGCGGTGGAGAAACTCTGTTCGGGCATGTTGCGAAGCAGCCAGCGGGCGCGCTCAATCGCGCGAGACGCCTCGATCACGCGCCCGGTGCGCAGGTTGATGTTGGCGACCTGCACCTGCGCGGCGAGCGCGGCGGGATCATCCTCGTAACGCGCGGAAATCTGGCGAAACGTGGCCAGCGCTTCCTCCAGCGCTTCCGGGCTGCCCAGCTCAAGCAGGCAGTCGCCGCGGTAGGACAGCGCCAGCCGCCGGTACACGTCGGCCTCATCCGGCTCGACTTCCTTCGGCTCCCGCAACTCCAGCTCCAGCGTCTCGAAGTGCGCGGCCGCCTGCCGCAGGCGCGCATCGGATTCGGCCAGGGCGGCGTCGGTGGGCAGCCCGCCATCCGGCGGGCGACGCAGCGCCAGGGCGCTTCGACGAAATGCGTCGCCGAGCATGAAGCGCGCTCGCGCCGCGGCGGGGTCGTGCGGATAGAGCGTCAGGAAGTTTTCGAGACGGACGATCGCCGCGGTGTGCTGCTGATCGATGTAGAGCAGGTCGCACAGCGACAACAGCCCGTCGCGATAGACCGCGGCCGTCGGGGAGAGCGTGTCGTCGTGCAGCAGCTCCTCGAGCCGTCCGCGGGCCTTTTGCAACTCCTCCGGGCCGAGCACCGCCAGGCACGATGCGCTCCGCAGCATCGAGACCTTGGCCTCGGCCAGCTTCGGGTAGCGCTCCATCACCTCCTCGTACCGGCTGTTGGCCTCCCGGATCCGGCCGTCGGCCTCCAGGGATTGTCCCAACTGAAGCAGCGCCGCCGGCAGGCGCGGGTCACCGGCCCGGCCGTCGAGGAACTGTCGAAGCGTGCGCTGCGCATCGGCATAGGCGCCCGCCCGGTCGAATTGCTGCACGGCATTCCAAGTCAGGTCTGCGAAGCGCTGCTCCTTCAATTTCGAGCGCTGCGCGGCGTTTTCGTACGCGTGACCGGCCTGCTCGTGATGATGGCGCATCAGCACGCTGTTGCCGGCGGCCTCTCCCGCCCGTGCATGGGCCCGCGCCAATCCCTCCAGCAGATCGGCCTGCGCCGGCCCCTCGGCATCAGCGACGTTCTTCTCCGGTGAGACCTGGACGGCTGCACGCATGTACGCGGCTGCCGTGTCGTAGTCGGAGGCGGCGTAACGACTCTCGAACTGCCGCATCAACGCGAGGCGCATGGCCGCGGCCCCCGGGTGCGGATCCTGCACGTCGCGGCGGAGCAGGTGCAGATCGGTCTGCAGCGCGCCCAGGGCATCCTCGTGCCGACCGAGCATCGCCAGCGCCTCGGCCCGGGCGATCGAGGCCCGCACGAACAGCTCGACCGCATTCCGCGGCACGCCGTCCCGCGCACCGGCGTCCGAGAGGGCTGTTTCGAATTCGCTCAGCGCCTCGTAGGGGCGCAGCTCCGAGAGGTGAATCGCGCCACTCAGACCGCGGTTCATCGCCGTCAGCGGCGCCAATTCGGCGATGCGACTCTCTTCGCGCTCGTTCTGCTCGGCCCATTCATCGATCCAGGCGATGATCGGCAGCGCCTCATCCGCGCGTCCGTCGCTCACCAGCACCTGTGCGTTCAGAAGCTCGAGATAGCCGTGCACCGGGGAGTTTCGCAGGCGTTCCCCGTAGCGCTCCAGCAGCGCCCGGGCAGCCGGTGTATCGCCGCGATCGAGCGCGTCGTTGACTCCGCGGCTCAGAGCCCAGGTGACAAAGCGCGGACTGACGCCCTCATCGAGCAGCAGTTCGTGCAGGCAGGCGTCGCGCTCGGCGTGGGCATCGGCCTGATTCCGCAGGACGCGGATCAGCGCCATGCGCGCATCGCGCGCCTGCGCGGGGGTGGGGCTGAGCTTGAGCGCAGCGCGATACTGCTCGGCCGCACTGTTGCGATCGCGCAGCCAGTCATGCGCCCACGCCAGCCGCAACCTCAACTCGGCGCTGTCGGGAGCACCCAGCTCCGCCGCTTCGGATTCATGGTCCAGCAGCAGCGTGAGATTGGAGGCGATCGGCGTGCGCCGCTGCGATTCCATGCGGTGCAGCAGCTCCCCGATCAGTCGGTGCAGCGTGGCGCGCCGGGCGCGCGTCAGCGGCGGTTCGCTCTTGAGCAGGGCGGCTGCCCCGTCGATCGCGTCGAGGAAGCGCCCCGCCTGGGCCAGCGCCAGCACATCGGTGACGAGGGTTTCGACATCCGGCGGCGTCTGTACCGGGCGCAGGCGATACAGGGCGGTTCCGACCGTCACCGCGGCGCAGAGTGCCAGCGGAATCTGCCAGCGCAGGGAAAGAAGCGATCGCAGGCTGTCGAGCAGCGCCCGCATGACGAATCCCGGAACGAACCGCGACCGCCGCGATTCGTACCGGGTCTATCGGCGGAGATTGCGCCGCCGGGCCAACCAGGGCGCGGACGCCGCGCCCCGGCCCGCCTGCGCCGGCATCCGTCAGCCGGTGCCCGCGACCGTGAGGCGCGGATTCCGCCCCCCGGGGCCTTTCTGCCGATGGAATTGACACACGACACGCGGAGTTGCATGGTGCAGACCCCCGGTCTTCAGGTGCTGCTGGTGACCTCGGACGCGGCGTTGCGCGCCGCGGCCGCTGATTCCGCGCCATCCACGGATTCGCTCGTTCACATTCGCGGCGATGACCCCGGGCTGGCCGCCGTCGGCGGGCACTACGCGCAGATTTGGATTGATCTGGACACCGCCCCCCGCGAAATCGCGGCCACCGGCGTTCGGCGCGTCTACTTCCATTCGAGCGGCACCGTCGAGCTGCGCGGCGTGGCGCCGGGGCTGTTCGTGCGAAAGCCCTGCACCGCGGCGGTATGGCGGATGCTTTGGGGCGGCTCGACCGCGCGCGGCGCGGTTCGTTATGCGGCCGCGTCGACCGGCACCGAGGGAGGCGTCCCCGACTGGCTGCTGACGTTCCAGGAGCTGGAGCTGAACGCCCTGTGCCACAAGTGCGTCACGCGCCTGCCGGCGCAGCTCGGTTTCGAACACGCCTCGCTCTACCTGCATGATCCGCAGCGGCGGCTGCTGACGCTGGCCGAGACGAACGACACCCGCCCGGTGGAGCTGGCCGTTCCTCTGGATGGGACCGGCACGCTGATGACCGCGGTGGCGCGGGCGGGCGAGCCGCTGGTCACGCTGGACGTCGAGCAGGTGCGGCAGCGGCGCGGGATCGAGCGCCGCCACGCGCCCATCCGCCCCTATCGGGACAAGAGCTGCCTGATCGCGCCGCTGCTGGCGGATGGACAGCTGCGCGGCGTGCTGAACCTCTGCGGGCGAAGCGCTCCGGCGGAGGACATCGATCTGCGCGGACTGGAGCGCGTGCTGACGTTCGTGGCCCGGGCGCTTTGGCACGCGCAGGTGTACGAACAGGCCCGCACCGATGCGCGGGTGGACGGCCTGACCGGGCTGTACAACTACCGCAGCCTGCACGAAACGCTGGCCCGCGAGATCGGGCGCGCGGAGCGCTGCGGCGAGCCGCTCTCGGTGATGGTGGCCGACCTGGATGGATTGAAGGAGATCAACGACCGCCACGGCCATGCAGCCGGCGATGCGGCGCTGCGCGAGGCGGCACAACGGATGCAGGCGGCCGCCCGCGGATCGGACTCGCTGGCACGGGTCGGCGGCGACGAGTTTGTCATGATCCTGCCGCACGCAGATGAGGCCGGCGCCGCCGGAGTGGCCCGGCGCGTGTTGGAGTTGATCCGCCAGGAGCCGGTCTCCTTTCGCGGCGGGTCCATCCGGCTGAACATCAGCGTGGGCGTGGCGACCTGGCGAACCGGGGAGGATGCGGCAGCGCTGCTCGAACGCGCGGACCGGCAGATGTACGACGTGAAGCGTGCGGCGACGGCGGCGAACGGGGGGGCGGCGGTCGGCAGCGCGGGGACCGCGGTCGGAAGTGGGGGAACAGGAACCGGCAGCGGGGCAGCGCGCAGCGACGATAAGACTTCACCCGACCGCGGGAACGCGCGCGGCGACGATAAGACTTCACCCGACAGCGGGAACGCGCGCGGCGATAAAGAGACTTCGCCAAGCAGCGGGGGGGCTGCAACCGGATCGCGTCCGCATGGCCGGTTTGAACCATCAGAGCCGATCATCAATCTCGATGCACTTCGCCGCCGCAAGAAGTGACTTCGCTCCTGCCTTCGCAACCGATCTGCATCGAGTGCCATGCCGCGTTGCGTGCCATTCCGTGTTGGGTGCCATGCCGCCAGCCACTTTGGGCGCCATGCCCTCAGTCATTTTGGGTGCTATGCCGACGGCTTTTCGTCGGCATGCTTCCTGGTATCGTCGGGTGACACCGTGGGGTTGGATTTTTTGGGTGGCATGCTTTCGCTGTATTCAGCGTAAGCATGCTCTTCGCCCCTAACGCGCACGATCGCCGCATGTCTTCGCCCGTCAAGACGCACGATCGTTGCCAGGGCCTTTGAGGCCCTGGAGTCCGACCCGCTCCTCACTTTTTCCCTTTTTCCCCCCAATTCCCCGCATCCGGCCCAGATTTTCCCCCCTCCGCCCGTGAGTAACCGCTCGAACCGTCGCTCCCATCCTCAGACGCCACGTTCCTGACGATCGCCGCGGGCGAACGCAGGACCGACGGCGGCGGCTGACCCAGCCGCGGACAACCAGCGCCGGCAAGACCCGGCGGAGGAACGAGTCATGAACGCCGGCCGCAAATTCAACCGCCTCACCTCGCACATCCGCATCCACGCGCTTTCGCTCAGCCTGCTGATCGCCGCCGCCGGCGGCTCGATTGCCGGCTGCCCGATGTCCAATAAGCCGGCCGCGGATGACCCAATTACGCCCCAGTCTCAGCAATCAACCCCCGGCCGGCCCGATTCACGAACCGACCAAACCGGCGAAAAAGACCCCGTAAGCCAGCGGCTTCGAGGGCGGAGCCGCTCTGCGCAGCCGACTGATCGTCTCCCCCGAAACCCTGCTCCTGACCGGCATCGACGACCGCGTGCAGCTCAGCGCCATGATCGTGGACACCGACGGCAAGCTGCGACCCGTCTCCGCCGAATGGCGAAGCTCCGATGACTCGATCATCCAAATCTCTGCCGACGGCCTGGCCAGCGCCGCCGCCGAGCTGGGTTCCGCCCAGATCTTCGCCTCCGCCGAGGGGCTTTCCGCCAGCCCGACGCTGGCCGTCATCGCCCGTCCCGCCGCCGGCATGCTGGTGCAGGACAACCAGATCGCTTACGAGCCGGCCGCGGTGGACCCCGATGCCGAGTTCGGCGTCGGCTTCCGCATGCGGGCACGGATGAACAGTGATGCAGCGGCGGCCGGGCAGATCATCCTCGGCCGCGGCGACAAGCCCATCGCCGGGCGCGTGGTCGAGGCGGCGGCGGCCGGCGACGGGGCGTTTGACGTGACCTTCGAGATCGTCCCCGTCGACGATCTGTTCGAGCAGATCAACATCAACCAGTCGATCGACATGACCCACGCGGACTATCGCATCCCCGATGACACGCTCAGCCAGTACGCGGTCGAGGAACTGCCCGACGGCACGCTGCAGTACGTGGCGCGTCACGAGCCGCAGGCGACCGACGACAAGGCCGGCGGCGCCTCGAAGCGGCAGGGGGCCTCGAAGTCGCAGCAGCGCGCCCAGGCGCAGGGCACCCGCGCGATCGGGCCTTTCGAGTGCAACGTGCAGGGCAACGTCCAGATCGGCTCGATCACCCCCAGCATCGAGTTCCGCCCCGACGTGCGTGTGGACGTGCAGCTCTCGGGCGACGTGAAGCGCTTCATCGTCACGGCCGAGCTGGCGCCCCGGCTGACGATCTCCCCGGAACTCAAGCCGGGATTCAGCGGGAAGTTGAGCTGCCGCACGGTGCTCAAGGAAGTGAAGATCCCGGTCGGCGGCTGGCTGTCGCTGATCCTGGGCGGCTACATCCCGATGGGCGTTGGGTTCGACGTGGGCGGGTCGATCAGCATGGCCCAGCCGGTGCGGCTGGACATCAGCGGCGAAGCGCGGGTGACGTACGAGGGCGGCGTGATGGGCACCGCGGCGGGGGGCTATGCGATGGTGAACAACCTCACCGGCAGCACGGACGTCTCCTTCAAGCCGGTCCTGCCGACCTTTGACCGGCTGGCGAGCGTGAAGATCGATGCACAGGTCTTCGCCTTCGCGGACGTGGAGCTGGGCACCGTCGCCAGGTCGCTGCGTGCCAATGTCTTCGGCATCAAGGGCGGCCCGAAGCTGACGATGGACCTGGCGTCGCTCGAGGCGCAGATCGCCGATCCGGCCTATGCCTCGCACCTGAAGTTCAGCCCGCTGAAGGTCACGGCCGGAGCGGGCAGCTCGATCAAGAAGCTCAAGGACCTGCTGAAGATCTCCTTCGTCGAGCTGCGCCTGGTGGACGCGGACGTGCTGCCGGAGGTGCGCTCGCCGCGCGCGACCTTTGCGATCACCCCGTCGAGCGTTCACGCCGGCGATGATCACCAGGTGGGCGAACCGGCGACGTTCCTGACCCAGTTCGACAAGAGCACGTTCCTGCACCTCGATGTGATTGACGAAGTTGAGTATCTGTGGATCCGCGATGGTCAGCTCGAGCCGGGCCGTCCGGGCTGCACCGGTGGCCGCGCGGCGGCGGGGCAGACCCGCTTCGAATGCGACGCCGAATTCCTGATGGAGCATGTCGGGACGCAGACGTTCCACGCCATTTATCACCCGAAGCTGTTCGGCGTGCGGCTGCCGATCGCGTTCGAGGTGTCGGAGCATCCGCAGGCGACCGTGGAGGTGACCCAGCCGCTGCGCGATGCGGAGTTCTCCGGCCTGGGCTTCCTGAGCGCAGCACCGAACGGGCATGCGTCCCAGGCATACAGCTCTGCGACCGGCGTCTCGGCCGACGGCAGCGTGGTCGTGGGATGGAGCCGCGATGCCGTGAACCGGTGGGAGGCCTTCCGCTGGTCGAACGGCGCGATGGTTGGCCTGGGCTTCCTAAGCCATTCGCCGAATGGCAATGCGTCCAATGCCAGTAGCGTCGCGACCGGCGTCTCGGCCGACGGCAGCGTGATCGTGGGAACGAGCAACAACGCCGCGGGCAAAGCGGAGGCCTTCCGCTGGTCGAACGGCGCGATGATCGGCCTCGGCTTCCTGAGCGATGCGCCGAGCGGCCATGCGTCCCAGGCATCCAGCGATGCGCACGCCGTCTCGGCCGACGGCAGCGTGGTCGTGGGATGGAGCCGCAACGCCGCGGCCCGGGAGGAAGCCTTCCGCTGGTCGAACGGCGCAATGGTTGGCCTTGGCTTCCTGAGCGCAGCGCCGAACGGCCATGCGTCCCAGGCCACGAGCCACGCAACCGACGTCTCGGCCGACGGCGGCGTGGTCGTGGGACACAGCCGCAACGCCGCGGGCCGGCCGGAGGCCTTCCGCTGGTCGAACGGACAGATGGTCGGCCTCGGCTTCCTGAGCGATGCGCTGAACGGCCATGCGTCCCAGGCAAGCAGCGTTGCGCAAGGCGTCTCGGCCGACGGCGGCGTGGTCGTGGGATACAGCTTCAATGCCGCGGGCCGGCAGGAGGCCTTCCGCTGGTCGAACGGCGCGATGGTCGGGCTGGGGATCCTTCCCGGAACGACGTGGAGCAATGCCTACAATGTCTCCGGCGACGGACGCGTTGTCGTCGGCTCCTCCGGCGGCAAGGCCTTCATCTGGGACGCCGAGCACGGCATGCGGGCGATCAAGGATGTCCTGATCCAGGAGTTCAGCCTCTCGGGCGAAATCGAGAATTGGACGCTGCACGGCGTGGCGGCGATCTCCGCCGACGGCCGCGCGATCGTCGGCTCTGGCACGAACCCCGAAGGCCGCCAGGAAGCATGGCGTGCCATGATCCCGCGGCGCTAATCGCGCCTTGTGCAACCCCGCGCCGCCGACGGACGCAACCCGCGCCGTCGGCGGCGCTGCTTTTGTCGCGCTCGCGTCGGGTGTCATCCCGCGCGTCGGGCGCCAACCCGCGCGTCGGGCGCCAACCCGCGCGTCGGGTGCCACGCCGCGTTGCGTGCCGTGCCAACGGCTTTGCGTCGGCATGCTCTTGGGGAGCGCCGCTTACGAGCAATGGGTTGGCCATTCGGGTGGCATTTTGGGTGGCATTTTGGGTGGCATGCTTTCGCGGTACTCCGCGTAAGCATGCAGCGTGTCGTGGCGCGGGCATGATGACCTGTGGTCGTTGTACTCCGCGTAAGCATGCAGCGCCTCACGGCCGCCCCAACCGCACCTCATTCGCTAACTCGCGGCGCGATGAACCGGCGCTGCCTGTTCGCTCGACTTTCCCTCATCAGGCGAAGCGCAGCGCACCGACTCGACCGCCGCGCCCCTCTCTCCGCCGCCGATGAACCGCAGCGCCTCATTCGCAATCGTCATCGCCGCCGCCGGACGCGCGATGCGGCCGGCCGCAGCCCGCAGCGCCGCGATCCGCGCCGGGTCAGCCAGCAACGCCCCGACCCGCTGCGCCAGCAGCCGCAGGCTGTTCACCTTGATGGCCGCGCCATTCTCCAGCAGATAATCGCTGTTGCGCGCTTCCTGCCCCGGGATCGGGTTGAGGATCACCAGCGGCAATCCGCTCACCAGGGCCTCCGACGCGGTCAGCCCGCCCGGCTTCGTGACGGCCGCATCCGCGGCCCGCATGAACAGGTGCATGTCGTTGGTGAATCCGTGAATCGTCACACGCGAGTCGTCCCGTGCGACGCGTGCAAGCCGGTTGCGCAGCGCTTCGTTGTTCCCGCAGATCACGACCACCTGCGGCCGACCGGGCACGGTTCGCAGCGTCGTCAGCACCTGCTCCGCCGGACCGACGCCGAAGCCGCCGCACAGCATGAGCACGATCGGCCGCTCCATCGGCAGTCCCAGCCGCGATCGCGCCGCGGCCCGATCAACCGCCTGCTCAAACTCTGCCCGCACCGGAATCCCCGACACGACCACGGCCTCCGCCGCGACACCGAACGACGCCAGGTACGCCTTGCCCTCGGCCGTGGCCGTGAAGTAGCGCTCGGTCGGCGGCTGCACCCACAGCCGGTGCGTCTCAAAATCGGTGGTGACGGTGAATTGCGGGCAGTCAAGCGCGCCCTTGCGGTGAAGCTGGGCGACCAGTTCAGCCGCCAGAAAGTGCGTGTTGATGATCAGCCGCGGGCGGCGCTCCCGCAGAAGTGCCGCCACGCGCCCGGAACAGATGTTCTGCACGCCGATGCGAATGGCGTCGCGAACGCGGGCGCCGGGGCGATCCATCATCTCGTAAAGCCACCCCATCGCGGCGGGAGCGCGATTGACGATCGCGAGATACCCGCCGGCGTAGAGCGTGCGGAACAGGCCGCTGGTGTGCTGCAGGACGTCGATCACTTCCACCGCGGGTGCGGCGTCGCCCGCGGCTCGCGACAGCGCCTGCTCGATCGCGCGGGCGGCGGTCATGTGGCCGGCGCCGGCGGATGCGGACAGAATCAGGATCGGGCCGTCGCTCATGAAAACCCCGCGCCGCGGCGCACCGGAATCGTACCCGCGGATGCAGGTTGGGGGTTCGAGCGGCTTCGATTCGTTACGGCACCACCCTCAGCCGGCCAACCGCGGCGGTGTGCGGCCGCCGCGACGGTGTTGCGGCCGGGATTACTCCGCAAGCCGCGGCTCGCGGGCCGCGTCCGCGGCGATGACCGCCAGCAGGGCCGGACCATTGCTCTTCCAGCACTCCTCCGGGCCGATGTCGCGGGGCAGTTCAAGCGTGATCGAGGAGATGTTCTGGTCCCGCCCGGCCCAACTGCCGAAGCTGCCGGGCGTGGGATAGCCGATGTGCGACGTGACCGAGTAGCGGTTGTGTCGGGCCATCAGTTGCGCGAGCTGACCGGCCGGACCATCAAAATTGTTGCACTCCCGCCCGCCGTGGATCGAGTGGATGCTGATGACGCGCTCGGGCAGCAGTTCGCGCATCGCGCGAATCACGGCGCGCGTCTCCGGTTCGCTGGCCGGCTCCGGACCGTGTCGGAGTGATCGCGGCAGACGCGTCCAGTTCGACGCCGGGAAGTTGCGATTCAGATCCACGCCGTTGGCGTTAAGCCGGTTGTTGCGCAGCACGCCGTCCGGATTGACCACCGGCATCAGCGCGACCCCGGCGCCATGCCGGCTGTGCGGGTAGGTTCGCAGATGATCCACCAGCGCACCGCCCAGCGAGACGGCGCTGCGCTCATCGCCGTGAATCGCGGCGAAAATGAACGTGCGATAGGGCGGCTCGCCGAACAGGTGCAGACGAAGCGGGCGCTTCTCGACGGACTCGCCGATGATCAGGATTCGCTCGTCGGGGGCCTGGCCCGGCTCCTCCACCACACCCGCGAACGGTCGCCCGCGCGCAGCGCACCCGACGGACTGCACCAGCAGAACGATCGACAGGGCTGCGCATGCGGAACTGCGGGTCACCATGGCACGAACAGCGCAGCGCGCGAATTGAGTGTCTTGCACGAGGGTCTCCCTGGCGACGGTTGCAGCAACAGCGTGCTGCGGCCGGCCGCATCGCTGCCTGATGAACGATGCAGCCGCATGACCCGCGCTTCTGCCGACTCAGCAGCAGCGCCCAGCGATGCGGATCCGAGGCCGCTCCCATTGGAAGTATGCCATATTTCATCGGCCCGCGCGGGATTCTCAAGGAATTGTCCCCGGCCCGGCTTGCTCCGGGTGCGCCGATAACATCCGCGCCCGTCGTGGCTTGTCGACTCGGGGGCGGTTGAGGGAGTTTACCGGACTCAGTGCGCCGCCGCCGGCGCCGTGCAGTCCGCCAGCAGTCGAATCGCCGCTCTGGCCGCTGAGGTCGAGGGACCAGGAGGCATGTTAGGAGGGACCCAATCGTGGCAACATTCCAGTGAGCGCGCCGGCCACGAGTGCCGCTGGACCCGCTGCAGCTGTACACAGAAACAACCATCGCTCCCAGCTGCTACGACTATGCTTCCACGTCGTCAGAAGTCCACACAATGATGAAGCAGTAGTTATGACAACGAACAGGGGAAAGCAGAACCAAAACCCGGCTCGATTTCCTCGGAGCATCGCATCCACGGCAACAATGCCCGCAATCACACCAAGTACAACGCCGGCAAGGGCGGCTATCGCCACCATGCGCAGAAGCGTGTTCATCGCCACCGCACCTCGCTGCTGTTGGCACGTGTCACACCGGCGTCGCACGCGCACCGCCGCCTCGTGACACGGGCCAATTCATGAATGCCGTCCTCGGCGTGGCGAGACCGCGGCTCCCACTGTACGTGCCGGACACAGCCATCCCGGACACGCCCGGCGGCAATGTCATAGCAACGGTGAAACCACTGCCGGTACGCGTCTTGTCGTTGCACCCGGTCGTGACGCTCGACATACGCCGTATCGAGCGGAAACACCTGCTGCCGCAATACAACCTCGATGGCGTACATGGCCACCTCGCCAACCGTTAGACATGGACCATTGCTCTCCAGCCAACTCTTCGCATCGAACGCAGCATTGCCCCACTCCCACTGGGGATGAACAAACCGCCATGGTGTGCGATCATCGCTAAAGACGTGTCCGGACCAGATCCGGAATAAGCCTCTCCCCCGCAGCGATCAGCAGTTGCTGTTCCACTCCAGACAGCCCGGTACACCTGCTGTCGAAGAACCTGCTGCCTTTGGACAAGTCGCCGATGCGCACCTCGCCTGCATTGGGCGCCAGCATTACGAGCGCAATCCAGCGGCGCCCCGCGTCGAGGTCCACATGTGAATGGAGAGCGCTCCTGGATTCGCTCGCGGGCGTGCCACTGCACCCACAGAGAAGCAATAGGAGCATTGCCCGCGCAATATCCCATGGTGCGACGATTCGTCGGCTGCGATACACGGTGGTATCTCCTTGAGTCAGCCACTTCGTCATACCGGCCCGGTCACCCATCCAGCCGCTCTCTGCTGGACAGCGCGCATGAGGCCCGAGCAAGCCAATCGCCGCCTTTCCGCTCCACCCACCCAAGTTACGCTATAGGTGTGACAGGTGCCCAGCCGCAAGAGTCCACCATGCACCAGTGACAACGGCTAGACCGACTGCGGCCACCAGAAGTGAGCGCCTGCCTGCAGCGCATGCCAGCACAACGATAACTGGTGACACTAGTGACGCACCCGCGCCCATACAGGCTAGTAGTGCGGAGTGTGGCCTTCCATTGACGCTGCCAGGGTCCAAGTGGGCGCACAGCAACTCTGCAACAGACAATGCCAGAGAGACAAGCGCTACTGTGCATGCGGTCCCCACGACATGCTGATATCGCGTCCACATGCGCCATCCTTGCTGCACACACAGTGCCGACGTTCTCCGCGTCTAGAGTTTATCCCTAAACCCACTTGATGACCAATAGCACGGTCGCAAGATGCAGGAAGCCGCGGTACAGGGGCGGGCCTCCCAGCGGATGCACAGCCGACGGACGTTCTGGAGCCGGGCCAGGCCACGCTCCACCTTCCAGCGGCGCTTGTAGCGCCGCAGCGCCCGGCCGACTGCTGCGCACGCTCGTACTGGCTCAGTTCATTCGACACGTGCCCGGCCTCCCGCGCGATCCGCCGCGGGATGATCGGCTCGTCACAATCGTAGCGCGTCGAACTCACACGGTTCCCGATCGCGTCGTACGAACACTCGAACTGGCTCGCGACACTCGCGTCGTCCGTCCCCGGCGAACAGTGCGACGAAGTCAGCTCGTTGCGATCATTGTACCATCAGGCGTCCGTCTGCGGGACCGAAGACGCCGCGCTTTTCCGCGTTACGCCCGTCCGGCGGGCCAGATCGTCGTTTGTGTAGTCGTACTTGGAGATGGTGGTGAACGTGCTGTCCTCCACCCATTTGTTATGGACGAAGGCGATCAGATTGCGGGCCGGCCATCCTCGCTCGCGAACCGAGTGACTTTCCGCCTACCAGACTGTTCATGCGCCGTCGGGGTCCCCATCGGCCCGTCCGGGAACTAACTGAGAGAAGACGCGCCAGGTATGGAGAGTCGAATATGCTCCGGCAAACTCTGTTCCGACACGGGCTGACCGGCGTCATTGAAAAAGTGCCATACGCCTACACGATTACCATTTTCGAATCGACCCTGTGCTGCGATACAAGCATGGTCATACTAACCGGGACATATAATATTTGACATGTCGTGGCTTTGTGATATACTTCATGCATGAGTCAACTCGATACACGCAAGCTGTCGCCGCAGGTGCAGGAAGAGATTCGGGTTCGGGTGGTGAAGGCGATCCGCGCGGGCATGAGGAAATCGGCCGCGGCGCGGACGTTTGGCGTTTCGCGGACCTCGATCGACACCTGGCTGGCGAAGGTGGAGTGCGGCAACATCACGTCGTTGCGTTCGAAGAAGCGCGGACGGCCCCCGAACCGCGTCTGGCATCCCATCAGGCCGCCGCGATCGTCAGGCAAATCACCGATCGCACGCCCGACCGAAACTCAAGCTGCCGTTTGCGCTCTGGACGCGCGAGGCGGTCCGCGATCTGATCGCGCGCCGCACCGGCCTGCAGGTGTCGGTGCGAACCGTAAGCCGTTACCTGAAGCGGCTGGGGCTTCACGCCACAGAAGCCGCTGCGACGGGCGTACGAGCGCGATCCGGCGGCCGTGGAGCGCTGGAAGCGCGAGGAGTATCCGGCGATCGCCAGGCAGGCCAAGGCCGAACATGCCGAGATTCACTGGGCCGATCAACTCGGCGCGCAGCGACCATCAGGCCGGGCGCTACGGTCGGCGCGGGCCGGACGCCGGTGATTCCGGGAACAGGCCAGCGGCTTCCGAGCGAACATGATGTCCAGCATCACCAACCGGGGACATCTGTGCTTCCCTGGTCTTCGACGGCTCATTCAATGCCGAGGTCTTCATCCGCTTCTGCCGGCGGCTGCTGCGTCAGCGACGGCGCCGAATCTTCCTGATCGTGGACGGTCACCCGGTGCATCGCTCCGCCGCGGTGCGCGACTGGCTGCAGGCCAACCGCCGCCGCATCCGCATGTTCTTCCTGCCGGGCTACAGCCCCGAACTCAACCCCGACGAATATCTGAACAACGATGTCAAGACCAACGCCATCGGCCGCCAGCGACCCGCAACCAAAGACGAACTGATCCTCAACCTCGAACTGTACCTCCGCGACACACAGCGGAGACCCCATATCGTCCGCAACTACTTCAAAGCCGAACCCATCCAATACGCCGCGGGGTAATACATGTTCAACATTTGGTGGCCGGGGTAATAACTACTCTGCCAGTTGTAGAACCTATCCGTAAACCCATTGTTCTGGTGTTCGATCCACAGCGAAGATGCGTTTCTCCTGCCGAAACGAGCGGGTTGACAATCGGCGGCACGGCGTTCTCGGATGTTTACGGATAGGTTCTAGAGTGTGTGGTGTACTTCATGAATAACGACTTTCGATGCACGCGGACTCTCGCCGGATGCTCAGGAAGATCTGCGATTCCGGGTCGGGGGGGCGCTGCGCGGCGGGAGGAAGGAGAAAAGCGCGGCGACCCCCACTGTCGGCGTGTCGCGCACGTCGATAGACCGCTGGCTGGGCAGAGTGGCGCACGGCAACATCACCTCGCTGCAGTCCAAGCCGCAGCCCCCTGCCAAAGGGCACGCGCCTCGCGCCGCACACGTCGCATTGCCGGCCCGTCGCCGCACAAGAGCCGCGGCTTCAACCCAACTTCCCCATCACGGGCCGAACGAACCCACCTGCGGCGTAAAGCTCCCCTGCGACTCCGTAAAGGTCCGCACCATCTCCAGAATCTCGCGATGCTTCTGCGCGCTGAACTTCGACCCGCGCATCGCGAAGTCATCCGCTCCGCCGAAGAATCGCAGCAGCGGAATGCCGGCCGCCAGATCCTCCGGCCAGCCGCGGAAAATCTGGCTCTGGTTGCGCAGCGCGTCGCGATCGAGCTGAATGCGCAACTCCTCATCCGGCGTCCGGCCGCGCGCAAGCTGGAAATCCGGCGGGACGTAGGTCAGGTCATTCACCTCGTACACCGCGACGAACCACTCGCGACCATCCGCGTCGCGCGTGGATGACCCGCGGGCCACTACGCCGTCCTTGTAGCGCTCCCGCTTGCGGACGATCTCCGGCCAGTTCGCCGGGTATTGCACCCACTCCCCCGGCCCGGGGCCGTCGCGCGAAGCGTGGGCGTCCACCAGATGGTCGGTCTCCCACGCGCTGTAGCCCTGCCAGAGCGCCGCTTCATAGGCCAGGCGGGCCTGATCCTCCGAGCGAACAGCGTCCATGTCGAGGCCGTCGGCGGTGGGGCGGTAGCCATGATCGACACGCGCTGCGCGGCGCGCATTCGTGGCCGACCCGCCATCCGAAAGTGTCGGCGCTGATCGGCCGGACGGGGTCGATCGCGCCGCAGCGTTCGATTGTTCGGGGGCATTTGATTGCGCGGATCGCGGCGACGACGACCGGGCGAGAATCCCCTCGGCCTGCAGCTCGTACGCGCTGGCATCGATGCTGTCGGGCAGCGTCGCCAGTGCGGACAGCACGGCCCGCGCGCGGGCGGTGGCCAGTGCGGCGTCGCCGCTGCGATAGGCCTTGCGGGCCTGGATCAGATCGACCCGCACCTGCGCGAGCGTCAGTTCAATCTGTGCCTGGCGCTCCTGCATCGCCGATTCCACGTCGGCGACGGGGGCGGCCGCCGGCGGCGCTGCCGCGGGGCGCTCCTGTCGCGCGGCCGCGCGATCAATGAGCTGGCGGTCGTCATCGGCAAGAGCCGGGGCGCAAAGCCCGACGACGGAAAGAACCACGATCCACGCGGAGTGCAACTTCATGGCCGTTTCTCCTCGAGCCACCGCTTCCACGCGGGGATCTCGAATCCGAAGTTCTCGCCCGTGAGCAGCTTCAGCGCCTCGAGGACTTCCGTGCGATAGACGGTCACCTCGCGGCGCTGCAGTTCGGACTGAATCGTGACGAAGCCGGCGTCGAAGACGCCGATCTGCGGGTTGTGAGCCACCTGCACCTGGCCCGAGATCGTCGTGATGGTCTGGCCGGTAAAGACCTGCTGCCACTCGCCGAAGTAGCCGCGCATCGGCACCTCGACCATCTTCCAGCGCCGCACCTTGAGCGACTCAATCAACTCGGGCACAGCGCTCGCATCCCCGATTTCGCCCAGCACATATGCGGCCCGGCGGATCAGCTCGTCATTGTCGCTGCGCAGTGCGCGACGCATCTGCGGCGCCACGCGCGGATCACTGCGCGCCTTGAGCCGCGACACCGCCCGCTCGCGCACCCCGCGGTCGCCATCGACCAGCACGAGCGCCGCGAGGTTCATCGTGGCTTCGTCCTCGGCAAACGAACCGAGCGCTTCCACCAGCAGCTCGCGCGTCGAGCGATTCCCCCCTGAAAGCACCCGCGTCATCGGCAGAATCGCCAGCGGATCCCGGATTTCCAGGATCGAGGTGCGGCCCGCCACGCGCGACTTCTCCAACTGGCTCTCGAGCTGCTGCGTGCGGATTGTGCGGATCCGCCGGATCCAGTTGCTTTGAATCGCCCCGACGACCCGCTCGTCGTTTCGGTCCCCCTCCGCGCGCGGCTCCTCCTCCGGCCTCGCCGAGCGGTCGCGCCGCACGGTGGTCCGTGCGTCAACCCAGAATTCGCCGACGCGCAGGTGACCCAAAGCGGATCGCGCAGGCGCAAAATCCCCATCAAGCTCGATTGCCCGCTGCAAGTGCCGGCGCCGCTCGGCGGACAGCCCGCGCTCCAGGCACCATTCCGCCAGCGCAAACTGCCCCTCCGCCGTGTCCCTCGTTTCAGCCAGCCGCAGTTCATATTCCTGAAACGGCGACGGCGCGACCTCGACGCGCGTCACCGCGTCTGCCGGCAACGTGATCGTCCCGGCCGTCGTGCGAACGACGTAGTTCTGTTCGTCGCGTGAGATGATCTCGCCTTCGACAGTCCCCCCCGTTGCCAGGTGAAGAATGTCCGCCGCCGAAGCAGCGACAAAGCAGAGCGAGAGCAGTAACGCCGCGCCTCGCGCCGCCGCACTTCGCGGCAGCCCGATGCGCGCAGCGTCGCAACGACAGCACTCGGATCGATGAAAAGGGAGACGGCAAGCGGGGGCCATTGGCAGTCCCCACGGCAGGAATTCGTTCATACCCATCCCGATTGTACCCCCTGCCAAGTGGCCGACCCGCCGCCGGGCGACCCCGCGGCTCAAACCGCCCGCCCGACAAAATCCGACAACTCGACCCGCGATCTGACTCGACCTGATTCCCCGGCTTGCCGGTCGGGGAAGGCCGACCCGGCCCGCCCGATCGGCCGATTCCGCGAGCTATCGCTCCTGTGCGCCCGCACCAATCGCACCGGCCGCGCCGCCAGGCCCGGCTGCCGCCGCCGCACGGGAAGCGGTGGACCGCAAAATCTGTAGATGTCGTCGGGCACAATGTTCCCAGTCGAATTCAGCCGCCCGACGCGCTCCCCGTTTCACCAGCTCCTCCTGCAGCGCCTCATTGGCCAGCACCTCGACCAGCCGCTCCGCCCACGACACCGGGTCATCGTCGGCGAACACGGCCGCCTCGCCCGCCGTCTCCATGACCCCCGCAGCGCGCGAAGCAACCACCGGGCAGCCCATCTGCATCGCCTCGATCAGCGGCTGACCAAACCCCTCGAAGCGGCTGGGAAAGGCCAGCGCTGCCGCGGAGGAATAGAGGCCGATCAGGTCGCGCCGTCGCACGCAGCCGAGCAGATGCACGCGCGCGGAAAGGCCATGCCGGTCAATCAGGCGGATCAGTTCGTCGCGCCGCTGAGAGATCATCCCGGTCAGCACCAGGTGCTCCGGCCGCCCGGCCCGAGCCAGCAACGCAAACGCCTGGAGCAGTGTTTCGTGATTCTTATGCGGCCAGTCGCCGGCCGGGTACAGAACAAACGGCGCATCCGGCAGCACGCGCGTCGATCGGGCGTGGGCCGGATCCCAGTCCGCCCGCAGGGAGGCGGTTTCAGCCGTCGTGAACCCGGCCGATGGAATGACCTGCAGCGCATCGGGCGGCACGAACATCCGCTCGCGCAGGCAGCGTGCGGAGAACTGGCTGTAAGTCACGATGGTATCCGCCAGCGCAACCGACGGCGCAATTCGCTCGCGCCGCCACGCGAGCTGCTCATCGCTGAAATATTCCGGGAAGTACTCGTGCTGAATGTCGGGAACGTGCAGTACCACCGGCACCGACAGCGGCCGCGGAAAGAAGAACGACAGCGGGTAGCAGACCACGTCGAGCGCCGCATCGTCGAGCAGGCGCGTCACCCAATCCGAATACCCGGGGCCGTACTGCGGTTCGGGATTCTCGGCGATGACCTCCACGCGCCGATCGCGCACCAGGGCATCCAGGTCCGGGTGCACGACGAACTGCGGCCGCGCGAAAAGCACCAGCCGATCCGCACCGAGTTGATCCGGCAGTTGCGAGAGCAGCCGCCGCACGAACACTTCCTGCCCGCCCACGCTCCCCGGCTTGAGCGACAACACCTGAATCCCGATGCGCATGATTCGATCGCTTTCTGAATCCGAAATGCCGCGCCGCCCGACGCCGTTTCCTGCGGCGTCGCGCGTCCCTCGCGCCGAGTGCTCCCTTGATATCGGTCGGAGCGCGATCGATCCGAAGCGCTGGGGCTGCGCCTCCGCGCAGATTTCGCCACGAAAGCCGAATTGCCCGGCGCAGCCGACGGTTATCCGTCATTTTCAGCCTCGTGCCCGTCCTCGATCAGCCCGGTGCGAAGCCCGATCGTCGGCGCTTACCCCCCGGAGCGGACCCGCTGCCGGCGGCAAATGGCCGCGCCGCGGCAACCGATAGACTCGGCATGAATGCACAAGGCGAACGCGTGCCCGCGACAAGCGGCATCGCCCTGCGCGGGGCGGCGGTGTTGCTTTGCGCCGCGGCCAGCGTCGCGATTCCGGGGTGGATCGCTCACCGCACCGCGGTCGAACACGAGGCGACCCAGGCTGCCGCGGCCGCCGCGCCGTGGATCCGTCACGGCATGGCCGCCGTGGAACGGGGCGCCGCCGGAGATGCGTCGCAGAGTGGATCGTCCGGCGCAGCACCGGCGCCGGCGTCGGCGGCGCGACGGCCGGTTCTGCCGGCCCGCTGGGCGGCGGTTCTGCGGAACAGCGGCGCACGGGAGCTGGTTGCGCCGCAGGGCGTGCAACCCGAGTCGGTGATCGACGCGCTTCGAGACGCCGGCCCCGACGTGCGCCGCCATGCGCGAATTGCAAGCGACGACAATCGCCGGCCGCTGGACGCGTGGACGCTGCCGAGCAGAGAGTCCGGCGAATCGCTGCTGGTGTTGGCCGACTCACCACCCGCCCGCGGCGATCCGGGAATGATCCTGGCAGCCTGCGCCATCGCCGCCATCACCGGCCTCGGACTCTCCTTGGCGCTTCTGCATTCCCTCGTCATTCGGCCGGTGCTGCTGGCACGTCGCGCCGCGGAGCGCATTCGAACAACCGTGCTGGAGCTGTCGCAGTCCAATCTCTCCGACGGCGTGTGCGAAACGGCTGTGCTGCTCGGGCGCTTGGGCGAGGAACTGCGGTCGCTGCGCAGCGAGACGCGCGTGCTGCGCCACACCATGCACAATCGCGTCGAGGCACAGGCCGAGCGCGCCGCGCGCGCCGTGCAGCGCGCCGAGCGCGAAGCGGAACTGGACCCGCTGACAAGAGTGAAGTCGCGCCGCGCCCTGGACCGCGAGATACCCGCGCTCTTCTCGCGCCAACAGGCCGCGGGGCAGGAACTGGTCGTCGCCGTGATCGACCTCGACAACTTCAAGGCCCTCAACGACACCTTCGGCCACCAGGCCGGTGATGAACTGCTGACCGCGGTCGGCGATCTGCTGCGCGGCTCCGTCCGCCGCTCGGCGGACATGATCGGCCGCTTCGGCGGAGATGAGTTCATCGTGCTGCTGCCCAACACGACACCGGGCGAGGCCACCGCAATCCTGCAGCGCTTCGTCGAGCTTGTCGCCGAGCGCGCTCGTGCCTGGCCCATCTCGGCCGGCCGCGTCAGCGCTTCGGTCGGCGTCGCTGCCCTCAACGAACACGAAGCGGCTTCCGCCGACGAGCTGATCCAGATGGCGGATGCGGCCATGTATGCGGCCAAGCGCGGCGAGCGACGGGTGGTGGTCTATGATCGACGGTGGGGTGCAGCGCCGCGGCGGGGGCGCGCCGGTCGCGGCGGCCCGGCCGCGCAATAGCCGGCTTTAGGGAGCGCTGTCGGGCGTCGGTGCGCCGGGCCCGTCGTACAGCCCGCGCTCGCAGGAAACGACGAATCGTTCCGTGTGTCCCTTCAGGGCATCCCACGCACGGCGGATCGACTCGGCCTCAGAGGCCGTGATCCGGCCGTCATTGCCGATGCTGCGACTGACTTCCCCCAGCAGGCTGCTGAATTGCTGCACGAGCCGCTGCGTGCCGCCCAGCAGTTCGGCGTCGCGCGCATGCGGCTCGACCGACGGATTGGCGACGAAGTAGCCGCCCGCCTTGCGACAGAGCCATTCCACGATGCCGCGATCGTGCGTCTCGCGGTAGACCAGGTGCAATCGATCCAGCGGGTTGCGAGCGCCGGAGCCGTCCGACTGGTTGCGCGGCGGCGGCTGACACCATTTGTAAACCAGGGCGGCCGAGACCTTGAGTTTCGCCGCCAGAGTCTTGACGCCTACGCGCTCAATGGCGTCGCGCAGCACTTCGAATGATTCCACTGTGGCGCTCGCTGGGGCTGACGAAGGGCCGATTGTTCAATGCCCCGCATTGTCGAAGCGCCGCCCGTCGCGCGTCAACCGCCGACCGCCCCCGTTCGCGGTTGCCGCTCAGGACCACTCCGCTCGGATGCGCATACGTCGGTCGTCTCGATTAATTCATCGTCCTGAATCGCCCGGGCCAGCCGCCGGCCCAGCAGCCGCTGCACGTCGCACGGGCGAACGCCGCGCCCCGGCCGGCGAAACGCCAGGTCCTCCGCTCGCAGCACGTGCCCCTCCGGCAGGAAGCGGGCCGCGACGGCGCTGCGGCCGATCACCGGCTCGCACGGCATCCGCCGCTTGACCTCCATCCCCAGCATCCGCTCCACCCGCCGAACGGCCCGCACCAGTTCGGCCAGCGCAGCGGGGTCGGCGCTGGCCGCGTGGTCCGGCCCTTCATCGCCGCAGTGCAGCGTCAGGTGCTTTTCGATCATGCAGGCCCCCAGCGCGACGGCCGCCGCCGCCGCATCCGACCCGAGCGAGTGATCCGAATAGCCCACCAGGCAATCGGGGAATTCATCACGCAGCACGGTGATCGCCCGCAGATTCAACTCCTGATCGGGCGGCGGATAGGCGGAGACGCAGTGCAGCAGCGTCAGCCGCGCCGCGCCGGATTGTCGCAGCGTGCGAACCGCGCAGCGAACCTCGTGCAGCTCGCTCGCGCCGGTGCTCAGCACGATCGGCAGGCCGCTGCGCGCCGCGGCCGCCAGCAGCGGCGCATGGGTCACCTCGCCGGAGCCGAGCTTGAGCAGCGGCAGTCCCAGCCGCAATGCCTGGGCCAGGCTCGGCTCGTCAAACACCGTCGCGAAGACGCTCAGCCCGGCCGCGCGCGCGTGCTCGACGATGGCCCGATGATCCTGCTCGCTGAGGCACAGCGACTCGAGCATCCTCAGCTCGTCGGCCCGGTGACGCCGGCTGCACAATTCGCCGGGCACGAAGAGCTGCAGTTTCACCGCGTCCGCCCCGGCGCGGCGCGCCTCATCCACCAGCCGCAGCGCGCGCGGCGCAGAGCCGTTGTGATTGACGCCCAGTTCCGCAACGACCAGGCAGCGCGAAGGCTCCTGACCCGCAATCAGCTCGTGGAAGGACGAGCACCCGTGACCCACCATGCGAACCTCCGATCCTTGCGAACGTCGCGGATCTCGCAGCGCTCGAGCCACACGACGGTCAGCCCGCTCGCCGCGCACAGCGCCGACACTTCGTCGGCGCTCCAGAACGAGTAAACCATGCCCGCCAGCCCGGCCGGCGCACCCGGACCGAGGCGAATCGTGCCCGGCTCGACGACATCGCTCGCAAACGTGCGCAGCGAGTCGTCGTCGGTGCGCCAGTCGGCGATGACCACTCCGCCGGGGCGGATGATGCGCCGCAATTCCCGCAATGCGGCGACGGCGGCGGCCCGGCCGCCCAGTTGAAAGAGCGTCCCCCAGGACAGCGCGAGATCGATCGTTCCATCCGGCAGCGGCTGCTGATCGAGCGGCGCGACGTGCGTCTCCAATGTTGCGCCGCTGCCCAGCGCCGCGGCGCGCGCCAGTTCCGTCATCTGCGGATCGGCGTCCGTGGCGATTACGCGCCCGAAGCCCAGTTCGGCCAGCGCCAGCGCATGCCGCCCGCTGCCGCAGCCGGCATCGAGCGCTGCAGCGCCGCCGCGCGCGGCAGGGGGGATCAATGCGCTGATCGCCCGCAGAGCCGCCTCGCTCGGCCAGCGTCGGCCGACCGCGCCGCTCTGGCCGCGCCAGTTGTTGAGCGGGTCGCGGGCCTTCGGCGTTTCCGCGATTGGTGCGCCGGCGCGCGGCGCAGCCGTCATCGGCGCGTCGGAGCATGACGACACCGGCATCAGTCGCTCACCGCGCCCGCTCCTAGCCGGCATGGGCCACCGCCGTTTCGAGCAGGGCCTCCGCCAACTGCATGTCTTCGGGATAGTCAATGTCCACGCCGCGCGACGCGGGCATTACATGCGCCAGCGTTCGCGGGGTCGGTCGGTCGAGCAGGTAACTCGCCAGCGGATAGACGTACACCGCACCATTGAGCCGATGCAGCACGCCTCCGGCGCGGAGCGCGCTGTCATGCGTCGGCAAGCCCGCGGCAGCAAGCGTGCGAAACTCCTCGTCCGCTCGAACCGTGCCGCACCAGTCGACCGGTGCGATCGGCGATACCGAGACGACCGCGTCAGCCGGATTGACCCGCCACAATTCAACCGCCTCGCGGATGTCCGAGGCGCTTCGCAGCGGCGACGTCGGCTGCAGCACGACCACCGCGTCGAATCGCTCCCCGAGCGCCTGAAGATGTTCCAGCAGGAAGCGATTGGCGTCGCGCGTCGGCGTGTCGTCGCGGGCCAGCCGCGCCGGCCGCAGCACCGGGCAGCGAACTCCATACTCCGCTGCCACAGCCGCGATGCGCGGGCAGTCCGTGTTGACGTACACGGCGTCGAGCGCGGTGCTTTCCAGTGCCGCGCGGCAGGTGTAGGAGATCAGCGGCCGGCCACCCAGCGGCGCAAGGTTTTTGTGCGGGATTCGCCGCGAGCCGCTCCGCGCAGGGATGATGCCGACGAGCTTCATCGAGCGCCTCCCGATCGCGCGAATGAAGTCCGCCCGCGTTCTGCGTCCGCGGAGCCGTTCGGCGCCTGCCGGTCCGCCGCGCTCGGTTCGCATCCTGCCGCCGCTTCTCCAAACGGCGCAGCGTCCTCGACCAGCCGCTTCGAGAGCAGCCGCGGATCATCCGCGAAGCGCTTCAGCAGCGCGACCATGCGCGGCGCTGCGCCCCCGGCCCGATAGGGGCCGTCATCTTGCACACCCCGCGACGACGAAAGCGCTGCACGAACCGCCGCCTGTATGTCTTCCGCACTCGGCCGCCTGAGAATCACGGTCGATGCCGCCGTCGCGCGCCCCTCCTGCCGCTCGCCCACGATCACCGCCGGGCAGCCCAGCGCCGGTGCTTCAGTCACGCCGCTCGAGCTGTTGCCGACGTAGCAGCCGGCGTCACGCAGCGCCGCCAGGTAGATCGACGGCGGCAGCGCCGCGACCAGCGTCGCATCCGCGCGACCCTTCGCCCACGCCCGGGTCCGTGCATCGATCCGGTCGCCCTCCGCATCGCCGTTGGAAAGCACGATCAGCTTGTGCACGACATCCAGCGCGCCCAGCGCGGCGAGCATCGCGCGCAGATCGCGCTCCGCCTGCTCCGCGCGCAGCGTCACCGGCAGGAAGCTCGACAGCACAAGCCGCCGTCCCGCTCCCGACCCGCGCGGACCCACGTCCGCCGGCAGCCCGGCCGCCGCCGCCAGCGCCGCGAAATCCGCCGCCTGTTCGGCAATGCCGTCCAGCGACGGCAACCCGACCACGTGAATCCGCCACGCCTCCTCCCCCATCGCGCGCAATCGCCGGGCCGCCAGCTCGTGCCCCACGAAGTGCAGTTGTGCGAGCCGCGTCAGCGCGTTGCGGAGATTGCAGTCCTGGTTGGTCGAGACATCCGTTTCACCGCCGCCCAGGTGCGCCAGCGAAATCCCCATCATCGTCGCCGCGACGCCGGCCGCGAACGATTCATACCGATCGCCCGCGACGAGAACCCAGCGCGGGTTGATCCGCGCCATCGCCTCCGCGCAGCCGGATACGCACAGCGCGGTCGCCCGCGCCACGTTCAGCGCGGAGTCGGTGTCAAATAGAATGGGAACCCGCGCTGCGATGGCGTGTCCGGCGGACTCAATCTCGCGAACCGTCGCGCCGTGCCGCGCGCTCAGGTGCGTGCCGGTGACCAGCAGCTGCGCCTCCGCGCCGGCGGCGACGACGACCGGCTCCACCAGCCGCCAGTCCGCCCGCGAGCCTGTCACAATCAGCACGCTCATCGTCGCGCCCGTCTGCGGGGTGTCCGCCGGGCGCTGCGATCAGTGCCGCGCTGCGCCGTCGGGCTGTGCCCGCTCCGGACGCTCGGCCGCCCGCTGCATCACCCACAGCGGAACCAGTCGGCCCAGCACCATCGCGATCATCAGCCACAGCATCCCGTATGGGTACAGATCGGATGCATGGCCGATCCCGGTGGAGAGATTGCGGCTGGTGATTGCCTCCATCGCAGCGCCGCCGACCGCCCCGCCGCCCACCGCCGACGCGGCGTCCAGCAGCGCATCCCCCAGCGGAACCGCGCGCCCGAAGCGCACCCCGACCAGCGCGTCGATCAGCAAGATCCCCATCGCGATTCCCCCCGTCAGCAGGAGCAGCGCCCGCGCGGTGCGTCGCGCGGCATCCGCCGCCCGCCCGCCGCCGCCCCTCGCGCACAGCGCCGCCAGCAGCGTCCACCGCAGCCCGCCGGCTGCGCTGCCCGCGCCGCCGCCGATCAGGATCGCGGCCGCCAGCACGACCCGGGAGCCGTCACGCAGTCCCGCGTCGGGCGGGACCGACCCGACGCCGTTGGCCGCGCCGACCATGGCGTGAATTGCGCGGATTCCGCGCCCCATGACGCCCTCTGACGCCGGCGCGGCGGAATCAGCGCCGCGGGCGGCTGCGCCGAATCGGCGCGGCTGCTCGAACAGGGCCGACGCAAACACGAGGAAAAGCAACAATCCGAGCGAACAGGCGATCTGGCGCGACACCGGCCGCCAGATGTCGCGAATCGATCGCCGCAGGAGCCAGAAAGTGACAATGGAGGGCAGCAGAAGCGACATCGCGCAAATCGCGGTGGTGATCGGGAGCGATTCGGGCGGCGCTGCGCCGAAGCCGGCCGCGGTTCGCAGGCCGCTCAAGGCGGGCCGCCAGATGGACGCGAATCCCTGCGGAAATGCGTCCATGGACGCGATTGCAGCGCAGCAGCCGGCGGTGATGAGCCAGGCGACGCGGGCTGTCGCAGCCGGTCGCCGGGTGGCGCAGAATGGCGCGATTCCGAGCCGGGCCTCGGCCCGGGCGCAGGCCCCGACGAACCAGATCGCGCCGGCCACGGCGAGGAGCGTGAGCGTTGCGATTCCGATGTCGGTGTATGCGCGTTGCGGGTGGTAGGTGAGCAATCCTGCGCCGCAGGCCGCGCTGATGGCGTCAAATGACGTCTGCCACAGGTGCAGCGACCAGTAGGCTGCGCGGCGCGCGGTTTCGCGGGTCATGAGGTGCGGAAGCAGCAGAATCGCACCGACGGCGCAAATCAGCAGCAGGCTGCGCGCGTCGGCGACAGCGAGCGCCAAGGGGCGCTGATCTGCGCCGGTTTTCGGGGCAGAATGGCCGCCGGGGGGCGGGTGCGCGGGCGGGCGGTGACAGGATGCGTCAGAATCGCGCAGCGTCATGCCGGTATCGTCGGGTCTGCACCGTTTGGCGGCAACCGGCGGCAGGGGTGGGCCTGGGGTGGGGCGGGGGTGGCGCGGGGGTGGAATCTTGCTTTCCGGACCTGCCGACGGCTTTGTGTCGGCATGCTCTTTGACGCGACCTCCGCTTCATAGTTTCACCGTAACAGTTCACCCGTCTGCGGCGATTGTATCCGGTAGCGGGGGGAGTTGTCCGGTTTGGACGCAGGTCCGCAGGGCGGTTTCGAGGGTGTGGAGCGGGTCGTGGCCGCGGAGTTTGAGGGTGCGGTAGACGCTCATGAGGACGGCCTGGGTGGTAGCGCCGCGGTCGGAGCGATTGGACTGGCTGTTCTTCCGCAGGATGACGGCCGGTCGGATCATGCGTTCGGCGAAGTTGTTCTCGAAGGGGATGGCGGGGTGGTCCAGAAAGGTAAAGATGTGATCGGCGGTGCGGCGCAGGCGTTTGCACAGTCGCAGGGCGTCGCGATCGACGGGTTGTCCGGCGGCGACGTGGTCGAGCACATTCCGGACCAGCGCATCGAGGCGCAGCGTGAGGCGCGGGATGCGCGTGGCATAGCGTTGCGGCGAAAAGTCCGGCCGCTTGCGACGACGACGATCCGTCGCCTCCGCATCCTTGCCGCGAACGTTGGCCTTGAGATAGACCGGGATCATGCCCGAGGGCGTGGCCGGCGTCGTCGCGAACGGATCACCGGCCGGGCGCGTCTGCAACTCCGCGATCCGCGCCGCCTGCTCGGCGATGCGTCGCGCGGCCGCCAGCAGAGCCAGCTTCACCGCCTCGGAACCCAACGCGTACAGCCGCAGCGCCGCCGCCTCATCGCAGACGCCCGTCTGCAACGCCGCAACCAGGTCGTCCAGCACGCCAGAATGCACCACCACGCTGCGCATGAACATGAAATACGCGCGTGCGCGCTCCCGGCGCAAGGGCTACAAGCCAACAATCTCAGAAACTTTCGCAAACGGCTGAACTGTTACGTCTACGCAAAGTGGTCGGAATGGCGTGTGGCATCGGGCTTCCGCCCGATGCACAGCACCGCCCGGAAGGGCGGTGTCACGACGCGCTGCATGCTTACGCTGAGTACAGCGAAAGCATGCCACCCAACCTGGGCTTGAATTCCTGACTCTCCTCCCCGTCGCCGACTCATTCCCGGACAAGACATGCCGACGCAAAGCCGTCGGCATGGCACGTGGCATCGGGCTTCCGCCCGATGCGCTGCACCGCCCGGAAGGGCGATGTCACGACGCGGTGCCCGGAAGGGCGGTGTCACGACGCGCTGCATGCTTACGCTGAGTACAGCGAAAGCATGCCACCCGACAAGAGTTCTCGCAGAGAGCACAGAGAGCGCAGAGAGAAAGAGCGAGCAGGGGTAGGGTGTGTTCGGGCCGGCGTCGGGCGAGTTTCTTCGCACAGCGCCGCGCAGCCGGCCCGAACGCACCACCCTTGACATGCCCGAACGCACCGCCCTTGACATGCCCGAACGCACCACCCTTGACATGCCCGAACGCACCCCCGTTGACAAGCCCGAACGCACCCTTTCCATCACGGCGTCTTCGCCCCCGGCCGCGGATGGTGCGTTCGGACCGCACGGTGCGCCGCGCGCGCAGGGCGCCAACCGGCCGCGGTCCGAACTCACCCTACCTCACTTCTCTTCTCTCGCCCCTCCGCGCGCTCTGCGCCTACCCCTTGCATTCTCTGCATTCTCCGCGCTCTCTGCGCCTCTGCGAGAAACCAGAATCATGCGTGCTCGGGCGGTGGGTGGGCACAGCACTACAGTCCAGCGAAGCGCGATGTCCCACCGCAGCACTACAGCCCCGCGAAGCGCGATGTCCCACCGCAGCACTACAGCCCCGCGAAGCGCGCGATGTCCAGCTCGCGGCCCAGCACCATCAGCACCTGTCCCGGGCGCAGCACCGTGTCCGGCGCCGGCAGGAAGCGGAAGGGCGCCTGGTCGCTTTCGCGGATGGCCAGCACCAGCAGGTCATAGGTCTGCCGCAGGCTCAGCTCCGCCAGCGTCTTGTTGAACAGCCGCTTGGGCGTCCCGATCTCCAGGATGCGGTAGTCCTCGGTCAGCGGGAACATGTCGCGCAGGTCGGGGTTGGCGATGCGGCGGGCCGTCCGCTCGGCCGTCTCGCGCTCCGGGTAGATCACCTCGGTCGCGCCCACCGCGCGGAGAATCTGGGCGTGGTCGTTGTTGCGGGCGGTCGAACGGATGTTGGTGATGCCCAGCTTGGCCAGGTGCAGCGTGCACAGGATGCTCGGCTCGATGTTCTTCTCGCCCAGCGAGACGGCCGCCTCCGCCACCGTGCCGCTGATGACGCTCTTGAGCAGGTTGAAGTCGCGCGCGTCGCCGATCAGCGCGCGGTGCACCTCGTCGCGCACCTCGTTGACGCGCCGCTCCTCCAGGTCGATCGCCAGCACCTCGCAGCCCATGTGCACCAGCGTGCGGGCCAGGTGCCCGCCGAACTGCCCCAGCCCGACCACCACGACCTGTTTCATCCGCGTGCCACTCGATGAGGCGCGCCGCCGATGCGCTGCGCAGCGCATCCGGCGGCCCCCGGGATGATAGCGGCGCAGCAGCGCGGACGGGGGGCGGCGCTGGGGGCGGCGCTGGGGGCGGCGCTGGGGGCGGCGGCTTGACAGGCGTCGGCCGTCGCGGACAATCGTCCCCGCGGCCGGCGTGTGGGGCGGTCGCCGGAGGAGCTTTTCGATTCAGCGATCGTTGTCCAGCCCGCCGCGCGTGGCGTACGTCATCCCCGCCTACAACGAAGAGCGGGCCATCGGCGGCGTCGTGCGCGGATTGCAGGCCGATGCTCCGCCCGGCGACATTTTTGTCATCGACGACGCCTCCCGCGACGACACCGCCGGCGCCGCCCGGGCGGCCGGCGCGATCGTGCTGCGGCACATCATCAACCGCGGGCAGGGGGCGGCCCTGCAGACCGGCTTCGACGCAGCGCTGCGCCGCAGCGCGGAGGTGATCATCACCTTCGACGCCGACGGCCAGCACACGCCCGCCGACGCCGCTGCGCTGGTCGCAGCGCTCGTCGAGCACGACGCCGACGTGGTCCTCGGCTCGCGCTTCCTGGGCCGCAAGGCGGAAAACATGCCGGCGGCGCGGCGCTGGTTGCTGCGCGGCGCCCTGTGGTTCACGCGCGTCGTCTCGCGCGTGCACGTCACGGACACGCACAACGGGCTGCGCGCCTTTCGTGCGTCCGCGCTGGAGCGCATCCGCATCTCCGAGGACCGCATGGCCCATGCCTCGGAGCTGCTCGACCTGATCGGCGAGTGCGACCTGCGGCACGTCGAGATTCCCTGCCACGTGCGCTACACCGAGTACAGCATGCGCAAAGGGCAGCGCTGGCACGCTGCGCTGCCGATCGCCTTCAACTTCCTGGTCGGAAAGGTGATGCGATGACGCTGCTGCTGGCCGCCGCCGCTCCGAACCTGTTCCAGGTCATCGTGCTGCCGCTGCTGCTGCTGGCCGCCTGCTGGATGCTGTGGCAGTGGCTGGTGCACCGCCGCCGCCGGCTGGCGGCCGGCACGCTGGTGCTGGTGGCCGCCATGATCGGCGTCGCCAATCCGGGATTGGCGCAGTCCGTAGCATCAGCCGTCGGCATCGGCCGCGGGACGGACCTGGTCGTCTACGTCACGACCTTCGCCCTGATCGGCGTGACCTTCACGATGCTCGCCATGAACCGCCGCATGCGCATGGAAATCACCGAGCTGACCCGTCAGCTCGCGCTGCGCGAATTGCCGCCCCCCACCGCGGGTCGGACCGATTCGTCCGCGGCGGAGCGCGTGTGAGTCGCGCCGCCGCCTGGCTCATCGGGCAGGCCGCCGCGCTCGCCATCTGCCTGACCTATGCGCTGTACGTCGGCCCGGTGGGCTTCTTCTGGGATTCGCACACGCTGGTCGATCGCGCCCGGCACCTGGTCGAGCGCGGCACGCTCGACATCAACAATCACCCCACCAGCATCGCCCCGCCGCTTTACTCGGTGCTCATTTCGCCGGCGCTGCTGAACGATGATCCCGCCGCAGCGCTGCGCGGGATCGTGGCGATCAACGCGATCCTGCTGGCGCTGAGCTTCCTGCCGCTGTACGGCTGGCTGCGCAGCTACTCGCGCCTGCCGCCGACCGCGGCCGCGGCCTGGGCCGTCGCCGTGACGGTCGCTCCGTTCGCGCTGACCTATGCGCCGTTCCTGATGACCGAGGCGGCGTATTACCCGATCTTCTACGCGGCCTGCCTGGCCTTCTCGCGCGCCCAGGCACGGCCCACGCTGCTGAGGTTCGCCGTCGTCGGCCTGATTCTCGGGGCGGCCTGCCTCACCCGCGACGCCGCCCGCGCGCTGCTGCTGGCCGCCGCCCCGATCGCCGCGCTGCACGCCATCGGCCTGTGGCGAACGCCCCGCGCTGCGCTGCACACGGCGATGCGCTACGCGCTGCTGGCCGGGGCGACGCTCCTGATGCTGACCGGCTGGAGCTGGTTTCAAACGCACCACGTGCGGTTCAACAGCGGAACGGGCGGCTTGTGGAGCGGCGTGGTGGTTTTGTTCGGCGACGCCGACGACCTGCAATTGCACGCGATCTGGCTGCTGAACTGCGGCGCCTACTTGCTGCTCGCGCCGCTGGCGCCGGCGGCGCTGCTGGTGGCCGGCCTGCTGTGCGCGCGGCCGCGGACGGTCTTGTCCGATCGAACGGCCGGGTGGCTGATGCTGGCGATGCTCATCAGCGCGGGCGTCGCGGTGCTGCTGATGCCGGGGAGCTGGGGCGGGCCGACGCTGACGTGGAATCGTTATGTCGCGCCCTTCGTGGGCGTCTGGTTTCCGATCCTGCTGCGGCATCGGCGCAGGGTCACGGCGGCCCCGGCGCTGTTGGCGGCGGCGCTGGCGGTGGTTTTGGCGCTGCTCGGGAACCCGGCCCGGCTCGATTGCCACTTCCCGGATTCTCTCACGCCGCTGCTCACGCGACTCAACCCGGCCATGCCGGCCGGGTGGATCAACGCCGGCGCAGCGGCGGCGCTGGCGGCCGGCTGCCTGCTGACGTGGCGCCTGCGGCGGCGCGGGCACGTCGTCCTGCTGGTGATGCTGGCGGCGGCCTCGACGTGGGTCGGGCGCGAAAACGCCCGCAACTGGCGCGGCAACGTGCACAACCTCCGCGACGTGCAGGGCGTCGGGCCGCTGTTGCATGAGGCGCTGCGGCGTGATCCCGCGGCGTCGGCCTACTTCGACCCCAAGGCTTCGGACACGGACGTCTTCGCGCTGGGGCGGGCGCTGCTGTTCGTGAACCGCTCCATTCCGCCGCTGAACCGCGTTTCGCTCTACCGCGCTGCGACCGAGCGGCGCTTCGATCAGACCGTGTACTACCTCTCCGACTTCGCGCTGCCCGATGCGCAGGTGCTGGGTTGCGACCGCGAGGCGATTTTTCTATCCGCGCTGCCGCCGCACACCGGCTCGATCGCTCCGGGGATCACCGACGCCGAGCTGCGCGAGCTGCTCGTGACGCCTGCCCCGCCGCCGCACTTCACCGCCTCGGCGATGGAGGGAGCGGCGATTCGCGCGATCCGGCGCGGGGTGGCGGTGCACTTCGAGCCGTATGGGGAGGGTTTTGCGATCTGGCTGGGGAGCGCTGCGGCCGGCGGCCTGACACTCTTCATCGAGAGTGACCGCGAGGTGCGCGGCACGCTGGAGCTGGACATTGCGTTGATCGGCCCGTCGGCTCCGATTCCCTGCCCGATCGAGGTGCAGCGGCTGCCCGCCATCAGCGCAGCGAGCGTTGCGGCGCCCGAGCCTTGGCGCGGCAGCGTCGCGGCTGCGGGCGTGATCGACTGCCCGATCGATCTGGCCGTCGGCCTCACCCGGCTGCAGGTGCGGTTGCCGACCGCCGCCGGTGCGGGCCGCGCGGGCGACGACCCGCGCGAGCTGATGCTGCTGCTGCGCGGGGTGCATTTGCGCCCGTGAGCACACGTCAGCAGCCGCCCCTCCGCGGCTATCATGTCGGTCATGAGCCGTCTGCGTATTTCGCTGATCACGCCCTCGTTCAATCACGCCCGCTTCATCGGGCGGACGATCGACAGCGTTCTTTCTCAGCGGGGCGATTTCGAGCTGGACTACCGCATCCTCGACGGCGCCAGCACCGACGGAACGCTCGACATCCTCCGCTCGTACGGTGATCGCGTGACGTTTGTCAGCGCCCCGGACGACGGGCAGGTCGATGCCATCAATCGCGGGTTGAAGTCGGCTGAGGGCGACGTCGTCGGCTGGCTCAACTCGGATGACGTGCTCAAGCCCGGGGCGCTGCAGCGCGTCGCGACGGCGTTTCGAGAACATCCGCAGTGCGACTGGCTGCACGGCGACTGCGACGTGATCGACGCCGACGACCGCGAGATCCGCCGCTGGGTCTCCGCCTACAAGCGCTTCTTCGCCAAGCGCTACAGCTACCGCAGCCTGTTGCGTCGCAACTTCATCAGCCAGATGACCGTCTTCTGGCGGCGGCGGCTGATGGACGAGGTCGGCGTGCTGGACCCGGGGTTGAAGCTGGCGTTTGACTATGAGCTGTGGCTGCGCTTCGCGCAGCGCAGCAGCCCGCTGTACATCCCGGAGCGGCTGGCGTCCTTCCGCTGGTACGAGACCAGCAAGAGCGGCGCGAACTTTTCGCGCCAGTTCATCGAGGATGAGCTGATCGCCCGCCGCCACGGCGTGCGCAGCCCGGGAGCGCGGCTCGTGAAGCGCGTCAACAACGTGCTGACGGTTGCGATTTACAACGCGCTGGCCCTGGCCCGCCGGCTGCGGCCGGGGCGGAGCTGAGGCGGCCGAGCGACCCGCCCTGGCGCGCGGCGCGGCGCGGTATGCTCCGGCATGAGCACCGCCCTCCAGACCATTTTGCTCCTCGTGGGTTCCAACCTGTTCATGATCATCGCGTGGTACGGCCACCTGAAGTTTGCGCCGGCCTCGTGGTCGCCGCTGCTGATCATCGCGGTGGCGTGGCTGATCGCGCTGCCGGAGTACATCCTGCAGGTGCCGGCCAATCGTCTCGGCAGCAACTACTTCGGCGGGCCGTTCACGACGGCCCAGTTGAAGATCATTCAGGAGGTGATCAACATCCTGATCTTCACCGGCTTCACGGTGTTTGTTCTCAAGGACAGGCTGCGCACCACGGACATCATCGCGCTGGCGCTGATTGTCGCCGCGGTGGCGGTGTCGTCGCTGGGCGGGCGCTTCGGCGAGCGGCATTGAGGCCGGTGGCGGCCCGCGCCGTCCGCTTGACGAGCCGAGGGTGGCGTGCTCGGTGACATGCCCGGTGGCATGCTTTCGCTGTACTCCGCGTAAGCATGTCTTCGCCCGTCGCGCGTTGGGTGGCATGCTTTCGCGGTACTCCGCGTAAGCATGCAGCGCGTCGTGGCACCGCCCTTCCGGGCGGTGCAGCGCATCGGGCGGAAGCCCGATGCCACGTGCCATGCCGACGGCTTTGCGTCGGCATGTCTTCGCCCGCACCCTCTCCCTCCGCGCTCTCTGCGCCTCTGCGAGAAACCGCATTCACGCGCTGCCTGTCATGCCTGTCGCCGGCTCAGCGCCGCCGCGCACTCCGCGCGGATTCTGCCCGGTGTGCGACGGAAACGGCCCGCATTGCATCTGAACGTGGCCAGGCACTCGCGGACCGTGGCCCAGCTCTCTCGGAACGTGAACTATCTGCGCTGAATCGTGCCCGACGACTGCCGGGAGGTGCGCGAGTACTGCGCCAACTCTTGCGAGTCGCGCCGGAATTGCTCGGAATCCTGCCGGAACGGCCATGAAAACTCCGAGAACTCCATGGATAACTGCCAGAACTCCATGGAAAACTCCGAGAACTCCATGGAAAACTCCGAGAACTCCATGGAAAACTGCGTGAATTTATACACTTCTCACAAAATAATTCCGTGATTTCGCGCCACGCTACACAAGTCTTCGCCGCCGCGGACCGATGTCACGCCTGGGGCAAGCCCCCACCAGCGACGCCAGCGCATCCGCCAGCATGATACCCAACGCGGGCGGCCCTTCGAATGCATGCTTACGCTGAGTACAGCGAAAGCATGCCACCCGACAAGAGTTCTCGCAGAGAGCGCAGAGAGCGCGGAGAGCGCGGAAGGCGCGGAGAGCGCGGAGAGCGAGAGCGTGGAAGCGCCGGGCGCTCGCGGTCGCGTCAAAGACGCATGGCGACGCAATGCCGTCGCCATGGCACCCAACGCGCGGCATGGCATGTGGCATCGGGCTTCCGCCCGATGCACTGCACCGCCCGGAAGGGCGGTGCCACGACGCGCTGCATGCTTACGCGGAGTACCGCGAAAGCATGCCACCGTGCACGCCGCCCAGCGCGGCAGGGCACCCAAGGCGCGGCATGGCACCGTGCATAGCATCCGTCAATTGCGGCGGCGCGGGCGCAGCAGCGCCAGCGGCGCGAGCGCCAGCATCGGCAGCAGGAAGCAGGGCGGCGGCGGCGGTGCATCCACCCGCGCCGCGTAATACTCAGTCACCGCCGAGCCGCCCTCGGCCAGCAGATCCGGCGCAGCGCCGCCCTCGGCCAGCAGATCCGGCGCCGCGCCGCGCAGGCGAAACGACACGTCACCCGCGGCACTGACTTCGATCACGGCATAGCCCACGCGATTGGGTTCCACCAGTTGCAGCCGGTTGGCGGAGGTGATCAGCGCCGCGAAGGCCGCCTCGGCGAAGCCGGCGAAGACGCCCGCGCGCGGCGCGCCGATCAACCCGGAAACGACTTCGTCGGCGCTTTGCCGCGCGGTCTCGTTGCCGATCGGGCCGACGATCAGCTCGGGGATCGCGACGCGGCCGCGCAGGCCGTAGTCGGGGCGCTGGCGGCGGAAGAAGTGCGTCACGTCGGGGTTGTAGAGATTGGCGTGAATGTCGGTGGTCAGGATCACGACGCCGCGGATGGCATGCGAATCGATGAAGTGCAGGATGGTGCGGCGCTCGCGGTCATATCCGTCCCAGCGGTCGTAGGGGGCGACGCCGAGGTAGGTCATCGGCACGTTGTTCACGATGAACTTCACGCGCGCGGTGGAATTGCGCAGCCCCGTCAGCAGCCAGTCCAGCTGCGCAGCGCCGAGCATCGTTCGCGGATCATCGAGCGCATCAGCGCAGTCGCCGTCCCGCAGCAGCGGACCGCCGACGAACCCCTGCGGGTCCACCGCCGCGCCGCAATCGGCCGCCGCCGACGGCTCGCGATACTGCCGGCCGTCGAGCAGAAAGAACTCGACCGTGGAGCCGAATCGCACGCTGCGCCAGGTGCGGAAGGGGTCGGCGGGATCGCCGGCGGAGGAGATCGGCAGATACTCGAAGAATGCCCGGTAGGCTTCGTCGCGGCGGGTGCGCGGCAGGCGCGGGTCCGCGCCGGCGTAGTCGTTGAACACCTCGTGATCGTCCCAGCCGACGAGCACCGGCAGCGCCGCCAGCGCCGACTGCACGGCCGAGTCGCCGAGCATCTGGGCGTACTTGCGGCGGTAATCGTCGAGCGTCTGCGCGACGCCCAGCCCGCCGGCGGGCACGTCGGCGTAGATCGTGTCGCCGAACCACAGGAAGAGGTCGGCCTCCTCGCGGGCGACGGCGTCGAAGGCGATCATCGGGGCGCTGGCGTAGTTCGAGTCGCCGGAGAAGATGAACCGCAGCGGGGCGGCCGCGTCGGGCGGCGGGGCGGTGCGAAAGGTGCCGACGCGGCTGCGGCGCGAATCGGCCTCGACCGCGAAGTCGTACCAGTAGCGCGTCTGCGGCGACAGGCCGTCCACCGGCTCGGAGACGGTGCGGTCGCGATCCGCGCTGCTGGTGACGCTGCGCGTGAGCACGACGTCGGTGAAGTCGGCGTCGCGCGCGACGCGCAGCGTGAGCGGACCCTCGACGGGGGAGCGCGTCCAGAGGATGGCCGCGTTGTGCATCACGTCGCCGCTGGCGACGCCGGCATCGAACCCTTGAGCGTAAAGCGGCAGAGCGCAACAGGCGGCGACAAGAGCCGCCGGAATGGCGCAATGCGGCGCCATGGAGCACAATCGGCGCTGCGTTCGCATCCGCCGCGGCCGATCGCTCAGCGCCGGCCGGGAGTCGCGGCGGAGATCGAGCGAGCGGGCGTGTTGCGAAATGATCGAGGCGGGGGTCATGGGCGCTCCGGGATGGTCGATTCGGATGGCTCCATTCCGGGATGCTCGAATCCGTGGAACCTTGTCGCGGAATGGAGGATTCCGGCGGGTACTGTAACCGTGGCGGCGGGGGCCGCCCAATGAGCGACCCTATCGGCGCTGCGCTGCGCTTATCATGCCCGCCGTCATGAACGAGCGGCGCTCGGTACTTTCCTCGGCCCGGCGGATTGCCGCGTGCACGCTGGCGTCGCGGATCACGGGGATGGTGCGCGACGTGCTGCTGGCGCAGACGTTCGCGCTGTCGTGGGTTCAGGACGCCTTCTCGTACGCCTTCACGATTCCAAATCTGTTCCGCCGGCTGTTCGGGGAGGGCGGGCTGGCGCCGGTGTTCGTGCCGCGCTTCACGCGAGCGTTGGAGCAGGAGGGCCGCGCGTCCGCGGTGCGGCTGTTTCATCGGGCGCTGGCGATGCTGACGGTGACGCTGGTCGCGGTGGTCATGCTGCTGGAGGTTGTGATTCTGGGAGTGTGGGCGTGGGGCGGCGGGGGGGAGGAAAGCGCAGCGCGCGGGCTGCTGCTGGGGCTGTCGGCGCTGACGCTGCCGTTCATGATCAGCATCTGCGTGCTGTCGTTGCTGGCCGCGCTGCTCAACTGCGTCGGCAGCTTCGTGCCGGCGGCGGCGGCGCCGATCGTGCTGAACCTGTTCATGATTGCGGGCATCGCGGTGGTGGGGCCGTGGCTGGGGGGCGCTGCGCCGGATCGGCAGGTGTACTGGGTGGCGGCGATGGTGCTGGCCGGCGGCGCGGCGCAGGTGCTGCTGCTGCTGCCGGTGCTGCGGCGTCACGGCGTGCCGATCGGCTGGGAGTGGGCGCCGCGCGATCCGGCGGTGGCCGGGATGATGAAGATGATGGCGCCGGTTGCGCTGGGGCAATCGGTGCTGGCGCTGGGAGTGTTCATCGACAGCCAGCTTTGCGTGCTGCTGACCCGCACGGCGGGCGGCGCGGCGGGGTTTGAGTGGTTCGGGGCGCAGGTGAATTACCCGCTGGAGGAGGGGGCGCTGTCGGCCTTGAGCATCGCGCAGCGGCTGTATCAGTTTCCGCTGGGCGTGCTGGTGATCTCGATTGCGACGGCGGCGCTGCCGGCGTTCTCGCGACACGCGGTGCGCGAGGATTGGCGCGCCTGGGGCGGCGAGGTGCGGCAACTGCTGCGGATGGCGATTTTCGAGGGGCTGCTGGCGGGCGCGATGATGGTGGCGATGGCGCCGCAGCTCATCCGCCTGCTGTTCGAGTATCGCAATTTCGACGCGGCGGACACGCAACGAACGGCCGTGGTGCTGGCGTGGTATGGGCTGGGGATGTGGGCGTTCTGCGCGCAGCACATCGTCTCCCGGGCGTTCTACAGCCTGGGCGACGCGGTAACGCCGCTGCGGATCAGTGCGGCGGTGCTGCCGCTGAACGTGCTGCTGAGCCTGTCGCTGGTCTGGGTTCCCGGGTTGCGCGAAGCGGGGCTGGCGGTGTCGTCGGTCATTTCGTTCGGGTTGGCGGCGGCGGTCGGCGTCGTGCTGCTGGCGCGACGGCGGCGCGACGCGCGAATCGGCGACGGACTGACCGGCGCGCTGCTGCGAATGATCGCGTGCGCAGCGGCGGCGGGCGGAGCGGTCTGGGCGCTGGCGCCGGCGGCGGCTCGCTGGTCGGAAGCGGCGCTGGGGGCGGGGGTGTGGGGGCGCTGTGCGGAGACGTTCGGGCTGCTGGCGGCGGGGGGGCTGGTGTACCTGGCGGCGGCGATGGTCCTGCGACTGGATGAAGCGGCACGACTGATGCGGATGGGGCGACGGGCGCGGTAAGCCCGGGGTGCCGAAGAGGCGAGCGGGCGCTATGCGCCGGGTTGCGAGATTGACATCAGGCGGGTGCGGGCGTCGCCGACGCTTTCGATTCGCAGGCCGAAGTGCTCGCCGACGCGGACGGCCGTGCCGGTGCCGACGACGTGATTGTTGATCATCAGGTCGAGCGGTTCTTCGACGGGCTTGTCGAGTCGCACGATCGAGCCGTTGGCCATGCGGCGGACATCGGCGAGCGGCATTCGCGTCTGCGCGAGCCGGGCGATGACGGGGACGCGAATCTGAAGCAGTCGGCCGATGCGGGCGGCTTCCGGCGATCCGTTCGGCACAGCGCTGGCGGCGACGCGCGGAGCGCCTGCAACGCCGCTGCTTTCCTGCGGCGCGGATGGGGCGGCGCGGGCTGCCGGCGCGGAGGCTGTTTCAACGGCGGCCAATCAGGCGGCTCCTGCGGCCGCCCCGGCGTCACGGGGGCGGGCGATGCATTCGGTCGTATCATCGGCTGTTCGGGGGAAGCGGGTTTGGCGGGCGGGTGCAACGTGCGCAGGCAAGCGGCAACGCAGCACAGCGGCGTCGAGTCCGCGTCAGTCGATCCGCGCCTGCCAGCAGCGCTGCCAGCGCTCCAGCATCAGCAGTGACCAGAGGCGATGCGCGTGGTTTGCGCGGCCGTCGCGATGTTCGGCAAGCAGGCGCTGCAGTGAATCGCGGCGCAGAATGCGGCGGCTCAGGCTGCCATCCGCGAGGAGCTCGCCTTCCAGCGTCTCGCGCAGCTCGCCGCGGAACCACTCGCCGACCGGCACACCGAAGCCCGACTTGGGCCGGTTGAGAATCTCGCGCGGCAGCAGGCGACGCGCCCAATCGCGCAGGATGTGCTTGCCGTGGCGGCCGCGCAGCTTCCACTCCTCCGGCAGCGAGAGCGCGAACTCGATCAGCTCGTGATCGAGCAGCGGGGCGCGGCATTCGAGCGAGTTGGCCATCGTCGCGATGTCCACCTTGGTCAGCAGGTCGCCGGGCAGATAAGTCTGGTAGTCGGTGCGCATCGCGGCGGTCGCCGTTCGAATCTCCGGGAATCCCGAGGCCGCGGTGAGCCGGCGGCGAACGCTCTCCTCGACGGTTCCGTCAGCGCGGAGGCGATCGGCCCATTGGGGGCAATAGTCGGCCCAGAGTGTGCTCTCGGCGAAGACGCTCACCCATTCCGCGTAGCGGTCGTGCGGCGACGCACTCATCGCGGACAGAAATCGATAAGCCCGGTTGCCGAGCGACTTGGCCCGTCCGTGCGGCAGCAGTGCGGCCAGTCCGGCAGCGGCCGAGCGCAGCAGCGGGGCGCGATCGAGCCGGGCCGCCCAGCGCAGGGCGCGGTATCGGTCGTAGCCGCCGAATGCCTCGTCGCCGCCGTCGCCGCTGAGCGCGACGGTGACGGATCGGCGGGTGATTTCGGCGACGTGCCAGGTCGGGAGGGCGGAGGAGTCGGCGAACGGCTCGTCGTAGTGCCAGGCGAGGCGGTCGAGCAGGTCGGCGGCGCGCGGCGTCACGAGCTGTTCGGTGTGCTGCGTCCCGAATCGCGCAGCGACCATGCGGGCGGCGGCGGTCTCGTCGTAACGCGGATCGGAAAAGCCGATGGAGAAGGTCCGCAGCGGGCAGACGCCGAGGCGGTGCATCAGGCCGACGACGATCGAGGAGTCGATCCCGCCCGACAGAAACGCGCCGAGCGGCACATCCGAGATCAGCCGGCGCTCGACGGCGCGCGTCAGCAGCAGATCGAGACGCTCCAGCGCATCGGCGTAGCTGCCGTCGAAGCGATGATCCGCGGGCGGCACGCGCCAGTAGCGCCGCTGCGCGCCGGGCGCCGTGCTGTCAGGTTGCAAGTCCAGCGCGGCGTCCGAGGGGTGGTCGGCCCGAATGATCCGCACGGCGCCGGGCAACAGCTTCTCGAAGCCGCCAAAGATGCTGCGCGGTGCGGGAACATATTGCAGCACGAGGTAGTCGTGCAGAGCGTGCGGGCAGAGCCGGCGCGGGATGCCGGGCAGCGCGAGAATCGCCTTGGCTTCGCTGGCGAAGTAGAGGCGGTCCCCGAATTGCGCGGTGACAAGCGGCTTCTTTCCGAGGCGGTCGCGGGCCAGCAGCAGGCGCGATGCGCGATCATCCCAGAGTGCGATGGCGAACATGCCGGCCAGCCGGGGGAGGAATTCCTCTCCCCATTGCTCGTAGGCGTGGACGATCGTTTCGCTGTCCGACTGGCTGCGGAAGCGGTGGCCCAGGGCGATCAGCTCTTCGCGAAGCTCGCGGAAGTTGTAGATCTCGCCGTTGAACACGGCGGTCACGGAATCATCCTCGTTGGAGACGGGCTGCCGCCCGCCGGCGACGTCGATGATGGAGAGGCGGCGGAAGGCCAGGCCGCAGCGGCCGCCGGCGAGAACGGCGAATCCGTCGTCGTCGGGTCCGCGATGAACGAGCGCCGCGGCCATGGGGCGCAGCTCGTCGAGGGAGACGCGGGAATCGGCGGAGAGGCTCAGGATGCCGGCGATGCCGCACATGCGCGGGATTGTAGGCGCGGTCAGCCCTGAAGGCTGGCGAGGAAAGCGGCCAGATCCTTGTGCGGGTTCATGCGGTCGAGCAGGGCGGACATGGCGCGCGGGGCGGGCATGTCGTAGAGGTGGCGTCGCAGCAGGTTCACCTTGCGCAGGGTGGCTTCGTCGAGCAGCTTCTCCTCTTTGCGGGTGCCGGACTGCTTGAGGTCGATGGCGGGCCAGATGCGCTGATTGGCCATTTCGCGGTCGAGCACCAGCTCCATGTTTCCGGTGCCCTTGAATTCCTGGAAGATGAAGTCGTCGGCGCGGCTGCCGGTTTCGATCAGGGCGGATGCGATGATCGTGAGCGAGCCGCCGTTCTCGATGTTGCGAGCAGCGCCGAAAATCTGTTTGGGTTCCTGGAGCGCGCGGATGTCCAGTCCGCCGGTCATGGTGCGGCCGCTGCTGCCCACGAACGTATTGAACGCGCGGGCCAGACGCGTGATCGAATCGAGCAGAATGACGATGTGGCGGCCGGCCTCGGCCAGGCGCTTGGCGCGTTCGCAGACCAGCCGCGCAAGGCGAATATGCGAGTGGGCGTCCTTGTCATTGCTGCTGGCGTAAACCTCGCCGCGGACGTTGCGGCGCATCTCGGTGACTTCCTCGGGGCGCTCGTCCACCAGCAGCACGATCATGTAGATTTCGGGGTGATTCTCGGCAATGCCGTGGGCCATCTGCTGGAGCAGGATGGTCTTGCCGGTGCGCGGCGGGGCGACGATCAGCCCGCGCTGACCGCGCCCGATGGGGGTGAAGAGCTGCACGACACGCATGCTGACCGGGCCGCCGGGGGTGTCGAAGTGCAGGGCCGCGTTCGGGTCGATGGCGGTGGTTTCGCTCAACTCGGGGTGGGCGGTCCACTGTGCGACGGCGACATCGTCGATCTGATCGACGCGCATCAGCCGGGTCGAGCGGTTGCCTTTGTTGGCGACCGCGCCGACGGGGCCGCGGAGGTGCTCACCGCCGCGGAGGTTGAAGCGCTTGATGGTGTCCGATGAGACGTAAGGATCGGTCGGGCGGGGGGCGAAATTGCGCTTGGGGTCGCGCAGAAAACCGGCGCCCTGTTCGCCCAGTTCAAGGACGCCTTCAGCAATTCCGTCCGCCGCGCGCGGCGCGTCAGAGGCGGGGCCTGGATTTTTCATTCGTGGCTGAATCCCAATCGGGGCTGCGCGGCTCGCGGAATGGAGCGGCGGAATTCATGAATGGTAGCGGGCGGCCGCTCTTCCAACAAGGGAGCCTGTTGCCGACGATCACGGTATGGCGCGCTGCGCGGTGAATTGCCCGCGTCGCCGCGCCCGGCTAGTCTGACCCGCGCATGAACGTCGCGGGAAAATTCATCGTGGTGGACGGGCCGGATGGCGGCGGAAAGGGCACTCAGCTTGCGCGGCTGGAGCGCTCGATTTCGGCCGCCGGCGGTTCGGTTGTGCGGGCGAAAGACCCGGGCGGCACGGAAATCGGCGAGCGCGTTCGCCACCTGCTGCTGCTGGAGGAGAACCCGGGGATGGACCCGCGCTGCGAGGCGCTGCTGTTCATGGCCTCGCGGGCGCAGCTGATCGCGGAGGTGGTCCGGCCGGCGCTGCAGTCCGGGCAGACGGTGCTGTGCGACCGGTTCATTTCCGCGACCTACGCTTACCAGGGAGCGGCCGGATTCCCGCTGGATGAGGTGCTGGCGCTGGGCGGGGCGGCGGTCGGCGGCGTATGGCCGGATCTGACGCTGATTCTCGACCTGGAGCCGGAACTGGGCTTTGCGCGGACCGGTCGGACGCCGGCGATCTCGCGCAAGCGCAGTTCCGCGCTGCGCGGGCAGATGGCGATGTTCGACGGGGCGGTGGTCGACGCGATTGAACAGCGCCCGATCGAGTATCACCGGCGCGTGCGGCAGCTTTTTCGCTCACTGCCGGATCGCTATCCCGGGCGGGTGGTGCTGATTGACGCGGCGCAGAGCGCGGACGCGGTCGAGGCCCAGGTGCAGGATGCGCTGCGCAAGACGTTTCCCTGACCGCATGAAGCGGGCGGTGATCGACTGCTCTTGATTAAAGGCATCGCGCGGCGCCGCGCGGTTGTGCAGGAAGGAGTGCGGTGTGTCGCGGCTGGTGCGCTGGTCCGACATCCGTCACCAGGATCGCGCCCTGGGGCTGATTCGGCGCGCCTTGTCGGGGGGACGGGTGCCGCACGCGCTGCTGTTTCACGGGCCGGAGGGCGTCGGCAAGGAAATGGCGGCGCTGGCGCTGGCGGGGGCGCTGCTCTGTTCGCGGCGGGAGCGGGGCGGCGGTGCGGAGGAGGCGCTATTCGGCGAAGCGCCGCCGGCGGAGATCGAAGCCTGCGGGGAGTGCCCGCCCTGCCACTGCCTGGCGGCGGGGACGCATCCGGATTTTCAGCTTGTGGAGCGGAAACTCGCGCGGGTGCATCCGGACGCGGCGGTGCGCCGCACCAAGGCGCTCTTCCTGGGCGTCGACGTGATCCGGCACTTTGTGATCGACGCCACCGGCCGGAGGCCGGCCCTGAGTTCATCGCGCGTGTTCGTGCTGCGCGACGCGGAGAGGATGAATGAGGAGGCGCAGAACGCGCTGCTCAAGACGCTCGAGGAGCCGCCCGGCAGGGCGCACCTGATCCTGCTTTCGTCGTCGGCGGAGCGGCTGCTGCCGACGGTGCGCTCGCGCTGCCAGGGCATCGAGTTCGGCCTGCTGCCGCGCGCGTTCATCGAAAACGAGCTGGTCGGGCCGGCGGGATTAAAGAGTGAGCCTGCGGCGGCGCTGGCGGCGCTGGCCGGGGGAAGTCTGGGTGCGGCGCGGCGCTGGGCGTCGGCGGGTGTGGCGGGGGAAGTCGAGCCGATCGCGGATGTGCTGGTCGGCGTCGGGCGAAGCGGCGTCGAAGCGGCCGCCAAGGCGTTGCTGGAACGGGCGGAGGAGCTGGCGCCCCGGCTTCACGGACGCGACCTGGCCGATGAATCCGACGGGGTATCCGAGGGCGACGGGGACGAGGGGGCGGATGAGGGCGGCGGGCGATCGGGGAAGTCGTCGTCGGCAAGCGTCCCGACGGACGAGCTGCGCGTAGGGGTGCGGCTGGTGCTCATGATCTGCGCCGCGGTGCTGCGGGATGCGCTGATTGTGCGCGAACAGGCGGATTCCGCGCTGCTGTTGGTTGCGCCGGCGGCCCGGCAGAGTGCGGCGATCGCGGCGGGAATGGGCGGGGGGTTGGACGAGGGGATTCGCGGCATTGCGCAGGCGGAGGCGATGCTGGATCGCAACGTCGCGCCGCAGCTCTGCGTGGAGCGCTTCCTGCTGACATTACAGGGCGTGCCGCTGCGGTAGCGAGTCCGGCAAATCGCTCAATCGGGGCGGAAAAACAGCGATTTCTCTCGTGCGGTCTCGAAATAACTCTTGCATCCCGGGTCGTCCGTCACATCTCTTCGGACGCACTGCGCATCGTTTGCCTTCCGTGATTCGCGAGTTCTAGCATCGGTCGCCTTGCACATCGTGCCTGGGTCGAGGCGGGGTCGTGAACCCGCCGGATGCAGCGCCGCACAGACAGGTTCCGAGGAGGGCCGACAGCGATGCGAGCTTTCAAGTCATTGGGTCTGGCGATCGGGTTGGCGGTTCTCGCCGGCTCCGCCGTCGCAGGTCCGGTTGCGTTTCCGGTCACCTATCGTGCGTACAGCCATCCGAACGGCTCGCACAGCGCGAATCCGAACGCGGTGGACAATCGCGACTACGGCTTGCGACTGGACACCGGCTCCGGACCGAACACGTTTCACTTCCTGCCCGACGTGGCGATGACCTTTTACAATCCGCCCGCTCCGAACAACAACACGGTGATGGCGCGGATTACCGGCACAATCGCCCACCTGCAAAGCTCGAATGGCGCGGTGGTCGGCTACTCGGCCAACTCCGGTTATGACGCGCTGGATCAGACCTATCGCCTGGACGCCACGTTCCGCGTGATCGGGTCGAGCGGCGGCTGGAACGGCGCCAACGCACTGCCCTACGGCAACATGTTCAACGACCTGATTGCCGGCGGCGTGAACGCGAACAACAAGCTCAGCTTCTCGCTCAGCGACGCATCGCTGACGCCGCTCTTCGGCGGGGCCGCGGTTTTCAACGGAGCGCTGCAGTGGGATGAGTATCCCGGCAGCGACGCGAACCCCGATCCCGGCTCCTTCTACATGCGGTTCCGTGATCGTCTGACCAACCCCGCCTTCAACAGCGCGGCGTGGGACGTGATCGGCGCGGCCGGGTGGCTGGAGCCGTCACCGGACGGCGGGCACCCGCACACCACGGATTTCCTGTTCTACATCGACCGCAACCCGGTGCCTGAGCCGGCCAGCCTGGTTCTTCTGGCGGCAGGACTTCTCCCCCTGCTGCGGCGCCGCGGGTAAGGCGGTTTCTGCCGCGGGCGTCTCTCCCCCCGGAGCGCTCGCGGGTCTGTCCGGATGGGGGCGAGCGGAGCATCGCGCTAGAGAGTCAACCCCCCGAAATCCGCTCCCCATGTCCGGCCGAACCGCCGAAGCAAGCCCCTCGCTTCGGCGGTTCGCTTTTTTCCATCAGCAGTGAATGGCCGAGGCGCACGGGTCTGCACGATCCGAGCGCCCCGGCCGCAGTTCATTCCCGCACCGCGCGGTTCGGAATGCCTGGAACCCGGCGTAGTCGATCGGACGCGACGAAACCAGGACGCCAAGCCGCCGATGTCGAGATTGCCGGCCGCGTGACTCGCGATGGAGCGGCTGAAAAGCACGCCGATTCAGCACGTGCCGCGACAAACTGCGCTATGGTGCGACAAAATGCGCCAATTCGCGATTCGTAGCGTCAATCATGCCGCGATTCCGCGAGGGCGGGTTGACGCATCCGTCTGAGCGGGTAGTGTGCAATGCGGACGTGGGAGGATCAGCGTTGTCAGAGTCATGTCAGAATCGGCCTCTGAGTCAACCCTGGCGGTCGCGGCGCTACGGTGCACTTGGAGTATCACCGCTGACCATCGTCGTCGCGGGATGGCTGCTGCTCGGCGCAATCGCCTCGCCGGCGGCTGCGGGCGATGCGGCGGTCTGCGGCCGGCGGACGGAGGTCGGGGGCATCCCGGTTATTGAAGTGTGGGGCACGCCGTGCGAAGCGGGTTTCGCCCAGGGGTACCTGCTTGCGCCGGCGCTGGTGTCCGTGTTCGATGATTTCGTGCTATCGCCGGCGATCAGCCGCTCGCCTGAGGTTTATGAGGAGGTCATTCGTCCTGCGGTGCGGAGGTCGTTTGTCTGGAGCGACGCGGTGCTTGCGGAGATGGAGGGCATTCTGGCCGGTGCGGCCGCCCGGCTGGGAGCGGCGCCGCACTCTCGCGTGCTGAACCGGGCGATGGTGCGCGAGGACCTGGAGGTTGCGAACACGCTGGCCGACTGGCGCGGCGTGATGTGCTCCAGCATTTCACTCTGGGGGGAACGCACGACGGATGGCGAGACGCTTACGGCGCGGAATCTCGATTACCCGGTTGTTGGTGGCGTGGACAAGGCGCAATTCGTCCTTGTGCACCGCGGCGATGGCCATGTGCCGTGGGTGGGTGTCAGTTGGCCGGGGTTGATCGGGTTATACACGGCGATGAATGCCGACGGAGTGACGGTCAGCGTGCATGATGCACGGGGGCTGCCGACGACGGCGACAGAGGGGTTCACAGCTCGTGCGACGGTACTGCGCGAGGCGCTGGAGGGGGCGCGCGGCGGCACGTTCGCTGAGCAGTTTCAGAGGGCGCTGGAGGGGCGGGTGCTGGCCTGTGGCGGGAACATTCACGTCAGCGGCCCGCGCGCTGCGGCGAGCGGGTCTCCGGCGCGAGTGTTTGAATGGGATGGGAATCGGCGCGATTCGGGTGTGTCGAGCCGGGAGGCGCCGTATGCGGGCTTGGACACTCCTGCCAGCGCCGCGGAGGAAGGATCGAATGGGGTGGCGGATCATGGAGCCGCTGCGATCATCGCCTGCACGAATCACATGCGGTTGCGACGTGAGCCGACGGCCTGCGGGCGGTATCAGAAGCTGACTGGTCGGTTTGAGGCGGGGGGTGCGACGAAGCGCTACGACGCGAAGGATGCGATGGCCCTGATTCGCGAGGTGGCCGACGGGACCACGCAGCACAGCGTGGTGTTCGAGCCGGCGCGGCGGCGGATGCTGGTGCACATTTCGGCGCTTCGCGATGCGCCGGTGGTCATCGATCTTGCGGAGATTCTGCGCAAGCCTGTGCGATGATGTGGGGTTGGGGATCGGCGGGCCAATGGCCTGCGGCATCGGGCTTCTGCCCGATGCACTGCACCGCCCGGAAGGGCGGTGCCACGGCGCATGGTGGCGCTATGAGTGCATGCTTACGCGGAGTACCGCGAAAGCATGCCACCCAAGAAGTCACTCAAAATGCCACCCAAGATGCCAACCAGAATGCCACCCGGGAAGATCACTCATCGAGTAGCTTCCTGATCGAGAAGCCGATTGATCGGAGCGTCAGTTGCCGCCGAGTGCCTCGCCGTGGCGGGAGGCGCCGGCGCTCCAGGCGCCGCGGACCAGGTGCAGGCCGTGGACGCAGTGCTCGAATCGCTCGCTTAGATCGCGAAGGAGCGATTGGGACGGTGACTGGTCGGCGGCGACCAGCTCACTGGCGATGCCGTAGGAGCGCTTGCCCTGCAGGACGTACTCGGTCAGGCGATCAGCCCCCTGCGTGCGTAGTCGCAACGCCTCGGGGTACAGACCGGTCCAGAACAGGGTGAAGTCGCCGATGTAGCGATAGACGGTTGCGGTTCGCTGCGTGCCGTCGGCCTGGTTGCCCAACTGGGCCTCCGCCTCCATTCGCGACACTTCGCGGATGGCGGTGCCGTCGATATCGCGGAGGCGATAAATCCGGTCGACGTGGACGAAGTCGGTCAGGATGCTCGCCATGTAGTCGGTGAGCTTCGGATCGCAGATGCCGAGTTCGACCATGAACACCTGCTCGACCATGCCGGAAAAAAGCCGGCGGAGCGGGTGATCCGGCCCGATCGGGCAGTCATTCGTGCGGTATGGCATGTTGATGCTCGCCTCCGCGTAACCGCCCCGCCCCGGCGCATGCGAGTGCGCTGGACTCAGGCTGTCACGCCGCTGAATTCATCCTAGGAATCAGACGGGGGCGGGGCAACGGGAATTCACGGAACCATCTGAGCGGCGAGTGCTTATCGGGGGTTGTGGATCGCGGTTCGCTTCGGCGGCGCGTGTGATAATCGAACGGCCGGAATTCGCGGCGATGTGAAAAATCGCCACGCCGGCTGCGCTGCTGCGCGTCGCGCGGCGGTGGAAAAGAGTCGCCGGGGCAGGCGGCGCTTGCGCGCGACCCGCCCCGGCGGTTTCGGGGCCCAGCACTCCTCTCCTCCCGGCTCTTTCCCGTCGGCCGGAGGCACCGAGTCGGAACAGGCCCTCACCCGTTCCGACCCGAACGACCCGGTCGCGCCGGCCGTCATAGTTCCGCGTAGCGCAGCCTCGGGCCGCGACACACGAGTACGCCATGGAGGACGATTGCAGCCAGCGCGTTCGATGGGCCGTACGCTTCTTTCCCAAGTGCACTATGCCGCCGTTGCGGGTACGAAGCAAGCGAAATCCCGGAATTGTCGCGGGGACCGGGAGCGATTTGGCCGGCTCCGCGTCTATTTCGTACTCTCAGCAAGCTCCAGAGTCCTTCGATCCAGTACGGCGATGGGCAGGTCTGCGCGACCCGGGCGGGAAATCCAGCGCGCGGCGGCGTGCGAACCGCGCCGCGCGCGTCCGCTCCTGAAGCCGGCAATCCAGACGCGCACTAGCATCCGGCGGTGGGTCAGGACGTGGGTCACGGTTCCGACGCAGCGCGGTGTTTCGATCGTGATGCCATGATGGTCACTCGCGAATGCGCTCAGGCGCGGCGCGGTGGTGCCTTCGCCAGCGTGCGAGTCGGTGGCGAGGCTCGGCAGTTCCCACATACCGCCGTACAACCCGCTCGGCGGCCGCTGAAGCAGGAGCAGCCGAGCATCCCGGCGGATGGCGATCGCCTCGATTCGCAGGGTGGTCGGCGCGGAGCGGCGGGCCTTGACCGGCAGGTCGGCGGTGCGTCCGCTGCGATGGGCGACGCACCACTTCGCGAGGGGGCATTCGTGGCAACGAGGGGCGGTCGGTGTGCAGAGGGTCGCGCCGAGTTCCATCAGCGCTTCGTTGAAGGCGCCGGGGCGCTTTCGATCGAGCAGCGTCTCGGCCAACGACCATAGCCGGGTGCGCGTCGCGGCGGCGTCGATCGGGGCGGTGACGGCGAGAAGGCGGGCCAGCACGCGCTGGATGTTGCCGTCGACGGCCGCCACCGGCTCGCCGAAGGCGATGCTGGCGACGGCGGCGGCGGTGTATCGACCCACGCCGGGTAGTTCCGCGAGCGCGGCGGCCGATTCGGGCACATGGCCGGCGTGCTGAGTGGCGATGATCTGCGCAGCGCGATGCAGATTGCGGGCGCGGGCGTAATAGCCGAGTCCGGCCCAGAGCTTGAGCACGCGCTGCAGCGAGGCGTCGGCCAGCGCGGTGGCCGTGGGAAAGGCGGCGAGGAATCGCTGGTAGTAGGGGATGACCGTCTCGACGCGGGTCTGCTGAAGCATGCACTCCGACAGCCAGATGCGATAGGGGTCGCGCGTGCGACGCCAGGGCAGGTCGCGCTTGGAACAGTCGAACCAGCGCAGCAAGCTGCGCCGCAGGCTCTGCAGCTCGCGCTCCGGGGGTAGCGGCTCAGCGGGGTTCGCGCCGCGCTCAGGCATCGCCCGATACCAGGCGCGTGAAGACCTCGCCGCGCTCGCGGAAGTCGGTGAACTGCCCCCACGAGGCGCAGCCCGGCGAGAGCAGCACCACGTCTCCCGGGCGGGCCGCTGCGCGGCAGGCGGCCACGGCTTCGGCCAGCGAGTCGAGCAGCTCGGCGCGGCCGCCGGCGGCGCGGATGGCGTCGGCGATGGCCGGGCCGGTGGCGCCGATGCAGGCGGCGAAACGCGCGCGGCGGGCGGCGAGGCGCGCCAGCGGCGAGAGATCGACGTGCTTGTCGTAGCCGCCGAGGATCACGAGCAACGGCACGCCTTCGTCGAAGGCGTGGATGGCGGTGAGCGCCGCCTCGGGCGTGGTGGATTTCGAGTCGTTGAAGTAGGTGACGCCGTCGCGCTCCACGACGCGCTGCAGGCGGTGCGGCAGGCCGGCGAAACCGGCCAGGGCGGCGGCGGCGCGATCGGGGTCAACGCCGAGCAGTCCCGTCGCGGCCAGTGCGAGCGCTGCATTGCGCTGGTTGTGGGCGCCGGGGGCGGAGAGCTTGAGCGGGCCGGCGGGCAGGGGCAGGGCGTCGGCGGCGCGGTGCGGGTGAAGCGCCTCGGCCGTGGCGCGGCCGCCGGCGCCGACTGAAACGTGCCACGCGCTGCGGGGATGCGCGCTGCGCAGGCGCTTCACGATCTCGATCAACTCGGCGTCCGGGCCGATGAGCGCTTCGCCGGTCGCGGATTGGTGACGCAGGATGTTGAGCTTGTCGTCGCGGTATTCGTCGTAGGAAGCGTGCCAGTCGAGGTGGTTTGGTGCGACGTTGGTGATGGCCGCGACGTGCGGGCTCCATTGCACCTGCGGCGTGCGATGAAGCTGGAAGCTGGACAATTCGAGGATCACAACGTCCTCGTCGCTGATATCCGGCAAATCGAACAGCAGGCTGGCGCCGATGTTGCCGCCGAGCCAGACGCGCCGCAGGCCGCGGGCGCGCGGGGCGGGTGCGCGGTCGCCGGTCGGCTCGGGGCGGGCGAAGCCGCACTGGGCGAGGGCGTGCTCGATCATGGCGACGGTGGTGCTCTTGCCGACCGAGCCGGTGACGCCGACGGTGCGTCCGCGACAGCGGCTCACGAACAGGTTGATCTCGGTGGTGATGGGGACGCCGGCGTCGCGCGCGGCGGCGAGGAACGGGTTGCCGTCAGGGACGGCGGGGTTGACGATGAGCAGGTCGGTGTCGCGGAAGTCGGCTTCGCGGTGCTCGCCGAGCACGAGACGGAGGTCGAGACCAGACAGGGCCGCGAGGGCGGTGGAGAGCTTGTCGGCGGGTGCGCGATCGGTGACAGTGACGCGGGCGCCGCAGGCGGCCAGCCAGCGGGCGACGCCGACTCCGCCGCCGAATCCGCCGAGGCCCATGACGGTGATGCGTCGGCCGGCGGGTGAGAATGCGGCGGCGTCGAATGATGCGGCGGGGTGCGGGAGGTTTGCGGATGAGCGCACTGGTGATCGATCCTGCAACAGCGGCGGATGCGGAGTCAATCGCCGCGAACAATGCGGCGATGGCGCTGGAGACCGAGGGGCGGCGGCTGGACGCGGCGGTGCTGCTCCGCGGAGTGCAGCGGGTGCTCTCGGACCCGGCGCGGGGAGTGTACTACGCGGCGCGGAGGGGCGGAACGGTGGTGGGGCAGATGCTGATTACGCGGGAGTGGAGCGACTGGCGCGACGGGTGGTTCTGGTGGATTCAGAGCGTGTACGTCAGCCCGGCGGCGCGCGGGGCGGGGGTGTATCGGGAGCTGCACGCGTGGGTGGAGGGGCTGGCGCGGCGGACGCCGGGGGTGTGCGGGTTGCGGCTGTACGTGGACGGAGCGAATACGCGGGCGCAGGAGGTGTATCGGGCGATGGGGATGACGCGGACGGATTATCTGTTGTATGAGACGGATTGGAGCGGGGCGCCGGCGCATGGGGGGTAATAGAGAGGGATTGAAGTGTGGGGTCGATAATTCGACGTGCCCGGCTTGACGCGGGGGGGTATGGTCTTGGATGCTGCCTTGGTGGGCGGCAAAGGAGACCTACCGTGAATATGATCAGGCTTGTCATGGCGTTCGTGTTGGCTGCGGTATCAGCAAGCGTTGTGAACGCGCTGAGCGTCGGCCCGTGTACAGGGAGCCGCTTGGAGGATACAAAGTGCGAGGATCCGGACAAGTGCACGAATGCCTGCGCGTTTCATTGCGGTTCACTCGTTGATTGTCACACCTGCTGCCTGTTCTTTGCACCGTGGCCGGACCACTATAATCAGTGTCGTATCTACTGCCGGGACGTCTTCGGCGAGTGAGGCACAACGATGTTCACCATGAGCGGGCGGCGGATCGCGCTGGCTATGCGGGTTGTGCTCGTGAGCGTCAGCGTCCTCTGGGTTGCGTTGGCGCAGTCGCAGGAGCTGCCGCCGACTGAATCAGCGCCGCGCAGCGCGGAAGCGTGGGCGGCGCTGCATGCGGGGGCAGCGCGCGGATTCCACGAGCAGTATCCGGAGCACGTGAGTGCGTTGCAGTCGCTTCAGCAGCGAATTCGCGACGCCGCGGCCCGCTATTCGTCGACCGAGCAGCCGCTGAGTGAGGCGCTCGCGCAGCAGCTCGTCGGGGAGCTGTATGTGGACGCAGGCCACCCGGCGCTGAATGCCCGCGCGCAGGGGCAGTTCGTCGAGATGATCGGCCGCTCGCTGCGGGGCGATGACACCCGCTGTACGCCGGCGGCCCGGGCAGTGCTGCAGACGGGACTGATGCGTTACGCAGCGCAGGGCGGCGGCCGGGCGACGCCGGTGGAACAGGCGACGCTCGCTGCGGCGCTGGCGCTGTGCGGGGAGAAGGGCGCGCCGCTTGCCGACGAATTGCTGACGGACGCGCACGCGTGGGCATCGGACGTGCAGAGTGAGAGCCAGTTGTCGATCGTCACGCGGCACTGCGTCGAACGATGGGGCGACGCGTTTATCCTCGATACTCTGCCACTGCCGTCGGCCGGTGCGGGCGCTGAGCTTCCGAAGGGTTTTCGCGACGCGCTCGAGCGCATCCGAAAGCTGCTGGAGTCGCCTGCTCCGGAGGACCGGGAGCTTGCATCACGCGTTCGAGAAGCGCTGCGGTCCGTTTCGAACAGCCGCCTTGCCGATGTGCTGAAACACGACCTGGCCATGCGGCTGCTGATCGCGCTGCGGGCGATCAGCGAGCGACAACCGGCGGTGGGCGAGCGCGTCGCCGAGGTGATTGCGGAGTCGCTGGTGATGCTGGCGCGGAACGACTCAATCGGGCGCGATGAGGATTGGAAGCGGTGGGAACAGGCTGTTCTGGCGCTGGGCGAGCGTCGATCGCCGGAGTCGCTGAAGCGCGCCGTCGCCCGAATCGCAGACGAGCCGAACATTGCGGAAGGCGGGCGGCGGGCCGCCGAGCGGCTGGTGCAGGCGTGGGCGCTGGGGGCGGAGTTGGGGCCGCGGCGGTGAGACAGTCGCGCCGGGATGCCGGCGCGGCAACATCCGATTCGGAAGTTGCCGGGGGTGGGGGTGCGTCGCCGGCACGCCGTGTCTACGGACTCTGCGAGGCGTTTGACCCGGGTTCGGCGCTCTGCTCGGCCGCGCGGCTGGCGAGCAGACCCTGCTCGGCGAAGGCGTGATCGGGGTGGTCGGGGGGGAGCAGCGCGCGGCGGATTTCGATGCAGGTTTGCCACCAGCACGCCGCTTCCGCGTGACGACCCTGCGCATCGCAGATGCGCGCGAGCATCTGCTGGCAGTCGGCCGTATCGGTGTGATGGGGGCGTCGCGCCGTGTAGATGTCCAATGCGTCGCGACAGGCCGACTCGGCGGCGTCGAAGTCACCCAGCTTGTGGCGAACTCGCGCGAGGCAGAGCAGGTTCCACGCCAGCGCGGGGTGATTCGCGGCCAGCCGCCGGGCGCGAATGTCCGCCGCTTCGCGAATCGCCTTCTCCTCCTCGGCCAGATCGCCGCGGGCGCGGAGGAGATCGGAGAGAAACGTGAGCTGCATGGCCAGCTCGCGCTCATGGTCCCCGGGGAGGCGACGAACCAGGTCGACGGATTCGCGCAGCGCCTGTTCGGCCGCATCGAAGCGGCCCAGCCCCATCAGGGACCAGCCCAGCAGCGCCGTGGTCGCGGCCACGTCGATGTGCTCATCGCCGAGCCGCAGGCGGCGGATATGCAGCGCAGCGCGAAGGATCCGCTCGGCTTCTTCCGCGCGCTCGTTGGATAGGTAGCCCGCTCCCTGACCCTGCAGCGCGTGAGGCGGCGAGGTCGCCACCGCCCGGACGAAGCCCTCGTCGATCAGGATGGAGGCCAGGCCATGCAGGCTCGAAGCCACTTCGAGACTGTTCTCGGCGAACAGCCGGCGGCGCATGGCCAGCGCCTCCCGAGCCGGCGCCTCGGCCTGCATGATGCGGCCCAGGTCCTGCAGATTGGCCGCGAGGTCGGCCAGCGTTTCGGCCAGTTCGGGATCAGCGCCGCTTGAGAGACTCCGGCGCAACGCCACCGACGCCTCGTAGTGACGTTCGGCATCGTGGAAGAGGCCGAGGGCGGCGTACTGCCTTCCGAGTGTGTGATGGACGGCCGCCGCAACGGCGGGTTGATCGGCCAGCTCGCGTTCGGCGCGTGCGGCGGCATTGTCGAGCACTTCGCGCACCGTCAGCTCATCCGAGCCGGAGATGTCCACGTCCACGCCGGCCAGCATGTTCCGCACGAACGCCAGCACACGCTGCGCCTTATCGGCCTCGCGCTCCGCGCGCAGCCGGGCCGACGCCATGGCGACGCCGAAGAGCGCCAGCGTCAGCACGAAAACAGCCGCGACACTGACGGGGAGGCGGTGGCGGCGCAGCCCCTTGCGCAGCATGTACCAATTGCTGTCGCGCTTGGCCTCGATCGGCCGGCCGGCCAGATAGTGGGAGATGTCGCGCGCCAGCTCGCCGGCGGATTGATAGCGGCGCGAGGGGTCTTTCTGCAGGCATTTGAGCAGAATGGTCTCGACCTCATCGCCGATTTCGCGACGCAGGGATCGCGGCCGCCGGGGCGGATGGGAGCGGATGTGCTGCAAAACGTCCGCGGCCGGCCCTGTGACGGGATAGGGGAATGCACCGGTCAGCATCTGATAGAGCAGTACGCCGATGGAGTAGACGTCCGTGCGGATGTCGAGGTCCATGCCGGCGGCCTGCTCGGGGCTGGACCAGGGGAGTGAGCCGATGAACTGGCCGGTGCGCGTGGCGTCCGGAGCATCGGCGCCGTGCGGCCCGGAATCGGCGAGTTTGGCGAGTCCGAAGTCCAGCACGTGGGGCGCGCCGTCGGCATCGACGAGGATGTTGCCGGGCTTGAGGTCGCGGTGCATCACGCCGCGCAGGTGGGCGGCGCTGACGGCTTCGCAGATTCGCAGGAACAGTCGCAGGGTCGGCCGGATGTCCCGGCCGCCGGCCGCGACGTAGGCGTCCAGCGGCCGGCCGTCGATGTAGTCCATGACCAGGTAGTAGTGGCCGGCGGCATGGCCGCTGTCGTGGACGGTGACGATATCCGGATGGCGGATGCGGCCGAGGATGTGCCCTTCGCGCTCAAAGCGGGCGCGTTCGGCGGGCGTGGACAGCGGGCCTTCCCGCAGAAACTTGATGGCCACGGCGCGGTTCGTGCTTCGCTGCAACGCTCGAAAGACGACGCCCTGTCCGCCGCGGTGGATTTCCCGTTCGACGTCATATCCCTGGAGAAGGGCGGCGGACAGGATCGACGACATCTCGACGCGCGCGGCGGCGCGGGCCGCTGCGGCCCGCTGGTCGGCCGTGTCCGACTGTTGCCGGGCATGGGCGATCCAGGCTTTATGGCCGAATTGTGCAGCACCGGATGAGGTCATGATCCTGCCGCAAAGGCCGTTCACGTCGCCACGGGTCTCTGCTTCTCTGCGGGCGCCGGGGGTCGCCACTCACGCCCGTGATTCAAGAAAGTGCGATGGGGGGCCGAGCAGCTCGCGCAGGCGATCGAGTCCGCGGCTGCGCAGCATGTAGATTGCGCCGGGCGACCGATTCAGTTCGGCCGCCACTTCATCGATGGATCGGAGATCGAGATCGTAAAGCTGCACGACGCGGGCGTAATCGGGCGGCAGCATGTGAAGGGCCTCGCGCAGGCGGGCGCCGGCGTCGTTGCGGCGGGCCGCCAGGCTGGGGGTGCCCGTGCCGGCTGTCAACACGTCAAAGAGCGCTGCGCCGGAGTCGCCGCCATGGGCTGCGAGCTGCATGCGCGGTGGCGGGTTTCTGCGGGATTCGAGGCTTCGAATGGCGTCCCGCAGATTGTTTTCGGCGATGCGTCGCAGCCAGCCGACGAAGGCCTCTGGGCGCGTTGCATCGAACTGCGAAATCTGCATAAACGCTTCGATGTAAGTGACTTGCATCACGTCGGAGGCGTCCAACTGGCCGCGCCAGGTGGAGCTGATGCGCAGGCCGCGCTCGACGTCCGGCCCGATGCGTTCGAGTAATTCGCCCAGCGCGTCCTTGTCGCCGCTGACCGCCCGCTGAATCTGTTCCCGGTGTGACGTGCTCACCGCGTCGCTTTCCCGGCGCTGCCCCGCCCCCACTATAGAGCCGATGTGCAGCGACTGCCAGAAAAAGCGCGTGAGTACGGGGGGAAAACGCCCGCAGAGAGAGTAGCGGCTCCGGCTCGGCCTTGAACGGCCCGCTCTTCCTGCGGGTGAAGGGCCAGGCCGTGGGCACGCCGACCGCTCCCAATCGGGACAAGGAGTCGTGCGATGCTTTTCTCGCGCACGTGGATGCGTGTAAGCCTGTGCGTCATTGGTCTGTGCGTGGTGTGGACGGCGCACGCCGACGTCCGGAATCCGGTCAGGATTCGCATCATGACGGAGGGGTTGAAGCCGGCGCGAACCGGCGAAAAGTACTCCGGGGTGCTTGAGTTGACGGCTCCGCGCGACGGCGTCCTTGAGCGGATCGAAATCGGCGGGGAGGGCTGGCAGGCGCAGGAGATCGCGCTGGCCGCGCCGGTGGAGTTATGGGCCGGGCAGCCGGTGGAGGTGCCGTTTGAAACACTGGTGCTGGACGCGGAGAAGAAGCTCGAAGTGCGAACGATCTTCAACGGGGAATTGACGCGGAAGCGATTCAGTCTCGACGAAAAGCACGTTTCGCGAATCGGCCTGCCGCGGCCGGTGATTCGCGTCGCCCCAACGGAGGGCGCTGCGGCGCCGTCGGGCGAACCGCAGGGGGGCATCGCGGGTTGCGACGACCGGTTGATCCGCGTGCGGGGGCGGTTTGAGTATGTGCGGCCGGATGGGCAGGTGATCGGGGCGGATGGGCTGCATTTCCGGATCATGGATGAGGATACCGGCCCGGACGAGCTGATGTTCGAGAGCTACACCGATACGAACGGCTACTTTGACGTGACGATCTGCTGGGACGATTGCGACGTGTCCGGCTGTGACGACCCGGACATTTACATTCACTTTGATTGCGAGACGGGCGTCGCGATCGTGCGCGACGACGACGCGGGTGAGGACACGTACGCATGGAGCACGGAGGATTCGCAGCTCTTTGCCGATTACGGCGGAAGCGATCTTGATTTCGGCAACATCCGGCCCGCGAATGCGGGCGACTACCCGGCCGTCCACATTCACAACAGCACGATGCGTGCCCATCGCTTTGTGCTGGAGACCAACGGTTACTACACGCCGCAGGTGGAAGTGGTGTGGCAGGATGGGAATGGGGCGTTCTACAGCCCGAGCAACAGCGAGATTCACATCGGCCCGGACGAGCAGTGGAACGAGGGTACGCAGGTCCACGAGTGGGGGCACCACCTGCTCTTTGACTGGACCGACCCGCTCGACCCGGACTATTGCAACGGGTTCTGCGACGCGACGCCCTCCGTCTGCGGCGCCGACGCCTGCAGCGGCGGAGGCGGGCATTGCCTCTGGTGCGCTGAGACCGACCACGATGCCTGGAACGAGGGCTTTCCGGACTGGCTCGGATCGGTGGTCATGCGCGGATGGCAGGGGCGCTACGGCGGGCCGCCGCCAATGGCGATCAGCGACGGCCGGTACACGCATGAGGTGCTGCAGAACTGCTGCGACGGCACGGCACACAATGCACTGTGGACCGAGGGATTCGTCGCCGCGCTGCTGCACGATATCGAAGATCCCGTGCAGGATGCCGGTCAGACCGGCTGTCCGCAGGATGCGCTGAGCCTCGGGCCGGACGAGATTCTGGCGGTTGTGCGGCAGGCCCGCCCGATACGGGTGATGGAATTCATCAGCGCCTTCCGGACCGCGCTGGGGCCGAATTTTGAGTACGACTTCCGCAGCACGGCCATGGCGATTTCGCTCGACTACGTGACGGGGTGGAACCTGCCGGCGCTGGCGATCGGCGCAACCAGCGGCTGCGGCGCGTATCACGTCGGCGAGACGATCCAACTGACGGTTGCATCCAACGCGTCGCCGCTATCGACCTGCATGCGCTGGCAACGCGACGGCGTCGACGTGACGGACGATGCGCGGACCAGCGGCGCGACGACCAACATCCTGACCATCACGAATGCAGCGGCGGGTGACGCCGGTCGCTACACACTGCGCATCGCGACGTGTGACGGGCTGCCGCCGAATCAGTGCAATGGATCGCATTCCCGGACCTCGCCTCCGATCTCCGTTCGGATCATCGCCGACAGCCCCGGCCACCGCATCACCGGCTGGGGACGAAATCTCAACGGTTCGCTCGGGCGCGGGTACACGATGCCGGATTCGGATGTCAACCCGGGGGATGTGATCAACCTGACGAATGTGGCGGCGGTGTCGGCCGGTTACTGGAACTCGATCGCGGCGCTGACGGATGGCACGGCGTGGGTCTGGGGCTTCCGTTACCTCGGGAACGGCACGCTTGATTCCAGCGCGACGCCGGTGCAGGTCAATTTCATCAGCGACATCGTGGCAGTGGCCGCCGGTTCGCCGGAGGGGAACTGCCTGGCGCTGGACGCCAACGGCCGGGTCTGGAGCTGGGGCAGCAACTACCAGGGGCTGCTGGGGTATTCCTCGCCGAGCGGCTTCGCGCTCAATCCCGGACAAGTGAGCCTGGATTGCGTGGTGGACATTGCGATGGGTAACTACCATGCCGCCGTAATTACCAGCGACGGGTCGCTCTGGATGTGGGGGACCAATTTTCAACGGCGAGCTGGGACAGGGATTCACGGGAGGCAATTCGAATCCGCCGTTGCGTGTAACGGATCTCACCGACGTGGTTGACGTGGACTGCGGCGCCCAGCACACGCTCGCGCTGCGCGCGGATGGAACTGTCTGGGCGTGCGGCGGAAATCAGTACGGCCAGCTCGGCGACGGCACAACCACACTCCGAAACCACTTTGTGCAGGTGCCCGGCCTCGCCAACGTGACCGGCATTGCTGCGGGACAATTTCACAGCGTGGTGCGGCTGGCGAATGGCGAGGCGTGGGCCTGGGGGTTGAATACCAACCAGACGCTCGGCACAGGCGGCCCGGAGTCGCCGCAACCGACACCGACGCGGGTGACCGCGGTCGGGAGTGTGCGGGCGGTGGACGCGGGTTCGTCGCTGACGGTGTTCACACTGGCGGACGGAACGATCTGGACCTGCGGGGGTAACGGGTGGGGGCAGCTCGGTCGGCCGTTCGATGGGACCGCGGCGGGCTACATGCCGGCGCCGGTGGATGCGCGCGTGGGCGCGGGTGTGATCGTGAGCGCGGGCGTCAATTTCGTCATGGCGATTGCGCCGGGTGCGCGGATCATCGCGCCGGTTGAGGACAAGCTCGTCGCGGGTTGCTCGACGGCGCGGCTGTCCGTCTCGGCGGTCGGCGAGCAGCCGATCAGTTACCAGTGGGGTCGGATCGTGGGCGGGCTATTCGTTCCGGTCAATGAAACGGGCGGTCGAATCAGCGGCTCCACGACGCCGATCATGACGATTTCGCCGACCGATCCGCTCGATACGGACACATATCAGGTCCGGGTTTCCAACGGGACCAACGCGGTGATCAGCAATTCGGTCAGGCTGGAGACGCCGCCGCCGGTGAACCGGTTCGACACGCCGCAGGACGCGGCGCGGTTCGGCAATGAACGCGGCAACTGGGGCATCACGGACGGCGTTTACGCCGCCGGCGCGCCGGGGTTCCAGCCGGCGACGTACAGCTCATTCAACCTGCCGCAACGCAACTTCCTGATCGAGCTGGACGTCGTGAACGCGACGATCGGGAACTTCAACACGAACGGCGGCATCTGGCTGCACTCGCGGTTGACCACGGCTGAGCCGCACGGGCTGATGCTGGCGTGGGGAGACACGCTCAGCGCCGGCAGCGGCGGCGACATCTACTGGCATCGGAAGTACGGCGGAGGCTGGTTTCAGGCACAGAACATCGCCGCGAGCGTCTTTACACCCGGGACGACGATCCACCTGCGGGTCGAGGCGCGCGGCAACAGCTACGCGGCGTACGTGAACGACTCGCCGACGCCGGTGACGACGTTCACAAGCCCCGATTTTGCGGCCGATCGCATCGCCCTGCTCGATAACGCCTCGCCGGGCACGGCCTTTGACAACATCTTCATCCAGACGCTGACGAACTGTGAGCCGGGATCGGGGATGGAGCCGGTGCGGATCATTCAGCGGCCGCTGTCGCAGAGCGTGCCGTCGGGAACGAGCGTGATGCTGAGCGTCAGCGCGACCGGGACGGGGCCGCTCAGTTATCAGTGGCTGCGCGGCGGAAATTGCATCAACGGCGCCACCGCCTCGAGCTACACCTTCGGCGCTTCCGCGGCGACGGCCGGCCGCTATGAATGCACAGTCACGAATGCGTGCGGGTCGGTCGGGAGCTATCCGGCCATGATCACGGTCGCGACGGCCGGCGCGGGGCCGGGCGATCTGAACTGCGACAATGCGCTCAACAATTTCGACATTGACGCGTTTGTTCTCGCGCTGGTTGATCCGGCGGGATATGCCGTGCTGTATCCCGGCTGCGATCTCTTGAACGCGGATGTGGACGGCGACGGGATGGTCACGAATTTTGACATTGATCCGTTTGTGCAACTGCTGGTGGGGGGCTGAACGGAGTGCAGGTGGGCGGCTGTAAGGAGTGCTAGTGGCCGGCTGTAGGGAGCGCTAGTGGCCGGCTGAACGGAGGCGCGCTCGGCGATCATGCGGGGGGGGGGGAGCGCCGGGCGCGTGTTTTCTTGAGGAGAGGCGGCGGGATGCGCCGCGGCTGCATCACTAGGCGACCAGTGGGCGATGCAGGATTCGAACCTGCCCGCGGCGCTTCCGACGTAACCCCCGACGGCGACAATGGGTTACGGCAATTCGAGCGAACCGGCGAGAATCCGCGCGCTGCGGAATGCGCTGCACTCGGCGACGATCCCGACCTGGCGGCGATCATGGCGGCGTGGCCGAAGCTCGGCCCGGCGACCCGGTCGTGCGTGCTGAGGATCATCGACGGCGCGACCCGGGAGTAGTGCCGGCGGGACGGCCCCCGGACGGCCGGAATTTCCATTCCTGGAACGCGATGCCCCCTCGCGCCGACCCGCTTCGACGGCGTGAACCCCCCCCCGACGACGCGGGCTGGCGACAATGGCGACAGGCGACACAATTCGATTTTCTGCCTGGGAACTTGAATTTTGTCGCCGAGGGGGTGGCGAATCCGGCCCCGACCGGCTCCTACGCCCCCCCCGGCGGACGGCCTAGAAACGGTCGTAAACCTAGGTTTTCCGAGGCGGAATTCGATAGGTTCTCCGGGCGATTCGGCGGACGTGGGCTACGCGAATCGGCGGGACCGAGCGTTATCGCGTTGCGGAATCTCGGCCGGGTTGGCGCGACTGGCCGAGCGCGGCGATACTCCGCGGCGCCGAGTTGTGCCGGGTAGCTCCCGGTCCTGCTGCCCGGTGCGCCGTTCACGATCCTTGCGGCGCATTCGGGCGGCGGCTCGGCAACGAGGATCGACCGATGCCCCCTGTTGTCACCATCGAACAACGACCCGAGCCGATCGTCTATGCGAGCGAAGTGCGGCTAAAGTCTGGTGGGTGGGTGGTCACGAAGCACACGCGGCTCCCCGGAATCCCGCGCGACCTGCCGAGCGACGGGCACCTCCTGACGGGCGCTGGCCGACATGTTGCGCGGCGTCGCGCTTGCACTGAAGTTGTGCGGCCCGGTCCGTTGGACCGATCTGGGCGCACCATCCCGCATATATCGGCGACCCGGGCGGCGAGCAATTTCAAAATGCACTGCATCGCGCGGCGGAAATTGTCTCGGCTTGCGGACTCGAAGCGACTGCGATCGATCGGATGATGCACCGAACCGTAACGGCGAAAGTAGCATCGCGCGCGGCCGAGTGCCTGCTTGCCGCGTCGCGCCCCGGCGGCGAAGCGACGACCCCGGTGAAGCGAAAGCGGGCGCGCTCTGTTGACCTGCGACCGCTGACGGACCGCGAAAATGGAATCTGGAACGCGCTCGCGGCGAACGGCGGCAACGTGAGCGCGACGGCCGAGAATCTCGGCGTTTCGCGCCAGCGCGTTCAAGCAGTGAAGCGGCGGGTGGCCGACGTGATGAGAGCGGCCGGCGACGGATCGACGGCACGATCATCCGTCCGCGTTCGTGGCCGGCTCCGCACCGATGCCGGCGACGACGGGCGGTAGCTCGCGCCCCTGCAACCCCCTGCAACCCCCCCCGCAACCCCTTTTGTGACGACGGCTGCACGCCCACGCGCTGGCCGGACCTGCTGCAGCTTGGGAAACCGCGTGTCGGGGGGGGGTGCAACGCAACCTGCGACGGATTGATGGTTGCATGGCCCGCACTTGGGTAGAGCGCGGCGACGTGCCGCGCGATGCGACCCGAGTACGGAGTACTCTCCATGCGACGCAATCCGATCGACTCCCCCAAGCCCGTGACCGACTCCCTCAAGCCCACCACGATCGACGCCTCCATCTGCTGCGAATCCCGGAAGCGGCCGCGAAGCTGGCCGTCTGCCCGCGGACGGTTCAATCCGCAATCGCGCGCGGCGATCTGCGCGTTGTCCGGCTCGGCCGGGCCGTTCGGATCGACCCCGCCGACTTGCGCGCGTACATCTGGACGTGCCGGAGTGCGGCTCCGGGCGGTGGCCGATGAGCGGCGCAAAAATCCGCCCGGCGCACGCGGGGGCGCGCGACGGGCGACGGACGAACGGAGCATCGACACCTGACATCATACCGCGCGGCTCATTGGGCGCGGACGTGCCGGAATTCGCGCCATTCCCGATCGACGCGCTTCCCGGCCCGGTCCGCGAGTTTGTGGCCGCGGCGTCGGCTGCGATCGGCTGCAACCCCTGCTACGTCGCGCTGCCGCTGCTGGCCGCGCTGGCGGCGTCAATCGGCAACTCGCGGCGAATCGCGCTCAAGCGATCGTGGACGGAACCGGCGATCTTGTGGTGCGCGCTGGTCGGCGAAAGCGGCACGTCGAAAACACCCGCGATCAAGGCGGCGCTGCGGCCGCTTCGCGACGCGCAGCGCGTGGCGTTCGAGGAACACGCGGCCGCGATGCGACACTACGAGGGGGAAAGGCTCCGCGCCGAGGCGGCGCTCACGGCATGGAAGCGACAAGCTGCCGGCGGAAATGCGCCGACCGAACCCCCGCAGATTCCGGCCCCGCCGACGGCGCGCCGGTACATCGTGTCGGACACAACGGTCGAAGCGCTCGCGCCGATTTTGCTCGGCAATGCGCGCGGCGTGCTGCTCGCGCGCGATGAGCTGGCCGGCTGGGTGGGTGCATTCGACCGCTACGCGGCGGCTGGGCGGGTGGGAAGCGATGCGCCATTCTGGCTTTCGTCGCATAGCGGCGAGGCTGTGACGGTCGATCGAAAGACCGGCGTGCCGCCGACAATTCACATCCCGGCGGCGTGCGTGTCGATCTGCGGCGGGGTTCAGCCGCGCACACTTGCCCGGGCGATCGGACAGGAACATGCCGACAACGGCCTACTCGCGCGCCTGCTGCTGGCGACGCCCCCGCGCGTCCCGAAAGTCTGGCGTGAGGCGGATATCCCGGCCGCTGTGGACGAAGCGCTCGACCAGATTTTCCGCACACTGCTGAGGCTCGACTTTGACTGCGGCCCCGACGGCGAACCGCGGCCCGTGACTATCAATCTCGCCCCGGACGGCAAGCGCGCCTGGACCGAGTTCTACAACGTCCATGCGAGGGAAACCGCGGCGCTGACCGGCGACCTGGCGGCATGCTGGTCGAAACTCGAAGCGGCGGCGGCGCGGCTGGCGCTGGTCGTTCATCTTGTGCGCTGGGCGTCGGACGATCCGAAGGTGCCGAGCGACTCGACGCTGATCGACGGCGATTCCGTTCGCGCCGGCGTCAAGCTCGCGCGCTGGTTCGGCCGTGAAGCGAAGCGCGTCTACGCGGCTCTGGCCGAATCGGACGACGATCGGATGCTCAAGGGGCTGGTCGCGTGGATTCGGTCGCGCGGCGGCTCGACGACGATTCGCGACCTGCAGCGCGGCGGCCCGCGCGAGTTCCGTGAGGCGACGGCGGCTGGACGCGCGCTGTCCGAATTGGTCGGGCTGGGTCTCGGGCGCTGGGCGACGACGACGCACGCCGGCCCCGGACGGCCGACCGATCGTTTCATCCTGGCCGACGGCCCGGAAACCGACCCCCCCGGGCGACAAAATTCAGTTTCCTGCCCGGAAAATCGAATTGTGTCGCCTGTCGCCAGTGTCGCCAAGCTGGCGACGCCCCCCGACGCGGACGACGGCGGCCCCCCGCTGGACGTGCTGCAAGATGCGGCCGATGCCGCGCTCGGCGAGCCGGTCTATGACGTGGACGATTGACGAACCCCGATGTGCACACTTGCGCGATGCCGCACGTCGCGGTAGGTTGGCGCACTGAAGTGAAAGGACGGCGGACAATGGCGACGACGTACGAGACTGCGGGCGGGTTTGCGATCCAGTTCATCGACGGCAACGGCGCGCGGCGGACAGTCCGGCTCGGGAAGATGACGCGCAAGGCGGCGGCGACGGTCGCGGTCCATATCGAGGCGCTCGCGTCGGCGCGGATCGGCGGTGCCGCGCCCCCGCGTGAAACCGCGATCTGGTTGGCGGGACTCGGCGACGTGCTGCGCGATCGAATCGCGCGCGTCGGACTGTGCGAACCGCGGACGGTCGCGACGCTGCAACGGTTCGCGGATGAGTTTCCCGATTCGCGCGTGGACTGGTCCCGCTCGACCCGCGCGCAATTCCGGCTCGCAATGAACGACGCGGTTGCGGAGTTCGGCGCGGATCGGCGGCTCGACACGATCAGGCCCGCGGACGGCGATCGACTGCGGGCGAAGCTCGGCGCGCGGCTGAGCGTGGCGACGGCTCGCAAGCGATGCCGCTACGTCAAGCAATTGCTGGCGCACGCGGTTCGGCTCGGCGTGATCGAACGGAACCCGCTCGCGGACCTGGTCACGGCGAACGTCAACGACCGCGGGCGACTTCGGTACATTCCCGCGGGCGACGTGCTGCGCGTTGCGGATGGGCTGAGCGGTGAACCGCGCTTGTTGTTGCTGCTCGCGCGCTTCGCCGGCCTGCGAATCCCGAGCGAACCCTATGCACTCACCTGGGATTGTGTGGACTTCGGTTCGGAAACGATCCGAGTCTACGCACCGAAAACGAACCGGACGCGCACCATTCCGATGACGGCGATCGTGCGGGACGCGCTGACGGCGCAATTCGCGACGGCTCCGACCGGCGAACCGCGGGTTTTCCTGAGAAGCTTCGTAGTGCCTTACGTCCGGCGGCTGACCGAAGCAGCGATTCATCGCGCCGGGTTGGAACCCTGGCCGAAGCTCTACCACAATCTGCGCGCGAGTTTCGCGACGGATTGCGCCCGGTACCTGCCGGCGAACGCGGCGACGGCGATTCTCGGCCATGCCCGGGCGGTTGCGGCCGAACACTACTGGACGACGGACGCGAGCGACTTTCGCGCGCTGCATAATGCGCTGCAGCAAGCGGCGGAATCGACGCGAATCGACGCGCACGGAAAAATCGACGATGATCGAAAACCCCGTAAATTCACGAACGAAACGGCACTGGAGCGCAAGGGCGGGAAATCAAAAGTGGGCGATGCAGGATTCGAACCTGCGACCTCCTGCGTGTCGAGCAGGCGCTCTAGCCAACTGAGCTAATCGCCCGTGTCAAACGGGACGTGGCATTGTTCTGCGGAGCGGGCGGAAAGTCAATGCGCCCGCGGGCACTTTGCACGCGGGGCCGGTGGCATCGGTCCGCCACTTCTACGGAAGCGGCCGCTACTTTGCCGGCGGCCGGACCTTGACCACCGCCTGCGTCGTCACCACCCGCTGCGGGAACAGGTTCGCAAAAGTGGCCCGCACCGTGACTTCCTCCGCCTGCGGCGGCCGCTGCCAGGGCACGCGGATCGTGTAGTGCTGCGTCATGAGCTTGCCGTACCAATGCTCCCGGCACTTTTCGATGGGGATGGTCAGTTCGCCCAGTGATGTCTGGTCCGGCGGCAGCGAGAGATCGAACAACTGCACGCGAATTGAGCCGGCCACCTTCACCACATCCCCGTCGCGATCCAGCGGCCGCAGGTACACGACCACGCCCTCATCGCCCGGTTTGCCGTCGTCGTCATAGCCGCCGGAGAGCGGGGCGACCTGGATCGTCTCCGGGTAGTAGAAATATTGAAGCTGCCGGGCATCCACACCGGTTGCGACCGACAGCCGCCGGTGCAACTCGTCGATCGTCGCGGATCGTGCGGCCAGCTCGCGCTCCTGCTGGGCGGACCGCTCGCGCAGGCGGACCAGCTCGCGGTTCAGGTCCGTGTTCGGCGTGGAAGCGCAGCCGCTCAGCGCGAGCAGCATGGCACCGACGATCATGCCGGCCGCGCGCCGGCGGATGCTCATTCCGCCGGTTCGAGCCTGGGTGCGGCGACCGCCCATCGGCAGGTCAAGTGAGTTGGCAACCATGCGCGGGATCATACCTGCCCGCAGCCGATGCCGGGGGTCGCGGCACGGATCACGGTGTGCGTCGCGGATTTGGGGCCGTGGCGCTGGCCGGGGTTGAACCGTGGCAGACTCGGCGCTCGCCCCGGCACCATACGCCGTCAGCGGTGATTCGCTTCCGCGCGGCGCGCCCGCCGTCTCTGAATCAGCAGCAGGGGTGCGAGCGCGATGCCTGCCGGCACCGCTCCAGCGCCGCACGCTCCGCATTCCGGAGCAACCAGCGGATCGCTGCTGCATGCATCGCCGACTCCATCGCCATCGGCGTCGGCCTGGTCGGGGTTGGGCGTGTTCGGGCAGTTATCCTCTGCGTCAGGCACACCATCGCCGTCGGCATCGGCGATTGCACCGCCGCCGCCATTGCCCGCACCGCCGCCATTGTTCGATCCACCGCCGCCGTTGCCGCCGTTGCCTCCGCCCGTCGCGGGTGCGACGACGGTCGTCGAGATCGTGGTCATGTTGTTGCCCGTGACGGGATCACGTTCCGCTCCGGCGACGGAAGCGGTCAGCACGGCCGTTCCGGCCGTCGTCGGCGTGACCACGATGACTACGGCGGCGCTCGCGCCGTTTGCAATCGTGCCCAATGCACAGGTTAACGGGCCGACGCCGCTGCACGACCCCTGCGAGGCCGACACTGAGACGAGGGCCGCTCCGCCGGGCAGCATGTCGGTCAGCACGACGCCCGTGACGGCGGACGGGCCGGCGTTGGCGACGGTGATGGTGTAGGTCAGATTTCCGCCGAGGGTGAGCGGGTCCGGAGCGGCGGCGGCAGAAACGCTCAAATCCGCGCTGGGCGCGTCAAAACGCAGCACACGGTGATTGAGTCGATCACTGACGTACAGATTCCCGGCGGCGTCAGTTGCAACGCCGGCCGGGTCGTTGAGCGTCGCCGCGCTGCGGCCGCCGGTGTTGGCGGTGGCGGTCGTGAAATTCGGCTGGCCGAAGACGCGCCCGGCGACGGAACTGGTGAGCGGGTCCGAGTATTCCAGAATGCGGTGATTGAGCGCGTCGGACCCGTAAAGGCGGCCGGTGGTCGGATTCAGGGCGACCGCTGCGGATGCGCCCGAGAAGTTGATCGTGGCGGCACTGATGCCGCCGTTGTTGGCCGTGTTGCTGGTGAAATCGGGCTGGCCGATGACGCGGGTGGCGGAGGCGCCGTTTGAGAGCGGGGCGGGGAACAGGGTCACGCGGTTGTTGAATTCGTCGCCGACCCATAGGTTTCCGGCGGCGTCCAGCGCCACGCCGCTGCAATGGTCCAGCCCGGCGGCGCTGAGCGCCGCTCCGGCGGTCGTGAGGTTGGGTTGGCCGATGACGAGATCGGCGGTGGTGCTGGTCAGCGGGGTTGAATAGATCGTGACGCGCGAGAGGAAGCGATCGGCGCAATAGAGCCGGTCGGATGCGTCGAAGGCGATAGCGTCGGGATTGCCGAGATTGCCGGCGTTTGCGTTGATGAGGTTGGCCTGATTGGCGGTGGTGAAGCTGCCGGCTTGGCCGAAGACGGCCGACGCGGTCATGTTCGTCGTGAGCGGCGGGTCAAAGCGAAGGATGCGGATGTTCAGCGAGTCCGCGACATAGACGCGGCCCGCGCTGTCGACCGCAACTCCCTTCGGGCCATTGAGCGTTTGATTGGTCGGGCCGGCGCCGCCCTGATTAGCGGTGGTGCTGGTGAAGTCCGGCTGGCCGAGGACGAGATCGGCCGCCTGGCCGTTCGTGAACGCGGCTGCGCTGGTCCAACTCAAGACGCGGTGGTTCAGGCTGTCGGCGACGACGAGTCGCCCGGAGACGCGATCCACGGCCAGGCCGCGCGGTTCGTTGAGGGTTGCAGCGCCCGCTGCGCCGCCGGCGTTGGCGGCCCCGGCCGCGAAGTCCGATTGGCCCAGCACGGCGTCGGCGGTGGCGTCGCCGGGGGCGGCACGGATTGCGGAAGGCAGCCAAGCTGGGATGAGAGCGGCGAGGGTCATTAGTACGAAACGGGCGCGCGGAAACATGTGAACTCCTTCGCCAGCCCGGCGGCACGGCAGCCGGGGGGCGGTATTGTGCCGCGCATGTCGCGGCGTTGTCATGTGTCGGGCGTCAGGGAGCGGTCGGGTTTCACGGGTTGTTGCCGGGAACGGCTGAGAATTCAGGCGACGGCTCGTCGGCCCGTGGGCGGGTGCTGCGGCGGATGGGTACCGGGGCTAGGGACCGAGTTCCCGGAACCGGGCGGTGAAGTGGCGGAGCGTCGGGGGTTCTTCGGTGATGGCCAGGCCGCGGAGGGTGTGGCGCTCCTGTGCGAGTTCGATCAGCGCTTCGGCGACATAGTCGATGTGGCTCTGGGTGTAGACGCGTCGCGGAATCGCCAGGCGCACCAGCTCCATGGCGGGCGGACCGGACCTGCCGAACATCACGCTGCCGATTTCACAGGCGCGGATTCCCGCCTTTCGGTACAGTCCGACCGCCAGCGCCTGCCCGGGGAACTGAGCGGGGGGGATGTGGGGGCAGAATGCGGCGGCGTCGATGTAGATGGCGTGGCCGCCGGGCGGCTCGACGATCTGGATTCCCGCAGCCAGGAGTTTTTCGCCGAGGTAGGCAGTGCTGCGGATGCGATAGTGAAGGTAGTCCTCGTCCACGACCTCTTCGAATCCCTGGGCCATCGCCTCCAAGTCTCGGCCGGCGAGACCTCCGTAGGTGAGAAACCCCTCGGTCAGAATGAGCAGTTCGTCCGCACGGCGGACCAGATCGGCGTCGCGGAGAAGCAGCAGACCGCCGATGTTGACCAGCCCGTCCTTCTTGGCGCTGATGGTCGCGCCATCGGCCAGGTCGAACATTTCGCGGACGATCTCGCGCACCTTGCGGTCGCGCTGGCCCGGCTCGCGCACCTTGATGAACCAGGCGTTTTCGGCGAAGCGGCAGGCGTCGAGGAAGAGCGGCAGCCGGTGCCGGTTGCACACTGCCCGCACGGCCCGGATGTTCTCGAGTGAGACGGGCTGTCCGCCGCCGCTGTTGTTGGTGACGGTGAGCAGCACGCACGGAATTCGCTCGCGGCCGCTCTCGGCGATCAGGCGCTCGAGCGCCGCGACGTCCATGTTCCCCTTGAACGGATGGCGCGAACGGGGAGACTGTCCCTCCGGGATGACGAGGTTGACGGCCGCTGCGCCGGAGTGCTCGATGTTAGCGCGGGTGGTGTCGAAGTGGGTGTTGTTCGGAACGATCCTGCCGGCGCCGCCGAGCGCAGCTCGAACAGGATTCTCTCGCTGGCGCGTCCCTGGTGGGTCGGGAGGATCGAAGAGAAGCCGGTGAGTGTACGGACGCGCTGCTCGAGCGCGAACCAGCTTCGTGCGCCGGCATAGGACTCGTCGCCGCGCATGACACCCGCCCATTGCAGGCTGCTCATGGCGCCGGTGCCGCTGTCGGTGAGCAGGTCGATCAGCACGTCCTCGGCGCGGATCTGGAACAAGTTGAATCCCGCTTCGCCGAGCAGCGATTCGCGCTCGGCGGGCGTCGTCATGCGAATCGGTTCGACGACCTTGATGCGGAACGGTTCGATGATGGTCTTCACGCGGGCGCTCCGGGGAGAACAGGGAGGGCGCGATAGGTCTCGACGACCGGCGGCTCGGCCAGCAGCGTCCGCCAGCGCTCGAGCCAACCGCGCATCTCCGGGTCGGTGGCGACGCGCTGCTGGTCGCGTTCGTAGTCCGCCCGGGTCGTGTACTCGACGCGCTCGATCAAGCGCGTCGGGTCTTCGGAATCCTCGAAGAGCGTCACACGAATGCCGCCGGGGGCCTCGTAGAACGGTATTGCGTCGCGCAGGAATTCGAGCAGTGCCGGGCGCTGCCCGGCGGCAATGCGGATTCGCAGATCCAGGATGACCATATCGAGCACTCCTGACGTGCCGGGCGTCAATCGACCAGCACGCAATCGCCCTCCACGGGGTCGAATCGGGCCTGGAAGAATCGCAGGTGGCGCGGTTCGTGGGTGAATTTCAAACCGCGGATCCTGTCGCGATTCCGGTGGAGGGCGATGACCGACTCGGCCGTGACGTCCATGTGAGCCTGTGTGTACACGCGCCGCGGAATCGTCAGACGCACCAATTCGAGCCTGGGGAACAGGTTTTCGCCGGTCTTCTGATCGCGGCCGGCCGAGACGCCGCCGCGCTCCATCGACCGCACGCCGGAATCCACGTAGAGCGCCGCGGCAAGGGCCTGGGCCGGGAACTGGTCGCGCGGGAGCCGCGGCAGAAAGCGCGCCGCATCGAGGAAGACGCCGTGACCGCCGATGGGGCGTGTGATCGGCACCCCCGCTTCGAGCAGCTTGCGGCCGAGGTACTCGACCTGCCCGATGCGCGCATGCATGTGGTCGAAGTCGACGGATTCGGCGATGCCGATGGCGAGGGCCTCCATGTCGCGCCCGGCCAGTCCGCCGTATGTCTGCAGGCCTTCGTAGAGCACCATCAGATTGCGCGCTTCCTCGGCCAGCGCGGCGTCGTTGAGGGCCAGGAAGCCGCCGATGTTCACCAGCGAATCTTTCTTGGCGGACATCGTGCAGCCGTCCGCGCACTCGCACATCGCGCGGAGGATCTGCGCCAACGTCCGGTCGGCGTGTCCCGGCTCGCGGGTCTTGATGAAATAGGCGTTTTCCACGGCGCGGGTGGCGTCCAGGAAGATGCGGATTCCGTGCCGCGCGCACAGCGCGCGGACGGCGCGCAGGTTACCGAGGCTGATCGGCTGGCCGCCCGCCATGTTCACTGTTGCGCCGACGCACACATAGGCGATTCCGGCGGCGCCGACGCGGTCGATCAGGGTCTGCAGCTTTTCGAGATCGATGTCCCCCTTGAAGGGGTGGCTGCTGTCGGCGTCGTGGGCCTCGTCGATGATCACATCCACGAAGCGCCCGCCGGCCAGTTCCTGATGGGCCTTGGTGGTCGTGAAGTACATGTTGCCGGGGACGCATTGGCCGGGATGGATTGCCACGCGGCTGAGCAGGTGCTCCGCCCCGCGGCCCTGGTGGGTGGGGATGACCTCGCGGAATCCATAGTGCTCGCGCACCGCGTCTTCAAGGTGGTAGTAGTTTTCGGAGCCGGCGTAGGCCTCGTCGCCCAGCATGAGGCCGGCCCACTGACGGTCGCTCATCGCGGACGTGCCGGAGTCGGTGAGCAGGTCGATGTAGACCAACCGCGACGGCAGCAGGAACGTGTTGTAGCCGGCCTCGCGAATGGCCGACTCGCGCTGAGCGCGGGTCGTCATCCGCAGATGCTCGACCATCTTGACTTTCCAAGGCTCGGCCCAGGAGCGGTGTGTACTCATTTGCAGGGCTACCTCTGACCAGTGCCCGGATCCTCTTCAGCAGCCGCGGCCGTCGCGGTGCTGGAACGCATGCCGAAGCAAAGGGTGTCGGCATGGTACCCGGTGCGCGGCACAGGCGATGTCTCCGGCGGCGCGGCGGACGTGCCCTGCGCAGGTACACCGCGGGTCAGCGCCAGTTCGCCGATGGCTTCGCGTGCGCGGCGGACCAGCTTTGCGTGCGCGGTCTCACGCGATTCGCGGCGCAGCCGCTGTGCCGCGATGTCGGTCGTGCCGATGAAGGTGCGCTCCTCGCGCAGCTCAGAAGCGTCGAAAATGGCCAGCACCGCACCGCTGCGCGTGTCGATCAGCAGGGCCGAGTAGATGGTCATGTGGCCGACGGTGTTCCCCGGAACGACGAACAGCCCGACGATCGTCCAATAGGCCGCCGCCGCGTCGTTGTATCCCTCTGAAGCGGCTTCATCGCGGCGGTAGACGAGCAGCAGAGGAGCGTGAACCAGGGCGGCCGAATCGCGCAACTGCTTGAGCGAGAGCGCCCCCGGGGCGAGCAGCGGGTTGAGAACGTGAATCTGTTCGACCAGCGTGAGCGGATGCGTTTCGGACCACGGGCCGAGCAACGCGCTGCGCCACGCTTCGTGCTCGGATTCGGCGAGCGGAATGAGCACGGGTTCACCGTGACGGGTGCGGTGGTAGCGCGGGCTGTAATGATCCGGCTCTTCCAGTCGCGCCAATGCCAGCACGGTCGGGAAGATCGGCCGCACGTCATTGTCGAGGTAGGTGGCGATTTTCTGATCTGTGAGCGCGTGCAGCTCCTCCGACATCACGCCGCCGGTGGGAGTCGGGCGGACGACCGGGGAGTATTGCGTACATCCCGCAGCCGCCGGCAGCAGGCAGCCCAGGGCCAGGATGATCCATCGACATCGGCCTGTTTTGACGGACATGATTCGTTCTCCCGAAGGTTCCCGTCGCGAGCGGCGGGCCGGTTCTGATTCACAGCGCGCACGGCATTGCGCAGGAAGCCGTCGTCTACAACACGCCGGCGCTGCGCAGATCGTCGCGCGGCTCGTCAAAGCTGCACGTCCCGAGCGACGTGGCGAACGCGCTGCGGGCGGCGGCGATTTCGTCGGAATTGACGGATAGATCGCGCCAGCCGGCGCCATCCGCCGACCAACGAAACGCGCCTGCGTCAGAATCCGCCAGAATCTCGCAGATCCGCTCCTCTTCCAGATTGTGCTCGCGGGCCAGAATTGCGCCGAGGAAGACGTTTACGAAGCCGTGCATCCAGGCGCCGATGCCGGCATCCCACCGACGAATGGGGTGATGCAGGCCGGCGGTGCACTTGAAGGGCACGCCGGATTCCGCGCAACGGCGGATCGCGGCTGCGACGATTTCGACCGGTGGGAAGTCGGCGGGCTTCACGCCGCCGCAGCGGAGCTTGAGCGCCGGTGCGGGGCGGCCGACTTCGGCGGAGTGGAGGCGCAGCTCGACAAACGCAAGGCCGCTTGCGAGGTTTGCGAGCTGCGCGGGTGTGACACTGCCCAGCGCAATTTCGAAGGAGCACGCCATCGTGGGGCGATCCGACTGCTCGAAGGCGCGAACGACGCCCTCCAGCGCGCGCACGAGATCGGCCGTGCACGCGTCGGCGGTGAGATCGGCGGGCAGTCGCAATTCGTACGCCCCCACGCGCACGCGCCCCGCGTGCTGCGATTCGAACGCGGCCACGTCGGCCAGGTCGGCGCGGATGGAATCGGCGAGGCCGGCGGCGGCGGGAGCGCCTCGTCCGAGCGCGCTGAACCGCACCGGGGGAGAGACACCGAACAGCTCGTCTCGATAGGGCGTCAATTCAGAAAGACGCGACGCCGGGCAGATGAAGCGCCCGAGCATCCAGGCATCGGGGCCGAGGCGGTCGCGCGCGTAGATGCGGATGGCGGCATCCATGGGCAACTGTGCCGGGGGAAAGAGGCCGGCGTAGTCGAACAGGCCCTGAAAGAGGGCGCGGGCGGCCGGGGTCATCCAACGCTCCGACAGGGACGCGGGTGCGCGGTTGTCACGGCGGTTATCTTACGGCGCGGTCGGGCGCGGAGCGCAGGCGTGCGCCCGGCGCCGGGCCGCAATTCGGAGGCGTCATGCAGCGCTCATTTGTGCCGGTTGCCGCGGAAAGTCACTTTCCGATTCAGAATCTCCCGTTTGGCGTGTTTTCGACGGCGGAGCGACCGGAGCCGCGGATCGGCGTCAGAATCGGCGATTTCGTGCTCGATCTGCGCGAAATGGAGCATCGGGGCTTTTTTCGCGACGTGTTCGGAGACGAGCACGTTCTGTGCAAGCGCTCGCTGAACAAGTTCATGGGCCGGGGGCGGGAGGCGTGGCGGGCGGTTCGGCGGACGCTGACGCAACTTCTTTCGGAGGATTGCGCGACGCTGCGGGATGACGCGGCGCTGCGGGCGGCCGTGCTGGTGCCGGCCGAGACGGTGCGGATGCACCTGCCGTGCGAGATCGGGGATTACACGGATTTCTACTCATCGCGCGAGCATGCGACGAACGTGGGGAAGATGTTTCGCGGGGAGGCCAATGCGCTGCTGCCGAACTGGACGTGGCTGCCGGTGGGGTATCACGGGCGGAGCAGCTCGATCGGCGTCAGTCCGCAGGAGATTCGCAGGCCGCTGGGGCAGAGCAACCCGAAGGATGAGCCGACGCCGCAATTCGGGCCGTCGCGGATGATGGACTTTGAGCTGGAGGTGGGAGCGCTGATCGGGCCGGGCAATGCGCAGGGCGAACCGATACCCGTCGGTGCGGCGCTGGACCACGTGTTCGGGCTGGTGCTGGTGAATGACTGGAGCGCGCGGGACATTCAGAAGTGGGAGTATGTGCCGCTGGGGCCGTTTCTGGCCAAGAATTTCGCGACGACGATCTCCCCGTGGGTGGTGCCGATGGAGGCGCTTGCGCCGTTTGCGTGCGCCGGGCCGAAGCAGGAGCCGGAGCCGCTGGCGTACCTGCGCGATGCGTCGGCGGCGCCGACGTTTGACATCCGGCTGGAGGCGCAGCTGCGGACGCCGACGATGCGCGAGTGGGATGTGATCTGCCGCACGAATTTCCGGAATCTGTACTGGTCGATCGCGCAGCAGGTGGCGCATCACACGGTCGGCGGCTGCAATTTGCGGCCGGGGGATCTGTTGGCGTCAGGGACGATCAGCGGGGCGGCAGCGGATTCGTACGGCAGCCTGCTGGAGCTGGCGTGGCGCGGGGAGCGGCCGCTGACGCTGTCGAACGGGGAGAAGCGGGCGTCGCTACAGGATGGGGATGAGTTGACGCTGAGCGGATGGTGCGATGGGGTGGGGTATCGAGTCGGGTTTGGAGAGTGCAGCGGGCGTATAACGCCGGCGTTGAGTGGATGAGTGACGAGGTGCGGGGGATGAACAGGCGCAACCTTGTCAAACGGGGGCTAACTCACGTCCCATGTATCGCCGGAGGCGAGCAGCTTCGCCAGGTCGGGCTGGCCGGCGCGCTGCCGGGAGTCGTGAATCTGGGCGAAAACCTGCTCCTCGAAGATCGGCGCTTCCACGGCGCGCAGCACGCCCATCGGCTCGGGCAGGGCGGGGTACTGCATCTGGGCCAGCATGAACGCGTGGGCCGGGGATGCGGCGTGTGCGTCGTGCACCAGCAGCTCGGACTCGGCGATGTCGGCGAGGCGCACGACCTCGGGCGTGGACCCGCTCAGGCGCAGCCCCTTGTCGCGGGCCTTGCCGAAGATCAGCGGCTTGCCATGCTCGACGTACACAATGTTGTCCTCCTTCGTCTCGCGGTCGGTGGCGAAGGCGAAGGCGGCGTGGTTGTAGACGTTGCAGTCCTGGTAGATCTCGACGAAGGCGCTGCCGCGATGCGCGGCGGCGGCGCGGAGCACGCCCTGCAGCGACTTGACGTCCACGTCGACGGCGCGCGCGACGAAGGTCGCGCCGACGCCCAGGGCGAATGAGACGGGGCGCACCGGCGCGTCGATCGAGCCGAAGGGGGTGCTGCTGGAGCGCTGGCCGATCGGGCTGGTGGGGGAATATTGCCCCTTGGTCAGACCATAGATGCGGTTGTTGAAGAGCAGGATCTTCAGGCCGACATTGCGGCGCAGGGCGTGCATCAACTGGCCGGCGCCGATGCTCAGTCCGTCGCCGTCGCCGGTGACGACCCACACGTCCAGCTCGGGATTGGCGACTTTCACGCCGGTGGCGATGGCCGGGGCGCGGCCGTGGATGCTGTGAAAGCCGTAGGTGTTCATGTAATAGGGGAAGCGCGACGAGCAGCCGATGCCGGAGACGAACACGGTGCGATCGCGGGGGGCGCCGAGTTCGGCGAGGACGCGCTGCACCTGGGCGAGGATTGAGTAATCCCCGCAGCCGGGGCACCAGCGGACTTCCTGATCGCTCTTGAAATCCTTGGCGGTGGGTGCGGCGGTGATCGTGGACAAGCGGGTTCCTTCCGGTACGCGCGTCGGGCGAGCGTGCGCCGGCCGCGGCGCTGCCTGCGCCGGGGTCGCGGCCGCGGCTCGCCGTCAGCGCAGCAATTCACTTATTCGTGCGGCGACGTCGCGCACGTTGAAGGGGCGGCCTTCGACCTTGTTCAGCCCGGCCGCATCCACGAGAAACTCCGAGCGAATCAGCGTGCGCAACTGCCCCATGTTCAATTCCGCGACGCAGACGCGGCCGAATGCGCGAAGCACCTGTCCCAGGTCGCGCGGCAACGGGTTCAGCCAGCGCAGGTGAAGATGCGAGACGCGCTGCCCGCGCTCGCGGGCCTGTTCGCAGGCGGTGCGGATGGCGCCGTACGTTCCGCCCCAGGAGATCATCAGCAGATCGCCCTGCGGCGGTCCCTCAACGGCGGCGGGGGGAAGCTCCGCGGCGATGTTGCGGATCTTCTGCGCGCGGAGGTTGATCATGTGCTGGTGATTCTTCGGGTCGTAGCTGATGTGGCCGCTGACGTCGGCCTTGGAGAGGCCGCCGACGCGATGCTCCAGCCCCGGCGTTCCCGGGATGGCCCACGGCCGCACGCCGCGCTCGTCGCGGCGATAGGGGGCGAAGTCGGCACTCGGCTCGGCGTGGCGGATGCGGATCGGGGGAAGTGAGTCCACCGACGGGATCGGCCACGGTTCGGAGCTGTTGGCGATGAAGCCGTCGCTGAGCAGGAAGACGGGGGTCATGTAGCGCAGGGCGACCGAGACGGCCTCCATCGCGGCGGCGAAGCAGTCCGACGGGGAGCGCGCCGCGACTACCGCGACGGGGCATTCGCCGTTGCGGCCAACCAGCACCTGGAACAGGTCGGTCTGCTCGGTCTTGGTGGGCATGCCCGTGCTGGGGCCGGCGCGCTGCACGTCGATGACGACCAGCGGCAATTCGGTCATGACGGCCAGGCCGACGGCTTCCTGTTTGAGGGCGATTCCGGGGCCGCTGCTGGCGGTGACGCCGATGGAGCCGGCGAAGGAGGCGCCCAGGGCCATGGTGACGGCGGCGATTTCGTCCTCGGCCTGAAGCGTGCGGACGTCAAAGTGCTTCTGTGACGCCAATTGATGCAGAATGTCGCTGGCGGGCGTGATTGGATAGCTGGCGTAAACGATCGGCTTGGCGGCCTGGCGGCCGGCGGCGATCAGCCCCAGCGCCAGGGCCTGGTTGCCGGTGATGTTGCGGTATTTTCCGGGCGGGAGCGTGGCCCGCCCGACGCGGTATTGGACGGGGAAGATCTCGGCGGTTTCGCCGAAGTGGTAGCCGGCGGTCATTGCGCGGCGGTTGGCCTCGGCGAGCGCCGGCTTGCGCGAGAACTTGGCGTCGATCCAGCGCAGGGTGGTGTCGAGCGGGCGGTCGTAGAGCCAGTAGACCAGCCCCAGCGCGTAAAAATTCTTGCAGCGCTCGGCGTCCTTGGCGGACAGGTCCAGCCCCTTGAGCGCTTCGATCGTATGGGTGGTGATCGGCACGCGGTGCAACTGGAAGCGCTGCAGAGCGTCGTCGGCAAGGGGGTCGCTCGCGTAGCGGGCCTTGGCGAAGTTCTGGAGGATGAATTCGTCGGTGTTGACGATCAGGATGCCGCCGTCGGCCAGGTCGGACAGGTTTGTCTTCAGGGCGGCGGGGTTCATGGCGATCAGCGCGTCGAGCGTGTCGCCGGGGGTGAAGATCTCCGTGCTGGAGAAGTTGATCTGAAAGCCGCTGACGCCGGCGAGCGTGCCGGCCGGTGCGCGAATTTCCGCCGGGAAATCGGGCAACGTGCTGATGTCGTTGCCGAAGACGGCGCTGGTGCTGGTGAACTGCGTGCCGGCGAGCTGCATGCCGTCGCCGGAATCTCCGGCGAATCGGACAGTGACCGAGCGCAGCGGAAGAGCCTGCTTGGTTGCGGACGGGGCGGACGCGGCCGGTGTCATTCGATGAATTCCTTCGACCGGCGCACATCATACCCGGCCGGGGAGTGCATCGCAAAAGGCGGTTGAGACGGGGCCGGCGTCGGTGCCGAAGCCGGGGTGCATCCGGATCGAATGGGGGCGCTTGGCCCGGGTTGGATCCCCTCGGCTTGTTGCAGGCGATGGGCCAGCGCGGGATACTCGCGGTCGGGTGGTCGCCCGGGCGGGCGATTCGCCGACGCCCGGCTTTCGCACCTTGAACCGACCGGAGGGTCGCATGGCTGAGTTGACGATGGTGAAGGCGCTCAACCTGGCGCTTCATGAGATGATGCGCGAGGATCCCAACGTCCTGGTCATGGGTGAGGACGTGGGGCAGGATGAGGGCGTCTTTCGCGTCACGGAGGGGCTGCTGCGCGATTTCGGGCGGGATCGCGTCTTTGACACGCCGTTGGCCGAAGCGGCCATTGTCGGGACGGCGGTGGGGCTGTGCTTCCGTGGGTTCCGGCCTTGCTGCGAGATGCAGTTTGACGGATTCAGCTACCAGGCGTTTCACCACGTGGAGGGGCACATGCGGCGGTTCCGCAACCGCACGCGCGGCCGCTTCACCTGCCCGATGGTCATTCGCATGCCCTATGGCGGCGGGATTCGGGCGATTGAGCATCACAGCGAGGCGCCGGAGGCGACCTATGCACACCTGGCGGGGCTGAAGGTGGTGCTCTGCTCGGGGCCGCGAAATGCGCGGGCGCTTCTGCGATCGGCGCTGAAAAGCCCGGACCCGGTGATTTTCTTCGAGCCGAAGGCGCTGTATCGCGCGTTTCGGGAGGAAGTGCCGGATCAGCCGGAGGAGATGCCGATCGGCAAGGGGGTTGTGGCGCGGGCGGGTTCGGATGTGACGATCATCTCCTACGGCGCTTCATTGCGAACGACGCTGGAGGCGGCGGAGGAGCTGGCGGACGATCACAACGTGGACGCCGAAGTGCTGGATCTGCTGAGCGTCGCGCCGCTGGACAGCGAGCTGATTCAAACGTCGGTGCGCAAAACGGGGCGGGCGGTGGTGGTGCACGAGGCGCCGCGGCATTGCGGCGTGGGTGGGGAGATCGTGGCGCGGATCGTGGAGGAATCGCTGCTGTACCTGGAGGCGCCGATCAAGCGCGTGACGGGCTATGACACGATCATCCCGTTCTTCGCAAATGAGCGGAACTACGTTCCGGATACGGCGAAGATTATCAACGCGACGATGGAGACGGTGCGGTTTTAGGCCGCGGCTCGACGGACCGGGGCGGGGCGCTGCAGCGGGTCTGCGGTTCATCATATCTTTGCGCTTGGCCGGGACACTTCGCCGGAGTGGTCGAAGTCCCGGCCCGGAGGCAAAGCCGATGTTCCATGCCTGTTGTACTGTGATCCGTTGGGCGCCTGGTCGATTCTTGACGCGGTTGGCGGGGCCGCCGGGCCGTGGCGCGCTTCGAAGGGCGTCGCGAGTGGGGATTTCGATACTGATGGGGGTGATGATCGCGGGGACCGCGGCTGCTCAGGGGTCGGCGGAGAACATGGAGTTTCCGGCGGACCTGGGATTCCGGCCGTTTCCATATGTCGAGAAGGACGACGACGTCTTCCCGGCCGGGATGACCGCGCGGGTGATCATCCGCTGTGGCGACGACCTGACGCGGGATCGCGGGTTTCAATTCCGGGATTACCCGGATTTCATCTGCTGGATCCCGCGGGAGGGGCGGGGAGGGTGGCTGTTCGTCAATCATGAGATTGAGGACCTGCATCCCGGGGATGAGCGGCCGTCTCCGGAGATGCAGAACAAGTCGGGGGGCATGACGCGCCTGCTGCTGGACGATGACCTGGCGATTGTCGAGAGCGAGATGCACGTCTGGCAGACGAGCAACAACTGCTCCGGCATTGTGACGCCGTGGAACACGATTCTCACCTGCGAGGAATACCCCAACACGGACGGCGAAGCGCCGCCGCCGCCGCACCTCGATGGGCACATGTATGTCTGGGAGGTGGATCCGGCGAAGCCGGGAAGATTCCAGCCGAGGCGAGCGCTGGGGCGCTTCAGCCACGAGGCGGCTGAGTTTGACTTGCAGGGCAACCTGTACCAGACCGAGGACCAGACGCCCGGGTTCATTTACCGCTTTGTGCCGGAAAAGCCGGGAGATCTGACCCGCGGCGAGTTGACGGCGCTGGACGCCGTGCGGCGGCGCTGGGGGACGGTCGAGGATCCGGAGCGGGCGCACCTATCGTCATTGAAGTCGGGCGCGACGCCGTTTGCGCGGCCGGAGGGCATTGCCCGCCATCCGAAACAGCCGGACTGGGTGTATTTCGCGCTGAGCGGCGGGGAGGGAAAGTGGGAGCACCCGTGGGGTCATTACCCGCTGGGGGCTGTGCTGGCGGTGAATGTGCGGACGTGCGAGGTGAAGGAAATTGTCGTTGGGCGGCCGCAGCTTGAGGGGCGCGGCGTGACGGGGCAAATGCAGCATCCGGACAACATCCGCTTTGACGAAGCCGGCAACCTGTACATCTGCGAGGATCACAAGAACCGGAAGCTCAAGTTCAAGGACGGGGTGGCGGAAAATCACGGGCGAAACGAAGTGCTGGTCCGGCATGAGCAGACGGGCGAACTGTACCGCTTCGCAGTCATGGGCAAGGCGGATAGTGAATGGACCGGGCCGTGGTTCGCGCAAACGGGGCGCGGCCGCACGCTCTTCCTCGCGAATCAGAAGGATCCGGGAGTCGTCTACGCAATCCATCCGGAGGCGCGCTGACGAGGGGGCGGGCGGCGTTTCGCTTGTGCCAGCGGGAATCGGGCGCGGCGGGCCGAGCTTGACGCCCGCCTGCGCGCGGGATTCAATGGCGGCCTGATGCGCGCCAGAGGCGCGAATCGGGGAGCCTGCTCATGCCTGATTGCCTGGCGCGCGGCGGTGGTCTGACGAAGGTTTCCGGCGCTGCGCTTGCGTGCGTGCTCCTCCTGGCACACTGCCCCGGCGCCGCGCACGCGGACGGGCCGCCGGTCGATCGCGCCCGGGTGGAGCGCGCGAGCGCGTTGTTCCAGTTTTTTCTTGCCGACCGGATCGAGGATCTGCATGGTGCGGGCAGCGACCGTCTCAAGGCGTCGCTGTCGGTCGACGAACTGCGGCAGGTTCGTACGCGGCTGATCGAGAAGTACGGGGCGGCATCGTCATTCGGCGAACCTGAGGGGCGGCGGATGGGGGAGCGCGAGTATTTTGACTTCGACTCGCGCTTCGGAGAAGCGAGCGTCAAGCTGCGCATTCTGCTGGATGAGGCGGGGCGGCTCGACGCGCTGCAGATCATGGACGTGGCTGTGCCGGCGAGCCGCCCGGCCGACGCGGATGACGACGCCGGTCCCGTGTATCTGAAGCGGGATTCGTTTCGCACGCTCCGGGTGAAGCTGCGCAGCGGGGAGATCGAGCTGCCGGCGCGGCTGACGCTGCCGCGGGTGGAAGGGCGCGTGCCGGCGGTGGTGCTGGTGCATGGCTCCGGGCCGCACGACTTTGATGAGACCATCGGTCCGAACAAGCCCTTTCGCGACCTTGCGTTCGGGCTTTCATCGGCGGGAATCGCGGCGCTGCGGTATGAGAAGCGCACGCTGAATCACGCCGCCACGATTGACCCGCTGACAATGACGCTGTCGCACGAAACGATTGATGATGCGGTTGCGGCGGTGAAGATGCTGCGGCAGAGGGAGGAGATCGACCCCGCGCGGGTGTTTGTCATGGGGCACAGCCTGGGCGGGATGGCGGCGCCGTTCATCGCGAAGGCGGAACCCGAGCTGGCGGGGATCATCGTGATGGCGGGCAACTCGCGGCCGATCCTGACGCTGGTCGCCGAGCAGATCACGCACATCGCCGGGGTGGACGGAAAGATCACGGACGCCGAGCGCAGCGCGATTGGCGCGACGAACAAAGCGATTGCCGAGATTCGTTCCGCCGCCGCGGGGGCGAAGCTGCCGACGGTGCTGGGAGTGGCCGGCTACTACTGGCGGATGCTGGAGACTTATGACCCTGTCGCCGCGGCGAAGGAGCTGAAGATCCCGATCCTGGTGCTGCAGGGGGAGCGGGATTACCAGGTCACGGTGGACGACTTTGAGGGGTGGAAGCGCGGATTGAGCGGGCGGGAGAGCGTCGAATTCCGCCTCTATTCCGATCTCAATCACCTGATGATGACCGGGGAGGGGAAATCGAATCCGGCCGAGTATCAGAAGCGGGGATTCGTGTCGCGAGCGGTGATTGATGACGTGGTCGCGTGGGTTCGCAAGCGATGACCGAGGCGGTCGCGCCGGGAGCGGACGCCGAAGCCGGGCTGCTGGAAGCGTGTCCGCGCTGCGCCTATTCGCTCCGCACGCTGCCCATTGAACATCGCTGCCCCGAGTGCGGGCTGCAACTGGACCGCCGCTGGCGCTGCTACGCGGGGCGGCACGCGCCGCGCAGCACGAACGTGGCGACGTGGTCGCTGCGCGGGTTCGTGCTGGTGTGGGTGGGCATCGCGGTGGTGGGAATGGCGGGGATGAGCATCGTCAGTTCCGGCAATGAGCGCCTGGCGGCACTTGCGCTGCTGCCGGTCCTTGCGGGCGTTGTCATCGCGCTGACGTTCCGGCCGCGGCGCTTCGTCGCCGTCGGGCCGAATGGGATCGTGGTTTGCAGCGGCCGGCACAAGCCGTTGCTGCTGCTGCCGTGGTCAGCATTGGGCCGGGCGCGGAACGACCTCCTGAACAAGCGCGTGGTGGTCGAGCGTACGGACGGCGGCAAGCCGGTCCGGCTGCACCAGCAGTTCTATTGGGGGTTGAACTTCCTGGAAATGGATCGCTTCGTCCGGGAGTTCAACGCCTACCCCCGTCCCGCCGCCGCGCCGTCAGATGGGCCCGCAGCCGCCGGAGACTGAGAGAACCGGCTGCAAAGCGGCGTATCCCGCGGCGCGCCGGTCGGCGCAGCGCGGGCGTAGAATCCGGGCATGGTTCCACCACCTTCCATCCGACAGCAGTGGCCGCAGCTTCCCGCCGCCGGCGAATTCGACGTGATTGTGATCGGCGGCGGGCCGGCCGGCTGCGCCGCCGCGATTGCCGCCGCGCGCGAAGGGGCGTCGGTTCTGCTCGTTGAGCAGCACGGGTGCCTGGGGGGAATGGGCACGGCGGGGCTGGTGCCGGCGTTTTGTCCCTTTTCGGATCGCGAGAAGCCGGTGATACGGGGGCTGGGGTGGGAGATCCTGGAGGAGATGAAGCGCGGAATGGCGCACATTGCGCGGGATTCGTGCGATTGGGTGCCGATTGACGTGGAACGACTCAAAATGATCTACGAGTCGCGCGTGCTGGAGGCGGGGGCGCAGGTGGTGCTGCTGACGCACTTCGTGGACGTCGTGATGGGAGCGGGCGGCGGACTCAGCGGGGTGGTGGTGCACAACAAGAGCGGGTTGCAGCGGATCGGCGGGCGGGTGATCGTGGATTGCACGGGCGATGCGGACGCGGCCGTTGCGGCCGGCGCGCGCTTTCAGAAGGGGGATCCGGCGACGGGCGAGCTGCAGCCGGCGACGATGTGCTTCATCCTGGCGGGGATCGACAACGCGACGTTGCAGCCGTGGCTTTGGGCGGATGGTGCGAAAAACCTGCTGCTCAAGCCGAGCATCGCGGAAGCGAAGCGGAACGGGGATCTGCAGATCGTCGAGGAGGCGGCGAACATCGCGTACCAATCCGAATCGACGATCGGGTTGAATTTCAGCCACGTGTTTGACGTGGACGGGACGGACGCGGCGGACATGACCCGCGCGATGATCGAGGGGCGGCGGCTGATCCGCCACCTGACCGACTTCGTGCGGAAATATCTGCCCGGCTGCGGGAATGCGTACCTGGTCACGAGCGGGGTGCAGATCGGAATTCGGGAAACGCGGCGGATTGTCGGGGACTATGTTCTGACGCTTGACGACTACCTGGCGCGGCGCAGCTTTCCGGACGAGATCGCGCGGAACGCCTATTACATCGACATTCACCTGTCGAAGCGCGAATGGGAACGCGAGCTGGGAAAGGAGATCGACTGGGCGGGGAAGATTCATCAATACAGCCCCGGCGAATCGCACGGCATTCCGTATCGGTGCCTGCTGCCGTCGGGGGTGCAGCGGATGCTGGTGGCGGGGCGCTGCATCAGCACCGATCGGCCCGTGCAGGGTTCGACGCGCGTCATGCCGAACTGCCTGGCGATGGGCGAGGCGGCCGGCTGTGCGGCGGGATGGGCGGCGCAGCGGCATCACGGCGATGTGCGCGCAGTGGACACGGTCGCGCTGCGCGAGGCGCTGCGCGGATACGGGGCATGGTTGCCGGATTGAGCGGAAGCGCGGCCGGGGCGCCGATCAGCCGGTGCGGCGAAGGCGCGGACGGGCCAGGGCCACCAGCGCATCGAACGCAGCGGGGTCGGCGATGGCGATCTCGCTGAGCATCTTGCGATTCAGCGCGACCATCGACTTTCGCAGCGCCCCGATGAAATCGCTGTAGGCGACGCCGCGCATGCGGCAGGCGGCGGTGATGCGCGTGACCCACAGTGATCGGAAGTTGCGCTTCTTGGCGCGGCGATCGCGGAAGGCGTAGCAGCCGGCCTTCATCACGAACTGCTTGGCGATGCGGAAGAGCTTGCTGCGCGAGCCCCAATAGCCGCGGGCGTCCTTCAGGATGCGCTTGCGGCGGTGACGGGTGGCTGCGCCAGGTCGAACTCGCGGCATTTTTCAACTCCCTGCATTCGGGCGTCCCTCCGGCCCGGTTGCGCCGGAGGCGCTTTGCCGGGGACGCGATTCGGCAGCCGACAAGTGGCCGATCGCGAGGGGACAAGGCTGTTCGGAACCGGCCACGCGACCCGGACGTCGCGTCGCCATTTCTCAGACGATCCGCGCTGCGCGCAGGATGTTGTCCGCCAGGCCGCCGGCCAGGACGGTTTTGCGGCGGAGGCGCTGGCAGCGCCGCCCCGGCTTGTGACTCATGAGCTTGCACCGGCCGCACGGCCCGCCGACGATCTTGTTCTTCGACGAGATCCGGAAGCGCTTGCCGATGCCCTTGACGGGCTTTGCTTTATGCATGACCAACCCTATCGTAAAGCTGTAACGAGCCGGGTAGCATACCCCGGTGTTCGGGCACCGGCAAGCGCCCCGCCCGTGCAATTTCGGCCGGCCGGATGGGGCTGGTCCGAAGGGCCATCAAAGCCGTCAACGAAGCAGGAATAAAGGCGTCGGCCGGGATCGGCGCCACGGAAGCACCATGAGCAATCGTCCGCGTCTGGGAATTCTCGTCTCCGGCGGCCCCGCCCCGGGAATCAACGCAGTGATCGGCGCCGCGACCATCGAGGCCTGCAATCGCGGGTTCGAAGTGGTCGGGTTTTACGACGGTTTTCAATGGCTGTCGTCGGAGGCCTTTGACCCCGAGCAGCACGTTCTGAAGCTCACGATTCCGCGCGTCTCGCGGATTCACTTCGACGGCGGATCGATCCTGCGCATTGCGCGGGCGAACCTGCTGGATCGGGAGAGCCTCAAGGGCGGGCCGGTCCGGCCGGATGCGGCACGGGTTGAGCGGGTGGTGAAGAACCTGGGGCGGCTGGGGGTGGCCAACCTGCTGACGATCGGGGGCGATGACACGGCGCTCTCGGCGCGGTTCCTGAATGACAGCGGCGCGGTCCGCGTCGTACACGTGCCCAAGACGATCGACAACGATCTGCCGCTGCCGCATGACATGCCGACCTTCGGCTTTTCGACGGCGCGCTACATCGGCACCGACCTGGTCAAGAACCTGATGGCGGATGCCGCGACGACGAATCGCTGGTACATCGTCACGGCGATGGGGCGGTCGGCCGGCTGGCTGGCGCTGTACATCGGGCTGGCCGCGGGTGCGACGGTGACGCTGATTCCGGAGGAATTCGGCGAGCGAACCACGGTCGGGCACATCGTGGACATCATCGAGGGGGCGGTGCTGAAGCGGCGGGTGATGAACCGGCAGGACGGCGTGGTCATCATGGCCGAGGGGTTGGCGTATCGGCTGGGGGATCGCGAGGAGCTGGAGCGGCTGCTGGGAACGAGCGTGTCGGTCGATGCGGCCGGCCACCCGCGGCTGGCGGATGTTCCGCTGGGGGATCTGATCAAGCGCGAGCTGACGGCGCGCTTCAAGCAGCGCGGCGACGCGATCGGCGTCATCACGCATGAGCTGGGGTATGAGCTGCGTTCGGCCGATCCGTCGCCCTTTGACATGAGCTATTGCCGCAGCCTGGGGTATCACAGCATCCGGCTGTTCATGCGGCCGGAGCGGCCCAAGGGCTGCGAGATGGTGACGCTGGTGAATGGGGCGCTGTCGCCGGTGAATCTGAATGATGCGGCGGATCCGGCGACGAATCGGACGCGGGTGCGGCTGGTGGATGTGCGGTCGGATTATTATCGCGTGGCGCGGGCGTACATGATCCGGCTGGATCGATCGGACCTGGAGATGCCGGAGCAACTGGCCCGGTTGGCGGCCGAAGCGCGGATGACGCCGGAGGAGTTTGTGAAGCGCTTTGAGGCGAGTGCGCCGCGGTTGGTGGATGGGGTTCCGGAGGGGCGGGCTTGATGAGGAAGGGTTGGGGGGGCGGGGATGGAACCAGGGCCTTCAAGGCCCTGGCAACGGTGGTGCGCCCTGACGGGCAAAGAGCGATGGAACAGATTGAGGCGGTGCGGGCCGGGGTGCCATTTCGGCCGGGTGCCACCTATATGAAGGCGAATGTCAACAGACTTTCCCCGCGGACGCACCAAAATCGTGACCTTCGCAGGGGCGCCCCATGATTCGGCCAAGCACTGCCGACGCGATCCGCGCCGACGGCTGCGACTGCCTCCATCATTCCCTCGCGTCACTCGTCCAAACCACACAAGCCGCATTGTCCTTGGCAGCCATCCTGCTTCATCACGCAAACCGTGGCGGTCAAAATAACGCCGCCCAGGCACCTATTCGGGACTCTCAAATGAGGTCCATCAGGATGGTCGAGCGTGGCAAACGTACTGCGGGTTCATTCATGTCGCGAGAACTGCGGATCGCCTGCGATCCCGTTCAATGGCACCCTCGGAACTCCGCACGCACGCAAAAGCCGACAACGCCGCTCGCTTGCGACGAGCCGCGAATCGTTCAGGAAACCGTCACCGGCTCCAACAGCCGCGCGATCCGATCGCAACGGTACTCGCCGCCGCTTTTCCACATGCCCCACAACACCGCCGTCTGCAGCCGAGCCACATTGCGGCGTGCCATGCGAGCCGTCAATCCATTCTTCACCCACCTCTCATGCAGACGCGAAAACTCGCCGTCGCCGCCGACGGCGTTCATCGCCGCGCCCAGCACGGCACTTTTCAGCACACGATTCACCTGGTTCGGAACATGCAACGTCACCGATCCGCCGCTGCCGCCGGCACAGCCCGATGCCGACATACTTCCACACCGCGGCCTTGCTGCGAAATCGCCAGGGCGTGTCCAGAAACGCGAAGAACGTCGCGGCGCGGATCGGGCCATAACCCGGCAGCGACTGAAAACGCGCGATCTCGGGATAGGCTTTCGACAGTTTGAGCACGCCGCGGCGCAGCACCATCGCCTGCGTCACGGCCGCCTGATAGCCGTCAAGCAGCGTCTGGAAGTCGTCGCACCGCCTTGCGTTTGGGCAGTTGCTTGAACACGGCGGCGGTGTCTTCGGCAAAGTCGCTCTCGCGGATCATCACGCCGTAGAGCCGCGCCTGGGCGATCACGCGATTGGCTTGGCGGACGCGGTTGCGGATGCGGTCGTGATAGAGCCGCGATGCGCCGTTTGAAAATGACGCGCTCGAAGCTCTCGGGGTGGTGCACGAACTTGAGGAATCCGCCGCGCGAGCCTGGGCCAGCTTGAGCGCGTCGATGGGGTCGTCTTTTCGTCGTCCTTGGCGACGAGAGCGTTGCGGCGTGGGTCGCAGATGCGCACGCATTCGCCGCACTCGGTGAGGCCGCGCATGAGCCAGTCGGCGAGCGATCCTTCTTCGATGATGACGGTTCGGGGCTTTTTGACTTTTTGGAGAGCGGCGAGCACATCGGGGATGGTGGTGTTGCAGCGTTGAGAGGCGATCCGTTTGCCGGCGGGCGAGACGGCGGCGAGTTCGGTGAACTTGCAGTGAACGTCGAGCCGCGACGATTCGCTGGTTGGGTTCGATAGCTGGCTGCGTTGGATTAGAATGCATGAAGGGCTCCTTGTGCGGGTAGTTCCTTATGGCGTCAGACTGAACGCCCCGCAAGGTGCCCCGCTTCATACATCTTCATGTCGACGGCTTCGCTGGGTGCCATGCCGCGTGTTGGGCGCTACGCCGCGTGTTGGGTGCTAAGCCGCGTTGGGTGAAACTATGAAGCGGAGGTCGGGCCGGCGGCTGCACGGTTCCTGAACTCGTGGTAAACCAGCGTTTCGTGTTTGAGTCGAATCGTTGGCTTCCACACAGGAGAAGACCGTGAAGAAGTTCGTCGGCGTCGACCTCCACGAGCAGCGTATCGTGGTCTGCGTTGTGAACCAAGCGCGGCAAGTGCTCACTTCGGCCCGTTTCACCAATGCCGAGTCGATCAAGCTGGCGGCCTGGTTGAAGGCGCTCGGCTCATTCGACCTGGTGCTCGAAGCGACCGCCAGCTACGAGTGGTTCGTGAAGCTGGTCGAGCCGCTGGCTGGGCGTGTGCTGCTCGCTCATCCACGCAAAATGCGGATCATCGCCGAGAGCACGCGCAAGAGCGACAAGGTGGACGCCCGCGTGCTGGCGGAGTTCCTGGCGCTGGACATGATTCCGCCGGCGCACCGACCGACGCCGCGGCAGCAACGCACCGCAAGCTGGTGCGGCGGCGGGTGTACGTGCGGGCGCGGCAGACGTCGATCAAGAACCGCATCCGGCACGTGGCGGCCGAGTACAACGCGGACCGCGAGGATCTGTTCACGAGCGAGGGCCTGAAGTACCTGCGCGGGCTGAAGCTCGACCCCGTCGATCGCTGGCTCGTGCAGCGCCTGCTGCGCGAGTTGAAGTTGTATCGCGACGAGCTGAAGGCCGTCGATCGGCAGCTGGCAGCCTTCGCCCGCACAGCGCCGGCCGCCGAAGCGCGCCAACGCAAGCTGCTGGATTCGATTCCGGCCGTCGGACCGGTGACGCGCGAGACGTTCCTGGCGGAGGTCGCCGGGCCGGAGCGTTTCGGCTCGCAGAAGAAGCTGACCAGCTACGTCGGCCTGGCGCCCGGACAGCGCGAGTCGGCCGGCAAGCCGCCACGACCTGGGCATCACGCACAGCGGCTCGCCGATTCTGCGCTGGGTGCTGCACCAGGCCGCCTGGCAACTGGTGCGGCGGCTCGTCGCCCTGGCGACTGACCTTCGAGCGGCTGGCCCTGCGCGCGGAAAGAAGAAGGCCATTACCGCCATCGCGCGGAGGCTGCTGTGTCTGATGCTGGCCGTCATCCGCAGCGGACGGCCGTACCAAGAACGGCCGTTAAGCAGCGCCCTCGGCGGCCTGAGGATCCAGCGGCGCCGGCGAGTCAGCGGCGCAGCGTGCAACCGTCCACCATGGCAGCGAAACGCGTCCGCGTGCGTAGCGCGGATGCACGGAACGAAACGAAAGCGAAGCGCTTGGTGTGGAGGAGCGGCGACGTGACGAACCGGCGGACGACCCCGCGGCATGGCAGGAGCGCGTTCCCAATCGCGCGCTCGGCAGGGTGAATGGCGGCGTCCGTCTTGTATTTTTTCATGAGACGTCCGCTCCGGCGGATGATCTCGAATAGATGCCTGAGCGTCACGCGTCACGCCGCCCCCGCTCGTCAACATCTCCGAGGAGGCCCTCCCTCGGCCTCGGGCTCTGGGCCTGTGCGGAAGAGAGTCAGCCCCAACGTCGCGACGCCGGCTGAGATGGGACAGATCGACCGACGCCGACGGCGACGGGCCTGACGGAAGAATCTTCCAAACAGAACCGCAGCCGCCCCTTGACACCGTTCGCTTCATAGATGCCATGCCGACGGCTTTGCGTCGGCATGCTCCTTGACGCGACCGCGAGCGCCCGGCGCTTCCACGCTCTTTCTCTCCGCGCTCTCTGCGCCTCTGCGAGAACTCTTGCGAAGTCCACTTCATGCTTACGCGGAGTACCGCGAAAGCATGCCACCCGACAAGGGGGGGGAGAGAGAGAGAGAGAGAGAGAGAGAGAGCGCAACGCGGAGCGCTTCATTGCGCGTGAGAGCGGCGGAGGCACGCGATGGGGTCAAGGCGCATGTCTACGCAAAGTGGTCGGAATGGCTTGTGGCATCAGGCTTCCGCCCGATGCACAGCACCGCCTGGAAGGGCGATGTCACGACGCGCCGTCCGGAAGAGCGGTGTCACGACGCGCCGCCCGGAAAGGCGGTGCCACGACGCGCTGCATGCTTACGCTGAGTACAGCGAAAGCATGCCACCCAACGGGGGCTTGAATTCCTGACTCTCCTCTCCCGTCGCCGACTCATCCCCGGACAAGACATGCCGACGCAAAGCCGTCGGCATGGCATCTATGAAGCGAACGGTGTCAAGGGGCGGCTGCGGTTCTGTTCGGAAGATTCTTCCGTCAGGCCCGTCGCCGTCGGCGTCGGTCGATCTGTCCCATCTCAGCCGGCGTCGCGACGTTGGGGCTGACTCTCTTCCGCACAGGCCCAGAGCCCGAGGCCGAGGAGGGCCTCCCTCGGAGATGTTGACGAGCGGGGGCGGCGTGACGCGTGACGCTCAGGCATCTATTCGAGATCATCCGCCGGAGCGGACGTCTCATGAAAAAATACAAGACGGACGCCGCCATTCACCCTGCCGAGCGCGCGATTGGGAACGCGCTCCTGCCATGCCGCGGGGTCGTCCGCCGGTTCGTCACGTCGCCGCTCCTCAACACCAAACGCTTCGCATTCGTTTCGTTCCGTGCATCCGCGCTACGCACGCGGACGCGTTTCGCTGCCATGGTGGACGGTTGCACGCTGCGCCGCTGACTCGCCGGCGCCGCTGGATCCTCAGGCCGCCGAGGGCGCGCTTACGGCCGTTCTTGGTACGGCCGTCCGCTGCGGATGACGGCCAGCATCAGACACAGCAGCCTCCGCGCGATGGCGGTAATGGCCTTCTTCTTTCCGCGGCGCAGGGCCAGCCGCTCGAAGGTCAGTCGCCAGGGCGACGAGCCGCCGCACCAGTTGCCAGGCGGCCTGGTGCAGCACCCAGCGCAGAATCGGCGAGCCGCTGTGCGTGATGCCCAGGTCGTGGCGCTTGCCGGCCGACTCGCGCTGTCCGGGCGCCAGGCCGACGTAGCTGGTCAGCTTCTTCTGCGAGCCGAAACGCTCCGGCCCGGCGACCTCCGCCAGGAACGTCTCGCGCGTCACCGGTCCGACGGCCGGAATCGAATCCAGCAGCGCACGGTGGCCCGCTTCGGCGGCCGGGCGCTGTGCGGGCGAAGGCTGCCAGCTGCCGATCGACGGCCTTCAGCCGTCGCGATACAACTTCAACTCGCGCAGCAGGCGCTGCACGAGCCAGCGATCGACGGGGTCGAGCTTCAGCCCGCGCAGGTACTTCAGGCCCTCGCTCGTGAACAGATCCTCGCGGTCCGCGTTGTACTCGGCCGCCACGTGCCGGATGCGGTTCTTGATCGACGTCAGCCGCGCCCGCACGCAGACCCGCCGCCGCACCAGCTTGCGGTGCGCCGCTGCCGCGGCGTCGGTCGGCGCCGGCGGAATCATGTCCAGCGCCAGGAACTCCGCCAGCACGCGGGCGTCCACCTTGTCGCTCTTGCGCGTGCTCTCGGCGATGATCCGCATTTTGCGCGGATGAGCGAGCAGCACACGCCCAGCCAGCGGCTCGACCAGCTTCACGAACCACTCGTAGCTGGCGGTCGCTTCGAGCACCAGGTCGAATGAGCCGAGCGCCTTCAACCAGGCCGCCAGCTTGATCGACTCGGCATTGGTGAAACGGGCCGAAGTGAGCACTTGCCGCGCTTGGTTCACAACGCAGACCACGATACGCTGCTTGTGGAGGTCGACGCCGACGAACTTCTTCACGGTCTTCTCCTGTGTGGAAGCCAACGATTCGACTCAAACACGAAACGCTGGTTTACCACGAGTTCAGGAACCGTGCAGCCGCCGGCCCGACCTCCGCTTCATAGTTTCACCCAGCACGGAATGGCACCCAACACGCGGAATGGCACCCAACACCTGGGGAGCACGCCACCCAACACGCGGCATGGCACCCAACGCGCGGGATGGCATGTGGCATCGGGCTTCTGCCCGATGCACTGCACCGCCCGGAAGGGCGGTGGCACGACGCACTGCATGCTTGCGCGGAGTATCGCGATAGAATGGCGGACGCGGGTGAGCCTGGGCAGGTTCACGATCCATCACGGGAGCGGGTTGCGATGTTCGTCCGACTGGCCCGCACGTTCACGTTCGAGGCCGCTCACTTCCTGCCGACGTTCCCCGAGGGGCACAAGTGCCGGCGGCTGCATGGCCACAGCTTCGCGGTGGACGTGGTGGTGGCGGGGGAGGTTGACCCGGCGCGCGGGTACCTCGTGGACTACGGCGAGATCAAGGCCGCGGCCGAACCGGTGATCGCGCGGCTGGACCACTATCTGCTCAATGACGTGCCGGGGTTGGAGAACCCCACGTCGGAGCGGATCGCGGCGTGGCTGTGGGAGCAGCTTGAGGCCGGCCTGCCGGGGTTGAGCGAGATCGTGGTGCGCGAGACGTGCACCAGCCGCTGCGAGTATCGAGGGCCGCGGGGCGGGGGATGAAGCGGTGGGCTTAGGTGGATTTTCGTTGAGGCGCAGCGTGGGAGCGGCGGGGGGTGGGCGGTTGGGTTGATGAGCATGCAGTTAAGTTGATGGTGAGGGAGGCTTTGGTCCAGGGCCTGAAGGCCCTGGCAACGATCGAGCGCCCTGACGGGCGAAGACATGCCGACGAACGCGCGTCGTTCGGGCGAAGACATGCCGACGAACGCGCGTCGTTCGGGCGAAGACATGCCGACGAACGTCGGGCGTGCCGACGCACGTGCGTCGTTCGGGCGCAGACATGCTTACCCGGTGTACCGCGAAAGCATGCCACCGTGCGCGCCACACGCGGATCGTCACCCTCGGATCGCCAAGACATGCCGACACAAGGCCGTCGGCATGGCGCCCGGCCTTATTCTTGAGCTGCCCGGCGAGGCGGTTGCTACGCCGATTTTACGGGCAGTCAACGCCCGGCGGCGGCGATGCGAGGATGCACGCGACGAAGGGGTCGATGTCGAAGTTGTTCAGCAGGTCATCGCCGCTGACGTCGCCCCAGCAGAGCCGCAAATCCCAGCATTCAGTCGAGCCGGTGTAACCGGCCGGCGGGGTCGGGCTGGCCGGGTCCAGAATGGCCGCGACGAAGGGGTCGATGTCGAAGTTATTGACCGCACCGTCGCAGTTGGCGTCGCCGCGCAGGCAGTCATCGGCGACCAGCGTGATGAAGCGGAAGCTGGCATTGGGCGTGTTCAGCACGTCCACGCTGGTGCCCGAGACCGGATCGAGCACGCCGACGCGCGTGCCGCCGGACCAGAGGATGCGTCCGTTGCCGAGGCGGTGAACGCCGCGCGGCGAGGTCGGCAGCGTCCAGTAGTTCAACTGAACGCCCGTTGAGTCGTAGCGATAGATGCCGAAGGGGGCGGTGAAGCCGGCGGCGAGGATGTCGCCGTTGGCGTCGGCATACAACTGGTTCGGGAAGTCGATGCCGGTGATGCCGTCGGAATTGTGCCAGGTGGACAGGAAGCTGCCGGAGAGGCTGAAGCGGTTGATGTCGTCGCCGATGGAATCGCCGATCAGCACGTCGCCGGCCCGGAAGAGGATATCGCGCGGAGCGCCGGCCCCGGCCAGCGCGAGATCGGCGAAAGTGGTCTGACCCGTCCCATCCAGCTCGAAGCGCTGCACGGTGTTGGGGGCCAGCCCGCCGATCACGGAGACGTAGAGCTGATTGCTGTGCAGTGCGATTGAGTAGGGCTGGTCGAGGCCGTTGTTCGCCGCATTTGCCAGGGTCTGAATGTACAGCCGGTTGGCGCCGTACTCGAACACTGCATCGGCCGTCTCATCCACCATGTAGTAGTTGCCGCTGCCGTTGCGGACCACCTTGATGACCTGCTGCATGTTCGAATCGCCGGCGATGTAATTGTTGTTCACGAGGCTGCCGTCGAAAGCGTCGAAGGCCCAGACGTTGTCGAATCCGGTGCCGGTGTTGGGGATCAGAAGCACGCCCGCGGCGGCGGGGCAGGCGAGGAACAATGCAAGGAACGTCAACCCGAATCCTGAGAACCGCTTCATGTGTGACCCTTCTTTCTTTCCTCGTGGCCTCGCCTCATGCGGCCCGGCACGACGACCATTGCCTGGCCGGCGGCCGATTCGCGACGGTTATTATATAACAATTGGCGGGTCCGCTCAACGGGCGGTTGCGGTTGGTCGTTTGGCCACGGACCAATGGACGGCTCGATCTTCCGCGTGCGGTTCTTGGACAGAGGCACGATGAGCCGGGGGGCGGCTGGGGCGGGTCGTGGGATGCAGGGGCCGAAAGCGGTTGCGGGGGCGCGGGTTACGGACGTGCGGGAGGGGGGTATCGGATGGATGAGCGGAATTCGCAACGCACTTGGCAGCGTCACACAAAGGGCTTATAGTGTTCGGCTCGGCGCAGCGAGGCGGCCCAGGCGGGGCGTCCGCGGCAGCGCGGAGTCCGCGTCGTGCAGGATCGCGCGCGGTGACAGATTTGCATCGGAGGATGTGGTGATGGCCGTCAAGATTCGTCTCAAGCGCTTCGGACGTCGGCATCGCGCGGTGTATCGCGTGACGGCCGTGGATTCGCGCAATCCTCGTGACGGCCGGGTGCTGGAAGAGCTGGGCACCTACGACCCGGACAACGCCAACGTCGATCAGCAGATTCGGCTGAATGCGGAGCGGATCGGGCACTGGCTGAAGCTGGGCGCGGTGCCGTCCGACACGGTTCGTCAGATGATCAAGCGACACGGCATCAAGGCGTCCTGACGCGGCGCCGGGAAATTCATGCACGGTATCCACCATGCGCTTCGACGTGGTCACGCTGTTCCCCGAGGCATTGTCGCCCTATCTGGCGGCGAGCATCCTCGGTCGCGCGCAGCAGGCCGGTCTGGTTGAGATTCACCTTCATCAGCTCCGCGATTACTCGACCGACCCGCACCGAAAGGTGGATGATCGGCCCTTCGGCGGCGGGCCGGGGATGGTGCTTTCGTGCCAGCCGGTCGTAGACGCCGTCGAGGCGATTGAGAAACTCGATCCGCGACCGGCCCTGCGCGTGTTGACCACTCCGCAGGGCCGACGCCTTGACCAGCAGACGGCGCGCGAGTTTTCAGGGGCGGGGCGGGTGCTGCTGATCTGCGGGCACTATGAGGGGTTCGACGAGCGCATCATCGAGATTCTGCGCCCGGTGGAGATCAGCCTCGGCGATTTCATTCTGACCGGCGGGGAGCTGGCGGCGCTGGCGGTCATCGACAGTGTGTCGCGGCTGCTGCCGGGGGTGCTGGGCTGCGGGGAATCGGCGGGGGATGAGTCGTTCAGCGGGGGGTTGCTCGAATATCCGCAGTACACGCGGCCCCAGACCTATCGCGGTCTGTCAGCGCCGGCGGTGCTGCTGTCAGGTCATCACGGCGAAGTGGAAAAGTGGCGGCGGCAGGCCGCGGCGGAGCGCACGCGCATCCGTCGGCCGGACCTTTCGCCCGCAACGGATACAGGCGCGGCGCGGTCGCCGCGGGCGAGTGCCGGGGAGCGGCGCGGTCGCGCCGCTTTCGGGTCGATCGCGCCTTGGGAAACCGGAATGGACGCCGCGGCGGCGCGTGTTGTTGCGCCCGCGGTGCGATAGGAATCACGGAAAGGCAGGCGTAGTCATGCGTCACAAACTCTTTGGTGTGGTGGAGGGGCAGTATCGCCGCCAAAGCGAACTGAACTTCGACATTGGTGATACGGTGGTCGTGACGACGCGCATCATCGAGGGTGAGAAGGAGCGCCTGCAGGACTACGAGGGCACGGTGATCGCGCGGAAGGGGGCGGGGCTGGACGCGATGTTCACGGTGCGGCGGCTGGTCGGCAATGAGGGGGTGGAGCGCGTGTTCCCGCTGCACTCGCCGAAGGTCGTCTCGATCCGCACGGTCCGCAGCGGCAAGATCCGGCGGGCGAAGCTGTACTTCCTGCGAGATCGCGTCGGCAAGGCCCGCAAGCTGCGGGAGCGCCGCGTGAGCGCGGAAGCGCGTGCGGCGGCGGCGGGTGCGCGGCTGGAGCGGGATCGACGGGTGGCGGAAGCCCAGGAGGCCGTTGCGGCGGCGAATTAGGGCGCTTCCGGGAATGGTGCGCTGCGTGGGCGTGCGCCCCTATTCTTGAGCCGTGGTGCAGCTCTTCCGGTTGAGCCACTCAAGAGCAGTGGCACGCGTGAGAGAATTTCCAGTATCTCATCACGAGCCGACTCATGCGCGATCGCGCGCGGTGTGTGATGCGCTTGCGCGCGGCGTGTGTTGCATTGTCGCGCGCGGGGCTGCGTCCGCGCTGAATGCGTCGCGCATTGGCGTTAAGGGCTTGACGGGGCCGGATTCGCCGGAGCCGGGTTCGTCGGGGTGGCGGGTGATTCCGCATCGCCGACCAGTCCGGCCAGGCCGTCGAAATACTCCCGCACGGCGCGTTCGTACTGGCGCTGCACCTCGTCGCGGTTGATTGCGTCGGTGGCGTCGCGAACTGCGGCGATGACCGCGTCGCGCACCTGCGCTGAGGACTGGCCCTTCACCTGCGGGCCGTCGAACAGCATCTGCCCGATGATCTCTCCGCCGGTGATCTGCGGCTTGACGCGCTCCGTCTTCATCTGGTGGGCGCGGCGCTCCTTGCCGGTGCCGGGGCCCATGCCCAGGCCGTACTGCGGGCCGGTGCCGTTCGGGTCGTTGTCCGGCTTCTGCTTGCCGAAGCCCTGTTGATCGCCGGGGTCGTTCATTCCCTTGCGGAGCTGATCCAATTCGGCCAACTGCGCTTCCATCTCGCCCATCATCTGCTCGGCCATCTCCATGTCCGAAAGCTGGCCGGCGGCGTCGCCGAGCGCCTGGCCGGCCTGCTGAGCGGCCTGGTCGGACTTCTGTCCGCTCTGATCCCCCTGCTTCTGGCAGGCCCCCTGGCACTCCTTCATCTGCTGAGCGGCCTGTGCCATCTTATTGGCCAGTTCCTTGAGCTGCTCCTTGGCCTGCTCGTTCTGCATGATCTTCTCGGCCAGCTCCTTGAGTTGCTGCTCGGAGAGGCCCTTTTCGCCGAGGCGCTTCTGAAGCTCCTTCTGCAGGTCCTTCGGGTCGAGCTTCGACAGCTCCTCCATCAGCTTCTTCGCCGCTTCCTCGGACAAGCCGGCCTTGTTCTGGATGTCCTTCTGAACGTTCTCGTCGTTGGACAGTTTGTTCATCTGCTCGCTCAGCTTTTCGAGCGATTCCTGCATCTTCTGCAACTGTTGCTGCGCCTCGGCATCGGCTTTGCGAGCCGCCTCGGCGACCCGCTCCTGCATCGCCTTCAATTCGTCGCGGGCCTTCTGCATGTCCCCTTCGCGCAGCGCTTCGGTGAGCTTGGCGGCGGGGTCGCCCGGGGCGGGCCGCTCCAATTGCGGCAGCTGCGCGCGGGCCTGATCCATGCCCGTGAATTTGCGCTCGTTGCGGTGCTGTTCAAGCTTCTCGGCCAGGCGATCGAGCACCTTCACCGCGTCGCGGGCCACGTCCTCCGGCCGGGCGGCGCCCTTTTCCGGAAGCTCCAGCGGGGCCAGCCCTTCGGCCATGCCTGCCAGTGCGGGGTTTTCTTCCGCCAGCTTGCGGGCTTTCTCCAACTGTTGATTCACGGCGACCGAGACGCGCTTCGCATCGGCCTGGCGCGCGGCCGGGACAGCGGCCTCCGGCTCCGGCTCGGGCGCCCGGGCGAGCAGATCCAGATTCGGCATGAGGAAAAAGAGCAGCGCGGCCGTCACTACGGATGCGACGGACCACGGCCACGACGCCGGGGCGCGCAGCGGCACAGCGCGCGCCACGTTCACGCCGCCGGCGACGCGCTCGGCGTCGCGCAGCATGGCGCCGGCGAAGGGGTCACTGGAGAGCAATCGGCGGTCGACGGCGATGACGCTGCTGACGCGCTCCCGGGTCTGCGCGGCGGCGTCGAGCGCGATGGCGGCGGTGAGGGGGGTGGCGCGGCGCAGCCAGGCCCACATGATCGCGCCCAGGGCGCAGGCCGATGCGACACCCGCGGCGATCCAGGAGACCGGCAGCCCGACGCTGATGGCGCGATCGACAAGCACCATCAGCGACCACGCAGCGGCTCCGCCGGTGATCAGCCAGGCAAGTCGCTCCATCAGGCCGTTGAGCGTCATGCGCCGACGCGTGCGGCGCACCTGAGACTCGATGATCGACATGCAGTGACCTCCCGGCCCCGGCGGGGCGCCCGTCCACGGGCGCACTCCCCTAATCATAGATCGGGCGGGGCGGGTGTCCAACTGCGGTTTTTCGGGGCTAATCCCGGTCGGCTCCGACCAGCACGACCACGTCGTAGGCGGCATGGCAGCCGATGGCGATTCCGAGGCCGCGAAGCAGGAAGACGATCCCCAGGTAAGCACCGGCGGCCAGCCGGACGGCCATGCGAACGCTGTCCCATTCTTCGGCCCCCACCGGACGGACATGGCAGAGGGCGAAGATCACGGCTGCGACGGCCACGGCGCCGCCCATTGCGACACCACGGGGGGTGCGGAAGAGGTGGGTCAGCGCGGAGAGGACGATCACCAGCACGGCCAGGCGGAAGACGAATTCCTCATACAGTGCAGCGCCGAGCGAGAGGATCAAGTCGGCGCGCAGCGATTCGAAGCCGGTGCCGCTGGTGGCCTGATGAAGGGTCATGGTGGCGCCGATGCGGCCGATCACGAGCAGGGGGATGCAGAGGATGATGCTCTCGACGACCATCACGGCCGGCACCCACACACGCACGCGCCACGACCCGCCGCTGAAGATGTGCCAGCAGAGCAGCGTGAGAACAAGGATGATGGCGGCGCCGCTGAGCCAGGGGGCATCCGCGCCGACCCAGCCGAAGAGGCTCTGCATGGCGCCTTGTGCGACGAGGCGGCGCTCCGGCCAGGCCGTGGGGCGGAGCATCAGCGCCCCGACTTCGTAGACGGCGACCAGCGGGAAGATGAAGATCAGGCTGTAGAGGGGCAGGGGGGTGGCGTCGCGGTAATACGCCCAGCGCTGGCCGACGGTGCTGCTGTTGCGCCGTCCGGCGCCTGCGGATGCCATGCGCGGCATTATTGACCGTGCCCGGCCGCGCGACCAGCGGGAAGGCGCTGCGTCGCTACAATCAGCGCGCATGAGCGAGATGCGCCGATTCGCAATCGTGGAGCGGGATCCGTGGCTGGGTCCGTATGCGCAGGACGTGGCGCGGCGATACGAGCGCTATCAGGCGAAACGCGCCGCGATTGAGAGCGCGGAAGGGGGGCTGGAGCGCTTCGCGCTGGGGCATGAACGGCTGGGGCTGCATCGCGGGGAACGGGACGGGCGCGCGGGCGTGTGGTATCGCGAGTGGGCGCCGGGGGCGGAGGCGCTGTTTCTGTTCGGGGATTTCAACGATTGGGATCGCGTCGCGCATCCGCTGGTGGCGGATGGGTTCGGCGTGTGGAGCGTGTTCATCCCGGACGGGCGCGGGGGGGAGCGGCTGGCGCACGGCTCGCGCGTGAAGGTACACGTGCACGCGCGGAACGGGCGGCTGGATCGCATTCCCGCGTACATCCGGCGGGTCGTGTTTGACGAACGGACGCATGACCCGTGCGGTGTGCACTGGGATCCGCCGGGGTTTGCCTGGCGGCATGCCGCGCCGCGCGCGGATGATGTTCCGCTGCACATCTACGAGGCGCATCCGGGGATGGCGCTGGAAGAGGGGCGGATCGGGACGTGGGCGGAGTTCACCGCGCAGATGCTGCCGCGGATCGCGCGGGCGGGATACAACGCCGTGCAGTTGATGGCGGTGCAGGAGCATCCCTACTATGCCTCGTTCGGCTATCACGTCAGCAACCTGTTCGCGCCGAGTTCGCGCTTCGGTGAGCCGGAGGATCTGAAGCGGCTGGTTGATGCTGCGCATGGAGCGGGGCTGCGGGTGATTCTCGACGTCGTGCACAGCCACATGGTGCGCAACGTGCATGACGGGCTGAACCGCTTCGACGGCACGGATCACCAGTACTTCCACGCCGGCCCGCGGGGCGAGCACGTCGCCTGGGATTCGCTGCTCTGGGACTATGACAAGTGGGAGGTGCTGCGGCTGCTGCTGTCGAACGTGCGCTACTGGCTTGAGGAGTTCCGCTTTGACGGCATGCGCTTCGACGGCGTGGGCAGCATGATGTACCTGCATCACGGGCTGGGCCGGACGTCGTGGGAGTATGACGACTATTTCCGCCGCGAGCTGGATGAGCCGGCGATCACCTACCTGCAACTGGCGTGCGAAACGGCCCGCGCGGTAAACCCCGACGCGCTGCTGATCGCCGAGGATGTGAGCGGGATGGTGGGGCTGGCGCGGCCGGTGGAGGAGGGCGGGATCGGCTTTTCGCACCGGCTGGCGATGGGCATTCCGGATTACTGGGTGCGCCTGCTGCGCACGCAGCGCGACGAGGCGTGGAACCTGGGGGAGATGTTTCATACGCTGAGCAACCGGCGGCGCGACGAGGCGCATGTGGCTTATGCCGAGAGCCACGACCAGGCCATGGTGGGCGACAAGACGCTGGCCTTCTGGCTGATGGACGCCGAGATGTACACGGCGATGCAGGTCAGCTCGCGAAGCGCCGTGATCGACCGCGGCGTGGCGCTGCACAAGATGATCCGGCTGATCACCTTTGCGCTGGGCGGCGAGGCCTGGCTGAATTTCATGGGCAACGAGTTCGGCCATCCCGAGTGGATTGACTTCCCGCGCGCGGGCAACGGATTCTCGTATCACTTTGCACGGCGGCAGTGGTCGCTGGCCGATCGGGTGGACCTGCGATACGCGGGATTAGGCGCATTTGATCGCGCCATGATGAATCTGGACGCCGAATGTCGTGTTCTGGCGGCTTCGCACGCGGAACTGCGCTATGTGCACGAGGATCAGAAGCTGCTGGCGTTTGAGCGCGGCGGGCTGCTGTTCGTGTTCAATTTTCACCCGTCCGCTTCGTATGCGGACTTCGCACTGCCGATGCGGGCGAAGAAGGGGGCAGCGCGCCGGCTGCTGCTGGACACGGATGAACCGCGCTTCGGCGGGCACGGGCGGCTGGTTGGCGGTCAGGAGTATCCGTTCTTTGCCGGACAGGGCGGGGCGGAGGGCGGACTCGTCGAGGGGGAGATGCGGGTGTACGCGCCGGCGCGGACCGCGTTCGTGCTCGGTGGTGCGGCGGATGGGACGCAGCGGCGGTGAAGCGGGTGGGAGCATGACGCAGTCTGACGATCGGATATCGAAGCTGCGCGAGCGGATTTCGCACTTTCCGCGCACTCCGGGCGTTTACCTGATGAAGGACGCCGAGGGGCGCGTGCTGTACGTCGGGAAGGCCGGCGAGCTGCGCAGCCGCGTGGCCAGCTATTTCCAGGATTCGGCCGACCTGCTCAACACGCGCGGTCCCGAGATTGCCCACATGGCGGCGCAGGTCACCGACATCGATTTTCTCGAGTGCGAGACCGACGTCGACGCGCTGCTCACCGAAAACCGGCTGATCAAGGACATCCAGCCGCCCTTCAACGCCCGCATGCGCGACGACAAGTCGTTTCCCTACATCGAGATCACGACGGGCGACGACTATCCCGGCGTATTCGTCACGCGCAAGCCGCGCACGAGCGGAAGCAAGCTCTTCGGGCCATTCGTTGATTCCGCGGGCGCCCGGGACGCGGTCAACGCGCTGCAGCGCGTGTTCAAGTTCCGCACCTGCGAGCTGACGATTCTTCAGGACGACGACAAGCGCCGCTTCTTCCGACCGTGCCTGCTGCACGCGATCAACCGCTGCACCGCGCCCTGCGCGGATCGCATCAGCGCCAAGGCCTACGGCGCGGACATCAAGCGGCTGATCAAGCTGCTGGGCACGAAGCGCAGCGTGCTGCTGCGGCAGATGCGCACGGAGATGCAGAAGGCGAGCGCTGCGCGGAAATTCGAGGAGGCGGCGGTGCTGCGCGATCGGATCAAGGCGATCGAGTCGCTGGCGCTTTCGGGCGATCCGGCGACCGACGTGCAGCCGGAGGTTTTCTACATCGACCCGCGCCGCGGGCTGGAGCGGCTGGCGGAGCTGCTGGAGCTGCCCGAGCCGCCGCGGATCATCGAGGGCATCGACATCGCCACGCTGCACGGGCAGGAGTCGGTCGGCTCGCTGGTGTGCTTCATCGACGGGCGGCCGTTCAAGGCGGGCTATCGGCGGTTTCGCATCCGCAGCGTCGAGGGGGTTGATGACTATGCGATGATCCGCGAGGTCATCACACGCCGCTATCGCTACACGGCAGCGGGGGAGGAGCTGTACCCGGACGTGATCCTGATCGACGGGGGGCTGGGGCAGCTTCACGCGGCGCTGGAGGCTTTCGGTCACATGCAGGCGGCGATCGAGGGGGATGGAGGGGAGGCGTTTCGCCCGCCGATGGTGATTTCGCTGGCGAAGCGGGAGGAGTTGATCTATGTGCAGGCGCGGCGGGAGCCGGTGCGGCTGGCGCGGAATCATGAGGGGTTGAGGTTGCTGCAGCAGGTTCGCGACGAGGCGCATCGCTTCGGGCAGCACTACCACCACATCCTGCGGACGAGGCGGACGTTTGATGAGGATGTTCAGGCCGGGCGACGACCGCCGGGGCGGAGGCGGCCCAGGGGCGATGCGGGGGGGAAGTAGGATGCGGGGTTGGTTGCGGCATCGGGCTTCTGCCCGATGCACTGCACCGCCTGGAAGGGCGGTGCCATGGCGCGCTGCATGCGTACGCTGAGTACAGCGAAAGCATGCCACCCGACCTTCCTTGTAGCGGCCTTCCTTGTGGTGGCCTTCCTTGCAGGGGCTTAAAAGGGGCCTTGGGGGCGATCCGGCCGATCGGGCATGGCGTCGAGCACCTTGTCGCCCAGGCCGTAGGCCACGGTCTCCTCGGCGTCCATCCACTTGTTACGGTCGCAGTCTTTTTCGATCTGCTCGAGCGTCTTGCCGGTGTGGCGGGCCAGCACGCGATAGAGCTGCTGCTGCGTGCGCATCATTTCATCGAGTTCGATCTTGATGTCCGTGGCCGGGCCGCGCGCGCCGCCGAGCGGCTGATGGATCATCACGCGCGAATGCGGCAGGACGTAGCGCTTGCCCGCCGCTCCGGCGGCGAACAGCACCGCCGCCATGCTGGCCGCCGCGCCGGTGACGTAGGTGGCGACGTCGCAGGGGATGAACTGCATGGTGTCGTAGATGCCCATGCCGCTGTAGACCGACCCGCCGGGGGAGTTGATGTACAGGTGGATGTCGGCCTTGCGGTCCTCATTGGCGAGGAAGAGCAACTGGGCGATCACGACGTTGCTCAGCTCCGCCGAGACTTCGTCGCCCAGGAAGATGATGCGGTCCTTGAGCAGGCGCGAGTAGATGTCGTAGGCGCGCTCGGCGCGACCCTCACGCTCGACGACCATCGGGATCAACTGGTTGCGGGGCATCTTTGATCACGTCCCTTCCCGCGCGGCAGGGCGCGGCAGCGCGACTCTGTTGCGTCGTTACTTCTTCGCCTTCTTGGCGTCGCGGTTTTCGGTGAGGATTTCATCGATCAGGCCGTAGGCCAGCGCCTCGCTCGCATCCATGTAGCGGTCGCGCTCGATGTCCTGCTCGACCTGTGCGGCGTCCTTGCCGGTATGGCGCGACAGGATGTCGATCAGCGTCGCCTTGACCTTCAGAATTTCGCGGGCCTGAATCCGCATGTCCGACGCCTGTCCGCCGACGTAGCCCCACGGCTGGTGGATCATCACCTTCGCGTGCGGCAGGGCGAAGCGCTTGCCCTTGGTGCCGGCGGCCAGGATCAGCGCAGCGCCGCTGGACGCAGCGCCGACGCAGTAAGTGGCGATGTCGCAGGAGAGAAAGCGCATCGTGTCGTAGATCGCCAGCGTGTCGTCAATCTCGCCGCCGGGGCAGTTGACGTAGAGGTGAATCTCCGCGTCACGCTTGATCGACTGCAGGTACAGCATGCTCTTGATCACGTGCGAGCAGACGGTGCTGCCGTTGATCATGATGTGCGGATCGAGCGGCAGATCCAGGAAGATGATCCGGTTGTCCAGCAACATCTCGTTCAGGCCCATCTGGCGGTACTGATGCAGTCCGCCGGCCTGAGCGTGGGGTCGCAGCACGTCCGGGAAATAAGCTGCCATGGGCGCTCCTCGCGCCGCGCGGATGGTTCCGGCGGCAGGGGGGTCCGACGGGACGAGCGCACCGACTTCCGCGCCGGGCGCGCCCGATCGTCCGGATGATTCTATTCCGCGCTCTTCTTTCCGCGGCGCGGCTTGGGCGCGGGTTCTGCGCCGGCCGAATCGGCCGGGGGCGGCGGGGCCTCGGCGGCCGCCGCCTTGGAAGCAGCCTTGCTACTCTTCGACGCTTTGGGAGGGGGTGCCTTAGCTTCGGTGATGACGGCGTCCGTCAGCAGCGCGTCGACGCACTTGTCCTGGCGGATCTGCTCGGCCAGTTGCAGCAGCAGGCCGCGCTCGTGCAGTTCATCCCGGACGCGGTCAAACCGCCGGCCGTAGCGGCGGGCGATTCGGGCGATTTCATTGTTGACCTCTTCCTCGGTGACGCGCAGGCCCAGCGTCTCGGCGACCTTGGCGAGGATGAATTCGAGCTTCAGGTCGCGGACGACCTGGTCCTTGGCGGATACGCGCAGCTCGTCGATGTCGCGCTCGATGTCCGCCCACGGCACGCCGCGCTGCTGCAGGCCGATCACCCGGCGCATGACGGCGCGATCGGTCAGCCGGGCGGAGAGGTCGGCGGGTACGTCGATGGGCGCCTTGGTGAGCAGATATTCGTGAATCTGTTCGCGCTTCGCGCGGACCAGCAGCGCTTCGCGCTCGCGCTCCATGTCCTGCCGCACGAACTCGCGCAGCTCCGCCTCGGAGGCCGCGCCGGCCTGCGTCGTCAGCTCCGCCACGGAGATCGGGACCAGCCGCTTGACCTCGTGCACCTTGAAGGAGAACTCGCCTTTCTTGCCGCGCAGGTCCGCCCGTTCGTAATCATCCGGGACGGTGCAGGCACAGGTGCGCTGATCGCCGGCCTTCACGCCGGCCAGCGCCTCGCCGAGGTTCGGCAGAGCGATTCCGTCCAGCCGGGTGGCGCGGATGCCGAGCTGCAGGTTGTCCTCGGTCTTGACGACAACCCCGTCGACGGTGAGCGCCACGTCCGCGACGGCCAGATCGTCCTCTTCGGCGGCCGGGCCGGTGATCGGCTCGTAGCGCCCGTGGACGCGGCACTGCCGCTCAAGCTGTTCCGCCACCAGCTCCGGCGTGATGTCGATGACGGGCGCCGTGACCGGGATGCCCTTCAGCTCCGGCAGCTCGAACGTCGGGCGCACTTCGATTTCGCAGGTGAACTGCATGTCGCCCTTTTCGGGCAGGTCGATCGCAGCGAGCGCTTCGTTCAGATCAACGAGCTTTTCGCCGCCGCCGCTTGTGATGCGGAAGAGCGGGTCGCCGAGCACTTCCAGCTTTTCCCGATCGGCCACGGCCACGAACGACTGGCCGATGATCGTCGTTTTGAGCGAAGAGCGCACCTCGGCAGCGAAGCGCCGCTCGACCAGGGCGCGCGGGGCGCGCCCCTTGCGGAAACCCGGCAACTGAACGTCGCCAAGCATGTCGTCGTAGTTCTTCGAAATCTCCGCGCCGATCACTTCGGAAGGTACGGTGATCCGCACCTCCTTGCGCAGCACGCCGATGTCGCGCACTTCCGACTTCGCGACCGTCTTGAGCGACTCGAGCAGCGATTCAGCCTGCTTCTCGGCTCGCTCGCGCAGGGTCGGGTTGTCGAGCGGGTCCGCCACTCCGGGCGTCGTCATCACCATCTCCATTCGCCGCACAGGGTGCGGCCGATTGCGGATGCCGCCGTCGCGCTCGGGCGCGGGCGGCCGTTCGTCAGACCAGGCCGTCGAAGAATCGCGACGGGTCGTTTCCCACGAGGATCGACACGAGAACGCCCAGCAGGAGCGACAGAAACTGCGTCCAGACGGCGGCGAAATTCACGCCGCCCAGGCCGTTGAGAAACGCCGTCGCGCAGGTCGTGCCACCGACGCCCAGCGACAGGATGTCCTTCCGAAACCGGTTCATCGGCAGTCTCCTGCAAGTGCTGAACCACCCGCGGCTCAACCCCGTGGCCGCCGCACTGGCGGTTTCGGGGGTGCTCGCGGCGCCGTCGCCGTCGGCCAGCGCTGGAAACCGGATACGTTACGCGGCCCCCCGTGCATGTCAAGGCGGACGGCGCGATCCATCAATGGCTGCGCGGCTGTTGCTGCACGCGCATCCGGTGCCGCCCTGAGCGGCATTGCGGGTGTGGCGGGTGGGTTGCATGACGGCGGCGTGTCGTCGCATTTCTTCGGACACGCGCCGGGCGGTCGCCGCTGCGCAGCAATTTCACGGCGTCTTGTTGCGCCCGGGCTTCAGCATCGCGCGGCGGCCGCCCGATCCCGAATCACGCCGGCGCGATGTGCCGGCGGGCGTCGCGTGCAACGGGTCGCGCGACACCGGACGTATGGAAGCGCCGGGTTCCCGAATCCGGTCCGCCGCGCGATGGAGTCGCGCCGCAGACCCTCGCCCCACCTCGGGAGACCGGCGACCATGTCCGAACCGCTCCTTCTTCGTTACATGCAGCCCCTTCTGGCCGGCCGGCGGGCCGATTGCTTCGGCTTGATCCGCAGCGCCGTCAGCCGCGGACAGGATGCCCGCAAGCTGATTTCCGACGTCGTCTGGCCGGCCATGACCCAGATTGACCGCCTCTATCGCGATGACGTCATCAACTGCGTCGTTCGCAACATGGCCGCCCGCATCAACCGCGCCGTTGCGGATCAGCTTCAGCCGCACCTGCCGCCGGCGACCCCGATCGGTAAGCGGGTGTTGATCACCTGTGCCGAGTCGGAGAACGAGGAAGCCGGCGCGCAGATGATCGCCGACCTGCTGGAGTCCACCGGCTGGGAGGTCTATTTCGTGGGCGGGGGGGTGCCGCACGATGAGATCATCGCCGCGGTCGGCCAGCTTCGCCCCGATGTTCTGCTGATCTTCGGCACCACGCCGCAGGACGTGCCGGCCAGCCGCCGGCTGGTGGAATGGCTGCGGGAAGTCAACACCTGCCCGACCATGAATATCGTCGTGAGCGGAGGGGTGTTCAACCGCGCGGACGGGCTGTGGCGCGAAGTCGGCGCCGATGCGTTCTGCGAGGATTCCGACGACGTGCTGGAGACGCTGGCGATGCTCACTCCGCGTACGCCGGGCATCAAGCGCACCGGCGGCGTCAAGAAGCGCCATCGCAAGCGGCAGGGCACTGCGGAGACCGCGGCGGCCGAGCCGACTCCGTCGCAAGGCGCGGCAATTCCTGCGCTCGCGGCGGCCCGGGCTGATTGACACGCCCGCGCCGGACCCGCAGAATCGGCCGGATAGAATCTCCCGGAAGCCCGCCGCCGGACCGCGGCGGGATTCGCGCGGGCCACCGTGAAGGAAAGGCGCTCGGCGATGGAGCAACCCTCGTCGCATCTTAAGATTCGTCACGCCGACGGCGTGGCACAGGTCGAGTTCGCCGATCGCAAGATTCTGGAGGAGCTTTCGATCCAGGAGATCGGCGATGAGCTGGATCGGCTGGTGGAATCCAGTGCGGGCGTCCGCCTGCTCCTGAATTTCCGGAATGTCGATCACCTTTCCTCAGCGGCACTGGGAATGCTGGTGACGCTGAACAAGAAGGTGAAGGAGCGCAACGGGGAGTTGCGGCTCTCCGACATCAACCGGCAGATCTTCGAGGTGTTCAAGATCACCAAGCTGAACCGGCTGTTTGAGATTCACGACACCGCCGAGCAGGCGCTGGCCGGATTCTCCCGCCGGTAGGCGGGCTGGACGCTGGACATGATCGTTCACGCACCCCCGCAGCTCCGACTGGGTTCGCTCGACATGGCCGAGCTGGTCGTGCCGAATGACCTGCGCAGCGCCAAGGCTCCGGAGTCGCTGATTCTCGGAGAGCTGGAGCGCAACGGCTACGACGGCGACTGCATCTTCGGCCTCAAGCTCGCGCTCGAAGAAGCCATGACCAACGCCGTCAAGCACGGCAACCGCGGCGATCCCGCGAAGCACATCACGGTTCGCTATCGGATCACGCCTGACCAGGTGGTCATCATGGTTGCGGACGAGGGTACGGGCTTCGCTCCCGAGTGCGTACCGGACCCCACGTCGGACGAGAACCTGGAGCGTCCCAACGGCCGCGGCATCATGCTGATGCAGTGCTATATGTCGCGGGTCTGCTATAACGCCTGTGGAAATGAAGTGTGGCTGGTGAAGGATCGGACCGATCCTCCGAATCCCGGGTGGGAGAGCCGCCTCACGGAGGGATGATCCCCTCTCGAATTGCAAATCGCGCCAGTTGTATCCGGTCGCGCACGCCCAGCTTGCGGAAGATCCGCGTTCGACTGTTGTCCGCGGTCTTGTACGAGATCGCCAGCGCGCGGGCCGCATCCCGCAGCGGCAGTCCCGACGCAATCAGCGGAAGCAGGCTCAACTCCATCTGCGAAAGCCCGGCAACCGCCGGAGACTGAGACGCCGCGCCCGGTAGGACCGTTGCGCCGCTGCCGGAATGCGCCGGGCCGTCGTCGAGAGCCTTGATCGCGGCACGCAGCTCGCCCACGCTGGCCGAGTATGCCAGCGTCATCACGCCGACGGACTCCCACGTGCTGCGCCGCGGCGCATCGCAAAGCACCAGCACACGCAGAGCAACAAGCGGACCAAGCTGATCGGCCGGCTCCACGGTCAGATCCGGAATCCCCTCGCAGTAGACGACCACCCGAGCGCCCGACCGCAGAATCGCCCGGTGCCCCTCGGGGCTGGTATCCGCCAAAGCGACGACCATAGCCCCCAGGGACTGCACAAGATTTGCGACTGCCGCCTGCGGTAACTGAGCGCGGGCCATTACGGCCACGCGAATCTGATCCATACACTCGATCCCGACCACTCGAGCAACTATGCCGCGGCGCCGCGCGCCACCGGCCCATCCGCACACGAAGCGCAACAAGACCCACCATACAATTATTCGTCGGACTGTCGAGAGAAAAACAAGCACTCGCGGTAATTCAGCGGAATATTCGCATCGAAAGCGAATATTCATACGCATGTTGCTGCAGATGCAACGCAGCGCGCGGGGTAAATACCCCTGTAATTCATGAATATTATAGCATCATCGGATCAACGATCTCGCCCCTCCCCAAACGTGTTTGCGTCGGCTTCCATTCAAGGCGGGATAGAGCCTGTCGGCCGGGTGGTCGCGGGCGGCTCTTCCACAATGGGGCGGATGCGAACATTGCGAAACCACAGCGGCGATTCGTGGCTCTGCAACTCCAATTGGCCGCGCACCGGGATCGGCTCGCCCCGCTTCCAGAAATTCTCGAGCGCTATGTCGTTGACGACGACGCGGCCGTTGAGTCGCACAGTGACACGATCGCCGCGCATCGCGATGTGAAATCGGTTCCATTCGCCAACGGCTCGATCCGCCTTCTCCGTCGCATCCTTGCCGCCGCGCTGGTTGTTGTACAACCCGCCTGATCCTTCCGGGTGCAGGCCGGCGTCCCAGATCTGCACCTGCGGGCAGCCGCGGAGGTAGATTCCCGAATCGCCGCCTGCCTCGATCTTCCACTCCAATTCCAAGTCGAAGTCGCCGAATTCCTCGATCGTGCATAGATGCGAGCCGGACTTCGCGCCGTCGAAGTGCAACACCCCGTCCTTCACGGACCAGTGCTTGCGCATCAATTCGTCCGCCTTCGCCTGAGCCGCGGCTAACTCCTCCCGGCTCATGGCCGCCCGGCTGAGCGGGTCGCCGACCAACCCCTTCCAACCCGACAGGTCGCGGCCGTTGAACAGCTCCTTCCATCCGCCTGTTCCGGCGGCGGCGGCGGTCGGCATCGGCACGGGCCGATCATCCGCCGCATAGTCTCCGATCGCGTACTGAATTCCCGCCAGGTAGTGCCGCAAGACCACCGGGTTCCAATAGATATCCTCTCGATGTCCCAGCGCGCAATAGAAAACCCGGCCACGGCCCTCGCGCCGCAGCCACGACACGGCGAAATCCCCGTCCGTTCGCTTGATACCCGGCTTGTCCATCGGCGTCAGCGCGGTGTCCAGCCGGACGATCACGCGCTGCCGATCGCGCGCGAACGGCTCGCGAAACTGGTAGATTTCGTCGGTGATTTTCATCGTCGGCGAATGGAACATCCCGCACAGGGCGTGCCGCGGGTCATCAATCCGCAGCGTCACCTCGTCATTCGCGTTCCAGGGATGTCCGTCGAACCAGCCGCCCAGCAGTTCCCCGTACTGCGGCCAGTGGTAGCAACTGTCGGCCGCGGCGTGGATTCCCACCAGCCCCTTGCCGTCGCGAACGAACTCCAGCAGGTTCTCCTTCCGTCGTGCGGCGACCTCCGCCGCCAGTTGCTGCGCCTTGGGAGTATCCGCGCTGCGCGACGGGCCGCCCGGCTCGAGGAATTCGCCGGTGGTGTTGAGCAGGATCACGGCGTCAAACGCCGCCAGCGCGTCGCGCTCGAACATGGCAGGGTCTTCACTCTCGACGGATTCGTACGCCCCGGTGTAGCGCCCCATCGACGCGATTGCCCGGATGCCCACCGGGATCGAGTCATGCCGATAGCCGAGCGTGCGGGTGAAGATCAGCACGTTCCGGCCGCGATCCGGCGGGGCGGAGTAGGGGTGCGTCGGCAGCGCCTTGAGAATCCGGTCGCCGATTTCATCCTCCGCCGCCGCGGCGACGCCGCCGCCCGTCACAACCCAAAGCATTGCCAGCCAACAAGCGGCCACCCGCGCGATCATCGTCATCTCCCAAGCTCACCGCCGACGGCCGCATTCGCGGCGCATCCGAAGCGCGCCACCAGCGCCCGACCTGCTACCGCACTTCCGAGCTGGTCGTCACGCGGATTCCCGGCATGCGCGACCCATCCGGCGCTCGAACCCGCAGGCACGCCGCGAATGACCCTGAGCCGTTCGTCACCTTCAGCGTCACGGGGTTCCAGCCGGCCTTGAGGCGGATCGGGACCAGGTCGGACGCGCGCTCGCAGCCGCGCACGGCGTTGTGGGTGTGCACGACTTCGCCGTTGAGCCAGACGCGCACGCCGTCGTCACTGCCGATCTCGAAGCGCGCTTCCGCGGCGCGCGGCGAGTAGACCTGCGTCCAGAGGTACACCGCGCGGTTGTCGCCGCCGAACTGCGGCGCGAGGTCAATGTGCCAGGGTTGGCTGTTCGGGCTGCGCCGCAGGGGCGCCCACTGCACGCCCGCGCTGTCCAGCTCCGGTCCAAGCGACCGCCCCAGCAGCTCCGCGCCGCTGACACCCTCCACAGTGAACGGCCCGCTGGCCATCCAGTCGGTTACGAAGTCCTCATACTCCGCCACCTTATCCAGCAGCGCGGCGGCTCGCACGGCCAGCGGATCGTCCGCCGGCAGCGCTTCGGCTCCGCCCGACATCCCGCTGCCCGCGACATCCGCCGCCGGCTTCCGGTTCAGCACGCGCTCGGCGACCATTCGCGAAATTTCGGTTCGCGTGGCCGCCACGGCTTCGGCGTTGGCCAGCATCGCGGAGCGCGCCTCGCGTGACAGTTCCGGGTCATCGGAAATCGGCAGAAGTACCGCCAGCGCGGACGAGTCCTGAATCTCCGCCAGCCGCGAGATCACCATCTTCCGCTCTTCGATGCGCCGCGCCGCCTTGAGGACCGCTCCAAGCTGGATCGTCCGCTGTGAAGCGGGTGCGGTCGCGTTTTCCACTGAAAGCCGCGCTGCGCTCCGCATCGCGACGATGTGATTGCCCTCATCCTGCGTGGAGCGCGCCAGGTCCAGGATTTCCGTGAATTGCTGCGGTCCCGGCCAGCGACCCACCGCCCGCCATCCGGCGTCGCGCACGACCTGCCGCGGATCATCCAGCGCCTTTTTCACCGCGCCCCAGGCCTGGTCCCCGCCGGTCTGGCCGAGCACGTCCAGCAGCATGGCGAATTGCGCTTCATCGTCCGGGTTGATCGCGCTCACGATCGCCGCCGCCGCGCCGCCGCCGTCAGGCCGCCGCGCCAGCCGCAGCAGCGCTTCCTGAAGCGCCGCCCGGTGGGCCTCGCTTCGGGCGCCGGCAACTCGTCGCAGCACCTCCGGCGCCTGGTCCGCCTCACCGAGGATGCCGATCGCTTCCGCCGCGGCCACGTGCACCCGCTCGTGCGCGTTCGGCCCGGCCACGTCGAGAATCGCCGGCAGGCGTTCTTTCGCGAATCGATCAGTCAGGGCGCCGATCAGCAGGGCGGTGACGCCGTCGCTGCTTCGCCCCAATCCGCCCGCCAGTCGCTGATTGCCGGATCGGGACTCCGCCAGAATCGGCCGCAGCGCTTTCAACTCCTCCTCGTCGGCGCGCTCGGCGTACGCCAGGAGCGGCGCCATGCCGGTGTCCGGCGAGAGGCGCGACAGCGCCCGCAGCCCCAGTCGCCGCACTCGCGCATCGGCGTCGGTTGTCGCGACCGCCAGCGCTTCGGGCGCGACCGGCTCATCCCGCAGCAGCAGCACGTCCAGAATTGCGGCGCGCAGCGCGCTATCCGCGCTGCCCAGTTCGCCGGTCAGCGACCGCTTGTCTTCCGTCAGCAGCGCGTCCAGTGAACGCGTGGCCGCCCAGTGCCGAATCGTGCCGCTGCGAAGCTCGTCATCGTCGCTTGTTGCGCACTCGATCAACAGCCGCCGTCCGTCTGCGCCGCGCGCGTTCTGAAGCGATGCGATCTTCTGGTGGGTGGCCGACGGATTGCCGGGGATCGGCGCGCCCGCTGATCCGGGATCGCCGAGCACGCCGTGATCGAGCAGCCCCAGCGCCCAATCCGCGGCCTCCGCGCACGGACCGCGACGCGGCGCACGCGAGAGCGCCGTTCGTGCTTCGGTTCCGCCGATCTGCGCGATTCCCCGCGACGCACCTTCGCAGACGGCCTCGTCCGCCAGGTGCTCCGCCAGAATGGCGATTGAGGCGGGGTGGCGCGTCAGCGCGAGCTGCGCAATAACGAACTGCCGCGGCTCGGCCGGTTGACTCGATCGCAGGTATCGTCCACCCGCATCGCGCAGCGCCTTGCCCAGCGCCGCGCCGGCGGTCGAACCGCCGTGCACAGCCACCGCGTGCAGCACGCGCCGCACGTCGGCGTCCCCGCCGACGGACGGTTCGCGCAGCCGCGACATGGCGGTCTGCACGTCCTGCGCCGTCAGTCCGTGCAGCGCACTTCGCCACGCCGCCATCTCCGCGTCGTTGGAGGCCGGAGGCATGGCCAACAGCGCGTCCAGCCGGGCGCTCTGCGAAGCGGGGGCGGCGTCGCCCCCGTCCGTTGGTGACTTGCCCGACTGCGAGCAGCCGATCGCGCCGAGCAGGACGCCGGCGGCGGCTGCCAGCATGAGCGCGGTCCACATCCGTCGATTCATGGTGGCTCCCATTCAGGCGACCGATGGCCGCACTGCGTTCAACCCCGTCGAAATCGAGATTACGCCCGCCACGGGGCACGGGTCGGCTCGTCGACGAGGGCGTTGGCCGCGTCGTCGTTGATGAACCGCTCGGCCTGCGGATCAAATCGCAGCGGTCGGCCCAATCGAACGGCGATCTTCGCCAGGTTTACCAGCGTGCACGAGCGGTGCGCCACGTCGGCGTTGTTGCCCGGCTGTACCCGCGAGCGCAGGGCCGGTTCCCAGCGCACCAACGCCGGCGGATCGGGCAGCGGGCGCACGCGATCGAACAGACCCGGCGGGTCGGTTCGATAGTTGTCATAGACGCGGCCGCCCGGACCTTCGATCAGCGGGGTGTTTTCATCCCAACTCGGTCCCCACTCGCCGCTGTTGATCAGGATCGTGTCGCCATCGGCGTAGCGCAGCCCGATCGTGCCCCAGAGGCCGGCGGCGCTCGGGTCCTGCGGCCAGGGTGCTTTTGCCCAGGCTTCGACAGGGCTGACTTGATCTTTGTCCAGGATGTACTGAATCGGGTCGAGGTAGTGCTGGCCCATGTCGCCCAACCCGCCGCCGTCGTAGTCCCAGTAACCGCGGAAGCTCTGGTGCACCCGATGGGGGTGGTAGGGCACGTGCGGCGCGGGGCCCAGCCACATGTCGTAATCCAGCTCCGCCGGCACTGGCTCAGGTGTGAGGCCGGAGCGCCCGCTCCACATTGCCAGCTTCCAGTCGAACCCCTGCGCGGCGGAGAGCCGCACGGTCAGCGGCCGCCCCAGCAGCCCGCTCCGCACCAGCTTGCGCAGCAGGCTGGTCGGGCCGTATCGATAGTAGCGCTCGAATCGGAACCAGGTGTTGACCTGCACGATGCGCCCGTGGCGGCGCACCGCGTCGGCATAGCGGCGGCCCTCGGCGATCGTGCGGGTGAACGGCTTTTCGGCGGTCACGTCGAATCCCGCCTGCACCGCGGCAATGCCCATTACCGCGTGCCAGTGCGGCGGGGTGGCAATGTGAATGGTGTCGATGTCGCGGCGATCGAGCATCCGCCGCCAGTCGGTGTAGCCGTCACATCCGCGGCCGGCCTTTTTCAATGCGGCGGCGAGGTGGCGCTGGTCCACGTCGCAGACCGCCAGCGTGACCGGCGGTGCGCCCTCGGCGTTCTCCGTAACGTGAGAGGAAAGCCCCATTCCGCCGCAGCCGATCACCGCGCGGGTGATGACCTCGCTCGGCGCGGTGTGCCGCGGCCCGCCCAGCACGTGTCGGGGGACGATGTGAAACAGCCCCAACGTGCAGGCCGCATCCCGCAGAAATCGGCGGCGGGTGGGTCGGGCGACCGGTGACATGGCGGCTCCGGTACAGGCATCTGGGCGTGACGAACGGGCTTGGCGGACCTCCGCGCAGCCGGCGCGACGCCGCCGACCTTATACCCGCGCCCGCACGTCGCGGAAAGCGGCGATGTCGAGGTTCGCGGTCGAGCGGCTCGGCTCGGAGTGCATTGTGGTTGCTGGCAATGGCACGATCCGTTCCAATGACGGGATGCAATCAGAAACGCCGGGGATTGATGCGCGCAGCGCGGTGCAGCCAGCGCCGCCGCGCGGCCGCGTTCTCGTGGTCGACGACGAGCCGCTCAAGCGCATCACGCTGCAGATTGAGCTGAGCGAGCAGGGATTTGAGGTCTACGAGGCGGCCGACGCGCAGACCGCCTGCCGCATTTTCGACAGCAAGCCGATCGACGTGGTCGTTTCGGACGTGCGAATGCCCGGGATGAACGGCCTCGACCTGCTCTCGCACGTCAAGCGCGCCCGTCCGGGGGTGGGCGTGATTCTGATGACCGCTTACGCGACGGTCGATCACGCGGTGATGGCGATCAAGCGCGGCGCCCACGACTACATCACCAAGCCGTTCACGACGCCCGAACTGATCGCCCGTCTCGACCATCTGCTTGTGAATGGGGCGACCGGCGCCGCGAGCGGCGGGTCGGAGGACGGCGTCGCGACCTTCGGAGATCTGATCGCCGTCAGCGCTTCCATGAAGCGGCTTTTCGCCCAACTTGCCGCGGTCGCCGATTCCGATCGGACCGTGCTGCTCTGCGGGGAGAGCGGCACGGGCAAGGAGCTGTTCAGCGAGGCGATTCATCGCTCCAGCGCCCGCGCGCAGCAACCCTTCGTGGCGTGCAGTTGCGCCGCGCTGGGGCCGGGCGTTCTGGAGAGCGAGCTGTTCGGCCACGAAAAGGGCGCCTTCACCAGCGCCATCCGCCAGAAGGCCGGACGATTCGAACTGGCCGACAACGGCACGCTGCTGCTCGACGAGGTGGACGACATTCCGCTCGAAGTGCAGGTGAAGCTGTTGCGCGTGGTCGAGCGGCGCGAGTTTGAGCGCGTCGGCGGTGAGCAGCCGGTTCGATCCAATGTCCGCCTGATCTGCGCGACCAAGCGCGATTTGCTGGAAATGGTTCGCGCCGGGCGCTTCCGCGAAGACCTCTACTACCGGCTCAACGTCATCACCGCCGGCATCCCGCCGCTGCGCGATCGCGTCGACGATATCCCGCTGCTGGCCCGCCACTTCATCCGCAAGCACGCGGCGCTCGCGTCCGGCCCGCCGCCGCAACTTTCGGCCGCCGCCGCGGAGGAGCTGCTGCGCCATCGCTGGCCGGGAAATGTGCGCGAACTGGAGCACGTCATCGAGCGCGCCCTGGTGTTCTGCAACGGGGCGGCCGAGATCCGCCCGGAGCATGTGCTGCCCCTGGCGCCGCCGAACCCCGGCTCGGACTCCGCCGCACTGGAGCCGGCGCTGTCCGCCGACGGGCAGGGGCTGGCGGACACGATGGCGGACATCGAGCGCCGCATGATCCTGGTTGCTCTGCGGCAGTGTGCCGGCAACCAGGCGCGCGCCGCCCAGCGCCTGAACATTCCGCGCACGACGCTGCGCGACAAGATGGCCAAGTACGGCATCGCCGGCGCCTGATTCACCGCGGGTCGCGGATTTCTTGGCAGTTCTGGCTCAATCCGAGGCTGTCTCGCCGGGTGTCCTTCGGATTTCCCAAACATTTGCAGCCGGTTCTTGTCGCGGTAACTATCTGTAACAGCAACAGGTTAGGGGAGGGTTGGCAGGTTTTTGCGGCAATTCAGTGGATGGAATATTTTCCGGACTTGTACGTTTTGCGACAATAGGAAGGGCCGGAGGCTCCCCACTTCACTTCGAGGGGCCCCGACCCGAGCGATGTCCATGTGATGCGCGCCGATTCTTTTGACGCGCGCCGGCGGATTTGCACCAGAGAGAGGCACACCGATGAGCAACCGCGTCCTTGCATTGTGTACCACACTGATCGCGGCGTGTAGCGTCCTGCCGCTGCCCGCCCTGGCCCAGTCGGAACCGACCGGCGCCTGCTGCGTCATCACCCCCAACGGCCCATCCTGTCTTGTCGTCACCCAGGCTCAATGTGCGGAACGTCGCGGCATCTTTGCCGGGGCGAACACCGTCTGTGCGCCGGCGGGTGCGCCCGGCACCAACGGCTGCGGGGTGCACGTTGGCGCCTGCTGCCTGAACAACGGCGGCTGCGTGGTCACGACGCAGGCGAATTGTGTCGCGGAAGGCGGCAACTGGCGCGGCTGGGGCGCGCCCTGCACAAATTCCACATGTGTTCCGACCGGCGCTTGCTGCTCCCCGAGCGGGGCTTGTGCCCAGTTCTCGGAGGCGCGCTGCGCCGAAATCGGCGGCCAGTGGCTGGGAGCGAACAGTTCCTGCAATAGCACCAACGCCTGTCGTCCCATTGGCGCCTGCTGCGTGTCCTCGCCTGCCGGTCCTGCAGCATGCATCTCGACGACGGAGGCGCAGTGCGCAGGGGCGAACGGCCAATGGCGCGGCCCGGGATCCTCTTGTGACAACGCGCAATGTGCGCCGCCGCCTCCGCGAACCGGCGCATGCTGCGTCAACGTGCCGGGCACGACCGGCCTCTGCCGCGATTTCACGATCGAAGAATGCGCGGCGGCCGGCGGTCATTTCAGGGGGCCGGGTACCTCCTGTGCGAACACAGATTGTTCTCCGCCCAGCGGCGCCTGCTGCGTGGTGACGTCCGCGGGTCCGCAGTGCGTTCGACTGACGGCTGAGGCTTGCGAAGCCGCCGGCGGCGAGTATCGGGGGAATGGCTCAAACTGCGCTGATGCAGCGTGCGCTCCGCCGCCGACCGGCGGCGCTTGCTGTCTGACCTCGGCGATTGGCGTGCGCTGCATTCGTCTCACGCCTGAGGCGTGCGCTCGCGAGGGTGGCCGCTACCAGGGCGACAACTCCCGTTGCGACAACACGACCTGCGCCCCGCCGACACGGCGTGGGGCCTGCTGCTTCCTGGGCATTAACCCCGAGGCACCGCCGATCTGCGAGGTCATGCCGCCGGACCAGTGTGCGTCGGTCGCCGGCCGGTATCTCGGCGACGGCATTCCGTGCAGTGCCACCGCCTGCGCACCGCCGCCGAGCGGCGCGTGCTGCCTGCACATCACGACCGGTCGCAGCGGCTCCTGCCAGGAACTGACGCGAGATGCGTGCAATCGCCTGAACGGCCGTTACCTCGGCGACGGTTCAAGCTGTGACGCCGTGGATTGTGCTCCGCCTCCCAGCGGCGCGTGTTGTTTGACGTCTGCAATCGGCGTCCGCTGCATTCGCATTACGCCGGAAGCGTGCGCTCGCGAGGGCGGCCGTTACCAGGGCGACAACTCCCGTTGCGACAACACGACCTGCGCCCCGCCGACACGGCGTGGGGCCTGCTGCTTCCTCGGCTTCAACCCCAGCGCTCCCCCGATCTGCCAGGTCGTGACGCCCGAGCAGTGCGCCTCGGTCGGCGGCCGGTATCTCGGTGACGGCATTCCGTGCAGCGCTACGGCCTGCCCGCCGCCGCCGCGCTCCGGCGCCTGCTGCGTCGTTTCGGCGGATGGCCAGATCGGCTGCTCAGTGGTGACCCGCGCGGCGTGTGCGGAGGCCGGGGGCCGTTACCTCGGCGATGGTTCCGCGTGCGACGACGGTGCCTGCGCCCCGCCGCCCAGCGGCGCGTGCTGCCTGCACATTACGACCGGCCGCAGCGGCTCCTGCCAGGAGTTGACGCGTGATGCCTGCCATCGCCTGAACGGCCGCTATCTCGGCGACGGCACGAACTGTGACGCCGTGGACTGTGCTCCGCCTCCCAGCGGCGCCTGCTGTCTGACCTCGCCGCTCGGCGTCCGTTGCATTCGGCTTACGCCGGAAGCGTGCGCTCGCGAGGGCGGCCGCTATGAGGGCGACAATACCCGTTGCGACAACACGACCTGCGCCCCGCCGGCGCGGCGCGGGGCCTGCTGCTTCCTCGGGTTCAACCCCGATGCCCCGCCGATCTGCGAGGTCATGCCGCCGGACCAGTGTGCGTCGGTCGCCGGCCGGTATCTCGGCGACGGCATTCCGTGCAGCGCCACGGCCTGCCCGCCGCCGCCGCGGACGGGCGCGTGCTGCTACGTGACCGACGCGAGCGGCATTGTCTGTCGCGATGAGACGCCGGCGGCCTGCGAAGCGGCGGGCGGGCGATTCCTCGGACCGGGTTCAAGCTGTCGCAACTCAAGCTGCAATCCGCCTGCCCGCGGCGCGTGCTGCCTGCCGCCGGACCCGGCGACGGACGGTCCTCCGTACTGCGAGGTGCGAACTCGCCTCGACTGTGCGCGCGGCGGCGGCGTCTATCAGGGCGACAACACCGGTTGCGACGGCGTCGATTGCGGTCCGCCGCCTACAGTCGGCGGCTGCTGCCTTGGCCCGAATTCGCCGATCGCAGGCCCGATGGCGTGCATCACAACCACGCGGCGCACCTGCGCGTCAATCGGCGGGAGATACCTCGGCGACGGCGCCCCGTGCACCGCGGATTCGTGCCCGCGTCCGCCGATCGGCGCCTGCTGCCTCCCGGATGGCCGCTGCGGCCATGTCACCGCGGATCTCTGCGAGTCCGCCGGCGGCGCGTGGCAAGGCGCGGGCAGCACGTGTGAGGCGGGCTGCGGTTCGGATGGTGATGGCGATGGCGCGGACGGCGGCAGCCTCCGCTCAATCCCTGGCGGAACGCGGACGACTGCATCGGCCGTGGCGATTGACCTGCTGGGCTACATCCACGCGATGTTCACGGGCGGGTTGACGCCGCCGGCGGTACAGCCGCGCACGCTCGAGGAGGCGCTGCTGCAGAAGTGATGCAGCGCCGTGCGTCCGGACCGCTGGGGCCGGCGTTCGGCGTGCCGATTCCTGAGATGATCGTGAGGCCTGCGGCGAACACGCTGCAGGCCTCGCGTTTTTCATCGACCTGCTGTTGAACAGACGGTCGACGCGGCGGTGCGGTTCCGCACGATACCGCGCGCTTTAGAAAATGAATCGCTTCAAAAGCGACCACGCCTCCCCGCCGAGGTCCAGCAAGCTCACGCCGGCGGCATGGCTGAACCCCAATATCAGGGCCGTGAAAACAACGACCGTCACACACCCGTACACGACGGATGGCCAACGCGGCTGACGAGTCAACGAAATGGCTTCGATCCGAGCGCGACGCATGGCGAATTCCTCCCCTGGGAATGGCCCCTGAACTTCGACCGATGCTAGCCCGCGCCCGGAGCGGAATTCCACGGCCGCTGCGGATTCCGACGGCGGGTCTGATACAGAGTGTGTGGCGGGGGCGACCGCGTTCCCGTTAGCGGGCGTCCGGCGGTACGATGCGGCGGATCGCGCTGCCGGCGCTGCGCTGCCGCCGCCGATACTCACACCGGAGAGGACTCGAATGCACAGTCGCATCCGCCAGATTCAGCAACTCGGCCAGGCCGTCTGGATCGACTTTATCAGCCGCGAACTGCTTCGCAGCGGCCGCCTCGATCAGCTCATTGCGGAGGGCGTGACGGGCATGACCTCCAACCCGACCATCTTCCAGAAGGCCATCGCCGGCGGACGCGAGTATGACGAGGACGTGCGCGCCGCCTGGCGCGACTCCTCGGGCGATCCGTACACGGCCTACGAGTCCGTCGCCGTTTGTGACATCTGCGACGCGGCGGACGCGCTGCGCCCCGTGTTCGACGCAACGCAAGGGCGCGACGGTTTCGTTTCCATGGAGGTGAACCCGAAGCTGGCCGACGACACCGCCGGCACGATCGCCGAAGCGCGGAGGCTGCACGGCCGCGTCGCCCGCCCGAACCTGATGATCAAGGTTCCGGCGACGTCCGCCGGATTGCCCGCGATCGCCACGCTGATCGGCGAGGGCATTCACGTCAACGTCACGCTGATTTTCTCGCTGTCGATGCACGAAGCGGTGATGCGCTCCTACATCGACGGATTGCGGCGGCTGCAGCGCAGCGGCAAGCCGGTCGCGGGCGTCGCCTCGGTCGCGTCGTTCTTCATCAGCCGGGTGGATTCGCTGGTGGACAAGCTGCTGGAGGCGTATCGCGAGGATCCGCGATCCGCGGGCCTGGCGGGCAAGGCGGCCGTCGCCAACGCACGACTGGCTTATGCGCGCTTCCGCGAGATTTTCGGCGGCTCCGAATTCGCCGATCTGCGGGCCGCCGGCGCGCGGGTGCAGCGTCCGCTGTGGGCCAGCACCAGCACCAAGAACCCTGCGTACAGCCCCACGCTCTACGTGGACACGCTCATCGGCCCGCACACCGTGAACACGCTGCCGCCCGCCACGCTCGAGGAGCTGCGCAAACCCGGCGTCGTCGCGCAGACCGTCGAGCAGAACCTGGACGAAGCCCGCACCGTGCTCGCGCGGCTGCAGGCCCTCGGCATCGACATGACCGCCGTCACCGATCGGTTGCTGGCCGAGGGGGTGAAGCTCTTCGTTGACTCATTTGACGAATTGCTGGCCGACATCGAGCGGAAGGGCGCTGCGCTCGCCCGCGCGTAAGCGTCTGAGCCTGCGCGGCTGAGCGGTAATCGTCACGACGCGCGACGAGAGACCGCTTGCGCCGCGGTTACGGAAGCTCCATCAGTTGCCGCACGTGGGCCGGCACGCAGCGCCGCAGCACGTCGAGGTTGTATCCGCCCTCCAGCACGCTCAGGACACGTCCGTTCGTGGACGCGGCGGTCGCCTCCAGCAGCGCGGCGGTCATCCACGTGAAGTGCTCATCGGTCAGCGCCAGGCACCCCAGCGGGTCATCGGCGTGCGCGTCAAAGCCGGCCGAAAGTAGCAGCACCTGCGGCTGGTAGTCGCGCAGCGCCGGCAGCACGCGCTCCTCCAGCGCCCGGCGATGCGCGGCATCCCCCTCATCCGGCATGAAGGTGACGTTCAGAGTAAAGCCGGCGCCGGGGCCGATCCCGGTTTCGTGTTCCTGGCCGGTGCCGGGATAGAGGAAGCGCGGGTGGCCGTGCGTACTGACGAACAGCACGCGCGCATCGCTCTCGAAGGCGTGCTGCGTGCCGTTTCCGTGATGCACGTCGAAATCGACGATGGCGATCCGCTGCATCGCGAATTCATCGCGCAGCGCCGCGGCCGCCAGCGCAATGTTGTTGTAGAGGCAGAAGCCCATCGAGCGGTCGCGCTCGGCGTGGTGGCCGGGCGGGCGGACGGCACAGAAGGCGCGGCGCAGCGCTCCGTGCCCGATGCGCCGCGCCGCCTCGACCACTCCACCCGCCGCCAGCCGGGCGATTTCCTCGCTCTCCGCGCAGATCGCGCTGTCGGGCACGTCGATGAAGCGGCGCTTCTCGCGGCAGTGTTCACTCACGCGCCGCACATACTCCGGCGTGTGAATGCGATGCAGCAGGTCGTCCGCGATCGGCACGGGCGTCAGCAGGGGGGCGGCCCCATCGATCAGACCCGCGCTGCGCAGGCCCGCTCCGATCGCAGCAAGGCGCGACGGGCGCTCCGGATGACCCGGACCGGTGCCGTGCCGCTCAAAGAGCGGGTCGAAGAGGATCGCGAAGTCGGTCGTCAATGTTCAGCAGGCCTTCCATTGAACGCCCGCGACGGCTACTTCGCCATCGCCGTTCCGCTCGACTTGAGGCCCATGATCACCGCGGCGGGAGCACTCATCCGCATGCGCTTCTGCGGGCCGACGATCTTGCGGATCTCCTCGGCCGACTTGCCGGCTTCCTCGGCGATGTGCCGCGCCTCGTCCTCATCCACCATTTCCACGACCAGCGTGCCCTCGACGATGACGGGCTTGCCGACCGCCTCGGTCGGGATCAATCGCCCCTCGATCGGGCAGACGAACTTGACGAACAGGCCATCGCCCTTGTCGCCGTCAGCCATGCGGATCCAGCAGCCCTTGTGCAGGCAGACCTCGCGCACCACGGCGCTGACCCGGATGGGCTTGTCCTTGTACTTGTCCGGCGACGCCAGCACCGTGCGGATCGGCACGGTCTTCGAATCCGCCAGCGTCATCTTCTCGCCGAAGTGCTGCTGATCGAGGCTGGATTGCTCATGGCACTTCCCCTTCGGGCAATTGCAGTCGCCGCAGGAGCTGCAGCACTTGGACGCGCAGCCCGCCGCCAGCCCCAGGCTCGCCAGCGCCGCGCACAGACACAGAACCCATTTTCCGCTCATGATCTTGCTCCGGTTTCTCGCTCCCCCGACTCCGACGCGCCGATCCGCCGCGGCATCCGCAGTCCGCGACGTACTTCATCGGCAAACGACTCATCGTCCAGCAGCGTGGTGACGCCGCAGAATTCCAGGTATTGCTCGCGACGCTCGCCGCGCAGGCGCTCCAGCGGCGGCAGCAGTCCGTCGGCCAGTGTGCCGCGACCGTGTTCGCTCAACCGCGACAGCGTTCGCGAGAGCAGCTCGTCCAGCATCACCAGGTCGTGATGCCGCCCCAGCACATCCTGCAACTGCTTGCAGCGCGCCAGCAGCCGGGCATGCCCGTCCGCAAACGCCGGCTCCAGCAGTTCAATGGCATATCGCAGGCGCTTCACCGCGATCCGCAGCGCGTGCATTTCGTCCGCGCGCTCGCGCTCCCTGAGCCGCGGCATTCCGCAAAAGGCGTCGCGCAGCAGCGGCTCCAAGACACCCCAAGCGGCCTCGGGCAGGGCCGGTCCCGCCGCCGCGCTGACCAGGTGCTCGGCCAGCCATCGCACGTCGCGTCCCAGCCGGCCGAAGTCAATCTTGGCCAATCGCCGCGCCATCCGCGCATGTTCGTGCGCTCGACGGGCATCCACCAGCTCGAGCATGTGCTCAATCGCCGCGCGCTCCCCCTCGCGCGTGCTGGCGGCATGCTGCCGGGCCAGCGCCTCCCCATGCACGTCCCATTCGCGCGCGCCGCCTGCGCCGCGCGTCACCTTGCGCAGCGCCTTGCCGACGCGCTTCGCTCGACCGGTCCGCAGATAGCCGCCGAACACCGTCAGCACCGCCCGCAGCCGGCGACTCGATACGCGGAGGTTGTGAATCGCTTCAGCGTCCGAATCCAGCGCCGCCGGAACGCTCTCCGAAAGCCCGCGCCAGCGCCGCAGAATGGCGCTATGCACGAACCGGGCGACCGCATCGCCGCCGCCGGGATCGGGCGACGGACCGGCCTCGGACCGGCCGCGCTCCGGCTCACCGGGCGCCGCGCCCTCCGGCCGTCCTTCCGCCTCTTTCGTGATCATGATGAGCCAGAATATCGAATTGCGGCACCGGTCGCAAACCGCGGCGGCACGGTCAGCGGCTCCTGAGATCAGCCGGAATTCGGCGCCTCTTTCGAGCTAGAATCAGGACGCCAGCGTGGGAGTGTTTCATGCCGCGCGATGTAATCAGCCGAACCGCCGACCCGGCCCTTGCGGCGCTGCGCATAGCGGGTCGTGATTGGCCGCGGGCGCTGTTGTCGCCGATCCTGGTGCCGGACGCCTGGCTCGGGCTGGTGGACACACGCGACGGGCGGCGCAGGCGGGTGGTCGCTGGCGACGATCCGCGGCCGGCGGCGGACGACACGCTGACGCTGTTGCGAAGCCGCCCGCTGGCGACGCCGATTGAGGTCGGGTTTCGGCCGGACGCCGACGGGGCCGGTGTGGCCGCGGTGGTCGAGTTGCTCATCCGCGTGCTGCCGGGGGAGCATGAGCTGGCGGCGTTTGCGCGGCTCATCCCCGATGGCGGTGAGATGCCGCTGTCACGTATCGCGGAGCTGGTGACACACGCCGGCGCGGCGAAGGCTGTCAGCGAGTTCATCCGCTCGGAGCGCGCAGAGGCGCTGGTCGCGTCGGATGTTCGTTCGCAGCTTCAGACGCGGCTTGCCGACGCGCTCTCCACATTCCTGTTTGACAGCGGCATGGAACTGGTCGGCATCACCCGTGCCCACTTCCGAGCCGCGTCTGCGCCGATGCCGATGGCGCCGGTTGTCGCCCGTCCGGTCAGCGCCACTGCGGCAGCGACCGCCGGGCCGGTGGGGCAATCGGTTGCGCAGGGCGTCGGCAATGTGAGAGGCGACGGGCGCAGCGCGGCCGGGCGATCCTTGTCTTCGGCAATCGCGGAGGTTCTTGTTCTCGATGCGCGTCGAATCACGCGATTTGGCGCCGATGGGCGCATTCTGGCGGATTCCGCGTTCGAACTGCCGACCGACCTCGGCCCGCTGCGATCTCTTTCCGTCATGGAGAGTCCTCCGTGCGCTGTGCGGCGCTTGCTGGCTGTCGGCGCGCGGCTGGGGGTTTGGCTGCTGGATCCCGCCAGCGGGCGGCAGCTGGCCCGCCTCGACGCCGGAAAATCGCCTTCCACGACAACCGGGTTCAATCGCTGCGCGCTGCGCGGCGACTGGCTGCTCGCCACGCATTCGCAGCTCGGCGTCTGGACGTGGAACCTGCGCGACCCACGCGTGCCGGGGCGCTGCGCCTTTCCGCCGGACGGCCGGCCGCTGCGAGCGCCGAGGGCATTGCCGGGCGAGCGGATGCTGTTCGCACACGGACGCGAATTGATCGAAATGGACGCACACGGGCGCACACGGTCGCGATTTGACGCCGCCACCGCGGATGTGCATGACATCGCGGTCTGCGAAGGGGCGGTGCATGTCGCGGACGACGCCGGGCGAGTGCTGGCCGAGCGGCTGGACGGCCGCCAAGGCGCTTGGGAGCAACTGTATCGATCAGCCGCTGGAGTGGAATCGATCGCGGCCGGGCGACGCGACGGGCGGCTGGAAATCATCGTGGCGGATCGTCAGCACGGCGTCGTCGGGCTGTATCCCGAGTTGCGCGAGAGCGCGGTGCTGATGCCGCTGGTGACGGGCGCACGGCGGGCCTGGGCCTGCGGTGATGCGCTCGCAGCGCTTTCGGAGCTGCGCGATCATGTGTCGATCGGCCTCCTCGGTGGCGGCGGCTCGGTACACGAGCTTCGCCCGTCGGCGGGCGTGGCAGGGGGAATTCAGGACGTCGCCCTCCTGCCGCTCGAGCTCGCGGTTTGACGTGCGGGGGGCGGCGGCTATGCTCCCGCCGCCGGTCCTTTCGCAGGAGGCCTGAAGTTGGATGCCGCGCTTGCCGCCGAGATACTCCGCCGTGCCGCCGAGGCGCCGTGCATCGAATCGGGGGGCATGCGCGTGCTGGAGCTTCAGCCCGGCAGGGTGCGGCTGACCGCGCGGCACAATCCGCAGTTCAACGGGCTGCTGTCGGGTTTTCACGGGGGGATGCTGGCCTTTGTCGCCGATTGCGCTGCGTGGTTCGCGATCGTTTCGCACACCGGCCCGGATGAGCCGCTGCTGACGACGGACATGCACGTCCGTTATCTGGGGGTCTGCGCGGGCGACGTGCGCGTCGAGGCGCAGGTGATCAAGCTGGGGCGGACGCTGTGCCCGGTGTCCGTGGAGATGTATGACCCGGATGGGCGGCTGGCCGCGGTGGGGCAGGTGACCTACATCCGGACGAATAATCTGCGGCGGGACGCGGATGCGCAGGGGGGTGGCTGAGTCCGACTTGTCTATCGGAAGGCGTGTTTGGTACGATACGGGTTATCGGGGAATGGCGGGTGTTCGCATTGGCGGGACGGCATGGAAGCCGAGCCGCCGGGAGGATGGTGATGCAACGGATTGCGGTTTTTGCGGTGGGGGTGCTGCTGGTCGTCGGTTGCTCGGGGAATCCGGCGACAAAGTACGATCGCCCGCTGCCCGACCCGCTCCTGACCACGAAGAAGGCTCCGCCGCCCGCTCGACCCGGCGCAACGACGCCGCCGCGCCCGGGGGCTGCGCCGGCTGCGTGGACGCCGCCGGGCGGGATCAAGCGCTCGCTGTGGAAGTGCATCGTGGTTCATCACTCGGCCAGTGACAAGGCCACGCCGCAGAGCATGAACAGTTGGCATTTGCAGCGCGGCTGGGAAAACGGGCTGGGCTATCACTTCGTGATCGGCAACGGCGTGAATTATCCCGACGGCCAGGTTTTTGTCGGTCCGCGCTGGACGAGTCAGCAGGAGGGGGCGCACTGCAAGAACGCGGCGGGGAAGTTCTTCGGCCTGTGGCGCAAGAGCGGGTATTACAACGAGCACGGCATCGGCATCTGCCTGATCGGCGATTTTGACAAGGGGCGGCCGACGGCCAAGCAGCGCGAGGCGCTGGCGCGGCTGACGGCGTTCCTGTGTGCCGAGGCGGGGATCAGCGCTGATCATGTGCACGGCCACGGCGACGTGACGGGCAAGACGAAATGCCCGGGTGCGCACATGGACGTGGCGTGGCTGCGGCGTTCGGTGAAGCAGATCAACGCGTCGTCGCGGTAGGGGGGCGGGCGCGGCGCGGGCTACGCTAAAACAGCCTTACTTGCTTGGGTTGATCATGCGCCTGCCGGTGTCGGAGATTTCCCACACGCCGCGGGGAGAATCGGCTTTCAGGAAGCCCTCTTTGATCATGGAGTTTCGCGCCCACTGCGCAGCATTGCGCCATCGCGGATTGTCCGGCCCGCTGGCAAGCGGCTGAAAGTCAACATCCTTGAGCACCGGCTTCATGAGTTGCTTGACTTGTTCGAGTGTTTCGGCAACTTTGCCTGTGCCCCCCATGCGAGAGAGGACCGTCAGAATCGGCTGGTAATACGCCGCTTCGGGTGTGCGAACTCCCTTCCGAAGTTTGCCGAGGTTGCGGCGCTCGGAGCGAGTCTCTTCGTCCTCCTCACGCTCTGCAACGGCGGCAATGTCCTCCCACTCCTTTCGCATAACGGCGACCCGGTCGCGGAACGACGTGAGCAAGCCTGCCCGTTCCAACGCGTCCTTGGCCTTGCCGTAGTCGCGAGCCTCGAACGCTCTACTACCGACACCGTTAACAAAGTCGATCTCGGTCTCGACCTCTTCGAGCAGGATCTCAAATGCAGATGACACGTTGGAGGGGTTATTCTCGATCATGGGTAATCCACTGATGGTGCGAGTTCTCAGGCAGCGATCGGTCCCGTACACGCGACTACCGCCCATGTATGACTCGTGAGCATCCATTTCGTATTCCGTGGAAGGGTAGCGGATCGAAGGGGCTGCTCCCAGAGGCCGACTACTTCCACGAGGCATTCGATAATTCTGCAACCTGACGTGAGTCAGGGGGGAATTTGTCGCATACCTCCCAGGCGTGCACGTGGCACGCCGGCCGGCGCGGGCCGGAGCGGTCGGGGCCGACAATCCCCGACAAAAAAAATCTCTGATTGCCCGCAACGGTCAGCCGCGATGTTCGTCAATAGACTTAGAGCGGCGGATGCACGGCGATGGGCCGGGCGACGCCGGCTCGGATGGAGGCACGACCATGAACGCGCAGGTGATGGATCCGATGATGGCGTCGATCGAGACGCTGCCCGGCCGCGCGGGTTCCGCGGCTCTCCAGGACCGTCGGGCGATTGCGGCGAAGTTCGTCGATGCCCGCGGCAAGCTTGATGTCCGGCATCTGTGGACGCGAAATGGCCATCGCTATTACCGCGTCAACTGGTGGACCGGGGTGGATGAGGGCGACGCGAGCGTGATTCGCTCCGCCTTTGTCAGCGTGGAGGATGCCGACGGCTCGCCCGTCGTCACCGACCACACCCGCAAAGCCGCCTGATTTTGCACACGAACCCCGTGGCGCGGTCTCGGCCGACCGCCGGACCGCGCCGCGGGTGAACGAGACACTGTCACCCTCCTCTCAGGTGCCGCCGCGGGCGGTCGGGATAGACCCGGCCGCCCGTGAGCGCGTTTATGGGGGGTGGGTGGGAGGAGGAGGGAAAAAAAGGACGGGGCCTGCCTTCCAGGGGCTGAAGCCCCTGGCAACGATCGTGTGCCCTGCGGGCGAAGAGCGATGATCGCCTCGAATTTCGCGCGGCTACTCCCGCTTGGAAGCCTGCGCCCTGCGGGCGAAGAGCGAAGATACCCTCGAATTTCGCGCGGCTAGTCCCGCTTGGAAGCCTGCGCCCTGCGGGCGAAGAGCGATGATCGCCTCGAATTTCGCGCGGCTACTCCCGCTTGGAAGCCTGCGCCCTGCGGGCGAAGAGCGATGATCGCCTCGAATTTCGCGCTGTTTCTCCAACTTGGAGACCTGCGCCCTGCGGGCGCTCAACCGCAATTCTCATCGCGGCACAAACCGTGTCGCACCCCCCAACTGCCGGGGCGCGGTTATTCTCCGGCAGGTCCAATGAACCGGTACGGACAGACCCGGCGGCCCGGCTGTCCGGCGACCTGGCGACGCGGCGGCCCGGCGGCCCGATCGGCGGGCGACGGCGATGGCCGGGGGGTTGCGAAGCGCAGACGGACGGCACCATGAAAATCCAGGCTCCTCCCGGAATGCGGGATCTTTATCCCGACGACATGCGGCTGCAGAACTGGCTCTTCGACGCCTGGCGCAGCGTCTCGCGCGACTTCGGCTTCGTCGAGTACGACGGGCCGATCTTCGAGTACCTCGAGCTGTACACGCTCAAGAGCGGCGAAGGCATCGCCGGGGAGCTGTTCAACTTTCAGGATCGCGGCGGGCGCAGCTTCGCCATCCGCCCGGAAATGACGCCGACGCTGGCGCGCATGGTGGCGGCGCGCGCCAACGCGCTGCCGCGGCCGATCAAGTGGTTCAGCATTCCGCGGCTCTGCCGCGCGGAAAAGCCGCAGCGCGGCCGGCTGCGCGAGTTCTTTCAGTGGAACATCGACACGCTCGGCCACGACGACATGCTCGCCGACGCCGAAGTCATCGCGGCCCTGTGCGAGTTCTACCGCCGCCTGGGCGTCACGCCGGAGCAGGTGGCGATCCGCTTCAACAGCCGGGCGCTGGCGTCGGCGGTGCTGAGTCGAGCGGGAATGCCGGAGTCGCAGGTCGATCGCGCCTTCGCGGCGATTGACCGCTACGACGCCGCCAGCCCGGAGGAGTTTTCGCGCCGCTGGCAGGAAGCGCCGCGGGCGGCCGCGTCGGCAGGCTCCGCCGCGTCCAGTGCGAAAGACAACCCAGCCGCGAACGAGCCGCCCGCTGCGGAGAAGAGCGCCGAGCCGCTGGCGCGGTTCGTATCGACGGAGCGCGTACTCGAGTTGCTGAAATCCGGCCTCGACGCCTGTGCCGCGAGCGTGCCGGATGACCCGGCGGTGGCGCAATTGCGCGAGCTGACGGGGCTGCTGTCGGCGTTCGGCGTGAGTGAATACTGCCGGTTCGACCTGGGCATCGTTCGCGGGCTGGCGTATTACACCGGCCCGGTGTTCGAGGCGACCGCGACGGCCGGCAACCTGCGGGCGCTGGCCGGCGGCGGGCGCTACGACAACCTGACGGCGTTGCTTGACGGCCCGCGGGTGACGGGCGTCGGGTTCGGCATGGGCGATGCCCCGAACATCGAATTCCTGCGCGATCTCGGAGGGCTGCCGACGCTGACGGATGGGCTGACGGCATTCGTGATCGAGACCGAGGAATCGGCGTGGACCGACGCACTGGGCGTGTTGACGCGGCTGCGGCGGGCGGGCATCGCGGCGGATTGCTCCTATCGACGGGCGGCACTGGGCAAACAACTCAAGACCGCATCGAGCCGGGCGGCACGATTCGCGGTGCTGGTGGGGGGCGAGTTTCGCGCCACCGGTTCGGTGGACGTGAAGTGCCTCCAGACGGGGACGCAGCGCCGGATTCTGCTCGAGGCGCTGCTGAGCGACCCGGGCGGAACGCTGGCGTCGTTGAGCAGCACGGGATGACGCAGAGCCGGGCGGCACGCGTTGTCGAGACATGCCGATGCAGAGTTCTCGCAGAGGCGCGAAGAGCGCGGAGTGAGAAAGCGTGGGAGCGGTGGGCGCGCGATGGGGTCAAAGAGCATGCCGACGCACCTGCGCCCTGCGGGTGAAGAGGGATGACACAGAATGAGGCGCGGGCCGGAATCCAGGGCCTGAAGGCCCTGGCAACGATCGTGCGCCCGGACGGGCGAAGTCATGGCGACGCAAAGCCGTCGCCATGGCACCCAACACCCGGCATGGCGACGCGAAGCCGTCAGTATGGCACCCAACACGCGGCATGGCGCGCGGCGTGAGGATGAGGGTGGGCGTGAGGGTGATGGTGGGGGTGAGGGTCCGGGTATAGCTGGAGGGCGCGGCGCGGGGCTGATCATGGCTGGGTTCCGCACGTCGCTGGGACTCGCGCGGGCCGGTGCGAATTGAATTTTGTGCGCCGTTTGCCGCCGGCCGGATCGTTTTCGAGATTTGAGTTGTCGTGAGCGATGCCGCGAGGCGCCGCTGACGGACCCGGCGCCGGTGCGTCGGGGCCGCGGGCTGCCGGGGGGTGGTTCGCGGAGAGGGGCAACCGGTGTCGGGCGGGGGGGTCCCGTTCGAGTATATCCGGAGAGAGGGAAGCCCGGAGCCAGGGCTGGCTCAAGCACACGGCGTGCGCGAAGGATCGCGGCGCGCCGGAGGAAAGGGAGAACACATGAAGGCTTTCATTACCCGTGCGAAGCAGTTCATCAAGAGCGAGGACGGCCCGACCGCGACTGAGTACGCGGTCATGCTCGCGTTGATTATCATTGTCGCGCTGGCCGCGATCGGCCTGCTCGGCGACAAGGTCAACGAAATTTTCGGCGACGTGAAGACGGCGCTCGAGGGCGAGGGCCTGTAAGCCAGGATGGCACACGGGGTCTGAGGGGTATTCGGACGGCGGCGGCGCAGGAGGCGCGGCCGCCGTCCGGCATTGTATGAGCGGCGGTGCAGCGGCCGCCGATCGACCGCGGAATTGGTGGCGAAGCGGCCCTGCTTCGCCGATGCATCGGACGATGCGCGGCGCATTGCAGGCGCGGCTGCGCAGACGTTTCGCATAATTCCTGCAAGGGGAACATCCAGACAGCGGGGGTGCCATGGGCTGGGGATATTGGGAAATCACGCTGGCGCTGCTGATTCCGGCGACGCTGTATGCCTCGTGGATCGACTTCGCCGAGCGGCGGGTGCCGAACTGGCTCAACGCGCTGATCGCGGCGCTGGGCATCTCGATGCAGACCTGGTGGTTCGGGGCGTCGGGGCTGGGCTGGGCGATGCTCGGCCTGACGGTCGGTTTCGCGACGCTGATCGTGCCGTGGGCGATGCACGGGATGGGGGCGGGAGACGTGAAGCTGATGGCGGCGATCGGCGCCTGGCTCGGCCCGTGGCTGACGCTCTGGAGCTTCGCGGTCGGCGCGGTGATCGGCGGGGTGGCGGCGATCGTGATGATCGTGTCCACCGGCCGGGCGGTGCATGCGATGACGAACATGCAGACGATCATGACGAAGATGCGACGGGCGGACACGGCATTCGGGGAATTCGGCGGCGCCAAGACCTTCGGCAGCTCAAGCCAGCTTCTGCCGTACGGGGTGCCGCTGACGGCGGGCACGATCTGCGTGCTGGTGACCTGTTACCTGGGAGGGTGGCTGTGAACGCACTGAGGGGAAGCAAGCAGGGGCCGCGCAGGAAGTGCGGCTGGTGGGGGCGCAGGGCGGCCGCGGCGGTTGAGATGGCCGTCGTTTCGCCGCTGCTGTTCGCGATGCTGTTCGGCATCATCGAGTACGGCTGGGTCTTTTCGATCCGGCAGACGCTGACGACGGCGGCCCGCGAAGGCGCACGAATGGCCTCGCTGCCGGGCAGCTCGGAGTCGCAGGTTCAGCAGCGCGTGAACGAAGTGGTTGCGCCGCTGGGGCTGAGCGGCGTGGTGCGCACGCAACTCACGCGCTCGACGATCGAGGAACCGACCGAAAATCTGCGCGTCTGGGTGCATTACGGCGAGGTGACGCTGGTCGGACAGTTTTTCGGCTCCACCGACTTCAACCTCGAAGCGGTTTGCTCGATGAGGAAAGAGGGAATTGACTAGGCGCAGCGTCGGCTGAGGCGCGGTCGATCGGCGACCGCAGGCGGCGACGGCAGCGCGGGGTGTCAGCGGGGCGCCTGTTCGAGAGGGCGTCCCGGACTTGCGCCGCCGAGAGCGGCGCCGGGGAGACGGAACCGCACATGAACGCAAAGGCCATCATTCCGCTGGTCGTCGGCCTGGTCGTCGGCGGCGTGGCACTCAAGCTGGGGTTCACCAAGCTCAACAGCGCCAGCGGCGCGCAGGTGCAGATGGTGTCCATCTGGGCTGCCCGGGCGGACATTCCGCGCGGCACGGCGATCGAAGAGGCGATGCTGCAAGCGCTGCCCTTCCCGGCCAAGAGCGTGCCGCAGGGCGCGTTCAAAGAAGGCGACAAGGAAAAGCTGCTGGCCCGCGTGGCGCGCATCGGCGCTCCGGCCAACCTGCCGATCCTGGATTCGATGCTGCTGGCGCCGGGCGAACAGGCGGGGATTTTCGTGCCGGACGGCTTCCGGGCCGTCGCGGTGAAGGTGGATGAGAGCGCCAGCGTCGGACGGCACCTGGTTCCGGGAAGCCGGGTGGACGTGGTCGGCTTCTTCAACGTGCGCACCCGCGAGGGCAAGACCGAGACCCTGTCGCGCACGATCATCGAGAACGTCGAGGTGGCCGCGGTCGGAGAGCGCATCAGCGCGGATCCGTCGCCGTCGGAGGCCGCCGGAAAGCAGACCAAGAACACGGCGCAGAACAAGCCCGCCGCGGCAGTGACGCTGCTGGTGAAGCCCGAGCAGGTGCCGGTGCTGCACCTGGCGGAGCAGCAGGGCAAGCTCAAGCTGTCGATGCGCTCAAAGAGCGACGAAGTGGCCTCGGCCGCACAGCGCATCTTCAAGGGTGACGACCTCACCGGCGAGTCGCGCAAGAGCGAGTCGCCGATGCTCTCCAACGCGCTGGCCGCATTCTTCGGCGCGGGCAAGCAGCCGGCCGCAGCGCCGCAGCCGACGCCGGCGGCCGACGGGGTGGCGCCGCCGCCCGCCGCAATCAAGCCGTCGTTCCAGTGGGTGATGAAGGTGGTCAACGGCGGGAAGCAGGAAGTGCTGGGCTGGCGCGACATGAACTCACTGGAATCGGAAGCCATCAGCGTGCGTGACAACAACCCCGGCGGCGCGAACGCCGCGCCCGACGCGGCGACCGGCGCTTCGTCCGGATCGGGGAGCGTGAACAACGACCAGGAATTCAACGGCGACGAGCACGAGACTGTTGACGACAGCGAGTCGGACTCGTCGTCCGAGGACCGGGACTGATCCACTGACGCCCAGGAGCGTGACCAGATGAACGCGATGTCCAACCCCCTGCGGAAAATGGCGGCCCTCGCGGCGGCCGCGGTGCTCAGCGCCGCGGTGATCGGACAGGATGGTGTGTCCGGCGGCGCAAGCCCGCTGAAGCTGACCGTCAGCGACGTCGGCTCGGCCGAGCAGGTCGTGCGCGTGCCGGCGAACAAATCGGTGATGGTCGACTTCTCTCAGCCGGTGCGCGAGGTGCGCGTCGCCAAGGCGGATATCGCCGAGGTGGCGGCCGTCACGCCCAGGCAGATTCTCGTGACCGGGCGCTCGTTCGGCACGACGCAGATGATCGTGTGGCTCAATGAGACCGACCAGCGCGTCTTCGACCTGGTGGTCGATCTCGACCTGGATCGACTCGTCGCGAGTCTTCGCACTGCCGTGCCGCGGGCCAACGTTCGCGCTCACGCCGTGATGGACTCGGTGGTGCTGACCGGCACCGTGCCGGATGCAGATTCCGCGCAGCGCATGCTGGAGCTGGCGGGGCTGTATGCCCGCAACATTGTCAACCACGTCAAGGTGGCCGGCGTTCAGCAGGTGCTGCTGCGCTGCACCGTGGCCGAGGTGAACCGCCGCGCCGTCCGCCAGCTCGGCTTCAACGGCTGGATCGCGGGCGACAATGTGCGCGACATGTTCGGCATCTCGAATCTCAACGGCATCAACCCCGCGAACATTGGAGCGGCCGAGGGCGTCAACGTGCGGGGGCGGATTCCGTTCCTGGTCGGCGAGAACGGCATCCCGGTCACGGGCACGCCGTCGCTGTCGTTCGGCTTCCCGCGCGTGCAGATGCAGGTGTTCGTGCAGGCGCTGCGTGAGAACGGGCTGCTGCGCGTGCTGGCGGAGCCGAACCTGGTGACGGTCAACGGGTCGGAGGCGAACTTCCTCGCCGGCGGCGAATTTCCGATCCCGGTTCCGCAGTCCGGCGGCAGCGGCGGCACGACCATCACGATCGACTACCGCGAGTTCGGCGTGCGGTTGCGCTTTACGCCGGCGATCCTGGGCGACGGCATCATCCGGTTGCAGGTGGCGCCGGAGGTGAGCGAGCCGGACTTCTCGTCAGCGGTGACGATCGGCGGCTTTGTCGTGCCGGGACTAGTGAATCGCCGGGTCGAGACCGTCGTTGAACTGGGCGATGGGCAGACGTTTGCGATCGGCGGGCTTCTGAGCGAGCGGGTGCGCGGAACGTCGCGAAAGATCCCGGCGCTGGGAGACATCCCCATTCTGGGGTCGCTGTTCAGCTCGGTGGAGTACCAGAGCGATGAGACCGAGCTGGTCATCCTGGTCACGCCGGAGCTGGTGGAGCCGTTGTCGCCGAACCAGATCACCAGCATCCCAGGCTCGCAAATGGTGCATCCGAACGATTATGAGCTGTTCGTCGAGGGCAAGCTCGAGGGCCACAACCCGGAGGTCAGCCCGATGATCCAGCGGCCGTCCACCGGCTGGCCGGTGCGGGCCGCGGAACTGCACGGCGCGAAGAACAATGAACCGCTCGATTCCGGCCACGGCGGCGGGCCGGCCGCGATCGGGCGCGGTCCTGCCAAGCCGATCGCGGCCCGTCTGCACGGGCCGGTCGGACCGGCGGGGGGCGACGAGACCTGGTAGGCGCGGGTTGCAGAGCAGCGCCGCAGCGCGGGCCTCTCCGGAACCTCCGGCGAGCGCCCGCGTTGCGGCGCGCCTGCGAAACGAGCCGCCTGACAGACGGGGGCCGACGCATGGGTATGGGATTCGGGGGTTCTTTGCATAGGGAGGGTGCAAGATGATGGGACGCATTCGCAACGTGCGATCGTCGTCGGCGCGCGAGTCGCCGCGCCGCACACTGGCGCCGCCGTCCGGAAGGTCGCGCACGGCACGTCGCACGCGCCGCGGCGGCGTAGTGGTTCAGGTCGCGGTGTTCTCCACCGTGATGCTGGGCATGGGGGCTTTGTCGGTGGACGTCGGCGCGATGTATGCCGCGCGCGCCGAGTTGCAGTCGGCCGTGGATGCGGCAGCGCTGGCGGCGGCCTCCAACCTGGCCGGCGAGGCCGGGGTGGATACGCGCGTGGCGGCCCGCGAGGCGGCGACCAAGTACGCTCGTCTCAATCGCGTGCTGAACACCTACGGCGGCGTGGACGTCGTCCGCGACATCGAGTTCGGCAGTGCGGCGTATGACCCGCACAGCGGCGGATTCACCTTCTCGCCGGGCACGCCGTCCACGGACGCGGTGCGCGTCACGGTGCGCCGCACGGATGACTCGGAGGGCGGGCCGATCCCGCTCGGGTTCGCCAACATCTTCGGGTTCAATCGCGCCGAGCTGCGCGCCCGGGCGACCGCGGTTCTGATTCCGCGTGACATTGCGGTGGTGATCGACCTGTCCGGCTCGATGAGCTTTGACAGCCAGCTCTACCACTACAAGCAGTTCACCGGCGAAGTCGGGCAGGTGCGCAACGGCGTGCAGGTCAACCTGCGCGACATCTGGGCCGCGCTCAACGGGCCGATCCCGGATGTTCCGTATGTCCCGGGCGGTGAGAATGAGACGCAGTATGCCACCGACACCGGGCCGACGTTCGGCTACATGACGACCTGGGGCAATGAGGTCGTGCCGGAGGTGTATAACCCCGTCTCGGATCCGGGACTTTGGTTCATGCCATCCGGTTCGAACACGTCAAATTCGACGGTCAACGGGTTGCTGCTCGCCAACGCGTACACCGCGGACGAAGTCAGCATCCTGATGAGCGGCAGCCGGGACAGCACGCGTGACGTGTGGCGCAACCGCGTCGGCGTCATGCTGGGGCTGGCGACGTGGCGAAGCGGTCGTCCGGGCGGACGGTCGGGCGGCGATGGCGACGCATTCGTGGAGAATGGCGAGATCACGTGGGTGGGGTATCCGTCGTGGGCGCCGGGGTGGCGCTGGACCGATTACATCGCGTACGTATCGAGCAACAGCTCGCGGATGCACACGGCCAACGCGAACCTGCGCTATCGTTTCGGTCTCAAGACCCTGACGAACTGGGCGCTGGAGTCCAAGCCGTCGAACAGTCAGACCAAGTTCGCCGGCACGCCGCAGCAGCCGCTGCAGGCGGTCAAGGACGCCGTGCGGGCCATGACGGACGTGATCAAGGACCTGGACTCAAACGATCACCTGTCGCTCGAGATCTTCGCGACGACGACGCGGCATGAGATCGATCTGACGGGGAGTCTGGACCAGGTGCCGGACCGTCTGTATCTGCGCCAGGCCAGCCACTACAACGGCTCGACGAACATCGCCGGCGGCATTCAGGCCGGGATCGTGGAGCTGACCGGTGGTCGCTCGCGCATGGCGGCGCACAAGGTGATTGTGCTGATGTCTGACGGAAAGCCGAACATCGATGAGGACGGCAACTACGTCGGCAACAACAGCTCGACTGTGTATGAGTGGTGTCGTGACCGCGCTCGGGCGGCACGCGACCTGGGCATCCGGATCTACACGGTCAGCGTCTCGAGTGACGCGGACATGGATCTGATGGCCCAGATCGCCGGGATCGCCAACGGTCAGCACTTCCACGCGGAGGGAACGCCGGAAGAGTACTCGGACCAGCTCGAGGACATCTTCCGCACGCTGGGCGGCAAGCGCCCGGTAGTGTTGATCGAGTAGAAACCTGCCGACGAATACCGGAGAGCGGGTCGCAGCGCGGCTCGCTCTCCGGTTTCCTTTTTTGACTGCCGCAGTTCCTGCGCGGACGGGGATTCCAACGGTGGCGGAACGCATCAGGGTCATCGTGGTGAACGCCGATGAGGACGCCGCGCCGGAGTTGCGCGCCCACCTCCTCGGACTGGAAGGCGTGAATATCGTCGCCGAGATCGACGAGCCTTCGCTCCTGCCGCAAGCGCTCGCGCAGTTTCAGGCCGAAGTGCTGCTCGTGCACCTGGACCCCAACCCGGTCGGCATGATGGAGGCCATCGCGCCGCTGATCGAGGCCCACAAGGGGCGGATCGCGGCGGTGTGCATGACCGAGGACCGCAACGCCGAGTTGGTCGTGCGGGCGATGCGGGCGGGCATGAAGGAGTTTCTCTGGAAGCCCTTCCCCCCGGAACAGCTCAACGAAATTCTGCAGCGCGTCGGAGCCGAGGGCCCGCGCGGCGGCGGGCGCATCGGCCGCGTGATGCCGGTGGTCGGCACGGCCGGCGGATCGGGAGCGACCTGCATCGCGGCGAACCTGGCGGTCGAGTTGGCGCAGTTGGAGGGGTATGACACGCCCACCGGCCGCGCCGCCGTCGCCGTGGTGGACCTGGACTTCCGCTTCGGCCAGGTGGCGATGTACCTCGATGCGCAGCCGCAATACACCATCGCCGAACTGTGCGACACGTCGGGCGCGATCGAGTCCGATCTGCTCGAGCGCGTCATGTTCAAGCATCCCACGGGTGTGCATGTGCTGGCCCACCCGGTCGACCTGGCACAGGCGGAAAACATCAGCGCGGCGAACTGCGCGAGCGTGCTCGCCGCGCTGCAGTCCTACTACGACTATGTGGTGGTTGACGGGCCGGTGCGCATGGACGCCACCGCCAAGGCCGTCTTCGACATGACGGATGTACACCTGGTGGTATTCCAGTTGCTCGTGCCCTGCGTGCGGAACACGGAGCGCATGCTGCACGACATGAGCCGCAACGGGTTCTCGATGGATCGCGTCCGGCTGGTGTGCAACCGCCTTGGACGCGACGCGGGCCTGCTGGAGCCGGCCGACGTGGAGGTCACGCTCGGGCGCAAGATCGACTGGTTCATCCCGGACGATTGGAAGACCTGCTGCACGGCCGTGAACATGGGGGCCACCCTGATGGATTACGCCCCCAAGTCCAAGCTGCGGGCGGCTTTTCAGAAGATGGCCGCGGGGGTGTCGCGTCCCGGTTCCACGTCGGCGGAACGGGGCGAGCCGGTGGCCGCGGGGGATGCCGGTGGGAAGCGCGGGTTGTTTTCGTTCCTGGCCGGGGGGCAGCGCGCCTGACCGGAAGATCGTGCGGCAGGGGCATGTGAGGCCCGGCCGATTGCGGATCGGAGGAGAGTGCAATGGGCCTGTTCGCGAAGAAACCGGCGCCGGCAACGACGACTGTCGCGCCGCCCGCCAATTCAGATGCGCCGGCAACGGTGTCCAAGTCGCCATCGGCGATTACCGGACCCAAGCCGCCGCTGCCGACTCCGCCGCCCAAGCCGGCCGCGACCGCGCCGGCCGTGGCCCCGATTGCCAAGCCGGATCGGGCCACGGAGGAGCGCGCGGCGCGGTTTCAGGAGCTTAAGAGCACGATTCACCGCAAGCTGGTCGAGCAGCTCGACATGACCAAGCTCTCGCGCGAGGCGTCCACCGAGATGCGCGACCACGTGCGTCAGGTGGTGACGGCGCTGTGCGAGGAAGAGAACACGCTGCTCAACTACTCGGAGCGCAGCCGGCTCGTCGAGGAGATTCTCGATGAGACGTTCGGGCTGGGGCCGCTCGAGACGCTGCTCAAGGACGCGTTGATCAGCGACATCCTGATCAACGGGCCCAAGCAGGTGTACATCGAGAAGGGCGGGAAGCTGACGCTTTCCGACGTGAAATTCAAGGACAACGCGCACCTGCTGCACATCATCGACAAGATCGTCTCGCCGCTGGGCCGGCGCTGCGACGAAGTCTGTCCGCTGGTCGATGCGCGGCTCAAGGACGGTTCGCGCGTCAACGCGATCATCCCGCCGCTGGCGATCGACGGTCCGTCGCTTTCGATCCGGCGCTTCGGAAAGGACCCGATCACCTGGGATGACTATGTGCGCTACGGCAGTTGCGCGCCGGAGATCACGGAGTTTCTCAATGCCTGCGTGCACGCGGGGCTGAACATCCTGATCGTCGGCGGCACCGGCTCCGGCAAGACCACCCTGCTGAACAACCTCTCGACCTTCATTCCGGATGATGAGCGCATCGTGACCATCGAGGACGCGGCGGAGCTTCAGCTTCGCCAGCCGCACGTCGTCCGCCTGGAGACGCGGCCGGCCAACATCGAGGGCAAGGGGCGCATCACGATCCGCGACCTGCTGATCAACTCGCTGCGCATGCGGCCCGACCGGATCGTGGTCGGCGAGTGCCGCGGCGGCGAGACGCTGGACATGCTGCAGGCGATGAACACCGGCCACGAAGGGTCGATGACGACGGTGCACGCCAACAGCACGCGTGACGCGGTACAGCGCGTCGAGACGATGGTGATGATGTCCGGCTTCGAGCTGCCGACGCGCGCCATCCGGCAGCAGTTCGCCAGCGCGATCAACCTGATCGTGCAGGCGGCGCGCCTGACGGGCGGCCGCCGCAAGATCACGAACATCACCGAGGTGCAGGGCATGGAAGGCGACGTGGTCACCATGCAGGACATCTTCAAGTTCGAGCAGATCGGCGTGGACTCGCGCAGCCGCGCCTACGGTCGGATCGTCTCCTGCGGCGTCCGTCCGGGCTTCCTCGACCGCCTGAAGGCGTCGGGCTGCCGCATCGACTCGAACTGGTTTACGCCGCGGACGCTCGTCGAGGACGATCCGGACTAGCCGGGGCGACGCGCGCTGCGGACGTGCGGCGATACGAACGGGACACCGACAGACTGCGGCGATGCGCCGCGGAGTGCGACCGATGATGCTGGCACTGGAAATCTTCGGCGGGATGCAGAGCATCGTGCTGCTCCTGCTGCCGATCGCCGGCTCGATGATGCTCGCCTATGGTGTGCTGCAGATCGTCGTCGATCTGCGCTCGGCCAATCGGCGCAGGATCATGGACCGGCTCAAGGGCGGCAAGGATCCCAAGGCGGCGGCGGCCAAGAACGTCGCCGCCGACCTGCGGCGCGGGACCATGGAGGCCACCGGCTTCCTGGCCCGGCGTTTCATGCAATTCCGTTTCACCGCGGAATTGCAGCGCGTGCTGGAACAGGCCAACCTGCCCTGGACCGCGCCGACCGTGCTCGTCAACGTCTCGGCGGCGGCGTGCGTGCTGCTGGCGTTGCTGCTGCTGATCGGCGCGCAGCCCATTCCCGCGATCTGCGCCGCGGCGGCAGTGCTGGTGCTGCCACTGCTGTATGTATACCGGCGGCGCAAGGCGCGGCTGAAGAAGCTCACCGAGCAGCTCCCGGACGTCTTCGAGCTGCTTTCGCAGGCGCTGCGCGCCGGCCATTCGCTGGCCAGCGGCATGCAGCTCATCGCCCGTGAAATGCCCGATCCGGCCGGCACCGAGTTTGGCCGTGTCTTCCACGAGCAGAACCTCGGCCTCAAGATTGAGGATGCGCTCAAGAACATGGCCGAGCGCATTCGCGTGCTGGACGTGCGGTTCTTCGTCACGGCGGTGCTGATTCAGCGGCAGACCGGCGGCGACCTGGCGGAAGTGCTCGACAAGCTGGGAACCGTCATCCGCGACCGTATCAAGCTGTTTGGCACGGTGCAGGCGCTGACCGCGGAGGGCCGGCTCTCGGGCTACGTCCTCCTGGCGCTGCCGGTGCTTGTGTTTGTCGCCATGCTCCAGGTGAACCCCGGCTACGCCAACCTGCTGATCGACACCGACATGGGGCGCATGGCCCTGACGGTGGCGATCGTGATGCAGTTGATGGGCTGGGCGATGATCAAGAAGATCGTGAACATCAAGGTCTAGGCGCTCGAGCCGCCGGGCCGCGCAGGGGTGTGCCATGGAAATCGCGTTGATCGCCGTGATGCTCGCGGCCTCCGCCGCCACCATCCTTTACAGCCTGTTGCCGCGCCGCGAGGATCAGCGCGACACGGTCCGCCGCCGGCTGGCCGGCGGGCGCGGCGTGGATGAGCAGAAAGAGCTGGCCGCCAAGGCCAAGACGATGGCGGCCGAGTCGCTGGTGCACAAGGCTCGACCGGCGCTGGATCGCCTCGTCATGCCGATTTCGGACGAGGAGCAGACCGCGCTGCGCACCAGGCTGGCCAGCGCCGGTTTTCGCAATCAGAACGCGCAGACCGTGTTTCTCGCCAGCAAGAGCATTATCGGTGTGGCAGCGCTGGCCATCGTCGCGGTCGCCGGCGTCACCGGCGGCTGGCAGCTCAGCTCCCTGATGGGGGGCATCGCCTTCGCCGCCGGCGTCGGGTTCATGCTTCCTAACATGTGGCTGGGCATGGCCGTCTCTGCGCGCAAGGAGAAGATCCGCAACGGCCTGCCTGACACGCTCGACCTGATGGTGGTGTCCGTGGAGTCCGGGCTGGCTCTCGACGCCGCAATCAAGCGCGTCGGCGAGGAGATGGCCTCGGTGCACGCCGACCTTTCCGACGAAATGCGCATCGCCACGATGGAGGCCCAGATGGGCATTCCGCGCGGGGAGGCGCTGGAGAACATGGGCCGGCGCTGCGGCCTCGACGAGGTCAGAAGCCTCGTGTCGGTGATTCTGCAGGCCGAGAAGTTCGGCACCAGCATCGCCAAGGCGCTGCGGAACCAGGCGGACTCGCTCCGCACGAAGCGCCGTCAGGCCGCCGAGGAGCGCGCTCAGAAGACGGCGGTGAAGCTGATGCTGCCGCTGGTCATTTTCATCTTCCCGGCGATGGGCGTCGTGCTGGCCGGACCGGCCGCGATCAAGATGATGCAGGCCGCGAAGGACAACCCGGCTCTGATCAAGTAAGGCGGGCGTCGCCGTTGCACGGCTTGTGCGGTGCGCTGCACAGCCGATGTACCGAACCGGCCACGCTGGAATCGCTCACTGGTCGCGCTGTTGTGTGTCGTCCGACCGGCGGACGCGCGACTCGGAGTAGCGGCGCTCATAGATGTCGCTGCGCGCCAGCACGCTGCGCAGGGTTCGCCACAGGATCCAGAGGTCCAGGCCGACCGACAATCGCTCCACGTATTGCACGTCGAACTCGAGCTTCTGTTCGATCGTCAGCCCGCCGCGCCCGCTGATCTGCGCCAGGCCCGTCAGCCCCGGCTTCACCAGCAGCCGACCGCGCTGGCGGCCGTCCCACTCCGCCATCTGTTGAACGTACAGCGGTCGCGGGCCGACCAGCGACATTTCGCCGCGCAGCACGTTCAGCAGTTGCGGCAGCTCGTCCAGGCTTGTCTCGCGCAGCCACCGTCCGAAAGGCGTCACCCGCGGATCATCCCCGCTCTGAGGCGATTCCCCGTACGGATCCGCGTCGGTGCGCATCGTGCGGAACTTGTAGAGATCGAAGGACCGCCCGTCGCGCCCGGCGCGGCGCTGAAGAAAGAGCGCCGGCCCCGGGCTGTCGCGGCGAATCCGCCACGCGATCCAGCACATCGGCAGCAGGGCCAGCAGCAGGGCAATTGTCGCAGCGACGCGATCCAACGAGTGCTTGATCAGCAGATACGCCGCGGATGAGCGGCAGCGGACGGGTGGGGTCCGCTCGGCAAGAGCCGGGCCGTCAGGGGGCATTCTCAGAGTCTATCAGCGGCCGAGCGGCGCAGCGAGACCGCCGAATCCAAAGGCGTGCGAAACATCGACGCGCGTTCCGAAAGCTCAAGAGCGCCGCAACAGGTTCCAGATTTCGGAGAGCGGGTGCCGCGAAGCGCTGACCGCGACATAGGGCCCGATCATCTGGGCGTTCACGTGAACGCCGCGCTCGCAGTATCCCACCGGACGCCCGCGTTTCAACTCGGCGGCGACGTCTTGCAGGCGGCCGCGGCAACCGGCGGGGGCGAGCTTCACGACAACCGGCTCGCCGCAGCACGTCAGCCGCACCTCGACCATTTTCATGCCGGCCCGGCAAATGCGCTCGGAGATGGAGACCAGCCGGATTTCGTGGCCTTTGCAGCCGGCGCTGCAGTCGAGGCACATGTCCTGGAAAGACCCCAGCGGCACCCGATCCTGAGACGACGCGACCGTGCGAAATGTTCCTGCGGATGCGACCGCGTTTTCGTACTCGGTGACGATCCAACTGCCCGGCAAAGCCCCCGAATCGCGCGAACCCTGGCCCATCAGCCCCGAAATCCACCAGCCTCCCACCGCCATCACGACGACGGCGGCGACCGCGGCCCAGCCCTGAAGCCGGATGACGCGCGGCGCGCGGGTTTCACCGGAATCCGTACGGACGGCGCGAGAGACGGAATTCCATACGTCGGCCGGCATCGTGCCATCCAGCGACGCCCGTGCCGCCGCTGCGTCAATGCGCCTCTGCTCGGCTTCCGCCGCACGGCAGGCCGGGCAGGCGTCCAGATGTTCGCAGAGCGCGTCAGCCGCCGGCTCGTTCAGCTCGCAATCGAGGTGCCGGCTCAGAAGTGCAATTGCCTCTGCACAGGTCATCGATGCTCTCCCGCGCGTGCGGCCGGTGCCGCACCGTACTCGTTCAACGAGGCCTTCAGCTTCAGCCGCGCCCGATGCACCAGCGACATCACGGTTCCGGCCGGCGTGTCCAGTGCGGCGGAAATCTCGCGATAGGTCAGCCCGTCCAACACGCGCAGAAGCAGGCATTGCCGCTCCGCATCGGACAGGTGATCCATCGCCGCGGCCACGTCATCGTCCAGATGCTCGCGCAAAGATGCGCCGTTGTCACCTGACAGATCGGCCGCAGCGGCCGGTTGCATCGGCTCGCCATCGAGCGTTTCGAGCGACTGTTGCCGCCCGTTTCTTCGCCGGGTGCGGAAGATCGCGTTGGTCAGGATCCGATACATCCAGGCCCGAAAATTCGTGCCGGACTCAAATCGCCCGAAGTCGCTCCACGCCACCAGAGCGGCTTCCTGAACGGCGTCGGCGGCGTTTTCGTCCGAGCCGAGCGCCCGCCGCGCATAGCGCCAGAGGGCATCGCGCAGCGGCGCGAGCAGGCGCAGAAACTCCTCGGGGCTTTTGTCGGCCATCGGCCTCACAAGCCGGCGGCTGGGTGCCGGGCCGGCGTTTCCATCTACTTGTACAGTCGTTCCGAAGCCGCCGCTATTGCAAGTCGCCGTGACGATCGCAAAGTGCGGCGGCCGCGCAGGTTACGCTCGTTTCAGTCTCGATTGACACGGCCTGATGATATCGGAGCAGGTGAAAGCCAGCACCAGCCAGGGCCAGCCTTTGGGCGTACAGGCACCCGACGCTGCAAACGCGAGTCGCATTTTTTGTGCTCCGGACCCGCTCCAGCAGGCTTTCTGTTTCCCCGCGCTCCAGGAGCGAGAGCAGGTCGAGATCAGTGCGGGCGACGTCGTCCATTCGCGGCATCGTGGTCGGTGTCTCGTCGCCGAAGCTCTGGCCGACGTGGCTGAGGTCCGCGCTGGCGATGATCAGCGTCGGCACGCCGTCGGCGGCGATCTCATCGGCGAGCGTCCGGGCGAAGCGGTCGACGTCGGCGGCCGCCGTCGGCGCCGGCTCCTCGCCCACGACGACCGGCCGACTGGGGTCCGGCACGAGGAACGGGGCAATCTCGAAGTCGGCGGCCGGTTGCAGGTGCTGCAGGATGTGCAGAGGCAGGTCGATCGAGTGTTCCTGCTCGTGGTCGAATTCCTCGGCGCACAGGTCGGCGCTCATGCGGCCGGCGATTCGGGCGATCAGCGCCCGATCGGTGCGCACCAGGCCCAGCGGGGTCAGGAAGTCCTTCGCCGTCGCCACCACGCCCGCGGACAGGCCGAAGTGATTCGTTCCCAGAATGACGACTCTTCGGACAGGTCCGGCGGCCGCCACCACGGCGAACGCATCGGCGTAGCCCGGCCCGCCGCGGGCGTAGTCCAGGTGCGGGGCGACGATGCCGCGCAGCCCGCGGCTCAGTTCAGGCAGCAGGTTCCTCGTGCGATCAGAGACCTGTGCCAATTTGCGGTGCAGCTCTTCGCGCAGCGGGCCTTCCGGCTCCCAGCGGTCGCGCGAGTCGCGAAGCGGCGCCTCGCGATAGGCCGCGGTGCGTCGAGCGTACTCCGCTTCGAATCGGTCGGTCAGCAGGTAGAGATGTTCGTCCAGTGCTGCGACCAGCGCTTCGACCTGCTCCGGCTCGATCATGCGCCCGAACTGCTCGCCGGAGAGCCGCCGCACGTCGTCGGTCGTCAACTCGCCGTTGAGGCACATCATCACGAAGTATCCGCCCAGCGAAACGGCCAGCGGCTGCGTCGCGATGCGGGCCGGGTCGCGGACGGAAAAGAGCGGGGCCTCGCCCTCGCCGTGAATCGGCTGGATGTCGAGCGGGCGCAGAGCGGGCAGGGGGGATCCGTAGAGAAGATTGCTCATGGCGGCAGAGTGTAATGGGCGGGGGAGGGCAGTTGGTCCGGGCCGCGGGGGAGGGCCTACGAAGCCGGCGCGGCCGCTGTTCTTGTGCGGATGCGAACGAGAAGCTCATTCAGGGCAGCTTGCGATAAGGGGTGTTCCGGCAGGTGGGTCCGTTCCGACTCGCGCACGAGCAACTCACGCAGCCGCGTCACCTCCGCATGATGAAACTCCATGTCGACGGATTTCAACTCGTCCTTTTCGGCGCCGGCCGTCTTGCGGGCAAGCAGGTCATCCACGTGCGACAGGGCGAATTCCTGATTCAGCGCCGGCAGGTTGGCTTCCACCTCGCCCGTCCGCATCATCCGAATCCCCGTCATGAGCACCCGGTACATATACAGCAGCGGCTTGACTCGCGGCTGCTTCTCCACGAGGCGCCACTGCGTTTCAGCGAATCCCAGGTAGTGCCGTGCGTGAAAGCGGGTGATGCAGTGTCGTGCGATCATGCGCAATTCAGCATGTTCGGGCGTGGAATACACGACCAGCGGAGAATGCAGTTGTTCCAGCACGTACCCGTTCGGGCGCAGTAGCAGCCTGAAGAACTTTCCCGCGTCGTGCGTCACGATGTCCAGTTCGCGCCCCTCCTCCGCCCCCGATTCCTCAATGGTCTCGCGCAGCGGCCCCAGTCCCAGCACCTCCTGCGTCGGGAGCAGGTGAACTCCGCGCAGATCCACATCCGAGTCCGCCGACGGAAAGCCGTAAAGGTGCGCTCCGCTGATCGTCACGAAGAGCAGAGGGTAGGGCTGCCTCTGCACCACGCGCAGGAGAATGGGATCCGTCATGCGCCCAGCCCCCAGCGCCGCGCGCGAATCAGGAGATCATTGGCTCGGGCGTAGTCCGGCCGCTCGGGCAGCGAGCTTGACGCGTAGGCCGCTTCGAACTCCGCGTGCAATGCGACCCGCCAGGAATCCACGTCGCCCCAGGGCGTCTCGCCCCGTTTGATCGCCAGCAGCGCCGGGCGATGCTCCGTCACGCATACCCGCACAACGCCCTCGCGCAGCGCATCGATTCCCGTGAGGAGCAGGCGGATCAGGTGCATTGCGTGCTTCCAGCGCACGACGCCGCGCTGACGCAGATCCTGATTCAGCTTCTTGAACTGTGACAGGACGTATCCGTTATACGTCTGGTAGATCAGTCGTGAGAGAAAGATATCCCGGATCTCCAGCAGCTCGCGCCCGATGTCGGTGGCGTGCAGCACCTCCGGTGTGTACAGGCACTCGAGAATGTTCGGATTGCCCTTGAGCGCCAGCGTCAGAAACTTCTGGATCTCCCAGTAACACTCCTGCGTCTCGTCGCACTCGATCTGCTCCGGCACGCCGTAGAGTGACCAGTGTGCCTCCGCCGGTGGCACAAATATCCCGCGAACATCGGTGTCGGAGTCCTGGTCGTGCAGGCCATACGCGCGAGAACCCACGATGCAGCGGTAGACGATGTGCCGCTCCAGCGAAATGGCCGGCTGCTGCAGGCCGGCCGCCAGCAGCCCCGCTGACTGCATTTCGCGAAGCACGCTGAATTCGCTGCGGCGCAGCCCTTCCTCGTCTCCGTTGACCAGCCGCACCCGGTAGTGGTGCGTGGCGTCCGTCGGGCTGCGCGTAATCACGCCCACGGATCCGGCCTTCGGCTGTCCGGCGCGCACCACCACCCGCGTGCCCGCAGGCAGGATGCGAAGCGGCCCAAACTCATCCACCGACAGGGGCAAACGTCCACCCTCCGCGAGCCTGCGGCGCACTACGCCCCGCCGCGCAGCCGCGCCACCTCGACGCAATCCTTGTCCCCGCGTCCGCTCAGATTCACCACCAGCGCCGCGCTTCGCGGCAGGTGCCCCGCGATTTTCACGGCGTGTGCGATTGCGTGCGCCGTTTCCAATGCCGGGATGATCCCCTCCATCCGCGACAACAGCTCGAAAGCCGCCAGCGCCTCGTCGTCGGTCGCCGCGACATACTCGACGCGCCCGCTGGTGTGCCACCAGGCGTGCTCCGGCCCGACGCCGGGATAGTCCAGCCCCGCGGAGACCGAGTGCACCGGCGCGGTCTGGCCATCGTCATCCTGCAGCACGATGGTCATCATTCCATGCAGCACGCCCGGCCGTCCGCGCGAGATCGTCGCGGCGTGTCGGACGCCGATAAGCCCCTCGCCGGCGGCCTCGACGCCGATCAGCCGGACGCCCGTGTCGTCGATGAAGGGGAAAAAAATCCCGGCCGCGTTGCTGCCGCCGCCGACGCAGGCCGTCACGACCTCCGGCAGGCGGCCGATGCGCTCCCGGCACTGCTCGCGCGTTTCACGGCCGATCACCGATTGGAAGTCGCGGACCATGGTCGGGAAGGGGTGCGGCCCCATCACGCTGCCGATGATGTAATGCGTGCGGCCGACGCTGCCCATCCAGTCGCGCATGGCCTCGTTGATCGCGTCCTTGAGCGTACGCTGACCGCTTTCGACGGCGATTACTGTCGCGCCCATCAGGCGCATGCGATAGACGTTGAGCGCCTGCCGCCGCACGTCCTCCACGCCCATGTACACCACGCACTCCAGCCCCAGCGCTGCGCAGGCCGTCGCCGTCGCGACGCCGTGCTGCCCCGCTCCCGTCTCCGCGATGATCCGCCGCTTGCCCATCCGGCGCGCCAGCAGCGCCTGCCCGAGCGTGTTGTTGATCTTGTGAGCACCGGTGTGATTCAGATCTTCGCGCTTCAGGAGAATCTGCGCGCCGCCGCAATGCTCACTCAGCCGGCGCGCGGCGTAGAGGGGGCTGGGGCGGCCGACGTAATCGCGCAGCAGTCCGTCCAGTTCTTCCTGGAAGGTCAGGTCTGCGCGGGCGGCGTCGTAGGCGCGCTCCAGTTCGCGCACCGCGGCCATCAGCACTTCGGGGACATACTGCCCGCCGAAGGGGCCGAAGCGGCCGCGCTGCGTCGCGGATGGGGTGGTCGGCTGCGTCATGCGGGAAATCCTATCGGCCGGACCGGGGCGCGGCTTGGGGGCGTCGCGGCTCCCGCCGTCCCGGGGACGAGCCTGCGCGGAATGCCCACGTCCAGCGTGACCACCCGCCCCAGCACGCCATGCGCGGCGGCCGTTGTGAAGCCGGTCTTCGTCGCTGCCAGCGTCAGCGTGGCATCGGCCCGAAAACACGGGTCGTGCACGACGCCGTCGTCGGCTGAAAGACCCGACGGGATGTCCACCGCGACGCGCCACGCGCCGCGGGCTGAATTGCCGAGGGAGATCAGCGCCGCGGTCACTCCCGTCGGCGCGCCGCGGGCGCCGGTTCCCAGCAGGGCGTCCACGATGACGTCCGCCGTGTCGATCGTTGCGCGGATCAGTTGCCAGGCAGGGTCATGCGCCGCTTCCGGCAATTCGGCGGCGCTCAGCAGCCGCGGCGCTCCGCCGCTGCGCTCCTCACCCGCCGCGAGCCGGTGAAGGATCCGATAGTTCACCGCCGCGTCCCCGCGCAGCCGCTCAGGGGCAGCGGCCAGAATGGTGCAGGTGGCGACGCCGGCGTTGTCCAGGTGTCGCGCTGCGACCGTCCCGTCGCCGCCATTGTTTCCCGCGCCCGCGAGAATGACGACCTGCGCTGTGCGCGGGTCGGGCAGCAGCGCATACACGAATTCGGCCACGTTTCGGCCGGCGTTTTCCATCAGCAACAGACCGGGGATGCCGACGTGCTCAATGGCGAGCACGTCCAACTCGCGGATCTGGCCGGTGGTCAGCGGGTCGCCGCTCTCAAAGGGAATCGCCATCCGGGTTTCATGCTCCCGCGGCCGGCGGCCGGCCGGCCGATCAAGCTCATCGCGCGGCGCTGCGCAGGCCGCGGCGCAGCTCCTCGAACACGACCGTGTCCAGCCGCCCCGGCAGTTCCAGCACCGGCAGGATGTTCACGTTCCGCGACGGCCGCAGGTTCATCCGCCGCACGATTTCCTGCCCGAGCACATTCAGCGAGAACCCCGTCGGCACGGCGGCGCCGGTGCTGCGCTGCCAGGCGGCGATCCACTCCATGTCCTGCTGCGCCCGCAGCAATCCCTTGAGCCGCAGCGACGCCGCGAAGCCCTCCGAGTCGCTGCGCGGCGGGTAGATCAATGCCACCGTCGTCGCCTCATCCCATGCCGAGGCCGGGCCGACGCAGTTGCGCAGCGCCACTCCCTCGGCGCCCGCGATTCGGGCGCACCACACCCAGCGCAGGATGGCCGCCGGGCCGTGCTCGGGGTCGATTGGAAAGCCGGTCTGCCACAATCGCCCGTAACGCTCGCGGTAGGCGAGCAGGTGCCGCTGCTTGTCCATCAGCGACATGTCGATGATGGATACGTCCATCATGCCATCGAGCACGGAGCGCGAGAACTGCGGCTGGGAGAAAGTGCCGCGCAGCTTCACCGGCCCGCCGCGCGCCGCGCCTCCGGTGCGGTAGAGGTCGAACCAGAAGCGCAGAGCGAGGTAATCGTCCATCACCTGCGGCAGTTCCAGGTTCCACCAGCATCCCTCGCGCACCCCGGTGATATAGTGGCTCGGTGCGATGTGGAACTCGGTTTTCCACCCGCGATTGGACAGGTGTCCGGCGAATTGCCCCATCAGCCGCCGCGTCTGTTCCTGATAGCCCTGTGACAGGGCATCCGCGATCGGCCAGTGGATGTAGGTGTCGATGGGCGGATTTCGCCGCATGCGCACATCCGCCAGCTCATACCACGTCGCGCGGTAGTGATATCGATTTGCGGCCGGCACCCCGCGCGCCGCCGGTCGCACCTGCAACACGAGCGGCCAATTCTCGTTGAACGGCAGCGTAAAGAGCTGCACAGGCGTACCGGCGCGCGGCATGTCACGAAACGCGGATCCGTCGAAGTATCGCGCGAAGCGCCGCTCCCATTCCTCGAAGTCCAGCGTCGCCGACTCGCCCGCGGCGCGGACGGTCGGGGCAAACCCCGGCTCGATGGTTCCATCGACGCGCATCGGGTCATAGACGAACGTTGCGCGATGGGCATGCGCGAGCCGATGGCAGGCATCGAACATCGCCCAGCGCCGAGTCTCGTCCTGGCTGTCCGAAGGGCCGCCGCCTAAATCCGCCAACGGCTTGTCCGCCCCGAGCATCGTGGTGAAGCCCAGCTCGTCCGGCAGTGTGGCGGCGACGACTTCCAGCTCGATCGGAACATCCATCACCGCCGTCCCGTCGCGCACGACCACTACGCGGCTGCGCCAGAGGCCGGTGGAGGCGCCGCGCGGCACGAACAGCTCGACCCATACGCCCTGCACGAGATTCGGCGGCGGCGGATCGGCCGGCGCCTTGCTTGAGGTGACCGGGCTTTCTGCGGTACTTTCCGTTTCAACCGGATCATCCGGCCCCTGGCTCGTCGCGGCCTGAGAGACCGCGGGACCGGGTGCGTCAAACCGAAGCTCCATCACTTCGCCGTCGCGAAGGGGAACCGCCGCGTCCGGGCCGTACTTCTCGCGCCCGAGCCGGGCCTTCACATAATGATGCCGGAAGAGCGTAGCGCGCGGCGCCGGAGCGGCGTCGGCGGGTGAGACCCACTCCGCGATGCGCACCTGGTAAGCGCCGCTCACGCCGGCCAGGAAAACCTGAAACGAAACGAACTCATTGCGACCCGCGTGCAGCGAGACCGGTCCGCGTTGCGGGTCGAACCAGGTCTGCCGCGTGCTGCGGATCCACATGCCGTCGCGGCTCAGCGCGACGCCGTCATCGGCGACAAACGGCGTTGTCATGTCCTGCGGCAGGTCGAACCGCGGCAACTTGGGGGCGTCAAAAGTGACCACGCGCTCGGGGATCGTCGGAAGGGGGGCGGACTCCCACTCGGACCAATCCGCCGCTGCCTCGACCGCTCGCACGGCGACGTGCGTGTCGCGCGGCCCGCGCCCCGCCACGAGCATCGCCCGCAGCCGCCCCGCGCCAGGCGTCGGGAGCGCCCATGTATCGAGGCGTCGAGCCACCTCCGCCGATGCGCGATCGCTGCCCGTCACGACCACTTCAAAGCCGATCGCCTCCGGCGCTTCAAACTCCACCCACTCGATACCCAGCTCGTCCCGAAACGCCCGCACATTCCGCGGCGCTGCGCTGCTTCGAGCCGGCACGCGCCGCGCCTCCACCACCAGCTTCGGCCCGCCCGGCGCCTCGCGCGACGCAAACGCCGCGATTGGTTCCCGATGGAACTCATCGGCCAGCGCCAATCCGCCCGGCTGCAATCCTTGAACCAGCGCCTGCACCATCGCCGCCGGCAGTTCGATCTCAAGCGACTCGCGTTCCTTGTCGAACCGCGCAACGGTGGACGTCCATCGAGATCCGCCCCCCCCGAATGTCACGTCGCCGAGGTCGCTCCCCGGCCACGCCCACGGCGTCGCACGGGCCGGCGTCTCGTGGTAGCGCGCATACTGGTAGCACACACCGCCTTCGGCGGTTTTCCCATCGCTGGACGTGCCCTCGTCCCACGGTGCGGCGACCGTGCCGACCCCGACGCGCACCAGCATGTCGCGGGTGCGGCGCAGCACCAGCGTGGCACGCTCGACGCGCATTCCGGCCAGCCGGCTCAGATCGAACTGCATGAGTGCGAAGCGCTGATTGGCCTGCACTTCCAGGTGGTCGCGCGTGCCGAAGTTCATCGCCCGGGCTTTGGGCTGGTGCGAGATGACAGTCGTATCCGCCGTCGCGTGGCACTCGAACCGCTCCACTTCCTGCGCGAGCAGGGCGGGCGTGCATACGGCTGCCGCAACAGCCATCGCCAGCGCGAATCGGGACTGAGGTCGGGAGGACGCGCGGGATGCGCTGCGAACAGGGGGCACGGCGAGCGCGTCGGCGGGAAAGTGATTCGGGGTCATGCAGGCTCCACGGAGCGCCGGTCGCAAGACCGCTGCGCTCTCGCGGAGATTCTACGCCCCGGAGCAAGGACCGGCGGTGGTTCAGCCGCCGGTTCGAGCGATCCCCCGTTTCCGGCGACGATGCGGCACGTGGATCAAGTGCGAGGGAAGCCGCCATTACGGCGCAGAATGCAGCAATGGAAGCACTTGCGCGTCAGAAAGCGGGGAAATCTCGTACAGAATCAGTCCGTCGACTTCTTTGCGGAACACCTGCAGCCCGGCGGGGACCGGGACACTCGCGGCGGCGTTTTCCGTCCGATCGGCGATCACCAGGATGTCCGCGCCGTCAATCCGTGCCAGCACCAGAACGGAGTTCCGGGAGAGCGACGTGGCACTATAGGAAACGCCCCAGGTCGTTGCGCCCGTCGGCACCGATGCGAACGCCATCCCCGTTCCGAGGTGCTCGACAAACGCCTTGCGGAATTCAGCCGGCTCACGACACTCCCACAACGGCTCAAATCCGGATCGTCGCTCGTCGGCGTACACCTGAGCAAGCGGTCGCGGCTGATAGCGGAACAGCGGGTCGAGCGGAGTCTCGGCCACCAGCCAGCGGAAAGCCACCGTTCCGCCCACCGCCAGCAACAGCACGGCAGCCGCTGCCAGGGCCGGTCGCCGCCAGAAGGGGATGACCCGCGGCCGGGACTGAATGCGGCGTAACAGCGCTTCGGCGCTGGGCGGCGTAAACTGTCGGTGCAAGCCGGCGTCGATCTGTGCCTGAACCTCGCGCTCCCGCGCGATCGAGGGACTATGCGCAGCGTCGCGCTCAAACTCCGCCCGCTCGGCGGGCGAAAGGCGGCCGTCCAGGTAGTCGTCCAGACGCTCGCGAGGGGGGTTCGTACTCATTGCACGACCCTCCCGGACGGGCGTGCGGGGTCCATCTCGGCCCCGAGTTGCGCCCGCATCTGCGTCCGAGCGCGGTGAACATGGCTCATGGCCGTTCCCTCGGGAATGTCCAGCAACGCGGAAATCTCCTGGTAGCTCATGTCTTCGAGGGTTCGCAGCAGCAGGCAGGCCCGCGGCACCGGCGCGACGTCGTCCAGCGCCCGCATCAGGCGGTCGTCAAAGTGCGTTTGGTCGCGGTCTTCTGTCGAACTGGAGCCGGTCGGCACGGGCGGCAGCGGCGCGATATTGGAGGCGTCGATCACGGCGGGATCAACGCTGGCGGTTCGGCGTCGTTTCGTTCGCCGGATGTGGTTCATCGCTACGAATCGCACCGTTTGCCCCATCCACGCCAGGAAGTTCGAACCAGGCTGAAAACCGGACCACTTCTCCAGCCCGATCATCGCCGCCTCCTGCACGATATCCTCGGCCAGCGTCCGATCCCGCACGATTCCGGCCGCCAGCAGCCAAAGCCGCCGGAAGGAGGCCTCCAGCAGGGACGCAAAATCCGCGCCATCCGCCGCGCCCGCCGGGGGCGGCGAATCGGACCCCGCTCGCGGGTTTCGTGGGGCCTTCGGCCATCTGGCTCCGTTCCACCAATGTACGCCCGCCGTCCGGATATTGCGTTGCGGGAATTCGCCGGCCCAAGCCGACAGAATTCAACAGTTCGGCCACTCGCCTGGCCGGATCGGGCAAGCTGACCGCAGTCGGCCGGCCCGATGGCTTTTTGGGGGGCCTCCCGCCGCGCAAGACTTGCCGACCCATGCCGACAACGGCGAACATGATACCTGTGACCAACCGCGAACGAACCGCCCGCCGCTGGGCCTTTCTCATCGGCATCGCCGCCACCTTGGCCGCCTGCCTGGCCTATTCCACGCGCGTGCTGGAACGCGCCGAATTGCGGGCACTGGACCTGCGATTCCGATATGCGAACTCCATCCCGCATTCAGACGAACTGGTGCGGATCGACATCGACGACAGCTCCGTCGAAACAGTCGGCCGATGGCCGTGGGCGCGGTTCAAGCAGTCGTGCCTGGTCGAGATTCCGGCGGAGCTGGGCGCCCGCGCCGTGGTCGTTGACCTTGAATACCTGGACGGCCAGCCGTTGGACATCGACGATCGGCGCGTCGACGACGGCTACTTCGATCCGCTTTCCGAACAGCTCGGCCCCGAATCGCTGCGCCCCAGCGACCTGGAGCTACGCGCGGCGATTGCCGGCGCCGGCAACGTTTATCTCGCCTTTCACGCGCACACCCGCGCGCCGCTGGACAGCCTGGCTCATGCGGAGCTGGTCGACGCATTGCATGCCTCGCTGCGCGCCGGAGCGTCGCCGCGCGACCCGAAGCTCCGCACGGGGGCGCTGCAATATGTGAAGCCCCCGCGCGGGGGATGGACGGAGGCGGACGTCGATCAGGCCGTGCTGATCGCGATGCTGGCTGCCGAGCGCGATGCGCCGATCCTCGGGACGCAGGGTTTCGACACGACGCCGCAGGTGCTCGCCGTCGTCGCGGGGTTGGAAGTGGAGTTTGTCGAGCGCATCCACTCCCGCTGTTTGGAAGCGGCTGCGCGGCGACTTGTTCGAGGCGCTCTGGCGAACGATGCGAGCCTGTTGCCGCTGGCGACGGTCGATCTGTTCGAGCGGCTGCTGCCGCGCGTCAGCCGCGACCCGCCGGACAACGACACCCCGCGCACCGAAGCGCTGGGGCGTGCGATCCGCCACGTCCGCAGCGCCTTCGCCACCCGCGCCCATGCCTATTCGCCGGATGCCGGGCTGGCGGCCGCCGCGGCGGGGTTTGATGCGATTCAGCCGGTTCTGTATGAGTTCGCGTCGGCCGCGCGGCGCTGCGGGTTCGTGGTGTTTGAGCCGGACTCCGACGGCGTCGCGCGGCGGGTGTCACTGCTGGCCACCGTGGGGGACGGCCTGACCTTTCCGCAGCTTGCGCTGGGCTGTGCCGCCGATCTGCTCAGCGCGACGCACGGCCGGGCCGCTGACGGAATTCGCTTTGACCCGCAGCGCCGACGGCTGCACGTGGCCGATCGCGTGATTCAGCTCGACGCCGCCGGTCGTGCGATCGTGCCGTGGGTCGCCGATCGCGACGCCGAAGCGGCCGGCCGCCGGCACGTCCCCGCCGAAGCGCTCTTCCGAGTGCAACAGCGGCGCAGGGATGTGGAGGAAAACAGGCGCATCATTCGCGACACGCTGGAGCGGATCTTCGCGTCCGAGTTCTTCCCCGACCATGATGAATATGTGGAGGCGCTCGGCCGGTACAAGGCGCTGCATGCCGAGGCCGATCGGGCACGCCTGGTCGGAAGCGCGCAGGGCTTGGAGCTGCATGCTGCTGCTGAATCGGCCCGTGTGCAGGTCGAGGAACGCGAGCGGTTGATGTGGGAATATGTGCTGGAGGAGGAGCGCCGCCTGGAGGGGTTGGACGCTTCGGCCCGCACCTTCGCCGATGAGCGCAGCGCCGGACTGCTGGAGCTGTTTCACCAGACGATCGCCGATCGCGTTCTGCCGGCGCGCGCCGCCAATGAGAGCCTCGGGCGCGAAATCGCGGCTGCGATGGACGTGTTGCGATCACGCATCGCGGGCCGCACCTGCGTGGTCGGATACACCGCCACGGCGCTGGCGGACATGACGCCGACGCCGACGAGCCGCCGGGCGCCCGGCGTGCTGGCGCATTACTGGCTGCTCAACGGCCTGCTTGTGAACCGGATGGTGTACTGGACCACTCCGCTCCAGAACCTGGGGCTGACCTTTGCGGCCGGGCTGCTCGCGACACTGATCGCAGTGTGGCGCGGGCCGCGCGGGGCGGCGCTGGTCGTCGGGATCCTTGCGCTGACGTATACGGCGGCTTCGGCGGTGACGTTCTACGTCGCGACCACCGCGATTGCGATCGTACCGCCGCTGGTTGCGATGTTCGCCGCGCTGGGGATGATTGCATTCCATCGCTACATGTTCGTGGAGCGCGAGCGCCGCGAGCTGGCCACCGCGCTGACCCAGTACACCTCGCGGGCCATCGCACGGCAGGTGGCTGAGAATCCTGAATTGTGCCGGCGGGCGGAATCGCGCGAGGTCTCGGTGATCTTCACCGATCTGCGCGGCTTCACGCAGATTGCCGAGCGCATCGGGGCCGATCGCACGCAGCGCGTGTTGAATCTCTGCCTGGAGCGCTGCACCGGCGTGCTCGTCCGGCATGAGGCGATGGTCAACAAGTTCATGGGGGACGGGATCTTTGCGTTCTGGAACCCGGTGATCTACCCCCAGTCCGACCATGCCCGCCGTGCGTGCGAGTCGGCCGCCGACCTGCAGGCCGCCATGGCCGCGCTGGCGCGGGAGCAGTCGGCCCGCGGCGGCGACCCCGTGTTCGCCGAACTGGTCACGCGCGTCGGAATCGCCACCGGCAACGCCGTGGTCGGACCCTGCGGCTCGGCCATGAAGTACGACTACACCTGCATCGGCGATTCGGTCAACGTCGCCGCGCGGCTGGAATCGGCGAACAAATTCTTCGGCACGCTGATGCTGGTGAATGACGCCACCCGCGCCGCCGCCGGCGACGCATTCGCGTTTCGGGCCATCGGCGGCGTTCAGGTAAAGGGGCCGCCGGCAGCCGGTGCAGGTCTTTGAGCTGCTCGGCCGGCGGGCGGACTGCTCCGCGGAGCGGCTGCGCTATGCGGAGGAATTCGGAGGGGCGGTCGCCGCGTTTCAGTCCCGCGCATTTGAAGCAGCGCGTGCCGCTTTCGCCGGGCTCTTTGCCCTTCGCCCCGATGACTCCGCCGCGGCGCGGTACCTCGGCGCCTGTGATGAGCTTCTGCAGGCGCCGCCGTCAGAACATTGGCAGGGGGCGATTGAGCTGGAAGACAAGTGACGACCGGCTCCGCGCCCGATGAGTGTGAATCGGCGCTAGGCCGGGGGTTCATTCATAGCGCATGTGCTTGACCGACTCGCCGCGGTCGCGCAGCTCGATCAATGCGTCGATGCCGATTTCAAGGTGCTTGTGAACGAAGCGCTCGGTCACGTCGCGGTCGCGCGCTTCGCTCTTGACCCCCTCGGGTGTCATCGGGTTGTCCGACACCAGCAGCAACGCGCCTTTCGGGATGCTGTTGGCGAAACCGACGAGGAAGATCGTTGCCGTCTCCATGTCGATGCCGATGGCACGGATCAGGCGCAGGTAGTCCTTGAACCGCTCGTCGTGCTCCCAGACGCGGCGATTGGTCGTGTAGACCGTGCCGGTCCAGTAGTCCTGGTCGTGCCGCACAATGGTCGCCGAAACGGCCCGCTGCAGCCGGAAGGACGGCAGCGCCGGCACCTCACCGGGCAGGTATTCGTCGCTCGTCCCGTCTCCGCGGATGGCGGCGATCGGCAGGATGAAGTCTCCGACGCGCGTCTTCTTCAGCCCGCCGCACTTGCCCAGAAACAGCACCGCCTTCGGTTCGACGGCGCTGAGCAGATCCATGACTGTCGCGGCCATGGCGCTCCCCATTCCGAAATTCAGGATGGTCAGATTCTGCGCCGTGGCCGACTGCATCGGGCGGTCCTTCCCCAGGATGCCGACGCGAAAGCGATCCGCGAACAAGCTCGACGTAGTTCGAGAAATTCGACAGCAGCACGAACTGGCCGAACTGGTCGAGCGGCCGCCCGGTGTAGCGCGGCAGCCAGTCGCGAACGATCTCATCCTTGGTGCGCACCGGCGCCTCCGGACTGCGAAATCCCGCTTCAGTACCACCACGCCGCCGCAGCCGGCTCTCGAATCAGCACGCCGCGAAGGTACGTCACGGCCTTCTCGAACCCCTCCTGCATGCTCATCGTGCCGTCTTCGTGCTCGATGCTGATGACGCCGTCGTAGCCCTTGATCCGCAGCATGCTGATGAACGGCTTCCAGAATTCGTCGCCATGCCCGAAACCGCAGGCGCGAAACACCCAGCTTCGCTTTCCGATCTCGCCGTAGGACCCGGTGTCGAGCACGCCGTTGCAGCGCGTGTTGTGCGGATCGATGCCGGTGTCCTTGCCATGCACATGGAATATTGCGCCGGCGTCTCCGAGTATCCGGGCCGACTCCACCGGGTCGATGCCCTGCCAGAAGAAATGCGACGGGTCGAGATTGGCCCCGAGATTCGACGACACCGCCGCCTGGCCCGTGCAGGATTTCGACAACGGAGCGCCGACCGCGCGCAGCCTGAGCAGCGTCTCCGGGTTGTAGGCCGTGAACCCCGGATGCGCTTCAAACGCGATCTTCACGCCCTCGTTGGCGGCTTCGCGCGCCTTGCCTCTCCAGAAGGGCAGCAGCACATCCTCCCACTGGTAGCGCAGGATGTCTTGAAAATCGTTCGGCCACGCGCTCGTGACCCAGTTGGGCGTGCGATCCGCGGGCGACCCGCCCGGGCAGCCGGAGAAATTGATCACGACATCCGTTCCGAGCTTCGGCGCCAGGCGCACCGCCGTGTCGTGGTCGCGCCCGTGCGCGGCGCGCATCGCCGGGTCGGGGCTGACCGGGTTTCCGTGCACCGCCAGCCCGATGATTTCCAGCCCGCGCGAGCGCACGTCGTCGCGGATCTTCTGCTGCATGGTGCTGCTGGCCAGCGCTCAGCAGGATTGAAGAAGGGCGTGCCCGGATAAGCGCCGACCGGCAGCTCGATCGCGTCCAGCCCGACGTGCTTGCAGTAGTCCAGCGCCTTTTCCCAGCCCAGTGCGCCCAGGCCGGCGCCCATCACGCCCAGTTTCATTCGAGTCCTCCGCGGCATTTCCGCCCCGGCAGTGTAGCGCGCCGCGCGGGATGTGCAAACGCGGCACTTCGCACCGCGCCCCGCACAAGTGGATTTTCTACCGCGGCCCGGCCGGTTACCGGCCATGCGGCATTCGGACGGGTCACTTCGGAGCGGCCGGCCAGCGCGCCAGCGCTGCGGTGATGCGGTCGTAGCAGGCGCGGAATCGCGGCAAATCACCGCCCCAGGGATCAGAAATGAACAATCCGCCGCCGTCGAGCGCTCCCAGCAGCACAACTTTCCCCGCTGCGTCGGGAAATTCGGCCCGGACGGTCAGCAGATTCTCATGATCGAAAACGCACAAAACGTCGTATTTGGCGACTAATTCGCGCGTCATGCGCTGCGAACGGTGCGCGGCGAGGTCCAGCCCGCGCTCAGCCGCGGCCGTGACCGCGTGGGCCGGCGACGGCCGGCCGGACTTCGGGTAGTAGCCTGCCGAGGCGACGGAAATGGCGGGTTTTGTCGCCCGCAGTTGCACTTCGGCGTAGGGGCTGCGGCAAATGTTGCCTTTGCACACGAAAAGCACGCTGCGCGCGGAGGCCAGCAGGCGGGCGGCGCGGCGCGATTCGCGCCTTTTTCCGATCGAAGACGACAACCAGCGGCGATGGAGCGCATTGGAGGTCTGTTTGATGAGCAAAGACGCGATTTGGCGCGCCTCCGAAACCGCTGGCGCGGGGTCATCCCATGCGAAAGTGTCGCTCCGTTCGCGGAGCAGAATCTGATTTCGCACACGATCCGCCAATACGCGCCAAAGGGCGCGCGTGGAGAGCGTGGGATCGGTTTTATCCGCCCGGATGTTGGCGCGAAGCCAGGCCAGGTCGTGGTACCAGTTCCGGCAATAGAGTCCGACGCGCCCGCGCGGGGGGACGCGCACATTGCCTTCGACCAGCAACTGGTACGCGCCGAGCGGGAAATTCGCGCCGGCGGCGACGGCCAGCGGGAGAGAGCCCCAGAAGCGGGCGTTTACTTCGATGAAGACGTATTCGCCGGTACGTGGGTTGAGCTTGAACTCGGCCATTGCGACGCCGGTGTAGCGGAGTGCGCCGAGCAGGCGGCGGGCCTCGTCGACCAGGCGCGGGTCGAGTGGAACGCTGCGGCGGTAGGAACTGCCGCCGCCGAAGAGCGGCTCGTGCACGCGCTCATGCTGGAAGATCAGCAGCGGCTCGCCGTCCTTCATGAGAACTTCGACGCCGACGCCGATGCCGATGAAATTGCGCTGAAGGGTGACGGGGCCGGCGCGAAGCAGAGAGGTCAGCGCCCGGTCGAAGACCTCGCGGGTGTAGGCCTTCCAGACCATCAGCTTTTCGTCGGGATTCTCGGGGTTGTAGCTCTGGCGCGGCTTGAGCACGATCGGCAGGCCGAGTTCCTCGACCGCTCCCTGCGCCTCGGCGTGATTTGCCACGACGCGCTCGGCGGGCAGCGTGAGGCCCTGTGCGCGGGCCAGCTCGTTCGTGCGGATCTTGTCGAAGAGCACGTCGAAGCTTTGCGGATCGGGGATGCAGAGGCGCGCGTGGGCGCTGAGCGCGCCGCGATGGCGATGGAACGCGGTCATCGCGGCATCATTACAGGGGAATACGAGGTCGTAGCGCTCGCGTTGAAGCAGGTCGATCAGAGCGGAAAGCCACTCGTCGGAGTTCTCGTGAAACGGGGGAAGCTCCCAGCGCTTCGCGACATAGCGCGAGCGCAGCGCGACGCTGTCGGGGCGATGCCAGCCGACGTGAACCGCCAGACCGGCGCGACCCAGGGAGCGGATGATCGCAAGGTAGGCCCGCGAGTCGTGGCCCAGCACGAGGACGGATCTGGTCGGCGCGGTGGTGCTCACGCGACCCGCGCTCCCGCGGTGGGCCGGCGGACGAAGTGGTCGTGATATTCGGAGAGCGTCATACCGGTGAAGCGCCCTGCTGCGGCCGCAAAGAGCGCTTCGAGATCGGCGTAGAGGCGCTCGATCGACGCTTCGTCGGGAAAGATGGGGCTGCCGCCGGGCATGTACTCGGAAGAGTGCAGCATGTACTCCACATAGTCGCGCTGCTCGCGCTGGGCCGCATCGAGCACGGAGAGCAATTCGCGGCGGTTGCGGCCATTGGGTCGCAGCCAGCGATCGGCGCCGAGCAGGCGGTGCATGAACCTGCGGCCCAATGACGAGCACTCGAGCAGGCTCTCGGCGGGGCGCAGGAGCGCGGAGCGACGGCGCGGCAGGATGGTCATGGGCAGCTCGAGCAGCGGGGAGCGCCCGGGGCGGCGGATGTCATTGAGATCGACGAAATAGGCGGTTTCGGGGAATCCGCGATAGTCCGAGCCTCCGCGGGTGGCGCCGAAGTGGCCGGTCCACGAGACGTGCGGCGTAACGGAGCAGTCGGTGTCGTAGCCGTTTTCGACGAGTACGCGCGCGTACAACTCATTGAAAGCCCAGCGGCCGGCGCGGTGGCTGCGCATCTTGACGCCGAACCGCTGTTCGAGGGCGTCGGTCAGGGTGCGCACCTTCTCGCGCAGCACCGGTTCGGGGTATTCGATCAGGTAGGTCAGCCGCGCGCCGTCGTCGTCGCTCAGCGGTGCGAGCGGCGGCTGGTTCCAGGCGTGCAGGTGCATGCCGATCTCGGCCGTTCCGCGGCGCAGCACGTCGCGGGCGAACTCGGTGAAGACCGGGCAGCAGGCCATTTCCCAGTTCGTGAGCCAGGTGGGGCGCTGGCCGTAGCGCTCGCAGAGCTGCTGGAATCGCGGAAGAAACGCGGCGTTACGGGTGGTGATCTCGCGCGGGCGCGACCAGAGATTGTCACCCTCGGTGTCGATCGTGATGAGGAACGCCGGCCGCGACCCACCCGGTTGGGGGTGCGGCGGGAGTTGCGGGTCGGGTTGTCCGCTGGAGCGGTTCATCGAGGTCGATCCTACCGCGCCGCGCGGAAGGTGCGCGGCCGGGCCGATTGTGCGCCCGCGAACGGGAGGAGCCGCGAGCGTGCGGGCTTTCGAGCGCGGCCGGTTGGCGGCGCAGCGTGGACGCGATCACAATGCGGGCCGGCACTCAATGGCACCGGCATGACCCGAATCATCGGCATTCTGAACCTGACGCGGGATTCGTTCTCCGACGGCGGGCGGTTCCTGGAGCCGTCGGCCGCGGTCGAGCATGCGCAGCGCATGATTGCGGCCGGGGCGAGCGTGATCGACGTGGGTCCGGAGTCAACGCATCCGGATGCGGAAAGCGTGCCGGACGAGGAGCAGATCGCGCGGCTGACGCCGGTGATGGCGGCGCTGCGCGGTGTGGGGGCGGAATTGAGCGTGGATGCGCAGCGGCCGCGCGTGATGGAGGCGGCGCTGGCGCTGGGGGCGACGATCATTAACGACGTGAGCGGCCTGCGCGACGCCGATGCGGTGCGGCTGATTGCGCGGAGTGAGGCGCGGGTGATCCTGATGCACGCGCGGCATCGGTCCGGCGCGGGGGCGAGGGCGGAGCGGCTCGACGCACCGGTCGGGGACATCGTGGAGGAAGTGCTGGGGTTTTTTCGGCGGCGGATTGCGGAGTTGGGCGAGGCCGGGGTCGCGGCGCAGCGGTTGATCCTCGATCCGGGGATGGGGTTTTTTCTCTCGACGCGCGCCGCGGACAGCGTGCGGATGCTGGCGGCGATCGGGCGGCTGCGGGCGCTGGGGCTGCCGGTGTGTGTTTCCGTGTCGCGGAAGTCATTCATCGGGGAGGTGCTGGCGGAGGGGGGAGTGGCGCGGCCGGTGGCGGGACGGGGGGCGGGGACGCTGTTGTGCGAGATATGGGCGGCGCAGCAGGGGGTGGAGTTTGTTCGTACGCACGACGTGGGGGCGCTGGCGGATGCGCTGAAGCTGTTGGGGGCGATCGGGGAGGCTGGGGGCGCAGGGCCGGGATGAGGATGGCGCGGTCCGCTGGCTGAGGCCGGTGGCAAACACAAGCCGGCTGAAGCCGGCTGAAAGAGAGAGAAGGGGGGTGGGGTGGTGCAGTCCACCGGCTGAAGCCGGTGGCAAACACTGGCCGGCTGAAGCCGGCCTTGCGGGCAGTGGGGCTTGCAGAAAGGCCGCGCTGCTCAAGAGCAGAGGAACACTGAGCCGCACTGCTCAAGAGCAGAGTGGTGGCGCGGTCCGCTGGCTGAGGCCGGTGGCAAACACAAGCCGGCTGAAGCCGGCTGAAGTAGAGAAAAGGGGTTTGGGGTGGCGCAGTCCACCGGCTGAAGCCGGTGGCAAACACTGGCCGGCTGAAGCCGGCCTTGCGGGCAGTGGGGCTTGCAGAAAGGCCGCGCTGCTCAAGAGCAGAGGAACACTGAGCCGCACTGCTCAAGAGCAGAGTGGTGGCGCAGTCCACCGGCTGAAGCCGGTGGCAAACACTGGCCGGCTGAAGCCGGCCTTGCGGGCAGTGGGGCTTGCAGAAAGGCTGCGCTGCTCAAGAGCAGAGGAACACTGAGCCGCACTGCTCAAGAGCAGAGTGGTGGCGCGGTCCGCTGGCTGAGGCCGGTGGCAAACACAAGCCGGCTGAAGCCGGCTGAAAGAGAGAGAAGGGGTGCGGAGTGGCGCGGTCCACCGGCTGAAGCCGGTGGCAAACACTGGCCGGCTGAAGCCGGCCTTGCGGGCAGTGGGGCTTGCAGAAAGGCTGCACTGCTCAAGGGCAGAGGGACATTGAACCGCACTGCTCAAGAGCAGTGCCACACGGTCCGTGCCATACGGCAAGGGCGCGGTCCATTTCTGAAATCGCTATGGCGCATCGGTTGCATGTGGCAGGCCCAGCCCTAGCGCGGTTCCGACCCTCACATGCGTGGCGCCCTCGGAGACGGCGACCTCGTAGTCTCCGCTCATCCCCATGGACAGCTCGCGGAATGAACCGGGGACGACTCCGCGACGCACGACGTCGTCGCGCAGGCGGCGCAGGTTGGCAAAGTGCGGGCGGGCGCTCTCGGGGTCTTCGCTGAACGGGGCCATCGTCATCAGGCCGCGAAGGCGCAGGTGCGGCAGCGAAACGGCGACCGTGAGCAGCGCGTCCAGTTCCGAAGGGCGGATTCCGTGCTTGGCCGCTTCGCCGGAGATGTTGACCTCGATCCAGACGTCCACATCGGGGAGGTTCGCTTGCGCGGCCCGCTGGTCAATCTCACGCGCCAGGCGTTCGGAATCGACGGCGTGGATGCGGGTGCAGTGCTTGAGCAGGTCGGCGACCTTGTTTCGCTGCAAGTGGCCGATCATGTGCCAGCGTGGAGCGAAGGCGCCCGTCATCAGCGGCTGTGCGGATTCGGGCGGCGGATTGGAAACGGGCGGCAGTGCGGCCAAGGGCGGCGGTGTGCAGGGCGCAGGCGGCGACGACTCCGCCAACTTGTTTGATGGGGGCGATTGCATTCGAGCCAGGACGGCGGCCCGGCGGATCAACTGCTGAACGCGGCTTTCGCCCAGGTCGCGGACTCCCTCGGCCAGCAGGAGCGGAAGCAGGCCGATGTGCAGGCTCTTGACGACGGCGACGAGGTGAACGTCCGCCGGGTCGCGGCCGGAGCGACGGGCGGCATCGGCAATTCGCCCGCGCACCGCTGCGAGGTTTTCGCGGAGGCGCGGCAGCAGGTCGTTCGAAAGGGGGATGGTCATTCGCGACGTTCGACAGCGGGAAGCCGGGAGCCGGGGAAATTCGCGGCCCCATGTGCCGCGACGCCCGCGCGATTCTATACTGTCGGATCGATGTGGGAGCAGATCGAGAGCATCTTGCAGCGGCTGCGCGGCGACGCGATCGAGTCGGTCGCCATTGTCGTGGAATTGCTGCTGATTGCGCTCTCGGTGAACTGGTGCGCCAGCGTGCTGGGGGGCACGCGCGGAACGCGGCCGCTCAAGGGCGTGCTGCTGATCCTGGTGGTGGCGACGCTGGTGGTGCGGGTGCTGACGGTGCAGCTCAGTTGGACGCGGCTGGAGCTGCTGTACCGCTACTTTCTTTTCGGCCTGGCCTTTGCGGCATTGGTGGCGTTTCAGCCGGAGCTGCGCCGCGCGGTCATTCGCGTCGGCGACGTGCGGCTGCGGCGGCGCCGCGCGCCGCAGGCGCGCGTGGTCGGCGCGCTGACAAAGGCGGCGGCGCAACTGTCCCGCGACCGGCACGGGGCGCTGATTGCGATTCAACGGGGGGTGGACCTGCGCGGCTGGGCGGAGAACGGCACGCTGATCAACGCGGAAGTATCCAGCAACCTGATCTGCAGCATCTTCCACCCGAAGACCCCGCTGCACGACCTGGGGCTGATCGTGCGCGACGGGCGGGTGCTGGCGGCCAACTGCCAGTTCCCGATCGCCGAGAGCGATGAAATCGACGCGGCGCTGGGCAGCCGGCACCTGGCCGCCATCGGCATGAGCTATGAGACCGACGCGCTGGTCATGGTCGTGTCAGAGGAAGCCGGCACGATCTCGTTGGCCGACAACGGCACGCTGACGCGCCTCGGCGGGCCGGAGGAGCTGGCGGTCGAACTGGAGCGGCGGCTCAGTGCCCGGCGCGGCGCGCCGGCGGACGGCCGGTTCGGGTCGCTGGCGTGGCGGGTGGTTCGGCGGGCGCTGGTGGTCGTGCCGCTGACGGCGATCATCTGGTACGTCGCCGACCAGGCGACGCAGATCACGGCGACGAATCTGCCGGTGGAATTGACGGTGCAGAGCGATCCGCAGGTGTCGGTGCAACTGGTGGAGCCGGCCAACCCGCTGTTTGGCGTGACGGTTCGGGGAACGACGCGCGCGGTGGACCGGCTTCGTGCGCAGGCGGCGCGCGGCCCGGTCAAGCTGACCTGGATGGCGCCGTCGGCCCCGGCGCGGTATGTGCTGCGGGCGGATGAGGTGATTTCCGCGGCGCTGCGCGGCAGCGGGCTGGGCGTGTTTGACGCACAGCCGGCCGGGATTGTGGCAGTGGTGGACGAAGTGCAGACGGTGACGATGCGCGTGCGTGTGAGCAGCGGCGCCGCTCGCGTGGCGGATGAGCGGGTGGAGCCGGCCGAGGTGCGCGTCACGATGCGCGCGGCGGATATGGCCGCGCTTCCGGAGGCACGGCGGGTGGTGGAGGTGCGGGTGGAGGATCGGCTGCGCGACGTTGCAGCGCCGACGGAACTGACGCTGCCGCGCGTGGCGGTGGAGCGGAGCATTGATCGGCTGCCGCTGCTGCGGGTGGAGCCGGCGGACGTGGCGGTGACGTTGCGGGTGGTGGAACAGCTCACGCGGCGCGGCGTGACGGGTATCCCGGTGCAGATGTCGGTATCGCCGCAGGTCTGGCGGCGCTATGACGTGGTTCTTTCGGATCCGAACGAACTGCTGATCGATCTCGATTTTGAGGGGGACAAGGCGCTGATTGAGACGCTTCGGCCGCAGGATGTGCGCGCGTGGGTGAGTGTGACGGGGGCGCTGGCCGCGGGCGGGCCGGAGTTTCGCACGGTGGACGTGAGCGTGCAGCCGCCGGCGGGGGTGACGGTGGTCGGACCGCCGCCGACGGTGCGACTGCGGCTGGAGGAGCGCCCATGACGCGGCGCGGGACGGGAAAGAAAGGCGGCGAACGTCAGGCGGAGTCGGAGGTCGAGATCGACCCGGCTGAATTCGGGTATGCGCCGCTTCCGGAGAGTACGGAGTCGGCCCTCTCGACGGATGAGGTGGAGCGGGGTGCGGAGGGAAGTGAAGAGGGGGGCGGCGGGGAGGTTGCAGCAGCGCCGGTTCGGCTCGATCCAGCGGCGCTGCTGCACGTCGATCGGAGCCTGGTGGTGGTGAACAAGCCGTCGGGGGTTTTGGCGGCGCCGGGGCGCGGGGGGCACGCACAACTGTCGGAATTGGTGCGTTCGGCGGCGGGGTGGGGGACGCATGAGCCGCTGCGGCTGGTGCATCGGCTGGATCGCGGCGCCAGCGGGGTGATGCTCTATGCGCGAACGCTGGAGGCGCAACGGGCGCTGGTGGCGGACTTTGCGGAGCGGCGGATTGAGAAGGTGTATCACGCGCTGGTGAGCGGTTTCGTGGTCGAGGATGGCGAGGTGAAACTGGCGCTGAAGTTTGACAAGCGGCAGAATCGAATGACGGTTGCCCGGTCGGGGGGCAAGCCGGCGCATACGCTCTATCGCATTCTGGAGCGCGTCGCGGGAAACACGCTGCTGGAGTGCCGGCCGGTGACCGGCCGCACGCACCAGATCCGCGTGCACATGGCGGCGATTGGCCATCCGTTGACGGTGGACACGATGTATGGCGGCGGGCAAACGGTGCTACTGTCGCACTACAAGGCGGATTATCGCCCCAGCGGCCGGCATCCGGAGCGGCCGCTGATCGCGCGGCTGACGCTGCACGCGCGGCGGATTGAGTTCAAACACCCGGACAGCGGGGAAACGGTTGCTTTTGAGGCGCCGCTGCCGCGGGATCTGGCCGCCGCGGTGCGGCAGCTTGGGCGGGTGCGCTCAGTGGAGAAACGGGCGCGATGATTGTGGGCAGGAGGCGGTTCGTGTGCGGCAGGCGGCATGCAGCGTGCGCTTGGATGGAGGCGGCATGAGTTCCGGCGCGGCGCTGCTGACGGAGGAACTGACGAAGAGCTATGGCGCGCGGCAGGTGCTGCACGGGGTGAACCTGCGCGTGCCGGTGGGGGCGCTATTCGGATTCCTCGGGCCCAATGGTGCGGGCAAGACGACGACAATCCGCATTCTGCTGGGGCTGTTGCGGCGATCGGGCGGCCGGGCGGAGTTGATGGGGCGGGATGCGTGGAAGGATGGGCCGCGGATTCGGCGCGAGGTCGGGTATCTGCCGGGGGACATCCGGCTGCCGGACCATCTGACCGGGGATGCGTACCTTCGTTTCCTGGCGCGGGCGCGGGGGGTGGATTGCACGGATGAGCGGACGCGGTTGGCGGGGGTGTTTGAGCTGGACCTGACGAAGCGCATCCGGCGTTACTCGCGCGGCAACAAGCAGAAGCTCGGGTTGGTGGCGGCGATGATGCACGGGCCGGCGCTGCTGTTGCTGGACGAGCCGACCACGGCGCTCGATCCGCTGGTGCGGGTGTCGCTGTTCGGGGAGTTGCGGCGGGCGACGCGGGCGGGGCGGACGGTGCTGTTCTCGAGCCACACGCTTGCGGAGGTGGAGGAACTGTGTGACTCGGTGGCGATTCTGCGGGAGGGGCGGCTGGTGGAGCAGTGCGACATCGGCGAGTTGCGGCGGCGGGCGCTGCGCAGTGTCGAGATTCAATTCGAGCATGAGCCGGATGCACGTGCAGCGCTGCCGGCGGGGCTGAAGATCGACGTACGTCAGGACGGGCACTGGCACGGGGTGTGGACGGGCGACGTCGGGCCGCTGTTGGCGTGGCTCGCGCAGGCACGGGTGCGGGATGTGGTCATTGCACAGCCGGACCTGGAGAGCCTGTTCCTGGCCTATTACGGCGGGGCGAACGGGGCGCCTGCGGCCGAAGTGCAACGGGGGATCGCATGAGTGCGGCGGTGGTGCGACAGTGCTGGCGCGATTCGCGGCTGGTGTGGGTGCTGGTCGTGCTGGGGATACTGGTCTTTGAGGTGCTGTTTCTGCGGGCGATTCGGGAATTCGGCGACGATGTTCGCGCGCAACTGCTGCGGCTGCCGTTTATCCGGCGCTTCATCCGCACGCTGGTGGGTGCGGACATGGGCGACGACTTCACCGCGACGACGCTGATGACAATCGGCTTTGTTCATCCGGTGGTGCTGACTCTGACGTGGGGGCTGCTGGTCACGCACGGGTCGCGCGTGCTGGCCGGGGAGGTGGATCGGGGGACGGCGGACATGACGCTGTCGTTGCCGATTTCGCGCGCTCGCTATTACAGCGGCGTGTCGTTCGCGCTGCTGCTGATGGGGCTGCCGATCTTTTTCGCGCCGCTTTGCGGAATCGCGATCGGAGAGCGGATTTTTCCGCTGTCCGAGCCGGTGGACCTGTCGCGGCTGGCGATCATCACGGTGAATTTCGCGGCGTTGTTCGTCGGCATCGGCGGGCTGACGATGATGGCGTCCGCGATGTCCGACTCGCGCGGGCGGGCGATCGGCGTGGTGGTCGGAGTGCTGCTGGCGTCGATGCTGGTGAACTACCTGGTGCCCTTCTTTGAAGAGGCGAAACTGGACTTCATCCACGTCGTGAAGTACCTGGGGGTGCTTCAGTATTACCAGCCGCTGCAGGTGCTGCGCGAGGGGCGGCTGCCGCTGGATGACGTGAGCGTGCTGCTGGCGATGGGGTTGGGCTGCTGGGCGATCGGGCTGTGGCGCTTCTGTCGGCGCGACATCCCGGCGGCGTAGTGCTGGGCCGCGTTGCCGTGCCGAGCGTCCCCGGCGACAATCGCCGCCAGCGGCGGAGAGTGCGATGAGTGATCGGCGATTGACCGGGCTGACCCTGCACGAGTTTCTCGAGGCGCTGGCCGCGCGGAGCGAAACTCCGGGCGGCGGGAGCGTGGCCGCGCTGTGCGGTGCGCTGGCGGCGTCGCTGGGGCGGATGGCGGCAGCGTTCACGACGGACAGCCAGCGCTTTGCGGACGTGGCGGAGCGCGTAGGGGAAATCAGCGGGCGGCTGGCGCGGGCCGGGTACATGCTGGCCGAATTGATCGATGAGGACGCGGCCGCGTACATGGGCTTGTCCGCCGCGTTCAAGCGCGACAAGGGCGACCCCGGTCGGTCGGCGGCGATTTCGACGGCGGCGACGCTGGCGGCGGCGGTGCCGTTTCAGGTGGCGACGCTGGCTCGCAAGGTGCGATTGGACCTGGCGCGACTGGCCCCGATCGCCAACCCCAACCTGGCTTCCGATGTGGAATGCGGGCTGCACCTGGCGTCCGCGGCGATGCACGCGGCGGCGGTGAACGTGCGGGTGAATCTGCGGCTGCTGGGGGCGCCCGAGGCCGAGCGAATTGAGCGGGAACTGGCGGAGATTCTGGGGGCCGGCGGCGGGGAGGGAGGCCCACGAGCGGGCGGGGCGAACGCAACCGGCGCCGGCGGCGTATGATCCCACGGGTTGGCGCTTCCCGGGAGACTGTACATGTCAGGAACGAATGGCAACGCAAGGGTCGGAAGGCGGTTGGCCAGCACGGCATTGCTTGCGATGCTGGCGCTGAGCGCGACGGCGAAAGCGGGCGATCCGCCGGCGGCAGCGGCGCAGCGTCCCACCACGGTGCTATGCACGGTGACGCCGATTCGTCTGCTCGCATTGGAGGTCGTCGGCGAGACGACCGGGGTCGCCTGTGAATTGCTGCTCGCCGCGGATGTGGGCTGCCCGCATGACTACACGCTGACGGTGCGTGACAAGCGAAAGGTCGAGGAGGCCGCGGCGGTGCTGTGCATCGGCGAGGGGTATGAGGCGTTTCTGGATCCGATCCGCCGCACCGCGCCGGACAAGTTTCTGACGATCACTGCCGGTTGCGACTGGATCGAAACCTGCACCCACGATCATCACCACGATCACGCGCACGACCACAGTCACGATCACGCGCGCAACGCGCATGTATGGATGAGCCCGGCGCAGGCGATCAAGCTGGTGGAGGGCATCGAGAAGGCGCTCTCGCGGCTGGATCCGCCGCGGGCGGAGCAGTATGCGAAGAATGCCGCGGCGGCGCGCGAGCGGCTGACGGCGCTGCGGGCGGAGGCGGAGTCGCTGGCCAAGCGCGTGCGGGGGAAGCGCGTGGCGGCGAGCGAGGCCTTTGCCTACCTGGCGCGCGACCTCGGACTGGACGTTGCGCTGCAACTGCCGGATCACGAGGTGCACGGCGCGGCCGCGCGTGACACGGCGGAGGTGCTTCGCAAGGCACGGGAGGCGAAGCTCGTCGGCGTGTTGATCGAGCGCGGCGCGCGGTCGAAGCTGGCGGATGCCGTGTTGCGCGAATCCGGCGCTCCGCAGATTGACGTGGACACGCTCATCGGCGAGGGTGCAGCCGGCGCGACGTACTTCTCGCGCATGCGGTCCGTGTATCTGGCCATTGAGGCGGCCCTGGCGGAAAAACAGCGCCCCTGATCGGGTGTGCGGTGCGCCCGCGGCCGGAGCGCGCTGGGAGCGACATGTCGGACGCAGCTTCAGCCAGCCCGGCCCGTCCGATCGCCATCCGCACGCGCGATCTCTCCGTCACGCTGGGCGGCGTGAGCGTGCTCTCTGGCGCCAGCGCGGGGTTTGTGCGGGGCGGGATCAATGCACTGATTGGGCAAAACGGCGCGGGCAAAACCACGCTGCTGCGGGCGATTCTGGGGCTGGTCCCTTATCGCGGCGTCGTGGAAGTCGCGCCGGTCGGGGGAAGGGCCGCGCGGCTGGCGTTCGTTCCGCAGCGCGTTGATTTCGACCGCGGGACGCCGTTGAGTGTGACGGACCTGCTGTGCGCGGATCGGCAGCGCCGGCCGCTGTTCCTGGGGCACTCGCCGCGCGTGCTGCGCGCAGCGCGGGAGGCGCTGGAGTGGGTCGGCGCGCTGCGCCTGATGGGGGCGCCGCTGGGGACGCTCTCCGGCGGCGAATTTCAACGGGTGCTGCTGGCGCTGGCGCTGCTCTCCGAGCCGGACGTGCTGCTGCTGGATGAGCCGGTGGCGGGGATCGACATCAAGGGGGAGGCGCTTTTCTGCGATCTGCTGGTGCGGCTGCGCGACCAGCGCGGGCTTACCATCGTCCTCGTGTCGCATGACATGAGCATCGTGATGCAGCACACCGACCACGTCGTGTGCATCGCGCGGCAGTCGGTTGATTGCCAGGGGGACACGCTGACGACGCTGACCGCATCCAACATCCAGCGGATCTTCGGCTTTCCGGCGGCGATCTACGATCACGACCACGCCCACGGCGGTCCGCACGCGGCGTGCGATCATCATCATCATCCCGGTCATCATCATCCGCACATGCCGGCGCCGGCGGACCCGCAATCGTCGCGTCCGCGAGGTGCCCCATGACGGGAGCGTTGATCGCGCTCGGCCCGCTGGATGCGCTGCTGGGCGGCGCGGTGGGGGTGCTGCGCGAACTGCCGTTTGACTGGGCGCGTTACATGCCGGAGGCGCTGCTGGCGACGCTGCTCCTGGCGCCGGTGTGCGGCATGGTGGGGGTGTTTGTCGTCAATTATCGCCTGGCGTTCTTTTCTGACGCGATTTCGCACTCGGCGTTCACCGGCGTGGCGGCCGGGCTGGTGCTGGTCAGCGCCGGGCTGTCGTGGGTTGATCCGCGCTGGACGCTGCTGGCGCTGGGGCTGGTGGTGGGGGTGCTGGTCACGACGGTCAAGCGGCGCACCGACCTCGGGACGGATACGGTCATCGGCGTGGCGTTTTCGGCGGCGGTGGCGCTGGGCATTGCGCTGGTGACGGCCAACCGCGAGGTGCAGCGGGCCTTTCCGCAGTATCTGTACGGCGACGTGCTGCTCGTGGATCTGCCGTCGTTGCGCGTGGCGTTCATCGTCGCGGCGGCGCTGTCGCTGTATCTGCTGTGGTCCTTCAACCGGCTGACGCTGATCGGGTTCAACGCGGACCTGGCCCGCACGCGCGGCACGCGGGTCGGGATTTACGACTATTCGTTCGCCGTGCTGCTGGTGCTGCTGGTGACCACGGCAATTCCGTTGACGGGCATGCTGCTGGTGACGGCGCTGCTGGTGGTGCCGGCGGCCGCGGCACGGAATCTCGCGCGCTCCTGTGCGGCGATGTTCTGGATCGCGGCGGCGATCGGCCTGGTGAGCGGCGTGGGCGGATTGATCCTGGCCTATGAGCGAAACACGGCGGCCGGCGCGGCGATCATCCTGCTGGCAACGGCGATATTCGCACTATCACTCATTCCGCGGATGATGCGGCGCGGATGATGTGCGAGGGGCGGCGATGGCGGCAGGCGCGAGGGTCGTGCGGAAGATTCGCCCGGAAGGGCTGATTGCACCCGTCCTCGGCGCGGCAGCGTTTGTCGCGGCGCTGGCGTGGCTCTCGCCGCTGGCGCTGCTCGTCGCGGTGACGGACAGCGTCCTGCCTGCGCTGCTGCTGGTCTCCGCGGCGGGTTGGGGGGGCTGGCCGACGCGCTGGCTGCTGCGGGGGAGTGATGTCTCCATCGCGTTGCGCGGTTTGACGGCTGTTGTCGTCGGTTGCGGCATTCTGGCGGCGGTTGTGCTGATTCTTGGCGTAACGGCCGCGCTGGATGCGACGTCGGCGTGGATGGTCGTCGCAGGAGGGATCGTGTTGGGGGGGACGGCGCTGATCTCGCGGCCGATGGGCGGCAAGCGGGGCATCGGGGGTGAATCAGCGGAGTGTGGAGCCGGGGCAGCGGAGTCGGGTGCGGCGTCAGCGGCCTCGCGCGCAGGGTCGGCGGCGCTGCGCGGCGCAGCGCTCCTCGCGCCGGTGCTCTGCCTGGCGGTGATGTTCTTCGCGGCCACCGCGCCGCCGGGGACGTTCTGGATCATCGAGGGCAACGGCTACGACGTGCTGGAGTATCACCTGCAGGCGCCGCGCGAGTACTTCGACGCGGGGCGCATTCACTTCCTGCCGCACAACGTGTACGCACAATTCCCGCAGCAGGTGGAGCTGCTGTACCTGATGCTGATGTACCTGTGCGGCGGGACGCTGGAAGCCGCGATTCCCTGTCAACTTCTGCATGCGCTGTTCGGCGTACTGGCGGTCGGGGCGGCGGCGGCGCTCTCGCCGGCGGGCTGGGGGCGCGTCGCGGCGGTGTGTATCACGGCGAGTGTTCCGTGGTTCTGTACGGTCGGCGCGCTGGCGTACAACGAGCTGGCCGGGCTGCTGTTTGCGATGGTCGCGGCGGGACTGCTGCTGCCGCCGGGGCGCTGCGACGCGGGCAAGGGTACCTCGTCGGCCGGCGATACGACGCAGCCGGCGCGATCGATCGCGGTGGAACCCGGGCTGCGGCGGATCGTGCTGGCCGGGTGCTGTGCGGGCGTGGCGGCCGGCTGCAAGTACACGCTGCTGGCGCTGGTGGTCGTGCCGTTGGTGGTGCTGTGCGCTGCGGGCGCAGCGCGTCGGCGCAGCGCGGAGAGTGCAGAACGCGGAGCGCGCGACGCGGGATCGTGACCGCGGCCGTGTTCGGCATGGCGGCGCTGGCGGCGTTCGCCCCGTGGCTGATTCGCAACGCCCTATTCACCGGCAACCCGGTTTACCCGTTCGCGTTTGAGTGGTTCGGCGGAGCGGCGTGGAGCGCGGAGCAGGCACAGCAGTGGGCGGACGGCCATCGGCCGAAGGGCGAGGGCGGCGCCGCAGCGATTCGCGGTGCGCTGCTATGGCGCGAGCTGGCCGCGTCGCCGATGTTCGGCGTGCTGACGTGGGCGGCGCTGGCGGCGGCGCTGGTTTCGGCGTGGTCGTGCCGGCGCGTGAGAATGCTGGCGGTGTGGATCGCGTGCGGAATCGCCCTGTGGGCGACGCTCACGCACATGCCGGGGCGGTTTCTGGTGGTGCTGATCGGACCGATCGCGCTGATCGTCGGCAGGGGGGCGGCGGGTCAGTGGGCGGGGCGGTGGCCGCTAGGAGGAATCACCGCCGCCGTGGCCGTGCTGGCGGCCATCTTCAACGCGTACACGGTGTTCGACCTGTTGCGGGCGCAGGAACAATCGTGGGAGCGGCGGGCGGGCGTGCGGATTGCGGACCTGATCGATCGCACCGCGCTGCGTTCGCAGATGCACCCGGTCCACACCGGCACGCCGCCCGAGGCGCGGGTGCGGCTGATCGGGGACGCGGCGGTTTTTTACGTCCGCCGTCCGCTGCACTACACTGTCGTGTTCAATCGCGATCCGTGGATCGAGTTCGCGCGCGGGCGGTCGGCGCGGGACGCGGTGGAGCGGCTGCGGGCCGAGCGGATCACGCACGTGGCCTTCTCGTGGAGCGAGATTTCGCGGCTGCGCGGAACCTACGGCTTTGCCGAGTGGGTGACGCCGGCGTGGGTGAGCGAGCTGGAGGCGGCGGGCCTGCGGCGCATCGCTTCGCAGCCGGGCACATCCGGCCCGGCCTGGGAACTGTTCGAGGTACTGAGTGACACATCGCAGTGAATCCCCCTCTCCGACGGATGCCCGGGCAGGTGCGCCGGCGGGCCGCGACCGTCCTGCGTCGGCGGCTGGTGGCAGTGCGCGTCGCCGCCTGCCGCGGGTGCGCTCATGAGCGGCTCGAAGCGCGTCCGATGGCTGCTGCTGGCGCTGCGGCTGGGGCTGTGCGCGGTGGCGCTGGTGTACCTCTATTTCAACGTGAAGTGGAATGACTACGTTCAGTTGAACGAGCCGGCGGAACGGGTGCGGCTGTACGAAGCGGGGGATGATGAGCTGGTGGTGCAGATCGGCGGGGAGCGGCGGACCATTCCGCGCTCGCAGGCGCGCGAGCTGCCGGGGAAGGCGGGAGAGATCGAGATCATCCCCGGGTTGCGCAGCGTGCTGGCGGCGATTGACGGGCGGCGGGCGCTGCTGGCGATCGCGTTGTTCATGCCGGTGCCGCTGCTCAGTGCGCTGCGGCTGGTGTGGATGCTGGCGATTCAGGGGGTGCGGCTGCGCAGTTGGGATGCGACAAAACTCACGTTCGTCGGCAATTTCTTCAACTTCGCCCTGCCGGGGACGACCGGCGGCGACCTGATCAAGGCCTATTACATCACGCGCTTCACGACCCAGAAGACCGAGGCGGTGACGACCGTCTTTCTGGATCGGGTGGTCGGGCTGCTGGGGCTGGTGATCCTGGCGGGCGGCATGATGGCCGTCTCGTGGGATGGCGGGCAGTTCGGGCGGCTGGCGCTGGTGATCGGCGGCGTGTGCGCGGGGCTGGCGGTGCTGGCGGCGATGGTGATGAGCCGGCGGCTGCGGCACCTGATCCGGCTGCCGCAACTGGCGGCCAGACTGCCGGCGGGAAAACATCTGCTGCGCGTGGGGCGCTCCTTCACGGCGATGCGCGACCGGCCGATGTGGGTGCTCGCAGCGCTGCTGTTGACCGTGCTGCTGCAGGCCTGCGTGATGGTGTCGGCCTATTTCATGGCGCTGGCGCTGGGCATGAAGGATGATTTTGTCCGCTACTTCATCTACGTGCCGATCGGTTTCCTGATCGCGGCGATTCCGGTGTCGCCGCCGCAGGCCTTCGGCGTGATGGAGTGGGCCTACATCCAGTTTTTTGCCAATACCGGGATGAGCAGCGCGTCGCAGGCGGTGACTTTCGCCCTGGCGGTGCGGGCGATTCAACTGGTGTGGGCGCTGCCGGGGGTGCTGGTGCCGCTGCTGGGGGCGCACCTGCCGCGGCGGGATCAACTGGCGGAGCTGGAGTCGGTTGACGAATCGCAGGCGGGGGTTGCCGGCGGAGCGGGCGGGGCGCAGGCGGCGAAGTCTTGACTTCTTCCGGCAAGAATCGGGCAGCCGGTCGCGCACGCTGCCTGCTGTGGCGGGTGGCGCAGATTGCTTTGCTGGCCGGGTTGGTGCTGGCGGTGCACGGGCGCTGCCTGTCGCACGGCCTGTTCATGGACGACCACCCGCATTGGCGGCAATTGCGCGAAGCCGACTGGTCATTGGCCGGACTGACGGCGGCCTGCCGGCTGGAGCTGTTCGGAAACTACTGCCACGCCTGGTGGATGCCCGAGGTCACGCTGCGCTTCTTCCGCCCGGTCTCATTCGCGATCATGAAGGCGGTGTATGAACTGGGGAGCTGGCAGCCGGTCTGGCAGCACGCTGCATCTCTGGCGTGGCACACGCTGGCGTGCGTGCTGCTGGCGGCGCTGCTGCGGCGCGTCGGGGTTCACGCCCTGATCGCGCTGGCGGTGGCGGTCCTCTTCGCGATGCACCCGGCACACGTGGCGACCGTGCAGTGGATCGCGGCGCAGACCGAGCTGCTGGTGACGGTGTTCTTGCTGGGGGCGGCGCTGTGCTGGTCACAGGCGCGCGGATGGGAGCGATCGTCCGGGCGGCCGCTCGATGGCGATGCGAACCGGGGATCCGCAACGGGGCGGCGCTGGCCGTGGGTCGCGGCGACGGGGGTGCTTTTTGCGGCGGCGCTGGGCTGCCGCGAGAACGCGATCCTGTTCCCGCTGGTGATGCTGGCCGTCGATCCGCTGATGTCGCGGAAGGGCGGCCCGGCGCGTCGCATGCTCCCGGCGGTCGCGGGCTATTCGATTCTGGCGTTGATTGCGGCCGGATATCTCCTGTTGCGACAGCAGATGCTGGGCGGCCTGGCGCTGCCGCCGCGGCCCTATGTCTATCCTCCGGGGGAGCCGGGCTTCGCGAGCTTCGTGGCGATCAAGGCGGCCTATTACCTGCTCGGGCAATTCGCGCTGGCGCCGATCGTGCCGTTCGCGGGGGTGGAGTATCTGCGGGCCAATCCGGCGACGTGTGCGGTGTTGACCTGCGTGGTCGGCGTGTCGCTGGCGGCGGCCTGGTGGCTGTGCCGGCGCAACCGGGCGGCGTTGCTGGCGGCGACCTGGCTGCTGCTGTTCATGCTGCCGGTGCTGCCGTCCTTCGAGTCGTCGCATCACTTGTATCTGCCGGGAGTGGGCTGGGCGCTGACGCTGGCGCTGGTCGCGCAGCGGCTGTGGTTCGGCGCAGGACAGAGAACGCCGGCGGCCGGCGCAGGTGGCGAGTCGGGCGACGTGCATGCAGCGCGGATGGCGGGCAGTGTGCGGGGCGATGCGGGCGGCGGGCGGGATGATTGCGGCGCAGCACGGGCGCTGCGGCGGCGGCGCTGGGTGCTGGGGGGATTGGGGGCGGGGACGGCCGGGCTGCTGTTTGTGGTGTCGTTCTACTACTCGCTGACGCTGCACGTGGCGCAGCAGGTGGAGGACAACGTCGTCAACGAGCTGGCGGCCGCCCATCCGCCGATCACCAGTGGTCAGACGCTCTACATCGCCAACCTGCCGCTGATCGCGCATTATGTGCGGCTGCCGCTGGAGGAGCGGCTGGGGGTGCGCGACCTGCGGGTGGTGGCCCTGACGTGGGCGCCGCGGCTGCTGGGCACGGCGACGGCGGCCGAGCTGACCTGGGTGGATGATCGGACGATCGACCTGCGGATCGACGAGGACCGCTGGTTCGACGGGCCGCTGGGGGTGCTGGCGCGGGCGGCGGGCGACAACCCGCGGCCGGGGGCGGCCGGCACCCGGCAATTTATGCCGGAGCTGGAGGTGCGGGCGCTCGAGAGCGACGCGGACGGCGGCGTGTCAATGCTGCGCGTGCGGTTTGCAAAGCCGCCGGGGGAGACCGGGGCGCGGGTTTTCTGGGGCTCACGGCTGCGCTGGGCGCATGAGGTGCGGCCGCGCTGAATCTCTTGCCTATGCGGCATTGCGGAGGCTGTGCGGCGGCGGCATCGGTCTGTGGGGGCGAAGACTTGCGTAGCGTGGGGCGAAATCACGGAATATTTCCGGGAGAAATGTATGAATTCTCGCAGAATTCGTGCCAGTGCGCGGAGAACTTGTACAAGTGCGCGGAGAACTTGTACAAGTGCGCGAAGAATTCGTGCCAGTGCGCGCAGAGTTCGTGCCAGTGCGCGCAGAATTCGTGCCAGTTCTGGCAGAACTCATTGAAGTTCCGGCAGAACTCATTCAAGTTCCGGCAGAATTGCAGGCAATTCCGGCGCGACTCGCAGGGGCTGGCGCAATGCCCGCGCACCCTCCGGCAGTTGTCGGGGATGACAGGTGGCACCTGAATGCGGTTTCTCGCAGAGAGCGCAGAGAGCGCAGAGAATGCAGGAGTAGGCGCAGCAGGAGTAGAGTGTGTTCGGGCCGCGGCCGGTTGGCGTCCTGCATGCGCGGCGCATCGTGCGGTCCGAACGCACCATCCGCGGCCGCCGCGCGTTGGGTGCCATGCCGACGGCTTTGCGTCGGCATGTCTTGTTCGGGGATGAGCCGACGATGGGAGAGGAGAGTCAGGAATTCAAGCCCCGGAGGGGCGCTGGAAGCGCACGTCGAGCCTGGTGACGTGCAGCACTTCCTCTGCCCCTTCGGGGCAGGCGCGCTGCGCCGACGAGTTCCACGGGTTGCGCTTCGCCCGGCTGGCGCCGGGCGGCGCTCCACCCGTGGCTACAGCCCGCCGCCCCTGCGGGGCGGAGAGCGTTGATGCGCCCGTGTCGTACGGCGTAGGGTTGTGCGGGGTGATGTCGTGCGAGGTGATGTCATGCGGGATTGATGTCGTGCGGGGTGATGTCGTGCGGGGTGATGTCGTGCGAGGTGATGTCATGCGGGATTGATGTCGTGCGGGGTGATGTCGTGCGGGGTGATGTCGTGCGAGGTGATGTCATGCGGGATTGATGTCGTGCGGGGTGATGTCGTGCGGGGTGATGTCGTACGGGGTGATGTCGTGCGGGGTGATGTCATGCGAGGTGATGTCGTGCGGGGTCGTCAACGATGATGCGTTCGGGCCGGTCCCCGCGGCGCTGCGCAATGAAATTCGCCCCTCGCCGGCCCGGACACACCCTACGCGCTACTCGCTTCGGATCGTCAAGACATGCCGACGCAAAGCCGTCGGCATGGCACCCAACACCTGAGGAGCACGCCACCCAACACGCGGCAAGGCGCTCAACGCGGCGCTGCATGCTTACGCGGAGTACCGCGAAAGCATGCCACCCGGAATGCCACCCGGAATGCCACCCGGAATGCCACCCAACGCGCTACTCGCTTCGGATCGTCAAGACATGCCGACGCAAAGCCGTCGGCATGGCACCCCACACATGAGGAGCGCGCCACCCAACACCCGGCATGGCACCCAAAACGGGGCTGCATGGCGCTCGGCGCGAGATCAGGCCGCCGCATGCGGATGCACGTTCCTCCTCTATTTCAGCCGCTCGCGGACGCCCGCGTAATCCACCGGGCGCTTCTCGTTGAACGCCGCGATGCCCTCGCGCGTCTCATCGGTCAGGTTGTTGAGCGCGAGCCAGTCGCGGGCGTGGCCGATGGTCTGGTGCCACGACAGGTCACGCCAGAAGTTGAGCTGCTGCTTGGTGTAGCGGATGCAGCCGGGCAGCTTGTTGATCAGCGTGGTGCACATCGCGTCCACCTCGGCGTCCAGCCGGGCGCGCGGCACGACGCGATTCACCAGACCCCACTCCAGCGCCCGGGCGGCCGGGATCTCCTCGCAGAGCATCAGGATTTCGCGGGCGCGGCGGTCGCCGACGATCAGCGGCAGCCACTGCGTCGCGCCGCCGGCCGGGACGCTGCCGCGCGCCGTGCCGACCTGCCGGATGTAGATGTCGTCCGCCGCGACGGCCAGGTCGCAGGACATGTTGAACTCGTTGCCGCCGCCGACGGTCATGCCGTTGAGCCGCGCGACGGTCGGCTTGCCGATGTTGCGCAGCCGCTCATGCGCGTCGATGAAGGCCCCCATCCACTTCCAGTAAGTCTGCGGTTGACCGACGCAGTGCTCCTGCTGCTCCTTCAGGTCGGCGCCGGTGCAGAAGGCCTTGTCGCCCGCGCCGGTCAAGACCAGCACCGCGACGCGGTCGTCGTGGGAGGCGTCGTGGAAGGCGGCGGTCATCTCGACCAGCGTCTGGTAGTCGAAGGCGTTGTAGACCTCGGGGCGGTTGATTGTGACGGTGGCGCGGCCGCGCTGGCGGGCGTGCTTTTCGTAGACGATTTTCTCGAACGCAAACGAGGCCGGGTCGCGGCCGGTGATGTAGTCGGACACTGGAAGCGGCTCCCGAGAAGGATGTTGCGGGTCAGCGGCGGACCCCGGATCCACGATCAGGATGCGGCGCTGCTCAAGGAACAGTCGCACACGGTCGGCGATTCGTTCGATGCACTGCTCAAGGGGCAGTGGGGCATCGGGCGTCTTGCCCGACCGGCAGCATACGGCGACTCGCCGGAGGGCAACAAGGCCGGGTGCCGCCGCCCGGCCCCACTACAATGACGCCGCCGCATCGAGCACGCCCGGAGCGCCCGCATGGCCGCAGCCGACCGCAAAGCAGCGGAGAAAAAGAACAGCAATCCGACTCACGCCGCGCAGCGGATCGTCGCCGATCTGACGTGGGTGGATGGGGCGCTGCAGCGCGAGGTGGCCATCGACGTGGATGAGGCGGGGGTGATCCGCGGCGTCGGCCCGGCGGATGGGCGGACGCCCGTCACGCGGCGGCTGGCGGGGCGGATGCTGCTGCCGGGGTTCGTCAGCGCCCACAGTCACGCCTTTCAGCGGGCGCTGCGCGGCAGCGGGGAGACCTTTCCGGCCGGCGTCGGGGATTTTTGGAGCTGGCGCGAGGCGATGTTTGCGCTGGTTGAGCGACTGACGCCGGCGATGCTCCGGCAGGTGTGCCGCGAGACCTTTGAGGAGATGCTGGCGGTCGGCATCACCACCGTCGGCGAGTTTCATTATGTGCACCACGCCGAGATCGAGCGGGCGGACTTCGCCCTCGACCGCGAGGTGATCGCCGCGGCCGCGGAAGCGGGAATCCGCCTGTGCCTGCTGCAATCGTACTATCGCACCGGGCACTTCGATCAGCCACTGGCGGGCGGGCAGCGGCGCTTCGCCACGACCGACGTGCCGCGCTTCATCGCCGGGTGCGATGCGCTGGCGGCGATGCTGGATCCGCGCACGCAGGCGCTGGGCATCGCGCCGCACAGCCTGCGGGCCGTGCCGCCGGAGGATCTGAAGGCGCTGGCCCGCGCGGCGGACGAGCGCGGCTGGGTGGTGCACATTCACGTCGAGGAGCAGCGGCGCGAGGTTGAGGATTGCGTGCGGGCGCTGGGAACAAATCCGCTGCGCTGGATGCTCGACCAGCTGCCGCTGGGCGAGCGCTGGTGCATCGTGCACGGCACGCACTCCACCGCGGATGATCTGCGGGCGTATGCCCGGACGGGCGGGCGGCACTGCGTCTGCCCGATCACGGAGGGGAATCTCGGCGACGGCATCGCGCTGCTGCCGGAGATGCTCGCGCGGCCGGGGGCGGTGTGCATCGGCACGGATTCGAACGTGCGGCTCGACCCGGCGGAGGAGCTGCGCTGGCTGGAGTTCGTGCAGCGGCTGGCGGCCCAGCGGCGGGGCGTCGTGAAGACGCCGGAGGGGCGCGTCGGGGCGCGGCTGCTGGAGATCGGCACGCGGAACGGGGTGGCGGCGCTGGGATTGGCGACGGGGGAAATCGCCGCCGGGCTGGCGGCGGATTTCGTGGCGATCGACATTTCGGATGTCTCGCTGCGCGGCTGCGCGGCGGAAAATCTGCTGGACGCCTACTTGCTGGGCAGCGGCGCGCAGGCGGTGCGCGAGGTGTGCGTGGGAGGGCGCTGGGTGCGCTGATTCGCGCTGAACTGCGCCCGATTGCCGCGCGTTGCGCTCCGGTGCGCTGAAATGCGCTGGATTGACGCGCAGTCGCCGGGCTTGTGCAATGCGGGCGGCCGGCCGCGCGTCGTGCTGGGGCGGCGGCGGCTCGAAGGCGTCTGCATGCCGACGTTTTTTCAACTCGCGCTGGTCGGCTATTACACGCTGGCGATTCTGACGATCGGCCACATCCTGCGGCGGCGGCGCGAGCCGACCGCGATGCTGGCGTGGATTCTGACGATTCTGCTGCTGCCGGTGGCGGGGATCATCCTGTACGGGCTGCTGGGAGAAAACCGGGTGCGGCGGCGCGCCAGCCGGCGGCGCAAGCGGCTCGCCATCGAGACTGCGCGGATTTCGAACTGGGCCGAGTCGAGCCTGGACGGCGATGCGCCGGGGCGGGTCACGGCGCTGGCGCCGGACCTGGCGGCGGTGGAGGACATCGGGCGGCGGCTGTCGCACTTTCCCGCCACCGGCGCGAACGAGGTCAGGATTTACGAGGAGGCGAACGAGACGTACGCGGCGATCGAGGAATCGATCCGCAGCGCCGTGCACCACGTGCACATGGAGTATTACATCTGGCAGCCGGATGAGACGGGCGCGCACTTCCGCGACCTGCTGATCGAGAAGGCGCGGCAGGGGGTGGAGTGCCGACTGCTGCTCGATGCGGTGGGCTGTTGGAACCTGGGGTCGCGGTTTCTGAAGCCGATGACGGACGCCGGCGTGCGGGTCGAGTTTTTTCTGCCGATCTACAAGCTGCGGAAGCGCTGGAGCCCGCACCTGCGGAACCACCGCAAGCTGGTGGTGGTGGACGGCTGCGAGGGGTTTCTGGGCAGCCAGAACATCGGGGATGAGTATCGCGGGCGGCTCAAGCGGCTCAGTCCGTGGTACGACACGCACCTGCGCATCCGCGGGCCGGCGGCGCTGTTTCTGCAGCAGATCTTCGCTGATGACTGGCTGTTCGCCACGCGCGAGTCGCTCGACCTCGGATCGTATTTTGCGGCGCCGACGGCCTGCGGCGACTCCATTGTGCAGATTCTGCCGACCGGACCGGACAGCGAGGCGAACGTGCTGGGGTCGGTGCTGTTTTCGGCGGTGTCGAGCGCCCGGTCGTTCATTCGCATTGCGACGCCGTACTTTGTGCCGGATGCGGGGCTGCTGATGGCGCTGAAGTTCGCGGCCTATCGCGGGGTGCGCGTGCAACTCGTGATTCCGACGCGGACGGATGCGCCGCTGGTGCTGTGGGCGGGCCGCAGCTACTACGCGGAATTGATCAGCAGCGGCGTGGAGATCTTCGAGTATCCCCACGGCGTGCTGCACTCGAAGATCGCGACCATTGACGACCGCTGGTGCATGGTCAGCTCGGCGAACATGGACATCCGCAGCTTCCGGTTGAATTTCGAGCTGACGGCGATTCTTTATGACGAGGACGTGACGCGGCGGATCGGGGCGTTCATCGAGCGGCGGCTGGAGCGGGCGGCCCAGGTGACGGCGCGCGAGGCGTGGAACCGGCCGCTGCACCAGCAGTTGCTGGAGGGGGCGGCGCGGCTGTTTTCGCCGCTGCTGTAGCGCTGCGGCCCGGTCGCGATGCGAGAGGAGAATCGCCGGCACAGCGCAGGCATTTCGCATGGGCCGGCGGGAGTCCGCTGCGCTTCAGCGGACGCTCCCGCGGTTCCGCGATTCCGCTTGTCGTGCTACACGGCCGGCTTCATCGGCCGGGCGGCGGCCGGCTCCTGCTGCGCCGGCGCATCTTCGGGGCGCACGACCAGGATCGAGCAGGGGGCGTTGCGGACGACGCGCTCGGCGGTGCGGCCCCAGAGCATGTAGCGCAGGTTGGTCTTGCCCTTGGTGCCGAGAACCGCCAGCTCGATGTTGTTGTTGCGGACGAATTCGGTGATGCCTTCGCCGTAGCCGCGATGATCGAGCACGTGGAACTGCGGATGCAGGTAGCCCAGCTCGGTCGCCAGCGGCCGGCAGAAGCTCTCGAGCCGGCCGCGCAGGCCGTCGATGTACTGCTTCTGCTGATCGGGCGAGGCCAGCGGCGTGGGGGCGCGGTAGTGCGTGCGATGCCACGGGCCTTCGAAGACGTGCAGCACGTGCAGCGTGGCGCCGTCCTGCAGGGCGATGCGCACGGCCTGGTTCAGCGCCCGCAGCGACGTGTCGGAGAAGTCGATGCAGGCGACGATCGACTTGAAGGGCGCCGTCTGCTCCTCGCGGACGAGCAGCACCATGCCGTGGGCCTTGCGCACACAGGCGGTGGCGACCGTGCCGGCGCCGGCGCCGGGGTGCGAGGCGCCGGTGACGCCCATGACGAGCAGATCCGCCCCGCTGTCGTGCAGGCGCTGCAGGACGCTGCCGACGGGGTGCCCGACGTCGACGCTCAGCGGCAGGCCGCGCAGGGCGTCGTCCGGCTGGGAGAGCCGGTCCCACTCGCGCCGCGCATCCTCGACCAGGCCGGATCGGATGTCCTTCTGATAGGGGCTGAGCACGCCCTCGAGTTCGGTGGCCACGTCTTCGGCGACGACGTGCAACACGTCCAGCCGGGCCTGGTTCCACTTCGCGATGCGCGCCGCCTGGCGCACCGCGGCCAGCGAGCAGGGGGTGAAGTCGACCGGGGCGACGATTGAACGTGCGCGATCCATGGCAGGCCTCCTCAACCGGAACCGGCCGCCCGCTCTCGGCGCCGCGCGGAGGCGCGACGCCCGGCGGACGCGTCCAGCTCCTGCTTGTTATTCCCACGAATCGGGCTGCTGCTCGCAACGAAACCGGAATCGCCGGTCGGCATTATCGCCCGCTCGGCTCGGCGGCGCCGGAGCGGCTCAACGACTTGTTGCCGACGTGTCCGACGGATGCGGCGGTTCCTCGGCCCGCGGCTGGGAGTGCGGAGATTCCGGCTTGCCGGGCGTCGGGTCCGCCAGGTAGTGGCAGGCGCGCCACAGGTGGTAGGCGGCGCGATCGGTCCAGAGCAACACGTCGATCCGAGCGGCGGCTGATTCGGGCGAGAGCCGCCCGGACGCCACATCGCGCAGTGCGGCGTGCCGTTCTGTGCGACGGGCTTCGGCGATGGCCCTTGAGGTCGTTTCTGCGCGTGCCGCCAAAGCGCCGACAGCGCCCGGGACATCCGCCGCCGAATCATCGGTATCGCGGGCCAGGCTTCCCACGGCGTCTGCCAGCGCCGCCGGCGCATGCGCAGTGTGAGTCGCGACTGCGTCATCCTGCCCGTGATGGCGCCAAGGCCCCGGCTCGGCCAGCGCGGCAACCAGTCGCGAGGCGTGCTCCTCGGCGTGAAGCAGCGCTTCCTGGCGCTGGACCTCGACCGCATGCTGGGTGGATCGACCGAGCCGATGGATGAAGTCCTGCACTTCCTTGAGCGCTTCCTCCGCGCGGGAAAGCCTGTTCAATGCAGCGGGGTCTGCATTGGATCCGCGCAAGCGCGTTGCCGCGACCGGGGCAATTTCGACGAGCACTTGAGCGATCGCGCGGCGCGCCGCCTCCTGCGCGACGGGTCCGATTTCGGCGACGGCGGGGGTGAGAAAGCGCGTCGGCGGTCGGTAGTGCTCGGGGATCAGTCGCTCAATCCCGCGTGCGAATGGCTTGATCAGGGGCAGCAGGATCAGGATGCCGAGCAGGTTGAACGCGGTGTGGAACATCGCCAGCAATGTCGGAGCATCGGACTCGCCGATCGCCTGCGCCGCCCGTTGCACCGCGCTGAGCATCAGCGGCAGCAGCAGCAGCGCAGCGGCGGCCGTCACCACGTTGAACAGGACGTGGGCCAGCGCCGTTCGCTTCGCAGCCGCGGGAGCGCCGATCGCGGCCGCGACAGCCGTCGGGGTTGTGCCGATGTTCTGGCCGATGGCGATCAAAGCGGCCTGCTCCAGGCCGATGGCGCCGGAGGAGACGGCCGCCAGCGTGGTCGCCATCGAGGCGCTGCTCGACTGCATTACGACCGTCATCAGGAAGCCGATGCCGACCAGCAGCAGGCGCGCGGAAAACCCGCCGGCGGCGGTGGCGCTGGGAATTGCGTCCGGCCCGAGTCGAGCGGCGGCCGTGGACATGCCCACTTGCAGCATGTCAATGCCGATGAACAGCAAGCCGAATCCGGCGATCGCCGTCCCGGCGTGCGCAGCCCGTCCGCGGCACAGCAGCCGCAGCGCCACGCCGACCAGTACCAGCGGCGGCGAGACGCCCCCGAGCGAGATTTTCATCCCCAGTTGCGAGACGATCCAGCCGGTGCTGGTCGTGCCGAGGTTTGCGCCGAAGATGACGCTCACCGCCTGCGTGAACGTGAGCAGCCCGGCGCTGACGAAACCGACGGTGGTGAGCGTGGTGGCGGTGGAGGACTGCACGAGCGCGGTGAGCAGGGCGCCCCAGCCGACGCCCGACAGCGGCCCGGCCACCATGCGCGTCAGGATTCCGCGCAGCGCCGCACCCGCCATCGCCTTCAGCCCGTCGGTGAGCAAAACCATGCCCAGCAGAAACAGGCCCAGGCCGCCGAGCAAAGCGACGATCATGCCGTAGAGCGTATCGCGCTCAACGTCCCGTGTCCCGTTCGCTGCGCATCCAGCGCCGCAGCGCCAGCAGGCCCGGCAGTGCGATCAGCCCCAGCGTGACCGCCAGCGCCGGCGGGCCGGCCGGGCCGACCGCCGCGAAGCTCGATCCGCCCGCGATGTTGCCGATCGAGCGCCCCACCGCCAGTGCGGACTGCTGCCACCCGGCGACGCCGCCCTGCTGATGATCCGCGACGGCGTGCGTGATCAACGCACTGAGGCAGGGACCGATCAGCCCGACCCCGATGGAACTGACCACCAGCCCGGTCCAGAAGCCGGGGCTGGGCCACGGGGGAATCATGAGTCCGAATCCGACGCCCGCCAGCACGACGCCCGTCGCGACCGTTCCGATCTCGCCGAAGCGCCGGACGCAGGGGCGGATCAATCCCCCCTGCACGAGAATCGCGACGACGCCCATCACGCCAAACACGGCTCCGGCTCGCTCCGGTCCATAACCGAAGCGCGTGCCGACGTGCAGACCAAGCGTCGCCAATACGGCATTCGTGCCGGCGTTCAGCAGAACCAGGACCGCCAGCAGCCGCCAGACGCGCGGGTTGCGCAGCACCTCGCGCGGAAATTCATCGGAGAGGGAGTGAGCCGCATGGGAGGCGTGCGCAGGAGGCCGCGTTTCGCGCAGGGCCAGGGTGATCAACCCGAGCGATGTCAGTTGCAGGGCGGCGCAGGCCCAACCCACCGCCGCGTACCCGAACGACCCGGCAATCCAGCCGCCGACGAATGGACCGACCGCCAGAGCGACTCCGAACGCGGCTCCCAGCAGCCCCATCGCGGAGGCGCGGCGTTCGCGCGTCGTGCTGTCGGCGACGACGGATTGGGCCAGCCCCGCCTGAGCGCTGAAGATTCCGATGACGGCCCGCGACGCCGCCAGCATCAGCAGGTCGCCGGAAAGCGCCCAGAGCAGGGAGCCGACGAACGTGCCGACGGTGTTGATCGCGAGGATCGGGCGGCGGCCGATGCGGTCGGAGAGGCGGCCGAAAAGGGGGTTGGTGAAGATTTTGGGGGCGCTGACCAGCGCGAAGAGGATGCCGAGGAACGCTGCTTCGCCCCCCAACTGGGTGTTGAAGAAATTGAGGACCGGCAACGTGAGCGTAAAGGTCAGCGCTTCGCAGAGGACGATCAGCGCGGCAACGATCGGCGGCGGCATCCGCGCACTATACCGCCGGCGGCGGAAGGCCCGGGGACGGTGCGCACGGCCTGTCGCGGGAGTTCCGGCCGCAATGGCGCATGGGCCGTCAGGGCGCGTCGCAGGCGGGACACGCGGCTTCCGCCTCGTCATCCTCGCGGGCGAGTACCGGCAGTGAAGAGGACGGTGGCCGAACCCCTGCGAAGCGGCACTCCGAGGCGATCCACCAGCCGATCAGGCGCCCGATGTTCTCCATCAGCCGAATGGCGACCCGGGTTTCCGGCGGCGCGGATTGGCCGGCGGTCGCGGCGCGCTGCTCCAGCAGCCGGCTCATCGCGGGAATCCAGATCGAGAGATGATCCTGCAGGAAGGCGGAATGAGCGGACTGAACCGTCTCGCGTGCTTCGTCCGGAGTCGATTCATCCGCCCAATGGGTGTACAGCAGCGCGAGGAAATCAAGCTCGATCGACACGTGGTCCGGCCGCTGCGACACGCGCGCGTCGGGTTGGACACCAAATGCCCGGTAGAACCCGGCAATGTCGGCCATGGCCTGCGCCCGGGCGAATGCGTCGCCGGAGCGCATGTATTCGGTTTCGCAGAGGGGGCAGTGCTGGGCAATGACCAGGCCGAACACCTGCTGATACGCTTCGCGGCGCGTGCGGGCTGGAAGGCTGAACCATGGTACGAGCAGCGCAGCGCAGCCGGGCGAGTGTTCCAGCGCGGTGCGCTTGAGTTCGGGGGCGGTAGGGAGGTCGGGGCGGCCCGCATCGGCCGCCTCGATCAAAGACCATGCGGCCGAGAGGGTGCCCTCATCAAGCGACCGCGCGGCCCGGTCGCGGGCGGGATCCGGGGGCGCCAGCGCTGCGGCCAGCGCCCGGGCGATGACGTGCCGGGCGGTCAACTCGGCAGGATCAATGGTTGCGACGATCGACATGGCGCGACTCCCGGTGCGTTTCCGGATCAGATGCTGTTGGCGTGCGCCGCGGGGCGTTCGAACACGGGTTCCTCGATCGTGATGCGGACCGCTTCGCGATCGAACTTGTTGTAGCCGATGACGGTGTCGTTATAGATGGTCTGCGTACGCGTGCCGCCGGTCGGCATCGACACTTCGATTTCGGCGACCTTGGGACCGGGGATGATCTCATAGCGGAAGATGATCTGCTGGGTCGTGCGGAAGAGTTGAAGCACGGCCAGCAACTCGCGGTCGGGGCAGGAATATTGCTCGATCGCGCTTTCGACACCCGGACCGAACATCTGCACGAGGTAGGGGCGCGGCACCCAGCGGGGCGGAATGTAGAAGCCGTTCGGCTCGGTGCCGAACTGCGGGTAGAGCGGCAGGGCGATCTTTCGCTCGCGGACCAGGTAGTAGAGCGGGTTGTGCGGATCGTGCACCCAGGCGCCGTCTTCCCCGACGCGCACCAGCCCCTGCAGACGGATTTTGCCGACGCAGGAGGTCATGCAGCGCGTCTCGCAGGGTTCGCCGTTGGGACTCAGCTCCGGATCCTTGCCCTCGATTCGCGGGTAGCAACCGACGCACTTTTCGCTGGTTCCGGTGTTCGGGCGGAAGAAGGCCTTCTTGTAAGGGCAGGCCTCGACGCACTTCTGGTACCCGTGGCAGCGCGATTGGTCGATCAGGACGATGCCGTCCTCGGGGCGCTTGTAGATCGCCTGGCGGGGGCAGGCGGCCAGGCAGCCGGGGTAGGTGCAGTGGTTGCAGAGCCGCGCGAGGTAGAAGAACCAGACTTTGTGCTCGGGCAGTGCGGCGTTCATCCGGGGTGCGGAGGCGTTGGCAGCTTCCGGGCGGGCGTGGTCCTCGTAGATGTTCGGGGAGGTCCACTCCGCGGCGGTGGGCAGGTAGCCCAGCGCGGTCTTCGGTCCGTCCGGCCCGGCGTATCCGGCGGCGGCCTCAAAAATGGTCTGTCCGTCAAAGCGGCCGTAGGGGGCGGCGGGGGAGCGCGGCGCCGCGGCATCCCACACCTGGCCGCCGGGGTTGTGGTCCTCCAGCAGGGTGAGCAGGCGGGCATCCCAGTTCTGCGGATATCCGCCGAAGGGCTTGGTCTCGACGTTGTTCCACCAGATGTTCTCCTGCCCCTTGGAGAAGGTCCAGGTGCTGCGGCACGCCATCGTGCAGGTCTGGCAGTTGATGCAGCGGTTCGTGTTGAACACGAATGCAAACTGCCACTGCGAGGGCGCCGCTGCGAACGGGAAAGACATTTTCCGACCGAGCTGCCAGTTATAGACGTCAGGCACGACAGCCTCCTCTCATCGGACGGCGGCGGGCGGCGCGGCGGCGCCGGCCCGGCGATGCAACACGTCGGCCAGCACGATCATGCGGTCGTGCGTTCCGAGCCGATCCCCGACACGCTCGAAGTCGTAGAAGCCGTCGGCCATGCGGGCCCGTTCGGCGGGGGTCAGCAGATCCGCGGCCATTTCGAAGAGCACATGATCCTCCTTGTCGATGTGGCGGCGGAGGTGATCGATGTAGAGCTGCGCGGCGTCGCGGAATTCCTCGAGCGCCGGGGTGTCGCCGATTTCGACGCCGATCATCGCGCGGCGCATCCGCTTCATCAGGGCGCGGCCCGTCTCGTGGTCGTCCAGCATGCAGCCGATCGGCCCGTGCTCCTGCGGCACGCCGCGCTCGCGCAGCGCCGGGAAGAGGTGTTCCTCCTCCTTGTGGTGATGACAGCCGTCGGCGAACGCCGCGAGAAACTCCAGCGCCGGCCACACGATTGCCGGCGTCGGGCCGCCGCGCTGCAGATCGGATTCGAGGGCGTCGAGCACGCGTTCGATCACGCGGTGCTCCTGCTTGAGAAACTCCACCGCGTCCGGGTTGCCCGGTCGGCCGCAGCCGCACTTTCCGCCACAGTCGCCGCTCATGGTCTGCTCCTTTCGGGAACCGCGTCCCCGCGGATGGTCAACAGAGTTTCGAATGCCGTTTCGGCGGTTTCGCGAACCGCCACGCGATGCACGCCGCAGCCGCGCGCCAGTTGCCCGATCAGCGCCTCGAATTCGGCGTCGCCGATGGCGCAGCGCGCAGCGTGCAGGGCCTGGTACTGGGGATTGGCGGAGAGCGCACGGATCTCGTCCGCGTGCATTCCGCCGCGCAGCAGCTCCTCGAGCATGCAGCGCAGCATCAGCTTCGTGTCGCCCGGGAGCACGTCTCCCTCGACGATCATCGGGGCGTCGGGGGCGAATGGTCGCGTGGCGCTCATTCGGCCTCTCCTGCGGAGGGGGGGCCGGACCGGAGGGCCGTCAACGCGCCGGAGAGGTACCGCTCGTTGCGCTCCGTAGCGCCGGTCGGTCCGAATCCGGTGAGTGCCGGCGCCCACACGCCGACGCCTTCCATGCCACCGCTTTCGGCCTTGGTGATGCGCACCAGGCACTCCTTGGGGACCGTGTTCACGGCGTGATTGTCGGCCTCGCCGCCGAACATGAAGGCCATGCGCACCTTGGCCTTGTGGAAGAGCGAGTCGGTCTGGTGCATCGGCATGAGCCAGTTGCGGGTGATGGACTGGTGCGAGCCGTAGCGGAAATTGGCCTGATAGCCTGTGTCGCCGGAGCGCGCCAGCCGGTCGGGGCGCGTCTCGTGGGCCATGACCGATTTCTCGGTTGCGATGAAGGCGCCGTGCTTCATCATCACGCAGCCGCGCGGATAGGCGGGGTTGATCGTGACACGCAGCATGCAGCGCGCGACGCGGGCGAGGAACTCGGCGCGTGCCCGGCGCTGCGGGTCGGGATCCTGCAGAGCCTCTTCCCATCCGCGGAAGGGGCGGTCGGCCGGGTTGGCATCGACGTAGACATAGTCGCCGGCGTGCAAACCGAGAGCGGCGGCGTCCTGGGGGTTCATGTGCAACTGGTGCTCGCCGACGTCGGGCATGCGGCGGTCGCGGCGATGCGGATCGCCGAAGTTCGAGTCCCAGATCATGGCCCAGTCCACGGTCGACCACGATGAGTGCACGCGGTGTCGGGTCTTGGGCGTCAGGCACAGGAAGCGGAATCCCTGTTCCCAGAGCGGGTTGCTGGACTTCTTCACCTCGGACCAGGGGAGCTTGATGTTGCGGATTGTGCGATCATCCCAGTGCATCGCGTCGCGCGGCACGCCGAAGTCCTCGGGGCGAACAAGCGGGTTGGAGGAGACGATCACATTGGGGAGATAGGGCGTCGCCTCGGGGCCTTCGCGATGCACGATGAAATTCTCGCCATGCGTGATGGCCTCGGGGATGTCGCAATAGGCGTTCAGGCGGCCGGTGTCGGTCCAGAAGGGCATCTCGCCGCTGATCTGCTCCCAGAAGGGGACGCGCGGATAGGTGCGAAAGAGCATCAGCGCGGAGCCCGGCTCGCCGTACTTGCCGGCCAGGATGTCGTCCACGCGGTAGCCGCGGGTGGTGGTGCTGCCGTCGAAGAGGCGCTGCATGTAGAGCTTCACGCCGTTGACGCGGTCGGCCAGGATGAAGCGCCAGTAGTCGGCGAATCGTTCGTCGCCGGCTTCGCGGGCGAGCGCAGCGGCGGTCTCGGCGAGGATGACGACGTCGTCGCGGCCGTCGCAGGTGGGGGCGATGCCGCCCTTCCAGATCTGCAGGAAGGGGTTGGAGCAGGAGGCGGTGACTTCATAGGTCTGCGCCTCCGGCCACGACAGAGCCGGGTAGACGATGTCCGAGTATTCGCAGGTCGAGGTCATCTCGATGTCCTGCGCGATAATGCAGTCGATCAGCGGGTTGACGTTGAACAGCATGTCGTAGGCATGCTTGGCGTTGTTGAACAGGTTGACGTTGGTAAACCACAGGAACTTGGTCGGCGTCGGCATATGCGTGTCGCCGGTGAAGCACTTCCGCCCGAACTTGGGGGTCTCCACGATCAGCGGGCGCTCGCCGTGGTTCCAATAGGCCGGCTCCTCGTCCTTGGTGAGCTTTCGCACGCGGACGTTCGCGCCGTCGGCCGCGGCGTCGAGATTGGGGGCGAAGGGGTCTTCGGCGATCCAGCCGAGGAATCCGGGGCCAACGCCCTCGGCGCCCTGGAACAGCGCCGCCTTGTAGTTTCCGGCCCAGGTATAGCAGCCGGCGCCGGGACGGCCGATCGAGCCGGTGAGCATCAGCGGCAGGTACTGCGCGCGGTTGCACAGCGTTGCGTGGAACCAGTGGTTGATGCCTTCGCCGACGTGGATCGCGACGGGGTGCCCCGCGCTGGCCGTCTCCCAGATGTCGCGCGCCAGACGCTCGATGAGCGTCTTGTCGGAGCCGGTGATTTCGGCCACGGTGTCGAGATCATAGTCCTTGAGGTTGATGCGGTATGCGTCCCAGGTGGTCATCGCCTCGACCTCGCTGCCGTCGGCCAGCTTCACGCGGCCGGTCCAGGAGAGCCGCGGGCGGATACCGGATTCGGCCTGGGTTTTTCCGAACTGATCGCGGGTGAGGGCGCGCGGCGCACCGGTCGCGTCGTCTAGGATCACGAAGTCGCCGATCTTGGCGTACTGGGCGTCGGTGATGTGCTGGTCGCGGTAGGACGGACCTTCCTTTGAGAGGCCGGGGGTGTAGCCGGCGAACACCTCGTCCGCCCGCAGGCGTTTGAGCGTGTCGGTGCGGATCAGCAGCGGCAGATCGGTGAACTGCGTGACGAACTCCTCCTTGTACCAGCCGTTGTCGATCATCAGCCTGGTGATGCCGAGGAAGAGGGCGGTGTCGGTGCAGCCGGCGCGGACCGGCAGCCAGTAGTTGCACTTGGTGCCGGCCGGGGAGTACTCGGGCGTGATGACGACGATTTTCGCGCCGCGCTCCATCAACTCGACGAACCAGTGGCTTTCGGGCATTTTGCTTTCGACGAGATTCTTGCCGCACTGAATGTGCAGCTTCGCGTGGCGCAGCTCGTTGAAGTCGCAATCCGACGCCTGCAGGCCGTGGACAAACGGATGGCCCGGGGCCTGGTCGCCGTGCCAGGTGTAGTTGGACCAGATGCGGCCGCCGAGGGCGTGCTCCGGGCCGCAGCCGCGGATGCGCTCGTCGAGCAGAGCGAGCATGTTGGACCAGCGGTAGAAGCCGTATTTGCCCATCACGCCGAGCAGTCCCATCCCGCCGCGCAGCTTGCAGCAGCGCGTGCCGGCCTCGTGCACGGCGTCGATCATCTCCGGCTCGTAGCCATCCTTGCGGAGGCGCTCGGCGCCGGGCTTGCCGCTGTAGGTGCGGGCGATGGCCGCGACCGCGCGGGCGTGATAGGAATACGCCTCCTCCCAGCTCACGCGCTCGAAGGTGTCCAGCCCGCGCGAGTTGAACTTGTACTTGTCGCGCAAGGTCGGGTCGTCGGAAAGTGAGGGAAAGCCGGCGTCGGCCCAGGCCTTCCAGCCGACGCGGATCAAGGGGCCGCTCAGCCGGTAGGGGCCGTAGACGCGCCGCTGCATCTGGTAGCCCTTGGCGCAGCCGCGCGGGTTCCAGGCCTTGGTCGCGGTGTTGCCGTACAGGTCGCCGATGCGGCCGCAGTCGTAGTTCTGCTCGGCGCGCACGAACACGCCGTTCCGCACGAACGCGCGCAGACGGCAGTTGTGCGTGTCATTGGGCGCACAGACGAAGGTGAACGATCTGTCGTAGCGGTATTGATCGCGATACACGCGCTCCCAGTCGCGCGCGGGGTAGTGCTTGAGCGGGTTTTCGATGCCCGCCAGCGGCTCCAGCCCGAAGGCCGGCCGCCAACTGGCCAGCGACGCACCGCCCGCGGCCAGCGCCGTGAGGAACGCGCGCCGTGAGACTTCCACGTTCGACAACTGCATACCCATCGGGCGAACCTGCGAGGTGCGACTCATTGGTCTGTTCCTTGCGAGGCGGCGGCGGCGGCGCCCGGGCCGGGCGTCAACCAGTGCCAGCCGGAAATCAGTTTGATTCCGTTGCGATCCCCCTTGGACCCATCCCAGACGGCGAACGTCACCGGGATGCGGGCCATCCGCGAGAAGTCCACGTCGTTCGCGTCGTTCGTCTCGAATTCGCGAACCATCACGACTCGCCACAGCCCGTGGCTCCACGCCGCCGTCGCCCGTACATGCTGCGCGTCGGGCGACTGCAGGCGCAGCGTGCCGAAGCCCTCGGCATTCGATTCCAGCACGGAGCGCCCCAGCAGGGCGGGATCGTCGCGGACGTTGGCGGCCTCCCGCGCAGCGCGGGTTTCGGGCGGCCCGGGGGCCTGCTGAGCTTCGTCGGGCGCGGGTCGGGCGGTGTGCGGAAACACCGTCCATCCGCGCTGCGCACCGGCGGCTGCCGCGCCCGTGTCATCCGGCGTCGCGTCCTGCGGAGCGGGTTGGCGGCTGGCCTTCCAGTGCCAGAGATTCACCGGCGCCTGCGCCTGAAATCCCTCGACGTGCACGCCCATCGGCAGAGCCGGCACGGCGCCGCTCATCGAGAACATTGCCGCGACCGCGTCGGGGAAGACCCCGGTGTCCGCGCTGCGATCGAGCGTTGCGTCGCGCCAATCCAGCGCGACGGCGATCCGCTTGCCCGAGCGGATAACGCGCACATCGAGATGGGTAATCTGCTCGACGCGCTGCCAGAGCGGACGCAGCTCGATGCCGACCGCAGGCACGCCGAGCCAGCCGGGGTGCGTGGGATCGTCCAACATCGAATCATCATCCACGGGCAGCGCCGCGATCTGTGCGCCGGACGTGTGTCCGACCGGGATATCGCGCGGACTGAAGCTCTGGATGTACGCCACCAGCGCCCAGGCATCGCTCAGGTCGCGCGTGCCGTCGCTGTTGGTGCGGGTCAGCGGGTTCGTAGCCGATCATCGGTGTGCCGGGAACGCCCGCGAGGATGGAGCGGCACAGATCCGCGGGGCCTTGGCCGGATTTGAATACGCCGGATGCGAGATCTGCGGCGCGCACCGGGCGGCCGATTGAGTCAACCAGCGAACGGGCCAGCTCGCCGTCGCCGTGGCCGGATGCGCCGTGACAGGTGACGCAGCCCTGCGTCTTGTAAAGCTCCGCACCGCGGGCGATCAGTCCGGAGGTCGTCGGGGGGCGGATGCCGACGTCAATCGGAGAGGCGGTCGTGGGTGCGGCCGCGGCGCGCTGATCGAGCACGAATCGCGCCAGCCCGGCAATCATCGATTCATCCAGCACGCCCTCAAACCCCGGCATAGCGCTGCGCGGAACGCCGACGGCGATGATCTTCTCAAGCGCGGTGATGACCTCCTCGCGCGAGCCGTGCGTGGAGGCGTAGCGGAAGGGGCTGGCGACGAAGTCGCGCGGGCGCGGATAGGTCTGCGCCGCGGCCGGACCGTCGCCGCGGCCGCCGGCGCCGTGGCAGGCCGAGCAGTGTTGAATGTAGGTGCCGCGAACCACCGCGACATCCGGCAGAATGACCGGGTTGACGACCGCCGGCGGCGTCGGCTTGGCGGCGGGCGGCGGGGTGGCGGCGATCGGCGCCGGAGCCGGTGCGACCGGCGGCGGCGTCGAAGCAGGGGTGGCGGCCGTCGCCTGCGTCGGGGCCGCGACAACAGACGGCGGCGCGCCGACACCCGTTCCGTTGGGCGGTTGGGCGGGTCCATGCGGGATCGCGCTCCAGACCGCGTAGCTGAGTATGACCAGGTTGACGGCGCAGACCGCGAGGATCACGCCGACGCGAAATCCGCGCGGCAGAGCTGGGTCGGCAGGCGGTCCGGCGTTGCTCAGGACCGGGTTCACTTGTCGCCTCCTTCGCACATGGCTGATCGTTGACCATCGCCGCGCCGTCGCGACCGGTCGTCAGTGAATCAGATACAACAGTGGGAACAGGAAGATCCAGATCACGTCCACCAGGTGCCAGTACAGCCCGCCCAGATCGACCGGGGCGTAATACGCGGAGCTGAAGTCGCCGCGCAGCGAGCGCAGCAGCAGCCACGCAATCACGCTCATCCCCGCCAGGACGTGCAGGCCGTGCAGCCCGGTCATGCAGAAATACAGGCCGAAGAACAGATGCAGGTTCGGCGGCCGCGCCGGATCACCGTGCGGAAGCGCCGGGTGACTGATCGTGCGACGCGCTTCGGCGGCGAAAAATTCCGGTCGAAGGCCGGGCGGTCCTTCCGCGGCCAGCGGCATGATTGAGCGCTCGATCAGCGGCGGCTCCTCTTCCAGAAGCGGCTCGGCGGATTCCGAGGGTGCTGCCGCCGCTGCGCCTGAGGCGCCAGTGGTTGAGGAGGCGGCGGTTGCCGCCTGGGGCCCGCCCGCGCCCGGGGAAGCCTGGGAGCCGCCGGATGCCGTAGTGCTGTTTGCAGGGCTGCTCGCGCCGGAGCCTGGCGGTGCGGGGACTTGGCCGGTTGGCGTCGCCGGGCGGCTCGACAACTGTCGCACAAACGCGGCAATATCGAACAAATCAGCGTCACTGAGCATCGGGTTGCCGCCGCTGGGCGGCATCATCCGGCCGGTGGTGCTGGCGGGATCGTTGGGCATGCGGCCGCGCTTGATGAATGCGACAAGGCCGGCATCATCGAGCTTGGCGATGAACTCGCTGCCGCGCATGTCCTTGCCCTGGCCGGTCACGCCTTCGCCCCGCAGGCCGTGGCAGGCGGCGCAGGTGTTGCGGAAGAGCGGCCGACCGCGGGTCGCGTCTCCGGTCTGCACCCCCGCGGCGACTGCGGCAACGGGGGTCGCGGGCGATGCGCCCGGCGGCGTAGCGGATGCGTCGGCCGGAGGAGCGTCCGGCGGCGTCGGCGGCAGCGCCGTGGCGGGAGCGGCGGCTGGCACGGCGTATGCGGCGGCGCGCCATGTCAGGTTGTCGTGGAATTTGTGCGAGTACTCGATGAGCTTGACGCCGAGGAAGTCCACGCCGCACAGCAGGGTCAGCGCGAGAAAGAGCACCAGGTCGCGCTTCTGGTTGCAGCGCGCCGCCCAGACCGCCATCGCCATCGTGAAGCTGCTCAGCAGCAGCACGACGGTGTTGATCGCGCCCCAGCCGGAATCCAGGAAGTGATTGCCGTAAAGGAAGATCTCGGGCTGCGAGATGCGGTAGACGGCGTAGAGGCAGAACAGGCCGGCGAAGAGCAGCACCTCGGTCGCCAGGAAGAGCCACATGCCCAGCTTGCCGGCGTCCTGCTGCTGGTCCATGGTGTCGAAGTGGTGGGCCAGGGCGGGCGACGCTCCCAACCCCGCCACCGCCGCGCCCCGCGTCGCGTGGACGCTGCCCGGCTCATCGCCCGACTCTGCGACTCGGATCACCGTCGGCCTCCTGCTTTGCGGCGGTTGCACGCCGCAATCGATCCGTCTCGAACATTATCACGGCTTGAAGCCGATTTCAAGATATTCAGACCAGTTTTTCCTAAATATCGACGATCGGGCGCCGGAGGTTGAATGGGCGGGGGGCATTCGGCCGTATCCAACCCGAACCTGCGGCGGCTCAGCGAGGCCCGCGAACCGCGTGGTATGATTGCGGGCGGGCGTATCGACCGTTCGGGATGATCTGTGGACGTGGGACTCACCTGACGCGAGGGCACAGAGTGTACGGACGGCAAACCGAGTGCGCGATTGCCGCGATGAGCCGGCTCGCCGAAGTGTATGACGGCGGCAAGACACAGCTCTCGGCCGCGGACATTGCGAAGTCGCGCGGCCTGCCCGGCCCGTTCGTCGCGAAAGTTCTCTCCGCGCTTTCGAGAGCCGGGTTGGTTCAGTGCGTCCGCGGACCGGGCGGCGGGGCGACATTGGCGCGACATCCATCGGAGATTCGCCTTCTGGATGTGTTTCGGCTGTTCGAGCGCGACGAGGTGCGCACGCTGTGCCCGTTTGGCGGCGGAGTGTGCGGACAGGGTGAGCCGTGCCCGTTGCATCACAAGCTGCTGGCGACGCGCAACGCGCTGAACAGCCTGCTGACCGAGACGACTTTTGACGAATTTCGCCTGGCGCATGTTGCCCGCGCCGGCGGATCCGAATCGCGCGGCAAGCCCGCCCTCCCTCTTTGGCAGCGACAGCCGGAAAGGCCCGCAAGTCGCCCGAAGAAGATGGAAGCGCGAAAGCCGCGAGCGCGCGTTCGAGCGAAATAAGCGAGGCAGCAACTGCTCCACGTGGGCGCATCGAACCCGCAGCGGGGGTTATGGCTGCGATCCGGCCGCCTGAGCCAGTTGGGAGTCAAGTCGAAAAGCCGTCGCGAGGTGTTGCTCTGCCTCGCGCTGACGCCCGGTCGCGTCCAGTACGCGGGCGAGGTTGAAGTGCGCGAGGGCATGCCCTTGCTGAAGCTCCAGCGCCCGACGCAGCGAACGCTCGGCATCTGGCCAGGCGCGGCGCCGCGTCTGAACGAAGCCGAGGTTGTTGAACACGTCCGGGTCCGTCGGATTGATGGCGGCGGCCCAACTGTAGTGGGTGATCGCGTCGACATCGCGCCCGTTGCTGGCGCAAAGCACGCCGAGGTTGTAGTGGATTCCCGCCGCTCCAGGGTCCAGACGAACGACGCGCTTCAGGTCGTCGATCGCGCCGTTGACGTCGGCGGCCGCGACACGCGCTTCCGCCCGGAGCGTGTAGAGCCGGGTCAGCGTCGCCAGCAGCCGCGGCGGCTGGAGCAGCCCCCAGCGCGCGCAGCGCTCAAGCAAGACGATCGCGCGCGAGGTGGATTCCTGAATCGCATTCGGCCCGCCCGGCTCCTCTTCGGCAAGCGCTATCGACGCGACGGGCATCGGCGCCGCGGCAGTTGAGTCCGGCTGCAGAGAATCGGCATCGGCCCCGGCATGCCCGGGGTGCTGGGCCTGTTCCGCCAGCGCGATGGCCGCGGCCGCCGCGCGGTGGCCGGTGTACTCGTGGAAGCGGATGAACGCGCAGTGCGCCCAGAAGGCCACGAATGCGGCGGAGCACGCGTAGGCGATTGTGCCGAAGCGCGTGATGCGGCCCGCGCGGCGCAGCCAACCGGGTCCGAAGCGCACGTCGCGCTGATAGGCGGTTCGCACCACGCAGAGGCCCAGGTAGGCGACGATCACGCCCAGGCCGAGCGTCATCAGAAACGGCGCTGCGTCATACAGCCCGCGAAAGGCCAACAGGACGCCCAGCGTAATTGACACCAGCCAGGCCTCTTCGGCCCAGGTGAAATCAAAGACACGGCGGATCGGTTTCCACGCCGACCAGCCGCGCAGCAGCGGTGGCCGCGCCAACCCGTAGCGCACCAGCCCCTTCGGGCAGGCGGCCACGCACTCGAGGTCCTTCAGGCATGCCGGATTGACGACCGTGCCGTATTTTTTCAACTCCTCATGCACGACGACGTGCGACGGGCATACCGCGGTACAGGCGCCGCACTCGGAACAATCGCCGGTCGCGATGATGCGGCCGGGGCTGAGGCGGTCCATGCCGCGAAAGACCGAGCCGTAGGGGCAGACGTAGGTGCAGAACGAGCGCGATCCGAGCACGTAGACGATGGCGAAACCGCAAATGGCGAAGGTGAGGAGGGCGATGCCGGGACCGGGGAGATTGCGCCAGAAGTCGGTTGTCTGAAAGGAGGCCCAGCCCTGTCCATCCGTGCGCAGGTGCAGCGTCGGCAGGGGGCGTCCCTCCATGACGCGCAGCACCTGCGGCCAAAGGAACATGTAGAACATCGCCAGCGGCGGGACCAGCAGCAGCAGGCGCGAACGGACCGGTTTGGGCCGCACGCGGATTTTCTTGAGCAGCCACGCGCACAAGTCCTCGAGCGCCAGGATGTGGCAGCCCCAGCCGCAGAAGAATCGTCCGAACAGCAGCGTCGCGAGGCACACGGTGGCCATGAACAGAAACCCGGCGGTGACAATGCCGAGTTCCAGCGTGTACATGACCTCGTTTAATTCGAGCGGCGCCAGCGTCTTGCCGCTGATGCGCCAATGGGCGACGTGAATGCCCATCAGCACATAGACCAGCGCGAGCGTTGCCGCGCGCCAGCGGCCGTAGCGCGACGCCGGCCGGGACAGGCCCAGTTGCGGCAGCGCCCGCGCCGCCGCGCCGCGACCGGTGACCGGCTGCGCTTTGCCCCTGATTCGCGGTTGGCGCGGCATCTCACGCTCCTCATTTGTCTGCGGCTACGGGTTGAGCAGCAGTTGCACGAACGGGTCGATGTCGAAGTTGGTCACCAGCCCGTCGCCGTCCACGTCCGCCGCAAGAATGTCGCAGTGCGGGAACGCCTCGGCGTACGACTCCGGGTAAACCAGCGCCATCACGAACGGATCGATGTCGAAGTTGTTGACGGTGCAATCGCAGTTCATGTCGCCCGGCAGGCCGGTGGAGAGCATCAGCGTTCCGCTGACCATCGCAATCGGCGCTCCGCGACCGGTCGCGACCCAGGCCGCGTGCAGAATGTCGCCCCAGTCGTCGCTGTGGTTGGCGTCTCGCAGGTGCTCGATGTAGCTGCGCGGGGTGTTCTGGTAGTAGATCGTCACATCGGCCCGCGCGGCGCGATGCGGCGCGGCGAAGAAGGAGTCATCCCAGTATTGCCCGTCCGCGTAGTTGTGGCCGACGACCGGCGCGCCGCCCGCCTCGAACGCCGCGTTCGTGAAGCCGCGCGGCGGAATACGGTTGTCCTTCCAGATGGTGTCCGCCAGCGCCATGTGCGTGGAGAAGCCGGCCGGAAGCCCCGTCGCGGCGGCGGCCGCCTCGCTCAGCCCAACGAACATCTCGTAGACGACCGTGGTGCGCTCGTCGAGTTCCGCCTCGGCCATGTCATAGCCGCCGTTCTCACGGAGCAGTGCGTTCTGTGCGTCGAAGAACCGCACGTTGACCCAGACCCGTCGGCCTTCGATGTGGCCCGTGGGCAGCTTGTGGCCGGTTTCGTTGATCGTACGCACGCGCAGGCGGCGGCAGTCCTGCGCCAGGTCGATCGACGCGGCCCGCTCGAGCATCGACACGGCCTTGGCTCGCGCCACGCCGATGGAGGCGGCGTCCACCTCGGGGTCGCCGCCGAAGACCTCCAGCACGAGATCCAGCACCTGGGCCGATGCGCCGGCGAAGTCATGGCGGCGCATGTCGCCGTGGGTCGGGCCAAAGAAGCAGGATTTCGCCGCCGCCGCGGGCATGTGGCAATCCTGGCAGGTATGAATCACCGGTCCGATTGTTCCGCCGAAGCGGCCACCCATGTCCACGCCTCCCTGATTGAACGCGCTGAGCTTCCACTCGGTGTAGGTACGCTCCAGCGGATATTGCATCCAGGGATCGGAAGTCGGCGACGGAGCGCCGATCGTGTTGTAGGCGTAGGAGCCGTCCGGCTGTCGCGTGACGGCCACGTTGCCGACGTCATGGCAGGTGCCGCAGAACGCGCCGCGCCGGTGAAACGGGGACTCGATGAACTCGTGAGGCGCGGACGGGTCGGGCCGCGGACCGCGGCGCGTGGCGGAGGGGTCAAGAACAAACATTGCGTTACCGAAGAATTGGGGGACGTCTGTCAGCGCCGCGAGGATGGCCGCATCTTCCGGCGGGCTGACGCCCGGCGTGTAGATCGGATCGACCATCGAATGGCAGAAGTGGCAGTCGACCCCGCGACGATCGTGCGCGTTGAGTGTGCTGCCGTCCGCCTGATTGGCGTGTCCCGTCACGATGGACTGCGGAACGTGACAGCGCAGGCAGTAATAGCCCACGTTCTGCGCGTCCTGGTTGGCGAGGGACATCTGCGCGTAAAAGAGCGGGTCGCGCCCCGCGTGCGACATCAGGCTGCCCTTCCAGGTGGCATAGGGATCGTTCTGCGCGTCGAAGTTGCCGTGGCAGTTGCGGCAGTCACTGGGCGACTGCATCACCGTCGGCGAGACATCGCCCACCTGCGTGCCGGGGACGTGAAAGTCGCCCAGGGTGGTCGGGAGCGGAAGCTGTGCCCATCCGTGGCTCGTCAGCGCCAGCCCGATCGCAATAATGAGCGGGACCTGCCGGCCGGAGACGGACATTGATCGCGGCCCGTGAGAATTCGCCGATGCAACGGGGTCGGATCGTGAGCGGTCGATCGCGCACATGCTGTGCCTCCCTGGGGCGCCACGTGGGGCCACCGCTCACATCGCGAGTGTCCCGCAGCGCGGGGGCGATTTCAGATTTATAGATCGTAATATCTGACTAGCGGGGAGTCAATCAGACCGGGCCGGCCGTCGCAATTTCCGAGCCGGTCGGGCCGATAACGCACGACGCTCCGCACGATGTGAACGCCCGGCCGCAGCGGCCGGTTTCGGTTCAGACCGGGATGGATAAGGCGAGGAGCGGGGGAGGCGAGATGGCGAGTGTTGCTGGACTTGGCGGCCGGAATTGACGACACGAAAGCTCATGCGGGCGAAGTGCCGCGGGGGTCGGACGGGTTCAGACCGTCACTTCCGCGGGCGGGGCGTCACTCGAAAGTCGGCGAAGCAGCGGCCGCACCTCGCGCTTCAGGAACTCGCGCACCTGGCCGGGCGCAAGCCCCACAAATCGGCTCGGCGAAAGCACCTCGCCCAGCCGAACGCGTGAAAACGCGGCGTCAGCCTGCAAACGTTCGATCAGGTCGTTGGGCCGAGCCTCCTGCTTGACGCGCTGCCCGGCCGCCTGGGCATGACGCCGGATGCGCTCGTGCAGTTCCTGTCGATCTCCGCCCGCGCGAACCGCCGCCATCAGGATGTCCTCGCTGGCAATGAAAGGCAGTTCGGCGCGGATGTGCGCCGCGATCGTCGCCGGATACACGACCATCCCGCGGAAGATGTGCCGCAGCAGCACGGCGACGGCATCCGCCGCCAGGAACGCATCGGGGATCACCAGCCGTTTGTTGCTGGAATCGTCCAGCGTGCGCTCCAGCATCTGTGCTGCGTGCGTCATCGGCGGGGAGGCAGCCAGCGACAGGAGGTATCGCGACAGGCCGGTGGCGCGCTCGCACAGCGCCGGGTTGCGCTTGTAGGGCATGGCGCTGCTGCCGACCTGATCGGCCTCGAAGGGCTCCTCGATCTCCTTGAGCATCGCCAGCAGGCGCACGTCGTTGCAGCACTTGTGCACGGACGCCGCCAGTCCGCTGAGTGCATGCACGATTTCGCTGTCCACGCGGCGGGAATAGGTCTGTCCGCAGACGGGATAACAGCCGGTGAAGCCGAGCCGGACTGCGAAGTCCTCTTCCAGGCGCCGAACCTTCGCCGCGCTGCCCAGCAGCTTGAGGAACGAAGCCTGCGTGCCCGTAGCGCCGCGTAGCCCGCGGAGGCGCAGATTGTCGCGCAAAGTTGCGATTCGGCGCAAATCCTCGACCACGTCCGCAAGCCACAGCGCGGCCCGCTTGCCGACGGTCGTCAGTTGCGCCGGCTGAAGATGGGTGAACCCCAGGGTCGGGAGGTCGGCGTGCGCTTCGGCGAAATCCGCCACTTCGCGACAAGCGGCGGCAATTCGCGCTACCAGGAGCGAAAGCGCGTCACGCATCAGCAGCAGGTCGGCGTTATCCACGACATCCATGCTGGTCATGCCCAGGTGCACGATCGGCCGGGCTGCGGGAGCGGCGTCGCACAAGGCGTGGATGTGGGCCATTACGTCATGACGGGTGCGGCGTTCGTGCGCGGCGACGGCGCGGAAGTCGATCGCGGCATCGGCGGCGCGCTGCAGGGCGCTGATCTGCGCGGCGCTGATCGGCAGCCCGACCGCGCGCTGTGCCTGGGCGGCGGCCAGCCAGATGCGCCGCCAGCAGGCGTAGCGGTTTTCGCGGGACCAGATCTGCGCCATCGCCGCTGAGGCGTAGCGCGTGGCCAGGACGTGCTCGAATGGGGCGACGGCGGTGATCGAGCCGCTGCCGGCCGGGGGCTGGTCGGGAGGCGCGGGGGCGGGACGTGCCGCAGCCCGGGCGTTTGATCGCGGGCGATTGCGGGCGGAAGCGCTCTTCTTCATGGATCGTCGGTTTGTGGACATCTCACTCCGATCGAGTCTGCCGCGCATCAGGCCAGCGCCTGGGCCACATCCGCAACCAGGTCGGGGATGGACTCCAGCCCGCAATGAAGGCGGATGACGCGCGACTGCGGATTGGGTCCGCCGAACAGCTTGCCGCCGATCGCGAGGCTTTCGTGGCCGCCCCAGCTCACGCCCTGTCGGAACAGACGAAGGCGGTTCAGGAAGGACAGGGTCGCCTCGCGGCTCTGGTCCGCCGGCTCGAAGCTGAAGAGGCTGGAGAAGCCGCTCATCTGCGTTCGGGCCAGCGCGTGCTGCGGGTGCGACTCCAGCCCGGGGTGATGGACCGCGCGGACGGCCGGGTGGCCGGCCAGCATTCGCGCTACCGCCAGCGCCGCCTGTTCGTGGTGGCGCATGCGCAGCGCGAGCGTGCGCAAGCCGCGAATGAGCAGCCAGGCGCCGAACGGGTCGAGCGTGGCCCCGCACAACTCAATCTCGCGGAAGAGGCGGTCGCGGAGTCGCTCGTCGCGGCCGACCACGACGCCGGCGACCACGTCCGAGTGGCCGCCGATGTACTTGGTCGCGCTGTGCACGACGAGGTCACATCCCATTTCGAGCGGCGACTGGAACAGCGAAGATACGCAGGAATTGTCGAAGATCGTGAGAATGCCGCGTTCGCGGCAGACCGGGGTGATCGCGCGAACGTCGAGAATCTCGAACAGGCCGGTGGTCGGACTTTCGAGATACATCAGGCGTGTGGCGGGCGTGATGGCATCGATGAAGGCCTGCGGATCCAGCTCGCGGACGAAGGTGGTGCGGACGCCGAATCGCTCGAGGTGGCGCAAGTAAGCCGACGTGGGCGAGTAGACGTTGCCGACGCACACCACGTGCGCCTCGCTGCGAACGGCCAGGTTGATCGCGGCCGAAATCGCCCCCATTCCGGAGCCGAAGCTCTCGGCCCAGGCGCCGCGCTCCAGCCGCGCCAGCTTGGCTTCGAGCACCGCGGCGGTCGGGTTGCCGCCGCGCGTGTAATCGTAGTGCGGCGTGTCGGGGGCGCGCCGCGCTTCGAATGCCTCCGCGTCGGGATAGATGAACGTGGAGGTCTGGTAGATCGGCACGGAAGCCGCGCCGAATTGTGAGGTCGGGTCCTCGCCGAAGTGGGCGCAAAGCGTCTCGAAGCCGGGGTTCGCGATCGGGTCGTCAGCGTGCGGGCGGGGTTTCATCGCGGGGCAGTATGCGGGGCGCAGAGTGCGAATGCAACGCGAGGTGCGGCCGCGTTGCGCATCGCGGAGTGATCGCTCGATCCGATCGAGCAGATGGCGCAGGGGCGTTTTATTGCAGCGCACGCCTGCGATTCCGGAATCGGTTTCGGCAAGTTTGCTTGCATTTCCACTTGCGTCCGCCGCCGGCTCTCGCCACAATGCCCCGCTTTGCCCGACTTGAAAACGGGCCCGCGCGGCACGTCGTGCGTGTCGCAATGCGGGACTCGCCAAGGTCGCAGGAGAGAATGACATGCTCGGTGGTATCTTTGGTTGGATCAGCGGTTTCCTCGGCTACATCATTGCCTTCGTCCTCGGCGTGAACTGGCCGTTCGGCTTCTAAGCCGGATCCCGATCCACACGACAACGCCGCGCGATGCGCTCCGGGCGGATTCCGCCGGAGAGCATTTCGCGGCGTTCGCGTTTTTTTGACGCGCTGCGATGCGTCCGGCATGATGACTCCTCCATGAATCGCACGAAGATTGAGACGTTATTGCGGAAGGTGGCCGCGGGCCGCGTGACGGCTGCTGCGGCAGCCGAGGCGCTCGCACAACTGCCGTTCGAGGATCTGGGTTTCGCACGGGTGGATCATCACCGCGCGCTGCGCTGCGGCGTGCCGGAGGTGATTTTCGGATCGGGCAAGACGCCGGGGCAGATCGAGTCGATATTCGCGCGGCTGGCTCGACACTCGGCCGGAGTGCTGGCGACGCGGCTGGAGCCGGAAGCGGCGCGGCGTTTGCGCCGGCGGTTTCCCCGCGGTCGGCACAACCCGGCGGCGCGAACGTTCGTTCTGCCCGCGCCGAGCGCGGTGCATGAGCCGGCGGTTCCAGTGTCCGTGGTGGCGGCCGGCACGAGCGATCTGCCGGTGGCGGAGGAGGCGCGCGAGACGCTGGCGGCGCTGGGGGTGGCGTCGCGTGCGTACTATGACGTGGGCGTGGCGGGGCTTCATCGGCTGTTGTCCGTGCTCGACGAGTTGCGCAGTGCGGACGTGCTGATCGTGATAGCCGGGATGGAGGGTGCGTTGCCCAGCGTCGTGGGCGGGCTGGTATCCGCGCCGATCATCGCAGTGCCCACGTCCGTCGGATATGGAGCGAGCCTGGACGGAATCGCCGCGCTGCTGGCGATGCTCAACAGTTGCGCCAGCGGCGTATCGGTCGTAAACATCGACAACGGTTTCGGTGCGGCCTACCAGGCGGCGATGATTGCGCGGCGCATCGCGGCGGGCGCGATTCGAAGTGAGCCGCAGGCCGCCGGCCGCGCGAACTCACCGCCGCGACGAAAGCGGGGAAGAGCCTGATGGCCCAGCGAGTCACGACCATTCCGCCGGCGCCGCTGCGCCGACCGGATGCGCACAAGGGCGATGCCGGGCGCGTGGTGATCCTGGCGGGCAGTCGCGGGATGTCCGGGGCGGCGGTCTTGTGCGGGCTTGGGGCGCTGCGCGGCGGGGCGGGGCTGGTGCGCGTGGCGGCGCCCGCGAGCGCGCAGGCTGCGATCGCGGCCGCGGAGCCATGCCTGATGACGATGGCGCTGCCGGAAGACGCGGACGGGCGCATGCTTGCGCCGGATGTCGCGATCTTGCGCGAATTGCTGCGTTCCGCAGATGCGACGGTCGTCGGGCCGGGACTGGGGCGCTCGGCGGCGCTGGACGCGCTCGTAGCGGATGTTGTTGCTGCGGCGGGGGCGCCTGTTCTGGTGGACGCGGATGCGCTGAACTCGCTGGCTGGCACGTCGTTGGAGCCGCTGCGGTCGCGAAGGGCGACGAGCAGCGTGCTGACGCCGCATCCGGGGGAGATGGCTCGGCTGCTGCCGGGGCGAAGCGCCGAGTTGATGCGCGGTGATGCGGGTGCGCGGCTCGAGGCGGCGGTTTCGCTCGCGCGGGAGACGCGCGCGGTGGTTGTGCTCAAGGGGCGCGGGACGATCGTCACGGACGGGGAGCGGCACTTCGTGAATCCGTCGGGGAGTTCGGGGATGGCGGCAGGGGGGATGGGGGATGTGTTGGCGGGGTTGATTGCGGCACTGATCGGGCGGGGAATGTCGCCGTTTGACGCGGCTTGTCGCGGGGTGTGGCAGCATGGCGCGGCGGCGGATCGCGCGGCGCGGCGGGTCGGGTCGGTCGGGTACCTGGCGCGCGAGGTGGCGGACGAATTGCCGCGGGTTGACTTCGGATAGCGGATCAGGAGCATGCCGACGCAAAGCCGTCGGCATGGCACCCAACGCGGGGCGGCGCTTCGAGTGCATGCTTACGCGGAGTACCGCGAAAGCATGCCACCCAACGCGCTATCCAACTTGCCACTCAACGCGGGGCGGCGCGGCACCCGACGCGGCAGATCTCTCGCCACTCGATTCAGCGCTGCTTGCTTCCGCGCTACTCGATTCAGCGCTGCTTGCTTCCGCGCTACTCGATTCAGCGCTGCTTGCTTCCGCGCTACTCGATTCCGCGCTACTCGATTCCGCGCCACACGATTTCGCGCCACACGATGCTGCGCTACTCGATGCCGCGGGCGGCCAGCCAGCGTTCGGCATCCAGCGCGGCCATGCAGCCGGTGCCGGCGGCGGTGACGGCCTGCCGGTAGACGTGATCGGCCACGTCGCCGGCCGCGAAGACGCCCTCGACGCTCGTGTAGGTGCTGCCGGGGCGCGACAGCTTCAGGTAGCCGCGCTCGTCCGTCCCCAGCACGCCCTTGAACAGCTCGGTGTTGGGGGTGTGCCCGATCGCGAGAAACAGGCCCTTGCACGCCAGGCGGCGTATCGCTCCGGAATTCGTATCCTTCAACTCGACCGCTTCGATAGACGATTCGCCGATGACGTCCGTGACGACGCTGTTCCAGACCGGCTTGATCTTGCCGTGCTCGACCAGCTTGTGAAATCGCTCCTGCATGATCTTGCTGGCGCGAAGCTGGTCGCGCCGGTGCACGACGTGCACGACCGACGCGAACTTGGTGAGATAGCTGGCCTCCTCCACGGCGGAATCGCCGCCGCCGATCACGACCAGCTCCTGATTCCGGAAGGCCGGCAGCGCGCCGTCGCACACGGCACAGGCCGATACCCCGCCGCCGGTCTTGGCCAGCCGCTGCTCATTGGGCAGGTTGAGCCAGTTGGCGCGCGCGCCGGTGGCGATGATCACGGCGTGGGCGTCGGCCGCGGCCTCGTCGCTGCGGATCTTGAACGGGCTGCGCGAGAAGTCCACGCTGACCACGTCCTCCCGGATGAAGCGCGTGCCGAAGCGCTCGGCCTGTGCCCGCATGGCGGTCATCAGCTTCGGGCCGAGGATGCCGTGCTCGAAGCCGGGGAAGTTCTCCACGTCGGTGGTGAACATGAGTTGCCCACCCGGCACCAACCCGCCCGCGTTGTAGCCCTCGAAGACCAGCGGCGAGAGGTTTGCACGGGCCGCATAGATCGCGGCCGTCAATCCGGCCGGGCCGGAGCCGATGATCACGACTTTCTCAACTGACATGAATGCTCCCATACCGGCGACGGATCCCGCCGCTGGTGTTTTTTGATTCAATCCGACTTTCGCCCAGCGCGGTTTCGGCCGCGCTGCGCGAGCGGGGGATTCTACGCACGATCCGGCCGGTCCGCCCGGCAGAGCGTGGCTACGCTGTCAACAACCCCGGCAGGCGCAGCTCAAAGGGCCAGGCCGCCGCCGCAGCATCCGTCGCATCCGTCGCCGCTTTCCAGCCATAGGTGCGGTAATGATGCTCGAAGCTGCCGTCGCCATAGAGGTCGATCAGGCCGTAGCCCTCGACGGTCTGTTCATGCATTCCGCGCCACCAGCGGCCGCACACCGCACCGTCGCAGATGTAGGAGACGCCGTTGAAATCGACGCGCTCGTTGAGATGCAGGTGTCCGGAGAGGCAGAGCTTCACCTGGCGGTTTTCGAGGAAGAGCTTCATGATTCGCCGGGCGTCGAGGTGCATGAGGCCGCCGGATTGCTCCCAGCGGCGCTTCTTCTGCTCTTCCTTCGTCCATATCTGCCCGCACGCGCCGAAGATCGGGATGTGGCTGATCACGACCGTGGGCAGGGCGGCATGTGCCTTGAGATCGGCCGTGAGCCACTCGAACTGCTCATCATCCAGCCCGCCGGCGTAGCCCTCGCCGTCCTGCGTGATGCTGTCGAGGTGGACGAAGTGCCAGCCGTCGCGGCTGTGGCTGTGGTAGGGGCGCTTGAGCGACATCATCTCGCAGTACCAAGCCTTGCCGTAGCCCGGTTCGGAGCCGGTGCAGCCGCTCTTGCTGCGCTTCCAGCCCCAGACGTCGTGATTTCCGATGGTATGGACGGCCGGTACCCCCGATTCATCCCGCAGGATCGAGTGGAACAGGTCCCACTGCTCCTGTGAGCGCTGTCGGCCGACCTCGAAGGCATCCATGATGAGGTCGCCGCCGGTGACAATCAGGCCGGGGCGGTCCTTGAGGCTCATGGCGTCTTTCAGGCAGGCGGCCATGCCCTGCGGGGCGCGGCGCTCCGGCTGGACGTGGATGTCGGTCATGTGGGCAAATCGCAGAACGCGGCGGCGCCCGGCGCGGCTGTCATTCGGGGGGGGATCGGAGGCGCTGCCGGATGCACGGTTTTCGGAACAGCCGATCGCGCTCAGCAGGCCGCCGCCGAGGGCGACGCCGCCGGCCAGGAGCAATTGGCGCCGGGATGGAGTTGAACCGGGGCGGGGGGCACTTGCGAACATGTTCAGGCTCCTTGCGAATGTTCAGAACCGGGGGCAGCCGATTCGATTCCGCAGCGACGCGACGATTTCCGTGCGACGGCGGCTTTCAGTCTTTTCACGACCAGCGGCCCGTGCCACGTGCTCGGGCGCCGGAGATCATCACTTGAACCGCGAATCGCCGGAATGCGGCGGCCCGCTTGCCGATGCGCCGCGGCGGACTTTATGATCCTGCGTTTCCTCGGTTCCGCAGGAGCAGGACATCATGGCGGACGGCGTCGTTCCACTCAAGCTTCGACCTCGGCGCGGCTTCCTGCAGACCATGCGCACGGATGCGTGGTGGATCGGACCGCTGCTGACGATCCTCGGCTTCGGGGCGTTCCTGGTCTGGGCGAATGTTCGCGTCTTTGAAAACGACCACTATTACAGCGGCCACGGCGGGTTCAACCTTGCGACGAACTACCTGACGCCATTCTATTCGCCGCTGCTGTTTGACGTGGCCGAGAAGGCGTTTCCCAGCGGGCATGCGATTCTCTCGGAGAAGCCGGGGTTTTTGCCGGGGTTTGTGTCGGCGGCGGCGCTGATCCTGATCTTTCCGGCCGGTTTCCGCTTTACCTGTTACTACTACCGCGGGGCGTATTACAAAGCGTTCTGGGGCGATCCGGCCAATTGCGCCGTCGGCGAGCCGCGGTCGGGCTATCTCGGGGAACGAACGCTGCCGCTGGTGCTTCAGAACATTCACCGCTATTTCCTGTACGCCGCGCTGATTTTCATCCTGATCCTCAGTTGGGACGTTTTGACCGCGTTCAAGTTTTATGAAGTGGACCAGGTGACGGGACGGCGCACCGGCGCGTGGCGGGTGGGCATCGGCGTCGGGACGGTGCTGATGGCGGTGAACGTGGTGCTGATCGCGATGTACACGCTGGGGTGCCACTCGCTGCGGCACCTGGTCGGCGGGAAGCGCGACTGCATCAGCGACAAGCCGCTCTCGGCGAAGATGTACAACTGCGTCACCTGCCTGAACAACCGCCACATGCTGTGGGCGTGGTGCAGCCTGCTGAGCGTGGGCTTCACCGACATCTACGTGTGGAAGCTGGCGCGCGGCGAATGGATGGACTATTTCTTCACGTTCTGACGCCGCGCTGCTGCGGACGGACACTCACATGCCGATCGACTTCAAGACTCATGAACACGACGTGCTGATCGTCGGCGCGGGCGGCGCCGGGCTGCGGGCCGCGATTGAGTCCTCCGCCGCCGGCGCGCGAACCGCCGTCCTCTCCAAGTCGCTTCTGGGCAAGGCCCACACGGTGATGGCCGAGGGCGGGATGGCCGCGGCGATGGGCAACGTGGATGACCGCGACAACTGGCGCGTGCACTTCGCCGACACCATGCGCGGCGGGCAGTATCTCAACAACTGGCGCATGGCCGAGCTGCACGCGAAGGAGGCGCCGGAGCGCGCCCGCGAGCTGGAAGCGTGGGGGGCGGTCTTTGACCGCACGCGCGACGGACGCATCCTGCAGCGGAATTTCGGCGGCCACCGCTACCCGCGACTGGCGCACGTCGGCGACCGCACCGGGCTGGAGATGATCCGCACGCTGCAGGATCACGGCATCCATCAGGGCATCGACTTCTTCATGGAATACACGATCATCACGCTGCTCAAGGACGGCGATCGCATTGCCGGGGCGCTGGCGTATGACCGTGAATGGGGACATTTCCACGCATTCATCGCCAAGGCGGTGGTGCTGGCGACGGGCGGAATCGGGCGGGCGTTCAAGATCACGAGCAATAGTTGGGAGTACACCGGCGACGGCCATGCGCTGGCCTATGAAGCCGGGGCGGACCTGCTGGACATGGAGTTCGTGCAGTTTCATCCGACGGGGATGGTCTGGCCGCCGTCGGTGCGCGGGATTCTGGTGACGGAGGGGGTGCGCGGCGAAGGCGGGCGGCTGGTCAACAACGCCGGCCGGCGCTTCATGTTCGACGACATTCCCGAACTGTACCGGAACCAGGTGGCGCGCGACGCGGATGAGGGCTGGCGCTATGTGCTGGGGGACAAGGAGGCGAATCGCCCGCCGGAGCTGCTGACGCGCGATCACGTCGCGCGCTGCATCAACCGCGAGGTCAAGGCCGGCCGCGGCAGCCCGCATGGCGGGGTCTTTCTGGACATCGGCTGGATCAAGGGCAACAAGACGCTCGAAGGGCGGACGATCGACGCCGCTTACATCCAGAAGAAGCTGCCGAGCATGTATCACCAGTTCAAGCAGCTTGCCGGCGTGGACATCACGGCCGAGCCGATGGAGGTCGGGCCGACCACGCACTATGTGATGGGCGGCGTGAAGGTGGACGGCGACACGCAGATGAGCCGCGTGCCGGGCCTCTTTGCGGCGGGTGAGTGCGCGGCGGGACTTCACGGGGCGAATCGCCTCGGCGGAAACTCGCTCTCCGATCTGCTGGTGTTCGGCAAGCGGGCCGGCGAATTCGCGGCAAAGTACGCCCGGGAGACGAAGACGCCCGCCCCCGCGCGCGACCAGATCGATAGTGCAATCAACGCCGCGCTGGAGCCGTTCGGGCGCTCCGCGGCGACCGAAGGGCCTTACCAGGTGCAATACGATCTGCAGGATCGCATGCAGGCGCTGGTCGGGATCGTGCGCGTCGAAAGCGAGATGGCGCAGGCGCTGGATGAGATCAGCCGCCTGAAGGAACGCGCCCGCCGTTGCCGGGTCGAGGGGCATCGGCAGTACAACGCCGGCTGGCATGCCGCGGTTGACCTGGCCAGCCTGCTCACCGTTTCCGAGGCGGTGACGCGGGCGGCGATCGAGCGACGCGAGAGCCGCGGCGCCCAATTCCGCGATGACTATCCCGACAAGAGCGCGGAGTTCGGCAAGTTCAACATCGTGCTGCGCAAAGGGGTGGATGGAGCGATGCAGGTGATCCGTGAGCCGCTACGTGAGTTGCCGCCGGAGTTGAAGGCGGTCGTCGAAGAAAACAAGTAGTGCGCGCGGAAAGGCTTACCCGGGCGCGCCGGAAGACCCCGTCAGAGAGCGGTGGGGCAGAGCTTCATTTCTTGCTTCGGGCGGTACTCGCTGTTCCGGGCTGAAAGCAGTCAGCCAACGTCAGCCGTCCTCGGTTCGCCTGAGGCGTCGGCTCAAGCGTTCATCAGCCGGAGCGCTTCGTCCGTGTAGTCGGCCCGCAGGCGCTGCATGGCGCGCGCTTCCAACTGCCGCACGCGCTCCTTGGACACGCCGAAGCGCTGGCCGATCTGCTCGAGCGTCTGCGGCGAACCGCCGCCCTCCAGCCCGAAGCGATGCCGCAGGATTTCCCGCTCGCGTTCGTCGAGTGCCCCCATCATCCGCTCCAGCAGGGAGCGAATCGCCGGCACACTGTCGTTCTCCGGCTCATCGAGCGGGATCGACGCGGTGGATTCCAAAAGCTCTTCGCGGCCGGTCTGGTAGCGTTCGCGGCGATACCGCTGTTCGGGGATCGTGCGGGCGAAATTGCGGATGATCGCCCACGAGCCGTAGGTGCTGAACTTGAACCCGCGGGTGAAATCGAACTTGTCCACCGCGCGCATCAGCGAGATGTTGCCGTCGCTGACAATCTCGAAGAAATCGGACAATGGCGAAGCGTGGCGCTTCGCGATGCTGACCACGAGGCGCAGGTTGGCCTGAACAATCTGGTTCTTGACCTGGTCCGCCTGCGCCAGCAGGGATTCGACCGCGTCCAGCGACTCGGCCGTCGGCGCATCATCGTCGATCATCGCGCGTGCCCGGTCCGCCAGGCAGCGCAGGCAGTTCATCCGGCGGAAAAGGGCCAATTCGCCCTCCGTGGAGAGAAGGCGCAACTGGAAAAGCTGCTGCAGATAAGGGGGCAGGTCGGCAGGCGCCCGACGGGCCGACGCCTTGTCCGGCTGGTAGGGTTCCAAAGCGGCCGGCGACTCCAGCACGGCGGCGCGACCGTCCGGCGAGTCGAATTCCGGAACGTGGAAGTACTCAATCTTGCGCGCCTTGAGTTCGCGCGCCCGCATGCGCAGCAGGATGTTCCGGACCTGCGCGGCCGGAAGATCGAACCGCTCCGTGAGCGATGCGAGGCTCGCACCGTCCAGATGCGCCTCCCAGACAGAGAGCGACACATCGTCCGCGCTTTCGCAGCCGGCAGGGCGGTTGAACAGGCCGACACAGGGCTGAGCCGTGTCGAAATTCTTGAGGAGCAGGCGGATGGTCTCGACGGCGCGACCGGTCTCCGCGGAGATCACGCGCGCCACGGCGTTGACCGTGCGCTGGCCCTGCGTCACCAGCTCGCGCGCCCGGGCGACGATCGTCTCGCGCTCGGATTCTGAAAGCTGGGAGAAGCTTGAGCCGCGATGCACCAGCTCCGTGTTGCGGGCGACGAACTGACGCACGCAGCGATCGGGGAAGGCCAGCCGCTGCCGGCGGTCCGCCCCGCGGAATTTCCATCCTACAAGCCCGCGCCGGCGCCAGCGGAAGATCGTCTTGGTGCTGACGTCGAAGCGGCCGGCCAGATCGGCGACCGTCCAGACCGGCTCCGGCCAGTCATCGGCGCTGAGGTTGCCCGATTCGGAAAGGTCCTCGGCCAACTGCACCAGGTCCGCCCGCAGTGCGTCGGCCTCAATGAGGCGCGGCTCCTGTCCCGCTGCAAGCCGCGGTCGGAAACCGGTAACGCTGTGCACGACAAAGTCATCGGGGTAGGCGCGATCCGGCTCAATGATCGAGAGCAGGAACTCGATTGCGAACAACTGGCGCAGCCTGAGCCGCACCGGGCTGTGAGGAAGCTGAGCGGCGAGATCGGCGAGGCACGCGGACTGGAAGCGACTCGAAGGCATGTGCGTGGTCCTCTGCGCGCAAACGACAACCATCATCCCCAAGCGACCCGCAGACAGACCGGCGTATGAACGCGAATGATGGTATGAGAAGGCGAACAGCGGGCAGCTTTGGCGATGTCAGTGGTGAGCGCTGGTTTTCGACTCTCCCAACTTCGAGTACGAGCAGAGACCTTATGACGCCATATGGAGCATATATCGGCCTGAAACCAAGGTCAATAATCAAATCGGGATTTGGGCGGAATCACGGCGCTTCCACCCGGCAGAAAATTCCGGCAAGGAAGCAACTGTGCGCGTTATCGGCCGCAATCCCGCCGTCCGGGTTCGATGGATCGTTCGCATGCTTTTCAGACCGGGCCGAGCTTACTCCCGGATCGCAATGTAGTAAAGCTGCCCCTCTGACTTCACTCGCCCCGCAACCGCTTCCGCCCGCGAGCCAATCCCGAGGTACACGTCCGCTCGGCCGGCGGCGCGGATCGCGCCGCCCGTGTCCTGATCCAGCGTGTAACCGGCGTAGCGATAGTCCCCGACCGACCCATCCGGCCGGATGGCTGGCAGGGAGGTCGTCATGAACGCGAGGCAGGCCCGCGGGAAAACGGCCTTGTCCGTGGCGATCGAGTAGTAGGGAGTGACAGGTTCGTTCAGGCTGCCGAAGGGGCCGCCGGTGCGCGGCTGAAAGAACACGAACCGCGGGTTGGTCCACATGTAGTCGTTCACGCGCGACGGGTTTTCGCGGAAGAAGCGAATCAAATTCTGGAGCGAGATGTCCTCGGCACGAAGCACGCCGTCCTCGACCATTCGTCGCGCGACGGAGGCATATTCGTGGCCGTTATTGCCGGCGTAGCCCAGTTCGAACAGGCTGCCGTCCTCGAGTCGGAGCTTGGCCGATCCCTGCACCGTGACGACATAGGCCTCGAAGGGGTCCGCGAGCCACGCGATTTCCAGGCCGCGCAGCGCCCCGCGCTCGTCGATTTCGCGGCGCGTGAAGAATGGCACGACCTGTCCATCGGCGGTGCGGCGCCCCAGCGTGGTGCCCTCGGCGTCCACGACCAGATCCGGCGGTTTGCGGTAGATCGGATAGCGGAATCGGGAGTCCGGCTTTCGGCGGCCGTCGAAGATCGGGCAGTAATAGCCGGTGAAGTAGACCGTGCCCGCGCCATCAAAGCCGACGGCGCGATAGACGTCGTAATCGCGGCGGATGGCGGCGTTCAATTCGCTGCCGTTGCGCACCGTGCGCAGAAGCTGGAGGAAGGAATTAAGCGTGCGGACGGCGCGGTCATGCGACACGTCGAGATAGGGGAAGTACGCGCGGCTGGACTTCTTGGCCAGGTAATTGAGGCTGTTGCGAATGGAGCGCTCCAGCGCTTCGCGGTCCATCGCATCGAAGCCGACGCCGAAGTCGGGGTAGTCGGCTTCGCCGACTTTCTCGAGGGCCATCTGGCCGGGGGCGAGCGGACGGTTGTAGTCCTTTGCAGGGAGGAACGGCTGCAATTCCGGCTTTTTGGCGCAGCCGCCGGCGCCCACGAATAGCACTGCAATCCCCGCGACGATCCAGGCTCGAACGCTCATCCGACGGCTCCTTCCGGCTGCCTGCGGGTCGGGCCGGCGGTGAAGAAACCGCGTCGGCCGCCGACCTCCGTGTCCGGCGGGATTCTCCACGCGGGGGCGTGTGGCGGCAAGGGACGGGCGCGGGATGCCGCCGAACGGAGCAAGCCGGAGCGCTGCGAACCGGGCGCGTAATTGACGAATTTCGAAACATCGGGTACATTTCAAAAGAGATTGAAAATCGGGGGGTGGAAGGGCGGCCGGTCATGCACGGCGCGTTTGATGAGGTTCGCAATTCGCTGGTCCGCCATTGGGGCGAAATGTCCGGCTACTGGGGCATCAACCGCACGATGGCCGAGATTCACGCGCTGCTGTTCATCTCCACCGAGCCGTTGTGCACCGATGACGTGATGCAGCAGTTGCAGATTTCGCGGGGCAACGCCTCGATGAACCTGCGCGGCTTGGTGGACTGGGGGCTGATCCGCCGCGTGCACAAGCTGGGGGATCGCAAGGAGTATTTTCAGGCCGACACGGACATCTGGCACATGTTCGAGACGATCATGCGCGAGCGGCGGCGGCGCGAGGTGGAGCCGATCGTCGCGACGATCGATCGCTGCCTGCAGGTCATGGAAGGCCCAGCACCCGCCGATGCGGATCCTGTTCGCATCGCCGAATGTCGCAAACGGCTGGAGCATCTGCGCGCGTTCCTGGCGGGCATGAGCCGCCTGTTCGAGGCGGTGTTGAAGGTCGGCGGGGCCAGCATCACCGATCTGCTGCGGCTGATCGATGCGCCGCCGCCGCCGGCGGCCGGCTCTCCCGGCCCGCGCGCGCAAAGCCTGCCGGGCAGACGGCCCGGCGGCGCTGCGCCCAACGAACGAACACCAGAGGAACCCCCTCGCCGCGCCGGCACGCCGCGCAACGCCGGTCAGAGTCCGCCGCCGCCCGCCGGCGCGTCGAACCCACCCAACGCAAACTCGTCTGATCGCGCCGGGGGCAAGGCCCGGCCGCGCCCGGCGAAGGCGTCGCGGGCGCCGGTGAAGCCGAAGCCGCCGGCGTACAAGCGCCGGCCGCGGTGAGTACCGTTCCCGTTGTGTGTCCGTCCAGGATTCGCATCCAGCCCGCCGAGTGCCGACCATGACGCAGATTGACGCCGGCCTGCACCCCGCCTCCATGCCGGTTGCGGTGATTGATCGTCGCGCAGCGTGGTACGCGGGGCTTGGAGTCGCGCTGGCGCTGGCGGCCGTGCCGCTGAACGTGGTGGCCGGCGAGGTTGATTTTCTGCAGCGCTGGTCGATCGTGGGGGGGTTGTTGATCGTCGGGTCGGTGGCGCTTGCGATCACGGCGTGGCGTCGAACTCGTGACTTGATTCCGCGCGGCGCGGCGGTGTTCTGCTGGGTCTGGGCGGCTCACTTTCTGTTCGGGCTGGTGGTGCTGTCGAGATTGCCGGCGCCGCGGCCGGAGTTTCTGAGCCTGCGGTGCGCGGAATTCACATTGCCTGACTCGCGGGGGGTTTCGTGGTCGCTCGATGACCTGCTGGCACTTGGATCGGATGACTCCGCTCGGGGCGGTGGACCGAGTACGCAGGGGGCAGCCCTCGCGCCGCAGGCACCGAGGGCGGCTCATGTCGCTCTGGTGTTCTATCGCAGCGGGCGCGACCCCGCATGCGCGGCCTACCTGCGGAGGCTGGCGGCGGCTGACCAGCGGCTTCGCGCGGCGGGGGTGCAGGTGGCGGCTGTGTCGATGGATCCGCCTGCTCTGGCGCGCGTGACGGCGGAGTTCAACCATCTGCCGTTTCCGGTGCTCAGCGATGGGGCAGGAAAGCTGGTCGATGCGCTGGGGCTGCGGCACGTCGGGGCCGGTTCCAGCCGCGGCGGAAGCGAGACAGGGTGGCTGGCGGGTGCGAAGAAGGGGGATCTGGCGATTCCGGCCGTGCTGGTTGTGAGTGCGGATGGGCGGATTGTCTGGCGTGAGGCCTCCACGCGGGTGCAGGCGCGGGTCACGCCCGAGCAGATTCTCGGGGCGATGGGGGAGTGATGGGGTGTTCGCGTTCCACCAGCTGAAGCTGGTGGCAAACACTGGTCGGCTGAAGCCGACCGCCGGAGACAAGGCTGCGGTGCGCTCGCTCTCTCACACTCCCTTACAAAATGTGCTGAAGCCGACCGCAGCACGCAGAACTTCGGCTCAAATGGGGGGTATGGCGCTGCTCCTGGGCAGCGGACACGGCAGCGGACGCGGGCGCCGCGCGGCGTTTTTTTCACGGGGTGGTAGGATGGGGGCGTGTGCGGACGATACACGCTCCTGACCGATGCGCAGCAATTGGCGGCCGAATTCGGGCTGGCGGAGGCCGTGGCCTTCGTACAGCGTTACAACATCGCGCCGACGCAGGAAGTGCCGGTGGTGCGGATTCTCCAGGATGCGGCTGGGCAGGAAATGGCGGTCATCCGGCAGCAGGAGCCGGGCGGTGAGCGGCGGCTGGATGTGCTTCGCTGGGGGTTGGTGCCGCACTGGTCGAGGGATCCCAAGCCGGTATTTCGCATGATCAACGCGCGAGCGGAAACGGTGGCGACGCAGCCGGCGTTTCGTGACGCTTTTCGTCGTCGGCGGTGCATCGTGCCGGCCAGCGGGTTTTTCGAGTGGCAGCGATTGATGAAGGACGGCAAAGAAGTGAAGCTGCCGCACTACATTCGGCGGCGCGACGGCCGGCCGCTGGCGCTGGCGGGGTTGTGGGATCGATGGCAGGGTGCGGACGGCGTCGTGGTCGAGTCCTTCACGATTGTCACCTGCGAGGCCAATGAGCTGGTCCGTTCGCTGCACGATCGCATGCCGGTGATTCTGGATCGGGCGGATTACGGCCTCTGGCTGGACCCGGCGTCGCGGCCGGAGGATCTGCTGGGGCTGTTGCGGCCCTGTCCGGCGGAGTGGTTGATGGAGGGGCGGGTCAACCCGGTTGTGAATAATCCGCGCAATGACGTTCCGGATTGCATTTCTGATCTGCCGTAACAGGCCGACATTCCGCTTGTTGTGCAATGCGTGATTTTGTGGGGGAGGCGGGGGCTTGAATTCGCGCGCCCGATATGCTAACATACACCTAACATCAGGGGGTCGGAATGGGCGTTCGAGGCGGTGTTGATCTGGCTGCGCTGAGCGCGCGGATTCGCGAGATCGAAGCGCGCCGCCCGTTCGCGTCCGCGGACCGGCCGATCGACGAAGCGGCGCAGGAGTGCCTGGCGACCGGATGGGAGGAGGTGGACGCGACGCTGGGCGGCGGGCTGGCGGCGCGGGGGCTGCATGAGTGGTTCGGCGTTCGGGCGTTGTGTGATGCGACGGATGTCGACGGACCGGGGCGGATGTTGCCGAATCGGTGGACGCCGCCGCTGTTTCTCATGACGCACCTGGCGCGGCGCGCCCTCGGGCATGCGGCCGCACGATCGTGGGCGTTGTGGATCGGCAAGCCGTGTCATCCGTATCCGCGGGTGCTGGTGTGCGGATCGGATCGGCAGTTGCTGGAGCGATCGCTGTTCGTGGCGGCCCAGGACGCGGCGGCGCGGTTGTGGGCCGTCGAACTGGCGCTGCGTTCGCCGGCGGTGGGCGTGGTCGTGGCGGACGGCAGCCGGTTTGATCGGGGGGCGACGCAGCGGATCCAGTTTCTGGCGTGGGCGCAGGGCAAACTGGTGCTGACGGTGTGCCCGCCGGGACAGGAGAGCGCGCTTTCGGCGGCGCAGAGCCGCTGGCGGGTATGTGCCGCGGGGCCGACGGGGGCGTCACGATTTCGCGGGGTTGTTCCGCGATGGCGGGTGGAACTTCTGCGCTGCAAGGGAATGCGGCCCACACAGGGCGGCCGGGACTGGCTGCTGGAGTGGAACCGTGCCGAGGGCGTTGTCCGTGTATCTGCCGGGCTGGTCGATCCGGCTGGCGCAGCGCAGGAGTCGATTCTCGCCAACGGAGGCGGATTGCCGCGAGGGCGAACGGGCTGAGCCGGCGTGGATCCTGTGGCGGGCGGAGCAGGGCGTCCGGATGGTGGCGCATTGCTGCGGCCGGGCGGGGGTCGCGGGCGTCCGGCGGGGAATGACCGTGGCGCAGGCGCGGGCACTGTGCGCGGGGCTGACGGTTCACGAGCAACCGGCCGCGCCGGAGGAGGATGAGGCGTCGCTGCGGCGGCTCGCGCGGTGGATGCTGCGGTTTTCGCCGATCGTGTCGCTGGATCGCCCGGACGGTCTGCTGCTGGACATCGCGGGTTGCGAGGCGCTGTTCGGCGGAGAGCGGGAACACGTCCGGCGGATCAGCGCCGTGCTGCAACGCTGGGGATTTCGGCCGCGGCTGGCCGTGGCGCCGACGTTTTCGGCGGCGCGGGCGGTGGCGCGTTTCGGGGAATCAGCGGTTGCGCACGTGAGCGCACTGGACCTGGTCGCCACGCTGGGGCGGCTTCCGGTTCACGCATTGTGGATCGACGAGCGCACGGCGGCGGCGATGGCGGACGTCGGGATCGAGCGGATCGAGCATCTGCTGGCGCTGCCGCGGGGCGATCTGGCCGCGCGGTTCGGGGCGCCGCTGCTGCGCCGGCTGGATCAGGCCGTCGGCGCCGTCCGCGAATCGATCCGGCCGATCCGTGAGGCGGTGCGGTTTGAGGCGTCGCGGGAATTCGACGGGCCGGTGAAGTGCGCGGCGGCGATTGCATTGGCGACGCGGGAACTGCTGAACCGCCTGTTCGGACAGCTTCGAGCGCGGCACCTGGGCATTCTCGAATTGGGCATGCAGGTGCGGCGGGTGGACCTGGATCCGCAGGAGCTGCTGATGCGGCTGACCTGTCCCAGCGGCGATCCGGGGCATCTGTGGAAACTGCTGGAGCCGCGGCTGGAGCGCGTGCACCTGGGCTACGGCGTCACCGGCGTGGTGCTGCGGGCGGTGCGCACGGGGCGGATTCGTCCTGCACAGGGGGCGTTTCTGCGCGAGGCGATGCCGCATGTCGAACAGTCGGCCGATTTCGGCGAACTGGTGGATCACCTGGTTGATCGGCTGGGCGCCGGAGCGGTGACGCGGGTGCGGGCGGCGGAGGCCTATCTGCCGGAACAGGCCTACACGCACGCTGCCGCGGGCGAGTTCGCGGCGGCGGGTGCGGCGGATGTGCCGGTGCATGCGGCCTGCCGGCCTTCGCAGCTTCTGGGGGTTCCGGAGCGTGCCGGGGTGCTGTCGCTTGTGCCGGACGGGCCTCCGGTGCGGGTGGATTGGCGCGGCTGCGCGGCGGAGGTGGTTGCCAGCATCGGTCCGGAGCGGATTCTTCCGCCGTGGTGGTCGGAGCCGGTGGCCGCATCGCGCGATTACTACGAGGCGGAGGACGCGGCCGGGCGTCGCCTGTGGATCTACCGGGACGGGGCGACGGGCGGCTGGTTCGTTCATGGGCAATGGGTGTGACCGGGAGCGACGAGCATGCCCGATCCGGCCGACGCCAAGATTCACGCGCATCCGTTCCGGCGGACCGCAACCGGGACGATCGGCGATTCCCCGCCGCCCGCCCGGGCGCCGTACGCCGAGCTGACGGTGACGAGCAACTTCACGTTTCTGACGGGGGCGAGTCATCCGGATGAACTGGTCGAACAGGCGGGGCGGCTGGGCTATTACGCCATTGCGCTGACCGACTGCAACTCGCTGGCGGGGGTGGTTCGGGCACACGTGGCCGCGCGGGACGCGGGGATCCGCTTTGTCGTGGGCTGCCGGTTGCGATTCCGCGAGCCGGCCGGCTTGTCGCTCTTCGTCTACCCGACTGACCGCGCGGCGTATGGCCGGCTGTGCCGACTGCTGACGGTGGGGAAGCGCCGTGCGACGAAGGGGGATTGCGATCTGACGCTGCACGATCTGGAGGGATGCACGGACGGGCTGCTGGCGGTGGCGTGGTTCGCATTGCCCGCGCAGGAAGATACAGCGCTCGTTATTGAGCGGCTGGCGCGGTGGTTTGACGACGACCGCCTGTCGCTGGCGCTGGCGCGGCTCTACACCCCGGAGGATCCACCCTGCCGGGAGGCGCTGCTGCAGCTCGCAGAGCGGAGCGGGCTGCCGCTGGCGGCGGTGAATGACGTGCAATATCACCATCCGCAGCGGCGCGCGCTGCACGATCTGCTGACCTGCGTGCGCTGCGGATGCACGCTGGAGGAGGCCGGCTTCCGGCTGCTCTCAAACGCCGAGCGCCACCTGAAGCCGCCGGAGGAGATCGCGCGGCTGTTCGCGGATCATCCGCAGGCGGTGGCCCGCACCGTGGAGATTGCGAAGCGGGCGGCGGGCTTTTCGCTGGATCAGTTGCGCTACGAATACCCGCATGAAATCTGCCCGCCGGGGCGAACGCCGATGGAGCACCTGCGCGAGCTGACCTGGCGCTGCGCGCAGGAGCGGTACGCAGACGGGGTGCCGGAGGGGGTGCGGCGGCAGGTGGAGCACGAGTTCGGGCTGATCGAGGAGCTTGGCTACGCGCCATATTTTCTGACGGTGCATGACCTGGTGCGGTTTGCGCGTTCGCGCGGCATTCTGTGTCAGGGGCGGGGGGCGGCGGCCAATTCCGCGGTGTGCTTCTGCCTGGGGGTCACGGCGGTCGATCCGGACCGGATCAACGTGCTGTTCGAGCGGTTCGTCAGCCGGGAGCGGGATGAACCGCCGGACATCGACATCGACTTCGAGCATGAGCGCCGCGAGGAGGTGATTCAGTACATCTACGAAAAATACGGCCGCGAGCGGGCCGGCATGACCGCCGAGGTCATCACCTATCGCAGCCGCAGCGCCGTGCGCGACGTGGGCAAGGCGCTGGGGCTGTCGCTGGATACGGTGGATCGGATCGCGCGGCGCGTGCACGACTGGCACGACGTCGGCCTGACGGCGGAGAGGCTGACGGCCCTGGGGCTGGATGCGACGGATCCGCTGCTGGTGCGGCTGGTGCGGCTGGTGCGCGAGGTGGTGGGATTTCCGCGGCACCTTTCGCAGCACGTCGGCGGGTTTGTGATTTCGCGCGGACCGCTCTGCGAGCTGGTTCCCATCGAGAATGCGGCGATGCCGAACCGCACGGTGATCGAGTGGGACAAGGACGACATCGAAGCGCTCGGCATGATGAAGGTGGACGTGCTGGCGCTGGGCATGCTCACCTGCATCCGCAAGGCGCTGGAGCTGGTTCATCGGCATCACGGCCGAGCGCTGACGCCGGCTTCGATCCCGCCCGAGGATCCGGCGGTTTACGACATGATCTGCGCCGCCGACACGGTCGGCGTGTTTCAGATCGAGTCGCGCGCGCAGATGACGATGCTGCCGCGGCTTCGGCCGCGCTGCTTCTACGACCTGGTGATCGAAGTGGCGATTGTGCGGCCGGGGCCGATCGTGGGCGACATGGTGCATCCGTTCCTGCGGCGGCGCAACGGGGAGGAGCCGGTCGTCTACCCGGACGAGACCATTGCGCGGGTGCTGGGGCGGACGCTGGGCGTGCCGCTGTTCCAGGAGCAGGCGATGGCGCTGGCGATCTCCGCGGCGGGGTTCACCCCCGGCGAGGCGGAGAAGCTGCGGCGCACGATCAGCGCGTGGAAGAGCCGCAGCAAGGACGCCGTGCCGCACTATCGTCGGCGCTTCATCGAGGGGATGACGAACAACGGCTATGAGCGGGGCTTCGCCGAGCAGTGCTTTGAGCGGCTCAAGGGGTTCAGCGAGTACGGCTTTCCGGAATCACATTCGGCGAGCTTCGCGCTGCTGGTGTACGCCTCGGCCTGGATCAAGTGTCACTATCCGGCCGCCTTCGCCGCGGCGCTGCTGAACAGCCAGCCGATGGGCTTTTATGCGCCGGCACAGATTCTTCGTGATGCGGCTGAGCACGGCGTGCAGGTCCTGCCTCTCGACGTGAACCACAGCGATTGGGACTGCACGCTGGAGCGCGACGGCGGGGCGGTTCGCCTGGGGTTTCGCATGGTGCGGGGGCTGCGCGAGGCGGATGCGGAAGCCGTGGTTCGGATCGTGCGGGCGCGAGGCCCGATTGCGTCGATGGCGGATCTCTGGCGTGCGGCCGGGGTGTCGTCGTCGGCGCTGCACGCGTTGGCATTGGCGGATGCCTTCGGTTCGATGGGGCTGACCCGGCAGCGGGCGCTGTGGGCGGTGCAGGCGCTTCGGGGAAGACCGCTTCCGTTGTTTGACGCGCTGGAGGACGAGGGGGAGTCGTCGCCGGAGCGGCGATTGGAGCCGTTACCAGAGTATCGATTGGAGCCGTCGCCGGAGGGGCGATTGGAGCCGTCGCCGGAGGGGCGATTGGAGCCGTCGCCAGAGTATCAACTGGAGTCGTTGCCGGCGGTTCCGCTTCCTGCGATGTCCGCGCCGGGAGAAGTGGTGCGGGATTACCGCGCGATCGGGCTGTCGCTCAAGGCGCATCCGCTCTCGTTTGCGCGCGAGTGGCTCGCAAAGCGGCGGGTGCTGACCGCGGCCCAGGTGCGGGATGAGGGGTGCTGCCCGCATGGGCGCTGGGCGGCGGTCGCGGGGATCGTGCTGTTCCGGCAGCGGCCGGGAACGGCGCGGGGGGTGATGTTCATGACGCTGGAGGATGAGACGGCCCGCGCGGACCTGATCGTTCGCCCGCGGGTGTACCAGCGTTTTGCGGCGGCGGCCATGTACGGACAGGTGGTCATCGCCCGCGGGCGGGTGGTGCGCAACGGGGGGGTGGTGCATCTGCTGGCGAGCCGGATCGAGGAGCTGTCGCAGGATCGCGAGGCGCTGCCAGCGATGTCGCGCGATTTTCGATAGTGTCTCACCACGAGAGCGCCGCCGGGACATTCTGTGGTGTTGCGAGGCGCACGACGTTTGCGAGCGATGGCTCGGTCACAATCACGGGGGAAGTGGGCGACCGACCGGTATGTTGACGGGCCGTGATGGTGGCTATAGGGTTACGGGCGCTCCCGCGGAGGATCAGCGATGTTGCGAGTGTGCCTGGCGGTGCTCGTTGTCGGAAGCGTGGTGGCGACCTCAACGGCGGCGCCGTACTCGATCTTCTACAGCGGCGACGATTTTCCGGAGAATGAGGGCTGGTCTCGAGCCGTCTTCGACGAGCCGGGCGGCCCGGGAGCTATCCGCTCGCTCGACAACGGGGTCTTTACAATTGACAGTATGCGTAGCGCTTCAATAGAAGACAGCTATTCGATTCGACGCGCGTTGAACCCAGCGATCGGAGAGACTTTCGCGGCCGAGTGGCGCATGCGCGTCAGATCGCACAGTGGGTTTCGAAGTGATATCTTCGGCATTGCGCGCGACCAGCAGGGCCTGCTTGTTTTTGGCGTTGATGGCGGTGCGATCTACAGCTCACTCGAGGGAATCTCGGCACCGTTCGTTCCGGGATTGTTTCACACATTTCGCCTCGTCTCCTCGGACATGGTGTCGTACACGTTGTTCATCGACAACGCCCTCGCCTTGTCAGGGCATTGGGAGCCTCGTGCTCTTGGTTCCTCGCTTCTGGCTTGGGGCGACCTTTCTTCCGGAGCTGGGACCGTCAGCGTCCTCGACTGGGACTTCGTATCGGTACAGGTTGTTCCCGAGCCCGTCGGTATGGGTGCGCTTGGAATCGTGTTTGGTTCACTAATCTATTGGAGACGTCGATGGTGAGGCAACATGCCTTGGCAATGTGGGCTGCGCTTGCGATCGTGAGGTTCGCCTGCGCGGACATCAATGTAAGCGGAAATGCCAGTGTGACCGTCAATCAGACACTGCAGACCGTTACGATCACCTCCGCCGGTACCTGCTCCCTCACCGCGACAACCGGCACATTCTCTGCCGACATCGCATCCGTCACTGTCTCCGGCTCGGGCATCGGCGACGTCACGCTCACCATCGCCGCCGCGCGGGACATAGGCTATATCGATCTCACCGGCTCCACCGGCACGCTCGCCGGCCTGTCCATCACCGGCACCGTCGGCGTCATCAACGCCACCAACACCCAGGTATCAACGATCAGCGGCACAATTTCCACTGGCGGCAAGACCGATCGCCTGATCAGCGCCGCGAGCGCCAGCAGCGCCACGTTCAGCATCGGCGGCGATTGCAAGGGCATTTCGATCGGCAGCGGCAGCGTCTCTTCGCTCACCGTGGCGGGCGACCTGCTGGGCGCGATCAGCGTCCCCACCGCCGGTGCGCTCACGATCAGCGGCAGCGGGCCGCACACCGGCGACATCAGCATCACCGGTGCCGGCCCGCATTCGGGCACGGTCACCATTTCAAACGACTACAGCGGCGACATGACGCTGACCGGCGACCGCAGCGGCCAAGTCAGGATCAACGGCGACCTGACCTCGACCGGCTCGGTCACGTTCACGGGCGAGATGAGCGGCCACCTGGTCATCGGCGATGCCCCGAGCAGTCCTGTCGCCGGCCGCTTCAGCGGCCTGAATCAAATGGATCTGGCCGGCACGGTGACGCTCGGCACGGCCGCCAGCCCGCGGCAGAGTTTCAGCGGCGACTGCGTGAGTCATTCAATCGGTTGACCTGAAGGCGCGCCACGCCTGCGCTGCGCTTCTTCGCTGGGAGGCCCAATCCATGTTCCGACGCGCTCTTGTGCTTTGGCTGACGGGCAGCGTGGTCGCCGGCGCGGCGGCGGCGCCGTATTACGTCGCGTACGAGGGCAACGATTTTCCAGAGAACGAGGGCTGGGAGCGGCTATACGGCGATGAGAACGGAGAAGGCAACGGCGGAGCGACGCGCTCGCTGGTCAACGGCGAACTGGTGCTTGATTCGCTCCGCAGCCCGCAGATATACGACAGCTACCTGTTCCGGCGCGCGCTGAATCCAGGCCCGGGCGAGTTCTTCTTCTTTGAATGGCGATTGAACGTGCTAGCGAACAACGGGCCGGCCGCGGACAGCATCATCACCATCGCCCGCGACGGGCGCGGCACGTTGAGCTTGCAGGTCGGGAACGCCGACGTCTATAGCGAACGCGAGTTCTGGCGGTTGCCACTGATGCCCGGCGTTCCGCACGCCTTTCGAGTCGAGTCAGCGGACATGCTGAGCTATTCGCTGTATGTCGACGGCACCTTCGCCAGAAATGGAATCTGGGACCTTAACAGCCTAAACGAGTCTTACGTGGGGTTTGGCGATGGACGACTAGGCGGCGGGGTGACGTCGCTCGCGTCGTGGGACTACGTGCGATTCGGAACTGTTCCTGAACCGGCAGCGAGCGCGCTCGGTTCTATGTTGCTAGCGCTCTTTCTGAGGATTCGAAAATGATTCTGCGAAATTGGTTCTGCGTCGCTGTCGTTTCAACCAGTGTAGCGATGGCAAGCGCCACGGTGTCCGAGTGGAATGGCGTCAACCCGGCGAAGTGGTCATACAATCCGCAGACCAACACGATCGAAATCCTCGCCGCCGACTCCGCCACGTTCAGCTTCGAGGCGTACAACTCCGGCACCGGTGCGCCCCTGGACATCGACAACATCGTCGTTCAGTCCGGCGTCACCGGCACGGTTCACGTCCGCATCGCGCCGCAGCCCGGCTCCGGGCGGACGTATGGCGCCGCCAATGTCAAGGGCATCAACCTGAGCGCCGCCACCACCGGCAACCTGGCCGGCGTAGTGATCAGCGGCGATCTCGGCGCCCTCACCGGGGTGACGGTCAGCAACATCACGGGCGCGGTGGCAGCGGACGACGGGACGAACATCAGCGTCGCCGGCAACCTCGGCGCGGCCCTAACGCTCAACTCGGCCACTGCGCTCAACGTCGCGGGGGGCGGCACCCACACCGGCGATATCACCATCGCCGGAGCCGGTCCGCACACGGGCGCCATTTCCCTGACTGGTGACTACAGCGGCGACATGACGCTGACCGGCGACCGTAGCGGCCAAGTGAAGATCAACGGCGACCTGACCTCGACCGGCTCGGTCACGATCACGGGGGAAGTGGGCGACCGACCGGTATGTTGACGGGCCGTGATGGTGGCTATAGGGTTACGGGCGCTCCCGCGGAGGATCAGTGATGTTGCGAGCGTGCCTGGCGGTGCTCGTTGTCGGAAGCGTGGTGGCGGCCTCAACGGCCGCGCCCTACTCGATCTTCTACAGCGGCGACGATTTTCCGGAGAATGAGGGCTGGTCTCGAGCCGTCTTCGACGAGCCGGGCGGCCCGGGAGCCGTTCGTTCACTGAACGACGGCACATTTACGATAGACAGCACGCGAAGTGACCAAATCGCGGACATTTATAGGGTATCTCGCTCGATCAACCCAGCACCCGGAGAGGTGTTCATTGCCGAGTGGCGCATGCGTGTCGTCCAGCAATCGGGATTCCGCAACGGCGTACTTGCAATCGCACGCGACAACATCGGCACTCTTTCGTTCAGTGTTGAATCCGGCGTTCTCTATAATAACAACGAGAATTGGTCGGTGTCGCTCACGCCTGGGGAGTTCCACATATTTCGCATTGTCTCGGCCGACATGTCCATATACACGCTTTCGATAGACGGTATGCTCGTCCGAACGGGATTGTGGGACTCGCGAGGCTTGAACAGGTCGTTTATTGGCTGGGGAGACAACTCAACAGGGGCGAACTCCCTGGTTGTGCTCGATTGGGACTATCTTTCTTTCAGTGTCGTTCCGGAGCCTAGAATGGGATTCCTTTTATTAGTCCCGTTCGTTGCGGCAACGAGGAGAAACAGGTGAAGAGACATCTGCTTGTGATGTGCATTTCTGCGGGACCGGTACTGCATGCGCTCGGCGATATTGCGACAAGTGGGTCGGCATCCGTCTCCGTCAATCAACTGGAACAGACCGTCACAATCACGTCTTCGGGGACGTGCACTGTGAGTGCGACGGTGGGAACGTACACCGCGGACGTCGACCGTATCACCGTCTCCGGCTCGGGCATCGGCGACGTCACGCTCACCATCGCCGCCGCGCGGGACATAGGCTATATCGATCTCACCGGTTCCACTGGCACGCTCGCCGGCCTGTCGATCACCGGCACCGTCGGCGTCATCAACGCCACCAACACCCAGGTATCAACGATCACCGGCACGATTTCCACTGGCGGCAAGACCGATCGGCTGATCAGCGCCGCCAGCGCCAGCAGCGCCACGTTCAGCATCGGCGGCGATTGCAAGGGCATCTCGATCGGCAGCGGCAGCGTCTCTTCGCTCACCGTCGCGGGCGACCTGCTGGGCGCGATCAGCGTCCCCACCGCCGGTGCGCTCACGATCAGCGGCAGCGGGCCGCACACCGGCGACATCAGCATCACCGGTGCCGGCCCGCATTCGGGCACGGTCACCATTTCAAACGACTACAGCGGCGACATGACGCTGACCGGCGACCGCAGCGGCCAAGTCAGGATCAACGGCGACCTGACCTCGACCGGCTCGGTCACGTTCACGGGGGAGATGAGCGGCCACCTGGTCATCGGCGATGCCCCGAACAGTCCCGTCGCCGGCCGCTTCAGCGGCCTGAATCAAATGGATCTGGCCGGCACGGTGACGCTCGGCACGCCCGCCAGCCCGCCGCAGGAATTCACCGGCGGCATCGATATCACCGGCGAACTGACCGGCACGCTGAAGATCAACGGAACTGTGGCTAACGATGACAACTGGATCTGGATCCGCAAGCTCAATGGCGGGACGCTCTGGATCACGGATGACCTGGCCCTGCGGCGGCCGACGGCTACCACGACCAGCCAGGGCTGGCTGGAGATCGGCGACTTCTCGAACGTCGGTCCGACCAGTCGCGACGCCCGCGAAGCGGTCAACCACACCGGCACCATCCGCGTGGACGGTGAATTGCAGGGCCGCATCTACGTCGTCGGCAGTTCGAAGATTCACTTCGACATCGGCACGATCAACTCCACTGTGAGGGAGTCGGTCCAGGTCGTGTCACAGGCGCTGTGCTGGGGTCTGGGCGGGATCACATTCGGCGATGAGTTTCGCAATCCCGGCGCCGGCAACGCAATTGAGGTGGGCGATTTTGTGTCCGGCGAGATTCGCTTCGCCCCCGTCACGTGGCCGGAGACGGACGGCACGTACGGCGGCACCTATTACGACGGCGTTTCCGCCGACGACTTTGACTTCGCCGGCCAGATAGTCGTGAACGGAGACATGGAGGACGACGCCTCGATTCACAACCAGACCAGGGGCACCGAAACGGACTCTGCCCTTCGCGACGCCGACCTCAGCGGGCGCATTTCAGTGCTGGGCAGCCTGGAAGGGCTGATCCGCAGCGAGCGGCACCTGAACGAGCAGATTCGGGTGCATGGGGATCTTGTTTCCGCCGGATCGCCGACCGAGCGCGTCCATGTAGCCGATGATCTCAAGTGGCCGGCGGCAATCACGATCGACTGGGATGGCTGCGACGACGGGGACGACTGGGGCGCGAACGCCCGGGTTTACATCGGCGGCGACATCGAAATGAGCGATGCGGGCACGATCAGCGCCAATGGCGCGTATTCCGGCAACACGCCGGGGCACCGGGTCTACGAAATCACATGCTGCCGCGGCGACATGGACAACACGGGCGACATCACGAATTTCGACATTGATCCGTTCGTTGAGGCGCTGACGTTCCCGCAGGACTATGACGACAATTGGCCCGGTCTCGAAGGCAGCCGCGACTGGCACGGCGACTGTAACGAGGATGCCGCGTTCAACAACTTTGATACCGACCCGTTCGTCTGCCGCGTTATCGCGCTTTCGTGTGAGTGTTCGGAGTCGCTGCTGGAGGGTGATCCGCCTACCGGCGCAGAGGTGGGAGAGCAGTTTCGCAATGCACTGAGCGCTGACCTTCGCGAGCCCTTTGCCGGGGTGATTGAGGGCTGGATCGAGATCGTGACCGCGAGCGAGCAGGACGCGGGCTACTGGATCGAATTCCGAGACGCGCTCGTCGCGGAAGATTAGCAGGCGGCCCGTGACTGCGGGCGTTCGCACCAATTAACGGCGCGGGCCTGTGCCTTCGCAACCGTTAGCGTCTGTGGGCGCGGACGCATTGTCTCTACACATACCGAAGTCACTCAATCAGCGAGCGGCTGCGCCCGGCGGTGGCGGACCCTGCAGCGTCGCATCCCCATCGGCCTCGAAGCTGAATTCCACGCCGACCAGATACCCAACCGCCGCCGGCGTGCAGTGCCGCACGAACCCCGCCCCGTAACAGCTCATCTCCGGCTCATGAATCGCCAGCGTGATGGGCGTGTCGGCCGCGATCGGCCGTCGCGTCCGCATCGCCAGTCCGCCCGCGCTGAGGTTGTGCAGCGTCGCCAGCAGGTGCCGCTCGCCATACGCGGATTCCGGCAGCCAGACCTCGACCGTTCCCGCAAACGGCCAGCGCTCTTCGTGACGCCGTCCGGCCTCCTGCTTCGATTGGAACTTCACCTGGCGTGACTCCAGCAGCGCGCGAATGGTCGCCGGCGCGAGTTTGACGATCTGCTCTGCGTCCATGTTTGTCTCCCCGCTCGCGACGGGCGCTCGCCCGCCGAGTCTTCATCGTGTGACGGCGGCTCCGGCATCACTTGCAAATCCACTGCCGTAGCGCAATTGCGGATCGCCTGGATACCGGACGCTCCAAGGCCTCATCTGGCCGCAATTGGCCGCGCGCCGGTCCAATAACCTCCGCCGCGCTCCTGTTCCCCCATCCGTCACGGCTGAATCGACATTGACTGCTCGCACGGCCGTCTGCGGTTTCGGATACTTCGATCGTTCGCCGCGACACGACGGGCTTCCGACGAGCGCTCGCGCTCGTTCCGTTCCGCGGGCGGACAGGGGAAAGAAGGGGGGAAGAAAATGCGCAGCAGGCTTCTAGCGCTGCTGCCGGCGGGCGTTCTGCTCGCGGGCGGGTGTGTTCCGCAGGAGGAGCAGCCGGGCATCAACAACGCGCTGGGCGTGCTTGGACCAGGTGCGCCGGCCGCGACCGGCTCGACGGGCAACGCCACCGCCGTCTCGAGCGGCGGAGCGGCGGCCCAGTCGCTGCGCATCTCCGGCACGCTTTCCGGCGGATCGAGTCACCAGGTCACGCCCATCGGCGGCGTTTCGCCGGGCGAACAGATTCTCATCCGCAGCGGCCCGGGAAGCGGCAATCGCGCGTTCATCGTCGTACTGCTGGATGACAACCTCGACCTGGTGTTGCGCGCCGCCATCGGCGGATCGGTCAACGCCTCGCACGTCGTGCGGCACTCGGCAGCGGATTTGCGCGTAGGCGTGATGGCTGTCAGCGGCGGATCGGGCGGAGACTATGAATTGCTGATTGACCGTGTCGGCACGGTGGGTGTTCCCGCTCCGGTGGGGCAGGTCGTGTACCTGAACTTCGCCGGCGGATCGGATGTGCGCGTAAATCGCCGTGCCCCGATTTCGTTCCCGGCGTTTGACGCCGCGCGGCTCGGAAGCCGCCTATGCCGGTCGCACGCAGGAAATGAAATCCGCCATTACGAATCAAATGCGAGCGGATTACGCCGCCTACAACGTCACGATCCTCTCGTCGGATGATGGTCCGCCGCCGGCCGGTACGCACGCGGTGGTCCATTTCGGCGGCGAGGATAGCGGACTGTTGGGACTCGCGGATAATGTGGACATGTACAATCAGGACCCGGCTCAGAACGCCGTGGTCTACGCCGACTCGTTCGCGCTTTATTCGATCATGCAGCTTGACGCCGACGAAATGGCGACGATGATCGGCAACGTCGGCAGCCATGAGCTGGGGCACCTGCTGGGGCTGTTCCACACGCGGAACCCGATCGACGTGATGGACACGACCGGCAGCGCCTGGGAACTGGCGGTCGATCAGTCCTTCGCCCGCGTGGCGCTGGAGCCGAGCGTCTTTCCGACCGGCTTCGGCAATTCGCCGCTGCTGCTGTCGCAGACGGTGGGCGTCTCCGCCGCCGCGGCGGTGGAGGCCGGGCCGGAGGTCGCCAAGAGCGGCGCAGCGCGCCTGAAAATGTCCCGCGCCCGGCGGTTGGCGCAGGAGGAGATTGGTCACCGATGCGGAACGTGTGCTCACCTCGACGATTGATTGGTCCGCTTCGGTTCCTGTTCGCATCCGGCGTTCTGGCTTTGCTCGTGGGCGGCTGTCCGCAACAGCCTGTTGATCCGGAATCCCCCGATACCGCGGATAATTCCTCGCTTGCGACGGCGTCCGTTCTGCGATTCGATGCGAACGAGACGATTCGCTTCGAAGGTGAGATCAGCTCGACCGCCGACATCGACGTGTACCGGCTCGGAAAACTGGACCGCGGGGACCGCGTCTTCGCCGACGTGAAGGCGATTGCAGCGCGGCTGGACCTGGTCGCGGCCGTCTTCGACGTCGATGAGAACATCCACATTTTCAACGACGATCGTGCGGCCGATGCATCCGATCTCAATCCACTGGTCGATTTCGTGATTCGCGGCCGCGACGGAGATTATTTCCTGGGGGTTCAGGCGCTGAACGGAACGACCGGCACGGGGCGCTACCAGGTCGAGGTGAGAATCACGCACGGCGTGGGCGTGCCGGATCCGAGGCCGCAGATCGTGTTTCTGGAGTGGCGCGGGGGTTCGGGGTTGAGCGTGCCGAACGTCGGGGTGTTCAACCTGCCGCCGTTTGACGCGACGCAGGTCGGCCTCAATTCGTCGGACACGGCGGCGCTCAAGCAGCGCGTCGCCGCGATCGTGAAGGACCGTTACGCCGGCTTTAATCTGCTGGTGCAGAACTCGGATGACCACGCGACGCCGGGCGGGCCGCATTCGACGATTTTCTTCGGCAGCAACAGCGCCACGGCGTTTGCCATTTCGGAACAGATCGATTCCTACAACGTCGACCAGAGCGACAACGCCATCGTCTTTACGGGTTCATTCCGCGATGCGTTTGCCGCGTCTCGCCCGAATTTTGAGGAACTGGCCCAGGCGCTGGGGAATACCACGGCGCACGAAGTCGGGCACCTGCTGGGGCTGGTGCACACGAAGAACTGCAACGAGCTGATGGATACGACCTGCGGCAACGCCCGCATCCTTCAGCCGCAGGTGTTCGGGGCTGCCCCGCTGGATGACTCCGTGTTCGGCTTCGGGTTCCAGAATCCGGCCGAACTGCTGACGTGGATCCTGGGGCTGGTTGGCGGCTGACGACGGGCGATGCCCCTCGGATTGCTTCTCCCCCGGTCTTTTCGAAAATTCTGAAACCCGCCCGCCCGATTTGAAATCGTACCCACCTAGTGCTATATTCCCCGTAGTCCGATCATGATGGCCTGCCGGGCCGTGCGGCCCGCGGCTTGGACTGCGGAGCGTCGATGCTGTCGCTGACGAAAAAGGCTGAATACGCCCTGATCGCGATGTACCACCTGGCCCGCGCGGAGGCGGATGCGGTGTGGTCGGCGCGTGATATTTCGATCCGCCACGGCGTGCCGCTGCCGCTGCTGATGAACGTCCTCAAAACGCTGCACCGGGCCGGGCTGGTTCGCTCGACGCGCGGGGCGCGCGGCGGCTACACGCTGGATCGACCGGCCGTGAGCATCTCACTGGCCGAAGTCATCGAGGCCGTGGAGGGGCCGGTGGCGCTGGTGGAATGCGTCGGCGAGGCGGATGCGCACGGCGGCTGCGATCTGGCGGATTCGTGCCCGATCCGGGCGCCGATCGCGCGAATTCACGCCCGGCTGCGGCAGGTTCTGGCGGATGTCAGCCTGGCGGACGTGGCGTTTGAAGAGGGGCTTGTGGAGCTGAATACCCCGAGTTCACACTCAAAGGTGCTGGCCCGATGAAGCGAAGTGTATATCTCGATAACAACGCCACCACGCAGGTGGACCCGCGCGTGGTGGAGGCAATGCTGCCGTATTTCACGGAGAAATACGGCAATGCGGCGTCGCGGAATCACGCCTACGGCTGGGAAGCCGAGGCGGGAGTGGACGCGGCCCGCGAACAGGTGGCGGCGGTGATCGGCGCGGACGCCAAAGAGATCATCTTCACCAGCGGTGCGACCGAATCCAACAACATCGCGATCAAGGGCGTGGCGGCGATGTACGGCGACAAGGGCCGGCACGTCATCACCCAGAAGACCGAGCACAAGGCGGTACTCGATCCGTGCCAGTACCTGGCGGAAAGGCACGGATTCCGCGTGACGGTGCTGGAGGTTGACGCGCAGGGGCTGATTGACCTGCAGCAGCTTCGCTCCGCCATGACCGACGACACCGTGCTGGTTTCGATCATGCACGGCAATAACGAAATCGGGACGCTGCAGCCGATCGCCGAGATCGGGCGGATGTGCAAGGAGCGCGGAGTGCTCTTTCACACGGACGCCTGCCAGACCTTCGGCAAGGTGCCGATCCACGTCGAGGAAATGGGCATCGACCTGCTGAGCTGCAGCGCTCACAAGATTCACGGCCCGAAGGGGGTCGGCGCTCTGTATGTGCGCCGCAAGCGGCGCGCGTGCGCTGCGAGGCGGTGCTGCACGGCGGCGGGCACGAGCGCGGCATGCGCAGCGGCACGCTGAACGTCCCCGGGATCGTGGGGTTGGGCAAGGCTGCCGAGCTGTGCCGCGAGGGGCTGACCAACGGCGAGGTGCGGCGCATCACGCAATTGCGCGACCGCCTGTTGGAGCGGCTCTCCTCCCAGCTGTCGGACATCAACGTCAACGGGCACCCCACGGAGCGCACGCCGTCGAACCTGAACGTGTCGTTTGCGTTCGTCGAGGGCGAAAGCCTGATGATGGGTTTCTCGGAAATCGCGGTGTCGAGCGGCTCGGCCTGCACGAGCGCGTCACTGGAGCCGAGCTACGTGCTCAAGGCGCTGGGGGTCGGCGATGAGCTGGCTCACAGCAGCATCCGGTTTTCGCTGGGGCGCTTCACGACGCAGGAGGAAATCGACTACACGGCCGATCGCGTCGTGGCTGCGGTGGAGCACCTGCGGAAGATGAGCCCGCTGGCGGAGATGGCGGCGGAGGGAATTGATCTGAAGACTGTTGAGTGGGCGCATCATTGACCGACGCGCGCGTCGAGTCCTGGCGACAGCTTGCCCGAGACGCCGTCTCCGCCGCGACGGTGTGTCGCAGTGCCAGTCGCGCCCGCAGCGCCGTGAGCCGCGCATACTATGCGCTTTATTCCGCTGCGACGGCCTGGCTGATCGACGCCGGTGAAGCGCCGCCGGTTCGAGGAAACTGGCCGCATCGCGAGTTGCCGACCGTGGTGACGCTTGTGTTGAGGCGGCGTAAGACATCGGAGAATCGCCGGCGTGACATTGTTCGCAACCTGCGCGTGTGTTACTCGATGCGGCTCGACGCTGATTACCAGCCGGGTCGAACCGTGGACGACTCGGTCGCAGGCGAGGCGGTGCGTTCGGCGCTCAGCGCGATGCGGCTGCTTGGCGCCAGATGACGGAGCGAGAGGATGATGCAGAGCGTGTTGCCGCCGTCCATGTTGGATGCGATTGAGCGCCGGCTCAATGAGCGCCCGCGGCGCAGGTTCACGCTCAAGGTGGTGCCGGACGCCACGCAGCAAGAGGGTGATTGGTGGTATGTGGTCGTGGTTCCGGAGCCGGGCGACGTTCGTTCGAGCGAGTACGCCCACGAACTGGCGGCTGTGGAGGAGACGTTGCGGGACGACGACGGGCTTCAGGTGCTGCTCGTTCCGACATTGGCGGATGATTGAGATTCCAGGACGTTTTCTGAACGAGGGATTGTCAGATGGCATACAGCGAAAAGATCATCGATCACTACCAGAACCCCCGCAACGTCGGTTCGCTCGACCGGAGCGCTCCGAACGTCGGCACGGGAATTGTCGGCGCACCGGAGTGCGGCGACGTCATGAAACTGCAGATTCAGTTCGATGAGAACCAGCGCATCGTCGACGCCAAGTTCAAGACCTTCGGCTGCGGGTCGGCGATCGCGAGCAGCTCCCTGGCCACCGAGTGGGTCAAGGGCCGCACGCTGGACGAAGCGCTCGAGATCAAGAACACCGAGATCGTTCGCGAACTGGCGCTGCCGCCCGTGAAGATTCACTGCTCGGTGCTGGCCGAGGACGCCATCCGTGCCGCGGTTCGGGACGCCAAGGCCAAGGCCGGAGCGTGCCCCGCAGTCGCGGGCGCGGCGGCGAAGTAGCCGCCGGTCGCAGGAATAGAATTGTGAATTCGAGCGATCCGCGCGCCGTCGGCGAGAGCCGCAAGCCGGATCGCGGCACTGAAGCCGGCCGCCGCGCTCCGCCGCGAACCGGCCGCAAGAAGCGCAGGGAGTTCCATGAGTACGACGCCGAGTAACGAAACGTCCGTCGCCGCACCGTCGAAGATCGTCGCGCGCAGCCGCGCGCGCGTTGCCGCGGAAGGCGAAGGGGTGCAGTTGAGCGAAGCCGCCGCCAACGAGATCAAGCAGATCATCGAGCGCGACAAGATGCCCGACACGATGTACCTGTTCGTCGCCGTCAAGGGCGGCGGGTGCAGCGGGTTTCAGTACGTCCTTGATCTGCGCGACGAGGCCGTGCAGCCCGTCGGTGACAACGACGAGATTTTCGAGTCGCGCGGCGTCACCATCGTCGCCGACTTCAAGAGCTTTGTCGTCGGAAACCTCGCCGGCACCACGATCGACTATCACTCAAGCGTGATGGGCGCGGGTTTCACGTTCAACAACCCGAACGCGAAGCACACCTGCGGCTGCGGCAGCAGCTACTCGGCATGAGCGGTTTGCAACCGGCTGCCGCGCTTCGCTCGTCCGTCGCCGCGGTTGCGCCGCAGCGGCCGTGAGCGCATCGCAATCCGATGTGCCGTCGGCCGGGGCGTGCAGCGCGTGCGGTGCCGCCGTCGGCGGTTCGCTGCGCTGCGCGAGCTGCGGGGCGCTGCTGCCGGCGGACGAGAGTGACGCGTTCTCGCTGCTCGGCGTCGCCCCGGTCTTTGACCTCGCCGCCGATGACTTGCGCCGCTGCTGGCTCGCGCGCGTGCGGCAGGTTCACCCGGATCGTGCACGAAGCGATGAAGAGCGGATGCGCTCGCAGCGTCTTGCCGCCCTGTTGAATGATGCTTACACCGCCTTGCAGGATCCCATCAGCCGCGCTGATCGATTGTTGAACCGTTCCGGCGGTCCTGATGCCTCCATCGAGCGCGGAATGGACCCGCTCCTGCTGGCCGAATCTCTGGAGATTCGCGAAGCGCTGAGCGAGGCGGTTTCGCCCGAGAGCGCCGCGACGATTCGATCCGACCTGGCGGCCCGGCTGGAAGAGGCGTTGATCAAGGTTGCGGAAGGCGCCCGGGCGCTGCCCGGCGATGCAGAGCATCGTGTCGCACTGCGCCGCGAATTGAACGGTGCGACGCTGCTGCTGCGGTTGATGTCGCAGACGGAAGGGGGACAGGAGCGCGATGTCCGCCACGCCTGACACGATCATCGGCATCGACCTCGGCACGACGTATTCGCTCGTCGCGGTTCCGGGTCCGGGGGGGCCGCGCGTGCTGCGCGACGCGAGCGGCGACGCGCGGCTTCCGTCGGTCGTCACGCTGCGGCCGACGGCCGGTGCGGGATTGCAGGTGGAGGTCGGCTGGGCCGCACGCAGCGGCATCGTGCAGTCCGCAGGGGCGTCGGTGCACTCGGTCAAGCGCCTCATCGGCCGCAGCCTGTCTGACGTGCAGGCGGAATTGCCCTTTCTCGCCTATCCCGTCGCCGCCGGTCCGCGGGACACATTGCAGGTGCGCCTGGCCGGCCGCGACTTCACGCCGCAGGAGCTCAGCGCGTTCGTGCTGCGCGCCCTGCGCGAGCGGGCGATTGCGGCGCTGGGGCATGACGTGCGAAGAGCCGTCATCACCGTGCCGGCCTATTTCGACGACGTGCAGCGGCAGGCCACGCGCCAGGCGGCCGAACTGGCCGGCCTTGATGTTGTGCGCATCATCAACGAACCGACCGCGGCCGCGCTTGCTTACGGCATCGGCCTTCGTGCCAAGGACCGCGGCCGGCCGCACACGGTCGTCGTCTATGACCTCGGGGGCGGCACGTTTGATGTCTCCGTCCTGCGGATCGACGGCGACGTGTTCGAGGTGCTTTCCACCGCCGGCGACACGCACCTGGGCGGCGACGATTTCGATCTGCTGCTGATGAAACGGCTCGCCGGCGACGATGCAGCCTCGCTTGCGGCGGGCGGGGTGGATGCTGCACAGCGAGCTGCGCTGCGCCAGGCGGCCGAGTCCGCCAAGGTCAGGCTCAGCGAAGCCGACGAGGCCGAAGTCGAGTTCTCCCTGCCCGGGGCCGGTCTCACCCGGAAGCGCGTCCGCCGAGCCGAACTGGAGGCGCTGTGCGCTCCGCTGATCGACCGCACGCTCGCCCATTGCGATGCCGCGCTGCGAGACGCCGGGATCGTCGTCGCGGAGCTGGACGAAGTGGTGCTGGTCGGCGGGTCCACGCGCATGCCGCTGGTGCGGCGGCGCGTCGAGCAGCATTTTGGCCGACGGCCCTGCACGGCGCTCAACCCGGATGAGGTGGTGGCGCTGGGGGCGGCCATGCAGGCAGCGGTGCTTTCGGGCGGATCGACCGACCTGCTGCTGCTCGACGTGACGCCGCTTTCGCTTGGCATTGAGACGATGGGCGGGGCGGTCGGCAAGCTGATCCTGCGAAACACGACGATTCCATGCCGGGCCGTGGAGAGCTTCACGACGTTCGTGGACGGACAGACGGCCATCCTGGTCCGCGTGCTGCAGGGTGAGCGCGAACTGGCGGCGGATTGCCGCGAACTGGCGCGATTCGAGCTGCGGGGAATTCCGCCCATGCCGGCCGGCATTCCGAAGGTTGAGGTGGAGTTTCTGATCGACGCGAACGGCATTCTGAATGTCGCCGCGCGCGAGCTGCGAAGCGGGCAGAGCGCCGGCGTGCAGGTGCTCCCCAATCGCGGATTAACGGACGACGAAGTCCGCCGCGCCGTCGTCGAGAGCCAGCAACATGCGGCGGCGGATGCGCTGACGCACCGACTGATCGACCTGTGCAACCAGGTGGACTTTGACACGCAGAAAGCCGAGCAGATGCTCGCGCGGCACGGCGACCGCCTGCCGCGGGAGGAGCGCGCGCGGATCGAACGCGAGATGGCCGCGCTGCGGACAAGGGCGGCGGAAGCCCGCCGCGACCCGCGGCAGACCGATGCAGACGCGCTGCACCGCGCCCTCACGGATTTCGGTCATGGCACGCTGACGCTGGCCGAGATCGGGATCCGCGAGGCGCTGGCCGAAGCGACGAAGTAGGATGGTGTTGCGCGGTCGCCGTGCGGAGCGGCGGCTGTGCGACGGCGGATGAGGCGCCTGTTCGGCGAAAGACGCTGACGGCGGCCGCGATGACGTGCGAAGCGGGAGACGTGCGAATGGGCGGACAGAATCCATACATTGCCGGCGAGGCGAAGCTGCCGACAAAGGCATATAAGCTCACGATCATCGATGAGCAGAAACGGCGTCACGAGATCCTGGTGGATCCGGCGAAGCTGCCTTACGAGGATCACGGGCTGCCCGGCTCGATCCTTGAAATCGCGATGGGGCACCACATCGAGGTGGACCACGCCTGCGGCGGGGTTTGTGCGTGCAGCACCTGCCACGTCATCGTGCGGGAGGGGCTGGCGAGCTGCAACGAGTCAACCGACGACGAAGAGGATCAGCTCGACAACGCATACGGGCTGACGGCCCAATCGCGGCTGGCCTGCCAGTGCGTGCCCAACGGCAGTTGCGACGTCGTGGTTGAGGTGCCGAGCTGGAACCGCAACCTCGCCCGCGAGCCGCACCACTGATCCACGATCGCCGCCGGCCCTAGACCTTCAACAGCTTCATCGGCTGGAAGCCGCCGCCGATCACCTTCTCCGGTTGCGCCTTGAGCCACTGGCGCAGCACCGTCGCATAGATGCGGCGGAAGTCGACGCCGTACGAGAGATCGCCGCGGTGCAGGCTGGCGAGGCTGGGGTGCTTTTCGTGCACGCCCGGTCGGACGGCCGAGCCGAAGAGGAACATGGGGGCGGCCTCGCCGTGGTCGGTGCCGCCGCTGGCGTTCTCCTGCACGCGCCGTCCGAACTCGGAAAAGGTCAGCACCAGCACCCGGTCGAGCAGCTTGCTCTCGGCGAGCGTTCGAACGAAATCGTTCATCGCTTCGCCGAATTGCGTGAGCAACTGGCGATGGCGTCCGGCCTGGCCGGTGTGCGTGTCAAACCCCCCCATCGAGACGTAGTACACGCGGGTGGGAAGATCCGCCGCAATCATCCTTGCCACGACGTCGAGCTGGCGGCCCAGCTCCCCGCCGCGACCGCCGCGGCGGCGGCTCGGCAGAGATCGGCCGACCGCAGCGCGGATGTTGTCCGCACCGACCTGCGCCTTGAGCGCGGCGCGCTGCAGGTACTGGGCCATTTCGTGGCCGCCGGCGGGCAGGTCGCCGTCGATGTTGTTGAGCTTGCGGAAGGCCTCGACGGCGCGCGCGTCGCGCGGGTTGCCGCGCCACGTGAGCGCGTTGATGTCGTCGAAGGCCAGGGGCATGAAGTCCTCGCCGTACATGGCGGCGGGCGCTTCCTTCATCATGGCGACGCCCGCGATCGGCTCAGGCCCCGGGTCGCTGCCGGTGCAGCAGGAGTCGAAATAGCGCCCCAGCCAGCCGCTGTGCTTTCGCAGATCGGGGTCGGCGCTGTGCCAGATGTCCATGCTCTGGAAGTGACTGCGGTTGGGATTCGGATAGCCGACCCCCTGCACAACCGCCATCAGGCCGTCGTCGTAAAGAGATTTCAGCCCCTCAGCGGCGGGGTTCAGCCCGACGTTCTGTTCCAGCTTCAACACGTCCGCCTTGGGAACGGCCAGCGTGCGGCGGGCCTTGTAATACTCGTCCATCGTGTACGGAACGATCGTGTTGAGGCCGTCGTTGCCGCCGGCAAGCTGGACGACCACCAGGATTCGTGAGGAATCGTCGCGCGAAGCGGCCGGTCCATCGCCGGCCAGCGCTCGAGCCGTGCGGCCGAGGAACAGCGGCAGCGTGGTCGCGGCGGAGAGGAAGGTCAGCGACCCGGTCAGAAAGTCGCGACGGGAGGTGAAGAGCGGTTCGTGGGTCATGGGCCTGCCTCGTGAGCCTCAGGAGCGAAGCGACCGTGCGCCGCTGCGCGTCCGGTTCGGGCGATCAGTTCAACTGGTATTCGGGGGTCGCGGTCAGCAACTGCACCAGGGTGCGAATGCGCTCGGCGGTTCCGGGGGCGGACAGAGAGAACTCGCCGCCGGAGCCGCGGACGTAGTCGATCAGTTGCTCGCGCTTGATCGACGGCAGCGACGTCGCCAGCAGATGCCGCACGTAGAAATCGACGATCTGCTCCGGCGTGGTCACCGCGCCGCGCAAGGACTTCAGCGGGTCGTAGGCGACAGGCTTCCCGGCCGCGATGCGCGACTGGGCGGACATGGTCTTCATCGCGCCGGTCTGCTCGTCGTTGTCCTCGCCGGCTTGCGCGCGGAAGCGGCGCCCGGCGGCGCTCGTGTCGCCGCGCAGCAGCGAAGAGACGACGTTGTAGCGGTTGAAGAGCGTCGCGGTGTTGATCCACTTCTCACCGCCGTCCCAGCCCTTGACGTTGGGCGGCTGCATCAGCTCCTGCCCCATTCCGGCCAGGGCGCGCTCCGCGCCGAAGAGATCGACGAGCGGCAGCTCGAACTGGCGCACCGCACCGATCAGCAACTCGGTCGGGCTCTTGATCAGGCAGCCGAGCGAATCGGCGTGATAGAAGGCCTGGCTGCGGAAGAGCGCGTCCAGCGAGGCGCGGATGTCGTACTTATTGCGGCGAATCACGACCGCAAAGGCGTTCACAAGCGAGCGCGGCGGGTCGGGACGGACGTAGAAGGACAGCAGCTTGCGCGACAGGAACTGCGAACACTCGTTCCTGGTGAGGATGATGTCGATGACCTCGTCGCCATCCCAGCGGCCTTTGCGGCCCAGAAAGGACTTCTCGTCGAAGTCGTGCTGATCGCGGCGGAAGACAAAGCCGTCCTGGTCAAAACCCCAGCCGGTGAAGGCGCGGGCCGCCGCCTTCACGTCGCCTTCCGAGTAATTCCCCAGGCCCAATGTGAACAGCTCGAGCAGCTCGCGTGCGTAATTCTCATTGGGCGAGCGCTTCACGTTGCGGGCGTTGTCGAGATACACGAGCATCGCCCGATCCTTGCTGACGGCGATCAGCAGGTCGCGGAAATTTCCCAGCGCCTTGCTGCGGAGCATCTCGTTCTGCTCCTTCATGAAGATCGCGTTGCGCACTTCGCGGACGCCGCTGGTGAAGTGCCCGTGCCAGAACAGCACGAGCTTTTCCTCCGCCGGGTACGGGGAGTGCGCCAGGCGGTCGAGCCACCAGAGGCGAACCTCCTCGATCGAGCGCCGTTCCGCCATCTGGCGCTTCTGCTGTTGTTCGCGGCGCTCGTCTTCGCTTAGAACCCGCAGGGTGGCCCGATCGGCAGGCTCCCTCAGGATCGGGTCAATCGCCGGTTGGGGCGGGGTGTAGTCGTCGCCGCTGCGCTGCAGCATGGAGGCGACGGCTGCATCCAATCCGCCCAGGTGCAAGCGTTCGACCTGCTCGGGCGTTCCACCGAACGCCGCCCGGCGCAGAAGATGTGCCGCCGCGTCACGCGTCCACTCGGCTTCCGAAATCGGCTTCATGGAAATGCCGGGAGAGACCTGGGCGGCCGCCGAAGCGAAAGCCATCGTCGTCAGGAAAAAGGCTGCAATGCGTGAAATCATGCGCATCTCCCACGGGCCTGCTTGCGGATGCAGACGGGCCCGGTCGGCCGATCATCGTGCCAAGGAGAAGAACGGCCCGCGGGACGGACTATTGCCCCTCCGCACCGCCCGGAGGCGGAGCGGCCCGGGGGCAGGGGCCTTCCCGTGTCGGTGACCCGGCGACCACCCATCATTGTAACTGCCCGGATCGATCCGGCATCAGCCTTCCGTGGCGGACGAGACGAAGTGTCCGCCGTTCGCGTTGACGCTTCGGACGGGCGCTCCGTAAGATTGCTTATCGGTGCGTCCGACGCGGAAGCGCCGTCCGCCGCGGCCGGGAGCCTGCCCCGTCAGGGCGGCCCGGCGGCCGCAGATGCCTGTAGAGAAGAAAGCGAGGGCCTCATGGCCGGACCTGACACGCTGAACTTCGACGACGCCAACTTCGACGCCGAAGTGCTCAAAGCGGACCAGCCGGTGCTGGTGGATTTCTGGGCGGAATGGTGCCCGCCGTGCATCATGCTCGGCCCGACAATCGATGAGATCGCCACCGAATACGCCGGCAAGGTGCGGGTCGGCAAGGTCGATATCGACAAGGCGCCGCAGACGGCCATGAAGTTCAACGTGCAGAACATTCCGACGGTGATCCTGTTTGAAGCCGGCAAGCCGACGGAGCGCCTCATGGGGGCGCAGAACAAGCGCGAATACAAGCGGATCCTGGACGCGCGCGTCGGCGAGTCGAAGTAGCCCGTGACCCCGGTGGACCCTGTCGCGCAGCGTGCAGCGCGGATGCCGGGGTGGACCTCGGGGGTCTTTCTCGGGCTCGGCTCGAACATCGAGCCGCGCGAGGCATACATCCGCGGTGCGCTCCGCGAGCTTGGCGAACGGGCCGATTGCGAGATTCTGCGGATTTCGAGCCTGATCGAGACCGCGCCGCAGGGCGGCCCTGCCGGACAGGGGCTGTTCCTCAACGCCGTCGCGGAACTGTGCACCACGCTGTCTCCGATTGTGCTGCTGGCGGTTCTCCTGGAGACCGAAGCGCGTCATGGGCGGGTTCGCGACCAGCGCAACGGTCCGCGGACGCTCGACCTCGACCTGCTCCTGTTCGGAACGCTGACACTCCGTTCGCCCGAACTGGAGCTGCCTCATCCTCGAATGTGGGCGCGGAGTTTCGTCATGATCCCGCTGCGCGAAATCTGCGCTTCGGACCGGCTTGCGTCGATTCGGGACGGAATCGCGGCGGCCGACGCGGCTACCTTTCCAGTCTCATAATCCGGGCACCTGGAGATTGTGGCGCGGGGGGCCGGATCGGCGAAATGCGCACGCGCCGGCGAAGCGCCAGGATGCGCACTTCAATTCACAATTCTCCTGCTGTCGGCCGACAGAAACAGGAGAATCCTTTGTCCCGATTAGAGGTAGTCCGATGGCCCTGCAAGCGCCGAGTGAGTTCGTGAAAACGCGTGCGTCCATTGTGTATGCGCACGCATCGTGCCTCTGCCTGGGACTGGCTCTGATCTTTTCGGGCCTGGCTCCCGCGATCATCGAACGAATCGTGACCAACCACTCGCCCGACTGGCTGATGATTACGGCGGGTGCGGCATCCATCGTCACCGGCGCACTGTTCGTCGGGTTGCACAGCTTCATCCGCCGCGGCGCCCGCTGGGCGGTGTGGGCGGGATTCCTGACCGCCCTCGCGTTGCTCGGCGGGTGGTTCGTGGCCAGCATGACCGCACCCGATCGATTCCTGTCGGTGGTCGTGCCGGTGCTGGCCGGCGGGACGACGGTGGCGACGTGGATCGCATTGAAATTCGGGGCGATGCGCAATGCGTCCGCGCCGGCGGCTTCCGCGGCCACTTCAACCCATCGCTCGGCCGCCACGACGCATTGAGGCCGGTTTCGATTCGTAGCGGGCCGGCCGGCGCTCACTGGGCCGAGAAGGGGTCGCCGCTGCGCGTGCGAACAGGCATGCCTTCCAGTGTGGTGGGAATCCTGTTGACGTCCGTGCCGCCGGCCACAAAGACGAGAATCGCCGGTTCGCCCGTCGCAGTTTCCCCCTCCGCCACCCCCTGCACTCCGGGAATGGCCATCAGCCTCGACTCATGCAGTCGGCGGGCGCGATCAATTGCACGTTCGTCGGACATGGCAATGCTCCGGTTCAACCCACACGGCGGCGGTTGTGGCCGTCGCCGGTGAATCATACAATCGAGCAGGTTTCGCCGCGGTTCAAAGCCCGATTCGCCGGGTGGCCCGCGTCGAAGGGTACAGGACACCCCGGTTGCGGCGGCTGCGGCACAACACCGCGGAAGGCCGGGCAGCCGAATCGCGAAAGGACTCGCACCATGACGCCGCCCACCGTTCCACACCCGATGTTCCTCGTCCTGGTCGCGATTGTCCTGGCAGGTTCCGCCAGAGCGACCGATGCCGTCGGGCCGAACGGGCCTGCCGGGTCGGGGCAATCCTGCGCGAGCGCCATCGTGATCGGCACGCTGCCCTTTGCGCAGACATTCGACAATGACCTGAACACGGCCAGCCCGCCGCGCGGCTCCTGCAACAGCATCACCACCACTGAAATGCAGAATTCGCAGTGGTATCGCTGGACCCCCGCGACGTCGGCCACGGCCAGGCTGTTCGTGGCCGCGCAGGGAGGGGGATACGACGTCATTGTGGCGGTCCATCGCGGAGCATGTGGTTCGCTCGTCGAGGTGGGCTGCGCCGATGAGCCGGAGCCGCTGGAGCTGTTCTTCTGCGCGGTGGCGGGCGAAACCTACTTCATCCAGATCGGGGACTTCGGGGGCGATCGAGGGGGGCGGGCCGACGGACATCCTGCTGAGCGTCACGCCGGCGACGGGGGCCTGCTGCCTGATTACCGGTGAATGCCGGCAACTGACCGCGGGCGGATGTGCCGCAATCGGCGGGGCGTTTGCCGGGAACTGCGTCACCTGTGAAGCGGCCGCCTGTCCGCCGGGCGGCGCTTGCTGCCTGGCCGGCGGTCAGTGTGCCTTGCGCACGATTGCGTCTTGCGCCGCTTCCGGCGGCCAGCATCTGGGAGTCGGGGGCGGCTGCTTCGAACCGAGCGGTGCGCCGCCGGTGCAGTTCGTGGTCGAAGTCAACGAGATCATCCCCGATGGCGACGACTTCGGCGTCCCCAGCACGCTGACCATTACGGATCCGATCGTTGCCACGGACCTGAATGTCTTTGTGCGCATTCCGGACCACTCGTTCATCAGCGACATGCGCATCACGCTGGAATTCGGCGGTGTGACCCGCGTGCTGTGGGATCGCGCCTGCGCGGATGAGGACGGGCTGCTGGTGACTTTTGATGATGAAGGGACGGACAACGAGTGCGAGGAGCCGATGTCCGGGTTCATCAAGCCGTCCATCTTCGGCGACGGAACCCTGATTGTGTTCGAGCAGCGGCCGATGCAGGGGACATGGACGCTTACCGTGGTGGATGAAGCGGTGCCCGATACGGGGCTGTTCGCATCGTGGGGGCTGGTGGTGACACCCGGGCAGCCGATCTGCGTGGAGACCTGCATCCGCGGCGACACGAACTGCGACGGGGCGGTCAACAACTTCGACATCGACCCGTTCGTCCAGGCGCTGATCAACAACTCATCGCCGACAGCGCCGGCTGAGTATCTCGCCGGCGGCGGCACGCAGCAGTGCTGGGAGCAGCGCGGCTGCTGGGGCGACATCAACCAGGACGGCGGCCTGACCAATTTCGACATTGACCCGTTTGTCGCATGCCTGATCGTCCTGCCTCCGCCCGGGCAGAATTGTCCCTAGCGACGTGATCGGCGGCGGATGAGGGAGCGCGCGTGGCAGCGACAGTGCAACGACGGGTCTCTCGCACCGTGTTGGTCTGTGCGGCGTGCCTGCTCCTGGGTCTGGCGGGGCGGGCGTTCCTGCTTTCTCAAGCGCCGGCGCATTCGTTTCTGCTGGATCACCTCGACTATCTCGCCTGGGGGCAGCGCGCGGTGGAGCGCGGGCCGGCCGGCGTGTACGACGCGGATCCACTGCCGGGGCTGGTTACGCGCGCACCGCCGCGCTTCAGCCGATCCGGCGAGCCATTGGCGCTGTTCGCTCCCAATGCCTGCAATTATCCGCCCGGGTCGATTTACCTGTTCTGGCTGCAAGGGACGATTTGGCGCGCGCTTGATCCCGATCTCCGAACGGCGGTGCCGGATCGCCGCATGGCGCGTCACTTCGGGCATGACGGCTCCGCGATCACCTCGCCACTTGCCAATTCGCACGTGAGCCGGTGGGTGGTCGCAGCGCCGGGGCTTCTGCTCGACGTGCTGCTGGCGCTGGGGGTGGCCACACTCGTGACGATCGTGTCGCGGGAACGCGCCGATTCGCGCCAATTGGCGGCGATTGCGTTTTGTGTGTGCATCCTGGCGCCGCCGATCGCGTTGAATTCCGCATTCTGGAATCAGACGGACGTCTGGGTAACGGCCCCGCTGGTCTGGACACTGGTTCTGCTGGCGCGCGGGCGGTTCGCGTGGTCGGGGGCTGCGTTCGGGGCGGCGCTGCTGATCAAAGCGCAGGCGATTCTGCTTGCGCCGGTGCTGCTGTTTGCCTGGCTGGCGCTGCTGATGGGACGTGGCACTGTACCGGCGGCCGGTTCGGTAGCGATCGGCGTTACGCCGGGACATGAGCAACCTCCCGGCTCCGCGTGGAAAGGGCTGGCGGCGTTCCTGGCAGGGGGGGCGATTGTTTTCGCGGTCGGCGTGGCGCCGTTTGTCGCGGATGGGCTGTTGCGGGAGGGCGGCGACCCGTTGCGCTGGCGACAGCGCGGCTACCTGGCCCCGATCTTCGAGCATCACAATCAGACCACGCTCAACGCGTACAACCTATGGTGGCTGGATTTCCTGTCTACGGGGAGAAATGACACCGCGGAGCCGCTATTGGGCCTGCGGCGGGATGTGCTTGGCAAGCTGCTGCTGGCAGCCGCGATCCTGCTGGCGGGGGGGTTGTGCTGGAGGCGGTGGGGCGGCGGGCCGGCGGCCTGGCTGGTGCTGGGCTGCGTCGTCCTGTCGGCGGCGTTTGCGTTACCGACGCGGGTGCATGACCGGTATATTTACTACTGTTTGCCGCTGCTGATCAGCGCTGCGGTCTGTTATCCGCGGTTCATTCCGCCGGCTGCCGCGCTGCTGACGGTGGGCAGCGTGGAAATGTCGTGGTTTCTTTTCTACGACGAGGGACCGCTTCCCGAGTCCATGCGTCTGCCGACCGGGCTGATGGCAGTGGTTGTGTTGGGGTCGCTGGCGTGGTGCATCGGCTGTTGTGCGATCGCGCCGCCCAGGCTGCGCCGGCCGGTGCGAAGCGCGGGCGGTGGCGGGATCAGCGGGGGATAAGGTGCCCGTGTGTCCTACTCGACGCTTGGCCTCGACGAACTCGCGCGGCACATCGGAATGGATGCGCGCGAGGTGCGAAGGCTGGCCGAGCGGGGGGTGATTCCCGGGCAACTGGTGGGCGGGCAGTGGCGATTCCACCGCGCGGCGCTGCTGGACTGGCTGCAGCGCGACATGCACACGCTCGACGAGATCGATCGTCGCAATCTCGAGCGCGCCGTCGCGGATGAACCGGACGCGCACCTGCTTTCGCAACTGATTCCGCGCGCCGGGGTGGAGTTGAATCTCCCGGCGCGCTCGCGGGCATCGGTGCTGCGGGAACTGGTTCGGTTGGTGGAACGCACCGGGCTGCTGTATGACGCGGAGGGAATGCACGCGGCGCTGGAAGAGCGGGAGGCGCAGGGTCCGACGGCGCTGCCCGGCGGTCTGGCGCTACCGCACCCGCGCCGGCCGATGCCGTATGCGACCGCCGAGCCGCTCATCTGCATTGCCCGCGTGCCGGCCGGAATCGGCTTTTCCGCGGCCGACGGGCGGCTGACCGATCTCTTCATCCTGATCTGCTCGCACGATGATCGATCCCATCTGCACGCGCTGGCGCGGGTGTCGCTCACCTTTTCGCCCGAGCTTTGCGCCGCGCTGCGGTCCGCTGCAACCGCGGATGAGGCGCTGCAACTGATCGCCGACGCCGAACTGCGCATGCTTCGCGAGCGGCGGCCGTAGACGTTGTCGAGTTGCGCGAGGGCGGCCGCGGCGGATGGGGCGCTTGCAGCGTGTTGCGGCCGGGGCGTTACCCGCCGCTGACGGGGGCTGTAGGATGTCGGCGGTACGCGGCGCGGGTGCGCTGGGACCTGAGTCCTCCAGAAGCGACGAGCATGAGCCATACGCTGCTGATTCGCCGAGGGCGCGTCATCGATCCCGCCTGCGCGATTGATGAAGTGACCAACGTGGCCATTCGAGACGGGCGGATTTTCGCGGTGGGGCGCTCCGCGCCGACCGATGCGCAGCAGGTGATCGACGCCGACGGGCGGATTGTCGCGCCCGGGCTGATCGACATGCACGTGCATCTGCGCGAACCGGGCCACGAAGAGAAGGAGACGATCGGCAGCGGGACGGCGGCGGCGGCGGCGGGGGGGTTCACCGCGGTCGCTTGCATGCCCAACACCAGCCCGCCGCTTGATTCAGACGCGCAGATCGAGTTTGTTGCACGACAGGCGGTGCGGGTGGGGCGGACGCGGGTGTACCCGATCGGCGCCATCACGAAGGGGCGCGCCGGAAAGGAGCTGGCCGAGATCGGGCTGATGATCCGCGCGGGGGCGGTGGCCTTCAGCGACGACGGCGACGGCATCGCCGACGCGGGCGTCTGCCTGCGGGCGATGCAGTATGTGAGCATGTTTGACCGGCTGTTCATTCAGCATTGCGAGGACCGGGCGCTGGCCGGTCGCGGCTGCATGCACCAGGGGCTGGTTTCGACGCGACTGGGGCTGCCGGGAATTCCATCCATCGCCGAGGAGGCGATGATCCAGCGCGACGTGCTGCTGCAGCGGCAGGCGGGCGTGCGGTACCACGTCGCGCACATCTCGACCGCCGGCGCCGTGGCGATCGTGCGGCGCGCCAAGCGGGAAGGGCAGGCCGTGACCTGCGAAGTGTGCCCGCATCACCTGCTGCTGACCGACGAAGCCTGCGGCGGCTACGACACGAACTTCAAGATGAACCCGCCGCTGCGCACCGCCGGCGACGTCGCTGCGTGCATCGAGGGCGTACGCGACGGCACAATTGACTGCCTCGTCACGGACCATGCGCCGCACGGCCGTCAGGACAAGGAGCATGAATTCCCCGATGCGCCCTTCGGAATCGTCGGGCTGGAGACGGCGTTGCCGCTGTTCGTCCGCGCGCTGATCGAATCCGGCGTGATCGGCTGGCCGCGGCTGATCGAACTGATGTCCACCGCTCCCGCGCGGCTGCTGCGCGTGGCCGGCGGATCGCTGGCGGCGGGCGAGCCGGCCGACGTGACGATTATTGATCCCGAGACGGAATGGACCATCGACCCCGGGCGATTTCTATCGCAAAGCCGTAATACGCCCTTTGCCGGATGGGTTGTGCGCGGCCGCGCCCGCACGACGATCGTCGGCGGTGAGGTGCGCTGGGCGCTCGACGGCTGAAAGCAGGGGGGCGCAACGAGGCGCCCTTCCGCGCCCAGCGCACGGCGTCTCAATGCGCTGAGTGTTGCGCTTCAGCGCGCGGTGACCTGCGGCGTCGGATGGTGGTCGTCAGCAACGGCGTCGGCGCCGACCAGCCGCACGAACACCTGCTGTAAGTCCGGGCGCTGCACCTCGAATCGCGAAACTCGCACGGTCTCCATCGCGGTGCGCAGGATGTCGTCGGCGCTCGACCCCTCGGGCAGATCGAACTCGGCATGGCTGCCGGAAACAATCGCCCGGTCCGCGCCCACCCGCGCCGCCACCGCCCGCAGATCGCCCTCCCCCTCCAGCACCACCGTGCGCGCCGCGAAGCGCGAACGCACCTCCCCGGGCGTGCCCTCGGCCAGCGCCCGGCCACGGCTGATGAGCACGATGCGGTCGCAGAGGCGCTGCGCCATCTCCATCTGGTGCGTGCTGAGGATCACGGTCGCGCCGCGCTCGCGCAGCGACAGAATCAGCTCGCGCACCAACTCGACGTTGAGGGGGTCCAGTCCGCTGAACGGCTCATCGAGGATGACGAGTTCCGGCTCATGCAGCACCGCGGACAGAATCTGCACCTTCTGGGCCATGCCTTTGGAGAGTGCCTCCACCCGCTTTCGCCGCCATGCGCTCAATCCGACGCGCTCCAGCCCGGCCCGGATTCGCTCGCTGATCGCCGCCGAGGGCACCCCTTTGAGCGCGGCAAGGTACCGAAGCGTCGCATCGACAGTCATTTTTCGATAAAGCCCGCGTTCTTCCGGCAAATAGCCGATGCGGTCCTTGACCTCCAGCGCCCGGTGGCCGCCCAACAGCCGAATCTCGCCCTCATCCGGCACGAGAATGCTCATGATCATGCGGATGGTGGTGGTCTTGCCCGCGCCATTGGGACCGAGCAGCCCGTAGATGCAGCCAGCCGGAACGCGCAGACTCAGGCCTGCAACGGCCGCCACGCTGCCGTAGCGCTTGCCCACGTTTGTGAGGATGACGGCGTCCGACATTCGGCTCTCCCGGACAGGGATTGCGAATCCCAACCGCGGCGGGTGCTTTGGTCAATCGCCCGGCGCGCCTATAATCCGCGGCCATGAGATTCCGGTCGAACCTCTCCATCCTGGCGGCGCTCACACTCGCGTTTGGCTCTGCCGCGGCGCTGGCGCAGTCGCAGCAGTATCGCGAACAGGAAGTCCTCGATCCTGCCACCGGAACGTGGGGGGAACTGGCCGAGCCACCGCCCGATCCCCCGACCGATGAGCTGGGCCGTGCCCGGGCCATGCTGGCCGATGGCAATTGGCGCGGCGCGCAACGGCTGTTGCGCAAGTGGGTGGAGGGCAACGGCGACCACGATCGCTACCTCGAGGGCGTCTTCCTGCTGGGCGAGAGCTTCTTCGAGCGCGGCTGGTACTGGGAAGCGTACGAGCAGTACGAAATCGTGGCGGAGCAGGGCAGCGGCGAATTGTTCCAGCTTGCACTGCGCCGCGAGACGGACGTAGCGCGGGCCTTCCTCGCCGGCAAGAAGCGCCGCGTGCTGCGTATTTTCTGGATCGTCGCCTATGACGACGGAATCAAAATCCTCGACCGCGTCTGGGAACGGACGCCGGGCACCCGCCTCGGTGAAGTCGCGCTCAAGCTGAAAGCGGACTATTTCTTCAACACCGGCGAACTGCAGTCGGCGCAGGATGAATACGTCAATCTCGCTCGGGAGTATCCGGCCGGCCGGTTCACCCGGGCCGCTGCGCTGCGGGCGGCGGAGGCCGCGGCCGCCGCGTTCCCGGGCATTGCCCATGATGAGCGCCCGCTGCTCAACGCCCAGGAGCGCTACCAGGAAGTGCTGCGCATTTATCCCGAATACGCGCAACAGCAGCGCGTCGAGGAGCGGCTGAGCGGCATTCGCTCCCAGCGAGCCGAAAAAGATCTGTATGTCGCGAAGTGGTACGAACGCACCGGGCGTCGCGGGGCGGCGGAGTTCTACTACCGGCAGATTCTGGCCGACTGGCCGGAGACGCTGGCGGCCGCGGAGGCCCAGTCGCGTTTGCGCGGATTGGGATTCGAGGCCGTCGAGGCAGGGGGGGCACCATGATTTCATCACTTTCACCCCGGCGAATCTTCTCGATCTGTTCGGTGATGGTGCTGGGCGCGCTGCTGAGCGGCTGCGGCTATACCATCGGCGGGCCCTATCGCGGGGACGCGCGCAGCGTGTGCGTGGAGATGTTCACGTCGAAGGAGTTTCGGCGGGACATCGAATTTGAGCTGACGGAGGCGGTCAAGAAGCGCGTATCGCTGGATACGCCCTACCGGCTGGCCTCGCGCTCCTCAGCGGATACGATTCTCAAGGGCGAGGTGCTTGAGCAGAACGTCGCCGCATATGCACCGGACCGCCTGTCGCGGCTGGCCCGCGAAAAGACGGTGACGCTGGCCGTGCGGATCGAATGGAAGCACCTGCGAACCGGACAGGTGCTGGTGGACCGGCCGGTCCTGCTCCAGGCGGCGGATTACCTGCCGGCCGCGGGAGAGCCCGAGAATTTCGCCCGGGAAAAGGCAATTGACCGGTTGGCGGCCAGAATTGTCCAGCAAATGTACGATGAAGAGTGGTAGACCGCGGGCTTTGGCCGGCCGCGGCGTCGCCGGGGTCGGATGCTGCGGCGAGTGAGTGCGGGCCACAGAAGCGGAATTGAGAATGCCTGACGACGAAAACCAGTCCTCTCCGCAGCGACCGGGCGGCCCGCGACCCCCACCGCGCATGACGCGCGGCGCGTTCAGTTGGATCATCATCGTCGGCCTGGCGGCGCTGCTGCTGGTGCTGCTGAATCGCGGGATGAACCAGCCGTTCGACCTGACGATCACCGCCTTCTGGCGCGAGGTCGAGAACGGCAACGTCAAGAACGTCACGCTGCGCGACAACGTCATCAGCGGCGTCTTTGAGAACGTGCCGCCCTATGTCCCCGGGCCGCGCAAGGAATTCGAGGTCAAGTACCTCGTCACCTCGCAGAACATCGAGGCCCTCACGGAGCGGATCAAGTCGCTCAGCCGCGGCGAAGTGACCGTCCGTTACGAGCCGGTCAACAACCTGTTCTACAACCTGATGCTCACGCTGATCCCGTGGCTGCTGATTCTGGCGGTGCTGTGGTTCGTCGTGTTCCGGCAGTTGCGCCAGTCCGGCGGCGGGGCGGGCATGCTCGGCAATTTCGGGCGCAGCCGCCATCGCATCACCACCAAGGAGCACACCAACGTCACCTTCGCCGACGTGGCCGGCATCGAGGAGCCGAAGGAGGAGGTGTACGAGATCGTCGAATTCCTGAAGAACCCCAAGCGCTTCCAGCGCCTCGGCGGGCGGATTCCGCGCGGCGTGCTGCTGGTCGGCGAGCCGGGCTGCGGAAAGACGCTGCTGGCCAAGGCCATCGCCGGTGAGGCGGAGGTGCCTTTCTTCTCGATCAGCGGGTCCGATTTCGTCGAGATGTTCGTCGGCGTCGGTGCGTCGCGCGTGCGCGACCTCTTCCGCCAGGCGAAGGAAAATTCGCCCTGCATCATCTTCCTGGATGAGATCGACGCGGTCGGACGGCGGCGCGGCGTCGGCTACAACGGCGGCGGACACGACGAACGCGAACAGACGCTCAACGCGATCCTGGTCGAGATGGACGGTTTCGAGAGTAATGACCAGGTAATCGTCATCGCCGCCACCAATCGGTCCGACGTACTGGATCCGGCGCTGGTGCGGCCCGGTCGCTTCGACCGACAGGTGTTCGTGCCGCTGCCGGATGTGAAGGGGCGCTTCGAAATCCTCAAGGTGCACGCCCGCAAGATCAAGATCGCCCCGCCGCTCGATCCGAAGCTCCAGCGCATTGCGCGCGCGACGCCGATGTTCAGCGGCGCGGACCTTGCGGCCGTCATCAACGAGTCGGCGCTGCTCGCGACGCTGGCGGGCAAGGACGCAGTCGAACTGGACGATCTGGAGGAAGCGCGGGACAAGGTGAAGTGGGGCCGCGCCAAGCGCAGTCGCATCGTCGAGGAGAAGGAGCGCCTGCTGGTCGCCTATCACGAGGCCGGCCACGCGCTGGTGCAGTCGATCCTCAAGGACGCAGATCCTGTTCACAAGGTCAGCATCATCCCGCGCGGCCCTTACGGCGGCGCGACCTTCTCCCTGCCGGAGAAGGACCGCACGGCCTACTACCGGTCCTATCTGCTGGCCACGCTGCGCGTGCTGTGTGCCGGGCGGTTGGCGGAGGAGCTGGTCGGGCAGGACGTGAACAGCGGCGCCTCGGGCGACATCCGCCAGGCGACCGCCATGGCGCGGATGATGGTCACTGAGTGGGGCATGAGCGACTCGCTCGGCTTCGTCTATCACGGGGACGAAACGCTCTCGCGCCGCGCGGTGGACATCGGGCTGACGCGCGAGTTTTCCGAAAAGACCTCGGAGCTGATCGACGTCGAGGTGAAGAAGCTGATCGACGCCGCCTATGAGGATGCGCGGCGCGTGCTGAGCGAACACCGCGACGCGCTCGAGGCCATCGCCCGGGCGCTGCTGAAATATGAGACGATCGACGGGGATGAGGTTCGCAGGCTGATGGCCGGCGAGACGATCGATCGCCCCTCCGTCTCCGACCTGATCGCCGCGGAACAGAACCGTCGGTCCGGAACGCCGGTGGCACGCCCGGTGCAGCGGCCTCCGGACGAAACGGCCGGCCCGGTCCCCAGTCCGGCCTGACGAAGCGGCCGTCGTTGCATCAGTTCCCGCTTGCGGCGTCGCGAATGACCCGCGCGACCTGCTGCCCGCGGGCTTCCGCTTCGCTCCGGTTCGCGCCCCAGGCCGTGACGTGTCCGAGTTTCCTGCCCGCACGGGCGGATTTTCCGTACAGGTGAACGTGGGCGCCGGGGATCGCGAGCAGCGCCGGCAGCGACGGTGTGACCCCGATCAGATTGAACATCCGCGAGTGGCCCTGCGCGGCGCAGTCCCCCAGCGGCAGACCGAGGATTGCGCGCAGGTGGCTTTCAAACTGGCTGGCCGCGGCGCCTTCGATCGTCCAGTGGCCCGAATTGTGCACGCGCGGCGCGATTTCATTGGCCAGCAGCTCGCCGCCGCGCTCGAACCACTCGATCGTCAGCACGCCGACGTAGTTCAGTCGGTCCAGAACGCGCGACGCGTATTCCTGCGATTGCAGCTGCAGCGCGTCTGAAGTCTCGGCCGGTGCAATCGACTCACGCAGAATGCCCCGCTCGTGGCGATTTTCGATCAGCGGATAGAAGGCGGTGCGACCATCGCGCCCGCGCACCGCAATCGTGGACAGCTCGCGCTCGAAGTCGATTCGCGACTCGCAGATCAGTCCGGGACATCCGGGCGCCGGCGGCATCGACGACAGCATCGCCCAGGCCGACTCCGCGTCCTGGGCAGCGGTTACCTCGGCCTGCCCTTTGCCGTCATACCCGCCGCTGCGCGTCTTGAGGATCTGCGCCGTGCGGGCCGCGCGGTCGGCCAGCTCCTGCGCGGAGCGAACGACCGAGAAATCGGGGGTCGGGATGCCGAGCGACTGAAACAGCGTCTTTTCGGCCAGCCGGTCCTGTGAGACGGCCAGTGCCCGCGGCGGAGGCATCACGGTCAGCCCGGCCTGTTCCAGTGCTTCCACGGTTGCGACCGGGATATTCTCAAATTCGTAAGTGACGACATCCACGCCGCGCAGGAATTCGACGATTTCCGCTGTGCGGTCGAACGGTCCGCGGCGATACTCGGCGACGTGCTGCGCGGGGGACTCGGCCGGCGTGTCATACAACCGCATCCGCACGCCCAGCGGGTAGCCCGCCAGCGCGAGCATCCGCCCCAACTGACCGCCGCCGAGAACGCCGACCTGCATGCGCGGAATCACTCCGGATCGATGGGGGGGTGCGGGTTGCGGCTGTTCACGGATTCGCCCGCGGATCGGGCGCGGCGAGCACGTCGTTCGTCTGTTTTGCGCGGAAATCAGCCAACCGCCGGCGCAGATCGGGACGGCTGTTGGCCAGGATGGCGACCGCCAACAGCGCCGCGTTGATCGCGCCGGCGCGCCCGATCGCGAGTGTGCCGACCGGCACCCCGGCCGGCATCTGCACGATCGAGAGCAGCGAATCCACGCCGGCCAGCACCCGCGACTCGATCGGCACGCCCAGTACCGGAAGCGCCGTCTTGGCCGCCGCCATGCCGGGAAGATGCGCTGCGCCGCCCGCCCCGGCGATGATCACCTCGATTCCGCGATCCGCGGCGCCGGCTGCATAATCAAAAAGCAGGTCGGGGGTGCGGTGGGCGGAAACGACCCGCACTTCGTGCGGCACGCCGAATTCCGTGAGGATGCGTGCGGATTCGGAAAGGGTGTCCCAATCCGATTTCGATCCCATGATCACGCCGACCAGCACGCTCATCGCCGGTTTACTCCGCTCGCGCGTGGAGTATACGGCCACAGCCCGGCTGCGGGGCGCCGTTCGGCGAGCAGCGCCGCCTCATCGCGTCGAGAGCTTCAGCCCGATGGTTCCCGCGACAATCAGCAGGATGCTTCCGACGCGGGCCAGCGCCCGCGGCTCATCGAACAGCACGATCCCGAGAATCGCCGTGCCCACCGCTCCGGCGCCGGTCCAGACGGCATAGGCGGTTCCGATCGGCAGATCGCGCGCCGCCAGCGCGAGAAAGTAGAAGCTCGCCAGCATGGCCAGCACGGTCGGGATGGTCGGGCCGATGCGCGTCAGGCCGTGCGTGTACTTCAGGCCGATGGCCCAGCCGATTTCGAAAATCGCCGCCAGCGCAAGCCAGGTCCAGGGCATGTTCGCTCCCGCGTCACGGCGATACGAGAGACGCGCCGCGAGCCAGAGCATACTCCCATTGCACTGGTTCGCGAACGGCCGCCGCGGCGGAGCGATGGCGCAGCGACACAATGACGCCGCAGCGACGGACACGACGCGTCGATCGGATCAGGCAATCACGATCCGCGCTCGCGGGGCGGGGCCGACCGGGAGGGCGTGCCTGGGCAGCTCGCGCGACAGAACGGCCGCGAGTTTCTCCGGATCGTCCGTGCCGATCCGGAACGTCTGGCCGTTATCGAGCAGCAGTTCCACCGCCCGCAGCCCGGAGACGTTCCACAACCAGCCCCACGGCGTCAGGCGGATGCCCCAGCCGTAGTACCACGGCGTGACCACGCTGCGCGCGCTGCGAACGCGGGCAAGCGGAATCGTGCGGCGGATCAGGCCGGGACCAAAGTGCACACGCAGTGCGCCGTCGCGAATGACCACCGTGAGCGTGGAGAACAGCACCGCGCATGCGGCGAGCAGCGCTGCCACGCCGATCGCAATGACATGCGGGGCGAACGCATAGGCGCCGGCGACAGCCGCCAATCCCCCGAGGCAGGAGAGCAGCGTGACCCAGCCGATTTGCGTGTGTTCGTAGTGGGGGCTCATGGCATTCTCCTTCTTTTTGGCTCGATTCCGTGATCGGACTGCGCGGGCTGTTCGCACCTGCCGGCGGCCGCGCGTGTTGAGTCAATCAGCGTCATCCGTCGGTGGCGGCGGCGCGGAGTCGTCTGCCTCCGGCGGGGCGGCGTCCGCCGACCGGTCCGTCGGAGAGTCCTCCGGCGGCAATGCCGTGGGATAGTGCCCGGTACGCCGGCGGACGGCCTCGCGCAGGACGTACTCGATCTGCGCGTTGACGCTGCGCAGTTCGTCGTGCGCCCAGCGGTTCAGCGCGTCCCACAACTCGGGCGCGACGCGCAGCAGGATGGATTTTCGCTTGTCCATGCGCGCTCCAGCCCGCGGACATCCCTGTTTGCGACATTTCGATCAGGAGTAAAGCGTTCCGGCGTTCACAACCGGCTGCGCGCCCTGCTCGCCGCAGAGAGGACGACCAGCAGGTTGCTGACCATCGCGGCCTTGCGCTCGGCGTCCAGCTCGACGATTCGAGAGGCGGAAAGGCGCTCCAGCGCCGCCTCCACCATGCCGCAGGCGCCTTCGACAATGCGCATGCGGGCCGAAACGACCGCCTCCGCCTGCTGGCGGCGCAACATCACGCCGGCAATCTCGGGCGCGTAGGCGAGGTGGCTGAGTCGCGCCTCTTCGACGACGACGCCGGCCTTGTTGAGCCGCTCCTGCAATTCGGCCTGAAGCGCCCGGTTGATCTCGCTGGTGGCGCCGCGCAATGAGACCTCGTGATCGTGCCCCGAGTCGTAGGGGTAGGAGGATGCCAGGTGCCGCACCGCCGCCTCACTCTGGATGGCGACATAGTGCGTATAGTCATCCACGTCGAAGCAGGCCTGGGCCGTGTTCGCCACATGCCAGACGACGACCGTGCCGATCTCGATCGGGTTCCCGCGCGCGTCGTTCACCTTCAGCTTGTCGGTGTTCAGGTTGCGGCTGCGCAGCGAGACCTTCGTCTTGGTGAAGAAGGGGTTGCCCCAGTGAAATCCCTCGTCCCGCGCAGTGCCCCTGTACTTGCCGAAGAGCAGCAGAACGGCCGCCTGATTCGGCTGAAGCGTGAAGTGGCCCAGCAGAAGCACGAAGACGACCACGGCCACGATGACCAGTGCGACCAGCATCGCGATCGTCGTCACCTCGACCGATGCGCCCTGTTCCTTGGCGGAAATCACACCCCGAACGAACGCCCAGATCGCGGCCACTTCAACCGCAAGAAACGTCGGAAGCGTCAGCCAGCCGCTGATCGGTCTGAATCCCAGTTCCGGAGACATCGTGAACTCTCCTCGTTTGTGCCGGGGGGTCGGTTCCGACGACCACCTCAACCATCTATCGAAATGATATCACTATGATCGTAATTTGCAATAGGTAATTCTCGAAAATCCGCCGGTCCTTCGAGAGTTTGAGTTATGGGACGATTGGCCGGTACCCGTCTGTTCCCCGATCGCCGGCAGATATGGGGACGATACGGATGGGGGGGCGGCGGCGAACTTCTATAATTCCGGCGAGGCGCGGAGGTCACGGTCGATGCCCGAATCCAAACCAACCGGTAGCCCTTCGCCGCAATCCGATTCTTCATCGGCATCCGGCAGCGCGATGGAGTCCGTTCGAGGGCATGCCCGAGCGGCGCTGGATCGCGTTCGTGGCGAGGTGACACACGTTCGCGACGTACACGGCGGATGGCTGTCGATACCCGGCGTACGGATCGTGCTGTGGGTCTTGATCGGCGCCGTGGTGCTGTTCGCAGGGCGCAGCCTGATTCCGCGTTGGGGCGGTGGTGCGGCGTCGGGATCGGGCGATGCACGTACTCCCACCGCGACGATCCAGGCGGCCTGTACGGTCAAGGAGTGCGAGGCGGTCTTTGCGGCCGAGGTGCCGATGGATTGGAAGCCCGGCCGGCTCTCGTGTGTCCGTTGCGGCAAGGCCAGCGCGATGCGCGCGACACGCTGCGACGCCTGCCGAAAGCTCTTCGCGAACGCGGAAAGTGAAGTGCGCTGCCGAGCATGCCAGGAGCGCGAGCGGGCCGCGACGCAGCCGGCGAAGAAGCCCCAGGGGCCGAAGGGGGACGATGCCGACGACGGCTGGTAGCGGACGGAAGCCGGTTCGCCTTGAAAAAATCCCGGGCGGCGATTGGCGCACAGAAGCGCCGATCGCCGCCCGATTGCGTTTTCCGGAGCGGGCTTTCGCTCGCCCGCATTAATTCCAGGCCTAGTTTTCAGCGTCCGTCTTGGCCGGCTCTTCGGTCTTCTCCGCCGGCTTGGTGACCTTCTGATAGGTCGTCACGGACTTCGACATGTACGTCTGCCCCTCCATCCAGCCGAGGCTGCATGACGAGGAGTAGTAGTCCATCTTGTCCACGACGCCGGCGGCCTTGGTCATCATGCTCAGCACCGGCCGCGGAATCGCCCCGCCGCCGCCGCCCATCAGATTCATCATGGCGGGAACCATGCGGAGAATCTGCCCGGTGTCCTTGCCCCAGGTGCTGAGGTCTGCGAACTCAAACGAATGCACCGGCTTGGTGATGGGCAATCCTTCGGCGACGTAGCGCTCGTTCTTGGTGAAATTCTCTTCCGTGCCGGCAGCAACCGCGAAAGAGTTCTTAAGGCCGCGCGGGCTGGACCCGAAGAACAGGAAGCCGTCCTTGACCCCCATGGTCGGCCGCGTAAGCCCGCCCATCATGCCCAGCATCGGGTGGATCACGCAGCGGAAGCCGGTCGCCCCCTCGATCTCGACGTCCTCCACCGCGCCGTTCTGCTGCTCGAGCAGCGGGCCGACGGCGTTGAACAGCCGGGTGAGCATGGCGCGGGACTTTTCTTCATCGCTGACGCGGACCATCACAACCGTGTCCGACGGGCTGAAGGCCTGCGGACCCGGAACAGTGAAGGTGCAGTAGGCGCCCTGCATCCAGCCGAAGAGGTCGGTCCGGAAGTTGAAGCCCAGCATCGCCTCGGCCGTTTCGATCGTGCTGTCCACTTCCTCGCCGTTGGGGAGCGACCGGGCGAACGTCACCATCGTGTCGTACATCTTGCCCAAGTCCACGCCGCTGCCAACCGAGACGTTGCGAGCGGCCTTGGGCACATACTTGAGCGGATCGCTCAGCGCCGGCTGCGCATACATGATCGAGTGAAATGCACGCGACGAAGCATCACTGCGGAAGAGGGTGATTTCATCGGTGACGGATTTCATTCCGTCGGTCGAAGTCACCGATGCGATCGTGTCGAACATGTCGAACATGTCGATCAACTTGACCAGCGCCTCGCCCGGCTTGTCCGTCGAATCGGGGTTGATCGCGTCCAGCAATCGCGCCGACGTCCGGGCTGACTCCATCGCGCGGACGCCGTCCATGTAGAAAAAGCCGTCCGATGGAGCGGGAAGGCGCTTCATCGCCGCCTTGAAGCGATCGGATGCAACGATCGAGTCACCCGGCTTGGCGACCAGCGCCAGCGTCTGCTCAACCCAGCCGCCGCCCATTCCGAAGATCAGCGTGTCGCGGTGGCGCGCCAGCGTGAGAGAAAACGGAGTCGGCGGGGGGAATGCGAGGCGATGAACGGTCAGGTCGCCCTGTGTGTCCTCGGTGAGCGTCAGATCGTCTTCCGCGACCTTGCGGAGCGCCTTGAGCATGCCCGACAGTCCCTCGAATGCAGCGGCGCTCTTGCCCTCGGCGGGGAGCATCAGAACCACGAATTCGGGAAAGGGGAGTTGCTCGGCGCCGCCGGCAACCGGCAGGCGCATGCCGAACGCCATCTCGCGCCCGCACAGCGAAGACCAGTCCACCGTGGTGATCAGGTCGCTGACCTGCTGCCAGTGTTCATCGAATGCGGCGACGTCGCCGCCGGAGTCCTCGACCGACGTGCGCAGCCACTTGCGCACGTCCCGGTCGAAGTTGGCCTTCTGAATCGCATCCCAGATGCGCTCATACTGCTTGTTGATGAACGCCAGGCCGGCGTGATCGCGCTGCGCCGCGATCATCGTCGCATCGGACGGCACGGCACGCGCCAGCGTAAAGTCGTCCACCCCGGCGGCCGGGGCCGAAGCGAGGGGGAGGGAACAGGCGACCAGCGCGACACACAGGGCGCGCTTCAGGCGAAGAGAAGGCTGCATTCAAAAGCTCCTCGGGGGCGATGTCTCTTGGCCCGCCCTTACCCCGGCTGCGGGCCGATCCAGGTTGATTCAGACGATGTTATCGACGGCAGCACACTCGCGCCGCGATTGTGTCCGGCGATTGACTCGTTTCGACAAGTTCGGACAGTCGGGAACGTGCGCCGAACGCGCAGACTGTACTCCAAACAGGTCCGGCCCGCATCCCCGTTCCACTGCATCAGCGGCGGCGAGCGCCCTTTCGACGGGGGGCCGGCGGGCCATCCGACTCGGGGTGAGTGGCCGGTCGGGCGCGGGCCGCCCCAATGCGGGCTTCCGGCGATTTGCGCAGCTCGGCGACATGGTCACGCAGGGCGGCGGCCTTCTCAAAGTCCAGCGACTCGGCCGCTTCGAGCATTTCCCGCTCCAACTCGCGAATCAGCTCGTCGCGGTCGTAATCGCCTTCGTCCGCATGAACGACCTCGCGGACGCGGTTGGCCGCAGCGATCTCGCCCAGCAGATTGTCGCGGATCGCCTTTCGCACCGTGTCCGGCTCGATGCCGTGCTCCTCGTTGTAGCGAAGCTGAATGCCGCGGCGGCGCTCGGTCTCATCCATGGCGCGCTTCATCGCGTTGGTGACCTTGTCGGCGTACAGCACGACCAGCGCGTTCACGTTTCGGGCGCAGCGGCCGATCATCTGCACAAGGGAGGTCTCGCTGCGGAGGAAGCCCTCCTTGTCGGCGTCGAGAATCGCAACCAGCGAGACCTCGGGCAGGTCCAGCCCCTCGCGCAGCAGGTTGACGCCGACCAGCACGTCAAATTTCCCTTGTCGGAGTTCGCGCAGAATCTCGACGCGCTCCAGCGTCTGGACTTCGCTGTGCAGGTACCGACCGCGCAGCCCGGCTTCCTGAATGTAGCGCGAGAGATCCTCGGCGAGGCGCTTGGTGAGCGTCGTCACGAGCACGCGCTCTCCGGCGGCGGCGCGTTGGCGGATGCGCTCCAGCAGATCGGGCACCTGCCCGCGCGCCGGCTGCAACTCGATCCGCGGATCGACCAGTCCCGTCGGACGGATGACCTGCTCGACGACGGAGCCGCCGCAGCGCTGCATTTCAAAGGGCCCCGGCGTGGCCGAGACGAACAGCACCTGCTTCCACATCGCCTCGAACTCGGCGAATTTCATCGGACGGTTGTCGAGACAGCTCGGCAGCCGGAAGCCGTGCTCGACCAGCACGCGCTTCCGCGATTGATCGCCGGCGTACATGGCGCCGATCTGCGGAATCGTGGCGTGCGATTCGTCCACGATCAGCAGGAAGTCGTCGGGGAAGTAATCGACCAGCGTGTAGGGCTTGGCTCCCGGAGCGCTGCCGACCAGGTGCCGTGAGTAGTTCTCGATCCCGCTGCAATAACCGACCTCCATCAGCATCTCGATGTCGTACTTCGTGCGCGCCAGCAGCCGCTGCGCTTCGAGCAGCTTGCCCTCGTGGCGAAGCTGCATGACGCGCTCGTCCAGCTCCTGCTGGATCGACTCCGCCGCGACGGCGATGCGTTCCTGCGGGAGGACGTAGTGCACCGCGGGGTAGATGAAGGCGTGATCGCGGGTGTCGAGAACCGCCCCCGACAGCGGGTGGATGTACTGAATCCGCTCGACGACGTCGCCGAACAGCTCGATGCGGATCGCGAATTCCTCGTAGGCGGGTTGAATCTCGATGACGTCGCCGCGGGCGCGGAATCCGGCGCGCTTCAGCTCGATGTCGCTGCGGGAGTATTGCAGGTTGACGAAGCTGCGGAGCAGTTCGTCGCGTTCGCAGCGCTCCCCGACGCGGACCATCAGCACGCTGGCCTTGTACTCATCCGGCGAGCCGAGACCAAAGATGCAGGAGACACTGGCCACGACGATCGCATCGCGCCGGCTGACGACGTTGCTGGTCGCCGCGAGCCGCAATCGGTCGAGATCGTCGTTGCGCGACGAATCCTTCTCGATGTAGATGTCGCGCTGCGGGATGTAGGCCTCGGGCTGGTAGTAGTCGTAGTAGCTGACGAAGTACGAAACCGCGTTCTGCGGAAACAGCTCACGGAATTCTTCGAACAGCTGCGCCGCAAGCGTCTTGTTGTGAGAAATCACCAGCGCGGGGCGCTGCAGGCGGGCGATGACATGCGCCATGGTGAAGGTCTTGCCGGAGCCGGTGACGCCCATCAGCGTCTGAAATCGCTCCCCCCTTGAAAACGCATCCACCAGCTTTTCGATGGCGGCGGGCTGATCGCCTGATGGCGTGTGCGGGCTGACGATCCTGAATTCGCTCATCGGCTCTCCCGGCTCCAATCACGAACCGGGCGATTATAGGGGCGGGTTCGCGGAGTTCGGGCCGGGTCGATCGCGGGTGGGCCATCGGCGGCCGAATGCCGGCAGGCGCGTGGTCAGGTGCGGCGGCTTTGCCAATCCGCCAGGATCCGGCTCTCCCGCTCCAGCGGCAATGCCGGGGCCAACGGACACTGGGGCAGCCACGCGCGCACGGCGAGGATCGTCTCCTCCGGCGAAGTGAGCAACAGGCCGGCGGCCTGCGCGGCAGCACTGCTCACGTCCATCAGTCCGCTGCGCGGTCCGCGCTCCGGGCGAAACAGCGGCAGTTCGTGCTCGGTCAGCCCGATTCGCCGCAGCTCCTCGGCCGGCACCCAGACGGGACCGGACGCCCCCAGCAACGCGGCGAACCTGGCCCACGTCAGCCGCGGCCCGGCCAGGTTGAAGACGCCCGAAAGATCGCGCTCCAGCACGAGGGTGATGAACCGGGCTGCGTCGCGGACGTCGATGAACTGCACATGGTCGCTGCCGTCGCCGGGAATCAACGTCGGCCCGGGTTGCCCGCCGCGTCGGACCCAGTAGGACAGGCGATCAACGGGGTCGTGCGGTCCGGCGACGATCTGCGGCCGCAGAATCGTGGACCGATTCCCAAACACCCCCGACACGATGTTCTCGCACGCGACCTTCAAAGGGCCGTAGGTCGCGGCGTCAAACTCCCTCACCGCTTCAGCCGCCGGCGCGACGCACGGATGCGACTCACACACCGGGCGAAGCCGGGGATCGCCGTAGACGCTCACCGCGCTGATGAAGACATAACGCCCCACCCGGCCGGACAGCGCCGTGGCGCTGGGCCGCACCTGTCCCGGCGTGAAGCCGCTGAAGTCGACGCAGGCGTCCCAGCTTCGGCCGCCGAGCGCGCTCAGTCCTGCGGCGCCGGCGTCGCGGTCACCGCGGATCCGCTCGATCGGCGGCGGCAGGTCGTCGGCCGTCCGTCCGCGGTTGAAAACCGACACGCGATGGCCGCGAGCGAGTAGCGAGTCGGCGACGTGGCGGCCGATGAACTGCGTGCCGCCGAGCAGGAGGAGATCCATCGTGAGACGAATTCTATCGAAGCGTCCGCGATTCTGACGGGATCGACCGGCATGCCTTCGCTTGCGTTGCCAGCAGCCGCGGCGCGCCGCTACGCTAGTCCGCTCTCGCCCGCGCGCGATGTCCCACGCGGCCCTGTTGGTCGCGGCGGTCGGCGGCGACGGCGAGCCATAGCAGGATTCCAGAACAACCCCGTGAATGCCCCGATTCCGCCTGGCAGTGTGATTGAAGTCGCGGACGCGGTGGCGGCGGGACGCGAACGCGCGGCGGAAGTCTGCCGCGCTGCCCTGGCCCGAATCGCACAGATCGACCCCGACGTGCGGGCGTTTCTGCACGTGTCGGCGGATCATGCCCGGGCGCGGGCCACCCAGCTCGACTCAGCGATCGAAGCGGGGCGCGGCGGCGGTGCACTGGCCGGCGTTCCCATCGCCATCAAGGACAACCTCTGCACGCGCTTCGCGCCCACGACCGCGGCGTCGCGGGCGCTGGAGGGCTTTGTGCCGCCCTATGACGCCACCGTCGTCGAGCGGCTGGAGTCGGCCGGGGCGCTGCTCGTCGGCAAGACAAATCTCGACGAATTCGCGATGGGCTCCTCCACGGAGAACAGCGCCTTTTTCCCGACGCACCACCCGCTCGATCGCGGCCGCGTGCCGGGCGGGTCGTCGGGCGGATCGGCGGCGGCGGTCGCGGCGGGGATGGTGCCGGCGGCGCTGGGATCGGACACGGGCGGCAGCGTGCGTCAGCCGGCGGCATTCTGCGGCTGCGTGGGGTTGAAGCCGACCTATGGGCGCATTTCGCGCTACGGGCTGATTGCGTACGGATCGAGCCTGGATCAGGTCGGCGTGCTGGCCGGCAACGTGCGCGACGCTGCGCGGGTGCTGGAGGTGATCGCCGGACCGGATGCCCGCGATGCGACCTGCTCGACGCACCGACCCGAAGCATATTCCGCAGCAATGACGGAGGAACTGGTCTCGCGGCGAATGGCGGGGCTGCGCCTCGGCGTGCCGCGGGAGTATTTTGGCGAGGGCCTGAGCGATTCGGTGCGACGGGCCGTGGAAGCCGCCATCGACAAGGCGCGGCGCGGCGGCGCCCGGGTGGTGGATGTGTCGCTGCCGCGGGCGCGGCACAGCGTCGCGGCGTATTACGTGATCGCGACGGCCGAGGCGTCGAGCAATCTGTCACGCTACGACGGCGTCCATTACGGAGTGCGGCGCGGAGCGGAAGCGGGGATCGAGGCGCTGGTTCGCGAGTCGCGCGGAGCGGGGTTCGGGGCGGAGGTGCAGCGACGGATCATGCTGGGCACGTTTGCGCTGAGCGCCGGCTACTACGACGCGTACTATGCCAAGGCGCTGCGCGTGCGACGGCTGCTGCGGGATGATTTTTCGGCGGCGCTGCGCGAGGCCGACGTGCTGATATCGCCGACGACGCCGACAACTGCGTTTCGCCTGGGCGAGAAGCTCAGCGATCCGCTCTCGATGTATTTGGCGGATGTGTACACCATCGCCGTGAACCTGGCGGGTCTGCCGGCGATTTCGATCCCCTGCGGGGCGGATGAGGCGGGGCTGCCGATCGGTCTGCAGTTGATCGCCCCGGCCCTGGGCGAGTCGCTGCTGCTTCAGGCGGCGCGGGCGTTTGAGCAGATGCTCGCTTCGGCGGGGTGAACGTTAGCGGCCGGCAGTCGGCTCACCTTTCAGAATCTTCACGATCTTCCGGATCGTGTTCCAATTCCGCGTCGTCGCCGATACGCCCAGCAGCTCGTCGATTCGGCCGAGGTCGCGAATCGCTTTCATGTTGCGGCGATACATCCCCAAGGCGAAGCGATTCCGGACGGACAGAATACGCAGGTTTCAATTCTCGGAAGACGGGAGTGCGAAGGGGAGCGCGACGGAATTAGAGGGAGTCCCGGCCAGCACGCTGACGAAGCGGACGGCGTCCGATCGGCTCGGCTCGCCGTCGAAGGGGTCACTCTCGCATAGCCGGATCAGGTCGCGCCCGTCGCGGATGAAGATCTCCGTGTCGAATGGAAGATGCTCGCACACGGCGGCGCGCATGAGGCGCTCGGACGGAGGCTTGCGGACGACGAACGTACCGGCAGCGCCGATGTTCTCGACGTCGAATCTGCCCAGCTCGCACGCCAGATTGCTGGGGCGAAACGTCCGATTCCCACCGACGTTGACGCCTCGAAGAAAGACAACCAGGGCCATGCTTCGATCTTAACGAACCAGGTTGACATGGATTTGTCCCCGGAGAGACCGAAGGGCCGCCGGGGCGAACAGCCAAGGGAGATTTCGCCAAACGGCGGGACGGGCAGTCGAATCAGTCGGACATGAAGCGGCAGCGTCAGTCGGGGGTGAACCGCGGAGTTGGCAGGGGGGCGGGAGAGATTGCCGGCCGACCTGGTCATTCGGCGACTGCGGCCGACCGCCCGCTGCCGGAATTGGGCGGCGCGGCTACAATAGGCCGCCTATGAATCGATTCGTCACCGACCATCTTGGCGGGGTTTCCCGCACCTACGCCGTGCTCATTCCGATGCTGCCGCGCGGGCTGGATGAGGCGGTCGGGCTGGCCTACCTGCTGATGCGCGTGGTGGACACGATCGAGGACGCCCCGCAGTTGACCGACGACGAGCGGATCGCGTGCTTTGGCGCGCTGCGGGCTGTTCTGCCGGGGGCGCCGGCGATGGATGCCAACGTGGACGCAGATGCCGCCGCTCAATTGCTCAACAGCGTGGCGCAGCGGGAACTGGGGGATCTGACCGCCGAACACGCGCTGATGCGCGAAGTGCCGCGGCTGCTGGAGCACCTCGGCCGGCTCGATCCGTTCTATCGCGGGGCGGCGGCGGCCTGCGCGATCCAGATGATGGACGGCGTGACATCGATCCTGCATCGATCGCGGGAGCGCGGCCTCGCCTATCCCGGAAATCGCGACGCGGCGGAGTTGCGCGAATATTGTCACTATGTCGCCGGCGTGGTGGGGGAGATGCTCTGCGACATGATGGCGCACCACCTGCGGTCCGATGCGCTGGGCAAGCTGCGCGGGGTCGCCGTCGAACTCGGAATCGGCCTGCAACTGGTCAACATTCTCAAGGACTCGGTGCGCGACGCGGACGGCGGCCGGCGCTACCTGCCGGTCGCCTCGGGGCGCGTTTCCAGCGGCGAGTTGTACAAACTGGTGCTGGACGAGGCGCGGGCCAGCCTGAAACGGGGGACGGAGTTCGTTCTGGCGCTTCCCGCGGCGGCGTGGGAATTGCGATCATTCTGCGGGCTGCCGATTGCCTGGGGGGCGATGACGCTGGCACGCGCCGAGCGCGACGCCGGCGCCGCCAAGATCGGGCGCAGTGCCGTGCAGGCGAGCATCGAGCTGTTCAAGCGGCTGGTGCGCGACGATCACGCGCTGCGCGGCTGGCTGACAAGCATGTTGCGGCCGACGCCGGCCTGACGCCGGGTAGCGCGGATGAGCGCAGTTTGTCGCGGAATGTCGCCAGTGAGCGCACATCCACTCTGCATCGCGCAGGATCGGCAAGTCGCCGTTCCCCACCAGGCAACTGTGAATCGTGTACCCGCGGGCGGCGAAGCTTAGTGTGGGGCGTCCTGCGCGGCGTTGCGCGGCGCGTGCAGAAAGGGCGGCAGCGCGAATACGACGCCCTCATCCGGCGCTGGAATCTCGTCCACGTCCCTGGCGCCGAGCGACTTGAGCCGGGCCAGCACCCCCTGCACAACATCCTCCGGCGCGCTGGCGCCGCTGGTCAGGCCGACCGCTTCGACGCCTTCGAGCCAGGCGGGGTCGATGTCCGCCGGTCCGTCGATCAGGTGGGAGCGCACGCCGCGCGCCCGCGCGACCTCGGTGAGGCGCTGCGAGTTCGAGGAATTCCGCGAGCCGACCACCAGCAGCAACTGCACGCGCGGCGACATCTGTTTGACGGCGTTCTGGCGGTTCTGCGTGGCGTAGCAGATGTCATCCGACGGCGGAAGCTCCAGCGACGGGTAGCGCCGCTGCAACACGGCGACGATTTCCGCCGTGTCATCCTGGCTGAGCGTCGTCTGCGTGAGGATCACGCCGGGGGTGCCGGGCTCCAATTGCAGCGCCTCGGCATCGGCAGTGGTCTCGATCAGCGTCGTGGATTCCGGCGCCTGGCCGAGCGTCCCGATCACTTCATCATGCCCGGCGTGGCCGATCAGCAGGATGCGGTAGCCGCGCTTCACATAGCGCTTCACCTCGGCATGCACCTTGGTGACGAGCGGGCAGGTCGCGTCGATTACGCGAAGCTCGCGCTCCACCCCGTCGCGATAGACCGATGGCGGCGAACCGTGGGCGGAGTAGATCGTGACGGCGCCGGCCGGCACCTCGTCCAGTTCGTCCACGAAGATCGCCCCCAGCTCCGCAAGTCGGCGCACGACGTGCGTGTTGTGCACGATTTCCTTGCGGACGTACACCGGCGGGCCGTAGCGCTCCAGCGCTAATTCGACGATGCGGATGGCGCGCTCGACGCCGGCGCAGAACCCACGAGGCTTGGCGATGACCGTCAGCACGCGATACCACCCTCCGCCAACCCGGCGCAAACAGCCCCGGTGCACAAAGGCGCCGACAGCCGGCACAGCCCTTTGCGCACACGCCTGGGCCCCGTCCGAACGGAAGCGCCGGGTGCGCCGGTTTCAGAGAACCGCGCTCACCCCGACGCGTGTCAGGCGGCTCCGCCGGACAGGCCGCCCAACAGGGCCTGCACCACGATGATGAACACCTCCTGAAGCAGGAGGTCGGCGATGATCGGGGCGCAGCTCGTAAGCTGCGCGACCAACCCGCCGCAACCGATCAACGCAATCCACTTCGTTCGTCGACTCATCGTATGCACTCCATGTCACCGCGGCTCGTTCGTTCAGAGAAGCGGCGGACTATATCGCGCCATGCCGATTGTCGGAAGTCGTCTTCGGGGGTGGGGGCATATCAGCCTGCCGCCGACCGCTCGTGCCCGCCCGCCGCCTTTCTCCAAACCCAGTACAACAGCGGGCCAAGCAGCAGCACGCCCAGCCACGACAGGTTGACCTGCGGCTTGGCCAGGATCGAAAGCACCGTCATTGCCGCAGCGCAGGCCGCAAACGCGAGCGGAATCCACGGGTAGCCGGGGCAGCGGAAGGGCCGCGGTGCATCAGGGCGCGCTTGCCGCAGAATGACGACGGACACGGCCGCCATTCCGTAGAAAATCCACATGACGAACACGAACCCCTCGATCAATTCGCTGAACCGCCCCAACACACAGACCGCGATGCACGCCAGCGTCGCCTGCACCCACAATGACACGATCGGCGTGCCGAAACGCGGGCTGATGCGCCCGAGAAAGCGAAACAGCAGCCCGTCGCGCGCCTGGGCGAACGTCACCCGCGCCCCGGTGATGATTGACGAGTGCGTGGAGCCGAGCGTCGATACCAGCACGATCAGCGTCACGACCGTGGCCGCCGCCGGCCCGACCAGCAACTCCATCACCCGTGAGGCGATCCGCTCTTCCGAGCGCATCGCCTCGACCGGCAGAATGGACATGCACGCCGCGTTTACGGCCAGGTATAGCGCAGTCACCAGCAGCGTGCCGCAGATGTAGATGCGCGGCAAACGGCGCTGCGGTTCGCGCACCTCACCCGCGACCGCACCGACGTCGCTCCAGCCGTCGTAGGTCCAGAGCACGGCCGCCATGGCCGGCGCAAACGCCAGGTAGAGCGGCACGCCGGACGCGACCGGCGCGAAATTCGCCGCCGAGCCGCTCCCACCTGCGACCGCCAGCACGACAATCGCCAGCAGCGCACCCACCTTCAACGAGGTCATCAGCAGCGCGGCGCCGGTTCCGACCTGCACATGCAGCGAGTTCACCGCCGTCAGCCCGATCAGCACGGCGCATGTCGCAAAGCGCGGATCCCACTCGGACCCGATCAGCGGGTTCAGGTACTCAGCGAAGACAATGGCGATGCCGCCCGCGGCGAAGGGCTTGACCAGCACCAGGTAGGACCAGCCGAAGGTGAACGCCACGACGCGGCCATATCCCTCGCGCAGAAAGACGTATACACCGCCCGAGCGTGGGAACATCGTCGCGAGTTCGGCGTACGTCAGCGCACCGCAGAGCGAAATCAGCCCGCCGGCCAGCCAGAACAGCAGAGCGGTCCAGGGGGAATCAAGCTGGCGGGCGAGATCGGTCGGCGATTTGAAGATGCCGCTGCCGATGATCACACCGACCATGATCGCGCTGCCGCCCCAGAAGCCGATGCGGCGAGGCAGGTCCGCCGCGGTCGGGTCTCGTGTGGCGGGGTTTGCGGTCATTCGCTGCGCTTCATTCGAGCACCACCCGCGCGCCGCGCTCGATTGCGCTCGGCAGCGACCGGGTGCGCAAGTCGGCGACATCCAGCGCGAAATGGGGCGAAATCTCGATCATCGCGTCCGGCTCGCCGTCCGCCCGCAGCGGCACCTGCACCTCCGCCTCGCGCAGCCAGCGCGCCGCACGGCGCACCTGGTCGCGGCGCGAGGTCGCCGGCGAATCCGTCCCCTCTGCGTTTTTCACCGGGCTGAATTCCTCTTCGCGCGGCGTGTACATCACCATCGCGTTCTGCGCCAGCGGAATCGCGTCGAAGACGAACATCTCGAGCTTCACGACATCCGCCAGCCGCGGGACGCCCGCTTCCTCCAGCGGATCGACCACGGCGACGCGCTTGTCGGCCCGGTGCCAGGGAAGCCGCAGCGCTGCGCCCGGCGCGGTCAGCCGCTCGACGAATGCGCGGTCGATGACGTGGATGGCGATGCTCCCCGCGTCGAAGGTCCGCGAGCCGTCCGGATTGCGGCGCAAGGCCAGCGCCTCCGGCAGATCGCTGTACTCGATCACGCACAGCTTGCCGTCGGCCAGGCAGAAATTCCCGACCCGCTCCGTGTCGGACACTTTCGTGACGGCCTTGCTGGACATCTCCGATCGTCTCAGCCGATGCAGCCCGACGAACAGCGGATCGATCACGTGGACCAGCGGGTTATCCACCTGGAAATAGCTGATCTGCTCCACGCCCTCACCGCGCATCTCGGCCAGCGCGCCGCTCTCGCGCAGCGCGCGGAGGCTTCCGCCGTGCCCATCCGGGGACAGCGCCACCCGGTGACGCTCGCTCATTGCGATCCGCCCATCCGGCAGAAAGGCGGGCATCTGCCCCTGCGTGAAGAAGCGCACGGCTTCGCGCGGCAGGCCGTACCAGCCGCTGTGCTCGAAGAGCGCCTGCGTGGCCTCATGGTTGCCGGGGCTGGTCATGATGTACCAGCGCGGCAGCCGGCCGTAGCGGCGCTGCACGCCGCGCAGCCCCTCGGCGAAAATCTGGAATAGCGGCGCCTCGCGAACCGGAGAGACCCGGTAGCCGCCCTTGGGGCCGTCATATCCGAGCCGTGTTCCCTGGCCTCCCGCGACCGTGAAGGCCGCAACGCGACCCTCCCGAATCGCCGTTTCGCCGGCCGCGCGGGCCGCGTTCATTTCGGCGGCTGCGGCGGGCGCGTGCGGATCAAGAACCGCTGCCGCTTCGATCCGCTCGGGAATCGCGCCCGACGGGCGATTTCGAACATAGTCCCCGATCAGGGCCGCGCAGAGCGCAAAATCGACCCGCTCCACGTCTTCGAGCAGCGCCCGGCGGCCATCCTCGTCCAGCCGCTCCCACGCCCCCAGCACATGCGCTTGTCCGTACGCACCGGCCGCGTCGCGGGCGGCCCGATGTCGAGCTTCAAGGGACATTTCGACTCCATGAACAGGGGGACCGTGCCTGCCCGATACGGTAGGTATGGCGGGAACGGGAGTCAACGCGAGCCGGATCGGCGGGAAAGCTCGGGACGGCAGTCCGCGCCTTGAGCAATCGGGCCTGTCGCGGCGTCAGTGGCTGTGCGCAGCCGCGCTGCTGGCCGGTGGAGTGCTGATGCCGCGGACATTGCGCGCGGGGGACGGGGCCGCCGGCGCAGCAACCGGCGATGAACGCGATCGTGCTGGTGGCTCCGGGATTGGGACGGCTGCCTCCCCTGACCGCTCCGCGGGCCCGTGGTGGATGAAGTCCGGCGGCGCGCGATCGCGGGTGGTGCTGGTGGACGCCCGCCGCATTGTGCCCAACGGGTTGCCTACCGGGGCGGTGGCGGCGTCGATCATCAGCCAGGGAGTGGATCTGCTGACGCACGGTCGCGACTCCGCGAGCGCCTGGGGCGCCATTCTCGAAGACCGGCAGCGCGTGCTGATTTCATTCAGCCCGATCGGCTCGAACGAACTGGCAACCAACGCGCCGTTGGCGCGGGCGCTGGTGCGCGAGTTGAGTCGAGCGGGGCGTGCGCCGGAATCCATCATGCTGTATGGCGCGCCGCGGGAGCTGGCCCGCGAGCTGGGCTGCCGGCCGCTGCCGATCGGCTGGGACGGTGAAATCACCGTCGCCGGACAGCGCGAGCAACTGGCGCGGGCGGTGCTGGAGAGCGATGCGATCATCAACGTGGGGCAGTTGCGCACGCACCGGTTTGCGGGCATGTCGGGATGCCTGCTCGACCTGGCGATGGGTGTGGTGCGTCGGCCGGCGCGGTACTTCGCGGACGGCTGCTCGCCGCACGTGGGGGAGATCGTCGCCTCGCGCGAAATCGCGGGTCGGCTGCGGCTGAACATCCTGAGCGCGTTGCGCGTGGTGTATCGGGGCGGTCCGGAGCCGGAGCGCTCCGCCATCTCGGAACCGGGCGCGCTGCTGCTGTCGTTTGACCCGGTCGCGGTTGATTTCATGGGGATGGACCTGCTGATTGCCGAACGTCGGCGACAGGGGCTGTCGGATGGTGAGTCAGCTCCGCATCTGTTGTCTGCGGAAGAACTGGGACTGGGGCGTGCGGATTGGCAGGGGATCGAGCGGGTAGTCCGCGAGTTTGCCGGGTGAATAAATCACTGTAAAATGTCGCGAAACCGGGGAAGGGGCCGAAAAATTCCTGGCAATGCGAGAATTTTTCGTTGACACTCGCCCGGGCCATGTTATGTTACTGATTAGGCACCGATAAGGGTGCGCAGACATTACCAATAACTGGAAGCCGTCGGGATCGAGTGTCCGGGTTGCGAACCATCGATAACGTACTTATTCGTTCTTAATTCGTCCGGTTTGATCGCAATCCTCGAAACTCAGTAATCCACCCCGCGAATCGTTCCCGCCGACGCATTCCGCTCGACTAAGGCAGATTCCCTGTCGCTAACAACGGGGGCTGTGTTGGTCGCGGGGAGTGTTCGTCATCGCGGCCGTTGTGGCCGCGTGCGAATAGTGCGCGGCGCCTTCCCATGCGGCGCTAGCCGTCGCGGCAGATTGCATTCCGGGTTGTCCGGAGTGCCCGCGATTCGCGCGGTCGGCTGTCATCTGCCTCGGGCGATGCGATCCGTCGCGGTTGCCCTGGGTGCGGTCGGGAATGTCCCGTCCTTTTATTTGAGGTCTTACGCATGCCGCAGCCTGAGCGGCCCTGCGTATCGCGGTCTCTCTGGGCGATGACGCCCGAAACGAAAATGGTCATGGGTGACCACTAGGAGAACACCAGTGAAGCGTCGTTCCGGTTTTACTCTGATCGAACTGCTCGTCGTGGTCGCGATCATCGCGCTGCTGATCTCGATCCTGCTGCCCAGCCTCTCGCGCGCTCGCGAGTTGGCCAAGCGCGCCGTCTGCTCCGCGAACCTGCGCGGCATCGGCCAGTCGTCGCATATTTATGCGAACGACAACTTCGAGAAGTTCCCGATGGACGCGTTCCTCGGCAACTACACCGCCGCTCCGGAAAATGCCGGCGGCGTGACCTTCGCGGGCAACATGGGCCTGGCCTATACCGTCCCGACCGTCGCGACCACCGCGACTTCGGGCACGCTGCAGGCCAGCCACTCCATTAGCCGCAACATGTTCATCCTGGTCATCGGCCAGGGTTCGACGACCAAGCAGTTCCTCTGCCCGTCGGACAGCAACGCCCAGGAAGACAACCTGCGCAACGTCGTCGGCTCCAATCAGACCGCCGCTCAGCCGGGCGTCAACCGCTTCGACTTCAAGGGCTGGCCGTTCATCAGCTTCGCCTACCAGTCCCCCTACAGCCGCAGCTCGAAGCCCAGCACCTCGATGGACCCGCGCATGGTCGTCAATGCCGACCGCGGTCCCGGCTCCGTCGCCGGCAACCCGCGTTCGGACACTGGAATCCCCGACCTGCAGGTTCTCACCGGCGTGTTGAACCTGACCGGCACCGAGGATCAGCTCCTGCGCGCTGAGAACGACCGCTGGCGGCCGTTCAACAGCACCAACCACAACGGCGAGGGCCAGAACGCCCTGTATGCCGACAGCCACGTCGAATTCGGCCGCAAGCCGATCATCGGCGTGAACAGCGACAACATCTACACGGCGATGGATGGGTTCAACCTCATCAACTCGCTCAAGGGCACGTGGTCGACCGCGACGAACGCGCGCGGCCCGCTGACCCAGACGGACAACTACCTGATCCCGTAAGTTTCGACGGGTCGCAGGTGCCACAAAGCCGGTGAGGGCGGGCTCCGCATGTGCGGTGCTCGCCCTCGCCGCTTAGCTGGGCCGGGCTTCTGGGGAAATCGATCGATGGGATGACACAGACGAGTACAGCCTGAGAATGAGGCTGACCGTGTGAGACTTGTGGACCCCTGCATTCGAAGCCCTGTCGAAGGGGCCAGCATCGCAAGCCCGATAACACAGCCGCATGTTCCATCGCCGCCCTGACTCGCGTCTAAGATTCGGTTCCCCATACACTTCCGACCGGCCCCGGCGTATACTTGTCGGCTTGTTGTCGCCCTGGAGCGGCCCTGCGCCGAGCGCCGTTCGGCGCTGAGCGCGTGCCCATCCAGGCCACGCCGACAGTGCGATTCCGACTCGACCTCGTGCCGTTGGGAGCGCTCACGATGCCGTTTGTTGTTCGTTCAGTCATTCTCTTTGCTGGGGGGTTGATCGCTCTCGGTGCGATCGGCTGCGGCAACTCCAAGCCGCGCGAGCCGGAGGTAAAGCACCCCGGCAAGGCCGACCTTGAACTGCGGGCGCGGGCGCTTTGGGACGCGCGCACCCGCAAGGACTGGAAGGCCGCGTGGGACTTTGTGCAGCCGCGCGTCGCGGCGCAGAGCACCGTCGAACAGTACATCGAGTGGTGCGAGAAGAGTGAGCCGTTCATCTATGAGTCCTACGCACTGCACGGCGTGGATGTGGACGGGGATTACGGCTGGGCCAATCTGACGTACAGCACGCGCATCCGGCAGTTCCCGACTCATCCGGTGCGCGAGGCCGAACAGTGGCAGAAGTGGTATGCCATTGACGGGCGTTGGTATCCGGTGGTGGAGCCGCGCGAGCGGGACGCCTGTCCGGAGCCGCCCGCCTTGCGCAATCTCGCGGCCGAGCCTCGGTTGCGCGAGCGATTTGCACAGGCGTCCAAGCTGCGCGCGGCGAAGGACTGGTCCGCGTTGCTGAAGATGGTCGATCCCGGGGATCTCGATGGCGTGGACGAAGCCACGTTTGTCCGCGAACAGGAGAAACTCACGATCACCTCGGAGCGCGTGGTGTGGGTGCAGGCCATCCGCGATCGCGGCACGGTGTTCGTGGTTTACACCGCCAAGCTCAACGATCCGAGCATGCAGAATCTGCCCGAGACGCAGCAGCCGATGCTGGAGCGATGGATCCTGCGCGACGGTGAGTGGTTCCGCGATCTTCGCTCGCCGCCTTCCGAATCGGAGCCGGCGGGGCAGCCCGAGGAAGGGGGGAAGCCGTAATGCCGATTCTTCGCCATCTCCGTGACTCTCATGTGCGCCGCAGCGCCCCGGCGTTCGCAATCGCCGCGGGCGTGGCCGCCGCGACGCTGCTGCCGGCCGTTGGGTGCAATGGTCCTCAACGCGGCCAGGGCGGCCCCCCGGCGGATCCTCCGGCCCCGATCACATTCGAGCTGCGGGCTGCCGGGCTTCCGGAAAAGGGCATCTGGAAATGTGATCCCGCGGTTGGAGACATCAACGGGGACGGACTGCTGGACCTTGCGGCAATTCCGCGGCTGCAGCCCAGCACGCTGGCGTGGATCAACGGCGGCAAGGGCAATTGGCAGACCGCCGCGGCGGGATTGGACTGGGGCCGGCAGACTTGCGGCGGGGACATTGAGCTGGCGGACGTCAACCGTGACGGCAAGCTCGACATTGTGGTCGCGGATCACTGTCACGGAATTTCGGTGTTCCTGGGCGATGGCGCCGGCCGCTGGAGCCTGGCTGCGGATCGCCTGCACCCAATGCTGACGGGCGAGGATGGAAGCACGACTGCGCATCTCGGCGCCGAGTCCGTCACCGTCGGCGACGTCAACGGCGATGGTCATCCTGACCTGGTCGCGGTCGGCAGCGACGACGGCGGAATCAACGTCTGGCACGGTGATGGAACCGGGAGCAACTGGACGCGAGTGGACGACGATCTCCCCAAGACGCGCTTCGGCGTTCGCGTTCTGCTGCACGATGTCAACGGCGATGGTCGGCTTGATATTCTCTGCACGCGGGAAGAGGGACCGCGCTGCTGGCTCAACAACGGCGACGGCACCTGGGGGCCGTATTCAGTGGGCTTTCCGTCACCCGTCAGCGGCGGAATCTACAACGGCCTGGCGGTGGCGGACTTGAACCGCGACGGGCGACCGGACGTCATCGTGGGGAACTGGATCGACGGGCCGGAGGTTTACCTGCAGCGCGCCGACGGCGCCTGGCAAAAGCAGCCCACCGTCTTCCCGGATTGCAAGGGCGGCGGATGGGGCGTGGCCGTCGCAGACATGGATCAGGACGGCCACCTCGACATCGTGTTCTGCGGTCGCCTGCCGCAGGAAGTTGGATACGTGTACGGCGTTTTTCTTCTCCTGGGTGACGGAACCGGCTCTTCATGGCGCTACATTCGGAATTCCGGGCTACCGAACACGGGGCTGGAATACAGTTGGGGCGTGGAAGTGGCGGACTTCAACAACGACGGCGTACCGGACATTGTGGCCGTCAGCGGCTCATCGCCGGTCAGTGGTGAGCAGACGGCGCCCGTGGTTCCGCAACGCGTCCTGACGTGGTTTGGAAAGAAGCAGGCGCGCTGACCGCGCGGGTTGAGGGCAGGGCAGAGAGCACTCGGCCTGCGCGGCGGGTTGCTCTTTCATGCCGGGGCGAAGCGAGTGGGTTTTTCATAATCGTCGGGCCCATTCTGTAGGGCAGGGGCGCTGCTGCGCCGCCGTTCTCCCGGTCCGGGCGGCACAGGCAGCGCGGGGTTTTTGGGTTGGGGAACGAAGCCATGTATCGCGACACGACCGTTTCGGTTTGTGCGCAGCGATTGCTGCGCGCTGCGGCCTTTGGATTGCCGGCTGCGCTGCTGCTGGGCGGCTGCCCGGCGGACATCAGTTCAATCGAGCAGGAGCTGCGCGCCATCGCGCAGGAGGAGATCGCGCGCTCGCCGCTGGTCGCGTCCGCCGGCGCGGACGGTGACGACGGAGTGAGCGGTCCCGTCGGTGCGGACGGCCTGCCCGGAGCCGTGGGTCCGCAGGGGCCGCAAGGAGTTCAAGGAATTCCGGGAAGTCCCGGAGCGACCGGTCCGGCCGGCGCGCCGGGCGAGCGTGGCCCGACCGGCGCTGCCGGCGCTGCGGGCGCAGCCGGCGTCAACGGGCAGGATGGCGCCACCGGGCCTGCGGGACCGGCCGGGGAAGCCGGCTCGGCCGGGCCGGCTGGTGAAATCGGACCGATCGGTCCGACCGGCGCGCAGGGAGAAATCGGCCCCATCGGGCCTGCCGGTCCATCTGGCGAGATCGGCCCGGCCGGGCCGCAGGGAGAGACCGGGCCGGCGGGCGAACGCGGCGAACCCGGGCCGGCGGGCGAACCCGGACCTGCAGGTCCGCCGGGTGAGCCGGGGCTGATCGGGCCGCCGGGTGAAGTCGGACCGATGGGGCCACCGGGCGAGGCTGGCCCGATCGGACCGCAGGGCGAGATGGGGCCGCAAGGACCGCCCGGTGATTCAGCCGACATCATCGCCGGCGAAGGACTCTCGCGCAACGGCGACACGATTTCGATCGATGCGCAATATGCCAACAACACGTTCTGGCGCATCGGCGGAAATGTCGGCGCAGACGTGCCGCTGTTCCTGGGTACCAGCGACCTCACCGAACTGCGATTGGGTGTGGGCGGCCTGGCGGCGCTTCGCATCGACAGTGCGACCGTTCCGAACCTGGCGGGCGGCTTTGTCGGAAACACGATCGCGCCAGGCGTGCTCGGAGCAATGGCTCTCGGCGGCGGCGCGGCGGACGATGGATTCGGCAACCCGGCGGAGCACCTGGTGACCGCGGATTTCGCCACTGTGCTGGGCGGATTGGACAACGCGGCGGTGACGTTTGCCGCGATCACGACCGGCGGTCGCTCAAACGTCGCCGCCGGGAATTATGCGGGCGTCTTTGCCGGGCATCAGAACATGACCAACGCCTACGCGGCGGTTGTGCTCGGCGGCGAGATGAACACCGCTTCCGGCGCACACAGTGCCGCGCTGGGACGACGTGCACAGGCCATGCACGCCGGCGCATTCGTTTTCGCAGACACCACCGAGGCGGACTTCGTCTCCGAGCGCGCCAACCAGTTCGCCGTTCGTGCGCTGGGTGGTGCGCGCTTCAACGTCGGCGTCGCCTCCTCGGTCGAGTTTCGACAGGTGGACAATCGCTTGATCAGCGCATCCAACGGCGCGTTCCTCAGCCTCGGCGGAACGTGGACAAACGCCTCCGATCGGGCCGGAAAGGCGAACATCGTCGTGGCCGACGGTGCTGCCACGCTGCGAGCCGTCGAGGAACTGCCGATCTACACTTGGAACTATCTGGCGGAGGGCGATGCGGTTCGGCGGATGGGGCCGATGGCGGACGATTTTCACCGCCTCTTCGGCCTCGGGTCGGATGACCGCCACATCAGCACGGTAGACGTGGACGGCGTTCTTTTGGCCGCGACAAAGGCGACGATCGGGCGGTTGAAGGTCGCTGAAACCACGATCGAGGCTCAGGCGGCGCGGATCCGCGCGCTGGAGCTTGCCAATGACCAACTCGCGGCGCGGGTTGCAGCAATCGAGCGTGCGTTGTCCGGCGGCGGACCGAATCCGTAACTCGTTTCAGACAATGGCCCAGTGGCGCGGGAAACACGCTCGCGCCTCTGGGTCCGCCTGCTGTAACCTGCTCCAATCCTCCGTTTGATTTTTCATAAGACAATCGTCATGGGGGCATCCGGCTCGCTTACGTTGTGCCATCTCGACCGTAAGTGCCTATCCTCAAAGCGTCTGCGCAATTGTCACGGCGAAGAACAGTCCGAATTTGTTCGCGTCGGGTAATTTCTCAATTCTGACAATCGCATTGCGTTTGTTACCGGTTCCGGTACACTTCTAGCTCGTCCGTGAGTGCTTTCGGTTCATCGGTTGTGCCGCGAGTTCCAGCTTCCGCAGCATCGAAACCGAGAACGGCGTTGAAAGCCCGATCGGACGCTTTTTCGCGCCCGTAACCGATCTCGGTCGGGCTTCACGCACGGAAGGGTGCGGAGCGAATTCGCTTCGGGGGCAGGATGCCGCCAAACATCAACCGCGCCGCAGGCTGCCTGCCGCGGCGCGTCATACGGGTGCACCGCCGTCGACAACCCGGCGGTGCGTCAAGGCGATGGAGGTGCGGCGATGACCGTGTTTCAGTGGCGGGTGGTGGGCCTCGTGGGGCTGGTTCTTGGATACCTTTCGTCCGCGGCGGCCGCCAGCCGCGAAGTCGTGTTCGCGCTTGATCTGTCCGGCAGCATTTCCGAGTCGGAGATGCAGTTGGAGATCAACGGGATCAAGAACACGGTCAGTGAGATCATCCCGCGCGACGGGTCGGTGCGGGTCGGCGTCGTGGTGTACTCGGATCGGGCCCGCGTGCTTTTGCCGCTGACGCCGGTCACGACATCGAGCATCGCCACGATCATTCATCCGGCGCTGGACTCGGTTGCCACGCACGAGTATCGCTGGGGCGCGACGAACCTCGCAGACGCGCTGTTCAAGTCGCGGACACTGCTGGGCGGACCAGGCTCAGTAACGACTGCGGATTACATCATCCTGGTCGGTGACGGCGAGGACAACCGCACCTCGCCCGAGGCGGTTTTCAACGAGTGCGAAGCCTCCCTGAACGCCGGTGTACGCGTCTGCGCGATTGCGGTCGGCGCCACCCCGGCCGGCGCAGAGCAGTTGCGCATGATCGCGGAACACACGGGCGGCGAGTACGGCGAAGCGGCCGAGTTCTCGCAGTTTGATCCGATCTGCGCGGATTGCCTGGGAATCATCGCCACCCCCCGCGGCCGGATGGATACGTCGCGAAAAGGCAGCCTGCTGGTGTACTCAAACGTCGAGGTCCGTTGGGATGCGGGCGGAAACGTCATTCAGGACACGTTTCTCGAGATGTCCAACGATTACCCCGACTCGGTTGCGGTGCAGCTCTACTTCGTCAACGGCGATCTTCCCAGCGCGATTGAGCCGGGCTGGAACATCCTCGACAATGTGATTCATCTCACGCAGGACGAATCCACTTACTGGTCGGCCGCCACCGGGCTGCCGAAGGGAGTCTCGCCCTGGTCGGCGCTGGATCCAGGTCCGCCGCCGGGTCGGCCGGACGCGGACGTCCCGGGGGCGCGCGTGCTGCGCGGCGCCGTGTATGCCTGGGCGGTGGATCGCTTCAACGGGCAGATCCGCTGGAACCACCTCAGCGGCAAAGCAATGATCGTGAACTATGCGGATGCCAGCGCGGCCGAGTACCCGGTCTGGGCGGCGCAGGCCATGGGAGTCGAGCACGGTTTGCGGGTCGGGCAAGGGGGCGTGCTGCGGCTCAACGGCCTCGATTACGAGCAGGCGCCGGATCAGTTGATTCTCGATTTCGTCGCGTCCGGGTCGATGGCCCTGTCCGGGGGCGGTGCGCTGGTCGGCGTGGATACGGACCTCACCCTTCACCCGGTCTCCGTGGATTTCCGCCAGGAGACCACCGGCCCGGTGCTGACCAAGGCGCGCTTCGACATCTGGAACGAGAATGAGGTCCGCTTCTCCAACACCGAGGTCTGTGTCTCCTGCTGGCATCAGCAACTGTTGAGCGCGTACGCCTCGATTCCCAATCATTTCCTTTTGGGAAACCTCCAGACCAATAAGGGCAAGGCCCGCATCGACGGCATTGCCAGCATCGCCGTTTGCGGTCCACAAAGCGTCAACGCGGCTCTGATCGGCGTTTCGGTCCGCGAATTGGGCTTTGAGGGCGGTCAGCGTCGCGGCCTGACGGGAGGGGCGCTGGTGGGGGCCGGCGATGAGGCGGCACAGATTCTGTACGACGTCCTAACAGGGCCGTCCGAAGTACGCGAACGGGCATCGACTCTCGACGGTGAGTCCATCTTTGAGTCGATCCGATAACTGGCTCCCGATCCGAGCGTCGGCACAGCCGATCCGCGGATCGCGTTTCGGAAAGGCGTTCGCATTGGCGGGCAACCCGGTTATACTGCGGGGGTTGCAGCCGCGCGGAGGGGTGCGCACCCGCCGCGGACGGCTGGAGGGAACGGGCCCCATTTGATCTCGACGCTCTCGGCGCGCGCCTGCCGCTGCGCTGCGAGTCGGCGTCGAGTGGTGTTCGTGATTTGGAAGGAAGACAATCCATGCAGACACTCAGCGCTCCAAGGAGCGGGGGCCGTGCAATTGCCGAAGCGGGTTTCGCGCGTGGCGCGGCCCTGCGGGCAGTCGCCGCGATGTTCATGCTTGCCGTGGGGGTGAATTCAGCGCTGGCGCAATGCACGGCGTCCTGGAGCGGCGCCACACCCGCATCGCGCTATGGCCATTCCATGGCCTATGACTCTGCGCGCGGCGTGACCGTGATTTTTGCCGGAACGGACGGCAACCTGCGGTTCCGCGAGACCTGGGAGTGGAACGGAACGACGCGCACGCTCAGGGCCAACAGCGGTCCGGAGGAGCGCGAGTCGGCGTCGATGGCGTATGACGCCGTTCGGGGCGTGACGGTGATGTTCGGCGGGTTCAACGGCTCGCCGATGAACGACACGTGGGAATGGAACGGCAGTACGTGGATCCAGCGTGCGATCACCGGGCCGGGGGCGCGCTTCGGTCACGCGATGGTGTTCAACGCCGCCCGCGGCACGGTGATGCTGTTCGGCGGCTATGACGGGGCGAACTACAAGAACGATACCTGGGAATACAACGGCACATCGTGGGTTCAGATCGCCGCGCCCGGCCCGAGCGGCCGCCGCTATCACTCGATGACCTATGACAGCAACCGGCAGCGCGTCGTGCTCCACGGCGGTACTGACGGCGCGTACAGCCGCGAGACGTGGGAGCTGGCGGGCCTGAGCTGGCAGTTGATGGCCAACAACGCCCCCGCGCAGATCGCGAATTCCGCCCTGGCCTATGACGCCGAGAGCCAGGTGACGGTTTTCTTCGGCGGCTACAACGGCAGCTACAACGGCGAGACGTGGAGTTGGAACGGCTCGGCATGGTCTCTGCGCTCCACGACCGGCCCGGCGCCGCGCGGCTTGCACGCGATGGCCTACGACGCATCGCGCGATCGCGTCGTCGCGTATGGCGGCCAGAAGTCCGACGGAAACGACGGCGAGTTGTGGGAATGGAATCAGAATGCCAGTTCGTGGACGCTGCGCACCAGCGGCGGGCCCTCTGCGCGCTACTGGCACGCAATGGCCTATGACACCACGAACCAGCAGGCGGTGCTCTTCGGCGGACAGGACGGCTTCGGCATCAGCGGCGAGACCTGGACGCTCGACGCCGGCAACTGGACGCAGCACTTTGTCGCCGGTCCGACTCCGCGCTACTGGCATGCCATGGCGCACGACATCACGCGCTCCGTCACCGTGCTTTTCGGCGGAAACACCGGCGCTCGAAACGGCGAGACCTGGGAGTGGAACGGGACAAGCTGGACGCAGCGCATGGTCTCCGGCCCCAGCGGTCGTGACGGCCACGCGATGGCGTTTGACGCGGCGCGCAATCGCGTGGTGCTGTTCGGCGGGCGCGACGTCGCCAACCAGACCAAGCAGGACACGTGGGAGTGGAACGGCACGACCTGGACGCTGCGCTCCAGCACCGGTCCGACGGCTCGCTACTGGCACGCGATGACCTACGACTCCAACCGCCAGCGCGTGGTGATGTTCGGCGGCATCGACAGTGTCGGCCTCAAAAAGGACATCTGGGAGTGGGATGGCACGATCTGGACGCTGCGCACGGCGCCCGGCGGGCCGACCGCACGCTCCGGCGCGGTACTCGTCTATGACGCCAATCGCGGTCGAGCGGTTGTGCATGGGGGCTATGACGGCCTGCCCGCTTCCGACACATGGGAAATCAACCTCGGCGCGAATCCCGCAGCCTGGATATCACAGCCGCCCGGCGGTCCGTCCGCGCGCCAGCGGCATGCCGGCTGCTTCGCACTCAATCGTGGCGCCGTGGTCGTATTCGGCGGCACGTTGACCGGCGCAGGCCAGCTAGGCGACTCGTGGCAGTATGGCGCCAGCGGGGGATTCCCCAGCATCACGGGGCAGCCGCAGCCGCTGACGCGCTGCCTGGGCCAATCCGCTTCGTTCAGTGTGACGGCCAGCGGCACCGGCCTCTCGTATCAGTGGCGCAAGAACAGCACGAATATCACCGGCGCAACGTCGGCAACCTTCAACATCGCTGCAGTCAGCGCGGCCGACGCCGCCAATTACGACGTGGTTGTCACGAACGCCTGCGGCAGCGTGAGCAGCGCCAGCGTCGCACTGACCGTATCGAGCGCGCCGACGATCTCGGCGCACCCGCAATCCCTGACGCGCTGCGTGGGTGTGAGCGCTTCGTTCAGCGTGACCGCCAGCGGCGCGGGGCTTTCGTACCAGTGGCGCAAAGGCACCACCCCGATCGACGGCGCAACCGCCTCGACCTACCAGATCACCTCGGTCGTCGTGGGCGACGCCGGCAGCTACGACTGCATCATCAGCAGCAGTTGCGGCAACGTCATGAGCAACGCCGCTTCGCTCACCGTGCAGAACGTGCCGACCATCAACACCCATCCGCAGGCGGTCACGATCTGCGAGGGTGGGGATGCGCTGTTCAGCGTCTCCGCCACCGGTGACGGCCAGTTGACCTATCAGTGGCGGAAGAACTCCTCGCCGCTGATCGGCGCGAACAGCCCATCGCTCGAAGTCGGCTTCGCAGCCCCCTCGGACGCCGGTACCTATGATTGCGTCGTCACGAACGGCTGCGGCAGCGCCACCTCCAACGGTGCGCTGCTGACCATCTCGGCCGGCCCGCAGGTCACGCAGCAACCGCAGGCCGCCTCGCGCTGCGTCGGGCAGTCAGTCACTTTCAACGTCACGGCGACCGGCGCTGCGCCGATCACGTACCAGTGGCGGAAGGCCTCCAATCCAATCAACGGCGCGACGGCATCCTCTCTGACGCTCAATGGCCTCGGGTTGACCGACGCCGGTGTCTACGACGTGGTCGTCACAACGCCCTGCGGCTCGACCACCAGCCAGACGGCCGCGCTGGCCGTCAACGACGGCCCGACCATCACGCAGCACCCGGCCACGCAGACGGTCTGCGTCGGCGGGACGGTGATCCTCTCCGTGGCGGCCGTCGGGGACGCCCCGATCACCTTCCAGTGGCGGCGCGACGGCTTCGACATGCCCGGCATTACCGGATCGACGTTCACGATCAACAACGCGCTGTCGATCGACGCCGGGTCGTACTCCTGCCGCGTGACCAACCCCTGCGGCAACCGCCTCAGCAACACGGCCGTGGTCACCATCGGCGCGGGCGGCCCCGTCATCAGCACGCAGCCGAGCAACACGTCCGCGTGCATCGGCGGGCAGGCTTCGTTCACCGTCGCCGCGACCGGCTCCGGAACGATTTCGTACCAGTGGCGGCGAAACACGACGAACATCAGCGGCGCGACCAACCCGACCCTGACGATCAACCCCGTCACGGCTCCGGATGGTGCGACGTACGACTGCATCGTTACTGACTCTTGCGGCTCCACGCCCAGCAACACCGCGGCGCTCTCCATCGGAGGCGTTCCGCCGCAGATCACGCTGCAGCCCGTCAGCCAGACCTCGTGCGCCGGACAGCCGGTGACGTTCACGGTCGCCGCCAACGGGAACGGCGTTCTCAGCTATGTGTGGCGTAAGGGCGCCACGCCGATTCCCGGCGCGACGAACAATTCGTACACCATCCCCTCCGTTTCGGCAGGCGACGTCGGCAGCTACGACTGCATCGTGACGGACAATTGCGGCAGTTCGACCAGTGACGCAGCGTCGCTCACCGTCAGCGGCGGCGGGCCGACCATTACGCAGCAGCCGCAGAACACCACCGCCTGCATCGGCTCCGGCACGGCCTTCACCGCGGCCGCGGTGGGCAGCGGCACCGTGACCTATCAGTGGCGAAAGGGCGGTGCAAACATCCCCGGCGCCAACAGCCCGACGTTGACGATCAACAACGTGCAGGCGGGTGACGCCGGAAGCTACGATTGCGTGGTCAGCGACAATTGCGGAACGGTGTTCACCAATGCGGCCTCGCTGACGATCGGCAGCGGCGGTCCCACGATCACGCAGCAGCCTCAAAGCGGCTACGGCTGCATCGACGGGGATTTCACCTTTACTGTTGTCGCGCAAGGCTCGGATCTCGCCTACCTGTGGCGGCGCGGCCTGACGGTGATCCCGGGCGCCAATGGTCCGACGCTGACGCTGACGAACCTGACCTCTGACGCCAACGGCGGTTATCTCTGCGTGGTTTCCAACAGTTGTGGAACGTCGATCAGCAACACCGCCACGTTGACAGTGACCGTACGCGGCGACTCGGATTGCTCGGGTGTGTTGACCAACTTCGACATCGACCCATTCGTGCTGCACCTGATCTTCGGCCAGGCGGCGTGGGAGGCGATCTATCCCTGCGACTTCATCTGCGCCAACGACATCGACCGCAATGGTGCGGTGACGAACTTTGACATCGATCCGTTCGTCGATCTGCTCGTCGCGGATTGACGACGGAAACAGGTGAAACCGGCCTGAGTTTCGGCCGGCTCCCGGAATTCGCCCGGCGGCACGCCCGCGCGCTTCGGCGCTCGCGCGTGCCGCTGTCCCTTTCCCAGCGTGGCAACACCTTGTAAACCCCCGGCCATTCGAGTCCGCCAGCGAGGTTGAAGGACACGCTTCGAAAACTCCGAGCGCTCCGTACAGCGCACGGAATAACCCCACAACCCGAATGCGTGAGGGCGGGCGGCGTCCGCTCATCCCAAGCGCCAGTCGAAACATAAGTTGTTTTCGGATCAACCCTTAGAGGCAACTCAGCATGAAATCGCTCAAGACCCTGTTCGCGGCCGGTATCGCCGTCGCCCTTGTCGCAACGGCCGTTGCCCAGGAAGGCAATGCGCCTCCGCCGCAGGCGGCCCCCGAAGCCAAGCCGGCCCAACCGGCCCCTCCGCAGCCCGCTCCGCCGCCCCCGCCGCCCGGCCAGCCGCGTCCGGCACATGCCCCGGCAGGACCGGGCGTCATTGCCGCGCCGCAAGCGCCGGTGGCCCCCGTCGCTCCGGTCGATCCGAACGCCCCGCAGCCCAAGCTCAAGCTCAGCGAGACGGTCTGGGACATGGGGCAGGTCTGGGCCGGGGAAGCTGTCAAAGGCTCGATCACCATCAGCAACACCGGCGAAGCGCCGATGAACGTCGATGTCCGCACGTCGTGCGGCTGCACGGCGGCCAAGAAGCCCAAGAATCCGCTGGGCGTGGGCGAATCGGACACCTTCGAAATTTCCTACAACACGAAGAAGATCGGCCCGGTCAACCAGACCGTGACGGTCATGACGAATGACCCCACGCAGCCGCAGGCCATGATCTCCGTGAAGGGCGAGATCAAGGCGCTCTACAAGATCGAGCCGGATCCGGGTCTTACGTTCAACCGCCTGGGCAAGAACTCAGCCGAGTCGCGCGAGGCCATGATCATCAATCAGTACTCCGAGCCGCTGGACCTGAAGGTCCGTACCGGGCAGGACAATCCGAGCCTCGAGGTGACGATTGAGCCGGTCGAGGCGGGGATGAAGTGGAAAGTCACCGCTCGCACCAAGCCGCCGCTGGCGATGGGCGCGCTGCGTGGCGAGCTGATCCTGGACACGGGCATCGAGCGAATCAAGGAAGTCAGCCTGCCGATCATCGGATTTGTGCAGCCGGCCGTGCAGGTCAGCCCGCCGGTGCTGTATGTCCCCGCCACCGCGACGACCCGCATGGAGCGGATGGTCCGCGTGACCTATTTGCCGGAAGAGCCGGTCAAGATTCTGGAGGTCCGCAGTTCGCTGCCGTCGATGACGACGACCATTCAGGAGATCAACGCCAGCGCCGCGCCGGGCAACACCGGCGGCACCTACGAGCTGCGCGTATCGGTTCCGCCGGCGGACGAGCTGCCGGAGAGCGGCGCCACCATCGAGATTGAGACGGACGCGAAAGAGCCGGAATATAAGGTCCTCAAGGTGCAGGTCTCGGCCCGCAAGCCGACGATCCCGGTTCAGGCCAAGCCGGCCGCGCCGGGCGGCGCCGCGCCCGTCCAGATTAAGGCAGTCGGTTCCAACGCGAACACGACCACCCTGAACACTTCACCGGCTCCGGCCGCCCCTGCTCCGGCTGCCGGCACGGCGAATCCCGAGGAGAAGAAGTCGGTGGACGCCAAGCCGGAAGAGAAGAAGCCCGAGACGCCCGCCAATGGCGGTGAGAAGCCGGCGGCGGACACGCCGAAGTAGTCGGATCGCGGCCCATCAGCCGCTGCTGCATGTTCGGTTGGGTGTGTTCGGGTCGGCGTCGGGCGGTTCGCAACGTGTTGCGCCGCGTGGCCGACCCGAACGCACCATTTCCACGAGAGACCCGCGCTTCGATTCGACCGTTCCTGGCCGCATATCCGCCGCTCTCCGCGGCGAACACTGAAATGAGGGCCTCGCTCGCGATGTTGCTGCGAATGATCCTGATCATCGTGATCGCGTCGGCCGCTGCCGCGGTCTATCAGCCGCTCGCGCCGCGCTTCGGCGGTGCGACGATTCCGCCCTTCCCCGATCGCAAGGCACTGAGCGAGGTGGAGCGGCTGCGGAATGAGCTGAGCGTCTCGCAGCAGGAAATGCTGGAGATGATTGACTACGGCGCGGTTGTGATCGACGCCCGCCCGGCCGAGGAATTCGCCAAGGCGCATCTGGACGCGCCGCTGATCATCAACATCCCCGAGTCCCACAAGGAATCGCACGTTCATAAGCTCGTGCCCGGCTTCCGCTATGTGATCTACTGCTCGTCGCTGACCTGCGACGCAGCGGTGCACCTGGTGCAGTACCTGGCGCCGTACGGGTTCGGAGAGATGCGAATCTTCAACCCGGGTTGGGCGGGGATCGTGGAGGCCGGTCTGCCGACGACCGACGGCCCCGAATCCGACCTCACCGGCGGCATGTTCGACCCCGCAGCGCCGCCCCCGTCGATGGAAGCCCCGCATTCGATTGAGCCGCCGGCGGACGCCGCGGATCAACCGAGTGAAGACTCACCTGAAGAAAATGCCGGCGCGACTGGCGCAGCGGCGGATGGCGCAGCGGCGGATGGCGCAGCGGCGGACGGTGAGACGCCATGACGCCCCCGCAGACCTCGACCTCAATCCCGACCCCGATCTCGAACCCGACGGGGATGGTTTCCCGCGAGCGGGAAGGCGCGTTGCCGGCTGCGCGTCCGCTTTCGTCACGGACTGCTGAGTGGCTATTGCGGCATTTTCCGAGACTTGTCGTCGCCGCGCTGTTTGTGCTGGCGGCTGTGATGAAGATCCAGAAACCCGCCGAGTTCGCGAAGGACATCCAGAATTACGGGCTGGTGCCGGTCGACGCGACGCACCTGCTGGCGATGTTCATTCCGTGGTTCGAACTGACGACGGCGCTGCTGCTCTTCGCCGGCCGCTGGTCCGCTCCCGCGCGGCTGTGGATCGTGATCATGCTGGTGGGGTTCAACATCGCCAAGCTCACGCTGGTGGCGCGCGGCCTGCCGCTGGAGTGCGGCTGCTTCGGCAAGGGCAACTGGCTCAGTGACTTTCTCAACGTGCTGAACAAGGGCCAGCGCGGCATCTGGTTCAACTTTGCTCTGATAGCGCTGCTCGCGGTGGACGTGCTGCTGACGCGTCGGCGCGGACCTGCCGCCGCGGCGCAACCGGCCGCCTGATACCCGCTCAAGCCGCAGCGCCCGAGCGGATCACCGCCCCCGTCTTTACCACGACCGCAAGAAGTTCATTCCGCGCACCAATCCCGACCGACCGCGTTCCTCGATTGCACCGTCATGAACAGTGCCGGCACGCCGCTGCCGGTCACATCTTCAAACGCGACCTCCATGCTGCCGTCGCGGCTGGGGCCGAAGGCCCCCGTCCCGGTCGTCCCCTCGGCGGCGAAGACCATGAAGTGCAGATGCGGCGCCAGCGAGATGCCGGTGTTGCCCGAACGGCCGATCACGTCGCCGCGCGCGACGCGCTGCCCGACCTCCACGCAGCTTCCGAATTGCACCAGGTGCCAATAAGCGGCCGCGGTCCCGTCGGCATGCCGGATGCGCACGAAATTGCCGCAGCAGCGGTCCTCATCGAACGGGCAGTTCACGTTGGGGCAGTCGTCGCGGATGCGATCCACGACGCCGGCGCGCGCCGCCAGAATCCGCGTGTTCACCGGCATCGCGAAGTCAATCGCGTACTTCCGCAAATGGCTGCCCTGACCGGCGATGCCCCAGTTCCCCTGCGGCACGATCGCGGCAAGCCCCGCTTCGAACGGCAGGTAGTACAGCCCGTCGTCCTCCGGCGGCGCCGGCTGGCCGGGCGGGCTCACCGCGACATTGCACCCCGGCAGCGCCGCGACGGCCGCCCACAGCAGCGCCGCCAGCACCGCCCAGGCGGATCGGCCGCGATCGCAAGTCCGCCTGTTGCCTGACATCTCGTGCTCCGCGAATTCAGCGTGTGGCCCCGTTACTGCGGGCGGCGCAGGCGCGAGTCGAGCAATTCGCCGACGATCCGCGGATCGGCCTTGCCGCCCGACAGCTTCATCACCTGCCCGACCAGGAAGCCCCGCGCCGCCGCCAATTTCTTCGGATTCTCGCGGGCATCGCTGACCGCCTGTACGTTGGCCGCAATTGCCTGCTCGACCCAGGCCTCAATCGCCCCGCTGTCGCGCGTCTGCATCAGCCCCATCCGCTGCGCCAGCGCATCCGGCGGCGAGTCGTCCGTGAGCATCGCCTCGGCAATTTGCGCGGCGGCCGTCGCATTCACCGCGCCTTCGTGCTGCAGCCGGGCCAGGCCGGCCATGCGCTCCGCGGAGACCCCCAGCCCGGCGATCGTCGTCTCCCGTGCATTGGCGTGCATCAGCCAGAAGCTCAGGAAATGCCGCCCCAGGATCGACGGCTCTCCGCCGTGGTCCTTGGCCTGATCCAGCAGGTCCGCCGAAGCGCGGTCATCCACCAGCGCCGGTGCATCCCGCGGCGGCAGCTTGTACTCGGCGATGAAGCGCGCCGTCCGCGGAATCGGCAGCTCCGGCGTCTCCTCGCGCAGCCGCTCGATCCGCTCGCGCGCGATCGGCAGGGGGGTCAGGTCCGGATCGGGGAAGTAGCGATAGTCGTCCGCCTCCTCCTTCTCGCGCTGCGGCACCGTCACGCCGCGCTCCTCATCCCACCCGCGGTTGGACTTGTTCCCCGGGCGCAGCGTGCGGCCATCCTCGCGCCACCGGCGGAGCTGATCCGCCAGCTCGAACTCGATCGCGTCATGCAGGGCGCGGAACGAATTGAGGTTCTTGACCTCGACGATCGGCGTCACGGCGACGCGCTCGCCATCGGCGATGCGCAGGTTGATGTTCGGCTCGAAGCGCATCTGCCCCTTCTGCATGTTCGCCTCGCTGACGCCCAGGTAGCGCACGATCCGCTGCAACTGCACCGCGAACTCGCGCACCTCGGCGGCGCTGCGGAAATCCGGCTCGGTGACGATCTCGAGCAGCGGGGCACCGGCGCGATTCAGATCGACCAGCGTCCGCCCCGGAAGGTCGTGCGTGTTCTTGCCGGCGTCCTCCTCCAGGTGCGCGCGGCGGATGCGGATCCGCCGGTGCACTTCCTGCACCTCGAATTCGACCATCCCGTCAAACGCGATGGGCAGGTCGTATTGCGAAATCTGGTAGCTCTTCGGCAGGTCCGGGTAGTGGTAGCTCTTGCGGTCCCAGCGCGTTTCCTCGGCGATGCGGCAGTTCAGCGCCAGCCCCGCCCGGATCGCCAGCTCCACCGCCCGCTCATTGATCACCGGCAGCGAACCCGGCATCCCCAGGCACACCGGGCAGACGTGCGAATTCGGCTCGGCCCCATACGCCAGCGCGCAGCCGCAGAACATCTTGGTCCGCGTCGCGAGCTGAACGTGAATTTCCAGCCCGATGATTGCTTCGCAGCGGGCTTCGGCGGTCAGCGACATTCACACACTCTCCCGGCCGCCCGATCGGCCCGCCGCTTCAGCTCACGTGTACCGCCAGCAACGTCATGTCATCGGCATTGGCCGATTCGCGGAGATGATCCCGTAGCACCGTCCGCGTGACGCGCAGCACCGATTCCGGCGACCAGTCCGTCGACTCGGAGAGCGCCGCCGTCACCGGATCCAGCCCCAGCTTCGCGCCGCGCCCGTCAAAGGCCTCGATCAGCCCGTCGGTATAGAACAGCAGCCCCGACGGCTCCGCCGGCAGCCGGATCGCCTGTACGCGATACTCCTCCTCCGGCTCGATTCCCAGCGGCAGAGAATTGTCCTCATCGGCCGGGTCGCGGCAGATACCCAGGCATACCGGGTGCGGGTGCCCCGCGTTGACGTATTCCACCAGCCGGCGCTGCGGGTCGATCGTCCCCAGAATCGCCGTGATGAAGACGCTGTTGACCGAATTCTCGCAGATCAGGCGGTTGATGCGGCTGGTCACGGCCGGCAGGTCCGGCTCCGCGCCCAGGGCTACGTGCACCGCCGCCTGCATGTTGCTCATCAGGATCGCGGCCGGCAGGCCGTGCCCGGTGACGTCGGCGATGACAAAGCCGATGCGCCCGTCGCCCAGGTCAAAATAGTCGTAATAGTCCCCGCCGACGGTCGAGGTCGGCTCATTCAGCCCGGCCAGCGTCACTCCGCGCAGGCACAGCGGCCGCTCCGGCAGCAGCGCCTGCTGAATCTCGCGGGCCTGCCGAAACTCCGCCTCCATCCGCTCCGCCCGAAGTCGCGCCTGGATCAGCCGCAGGTTGGCCAGCCCCAGCCCCACCTGCTGCGCAATGGCGGCCAGAAAATCCACGTCCTCCGGCGTGTAGCTGGCGGCGCGCTGCACGCGATCCCCGTAGATCACGCCGAGAATTTCGTCGCGGTTGAGAATCGGCACGCACAGCGCGGAGCGGATCGGGAAGCGCACCAGGCTTTCACTGAGATTGCCCACCAGGTCCGTCGCCGGGTTGTTCACCACCGCCCGTTCACCGTGCAGCAGGGCACGGTTAATCAGCGTCCGGCTGATTTTGTACGCGCCGTTTTCGTCGGTCTGCACGTTTCGCGTGACCGGCATCTCCGCATCGCCGCGCTGCGTGCGGGCGACGATCATGCCGCGCTCGAAGTGCAGCGCCGCGCAGCAGGCGTCCAGCGCCTCCTCCAGCAGCTGCTTTCGCTCGAACGTCCCGCCCAGCCGCTCCGCCAGGCTCATCAGCAGCGCGAGGCGGTGTTGATTGAGATCGAGCCGCTTGCTGGAGGGGAAGAAGCGCGTGTCGCCGCCGGAAGCCGTCTCCGCCTCCGGTGCGAATGAAAAGGTCGGCGCGGACCTTCGCGGCGCCGCGGCGCCGATCAGCTCGATCTCGTGCTCGCCCACGCGCACCCGCGACGCGGCCGGCCGGGCTTCGTTGCGAAACACCTCGCCTTCGTCGACCCGGGTCCCGTTCTTCGAGCCGAGGTCGCGAACCACCACGCCGCCGCCGTCGTCAAGCTGGATTTGCGCGTGCTCGCGGGAAACTTCGCTGTCATTCCGCAGGACGACGTCGCACCCCTCCGACCGCCCCAGCCGGACCGGCGCAGCGCCCAGCTCCAGTCGCGCGACGATTTCTCCGCGATGTCGAACCACGAGCGTCGGCATGACTACCCGAGGATGCGCGAGATGCGCACGAAGAATTCCGCGATTCCGCCCACCGCGCTCGACGGCAGCCGCACCGCCGACTCCACCGCGGAGGGGGACAGCAGCAGGTCCAGGCTTCCGGTCAGCGTGCCCAGGCACCCGCCCAGCGTGCCTCCCGCAGCCGCCGTCAGCCATAGCAGCGCCATTCCGCGTCTTGCCCGTGCGGATGGAAAAGTCTGTCGCTCGTGTTTCATGAGGCGCCTCATTGGCTGGTGGCCCGTGTGCGTGCCGCTTCAGTATAAGGCCGGGCCGGATTGCGCGGGATCAGCCCGGCGACCGGCCGATTCTGCGCGACGCCGCCGGTGCGTCCGAGAGCGGACCCGGGCGGCTCCGGGCGTCTGGAAACGGTCGCTACGCAAGCGCAGCGCGAGCCGAGCCGATACGAAGTGTGAACGCGGGCGCAATTTCGCGCGGTCGCGTCGGTCATTGAATCAATGGGGGCGACGCCGCGCGTCGCAGGTCCGGAGGACTGTTCGTGAAAACGATCCTGATTACCGGGGCCGAGGGCTTCGTCGGCCTGCACATGATGCAGCACCTGAAGAACAAGGGCTTCGACGTGGTCGCCGGCGTGCGCAATCGCGCCCGCAAGCTCACGCTCGAAAAGCGCTTCGGCAAGGCGCTGGTGTGCGAGGTCGGCGACGCCATCAACGTCGCCCGCGTCATCGCCAGCGTCCGCCCCGACGCGGTCATTCACCTGGCCGGTTGCAGCAACCCGATCGATGCGGCGCAGGAGCCGCTGACGGCTTATCAGTCGATCGTCTCGGGGACGGCCAATGTCCTCGACGGCGTGCGCCGCACGAATCCGCGCGCCCGGGTGCTGACGATCAGCTCGTGCGAGGTCTATGGCAACTCCGGCGCCAACGGAAGCCCGATCGCCGAATCGACGCCCGTGGCGCCGACCAGCACCTTTGGATCGCTCCGCGCCAACGCCGAGGAAATCGCCCAGACCTTCTTCCGCAGCTATCACCTGAACGTGGTCATCGCCCGTCCGTTCCATCACACCGGCCCGGGGCAGTCGGACGGGTCTTACTTCGCGTCGATCGCGCGTCAGTTGGTCGAGTGGGATGAGGCATCGCGCGGCAACGAGCTGCGCGTCGCCGATCTCGATTGCCGTCGCGACGTCTGCCATGTGCAGGACGTCGTCGAGGCGTACGAGAAGCTGCTCTTCGACGGCACGGCCGGCACGGTCTATAACGTCTGCTCCGGCCAGTCGCTCACCTGCCGCGAGATCATCCAGAGCATGATGCGCGTCAGCGGGCGCAATCTGACGCTCAAGGACGCTCCGCAGGCGAATTCGGCGAATGCCAACGGCAATTCGAACATGTCGTCGAATGGCAACTCGAACATGCCCGCGAGCGCAGCCGGGAACCAGTCCTCGCCGGCCTTCCTCTGCGGCGACAACGGCCGCATTCGCAATCAGTTCGGCTGGCAGCCGCGGCTGACCGTTCAGGACGCGGTTCGCGACCTCGTGAACAGCTTCCAGACCAGCACGACGCCGGCGCGCGTGCCGTCGGCCTGACGCACGTCGATTCGCGTCGAACCGCAGCGATTCGTGCGGATTCGCGACAATAGCAGACACGGGCCGCGAGGCGCACAACAGCGCTTCGCGGCCCGGTTCGCTTTGCAAACCGCTACTCAGTCAGCGCAGCCAGCGCCGTCCGGGCGTCATTCTGATACCGGCGAGCGCGCGGCGTAGCGGCCGGCAACTCGACGGCCTCGTTCAGCAATTCCCGCGCAGCCCGCGTATCGCCGCCCGCACTCAGCGCCGCGGCGTAGGCCACCAGGTATTCCCCCAGTCGCTCCTCGCGCGTCTCTCGCGCGGCTTCCACCATCGGCAGGATGAGTGCTCGCGCATCATCGAAGCGCTGTTGCCGCGTCAGCGTGCGGGCCAGCCGCAGTTGCGACGCGAACGCATACTCATGCGTCAAACCGAATGCCGCCTGGTTCCCCGCCAGCACCGAGCGATAGGCGGCTTCCGCCTCAGCCAGCCGCCCTTGTGCGAAGTACACATCCGCCAGGTGCTGATGCGCCAGCAGCGTTTCCGGATGATTCTCGCCATTGGCCTTCGTCAGGCCGGCCAGGATGGTCTCGCGCGCGGCGGCGGCCTCATCCAGCCGGTTCATCGCGCGATAGACCAGGCACAGATCGCCCGTGACATACAGCGTATAGGGGTGTTCCGGCCCGTAGACGCGGCGCATGCGCTCCAGCACGTCATCGAACGCCGCTTCGGATTCTGCGTGTTGCCCAAGCTGATGCAGGAGCAGCGCCAGCTTGCTGCGCGTAAACAGCGTGTTCGGATGATCCGCGCCGATCACCCGGATTTGCGATTCCAGCGTCGCCATCAGCTCGGGGCGCACCTCGTCGAGCCGATCCGCCCCTTGCAACACGCTGACCAGGCTGCTGCGCACCGTTAACGTTCGCTCATGGTCCGCGCCGTAGCTGCCCGTGTAATCGGCAACCACCTCGCGAAGGGCGCGCACCGCCTCCTCAACGCGGCCCTGCCGATGGTAGGTCGTCGCCAGCACGTGCAACGCGGCATTCGCCCCCGGCGGGCCGACAGCGGCCCCGGCCGCTCGGCGCTCGATCAAGTCCTTGAGCAGCCCCTCGGCCTCATCGAGCCGTCCCTGCTCGGAATAGAGCTGCGCGAGAGCGAGCTGTGCTTCGCGCGTGTCGTTTGCGATCGGCCCGAGCTCTGCGCGGCGCAGCTCGAATGCCCGGAGCATGTGTGGCTCGGCCAGTCCGAATTCGCCCAACGACAGGTAAGAGCTCCCGATTGTCAGCCGCACGCCCGCCTCGACCAGCGGCTGATCCGGGAAGCGCGTGTCAATCCGGCTCGACGCTTCGTCCAGCACCTGCCGAACCGTGACTTCCTTCCCGCGTTCCCCCGGCCGGACCGCCGTCAGCAGTTCGTCATTCAGGAACGCGGCGATCGCGCGGGCGGTCGCGGCCTCCGTCTCGGCCCGCGCGCGCTGCCGGGCCTCCGCCGCCCCGGCCTGCATCGCGCGGACCCAACCGGCGCCCGTGCCGATGCTCCCTCCGATCATCAGCGCGAAAATCGCCACCCCGACCGCCAGGCCGGCGCGGTGGCGCCGCGCGAACCGCGAGAACCGGTACACCGCCGTGGGCGGGCGGGCCAGGACCGGCTCATGCCGCAGATAGCGCTGCACGTCCTGCGCCAGCGCAGCGGCCGACTCGTAGCGCCGCTCGCGATCCGGCTCCAGTGCGCGCAGCGCGATCCAGTCGAGGTCGCCGCGCACCTGCCGGACCAGTGACGGCGGCTCGGTTCCGCGGCTGCGCGCCACGCCGTCCCCGCGCTCACCGAGCGTGCGAAGTCGCGTGGAAGGGGCCGGCGGCGTGTGCTCAAGAATCAGTCGCCGCCACTCGGGAATCGAGGCGTGCTTTCGATCCAGCGGCGTGGTGCCGGTCAGCAGTTCGTAGAGCAGAACCCCCAGCGAGTAGATGTCCGCCCGGGTGTCCATGTCGCGACCGCCGTCGGCCTGCTCGGGGCTCATGTACTCCGGCGTGCCGATCAGTTGCCCCGCCTCGGTCAGCAGCGTAGCGCGCGAAGCGCCGCCGTCGATCGCCCGCGCGATGCCGAAGTCGATCAGCTTGGGGGTCGCACGATTCTCGACGCGAACGACCAGCACGTTCGAGGGCTTGATGTCGCGATGAATCAGCCCCTTCTGATGCGCATGCTGCACGATCCCGCACACCTCCACGAAGAGCGTCAGCCGCGCGCGGGTGTCGAGCCGCTGTTCGTCGCAAAAGGCGGTGATCGGCTGTCCGGGCACCATCTCCATGGCGAAGTAGGGGCGGCCGGCCTCGGTCTGCCCGGCGTCGAAGACGCGCGCGAAGCCGGGATGGTCCATCACGGCCAGCGCCTGCCGCTCCGCCTCAAAGCGCGAAATGATCTGTCGCGAGTCCATTCCCGGCTTGAGAACTTTTAGCGCCACGGTGCGTTGAACGGGGGCGGATTGCTCCGCGCGGTAGACCGTGCCGAACCCGCCCTCGCCGAGCACGTCCAGGATACGGTAGCCCGACACGCGCTCCGGCCGGCGCTCCCGGGCCTCCGCTGCGTCCCCGTCGAGGATTCCCTCCACGTACGAACGCACGGCAATGCCGCGCTCCAGCCCGCCCGGGTCGCTGTCACAGCGCAGCATCCGCTCGACCGCGTCGCGCAGCGGAACGTCGGAGCCGCAGGCCCGCTCGAGATACGCGCTGCGCTCTTCGGGCGAAAGGTCGCAGATGTGAAGGAAGATGTCTTTGGCCCGCTGATGTTGTGCTGGCGTCATCATGTCGTTTTCACCGGTTCAGCTCGGCATTGAGCCAGGCCCGCGCCGCTCGCCATTCGCGTTTCACCGTCGCCGGCGAAATCTCCATGACGTGCGCGATCTCCTCGACGCTCAGGCCGGCGAAGAAGCGCAGCTCGACCACGCGACTCTGCACGCGATCCAGGCCCGCTAACCGGGTTAACACATCATCCAGCTCCAGCGGGTCAAAATCCGGAATGTCCTCGGCCGCCTGCCCCTCGGCCAGCGTTACCCGAACCCGCGCTCCGCCCCCGCGCTTATCGGCCCGCTTGTCCCGGGCGTGGTTCATCAGGATCTGTCGCATCGCGGTGGCCGCAACCGCCAGGAAGTGCGCCCGGTTCTGCCAGCCCGACTCAGCGTGCGCCACCATTTTCAGGTAGGCCTCGTGGACCAGCGCCGTGGCTTGCAGCGTGTGGCCCGGGGACTGGCCGCGAAGCTGGCCCTGCGCCAGCCGCCGCAGCTCTTCGTAGACCAGCGGCAGCAGTTCCGCCGCGGCGGACCCCTCCCCGCGGGCGACCCGGTCCAGAACGAGCGTGACCTGTGCGTTCGGGATCGTATTCATCGCAAGTTCTGCGGCTCCGAGTGGAGGGTGCGACACCTGACCGAGCGCTGATTCTACCCCCCATCCCGGAATTTCTGACCCTCTGGTCGAGCGGTTCGTGTGATCGGAGGTGGAGCCTTGCGTTGCAGGGAAACGAATCCGCGACTTTCTGAGACAGAACCCGCCAGGAGCCAACAGGTGAAGTCAATCGCGACCATCCGGCGTCATTCGAGCACACGTCATCCCGAATTCGGCATGGGGACAACCGCCGCTCATGGCGGATCGCCTCGCGCCCGAGTCCCGCGCTTTCTCGGACTTGCGGCGATGACTCCGCTCCTGCTGGCGTCCGCGGCGGTCACTCAGGCCGCCGTGTTCAATATCGCCAATGGCGACGTGGCGGGGCTGGTTGCCGCCATCAACACGGCCAATGGCAACGGCCAGGCGGACGAGATCAACCTGGCGGCCGGCGGAACGTACACGCTGACGGCAGCGCTGCCGGCGATCACCGGGCCGACGACTCTGAACGGCAACGGCTCCCTGCTGCAGCGCAGCTCGGCGGGCGGAACGGCCCTGTTCCGCCTGCTGGACATCAACACAACGGGGGTCGTCGTGGTCAGTGACCTCACGGTCCGCAACGGGCATCTCGGGAGCAGCAACGGCGCGGGAATCCGGATGCAGGGCGGAAACATGACTCTTCGTCGCTGCCGCATCGAGAACTGCCAGCTCCCCGATCGGGACGGCGGCGGGTTGTACGCGCGAACCGCCGGCGGCAACCGGCTCGACCTGCTGATTGATGAGTGCGTGATTACCGGGAACTCCAGCGCACAAGGGGCCGGCGCGTACATTGAAGGGCTGTTTGGCCCGGTGTTCGCCACGATTCAGAACACGACCATTTTCGCAAACACCGCCACGTCGGTCGGCGGGGGCATTCGGGTCTTTCGAGGCGAGTCCGTCCTGTTCCGGAATTGCACGGTCAGCGGAAATTCCGGGCCGTCCAACGCGATTTCAACCTATGACACGGCCGGGTTGCGGTTTGAGCATTGCACCGTCGCCGCCAATCCGGTTCGCGGGGTGCAAGCCAGTCTTGAGTCCGGCCGCGGAATTCCAACCTTCTCGCACTGTCTCATTGCGCAGAACGGAATCGCCGACATCCAATCACCGGCGGTCATCAGCGAGGGGCATAACCTCATCGGCTTTTTCACCGGGGGTCAGCTCTGGTGCTCCGGCGGCCCATTCGATGCGCCCTGCTCGACCGACATCATGGGCCCAAACCCACAGATCCTGCCGCTGGCGGACAATGGCGGATTCGGCCAGACGCACGCCCTTCGCTGCGACAGCCCGGCGCTCGACGCCGGCTCAGTGACAGGTCTGACCGCCACGGATCAGCGCGGCCGACCGCGAATGGACTGGGACAGCGACGGCGTCGCGCGCAGCGACATCGGCGCGTTCGAGAAGCATCGCTCGGACAGCGAGCCGGACGCCGACAGGGACGGCATCGGCGACCTCTGCGACACCTGCCCGGACACGGTGCCGGGGACGGTCGTGAACGCGCAGGGCTGCGCTGTTCCGACCGGCGCCTGCTGTTTCTCCACGGGGCTTTGCCAACCGCTGGCGGCGACGACGTGCGGCTGGCTCGGCGGCGACTGGGCCGGCGCGGGCGTTGGTTGTGTGGCCGCAGGGTGCGCACCCGGGCCGTCCGGATCCATCGCGGCTTTCGGCCGGAACATGTGGGGGCAGCTCAACGTTCCCGCGCCGAACACCGCGTGGGTCGCGATCAGCGGCGGGTCGGAACACTCACTCGGGCTGCGCAACAACGGCACCATCGCGGCCTGGGGCCGTACCAACGAAGGCCAGTTGAACATCCCGGCTCCCAACAGCGGGTTTGTCGCGGTGTCGGCGGGCAATCGCTATAGCCTCGCGCTCCGTCAGGACGGCTCCGTCGCAGGCTGGGGGTCGAACACTTCCGGCGAGGCGACCCCACCAACGCCGAATACCGGATTCGTGGCAATCGCCGCCGGCAATGGGCATTCGCTGGGGCTGCGCGCGAACGGGACGATCGTCGGCTGGGGCGATAACAGCTTCGGGCAATCGGATGTCCCCGCCCCCAACGACGGGTTCATCGCGATTGCCGCGTCCGGCAACATCTCCGCAGCGCTGCGCAACGACGGGACGATTGAAGTCTGGGGCGACGAGTCAAACGGCTCGCTGACCATCCCCGAACCCAACTCGGGGTTTGAGGCAATCACGGTCGGCCGGTTTCATGTGCTGGCCACTCGCGAGGGTGGTTCCCTGGTCGGCTGGGGCAATGACACCACGGGGCAGGCGACACCTCCCGAGCCGAACAGCGGGTTCTTGCGAACCACCGCCGGTGAGACGTTCAGCCTCGGGTTGAAGGCCGGCGGCGTCATCATCGGTTGGGGGCAGGGCACCTATGGCCAATTGAGTGTGCCTGCGCCCAACAGCGGCTTCATTGCAATCTCAGCCGGCCTGGATCACTCGCTGGCGATCCGCGATCAGTCCGGCGGCTGTTGTTACTCCGTCGGCGGATGCCAATTGGAGACAATCGCCGGTTGTGCAACGGCCGGCGGCGTCTTCCTCGGCATCGGCGTCGCCTGCGGCCCGGACACAGACGGCGACGGCGTGCCCGACGATTGCGACGGCTGCCCGAATGACCCGAACAAGACCGCACCCGGGCAGTGCGGCTGCGGAATCCCGGATACCGACTCCGACGGCGACGGCACACCCGACTGCCTGGATGGCTGCCCGGCCGATCCCGGCAAGACGGCGGCGGGGCAGTGCGGCTGCGGAACTCCCGACACGGATACGGATGGCGACGGCGTGGCGGATTGCATCGACACCTGCCCGAGCGTCGGGCGGAGCTACGGTTGGCGCTTCGCGACATTCCGCCGCCCCGGCAACCAGGCGATCTCGTCGCTGGCAACCGCGGATGACGCGATTCAGAACGGCACGCTGGTCTACTCCGGCGTCGTCGGGGCGGTGAACTTCAACAATCCCGCGACAACTTCCACCGGCCGGTACAGTGGCGACGTCGATCCCTTCGGACCGAGCAATACGACCGCGATGGACCAATTTGCCGTGCGATCGACCGGGGCGCTGCTCATCACGCAGTCGGGTTCCTATCAGTTCCGGAATCGGACGGACGACGGCTCGCGCCTCCGCCTGGATCTGAACCGCAACGGCGTGTTCGAGGCGGGGGAGACGCTGATCACGGACGACGTGCTGTCCGCCGCGCATGATGCGCTCAGCGCCGTCGTTGCGCTGGAAGCGGGCGAGTATCGCATCGAGCACGTGTTCTTTGAGGCGGCCGGGGCTGCCATGGCCGAGATGGACGTGATGCGGGTCGGCACGGCGTTCCACCTGCCGGGCGATCCCGCGACGGACGGCGCAGCCGCGTTCAGTGCGATCGGCGTCTCTGTTGTGCAACTCTCGACCGCGGAGGCCCAGTCGGACTCGGATGCCGACGGCCTGGGTGCAGCGTGCGATAACTGTCCGCAGGTCTACAACCCCGATCAGGCCGACTGCGACGGCGACGGTGTGGGGGACGCCTGTGACCCGCTGACGGTTCCGCAAATCACACAGCATCCGGTCGCCCAGAGCGCTTGCCTCAATCAGGACGTGACATTCAGTGTCGTGGCGAACAGCGACGCGCCGCTGTCGTACCAGTGGCGGTTCAATGGAGCGGACATCGTGAATGCCACGTCCCAGCAGCTCACGATTCCGGCGGTCGGATTCACGGTCGGCAGCTACACCTGCCGGGTCAGCAACGCCTGCGGCTCGGTTGTGAGCAACGCCGCCACGCTGAGTGTGCTGGCGGCGCCGACCGTCACGATGCACCCGACCGGCTTCACGGGCTGTGCCGGCGCGGTGGTGCAGCGCAGCATCACCGCCAGCGGCGCTGCGCCGCTTTCGTATCAATGGCTGCGCAACGGGACGCCTGTGGCCGACGGCGGCCCGGTAAGCGGATCGACCACGATGACGCTGACAATCAACGGCATCAGCCCGGCCGACGCCGGGAGCTATTCCTGCCGCGTAACGAACGCATGCGCGACGGTGACTTCGAATGCCGCGACGTTCAGCGTGTTCGAGGCCGCGGTGATTTCTCAGCAGCCCTCCAGCGCGGTGCTGTGCTCCGGGTCGCGCCTGACGCTTTCCACGGCCGCCTCGGGTCTCTCGGTCCAATATCAGTGGCGGCGCGGTTCCGAGATCCTCACCAACGGCGGTCGCATCTCCGGGGCAAACTCGCCCACGCTGGTGATTGACCCGCTTCAGGTGGGTGACGCCGCCCCGGATTACCACTGCGTCATCTCCAGCGCCTGTGGCGGCGCGGTCACCTCAAGCGCGAGCGTGACGGTGCTGACCACCCCGCAGATTGCTACACATCCGACCGATCAGACGGCCTGTCCCTCCGCGCCGGTTCAATTCACTGTCGCAGCCAACGGGTCGGCGCCGCTGGCGTATCAGTGGCGCTTCGGCGGGGCGAACATCGTCAACGGCCCGAATGTGTCCGGCGCCACGTCGGCGACGCTCACGATTCACGCGGTCGACGGGAGCCACGTCGGAGCAGCGGCGTACACCTGCGTCGTGACGAACAGTTGCGGCTCGGCGACCAGCTCGGCCGCCTCACTGACGATGACGCCGGGGCCGTCGATCACCACGCAGCCGACGGCGGCGGTTTCATGCGGGTTGGAGCCGGTCACGTTCTCGGTGGTCGCCGCGGGCACGTCGCCGCTCACCTACCAGTGGGAGCGCAACGGACAGCCGATCGCCGGCGCGACGGACGCCACGCTGATCATTCCCGCGCAGGATGTTTCTTCCGGTTACGGCGACTATCGCTGCGTCGTGAGTTCACCGTGCGGCACGCTCGCAAGCAGCACGATAGCACTCGCACCCGGCGACGGTCCGGGCATCTCGCAGCAGCCGCAGCCGGCGCAAGCATGCCCCGGCGGTTCGGCCGCCTTCTCCATCGCGGCCGGCGGCACGCAGCCGGTTTCGTATCAATGGCGGCTGGATGGCCAGGAGATTCCGGGGGCGACGCAGAGCGCGCTGAACATTGACCCGGTGACGATGGGCGACGTCGGCAGCTACGACTGCGTCGTCACCAACGGCTGCGGAACCGCAACGTCACAGTCGGCGACGCTCTCGCTCAGCGCAACCACCAGCATTACGCAGCAGCCGGAATCCGCGCTGGCCTGCGTCGGCGGGGTGGCCGTGTTCACGGTCGCTGCGTCCGGATCAGGTTCGCCGAGTTACCAGTGGCGGCGGAACGGGCAGCCGATCGTCGGGGCGAATTCGGCGACGCTGGAGCTGTCGGACATTACGGCGGGTGACGCCGGTGAATACGACTGCGTGGTCAGCACGAATTGCGGCTCAGACGAAAGCCACCCTGCGACGCTGCGCGTCACGGTGGTCGGGGATGCGAATTGTGATGGCGTGCTGAACAACTTCGACATCGACCCGTTCGTGCTGGCGATCCTGGCCGGACAGGGACCGTGGGAAGCGCTCTACGACTGTAACTTCCTGTGCGCCTGCGACGCCGACGGCGATGGCGTGGTGAACAACTTCGACATCGACCCGTTCGTGCAGGCGCTGCTCGGGACGCCGTGATTGGCTGATTCGCGGCGGATTCCTCCGGAAGGCCCCTGGCGCGCGATTTGCGCGCCGGGGGCCGCCCCGTTCGGCGGCCGCCGCACCGCCCGTGCCGCGGCTGAAATTGGCATGGTCGGCGGGCCGCGGCCTGACCCGCAGGGCGGTATACTCCGGCAACGGCGGCGCATGGCGTCGCGGTCCGGCCTACAGAAGGATGGTTCATGACCCGGATTCTTGAGTCGATCCGTGATCCCCGCGACGTTCGCGCCCTTTCGATTGAGCAGTTGGAGCAGCTTGCCGGCGAGATCCGCCAGCGGATCATCGACGTCGTCAGCGCCAACGGCGGCCACCTGGCCAGCAACCTCGGCGTCACCGAACTGACGCTGGCCCTGCATCGCGTCTTCGACTTCTCGCAGGACCGGCTGCTGTGGGACGTGGGCCATCAGTGCTACGTGCATAAGCTGATCACCGGGCGCAACGAGCGTTTCGAGACGCTGCGCAAGGCCGGCGGCGTCTCCGGTTTCCCGAGCATTCACGAAAGCCCCTACGACCTGTTCGACGTGGGGCACGCCGGTACGGCCATTGCCACGGCCGTCGGCATGGCCCGCGGCGACTCGTTGATGGAGCGCGACACGCGCGTCGTCGCGCTGGTGGGCGACGCCAGCATCGTCAACGGCGTCGCCTTTGAGGGGCTGAACCAGGCAGGCGTGCTGCAGCGCCAGTTGCTCGTGATCCTCAACGACAACTCGATGGGCATCGCCAAGACGCAGGGCGGCCTGGCCGGCTACCTCGCCCGCTTCCGCGTCAGCAGCATTTACGAAGAGGTCAAGAAGCAGCTCGCCACGCAGCTTCCGAAGGTGCCGCTGGTCGGAAAGCCGATGCTCGAGGCGCTGGAGCACCTGCGCGATGCGCTCAAGGCCAGCGTCTCCCCGCACCAGATTTTCGAGCAACTGGGCTTCGTCTACGTCGGGCCGGTTGACGGCCACGACCTGCCGCACCTGATCGAGATGCTGGAGCTGCTGCGCAACGTTCATCACCCGGTGCTGCTGCACGTGATGACGGAGAAGGGGCGCGGCTGCGACTGGGCCAGCAAGGATCCCTGCGCGTTCCACAGCCCCAACAAATTCCGCATCGAGGGCGACACCGTCGTCATTCCCAAGTCCGAGCGGAAGAACTGGACCACCGCGTTTGCCGACATCTGCATTGACCTGATGAACACCGATCGGCGCGTGGTCACGCTGACGGCGGCGATGCCGGACGGCACCGGGCTGGCGAAAATCCGCAAGGTCCACCCGGAGCGCGTGCTGGACTGCGGCATCGCCGAAAGCTGCACCGTGGACATTGCAGCGGGCATGGCCAAGGCGGGTGCGCGCCCCATTTGCGCGATTTACTCCACGTTCCTGCAGCGCGCGTTTGACCAGGTGTTCCAGGAGGTCACGCTCCAGAAGCTGCCGGTGATCTTCGCGATGGATCGCGCCGGCTTTGTCGGCGGCGACGGCGCGGTGCATCACGGCTACCTCGACGTGGGCTACCTGCGCGGTTTCCAGAACATGGTCGTCATGGCGCCGGCTGATGAGCCGGAGCTGGCCGCGGCGATCCGGTTCGCGCTCACGCTCGACGGCCCGGCGGCGCTGCGCTACCCGCGCGACTCCGTGCCCGATCCGCAGCCGTCGGCCGATGGCGCCTGCCCGGCGTTCGTGCTGGGTGAATCGCGGCTGCTGCGCGAGGGGCCGGACGCGACAATCCTGGCCTACGGCACGCAGGTCGATTTCGCGCTGCAGGCGGCCCGCACGCTCGAGACCGAGGACATCTTCGTCACCGTCGTCAACGCCCGCTTCGCCAAGCCGATCGATACGCGCATGATCAACGCCGCAGTGGAGCGCGGCGGGCCGATCGTCACCGTCGAGGATCACTCCGTGGCGGGCGGCTTTGGCAGCGCGGTGTTGGAGGCGGCGAATGGCCTCGGCCTGCCGACGACCGACATCACGCGCCTCGGCATGGATGAGAACACGTTTTACAAGCACGGCTCGCGGAATGGTCAGCTCGCAGAGGCCGGCATCGACGCGGCCGGCATCGCGCAGACGGTGCGAATGCTCGTGTCGCGGCGGCGTGCGGCGCGATCGGAAGCGTCCGGCGTGGTGCGGCATGACGCGGCGGATGTGGCGCTGCGGCGCAGCGGGTCAGGGCGCGGGCGAGTGACGACCGGCTGATCCGGCGTCGGCGCTCTTCAGGTCATCGCGAATGGAAACGCGCACCCGAATGGGTGGCCCTTCGTGGCTGCGCCGTTCGCCGTATTCCGCCAGGCGCGACCGGATCGCATCCGCCACCGCAGAACCCCCGGTTCGCGTCGCAATCTCCAAGGCCCGATTGCCCCAGCGCTGCGCATCCTCGAACTTGTCCGCCATTGCCGCCGCCGCTCCGCGCGCGTCATAGAAAACCGGCTCGACCGTTGCGCGATCGCCGGCCGCCGCGATGGCACGATCCGCAAGCAACTCCGCGGCGATGAAGTTGCGCAGCAGGGGGTTCGTGTTCGTGCCGCGCATCCACGCCAGCGCCGCCAGCGCATCGGCGTTTTCCGGGGCCAGGTCCACGGCCCGTGACAGGTGCTCCGCCGCCGCGTCCGTGCGGCCCTGCTCGATCAGCAGGTTGTATTGCCGCAGGTGCGTCGGGGCGTGCGACGGGTCAAAGACCAGCGCCTGTTCCAGCAGGTCGGCAGCCGCCGCATCTCCGCGCTCGTAGAGGATCGCCCCGAGGCGCGCCGCGGCGGCGCCATTCTCCTTCCATAGTTCGATTGCCCGCTGAAAGCGAGCGGCGGCGGCGTCCAGCGCCCCCGCCCGAAGCCGCTCATCCCCCGAACGCGTCATCGCCCCCGACATCATCCGCACGAAATCCTCACGCATCAGCGCCGGGCTGTCGAATGCAACCGGCGGCCGCACGCCATCGTCGATTCGCAGCACGCTGCGGTTCAGAAGCTCCGCCGCCGCCGGGGTGAGCATGATCGCAGCGGCGGCGATCGGTCCGGCCGGCATCGAGCGCAGCGCCGTCAGTGCGTATGCGGCCAGCCCGCACGCAACCGGCAGCAGCGGCAGCCGGTATCTCGGCGTGTAAAAAAAGATCAGCACGGTCGCGACGGCCAGCAGGATGAACACCCACTCCGCCCCGCGGCGCCCGCGCCGCCGAAGCACCGCGACCAGCCCGACCCCCGCCGCCCCGAAAATCCACGGCGTTGCGACCGGGGAGAGGATCGCGAGATCAGCCATGCCCAGTTCAGCCTCCAGCACGACCGGGTGCTGGTCATCGTAGTTCCGGCTGCTCAGCAGCCACCATGCCTTCTTCGTCATGAGAATCGCCGCGCCGATCGGGTCGCGTGTCAGCACGGCCAGCGCCTGCCCGCGAAAATACCGGTCGACTTCGCCCCAGTTTCCATCCCGCCCCGTCGCGTCGCGAAAGACGCGCGCCGCGTCCTCGTGCATCCTGTCGCGGCTGGCGCTCACACCGGCGATTCGCGTGTAAACGCCCTGCGCGACCGGCGAATTGCCCTGCCGCATGGTGATGCCGGAATGCGCCGTGACGGGAATGAACTCCCCGCCGGCGTGGGCGTTATGGAGCGTGGCCGGTGAAATCACGATCGCGGCAGTAAGTAACAGAGTCGCGCACGCGAGCGGTCCCCCGCGACGCGAAGCTGCTGTCGCCGCCGCCGCGCACGGCGCTTCCGACGCACTGCGCCGCGCGGCGAACCAGACGAACGCGGCCAGCAGCGGAATCGCCAGCAATCCCTGCGGCATGGCCAGCGTCAACAGGCCGAGCAGGGCGCCGATCACGGCCGCGCGCGAAATCGAGCAACGGAGGGGCGGATCGGCGGCCGGCAGCAAGGATCCGCTGATTGGCGCCAAAAAGCGCCACAATGCGGCAATCAGCAGCAATTGGAGCGTATTGGGGAGAATCCGCAGCACAAAGGACGCCGGCTCGCTGAGCAGTGCGAACAAGGCGCCAGCCAGAAGGCCGGCCGTCGGGCCGGCGCGGATTCGCGTCGCGCTCGCGACCAGGGCGATGGTCAGCAGGCCGGCGGCAAGTTGCATCCACAGGACTGCGTCCAATCCGCCGCCCGCCGCGCGAACCGCGCCGAGCAGGTAGGGGTAGAGCGGCGCGGAGTGAAAGGGGGTCGGCTCGGCCAGTTGTCCGCCGGCGATGCGTTCGGCCCACGCCCAGTAAGTCGCCCCGTCCTGCCAGGGGCTTTCCGCGAGCGGGTTTTCGCGAGAATACTCGTGGATCTGGGCGATTCGCAGCGCGGCCGTCAGCGCAAGAATTGCCAGCAGCGAGAGCCGCCACGCACCAGGCGTCATGCTCCGGGTTGTTCGCGGATCGGACACGCTGTCTCCGCCGCCGGGAGCCGGTCGGGTCGATTGCCGCTCGTCGCGGCGCTCCGTACTATTGTCGGCGCGACGGGTGGGGGCAACCGCCGGCCGGAGTCCGTGATGGCGCAAGTCCTGCTGGAAGGCGTGACGAAGGTCTACCCCGGCGGCGTTCGGGCGGTCAACGGGGTTTCGCTGACCATCGAGGACCGCGAGTTCGTCGTGCTGGTCGGGCCGTCCGGCTGCGGAAAGAGTACCGCGCTGCGCATGGTGGCGGGGCTGGAGGAGATCAGCGCGGGCACGATCCGCATCGGGGGGCAGGTCGTGAACGACGTGGCGCCGAAGGACCGCGACATCGCGATGGTGTTTCAGAACTACGCGCTGTACCCGCATATGAACGTGGCGCAGAATCTCTCGTTTTCGCTCCGGTTGCGCCGGAAATTCGGATTCTGGCGGAATCCGGCGGGCTGGATCGGGTCGGGCGACTATCGCCGGCGCAGTGCCGAAGAGTGGCAGGAGATCGGTCGCCGGGTCGCCGATACGGCGCGGGTGCTGGGGATCGAGAACCTGCTAGCGCGGCGGCCGCGCGAGCTTTCCGGCGGCCAGCGGCAGCGCGTCGCGGTCGGCCGGGCGATGGTGCGCGAGCCGAAGGCGTTTCTGTTTGATGAGCCGCTGTCGAACCTGGATGCGAAGCTGCGCGTCGAAATGCGCGCGGAGATCAAGCGGCTGCATCGGCAGGTGCAGACGACGACGATCTATGTGACGCACGATCAGGAAGAGGCGATGACGCTGGGGGATCGCGTGGTCGTGATGAAGGACGGCGTGATTCAGCAGGCGGCGACGCCCTATGACGTTTATGAGCGACCGGTGAACCGCTTTGTCGCCGGGTTCGTCGGCACGCCGCCGATGAATTTCTTTGAAGGGCGGCTGGTGGACTCCGGCGGGCGGCTGGCGTTTGAGGACGGCGACCTGCGGCTGCCGCTCGCCCCGGAACAGGCGGGCCGACTGGCGCGATTCGCGGGGCAGGGCGTTGTTCTGGGGCTGCGGCCGGAGAGCCTGCATGCGGATCCGGGATCTGCGGGTCCGTCGGGTGCGACGATCCGAGCCAGAATCGTGCTGACGGAGCCATTGGGGGATCGGACGGACGTTCATGTGCAGACGGGGCGCTATTCGCGCGTGATCTGTCGCGTGGATGCGCGTACGCGCGTCAAAGAACGCGAGATGGTGGATCTTGTCGCGGATATGTCGCGGGCGCACTTCTTCGCCGCGAGCGCGGAGGGCGAGAACCTGGCGCTTCCGTGAACTCGGGTGCGCCGAGACGGGGCGCCCCGGGGGGTCTGCAGGTCGAGCGCTTGGCGCGGCCTTTTGAAAGTTCCACGAGTCGGGGGAAACGGCGATCGTCGGCGGGAAGGATGGGATGTCAGAAGCGATGGGTGAGTGCACGCGATGTGAGCCGCCGGTGAGTGTGATGGAACTGCTGCGCGGGGCGCGGCGGGTCGGGCTGGTGGCGCATGTGACGCCCGACGCGGACTGCATCGGCTCAATGGGGGCGCTGTGGCATGCCCTGCGCGGGCGCGGGGCGGAAGCGACCGTATTCGCGGCGGCGGGGTCCGTCTCGCGGCGGATGGCCTGGCTGGCGGAATTCGGCGGCGTGCCGCTGGAATTCGGCGGCACGGTGGAGCAATGCGAATTGATCGTCGCGCTCGACACGGCGCGCGAGCGACGGGTCAACGTGGAGGGCGGCTGGGATCGGCTGGCGGGACGGGCGCTGCTCAACGTGGACCATCATCCGACCAACACGCGCTTCGGGACGGCCTGCTGGATCGAGCCGGCGGCATCGAGCACCTGCGAACTGGCGTACGAGTTGATCGCCGCGCTTCCCGGCGAAATCAGTGCGGACGTGGCGACGCTGCTGTACGCGGGGATTCACGCCGACACACAGGGTTTTTCGCTCTCCAACACCACGCCGCGCAGCTTGCGCGTGGCGCATGAGCTGGCCGAGCGCGGGGCGCGCATCGCGGAATTGTGCGAGCGGCTGCACCGTGCGAACTCGCGCCAGGAATTCGAATTGCTCAAGCGGATCTACGCGAACACGCGCGTCAGCGCCGACGGGCGGCTGGCGTGGAGCCGCGCGTCGCTCGCGGAGGTCGAAGAGAGCGGCTGCACGGTCAATGACGTCGAGGACCAGGTGGACGTGCCGCGTTCGATCGAGGGAATCGACGTGGCGATCCTGCTGACGGAGGGGACGGCGGGGAAGGTGCGCGTGAATTTCCGTGGTGAGGGGGATGTGAACGTGCTGGAGCTGGCCCAGCAGTTCGGCGGCGGGGGGCACGTGGCACGCGCGGGTGCGATGATCAGCGGGGCGCTGGACGAGGTGGCCGAGCGCGTGATCAGCGCGGCGGAGGAATTTGTGCGACGACGGCGCTGAAGCGCGGCCTGGCGTGCGCGCCGTCCTTGCGCGAGGGTGCTTTCGGACATTGGTCGCAACATTGCCGCGCGCCGCCGCACTGCACAAGAGCAGCGGCACACGGCAATGAAGCGGCCCGTTTCGACACCGCTCTATTCCTGCGGCCTGGAAGGGTCGGATGCTGCCTCTTCCGAAGCTGCTCGCACCGCACGGGTAACGCGCTCCACAGGGCCGAGCTTCTCCAGTTCGGGTTGCAGCGCATCGGCGTTGCCGACGACCACGATGACCATCTGCGCCGGGTCGAGGTGCTCGGTCACGACGCGGGTGCAATCCGCCGCCGTCGTGGATGCGATGCGCGCCAGCATCTGTTCATAGTAATCATCGGGCAGGCCGTTCAACTCCAGCATCCACAGCGCCGCCGCCACCTGTTGCGGCGTCTCGCGATCACCGGGAAAGCTGCCGAGCACATAGGCCTTGGTGTCGGACAGCTCGCGCTCCGTCGGCGGATCCGTGCGCAGCCGCCGAATCTCGTCGATCACCGCCTGCACCGTCTGCGCTGTCGACTCGGTCTTCGTGAAGGTGCTGGCCATGAAGCTGCCGCCGAAGCGCTGCGCGCCCAGTCCGCCGCTGGCGCCATAGGTGAGGCCGAGCTTGACGCGGATCGTGTCGTTGAGACGCGAGTTGAACGCGCCGCCGAAGTAACTGCTCACCACGCGGCCGGCAAAATAGTCGGGGTGCGTACGGTCGATGGCCAGGCAGCCGACGCGAATCTGGGCCTGCACGCCGGGGCGATCCACGAGATATATCTTCGGCGCGGCAGGCTGCGGCTCCAGCACGGCGATCGTCGGCGCATTGCCTTCGGCCTTCCAATCGCCAAAGGCCTTTTCCGCGAGTGCGACAGCCGACGCGTCGTCCACGTCGCCGGCGATGTAGAGCGTGGCGACATCGGGGCGGACAAACATCCGCCACCATGTGGCGCAGTCCGCCTCGGAGAGCGCGACCACATCCGCCAGCTCACCGGTCGAACTGCGCGAATAGGGGTGCTGCGCGCCGTACATCAGGCGTCGCATCTGCCACTGTGCGACGTATTCGGGCGTCGCCGTCGAAATGGCCAGGCCGGTGCGAACCTGCTCGCGCAGTTTGCGGAACTCCTCTTTCGGGAAGGTCGGGCGGCGTACGACTTCCGCCATCAGCGTCATCGCCCGCGGCAGGTGCTCGGCCAGGCAGCCGGCGTTAACCGCCGCGGCATCGGTGTCCGCGGAACCGCCCAGCGAAATTGCGTAGGTTTCCAGCTCGCGCGCCAGCACGGCCTCGACGTAATTCTCGGTGCCCTTGGTGATGAGCTGAGCGGCCATCGTCGCCGCGCCGATCTTTGACTCGGTGAATGAGCCATTGCGCAGGTTGAGCGCCAGGCTGACGAACGGCGCTTCGCGATCCGGCACAACGACGACGCGCATGCCGTTCGACAGCTTGTGCCGGCTGAACGTCGGCCGCACCTCGTAGGCCGCGGCATCGCGCAGCGGGGCGGTGGCGGGCCAGTCGGCCGGTCGGCTCAGGCCGGGGCGGCCGGGCACCGGCGGGTCGGTCTCCGGCTTGCCGGTGATTGGGGCTTCCTCCTCGGCCTTCTTGCTGCCGAAGAGCGACCCGAGCAGGTTTTGCTCGATGGTCAACTCCAGCGCCCGTTCGGGGGCGAGGTGCTGCCGTGCGACGCGCTGAATGTCCGCCGCGGTGACGGCCCGGACGCGCTCCAGCCGCCGGTTGGCCCGTGCGGGATCGCCCTCCAGAACGGCCGCGGATCCGAGCCGCGAGGCCTTGGACTCAACGGACAGCAGTTCCGTGACGATGCCGCGCAGCATCTGGTTGCGCACCTTCTCCAACTCGGCTTCGCTGACCGGTTCATCGCGCATGCGCTGCAGGTGTTCGTTGAGCAGGTCGGCGGACTTGCGGATCTTGGCACCGCCGGACATCGGCGCCAGCGCCGCCCCCGCCGCGAAGAGGCCGTCGCTCTGCAGGCTCAGCGCCGCGGCCACGGCCGCAACCGCGACTTCGCCTTCGGCCACCATCGCGCGATGCAGGCGGCTGCTCTCTCCGCCGCCCAGCACGGCCGCGAGCATTTCGAGGACGACGGCGTCGTCGTGCCCGACCGGCACGGTGCGGAACACGACACCGGCGACCGGCGCGGGTGCGCTGTCGGCCTTGATCGTGACGCGCCCCGCCTCGGCGCGCTGCGGCGCACTGATCGCGGCGCGGGCGGGATCGGGGTATCGCGGGATCCAGCCGAAGTAGCGGCGGGCGGCCTGTTGCGCCTGTTCGTGCGAGACGTCGCCGACGATGACGAGCGTGGCGTTGTTGGGCACATACCAGCGCGTCCAGAACTCACGCAATTCGCTCACTTCGGCGGCGCGGAGCATCGGGATGTTGCCAATCGGTGACCAGCGGTAGGGGTGATTCTCCGGGAAGATCTTCGTCAGCGCGTCCTCGAGCACTGTGCCGTAAGGGCGGTTGACGCCCATGCGGCGCTCCTCTTCGACCACCTTGCGCTCGGTGTCGAAGGACTCCTGGTCGATCTTCAAGTGGGTCATGCGCTCGGCTTCGAGCCAGAGCGCCAGCTCCAACTGGTGGCTCGGAACGGTCTGGTGGTAGGTCGTGTTGTCGAATGACGTGTAGGCGTTTGCGTCGCCGCCGACGCGCCGCAGGAATTCGAAATGATCCTTCGGCCCGAGGCGGTCGGTTCCGCGGAACATCATGTGCTCGAACATGTGGGCGAAACCCTGGCGCTCGGGGTTTTCGTCCTTCGATCCGACGTGGTACCAGAGCTGCACGTTGACGATCGGCGTCGAGCGGTCCTCAAGCGTCAATACGCGCAGGCCGTTCTCGAGCGTGATGTCCCGGTAGTCGAGCAGCGGAGCGCGATCGCTCGCAAGGGAGAACGAGGCGGTCAGCAGGAGCGTCAGGGCGGCGAGCGGAAGCGAGGCATGACGAACGGGCATTTCAGAAGACTCCTCGAAGAGATCCCGACCCGGCGCGCGGGCGATCTGCGCAGCGCTACGCCGGCAAAGGGTCGTCGAGGCATCCTACCCGGGTGTGGGGCCGGCGGCGGCGGGCGGCTCCTCTTCCGGCTCCGGGGCGACAATTTCAAACGAATAGCGGGAGGTATGCGGCTCGCGCCACTCCAATCGCATCCATTCGGCGTGGCCGTCGAGAAAGGCGAGGTTGACGAATTCGCCGCTTGGCTCGTGCCAGCGGGCCTTCCAGTTTCTGCTGCCGGCGATCGTGAAATAGTGCTGATAGTCGCCGGCGAGCGCGATTTGATGCAGGGGGAGCTTGAGATGCGTGATTCGCAGGGGCGGGCGCACGGCGCCCTCGCCCGCGCCGCTGAGCAGCCGGCCATTCTGCGGGTAGCTGTTGCCCATGTAGGCATACACGCTCATGCGGGCCATGGCCGGATCCGGGACGAAAGCGCCGTTGTCGGATGGGCAGTGAAATATTTTGGCGGTTTCATTGCCGTAGGGGTCGAGTCCGACGAAGCGATTCAGGGGGCGGGGGTTGAAGGGGGGGCGGCCGCCGACGATCGTGTGGCTGTAGACCTCGACCTTTCCGCCGTAGAACCAATTGAGGTTGTTGAAGCTGCGGTCGAGCATGAAGAACCCGCCGCTGTCTTCGAGGTAGAGAGTGAACCCGACGGCGATCTGTCGCAGATTGGCGAGACACTTGGCGCGGCGGGCGCGCTCGCGGGCGGTGGCGAGTCCGGGGATGAGCATTGCGATCAGCAGGGCGATGATGGCGACGACGACCAGCAGCTCGAGCAGGGTGAAGCCGGGGCGGGCGATTGGGGGAAAGCATGCGCGTGGCGTCGTTGCCGGCGGAGCGGCGCACGGGCGCTTCAGGAGATGGGTGCGCGAGAGGTTCCGCGAGTGCATGGTGCGATTCCGCATCGGCTCCGATACACGGAGTATATCGGCGCGGCCGACCCCGACCGCCCGCATGTCTCTTACAATTTGCCGCGATGAACCCCCGTCCGCCAGAGAGAACCGATGATCCGGCCCGAACCGCCGAACTGCTGCGCGGCGGAACGGTGGCTGCACAGGGGAAGGGCGCTGTGCCCGGATGGGATGATGACGCGCTGCGCAACCCGCATTCGCGTAGCGACAAGGCGGCCCGCGTAGAGGCGATGTTCGATGCGATTGCGCCGACGTATGAGCGGGTCAACAGCGTGGCCTCACTGGGGCGCGATGCGGCCTGGCGGCGCGAGCTGGTGCGGGTGATGGGGGTGAGGGCGGCGGACGTGGTGCTGGACGTTGCCTGCGGAACCGGGGACGTGATCCGGACGTTTGCGAAGAACGCGCCGCCGCCGGCGCGGATCATCGGCGCGGATTTTTCGGCGGGGATGCTGGCGGGCGGGCACTATGAAGGGGTGCGGACGCCCGTGCACCTGATCCGGGCGGATGCGCTGCGGCTGCCGATTCGCAGCGGCGTGATGGACATTGTGACGTGCGCATTTGGCGTGCGGAATTTTCAGGATACGGATGCGGGGTTGTCCGAGTTTGCGCGGGTGCTGCGGCCGGGAGGGCGGGTCGGCATCCTGGAGTTTGCGACGCCATCCAACCGGCTGCTGGCCTGGGCGAACCGCGTTTATTGCAACGTGGTGCTGCCGCGGCTGGGGGCCTGGATCGCCCGCGATCACGACCGCAGCGGTGCGTATCGCTACCTGCCGCGCTCGATCCAGACTTTTGACACGCCGCAGATCATGTGCCGACGGCTTGTGGATGCCGGCTTTTCGGAGGTGCGCTGCCGGACGATGAATCTCGGCGGCGTTGCGCTGTACACGGGGGTGCGCTCGGGCGGCGGAGCGGGGCGGTGAATACGACGTTCCGTCGGCGGCGGGCGGGCCGGGTGTTGACGGTGCTGTCGGGGCTGCTGGTGCTGACGGCGGCAGCGGGGTGGATTCGAAGTTGCATGTATCTCGATCGGCTGGAATATCGATTCGGCGAGTTGCGGGGGCAGGCTGCGTCCGGAGTGATTCCGAACGAGTGGGAGTTTCATGCGCGAGCGGCGAGCGTGCACCATCACATGGGCACCGTGTTTCTGGGGCTTTCTCGATACATCAGCCTGTCGAACGATGGGGATGCGCTGGCTCTGCAATGGGCCGATTGGCCGGGGTGGTCGCGGGTTTCCCTGCCGCAGAGCGAGGTGGTGATGCGGGTCCGCGATGAGTGGTACTACGAATCGCCGGTGGAGTGGCGGGCCGGGCCGCTCGGGCTGTTTACTGTCGCGGACAAGGGGGAGGTCGCGCGCGCACTGAGCTTTCCCTATTGGCTGGTCATTCTTTTCGGGGGGATTCCGCTGTGGATCACGTGGCTGAGGGCGCGTCGTGCGCACCGACGGCGGATGGCCGGATGTTGCACGCGCTGCGGCTACGACCTGCGCGGGTCGATCGGGGCGGCCTGCCCCGAATGCGGAAGTAAGGACGGCACGGTCGCGGAAGTGAAATAGGGCGGCGTCAGCAATAGCACGCGACAGTGAAGTCCTGAATCCGCGCTAATCGGGTTGAGTGGCGGGCGCGTCATCCTCGCCCGCCGGACCCGACTGCTCCTGTCCGCGGGTTTCCGAAATCACCCAGCAGTCCATGTGCGGCTTGCCGGCGGCTCGCACGCGCACCGCGTTATCCCCCTCTGCAAGCGTGATCCAACCGACGTCGTACATGCCGCGCGACTCGCGCCGATAGCGGACGTGCCCGATCGGAGCGTCCTTTGAATCGCGCACTTCGATGTCGTCGAAAGGCGCTTTCGGATTGACGCGCAGCGCGAGCCAGTGCCTTCCCGGCTTGCCGCGCCAAGGCAGCCGCACATCGACCCAGCCGGTGGCGGAGACGGATGCGGCCGCCTCGCCGCTCAGCTCGATGCCGGCGTGGCGCTGGCGGATTTCGTTGCCCCACTCAGGCGTGGAGATATTGCCTTCGACTTCGATGCTGCCCGGAATTCGCAGGCCGGGCGGCGTCACTTGCTCGCGGCGGAGCGGCTCGAAGTCGCCGGCGGGCGCGGGTTCGCCGTACCAGTAGGCGATCGTGCCGAGAAACGTGTCCGCCTCGACTTGCGCAGCCGGGTTGGCAAGCTCCAGCCGCAGTTCATTTTGGAAATTCACGCAGTCGGGAAGCAGCCAGCGATAGCCCGAAGATTTTCCGAATGGATTGAGGCGCGTGATTCCGTGCAGGGCGGTCGCGTGAATGCGCAGCGGCTCACCGCTGCCGAGCAGCCCGGCCGCGCCGGAGCCGCTCTGCGATGCACGATCTGAGCGGATGATTTCGCTTAGATCGCCCCAGCCGCGCGTGGTGGGTGTGTCCACGTTGAGCAGCAGCCCGACCAGCCGGCCGGGGCCGGCGGCGCGAACGACCGGATGTGTCGCCGCGGCGGGGTCCACGCGGCGGTAACGGGCGTTGAAGGGGCGCAGGCTGTCCACCGGTCCTTTCTCGATGCGCATGTGCAGCATCAGCTCGACAGGGCCATCGCCGAGATTTTCGATTTCGATGTCGAGTTTCTTGTGGAAGGGCATCGGAAAATAGCAATACATGAAGACGTTTTCCCACGTCTTGGCCGCATCCTCGTTGATGAAGGGCACGTCCACGATGGTGTGGGTTCCGATCGGCAGCGCTTCAAAATCCAGCCGCCCGAAGCCCGATCCGAAGAAATCGGGCAGCGGAGCTTCGACGCCCGGCTCGGCGGCGTCGTCAAAGCGGATGCGAAGAACGCAGCGATGCAGGCCGCGCGGGTCGCGCGAAGCGCCGAAGGGAGTGACGCGAACAAGAAGCGCCCGCACCGCTCCCGGCCCTTTGAAAGTCTCCGCCATTTTATCCTTGGAGCCGATGCGGGACGGGCCTTGCGTGTAGGGCATGATCCGGCGCTTGCCCAGGACCGACTTGAGCGTGACGCCGCGGGCCATGGCCATCGAGACCGAGTCGAGCGCGGCAGCGGCGGCATCGCTGAGCTTGAGCGAAAACGGCTCAACCCGGGCCGCAGCGTCCGTCAGGCGGACGAATGAAACCTGGTACGCGCCGTCAAATTCCCGGCACTGCAGCTCACAACTCTTCGCGAAGCCCATCGGAAAGTAGCAGTTGCCGCCGGTGTCATCGTTGCCGAGCGAAACGAGCGGCTCGGCAATCGGCGGGATCAGCCCGCGAAAGAGGTCGGCGAAGGGCCGGTCGATGATGATCGACCCGTCAATCACGACGCGCAGATGCCCGCTGGGGCGATCCGCCCATATCCGGGACACATAGCCCGGCCCCTCCAGCACGGCCAATACCTGCCAACCGTCGCCAGCGTCGCGGACAAAGTTCTTTCCGCCGGCGGGGGCGCTGATGCAGCCGGTCGTTTCGCGACCGGGTGCATGCGCGAGCCGATCGAAATCGGTGATGCGGCGGAGCAGGTCATCCTGAGACAGAAACGGGGTTTCCGGTGCCGCCAGGGTCGAACAGGCAAGCATCAGCAGCATCGGAATTCGCAGAATCATCATGGGGGCGGTCTCCATGCGGAAAACCCGGTTGCGGGGTTGGGCGGCGCTCAGGCGGAGGGCGGCGTCGGCGGCTCCGTTTCGACCGGACGGCCGCGGCCGCCCCTTTTCATGATAGTGCGATCGGGCGGGTTCGTGCGGGATGGGGCGGGGGGACCGGATTCGACGATTGCGCCCGGTCGGCGTAAGATTCCGCCGACGATTGGTGAAGCACCCTGGACCCGAAACGCCGCAGCGCGGCGGGAGGAATACGGACTTATGGCACGCACAGTCACGCTCAAAGGGGGGCCGCTCACGCTGGCCGGCTCGGCCCTGAAGGTCGGAGACAAGGCCCCCGACGCCACGCTGCGGAAGGACCTCGTCTCGGACATGCGTTTGAGTGCAACGCGGGGCACGCGCGTATTCAGCGTCGTTCCGTCGCTGGATACTCCGGTCTGCGCCGCGCAGGCCAAGCGCTTTCAGCAGGAGGTCGGGAATCTCCCGGGCGTCACGGTCTACGTCATCAGCACCGATCTGCCGGTGGCGCAGAAGCGCTTTTGCGGTGCGGAGGGCATCGACCCCGAGCGGCTCGTGATGCTCAGCGATCACAAGGACACGGATTTCGGGCAGAAGTACGGCACGCTGATTCCCGACCTGCGGATCGAGTGCCGGGCGGTGTTCGTCGTGGATGGGAACAACGTCATCCGGTACGCGGAGTATGTGCCGGAAGTGGCGGACCACCCCAACTATGACGCGATTCTGGCGGCAATTCGCGCCTGCTGACGCGGGTTGTGGCCGTCGGGCGTTTGGCGTATACTCGCGCCGAGTTGGCAAGGGCAGGATGATCGCGGTGGGCCGAGCAGCAGGCCGGCTGGTTCACTGCATCAATCCCAAGTGTTTCATTTTCAAGGGCTTAGAAGAAATGATCGATCCGACAAAGAAAACCGCAGTCGTCAAGCAGCATCAGCGCCACACATCGGACACGGGTTCGGCGGAAGTGCAGGTAGCCATCCTGACGGAGCGGATCACGCAACTGACCGAACACCTGAAGTCGCATGTGAAGGACCATTCTTCGCGCCGCGGGCTGCTGAAGATGGTCGGTCGGCGCGCATCGCTGCTGAAGTTTCTGGCGACGCGCAACCGCGACAAGTACCTCGCGGTGATCGGGGCCCTCGGGCTTCGCAAGTAGTCTCACCCACGCAACGCCTGCCCGTCGGCAGGCGTTTTCGTTCCCGGGCGCCCCGTTGTGCGTGCGCCCGCAGCGCCGCGGCTCCGGAGCCGCGAGGCGCGGATTCCCGGTATTGGATCAGACGGCACTAACGGCTGGCAGAGGAAACAAACAGTGGCGGTTCTCAAGTTTGAGCGGCAGATCGGCGCATTCAATCTTTCCATTGAGACGGGGAAACTGGCGCGGCAGGCATCGGGCGCGGCAGTCGTCCGGTACGGGGACACGGTGGTGCTCGGCACGGTCGTGACCGGGCCGGCCCGGCCGGGGATCGATTTCTTCCCACTCACCGTGGACTACCGCGAGAAGATGTCCGCTGCGGGCAAGTTCCCGGGCGGGTTCTTCAAGCGCGAGGGACGCCCGACCAACAAGGAAATCCTCACGATGCGGATGATCGACCGGCCGATGCGGCCGCTCTTCCCGGACAAGTTCCGGGACGAGGTCGTCATCCAGGTGATGGTGCTGGCGGCGGACGGGCAGGTGGACCCGGACGTGATTGCGTTCGCCTCCGCGGCGGCGGCAATCGCGATCTCACCGATTCCGTTCAACGGGCCGGTGGCATCGGTTCGCGTCGGCCGGGTGGATGGCAAGTTCATCATCAACCCGACCAAGGCGCAGCTCGAATACTCGGACATGGACGTGGTCGTGGCCGGGCCGAAGAACGCGGTCAACATGATCGAGGTCGGCGCCCACGAAGTGGCGGACGACGACGTCGCGGATGCGATCGAGTTCGGCCACAAGAACGGCGTCATTCCGATCTGCGAAATGATCGAAGCGCTGGCCCAGCAGGCCGGCCAGGTCAGCGACTGGTCGCCGCCGGAGGTCGATGCGGCGTTTGTCGAGTCGGTCAAGAAGCTGGTGCTCAAGCCGCTGCGCGATGCGAAGCGGATCAAGGGCAAGCAGGAGCGCAACGACGCGGTCGCAGCGGTCTATGAGCAGGCGGTGGAGAAGTTCTGCCCTGCGGATGCGACGCCGCCGGCCCGAACGCCGCAGGAAGTAAAGGCGATCGTCGGTCACATCGAGGAAAAGGTCGTTCGCGAGATGATTCTCAAGGACGGCGTTCGCCCCGACGGCCGCAAGCCGGACGAGCTGCGCGACATTACCTGCGAGACGGCGCTGCTGCCTCGCGTGCACGGATCGTCGCTCTTCCAGCGCGGGGAGACGCAGGCGCTGGTCATCACGACGCTCGGCACTTCGCGGGATGAGCAGGTGGTCGATGAACTGCTCGACGAGTACAGCAAGAAATTCATGCTGCATTACAACTTCCCCCCGTTCTCCGTCGGCGAAGCGCGACGCATCGGTCCGCCGGGGCGGCGAGAAATCGGCCACGGGGCGCTGGCCGAGCGCAGCCTGGAGGCGGTGCTGCCCAGTCCCGAGGAATTCCCCTACACCATCCGCCTGGTCTCCGACATCCTGGAGTCCAACGGCAGCAGCTCGATGGCGACGGTGTGCGGCGGGTCGCTGGCGCTGATGGACGCGGGCGTGCCGATCAAGGCCGCAGTGGCCGGTATCTCGGTCGGCCTGGTGGAGGAGGACGGCAAGCATGTCCTGCTGGCCGACATCCTCGGCGAGGAAGACCACTTCGGCGACATGGACTTCAAGGTGGCGGGCACGCGCACCGGCGTCACCGGCGTGCAGCTCGACATCAAGACGCAGGGGCTTTCGTACAAGCTCATCCGCGACGCGATGAAGCTCAACCGCAAGCTGCGCATGCAGATTCTTGACCGGATGGACGCCGCGCTCGGCAAGCATCGGCCCGAAATCAGCGAATACGCCCCGCGGCTGCTGACGGTGAAGATCAACCCGGAGAAGATCGGCAAGCTGATCGGCCCGGGCGGCAAGGGCATCAAGGCGATCGAGGCCGCGACCGGCGCGACGATCGACATCGAGCCGGACGGCACGGTGTTCATCGCCTGCAAGGACGCCGCCAACGCCAACAAGGCCCGCGACATGGTCTCGGCCACGACCGAGGAGCTGCAGCTCGGCCGGATTTACGAGGGCAAGGTCGTCAGCATCAAGGATTTCGGAGCGTTCATCGAGGTGGCCGGCGGGCAGGACGGGCTGTGCCACATCAGCGAACTGGACGACGCCTACGTTCGCAGCGTCACGGACGTCGTCAAGATCGGCGACATGGTCCGGGTCAAGGTCATTCAGATCGACGACCAGGGCCGCGTGAAGCTCTCGCGGAAACAGGCGATGAAGGATCCCGGATAACGGCCGGCGCCTGGGCGCGGTCGATCCCGGTGTTTCGACAATTCGCGGCCGGCCTCCTTTTCCGGGGGGTCGGCCGCGGTCGTTGGTGCGGGGCGGAGCGCGTCGGCTACAATGTCGGGTGAGCGGCGGTTGCGAGGCGTTCGTGGCGACGTTGTTCGTTCTACAAGGTCCGGATAAGGGCAAGCAGCTCCGCGCGGACGACGACACCGTCGTTCTCGGGCGCGGCAGCCCGCAGGCGCCGCTGACGGATCAGACCGTCTCGCGCCGTCACGCCGAATTGCGGCGCGCGGAGGACGGCTGGACCCTGCGCGACCTCAACAGCGCCAACGGCACCTGGCTCAACGGCGTCCGCCTGCAGCGGCCGACGCGCCTCAAGCGCGGCGACCAGGTGCGGGTCGGCAGCACGCTGCTGGTATATGGCGGGGATGAGACGCAGCAGCAATTCACCGGCAGCGGAATTCCCACGGACCTGGTGACGCTCGACGTCGGCGCGATCGATGCGTCGGTGGTGGCGTCGATATCGGCGCTGGATGACAGCGTGGTGATGGCGGCCCCGGAGACCGCCTACGCCGTCAAGGCGTGGAACGCGATGCGCGACATCGCGGCGGTGATCGGCAGCCTGCTTCCGCAGGAACAACTGCTGGCGCGGGTGGTGGACATCATCTTCGAGCAGCTCGAAGTGGATCGCGTCGTGATGTTCATCGCCGAGGAGCAGAGCGGAGAGCTGCTGCCGGAGGCGGTGCGCGTTCACTCGCGCGAGGCGCCGCGCGGGGCGCAGCGCGAGGGGATCGTGGCGTCGCGAACGATTCTGAATCACGTCGTGCAGTCGCGCGAGGGGGTGCTGTGCTCGAACGTTCTGGCCGATGCGCGTTTCCAGAGCGGCAAGAGCGTGCACAACATGGGGATGCGGAGCGTGATCTGCGCACCGATTGTGGCGCGCGAGACGGTGCTGGGGGTGATTCACGTCGATTCGCAGGTCACGCGGCACACCTTCAATGAGCATGAGTTGAAGCTGCTGGTGGCCATCGGCAATCAGACCGGCCTGGCGATCGAGAACCAGCGGCTGGTTCAGGCGCAGTTGCAGCGCGAGCGCCTGGCCGCTGCGGGCGAGACGGTTGCGTACCTGTCGCACTACATCAAGAACATCCTGCAGGGCATGCGCAGCGGGGCGGACGTCGTGGCGCGCGGGCTGTCGCGCAAAGACCTGGCCATGACCGAGCAGGGCTGGCAGATCGTCGAGCGGAATCTGGACCGCTCGTACAACCTGATGCTCAACATGCTGGCCTTCAGCAAGCAGCGCGAGCCGCATCTCGAGATGCTGCAGGTCAACCGCATCGTGGAGGAGTGCGTCGCGCTGGTTCAGAAACAGGCGGACGACGTGCGGGCCGTTCTGCTGGCCGATCTGGATGAGGCCGTTCCGGCGGCGCCGCTGGACTTCGACGGCGTGCATCAGGTCGTGCTCAACCTGCTGGAAAACGCGATCGACGCGGTGCGCGGGCGCTCGGGCGTGATCAACGTGCGAACGCGCTATGACACGGCGGCGCGGCGGATCGTGATCTCGGTGACGGACAACGGCCCCGGCATTCCGCCGGATCAGCGAACCCGCATCTTTGAGCCGTTTCACTCAACCAAGGGGCACGGCGGGACGGGGCTGGGGCTGGCGGTGGCGCGGAAGATCGTCGGCGAGTTGAGCGGATCGATCGACGCGGCGTCGCCGGCGGATGGCGGGGCCGAGTTTATCGTCCGGCTGCCGGCGGCGCTGGCGATGGAAGCCGCGGGAGAGACGATGGGCCCGGCCCGGTGACGCGGGCGCATCGTCCTCTATCAATTCTTGAACTGCCGCTTCACGACTTGCCGGGTTGTGACCTGCCGTTTCTGGACCCGCCGGCATGTGATCCGTCGGCCCGCGTTCCGTACCCGGCGATCTTGCCGCGGGCGCGATTCTCACCATTCGCCGGCGGCGATATGATGCCGGGCTGCGCCGCTGACGGTCGCGGCGATTCTCGAGCGCTTGGGCAGGATCACGATGCGACGCGCAAAGATCACGATCATCGGAGCGGGTAACGTCGGCGCGACGTGCGCCCACTGGGCGGCGGCGAAGGAACTGGGCGACATCGTCCTGGTGGACATTGTCGAGGGCATGCCGCAGGGCAAGGCCCTGGACCTCTACGAGGCGTCGCCGGTGGAGGGGTTTGACGCCCGCATCATCGGCACGAATTCGTATGAGGAAACCGCCGATTCGGACGTGGTCATCATCACTTCCGGAATCGCCCGCAAACCGGGCATGAGCCGCGATCAACTGCTCGAAACGAACACGAAGATCGTCGCCGAGGTGACCGCCAAGGCGGCGGCGCGCAGCCCGAATGCGGTGCTGATCGTCGTCTCGAATCCGCTGGACGCGATGGTCTACGTCGCGTCGAAGGTGTCGAAATTCCCGAGCAACCGGGTGGTGGGGCAGGCCGGCGTGCTGGACGTGGCCCGCTATGCCGCCTTCATCGCCGCGGAAGTCGGCTGCAGCGTGAAGGACGTTTCGGCGCTGCTGATGGGCGGACACGGGGACGACATGGTGCCGCTGCCGCGCTACACGGCCGTCGCCGGCATCCCGGTGACGCAGCTCATTTCGCGCGAGCGGCTCGAAGCCATCGTACAGCGCGCCCGCACGGGCGGTGCGGAGATCGTGAACCTGCTCAAGACCGGCAGCGCGTATTACGCGCCGTCCGCGGCGACCGTGGCCATGGCGGAGTCGATCATCCGCGATCAGCGCCGCATCATGGCCTGCGCCGCCTATTGCGACCGGGAGTACGGCGTCGGCGGATACTTCGTCGGCGTGCCGTGCGTGCTGGGGCGCGGCGGCGTGGAGCGGGTGATCGAGGTGGAGCTGGACGCGGCCGAGCGGGACATGTTCAACAGCAGCGTGTCGCACGTGCGGGAGCTGGTCGGCGTGGCGCAGAAGTTCCTGGGCTAGCGATCGAGGGAGAGCGGTGTGGGCAAGCCGAAGGTCGGGTGCGTCGGCGCGGGCGTCGTCGGCAGCGCCATGCAGAAATTGTGCGGTCCGGGCACGCTGCTGTATGACGTGAAGCCGGGGCATGCGTCGCGCGAGGAGATCAACACCTGCGACGTGGTGATGGTTGCGGTGCCGACGCCGATGAAGCCGGACGGCACGTGCGACGTGTCGATCGTCGAGGAGGCGGTCGGCTGGATTCAGGCGCCGTTGATCATCCTGCGATCCACGGTGACGCCCGGCACGACCGATCGCCTGGTGCGGGAGACCGGAAAGCGGATCGTCTTTCAGCCCGAGTATCTGGGCGAGACGGTCGCGCATGTGTTCGGAAACGTCGCAGAGCGCGATTTCGTCGTGCTGGGCGGTCGCACCGAGGACATTTCGCTGGCGGCCGATTTCTACAAGCACTACTACAACGCGTACTGCCGGTTCTACTTCTGTGACGCGATCACCGCGGAAGTGGCCAAGTACATGGAAAACGCCTTCTACGCGGTGAAGGTCACGTTTGTGAACGAGTTCTTCGACGTGGCCAGGGCGCACGGCGTCGACTTCAACATCCTGCGCGAGATCTGGCTGGCCGATCCGCGGATCAGCCGGGATCACACGTTCGTGTATCCGTGGGCGCGCGGCTTTTCCGGCAAGTGCCTTCCCAAGGACTGCAACGCGATTGTCCGCAGTTGCCGCGAGCGCGGCTACGACGCGAAGTTCATGAGCGCCACGCTCAAGATCAACGAGGAATTTCTCGCCCGGAATGAGCCGCGATAGCGGGCGGCGTTCGGGCTGCTTCATGTCGGGTGGAGGCACGTCTGATGATCCGCCTCGGCGTCAACATCGATCACGTCGCCACGATCCGCCAGGCCCGCGGGGCTGACGAGCCGGACCCCGTCTGGGCCGCGGTGGAGGCCGAACTGGGCGGGGCGGACACGATCACGTTTCACCTGCGCGAGGATCGCCGGCACGTCAGCGACCGCGACGCCGAGATATTGCGGCGCACGGTGGCGGGGCGCCTCAACATGGAAATGTCCGCGGACGCGGACATCGTCAGCATTGCGCTTCGGCTCAAGCCGCACCAGTGCACGCTCGTGCCGGAGCGCCGGCAGGAACTCACCACCGAGGGCGGGCTGAACGTCGTGGACGGCGCCGCCCGGCTGCGCGGCGTCGTCCGCAAGCTCCGCGGCGCGAACATCGAGGTCAGCGCCTTCGTCGAGCCGGATGCAAACCAGATTCGCGCCGCTGCCAAGTGCGGCTTTCACGCGGTCGAGTTGTGGACCGGCGGCTACGCCCACGCCAGCCCCGGTCCCCAGGCCGACCGCGCGCTGCGAACGCTGGGGGATGCGATCGAAGTCGCATTCGAGTCCGGCCTGATCGTTCACGCCGGGCACGGACTGACCTATCGAAACGTGGACGCGGTCGCAGCGCTGGCCGGGTTCACCGAGTTCAACATCGGGCACAGCATCGTGTCACGATCCGTCTTCGTCGGCCTGCGCGAGGCGGTGCGCGAGATGAAGCGCCTGCTCGACCGCGCCTCGCAGCATCATGTCGCACTCGTCGATTCCGAGGATCTGCTCGGGCGCAACGGATGAGCTCCGGCCGGATCGTCAACGCCCGCCTGCTTCCGTCGCCGACGGACGACGGCCGGTCCCCGCTGATTCCCATGCCCGGCCGATTCAGCGTCTCCTGGACCGGCGGCCTGATCGACCGCGTCACTCCGCAGGATGAAGAGGCGGCGGCTTCGACGACGGGAGCCGGAAAGAGGCCGATTGCCGGCGCAGGCGTGGCATCCGATTCCGGCGCGGCCGAGGTGATCGACGCCGGCGGTGCGCTGCTTCTGCCGGCGCTGGTCGATGCTCACCTTCATCCGGACCTGTCGTATTCGCGCGATCGGGTGGAGGTCAACCGCAGCGGCACGCTTTCCGAGGCGATATCGCACTGGGCCGCCGCCAAGTGCGAGATGACGCAGGAGGACGTGGCCTGCCGCGCTTTGCGCTGCTTTGACGCCGAATTTCGCGCCGGCACGGGAACCGTGCGCGCCCACGTCGATGTCAGCTCGGGCGCGCGGCTGCGGTTGCTCAGAGGCGTCTTGGATGCGGCGTCGGCATATCGGGATCGCATGCGGATTCAGCTCGTGGCGTTTCCGCAGGACGGGCTGAAGCGCGATCCTCATGCCTTGAATTTTCTGAGCAATGCGCTTCGCGCGGGCTGCACGCACGCGGGCGGAATTCCACACGTGGAGCGTTCGGCGGAAGACAGCTTGATGCACCTGAAGCTGGTGTTCCTGGTCGCCGAGCAGAACAACGCCGACGTCGATGTGCACATCGACGAAACCGATCATCCCGACAGCCGTTGCACCGAGATGCTCGCCGACCTGACGATCGAGTACGGGTGGCAGGGGAGGGTGACGGCGTCGCACGTTTGCGCGCTCGCTTCCTACCCCGAGGACTACGCCCGCCGGGTCATTGACCGGCTGGCCGAGGCGCGGATTCGCGTAGTGACGAACCCCGGCGTCAACCTGCATCTGCAGGGGCGCGGCGACGGCTATCCGCGGCGGCGCGGGCTGACGCGCGTCCGCGACCTGCTCGATGCGGGCGTGCGTTGCGCGGCCGGACAGGATTGCATCCGCGATCCGTTCTACCCCCTGGGCAACGGGCGGATGCTGGACCAGGCGTTTCTTCTGGTACACGCCGAACACATGGACAGTGATCGGCGGATGCGCACCGCGCTGGAGATGGTGAGCGGGATGGCGGCGGAAGTGGTCGGCGACGGCGCCCGGGCCGTCGCGGTCGGTGAGCCGGCGGATCTGGTGCTGTTCGCGGCCGAGGATGCGACTCACTTGCTCGCTGAGCGCCCGTTGCCGCTGCTGCGGGTGCACGCGGGGCGCGTTGTCCTGCGAACGATTGCGGGCGGTTCCGCGTCGTCGATCCGTTGCACACCTGCCGTTGGCTCCGTTTCCGATGCGGCTGGGAGTTAGCACTCATGGCGATTCACCCGACGGCGATCATCGACCCAACTGCGGAAGTCAGCCGCGAGGCCGAGGTCGGGCCGTACTGCATCATCGAGCGGGGCGTGCGCATCGGCGAGCGGGTGCGGCTGATCGCGCATGTGTATGTCGGGGAGGGGACGACGATTGACCCGCGCGTGGAGATTCACCCGTTTGCCACGGTCGGACAGCCGCCGCAGGACCTGGCCTTCTCCGGCGAGCCGACGTTCACGCGCATCGGCGAAGAGACCATTATTCGTGAGCACGTCAGCATCCATCGCGGCACGATGCCGGGCAGCATCACGACGGTGGGGCGGCGCTGCTTTCTGATGGCCTGTTCGCACATCGCCCACAATTGCACCGTCGGCGACGACGTGAAGATGGCCAACGGGGCGCTGCTGGCGGGGCATGTGTCGGTCGGGGACAAGGCGTTCATCGCGGGGAACACGGCGATTCACCAGTTCGTGCGGGTCGGCGAACTGGCCATGATCAGCGGCGTGCGCGTGACGAATGACGTAGTGCCCTTCATGATCCTCGGCCCGATGGGGGTGGTGGGGCCGAACGTGGTGGGGCTGCGGCGGGCGGGTTGTTCGCCGGAGGAACGGAAGGAGATTCGCGAGGGCTACCGCACGCTGTTTCGATCGGGGATTTCGTTTCGAACGGCGGTGGAACAGGTGGCGGCGCGCGTCACGACCGAACCGGGGCGAAGGCTGGCGGCGTTTGTCCTGGCGCCCAGCAAGCGCGGCTACACCCCGTACCGCGGGCGACGCAATGCGACGGCGGAAGATGCGGAGTCATAGCCGAACCGGCTGATGACGCCATGGCGCGGGGGTGCTCAGCGCATGCATTCGCATGCGGAGTGCCGCAAACCCGGTGCGCACCGTCCCGTGCAAGTCAGCCCTTGGGGCCAAGCTCGATCGGCCCGAAGCGATCTTCGTGGGCTTTGACGGTCTGCTGAAGGGCCAGCATCAGGCGCTTGGCGTTCTGCGGCAGCAGGATGAGCCTGTGCGAGACGCTCAGCGACGGCTCGGTCGTGCCGGGCAGCGCCGAATTCGCCCCCACGAAAATCACGACTTCATCCGCGGAACCCGCCATCGCGAAAAAGTTCGCGTAGACGGTGTCCATGCGGCTCATGTCCAGCCGGACGCGCTGCTGTCCCTGGGGGTTCTGCATCGGTTGCGCCGAATCCTCTTCACCGAAGATCATGGTCGATTTCCGCCTCTCATCTGAAAACTGCCGCCGTTCGCGGCCGGACGCCGCGGACCGCTCGCACGGCCCGCGAAGCCCGTGAATATTACCGCCGTTTGAGCGAAATGGACGCCATCGGGCGTCGGATCACGCGAAACCGCGCTGAACCTGCGCAGAACAGCGCACTCCGGCGATACACTCCGAAGCCGGATCGGCTCGCGGCGGCCGCGCGCTTGGTAGCAATGATTGAACGCGAGCGGGCGATCCTTGCAAAGTGGTCATAATGAGTCAACGTCCGCGAATTCTGCTCGCCGAGGCGCTGGACCCGGAAACGCATGCGCGGATCAGCAGGCAGGCGGACGTAGCGATTGCGCCCGCTTCAGATGAGGCGGGGTTGATCGCAGCACTTGAGGGCGTTCACGGTCTTGTTGTCCGCACGCACACGCCGGTGACGAAGGCGGTGATCCACGCGGCGAAGGCGCTGCGGGTGATCGGTGTGGCGGGCGTAGGGGTCGAGCGTGTGGACCTGGCGGCGGCACGGGAGCGCGGAATCGCCGTTCTGAGCACGCCGACGGCGGCATCGGACGCCGTGGCCGAGCTGGCGGTGGCGCTGATGCTGAACCTGCTGCGCCCGATCGGACGGCTGTCGGCGGCGTATGCAGCGGGTCAATTCGCGGAGGCGCGGCGCGAACCGCACGGTGTCGAGCTGGGGTCGTGCACGGTCGGCATTCTGGGGCTGGGAAACATCGGCAGCCGCGTTGCGCGAATCTGTGCGGCGGGGTTTCAATCGCGGGTGATTTTTCACGATATCGCCGATGTGCGGCCGATCGGGTATTCGGCGGAGCGGGTCAGCGACGAGCGGCTCTGGAGCGAGTCCGACATTCTCTCGATTCACGTCCCGCTGACGACCGCCACGCGCGGCTTGATCGGGCGCAGCGTACTGGGGCGGATGCGGTCGGGGGCGCGGCTGGTGAATACCGCGCGTGGGGCACTCGTCGATACAGCGGCGCTGATCGAAGCGCTTCGCAACGGGCAACTGGCGGGAGCCGGTCTGGACGTAACGGATCCTGAGCCGCTGCCGCCCGGCCATGAGTTGTTCGGGATCGAATCCTGCGTGCTGACGCCGCACGTGGCGTCGCGGACGCACGGCGGCCTGGCACGGATGCACGCGGTGGCGGATGCGGTGCTGGCGCATCTGCTGAGCGACCGCGAGCGCGGGGTATAATCCTCGCCGTTGTTGATCCGGGTGAGTGGTTCGGGGTGCGCGGTGAGCGCGTGCCGCATTCTGTCGGAGAGATTCATGCGAGACCGCTGCGTCCTGATGTTCGCCGCCGTGGCACTGATCGCTCTTCCGGGATTTGCGAATTCAGCGGTTGCCGCGCAGGAAGAGCCGCGTTTGCAGGTTGGGCGCGAGCTGCTCGGGCTGTTTCTGGCCGAGAAATTCGACGAGTTCTGCGCGCGGGGCGACGAGATGATGCTGGAGGGCTTTCGCCCGCCGCGCGCCCGCATCACACACCAGACGCTGCAGAACCGTCTGGGCGGATTTCAGACGTCGGAGGGGGAGACGCTGGCGATCGAGGGGCCGAACGCCGTGATCACGTTTCGCTGGCGCTTTGATCGGGGGACGGTGGTGGGGCGGGTCATTGTGGATCCGGCGAACCGGCTGGCGGGACTTTGGTTCGACCGAATGGAAATGCACGTGCCGCCACCTGCTTACGCGGACTCGAGCCGCTTTGCGGAATCGGCGCTGACGGTCGGCGGCCCGCCGCTGCCGCTGCCGGGGAAAATCTGCATTCCGAACAGCCCCGGTCCGCATCCGGCAGTCGTGCTGCTGCACGGTTCCGGACCGCAGGACATGGAACAGTCGGTCGGCGGCGTGCAGATGTTCCGCGATCTGGCGTGGGGGCTGGCGTCGCGCGGCATTGTCGTGCTGCGCTACGACAAGCGCACCCGCGCACACCCGATGGCGGTCAAGCCCGAGGACTGGACGCCGCAGAACGAGGTCATCGACGACGCACGCGCGGCGCTGGCGCTGCTGCGAGGCAGGTCCGAGGTGGACGCACAGCGGATTATTGTGGTGGGGCACAGCCTCGGGGCGATGCTCACGCCGCTGGTGGTGAAGGAGGAGCCGGCCGTTGCGGGGGCGGTGATGATCGCCGTGCCGGGGCGCTCGGTGCTCGACCTGCTGGAGGAGCAGACGGCGTACATCGCGGAGTCGGACGGTGACGTGAGTGAGGAAGAGCGGCGGCAGCGCGAGACGATCCGCGATGCGTGCGAGAAGATCCGCTCGGGCGCGCCGGAACAGGTCAGCGGGCTGCTGCTGGGGCAGCCGGCGGTCTATTGGGCGCGGCTGCATGCCGTGCGGCCGCTGGAGGTCGCGGCGACGTGGGAGCGGCCGATGCTCGTGCTGCACGCGGAGCGCGATTACCAGGTTACGCGGCCGGATGCCGCGGCGTGGCGGGAGTTTGCGAAGGCGCACCCACGCGTGACGTCGCGCGAGCTGTCGGGCCTGAATCACCTGCTGGTACGCGGGACCGGGAAATCCGTGCCGGAGGAGTACCGGACGACGGCGAACGTCGATGAATCAGCGGTTGCGGCGATTGCGGACTGGATCCTGGAGAAGCGCGGCGCGGCCACATCGGCGCCGGCGAGCGCACCGGCGACAACGAGCGAACCAGCGCCCACGCCCGCCAGTGCGCCGGCGGCGCCGTGATCCATCATGATCGAGCGGCACGCGGGGCGGGCGAGGGTGCAGGCGCTGCTCGACGAACGGGCCTGCCGAGCAGCACCAGCGCGATCAGCGCCAGGGCGGTTCCGGCGGCGAGGATGAGCGGGCGCTTGTGCGGGTCGAGGAATGTCTGAGCCTGCGGGAAGCGCTGCAGCAGCGCCTCCACTCTTGCTTCCATTTCGGCGCTGATGATCGTGGGGGGCGGGGGCGGCGCGTCGCTGTTCTCGATATCCGCGTATGCGGTTGGCTGCGCGGGCGAGGGGATCGCCTCGACGCCCGGCGGGGTCAGGCCGAACTCGCGCCGTGCATGTCGCTCGATGAAGGCGGGGTCGTTGCGATGATGGTCGATGACCCGCGCGAGCCGCACATTCTCGGCGGCCAGTGACAGCACGCGCTGCTGCGCTTCACCGTGAGCGGCGCGGGCGGCGCGATGCTCCACCCAGGCCGGCAGCAGGACGCAGGGCGCGAGCAGCGCCGCAGACGCGGCCACCAGCAGCCAGAAACTCGCCGCCGCGGCGAAGCGTCGGATCATGGCGCCGACCTCGAATCACTCATGGCGCGCTCCACCGGCTCGCGGCCGCGTTCATCAACCACGCCGCCACAGCCCGGCTCCGTACACGGCCTCGCTGCCCAGCTCCTCCTCGATCCGCAACAGCCGGTTGTACTTGGCGGTGCGGTCGCTGCGCGAGGTGCTGCCGGTCTTGATCTGCCCGGCGTTCACGGCGACGGCCAGATCGGCGATGGTGGTGTCCTCGGTCTCGCCGCTGCGGTGGCTGATCACGGCGGCCATTCCGTTGCGCATGGCGAGATTGACGGCGTCGAAAGTCTCGGTGAGCGAGCCGATCTGGTTGATCTTCACGAGAATCGCGTTGGCGCAGCCTTCACGAATTCCGCGGTCGAGGAATTTCACGTTGGTGACGAACAGGTCGTCGCCGACGAGCTGCATCCGCCCGCCGAGCCGGGTGGTGAGCTTCTTCCATCCGGCCCAGTCGTGCTCAGCAAGGCCGTCCTCGATGCTGCGGATGGGGTACTTGCGCGCCCAGCCCTCCCACAGGTCGATCATTTCATCCGACGAGGCGATGCGCCGTGTATCGCTCTTGAAGAAGCAGTAGCCCTCCTTCCCCTGGCGGGCGGCCTCGGACGCCAGTTCGCTGGCGGCCGGGTCCAGTGCGATGTGCACATGCTCGCCGAGACGGTAGCCGGCCTTCTCAACGGCGATGGCGATGACCTCCAGCGCTTCGTCGTTGGACTTGAGATTCGGGGCGAAGCCGCCTTCATCGCCCACGGCGGTGTTGTAGCCGCGCCCCTTGAGCACGCCCTTGAGCGTGTGAAAAATCTCGGTGGCCATGCGCAGCCCCTCGTGATAGCTCGGAGCGCCCCACGGCTGGATCATGAATTCCTGGAAGTCGACGTTGTTGTCCGCGTGCTTGCCGCCGTTGAGGATGTTGAACATCGGCACCGGGAGGGTGCGGGCGGATGCGCCGCCGAGATAGCGGTAGAGCGGCAGCCCGCTGACGGCGGCGGCGGCGCGGGCGACGGCGGCGGAGACGGCGAGAATGGCGTTCGCGCCGAGCAGGCTTTTGCCCGGGGTGCCGTCCAGCTCCAGCATGCGGCGATCGACCCGCTCCTGTTCGCGCGCGTCCATTCCGCGAATCGCCGGGCCGATCGTCATCATGGCGTGTTGGACCGCGCCGAGGACCCCCTTTCCGCCATAGCGGCTCTGGTCGCCGTCGCGCAATTCGACCGCCTCATTCTCGCCGGTGGACGCGCCGCTGGGGACGGCGGCCGAGCCGATCGCACCACCGGAAAGCAGCACGTCCGCTTCGACGGTCGGGTTGCCGCGGGAATCCAGCACTTCCCGGGCGCGAACTTCACGGATTTCGGCGGCGCAGCGGCCGCAGGCGGTGTTCATGGGGCGGACTCCGTTGGGGCTTCATGAGAGGGGGGCGGTTCGCGCGGCGGATCGGGCGCTTCGTCGTCGTCGCGCTGGAGCGTGGCCGTGACGACGGCGAGCTGCTCCATCCGCTCATCACCCGAGACCATCACCATTACTTCGGCCTGGTCGCCGACGCGCAACTCGCGCACATCGGTGAGCCGGTCGTTGATAAAGACCTCAGAGTGCGGTGTGACGTGACAGAAGCGCGTGACCGGCTGCGCATCGGCGCGGCGTTCCACGGCGGCGAGGGTGATTTCACCGGTCTGTGCGTCGACGCCGGTGATGACGCCGCGCAGGAGTCGGAAATCGGCGGTGCGAGGGCGGGCGTCGCAGCCGGCCAATGCGCCGAGCACCGGGATCAGGAGCAGCAGGCGCCAGGGGGCCATGCGCGGCATTTTACGCCGGATTGCGGCGGGGCGGCATGGCGGAAAGAGCCGGCGACCCGCCCAAGCGCGTGGCTCGGGCGGGTCGCCGGGGAGGAGGAGGAGGCTTGTTGCAGACGCGCACGGCGAGTCGCGGTCGCGTCAGGATGAGAGCAGATTGTCCTCGAGCGCTGACTTGAGCTTCTGCAGCGCCTTGTTCTGAATCTGGCGGACGCGTTCCTTGGTGACGCCGATCATTTCGCCGACCTGCTCAAGGGTCTTGGCGCGGGGATCGAGGGCGTCGATGTCGTCCAGGGCAAAACGCGCCCGGATGACGCGCTCCTCAACGTCGTTGAGCTTCGCGAGGTTGCGGGCCAGGATGTGCTTCAACTCGGCCACGCATTCGCCTTCGAAGCCGGTGCGCTTCTGCTCGACGAAGTCGCTCTTTTCGAGCGTCGGATCGAATTCCGTCGGGAAGTAGCCGCGGTAGCGGGCGGTGCGGGCCGCGACGCGCGAGAAGCTCTTGAGAATCGCGCGGCAGGCGTAGGTGCTGAATTTGAATCCGCGCGAGGAATCGAACTTGTCCACGCTGCGGAGCAGCGCCAGGTTGCCCTCGCTGATCAGGTCGGAAAAATCGACGCCGGTGATTCGGGTGCGCTTGGACATCGCCAGCACCAGCGGCAGGTTTGCACGAACGACTTCGCTGCGGATTTCGCAGACGAAGCGCTCCCAGCGGGCCAGCTCGCGGGTCTGCTCGACGGTCAGGCGCTTGCCGCGATTCGCGCGGACGATGTGCATCACCTTGAGCCGGGCGAAGTTGAAGCGCAGGAACATCTGCCGTTCATCTTCCCAGGCGGGGATGCGCGTAGCGCCGAGCAGATCGACGCCGCTGTCGTCGTTGGCGACGGCGGCTTCGTCGAGCGGCTCGCCGATCTCGGGCGTCCCGCTGGCGAGGGTGATGTAGAGCGCGTCATGGTGCGACGCGAAGAATCGCAGGTGTTCCTGTTCGATCGCCGGGTCGTCATACGACGGATCGAGCACGCACTCGACGGGCGATTCGAGCAACTGCCTCAACATGCGGACGTCTTCCGCCGGGATCTGCGAAAGCTCCGGATCCGAGGGCAATCGCACCATCGGGCGGATCTTTCGCAGCATCGACGCGGCCGGAGCCGGCGTCGCAGCGGCGGTGGAGACAGGCTCCTTGGAAGACAGCATGCAGCTACCTCTTTCTGCTTGGACAACCATCCCAGGTCCCGATTCGACGCCTCGGCGCGCACGATCCCCGGCTTGCGCTGACCGCCGGGAGAAGCGGAGAGCGACAAAAGCGAGAACCAGGCGCGCGACAACGGCAAATGGGACGATGCGCGCTAACACACAAGGGAGCTGACGCCGCAACCCGGGGAGCCATCCTTGGGTCGCGGTACTGCTAGGGGAGCCAACGAGGGAAGTCTAACACACCCTGCAAGGGGATGCAAGCGGAATCAGCAAAAAGTCAAGCATTGTCGAAAAATAATTTCGGGCTTGAAGTGGAAACGCGACGATCCGTTTGGCACAGCGCGGCCGGCCTGCTCTTATCGCCCGCGCGCTCTCAGGCCGGAAGCTCGCGCGCAAACCCCCGAATCAGCGAGTTTTGCCGCGCGGTGTAGCCCAGGCAGGCGGCCGGGTAGACCGCCCGCCCAAACTGCCGCAGCCGACGCATCCAGAAGCGCCCCCATGCGCTCGAAGCCGCATTCACGCGCCGTTCCACGTTCTTCTGGATCGACAGCCAGACGTCCTCGCGCAGTTTCTCGGCCGTCCCCCATTCGCCGCAAGGCAGCGTCGCCCCGCTTCGCACGTTGCTCAGCAGTTCCCGGACCGTCGTCCCAAAGCTCAGCGTCCAGGTCGTTCCGACGCGGTGGGTGTGCGAGTCGCTGCCGGCCACCAGCGCCTTGCCATGGCCGGCCGTGGCCCGCAGCGTGAAGGCGTTGTGGGCATAACTTCGCGTGCCGTTGAGGGCCTCGAAAACGGGGAAGAGGCCCAGCATGGTCTCGATCTGGCGGCCGGTCAGAACGCGGTGCTGGGCGTTCCAGGTCATGTGGTTCAGCACGAACAGCAGGCCGGCGCGCGAGACGTAATCCACGAAATCGTAGAGATTGTCGCGCAGGCGCTGGATTTCGTTGTGCTGATGCTCATTGAGGTCGTAAACGTTGACGTGGATCAGCGTGCCGTCCTCGGGGAATCGTACGGAAACCTCCTCCCCGAAGAAGAAATTCGGCAGCGCTCCCCGCCGATCGACCAGCGCCTTGCAGCCGTCGATCGTGTCATGATCGGTCAGGGTGACGAAGTCCATCCCCCGCGCCATGGCCAGATCGTAGGACTCCTCCGGCTCCAGGAGCGGATGGAAGATCATGCGGGGGAAGCGGATCCGCTCGACGCTGAAGCAGGAGTGGCAGTGCATGTCCACGCGCACCGGCGGACCAACCGCCCCGCGCGCGGCAGCCCCGCGAATGAACTCCTGATCCGGGATGGTCGCCAGCAGCGAATCCATGAACCTCCCTCGATTGCGGCCACGAGTGTACCCGCCGACGATGGGAATTCACGAGCGCAGCGCAAATATTCCCCCGTGCCGCCAAGGGGCCGGGCATGCAGCCGAGCCGGCCACGCCCCATTCGGCAATTCGGGCGGAATCCGCGCCATCGGCCAATCTCGCGCGGATCGGCCGCGTTCCCGGAGGACTCTCTTCGGCCGATTGCGCCGGCTGCCGATAGCGCCGGTAACTCGCGGCCGGAAGGGATGCCGGTCTCACAGGGTCGAACTCCATGCGCATGCTGCTGGTCGGGCTTCCGACGCTGCTGTTCTGCCAGTCTGCGGCCGCTCCGGCGCCTCCATCGCCGGAAGCGCCGGCGGCGCGCTTCCAGCCTGCTGCGTCGCCTCCATCGTCCTCATTGGAAGGCGTTCCGTCGGACCTGATGGAGCAGGTGCGCCGGGTTCTCGGCGTGCCGGCGAGGCAGGGGAGTGCTGCGCCGCCTGCGTCTGCGCCGGCGGAGTCAGCGCCACCACTTCGGCTCTCGCCGGCGGCCTCTCAGCCGATCACCCCCGCGCTGGCGGGGTCGCGACCGACGGCAGTGGCGGGGGCGGTCGAGGAAGCGGCTCAGGATCGTGTTGCGGTCGGCGGGTCCGGTCGACTGGACGTCCGTTTCTTCAATACGGAGCTGTTCCTCGCGCTGGAAGCGCTGGGTGAGCAGACCGGCCGCAACATCGTGCTTCAGCCGGGGGCGACGGGCACCGTGTCGCTGACGCTGCGGGACGTCACGTTTGAGCAGGCCCTGGACGCAGTTCTGCGCTCCAATGACCTCGAGTCCACCATCCGCGACGGCGTTGTGTTTGTCCGACCGGTGGGCAAAGCGGAGGCCGAGCCGACCCTCGACATGCGGATGTTCCGGCTCAGTCATGTGCCGGCGCCGGACGTGGAGGAATTCATCAAGCCGCTGATCTCGACGCACGGGCGGGTCGCGCGAACGCCGGCCCCCAAGGCGGGCATCGGCTCATCGAAAGATGACGCCGGCGGCATGAGTCCGGCCATGGGGGATGTGCTGATCGTGGTGGACCAGCCGAATCACCTGGCGTTGATCGAACAGGCGATTGCGGAAATCGACACGCCGCCGCAGCAGGTGCTGGTCGAAGCCACGATCATGCGCGCGACGCTCAATGAGCAGAACGCGCTGGGAATTGAATTCAACACGCTGGCGGGCGTGGACTTTCAGATGCTGGCCGGCAACAGCCCGGGGGTGGGCAGCCTTTCACTTGGCCCCGTGCCGCAGCCGCAATTGCAGAACACCAGCGTCGCGGCCCGCACGGAGTTCAATTCCGCGATTCCCGCAGGCGGCTTCACCTTCGGCGTCGTGAAGGACCAGGTGGCGTCGTTCATCCGGGCGCTGGAGCAGATCACGGACGTCACGATCCTCGCCAACCCCAAGGTGCTGACGCTCAACAAGCAGCGAGGCGAAATCATCGTCGGGCGGCGCGACGGCTACCTGACCACGACGGTGACGGAGACGGCGGCGGTTCAGACGGTGGAGTTCCTGGAGACCGGGACGCGGCTGATTTTCCGTCCGTTCGTGACGCGCGACGGATTCGTGCGCATGGAGATTCACCCGGAGGACAGCAACGGCGGACTGACCGCCGCCAACCTGCCCTTCCAGGAAACGACCGAGGCCACGACGAACATCGTCATCCGCAACGGGCACACGATCCTGATCGGCGGCCTGTTCCGCGAACGAAGCACGGTCGGAAACAGCCAGATTCCGGGGCTGGGCAGCATTCCAATCCTGGGCGTGCTGCTGGGAAACAACCAGAATTCAACTGTTCGCGAAGAGGTCATCATTCTCCTGACGGTGCATGTGCTCGAACCCGGCGCGGCCGACGCAGACGCCGAAGCGCTCTACGAGGATGCCGAGCGGATGCGCGTCGCACAGCGCTCGGGCCTGTCGGGGCTGGGGCGTGACCAACTGGCCGAGGCCCACTATCAGGCCGCGGTCGGTCAGGTGCGCGAAGGAAAGACGGACGCAGCGCTGTTCAATCTGCGGCTCAGCGCCGGATTGCGTCCTCGGCACGCCGACACCGTGCGATTGCTGGAGCGGCTGACGCGCGAGCGAACCTGGCAGGCGGACGGATCGCTCATTCGCGGGCACCTGAGGCACCGCGTGCGCGGCGAGCCGCGGTCGGCGGATCGCGGCGAATTTGGCCGGCCGCTGCCCATTGCGCCGCCGGAGCCGCGCCGCGTCGTGCCGGAAGCGCAGCGCGACGAGAGCGCTCCGGGCGAGGGGCTTCTGAGATGAGCGACGTGGGGGAGGGCGACGATGAGTAGGGCGGATTCAGCAATGGCACACGGCGACGCAGCTGGCGATTGCTGGAAGCGCCATCGCCCGGGGCAACGCCGGCGGTGCGGCTTTTCACGCCCACGGTCCGGCTCGCGCGCGTCGGCGATGAGGCTGGCGGCCGGCGTATGGGGCCTTTCTCTCGGGCTTTTCGTTGGCTGCTCACAGGCCCCCGACCGGCAGGAAATCCGCTCGGACTGGGATCAGCAGCGCGCTTCTCTCAAGTATGAACTGGCCAGCAGCGAGCTGCGGCGGGGGAGAACGGACAGCGCCCTGCAACTGGCGCATGAGGCGCTTGGATTGTCCCCCTCTGATGCGCGACATCTGGAGCTGCTGGCGCGCACCTATCTCTCGCGCGCGGATTTCCCCTCCGCGCGGCGCCTGCTGGAGCCGGCCCGCACGCTGCACCCGCGCGACGCCGGAATCGCGTACCTGCTGGGCACGGTGTACGAGCGGGAGCGGAACTGGGACGCGGCCATCATCACATACGGCGACGCCGCCGCGCTCGATCCCTCGCGGCTGGAACACTGCCTCGCGCTGGCGCAGGCCCGCGCGCAGTCAGGAGACGCGGAGCGCGCTTGGCAGACACTGCTGGCGGGAAAGGCGCGATTCCGCGATCAGCCGGCCTGGCACATTGCGCGTGCGGAGCTGGCGCTGCGTGAGGGTCGGCTCAGCGGAGCGGCGGAGGCGTTTCGCGACGCACAGCGCCTCGGGCATGAATCTCGCGAAATCCGGGCAGCTTTGGGCCTGTGCCTGTACTGGCTGGAGCGCTACGAAGAGGCGCTTGTTCAGCTCGAGCCATTGGCGCGATCGATGGTTCAGGACGGTTGGGCGACCGGCTCCAACGCGGCGGCCGCTGAGAGCAAGGCCTCGGGCGGGATCGGTCCGGATGCGCTGATCGGCGCCCTGGCGGGTTCGCTGATCGCAATCGGGGAATCGCAGCGCGCCGAGGGGCTGCTGACGCGGGCGACGCAGACGCGATCCGGCGATGCCGGGTTGTGGACGCTCCTGGCGACAGCGCGGCTGGATACGGGCCGCGCAGCTGCCGCGGTGGACGCGGCGCGCTTTGCGACGCGCATCGATCCGCGCTGCGTGGAAGCGTGGTGCGTACTGGTCGCAGCGCTTCAGGCGGATGATCGCGTCGGTGAGGCGCGCGAAGCGCTGCGCGCGGTACGGGGAATCGCGCCGGATGACCCGGACGTGGTCATGCTGGAGCACGCGCTGGCAGGGGAGGCGGGCGGGGGATGGTAAGACCACCGGTGCAAGGGGCGCGGTTCGCCGGTCGATAAACGGACGCGGATTGCGGCGTCGCGCGGAATCGAAGACCCGGCGCTACGCGCTGCGCGGCGCCAGCGCCTTGTGGACCAACTCGAACAGCTTGTCCACCTTGAAGGGTTTAAAAAGAACGCCGGCCAGTCCCTGCTGGCCGGCGCGAACGATCGAGTGGTGCGGGTCGTAGCCGAACCCTGTGATCAGGATGACCGGACAATCCGCGTTTGCCTCGCGGGCGGCTGCAAATATCTCGTAGCCGGTCTTGTGCGGCATGCGGATGTCGGAGAGGACGAGGTCGAATTTCTGAGAGTGCAGCATCGCGACGGCCTCCGCTCCATCGGCCGCCATCGCCGTGACCGCACCCGCGCCGGTCAGGATGTCAGAAATGGATTCGCGGATGGCGGTCTCATCATCGGCGATGAGGATGCGCTTTCCATCCAGCAGCGGGTCCGTGGACGTCTGTTCCGGCACCAGCCCGCTGACGCCGCCCGGCGACTCCGTCACGGCCCGGATCGCCTGCTTCGCGCGGTCCACGTCATCAATGATGCTGCTCAGCCGGCGGCGCAGGTCGTCGTGGCCGATGTAATCCTCCATCAGCACCGCGGTCTGCGCCAGGATGTCGTTGAGCGGGGCGGCCAGTTCGGCGCCCACGTCGGCCGCGATGCGGCCGGTGGTCGTGAATCGCTCGACGACGAGCAGCCGCAGGATGTGCAGCGCAATGGCGATGTAGCGGGCGAAAATCTCGGCCGTCTGGCGGTCGTCCTCGGTGAAGCTCGCAATTTCATCGGATTCGACGTTCAGCACGCCGACCACCTGATCGTGCAGCAACAGCGGCACGGTCAGAGTCGAGCGTGCATTGTCCAGCCCCGGCAGGTAGCGCGGATCGCGGGAGACATCCGAGCAGATGTACGATCGCCCGGTGCTGGCGACATAGCCGCTGATGCCGTTGCCCTCGGTCGTGGCGTAAATCGTCAGGTTCTTGGCCTCTTCGGACATGCCGCTGGCCAGCACCGTATCAAGGCGGTTGGAGGCCTTGTCCAGCACGCGGACGTTGAAATGCGTGAAGCGCAGCAACTCGCGCGCATAGCCGATGATTTTCTCTTCCAACAGCGCCAGGCGGTCCGATACGTTCAGATCGGCCAGTTGATCGGCGTCCAGCCGCACCAATTCACGGCCGGCGGCGTCAATGGCGTTGACCTTGTCCTGCAGGCGGCGCGTCGACGTCACGTCCCAGATCAGCGCGACGGCCTGCTCGACCTGGTCATCCGTCCCGAAGAGCGGAGAAGCCGTCACGTCGAAGTGATACTCGCGCTCGACGCTGATCGCGCGACGGCGCGGCCGGGCGTTGTCCCGCGTGACGCGCTCGCCGACCATTTCGTGCAGCAGCTTCGCGCAGCTCGATCGCACCTGGTCGATCACGTTGGCCGGGTAGGAGCGCAGCCGCGGATTGGCCCAGACCAGTTCACCATTGCGGTTGACGATGCAGACGCCCTGGCCCAGGCGCTCCAGGATCTGCTCAGAGCCGAGCAGCCCGCCCAGCCGCCGCAGCGCCTGAAAGGTGGAAGGCTCGGCCACGACCAGGTCGGCCGGGTTTGCGGAGAGATGCGAGAGCGCATCTTCCACGGTCGAGACCGTGTGGACCGCTCCGCTCTCCTGCAGCGCGGAAAGCAGGGCGGGCTGAGTCGTGGAGGGGCCGGCAATGACGACGATTCGAAGAGTCGAGGGGGTTGTCGAGTGAGCGCGCATCCGCAGCGAATCCATCGGGCCGGAGACGCGGCGTCGAACATCGACCCGTGGTCGTCCGTGTGATCGTTATATAATAGTATCGTTCAGCGGCCGGGCAACGCCAGAGCAATTCCGCCTTTGCGGGCGGCCCTCGCGCAATCCTCACAAAGCCCCCGATACCTAACGTATGCCGAATATCGCCGGCGCTGCACACGTTCAGCCTGTGTCGGGCCAGCCTCAAACTTCGAGCATTTCCGTAGGCCCATAGCGGGAGGCGACGATGGTGGGAAGCAGCGCCGGACCACGCTGCTGGTGCGTTTCCAGTGCGAGAGCGGGGGTGTTGTTGTCTTCGCTCAGATGCGCGAGTGCCAGCCAGCCCAGCGAGCGGGTCGCATAACCGCGCGCCAGGTCGGCAGATTCCACATTGCTCAGGTGCCCGCGCCCGCCGCGGATCCGGCGCTTCAGCTCATCCGTGTAGCGCCCGGTTTCGAGCATCTGCGGGTCGTAGTTGCTTTCGAGATATGCACCATGGCATCGGGATAGCGCCTCGCCCAGCGCCAGGAAGGGCGCACCCAGGTCCGTGAAGATTCCCAGCCGTCGCCCATCGTGCTCGACCAGGAAGCAGACGCCATCCACGCCGTCGTGCAGCGTCGGGATCGTCTGCACGCGCACGTCGCCGATGGTGATGCACTCCCCGGGGGTGAACCAGGCAGGGGGGCGGACGGGGCCGAGCCGCTCGCGGCGAATCCGATAGACGCCCTTCGTCATGTGCAGCGGAATGCCGAAGCGGCGATGAAAAACGCCGGCGCAGGCGGTGTGGTCCGAGTGATCGTGCGAGAGAAACAGCGCCTGGCATTGCCGGATGTGGCGGCCACGGGCCAGCAGTCGCAACTCCGCCTGGCGACCGGTGATGCCCGCGTCGAAAAGCAGGCGCGTCTCCCCGGCTTCCACGTAAATGCAATTGCCGTTGGAGCCGGATTGCAGCGACATCGTAAACATCGGCCGCCTGCCCTCCACGATTCGCGATCGGCCCACGGCCGGGCCGCCTCAGCCGATCAGCAGCCGCAATCCCGATGCCGCCAGCAGTACGTGAAACCCGGCCCGCAGCCATTCTACCGGCAGTCGGTGCGTCAGCGCCGCTCCAAACCATCCGCCCAGCACGGCTCCCGGTGCAATCCACACCGCCAGTGCGATCCCCGCCGCGACGGAAAGCTCCGGCATCCGCCACACGGCCCACGCCTGGGCCGGGACGCTGGCCAGCCCGACGAAGACAATCAGCATGGCCGAGTTGGCAATCGCCGTCCGCAGCGGCATGCGCAGGCCGAGGTATTGCAAGGGCACGGCCCAGACCCCGCCTCCGACGCCGAGCAGTCCGCCGATCAGACCGGCCGGCCCGCCGACCAGCAGGCCGTGCCGCCACGAGCGGGGGTTGGCCGGGGTTTCCGCAATGTGCGGATTGGCCGCATTTCGCGACATCAGCCGCCCCAGGGCGACATTGGACGCCACCACGAGCAGCAGGAACACGCCGAAAATCTGCTGAAGGATGCGCGTCTGCGGCCCGCTGAACAGGCTCGCCAGCAGCACGCCGCCAATCGCGCCGACCAGCGCGGCCGGAATCGCGCTGCGCAGCAGCTCCGGAGTGAGCACGCGCGCCCGGCGATGGCGGATCGCCGCGGGAACCGACACGACGACCGTCGTAATCAGCGCGGCGAGCTTGAAGACGTGCAGCGAGCCGACGCCGAAGAGGTCGGGCTGCGTCAGCAGCAGCACGGGAATGATGATCAGCCCGCCGCCGATCCCCAGTGCCCCGCCCAGTGCCCCGGCGGCCAGCCCGACCGCCGGCAGCAGCAGCCAGACCGCGATCCCGCCCGGCGGCAGGAGGGCATCGGCTGCGAGCGTCATCGCGAGATGAGTGGAGGCGGCGGGCATTTCTGCGACGGTCATAGTGGGTGGCGGGGGCGGCGTCAAACGGGTCGCGGTCGGCGCTACTCGGCATCGCGGCTTTCGAGTACATTCCGGGTGCGATTCGAGGCGCCGGTCCGGGTGCGTTTCCTGCACCCGCCGCGGCCTCGTCGCCGCGCAGGCATGCGTGCCGATCCACACACAGCCCAGAAGGAATCGAGCGATGGCCGAGTTTCGGATTGAGAAGGATTCGATGGGGGAGATGCAGGTGCCCGCGGGTGCGTATTACGGCGCATCGACCCAGCGGGCGGTGCTGAATTTTCCGGTCAGCGGCTATCGCTTCACGCGGCGCTTCATCCGCGCCCTGGGCCTGATCAAGTACGCGGCGGCGGAGGCCAATGCGTCGCTGGGGCTGCTGGATCGCAAGGTGGCGGGGTTGATTCAGAAGGCCGCCCGCGAGGTGATCGAGGGCAGGCTGGACGACCACTTCGTGCTGGACATTTTTCAGACCGGCTCGGGCACCAGCAGCAACATGAACGCCAACGAGGTGATCGCCAACCGCGCGGCGGAGCTGGGCGGCGGGAAGATCGGCTCGAAGTCGATCCACCCGAATGATCACGTCAACATGGGGCAGTCGAGCAACGACGTGATTCCGACGGCGATTCACGTTGCCGCGGTCGAGGCCTTCCACAGCGACCTGATGCCGTCGCTGCACCGCCTGCGGCAGGCGCTGGAGGCCAAGGCCCGCGAGTTTGACGACATCGTGAAGATCGGCCGCACGCACCTGATGGATGCCACGCCGATCCGGCTGGGGCAGGTCTTCAGCGGCTACGCCTCGCAGATTTCGCACGCCGACCGCCGGCTGATGCAGAAGATCGTCGTGCTGCGCGAGCTGCCGATCGGCGGCACGGCGGTGGGCACGGGCATCAACACGCACCCGGAATTCGCCAAGCGCATCTGCGAGATTCTGAACCACGAGACGCACGAGAGCTTCCACGAGGCGCCGAATCACTTTGAGGCGCAGCACTGCAAGGATTCGGTGGTGGGGGCGGCCAGCACGCTCAAGGTGGTCGCCATCAGCCTGCTGAAGATCGCCAACGACATCCGCTGGCTGGGCAGCGGGCCGCGCTGCGGCATCGGGGAATTGCTGCTGCCGGCCACGCAGCCGGGCAGCTCGATCATGCCGGGCAAGGTGAACCCGGTGATTCCGGAATCGGTGATGCAGGTCTGCTGCCACGTGATCGGGGCGGAGGCGGCGGTGAACTCGGCGGCCATCTCGCTGGGCAATTTCGAGCTGCACGTCGGCATGCCGGTGATGGCCCACAACCTGCTGGAGTCGTTGCGGCTGCTGGGCAGCGCCTGCGACGTGTTTGTGGACAAGTGCATCAACGGGCTGACCGCGAACCGCCAGCGCTGCGAGGAGCTGATCGAGCAGTCGCTGGCGATGTGCACGTCGCTGGCGCCGCACATCGGCTATGACGCGGCCGCGGCGATCGCGAAGGAAGCGCACGAGACGGGCAAGACGGTCCGGCAGGTGGCGACGGCGCGGAAGGTGCTGCCGGAGGCGAAGCTCCAGGAGGCGCTGGACGCGCGCAGCATGACGATGCCGAGCGAGTTGAAGCTGCCGGTGTCGGGGTGATCGGGCGGATGGAGCGGTGATCGGCGCGACGGTGCGACGGAGCGACGAGCGGCGCCGGGTGGCATGCTTTCGCGGTACTCCGCGTAAGCATGTTTTCGCCGGTCGCGTGCTGGATGTTGCGCGTTGGGTGAAACTATGAAGCGGAGGTCGGGCCGGCGGCTGCACGGTTCCTGAACTCGTGGTAAACCAGCGTTTCGTGTTTGAGTCGAATCGTTGGCTTCCACAGGAGAAGACCGTGAAGAAGTTCGTCGGCGTCGACCTCCACAAGCAGCGTATCGTGGTCTGCGTTGTGAACCAAGCGCGGCAAGTGCTCACTTCGGCCCGTTTCACCAATGCCGAGTCGATCAAGCTGGCGGCCTGGTTGAAGGCGCCGGCTCATTCGACCTGGTGCTCGAAGCGACCGCCAGCTACGAGTGGTTCGTGAAGCTGGTCGAGCCGCTGGCTGGGCGTGTGCTGCTCGCTCATCCACGCAAAATGCGGATCATCGCCGAGAGCGCGCAAGAGCGACAAGGTGGACGCCCGCGTGCTGGCGGAGTTCCTGGCGCGGCGGACATGATTCCGCCGGCGCACCGACCGACGCCGCGGCAGCGAGCGCACCGCAAGCTGGTGCGGCGGCGGGTCTGCGTGCGGGCGCGGCTGACGTCGATCAAGAACCGCATCCGGCACGTGGCGGCCGAGTACAACGCGGACCGCAAGGAACTGTTCACGAGCGAGGGCCTGAAGTACCTGCGCGGGCTGAAGCTCGACCCCGTCGATCGCTGGCTCGTGCAGCGCCTGCCGCGCGAGTTGAAGCTGTATCGCGACGAGCTGAAGGCCGTCGATCGGCAGCTGGCGGCCTTCGCCCGCACAGCGCCGGCCGCCGAAGCGGGCCACCGTGCGCTGCTGGATTCGATTCCGGCCGTCGGACCGGTCACGCGCGAGGCGTTCCTGGCGGAGGTCGCCGGGCCGGAGCGTTTCGGCTCGCAGAAGAAGCTGACCAGCTACGTCGGCCTGGCGCCCGGACAGCCGCGAGTCGGCCGGCAAGCCGCCACGACCTGGGCATCACGCACAGCGGCTCGCCGATTCTGCGCTGGGTGCTGCACCAGGCCGCCTGGCAACTGGTGCGGCGCTCGGCGCCCTGGCGACTGACCTTCGAGCGGCTGGCCCTGCGCCGCGGAAAGAAGAAGGCCATTACCGCCATCGCGCGGAGGCTGCTGTGTCTGATGCTGGCCGTCATCCGCAGCGGACGGCCGTACGAAGAACGGCCGCCGGCAGCGCCGGCGACGCCCTCGGCGGCCTGAGGATCCAGCGGCGCCGGCGAGTCAGCGGCGCAGCGTGCAACCGTCCACCATGGCAGCGAAACGCGTCTGCGTGCGTAGCGCGGATGCACAGAACGAAACGAATGCGAAGCGCTTGGTGTGGAGGAGCGGCGACGTGACGAACCGGCGGACGACCCCGCGGCATGGCAGGAGCGCGTTCCCAATCGCGCGCTCGGCAGGGTGAATGGCGGCGTCCGTCTTGTATTTTTTCATGAGACGTCCGCTCCGGCGGATGATCTCGAATAGATGCCTGAGCGTCACGCGTCACGCCGCCCCCGCTCGTCAACATCTCCGAGGGAGGCCGTCCCGCGGCCTCGGGCTCCGGGCCTGTGCGGAAGAGAGTCAGCCCCAACGTCGCGACGCCGGCTGAGATGGGACAGATCGACCGACGCCGACGGCGACGGGCCTGACGGAAGAATCTTCCAAACAGAACCGCAGCCGCCCCTTGACACCGTTCGCTTCATAGATGCCATGCCGACGGCTTTGCGTCGGCATGTCCTGTCCGGGGATGAGTCGGCGACGGGAGAGGAGAGTCAGGAATTCAAGCCCCGGAGGGGCGCTGGGCTGTAGCCACGGGTGGAGTGGCCGCGCAGCGGCGACGGAACCCGTGGATGCGGGGGTGCGGGAATTCAAGCCCCGGAGGGGCGCTGGAAGCGCACAACGAGCCTGGTGACGTGCAGCACTTCCTCTGCCCCTGCGGGGCAGGCGCGCTGCGCCGACGGGTTCCACGGGTTGCGCTTCGCCCGGCTGGCGCCGGGCGACGCTCCACCCGTGGCTACAGCCCGCCGCCCCTCCGGGGCGAAGAGCGCTGATGCGCCCGTGTCGTGCGGTCAACGATGGTGCGGTCGGGCCGGTCAATGATGGCGCGTTCGGGCGTGTCCACAATGGTGCGGAAGGCCCCGGCAACGATCGTGCGCCCTGACGGGTGAAGACATGCTTACGCGGAGTACCGCGAAAGCATGCCACCCGCCGAAAGCACCCTACGCGCTCGCCCAGCGCTGGCCCGAACACACACTACCCCTGCATTCTCTGCGCTCTCTGTGCTCTCTGCGAGAAACCGAATTCACGCGCCACCTGTCATGGCCGTCGCCGGCTCAGCGCCGCTGCGCACTCCGCGCGGATTCTGCACGTTCTACGACGGAAACGGCCCGCATTGCATCAGAACGCGGCCAGGCTCTCGCGAACCGTGCCCAAGTTCTCGCAGAATGTGACCAATTTCTCGGGGAATGTGACCAAGTTCTCGCAGAATGTGGCCTCATTCTCGGAGTTTGAGGCCTGCGGCGCCGAGTTTGAGGCCTGCGGCGCCGAGTTTGAGGCCTCAAACTGCGAGAATTCACTCAATTCTGCCAGAATTAATCGCTAGTCTTGCGACGACTTGCACAAGTCTTCCCCGTCGCGGACCGATCCCACCCCCGGGGCAGCCCCCGCCAGCGACGCCAGCGCATCCGCCAGGCGATTCACATCCTCGATCGTCGTGAAGGCGCCGAACGATGCGCGGGTCAGCCCGCCCGTTCCATCCGTCGCCAGCACGCGATGCGCCAATGGAGCACAGTGCAGTCCCGCGCGCGTCAGAATCTCAAACCGCGACTCCAGCAGCGCCGCCGTTTCGGCCGCTTCGAACCCCTCGACCGCAAACGAAAACACGCCGACCCGCTGCGCTGCCGCGGTCGGCCCGAACAGCCGGACGCCCGCCAGCCCCGCCACCCGCTCGACGAACTCCTCGCAGAGTTCCATCTCATGTGCCCGCAGCGACGCCGCGCTGCGCGCCAAGATCCACTCCAGCGCCGCCAGCAGCCCCGCCACGCCGACCGCGTTCTGACTGCCCGGCTCGAACTTGTCCGGCAGCGTCTCCGGCTGCGTCGCCAGCTCGCTGGAGGATCCGGTTCCGCCCTCGCGAAGGGTGTGGATTCGCGGGCCGAACTCGCGGCGAAACGCCAGCACGCCGGTGCCCAGCGGCCCCATCAACCCCTTGTGACCCGGACAGGCCAGCAGGTCGATCCCCAGTTCATCGAAGTCAATCGGCACGTGCCCGGCCGTCTGCGCTGCATCCAGCAGCAACGGCACGCCGCGCCCCCGGCAGGCGGCCGCGATTTCGCGGATCGGCTGCAGCGCCCCGGTCACATTGCTGGCATGACTTAGCACGACCAGCGCAGTCTCCGGCCGGAGGGCGTCGGCCACCGCGCGCGGGTCGAGCCGCGTCGATTTCGTGTCGGGAAGTACCGCGTCGAAACGAACGCCGCTGCGCTGGGCCAGCGCCGCCAGCGGCCGCAGCACCGAATTGTGGTCCATGGCGCTGGTGACGACGTGAGCGCCCGGCGGCGTCAGCCCCTTGATCGCCAGGTTCAGCGCATCCGTGCAGTTGAGCGTGAAGATCACGCCGTCATCGGGATGCAGACCCAGCAGCGTCCGCACTGCCGCGCGGCAGCGGTCGAAGAGCCGCCCGCTCTCGATCGCCTCACGATAAGCCCCGCGCCCGGCGCTTCCGCCGCTGTGCGCGACGTGCTCATGGACGGCCGTCGCGACGGCCGGCGGCTTGGGGAAGCTGGTGGCGGCGTTGTCGAGATAGAGCCGCGCGCGGGTGGTCATGCCGTGTTCTCAATCAGCTCGGGCAGGGCCGGGTCGCCGGCGTCGCCCGCCGCCGAGCCGCGTGTGATTGTACGCCCGCGCAACCCCGGAACAGCGCCGCGGCGGCGCTCACTGCTTGAGAAAGGCCGCCACGCCGCTGCGCGATTCAGCCGTCAGGCGCATCGAGGCGTTGAGTGCCCGCGCTTCGGCCACCGCTTCGGCATGTCCCAGCGCGCGAATCTTCGCCCACAGCGCCTTGGTGTTCGCGACCGCCTCCTGCGGAAAGCCCGCCAGTTGATCCGCGACTTCCCGCGCGCGGGTCATCAGCCGGTCATCGGCGACGGCCTCGGTCGCCAGCCCGAACTCCACGCTGCGCGTCGCGTCCAGGTTTTCTCCGGTGAGCAGCAGGTATTTTGCCCGCCGCTCGCCGACCAGCCGCCGCAGGTAGGTCATGACAATCGCCGCCACCAGCCCGCGCTTGATCTCGGGGTAGCCGATGACGGCCGACTTCGCGCACAGCACGATGTCGCAGACGCTGATCAGCCCCGCGCCGCCGGCCACCGCCGGTCCGTTCACCGCCGCGATCACCGGCTTGGTCAGGCCGTCGATGAGTTCGAATAGCGTGAGCAGGGCGGAGGCATCGTGCTCGGCTTGGTCGGCCGACGTCGCCGCCACTTCGCGCAAATCCAGCCCGGCGCAGAAGGCGGGCGGTGCGCCGGTGATCAGGATGCACCGGACGCCGGGATCGTCCGCCGCGCGGTGGAGCACGTCGGTCAACTCGCCGAGCAGCGCCCGCGACAGGGCATTGCGCGACTGCGGACGGTGGAGTGTCACTTCCAGCGTGGAATTTCGCGTCGAAGCGTGCAGAATGTCGCTCATGGTCGCGTTTTAGCGGGTTGCCTGCAGCGCTGCAATCGCCATTTTTTGCAGGGGACAGGCTGCGGCGCGACTATACTTGGGGTGGAACGGGTTGATTCCGCCGACCGGAGGGCTGCTGATGATTGCTCGCCGCCTCGCCGCCGCCGCCATGGCGGTTTCCATGATGACACTGGCAACGGCATCCGCCGATGATCGGCTTCTGGCCGGGGTTCGGGAGTACCCGACCGGCGTCGTGTGGGCGCTGGTTGATTTGCACCGGCAGCCGCACTTGCTTGGGCAACCGGCGAAGCAATGTGGTGCGCCGGCCGATGCGAGGCGGGCCATCCGGAGCATCGCCACGGGTCCTGACGCGGGCATGCGGGCGCTGGCCGATGCGCCGGCGGCGGCCTGGATCGCGCTCGACCACCCGTCGCAATGGGCTGCGCTGGCCGGCCTGTTTGACGGAACGCGGGAGCAGGCGTTGGAGCGGCTGCTCGAGCTGCGCGAGCGGTTCGACGCCGAGGATCGCGCCGCGGCCGCGGCATGGCGGCAGCGCATCGGCTCGGACTACATCGCGCTGGGGGAGTATCGCGACCTGGTGAACGCGCTGACCCGCGAAGCCTTCGCCGACATGCAGGATCCGCCCGTGGTGGTGGTGCTGGATCGCGCTGCATACGCCGCCTGCCCGCCGAGTGAACTCGTCATCGAGGCGCTGCTGGAGCGGGCGGAGAGCACTTCGCTGCAGTCGCTCCTTCGCGAGTGGTGGGGGCGCTACGGCACGGACCGTCGCGACGAACGGGCGCTGCGCCACACAGCCGGCCGCGCCCGGTCGGCGGCGCTGCCGATCGTCTCGACGGGCGCCGCGAAGCGCTGGCGCGCGATCCAGCCCGGAGACGACCTGCAGCGGCTCGACCTGCTGCCGATCCTGCTGCTGCCGCGGACGGAATTGGACGCGGCCGAGCGAATGGAGCGCGCTTCGTACGAACACGCGCGCCTGTGGGGCGCGGTGGCCGCGAATCAGGAGCCGAACCCGCCGACCGTGGCGCGGGCGGAATCATCGCAGCCCTCGGTCGTGGATCGCGATTCCTATTCGGCGACCGGCGTGATCGGACAAATGCCGGCACACGTGAGTGATGACTACGCGAGCGCGTACACGGCGGGGTTGAATGGCGGCGTGATCGTCGCGGCGGACCAGCGTTCGATTGTGTACGGCGGCGGCGTACATCACACGCGGTATGTGGACGATGGGTTGGGATACGACTGCCCGTCGACGACGATTCTGCCGCAATCGACCCTGTACGTCGGCTCGTCGTCGTACGGGCGGACGACGGGCTGGGAGGGCGGCGGCGGTTTTGTCAGCACGGGTTATCACATCCGCCGGATCGACGATTCGTGCCGCGACGGATCGATCGGCGGCGGATTCCGCCTCTCGGCGTCGATTCACGGTACGCCGCGCTATTCGGCGTCACATTGCAGCACGCCGCGATATCCCGTGGCACATTGCGACACGCTGCGCCGGTCGATTTCGTTTCGCAACGACTGCGATCGCGGCTTGGTGCTGCCGACCGTTCTACCCGGTTTTGTTTCCGCGACCGCTTCGTATCATTCGTTCCTTCGCGGCCGCGACTGTGATCGTGGGCGCTACACGCGGCCGTATGTCGCGGCGCTCAATCCGTTCGGCTATCCGCTGCCCGGCAACCCGCGCGCGGACGATTGTGATCGCGGCACTCGTGACCGGCGGCAGTTCGGCGGCACGCACAGCCTGCCGACGGTCCGTACCGGTGTTTCTTCTTTGTCGTTGCGCGGCGGAACGACGCCGGCCGTGCGGGACGCGGGGCGGTCGCCGAGTCGCACGATCGCGCCGCACCGGATCGAGTCATCGGGCGGCCGACACGAAGCCAGGCCGTCTTCGGGCGACTCGCGTCGGGGTGCGAGCGCGACGCCGATTCGCGGATCGAGCCCGGCGAGCCAGTCGCAGTTTGTGCCGCAGCGCACCGCACAAAGCTCGGTGGGCGCGACGGTGAATCCGCTTAGAGCGGTGGGTGGCTCCAAGCAGGCGACGGTGAATCCGCTTCGCGCGGTGGGTGGCTCCAAGCCGGCGACGGTGAATCCGCTTCGCAGCGCCGCAAGCTCATCTCGTTCGACGGCGACTCGGCTGCCGGCCGCCACAGACCGGTCGGCTCGGGCCGCCGGTCCGCAACGCAGCGCTTCGAACACTCCGAGGTACACCGCAAGCCCGCAGCGTTCGGCTTCCGCCCCGGGCCGCTCCGCGCCGCCGCCGCCGCGGGCTGCATCCGTTGGTGCATCTGCTCCGCGCAACACGGGTACAGCTTCGGTGTCCGGGGGTTCGGGCGCGAAAGTTCCGCGCTCGGCTTCCACGCCCGGCCGCTCCGCGTCGGCGCGCAGCGCACAGCCGGCCCGCCAGCCGGCCGCACCATCCCGACCGGCCGCCCCGCCGCGTAGCGGATCCAAGCGGTAGCGCTGCGGCGCATCCGGCCGTCAGACCCGCACCCCGCGCCAGCGGCCGCCGATCACCCGCGTCGTCGTCAGTGCGCACTTGGCGATGTTGTCCGCCCACATCCCGCACCACGCGCCGATCAACCCGCCGCCCAGCACCACCGCCCCGATGTACGCCACCGGCACGCGCAGCAGCAATCCCCCGATCAGCGAATACCACATCGTCGTCCGCGTGTCGCCCGCGCCGCGCAGCGCCGTCGTCGCGACAATCGCCATGCAGAGAAAGGGCTGCGCCGCCCCGAGCAGCCGGAAGGCCGGCACACCCACGGCGATTACCGCCGGGTCGCGCGTCATCACGCCGTAGATCGGTCCCGCGAAGAGCGCGTAGATCGCACCCGTCGCCGCTCCCAGGATCGCGCCGTGAATCAACGCAAGCCGCGCAGCGCGCAGCGCCAGCTCCGGCCGTCCCGCCCCGAGATACTGGCTGACCAGCGTGGCGGTCGCCGTCCCCCAGGCGAACGCCGGCAGGTAGCTGAGCGCCTCGACCTCGACCCCGATGATGTGCGCGGCGAAGTTCACCGTCGCGGCATCCTGCGCCCCGCTGTCGGCGATGATGCGGATGAACAGCAGTTGCGCAATCGACATCATTCCGGTGTCCATCGCCGCCGGCAGCCCCAGCCGCAGCACACGCGACATCGTCGGCCCGTGCAGCCGCAATTCGGGAAATCGCAGCTTCAGCGCCCCGCGTCCGCGCAGCAGCACGCCCAGCATCAGCAGTCCGCCGGCGCTTCGCGCCGCCAGCGTGCCGATGGCGATCCCCTCGACGCCCAGCGACAGCCCCCCGACCCCCGTCACCAGCGCCCACGAAATCACGACGTTCAGAACATTGACGACCGACATCACCATCAGCGGGGTGCGCGTGTCGCCCGCGATGCGCAGCAGGCCGCTGCCCACCAGGTTGAACGAGCCAAGCAGATAGGCGAACGCGACGATCCGCGTGTACGCGACCGTCGGCTCGAACGCAGCCGGCGTGCGCGTGAGGTAGGCCGCAAAGGTCGGCGCAAGGAGGAATGTGGCGGTGCACACGGCGAAGCCCATCGCCGCGGCCAGCAGCATCGCCTGGTGCAGCGTCCGCCGCGCGGTGGTGTGGTCGCGCGCGCCCAGCGCCCGACCGACAATCGCCGCTGCGCCGACCCCCACCAGCGAGAACGCCAGCATCACGATCCAGTTCATGTAGCTGGCCGCGCCGACGGCGGTGGTCGCTTCCTTGCTGATGGTTCCGGCCAGCACCGTGTCCACAAACCCGACCAGCATGTTCAGGCACTGCTCGCCGAGCATCGGGGCTGCCAGCCAGATCATCTGCCGCGACAATCCCCCGGCGGGAAGCGTGCCCACGCGGCCGGACTCAACCGCTGCGCCCGCGGCGCCGTCCTGCGCGACGGCGGCATCCGCGGCCGCACCGGCACGACTTCCGCCGTGGGTGGCCGAATCCTCCGCTGGTTCTGCACCCGGCACGTTCATCCGCCTCCGACACTCGACGCGCGCCCCGGATCGAAACATGCCGCCGCTCGGCCGGCATCCGCCGCGCCGGGCGTCTCGCGCGTCGGCCGGGATTGTAGGCGGACGCCGAATTCGACGGCGGATCGCATAGACTCCGCCGATCGGCGCGACGCCTCCGCGCGCCTGGGACGGGTTGCGACGATGAGCACGCTGATTTCCTGTACCGACGTTTCCCGCCGCCACGGACCGCGCGAGCTGTTTCGCGGCCTGTCGCTGAACATCAGCGCCGGCGAACGCATCGGCCTGATCGGACCGAACGGCGCGGGCAAGTCCTCGCTGCTGCGCGTCGTGGCGGGCGTGGATGAGCCGGACGAGGGGCGCTGCGGCATCCGTCGCGGGCTGCGCATCTCGCTGGTGGATCAGCGGGACGAATTCGCCGCAGACGAATCGCCGCGCATCGCCCTGGAGCGGGCGCTGGTCGCGCGCGGAATCGACGAGCATGACGCCGCGCCGCGCGTCGCCGCGGCGCTGGATCGCATCGGCGTCAGCGATCCCGACCAGCCGCTTGCACAACTGTCCGGCGGCTGGCGCAAGCGCATCGCCATTCTGCGGGGAATGCTCGTCGAGCCGGAGTTGCTGCTGCTGGATGAGCCGACCAACCATCTCGACATCGCCGGGATCGAATGGCTCGAGGCGGAGCTGGAAGGGGCGCGCTGCGCGGTCATGGTCGCCTCGCACGATCGCTACCTGTTGGAGCGCGTGGCCACGCGGATTGTCGAGGTGAACCCCGTCTACCCCGGCGGCTCGCTCTCGATCGACGGCAGTTATTCGTTCTTTCTTGAGAAGCGCGAGGTGCTGCTGGCCGGGCAGCGCGAGTCACTGCGCGTCCTGGCACATGCCGTGCGACGCGAGATCGAGTGGATGACCAGCGGCCGCAAGGCGCAGCGGGTAAAGGACCAGGCTCGCATCGATCGCGCCGGAAATCTGATCGAGCGGCTCGGCGACCTGTCCGCCCGCAGCGCCACCGAGGGCGCTGCCGCACGGATCGACTTCGACGCCACCGGCCGGCGCACCCGCGCGCTGCTGGTCGGTTCGGAGCTGGCCTGCACGATCGGCGGAAAAGCGCTCTTTTCCGGGCTGGACATCCGGCTGGAGCCGGGGCTTCGCATCGGCATTCTCGGGGACAACGGCAGCGGCAAGTCCACGCTGCTGCGGCTGCTGGCGGGCGAGCGAATGCCGGATTCGGGGAGCGTGAAGCCGGCGGACAACCTCAGCATCGTGATGTTCGACCAGCATCGCGACACGCTCGACCCGCGGCAGACGCTGCACGAGGCGCTGGCCGGACGCGGCGATTTCGTGCTGCATCGCGGAAACAACGTGCACGTCGTCAGTTGGGCGGAGCGCTTTCTGTTCCGCCGCGAGCAGCTCATCACGCCGGTCGGGGAACTGTCCGGCGGGGAGCAGGCCCGCATTCAGATCGCGCGCTTGATGCTGAAACCCGCCGACGTGCTGCTGCTCGATGAGCCGACCAACGACCTCGACATCAACGCGCTGGACGTGCTTGAGGATGCGCTCGTGAACTTCCCCGGCGCCGTGGTGCTCGTCACCCACGATCGTTACCTGCTGGACCGCGTCTGCACCGAGTTGATCGCGCTGCGCAGTGACGGCCCGCCCACGCGCCACGGAAACCTGCCGGCCTGGGAGGCGTGGCGCTCTGCGCAATCCCGCTCAAGCGCCGACCGTGAGCCGCGGCGCGGTGCGCGGGAAAGCGCGGCCGGCACGACGACCGGCCGAAGAGGCTCCTCGACGGATGGGGCGGGGGCTGCCCTTTCTGCGGATGCGACGACAGGAGCCGCCCCCAAGCGCCTCACATATAAGGACCGGCTCGAGCTCGAGCAGATCGAGTCGCGGGTTCATGCGGCCGAAGCCCGGCAGCGCGAATGCCGCAGCCGCGTGGAAGACCCGGCCGTCGCCGCGGACCATGTGCAGTTGCAGAAATGGTGCGAGGCGCTGAGCGCGGCCGACGCGGAAGTGGAGGCGCTTTATGCGCGGTGGCAGGAACTGGAGGACAAGGCAGGGGGGTAGCGCCGCCTGCAGCGCAGTAGCGCGGCTTGCTGGGCGGATCTGATGATCGGTGAGTCAGTTCCCCATTGCGTCGCGCGCGAGCGCGGCCGGCCGCCGTCCCGCCGAATCGGCGAGACGACCGGCCTATGCGCGAGACGGACCGCCGTCGGTCCTACCGCGTGATCCACTTTGTAAGGCGGGAGGGGCGATCCACCTGGATCAGGTAGTTGAAGTCATCGCCAAGCTGGGCCATGTCGGCGTCAAGGGTCTGGCCGAAGGTGTTCCAGGCCTGCTTTTCGTTCTTCACGACGCCGGCGCACCCGCCGGCCAGCAGCAGCGCCGCAGCGAGAGCGCTGCAGGTCATCAATGAACGCATGGTGCATACTCCCGTCGATGGCAAACCGCCGCGGGTGCGACGGCCGGAGGTCGGATCTCCCACTGCGGAATCCTTGCCGGATCGGCGTGTCGTGTCAACCGGGCCGGGCCAACCGGTCCACGATTTCCGCCGACGCCGCCAGCCATCGCTCGATCCACTCCGGGCGACCCCGCACCGTGACCCGCCGCGCGTTCTCGTCGTCCGAGTCCGGCGGCAAGTCCAGCGTCACCTCCACTTCCGGCCGCAGCGGCGAATCGTCCGCCACCCGCTCCCACCACTCGACGGCAAGTACCGCGCCCTGCGCCAACCGCTCATCCAACCCCAGCGCCGTCCACTCCGGTCCGGTCAGCCGATAGGCATCCGCGTGCAGAAAAGGCACGCGACCCGCGTATTCCCGAACGATCACGAAGGTCGGGCTGACCACCGGCTCATCGCCCGGCGCTTCCAGCCCCCGTGCAAGTCCCTTGGCGAACTGGGTCTTTCCGGCCCCCAGTGCCCCGTGAAGGGCCAGCAATTCCCCGCCGCGCAGCATGCGCCCGATTGATTCGCCCAGTGCGGCGGTCAGCGCCGCGGACCGGCTGTCGAAGAGCACGTCCCGCGTCAGCATGAATGCTCCCAGCCGCGGGCCGTCAGCTCGCGCAGGGTGCCGTCCTCGCATCTCATCCAGAGGCCTTTTTGTGACGCAATCCGGCCGATGGGCAACAGCCCCGTTGCCGCAAGCCGTGATGTTTCGCGCGGGGCCGCTGCCACCAGCAATTCGAAATCCTCCCCGTCGGAGAGCGCATGTTCCAGAGCGCTTCGTCCATCGCGCTCCGCGAGCCGGCGGGCGTCCGCGTGGATCACGGCTTGCAGCGCATGTTCATCCAGTTCCGCCCCGCAGCCGGACGCTTCGCAGACGCGATCCAGGTCGATCAGCAGGCCGTCGCTGATGTCGATCGCCGCGTGCACGCCGGTCAATTGTGCCAATTGCAGCCCGAGTTCGATTCGAGGCCGCGGTTTGAGGTGCCGCCCCAGGATCGACCCGCCCAGCGGGCCGCTAACGAACAGCATGTCGCCATCCTGTGCGCCGCTGCGGGCAAGCCAGCGGCCATGAGGCTCCCGCCGTGCTGCGACCGTGACGGCCACCACCAGCGCACCATCCCAACTGTTGGTATCGCCACCGACAACTGGGCAGCCGTGCGCCGCACCGGCCTCTGCGGCACCTTGCACGAGCTTCAAGACATCCGCCCGCGGCGATCTGCGAGGCAGCGACAGCGCAAGCAACCCGGCAATCGGCCGCCCACCCATCGCCGCACAATCGCTGAGATTGACCAGCATGGCCTTGCGGCCGACGGCCTCCCAGCCGGCCTCCGACGTCCGAAAATCCACACCGTCCATCAGCATGTCCGTCGTCCAGGCCAGCACCGAATCCGGCCCGGCGGATGGCAGGGGGGCCATGTCGTCGCCGAAGTCCGGCCCGTTTGCATCGCTGACGCGGATTGGCGCATATCGCGCCAATAGCGCGCCGATTGCGCGGACCAACGCCCGCTCACCGCCGGGGGCGTCCTTTTCGTGCGAGCCGGAAGTGCCGTTTGCGATACTCACGCGGTTCGTCCATCGTCGGGAGCGATTGCAGGGAGCAGCGCGGTTGCGCCCGCAGGATTGTACGCCTGTCGCGAATTGTCGGGCGGTGCGGCCGGGTGCCGAGTGCATGGAATCAGCCCGCGATCCGGGTATAATCCCATCGTGACGAATTCCGGCTCTTCAAACCACGAGGGTGTCTGAACATGCGCGTTCGTCCCTACATGCTGGCGCTGATGGCTTTTGTCGTCTGCGGCGCGGGAATCTGGGCTTCCTCGGCATATGCCGATCTGAGCGGGCGTTACCGCTTCGTGCGGAATGACGGCAGCATTGTTGAGGGTGAGGTGGTTGAAGAGGGCGATGTCTACGTGGTGAAGGTCGCCCAGGGCATCACCGTCCGCCTTCGTAAGAACGAGGTTCGCGACTTCCGCAAGATCGAGGCGGAAGCAAGCCGGGTTGAGACCGCCGGCGACAAGCCGCGCACGGACAAGGAAGGCGCCGGCGCGATCACCGACGATGAGCTGACGGCGCTGCTGGGGGCGGACGAGCTGGGCGTGGACAACGAGCCGGACAAGGACGTTCTCCCCGCGCTCGACCTGAGTCCGGAGGGCATGGCCCAGATGAAGGCCATCGCCGCGACTGACAACGCGATCACGACCGATCACTTCCTGCTTGTGTATACCTCCAGCCGCGAGACGGCGCTGCGCCTGGCCTCGCGTCTTGAGGCGATTTATCGCTGGAATTACAAGTTCGCCAAGATGCTCAACATCGAGGTGCGCCGCCCGACGGCCAAGCTGGAGATTTATTTCTACGGCAAGCACGAGGAGTTCATGGGTTATTCGGCGAACCACGGGTTTCAGGAAATGGGCGTATTGGGCTTTTACTCGCCCGAGGACAACCGCTCCGCCTTCTTCGACATGGATACCTGGCCGCCCTATGCCAACGCGATGGAGCGATGGAAGCGCGCCGCTCCGGCGGACCGCCGGCGGCTGTCCAACTGGCTCCGCCGCACTCGCGACTTTCAGAACATGGAGGTCGTGCAGCACGAGGCGGCGCACCACATTCACTTCAACATCGGCATTTTCAATTCCAACGCCCGCCCGCCGCGCTGGCTCAGCGAGGGGCTGGCGATGATGTTTGAACTGCCGCCCGGCTCCACGGGCGCTTCGCTCGGCACACTGAATAACAACCGCATCTACCAGTTTCAGACGAACTTCGCGTCGGAGCAGTTCCGCAAGGCGTTTCCGCTCAAGCAGTGGATCCTGAACGACGAGCACTTTTTCCGAAACGGCGGCTGGTCCTATCCGGTCGGCTGGGCGATCACGAATTACCTGTATCGCAAGCACCGCGACAAGTTCGCCAGCTACATGCAGAAGATCGCCAACCTCGATGAGGACAGGGCCGGTGAGACGCTGGAGCGCGAGAAGCTCTTCGAGGATCACTTCGGCGTCGTGGATGACAAGTGGCAGGAGGCGTTCTTCAAGTACAACATGAGCCTGCCGGTTATCCGGTCGCAGTTGCCGCCGCTCGAGTAGCGGTCCTCCGGCGGGGGAGGTCGGGTCGCCGATAGCCCCTCTTGCGCACCGCTCAAAATATTGCGGGGCGCCGGCGGAATCCCCCTGCGACGCCGAATCCTCCACTGGAGCCTCGGGCTTCCGGCCCGGGTACGCCCATGAACGTCAGCTACCGATGGTCTTTGCGCCGCCGCCCCCTGACTCAGCCGGAGCTCGAGCGGCCTCACGAAATGCTCCAGTTCTGCCTCTGCGGCGGATATGAGGGGCAGCTTCGACCCGATCGCCCGCGCGTATACGTCACAATTTTCGGGTCGTGCGAGGTCAAGCTGGCGTCGATGGCCACGCTCGCATCCGCGCATGAACGCTCCGGTCACCCGAATGGGAGTCGCCGCGGCTCGTACTTCGTCACGTTCTGCGGGGGGTCCGAGGTCAAGCGAATCACGCTGGCGGAGGAATACTGCGACCTGCTGCAGGCCCTGCGTTCCGGCGCATTGAGCGACCCGTCGTGGGAGGCGCTGGTTGTCGAGGCGTATTCGCAGTCCGTTCAGAACATCGGCTCATTCACGCTCTTCGGCGGGTTCGACATCTCCGAGCTTCCTTCCGAGAACGAGGAGCTGGATCGCCTGGCACTAAGTCACAGCCTCGGCCAGATCGCCGACACCCCCCGCAAGATTCTCATGCTGGCAATCGGGCAGGACGGCGTGCAGCGCGCCAGCTCCGTCTGCCAGGCCGTCAGCGTGGCGCTCGCGCAATCGCGGTAAGGTGTGATTTCGAGGCTGACCGCGGGGCGGTTGAGACTCACACCGAAGATCCGGTTCGCTCGCGAGGGCTTCCGTTTGCAGCGCGCCTTCGGCATCACTGCATCTTGTACTTCCGCACCGTTCGTTACGGCCCGTTGACGAGGGCGTCGACGAAGGGGTCGATGTCGAAGTTGGTCAGGACGCCGTCGCCGTCCATGTCGCCGAGCGCATCGATGATGCCGGCGAACTGCGGATACAGGGCGGCGTAGGCGTCGCGGTCTACCAGCGCCAGCACGAATGGTTCGATGTCGAAATTGGTTAGGCGGCCGTCGCCGGTCATGTCGCCGGGGACGATCGGGCGAAGGATGGTCATGTGCCTTTGACCCGGTTCACCCAACGCCGAGGTGTCCGCAAATCCCGTCCAAATAACCCCTTCATCGGACATCGCGAGTCGTCCGCCAACTCGCCGGGGCGCTTCGGTAGGCCTTGTGATGTCCACGTCCTCCACAATGAGCTGATCGAGCGAATCGAACCAGAATGATCGAGGTCTGTTCGTATCGGACACCGAGATGATGGTGGGGCTGCCACCCGGTGCTTCGCTGATCGATGACATCCTGTTCGTTGAGAGAAACGGCTGCGGTAGTCCGACGGCCTGACCATTGGACAACAGCGGTACAACCAGAATCGACGGCGGGCTAATCGGACTGACGAGCGCTCGCAACCCTGTCGCCGGGGAAGAAAGGAACCGTCCCGCCGCCAGCCCCGCACCGGTTATTGGTGACTGCGAAAACTGATCGAAACCGGGAGAGGTGATGCTTGTAAACGTCTGACACCCCTCAGCCCCGCCGAAGCGAACAAAGAGCTGGATTATCGTTCCATCATCTCTGACCACCGTATCAGATGGCTCATTCCAGTGGGGGGACTGGTGGCTGGCGGCCGGCAGCAGGGGCGAAAGCAAAGTGCCTGTCGGCGAATACACGCGCATCACCAAGTCAGTAGGAGGAACCGAGGTCGGTCCTCGTTCTCGATAGAAGGTAATGACCACGCGACCGGCACCGGAGGCAGTTGTTACCAGGTCCCAGCGGCCGTCCTGCTGACCGGCAACGGTGAATGCCGGTCCAAGCGGGTCGCCGAAAGAGTCGAAAATCCGAGCGAAGACGTCGCCGTCATGCGTCTCCGACCAGACGAACCACCGCATCCCATCGACGCATGTGCGCCCGTGAAGGTTGTAGCTTGGCCGGAACTCATCAATCGGACGCTCAGGAATCACGTCGTTTCCGTCGCGGTCAACCTCCCGGAACATGAAGCTGTGAGTCCATGTGATCTCATCACCCACGACGTAAGACCAGTTTTCGCGATCGCCGCACGGGATGCGTGTACCGGCGTGCGGCACAGGAAACTGAATCCGCGAATACCGAAAAGGGCCTACCGTCAGCAGGTCGGCCGGATACGGCTCGCCGGCCAGCGCCGTGCCGACCAGCAGGGATGAAAGGACAAGCAAGGAGAGACGCATCGTAACACCTCAGTTGCGAACGGGCGATCCGGCAGATCCGCCGCCGTCCGGTTAAAGTCGGCTGGTCAGCCCAAGCGCCAACTACTCTGTCTCGCAATACGCCCGCAACACCGCGATCTGCAAGTGGAAATAGGACAGGTCGTCCTCGGAGGGATCCTGTGACATCTGTACTTCTTCCATCCAAGTCCCGAAGCTCCCGGACGAGCCGCCGCCAGAGGTCATCTGTTGTTGCTGGCCACTCTGATCGTCAAGGTCTACCTCGCCGGCGGGGCAGCCGAAGTCATTGATGACCAGATCGACGAAGCAGTCGATGTCATGATTGTCGAAAACGCCGTCATTGTTACAGTCGCCCACGCCAAGCAGGTTGACGCCGCCCGGAACTCCGATGGTCGAGTGCCACGATGCCGGGTCCATCAGCGCCAGGACGAAGGCATCGACGTCGAAGTTGTTCCGACACCCGTCCCCGGTGAAATCCGCCAGGAGCGGCCGAACGACAAACACGTAGCCTTCGTTCGCGACGACAATTGAGCCGTCCAGGTCGATTGCAGGCCCGGAGCGCGAGGATTGCTTGAGATTCGTGCCGCCCGCGATGCTCGTGGGCGGAGAATAGGCCCTCTCAGTTGAGCCCAAGGTCCACGCTCCTCTTATTCGCAACCAATCCTGCTCATCCAAGTCACACTGAATCGCTCCCTCGTGTACGATGTTGCGAACCGCCCGAAGGCTGCCGTCCAGCGATCCCGAGAACGCCCGGTCGAAATGATCGAGCGCGGGTGAACCCCATACCCACTGGTGTGAGCCGCCCGACCCCCCTCGGGTACCGATGACCTCCTGGCTGACACCCTCGTCATCGGTGCCCAACAGGAAGCGCCTCGTGGACTCGGTCCAGACCAGCCACCGGCGGTCGCTGAACAGTCCCGCAGTGGACGAAACCCAATCCGCGACACTGCAATTCGTCGTTGTCGCAAGAAAACGGAGCGCCAAGCCAGTGGCAGGTGCGGTGGGAATCAGGTTGTCGAAACCCAGCACGCGGCGATTATCCGCCGGGACGACCACGTCGCCATCGTCATGCACACCCGGCGAAGAGTACGATCCCGGTTGGCCGCCGGTGCTGAGCGTCGAGTAGTAGGCTGTGCCGGCGCCATCCGCGAAGATTGCCCAGAAGTCCATTCCGCTGGTCGGCGCCTTGAGCGTGACATAGACGAAGTTGCGATTCTGCGTGTCCGACTCGACAGGTCCCACCGCAGGCGTTGTAAGACCCTGGTCTCCATCTCGGAGGTAACGCGACCAGTTCAGGGTGCCCGCGTCCGGATCGAGCGCGTACAGGTACGTTGCCGCCCCGTCATTCGGCCGACCGAGAACAAAGACGTGCCGAGCCGATTCAGGAAGGGTAGTCTCCGTTCCCAGGGCAGGCGATGATGCAATGCTGTACAGTTCGTCGCTGGGGGGGAATTGCCATACGGGTGCTGAATTGTGGGTGAACCCGGTGCAGACGGTCGTCTCATTGATCGGGGCGAGGTCGAAGCACCGGACATATCGATCTGTCTGAATGACTACCACGGGCGTCTCGCCCTCGGCGGTGCGGAATACCAGCGGAGTGGATGCGATCCGTTCCCTCTTGGCGACGATAATCGTAGTGATCTCGGGCGACGGACCAGTCTGAGGGTCGTAGCTCCCGCAAGGGTGGAAGCGGAAGATCTTGGCATGAACCTCATTCTCGCCGTCGACGACGTAGTTCCCGGGCACAATGACCACTCGCACCCCGTTCACCACCGCAATTGCCGCACCGGATCGAAGCCCTGCGAAGACGCCGTCCGGGTACCCCGTTCCCGCGGTCGCCCACCAGCGCAATTCGGGGACGCTGTGCGGTCCGAAGTTGGGCCCACGACAGGTATTTCGCTCATCCTGGCCATAGGTCGGCCACGGATCCGCGGTGTCAAGCTGGGCTAGCGCCTGGCTGCCCCCCCCCCAACCCGAACAGAACCAGAACAACGGTGAACTCACGACGAAACCCCATGGCACATCCTCCCTGAAAGTGCGCCGCTGGTCGGGGCGGCACGGAAAGTTGCGGGTCGCAGAAGGGGCTAAACCGGCGGGGCGAGCCGCGGTCGTCACACGTCCAATCTGCACCCTGTCTGAATTATCACACCGATTCGGGCGGATGCAAGAAAAACCCGGTTTTTTTCGCCGCCAGCCGCAGCAGCGCGGCTGGAGGGCACTTGGGTCCAGGGCCTGAAGGCCCTGGCAACGATCGTGCGCCCTACGGGCGAAGACATCGCAGGCGAAGACATGGCGCCGGGGGTCGGCTGCACCCGGTACTCGGGCGAAGACATGGCGACGCAAAGCCGTCGCCATGGCACCCAAAATGCGCCGTCGCCATGGCATCCAAATCGGCGTGGCACCCAACGCGCCGTAACGGGCGGAGAGCATGGCGGCGCAAAGCCGTCGCCATGAAGATGTATGAAGCGGGGCACCTTGCGGGGCGTTCAGTCTGACGCCATAAGGAACTACCCGCACAAGGAGCCCTTCATGCATTCTAATCCAACGCAGCCAGCTATCGAACCCAACCAGCGAATCGTCGCGCTCGACGTTCACTGCAAGTTCACCGAACTCGCCGCCGTCTCGCCCGCCGGCAAACGGATCGCCTCTCAACGCTGCAACACCACCATCCCCGATGTGCTCGCCGCTCTCCAAAAAGTCAAAAAAGCCCCGAACCGTCATCATCGAAGAAGGATCGCTCGCCGACTGGCTCATGCGGCCTCACCGAGTGCGGCGAATGCGTGCGCATCTGCGACCCACGCCGCAACGCTCTCGTCGCCAAGGACGACGAAAAAGACGACCCCATCGACGCGCTCAAACTGGCCCGGCCCAGCGCGCGGCGGATTCCTCAAGTTCGTGCACCACCCCGAGAGCTTCGAGCGCGTCATTTTCAAACGGCGCATCGCGCTCTATCACGACCGTATCCGCAACCGCGTCCGCCAAGCCAATCGCGTGATCGCCCAGGCGCGGCTCTACGGCGTGATGATCCGCGAGAGCGACTTTGCCGAAGACACCGCCGCCGTGTTCAAGCAACTGCCCAAACGCAAGGCGGTGCGCGACGACTTCCAGACGCTGCTTGACGGCTATCAGGCGGCCGTGACGCAGGCGATGGTGCTGCGCCGCGGCGTGCTCAAACTGTCGAAAGCCTATCCCGAGATCGCGCGTTTTCAGTCGCTGCCGGGTTATGGCCCGATCCGCGCCGCGACGTTTTTCGCGTTTCTGGACACGCCCTGGCGATTTCGCAGCAAGGCCGCGGTGTGGAAGTATGTCGGCATCGGGCTGTGCCGGCGGCAGCGGCGGATCGGTGACGTTGCATGTTCCGAACCAGGTGAATCGTGTGCTGAAAAGTGCCGTGCTGGGCGCGGCGATGAACGCCGTCGGCGGCGACGGCGAGTTTTCGCGTCTGCATGAGAGGTGGGTGAAGAATGGATTGACGGCTCGCATGGCACGCCGCAATGTGGCTCGGCTGCAGACGGCGGTGTTGTGGGGCATGTGGAAAAGCGGCGGCGAGTACCGTTGCGATCGGATCGCGCGGCTGTTGGAGCCGGTGACGGTTTCCTGAACGATTCGCGGCTCGTCGCAAGCGAGCGGCGTTGTCGGCTTTTGCGTGCGTGCGGAGTTCCGAGGGTGCCATTGAACGGGATCGCAGGCGATCCGCAGTTCTCGCGACATGAATGAACCCGCAGTACGTTTGCCACGCTCGACCATCCTGATGGACCTCATTTGAGAGTCCCGAATAGGTGCCTGGGCGGCGTTATTTTGACCGCCACGGTTTGCGTGATGAAGCAGGATGGCTGCCAAGGACAATGCGGCTTGTGTGGTTTGGACGAGTGACGCGAGGGAATGATGGAGGCAGTCGCAGCCGTCGGCGCGGATCGCGTCGGCAGTGCTTGGCCGAATCATGGGGCGCCCCTGCGAAGGTCACGATTTTGGTGCGTCCGCGGGGAAAGTCTGTTGACATTCGCCTTCATATAGGTGGCACCCAACAAGTGCCGTAGGCGCGGCACCCGGCAGTCCGGTATGCGGGCCGCCCTGCAAGACGGCTGGCCTGGCCGCGGTTTGCTGCGCCGCCCAATGCGTCGCTGACACGCGGACCATGCAAGGCCCGTTCTGCTATGATCTCGGCCAGTCGGACGCGAGGGCGGCATGCGAATCCTCATCCTCCAGGTCGCTCCGCAGACCCGCGCCCGCCCGCTTCCCCGGTTCGACGCCCGCCTGGGCACGCTGCTCACTCTGCTGGCGCAGCGCGGCCACGAACTGCACCTGATCGGGCTTTCCCGCTTTGATGAACTGCACGTCAAGGCGGCTCTCACGCGCTGCCTGCCGCAACTCGTCTTCGCCGATATCTCGCCGGTCTGCGTCGGGGCAGCGCGCCGGACGCTCGAATTCCTGGGCACGCGTGAATTTCTGCCGATCGTGGCCGGCGGCGCGTATCCGACGGTCGCCCCGGCTGACGCCCTGAGCCTTCCGGGCGTGACGGCCGTCGCAATCGGCGAACCGGACGCCACGCTCGTCACGTACTTCGAGCGGCTCAAGGACCCCGTTGCGCCGGCGGCGGTGCGCGGCGTGTGGCTGCGCGATGAGCAGGGACTGACCCGCCCGCAACTGCCGGCATTGGTCGAGGACCTGGATTCACTGCCCTTCGCCGAACGCGAGTTGTTCGGCTGCGCCGCGTGGCTGGAGCGCACCGGCGAGCTGGAAATCGCCGTGGGGCGCGGCTGTCCGCAGCGCTGCGGCTACTGCCCGAATGACGCCGAGCGGGCGCTGTATGAGGGCCGCGGGACGTGGGTGCGCCGCCGTTCCCCCGGCAACGTACTGGACGAAATCGCCGTTGTTCGGGACCGGCACGCGACGGTGCGCAGCGTGCGGATCCTGGATCACGCCTTCGCGCTGGACGACCGCTGGCTGGGCGGGTTTTGTGACGTGTATGCGCAACGCTGCGGGCTGCCGCTGCGCTGCCACCTGCGCGCCAACGCGATCACTGCCGCCCGGCTCGACGTGCTGCGCCGCTCCAATCTGCGCGAAGCAGACGTCGAGGTCATCAGCGGCAGTGACTTCATCCGCAACGAGATCTTCGCGATGGAGCTTTCGAACGGGCAGATCCACGAGGCGTTCTGCGCGCTGCATGCGGCCGGCGTCGCGACGCGCGCCGTGGTCTACCTCGGCTCACCCTACGAGAGCGAAGCGTCGATGGAGGACACGCTGCGGCTGCTGCGCCGGCTTCGCCCCACGCGCGTCGACGTGCGGCCCTATTACCCCTTTCCCGGAACGCGCGCCGCGACCGATCCGTGCCAGAACAACGGATGGCTCTGCGCCCGCGGGGAGGAGGAGTATCACGCCGACCGACCGGGGATCGAGATGCCGGCCTGCCGCCCCGCGCTGGTCGCCGCGGGCATCCGCCGCATCCGCGCGGAGTTTTCGACGGAAAGTTCCGGACCGTGGTGGCGCCGGCTGCACCACGCGCCGCTGCGCCTGTTGCAATTGATCCGGGGGCGCTGAGGCCCGCGAATTCAGACGGGCGCCTCGGCCCAGCGGTGCTCGGCCACGCGCTCGACAATCCGGCTGGCAAGCCGCACCGCCGCGACCCCGTCTTCGACGTCCGCGGCCGTGAATTCGGGAGGCTGCGCGGCGCTGTCCGACCGGACCCGGACGCTCTGGATGAAGGTCTGAATCTCGGTCTCCAGCGCGTCGCGCGATTCGACAGTCAGCGGTTCGACCTGCACCATCTTCCCGAAATCAACCCCCGCAAGCTGCGACAGATCCTCGAAGTTCCGCTCGCGGGCCAGCTTCAGAATGTCGAGGTTGCGGTCCTTCGTGATCGCGACGCCGATCTTTTTCTGGTAGTCCAGCGAAATGTACGCATTGGGCGCGAACGCGCGCAGCTTCCGCTCGGTCTTGAGCGCCAGCCGCGAGGCCGTCAGCGTCGCCACCGCGCCGCCTGCAAACACGACCCGCGCATTGCACACGTCCTCATAAGGCCCCAGCACCGCCACTCCCACTGCATCGACCCGCTCCACCGGCTCGCGGATCATGCTGAGCGTCACGTCGATGTCGTGGATCATCATGTCGAATACGACGCCGATGTCGGCTGAGCGGAAAGTGAAGGGGCTGATGCGCTGCGTTTCCACGAAGCCGGGCCGCACTCCGAGCCGCCCGACGGCCAATACCGCCGGATTGAACCGCTCGGTGTGCCCCACGTGCACGACCGCGTTGTGGCGGCGCGCCAGGGTGGCGATGGCTTCGGCCGAAGTCACGTCCGGCGCAAGCGGCTTCTCGATCAGCAGGTGAATTCCGCGCTCCAGCAGCGGTCGGGCCACGTCCAGGTGCCGCACCGTCGGCGCGGCGATGGTGGCTGCGGCGAGGTCGCACAATTCAGGCGACCACTGCGCGGCCCACTTCGCCCCGACCGGCTCGGCCAGGGCGCGGGCGCGATCGACGCTCGGGTCGATCACGGCGACGAGCTTCACGCCCGGCATCTGGCTGTACAGGCGGATGTGGTGCCGGCCCATGTGCCCGGCCCCGAACACCGCCACCGGCAGCAGGTTGCTCATGACGATTCCTCAAGCCGCGCTGAGAGGCGGCGTGTGTGGTCTGCGCGATTCCTGCGGACCTCAGTGACTCATCGCCCGCTCGCGCAGCCGGCCGGCTTCGTAGAAGGAGCCGCGATCGGCGGGGACGTCCGTCCGCTTTCGTTCGCGCGTCCGCCCGTGCACGCCCTCGTTCAATTGCCGATGCACGAATTCGACCAGGTACTGCACATGCGGGTCGGAATACTCCGGCGCGGCGCGCAATTCCTCGATCGCGCGGGTCGTGTTGGAGGCCCCGTTTCCGGAGCGCCCGCGAAACAGCCGGCGGAAAGCGCCCTTGAGCGCGTCGAGCGTTGCCTGTGTAAAGCCCCAGCGCTTGAGCCCTTTTTCATTCAGCGCGCGGATGGTCATCTCGTGCCCGAAGGCGATGCAGTAAGGGGGCACGTCGCATGGAACGCGCGTCATTCCCGTTACATAGGCGTAGCGCCCAATGGTTGAGAAGTGGTGCATGCCGGACATTCCGCCGACGTTGCAGTAGTCCTCCAGCAGGCAGTGCCCCGCCACCTGCACCCCGTTGGAGACGATGACGTGGTTGCGGATTTCGGCGTCGTGCGCGATGTGGCAGCCGACCATCAACAAGCAGCCGCTGCCGATGCGCGTCCGACCGCCGCTCTGTGCGTCCTGCTCCGTGCCGCGATGGATGGTGACCAGTTCGCGGATCTGGTTGTCGTCGCCGATGAGGAGTTGCGTATCCCCGCCGCGGTATTTCAGATCCTGCGGAGCGGTGCCGACGACGCATTGCGGGAAAAAGCGGTTGTTGCGGCCGATGATGGCCGGGCCTTCGATTGTGACGTGGGCCGCCAGCCGGCAACCGGCGCCCAGCACGACCCCCGGCCCGACGTAGGAATAGGCGCCGATCACGACATCGGGCGCCAGTTCGGCGCGTCGGTCAACGTGTGCGGTGGGATGAATGTCGCTCATCAGGTGGCTCAGTTCGGTTCGGAATCCGCCAGCACAAACCGGATGGACGCCTCGGCCGCCGGTTCATCGGCGACCCGCGCCCGGCAGAACACCTGCCCCACGCTGGCGCGCACGTTGACCGCTTCCGCCTCCAGGATCAACTGGTCACCCGGGGACACCGGACGCCGGAACTTCACGCGATCCAGGCTCAGCAGCAGCGCCACCTTGCCGGTGTGCTCCAGCTTTGAGCTGAGCAGCAGGCCGCCGAGCTGCGCCAGCGCCTCGACGATCAGCACGCCCGGCATGATCGGCTGACGGGGATAGTGGCCCACGAAGAACGGCTCGTTGATCGTGACGTTCTTGACGCCGATGGCGCGACGATCATCCATCGCCACCACGCGATCGACGAGCAGCATCGGGAATCGGTGCGGGAGGATTCGCTGAATGGCGCGCTGGTCCAGCTTGGCCGGCCCGGTGAGCTTACGGGCGAATTTCGCGCGCTCCCGCGCCTCCAGCAGCCGCTTCACCAGTTCGTGGTTGAGATGATGCCCGCTCTTTCGCGCATACACGCGGCCGCACACGAATCCGCCGGACAGCATCAGGTCACCGACCAGGTCCAGAATCTTGTGCCGGACGCACTCATCCGGGAATCGAAACGTGTTGTCGATCGGGCCGTCGGCGCCGATCACCAGCACGTCCTGCGGCGACAGGTGCGTTCCCAGGCCGGCGGCCTGCAAGGCGCGCGCTTCCTCCTCCAGCACAAAGGTGCGGGCCGGCGCGATGTCACTCGCGAAATTGTCGCGGTCCACGGAGAAGCTGCATATCTGCCGGCCCAATGCCGTGCCGCTGTAGTCCAGCTCGTAGAACACGTCCAGCCGCGTCGCATCCCCCGGCCAGGCCATCAGTTCGGCCTCCCCCTCCGAGACGTGAATCGGCTCGCAGACCGGAATCACCTCGCGCGGCAGCGACTGCTCGGCCACGCCGGCTTCGGCCAGCGCCTCCACATACGGTCCGGAGCTGCCGTCCACTGCCGGCAATTCGGCGTTGTTCAATTCGATGTCGAGATTGTCCAGCCCCATCCCGCGCACCGCCGCCAGGCAATGCTCGACCGTCTCCACGGCTACCGCGCCATTGCGCAGCGCCGTCCTGCGGGCGCGCTTCGCGAGGTTGTCGATCCGGGCGGGGATGCGGACGGGGGTGGGTTGATCCGTGCGAATGAAGGTGACGCCGCTGCCCGGGCCTGCCGGGCGAAAGCGCACCACGACCGGGTACCCGGTGAACAGGCCCCGGCCGGAAAGCTCAGCGTCTTTCTGGATCGTGCGCTGCTGACTCAAGCTCGGAAATCCGCCTCTTCATGTCCCGCAGTTCGCCGGCCAAATCACTCAGCCGTCGCAATTGGGAGAGTTGCCGCCAATTCTGGGCTGCGTCGATCGCGGGCGTCCCGGCCAGCCGAACACCCGGCGGCACCCTGCCACGAACACCGCTTTGTGCGGCAATCATGGCTCCGTCGCCGATCCGAACATGATCCGCGACCCCGGCCTGGCCGCCCAGCACGACGCCATTGCCGAGAGTGCACGACCCGGAGATGCCGACCTGCGCCACGATGACGCATGCTGCGCCCAAACGCACATTGTGAGCGATTTGCACGAGGTTATCAATCTTTGACCCCGCACCGACGCGCGTCGCGCCGGTCTTGGCGCGATCGACGGTGCTGTTGGCGCCGATCTCGACGTCGTCCTCGATCACGACCGAGCCGATGTGCGGAATTTTCAGGTGCCGTCCGCGGCGGAAGATGTATCCGAATCCGTCCGCCCCGATGGTGCTGTTGGCGTGAATCTCCACCCGGTCGCCCAGCACAATCCGATCGCGAATCACGACATTCGGCCAGAGTGTGCAATCGCGGCCGATGACGGCCATGTCGCCGACGTACACGCCCGGGTGGAGCAGCGTGCCGGGGCCGATTCGCGCACCGCGGCCGACGTACACGTTGGCGAGAATCGTCACGCCGTCGATTACGGCATCCGGGGCAACGATCGCGCTGGGGTGGACACCCGCGGCAGGGCGTTCCCCGAAGGGGGAGAACAGCCGGAGCAACTCAATCAGCGACAGATCGACGTCGGCCACGCGAATGGCCGTCCGCCCCGGCGGCGCCTCGACGCCGTCGGACATGAGCAGCGCCGCCGCGCGCGACTGTCCGGCCGCGGCGGCATACTTGGCGTCTCCGACCCAGGAGATGTCTCCGTCACCCGCCTCAGCCAGCGCGGCAACACCGAGGATGCGCAGAGCGGCATCGCCCTCGAGCCGCCCGCCGAGACGTGCGGCGAGGTCTGCGGTCGTGTAAGTCGTGGTCGGCGCGGGCGCCACGGCCTGGTTCTCCGGCACGAATACCGAAACGAGCAGGTGCCGCGCCGTGGCGCGGCCCGGTTCGTTGCTGCTAGGGCATCTGCATCATGGGCTGGCGCGGCTTGGCGCGGTAATCGCCGTTCATCTTGTCCAGCACCGTCTGCGTCATGTCCGTGGTGGTCGCGGCATAGATCAGCTTTCGATCACGAATCACGGCCTGCACCGTCTCCGGGTCCATCGACGGCGATACGAAGTCGTCGCGATAGAACACCAGTTCGAACCCGCCCTGCGCGGCCACCGCCTGCGTCGAGCGGAGCATTTCCTTGTACAACTGCGCGGTCCAGACCCCGACCTCGCGCTTCAGCGCCGCGTCGTTCACGTCGGCCCAGTTCTTGTAATCGATCTGTGCCTGAAGAAACTCGCGCTGCCGCCCGCCATAGGCCGGATCCTCCGGATTCATGGCATCCAGCGCGGCCTGCATGGCGTCGAGCCGCTGACGGCGCTGGGTGTTCTCGCCCTCCAAGCGGTCGCGAATCTGCCGCAGCTCGTCGGCCAGGTCCTTCTGCTGCTGCGATTCGTTCAGCACGCGCTGCACGTCGATCGTGCCCGTGCGCGTGCCGCCGGCCACCGTGGCCGTGCCGCTGCTCTGGGCGTTCAGCACGCCCAGCGTCGCCGCGCTCACGCCCACGATCAATCCCACGAACAACCCGCTCTGCCAGTTTCGCGTATTCATGCTGTTCCTTGTTCGGCCCGTTGAAGTCGCCCGCCGGACCGCTGCCCGGCGGCGCCGCGCTCTCCCGGCGCAGCCCTGCATTGTCCGCGCTACGGCCCGAATCTCAAGAGCGCCGCCCACGATCGTTGCTCCCGGTGTTACCGGCGGCACCACCGCCGCTTCTCCGCTGCGGACCGCTGCCGGGTACACTTCGCACGGGACCAATCCGATAGCGTCGGGCGGAATCGCACCATGCCGCAGCTTCCCTTTCAGATTGACGTGCAAACCGGGCTATGGGCCGTGGGCGGGCTTGTTGTGCTCCTGCTCATCCTGCGGGCCGTTGCTCGCCGCCGCGAAGACGCGGCGTACCGCCGCCGGCGGGCTGAGCTGAGCCGCACCTACGACAATGTGCAGATGAGTCGCGAGCAGATCGCGCGCTTGTCGGCCCGTGTCATCGCGACCAGCTCCACCGGCGAAATCGTCGGCTTCGAAGTGCTGAGACAGATCGAAACCGTTTTCACCGACGGCCATCCTGCCCCGGCTCGTGCGGCCGAGGCGCTCAAGGCCCAGGCCGCGGAGCGCGGCGCCAACGCCATCATCAATCTCGCCGGGGTGCGTCAGCCCAACGGGCGCTACGCCGCTTCCGGCGACGCGGTCATCGTGCGCCTCACTGCTTCCGGGCCGGAAAAGCCGGCCGGCGCGTAGGCGCTACACTTGTCCATGATCTCCATCGAAAAGTGCACTGCGGGATACGTTCTGACCGCGCAGCAGCGGCTTGCCGCACCGCTGGAGCGCGTGTTCGCTTTCTTCTCCGACGCGTTCAACCTGGAATCCATCACTCCACCGTGGCTGAAATTCCGCGTGCTGACGGAGCCGCCGATCGTCATGCGGCCCGGCCTGCGGATTGACTATCGCCTTCGCATGCGCGGATTCCCCATGAAGTGGCAGAGCGAGATCACCGTGTGGGAGCCGCCGAATCGCTTCGTGGATGAGCAGCGGATCGGTCCGTATCGTCGCTGGCATCATGAACACCGCTTCGAGCCATGCCCCGGCGGCGTCATCGCGACCGATCGGGTCGAGTATAGTGTGCCCGGCGGCGCGTTCATTCACGCGCTGCTGGTTCGGCGCGACGTGCGCACGATCTTTGACTATCGGCGGCAGGCGCTGGCCCGGGTTTTCGGCGAACTTCCGTCCCCCGAAGAGGCCCCAATCGCTTGAATTCCAATTCTCAACCTCCCGCAGCGCCCGCGACCGGTACGGAACCTGATGCCGATTTTGTCGCGCTGTTCCGCCGTCTCGGGCCGGCCGGTGTGCTGGCCGTGCTCTCCGCCGCCGGTCCCTTTCTGGGCGGTTTCGTACTGCTGTGGTACAAAACGCCAATTGGCGAGTGGCTGACGTCGGCCGGTGAACCGTGGGGCTGGGCGGCCTTCGTCGCGTTCTTTACGCTCACGGCCGGCCTGGCGCTGCTGCCCACCTGGTCGCAGGCCGCATTGGCCGGCGCGGTTTTTCCATTCAATGCCGCGCTCGGCGCCATCATGCTGGGCGTTTTTCTCGCATCCACACTGGGTTATGTCGTCGCCCGGCGCGTCACCGGCGAGCGCGCGATGGCGATCATCCGGGAGCACCCGCGCTGGCTGGCGGTCCATCAGGCGCTGGTGGGCGGAAGCGCCTGGAAGACATTCGGCATTGTGACGCTGGTGCGCTTCCCTCCGAATTCGCCGTTTGCACTCAGCAACCTGGTGCTGGCCGCGACGCGCGTCCCGTGGCACATCTACATCGCGGCCACTGTGGTGGGCATGGCGCCGCGCAGCGCGTTCGTGTGCTATAGCGCCGCGGCGCTCGGCGGGGTGGAGAATCGTGCGGTTTTCTGGGCCGGAATCGCGGTTACGGTGGCCGTGTTGCTCGTGATCGGAATGATCGGCAACCGCGCGCTCAATCGACTCACGCGAACGGAGCCGGCGCCCGCAATCGTCACCCCGCCTGCTCACGAGCGACACTGACGAGGTTTCGGGGGTGGTCGTCGGACAAGGCAATCGGACAAGCCGCTGGCGCCGGGCTGCCGCGAAATTCTGCCGCGCAAAAAAAGTGGCCCGCTCCCTCCGACCAAGGAGCGGGCCGAGTGCATTGGCAAGAAGGGCGAGCCGATCTACGTCTTGCCAATCTCCTCCACACCGAGTGGAGAAGTCTGCGCCGCCGAGCCGAGAGGCGTCCGGCGGGTTTCGTCAAAATCCACCGAGTCAGTGGACAGGGTCAACGTCACCCTGCCCGTCAATAAATCCGCCGGCTGCTGCAAATCCGCCGGCATCTAATGAACTACAGGCTGCTGCTCGAACTCATGCGCGGTGCGGCCGACGGCCGCCAAACCAAAACCCCGTTGTTGCAGGCCCTGCCGGGTACGCCGGTCGCGGCAAGCCGATGTGCCTGCCGCATCCACTCCGCACCCAACAGATGCCGCAGTATTCGCTGCTCCATGCAGTCCTTCGAGACCCGCTAGCGGAATCTACAATCTCCGACAATCATCGACAGAATCGGAACCCTCTCGATTGGTCCTGCGGGAAGCGGTTCGCGGAATTGTCGGGAAAGGGCGGTTAAGTCCCGATTCAGCCGGGCTGGTCCGTTGCGGGAGGATCGGCGGCGACGGCGGGTGAGATCGGCGCCGCGACGGCGGGTGAGATCGGCGCCGCGACGGTTGTGGATCGGCGCAATTGCCCGCACGCAGCAGCGATATCCGACCCGCGGGAGGTGCGCAAGTGTGAGTTCACGCCGCGCTCGCGCAGCCGCTCCTGAAAGCGATAAGCACTCTCTGCGGTCGGCCGCTGAAAGGGGAGTCCTTCGACGGGGTTGTAGCGCAGCAGGTTGACGTTCGCCCGCAGTCGCCGCGCCAGCGCCGCGAGGCGGTCCGCGTGCCGCGGGCGGTCATTCACTTCGTGCAGCAGCACATACTCGAAGGTCACTTCGCGGCCGGTGCGGTCGAAGTAGTAACGGCAGGAATCCAGCAGTTCGTCAATCGGCACGTCCCACGGGATCAACTCCCGCCGCAGCTCATCATCCGGCGCATGCAGCGAAAGCGCCAGGTTGAGCTGCAAGTCCTCCTCGGCCAGACGCCGAATCTGCTTCGGCAGGCCGACGGTGCTGACCGTGAACTTCCGCGCGCCAATGCCCAGCCCCCACGGTGCATTCAGAATGCGGATGGCCGCGAGCACGTTTTCGTAATTCGCCAGCGGCTCGCCCATGCCCATGAACACGATGTTCGACAGGCGGCCGCGGGAGCCGATCAACCGCCGGATCAACTGCGCCTGTTCGACGATCTCGCCGGTGGTGAGGTTTCGCTGCACGCCGTTGATCCCGCTGGCGCAGAAGCGACAGCCGACCGGGCAGCCGACCTGCGACGACACGCAGGCCGTGTGCCGCTCACCGTCGGGAATCCAGACCGTCTCGACCGAGCCGCCGTCCGGCCAGCCGATCAGCAGCTTCTTGGTACCGTCCGATGATGCGCTCTCGCGCACGATGTTTCCGCGATAGACCACCGCCAGTTCGGCCAGCCGTTCGCGCACGCCGCGCGGGAAATTCAGCATCTGGTCGAAGGATTCAACCCGCTTGGCGTAGAGCCAGTCCAGGCACTGATCGACGCGATAGGTCTGATCCGCCCCCGCCTGTGCGAGCAAGGCGCGCAGCTCCGGCACGGCCATCCCGAGTACATGGCTTCGGGCGTCCGCATCGGCCGGGACAGCAACGGAGATCGGTTGGACGGGCAGCGTCGGCATGAGGGAATCCTATCCGACCGTTGCTCAGCCGCCCGTAATCAGCGCGACAAATGGATCGATGTCGAAGTTATTGACCAGCCCGTCGCCGTTGACATCCCCCCGCAGCGGGTCGCAGCCGGGGTGTGCGGCGTGGTAGGAAGGGGGGTCCACCAGCAGCAGCACAAACGGGTCAATGTCGAAGTTGTTTACCGCGCCGTCGCAGTTCAGATCGCCCGGCAGATTCGACAGGGAGCACGACAGGGAGACGACCCGCACGTCGTCCAGGGCAGCCTCGGTCACGGCGTTGCGCCACTCGGTCACGGTCGCACGCAGGTAGAACACGCCGCCTGAAAGGGGGATGTACTCACCCAGCTCAAACGCAGCCCGCTCCCACTGCCCCAGGTGCCCGACGCGCTCCAGCGTCACCCAGGACTGCTGATCCGTGGAGACGGCCAGCTCCAGCTCGCCGGCGTTCAACCCGCCCGAATCACGCGCGACCATCCAGCGCCAGTAGGACAGCTCGGCCGCCGGGCCGCTGACCGGGATCGGCGGGGAAGTCACGACCGCCGGGGAGCCGACATCCACGTCATAGAGCGACGGGTCAGGAAGCGGCCCTTGTCCGGTTACGAGGCAGTAGCTCCCGATGCCGAAGGGGTTGTCCTCGGACGGCGCGGCCGGGGCCCCGAGGTAGCTCGTTCCCATCGGCTCGACACGAGTCCAGGAACCGCCCCCGGCCGGTTGCGCCACCCACCCGCGCTGGGCCTCAAAGTCATCGTGGAAATCCTGCGTCGCGGAAACGACCGGGATTTTGAATCCAAGAAATGGCGCACCGGCGGGGAGAAATGCCGACCCGCCACCGACGGTGCCAACCTGGATGTAGAACTCAATCGACCGGCCGCAGGCCGTGGCGGGAAGCGCAGCACTCCAGTTTCCAACCCAGTCGGACGAGGCCTCGACTTCGACGAACGGATCGGTCGGCAGTGTTCGCGCATACACGTGGATGTCGCCGGTCGGCTGCTTTCGCGCCGGCGACACGCGGAACATCATACTGGTCGGCGTCTGCGGCGCAATCCGTGGCGGCCAATCCGCGATCAGGCGGATGTCGTCCGAGGCGTACTCTGTCAGCTCCAGCATCGACGGCCAGATTTCCTCGCAGGTCGGGCGGATCTGGTCGGGCGGCAGAAGAAACCCGAAACTGCCGGTATCGCGCACTTCGTAGGCAAACGCCAGCGCCCCGCTTTCGGCGTAGACCCAGTCGCAGGCAGTGCCGGATGCCGGGTACAGCGTCGTGTAGAGCTGCCCGAAGCCGTAGGCGGAGTGATGCGTCCCATGTATGGCGCGCGTCATTCGCCGCGCAAGCGAGTGATACGCCTCGGCGTCATCTGTCTCCGTGGCGACGGTGCCCCACGGGTACATCACCAGCTGCGAATAGCTGTGCAGGTCGATGTGCGCGACAAAGTTGGGGTTTTCGTACAGCAGGTTGCGCAGCGCCTGCGTCTCCGCCTCTGAAAAGGCCGACGGGCCGCGATAGGTTTCCGAACCGGGGCTGCCGCTCGAGCCGGCGCCGCCCCAGCCATAGGCCCAGTTGCGGTTCAGGTCCACGCCGTAGGCGCCGCCGAAGGGCCGCCGGTTTTTTCGCCAAAGGCGCTGCGTCGTCCAGGAATACTCATACCCGTCCGGGTTCACGACCGGCACGATATACCACGCGGCTCGGTCCACCAGCGATCGAACGCGGAAGTCGGTGTCGTAGCGGTTGATCAGTTGGGCCGCCGCGTACAGCATCACCGGAATCGTGACCCATTCGCGCGCATGCTGGCAGCCGTGATAGAGGACGCTGGGCCGATCGGCCGGACTGCTGCAGATTCGAAGCGCGCGAATGTCGCGCCCCTCCAGCGTCCGCCCGATGAGAATGGACTGAACCAGGTCGGGGCGCTGCGCGGCCAACTGGTTCATGTAGGCGTACACGTCCGATAGCGGCAGGTAGCCGTCGAACGGGTCGGCCAGTCCGGCGATCACGGGGCCGGTTGTGCCGATCAATGCCTGCACGTCCTCGATCAGCACTTCGAATTCGATGCCGCTTTCGGCGAGCATCGAGAATTGGGCGGGGCTCACGCGTATGTCCAACGGCGCGTGATCCTCGTGATGGCTCCAGATGTCATCCGTCAGGGCGTGAACCTGGGCCAGCGAGTGATCATCCTGCGGGTGGACACGCACGACCCGGTGCCCGTCATAGCGCGTCGGAGGCTCGTTACCGAGAGCGCGCACGGACAGCATGCCGGCTGCCAGCAAGAACAACCCCACCCAGTGCTTGCGCCCCATCAACTTGCGCTCCCATCGCTCCATGGCGTCTTGTGCCGAAGTGCATGAGTATACCATCGCGAGCACTGATTCCGGGTATATTGAGCGGCCATGTCGGTCCGGTTCAATTCCAATTGCGCCCACCCCTGTCCAGCCGGCAGAATCTCGCATACCCGTCTGTTTCTCGCGTTGTTGATGGTCGTTGTTCTGGGCCTTCCGCCGCGCGGCCAGGCGCTGTTTGCGGTTGGGGCGATGGCCGGGACAACCGCGCATGTGACCGCAACTCATTCCCCGCCAGCGGTTTGCAGTTGCTGCTGCGGGGAGGCCGGTATCGTCTGCCGATGCGGCTGCACGGTGCCTTCCCGACCGGGAGAGAATGAGCAGGGGAGGCGTTCGGTAGGGGGGTGCAAATGCGCGGACCCGGATCGCACGGCACCGACGCTCGATTTTCGGCCGCCCTCGCTCCGCGATTCAGCCCCGTCGACCGGCTTTTCGATCCGCCCGACATTCGATCACGGGTGCGTCTCAAAAGCTCTCGAACCGGGGGAAGTCAATACGCCACCTCCGCGGGATCATCGTTTCACCGGCGTTCGATTGATCTGATGCGATACGCCGCATTTCCTTCGCGGCGTTTTGTGCGTCCACATCTTCGAGTGTTCAGATCGTCGGGCACATGCCGATTGGCATGGCTCACCGCTCGCGTTGAATTGCCTGATCCGCCCATGCGGCCGCACGACGGCCGAGCCGGGCCTCCGGGAGAAATCTCATGTCTGATTACCAATCCGTTCGGCCGCATCGCCTTGCGTTTGCGGGCAGCATCGGCACGTTGTTCGCGGTCCTGCTGTCCCTGGGCGGCTGCTCCGCCGGTCATGGCTCCAATGAGCCGGCCGAGGAAAGCCCCGCCGTTCGCGGCTCCAGCGTGGTCCTGCACGTTCGCGGGTTGAGCTGTCCGCTGTGCGCCAACAGCATTGAGAAGCAGCTCAAGCGCCGGGCCGGCGCGCAGCACGTGCTGGTGGACCTCGGCAGCGGGCGCGTCACGGTGCAGTTGTCGAAAGGCGCTGCGCCGACGCATCGCGACCTCCGCAGCGCCATCGACGCCGCCGGATTCACGCTCGATCGCATCGAGGAAGGGGGGACGCCATGAAGGGCCACGCTCCTTCGCCTTCTGCAGGGCGACTCGTGAACTACCACGTGCCGGCCGTTGTCGCGCTTCTGGCGGCGCTCTTGCCCGGCCATGTCGCATATGGGCAGCAGCCGACCAACGCATTCGCCAGCGGCACCGGCCCGTCTCCGGGGCAGGTGACGCTGATGGAGCAATTCCGCTACACGCAACTGACGCTGCGCGACGCGCCGGCCGCCGAGCGCGGCCGCATCCGCGAATTTGGGCTTGAGAACATGGTGCACGTCGGTTTGCTTCCTGAACTGACGCTGGCCGCGGTCGTGCCAGTGGCCTATCGCGACCGACGCTACGAACCCGGCGGGCGCGAAGAGGATCTCGGCGTCGGCGATGCGACGATCTTCGCCAGCTATCGCTTTCTGCGCCACGACTTCTCGCCGCTCAACACGCTGCGCGTGAGCGCACTCGGCGGAGCGCAGGTGCGCACCGGCGACGGCCCCTTTACCGGCGACGCCTACAACCCGCTGATCGGCCTGGCGTTCACCGCCATCATCGATCGACACGGCTTCAACGGCGATTGCGTCTGGACCTTTACGACGGACGGCGTCGCGCGGCCGCTGCGCGCCGGCGAGTCCACGGCCGACGTCCTTCGATACGACCTGGCCTACCTCTACCGGCTGTATCCGGTTGAATACGCGGCCGACACACCGGGTGCGCTGTACGCGGTGTGCGAGCTGAACGGCGTGTATGAGACCAACGGCGACAACGAGCTGCTGATCGCGCCGGGGATCATGTGGGAAGCTGCGACCTGGGCGCTGGAGGTCAGCGCGCAAGCGCCGGCATGGCGCGGAATCTCAAACCGCGCCGAGACGGATTACTCGGTCGTCATCGGGCTGCGCCTGACGTTCTGACGCGCTGTGGAGCGCCTGCGCCGTTTCGGGTATGACCTCGGCATGGGCGCATCCTCCCGCCGCACGCGAAAACCGCCGCGCGCCACGACGTACGCCGCGTCGGGCGTCAGCCTCGTCGCCGCGGATGAGATGGAAGATCGCATCGGCCCGCTGGTGCGGCGCACTTACGGACCGCGCGTGCTGGCCGATCATGGCGGCTTTGCCGGTGCGTTTCGCCTCGATTTCGGCGAAAAGCTCTTTCGCAGAAACTACGTCGATCCCGTCCTGCTCTCCTGCACCGACGGCGTCGGCAGCAAGGTGCTGATCGCCGCCCGCGCGCAGCGCTACCACACCGTCGGCATCGACCTGGTCGCCATGAGCGTCAACGACCTGCTCTGCGCGGGCGCAGAGCCGCTCTTCTTTCTCGACTACATCGCGCTGCACCGCCTCGATCCGGCCGTCATTGAGCAGCTTGTCTCGGGCGTCGTCGCCGGCTGCGAGGAAGCCGGCTGCGCGCTGCTCGGCGGCGAGACCGCCGAAATGCCCGATCTCTATCGACCCGGCACCTTCGACCTCGCGGGCTTTGCTGTCGGCGTCGTCGAGCGTTCGCGCATGATGAGCGCTCGGCGCGTGCGCGTCGGGGATGAGCTGGTCGGCGTCGCCTCCAGCGGGCTGCATTCCAACGGCTACGCGCTGGTGCGCCGCCTGTTGCTCGACGAGGCGCGGCTTGCGCTCGATTCAGCGCCGCGCTCGCTCGGTGAGCCGCTGGTCGATGCGCTGCTGCGCCCGACCCGCATTTACGCCCGCGCCGTCAAGACCGTGCTCGGCCGCTATCGCGGTCGATCGGCGATTTCCGGGATGGCGCACATCACCGGCGGCGGCCTCGAAGGCAATCTCCCGCGCATCCTGCCGCCGGGCTGCCGCTGCGTCGTGCGGCAGGGGGCCTGGCCGATTCCGCCGATCTTCGGACTGTTGGCGCGGCACGGCGTGGCGGATGATGAGCTGTACCGCGTCTTCAACATGGGCGTCGGCTATGTGTTCGCCGTGCGTCCGCGATCCACCGCGGCCGTGGTGCGCTCGCTCGAAAAAATCGGCGAAACGGCCTTTGTCCTGGGACGGGTCGTTCGAGGCGAGCCGGGGGTGGAGTTCCGATGACGGACCTGATCGTGCCGAGTATTCCGGCGAGTCGCGGAAGTCCGTGGCAGGGGGGGCATGCCATGAATAACACGATCGCCCGCATCGGGCTGCTGCTCGCGCTGGCGCTGCCGATCGCAACGACCGGCTGCTCCGCCGGCGCTCCGCGGCATGCGCCCGTCGCGTTCGAATCGCATCCGTGGACCTTTCGGGATCAGCGCGGCGCCCGGCTCATCAGCGAGCACTACGACATTTTCACGACCATGCGCGATCCGCAACTGGTGCGGCTGCTGCCTGAATTGATGGAAACGGCCTTCGCGGAATATCAGCGGCGCGTTCCGCCGGGGAAGCAGCCGACCGAGCGGATGCAGGTGTACCTGTTCGCCAGCCGGGCGGAGTGGGCCGATTTCACGCGCCGCTTCACCGGCCCGCGCGCATCGCTTTTTCTGAAGGTGCGCAACGGCGGATACTCGGAGCGCGGCGTATCGGTGATCGAGTACACCCGCCACCAGACCACCTTCCCCCTGATGACGCACGAGGGCTTTCATCAGTATCTCTATCACTACGTCAACGACCAGGTTCCCGCCTGGCTCAACGAGGGGTTGGCGGTCCTGTTCGAGGGGCAGCGCTGGATCGGCAGCGGCGCACCCGTCTTCGATCCGAAGTACAACCCCGCCCGCCACAACGCGCTGGCCGATGCCGTTCTGGCCGACAAGCTCTTTCCGCTTCGCGAGCTGCTGGACACGCACGCCGGCAACGTCATCGAGCATTCGAGCCGCACCGTCGCGACCTACTACGCACAGGTGTGGGGGCTGGTGCTGTTCCTCGAAGAGGGGGCCGGCGGGAAATACGCGGCGGGCTTTCGCCGCATGTGCGATCAGCTCCGCTCGCGCGACATCGAGCAATTTGCCCGCGCTTCGTACATCTGGTCGCCGCGCACGCGCTACAGCTTCGGCGAAGCGCTCTTTCGCACGTTCATCACCGACGACGTCGCCGAGGCCGAGCGCGAGTATCGTGCATTTCTGAAGCAGCGCTTCGTCGCCGGCCGCTGAGCGCCGCGCCTCACCACATCCCCGGCCAGAAATCCCGCAGCGCCTGACCGCGCGGCTCCAAGACGAAGCGCTCCAGCAGAACCGGCCGCACCTCCGCCAGCGGCGGCGGCGCCACCGACGCAACCCCCGACCACCAGCCGAGCAGTCCCAACACCCCCGCAATCGCCCACGACCAGCGCGGCGCCCGCGCCAGCCACGCCGCCACGAACAGGCACAGCGCCGGCATCGCCGGTGCGAGATAGCGAAGCTGAAACCCCCATTTCATCATCCCCATCACCACCAGCGCCGCGATCACGCTGCCCGCCCAGACGCCCGGAATCAGGAGCGCGCCGCGCCGACTGTCGCCGGATGCGCTCGTGGAGCGCATCCGGACGCCCAATAGCGCCGGAAGCGCCAGAAGGTAAACCGGCGCGACCAGCGGCAGGGCGGCCAGGTAGAAATACGCCGGCCGCTCGGTCAGCATCCGCACATAGGGGAAATTGTCGATCAGCCATTGGCTGGGATGCGCCGCCGGCAGAAACGCCCCGTACTGCACGCGCGTCAGGATCAGCCACGGCCCCAGCACCAGTGCGACCGCCGCAATTCCCGCGATGATCTCGGCACGTGTCGGTCGGCGCGGTGCGACCAGGATCGCCGCCAGCAGCGCCGGGGCGGCGAGAAGCGCCGGCAGCTTCGTCAAGGCGGCCACGCCGAATGCGGCGCCGGCCAGCGCAGACGCGGCCACGCCGCCGCGCTGAACCGCCGCGACGCCGGCCAGCATCGCAGCGCTGAGCGTCAGTTGCAGCGGGCCGTCGATCCAGATGCGCGCGCCGCACAGCCACGTGATCGGGTCCAGCGCCAGTAGCACCGCCGCCAGAACCCCCGTTGTCTCGTCCGCCAGCCGCCGCCCCAACAGCCCCACGATGAGGATGCAGAGCGCTTGCGAGAAAATTGGCAACAGCGCCGCGGCAGACATGCCGCCGATCGCCCGGGCCGCCGCCAGGCCGTAGGGCACGACGGGGGGGTGGAAGAAGAATGGCCGGTCGTAGACCTCGGGGTCAAACGCCGGAATCCGCCGATCAACGGGTCTGCCATCCGACCCGCGGGAGGGCGGGCGCATCAGGATCTCGGCCGCCTCCAGCCCGCCCAGCCAGTCGGCATAGGTCCGCAGCCGCTCGGCCCGGCCGCCATCGGACGCCGATAGCACCTCTGCATCGAACCGCGCCCCCGGCGTCCACGTGTCGCGGATGAATCGCTGAGCCGATTCGCCCAGGATCGGGCCGCGCAGCGAATAGTTCGTGGGATCGCTCCGCAGCCGTTCGGCGATGAACGTCAGGACGACCTCGTCGCCCTCGAAATGCGGACGCTGCGTGGACGGCCATTGCAGCGCGATCACGGCGGCGGCCAGGCCGGCCAGCACGGCCCAAAACCACGCGGAGGGCCGCGGCACTCCGGCGGCTGGGAGATTGGGGTTGGGCGGCGCGATCGGGGTTGATTTCTGGCGGGCCATCGCGGCGGATGATAACGGCCGGCCGGCGAGCCTTCAGCGTTGGGGGCGGCAGGCAGTATGCGGGAAGGGTGGATGCAAGGCTACGGGAGCTGATTGGTGAGCGGGCCGAGGGCAAGTTGCCCGACGGGGCCGCGTCACCCCCCTATTGGCTGATAAAACTGATAACGTCCGATAACATATATTATGTTGCGTTGTGTGGGGGGGTGGGATCAGTCGGTGTGGCTTGGATGGTGTGTTGGGGTCGGATTCCAGGGCCTCAAAGGCCCTGGCAACGATCGTGCGTCCTGACGGGCGAAGAGCATGCCGACGCACGTGCGCCCGATGGATGAAGACATGCCGACGCAAAGCCGTTGGCACGGCACGCAACGCGGCTTGGCACCCGATGCGGCGTGGCACCCAACGCGGGATGGCACCCAACGTAGTGTGCAACCTGGAGCGGCGCGAGCGCGACAAAAGCAGCGCCGCCGACGGCGCGGGTTGCGTCCGTCGGCGGCGCGGGGTTCTTTGTGGCTCGGGATTCACTGGCACAGCGGAGCATCCAAGAATCCCGGGTCAGCACCGCGGCACTTCACCCGCCGCGATCAGCGCCGCGGCACTTCACCCGCCGGGGTTAGCGCGGCGGGGTTGCACCAGGCGCGGTTAGCGCCGCGGGATCATGGCACGCCAGGCTTCCGTGCGGCCTTCGGGGTTTCCGCCAGTGCCGACGATCGTGCGGCCGTCGGCGGAGATTTCAGTCGCGTTGAGCAGCGTCCAGTTCTCGATTTCGCCCGAGAGGTTGAACTCCTGGATCAGGACATCCTTGATCGCCCGCATGCCGTGCTCGGCGGTCCAGATGAAGGCCTTGCCGCCGGAACGGCCGACGACGACGCGTCCGTCGGCGGAGACACCGCGGGCATAGCTTTCCGTCGCTCCGGGAAGGAACCCGAGGCCGACCATTTCGCCATTCGACCAGCGGAAGGCCTCCGGCCGGCCCGCGGCATCGTAGCTCCAACGCTGCCGTCGGCTGAGACGGCGTTTACGGCGCTTGTGGCGCTGGGCGCATGGCCGTTCGGCGCTGCGCTCAGGAACCCAAGACCGACCATCGCGCCGTTCGACCAACGGAAGGCCTCATACGCGCCCGCGGTGTTGCGGCTCTGACCCACGACAACGCTGCCGTCGGCCGAGACGTCGGTCGCGATGCTCCACGCGTTGTACGCATGTCCGCCCGGTGCTGCGCTCAGGAAGCTGAGGCCGACCATCGCGCCGTTCGACCAGCGGAAGGCCTCCGGCCGGCCCGCGGCATCGTAGCTCCCTCCCACGATCACGCTGCCGTCGGCCGATATGCCGGATGCGAAGCTACGGGCCTGGTGCGCATAACCGCCCGGCGCTGCGCTCAGGAAGCCGAGGCCGATCATCGCGCCGTTCGACCAGCGGAAGGCTTCCTCCCGGGCCGCGGCGTTGCGGCTGTATCCCACGACCACGCTGCCGTCGGCCGAGACGTCGGTTGCGTGGCTCGTGGCCTGGGACGCATGGCCGTTCGGCGCTGCGCTCAGGAAGCTGAGGCCGACCATCGCGCCGTTCGACCAGCGGAAGGCCTCCGGCCGGCCCGCGGCATCGTAGCTCCCTCCCACGATCACGCTGCCGTCGGCCGAGACGCCGGTCGCGTAGCTGTACGCCTGGGACGCATGGCCGTTCGGTGCTGCGCTCAGGAAGCCCAGCCCGACCATCGCGACGTTCGACCAGCGGATTGCCTCGCCTTGGCCTGCGGCGTTGGCGCTCAATCCCACGACCACGCTGCCGTCGGCCGAGACGGCGTACGCGCTGCTACTGGCGTTGCCCGCATAGCCGTACGGTGCTGCGCTCAGGAAGCCCAGGCCGGAGAACTCCGCATCGCGCAGCGGCTGGGTCACATCCACGGTCGCCTGCGGATGCTCCGACACCTCGAACGCGATCGGCAGCCGCACGCCGAACAGCTTCGGGTGATAAATGGCGTGGAACGTCTGCGTCCCGACATGCTCCATCAGGAATTCGGCGTCGCATTCGAAGCGGGTCTGCCCCGCCGCCGCGCGGCCACCGGTGCAGCCCGGACGGCCCGGCTCCGAGGCGACCATCGCGGATCCACAGATACTCAACTTCGTCAATCACATCGAGGTGCAGGAACGTGCTCTTGTCGAACTGGGTCAGGAACGTCGCCGGTTCGCCCACCTGGTGATCATCGCTGGCGTGAACGCTCGACGGGGTGATCGCAAGGTCGCGCGGCGAGCCGCACCTCTGGCAGCACGTCCGCGTCCACCAGGCGCAGCTCGACGAAGGAGATCTTCAGCAGGTCCTTGAGCTTCTTGATCGAGCTGCCCGCTCCGGCCGTGACCTTCAGCGGGCTGAACTTCAGGTGCGAGGCATAGGCCGGATCGGCGATCTGCGCTCGAGCGACGCCAGGTCCATCGTCAGCTTCGGGCCGCCCTTGATGCCGAAGACATTGGCACGCAGCGACCTGGCGACGGTGCCCAGCTCCACGTCCGCGAAGGCGAAGACCTGTGCATCGATCTTCACGCTCGCCAGCCGGTCAAAGGTCGGCAGGACCGGCTTGAAGGAGACGTCCGTGCTGCCGGTGAGGTTGTTCACCATCGCATAGCCCCCCGCCGCGGTGCCCATCACGCCGCCCTCGTACGTCACCCGCGGCTTCGCCGCTGATGTCCAGCCGCACCGGCTGGAGCCATGCTGATCGACCCGCCCACGTCGAACCCAACGCCCATCGGGATGTAGCCGCCCAGGATCAGCGACAGCCAGCCGCCGACCGGGATCTTCACTTCGCCAGGCACCGTGCGGCGGCTCAACTTCCCGCTGAATCCCGGCGAGTTCCCGGGAGATCGTCAGCCAGGGCGCCGGCTCGGCCGTGACGATGAAGCGCTTCACGTCGCCCGAGAGCGCACGTCCACACGCACGTCAGGGGCGGAACTCGATGCTGGGGGTGATCGAGCCGATCTGGACGTTGCCCTGCGTTGCACTCGAAAGGCCCGATCGCGCGGGTGCCCTGCGCCTGGGCGCGCTGCTGCGACTTCGAGGCCCCCTGCCGCTTCGAGGCGCCGCCGGCCTTGTCGTCGGTCGCCTGCGGCTCGTGACGCGCCACGTACTGCAGCGTGCCGTCGGGCAGTTCCTCGACCGCGTACTGGCTGGGCGTGTCATCGGGGATGCGATAGTCCGCGTGGGTCATGTCGATCGACTGGTTGATGTTGATCTGCTCGAACAGATCGTCGACGGGGACGATCTCGAAGGTCACGTCAAACGCCCCGTCGCCGGCCGCCGCCGCCTCGACCACGCGCCCGGCGATGGGCTTGTCGCCGCGGCCGAGGATGATCTGCCCGGCCGCCGGCGCTGCATCACTGTTCATCCGTGCCCGCATGCGGAAGCCGACGCCGAACTCGGCATCGGGGTCCACCGCGGCCGGCTCGCCGGCGATCTGGTTGTCCTGCACCAGCATGGCGCCGGCGGCGGGACGGGCGATGACGGCCAGCGTCGGGCTGGCGGAAAGCCCCTCGGCGGAGGCGAAGATCTGGGCGGAACCCAGCTCGGCGGCGGCGCTGGCCAGGCCGTCGGCAGAGATTTGGATGATCGAGTCATCGGAGCTTCGCCATTCGGCGGGGACGGGTCGCAGCTTGCCGTCGGTGTCCACGATCATGGCGCTGAGCTGCACGCGGTCGTCGATGCCGGTCAGGAGCAGGGTTTCTGGGGAGACGATCAGTCGGCTGCGCAGAGCGGCTCCGCCCTCGAAGCCGCGCTGGCCGGCGGGGTCTTTTTCGCCGGTTTGGTCGGTTCGTGAATCGGGCCGGCCGGGGGTTGATTGCTGAGACTGGGGCGTAATTGGGTCATCCGCGGCCGGCTTATTGGACATCGGGCAGCCGGCAATCGAGCCGCCGGCGGCGGCGATCAGCAGGCTGAGCGAAAGCGCGTGGATGCGGATGTGCGAGGTGAGGCGGTTGAATTTGCGGCCGGCGTTCATGACTCGTTCCTCCGCCGGGTCTTGCCGGCGCTGGTCGCCCGCGGCTGGGTCAGCCGCCGCCGTCGGTCCTGCGTTCGCCCGCGGCGATCGTCAGGAACGTGGCGTCTGAGGATGGGAGCGACGGTTCGAGCGGTTACTCACGGGCGGAGGGGGAAAATCTTGGTTGGATGCGGGGAATTGGGGGGAAAAAGGAAAAGTGTGATGAGCGGGTCGGATTCCAGGGCCTCAAAGGCCCTGGCAACGATCGTGCGCCCTACGGGCGAAGACATGCGGACGCTTGTGCGCGCGTGGCACGCGACCCGAGCGGGGAATGGGGGTGCGTCAGCGCCCGCGGGGGCGGGTCATTTTCTCGACGCGGCGGGTGAGGTCGGAGACTTGCTTTCGCAGTTCCTCCAATTCCGAGTTGCGCCCTGCCGACTCCGCGTTGCGCGCGGCCGAGTTCGAATTCCGCCCTGCCGAATCCGAGTCTCGCCCGGCCGTCTCCGCGTTGCGCGCGGCCGAATCCGAGTTGCGAGCGGATGACTCTGAATTCCGCCCTGCCGCAGGCTTTGCCCGTTCGGCCGGTGCGTCGTCGTCGTCCCCGAACGGGGAATCGGGTTCCTGAGGGCCGGCCGCAGCGGCGCCAAAATCCGATCGCGGGCCGGTATCAGAGGCCGATCGCGTGCCGGCATCAGCGGCCGATCGCGGGCCGGCGCCACGGCCGGCGAACATGTCCATCCACTGGCGCGACCAATCCATGGAAGCGCTGGCCGCGGGCGGCATGAAACCGAGCGTGTTCTGGAGGAATCGCGCCCAGCGCTCCTGCGACTCGCGATGGCCGGAAAGCACCTGGTGGAAGAACTGCTCCAGGACGGAGTCCAGCATGTGGTGCTTGGTGCGGATCATCTGATGCAGGATGTTGGCGGGGAAAATGGTGAGCTTGGGTGCGTCGCGCTCGAGGATGATCTGGGTCAGCACGACGTTGGTGATGTCTTCGCGGGTTTCCGAATCGATGATTGTGAGGTCGTGCCCGCCGCAGATCAGCGTGTACATGTCGCTGAGCGTGACGTGACAACTGCGGGTCGCGTCGTAGAAGCGCCGGTTGGAGTACTTCTTGATGGTGAGGCGCCGGTTGTCCGGGCCGGGGGCGGGCTGCGAGGGCATGGTTGCGGGCCTCCGTCGCGACCGGGGGTGCTGTGGCACGACTGCGTACACGGTAGTGCACTTCCGGCACAATGTCAATCAAACCGGCCTTGATTATGCTGTAAACACCGCATCTGTAATGGTTTGTGCTTCACCTAGAAAAATTGTGCAATTGCACAAAAAGCTGTTGACGACGGCTTGGAACGCCGATATATTTCTGCAAGTGCAAAAGAGAACATTCACGAGCCTGCTTCGCAGGACGAAAGGAAACACGACCATGAGCACGAACCGCAACCCCGCCAACGACATGTTCACGCAGTTCACGGATGTGTGCGCCAACACGATGCGCACCTGCGCCCAGTTCCAGACCGAGTCGATGCGTTTCTTCGGCGACGTGATGACCCGCAACACCGATGCGTTCCGCTCGACGATGGAGCGCTTCGCCGGCGACGTCGGCCCGATGTCGCGTAAGAACGTCGATCGCATGACCCGCGTCATGGACGAGACGATGCAGCGCAACGCCGAGACGATGCGTTCGTTCGGCGAGGCCGGCCGCACGACCAACCCGGCGGAGATGACCGAGCGGTTCACGACGGTGTGGTGCGACTCGATGGCCGCGATGCGCGACACGGTCGAGACCTTTACCCGTGCGAACGCGGAGATGGTTGAGCAGTTCGGCGAGACCTTCCGCGGCACGATGACCGGCAGCAACGGCAAGACCACCAAGACCCGCGGCAAGTAACGCCCGGGCCGCGTGACGATTGGCGCGGAACATTGACACGAACGCGCACCCGCCCGCCGAATCCGGAGAGATCCGGAGTCGGCTGGCGGGTTGCTGCGCGCTGCGGCCGGTCGGGCGCGGCGGGAATATGAGTGTGCCGCGCACCCGTTGGTGCAGCTGGCGAACCGGCCCTGGAGGCTCTCGATGACGACTGATTTTTCGCAGGCATTCGCCGGTGCGGATGCCTTCGGCGCGTTCTGGGGCGATTTTCTGAAGCGAATGGCGTCGGGCGGAATCCCCGCACCGGCCGCCCCGCCGTCGCCGGACGTGCTGGCCCAGATCCGGCGGGCGTTTTTTGACTCGATGTCGCAGCACGCGGATCAGTTCATGCGCAGCGAGCCGTTTCTGGCCGCGATGAAGCAGGCGATGGAGCACTCGCTGGCGCTTCAACAGGCGACGAACGACATGATCCGCAAGGGATTGAGCGCGGCGCAGATCCCCTCTCGCGCCGACGCGGATCACATTACGCTGCTGGTGCGCGGGGTCGAGGAGCGCCTGATGGACCGCCTGGAGCGGCTCAGCACGCGACTCGATCGAATGGAGTCCGGACGGCCGGCCCGCGCGGGCGGTGCGGACAACGGCAAGCCGGCGGCCCGGCGCGCCGGTGCGCGACGCAAGTCGGCGAAGTAACACGAGAAACCCGGTGCGCGGCGATTGGCGGCGCGCCGGATTGCGGGAGGATCCCGCGCAGCAGGAGTGATGATGTCCACGACGGGCACGACGTTCGGGTTTTCGACGCCGGATCAGGCGCTGAGCGCATGGCAGGACCTGCTGCGCAAGTCGCTGGCACTGCCGAAAGTGGTGGAGGCGGCGCAAACGGTGCGGGTCGGCTGCACGCCTTCCAGGCAGGTGTATCGAGAGGACAAGCTGCGGCTGCTGCGCTATGAGACGGATGCGCCGCAGCGCTACAAGACCCCCCTGCTGGTCATCTTCGCGCTGGTGAACCGGCCGTACATCCTGGACCTGCGTCCCGGCAAGAGCGTGGTGAGCCACTTCCTGTCGAGCGGGTTCAACACGTACAACGTGGATTGGGGAGTTCCCGAGGGCGGGGATCGATTTCTGTCGCTTGAGGACTACGTCACGCGCTACATCGACCACGTCGTGGATCACATCCGCGAGGAGACCGGCAGCGAGAAGGTCAACATTCTCGGGTACTGCATGGGCGGGACGCTGACGGCGATGTACGCGGCGCTGAACCCGGACAAGGTGAATGCGTTTGTCGCGCTGGCCGCACCGTTCGATTGGTCGAAGAAGGAGAGCCTGCTTCAGACCTGGACGGACGAGCGCTACTTCAACGTCGATCGCATGTTGGAGGTGTACGGCAATGCGCCGCCGCAGTGGCTTCAAACGTCCTTTCTGATGCTCAAGCCGGTGCAGAACCTGATGGAGAAGTACGTCGGGTTCTACGAGAACATGCACGACGAGAAGTTCCTGGAGGACTTCTTCGCGATGGAAACGTGGCTGAATGACAACATCCCGGTTGCGGGCGAGACATTCCGCCAGTTCGTGAAGTACTGCTTCCAGCAGAACCTGCTGGTCCAGGGGAAGCTGCACATCGGCAACCGGCGGGTGGACCTGAAGCGGATCACCTGCCCGGTGCTGAACCTGATCGCGCGCAGCGATCACCTGGTGCCGCCGAGCCAGAGCCTGCCGCTCAACGACGCGGTGGGGAGCAGGGACAAGAAGGCCATCGAGTTCCCGGCCGGGCACATCGGCATGGCGGTCGGCAGCAAGGCGCATCGCGACTTGTGGCCGCAGACGTGCACCTGGCTGGGAGAACGGTCCGAGAAGCTCCGCGGTTGAAACGAAATCGCGGGCAGGTCGCGCGGTTGATGCGAGTGGGAGCGCCGTCCTGTGGGGACGGTGATCGCCGGCCGGCGCAGGGAGAGTGGAGATTCAGCGCGGCTTTGCAACGTCCGCGTGACGCGAGCGAGTGAGCTTTCGTCCGGGTGACTACGGCGGCGACGGCGCTGGAGGTTTCAAAGATGGGTGAAGTCAACAAGCCCGGGTCCAATGGCAATGGCAACGGGCATCATCACGATGGAGAAGGCTGGTCCGAGCCGCGGCTCGACCTTTCGACGCACGTTGCGGTCGTGACCGGCGGATTCCGCGGAATCGGGCGGGCCACGTCGATCCTGCTGGCGCGCGAAGGCGCGCGGGCGGTCGGCGTCGTGGACATGGCGCCGGAGCTGGGCGAGTTCTGCGCGGAGGCCAACCGGCGGCTGGGACGCGACGCCTTCGTGCCGTTCAGCGGGGACGTGACCGACGCCGCATTTCGGCGGCACGTGTTTGCGTCGCTGGAGCAATCGCACGGCCCGGTCAGCATCTGCATCCCCGCGGCGGGAATCACGCGCGACCGTCTGGCGGTACGCGTCGCAAAGGACAGCGGTGAGGTCGACATCTACCCGGAAAGCGACTGGGAGCGGGTGATGTCCGTCGATCTCACGGCGCCGGTGTACTGGGGACTGGAGACGATCGCGAGCGTGGCGCGCACGCGCGGCAAGGCCGGTCTGAAGCGCTGGGATCCGAGCGAGAACGTGCAGGGCTGCGTGGTGTTCATCGGCTCGGTGTCGTCCTCGGGCAATCGCGGACAGGTTTCGTACGCGACGGCCAAGGCGGGACTGGAGGGCGCGCAGGGGACGCTCGCGGCGGAGGGCGTGTATCACGGCGTGCGCTGCGCGATCATCCATCCCGGATACACCGACACCGCGATGGTGCGGGCGCTGGGTGATGAGTTCATCCGGCAAAACATCATTCCGCAGACGCAATTGCGGAGGTTGATCAAGCCGGAGGAGATCGCCAACGCGATTCTGTTCCTGATCCGCAATCCGGCCATCAGCGGGCAGCTTTGGGCGGATGCGGGCTGGCACCCGGTCGCCTGAGATCGTGCGCGGTCGCGAAAATTCGGGCATACAACAGATTGTGTTTGACTATTCGGGCACCGCAGTTTATGCTTAGGATAGTGAAGGTACGCACGCGTGCGAGTCGCGAAGTGGCGCGGCCGACGGCGGGTGCGGGTCTTTGCGGGCGCTAATCCGGATGGCGCCTTCGTCACCGTCGGTGACGGCCGACGGCCGGGATAGGCCCGTAGGCGGTTCCTACAATCGCCTCGCGGGGAGTCTGCCCGTTGTAAAGGAGGTGATCCGTGGGATGTAACATAGGTAAGCTGCTGTAGTGCGGCGAACGTGGCTGCACACAGCGGCCGAATGCAGTTTCAGGCCCGTCGGCGCCTCGCGTCGGCGGGCCTCTTTCATTGGTGGACTGAGCGCTGCGAGTCGTCAGCCGGCGGGCGGCGTTCGGTCGTGGGGGGCGGCGTCGCGGGCGGTGGCATCGTGCAGCATGCGCAGCGGCGGCGTGTCGAGGTCGTCGAACTGACCCGCGCGGGTCGCCCAGATGAAGACCAGCAGCGCCGACAATGCCAGCCCGATCGCGACCGGTAATGCGATGAAGATCACGGACATGGCAGCGCCTCCGGCGAAGGCTCGGGCGCACGGCCGGCGTGTACTGGAAGCATGGCGGGCGCTTCGGACGCTTGCGGCGAAACTGCCGAAGAGTCCGCGACGGGGTGCAAGTTGACGCGCGATGCGAGCGCCAGCACCGTGAGCGAACTGATCGGCATCATGATCGCCGCGATGAGCGGGTTCAGCCAGCCGGCGGCGGCCAGCGAGACGCCGAACAGGTTGTATGCCAGCGAGGCAACGAGGCAGCGCCGGATGGAGCGCATGGTCCGGACAGATAACTCCGACATCTCCAGGATCGGTTCGAGGCCGGCGCGGTTGAGGTAGACGTCCGCCGCCGCGAGGCTCGCCTCCGCCCCGCCGCGAACCGCGACGCCGACGTGTGCGGCCGCCAGCGCGGCGGCGTCGTTCACGCCGTCCCCCACCATGACGATCGGTCCACGCTCGGCGGCCATCAGACGCTCGATTTCGTGCAGCTTGTCCTCGGGCGATGCGCTGCCGATCACCGGCTCATCCGCGCGAAACCCGATCTGCGCCGCGGTCGCCGTCGCCACGCTCGGATGATCTCCCGAAAGCAGCCCGAGGCGCCAGCCGCGATCCCGCAACGCGCGAACCGCCGGAGCGGCATCCGCGCGGATTCGATCTCCCAGCCCGGCTACTGCGACGACGCATCCATCCTCTGCAATCCAGACAGTGGTCAGCGCGCGTTCTGCACAGGCGGCCGCGGAGCGATGCAGCGCGTCCGGCAGCGGCGCTTCGCTCTCGCTCAGCCACCGGCGGATGAAGCGCGGCGCGCCGATCAGCACTTCGCGGCCGTCGACGCGGCCGCGGATTCCGTCGGCGTGCTGCTCAACGCAGGTCACGTCCGGGGCCGCCGCGCACGTTCGTGATTGTGGCGGCCCTGCTCCGGGATTGGCACACTCGAGCGGGTCATCATTCTCGGCCAAGGCCTCGGCCAGCGCTCGGCCGACCGGGTGGGCGGAGTGTGCCTCCAGCGCTGCGGCGCGACGGCGCGAGTCATCAGGGCCGGTCCAGTGCAACAGCTCGAAGCGGCCGTGCGTCAGCGTGCCGGTCTTGTCCAGCAGCATGCGGCCGGGACGGGAGAGGCGCTCCAGCACGTCGCCGCCCTTGATGAGAATTCCCCGGCGGGCAGCGCGCCCGATCGCGACGGCGACGGTCAGCGGCGTGGCCAGGCCCAGGGCGCAGGGACAGGCGATGATCAGCAGCGCGACGGCGTGATCGGCGGCGCGCACCGGCGACACGCTCCACCAGCCGAGCAGCGTGGCGGCGGCAAGCACGATGACCGCGGCGACGAACCAGCCGGCGATGCGATCGGCCAGCAAGACGATCGGCGCGCGGCGCTGCGCTGCGCGGGCGACGAGCTGCGTCAGCCGCCCGACGCGCGTCTCCTCGCCGGTGCACAGCACCTCGATGCGGACGGCGGCGTGCAGGTTGAGGGTGCCGGCGTGCACCCCCTGCCCGGCAATGGCCGGAACGGGACGCGACTCGCCGGTCAGGATCGAGGCGTCGATCGCGGACTCGCCGGAAACGATGCGGCCGTCGGCGGGGATGGTCTCGCCGGCACGGACTTCGACGAGGTCGCCCGGCAGCAGCCCGTCGAGCGGGACGTCCTCAGTTGCCCCGTCGGCCCGCAGCCGCCGTGCTGAATGAGGCGTCAGGGCGAAGAGCGCTTCGAGGGTCTCGCTGGCGCTGCGCTGGCGGCGTGTCTGAAGAAACCGGCCGACGAGCAGGAGAAACACCAGTACGGTCAGCGAGTCGAAGTAGATCTCTCCGATGCCGCGAAGTGTGTTGACGACGCCGGCCGTTCCGCCGATGAGCAGAGCCAGCGCGATCGGCACGTCCAGGTGCCCGGTGCGTGTGCGGAGGGCCGCCCACGCACCGCGGAAGAACGTTGCCCCCGGCCAGGCCAGCGCAACGACGCCGATGGCCATGCTGGCCCAGCGCAACAGAGACTCGTGGACGGGGTCCATGCCGGAAAAGAGGCCGCCGTACATGGCGACCGCGGGCAACATGGCGTTTCCGGCACACGCGCCGGCGACGGCGATGCGCACAAGCTGGCGGCGCTCCATGTCGCGATGTGCTTCGCGGTCCGCGCCGCCGCGCGCCGGCCGCGGCTCATAGCCGAGCGAGGCCAGCCCGCGGGCGATACGCGACAGTGGAACGCGCTGCGGGTCCCATGACAGGCTGACGATGCCGCGCGCCCACTCCAAACGCGCTTCGATCACGCCGGGCACGACGCGCGGCAGCCGCTCGATCAACCACACACAGGCGGCGCAATGCACACCGGAAAGCGCCAGCTCACAGCGAAGCAGCGGCCCTTCTGCGCGACAGTAGCGCTGCGAGAACGCGGGATTGTCGAACTCCGCGTAGCTGCGATCGTGCGGGTCGATCCGGGCTGCCTCACCGGGCTGTGCGTCGCGAAGATGGTAGTAGGCCTCCAGTCCGCAATCGTGAATGACGTGGTGGATCGCGCGGCAGCCGGCGCAGCAGAACTGCGGCTGATCGTCAGCGGTCCGCTGGCCGGGCGGCACGGTCAGCCCGCAGTGTGCGCAGTGGATTGCTGCGCTGTGCGGCGCGGATGGGGTTGATGCGCGCGGAGGGGGCGAGCCGGCTGTCAGCGTGCTAGCGGGCATCGGCATCCCCTGTTGCACAGCAGGCAGGTTCGATCGTGGCCAGCCGGGCGGCATGATCCGCGAGCGATTCGCGGCCATCCGTCGCTTCGATTGCGACCTGGCTGCGCGCCGCGTGCGCGACCTGCGCACCGTCGATCGTGAGCCGTCCGGTCAGCGTGTAGGTGCCGACCGCAACGAGCAGAATCGATGTCAACAGCGGGAACCGTGATCCCAATGGCCCCGAAATGGCGCGGGCGCCGATCGTGACAGCTCCCATGACCGGCAGTGTGCCGAGCCAGAATGCCAACATCGCAACTGCAGCGGCGAGGCTGTTGCCGGTGCCGGCCGCCGTGATGACGAATGCGTACAACCAGCCGCACGGCAGCAGCGTGGTCAGCAGGCCGATGACCAGTGCGCGGGCCGTCGGGGTCAGGCGCAGTGCCCGGCGGTGGCCGGCGGCCAGTGCATGACGAAGAGTTTGAGGAATGCCGGGCGCGGGCAGCCGCAGGCCGCAAGTCGAGGCCAGTGCGCAGCCGCCGAAAAGGACCATCATCCCCCCTGCCATCAGTGCGGCGGCGCGCTGCACGCCGATCATCCCGCCGCCGAGGTCCAGCGCAGCGCCGATTGCGCCGGCCAGCGCACCCAGCACGAGATAGGTGACGAGGCGGCCGCCGTGATAGGCGCTCTGCAGGGCGATTGCACGGGTTCCGGGCGCTGAGCCGACGGCGAAGAGCGCGAACCCGCCGCACATACCCGCACAGTGCGGACTGCCCAGCAGGCTGGCAAGCAGCACGGCGCCGATCAGCGCGACCATTTGAACATCCCCGTCGGCGCACCGACGTGCAGTTCCCGGCGATGCGTGAAGCATGTGTCGCCGAGCGTTGCTTCGATGCGGAATTCGTGCAGCCCGTCGTGCGGCAGCGGCGCGGCGGTTGCATAGACGCCGGGCGGCTCCACCGGCTCGCATGCCAGCGGGATTCGGTTCCTCCCGTCGGCGTGATGAAAGACGATGCCTGTCACGCTCGCACCTGTGACCGGCCGTCCCCTCTCATCCAGCAACGTGATGCGGATGGTGCGCATGCCGTCGGCGGCGGAGCGCAGATCGGCCTGCACGTCGACGCGCCAGCCGAGGGCCTGATTGTGAGCCTGTTGCGCGGCATGCGCGTTCCAATCGATCGCCTGTCGGTAGTAATTCGGTTCGACCGAGGGCGGCCCGAGGATGACGGCCAGGTAGACGGCCAGGCTCGCGAGAGCGATCTGGCCGCCGATCAGGCACACGACCAGCATCGGCCAGAATCGCGCCGCGCGCCGCTGGGAGGGCGTCAGTGCGTTGCCGGATGGAGCAATGGCAGCGGGCGTAGTCGTCATGGTGCAGGTTCCGCATCCCGCGCCGGGCCAAGCAGCGCGCAAGGTGTTTCCACGTGGGCGCCGGCCCCGTCCGTCACGATCAGCGTGACCTGGGCGCGGCCGGCCGTGAACTGATCGCGCGCCGCCACGACGAGCATTCCCCGCGTTTCGGTGCGGCCCGGCAACACGGTGATGTCGTCGTGATCGAGACGAAGCTCGATGCCGGCTGCGTCGCGCGGCGCGACGTGATAGCGGGCCGGTTCGCTTGTGCGGTTAGTGAGCTTCAGGCGCATCGCGTTGGCGATCCGTCCGTCAGGGAGGACGGCAAACGGCGGGCCGGGGGAGCGCAGCACGCGCACGTCGACCGGCCGGCGATTTGCGATGGCCAGCGCCAGTCCGGCACCGACGACGAGCAGGATGGCGGGGTAGAGAATGATGCGCCAGCGCGTGGTCCGCACCACTTCGCCGCTGACGGCGTTCTGTGAGCCGTAACGAATCAGCCCCGGGGGGCGATTGACCTTCCGCATGACGGCGTCGCAGGCGTCGATGCACTGCGCACAGTGGACGCATTCGAGTTGCAGGCCGTCGCGGATGTCGATCCCGGTCGGGCAGGTCGCGACGCACAGGTGACAATCGATGCAATCGCCCTGCGGCGCAGCGCCGGGGGCGTGGGTCATGCGCCCGCGCGGTTCGCCGCGCCGTCGATCGTAGCTGACGATGAGCGAATCGCGATCGAGCAGCACCGACTGCAACCGGCCGTAGGGGCAGGCCAGGATGCAGGTCTGCTCGCGGAAATAGCTGAAGTTGAACATCATCATTCCCGTCACGAAGGCCATGACGAGAAACGGGATCGGATGCTCCAGCGGCGACTGTCGGACCCAGCGCGCCAGCGCATCGGTTCCGACGAAGTAGGCCAGGAACGTGTGCGCCAGCAGGCACGAGATCAGCAGGTAGACGGCATAGAGGGCGACACGGCGGCCGGCTGATGCACGCGCCGAGGGCGGGCCACCGCGCCCGGCCGTGCCGAGAAACAGCCGCTCGATCGGGCGAAACAGGAATTCCATGTAGACCGTTTGCGGGCAGGCCCAGCCGCACCAGATTCGTCCGAAGAGCGCCGTGACCAGGAAGACCGACAGCAGCACGCCGAGAACAAAGAAGGCCAGAATCAGCGTGTCCGTGGGCAGCAGCGTGAACCCGAAGAAAGTGAACTCGCGTTTCGGGATGTCGATCAGGATCAGCGGGCGGCCGCCCATGCGCAAGTGCGGGATCACCGTGAACAGCAGGATGAGGCCGTAGGCGACCGCGCGGCGCCGCTCCAGCCAGACGCCGCGCGACAGCCGCGGGGAAAGCCAGCGCCGCGAACCGTCATCGTTGAGCGTGGAGAGCACGCGCTCGGGCGGCTCCAGCAGCACGGGCAGTTGGCGTTGCGGCTCGGTCGACGTCACGGCAAGTTCCTCGGCGCTATGCCGCGCCGGACTCTCTCAATCGGTGGTTGCGTCTGTCGCCGGCTTCGACTCCGGCGCCGCGGCCGGCCACGGCGCAATGATCTCGCCCTCGGGCGGCCGCGAACTGGCGAGGTTCCTTCCGCGCATCCGGGCAACGTAGGCGGAGACCAGCACGATCTCGTTGGGGTGCAGCCGCGTCTTCCACGCCGGCATGCCGTTGGCGGCCCCGTTGGCGATGACCAGCGGAATATCGGCCAGGCGGCGGACGTTTTTGTAGTGATCGTCGGTGAGATTCGGCCCGGCACCGCCCTGTCCCTCCGATCCGTGGCAGCCCTGGCACTGCGCCTTGAAAACCACGTCGCCGACCTTGAGCCACTCCGCCTGCGCGGGCTGCATGAAGCGCAGCAGCGTCGGCTCATCGGGCGCCAGCTCGCCGATCTCGGCGAATTGCAGGCGCAGGTTCTCCGCAACGCTGGCGTCATACGCGGCGTGCATAGTGCGGCCGGGCAGGGTGCCGTGGTAATAGGGGAAGTACAGGACCGAGAAGATGACGGTGAGCACGAAGATGCCGGTCCACCAGCCGGGAGTCGGGTTGTCGTACTCCTGAATGCCGTCGTACTCGTGGTCACGCAGATGTTCGAGGGGCCGCTCGGTCATGGCTGTTGCTCCTTCCTCTGCGCATCGCCCGGAGGCGCAGGCTCGTCGGCCAGAGGCAGCGCGGCACAGTGCTGCACCTCCTCCCGGGAGCGCAGCAGCGCCCGCAGAACGATGGCGGCGAATGCCGCGACGAACACCAGTGACGCGGCGGTCTGCAGCATCGCGAAGCCGGAATGGCTCATCACGTCGGTCAGCGACATCGGATCATCCTCCCCTTTCGGGCGTTGCGGCGCTGACCCGGCCCGCGCCGACGGCCGGAGTTGCATCAGTTTCCGGGGCCGTCCCGGAATTCTCGCGACTCGTGGCCCGCGGCTCTTCGGCGGAACGCGCTTCTGCCGGCGGCGATTCGGTTGCGGGCGTCTTGAAGAGGTCCACGCCAAGCCGATCGAGGTAGGCGATCAGGGCGACGACCTGCATGTCGTCTAGACCGGCCGGCCCCTGTCCTTCCACGATCTTCGTTCCAATTTCGCGGGCCTGCTGCCGCGCGAGAGTCTCAGCGTCCCGCCGCTCGGCTTCGCTGTACGGCGCGCCCAGCGTGTGCATGGCGCGGACGCGGGGCGGAATCCCGGCGTAATCCGTCGGCTTGCGAAGCAGGTGCGCGTACTCCGGCATGATCGAATCGGCGTTGATCTGCCGCGGATCCTGGAAATGCAGCACATGCCACGCCGGCGAACGGCTGCCGCCGACGCGCGCAAGATCGGGGCCGGTTCGCTTTGAGCCCCAGAGGAACGGCCGGTCATATACGAATTCGCCGGGTTTGCTGTAATCGCCGTAGCGCTTGGTCTCGGCCAGCAGCGGCCGGATCATCTGGGAGTGGCAGTTGTTGCAGCCCTCGGCGATGTAGATGTCACGCCCGGCCAGCTCGAGCGGCGTGTAGGGCGTGACGGTGGCGATGGTCGGGACGTTGGAGCGGATCAGGAAGGTCGGCACGATTTCGAAGAGTGATGCGACGACCACGGCCACGGTGGTCCAGACGGTGAAGCGCAGCGGCAGGCGCTCCCAGCGGCGATGCCAGGCGGCCTGCTGCACCACGTCGAGTTTGTGGGCGAAGTCCGCGACGTGCCCCTGGATGCGTGAGGGCGGCGACGGCGCATCGCGATAGTCGCGGGCCAGCGGCGGCGCTTCGTGTACTTCCTCCGCATACCGGGCCGGGCGCGCCGCCCAGGTCATGGCATAATTCACGACTCCCAGCACCAGCCCGACGATGTACATTGCGCCGCCGGCGGCACGGATCCAGTAAAACGGGATCAACTGCATCACCGTCTCGACGAAGTCGGGATAGACAAGCCGGCCCTGCTCGTCGATCGCCCGCCACATCAACCCCTGCGTGATGCCGCCGAAATACATGGCCACGACGTAGGCCAGGATTCCCAGCGTCGCCAGCCAGAAGTGCGCTTCGGCCAGGCGGCGGCTGTAGAGCGGAGCCTGGCAGAGGCGCGGCAGCAGCCAGTACATCATGCCGAAGGCCATGAAGCCGTTCCATCCCAGTGCGCCGGCGTGCACGTGGCCGATGGTCCAGTCGGTGTAGTGGGACAGGGCATTGACGGACTTCACCGACAGCAGCGGGCCTTCGAAAGTGGACATGCCGTAGAAGGTGACCCCCACGACGAAGAATTTGAGCACGGGATCCGAAACGACCTTGTGCCAGGCGCCGCGCAGCGTGAGCAGGCCGTTGATCATGCCGCCCCAGCTCGGCATCCAAAGCATGACGGAAAAGATCATGCCCAGCGTCGAGGCCCACTCCGGCAGCGCGGTGTAGTGCAGGTGGTGCGGCCCGGCCCAGATGTAGAGGAACACGAGCGACCAGAAATGCACGATGCTCAGGCGGTAGGAGAAGACCGGCCGATTGGCGGCCTTGGGGATGAAGTAGTACATCAGCCCGAGAAACGGCGTCGTGAGAAAGAAGGCGACGGCGTTGTGGCCGTACCACCATTGCATGAAGGCGTCCTGCACACCGGCGTAGAGCGAGTAACTCTTGGTCAGGCTCACCGGCAGCGCCAGGCTGTTGAAGATGTGCAGGATGGCGACGGTCACGATCGTGGCGATGTAGAACCAGATGGCGACGTAGAGGTGCCGCTCGCGGCGCACGGCCAGCGTGCCGAAGAAGTTGACCGCGAACGCCACCCACACCAGCGCGATGGCAATGTCGATCGGCCACTCCAGCTCGGCGTATTCCTTCGACGACGTGATCCCCAGCGGCAGCGTGACCGCCGCCGAGACGATGATCGCCTGCCAGCCCCAGAAGTGAATGCGCCCGAGGAGGTCGCTCCACATTCGCGCCTTGCAGAGCCGCTGCGTCGAGTAGTAAATGGCGGCGAAAATGGCGTTGCCGGCGAAGGCGAAGATCGCGGCATTCGTGTGAATCGGGCGCAGCCGGCCGAAGGTCAGGTACTCGCTGCCGAAACTCAGCGACGGAACGGCCAGTTGCAGAGCAATGAAGAGGCCGGCCAGCATCGCGACCACGGCCCACAGCAGAGTCGCAAAGAGGAATTTTCGGACGATTGCGTCGTCGTAGGTGAATCGCTCCAGCAGCGTTCCCGGCGAACGGCCCGGCGGAGGCGTCGCGACGGCAGCGGGCGGGATCATGCTTGGCGGCTCCGGCATACATAGGACAATTGGGTCATTTAGTCCTATGATAATCTCGACCAGCGGCTCCCGTGTCAAGAGTCGCCTCGCCCAGAATGCACTGAATTTGTCGGCGTTGAGTTACGCCATCTGGGCAGTTAAGGCGATAAATTGATGATAAACCTTGCTATTTATCGTCTTGACGCCGGAGATCACGGCCGATAGGCTTCGCAATGGGAGATCGCGCACCATGCTCAGCCAGTCTGTCGGATACGCCGCCGCCGCGCTCGGGTATGTGGCCGCCGCCGGCGGTAAGGCCTTGCTGGTGAAGGAGATGGCCGAGGCGTGCGATATTCCTGCCGCTTACCTGGCGAAGATCATCAATGCGCTTGCGCGCAAGCAGGTCGTCCTGACACAGCGTGGCGTCGGCGGCGGCGTTACGCTCGCCCGCCCGGCAGAAAAAATCACGCTTTATGAACTTTGCGAGGCGCTCGACGATCCGATCGTTCTCCGGCGCTGCATGCTGGGAACGGCGCAATGTTCGGACGATCGCGCCTGCCCTGCTCACGAGTTCTGGACCGCGCACCGCGGCCGGCAACTGGCGTTTCTTCAGGAGACGACGGTTGCGGACATTGCCGCGTTCGAGACGCGCAAGCGGTGGAAGCGGCCGGGATCGAGTGCCGATGCAACCGGACCAACGGACGCGAAGGGTGCGGGCGGCGCGCGACTGCCGCTTGCGCCGGCCTCAGCGCGAAGCGGTCCTCGACGGCCGGGCACTCCCCCGCCCCGGCCGGATGCGGGGAACTAGACCCGCGTCGGGCCCCCCCCAGAATGCTCCGGCCAACCCCTAAACATCTTTCATCCGCTCAAACGCATTCCGGCAGTCGTTGCAATAGTGGATCGACCGGCAGCGCGTCGGCCCGAAGGGGCTTTGCAGCGCCGTCCGTTCGCTTCCGCAAACCGGACAGCGCACCGCGACGCCCGCACCGGCCGCATACAGCGCGGCGACGTCCCCGGCTTCGCCGCGACCCAGTTGCACGAGCATTGGCGGATGTGCGGCACCGCATGCTGAGCTCCCCGGCGCCGCTCCGCCCCGTTGCGGCACGGCGATGCCGAAGCGCTCCAGCCGGGCGCGGCCCGCCTCCGAAATCCGCGAGACGCTCCACGGCGGGTCGAACGTGAACTCGACGTGAACCTGCGCCGCCCCCGCCTCCGTCAACCGCTGCTCGACCATCTCGCGCAGCACATCCAGCGCGGGGCAGCCGACGAACGTCGGCAGCAGACGCACGCGGACGGCGGCGGCGTCCGGAGTCCCGTCCAACTGCACGTCTTCGACAATCCCCAACTCAACAATGCTGATCGGCATCTCGGGATCGTCGATCCCCTGCAGCACCGCCATGACGTCATCGCGCGTCAGCATCAGCCCACCGCATCCCATCCGGCGTCGCGGGACGGGTCACCACGCTCCGTCCGGCTCAAGCTGGAACACTTCGCTCAACTCCGCGTGCACGGCCGCGAACCCGGGTTGATGCCGCCCTGCTCGTCCGGCCGGCGGTGCCGACGCGGCCCGCGGGAGCACGCGCACCGAGATTCCGCCCGCCGCGGCGACGCGCTCCAGCGACTCTTTCCATCGCTCGAACAGCCGCGGCTCGGCGGAAATCAGGCCGGCGGCCTCCAATTGCTCCGCCCCGGCGGTCGGCTCGAACAGGTCGGTCGCCGGTACGCACAGACGATCCACCGCGGCCTGCAGCCGCGCGCGGGAATCGGCGTTGCCCTTGCCCAGACGGACGATCCACGCGTCGGAGTGCTCGGTGTGAACCCGCTCCTCGGCGGCCATGCGCGTCGCCAGCGCCTTGAGGGGCGCCAGGCTCGATCCGCGAAGGCGCTCCAGCCGCAGCGCGTCGAAGTGGTCGCAGAACCAGCGCCGCGCAATCGCGGTGGCCCAGTCAAAATCGTCCTCGATCGTGGTGATCGATGCGCAGCGATATTCCCCGGGCGCCCGGCCGAAGGCGATGCGATCCGCGCTGCGGCCGTCCCAGGTCGCGATGAGCTGGTAAATCGCGGAAGCGTGGCCGATCTCATCCTGCGAGAGCGAGGAAAACGCGATGTCCTCCTCCAGCAGCGGGGCCAGGCCGGTCCAGTCGGAATCGAGGTGGCCGAGGAAGAACTTGTCATCCGCGAGCGCGAGCAGGAACTCGGTCAGCGCGGGGATCAGCGCGGGCGGCGGCGTGGTGAGGCTCACGTCAGAAGGCCTCCTTCAGATCCTCGCGCTGGTAGTCGTCCACGGCCTTGGCGGCCCGGACTTTTTCCCATTTGCGGCGAACGTCGGAGTAGCCCTTGGCCTGGCGATAGCTCTGATCCGACAGGCGGAAGATCACGTCGCGATCACTGTCGGCGGTCAGAATCGACTCGCGCCGCACGACCCACACCTCGACGCAGGGCTGGTCGCGGCCGTAATGCTCACGGCCGTACTGCAGGGCCAGTTCGTCGTCCGGCGCTTCGAGCGTGCCGGCGTGGACCTGCGGCTTGCCGCGCTCCGTCCGTACGAACACCTCGTAGGCGCGCAGGTCGGCGTGCGCCGGTACGGCAAAATCGCCGCCGGATTCCGGGAATTGTTGCCGAATCTTGGACAAGGTTTTCTCCTGTCGGCCGCCGCCGCGGGACTGGGCGGCTCCACAAACCGGTCAGTTCTTCGCATTCGCCGGTGCGGCGCCGCGCTGCTCGGCCGTCTGGCGATCCCAGAAATTCACGAGGTCGATGCGCGTCAGGATTCCGCTGATCCGGCCGCCGCGGCGGACGAGTACGCCGGTGTTCCCGCTCAGGAGCAGCCGATACACCTCGTCCACCCGGATCGTATCGTCCACCTCCGGCAGCGGGCGAGCCATGATGTCGCGCAGCGAGACGGCGCGCGGATCGTGGCCGTCGTGCAGCAGGCGTGCGAGCGTCACTTCCTGGATGCTGCCGACGCTGCGGCCGCCTTCGAGGATCGGAATCTGGGAAATCGCATCCTGGCGGCAGAGGCCGATGGCGTCCTGCATCGTGTGATCCGGCGTCAGGTGCAGCACTTCGCCGTCTTCCTGCGCCGCCAGCACGTCGGCCGCGGTGTGGCCGCGGCGGCTGACGTCGAGCAGGCCGTTGTCCCTCATCCAATCGTCGTTGTACATCTTGCTGAGGTAGTTCCGACCGGTGTCCGGCAGAACGGCCACGACAAGATCATCCGCCGAGCAGCGCTGCGCGAATCGCAGGGCGGCCGCGCAGGTTGTGCCGCACGATCCGCCGACCAGCAACCCCTCCTGCCGAGCCAGCTTGCGCGCGACGCCGAATGACTCGGAGTCGGTGACGCGGATCCAGTCGTCCACCATCTGGCTGTTGAAAGTCTTGGGCACATAGTCCTCGCCGATGCCCTCGACCAGCCACGGCTTGGGCGTGCCGCCGGAGAGAATGCTGCCGTCGGGATCCGCGCCGATGATGCGGATGCGCGGATTGCGCTCCTTGAGGTACTTGCCGACGCCGCTGATCGTTCCGCCGGTGCCGATGCCGGCGACGAAGGCGGTGACGCGCCCCTGCGTCTGCTCCCAGATTTCGGGGCCGGTGGTCAGGTAGTGGATCTCGGGGTTGGCCAGGTTCGTGAACTGGTTCGGCTGCCAGGCGTGCGGAATTTCATTCAACAGCCGCGCGGCGACGCCGGCGTAGCTGTCGCAGGAATCGGGTGCGACGTTGGTCGGCACGATGACGACTTCCGCGCCGTAGGCCTTGAGCAGGTGCGTTTTTTCGCCGCTCATCTTGTCCGGCATGACGAAGATGCAGCGATAGCCCTTGACCGCGGCAACCATCGCCAGGCCGACGCCGGTGTTGCCGCTGGTGGCCTCGATGATCGTGGACACGCCGGGCTTAAGGATGCCCTCGCGCTCGGCCTTCTCGATCATGGCCTTGGCAATGCGATCCTTGATGCTCGCTCCCGGATTGAAGAACTCGACCTTTCCGTATACCGGACAGGGCAACCCCGCTGCGACGCGACTCAATCGGATGAGCGGAGTTCGACCGATCGTCTCCAGGACGCTGTTACATAATCCGAGCATTCGGACACCTGCGGATGGACGCGCTGGGCGGCGGCGCGCGCGCCGCGACGGTGTGGCGTCGCAGCGGCCATGATACCATCTTCCGATGCACGCGCCGCGGCGCACCGCGCCGGATCCATGTCGGCTTCTCCGCGCGGCGGCACTGGCCCTGACGATCGCCCTGCTTCCGTCCGCCGTCGCAGGCGAGCATCCGTGTCTGTTCCTCGGTCCTGAAGATCTGCCGCGCATCCGCCACGCGGCCGGGATCGGGCCGGCGTCCCCCGACGCCGGGCGCAACCGCTACGCGGCGCTCGCCGCCGATTATCACGCGTTGCGTGTTGCAATCCGGGATTCGTCGATCGAGGCGCCCCTGCCCGGCGATCTGCTCGGTTGCGCGTTTCTGACGATGATCGACCCGCAGTCGCCGGAGCATGCAGCCCGGCTGGCCCGGTTGAAATCGTGGATTTCCCGGCCGGATCCCGTTGCGGCGGACCTGTTGAGTCTCGTCCTCGCACTGGACTGGAGCTGGAATCACCTGCCCGACGACGTGCGGCGCGATGCTCTCACGGCGCTTCGCGCGCAAGCGAAACCCCTGCCCTCGACCGACAGCCCGCTGCGCCGCGACGCCTTTCTCGCACGGCTGGCCGACCTGGCGATGGCGATCGCGGTGGATGAGGCGGATGAACCGGCGCAGGCCTGGGCGCAGATTCGCGGCGAGCTGATTCAGTCCGCGCGCCAGTACGCCCGCGACACGCTGCCACGGTTCCTTGCGCTGCGCGGAATGGCGCCGACCAGTCCGAGTTCCGCCGCCGATGAGGAAGCCGGGATCGTCCTGTTCGCGGAACTGATTGCAACCCTCGACGCACGTGAGCCGGACGTGGAGCGCGAGCGCGGTGATCCGCGCGAGGGCGGCGTCGGGCTATCGTCAAAAGCGGTGCAGCCGAACGAAGTATCGCGCCTTCTGGAGCACTATGCGCTGATCGCCGATGACGCCGGCCGGGCGCAGCGGCAATTCGTTCGCGATGATGGTGACGATGCCCCCCTGCTGACCTGCGAACGATGGGAGCGCCTCACCCCGCTGACGGCGCACCTGCTCGCCCGCCGGTCGCACGATCCCGCCGCCGTTTGGATGGCCCTTCGCGTGGAGCGGGAGCTGCGCGCACGGCCGGAGCGCGCTGGCTGGCGGTTTGTGCCGCTGCTCTGCGATCTTCGCGAAGAGCGCCCGGCCGTACTCGACGCCCTGCCGATCGTGCGGGATCTCGGGTCTGCGGTCGTGTTTCGCTCCCGCTGTTCAGATGTGCCGGTGGTCATCTGGGTCGAAGCACCGACCGCCCACTTGCGCTCGCGTCAGTACTTCGATGCCGGCCACTTTCTGATCCGACGAGGCGGCGATCTGGTGGCGACGGCCGCGGTGGACGTCGCGCATGAGGCGGTGGCTGCCAAGGGTGGCGCTCAGTACGCGGGCGCTGAATCCGAGCCGGCGGCCATGACGCAATTCTCCGCGGCGACGATCGCGCACAATGCAATGATCTTCTTCGAGAGCGGGCGCACGCCGGTGCACGAGGGACAGCGCTACCGTCCGCTCGGCGGGCAGCGCCCCATCAGCGGCGACTGGCGTGATTTCGGAGCGACGTCGGACGGCCCAAACCCGCGGCGCCTCGGCGGACTGTTGGCGGCGGGAGAAGTAAACGGAGCGGGCTATGCCGCGCTCGACCTTGCGCCGGCGTATTCATCCGGCGCGGTCAGCGCATACGTTCGCGAATTCGTGTGGCTGCCTCCGGACGCGCTGGTCGTGATCGACCGATTCCAGCTTCGCGACGCGGGCACCATTCCGACGTGGGTGATGCAGCTTCCGACGCGCCCCAGGGCGCTGCGCGGCGAGCTTTCTGACCGAAACCGCGCCACAGGCGGCACGAATGAGGCCGGGGTCTGGATACTCGAAGCGCCCGGAGTGGAGTGGAGCGAGTCGGACGGGCGCGCGGCGCTGCAGGTGCTGCACCCGGCGAGTGTGCGATTCCGGGTCGTTGGTGGTCCGGCACAACGCCTCACGATCGAGGATGGCCCGCATGCGGGTCGGACGTACGTCGGCGGAAGCCAGGCGTCATTTGAGCGGCTGCTGACGCCGTTCGGCTCAAGATCGGCCGTCAACGCGTGGTTTCGGCTGGGGGCGGCGGCGCGGTTGGGGCCGGAGTTCGGCCTGGTGCCGCACTGGGGTCGCGTTGAGGTCGAGCCGGTCTCGAAGGGGTTGGAGCACACGTTGATACACGTCGTGCATGTCGGCGGAATTGCCGGCGATCTCTCCGTCGGAGAGTGCGCGAAAATTCCAGACGGGAGATTGCAGGTGCAGGTGCGCGCGGCGGAGCGATTGTGGACGTTGCGAATCCGCGAAGGAGCGCAGCGCGGCGGAGAAATTGCCGCAGGAGCGCAGCCGGTTCGCGCCGATGGCAGCGACAATGAGCCGGCCGAGGCGGTGCTGTTTGCACCGCTGCCGGAATCGCGCGAACGCGGCGCTGCGCTGTCGAAGCGAGCGGCCGAGCCGAATTGATCTGCCGATCGGAACCGGCCGCGACGTGGCCTCAATCGCCCTTGATGCTCTCAAGTGACGGCGGAAGCGGCATGCGTTCGCCGAGCAGACCCATCACGATCATCGCCGTGCCGAAATTCCGCGAGCGCGGAAACACCCGATCGTTCCAGGTGCCGTCTTCGTCGCGCGTGCGCAAGTAGACTTCGAGCAGGCGGGCGCGCTCCGCCTCGCGGCGCTCCGGGGGCAGCATCTGAATCGCCTGCGCGGCATAGCGATGACCGAAGTAGAAATAATACGGAGCGACGCCGTAGGGCGGCGCATGCGTGCCGGTCTTCTTGCGGCGTTTCTCCAGCTCGTCCCAGTGCGTGTGAAAAGCATCAAGCGCCGCGGCGATCCGCGCGGGGGATCCGTCGCCGAGCAGCAGGAGCGACGTCTCGCAAACGGCGGAGCGCGCCACAGAGCCGGGAAGCTCGGACGTGCTTCCCCGAGCCGGAGCCGATGCCGGCTGCGTGGCCGGGGGCGATGCCGGCGGTCGATCGGCGGGTTGGTCGTCCCCGGCGGAGTCCTGCGGCGATGCCGGCCGGGTGGAAGCGGGTTGTGTGGAGGCGGGCCGCGTGGTCGTTTCCCCTTCGGCGTCACCCGCCGGACGGCGGCGCGGCACCAGCCCCGAATAGGTAAAGGCGCCATCCTCAAATCGCGAGGCGCGCAACATCTTCGCGGCCCGCTCCAGCGCGTCGCGCGGTACGCGCTCCCCCTGCGACTTGGCCAGCAGCAGCGTCTGCACCAGCGGAGCGGTGACGAAGGCCGCCGGCCTGCGGCGCGAGGCATAATTCCACCCGCCGCCGGGAATCTCATCGACAAGAATCGCCTCGACCAGCTTTGGAATCCACTCCCGGATCTGCTCCTCGTGCGCTCCCATGCGCTTCGCGGCGCGCAGGTGGCAGAACAGATCGAGCGCCCAGGTGAACCCCCAGATGCGCACGTCATATTCGATCGGCGTGCGCGGCGTCATCGCCTTGTCCTCAAGCCCGGTGAGGATGTAGGCGACGCCGCGCTCAATGGCAGCGCGCGAGTCGGCGCCGTCCGGATCGGCGAAGAGCAGCGCTTCGCACACGATGGCCGTACCGGCGACGCGATAGCCGATCGGGATCTTTCCACCGACGCGATAGACGCCTTCGTAGGGCCACGCGCCGTCCTCCTCCTGCATCTTCACCAGCTCCGCCGTTGCCGTGCGGATCAGCGCATCAGGCGCTGGGGCCGGTTCGGCCGCGAGCGCGGCATGCGCCAGGAATGCGAGGGTCCACGCGGTCGCAACGGCTCTGAAGTGCACCGGGAGTCTCCGTTATGATGGCCGCATTCGTTCGCGGGGATTGTAACGCATGGCTCGCGACAGGCCGGTGGCGGATCGGCGGCGCGGGCCTCGGGATCGGAGGTCTCGTGAGATCGGGATTGATCGTCGTTGCGGTGTGCATGCTGATCGGTTCGGTGGGCGGCGCCGTCATGATGCGCGGCGCGCAGCGCCAGATCGGCGAATCGCGCGAACTCGTGCTGGGGCTGATCTACTTCCTGGAGTCCAGCGGCGGAAAAATGCCTGAGAGCCGGGAGGCATTCCTCAACAGCCCCTTTGTCGAGCGCGTGCCGACAACGGACGGGCGCATCAGCCTGCGAATTCGCCCGCCGGAGAAGTCGCGCTTTCGAACGGACCCGCGCGGAACGGTGATTCGCGACATGCGCGACTTCGTGATCGGTTGGGGTGCGGAACCGGCGACGCTCACCGTGGACCAGAGCGGTGCGGCCAGAACGCCGGCCGGCGGCACGCTCAAGCTGTTCGCCTGGGCGTCGAAATCCAAGGCGGCAAACGTATACGGCGAGATGCTGATCGACGCGGCGCGCGAGATCACGGGCGTCACAACCAGGCCGCCGGAGCCGAGCCAGGCAACAGGACAGCCGCAAGGCTCTTCGCCGGAGACGGTCACAACCGGTGATTCCGCGACCGAATCCGCCACGGGGGCGCAATCAGCGCCTCCGGAACCGCACTGACCGACGCCTTGCGACGACTGGAAGCCGCCGGCTACTCGACGGTGGACAGGCCGCCCGACAACGGCGGCCAGAGCAGGAAGTCACCCGGATCGCGGCGCCAACCGTTGTCCTCACCCTCGTCGTCCTTTCCGTCCGGGCCGACGCTGTAGACTACGAATGGCTTCGCACTCTGGCTGTATACAAGCGGCTTGCCACTGAAGGGGTCGATCGGCAGCGCCGGCAGGATGGCGGGAACCAGCGCCGCCGCGTCCGAGGGAATGGATTTTTCCTTCGCCTGGTAGATCTGCAAGGCCAGGACCAGCTCCACGGCCGCGCGCTGCGCCCCGATGCTCGCCATCTCGAACAGATCCGCATCCGGCATCAGGTGCACGACGCGCTGCAGGGGATCCGCCGCGGCGGCCTTGCCGACCTGCTCGCGGAGCGCATCGACGCCGCGCCAGGCCTCGTGAATCGGTGCGGTGCGGGATGCGCGCAACAGCGCTCGAACCGCATCGGCCGCGGCGATGGACTTTTCAATCGAGGATTTTGCCATGGCCGCCCGCAGCTCCTCGATGTCGCGGTACGGGCGCGGCAGCGGCTTGGCGCTGTCATTGCTGACGTCGAACAGGTAGGCCTCGAGCGCGAAGCCCTGTCCGCCGTGCCGGGACGGGTCCTTGGCCCAGGCATAGGACGCCTCGATGAAGTCCAGCTCCGTTGCCGCGATGACCAGATCGAGCGCTTCGGCGTCGGGGCGCATGTTCCACGCGGTGCGGAGTGCTTCAGTCAGCGCGGCTGGATCGGCAGGCATGGTGCGACCCATGAATGCCAAAGTCTGGCGCAGGGCGATGCGGGCGATGCGCCGTCCGACCGGCTGTGCGAATGGAGAGGGCTGCGACAGCAGGTGGCCGGCAATTCGATGCAGGCGGATGTTGTCGGCATAGGCCGCCTCCCACTTGCCGTCGCAGGCGGCGAGATTCGCCCGAATCGCCAGCATGCGGCAACTGGACGCCTCGAAAGCGCCCAGCGATTGCGTCGCCGCGGTCGGGTTGGGCGCGGCGCCATCCACCTTGAACGCCCAGCGCGGCGCGTCAGCGATTTTCTCAAGCGTCTCGAGCGACTGGGAGTTCCGGCGGACCCACTCACGCAAGGCCGCCTCGGAACCGCCGAAGCCGCCGCGCACGATCGCTGAGGAGAGGCCGTTCAGCGCCCGTTCGCCGCCCTCGACCTGGTGCAACTCGACAAAGGACGCGGTCACGGCGGAGAGTTGCGGCGCGGCGTCGACCTTCGGAAACGCGGCGGCGACGCGGGCCACGCGGGCCTGCGGCGACAGGCTGCGCAGCTCCGCGGAATCCGCTGCAAACGCGCTCGCACAAAGTCCGGTGAGGCCGATCACGACACACGTCATCGTTCTGGTCATTTCCAAAGCTCCTTCCATTCAACGGCTCGGACGATATCGGCCTTTGGCTGCGGCAACAACGCAGGACGCAGGAAGCACGACGCGCCGCCCGCAACCCTCACCCGCGACGGCACGCGCGCCTCGGACGGCTAACACGCCTTCATTCCCCGCCGCGCGGATTGATCGCGCTGTCCGGTGACTTGCAGCGGCACCAGCGCCGCCCCGTCATCAGCCTTCACGCGCACCGGCACGGACTTGAACGCCGGTGTCTGCGACAGCGCATCCGCAACGAGCGGCACCAGGACATTCGCCTCGGGGTAATACATGGCGACGCATCCGGCACGGATGTCGAATTCGCGAGCGAGAATGCCGCGCATCACGCCGACGGCGCTTTGCACCGCGACCGGCTGGTTCGGACGAATGTCGCGGGCGCGCATGTCAGCGGCGTTCATCAGGATCACGTCGCGGCGCTCCTGTCCGCGATAGACGTCTTCCTCCTCGTACACGACCGTGTTGAACTGCCCCTCACTGCGAATCGTCGTCAGCAGCAGCTCATCGGCGGTGCGCTCGACGCGCGGCAATTCCACCGCGAAGAAGCGGGCTTTGCCGTCGGGCGTCGCGAAGCGCGGCTCATGCAGAATGCGCCCGTCGATATGGAACTCGCGCCCGGTGGATTCGATCGTGGCGAGCGGCTCGAAACCCGGAATCACCGCGGCGATCATCTCGCGGATGCGCTGATGGCGCATCAACCCGTCCCAGTCGATCGGGCCGCCATTACCCAATACCCCGCGCGCGATGGACGCGATAATCTCGACTTCGCTGCGCGGGCCGGGCAGGCGCCGCGGTCCGCCGTCGCTGAGTCGCACGAAGCTGAACATGCTTTCCTGCGTCGTCGCCTGAGACTCTTCGTCGCGCGCACAGGTCGGCAGGATCAGCGTCCGCCGCCCGCGGCCGTACACGTGGCCGGTGTTCATGGTTGTGCTGATGTAGACGACGGAATCCAGACGCCCGATCGCTTCGCGCGCGAATGCCGCGTCGGGAGAAGCGCCGAACAGATTGCCGCCCAGGCACCAGCCGTTGCGCAGCCGGCCGGCGTGCGCAGCCTGCAGGCTCGCGAGCGTGTCCAATCCGGTCGTCCGCGGTAGCCGCAAGCCGAAGCGCTGTTCCAGCGAGGAGAACACGGCGTCCTTCAGTTGCGGCGTCACGCCGACGGAGCCGATTCCCTGCACATTGCTATGGCCGCGAATCGGCATCAGCCCGGCCCCCGGCCGCCCGACCATCCCGCGCAGCAGCGCCAGCGCTGCGATGGCGCGGACGTTTTCCACACCGAAGCGGTGATGCGTGATACCCATCGTCCAGGCGAAGACCGCGGCGCGGGAGCGGATGTAGCGCTGCGCGATTTCGCGCATCTGCCGCTCCGGAACGCCGGCGGCGGCCTCGATGCCGGCCCAATCGGCGCTGCGCACCAGCGCGGCGTACTCCTCGAAGCCGGTCGTGTGATTCGCCACGAACGCCGAATCCTGCCCGCCCAGCTCCAGCACCGCCCGGGCCACGCCGGTAAGCAGCGCCACGTCACCTCCGACCAGCGGCTGCACGTACAGCGAGGCGATCGGCGAGCCGAACAGCAGGCTGCGCAGGTCGGACGGGACGCGGAAGTTCACCAGCCCGACCTCGCGCAGCGGGTTGACGACGATCACCTCCCCGCCGCGGCGGCGCAGCTCGACCAGCGTCCGCATCAGGCGCGGATGATTGGAGGCGGGGTTGCCGCCGATCAGCATCACAAAGTCGCAGCGGTCCAGGTCTTCGAGAGAGACCGTGGCCGTGCCGCTGCCGATCACCGATTGCAGGCCGACACCGCTGGCCTGGTGGCAGTAATAGCTGCAATTGCTGACATTGTTCGTGCCGTAGACGCGGGCGAAGAGTTGCAGCAGAAACGCCGCCTCGTTCGACGAGCGGCCGCTGAAGTAGAAGAAATTTTCATCCGGGGCCGTCTCGCGCAGGCGCTCCGCACAGAACCGCAGCGCCTCCTCCCACGAGATCGGGCGGAAGTCGGCGTCCGGACCATCCGCCAGAACGGGATCATTGAGCCGCCCCAGCGATTCCAGCTCGCGCGGCGACAGCGAGCGCAGCGCTGCGGAATCGTAGCGCGACCAGAACTCCGGCGCGATTCGCCCCTGCATGTCGGCGACCATGGCCTGCATCGACTTTTTGCAGACCTCCGGGAAGTGGCCGCTCTCGTTGACCATTCCGCCGCGCCGCCCGCCCATCCCCAGCGCGCAGGTCTTGCAGGCGTTGCGGGTGCGCAGCGCGCGATAGAAGCGCAACAACCCCCCTGCCTCGCGCGCTTTGCGCAACGAGTAGCGGATCGCGGCCCATCCACCGCCGGATTTCGGTAGCTTCATTGCCGGATGATACGGCCGATCAGCCCTGCATCGCCTTCCACAGGCCGATCGCGTTGCCCTCGGGGTCCGTAAACCACGCGAAGTGCCCCATGCCCGGAACCTCGGTCGCAGGGATCAGCGTCTTGCCGCCGAGCTTCTCGGCCTTGGCAAGCGTGGTCTCAATGTTGTCCACCTGTGCGTAGACCGTGACGTACTGGTGCGGCGGGTGGCCCAGGGCTGTGATGTGGCCTCCGATGCCGGGACCGGGCTTCTCGGCGTAAGGCCCGAGGTTGCCGACCATCGCCATGTTCGGCGCGCCGGGGGCATACTCCCAGCCGAGCAGCTCCGAATAGAACTTCTTGGTCGAGTCCAGGTTCTTGCAGCCGATCTCGAAATGAACAACGGGAGCGGGCATGAGTCGGTCCTTTCGCGCGACGGAGTGTTGAGGCTGCGGTCGGGCAACCCTCCCCGGAGCAGCGGGAACCCGCTGCGTGTCGCGATCAGTTGATGGTAACGTTTGCCCGCCCGCTGTCCAACGCCCCTCGCGGGATTCCGGCTCAGCGGCTACGCTCCGTCACGATGCCGATCGGGGAATTCCGCCATGCCGACCCGCAAACGCAAGCCGACCTCGTCCACCGTGAAATCCGCTCCATCACCTTCGCCGCGCGCCGCAAAGTCGCGCCAGAAAGCGTCGATTCGCGCTACGCCGCGTAAATCGGCGCGGATCGGCGACAAGTCCGCACTTGCGGGCGGCGAATCCACGCGCGGCCGCCTCGCCGCGCTACGATTCGAAGCGCTGACGCCGGCCCGCTGGAATGATCTCTGCACGCTCTTCGGCGAGCGCGGGGCGTGCGGCGGCTGCTGGTGCATGCACTGGCGGCTGCCGGCGGCCGAGTACCAGGCCGGCAAAGGGGCGAAGAACCGCGACCGACTGCGCCGCCTGGTGGACGGCGGCAAGGCGTCCGGCGTCATTGCGTACACCGGAGAGGGGCCGATCGGCTGGGCCGCCGTCGAACCGCGCAGCGCGTTCGTGCGGCTGGAGTCGTCGCGCGTGCTTCGCGGAGGAGATGATCTGCCGGTCTGGTCGGTGCCGTGCCTGTTCGTGCTGGCCGAGTTTCGCAACCGCGGCGTATCGGTCGCGTTGCTGAAGGCGGCGGCCGCGCAGGCGAAGGCCCGCGGGGCGCGTGTGCTGGAGGGCTACCCGGTGATTCCGCGCCGCGAAAAGATGCCCGCCGCCTTTGCCTGGACCGGCACGCTCTCCGCGTTCATCGCTGCCGGCTTTTCCGAGTTCGTGCGACATTCGCCGGTGCGACCGATCATGCGCAAGACACTCTGACCCCGCTGCTCGCAAGACGCCGGCCGCGACCCGAGGAGACACATCATGATCCTTTTCACGCTGCTGCTGCTGTTTCAGGCCGCGGATCCCGAAGCGCTAATGCGAAAGGCGGCGGAGATTCCGGCGGCGGATCGCGTAGCGCGCTTCGTCGCGCTGTCGGGGGGCAACCCGGCTGACGCGGCGTGGGATGAGTACGCCGCCGCGACCGAAGCGATTGTGACGTGGTTCAACATGGCCGTCTCGCAGGATGCCGAGTCCTCCGCGCTGGCAGACGCGATTGAGACGAACATGGGGCGGATGCTCCTTACCGACACATGGACGCACTCGCAGCAGTTCATGATCCAGCGCTACCTGGAGTTGAACGCCGATGCGCTTGCGCGAATCAGGAAGGCGACCGCCCGTCCGACGTTTGGCCTGAAGACCGACCTCGCCGCGCCATTGAGCACCGTGAATCTGTCGGAGGCAATTCGCCCATTTACCGCCGGCCGCCTCGCGCTGCTGAAGGCCGCGGATGAGGCGCAGCGCGGCAACTGGAAGGAGGCGTGGGAGTGGAATCGTCGCGCGGCGCGCTGCACAGCGCACCTCTCGCAGGTCGCCTCCGTGCTGGCGTGGGGAGCGGCGCGGGCAAATGAAGCCCGGCAACGGGGCCAGGCATTCGCATTCCTGCATCGAGCGCCGCAGCACGCCCCCGCGGATCCACTCTGGCAGAAGGCTGTCGACGCGCAGCGCGCCGCCTCGGACGACGCGACCTGCGAGGCCGAAGTGCTCTACTCGCTCGACTTGACGGAGCGGCTGGCGGCGTGGGCGGCAGGAAAAGCGGAGGATGCGGAGCTGGACTCGCTGGTCGAAATCGCCGTCACCGGCATTCCCGATGCGGGCGGAGCACTGGGCGAATCATCCGCGAAGTTCAAGGACGTCGCCGATTTTCGCAGAGCGATGCGCAAATGGTCCGTCGCGAAACAGCTTGACGTGGAGATCGAGCTGACGCGGTTGCTGCGCGCCGCCGCGGAGCAGCCGTTTCACGAGTTGATTCGCGAGGTGCGCGAGAAGGGCGACGACGCGCCGCTCCGCCGACGCTATCGCGAGATCAGCGAGCGCTCGCCGGCAAATCGCCTGATGTCCAACGTCGTGAACCTGCCGCCTGAGCACTCCCTGCGGCGCAGCCGCTACGCGATGACGACTGCGGAGGCGATGCGGGCCGTTGTGGCGATACTTGCCGCCCAGAAGAAGGGCGGCGGGCTGCCCGCGACGCTGGAAGCAGCGATGGCGGATGCGCGCCCAGCGGAAGCGGCCGAACGGCGCGGATCGGCGCCGGCCGGCGCTCGCCCTGCAGCGCTGCCGATGGATGCGTTCAGCGGCCAACCGCTGATCTACCGTCGAACCGGCGCGGACACCTTCACGCTCTACAGCGTCGGGTACGACGGTGACGATGATGGCGGAAAGGCCGTGCGGCCTGAAGAGGACCAGGACGGCGACTTCGTGTTCTGGCCGCCGCAGATTCCCGAATGGATCGAAAGCTGATTCTCGTGCGTGAGCACGCGCGAACAGGTCCGCTCACTGCGGAGGTTCCAGCGGCGATGAGGGGATGGGGGCCTGCTACTTGCGCCGAGCCGCCGCCGCGCGAGCCAGCGCCCGGTCCGCGGGAATTCGGGCGTGCAGCATGGCATCGGCGACGCGGTAGGCAATCGCGGCGATCCGCCGTGCCTTCTCGTCGTCGTTGATGTCGGGCGTGTTGTGGTGCGAGCCGACGCCGGCGATCCACATCCCGGCAAACCAGTCACGCAGCGACACCGCCGCCGGCTGGGACGTGTCAATCGGCACGACCATGAAACCGGCCGCCTGAATGGCGCGATGCAGCGCTGGCTCTTCCATGCTGAGCGAAACTCCCTGCGCAGGGCGCGCTCCGACCGGGGTCGATGCGGCCGACCTTCCAGTTATCGGGGGAATCGCCCCAGCGGGGTAAGTCAGGCGCAAATCCATCGGGGAGGGCAGCCGCGCACGTCGCCGGCCGATTCAGCCGACGAGCGAACGAATAGTGACTGCCGCGAATCGGCCGTCGCCTCGTGCGAAGCGGAACGCCGTCGGCTGGAAACCGTCGGGAGCGATCAGGCGGAACAGGCCGCCGCCGCACCGAGGTCGATCCAGCCCGCGTAGACGGCGCCGGCGCCGGCGGTTCCCATCGCGCCGAGAATCAGCGCAAGAACCGCCAGCAGGCGCTGTTCGCGACCAGCCAGCGCAATTCCCGCGCAAATCATCGCAGCCGGACCGCCCAGGTAGAGCATGCTCGGACCGAGCATGGTGAGCGGACCTCAGGTGAAGACCTGTCCGCGGATCAGCCCGGCCCCAAGGATCGGAGCGAGGGCGAACAGCAGTGCCTGAAGGCTCATTCCGCGATTCTCCTTGCGCACCGGCGCATCTGACAACCCCGTCGCGCCAGCGCTTCCTTTTCATCGGTCCGGCCGGGCAGCCTCTGCGGCCGGATACACGATTCTGGTCGGCCGCGTCCTTGCGGGCGACCCCCTGATCCTATCCCGCAGCCGGTCGGGCGTCAGAACCGGCCGACGGCAGAATCCCGGTGTGGGATCGGCGCGCCAAGCGCTGTTTGATCAGGTCGGCTATCCTAACCACACGACGTGTGTCCGCGGATGAATGCGGGCAGCGTGTGGGCCTGCCGCGCACTGCGCGCCGGCCGATCCGCCGCCGCCGGGTTGCGGAAGCGAGTCAGAGCGAATCAAGGGAGCCGATCGATGCGAAGGCTTGGACTGACGTTGTTCGTATGCGGGTTCGTGGGGGTGCTGAGCGGCTGCGCCGAGAAGTTCACGCGCGATCGCTTCGACATCATCACGGTCGGTGTTGAGGATCGAGAGGACGTCGTCCGCATTCTGGGCGAACCGCGTTACCGCGCGGGCGACGAGATGTACTTTGAAGACCTCGACCGCCACCTGCACGCGCGCGTGTTCTTCGGAGCGGATGGCCGCGTGCGCGGGAAGGAATGGATGGATGCGCGGCGCGGGGAATGGGACGGCCGTCACCCGGACACCGACCCCCCGCCGCAGGGCGAGGTGCGCGAATCGCGGCGCAAGAGCACAACGGTGGACGACGATTGAAACGCGCCGCGTTCAAATGAACCGGCGCAATCTGCGGAAATCGGAGAGGGCGGGATTCGAACCCGCGGTACCGGCATTCACCAGTACGACGGTTTAGCAAACCGTTGCCTTCAGCCGCTCGGCCACCTCTCCCTGCCGGCCGTCGCCGGCCACCGAGTCTCATCGGCGAACGGCGCGATCCGGGCAAAGCCGCGACATTGTTGCCCGGTTCTGCCCGGGCGTCAACGAGACAGGCGGCGCGCGGCCGATTCGGACGAAACTCCCCTAGAGCGTGAAATGGGGGGCGGGATCGTCGAACAGGAAGCCGGAATCGGGTGAACATGGCAACCGCGACGCCCGTCCAGAAAACCTGGCGCCGATCCGTGCCGCTGGTCGCCTCCCGCGCACCCGCGCGATTCCCTGTTCGCATCCGCGCACTGTCGGCGCTTCGACACACTCTGTCTGCCGCGTGGCTTCTGATCGTCGCCGCCGGCGGTTGCGCCTACCACGTCTCGCCACCCGCGGCAGTGCAGGAACCGGCCACCGCATATGTCGCGGACCTGGGCTATCACGCCAGCCTGCTGCTGCCCGCGGAGGATGGCGGTTACGTGGAATTCGCGTACGGGCAGTGGCGCTGGTTCGCACTCAATGAAGACCGCTGGTTCGACGCGATCGGGGCGATGCTGATTCCGCAGCGCGGGGCGCTCGCGCGGCGGATGCTGGTCGCTCCCGAAAGCGCTCGGGAACTGGGGGCGGCGGTCGGTGCGGAGACCGTGCTTGCGATCGTCGTGGAGGCCGAGCGGGCTGCCGCTTTGCGCGGACGATTGAACCGCCGCTGGGAACAGGCAGCGCAGACGGCTCATTACAACCCGATGATCGGCATGACGCTGGTTCACGACCCCGGCGACTACTCGGCGCTGCACAACTGCAACAGCGTCGTCGCCCAGTGGCTGCGCGAACTGGGCTGCCGCGTGCGGGGCGGCGCGGTGTGGGCGGATTTCCGCATGGATGATTGAACCAACCGAGCGCGTCATTGCGAAGCAGCGCGGCCCGCCGCGACCGATTGAACCGGCCTGCGCGAGGCTGTCGCCCCGACTATTCCGCGGTCGAGCTCCAGCGCACAAACGCCTCGATCGCCTGGTACTCCGGCAGGCCGAGCTTGTCGTACAACTCGGCCGTGGCGCGGTTGCGATCCTCGGCGCGCTGCCAGAACTCGCGCGTGTCCCACGGACCGGGGAAGAGTGCCTTGTCCTTCTGGGACTCGTGATAGAAAATCGCGGTTCGCTTGCGTTCGACCTCATCCGGCGACAGCGGAACGGCCATCTCGATCTGGTGCGGCTCCCATTCCTGCCACGCCCCGCGATACAGCCAGGCCTCGCAGTGCTTCATCCAGCTACGCGTGGCGAGCCGCTTGAGTGCGGCGTCAATCGCGGCAAGGCAGACGCGATGGGTGCCGTGCGGATCGGAGAGATCGCCGGCGGCGTATAGCTGCTGCGGCTGCACGTGGTCGAGCAAGTCCACGATGATCTGCACGTCGGCCTCGCCGAGCGGCTTCTTCTTGACGCGGCCGGTTTCATAGAACGGCAGATCGAGGAAGTGCACGTTTTCCGGTTTCACGCCGCTGTAGTGGGCCGCGGCGCGGGCCTCGCTTCGCCGGATCAGCGCCTTGATTTTCTGCAGCTCGGGCGTGTCAATTTCGCCGGGGCGCTTCCGCGCGACAAATGCCTCCACCGCCTGCTCGATCGTGCTGACCTGCTTTTCCTCGAGCAGGTTGAACGCCCGCGCAAACTCCGTCACGAAATCGCAATGGCGGATGGCCTTGTCGTCGAACACCGCGATGTTGCCGGAGGTCTGGTAGGCGACGTGCACCTCATGCCCCTGCTCACAGAGCCGGGAGAAGGTGCCGCCCATGCTGATCACGTCGTCATCGGGGTGCGGACTGAACACGACGACGCGCTTCGGAAAAGCGTCGGTCGAACCATCCGCCCGGTTGCGCCCGGGCTTGCCGCCCGGCCAACCGGTGATCGTGTTCTGCAGGCCCCGGAAGATGCGAATGTTCAGGTCATAGGCGCTGCCGCCCTCGCTCAGCAGCTCCTGCAGGCCGTGCTCGTTGTAGTCCTCCGCGACCAGCTTGAGCACCGGCTTGCCGACCTTGAGCGCCAGCCAGATCACCGCGCGGCGCGTGATCTGCTCATCCCACTTCTCACCGCGCTCCGCCAGCGGCCCCAGCAGCCACGGCGTTTTGACCGGCGTCAGCTCGGACGCAGCGGCCGGATCGAGAACGAATTGCGCGTCGGGATGCTCCTGAAGGAAGCTCGCGGCGACGCTCACGTTGACTGGTCCCTCGACCGATTCGCGGATGATCCGCGCCTTGCCCTCGCCGAAGGCCATCAACAGAATGCGCCGCGCGTCGAGAATCGACCCTACGCCCATCGTGATCGCGCGGCGCGGAACGTTCCACTCGCCGAAGAAGTCGCTGGCCGCGTCGAGGCGCGTCACGCGATCGAGCGTGATCAACCGCGTGCGGCTGTTGCGGCTCGATCCCGGCTCGTTGAAGCCGATGTGTCCGGTCCGGCCGACGCCGAGAATCTGCAGGTCGATGCCGCCCGCGTCGCGGATCGTCTGCTCGTACCGCTCGCAGGCTGCGACGATCCGATCCTGCGCCAGCGTGCCGTCCGGCACGTGCACGTTGCGCTTGTCGATGTCGATGTGATCGAAGAGATACTCCGCCATGAAGCGCTGATAGCTCTGGAGCGCGTCGGGCGACATCGGCCAGTACTCGTCCAGATTGAACGTCACCACGCTGGCGAAACTCAGCCCCTCTTCGCGGTGCATGCGCACCAGTTCGTCATATACGCCCTGCGGCGTGCTGCCGGTAGCCAGCCCCAGCACGCAGCGCTGGCCTTTCGCCGCCTTCTCACGGATCAGGGTTGCGATTTCGTGTGCGACGGCGACGCTCGCATCCTGCGCGGATTGAAACATGAGCGTGTTGGGCGTCACGCGCCGGCACGACGGGCGGCGCGACGCGGGCTGCGACGAAAGTGCGGTCATCGAGCAAGTCTCCGTCAAAGCCGACTGCGCAGCGTCATTCCTTGACGGCGCAGCCGGCTCCAAAGCGTTATATAACAATATCCGGAGCGGCCCGCCGCGGGGTGCGGATTGCCGCGGTGCAAGTCCGGCAGGTCGATGATACCCTCCCGTTCGGCAGGGTTCGATGATCTCCCCTGGTTCTAGTGCCGGAGCCACGCTGATGATCCAGTTTTCAGGTCGCCGGGCGCTCGTCTGCGGCAGCACGCAGGGCATCGGCCGCGCGACCGCCGATCGGCTGGCCGGGCTGGGCGCTCGCATCACGCTGCTGGCCCGGGATGAACAGGCGCTCGCTGCCGTAGTGGCGGAACTGCCGCGCGTGAACGGGGCGGAGCATGATGCACTGACGGCTGACTTTCGCGAGCCGAAGGTCGTGGGCGAGGTCGTTCGATCGCATGTGGCGCGCAGCGGGCCGATTGAGATTCTGATCAACAACACCGGCGGTCCGCCCGCCGGCCCCCTGCTCGATGCCGCGCCGCAGGCATTCATCGACGCCGTCACCATGCACGTTTGCTGCAATCACGTACTGGCTCAGGCATTGGTGCCGGGCATGCGGGAGCGCGGCTACGGGCGGATCATCAACATCATCTCGACATCCGTGCGCCAGCCGATCCCCGGCCTGGGCGTGTCGAACACGATCCGGGCGGCGGTCGCGGCCTGGGCAAAGACGCTGGCCGGCGAACTGGCTCCGCACGCGATCACGGTGAACAACGTGCTTCCGGGCTATACGTCCACCGGGCGGCTTTCGGCGCTGATCCGCACCCGCGCGGAGCGACAGGGCGTGGCGACCGAGAGCGTGGAGGAATCAATGCGCCGCGAGACGCCGCTGGGCCGATTCGCCGCTCCGGAGGAAATCGCGGACGCGGTCGCGTTTCTCGCATCCGATGCGGCGGGGTACATCACCGGCGTCAGCCTGCCGGTGGATGGCGGGCGGATCGCGGCGATCTGAAGTGCGCCGATTGCGCTGGTTTGCGTGGCATTGTCGCGGAGGACCGCCTTGCAGCGGATTCTGAACTACATCGACGGCGAACAGCGACCGGCCGTCGGCGGCGGGGAGATTGAGGTCTTTGAGCCGGCGGTGGGATCGGCCTACGCGCTGGCCCCGGACAGTGACGAGCGCGACCTGGATGCCGCGATTGTCGCAGCGCAGCGCGCGTTTCCGGCGTGGTCCCGCAAGAGCGCCGAACAGCGCTCGGAGCATCTTCTCGCGATTGCCGCTGCGATCGAGGCCCGGCTGGAGGAATTCGCCCGGGCGGAATCCATCGACACCGGCAAGCCGATCTCGCTGGCGCGGAGCATGGACATCCCGCGCAGCGTCCGCAATTTTCGTTTCTTCGCTACGGCCGTGCTGCACGAGCGAAGCGATGCGCATGTTACGGATCACGCGGCACTGAATTACACGCTGCGGCGCCCGCGCGGCGTGGCCGGGCTGATTTCGCCGTGGAACCTGCCGCTCTACCTGCTGAGCTGGAAAATCGCCCCGGCGCTGGCGGTCGGCAACACGGCGGTCGCCAAACCGAGCGAAATCACGCCGATGACGGCCCACCTGCTGGCGGACGTGTGCCGCAAGGCCGGCTTGCCGCCGGGCGTCCTCAACATTGTTCACGGTCTGGGGCCAAAGGTCGGAGCGCCGATCGCATCCGACCCGCGCATCGGGACGATTTCGTTTACGGGCGGCACCGCCACGGGGCGCCTGATCGCGCAGGCGGCGGCGCCGCACTTCAAGAAGCTGGCGCTGGAGATGGGCGGAAAGAACGCGACGATCGTCTTTGCCGACGCGGATTTCGAGCAGGCTGTCACAGAGAGCGTGCGAGCCGCGTTCGCCAACCAGGGGCAGGTGTGCCTGTGCGGCTCGCGCGTACTCGTCCATGAGTCGATCTTCGATCGCTTCGTGGACGCATTCGCGCAGCGCACCGCCGCGCTGCGCATGGGCGATCCGCTCGACGACGCGACGCAACAGGGGGCGCTTTCGTCGCGGGCGCACCTTGAAAAGGTGCGCGGCTACGTCGCCCTCGCGCGCGAAGAGGGCGGCCGGATCATCTGCGGCGACGCGCCGCCCGCGCTGCCGGAGCGCTGTCGCGGCGGGTGGTTCCACCCCCCTACCGTGCTCACCGGCCTCGGCCCCGACTGCCGCGTGAACCAGGAGGAGATTTTCGGGCCGGTGGTGACGATTCTGCCGTTCGGCGACGACGCCGAAGCGGTCGCACGAGCGAACGCGACGGTCTATGGCCTGTCAGCGTCCATCTGGACGAACGATCTAAACCGTGCGCAGCGAGTCAGCGAACAGCTCGATGTCGGCACGGTGTGGGTTAACTGCTGGCTATTGCGTGACTTGCGCGTGCCGTTCGGCGGGATGAAGCGCAGCGGACTGGGGCGCGAGGGCGGCGACGAGGCCCTGCGATTCTTCACCGAGCCGAAAAATGTCTGTATCCGCCGAGCGGATTGACCCCCCTGCCCGATCGGGTGCTTGTTTTCGGGCGGACCGGCTTCAAAACAGAATCCGGCAGCGATTTTGCGCCACAACTCTTGCCGCGGCAGTTGGCTACGGCATAGCATTCGACAAGCCCCCAGAGCGGTTTTGCCGCATGCGCCAGGACGTCCCTCTCCCCTAGCTGGCGCGAGAGTCCTATAATTTCAGGAGGACGTCCATGTTCCGATTCGGCACTGCGCCCAAGTTCTGTTCCGCGCTGGCACTGCTGGCGTCGCCGCTTCTTACGACGGCCGGCGACGGCCCGCCCCCTCCCGATTGCGAGTCCCGTCCGGTTCTGGGCGACGTGAACTGCGATGGGCTGTTCAACAATTTCGACATCGACGTGTTCGTGATGGCGCTGACGTTCCCCGAGGAATACGCGGCGAATTTCCCCGACTGCGATCCGCTCAACGGCGACGCGAACGCAGACGGCATCCTGAACAACTTCGACATTGACCCGTTCGTCGATCTCATTGTCAATCAGCCGCGCGTCAGCGCCGACCCCGGCGGGCCCTATGCGGCTGAATGCGGCGGCGGCGCCACGCTGATTGCGCTGGACGGGCGATGTTCATCGTCGATTGACGGTGCGCCGATGCAGTACACCTGGTCGTCGCCCTGCCCGGATGTGGTCTTCGACGATCCCTCCAGCCCCACGCCGACCGCGGCCATCGCAGGCACCGGCGAATGCGTGCGGGAGTGCGTCATCACGCTGACGGTGTCGGCAATTTCGCCGCCCGCCGGCGGTACCGGACCGAACATCAGCCAGCGCGCCACGCGTATCACGCTCACCGACTCGGCGCCGCCGACGTGCGTCGCCCCGGCTGACCAGGTCGCGGAGTGCGGCGCGCCGACGGATCCCGCGGCACTGGGCAGCGCGGTCATTGCCGACGGCTGCGACCCCGCGCCGCTCGTCAACATCGTGGACACCCCCACTTCCGACGGCTTTGTCCGCCGCTGGACGGCGACAGACGCCTGCGGAAATTCGGCCAGCGCCGAGCAGCGGGTCGTGATTGTCGACACGCGCGCCCCGGTCATCGAGTGCTCCGGAGCGGTGGAAGTGACGGCGCCCAGTGACTCGGGGGTGCCCGTCGCGGACGTATTGCTATCGGCCGGCGCCGGGGATGATTGCGACCCCAACCCGCTGCTGACCGACAATCGGCCCGCTGCGATGTATGCCATCGGCCTTACGCCGGTGACGTTCACGGCGATGGATGCTTCCGGGAATGTGGCGACCTGCGTCGTCAACGTGATGATCAACGCTCCATCGGGGAACTCGAACGGCAACACGAACGGAAACACCAACGGCAATTCGAACACGAACGGCAATACGAACGGAAACACCAACGGCGGCGGCGGAAACTGGAACGCGAACGGAAACTCGAATTCGAGCGGAAACGGGAATTCCGGCACGCCCGACGACAGCTCCCGCCCCACGACCAACGACAACTCCAGTGACCCTGCTGACCCGAATGATGATCAGTCGCAGCGGGATCGGCGATTCGGCGAGGAGTATGTTGTCACCGTGATGCGTACGCCGATGTGCGCGCCGATGGGGTTCGTGGGCATGTGCCTGACGCTGGCCGGCCTGTGCCTCCATCGTCGCACCACGCGGCGCTGAACCCCGACTGATGGTCGGGCCGTTGCAGTGCCGATAATGACTGTGCGGCGTTCGGACAGCGAACGCCGGCTCGTGTCCGATACGGATGTCCGCGGGCGGATGGAGCCGAAGCTCGCCTGTTCATGGAAAGCGGGTGTTCGAGCGGAGAGATCGACAGGCGGACGTGTGACAACGGCCGGCGCACCGAAGCGCGCCGGTAGACCTGAATCAGGGAAGGATCCGACGATGAAGCGAAGTCTGCAAAGCGCCGTCCTGTTGGCGGTGCTGGTCGGAATGCTGGGAACCTCAACCGGCTGCCGACGCACAACCTGGGTGCTTCCGCCGTTCATCGGCGGCACCGTGTTCGGCTTCCTGCTGGCCGGCGGGCAGAATGTGTCCGTGACGGTCGAGCGCAACTGTTTCGAAAACGGCGTGCCGGTCGATTGCTCGCAGATCCCCGGAGCGCAGAGCGCCGGCACAAACTGAGCTGTCGCAAGAACCCGCGCCCCTGCGCCCCGGTCACTCGGCTTTCGCAGCCGTCGGCCGGTGCGTGGGGGCGCGTCGCGTTTCACGCCCCTCCCATTCGCCGCCTCGATCACGAGAGCGGGCGCTGCGCCCCGCCGCCGCCGCGCGCGGGTATATTCCCTCCCTGCCGATGCGATATGGATGAAAATGGCGCCGGCACCGTCCCGGCTTTGCAGAACACCGCTCTGAGGACTCCATGATCTCCGAGGAAATCACGCTCGAAGGGCACATCATCGACTGGCCGGTGCTGACGAAGGTGCTGGACGGCATCAACGGCGCCGGCGGCAGCTTTCGGATCGTCGAGTTGCACATCGGACGCACCAAGGCCGAGCGCAGCCACGCCACGATCGAGGTGACCGCTGCCAATCGCAGCGAACTGGCGTCGCTGCTGGAGGGGTTGAAGGCCGAGGGCGCCCTGGTTCGCGAGTCGCCGGACGCCGAGATTCAGACCGCCGACATGGACGGTGCGTTTCCCGAGGCGTTCTATTCCTCGACGAACATCCAGACCTACGTCCGGCACAAGGGCGACTGGTGCGAGGTGCAGGATCAGGAAATGGACTGCGGCATCGTCCACAATGCAGCGCAGAACACGTTCCGCTGCGTGCCGATCGCCAATATCAAGAAAGGCGATCGGATCGTCTGCGGTCATCGGGGGATCAAGACCGCTTCCGTCGCGAAGGAGAAGGAGAGCGGCGGGTTCGAGTTCATGTCCAGCGAGATTTCGACGGAGAAGCCCAAGAACGCGATCATCCGCAACTGCGCTCAGCTCATGCACCGCGTTCGTGAGAGCGGGCAGAAGCTGCTGATCGTGGGCGGGCCGGCGATCGTGCACACCGGCGCTTCCGAGCATCTGGAGCAACTGATCCGCCGCGGCTACTGCCATGTGCTGTTCGCCGGAAACGCCCTCGCCACGCACGACATGGAGCAGGCCCTCTACGGCACGTCGCTGGGTGTCTACCTTGCGAACGCCGCCCCGGCCCACGCCGGCCACGAGCATCATCTTCGCGCCATCAACACGATCCGGCGCTGCGGGAACATCCGCGCCGCCGTGGACAAGGGCGTGCTCAAGAGCGGCATCATGCACGCCTGCATCCGGCACAACGTCGAATATGTGCTGGCCGGCTCGATCCGCGACGACGGCCCCCTGCCCGACGTCATCACCGACGCGCTTCAGGCCCAGGATCGCATGCGCGAGTTGATCAAAGGCGTCGGCTTCGTCCTGATGGTCGCGACCACGCTGCATTCCGTCGCCACCGGCAATATCCTGCCGGCCTGGATTCCGTGCGTCTGCGTGGACATTTCGCCGTCAGTGCTGACGAAGCTCGCCGATCGCGGCAGTTGGCAGACGATCGGGCTGGTGACGGACGTCGAGCCGTTCTTCCGCGAGTTGATTCACGAGCTGGACGTGGTGGAGCGCAATGCCGCGTCGGCGGGTTGAGCCGCGTCCGCGTCCGCATGGGAGAGAGTGGAATCGTGATTGCCCCGCCGCCTGCCGGCCCCATCGCCGCCGTCCCGCTTCGACATCGCGAGCCGCCGCCCGCGGATGCAATGCTCTGCATACGCAACCTGCGCGTCCAGTTCGGGTCACTGCTTGCGGTCAACGACGTGAGCTTCAGCCTGCGGGCCGGGCAATTGATGGGGATGATCGGCCCCAACGGCGCCGGCAAGAGCACCACGCTCCGCGCCGCCGCCGGCCTTCAGCCGCTGACCAGCGGCAGCATCCACGTCATGGGGCACGACGTGACCGTCGCCGCGACGGACGCCGGCTCGCACCTCGGCTTCGCGCCGGACACGCCCGCGGTGTACGACCAGCTCACCGTCGAGCAATTCCTGAACTTTATCGGAAATGCCTATCGCCTCGGCCAGCGCCTTACGATGGAGCGAATTGACCATTGGCTCGAAGCGCTGTGGCTGGGCGACAAGCGCTCCGCCCGCATCGGCACGCTTTCCCGCGGAATGAAGCAGCGATTGCAGGTCGCTCGCACGCTGCTGCCCGATCCGAGCGTGGTGCTGCTGGATGAGCCGGCCGCCGGGCTGGACCCGGCCGGCCGCGTGCAATTCCGGCGCCTGCTGGCCGGCCTGCGCGACCAGGGCAAGGCGATCATCGTCTCGTCGCACATCCTGGCGGACCTGGCCGAGTATTGCACCCACATCGGTATCATGGGCCACGGGCGGATGCTCCAGTTCGGCACCGTCGCGGAGGTTGCGGCCGGCGCCGGCGGCGATCGGGGCACCTATCGCGTGCTGCTGGCCGAGCGGGTCGGGGATCTGGCAGCCCGGCTGGCGGAGCTTTGGCCGCCGTCGGATTCTGCCGATGCGGTACGCGTGGTCTCCTGCGGCGGGGACTCGCTGGTGGTGGATGGGCCGGTGGCGCGCGATGCGGCGGCCGGAATCCTGCGGCAATTGGTTCGATCGGGGCTGGACGTGTGCGAGTTCCAGGCGTCGCGGCCGGATTTGGAGCAGGCGTACCTGCGAACAGGCCTGCGGCAGGTGGATTGACGGAGACGGCGTCCCGGGAGCGGGTTGGCGGCACGGGAGCGGGATGTCGGTATGGGAGCGGGATAGTGAGTCTGGATTCGAGACAACGGGTTGGCGGCGGTGCGCTGGCGGCAAATTGGCGGAATCGCTTAGGCGGCAACAGGTTGCCGGAACCGGGTTCTTGAAAGCGGGTCGCCGGAATCGCTTAGGCACCGGCTTGATGACGGGTTCGCGTTCTTGGAAGCGAATTAACGGAATCGCTTAGGCCGCAACAGGTTGCCGGAAACGTGTTCTTAAAGGCGGGTCGCCGGAATCGCTTAAGTACCGGCTTGATGACGGGATCGCGTTCTTGGAAACGCGCTGATGGGATCGCGTTTGTGGAAGCGAGTTGACGGAATCAATTAGGCGGCAACAGGTTGCCGGAACCGGGTTCTTGAAAGCGGGTTGACGGAAGCGGCGTGGCCGCTATGCTTCGGAATTCGCCGGTGGGCGCCCCTGTTTTTGGAGGGGTTCCTGCGGGCCTGGTCCCCGATAGCTCAATGGTAGAGCAACCGGCTGTTAACCGGTTTGTTGTAGGTTCGAGTCCTACTCGGGGAGCTAAGAGAGCGGTCGCGGAACGACGCGACCGACCAGTTAACGATGAACCCCGGTAGCGAGAGCCGCCGGGGTTCGTTCGTTTCCGCCAGTAGCCGCAACGGGTTACGCGAGTTTTGCCTCTCAGCGGCGGGTCGAGAAAACGCCTGCGCGAGCGCCGAATCGCCAGAACCGGACCCCGACCGCCCGCTCCAGACCGAGCGTTCTCTCTTTCTCTCGTTAACAGACCCCATCCAGTTAGCGCTGAGGGTTGCTCTCGAACGAGAGGAACGTCGTGTTAACCGCCGCTGGGTGTTTAGTGGCGAGGCCGAGGCGTCTACGGACCGAGTGACGGCCGTCGCGATCGACCGCGCCGAACGGCCGATCATCCGCTGATGCCAGAGGCCTCACAAGGGAAGCCTCGCCGTCGCAGGGGCCGCAAGCCAGCGCCCTTGACGGCAGCCCTGCCGGTTGCCATGCTTTTCAAACCGTTCTGACGATGGGCCGCCGGTAGATTCCGGCGTCAGTTACGAAGGGACACATCGATGAACCTGGCAAGACCCGGCAGTATTGTCCTGAGCGTCGAGCGATTCTCCACGGTGGTATCCAAGTGGGACTACAAGCGCGCCCATTCAGCCGCGAAGACGGTAGATGGCGAGGAAAAGTCGAGCGAAGACTTCAGCGAGTCAGCCGAGGAGTGCGAGCACAGCGAAAACACGGACGACGATTGACGCGGAGCAGGCTCGGTGAACTCGTTTAGCGCTTCCCCTAAGCTTGCAGACCTTTTGGCGCCGCTTTCGCCCTCGGAGTTCCGTCGGGACTTCCTCGGCAAGAAAGCAGTCCACATCAAGGGCCACGCCGATCGGTTCAAGGACCTCTTCGGATGGCGTCAATTCAACAGGCTATTAAACTCGGCACCAGCTCCGCATTCGAATTCTCGCCTCTACAAGAATAACGAAAAGACCCCCATAGCAACCGACGCCCTCGACGTTATTCGTTTTTCTCAGGAAGGCGCTACGGTTATCGTCGAGGATGGCGATCGTTACGACGAGGGTCTCGGGCGCTTCGTCGATGCACTCTCCGATGAGATCGGTGACGCGGCGCGGACAAACATCTACGCTTCGTCGCCTGACAATCAAGGGTTTCCTCTCCACTACGACACGCATGACTTTCTGATTCTCCAGGTTGAGGGCTTCGTAACAGTTCACCCGTCTGCGGCGATTGTATCCGGTAGCGGGGGGAGTTGTCCGGTTTGGACGCAGGTCCGCAGGGCGGTTTCGAGGGTGTGGAGCGGGTCGTGGCCGCGGAGTTTGAGGGTGCGGTAGACGCTCATGAGGATGGCCTGGGTGGTAGCGCCGCGGTCGGAGCGATTGGACTGGCTGTTCTTCCGCAGGATGACGGCCGGTCGGATCATTCGTTCGGCGAAGTTGTTCTCAAAGGGGATGGCGGGGTGGTCCAGAAAGGTAAAGATGTGATCGGCGGTGCGGCGCAGGCGTTTGCACAGCCGCAGGGCGTCGCGATCGACGGGTTGTCCGGCGGCGTCGTGGTCGAGCACATTCCGGACCAGCGCATCGAGGCAGCGTGAGGCGCGGATGCGCGTGGCATAGCGTTGCGGCGAAAAGTCCGGCCGCTTGCGCAGACGGATGCCGTCGCGGATCAGTCGCCGCAGGGTTTTGGCGAAGGTGTGCCAGCCGTCGTCCGTGGCGTGCGGCGCCGCGGCGCGTTGTTCGTCGACTTTCTCCAGTTCGCGCAGCAGGTGCACGAGGCAATACTGTCGATCGGCCACGTCGATCGATTCGTACGCGCTCCAGAAGTCGTGCAGCAGGATGCCCTCGAAGGCCTCGCCGAAGAACTTCCGGAGCCGCGGGACTTCCGCGGCAGCGGTCGATCATGTAGTAGCACACCTGGCCGTTGGCAAAACACCACAGCCAGCAGGTCTGGCCCTGCACGCGCCAGCCGGTCTCGTCCGCGTGCAGATGGGCGGAAGACTTCGCCTCGCGGGCGATCTGCTCGTACCAGGGCGCCAGCACGTCGGCCAGCCGCTGCCAGCACGCGACCAATCCGCCGGCCGAGAGCCGCGTTTGCAGGTGGAATTGCAGGATGTCGATCAGTTGATCGATCGTTACGCCCAACCCGTAATGACACCAGCTCGCAAAGCTGACCACGCGATGGCCGAGCGTGGCGCCGGGCAGCGCATCCGGCACTCCGGGTTCGACATCCTTCCGGCAGTTCGGGCAGTAGTCGCGATGGATCGTGTGCTCGGTGACCTGCGGCGGAATGTTCTCGGGCAGGTCTTCGGTGATCCGCGTGCGCCGGCGGTTGCAGCGTTGCAGCGCCCCGCCGCAGTCGGGACAACAGGCGGCCCGGTGCTCGACGCGGCGGTCGATCCGCAGCGGCGCCGGGCGACGATGGCCGGGATGACCGTGGCGGCCGCCCGGCCGCTTGCGACGACGACGATCCGTCGCCTCCGCATCCTTGCCGCGAACGTTGGCCTTGAGATAGACCGGGATCATCCCCGAGGGCGTGGCCGGCGTCGTCGCGAACGGATCACCGGCCGGGCGCGTCTGCAACTCCGCGATCCGCGCCGCCTGCTCGGCGATGCGTCGCGCGGCCGCCAACAGAGCCAGCTTCACCGCCTCGGAGCCCAGCGCGTACAACCGCAGCGCCGCCGCCTCATCGCAGACGCCCGTCTGCAACGCCGCAACCAGGTCGTCCAGCACGCCAGAATGCACCACCACGCTGCGCATGAACATGAAATACGCGCGTGCGCGCTCCCGGCGCAAGGGCTACAAGCCAACAATCTCAGAAACGTTCGCAAACGGCTGAACTGTTACAGGGCTTCAAGAAATGGCGCGTGTTTCCTGAGACGATCCGATCGCCGCTCTTTTTCCAGAAGAGTCACGGCCTTCTCCGTCCGAGTGAGGATCAGCTTTATCTTGAATGCGTGCTTGCACGAGGTGACGTGCTCTATTGCCCTCGTGGACACTGGCACGAAGCGCTCGCATCGAAGGAGTCGTCGCTTCACCTGACGCTTGCGCTATTCTGGAGGACGGGAGTCGATCTTCTGTCCTGGATTGCAGACGAGCTGAGAGACAACGAGGTTCTTCGGCAGTCTTTTCCCCCCGTGCTTAAGTCCGAGATCCCGGCCGACGGCGCTCTCCACCCGGCGACATATGACCATTATCTCAAGGTCCGCGAGGCCATCGTCGGAATGTTGGACCGTGGCCACGAGGTCATGAACGCATTTCTCACGCACAACATCGCGACCCAAAAGAACCGGTGCCCGTTTGCGTTCCCCTACCACCTGCCCGATGAGAGTGTGCAGCTCACGTCAACCATGACCTTCGATCGACCGGCGCGCAGGGCTCGGCTGGTGGTGCGTAACGACACAAGCTGCGTTGAACTCGTGGCGGCGGGAAAGCTCCTCATCCGCTTCATGACAAAAGCTGTTCCTGCCCTGCAATTCATCTTCAGCCGAGACACGTTCACACGTAACGAGCTCGTATCGCGGGTAACAGACCTCTCCGAGGACGACATCTCCGATATCCTCTCCGTCCTGACCAAAGAGGGCGTCATCATCCCGCGCGCCAACTGTAGGGATTAGCGCGGCACTTGCCCCCTTGGAACTTGGGCGATCACGTCAACCAACCGAGCGGCTTCGATAGCTCGGCAAACAAGCATTGGCCCGTGGCCCGCCAGCCTGGGCACCACGAACTCGTACCTCATCGAGCAGTCTGAGCTCCGCCCAGCCCTCCAGCTCACAGTGACGGTGCGAACGCGCGACCGGCAACCATTCGGTTAACACTTCGCGTATGTAACTGATAGAGGCTCGCGCTAGCGGGCCGCAACCGCCGGACGACGCACCAGCCGCGGAGCGGAGGACGTCGTCGGCATCGACTCTTCGGAGAGATGCCGATGGCCTCGCGCCGCATCATCATCGACCCTACCAATCCCGCCGCGATGACGCCCGAGCAACGCCGCGCCGAGCTGGCGACCATCCTCGCCGCCGGCGTCATCCGCCACTTCGAGCAGCGACATCTCGCCGCCGTTCCGATGTCGGAAAACGCGGCAAATTCCGGCGAAACTCGCCTTGAGGTTCCTCCCGACCCTCGCCCTTATGGACCCCGTGGTTAACGCCTTGCGAGAGCGCGAGAGAAAGGAGAACGCATGGCGCTGAACGTCGCGAAAGAAATCGCCGCGATGAAGAGCATGACCGTGGGACAGCTCCGCGAGAAGTACCAGACGGTCTTCGGCGAACCGACGCAGGCCGGCAACAAGGACTTTCTGTTCAAGCGGATCGTCTGGCGGCTTCAGTCGCTGGCGGAAGGCGATCTTTCGGAACGAGCGCGCCGCCGGGCTGCCGAGATCGCCCGCGACGCCGATATCCGCATGACGATTCCCAAGCCGCCCAAAACGAGCTCCGGCGCGGAACTCCGTACCGTCGCCGCACCCTCGGCGCTGGGCGACGATCGGCTGCCGATCCCCGGAACCGTTCTCACACGGACGTACCGTGGCCGGGCGCACCACGTCACGGTCCTCCCAAAGGGATTCGACTACGACGGCGAGGTCTACCGCACGCTGAGTGCCGTCGCCAAGAAGATCACCGGCGCGCACTGGAACGGGTTCCTCTTTTTCGGGCTCGTGAAGCCCGGCGCGGAGGCGACGGATGAGTAAGCGCCGCCCCGCGCCCCCACCGCCCGAGAAACGCGTCCGCTGCGCCATCTACACGCGCAAGAGCACCGAAGAGGGGCTCGAGCAGGAGTTCAACTCCCTCGATGCGCAGCGCGAATCGGGAGAGGCGTACATCGCAAGCCAGAAAGCCGAGGGGTGGGAGTGCCTGCCGGATCATTACGACGATGGCGGCTACACGGGCGGGAACATGGACCGGCCGGCGCTGAAACGCATGATGGCCGACATCGACGCGGGAAAGATCGACTGCGTCGTCGTCTACAAGGTGGACCGCCTCAGTCGCTCGCTGTTCGACTTCGGACGGATCATGGAGGCGTTCGATGCCCAGAAGGTTTCGTTCGTCTCGGTGACGCAAGCGTTCAACACGACGCACTCGATGGGCCGGCTCACGCTCAATATCCTGCTTTCGTTCGCCCAGTTTGAGCGCGAGATCATCGGTGAGCGGACGCGCGACAAGATCGCGGCCGCGCGGCGCAAGGGCAAGTGGTCCGGCGGGCACCCGGTTCTCGGCTACGACCTGCTGCTATCGCCGGGTGGATCAAAACTGGTCGTCAACAATGATGAGGCCCGCCGCGTTCGGACCATCTTCGACATCTACCTGCGGCAGGAGAAACTGATCCCCGTCGTGCAGGAACTCGACCGGCGCGGCTGGAACACAAAGACCTGGGTGACCCGCAAAGGCCAGACGCGCGGCGGCCGCCCCTTCGACAAGAATTCCCTGTTCAAGATGCTGACGAACCCGGTCTATCTCGGGAAGGTGAAGTACCGCGACGAACTGCACGCGGGCGAGCACGCCGCGATCGTTGATGAGCAACTCTGGCAACGAGCGCAGGCGGTCCTTCACCGCAACGGCCGAAACGGCGGCGCGACGGTCAAGAACAAGTACGGGGCGCTGCTGCGCGGCCTCGTCCGGTGCGTGCCGTGCGACGCGTCGATGGGCCACTGCTACTCGGCGAAGGGGCCGCGCCGCTATCGCTACTACGTCTGCATGCACGCCCAGAAACGGGGCTGGCAAGTCTGCCCGTCGAAGTCCGTGCCCGCGGGCGAGTTGGAGCGGTTCGTAATCGATCAGATACGCGGCGTCGCCCGCGACCCGACCGTTCTGGCCGAAACGGTCCGCGAGGTCCAGCGCCAGAGCCGGCGTACGGTTGGGGAACTAGAGGCCGAACGGGACGCCCTGGAACCCGACGTGGCCCGCCAAACGGCCGCGTTGCGCAAACGGGTGGCCGCCACGGGGACTACGGGCAACGGGGCGGAAACCGCCCGCCTACGCGACCAAGTCCGCACGCTGGAGCAACGGGCGACGGAGGTCCGCGAGCGGATCGTCGCGCTCAGCCGGGATATCGTGGACCAGCGCGAGGTCGAAAACGCGCTGGCGCTGTTCGACCCGGTTTGGGACACGCTGACGCCGCGCGAACAAGCGCGCGTGATCCAGTTGCTCGTCGAGCGCGTCGATTACGACGGCCGTAACAGCACGATCGCGATCACGTTCCGCCCGAACGGGATCAAGACGCTCGCCCGTCAGAAGGAGGAATCCGCCGCATGATCGCCGCCAACAAAACGCCCGCGTCCCTGAAAATCGAGTGCCACGTGCGATTTGCGCACGATCGCCGTGGGCGGAAAGACCTGCAAGTTGCCGATAGCGCCGAACTTCCGCGCGCCCCGCTGGGGCGCATCCCGCGCATCTCGCGGCTAATGGCGCTGGCCATCCGCTTCGAGCGACTCGTCGCGACCGGCGAAGTGCGCGACTACGCCGAACTGGCATCGCTCGGCCACGTGACGCGCGCGCGGGTTACCCAGATCATGGGCCTCCTCTACCTCGCGCCGGCCATTCAGGAGGATCTTCTATTCCTGCCGCTGGTCGAGCATGGGCGTGAACCCATCAAGGAATGGATGATCCGTCCGATCGCCGCCACCCCGGACTGGCGCAAGCAGCGCCAGCTGTGGGCCAAACTGTCCAGCGCGCTGGCCACGCCGTAAAGAAACTCGGTTCTCCACTCGGGGTGCTGTCGCTCTCCCGCCGATAACCACATAATCAGCCGTATCTTGCAGCAACTCGGTGCGTGCGAAGCACGACCACTGTTGAGGATGCCGGGAGATGGGACATCACGACCTCCCTGTCATGCCACGTACACCGCGCTTTCGGCGCGTCGTCGCCCTTCTAGGCGATAGCGCTGGTGGAGGCGGTACCGTTGGAGTGGCCCCCGGCGGCCTCCCGCAGATCGCCGATGCAACGCTCGCAGCCTCAGACGAGGGGCTCGATCGGGCAAAAGGCGACGAAGGGCTTGCCTTTTGCGTCTTTCTAATGACGCAGATCACGCGGGCCGCCCGCGAGAAAGATTTCCGCGGTGCCCTGGAGCGCGCCGGTCTTCCGTTGCCTCCTGGTCAACCCCAAGCTGGCGGGCAAGGTGAAGCCGCCGGCGAACCTGCGTTTACCGTCTTTGATCTTGTCAGCGGATTCAGCGGGGCAGTCGATGAGCATCTGCGTCGCTCGCGATCCCGAACTGACATCGGCGAGCTCGCCCAGCTCGCGGCAAACGAAAGCCTCACCGCGCTGTGCGCCGCCCCATCGGAATCGCTGTGGGGCAGCACGGAACGAACGGTCCAGAGCGCACTCGGAGCGTTCGCGACGAAGAAAGGCTTCTCGCTATTTGCGCATGATTTCTTCGCCCGGCTGACGCGCCGCTATCTCGAATACCACTTGGGGCGCGAACTCTCAAACCATGTTGGGCCAAACCGACGTTTCGCCAGCGCGCGCGAGCACAATGAGTTTCTGCGCCAACTTGACGCGCACTGTCGCGTCGCGACGGGGGTCGTGCGGAAATTCGCCGGCGAATGGTACTCGCTGCACAACTTTCAAAAGGATATCACGCTTCGCAAGGCCAGAGGTTTTGCTGCTCACGCGGTCGACAAGGTGCGGGAAGCGCTGAAGTACCAGGAGACGCGGGGTGATGACTAATCCCCAGCTCATCCTGTGCAACGGCGCGCTGAAAGGGACTAAGCGACCATCCGAATGGTCGACGATCGAACCCCAGGAGCTCTGGACATTTGGGGCATCACAGAACGTCAACCTGGAGATTACTGATCTAACCGACAAAATGGTCCGACAGCTTCCGGCTGTCGTACACGATCTAATGGAACTGGCAGCGCTCGTCTACGCCGCCGATCAAAGTTGCCGCCGACGGAAGGGAAAGACCATTGACTGGGGTGAATCGTGGCATCGCACATTCCGCTTTGAGATTGCCGTGCGCGAACCGGATTTCTGGAACCAAGCACGAGTGCTGGCCACGCTTACGGATGCGCTTTCGTTTTTGTCGGAGGACAACTTTGAATTCAGCTTCGTGAAGTTCAAGAAGCTCCCAGAGATTCAAGACTACTTGGACTTCGACAAGGGAGCCGGCCTTCCTGACGCTGTCGAGCGGGTCTTGCTATTCTCTGGCGGTCTCGATTCTCTTGGGGGTGCCGTAGACGAGATTCTCATTAACCGCAGACGCGTAGCCCTGGTCAGTCACAAACCAGTCGATCATCTTGCCAAGAAACAGCGCGAACTCGTCGCAGCGATCGCCGAGCGAGCGTCGGAGTCTAAACTGCGCCCACTTCACTTCCCGATCTTGGCCAACAAGATCGGCGAACTCAGCTTGGAGCACACTCAGCGTAGCCGTTCGTTCCTGTATGCGTCGATGGCAGCAGCCGTCGCGGAGTATTTCAAACATGACCGCATCTACTTCTACGAGAACGGCATTCTCAGCGTAAATCTTCCATTCTGCGGACAGGAGGTAGGAGCGCGAGCAACACGCACGACACATCCGCAGGCATTGGATGGCTTCGGCCGCATCTTTAAGCTGGTCCTTGGACGGGCATTCACCGTTGAGAATGGATTCCTGTGGCTGACGAAGGAGGACGTGCTGCGCCGTCTCAAGAAAGCTGGTCACTGCGTCCTGGCTCGAAACTCGCTGAGTTGCACACATACCCGAAACTTCACTCTGGCGTCTCCGCATTGCGGCTTGTGCTCGCAATGTCTTTCGAGGCGCGTCGCCGCGATTGGTGCCGAATACGGGGACGATGATCCAACGGCGGGCTATCGAGCCGACACGGTGATTGGCGAGCGCAAGAAGGACGAGGAACGCATTCTGGCGGAGCGCTTTGTGGGCGTCACCCATGAGATCGAGGAAATGACCACCGTCGATGAATTCCATCGGCGCTTTTCGGGCGAGTTGTCGCGCGTCTATTCATATGTGGGCGTGCCTGCGAAGACGGCGGCGGAGAAACTGTTCGATCTTCATCACCGCCACGCCGAGCAGGTGGGCGCTGTCATGCGCAACATGATGATTCTGCATGTGGATGCGCGGCGACGTGGACTCTTGCCGGATACATGCCTGGTTAATTACGCCTTCGATGCGGGCCGACCAGCCAGTCACAAAGCCAGCCCGACGGACGATGTCGCGTCTCAGCCCGTTGTCACGAATGGTCCCTCGGTGGTGCTCGGCGATCCCGGCAGACCGTGCGCTGTGCGTGGAAAAGAGAAAAAGCCGCTCACCGACGCGCAGCGCGCTGTCGTCGCAGCACTCATTGAGGCCGGCCCGAATGGCCTGACGAAGGACTCGTTAGAACTGATCCGGCCCAGCGCACGGCGCATTCTGAAGCAACTCCAGCAGGACTGCGATTGGGCCCAGGTCATCCTGATGCCCGGCCAGACAAACGGCCGATACCGAATCGGGCAGTAGGTCCACCTTTGTACACCTTTGATCACCCCCCTGCATGCACCTTCAAGCACGAAGGTACACCGACCTCCCACTGAGAATCCGTCCAGCGTCGCCGATCTAACGGCGGGCTGGAAAGGACTCTCGAGCATGGACGCAGTAGAGAAACTAGCAGCTAGCTTGAGCGAGCTGTCCGAGAACAGCAGGCGCCTGATCAGGGCGATGCAGCACGCCAACTTCGGCCGCATCACCATTTCGGTCCGCGATGGCGGTCCCGATGCTGCGGCAACGTGGCACATTCAGCGCACGGTGAAGCTGGTCGGCGGGGAGAACGGGCCCCGGCCTGAGACAAGCTGCGCGGACTTCCCGCTCCGCAACGAACACAAGGCGCTGTTCGGGGAATTGAAACAACTGCCGGACGGAGTTCGCGTGACGATTGAGATCAAGCACGGTCTACCGGTATTCATCGAGGTCAATCAAGCCTGCGACGCATAAAGCGCTCGCAGCAACCGCTAAACGCACAGCGCAACTAACCGGCCGCACAGCGGAGGCGTTGCGGGTGTCGCGGAGAACCGCGAACTCGCAACGCCTTTTCGTTTGCCCGTGCGCCGCGGCCCTCCCATCGACACCCGCAGGACCTCCTCGGCCACGAGGAGACCCCAATGGGTACCAGCAAGAAGATCACGCTTGACGAATACGCGACCACGCTCATTCGACTCAAGGCTCGCCAACTCATCGGCCAGTACGGTTTCAGCAGGTCGGACCGCGAGGACCTCGAGCAGGAGTTGACGCTCAACCTGCTCATCCGCCTCAGTCGTTTCGATCCGAGCAAGGGCCAGCCGGCGACGTTCGTGCGCATGGTGGTCGACCGGCGCGTCGCGAGCCTGATTCGCGAGCGCAAGTCTCTTTCTCGCGACTATCGCCGGGCGCGCCACTTGCTCGACGAGATCAGCGACGAGATTGGCGACGGAAGTCTCACGGAACCGGCCGTCGATGACCAGCACGAACGCGATCTGGCAATGGACATGGCTGAGGCGCTGGACACACTTTCGGATGTCCAGCGCTCGATCGCGGAGAGCCTGCGGGATGCCCCCCTCACCGAAGTTGCGCGCAAGCACCACTGCAGCCGAGAGGCGATGCGCCGGCATGCGGAGCAAGTCCGGCGGCATCTCGCGCGTCGCGGACTGGATCAGTACATCGCAGCCCACCAAACCGACGCGGCGCCGCGTAAGTAACCAATAGGCACCTGTGATGCCTGGAGGCGTTCCTGATGACCCGAGCCGTTTATCGCTTCACGTTTTCCAGGGCAGCCGACCTCGTCGAAGCCGAGGCGACGCTGCACGTGGCGCTGTACGCAAGCGAAGGGTTATTCGGCTCGGCGCGGGTACGTCTCGAATTCGGCTACCGGCTCGACGCGTCTCGTAATGCCATGTTGGTCGACGCGACGACCGAGGTCGGCTCGGTCGTCGCGCGCATCTTCACCGCGCTGTTGCTGCGCGAGATCGGCGAGGGGGCCTTCGAGGTACGCGCCGCCGAACCGCAGCCGCGGGACGCAACGGCGGAGAAGGCAGCGTGAGAGACCCGGCTGTGCCACTCATCCACCTCGGGCAGGGCGACTTCAGGCGCGACTACCACGCTGAGGATTTGAGTGTGAACGCCGAAAACGACAAGCCCGTGCAGTCGAAGCCAGGCATCATGCTGCTCGAGGCGGAAGCGCTCGGCGCGCGCTGCGCTACGTCGCCGTCGCTGATTGGTTTGAGCAGCTCCCGTTCGCGCGCCACGACCCCGACCGCGAGCGGCGCGCGATGGACATCTTCAACCGCATTGAGGCTGAGCTTCGTCAGGCGGGCGGGCACCTGCTGCGCCGGCTGGGGCATCGGGAACGCGTGCTCGAGCGGGCGCTCGAGGAGGGCCACGGGTCATGACGCAGGCCGCTCCCCATCACGAAGCATCGCAGGTCACCGAGCAGCGGTGCGCGGGGGCGGCCCGCGACCTGCTCACGTCCACGCGCTTGGCGACCCTGCGCCGGTGCGCGAAGCAGCACTACCTCCGCTACGAGCTCGGGCTATCGCGAGTGCGCACGAGCGATGCACTGCGCCTGGGTGCTGCGTTCCACCGCGGGCTGGAGCGTTACAACCGCGGCGCCGATCCGGCGGATGCGATCGTTGACGCGGTCGCCGAGTACGAGTTCGTGCCCGATTGGGCGGACAGCTTCGAGTGGGACGTCGAGCGCGAGATCATCCAGCAGCTCCTGGCCGGACATTTCTGGCGCTACGAGAAAGACGACGTCGAGATCATTGCCGTCGAGCGCACGTTCGAGTTGCCGCTCGTCAACCCACAGAGCGGTCGCCCGAGCCGCGCATTCGTCATCGCGGGGAAGATCGACGCGATCGTGCGCCTGGCCGACGGGCGCCTCGCGGTCCTGGAGTACAAGACCGCCGGAGAGGACATCGCCCCCGACAGCGACTACTGGCCTCGCCTGCGCTGTGATCCGCAGATCTCGCAATATGTGCTCGCGGCCCGGGCGCTCGGCTTCGACGTCGCGACCGTCCTGTACGACGTGACGCGCAAGCCAACGATTTCACCGCTAAGGGCAACGCCTCTCGACAAACGCAAGTACACGAAAGACGGTCGCCTCTACGCCGCGCAGCGCGAGAACGACGAGACGCCCGAAGAGTTCGGCCAGCGCCTGCTGGTCGATGTCGGCGACCGCCCCGACTACTACTTCCAGCGCCGCGAGGTGCCCCGTCTCGAGGACGAACTGGCCGAATTCCAGGCCGAGGTCTGGCAGCAGGCCAAGCAGCTCCTCGACGCACGCCGGCACGGTCGCTGGTTCCGCAACGTCCATCGCTTCACCTGCGGCACATGCGAGTTCGCCAACATCTGCCTCAACGGCGTCCGCGTGACGTCGGGTACAGCGCCCGCTGGCTTCCAGATTCTGACCAACGTCAGCCCCGAACTTCCAGCAGGAGACGATTGAATGAGTACCCCACCATCCAGGCCGGTCCCCGTACCGCGCGGCCGCCCGTCCACAGGCGATCCGCCGCCGCGCACCAACGGCCAACCCATGCCCGAATCGCGCGTGTCGTTCGCTGCGATCAGTGAGGGCACCGGACACCGCACTGTGCTGTACGGACCGGGCGGAATCGGCAAGACGACGCTGGCCGCCACGGCGACGGGACCGGTCGCCGTCTTCGACCTTGAAGATTCGCTGCCGCGCCTGCGCGCGTCGTTCGCCGAGAGCGGCCTGAATCTCGACGTGCGGCCGGTTGCCGGAGTGCATACCTGGCAGGACGTCCGCGACGCCCTGCATGCCGGCGGATGGGACGGCATCAAGACGATCGTCATCGACTCGGCGACACGCGCGGAGGAGCTCGCCGTCGCGCACACGATCGCGACGGTCCCGCACGAGAAGAAGGAGATCGTCATCCGCCGAATCGAGGACTACGGGTTCGGCAAGGGATATCAGCACGTCTACGACACATTCTTGGCGCTGCTGGGCGACCTCGATCAGCACACGCGCGCCGGCCGGCACGTGATCCTGATCTGCCACGATTGTACGAACACCGTCCCCAACCCCAGTGGCGACGACTGGCTGCGCTACGAGCCGCGTCTCCAGTGCCCGTCGAGCGGCAAGGCGGCGATCCGGCTGCGCGTGCGCGAGTGGGCCGACCACGTCCTGTTCCTGGGCTACGACATCGATGTCCGCGACGGGAAAGGCACGGGTTCCGGTACGCGCACGGTTTACCCGTGCGAGCTGCCGCACTGCATGGCCAAGAGCCGCACGATCGCCGATTCGCTGCCGGTGACCAAGTTCGACACAACGCTGTGGGCACAACTGCTCAAGTAGGAGACCAACCGCATGCTTCCAAACCGCGAAGGCCGCTTCAAGGCCACGATCCTCGAGCACGGCGTCGCTGAGACCGGCCAGAACAAGCTCGCCACGTTCGTCGTCCGCTTCCAGCTTGTCCAGGAGCTGATCAATGGGGAGTGGCAACCAGTCGAGGAGGACCTCGACATCACGGGCTACTTCTATCTGGAGAAGAGGGACGGCACGATCAACACCGTCACGATCGACAACCTGAAGGGCGCGTTTGGCTGGGATGGGCGCGATCCGTTCTGGCTCCAGGATGCCGACTTCGGGCAGCTCGTCGTGCAGGTCAAACTCGCGTTCGAACAATACGACAACCGCACGCGCATCAAAGTGCAGTACGTCGACGCCGAAAACGCTTCGCCGTTGGGCGTACCGCAGGCGGACGACGCTTCACGCCGATCCATCGCGACGCGGCTCGGCGCCAAGTTCCGGGCCAATGCGGGCGGGACGCCGGCGCCAGCGCCGAAGCCGTCCGCCGGAACCCGGCCGGCGCCGCCGAAGGCTAAACCCGCCGCCGCGTCGCCGGCGCCGAAGACAACCGCCTCGGCCGCGCCGGCGGTACAGGGCCTGACGATGCAGCAGGCCTGGGACGCGTTTGCCAAGGCCTGCCCCGCGAACTGCACACCGGAAACCGTCGAAGGCGAGTGGTTCCGACTTCTCGGCGAAATGTTCCCCGGCAAGCAGCCGGAGCAGCTCACGCCGTCGGAGTGGGCGACCTTCTTCTCTGAGGCGCCGCCGAAAATTGTGCCCTTCTGATCGGCTGGGGAGGCCTTTAGGTTCCGATGCGACACGAGTTGCGCGACTCGGCCTGCCCGGCCAGGCTGACCTCACCGGCATCTTGTGCGGCGGCGTGCGCCTGGAGATCACAGTGAAAGGCGCGGCCGGGCGGCAGACCGAGGAACAGCGCGCCTTCCAGCGGATGATCGAACGCTTCGGCGGCGTGTGCGTGCTGGCGCGCTCCGTGCGGGACGTCTGGCAGGCGGTCGGGAGTTACCTGCGTGATCAGGGATGATCCGCTTCAGAACGTGCTCAGTCGCCTGGCCGGCGTTCGTAAGGTGAACGGCGGCTACGAGGCCCGCTGCCCTGCGCACGAGGACGAGCATGCCAGCCTCAGTGTAGCGCTGGGCGAGGACAGTCGCGTCCTCCTGCACTGCCACGCCGGGTGCGCGCCGATCACCGTTTGCAAGGCGATCAACCTGCGCCTCTGCGATCTGTTTCCGCCGAGCAACAACGGCGACGGACTCGGTCGTGTCATCGCCACATACGAATACACCGGTGCGAACGGCGAGCTGTTGTTCGAGGTTTTGCGGTACGAAAGAAAGCACTTCCGGCAGCGCCGGCCGGACGGCAACGGCGGGTGGAACTGGAAGCTCGGGCGCACGCCGCGCGTGCTGTACCGCCTGCCCGAACTGCTCGCGGCCAGCCCCGACGAGTGGGTGTTCGTCGTGGAGGGCGAGAAAGACGCAGATCGACTGGTGTCCGTCGGCCTGATCGCCACGTGCAACCCGGGCGGGGCAAAGAAGTGGAGCAAGCTGTCGGACGACTCGGCGCTGCACGGCCGGCGCATTGTGATCATCGCCGATAAGGACACGGCTGGACGTGAGCACGCGGCGGACGTCGCGATGCGGTTACAGAACCGCGCCGCGGAGATTCGCCTGGTCGAGCTGCCTGGCCCCGGCAAAGACGCCAGCGACTGGTGTGACGCCGGCGGAACGGTCGAGGAATTGCTCCGGCTGGTTGACGCGGCTCGTCACGCGCCCTCGCCGCCGCCAACTCGCGCCGCCACTCCCGGCGGCCAGGCACGACCGAAAATCTTCATCGACACCGAGGAGCACCGCGTCGTCCGCGAGACGATCGCGGCGCTGACCGCCGACGCTGATCTGTACCAGCGCGGCGGCATCCTGGTGCGCGCTCTCCGCGACCGCCAACCCACGGACGGCATTCTGCGCTGCGACGGCTCGGCCACGATCCAGGCCATGCCCGCGGCGAACTTGCGAGAGCGGATGACGCGCGTCGCCACGTTCGCCAAGCTGAACCGCAAGGGCGAGGAGGTCGCGGCACACCCGGCGCCCTGGCTGGTCAGCGCCGTCGAGGCCCGCGCCGAGTGGGATGGCATCCGTCACCTGATGGGCGTCTCCGATGCGCCGATCCTGCGGCCCGACGGTTCGGTGTGGCAGGAGCACGGCTACGACGAACGCACGGGCGTGCTGTATGAGCCGGCGCCTGGGGCGACGTTCCCGCCGATCCATCCCGAAGTCAACATCGACGACGCCGACGCAGCGCTGACGACGTTGTTGGAAATCGTCTGCGATTTCCCGTTCGAATCGGAAGAGCACAAGGCCGCGTGGGTCGCCGCGCTGCTCACGCCATTGGCACGATTCGCATTCACCGGACCGTCGCCGCTGTTCTTGATCGACGCGAATGTCCGCGGGGCCGGCAAGGGCCTGCTCGCCCAGACCATCGGCCGCGTCGTGCTCGGCCGCGAAATGCCGGTCAGCAGCTATGCCCACGATGCCGACGAAATGCGGAAGAAGATCACGGCCATCGCCATCGCCGGCGACCGCGTGATCCTGCTCGACAATCTGGAAGGCAGCTTCGGCAACGACGCCCTCGACCGCGCCCTCACGGGCACGCGCTGGAAGGATCGCATCCTCGGCAAGAGCGAGGAAGTCGAGCTCCCGTTCATCCCGGCCTGGTACGCAACCGGCAACAACGTGCAGGTCGCAGCCGACACGCTCCGGCGGATCATTCACGTTCGGCTGGATTGCCTGAACGAAAAACCGGAGGAGCGATCCGGATTCAAGCACGACAACCTGCTCGCCTGGGTCGAAGCGCGCCGCGGCGTGCTGCTTTCTGCCGCGCTGACGATGCTCTCGGCATACCTGCGTTCGGGGCGCGCGACGCACAACCTCAAACCCTTCGGGAGCTTCGAGGGCTGGTCGAACGTCGTTCGAGAGGCCGTCGTATGGGTCGGCCTGCCGGACCCCTGTCTCACCCGCGACAAGTTGGCCGAATCCGCGGACACGTCCGGCGATGCGCTGGTCCAGCTTATCGCGGCGTGGCGACAGTACGACTGGTCGAGTGGCGGCATCGTCGTTTCCGAGTTGCTCAACACGCTCTACCCGCCGCAACGCGATCAGGCCCCGCGCGATGAAGCGAGCGTCTTGATGCGGGCGGCGATCGAGAACGTCGTGAACTGTCCTCCGGGAAAAGTGCCGACGCCCCGCCAGGTCGGGAACCGGCTGCGGCAGCTCCGCCGTCGCGTCCTCCGAGGCGTGTTCGTTGATTCGAACCCCAAGGAATACAACCGCAGCGGAGCGGTCTGGCGGCTCCACGGCGTCGATAGCCCGCGAGTCTGCGAGTCTGGAGTGCAACCATGATGCGCCCGCGCTCTTGCGAGTCTGCGAGTCTAGCGAGTCTTTTTCAACCCCCTTCGCGCGCGAACTTACAAGGTGAAATGAATGAGAATACAAATAGGGATGGGGCTGGAAAAGACTCGCCAGAGTCGCAGACTCGCAACGCCCAGCCGGTGCAGCCCATGACCGCGCTCGGGTCCGAGTGCGCCGCGGGCCGCCTCGGGCCGGCCCGGCATGGTTCCTCCCTGGCGGAAAATCGTCCGGAGGTGCCGCGGGAACGCACGCCATTGGCGACAGAGTTTGTTTCGCCCGTCCGAACGGCCGCCCACGGCCGCGACGTGGCGCGTTTGGGGCCAACGTGGGCGACCCAGGCCGCGTAGGTCGTACCGGCGTACCACCCGGCCGCCCCGTTGGCGACGGGCGGCGTTTCTGGCGGACCCTGGGCGAGGACGCCCGGGCGCGGGCGTCGCACCCACGCGCCGCCGCGATGACACGGAGGTCGATCGATGAAGATTGAGTTGCGGCCGCTGGCCAAGATCAAGCCGTACGAGAAGAACCCGCGCGACAACGACGCCGCGGTCGATGCCGTTGCGCAGTCGATCCGCCAGTTCGGTTTCCGCCAGCCGATCGTCGTGGACGGCGACGGCGTCATCGTCTGCGGGCACACGCGCTGGAAGGCGGCGCAGAGGCTTGGGCTGGAGAAGGCGCCGGTGCATGTGGCGCGCGACCTGACGCCCGAGCAGATTCGCGCGTACCGCATCGCCGACAACAAGACGAACGAGCTGGCCACGTGGAACATGGAGCTGCTGCCGCTCGAGATTGCCGAGCTGCGCGACGCCGGAATCGACTGGTCGCTGCTGGGATTCGACGCCGACGACCTCGCGAAGCTCTTCGACGCGGCCGATGGCGTGAAGTCAGGTCTGACCGATCCCGATGACATTCCCGCGCCGCCGGACGAGGCGATCACGCGCCCCGGCGACCTGTGGATTCTCGGCGAGCATCGGCTGCTCTGCGGTGACAGCGCGTCGGCCGCCGACGTGGATCGGTTGCTGGACGGCCAGCCCGTCCACCTCGTGAACACGGATCCGCCCTACAACGTGAAGGTCGAGCCGCGCAGCAACAACGCGATCGCCGCGGGGCTGTCGTCGTTTCCGGCGCCGGAGGCGGCGCGGCGCGACGGCGCGCTGACGCATCACCAAGGCTTCGATGTCGCGCGGCAGGGCCCAAAGAAGGCGACGACGAAGAAACTGCGGCCGAAGGACCGGCCGCTGGCGAACGACTTCGTCAGCGACGAGACGTTCGACAGGTTGCTGGCGGCGTGGTTCGGGAACATCGCCCGCGTGCTGCTGCCTGGACGCGGCTTCTATATCTGGGGCGGGTACGCGAATCTCGGAAACTACCCTCCGGTCCTGAAGTCCTGCGGCTTGTATTTCAGCCAAGGCATCGTGTGGGACAAGCGACATCCGGTTCTGACGCGGAAGGACTACATGGGCGCCTTTGAAATCGCCTTCTATGGCTGGCGTGAAGGAGCGGGCCATGTGTTTTTCGGGCCGACCAACGCGACCGATCTGTGGTCGATCGCCAAAGTCCCTCCAGTGAAGATGACGCATTTGACGGAAAAGCCCTGCGCGCTAGCCCAACGCGCCATCCAGTACTCGTCGCGGCCGGGCGAGAACGTGCTCGACCTCTTCGGCGGCAGCGGCTCGACGTTGATCGCGGCGGAACAGACCGGGCGGCGGTGTTTCACGATGGAATTGGATCAATTGTACACCGACACGATCGTCGCGCGTTGGGAGCAATTCACCGGACGGAAGGCCGACAGAATCCGTTCGGCATCGTAATTCCCATGGCGGGGTTCACGAAGCCAAGGCGTGTGCCGCCGAGGCGTGGCTGGGCCCGCTGTGACAAGGCAAGGCGTGGCAAGGCATGGCTTGCATTCGACGACGAGTACCGCACCGGAGCGTTGAAGACCAAGCCGAGGTATGTCACACCCCGGCGAGGCGCGCCACGCGGTGGCTAGCCGCGGAGCGGCATGGTCTGCTCGGACGAGGCATGGTGCGGCATGGCAAGCCGGAGGTGTGATGGTGATCGGCGGTGCGCTACGCGCGGTTCGCGCGGAAGAACTCCGCGATGCGCCCCTTGTCCGCGCGCCCCTGGGCGACTTCGAGGACGAGGTCGACCAGCGCATCTTCGTCGACATCGATCGTCACGCCGTTCATGTCGAGGAACACGAGCGCCGACGCGGTCCCGGTGCGTTTGTTGCCGTCCACGAATGGATGGTTCTGGACGATGTGGTACAGGTAGGCGGCGGCCATCTCGAAGAGGTCGCGATGCAGGAACTCCCCGCCGAAGGTCGCCCGCGGCATCGCCAGCGCCGATCCCAGCAGGCCGGCGTCGCGGATGGACGCGTCGCCGCCGTAGCGCTCGATCTGGTCGGCGTGGATGGTGAGCACCTCGGCGAGCTCGAGGAATTCCGGCTCCATCGCGCACTACTCCGCGAGTTTTTTCAGCGCGCGGCCGTAGCGACGGTTGGTCTTGTCGAGCGCCGCGTCGAAGCGGGCGCGGCGTTTGGGGTCGGCGGCCGGTGCGATCGTCAGCGTCTTGCCGTCGGTGCTGACTTCCAGAGGCGTCTCCGGCGTGATCTTGAGCAGTTCGAGGATGGCGCGGTCGATGATCAGGGCGTAGCTGTTTCCGTGCTTGGTGAGCGTCTTGAGCATGAGACTGTTCTCCGGGTATTACAACGTATATCCATTGTATATACGGTGCTTGGCCGCGTCAACCCAGCCCGGCGCCGGAACCCAGGCCCCGGCGGCTGCGTCCGGAGAAATGCTCGTTTCTCAGGTGCCGGGCGAAGGAAGCGTTCGTTTCGTAGCGGCGGACGGAGCGGCAACCGGCCGAAGAGACACCCCGGCGTCGTCGGCCGAGGTGTCGGGGGCGGGGAGGGAATGTACGGCGACCTAGCCGGCGTACTCGAACAGGCCGCGGTCCGACTTCTTGAATCGCGCCTCGCCGGCCCTGTGCTGAATCTCTCGAAGAAGCGCGCTGTACAGTGTGGCGGCCGGCGTCCGCCCGTTTGGGCTGCTCCACAGGCCCTGCTCGGCCATCGCCGCGATCATCTCCTGGCTGCGCATCGGCTTGCCGGCCTTCCGCAGAACCTCGGCGGCGGCGTCGGGGGCGCTGACGCGCTTGGGCTTGGCGACGCCGGTGGGCCTGCGCTCGGCCGTCGGCTTGGTCGCCTTCGGCTTCGCGGCCATCGGGGGCTTGATGACCTTCGGAATCCTGGTGGCCTTCGGAGCCTTGGTCGCGCTCTTCTTGCTCTTCTTCGTCGTAGCCATCGTCGTCTCCTCGTGGTTGGGGGTTTCACTCGTCGCGTCGCCATCGGCGACTTCGTCCTCGTAGCAGGCCTGGCACCGCGGGCGGCCCAGGTACGTCAGCGCTGCCGGCCGGCCGCAGCCGACCGTCGCGCACTCTTCGGGGTTCTCAATGGCGCTGTTCGCCATCGCCCGTTCGCTGGCGGCCATGCCGTCGGGCGAGCGCTCGCGCTCGTCGCGCAGCCGGGCGTTCTGCTGGTCGGCGGCCGCGATCGCCTTGGCGCACTTCGGGTCGACTGCAGCGTGCCGCAGGCGCTGCGCACTCTTGATCCGCACGCGCCGGCCGGTATCGACGTTCGTCGCCTCCCAGCCGCCGTACCGGCTCTCGCGGTCGATACGCACGCGGGCCAGCGTGCCGCTCACCTTGGCGACATACGTCGCGCCAATCTCGACGTCGTTCTTCTTCATGCCGGTCTCCTTCGCATTGCCTCGTCAGGCCCGGGTCTCACGCGCCCGGGCGACGCAGCGCGACGCTGCGTTTCGGCGCTATTCGGCCAGGAATTCCTCGATCCGCCGGCGTTCCATTCCCGACAGCCCCTCGACCAGGTCGATGAGCGTGGTGCGGACGTAGTCGAGCGTGCCCGGGAAGTCCCAGCGCTGCGGCTCGGCGGCGGCGCGCTGGTCGTACTTCTCGAGCTCCATCTCGAGCACGTCGACCAGGCGGGCAATGTCCGTGCGGCGGGCGGCGTACGTTTCGGCGGCGGTGCGTTTCAGTTCGTTCGTGGCCATCTTCGTTTCTCCTTGCGGTACGCGGCGTGCGTACAGACACATGAAGCCATGAACAACGCCCGGAATCCACTCGCATTCCGAGAATTTCACGAATTCCTTGATGCGGCAGGCGGCCAGGTCCGAATCTGCGGCGGAAGCGCTCGCGGGTACGCGCGGGGCGGCCGGCACCGCCTGCCCGTGACGTATGCGGCCCCGTGGCGGCCGTGTCGCGTGTGGGGCGTACCCGGGCGGGAGGCGGCGTAGATGGCGGAACCCGACGCCAGGTTGAACCCGGCGGCGCTGCCGATGACCGACGCGGCCCGGCTGCTGACCGCCGCAGGCGGCCAACGCATCACACTCGACATGCTGGAGGCGGACCGCGCCGCAGGAGCGCCGGCCAACGCCGACGGCACGCTGAACCTGGTCCACTACGCCGCGTGGCTCATTCGGGAGATGTCCGGCCGTGGCGATTGACCCGCGCAGATTGAAGCCGACCGAAGCGGTCCGCCTGCTGAACTCCACGCCGCTGGGCGAAGTGATCAGCGAGCGCCAGCTGCACCGGCATCGCTCGCGCGCCGGTTTTCGGATTGGCGACGACCGCACGGTCGACCTGCTGCGCTACGTCGCCTGGCTGGTGCTGGAGCGCCATCGGCCGCGCCCGGAACCGACTGGTCTGACCGGCTACGAAGCGATGAAGGAGCGCTCGGCGCAGCGGAACCGTGAACTGGCGCTGCTCGGGCGCGACATCGGCGAGCTGCCGGCGGTCGTTCACACGGACCGTAAGGAACGGGCCGCGACGGACTTTCGGTTCTTCTGCGAGCAGTATTTTCCGCAGACGTTCCACCTGCGGTGGTCACCGGACCATCTGAAAGTCATCGCCAAGATCGAGCAGGCGGTGCTGGAGGGCGGGTTGTTCGCGATGGCCATGCCGCGCGGCAGCGGGAAAACGAGTCTGTGCGAGATCGCCTGTGTCTGGGCGCTGGTGTACGGGCACCGTGAGTTTGTCGCGCTGATCGGAAGCGACGAAGAACACGCCGCCAACATGCTCGACAGCATCAAGGTCGAGATGGAGACCAACGACGCGCTGCTCGACGACTTCCCGGAGGTGGTGCATCCGATCCGTGCGCTGGAGGGCATTCACCAGCGCGCCGCGGGCCAGCTCTACCAGGGAAAACAGACGCACATCGGCTGGACCGCCAAAGAGATCGTGCTACCCACGATGCCCGGCAGCCGGGCCAGCGGCTCGATCATTAGCGTGGCCGGCATCACCGGGCGTATTCGCGGCATGAAGCACAAGCGCGTGGACGGCACATCGGTACGGCCGTCGCTGGTACTGATCGACGATCCGCAGACGGATGAATCGGCGCGGTCCCCGTCCCAATGCGTGACGCGCGAGCGGATTCTGTCCGGCGCGATCCTGGGGTTGGCGGGGCCGGGCCGGAAGATCGCGGGGCTGATGACGCTCACGGTCGTGCGGCCCGATGACCTGGCCGATCGCATCCTCGATCGCGAAAAGCACCCGCAGTGGCAGGGTGAACGCACGAAGATGGTGTACGCGTTCCCGACCGACGAGGCGCTGTGGGCGCGCTACGCCGAGCTGTGGCGCGAGGGGATGCGGGCGGATCGTGGGATTGCTCAGGCCACGGAGTTCTATCAGGCCAACCGCGCGGCGATGGACGCCGGCGCCGTGGCTGCCTGGCCCCAGCGCCATCACCCGGATGAACTCTCGGCCGTGCAGCACGCGATGAACCTGCGGCTGGGCCGAGGCGACGCCGCCTTCTGGGCGGAGTATCAGAACGAGCCGCTGCCGGAGGAGCAGGCGGACGATGAGCTGCTTACGGCCGACCAGATCGCAGCCAAGACCAACGGCCATCGACGCGGCGAAGTCCCGATCGGCTGCACGCACCTCTCGATGTTCGTCGACGTGCAGGCCAAGGCCTTGTTCTGGCTCGTCGCGGCGTGGGAGAGCGACTTCACGGGCTACGTCGTCGACTACGGCACGGAGCCCGATCAGAAGGAGGCGTACTTCACGCTGCGTGACCTGCGGCAGACACTCGCGCTGGCCATGCCGCGGGCCGGAATCGAGGGTGCGATCTATGCCGGTCTCGAGCGACTCACGACCCGGCTGCTCGATCGCGAATGGCGGCGTGATGATGGCGCGCTGGCGCGGATTGATCGCTGCCTGATCGATGCCAACTGGGGCAGCTCGTCCGACGTCGTGTATCAGTTCTGCCGGCAGTCGAAGCACGCGACGATCCTGCTCCCGTCGCACGGTCGCTATGTCGGCGCGTCGTCGCTCCCATTCGCCGATTACAAGCGACGGCGCGGCGATCGGGTGGGATTGAACTGGCGTGTGCCGACGGTGAACGGCAAGCGCGCCGTGCGGCACGTGACGTTTGACACGAACTTCTGGAAGTCGTTCATCCACGCTCGCTTGGCGGTTTCGATGGGCGATCCAGGCTGCCTGTCGCTGTTCGGGCGCAAGCCCGAGCCGCACCAGTTGCTGGCTGCGCACCTGACCAGCGAGTACCGCGTGAAGACCGAGGGGCGCGGGCGGACCGTCGATGAGTGGAAGCTCCGCGTGGACGGGGCCGACAATCACTGGTTCGATTGCATGGTCGGCTGCGCGGTGGCGGCGTCGTTGGAAGGTGCGATCCTCCCGGGCACCGACGCTCGGCCCGCGCCGCGGCAACGAGTGAAGCTGTCGGAGCTTCAGCGGGGGCGACGATGAGCACACCGAAGCGCACCGTGCCCAAGCCGGAAGAGCAGCGTGGGCTGCGCTGCCCCGCGTGCGGCTGCGCCGACCTCCGCGTGGTCTATACCCGCCCGGGCCGGGGCGGCGGCGTGCGGCGGCGGCGCGAGTGCCGGTACTGCGGACACAGGATCACCACGTCCGAGCGTGCCCAGTGAGTCGGCCTGCATGTGCGTCGTGTAGATGTCTTGACTTTTGTTGCGAACGGGCGATACTTTTACACATGGCCACCAAGCCGTCCACGACCGAGAAAGTCCTCCGCCTGGCCCGCCAGAAGGGCATCCTGCGCGTGCGCGACCTGGCCGAGCACGGAATCCACCCGGAATATCTTCGCCGGCTCTGCGCCGCCGGCCTGCTCCAGCGGTCCGGCCGCGGGCTGTACCTGCTGGCCGACGGCGACTACTCCGCCAACGTGACGCTCATCGAAGCCGCCCGCCGCGTGCCGCACGGCATCATCTGCCTGCTGTCGGCGCTGCGGTTCCACGAAATCGGCACCCAGCTCCCGCACGAAGTGTGGATGATGATCGAGAAGCGGGCCGCACGGCCGCGGGTCGATTATCCCTCCATGCGGTTCTTCCGGGCCTCCGGTGAGGCGTTTACGTCCGGCGTCGCGCGCCACCGGATCGACCGTGCGGAGGTCGCCATCTACGGCGTGGCGAAGACAGTCGCCGATTGCTTCAAGTACCGCAATAAGATCGGCCTCGACGTGGCGCTGGAGGCACTGCGGGAGTGTCTGCGCGGGAAGCGCGCCACGATCGACGAACTCTGGAAGTACGCGCGCATCTGCCGCGTCCAGCGGGTTATGCGGCCGTACCTGGAGGCGCTGGCGTGACGCGGCATCGGCAGGACCCGTTCGCCCAATCGGTCAAACAGCGCCTGATGAACCGCGCGCGTAGGGACGGCGAGGACTTCAACTTGCTGCTGACGCGCTACGCGATCGAGCGGCTGCTGTATCGACTGACGCGCACCCCGCACAACTCGCGTTTCACGCTCAAGGGTGCGATGCTGTTTGCGATCTGGATGGATAAGCCGCACCGCCCGACGCTCGACGTGGACCTGCTCGTCGGTGGTGAGCCGAGCGCTGATGACCTGCGCAAGGTCTTTCAGGAAGTGTGTGACGCTGCCGTCGAGCCCGACGGGATGCGCTTTGACGCTGCGTCTGTGCAAGTCGAAGCAATCCGCGAGGACAACGTCTATCAAGGGCTCCGCGTGAAGCTGATCGGCCGCCTCGGGTCGGCCCGGCTTCCCGTTCAGGTGGACGTGGGTATTGGCGACGTCATCACCCCCGCGCCGGCGATGGCGACCTTCGGTCCGCTGCTGGACCTGCCGCCGCCCGTGATGGCCGCCTATCTGCCGCAGACCGTCATCGCCGAGAAGCTCGAGGCGATGGTGACGCTGGGCATGGCCAACAGCCGGATGAAGGACTTCTTCGACCTCTACGTGCTGAGTCGGACGATGGACTCCGATGGCCAGGCGCTGGTAGACGCCGTCGGGGCGACGTTTCGGAGGCGGCGCACCGCGATACCCCGCGCGCTCCCCCTGGCGCTCACGCCCGATTTCGCAGCCGATCCTGCCAAGCGCGCCCAATGGGCTGCGTTCGCCCGACGCATCGACGCCGGTCAGCGCCCAGCGGACTTCGCCGAGGTCGTGGAAGCGATTGCCCGTTTCGTCGGACCGGCCCTGAGCGCCGCGGTCGGCGCAACGCCCTTTCTCAAGACGTGGCGCGCTGGCGGCCCGTGGCGGGACCGGTCGCCCGCGGCTTCCGATCGTGCCGGGGACTGAGGCGCGCCGACAGTCTGCATTCAATCTCAGTTGCGATAGAGCGGGGGCACGCCAATTCGGGTTTCCGGGTCTACCGGTGTAACGCTTTCCACAAACCAGCTCGACTTCCCACCAACTCGCGCCGTCGCCGCGTAAGTAACCAAGTAGGCGGCCGCATCATGCGCCGCCAATGCGGCGGGATGGTGTAACGGCAACATGCCGGCTTCATGTGCCGGCGCTGCGGGTTCAACTCCCGCTCCCGCAATCGGAGAACACAATGTCCGACCCGACGATCCAGGACGCCATCCGCGACAACGCCGCCGGCCCGAAGAAGGCTCAGGGCGATTCCGGTTCGGTCGAGCAGCATTCGATCCCTGAGCAGATCGAGGCGGATCGGTATCTCGCATCGAAGGAGGCGTCGAAGCAGGGCCTCGGCTTGAAGATGACAAAGGTGGTCCCGCCCGGAGCGGTGTGAACGTGCTGAAGTGGCTGCGACAGCTTGGTTCGCGGCTTGCGGGCGTCGGAGCGATTGCCCGCGGCCGCTTGCTCGTGGTGCGCGGCAAGTATGACGCGGCGCAGACCACGCATGAGAACCGCCGCCACTGGGCCAACGCCGATCACCTCTCCGCCGACGCCTCGGCCAGCGCCGAGGTGCGGCGTGTCCTTCGCAGCCGAGCACGCTACGAGATTGCGAACAACAGTTACGCCAAGGGGATTGTTCTCACGCTGGCGAATTACGTCGTCGGCACCGGCCCGCGACTGCAGATGCTCAGCGACGATCCCGAGGCCAATCGCGTCATCGAGAGGGAATTCTCCCTGTGGGCCAGAGCGACCGGCCTGGCGCACAAGCTCCGCACGATGCGGATCGCGCAGGCCGAAGCGGGTGAGGTCTTCGGCCTGCTTGCGACCAATCCGCGGGTCGCAGCACCCGTGCAACTCGACCTGCGGCTGATCGAGGCCGATCGCGTCTGCGCTCCAACCCCGACCGGACTTCGCGGCCCCGAGACGGTCGACGGTATCCTCTTCGACGAGTTCGGCAATCCGGTCGCGTACACCGTCTTGAGACGGCACCCGGGCGACGCGGCGAGCATCCGGGCCGGCGGCCTGGAATCCGACGTGCTGCCAATCGAGTCGATCATCCACCTGTTCCGCGCTGAGCGACCCGGCCAGAGCCGCGGCATCCCCGAGATCACGCCGGCGCTGCCGCTGTTCGCGATGCTGCGGCGCTACACGCTGGCCGTGCTGGGCGCCGCCGAGCAGGCTGCGTTGCCGTCGGGTGTGATCTACACCGATGCCCCGGCCGACGCTGAAGCGGCGCAGGTCGAGCCGATGGACACGGTCGACATGGACCGCGGCACCTGGCTGACCATGCCCTACGGCTGGAAGGTCGGCCAGCTCAAGGCCGAGCAGCCGACGACGGTCTACAGCGACTTCAAGCACGAGGTGATCAACGAGATCGCCCGCTGCCTGAACATGCCCTTCAACATCGCAGCGGGGAATTCATCGGGCTACAACTACGCCTCGGGGCGACTCGACCACCAGGCCTTTTTCAAAGCCATCCGCATGGACCAGGCGCATCTCGCCGACGTGGTGCTCGACCGCGTGCTGAGCGCCTGGCTGAACGAGGCGGTGCTGATCGAGGGCTACCTGCCGCAGAGCGCGCGGGTGCTCGATGTGAATCTCGCCCATCAGTGGTTTTGGGACGGGCTGGAGCACGTCGATCCGCAGAAGGAAGCCAACGCGCAGGCGACGCGACTGGCGAGCCACACGACGACCCTCTCGGCGGAGTATGCGAAGGCCGGGTTGGACTGGGAGAGCGAGCTGCGGCAGCGCGCCCGCGAATTGGTGCTGATGCGCGAGCTGGGGCTGACAACGGAGCAGGCCGCGCCGGCTGCGCCGCCCACCGCAGATGAACCTCAGGATGAGGAGGATGACGATGTCACGGAAGACGTCGACGCCCGGACGGCCGCGTGAGGACGCCTGCCTGCAGGACAGGCCGGCGGACCCGGTTCCCGACCGGCTTTCGCTGGTGTGTGGCGCAGATCGGATCACGCTCGAAGCGCTCGCGACGGAGGGTGACGCGCCGGCCATCCCGCGCTTCACGATGATCGCCTACACCGGCGAGCCCATGACCGTCGAGGGCTGGCGACATCCGGTTGTGGTCGATCTCGAAGGCCTGTCGATCCCGTCGCAGCGCCGGCCGGTGCGCTTCGGCCACAGCATGTATGCCGGCGTCGGACACACCGAACGCATCGTCGTGGAGGCGGGCCGGCTGATCGCCGAGGGCATCGTGTCGCGTGACACGGGAGCCGCGCGCGAGGTGGTCGCCAGCGGCAAGCGCGGCTTTCCGTGGCAGGCCTCCATCGGCGCGCAGGTCGCCCAGGCCGAGTTCGTCCGCGCCGGCAAGAGCGTCACGGTGAACAGCCGCACGTTCGAGGGGCCGCTGTATGTGGCCCGCCGGACCGTGCTCGGTGAGATCAGCTTCGTGGACCTGGGGGCAGACGGGAACACCACCGCGACGATCGCGGCGCAGCAACAGGAGAGTGAACTCATGGATGAGAGCAAGGACACGGAGGTCCTCGACAACGTGGCGCCCGAGGCGCCGCAGGACGACGTTGCGCGTGACGAGGCAGCGGGCGCCGGCACGGAGGCCGGCCCCGCCGCCAGCGCTACGCCCGCACCGGCCGTCAACCCGGTCGCGGACATTCGCGCGCAGGCGCTGGCCGAGACCAAGCGCATCGCCGCGATCCGTTCGATCCTCGGTGGGCGGCTGCCGGAGATTGAGGCGCGGGCGATTGCCGAGGGCTGGACCCCGGACCGTACGGAACTGGAAAAGCTGCGTGTGACGCGCCCCAAGGCGCCCGCCGTGCACGTCACCGAAACGGCCGTCACCGGCCAGGTGCTCGAGGCAGCCTGTATGCAGGCCGCCCGGGTCGAGAAGCTCGAGCGGTACTTCGAGGCGCCCGTACTCGACGAAGCGGACCGCCAGTTCGACGGGCGCCTCGGCCTGGCCGAGCTGATCGTCGAAGCCGCCCGGGCCAACGGGTACGTCGGCCGTGAGCGGCGGGTGACGCCGGAGATGCTGCGCTACGCCTTCGGCCGGGAAATCCGCGCCGCGGCGTCGACCATCGACATCGGCGGCATCCTGAGCAACGTGGCGAACAAGTTCCTGCTGGAGGGCTTCTTCAGCGTCGAGCGCACCTGGCGGAACATCTGCGCCGTCCGGAACGTCAGCGACTTCAAGACCGTCACTAGCTACCGGCTGATCGGCAAGGACCAGTATGAGAAGGTCGCGCCGGGCGGCGAACTCAAGCATGGCACGCTGGGTGAACAGAGCTACACCAACAAGGCCGACACCTACGGCCTGCTGCTTTCGATCGACCGCCGCGACATCGTGAACGACGACCTGGGCGCGATCACCACGGTGCCGCGCAAGCTGGGCCGCGGGTCGGGCCTGAAGATCAACGACGTCTTCTGGTCGGTCTTCATGAACAACGCGGCGTTCTTTGCGGCCGGCAACAACAATTATCTCACCGGCGCCGACACGGCGCTGGGCATCGACGGGATGACCAAGGCCGAGGTCGCGTTCCTCAACCAGATCGATCCGGACGGCAAGCCGCTGGGGGTCATGCCGCAGCTGATTCTCGTGCCGACGGCGCTGAGCGCCATCGGCACCGTGCTGTTCAAGTCGCTGGAGATCCGCGACACGACGGCCAGCACGAAGTTCCCGATCGCCAACCCGCACACGGGCAAGTTCCGCGTCGAGGTCAGCCGTTACCTCTCCAACACGCAGTACACCGGCTTCTCGGACAAGGCCTGGTACCTGCTGGCCGATCCGACGGATCTGCCGGTGATCGAGACGGCGTTCCTGAACGGCCAGGAGTCGCCCACGATCGAGACCGCCGAAGCGGACTTCAACGTGCTCGGTGTCCAGATGCGCGGGTTCCATGAATTCGGTTGCTCGCTCCAGGAGCCGCGCGGCGGAATCAAGGTCAAGGGCGAGGTGTAAGCCGAAGCGCCGGGGTGATGAACCCACGGTGTGACAGGGAGTAATCAATGCCACAGGCAACACTCGTACAGGACGGACTCTCGATCGACTACACGCCCGGCGCGGCTGTGCCGGCCGGCGAAGTCGTTGTGCAGGGTGAACTGGTGGGAGTCGCGAAGTTCGCAATCGCGGCCAACACGCTCGGCTCGCTCTCGGTCGCAGGCGTCTACGACCTCCCCAAGGCGACGGGCGGCGGCACGGCGATCACGGCCGGAGCGCTGCTCTACTGGGATGACACGAACAACCGGGCCACGACCAGCGCCGCGGCCGGGGCCAACAAGCTGATCGGCAAGTGCATCAAGGCTGCGGCCGATGCGGATACGACCGTTCGCGTGCGGATGAGCCAGTAACGATGGCGGACCTGCTCGACCAGGGATCGGCCTGGCTGGAAGCGCAGCGGCAGCGCTTCATGACGCGCTCGATCGTCTACCAGCGCAGCGACCAGACGGTGGCGCTGCAGGCGACGATCGGTCGCACCGAGTTCGAGCAGGTCGATGAGTTCGGCGTTGTTCACAAGCTGCAGTCGCGGGACTTCCTGGTCCGGGCCCAGGACCTGGTGCTGAACAGCGAGCTGACGTTGCCGAAGGCCGGCGATCGGGTTCGCGAGACGGTCGATGACGTCACGTACGTGTACGAGGTGATGTCCCCGGGAGCTGAACCGCCGTGGCGCTACAGCGATCTGTACCGCCAGACACTGCGGATACACACCAAGCATGTGGCAAGGGAGTGATGACGTGCAAGTCGATGCCCCACCGATTGACGGCGACGCCCGCCAGGAGCTTGCATGGCTGCTGGGCGCGCTGCTGACCTTGATTCTGATTCTGGTGCTCGGCTCGGGCGCGTTGCTGCTGCGCCACGATGCGCAGCTCGACGCGCACGGGTTGCGGATTGAGACCACCGAACGTGTGCTGGCGCGGATGGAAGCCAATCTGGACCACCTGCTGGATCGCCACCCGTGAGCGTGCTGCTGAAGATCGCCGATGCGGTTGTCACGCGCCTGAACAGCGGCAGCTTCGAGCTGCCGTTTACAGCCCAGCGGCGCTACCAGCCGGCGTTCGAGCTGGCAGAGCTGGCGACGCTGCGGGTCAGCGTGATTCCACGCTCGATCGAGATCAGCGGCGCTTCCCGCAGCGACAGTTCCTTTGACTTCGCCGTCGATGTCGGCGTGCAGCAGAAGGTCAACGCCGACGATCCGGACCAGTTGGACCGCTTGATGCGCCTGGTCGAGCAGCTCGCCGACCACCTGCGCCACCAGCGCCTGCCCGATGTGACGGAGGCCGCGTGGGTCAGCATCGCCAACGAGCCGGCCTTTGCGACCGAGCATCTGGATCAGCAGCGGGTGTTCACGAGCGTGCTGACGGTGACCTATCGCATGCGGAGGTAAGCGGTGATGCCGGCCAACGTCTTCATGAACCGACTCGAACTGGACAGCGACTGGAAGGCCCTGGCCGAGGAGCCGACGGTCGTGAATGCGACCATCATCACGCCCGCCGGCAACAGCAAGGACGTCGCGGTGCGCTTCCGCCAGGGCGATGCGATCGGCTGGCCGCCGGGCGTACAGGTGCAACTGGATGGCGTCGATCTGGCGGAGCTGGACGCGAGTTGCGACACGTCGGACAACGTGCTGCTGGTGGTCGGCTACACGCGCTGAGGGAGGTGTGCGATGGCGATTCGGCTGGGTATGGAAGCCAAGCTGTACTACAAGACCGGCGGCCAGGCCGGCGGCGGGGCCTGGACCGAGCTGGCCAACACCCGCGACGTGACGCTAAACCTCGAGACCGGCGAAGCCGACGTGACCACCCGCGCCAACTCCGGCTGGCGGGCAACCGTCGCGACGCTGAAAGAGGCCACGGTCGAGTTCGAGATGGTGTGGGACACGGCCGACACCGGCTTTACCGCCATCAAGGACGCCTACCTGGGCAACGACCCGATCGGCCTGCAGGTGCGCGACGGTGCGGGCGGCCAGGGCTTGCAGGCGGACTTCATGATCACGCAGTTCTCACGCAGCGAACCGCTGGAAGAAGCGATCACCGTCAGCGTGACGGCCAAGGTGACCTATTCGACCACGCCGCCCTCGTGGCTGGCGGGTGCGTAAGGAAGGGGGCAGCGATGAAGACCTTTAACGACAACGCGGGCCGCACGTGGACCATCGCGATCCACGTCGATGCGATCAAGCGCGTGCGCGGCCTGCTCAACGTGGACCTGCTGGAGATCGTCGAGGGGAGGCTGGTCGAGCGGCTCTACCGTGATCCGATCCTGTTGTGCGACGTCGTCTACGCCGTGTGCAAGCCCGAGGCGGATGCGCTGGGCGTCAGCGATGAGGAGTTCGGCCGGGCGATGGCCGGCGATGCGATCGAGCGGGCGACCACGGCGCTGCTGGAGGAACTCGTGGGTTTTTCCCCGAGCCCGAGGGATCGGGCCAACCTGCAGCGCGTCCTGACGACAACCCAGGCGGTGCTGGAGAAGGCCCGCGACGCGGTGGAAGCGCGGCTGACGCAGCTCAACCCGGACGAGCTGGTCGCACACGCGCTGGCGACGTCTGGCGCATCCTCTGGCACGCCGCCGGGATCGTCGGCGTCGAACCCGGGCGGCTGACGCTGCGCGAGCTGCTGGCGATGGCCGAGGGGCGGCAGTGGGATGAGTGGTCGCGGATGAGTGTGCTGTTGGCGCTGTTGGCCAATGCGCACCGCGATCCGAAGAAGACCAAGCCGCTGCGGCCGCGGGACTTTGATCCGTTCGCGCAGCGCATCGCCGCGGAGCGCGTGCCGCGCGTGGATATCAGCGTCCTGAGGGACGTGTTCATCGATGGAAGATTCCCCGGGCATGGAGGCCCAGGTTCGCAGTGAGGTGCGGCAACCATCAGGAGATCGGGGCCAAGACGGCCCGGACCACGCCGCCGCCGACGCCGTAGCGACCCAAGGGCGTGGGAAGGTGGGAATACGGGAAGCTGGGAATGGCGCAACCGCGCCGGCTCCACGCTTCCGCTTCTCACCTTCCCACAATCACACGTTCCCACCCGCTTACGAGGTGCTTTGTGGCCACCTACAGCTTTACCAGCAGCAGCGTGCTGCCGATCGGCGCGACGCAGGGCGCCGTGGCGGGCGAGGCGCTCGTCGCCGGCGAGTTCGTCTACCTCAATCCGGCCGACGGCAAGGCCCGCAAGGCGATGACCGGCGGGGCGCTCGATCTGACGCGGGTGGCCGGCATGGCCGTGAACTCCGCTGTTGCGGGTCAGCCGGTCAGTCTTTCCGCGACCGGCGAGGTGACCGTGAACAGCGCGTTCTCCCTGGCCGGGCAACTGCTGGTGCTGTCGGGCACGGCCGGCCGCTGCATGGACGCGACCGATCTCGAGATCGGGCAGCACCTGACTGTGATCGGCTGGTCCACGGCGGCCAACAAGCTGCGCCTGAACCTGGCGGCCAGCGGCGTCAAACTGGAGTAGCCGACGTGCTCGACTTCGCCATCAAGGATCTGTTCTTTGATCGCCGGACGGTCGTGCGGGCCGTGGATAAGGCGAAGCGCGCCGTACTCTCGAAGGCTGGCGCGTTCATCCGCACCACCGCCAAGCACAGCATCCGCACGCGGAAGGGGTCGGCGCCGCCGGGTAAGCCGCCGCACTCGCACGAAGGATCGCTGCGCCGGCTGATCTTCTTCGGCTACGACCGCGGCAGCGACAGCGTCGTCGTCGGGCCGGTCGGATTCCGCACGAGCACTGCGCCCAACGTGCTGGAATTCGGCAGCCAGGCCACGCTTGTGCGCCGCCGGCGCGGCCGGCTCGTGCGCCAGCGGGCGCGCTACGAGCCGCGGCCCTTCATGGGCCCGGCGCTGCAGAAGGAAGCTCCGAAACTGCCGAAGCTCTGGGCCGGCAGCGTACGCGGAGGGTGACGCATGGCAGATACAAGAGGCATCCGCGCCGGCCGGGCGTTCGTCGAGCTGGGCGTCAGCGACAAGCTCTCGAAAGGCCTGCGGGCCGCTGAGGCGCGGTTGAAGGCATTTGGCGCCGGACTGCGCGCCATCGGCACGCCCCTGGCGGCCGTCGGCGGCGCCGCGCTGACCGGCCTGTTCGTCGCAGCGCGCGAGTTCGCCGGCGCCGGCGACGTGTTCGACAAGATGTCGCAGCGCACCGGCATCAGCGTCGAGGCGCTTTCGGAGCTGGGGTTCGCCGCCGAGCAGTCGGGCGCGGACCTGGAGACGCTCGAGGCCGGCGTCCGCAAGATGCAGAAGTCGATCAGCGAAGCGATCGACGGCTCGGACGCGGCGGCTGAAGCGTTCGCGCAACTGGGCCTGTCCGTGGCCGAGTTGCAACGGCTGTCGCCGGAGCAGCAGTTCAAGCACATCGCGGATCGGCTGAGCCGGATCGTCGACCCCACGCGCCGCGCAGCGCTGGCGATGGAGGTCTTCGGCAAGTCCGGCACGCGACTATTGCCATTGCTGCAGGACGGCGCGAAGGGCATCGAGCGGCTCCAGGCCCAGGCGCGCGAGTTCGGGCTGACGGTCTCGACCGAGGCGGCCGCCGACGCGGCGCTGCTGAACGACACGCTCAACATCCTCTGGCGGACGGTCAAACAGGGCGTGTTCGTGATCGGGTCGGCATTGGCGAAAGCGTTCACCGAGCTGGCCGACCGGACGGCGCGCGTGATCGTGCGCGTGACCGAGTGGATCAAGCAGAATCGGGAACTGGTCGTCAGTGCGCTGAAGATCGCGGCCGTTGTCGCCGGGGCGGGGCTGGCGTTGATCGCGTTGGGCTTCGTGGTGTCCGGTCTCGGCGCAGCGCTGGGCGGGCTGGCGACGGTTGTGACGACGATCGGCGCCGCGTTCGGCCTGCTCGCCAGTGCTATCGCCGCGACCGTCTCGCCGATCGGCCTGGCCATCACCGCCGTCGCGGCACTGGGAACGGCGGTCCTGGCCTACACGGGCGCGGGTGCGGACGCCCTGGCCTGGCTGGGCGAGCGCTTCGCCGAACTGCGCGACGGCATATATAAGGTAATGGGCGGGATATCGTACGCACTCGCCGCCGGCGACCTCACGTTGGCCGCGCAAGTCCTCTGGCTGGGGCTCAGGCTGGCCTGGGAACAGGGCGTCGCGGCCTTGAATCGGGTCTGGCTGGAAGCCAAGCGCTTTTTCATCGGAACCGCGCAGGCGATGTGGTTCGGCGCGTTGGCCCTGGCGCAGCAGGGTTTTCACGCGATCGAGGTGGCGTGGATCGAGACCACAGCGTTCCTTTCGAACACGTGGACGAACTTCACCAGCGATCTGCAGCAGGCCTGGGGACTGATCCAGAACTGGCTCACCAACCGCTGGCTCGATCTCTTCCAACTGTTCGGCCAACTCACCGACGAGCAGGCCGCACTCGCCAAACAGATGGCCGACGCGGAATTCGCCGACAGCGCGCGGCAGGTGGAAGACCGCCGCAGTGCCGCCGTCCGCGATCGGGAGAGTCGTCGGCAGCGCGAGCGCGACCAGGCCGCCGCCGTGAACGAAGCCACGCTGGCCCAGATCGGCCGGCAGTTCGAAGAGGCCCAGAAAGCGCTCGACAGCGGGACGGCGGAGCGCGTCGCCGAAGCGCAGCGGCAACTGGCCGAGGCGCGTCGGCAGCTCGATGAGGCGATCGCCAAAGCGCGTGAGACACGCGAGCAGGCCGACGGTCAAAAGCGAACCCCGCGCCCCAAGCCCGGCAACGCGGGCGATCTGGAGGAGCAACTGGCCGGTATCGGCGCTGCGCTCTCCAATCGCATCAGCGTCGTCGGCACCTTCAACCCGCTGTCGGTGGCAGGGCTGGGCGGCGGCGACGCGGTCGAACGCACCGCCCGGCACACCGAGCAGATCGCCAAGAACACGAAGCGCCTGGCCGACGCGGCGGTCACGGGCGGGCTGACGTTTGCGTGAGGCAATTCATGGAGTCTCTTCCGGAAGCGGAGCTCGGACATGTGGCTTGCATCGTTCTTCGCATGCCCGGAACGCGCGGAAGTTCGCGCGCGCCTCTTCGAGAGATGTTTGGTTCGCGCCGCCGGCGTACGAAGGATCGCGTAGCTGAATGGGATCATCTTCCCAGTAACAGACGGGGCAGATGTCGTATGTGCCCGACGCGGGTTCAGTCCGAGTCAGGAAGCCGCAGCACGGGCAAGGAAATCGGTCGGAATCCATACCGACCGGCATTGTAACTCGATCGTAAGGAGAGTATGTGCCCGTCGAGGTCGCAGAGAAGTTCGAGAGCCGGCTCGTCACCACCGGCTCGAACCCGTCGGTCGAGTTGCGCTACGCGATTCGCGGCACGGACGACGACGTCGAGGCGCGCAGCGCGCTGGTCGCCGCGTCGCCGGCGCTCTACGACCCGTGGGGCAGCGGCCTGGTCTTTCTGCCGCGCGACCAGGTCACGGTGCTGCCGGTCGGCGAGGACTTGTGGGACGGGATTGTCCGCTACGGCACCGTGCCGGCCACCAACGAAAGCACCTTCTCCTTCGACACCGGCGGCGGGTCGCAGCACATCACCCAGAGCCGGCAAACGATCGCGTCCTATGCGCCGGCCGGCCAGACCGCGCCCGACTTCCGCGGCGCGATCGGCGTCACCGCCGACAGCGTCGAAGGCGTCGATATCGCGGTCCCGGTCTACCAGTTCGCCGAGACGCATTACAAGCCGGACTCGCTGATCACGCCGACGTACAAGGGAACATTGTTCGCACTCACCGGGCGCACCAACAACGGCGCGTTCAAGGGCTTTGCCGCCGGAGAGGTGCTGTTCCTGGGCGCGGCCGGCAGCAAGCGCGGCCTGGGCGATTGGGAGATCACGTACCGCTTCGCGGCCAGTCCGAACGTGACTGGCGTCGTCGTGGGCGAGATCACCGGCATCGACAAGAAGGGTTGGGAGTACCTGTGGGTGCGCTACGCCGACAGCGAGGACACGGCCGCCAAGGCCCTCGTGAAGAAGCCGGTCGCGGCGTACGTCGAGCGGGTCTACGAAGCGGGCGACTTCTCGTTGCTGGGGATCTGAGCAATGGCCGGAACGCTGCACAAAGTGAAATCCGGCGACCCGCTGGTCATCCCGGCCGCGACGTTTAATACGTTCGTCGACGCAGCGCGCGACTTCCAGGAGCGGCAGCGCGCGACGGCGCGCGAGGCGAAGCGCGAGTTCCGGCAGACCGGCATCGTATTGGTGCGCAACGAGAGCGGCGCGGACCGGGCCCGGTTCGACGTGCTGGGCATCGCCGGGCCGATCATCAAGCCGGTCGATCACGCCGAAGAGTTCAAGCAGCGCGTGGCGCTCAAGGGCGTCGTGCCGTCCAGCGCTCACACCGGCAAGTTCGCGATCCTGCTGGAGCCGGCGACCGATCAGACCATCGTGCGGGCCTGCCTCGACGGTGTCTGTCCCGCCCGCGTGCGCATGGATGACGAAGCCCACGAGTTCGCGGATATCGAAGTCGGTCAGGCCGGGCAGCTCACGAGCGGTGACGGCGGCGCCGCACGGCTGCTGTGGGTCGAGCCGGTCGAAGATCGCGCCGATCCGGAGATCGCCTGGACGGTGGTGCGCATCGGCGGAGGAGGTGCGGGCGGCACGGCGTCGGCCTTGTTCGCGATGATCACGTCGAAGGCCGGCACGCTGCCGCCGTACCGGTATGCGGCGACCGACGCCACGATGGACGAGGACGGCGTGTGGACACAGGTAGTCGACGGCGCGGCGTACAACAACCTGTTCAACCTCGACGAGCAAGGCGCCGGCGGGCAGTGGGTCAATCCGCTGCTGGTCGGCGATGTCGTGCTCATCTTCCCCGCGCCCGGCGGCGCCGATGCGCACGTCTGCACACGCTCGCACTATCGGGGGACGTATTGATGGGCGCGTTCGTCGTGCGACAGGTTGATACGGCGAGCGGTGCGGAGTTGCTGCGCTTCGTCGCGCCCAACACGCTCGCCAACGAGGGCCACGGCCACGTTCTGCGCCAGCTCTTCCCACCGTACGACGCGCCGATGACGTTCCAACTCGGTGTGAGCGGCCCGACGCGCGCATTCCCGGGCGAGCGGCCCAATCCCGGCGGCGGCGCGACCTTCGGTCCGGAACTGACCTACGCGACCTGCACCGGCGATGCCGCCAATGAAGGCGGTTGCTATACGGCCGCGATGCGGACCTCGTTCGGATACGCACGACAAAACGTGTCCTTCACAACCGCGCTCGAAGCCGACGGCGGCGCGCTGCTCTCGCCGGAAGTCACCTTCCCGAACAATCACGCCTGGGCGCCGCAGGACGACGGCGCGTGGGATCTGCCCTGGACGCCGGAGATCGAACTGCCGCCGCCGGCGTGGACCAATCGCGCGAACTGGGAGCCGCTGGTCGGCTACCCGTGGCAACAGCCGCGCAAGCGCTGCCAGACCGAGTGCGATCCCGGCGACCCCGACGATTGCGTTCCCTCCTACATGCACCAGTGGGATGCGAGCGGCGCGCTGGACTGGCTGTGCGACTTCCGCAAGATCGGCGGCTTCCCGATCACGCTGGCGTTCCTGATCGATGCCTCGCGGAACAAGCTCATCGCGGCGGCCCAGTTCCGCGCGCCGCTGCTGCTGCGCCCCGGCGCAGCGCTGCACCTGCGCTACCAGGCCCGGATCGCGGGTCGCATCACGCGTGAATTCGCCCTGCGGTCCGCACGCTACGCCTTCGGCCAGACCGGCGGCCGCTACGACGCCATCTACTGTCGGCCGCTGCTGGCAGGTGCGCCGAAGTTCACGCGCCGCACGACCTACGCCGACATCGCGCCGCACTTCGCGGCGACATTCGCAGCCGGGGCGCTGAGCACGTGGAACTATGTCGCCGGCCCGCCGCCGCGGATCGAATCGGCGACCGTTCCGCAGTGGACCAACAGTTCGGGCGCTACGCTCGGACCGTTCGGCGGCCTGGCGGTCTATGGAACGGTCAGCGGTGCGAACGAACTGATGTGGGTGACGCCGATCAACCCGCCGGTGAGCGTGCCGAATGGCGACACGCTGCGCGTGCCCGGCAAGGTGCGCTTCCAGATGGAGGGCGTGTAGTCATGGCCTTCATCGACATCGCCAGCGACCAGCGCGCCCGCTTTGACACGCACAGCCACGGCGACGAGGGCTTTGCGTCGCCGGGCGGCCAGTACCCGGCGCAGCTCAAGTGGTCCGACCTCCAGCCACCGGGCGTGAGGGTGCTGCCCAAAGGCTCGCCGCCGGCCGGCGCGGGCGAGATCAACTGGGAAGACACGCTGGGCGGGCGACTGGCGCTGGCACTCGAACGGCTCGAAGGCCTGCTGTACGCCGTCTTCGGCTCGCGGCCGGCGGCGATTCCCGACGGCAACGGCGGGTGGATCAAGCGCCAGTGGGTTGACCGCGAGCATCCGCGCTGCCTGTGGGGACCGGAGACCTGGGAGCAGCGGCTGATCACCGGGGCGACCGGCTGCAACGAGACCGGAGGCTACTGGGACTTCCAGGAAGGCGGGAAGGAGTACGCGGCGCTGGGCGAATCGCCGCCCTGCTGCCCCATGCCGGCGCCGAGCGTGCCGATCCGCTCGCGGAGCGGCGATCCGCAGCTCCAGTTCCAGGCCGGTGCGCACGATCGCACCTACTTCCCGGTCGGCAGCGTCGCGCGCGACCACGCGGATGCGCCGTTCGATCCGGAAGGCGCGGGCTGGTTCGGCGCGACGCAGCCCGGTCGCCAGGACGGCGTCGGCTATCTGCACAAGGACGGTGACGCGGTCACGTTCAGTTGGACCAAGCCCGCGAGCATCGCAACCCCGACGACGGTGCAGCTCTGGTGGAAACGCCGGCTGCCGGGCAGTTCGTGGTCCGGCTGGGATGCGATCACCATGACGCCCGCCGGCGATGTCTATTCCGCCACGTTCGCGGCCCAGCCGCACGGCACGGAACTGCGCTGGTACCTCCGCTACTTCTATGACGATCCGAACCCACTGAACCCCGACATCACGAAGTTCGAGCCGGGAAGGGACGCCGCACCGGACGATAATGAGGCGTACTACCTGCAGTGGTTCACGCACTACAACCCCTACGCCCACGGCCTCCCGGAAATGCTCTCCGACTACGGCGGCGTCGACGTCCGTCACGGGACCGACTTCTACCAGTTCGACGGATCGGAGACGATTCAACCCGAACTCATCAACCTGGTGCGCTGGACATTGGCCTGGCTGGGCGGCGACTGTTGCGGCGGCGAGTACGACATTTGCGCCGAGACCGAAGCCCGTTGCCCGATCATTCATCACAATCCGCGCCGCCGCGGTGATGACGATCTGTGCTGCATCGAGCTGCCGATCCGCTTCCGCTGGAGCGGCAGCAACGTCCACCCCCACTACATGACCGGCGGCAAGGGCCTCGTCGGCGGGCCGACCCCCGATCCGCGCCCGCTGCACAATCATCCGCAGCACCAGCCGGACGAAGATGACGTGTGGGGCAGCGCCGCGGCGCGCAAGACCTGGCGCGGCATCACGCCGCTCTACTTCCCAGACGAGCCATTCGACAACCCGTTCTATGGCGGCGGGTACTCCTGGGGCGTCGCGCCCGGCACGTTCGAGCTGATGTACAAGCCGAATCACCTCGCCTCCGCCCACGTGTACGCCCGCTATCCATCGTGGGGGCTGCGCCCCGGCGACGTGGTCGAGGCCGTACACCTCGAAGAAATCATCGGCGCGATCAATTACCTGATCGATGACGGCGTCTGGACGCAGCGGGACATTTGCACCCGCCGCCGGCAACCCGGAACCGCCGCGGGTTATCCCTGCGGCTGGTCGGTGGCCGATTCCACTTGTCCGGTCGTCATCGGCGACTGTCCGACCGGCTGCGCCGGCGGCGGGCGCTCGTATGACTTCGACTTCTACACTTGCTGGCAGTGCTGCGAGCCGGATCCGCCCTGCTGCGGCTGGCGCGAGATGCTGTACGCCCAGTGCGGGCAGGATCCCACCGGCTGCGACAGCTACGCGCACGATCTGTGGATTCCGTTCAACCCCGGCTGCGAGACGCCGACCTGCCTGCCGCCGCCCAAGCCGACCTGGGCGCAGTGCGTCTCCGACTGCCGGCAGGAATACTGCGGCATCTCGGTCACCAAGCAGGGCAGTTGCACCGGCGTCTGCGACAGCGCCTCGTTGACCGTCAACTGTGACTCCGGCACCAGCAGCTTCTGCGGCAGTTGGGGGAGCCTGCTGCAGTGCGGCGTGAGCGATTCCTATTCCTGCTCGCGCTCGATTCACGGCTGGAGCCGCTGGCTCTGCGGCCCGCCGCAGTGCGAGCCGGGCTTCGACGATCAGCACGGCAACCTGTTCATCAAGCAGCGCCGCGATCATGTCTGGCATCCGGGATTGTTCATCAAGGCCACCGGCACACCGGGCTACGAAGGCAATGGCAACTGTTGGGGCGATGTGTTCGTCTGCGGCGATGTGGTGCCCGATGCGCCCGACGTGCAGATCTGGTTCGGCACGGTCGTCGGCAGCACCTGGCTGGGCGTCGCACGCCCGTGGCTCGACGGCTGCGCGAGCTTCTCATTCGCCGGCGGTGAACCGGAAGGCGGTACGCCGAGCTGCATCGAGTGTCCCGGTCCGAATGCGACGCCGCCGGATATCCCGGGGTACGGGCTGCACGATCCGGTCAGCGGTGAGCACGTCTGCGTACGCAAAGTACTCAGCGACGGCGACGAAAGCGTCGACGATTGGGCCTGCAACTGCCAGTACACGACCTGTGGCGACTACGCCTGGGTGGCGGTCGATCTGAACCTCGACGGCTCAGGGCGAGCCTACCGCAACTTCGCGGGGCGCTATGGCGATCTCGAGCCATACACCGGTCGCGGCGTGCCGCGTCTGCGTGATTACAACCTGACGAAAGACCCGGCCGTGTGGATGCACGATTGCCCGTGCGAGACGTGGACCGGTGTGGGCGAATGTGTGATCTGAGGCGTGAGGCGTGATGGCGTGATGGCGTGCGCGACACGCTTCGACGAGCCGGCGGCGCTGGTCGAGTTCGCGTCGGCGTCGTGGCAGGCGGAGATCCGCTGGATGTGGGAACGGCGGACTGTGTTCGGAGCCGTGGCGTGAGGATACCAGGCAGCGAGGCAATGGTCGCGCGCGATGAGGTGATTTCATGCCGGTGATCTCGGTCAATGTCGGCCCGAAACGCGTCCACCTCACGGCGTACTGCCCGGACGACGAGCTGGGTTTGCTGGCCTGCGACTTCGTACTCGCCCGCGCGGCCGAACTGCTCGATGGCACGAGCGAGGCCGAGCTGCGGCGCTGGCTGATCGACCGCGACCCGGCGATTGCGGAACTGTTTGCCAAGCTCGACGCCGGCTGGAAGCTGCCGAAGAACGGCGAGTTCACCGTGGACCCGAGCAACGCGCCGGCGGAGGCGCGGATCATCCGGCATCTGCTGCGTGAGCGGCTGGAGCAGTGCGCGGGCCGCCCAGCCCACGAGCTCGCGATGAACACGGCCGGCCCGATTGTCGCGCCCGCTCAGGCGACCGGCGTGGCGGCGGCAGGCGGCGCGGACGCAACCATCACGTCGAATTGCTTCGCTGTGTCGTCGGGCGGCACCGCATCCAGATGTTGCAGGAACAAGGACGAACCCGCGGGCTCGAAGCGCTCCGGGAAGGAAAGCACGGAGGCGTGAATCATGACGAGCATCTTCGAAATCACCGACTGGTCGCACGTGGCGTCGTTCTTCATCTGGACACTGGCCGTCTGCGCTCTCGCCAAGGCGATCTTCGGGTCGTTCCTGGCAGCCGAGCTGCAGCACCGGCTCGCGCTCCGCGACGCACCGAAGCGGCAACGGATGACCCGGCTGAACTGGGAGCTGACCAACCGCGTCCGTTATGACCCCGACGCCGCCCGCGGCTCACAGCACGCCGCCCGCATCCCGCTGACCGACGCCGAACTCGAAGCACGCCGCCGGGAAATGCAGCGGCTCACCGGCAACTCGCTGGGCCGACGGGCGCTGCTCTACTTCACCAATTGCTTCGCGTGCCAGACGTTCTGGGTCGCGGTCGCGACCTTCGCCGTCACGCGCGGCATTGCGGATGTTGCAGGCCTGCTCTTTACAGCGGCCGCCTACGCAGCCGCGGCGGTACTCCTGTCGGGGGCTGTCATGAACCGGCCCTCGCCACCGCGCAGCGACGCCCCCTCGGCACGCACCCCATGCAAGAGCTGCGGCCGGTGACGAGCAACAGCGGCTGGTGGGTGACCACCTGGGTCGCCGGCCGCCTCGCGGGGAGATACGAGTGCGGCTGCTACGGCAACTTCGCTGATGGGGCCGCCCCCTACACCGGGAGTGCGGACCCCTGACGATGGGAAGCCAGACTCCCTGTACATGGCTGCCCCCCCCCGCAACCGGTTCCGAGAGACAATTCCGAATTTCTTCTTGCTATTCGATCGTGGCGCGATCAGAGTTAGGCTAACGCAAGTGGCAGTGCTCCCCCCGACCTGAGCCCCTTGCCGGCCGTTCCCGCGATTACTAAATAGTTCATAATTTGGCCTACACATTTGCGTGGTGTGTGGTATACTGTCGGCATGACGATCGATGGCCGCACATTGTCGCACGAAGCCAGTGAAGCGATTCGGAAGATGGCGGTTCGCCGGGTGCGGGAGGGCGAGCGGCCGAGCGAAGTCATCCGCGCATACGGGCTGTGTCGCACGACCATCTACAAGTGGCTGCGGGTCGCGAAGCGCGGCGGGGAGGCGGCGCTGGCGTCGCGCAAGGGCACGGGCCGGCCGGACAAGCTGTCGGCCCGCCAGAAGCGGGAGGTGCGGCGCTGGATCTGCGGCAAGGATCCGCGGCAGCATGGCTTTGACTTCGGGCTCTGGACGCGCAAGATCGTGGCGACGCTGATTCAACAGAAGATGAAGATCCGCCTGAGCATCACGTCGGTGGGCCGGCTGCTGGCCGAACTGAACATCACGCCGCAGAAGCCGCTGCGACGGGCCTACGAGCGCGACCCGGCCGCGATCGACCGGTGGAAGCGCGAGCAGTACCCGGCTCTGCAAAAGCGTGCGGGACGCCGCGGGGCGGACATTTTCTTTCTGGACGAGGCGGGCATCCGTTCGGATGCGCCGCTGCAACGCACCTGGGGCGCCCGGGGCCGCACGCCGGTGGTCGCGACCAGCGGCCGACGGCAATCGGTCAACGCCATCTCGGCCGTGAATCGGCTGGGGGCGTTCTGGTACAACGTGTACGAGGGCCGGCTGAACAAGGAGCAGTTCATCCTCTTTCTGAAGGGTTTTCTGCGTTATCGCCGCCGGCCGGTGTTTCTGGTGTTGGACCGGCACCCGGCCCACATCGCCAGGCAGGTCGCGGAGTTTGTGCAGTCGCTGGGCGGCCGGCTGGAGCTGCACTTTCTTCCCGGCTACGCCCCGGACCTGAACCCCGATGAGTTTGTCTGGAATCACCTGCGGCAAAAGGGCGTCTCCAAAACGCCGTTGCGGGAGAACGAGTCGCTGCGCGCCCGCGTCGAGGCCGACCTCGAAGCCATCGCGGCCAACCCGCCGCTCGTCCGATCCTTCTTCCGCGCCCCAAGCGTAGACTATATTATGAACTAGTTAGTACTTGGGAGGAATTCGCATGTCCAGTCTCAATGTGCTGGCCGTTCGCTGCTGCGTCTTGATCGCGACTATTGCGACGTTGACGCTGATTCCGTCCGCCACGGCGCAGATGGTCGAAGTCGGCCCGACCGCGAGAATCGGTGAGAATGTCTACCCGATGATACGCAACTTCCACACATGGGAAGAAAACGGGTGGTTGATTACTTCACCGAGCGGTCGCGTAAGAAGGGGCTTGGGTCCAATCGAGCCGTTCCCCCCGGACGAGTGCGGCCCATGGAGCATCGCGGTCGCGTTCAAGTGCACCCCTCACCCCTCCGAGTCGCAAGAGCCGGACCCCGACCCGGGCTGCAATGAGGAGCACGCAGTGCCAATCCACGTAGCGAGTTTCGTCGCTACCAATGACGGCGACAGCCCTTGCGGCAGTTGCAAAGAACGCCCACTCGGTGGCGGCGTACGACTCGACAACGGTCAAATTCACTTCGGAATCGGCCTTGGCGCTCGCGGACGCGGTCGAACCGCCGGCCAGTTGTCGATTCGGGGTGATTCCGTCGAGAAGTTGGTCGCTCTTGAAAATCTGGTCGCGATCGCCGTTGACGGCGAGGTAGAAGTGAGCTGGACCGGAAGCCCGAGCGCCATCGAGCACGTATGCGCTCCCGATGCGAAGCTCGGCGTTTCGGAGATCGACGACGGCTACCGCGTAGACGTTTTCGCGGCGGACAGCGCTTGTCCGCCAGTGCTGGGCATCGACACGCTGGTGGCGATCTGGGAGGTCGTCGAAACCGTCGAAGACGACGAAGTGACAATCTCGCGATTCGAGCCGGGCAATCCGCGAACCGAGGTTCTTCGCTACGTCATCGAAACCGACCCCGTCCTCAAACTGACGACCATCGATCCGGCCAACGGCGGCTCTACGCTTCGAGTAGAGTCGATCGAGTGGGACGGCAGTGGCTTGATAAGCACGCGGGTGGTCAAGAGCGGTACGAACGACACCCTGATCGAGGTTGAAGAGGAGTGGGAGGAGTTTGAATTCGGACGCCGCCTCATTCGCCGCACCGTGGATCCCGAAGGCACTCCACTGACTACTCAGTGGTCGTACGCAGAACACGAAGCGGACCACACGAATGACGATCCTCCGATTCCCGTGCTTGCCGGAATGACCATCGGTGTGGTCCACCCCAACGGCGACGAGGTGCACTATGAGTATGAGTCGGGGCAGGCCCTCCCCCTTGTCACAACGGAAACGCGGGTCACAGCGGCCTCTACACCCGCCGACGCAGTACACGAGATCATGACGGAGTGGCCGGATACCTACGTTGCTGACGGATCGCGCATTCGTCCCCTCAGCCGGCTCGAGACCATCGGCGGCGTCGCCGTATCCCGGACGGTTTGGGCGGAAACGAATCCCGGCTTCGAAGAACGGCGCTGCCTCAATCCCGAGGACGCCGAATGCGAAGCGCACCTCGCGACCAAGTACCTCTTTGACACGTTGACTGACAAAGAGGAACGATACCCGCTACGAATACAGCGTCCCGATGGCCGCGTCACCACCTACACCTACGACCGCGGCACTTACACCTCCGGAGGAAGCTCCGCACCCTTCGCCTGGACCTTCGACGTCTCCACCGAGCCGAACGAGCCGGGCCCTGACACGCGCGTTACGGTCGATGAATTGATCGTAGGTTCGCCGGACGACGTCGCGATCCCCGGCCGTTCCACCCGCACCATCACGATTCACGACAGCGCCTGGAAGCCGCTGGCTCGCTCCGTCTTCGTCTTTCATGAATCGGAATGGGACACCACCCCCCTCGACCGCACCGTTTACGAGTACGACGACCACGGGCACGTCGCGATGCAATACCACCCCGACGGCTCGGTAACCGCTCATACGCACGAGTCCTGCTGCGACGAGGAAACCGTCACGCACCCAGACGGCTCATCGGTCGAGACGAAGCGCGACCGCATCGGGCGCGTCGCGCATGTGATCCGCTCAGGCGCAGACGAGTGGGAAGATCCCGAGACGGAACTCACACACGGTGCGCAATTCAGCCTGAAGACATCCTTCACCTACGACGCTCTCGGCCGACAGACTGGCCGGACGATCCAGCGCGACGGCGGTGGAGGCCCCTCACTGACGACCTCCACGTCTTACCCTGACCACGAAACCCGCCTCGACACCGACGAGGCCGGACTGGTCACGACCACCGAATCCGCCGTCTCATCGGGAGGCACCGTCGTTACGGTCACCCGCCCCGACGGCGCAACCGAAATCACCACCTACCATTCTGACGGCCGCATCCTGTCCGTCAGTGGCACGGGCGTGGTACATCGCGCTTACGTCTATGGCGCTGCCAGCGCGGGTAATAAGCGTACCTGGACGACCGAGTACATTGGCACCGATGATCCGGACAACCCTTCAGACCGCTACACAACCACCTGGTACGACGCCGTCGGCCGAGTCTGCGAGGTCATCCGGCCTGCCTTCGGAACCGGCGAAGTTCGGACGGTCTACGAGTACGGAACGACCTCCATTGTCGATACGGGTCAAATCTGGCGGGTTCGAACGCTTCACGACGAAACTCCAATCGGCGCGCCGACGCTCTACGAGTACGACGACTTCGCTGAGCAGGTCCGCGTCGGCCTCGATCTCGACGATGATCTCGCCCTCGCCGACCCCGACCGCTACACAGAATCGCAGCGCCACTACGAGAAGGTCAGCGGCAACTGGTGGATGGTCAGCACGTCCACCGTCTTTGACTCCGAGGCCGCTGCCGAACCCGTCGAGCTTGTCACCATTTCCCGCTCACGGCTTTCCGGAAATTCCATTTCCGGCGAAGTCGCCCGCTCGGAATCAGTCGACGCATACGGCAGCGTCACAACCTCCGTCCGCTCCATCGACCCCGAAACAGTCACCGCCTTCGAACTCACCACCTACCCCGACGGCACCACGACCCGGTCCGCCGCCCACAACGGGCTGCTCGTCTCCTCCACCAGCCGCGCAGGCGTCTCCACCGAATTCTGCTATGACGATCTCCGTCGCCGAACCGATGTCGTCGATCCGCGAATCGGCGCCACGCAGACCGCCTATCACAGCACGACCGGCCGCGTACTCTCCGTCACCGACACCGCAGGCATCGTGACCGCTTACGACTACCACACAACCGGCGCAGGTGCAGGCCGCCTCAAATCCGTCGAGGCCGACGCCGACGGTCTCAGCCGCTTCACCTACTTCGCCTATACAGACGGCGACGCACTGTCCCCCTCCGCCCCGATCGGCCTTCTGGCCCGCACCTGGGGGCACACCCCTCAGCCCGTCGAATACGGCTACGACGCACTCGGTCAGCGCACCACCATGCGCACCTTCCGGACGACCCCTGCCAACAACGCCGACACCTGGCATGGCGCCTCCTGGCCTTCATCACCCCCCGACGGCGATCTCACGGAGTGGCTGTTCGACGCTGCAACCGGCCTGCTGACCCGCAAGGAAGACGACGACGGCAAGGGTGCGGAATACTCCTACACCCCCGACGGCCGCCTCAGCACGCGCGAGTGGGCGCGCTTCAAGCCCGGTTCGACCACCGAGCGCCTCAAAGCCACATACACCTACTTCGACAGCGGTGAGACGGCCACCCTCGATCTCAAGAAGATCGACTACAACGACGACACCCCCGACGTCGAGTTCACCTACACGCAGTCCGGCCTGCTTCGCACGGTCAAGGACGCGACCACCGCCGGCACCGCCGACCTCCGCACATTCCACTACAACGCCGCCCTCCAACCCGTCGGAGAGGATCTGCCCGACACCTTCTTCGGCGACGATCGCGACCTCTCCCGGCAATATGAGACCGGTGCCGCCGGTTCCGGCGTCTGGCCCGGCCGGCCGACCGGCCTTCGCGTCGAGCCGATCGGCGGCGGAACGGATGAGTACGCGACCGCCTGGCACTACGACGCGACAACCGGCCGGATGGAGCGCATCACCGGTCCCGGCCTGCCGAGCGCAGGGACCGAGCCTGGCGTGAATTACTCCTACCTGGCCAACAGCGAGTACGTCGAGAAGATCGAGCTTCGCCACGACGACAACGTCATCCTGCGCACGACGCGCGGATTCGAATCGGGCGCCGGCGCTCGCGATCTGATCGATTACGTGCAGAACGATTGGATATACAACGGGAGCGCCGTCGAGCCGCCGATCTCCAAGTACGACTACACCAACGACGACCTGGCCCGCCGCACCGGCGTGGAGCAAACCGGCGCCGCGTTTTCCGCGTCGCAGACGCTTTCTCACGGGTATAATGACCGCAACGAGCTGACGCAGACCGATCGCGAGGTCTCGGGCGATCTGCTGCGGCGCTGGTCGTATGCCTACGACGCGATCGGCAACCGCTGGCAGCACCTGTTGACGGATGATCCCGAGGGGCTGGACGAGGTGATCGTGGCCAACGGCGGGTATCAGCGGAATTCGCTCAACCAGTACACGAATGTGAACGAGCTGCGCGCGGACAGCAACACGACCGCCGTGTCCCACGCGCACGACGCCGACGGAAATCTGGTGTCGATCACGGCCGTGTCGGGCGACATGGACTGCAGCGGCACGTTGACGAACTTCGACATCGACGTGTTCGTGGACGCGATCATCGAGGGTCCGCCGTTCACCGATTACTACACCGCGTATCCGACCTGCGACCACCTGAACGGCGATGTGAACGGCGACGGGTACTTGAACAATCTCGACATCGACCTGTTCGTTGGTCTGGTGGTCGGCAACGGCAACAGCGCCCGCACGACGCTGACGTGGGATGCGGAAAACCGGCTGCGGTCGTTCGGCCCGACGCCGGGGAGCGAAGCCGGGGGCATGACCCGCGTCGAGTTCCGCTATGATTACATGGGCCGGCGGGTCGAAAAGGCCGTGTTTGAGTGGGAGGCCGGATCGCCGGGAAGCTGGGAACTGCTGTCGAGGACGCGGTTCGTGTACGACGGCTGGAACCTCATCCAGGAACTGAACGTGCCGACCAGCGGCGACCCGACCGTCCTGCGCCAGTACTCCTGGGGCCTCGACCTCAGTGGCCAGAACGGCGATTCGACTGTCGGCGGCCTGCACGGCGCCGGCGGCATCGGCGGGTTGCTGAGCGTCTACGACACAAACGGTACCACAACCGGCGAAAACGCGACATCCGACGACAAATCGTACGTCTTTCTGTACGACGCCAACGGCAACGTCGGCCAGCTTGTCGAATGGGCCTCCGCCGCGGGCGGCTCATCCGGCATGGCCTGGTCCGCCGGCCGCCTGGCTGCGAAGTACGAGTACGATCCCTACGGCAACATCACCGGCCCCGACGCCGACGGCGACGGCAACATCGCCGAAGAGGCCGGCCCCTACGCCGCCGTCAACCCCTTCCGTTTCAGCACCAAGTTCCTCGACGCCGAAACCGGGCTGTACTACTACGGCTACCGCTACTACTCCCCGCGCCTGGGACGATGGATCAGCCTGGATCCAATCGGAGAAGAAGGCGGGATAAACCTCAACGCGTTCTGCGAGAATGATCCGAAATCAACGATTGACCCGCTGGGACTTCGGCCGCCGGTGCGGCCGCCGGTCCGATTGCCCGGGCGGCATCGGAGTCCCAGGGTCGGTCCGGGGCAGCCTGTCGGCTATCCCCCGACGGGGCCGGTGCGTCTGAGCCCGGGCGCCATCCCCCCGGGTAGACAGTTGCTGGACGATTTTGGTCTCAAGGGGGCGGTCCTGCCGCGCGCTTCCTCATCGCCTGAGAACAACGGGGAAACGCGGATCGGTCCCGCCCCCAAGCCGGACGAGCAGGCCCCCCCCAAAAAGAAGCCGGAGAAGCCTTGTCCGGAGAACAGTTGGTCTGGAAGATGTCTGCCCTGCGTCCCGCCGGTAGGCACTGTAGGGTTCATCACTCACCTGACGCACCCTCATTGGCCTTTTCCTGGAGCGCACACGCATCACTTCGTGATGATGCAAAGGCCGCCGACTTCCGGGTGCATCTGCTTTTGGCACAAGAGCACGGTTCTCTCAACCCCGATGGCAGGCGCAGTTCCCGTATCAACTCCTGCTGGGGGAGGATTGGCCCCATGAACTTTGTTCTTCGATACACGAACGGAGTGGAGGTGCAGCTTTACGATGTCGTAAAGACGGTGATTGGGAACATTGGAGTCATAGAGAAGATACTTGTCCCCGGGTCGATCGACGCCGAGGAATGCTTCGTTGCCGATATGGGCGGCGTGTGGATCCAGGAGAACTGGAACGGAAAGCCGGGATACCTGGTGATGCAAGCTGACGACATTCCAGGATGGGAGGACACCACTTTCATTCGGCGCGGGAGTTCAGATGACCTGCTGCCGAGGCGTTGATCTTGAGCGCCAGTTTGGTGATTATACCAATGGCATGCAACATGTATCGAGGGCGCGGATCGCGCGCGAGGCCGGGTACGTGTCGAATGAGCTGAACCAGTACACGCGGGCGCAGCAGACCGGCGGCCCGGCGCCGTTTTCGACGGATTTCGATCACGACGCGGACGGGAATCTGATCCGCATGGTGAGCTTCGGCGACGCGAACTGCGACAGCGTGCTCAACAACTTCGACATCGATGCGTTCGTGGCGGCGGCGCTCGATGCCGAGGAGGAGGAAGCGCCGCACGATTACTGCGTCGCGGCGGGGTTGAGCGAGAGCGGCTCGCCCAGCCCGTGCCAGGCCTGCTGGGCCGCGCGCGAGACCTGGGGCGATCTCAACGGCGACGGCGTGTTCAACAATTTCGATCTCGATCCGTTCGTGTCGGTGCTGGTCGGAGGCGCGTCGTCGCCGTCGTACAGGACGTACGTCTGGGACGCCGAGAACCGGCTGATCGAGGTGCATCCGGCCCATCCGGTCGGCTCGACCTATTCGCCCGCGAACAATGACGAGCGCTGGCGATACGTCTATGATTACCTGGGCCGCCGCGTCGAGAAGCACCACGACAAGTACGTCAGCGGCTCGTGGGTCACGCAGAACAGGACGCGGTTCGTGTACGACGGCTGGAATCTGATTCAGGAACTGAACGTGCCGACCAGCGGCGACCCGACCGTCTTGCGCCAATACACCTGGGGCCTCGACCTGTCAGGGTTGAATGGGGACTCGTCCGTATCCGGCCTGCATGGGGCTGGTGGGATCGGTGGATTGCTGGCGGTGCTTGACACGAACAACACGACAACCACCAGCGACGACCGCAGCTTCGCCTATCTATACGACGCCAACGGCAACGTCGGCCAACTGGTCGAATGGGCCTCCGACGCAGGCGGATCAACCGGCATGGCCTGGTCCGCCGGCCGGGTGGTCGCAAAGTATGAGTACGATCCCTACGGCAACATCGTCGGCCCCGACGCCGACAATGACGGCAACATCGCCGAAGAGGCCGGCCCCTACGCCGCCATCAACCCCTTCCGCTTTTCGACCAAGTTCCTCGACGCCGAGACCGGCCTGAGCTACTACGGCTACCGCTACTACTCCCCTCGGCTCGGCCGATGGATCAACCGCGATCCGATTGGGGAAAAGGGCGGATTCGCGCTGTACGCCTTTGTGGCTAACCATCCAGTCAACGCATGGGACGCTCTGGGTCTGTTTGAGTGCGAGCGTGTCATCGACAATGCGCCCGCGGGTGCTGCCGGAGGCGCATTTCAGTGGATCAGCGAGTGGCAGCTGCTAGCCGTCTCCATTGTGAGTACGGTCATTGGGACCGGAGAGCATGTGTCAGTCTCGCGTGCCGACAAGGTAAAGGCCACGTGGCAACGATACTATAGCGAGTTGTTCAAGTGTTGCTCCGGTCCCGGCGGAGCACCTGAGTATCTATGGGGTGCGCCCTCCCTTGCCCTTGGCCATACCATGATTGACATTCCAGACACCATGGCTCCACTGGCCTTACATGCCACAGGGTCGACGCCAGCGCCGCTCACGGGCGTTGACATCGGCTCTTACGGATCGTTCGACGATACCACAAAGAGTGAACTGTTACAACTTGCGCGAGCGCACGGTCCGCCGGATGCACCCACTGTGTGGGCGTATGGCGGACTGAGAGGGCCAGCAGGAATGACCAATCTGGTAAAGCACGTGTGCTGTGACTCACAGGGCGCAGTCGGATGGCCCGGGACACCTGCGTCCAATTCGCCCCCGCCACGGCCTGCCGCCCCGACTCCGTTGCCGTTGTAGTGTAGGGAGCGTTCGCTTGCGTGTCATCTCTCCATTCTGGGTGCGACTTGTCGTCATGTGCGGCGCAGTCGGTCTCTCGATGGCAATTACTGTATCACTAGAAATTAGCGGTGCAACGCGCTCTATGGTGATGCTAGCATGGAGGGAGATTGGAATTGATGTCCGCCCTGTCATGATGTTTGCGATTCCAAGTACATTGGCAATAGTCGCACATGATCTTGTGCTAGCCTGTGTTGAGTCGTGGTACACCCGCCCGGCATCTGCCATGAGTTGCATAAACTGCGGGTATTCCCTATACGCTAATATCTCCAGGAGATGTCCCGAATGCGGGCACAAGGTCGATGTGTTCCGACACTAACGTGGCTTCTCGCGGCTGTTTGTGGGGTGGTCTCCGGTGTCGCGGTCGGAAAGTTGCTTCAGAGCCCGTGTTTTGCTGTGGGATCCCTTCTGTATGTGAACCTTTGGGGGATCGACTTGCTATACCGACTGCTGGGCGTGTCGCCTGGGATGCCCCTTCCTGAATGGAAGGCGGTTGTTGCTGGTAGTGTTGTTTCGTCCGCTCCGCCGATGGTATCTGCACTTTTGGTGCACCGCACGGTGCTGGCGCTGCTATGGTCCCCGTCGCGTAGGTCTCGCCGTCGCAAGGAGTTAGCCACTGGTTAGGTGGGGGCATCGACCGGACAATTCAATCTGGGGCTGCCGCGCGGTGTGCCAAAGCTCTTGAGCAGTGCTTTTTCCACTGTTGCGCATTCCTGTGTAGCGGGTGTTGGGAGGTTGCGATCGATCGGCCCGACGCCGGGGAGCGAAGCCGGGGGCATGATCCGCGTCGAGTTCCGCTATGATTACATGGGCCGGCGGGTGGAGAAGGCCGTGTTCGAGTGGGAGGCTGGCTCGCCGGGAAGCTGGGAACTGCTGTCGAGGACGCGGTTCGTGTACGACGGCTGGAACCTCATCCAGGAACTGAACGTGCCGACCAGCGGCGATCCGACCGTCCTGCGCCAGTACACCTGGGGCCTCGACCTGTCGGGCTTGAATGGCGATTTCCAGGTGTCCGGCCTGCACGGCGCCGGCGGCATCGGCGGGTTGCAGAGCGTGTACGACACAAACGGCACCACAACCGGCGAAAACGCGACATCCGACGACAAATCGTACGTGTTCCTGTACGACGCCAACGGCAACGTAGGGCAGTTGATCGAATGGGCGACGGGTGCCGGCGGCGCGACCGGCATGGCCTGGTCCGCCGGCCGCCTGGCCGCGACGTACGAGTACGACCCCTACGGCAACATCGTCGGCCCCGACGCCGACGGTGACGGCAACATCGCCGAAGAGGCCGGCCCCTACGCCGCCATCAACCCCTTCCGCTTCAGCACCAAGTTCCTCGACGCCGAATCCGGGCTCTACTATTACGGCTACCGCTACTACTCCCCTCGGCTCGGCCGATGGATCAACCGCGATCCGATTGGGGAGCGCGGCGGCGCGCACCTATTCGCATTTTGCGCGAATACCCCGACTGTTCGTCACGATCATCTCGGATTATACGTTCCTGAGCCGCGATCTTACTCAAATGATCCGGCGACGCGCGCGAGCCACACATGCTGCATCATCGAGTTAGTGACTTCGCCGATCGACGCTCTTGAGAAGAGCTTGGAGGGGCACAGGCCTACCGACATGGGACCACCTTGGTACGGGGATCCTCGCCGATGGCAAGTGGCGAATCACTCGTACTTACGCGTGACCGACTGGTGTTCGGGATGCGCTCCGGTCGAATACGTTCACTTCGGAGGCGAGCGCCAGGGGCAGGGTGGGTTCGGCGTGTTCGGCGGGGTCGGGAAGGTAGTGCGGCGCGAGGGAGTTGAGTGGGAGGAGCAACCCGGTGATCGTCGGATGGACATCTTCCGTTTCGGCGCCGGCGTTTGCCAATGCATCGCCCAGCATTCCCGATCGATGCGATCCGGACAGAATTACAGGGCGATCGGTAACCCGGCCAATCCCGGGCCTAATTCAAATACAGCGATTCGAGAACTCCTGCGTGCCTGCGGCATTGACGCGCTAGTTGCGCCAGCCCACGAGGTGTTACTGCCGGGCTGGAACCACACGGGTGCCACATGGTGATCAGGGATGTCGCGGTGTGCACAGCAATGGTGCTGTGCTGCGTCGGCTGCCGCAGCCGGACATGGACCTTGCTGGATAGCCGCGACGTTGAGATGGGCGGTTATCTCGGCATGTCCGCGGACGGGGAGCGCGTCTATCTGGGAGACCCCGCAGGGCACATTGTGTCGCTCCACATCGCGACCGGTGACAGGGACACGTTGGGCGAGCGCCGTATAGCCGGGGCCGTCGCGGTGCTGAACGGTCAGTATGTACTCGCGGAGTTCAACGGCGGTTTGGCGCAGTTTCCGCTCTCGGGTCGCGGCGAGGTGCCAGTGTGGTTGACGGGAATCGCGGGGGCGACGAACGGCCATGTCGCATTCGCGGCGCACGGCCGGTACGCCGCGGTAGGCCTGGACGGGCCTGGGGTGGCGAGAGTCGACCTTGGCGCCCCAGAACGCTCAATCGTGCTTACTCTGCCTCACACTGACCCTGAAGCTCCCAACGTGTGCGGGTCCGTGAGTATTAGTGCCGATGCGAGTGTGGTTGCATGCGCGACGGAGAATCGGATATTCGTGTTTGACTGCATGACTGAGCAAGTGGTGTTGAGTATCGCAACGCCACACGCATATGGAAGCCCGCTGTGCCTGACCCCGGATGGACTGCGATTGATCGCAGCTACACGTCCGTCCACTCTGTCCGTGTTCTGTGTTGCGAGTGGTGAACTGGTGTGCGAGCACTCGCTTAATGGCCATTGGATAACCGCAGTAGCACTCGCTGCTGATGGTCATCTTGGAGTAGGGCTCGGCGGCGGCGGAATCGCGGTGTGCCGGCCGTGTACATCGGAGACCCAGTACATCGTCGACACAGGAGGGAGAGGCGGCACCGCGCTCACGGGAATAATGGCCTTCACCAGCGATGGTGCCCTCGTCGCGCTCTCAAGCGATGGGCGCATTCGCCGATTTGAGCGGGGCGACTGAGAACCCATCAGGCGCGAGTCGTCCAGATGTGGCGGAAGGTGTGGAAATGACTCACTCGGCTTTTCCGTGTGCGCTCGAGCTGACTGCCTCCTCTGAGCGCGGCAACGTGTACAGTGTCGGGACGCTCATCAACTTCGACATCGACGTGTTCGTGGACGCGATCATCGAGGGTCCGCCGTTCACCGAATACTACACCGCGTATCCGACCTGCGACCACCTGAACGGCGATGTGAACGGCGACGGGCTGTTGAACAATCTCGACATCGACCTGTTCGTGGGTCTGGTCATCGGCAACGGCAACAGCGCCCGCACGACGCTGACGTGGGATGCGGAGAACCGGCTGCGGTCGTTCGGCCCGACGCCGGGGAGCGAAGCCGAGAGCATGATCCGCGTCGAGTTCGGGTATGATTACATGGGCCGGCGGGTGGAGAAGGCCGTGTTCGAGTGGGAGGCCGGGTCGCCGGGAAGCTGGGAACTGCTGTCGAGGACGCGGTTTGTGTACGACGGCTGGAACATGATCGAGGAATTGGAGGTGCCGACCAGCGGCGATCCGACCGTCCTGCGCCAGTACACCTGGGGCCTCGACCTCAGCGGCCAGAACGGCAATTCGACAGTCGGCGGCCTGCACGGCGCCGGCGGCATCGGCGGTCTACTCGCCGTTCTCGATACGAACAACACGACGACCACCAGCGACGATCGCAGCTTCGCGTACTGCTATGACGCCAACGGCAACGTCGGGCAGCTCGTCGAGTGGGCTTCCGGCGCAGGCGGATCAAGCGGTATGGCCTGGTCCGCCGGCCGCCTGGCCGCGACGTACGAGTACGACCCCTACGGCAACATCGTCGGCCCCGACGCCGACGGTGACGGCAACATCGCCGAAGAGGCCGGCACGTACGCCGACATCAACCCCTTCCGCTTCTCGACCAAGTTCCTCGACGCCGAGACCGGGCTGTACTACTACGGCTACCGCTACTACTCCCCCCGGCTGGGACGATGGATCAGCCGCGATCCGATTGGGGAGGACGGTGGGACCAGTCTGTACAGCTACACGCTCAACGACCCGCTCGGCCTTATTGACCCGGACGGACTCGCGCCGGTTCTACCGCCAGGCTGGGGGCCCGCCTTGCGTCCGCTCGGTCCAGCCAACCTGAAGCCCCCAGGAACGTGTACACGCGAGCGGTTTAGGGAGCTGGATAGGCAAGTGGGCGTGTACTGCAAAGCGGGCAAGCGCAACCTCGAGGGCCTTCCACTGCCCCCCGGTGGCGCCACGGCCGCGTGGTGCGCTGAAGCCATCGATCGAGGCATCCGCGCCAAACAGTGTGCTCGAGCACGTGGGCAAATCAACATCGAGTGCTTTCTCGGTGGCAACTTGGCACATCAGACTGAGGAAGCTACGGCGATAGGGGTTGCTGCAAGGACGTTTCTGGAACTGCGCAAGCATTGCGGACGTGATCGCAAGCCACGTTGTCCGCCCGTCCCCGCGCCAGCGCCTGAACCGGTCGCGGATATTGTTCAACAACCTGTTCCACGGCAGGCCACCGCTCCCGCATCACAGCCCTCGCCGGGGTGGGGAGTTATTCGTGGACTGGGGAGAGGGTTGATTGGGATTGGACGTGGGGTTCGCGGGTGCTTCTGGGGGTTCTGCATCGACCCTGGTCCTATCTTTGGGCCCGTTATGGGCATTCCGGAGGAGGAAGATTCGCCATGGGGGCGAGCATGACCGGTATTTGATTGGCAGCGTGAAGTCCAGGGTGTCGCGCTCCTTTGCGGCCAGAAGCAGTGGTTCGCGTAGACCTGGCGTGTGGCGTTGGAGGCTCCCTCAAGCTGAGCGGCACTGCGTTGCGTGTGCGGCGGCGACTTGAGTGTGAGCGCACCATGACGTGCGACCCTGTATGGAGCCTCTCATGCCAAGCGATCCTAACAACTCGCATGCCGCGCTGACGAAGGAGGGGCTGCTGGAGCGACTTCACGCCGCCTTCGACTGTGCCAAGTACTCAGGTGAGGCGGATGCACTTTTCGATCTCGCCGGCGAGCGGGTCTTCTTTCGGGAAGATGGTGACATCGGGCCCGTGCTCGATGAGGCGGACCGCGTTTCCCACTGGAGCGAGTTCTCGCCGGGGCTGTTCATTGGTCAGATGATGGTCGTGTGCGGCGGCACACGCTCGTTTCCCTACTTTCTGGCCGCTGTAATGTACCAGGGACTGCTCGATTATGAGTTCCTCCAGGATGCCGCAGATGGACTGCTATATAGGCTCAATCCAAGTAAGCACTGTGCCGACTTCAGTGCAGGCCTCGACGCACTGACGCCAGCGCAGCATGATGTTTTCCGTGACTTCATCATCTATTACTTCCGCAAGGGGCACTTCTGGGGGCGTGACGCCCTGTGGGCTGCACCGGTGCTTGGAGTTCCCGTTTCGGCTCTTGCCAAGGAGAGTTGTTCCTCGGAATAGCCCCCGACGGCCGCCTCAGCACGCGCGAGTGGGCGCGCTTCAAGCCCGGTTCGACCACTGAGCGCCTCAAGGCCACATACACCTACTTCGACAGCGGCGAGACGGCCACCCTCGATCTCAAAAAGATCGACTACAACGACGACACCCCCGACGTCGAGTTCACCTACACGCAGTCCGGCCTGCTTCGCACGGTCAAGGACGCGACCACCGCCGGCACCGCCGACCTCCGCACATTCCACTAGAACCTATCCCTAAACCCACTTGATGAGCAATAGCACGGTCGCAAGATGCAGGAAGCCGCGGTAGAGGGTGGAGCGTCTCTCCCAGCGGATGCACAGCCGACGGAAGTTCTGGAGCCAGGCCAGGCAACGCTCCACCTTCCAGCGGCGCTTGTAGCGTCGCAGCGGCCGGCCGTCCTGCCCCGAGTTGGGGTTGTTCGCCCGCGGCGGCGCGATCAGCTCCACACCCTGCCTGGCCAACTCCACCGCAAGCGGTTCGCTGTCGTATGCCTTGTCTCCGATCAGCCGCTGCGGCATCTGCTCGGGCAACATGAAGTCCAGCAGCGGCTGCACCAGGCGGCTCTCGTGCGGCGAGGCCGACATCGTCTCCACCGAGACCGGCAACCCGCGCGCATCGACGATCAGCATGATTTTCACGCCTTTTCCGGCCTTGGTGAGCCCAATCCCGTCTCCGCCGCCCTTCGCTTTCGCAAACGTCCCGTCAATGAAGCACTCGTAGACGCGATACTCACCACGCTCGTCCAGCAACCGCCCGGCCTGCCGCAGAATGCTCTCGAACACGCCGCTTTCCACCCAGCGCTGAAAGTAGCGATGCACCGCGCTCTTGGAGCCGAACTCCCGAGGCAGATCCTTCCACTTCGCCCCATTGTCCAGAATCCAGAAAATGCCCCGCAGAATCCGCTGCTTCGACAGGGGCGGCCGACCCCCGCTCGGCTGAGGCGTGTGCCCGGGAATCCGCGCCGCCAGCCAATCAACAATCTCATCTGTGAGCTTCATGGACAACAGTATACTACATATTCTAGACAATGCAAGTTAAGGGATAGGTTCTACAACGCCGCCCTCCAACCCGTCGGAGAGGATCTGCCCGACACCTTCTTCGGCGACGATCGCGACCTCACCCGGCAATATGAGACCGGTACCGCCGGTTCCGGCGTCTGGCCCGGCCGGCCGACCGGCCTGCGCGTCGAGCCGATCGGCGGCGGAACGGATGAGTATGCGACCGATTGGCACTACGACGCGACAACCGGCCGGCTGGAGCGCATCACCGGCTCCGGCCTGCCAAGCGCAGGGACCGACCCGGGCGTGAATTACTCCTACCTGGCCAACAGCGAGTACGTCGAGAAGATCGAGCTTCGCCACGACGACAACGTCATCCTGCGCACAACACGGCAATACGAGACGACCCGCGACCTGATCGACTTCGTCCATAACGAATGGGTGGAGGACAGCACGTCCACCACCATCTCCAAGTACGACTACACCAACGACGACCTGGCCCGCCGCTCCGGCGTGGAGCACACCGGCGCCGCGTTTTCCGCATCCCAGGAGCTTTCTCACGGGTATAATGAGCGCAACGAGCTGACGCAGACCGATCGCGAGGTCTCGGGCGAGTTTCTGCGGCGCTGGTCCTATGCCTACGACGCGATCGGCAATCGCGTCGGAAGCGCCGATACGATCGATCCTGAGGGGCTGGACGAAGTGAAGGAAGAGGCGATCTATGCCCGCAACGCGCTGAATCAGTACCCGAACGTCGGCTACTACGGGGAGTTCTACGGCGGCAGCAGCGAGCCGGCAAACACGTGGTATGCGTTTGACCTCGACGGCAGCCTGATTCAGGCGAACGCATCGGCGGACATGAACTGCGACGGTGTGTTCAACAACTTTGACATTGACAACTTCGTGACCGCGCTGCTCTACCCCAGTCCGACGGAGCATCCGGATATCCCGTCCGGCGTCACATACAGCGGCGGTGAAAACTGCTGGGACCAGCGTGTGACGCGCGGCGACGTGAACGGCGACGGCGTGCTGAACAATTTCGACAGCAGCCGGTTCGGCGGCCTGCTCGCGAATCACGCTGGGGCGCTCAGCCGGCGGTTCGAGTGGGATGCGGAGAATCGGCTCGTCCGTGTGCGCCCGACGCCCGATGATGGCGACCTGTCGTCAGCGTGGAACGCCGCACAGAAGGTCGAATTCAGGTACGATTACATGGGCCGGCGCGTCGAGAAGGCCGTGTATGAATGGGACGCGACCGGCGAAGAGTGGGACGCGGTCTCCAAGCATCGATATGTGTACGACGGCTGGAACCTCATTCAGGAACTGAACGTGCCGACCAGCGGCGATCCGACCGTCCTGCGCCAATACACTTGGGGCCTCGACCTCAGCGGCCAGAACGGCAGTTCGACTGTCGGCGGCTTGCACGGCGCCGGCGGCATCGGCGGGTTGCTGAGCGTCTACGACACAAACGGCACCACAACCGGCGAAAACGCGACATCCGACGATCATTCGTATGCGTACCTGTACGACGCCAATGGCAACGTCGGCCAACTGGCCGAATGGGCATCCGCCGCGGGCGGCGCAAGCGGCATGGCCTGGTCCGCCGGCCGCCTGGCCGCGAAGTACGAATACGATCCATACGGCAACATCACCGGCCCCGACGCCGACGGTGACGGCAACATCGCCGAAGAGTCCGGCCCCTACGCCGCCATCAACCCCTTCCGCTTTTCGACCAAGTTCCTCGACCCCGAAACCGGCCTGTACTACTACGGCTACCGCTACTACTCCCCCCGGCTGGGGAGATGGATCAGCCGCGATCCGATTGAGACGGCCGCGCCTTACATTGCGTGCCAGAACAATCTGTTCTATTACGTCGACCCGGATGGCCGTCAGTCCATGCCCGCAAGCGCACCAGCCACGCAGCCGACAACTCAGAGTGCGGATGAAAAGAGCAGCCCCTCTCCTGGCACGCAGCAGCCGCGAGGTACAAGGGGAGGCGCGAAGGTGAGGCCCGGACGTGTTGCTTACCCGCCATACTGGCCGCGCACCGGAGCGCCCGTTCGCCCCACGGACATCTTTGGTGGCGATGTCAGGCGAGGATGGGAACATGTGTACGGCAATTGTTGTGGCAGCCTGCGTGACTGCTCGAGCGGAATGGTCGAGGCCGCAAGCTGTACGGATGAAGCATGCAAGGCGCACGATATCTGCTACGGAGACGAGATTTGTGGGTCCGACCTTGGTCCACGATATGGGGCTGACCGCGCAGTGTGTGACTGTCAGTTTATTGAGAGGCTCCAGGATTGCCACGCGGGCATTAATGGCCTTGATGGAGCCGACGAGAATGAGGAGCGGAGCGCCAACGAGTATATACAACGGTCCTTCTGTACCCTAATCCGCCTCCGAGGATATGTCTGCCCAGCCTGTGAAGGAGAATAGAGATGCAGCGATTCCACACTGCCGTGCTTGCCGCCATCGCCGTCTCGCTTGCGGTCTGCTTGACGATGAATTGGGCTTCAGGGGCGCACCGCGAACGTCCAGCCGCCGGTACTCACCTGCTGACGTTTCCGAACGGGTGCCCCGCCATTGAGTGTCGATTTACCGCTAACGGCGAGCCGGAGCTTGTCATGTATGGTTATCCGGAGTCGCCGCGAATACGCATGCGAACAGGAGTGGCAGGCAGCAAAGTCGAAATGCTGGACGTAGCCGGAACTGTTCGCAACGAGATTGTCCTGCAAGACCCGGTAGGACGGGATCCGATGAGCTCACTCATCTCCAGCGGGCTTTGGGTGTACGATGCCGGAGGACATCCAGTCGCGGGACTCTGGTCAATGTTCAACGTGCACGGACACCTGCTGCTGGGAGCGTCTCCGGGCCGCAAGGGGGTCACGCTCCGGCCGGACGGCTCAGCCATCGTCGTTACAGGTGCTGACGGGGTGGACGTGGCCCGAATTCCCAGTGAACCGTGACGGGTTATCGAAAGGCCACATGTCGGCGAGCGCCATGTCAGCGGGTCAACTGAGATGGGGGATTGGACGATGTTGATTGGGGGTGCGCCCGGCCGCCGGTGACGAGCGCTGGCGATACGTCTATGATTACCTGGGCCGCCGCGTCGAGAAGCACCACGACAAGTACGTCAGCGGCTCCTGGGTCACACAGAGCAGGACGCGGTTCGCGTACGACGGCTGGAACCTCATTCAGGAACTCAACGTGCCGACCAGCGGCGATCCGACCGTCCTGCGCCAGTACACCTGGGGCCTCGACCTCAGCGGCCAGAGCGGCAACGCAACCGCCGGCAGTGGCGATTCGTCCGTATCCGGGCTGCATGGGGCTGGTGGGATCGGCGGGTTGCTGGCGGTGCTCGATACGAACAACACGACCACGACCAGCGACGACCGCAGCTTCACCTATCTATACGACGCGAATGGCAATGTTGGGCAGTTGGTCGAATGGGCGTCCGGTGCGGGCGGCGCTTCCGATGACGAATGGCATGCCGGTCGGTTGGCCGCCAGGTACGAATACGATCCCTACGGCAACATCGTCGGCCCCGACGCCGACGGTGACGGCAACATCGCCGAAGAGGCCGGCCCCTACGCCGCCACAAACCCCTTCCGCTTTTCGACCAAGTACCTCGACCCCGAAACCGGCCTCTACTACTACGGCTACCGCTACTACTCCCCCCGGCTGGGACGATGGATCAGCCGGGATCCGATTGGGGTGCGCGGAGGACTGAATCCACGGATGTTTCTATTGAATCGTCCTCCTACGGCTGTAGACGCCGTTGGACTGACTACCTACGCGGTGGGCGGGACCGGCTGGAACGTCCAGGGTGCGTCTTTTGAGGAAGGCGCAGGGAACACACCTGATATTACCCCGGCCACTAAATGTTGAACATGTATTACCCCGCGGCGTATTGGATGGGTTCGGCTTTGAAGTAGTTGCGGACGATGTGGGGTCTCCGCTGTGTGTCGCGGAGGTACTGTTCGAGGTTGAGGATCAGTTCGTCTTTGGTCGCGGGTCGCTGGCGGCCGATGGCGTTGGTCTTGACATCGTTGTTCAGATATTCGTCGGGGTTGAGTTCGGGGCTGTAGCCCGGCAGGAAGAACATGCGGATGCGGCGGCGGTTGGCCTGCAGCCAGTCACGCACCGCGGCGGAGCGATGCACCGGGTGACCGTCCACGATCAGGAAGATTCGGCGCCGTCGCTGACGCAGCAGCCGCCGGCAGAATCGGATGAAGACCTCGGCATTGAATGAGCCGTCGAAGACCAGGAAGCACAGATGTCCCCGGTTGGTGATGCTGGACATCATGTTGGCTCGGAAGCGCTGGCCCGTTCCCGGAATCACCGGCGTCCGGCCGCGCCGACCGTAGCTGCGCCCGGCCTGATGGTCGCTGCGCGCGCCGAGTTGATCGGCCCAGTGAATCTCGGCATGTTCGGCCCTGGCCCGCCTGGCGATCGCCGGATACTCCTCGCGCTTCCAGCGCTCCACGGCCGCCGGATCGCGCTCGTAGGCGCGTCGCAGCGGCTTCTGGGGCGTGAAGCCCCAGCGCTTCAGGTAACGGCCGGCGGTTCGCACCGACACCTGCAGGCCGGTGCGCTGCGCGATCAGATCGCGGACCGCCTCGCGCGTCCAGAGCGCAAACGGCAGCTTGAGCTGGTCGGGACAGCGGTCGGTGATCAACCGCACGATCGTCGCGGCCTGATGGGATGCCAGACGCGGTTCGGGGGGCCGTCCGCGCTTCTTCGAACGCAACGACGTGATGTTGCCGCACTCCACCTTCGCCAGCCAGGTGTCGATGGAGGTCCGCGAAACGCCAAACGTCCGCGCCGCGGCCGATTTCCTCATGCCCGCGCGGATCGCCTTCACCACCCGAACCCGAATCTCTTCCTGCACCTGCGGCGACAGCTTGCGTGTATCGAGTTGACTCATGCATGAAGTATATCACAAAGCCACGACATGTCAAATATTATATGTCCCGGTTAGTAAGACCTTTGGAATTGATTTGAAAGCCGGTCTCCAAGTCAATAGCGTGGTCGAGGCGTGCATTCAAGACGGCAGTTTAATGTTTGCCGCGGCCACCGTGTGCGTTGGCGCGTTTGCCGAGATTGGAGCCGTGGCGAGCGCGCCGAATCGACGGCCTCCTGGTACGCCCCGCGGATCCCGTCTCCGACTTGGATTGCCCTGAACGTACGCATCCAGCTCCTCGACTGGGCCACAGCATGCTGCTGCCTGCAAAGTGTAAAGCTGCGGGACACCGCTTGCGCTTCTCTTCGAGGCACCCGTTGATCGCGGTCATTGTCGGCATACTAGCTTACTTGGCGTGGTTGTCTTTGATGCTGGTTGCGCGATCACCTAGTGATAGGAGTACCATGGCGGGATGGATGGTGTTTCTGCTGTTTCCTCTCCCTGCGGTGCTATTCGTGATCGGGCCGGTGTGGACGGAGTACACAATTGGAAGACGGTATATACACAAGAACAAGGTGCTGTGTGGCGCGCGCCTATTCCGGAACACGGTGCGCACGCATAGGTGTCGGTCACTCTCGCTGTTGCGAACAACGAGAGGAGTAAGGGGCATTCGAGGGATCACATTCATACTTCAGATCCGTCGCGATCGACGCCTTCCGTGGTGGCTCTACGCAGGCGAAACCTGCGAGGAGGCGGTCGCGTTGCTGAATGAGGTGCACGAACTGACTGGCATCCTGATTCGTTATGAGGATGGAGACGTATGGCCGGACTAGCCATGATACACCACGGAATACGTGCAGTGTGTGGCAGAGCACTTGGGCCGAAGAAAGTGGGTTGGCGCGGATCGCGGCCAGGGCGGCCGCTCCTCCGGCGCAAATAAATTCGTTGACGAAACCCGGAGAGACGGAACATCCTGGGACGCCCGGCCCATGCGGTCGGCTCGACCTATTTGCCCGCGAACAATGACGAGCGCTGGCGATACGCCTATGATTACTTGGGCCGGCGGGTTGAAGAGGCCGTGTTCGATTGGGAGGCCGGGTCGCCGGGAAGCTGGGAGCTGCTCTCAAGGACGCGGTTTGTGTACGACGGCTGGAACCTCATTCAGGAGCTGAGCGTGCCGACCAGCGGCGACCCGACCGTCCTGCGCCAGTACACCTGGGGCCTCGACCTCAGCGGCCAGAGCGGCAATTCGACTGCTGGCGGCTTGCATGGCGCCGGCGGCATCGGCGGGTTGCTGAGCGTCTACGACACAAACGGTACCACAACCGGCGAAAACGCGACATCCGACGACAAATCGTACGTCTTCCTGTTCGACGCCAACGGCAACGTCGGCCAGCTTGTCGAATGGGCCTCCGGCGCGGGCGGATCAAGCGGCATGGCCTGGTCCGTCGGCCGCATGGCCGCGAAGTACGAGTACGATCCCTACGGCAACATCACCGGCCCCGACGCCGACGGTGACGGCAACATCGCCGAAGAGGCCGGCCCCTACGCCGCCGTCAACCCCTTCCGTTTTTCGACCAAGTTCCTCGACGCCGAAACCGGCCTCTACTACTACGGCTACCGCTATTACTCCCCCCGGCTGGGCAGATGGATCAACCGCGATCCGATTGAAGAGGAAGGCGGTCCCAATCTCCATTCGTTTGTAACGAACGGCCCGTTGGATCGGATTGATTCGTTCGGCTTGCAGGAATCCACAGGCGCTGGGGGCGGTGTGGGCACGGGGGGAACGTTGTCCGCTCTCCGAGAAGCAGCCGGCCGCGCGATCAATGCCGTTCGAAGTGCGGATTGCAATCAGATTCATATCGCCGCGTCGTACGCGAGGCAGGCCATCCAGATGTATGCGCAGATGGTTGAGACCCTGATTGCAGCCGGCACCTACGATCACTTGGATGTATCTCCCCTGGATGCGGCTCTTCAGGCAGCACAGGTTGCAGCAGAAATCCGCTGCGGACTGCGCAAGCCAGCGGCCAGCAATCCACCAGCACCCGGAACACCCAGTGGAGCGCCCGGCAAACCCAGTGCAACGCCGAAGCCTGACGAGAAGCCAAAGCCCAAACAGGATAACGGCGCGTGCCCAAAGAAAGATGAGAAGCCTCACCGTCCCAAGGATCCGGATCCGAAGACATGTACATGCGTATGCCCGCTGGTCGGTGACGTACCAAAGAGCTGTCCACAGTTCGCATCCGCTACGACGAAGGGGAACCGTGGAAGCACGATCGACGCTGCGCGTGCAACGCTTCCGGAGCATTGCCGCAAGTATCTGAAGCATTGCCAGTGCTGGGGCGGCACATGCGGAAACTAGCGGCGTCGTTGCGTGAGGGCGACTTGCGGAGGCTACGGTGCGCGTGGCGCTGTGGCAGGCGCGCTGAGATTCGGTCGTTGATTCGGTCCGGAATAGATCTGAACTCGATGATGGGTTCGTTCCCGTTGTTCTACATGGCTTGTTATGATCGCGTTCCCATCAGTGTCATTCACGAGCTACTAGTCGCCGGAGTCGATGCGACGCAAGCGACACGCGACGGTGACACTCCAATGCTCTATGCTTGCCGTAGCGGTTTCCTCCGGATTGTGCGTGTCCTCTTAGACTTTCAACCCTCGCTCGCACACTTCCCTGGGCCGAATGGGGAACTTCCACTGTGCGCCGCTGCAGCGTGGGGCAAGGTCAACGTGCTCCTCGAGTTGCTTCGACGTGGGGCGGATCCAAATCGAACGGAACCCGGTAGCCGGTGGACGGCGATACACTACGCCGCGTCGTTCGGGACGATTCGCTGTGTTCGAGCATTACTTGCACACGGCGCCAAGGTACCCGTGGGGCCGCGCGGTCCAGCGGCAATCGCCCAGCGACATGGACGTGCTCGCACGGCGCGATTGCTCAGTCAATTGGAATCTGGTCCGCATGGTCAGCTTCGGCGATGCGAACTGCGACAGCGTGCTCAACAACTTTGACATCAACGCGTTCGTGGCGGCGGCGCTCGATGCCGAGGAGGAGGAAGCGCCGCACGATTACTGCGTCGCGGCGGGCTTGAGCGAGAGCGGCTCCCCCAGCCCCTGCCAGGCCTGCTGGGACGCGCGCGAGACCTGGGGCGACCCTCAACGGCGACGGCGTGTTCAACAATTTCGATCTTGATCCGTTCGTGTCGGTGCTGGTCGGCGGTGCATCGTCGCCGTCGTACAGGACGTACGTCTGGGACGCCGAGAACCGGCTGATCGAGGTCCATCCGGCCCATCCGGTCGGCTCGACCTACTCGCCCGTGAACAATGACGAGCGCTGGCGATACGTCTATGATTACCTGGGCCGCCGCGTCGAAAAGCACCACGACAAGTACGTCAGCGGCTCGTGGGTGACGCAGAGCAGGACGCGGTTCGTGTACGACGGCTGGAACCTGATTCAGGAACTGAACGTGCCGACCAGCGGCGATCCGAACGTCCTGCGCCAGTACACCTGGGGCCTCGACCTCAGCGGCCTGAGCGGCAATTCGTCCGTATCCGGGCTGCATGGCGCGGGTGGAATCGGAGGATTGCTGGCGGTGCTCGATACGAACAACACGACGACGACCAGTGATGACCATTCGTATGCGTACGTGTATGACGCGAATGGGAATGTGGGGCAGCTAGTCGATTGGGCCTCCGGCGCCGGCGGATCAACCGGCATGGCGTGGGCGTCCGGCCGATTGGCCGCGAAGTACGAATACGATCCCTACGGCAACATCGTCGGCCCCGACGCCGACGGCGACGGCAACATCGCCGAAGAGGCCGGCCCCTACGCCGCCACAAACCCCTTCCGCTTCAGCACTAAGTTCCTCGACCCCGAAACCGCCCTCAATTACTACGGCTACCGCTACTACTCCCCGCGGCTGGGAAGATGGATCAGCCGCGATCCGCTGGAAGAAGATGGCGGTGTTCATCTGTATGTGGCATTGTCAAATGCGGCCGTCAATGCTAACGACTCGCATGGTCTGCAAGCGACACAACCTGCTGATCAGGCTGGTCCATATGGCACATGTTCCGACTGCGTGAATGTGTGCAAAGATGCCTCGCTCTATGGTCGATCAAAGTGCCAGAACGGGGCACCGTGCTACTGCGTGTGCGCAAATAACATCCGGACACGTGGCGTTGAGAGAGATAGGCCTGGACTGGAAACTGCCAACAAGTGGATCGTCGCCTGCGTACAAGCGAACGAGCAACTCCATGATCGAATAAAGCGAGAGAGGTCGTGCTGTGCTCCGGGCGCCTGTTGCAAGAACGAGCCAAGTACGGAGTGCGCTTCGGATGTTGCCTCGCTGGAGTGCGTTCTCGCCGCGATCCAGGCGTGCGACGTCCTGACGGATGCGCCAGAAAGGCAGCGCTGCAAGAATCGCTTGCGCCCCTATGTCAGAGACTACTTGACGTGCAAGCCTTACGTTGGCGAAAAGCCGTGCCCGGCGGATGACGTCTCGCGCTGCAATACTCTGCGGGGCGAGGTCCGACGCGCTCTTGGCGGCCCTCGGCCGTGACTCGCCGATGCGCGGGCCTTCGTTTCGTCGCACGTCTCGGATTCACGACGGTCGCTTGCGGCGTGCTGCTGTTTGGCAGTGCGGCGGCAAGTCTCTTTGGGCGCGTCTCCCTTCGATGCCGCAAGGCACTGGTGTTCGAAATCGAGAATGGCACTGCGTTTATCCTTGTTCCAGCCCACGACGAGCGAGAGGCATGGGTGGCTTTTGACTTCTCGCTTTACCATGGACTCGAATGGGAGACGTCCGCATGGAGTTGGTACGAGTATGACGGACAGTACATGCTCGATTTTGATCCGTTTGTCTGCGGGCTGGGCCTTGCCTTTGCCGGCGCCATCCTCATTGTCTTTTCTCGCTGGCGGGTGCGTAGAGGGCCCTTTAGTTGCCCCGATTGCGGCTATGACCGAAGGGCTGCGCCGACGTCCCGGTGCTCGGAGTGCGGTTCAACGCAGCCGGTCAGACGTGAGGTCGAAAGTCAAGCACAAGACCCTGCACAATGAGCGTGCGGCCGTCAGCGGCGACCGGCCCGGTCCCTGAACAACGCCGACGCGGAGTTGTTCGTGGGTCTGGTCGTCGGCAACGGCAACAGCGCCCGCACGACGCTGACGTGGGATGCGGAAAACCGGCTGCGGTCATTCGGGCCGACGCCGGGCAGCGAAGCCGGGGGCATGACCCGCGTCGAGTTCCGCTATGATTACCTGGGCCGGCGGGTCGAGAAGGCGGTGTTCGAAAGGGAGGCCGCCGCGTCGAGAAGCGCCACGGAGAGTACAATGCGACCGGCGAAAGCGGCTCCTGGGTCACGCAGAGCAGGACGCGGTTCGTGTACGACGGCTGGAACCTGATTCAGGAACTGAACGTGCCGACCAGCGGCGACCCTACCGTCCTGCGCCAGTACACCTGGGGCCTCGACCTCAGCGGCCAGAGCGGCAATTCGACTGTCGGCGGCTTGCACGGCGCCGGCGGGATCGGCGGGTTGCTGAGCGTGTACGACACAAACGGCACCACAACCGGCGAATACGCGACATCCGACGACAAATCGTACGTGTTCCTGTACGACGCCAACGGCAACGTCGGCCAATTGGTCGAATGGGCCGACGGCGCGGGCGGCGCGACCGGCGACGCTTGGGACGTTGATCGAATCGTCGCCACATACGAATACGACCCATACGGCAACATCATCTCCCAATCCGGCACGTACGCCGACACGAACCCGATCCGCTTCAGCACCAAGTTCCTCGACCCCGAAACCGGACTGTACTACTACGGCTACCGCTACTACTCCCCGCGGCTCGGGCGCTGGATCAGCCGGGACCTTGTGATCGAGGATGTTGTCCCTGCTCGGTTTGCCTTCGTCGATAACGATCCACTCGACGACGCCGATTCCATTGGACTAATGTCGATTGCAATTCCCCTTCCATGGTGGGGTGGGGCCATTGGCGCGGGCACCGGCGTTGGCACGCGCACCGCACCATGGATTGGAGAGATTGGGATCGCTGGCGCGATACCCCGAACCATGTGGCCTCATGCAAATGCAGGCCGCGTTCGCAACGTGCTGCGACGCATTGGGCGCATAGACATGCCTCGGTTTCGCCAGTCGCGATATTGTCGTCAGCTTGGCGCTGATTACAAGAATGTATGTGAAGCAGTCGCGAGAGGATTCGGTGCGTGTACCGGATGCGATTCCTGTGGCATCCTCGCAAATAAACTAACAGGATGGAGTCGCTGCCACGAAATGAGGCTAAGGTTTCGCAAGCACTGCGTTATCTCGGGAGAAGACACCGGACACCTCCAGGCAATCAATGACGCCGCCGGCGCGCACAACAATTGCCTCGAGTTCTACAGGACAAGGCGGTGCGGCGGTCGCAATACGCGGGACGCCATTGATATAGAGCTGCCTAACGTCATTTACACGTGGGAGTGGGTGGAAGTATGGGAACCCGAGGGGACGGTCTGACCGATCGCTGCTCTCTGCTGGCTCATTTCATGGCGCGCCTTCCTGCAGGCGATCTTCTGCACCTGGCGGAGTGCGCACCGACTCCCGCAGTGAGAGCAACCTGGCACCATTGCAGCCGCCAACTCGAGCGAGTTCCAAGCCACTTCCCCGAAGTCAGTGACAAATGGGACATATTGGAGATTACCCAGCTGTTTCTCGGCTCCCGATACGCCGCACAGTGCATTCCAGAGCTAGCCGGCGTGGCTGGCTTGTTGCACCTCGGGGTTGGCCAGCCTGCTCCTGGACTAGCGAGTAGCTATCGCGCAATGTGGAGAGTTATAGAATCAGCCGAGGTGTCTTATCCAGCCCCTGAATGCTCGTGCCTACTTGATGCGATATCATTATTGTCGCGTCGCGGGCGAGATCACCAGATGTTCCTGATGGCGCGGAGCGTTGTTCTCGGCCGCGCTGCGGTGGCTGATCTCCAGATGTTGCGTTGCACACTGGAGCGGGAGCCGCGCGCGAGCACATTGCGCGTGTCAGAATACGCCCTTCCAGTGTCTTCAGAATGGTCAGCCGCACTAGAGGCGCTAGTGGGGGACGATGGCGGCCTAGCCGCGACCCGAGCGCTGTACTCTGGGCTTGTGTAACAGTAGGGAGGAGGTGGCGGGTAGTACAGACAATGTGCCTTCGTCAACGGCACCCGCGTCGAGTTCCGCTATGATTACATGGGCCGGCGGGTCGAGAAGGCCGTGTATGAGTGGGAGGCCGGGTCGCCGGGAAGCTGGGAACTGCTGTCAAGGACGCGGTTTGTGTACGACGGCTGGAACCTCATCCAGGAACTGAACGTGCCGACCAGCGGCGATCCGACCGTCCTGCGCCAGTACACCTGGGGCCTCGACCTCAGCGGCCAGAAGCAGTGGATCGCGTAGACCTGGCGTGTGGCGTTGGAGGCTCCCTCACGCTGAGCGATACTGTTTTGAGTGCGAACGCACCCTGACGTGCGACCTCGTATGGATGCTCTCATGCCAAGCGATCCTAGCAATTCGCATGCCGCGCTGACGAAGGAGGGGCTGCTTGAGCGACTTCACGCCGCCTTCGACTGTGCCAAGTACTCAGGTGAGGCGGATGCGCTATTCGATCTCGCCGGCGAGCGGGTCTTTTTTCGAGAAGACGGCGACATTGGTCCGGTACTAGATGCAGCCGATCGCGCTTCGCACTGGGACCAGCTTCCGCATGGGCTTTTTCACGGACAGACGCTCATACTGCATGGTAACACCCGCGCGTTCGCGTACTTCCTCGCCGCTCTATTAAACCAATTATTGGTCGCGCCCGACACGTTGGACGAAGAGCCGCATCACATTCTCTTGATGTGGGAGAGCAAGGATCGCGACGTGCGGATGCGGGAAATCTGGGCTGCGCTGAGCTCAGTGCAGCGAGACGTATTTCGAGATGTCCTCATTTACGCATTTCGAAGGGGCGCGTTCTGGTATATGGATGCTGCAAGAGTCGCGCCGTGGTTGGGCGTTCCTGCGTCGGCACTGGTGGTAGAGTGCGGGCGTGGGTAGGTCCGCGCAGATCCGTAGAGCGCAGTTCCAATGCACAGGCGCGGGCCCGTTCGGCTAGGTCGGGTGATCGCAATTTAGACTGCGGCAGCTATGTAATGTGCAGCAGCAATGCGATGCATGTGGGATGCGGAGAGTCGGCTCGTCCGTGTGCGACCGACGCCCGATGACGGCGACCTGTCGTCAGCGTGGAACGCCGCACAGAAGGTCGAATTCAAGTACGATTACATGGGCCGGCGGGTTGAGAAGGCCGTGTTCGAGTGGGAGGCCGGGTCGCCGGGAAGCTGGGAACTGCTGTCGAGGACGCGGTTCGTGTACGACGGCTGGAGCCTGATTCAGGAACTAAACGTGCCGACCAGCGGCGATCCGACCGTTCTGCGCCAGTACACCTGGGGGCTGGACCTCTCTGGCCAGAGCGGCAACCCAACCGCCGGCAGTGGCGATTCGTCCCCATCTGGCCTGTATGGCGCTGGCGGCGATTCGACCGTATCCGGCCTGCACGGCGCCAGCGGCATCGGCGGGTTGCAGAGCGTGTACGACACAAACGGCACCACAACCGGCGAAAACGCGACATCCGACGACAAATCGTACGTCTTTCTGTACGACGCCAACGGCGACGTCGGCCAACTGGTCGAATGGGCGAGCGCCGCGGGCAGCTCATCCGGCATGGCCTGGTCCGCCGGCCGCCTGGCCGCGAAGTACGAGTACGACCCCTACGTCAACATCATCGGCCCCGACGCCGACAATGACGGCAACATCGCCGAAAAGGCCGGCCCCTACGCCTCTATGAACCCCTTCCGCTCTTCGACCAAGTTCTTCGACGCCGAAACCGGCCTCTACTACTACGGCTACCGCTACTACTCCCCCCGGCTTGGGCGCTGGATCAACCGCGATCCGATTGGGGAGGTGGGCGGGATCGGGTTGTACCGTGCGATCGCGAACTCGCCTGCGCGGCTGATTGGCCCATTGGGCCGGCGACCCTGGGGCGAGTGCGCGCCGGGAATGCGATGGGACGAAGTTCTTGGGTGCATCTACGATGACGAGCCGGGGACTGGGGCCGTCGATTCGCAACCCACCACGATACCTGGCCGACCAACCGGGGTCGGGCCGATAGTGGAGGGTCCGCCGGATCCAGTAGTCGACGGCCCACCGGTGCCTCCAGAGTATGGAATCGACGTTTGGAACATCCCACCAATCAACTACCTTGATCCCTGGACTGACCCGGGCCATCGTTGGTTCACCTTTGATAATGGTGTCGAGTCGTTTGGCTATTGGCCGGCCGTGGCCGGGCAGTGTCTCAATCAGGGAGGGTGGCATGATCCACGCGAAGACAAACGTTGGGATGGTGGCGAAGATGCTCAAGAGAGGCGGCTTCAGCGGCCACGTGTGCGCTCCCGCCTCGATGGCGAGCTTGGGTACGGTGCATGTGGCACCCGTTGCGACCAGGTCACCAACGAGCAGGTACGGGACTGTCTTCGCGACTGTGCTCATCAATACGAGAGCCAGTTCGGACCCTGGACGGCCGGCAACAACTGTTGGTCATTTGTGTTTTACTGCTTCAAAGAGTGCTGTTTGCAGACGGCCATGACTGGTCCGCGCGCAGGAGTTCCTCGTGCCGGAACCCCTAGGCCCCAATCCGGGGTCGTCCCACCGTATGCTCCAGGAGTATCGCCGTGAGGCAACGTGCTGTTCGAAGAGCGATCGCGCCCTCGGTAATGGTATGTGTGTGTGCATTCGCGGCAGGCTGTCGCGGTAGCACGGCTCGCTCCGCCACAGACCTTGAGAGTGGCGGCGCAACTCCGAGGCCGACACCCCGGACCGTCTTTCTCATCCCGTCCGAAAGCGGGATCGCCATACTTGGCACAGACGGTCGTATCTCTGATGACATCCTTCGACTAGACGGTCACAGTCTTGAGGATCCGGTCGCATCGCCGTCCGGGCGGCGGATAGCGGTATTAGCGAGGCCGCGCGATCGGCACTCACCGGCTACCACGTACTCACGTCATTGGCGCCTGTACCAGGAATCCCAGGGGCGATGGGAGCTGTTGCGACAGACGGAACCTTCCGACTGGGTACGCGGCGCCGTGTTCCTGGACGAGGACACCCTTGCGCTTGCAAGGGATCATCGTCCCGACCTTGGGGAAGTTGTGACCTGGCCCTCGAGCAGCGACTGGCATACGCCGCGCTTCGTGCTTGGTGCTAGGCAGTGCCGCTGGGCAGCACGCCTATCCGATAGTCGCATCGCCTTCGAGGCGTACGACTCGGAGGCGAACGAGCGATTCATTGAAATCTGGAACCCGCGCGAGGGGCTGATCCGGCGGATCGGCCCGGGCCTCTTTCCCGTGCGATGGAGTGAGTCCGAGGTCTTGTATGTAATGCTATCGCAACACAAGCGTCTCGAGCATCTCATGATTGCAGATGCGGCCACGGGGAACACAAAGCGCATTGGCCGCTGGCCGCAATACTGCATTGCACGCTTTCCCGGGACCGACGAGGTCGTTGTGCTTCGCGAAGTCCCCGTATTGTCAGCGGGCGGGCAAAAGCAGCCATTTGTGGGCGGGTCAAAAGCAGCCACTTGAGGAGCAGGCGATTTGTCGTCACAGCTTTCTTGGCCAGGAGTCTGGCCAGAGGAGCTACGGATGGCGAATCGGCTCAAGATGGCGAAGGTTCATTCCATTCAGACGTTGCACGCGGCGGGCTGGTCGCAGCGGCGGATTGCGGGGTGCTGGGCGTAGATCGCGGCACGGTAGCCCGCTATGTTCAGGCGGCGCGGGCGGTTGAGCAAGACCAGCCGAACCTGCCCACCGGTCCGCCGGACGATCAAGACCAGCCAAACCCGCCCACCGGGTCGGGCGGTGCATCGGGAGGTCAAAACCAGCCGAACCCGCCCGCCGGGTCAGGGCCGGCCAGCCGCTGCGCGCCGCTGCGAGAAGTGATCGGCGCGGGGCTGGGCGCGGGTTGTCGGCCCAGCGCATCTGGCAGGACTTGAAGGCCGAGCACGCTTTTTCCGGCGGGTACGACAGCGTCAAGCGTTTCTGCTTAAGCGGCTGCAAGGGAGCGCAGCGCCGCCGTTCCGGCGGATGGAGTGCGCTGCGGGCGAGGAAGCGCAGGTGGACTTCGGCCGCGGCGCGCCGGTCCTGGCGCCGGCCGAGCCGGGGTTGAAGGGCGACGCATCCTCGGGATCGCGCCGCGGCCGGCGGCGCTACCGCCGCCCGCACGTACTGCGGGTGGTCCTGAGCCATTCGCGCAAGGGGTACAGCGAAGTCGTCGAGCCGCCAGACGACCGACAACTTCATCCGCTGTCTGGAGAACGCCTTTCAGCACTTCGGCGGCGTGCCGCGGATGCTGGTGATCGACAACCTGAAGGCCGCGGTGACCAAGGCCGACTGGTTCGACCCGGAGCCGAATCCCAAGCTCCAGGCCTTCGCCGAGCACTGCGGCACGGTGATCGTGCCAACCCGGCCGTACACGCCGCGGCACAAGGGCAAGGTCGAGCGCGGCGTTGACTACGTGCAGGAGAACGCGCTCAAAGGCCGGACCTTTGACAGCCTGGCCGACCAGAACCGCTATCTGGCCGAATGGGAAGCCGCCGTCGCGGACACGCGCATCCACGGCACGACGCGCCAGCAGGTCGGCAGGGTCTTCGAGCAGATCGAGCGGCCCGGCGCGGCCGCTGCCGGCCACGCGCTTCCCGTGCTTCCAGGAAGGCCAACGCATCGTCAATCGCGACGGCCACGTTGAAGTCGCCAAAGCCTATTACTCGGCGCCGCCCGAGTTCCTCGGCCGCAAGGTCTGGATCCGCTGGGACAGCCAGGTCGTGCGGCTCTTCGATCCGCAGTTCAAGCAGATCGCGATTCACGCCCGACGCGGTTCCGGCCGCTTCGCCACCGATCAGCGGCACATCGCGCCCGAGAGCCGCGGCGGCCTCGAGCGCGGCGCGGTCTGGTGGCTGCGGAAGGCGCAGGCCATCGGCCCCGAGGCCGGCCGCTGGGCCGAGACGCTGCTGGCGCAGCGCGGGATTCACGCCCTGCGCGCCGTCATGGGGCTGGTCAGCCTGACGCAGCGCCACGCGAGCGGCGCGGTGGAACAGGCCTGCGCCAGCGCCCGCGCCCATGCCGCCTGGCGACTGCGCGACCTGCGCAATCTGCTCAAACGCCAGGCGCCGCCCCAGCAGGAGCGATTCGAGTTCATCACCGAGCACCCGCTGATCCGGTCCTTGTCGGACTACGGCCGGCTGGTGCGTTCCGCCTTCGAGGAGCTGCACGCATGGTAACAGTTCACCCGTCTGCGGCGATTGTATCCGGTAGCGGGGGGAGTTGTCCGGTTTGGACGCAGGTCCGCAGGGCGGTTTCGAGGGTGTGGAGCGGGTCGTGGCCGCGGAGTTTGAGGGTGCGGTAGACGCTCGCGAGGACGGCCTGGGTGGTAGCGCCGCGGTCGGAGCGATTGGACTGGCTGTTCTTCCGCAGGATGACGGCCGGTCGGATCATTCGTTCGGCGAAGTTGTTCTCAAAGGGGATGGCGGGGTGGTCCAGAAAGGTAAAGATGTGATCGGCGGTGCGGCGCAGGCGTTTGCACAGCCGCAGGGCGTCGCGATCGACGGGTTGTCCGGCGGCGGCGTGGTCGAGCACATTCCGGACCAGCGCATCGAGGCGCAGGGTGAGGCGCGGGATGCGCGTGGCATAGCGTTGCGGCGAAAAGTCCGGCCGCTGCGCAGACGGATGCCGTCGCGGATCAGTCGCCGCAGGGTTTTGGCGAAGGTGTGCCAGCCGTCGTCCGTGGCGGCGCCGCGCCGCGCGCTGCTCGTCGACTTTCTCCAGTTCGCGCAGCAGGTGCACGAGGCAATACTGTCGATCGGCCACGTCGATCGATTCGTACGCGCGCCAGAAGTCGTGCAGCAGGATGCCCTCGAAGGCCTCGCCGAAGAACTTCCGGGCCGCGGGACTTCCGCGGCAGCGGTCGATCATGTAGTAGCACACCTGGCCGTTGGCAAAACACCACAGCCAGCAGGTCTGGCCTTGCACGCGCCAGCCGGTCTCGTCCGCGTGCAGATGGGCGGAAGACTTCGCCTCGCGGGCGATCTGCTCGTACCAGGGCGCCAGCACGTCGGCCAGCCGCTGCCAGCACGCGACCAATCCGCCGGCCGAGAGCCGCGTTTGCAGGTGGAATTGCAGGATGTCGATCAGTTGATCGATCGTTACGCCCACCCCGTAATGACACCAGCCGCAAAGCTGACCACGCGATGGCCGAGCGTGGCGCCGGGCAGCCGCATCCGGCACTCCGGGTTCGACATCCTTCCGGCAGTTCGGGCAGTAGTCGCGATGGATCGTGTGCTCGGTGACCTGCGGCGGAATGTTCTCGGGCAGGTCTTCGGTGATCCGCGTGCGCCGGCGGTTGCAGCGTTGCGCGCCCCGCCGCAGTCGGGACAACAGGCGGCCCGGTGCTCGACGCGGCGGTCGATCCGCAGCGGCGCCGGGCGACGATGGCCGGGATGACCGTGGCGGCCGCCCGGCCGCTTGCGACGACGACGATCCGTCGCCTCCGCATCCTTGCCGCGAACGTTGGCCTTGAGATAGACCGGGATCATCCCCGAGGGCGTGGCCGGCGTCGTCGCGGACAAATCACCGGCCGGGCGCGTCTGCAACTCCGCGATCCGCGCCGCCTGCTCGGCGATGCGTCGCGCGGCCGCCAACAGAGCCAGCTTCACCGCCTCGGAACCCAACGCGTACAGACGCAGCGCCGCCGCCTCATCGCAGACGCCCGTCTGCAACGCCGCAACCAGGTCGTCCAGCACGCCAGAATGCACCACCACGCTGCGCATGAACATGAAATACGCGCGTGCGCGCTCCCGGCGCAAGGGCTACAAGCCAACAATCTCAGAAACTTTCGCAAACGGCTGAACTGTTACCACGCATGAAAAAAGACCAGAAAAGGCTTCTTCCCCTCCGGAGAGCACCAGGGGAGACCTCCCATGAATGACGCCCTGCGCACCGCCCTGACCCGCCTGCGCCTCTCGGGCCTGGCCCATTCGCTGGACGTGCGATTGGCCGAGGCCAGCGGCAACCGGCTCGGCCATGCCGAGTTCCTGGAACTTGTGCTCCAGGACGAGTTACTCGTCCGCAACGACCGGTTGATCGGCCGCCGCACCAAGGCCGCCGGCTTCCGCGAGCAGAAAACGCTCGAAGACTTCGACTGGCAGTTCAATCCGTCGATCAAGCGGAAAATCATCTTCGACCTGGCCGCCTGCCGCTTCCTCCGCGAAGCGCGCGACGTGCTGCTGCTCGGCCCGCCCGGCACGGGCAAGAGCCACCTGGCCCAGGCCATCGGCCACGCCGTCATCAAGGCCGGGCGCCACCGTGCTCTATCGCTCCATCTTCGATCTGGTCCGCGACTTCCTCGGCGACGAAGCCGTCAGCGGACACGAGAAAACCCCTCGACCGCTATCTGCGGCCCGGGCCTTGGTCATCATCGACGACATGGGCATGAAGCAGCTCCCCAAACGCTCAGGAGAGTACCTGTTCGAGATCATCATGCCGCTACCAGGTCCGCGCCACCATGATGACCTCAAATCGCCCGCTGGAAGACTGGGGCAAACTGATCGGCGACGTGCCGGCCGCGACCGCTATCCTCGACCGCTTCCTGCACAACGCCGAGGTGATCAATATCACCGGCCGCAGCTACCGCCTCCGCGACCACGCCGCCAAACCCGAGGCCACTCAAAAGAAGAAACCAGAACCCGCTTGCGAACCCGTGGCGAAGTGAGCATCATGCAAAAAACTGGCTGGTTTTGACCCGCCCACCTCTGGCTGCATTTAACCTGCCCGGTGACACCGTATCGAGGTCGAAGCCGATTCAGTGCCTGTATTCGGTGCTCCCTGAGAACGGCGCCGCCACGCGGCAGCTGACCCGGCCAGGCGACCGGGTTGGAAACCTGGTGCCAAGCTCGGTCTGCGAGTGGGAGAACTAATTCTGACGTTGCGCCGAGGCCGTTGCGGTAGCCAGCCGCGGCTCGTCGCGCCGTGACTTGGGGCTCCCCGAGGACCGGCTGAGTGTCCGAGCCGGGTAGACGGGGCATCGATCCGACAATTCAATCCTGTAGCGCGGCGTCGAAAGGCGCCACGGAGAGTACAATGCGACCGGCGAAAGCGGCTCCTGGATGACGCAGAGCAGGACGCGGTTCGTGTACGACGGTTGGAACCTCATTCAGGAACTGAACGTGCCGACAAGCGGCGACCCGACCGTCCTGCGCCAGTACACCTGGGGCCTCGACCTCAGCGGCCAGAGCGGCAATTCGACTGTCGGCGGCTTGCACGGCGCGGGTGGATGACTCTGCCGGTTTGCCGTTGCACATAAGCAGCGCGCTCGTCGGTGCGCCGCATTCCGGCGCAGTTGCAGCGGGCATCCCTTCTGCGAGAGGCAAGTGTTGGCAGTAGGTACGCGCCAGGGCTCGTGCAGACGCTGTAGCGGCCACCCAAGGGCCGAATTGGGTACGGGCCGCCTTTCATTCCCATTCAGGTAACCAGACGAACCGATTCCGTTAGCCGCAGATCTTCCAGCGCCTGGCGAAGGTCAAACTGCAGTCCGGGGGCCTGGTCCGCTTCGATTTCGCATTCGAAGTTGATTCCCAAACGCAACTGACTGCTGCTCCGAAGCCTGGGCAGCAGCTTGACGCCGATTCGGTTCCATATCTCCGGCGTGACGTTGCCGACAAGTCGAACGACGACCCGCGCCGGTGCAGCAGGCTGCGCGTCGCCGGCTACATCCGGAACCGCCGCAGTTGGTCCTGTTTCGGCAACTCGCGTCGCGCCCGGCTGGGGCGCTTCGGCAGCGGCGAGGCTTGAGATCATCTCGGGGGCGGGCTGTCGCAGCAGTGCCGTCGCTCGGGCTTTGGTTAGAAGAAAGACCTGAGCCTCGAACGTGGCCTCCGCCGCATCGACGGGTTGCTCGAACCAGAGCCGGTCGTATGTGCCGTCGGTCTTCGGCCCGGATGCCAGGCCAAAGTCGCCACGGCGAACGAACTCGACGATCTTCGTTCGTAGCGCACCGTCCGTGTCGAGCAGGCGCGTAAGCGCACCATTCAGGAACGCTTGCCGCAAACTCGACAGCGGCCACGCGCCGCTCTCCTTCAACGCCGGCGGCCAGTTACGTTCGAGATACCCTGCACCTACGGACTCGTTGAGCAGTCCCTCCGACCGAAGCGCGAAAACGATGCGCTCGGTGAGCGATTGGCCGGCGCTGGCATGTCCAGCGCTCAGGTCAACCATCTTCAAGCCATCTTCGGCCGCGGGATCGGCGACGAACACGAAGCGATAGCTCGCCCAGACCTCGTCCACCGCTCCGCCCGTCGCTTCCGTCAACTCGCCGCTCACCTTACCGCGGTCGGCCTGCTCGAACTCTCCTTGCAGCGTACCGTCGTCGATCTCCTGCTTGACGCGCCGCCACGCCTGCCAGATCTCGACCTTGTTGCGGAGTTCGCGCCCCGGTTTTCTGACGCACCAAATCAGCGAACCGGGATAGACGCGATTCGACGCACCGCGCTTGCGGGTCCACTCGGCAAGACGCCGACGCACGTCGCCCCGGTCGTCGGCTTCGGTGTCCGGGTCCACGATCGCGACGGTAAGCCTCGGCGTGTCGCCGACCTCCTCGCCGTCCGTAACCAAGCTGGGGTGGATCGTGAGGACCGGCTTCTTCTGGAATTCGCCGAGCACGATCTTGCGCATCGGCTTGCGGACGTCCTCGTCCTCATCAAGCGACGCCTTCCGATCGGCGACGACTTTCTTGAGCGTCGGCTGGAACCCGAACCGGAATCCGTCGGTTCCGGCCTTACGAATGAAGTAGCCCTTCTTTTCCAATGCGATGGCCGCGTTGTCGATGGAGGTGGTCTCGATACTCGGCTCGCCCAGTGCGAATCGCAGTTCCGGCAAGTGCGACACTTTGTCCGCCTGCCCGCCGGATGACTCAAACAGTATCGCGGCGCCGACGCGGCGGTGAATGTCGCGCAAAGCGGCCTTTGTATCGGCGTCGAGCGCCTTGGCATGGCTGCTCTCGCCGGCGATGTCTGCGGAGATCGCGGGACCGAGTCGCGGTTCGCCAAGTTGCCCCAAGACGACACTGGCGAACCCGGGGTCATGTAGAGGTGCACGGCCAAGCGTCAGGAGAGGTTCATTGATTCCGCGCTGGTGTTGCTCGACGAACGCCCACGACACCCACTGTGCCAACATCGCCAGCGTGCCGCGTGTTTGCTGGTACTGCGGAAGCGTCTGCCACTTTCGCTGAAACACGGACAGCGTCGCCGGGTGGAAGGGGTAGCACGCCTCGAATCGCCGGCGCAGAAAGTCCTTCGCCTTCGATTCCGTGCTCGCCGCATCGACTGCGGTCCACTCCGGCGGGATGCGCTCACGCCGCTCGAAGCACCAATCGGCGTACGCCTTCGCCACAGCCCGCCCCGATTTGATGACGCCGGCCGAGTCGATACCCTCAAACAGCCGGCGCCGAACAACCTCCGCGATTTCGCCTTCATCGTTGACGATCAGGTCCTTGGCAACGCGCTTGACGACCTTCGTGATGCGAGCCTGCCACTCCTGATCCCACTCGGTCATTTCGACCTGACTGCGCGGCAAGCTGATCATGGCCACGCCGTGCGTCGTGCCCGTTACTGCCACGGTCAGATTCTGGATGAAAGCGTGGAAGCTCTCGGCGAAGCCGCGATGCCGATTCAGGAAGTTCAGCACTTCGTCAAACAGTACAACCACGGGTGCGTTCGCAGCGGCGAACACGTTGGCCAACGCGGTCGTGCCGGGTGGCGTGTTGAGAGCATCCTTGCCGAGCGCCTTGATGCCGGCCTCGCCAGCAAGTTGCCGGGCAAGGTCGATCCACGGCGTCTCGGCCCCTTCCTGCGGGTCCCAGGCGTTCCCGACGAACGCCGCCACGCGGGCCTTCGGCAGAGACTTGAATTCGTCGAGCCAGTTGCGTTCGGTATGGGGGGCCTTCTCGTCGGCCGTCCGCGAGAGCGTTCGCAGCTCGTCGAGTGTGATGCCGCCCCGCGTCATGTGATAAAGCGTCGTCAGCGTGTGCGTCTTGCCGCCGCCGAATTGCGTCACGAGCGCCATGACGGGGGCCGTGTTGCCGGTTTGGCCGAGCAACCGTCGAAGTGCCATCGCCGAATGTTCGCGAAGCGCCCGTGTGAAGCATGTTCGCTTGAAGAACTCCTTGGGGTCGGTGTAGTCCTTCGGCGCGGTGCCGGCGACGACCTGCTCCAACGCGATGGCGAACTCGTCCGGGTTGAACGAGCGGCCTTCGCGGACTTCCTTTCGCGGGGATATGACTTTGTACCAAGGGTCCATCATGCTTTTTTCGCCTGCGGCGTTGTGGCCTGAATGTCCTCGCCGTCATCCTCGTCAGTGTCAACGTCTTCGTGCCCAGCCTCAGCTTCCTTAACCTGGCGCAGTGTGTTCGTGTAATAATCCTCAGCAGCACGCCACGTTCGGAAAACTCGCCCTCGGATTTTTGAAACGAACACACGTGGTTCCAGAGCGAGAAAGATACCTGCGGTTGACGCAATCTTTTCGAAAAAATCGCGCCTGAGCGGATGTGAGCCGGGAAGCAAGCCGGGATTGAAATTCTGATACTTGTAGTTGCGAATCGCCTCCTTAACGAGCTTCCATACGCTCAGTTCGACGACGGGAGCGTCCTGCTTCTTCGCAGCTTGTTTCGTCAGATGAGGCCTCACCAGATGCAGCGCCGGCCCTTGCTGGTCAAGCCACGCAAACAGTTCGCGAGATCCAAGGTCGAAGAGGCTGTTGGAGATAATGACCACGTCCACGTCAGACGTTTCTGCAAAGGGCTTTCCGTACTGGTGGGGAGACGGACTAAAGCCGAGTTTGGCGCTGCCGACGATACAAACGTCCTGAGACCCTATGTCGAACCGATCGGCAACCTGCTCCTTGAACACGATGTATCGCATCGGGCTGTTCTCGAAGACGTACGGGGTCCCTTCGAGCAAGAACACCTTGGCAAGGATTTGGTGAGTGTCGAGTTGGAGAATCAGCTCTTTGAATTGATCCGCTGTGGGCGCAGATTTGCCCCCGAGCAGGCTCAGAAGCTCGTCTGTCGTGGTCTTACTCACGTTGCGTGTCTCCTACCTCGGCACGGCCAGTAGCATCGCGTCCAGGAGCCGCTTTTCCTCGGAATCACGAGGATACAGGGCTGACAGGGCATTCGCCAAACGCAGGAAGTCGGGGCCGCGATCGACCTCGGCCTCCAACAGTGCCCGCAGGGCGTTGGTCGCCCCACTGTCCTGGAGGAGCATGGCCGCGTGGACGCGGTCCAGCGTCGTCGCCTCACGCTTGGCGCGGAGCGATTCCGGCGACACGTCGTCGACGGCCGCCCCCTTCTTCTTTCGCCCGCGGCCCTTCACCTCCGGCACGGCCGCGGCCCGCTGCTCGGCCATGAAATCCAGCATCCCCTGCGGGTCGGGCCTCTTGGCTGAATCGAACCGGCGGACGACGGCCGATGCCCCGTCCTCACCGAAGAGCTGCTTGGCCCGCTCGCCGACCGGCAACAGCCGCACGACGCCCTTGGCCGTCTCGATAATCCGGCCCTCCCAAATATCGAGGTGGATGCCAAGCGGCTGGGCGAAGCGGCGGGCCACGTCGTAGATCAGCGACAGCCCGGCCTTTTTCTTGCCCCTCTTGGCACCGGAGTCTTCGCCGTCGTCGTCGCCCTCATCGGCGTCATCCGCTTCGTCCTCCTCGGCCTCGGCGGCTTTCTTCGCTGCCTTGCCGTTGGCGGCGGCCTCGGTCGCCTGGAGCGTCCAGAGGAACAGGGCGGTCAGCCGGGCGTCCTCCTCCAGCGCCCCGGCCGCGCCGTTGCGGGCGCGGGATTCGGCTGAGCCGAGAACTTGATTGAGCGCCGTCCGGCCCGCAAATTCCCAGACGTAGGACAGGAAGCCCCGCCGGGCCGGCTCGCCGCGGGCCTTGTCGTTGGCGGCCAGGCCGACCTCCTCGCCGTCGGGCGTCTCGACGCGGGCGTATTTGCTGAACAGCTCCAGCGCCGGCCCGATGCAGGCGAAGACGAGATCGGCGCCGCGGATGCCTTCGCTACTGAGCCGCTCCATCCAGTCGCCGATGCGCTTGGGCAGTTCGCGGACAATCTCGCCCCAGTCGCCGACGCTGGCCTCGTCGTCGCGTGGCCGACAGACAAGGTGAACGCTGGTATCTAATGCCGCCGAATCGCGGGCGCGAAGCCGCGACGACATCTCAGTCGCAAGCGGCCAAGAGCCGGTAATCGTCCAGCCGCCGGCAATCATGCCGGATAGGAGAGCCTCCCATCCTTCGGTTGTCTTGTGAGCGAAGACGACGCTTCCAATTCCATCATCACGGAGACTTCGTCTGCCGACAGCGAAAGCCTCGCGCATTTTCCTCTCGAAGTACGACTTGTCGCGCGGATTCCCGTCGGTGTCGTGCCGCTGCTCATCCTGCACTGCCTCAAGCAATTTCGGTGTTAGCGGGTTCGATGGGTCATAGCGGTCGCGAAGGAGCGGGTGCTCCGGCACCGCCCGTCGGAGCCAGACGAAGAAGAAGTCAGAGAGGTCTGCGTATGGGATCGCGTCATAGTACGGCGGGTCAGTGAACCATACGGACACGGATTCTTCGGGCAGAACTTGCTCGGATGCATCGGCTTGGCTCACCAATTGAGCCGACCGTCTAACTGCGAATTCTCGGAGCAAGTGCATCGTGCGAGCCAGTGCGGTGTCGAGAGACCCGCTGAACTGCGAGATCGGAATCGGCTCGACGAAATCCCACTTCATCGGAATCGCCCAGCGACTGAGCATGTGAGCCGGACGTTCGCCGACGTTGTGCCACACGGTGAGCGAGTTGTTAAGGTCGATTACTTTGCTAATGAGCAAAGCGACGAGAGGCCGTACGTTTGCCGGTGCTGAGTCGTGAATCAGTCGGCTTAGCGTCGTCATCGCGACTAACTGCCGTGACGTGAACAAGTCGCCCCACTTGGCCATCCCGTAGCGCTGAACCCGGAAGCCAAGGATCCCGATGGGCGGTAGCGGTTCATCTGGTACCGGGCCGAGTCCCCGATCATTCGACTTCAATGTTTCGCTGAGCTGCCGAAGGTGAAGTTGTGACGATCGAACGACTGCATAATCTTCGCGCGTTGCGACACGATAGCGGCGAGCATCTTCACCCGGTGCCACGCTCGCGACCGCTAGGATCATTGCACCGCCGACACGGTGTCCGGAGCCATCGAAAAGTGCGTCAGAGCCGCCAGATTGCTCAGCAAGCTGCGCGCGAACACGCTCGGCAGGAACAACTATTTGGCAACACGGACACGTGGCATTCGCGCGAGTCACCGTTCCGCGGGGTACATCATCCTCACTTCGCGGCTCGAACACCTCCAAGGCGAGTTCAGGGACGCTCCCCCGCGCACGTTTTTCCTCATATCGGAGTGCTCTACGTCTGCCTGCTCGTTTGGCGAGCCAAAACGAGCGCACAAGCGGAATCTCTGCGCCGCAATTCGGCGCTTCGCAACGCACACAACGTGCCCACAAGTAGGCCGCTGGCTCATTGCCGTTGGGATCATTCGGGTAAAACCGCTCAAGTTCCTTCCTAGCCGAAGCCCGAATGGCCGCACCGATCGCCGGGAGGGTCGATATCATCTCGTCAAGGTGGCGCGGCATAAGGTCAAGCACGACGCTCTGAATAAGGAGAGCCACGGGATTCAAATCCGTGGATACCGCATCACAACCGAGTCGAAGCGCCTCAAGCGGTATCACTCCGCCGCCGCCGAATGGGTCTGCAACGAGCGGCGCATCGCTCCCGTGTGCCGCCACAATCAGAGCTTGCGCGCTGCGAATTGTCGCGGAGTGGTGAGCGTTGCCCCAATCAGCAAGGTCCCCGACAAATTCGAGCAGAGCCTTACGCAGCCCCTCGTCGTCTTTGACTTGTTGCGTCCACCGCTCCGGGCGACCCGGGCAGTTCAAGAGCGCGGTCCTCGCTTTGGACTTGAAGTCCGTCGGGCACGCCGAGTCGCACGGGTCGGGCAGGAGGAGCGCAAGGAGCACGGAGCGGCAAGCGCCTCCCGGACGAGCCGCCGGCCAAACGTGAAGCCGTGGGATGTGCGCTACACGCGAGTCCTTCTCGGCTCGGGCGTACTTGGACACGGCGGCAATCGGAAAATCAACCTCGGCCAGGCGTTTGCATGCTTTGGGGATCATGATCGAGCCTCCGCTTTCGCGGCGTCATGCTCCTCGTGAAGAAACCCGACACCCGGCATCGCGTTGCGGGCGATTTTCAGGAACTCCTTGTCCACGAGAGACTCGTAGGCGAGGTCCTTGAATATCAGTGACACGCTCATATCGCCGATCGGAGCAGCCGCGCGGTCGAACGCTCCCGTGATGTCATCGGAAAGCAATCTGCGAAGTTGCTCGGTGCTGACGCTGGAGCCGTGGTACTTCTTGTAGGACTCGGGAGGGTTGACTCTGACTGCCGGGAGTAGAGCTTCCACAAGTGACACGACACTCGAATCAATGAGCTTCTGAAGATCGGACGAAATGCCGTCCTGGAACTTCCTGACATCGGCCTTCAGTGCGTCAACGGCCGTTACGAGCCTGTCCTTGTTCGCTCGCAGCACAACGTTGCCGTATCCCTTCAAGGGAATCAGAAGGGTCCGAATGATCCGGTCCCTCTGCTTGCGAAGGGAAAGCTCTGTGATCGAGTATTCCGCATCACCGCTTGAGGCGACGATCATCAGCTCGCGGCCGGCAATCAGATCGAACTGTGCGTGGAAGCGCGACCGTATGTCCGCGGCAAGCCCGACGAGATGGCTGGGAATCGGCACTTTGCGGCGTGAGACAAAGCAGCCGGTCATTTCCAGTTCGACGAACTGAAATCGGGAGGTGAAGACGCGAACCCGGCGCGCCAAGTTGAACTTCACGGGAGGGCTTTGCGCAAGATCTCGGTCCACGGAGTCAATCGTCTCCGGCTTCACAGGGTCGAGCCCGACGACACGCTCCTTGCTCGGTTCGTCGCCGAGGCCCACGTCTTTCGACAACTGTTCCGGGGGCCGCCCGAGCTGGATCGCGTTGGGCCTGTCCGGCTGCGCTGAGCCCGCTTCGATCAGCAACGGCGTGGGGCTGAAGATCCACGTGCTTTCGTCCGAAATCAGCAGGCCGATCCGGACGCCCGGCTGTTGGCAGACAAGCGCGCCTGCCACTGCTGCGGCCGCTCGAAGAGTCTTCAGTGCTTCGAGAGTGCCATAGCCAAGCCTGCATACCTCGGGATCAACGTCGAGAATCACGGTGACGCCGTCACGTCCGAGTTTACGCCATGCTGTCGCAAGCGCCTGGGCGACGGCGTCCGATACCCCGGGAGCCAGGAGCAGGACTCGTGCACGCGCTGCGGCAATCGTTGCGATCAGTTTCGAGTCATCGAGATGGGTGATGCACGGCTGATGTTTCATGAGGGGAGCGCACTCGTCGATATCGTGTAATGCTGCACCTTCTGGACCGGCTGCCACGGCTGCCCTGCCGGGTCATTCACCGCCGACAATTTCGGTTCGGCATTGCAGTCCGTCACGACGTAGAGCCAGTAGCAGTCGCGGCGATCCTGGGCGACTCGGTGTTCGTTGGGCGTCAGAATGACCGTGCCATCGGCCGCGCCGATGCCCTTCACCTCAATCAAACGAAGCTCGCCGGTTTTCGTGTCGAGACTGGTGAGATCGTAGCCCAAATCCTTCTCATGCACGTCAGCGACGGCCCGGCCGGCGGCGGTCTCGTACTCCATCGCGACGCGCATGGCCGTCGCCTCGGTTTCGGCGTCCGGCCGCAGGCGGCGGACCTGGGCGGCTTCCGGCTCCGGGTGCGGCAGGACGAGGACGGCCGTAATGCGCTCGACGGATTGGAGCGAAAGCGCCCCCTCGCGGGCGAGTTCGTCCCGCCGGCGCTGGCGGCGGTTGAGCAGTTCGGCGTGGCGGTCCTCAGCCTGCTTCAGGTTGCCGGCGGCGCCCTCGACGCCGCGTTCGACCTGCTGCTGAATCTTGCCGATGCGCTCGTCTTCGCGGGCGATCAACTCGGTGAGCGAGAAATCCACGTGTGCCTTGACGCGCTCGGTCTCGGCGAAACGCTCCTGCTTTACCTCATCAAGAAACTGGCGAAGGGCGTTTTCGTGCAGCCATGCCGTCACTTCTTCGGCGAGCGCCACGGGCGGAAGCTCGGTCGGTGTCTTGCCGGGCACAAGATTGCCCAAGACACCTGGCTCGCGGAGCACCGGCGGCTGGCCGTCCTGGAGCTGGACGACGAACAGGTGCTCGTGGATGACGGTGCTGAGGCCATCGACAATGCGAGCCCGGTAGAAATCAAGGCGGATCGGCGCGGTCGCGTCCAGCCAGTAGAAGCATGCGCCCCCGGCGACGGCCTCGGTGGCGTTGTCCCATGTGTGTCGGCGGAGGGCCTCGAAGAGCGGGTGACCGGGCGTGACCCATTCGAGGGCGTTCTTGTCCGCCGTCTTGCGGTCGGTTGTCAGCCGCGGATACCTGGTCGTGAGGCGCGGCAACCGCCAGTTGTCCTTCGACTCGTAGGCGTGGAGCGCTTGCGGCGTCGGCCCCGGCTCGAACGTGTGAGGCAGCGTCTTGAACTCGCGGAGCGTGAGGCCAGCCAGCGATGCCGATTCGCTCAAGAACCGCGCAATGGTCTCGGGGACTAGGCGGCGCTCCTGAGCCTTGGCGCGGCGCTCGACGAGCATGGCGAGATTCAATTTCTTGGATGCGAGCCCTTCGAGCGCGTTTTGGCAGATATTCCTGAATCCGTCCTCGCGGACGTTGCGGAGCATGCGGTCTTCAAGGTCGGCGTCGCCGAGCTTGCCGGCGTAGTAATCGCGGAGGATGCGCTCCATCTGTGCGGCCGGAAGCACCTCACCGACGACGTTGAACACGGCGTCGTCGTCGAGGGCGTCGCGGATTTCCTGGAGCTTGTCGAGGAGCTTGCTCAGCACCTGGCCTTCGATCGTGTTCGTGGCGACGAAGTTGAAGATGTAGCAGTCCTTCGTCTGGCCGTAGCGGTGAATGCGGCCCATCCGCTGCTCAAGGCGGTTCGGATTCCACGGGATGTCGTAGTTAAACAGGATGTTGCAGCACTGGAGGTTGATGCCCTCGCCGGCGGCCTCTGTAGCGACGAGAACCTGTGCGCCACCCTGGAGTGGGCCGTCGCGGAATTTCTGCTCGGCGTAAAGGCGCGTGCCGGGTTCGTCGCGGGAGCCGGGCTTCATGCTGCCGTGGATGCACTCGACAGTAAAGCCCCACTGGCGGAGCTTGAGCACGAGGTAATCGAGCGTGTCGCGGAACTCGCTGAAGATCAGCAGACGGCGCTCGGGGTGTGAGAGAAAATCCTCGCCCTGGAAGAACTCGGCATCTTGACCCGTGACAATTCGCTTCAGCTTCGCAAGTTTCGCCTCGCGCTCAGATTCCTCGACGGCGATGGCTTGTTTCGCCAGCTTGTCGAGCCGCTCGATTTCGTCTTGAACAACCTTCGGATTTTGCGAGAGCGTGATGGCCGCTAGGATGTCCTCAAGCCGCTCACGCTCATCGTCTTCCATCTCCTCCAGCTCTTCCTGTGTCGGAAGCTCGGGCGGCGCGAAACGGGCCAGCTCAACCGCCTTCTTCAGTCCTTCTCGAAGGCGACGGGCGCGGTTTTCGAGCGAATGCCTAAGCGAATAGGTGCTGGACGCGAGCCGGCGTTGATAGAGGGCCATGAGAAAGCCGATTGCGCGGGCGCGAACGTCGTCGCCCATTTCCGCCGCGGCCCGGCTCTGGGCTTTCACGAACGTCGTCACGTCGCGATAGAGCGTGAACTCGTCGCCGTCGATGTTGAACGTCGCGGCATGAGGGATACGTTTCGTGAAGATTGGACGAGATGCCCACGTTCCGTCAGGCTGCCGCTCGGGGAAATAGACCATCGCCTCCTTCGTGCGGCGCAAGTAGAACGGCGCCCGCCGGCGCGCGATGGCTTCTCGAATCGACTTCACGTCTGCGTATACGTCACGGTCCAAGAGCTGAAGGAATAGCGTGAAATTGACCGGGTCGCCCTTGTGCGGCGTGGCCGTCAGCATCAGGAAGTGGTCCGCACGCTCGCCGAGGTCTTCGCCCAGCTTGTATCGCAGGCTCTTCTTGTCCGCGGATGAGGCGGACATCCGGTGAGCTTCATCGACGATGATCAGATCCCAGCGGCTCTGCCGGAGTCCGGGCAACACGTCGTCTCGTTTCGCGAGGTCCAGCGACGTGATAATCTGGTCAGATTCCTGCCACTGATTGATGCCGAATTGCTCGCGCAGATCGGCGCCTTTGAGCACAACGAATTTCTCTTCAAATTTCTCCCGGAGTTCGCGCTGCCACTGGAAGGACAGGTTGGCGGGAACGACGACCAAGATTCGGTTCGCGAGACCACGCAGCTTCAACTCGCGGATCAGCAGACCGGCCATGATCGTCTTGCCGGCTCCTGCGTCGTCGGCCAAAAGGAATCGAACGCGAGCGAGCTTCAGCAAGTAGTCGTAAACAGCCTCAAGCTGGTGGGGCAGCGGGTCCACACGCGAAATTGACAGACCGAAATAGGGATCGAATTCGTAGGCGAGCCCAAGCTGATAGGCCTGGATTCCGAGCCGGACGCGGTTTGGATCGCCGCTGAAAGCGAGCGCGGGCTTGAGAACGCGAAGGCGCGGCAAGTCCTCGCGCGTCAACGTGACCGACACGAATCGTTCGGATTGCCTCCCCACCAGACCCAGCGTCCATGCCTCGTTCCCCTCGGGCCTGATCGTGACGACGCGCATTGGTTCGCTGAAGGTCGCACCAATCAGGATATCGCCGACCTCAAGCAATCCCGGTTCCTCCGGCAACTGACCACCTTCTACCACCTGTTGTTGCGTATCGAGACACTGTCGCGGTGGCATGTAGCTGCGTCGACCGTACATGGTCGTCTCAACTTGCGCTAACGGCAAGCTCTCCGACGACGGAGAAACATGCGACCGCGCGACTCCTGCAGAAACCGGAGCCTGCTTTCGACAGATCGCGCAATGTGCGTGATCGGGTGCCCGGCCGCTTCATTCCTGGGGAGCAGATCCTCGGCCGAGCTGCGCAGCCGACTGCAGGCCTGGGCCGAGGCTCGCGCTTTGCCACGAACAGACAGGCGACACTCGGCACAGCGGGCCGGTTGGTCTCCGTTCGCGCCATCGCGGCCGATACCTGTTCAGAGCGGGCTGTATGGATGCTTGGACTGGCGCGAGAGTCCATGAAGCGGGTTGCTCTCGGGGAGCTAAGAGAGCGGTCGCGGAACGACGCGACCGACGAGTGAACGATGAACCCCGGGCCGGAGAGCGCCCGGGTTTCTCGTCTTAACGCAATGATTCGCAAGGGTTTATGGATGTGTGCGAAGCCGCCGGACCGGCGAGAGAGGCCGCTTCGGGCCGATCGAGCGCCGACGGGCAGCTCGGGGGGCGTCTTTCGGCCCCCGCGCTCTCCGTTTCTCTTGTTAACAGCCAACCATCCTGTTAACACGCACCGGGCGGTTAACAGGCGCCGTCGCGACGATGTGTGACGGACCATCTGCCTGCGAGACACCGTAACAAGCAAGCACGCAGTTTCCTACGTGCCGCTCCGCTTCGGATTCCACGTGTGCGTTTCGCCGCGGACGTGCTTGCACCAGGCGTAAAGCGCGTAGTACAGGACGAGTCCGTGACGAAGCTGCTCGTAGTCGTCCTGAAACGTGTGCGAGAGCCCGAGTGAGATTGCCAGCAGACCGGCGCACTGCGGGGCGAGGTCAAGGCAGTTCGTGTCGGCGCCCCGGACGATGACGGCGAGATCCTGAAGCGCCGGGTCGTTCAGGTTGTATTTCTTCAGGATCGCATCGAAGCTGCACAGCGGCCCCTCGTGTGTCAACTCGACGCCCGGAACGTCGTACGGAATCGCCTTCTCGCGCTCGGCGACGGCACTCACCTGGTCCGGCGGAACAAACAGGAACTTCGCATCCTTGTCGACGAACCGTAGCAAAAGCCAAGGACAGGCGATTCGGTCGATCTTTGGCCGTTCGCGCGTGACCCATTTCATTGCTTGCCTCCTCGAATCGACTGGACGGCGGTCGGCTGAGCGTGGCCTCGCGTCCAGCGTTGGTCAAGAATACGCTCACGGCGCGACCGATGATTGATCCTGAACGATTTGTCAGGAATCGGTCAGTTTCGCGGGCCGGCGCGGACGCTACATTCGGTCGTCAGGTGACACGTGCGAGTACTGGTTGTCGAGGACGAGAAAAAGGTCGCCCGAGCGCTGCGTGAGGGCCTCGAAGCCGAGCACTACGAGGTCGCCGTCGCGCACACCGGCGAGGAGGGGTTCTTCCTCGTCAACGAGCAGGTGTTCGACCTGATCGTGCTCGATCTGATGCTGCCGGGTCGCGATGGGCTCGACGTACTCAGGAACGTCCGCAAGCGCGGGCTCCAGACGCCGGTGCTGATCCTCACGGCGCGCGACGCGGTCGACGACCGCGTGCTCGGGCTTGACACCGGCGCGGACGATTACCTGGTCAAGCCGTTCGCGTTCGCGGAACTGCTGGCGCGAATACGTGCCCTGGTGCGGCGCGGACGGACCGACCAGGTGCTGCGACTGAAACTGGCGGACTTGGAGCTAGACCTCGTGTCGCGGCACGTACATCGCGGCGGCCATGCGCTCAGCCTCACGGCGCGCGAGTTTGAATTGCTGGAGTACCTGCTCCGGCACGCCGGGCACAGCGTCTCGCGCGAGATGCTGGCCCGCGACGTGTGGAAGGAGCCGCAGCGAGACGCGACGACCGACAACCTGATCGACGTGCATATCGCCCGGCTGCGAAAGAAAGTGGACGACCCGTTCGGCCGTCCGCTGCTCAAGACCATCCGCGGCGTGGGGTTCGCGCTCACGGAGAGCGAAACATGACGCTCCGGCCGCGCAGCGTCCGTCTTCGGCTCACCCTCTGGTACGCGGGCGCGCTGGCCGTGATCCTGCTGGCGTTCGCCGTCGCCGTATACGCCTACGCCTACCGCAGCCTGAACGCCCAGGTCAAAGCGCAACTGGCGCGAGACTTCGCGTCCGTCGAGAGATTCGCCCGCACGGACCCGGGTGAGCTGGGGGAGCTGGATGAGCATGGCGTGGCGACGCTGTTCCGCGTGGATCGCGACGGCGAGCTGCTCTTCGCCGCGAGCGCCTGGCAGCGGCTCGGTTTCGAGGAAGCCGTGTCGCGCATGCCGTCTGGCAAGGACCACGCCCACGTTGTGGTTGCAGATCGACGCTACCGTATCGAGCTCAGGACACTCGTCGAAGGGGGACATGCGTATCGCCTGGCCGCCGCGACGGACGAAGAAGCCGCGCAGCACGCCCTGGACGACCTGGCGAAGATTCTCGCGATCGCGTCGCCAATGGCGCTGCTCCTGGCGGGCGTCGGTGGATACATCCTGGCCGGCCGTATGCTGGCGCCCGTCGCCGCGATCGCCCGCAAGGCCCGCGAGATCACGGCGGAGCGACTCTCGGAACGGCTGCCCATCGAGAACCCGGGCGACGAGTTCGGCAAGCTGGCGCACGTCTTCAACCATACGCTCGCGCGGCTGGAGGACTCGTTCCGGCGACTTCGTCAATTCACAGCCGACGCGTCGCACGAGCTTCGGACGCCGCTAACGGCGATGCGCAGCGTGGGAGAGGTCGCCCTGCGGGAGGGTGGCGCGGGTATCCTGCCCGCGGATTCACAGGCTGGAAGCCTGTGCCACAGGTATCGCGAAGCCATTGCGAGCATGCTGGAGGAGGTCGATCGTCTCACGCGGCTGGTCGAGAGCCTGCTTCAATTGACGCGCGCCGACGCCGGCAGGGCGGCGCTCAAGGCGGAGACGTTGGACCTCGGGCAGCTCGTCCGCGAGACGGTCGAGCACCTGCGCGCCCTGGCCGAAGAAAAGTCACAGGTCATCCGCATGCACGTGGCGGATGGCGCTATCGCCCGCGTCGATCGCGACACGCTGCGGCAGGCCCTGATCAATCTCCTGGACAACGCGATCAAGTACTCGCCGCCCGGGGGCTCCATCGACGTGTCGGTTTCTCGCGATGGGACCGGCTGCGTGCAGCTCTCCGTCTCGGACGCGGGGCCGGGGATTCCCCCTGACCAGCAGGCGCTGGTCTTCGACCGCTTTTACCGCGTGGACAAGGCCCGTTCGCGCGAGGCCGGCGGCGTGGGCTTGGGCCTCTCCATTGCGCGCTGGGCGGTGGAGGCCAACGGCGGTCGGATCGAATTGGAGAGCCAGGTCGGGCGCGGCAGCAGGTTTCGGATTGTGCTGCCGGCGGAATGAGCCAGCGGCGCGCAGCACCTCACGCAGGGGTAGCGTGGGCGTCCTCGCCCGCGAACTGCGATCGAGACCACCGCGCTGCACTCCAAGACCTGGACCAACTTCACCAGCGACGTGCAGGAGGCGTGGCATCTCGTGCAGAACTGGCTCACCAAGCGCTGGATCGACGTGATGAATCTCTTCGGCGACCTCACCGACGAGCAGGCGGCGGCCGCCAAGCAGATGGCCGATCAAGACTTCGCCGACACGGCCGCGGGCATCGAACAGCGCCGCAGTGGCGCGCTGACGGAACGCGAGCAGCGCCGCCAGAGCGAGCGTAGCCAATCCGCTGCCGTCACCGAGGCGACGCTGGCCGAGATCGGCAAGCAGTTCGACGAGACCCAAGCGGCGCTAGACAGCGCGACCGATTCGCGCGTCGCCGAAACGAAGGGCGCCCTGGCCGAAGCCCGCAAGCAGCTCGACGAAGCGATCGCGGCCGCGCGCGCCAAGCGCGAGACTGCGGACGCCGGCGGCGGACCGCCGCGCCGCAAGATCAAAGACCCGCTCGACGGGCTCGAAGACCGGCTCGCGGGATTGGGCGATCTCGTGGCCAAGAAGATCTCCGTCACGGGCACATTCAACCCGCTCGCCGCGCAGGGACTCGGCGCTGGCGATGCGGACGAACGGACGGCGCGTGCCACGGAACAGACGGCAATGCACACGAAGCGCCTGGCCGATGCGGCGGTGACGGGCGGCCTCACGTTCGCCTAGGAGATCTGCTTGCCGGTCGAAGTCGTCGAAAAGTTCGAGAGCCGGCCGGTCACGACGGGCGCGAACCCGTCGGTCGAGCTGCGCTACGCCATTCGCGGCACGAACGACGACGTCGAAGCCCGCAGCGCCCTCGTCACCGGTTCGCCCACGCTGTACGACCCGTGGGGCTCGGGGCTTCTCTTTCTGCCGCGTGAGAGCGTCTCCGTCCAGCCGGTCGGCGACCTGCGCCCCTTGGCCGGCTCAACGGCGAACCGGGCTGCCCAAGGCGAAGGCTGCGACGAGAACCAACATCAGGCTCCCCGGCTCTGGAACCCACCGGACATCCGTTTGGCTGTAGAAACGTTCGTCGTAGAGCAAGACGGACTCGGATCCGTCAAGCGATGATCGGTAGACGCCCCCATTGAGCGTGTCCAGCCAGAAGAACTGCTCATCCGATATGTCGAATGGCCGCACAAAGCCAGCGCCCAGCGATATGGTCGAGAGTTGTCCACTCGCCAGCGCGTATTCCTCGAAATCTCCGACACCGTTTGTCCAAATCAGCCGGTCACGCCACGGGTCAACACGGAGTCGGCCCGGGGCGTTTAGGTTGCTGACCAAGACGGTCGGGTTCGAGCCGTCGGGGTTTGCCCGTCCGATCCACCTGCGCGACAAATCGGACCAGTAGACGTGCTGGGTACCCGAGTCGTACGCGACGCCGTTCGGGATTAGCGCATCGATAATTGCGTGGCTCTGAGCTCCTTCATAGCTCATTGAGGATATCGCTCCCCCTCCGCCATCGGACCAGAACAGGAGGCGACTTGCGGCGTCGATATCCAGCGCCCTGGGTGAATTCGAGAAGGTCAGTTGACGAACGTCGCTGCCATCCAGCCGCGACCGAAAGATGCCGAATCGAAGCTGGTCGCCCCAGAACAGGAACCCTGCCTCGAGATCGACCGCGAGTCCGGTTGGATACTCACCCTCTACGAACCGTATCGTTTGAACCTCGCCAGTTGTGAGGTCCATGCGCTGAATTCGGCCGTGCGATGAACTATGCTCAGTCCAGTAGATCGCCTCATCAGCCCAGCTCGGCACGCCCAGGAAACCGGCCGCAGCCCCGGCGCACATGAGCCATGAAATGCAGGTGGGTCTCATGCCGCCAGCCCTCCTTCCGACAGAGACGGTGAGCACGAACTCCACTGCGACAGCTTAGCACAGGGAGAGGCCGCGTGGAAGATGCGCGGCGGCGCCTGGAAGAATTGTCAACCTGAGTGGACGAAAGGTCGCGCCGCATGGACGCAACGGGGCGTTGCGTGGATGGAGCGGCGCGTCGCGTGGACGGAACGTCGTGCTGCATGGACGCGGCGCTGTGCCGCGTGGACGGAGGGGCGCGCCGCATGGACGCGGCGCGGCGGCGCATGGACGCAATGCCGCGCCGCGTGGACGAAAAACCGCGAAAATTGGCCGCGTTATCGAAGTCCGCGGCCGCCCGAACCGATGCGACAGCGAGCGCATCCGCCGCGGCGCGTGGCCACGGGCGAGATATGGTGCGCGTAACCGAAGGAAGAACAAGGAGTTACGCATGGGTGCCTATCCGACTTCGCCGCGGGCGGCGTTCCTACAGTGGTGCGAAGCCCACGCCCCCGTTTTCACGGCCAACGCCGCCGCGATCGGCCTCACGCCGGCGCAGGCGACCGCTTTCAACACGGCAACCACCGCCGCCGGGGCCGCGTCGCTCGCGCAGGAACAGGCGCGGCAGGCGGCGCTCGTGGCCACGCAGCAGGTTCAGACCGCGTTCGACTCGCTGCGGTCGAGCGCCGGCGACACGGTGCGGCTGATCCGCGCGTTCGCCGAGAGCCAGCCCAAGCCCGACGTGGTCTACAACACGGCCCAGATTCCGCCGCCCTCGCCGCCCTCGCCCGCGCCGCCGCCGGCCCAGCCGACGGATTTGACCGTCACGCTCGACGCCAGCGGCGGGGATCTGACCTTGCGGTGGAAGGCCGCGAACCCGGCCGGCACGAGCGGCACGTCGTACATTATCCGCCGGCGGCTGCCAAGCGAGAGCGAGTTTTCGTTCATCGGCGTGAGCGGCAAGAAGGAGTTCGTGGACGATACGCTCATCGCCGGGCCGGACAGCGTGCAATACACCGTGCAGGGCCAGCGGGCTGACAGCAGTGGGCCGCTGAGTCCGATTTTTACGGTGAACTTCGGGCGGCTGCCGGGCGGCGGGATGACGGCGAGCGTGGTGCGAGAAGGGATTCACGCACCAGCCGGGGCGTACGAAGCAACGCCTTCCACCGTCAACGGGCAGCCGGTGCAGAAGGTGCTGCCGAACGGGAATGGGAGCGGAAAGCGGTCGAAAGCGCGGGTGTAGGCCGCGCGGAGCGTACGTCACGGAGAGGCGCGGAGTCGCAGAGCGTCGCGGGCAATTCGCTCGTGCTCTGTGGCTCTGCGCCTCTGTGGTTTTCCCAACTGGCGTACCACCCATCCCCGCGTCAGGTGACGCCTCACGCATTTCAACCCGTACATCAACGGGCTGCCCGAAATGCGGCTCGCGGGCGGGGACGCCCGCGCTACCCACGGCGGCGAGCCGGGGAAGATTCTGAACGACTTTTCAGAAAACCGTCAGTGGCAACACGCCAGCCCTCAGGCTAGCCTCGCGCCGCAATAAGGACGACCGACAACCTCGAAAGGAGGAACGTCATGACACGCGCTCTCCCGATACTGATTGCCGCGCTGGCAGTGACAGCGCTGGCGCAGGACAAGGGCGGCTCGCAAACGCCGCCACAGTCGCCGAAAGCCGAATGGAACTTCGACAAGGACGAGGCCGGAAAGACGCCCGGCGGGTGGCGCGTCGCCGAGACGAAAGGCGCGGGCAAGATCGGCAAATGGACCGTTGCCTCCGACGAGTCCGCCGCCAGCAAGCCCAACGTGCTGAAACTCGAAACGCAGGCCGAGGACGGCACGTTCAACCTGTGCATCGCGGAGAAAAGCTCGTTCAAGGACCTCGACCTGCGCGTCCGCGTGCGGGGCAACAGCGGCAAGGAGGACCAGGGCGGCGGGCCGATCTGGCGCTGCAAGGACGAGAACAACTACTACATCTGCCGCATCAATCCGCTGGAGAACAATTTCCGCGTCTACAAGGTCGAGAACGGAAGGCGCTCGCAGCTCAAGAGCGAGACGCTCGAAACAAAGACCGGCCAGTGGTACGAGGTCCGCGTCGTGATGGTCGGCGACAAGATCGAGTGCTACGTGGACGGCAAGAAATACCTGGAGGCCACGGACGAGACGTTCAAGGACGCCGGCATGGTCGGGCTGTGGACCAAGGCGGATGCCTCGTCGTCTTTCGACAACGTGGTCGTGCAGCCGGCGCGCGAGCGCGACGGCGCGGGCAAAAGCGATGACGAAGCCGCCGCAGCGCCAAGTCACGGCGAGATGTTGACCTGGCTCGCCGAGCCGACAGGTACAGCGCCCACGATCGACGGCGTGATGGATGCGGCGTGGCAGAGCGCCAGGCCGCTGGAAGTGACCCTGCGCGAAGCGATCGGGGGCGGCGCGCCGCGCCGAGTGATGCTTCGAGCGATGCATAAAGACGGCATGCTCTATGTGCTCGCACAGTGGGACGACCCCACCCGCAGCGACATGCGCGATCCGTACGTTTGGAACAGCGAGAAACGCGAATACGAGCGACCCACCAAGCCCGACGACCAGTTTGCGCTGGAGTTCCGCCTCAGCGGCGACTTCGAGCTGAACATGCTCGCGATCGGAAAGGAATATGTCGCCGACGTATGGCACTGGAAGGCCGGACGCGGGAATCCGAACGGCTGGGTCGACGACAAGCGGCACATCATCTCCGCCAATCCGATCGAGGGCGCGCAGGAGTACACGTTTGGCAAGCATGGAAAGGTCTACATCGCCCGCCCCATGGATGCAGGCACGCCGTCCTACGTCGCCAAGCCCAAACCGGTCGAGCGCGCGGGAGACGTTATCGATTCATTCCAGCCGCAGGAGCCGGCCGGCAGCCTGGCCGACATCCGGGGCAAGGGCGTTCACGACGGTCGCGGATGGACGCTTGAGATGAGCCGTAAGTTCAACACCGGGCACGTTGATGACGCCGGTTTGGCCGCCAACGCATCAATCCATTGCGCTGTCGCCATACTTGACGATGAACTGTACTGGAATCACTCCGTGTCGCCGCTGCTTCGGCTTGAAATTAAGCCCTAGATTGCCGCGCGGCGTTGCACCGAACGAAGGGACACCATGAGAATTCCAACGATCGCATTCGTCGTGGTCGTCGTACAGGCGATGAGTCTTCAGCCTTACGCAGCCCGAGGCGGCCATGATCAGCAACAACGCGTGGTGGTCTACACCAGTGTTGATCGAATTTTCTCAGAGCCTGTCCTGAGGGAGGCCGGCAAGCGGCTCGGGCTGGAGGTCGTCGGCGTATACGACACGGAGGAAACGAAGAGCACAGGCCTGGTCAATCGGCTGATCGCCAAGAAGGACAATCCTGACGGCGACATCTTCTGGAGCGGCGATCCGGCGCGGGCGGTGCTGCTGAAATCCAAGGGCGTCACGGTCGCGTACGATTCGCCGGCCGCGAAGGAAATTCCTGACGCGTTCAAGGACCCCGAGCGGCATTGGATCGGCTTTTCGGCGCGGTCGCGCGTTCTGCTCGTGAATACGCAGCTCGTGCCCGAGGGGCAGGAGCCGCGAAGCATCCTCGATCTGACCGACGCGAAGTGGAAGGGCAAAGTCGCCATCGCGAACCCGCTGTTCGGCACGACGTCTTTTCACGTCAGCGTTCTATTCGGGGCATTGGGCGATGCGCAAGCGCGCCAGTGGCTCGATGACCTCAAAGCCAACGGCGTCCAGATCGTCAGCAGCAACGGTGAAGTGAAGCGGCAGGTCGCCGGTGGGCAAGTCGCAATGGGTCTCACCGATTCGGACGATGCGGCGGAGGCCATCAAAGACGGGCAACCTGTGCGCGTCGTGTTTCTCGACCAGACGCTACGTGTCCCAGATACGAGAGACGAGCAGAAAGGCGGGACCCCGCTTGGCACACTCGTGATCCCGAACACACTCTCGCTCATCAAGGGTGGGCCGAGTCCCGATGGAGCACGGCGAGTCTTCGACTTCCTGCTATCGGCCGACGTGCAGCGGATGCTGGCCGAGAGCTGCGCCCAGGCTCCGTTGATGCCGGGAGTGACGGCGCCGTCTGGCGTCTTGTCCCTGGACCGGATCGTGCCGATGAAAACGGACTATGCGCGGGCGGCAGACCATCTTGAGCGGCTCTTGCCAATGCTCAAGGAGTGGGCGGAGAAGAAGTGACGTGGAGCAGGCAGCGAGGAACCGTGTGGCGGCTGGCACTTTGGGCAACGTGCATTCTTCCAGCGATCCTGTTCACGATCGTTCCGATCGGCGTTCTCGTCTCCCGCGCGCTGAATGAGGGGAGCCGGCCCAGCTGGTCGGCCTCACACCTCCCAATCCTCGGCCGGACGCTTCTATTTTCCAGCTGTGTGGCGGTCGCAGCGACACTGTTCGGCACGTTCCTGGGTTATCGTCTGGGCGCCTCGGCCTGGCCGGGCAAGTCGCTCGCGCGCGTAGCGCTCTTGCTGCCCCTGCTGGTGCCGCCATATCTGCACGCGGTTGGCTGGACCACCCTGTTGCGCGCGGGAGGTTCCGTCGCGGATCTGATTCACGGGGCATTCGCCGTCGAGACGCTACGGCTGTCCGAAGCGATCTACTCCTTTGGCGGCGCGGTGTTCGTCCTCACGCTCGCATATTGCCCGATCGCGGTGCTTTTCACCGAGAAGTCGCTGCAGTGGTCTTCGCCCGCGCTCGTCGAGGCGGCGCAGGTATTTGGGGCCGGCCGGTGGCGCACGTTTGCCGTTGCCCGCTGGCCTTACCTGCGGCCGGCTGTGGCATCTTCCGCGTTGATCGTCTTCCTGCTTACCGCCTCCGAACTCGGCGTCCCGACGATCCTGAAGGTGCCGGTGTTCAACTTTGAAGTGTTCACGCAATTGGCGGCCTTCAACGACATCACCGCGGCCACGTTGCTCTGCGCGCCGCTGGTCGCCGCCGGGCTGCTGGCGGTCGCCGCTGAACGGTCGATCAGCGGTCGGCCAGTTGAGCTGGAATCACCCGACATCGAACAGCCGCGGCCCGCCAGCTTTGGCAAGGCCGCGACTAACACGCTGCTCGTCGTAGGCTTCGTGCTCCTCAGTCTCGGCGCCCCGCTCGGCGCCATTGTGGCCGAAGGACTCGACCGGAAGGCGTTGACCGACATGGCGCGGGTCGCCGCCGAGCCAGCGTGGAGCACGCTCCGATACGCAGCAGGCGTGGTCGTTGCGCTGCTCGCCATCTCGCTTGGGCTCACGGCTGCCCTGCGTAATGGCCCGAGACTGCTGAATCGCGTGACCGATGCGGTCCTCTCAATCGGTTTTGCTGTCCCGAGCACGATCGTCGCACTCGGCCTGCTGGCGGTGTACGACCGCCCAGGGATCGCACGGCTGTGCTCACCGGCCGTCCTCGTGATTGCCGCGATTGTCGGTCGGTACGCGATCGTCGGCTTGCGTGTGGTTCAGCAGGCGCGCAACCAGATCCCGTCCGATCTATTCGATGCCGCCGCGATTGCCGGCGCGGGGCCGCTGTCGCAACTAATTCACATTGCGTTGCCCCTCATGCGCGTCGGCCTGCTCGTCGTGGTGCTCATGGGCATCGTGGTCGCCAGCGCCGAGATTGGCAGTACGATCCTGCTTCACGCGCCCGGTGAGGAAACGCTCGTCATCGCGCTGTACGCCATCGAAGCGAACAGCCCGCGCTCGAACGTTGCGGCGCTGTCATTGATTCAGCTTGCGTCAGTCGGAGTGGTTGCGTTGGTCATGGTATTGCTGGCAACGTTTTCATTTCGTGCGGGCTCGGCGTGGCCCCGCCGAAACACCGGGAGCAAGGATTGAGCGAGATCTCACAGACTATCGCGAGCGAATCCGAGGGCTCGCAGAGTGCAAGCGCACACCCATCGTTCGGCGAGGCGTTGCGTTTCTGGCTGAAACTCGGATTCATCAGCTTCGGCGGACCGACCGGCCAGATCGCGATCATGCACACCGAGCTGGTCGAGAAGCGGCGCTGGATCAGCGAAGCGAGATTCCTGCATGCATTGAGTTACTGCATGCTCCTGCCCGGCCCCGAGGCCCAACAGCTCGCGACGTACATCGGCTGGCTACTGCATCGGACATGGGGCGGCATCGTGGCCGGCAGCCTGTTCGTCCTTCCATCGGTCTTCATCCTGTGGGCGCTCAGCTTCGTCTACGTGACGTACGGCAACGTCCCGTGGATCGCCGCCGTGTTCTACGGGCTGAAGCCGGCGGTCACGGCCATCGTTGCCGCCGCCGTGATCCGGATCAGCAAACGCGCGCTGAAGAATGAGGTCATGTGGACGCTGGCGGCGCTGGCGTTCGTCGCAATCTTCTTTTTCAAGGCGCCGTTCCCATTGATCGTTCTCGGCGCCGGCGTCGTCGGCCTAGTCGGCGCGCGGCTCGCTCCACAACGCTTCATCGTCATCAGACCGCATGGCGAAGCTGGGAAAGCGAGCGACGCCGTCATCTCGGACAGCGCCATCACCCGGATGAACTCTCGGCCGTGCAGCACGCGATGAACTTGCGGCTGGGCCGAGGCGACGCCGCCTTCTGGGCGGAGTACCAGAACGAGCCGCTGCCGGAGGAGCAGGCGGACGATGAGCTGCTTACGGCCGACCAGATCGCAGCCAAGACCAACGGCCAGCGTCGGGGCGAAGTCCCGATCGGCTGCACGCTCCTCTCGATGTTCGTCGATGTGCAAGGCAAGGCACTGTTCTGGCTCGTGGCCGCTTGGGAGAACGATTTCACGGGCTACGTCGTCGATTACGGCACGGAGCCCGATCAGAAGGAGGCGTACTTCACGCTGCGCGACTTGCGGCACACGCTCGCGGCCGCTTCGCCGCGGGCTGGTATCGAGGGTGCGATCTATGCGGGACTGGAACGGCTCGCCGAGCGGTTGCTGACGCGCGAATGGCGGCGTGACGATGGCGCGTTGGTGCGAATCGATCGCTGCCTGGTGGATGCGAACTGGGGCAGCTCATCGGACGTCGTGTACCAGTTCTGCCGGCAGTCGAAGCATGCCAGCCTCCTGCTGCCGTCGCATGGCCGGCATGTCGGCGCGTCGTCGCTGCCGTTCGCCGATTACAAGCGACGGCGCGGCGATCGGGCGGGATTGAACTGGCGTGTGCCGACGGTGACCGGCAAGCGCGCCGTGCGGCACATCACCTTCGACACGAACTTCTGGAAGTCGTTCATCCACGCCCGTCTGACGGTCGCGATGGGCGATCCAGGCTGCCTGTCGCTGTTCGGGCGCAAGCCCGAGCCGCACCAGTTGCTGGCTGCGCACCTGACCAGCGAGTACCGCGTGAAGACCGAGGGGCGCGGGCGGACCGTCGATGAGTGGAAGCTCCGCGTGGACGGGGCCGACAATCACTGGTTCGATTGCATGGTCGGCTGCGCGGTGGCGGCGTCGATGGAAGGCGCGATCCTCCCGGGCACCGACGCTCGGCCCGTGCCGCGGCCGCGAGTGAAGCTGTCGGAGCTTCAGCGGGGGCGACCATGAACGTCCCGAAGCGCACCATGCCCAAGCCGGACGAGCAGCGTGGGCTGCGCTGCCCCGCGTGCGTGTCAGCGGGCGGGCAAAAGCAGCCATTTGTGGGCGGGTCAAGAGCAGCCACTTGAGGAGCAGGCGATTTGTCGTCACAGCTTTCTTGGCCAGGAGTCTGGCCAGAGGAGCTACGGATGGCGAATCGGCTCAAGATGGCGAAGGTTCATTCCATTCAGACGTTGCACGCGGCGGGCTGGTCGCAGCGGCGGATTGCGCGGGTGCTGGGCGTAGATCGCGGCACGGTAGCCCGCTATGTTCAGGCGCGCGGGCGGTTGAGCAAAACCAGCCGAACCTGCCCACCGGTCCGCCGGACGATCAAGACCAGCCAAACCCGCCCACCGGGTCGGGCGGTGCATCGGGAGGTCAAAACCAGCCGAACCCGCCCGCCGGGTCAGGGCCGGCCAGCCGCTGCGCGCCGCTGCGAGAAGTGATCGGGCGTGGCTGGACGCGGGTTGTCGGCCCCCGCATCTGGCAGGACTTGAAGGCCGAGCACGCTTTTTCCGGCGGGTACGACAGCGTCAAGCGTTTCTGCTTAGGCGGCTGCAAGGGAGCGCGCGCCGCCGTTCCGGCGGATGGAGTGCGCTGCGGGCGAGGAAGCGCAGGTGGACTTCGGCCGCGCGCGCCGGTCCTGGGCGCCGGCCGAGCCGGGGTTGAAGGGCGACGCATCCTCGGGATCGCGCGCGCGGCGGCGCTACCGCCGCCCGCACGTACTGCGGGTGGTGCTGAGCCATTCGCGCAAGGGTACAGCGAAGTCGTCGAGCGCCAGACGACCGACAACTTCATCCGCTGTCTGGAGAACGCCTTTCAGCACTTCGGCGGCGTGCCGCGGATGCTGGTGATCGACAACCTGAAGGCCGCGGTGACCAAGGCCGACTGGTTCGACCCGGAGCTGAATCCCAAGCTCCAGGCCTTCGCCGAGCACTGCGGCACGGTGATCGTGCCAACCCGGCCGTACACGCCGCGGCACAAGGGCAAGGTCGAGCGCGGCGTTGACTACGTGCAGGAGAACGCTCAAAGGCCGGACCTTTGACAGCCTGGCCGACCAGAACCGCTATCTGGCCGAATGGGAAGCCGCCGTCGCGGACACGCGCATCCACGGCACGACGCGCCAGCAGGTCGGCAGGGTCTTCGAGCAGATCGAGCGGCCGGCGCGGCCGCTGCCGGCCACGCGCTTCCCGTGCTTCCAGGAAGGCCAACGCATCGTCAATCGCGACGGCCACGTTGAAGTCGCCAAAGCCTATTACTCGGCGCCGCCCGAGTTCCTCGGCCGCAAGGTCTGGATCCGCTGGGACAGCCAGGTCGTGCGGCTCTTCGATCCGCAGTTCAAGCAGATCGCGATTCACGCCCGACGCGAGCCCGGCCGCTTCGCCACCGATCAGCGGCACATCGCGCCCGAGAAGCGCGGCGGCCTCGAGCGCGGCGCGGTCTGGTGGCTGCGGAAGGCGCAGGCCATCGGCCCCGAGGCCGGCCGCTGGGCCGAGACGCTGCTGGCGCAGCGCGGGATTCACGCCCTGCGCGCCGTCATGGGGCTGGTCAGCCTGACGCAGCGCCACGCGAGCGGCGCGGTGGAACAGGCCTGCGCCAGCGCCCGCGCCCATGCCGCCTGGCGACTGCGCGACCTGCGCAATCTGCTCAAACGCCAGCGCCGCCCCAGCAGGAGCGATTCGAGTTCATCACCGAGCACCCGCTGATCCGGTCCTTGTCGGACTACGGCCGGCTGGTGCGTTCCGCCTTCGAGGAGCCTGCACGCATGAAAAAGACCAGAAAAGGCTTCTTCCCCTCCGGAGAGCACCAGGGAGACCTCCCATGAATGACGCCCTGCGCACCGCCCTGACCCGCCTGCGCCTCTCGGGCCTGGCCCATTCGCTGGACGTGCGATTGGCCGAGGCCAGCGGCAACCGGCTCGGCCATGCCGAGTTCCTGGAACTTGTGCTCCAGGACGAGTTACTCGTCCGCAACGACCGGTTGATCGGCCGCCGCACCAAGGCCGCCGGCTTCCGCGAGCAGAAAACGCTCGAAGACTTCGACTGGCAGTTCAATCCGTCGATCAAGCGGAAAATCATCTTCGACCTTGCCGCTTACCGCTTCCTCCGCGAAGCGCGCGACGTGCTGCTGCTCGGCCCGCCCGGCACGGGCAAGAGCCACCTGGCCCAGGCCATCGGCCACGCCGTCATCAAGGCCGGCGCCACCGTGCTCTATCGCTCCATCTTCGATCTGGTCCGCGACTTCCTCGGCGACGAAGCCGTCAGCGGACACGAGAAAACCCTCGACCGCTATCTGCGGCCCGAGCTGGTCATCATCGACGACATGGGCATGAAGCAGCTCCCCAAACGCTCAGGAGAGTACCTGTTCGAGATCATCATGCGCCGCTACCAGGTCCGCGCCACCATGATGACCTCAAATCGCCCGCTGGAAGACTGGGGCAAACTGATCGGCGACGTGCCGGCCGCGACCGCTATCCTCGACCGCTTCCTGCACAACGCCGAGGTGATCAATATCACCGGCCGCAGCTACCGCCTCCGCGACCACGCCGCCAAACCCGAGGCCACTCAAAAGAAGAAACCAAAACCCGCTTGCGAACCCGTGGCGAAGTGAGCATCATGCAAAAAACTGGCTGGTTTTGACCCGCCCACCTCTGGCTGCATTTAACCTGCCCGGTGACAGCGGCTGCGCGCACCTGCCGGTGCTCTACACGCGGCAACGCCCGGGCCACATTCTTCGCGTAAGATCATGCCGACACTGTGGGCGACGGGTGAGTACTCGGGAGCGGCTCGGGTAGTCCTAGCAGTTGGAGAATCGGATGGCGGACAAGGACACAGACCCCGGTTCGTTGAGTATCGAAGAGCTGCTGAAACTCGAGGAATACAAAGCCCTGCGCACGGAGCTATTGGAGAACCGCCGCTTCCAATATCAGATTCTGTTCGGTGCTTCCGCAGCTACCGCTGCTCTGCTTACGTTCGCAGTCGGACAGCGGTCGAGCATGATGTGTCTTGTACCGCTGCTCGTTATTGTCCCGTCGGTTCGCATGATTGCTGGTATTTGGAATGGGACTGCATCGGGTGCTGCGTACCTCCGCGTTTTCTTTGAAGAGCCCGCTGCATTGACGAGTCGCGAGCCATTGCGTCGTCCAAGCTGGGAAAGTGCGCTTCTGCTTCGTCGCTCCCACTTTCTCGAATTCGAGCGGATATCAACTGCCGCCGTTCCGTTCACGTTCTTGCTTCTAGGGGCGATTTGCTTCGTCCTGAGTTTGCTCCTCATGCTCCCAGATGCCTTGCTCGAGGCGACGACACAACCGGCAGGCTCCAATCTGTCAACGTCGCGGTTGCTGGCGACAATCGGACTGAACCTGATTGGAATCATCGTCCTTGCCCGTAGCGTTCGCCGATGCTGGCAATCGTGGAACTACGAACGGCATGATGAGCACGCGCGCCGATGGAAGTCGGTGCGGGACATGCTTAGCATCCATGCGAGCAGGCCGGACGAGTCTGCGCGGTAGCGTACAGATATTACCCCAGCCACCAAATGTTGAACATGTATTACCCCGCGGCGTATTGGATGGGTTCGGCTTTGAAGTAGTTGCGGACGATGTGGGGTCTCCGCTGTGTGTCGCGGAGGTACTGTTCGAGGTTGAGGATCAGTTCGTCTTTGGTTGCGGGTCGCTGGCGGCCGATGGCGTTGGTCTTGACATCGTTGTTCAGATATTCGTCGGGGTTGAGTTCGGGGCTGTAGCCCGGCAGGAAGAACATGCGGATGCGGCGGCGGTTGGCCTGCAGCCAGTCGCGCACCGCGGCGGAGCGATGCACCGGGTGACCGTCCACGATCAGGAAGATTCGGCGCCGTCGCTGACGCAGCAGCCGCCGGCAGAAGCGGATGAAGACCTCGGCATTGAATGAGCCGTCGAAGACCAGGAAGCACAGATGTCCCCGGTTGGTGATGCTGGACATCATGTTCGCTCGGAAGCGCTGGCCTGTTCCCGGAATCACCGGCGTCCGGCCGCGCCGACCGTAGCTGCGCCCGGCCTGATGGTCGCTGCGCGCGCCGAGTTGATCGGCCCAGTGAATCTCGGCATGTTCGGCCCTGGCCCGCCTGGCGATCGCCGGATACTCCTCGCGCTTCCAGCGCTCCACGGCCGCCGGATCGCGCTCGTAAGCGCGTCGCAGCGGCTTCTGTGGCGTGAAGCCCCAGCGCTTCAGGTAACGGCTGGCGGTTCGCACCGACACCTGCAGGCCGGTGCGCGCGCGATCAGATCGCGGACCGCCTCGCGCGTCCAGAGCGCAAACGGCAGCTTGAGCTGGTCGGGCGTGCGATCGGTGATTTGCCTGACGATCGCGGCGGCCTGATGGGATGCCAGACGCGGTTCGGGGGGCCGTCCGCGCTTCTTCGAACGCAACGACGTGATGTTGCCGCACTCCACCTTCGCCAGCCAGGTGTCGATGGAGGTCCGCGAAACGCCAAACGTCCGCGCGCGGCCGATTTCCTCATGCCCGCGCGGATCGCCTTCACCACCCGAACCCGAATCTCTTCCTGCACCTGCGGCGACAGCTTGCGTGTATCGAGTTGACTCATGCATGAAGTATATCACAAAGCCACGACATGTCAAATATTATATGTCCCGGTTAGTAGGATTGTCAGTTGCCAATGGAACGTCATTTGTCCTGCATCGCCGGGGCGCGTAATTCCATTGAGCGTAGTCGCCGGGTGGTGGGGCGACGGTCGTTGCGTCGCCACTTGAGGCGGATCGATGATTTCGGGTACAATGACCGCAACGAGCTGCCTTCGTCGCATCGTTCGCCCGGTACGACCGAGTCGAGCGTGGCGAACTGGTTCGATTATGCCTACGACGCGATCGGGAACCGCGTGAGTTCGACGCGCTACGATTTCGATGACTTCGAAGACCCGCCGCGGATCGCGCGCGAGGCCGGGTATCTGGCCAACACGCTGAACCAGTACGAACGGGCGCAGCAGACGGCCGGGCCGGCGCCTTTTTCGACGGAGTTTGATTACGACGCCGACGGCAACCTGGTCCGCATGGTCAGCTTCGGCGATGCGAACTGCGACGGCGTGCTGAACAATTTCGACATCAACGCGTTCGTGGCGGCGGCGCTCGATGCCGAGGAGGAGGAAGCGCCGCACGATTACTGCGTCGCGGCGGGCTTGAGCGAGAGCGGCTCCCCCAGCCCCTGCCAGGCCTGCTGGGACGCGCGCGAGACCTGGGGCGACCTCAACGGCGACGGCGTGTTCAACAACTTCGATCTCGATCCGTTCGTGTCGGTGCTGGTCGGCGGCGCGTCGTCGCCGGCATTCGCACAGGCGGGGGCGGTTGGCGCTGGAGCCCCGTCAGAGTGGTGAATGAAGTGGCGGTGCCTTGAGGGTTGTGCGCGATGCGCGGGGCGGGGTGGGCGAAACGGGGCTCGCCGGGTTGCTCGGTTGCCCGTGTGCGTACAGAAGTGCGTTTCTCTGTCGAACTGTATCTGTGTCGAGCTTACACCCGCGCTGGCCGCCGTGACCTCCATCGCCCCGCGCCGTCCGGAAAAATGCCTGTTTCGTACAAGCAGGTGCGGTGGTACGCTCTTGATCATGTTGACAATCTGCGGAAAGGGACTGGGGCAGCGTCGGCCATTGTTCGAGGACTTCTCGATCCCGCCGCCGGCTGAGGTTGGGGAGGGCGGCCCCATCACGCTGCGAGACCTCATTGCGCACATCGTCCGGATCGAGGTCGCCGCATTCGAGGAACGCCGGCACGCGCGGCGCATCGACCGGGTGCTCTCGACGGCCCAGATCGAGCGCGAGGCCGCGCGCGGCAGGATCAGCCCGGAAGGGCAAGACCCGCGGCGGCCGCCGGCGGCAGTGGACGTGGAAACGGCGATAGCGACGGCGCTGGAGGCGTTTGCCGACGGACTCTACCTTGTCATCATCGACGACCTGGAGTACCGCGAGCTGGGCGCCATCGTGTGCGTGGGGCCCGATAGCCGCATCACTTTCGTGCGCCTGACGTTTCTGGCAGGGGCTTGAGCATGCCGGACACCGACGACCTCATCAGGCAGGTCTTTAAGAGGCGAAAGCTGCGACCGTGGGTCGAAGCCCGGGTGGAGGGCCTGCAAGAGCTGCCGGACCGGATTCGCTCGATCGGTTGCCTGCTCCTTGGATTCTCGGAGAAGAGTCGCAGTCTCGTCGGCAGTGACGTTGCGCAGCGGATGCAGGAGCACGGCCTGAAGCAGTTGATGCTGCTTCCCGAGGACGCGCTACTGAGCCTGGGGCGCGCACTTCATCCGCGATTTCCCGACGTGTTCGAAGCGGCGTGGAACCTGCACGAGAGACTGCCGATCCAGCGCTGCTGGACGCGCCGCCCGCCGTTTCGTGCTCCGGATCGCCCCGATCTGCACCGCCGTCGGCGGGCTGAGTTTCTGATGTCATTGGCGCAGGTTCTGGGGGGGCACGAGGAGGACCTGCCGTGGCTGGCCGTTCATGCGCCGTATGTCGCTCCCTACCGGGGCGCGACGGAGATCGGCCTGCTGCTGGCGGCTGCAATCGATTGCGGCGGTCCGCGGGCCGATGAGATCCGCGACCTTCTGCGCGCCAGCGCTGAAGGGCGACACGAAATCGGCCAGATGGGCCTACACGTGACGTCGGCGCACCTGTGCAGCGCGGACCGGGGCAGTTGGGAGTACATCGAGAGGCTGCTGCTGGCGGCGCAGCGGCAGGAGGGGCTGCGGCAGGCGATCCTGGAGTCAGTCGATCTCGCGCATCCGGATGCGTTTCGCCACATGCTGCGCGTCATTCTGGACAATCGCCTGGTGCGATTCAGCGCGACGGTTCGGGCCGCTGACGTGTGGCTCGGGCTGAGGCTTGACTCGCAGAGCGCGGGCTACGTGCACGATACGCTGGAAACGGTCGCGAAGTATCTCGACGACGAGAAGCTCCGGGCCAAAGCGGTGGGAGGAAATGATCCCGAGAAGGCGTTCTTCGCGCTCTGGTCAATCGGCTTTCATGACGGCCCCGCGGCCGTCAGGCACGCGGCGACCCTCTTGAAGCACAAAAAGCCGGACATGCGCTTCATGGGGGTGCACATGCTCGGCATGCTCGGCCTGCGCGAAGCCTACGAGCCGCTGCTGGGTGCGATCGAGGATTCGGACTTGCGCGTCGCCGCATATGCCGCCACCGCCGCCAAAGCCGAAATCGAGCTCCGTGTCCACGAGGAGGAAGCAGTCGAAGAGGAGTTCGATGAGGACGAGTCGCCGGCGCAGCGGCGGAGTCCGGCGTGGATCAGGAGGGTTCATCGCGCGACGCCGCCCGTGGATTCCGGGGGCTTTTTCGAGAAGCTTGCCCGGCTGCATGCGCGACTGCCCGCCAGGTCGCAGGCTCTCAAACCGCTGGTCTGGCCGTGGCTGACCGTCGACGTCGTGCGACAGACGGCGGCGGATGCGATGATCGTCGCCCGCGGCGACCGGCCGCCCGCCGCACTGCTGCCATACCTGCACGACATGTCGGCCCAAAGCCGGGAGTGGGTTGCGGAGATTCTCGGCCTGCAGCCGCAGATCGACGCCGAGTCGCGTCGAACGCTGCTGGAGCTCGTCGGCGATGCGGCCGGCAAAGTACGCGAAGCCGCCGTGAGTTCGATGACCCGGCTGAAGATCGCGGACGAGGACACCGCCGCGCTGGAGCCGTTCCTGAACCGCAAGGCAGGCGACCTGCGCCGCGGCGTGCTGGCACTGATCCTGTCGACGTCGGACACCGCCGTGCTGGCGTCGGCGACGCGGCTGGTGGCGTCGAAGGCGGCGCCGATGCGATTGGCCGGACTGGACCTGCTGTCGCAGATGCTCGAGAAGCGGCGCTGCGTCGATCGCGTGCGGGAGATCGCCGCGGGGTATCGCAGGGGGCGGACAAAGCCGGATCGCGATGAGCAGCTGTACCTGGAGAAATTGCTCGACGCGGAGCCGGAGACTCACTCGCTCCAGGACGCGCTGGGGCTGATGGACCCGTCGAAGCGCACTCCGCCGTCTGCGCCGAGAAAGCTGGACGTGGCGCTCCTCTCGCCGGCGGCACAGCAGTTGATCAACCTGCTGGACGCCGCCGTACACGAACACCGGCAGGAGCCGGTGACTGTGCGTGCCGCGGGCGAGCCTGAACCGTTGGGCTCGATTCGTTATTGGTTTCCTGTGCCGCTTGAAGCAGACGCGGAGGGCGGCGGCTGGAAGAAGCGGCCGATCGACGCCTTGCCCTTGAAGGACGTCTGGCTCGGCGTGTGGGAACAGCGACCGGCCGCTGCCCGTGACGCTGACGGACTCGAAACGGCGCGGGCATTGTTGATGTGTACCCTGGCGGAGGCAGCGGAGTCGCGTGGCGTCGCGAGCTGGCAGGCAAAAGTGGTGAAGGCGCTTTTCGGAAAACTCGAGGCAGCGCGGTACCCAACGGTGGTTGAGGGCGTCCTGAAGTGGCTGCTTGCTCTGGAGGCGCATGCCGCGCTGGCCACGTTCTATCTGGATGCATTCGAGGAGCTTCTGGCCGTGACTTCGCCTGAAGAGCTGGCGGTGGATTCGGCGTGGAACTACGTGCACTCCCGCGGCCTGATTCTTGGAACTCAGGGGTTGGTTACCCATGTGCGACGCCAGGCACAGTTCGAGAAGCGGTGGACCACCGACCATCAGCGCCGCTGGTTCGGATTGCTGCGCTGGCTGGAAGAGCCGGGAGCAGCCACTCCTCGCGACCGGATGGACTGGACGGACATGCAGGAATCGTTCGAGGCGGGCGTCGCCAACGAGCATGACCTGATCGATTCCCTTCTGGGGCCACGCCCGGATTCCGGGCCGCTTCTATCCTCGACGAACTTTTATGCCCTGGGCTCTGCGACGAGGGAGCTTCGCCGCGGCACGCTCTCGCCGCGCACCTCCGCGGTCGTGCGCCGCGTGGTTGATCGCATCCTGGATGTCGAACTGGCCCGCGGCGAGAGTGCAACGCCGTGCAGCTCCGCCGCCCTGCATCTGGAGGGTCCGGGCGGGCTTGACCTGTTGATGCGTGTGCTTGCCGCCATTGGCCGCGATCCGAAGCTCCAGCGCAACCATTCCTGGGGCGAGAAGAACCTGAACAAATCGACGGTCTTCAGCCACCTGCTGCGATCGACGGAGCCGGGGGCCGACGATACGCCGGCCCGATTCGCGGACGCCGCGAAGGCCGCTGAACTGGACGAAGATCTGCTGCTTGCGGTCGCCCTGTACGCCCCGCAGTGGGCGCCGCACGTGGGGGCGACGGTGGGCTGGGAGTTGTTCGCGGAAGCGGTCTGGTGGCTCCACGCGCACACGAAGGACAGCAAATGGTGCGTTGATCGCCACATCCGCGACGGCTGGAACGCCGAGATCCGCAAGTTGACACCGCTCACGCTGGAAGACCTCGTCGAGGGCGCGGTGGATGTGAAGTGGTTCGAGCGTGTCTACGGGGCGCTCGGCGCGAAGCGCTGGGCTCGGCTGGACGAATTCGCAAAGTACGCAAGCAGCAGCGCGGGCCATAAGCGCGCCCAACTGTTCGCGCAGGCCATGCTGGGCCGTCTGAAGAAGGCCGACCTGATCAAGGAGATCGAGTCGAAGCGCAAGCAGGACGCCGTGCGAGCGCTGGGCCTGCTGCCGCTGGACAAGGGGTCCGAGAAGTCTGACGTGCTGGCGCGCTACAAGGTGCTGCAGGAGTTTGTCCGCACCTGTCGTCAATTCGGCTCGCAGCGTCAGGCGTCGGAGAAGCTCGCAGCGCGAATCGGACAGGAGAATCTGGCGCGCACCGCCGGATACGCCGATCCGATTCGCCTGCAATGGGCAATGGAATCACTGGCGACGGCCGACCTGTCGCAAGGGCCGGTGACCGTAAAAGTGAAGGACGTCCGTGTGCAGTTGGCGATCAACGCCGACGGCCTGCCGGAGATGTCGATCGCGCGCGGCGAGAAGGTGCTCCAGTCCATCCCGCCGGAGGCGAAGAAGAGCCCCGCCGTGCAGGCGCTTGGCGAGCGCAAGACCGAGCTGCGCCGCTCGGCCAGCCGCATGCGCCAGTCGCTGGAGCTGGCCATGTGCCGCGGCGACCGCTTCGGCGGCGACGAGCTTGGGGAACTGCTCGGCAACGTCATCCTGCGACCGATGCTGGAGCGTCTGGTCTTTGTCGGCGAAGGGCTGATCGGTTATCCGGTCGACGGCGGCCGCGGGTTGCGCGACTGTGCGGGGAAGAGAGAGCCGATCAAGAAGTCGGAGTCGCTGCGGCTGGCACACCCGGTGGACCTGCTGGCCACGCGGCAGTGGAGCCGCTGGCAGCGCGAGTGCTTCGGCGCGGAGCGCATCCAGCCATTCAAGCAGGTCTTTCGCGAGTTGTACCTGTTGACGGAGCAGGAGAAGAGCGATGCCACGTTCAGCCGGCGATATGCCGGTCAACAGGTGAACCCGCGGCAGGCACTGGCGCTGCTCGGATCGCGCGGCTGGGTGACTGCGCCCGAGGTGGGCGTGTTTCGCTCGTTCCACGACGAAAAGCTGGTGGGCTGGATCGAGTTCATGGAGCCGTTCTACACGCCCGCCGAGGTGGAAGGACTGACGCTGGAGGTGGTGCGGTTCGCCCGGCGCGGCGCCGACGAGCCGATGCGCCTCGCCGATGTGCCGCCGCGGCTCCTGAGCGAGACGCTGCGCGATGTGGACCTGATCGTCAGCGTGGCCCATCGCGGAGGCGTCGATCCGGAGGCGTCCGCCAGCACGGTGGAGCTGCGTTCGTCGCTGCTGCGGGAGACCATCCGGCTTCTCAAGCTTGGCAACGTGAAGATCAGCGAGCCGCACGTCCACATCTCCGGATCGCGCGCGGAGTACAGTGTGCATCTGGGAAGCGCCACCACCCACATGCTCCCCGGCGGCGCCCTGTTCATCGTGCCCGTGCACAGCCAGCACCGCGGACGGATTTTCCTCCCATTCGCGGACGACGATCCGAAAACGGCGGAGATCTTGAGCAAGGTGTTGCTGCTGGCCCGCGATCAGGAGATTCAGGATCCGAATCTGCTCGACCAGATCCGCGCACGGGGATAGCGGGCTTTTCTGCCGAGTCGGGCGGGCACATTTCGGAATATGGGCCGCGGTGCGCGCGCCGATGCTTGCGAGTGGCACAGCGGGCGTGGCGATGCCAGCCCCGGAAGCGGTCGCGTTGAGTGAAACTATGAAGCGGAGGTCGGGCCGGCGGCTGCACGGTTCCTGAACTCGTGGTAAACCAGCGTTTCGTGTTTGAGTCGAATCGTTGGCTTCCACACAGGAGAAGACCGTGAAGAAGTTCGTCGGCGTCGACCTCCACAAGCAGCGTATCGTGGTCTGCGTTGTGAACCAGCTGCGGCAAGTGCTCACATCGGCCCGTTTCACCCATGCCGAGTCGAACAAGCTGGCGGCCTGGTTGAAGCGCGCTCGGCTCATTCGACCTGGTGCTCGAAGCGACCGCCGGCTACGAGTGGTTCGTGAAGCTGGTCGAGCCGCTGGCTGGGCGTGTGCTGCTCGCTCATCCACGCAAAATGCGGATCATCGCCGAGAGCACGCGCAAGAGCGACAAGGTGGACGCCCGCGTGCTGGCGGAGTTCCTGGCGCTGGACATGATTCCGCCGGCGCACCGACCGACGCCGCGGCAGCGGGCGCACCGCAAGCTGGTGCGGCGGCGGGTCTGCGTGCGTGGCGCGGATGCGCAGAACGAAACGAATGCGAAGCGTTTGGTGTTGAGGAGCGGCGACGTGACGAACCGGCGGACGACCCCGCGGCATGGCAGGAGCGCGTTCCCAATCGCGCGCTCGGCAGGGTGAATGGCGGCGTCCGTCTTGTATTTTTCATGAGACGTCCGCTCCGGCGGATGATCTCGAATAGATGCCTGAGCGTCACGCGTCACGCCGCCCCCGCTCGTCAACATCTCCGAGGGAGGCCCTCCCTCGGCCTCGGGCTCTGGGCCTGTGCGGAAGAGAGTCAGCCCCAACGTCGCGACGCCGGCTGAGATGGGACAGATCGACCGACGCCGACGGCGACGGGCCTGACGGAAGAATCTTCCAAACAGAACCGCAGCCGCCCCTTGACACCGTTCGCTTCATAGATGCCATGTCTAGCCTTGGGTGCCATGCCGACGGCTTTGCGTCGGCATGTCTTGTCCGGGGATGAGTCGGCGACGGGAGAGGAGAGTCGAGAGTTCAAGCCCCGGAGGGGCGCTGGGCTGTAGCCACGGGTGGAGTTGCCGCGCAGCGGCGACGGAACCCGTGGATCCGGGGGTGCAGGAATTCAAGCCCCGGAGGGGCGCTGGAAGCGCACGTCGAGCCTGGTGACGTGCAGCACTTCCTCTGCCCCTGCGGGGCAGGCGCGCTGCGCCGACGGGTTCCACGGGTTGCGCTTCGCCCGGCTGGCGCCGGGCGGCGCTCCACCCGTGGCTACAGCCCGCCGCCCCTCCGGGGCGAAGAGCGCTAATGCGCCCGTGTCGTGCGGTCAATGATGGTGCGTTCGGGCCGGTCAACGATGGTGCGTTCGGGCCGGTCGACGATGGTGCGTTCGGGGGTGTCAATGATGGCGGGTTCGGGGGTGTCAATGATGGCGGGTTCGGGCGTGACAATGATGGCGCGTTCGGGCGTGACAATGATGGCGCGTTCGGGCCCTTCCACAATGGTGCGGAAGGCCCCGGCAAGGATCGTGCGCCCTGACGGGCGAAGAGCATGCCGACGCAAAGCCGTCGGCATGGCGCCCAACGCGCAACATCCAGCACGCGACCGGCGAAAACATGCTTACGCGGAGTACCGCGAAAGCATGCCACCCGCCGAACACAACCTACGCGCTCTACGGCGCCGGCCCGGACAGAACCTACGCGTTCTCCGGCGGGATCCGCTCAAATGAATAACCGTCGCCCGCGGCGTCCACCTTCACGCCGTCGCCCGGGCCGAACTCGCCCGCCAGCAGCCGCCGCGCCAGCGGATTCTCGATCATCTGCTGGATCAGCCGCTTGAGCGGCCGGGCGCCGTACACCGGGTCAAAGCCGTCGCGCGCCAGCCGGTCGCGGGCCGCATCCGTCAGCAGCAGCCGCATGTCGCGCTGCGCGAGCCGCGCTGCGAGCTGCGCCGCCTGGATGTCCACGATGCGGCGCAGATGCTGCGGGCCGAGGCGGTGAAAAATCACCGTCTCATCGACGCGGTTGAGGAACTCCGGCCGGAAATGCCGCTTCAGCTCCTCGCGGACGCGCAGCTCGATCTCGGCGTCGGCCGCGTGCGACTCCGAGAGCTGCTGAATCCAGTCGCTGCCGATGTTGCTGGTCATCACGATCAGCGTGTTGCGGAAGTCGGCGGTGCGCCCCTGGCCGTCGGTCAGCCGCCCGTCATCGAGCACCTGCAGCAGCACGTTGAAGACGTCGCGGTGCGCCTTTTCGATCTCGTCCAGCAGGATGACGCTGTAGGGGCGGCGGTGCACCGCCTCGGTCAGCCGCCCGCCCTCCTCGAAGCCCACATAGCCCGGCGGGGCGCCGATGAGCCGCGCCACCGAGTGCGGCTCCATGAACTCGCTGATGTCGATCCGCACGAAGGCGGATTCATCGTCGAAGAGAAACGCCGCCAGCGCCTTGCACAGCTCGGTCTTGCCGACGCCGGTCGGGCCCAAAAACATGAACGAGCCGATCGGGCGGTGCGGATCGCCCAGGCCGGCCCGGCTGCGGCGCACCGCGTCCGAGACGGCCCGCACGGCCGCCTCCTGCCCGATGATGCGCTCGTGCAGCCGCTCCTCCATGCGGATCAGCTTTTGCTTCTCCCCCTCCAGCAGCCGCGCCACCGGGACGCCCGTCCAGCGCGCCACCACCGCCGCCACCTCGTCGGCCGTGACCTCCTCACGCAGCAATCCGCCGCCGGCGGTGTGCATCTCGGTCAGCCGCGACTCGGCCTCGCGCAGGGCGGCCTGCGCGGCGGGGATGTCGCCGTAGCGGAGGCGCGCCGCCGCCTCCAGCGCGCCGCTGCGCTGCGCCTCGTCGAGCTGCCGCGACAGCACGTCGAGCCGCTGGCGGGCCGACTTGATCGCGTCGATGGCGTGCTTTTCGCTCTGCCACTGCGCGGTCAGGACGGTGTTGCGCTCCTGCAGCTCGGCGATCTGCCGCTCCACGGACTCGAGCTGCCGGCGGCTGGCGTCGTCGCGCTCCTTGCGCAGCGCTTCGCGCTCGATCTGCAACTGCATCAGCCGCCGCCGCAGCTCGTCCAGCTCGGTCGGCAGCGAGTCATTCTCGATCCGCAGCCGGCTGGCCGATTCGTCGATCAGGTCGATGGCCTTGTCGGGCAGGCGGCGGTCGGTGATGTAGCGCTGCGAGAGGGTGGCGGCCGCGACCAGCGCTGCATCCTGGATGCGCACGCCGTGGTGGGCGTCGTAGCGCGGCTTGAGGCCGCGCAGAATCGCGATGGTGTCCTCGACGCTCGGCTCGCCGACGTGGATCGGCTGGAAGCGCCGCTCCAGGGCCTTGTCCTTCTCGACGTTCTTTCGATATTCCTCGATCGTGGTGGCGCCGATGCAGCGCAGCTCGCCGCGCGCCAGCGCCGGCTTGAGCAGGTTGCCGGCGTCCGGGCTGCCCTCGGTCTTGCCCGCGCCGACGATGGTGTGCAGCTCGTCGATGAAGAGGATCACGCGGCCGTCCGACTCCGTGACGGCGCGGACCACCGCCTTGAGCCGCTCCTCAAACTCGCCGCGGTACTTGGCGCCGGCGATCAGCGCGCCCAGGTCGAGCGCCACCAGCCGCTTCTCCTTGAGCGCTTCGGGCACGTCCCCGGCCCAAATGCGCTGCGCCAGCCCCTCGACGACGGCCGTCTTGCCGACGCCCGCCTCGCCGATCAGCACCGGGTTGTTCTTGGTCCGCCGCGCCAGCACCTGCATGCAGCGGCGGATCTCTTCGTCGCGGCCGATGACCGGGTCGAGCCGCCCCTGCCGGGCCGCCTCGACGAGGTCGCGGCCAAAGCGCTTGAGCGGCTCCTGCGTGTCCTCCGGGCTTTGGCTGGTGACGGCCGCCCCGCCGCGCAGCTCGCGCAGGGCGGTCAGGATGTCCGCGCGGCGGACGGCGCAGAGGCGCAGCGCCTCCTTCGCGTCGCTTGCGACCTCGGTCAGCGCCAGCAGCAGGTGCTCGGTGCTGACGTACTGGTCCTTCATCCGGTCGGCCTCGCTCTGCGCGCGGGTCAGGACTTCCATGAAGGCGGGATTGGGCTGCGGGGGCTGGCCGCCGCTGACCTGCGGCATCCGCCGCAGCTCGCTCTGCACAATGCCGCGCAGGCGGGCGGCGTCCGCGCCGAGCTTGGCGAAGAGCGGCGTGACGATGCCGCCGGCCTCGGCGTCCGGCGGGCCGCCGGCGGGGCGCGTGCCGAGCAGCGCATCGAGCAGATGCAGCGGCGTGAGTTCGGGGTTTCGGGCGCCGGCGGCGAGCTGCTGCGCGGTCTGAACCGCGCCGGCCGCCCGGATCGTGAACTTGTCGGGATTCATGGGGATGGACCTCCGTGGCGCGGTCCGCGCAACCCGGCGCAGCGCCCCGCCGGGTGAATTGCTGCACGAAGTGTGCCAGCGCCGATGGGGCTTCGGGACGCGGCCGATCGAGCGATCAGGGGCGGAATGAGGGCAGTTGCGCGTCGAGTTGCAGGCCCGCAGGCCGGGATGAGGCTGCCAGGTCGGCACACGCGGCAGGCAGTCGAGCGGCGTGGCCGTGCCCGCGGGCTTTGGCGCGGGCCGGGCGGCTGAGCGGGAACCGGTACGCGAGAGCGGCGGCGCGGTGCGGCGCGGCTATAATCGCATCCTGCATGACGTCGCGATTCGTCACCGGCGGCGGGCCATTGATGGCGGCCCCGCTGCGGCGATTCCCGCGCGACGCACGAAAGGCGCAGTGCGAATGACCTCGATGACCGACTGGCAGCCGGCGCAGCTCATCCAGGACACCGGCGACTCCGACCGCTGGACGCTCAACTTCGGCCCGCAGCACCCCGCCACGCACACCACGCTGCGGCTGCTGCTCGAACTCGACGGCGAGCGCGTCACCCGCTGCGTGCCGGACATCGGCTACCTGCACAGCGGATTCGAAAAGCTCGGCGAGCACCTGAACTACAACCAGTACGTCGTCGTCACCGACCGGATGAACTACATCTCGCCGATCGTGAACAACGTCGCCTGGCACCACGCCGTCGAAAAGCTCATGGGCATCGAGCTGACGCCGCGCTGCAAGGCGCTGCGCACCCTCGTGCAGGAGCTGGGCCGCATCCAGGATCACTTGCTGTGCGTCGGCGCCGCAGCGCTCGACCTGGGGGCGATCACCGCCTTCCTCTACGGCTTCAACGAGCGCGAGTTCATCTACGACCTGCTCGAGGAGCTATGCGGAGCGCGCTTCACGGTCAGCTACACGCGCGTCGGCGGCGTCATGCACGATGCGCAGCCCGCCTGGTTCGGAAAGGTGCTGCGCTTCATCCGCGACGACCTGCCGCCCGCCATCCGCGACATCGAAAACCTGCTGATGCGCAACCGCATCTTCGTCGAGCGCACCCGCGGCATCGGCGTGCTGTCGCACGATGAGGCGGTCAACTGGTCCGTCACCGGCCCCACCGCGCGCGCCTCGGGCGTGCGGCGCGACGTGCGCAAGGACGAGCCGTACCTCTGCTTCGCCGACAACTGGGACGGCCGCGGCGCCAAGGCCGTCGATTTCAAGGTGCCGATCAGCTATGGCGGGGACGTGCAGGCCCGGTTCATGGTGCGCGTCGAGGAGATGAAGCAGTCCGCCGCCATCATCGAGCAGGTCATCGCCGCGATGCCCGACGGCCCGGTCAACGTCGGCCCCGATTCGGCAGTCACGCTGCCCGACAAGCGCGAAATTTTCTTCTCGATCGAGGGGCTGATTCACCACTTCGAGAAGATCATGACCAACCGCGGACTGCGGCCGCCGATGGGCGAGGCCTACGGCTGCATCGAAAGCCCCACCGGTGAACTGGGCTTCTATCTCGCCAGCGACGGCGGCAACAGCGCCTATCGCGCTCGCTGCCGGCCGCCCTGCTACATCAACTACCAGGTCTTCCCGAAGCTCATCATCGGCCACCAGATCAGCGACGTGGTCGCGGTGCTGGGCAGCATGCACATCATCGCCGCCGAGCTGGATCGCTGACCTGCGGCCCGCCGGCGTTTTTCGGCCAAGTCGCGGCCAGAGGCGGAGACACGCGCCCGTGCTCAGCGTCGTCCTCGGCACCCGCAGCGAACACAAGCTGGACGAGCTGCGTCGGATGATTGCCGCCGCCGGGCTGCCCATGCGGCTGGCAGGGCTTCCGCCGGAAATCGCGGAAGTCACCGAGACCGGCGGCACCTTTCGCGAAAACGCCGCGCTCAAGGCGCTGGCCTATGCGCAAGCCGTCGGCGGGCTGGTGTTGGCCGACGACTCCGGGCTGGAGGTCGATGCACTGGGCGGCGAACCCGGCGTTCACTCCGCCTACTTCGCGGGGCGCCCGCGCGATGATCTCGCCAATAATCGCAAACTGTGCGAGAAAATCCGCCAGATTCCGCCGATTCAGCGCACGGCGCGCTACCGCTGCTGCCTGATCCTGGCACGCCCCGGTTCGATCCTGCTGGAGGCCGGGGGCGCCGTCGAGGGCATGATCACCCCCGAACCGCGCGGCGCCGGCGGCTTCGGCTACGACCCGCACTTTATCGTCGCCGGGCTGGATCGCACCGCCGCCGAACTGCCGCCCGCCGAGAAGGACGCCGTGAGTCACCGCGGCCGCGCGCTGCGCACCATGCTCGCCAGAATTGCCGACCAGCTGAAACATGATCCCGGCTGGTGCGGCAATGCGAGCGGCGCGTGATCCCGCCTCGCGCGCAGGCCGGTCCCGGCGCACCTTCGCGGATCGGCGGCCGCGGCGAATCTCTCGCGACACCGAAGCGCGACATCGCGTGGATGGCGCACGTTACGGTACTGCTCATCTGTCTTGCGGCCGCACTGGTCAATCAATCCTCTGTTCACTGGCGGAGCGACCTCAGCGATGACCGGCTCTTTGCCTACTTCGGCTGGCTGATCGGCCAAGGCGGACGACCCTACCTCGATTTCTGGGACAACAAGCCGCCCGGCATATTCTGGGTCAATGCACTGGCGAGTCGCATCGGCGAGCAAGGCCCGCTTGGCGCGATCGCGACCTGCGGGGCTGCGGTCGTGCTGGCGCTGCTTGCGGTCTGGCGGATCGCCGGCGCAGTCTTCGCCGGCTCCGTCGCGCGGTTCGCAGCGCTGGGCGCAGCGGCCGTGCTGATGACCCATCTGCGATTTGAGTGCGGCGCGAATCGCACCGAGACCTTCGTCACGCTGTGCGAGACCATCGGTGTCGCCGCGTACCTGCGCTGGCGGCTCACCGGCCGCGGAGGGCTGCTCTGCGTCGCAGCCGTTGCGTTCGGTGCAGCGCCGTTGTTCAAGCAGTCAGCGCTGGCCGCAGCGCTGGCCTGCGCAGCGCACTTCACATGGACGCTGTTCCTGAACCGCGGCTCGCGTTGCGCGGACCGGCGGCCGCCGCTTCGCGCACCGCTGCTGCTCGCGAGCGGCGCCGCCCTGCTGCTTCCGGCCGCGCTGGCGCTGACAGCGCTCTCGGGGCCGGGGCAGCTCGCGGCCGCCTGGCACGCCGTGGTTCAATTCAACCGGGCATATTTCGAGGCGGGCGATGCCTCGCTGCTCGCAATCGGCCCGGCGCTGCGGGTGATTGCACCGGCAACTTCGGCAATGATCGTGCCGCTCGGGCTGGCCGTGCTCGGAGCGGCCATCGCCGCCGGCCAGTGCATTCGCCACCGATCGCGGAGAAATGCGGCGCAGCCGCGCTCAACTTCATCGACATCCGGCGCCGCATCTTCGCTCCTCGTGGCCTTCACGACTCCCGCCGGCGCACCCGATTCGGCCTCCGTCCCCTCTGCGACGCGCTTCACCTCCCTGCTCTGGTGCTGGCTGCTCCTGGCAGTGCTGCCGGCGCTCATCGGCCCCGGCCGCCGTGAATATCACCTCTCTCCCGCCCTGCCGCCGCTGGCGCTGCTGGCCGTCGTTCCGCTCGCCACAATGTTGTCGATGACGCCGCGGGGCCGCGGGCTGATCTCGCCCGGCGGGCTGGCACTGACGCTCACCTGGGCAGCGCTGCTGATCGGCCCGGCGCGCGACAGCCTCGAAGCCGGCAGACCCGCCTGGGCAGTTCGGCAGCGGCCGTGGTCGCTGGAGCGCAGCAATCCCGACGATGAACAGTCCCGCGGGCGGCTGCTGCAAACACTGACGCAACCGGCCGATCGAATTTACGTTTTCGGCTGGAGCCCCGGCACCTATCGCTACGCGCTTCGCCGCCCGGCATCGCGATTCTGCACACTCGAAAAAACAGGCCAGGTCGGCGAATTCGCCGACTTCATGCTCGACGCCGTCACTGCCGACCTGCGGACCCGCCCGCCGGCCGCCTGCTTCATCAGCCCGACCGACCTGCTCGCCCTGGCAGACGGGCGTACGGCGCCGCTCGCGATGCTGCTCCACGAACACTACACCCCGTCCGGTAGCCACGGCGGAATGCTCCTATTTCTGCGTCGCAACCCGGACGAAGACTCCGCCCGTCAGTCGCTGGATTGACAGCGGATGCGCGGAACCTGCGCAACAAGGGCTATTCATCTCCTGTCCGTTCAACCGAACGGAGCCGCGCGCCCGATTGATTTCGCGACGGGTATGGATGTCCTGCCCCGTCGCGCCACGGATGGCACGTAGACCTTGTCGCGCGAGCCAATGTGCGGCGACCCGATCGCCGCGGATCGATCGGCTCGGAACGGATGCCGAACGGCCGGTTCCCCGGCTCGCCGTCAAGGTCTTTCGCCGACCCGGTAGCGCCCGGATTCCACCCGCCTGCCCCACTACCGTCTTCCGACGGCGCTGAATTCATTCTGGTGTATAATGGCGCGTCCGTGCGGACCTGGCCGCACCAAGTTCCACCGGGGGCGGATTCGCACTTCCCCCCGCCGCAACACACGACGCCGTCGGCAAAGAGCGCGGAACCCTTCCGCATGACCGTACCGGAGCTGATCACATCGCAGGCCGAGTTGGACTCGCTGTGCCGCAAGTGGCGCGCAGCAGGCCGCTTCGCTTTTGACACCGAGTTCATCCGCGACGACACCTACGATGCGGCCCTTTGCCTCGTACAGGTCGCGGACGAACAGGATGTCTCACTGATCGATCCGACGTCGGGCCTGAACCTGGCGGAATTCTGGGAGCTGGTTTGCGACCCGGCGATTCTCACGATTGTCCACGCCGGCAAGGAGGACTTTGACCTCTGCCTGCGCATCGCCGGCAAGCCGCCGCGAAACGTCTTCGATGTGCAGATCGCGGCGGGGTTTGTGGGTCTGCCCTACCCGATGAGCCTGGTTCGGCTGGTCGATCACGTGCTCAGCAAGCGCCTGAAAAAAGAGCAGACGCTGACGGACTGGCTGCGCCGCCCGCTGACGAACGAGCAACTGCACTACGCGGTGGACGACGTGCGCCACCTCCCGGCATTGCACGCCCGGCTTCATCAGCGCCTGGTGCAGCACCATCGAACGGATTGGGCGCGCGAGGAATTCGCGCGCTTCGAGGATCCCCAGCATTACCGACCCCCGCCGCAGGACCGCGCCTACCGCATCAAGGGCGCGACGCGCCTCGATCCGCTGGGATTGGCCGTGCTGGAGCGGCTGATCGAGTGGCGCGACAACTGGGCCCGCGAAAAGAACCGCCCGACCCGGGCTTTGATCCGCGACGACGTGCTGTGCGAAATCGCGCGGCGCCGCCCGACCCAGACCACCGACCTGGCCGTGCTGCGCGGCTTCCCGCAGTCGCGCAACCCGCGCATCCTGGCCGACGTGCTGCGCGTGATCGAGACCGCCCGGGCGCTGCCCGCCGCGCAACTGCCGGCCGCCGTCCCCCTGCGCGACGAATCCCCGATGGAGAAGGCCACCCTCGACCTGATCACCGCGGCCATGCGGGCCATCTGCTTCGAGGAGGGCGTCAGCCAGGACCTCGTGGGCAGCGCCTCCCGCCTGCGGGAGTTGCTGGACTGCGCCCGCGACCCCGGCGCTGCGGAACAGCCCCCGGCCCTGCTCTCCGGCTGGCGGCAACACTTCATCGGCCGGCACCTGCTCGACCTGCTCGGCGGGCGGGCGCAGCTCCACTTCTCCGGCTGGCCGAGCGACCCGCGCATCGAGATCGTCGGCCCGGACGAGCGACCCGCCTAGCGCGCGAAGCGCCGCCGGCCGTGGGCCGCAATGCTCCACAGGGCACGGCGACAATCGGCCGATCGCGGGTACGATGAGGGGGCAATGATCATCCCGATCGGCACCGACGTTCGCCCGCGCCACGCCCCGGTCATGAACTGGCTGCTGGTCGCGCTGAACACGCTCGTGTTCGTTTATACGGACATGTTCGGCGGCCGTATCGGAGAGATGCTCAAGAGCTTCTACACGCTCGACGCGGCGCGCCCGCTGCTCTACCAGTACGTGACCTACCAGTTTCTGCACGGCGACTGGCAGCACCTGGTGGGCAACATGTTGTTTCTGTGGATCTTCGGCAACGCCGTGTGCGACCGCATGGGCGGCTTCTATTACCTGCTGTTCTACCTGGGGGGCGGCGTCTTTGCCGGCGTGGCGTTTACGCATGGCGCGAACAACCCGCTGATCGGCGCATCGGGGGCGATTGCGGCCGTAACGACGGCATTCCTGGTGCTTTTTCCGCGGGTCCACATCACGATGCTGTTCCTGTTCGTGGTGGTCACGACCTTCCAGATTCCGGCGATGATCCTGATCGTGTTCAAGATCATCCTGTGGGACAATCTCATCGCACCAAACCTGACCAGCGGGCTGTATTCGAACGTCGCCTACAGCGCCCATCTCGGCGGATATGCCTTCGGCTTCGTGGCCGCCCTGCTGCTGCTGGCGGCGCGCGGGCTGTCGCGCAACCAATTTGACCTGCTCTCGCTCTGGTCGCGCTACCGCCGTCGAACCGGGCTGGCGAGCCAGGTTTCATTTCAACGGGGGCGGCCGCGCCCGATCGACGCCGAGCAGATCGAGGCCCGCCCGATCGGGCAATTGCCGCAAAGCCCCGCGGAAGCGCTGCGCGAGCAGACCATCGAGCGCATCGCGGCGCGCGACCTCCCCGAGGCCGCCGAGCGCTACGCCCGGCTGACCGGCATGGAGCCGGCGCTGGTTCTGCCGCGCTCGATGCAGATCGAGCTGGCCAATTACCTGGCCCAGGCGCAGCGCCATGCGGAGGCGGTGGCGGCCTATGAGTCGTACCTCTCGGCCTACCCGACCGCGCCCGACGCCCCGCAGGTCCGCCTGCTGCTGGGACTGATCTGCAATCGGTACATGGGTCACCATCAGCGCGCGATCGGGCATCTGCGTCACGCGCTGGAAGGACTCTCCAGCGCCGAGCAGATCGCGCTGGCCAACGAAGAGCTGCGAATCGCGGAAGCGGCGATTCCAAAATGACGGAGCCGAAGGATGCGCGGGTGTTTGACGCCCGCCGCCCGTCGCCTCGAAGAGGAGCTGAACATGAACCTCAAGCCGCGCAGCGTGTTGTGGCCGACTGACTTCTCCGCCCTTTCGATGCACGGAGGTCGCTACGCGCGGGCCTTCTGCGACGACTTCGGCGCGACACTGCACATTCTGCACGTCGTCCCGCCGCCGCTGAACCCCGACGTGGCGCTGCTCGTGCCGAGCGAGGCGCCGATCTCGCTCTCGGATCCCGCCATGCTGGAGGATTGCCGTGCCAGCCTCGAGCGGCTGATTCAGGATCACTTCGGCGGCAGCAGCACCATCCGCCGCGAAGCCCAATTCGGCAATCCCTGGTCGGCGGTCTGTGAATATGCCCGGCAGCAGCAGATTGACCTGATCGTGGTATCCACCCACGGGCGCACCGGCATCGCACACGTCCTGATCGGCAGCACCGCCGAGCGGATCGTGCAGCATGCTCCCTGCCCGGTACTCACGGTCAAGGGCGGCGGCCGCGGATTCCTTTGATCGGTTATGCGGACTCGGGCGAAGGCGAGGGGGAGAGCGCTTCGACGCGGGCGCGCTGCGGCGGATGGTCCCGCCGCCGTCCATGGCGATCCATCAGGGTGATGATCTCGTTACGCACGCGTTCGATCAGGACGTCGTCCGGCTCATCCGCGTGTGCGGCAATGTGCAGCGGCTCGCCATAGGCGACCACGATCCGCCGCGGGCGCGGCAGCCGCGCATGTCGCGGCCAGGCTTCGAACGCTCCGTCAATCATGCATGGAACGAGCGGCGCGCCGGTCTTTCGCGCCAATAGCACAACCCCGGCCTGCATCGGCGCGATCGTGCCGTCATCGGAGCGCGTCGCCTCGGGAAAAACGGTCACCAGCGCACCGGCACGCAGTCGCCGCAGCGTCTCCTTGATCGCGGCCACGTCCGCCGTCCCGCGCTTCACGGGAAACGCATTCAGAAACCGGATCAGGCGGCTGAACAGGCCCCCGCCGAAAAGGGAGTCGCGTGCCATGAAGTGGCTCTCGCGCCCCAGCGCCTGCCCCGCCAGAACAGGATCAAGGTAGCTCTGATGATTGCAGACCAGCAGCACCGGCCCCGCCGCCGGCACACGATTCGCATGAATAACCCGCCCGCGGAAGAACGTGTGCACGACCAGCCGGCATAACATCCGGCACAGCGTGTACCGCAGTCGCGGCGCGGCAACCGGCGTCGCGGGCGTCGTGGCTGGACCCGCCCCGCCGCTCACGACCCGCGCGCCTCCGGCGGCGCACCGCTGGGCAGCAGCGCCACCCGCTCCACCTCGGCCGCCATGCGGTCCACGACTTCGTGGATCGAGAGGTGCGTCGTGTCCACAACGATCGCGCCATCCGGCCGGCGCAACGGGGCGACGGCGCGGCGCGAGTCGGATTCGTCGCGCTCGACCAGATTGCGGAGCACGTCGTCCATGGTCACTTCCTCACCCTCGGCGAGCAGCTCGTGGAAGCGCCGCTCGGCGCGCTTTTCAATCGCCGCGTCCAGATAGAACTTCACGTCCGCGGTCGGGAACGCCACGCTGCCCTGGTCGCGCCCCTCCGTCACCATCGAGCCGAGCCGCGCGCCGATCTCCCGCTGCCGGGCCACCAGCACCGCCCGCACCGCCGGCGACCCGGCGATGAAGCGCGTGTGATCGGCGACGTACATGCTGCGGATTTCCTCGGTCACGTCGTCGCCGTTGAGCGTGGCGCGGATGTGCGTCGGACCGGGGTCGAGGTCCCACTCATCACCGGCGGCGATGTCGGCCAGCCGCGCGTCGTCCCGCAGGTCGAGGTGCCGCCGAAGCGCCGCGAGCGTCACGACGCGGTACATCGCTCCCGTATCGAGATAAGGCACGCCGAGGCGGGCCGCGAGCTTCCGCGCCGCCGTGCTCTTTCCTGATCCGGCCGGACCGTCGATGGTGATGATCATGGGTCTCGTCAGCCTGTTCACGGTGTAGCGTCCAAGCGGGGTCGCATTATAGCTGCCGTACGCCGTCCGCGCAGCCGTCACTCGATCATGTTCTCCGTCAGACTGAGCATGGCCGGCGCCACGAACTGAAACTGCACGAAGTTGAACACCCCGTGGGCGATGGTGACCGCCAGCAGGCTGCGCGTGCGGATGAAGACAATCGCCAGCACAACGCCGATGCCCGATGCCTGGATCGCACCAATCACCCCCTGGTCCAGGTGCAATACGCCGAAGATCCCGCACGAAATCGCTACCGCCGCGACCCAACTGCCCGTCAGCCGCCGCAGGTAGGGCATCAACAGCCCGCGGAACACGACCTCCTCATGGGCCGCCACCAGCCCCATCATCAGTGCCGCCTGCACGTGGGACATCCGCGGGATCGCAGACAGCCATTTGATGCGCTGCTTCAAGTCGTCCTCGACCCCGGGTCCGAATCCCGCAAGCAGCTCGATCGAGACGATCACGACGATGGACAGGTACATGTAGTAGTAAATGAGCAGGACGGAGGCCAGCCCGCCGCCAACCTGCGCAGCCGCATTCCGCCCGGTGATGCCGAAGCTGGGGGGTGAAAGGCCGCGCCGCATCAGCAGGAAAGCAAGCAGCCCACCCGCCAGAAGCAGGTGCACGGACTTATCGATTACGAGGTAAATGTAGCGCGTGGCTGTTTCCGCGGGATCGAAAGACGGCGGAGCGGCGCGATCGCCGGCCGGCTGCGTCGCCGCCATGGGTGGAAACTCATCGTCACCATCACCCGCGTCGACCGGATCGCCCTCCAGACTCGCCCCGTCCGGTTCATCGGTCGGCGCGGGACGAGTCGCCGCCGCACCGGCCGAATGTGCCTCGTCCGTCGGGCCGAACCAGGAATACAGCAGCCCCGGTCCGAACGGCACAAGTACGCCCAGGAACAGGACGAACAGCAACTGTACGACGGCGGCGCGGGTGTGGACATGCGGCAGCGTGAGCGGCGAGGGGGGCGCGGGGAGTGGATCGAAGTAATTCAACCGGCACTCCTCCGTCCAAATCGCGGCCAGACCGCGCCGAATTGCCGCCCGGGAAGCCGGCACACGCCCGACCCGCCCCGAGGGATGGCCAGCCAGGACCACCTGCGGGTTCGGGCAGTCGCCCGGGCACCATTGCCGGACCGCGATCGGCCGACATAATACCCACCGCCCTCGCCCGCGGGCGTCGAAACGCCCGCCTCGTGCGAAAACTCATGCGCCCTCGCGCAGGACGTCCCATGAAACCGCGCTCCGGTCGTGCCGCCCCAGTCTCCCGATTCCTCCCGCGCGGCGGTCTGAAGCGCGGTGCGCGATGGAGCGCTTGGCGCTGGCAGTCCAACGGATCCATGTGCTCGGCGACGCTGCGCTGCCGCCCGGAGGAGTGGCTGTGCCTTTGCATCGGCGGCCTGCCGCTCGAGGTGGACACCCCCCTGCTGCTCGCCGAATTCCTGGAGTCGCGAGATGCAACCGTCGCGAACGAGCAGCGCGCCCCCGAGTTCCACGCCATCGTGCATGCCGATCATTGCCGCCGGCTGGCATGGGTTCAGGCGCCGGCCGGCGCCCGGGCGCTGCGAATCCGCCTGATCCCGCCGCTAGTCAACGCCGACTGGGAGCTGACGGCGCATGGCGTCGCCGAGCGCGATCCCAAGTGCCACCCCTGCGCGAATGTGCCGCGCTGGAGCACCTACAGCCCTTCGACGAAGTTGAACGGCGTGGTGCTTCCGCGCGAGCTGGAAGCGCTGGAGCGGCTGATCCCCGGCACCGACGTGCGCATCGCCGATTGCCCCCCGTCGCGCGCGGCGCTGGGTCGGCTCGTGACGGGCAAGGCCGCCGTGATTCCGCGCGAGTGGGTGCTTCGCCTGGACCTCGACATCGAACACATGGAGTCGTTTGCACGGGGGGCGTGGATCCTCTCCGATCTCGAGACACTCGCGATGCTCGTGGCGCACAGCGGCGCAGCCGGGACGGAGGTCGCGACTTATTCCGCGGTGAACGAGTTCATGTCCGCCCGTAACGAATACGCCGATACGGCGACCCGCGGCATGGCCCTGATGGACTGCCTGCCCTACGGCAGCCTGAACGCCGATGGCAAGTTCTCCGTGCGCGTGCTGCGGGCCACCCGCGAGTGGAAGCGCTACGCCGCCAGTTCCGGCTTTGCGACGCTGCTCTCCAGTCAGACCGCGTGGGACTCGCGATGCAATGACGTGCTCTCCGCCGGCCGGCCGATCGGCGACGGCGAGCTGCTGGCCACGGACCTGCCGTGGCTCTGCGCCGGTGACTTGGGGACGCCCATCGCACCGCAGGCCGCCGCCCACCTGCTGCGAATGCACCTGGGCCGCCCGATCGATCCCTGGACGCAGTACAGTTGCCGATCCCATGAGGATCACATCGTGGTGCGGGATGCCGCCGACCTGGCGCGCCGCCACCCCGTTCTCCGAACACAGCGATGGCGATCCGACAATCCGCGCGTCGCCCGCCTGGGCCTGACGCTCGGCCGCCCCGATGCGCCGCGCGCGCTGATTCTCGACAGCGGCCGGATGGACGTGCGCGAGCATCATGACGGCGCAGCACCGGAGCCGCTGCTGATCCTGATGCGCGGACTGTCCCGCGAGTTCTCCCAGCGCACGGCCTGGCATGAGCGGATGCTTGCCGATGTGCGGATCACCTGGCGCTTTGAAACCGCCGCCGGGTTGCGATACGCAACCCTGTTCGACGCCGCGCAGGATTTGCCGGCCGGCGCCCAGGCTCGCACCATCCTGCTTCGCCGTGACGAGCGGGCGGCCGGATCGGGTCCGATGGTGCGCTGGGAAGGTCACGGCCCGGTCGAAACCCTGCGGATTTCACAGCGAGCGGGCCTGTTCGGCGACGGCTCCTTCCGCCTGCAGCAGGAGCTTTCGGAAGCGGTGCTTTCGCGGCTGAAGTAAGGGCGGCGCTCTGTTTGTCAGGCGCTGCGCTTCGTGCTACAACTACGTGGCGCAGCGTCATTCGGACCCGTTGGTTTCGCGATCACGCGATGCGACGCCGCCGCTTCAGAGCGGCCGCACCGCGCAGGGTGTGCCATGTCGTTTCCCGATTTCGGACACACCTGCGTCGTCGGCCTCCAATGGGGGGACGAGGGCAAGGGCAAGATCGTGGACGTGCTGGTGCCGCACTATCACGTCGTGGTGCGCTATGGCGGCGGGGCGAACGCGGGACACACGGTCGTCGTCAGCGGGGAAAAATTCGCCCTGCACCAGTTGCCCAGCGGAATCCTGCACCCCGAGCGGCTCAGTGTCATTGCCAACGGCGCCGTCGTGGACCCGGCCGTGCTGCTGGGGGAAATCCAGTCCCTGCGGCAGCGCGGCGTGCAGATCGGCGACAATCTGCGCATCAGCGATCGCGCGCACGTCGTGTTCCCCTACCACCGCCGCGAGGATCAGCTCTCGGAACGCGCCGCCGGGCCGGTCGAAAAGATCGGCACGACCGGCCGCGGGATCGGTCCTTGCTATGCCGACAAGGCCTCGCGGCACCTGGGCGTCCGCATCACCGACATTCTCGACGCCGCCCGGCTGCGCGAGCGCCTCAGCGCGATCGTCTCCTACAAGAACGCCCTGTTCCGCACGGTGTACGAACAGCGCGAGCAGTTCGACGCCGATGCGATCCTGACCGAGTACAGCGCCTTCGCCGAGCAGCTCCGGCCCTTCGTGTGCGATACGGCCCTGCTGCTCCGTGAGCAGATGGAGCGCGGCCGGCGCGTGCTATTCGAGGGCGCGCAGGGAAGCCTGCTCGACGTCGATCACGGCACCTATCCATTTGTCACCAGTTCCAACACCGGCCCCGGCGGCGTCTCCCCCGGAGCAGGCGTTCCCCCCACCGCCCTGCGAACGATCCTGGGCGTTGTCAAAGCCTACACCACCCGTGTCGGCGCCGGCCCCTTTCCCACCGAGTTGAAGAACTCCATCGGCGACACCATCCGCGAGCGCGGCGGCGAGTATGGAACGACCACCGGCCGCCCCCGCCGCTGCGGCTGGTTCGACGCCGTGGCCGCCTCCAACGCAGCCCTGACCGGCGGGCCGACGCACCTGGCCATCATGCACCTCGACACGCTTTCCGGCATGGACGAACTGCCGGTGTGCGTCGGATATCGCCGCGGCGGCAGCATCGTGAACCGTCTGCCGGCGGACACGTATCACTTGGACGACGTGGAGCCGGTGTACGAACGGCTCGCGGGCTGGCCGGAATCGCTCGGCGAATGTCGCCGGCTGGCGGATCTTCCCGCCAATACGCGCGCATACGTGGATTTCATCGCGCGGCGGCTCGGTGCCCCCGTGCGGATTCTGAGCGTCGGACCGGGTCGCGAGCAGACCATCCTGGTCGAGGATTCGGGCGGATGAGCGCACCCGAGCCGATGGCTGACCGTTTTCCCCGCGAGGCGCTGCCCCGCCACGTGGCCGTCATCATGGACGGCAACGGCCGCTGGGCACAGCAGCGCGGCCGACCGCGGCTGGAGGGACATCAGCACGCGGCCCGCGCCGTGCGCGAGACGATTTCGCACTGCGCCCGGCTGGGCATCCAATGCCTGACGCTCTACGCCTTCAGCGTCGAAAACTGGAAGCGGCCGCGCGTCGAAGTGGATGGGCTGATGCAGCTTTACGCCCGCTCGCTCGCCGCGGAGCGCAATGAGCTGCACCGCCAGAATGTTCGCATCGTGCACATCGGGCGGCTCTCCGATCTGCCGCCGGATGTGCAGCGCGAGCTGGCCGACTCGCGCGCCATGACGGCAAATAACACCGGGCTGACGCTCTGCATCGCCCTCAATTACGGTGCGCGGGCGGAGATCGTGGACGCGGCCCGCGCGCTGGCGGAGCGCGTCCGGGACGGGACGCTCCGCCCCGACGAGATCGACGAAGCGCGGCTGGCCGCCGAGTTGTACACCGCCGGCCTGCCCGACCCCGACCTGATCATCCGCACCGCCGGCGAAATGCGACTCAGCAATTTCCTGCTGTGGCAGGCAAGCTACGCCGAGTTTCATGCGACGCCGGTGCTTTTTCCCGACTTCGGCGCAGCCAACATTGACGAGGCCATCCGCAGCTTCGTCGCCCGCGAACGGCGGTTCGGCGACGTGCCCGGGCGCACCGCACACACCGCTCCCCAGACCGGAGCCTGACCCACCCGTGGCCGCCCCCACCGTTCTGCGCCAGCGACTGGTTTCAGGCACGCTGCTCTCGGCGGGTCTGGTCGCCGTCGTCATCCTCGACGGCTGGCTCTCCAGCCTCGTGTCGCAGATGCCCTTCGGCGGTCTTGAATACTGGCTGCTCAACGGGGCCATGACGACCGCCGTGCTGCTGGCAGTGACGACACTGGCGGCCCGCGAGCTGCTGCGGTTTGCCCGTCATGCCGGCCTCACGCCGCACGCCCCGCTGGTCTACTTCTTCTCCGCCGGGCTGATCGTCGGACCTTACATCTCGTCCAATCACGAGCTGCTGTTCGGCTGGCGCGATGAGAGCTGGGCGATGGTGTGGATGGCCGTGGCGCTGGGCTGTGCCTTCTACCTGCAGGCCGCAAGGCGCAGCGCCGAACACGCCATGAACAACCTCGCCATCACGATCTTCATCATCTTCTACACCGGCGGGTTGGCCAGCTTCCTCACCCGCCTGCGGATGGACGTCGGCGGCTGGCAGGGTGCGACCATCGCGCTGTACAGCCTGGCCGCGGTGAAATGCACCGACATCGGCGCCTACTTCATCGGCAGCGCCGTCGGCCGCACCAAGCTGATCGAGTGGCTCAGCCCGAAAAAGACCTGGGAGGGATTCGCCGGCGGGCTGGCCGTCGCCGTGGCCGTCAGCATCCTGCTCGGGCTGATCCTGACCGGAACCGGGGCCATCCGACCGTCATTTCACGGACTGCCGCTGGTCGTCGGATTCACGCTGCTCGGACTGAGCATGGGCGTCATGAGCGTGGCCGGCGACCTGTGCGCTTCCCTGCTGAAGCGCGGCGCGGCCGTGAAAGACTCGGGGCATTCGATTCCCGGCATGGGGGGAATCCTCGACGTGATCGATTCGCCGCTGCTGGCGGCACCGGTCGCGTGGTTCTTCTGGACGCGCGCCTTCCCGATCGGCGGATAACCCGGCAGCCTGCGCAGCCGACCGGCGGCGCCAGCGCCCCCATCGATCAGCGACCCCGTCATCACGCGCTACGGGCAACCCTCGCCCGGCGGCGGCGCCGAGAGAAGGCACGGCAGGAACGGATCGATGTCGAAGTTGTTGACCAGGCCGTCGCCGTTGATGTCGGCGGCGAACCAGTTACAGCCCGGATAGAGCGACTCGTAAAGGCCGCGATTCAGAATGGCAATGACAAACGGATCGATATCGAAGTTGTTCACCGATCCGTCGCAGTTCATGTCCCCCACGATCCGCCGCCCGAATCCGATCGCCCAATCCAGCACGCACGTCTCCGCATGGCTGCACGGTGCATAGTCCAGCGCGTTGATGTGATCGACGTCGGCCAGCCCCAGCGACGCCGGCAGTGCGTACACCGCCGGAAATCCGGCCAGCGCACCCTGGTTCGTGAAAATCGTCGCGGCGCTCTCGTCCATCATGGCCAGAGTCGGCGAGTCGCGCGAAAGCGTAAACAGCACCACGTCGGTCGGTTGATAGAAGCAATCGCCGTTGCGGTCGAAGACCAGCAGTGCGGTGATGTCGTCCATCGGCTGCAAGCCAAGCTGCAACCACGAAACGTACAGTTGCTGCCCCGCCGGCGAGCCAACGTCGAAATCGCGATACACATCCGCCCCGCTGTTCGTGCCGGGCAGGGTCAGCAGCGACGGGCTGTTTCGCTTGAGCGAAAAGAACAGGCAGTTCATCGGCGGCGGTTCGATGCCCGCAATCCCGCCGGCGATCGGCTTGGGAATGTACATCGCGTCCACGTCGTCCTTCGGATCGGCGTTGGGCACGCTCGGCGAAGTGGCCGGAATGCCGCTGTGATCGACGCCGCTGGCATCGCCCTGGTTCCGCCCCAGCGTGTTGTTCGCCGTCAGCGCCAGCACCGAGAGCGGGCCGAAGATGTCAAACAACTGCGTGCTCAGAAAGGCGTCACCGGACTGCTGATTCGCGGCCGCCTCAGTCTGCACGTTGAACGGCAGGTTGTTCGCAAGCAGGAACGGGTCCGGCCCGACCGCCCCGACGCTGGTCCGATCCACTGAAAACACCAGCAGGAACGTGCCGCTCGGGGGAAAGGCCTGATTCTGCTCGCTCAGTCCGTCCAACTCGTCGATCGGGCTGTTCTCGCCGAGATTCACTCGCGGAATCACCTTGAACGGCCCGGGATGACCCAGCGCGTCACCCGCGTCGAGCGTCGTCGAGATGATTGTCGGCGATGCCAGGTCAAAGGAGTAAACCGGGGCGCGCAGCGGAATGCGCGAGGTCGGGTTCACCGCCCACGCCGCCACCGCCACAAACCCCGCCACCAGCACGCACCCCATCAGACGTGAGCGAACCATGGCCGCGACCTCCACTTTCGGGGGTCGGGCGGATGATGCAACTCCGTCGCCTACCCCGTTGCAAACGGCGTCCGCCGATGGCGGCCGACCGCTCTCTCAGTATAGCACCGGCCCACATTCCTCGTGTTTCAATCCCCCCGAGAGCGTCAGAACGCTGATTCCAATGTTCCTACGGGCCATTTTTCTGCTTCGCATCGTGCAAGCGCTATCGATACGTGGTCCGAGAACCCGTCGGCATCCAGAACCACTCCGGCCCGCGGGCGATAACGGAATCCGCTATCGCTCAGGAAACCGCATATCATGATCGATAGAAAGGCGGTCTATCGCTCATGCGCTGGAACTGGCAACAGCCCGATTGGCCCGAGTTCACCTGGGACGAATCCCGCCTTGTCAGAGCGGAAGAGCGGTTCCTTCTGCGCGGCGGACAGTTCCTGGGCACGGTCAGACACCTGGCAGCGGAAGATCGTGACCAGGTCATCGTGGAGGCGATGAGTAGCGAGGCGGTAACGACCTCCGAGATCGAAGGCGAACTCCTCGACCGCCACAGCGTGCAGTCCTCGATTCGTCGTCAGTTGGGACTGGCGGGCGATCGCCGCCGGATCCAACCCGCCGAGCAGGGAATCAGCGAGATGATGGTGGACCTCTTCCGGCGGCATGCCCGTCCGCTGGACCAGCGCTCGCTGTTTGACTGGCACTCAATGGCCATGAAGGGCCGGGCTGACCTGAGCGACATCGGTCGCTATCGAACGCACGCGGAGCCGATGCAGGTTGTCTCCGGCACGATCCATAAACCGGTCATCCACTTCGAGGCGCCGCCCTCCGGCCGCGTCGCGGAAGAAATGCGCCGATTCCTGGCCTGGTTCAATGAAACAAACGCGAAGGGAAGTGCGCCCCTGCCCGCTCTCACGCGGGCGGGCATCGCGCATCTCTATTTCGAGAGCATCCACCCGTTCGAGGATGGGAACGGCCGCATTGGGCGAGCCATCGCGGAAAAGGCGCTGGCTCAGGGATTGGGGCAACCCTCTCTAACGGCTCTCGCCATGACGATGCTGGCGCATCAAAGAGAGTATTACGACTCACTGGAGGCAGCCAACAAGCGCAACGAAGTCACGCATTGGCTGGCGTGGTTCGCCGGAATCGCATTGGAGGCTCAGCAGCGGACGCTTGCACAGGTGGAGTTTGTGCTGGACAAGGCGAAATTGCTGGATCGACTTCGCGACGATCTCAACCCCCGTCAGTTGGCCGCATTGCTCCGCATGCTGCAGGAAGGCCCGGGTGGATTCAAAGGCGGCCTTAGTGCCGGTAACTACGCGAAGATCGCAAAGACCTCAGCGGCAACCGCCACCCGCGATCTCGCCGATATGGTGGCTCGCGGCGCTCTCACGCGGTCGGGAGAGCGGAAGCATACGCGTTACCACCTGCCGATTCCGCTGCGGCCAACTCCGCGGGTGACGGTTGACGCGGACGGCCGGATCGTTGAGACAAAGACGCGCGGGCATTGATGATGCGTCACGGCCGCTGATTCGCGGCCTCCCCCACCGCCGTGATCGATGCTCGTCGGGTTCTTGCTTGTTCCGAAGCGCCTCAATCGACCGTGGATCAACCGGGGTGAACACGGTCTCACGCGAGCGGGCATCGCGCGTTCAGAATTCGCTTGAGATTCATCACGGCCGCCGTCCGCCCGGCCAATCGCCGCGGCCCTCCAGCCCGCCCAAGATCAGCGCCGCCCGGAAACAGTAATTCTCCTCGTCATTCTGACGGGCGGCCGCGGCAAAGGCACCCAGCGCCGATTGGCGATCACCCGCGCCCATGTGCAACACGCCGCGATAAAACTCGGCGCCCGCCGCCAGCAGCCGCCGCCGCCGCTGTCGCTCCGTCGGCGAAGCCTCGCCCGCAAGCGCGTCCGCACAGTCATGTGCTTTGACCTGCAGCGCGTCCCAGTCCATCTCGCCGTTCAGATACGATCGCAGCGCGTTCACCCAATCCGCGCTCCACCCACGCGAGAGACCCGCTTCCCGCGGCCGCCCGTCGGCGGGAACCGGCGGAACCTCCACCCCGAGCAGCCGCGCCCCGCCCTCGACCAGCAGGCGCAGCTCGCCGCCGTCGGCCGCCAGCGACGCGGCCCGCCGCAGCGCGGCGACCGCCCGCGAACGATCCTGCCCCGCCCAGATCATCGCCTCGTACCAGGCGGCGTCGAATCGATCGCCGTCGTCGAGCATGCGGTCCGCCCCGTCGAATTCATACCGCAGGCGTCGGTAGCGTTCAGCCTCCTCGATAGCGCCGAGCCGGAAGTGCACCCGCATGGCATAGGCGCTGCGATCAAAGTACAGCTCGCGCTGAGCGGTCGGAGAGATCGGCGGGGAACGCTGCCAGGCGGCCGCCGCGCCGCGCAGATCTCCGCGCCGCTCGAGAATCAGCGCTTCGGCATTGCAGCCGCTCGGATCGCCCGGCTCGACGCGCTGCGCTTCGCGAGCCGCGGACTCAGCGGCGGTAAAGCGCTCTTCCGCACTCGCCGTATCTCCGCGCTGCTGGGCGGTCACGGCGGCCCAGAGATGACAGAGCGCCAGGTAGTAACGCGGCCGGGCCTTGTCCGATTGCAGTCGCCCCGCCGTCAGCAGGCTGCTCTCCGCCGTGCGATACCACTCATCGTTGCCCAGCGCGTACATCAGGTGCGTCGCCGCGCGGCCCTGCATCACCATCGCCTGAACAAAGTCGCGCCGCCCGCTCATCGCCTCGGCGTAGCTGCGAATCGCCGCCTCCGGATCGACCGGCAGCACGGCCTGTCCGCGCCAGAAATGTGCACCGGGGGTGCGCGTATCGGCGTCGTTCGAAGCGTCTCCGTCCACGAGGCTCTGCTGCGCTTCGCGCCAGCGCCCTTCTCGTCGATGCGCCCACGCGCTGAGATAGTGAAACTCGGCGTCCTGCGGATGCTCAGCCAGCCAGCGCCGGGCCCGTTCGAGCGTCTGATCGGGACGGCGCATCACGTCCGCAATGGCCAACGCCAGCTCGCGCGACCGCACATCCGCCCCCGGAATCCACGCGCGCCCCAGAATCGCTCTGGCGCCGGCAGCATCGCGATAGTCCGCCAGAAGCGCTGCATAGGCCGTGTGATAAGCCTGATCGGCGCGCGAGCGGGCCGCCAGCACGAGCAGCGGCGCCAGCAGCAGCAGCAAGCCGGCCGTCGCGCCGAGCGCTGCGCGAGTCGGATTGCGCTGCACCCAGCGCCAGGCCCGGCCAGGCAGGCTGATCCGCCGGCTGGCAATCGGGAAGTCCTGTGCATAACGCCGCAAATCCTCGGACATCGCCGCCGCACTGGGAAAGCGCCGATGCGGCTCCTTTTCCATGGCGCGCAGGCAGATCGTCTCAAGGTCCAGCGGAATGCGCGCGTCGATCCGCCGTGGAGAGACCGGCTCCTGCGTCAGGATCGCGCGGATGAGCTGGTCGATATTGCCGCCGGTGAAGGGGCGGCGCAGCGTGAGCAGCTCGTACAGGGTCACGCCAAGCGAGAACAGATCGGTGCGGAAATCCAGCGGCCGACCGGCGATGAGCTGCTCGGGGGAGGCATACGCCGGCGTGCCGACCATCTCGGTGCTGATCGTCAGCCCCGGCTCATCCAGCAGCCGGGCCAGCCCGAAGTCCGTGACGTGCAGCCGATCATCCCGCCCGACCAGCAGGTTCTGCGGCTTGACGTCGCGATGCACGATGCCCTCGTCGTGGGCGTGCTGAAGCGCGTCGGCCACTTCCGCAATCAGCCGCGCGATCCGCTTGAAGTCGCGGGTGCGCCGCGTGACCGCGCCGGTTCGAGTCAGGCTCGCGCCGGACGCAACAACGGAGGAGTGCGGGGGGTGCCCCTCCGGTGCATCAGCCCGTTCGGCCGGATGGCGCAGACCGATGGGATCCTGCTCCAGCACGGCGGAAAGGGGCGGGCCTTCGACCAGCTCCATCGCGTAGTAAAGAAGCCCGTCATGCTCACCCTGCGCGTAAATCGGAACAATGTTGGTGTGATGCAGCCGTCCGGCGGCGCGAGCCTCCTTCTGAAACCGCATCCCCGCGCGCGGAGACGCCAGCAGCGCCCCCGACAGCACCTTGAGCGCGACCACGCGATTCAGCGAGACCTGCCGCGCCCGGTAGACCACCCCCATCCCGCCGCGCCCCAGCTCCTCCACCAGCTCAAAATCCGCAATCCGCCGGCCGGCCGCCTGCGCCGCACCACCGGACGCACGCTGCGCACCGGCCGCCGGCGGCTGAGCGTCCGATTCGCGACGGCCCGTCCCGGCCGCGTCCTGCGCGTCCATGTGCCGCGTGGCGCCCGCGTCGAGAGAGTGGACTGCCGTTGCGCGCGTCTCACCGGCGACGGACTCCTCCTCCATGTGCCGCGCTTCGCCCAGCGCCCCGATCGCATCGCGCGTCTGTTGAAGTGTCACGGCGCAGGCGTTGCACTCGCGCACATGGGCGCGCACCGCGGCCGATTCCTCAGCGCGCAGCTCCCCTTCCGCAAATTCGAGCAGGCGTTCCCTGACCTGGGCACAATTCATCGACCGATCCGCATTCCGCCAGGACGCGCCGGCCTGGGGCTTATCACCCTGCCGAGCCGGCGCTTCCGGCCTGAGTCCTGGCGCTAATCGCCGATGTACACCTGCCCGGACTCAAACACGCTGATCCGCTCGGCGACGGCCGCCGCATCCGCTGCTCGACCGGCCGCCTCGTATAGTTCGGCCGCCCGACGCGCCAGCCGCAGCGCTTCGTCATACTCGGCGTTTGCGGCCCGGGCGATTGCCGCCGTATCAAGCAGATCGGGATTGTCCGGGCTGACCTCCAGAAGCCGCAGCGCCGCGCGCAGCCCCAGCGGCGGATTGCGCACGGCGTCATCCGGGCAGGCCGAGACGATCCGCGCAAAGCGATTGCCCAGGCCGATCGCGTTTTCCAACCCCATCGAGTTGATGCCGATGTTGCAGCGATCGCGCGCCTCCGCGTAGCGCCGCTCCAGCACAAGCAGGCGCGTCAGGGTGTCGTGAGCGCGGCCGTACTGCGGGTTCAGCTCGATGGCGCGCGTCAACGCGGCGATGGCGGCGCTTCGCGTTTCGACATTCTGAGCGCGGGCCACACCCAGGTTGTGCCACGCCTTCGCATCGCTCGGATCCAGCTCCAGCGCCTTTTGGATCTTCTCGACCGCTTCCTCAGCCCGCCGGCTTTCCAGCAGCGCGCTGCCGTAGTTGTTCCAGTAGCGCGCGTCATCGGGGTGTTTCTGCACCAGCCGATCATAGAAGGGCACGGCGTCGGCCGGGCGGCCGAGCCGGTGCAGCGTCTCACCGAGCGCGAAGAGCGCCCCGGCGTCGTCCGGCTCGCGCTCCAGCACCATCCGCCACAGCGGCTCGCTGGCCTGCAGATCGTTCATGTCGCGATAGTGCCCCGCCAGCCAGCGCACCAGCTCCGGGTGCCCGGGCCGCTCGCGCAGCGCCCGCTCCACCACCGCGGCGGCGCCGGGACTGTCGCCGTTGATTTTTCGATAGGTCGCCAGGTCCAGCGCGGCACGATCCGACCCCGGCTCCGCCGCGTGAGCTGCTTCCAGGAAGGGACCAACGTCAGCAGGCGGAGCGTGCCGCGCCGCGATCTCGGCGCGCTTCAGATGCGAGATGGCCAGCCCCGGGTGCCGGGCGCCCATCTCCCGGGCCAGCACATCAGCCTCGTCCAGCCGCCCTTCCGTCATCGCCACATCGACCAACCCCTCCGAAATCGCGATCTGCTCAGCAATCGGCAGGTTCGGCAACGCGGCAGCGGCCTGCAACTCACGGCGGGCTTCGGCCGCCTTTCCGCGACCGAGCAACAGCGACGCCAGGCTGACGTGCAGCCGCGGCAACAACTCGCGCGCTCCCCGCGATTCGCCGTTCTGCGCCTGCTCGATTGCGGCCCGCAGTTCCGCCTCCGCCGCCTCCCGCTCGTCGCGTCGTACCAGCCCGTCGGCCAGCTCGGCCCGCAGGGCGATGAATCCCGGCAACAAGCGAATCGCAGTTCGTCGGTCTTCGATAGCCGCATCCATCCTGCCGGCCGCTTCGTGCATCGCCGCGCGTGCGACATAGCCCAGAAAGTGCTGCGGATGCCGGGCGATCAGCGCCTCCCACAGCGACGTACCATCACGCCACTGCGGCAACTGCCTCGCCGATGCCACGGCAAATCCACCGGCAGTCCCGAGCAGTACCGCAACTGCGGCATTCCTGCGAAATGCCGACGTGGGCGCCGCGACAACCGGCGGCCGCCGCACGTTCCGCTCGGCCGACTCGCGCGCACCTGCCGCGCTTGCGGTGCCAATTCGCGATGCACCCGGGTCACCCGCAAGAAGCAGCACCAGCGCCGAATACAGTGCCGCCAGCGGCAGATAGGCGAAGTGATCCGACATCCAGGTCACGGACATGTTGCCAAACGGCACCAGTCCCAGCGACGGGCCGACCAGCAGCAGGAATGAAATCAACCCCCAGCGCACCACCCCACTCTGCCGATTCCACTTCCAGGCGACCACCCCGATCAGCGCCAACAGCACAACCCAGGCCACAACCCCGGTCCCTGCGACCGCCCAGAACGGATAAAACGGGCTGAGTCCGACCGGCACAATCGCGGCCCGCAGGTAATGAAGCAAGGCGACCGGAGCGATCAGCAGGCGCTCGCCCAGCCCCGGCAGCGGCAGATCGTTGAATTGCTGCTCCACCCCTACCGTCGCAAGCGCCAGCAACAGCCCAACCGCCAACGGCAACGCAGTCGCGGCCAGTGCCCGACGGTGCGAAACACCATGCACCCATACGCCGAGCGCGGCGGCCGAAATCGGCAGGCCGATCCAGGCGGTCTTGGCCAGCAGCGTCGCGACAGCCAGCAGATTGGCCGCAATCAGCGCCGTCCGCCCCGCGCCGCGAAAGTAGCGCGAATACGCCAGCAGCGCGAGCAAGGCCGCCAGCGCTGAGAGCGTGTTCTTTCGTTCCGCAATCCACGCGACGCTCATGACCTGCATTGGCGACAGGGCGAACAGCAGCCCGGCCAATCCCGCCAGAATCGCCGAAACACCTAGCGAACGCAGCAGCAGCACCAGCGCGCCCGCCGACAATGCGTGCAGCACGGCATTGACGGCGTGATAGCCGGCCGCACTTTGCCCCCACAAGCGATGCTCGACCCAATACGACGTAAACGTCAGCGGGTAATACTGCGGCGATGCGTGCGGATCGGTCCAGATGCGCTGCAAACCCCCCGGCTTCGTGATCAGGTCATTCTGCGTGACGTACGTCGAATCGTCCCACCCGATCCACCCGCGCTGCACAGCCGGCAGATAGAGCAGCAGCGCTGCGGCCACGGGGAGCAGCGCGGAAAGCGCCGAGATAAAGGCTGAGGCGCCCCCGCCATTGAAGAGGCGCGCGTCGGACGGCGCATCGGACGGCCGTCGGGGCGGTATGGCGGACGAGTGTGCGGACGGGGTTGCGTCGGGCTTCATTCGCGGGATTGTAGCCCGCGCGCGGCGCAAAACGCAGCCGGGGCGCCCGGGCGATTTCGCGCCGAGCGCCCCGTGGAAGTCCGTGTCGCCTCGATTGGACCCGCCGATGCAGGCCGTGGGCAGCGTCTACGGCCCGATCACTTTGGCCACGAACGGATCGATGTCGAAGTTATTGAACGCGCCGCTGTTGTCCACGTCACCGGCGCAGTTCGGGTCAATGCCGGGGAACTGGGCGGCATACTGGTCCGGGGCAATCAGCGCCAGCACGAACGGATCAATGTCGAAGTTGTTGACCACGCCGTCGCCGTTCATGTCGCCGTCGTTGCGACCCTGCGGACAGGTGTCCAGGCCGTCCAGGAAGCCGTCCCAATCCTGATCAATGCCCAGCCGGACGCCCGACCCCGGCGGCACCGCCATGAACAGCACCGGCGTCGCCGCCGACGCCGACGACACCAACTGAGCCAGCGTCACCGAACCGCCCATGTCCGTCAGAAAAGCTCCGCCGGAATAGGTGAAGCCGCGCTGGATCCCGTTCTCGGTGCGCTTAGCGATCACGTCGCAGCGCGACCGCGTCATCTCGTGCTGGCCGATCATCAGCATGACGTCCAGCGGCAGCGGCGTCGGCCCGCCCGGCGGTCCGCCGCTCTGCACCAGCACCTGCATCCCCACAACCGGCATGACGTTCGTCGGCCAGGCGTCGAGGAACGCAATCAGGTCGCCGACGACCGGCACCAGCCCCGGGAAGAACTCGATGACGAACGACTCGATCGGATGGTTGTTCTGCTCGCGCTCCTCGGTTCCGTGATGCAGCAGCCCGAAGCCGTTGTACAAGTCGGAGTCAAACTTCTTCCCCAATTCCCGCAACTGCGGCACAAGCTGCGTCTGCAGCGCCAGCCCCGACAGGTCGATCCCCAGGTCGCCGACCTCTGATGGGCAGCTCTGCGTGGCGGCGCCGTCATGCGCGACCATGTGGCAGACATTGCAACTGGACATGAACAGCTGCGCGCCGTTCTCCGCGGCCGGGTCCACGAACGAGTTGTCGCGGTGACGATTCGGATTCGGGGGATAGACCACCGTGCGAATGAAGCGGTCAAAAGCCTTCATGTCCTCCGTCGGAATCTGGCTGCCGCCCAGCAGCCCGTCAAAGGCGCCGTTGAAGTCCACGAAACCGGGACGATCGCCGCGCCAATGGAATGGGTCATGCCGATCCAGTCCGCGCAACGAAAGCGTCACCATCGGCCCCTTCAGCGGATGGTTGATGTTGCCCGGATCACTGTTGCACGCCGCCGGCCCAACCCCCAGGTGCGGTCCGTGCTGCATCTGCCCCGCGGAATCCCCCAGGTCCCACGCACGGTGATCCAGCGTGCCGTCCACGTGACAGACGGCGCACGAGGATGAGAAGTTGTTCGACCGCCGCACGGAATACAGAAAGTCGCGCCCCGACCGGATGTGCGCCGGCTCGGGATTGAACAGCGCAATGCGCTCCGCTTCGCCGGTCCCGGACGGAATCTCATACGGCGCCGCGGGCAGATCGAGCACCGAAAGAGAATGATCGGTGCGATTGAGAACAAAAAGCCGCGAGAAGACCGGATCAACCGCCACTCCGCGCGGCCCGCGACCGACCTCGATCACGCCGATGGCGGCGCCGGATGCATCCCGCACGCCGACCCGATCCGCTCCCAGCGACAGTACGAACGCCACCGCGCCGTCGGGGCTGAACGCCACGTCGATCGGGTTGGCGACCGAACCCGCCATCGCAGCCGCATTCGGCCCAGAGGCGTCATTGAAGCCCGGAATGTGCCCATGCAGGTTGACCCGCGCCACGGCTGACGCCGGATTCGCCGGGCTGGAGATGATGACCAGCTCGTGATCGACGTTGTGACCCCGCAGGTTCTGCTCCAGCCGAACCGTGTTCCGCGCCTGCATGTTGGTCAGCCACAGTGCGCCGGTCACGGGGTGCAGCGCCGCCCCCGTCAGCGTGTCGCCGATGTTCCCGAAAATGTGAGCAATCGACGGCGCGGCCGGATCGGCCACGCTGATCGCAATCACGTCATGATCGACGGTCTGCCGCGCTTCGCGGATCACTTCCCGAAACAGCGTCGCCGTATTCAGCGAAATCAGATTGAAGGTCGCCAGCACCTGCGCATCCCAGGCAGCCATCGCCGCCGGATCCGGCTCGCCATTGTCATCGGCCAGCGCGTCCACAATTGCCGCCCAGGTGGCCAGATCGTCCGAGATGATCCGCGGCACCAGCGGCGCCGCCTGCGAAATCCCGCTTATCAGGTCCGGCCAGGGCGCAAGCTGCGGCTCCGCCTCGAACAGTGGCGCAGTCGGAGCAAAAAGAACGGCACAAACAGGATCGGAAGAAAAACGGAGGCCGCCTGTCCGGTGCCGGCGTCCTGCAGCAGGAAGCGCATGGACTTGCCTACGACCGTCGTGTTGTTTCCCGAGTGCAGCGCCGCGACGTACACCATCTGGTTCGCGGCGTCATAGGCCAGCGCCCGCGGCGTGTTGCAGGGCAGCGGCAGCGTCGCCACTGTCGCCAGCGTGGCGACATCCAGCGTCACCAGCACCCCGCTTTGACAGACCAGAAACGCATGCGTGCCGGTCGCGTTGAATGCCAGCGTCACCGGCTCATCGGGCACATGCCGCACCAGCAGCGGCCGACCCGAACGCGAGTCCACGACCATCACGCTGTCCGACACGTGATTCACTACCCACAGCCGCTGCCCGCCACTCCCCGGCTCAAACGCAACGCTGACCGGGTCCAGCCCGACCGCCGCCTCACGCAGTTTCACCCAGCCGCCGGCCTGCTCCTGCCAGAACGCCACCGTCGAGGCCGGCGTATTCGCGACCGCCAGCAACCGGCTCGGAGCGTGATACGCCAGCGGCCGGATCGGCGGCGACTCGAAATTCACGAACACGCCCCCGGCCAGCACCGGCTCAGGAATCGGGACGGTTCCGGCCAATCCCCCTTCCGGAATATCCCCCGCCAGCATGCCGATCATCTCGGCCGTCGGATGACCCGCGGCCCCCGAAACGCCCAGCACCTTCGCGCCGGGGTCCGGGCCGATCTGGGCAGCAGCAGAGCCACCAAGGCAGGCCGCAAGAAGACCGGAAAGAGCGGCACCCGTTCCGCTGCTGAGGATTCGATTGGATCGGAGAATCGGTCGGATCATGGCGTGGCTCCATTCAGAGTGAAATGGACCTGTGCGCGTCATTCGCGCCGGCCGACAGGGAATAGACATGCACCGCGCCCGCGGCCGACAGGTTCAGCTTATCTCCCTCCCGGCAGCGAATCAACGGAAATCGCCTGTTGATTGTCGCCCCGACCGCACAATCCCCGCGCGCCCGTGGTTTCTTCCGCCGCGCGAGTTCGATACAGTGGGCGCAGCGCGGTGCACTGCGCCGCATTGAGTGTCGCCCTCCTCCCCGCCACGGAGCCTTGCTCGATGCGAATATTGATGATCGGAGACGTGGTCGGTCGCCCCGGCCGCCACGCCTGCTCGCAGATCATCCCGCGCCTCATTCGCGAGGCGCAGGTGGACTTCGTGGTCGCCAACGCGGAAAACGCCGCCGGCGGCAGCGGGATCACGGCCGCGATGTTCCGCAAAATGCTGAACTACGGAGTGGATGTCTGCACGCTCGGCGACCACGTCTATAAGCGCCGCGAGATCGTCCCCACACTGGAGTCTTCCGACCGCATCGTCCGCCCCGCCAACCTCCCGCCCACCGCCGCCGGCCGTGAATGGACGATCGTCGAAGCCCGCAACGGCGTCCGCGTGGCGGTCCTGACGCTGCTGGGGCGCCTGTTCATTCAGATGCGCGCCGATTGTGCTTTTCTGGCGGCCAATCGCCTCCTGCAGCAGCTTCCCCCCGACGTGAAGGTCGTTCTCGTGGATCATCACGCCGAAGCCAGCAGCGAAAAGATCGCGATGGGCTGGCACCTCGACGGGCGCGTGACGGCTGTGGTCGGCACGCACACGCACGTGCAGACCGCAGATGAGCGCGTGTTGCCGAAGGGCGCCGCCTACATCACCGACCTGGGCATGACCGGCCCGCACGACTCCGTTTTGGGTCGAAACAAGGACGCGGTTCTTTCCGCACTGCTGACGACGATGCCGGTGCCCTTCGATGTCGCCACGGGAGATGTCGCGCTGAACGGCGTGATGATCGAATGCGACCCGGAAACGGGCCGATCGACAAGCATCTCGCGCGTCTCCATCGCGGAGTCCAGTGCGCCGCCGTCGGGCGAGGATGATTGACCGCACCGGACGGCCACAACGATGACCAGCAATCCCGGCCCGAAGAAACTCGGCGCGATGCGCTATGCACATGCGCCCGACGGAACAAGCCATCCGCCGCGCTCCGGCCCCACCGGCCGTCGGCGGGGCATCCGGGCCGCCGGTCGTGTTCTCGTCGGATTGGTGCTTTGCGGCCTGTCTACCAACCTGGCCCGTGCCCAATTCCCACCCCTCCCCCCAGCCGAAGCGCCCCATTCCCAACCGACAAATCCCAACGCCGACGGCCGTGCAGCCTCCGCGCAGCCTCCGGACGCGGATCCGCCGGCGGCCGGCGTGCCCGCAGCCGGCGCGACATTCTCCCCCGCCCCCCGCGCACTGAACCCCCTTTCCGAACGCACGCGCTACGACGTGCTTCGCAACGGCGTACAGGTCGTGGTCGTCGAAGATCGCGAGCGCCCGCTCATCGCCGTGCAACTGTGGATTCGCACGGGATTCGCGGATGACGACGAGCTGCCCGGCACCTGCGAACTCGTGCGCGCGACACTCGATGCGCGCCGTCGCCGGGACGCAGCGCTCGGCGCCGCTCACCTGTCGCTCGATAGCCAAACGCTCGCCGACGCGACGGCCTTTTTCTCGCTCATCCCGGCGGACGAGGCGCTGCTCGCGGCCACGCTCCGCGCTCACGCTGACTTGCTGATGGACCGCCCCCTCTCCGCGCAGGAGCTTGCCGCGGCGACGCCATTGACCGACGGAGTGCCCCTTTACTCTAAATCCCGCGACGTGGCCCGACTTCGAGCGGCGCTGTTCTCCGGACATCCCTACTCAATCCGCCCCCCTTCGGCCGAAGACTTCACCGCGGCCGCCGAGCTGGCCGAGGAATTCCGCGCAACGCGATTCGTTTCCCGCTCGGCGGTCGTCGTTGTCGGCGGAGACGTGACCCGAGCGGCCGCAATGGCCGCCGTTCGCGACGCTTTCGACGGAGTTCCCGATCGCCCTCGCCCGACCCGCGCAGACCGCGACATTCCGCGGCATCCGATGCCCCAACAGCCCCCGCCGCAGGTGGACGGCCACGCGATCGTGACCCTCGGCTGGGTGACGCCCTTCCATTCCGATTTCGAGAACGTCGTCCTCGAAGTGTTGATGCACCGCCTGTGCAACCCGGTCGATGGTCCTCTCCACCGAGCGCTGACTGAAATCGGCTGCCCGGCGCCGAAGTGGCGGCTGACGCGGATGCGCGACGCGGGGATTCTGACAGTCTCAATTCAGAGCGACGGCACGAGAGCCGAGCAGCGCGGCGGTGCGATTCACGACCGCGTGCTGGCGACCCTGCGCGCAGCGGGCGCTGCGCCGCTCGACCCGATCGAGCTGCTCCGCGCGCGGGCGCTTGCATCCGCCCAATTGAGAAGCGTGCGCACTTCCTTCTCGGCGACACTGCAGCGGCTGGGCGAGATCGAGGCGGTGGGCGGAGACATGCTGCTGGCCGAACTGGACTTCGCCCGCGTACAGCGCGTGCTCGCGGCCGATGTCCGCGAAGCGGCGTTGTCGCTGGCGGACCGCCCGCCCGCGATGATCGTGAGGCCCTTCGAGCAGCCCACCGCGGTGCAATTCGACGTGGATCGCTTCGACGCGATTCCGCCGCTCGTGGCCCCCGCGCCGGTGCCGCATGTTCGAATCCTCCGGCCGACTTCCGACGCGAACTATCGGGAGTTTGCGGGGGAAACCTGCGGCCTGATCGCCAATCCTCGCACCGACTCCGGCAGCGCCGTCCTCTTCGCCTTGGGCGCACGGCTCCCTTGCCAATCTGCTGCCGCGGCACAACCGTACTCGAGCCTTCATGCACAATTCAGCTTTCGGGGCGCCACAGTGGTGGAGTCAGTCCACCCGGCAACACTTGCCCTGGTCGCGCCCGCCGAGCAGGCCCCGGCAGTCGTCGAACTGCTTCGCCGCTACGGCCGCGACAAATCCACCGAATCCGTCGGCGCCACCACGACGGACCCACTGCCCGCACAAGTAATCGGGTTGGTCGGATCGACCGACGCACCCGCCGCGTTCGAGCTGCCGATGGCCTGGGGCGTTGTTGGAATGCAGGAACTGGCGCCATTCCCCCGCTACGACGCACAGAGCGGCCCGCCGCGCGATCGTCAGGCACCACCCGAGCCAAGCGCCGCCGCGCTTCTCACGGGCGGCAGCCCCCTCGAACTTCATGCACTGCTGGAAGCCGCGAATGACCGGGTTCCGCCCCTGTGGCCGTTTCTGATCGCCACTTTGCTCGATTCCCGCCTCCAATCTCGCGACCATCCCGCGGACACCGACTCGCCCCGCTGGAGTGCCCGCCCCTTCGGAAACCGCGGCGTGCTCGTGACGATTCGGGCACCGGCGAACGAGGCGGCCGCCCTGCTGAAATCACTCGAATTCGCCCGTACAGAACTGGCGGACGTGACGGCCCCGACGCTGGATCGCGCCTATCGAAGTGCCGCGATCTGGTCGTACCACGTGTACGAATCCGACACCGCGCTGGCGCGCCATGCGCTCGAATGCGCGATTCTGGCGCGTCCTGGCGCGGAAAGCCGCGATTCCGCGCAGCCCGCCGCCGATCCCGTCGCCGCCGCCGACACCGTAACCGCCGCCCGGCAATGCCTCGCCGATGGCGGTGCGCCCCGGCTGCGTGCCGTCATTCAGATCGGCGGAAATGCGGAAATCATCTCCGCGACGGGGCTGATCCCCGCCGAGCGCGTCCGGACCGCCGGCAAGCCCCCGGCCCAGCCGCCCGAGCCGGAATTGAAGAGCGACTGACGAACGCCGGCAGTCCGTATAATCCCCGGCTTGCGCCGCGGACGCTGCGGCCGATTGCGTGCGCGAAATCCCGGCAGAGAAGACCCATGATTGACCTGAAGCTGATTCGCGAAAACCCCGAGTTGGTCCGAGCCGCCGCTCGAGACAAGCGCCTGAATTGTGACGTGGACGCCCTGCTGGCGGTTGATGCCCGGCGTCGGGCGCTTGAAAGCGAATTCGATGCGCTTCGCCATCGGCAAAAGCAGGCCGGCGAAAAAATCGCCAAGGCGTCAAAGGAAGATCGCGCCGCACTGACAGCCGAAATGGCCGAGGTCAAGGCCCGCGTCGCTTCCCTGGAAACAGAGCTGGAGGCGGTCGCCGCCGAGTTGCACGGACACATGCTGCTGATGCCGCAGATTCCCGATGCGGCGGCTCCGCGCGGCGCCAGCAGTGCCGACAATGTGGAAGTACGCCGGGTCGGCACAACCCGTGCACGAGCGGACTTCGGACCCACCTTTCGCGATCACGTGGACCTCGCCGCCCACCTGGACATCGTGGATTTCGAGCGCGGCGTGAAAATCGCCGGCACGCGCAACTACGTGCTGAAGGGCGCGGGCGCAGCGCTGCACGAGGCCGTGCTGCGGCTGGCGTGGGATGTGATGAGCGAGCGGCGCGTCAACAGCCCCGACGGGGCACGCGAGCTGGCTTTCACGCCCCTGACGGTGCCGGTGCTGGTGAAGGATCGCCTGATGGAGGGAACCGGCTTTTTTCCGCTTCATCGCGACGAGGTTTATCTCTGCGAGCGCGACGGACAAAGCCTGGTCGGCACGTCCGAGGTGCCCGTCACCGGCTTTCACATGGACGAAGCACCGCCGGAATCGGAACTGCCGCGGCTCTACTTCGCCCGCAGCACCTGCTTCCGCCGGGAAGCGGGCGCCGCCGGTAAGGACACCCGCGGCCTCTATCGCATTCATTTCTTCGACAAGATCGAGCAGGTGGTCGTTTGCCGGGCCGATGCGGCCGAATCCGCCCACTGGCACGCCGAGATCATCGCCAATGCCGAGCGCGTGTTGCAGCGGCTGGAGCTGCCCTATCGCGTGGTCGAGTGCTGCACCGGCGACATGGGGCAGGGCAAAGTCCGGATGTTCGACATCGAAACGTGGATGCCCAGCCGCGACGCTTACAGCGAGACGCATTCCGCCAGCCGCTTCCACGACTTTCAGGCGCGGCGCCTCAACCTCCGCTATCGCGACAGCGCCGGGAAGATGCAGTACTGCCACACGCTCAACAACACCGTGATCGCCTCCCCGCGCATCCTCATCCCGATTCTGGAATTGAACCAGGAGACTGATGGAAGCGTGCGAATCCCCACGGCGCTGCGGCCCTATATGGCCGGACTGGAGCGCATCGCGCCGCGCTGAACCCCTGCGCCTCCCCGATGAATCCCCCACGGCCGCGTTGAGCCTCAGCGCGGCCGCGGCGGGGGCACCCGACCGCCCTTGAACTCGAGCCGATATTCGTCGAACAGGGTCTCGCCCCCCGGTGCCATCAACCGCACGTTCAGGATGTACGTCCCCGGACGCAGCGGCGGATTCTCCAGCTTCAGCGGGAAGCAGAAGAAAAACGGCGAGGAGCGATCACGAAAGCGGGCCAGCGTCGCGTGGCTGTCGATCGTCACCGGCCAGAATCCGATCCGCTCGCCGAACGGGTCCGAACTGGCCGGGCGGCGCTCGTACAGCTCAAAGTGAAACGTGCCGAAAACCTTGACCGGATCCTCCAACTGGTCAAAGGCGGCCACCACCACCTCCAGCGCATCCGGGTTGCCGTCATTCGCGAAGCTGATCGGGCGGGTGAAGCTGTACGGCTGGATCCGCAGCTCGCGCGGCATCATCAGTCGAACGTACGCCGCGACCGAATCATCCACGCTCACGGTCGCCGGCGCACAGCCGGTCAGCACGGCGGCCATCAGCAGGGCCGGTATCAGTCGGGCACTCATGCAATCCTCGCATGATGGGCGGCACGGTCGCGCGGCGCAGCGCCGGTCGCGTCGGGGCATAGTGTAGCGGGGCCATGTGCCGAGGGCGTGGCCCCCGTTCAGAGTCCCCGGCCTCGCGCCATTCGCAACCCGATCGACCGCCGCCCCTGCCACTCGCGCAATCCAACGGCATTTCTGTTGAACCCGCGTGAATTTCGCACCTGGTCCGTCGCCGGGGCTTTGGAGCCGACCGGTCCCGTCCGAGGCCCCCTGTCGCCGCGGTTCGTTCCGCAGCCGGCAGTATCCGCTCGAGAGCTTGCCGTAGGAGAGAGTCGATGGCCGGTGACGTGGCTTATGTGGCGTACGGATTGGACCCCACCTTCATTCAGATCAGCCGGCGCTTCCGGGATCTGCACGGAATCGACGTCCGCTCGCATGTACACCGGATGCTGAAGGTGAACCGCCGGTTGGAGGAGGGATTTGATTTCGAGCCAAAGAGCGTGGGGCTGTGGACCCAGGCATTGATCGGGGCGGGCTTTCAGCGCGACCAGCGCGACTGGCACCTGGGACTGATCCCCTCCGTCGGCCTGATCGCCGCCGGAGCAACCCACGGCGAGGGCTTCCGCGAGGAAGGATCGCCCAGCCTGCATTGTGCCGTGGCGGCGGATCGCTGCAACATCCACCTGGACAACGTCGGCTTCCGGCTCAAGGGCTATGGGCCGGACGCCCCCCAGCACATCGTCGATGAGCTGATCTGGCAGGACAAGATCGTCCGCCCGCTGCGCCGCATCCTGCCCTCCTTCGCCACGAACTTCCTGCACCGTCTGCACCCGGTCGTTCCCAACTCCCGGCAGATGACCCCCTTCGGCGCGGTCGGAGTGGAGTTCGACGTGGCATCCGGCCGCAGCGCGAATCTGCAGCAGAGCTGGCGGCTGACGATCGATGTGACGCATTCCTGCAAGAACTCCACCTGCGACGCGCTGCGAGCGCTCGACGGCCGCAAGCTGGAGGGCGATAACCGGCTTCTGCTGACGATCAAGGTGCTGGGAATGTAGGCCGGGCGGGCGCTGAGGCGGCAGTCGCGGCGCGCGGGTACACTGACCCTCGCGCGCTCCGGCGGGATGGACGGGCACTGCCGGCGCGTGAGGCGGCGTCTGAAACGGACCGACGCCCGGCCGCGTTCCCGAGTCGCCCACTGCACGGCAAGCCCCCTTATGGCCAGCGCCGCATTCACGCTGAATCGTGCCGAGGTCGTCGATCAGAATTTCATCGCGCTGTGCAGACAGCACGGCGGCGGTTGCGGCATGCAGCCGCGGCGCCCGCTGGATGACCCCCTCCTTCGCGACACCCCCGACCTGACGGGCCGCGTGCTGCGCGAGCTGTTCGAGTCGCAGATCATCAGCCGCCACCTGGACCTGATCACCCGCGCGCTGCGCCGCCTGAACCGCACCTTCTACACCATCGGCAGCAGCGGGCACGAAGGCGTCGCCGTCCTCGGCCGGGTGCTTCGCAACAGCGACCCCGCGTTCCTGCACTATCGCGACGGCGCGCTGCTCGCCGAGCGCAGCCGGCAGACGCCGAACGTCGACTTCATCCGCGACACGCTGCTCTCGTTCATGGCGGCGCGTGCCGAGCCGATCAGCGGCGGGCGTCACAAAGTCTGGGGCAGCGTGCCGATGTGCGTGCTGCCGCAGACCAGCACCATCGCCAGCCATCCGCCCAAGAGCGTCGGGGCGGCCATGGCCATCGAGCGCACCCGCCGACAGGGCCGCCGCGCGCAATGCGGGGCCTTCGGCGAACTCCCGACGGACGCGATCGTGCTCTGCACCTTCGGTGACGCCAGTATCAACCACAGCGTCGCACAGGGCGCATTCAACACCGCCGCCTACGCGACCTACCAGAATCTGCCGGTGCCCGTGCTCTTCGTCTGCGAGGACAACGGCATCGGCATCAGCGTGCACACCGCCCCCGGCTGGGTGCAGGCATCCTTCTCGAACCGCACGGGAATCCGTTATTTCGCGGGCGACGGGCTGGACCTCGTCAGCGCCTATCGCGCGGCGTCGGAGGCCGCGAACTTTGTTCGCTCGGCCCGGCGACCGGCGCTTCTGCATCTTCGCACGGTGCGCTTGATGGGCCACGCCGGCACCGACCCCGAGACCGAGTACCACACGCTCGAACAAATCACCGCCGCCGAGGCGCTCGACCCGCTGCTGGCTTCGGCCCGGCTTATGATCGAATCCGGGTTCATGACCGGGCCGGAGGTGCTGGAGCTGTACGAGGACGTGCGCCGCCGCATCAAGGACACCTCCGACGCGCTGGGCGACGCAGCGCAGCTCACCTCGGCCGCGGAGGTGATCGCGCCGCTGGGTCCGCACGACGCCGCGGCCGTCGCGCGCGAGGCCGCGCGCCCGGCGGCGCCCGACGCCCGCCTGCACGCCTTCGCGCTGGACTCCACGCCGGGCTTCCTGAAATCGGGCGAGGGAGCGCGTCTGCCCGAAAATCAGCCGCCGCGGCACATGGCCGTGCTGCTCAACTGGGCGCTGCGCGACCTGCTGGCCAAGTACCCGGAAATGAGCGTCTTCGGCGAGGACGTGGCCGCCCGCGGCGGCGTGTACTACGTCACCGCCGGCCTCTCGGCCCGCTTCGGCCTGGGCCGCGTCTTCAACACGCTGCTGGACGAAACCAGCATTCTCGGAATGGCGATCGGCGCGGGCCACCTGGGCATGCTCCCGGTCCCCGAGATCCAGTACCTGGCCTATGTGCATAACGCGATTGACCAGCTCCGCGGCGAGGCCTGCAGCGCGTCCTTCTTCTCGAACGGGCAATTCCCCAATCCGATGGTCGTGCGCATCCAGTCGCTCGGCTATCAGAAGGGATTTGGCGGGCACTTTCACAACGACAACAGCATCGCGGCGCTGCGCGACATTCCGGGGCTGATCGTCGCGATTCCCGCGCGCGGCGACGACGCAGCGCGCATGCTGCGGACCTGCCTCGCCCTGGCGCGCGTCCACGGGCGCGTGGTCGCGTTCCTCGAGCCCATCGCCCTCTACATGACCAAGGACCTGCACGAAACCGGCGACGGCGCATGGGTCTGTCGATACCCCGCCCCGGACCAGCACATCCCCCTCGGCGAGGGCGCCCTCTATCGCTGGGACGGATCGGCTTTCTCTGCGGTCGGCGTCGATGGGCGCCGCGAGCCGCCCGATTCCGTTGGCGAAGCGGACGATCTCACCATCATCACCTTCGGCAACGGCGTGCACATGTCGCTTCGCGCTGCGCTGGAGCTGCGCCGCACCCACGACCTGCGCGCCCGCGTCGTCGACCTGCTCTGGGTCAGCCCCCTCAACGAAGCGCTGATCGAGCAGCAGGCGCGCGCCTGCGGCCGGGTGCTCTGCGTGGACGAAGGTCGCCGCAGCGGCGGCGTCTCCGAGTCGATCCTGTCCTTGATCGCCGAACGCTGCGGCGGCGCGGTCGCCGTCGCGCGGCTCACCGGCCTCGACACCTACATCCCTCTCGGCCCGGCCGCCAACTTCGTGCTGCCGACCGAACAGGACGTCGTTCGCGACGCCGTCGCCCTCTGCGGCGCAAACCGGCGCGCGACACAGCCGGGTGCAGCCCGTTGAGCACCCCCCGGCGCGGAGGCCGCGACTGATGCGCTCCCCCGCTGTCCGCGTCGAGATCGACCTGCCGCGCGTTCGCGCGGCGGCCGCCGCCATCCGCGCACAGATCGGGCGCGACGTACGCCTGATTGCCATGATCAAAGCCGATGCATACGGCCTGGGCAGCGCGCAGGTGGCCGGCGCGCTCGATGGGCTGGTCGATGAATTCGCCTACTTCTCCATCGACGAAGCGCGGGTGGTGCGCCGGCCGGGGCTGGTCACGGGGCCGCCGGAGGGCGACCCGGACGAATTCACAGCGCTGGCCCTGCGGCCGGCGATCTCCACACTGGAGGAGGCCCGCCGCTTCGCCGGTCGCCGCGTGGCGCTGCACGTGGACGTCGGAATGCAGCGCTTCGGCTTTGCACCCGAACGGCTCGACGAGTTCATCGCCATCTGCGGAAACGACGAGGCCTTCGCCCATACCGCCACGCTGCCGCAGGCAAAGGCGCTGGCCCGTGCCGCGCGCGGCCGCGTCCGGATGTTCCACTCGGCGGCCTCCTCGCTCCTCGATCAACCCGCCGCCCATCAGCACGCCGTCCGCCCCGGCTACGCCCTCTTCCGAACCGCCGTCCGCGTCACCACCCCGCTTCGACTGGTTCGACCCACAACCGGCCCGGTCGGCTACTCGCGATTTCGCGCCGAGCGCCTCGGCGTCATCATGGCCGGCTACGCCCACGGCCAGCGGCCCGCCCCCGTAATCATCAATGGCCGCATGCAACGGGTGCTGGAAGCGGGCATGAACACGGCTTTCGTCACGGTCCACCCGGACGACCGCGAGGGGGATGAGGTGCTGATTCTTGGTGAGGGCGTTGAACCGGAGCGGATCGCACGAGCCACGCGCACCCGACCCCATGAGGCGCTGCTGCGCGCATGCGGAATGGGCGAGCGGTTCTGGCGGATGGAATAGCGGGGGCTAATCGTCCGACGCGGTCGTCGCGCCGGGAGACTTGTGCCCGATCAGCGTCCAACCCCGCTTGACCGTGTAGTAGTACGGCAGCAGTTCGCTGGGAAACACATCGCCCCTGGGCATGGTCTGGAAGCTGGGTGGCATTGCATTCGGATAGTACGAACCGCTGATGCGCGAATCCGGGCCGACGTGCAACGATTCGCCCGGTTGCCATACAAACGACTGCATCGTATCCACCGACTCGGCCTTCTCCGGGGCGAAACGAAGCCGCGCTACGTGACCATCCTGGTACAGGACGCTTGCTGAATAGTCGCGATGACGCCACGCGACCGTGTTGTCGTACCAGCTTGGATCATTCCAGATGCCGTTGACCTGCCCTCGACCGCTGAGATTGTAGATTTGCGTCCAGTTTGAATCGGCAGAAAGCACGCGGCGTGACGCGTTCAGCGTATGCCCCTCAAACCGCCGCGATCGATCTGTATCAGCGGCGGCCGGCCGCCACCGCCACCCGCCCGCCGACAGCGGCACACCGATGCCGTAGCTGTAATCCACGCCGCCCCGCCGCCCATCTCCCGGATAGGTGAACCCGCGCGAGCGCCCGCGTGCCTCATTCAGTGGATCGGGGCGCATGTCGAACGGGCAGTACCCGACCGCCGGATTCCGCAGAACGCGCCGCTGAACCAGCAGATCAATCCACGTGTAAGGCGTCGGGCCGACGCCGTCGTCCCATAGCGGATAAAACTCAAACTCCGTGTGCACGTCGTTGAGGCTCAGCCCAAGCTGCTGAAGCTGAGACGCGCAGACCGTGTCCATCGCCGACCGCCGCGCAAGCTGAATCGGCGGAAGCAGAACGGCAATCAGCAACGAAATCACACCAACGACGACAAGCAACTCGGCAAGCGAGAAGGCCCGTGCGTGATGATGGCTGCAAGCTCTCATGGATCCAGATGACCTCTGGTTGTCCAACGCGTGGCGGCCGATCGCGAAATGGGCCGCCGTCCAAGCCGGGTGGGGCCTCACGAATGCCCCATGAAAATGATCGTTGAGCCTAAACGCCGCCACGTCCACATTCAAGCCGAATTTCTCTTTTGTTTCCCCACGGGGCTGCCGGTCGCCGCGAAGCGCCTACCCGGCCCCGCTTCAATGAGAAACCCGCGGCCCGGTCGTCCATCGTCTCCTGCCCGCAACCCGGCCGGGCTCCCTCTGCCGCCTGCATCCGACCGCCGACTTGCGCCGATACCCATACCATCGGCGGCGACGCACGCAGCTCCTGCGTGTAAAATGGCCCCGACTCGGCGAATTGCCGCCACGGCAGTTATAGGTCGTTCTGGTGCGGATATGCCCGAATTCTGGGTTCATCTCTATTACTTCGCCGGCATTCTGGTAGCGGCCGCCTGCTTCGCGATCATGGAAATCCAGATCGAGGGGCCGGCCGGCTGGGCTCAGAATCTGCCGACCTGGCGCGTACGAAACCCGCGCGTCAAGGAGTGGATGAACCGCCTGTTTCCCGGCCGCCCGATCACCGGCTATCACGCTTCGATCCTGGTGTTCATTGCCATCGTCGCGCATCTGCCGTTTGCGCTCGGCATGCCATGGACCCCCGGCGGACAGGCCCGCGCCGTCGCGTTCATCATTTTTTTCTGGGTGGCCGAGGATTTCCTGTGGTTCGTGCTGAACCCGCACTTCGGCCTCAGGAAATTCCGCCCGCAGCACATCGAGTGGCATCGCAAGGCGTGGTGGTGGATTGCGCCGCGGGATTACTGGATCGGCCTGGCGCTGGCCGTCACGATCTACGTCCTGAGCCGCGGCGATCAGCGCGAGATCATCGTCGCCATGCGCCAATAGCCCTGCCGCAAGGCACAATGCTCGCCGCCGCAGTCGCCTGTGCGCCAACGATTCCGTCAGCCGCTCAGCGCAGCCACGTCTCGCTGCGCTCCGACACCGCGCCGTGAAACACCCCGCCGCCCATCTTGTCGTAGAACGATTGATCGTCGAACAGGATCGTTGTGGACGTGCTGTAAGAATCCACGCGGTAGCCGATGATCGCCTCCGGCACGAGCGTCCGCCGCCCGAACCCTTCGGCGCCTCGAGCGATCTCGGCGGAAGGCCCAAGCACCAGGTTGGCGTTCGGACGCGCTGATCGGGGGGCGTAGCATGGCGCCGAGCAGCATCCGGCCAGCCATACCGCCAGTAACGCGGAGGATGACCACATCGCTCTCTGTAAGCTGATCCTCGCAGCGGATCTCATGCAGATGCTAGGGGGCGCTGCACAGCCCACGTCAACTGTGGCGCCGGTGCATCGCGTTTCATCGCGTCGAAGCCTGCACGCGCCACCCGATTATCGGGTTCCGCCCCCCTTTTCAACCCGCCCTACCGCGGAGCGAATCCCGGTTCGCACTTGCTTCCGGCCACAGCGCGACCCATAGAATCCCCGGCCCGCCGCCCGCAATCAGGGTCGCCGCGCGGCGCGCCCCCCGGGTTCCGCAGTCGTGTGCGTCGTCAGCAGTGAGGTTCGACCGAATGTCACCACCAGCACGATGCAGGGCGCTTCCGCGCTGGGTCGCGGTCGGTGTACTGCTTTCCTGGGTCACAGCCGCGACCGCCGCCGAAGTCGTGCTTTCCGCCACGGCGGACGCGATGGCTCGCGAGATGGCCCCCACGACGAACTATGGAACTTCGGGCGGCCTGGCCGCCAGTGGTTCAGCCGCGGTAAACGGCGCGGGCCAGGCCCGCGGGCGCGCGGAGACCATCCTGCGGTTTGAAGCCGGCCCCGCGGTGGCCGCCTTCGACGCCGCCTACGGCTCCGGAGACTGGACCGTCACGAGCATCCTGCTCGAAATCACGGAGATCGCCGAGCCGGGAAATCCGCTCTTCGCCCGCGGGGCAGGCGACTTCTCCATCCGCTGGACAAGTGGAGACCTCTGGTCCGAAGGACCAGGCTCGCCGCAGGCCCCGACCACCGGCGTCGGCGACGAAGTGACCTGGAACACGCTCACGGCGCTCATCGGCAGTTCATCACTCGCACCGCTGGGCAACTTCAGTCGCCTCGGCGTGGATGGAGTTCGGTTTCTGCCCCTCACGCCGGCGGCGGAACTGCTGGCCGACATCGGCGCCGGCAGCGACGTGTCGCTGCTCGCGTCGCCGCTGACAGATGGACTCGGGATGACGTTCTACTCCCGAAGCGGGGCGGGAGCCGCTTCCGCACCGAAGCTCATCATCCGGGCCGTGCCCGAACCCTGCACTGCGGGGTTGATTGCACTCGGGCTGTTCCTGGCACGCGGAAACCGGTCGCGATCAACCCGCGTCTCCAACGGCCGGCTCAACCCTCCCCGATCCCGCGCTTCTCGCGACTGACCTGCCGGCCCAGCGCTGCGCGCATCCGATCCACCGCCACGTCAATCACGGATGAAAAGTCGCTGCCGATCTCGCGAATGCGCACATCCCCGCCGTCGAGCTGCAACTCGATCGAGCAGATCTTGTCGACCCGATGCTGATTCGGACCGGTTTCATCCTCCAGGCGAACGGTCGCCCGGCGCACGTGAGACTCGAACCGCTGCAAACCCGCCGCGATCCGCTCCTGCGCCATCTCACGAACCACAGTCGGATTGTCCACACCTCGAACAAACACGCTCATTTCCATGTCGCACCACTCCGCTTTCCACGCTGTCCGGCCCGCCTACCCGCCGCGGCTCAATCCCGCCGAGTGAATCACCTCCACCGAGCAGGGCGCCCTCGTCGCCACCGCCGCCGAGACGCTCCCGAGCAGCCAGCGCTCGCCGCGGGTCAGCCCCCGTGCTCCAACGAATATCGTATCCGCCTCCCACGACCCGGCCTCGGCGACCACGACGTGCTTGGCGTCCCCGCTGCGCACAACCACCGACGCTTCCAGCCCGCACTCCGAAAGCTGCTGCGCGCCCGCTTCGCGATCCCCTCACCCCACGCCTCCGGCGAGAGATGCGGGCCGATCATCGCCGTCAGCGGCGCATTGTGCAGCCGCCAGTTCGCCGCCGTCACCACCCGCACCGACGTGCCCTTCGGCCAGCGCCGCCCGCACACCGCCTTCACCGCCGCATCGCTGTCCGGCGAGCCGTCCACCGCAACGATGACGCGGATTTCCGGCCGTTGCCGCGGCTCGCGACCGATCCGCACCGTGCAGCGCAGCTCATCCAGCACCCGCAACGAAACGCTGCCCAGCAGAACCCGGCCCAGAGCGCTGCGCCCGTGAGACCCGACCGCAACAAGCTCCGCGCCCAGCCGCTCGGCCGTCGTGATGATCGACCACGCGGGCGAATCGGCGGCAGTCTCCGCCGAAACGCGCCAACCGGGAAAATCCGAGCGCAGCCGGGCACAGGCCCGCGCCGCGAACTCGCGGGCATCCGCCAGCGCCTGCTCGGCCAACTGCCGCACGCGCGGAAACGAAGCCGCCTGATCCTGCCCGGACGCCTGCGCCACGGCCTCCGAACCGGCCCCCGGCAACCACACATCCGCGACGCTCAGGACCGTCGCCTCACAATCCCCCGGCAATCCCGCCCGGCGCAGACCGGAGAGCATCGCGTCCGCCTGCGAAGAGCCGTCAACCGCCACCAGGATGCGCATGGCCCAACCGTCCTTTCGATCCGCGCGAATGCCGGCCACCTCGGACCGGACTCCGCGCCGCCCACACCGGATGACTCCGGCCGGGCCGCTGCTTCGCGACACTCAGTTATTCCGTGAATCGAACGCTGCGCTCACGGGTAAACGCCCGCGAGCAAGCGCATTCGGCAAGCACACTGCGACCCCGGCCGCGCCTCCCCGGCTGCGCCTCGGCCGTTGACCAACAATCGCGAATCCCGCCCTTCGTCGAAACAAGCGCTCCGCACTACTTGGCCTCTTCAGCACAGTGACGGGCCAGCGCCCCCAGTACGTTGGGCCAGGCGGCGGCGAAATACTTGCGGACATCCTCCCAGTTTCCACCCTCGCCAAACCCCATGTGCGAGAGTCGCACCCGCGTCCGCTGCTCGTCCATCTCAATGAACTCCACCACCACCCACGTCCGCTGCTCGCGCTCCACCGGGAACTTCGGCGGCGCGTTCCACGTGAACGAGAGCATCCGCCCCGGCACATAACTCAACACGCGACAGCCCTCCGCGCCGCGCTGACCGGCCGGCGCATCCGGCGCGAAGTACAATTCGTAAGCGCCCCCAATCCGCATCTCGACCTTCGACTCCACGCCGAGAAACGCCTTCAGCCCATCCGGCGTCGTCCAGAGCCGATACACCTCCTCGCGACCCTTGCGTACCTGAACCTCCACCTCGATCCCGGCCTTTCCGACTGCCGGCGCAGCAAAGTCGCCGAACTCGCCGTTGCGAGTGGCGGCCGGCTTCGTCGAGGTGCTCGTCCCGCCCACTGGCTGCGTCGCCGCCGGTTCAGAACCGGAAGATGCGGTCGGCTGCACGGCGGCAGGCGCCGCAGAATCCGCGGCGGCGCGATGCGCCTCGAGCTTCTTGCGCGCGGCTGTCGCGACCAGCACCGGCTCGAGCCGCTCGCGGCGCAGCGACCCCATCCCGGCAATCACCTTCCCCGTGTCACCGTCAACGAGGTACGACATCGGAATCGCCATCGCCGTGAACTGCTCCCCCAGCAGCGCGGCGTCCTCGTACACATTCGTCCAGCCGATCTTCTGCTCGGCGAGGAACGCCGCGGCCTTCTCCGGCGTGCCGTCCACGCGGTTGGAGTCCTGAAGCAGCCCGATCATCTCCACGTTGTGCTCGCGATACTGCTCGTGCACCTTGCGCCAATAGGGCAGTTCCTCCCGGCAGTGCGGGCACCACGTCGCCCAGAACGTGACCAGCACCAGCTTGCCGCGATAGTCCTCGGGAACGCGGATGCTCCGGCCATCCATCGAGACCACGGCGAAGCGCATTTCTTCCGGCGCACGGGTCGGCGTCTGCGGGGACGCCCCGGGTCGAAGATTGGACGACGCCCCCAGTGTCTGGTGCGTCTCCTGCGCGAGTGCCGCCAGAGCCGACGACAAAACCACCAGCGCCGCCAGCGGCGCAGCATAGCGCACCATCTCACGCACTCCCGCCTTACGCAGCGGCGCTTGCAGCCGGCGTGCCCTCGACGCCTGCCGACGCAACCGGCTGATTGGCCATGCTCAGAGTGTACCGCGCGCCCGCCGGTCGGGCTTCCGGCGGCCGCGTATACGGCGACCAGGTCCGTGACGATCCGTCCTTCGGCGATCGGGCTTGAGTCGGCCGGGTATTCGGCGTTCAGGCTTCCGGCGGGCGGGCACGCATCCGCTTGGTCTCGGAGCGTTGCTGCTTCGCGGCCAATCGGCGTCGGCGCGAGCCGGCAGTCGGACGGGTGGGGGTGCGCGGACGCTCGACGTGCGTCGCGGCGATCAGCAGCGTCAGAAGCCGCTGCTCCGCGTCGGCACGATTCGCGGACTGGGATCGCTCGCTCTGCGACACGATTCGGATGCGCCCATCCGCTGAAAGCCGCTTGGCCATCCGCCGCCGAATCAGCGTGCGCTGCGCCGCGTCAAACTTGGGGCACTGCTCGAAATCAAAAAGCACGACGGCGCGGGTGCTGACCTTGTTGACGTGCTGTCCCCCGGGACCGCCCCCGCGATCAAACTCGTGGGAAATGTGCGGCAGGAGATCGTCGAGCGTGATGTCCGGCGATGGCATGGCGAGTCCTGCGGGGCGATGGAAGCGCCGCGCGGCCGAGGCAAGCACAGCGCAGCCGAAGATCGCACCACGCGGCCGCCCGTTACGGCGTCAGCACATCGCCACATACGCGGCGACAAAGTACACGACGATGCGCGCCCGTTGCGGCGTCCACAGAAATAACATTCGCCCTCCACCGGGGCCTGCCTGCGCGGGTCAACGTGCACAGGCAGCACGGCTGATGGCGATCTTACGTCGTTGCGCTGCGCGGATTCCAGACAAATCTCGCTGCCGCCGCGCTCTGATAAACCGACGGCTAATAATAATGTGCCGGCCCCGCCCACGGGGCGCTCGACACTGGTTCCGCGCACGACCGCCCCGACCATGAAGAACCCCCTTCGCCCCCTGCGCCCTCTTCTCCCTCTTCGCCCGTATGGCGCGCGGTCGTTGCCGGTGACTTCAGTCACTGGTACCCGATACCCCTCCGCCTCCCGCCCGGAGGGCGGACGAAGTTCACTTCCCGGCCGAAGTGCCTCAACCGCCCGGCCGGCCGGGCGGCGCAAGCGGAGAAATGAAAACCCGACTCAGATCAGTTCATCAGGGTCCGCCGCGCGCAGCAGGTGCAGCGCCCGGCGCCCCCGAAACTGCCCCGCCCTCCCGGCGAACTTGTTGCAGCCCTCGATCTGCAGAACCAGCGGCTCCTCGACCCGCTTGTCCAGCGGAAGCAGATCGCCCGGCTGCAGCGCCTTCAGTTCCCCCAGCGTGATCCGCGCCCGGCCCAGGTACGCCGTCATCTGCACCGCCGATTTCCGCAGATTCCGCACCAGCCGCCGCTGCTGCACGTCCGATGCGCCCTTGGGGCGATAGCCGAGCCACGACTGCGTCGCGAGCTTCCCCAGCACCGACTCAATCACGTTGAACGGAATGCACAGGCTCATCGTTCCCGCGCAGGTCGCCATCTTCAGCTCAAACGTGATCGACACGACCACCTCGGTCGGAGCGACGATGTTCACCAGGTGCGGGTTGCTCTCGGTCTCCAGCACCTCGAACCGCGCTTCGATCAGGTTTTTCCACGCATCCGAAAGATGCTCCTCGGTTCGATCGATGATGCGGTTCATCAGCCGCCACTCGATCGACGTCAGCGCACGCTGCGGAACCAGGCACTCCTGGCTGCTGCCGCCCAGCAGCCGGTCAATCATCGGATAGACGATCAGCGGGCTGAACTCGAGGAACATCTGCCCCTCGAGCGGCGGTGCGTGCATGATCACGAAGCACGTCGGGTTCGGCAGCGATTGCACAAACTCGCTGTACATCACCTGCTCAACCGCCACCACGTGCACGTTCACCAGCGTGCGCAGCGCCCCCGACAGCGTCGCCGCAAAGTTGCGGGCGAAATAGTCGTGAATCGCGGCCAGCGCCCGCGTCTGGTCCTTGCTGACGCGCTTGGGCCGCTTGAAGTCATAGGAGCTGACCTCATGATCCGGGCGCAATGGCGCCTCGTCATCAGGCAATCCGCCCGCCCGCCCCGACACCGGCGTTACCGCAATTGACGGCCCAGCGGCCTCCGCCGCGGGCGCATCACCCCCGACGGACGCCAGCAGCGCGTCCACATCCTGCGGTTTCAGCACCTCGGACATCGCGTCCTCCACGCGTTCGTATCGGTCCGGTCGCGGGTCGGCCCGCCCCTGCACATCCGCGAACGCGCAGATTCCGCCCGCCGCTCCCCATCCGGCTGAATCAACCGGCGGATTCGGGCGTACAATACCCAGGGAGAGCTCCTCAACCGCGGAGGTCCGTCCATGCTTCGAATCGCCGCCGTCACGCTGTTGCTGTTCGTCGCCACCACCGCCGCCGCCGCCCAGGATCGCGCCATTCGTTGGCGCACCGACGTCGAAAGCGCCGTGGCCGAGGCAAAGAAGCGGAACACGCCGCTCATGTTCTATGTCAAAGGTTCGACCGCCCGCAAAGGCGACGACCTCGACGACCTCGAAGACGATCAGCGCAAGAGCTTCCGCGATGAGCGCGTCTTCTCGCTCTCGCAGCGCTTCATCTGTGTGCAACTCTCCCGCACGCAGCACAAGGACCTGATCGAGAAGTGGGGGCTGCGCACGAACCTGCAGCTCTATGTCGTTTACGTGCAGCCCGACGGCACGCGCATCGACTGGCAGGACTCGCTCGGCGTCGCCACCGCCGACGCCTTCGCCCAGAAAATGGCCCGCGTGTTCACCGCCCACCGCAACGCCATCTACGACGCCGAGATCAAGCCCGCGCTGGACGCCAAGGCCCCCATCGCCGGCGTGAACGCCGCCCTCAAGCGCATCCGCGAACTGACAATCCTCAGCGCCGACAAGGAGGTCGCCGCCCTCCTCGATCGCACCGACCTCGACGACAAGACCCGCCAGACAGTCCACGACACGCTCGCCCACCTTTCCACTCGCGCCAGCGTCGAAGCGCTGCTCGCCAAGGTGCAGACCGCCGATGACTCGGCCGCCAAGGCCCTCTCCGCCTGCAACCCCGCCGGCGCAAGCTACATGCTCAGCGCCCTCGATCGCGAAGGCCCGCTGCGCGTCGCCGCGTACAACGCAATCACCAAGTCCTGCCGAATCAAGAGCCCGAAGCCCGCCCGCTTCTGGGACGGCAAGAACGAAAAGATCAAGGCGGATGAGCTGGACCGTGTGCGCCGCCAGGCCGAGACGGTCATCAAGCGCTGGAGAGAGCAGTATGAAGAGTATCGTTGACCTCCGCAGCGACACGGTCACCCGCCCCACCGCGGCCATGCGCCGCGCAATTGCCGAGGCCGAGGTCGGCGACGACGTGCTCGGCGACGACCCGACCGTGAACCGCCTGCAGGAGCGCAGTGCGGAGCTGCTGGGCAAGCCCGCCGCCGTCTTCGTCCCCAGCGGCTCGATGGCCAACCTGGTCAGCATCCGCGCCGTCTGCGAACCCGGCGACGAAATCATCTGCGACGCCACCACCCACTCGTACAACTACGAAGCCGCTGGCCCGGCGGCCCTGGCCGGCACGTCCATGCGACTGATTCACTCGCCGCGCGGCATTTTCACCCCCGCCGACGTCACCGGCAACGTTCGCCCGCCCGGCGATCACTTCCCCCATTCGCGGATGGTGATCATTGAGAACACCAACAACCGCGGCGGCGGAACCGTCTGGACCACCACCGAGGTGGCCGCCATCCGCACCGCCTCACAGCCGCTCGGCCTGCACCTGCACCTCGACGGCGCGCGGCTGATGAACGCCTGCGTCGCCGCCGGCTGCCGCCCCACCGACTACACCCGCCACGTGGATTCCGTGTCGCTCTGCTTTTCCAAGGGGCTTGGCGCCCCGGTAGGCTCTATCGTCGCCGGGCCGGCCGCGTTCATCGCGCGTGCCCGCCGCTTCCGCAAGCAATTCGGCGGCACCATGCGCCAATCGGGCCTGCTGGCCGCTGCTGCGCTCTACGCCCTCGACCACCATGTCGAGCGGCTGGCGGACGATCACGCCAACGCGGCCCATCTCGCGCGCGGGCTGGCGGAGATCCCCGGCCTCCGCGTGAATCCCGCGGCCGTTCAGACCAACATCGTCATGATTGAGTTGGAGGAGCGCCTGGGGCCGGCCGACGCCTTCAGCGCCCGGCTGCGCGAATCCGGCGTCTGGCTGATGGCCACCGGCCCGCGCACGCTGCGCGCCGTGACCCACCTGGACGTGACCGGGGAGCAGATGGACGACGCAATTCGCGTCTTCGCGCGACTCAGCCGCGCGGACCAACCCGCATCGGTGCGCGCCGCCGCAGCAGCAAACTGATGTCTCGATGAAAGCGCCTCGGCTTCAGGAGGGCGCTTCCGGAAGTAGTCCCATTCTTTGCCGTGTGCCGCTGCTCTTGAGCAACGCTCTGCCTTCGCGATCCGTCCTTGTCGCGCATGTGTGCCGTGCGCCACTACTCTTGAGCTTGGTGTTTCCCGCATTTGCACCCCGTCAGGGGCGCCGGGCCGTCGCCACGAGTAGAGCGCCGCCCGGCGACAGCCGGGCGAACCGGAACCCGAGTCTCCGCGCGCCTGCCCCTCGCCCAGCTCATCCCACCCGCCCGCATCAGGACCGCCCCAACTCCGCATGCAGCCGCCACACGGCCGCGTCCAGCTTCTCCGCCGTCAGGTACGTCCCCGACTGAATGCTCGCGCGCAGCGCCGCCAGCCGAAGCTGCCGCCCCCGCGCCGCATCCTCCATCCCGCGCAGCGCATCCGCCGACAGCAGCAGCCGGTCGCTCTCCGCCGCCACGCCGCGGTCGCGGAGCGCCCCGCCCCGATCCACCTCGGGCAAAGGCTCCGCCGCCAGCGCCGCACGACCCGCCATCGAAATCGAATGCACCATGGAACCCGGCCTCCTTAGACAAAGAAACCCGCGAGCGCGCGGAAATAGCCGCGGCCGCATCATCCATGATGTGTGCAGGGGAAAACGCCCTTATCGGTGGAGGCGAGCCGGTCCTTCGGCCACCCGGATCCACCTTCGCTCACGGGATGTATCGTCCCGCCTGCCCATAAATCTTTACGCGATTCAGCCCCATCAAGGCCACAAGATAATCTGGGGAATCTGCGGGGAATAAGGAGATTTTCCTCTGCCGCCCTCACGCCCCCCGGCCCGCTGATAATGTACGCCACCCGCCCACGCGACAAAGATCGCTTTCCATTATCGCACATTGCCGCCTTCGTCCGCGAATCGCCGCGAATCGCGGCATCTTGCCTGAATTCACAAAGATTTTTTCCCCCATTCCTCGCGTCACCCCGGCGGCCCGAAGCAATCCGCACCGGTCAGTGCCAGCAACGGCCGCCGCACAATCTCCCACGTCACGCGCCCGGCCCCGCGGCCGCCAAAAAAAATCAGCAGGCTGAACACGAAGCAGTGCATCGTGAACAGCCACGCGACGATCGGCCCAACCGGGTGCATCCGCCGCACCCACCGCCGAATCGCCGGCAAGAATCCCGTCGGCCGAGCGTCGAGCCGCTGCATCCACCCCACCCACCACTGGTTGACCGCCAGCATCAACCCCATCACCGCCCCCCAGGCCGCCATATACCCGTTGGGAATGTGCCACACGCCGCAGATCGCGAACGTCAGCACGAGATTCAGCGTCGCCCGCTTCCGATTTCCGCCCAGCGCGATGTAGACGTAATCCCGCAGCAGCGACGACAGGCTGATGTGCCACCGCCGCCAGAAATCCCGCAAACTGGTCGAGAACCAGCACCACCGGAAGTTCTCCACCTGCCGGTAGCCCAGCAGCCGCGCCATCCCGGCGGACACGTCGCAATAGCCGCTGAACTCCAGGTACAGGTGGAAGATGATCAGGAAAACCCCGCCGTACACGAGCGCGTAATTCTCAATCAGGTGCGGTGCTTGAAAGTACCCGGCGGACTCCGAACCCATTTTCAGTCCGTCGCGCAGCAGCGGCACGAAGTACAGCGTGGCGATGATCGACTTGCTCAGCCCCCACCCCATCCGCGCCAGCCCGATCGGCCAATCGCTCAGCCGCCGCTGCGCGTGGCAGGCGTCCAGTTGCTCGCAGAATCGCCCGAAGCGCTCGATCGGCCCCTGGATCAGGTTCGGTGCATAGCAGAGATACGCCAGGAAGTCGATGAACCGCCGCCGCGACTCCGGAATCCCCCCCGCCCGCAATTCCGAAACGTAATGCAGCATCCGCCACACCAGGTAGGCGGTTCCGATGTTGTGCGGGTTCCAGAAGACCTGGTCCGCAAGCTGCCCCCTCGGCGTCCCGAGAACCTCGACCTCACTCGGCGCGCCGGGCGTCCACACCCGCGCCCCGAAGTGAAACGGAAAACACCACCGCGCATGCTCGAACAGCCAGCGATTCCACTCATCGGGGATTTCGATCTTTCGCAGCAGCATCGTCAGCAGGTACCAGACCACGATCACCGTCACGACCAGCGCGAACGCGCGCTGCGCACCGCCGTCGGTCGCCTCAGTGCCGGCCCCGGGATCGGCCGCCATCAGGGTCCGCCCGACGTCCACCCGCTTCGCATACCACTGCGTCAGTGCGAAGAACCCGGCGCAGTTCAGCAGCCAGAACAGCGCATACGGCGCTCCAAACGCGATGATCAGAAACGCCGCCCCGGTGCCGACAATCGCCTCGCGCAGCCACCGCCGCGGCGCCAGCAGCAGCAGCGGCAGCAACGGCACGAACAGCGCCACGGTGAAACGGTCATCGAGCAGTTGGCGCAGCCAGAATCCCGAAAAGTCCCCCCATTCCGCGCTGCGCAGCGGCGACCAGAGCAGATCCGTCAGCGTGGAAAACCCGTCCGCGATCATCCTCGTCCATCACGCCCGGGCCGCGAGGTCATTTCGCCGCCAGCCGCCCGTCATCGAGATGCAGCACCCGATCCGCACACGCCGCCACGGTCGCGTCGTGCGTCACCATCACGATCGTCTGCCCCGCGGCATGCAGCGCCTGAAAAATCGCCATGATGGCCGCGCCGCTCGTTGCATCCAGGTTGCCCGTCGGCTCATCCGCTAGCAGCACGCTCGGCCGGTGCACCAGCGCCCGCGCAATCGCCACCCGCTGCCGCTCTCCGCCGGAAAGCTCATTGGGCCGGTGCGATAGCCGATGAGACAGCCCCACCCGCTCCAGCTCCGCCGCCACCCGCCGCCGCGCTTCGCCGCGCGCCGTCGGCCAGCGCAGCACGCCGGTCCGCACCATCTCCGTCACCAGCACGTTCTCGAACACCGTCAATTCGGGCAGCAGGTGGTAAAACTGAAACACGAAGCCGAACGTGTTTCGCCTCAGCCGATTTCGCCGCCGCTCGTGCACACTCAGAACATCCAGCGCCCGCGCTCGATAGCTCCGTCGCCCCACCGGCGCATACACCGGCTCCCCATCCACAAGAACCTGCCCCTCCTGCGGCTCATCCAGCGCCCCCAGCACGTGCAGCAGCGTGCTCTTGCCGCTCCCGCTCTTGCCCATGATCGCCGCAAACTCGCCCCGCCGCACCGACAGGTCCGCCCGCCGCAGCACCGGCACTTCCACCCGCCCGAGCCGATACGTCCGCGAAACCCCCTCCGCGCGCAAGAACGCGCCGCGCGCGCCATCCGCGCTTGTGCCGCCGACGACGGCCGCGGCGGTGGCGCCTGCCTCGCGCTGCCGTGCGTCACTCATAGCGCAACGCCTCCACCGGCTCCATCCGCGCCGCCCGCCACGCCGCAGCGAACGAGCCGCCCGTGCACGCCAGGATCGATGCCACAAACACCCCCACCGCATCGACCGGCTCCACCCGGCTCGGGATGCGGTCAAACGCATAGACGCTGAAATCCCACACCCGCATGCCCGGGTGGATCGAGATCAGAAATTCCTGAATCTCGTTGATGTTCACCATGAACGTCCACCCCAGCGCCGCTCCCAGCAGCCCCCCCACCGCTCCGACCGCCGCGCCGTACATCACGAAAATCGCCCCCACCCCGGTCGACGACGCCCCGACGCTCTTGAGCACCCCCACGTCGCGCGTCTTCTGCAGCACGATCATGTAGAGAATGCACAGCACCAGCAGCACCGCGACGAGCGAGATGATGCCCATCACGATCTGCATCAGCACGCGCTCCTTCTCAATCGGCGCGATCACGTGCCGCTGCGATTGCTCCCACGTCTCCGCCCGCGTCCGCCGCAGCAGCTCGCGCTCGCTGATGTTCAACGCGAACCGCCCGCTGTAGGCGAAATCCGCCACGAATTTCGACAGCCGCTCCGCCGCCTTTGCCGGGTCGTGTCCCGGTGCAATCTTGATCTGGATCTGCGAACAGCGCCCCGGCACCCGGCTGCCGTCCTCGCGCTGCGCCTCATCCATCTGCAACAGCCGTTGCAGCAGCGCGAATTCACAGTAGACGTAGTTCGAGTCGATGTCGTGCACGCCCGTCCGCGAGTCATCCGCATAGCGAAAAGCCCGCTTGATCGGCTGCCCCGAAATGTCCCCCGCCTCCGTCGTCGGAAGCAGCGTCAGCGTCACCACGTACCCGCGCGGATAGAAACCCAGCCGCCGGTAGCGCCCTTCCGGCTGGCGCACCCCCACGATGTCCCGCCCGATCACCAGCCCCGGATGCTCCTCCCCCTCCCAGCGCGGCGAGTCGTCCATGCCGTCCGGCAGGGCGAACACGCCCGGGTAGGGCGTGATGCCGTCCTTCTCCAGCGACTTGCGAAACGACGTCCACTCCCGGTCGTACTCATCCGTGTCCCGCACACCGGCCGCCCGCGCGCGCTCGTTCGCCGAATGCAGCGGCTCCGGCAGCCGCGGCACCGCCGACAGCGCGCCGCCCGTCCCTTCCTCCGCCACTCCGAGTATCGCCTGCTTCTGCGGCCCCAGCGACGTCGTCCCCGGATAGTGCTGCTCGTAATACAGGCTGCGCCGAAAGCCGTTGACCTCGTACACATCCTCAAGCCGGACGCCCACAACCCGCACGGTCGCCGTCTGTTCAATCTGCGGAAACCGCAGCAACCCCCAGCTGTACAGCACCGGCGTGGCCCGCTGAATCTCCGGCCAGGTCGAAATCTCCGCGATCAGTTCCTCATAAAGCGGAAATCCGTGATACGAGCGGTTATCGAGAATCACATCCCCCAGAAGCGCCCGCGCCTTGGCCTTCATCTCCTGCACAAACCCGCCCAGCACCGACATGACGATCAACACCATTGCCGCGCACAGCGTCACCGCACCGACCGCGGCGTACGCAATGCGCCGCTTGCGCAGGTATCGAAGCGTCAGAAACAGCTTGTACACCGGGGCGGTCTTCCTTCCTGCACTGGCGCAGCGTGCGGGATCATAGCAAGCACCCGCGCGCACCGATATGCGCCGCAGCCGCCCGCGCCGCGACGATATACTCCGCCGGATGAACCCTCGCCCCCGCTCCGCGCCACCGCTCCTGAGCCGCCGCAGCGCCGGAATTCTTCTGCACCCCACCTCGTTGCCCGGGCCGCACGGCGTCGGCGACCTCGGCCGCGCCGCGCATGGATTCGTCGATTTTCTGGCGGCCGCCGGCATGACCTGGTGGCAGATGCTGCCGATCACGCCCCCGGATCGCGTCGGCGCCCCCTATTCCTCGGATTCCGCCTTCGCCGGCAGCCCGATGCTGATCAGCCTCGACGCCCTCGTGGAAGATGGGCTGCTCAATCGCGACGAAATTCGCGCGCCCCGCGCGTTGGACGACGCTCCCCAGGCCCGCTACCCCGCCGCGCTGGCCTTCCGCACGCGGGCGTTGCGCCGCGCGTTTCGGGCCTTTTCGGCGCGAAACGGCGACACACGCCGACAGTTCGACTCATTCTGCGCCCGCCACGCACATTGGCTTGATTCTGATGCTCTGTACCGCGCACTATTCGAGGAGAGCGACGGCAAGAACTGGTTCCGCTGGCCCGCCGCCCTGCGTGCCGCGACCCGTTCCGCCCGGGCGCAGGCGCGCCGCCGATTGGCCGAGCGCGTGGACTACCACCGCTTCGTGCAGTTCGAATTCGACCGCCAGTGGCGGAGCCTGCGCTCGCATTGCGCCGCGCGCGGCGTTCGGCTGATGGGGGACATTCCGATCTTCGTCGCGTACGACAGCTCGGACGTCTGGGCCAGGCAGGAGTTGTTCACGCTGTCACGCGATGGCCGGCGAAAGTGGCAAACCGGGGTGCCGCCGGACGACTTCAACCGCAACGGGCAGTTGTGGGAGCATCCGCTGTATGACTGGAGCGCGCATCGAAAAGAGCACTTCGCGTGGTGGATCGCGCGTTTTCGCCACACACTGGAGCAATTCGACGCCGTTCGCATCGACCACTTCCTCGGCTTCGCTCGCTGCTGGGCGGTGCCCGGCCATCACCGGACCGCTCTGCGCGGCCGGTGGCAACCCGCCCCGGGGCGCGAGCTGTTCGACGCAGTGCGCAGCGAGCTGGGTCGGCCGGAGGTCATCGCCGAGGACCTGGGGGAGGTGACGCCCGAGGCCATCGCGCTGCGCGAGCGATACGGCTTTCCCGGAATGCGCATATTGCACTGGGCCTTCAACCCGGGAGCTGCCTACCACCAGCCGCACAACTTCCCGGCGGAGAGCGTCGTCTACACCGGCACGCACGACAACGACACGACCGTCGGCTGGTGGAAGTCGCTGCAGGAGACGGAGCGGAGGCTGCGCGGCAAGCTGAAGGGCAGGCCGAAAGGCGAAGCGACGGGCAAAGAGTGTGAAGTGGAAAAGGGTGAAGTGCTGAGCAGGATGAGTGGCTTGAAGAGGAGCGAAACGAGGGGCAGGATGAGCGGCATGGAGAAGGGCGTAGCGCAGGGCAGTGCGGGAGGCGATCCGCAGCTCACCACCACAGCCCGCGCGCGGGCCTACATGAACACCGACGCTCGTGAGATTCACTGGGACATGATTCGCCTGGCGATGGCCTCACCGGCGAACACGGCCATCATCCCGCTTCAGGACGTGCTGGGACTCGACACCCGCCACCGCATGAACATCCCCGGCACGCCGCGCGGAAATTGGCACTGGCGCTTCGATGCGGGCGAGCTGCGCGAGTCGCACGCGCGACGGCTTCGCTCGCTGGCCGAGACTTATGGCCGACTGCCGAGCCGCGGGGACTAAGCCCGGCGGGTGGCATGCTTTCGCGGTACTCCGCGTAAGCATGCACTCAGGCCTGGAATACTCGGTCGCCCCATCCGCCCTACGGCCGAATCCCCGTGGACGTACCAAGCTGAGTGAACCGGCGCGAGCCGATCGTCCATTCCGGCGGGTGGCATGCTTTCGCGGTACTCCGCGTAAGCATGCACTCAAGTCTGGAACACTCGGTCGCCCCATCCGCCCTACGGCCGAATCCCCGTGGACGTACCAAGCTGCGTGAACCAGCGCGAGCCGATCGTCCATTCCGGCGGGTGGCATGCTTTCGCGGTACTCCGCGTAAGCATGCACTCAAGTCTGGAACACTCGGTCGCCCCATCCGCCCTACGGCCGAATCCCCGTGGACGTACCAAGCTGAGTGAACCGGCGCGAGCCGATCGTCCATTCCGGAATCCCCTCCGGCCACAGCGACACGGTCATCGAAAAGTCATCATCCACGTCGCTGTACTCGAAGTTCAGCGCCAGGTACCAGCGCGGCAGCTTCCGCACCACCGCGATCGACCCCTCGCCGAAATCACCCGTGTCAATGTCAAACCACGCCCGGCTCGACAGCGTGTACTTTTCCGAGAGCTGATAATTGAACCCGCCGCCGATCAGGTTCATGTTGATGTCGCCCGCGTAGCGCAGGCCGATCAGGTATGCCGCCCGCGGCGGCCGCTCAATCGCCAGCGACACCGCCTGCCGGTCGAAGGCCTGATCGCTGAGGTCATAGTTCGCGTCATAAAGCAGCGCCATCGTGTCACTGACGCGATAGGCCGCTTCCGCCCCGATGTAATTCCGCGGCCGGCTGTTCTCCGGCCGCAGCGGGTTCGCATAACCGTTCGAAAAATCGCTGCGCCCTTCGACGTCGCCGAACAACCCGGCCTCAACGTTGAATGTCAGCAGATCAACCGTGCGCCGCCGCGAGCCTTCACCGCGCCGCGTCTGCCACGTCTGGCGCAGCCCGAACGTCACGCCGTAGAAGTCATCCACCGTCTCAATGCCGTAGTCAAACGGCGTGATCAACTCACTCCGCGTGTTGCTGACCGCCCCCCACGCCGCCACATCCGGCTTGATGACGTGCCGGATGCCGTCCACATCCAGCAGTTCGCTTCGCGCATCGGTGAACACGCGGCTGAACATCGTGCTCGCGCGCAACCCGAACACGCCCAACCCGCGCCACAATCCGCCGCGATCCAGCGGCTGGCCGTCCCAGTATCCCGCCCGCCCCGTTACGAATGGAACCACGTTGACCCCGCCGAGCTTAAGCGGCAGCTCGACCTCCTGCCGCCCATCCGCTCGAAACGTCACGTCCGTCCGCGCCAGGTTGTCGAAGCGGAATTCGTCAAGGAAGCGCCGATCATCCGGGCGATAGCGCACGCTGCCGACCCGCGCTTCGGTGTGCAGCACCAGCGGATCGAGAAACGTATCCCCGATGCGACGATAGGCCAGGTCCGGAAGGTGCTCGGTCTGCGTGGTGTAGTCAAGAATTCGCCAGTTCGCCAGGAATGAAATCGCCTCATTCCCCCGCGCGCGCTTCAGATAGAGCAGCGTCTCCTGCTGCTTGCCCTCCTGAAACTCGCTCTTGCGCCACTCCTCCAGAAAGTTCGGATCGCTGATGTAGCTGACCTCGAGCGACAATTCCCAGTCGTTCGGCAGGAAGTGCCGGTGCCGCCACAGCGTCCGCCCGCGATTCGCATTCTCCGGAATCTCCTGCGCCCGGCGCAACGGGCCGAGATTGTCCTCGCCCTGGTCATACAGGTAATAGGATCGAAACAGCCCGTAATGGTCAGTCCCGGCGTAGTCATAATCCAGCCCGAAGGCCGGTCCGCGCCGACCGAAATAATCGATCATCATCCGCGCGTCATGCCCGGGCGGCTTCCGCGCCCCGGCGAGCGCATACAGATCCCATTCGGTCTGCGTCGTGACTCCGCGCCGCCCGCCGTAGCTGAAGCGGAAGCCGCGCAGCGCCGTTTCGGTGCCCGTGAAATCCCCCTGCGAATATGGCCACCACAGCAGCGGCACGTTCTCCACGTTCAGTGTCGTGTTGTGCAGTTCATACGCCCCGCGGACCGAGCCAACCGCGCTGCCGCCCGCATCCCGCTGCGTCGAATCCCGCACGATGACCCGCTCCGCACCGATGTGGTAGTGCGGCGTGTGGAACTCGCTGGTCGTCACCACGGCGCTCGTCGCCGAAAACTCGCGCGGCGAGAGCTGCCGCACCGTCGCCGCGCGGATATACAACGGAATCCCGCGCTCCGGCATCTCGGCCCGAAAAACCGCGTCGAGAATCAACGCGCGATCCATCTCAAAGTCGTAGTACAGCCTCTCAGCGCGGACGAAGCGATCCCCCAGGGACAGCACCACGTCCCCCTCCAGGTACACCGCCCGCACGAACTGCTCGATCTGCTCCTCACCGCCGCGCGCTCCCGGCGAATCAGCCGCGGCCGGCGCAGCAGGATCGGTCGTCGGCCGTCCTTCAGGCGCAGCTCCCTCTTCGGGCCGCGATTGAGAACCCCCGCTTGAGGCCCCGCTTCCATCCCCCTGCGCGCCGGATGACGCCGACGCTCCGCCCTGTTCCTCCGCCCGATCCAGCAGCGACCCGGCCGCCCGTGCCGACGGAAACACCACCGCCCGATCGGCCGTGATCTCCAGCGTCGCCGCATCCGTCGAACCGGATTGCAGGAACGACACCGGCCCGCTCATCACCAGCACCTGCTCCCCCTGCGGCGTGCGGGCCGGCTCAATCCCGGCCACGCGATAACGTACCGGCCGCGGCGGACGGCGGATTCTTGCCGCATCGGCATCCGCTCCGCGCACGACGCGTCCCGCCGGTGATTCATCCACGGGCTGCCGCAGCGCCTCCTCGATCCGGCGGCGATCTTCCGTCGCGCGCCGAAACAGCGGATTTTGTTCCCCACTGCCCTCCGCATGCGCATCGTGACGCTTGATGACGCGCCCTGTCGTGCGAATGCCGCTCACGAGCAGCACGTTGTCCTGCGTGATCGTGCCGGCCGGCTCGATCAGCTCAGCGTCTTCCGAGAGGTAAACCGTCAGCGAGAAAACCGGACGATCCGTCCCCTCCTCCCGCTCGGTGTCGATCCAGACCACCGCCTCAGCCGCGCTCATCTGCCGCTTGCCGATGTTGAGCCGGAAGCGCCCGCTATAGACCAGCACCGCCTCGCCACTCTCCAGCCGCCACTGTCGGCAGTGCGCCCCCTGCATCTCCACGTCGGCGCTGCTGATCGCATCCGGCACGAGCAGCTCGTCCTCGGTGTAGTCCTGCGCAATCGCGCGGGGCAGCACGGCCGTCTCAAACGACGGCGGAAACGGCAAGGCGATCGGGATCAGCGCCAGCAATGCCGCCGCCACGCGCAATCGGCGCAGCGGCCCGTCGGTCCGGGCGCGGGCCGGGAGTGCGAGCCTTGGCTGGGTGTCAGACATGCGCATCAGGTAACAGGCCGATCAGAACCGCGCCGGCGGAACGCGGGCATTAGAACCGCAGCGCGGCGCGGCGGCAACGCCGCCCGCTACAGCAACTCGACCGGGTCCACGTCCACCGTCAGCCGCCGCACCGCCGGCGAGAGCCGCCTTTCGCGCTGCGCCAACTCCAGCAGCCGCCCCACTTCTCCCCCGCGCGGCCCCCGCACCATGACATGCCACCGCAACAGCCCGCGCTGCCGGCGCACCGGGCACGGAACGGCGTCATCCACCCGCAGCAGCGGATGCACGCGCGGCGCCAGCTCGCGCAGGTCCTCGGCCACTCTCGCGGCGCACTCGCGAGCGCGACCCGGACGGTCATCCGCCAGCACCAGCCGCGCCAGCCGCGAAAAGGGCGGCTGGAAATATCGCTCGCGCAGCGCCAGTTCTCCGGCCGCGAAGCCCTCATAATCCCCCCGCGCCGCACAGATCAGTGCCGCCTGTTTCGGATCCGCGGCCTGCAAAACCGCCAGCGACTCCCCCTCTTTCCGCCCCGCCCGCCCCACCACCTGCACCATCAACTGAAACACGCGCTCCGCCGCACGGAAGTCCGCCAGGCGCAGCGCCGCGTCCGCATCAATCACCCCGACCAGCCGCACCCCCGGAAAATCCAGCCCCTTGGCGATCAACTGCGTACCGATCAGCACGTCCGCTTCGCGCTGCCCGAATCGCTCCAGTGCCGCGGCGTAGTCCCGGCGATGCCGCAACGTGTCCCGATCGAGCCGCATCAGCCGCGCCTCCGGCAGCGCTGCGTGAATCTCCTCCTCGAGCCGTTGAATTCCCGATCCGCCGGAGGTCAGTTCGCCGCCGCAGGTCTGATCCGGACAGCTGCGCGGCGCGGGGTGCTGCACCGCACAGCGATGGCACTTCACCACTTCCCGCGCTCGATGCAGCACCATCGGCCGCCCGCAGCGCTCGCACGTCACGCGGTTGCCGCAGCGCGCACAGCGCAGCATCGTCGAGAATCCGCGCCGATTGTGCAGCAGAATCACCTGCTCACCCGCCGACACCGCCGCCCGCACCAGCTCCGTCAGTGGGTCGCCCATCACCGGCCCGTCGTCCGCATCCGCCGCCCCGCCGCCCGGCGCAGAGAGCAGCCGCACCTCGGGCACGCGCGCCCCCGGCACCCGCTCGGGCATGCGCAGCAGCCGGTAATGCGGCAGGTGCGTCGCGTTGTGCCAGGTCTCGAGCGCTGGCGTCGCTGAGCCGAGCACCACCGGAATCCCCTCGATCCGCCCGCGCAGGATTGCCGCATCGCGGGCGTGGTAGAACGGCGCGGCGAGGTTCTTGTAGCTCGGCTCCTGCTCCTCATCCACGACGATCAACCCCGGACGCGGCAGCGGCGCAAACACCGCGGTGCGCGTGCCGATCACCACGTCGGCCTCGCCGGCGGCGATGCGCCGCAGGCTCTCCAGCCGCGCGGACGGCGTCATCCGGCTGTGCAGCACGGCGGTGCGCGCGAAGCGCCGCGCCAGGCGCTCGACGATCTGCGTGGCGAGCATGATCTCCGGCACGAGCAGAATCGCCTGCCGCCCGCGTCGAACAGCTTCGCGAATCGCCCGGACGTACACCTCGGTCTTCCCGCTCCCCGGAACACCGAACAACAGGCTGACCCGAAAGCCGGCCCGGCTCTCCACGTCGGCGGTGATCGCCGCCAGCGCTTCACCCTGCCCCGCGTTCAGCGTGAACGAGTCTTCGGCGGATGCGGGCGAGGCCTCGTCGCCCATTGTCGCGCAAGAACGTGAATCGTCGCCGGTTGACGTGGAATACTCCCGGCGGACGGATATTCGCTCCTCCTGCGCGATCCAGCCGCGCCGCACCATCTGGCGCAGCGTCGCCGCGGAGACCCCCGCCGTCGCCAGCAGTTCGTCGCGAGCCATCTCCCCCGACCCCAGCGCGTCCAGCACGCGCTTCTGGCCGGCACTCGTGCGGGCGCTCTCCGGCGGCGCATCACCGACCCGCAGGAACACGCGCTTGTCGCGCCGTCCGCGGCGCGCGGCGGCGGGAATCAGCGTGAAGAACATGCGCCCGATCGGGCAGGCGTAGTGGGCGCTGAGTTGCTCGCCGAGCAAAGCCAGCCCGGGTGTCAGCAGCGGGCCGGGTTGCAACACGCGGATCATCCGCGGCAGGGTGTGTGTCCACTCGCCCTCGCTGACGCGCACGCACACGCCCACAAGCTCGCCGCGCTTCGCGCGGCGCGGGATGGCGACGATCGCCCCGGGCGAGACGTCGGCCCGCAGCGGCTCCGGCACGGCCACCGGGCGCAGGCCGAACGACCGGCCGCGAACAGCGACGTCGGCAATCGGCCCGATGACCGGCCGCCCCTGCGAAGGCAGGAGCCAGAGCTGGCGGGAGTCCTGGGTCACGCGCTGCACCGCCTGGAACGGGCCTGCCGTGTGAAGAATTCGCGTGCGTCACCGCCTGCGCAGCCGTGCAGTGATCAGGTTCGCTGCGCGAAGCGCCGCGCCCGAGGAAACGCGCCCCCGCGGCCCAGGCTCACCCGGCTGAAGCCGCGTCAATCGCGCAACTGCACCGGCGTCGTCACGTCCTGCTCGCGTGCTTCGCGGAAGCGCCCCGGATTCGCCTCACGATATTCCTTCATCCCCGGCGGCTCGGGATAGGCCGCCGCCAGGTCAAAGCCGAAGCGCTCGCACTCATCCACAAACATCGGCCGCAGCACGTCATACACCGGCCGCTGCATGCCGTACGGCAGCAGCTTCCAAAGCCGCGCACGGATCGATGCGGCCACGTCGGTGGTGGGGATCAGCGTGAAGTACAACGCGATCAGGCGGTCCTCGACCATCTGCTCGATCGGCGGCAGCATCCGGCTCTCGGCGATCTTGTCGACCCGGCTCTCGCTGTAGCGGCGGTGGATCTCGGCGGCCATGCGCATCGCGGTGGCATAGCCGTCGAACTCGCTGCGCAGCATTTCGTTGAACGCCTTGTCGATGAACCCCGAGATCGCGCCGCGGGCGTGCTCCTGCGAGTCCATCATCTCGTAGAAGATGTCGAACACGAAGTCGCGCAGCGGCTTGAGGTAGGCCTCGCGCGGCCGACCGTTCTGATCCAGCCCGTAGGTCTCGCGCAGGAAGTCATAGTACTGCTGCGCCTCGCGAATCCGCCCGGCAAAGTAGAGGTCGCGGATCGACTCCTGCAGGAAGCTGCTGTGCCCCGTGCGGTAATTCTCCCCCGCGCCGCGCTTGTCCGGGTCGTTGTCGAAATTTGGCCCGTACACCAGGTAGGCACGGTGCATCGGTTCGATGAAGTTGAGATCGATCGTGAAGTCGATGTAGCTGCGCGAGATGTCGTCCGGGTACGGCTCGAAGATCAGACGATTGCGGTTCTTGAGGTTGCGCAGCGAGAAGAACAGCAGGCGGGTCGTATTGAGCTTGTCATTGCGGAAGCTCGAGATCGTCTCATTGCCGGCCACCAGCCCGCGGTTGATCCAGTACAGGCTCGACGAATCGACGGTGCGCCAGTCCATCGGCCCGAAGACGCGCATCAGCTCGATCATCTCCCGCGGATTGAGCTTGAACGCCTCCGCCAGCGCCCGATGCTGCACATGCCGCACCAGCGCCAACCCGTCCGGATCCTTGCGCGTCACCCCCACGATCTGATCGAAGCGCTTCAACGTCTCTTCATCGAGCCGCTTGGACTTCCGCAGCGAGCTGAGCATCGCCGGCGGATCGGCCAACTGCCGGTAGCGCAGCATGAAGTTCCACGCCAGCCCGGTCTGGTGAAAAAACTCCTCCTCCGTCAGCGGCTCGGCGGCGATCTTCACCCCCATCTCAGCCAGCTTCGGCACCATCGCGCGCGTCCCCGGGTGCGCCGCGTACAGATCCTCCAGCTTCAGCGGCGTATCCGCGATGACCTGCAACCGATCCACCGCCGCCTTCTGCGCAACCTCGAACGGCGTCGGCCCGTCCTCGGCGTCGCGCGCCATCGGCAGCACCGAACCCGGCAGCGGACGATCATCGGGAGACAACGGCCGCTCCCCGCGCCGCTGCGCCTCCGTCAGCGAGGCGGCGAAGAGATCCGACAGCTCCATTTTCTTGACGACGCTCTCGAGGTGCGCACCCGGCTCAAAGCCGCCCAGGTTGCCGTAGGCTTCCGGCGGCGAGCCGAGCACCAGGTGGATTCGCCAGGCCCAGGCGCGCTTGTAGTCGAAGTGAAAATCGTCCACCGGCTGCGCCATCTTGTTGACGTAGATGAAGGCCAGTTGCTTGTAGAGGTTGATCGCGCGCGGGTTGTGCCGCAGACCCTCGTCACGCAGCAGCCGCACGCCGTTGTAGACCCAGTTCCAGCGCTCCTCCGGCGTGTAAGTGGTCACCGAGATGTTCCACGCCATGTTCCAGGCGTTGAACTCCCATACCGCCGGGAAGCGCGGCTGGAGCCGGCAGATCCAGCGCGACAGCTCCATCGCGTCGTAATAGCGCCCCTGCTGCTTGTACGTGTCCGCCCGGACAAACGCGAGATTCACCAGCAGGCTGCGGAACGCGCCAAAGGCCTGCACCGCGAAGACGAAATCCGGCGGGGCGTTTTCCGCGGGATTGTCCGAACCCATCATGTTGAGCGGGCGGCGGCCCTCGTTGATCGGCGGCACCAGCGTCGAGGAGCCGTAGACCAGCCCGCCGGCGGCGAGCAGCGCGATCAGTTGAACCAGGCGCGGCGACATGCCCTTGCTCTCCCATGCGATTCGCGACGCGGCGCGATCAGAGCTGCGTCTCCGCGATCTCGCGGCGGTCGAAGATGTACCACCCCACCACCAGCAGCATCGCCAGCCCGAAGCCCAGCGTGTGCAGCAGCGTCATCCACAGCGTGTCGCTGCCGATCAGCAGCCCGTCCACCAGCGGCGTCGTTCCATCATAGCGCGTGAAATCCGGGAATCCGAAGTTGAGCAGCGGCCCCAGGAGGAACCCGCGCACCAGCGGCCCCCACTCCCCAAACGGATCGACGCTGGCGTCCCAGCCCTCGATGTCCAGGTCGGCGCCCAGCGCCGACATCCACCACGGCTTGGCGACGCAGATCATCAGCCAGGTGAACACGCAGAAGCACGCCACCGGAAACGAGACGAACGTGCTGAAGAACAGCCCCATCGCCGCCAGGAACCCCAGCCGCAGCAGGATGATGAGCAGCGCCTTGAGATAGTTCACCTCAAACGAGCCGGCGGGGTAATACAGCATCAGCGCGGTACGGCCCTCGAACGTGACCGTCGTGACGCTCCCCCGGCCGTCTCCCTCGTCCCAGGCCGCCACCGTCAGCGACGCCCGGCCGTTTTTCACGACCGTGTCGCGAACGAAGAAGGCGTGCGTATCGGCGCTGCGCTGCTTGGTCAGGAACGGCATCGGCATCAGCGGAACGCCGGTCTCCGGATCATTGAAAACCCATGCCAGCGGTAACAGCTCATCCTGCGGGATCGGCAGCCCGCGCGCCCGGAACACCACCTGGATCACATGCGGATCATCCGCCGCCGCCTCGCCGGACACCTCCGCCGCCGCCTTTTCCACCGGCCGCTGCACCGGCAGATTCTCAAACTCGAAGGTCTTGAGCTGGCCCGGGCGAATCACCAGCCATTGATCGCGCAACTCCTTGTTCCGCTCGCGCAGCGCGCTGAGCCGATCCTCCGGCCGCAAAGCGCCGTCGGCGATGCGCTTCTCCACGTCGCGCGTGGCGTCCGCACGGAAGTCCGGCTCCACCGGCCGCGCCGCATGTCGCGCCGTCCACACCGACTGATCCAGCTTCATCCGGTCGCGCTCGAATTCGACCGGCTGCGCGCGCAGATACGACGCGAAGAAGTAGATCGCGCCGGCGCAAAGCCCCAGCACCGCGGCATTCAGCAGCATCACCCCCAGCCATTTGCCGCACAGAATCTCGAACCGCCGCACCGGCTTGGTGACCACCAGGTGAATGACGTTATTGCGGATCTCGCCCGCCAGCGTGCTGCACGAAAGAAAAATCGTCGCCAGCGCCAGGCACAGGCTGGCCGCGTTCAGACCATAGTCGAGGAAATTCTGAACCCGCCCGGCCAGCGTCTCATCACCGCGCAGCCAGAAGGGCATGTTCAGCACCAGCATCGCCAGCACGATCACGAACACCAGGACGATGCGCATCCGCACACCTTCCCAGAACGTCAGCCGTGCGATCGCCCAGATGCGCGTCATCGACGATCCCCGCCCGCCAGATCATCCAGCAGCCCCCGATCCGCGTCTGTCTGCTTCGGCAGTGCCGCCGCGGGAGCTGCCCCGCCGGCCGGCCGCGGTTCGCTCGTCGCCGCGGGCGGGGCCTCCGCCTTCTGCAACTGCTCCAGCACGTCGCGATCCGTCGAAACCGGCGCGGGCGCCGCCGCCGGCCGATCCAGCGGCTCCGTCCGCAGCAGCGAATCCAGCAGTGCCCGGCCGCCCTCCGCTCCGCCGAGAAATCCGGCCACTTGGCCGGCCGCCTGGCTGCCGTGCGTCTCGACCTGCGCCTTCCGGGCCTCTTCGACGATTCGCAGAAAGAGCGCTTCGAGCCGATCCAGCGGCACCGACACGCTGACTTTCTTACCCTCGCGCTGCTCGATCAACTTCTGAATTTCGGCCAGAGTGTCAGGGCGCAGCCGCTCGCAGGTGAGCTGGATCATGTCGCGGCGGCTCAGCACCTCCTGCATCGTGCCGGCCACCTGCACCCGTCCGCCATAGAGAATCGTGACCCGGCTGCACACCTCCTCCACGTCGGCCAGCAGATGGCTCGACAGCAGAATCGTCTTGCGCAGCTCGTGCCCCAGCCGCACGATGATGTCCTTCACCAGCTTCGCCCCGATCGGGTCCAGCCCGCTGGTCGGCTCGTCCAGAATCAGCAGATCGGGGTCATTAATCAGCGCCTGCGCCAACCCGATTCGCCGCGCCATGCCCTTCGAATACTCACCCACCGGCCGCCGTGCCGCCCCGCGCAGCCCCACCATGTCGAGCAGTTCCTCAATCCGCCGCACCCGCTCCTTCCGCGAAATCTGAAAGAGCGTGCCGTAATAATGCAGCGTCTCGCGGGCGTTCAGAAAGCGATACGAGTAGGACTCTTCCGGCAGGTAGCCGATCCGGGACTTGGTGCGCACGTCGCTGGCGGGCCGACCGAACACACTCACGCTGCCGCGCGTCGGATGCAGCAGACCGAGGATCATCTTGATCGTCGTGCTCTTGCCGCTGCCGTTCGGACCAAGCAGGCCGAAGATCTCCCCCGGCTCGACCGAAAGGTCCACGTCCACCACGGCGCGAACGCGAGCGCGGCGCCAGAAGTCCAGGTAGGTCTTGGACAGCCCGAGAACGCGGATGATCGCCGCTTGACTCACGCTCGGTTTCCCTTCACCAGTTCCGCCGCCGGGAACTCCACAGCGCCCGATCCCCGCGTCGCCGCGAACGCCGGCCACGGGGCGCCGCTCGCCCCATCCGTTCGGCAACGGGCATCAGTGCCCGTCCCGCCGAACGCCGCCTTCATACCGCCGCTTTTCCCGATCAAGCAGCTTGGTCAGGTCGCGATTGGTCCAGATTTCCAGCGGCCCCATCGCCGGCAGGAACATCAGTTCATTCTCCGCACTGCCCAGCACCACGCTGCGCACGTCATTCCAGATGCGCATGGTCGTCAGCGCCGGATCAAGCTGATACTGCTCGCGGAGGAACTCGAACTGCGCCACTTCCGTCTCCGCCGTCTGGCGGATCTCGTTGGCCCGCGACCGGGCCATGCTCAGAATCTCGGCCACGTCGCCCTCCGCCGCCAGCAGCAGCTCGTCGATGCGGTCGCGCAGCGCCTGCACCTTCTCCGCCGGCTCGCCGAGCGTCTGCGCCGTGCCATACGCCTCGATCGCCGCGGTCAGCGCCTCGTGATTCGGCCCGGCGGCGCGGGTCAACTCGCGCGTGGCGTCCTGCAGCGCGGTTTCCTTTTCCTTCTTGGCCGTGTTCTCGGCGTTGGTCACTTCGTCAAATGCTTCGCGCACCTGGAACGGGTAGACGATGTCCGCGACGACCTTGTCCACCACGATCCCGCTCTGATGCCGGTCCAGCAGTGCCTGCAACCGGTCCTTCACCCCGGCCACCACCGCCGCCTTCCCCGCTCCGCCGACATCCTCAATCCGCTGCGTCGCCATCGTCCGCACGACGGCCTGCTCCAGCAGCCGCACGATGAAGCGGTCGTAGTCGGCTCGCTCGCGATCCTGCTGAGCAATCCGCCGAATCGCCTCCGCCTCATGAATGTTCCGGACAAACGCCTCCGCATCGCGGATGCGATACTCGATCTGCCAGATGCCGTGCGACAGGTTCTGATCCCCCGTTAGCATCGCGCCGTCCGTCTCCGGCCGCGGCAGGTTATTCACGGGGAAAACCTCGGCCAGCGGCCGCCCGCGATCCTCATCCCGCCGGCGGAAGACAAAAGTCTCGATCGAGCGCGTCTGCGTCGTGCCCGGCACGAGGATCTTCTCATCAAACGGCTCGGGCAGCGCGAACGACCACCCCGGCTTGCGAACAACCTGACCATCCTGCTCCAGCAGCCGGCCGAATCGAACCACCAGCCCCTGTTCGCCCGGGCCGACGCTCAGCACGCCGGTCGTGACATACGCCACCACCAGCGCCACCATGATGACGCGCAGCACGTTGAAGCCCGCTCGCAGCGCGTTGACCAGCGACTGCTGCGCCGGGTCGGATGAAAAATCCGGCGGCGGAGCATCCGGCTCATCGTGGTGATGGTGATGGCCGTGGTGATGATGACCGTGGCCGTGATGATGATCATGGCCGTCGTGATATCGCAGAAGTCGCGGAATTCGCATGGCGCTCTACTGCCCCCCCTCGTTCGTGCCCGCGGGCAGCATCTCGGCATCCACCCGCGGCGGCCTGCCGTCGGCCGGCGGCTGCGACATCAACCGCGAAATCTGCGCCGCCGAATCGAAGAAGATCGTGGACTTCTCCTTCAGCGCGATCCGCAGCGCGTCCATCGCGCGCAGCCAGATGAAGAAATCGCGGTCCTCCGGGCGGATCTGCGCCAGAATGCGCGCACTCGATTCAAATCCCGCCGACGCAATCATCTCCGCCTTCGTGACGGCGAACTGCCGGATCTGGTCCGCCGCGGACTTCGCCCGCGAACGAATCGCCTGTGCCTGCGAAGCGCCCTCCCCGCGATACCGCGCCGCGATCGTCTGCCGCTCCGCCTTCTGGCTCTCAAACACCGCCTGCGTCACCTGCTCCGGCAGCGAGATGCGGCGGATGCCCACCGACACCAGCTCGATGCCGTAGTCCCGCCGGATGTCCGCCGCCGCCAGGTCGCGCAGCGCCGTCTCGATCTCGTCATATGTCGCGTTCACCGCCTCCGCGTCCAGCCCCACGAAGGACGACATGTCATACCGCCCGATCACGGCCGCCCGCACGTCGTTGAGCCGCGAGCGCAACTGCTGCTCCGCCGTGCGGTCGGTCTGCAGGCGGATCGAGTACTGCAGCGGATCCGCCACCCGCCACAGCGCATACAGGCCGAGGATCACGTTCTTCTGATCCCGCGTCTTGATCTCGATTTCCGGCGTGTCCAGCACCCGCAGCCGGCGGTCATACACGTGCACCGCGTCCACCAGCGGGATCTTGAAGTACACGCCCGGGTCGTCCTTGCGGCTGTTCTCATCCGCCTGGCCCAGCCGGACGCGCACCGCCACTTCGTTGAAACGCACCTGGAACCGCACCATGTACACGACCAGCAGCAGCACGAGCAATCCGCCCGTGATCAGCGGCAACAGCGGCACTTTTCGCATCGGCACTCCTTCGTCGATCCTGCGCTTCGCCGCCGGGCAAGCCCCGACTCGCCGGCGGCAAGGTTTTTTCAATTCCCGCTAACGCGGCGTCAGCACGCTCTCATCCGGCCGCGCCTGTTCCTCGGCGTTCACGCGCAGCCCCACGTCGCGGCCCGTCGCGTCAAACGCATATACATACTTCCGTGAAGCCTTCAACCCCTCGGCGATCGCCGCCCAGTACGCGCGCGCCCGGAACACCTCCGGCGCCGCGCGGAAGGCCGACACCTGGTTCTGCAGCGCCACCAGTTGCGTCGCCGCGCCCAGTTCACGCTCCCAGCGCCGCGCATGCGCCTGCGCCAGGATCATCGCCGCCTCGCCCTCCAGCGCCAGCAGCAGTTGATCCGTCTCGCGCCGCCAGAATGCCACCTCCGCCTGCTCCTGCGCCTCCGCCAGGGCCGCACTGACCGCCCCCGCATCCAGCGCGCCGTGCTCGCGCCGCAGGCGCTCCCAAAGCGCATCCCGCGCCGTCGCCGCCTCCGCGGCTTCCAGCGCAGCAGCCGCCATCGCCGCGCGCAGCGATGACGCCCGCTGCACGCTGGCCGCCAGCCCCATCGCGATGTTTTCGTTTGCGCGCTCCAGCGAGAGCTCCAGCCGCCGCCGCGCCCATTCCATCTGCACCTGCCGCGTCACGATCTCGCGCCATTCCGCGGCCGCCCGCCGCAGCGGCTCGACCGACGCACCTGCCGTCTCGACCTGGCGCAGCGCCTGATCCAGCCGCATCTGTGCCCGGTTGAATTCGTCCAGCGCCGCCGCCAGCGTCAGCGCCGCTTCCTTGTCGCCCGCAACCGCCGAGAGCTGGCTGTTCTCGTCGGTCAGCGCTCTGCGCACCGCGGTGAGCTTCTCCTGCTCGGCGCTGACCACCTCGCGAAACACCGTCGCGACGCTGCGCTCGGGGTGCACTTCCTGCAGGCCGATGTACACCACCTCCAGCCCGACGTCCCGATTGCCGGTCGCGGCCAGCAGCCGCCGCTGAATCCGGCCGCGTAGATTCTCGCCGGCGGTGCGGCGCTCATCCCCCAGCAAGCTCAGCGCATCATGCGACGCACTGAAGCGGATCAGCTCCTGCCACGCCACCTGCCGCAGCAGCTTGTGCGGGTCATCCACCACCTGCGTGAATTGCGCCAGCCGCTCCGGCACCAGCCGGTACTGCACGGCGACCGTCATGCGCAGAATGTGAACCGGGCTGCTCCGCGCCAGGTCATCCGTCGCCGCCGCGTCGCGCGCACCGCCCGCAACCGCCAGCGGAGCAATGATGAAGTTGAACTCATCGGACCCGCCGTGCCGCTGGTCGGTCCATTGCAAGACCTGCCCCAGCGCGAAATCATCGCCATGCTCATCATCCGCGTCGGACTTCCGCCCGATCGACATCTGCTGAAGCTTCTGTGTGTTGAAAATGTCGGCCGACTCGATCGGGTAGGGCCATTTGAAGTACATCCCCGGCCCCAGCGGCCGATCGGGGTTCACCTGCCGCCCCCAACTGACGACAATCGCATGCTCATGCGGTTCGACAATCACGATCGACGTCAACAGCCACAGCGCCAGCGCCCCGGCCCATGCCAACGGAATCACCGCCCGCTGAAACAACTGGTAGAACCACGTCTGCGAAACCTGGAAGCCGAACTGGTAGTTGAAAGCCTCGTTGATCTGCGCGACGAACCCGCCCGGCTCCGCGAACATCCCCAGCAGCCGGCTGTCAAACGCGGCCCGCGGCTCCACCCCCGCCGTCCGCGGGCGGTAGATGTCCGCGATCAGGTTCAGCAGCGTCTCGGCGCCGATGAGGATCATCACCCACGGCAGTACATGCGCCAGCGCCGCTTCCCAGCTCGTGACGCCCGAATAGAGCTGGGCGCCCAGGCAGACAATCACGCCCATCGCGGCGAAGACCGTCCCCAGGGAGTACGACCCGCACGCCCGCATCAACTGCCAGCGCGGCACCGCCCCCAGCCCGGATGCAAATCGCGATAGCAGGAACATCAGCAGCAGCGCCACGCCGATCGCGATCATCGCCAGCGGCAGCGCAGCGCGATCCACCGGCGGAAAGCCGAAATTCGCAAAGTGCCGCACCGTCATCCAGCGGTGCAGCCCCATGCCGATCAGGTAGGCCGCGCTCAGCACGCCGAAGGCCGGAACCAGGTAGCGCTGCATCCACGCCAGCCGCGTGCCCGCCACCAGGAATCCGCCGCCGCCGGGGCTGTCGAAGATGGCTTCCCCGCCGCCGGTGGCCTGCTTCTCGCGGCGCAGCTCCTCGATGTCCATCCGCTCCAGCTCGGCCAGCTCCGCCTGCCGGAACACGAGCACCGCCGCGAACCAGATCGGCACGCCGCCGACGACCAGCCAGCCCAGCTCGATCACCGCCAGCGAGCGCGTGAGCTGACCAAGCATCAGCAGCCCGATCGCCGCAATGACCTGCAGAATCAGACCGCCGATCGCGACGGTTCGCGTTCGTGCGTACGGGGTATCAGCCACACTTCACCTCACCAGCGGCCCGCCGCGGGCGAACCCGCTGCGATTCACCGCGTATGTCAGCTTGAGCCGGATCGCCGCCGCGCGGATAATCCCCCGCAGCCCGCGCCCGACCGGCGCGGCCCCGGTAACAGGAACCGCACCGCCCATGCCGATGAAACTCTACACGCTTGCGTATCACACCTTCGTCGAGGTTGTCCGCCAACCGATCTACAACGTGCTGCTCTGGGCCGCTGCGCTCTGGCTGGCGCTCTTCAATCCCGCGCTGGCCGCCTACTCGCTCGACATCGGCAGCGACATCAAGATCGCCAAGGATGTCGGCATGTCCACGCTCATGCTGGTCGGCCTGCTGATGAGCGTTTTCGCCGCCAGCGGCGTCATCAGCCGCGAGATCGAGACCCGCAGCATCCTCACCGTCATCTCCAAGCCCGTCTCGCGCAGCGTTTTCCTGTTGGGCAAATATCTGGGCGTCGGGGCGGCCGTGCTGATCGCGTACTACTTCCTCTGCGTGGTGATGTTCATCACCTTCCGGCAGGGCATATTCGAAATGGCCGCCGACAAGTGGGACGGCCCGGTCTTGACCTTCGGCCTCCTGGCGATCGGAATCAGCCTGACGGCCGCCGCCTTTGCAAACTACGTGTACGGTTGGAATTTCCCCGCCACGCTTCTGGCCTGGGTCGTTCCGCTCTCCTCGCTGGCCCTCCTGCTGACGCTCTGCGTCAGCAAGGAATGGGCGGTCCAGCCGCCGACCGCCGATTGGGAGAAGCTCAACCTCGGCGAAATGACCAAGGCGCTGCTGATGGTCTTCTGCGGCGTGATGCTGCTCAACGCCTTCGCCATCGCGCTGGCCACCCGCCTGAGCCAGACCATGACGCTCATGGCCTGTTCGGCCGTGTTTCTGATCGGGCTGCTCAGCGATTACTACTTCGGGCGGCATGTCGGCTCGCAGATGATCTATGACCTGGCCTACCAGATCGTCCCGAACTTCCAGTTCCACTGGCTGGGCGACGCACTCTCGCAGGACTTGCAGATCTCGCATCGACAGGTCGGCCTCGTGGCCGCCTACTCCGCCATGTACGCATCGGCCGTGCTGGCGCTGGGCGTCTCGCTCTTCCAGACCCGCGAGATCGACTAGGCCCACGCGCCCGCCGGCCCGCTCGACCCGCCTCACGACACCGCCTGCAGCGACACGCGTCCGCCGCCCGGCGTCTCCTGCATCGTCCGCGGAATGAGCACGTGCGGCTCCAGGTGCTCTCCAAAACGAACCATCCGCGCACTGTTGAAGACCACCACTGCCGATGAGACCGTGTGCAGCACCGCCGCGATCATCGGGTTTACCTGGCCCACCGCCGCCGCCGCGCCCGTCACCACGATGAACCCGATCCCGAAGATGAGATTCTGCCAGATGACCTTCGTCGTCTCGCGTGACAGTCGCACCAGGAACGGCAGCCGCCGCAGGTCGCTGCTCATCAGTGCCACCGACGCCGAGTTCATCGCCACGTCCGTCCCCGCCGCGCCCATCGCGATGCCCAGGTTCCCCGCCGCCAGCGCCGGCGCGTCGTTCACCCCGTCGCCGACCACCGCGACGACGTGATTCCGCGCTTTGAGCGCATCGACCAGCGCCAGCTTGTCCTGCGGCAGCACCTCGGCCTGCACGTCCGAACAGCCCATCTCCTTCGCCACGCGCCGCGCCACCGACCAGCGATCCCCCGTCACCATGATGAGCTGCCGCACGCCGATTTGTCGCAGTTCGTCCAGCGCCGCCCGCGCCTCCGGCCGCGTGCGGTCCTCCAGACCGACCCAGCCCAGCACCTTCCCGCCGCGCGCGACGTACAGCGTGCTCAATCCCTCCGGCTCCGCGAATTTCTCATCGTCCATCGCCGACAGATTCACACCCAGCTCGCTGATCCACGTGCGCCGCCCGACCAGCACCGCCTGCCCGCCCACCGTCGCGCGCACCCCCTTGCCGGAAACCTCCTGAAAATCCGTCGCCTCCGCCAGTTGAACCCGCGCCTTGTCCGCCATTGCCGCAATCGCGCGCGCCACCGGGTGCGTGCTCAGCCGCTCCACGGACGCCGCCGCCGCCAGCAGATCCGCCGGGTCCACGTCCGGAGCAGGAGTAAGTCGCGTCACCGCAAGCTGGCCGGTCGTCAGCGTGCCGGTCTTGTCGAATACGACCGCCGTGAGCTTTCTCGCCCACTCGAGATTGCTGACGTCCTTCACATACACGCCGAGCCGCGAGGCCGCCGACAGCGCCGCCACGATCGCCGTCGGCGTCGCCAGGATCAGCGCACACGGGCACGCAATCACCAGCAGCGAAATCGCATTCCGCGGATCGTGCGTGAAGAACCACACCACCCCCGCCACCATCAGCGTCACCGGCGTATACCACGCCGCGTACTGATCCATCAGCCGCATCAGCGGAATCTTCGTCCGCTCCGCCTCAAGGATCAGGTGCTGCACCCGGCCCAGCGTCGTATCCGCGCCGGCCTTGGTGACCCGCACCTGCAGCGCGCCCGTCACGTTGCTCGTACCGCCGAAGACCTCGTCCCCGGACCCCTTCTCCACCGGCAGCGATTCGCCGGTGATGTTCGCCTCGTTGATCGTCGAATTGCCCTTCACGATCTGCCCGTCCGCCGGCACGTTGTCGCCCGGGCGAACCACCACCACGTCCCCCGGCCGCAGATTGGGCGCATCGACTTCCTCTTCCGCGCCGTCCGCTCTCAGCCTTTTCGCCCGCGTCGGCGTCAGCCGGATCAACCCCTCAATCGCCGCCCGCGCCCCCAGCGCCGTTCGCGTTTCGATCAGGTTGCTGATGAGCAGGAAGAACGCGACCACCCCCGCCGTCTGGTACTCGCCGATCGCCATCGCCGCCAGGATCGCCAGCGCCACCAGCTCATCCATGTGCATGTGCCCGCTGAACAGGCAATGCGCGGCGTGCATCATTAGCGGCGTCGCCAGCAGGATCGCCCCGATCGCCGCCAGAACGCTGCTGTAAAGGTTCTTCGACGTGTGCTCAATCCCCGGCTGGATCAGGGATTGCGCCGGAAAGATGTAATCCGCCACAAACGAAGCCAGGACCAGCACACCGCCCAGCATCGTCGCGGCCATCTTCGCCGTCGCGCGACCCGTTTCGGTTTGAACGGACATGTGATCGTGAGCCATGAATGCGAAACTCCGGCCGCAGGTTGTCCCGGATTTGCCGTCCGAGGGCGCAAGTCCTGCGACTCTAAGCACTCCGGGAGCATTGTCAACCGGGCGCCGCGCCGCGGGCGAAGCGTCCCGGTTCGTGTACGCCGCCGAATGCTCCCCGGTTCACACAATTTTGCGCGCCTTGGCGTCCGATGAGCTTGTTTGGCGCGGATCGACGTGCATCGGCCGCGGGCGGCTCGCAACAGGCGGAAATCCGCCATCGCCGTCCGCCGATTTTGACGCGGAGCATCCTATTAGAATCCTGATTGTCTCCAACTTGTTCCCGCCGGCGCATATTGGCGGATATGAGCTTCGTTGTGCGGAAGTCGCCGACCGCTGGGCCCGCCGCGGCCACACCGTCCGCGTGCTCACCAGCAACTTTCCGGGCCATCCGAGCGCATCCGCCGCCACCCCGCAACAATCCGCCGTCGAAGTGCACAGAACCCTCGGCATCGGCTGGGGACCGCCCTATCCGAGCGATTCGCTGGTCGAAATGCTGCGCGCCGAAGCGGCCGATCGGACGGCCCTGAGCGCCGAATTGCGCCGATTTGCGCCGGATGTCGTCTCCCTCTGGGGCATGGAATTCGCCTCGCAGCCGCTCGTGCACGCGCTGTTTTGCAGCAATGCGCCACTCCACGCGGCAATCGAGGACATCTGGCTGCTGAACGCATTCGAACGCGACCCGCTCTGCCACACCCGCGAAATGCTCGACGCGCTGGCCGTCAGCATCCCCGCCGGCCTCCGCGGACTGCTCAATTTGGGCTGCCATCGCCCCGATTCGCGACGAATTGACGCGAATTTTTCCTCGCAGGCACTGGCCCGGCGATACGCCGATGGCGGTTTCCAATGCGCTCGATCCCAGGTGCAGCGGGCGGGCATCGACCTCGCGCCATTTCGCGACAATCCGCGCTGGAATGCGCCGATTCGCGCTCATGGACCGCTGCGCGTGCTGTTCGTCGGCCTGGCCAGCGAGCAGCGCGGCGTCCTGGACCTCGCGGCCGCGGCGGCAGCCATGGCGCAGCGCAGCACTTCGCAGCCCGGCTCTGCGCAGCGTAGCCCGGCGCAGCGCGGTGAGGCGGTGGAATTGCGGATCGTCGGCGCATGCGCGGAGCCGATGCGAAAGAGAGTGCATGAAACTTGCGGCGCGGCCGGGGTGACGACTCGATTCGACGGGCCGCTTGACGCGAACGGGGTTCGAGATGCGATGTCGGAATCGGATGTGCTCTGTGCTCCGTCGCGCCTGCCCGAGGGCCTGCCGCGCATATTGATGGAGGCGATGGCGGCCGGACTGCCGATCATCGCGACCAACGGCGGAGCGCAGCCGGAAATCGTGCGAGCCGAGTTCGGCGGACAACTGCTGGCCCCGGGAGACTGCGAGGCGCTGACGGCGGCCCTGTTGCGCGCGGCGGACAATCTCGCCGGGCTGCGCCGCCAGGCCGCGGCGGGGCGCGCTCTCGCGCTGCGGGAGTTCGACGTCGATCACTTTGCGGCGCAACTCGAAGTTGCGCTGCACGCGACGATCGAACGACACGCCCGCGACCGGGAGTCCGCTCGCATCCAGATTGAAGGGGTCGCGACGAACGCGGACGACGGCACGGGTGCGGCAGCGCCGGTGAACAGGGCTGCGCGGCCGATGCGCGGAGCTTCGCGGTCGGAAGGCGGGGCCATGCGGGGGGCAGGTCATGCGGCGAAGGTGGGATCGTGCGCACGGCCGATGTTTGAAGCGATGCCGACCGCGTGCGATCCCCCGCGGCAGGTTTGCCACGCTGACACTTCAGTGAGCCAGGCCGTTCTTCGCGATTTTTCACTGCGGGCCGGGCGGGCGGCTGAGGCTGCCGCCGATTCGGCCATCAGGCGTGCGGACGGTACGGAACTTTGGCGGCTGGGAGTGCTGCTGAAGCGCACCGGCCGGGCCGGGGCCGCACGGCGCGTACTGCTCGCACTGGTGGATCGATTCGGCTCATCGGGGGTGGCGCTGCGTCGGGCGGCGCTGCACCTGGGCGAAATCGCGCTGGCTGACGAGGACTATTCGGGGGCGGCGCGCTGGCTGCGGGCATGCCTCAATACAACGCCGGACCACGCGCGCGCAAGTCATGACCTGTGGCATGCGGAATCGGGCACAAAGCCGGCGCATCTGGTGGGTTGACCGGCCGTCCCCTTGTCATTCCGTCGCGCTTCGCGGCTCTAGAGCGGTTTCGCAATTGGTCCGCTGCTTTGCCGTGTGCGACTGCACTTGAGCAGTGCAGCTCTTCCAGTCTCACCACTGCCGACACAGCATTGACACACGCTACAGCACTTCTGGATCCGCTATAGCCTTTGAATGCGCACCCGCAGACTGCCACTCCCGCTCGGGCGGCACATCCACCGTTCGACATCCCCGGCCATCGGTCACCATCCCCGGCCATCGGTCACCGTTCTCGGCCATCGGCTGTCACCCGCGTCTATTGCTCGTCATTCGCGTCCATCGCTTCGACTGCTCATGAGCCTCTTGTACCTCACACTTGCACCCCGGACGAGCCACCCACCTCACCGTCCGTTGTGCACCGCAAGGACTCGCGCGGCCGCCCTCATCACCATTCCACACTCTGACCGCGCCGTCACTCCACATACCGACCGCCCCACCATTCCACACTCTGACCGCCCCGCTACTCCACACTCCGACCGCGCCGCTACTCCACCTTTCTGTCCTACCACAGCTATTTCATCCGACGGTCGGCTTCAGCCGACCAGCGTTTGCCACCAGCTTCAGCTTGTGGAAAGCCCACACCTGCCTGATCCCGTGGCTTCCTCCAGCCCCCCACACGTCTCTGTCTCCCCGGACTCCCACCTGAAGCCCACACCCCATTGTCCCCCCTGGCTCGCTCCGGAAGCCTACACCTCGCTATCTCCCTTCGCTTCCTCCCGTGGTCGGCTTCAGCCGACCAGCGTTTGCCACCAGCTTCAGCTGGTGGGACGCCCACACCTGCCTGATCCCGTGGCTTCCTCCAGCCCCCCACACGTCTCTGTCCCCCCGGACTCCCACCTGAAGCCCACACCCCATTGTCTCCCCTGGCTCGCTCCGGAAGCCTACACCTCGCTATCTCCCTTCGCTTCCTCCCGTGGTCGGCTTCAGCCGACCAGCGTTTGCCACCAGCTTCAGCTGGTGGTATGCGACCACCTCATCACTTCATTGCTCTTCCCCGAGAGCCGGCTTCAGCCGGGCTTGGCCGCCGCCGCTCGACCTCCCCAGTCCGGGATTGCGGCGCTCCGGACACTGCACCGCTCACGGGCAGTCGCACACCGCGCGGCGGGCTAGGATTGCATTATCGGTTCGATGCCCCAACCTACTCGCCGTAGTGCCCCGCGGTGGCACCAGCGTGCGCACACTCAAGGAACCTGCGGCCCCCCGCCGTCCTTGGCGGTCGGGAGGCCGCACTCTGGGCACCGCGTTGAAGAAAGGCCCTTCACCATGTAGCCACATCTGCGGCATCCACCTACCGCACCACGTGCAGGAGCGCGGCTGCAACGAGCCAGGCCGTGAACGCCGGCGATCAGAAGCACGAACATGAACGCCCCCAGGAGTGCTACATCGGAACAATATGGCCGCGAGCGTCCACCCGCAGCAACAAGAGCTATCGCCGCCGGCACACACAAGGGCAGCCATATCGCGCTCAACAACAGGACACCTCGGATCAGTCTCGCTTCCCGGCCCGCACTCCAGGCGCTCAATAGACTGGCGCACAGCCCGATACAAGACATCGAGGCGCCAATCCCGGATCGCCACTTCGGCGCCACGCTCGACAGTGCGACACAGGCCAAGAGAATGCCAAGCATGCCGCCGAGCACAATGCCAGCATGCGTCACGTCGCGCGACGTAATCAGACCCATCACTAGACTCCGAGCCTCTACGGAACACCCTTCACGGCGCTTTGGCACGCCGCTTGATTGCCGCACCTCGAAAGAGACGGGCGCGCGCTCCAGCGTCACGCTTCTGGGACACCTGGCCACTTCACGCCGCGGCCACAGATCTCCCCCCTTGCAGGGAGGAGTCTGTCACGTCCTCCCCATGCGGCGAGCCGGCCGCTGGCGTCAGCACTCCCGGTCCCGCAGGGACGCAGCTGCGCAAAGGAAGGCGACGGCTTCCGCGACCCTGGAGTGTTCTAATGCCGCTACTACATCATCCGCCGATGCTCCAAGACACTCTGCGATCTTTGAAAACACCCCCGGAGCAGCCGCGGCTGTCCGATGATCTGCCAAGTCCAGTTTCTCAAGTTCCTGAAGTATCTTCGGAAGCTCTTCGCCCTCACCACGGCTCAGTGCGGTACTGATGACGCTGCAAAGAACAGGACAAAGGTATCCACTCTCCCTAGCCAATACTCGGGACCGCACCACTTCTCCCGCTATCAAGTAGTAATTGAACGAGCCGGGCTGCGCATGACTGAGGCTTGCCTCTGCGCGGACAGCCGCTTCGCTCGCGCGACCATCCCGCATGAGCCGCTCGTAATGCAACATGCCTGTCGTCGCTAGCAAGGCGGGGGGCACTTCACCTGAACTACCCAGCTCTACCATGAGGCGATCAAGTGCGGCAAGGCAGACATCAGACTCCGGCTTAGGTAACAGCGAGACGGCGAAGGCGAACAGACTGACCAGTCGCTCGATTATCTCTTCATTCCCCACTTCTGTCTCCATCAGCGAGTGAAGGGGCTCCGTACACGGCACAGATTCGGCGGAAGACCACCGCTTCTCATGGCCCGGGGGGCGGCGCACCGGGATCCCACTCGGGACGAGTGCCTCCTCGCCACTCGCCATAGTGCAGGCAGTAGCGATGTTGTTCTCAGCAGTTCCTCCCATCCGTGGATGCCAGACACCACATCTGAAGGCCCTTGCACCATGCGCGGGAGCGCGACTGCAGCGAGCCGGGCGCCCACAGTGGGACACAGTATCACTACGATGGACTGGTCCTGCTCACCAACTCAATGCAATCCGGCTCGATGACCAGCTTGTGGTAGACGAGCCGCCCAATGTGGTTCAATTCCTCACACGCGATCCATGGCCACCCGGTGTCTATGGAGATCTCGACAACCTGGCAGGTGACCCGTAACTCAAGCAACCTGCTCAGAACACGGAGCGTGCTCGCCGGGTCGTCCTTAGCCCAACGGAATTGCGCCTGCACCGCAGGGGAGACAGCGATCACCCGCACGAGATCTCCCACCCTGAACGACGGCACGCGCGTCATCGGACGCTCCACTGTACCACTGACGGCTCCAACAGTGCACATGTCCGCACTCGCAGCCACGATCGGGTTGGTGACACCCCGCGGCGGCCCAGGTATTCATAGACGTATCGCCAGCGCTTGTCATTGCTCGCGGGCGAATAGGTCGAGCCGACCGGATGAGCCGGATGGACCTCGATCAGCCGGTTCCCTGCGTCCTAGACGTATGTCTTGTACGACGGCGACGACGCGCCGCCGACCAGCACCGACACGAACGGATCAAGGTCGAAATTGTTGAATTCCCCGTCGTCGTTCATGTCGCCCCAGGTCTCGCGCGCGTCCCAGCAGGCCTGGCACGGGCTGGGGGAGCCGCTCTCGCCCGAGACACTCGACCCAAGGCTGCCATGTGCCCACGGTCCCACCCAGTACAGTGTGCCCGTGCCAACCGCTGCACAGTTCGCGACGTTGCATGCTACTAACCGGGACATATAATATTTGACATGTCGTGGCTTTGTGATATACTTCATGCATGAGTCAACTCGATACACGCAAGCTGTCGCCGCAGGTGCAGGAAGAGATTCGGGTTCGGGTGGTGAAGGCGATCCGCGCGGGCATGAGGAAATCGGCCGCGGCGCGGACGTTTGGCGTTTCGCGGACCTCGATCGACACCTGGCTGGCGAAGGTGGAGTGCGGCAACATCACGTCGTTGCGTTCGAAGAAGCGCGGACGGCCCCCCGAACCGCGTCTGGCATCCCATCGGGCCGCCGCGATCGTCAGGCAAATCACCGATCGCACGCCCGATCAGCTCAAGCTGGCCTTCGCCCTGTGGACGCGCGAGGCGGTCCGCGATCTGATCGCGCAGCGCACCGGCCTGCAGGTGTCGGTGCGAACCGTAAGCCGTTACCTGAAACGCTGGGGCTTCACGCCACAGAAGCCGCTGCGACGCGCCTACGAGCGCGATCCGGCGGCCGTGGAGCGCTGGAAGCGCGCGAGGAGTATCCGGCGATCGCCAGGCGGGCCAGGGCCGAACATGCCGAGATTCACTGGGCCGATCAACTCGGCGCGCGCAGCGACCATCAGGCCGGGCGCGCTACGGTCGGCGGCCGGACGCCGGTGATTCCGGGAACAGGCCAGCGGCTTCCGAGCGAACATGATGTCCAGCATCACCAACCGGGGACATCTGTGCTTCCTGGTCTTCGACGGCTCATTCAATGCCGAGGTCTTCATCCGATTCTGCCGGCGGCTGCTGCGTCAACGACGGCGCCGAATCTTCCTGTGTCAGCGGGCGGGCAAAAGCAGCCATTTGTGGGCGGGTCAAAAGCAGCCACTTGAGGAGCAGGCGATTTGTCGTCACAGCTTTCTTGGCCAGGAGTCTGGCCAGAGGAGCTACGGATGGCGAATCGGCTCAAGATGGCGAAGGTTCATTCCATTCAGACGTTGCACGCGGCGGGCTGGTCGCAGCGGCGGATTGCGGGTGCTGGGCGTAGATCGCGGCACGGTAGCCCGCTATGTTCAGGCGGCGCGGGCGGTTGAGCAAAACCAGCCGAACCTGCCCACCGGTCCGCCGGACGATCAAGACCAGCCAAACCCGCCCACCGGGTCGGGCGGTGCATCGGGAGGTCAAAACCAGCCGAACCCGCCCGCCGGGTCAGGGCCGGCCAGCCGCTGCGCGCCGCTGCGAGAAGTGATCGGCGCGTGGCTGGAGCGCGGGTTGTCGGCCCAGCGCATCTGGCAGGACTTGAAGGCCGAGCACGCTTTTTCCGGCGGGTACGACAGCGTCAAGCGTTTCTGCCGGCGGCTGCAAGGGAGCGCAGCGCCGCCGTTCCGGCGGATGGAGTGCGCTGCGGGCGAGGAAGCGCAGGTGGACTTCGGCCGCGGCGCGCCGGTCCTGGCGCCGGCCGAGCCGGGGTTGAAGGGCGACGCATCCTCGGGATCGCGCGCGGCCGGCGCTACCGCCGCCCGCACGTACTGCGGGTGGTGCTGAGCCATTCGCGCAAGGGGTACAGCGAAGTCGTCGAGCGCGCCAGACGACCGACAACTTCATCCGCTGTCTGGAGAACGCCTTTCAGCACTTCGGCGGCGTGCCGCGGATGCTGGTGATCGACAACCTGAAGGCCGCGGTGACCAAGGCCGACTGGTTCGACCCGGGCTGAATCCCAAGCTCCAGGCCTTCGCCGAGCACTGCGGCACGGTGATCGTGCCAACCCGGCCGTACACGCCGCGGCACGAGGGCAAGGTCGAGCGCGGCGTTGACTACGTGCAGGAGAACGCGCTCAAAGGCCGGACCTTTGACAGCCTGGCCGACCAGAACCGCTATCTGGCCGAATGGGAAGCCGCCGTCGCGGACACGCGCATCCACGGCACGACGCGCCAGCAGGTCGGCAGGGTCTTCGAGCAGATCGAGCGGCCGGCGCTGCGGCCGCTGCCGGCCACGCGCTTCCCGTGCTTCCAGGAAGGCCAACGCATCGTCAATCGCGACGGCCACGTTGAAGTCGCCAAAGCCTATTACTCGGCGCCGCCCGGAGTTCCTCGGCCGCAAGGTCTGGATCCGCTGGGACAGCCAGGTCGTGCGGCTCTTCGATCCGCAGTTCAAGCAGATCGCGATTCACGCCCGACGCGAGCTCCGGCCGCTTCGCCACCGATCAGCGGCACATCGCGCCCCGAGAAGCGCGGCGGCCTCGAGCGCGGCGCGGTCTGGTGGCTGCGGAAGGCGCAGGCCATCGGCCCCGAGGCCGGCCGCTGGGCCGAGACGCTGCTGGCGCGCCAGGGATTCACGCCCCTGCGCGCCGTCATGGGGCTGGTCAGCCTGACGCAGCGCCACGCGAGCGGCGCGGTGGAACAGGCCTGCGCCAGCGCCCGCGCCCATGCCGCCTGGCGACTGCGCGACCTGCGCAATCTGCTCAAACGCCAGGCGCCGCCCCAGCAGGAGCGATTCGAGTTCATCACCGAGCACCCGCTGATCCGGTCCTTGTCGGACTACGGCCGGCTGGTGCGTTCCGCCTTCGAGGAGCTGCACGCATGAAAAAGACCAGAAAAGGCTTCTTCCCCTCCGGAGAGCACCAGGGAGACCTCCCATGAATGACGCCCTGCGCACCGCCCTGACCCGCCTGCGCCTCTCGGGCCTGGCCCATTCGCTGGACGTGCGATTGGCCGAGGCCAGCGGCAACCGGCTCGGCCATGCCGAGTTCCTGGAACTTGTGCTCCAGGACGAGTTACTCGTCCGCAACGACCGGTTGATCGGCCGCCGCACCAAGGCCGCCGGCTTCCGCGAGCAGAAAACGCTCGAAGACTTCGACTGGCAGTTCAATCCGTCGATCAAGCGGAAAATCATCTTCGACCTGGCCGCCGGCCGCTTCCTCCCGCGAAGCGCGCGACGTGCTGCTGCTCGGCCCGCCCGGCACGGGCAAGAGCCACCTGGCCCAGGCCATCGGCCACGCCGTCATCAAGGCCGGCGCCACCGTGCTCTATCGCTCCATCTTCGATCTGGTCCGCGACTTCCTCGGCGACGAAGCCGTCAGCGGACACGAGAAAACCCTCGACCGCTATCTGCGGCCCGGAGCCGGTCATCATCGACGACATGGGCATGAAGCAGGCTCCCCAAACGCTCAGGAGAGTACCTGTTCGAGATCATCATGCGCGCTACCAGGTCCGCGCCACCATGATGACCTCAAATCGCCCGCTGGAAGACTGGGGCAAACTGATCGGCGACGTGCCGGCCGCGACCGCTATCCTCGACCGCTTCCTGCACAACGCCGAGGTGATCAATATCACCGGCCGCAGCTACCGCCTCCGCGACCACGCCGCCAAACCCGAGGCCACTCAAAAGAAGAAACCAAAACCCGCTTGCGAACCCGTGGCGAAGTGAGCATCATGCAAAAAACTGGCTGGTTTTGACCCGCCCACCTCTGGCTGCATTTAACCTGCCCGGTGACATCTTCCTGATCGTGGACGGTCACCCGGTGCATCGCTCCGCCGCGGTGCGCGACTGGCTGCAGGCCAACCGCCGCCGCATCCGCATGTTCTTCCTGCCGGGCTACAGCCCCGAACTCAACCCCGACGAATATCTGAACAACGATGTCAAGACCAACGCCATCGGCCGCCAGCGACCCGCAACCAAAGACGAACTGATCCTCAACCTCGAACTGTACCTCCGCGACACACAGCGGAGACCCCATATCGTCCGCAACTACTTCAAAGCCGAACCCATCCAATACGCCGCGGGGTAATACATGTTCAACATTTGGTGGCCGGGGTAATATGAGTCCACGTGCACTCACGGCCTGTTTCCGAGCCGGAATGTGGCGGACGCTTCGATGTCGTCGGGGGTTCCGTGAACCAGATCCTGCCCCGCCGAGGCCAACCTACAGAACCACACACCCGGTTCAATCTCCACCGAGATGATGTGCACAGGCTGCCGCCACGGGTCGAAGAAGTAGCTCTCCCAGAGGTGCGTCGTAGTGCGCATCAGATCCGCCCTGAGGTCGTCTTGCGATGTGGGTGGCGATTCACCTGCGACCGCTGCGCGCATGCGCAGAAAGTGCAGGGTCGCGTGCAGCTTTGACTGTGCCCGTTGGGACCCAGTCTGTACCGAGGTATAGGGTCCCCTGGTGAGCACATGGTGCAGTGCGAGCCCGCCCCACAAGGCCAGTGCAGCAGCTATCGCCGCACCGAGGACAGGGTGCATCTGCATATCCGGCTCCCGCTGGATGTCTCAGCACATTCAGACCGTGGCGCAGCCGAGACCCGTGATGGCGACTGCAACACCCGCCCTTGCTGTTCAGAGTTATACCAGGGATCAGAGCGACAGTTGCAGATTGCGGGCCGAGAGATGTCAAGGCTGTGCGCGTGGCGCCATCGGCGGCCGCGCCTATTGCGGCATCCTTCACCCGCCGTGTCCTCTCATGATCCGTCCACCAGCCGCGCCACGAACGGATCGATGTCGAAGTTCGTCAAGGCGCCGTCGCCATCCATGTCGCCGGCCACGATCGCACACTCGGGATACAACACTGCAAAGGCGTTCGGATCCGTCAGCGCCAGTACGAACGGGTCCACGTCGAAGTTGTTCACCGCGCCGTCGCAGTTCAAGTCGCCGCGCAGTGCTGATCCGAACTCGTACGCACCCATGTCCACTCTTGCGTTCCACACCCGGATGCGACCATCAAGGTCCAGCGCCGCCGCGCGCGCGGCAAAGGGATTGCCCGCGTCAATCGCCGGGGAACCGGCGGAGAGTCGGAAGTCCGTCGGCCCCGCGAAGAGCGGATCCGCGTCGAGCACTTCGAGAAACCCGATTGTCGGCCACGGCTGCTCGGAGTAAATCCCTGCCATCCCGCCCTCGACGATCGAATGGGACACGTTCACCTCGGCTAACGGCCGGAACCCGTAAATCAGGGCCAGTTCCGCCCCCTGCGGCGCGGAGTTGTCGAAAATGATCGAGTCCGCGATCGTGCAGTATGCAAGTCCCCGAAGCGCGACCCCGCCGCCGGCGCCGGTGGCCGTGTTTTGCGTGATGGTGCAGTTGGTCGCCGACAGGAAGGACACTGATCCTTCGTCAACCAGGATTGCCCCACCGTGCTCGGCCGTGTTCCGGTGAAACAGGCAGTCCTCCGCATGCGCGACGGCGCTGAGCACCGTATGCAGAGCGCCGCCGGCGGTGGCCCAGTTGTCCTCAAACACACAGGCGCGGAAGATCGCGCGCGAGGCCCATTCGCACGTCGCGGCGCCGCCGACCAACCCGGCCGACCCGTTGTTGCGAAAGACGCAACGGTCCACAACGGTTGCCGACTCAAGAGCATTGAAGGATGAATATCCATGATTCGTCGCGAAGAGCATCGCGCCGCCCGGGTTGCTCTCAAAGTGGCAGCGCTCGAATCGCGGAATTCCGCTGTTGCGCATCACCACTGCCCGGCCCAGCGCATTGCGAACCGTGACCCCGGACACGTCCACGCTCTCGAACTCGCGAAGCAGCAGCAGCGCCGCCACCCCCCCACCGTCCAGCACGCACGCCGCGGGACTCCCGCTTGCACTGGTCAGCGTCACGGAACGGCCGCCGAATGTCAGCGCGCGGTTCCCCGTGCCGGAATGCACGCCGTCCGACAGCCGGACGATGTCCCCATCGACGGCGGCGTTCAGGGCCGCCTGAACCGTCGGGTGCTCGCCGGGTACATCCAGCTCGTCCGTCACGTTCAGCCGAATCTCCATTCGGCGCGGCGGATGAAGCGCTGTTCCGCCCACAACCAGCCCGCACGAATACGCACCGTGCGACAGCGAAGGAACGTCGAGGATGACCTGCACCACGCCCGTCTCCCCCACCGCCAGCACACCCGAAGTCGACGCAGGCTGGGCCCAATTGCAGCCCTCGATCTCCCAGATCAAAGGCGCTCCGCCCACGTTACGCAGGACTAGCTCGATCGCTGATTCCGGGCCACCCACCTGTCGCGCCAGCGTTACCTGACCCGGAGCGAGCGCCAGCACCGGCCCTGATTGCAGTTCATGCGCCCCGATGTCCACCAGGCCGCCCTGCGGCGACACCCGCGGCAGGCCGTCGGCATCCGTCGCGCTGAGCGGAACCGGCGGAGCGGCGGTGCCGAGATCTCGGGCCGGCGAATCGGGCGCCAGGTGGTAGTCGCCGTTGAGCGCGAACCGCGGATCCTGATCGATGTTCCCCGCCCCCGCGTGCCCGCCCCGCACCACGCTGTTAGTGACAGTCGCGGTTCCGGAGATCTCCACCGGGCCGTTGTTCCACACAATCGAGTTCGTGACGGAGGTGGCATTGCGCACGCCGCCATACGGCCCGCCGTTGTCGGCGATCGTGCAATTTACGATCTGCGGTCCTCCAGACGCATTCGAAGCGGCGACACCGCCGCGCCGATTTCGGACAATCGTGCAGTCGCGAAGCGTCAACGAACTGAAGTCCGCCCTGACCCCGATGTCGCCGTTCCCGCGGATGACCGTCCGGTCGATGAGGGCGGATCCGGCATACGGCGTTGAGATGCCCGCGAAGTTGCCGCCCTCAATCACACAGTCCTCGATCAGCGCCGCACCTCCGAAGATCGCGATTCCGTCCATCAATCCGCCGGTGCCTCGCACCGTGCAGGATCGGACCTGCGTCCCGGGTCCAATTGCAAACGCCCCGGTCTCCATGTATTGCGAGTGCGCCCGTTCGATTACGCACCCTTCCGCCACCGCTCCGTTCCCCAGCCCGACCGCACCGTGAGAGGCCTCCAGTGCATTCACCACCCGGCAGTGTTCGATACGCACCTGTGCTCCGACGGCCAGAATGGGCTGACTACTGGTCATGCCCTGCCGGAGGTTTCTCAACGTGATCCCGCGCAGCAGCACCGCTCCCCCGGCCGACGGATCCAACCGAATCTGTGCTGCGCCGCCCTGCCCATCCAGCACGCAGCGCTCCGGGTCATCCGACTCGCTGCGCACCGTCAGCGGCTTGTTCACAGTAAACGTCAGGTTCCCCACCCCCGTATGGACGCCATCCGCGAGCAGGATCGTTTCGCCGTCGAGCGCGACGTTTAGCGCCGCCTGGATCGTCGGAAACACTGACGGTACGCGCAGCACGGATGTCACATACAACGTCAACTCCAACTCGCGATCCGGCTGCGGCGGCGGTCCGCCGCTGACCCGCACAGTGCACGAATAGACACCGCGCGCCAGCCCGGCAGGGTTGATGACCAGCATCGGCGCTACCAACTCATTCGGACCCGCACTGCCAACCGGCGGGTCGGCGGTAATGAACGGGCACTGCGGCGAAATCTGCCAATCCAGGATCCCAAGTCCCGCATTGCGGACCATGATCGGCACCGCGACCGGCGCATCGCCCAGCGGCACCGACACGCTCAGGTATGGCGGCGCGGCCGCCAGCAGCGGCATGTTCGGGTCCAGCTCAAACGCACCCATATCAACCCGCGGAGTCCCGTCAATGTCTCCGTCCAGGACACGCGGGGCGTTGTCAAGCGCCGTCGCCGACAACCCGCCCGGCGGCGTCGGCGTGCCTGCGTCGATACACGGCGAATCCAATCCCACCCGCGCATCCCCTGGGAACAGGAAGACCGGATCGTCTCCGAGAACAACGGCCCCGGGCGAAAACACTCCGCCGCCGCTCGCCGCGCCGCCGGCGCCGCCCTGAATCACTGAGTAGGACGCGGCCAGCACCGAGCCTGTGTCGATCAACAACGGCCGAGTTGCGTTGTCCCAAATCACGGAATTCACGAGCGTGACCGTGCCCCCAAGCACCCTCACCGCCTTCAGCCCCGGATTGAACGCGATTGTGCAGTTGGAGATCGTCAGCGGACCGGTACCTTCGATGACATTCAGGGTCGTCTGATTGTTCTCAAACAAACTGTCGCGGATGAACGCCGACGCATTGCCGGACGCCCGCAGCACGCTCTGTGCACCTGCGTTCTTCTCAAATCGCGTGGCCTGCACGACCAGCGTTCCGCCCGACGAGTCGATCGCAGCACCGGCACCGTAGGGCAACGCACCGACGTTGCCCGAGAAGATGCAGCGCCGCACGGTCAATTCGCCGGCGCTCTGAACAATCCCGCCGCCGTCCAGATTCGACAACCGGCAGTCCTCAACCACCAGCCGTCCACTGGTCATCCCCACCAGCCGCCGTTGGCTGGCGACCTGCGCTTCGCGAAGCGTCAACCCGCGGATCACGGCCGGCGACGTCATTGCCGCGCTGATGGTGAAGATTCGCCCTTCCCCGTCGGCATCCAGGATGCATGCATTCGGGTCGCCGCTCGCACTGCGAATCGTGATCGCCCGGCCGCCCAGCCCGTTTCCGTGGGTGACGTAGGTGCCGTCGGCGATGACCACCTCCGCTCCCGACGGTGCGATCGCCACCGCCGCAGACACGCTGCGATTCGGCCCGCAGCCAGCGCCATCATGAACGGCGCACAACCCCGACCACGAGTCATTGCCGGCAACACCATCGACGTAATAGGTTTGCGCTTCGACCCCCGTTACAAATGCCAAGGCGGGAATCAACAATCCCCAAACACCATGCCAACCACCGGAACCGCTTTTCATAGCCGTTGACCGTCGCATGACAGGCTCCCGATAGCACCGCCTCCCGAGTCGCATGCACGCACGGCACCGCCCGCTGAGGCCGGCCGCTGCGCGCAAGCCATCCCCCCGACACAACGAATTGTACCACCACTGGCGTTCCCCGCCTCAGCTCACTTCGGGCCGATCCGCCCGGCCGCGCGACAGTTCCACCGGATAGCGCTGCGCATTTTGCCTGATCTTGTCGCGGATTGCCGTCGAAAGGTCGATTTCGAGCGAATTGGCGAGTGCGAGAAGATAGCTGCCGACGTCGGCCATTTCCTCGGCGATTCGCCGGCGCGTCTCCGCGTCCACCAGCCGAGTGGGAAGCTCATCGCTGCGGAGCCACTGAAAGTGCTCCATCAGCTCGGCGGCCTCGATGGCCAGTGACATCGACAGGTTCTTGGCGTCGTGAAATTGGCGCCAATCGCGCTCATCCACGAACGCCGACACCAGCCGGCGCAACTCCGCGACAGTCGTGCTCTGGTCCGACATGCTGTTTCCTGATCCCTGGCACTTCGGACAAAGGCCCCGTCGACGACCGGGCGCGGGGCCGCGCCGGTCCCACGGCAGCGACCGCGCGTGGGCCGGTCGTCCCGGAACGAAGGCAGTCGTACGTCGGCCGGACGCCGGCGGCCGTCATCCCCAGACGGCGATGCCTGGATCGTAGCGGCCGGGCAGATCCTCATGATGCGGAACGACGCGGACGGCGTAGCCGTGCTGGCCGCTGGCCGTGCACGGAATCGCCCCGCGATACACATAGTCGCCGGAGTCATCGCCGCTGGCGCGGGTCATCGCAATCCGGGCCGGCGCGTCGAATTCCACGGAGGAGCCGGTCGCCGCGTGCAGCACCTCCACCAGCACGTCGTCGGGCCGCACCGTTCCCAGGTGCACCCGCGCCGTGATCTGCAGCGATTCTCCCACATGCACGGGCGCATCGGCGTCCGCCGTCACGTCGATCACCCGCACCTGGTGCCACGCTTCGGTGATCTTGGCCCGGAATCGCGACAACTGCTTTGCGCCGGCGTGCCCGTTCTCGCCCAGCCGCCGGAAGCGCTGCGCCGTCGGGATGTAAAGCTGTTCGGTGTACTCCCGCACCATGCGATTGGTGTTGAAGACCGGGCAGAGGCTCCGCATCGACTCCCGCACCCTCGAGAGCCAGCGCCGCGGCAGCCCGTCGTCCGTGCGGTCAAAGAACATCGGCACGATCTCGCTCTCGAGCAGGTTGTAGAGCGAATCGCTCTCGACGTGATCCTGGTAGGCGCGGTCGTCGTACTCCCGGCCGTCGCCGATGGCCCAGCCGTTTTCGCCGTTGTAGCCCTCGATCCACCAACCATCGAGCGCGGAGCAGTTCAATCCGCCGTTGGCCGGCACTTTCATCCCGCTGGTGCCCGAGGCTTCCAGCGGCCGCAGCGGGTTGTTCAGCCACACGTCCACGCCGTGCACCAACTCGCGCCCGAGGTTGATGTCGTAATTCTCCAGGAAGACGATGCGCCGCCGAAACTCCGGCTTGCGCATCGCCGCGCAGATCTGCTTGATCAGCTCTTTGCCCGCGCCGTCGCGCGGGTGCGCCTTGCCGGCGAAGATGAACTGAATCGGCCGGGCGCTGTTGTTCAGCAGCGCCGCCAGCCGCTCCGGATTGCGCAGGAGCAGCGTGGCGCGCTTGTAGGGCGCAAAGCGCCGCGCGAAGCCGATGGTCAGCGCCGTGGGATCCAGCACCTCATCCGCCAGCTTGATGTCCGCCGGGGATGCGCCGCGCCGCCGCAGTTCCTCGCGAAGCCGCTTGCGCACCACCGTCACGAGCCGTTCCCGCCGCCGCTCGTGTACGCGCCAAAGCTCGGGGTCAGGAATCGTGCTGACGCGCTCCCACGTGTCCTCATCGCGTCCGCTGCCGTCCGCCCAGGTCGGTCCCAGGTACTGCTCCAGCAGTTCGTACATCGGGGCGCTCACCCACGATCGCAGGTGAATGCCGTTCGTGACGTGCGTGATCGGCACCTCATTCTTCGGGACGCCCGGCCAGCAGCTCTGGAACATGCCGCGCGAGACCTCGCCATGCAGCCGCGACACGCCGTTGCTTCGATTCGCCAGCCGCAATGCGAGAATCGCCATGCAGAACGGCTCATCGAGATGTCCCGGGTTCTCGCGCCCCAGGCCCAGCAGCTCGTTCAATGAGATTCCCAGCTCGCGCGCCATCCAAGCCAGGTGCTCCTCCACCAGCGGGACTTCAAACCGGTCGATCCCCGCCGGCACCGGGGTATGCGTCGTGAAGATGTTGCCGGCGCTGGTCGCCTCGATCGCCTCATGGAACGAAAGCAGATCGGCCATCGCCTCGCGAATGCGCTCCAGCGCCAGAAACGCGGCGTGCCCCTCGTTCATATGGCACACCACCGGCCGGATTCCCAACGCCTTAAGCGCCCGCATTCCGCCGACCCCCAGCAGCACCTCCTGCCGGATCCGCATCACCTGGTCGCCGCCATACAGGCGGTGCGTGATCGCGCGCAGCTCGGGCGGATTCTCCGGCAGGTCGGCGTCCAGCAGCAGCAGCCGCACGCGGCCCACCTTGACCTGCCAGATTTGCGCCGTCAGCGTGTGACCGGCGATCGGCACCGTGATCGTCGCAATTCCACCCGAAGGCGCCCGCATCAGCGCGGCCGGCCAGGTGTGAAAGTCGTGCGACGGGTAGACGTCCAACTGCTGGCCGTCCTGCGTCACCTGCTGCTCGAAGTACCCTTGCCGGTACATCAGCCCGATGCCGACCAGCGGCAACCCCAGGTCGGAGGCACTTTTCAGATGATCCCCCGCCAGCACGCCCAGGCCGCCGGAGTAGATCGGCAGGCTCTCGTGCAGCCCGAACTCCGCCGAAAAATACGCGATCGTGTCGGATTGCCGCTCGCCGAACTGCTCGGAGAACCAGGTGCGGCTCTCCATGTACACGTAGAACTGGTCCATCACGCGGCAGAGCTGGGCCGTGAACGCGCCGTCGCGCGCGGCCTTCTCGAGCTTTTCCTGCCGGATCTTTCCGAGAAGCGCTACCGGGTTGTGCCCCACCGCCTCCCACAAGTCGGGATCCAGCCGCCGGAACAGGTCCGTCGCCGGCGGATTCCACGCCCACCACAGGTTATGTGCCAGCAGCCGCAACGGCTCAAGCGACTCCGGCATGGTCGGAACGATGACGAATTTTCGAATCTGGACGGTACTCAAGCGATCCTACTCCACTCGGGTTCTCGCGCGCCCAATGGGGCGCTGGAGTGACGGCCGCCATTGTCGGGAAAAGAGCGCACTTCGGCCAGTCCGCGCCAAAGCGCCGTTGGGCCGAACAGCGATGTGACTTGCAGCCCCCTGCCACTCGCATGAGGCCGGTTCGGAGCGAGCCGCCCGTCTGCCCCCCCCGCCCGGGCGGACAATCGTGGTCGGGGTCTTCATACCCTGCATCCGCCCCAGCGTCCGCACCCGGAGATTGGCATTCTCAAGTCCGAGCCGCCGCTGAACCGGGGCAGAGCAGCCCGTTATTCCTCGTCCTCACGGCCGCCGGAAAGCGCCTCAGCCGGGACCGACGCGCACCGAATCACCCGCCCATCGCTCGACCCCATTCCGGCAGGATCCACGGTCAGCCCCCCGCCGCTCGGCGCCAGGCCCGATCCCGTCGATCCGATGCGCGGCCACAGGTCCATCGTCCGGCGCCGCGCCCGCGTACGGGTCTCGGTCACTGCGATGCGCACCTCGGCAAACGCCTTCTTCATGCTCACCAGCGCGGTCTCCGCCTGCCGATTCGCGTTGCGCAGCCCGGTCAGCTCGGACTCGTAGAACTGCCGCTGCTCGACCAGCCGCGCGTTCTCCCGCTCCAGGTGCCCGATCTGCGCTTGCAGGTTCTTCTTGTCCACGCGCCCCGCCTCGAGCCGCTCCTCCAGCGACTTCTGCATCCGCTGCAGCTCGCCGATCCGCTCATGCGCGATCTGGATGTTCTGTTCAAGCTGCAAGCGCGTCGCCCGCGACTCCTCCAGCGCAAGCTGCGTTTCCTGAACCCGCGACTGCAACGAGGCGCGTTCCTCCATCGTCTCGCGCTGGCTGCGCTCCAGCTCATCCAGCCGTCCGCGCATCGAGCGGAGATCGCCGCGCAGCCCGTCGCGCTCCTTGCGAACCGCCCACAGCTCTTCCAGTTGCTTGTTGGCGGTCTTCAGCTCGCTCGCGATCTTCGTGTTTTCCTTGTCCGCCGCGCTGACCTGCTCCGCAAGCCGTGACGCGCGGACATTCGCCTCCTCGACCTGCTCCTCCAGAATCCCGACTTCCTGCTTGATCTGCTCCAGCGCGTCAATCCGCGTCTGGAGCGTGACGGCCTGCCACTCCAGCTCCTGCACCTTCTGCTGCGCGGCGTTGAGCTGTTCGGTGGATTGCACCAGGTCGCGCTCCAGCGTCCCGCGCAGCTCCTGGTAGCGGTCGAGCTGATCCTCCAGCTCGTTGATCACGCTCAGCACGTCATCCCGCTCTTCGAACACCGTGTCCTGGATCCGCGTGGAACCCGGCGCCAGCTCGTCAATCTCCGGCAGCGCCTCACGAGGCGCGCTGCTGAACTCGGGCGCGGCCGTCGTGCGGGCGCTGCGTGATGCGGCGCCGCTGCTCGGGCCGGTGTTCGTCGGGGTGTTCCGCGAGGTGGGCTTTTCCATGATGCGAGTGTCCCGGACTGGGTGTCTCGCGCCGACGGTGCGCTCCTCCATCCGGACGCAACCGCCGCGCTCCGGCATTCGTTATCGGTGGAGGCTTCCTTCGGCTTGACGGTTTCTGCGCGACCGGCGGAAGCTGCGCCGCCCCCCCGCGCCCGGACGCCTGCTACGGGGCGGTCCGCACCGTGGACTTGCCCGGCCGCAGCGCCTTGAAGACGAAAGCCACGTCGTCGTTGTGCATGCGAACGCAACCCAGCGACTCGTTCTTTCCGATCGACGCCGGGTCGTTCGTCCCGTGGATGCCGTAGCTCGGCTGGCCGATCGCATCCCCCTCGATCCCCTCGATCTTGATCCAGTGCGTGCCCAGCGGGTTTTTCGGATCGCCGCCCGGCACCACTTCGCGCAGCGTCGCATTCTCCGACGGGTAATAGGTCGGGTTCGGCACCCGATCCACCACCCGCCACAGCCCGTTCGGCGTCCGCTGCTCGCGACCCAATCCCACCGGGTAGCTGCGAACGTAGGTGTCCTGCAGATACAGGTCCAGCCGGAATTCGCTCTGGACCACCGTCGCGTGAAACGGCCCGCGCGGAATCTTCAGCGTCGCGCCTGCGCGGATGCTGTCCGCACTCTTCAATTCATTCACCAGCGCGACGATTTCCGCCGGCACGTCATGCCGCCGTCCGATCCCCACCAGGTTGTCCCCGCTCTGCACCGTGTACAGCACCGTAAGCGGGTCGTCCGCCACCTGTCGCGGCGAAAAAATGGACTCGTCCGCCGCGCGACGCGCCAGCGCCCGCAGCGCCTCCGCCTGCGCGCCGCCGGCGCGCTTCAGCGCGTCACTCAAGAGCGACCGGGCCTCCACGAAGCGCCCGCGCTCCATCAGCTCTTCGGCTCGCCGCGCCGTCTCATTTCCCGCCGACGGTCGCGGCGGAGCAGGCGCGGCGTCCGCGCTCTGCGCAGCGCCCGGCTCGGGCGACACACCCTTCTCGCCTGATTTCGGCTCGGAATCCAAGCCCGGCTTCGATCCAGGCCTGCTCCCTTCCTTCGAACCCGTTCCGCCGTCCGGCCGCGGCTGATCGCCCGACTTCTCGTCAGCCGCACGAAGCGCGTTTTCGGAATTCACCCCGGGCGTCGCACCCTGCCCGAGACCTGATTCGGCGATGAAGGCACCGCGCTCCGGTGCGGATTCCGCTCGCTCATCCGCGATCGACCGATCCGGCGTTGCCGCGGTTCGCAGCACCTCGTGCGATCGCGCCGGCCGCTTCTCATCGCGATTGCGGTTCAGCTCGAATCGCTCGCGGTCGGCGTGCTCGGCCAAACCGCCGGTCCAGTCGCGAACCTGCTCCGCCGTCATCACCGTCGCACGATGCGACCCGACCTCGCCGCCGCGCCGCCACGCCGTGTGCATCCACCAGCCGATCGTCCCCAGCAGCCCGAACATCGCCGCGGCCCCGAAGAGCCGGAGGAACCGATCCGCTGATGAGTGACGGTGACGGTGACGGCGACTGGCCACGGTGAAACTCCTGTGCCTGACCGGGACGGTCGAGCTTGCACGGCCGACCGGTCCCGCCGCGGCAGGACATCCAATGGACATTGTATCGGCGCGGGCGCAAGTTTTGCTTGAGGCCGGCCACTGCCAGTCCGCAGCGCGGGCTGCACCGCCGGGCATGGTGCAGCCTTCGCTACACGCCGCGCGCCGTCGGCGACCAGATCAGCTTGTGCAATTGCAGCCCCAGGCGCGCCGCCAGCCCGTCGGCCAGCATCCACTCCACGAGCCGCACCGGTTCCAGCGCGCCGAAGACGGGATTCAGCAGGACCGCTGCGCAGCGCTCGCTGAGGTTGTGGCGGCGGATGACCTCGACCGCGTAGTCATAATCCGCCCGATCGGCGATCACGAACTTCACTTCGTCATGCGGCCGCAAGGTCCGGAGGTTGTCCCAGTGATTCCGCGACTCCTCGCCGCTGCCGGGGCACTTCACGTCCAGGATGCAGACCACGCGCGGATCGACGCGATCCGTCGGCAGCGCGCCGGACGTCTCGAGCAGCACCGTCGCCACTTCGTCGCACAAGCGCGTCATCAGCGGGTACACCGCGGGCTGGAGCAGCGGCTCGCCCCCGGTGACCTGAACCAGCGGGCAGCCGAAGCCGCGCACTTCCGTCAGCAGGTCGTCAATCGTCCGCCAGCCGCCCTCATAAAACGCGTACTCGGTGTCGCACCAGCGGCAGCGCAGGTGGCAGCCGGTCAGCCGGATGAAGGCGCAAGGCAACCCCGCCCGCGTGCCCTCCCCCTGCACGGAGTGAAAGACCTCGTTGATCCGCAGTCGATCCGCACTCATCCGGCTGATCCCGTCTCGACGGCTATTTCGCCGCGTTCTCCGGCAGAATCTTCGCACCGCGATATCGCTCGCGCACCACCCACTTGTTCAGCGGCGCCGGGCATGATACCGCGCGCCGCCCCGCGGCCGTGAAGCGCCTTCCATGCGCTGCATGAGCGCCGCCACCAATGCGCGTCCCGCGGTACCCCTTTACCCAAGCGCCTCTTTCCCGGGCAGGGCCGCCGTCTTTGACGATTCCGCCGGATCGCCGATAGGATTCTCGGTCCTTGCGAAAGAGACGCCCCGTTCGAGAGAACCCCTGTGCCCCTTCCTTATAACCAGCGAACCTGCTACTGCGGGCAGGTGAATGAGTCCCTGATCGGTCGTTCCGTGCTGCTGTGCGGGTGGGTTGCCACCCGCCGCGACCACGGCGGCATGGTCTTCATCGACCTGCGCGACCGCGAGGGGATCGTGCAACTCAAGTTCAACCCCGAAACCGATCCAGCCGCCCACGAGACCGCCGGCCGGCTGCGAAGCGAGTTCTGCGTCGCCGTCCGCGGCGAGGTGGCCGCCCGGCCCGCCGGCCTTGAGAATCCCCAGATCGCCAGCGGCCGGGTCGAGGTCAACGTCCGCGAGATCGACCTGCTGAGCACGTCGGAGACGCCGCGTTTCCCCATCGAGGATGACGTGCAGGTCAAGGATGAGACGCGGCTCGAATTCCGCTTTCTCGACTTGCGCCGTCCCGCGATGCAGCGTTCGCTGATCAGCCGCCATCGGGCGGTGAAGCTGATTCGCGACTATTTCAACGAAGGCGGCTTCATCGAGATCGAGACGCCGTTCCTGACCAAGAGCACGCCGGAGGGGGCGCGCGACTTCCTCGTGCCCAGCCGTAAACAAGCGGGCAGCTTCTATGCGCTTCCGCAAAGCCCGCAGCTCTTCAAGCAGCTCCTGATGATGAGCGGCTTCGACAAGTACATGCAGATTGTCCGCTGTTTTCGTGACGAGGACAGCCGCAAGGACCGCCAGCCGGAGTTCACGCAGCTCGACGTCGAGATGTCGTTCGTCCAGATGGATGACGTGCTGCGCGTCGCCGAGGGATACCTGCGCCGCGTCTGGAAGGAGCTGCTGGGCGTCACGCTGCCCGACCCCTTCCCGCGCATGACCTACGCCCAGGCGCTGGCCGAATACGGCATCGACCGCCCCGACACCCGCTATGACCTGCGCATCCGAGACGTTACCGACATCTGCGGCAGGACCGATTTCCGCGTCTTCACCGAGCCGGTCGGGCGCGGCGGCGCGGTGCGCTGCATCCGCGTTCCCGGCGGGGCGGACATCTCGCAGAACGAGATTGAAAAGGCGGAAAACAGCTACCAGGCGATCCTCAAGGGCATCGGGGCGGGCGGGCTGCCCTATCTGAAGGTCGAGGCCGGCGACGGCGGGAAGCCGGTGTTCAAGACCGGCGTTGCCAAGTTCTTCTCGCCGGAGCTGGCGGCCGAGTTGTGCGCCGCGACCGGCGCTGCACCCGGCGATGCGCTCTTCTTCGCCGCCGACACGATCGACAACGTATGCAAGTATCTCGCGCGCCTGCGCGAGGAAGTGGCCCGGCGGCGCGGGTTGATCCCCGAGGGGCTGTGGAATTTCCTCTGGATCGTGGACTTCCCGCTGCTGGAGTACCACGCCGACGACCAGCGCTATTACGCCGTCCACCACCCCTTCACCGCGCCGATGGACGAAGACCTCCCGCTGCTGGCGAGCGACCCGCTGAAGGTCCGCGCCAAGGCGTATGACGTGGTCGTCAACGGAGTCGAGCTGGCCGGCGGCAGCATCCGCATTCACCGCGCCGACGTGCAGAGCCGCGTATTCGAGCTGCTGGCGCTGACGCCGCAGGAGGCGGAATTGAAGTTCGGGTTCCTGCTGCGGGCGTTGCGGCACGGCCCGCCGCCGCACGGCGGATTCGCGATGGGCGTCGACCGCATGGTGATGCTGCTCAACGGGCTGGACAGCCTGCTCGACACGTTCAGCTTCCCCAAGACGCAGGAGGGCTACTGCCCGCTGACGCAGGCGCCCAGCCCGGTGGATGAGAAGCAGTTGCGCGAGCTGCACATTCGGAGTGCGACCGTCGAGCGAAAGTAGACGCAAGCGCGGATCGGGCTACCCGCGTTTCCCGGCCGATAAGACTGGCTGGGAGGCACTGCCATGAACCCGTCTGCGACTCAACCAACCGCCGTCCGCCCGCTACTCGTTTGTGCCGGGGCGATCACCCTATTCACCCTCCTGGCCCTCTGGCCGCTCTCCAGTCCGCCCCATGCCGCGGCACAGGTGCCCGACAGCGGCGCACAACGGGCCGCAATGCTCGTCGAAATGCGCACGACCAATCAAAGGCTGGCAGAGATCATCGGATTGTTGAAGGAAATCCGGGCGAATACCGCCGCGCCCGCCGCCAAGCCCCAGACGGCAAGCCCGCAGCGCTGAATGACGCCGGTTGGCGCGAATGGACGCGCACCCTCGCCGTCAGCGGCTTCAGGAACGCGGTAGGGCGTGTTCCTGCTCGATCAGCGTAGCAGCCGTTCCGGGTGCGCCACTGCTGACACAGCACTGGTGCACTCAAGGGCACCCCTTAAACCACTGATGGAAGCGCCGGCCCGCGCCGGTAGCGGACGTGCCTGCCGCGGATCCGGTCACGCGCAGGAGTCGAGCAACGCGCGCATGCGCTGTGACGCGGTGTGCTGTCTCAGGTGTTCGCGCGCGGAAAGGGCGATCGGGCACTCGCGGCGCTGCTGAGAATCCCGCAGGTATCGGGTCGCCGCATCCGCCGAGGCAAGGGGGAGGAAGTGCGTGCCGGGAAGCAGGACCCCGCCCAATTCCCCGTCGGAGCGCGCCGCGCACCACGGCATGGCGACCGGGATGCCCCAGGCCGCGACGCGCAACAGATCGGGCGTGAGCGGATCGGGCGCACCGATGGCCAGCGCGGCCAGCGCGTGGACGCGCTGCGGGTGATCCGCGCGAAGCGCTGCGACACCGATGCGCTGCCAGCCCGTGCCCAGCCCGACGCACGACGCGCCTGCGTCCACGCAAAGGTCGATCAGGCGGTGCGCGATCGCTGCGGGAATGATGCGTTCGACGATCGCGCGAAGCAGCGCGGCGCGGGTGTCGGCGTCCCCGATGCGAAGCCCCGAGGCGCGCTCCACGCCATCGAGCAGCGCCGCCGGGCCGGATGCGTGGCGCTTGAATGCCGTCTCCCGCGCGCGGCGCTGCAGCTCGCGCCAGAGGATGCGGTGCGTCGGATGAACGACGCCGGCGGCGGATTCACTGTCGTCCGGCACATCCCCGACCAGCAGCACGCACGCCGCGCCCCGGCTCCGATCCACCGGAGGTTGGTCGATCTCAGCGGCCCGCACGGCCCAGTAGAACGGGCGGACCCGCCGGCCCGCCGCACGCCACGCGGCCTCCACCAGCGGGCTGGCGGCCAGAATCTCCGTACCGCCGTTCGACAATTCGCCTGCCTCGGCCGAGGACATCGGCGGAAGGCAGCGCCACTCGAAACGCGTGCAGGAATCGGGCGCGTTCTGCGAGGATGGACCGGCAGACCGCGGATCTTGAGTCGGCGTTGCAGTGCCGCGGTTCGGAGCGACGGGAGGCGCGGCCGCAACACCGCTTCGGAAGGGCGGCGCTGCATGCTCGAACGCGATGACGCAGTGCGGGCGATGCTCCGCGAGCGCCCGTTCGTGCGAAAGCGGATGGGCGTCGGTCGGGGTTCGCAGCGCGCGAAGCAGCACGGTTCGCCCGAGTGCGCGCGCCGCATCGGCAAGCTCGTCCGCCGCGCGATGAGCCGCGCTGAGCGATGAGAGCGACAATAGTGCGATGTCGGTGCGGGTGGAGGCGCGGGGCGCTGCGCTGATAACAGCGGCGCTTCGTCGCTCGGCACAGCGCCGGTTCAGCGACTCGCAGAGGGCCTGCAACTCCGTGACACGCTGCTCCGGAACGCCGGGCAGGCGCAGCAGCGTCGCGGGCGGTAGCAGCCCCTCCTCACGGGTGAGCAAAGCATCGAGCAGGGGCAACGGCTCTTTGGGATGCGACAGAATCAGGCGACGCGCCTCGATGGCGACGCGCAAATCCTGCGTGCGAAGCACGGCCGCAAGTGCCGGCGGATCGCTTTCGAACACGAACACCGCCGCGTGCGCGGGATGTCGCCGCAACAGCAGAAAGAGCTCCGCGCCGGCCAGCACCGCCGGCAGCGCCACATTTCGATCCGACGCCGGAACGCCCGCCAGCACGGCGGCGGCGCGCGTCGCCGGCGCGGCGCTGCCGCCCGAATATTGCGGCGGCTCGCCGGGTCGCTCGGTGCGGAAGAGCGGCCAGCCATCGAGTCCGCGTGCCGGCCGCCATTCGGAGGGAATTGCGACGCGCTCCAGTTGCTTCGCCAGGTCCGGCGAATGACGGCTCAGCGCAGCGAGATTCTCCGCGAAGAGGCGCGGGTCATGCTCACAATGCCGAATCTCGTCGAGCAGGTGCAGCGCGGGGGCGTGCGTCATCGGGGTCCGGCGGGGCCTAGCGCAAGATACAGCAGCACGCCGAACCAGACGATGTACGCGACCGTCCAGAAGATCAGCGGGCCGGCGGAGCGCGGTCCCGATCCGAAAGGTCTCATCGGCGAATCTGCATCGGCCGGTTTGGGGGTGGGGTGGCTCATGGGGCGGGACTCTCCGGGCTGGAAACGGGCGCGGCCGCCGGGCGCGGCGCGGCCAGGCGGCGGATCTCCGGCAGCGCGTGCTGCATGAAGACATGGCGGATCGTGCAGGTGATCGGAATCGCGACGAGCATGCCCAGAATGCCGGCCAATTCTGCGCCCACCAGCAGCGCGATGACGGTGGTAATGGGGTGCAGCCCGCTGGTCTGACCCGTGATGTAGGGCGAAAGGACGAAATTGTCGATCGCCTGCACCACGAAGTAGACCACCAGCACCAGGATCACCGGCCAAAGCCACCCCTCGCCGGCAGTTGAGGCAGAAAAATAGGTCGCAATCAGGGCCGGCGGCAACGCGAGAATCGCCATCACCGGCACGAGATTGAGCACGCCGGCGGCCAGCCCCAGCGGGACGCTATAGGGGACGCCGACGATGAGCCATCCGATGGCCGTCAGCGCTCCGACGGCCAGCGAGATCAGCAGCCGACCGTGGTAAAAATCCGCCATGGCCTGATCGGTGACGCTGACCAGCCGCACGATGGTCTCGCGGTAGCGGTCCGGCAGGTGATCGCGGACGGCGCGGATCATGTCGTTGAAATGCAGCAGGAAGAAGAAGGTGTACATGGGGATCAGCACGGCGGCGACCATCCAGCGCGATACGCCCGCCGCCAGCATGCTGAGGTACGAAGCGACCATCGCCGCCGCGGCCCCGCCATGCTCCTTCAGCAACTGACCGACGTCGGCGGATTGCGGCGCCTTGTCCATCAACGTCGGAAAGGTCGAGAGGAACCAGCGGTGAATAGCGTCGCGGTAGACATCGAGATTGGCGAGCAACTGCGCCGTCTGGGCCACGCCGGTGGTGGCGGCCAGAACGACGAGCACCGTGATCGCCGCGAAGCCGATCGCGAAAATCCAGATGGTCGAACGCATGCGGCTGACGCCGCGATCCTCGAGCATTGAGACGAACGGGTTGAGGATGTACGCCAGCGCCAGCGAGACGGCGATGGGAGTCAACACCGTGTTGAGACGCTGCAGCAGCCACCACGCGATGAGAACACCGACCACGACGAGACCGAAGCGGAGCCAGCGGCGGGCGGATTCAGAGAGCGGAGGCAGGTAGTGGTCGATCGGATTAATGATCGTGCTCCGCGCCGCCGGCGAGACATTCGTAGCGGTCCAGCGCGTCGAAATCGAAGACGTCGTCGAAGTCCTCAATGCGGTCGGAAGGCTGCCTCCCCAGCACGCCTAATGAGATCATCAGGTAGACCATTTCGCCCAGGTCGCGCGTGCGCCGGATGCCCCAGGAACGCAGCACCGGACGCGCCATCAAGCCCCAGCGGCGCAGCGCCAGGTCGCGCAAGGCGATGCAAAGTTCCTGACCGGTGACGTGCTGCGATTCCCCCGATCGATCCGCCCCGTGGGCGCGCTCGACCGCCAGTTCCAGCACTTCGTGCAGAAAATCATAGGCGGCCAGGTGATAACGGCCGTCGGCGGTAAGCCGGGCGCGAATTTCGTCGATCGTCTGAACGCTCATACCGCTCTCTCGATTCCTGCCACCTCACGATTCCGGAGTCACTCCCCTATTGTTCTCAGGAACCGGCCGGCGGTCCACCCGCGTCGGAATCAGTCGGCGGCCCACCCGCGTCGGGGCCGGGCGCCTGCCCTCCCCCACCGCGACCCCGGCGGCGCCGACGCAGGCGGCGGGCGCGCTCGCCGCCGTCTGGTCCGGCCTCCGGAGGACGGTTTGTAGGCTCGGCAGGCCCATCGGCGCCATCTTCAGGGCGGCGCGGTGCCGGCGACGGGGGCTGAATGGGCGGTTGCGGCTGAACCGGTGAATCCGGCGCGCGACCGGGTCCCGCGGAACGACGGCTGTCCGGGCGCGGCGGGCGGTCCCGGCGCGATCCATCACCGGCCGGGCCGGAACGGCGCTCCGGGCGATCACCCCGAGGGGAACCCTGCGGCGGCGCATCCGGCAGGTCGTCGATGCGAACCGTGCGCGGCGGCGCTGCGGCGCCGTCCAGCACGTCTTCCAGGGGAATCGCCATCTCGCGATCATCATCGAGGCGAACCAGCAGCAATTGCGTAAGCACCTGGCGATCGATCACGGTCGCATCGCCGGCGGCGGTGCGGACGCGAGAGCCGTTTCGCGGCAGCCGGGCGTTGAGCGATTCATAAGCCTCGTGTTCGTAGCGCAGGCAGCAGCGCAGCCGGCCGCAGCGGCCGGAGACCTTCGATGGGTCGAGGGTGGATTTCTGCAGCTTGGCCATGCGCATGTTGACGGGGCGGAGTTTCTTGAGAAAGGCCTTGCAGCAGCACTCGCGGCCGCAGACCTCGTAATCCGCCACGAGCCGGGCCTCATCGCGTGCGCCGACCTGCCGCATCTCGATGCGCGTGCGATAGTGGGCGGCCAGGTCGCGGACGAGCGTACGAAAGTCAATGCGCTCCTCGGATCGGAAGTAGAAGACGATCCGCTCGCCGCCGAAGAGCCGCTCGACCGTGACGATTTTCAGGTCGAGATTCATCTGCATCGCAAGCATGGCGGCGCGATCGACGTCTTCGCGGATGGTGGCGTTGAGGTGCGCCTGATCGGCGAGATCCTGCGGGGTGGCTTCGCGCAGGATGCGCCCGGCACGAAGCTCATAAAATTCGGGGCCGCTGTAGTCAATGTAACGGCGGATCTGCTCGCGGCTGACGGAGTTGCTGCAACCGTTGCACGTGAGACTGACCTGTTCGCCGATCTCGGTGCCGCGGTCGGTCTGAATGACGACCTTGCCGCCGCAGCGAAAGACCGTGCCGGGGCGGTAGCTGAATTCGCCGATCCAGTTCATCGCGCCGAAGCGGACCGCCGTCGTGGGGTAGACTTTTTCGAGGCCGGCGCCGCAGGAGGTGCCGCAGCCGCCTCCCGCGCTTCCGCCGCCGCGCGAGGAATCGTGCTTGTCGTCATCGCGGATCGGCAGGCTGACCATGCGGGTTTCCGATGAGGATGCGGGGCGGCTTCCGCGAAGCCACGGGCGGGATTGTCGCCTCACTCGGGCACATCGACAAGCTGCTCCAGCCCTCGATCTCCGCGAATCTCATGGACGCCGGCGCGAATGCGCTGTCCGCGCATGGCCCGGGCCTCGGGGAAAGTATAGCGCCGAACCCGGGTTTCACCGGGGGGCACTTCCAGAAACTGGGATTCCTGGCGGGCGCGGCGCGGCGCGTCGCAGAAGGCGCCGAAGCTGACCGGCGCGGGGGAGGCGTTCCGCAGGGATTGATCAATCACAAGCGTGTCGCCATCCCAACTGGTGTGCAGCTCAACGATGATGTCGCGCAGGCCGATCGTCAGCTCCGGGGCGAAACGCAGCATGGCGGCGCGCGGCGCGCGCAGCTCGACGGTCACGTCGAGCGGCTGCGTGACGGCCGGTTGGCGCGGCGGGATGACCAGATCGAGAGCGCGCTGCAGCGACTCGCCGGGGGCCAGGCCGAACTCCACGGTGCGCGGCGTCAGCGACCAGTCCGACGGCCCGCGGACGGTGAGCACGCCGTCGACACGCGTATCAAAGTGATTCGTGAAGCGCAGCATCGGCTGCGTATGGCGCTCATGAGATTCTACGTAGTTCGGTGAGAGCGAAAAACTCGATTGCAGCATCGCAAGCGGGACATCCACGCCCTCCAGGATGACCGGCATGCGACCGAGTTCGATTCGCGCAAGCCCGTCTGTCTGCGGAATCGTGCGAACCGAACCCCACAGGTCCAGTTGTCGCACCTGCGGCCCCAGATAGGCTTCGACGGCCACCGAGCCGTGCCGCCCCCAGGCAACGCCGAAGCCGGGCGTGTCCTCATCGCTGCCGGCGAACAGCACCAGCACGCCTTCGCCGATGCGCAGAACGCCGGCCGGACGGCCGCTGTTGAGAAAGTGGACCAGCGTGCGCAGTGGGACAAATTCCTCGGCCGGCGTCCAGGCCGGCGTTCCCCCGATGGATTCGAGCGCGAATGGCGCGGGGATGCAGACGCGCACCGCGTCGGTGGCTCGGGCGATGGTGAGGCGGCGGGCGTACTCCGCGATGCGGTCCAGCCGGCGCAGGTTGCGCTCGGCCGGCGGCCTGATTCGCAGCCAGTCTCGCTGCGACGCGGGCGCAAGCAGGAAGTCGAGATGCCGCGCCAACGCCGTGCTGGGAAGGCCGTCCGGAACAAGCACGGACCGAATCGCGCCCAGCCCCTCGACCGGCGGATCGAGCGCCGATGCCGGAACGAGCAGGTCGGGTACGGCGACGTAGCGGCGCAACTGGTCGCGAACCGATGCGATGCGGCCCGGCTCCCAGGCGATGGCAAGCACCTCGTCGGCCTCGACGCCGAGCTGCCAGCGGTGTACCTGTCCGCCGATCTGGGCCAGAAGCGGCGAAAGTGCGTCGCGCCAGCCAGGCTCGCGTCGAACGTATTCATGCAGACTCAAGGGAGCATCCGTGCGCAGCGGCGGGCGCAACACGCCGACGGTGTCAATGCGCAGTTCCGCCAGCGTGCGCAGCAGCCGGCCCCAGGCGCGGATCTGCCTCACGCTTTCCAGTGCGTCGATGTTCTCAATCAGCGGCAGGTGAACCTTCACCTCGCGAAGCGACAGCTCGGTGAGCAGTTGCGAAAGGCCGCCGAGGTCGCCGGACTGCCACATCCCCAGGTCGGCGCTGATCGCCGCGCCCAGCGAATTGCGACGCGGCAACTCGGGAATCACGGCGATGAGAATCTCGCGGCGCAGCACGCGCTCCTCGCCGACAAAGACCTCCGCGACGGCGCGATACCGGCCGGGCGGCTGGGCGGGAAACGGCACGGAGACGGGCTTCTGGTCGTTGCCGGCGATGACCACACCATGACGGGCGCGCTCGCGCCCGTCGGGATCAAGAATCGTGAAGCGCGCCTCGAAGGAGCGCTCGCCCACACCGTTCACCTCGAACCGCAGCCGCGCCGCCGTGTGGGCGGCGACCATCGCCGAGGGGTCGGGCGGAATGAGCCGGGCGCGCGGCACGCGGATGACGCGGAGGTCGTCAAACCAGGCGGTTGCCTGCACATCCTCGCGGCGGATGGCATCGGGACTCTGGCGGTCGGACCTTTTCCATCCGGCTGATTGCAGCACCCAGAGCTGGATGCGAATTGCGAAGGCGCCGCGCGCGTCGGCCGACATCGGAACCTCGACGCGCTGCCACTCATCCGGCGTGTCGGTATCCGCCACCAGCTCGCTGACCCGCTCACTGTCAGGAACCCGCTCGCCGAAGCGGTCCACGACGTAAGCGGCCAGCATGGCGCGTGCATGGCTCAGGCCGCGGCAGCGGACAAAGCCGGAGATCAGGTAGTCGGCCTGTGGCTCGATGATCAGGTCATGGTGGGCGTACTCGTAGGCAACGTTGGCGCCGACGCCGTGGATGTCCAGCCGGAACGAAGGCGGCGCCGTTCGCCCGACTTCCTCGTCAAATCGGCCGCGACAGTGCCCGGGCAGCCCCCGGCCGGAGAGCTGCGACCAGCGCATGGGCGTGTCTTCGTAATTGCCCTGCGAGCGCTCATCAAAGTCAAAGAGCTTGAGCTGCGTGGCGCGCGGCGCTTCAGCGGCAGCGGCCAGAATCTGGTCGGAGGTGTTTCGGCTGAGCTGCGCCGATGCCTGGGCGACAAGCGTCACCGCAGCCAGAATCAGGCAGGAGCGGGCGATGCGGATAAACGGCGCGCGCCGCGCCCGTGGGACGCGCGAATGCCGTGGGCACCCGGCGCGCGCCATCCGTCGCCCCGCGTTCATCGCGATCCGGCCCATTCCCTATCCCTATCGGTCAGGCCGGTCCGCATCGTGCCGCACAAGGGTGCGCGGCCGCGGGTTCTCCATGTCAATCGGCCGGATATCCGCACGGGCGCATTTCCCGCGCATCCGCTCAGGCGGCGCCAAGCGCTTCCTGCAGCGCCGCCGCAAGCGTGGGCGAGCGGAACTGGAACCCGCTTTCCAGCAGCACAGCCGGAACCACCCGTGCCCCGGAGAGCAGCAGCGCGTCGGCCATTTCGCCCAACAGCAGCCGCAAGGCGAAGCCGGGCACCGGGAGGATCGCGGGACGCCGGAGCAACCGCGCGAGCGTTCGGGTGAACTCCGAATTGGAGACCGGCTCCGGGCCGGTCAAATTCACCGCTCCGCGAATTTCAGGATGATCCAACGTGTGGAGCATGGCGCGGACCACGTCCGGCAGGCCGATCCAACTCATGTACTGCGTGCCGGCGCCCAGACGGCCCGCCACGCCGAAGCGAAACGGCGTCAGCATGCTGCGCAGCGCCCCACCACGATGCGAGAGCACAATCCCGATGCGGGCACAGACCACGCGCGTCGCCGGCGCCGCCCGCAGCGCCGCGGCTTCCCACGCCTTGCAGAGATCCGGCAGAAACCCCGTTCCCGCAGGGCTGCTCTCCTCCAGCCGTTCGTCGCCCCGATCGCCGTAGTATCCGATCGCCGATGCACAGAGGAACGTCGGCGGCGGTCGCGACAGGCGGCCGATCGTATCGGCCAGGAGCACCGTGCTGCGAAGACGGCTGTCAACGAGTTGCCGCTTGCGCTGCGGAGTCCAGCGTCCCGCCGCGATGCTCTCGCCGCCCAGATGAATGACCGCGGCCGCGCCGTCGAGCCGCTCGGCGTGAATCTGGCCGGTCTCGGGCTGCCAGGCGATCTCATCCGCCGTTTCAGCCGGCCGACGGACCAGTACCTGAACCTCCGCCCCGCGCGTTCGCAGCGCGTCGGCCAAGGCCCGGCCGATCAGGCCGGATGCGCCGGCCAGAATGACGCGCGTGACGGTGTTCGACGGATGAGGCGGCGGGCGTGATTCGGCGTCAGGATGCGGCACGAAGCGCTCCACGGAGACAATTGGGGGCATTGGACGACATTGGAGGATATGCCGGTATTGGCGGGCCGGGAATCCGGTGCGACGGCCGGCCGACGCGGGCGCCGCCGTCGCTCGGTTACACTCCCCGGTGCGCTGAGCGGCGTCCGGACCCCGATGAGGGGCAGATTGAGGAGGCGCTGCGTGTCGGAACGACGGATCGGGTTCATTGGAACCGGAATCATGGGCGCCCCACTGGTGGGGCACTTGTTGCGCGGCGGCTGCCGCGTCACGGTGCATTCGCGCACGCGCGCAAAGGCGGAGCCGCTGCTGGTGCAGGGGGCGACCTGGGCGGATACCCCCGCCGGTGCGGCCGCTGAAATCGACGTGCTGTTCGTAATGGTGACGGACACGCCGGACGTGGAGCAGGTGCTGTTCGGGGAAAATGGGGCGGCCGCGGTTCTGCCGCGCGGAACGGTCGTCGTGGATCTCAGCACAATCAGCCCGTCTGGAACCAGGAGCATCGCCGCACGGCTGGCCGAACAGGGCGTGGATTTTCTCGACGCGCCGGTCACGGGCGGAGACGTCGGTGCGCGAAATGCGACATTGACGATCCTGGTTGGCGGTCGCGCTGAGGCGTTTGACCGCGTGCGGCCGTTGCTGGAGCAACTTGGGCGGCGCATTGTGCACGTGGGGCCGAGCGGCGCCGGCCAGGCGCTCAAGGCGTGCAACCAGGTGCTCTGCGCGGTGAACCTGATGGGCGTTTGCGAAGCCCTGCTGCTGGCGCGCTCCGCGGGCATCGCGCCCGAGGTTCTGATCGACGCACTGAGCGCGGGCGCCGGCGGCTCGTGGGCGCTGGCGAATTACGGGCCGCGGATGGCGGCCGGCGACATGGCCCCCGGATTCATGGTGAAGCTGCAACAGAAAGATCTGCGAATCGTGCAGGAGGCGGGACAGGCGGCGGGCGTCGTGATGCCGGCGACCGCCCTGGCACAGCAGATGTTCCGGTCGGTTGAAGCGCGGCCCGGCGGAGGCGAACTCGGAACGCAGGCGATGATCACGGCGTACCGGCACTTGTGCGGGAATGGCGATGAGCAGCCCACGCGCCCGAGCCACCGCACATGAGCGACCCGCGTGAAGAAGTGGCGGCGAGGCTGCGCGAGCTGCGCCGCAGACATTTCGGAGCGCGGGGCAAGTCGCAGCTTGCAGAGCGGCTCGGAATCCCGCTGCGCGAATACGAAGCGCTCGAAAAGGGGCAATCGGCGGACGCCAACCTGCTGATTCGGGCCTGCGCATTGACGGGCGAAGACCTGCAATGGCTGCTCACCGGAGTTGCCGCGCGCGGCGCGGTCGTGGTGACCGGTGCGCGGGAGCGGCATCGCGTCCTGCTGGCGCGAGTCGCCCAACTTGTGGACTCGCGCCCGCAACTGGCCGGCGCGATCGAGGCCTTCCTCTCCCTGCTCGAGGAATCCCAGTCCCGATTCCCGCAACGGGCATTGCCCTCCACGGGCAAGCAGGGCGGCGATGCGCACGAATCTGCCGACGCGAAGCCCGCAGCACGAATTCCGATCTTCGATCCCCATCAACTTCCGGAGGCACTACCCCTGAACACCCCCCTGCTGCCGGTCCCCACCGCGTCCGGCGGCCGCGGACGTTCCGTGACGCGAGTCGCCCCCGCCGCAAGCGGACGAACGCCCCGTTCGCGACCGCGGGCCGCGCGGGGATCGCCCGGCCTGCTCAGCGCGGCCAGTGCCGACTCGGTACATCAAGCGCGCCCCGCGCGGGTCTACTCGCTCGACGGACCCGCCCAGTCCATCTGCAGCGCGTTGATTCACGAGCCGGCCGCGGAATACGAGTGCGCGGGGTTCCTGGAGTGCCCGCGGATCGGCGAGTTGATGCCGACTGCATTCGGCGTCCGGATCACGACGGATGACATGCGGCCGCTGCTGCTGCCGGGCGACGTGGCGGTCGCAGCGCCGGGAATCGCACCCGAGCTGGGGGCCGCGGCACTGTGCAGAATGGCCGACGGCGAAGCGCGCTGTCGCATCTGGCTGGGCCGAGCGGATGGGAGCGTGTACATGGGCTGTGCGGCCGACGGCCGGAGCGAATCCGCCGAGGAAGCATCGATGTGTTGGGCAGTGAGTGTCCTCTTTCGCGTGACGGCCGCCGCATGACGCATTCCACGATTCATCCGGACTCGCTCGGGGATCTGGCCACGCCGCCTGATGCCCCATTCGTTCGACTCCGGGCGAACCGGCCGCTGCACGGCGTGGTGCGGCCGCCAGGCTCCAAGAGCTATACGAATCGCCTCCTGGTCTGCGCGCTCGCCGATGGTGAGAGTACGCTGAGCGGCGCAGCGCTCTGCGACGACACCGACCGCATGGTCCTCGGATTGCGATCTCTGGGGATTGACGCCCGGCTGGACGCGCCCACGCGCAGCATCCGGGTCGCCGGCTGCGGCGGCTTTCCGCCGCAACAGGACTGCGAGCTGGACGCCGGCGACGCCGGAACCGCGATGCGCTTCCTGACGGCGCTGGCCTGCCTGGGGCACGGTGCGCGGCGGCTGGACGGCAGTACCAGAATGCGCGAACGGCCGATCGGGGCGCTGGTCGAGGGGCTGCGGGCATTGGGCGCCCGCGTGGTGTATGAGACGGCCGATGGATTCGTGCCGATTTCAGTCGCGGCGGAGGGGCTGACCGGCGGGCTGGTGGAGTTCGATCGGCCGATATCGAGCCAGTTCATCAGCGCGTTGCTGATGGTCGCGCCGTACGCGGCGGGCGATGTGTTTGTGCGAATCGGGGGCGAGTCGCCGAGCCGGCCCTATCTGGACATGACGCTCGGCGTCATGAGAGACGCGGGGGTGGAGGTGCTGGCCGATCCGCCGTTGACGCGGTTCGTGATCGCGGCTTCGCAGCGCTACCGCGCGGGCGAGTATGCCGTGGAGCCGGACGCCAGCGGCGCTGCGTATCTCTGGGCTTTGGCGGCGGTAAGCGGCGGGTGCGTGCGCGTGGAGGGGTTGACCCTCGCCAGTCGGCAGGGCGACGTGCGCTTCGTCGAGATGTTGGGCCGGATGGGGTGCATTGTTCGAGAGGACGCAACGGGGGTGGAGGTCCGTGGCCCGGCCGATCAGCGCCTGCGCGGCGTGGACGTTGATCTCAACGACATGCCGGATGCGGCCCCGACACTGGCGACGGCGGCACTGTTCGCGGCGGGGCCGACGGTGATTCGCAATGTCGCGAATCTGCGGGTGAAGGAGAGTGATCGAATCGCGGCTCTGGCTGAGGAATTGCGTCGGCTGGGGGCCGGGGTGGACGTCCGCGAAGATGGGCTGCGGATTGAGCCGCCGGCGAGACTGACGCCGGCCCGGATTCGGACTTATCGCGATCACCGGATGGCGATGAGCTTCTCTCTTGTGAGTTGCGGGACAGAGGTCGAGATCGAGGATCCGGGTTGTGTGTCGAAGAGCTTTCCGGAGTTCTGGGGATTCGCCCGCGCACTGGGGATGGACATCAGCGCGGGATGAGCGAGTGCGACCCGACCTCGCCGCCCGCGTGGTGCGGGCCGGATGTGGATAGCTCGCCTTGGCGGGTCGCATCATTTCGATACGACCGTTCAAGTAGAGGGGAACGCACTCTCCTCGAAAAATAGTCTCGCGCGACAGGAGAGACTTTTTCGATTCCGTTTCCCTCCACCGAACCGAACCCCTTAGGTTCGGCTCCCTTGAGCGAAACGAACCATAAGGGTTCGTGTCGGAGGAGCAGGCCGCACATCGAAACCCGCCCGCCGGGGGTTATGACGCGCGGCAGGCCGACGGGGATCGATGGGCCGGCCTCGGCGGCTTGCTCCACTATTTCTATCGCTACGCAGCCTGAATCTCCGTCGCGCAAGTCTCAATCGTTGACTGATCCCGCCCAGCGGACCATGCTGCCGTTGCGCGCACGCGGCTCAATTTGGGCGGGGAGCGCGCCCATATTTTGGAACAACGCTCTTCGGGCCTGCGCGACCTGGACGACTCTATCGCGAGACATGTGCGCGGCCTTTGCACTCTTTGAGTCGGAGACTCACGATGCCTCTCTCGACTTCTCCCGAGCTTCCATGGAAGTTTTCTGCGATTGCGAGCGCTGCTGCGTAGTACTGCGACGCAGTCCAAGGGTCTTCACTAATGTTCTCCGCTTCCAACCCGCGCTCCAGTAGACGGGTGTACAGTGCCATTACTCCGGGCTCATGAATGCTGTATATTTCATATGAGCCTGACTTGGATGATACTACCCGATCGTCGCCCAATCGTTCGCCCACAAACCCACTGAGCGCAGTATCGATAATGTCCCGACTCATCGCCAATAATCGCGCGAGCCGGTAATATCGCTCTCTCGCCAGAGTTGGATTCGATTCCCACACGTCGAAGATAAGGGCTTCCTCAAGCAGCGCTTCTGTCGCGGCACGCCATGCAGCTGACCCAGGCGTGTCAAGTCGAATCACAGGCATCGCCCGATTCGTCGTGCTAGCGCGCCTTGGGTCGGCGTCACGCTCAAGTGCGCGTGCACATCTCCGATCGGCCGCTTGTGCTTGTAGGGCGGACAGTCGTTCTAGATGCCATTGCGCGTCGTGCCGAACCGAGATGATAGCTCCAATGGCGGCGTCGCATTTCACGTCGGGCCAGCGACGGGGACACCGCACCAATTCCGGATGCGCTTCGATGAGGCCTCGCGCACGATCGTAAGTCTCAACTGCGCGATCATAATCTTTGCCGACATAATGGGCGACCAGCGCCTCCATCACGAGCCCGGAATAGTAATACGAGCGCACATCAAGAGCGGGGCGCAGTTCTGCGTTCGGATGGGGTCTGAAATCGCTCTTGGCGCGCTCGATGAAACTCTCGAGCTGAACCACATATGGCTTCTGAATCGGGGCGGCCTCGTCGCCAAGTGTCTCAAGATTGGACACTTTGCGTGCATCTGCGTCATATAACCACGCAAGCTGGAAACAAACTCCGCGCCCCACCTCGCCGAGGGCTGTGCCCCTGACGGAGAGCGCCGCGTTTCTTGATGCGCCCACTTCGCTGACGGGCTGCGCGACGCAGGACGACACACCTGTCGCGATAGCAATACAGAAGGCATGGATATGTCGCACAGGTAAGTCTCCCAGTGGTTCCTTATGGACCTTAACTCGCTCCATCTGTTCGTTGCGTAGGCGGCTACGGCACGTTCGCCATCTCGGGATCGCGAGGGCCGGGAATGACTGATTGCTTAGTCAAGGGCATGCACGCGTCAAAGCAGGTGTCGCTACTGAATAGCCCGAAGAGAATACCGTATTCATTCGCAACTAGATCGCCGAGAGTGTCAAACACCCAGTTGGCCGGCTCTTGTCCGTCAAAGCTATCGCCATGACCTGTTCCACAAAGCGTTGCGACCTCGTACACGACTCCCCCCAGCGTGATCCCAATGGCTAGGTACAACTTGACGAGTTTTCCCCTCCAATTCCCGCACTCTCGAATGAGATGGCACGCGGTCAAACAGTGATACGCCTTATAGCCATTGTTTCCAGGATCTAGATTGTGTTTCCTGTACAGCCAGACATCAGTGATCGCTTTGTCCCACGCCCTCTTGAAACAGGGGTCGAGTTCGCTAAACCAATCCGCTATCGGGTGAAGTCCCAGCGCATCGATGCGCCGAATCGGATCGTTTTTGACACATCGGTAAACGGCCATGCCGCCGCGCTCCCCAATCGGATCGCGGTTGATCCATCTCCCCAGCCGGGGGGAGTAGTAGCGGTAGCCGTAGTAGTACAGTCCCGTTTCGGCGTCGAGGAACTTGGTGCTGAAGCGGAAGGGGTTTATAGAGGCGTAGGGGCCGGACTCTTCGGCGATGTTGCCGTCATTGTCGGCGTCGGGGCCGATGATGTTGCCGTATGGATCGTACTCGTACTTCGCGGCCATGCGGCCGGCGGACCAGGCCATGCCGGATGAGCCGCCCGCGCCGTCGGCCCATTCGACTAATTGGCCGACGTTGCCGTTGGCGTCGTACAGGAAGACGTACGATTTGTCGTCGGATGTCGCGTTTTCGCCGGTTGTGGTGCCGTTTGTGTCGTACACGCTCAGCAACCCGCCGATGCCGCCGGCGCCATGCAGGCCGCCGACAGTCGAATTGCCGCTCTGGCCGCTGAGGTCGAGGCCCCAAGTGTACTGGCGCAGGACGGTCGGAGCGCCGCTGGTCGGCACGCTCAGCTCCTGAATGAGGTTCCAGCCGTCGTACACAAACCGCGTCCTTGAGAGCAGCTCCCAGCTTCCCGGCGACCCGGCCTCCCAATCGAACACGGCCTTCTCGACCCGCCGGCCCATGTAATCGTACTTGAATTCGACCTTCTGTGCGGCGTTCCACGCTGACGACAGGTCGCCATCATCGGGCGTCGGGCGCACACGGACGAGCCGATTCTCCGCATCCCATTCGAACCGCCGGCTGAGCGCCCCAGCGTGATTCGCGAGTAGGACGCAGGAACAATCCTCCGCTCGGACGCCGCCGTCCGTATTGCTCGCTGCCCCGGGCGCTACCAGGCTACCGTACGGGCGGTTCGAGTGCGATGCTGTGCAGGGAGCCATCTGATTGGAAGTAGAGTAACCCGCGCGAGTCATGTAAGAACGCACAAGTCGTCGCGCCCTGGTTGACGTCTGGTATGACTACCTCTGTAAGCAGCCTGCCGGAATTGCTATCCACAATCAGTATGTTGGGGTCCGTCGTCAACTGTCGTCGCGCAACGACTATCGCGAGCATGCGGCCGCACGGGCTCGGCACGAGTTGGAACGGGGTCGATGGGGCCGTGGAGACCTTTAGCGGAGCGACAAGTCCTCTGTGCGCCACGGCGAGACGGCTTGCTCGAAGTGCACCATCAATGCGACGGCAGCCTGTGTACACCGTATCAACCCTATTCGTGGCAACGAGTACACCCCATGCGGTTCCGACCTCAACTTCCCGCGCGGGGGCGCGCGCTGGCTGCACCACGACACTGCCGACACCCTCGCGCGTAACCCCGTATGCGATGCCGCCGGAGTCAAGCGATACGCAACTCGTCACCTGGCCGCGAACTGGAAGTTCAGTCCACTTGTCCATCCGTAGGGCGCTCGTTGACCAGATACCTGCCTTGTGCGCCACAAGCACCGTAGAGTCCGTTGCACCGAACGTGAGGCCAACGGTAGCGCAGTCCTCGCGCCCCGCACATGGAAGCCGCAGACTTCGTGACCCGCTCGGCCCCGTCACGACCAGCGTTCCCTCATCGGTGACGGTCGCATAGTACGACCCGCTCCTGGAGAGGGCGATTCCACGAGCGCGACTCACAACCACGGCGACACGCCCCGCGTCCACGGCAGTGAGCAGTTGGTGATGCGTGGTCGCATCGTTCGCTAGTACCTCGCGTATCACGAGGGTCTCGCGCCCCGTGTGCACCATTGCAATAGCGTTGGTTGCTGCGACCCCATCACACACTTGAAGGTGCGGTCGAGGCGAGCAGCCCAAGAGTAGAAGTGTGGTGAGAGACAGCACACCAGACACCGCAATGTTGATCGTCATGGACACCTCTCCGCAGCCCGGACACGGACGAATTGCCGTTCTGGGCGGGACACCGACGAATCCCCTCTACCGGCGGTTGCGTTGCCGCTCTGGCCGCTGAGGTCGAGGCCCCAGGTGCACAAGCGCAGGACGGTCGGATCGCCGCTGGTCGGCACGTTCAGTTCCTGAGTGAGGCTCCAGCCGTCGTACACGAACCGCGTCCGATTCTGCGTGACCCAGGAGCCGCCGACGTACTTGTCGTGGTGCTTCTCGACGCGGCGGCCCAGGTAATCATAGACGTATCGCCAGCGCTCGTCACGATGATTGGCCAGCTCCGAAGTGCGGAGTATGATGCCGCTGCGCGCGTCCGAGTTGCCGCGAGTTCGGGCAGTTCGCTGCGCCGGCTCCGCAGTGCGGAGTACGATGCCGCGCCGCGCGGCCGAGTTGCCGCGAGATCGGGCAGTTCGCTGCGTCGGCTCCGGTCACTTCGCACGCCGTCACGCCTGCTTCGGGCGTCAAGATCCAATCGAACTGATTCCACTACGGCCAAGGCAGGGTCCGCCGACACTTTGAAACCTCGCTTGTGGACCTGCGCGGCGGCTCGGAACCGAGCCTCAGTCCCGAAGGCACACAGCATTGACTCGCAGTGCCATTAACGCAATTCGATCAAGACACCGGTGCGCTCATCGGCACCGACAGAGCGGCGGCGTTCCGCTCAGAACCTGTCGTCGCCGCGATCACGACACCGGTGTGCCGACGCAAATGGGGTCTGCACAGCACCCAAGTCTCAGCCCCGAGTCGCCGGCTCGCGCGCAACCGCATTCTGGGAGCCGCATTCCGGGCACGCGCCGCTGACGTTCATGAAAAGACAATAACCGCACTTGGTGCACTCGAACGCAGTACGCCCACGGCTGCGCCGCAGGCTAATTGCGCGTGCCAGAAGCGCCGCGATCACTCCTGCCGGCCACAGCACAAGCGCTGAACAGAGTACAACGCCGCCGTACTTGCCGCCCGCGAGCCACACGATGGGTGTCGTGGCTACCCATACCCATGACTGACAGAAACCCATCGCTGCTCCAGCTATCATCGCACCCCGAAGTGACAATGGGGGCAAGTAGCGAGCACCTGCGAGAACAGTTATCCCCGCGAGCATGAATGCAGGAAGAGCAAGAGACGATCGCCTGACTACGGTTCGCAAGCGGATCGTGGTGCTCTCATTGATTATCTTGATAAGCTCGCTATCGCAGGGAAAGGGTGCCTGCAGCTGTGGCGGTCCAACGAGCATTCTGTTAAGGCTGTCCGTCACCCGGTAGGTAAAGTGTGATATCCCACCAGTTAGCCTGCCCGCGACCGCGCCGACAATGATATAAAGCAAGACAATCAGCGAGATCTGAAGTCGCTCCACTTGTAGGGCCTCCGTTCGACGGGTGGCTCACTTCAGCTTATTTATCGCTTCGAACAAGAACTTACACAATTCCCGGTCACTTTCCAAGCACTGTATATTGTAGGACTCCGGAAGCTCCTCGCCGGGCTGGGGTTTCAGTTCTTCTGTGCCATAGAGGGCGCAAGCAGATGCCTGCGCCTCCGCTGCTCTCTTGAGTTCGTCAACGCAGGCCTGGTTGCCTCTGCATTCTCCTTTCTTGAGCGCATCGTGCAGGCACCACAGATGCTCTATGTCCCCCTGGCACTCCGTGAATCCCCTTCGAAATGCCCCCTTGCATTCGCCGCTCTTCGGACAGAGAATGTCGCGTTTCACATGATGTTCCTCCTCGACCAGCCGGCATCTCCGTAGAATACCGGCAGCACCTGTAGGCTGGGTTGATGCGCCCGGCTGCGTGCTTGGAACGGAGCAGTCGCAAATGCAATGAGAGCACTTCTCGTTGTGCACTTCGCACTCGACGGACATGGATCCAGGGGACTTCTTGCAGCGCTCTTTGCACGCCTCCCCCGTACATTTGCGGGTAGGAGCGGGTGTGTTGGGCTGCGTTGAGGATGGGGAGTCCTGCGCACACAGGAGTCCCAACACGTCATACCTGTTTGCGGGGCTGCCGCGCGCAAAACCGTACAGGAGTAGGCTATCCGCTTCCCCAATCGGATCGCGGCTGATCCATCGTCCCAGCCGGGGGGAGTAGTAGCGGTAGCCGTAGTAGTAGAGGCCGGTTTCGGCGTCGAAGAACTTGGTGCTGAAGCGGAAGGGGTTGATGGCGGCGTAGGGGCCGGCCTCTTCGGCGATGTTGCCGTCATTGTCGGCGTCGGGGCCGACGATGTTGCCGTAGGGGTCGTATTCGTACTTCGCGACCAGGCGGCCGGCGGACCAGGCCATGCCGGATGATCCGCCCGCGCCTGTCGCCCATTCGACCAATTGGCCGACATTGCCGTTGGCGTCGTACAGGAACACGTACGATTTGTCGTCGGATGTCGCGTTTTCGCCGGTTGTGGTGCCGTTTGTGTCGTACACGCTCAGCAACCCGCCGATGCCGCCGGCGCCATGCAGGCCGCCGACAGTCGAATTGCCGCTCTGGCCGCTGAGGTCGAGGCCCCAGGTGTATTGGCGCAGGACGGTCGGATCGCCGCTGGTCGGCACGTTCAGTTCCTCGATGAGGTTCCAGCCGTCGTACACGAACCGCGTCCTGCTTTGCGTGACCCACGAGCCGCTGACGTACTTGTCGTGGTGCTTCTCGACGCGGCGACCCAGGTAATCATAGACGTATCGCCAGCGCTCGTCATTGTTCGCGGGCGAATAGGTCGAGCCGACCCCATGAGCCGGATGGACCTCGATCAGCCGGTTCTCGGCGTCCCAGACGTACGTCCTGTACGACGGCGACGATGCACCGCCGACCAGCACCGACACGAACGGATCAAGATCGAAATTGTTGAACACGCCGTCGCCGTTGAGGTCGCCCCAGGTCTCGCGCGCGTCCCAGCAGGCCTGGCAGGGGCTGGGGGAGCCGCTCTCGCTCAAGCCCGCCGCGACGCAGTAATCGTGCGGCGCTTCCTCCTCGGCATCGAGCGCCGCCGCCACAAACGCGTTGATGTCAAAGTTGTTGAGCACGCTATCGCAGTTCGCATCGCCGAAGCTGATCTTCCGCACGACATTCCCGTCCGCGTCATAGTCCATCAGCGTTGTCGTCCGGGTCCGTCCGTGCGCCTCCTGGAGGGCACTGTCGGCGGACCGACAGTGGCGCCTGCGCGCGCCCGCGCGTGCTCGCGCTTCCACACTCAGGACAGCGATCGCCGCCACCTCGCAGCGAGTAGCCGCAGAACTCACACAACGGCGGGTATTGCAGGTCGCGGCGGCGTCCGAACACGTACATCGCCACGAAAGCGGCTGCACACGCCGGCGCACTCTGGATCGCCCCAACGATGCTATAGTGCACGACATACATTCGGCCCGACAAGAACGCTACACCCTGGTATCCAGCCGCGTCCACTAACACGCTGTCGTTCGCCTGTGTGACATGCCTGCGAACGAACAAGTCAACCCATGCGAATGTGCTCGCATCTGCAAGCGGATGTCGCGGAACAAACACGTGTGAGAAGTGGGATAGACTCACAGAGGCGATGACAAACACCAGGGATCCTATTACCTGGGCTCTTGTCGAACATAGGTGTCCGCCCTTTACCCGTACTGTCACACGTACCACCCACAACACCATGAATGCGACCGACCACACGACTAGTGCGACGCAGCCGTCGACAACGCAGCGACACCACCCAGGAACGGGCATCGTCGTCGCTCCGAGGCTAATCAGTTGTAATGGCGCGAGCACCGCACTCGGGGGGTGTGCATCATCCAGCCATGTCCACAGGACACGACACACCTCTTGCACTACCGCCAGAGTCACCGCTGACATGGCTGCGAAGGCGCCCATTCCGAGCGTACCGTACCAGGCACAGCGAACAACTACCAGCTCGGATCGCACTTGGAACATCCTCTTTGAGACGCGCGATGGCAGGCTCTCATTGCCGCGTTCTCGTCAATGCCTGTAGCCGCCCGCACAGAGCGCACACAACCGTTGAGAATACACAAGTCCTGTAGATTAGGCGGATCTGCAACTGCTGCTGCCGGATCAAGCGTCTTCTTGCCACATTGTCCCGAGCACGTGTACGCCTGTAGCTCCATGCATGCTCGATCGTCGACGGAAGTCGGCGAAGGTGGACCCATGGTATGATCATCCATCCCTGGTACGCCGCAATACTGGAGCGCATGAATCAACTCATGGCGCAACTCGGCAGCTGTATGCGTGTCAAAACAAATGATGGCACCGGCACCGTAAACGCAATTGACGCCCGCTGGCATGTCGAGGCCAATCGCGCATCGGATGCTCACTGAGCACCCCTTCTTCTTGAGCAGGTCGATTAGGTCTTGATTGGCCTTGACGTTTGCGGCGAGTACCTTTCGGCACGCTTCCGCTTTGTCCCGTTCGTCGTTTGCGGGCTGCGAGGCAGCCGCGCAATGTCCGAGGGCGTCGATAGCCGCGGTTGGCTCATTGCCAAGAGAAGCGAACACATTCGGACCCCCTCTTTCTTCGATCGGATCGCGGTTGATCCAGCGCCCGAGCCGGGGGGAGTAGTAGCGGTAGCCGTAGTAGTAGAGGCCGGTTTCGGGGTCGAGGAACTTGGTCGAGAAGCGGAAAGGGTTGATGGCGGCGTATGTGCCGGCCTCTTCGGCGATGTTGCCGTCATTGTCGGCGTCGGGGCCGACGATGTTGCCGTAAGGGTCGTACTCGTACTTCGCGGCCACGCGGCCGGTCGCCCAAGCCATCCCGCTTGATCCGCCTGCGCCGGAGGCCCACTCAACCAACTGCCCTACGTTGCCGTTGGCGTCGTACAGAAAGACGTACGATTTGTCGTCGGATGTCGCGTATTCGCCGGTTGTGGTGCCGTTTGTGTCGTAGACGCTCAGCAACCCGCCGATGCCGCCGGCGCCGTGCAGGCCGCCGACAGTCGAATTGCCGTTCTGGCCGCTGAGGTCCAGGCCCCAGGTGTACTGGCGCAGAACGGTCGGGTCGCCGGCGGTCGGCACGTTCAGTTCCTGGATGAGGTTCCAGCCGTCGTACACGAACCGCGTCCTGCTCTGCGTGACCCAGGAGCCGCTTTCGCCGGTCGCGTCCCATTCATACACGGCCTTCTCGACCCGCCGGCCCATGTAATCATAGCGGAACTCGACGCGGGTCATGCCCTCGGCTTCGCTCCCCGCCGTCGGCCCGAATGACCGCAGCCGGTTTTCCGCATCCCACGTCAGCGTCGTGCGGGCGCTGTTGCCGTTGCCGACGACCAGGCCCACGAACAGGTCGATGTCGAGGTTGTTCAAGTACCCGTCGCCGTTCACATCGCCGTTCAGGTGGTCGCAGGTCGGATACGCGGTGTAGTAATCGGTGAACGGCGGACCCTCGATGATCGCGTCCACGAACACGTCGATGTCGAAGTTCGTCAATGTGCCGCGGCAGTCCATGTCGCCTGATACGGCCGTGACCGACACCAGATTCCCGTCGGCGTCGTGCGCGTGCGAGACGGCGGTCGTGTTGCTGTCCGCGCGCAGCTCGTTCACGTTCGTGTACTGGTTGAGCGAATTCCGCTGATACCCGCCGTTGGCCACGATCACTTCGTCCAGCCCCTCGGGATCTTCCGTCAACAGGTGCTGCAAGCGGTTGCCGATCGCGTCGTAGGCATAGGACCAGCGCCGCAGAAACTCGCCCGAGACCTCGCGATCGGTCTGCGTCAGCTCGTTGCGCTCATTATACCCGTGAGAGAGCTCCTGGGATGCGGAGAACGCGGCGCCGGTGTGATCCACGCCGGTGCGGCGGGCCAGGTCGTCGTTGGTGTAGTCGTACATGGAGATGGGTGTGAGCGTCTCCGGCGAACCTGAGACAACCCAATCGTTCGCGACGAAATCGATCAGATCACGAGCGCCGGCGCCGGATTCGAATCCGCGCGTCGTGCGCAGAATGACGTTGTCGTCGTGGCGGTCCTCAATCTGTATTGCATACGGACTGGGGTCATGCGGTTGGTTATGGATACACTTCCTCACCACACTCCGGACAACGACGTCCCGCAAGCCCTGTTAGACAATATCCACACCGACAACACCCGGCTCTTGACCAACCAGGTTTTGTCCGACGCAGCAGCGCGGCGACGATGCCGGCCACAATGATCATCACTAGCACGATCCAAAGTGGCAATATCGCACCGACGTCGCCATTCGTGCTCTTGGCGATGTTGGGCATCCAGGCTAACTGTACTGGTGGAGCACCGAATGGCACGACCCGAAACGCCGGATACACCGACTCATGTACTCGTGCACTGGCGTAGATGTCAAAGTAGACGACGCCCTGCATGACGCCCATCGACGCGCGGGCGAAGTCAATGGAGAGAATGTAGTACCGAGTCGCGTTTGCGGTCACCAGCACTATCGTCACCGCCACGGCAACAATCACGAGTTCCAGCCGGCCACTAGCGGCGCGGGTTTGTCGTCTCATGGGTTCTGGCACCATGTATTGCAGATGTCCTCCCCGACGGGTGTGCTACCAACCGCGGCGAGCTGACAGGCGACTCGCAGAGTGCCTCGAAGGTGATAGCACACACCCACCCCTTCCTGTGCGGCACGGCGCACGACATCTCTGCACCCAGCCCGGCTACAAGTGCGGTCGAATCCCGGAGCTGCGGTTGTCATCCATCCCTTACAGTCTGTCCTCGTCCGAGGACACGGCGAGGCGCTGCACCCTGTCATCCACTGCCCCCAAGTGCGTTTATTCGTAGTACCCAGTGTAATTGCATGCCCGGAACCTGTGGGTGGCGGCGGCGGCAAGAGTCCCTGCTCCACGAGACCGTCGCAGCCTTCCCCGACACCAAGTCCCTGGTTTGATCGCGACCCCGGCGTCTCTATGCAGATGTACTCGCAGTCTCGAGTACTGCCGTCGGAACTAAGTGTCGATGACACTAATGTACAGTCGTAGCAGATTCTGCACGCGAGCCCAAGAATATCGACGACGGCAGCAGGGTCGTTTCTAAGGGCCTGAGAGAGGTTGATCCCGCCGCGCTCCCCAATCGGATCCCGGCTGATCCATCGCCCCAGCCGCGGGGAGTAGTAGCGGTAGCCGTAGTAGTACAGGCCGGTTTCGGGGTCGAGGAACTTGGTCGAAAAGCGGAACGGATTCGTATCGGCGTACGCGCCAGACTTGGAGACGACGTTGCCGTAAGGGTCGTATTCGTACTTCGCGGCCAACCGATCGGCATGCCATTCATCATCGGAAGCACCGCCTGCGCCGGAAGCCCATTCGACTAACTGCCCCACATTCCCATTCGCGTCATACACGTACGCATACGAATGGTCATCGCTGGTCGTCGTCGTGTTGTTCGTATCGAGCACCGCCAGCAACCCGCCGATGCCGCCGGCGCCGTGCAAACCGCCGACAGTCGAATCGCCGTTCTGGCCGCTGAGGTCGAGGCCCCAGGTGTACTGGCGCAGGACGGTAGGGTCGCCGCTGGTCGGCACGTTCAGTTCCTGAATCAGGTTCCAGCCGTCGTACACGAACCGCGTCCTTGACAGCAATTCCCAGCTTCCCGGCGAGCCGGCCTCCCACTCGAACACGGCCTTCTCGACCCGCCGGCCCATGTATTCATACCCGAACTCGACGCGGGTCATGCCCTCGGCTTCGCTCCCCGGCGTCGGCCCGAATGACCGCAGCCGGTTTTCCGCATCCCACGTCAGCGTCGTGCGGGCGCTGTTGCCGTTGCCGATGACCAGGCCCACGAACAGGTCGATGTCGAGGTTGTTCAAAAGCCCGTCGCCGTTCACATCGCCGTTCAGGTGGTCGCAGGTCGGATACGCGGTGTAGTAATCGGTGAAGGGCGGACCCTCGATGATCGCGTCCACGAACACGTCGATGTCGAAGTTCGTCAACGTGCCGCTGCAGTCCATGTCGCCTGATACGGCAGGCCGATGCCTCCCGCCGAGCCGGCCCGCCGTACACTGCTTCGATGCCCGCCGTACACTGCTTCGATGCCCGCCGTAGACTACCGTCGATGCACCCCGCCGCCGCCCCGCTTGCGCAGCTCGTCACACAGCCGCCCTACCAGCGCTGCGCCCACCGCTTCGACGTCAGCGGCGCTGCGCGCGAGTACTGGCGCGCCGCGTTCACGCGATACACGGAGCGGCTGTCCGGCCTGATTGTCGCCCAGTACCCGTGCGCATCGCCCGCCACCATCGACGCCGACCCGCAGCTCACGACCATGGGCACCAGCGTCGGCCAGCTCATCGGCACCCTGCCATACATGAGTCCCGAACAGGTGCTGGGCGACCCCGGCGAAATCGACACCCGCAGCGACGTCTACGCGCTGGGCGTGATGCTCTATGAGCTGCTGGCCGGGCGACTGCCGCTGGACTTCCGCGGCTGCTCCATGGTGGAGGCGGCCCGCCGGATTCGCGAGGAACAGCCGTCGCGGCTGGGCGCGGTGCGGCGCGACCTGCGCGGCGAGATCGAGATCATCGTCGCCAAGGCGATGGACAAGGACCGCGGCCGGCGCTACGCCGGGGCGGGGGAGCTGGCCGCCGACCTGCGCCGTGCCGTCGCCGGCGAGCCGATCGAGGCGCGGCGCGACTCGGCGCTGTATGTGCTGCGCAAGACGCTGCGCCGCTACCGCGGCGCGGTCGTGGCCGCCGCGGCGATCGTGGCGCTGCTGGCCGGATTCGGCATCCACGCAGCCCGGCAGGCGGCCACCAACCTCGACCTGGCCGAGCGCGAATCCGGGGCTCGCGCAGCAGCGGTGGCGTCGCTGCGGGACGCGGAGCGCGCCCAGCGCAGCGCGGAAGAGCAGCTCACCGTCAGCAACATCGAGCGCGGCCGACTGCTGGCGGCCGGCGGAAACGCCTCCGCCGCGGAGTCGCTTCTGTGGCGAGAACTGCTGCGCGACCGAAACTCGGTACATGCGCACTGGGCCTTGTGGGAGTTGTATCAGCGACAACCGGTGCGAGCGCGTTTCACCGCCCACGACGCCACGCTGACCGCGCTGCGCATCACGCCCGACGAAACTCGGTTGATCACGGCCGCGCTCGACGGCCGGCTGCGGGCCTGGTCCATGAGCCACGCTTACCTGCTGTCCGATGCGCGCATCTCCGATTCCGGGATTCGCGACGCCGTGCTGCTGCCGGGACAGGAGGTGCTGGCCGCGGTGACGCTGACCGGCGAGTTGATCCTGTGGGATACGCGGACGTGGACGCTGCGCGCGCGCTCCCGGTTGACCTCGGGCGCGCTCTCCAGCGTCGCTGCCTCACCCGACGAGCCACTGTTGCTGTGCGTCGCCGAGGGAGATCGGCTGATCGCCGCGGACGCCAACGACGGAGCACTGCGCTTCGAGCGCCCGGCCGCCGGAAACGGCCTGGCCGACGCGGCGTTCCTGGCGGATGGGCACGTGGTCACTGTCGCCAATGATCGCGTGGTGCGCACCTGGCGATTGCTGCGCGACGACGCGGGAACCGCCGTCGGCATCGAGGAGTTGCGGGCGCTGCCGGGGGAGCGCCGTGCGGTGTCGATGATCGCCGTCAGCCCTGACAAGTCGCGCTTTGCCACCGCCGGCCGCGACATGGTGGTGACACTATGGGATGCGCACAGCGGGGATCCACTGCACCGCATTGAGTCCCAGCGTCACGCGCCGCGCGCAATCGGCTCTTCCCCCGACGGCCGGCTGCTGGGTGTCGCGGCATGGTGGACGGTGCACGTCTGGGATGTCCAGACCGGCGCGCTTCAGCGGACGATTCCGCCGCACACCGACACCACGCGCTTCGGCATGACCTCCGACGGCCTTCTGGTCACCGGCGGCGAAGGCGCCGTCCGAATCTGGGACGGCCCGGCCCACGGCGCGTTCATCCCGCTTCAATTGGACGGCGCCGGCGTCACCGGCGCGGATGCGGACGCGGACGGCCGGATGATCTGGACGGCCTGCACCGACGAGCGCCTGCGGGCCTGGGACGCGCAGACACTCGACCGGCTGCTGACGATCGCCCCCTCCGAGTCGCCGCTTCGCCTCGTCGTGTCGCCCGACGGCCGCCGGCTGCTGATGACGACCCGCGCCCGCGCGCAGCACCTGATCGACACGACGAGTCTGTCGCTTGTCATGCAGGCGGACATCGCGATGGGCATGGGCCGCGGCGCTGGACAGGACATCAGCACCGACGGAGCGCTGATGATCGGCGCGCGCCCCGGCGCCCGACTGGCCGTCAGTTCACCCGAGGACGGCCGGACCTATTGCACGACGGTCTCCGCCGCGATCGACATCTTTGCCGCGCGCATCTCCCCCGACGGCCTCGTCGTTGCCGCCGCCTCGCGCGAGCCGCTGGTTCGGCTGCATGACGCTCGCACGTGCGAGGAGATTGCGCGCATCCCGCTGGCGGCGGGCGCCCAGCCGTGGTCGCTGGCGTTTTCCCCCGACTCGGAGCTGCTGGCAATCGGCCTGTGGGGGCGCGTCATCGAGGTCTGGAACTGGCGCGACTGCACCGTGACGGCGGTGCTCGACGGCCACACGCAGACCATCGAAGACCTGGCCTTCTCTCCGGACGGCAGCGTGCTGGCCAGCGCGAGCGCGGACGGACTGATCAAGCTCTGGGATCCGCGGCGGGGGTTGTGCCTGCTGACGCTTGACGGGCAGCGCGGATCGGCCCACGCGCTGCGTTTCGTTCCCAACCCGCCGCGCGGCGCCGCTCTTGGATCAGCGGGCGCGATCGATGCGACGATCTCTGGTGATGCGAAGGTCGCAGGCGTTGCGACGAGAGCAGGCGATGCGAAGCTCGCTGGTGATGAGAGGGTCGCAGGCGTTGCGACGGCCGCTGGAGATGCTACGGTTGCGGTTCAGTCGTTGCCCATGATCACGCCGCGGCCGGCGCTGCGGCTGTTCGCAGGATACGCCGAGGGGGGCGGAATCTGGGACCTGCGCTATTACGACCGCCACATTGCCGGCAACGCCATGCAGCAGGCGCGGCTGCTGGCCCGAACGCCCGAGGAGGAGGCTGCCTTGTGTCAGCAAGCGGCGATCATCGCAGTGATGGCCGAGGCGGACTAGGACGGCGGCAGAGAATTGCCGGGCACCATGCTTCGTTGGGTGCCATTCAACGCTGGGTGCCATGCAATGTTGGGCGCGATACAACGCTGGGTGCCATTCAACGCTGGTTGCCATGCAATATTGGGTGCCATGCCGACCGCTTTGCGTCGGCATGCTCTTGGACCGCGTCACCAGAGGACGCTCGCGTGACAGATTCGATCGCACATCAGGTATCCTACCTTCGCCGAACTCCGCGTACACTGGCTCGCATGGGCGTCGCTACTCCCCGAGCAAGGCCCCGCCCCGTGCGGTCCATCGACATGCAACTCGCCACGCCATCGTGGCTCCACGAAGTCGGATCGAGGAATTGAACCCATGCCGCTGCCCGCCGATATACTCGCCTACAACGCGGACCAGTCCGCCGACGACCGTCCCATCTGCGACCGGCTCGCCGCGACCATCGATCGACATCTGTCGGCAAATGCCGACGGCGCCGTCGAACGCAAGATCTGGCACCGCCACCCGGTGTGGTTCATCGACGGCAACCCCATCGTCGGCTACAGCAGGCTCAAGGACTGCATCCGCCTGTTGTTCTGGAGCGGCCAGACATTCGATGAGCCGGGTTTGAAGCCCGAGGGCAGCTTCAAGGCGGCCGAAGCCCGCTTCGCCCGCGAGGACGAAGTCTCGGTCAAGGATCTCAAGAGGTGGATTGAGAAGGCCGTCCGAATTCAGTGGGACTACAAGAACATCGTCAAGCGCAAGGGGAAGCTGGAACGATTGAAATGAACCGCGCAGCCGCCTCTGACGTTCCGGGTGATATGCAGTGCGCTTTGCGGGGTGATGTGCAGGATGCCTTGTAGGATGACTTGCAGTGTGAGTTGCATTGCGACTTGCAGGGTGATGTACAGGGTGACTTGCAGGGTGACTTGCAGGGTGATGTGCAGGGTGACTTGCAGGGTGATGTGCAGGGTGGCTTGCAGGGTGATGTGCAGGGTGGCTTGCAGGGTGATGTGCAGGGTGGCATGCTTTCGCTGTACTCAGCGTAAGCATGCACTCACCTCACCTCGCGTAAGCATGCACTCGCCCCACTCCGCGCACGCATGCACTCGCCTCTGTGCCCTTGCTCTTTGAGATTGCTGTTACCCGCATTTGCACCCCGACAGGGATCCCGGATTGTGGCCACGGGTGAAGCGCAGCCCGGCGCAGACCGGGCGAAGCGCAATCCGAGGAACCCGTCGGCGCAGCGCGCCTGCCCCGAAGGGGCAGAGGCCACTCTGTCCTTCACCACCCTCGAAGGGCGACTCCCCCACTCGCCAACTCACTCAATCCCCAGCGTCCCGCTCGCCTGCTCCAGCACCGCCGCCGCAACCTGCTCCGGGCTATACCCCGCCTTCAGCAGCACCAGCGGCCGCTCATACTGTCGGCACCAGCGCCGCACGTCATCCAGATGCTGATGCCCCGTCAGCTTCACCAGAGATAGCACCAGGTGTGTCTCCGGCCGCGCAATCGGAGCCTCAAACGGCTCGCTGGTCGCATGTTCATTCTGCTCGACCCAGTTCAGATCCCCCAGCTCGAAGGCCTCCATCAGCCGCCGCCGCTGGTGCGAATACACCACCCCGCCCGTCATCACCACTGTTCGCCCGCGCAGCGCCTCACGAACCCGCAGCACCCCGGCACTGTAGCTCCGCACAGCCGGGCCGGCCGCCGCCCGGCCGCTGCGCTCCTGCGCCGCTCGCGCCGCCTCCGCCAGAAACCCGTTCTCCTCCCCCTCCGCATCAAGCCGCGGCAGCGCCGCCGCCAGCGCCTCCAGCGTGCGCGCATCGTTCGGCGCCATCCCCGCATCCTCCGCCACCTCCGCCGCCGCCCGCAGCCCGGCCATCGTCTCCGGACTCGGCTCCGGGTCGGCCGCCAGCTTGCGGGCGTGATAGCGCAGCTTGTTCAGCACCGCCGTCACCGCCTTGCCCTGCTGCGCAAGCGACCGCACGCGCTCCAGCAGCGCCGAAATGCGCTCGCCCAATGCCGCGTGCTGCTCCGGATCGGCCACGTCGTCGGCCCGCATGTATCGATCCACGTACATCTGCTCCGCCGCCGTTCGCCTCCGCACCCACCAGTACGCATCAAGCTGGTCCTGCTCCTCGCGTGTCAGCCATGTGCGGGCCAGGATCGCGCGCAGCGCCGATTGCGCCTCCGCCATCAGGTGCAGACCCTCCCCCAGAAATCGCGCGCCGCCGCCATGCCCATCGATTGCAATCATCAACTCGGCCGCCGCCGCCAGATTGGCGTAGCACCGCGCCGCCGTCACAACGATCGGCGTCGCCGGCAACACCTGCATTCGGAACGGCGCCCAGAGAAAGCACAACGGCAGCGCCTTGGCCTGCTCGATCAGACCGCGAATCTCGCCATCCACCGCCTCGTACTCGTCCGTCCCCGGCTCCAGGTCCAACCGGCGAACGACCAGGTCGCAGGCCCGCGCCTTGATCCGGCAGCGCCGCGCGATCAGCCCGATGTCCGCTTCCGGCACGCCGCTCGCTGCCGCCGGCGGTGCATCGCGATCCACAAGCTCAATGGCCGCCGCCCGCGCCCGGGCGGCCTCCGCCTCCGATCCGGCCACCGCCACTTCCGCGCTGCCCCAGCCCATCCGCAGCGGCACCACCCGCGTCTCCGCCGCGACCGCGGCAGCAGCCGCCGCTTTCGACACTCCGGCGGAATCCGAGGGCCTGTCAGTCGTTCCGACCCGCGTTGCAGTGCCCGCGCGCGGCCCATCGGCGAGGGATTGATCCGAATTCAGCCCGCTGCCGCCGCCTGACGCCATTGCATCGCGTTCTGCCGCCGAACCGCCGGATTCTGTCGCCGAACCACCGGAGATTGTCGCGGATTGTGCGATCTGAGAATCGGGAGCCTCGGCAAGCCGATTCAGGTAATCCGCGATCGTCGGCAGCATTGCGCGCATTTCCGCGTCATCGGAGATCAATCGGCGCAACGCCCGATCGATCCACGACGCCAGCGCAATCACGCCGGGATCGAGGGGTGAATTTGCGGCAATCGGCGCGGATTCGCGCTCAGGAGCGTCAGGAGGCGTCATGCGGCGCCTCCCTCCTATCGACTTCACAATTGTGCTGAACCGTCTCCGATTGTCGCCCAGCGCGCTCAACCCGCGCCGAATCGCGCGTTCCGGCGCTGATACCCGCTGTAACTATCCCTGATAATTCGCGCCAGGTTGCACCTATCGGCGACAATGCTGGCGATATCCCCACTTTTTGCAACTCGCGCCCGGCTATTGCTGAGAGCGCCCCTGGTATCAATCCCCATTTCATGAGTCGGCCTCCCATTCAGAATGTCAATTTTCACGACAAAACTCGCCAAAGGAGAAAATGAAGCGATAGCCGGCGACAGAGTTCGCGGCGACACCCGCCGTCGGACACCGGCGCGGCAGCGCTGCATGGCGGAACGCGAAATCGGGACTGCGCAGGTGCGTCCTACTGTTTCGGCGGGATCAGCGAAAATTCCCTCGTCAGCACCGGCTCGTCATCGCCGGTGGCGAAGAGCTTGGCGACGAATTCGACCTCGCCGCTGTCGCGCAGCGCATCGGCCGGGACCACCAGCACCTCGCCGCGCTTGCCGGCCGAACCGTTCCAGGTGAAAGACGCCTCACCGAGCAGCCGCCGCCCCTCCAGCGTCTCCAACTCCAGCTTGAAATCGTTGCGCACGCACTCGCGCGGCAGCTCGCGCGCGGCGACGATCACTTGTTCCGCGTTCCATGGCAGGCGCGACGCCTCGACATATCGCCCGTCGCGATACTCCAGCGCGACGACCAGCATGTTCGAATCAAACTCAACCTCGACCCGCGTCGGCGCGATTCGCCGCACGAACTCGACCGACATCAGGTCGACCGCGGCGGTCGCTATGTCCTCCGGCGACTCCTTCGGCGGGCCGCCGCTGCGCGAGGTCTCATCTCCCAGATTCGTGACCGTGTGGCTCGTCAGCGTTCGTCCCGTCGCGGCGTCCACGACGCGCACGGTCCCCGACACCCGCGCTCCGTGCGTGTACACCGGCACGATCCGTTCGCCGGTCTGCACCAGTCGCCCGCGGCGATCCGTGCCGTAGACGGGCTGACGGCGATCGACGCGCGTGGCCTTCAGATCGAACGTCGTGAGCGCCGGCAGCACCAGCACCTGCGCCACTTCGATCGCGCCTTCCGGCAGCGCCGAGTCGGGGTTGGCCACGTCCGCCAGACGCGAGAGGTCCTGCTCCGTCATGAGATCGCGGAAGCGCTCCTTCTCCACGACGGTAAACGTGCCGTTGTTCGCCAGTATCTCAGTCAAACGCGCCGTGAGATGATCGGCGTGCGAGCGCGCCCGCGGGTCGCTGCAGCGCGTCTCGAGCACCGCGATGCGCTGATAGCGCTCGTAGGCCCAATCCGGCTTGTTCACCAGCACAGTGACGCCGCTGCCGCCGCCGCCGCAACCGGCCGCACCGACCAGCACCAGCGCCGACAGAATCACCCCGAACCAGCCACGATCTCGCGAACCGGCCATTCGAAACGCTCCATTCAACAGGCAACCGCGCCGACCCGCGCAGCGCTCATGCCATGCGCGCCTGTCCGGCAGACCCAGATTCAGCTTCGCGGGTTCCGGCCGCGCCAAACCACTGGCGATGCGCTCGGACTCGGAACCCCGGCGCGGATCACCCGCCGCCGGCCGACTGACCCAGCGCGCCAACGAACACGTTGACCGAGCTTGTCAGGGCGCTGGTAATCACGGACTGCCAGACCTGCTGAATCTGCTGGTCGCTCAACCCGCAACTGCCGAGGAACAACAGCGAACCACCCGCCGCCACCAGGCGCGTCCAGGCCGTCATCAATCGCGTCTTCATCACTTGTCCTCGATATATGGGACCAATCCCACCGGCATTGTAGGAGAGCGCAACGGCGGCGGCGAGTTCCTTCATCAGCGGTCCGGCCGGCGGCCTGGTTTGCTTTCGACCCCGGCATCGGCGAAGCTACGCGGGCGACGGCTTTTCACCCTGCTTCGGCGGCGCGCGGCGCGCCGGTCGGACGGGTCTGCCTCCGCGGGATCGATCGGATGACACGCGCGCGCTCCGCGGAGCCGCTGACGATTCTCTTCACCTGCGTCGGACGCCGCATCGAGCTGATGCAGGCATTCCGCGCCGCCGCGGCCCGGCTGGGCGTGGCGCTGCGCGTGGCCGCGGTGGATCGCGACGCGACCGCCCCCGCCCTGCATTGCGCGGACCTGGCCGAGATCGTGCCGCGCGCCTCGGAACCGGCCTATCTTGATCATCTCACCGCCCTGCTGCGACGCACCGGCGGCGGGCTGGTGATTCCGACGACGGACACGGACCTCGGCGTAATCAGCCGCGGGCGCGAAGCGCTCGTCGCCGCGGGGGGCGTTCCGCTGATCGGTCCGCCGGACGTGATTGATACCTGCCGCGACAAGCTGCTGACGTTCGGGTTTCTGACGCGGCACGGCATCGACACGCCGCGAACACAGACGCCGGATCAGCTCGGAGCGCTGCCGCAGCATGAATTCCCGTGCTTCGTCAAGCCGCGCTTCGGCAGCGCCAGCGAAAGCGCGCACCGGGCGGATGATCCCACCGATCTCGCGTATTTCCTGGCCAAGGGCCGCTCGCCGATCGTGCAGGAATTCGTCGTGGGGGATGAATTCACGCTGGATGTCTATGTGGGGCTCAGCGGTGAAGCGCGCTGCGTCGTGCCGCGATTGCGCTGGCAGGTGCGCGGCGGCGAGGTGAGCAAGGGCGTGGTGGTGCGCGATCCGGCGATCATGGACGCCGGACTGCGCGTGGCGAAAGCGCTGGGCGGCGACGTGCGCGGCGTCGTGACGTTGCAGTGCATCCGCACGGCCGAGGGGGCGATTCGCTTCATTGAGATCAACCCGAGGTTCGGCGGGGGTGCGCCGCTATCGATCGCCGCGGGCGCGGATTTTCCGCTATGGCTGCTGCAGGAGCACCTGGGGCAATTGCCGCAGATCGACCCGGTCGGATTCCGCCACGGACTGGGCATGCTCCGCTACGACTGGTCGGCGTTCGTTGATTTCTCGCCCGACCTGATGCCCCGCCCTGACGACCTGAAGCCCCGCCCTGACGACCTGAAGCCCCGCCCTGACGACCTGAAGCCGCGCTTCGGCGGACTGACTAGGCCCTACCCTCGCTTCGAGTAGCTCTGATTGCCACAGCGCCCGCTTCGCCGGAGAGATTCGGGCGGCACCTGGGTGAAATCGAGTGAAATCGGATGAAATCTGGGTGGAATCGGTGCGGAATTTGTGCGGAATTTGGGTGGAATTTGGGTGGCATGCTTTCGCGGTACTCCGCGTAAGCATGCTCTTATTTTCAAGTGCGTGCCGCTGGCCGCGTAAGCCCATCGGCGCAAACCGGGCTACGAGCCAGTCCGAAAGCGCCAACGCGCCGGCGGCGTCGGAATCGAGTGTGCGTCGGGCTCGAGAGGCACAGCGCCTGTTCCGGCGAAGTACGCAGCGCTCGACCAGCGCCATTGTTCCGGGCGCTCAATCAGCTTCGCTCGCACCGGGTTCGCATGAACATAGTCGATCGTTGCATGTATCGTGCCTGCGTCGTGCAGATCGCGATCATAACCACCGCCGCGCTGCCAGAAGCGAAGCGACACGCGTCCGTTGGGCTGGGCGTCACGCATGTTCACTTTGAAATCCGGCGCATACTGCCTGACGAACGCGATGGCGCGCCGGCTGACGGGCAACTTGATTGCTGCCAGCACGACGCCGAGACGAAACGACGGGGTGGTCGGCCAAAGAACAATGTGCACGTGTTCCGGCATGAAGACGTACGCCCAAAGATCGAAAGGATGGTCACGGCGCGCTCGCTCCATCGCCTCAACCAGCCAGAGACAAGTTCGCTCGCTCTTCAGAAACGGTCGGCGATGAAAGCAGGAGAAGGTAAGGGCGTGGGCGGCGGTTGCGTCGTCGGAACTGCGACGCAGCCGGCGAATTCTGCCGTCGGGAAATTGCATGCGGCCATCATAGTCACAATGGCGATGCGGTTGTTTCGTCTCGCCAGCATGCTTACGCGGAGTACCGCGAAAGCATGCCACCCAAAAACTCAGCCACCCTGCCGTCGGGAAGTTGCATGCGGCCATCATAGTCACAATGGCGATGCGGTTGTTTCGTATCGCCAGCATGCTTACGCGGAGTACCGCGAAAGCATGCCACCCAAAAACTCAGCCACCCTGCCGTCGGGAAGTTGCATGCGGCCATCATAGTCACAATGGCGATGCGGTTGTTTCGTATCGCCAGCATGCTTACGCGGAGTACCGCGAAAGCATGCCACCCAAAAACTCAGCCACCCTGCCGTCGGGAAATTGCATGCGGCCATCATAATCACAATGGCGATGCGGTTGTTTCGTCTCGCCAGCATGCTTACGCGGAGTACCGCGAAAGCATGCCACCCAAAAACTCAGCCACCCTGCCACCCAAGAACTCAGCCACCCTGCGACCAAAGAACTCAGACACCCAACAATTCAGCCACCCTGCCACCCAGCCGCTACTCGACCAGCCTCAGCCGCCCCGTCGCGCGTAGCGGACCGCCTGGCGCAGCACATCCATCAAGCGCGGATGAGCTTCTTCCAGATTGAAGAAGTCAATGATCCCCCCGCGAGCCGACGCCTCACTCACGTCGCGTACGAACGCCTGCGCTGCGCGATCATCGGCCGGGCTGCGACAACAGAACCGAGAATGACCGACGTAGGCGCTCGAGCCGCCGGGAGGCAGTGCCTGCCCGTCCAACGCACCGCGAAGCGGAAACCCGGCCGGCTGAGCCATCGGGCTGCGCTGAAGACGTTCGGTCGCAACCATGCAGCGTCCGGCTCCCAACGGTTCGGCGAGGCGGTGCAGCGCCGCCGCACCGGCTGCCAACCGCACCGAGGCATACCGCTCGACGACCGGGTCGCCCACCCGCGCCACGCGCCAATCCCCAGCGTCGCATAGCACCACCCGAACCGCACGCGCCGCAGCCTCCGCATCGACGCCATGTTCAGCAGCGACGGCTCGGCAGGCCGGACAATAGCACAGCGACGCCGCGCCGCTTCCTTCCCCCGCCTTGTCCACTGCGGCAGATTCGTGACAGGCAGCCGCGTCACAGACAGGGACGGGCTGCAAGTCATCGAGAGCGAGATCAGGCAGCGCGAATCCGCGCGGAGCGCGAGTTTCGAGGTCGGCGATCACCGCATGCAGCAACTCGCGAAACCCGGCATTGGAGATGCACGCCGAAGGCGGCTGCGCGGGATCTCCCCAGGCGCTGCGCTGCGCGAAGTGCCGTTCCGGCTCGAAAAGCGTCGGCACGCGACGCAACTCAACCCACAACCATATGCCCAACCCGCGGCGCTGCGCCTCCTCGCACACCTCCTCCAGAATCGCCCGCTGTCCCAGCCAGCGGGCCATGCGCGGCCGGGCGCCGGCGACGGCATAGCGGCGCGAATCGGGCCGAAAGTGCAGGCCGCCTTCCGTGACGAAAGAGGGAGCATCCCCGAACCAGCCGGGTCGGAATTGCTGCAGCGGGCCGGTGACGACCGGAATCGTCAGATGGTCGATTCCGATCTCGCCGCAGGCGCGGTCCAGCAGTCCGCCGGCCTCGCGGCTGTGGTTCCAGAGCGGATAGTGCAGGCCGAATTGCGCAGGCATGGGTGGCATTCAACCGCAATCCGTCGCGCCGGGCAATCGCGCAGCGGTCGGCAGCCGCGGCACCACCCCACCGCGCAGCACCGCGCGCCGCGCCCCGTCGCCCGGCCGGCCGCAGCGCCGGGTCCGCCCGCGGCGATTGACCGCGGGTCGGTGCGGTGGATAGCATCCCGCCCGTGAGCAGCAAGCCCGCGAAGCCCGGTTACACCCGCTACTGCCCCGGCGAAGAGAACGTGAAGATCTCGGATGCCGTGTGCATGGGGCGGCGGCGCGCCAATTTTCACAAGTGCCCCGGGTGCCGCTTCAATGACGACGAGCGCGGACTGGGCGAGCCGGTGCCGGGCGTCACCACGCAGCGCCCATTGGTGGTGCACGTGCAGGGACAGCGCACGCCGCCAACCCTCCGCAAGGAACGAGACGACATGGATCCGATTCATCGCGTGTTCAAGGCCTATGACGTGCGCGCCATCGTGCCGGACCCGCTGAGCGAGGACGTGGCCTGGCGCATCGGCAACGCCACCGCCCAGTTTCTGCGCACGGCGCTATCCGGCTATGACCGCAGCGACGACGCGATGAACACGCTGGTCGTCGGCCGCGACATGCGCACGCACAGCCCCGCGCTGGCCCGCGCGTTCATCGAGGGAGCGCGGGCCACCGGCGGCCGCGTGGTGGACATCGGCATGATCGACACGTCGCAGATTTACTTTGCGACCAACCACATGCCCTGTTGCGGCGGCGTGCAGACCACCGCCAGCCACAATCCGAGCAACTACAACGGCTTCAAGATCTGCGGCCCGAAGGGCAAGCCGATCGGCCAGGACACCGGGCTGCGCGAGATCGAGCGAATCGCCGCCGCCATCAGCCGGCATCGCGTGACCGAGGGCGAGCCGGTGCGGGTGGTGGACCTCTCCGAGCCGTACCGCGCACAACTGCAGCGCTTCCTGCAGCCGATCCGCCCGCTGAAGGTGGTGGTGGATGCCTCCAACGGCATGGCGGGGCGCTGGTTCCCGATCCTGTTCTCGGGCACTCCGAATCTCACCGTGATCCCGCTGAACTTCGAGCACGACGGCGAGTTCGTTCACCCGCCCAACCCGCTCGTGGAGGCCAACCTGGCCCAGCTTCAGGCCGCTGTTCGCGAACACGGCGCGGATATCGGCGCGTGCTTCGACGGCGACGCCGATCGTTGTGTCTTCGTGGACGAGACCGGGCGCACCGTGCCGAGCGATCTGCTGACGGCGCTGCTGGCGGAGGAGTACCTGCGGCAGCGGCCGGGTGCGACGATCGTCTACGACCTGCGCTCCAGCCGGGTGGTGGCCGACGTGGTGCGTCGCGCCGGCGGAATTCCGCGGCGCGAACGGGTCGGGCACGTCTTCATGAAGCGCACGATGGCCGAATGCGACGCCGTATTCGGCGGCGAGCTGTCCGGGCACTTCTATTTCCGCGATTTCTACTACTGCGACAGCGGGATGCTGGCGTTTGTCGCCGTGCTCAACGCGCTGACGCGCAGAGGCCGTTCGCTCAGCGAGCTGATGTCCTCGCTGTGCGTGTATGCCGCCAGCGGCGAGCGGAATTTCGAGAATGAGGACAAGCAGGGCACCTTCGAGAAGATCACCCGCCGATACGCCGACGCCGAGATCGACCAGCTCGACGGCGTGACCGTTCAATATCCCGACTGGTGGTTCAACGTCCGCGCATCAAACACCGAGCCGCTGCTGCGGCTGAACATGGAAGCCGCCAACCGGGAATTGCTCGATACGCGCCTGGCGGAGCTGACCCCCCTGCTGGGACAGCCGGTCGATCATTGACCGCACAGCCGCTCGCTCCCCGTCCGCGATTCACTCGTAGGCGGCCATCGCGCGCAACTCGCGCAGCCGCGATTCCACGTCCGCTGCGGTGGCGCTGTGCAACGACGCGATGCTGAAGGATTCGATCACGAAGGACGCGACCACGCTGCCGCGGGCCATCGCGCTGCGGATTCCGGCGATGTCCGTCCGCCCGCTCGCGGCCAGGTGCCCCATCATCGCGCCGGCGAAGCAGTCGCCGCAGCCGGTCGGATCGACGACGCGGGTCGTCGGATAGGCCGGCATCACGAACACCCCCTCCTGCGACACCATCAGGCTGCCGTGCTCCCCCTTTTTGATGATGACGAAGCGCGGCCCCATCGCGAGAATGTCCTGCCCCGCGGCCACGAGGTTTGATTTGCCCGTGAGCAACCGCGCTTCGCCCTCGTTCAGGACAACGCCGTGCACCGCGGCCAGCGTGCGGCGCAGCGCATCGGGCTCATTCTGAATCCAGAGGTTCATCGTGTCGCAGACGATCAGCCGGCTGCCGGCCATCTGCCGCGCCATCTCCAACTGCGCCGCCGGATGCGTGTTGGCCAGGAAGACAAAGGGGCTGTCCGCGAATGACGGGGGAATCGTGGCGGCGCGCTCGGCCAGCACGTTCAGCTTCACGTCCACCGTCTCGGCCTCGTTCATCGCGCCGGCATAGCGGCCGTGCCAGCGGAACGTGCGGCTGCCCGGGCGGCGCTCCACCCCCGACGTGTCAATGCGGCGCTTGCCCAGCGGCTCGAAGAGCCGGGCGTCGAAATCCTCCCCCACGACCGCCACCATCCGCACTTCGTGAAACAGCGACGCCGCAACGGCGAAATAGACCGCCGACCCGCCGAGCGTGTCATTCGCCCGTCCGTGCGGCGTTTCAATCGTGTCAATCCCGATGGAGCCGGTCACCAGCAGCGACATCCGCAATTCCTTTCCGAAGGCGAACGGGGTAGCCTAACCGCGGAGCGCGTTTTCGCAACCGTTTGGAGCACCCCCGATGACGCCCCTTTCGAAACGAACCTGCACGCCGCACCCCGCCGGCGCTCCGCCCCTGCGCGGCGCCGCGCTTCGCGAACTGGCCGCCCAGGCGCCGCAATGGACCGTCGTGGACGACGCCCGCCTGCAACGGGAATTCCGGTTCCCGGACTTTGCCGCCGCCCTGGCGTTCACGAACGCGGTCGGAGCGGTGGCCGAGGGGCAAGACCACCATCCGGACATTTATCTGGGCTGGGGAAAGGTGCGGGTTGAGCTTTGGACCCACAGTGCCGGCGGCCTGACCGAAGCGGATTTCATCGTCGCGGCACGGATTGATGGACTGGTCGCATAGTCCCCGATCGTCGCGGATTGCGCGATTTTGACGCGATTCGAGCGGAAGATTCGCGGGTTGACGTGTTAGAATCCATGGGAAAGCGGACCGTCCCGGACGCCGGCGCTGCTCGGATGGGTCACGGCCGCAATAATTGAACAGCCACGTCGTCGTAGCGCGGCTTGCGCCCCCGCTGGTGCGTGCCGCTCGACGGGCGATTGTCCCCGGGAAGGAGCCGCCGTTGAACCGACCTGTCATCCGCCGCACCGTCGCATGGATCGCGGCCGTCGCCGGTCTCTGTCACATGGCGACGGCGCAACTGCGGATCTGCGAATACAACGTCACGAACTACAACGGCGGGCGGGTCAGCGAATTCCAGACGATTTTCTACGGCAGCTATCTGGGCCGAACCATGCGCCCGGATGTCATCGTCGGTCAGGAGTTCATCAGCGCCGCGTCGGTGACGGAGTTTGTCAACCTGCTCAACGGGGCGCCGGGCAGCCCGGGCGACTGGGCCGCTGCGCCGTTCGTCAATGGCCCCGACACGGACAATGCGTTCTTCTATCGCACGTCCAAGGCCACGCTGCTGAACACGGTGCTCGTGTCCGCCGGCGGCGCCTCCCCGAATCAGCCGCGGCATGTCATGCGATACGACGTCCGGCTGGTCGGGTATACCACCGATGGCGCGATTCTGTCGTGCTACAGCTCACACATGAAAGCGCAGGAGGCCGGCTCCGATGATGACCTGCGCCGCCTGACCGAGGCAACACGAATCCGCGATGACGCGGAGATGCTGCCGGTGGGCAGGCATTACCTGCTGGCCGGCGACCTGAACATCCAGAATTCCGCGTCCGCCGAGTATCAGCGCCTGGTCGCGGTGCTGGCGGGGCACTTGCGGCGCTTTGTCGATCCGATCAACACGCCCGGCTCCTGGAACAACACGTTCGCCTTCCGGTTCGTTCACACGCAGGACCCGGCCAGCACCGGCGAGATGGACGACCGCCATGACCAGATTCTGCTCTCAGAGAACCTGGTGGACGGCGGTGGGTTCGACTACATCGGCAACCCCGCGCTGGCGTACAGCACGACCAGCTGGGACGACCCGAATCACTCGTACCGCTCGTGGGGCAACGACGGCTCCAGCTACAACAACCCCCTGAACACGACGACGAATGCGATGGTCGGGCCGACGATCGCCCTGGCGCTGCAGCAAGCCGCCGCTCCGAGCGGACACCTGCCGGTCTATCTCGATCTGCGCGTGCCGCCGAAGGTGGACTCCCCGCTGCTCCTCGACTTCGGCACGGTGAGCGTCGGCGCCGTCGCCCAGTTGCCGCTCGCCGTAACGAACAGCGGCGACACGGCGCTGTGGACGAACAACGGCATCGCCGTGCTGAGTTACACGCTCTCGGCCGATGCGGGGTTCAGCGTGCCGGGCGGGCCGTTCAATGAATCCGCCGGCGGAGGGAGCAACACGCACACCGTCACGATGGACACCGCCGCACCGGGACCGCGGAACGCGACGCTGACCATCAGTTCGAACGCCCCGGATCAGCCGTCGCGGGTGGTGACGCTGGTCGGTAACGTCGCGGCGGCAGGATTCGCGCTGGGCGATCTGAACTGCGACGGCGCGGTGAACAATTTTGACATCGATGCATTTGTTGCCGCGATTCTGAACCCAGACGGCTATGCGCAGGTATTCCCACACTGCGACCGGATGCTGGCTGACATCAACGACGACGGCCTTGCGAACAACTTCGACATCGACCCGTTCATCGACTGCGTGCTCAACAGCGGCTGTCAGTAGGCGGAGCGCTTCCCCGGCCGCTGCACTGTCCTGCTGTGTCGGAAGTTCGTGCCGGGTGATCGCACAAGGAATGCGACGCCGCGGGCGCAGTGCCCTCTATTCGCTGCGGCGACGCCATCGAAACGGGCCCCAGATTGCCAGTGCGGCGGCGGAGCAGACCACCGCGCCGGACATTGCCACGACGCGGTTGGGAACGGCGCTCCGGCCATGATTGAACGGGGGGTGCGACTCTTCCACGGCGACGTACGTCACACCCGCGGCCATCAGCAGCACCATCATCATCCAACCGATTGGAATTCGCCGTGGTGCGGCATGGCCCCGAATCACATCCTGCATGGGCGCTTGACTCTGTCGCACTCCGCCCGTGACGACGCTGACGATCGCCTCCTGCGCACGCATGGACGGCTGCGGCGCCGGCTGACCCTCCCGTCCTTTCCCGATTCCAACGACCACGTCGGCGAACACTCCCGACGGCGCAGCCGCCGCTGCAGCGCGGTCTCCCGATACAGTCTCCGGCCGGTTCGCCTGCCCCGCACCTGAACCGACGTCCTTGTCATCATCGTCGGACTCTTCTTCCGGATCGCGCTGAATCGCCGACTTCGGCAGCGGCCACATGCCCGCCGCCACCTGAAGGATCAGCGCGATGGCCGCACCCAGCCCGGCGGCGGCGAACGACGTGCTCCCGCGGTGCTCCGTGAATATCGCCGAGATGAAGCAGATCAGGCCGGCCCAGAACACGGCTGCGCCGTCAAAATCCCCGGCGCGCGCATTGTCGATCAGCCGTCGCCAGTTGATGCACAGCAGCATTGCGACCGGACCGGCGATCAACTCGTGAAGCTCCGGCCGGCATTCCTCGGCCGTGGCCAGCCCGGGCGCCATGAACGCGCCTCCGACACAGCCGAACACCAGCCGGTCGAACAGCCAATGCGTCTCCCCCATTCGCGGCAGACAGACCAGCCGCGCCACCAGCCCGCCGATGACGCCGCCGACAAGGAACAGGCCGAACGTGACGGCCGCTTCCGGCGTGTCGCGATTCCGCGATAGCAGCCCGAGCACGAGGGCCACCGTCACAGAGATCACCAGGAGCACAGCCGTGCGGACGACCTTCGCGCCGAACCCGACCCGCGGCGTGTTGTTTCCCATGCGCGACGGCGGCGGCGTCGCCTTCAACCCCTGGCGCTCGATGCGGCGGTGCCAGTGCTCGGCGCGCTTCTCGAATTTCCGCTCCAGGCGCTGTAGCCGCTCATTGCCGGAGCTGTCGAACTGCTCAGGCCAGCGCGGGTCGCGTGCATCAAGCGCCGCAGGGACCCGCCGCGGCGGCGTGGTGCGCGTCGGCGAGACGTCCCCGCCCTCCCGCGCCGGCAGCGGCATGCGCGAAAGGCCCGAGTGGTCGAAGCGATCCGCGCTCTCGCGCAGCTCCGGTGAGGCATCCAGCGCCGCGGCCATCGACCCGGCGTCCGGATATCGGTCTTCCGGCTTCTTGGCCAGCGCTCGGGCGACGATGGGCCGAAAGCCCTCCGGCAGCGCCGAGAGGTCCGGCGTGTCGGAGATGTGGCGCATCAGCACTTCGCCCATGCTGCTGCCGGCGAAGGGCAGACGCCCGGTGAGCATTTCGAACAGAATGACGCCCAGGGCGTAGACGTCGATCGCCTTGCTGTAATTGCCGCTGCCGATTTCGGGGGCCATGTAGTGCACGGTGCCGACGCTCATGGTCTGGCCGGAATGGCGGCTGACGGGGATATATTTGCTCAGCCCGTAATCGCCGATTTTCACGAAGCCGTCGTCATAGAAGATGTTGCCGGGCTTGAGGTCGCGATGCACGACCCCGCGCTCGTGCAGGTAGGACAGCCCCTGCGCGATGCCGCGCAGGAAGAACGCCGCCTTCTGCGGCCCGAGACCCTGCGGCTCGGCGATCAGCACGTCGCGCAGCGACGGCCCGCTGATGTACTCCATCACCACCCACGAATCGCCGCCGCCGTCGCGGCGGACGTCGAACACCGAGACCAGGTAGGGGCTTTTGAGATTCAGCACGTTCTGAATCCCGCGCAGCTCCACGTCGGCGTTGTCCCGCAGGAACTTCAGGGCGACCTGTTTGCCGGAATCGGTCAGCGCGTAGTACACCTCGCCGAATCCGCCGCGCCCCACCGCGCGCTGAATCGTGATCCCGTCGAGCGGGCGATCCCCGTATTGGAAGGCATACGCCACAACTGCTCCTTCGGGTCACCCGCGCTTGCGCGCGGGAAGACGTGCCGACTCCACCGCACCCGCTGCAATCCTCACACTGCGCCGCCGGAGACCAGCGTAAGCCGCTGATCCCCGACCTGCACAGGGCGCCCCTCCACCAGCGGCGCCGCCGCGTCGAGGTTGCGCCCGTCCGAGCTGATCTGTCGCGCCAGCAACTCACCTCCCCGTTCGAAGACGACCACCCGCGACTCCGAGTCCCGGGTCTGCACATGCGCGCCGATGTGCGGCCCGATCATGAACGTCCCGGAAAACAGGATCACCTGCCCCACGTCATGCGACAGCCGGCAGCGATCCGCCAGGCGCAGCACCGCCGACTCGCTTCGCGAGCTGGGCTTGTGAAACGTGAACCGACCCCGGCTCCCCATCGTCACGCGGTCGCCGTCGCGCAGCAGCACCCGCCCGGCCGGACGCCGATTCACCATCGTCGGCGCGTGGGCCACGAGCAGGTAGTCCTCGCCGACGCGCACCACGTCCGCGTGGTGCGACGCCAAGTCGGCCGGAATCGCCACCTCCAGCCCGGCGCTGCTGCCGGCGCGGCCGATTCGCACGGTCGGCTCCGCGCAAAGCAACGCACTGCCCGCAGTGTCCACCAGCAGCAACCGCGCCCGACCGGTGCTCGGCCCCGGCCGGAGCGCCGCCGCCTGAGTCTCGATCGCAGCCTCGCGCAGCCCCCCCGCATTCCGCGCGCCGGCCAGCATCATCGGCGAGGCCAGCAGACGGTCGCGCGCAGCTTCCAGTTGCGCGGTCGCTTCCAGCGCATCCGCAAGCCAGCGCCCGGCCGGGCGTCCGGCACTGATCCGAAGCAGCCCCGCCCGCAGCTCATCCACGCCGGAAGAAAGCAGCCCTGCACAAATCGCGCGCAGCCCCTCCATCACCCGCGCCCAACCCGCCAGGCCGGGGTCGGTGGAGTGCAGAGGACGCGCCGCTTCAACCAACGCGCTGAGCCGATCCAGCCGCCCCTCTTCCCACAACCGATCGGCCGCCGCCATGGCACTCAGGCAGAGCGAGCGCTCCACCTCGCGCGTCTCATCATCCCGCCCGTGGCGCGTCACCGACTCCGCCAGCAGGCGCAGGGCGCCCGCCACGTCGCCGGCCCGCTCTGCGGCGCGAGCACGCTCCAAAAGCTCACGGGCGCGATCCGCTCGCGCGTCGATCCTGGCCCGCATTTCGTCTCGAACACCGGCGTCCTCGATCCTCTCCACCAGGATGCGCCCGGTCGCGAGCCGTCCGGCGTCGAGCTGATCCGTCGCCGCGCGCACCGCCTCCGCGTTGCGGCGCTGGTTGCGTTCCGCGTCTCGCAGTGCATCGAGCGCCCGGGCGCGCAGCGCCTCGGAGTCCGGGTCCAGCGGCGCCAATCCACGGGCGTGTTCCAGGTCGTCGAGCGCTTCGCGATAGCGCGCCTCCTGCGCCCGGACCCGCGCGCGGGCCGCCAACAGCCGATTGAGCCGCTCCCGCAGCACGACGGCGCGCTTCTCGGTCGTCCCCCCGCGTACCGCCGCGAGCAGGCGCAACGCATCGTCCAGGCGCCCCTGCTCCATCGCGGATTCCGCCGACCGCAGTTTTGAGAAGAACCACTCTCCGAGCATGACTGCCTCACCGGGTTGCCGGCCGGGGCGCTGCATCCCGCAGCGCCGGTCGCGTCCCGTGCGTATTCGCAACTCGAACGATCATATTTCGATCTGAGCCGGGCCACGATGCCGCCGTGGGCCGCGAATCGACCCCGGGGAGCCACCATTGAGACTACGCCCGCCCTCCGTGAGCGGTTTTTGGCAGGCTTGCGTACCCCAAATTACCATATTGAAGTTAACCCGGTGGCAAAAATCGCCCGAAGCTCTATTTGCACGTCCGCATCGAAGCCGGAGGAGAAGCGAGGCGAAGGAGTGTTCCAATGGTCAACTTGGTGTGGATCGTCAAGTGGGTCATGGACATCTACGACTACGTGATCCTTGGCGTGGAGCGCTGACATGAACCCGTTTGTGTCAGCATCGGCGTTCTCAGCGTCCGAGTGCGCGATCGGAACGCGCTGCGCCGACGCGCTCTGGGTCACGGCGTACGCACTGCTCGGGGTGATCCTGCTCTGGGCGATGTAACGGCCGTCGCCGTTGCGGATCCGCCGGTGCCGCGCCGATCGAACTACCGGCGCGATTCCGACGACCCTGCGACGATGGCCCCGGTACGAGATCGCACCATCACCCGACAGTGACCTGGCGCGTCTCGGCGAGCAAAGTGCTCGACAAGGTCGGGTCCCCGGTGGACCAGTGGGCGCCCGGCGCGAGCTGCAACTGCCGCTCGCGCAGGGCCTCGGCAAGCAGAACCAGCCCGGCCGCCGTCAGCACACCTGCCAGCAGCATCCCGGATTCCAACTCGATGCGCCCCGGACTCGAACGGGCAATCGCAACCGCCGCCACCAGCCCGGCAATAGCCAGCGCCGGCCCGGCCGCGTACACCACCCGCGCCGATGCGGACCGGAAAAGTCCGCGCAGGGCAAGCACCAGCACCGTGCCGACCAGGCACGCCGCCAGCGCGCGGGCCGCGATCTGCGGCCGCGACAGATTGGCCGGCAGCGCACCGGCAACCAACGAATCCAGCGCCAGCGCCTGCACCTGGCAGCCGTACAGCGATTGCCCGTCGGCGAGCGGGTAGCGGTCCTCCTCGCCGCGCATCTGGCCGATCAGCACTGCGCGCCCCTCAAACCAGCCGCGCAACTGCTCATCACTCGCGTTTAGCACCTGCTCATAACGATGCACGCGACCATCCCAATATCCGGCAGGCGCCGCACGCACCGCCCCACGGTGTATGCGATCCCCCGATGAAAACGCCGCGGCCGCCGTGGCGGGTTGGTGAACGTCGCGCACCGGAACTCGATCGATCCGCTCGCGCCAGCGCGACACTCCGGCCGCCGATTCGCGGCGTTCATAACGAATCTCGATGGAACCCGCCGCCGCGGCGAAGCGCGCCCGGCTGTCTGGGAATCTCCAGGCCGCATAAGCGGCGATCGCCAGCCCCGGAAACGGCGGCGCCCCGCCGCGCTCGACCGCCAGCGGCACGATGTACTCACCCGGCAACGCCGTTGGACGGACGCCGATCAGGCAGCCGGCGGCGTGCGCCGCCTCGTGAATCGCCGCCACTCCGCCACGCGGCTCGCCATCCTGATCAAACTCTGCCGCGCCGATCAGCACCGGCGCACCGACGCTGCGCATGGCGTCGGCCAGCGCGGCATCTTGCGCCGGGTTGGGGCGGCGGAAGAAGTAGTCCATCACGACTACGCGCGGCGCCGCGGCGGCCAGCCTGCGCAACAGCAGCGCGTCCAGGCCGCGCCAGCTTCGCGGATCTGCCGCGCGAACCCCGTCACCCGCGTCAATCGCTCCAGCGCGCAGCGCGTCGAGCGTGGAATCGGCGAATGCAATCACCCGCACGTCCTCACCAGCGGACCCAGCGGCGAAATATCGCAAATCCAGCCCCGACCACACGACGCACAGCAGCAGCGCCGCCGCCGTCATCAGCGGCGCACGAACCGCCCACGGATGATGCCGCAGCACGTACGCCATTCCGCGGGCCAGCGCATAACCGGGCGGGCGATCGCGCCGCGCTGCAATCGTCCAGGCCGAGAGATAGTTCTCCAGGTCGCGATCCAACTCCGTGCAGGATTGGTAGCGCCGCGCCGGTTCTGTCTCCACGCAGCGCCCGATGATCGCGGCCAGATCGTCCGCCCGGCTGACCTGCCGCTCGCGCAGATAGGCCGCCAGCCGATCCCCGCGGGTCGCCCACTTGGCCGGCTCGCCGGTCACGCAATGAAAGAGCAATGCCCCCAGCGCATAGATGTCGGCCCGCGAATCCACCGCGCCGCCGGTCATCTGCTCCGGAGCGATGTATCCGAACGTCCCGATCGGCCCCTCCGGCATTTCCGGCGAACCGTGCGGGGCAATCTCGTCGATGGGCTCGGTCAGCCCCAGCATCTTGCCGATGCCGAAGTCCACGATTCGCGGTACGCCGCCCGCATCCACGAGGATGTTCTGCGGCTTGATGTCGCGGTGAATGACCCCCTGGCCGTGCGCATAGCCGATGGTGCGAACGATCGTCTGAAACAGGCGGATTCGCCCCTCCAGCGAGAGACTCGATGCGCGAAGGTAATCGCCCAACTGGCGGCCTTCGACGTATGCCATCGTGTAGTACGGCGGCGTGCCGCCCAGATTCGCCTCGTAAAGCGTGGCAATGTTCGGATGCTCGAGGCGGGCGATCAGGTGCACTTCGTTTTCGAAATACGCGGCGCGCAGCGGCGTCCGACCGAAGTGCACCTTCAGCGCTTCGATCCGTTGCTTCTGATGGTGGACGGCCTTGTAGACAATGCCGAACCCGCCCTTGCCGACCTGCTCGAGGATCGTGTAGTTGCGGACGTGCGGCAGCCATCCGGCGGTGATCCGACGATATGCCGACCGGCACGATTCACAGGATTCGAGATGATGGTGGACGCCGGGCCGCTCGGAGGGGTCGAGGCGGTCGTGGGCGAGTGCTTCGACCGAAGGTCGCGAAGCGCACACGGTGCGCGGGGTTGTGGGCATCCGTGACTCCACAACGGGTAAGTGCTGACGAAGGCGAAGTATAGGGCGAATCCGGCCGTACGCCAGGCAAATTCCGCCTGCTCGTCCCGCTTGCGCACCGTTTGCTTGACATATCAATCAGACGGATATATACACATTCGCACGCGGTCAACTCCGGCCGCGCAAACCCGGAATCGGTTGACCCAAGGAGCCTGTGTGACCCCGATCATGGACTCGCTTCGACAGCTCACTGCCGACCACCACCGCCGCGCCGAGCAGCAGCCGCTTGAGCAGGCGCTGGCCCGCGGAACCCTGCCGAAGGACGTGTACGTCCAGATGCTCGAACAGCGCTATTGCGTGCATCGCGCGCTCGATCGACTCACCCGGGACGCCTGCAACCGCGACGCCCGATTGAGCGGGCTTGTGTATGAAGAGCTGCTGCAATGGGGGCGGCTGGCAGCGGACCTGCGGCATTTCGGCGTGGCGGAGGAGGAGGTCGAAGCGCTTCCGGCGACGGCGGCCCTTTGCGCGGAGATGGAGACCGCGGCCGCCGAAGAGCCGGCGTCGATGCTGGGTTTCTACTATGTGACAGAGGGGAGCAAGAACGGCGCGGGCTTCCTCGCACCGCGGGTCCGCGCGGCCTACGGTCTGAACGGGGACGCCGGGACGAGCTACATGAACCCGCACGGGCCGCGGCAGCGCGAGTTGTGGGCGGCGTTCAAGGAGCGGATGAACGCCGTTGCGTTCACAGAACTTGAGCGAGAGCGGATCGTCGCGGCTGCGCTGCGCATGTTTGACGCGATCAGCGAGACGGATGCAGCGCTGTATGGCGGGGTCGCGGTCGGCTGACGGAAGAAAAGTCCGCCGAAGTTGGATTTTGCTATTGCCCGCCGGCGCGGGGTCGCTCATCCTATCCGCGCCTGGATGGCGTCGGTTTGCTTACGGATGAGCACCTCATGCCTCGGCCGCACTTCTCATCTTCGCATTTTCCGGTTCCCCGTCGCGGGGCGCTGACGGCCGGTTCGTCTTTGCCGGCGAATCCGCTTGCGCATTCGCAGTTCCACGCGCGAAATCCAGCGCGAAACCCTCGCGGCACCGCCGCTGACTATCGGACACAAGCCCCCCTTATCGCCGACCGATGGCGCCACCCCCCCGCCGCACCGTCATTCGGCAGCCGCTGCGCCCGGCCCGCCGCACTTCCGCTTCAGGCCGCTCTGCGCGGCTCTTATGGGCCGCGGCTCAGCGATCTTCGGACGCACAGCGCACAGCGCTCGATGGGGTCTGAAACCCCCGCCGCGGCATATAAGGCGAACGGCGCGCGGGCCGATAGGACTCACGGACTCATCCATGCAACAAGCCATTGCCGCACAGGTTGCCCTGCTTGCCTTCAGCGCCGCACTGCTTGCGGGGCTGCTCGCGGGCAACACGCCCCTGACCATCCTGAGCCGCTCGTTGATCGTGATGCTCGGGGCGCTGGTGCTGGCGCGGGTGGTGGGCGAGTGTGCCCGACGCGTGCTTCGCGATCACTTGCAGAAGCGCAAGGTCGAGATCGATCGGACGCACGTCGAGGGTGCGGAGTCGGGGCCGTCGTCCGCAGAACGATCCTGAGCGAAACCGGAGGGTAGCCGATGAATCGTCGCCTTGGCGGGCGTCTTCGCCGCGTCAGTGCCCGGGAATCGCTGATCCGCCCCTTCCGCGACGCGGATCACCTGGCGGAAGCGTGGCGCGAGTTCAAGCGCACCGGAGCCGATTCGCTGCGAAACCGGCTGATGGAGCACTACCTGTTCCTCGTCCGCTTCACGGCCGAGCGCATCGGGGCGAAGCTGCCGGACGAGGTCGACGTGGACGATCTGATGAGCGCGGGCGTGTTCGGCCTGGCCGACGCGCTGGATGCGTTCGACCTTGACCGCGGCGTGAAATTCGAGACCTATTGCGCACCGCGCATTCGCGGGGCGATCCTCGATGAGCTGCGCCACATGGACTGGGTGCCGCGGCTGGTTCGCCACCGGGCGCACCGCCTCGAAGCGGCCACCCGCGCGCTGGAAGTCGAGCTGGGACGCGCCCCGACGCGCGACGAGCTCGCGCATCGCATGGGCATGGACCCGGCCGAGTTCGAGAAGCTGCTGCGCGACGCCAGCGCGGTTTCGCTCGTTTCACTCTCCCGCAAGTACGCCGACGGCGACGCCGGACGGGACACCTTCGAGCTGGATGTGCTGCCCGGAGATAACGCCGCCGACCCCGTCGCCGAGGCGCAGCGCGCCGACCTGAAGGAGCTGGTCGTTCGCGGCCTGAGCCGCGACGAGCGGCTGATCATCGTGCTCTACTACTACGAGCAGATGACCATGAAGGAGATCGGGATGACGCTCGATCTCTCCGAGTCGCGCGTCAGCCAGATGCACTCGTCGATCCTGGAACGCCTCAAGGGGAAGCTGCAATCGCGCCAGCCGGAGTTTGAGACCACCCGAAGCTGACGGACGCACCCCCGCACACCGCGCCGGCCGTGCGAACGGGCATGGAAACCCGGCAATGCCGATCAGGCCGGCACCGGCTCCAGCACTGCGGACATCGACCCCTGCGAGCGCGCCAGCCGCGGATCCGCCCCGAATCCGTGAATCTGCTCGCGCTTGAATTCCGCCTGCTCCAGCACGCCCGTATGCACGATCACCCGCCCCGTTCGATCGACCTCGCAGGCCATCGCGTACGCCGCCCGCGGATCCACCCGAAACAGGGCGCAGAGCATCTCGATGACGTATTCGTAGGTGTGATCGTCGTCGTCGAGCAGAATGACGTGCCACAGCGGCGCGAGCCGCGGGCGAACCGCCGTCGGCGCAACGACGGTCTCTGTCCCGATCGTGGACATTCAGCGTGCCTCCCGCCAGAATCGCCCCCTTGATCCTAGCAACCGCCCGCGGCAAGGCCAAGCGCTTTTGTGCGATGCGGGCCTTTCGGAGCAATCTGTGCCGCCACGCGATTATGAGCCGATTCGTCAGATTGCCGACCGCGCCCAGGGAGACCGCCACGCCCGCATGCGGATGCTCGCCGACGCCCTATGGGATCACCTGTCCCCGCTGGGCGTTTCCTGGGTCGGGTTTTATCTGCACGAAGGCGGCGATGAGCTGGTGCTCGGCCCGATGCGGAACAAGCCGGCCTGCTCCCCGATCGGATTGCACGGCGTCTGCGGGCAGGCGTGGCGCAGCCGCCGACCGCAGATCGTCCGCGATACCGCCGAGTTGGGAGCGGCATACGTCGCGTGCGACCCGCGCGACCGCTCCGAACTGGTGATTCCCCTGTTGGAGGCGGACGGCCGATGCTGGGGGGTCTTGGACGTGGACAGCCACGAAGTAGGCGCGTTTGACCAGTCCGATGCGCTTGGTTTGGGCGACGTGCTGCGCGCAGCGGGATTCCGGCCCGTCGAGCGCTGACCACTCCCCCTCAGTCAGTTTTCCCCATCCTGCTTGGGCGGATCGGGCTTGGTCCCCGTGGGTTCGTCGGTCGAAGGCTGCGATTCCGCGACATCCGGCGCCACGCCCCGCAGCACCAGCGTCCGCGCGAACAGATCGCCGAGCCGCCTGCGGCCGCGGCCCCAAAGAAAGATCACCAGCAGCGGCAGCCAGAAAGGCGGATGCACCTCCAGCGCCCGGATGACGTTTCGCAGCAGCACCTGCCGCCAATCCGCCCGGCCGCCCCCCTCATCGAAGACGCGCGTCCCGACCACCAGCTTGCCGAGCGTCCGCGCCGCGATCAGCTCCGCAATCAGGGAATAGGCGAAGTACATTGCGCTGGTCCACAGCCACCACCCCAGCACCGCCGTGGACGGAAGCACCCCCGCCACGGCCCAATCCGCCACGCCGCGAACCGCATCCTGCCAAGACACGCCCAGCCAGCCGGCGGTCAGCACCGAAATCGGCACGAGGTCGATCAGGGTCGCCGCGACGCGCTGGAAATAGAAGGCCGGTGCCAGCGTCGCCGGAAGCGCCGGGATGGTGTCCACCCGCGTACGGCGAAATGCCAGCAGCATCACCAGCACGGCCACCACCAGGACCGGCGTGCCCTTGCCCACCATCTCGCGCAACTGTTCCTGAACCGGCGGCTCAAACACCGCGGGCACAGGCATCGTCGGCTCCGACGGGGCCTCGCCGAATCGGGCAAACCGCACCGCCCGGCGGCCATCCACGCCGTTGTGCACGATTGCCAGTTGCTGATTGAACCCGACCGCGTCGACAAAGCGGCAGTCGGACGGTCCGCCGGTCCACTCCGACAGGTGCAGTTCCGCCGGAATCCAATCGCTCTCGGGTTCGCCCGGCCCGGCGCCGAGCATTCGAAATGCGCGCAGCCGCTCACCGGTCGCGGTTTCCTCTGCCGCGATCAGCGCCGGAACCCGGCCGACCAGCAGCGGTGCGAATCCACCCAACCCCGGAACGTTCAGTTCCGCCCCGCGCCGCCAGCCCGCGGTCGGTAGATCGAGGACGGCACAGACAATTCGCTCCCCCTCGACCCAGAAAGCGTGAATCGCGCCGTTGAGCACCAGCAGTCGCGGGCGCAGCGCACCACCGCCTCCGCTGGTGGCTTCAACCGGCAGCGGGGCGAACCCCGCCCACCCGCGGCTCTCCAGCCGGATCAGGCAGATCGTCGCGTCGCCCGGTGAAAAGGCCGCATCGCCCTCGCGGAGTGCCGGAAGTTCACGCGCCGCGGACGAGAGCACCAGCGAATAGACATCCCCGCCGGCGACCACCGCGTCCAGCGGCGGACGCCGACGCGGCATGTCGGCCCGCGGCTCCGGCCCGCTGGACTCGCGAACCTGGATGACCGCGCCGCTTTCGAAGAAAAGCGTCGCGGCGGTCTCCGACACGGCCATCCGCGACAGCCGCCCATTGAACTGCAGCGGCGCGCCCAGCGGCGTGAGGTCGCCGCGCTGCGCCAGCAGTGTGCGCACGTCGGTCGCATCGGCGATCCAGAGTCGCGACAGCGTCGCGGCGATGACCGTCGTGCCGGCCGGCTCGGATCGCCCCTGGGCCAGCGCCGCGCAGGCGCTCATCACCGCCCACGCAATCAGCGCGCAGCAAACCGCACTCGTTCCCCGCAGCACGGGCAATACGGTCACGGCGTGCTTTCTTCAGCGGGGGGCGGCGGCCACGCCGGATCGTCCAGCGCGTCCACGCGACCGGAGAACTGCCGCGGAAACTCGAAGATGTCCGGCATATCCGGTCGCAGCACGGTTTCGCCGATGTCGAGCCGCAGCTCGGCATCCCGCACCGGCCAGTTCACCACATAACGCCGCGGCGTGAATGGCCCCTCGTCCCCGACCCGTCGATACTGCCCGATGCGGGCGTCCATCACGATCCGCCCATCGGCCCCGCGATCGAGGATGCGGATCGGCTGATAGGGCGGATCCGGATCAAGCTGCACCTCGCGAAGCGCCGCCGGCGAGCCGGCGTGGTCCAGCCGCAACTGAACGAGCCGGTGGTCCCATTCGTCCCCATCCCCGCGCCGCAGGACAATGCGCTGCGCTGCGCGGCCGCCGCCGCGGGCGGGCGCAGGCAGAGCGAATCGAGCAGGTCGCCGGGCGGCAGCGGAATGCGCTCCGGCGGGAGGTCGGCCACGCGCGCCCACTCGCCCCACATCAGCCGCCGCGAATCCGGCACGTCGATCCAGATCCAGTAGCGATCGCTGTTCGAGCCGATCCGCGCGACGCTGCCGCCGATCGCGTCCTTGATGTCAAAATACAGCGATTGCGGCCCCTGGAACACAATCGTGGTCGGATGCGCGATGAAGCGCCGCATGTTGCCGGTCTCATCGCGAAACCGGAAGGAAACCAGTCCTTTGGCGATCACGGGGGCATTCAACCCCGAGAGATTGTCGGAAATGCGCAGAAGTGCCTCTTCCGCGTCGCGCGGCGGAATGCCCATCCGCGCCGGCGGACAACCCGTCGCCGCCGACAGCAGCACGATCCACAACGACAGCGCGCCCCACCCGCGGACGCCGCCCGACACGCGCCTATGCATCAACCGGCTCCGAATTCACGCCGTCGGCCTCGTCGATCACCGCCGCATCGCCGCTCAGGAGCAGCTCCAACTCGGCACTGACGCGCTCCACCGCCTCCTCGTCCAGGTCCGGGCGCACCACTTCAAAGCGCTCGTCGCGGCGCGGCGCGTCGAAGCACCACAGCTCCTCCCCGTCGCGCGAAATCGTGTCGGCCAGTTGCAGAACGCGCTTGCGCCACAACAGCAGCGCCAGGCCGAAGCGGAACCGCCGGCGCCGCTCGTCCCCATCCGACAGCCGCGAAAACACGCCGTAGAGCGCCTCACGATCCAGAACCGGCCGGGCCTTCGTCTGCGGATGCGGCCGCCGCACGCGCCACGCCGCAAGCGGCTCCAGCAGCGACGGCGGCGGGCAGCCGAGACAGAGGTCCTTCCGCTCAAACGCCTCGCCCGCGTCGATCACAACTGCCTGGTGCAGCTCCCCCGCGTCGAATTCCCGATCGCACGCCGCGCAGCGAATCGCGGCCCGCGGCATGTTCCAATCCGTCGCCAATGCGCCGACTCCTGTCCTGTTTGCGGCGTGCAGTGTATAGAGAGACGACGAGGACCGGCAACCGGCGCGGCCGTGCGTCGGCCTGCGACGTGGAAGCGGCCGGCGCGGGCGCTCCCGGTTTCGGCGGTTGCGCACCATGCTGCGCCATTGCGCGTCATCCGACGTCCATGCGCGGCACATGACGCGAATGCGCGACACTCCGCGGCCGATCGCCCCCGGATCGTGATGATGGGAGCCACTTTCGTGCCTTTCAGCGACATGCAGAGTTTTGCCGCCGAGCTGGAGCGCCGCGGGATGCTGCGGCGTATCCGGGCCGAAGTCGACCCCATTCTCGAAATCACGGAAATTTACGATCGCGTGGTGAAGGCCGGCGGGCCGGCACTGCTGTTCGAGAACGTGCGCGGCTCATCGATTCCCGTTCTGATCAACGCCTTCGGAACGCGCGAGCGGATGTGCCTGGCGCTGGGCGTCAGCGACTTCGACGAGCTGGCGCAGCGCGTCAAGCTGATGATCAAGCCCGAGGCGCCGACCACGCTGCTCGACAAGCTCAAGAAGCTGCCGCAATTGATGCAGCTCGCCAGCCTGCCGCCGAAGGTGGTGCGTCGCGGAATCTGCCAGGAGATCGTCCGCCGCGACGACGCCGACCTGACCGCCCTGCCGGCGCTGCAATGCTGGCCGCACGACGGCGACCTCTCGCGGAACGTCTACGCTCACATCCGCGCGCTGGTCTCCGCGGCGGGCGGTTCAGCCCCCTCCGACCCACTCACCACGGAGCTGCTCCGCCGCACGCTGCTGGCGCGCAACGAGGGCAGCGAGCACGCCCGCGAGCTGTTTTCCTCCGAGGCGCCGCTGAACCCCGCGGCGCTGCTGCCGCCCGGGCGCAGCGGGCGCTACCTGACGCTTACCAACGTCATCACGCGCCATCCGCGCACCGGCGACCGCAACGTCGGCATGTACCGCGTGCAGGTGCTGGGCCCGCGGCTGGCGGCGATGCACTGGCACATGCACCACGACGGGGCGCGACACTTCCGCGCCTACCGCGAGCTGGGGCGGCGCATGCCCGTGGCGATCAGCTTCGGTGGGCCGGCGGTGATGCCCTACGCGGCGACCTGCCCGCTGCCGCCCGGCATCGACGAGTGCCTGTTCGCCGGCTTCCTCCATGGCGGTGCGATCGAGCTGGTGCCGTGCGTCTCGCAGCCGGAGATCGAGGTGCCGGCCACGGCCGAGATCGTCGTCGAGGGCTACATCGACCCCGCTGAGCCGCCGGTCATCGAAGGCCCCTTCGGCGATCACACCGGCTTCTACTCGCTGGCCGATCTCTACCCCCGGCTGCACGTCACCGCGATCACGCAGCGCCGCGCGCCGCTCTATCCGACCACCGTCGTCGGCCCGCCGCCGCAGGAGGATTACTGGCTCGGCAAGGCCACCGAGCGGATTTTTCTGCCGCTATTGCAGGTGCTGATCCCCGACGTCATCGACTACGACCTGCCGATGTTCGGCTGTTTTCACAACTGCGCGTTCGTGAAGATCCGCAAGGAGTATCCGCACCAGGCGCGGCGGGTGATGAGTGCGATCTGGGGGGCGGGGCAGATGGCCTTCACCAAGATGATCGTCGTGGTGGATGAGCACGTGGACGTGCACGACCCGAACGCGGTGCTCTTTCAGATGCTCGCCAATTGCGATCCGCGGCGCGACGTGGTCATCGCCGACGGCCCGCTCGACATCCTGGACCACGCAGCGCCGGTCTGCGGCGCGGGCGGAAAGATCGGCTGGGATGCGACGCGCAAGCTGCCGTCAGAGGGCCTGGTGCGTGAGTGGCCCGAGGAATTGAAGATGAGCGAGGAAATGCGGGCGCAGGTGACGCGCCGCTGGAGTGAGTTCGGGCTGGGGTGACTTGGGCTGGGGTGATTCTGCAGGGTGACATGCTTTCGCTGTACTTAGCGTAGGCATGCAGCGCTTCGTGGCACCGCCCTTCCGGGCGGTGCAGAGCATCGGGCGGAAGCCCGATGCCACATGCCATGCCGCGTGTTGGGTGGCATGCCGACGGCTTTGCGTCGGCATGCTCTTTTGCGCATAGCCAGCAGCGTGTGTTCTCGCTGCGCTCAAAGCGCGTGCGAACCCGCAGCGCGATCGCGCACCCCGAACACAACCCACCACCCGAAAGCAACCACCTGCACAACGCGCTCGACACCGACCCCGTGCCACGAATCAGCGATACGTGGCTACGGCCCGCCGACCAGTAACGACACGAACGGGTCGATGTCAAAGTTGTTGAAGTCGCCGTCGCAATTCACGTCGCCGTTGCGCGTGTCGCAGCCGGGGTACGTCGCGGCGTACTCAACCGGATCGACCAGCGCCAGAACGAAAGGATCGATGTCGAAGTTGTTGGTCGCCCCGTCGCAGTTCATGTCGCCGCGCAGGTTGACGCGCAGCGTCACCGTTTGCGTGTAGACGTTTCCGCAGGCGTTGTACGCCAGACAGTGATAGATGCCCGTATCGGCAGGCAGGACGCCCGTCAGCGTCAGGTCGCCGGTTTGCGCGCCCGAGATCATCGCACCATTGCTCACGCCGTCGATGAGGGGGATGAATGACTCCGGTTCGCTCAGCGGGGCGCGCTCCCATTGAAGCTGTGGCGCGGGGTTGCCGGAAAACGCAGCAGAGAGCATGACCGTGTCGCCGTCGCAGGCGAGAATCTCGGCCGGCGCCGGTTGCTGACTCACGCCCGGCGCAGTGCAGGGGTCGAGCAGCACCTCGATCAGGGCGAAGCGCGTTGTCGCGTGGTTGAAGGGAACGTCGTTCCATTGACCGCTGCCGCCCAGAAGCTCGGTGTAGTGCTCGTTGTTGCCGGCGTTGTTCGGCTCGCCGCCGCCCCAGTTCGTGTAATCCACCGGCTCGCCGCTGATCCACTGGAAGTCGCCCTCGCGATCCTGGTCCGTGAAGCCGATCCACCCGCGGCGGTCCGCGCCGTCAAAACGGAGGACGCCGGCGCGGACGAACTCGTTCTCATCCGCGCTGTTGATCGTGACCAGGTTGCCGCCCAGAGACTCGGCGTGGGCCTGCCCCTCGTGCCAGGTGACCGCCTCCGTCATGTAATAGACGCTGCCGCCATCGGGGCTGAGGATCGGCCCGGCAAGAATCCCGGACTCGAAAAGCAGGTTGCCGCTGCCCGTCAGCGTGGTGGAAAAAGAGCCGATGCGGATCAGATAGAACTGGCTGGCCACCGCGTTGAACGTCGCGCGGCTCTGAAGGCCGCAGGCGTCGTCCGAGCAGGTGATCAGCGGGCTGCCGCAGTCGCAGCCGTCGTAGACGGCGATGATGGTGTCGAGGGTGGTCTGGCCGCAGGTGCTGACGCGCACGGGGCCGTCAAAGCCGGATTCCCAGCAGTACCAGATGTCGCTGTTTGCCTGGCGGCTGATCGTCGGGCACAGGTGGGCGACGCCGTCGGTCGTCGCGCCCACGTTGCTCCACGGAAAAAGGCCGAATTCGGCGATTCCCTCGGCATCCTGGCAATCGTCATTGGCCGGCTGGGCAGGCGCGAAGGCCGCCCCGAACAGGACAATCGCCGCCAGAGCGGCCAGCGACAGGCGCTGCGGCGCCGCCGGAGATGCAGGACGGATCGCCAATCGGGTAATCAACGTCAATCGCATGCGAGAATCCTCCACCCCCTTGGTGCGGCTCGTACAGGCAATCGTACAGCATTCGGGCGGACGGGCGAAACAGGTTCCGCCGTCGGTGCCGGGCCGATATCCGATAATCGGGTAGGGCGAGTGTCGGCCGCTCGATTGGCCCTTCCGGGAAGGGATATCATGGGGGCGGCCGTTGATCCCCGCTGCACGGTCATCAGCCCGTAGGGGCGGCGCGGGGGAACGGGGGCCTAAAACAGCGGGCGCAAGATCAGTCGGCTCGCGACCCAGCGCGGCGTGTCGGACGCCAGCGCCCGCATGACGTCCCTCTCCTCGCCGTGGTGGATCCAGAACTGCACCAGAATCGGAGGGAAGAAGACCAGCAGCGTGCCCGCGAGCAGCACGGTAGCAGCCTCGATTCCGAATCCCAACGAGGCAATCACGCCGAGTAAGAAGCATGACCCGCCGGAGAAGGCCATGTACGTGCGTCGCGTCCTGATCGAGCGGCGCAACAGCCAGATCAGCCAGTCCCGGCACTCCAGCGGCCGCCCGACCACGCCGACGCAAACCCGCTCGGGTGGGACATGGGCCATCAGGATGCGGAGCAATTCCGAGCCGGTCGCATTGCGCCACGTCGGTACCTTTGCGCCGTCCACGTCCTGAATCCGGAACTCCACGTCTTCGGAGGGCAGCCGCAGCACCGCGGACTGAAAGTCGATCTGTCGCGGGTTCTTCCGCGCGACCCAAAGGGCCTGAACGTCGCCCCAGCGAAACACCCGTTCGCGCCCCGGCACGCCGATGCGGATGCCATTGGCATCGAAGCGCGCCCGCTCGCGGATGAACCTGCGTACCTCGATCACGTTCGGTATGGAAGGTGGGGCCTGCGGGGGAATCCGCTCCAGGATCAGGTCCAGCAGCTCGTCGCAGTCCCGCTGCCGCAAGTGTCCCACACCCAACCGGCGCCGCCATGCGGGCCGCTGCGGATCCTGGAATTGAGATCCGCCGATCTGCGCGATCCGCCCGCTCGCGAAATCGCTCCACGTCCAGAGGTCGAGCGGAAGAACCCACCACCAGCGCCGAATCCCGTGAGCATCGACGGTGATGGAGCGACCGGCCAGTAGCCCCGCGATCGCGAGCGTGAGTATGAGCATCACGACACAGCACCGTCCAAGGGACGGCGGCGACTCGCCTGGGCGATCCGGTCGTTCGGGAAGACCGTCCAGGAATAGCGCGAAGAACGCAAACGACGCGGTGTAGTACAGCGACCACGCGATGAAGATCAGGTAGCCTGGCGCCGGTTTGCAGACCCTGGTCGGTATCGGCCTCATCCAGTCAAATCATATCGCACTGTGCGCGCGCGGCCATCACTCGGGTGAGTACTCGCGGTAGGTCTGCCACTTCTCGTCCATCTCACCAATGCAGGACACGTCATAGTCCACGATTTCGGCTCGCACCGCCGCATGGATCGCAGAAATGTCGGCATCCCGCTGAACGTAGAACACCCACTCCTTCATCACGCCGTTGGTCAGCGCCAGGACCAGAATTCCCCGCGTGCGCGCTCCGACTTCGCGGGTGATGGCGTCTTCGACGTCGAACAGCCGCTCGTTCTCCTCCGGATCCGGCAATGCGCCCGGATTCGGGCTCTTGAGAGCCACCGCCATTCCCAGCTTGATGGGAAGCTGTGGATGTCCCTGCCATGCAGCGGCCGAGGTGTTGCAGCGCAGCACCAGTGGTCCGTCATCGGCTTCGACCTGAATTACCCCCCACTCATGCGACTCATCATCGATCGCCGGCAGTTTCGAGATATCCTTGAACCTGCGTCCGAACAGTCCCATGATCGCGTCTCCCCTGAAATGACCAGCGGTTGCGTCCACGCGGACAGCCCCGCGCGGCGGAATCATAACAGGAAATTGGGCGGGGCGAGGCGTCAGCAACTCCGTAACACAGCCCCCGAGCCTGCCGACGCTGGTGTAAGCAGAACGCGCGCCAAACGATCACAGCCGGCCGTCACGCGATGTGGATCAGTCGGATTCACCGCCCCGTGAATTTCGGCCGGCGCTTCTGGATGAACGCCAGCACTCCCTCCCGGTGGTCGGCCGTGTTGCCGGCCGTCTGCTGCAGCAGCGCCTCATACTCAAGCTGGTCCTCCAGCACGGCGTTCCACGCCCGCGCCAGCGCCCGCTTCGTCAGCCCGATCGCCCGCGGCGGCAGCGCCGCCAGCCGACCCGCCAGGTTCGCCGCATAGGCCCCCAGCTCCTCATCCGGCACCACGCGATTCACCAGCCCGTATCGCTCCGCATCCGCCGCCGGAATCTTCTCTCCCAGCATGCACAACTCCGACGCCCGCGCCAGCCCCACGTGCTGCACCAGCGTCAGCGTCGCCCCCGAATCCGGCACCAGCCCCACGTGCACAAACGCCATCACGAAACTCGCGCTCGCCGCCGCCACGCGCAGATCGCATGCAAACGCGAAGCTCGCTCCCGCCCCTGCCGCCACGCCGTTCACCGCCGCGATGACCGGCTTTTCCATCCCGCGGATGCGCGCCACCACCGGGTTGAACTTCCGCCGCAGGTGATCCGCGAAGTCCACCTCCGTCGCCGCGGCCCCCGTGTAGCGCCCCTGAATCTCCTCCAGGTCCTGCCCCGAGCAGAACGCCCGACCCGCGCCCGTCAGCACCACGCAGCGCACCTGCTCATCGCGCTCCGCGCTGCGCAGCGCCGTCCCCAGCTCCAGGCTCATCGGCTCGTTGTAGGCGTTGAGCTTGTCCGGGCGGTTGAGCGTGATCGTGAACACGCCGTTCTCGGCGGCCGTCTGGATCGTGGTGAATGCGGGCATCGGCGGTTGGCTCCGGTGGGCGACGATTCAGCCTGTCGGTGTGTCAAAATGTCAGGAATCCAGCGTGACCACAGATCGCGATGCCGGCCGGCGGTCGAAGCATCCCGCATCGCGCCGGCCGCTCAGCGATTCGATTGCCGCTCAGCGCCCGGTGAACACGGCCGGCCGCTTCTCCACGAACGCGCGCATCCCCTCTTTCTGATCCTGCGTCGCGAAGAGCATGTAGAACAGTTTGCGCTCGTATTCCAGCCCTTCAGCCAGCGTCGTCTCATACGCCTTGAGCACCGCATCCTTCGCGACGCGCAGCGCCAGCGGCGGCTTGCGGCTCAGCTCCTCGCAGACGCGCAGCGCCTCGGACAGAAAGTGCTCCACCGGCACCACCCGCGAGATCAACCCCATCGCCAGCGCCTCCGCGGCGTTCAGGAATCGCCCCGTCAGCACCATATCCATCGCCGCCGCTTTGCCGATTGCGCGGGTCAGCCGCTGCGTTCCCCCCGCGCCCGGCATCACGCCGATGTTGATCTCCGGCTGGCCGAAGCGGGCCGTCTCCGACGCGACGATGATGTCGCAGTGCATCATCAGCTCGCACCCGCCCCCCAGGCAGAAGCCGCTGACCGCCGCCACGATCGGCTTGCTGACGCGCTTGAGCCGCTCCCAGCGGGCGAACTGGTTGCGGTTGTACATTTCGACGACGCCGGCTTCGACCATGTCGCCGATGTCCGCCCCGGCCGCAAATGCCCGCTCACTGCCCGCCAGCAGCATGCAGCGCGTCTCGGCGTCGGCGTCGAATTTTTCCATCGCCTCGACGAGCTGCTCCATCGTGGCGAGATTGAGCGCGTTGAGCTTGTCCGGCCGGTTCAGCCGCACAATTCCGATCGCCCCGCGTTGCTCGATCAGGATTTCATCTGCCATGGCGCGGATCGTAGAGCAACCCCCGCACGCGCACAATCGCGAGGCGGCGCGTGCCCCATCCCCCCGCCCTCTCCCGGATTGCGGCTGCCGGAGGCGCTCCGGAATTGCGGCGGCCGGCGACGGGCTGCACCCGCAAACCCGCGCGACAGCCAGCCAGCCCCTGCAATGCCGCTTGCGCGCACAGGGTCGCCGCCGGGTTTACCTTCGGCCGCAACGCGGTACAATCCCCCGTCGAATCCGGGAGCGCCGACGCCGCCGCCGTGGCGGCCGCGCTTTCGTGAGAGCCTGGTGGCGTAGCTCAGCTGGTTTAGAGCGCTGGATTCATAACCCGGAGGTCGACGGTTCGAGTCCGTCCGCCACCACTCCGACCGCCTTCCGCCGCACGATTTCCTGTCAGAATTCGCGACGGCGCGGCTTCCTGCGGAAGCCCGCGTCCGCAGGGTTTCTCATCAGAATCTGCGTCTGCGCTGACTCCATCGAAAGTGCTGACTGGTGTCATTCGACGGCGAACTCTGAAAACGCCGTGCCGACATAAATGGCCTGCACGTCGTCGGCCGTATCCGGCGTCGCATCCGCCCCGGTCGTCGCCGCGCGGAACGCGAACTCATCGCGGTCGTTGATGACGCCGCTGCGCCCGACGCGATTCTGCTCCGGTCGCGTCACGGTGAAGATGCGCGAGAACTCGCGCAGCGCGTTGTCATTGGCCGGGTCCGCGGCGATCAGCATGCGCTCCCCGCTCCACAGCGCCAGCCCGTCCGAAGTCACCGTCGTCCCGTCCGCCTCGGTCCGCTGGAATCGCAGCAGCCCGCGGCCGCGGTTGTTCAGCCCGCCTCCCGCTTCCGACCAGCGCACCCGCCCGCCCAGCAGCGCCCCGGCCACCACCGTGGTCAGGTCCTGGTTCGAGCTGCTGCGCGCCAGGTGCGGCCGGCCATCAGCCAGGAAGAGCACCTGCCCCGCGTCATCCACACCCGAGAGCAGGTCCGTCGACGGCTGTCCGCCCAGCGCCGTCAGCTCGCGCCAACGCTGTCCGTTCCACAACAGGACCGCGCTGCGCGTCTGGCCGTTCACCGTCAACGTCGTATCCACGGCGATTCGGGCGCCCTCGCCGACCGCGATTGCGTCAAACGGATTGTTGACGCTGTTCACCTGGGCGCCGATCGGCACGCCGGGGAACGATCGTCCCGTCGCGTTGTCGAGCACGCGGACGATCTCGCCGTTGGCCAGCAGGTAGACGCCGCGGTTGCCGTTGCCGCGCCGATACGTTGACTGAAAGAGCAGCACGCCCTCGCGCGACATCGCCACCCGCGAATCCATCACGTCAAACATGGCCGTCGCCGGCTGATCCGGCACCTCGCCCGCGACGCTGAGCTGATTGTCGGCGACCGTCGTCAGCGACACGCCGTTGCTCGTAAACACGCCCGTCCGCCCGCTCACGAACTCCGGCCCCTGCCGGATGAACGTGTAGCGCGTGGCAAACGCCGCGATTCCGCCGTCCGAGATCACCGGCGCGAACAGCTCCGCGCTGAACGTGTTGGGCAGCGCATCGGCAAAGAAGGTCGCCAGTTGCCGCATGTCCGCCACGCGCAGCAGATCGCCATCCCCGACCCGATAGCGGAACACGCCGATGGGGAACGGCGACTGCACCGGTGACAAGAACAGCAGCCGGCCGTCGCGACCCCACGTCAGCCCCGGGGCGCCCGAGTCGAACCGCACGTTCACGTCGCCGAAGAAGGCGTTGCCGTCGGCGCCCGGCACCGTTCCGCGCGCTGCCGGATCATCGGACACGACCGCGATCAGCTCCGCACCGTCCCAGTAGAAAAGCCCGCCGTCGCCGTTGCCGCCCGAATACTTCGCCCAGAACGCCACGCGGCCGTCGTTGTCGAGCACCGGGTTGCCGAAATGCGTGAACTTCGCCGCCGCAGGCTGACCTGGAACCGCGTCGCCGCTGCGCGCGATCGCGCTCAGCCGCACCTGCGTCGGCGCCGGTCCGCTGTTCGTATTCCCGTTCCCCCCGCCGTTCGTGTTGGTGTTTCCGCCGCCGTTGGTGTTGCCGTTGCCGCCGCTGTTGGAATTCCCGCCGCTGTTGCTGTTGTTCGAATTCCCGCCCGAATTCGTGTTGGTGTTGTCGTTTCCGTTGCCATCCCCGTCGCCCGATCCATCCCCGTCGTCGGTCGAGCCGTCATTCACGCGGACCAGCAACTCCGTCCCGCGCGCCGCGTCCTCCAGCGACGGAAAGGCGCTTCGCAGCCATCCGCCCAGCGCATCATCCGACCCCGCGCCGCTGAGCACGTAGAACATCAGCGCCAGGTTCTCGATCGCACTGCGCGTCTCGCGCTCGCGCTCCAGCCGCCCCAGCGCGTCAGGCCGAATCACGCCGACCACGATCTGCCACGATCCGACCTGCGCCGAGCGAATCCGGAAACCGTCGCCCGCATCCTCCGACGCATCCTCCACGGTGAACGGCGCGCGGCGCAGATTCTGCATCGTCCATACCCGGCCATCCGGCGCACGAGCCGACGCGAGATGAGCCAGCGCCCCATCCGACGCCAGCGCCGATACATCCAGCACGCCGCCCGGAGGCACGTCAAACTCGAATGCGCGCAGCGCTCCCGGCCGCACCGTCTGCCGCAGCGCTCCCTGCACGGCGGCGGCGCGCAGCTCCGATTCTGATTCCGATGGAACCGTGCTGACATCTGCCGAAGAAATGCACGCCGGCACAAACAGCCCGGCCGCCAGCAGCAGCGCGGCCAGCGCTTTACCGACGACGCGCCCGCCCCGATTCAACCTGTTCGACGATCGCATTCTGCCCCTCAATTCCGCGGCCGCCCGCGATCACAACCGCGGGCGCAGCCTCACGATCTCCGCCGCACCGCGTCCCCTGAAATCCTACGCCTCTCGACAAGCATCGGCAACGATGGGTTCTCGGACCCTTCAACCCGCCGAAAAACCAGCGGCGAATCGCGCCGCACGCGCATCCTGTTCGCCGCCGCCGTCACGCACCCCGGATCAGAATCCGACCCAACCCCACGACACCCCGAATCGCCAGTGTTATCAGAAGCAGTGCAACCGCCAGGGCCACGCAGAAGCTCAGCATCGGCCAGGCGCTCAGCACCGCCTCCCTGCCGCCGCTCCAGATCAGGCTCAACAGTCCCAGCAACGCTGCGACCAGCCCGATCGCCGCAATCGCACCGCGCAAGTGGGCTTCCGGCGGCGACATCCGCACCACCAGGCAGATCGCGAGGTACAGCATCAGCACCGACCGCCAATCCGGGAGGCCCAGCCCGATGCAGGAATCGATGATCCGCCGGCCGCTCTCCAGAAGGGCATGCAGAACACCCCATACGCCCTCAAACGAAGTGGGAATCGCCGCAGCCAGCGCAATGCCCGTCGCCCCCGGCGTCATGCGCCCGCCCACCAACCAGGCCGCCAACCACAGCGCCGTCAGGCATGCCAGCACCGGCATCAACCCCACCAGGATCGGCCCCAGCACCGGGATCCGTGCCTCCTGCGGCGGATCCGACTGCGGCCCGGCATCGTCGCCGCCCCCCAATAGCGAGGTGTTCCGCACCGTCTGCCCGCTCATCAGCATTCCCGCGACCAGCCCCAGTTGCGAGATCAGCGTGCCGGGCAGCAGGATCAGGTTCACGGAGCGCACGGGCAGCAACCTGCACCATTGGGTGTAGACACCGGCCGCTGAAAAAATCAGCACGATCAGCCAGAAGGCCAGGGCGGCGTAGAGCATGGTCCAACCTCGCCGGAAACGCCGAAAACGGGGGTGCGCCAGTCCGTTCGCGCGGCGGCAGTATACCTTGCCAAGTCCAGTGCCTTACACGTCGCCCCCGGGTAATCACCTGAGTCCCGGTAGCCGGGTGCAGCGGCCGGGTGGTCGGTCGAGCAGCCGGGGACGGCTGAGGGCACAGCGGTACAGATGGGAATCTTTGGTTTTTTCGTTGACGGGGCGGACCGGCAGGATCATGCTATACGATAGTGCGCCGCGCGCGAGCGTGTGCTTGTGCTTCACGTCCGAAGCAGCGTTTGTTTCGCCAGGCCGTATCACGTCGGCGTATCTGCTTGGAGTCCGCAGTCATGGCAACCGGGAAGGTGAAGTGGTTTAACGACGCGAAGGGGTTTGGGTTCATCCAATCCGATGAGGGGCAGGACGTTTTCGTTCATCACACGGAGATTTCGCAGGAGGGGTTCCGCACGCTGAAGGAAGGCTCGCGGGTTGAATTCGAGCTGGCCCAGGGCCCGAAAGGCCCCAAGGCGACAAATGTTCGCTGCAGCGAATAGTCGCTGACGGGGTTGCTTGCGGCCGTGCCTTACCGGCCTCTCGGGCCGAACAGCCGGCGGCGGCAGGAACGGAAAATCCTCTTCCTGCCTCAGCAATGTCGCGAGGCATTCCGCGATCCCTACGATCGGACGTGCCGGGGCGCTGTCGGAAAACGGCAGCGCCCTTTTTCATGCGCCGCCGCCCTCGTCGCGCGATGGCGCCTCCTCGGACTCGCCGCGCGGCGCAGCGGGAGGCGCGTCGGGTTCCAGTGACGGGGAATCAGACGTCTCGCGAATGCGCTCGTCGCCCTCGGGGCGGCGCTGATCCTCCGCCGGACCAAGCTGCTCCGTGATGCTGGCCTGTTCCAGTCTCAACTCCGCCGGAATGGCCTCCTGCTCGACCAGCCGGCTCAAAATTCCGACGACCTGGCTGTAGGAAAGGCCCGCACCGCGAAGCCGGCGCGCCTTGTCGCGATCGGGGATGTCGGCCAGCGCCCCCACGACGTCAATCAGCCGTGCGGGAATGTGAATGCGGTCATTGATCGGACGGCCGTAGCGCTCACGCACCGAAATCGTCAGCTCATCCGCCGCCGTGGACGCGCTGATCGTGACCCCCAGCCGCGGGTCTGCGAACAGCACAGGCGTCAGCACCGGCGTGGTCGCTCCGAAGATCGCAATCCGCGGCGCTCCGGAGCGCCGCACATAGATCAGTGGTTTGCCCCGCGCATCCACGACATCGACGCGCACATTCACCTGTTCCCGATCGATTGCGTGAGGGTAGCTGAAGGACCGCACCGCCGCGTGCCGCTTCTCGGCCAGCCCCTCATAGGCAATGACGCGGATCTCGTCGTCGTCGGCGTCGAGCAGCGCCGCCAGCCGGCTGATGGCGGGACGCAAGTCCGTGCGGGCCAGCTCGCGGGCCGCCGCGACCCGATGCGGATGGCCGGGAGTGGCGGCCATCTGGCCGATGACCGGCAGCGCGTTGGCATCGCCCAGGCGAAGGCCGGCCCGCGCTGCGAAATAGGCAAGCGACGGATCGGCGTGGTCGTAGAGCGGCTGAATACCCGAGATCGCCGTCCGCCCCACCGCTTCCCACAAAGAGGAAATGCGCTCGAGATTGGCGCCCGGCTCAGTGGCGAACTGCATCCAGTCGGCCAGCTTTCGATCCACGAACGACGGGTTGTCTTCCATCAGCAGCGCGGTGGCGAGCCGATGGTAGTGCAGCGGCTCTTCGGCGAAGCGCGCCGGCGTGTTCAACTGCACATAGCCGCGACTGACGGCTTCGGCGGCGCGCGGGTTTTGCCCGAACCGCTCATTGATGCGGCTTTCGAGCCGCCGAGCCAGCGAATAGGACGATTCGCGGCACAGCAGGCGCACCGGCCGCGGCTCAGACGTCACCCCCCCACCCAGCACGACCCCCCGCCGCGGATCCGCCGTCGCCGCTCCCTCCCCGGAGCCGGCAAACGGGTTGACGAAGATCGGCCCTTGCGCGCGGGCCACCACCCGGCCCGTGACCAGCGCTTCGCCGGAAGCCGCGATGTCGTACATGCGCAGCTCGCAGGGCAGGAGCAGCCCGCCCTCGATACTGCGCGTGTCCGTTCCGGGCAGCGCCTCGACGCGCACGTCAAACACATCGCCGCGCGTGGCCCCCGGCCGCACCACGCCCACCACCTCCACGACGGCCGATTCGCGCGAGTCGATCATGCGACCGGGGCTGAAGCGCTGGCCGTCCGCCCCCGTGGTACGCGGGCCGAAGTTCTTGGTCAGCGAGTCGATCAGGTAATCGCGGATGATGGTCGGACAATCGGAACTGCCCTCCTCCCCCAGGCCGACGACCAGGCTGAATCCGCGCACCCGCATCTCGCCCAGCTCGCTGAGCGTGCCGGCCGCCCCGATCGTGTCGATCAGCAGCGGATCCGTCACGGCCGCCGGAACGCGCTCCGGTTCGGGCCCTATGGGCCGTTTGCGCGCAAACAGCCCGCCCTCGCAGCCGGCACAGCACAACATCGCAACCCCCGCGCCGACGAGCAGAACCGAATTCACTTGAAATCTCATGGGAGAGTCCCGCGGCCCGGCGATGGAGGGCGGATGCGTGGCTCCGCACCGTCGCCGGAAGCGGTGCGGAGGGAGGCCGGCTCACCCGCGGGCGTCTGCCCATGCGAGCGCCGTCTGCCGAAGGAAGTATACCGCGCCGGGCTGACCCCCCGGAATCCGAGGGCGAATTCCGGCGCAGGAACGGCCGGTCAGCGACAGCCGGCGTGCGAGTGTGCCGATGTTGCGCTGCAGGAGTACCGCGCGATGATTGTGACCGTGGACGGGCGGCGCATTTCAAACCCCATCGAGCCGGGCGCGTCATTGGGCGAGCTGATCGATCGGCTGCGCGCCGACCGGCCGCAGTCGCTGATCACCCGCGTGGCGATCAACGGTGCGGCCCTGTGCGAGAGCACCGCGGAGGCGGCGTTCGCCCAGGCGCTGGCGGATGGGGACTCCATCGACGTGGAAACCGGCCTTCCCGGGCTGGTGGTTGCGGAGGCGCTGCGCGAGGTCGCGACGACGCTGAGGGATGCGGGTCAGGCATCGCCGGAAGCGGCCCGGCGGCTCAACGACCAGGAGGTCGCGGCGGCGATGCAGGACATCGCCGAGCTGGTCGGAATCTGGCAGTCGGCGCGCAGCGCGGTCTCTCAGGCGGGGGCGCTGTTGCAGCGCGATCTCGCGGAACTGCAATTCGACGGCGTCACCGTCGGGGAACGGCTCAGCACCCTCGTCGCGCGTCTCACCGAAATCCGCGACGCGATGGTCGCCCGCGATCACGTTCTGCTGGCCGACCTGCTGCACTACGAAATGCCCGAACTGTGCGAGATCTGGGCGCTGGTGCTCAACGGAATCGCCGACACCGTTGCGGATTGCGACAGTGTCGGCGATTCACTCGAAAGGGCCTGTTGACGCCGCGCGGCGTTCGGCACTGCCGTGCGCCGCGGGCGGTGCTGACTAGCGCTTGGCGCGCCGCTGCATGAACCGCTCGTACAGAACAGGATCCTTCGACTTCAAGTCGTCTTCGCTCGCAAATTCCTCGCGAACCTCGCCGTCGGCCGATCGCGACAGGATCGTGACTCGCCCGTCCGCGTGCACGGTCGCGTCGAAGACCGATTCGCGCCGCGTCCCGTCCGATGACGCCTCAATCTGCACTTCGCGCGTCCGCTCCAGCAACTCGCGTGCGGCGGCCAGCCGCTCGGTCGCGTCACCCATCCGAGCCCGTATTCGCTCCACCGCCTCGCGCATCGCCGGCATGCCGGCCATCTCGCGCTCGATCGCCTGCCAGTCCTGCAATACCGAGTTCCGCTGCGACAGCACTTCCTTCAGGTGCCGCTCCACCGCCGCCTGCCACTCGAGGCGCCGGTCGCTCAATCCACCCGGGCCGCTCGCACCTCCCGCCGGTTCGATCGCGTCCTTCGCTACCTCATATGCCTCGGCATCCGCCTCGCGCAGCCGCGCTGCGTCGTCATACTCCGTCACGGTCTTCGTGCCGTCCGCGGCCACCCGCTCCACCACGATCCGCCCGTCCTCGCCGCTGCGCACACTCAGACTCTCCCCATTGCGGACGACGTTGATCGCGAAGTCGTGCGACGCGGACACCTCCACGGTCGCCCCCGCCTCTCCATCCGCGATGAGCGATTCGAGCCGCGCCAGCAGTTGAGACGTGTCCCCCAGGCCGTGCAGCTCGACCAATGGCCGCAGCGCCGTTGCATCCCGCAGTTGGCCGAGACTCTCCCATTCGATCTTCCCGTCCGGCGCTACGCGGATCTGGTGCCCGCGGAACATCGGCCGCGCTTCAACTCCCGCTCCGTCATCCATCTCGTGAACATAGCGCGCCGGCTCCGCCGGTCGCGGCTGCGGCGACAGCGCGATCGTCATCTCCGATCCCGCCCGCAAGACGCGCAGCTCCACCCGCCCGCCGACGCCGGCCTGCTTCACCGCGTCCGTCACCGCCGATACGTCCTTAAGCGCCTCTCCGTTCACGCCGCGGATGATGTCATACCGTCGCAGACCCGCACCTTCCGCCGGGCTGCCCGCCACGAGATTTGAGATGATCAATCCCCCCTCGCCCACATGCGCCGCCAACGCTTCCGAGACCGGCGCCAGCAGCACGCCGATGTACGGAGCGCCCACCTCACCGCCCGGCCCGCCGCTCAAGCGCACCATCACGCGCTTGCCGTTCGGATCGTTTCCGGGCAATGAAAACGCACCCGCGGCCGCGCCCCCGCCGGACGTACGTACGATCACCGTGTTTCCGTCCGCCGTCTGAAACGTCCGGACTTCGCCGCCCTCCGCGTCAACCGCCCCGTCGCCGGTCGACGCAATCGCGAACACCCGCGCGCCGCCCTCTGCGTCGTCCCCTCGAACAACGATCACGCCGCCACTCTCGCCGCCCGCCGCGGGTCGAACCGCGACCGGGTCATCGGCCTTCAAGACCAGAATCGCCCAGGCCGGCGACGCCGCGAGCGCCACCGAGCAGGCCAACGCCGCGGACATCCACTTTCGCATCATGAGCACTACTCCCGTATGGTTGGAGTCGGAGTTCTTCCTTTCGTTCGCAATCTCGCCTTCAGTCTTACAGACCGTGCAATTCGATCGGTCGCGCAGGCCGCGCTCGACGCACTTCAATCAGCAGAATCTCGCCCGGTGCACTTCCCGGCATCACGATGAAGTCGCGACTCGACTTTCGTGCCGCCTCGGCCGCCGGGTTCACCAGCGTGTCCACCATCGGCCACCCCGACGTCGGCGCTTCGCCGTTCTGCACGAACCACGGGTTCCCGGCGTGCACCGCCGCACCGCCGTTGGTTGCAGACCCCGGCTGCGGAATCCACCCAGGCCCGATCGACGCCACCAGCGCCGCCGCGGCCGCCGCCGCCGTCACAAACCACGGCGCGAAGCGCAGCGCCCGCACCCCGCCGCTGCGCCCCATCACCCGCCGCAGCACCTTCCCCGCTTCCGCGTCGAGCGCTGCATACTCGTCGTACAAGGCCCGCGCCGCCGGATCGCGCGCCAGCGCCTCATCCAGCGCCCGCCGCTGGGCCGCGTCCGCCTCGCGGTCGAGCACCCGCGAAATCAGCGTTTCCACGTCATGTCGCTTTTCGTTCATTTCACACCCGCCCTTCCAGCGCCTCGCGCAGCAGCCTTCTCGCCCGGACCAGCCGCGTCTCCACGGTGTCCTCGATCAGCCCCAGCGCTGCACCGATCTCGGCGTAGCTCCAATTCTCCAGGTGCCGCAACACAAACGGCTCTCGATAAATCGTCGGCAGAGATTCAATCGCCCGCTGCAGTGCAGCGCCGATTTCCCGGCTCTCCAGCACCGCCGCCGGGCCGCGCCCGCCCTTGTCAGCCGCCGCGGGCTGCCGCTCCTCGACCGGCACCACCCGCGGTCGGCGGCGCTCCGCCTCAATCGCATCGATCGAGGCATTCCGTGCGATCGAGTACAGCCACGACCGCAGCCGCCCCGGATCCTGCAAATCCGCGATCCGCCGCCACACCGCGATCCACACCTGCTGCGCGACGTCGTCCACCAGGTCGCGCCGCCCCGTCAGCCCGTAGATCACGCTGCGAACCCAGGCCGCATTCTCCTGAACAATGCGCTCCACGGCACGTCGCTCCCCGCGTTGGGCGGCGGCGACAAGCTCAGTCGGCACCGTGGATTCCGGCGTCATCGCGATCATCTGCCTCCATAGACGGGTGGGACCGCCGATCTCCGCCAGAAAATCACCCCGGGGGCGATAAATCCCGCCGATTCGACGCCCGGCCGACGCCGGCTTCGCCCCGCGCTCCGCACTCCCTCACCGCGCGCATCCCAGCCGCGGCCGGCGGCGCCCGACGATTCCCCGGTCGATTCAATCCTGCGTATCATGGCCCCACCGCCCTCGATGGTCGATGGGCCGCTTTCCGCCCGCTGGTTGATACTCGCAAGCAATCGGGGAGTCCCTGGTGAAAGCCGCGCTGCCACGCGTATTGGAAGACCTGCTGAACCTGCCGACCGCCGCCTTCGTCGAGACGGCAGTGCTCGCCTACATCGAGTCGGCGGCGTCCGTGCTGCCGCACACCAGCCTGCAGCGCGATCAGCACGGCAATCTGCTGGTGCATTACCGCCACCCGCAATGTGAGCGCGGGCCGATCGCGCTGACCGCCCACACCGATCACCCCGGCTTCGTCGCGCTGCGGATGCTCGACAAGCGCACGCTGCTGGCCGCGTTTCGCGGATGGGTGGAGCCGCAGTATTTCGACGAGGAGCGCGTGCGGTTCTGGTCGGGCGGCTGCTGGGTGAAGGGGCGGGTGGAGAAGATCACCAAGGCCGCGCCGGTCTTCGGAATGATCGGGCGCACCGGACGGCCCGAGGAAGTGACGATCCGCGTGAAGCGCGAAATCGAGCCGAACGCCCCCGGCATGTGGAATCTCCCCGACGCACGCCTCCGCGACGGCGTCGTCCGCGCCCGCGGCTGCGACGACGTCGCCGGCGTCGCCGCCCTGCTCGCCATGTTCCAGCGGCTCGCCAAGCGCAGCGCCCCGGCCAACGTGATGGGGCTGTTCACCCGGGCCGAGGAGGTCGGCTTTGTCGGGGCGATCGGCGCAGCGCGCAGCGGCACGATCCCGCCCGGAACGCCGATCATCGCGATCGAAACCAGCAAGCAGCTACCCAACGCCCGCATCGGCGACGGTCCGATCGTCCGCGTCGGCGACAAGACCACCATCTTCGCCCCGCACGTGACCGCCTTCGCCGACCGCGTGGCGCGCGAGCTGGTGGCCCGGACGACGCCGCCGGCACGCGGCAACAAACCCGCTCCGAAAAACCCGCGCCCGACGAAGACCCCCCGCGGGCGATCCCGCAAGGCCGCCCCGTTCCGCTATCAGCGCCGCCTGATGGACGGCGGCACCTGCGAGACGACCGCCTTTGGCGCCTACGGCTACGCCGCCGGCGGAATCTGCGTCGCCCTGGGTAATTACCACAACATGAACGAGAAGCGCGGCCGGATCGACAGCGAGTACATCAGCCTCTCCGACTGGGAGCACATGGTGACCTGGTTCGAGGCGCTGGCCTGCGACCCGCACGGCCCGGGCGCCGAAGGCGCGGACCTGCGCACCGGCCTCGACAAGCGCTTCGCCGAGTACGAACCGCTGCTGCGCGGCGCCTAGCGCCGGGTGCGGACGGCGCTGCAGCCGCACCGTCGGCACACCCGGCGCCCACGCCCCGATCACACGCCCTTGTAAACCAGCACCGGCCGCAGGCGGCGCGTGATGCGCGTCAATTCCCGCTGCGCCCGGAACACGGCGTCCACGTCCTTGTACGCGGAAGGCGCCTCCTCGCAGAGCCGTGCCGCCAGCCGGCGATCAAACCACACGCCGTCAAGCTGCTTGATCAGCCTTTGCGGACCGATCCGCTGCCGCGCGTCGTTGCGACTGAGCCGCCGCCCCGCCCCGTGTGAGCAGGAGTGCAGGCTCTCGGCACAGCCGCGCCCGGTCACGTGAAAGCTGTGCGTGCCCATCGATCCCGGAATCACGCCCGGCTCATCCTCTCGCGCCGACATCGCGCCCTTGCGGTGAATCCACAGCGCTTCGCCGTCGTGAACCTCGCGCTGCACGTGATTGTGATCCACGCTGATGAGCGTGTCCGCGACCACTCGCACGCCGAAGCGCGTCTCGAGCACGTCGGCGATGGCCCGCAGCATTTCCCGGCGGTTGGCGTCCGCGTAGGCGCGTGCCCAGGCCACATCCGCCAGGTACGCCTGACCCGCCGCCGTCTCCGAATCCAGCACACACAGCCCGCCGGCCGCACGGGTCGCGCCGGCCACGTGCCGATCGTGGATCGCCTGTCCCATGTGTCGCGACCCGCTATGGATCATCAGCCACAGGCGCTCCTCATCATCCGCCTGAAACTCGACAAAGTGGTTGCCGCGGCCCAGCGTGCCCAGTTCGATGCGCCCCTCGCGAAACGCATCGCGCGCCAGGGAAGCGTCACTGAGCGCGTCGGCGCACAGCCCCATCGGCAGTCCCGGCGCGGATTCCAGGTTGCGATGCCGCATCGGCGGCGCTGCGCGCGGCAGCGCCTCCAGCAGGCGCTCCGCCGTGCGCGAACGACGCAGCAGATCCGCGCCGGCGTCGATCCCGATCGCGAGCATGCCGCAACCGATGTCGGACCCGACCGCCGGCGGATAGACCAGGCGGCGCGTGGCAATGACGCTGCCGACGCAGACGCCGTACGCCAGGTGCACGTCCGGCATCACCGCCACGCGGACCACGTCATCGGCCCGGGCAATCCGCTCCACCGCCATCCGCACTTCGTGCGACATCGGCTCCGACAGCCAGCTCTTCACCACGGCCGTGCTGCGCCCGGCCTGCTGTTCATGGCTCATGCGTCGGCTCCCATGCCGGGGAGCAGCGAGAAGCGCAGCGCCCGCTCGGCCTCACGACATAGTTGCAGCGATCGGACATTCGTACGCCGATCGCCCGGGGTCACACGCGAAAACGCAATCCGCGGGTCGATTCCGTCATCCTCATGCAGCGTCGCGGCGGGCACGCGGCCCGTCGCGCGACGCGGGCGATTCCTGTTCAATTCACTCTCCGGTCAGTTGATCACGAGACAGCAGGCGCTGCAGACCCATCGGGTGAATCCCGGGGCGCGCGAGTGCCCGCGCTGCACAGCGCTGGATCAGACGGCCGATTCGATCGGCGCAGAATCCGCGCGCGAAGAAAGATGAAGCGTGAATGATCTCAGCTTTGGATTGGGGTGCAGGCGGAGCCGGCCGGCCGAAATGGCCGCATCAGAACGATGCGCGCCGGGAAGCAGAGCCGGAGCCGCGGACACCCGCAATGCCGGAATCGAAGGATTGCATGGGTCGGCTCCTGAACGAGTGACGACGGCGCGACGCGCACGGCGGATAATCGAAACTTACATCACGAATCTGAAAAGTCAAGCCGAAGCGGCGATTCCCGCGAAAACCGCGGCTCACAAAAAACCGGCGAGCGCCGGGGTCTATTCCGGCGCTCGCCGCGGAAATCGGAAATCCTCCGCCTTTGCCGGGGGAGCTGTTTGCTGGAACCCTCTCAGCAAGGTGGGCGACCCTGGCCGGCCCGACCTCGCCCGCTATGGGGTTGACGACGGGCGGATGGCATAAAGGTCTCCCGGGGCTTCAGCATATCGGTCCGCGCAAACTGAATTCTCCCGTATCGAACAACGCAGGGGCGTTTCCGATCAATCACACGACAGTATAGCACCCCATTCGCCCGGACGACGGAAAATCCGCACGTCCCGCTATCCGCCGATCACGATTCGCCGCGGCGCGGCATCGTCGCGAATCTCCCACCAGCCCGCCTCACCGATGATCGAATCAAGCACCGCCACGCTGTGAAACGCCGCGCGCTGCAGCGCGCCCGGATTCACAAAGCGAATCGCCCCGCGCGTCTGATCGGCCGCAACATGCGTATGGCCATGCAGCACGATCTGCGGCGCCGCCGCTGCGGAGTCCTCGCTCGCGGAAGGAGCCGCAATCCAGCCGATGTGTCCTGCCGCGGCGCGGATCAGATTGGAAAAAACGAACTCGTGTCCATGACAGACGGCGATCCGCAACCCCGGCGTCGGCAGGCTCAGCAGCCCCGCCGGCGGCAGCGGCAACCCGCACGCAACGGCGTGCGGCGCGAGGGCGGCCGCGTCATCCGTATTGCCCCACACGAACCACGCCGGACGGATCGACATCGCCTCCAGCACGGCAGGTGTTCCGACGTCGCCGCAGTGAACGAGCGCTTCCGCCCCCAGCCCGCGCAGCGCCGCGATCGCGCGCTCCGCCCGGTCGGCGCGACCATGCGTGTCCGAAATGATCCCGATCCGCATCGGAGCAGATACTCCGCCATGGCCCGTCTCACGCCGGACCGGCATGTCCACGCCGCAGAAAGTGTACCTGAGTAGCCGCGGGTCCGACTCCGCAGTCCGCCCGAATCAGAACGCGACGGTCACCGCCATCGAACCGCGCCGCCGAAACGACGCCGACCGAAAGCAATGACCGCCGCGCTCCCGCGCTGTTCGCAGCGCGGAGAACCGGAGTTCGAACCGTCGCGCTTACGGCGCCGGGCAGGGATCACCAGGCCCCGGCGGGTTGACGATGCAGTTCACAAACACATCGATGTCGAAGTTGTTGAACACGTCGTCGCGATTGATGTCGCCACGGATCGGATCGCAGCCGGGAAACGCGGCCGCGTAGCCCGGAGGATCGATCAGCGCCAGCACGAACGCGTCGATGTCGAAATTGTTCACCACACCGTCGCAGTTCATGTCGCCGTAGAGAACCGCGGCGCCGACGGTGAAAGAAATCGTCTGCGGCGCGAACGCGATCGTCGCCGAGCTGACCGGCGAGTGGTTCGGCAGCGTCGCGATCGAATCCAGCGTGTTGGCAATCGCGTTCTGCAGCCGGAAGGTGTAGCTGCCCGGCGTCGCCGGCGCGACGAACGAGCCGGCCGCGAGCGATGCTGCGCCGGATTGACCGATTCCGGCGTCGAGTGTCGCACTCTCTGCGATTCCGGCGCCGGGGTTGAGCGCCTGGCCGAACGTGTTCTGGGCGCCGCCGATCTCCACGAGATTCCGCGCCCCCGGCGTGCCGCGCTGCACGCCGATGTAGCCCGTCACCGGGCTTTGCTCGCCGGGGTTGCTGATCCCCTGCGGCCGGCTGAAGTTCAGCATGGCGATCGGCACGTTGTCGGCCGGCGGGATGTCGAGCGTGGCGGGATTGGCGCCGTCCTGCGCCAGATCGACGGCCAGCAGCGCCAATCCGGCGTTATCACCGGTCGAGACCTCGAAGCTGATCGACCAGTTGATCGTCGCGCCCGGCGCGACGGTCTGACCGTTCTGCGGCGACGCGAGCGAGAGCGTGACGGTGTCCGCACTCGCGACGGCGCAGGCGGCGACCGCAACGGCGGTCGCGAAAAGGCGATGGGTCATGGTTCTATCCTCCGGTTCGTTTCGCGCCGCCCCGCGGCGCGCACAAGTATCACAAGATCAATTCGGATTCGTCCGCTCCGGCGGAGGCGGCGCCGCGGTCGAGCCGCGCACGATGAACTCCGCCGGAAGCACCTCACCCTGCACGGGCGCACCGCCCTCCTGCAGGGCATTGGCCAATAGTTGAAAGGCGCTGGCCGCCATCCTCGGAAGCGGCTGTCGCACGGTGGTCAAAGGCGGATCGAGCAGTGCCGCCGACGTGGGGTCGTCGAAGCCGACGACGGACACGTCTTGCGGAACCCGCAATCCGGCCTGTCGCGCGACCTGCATGGCCGCCATCGCGAGATAGAAGCCGCCGGCAAAGATCGCCGTCGGTCGATCCTTCGCGGCCAGCCGCACCGCCAGCCGCGCCCGAGCGCCCTCATCCAGCACGACACTGTCGCGCGAGACCAGCAGGTCGCGATCGGTGAGCTTCAGCCCCGCGGCCAGCAATTCCGCCTGCGCGCCATTCACGCGGTCGCGCGAGTTGCTCATGTTGGTCGGACCGGACAGCACCAGCACGCGCCGGTGACCCAGCCCCACCAGGTGCCGGATGGCAAGCGCCGCACCGCCGGCGTTGTCGCAATCGACGCACGCGACGTGATTGCCAGGCAGCGTTCCGCCGAGCACCACCACCGGCGCACGACGCGCCAGGCGCTCCACGTCGGCCTGCGACTCGATCGGCGGATGGATGCAGATGGCGCCGAACTCCCGGCCCGTGCGCGACGGAACGTCGTAGCGGTCGTTGAAGGAGAATTCCACGTGCCGCAGGTCGTCCCGCGCTTCGCGCCGCAGCGCCTGGATCAGCGTGCTGTGATAGTAGTCGTCGATGTTGACGTGCCCCGGCAGCACCAGGGCGATCGAGAGCCGCGGCTGCTCGACGCTGGACGGGTCAAAATCCTCGCGGACATACGTTCCGCGGCCGACTTCGCGACGCAACAGCCCCATCTCGACCAGCCCCTCCAGCGCCTTTTGCGCCGTGATAAGGCTGACGTCGACAAGCGAGCTGATCTGCGCCGTGGAGGGCAGGCGATCACCGGGCGCAAACTGCCCCGTGCGAATCGCCGCGACCAGGATGTCGCGCGCCTGAAGATACTTCGGCGTGCGATCCTGCCCGTTCACCTTCCGCAGAGCCGGTGCGTGGTTCGCCATGGTCCGATCCAGTCCGTTTCCGTCTGTGTCGCCCGGCCAAGCGCCGGTGAAAATTCTTCGCGACTGCACACGTCTCGGGCTACGGCCCGCCCGCGGCGTCGTACACATCCACGAACGCCTGAAAATCCACGAAGTCGATGTCGCAGTCCAGGTCGCTGTTCATGCGCTGGCAGTTCAGCGACAGGCCGCCGACGTTCTCGCTGCCCGTATAGCAGGTCTGCAAACCGGCGAAGTCCGCCAGGCTCACGCGGCCGTTGCGCGTGAAATCGAAATCGCGATAGACCGGCGTCGCGGGCGGCGGTGACGCAAGATTGGCCTTGTAAATGTACAGCTTCCGGCTCTCAAAGCTCACCACCGCCAGCGTGCCGCTCGGGCTGTGATAGTCGAAGTCGATGATCCGGTTGCCCGTCGTCGGCGAGGCCGAAGGCTCGCACGGCAGCTCAAGCGATGCAACGGTCGTGCCGTCCGAAGCGCGGAAGAACCGCAGATCGTAGGCGTGATTGGACCCGGTGGCCGGGCGGCTGTTGGCCAGCACCATGTCGTCGGTCGCGTCCGCCAGGTTCACCGCCGACACAAACGCGATCCCCTGCCCCTGCGCGTTGCCCTTGCCGAAGCCGTTCGCATCCGCACAGGTAGCGAAGTTATTCCATCCCACGAACGACGCCAGGCTCGCCGCCGCAAACGGCGTCGCGCCCCCGGCAAGATTGCGAAACACCTTCTGAATCCCGTTCTCCGTGCGATAGTAGAAATCGCCCGTGACCGGGTCGAGGTCAAACCGGCGATACGACGACGAGCCGCACTGGAAGACAATGATGTTGTTCACCGGTCCGCCCGGGGCGTTCACATCGTACGAATACAGCCGCCCCGATCCCTGCGTCATCGTGAAGATGCGGGTCGGGTCCAACGGATCCACCGCCACCCCGGCGTGAAACCGCGTCAGCGTGGTCGGGCTAGCGACGCCGCTGGGCGGCTCATTGACCGGCCAGCCGCTGCGGCGCTCCCCATATGTGCCGCTCATCGGATCGGCGTCGATCGCGGCGACGTGCGACGGCGCCTGCGGATCGGAGCCGGGCGGCATGAAGAACGGGTCATAGTCGCCCGTCTCGTCAAACGTCGCGTAGAGCGTCTTCGTCACGTCGTCATAGCTCAGGCCGCTGATCCAGTCGCCATTGGAAAGCTGCGGCCCGTACTGATACGTATCGACGTAGCGGACATACGGATTGCCGAATCCGGACGTCGTCTCAATATTCAGCACTTCCGCGATGCCGACCGACGCGTACCACGTCGAGCGCTGCTGTTCGACCGTGCCGGCGCTGATGTACGTCGCGCCGTTCCAGAACCCGCCGACCCACGCACGCTCGCCGTCCGTCGCAACCGCGGATGGGTTCGTCCCGATCCGTGGTGTGGCGCGATAGACGGCCAGGTTCGGCGGCGGGCCGAGTGTCGGGTCAAACGTCGCGTCGATCTCCCCACCGGGGGGAAACGCAAATACCTCGAACAGGTCAATGACGTTGACGAGCTTGAACGGATGGTCGTCGGCGACGACCGGCGAGACCGCCAGCGCGGCAGCCCCCACCGCAGCCGCTCCTGCAATGCATCGTCTCATGGATTCTCTACCCTCCGGCCCCCGCAATCAGGGGCGACTGAGCCGCTACCACCAATAGGTCGGCCGATCCGACCCATCCGTGAATGTGCGGTTGATGGCCAGACGCGGCCGCACCTGCTTGCTGCTGCGCCATTCCACGTGGCCGTCGATGAACGCAAAGTTCCCGCCGAACACCGTCGCTCCGGAATTCGGCGTGTGATTCGTCCAATTGTGATTTCCAGCCTGCGGCCGCAGCGCCCCGCTGCGGAACTCCGTCCGCAGTTGATCCGTGGAGCGCCCGAAGCTGGTCATGTAATCCGCGATGACCGGCACCTCGGCGTGCCGCCCGCCGGTCGAGTCGCGGAGAAAGCGATCCTGCGAAATCGTGAAGGGGAATGAGTAGATCACGAAATCGCTGGTCGGATCCGGCACGATCACGTTCTGATCGTCGTCCAGCACAAAGAACTTCCCCTCCGCCGTCACCGCCCGCAACTGCCCCCCGGCCCGGCGCGACACCGGACCGATGAAGCCCCAGAACTGCGCATAGTCCATGAACGAACCGAATTGCGAGGGATTGGACCACGACGGGTAATTCGTCGGCGGCGTGTTATAGATCGGCGTGCTGGGACAATAGAATATTTTCCCCGCCTCTTTCGATCGCGCCAGATCCTCATTCAGAAACGTGTTGTTCGGCCCGAATCGCTTGGGCGGATCCATGTTCATCTGGCGCAGGATCAACTCGCCCAGGTGCCACTGATTCCCCGGTGCCTGGATCATCGTCGAGCCGCGGACGTACACGTAGTCCGGCTCCGTGCCCTGGTGCTGAGGCACGAAATCGCGATTCTCGTTGCCATAAATGTTGAAGGCCTGCGCGATGCTGCGCAGATTCGAGGAGCAGACCGTGCGCCGCGCCTGCTCACGTGCCGCCGATAGCGATGGCAGCAGGATCGAGATCAGCAAGGCGATTACCGCCACCACCACGAGTAGCTCGATCAGCGTGAACCCACCCCGCCCGCGAGAACAGCCACCCGGCGCATTTCCGCCGAAACACCCCCCGCAACAGCGATTGTGCGTCCTGCCCTTCATGAGATGACGCCTCCGGCGACAACTCCCCGACCCGGGTCATCCGCCCGCTGCTCCGCCGCAGGGTTTTTCTGGCGGCCCGGTCATTCCATGCGACCAATATTATATAACGATCCGGCAAAACGCAATACGAACTTCCGGCCCCATCCTCCGATTCCCGGCTCCGATCCCTTGCCGCGCCAGCGCCCTCCCTGCGCATGTCAAACCCCGCAACTCCCCCTCTTACCGCACCGTCGGACGCAGCCCGAAGCGCTCGCAATAACGCTCAAACAGCCGATGAGCTGCCGGGTAGATCGAGTGCGGGCTGAGAAAGTGCGAAAACTCGAACGTGATCAGCTTCTCGATCCCCGCTTCGCGCGCCGCGTCGATCTTGTATTCCAGTTTCCGCCAGTCGGCCGGCGGGAACTTGATCGGCATGTCGCGATCGAAAGACTCGACGTTCGACCAGCACGCAATCCCCGCCTCGCGCGCCAGGGCGATGTTCATCCGCAGATATTCCGGCAGCTCCAGATAGTCCACGTGCCCGTCCTGAAACGCGACAATGTCGACGCAGCCGGCCAATTGCCGAAAAATCGCCCGCCACTCCGCCTCATGCTGAGCCTGCGAAATCGCCGCTTCGCCCGGAGGCGCCTTGATCCCCGCGATATACGGCGAGATCAGCGTCGGCAGCGTCGGGGAGAGTTCTTTCGCCCAACGGGCCGCCTCTTCCACCAGTTGCACCTGCTGCGCATTGGCCCGCGACAGCTCAAACGTGATGTACCACCCGCCGAATGCCGGGTGCCCTCCGTATTGCTCATGCACCTCGCGCATGAATCGGTGGTTGATGTCCAGCGCTGCGCGGGTGTGCGACGTCCAGTCACCCGGGTCATAAATCCCCCAGATCAGCCGCATCCCGTTCTGTTCGGCCAGGTCCAGAAAGAGCTGCGCCAGGTTCTCACGAACCGGCAGCATGCGCCGCGCTTCGCGCAGCGTCCATGAATTGAAAACCGCGCGCTCCCGGTAGCCCGCGCGGATCAGGATCACCGTGTCGATACCCACCTGCCTCATCACGTCGAAATCCGCCGCCCATTCGCGCGGCCCCCAGTTCTGCGACGGAATGTCGTGCGTAATCTCGTCCAGGAATGTCCCCGTAATGCGCATCGACCGGAATCTCCGATTGCATGGCCCGTCGGCGATTGCTACCTTGTTATATAACAAGTTGGCCGGCGTGCGCGCCACGCCGCCGCCGAGCCTCGGCACTGTACCCGGCAGCCGCGGAGCTTTCGACCCGATGCCAATGCCACCTGCGACCCGCGTCACGCGCACCCTCCCGCTGCTGATGGCCCTGTTTGCCGTCATCGCAGCGCGCGGCCAGACCGTGATCGTGGACAACAGCGACGCGGGCTTCACCGTGGTCAGCGGATCCTGGTTCACAACCAGCGTCAGCGGCCAATGGGGGAATGACTACCGCTATCGCCTTACCGGCGCGCCGCTGGGCGAAGTCGAATGGCGCCCGGCCCTGCCGCACACCGGCACCTGGCAGGTGGCCGCGTGGTACCGCAACGCCAACGACCGCCCCTCCAACGCCCGCTATCGCGTTCATCACGCCGGCGGCGCCACCGACGTTTTCGTCGATCAACGCATCAACGGCTCGACGTGGGTGGGGCTGGGCAGCTTCACCTTCAACGCCGGCAGCGGCGGCGCTGTGACGCTCGACACCGACGCAACCCCCGCTACGACGATCGTGGCCGACGCCGTGCGCTTCCAGGCCGTCGGCGGCGGTCCCATGTCGCCGGAAGTCCGCGCCTGCTGGCTGACACAATATTTCTACCTCGGCAAAAGCGAAGCGCAGTTGCGCGCTGCCGCTCAAAACATGCTCAGCGGCGGAATCAACACCGTCTACATCGCCGTGTACGCGGGCGGCACGGTGTATTGGCCCAGCAAGGCCTATCAGGCCGCGGGTGGGACGTGGGCCTCCGGGTCGGTGGATCACGCCGCCGTCGTGTCCGCCATCTTCCGCAGCGAGGGGCTGAAAGTCGGCGCCTGGTTCGAGTACGGCATGGGCCTCAACACCGTCACGCATCCCATCGCCGTTGCGCACCCCGACTGGCTCACGCGCACCTCCACCGGTGATCCGGTCAGCGGCGAAAGCACGTTCGTATTCCTCAGCCCCGCCCACCCCGACGCGATGAACATGCTGCACGGCATGGTCGGCGAACTGGCCTCCAATTACTGGTTCGACGACATCCAGATTGACCGCTATCGCTACCCGCGCAAGAGCACCGGCCGTGAGTTCGGCTACGAAGCCGTCAGCAGCGCGCTCTACCAGTCCACCTACGGCTCATCCCCGCCGACCAACGTGAACAACAGCCAATGGGTCGCCTTCCGCGAGGGACTGGTCAACGCGGCCATGCAGCAGTCCTACAACACCGTGAAAGCCGCCAACCCCCTCATCGTGGTCTCCAGCGCCCCGACCGGGTCGTACGGAGTTACACAGCATCTGCAGCGCTGGAGCGCGTGGGTCAACGGCGGCTACATGGACCTCGTGATGCCGCAGATGTACCAGTCCACGCTGAGCGGGTTTCAGAGCGAGTTGACCACCCAGCGTAATTTCGCGCCGGCTCACTGGAACAAGCTCGGCGTCGGCTACCGCGCTCACGAGGACAACAACTGGACGCTCGTTCGCGACCAGTTGAACCACGCCCGCGGTTTGGGACACGCCCACGGCTGCCTGTGGGTCTACCACCAGTATTCAACGCAGATCGCGATTCAGGACGAGATCGACAACCTGCCGCTGCCGGGTCAACCCTGGTCCACCGCGGCGTACAACCCCTTCGTCTCCGACCGGCTCGTGCAGCTCTTCGCGGACAACCTCGACGGCGCGGCCGTGTACCAGGAATCGATCGGCTGGTCCGGCTCAGCCCAGCCGGACTTCCATCGCTTCGACTCCCGCGTCGCTCAGGGCGGCGGCGACGTGCGAACCGCCAGCTGGAACCTCAGCGTGCCCAAAGCCGGCCGCTACGACGCATACGCCTGGCACACCGCCAGCGGCAATCGCAACCCCGCGGCGCAATTCACAATTTCCCACTACAACGGGGACAGCGTCGCCGTGATCGATCAGCGCAGCAACGGCGGGCGCTGGGTTCACCTCGACCGCCGGATCTTCGACCGCAGCGAAGTGCCCCTGCGCCGCGTGACCGTCTCAACCGCCGGTTCACCCGCCGGTGTGCATACCTCGGCCGACGCCGTGAAACTGGTCCTCAGTGGCTATGCCTTCGGCGATGCGAACGGCGATGGCGTCGTCAACGGCGTCGACGCCGCGGCGCTGACCGGCAACTGCGTCACAGGTCCGCAAAGCGTGCTCGATGGCGGACCGGGCGGTCCGCCGCCCTCCGCGGCCTGCGAAGTCTTCGATTTCAATGACGACTTTGACGTCGACATGCGCGACCTGGCGGCGATGCAGCGGGCGGCAACCCCGTAAACCGTCGCGCGCGTCGCATGGTTTCGCGCTGATTCGCGACAAACGGCGCAATTTCATCGGCATTCACGCGTTTCCGCACGAAGCCACGCGATTGCAGCACATCGATTCGACACCGCCCGATCCCGGCGCCATACTCCCACCGGAGGATCACCGCGTGAGCACACCGCATCCCGAACGCATCGTCCGAGCACTCGCCACCGCCGGCCTTCTGACGTCGTTCCTGGTGTTCGGAGCAACAACGCCGGCATCGTCCGCCGCTCAGACTGCGGTCGCACCACCCGACCCGAAGCTCATCACGCTGGAGCACGGCCGCACGCGCGTCGAGATCCGCCCGTGGAACCGCGGGATGTCCGTGTTCGTCGACGGCATTCGCGTCTCGGGCGGGTCCAACCTGGTCATCACGACGCCGCCCTGGGCGCCGCACCACTACCTCGGCCCGACCGAGGCGGTCGTCGTCGCGGCGCATGCGGCGCTGAAGGAGCCGCCAGAAGAGAACGCGCCGCGCCGCACCGTTACACTCGCCCACCGCGGAAAGGGCGACGCCTTCACCGCCACCGAAACGGTCTCAATCGCCGATGATGGCTCGGTGACGCAGGTCTTCGAGGGCCAATTTCACAAGCCGGACGAGGACGCGCTCGCGCAGTATCAGATCGCGGCGATCAACCCCACGCTGATCGTCGGCCGCGGCTTCTCAGCCACCCGCCGCGACGGCACAACCGTGCGCGGCGCCGTGCCCGTGATCCCGTGCGGCCGCACCGTCCCCGAAACAACCCTCGCCGCGAATTTCACCGCGCTCGAGCTGGACTCACGAATCGGGTTGCTGCGATTCGAATTTGAAACGCAGCGCCCGTTGACGTTCTATGACCACCGTGCGACCAAGTGGGCCGACCCCGGCAATCCGCTCTTCTGGCTCGGCGACCTCGGCACCCGCTTTCGCAAGGGCGACACGCTGCGCTACGCGATGACAATCCGCCTGCCCTCCGATTCCCGCGAAGAAGCCGACCCGCGATCCCGGGAAGTCAGCGCCGCCGTCGAGCGGCTCGCACTCGCACAATCCTGGCCGCTCGATGCGCCGCCGCTGATCGTCCCGCGCCCGAAGGAAGCGTCCTTCCCCGACGAGTTCTTCGTGCTGCGCCCGCGCGGCGAAGCGCGCGGCAGCACGCGAATCCACTCCCGTGCCGAACCGCTCGACGGCCCTGCCGCGGTTCTGCTGGCACAGCGCCTGCGCGAGTGGTCCGTGCTCGTGCCGACCAATCTGCCGGACGAAGCGCCGTTGCCGGGTTTCGTCTTCGAGCCGGCTCCCGCCGACGTCGATCACCCGCCCGAGTGGTACGAGCTGACGGTTCGCGCCGACGGCGTACGCATCCGCGCCGCGGACGAACGCGGCTTCCTCCACGCCGTGCATACGCTGCGCCAGTTGGCGTGCGCTCGCGCCGACGGCGCCTGGGGAATTCGCGGCGCCACCATCCGCGACTGGCCCTCATTGCCGATCCGCGGCGTGCACGTCTTCACCGGCGGACAGGGCGCCGACCCGCACCTTGCGCTGCTCGAGCATGTCATTGGCGCGCTCAAGATGAACCACATCATCCTCGAAGCGCAGTACATCCACTGGGACGCATTCCCCGAGATTCGCCACGCCGAATACGGCATGCCCAAGAGCGAAGTGCGCCGGCTGATCGAGCGCTGTAGGGCCTTGCGCGTCGACCTCACTCCATTGATCAGCTCGCTCGGCCACATGGCCTGGATGTTCACCAACAACCAGAATCTCGATCTGGCCGAAGACCCCGAAGCGAAGTGGGCGTACTGCGTCACGAATCCGGCGGTCTACGACTTCATCTTCCAGGTGCAGAAGGAAACGCTGGAACTGTTCGAGCCGGCCATGCTGCACATCGGCCACGACGAGTTCCATCATCGCGGCAAAGTGCCGGGACGCGAGTCCAGCAAGCCCTACACCGTCGAGCAGCTTTTCCTGATGGACACCCTGCGCCATCGCGACTGGCTGCGCGAGCGCGGCGTGCGCACCATGATGTGGGGCGACATGATGCTGGCAAAGACCGAGGCCGTCGACGCCACGCACGCCCCCACGCCGGACGCCGCCAAACGGCTGCGCGACGCGATTCCCGACGACGTGCTGATCGCCGACTGGCATTATGCCGCCAACCCCTGGACCGATCTGCGACAGTCGCTCGACATTTTCCACGCCGCCGGTCACGACACGCTTGCGTGTACGTGGAACCGACCCCACAACATCACCGGCTTTGCGCGCGCCGCCTATGAAACTGGCTCGCTGGGGCTGATCCAAACGACCTGGGCGGGCTACTCGCTCGACGAAGCGCGGCTGATTGCGAGCATGCAGCAATACGCCGCCTACGTCCTCGCGGCCGAGGCCGGCTGGAACGCTGACGCGCCGCCGGACCCCGATGCGTATCCGTGGTTTGACCGATTCTTACGTCTCACCGGGCGCAGTCAGTTGAAGTATGACAACCGCGGCGGATGGACCGTTGACCTGGCGTCGGCGGCGAATCTGGCGTTGGGTTCGTCGAACGTAGTCGAACACGCTTGGTTTGACCTGGGTGTCGAGCACAGTCTCGCCCAGGCGCCGCGCGGCACGATCGTCGCCCTCGACGGTTTGCGATTTCGAATCGGGTCGAGCGCGCTGCTGCTCCGCGGCGGGCTGTCTCGCGAACCCGCACTGCCGACGGAAGTCACGCTTACGCTGGCGACTGGTGAACCGACCGGCGGGTCCGCTCCGACGGCCCGCACGCTGGCGTTCCTGCACACGACGAATTTCACGACCGAGCCGGGGAGGCGCGTCGCGGAATACGAAATCGAATTCGCGGAGGGGCAAAGCGAGATCGTGCCGGTGACCTATGGCGAGACCATCTTCGCCTACAGCGACGGCGGCGCGTCCGCGAAAGCGCCGCTGGTCTGGAGCGGACGAACGCCCGCCGGCGCTCCAGTGTCGCTGCACGTTCAACTCTGGGAAAACCCGTCGCCGCAGCGCCCCATCCGGGCCATCCGTGCGCGTTCATCGAACGCGCCGGCGTCATTGATCCTGCTGGGCGTCACCGGGTTGGATTGAATACCGCCGGCACCGCATGCAGAGGCGCTTGACGCATCGTGCGATTTCCGAACCCACTGAAGCTGAAGGCTGATCCCGCCGCGGTCGCAGCGGCGCTCGAATCGCTTGATCCGGTGTCGCTCCTCCGCAATCTGCGGATCGAACTGTGCGTCCGCAGCGAATCAGCGCGACTTTTCCACGCGAACCCCGCCGCCCCCGCCCCGCGCGTGCTGGGAGCATGGGATCCTCTGCTGCGCCGCATCGAGCTTTTCGAGGCGAGCGCCCTCGACGATTCGCAGCTCGCCGGCGCGCTCGCGCATGAGTTGTTTCACGCACTGGCCACCGCCCCGCACAACCGCGACGAGTCACTCGCCGCGCAGTTCGCTATTGCCGTTGTTTCGACAGTCTCGCCCGACCGCATTGCCGGCCTCGCCCGCGCGCTGCGCACCGCTCAGCGGAGCTGATCGCAGACCGCGGGAAATTCCTGGCACAGCGCGTCGCGGATGCGATTGCGGTTTGCTTCAGAAACGCCCGCTTCGGCGGCCTTCGACAGCACCTCGCGCACAGCCCCGGCATCCCCCGATTTCGCCACGCGCCACGCCCGCCAACTCCACGCGGTCATGTGCGTCGGGTCAATCCGCAGCACGGCGTCGATCCAGCCGTCCACCAGTTGCGGCGGCAGATCGCCGCGCTTCGCGAACAGCCGCACCAGGTCGGCGTAACTGCCCGCCAGCGCCGCACGCGAGTCCGTCCCCGGCCCCAGCACCCGCCGCAGCACGTCCTCCGCCTCCTGCACGCGGTCGCACGCCAGCAGCGCAGGCACGGCCCGCAGCCGCAGCGGCGCCGCCAGCGCGTCGAATTTCTCGCCCGAGATCACCGGCAACCGTGCAATCGCGTCGCGGATCAGGTTCATCGCTGCGGCCGCGTTACGCGGGTCAGCGCGAAGCACATACTCCGCCTGCTCCCCGAGCGCGATCGAGTGCAGCTCCGGCAGGCGCGGAATCAGCGGCTGATACAGCTCCGCGGCCCGTTCCGCGTATCCGGCGGCAACATCATATTCCTGTCGAAGCGCCGCGACGGCCGCCGCCAGTCGATAGCTCTCGGGGGCCATCGACAGCACCAGCGAATCGAGGTCGCTGCGCGCATCGAGCGGCTCAGCCTCGGCCAGCATCCCGGACACAACGGCCTCCAGTCCGCCGGTGCGCAAATGTGCCGTCAGCGCCGCGCGCCAGTTTTCATCCGCCCAGCCGCCGCGCAGCGCGTCGCGCAGGTAGGTGGATGATTCCGCGATCGGGGCCGGATAGCGCAGGAGGGCGAGCAGCGCCTCGCGATCAACGGGTGCACGGCGGCGCTGCACCAGCCAGGCGGTGTGCGCTCTCCGCCGCCACTCGGCGGCCAGATTCGCGTCGCGCTCCTGATACAGCGTGCTCAGCATTTCCGAAGCATAGGCCTGAATGGCCTGCACCCGGCCGAAGCCCGTGGCGCGTGCGTCGAGCAGCCGCGCTGCCTCATACGCATCGCGCCCCAGCTTCGCCACCGCCTCCACGTCGCGCTGGGCGGCATCCGCGCCGCCGCGCGTTTCTTCCAGCAGCTTGACCGCCGCCAGCCGCGCCGCCTCGAAGCGCGCCTCCATCACGCGCTCGGCTGCCGCAAGCTTTCGAAAGGGCGTCAGCAGCGTCCGTTCCGCGACCAACCCGAGTCGAATCGCGTCCTGATTCCGCCCCTCGCGCATGGCGGCGGCGATCTGCGCCTCGGCCAGGACACCGAACCAGTTAGTCATGGCGGCCGTGGCGCAGCCGACCGCACCGAGTGTGACCACCAGTGCCAGCGCTGAACGCCGCAGCAGCGACGCGGAGCGCGACTCGGCAGCCACCCCCCGCAGCGTGGCCAGCGTGTCGCCCGGCGATTGGTCGGATTCGCTCGGCGCAGCGCCCCGCAAAGCGGCCAGCAGCACACCGGCGATGCAATAGAACACCGCCTGCACACCTTCGAGCCGCATGCCGACGCCGACCAGCGCATCGGCGACGAGTGCCGCCACCGCGGCCGCCAGTCCGAGGCGCATCCATCGCGGAATCGCGGGACAATGCGCCCGGTAGAGATGTGCTCCGGTAATCAGCAGCGCGATCAACGCGCCGACATACGTCACCCCCCCCACCAGCCCGATCTCCGCCAATACCTCGAAGACCTCATTGTGTGCGTGATCGAGCCAATCGCCGGCGAAGGCCGCCGGGTCGAGCAGGCGGTCGCGCTGACTCAATTCCCCGCCGGCCATTCTCGTGAACGCACCGGCTCCGTGGCCGGAGAAAGGCCGCAGCCACCATAGTTCGGCGGCGTATTGCCAGGCGTAGAAGCGGAAGCGCATGGAGCCGCCGCGTCCGAACCCCGCCACCAGGCTCCATTGGTAGAGCCACCACGCCCCCGTTGCGAGGATCAGCACGCAGGCGGGCACCAGCCAGCGCCGCAGTCGCGGACCGGCGGCGATGAACCCCGCGACGCTCAGACCTGCGGCCAGCCCCAATACCGCGCCGCGCGAAAACGTGACGTACAGGCAGAGCAGCAGCGGGATCAGCGCGGCGCCGTAGGCCAACGCGGCGGTCCGTGTTTCCCGCGACACCGGTCCGCGCAGGCGCACCCCCGAAAGAAACCCCATGATTGAAATGAGCGTGGCGGGCAGGATGCAGGCGGCGATCGTGCTGGGGTTGCCGATCGGAAACCCGGGGCGATGGTGCGGGTTTCGCTCGAAATAGAACCACAGGCACAGCACCGCCCCCACGACGGACACGACCACCAGCGAATCCAGCGCCGCGCGAACATGGCGGGCATCAAGGGTCCAGGCCAGGGCCAGCGTCCACGCGACGCTCAGTGCGTAGATTGCGGCCTGCCCGATGGCGATTCCGGGGTCGCCGGCCCAAAGGGCGCTTGCAATGGACATCGCGACCCAGCCGAGCAGCAGCGCCTGTCCGCCCAGCCACACCCCTCCGGCGTCGCGCGCTCGAATGCCGCGCACCACCCCTCGGAGGACCGCCACCGCCAGCAGCATCAGCCCGGCGACGGCCGCGACGTGGAACACCAGCGCCTTGATCTCGACGCCGCGCGCGGTCGAGATCGACCCGCCGAGCGACATGGCCTGAATCACAACCCGCAGAACCGAGCCATCCGACCACGGTACCTGACCCGGGAAGGTCTGCTCCCCCGGAGGCGAGATCAGGAGGAACGTGCCGACGACCAGGGCGATCCAGAGCGCCAGCGCGCAGCGCGAGACGCTGTTTCCGACTCGATTGACCGACTCGATGCTCATGCAGGTCTGCTTCCGTCGGCCGGCCGCGCTGCGCCCCCGGGCCAAGCCGCCTGACCGCGGCGCAGGGGCGCTCCGGGTTCGAGCGGAAGTGTACCCGGGCGCGTGCGTCCACGACGGGTTGTGGCGAGCGCGAAGCGGACCGCGCGCCGTGCCGCAGGAGTCTGGGGCGTGTCCCATTCGCACACGCGGTTGATTCGGATGCGCCGGCGAAATAGTGCGCAAAATCGCGCCGAATTCGCTCATGGACTTCGGTGCTCAAACCGATATTGCGAGTACGAGGGATTCGCTTCGAGCACGGACGTTCGTTGCCCTTCCGCCCGTCTGCGCATATTTTCATCAGGTCGTCCATGACTTCCCTGGCACTCCATCCGGCCTGCGGCACCGTGGCAGAATCCATCAACCAGGCTGACTTTCGCGGCCGGCGCATCCACATGGTGGGCGTCGGCGGCTCCGGGATGTCCGGCCTGGCCGGCGTGCTGCTGCGAGGCGGCGCGCGGGTCAGCGGCTCTGACGCGCGGATGTCCATCACGCTCGCCCGGCTCGCCGATGAAGGCGTGCGCGTCTCTGTTCAGGGGGATGGGCACGGCCTGCCCGCCGACGCCGAGATGGTGGTTGCTTCCGCGGCGATTCCCGCCGATCACGCCGAGTTGCGGGCGGCCGACGAGCGCGGCATCCGCGTCCTGCGCTACGCCGAGATGCTCGGCGTGGTCATGAAGTTCAAGCACGGCGTCGCCATCAGCGGCACCCACGGCAAGAGCACGACCACCGCCTGGCTGTCGTTCGTGCTGCGCGAGGCGGGGATGGACCCCTCCTTCGTGGTCGGGGCGGCTGTGGAGCAGCTTGGCGGATCCAGCGGCGTGGGCGGCGGCGAGCACTTCGTCGTGGAAGCCTGCGAATTCAACCGCTCCTTCCTGAACATGAAGCCCACGTTCGCGGCCGTGCTGAACGTTGAGGCCGATCACCTGGACTACTACCGCGACCTCGATGAGATCGTCGGGGCGTTTCATGAGTTCCTGAACAGCATCCGCCCGGACGGCCTGGCGGTCGTCAACGGCGATGACCCCGCCGCGCGTCGCGCCCTGAACGGGCGCGAATCAGGGATTGAGACTTTCGGCCTGTCCCCGGGCAACACCTGGCAGGCCGACGACCTGACGCTGACCGGCGGCTGCTACGCCTTCAACGTACTCCGGCACGGGCAGATGCTCGGGCGGGTGGCGCTGAAGATCGCCGGCCGGCACAACGTCATGAACGCGCTGGCGGTGATCGCGCTGGCGTCGCGACTCGGGGTGCCGTGGGGGCCGCTGTCCCGGGCGCTGGGCGAATTCCGCGGGGCGCGGCGGCGGCTGGAGCAGCGCGGCGTTGTGCGCGGCGTGCGCGTGGTGGATGACTACGCGCATCACCCCAGCGAGATTCGCGCCACCCTTGCCGCGGCCCGCGAACGCTACACCCCGCAGCGCGTCTGGGCGATCTTTGAGCCGCACCAGTATTCGCGCACGCGCCGCCTGGCGGATGATTTCGCCACGGCCTTTGAGGCGGCCGATTGCGTCCTCCTGCCGGACATCTACGCAGCGCGGGACACGGCCGAGGATCGTGCCGCGATCAACTCCGCCCAGCTTGCGACGCGCATCCGCGCCGCCGGGACGCAGGCCGTCCACATTGCGGACCACGCCGGCATCATCGAGTATCTTGCGAAGCACGCGCGAAACGGAGACCTCGTGCTCACCATGGGCGCGGGCGGGATCGGGAAGGTGGCGGATGAGCTGGTGCAGCGGCTTGGAGGCGATCTGTCGGCCTGAAGTCCCGCTGCGCGACTTCACCTGGTACCGCCTCGGCGGCCCGGCCCGCTGGTTCGTCAACCCGCGCAATGACGCTGAACTGTCCGACGTTGTCACCCGTTGCAATGCCGCCGGCGTCGCCTTGCGCGTGCTCGGCCGCGGGGCGAACGTGCTCGTCCGCGATTCCGGCTTCGACGGCGCGGTGATCGCGCTGCGCCCTCCCTGCTTTGACGAGTTCACGATCGACGGCGGGCGCGTCACGGTCGGCGCCGGGGCGGACTTCACCAAGGTCGTGACGCGCACCATTCGTGCCGGGCTGGCGGGATTGGAAGCGCTGGCCGGGATTCCCGGCACGATGGGCGGGATCATCCGCATGAATGCCGGCGGGCGGCACGGTGAGATCGCCTCCTTCGTGAGCGAGGTGCGCGTGCTGGGGGCCGACGGCGCAATCCGCACACTTACCCGCGAGCAGGTGGGCTTCACCTATCGTCACACCAATCTGGACGGCTGCATCGTGCTGGGGGCGGTACTGACTCTCTCCCCCGGCGACCCCGAAGCGCTCACCGCGCGCTTCCGGGACATCTGGAATCAGAAGTACCGGACGCAACCGCCGGTCTCCGATCGCTCCGCCGGCTGCGTGTTCAAGAATCCGCCCGGGCAATCGGCCGGCGCCCTGCTCGATCAGGCCGGCCTGAAAGGGCGGCGGGTCGGCGGGGCGACCATCAGCCCCCGCCACGCGAACTTCATCGTCGTGGACGATTCAGCCTGCGCGCAGCACGTCCTGGACCTGTCCGACCTGGCGCGGGAGGCGGTGTTCGAGAAATTCGGCGTTCGATTGGAACGCGAGATCGAGGTGTGGTAGCCGTCTCCGCCCCTTCCCCCCCCTGCCGGTTTGCAGCATTCTGGTGATATGATCCGGCCGACCCGCGGCCGACAAGCCGCGCTGTCGAGGACGTAGAGATGTCGGTTGCGCCGCTTCTGGACGTGAAAGGCCTTTCGATCGCCTTTGGCGGATTGAAGGCCGTGCAGAATTTCGGGCTTTCGCTCGTGCGCGGGGCGCTGCACGGGCTGATCGGCCCGAACGGCGCGGGCAAAACGACCGTCTTCAATCTGCTCACCGGCGTTTATGCGACGCAATCGGGGAGCATGGCTCTCGGGGGACACTCGCTGCTGCGGCTGCCGCCGCACCGCATCGCGGCCGCGGGCCTTTCCCGCACGTTTCAAAACATCCGCCTGTTTCGCGACCTGACCGTGCTGGACAACGTCCGGCTGGGCTGTCACGTCCGCGGGCGCCACTCGCTGCTGCCGACGTTGCTGCGATCGGCCGGCTATCGCGCCCAGGAACGCGCCATCACCGAGCGCTGCGAGGAATTGCTCGACATCTTCGGACTGCGCGACCGGGCTTATGAAGCCGCCGGCGCGCTGCCCTACGGAGATCAGCGCCGGCTGGAAATCGCCCGGGCGCTGGCCACCGAACCGAAGATCATCCTGCTCGACGAACCGGCGGCCGGAATGAACCCGCAGGAGAAAATGTCGCTGGCCGAGACAATCCGCGACATCCGGCGGCGCTTCGACCTCACCATCCTGCTGATCGAGCATGACATGGGGCTGGTGATGAAAATCTGCGAGGCGATCACCGTCCTGGATTACGGGCAGATCATCGCCGAGGGGCCGCCGGAACACGTGCAGAGCCATCCCAAGGTGATCGAGGCCTATCTCGGCGCCCCGGCCGAGTTGCCGGCGGGCGCGGTCGTCTGAGCGATCCCGCGCCCGGATTCATCGCGCGCGATGGCTGCGTGAAATCCGCGTGAAGGGGCAGCGCGCGCATCGCGATCGGGGCCGATGTGATGCGCGCTCCGCTTATGATGTGCACCCATGATCCGCCGGAAGAAGCTCATCGTGCCTCGAGCGTGCGTAGCCCTGCTTTGTCTCGCCGTCACCGCGTCGGCCGTCGCCGCGCCGCGCGTGATCGTGATCTCAATCGACGGGCTGAGGCCGGACGTGATCCACCCGGAGGCGACGCCGGCGCTGGCAATGCTGCGCGACGGCGGGTTGTGGGCGGCCGAAGCGCTCAACGACCTGCCATCGGTCACGCTCCCCAATCACACGTCCATGCTGACCGGCCTGCCGACCAGTGTGCACGGCATGATCGCCAATACGACGGTGCCGGGTTTCGTGCGCTTCCCGACGATCTTGAGCACCGCCCGCGCCGTCGGCCTCAAGGCCGGTTTCTTCGCCTCGAAGACGAAGATGCGCTACCTCGCGCCGCCCTCCGACATCGACATCTCGTTGATCGAGTCCAATCTCGACGTGCTGGTTGATGGGGTGACGGAAGCGCTGCGAACCAATGCGGCCGACCTGATCTTCCTGCATCTGCGCGAGCCGGACTCCACCGGCCACGCCAGCGGCTGGCTGTCCTCTGAGTACCTGGACGCGGTCGCCTGGTCGGATGGGCAGGTGGCGCGGCTGGTCGAGACGCTCGGCGACTCGCTGACGCGCCTCGATGCCGATCGGCCGACCTACCTGCTGATCACCGCCGACCACGGCGGCGTCAGCCTCAATCACTTCGAGAACGTGCCGGAGAATCGCCGGATTCCGTGGATTCTCGCCGGCCCGGACGTCATCGGCGGCCGAATCGAGCGGCCGGTGACGACGCTCGACACCGCGCCGACCGTGCTGGCTTTGCTGGGGCTGGAGCCGCAGCGCCCGCTCGACGGCTGCGCAATCGGGCCGACCACTGCGGCAACCGCGACAGCGAAGCGCAGCGCTGATTCGCCGACCGATGGGAGCGGTGCGTCCGCGAATGGGGTTCGGCCAGCGCCTGCGGAAGAACAGCGAGCGGCGCCCGGCTCCCCTGCGAAGCAGGACCATGGAGCGATCGGCGGCCCGGGAACGGAATTGCGGCGTGCAACGCCCATGGGGCAGGGAGCGACGCAAGATGCACCGGGCGAATTATCCATTGCTGCCACGACCGGCGACGCATCGGGGGGTTGGAAAGCTGTGACCCTCACGGCGAAGAGCGGCTCAACGGCGCAGTCGTCAGAGGTGTGCTCCTCGCGCGACGCGGTGCCGGCCGTCGGCGGGCCGTGTGCTCTGATCGGGCTGGCGGTGCCGGGCTGCGCTGTGCTGGCGCTGCGCGGCTTGGGCCGAATGCGGAATGCGGTCGGCAGTTCCGGGGGTGGGATTGTCGCACCGAGCCGAAAGTGAAGCCGGCTTGCCCGCGGCGGGGCGCGGCGCGCAGCCGAAACACTGTGAAATCGCGGCGGGATCGCGGCGAAAACGCGCTCGAGCGCGCGGCGGAGCATCGTGAAATTGCGGCGAAAGCGCGGCCGAGCAGGGTGAAGACGTAGCGGGATCCGGGCGAAAGCGCGGCCGAGTGGGCCGGCCGTAGCGGAATCGACGGCCGGTTCCTATGATCGGAAGAACCTTCGGGGTGTAGCTCAGCCTGGTTCAGAGCGCCTGGTTTGGGTCCAGGAGGTCGCTGGTTCGAATCCAGTCACCCCGAATTCTCTCACGGCTTCAGGCACTACGCGGTTGACGCAAGCCTCAGCTCGAACAACTCACACTCGAAGACCAGCACCGCGTTGGGAGGAATCCCTGCTTCCGGGAGGCCCGCCTTGCCATAGGCGAGATGCGGCGGAACATGGGTTCGTCGCACCCCGCCGACGCGCATCCCCTCGATTCCATAGCGGACTCCGGCGACCACATGACGACGGGTGAGGTCGATCCACTCATTCTGGAGAACTTGCAGACACTCGCCGCCGCGCAGAGCGATGGTACCCGAGACCCGAGCCAGGTGTTCGCGCGTGACGAGCGGCCCCTGACCGACGCATACGTCCTCAAACTTCACGTTTCCTCTGCCGCGTGGCATGCGATGCCCCCGTAGGTCGCATCTACCATGCTACGCGGCCGGGCACGCTTTGGTCACCTGGCCGCGCCCCGACGTGCACGTACCCGAAATCATACGAACCGGCCACGCTCCCGCCCGGCGTGAACCGCCGGCACATTCAATCGTCCGGCCGCCCGTAGCGCTGCTCGGCCCAGGAGCAAAGCGCATCAAGCTGCGCGGCGGGCGTCTTGCCGAAGTGGTTCAGTAATCTCTCTCCTACATCGAGAGGAGCGCCGGTGTTGGTGAGCCGGTCGCGGATGGAAGTCCACAGTTGCGGATGTTCTTTCCGATGTTCCAGGCAATACAGGATCAGCGCGCCATATAGCGCCCAGCGCTCCGGTCGCTCTGCATCCGGCACGCCATCGCATCGAATGCAATTGAGAAGCTCCTCGGCCTCGGCGCATCGCAGCGCTGAGCGGCATGGCGGCCACTCGTCGTGTCCTGCGAGGCGGTAGAGGAGCGACTGGCGATATCCCACACCGATCCAGGTCTCCGTTTGATCCGCTGTTCCATGACGGGCCAGAGTCAACTCGAACAGGCCGCCCGTCAACGCACCGGGCAGTTCCCGCGCTGGACGAAGCCTCGCAAGCACGACGTCCGGTTCCATGATCGTGTTCGGCAGGTACGGAGATCGCCACTCCCGCTTGCACAATCGCGACACAACCGCCGCGGCCGTTTCCAGATCATCGAAGAGCAGAACATCGGCGCGGGAATGGCGCGCTGCCCGACCAAAGTCCTCTTTCAACAGTGCACGAGCCCCCGCCATCATGAATTCGACGCTGACCGCCAGTTGCCGCGCATCGAGACGCGAACGGCCGTAGTACACCGTCCAGAACGTCTGGGTCGGAATGCTGACCCCGCCGAACTGCGGGATCATCAACTCCAGCGCCACCCGCTGAAAGTGCACGCCGACGTGCCGGCTGTACCACCTGAAGAACCCGGTCATGGTGCGTTCTCGGCAAGCGTGGCGCTTTCGATCGGCGCGGCCGTCAGTCGGAAGATGTCGTCCATGCCGATCCCGATGGGCGAAGTAGGCGGAGCGGGCGTGGACGCGACTGGCGTCGTTGGCGGTGGCCCCGCCTTCGGTAGCTCGGCTACGCGCAGCTTGTTGAGATGAATGCACAGATTTACAACTCGCTCACGAACGGCATTGCCAAATCGTGACGCCCCAAGTTTCGCCATCACCCACGCAAGTGCATTTGCTCCCGCAGTGGCCGCGGGAACCACGACGAAGCGCGTGACGACAATCGCAATCCAAGCCGTTTCTTTCGGTCCAAGCGCTGCCCGCCCCGTCGGGTCCACGTGCGAGACGGGGTTATTCGCACAGTACGCATAGACGTTGAACCCGCCGAACAGCCCGATCGGGTCTCGCTGCAGGAACCGCCCGACCGCCGGATCATAATACCGCGCCCCGACGTGCACGTACCCGAAATCATATGTCCCGGCCACGCTCCCGCCCGGCAGCATGAACCCCTGCGGGTTCAGCCCGGCCGTCTGATAGCCCCACTGGCCGCAAAAGCCGTACCGCACCCCCAGCCCGGCCGGCGACTCCCCGATCGCCCCGGCCCCGACGTGCTCGCCGAAGGCGGTGTAGCTCGCATACGCCGCCGACACGCCCTCGCCCCCCGGCCCGCTCCCGGCCGGACCCGTCAGCAGCCGCGTCGAGCCGACCTGGTCGCCGTGATAAAACGTCCGCGACGCCGAACCGCCCTCATCCTGAGACACCAACCCGCGCCCCGGCGTGTAGTACGTCGTCGGCATGGCGAACGGCGCCTGCGGCCCAAGCTCCGGGTCCACCGTCAGTTCCGGAATCTCGAAGTCCGACCACATCTGCCAGCCCAGGTAATCGTGCCAGTAATCCGCCAGCGGCGTGAACGCCGGCCGGTAGCGGTTGTCCGCCTCGTCCGTGTCCGTCGGGTCGCGCCACCGCTCCAGGTACCGCGCCCCGTCGGCATCATACCGGTATTCAACGCACGCCAGGTGCTCGACCTCGATCGGAGAGCCGACACGGCCCGGCGTATCATCCGCGGCACAGGTGGCGCGACAACCCGACTTCGTCAAGGGCCGTCCATTGGCGCGTCACGGTGTCTTGAGGGATTTCCCTGAGATCGCGCCCAACTTCGCAAGTCGAGGTAATTGCACCACTGGATCACCGAAAAGCCGATCCCGAACACGATGCACAGCATGGGAATCCTGCGATCAACACCAACACCCCAAGCAAATGCGGCGGCAACCGCTCCTACCGCCAGAGGTCCGGCAGCACAGGCGACATCCCACACATCTGGTGCGAGCCTCCTGCGCAACGACTTCAGCATTACGGGACTCTTGCGTCCCTCTTTATGCCGGACTATCGCGACGGCCATCCCGCCGAAGATCACGAGCGAGCCGGCCGATGCAAAGATCGCTAAGCGGGCCGAAGATGACCAGTGGAATGACCACCATCATCGCGACCAGGGTAGACGACACCACGCGGAGTGACCGGACGCTCTCAGGGTAGCACGGTCGACGTACCTTCATCCTGCTCATCACCTCACGGAATGAACTCGCACAGCAGTGGTCCCCACAAGAACGCATTGTAATTAATCAACGCCCCCAACAGTTCACTCGCTTCTCCAGCTCTTCCAGGCCGTACCCAGCGACGATGTCGATTAGTACGGAAGTCAACAGGTGCCACCCGGAGTCGCCTTGCGCAATTCCCTGGACTAGCCCACCGATTCCATTCGCCGCACTGGCAACCAGCACGCCAGTTGTCTGTCCGACCCCGGCACCAATGTAGCCTCCAGCCGCACTCAGCGCCCCGGCGATGAAGTGCGCTACGAGCACGCCGGGACTGATGCGTTGAGATGAAAGGAGTTGAGTTAGGGCATACTTGGCTGAGTTTGCCGCGCCGCCAACGAGCGCGGCCTGCCACCCCCCTGTCTTCACGACGTCTACAAACGAAAGCCGTCCCGTCGGATCCACATGCGAAACGGGATTATTCGCACAGTACGCATAGACATTGAACCCGCCGAACAGCCCGATCGGGTCGCGCTGCAGGAACCGCCCGACCGCCGGATCATAATACCGCGCCCCTACGTGCACGTACCCGAAATCACACGTCCCGGCCACTCAGACCGGAACTGGCGACTATTCACACGAGTCAACGCCCACTTCGCACGAGTGCGCCTGTGAAATGGCCTTGGCCAGCCGTCGACCCAGTTTCATAAGCGCCGCGTCCCGCGCAAGCAGCCGTCGGGCGGCCGGGGCCGCCCGGCCTGAGTATAGCCATAGCCAGTACAATGACCGAACGCTCGTTTCCCACTCCCAAAGCGCTGCTCGGTCATCAGCGCGGAGTTGAACTCGGTAGCGCGCAATCCACCCGCCACACCCTTCGTCTCGAAGGCAGGTCAATCCGAATATCGGCTCCGCCATGAGAGTGATTCGCCGCCAATGATTGTGCGGACAATACGCACAGTCCTCCGAGCCAAGCAGTGGTTCGCTGCGGCCGACTCGGAAACGGCGGCACCTGGCGCGGTCAATCGATGTGAGTGCGTCCGGGGCTGCGAGAACCACCTGGGCCGCGATTTCCCCTCGACGCTTCGTCAGAATCGGCTGCGTACCCAGCGCAATTCTGCCCTCCGAGCGGAGCAATGCAAGGGTGCGCAATGCAACCGCTGGCGCAGCCCCAGAATCGAGGAACGCGAGCGTTGATACGGTCAGCATGCTTGACTCACTTCTGAAATCGACGATCTGTAAGCAGCTTGTAAACCGTTCTTGCCCAAGCCTCACCAGCCCGCTTCGCCGCTTTGATCTGCGCCCACGTCATCTTGAGAATCTCGTCCCATCCCGGCCCTCCAGGGGGAAGCGGAGTCCCCATCACGCCACCGCATACATGCTTCCTCAGGATTTCGGACACCGTCATTGCATCGTCGTACTTGTATGACGGCCCTCCGGACAACTCGGCAACCACTGCCTGTACATGGTGAATGGCAATTGCAGCGCTGGTAGCAGTCGCTGCTGCGAGTATCAGCGACGCCAGTCCTCCCCCCAACGGTGCGCCACCTGCCGCCACAGCAGCCGCGAACTCCCCCGTCGGATCCACATGCGAAACGGGATTATTCGCACAGTACGCATAGACATTGAACCCGCCGAACAGCCCGATCGGGTCACGCTGCAGGAACCGCCCGACCGCCGGATCATAATACCGCGCCCCGACGTGCACGTACCCGAAATCGTACGTCCCGGCCACGCTCTCACGCAGGCGCCCCCTTGCTCAATTCTCACAACCCTGCTTGATGGACTCGCGGTCGCGTTGGCCTTCGTGGCTACTCGCGCTCGTCGAGAAGCTCCCGCCACTGCGATTGCGTCGAGGTGATCTCGTACTCGGCCCCGCACTCCGGGCACGATCCGATGGAATCCAGCCCGCGCAGATCGTACTGACAACTCAGGCACAATCGGTAGCCAGTAGCGCGGACACGCGCTTTCAGCCGCGTGCGCGCACGCCGCTTGGAAGCTTCACCCATGGCCCAATGGACGAAGAATGGTACGACGAACAGCATTGGGTGTAAGACCCCAATGGCCACGAGGACGCCAATCACTGCCAGCAGCGCAGAAGTGCCAAGCCAGATAAGCGGCGGTCCCCCCCAGAGGGGCAAGTCAGGTTTCGGACCAGAGCGGGCCGCCCGACAATACCATCGAACCCATCTCGCCTCCTGTGCGAGACTCTCGCCTGTCAGGGAACGAAGCGCCAACCAGAGGGGAATGGGGATGATCACCAACGCCGAAATGAGGGCCACGACCAGTCCCCACCCCGTATTCACAACGACTCCATGATCTCGAATGTTGCGTCGACTACGCTGGCGTACGCGTACAGAAAGGACGCGATCCAAAACCCGACTTGACCCGCACGCACGAGCGCAATCCCTGACATGATCTGATTCGGGTTCAACGTGGCCGCGCCCGAACTAATGAGGGCCGAGCCACCCGCGCCACACAGACCGGCGATCCCGTAGCCGGCCAGTGCTTGCCGACGGACCAGTTCCCCGGGTCGGGCAACGCTTTGCATCCCCGTCGGATCCACATGCGAGACGGGGTTATTCGCACAGTACGCATAGACATTGAACCCGCCGAACAGCCCGATCGGGTCACGCTGCAGGAACCGCCCGGCCGCCGGATCATAGTACCGCGCCCCGACGTGCACGTACCCGAAATCGTACGAACCGGCCACGCTCCCGCCCGGCATCATGAACCCCTGCGGGTTCAGCCCGGCCGTCTGATAGCCCCACTGCCCGCAAAAACCGTACCGCACCCCCAGCCCGGCCGGCGCCTCGCCGATCACCCCCGCCCCGACGTGCTCGCCGAACGCGGTGTAGCTCGCATACGCCGCCGACACGCCCTCGCCCCCCGGCCCGCTCCCGGCCGGCCCCGTCAGCAGCCGCGTCGAGCCGACCTGGTCGCCGTGATAAAACGTCCGCGACGCCGAACCGCCCTCATCCTGAGACACCAGCCCGCGCCCCGGCGTGTAGTACGTCGTCGGCATGGCGATCGGCGCCTGCGGCCCAAGCTCCGGGTCCACCGTCAGTTCCGGAATCTCAAAGTCCGACCACACCTGCCAGCCCAGGTAATCGTGCCAGTAATCCGCCAGCGGCGTGAACGCCGGCCGGTAGCGGTTGTCCGCCTCGTCCGTGTCCGTCGGGTCGCGCCACCGCTCCAGGTACCGCGCCCCGTCGGCATCATACCGGTTTTCCACGCACGCCAGGTGCTCCACTTCGGTCGGAGAGCCGACCCGGCCCGACGCATCATCCGGAGTGCAAGCGTCGCGACATCCCGACTTCGTCAAGGGCTGTCCATTGGCGCGTCACGGTGTCTTGAGGGATTTCCCTGAGATCGCGCCCAACTTCGCAAGTCGAGGTAATTGCACCACTGGATCACCGAAAAGCCGATCCCGAACACGATGCACAGCATGGGAATCCTGCGATCAACACCAACACCCCAAGCAAATGCGGCGGCAACCGCTCCTACCGCCAGAGGTCCGGCAGCACAGGCGACATCCCACACATCTGGTGCGAGCCTCCTGCGCAACGACTTCAGCATTACGGGACTCTTGCGTCCCTCTTTATGCCGGACTATCGCGACGGCCATCCCGCCGAAGATCACGAGCGAGCCGGCCGATGCAAAGATCGCCGGCGGGCCGAAGATGACCAGTGGAATGACCACCATCATCGCGACCAGGGTAGACGACACCACGCGGAGTGACCGGACGCTCTCAGGGTAGCACGGTCGACGTACCTTCATCCTGCTCATCACCTCACGGAATGAACTCGCACAGCAGTGGTCCCCACAAGAACGCATTGTAATTAATCAACGCCCCCAACAGTTCACTCGCTTCTCCAGCTCTTCCGGCGCCGTACCCAGCGACGATGTCGATTAGTACGGAAGTCAACAGGTGCCACCCGGAGTCGCCTTGCGCAATTCCCTGGACTAGCCCACCGATTCCATTCGCCGCACTGGCAACCAGCACGCCAGTTGTCTGTCCGACCCCGGCACCAATGTAGCCTCCAGCCGCACTCAGCGCCCCGGCGATGAAGTGCCACGAGCACGCCGGGACTGATGCGTTGAGATGAAAGGAGTTGAGTTAGGGCATACTTGGCTGAGTTTGCCGCGCCGCCAACGAGCGCGGCCTGCCACCCCCCTGTCTTCACGACGTCTACAAACGAAAGCCGTCCCGTCGGATCCACGTGCGAGACGGGATTGTTCGCGCAGTACGCATAGACATTGAACCCGCCGAACAGCCCGATCGGGTCGCGCTGCAGGAACCGCCCGACCGCCGGATCATAATACCGCGCCCAGACGTGCACGTACCCGAAATCGTACGTCCCGGCCACGCTCCCGCCCGGCAGCGTGAACGCTTGCGGGACTAGGCGCGTCCATTAATCCGCATGTTCGCTCTGGGGGAGTCCTGCCGCCTGTGTCACCGGTTGGTGCATCGGCACCGACGTTTCCGGCGACCGCTCTGCGGCCGGAAGCGCGCTGACAACCCTGATGAGCCGGCGCTGGCACAATTGGATTGAGAGCCGCTCAACAATTGCGTCATACCATTGGCCACCGATAGTTCCACCAAGCGTGAGGCCCCCTAATAGGGCCCATCGGTACCACGCCGCAGTTGAGAAAGGCAGCAACACAAGCCAAGTCACTCCGAGCGCAATGCAGCACTGCGTCAGGGCAACGCATACATCGGCTGCGCAGGCGACCCGGATCCTGCGCCGATCCTTCCAGATCGCATAGATGGCGTCTTCCGATTGAACATGCGCCGCCGCCGCCGCTATCCAGGGAAAGTGCCGGGCCAGCCGCTCCGGCGTCAGCCACTCGTTGAACCGCATGGCTATCCCACAATGACTGGGCCGCACCCGCGATCGGTCACCCGAACCGCCGATTCACGTCGAGTCCGTCGGAACCGGATTGTACCGGAGCAAACCCGAATAATTGACGCGAAGCTCGGGTGCACAGGAACGCAGGTGCGCTCGAAGCCGCCCGGTAAGCCTGATCGGACCGAGAGTTTCCAGCCGGAAGCGCGCCGCCCTCGGCACGGAGCGTAGGCGGAAATAAAGCTCGACGGCATAGGGGTAGAGCGAAATCGTCACGCAGTCCACCTCCGCCCACTTGGCGGAGAAGGAAAAGACGCCCCGTATACAAACGCCGTCGGGGGAAACCGTGATTGAACGTGCAGATGCGATCATGCCCGCGAACGAGAGTGCCGTCATCGCACCGGCGAGCAGCCATCCCCATGGCGGACACGGTGCCTCCGCGAAGGGTAGATTGCACCACCCGACATCCGCCTCATGAAGCGTTGCCGCGCTCCAGAACAATGTGCATGTCCCGAAGAAAATCGCGCCTACCGTTGAACGCCGCGAATGCCAGGTTGTCATAGCTTTGACATGAGCCAGAAGAACCCGTCAATCAAGCCATAGATAGCGCCGCTACCAAGTCCCATACCCGTATCATTGATCGCGGACATGAACCCCGCGAACGTCTCGGGGTGGCTCAACTCGGACTGAATGCCCACAAGCCCGCCTATCGCTCCAACCATGCCTCCAATGAGTGCCCCAAAGATGGCATACTTGAGCATTTCACCTGGCGGAGCATGAACCGCCATTCCGAATGAACCTGAAGTGGCACCTCCGATTACGCATCCAGAGAAGATGGCGGCGTTGCCGCTCTTCAGGAAACTCCCGATTATCGCGCCGCCGATACCACCTGTGGCCACACCCAGCAATGCGCCAACGACGCCAAGCGCTGCACCGTTAGCGCCGCCAGTCATGTACCCAATTCCTCCAGCAATCGCGACTCCCGAGAGCACTTGCGCGAAGCTGAATCGCCCCGTCGGATCCACATGCGAGACGGGATTATTCGCACAGTACGCATAGACATTGAACCCGCCGAACAGCCCGATCGGGTCGCGCTGCAGGAACCGCCCGACCGCCGGATCATAATACCGCGCCCCGACGTGCACGTACCCGAAATCACACGTCCCGGCCACGCTCCCGCCCGGCAGCATGAACCCCTGCGGGTTCAGCCCGGCCGTCTGATAGCCCCACTGGCCGCAAAAGCCGTGCCGCACCCCCAGCCCGGCCGGCGACTCCCCGATCGCCCCGGCCCCGACGTGCTCGCCGTACGCGGTGTAGCTCGCATACGCCGCCGACACGCCCTCGCCCCCCGGCCCGCTCCCGGCCGGACCCGTCAGCAGCCGCGTCGAGCCGACCTGGTCGCCGTGATAAAACGTCCGCGACGCCGAACCGCCCTCATCCTGAGACACCAGCCCGCGCCCGGCGTGTAGTACGTCGTCGGCATGGCGATCGGCGCCTGCGGCCCAAGCTCCGGGTCCACCGTCAGTTCCGGAATCTCAAAGTCCGACCACACCTGCCATCCCAGGTAATCGTGCCAGTAATCCGCCAGCGGCGTAAACGCCGGCCGGTAGCGGTTGTCCGCCTCGTCCGTGTCCGTCGGGTCGCGCCACCGCTCCAGGTACCGCGCCCCATCGGCATCATACCGGTATTCCACGCACGCCAGATGCTCCACTTCGGTCGGAGAGCCGACCCGGCCCGGCGTATCATCCGCTTTGCAGGTGAACGCCCTGGCAAGCCACAATCGACCCTTCATGTCATGCTGAAGAATGTGAACGTGATATCGATCTGCCGCCTCCAGCACCGCGTCCTGCCGGACGATCAGCGCCGGATGCCCGCCGCCCGTATACGAGTACCACTGCCGCTCGACACACGTCTCGTCGTCGTAGGTGGCAATCGCCATGAGGCGGTTGCTCTTGCTCCCGAACGTCCCCTGGGCGTTGACGTCGTACGTGTAGAACGTTGTGCGAACGGGGTCGGCAAGATTGTCCCGCTTCATCAGCCGATTCCCCGCTCCGTCGTACTCATACTCAAGGTCAAACGACAAGGCCGTCGGAGCATCCGTCGTCAGCTCGCCGATCAGCCGGTTGCGCTCGTCGTATGTGTAATGAATCCGATAATCAACGGTGGGGCTTTCCACGTCGATCCAGGTCACCAGGCCGTCCGGAGACATCTCGAAATCCATGCGGAGGAGGAGATTGCCGGAGCGCGAGTGGATGATCTCATCAAGTCGGTTCGCCGCGTCGTACTTCCACTCCGTTCGGACACCGTTGGCGTAGTCTGCGTAGCGAACCGCCCCCGTTGCGTAGAGGGTGTAAGTGACGACTGTAACGCCAGACACCTTGACCTTGGTCAGTCGATTCGCCGCGTCGTACTCGTAGGACGTCGTCCGCCCGTTCGGATCGAGGACTGCCGCTAGGTTGCCGTTGTCATCGAGCGAAAGCGTCCACTCCCGGACCAGTTCAGGAAGCACCGCCCCGGGGACGGGAGGTAACGGCGGCAACGGATCGGGTGCATGCGGCCCCCACCATGGCTCCGTCGTCCGGATCCGGTACTTCCTGAGCCGGTACATCTCGTCCAACTCCCGTTCGGCGATTCGGTACGACTGCTCGGTCATCAGTGCGTCGTCAATGAGCCAGGCGGCCGCCGACGTTCCACCGCCGGTTCGGAGCACATTGCCCATCTTGTCAACCTGCGGTGTTCCGCAGTCTATTGACGAAGAGCTGTCGATCCACTGAAGACTGCACTTCGGCATGGGGACATAGTATTCCCATCGCGCGTCGCGGATCGGCATATGATCGCTGATGGGGTCTGCAAACTGGAAGAAGTCAGGCGGCTGGAACGACGGTGAGTCCTGGCATTCGCATGGCTGGCAGGACACTGAGTGCGGACGCCCATCCATTTGATAGTCGACCGTCCCGGTACCGTTGTGAACTCTTGTGACGGTGTTGCGCCCGTAATCGTCCGGCTCGTACTTCTGAATCACGGCGTGAGGAGTGGGGGCGCCGCCCGTCGAGATTGGAATCGGTCCTTCGTACCACTCCGAAAGCGTACCCCACGCGCTGTGGTAGTTGAAGTTGTTCTCCGCCTCACCTGCAAAAAGGGTCTGGCGCAGCTCACCCGCCGCGGCGCCCGGGACGTTCTCTTCTACGTCTTCTTGCGTCCAGTAGCCGAAAGTCGTCGTCGTTGTTCCGTGCGCGGTCGTGGCCGGCTCGATAATGCTCGAGATTGCTCCCCTATCGCGCAGCGGCTCCTGGTAAGTCATGAGAATCTGCTTCGCGGTGTTCAGGGCCCCGGCGTTGTCTGCCGCGGGCGTCACCGAAAGCAGGTTGTCATTTGCATCCCATGTGAATCCGGTCTTATGGCCCAGCGGGTCTTTCACCCACCCGACATTGCCTCGATCGTCGAACTCCCGCTCCCAGAGGTGGTTCAGTGCGTTCCACGACTTGATTGGCAACCGCTGCGCGTTGAATTCAGTGCGCACAGTGTTTCCGAGGGGGTTCGAGGCGAGGATCACCCCGCCGAAGTGCGAGAATTCCATCGTCCATTCATTCAAGGAGCGGTCTGTGACGATGGTTCGGTGCTTGAGTTCGCCCGCGCTACCGGCAAATCGCTGATAGGTGAAAGCCTGCTCACGGCCCGGCGGCGTGCTGGACGGATAATCGTAGGACTGGGGCGGATCCGTAGCTGTCGCGAGTCGCCCGTTGGTGTCGTAGGCGTACGTGACCGTTCGGCCCTCCTTGTCCGTAATCCCAGTAATGCGCCCGCTGTCGCCGTCGTAATCGAATGGAATTGTCCAGTAAACAACTTCGGGTTCATCATCAGGCGGTTCGGCGTATGGGTTGCGGAACTGATGGCGTACGCTCGCAAGCTGCGTGCCCGGGAAGCTAAATTCCCACTCAAGTTTCTCGCGGCACATTTCCCTAATTCGGAACGGCCGTTCCCCCTGTGCATTGTCGAAAACGAGCTTCGCACACGACCACGAGTCACGGATGTACTCCACAGTGCTGGATCGGAACGGAAGTACATCTTCACCCCGATTGAGCCAGATCGATAGTGGCCGGTCTTCGCCCAACGGGGCGCCTTCCGCTTTTGCCTGCAAGTCACTGGAGGCAACGTAGACAAGCCGTCCCAAATCGTCGAAAACTCGACGACTATGATCTTTACGTGTCAACACCCAGTAATCAGGCCCCGGTCGAGGTGCGGTCTCCGGCCAGAGTTTTTTGTACTCGAGCCGGTCGAAGACGCCTGGGGAGGGAACCCACTCGTCATCCTGAAGCACGAACACCATTCGCCGACCATCGTCCTCCACGTGTGTGATTCGATCGTTTTCGATATCGAGAATCAGGTATCCGCTATAGGACGTGGTCCAGCCGCGGGGTAAATACAGGCCGAGCGTCGGGTTAAACTCTACCGGACCGCTTCCTGCGGCGGAGTTGTGGTACAAGTTGAAGGTGAGATCAGGACCGACACCGGGAAAGTGGGCGAGCGGAATGACTGTAATCAGGTTTCCGTCCCACGGGTTGACGCTCGAGTACGAGCCGATCGGCAATAACGCCCCCCAGGCACCCGGTGCCCCGGTCTCCCGAACCCCCAATATCGCTGCAACCTGGTCAGACGACTCGAAACCGTTCCCGGCGTTCATGTCGCAGTCGCAACTCGCCGCGATTTCGACCTCGGCAACTTGCTCCGCCAACCCTTCGACCCAAAGTGTCACCGACAGGTATCGCCAGGCATCCGGGTCTCCGGATGCCGCCGCGACGTAGTCGACAAATCGGTCAATGTCGAGGTTGTTGAATGTGCCGTCGCCGTTTATGTCGCCGACAGTTGCCCAATCCGGGGGGTTCGGAACCGATGTGATCGCGGGATCCCAAATTTCATTTTCGAAATCCGTAGGATCAACGAGGGCCAAGACGAACGGATCGATGTCGAAATTGTTGAACGCGCCGTCACCATTCATGTCACCAAGGATCCACGTTCGGATCTCGTGTTCCGTCTCGCTCTCGATGACGGCGCTCGAACCTCCTCGCTCGGCACTCGTCCAGATGAGGACTGATGCCGGGTACTCCAGCCGCCATCGCAGAATTGCGTTTTCGTCCAATAAGTCGATTCCGGGGGCGGGGCGCGGCTCGACAATCAGCGGTGACAGATCGTTCTCGCCGGAAACAGCCCCGCTCTGCAGATGGTCCGCGACGAGGTCATTATCGTCGTCGTCGATGTTCACGACGATGCGCTTTCCGGACTCGATGGCACTGGCCTCAACACCGTCCTCGGAATTCGGTACCATCCACCGAGGTGAGACTGGGTCAAGGTCAATGTCTACGGCACCTGAGGAACTCCCGGACTGGGGGCCGCCGTTAGCCGAGGGATCGAGCCTTGCACGCTGCGCGCCCGACGGCGATGGTGCTGACACGCGGCGGCTGCCCGCCAACCGTCCACCGACTACAGGAAGCGGGTGGGAGGCGATAATCGCTGACAGACCTCGAACATCGAGACCACTGAGGTCGCCGTCCCCGTTAAGGTCGCCGCGATGCTTTAGCTCCTGGTGCGAGCGTCCGTGCCGTTCGGCCCAACCGCTCGGATCAGCGATTGCGCTGACAAACTCGCGGATGTCGCGAAGATCGGCGACGCCGTCGCAGTTCAAATCGCCGCGCAACGGATCGGCAGATGACGCGGCAACCGAGGGAGCGAAACCGAGCATCTGTGCGAGCACTGCGCCGACGACGACCAGGGCGACCGTAGTGCCGAATGCGAATCCACGAACCAAGCCACGATTAGACATGACCACTCCCCAAAGTGTGAAGTCGACCGTCGCGCAGCCGAACTGTGCTCGGTCTATCTGAGTTCTTGCAATCTGTCAATACCGTTCGTCATGATTCTCATGATTCTCTGATTCCCAGCGCTTTCCACCGCAGCCCCATCCGCCCACAATGCCCGCCCATGCTTCGCTACGCCCTGCGACGAGTCCTGCTCTTCCCCGTCGTGCTGCTGGGCATCTACGCCGGCGCGGTGCTGCTGCTCTCCGCCACCCCCGGCGACGGCCTCGACACCGGCGGAAAGGAGCTGCCGCCCGAGGTGCTGGCCGAACGCCGCCGGGCCTTCAACTTCGATCAGCCGTGGCTCGTTCGCTGCTTCTGGACCTGGCCCAAGCGCCTGTTGTGGGACGGCGATCTGCCGGCGTTTCAATATGACGACTGGACCGTCGTCGAGATCATGCGCACCGCCCTCCCCGTTTCGCTGCAACTGGGAACCATCGCCTTCGGCCTGGCCGTGCTGATCGGCGTCAGCGCCGGGGTGATCGCCGCGGCCTATCGCGGCCGCTGGCTGGATCACGCTGCGCTGGGCGTCACGCTGGTCGGCATCTCGCTGCCCTCCTTCGTCGTCGGCTCCGCATTGGTGATCATCGCCGGGATGTGGATGCACATTGTGCCGGTGGGCGGATGGGGGCGGCCGGAACAGGCCCTGCTGCCGGGGCTGACGCTGGCCCTGCCCTTCGCCGCGTACATCGCGCGGCTCACCCGTGCCGCCCTGCTCGACGCCCTGTCCGAGGACTTCATCCGCACCGCCCGCGCCAAGGGACTCTCGGAGCGGCGCGTGCTGCTCGATCACGCCCTGCGAAACGCGCTGCTGCCGGTGCTGAGCTATCTCGGCCCGGCCGCCGCATCCATCTTCACCGGCTCCTTCGTCGTCGAGCGGATCTTCACCATTCCGGGAATGGGGACGCACGTCGTCGAGTCGATCAACAACCGCGACCAGACGCTGATCCTGGCCACCGTCCTGGTCTACGGGGCGCTGCTGTCGGCCTGCAACCTGGCCGTTGACCTGCTCTATGGCGTCGTCGATCCGCGGGTGCGCCTGGAGGGTCGCCGATGAGCAGCCCCGGCGCCGGCGTCTGGCGCAGATTCCTGCGGCATCGCACCGCGTGCGCGGCGGCGCTGTTCCTGATCGTGGTCGGGATCACCTGCGCGGCGAGCCTGGCGTGGACCGGCGCCGCCATGCGGGCCACCGGCTTCGACCGCGCCCGCCAGCCGCCATCGATGGCCCATCCGCTCGGCACCGACGACCTCGGCCGCGACCTGCTCGCGCGCACGCTCTACGGCGGGACGATTTCGCTCTCGCTGGGCGTGCTGGCGGCGCTGGTCGCCGTGTCGATCGGCACCGCATACGGGCTGGTTGCCGGGTTTGTCGGCGGGCGCGTCGATGGCGCAATGATGCGCATCGTGGACGTGCTGTATGCGATGCCCTACATGCTGCTCGTGATGCTGCTGACGGTCTCGCTGGGGGCGTGGCTGGAGCGCATCCCCCTTTGGCCGACGGCCGACGGCCTGCGGCCGCTGCACGGCGAGTGGTCGCGCTTCGCCGTGCTCGCGCTGGCAATCGGCAGCGTGAGTTGGCTGACGATGGCGCGGGTCGTCCGCGGGCAGGTGCTTTCGCTGCGCGATCAACCGTTCATTGAGGCTGCACGGGCGCTGGGGCTGCCGACCTGGCGGATTCTTGTCCGCCACCTGCTGCCGAACACCATCGGCCCGATCATCGTCTTCGCATCTCTGACGGTGCCGCAGGCGATTCTGCAGGAATCATTCCTCAGCTTCCTGGGCGTCGGGGTGCAGCCGCCGCAGGCGACGTGGGGGTCGCTGGCGGCCGACGGCATCCGGGCGCTGAACCCCTACGAATTCGCCTGGTGGCTGATTCTGGCGCCGTGTGCCGCGCTGTCGCTCACGCTGTTATCTTTGAATTTCGTCGGCGACGGATTGCGCGATGCGTTCGACGTAAAGGACCGTCGATAACGGCCTTGCCGACTTTGTCCTGCCGACGTGCCGTGGCCGATGGCGGAAGTTGGGAGCGCGGCCGGTCGGGGCGTGCATGAATAATTCATGCAGTTGCACCAAACGGCGGGTATTGAAGCCTGCCGCCGAGGCGCATACACTCCCCCGTCTGATTGGGGATTAGTGTAACGGTAGCACGACTGACTCTGGATCAGTTAGTCTAGGTTCAAATCCTAGATCCCCAGCTTCGTCCGATCAGTTGGCGGGCTACCGGGGTGCGGGCGGGCGGTTTTTTTCAGACTCATCCCGTCCCCCATTGTGAGCCGTCCGAATGATGCTATAATGCCCGCCGTCCGTTGAACAACATTGGGCCAGTCCCCGGGCCGGACTGTGTCGGCGAACGTGTCCCCCCCCGCACGTCCCGACCGCCGGCCCACTTTATTTTCCCCGTTGATCCGCCCCGATTTTGCACGTGCAAAATCGCCCGTCGTCAGCCGCAGCGCTATCGAACTCGTACAACCCCCCGGTCGCAGGCAGGAACGAAAGATCGGCTACGGCGCCGCATTTTCTCCCGGTAGCTTCTGCCCGCGCACGTCGTACAGGCTCAGATCAACGCCGCGAAGCGCTTTCGTAACATGCACGATCTGCCCGGTGTGAAACGAAAAATGCTCGGTGACGTGCATCACCGCCTCCACCCCGCGAACCGCGTAACCCTGAATCAGATAGTCCTTCGTGAGCGACTCCGCGCGGAGCGAACGCAGGATCGCGCAGGCGGGCGACACGACGGCGGCCAGCGCCGCCAGCAGTTCACCGGCCGGCAGCAACCGCCGCTCCGCGAACTCGCCGGCGCGATCGCGGGTGATCGCCTGACCTGCGATGCCGCCCAACACCCACTGCCGCACGTTTCCCGCCAGGTGCAGAACGAGATTGCCGACGGCGTTGCAGTGCGCGTTCTCGCGCTGCCACAGCTCCTCCGTCGTCAGCAGCCGCGCGCAGCGCTCAATCTGCGCGTGATTCTGCTCCGTCTTCGCCGCTGCGTATTCCCCCAAAGCCCGCGAAATGTCGCCCTCGGCCGCCCCGATCACCCGCGACATCAATCACCCTCCGCGCCGGGGCGACGGATGCCGTACTTACGCAGGCGATAGCGCAGATTGTCGCGGGTCATGTTCAGCGCCGCGGCGGCACGGGTCTGGTTCCACGCGCACTGGCGCAGCGCGCCCAGAATCATCGACCGCTCCAGGTCGGCGACGGCACGGTCCACCCCCCCGCCGCCGAAGTCGGACCCGTCACCCATCTCAACAGGCGACGGCGCCGCGCCAGTCCCCGCGTCTCCGGCGGGCAAACCGCGCCCCGCGCCGGCGGCTGCGCCATTGGATCGTGCCGCACTCGGAACAGCGGGCTTCTGCGGGCTGCGCACCTCGGGAGGAAGCTGCGCCACGGTCAACCGCCCCTGGTCGGCCAGCAGCACACCGCGCTCGATCACGTTGCGAAGCTCGCGGATGTTTCCCGGCCAGCGATACGCGGTCAGCGCCGCCAGGGCATCCGCCGCGATGCGCACCGGTCCGGTGCCGATTTGTCGAGCGGCGATTTCCGCAAAGTGCTCGCACAGCGCCGCGATGTCCTCGCGTCGATCGCGCAGCGCCGGCAGCGTGATCGGAAACACGTTGAGCCGGTAGTACAGGTCTTCGCGAAACTGCCCGAGCGAAATCGCCCGCTGCAGGTCGCGATTCGTGGCGGCGATGATCCGCACGTCGCAGGCGATCGTCCGCGTGCCGCCGACGCGGACGAACTCGCGCTCCTGCAATACGCGCAGCAGCTTGATCTGCGTCGAAAGGCCGACGTCGCCGATTTCATCGAGAAAAAGCGTGCCGCCGTCGGCCAGCTCGAAGCGCCCCTGCTTGCGCCCCGAAGCGCCGGTAAACGCACCGGCCTCGTGCCCGAACAGCTCGCTCTCGAGCAGCGTCTCCGGCAGCGCCGCGCAGTTCACGCCGATGAACGGCCGCTCCCGCCGCGGGCTGTGCTGATGAATCCACCGCGCGTGCATTTCCTTGCCCGTGCCGGTCTCCCCAAGCAGCAGGACCGAGCTGCGCGCCGGCGCGACGCGCTCACAAAGCTCCATCGCGGCCCGCAGCGCCGGCCCCGCCCCGATGATGTTGTCATCCGCACGGGCGCTCTCGACCAGACCCCGGTTCTCGCGGATCAGTTCCTGGTGCATCTGCGCGTTCGAGACGCCGATCGCGGCCAGGTTCGCGAAAATCTGGAGCAGCTCCATGTCGCCGTCGGCGAAGTCCGGCAACCCCGCCCGCCGGTTCAGCACCTCCACCACGCCGATGACCTGCTCGCGATGCCGCAGCGGCGCCGCCAACATGCCGCGCGTCGTGAACGAGGATTGCTTGTCAAACGCGCCGTAGAAGGCCGGATCGCGCCGCGCGTCACGCACCTGTTCCGGCCGCCCGGTCGACACCACGCGCCCGGCGATTCCCAGGTCCGCGTCGAACTCCCGCCCGATCAGGGCCGTCCCCGCGTCCCCGATGGCGGCCTTGAAGACCAGCTTGCGCCGCCGGGCGTCGAGGAGGAGCACGGACGCCGCCTCAGCCTGCAGAACGTCCGCGGCAGTACGGGCGATTGCCTGCAGCGTGGTCTGCAGGTCGAGGCTGGAATTGATGGCGGCGGAGGCCTCCAGCAGGAGCGCCAGCGACTCGCGGCTGCCGGGCAGCCCGGAGCCGATGACGCCCGAACGCAAATCCGGGACCGTGCTCAATTGGCTCTCCCACGTCCTCGCCGGGCGACGCGCGCAAACGCCGCCACGGGGAATCATACCGTGCCTAACGCATAGCGACGGCATTGGTTACGATTGTCGGCGACGCACGCACCGACATCGTGGCGGACACGGGGCAGCGCCCAGCGCGGCGCGCCCGATAAATCCGCTCATTGACGGGGCCGACGCATTATTCGCGCGCCCCCAGATGCCCGAAAAGCCAGGACGGCGCAAATCTGCCGCGCCGAACCGCCAAATCCCTGTTTCCCCGGCGAACCTCCCACAACTCGCCGGCGTATGGAGCGATGGTGGCCGACACGCGCCGAGATGAGGAGCTGCTGGCCGACCACCTCGCCGGGCGACACGGCGCGTTTGAATCGCTGGTCGCGCGGTACGTCCCGGAGTTGTTCGCGTTCCTCTATCGTTTCGTCGGAGATCGCGCCGCCGCGGACGACCTGGTGCAGGAGACGTTCCTGCAGGTGCATCTTTCGGCGGGCTCTTTTGACCCGCAACGGGCCTTCAAGCCCTGGCTCTACACCATCTCGGCCAACAAGGCCCGGGATTATCTGCGACAGCGCGGCCGCCGGCCGGAAGCGTCGCTGGACAGTCCCGGAATCGATGGCGACGGGCCGGGCGCGGCGGCGGGTGTGGCGGCTGAAGGGCCGGACGCGGTCGAACAGCTCGCTGACGGTGAGCGCCGCGAGTTGGTTCGCCGGCTGATCGACCGAATGCCGGAGCATCTGCGCGAGATTCTGCTGCTGGGATACTTCCAGCAGTTGCCGTATGCGGACATCGCCGACGTGCTCGACATTCCGGTCGGGACGGTCAAGAGCCGGCTGCACGCTGCGGTGACGCATTTCGCCCGGCTGTGGGAGCAACGGACCGGAGCGCGGGCGGTCGATTCGTGACGGCCTGCGGCGGGCCGCGTGTGTACGGGATTTGAATTGCCGGCTCTTGAGCCGAAGGGTCGGAAGCCCTGAGTTGCCTGGCCCCGCGTTAGAGCGGGTGATGAGCCTTTGGAAGCAAAACGCATGTCGCACGATCAAGCAATGGATGGCCAACTGCTGGACCTGCACCTCGGTGCGCTGTCGGTCACCGACCGCGCCGCGGTGTTGCAGCGCGTCGCGGCCGACCCGCGTCTGGCCGAGCAGCACGCCGCGCTATCGGGCGTCTTCTCCGCGCTGCGCTCCGCCGCCGATTCTCCGCCTCTGCCTGCCGACCTTGTACAACGAACCTGCGCCCGGGTCGCTTCCGCCCCCGCGCTGCGCATCCGCCGTCCGGCCGCGACGGCCGATGCCAGTCTCGTGCGGCGCGTATTCGGCCTGCGCGACGTCATCGCCACCGCGGCGATGGTCGTGCTGATCGTCGGGGTGGGCGTGCCTTCCCTGCTTCACGTTCGCGAACGCGGGCAGCGCGTCATGTGCTCCGCGCAACTGGCCCAGATTGGCCAGGCCATGGGCAGCTACGCGACCGCGCATGCCGGGGCGCTGCCCTTTGCGGGCTGGGGCCCGCGCGCGAGCTGGGCGCCTTCGAGCGACCCGGCCGCTGACGTTCGACCCAACCGCCGGCATCTCTTCCCGGTCGTGCGGGCGGGCACGGTCTCCCCGCGAGCGCTGATCTGCCCCTCCACGACGGACGTGCCCGTGCCGGCTGCGAAGGTTCGCGAGCTGGAGGATTTCCCCGATGCGCGGAATCTCAGCTTCGCCTACCAGAACATGGCCGGCCAGCGCCCGACGCTGAACCGCACGCCCTCCGACATGCCGATCGTCGCCGATGACAATCCCATCTTCGACCGCGGGCGCTTCCTGATGGCGGATATCCCGACGCGCCTGGGTCTGCAACAACCCTGGGCGGTCAACTCGCGAACGCACGCCGGACGCGGCCAGAACGTCCTCACGCTCGGCGGCCGCGTGCTCTGGACCACCTCACCGGACGTGGGGATCGACGGCGACAACATTTGGACGCTGCGCGGTGTACAGGGCTACCAGGGCCGCGAAGGCCCCGGCGCGGAGACTGATTCCCACCTGCTCAAGTGACGCAGCGCCTTAGCGATCCAGCCCCAGCCGAATCGCATTCTCCGCATAGACCTTCCGCAGCACCTCCGGCGGCAGATTCACACCGCTCAATCGCGGCGCTCCATCGGCATCCGGATCCTCGATCGGGCTAAGCCCGTCGAAGTCCGTCTCCCACAGCATGCGCTGCGCCCAGTAACGGCTGGCGTAATGATCGAAGTCGTGACGCGGTTCGGTCACGCAGTCACTGCCGAACAGCACGCGATCCGCGTTGCGAATCACCAGCTCGCGCACGCGCTGCGGCCGGCGCGACACCTCGCGCACCACCCACTTCGTCGCGCTGGTGTCGATCACGTAGTTCGGATGGCGGTCAAACAGCTCCTGCAGCAGGTCGCAGTCCTCGACCGTTCCGCCCATGTGCGCCCCGATCACCAGCCGCGGATGAACCCGCCGCAGCAGGTGCTCCAACTGCCCATATTGCTCGCGCTTCGTGCCGAAGCGCCGCGTGTCCGTGTAGCGGGAGTTCCACCACACCGACGGATCCCCGACGTGCACCATGAACGAATAGCCCAGCTCCAGCGCGCGGGCGATGATCGGTTCCATGAAGGGATGGTCGAGCGTCAGCCCGTGTTCGTCCCGCATCGGCGGCGCCACCCAGAACTTGCACAACGATGCGCCCAGATCGCGGAATTCGGCGAGATCGGACATCCATTGACGCGAAAACGCATCCGTCAGCGCGAAGTCGGCCCAGCGCGGCACCGCGATGAAACCGATGCGATCTCCAAAACGCTCGCGCAGCCGCGGCGCCTCAAGCAGAGACTGCATCGACAGCACGCGCCGCACGCCGTACGCGGCGGCCGCCTCGAAGAACGGCTCGACCCCCTCGGCGGTTCGCACGTGCGTGTGAACGTCAAACAGCGGAACGTCCACGGTCCATTTCGGAACGCGCCGATAGTCCAACCCGGTCAGGTTGGAGGGATTGACGGACGAAGCGCCCGTGCCGGTGCTCATGAAATCATGTCCTTGCAAACCCGCCGCGACGATGCGGGCCGGGGCGGTTCAATCGCCCGGCCTCGCTTGCCGGGGCGATTCGCCGCGGGATAATCCCCGGCATGATACGCGGCTTTGGCCACGCGCTATTCTATCTGCTTGCACTCGGCGTTCTGCTTTCCGGCGGCGCTGCGCTGCTCGTGCACCCCGGCGCATGGCAGGCGATTCTCGTCTGCGTCACGGGCGCGCTGGTCACCTCGCTGATCTGCGAGCGGCTGGCGCGGCGCTATCTGCGCAGCACGCTGGGAGCGCTGCGGCGCGTCGCCGATGACGTCGGCCACGGACGGCCGGCCAGCGCGATCGATGCCCATCCCGGGGATGATTTCTACAAGCTCGCCTCGGCGATCAACCTCGTCGCCGCGAGACTGAGCGAGGCCACCCGCCGGCAGCGCGAGCTGCACGACGAGCTGCGCCGCCGCGAACGGCTCGCCTTTCTCGGAGAACTGGCCGCAACCGTCGCCCACGAGGTGAACAACCCGCTCGACGGCGTTCAGAATTGCGTGCGAATCCTGCGTCGCAGCGAAGACCCGGTTCGCGCGGCGCAGATGCTCGACCTGATCGACTCCGGCCTGGCGCGCATCGCCATGATCGTGCGGCGGCTGCTGACGCTCGCGCGGGAGAACGTCATCAAGCCGACACCGACCCCCGTCCGCAACGTGCTCACCCGCGCGATTTCCGCGCTCGACGGCAAGCTGACCGCCGGCATCACCATCGAACGGCGCGACAGCGGTGAGCCGGACACCGCCGCCGTCGATCCGCAGTTGCTCGAACAGGTGTTCGTGAATCTCCTGACCAACGCCGCCGACAGCATGCCCTCCGGCGGCGAACTGGTCATCGCCCAGCGCTGCGAGCGCGGAGGCGATCCCTCCCGTACCGCCGCGCTGGTGCACGTCAGCATCCGCGACAGCGGCCACGGCATCCCGCCGGACCTGCTGCCGCACATTTTCGAGCCGTTTGTCACGACCAAGCGCGACGGCAAGGGCACCGGACTGGGACTTCCGATCGCTTCACGAATCATCGACGCGCATCATGGCGCGCTGACGGTCGAAACACACGAAGACGCCCCGGGCGTGACGTTTCATGTGCGAATTCCGCGCATCGAGCCGGGCGCGGCCCCCTCCTGACCGGCCGCCGGTCTACTTCTCATCCGGCGCGTCGTTCGATTCGCCCTTCTGCGGCCGAAAGTCCAGCGACGCCGAGTTGATGCAGTAACGCACCCCCGTCGGCGCCGGGCCGTCGTCAAACAAATGCCCCAGGTAAGCGCCGCAGCGCGTACACGTGACCTCGGTCCGGATCATCCCGTGCGAACGATCCTCGGTCTCCGTGATCCGCTCCGCATCCGCGGGCGTGTGAAACGCCGGCCAGCCGCAGCCGGAGTTGTACTTCGCCGCCGACACAAACAGCGTTTCGCCGCAGCAAATGCAGGTGTATGTCCCCGGCTCGAAGTGCTTGTCATACTTCCCGGTGAACGCCCGCTCGGTACCCTTCTGCCGCGTCACGTAGTACTGCTCCGCTGTGAGCCGCTCGCGCCACTCGGCGTCAGTCACCTTCGACGGATCGCTCGGCATGTCTGAACCCGGCTTCGCGTCCTTCGTGTGCTTCACGTTCCGTTCCTCCGTCTCCCTGTTTCGGCCACTGCCGCCGCTCTCTCCGCCGTTCCGGCATCCCGCGCCGACCGCCGCAAGAATCCCGCACAGCGCCGCTGCCGCAATCATTCGCACAATCCGCACTCCTGCGATCCGTCCGCTTTCACCCATCATCGACGCAGCGCCGGTTCAGCCGCCGACGACGACGCCAACGAAACCGAAGCCAACGGCGCGAACCAATCGAACCCGTCGCCGCGATCCAATCGTAGGACCGACCCGCCCGCCCGGCCACGACTCACGCTCTCCTCCCGCACCGGCCCGCCCAATCGCTTGGATGCCCCTTCCCGCGCAGACGTTTCACACGGCCTTCATCACCCTCCCGCCGCGGCCGCGCGCGAGCGCCTCGCCCCTTTCGCCCCGTCGCCGCTTGCCCTACCCTCCCGCGTTCCATGACCCGAATCTCGGACCCCCCTATGACCGAGCGAAGCGCCTGCCGCTACGACCTGCTGGCCGTCGATCTTGACGGCACGCTGCTCGACCGGCGCGATCGCATCCCCGATCGCAATCGCGAGGCGCTGCACCGCGCCCACGAGGCGGGCGTTCGCATCGTCCTCTGCACCGGCCGCGCCTACGCCGAGACGCGCCCCGTGCTGCGCGAACTGGGCCTCGATCTCGACGCCGCCGTCACCGTCTTCGGGGCGCTGGTCACGGATGTCCGCACCGAGCGCCCGCTCGCCGCAGCGCCCATGGACGCCGATACCGGCCGAGCCGTCGCCGACGTCTTTCTCTCCCACGGTTTCCCGCCGGTCTGGCTCAGCGACGGCGCAGACGGCATCGACGGTTTCGAGTTCGACGCACCGCGCCGGCATCCCGGTTACGCCCTCTGGCGGTCCTGGTCCGCCTGCCGCATTGAGTCACGACCGACGCCGCTGCCCGCCGATCTGCCTCCGGCCCTGCGAATTTCGATCATCGGGGAGCATGAGGTGCTCGCCGAAGTCGCTTCCGGGCTGCGCTCGAACGTCGGCGACCGCATCGTATTTAATGAACTGCGCGTGCCGTCGGCGCGCGTCACCGTGCTCGAGGCCTTCGCCGCCGGCGTCAATAAGTGGGCCGGTATCGTGCGCCTGTGCGACGCATGGGGCATCGACCCGCGCCGAACCGTCGCCATCGGCGACGAAGTCAACGACGTGGACATGTTGCGGAGCGCCGGCCTCGGCGTGGCCATGGCCAACGCCCGGCCCGAGGTGCAGGCCGCGGCACGCTGCGTTACGGCCACCAACGAAGAGTGCGGCGTCGCGCAACTGGTGGAGCGCATGCTCAGCGGCGACGTCTAGCCCGCCTGGCAATCGATGCGTCGCAAAGCCCGACAGCCACGCGGCATCATCGACCCTGTGCAGCCCCTTTTCGCCCGATCTCAGACATGGAGCCATCCGCGTTGTTCGCCCCCTACGCTCGAACCGAGGTGTTCGTCACGGCCGCCGTCGGCGCCGGTGCAGCGCTGGCAACCGCGCTCTATGCCGGACCGCTCTGGTCGATTCTGCCGGTCGCGGCCGCCGCCGCGCTGCTCTCCTTCTACCGCGACCCGCACCGCACTCCGCCGGCGCGGAAGGACGTGCTGATCGCGCCGGCCGACGGGCGCATCGTGGACATCTCCCGGATTCCGCCGACGGACGGCAGCCCGCCGCTGCTCTCCATCACGATCTTCCTGAGCGTGATGAATGTGCATCTCAACCGCAGCCCCTGCGCCGGCCGCGTGCTGGCGGTCGACTATCGCCCCGGCCGCTTCCTCAACGCGCTCGATCCCGCCAGTAACCGCGAAAATGAGTCAAACCGCGTCGATTTCGAACCGGCGGCGCCGCTGCCCGGCCCGGTCAGCATCCGCCAGATCGCCGGCCTGCTGGCCCGCCGGATCGTCTGCGCCGTTCGGCCGGGTGATTCAGTGGCCCTCGGCCAGCGGGTGGGTATGATCAAGCTGGGTTCGCGGACCGAGTTGTGCGCCGTGGACGACGGCGGCTGGATCGTCGAAGTGAAGATCGGCGACGTCGTCCGCGGAGCCGAGACGATCATGCTCTCGCGAAAGGCGGGATGAGGTCGTGACGCCGAACGATCGCCTGAACGCCGAGCCGCCCGGAGCGCGCGAGTCGCCGGAGTTGCTCGATCCGCCCGCGTTGGCGGAGCGCGATGAGCGGCCGCCGCTGCGCGCGATCGCCCTTCTGCCCAGCGCGGCGACGCTCGGCAACCTGATCTGCGGCTTCATCGCCGTGTTCCTGTGCCTGCTCGAAATTCGAGCGGCCTACTCGCCGGCGTTTCCGGCCCAGCCGCGCGTCCTGCCCCATCTTCAGGCTTATGTGCCCAGCTACATCGCCTATGCCGCCTACCTGATCATTGCCGCGATGATTTTCGACGCGCTGGACGGCCGCCTCGCGCGCATCGCGCGGCGCACGACGGAGTTCGGAGCGCAATTGGATTCCATCGCCGACGTCGTCAGCTTCGGCGTCGCTCCCACCGCGATGTACCTGACGATCCTGCTGCATCGATTCGCACCAGCCGACGCCGACCCCACCGTCTCGGCCGCCCTGTGGCGAATCGGGCTGATCGGCGGGCTGGTGTATCTGAGTTGCGCCGCCATCCGCCTGGCGCGCTACAACGCCGAGAACATCCGCGATGAATCCGCCGCCCGCAAATTCAGCGGCCTGCCCACACCGGGCGCCGCCGCCGGCTTCACCGCCCTGCTGCTGCTGCATGAGCAGTGGGTGAATGTCGGGGGTGCGTTCAGCGGTTCGGATGGCGCGGCCATTCTGCGCTGGGCGATTGCGCCGGTCGCGTTCGGCCTCGGCATGCTGATGGTCAGCCGCCTGGACTATGTGCACGTGTTCAACGTGTATGTGCGGCGCGAGCACCCGCCCACGCACCTGGTGGCGCTGGTCGTGATCGCCGTCGCGACCTGGTACTCACCCGAAATCACGCTCACGCTGGGCGCGTTTGCGTACATCGTGAGCGGGATGGTCTTGAACCTGCGTCGCCGGCGGAACCTGGCGCGCGGCGGCCTGCCCGCGTCGGCGCACGTCAATCACCACAATTGACCCCCGTCACGCGCCCGTGATACCCAGCAGCAACCGAAACAGGTCGCTCAGGATCCCGACCAGCGTGTCCGTGATCGCCGAGAACAGCACGTCCAGCCAGAAATTCATCGTCGTCTCCTTTTGTTTCAGAATCGAACCGCAAACCCCACCCCGGCAAAGAAGTCATTCGCCTGTTCGTTCAACCCCACACCGGTGCGGATGTCGAACTGCAGGTCGTCCGTGAGTGGAATCGTGAACCCGCCGTTGAGGGTATGCGCGCAGTCCTCCCCGCGCTCACCCGGGTAGAAGCCAAAATACTCCGCATACACCCCGAGGTGCTCACAAACGGCATATCCGACCGCCACCGAAGCCGAGGCCTGCGCAAATCGCCCCCGCGCACCGGTCGGAGCGCCGATGTTCACGTTGCCCCCGACCGACAGACGCTCGCTGATTTCGTAGGACCAGAGCCACTTCACCTCCGGATCCACGTCGCCGCTGCTCTTGGTGTGCGAGCCGGTCGGCACGCTCAGCGCCCCGATCACCGCCAGTTCAGGGCGCCACCCGCGCTGCTCCGCGAGGTGCGCCTTGAAGCCGATGGACATGTCCGTCCAGCCATCCTCGTGGTCGCGCTGATGCAGCCGTCGCCCCGCTTCGCTCCGATCCGGGTACGAGAGCGTGGTGAATGAGGCGCCCTCCCATCCGAAGCGCAGCTCCAGCCCCGGCGCCACTCCCACGCGCAGCAGCAGTTCCGCCAGCGTGTGATCGCGCATGCGATGCCCGTTCTCGCTGTCGCGCGTAAAGGTGTACCCGCCCTCCCACTGAAATCGCCCCGGCGAAACGACCGCCGTGCTTTCCGTGAAATCGGGCCGATCCGAGACCAACGGGCCATCCGTCGTCCTGGATGCGGCAGGCTCCTCACCCGATGGGATCGCATCGGGGCTGCGCTCGTCCGCCGGCGGTGCGGTTGCATTGGGGGGTTGCGGCGCGCCTGCAGCGTCCGGCCGCACGTCGTTCGTCGCTTCGCCCGGGACTACGGCCGCCGTACTGCCACCGTCATCCGGCGATGCTGCGGCGTGGGACCATTCGGCGGCCAACAGCAGCATTGCGACCCATCCTGCACAGCGCGTCGCGAGCCGCACGCCGATGTCCCGCCCCGGCCCGGTTTTGCAGCGAGTCGCGCAGCTTCGCCGCCGGTCTGAACGAGAAGCGGGACGAAATCCAGCGGCATCCGAGGACAAAGTGCCTGATCCGGGACGGTGATGTACCATCTGCATTTTGTTGTACCTTATGCACATCGTTGTATCCATTGCTACAACGTGCGTAGCATAGGCTACATTCGGCCGCCGTCAAGGGCCGGCGAAGACCGGTTTTCACACGCCGCACTTGCCCCTTGTCCCAGCCCCTTCGCCAGGCCCACTTGAAACCGGCGCAATTCACGCCGCACGGCTTTCTGACCGATACACCGCGGGGGGCAGGTGCGCCCAGAGGAACACTCCGTCATGCGCGACGTTCGCCGGCTCTACGCCATGCTGGAAGCGGGACCGACTCCCGCCTGCGACGAAATTCTCGGCGCAGGTCTCGCGCTGGCCGAGCCGGACTATTTCGAGGAGCTGGTCGGAATTCTGCTCCGCCGCCGCAACGACGCCGCCTGGGGCGCAATGATCGAGCATTGGCCGCGCTTGACGCTCGACGTGCAGGAGATCCTCCGTTCGGAGGATGCCGCGATGATGGGCGGCGTCGCGCGCGCCATGCGCGGCAACCCGGATGCCCGCTATCACGCGCTGCTGGCCCTCGAACAGTCGCCGCGGGTCGGCGCCGCCTATCTGCTGCCCGCCGGGCTGCGCGACGATTCCGCCCGCGTCCGGGACGCGGCGGCGCGCTGCTTTCGCCGCGTGGCTGAACTGCATTTCGACCATGTCTGCCTGCATGGCGTCACGGAGTCGTCCGAACGTCGCGGAATCCCCAGCGAGCATGACCGCATGCTGGCCGCAGTGCGCGAGGTGCTGGCCACCTTTGACGTGCACCTGCGCGCCGACCTGATCGAGGCCTGCCTGTGGTTCGCCTCGGAGCTTGGCGACGGGCTGTGGGACACCCTTTCGCGCCCGCGCACGCGCCTGGCGCGCGTCGTCGCGACCCACCTGGCCGAATGGAATTCGCCGCGGCTGGCCGCGTTTCTGCTGCTTGCGCTGCGGCGCAGCGAGTGGCGCACACCCGCGCAAATGATCCTGCGGGAATGGGAGGGCGCCGAGTTCGCCGCCCCGCTGCTTCGTCAGACGCACCTGCTCTCGGACCCCGAAACCGCTCGGCGGCGTCGCGGTGATGCGATGTCCGCCGTGGCTGCGCGGAGCCGCCAACGGCCTGCCGAACCTTCCGGTCACCCTGCGCCCCTGCGCGCCGGCCTGGATTGTTCGCCTCGGGATGAGCGAGTCAGACCGGCTGATGCTGCTCGCGGCCTGCGTCCGCCGCGGCGACATGGACACCCAGACCGCCGCCATCCACGAGTTGGTTGCCATGCCCCGGCCCGCGGCAGCGGCTCTGGTGCGCGATCTGCAACAGGAGGGCGGAACGATCGCAATTCTGATTCAGCAGGCGCTGGACAAGCGCAAGTCGCGCCTTCCGCCGCCGCCCCCGCCGGCCTCCGGCTGGGCACTCCCGGAGGAGCGTTCCACGACGGCACCGGCGGCCCAGCCCGAATCGCAGCCGGCCGTCAGCGCATCGCCCTCGATCGCGCCTTCTTCCGACGTTTCCGAGCAGTCGCCCGTGGACGACTTCCTGCAACTCTGGCAGTTGTGCCGGCGATCTCAGGATTCGGAGCGACAGGCGCTGGTCGAGCGGCTCCGCCTCGGTGCGGAAGCGTGGCAATCGCTTCTCGCCGCGCAGGCTCGGTCTGACGACGTGCGCGATCGAATGCTGCTGCTGCGGGTGCTCGAAGCGCCGGCATTGCCGGCTCGCTTCGCCGACGTGATCGACTCGATGACGCACGACCCGGTCACGGCCGTCCGCGACCTCGCTCTTCGCGTCCGGGAATCCGGCGCGAAGCGCAGCGCTCCGCGCGGCCGCGCCGCCTCGGAGGTGCCGAAGTGATGATGCTCGCACAGATCACTGAGGACCGGCTGCGCGCCCTGCGCGAGAGCTTCAACGAGCAGGCGGGCCAATCCGACCACACCATCGCATTCGTTGTGCTGGGAATCGTCCTGATACTCGCGGCCGTCGGCGGCATCGTGCTCCTCCGCAGGCATCGCCGCGCCGAGCAGGTGCGGACGCACGTGGACATTCTCAGCGATGCGCTGCAGGTGCTGGCGCTGACCGAGTCCGATGCCGCGCTGATCCGCGGTATCGCGTCGGCAGCGCGGCTGCGCGAGCCGACCGCCATGCTGCTGTCGCCGATGAATCTCGCCGTCGCGATGGAAGGAGCGCTCTCCGCCGGCAGTGACCCCCGAATCCGCGCGCAGGCCGAGGAGGTCAGTGAGCGCCTCTTCGGCGTTCCGCTGCCGGCGCTGGCCGAGTCCTGACCCCCCTTGCCGTTCATTCCGCCAGCAGCGGCGCCCAGAACGCCTCCGACAGAGAGGCCGGAAACCGCCGTCCGCTCGTCGAAGGGGTCACCGGAATCACAACCGCGTGTTCCGGGTGGTCGAGATGCCAGGTGAGATAGGCGGAGGTCTCTGCGATCGCGCGCCGCCGCGCGTCGTCCAGCAACAGCTTCTTCAGAGTCAGTCGCCGAAAGTCCAGCATCGGACTCACCTGCTCGCCCTGCTCCGCACCTGCGCGAGACCGTCATCATCGCGACGGCGGCCCGCCGGCGCGGCGGGCGGCCAATACCGACGACACTCCCAGCCACCCCATCGCAACGGTCTCAATCGGCAAACCCCGCACCATCGCCGACACCGGGATGTTATTGAGATGCTCATAGCCCGACGGCAATCGCCCCGCGATCGCCGCATGAACCGCGCCGACAACTCCGAGCAGCACGGGCGCGAGCAGATACGCCAGCGGCGTCCGCACCTTCGTCGCGCTTCCTGCCGCATACGCGCCGGCCGCGAACGATGCATACACCGCGAAAAACACCTGCCCCCGATAGGTCTCTCCGACCCGCGGACCCGACAGCACCATCAGGCCGACCGCCGCGACCGCCGCCGTCAACAGCAGCGCTCCGAGTTGCAAGGCGGCGCTCGATTGCGCGGCGGAATTCTTCGCCACATTCGGCCGGAATCCGCCAATCTGCACCAGCAGACCGCAGACGACGACCATCGCCGCATATTCAGCACAAAGCCGCCAGTACGCAGGCGCCGGCGGCGAATCCGGTCGAATGAGCAGACTTGTCAGGAAATGATCGGTGGTGCCGCCGGGTAGCGCCGTGAGCGCCATTCCGACGCCAATTGCCACAATTGATTCGAGGCTGCCCGCCCGCGCCCCGAGTAATCGGACCAACCACCCGGTCGCCGCGACCACCAGTACCGCCAGCAGCACCGAAATCAGGGGCATGCTGCCGCCCGTGAGCAGTACCGGCTCGAGATGCGCCCCGCTGCGAAACGGACCCAGCGCGAGGTAATGCAAGCCGGCCCAGCAGAGCGCGGCGGACAACAGGACGCGAAATCGCACAATCCACACCGAATCGGCGGATTGCAGCGCGGAAGCGATCGGGTTTGCGGTGGTTTCGCTCACAAGGCGCACGTTATCACGAACCGGCGCGCGGCGTCCAGCGCCGGGATGCGTCGATCGGCATCATTGGGCGGCGTTCGGCGTCCGCAGGCGCCAATCAAGCGCCGAATGAAGCATCCGGGCGCAGGTCGAGCGTCTGGATGACGTCGTCGAGCGACAGGCCGCCGGCATCAAGCCTGCGCCACCCGGTCTCACCGACGAACTCGTACAGCCCGTCGCCGGTGAACCACGAGGGCGCGCCGGCCAGGCCGAACCAATCCCCGGTCGCGGAGCGCTCGGCCGGCAGGCGGTAGAGCATCAGCCCACCGCCATCGGCCTGCACCCAGTAGCGAACCGCAGTCGGGCGCCCCGGCTGCTGAGTCGATGAGCCGGTCGAAGCGGTAGTGGTGATGTTGGTCTGCGGTTCGGCCGCCGGGCATCCGCCCAGCAGAAGCGCGGTCATGGAACTCGCAGCGATCAAACGCCATGCGGACATTAGACCCCTCCCCAGGGATGCGTCCCCTCGTCCCCCCTGCACATGCTAGGCCGGGACGGACGGCGGCGGCGAGCAATTCCGCCAATCGGGCGGTCGGCGGCCGATAAGGTGCGGCGGGCAGAGGCGGGAAGGTCGCGGACGGGTTACAATCGCCGCCCTTCAATGAGCGACGCAAGTCTCCCAGCAACTGAAACCGGCGGCGAATTGATCGCAACGCTCCGCCGCCCGCCCCGCAAGGACAAGCGCGCCCTGCGCAACTCGTTCTGGCGGATGGTGGCGATGGTGCATCCGCACCGCCGCGCCATGACGCTGGGGGTGCTGCTGGGGCTGGGCGTGGCGCTGACCTATGCGGCCAGCCTGGGCGGGCTGCTGCCGGTGCTGAAGGTCGTCGTCGAAGAACAGAATGTGAACTCGTATCTGCTGGAGCGTGCTCAGCGCGCACCGGCGATGCTCGCACCGCTGTTGAGCGGGCTGGCGCAGATTTTCCCGACGGAGGATTCGCCGGCCGCGCGAATGACCACGTTGCTGATCCTGCTGGGGGCGTTGCTCGGGGTGAACGTGATCGGCAACGGGCTGCGCTGCCTGTCGCAATACCTGGTGCTGTACGCCTCGAACCGCATGGTCATGGACTTGCGCCGCCGGATGTACCGCAAGGCGCTGCACGTGCCGATGACGCGGCTGACCAGCGATCATGCCAACGCGGTCAGCGCATTCATGTCGGACGTGCGCGAGGTCTTCCTCGGCATCGTGACGCTGTTCGGCAAAGTGGCGCGCGAGCCGCTCAAGGCGGTGTGCGTGCTGGCGGTTGCGTGCTTCATCGACCTGCGGCTGACGCTGATTGCGGGCGGCATCGCGCTGCCGGCGGTGCTGATCCTGTGGATCGTCGGTCGCGGGGTGCGCAAGGCGACGGTGCGGATGCTGCAAGGCTATGCGGCAATGCTGCGCAGCCTGGAGGAATCGCTGCAAGGGATCGACACGGTCAAGGGCTATGCCCGCGAGGGGCACGAGCGCGTGCGCATGTGGCGGCTGGAGCGCGGCATGATGCGGCACCAGCTTCGACTGGCGTGGATCGAGTCCTTCAGCTCGCCGCTGCTGGAGACGCTGGGCGTACTGGCGGCGTCGGCGGGGATCGTCTGGCTGGCGTCGCGGACCTTCGCCGGCGAGATCACGCCGAGCCACTTCATCACGATGGTGATCCTGCTGGGGGCGATCCTGGACCCGATCCGCAAAGTCGCCAACGTCTACAACGTGGTGCAGCGCAGCGGCGCGGCCGCGGACCGCATTTTCGGCTTCCTGGACGAGGCGGAGCAGCGCTCGGCCGCCGGGGCGATTGAGCTGCGCGGCGACCGGTCGCCGGAGGTCCGCTTCGAACACGTGCACTTCCGCTATTCGCCGGACGCTGCGCCGGCGCTGCGCGACGTATCGCTGACGGTGCGCGCCGGGGAGTGCGTGGCGATTGTCGGCCCGAACGGCAGCGGAAAGAGCACGCTTCTCAAGCTGCTGCCGAGGCTGCTGGAGCCGCAGGAAGGCGGCGTTCTTCTGGACGGGGTGGACGTGCGCGAGGTGCAACTGCGCAGCCTCCGGGAGCGCGTGGCGGTTGTGTCGCAGCGGCCGGTGATCTTCGCGCGAAGCGCGCGGGAAAACATCGCCTACGGCAATCCGACCGCGACGGATGAGGAGGTTCGCGCCGCCGCCCGCCGGGCGTACGCGGCGGAATTCATCGAGGCCTGGCCGCAGGGATATGACGCCGCGCTGGGTGAGTTCGGCGCGTCCATTTCCGGCGGCCAACGACAGCGCATCGCCATTGCCCGCGCCTTTCTGAAGCCCTCGACCATCCTGATCTTTGACGAGGCCACCAGCGAGATTGACGCGGAGAGCGAGGGGCGGATCCACGCGGCGCTGCAGGAGCTGCGGCGCGGCAAGACCACGTTCCTGATCGCGCACCGGCATACGGTGATGGAAATGGCCGATCGGCTGATCGTGATGGATGGCGGGCGGATCGTGGACACCGGCACGCATGCGGAGTTGATCGAGCGCTGCCCGCTCTATGTCGCCCTGTATCGGTCGCCGGAGGCCTGACGAGCGCCGCGCGGGCGGCGACCGTGCTGCGCCGCCGGGGGCGTACCCCGTTCGCCGAAGTGCGGCTACGCTGCCGTCGCATGAAACACGACTCCGCCCATCACGCCCGCCGCTTCGCCGTGTTTTGCGAACAGGTGCTTGCGCCGGCGGTCATTGACGTTCGGCAGCCGGTGCGCGTCGAGGCATTCGCCACCGAGCGGCCCATCCCCCACGACGATGCGATTGGCCGGACGTTTGAGCCGGTATCTCCCGGTTGGCGTTTCGGGCCGGGGTGGTCGGGTGCGTGGTTCAGAATTTCGGCCGAGATTCCGGCTGCCCTGGTCGGCCGTCCCGCATTCCTGCGATTCAGCACGGGCACCGAAGCGCTGCTCTGGCAGGATGGGCAGCCACGGCACGGCCTCGACGTGAACCACGACACAGCGCCGCTGGCGACGGCCGCGAAGCCGGGCGGGGCGATCATCGCCCACGTGGAAGCGGTGTGCAGCCGCCCGTTCGGGACAACGCTCTTTGAGTGGGATGATCGCGACGCGCGGGCGCGCTGGGTCGATCCGCAACCCGGCTGCCTGGAGTATTGCGAGATCGTCGGCATTCGCGAGCCGGTGTGGCGGTTGTGGCGCAGCATGGAGTTTGGACGCGAGCTGCTGGCGCTGCTGCCGCCGGACTCGGAGCGGACGAACGCCTTGCGACGCGGTTTGGATGAGGTGCTGCGGCTGGTGCGACCCGACGACGTGGCGGGAAGTTGCTCAATCGCGACCGAGCGATTCGCGGCGGTGCTGCGCGGAGCGGGCGGCGTGCGGGGGCGCAGCATCGCGGTGGGGCATGCTCACATCGACACGGCATGGCTCTGGCCGATCGCCGAGACGCGGCGCAAGTGCCTGCGGTCTTTCTCCACGGTGCTGTCGCTGATGGATCGCTTGGAGCGGTTCGGGTTCATCTGCTCGCAGGCGCAGCAGTATGACTGGGTCGAGCGGGATTCGCCGGGGCTGTTCGAGCGCATTCGCTCGCGCGTGCGCGAGGGACGCTGGGAGCCGATCGGCGGAATGTGGGTGGAGCCGGACGCAAATCTGCCGTCGGGGGAGTCGCTGATCCGCCAGATGCTGCACGCCGACCGCCTTTGGCGCAGGCAGTTCGGCGATTCCGTTCGGCAGTGCGTCGCCTTCCAGCCGGACACGTTCGGATTCCCGGCGTCGCTGCCGCAGATTCTTCGCCTGGGCGGGCTGGACACGTTCATCACCAACAAGCTCTGCTGGTCGGACGCGAACGAATTCCCGAATGTTCACTTCACCTGGCGCGGCATCGATGGCACGGAGATTTTGTCCCACCAGACTCCCGGCGGCGACTACAACGCCGTCAACACGCCGCGCGAGCTGCTGCGCGCCGAGCGAACCGATGCGCGGCTCAACTCCACCGGCGCGCGGGAGTGGCTGACGCCGTTCGGATACGGCGACGGCGGCGGCGGACCGACCGAGAACTCGATCCTCTACGCCGAGCTGGCCGGCGACGCCGAGGGGTTGCCGAAGCTTGAATTCGGCCGGGCGGACGAGTTCTGCCGCCGGCTGCACGAAGCGCGACGGGCGGACGCGGCGAGCGGCCGGCCGTGGCCGGTATGGGATGGCGAGCTGTACCTCGAGAATCACCGCGGCGTGCTGACGACCCAGGCGTGGCTCAAGCGCGCCAACCGCGAAGCGGAGCGCGATCTGCGCCTGGCCGAGTGGTTGACGTGGTTCGGGCCGGCCGCCCCCGACACGAGCGTCTCCGCGGCAAGCGCCGCCGCGCTGCACGGGGCGTGGGAGCGGCTGCTGACGCTGCAATTCCACGACATTCTGCCCGGCACGTCGATCCCGCAAGTGTACGACGACGCGCGCCGCGATCTGGCGGAGATTGACGCCGCCTGCGGCCAAGTGCGCGATTCGGCGCTCCAGAGCTGGGTCGCCGGCGCGGACACGCGCGGAATGAAGCGGCCGGCGCTGGTGCTCAACGGCGCCTCCGCGACGCGCTGCGCCGTGATCGAGCATCAGGGCGCGCTGCACGCGGTGGAGCGCATCCCGGCAATGGGCGCTCGCGTGGTGGACCTGGAGGCGGGAGCTGCGACGAGCCACGGCGACGCGCCGGCGAGCGCTTCCGGCCGCACGCTTCGCAATGGAATTCTGCACGCAGAGATCGACGAAGTCGGCCGGATCGCGGTGCTGCGGCGGAACGAGGGGCGGAATACGGCGCAGGCGCCGCTGAATCAGCTTGTGCTATACGACGACAGGCCGCGACATTACGACGCATGGGACATCGATCCGGAACATTTCACGACAGCCCGAGCGGTGGATTCGCCGGCGGCGTCGATCCGGGTGGTCGAGTCGGGCGGGTTGCGGGCTTCGATCGAAGTGCAGCGGGCGCTGGGCGCGTCGAGTCGCATGACCCAGCGGTATGTGCTTGCGGCCGGCAGTCCGCGCATCGAAATCCGGACGACGGTGGATTGGCACGAAGATCGGACATTGTTGCGGGCACTGTTTCCGCTGGACATCCGCGCCCGCAGCGCGACGTACGAAATTCAGTTCGGCACGCTGGAGCGGCCGGCGCACCGCTCGAACCCGTGGGATGCGGCCCGCTTTGAGGTCTGCGCTCATCGGTGGATGGACGTGTCGCAGCCGGGCTGCGGCGTCGCGCTGCTCAATGACGGCAAGTACGGGCATTCCTGCGACGGCGGCACGGCCGGGCTGACACTGCTGCGCTCGCCGCGCTTCCCGGATCCGCAGGCCGATCGCGGGCGGCATGAATTCACCTACGCGCTGCAGCCGCATGACGGGGATTGGCGGGCCGCGGGCATTGATCGCGGGGCGGAGTTCCTGAACACGCCGCTGATCGTGCATGAGTTGCCGCGGAATCAGAGCGGATCATGGACGGAATGGTCACCGGTAGAGGTGGAGGCGATCGGGGCGGGGGCTGTGAGCGTGTCGGCGATGAAGCGGGCGTATGACGACGAGGGCCGAATTCTGCGAATTGCCGAAGTGCGCGGGGGACGCGCGGCGGTGCGGCTGCGCTGGCGGCTGCCGGTACGCAACGTGACGCCGGTTGATGCGCTGGAGCGGCCGCTGCCGCCGGAGAGCGAGTTTTTCCCGAGGGGAATTTCGCATGACGCCGCGGCGGGCGAAACCCGGTTTGAACTAAGCCCCTATCGAATTGTGTCGCTGGCGCTGCATTGAGCGGTCGGGGGACATGGCGGGCGGGCGGTTTCCCGGTAGGGCGCAGCGCGCCCGCGCGCGACCACGAGGACGGTACGATCCGCAGCATGTCCGCACCCGCGCCGAAGCCCGCACCTGCGCCGACGCCGACGGCCTCTGCTGCGCCGGCTCCTTCGCAAACCCCCGTTTCCGGCCCGCCCGCCGCGCCGCCGCCCGGAATGCTCACGGCTCCGCAGCGCCCGTTCACGAGCGTGGCGATCCTGACCGCCGTCGCGATCGGCGCGGTCGTCACGTATCTCGGGCCGGTGCTGGCGCCGTTTCTTCTGGCGCTGCTGCTGTACTTCATGATCCGCCCGGCCGCGGAAGCGCTGATCCTGCGGGGGATCCGGCCGTGGCTGGCATACCTGGCGTTGTTCCTGCTCTCGACGGTTGCATTGCTGGCGATCGGGCGGGTGGTGCAGCAAAACGCCGTCGCGTTTCGCGACCGCATCCCGCTGTATCGCGAGAATCTTGAGCGGCTGCTGGTTCAGATGGTGGGGCAGGAGGCGGTCCGGCCGACGGGCCGGCCGGCAGAGCCTGCGCCGTTGCGCACAGCGCCGCCGGTGGCGATGACGCCGCCGCTGCGGGCCCCGGACGCGGGTGGACTTGCGATGCTTGAAGGCCCGGTGCTGCCCGCGGGCACGCAGCCGACGAGCGTGCCGGTGGATGAGCCGCCGAGCGTGAAGGAATATGTCAGCACCGGGATTCTCGACCTGTACGACATCTCCGTCCGCGACGTGCTGAACTTCGCGTGGTCGCCGGCGGTGAGTTTTCTCGAGACGCTGCTGCTGGTGTTCTTCTATCTGCTGTTCATCCTGATCAGCGCGGCGCGGCTGCCGGGGCGGGTTCGGCGGGCGTTTGACGGGGAGCGGTCGGAGACGCTGCTGACGATCGGCCGGGGCATCGCGTCGAGCATTTCGCAATATGTGAAGGTGAAGACGGCGGTCAGCTTCGGCATGGCGGCAATGGCCGCGGTGGTGATGTGGTCGTTCGGCGTGCACTACTGGCAGTTGTGGGCGTTCCTGTTTTTTGCGCTGAACTACATCACCTACATCGGGAGCCTGTTCGCTTGTGTTCCGCCGATCGCGATTGCGTTCCTGCAGTTTGAGAACCCGCTGCAGGCGGTATTGCCGGCGATCCTGATCGGGGCGAACCGGCTGGTCTGGGTGGACTTCGTCGAGATTCGCTTTTCGGGTGAGCACCTGAACGTGGACCCGGTGCTGGTGCTGCTGGGAATCGTCTATTGGGGCTGGTTCTGGGGGGTGCTGGGGATGGTGCTGGCGGTGCCGATGCTGGTGGGTCTGAAGATCATCCTGGGCAGCTTCGAGAAGTCCCGGAAGTACGCGATTCTGATGAGCGAAGTGTGACCGCGCGGCATGCTGGCCGATGCGCTTCGGCTGCGCCATAATCCAGCGGCGCAGGCCGAGCCGTGCGGCCGAGCGCCCGGCAATCCGCATTGGCGCGCCGGGCGGCCGTGAATCCGGCCGTCGGCGTTGCCCCCGAGGGAGACAGGATGAGTTCCGCCGCTGTTGGACCCGCCGTTTCGGAATTCCCGCGCCGCTTCGTTGCGCCGGATGATCGCTTCACCAGTTGGGGCGCTGCCGAGTCATATTACCAGGCGCTTCTGGCGCGGCCGGTGAACAGCGCCGCCGAGCTGGAGCGCTGGCTGATGGACTGGTCGGAGGTCGATTCGATCTTCGAGGAGGAGGGCACCGACCGCTACATCCGCATGACCTGCGATACGACGGATGCGGAGCGCGAGCGGCTGTACCTGGACTTCGTCGAGAACATGAAGCCGCGCCGCGAGCCGATCAGCCACAAGCTGGATGAGAAACTCACGGCGTTGGCGGGGCGCTTCGATCTGCCGCAGCGGCGATATGAAGTGCTGCTGCGCAGTGCTCGGAATTCGGTGGCGCTGTTCCGGGATGAGAACATCCCCCTGTTCACCGAAGACGACAAGCTGCGCCAGCAGTATCAGAAGATCTGCGCCGCGATGACGGTGAAGCACGACGGGCAGGAGATGACGCTGCAGCAGGTCGGGAAGCTTCAGGAGGAGCCGGATCGCACCGTTCGAGAGAGTATGTGGCGGCTGGCGGCGGATCGATTTCTCGCCGACGGGGATGCGCTGGACGGGCTGTATGACGAGATGGTGCGGCTGCGCACGCGGATCGCGCGCAACGCCGATTGCCGCAACTACCAGGAATTCGCCTTCAAGGCGATGGAGCGGTTCGATTACACACCGGGCGATTGCGCCCGGTTTCATGACACGATCGAGTCGGTGGTGGTGCCGGCGGCGGGGCGAATCCTGGACCAGCGGCGCGCGGCGCTGAAGCTGGACCGGCTGCGGCCGTGGGATCTTTCGGTGGATCCGCAGGGGCGGGCGCCGCTGCGGCCGTTCCAGACGGATGCGGAATTGAGCCGCGGCTGCCAGGAGATTTTCAACCGCGTGGAGCCGGAATTGGGGGCGGTGTATGAGACGATGACGCAGCGCGGGATGCTCGACCTGGGCAGCCGCAAGGGGAAGGCGCCGGGCGGGTATCAGGCCAATTACGACGAACGGCGCATCCCGTTCATCTTCATGAACGCGGTGGGGACCGAGGGGGATGTGCGCACGCTGCTGCACGAGGGGGGGCACGCGTTTCACACCTGGGCATGCCGCAACGACACGTTCCTCTCCTACCGGCATTATCCGACGGAGTTCGCCGAAGTGGCGTCGATGGGGATGGAGTGCCTGGCGCTGCCGCACCTGGAGACGTTCTACGGCCCGGACACAAACCGTGCCCGCAAGCGCTTCTTCGAGGAGATCGTGCTGTTCTTCCCGTGGATGGCGCGGGTGGACGCGTTTCAGCATCACGTCTACACGCACACCGATCTGACCCCTGAACAGCGGAAGGACTACTGGCAGACGCTCACGCGCCGCTTCTCACCGCACGTTGATTGGAACGGGCTGGAGGCGTATGACCGGCGAAGCTGGCACCGCAAGCTGCACTTCTTCGAGGTGCCGTTCTACTACGTCGAGTATGGGATTGCGCAGCTCGGGGCGCTGCAGGTGTGGCTGAATTCCAAGCGGGATTTCCGAGCCGCGGTGGCGGCGTATCGGCATGGGTTGGCGCTGGGCGGTTCGCGCCCGCTGCCGGAGCTGTTCGAGGCGGCGGGCTGCCGGTTCGATTTTTCCGAGCAGACGGTGCGGCCGCTGATTCACGCGGTGATGGAGGAGTTGGCGGGGTTGTAGGGGCCGGGGCCTGAGGCGCAGGCCGCGCCGGCAGGACATGCCCACGCTGAGTACAGCGAGGGCATGCCACACGCTACGGGAAACGCGGCGGCCGGCCGGCCACGGGCGCGCCGCCGCGGGAGCGACCCGGGCGCGCCGCCGCGTAAGCAACCCGGGCGCGCCGAGTGCGTTACTTGTCGCAGGAGTAGAAGAACCGCGCCTCGCTGATCTTTCCGTTCTTGACGGTGTAGAGCGCGTGTTCGGCCATCGGCATGCGCATGCCGGCCATCGGGCCTTCGCTGCACGTGACTTCCATCTTGAATTCGATCAGGAACTGATCGTCGTTGACGAGCGGTCGGCCGACCCACGAGCTATGCACCGTGGTGGTGCGGCACCAATGCTCGCTCATGCGCAGCAACTCGGGCTTGCCGCTGGTTACGCGCTTGTAGGGGGAGCCGGGCATCTCCATGGCTTCGAGGTGCCGGGCGTCGTCCGCGTACAACTCCTTCATCGCGTCATCAAACTTGCCCGCGTTGCAAAGCTCGTAAAACCGGTCCGCGACCTTCTGCGTCGCCGCTGCGCTGCTCATCGTCAACTCCCCGTTCATTCAGCCGCCGGAATCCGCGCGAGACCGCCTCGGAGCACACGCCCCGGCAGGCGCTTCGCGCTGCATCGGCAGGCGCTTCGCGCTGCATCGGCAGGCGCCTCGCGCTGCATCGGCAGGCGCCTCGCGCTGCATCGGCAGGCGCCTCGCGCTGCATCGGCAGGCGCCTCGCGCTGCATCGGTCTAGGCCATGTGGCGGATCACCGCCTGGCCGAACTCGCTGCACTTGACCTTCTTCACCTGCGTATCACCCTCGGCCTTCATCAGCCGCTCGAAGTCGTAGGTGACGGTCTTGGCCGAGATCGCGCCGTCCATCCCGCGGATGATCAGGTCGGCCGCCTCGCCCCAGCCCATGTAGCGGAGCATCATCTCGCCGGAGAGGATCACCGAACCGGGGTTCACCTGGTCGAGATTCGCGTACTTGGGGGCGGTGCCGTGCGTGGCCTCGAAGACGGCGTGGCCGGTGATGTAGTTGATGTTGCCGCCGGGGGCGATGCCGATGCCGCCGACCTGGGCGGCCAGCGCGTCGGAGAGATAATCGCCGTTGAGGTTGAGGGTGGCGATCACGTCGAAATCGCGCGGGCGCGTCAGCACCTGCTGGAGCGTGATGTCGGCGATGGCGTCGCGGATCAGCAGCCGGGACTTCCACTTGCCGTCGCCGTGCGTGGGCCAGAGCGTCATGGCGGCGTCCACCTCGGCCACGACCTTCTTCCGCTGTTCCGGGGTCATCATGTCGAAGCCGGGGTCGATCATGCGGGCGTTCTCCTCCGAGGTGATCTTCGGATTCGCCTCGCGGTTGCCGAGAATCCAGCTTTCGCGCTCGGTGACGGTCTTCTCGCGGAAGAAGCGCTGCGCGATCTGGTAGCCCCAGTCCTTGAAAGCCCCCTCGGTGAATTTCATGATGTTGCCCTTGTGCACCAGCGTCACGCTGCGGCGCTTCTCGCGCAGCGCGTAGGCGATGGCCGAGTGCACGAGGCGCTCCGTCCCGAGGTAGCTGACCGGCTTGATGCCGATGCCGACGCCGAAGACGCCCTCCGCCGCTGCGTCGCGCTTCGGGCCGCCGATGGATTCGAGCTGCGACTGCCAGCGCGTCGCGGCGTCGCGGGTGCCGAAGCGGATCTTTGCGAACTCCTTCGGGAAGGTCTGCTGCCAGAAGTCCAGCACCTTCTGCGCCTCCGGCGTGCCGGCGGCGTACTCGATGCCCGCGTAGATGTCCTCCGTGTTCTCGCGGAAGATCACCATGTCCACGTCCTGCGGGCGCTTGACCGGGCTGGGGACGCCCTTGAACCAGCGCACCGGGCGCAGGCAGACGTACAGGTCCAGCAATTGGCGCAGGGCCACATTCAGCGATCGAATGCCGCCGCCCACCGGCGTGGTGAGCGGCCCCTTGATGCCGACAATGAACTCGCGGAAGGCGTTGACCGTGTCGTCCGGCAGCCAGTTCTGGAAGCGGTTGAAGGCATCCTCGCCGGCGAAGACCTCCATCCACGCGATCTTGCGCTTCCCGCCGTAGGCGCGCTCCACCGCCGCATCGAACACGGCGACGGAGGATTTCCAGATGTCGGGGCCGGTGCCGTCGCCGCGGATGAATGGGATGACCGGGCGGTCGGGGACGCTGAGTTTCCCGCCGCTCATGGTGATCCGATCGCCGGCGGGGACGGTGGTGGTGGTGTAGGGCACGGGGTTGCCTCCTGGGAATTTCGGAAAGCCCGGCATGATAGCCGAAGCGAGCGGCGGCCGGGGAGGCCCCGCTGCCGGGCTGGGTTCCGGCGGCGGAGGGCGTTAGCATGAGGGGCTTTGCAGCCGATGGAGACGAGGTTGCCCCGACGCGCGTCGGCGGCGATCGTCCCTGACCGCCGGAGCCGCTCGGCATGTCGCAGAAGTTCACGAACACGCTCACGCGCCGCCGCGAAGAGTTCGTCCCGCTGAATCCGCCGCGGGTGGGCATGTATGTCTGCGGGCCGACGGTGTACGGGCACTCGCACCTGGGACATGCCAAGAGCTACCTGAGCTTCGACGTGATCGTGCGCTGGCTGCGCGCATCCGGCTACGAAGTGAACTACGTCCAGAACATCACCGACGTCGGCCACCTGACCGACGATGCGGACGAGGGCGAGGACAAGATCGTCGTCGAGGCGCGGAAGCGCGGGCTGCACCCGATGGCGGTGGTCGAGACGTTCATCCGCAGCTACCTCGAGGACATGGACGCGCTGAACATCCTGCGCGCCGACATCATGCCCCGCGCTACCGGGCACATCCCCGAGCAGATCGCGATGATCCAATGCCTGATCGCGCGCGGGCACGCCTACGAAAACAACGGATCGGTGTACTTCTCCGTGGCCTCCTTTCCCGGGTACGGCAAGCTGGCCGGCCGGAAGGTGGAGGAACTGGAGGCCGGGGCGCGGGTGGAGGTCAGCGAGGAGAAGCGCCACCCGGCGGATTTCGCCCTGTGGAAGCGGGCGGAGCCGACGCACATCATGCGCTGGCCCAGCCCGTGGGGCGACGGTTTTCCGGGCTGGCACATCGAGTGCTCCGCGATGAGCCGCAAGTACCTGGGCGACACGCTGGACATTCACGGCGGCGGGATGGAGAACAAGTTCCCGCACCACGAGTGCGAGATCGCGCAGAGCGAGTGCGCCACCGGGCGGCCGTTCGTGCGCTTCTGGCTGCACAACAACATGGTGACGCTCAACGGCCAGAAGATGGGCAAGTCGCTGGGGAATGCGATCTCGCTCAAGGACGTCTTTTACGGCCGGCCGGAGGGCGTGCGCGATCGCAACGGCGCGCTGCTGCTGGACCGCACCTATGAGCCGGCGGTGGTGCGGCACTTCGTTCTGACCAGCCACTACGGCGCGCCGCTGGATTTTTCCGCCGATGCGCTGCACGGCGCGGAGAGCGGGTCATTCAAGCTGCGCGACGCGCTGGCCGCGGTGGCCGACGCCGCGGCGCGGGCGCCGGTGGATCGCCCGCCGCGCGACGCGGTGCGCGCGGCGCTGGCCGAATTCGATGTGCGCGCCACGGCCGCGATGCACGAGGACATCAACACGGCCGCGGTGATTGCCGGGCTGTTCGACCTGACGCGGCAGAGCGGCGAATGGCTGCGGGCGGGGGACGTCGGACGCGCGGATTTTGCCGCCGCCCTCTCGACGCTGCACCGCTGGACGTCGGACATCCTGGGGTTTGCGTGGCGCAGCGGGCAGGCGTCGGACAACGGGCGGGCGGACGCGGTGATCAAGATCCTGGCGGATCTGCGGCTCGAAGCGCGGCGCGACAAGAACTTCGCCCTGGGGGATGAAATCCGCAAGCGGCTGGCGGCCGCGGGGGTGGAATTGCGCGACACGCCGCAGGGCACGACCTGGTAAGCGCCGCTTGGCGGCGATTGGAATGGCTGGCGTACGCCGCCTGACCGGATGGCCGCGGCGCGCCGATAGTTGTCCTTGATGACCGAGTTTGGCGAGACCGCCCCACCTGCGTCGGGAATCGCTCCCCGAGTCCCGCTGCCGCGCCCCTTCCTCGGCATCCTCTTCTCCTGCTGCGGCGTTTATGCGCGCGTCTACCGCAATATGCATCAATCCGCGTATGTCGGCGCTTGTCCGCGCTGCGGGAGCGTGGTGCGCGTCGGCATCGCTCCCGGAGGCACGTCGTCGCGCTTTTTCATTGCGGATTAGCGCGAGCGCATCGCAGCGTGACGGGAACGGCCGCGGTTGACAGCGGTCGGTCGGCATCTACAATTCGCTCACTTTCCGAGGGTCACGCCACCGCCAGCGCCCGGTTCGGGCCGGTGGTGCGGCGAATTGTGACGGGTACAAGGCACACGGACCGTCAACCACCCGACCAGGACGGAGGCCCGGACGTGATCGAGGTGCGCAACCTCTGTAAACACTATGGCGCCCGCAAGGCCGTGGACGACATCAGCTTCACGGTGAACGATGGCGAGATTGTCGGGTTCCTCGGCCCCAACGGCGCGGGGAAGACGACCACCATCCGCATCCTCACGTGCTATCACCCCGCGACCAGCGGCAGCGCCCGGGTCGCCGGCTTTGACGTGCTGTCGCAGTCGATTCAGGTGCGTCGCCACGTCGGCTACCTGCCGGAGACGGTGCCGCTCTATCCCGAGATGCGGGTGCGCGAGTTTCTGCGGTTCCGGGGAAAGCTGCGCGGGCTGGCGCGCGGGGAGCGGGAGACCTGCATCGCGCGGGTGACGGAGCGCTGCTGGCTGGGCGAGGTGGTGGACCGCCCCATTTCGCAGCTTTCGAAGGGCTATCGGCAGCGCGTCGGGCTGGCCGATGCGCTGCTGCACAATCCGCGGGTGCTGATCCTGGATGAGCCGACGGTCGGCCTCGATCCGACGCAGATCCGCGAAACGCGTTCGCTGATCCGCGAGCTGACGCGCGATCACACGGTCATTCTCTCGAGTCACATCCTGCCGGAGGTCGAGGCGACCTGCGGGCGGATCGTGATCATCAATCGCGGGCGCGTGGTGGCCAGCGGCACGCCGCAGGAGCTGCGCAGCCGGCGCGGCGACGGAGCGGTTCACGCGGAGGTGCGCGCCCCGGTGGAGGAGGCGCTCCAGGCGGTGCGGGAGCTGGCCAACGGGGCGAAGGTGACGGCCGATGCGGCGGACGGCTGGACGCGGCTGCGGGTGGAGGCCACCGGCGATCTGCGCGAGCCGATCTACCGGCTGAGCACGCAGCGCGGCTGGACGCTGCGCGAGCTGCGGCGCGACGCGGGGAGCCTTGAGGATTTCTTTGTTCGCATCGTGGCGGAAGCGCAGATGCAGGCCCCGCAGTAATAAGCGGACGACCCGGCGCGCCGCGCGCACCGGAGGAGGGCGATTCCCGAATGAGAGCCACCGTCGCGATCATGCAGCGCGAGCTGCTGTCGATGTTCTGCACGCCGATCGGCTACGTGGTGATTGCCGGATTCCTGCTGATCCTGGGCGTGCTGGTGATTCTGACCGAGGGCTTTGAGCCGGGTCAGCCGGCGACGCTGCGAAACGCCTTCGGCCTGATGCCGTTCATCCTGGCGTTTGTCGTCCCGGCGATTGCGATGCGGGCGCTTTCGGAGGAGTACCGCAGCGGCACCATCGAAGGCATGATGACCGCGCCGATCTCGGACGCCCAACTGGTGCTTGGCAAGTTCCTCGGCTCGGCCGCGTTCTACGCGGTGATGCTGGGCACGTCGCTCGTCTACCCGATCCTGATGCAGGTCTACGGCTCGCCGGACTGGGGCGCGGTGCTGTCCACCTACATCGGGTTGCTGTTGATCGGGCTGTTTTTCCTGTCGGTGAGCATCTTCACCAGCTCGTTTTCCAGCAACCAGATCATCGCGTGGATCACGGCGTCGGTGGTTCTGGCCTCGTTCGCTGTGGGCGGGTTTCTGCTGGTGCGGCACGTCGGCGGCTTCTGGCGACAGCTCATCCAGCGGGCCAACGTGATGGGGCGCTTCGAGGAGTCGGCGCTGGGGCTGTTCACCACCGGCTCGGTGGTGTGCTTCGGCGCGCTGGCCGGGCTGTTCCTGTTCCTGACCATCAAGGTCGTGGAGTCTCGACGATGGCGGTAAGCACACCCGCTGCGGCGACTCGCGCCGGGCAGCGCCGATTCGTCTACGGGCTGAATGTGACGGTGGCCGTTGTTGCCGCGACGGCGCTGGCGGCCCTGCTGATCTACCTGGGTGATCGCTTCGACCTGCGCAGCGACCTGACGCGCAGCGGCGCGTCCAGCGTCAGCCCGCGCACGGCCGCGGTGCTGCGCTCGCTTGATCAGGAGGTCACGATCACCGGGCTGTACACGGTGCTGAGCAAGTACCAGCAGTTCGCACAGAAGCGCAAGGACACCGTGCGCGACATGCTCAAGCTGTTCGAGGTGTCCGGGCGGCGCGTCAACACGCGCATGCTCGACCCGCTTGAGGATCGCAAGGGGCTGGAGGATCTGCTGGCGCGCATCCGCGAAAAACCCGCCTATCGCGACGAATCCGCGCCGCACAAATCCGCCATCGATCGCGCGTCGCCGCTGCTCGAGGAGCTGCTGACGATGGCGCGGGAGGAGTCTGAGAAACTCCGCAAGCTGGCCGCGGAGAACGAGGCGCTCACCCGCAACCGCGACTACGTCATCATCACCAACTCGTTCACGCTGCTGCTGGCGCCGACCTGCGAAGACCTGGCGATCCGCGTGCGCGAGCTGACCACCGGCGACATCCCCCGCTACGGGCGGGCGGTTGACGCGCTGCGCAGCAGCCTGCCGCAGGTGCGCGAGGCGCTGGAGCAGTCGCGCTCGTGGTTCTCGCGCATCGGCCAGAACATCCAGGAGGTCAGCACGGAGGTGCGCGACACCTTCCGCCAGACGGCGGATCTGTACTTTCTGCGGATCGAGTCCATTGACTCGATCCTGCGCGACGTGGAGCCGCTCAAACCGGTCAAGCTGGACACGATCGCCGATGCGCTGGCCAACGCGGTGAATTCGCCGCCGATCCTGGTGGAGACCGCGGCCGAAGCGCGGGTGGTCTCGTTCGAGGACGCCTGGAGCTATCGGCAGGAGCCGGCCGGACAGGATCAGGACGACCGCGTCTTCAACGGCGAGGAAGCGCTGCTTTCCGCGGTGCTGGGATTGACCAGCAAGGAGCGGCTGGGCGTTGTGTTCGTGCGCTACGGCGGCGAGTCGCCGATCCGGCCGGACTTCGCGCGCTTCCAGCCGGGACAGCCGCCGCCGACCGCGCCGTTCATTCAACTCAGCCAGGCGCTGGAGAAGCTGAACTTTCTGCCGACGGAATGGGATCTGGCGACGAGCAAGACGCCGCCGGTGCAGGAAGGCGTGACGGGGACGGTGTACATCGTGCTGCCGCCCGCCCCACCGCCGCCGCAGAACCCGATGCGCCCGCAGCCGCCGCCGCCGAGCATCACCCCGGACGACAAGCAGAAACTGTACGACGCGATTGCGGCGTCCAAGGGAGCGCTGTTCCTGGTGGAGTCCACGACGCAGCGCGGGCCGGGCGAGCCGTACGCCTTCGCGGAATATCTGCGGACGACGTGGGGCATTGATCCACGGTCGTCCTCTCTGGTCATGGAACTGGCGCCGATCCCCTCGAAGGAGGGGCTGTGGGCGCCGGTGGCGCGCGAGCCGCTGCTGCAGGGCGGCGCGCTGAGCTTCGGGGCACACCCGATCGGCAAGCCGCTTCGAAGCAGCCCGCTGGCGCTGTTCAACACCGCCCCGCTGGCGCGATTCACTGAATCGGGCGCGCCGCAAGGCGTGACGGTCGAGACCGTGCTGGAGAGCAGCGGCGACGGCGTGTGGGCGATCACGGACTGGTTCGCCGCGGTGGAGGAATTTCGGCGGAACCAGGGTCTGCGCCCCGGTGAGAACATTCAGCGTTCGCCGATGCCGCTGGTGCTGGCCGCCCGCAACGACAAGGGCGTGCGGGTCGTGGTCTGCGGCAGCGCGGACTTCGCCCGGGATGAAATCGCTCAATTCCGGCAATTGGCGGGATCGGCCGACGGCACGCTGCGGCGGGTGCTGCTGTTCCCGGGAAATGCGGACCTTGTGACCAACACGCTGTTCTGGATCGCCGGGGATGAGTCGCGCATTGCCATCGGCACACGGCAGGACGACGTACCGCGCTTGAGCCGCCTTGAGCCGGGGACGACGGCGAATTTCTGGAAGGTGTTTCTCGTGGCGATCTGGCCGGCGACCGCGCTGGCGGTCGGCGGGATCGTGGCGCTGGTGCGTCGGAGGTAACAGACGTGAACTTCAAGACGACGCTGATGCTGCTCGTGCTGCTGGTCATCGCGGGCGGCGTGTACTGGCTGTTTCCTGCGGCCCCGTCCGGCAGCACCGCCCCGCCCGCGGCCGTCGACGACGGCTCGCGCCTGTCGCCCGTGTTTGACCCGATGCCGGAGGAGAAGGACGTCCGGCAGGTTGCGTTCGCGGCGGCCGGACGGCCGGAGGTCGTGTTCGAGCGATCGGCGGTGCAGGGGGCGCGTCCCGGGCAGCCTGACGAGTGGCGCATCGTGTCGCCGGTGCAGGCGCCGGCGGAGACGTGGGTTGTTTCGGGAATGGTGAATTCGTTCGCGCGGCTGCAATCACACATTCGCTATGGAGCGGATGGTGCGAGCGCCGTCAGCGACGCCGAAGCGGGCCTTGACAAGCCGCGGGCGACGCTGCGCTTCACGCTGGCGGACGGCAGCACGCGGACGCTGGAGATCGGACGGCAGCGGGAGATCCCGAGCGGAACCTATGTTCGTGCGAGCGGCTCGACCGTGGCACACCTGATCGAACGCGACTTTTCGACCGAACTGAAGCGCGAATTGAAGGACTTTCGCACCAAGACGCTGACGCGCTTCTCGTCGAACGATGCCCGCCGATTGAGCATTGATGTGGAGGGGCGGCGCTTCGCTCTGAACAAGGCGGATGACGGCGAATGGTTGCTGACCGAGCCGGTCCGGGCGCGGGCGGATGCGCGCAAGGTAAGCGAGCTTCTGACGAAGCTGGCGGCCGCGCGGGCGGATGAGTTCGTCGCGGACGATGCGCTGGAGGCCGGCGCAGCGGGGATGGATTCTCCGTCGCTGCGCGTCACGCTGGAGTTGCGCTCGGCGGCCCCGGCCACGCAGCCCGCGACGCAGCCGGTGGAGGGGCCGGAGCCGGAGCCGACCTACGTCACGACGACGATCGCCATGGAGGTCGGCGCCTTTGCCGATCTCAAGCAGACCAACCGCTATGTGCGCGTCGAGGGTCAGCCGGGGCTGGCCCGGGTGCCGAACACGTCGCTGGATGCGCTGCGCGTCAAGCTCAACGACCTGGTCGATCCGCGCATCACCGGCCTCTCGCGGGATCGCATGTCGCGCATCGAGCTGTCCGCCAATGGGGAGACAGCCGCGATCGACCGGCGTGACGGCGCGTGGCACGGCGCGGGGGATCTTGCCGAACTGGATGCGGAGGCCGTCGCGGCGCTGGTCACTGCGATCGAGGAGTTGCGCTCGGTCAGCATCGTCGATGATCCCGCCGCGGTTGCGAATGCGGGCTTTGACCCGCCGCGCGCCGTCGTCACGGTCACGAGCGACGCAGCACTCGCACCGACGGTCATTCAGATTGGCGCGACCACGGCCAGCGGCGTGAACGCCTACCTGCGGATCGACGGGCAGCCGCTGACCTACGTCGTGGATGCCCGCGAGGCCGCCCGGCTGGCCGGCGGGCCGCTCGCCCTGCGCTCGCGGGTCATCATCGACGCGCGGCCGGAGCAGCTCACGCGGATCGAGCGCCGCATGGGGAATGCGGTGCATGTGCTGGCGCGGCACAATTCGGCCTGGGAACTGGTCGAGCCGGCCGATGCAGCGCTCGATGCGAATGCGGCGCAGGAACTGGCCAATGACCTGGCGCGGTTGCGGGCGAGGCGCGTCGTGGCGCGCGGAGCGGGCCAGGGACTCGGGCTTGATGCCCCCGACGCGGTGATCTCCTTCACTGTTCTTCCGGCTCCGGCCGCACCGAGCGCGGCTGCGCCGAGCACAGCTGCGCCGGCGCCCACCGCCCCGGCCGACGCGACGGACATCCCGGCTAACGGCGACGGCCCTGGCGGGGAATCATCGCACGGTGGCGACGCCGTCAAATCGGCGGGCGATGCCGCGGTCCCGCACGAGAACGCGGGAACAGAGGCCGCTGGTGGGCCGGCGGCCGCGGCGGCCACGCCGATCGAGCACACGCTGCACGTCGCGAACCGCGGCGGCGCGTGGTATGCGCGGACGGCCGACGGCGCCTATGTCTACGAACTCGACGAGAGCGTCGGTCGCGTGCTGACCGGTGAGCTGCTGCGGCGCGAGGTCTTTGCCGTCGGCATCGACTCGATCCGCGGCGTACGCGTACGTTCGCCGGGCGGCGTGCTGGAATTCGTGCGCGAGGGGGAGGAGTGGAAATTCGCGGCGGATCCGTTCGTCAAGCTGTCGCAGGAGCGGGTCGGCACCTTCGTGATGGAGACCGCGCGGATGCGAGCGGACACCATCGTGGCGTGGCGCGGGGGGACAGCGCCCGCGGACGCACCGCTGCGGTTGACGCTGCTGCTCGACGGCGGGCACGAGGTGCACTTGGACGTCACCGCCGATGACGCCGGCGGCCCGGCACGATTCGGATTTCTACCGGCGGATGGCCGGTTGCTCACGCTGCGCGATGCGGACGTGGTGAACATGGAGCGTCCGCTCAGCTATTTCCTTCAGGAGGATGGCCCGGCAACGCGGCGCGAGGGCGTCCCACCACCGCCCACGTTCCCGATGCCGCCGCCGCGGTAGGTCATCGGAGAGGGCGGCAGGCGCGTCGGTAAACGGTGGCCCCCGGCTCTGTGAGCAGTGCAGCCCGTCAACGAGCGCCATTGCTGAAACACCTGTTTATCACTCGCACTTTCGGCCCCGACGGAGCCGAGGGATGCAGCCGCGCGTGGAGTCGCCGCGCAGCGGTGACGGAACCCGTGGATGCAAGTGAACAGGAGTTCAAGCCCCGAAGGGGCGCGGGAAGCGCTCAACGGGGGTGAGGAATCAAAGAGCTTCCTCTGCCCCTTCGGGGCAGGCGCGCGGCGCGTCGGGTTCCACGGGTTCCGCTTCGCCCGGCTGTCGCCGGGCGGCGCTCCACCCGTGGCTACAACCCTGCACCCCTGCCGGGGTGCACATGCGGATCACAGGCGGATCACGGCAAGCTGTTTCAGCAGTGGCGCGACTGGACAAGCCGCCCTGCTCAATAGGCGGTGTGACACGGGAAAGTCCAAGAGGCAGTGTGACACGGGAGAGCTTAAAAAGCAGTGTCACACGAGAAGGCTCAATAAACAGCGTTACACGGGAAAGTTCAAGAAGCAGTGTCACACGAGAAGGCTCAATAAACAGCGTTACATGGGGAAGTTCAAGAAGCAGAGTCACTCGAGAAGACTCAATAAACAGCGTTACACGGGAACGTTCAAGAAGCAGTGTCACACGAGAAGACTCACTAAACGGTGTTACACGGGAGAGTTCAAAAAGCAGTGCCACACGGCCAAGCTCGAAACGCAGTGTCACACGGCAATTCTCAAGAAACAGCGGCACACGCCAGAGCATTTCTGAAGCCGCTATTGTTCGAATCGAACGCGCCGCGTACTTACGCGCGCCCCGCCTTATGGGAGGTCGCCTTTCCGATCTCCCGCCCCGCTTTGCACGCGCGGCCCGCTTCGCCGAGAATCCGCCCGCATGTGGTGGCCGCGTCAGAAAGTCCGACCCGCCCAGCTTGATCGCGCTCGCGCGCGGCGGGCCGAGGCGCACGCCGCCGCCGAGCACCTGGTCCGCGTCGAGCCGCGCTTCGCCCCGCTTGTGCAGCGCTACGGGCTGGAGCGGCCGATCACGACCCGCAACCCCTTCGCCGCGCTGCTCGGCTCGATCGTTCAACAACAAATCTCAATGTCCGCTGCGCACGCGGTGCTGCAGCGCGTGCGGGCGCTTTGCCCGCGCGGCCGGCTGACGCCCGCGGCGATCGGCGCGTTGCGGTCGGATCGTCTGCGGCGGGCCGGGCTGTCGCGGCAGAAGGCGCTGTATGTGCGCGAGCTGGCGCGCAGCCTTCGCAGCGGCGAGATCACGGCGCGGCGGCTGCGGGCGCTGCCGGATGAGGAAGTCATCGCCCTGACGACGCAGGTGCACGGCATCGGCCGCTGGACGGCCGAGATGCTGCTGATCTCTTGCCTGGAGCGGCCGGACGTGTGGCCGGTGGATGATCTCGGGCTGCGGAAGGGGGCGATGCGGTTCTGGGAGATGCCCGAAGCGCCGACGCCCAAGGCGCTGGTCCCGCACGGCGATGCGCTGCGGCCATTCCGATCCTACGCGACGTGGTACCTGTGGCGCAGCCTGGAGGGGCCGCTGATGCCGGGAATTTCGGTGGATTGACGCCGCCGGGTCGCGCGGCGGCGGAATACGTCGAAGCGCCTGACTCCCGAAATCGACGCTACCCCCCCGAGACCGCCTGCATGAACAACAGCGTGTCACCATCGCGCAGCGGCGCATCCTCCCCATCCAGCCAGCGCGAGTTGCGGTCGTTGTGAAAGCACAGCACATGCCGCCGCAGCGCGCCGCTCTCGTCGAACAGATGCAGCCCGACCTCCGGCCGCTCGCGGCGCAGCGCCTGCCATGCGCCGCGAAGCGACTCCGCCTCCAGTGAGAAGGTGAGCCGCCCCGCCACGATCGGCGTGAACACGCTGGGCAACTGCACTTCCACCCGCGCCATCGCAGCGCCTCCGATTTGCCCACTCTGCCCGCTGCCTCACGCCCGTCTGACGCCGATCGACGGTCGTCAATCAGTGGCCGCTCGCACGCACAACACGCGCGGCAGCCGAGCCGGAAGCGCGGTCCAGGAATCGCCGCCATCGGGCGACGCGAACACGTCGCCGGCGGTCGTGCCGAAGTACACGCCGCACGGATTCAGCCCGTCCGTGTCCATGGCCCCGCGCAGCACGTTGGCGTAGCAGGTCTGCGGCAGCCCGCGGTCCGCCGCTTCCCAGCTTTGCCCGTCATTCCGCGATCGACACACGCTGAGCCGGCCGTCCTTCGGAAAGCGGTATTCGTCGCTTTCCAGCGGCACCGCATACAGCGTCCCATCCGACCGGCTGCGCCCCAGCGGGAACCCGAACCGCGACGGCAGACCGTTTTCGATCCGCTCCCACGACGCACCGGCGTCCGTCGAGCGGAACATGCCGAGATGATCCTGCCGCCAGATGCGCTCCGGAGCGGCCGGATCGGCCTGCAGAGCGTGTACGCAGAAGCCGATCTCGGGGAAGTCCTTGTCCTCGAGCGCCGCCGGCACGCCCGCGTTGCAGGCCCGCCAACGGTCGCCGCCATCGTCGCTGCGCCAGACGCCCACCGCCGAGATGCCGCACCAGATTCGGCGAGAGTTCTTCGGGTCGGCGAGAATCGAGTGAGCGCACAGGCCGCCGTTGCCAGGCTGCCACTTGGCGCGGGACGGGTGCTCATTCAACCCGTCCACCGGCGACCAGCGCTCGCCGCCGTCGCTGCTGCGGAACAGCCCGGCCTCCATCACGCCGGCATAGCAGGCGCCGTCCCTGGCCGCGACGATGCGCCAGATCTCGGTGAGCGGGCGCTTGAGCGACTCCTCGTAGCGCGGGGTGCCGCCGACCTGTTTGAGGTTTGCGACGTCGCGGCCGGCGTGAATCGCAGCGCCGTAGACGTAGCTGGCCGTGCCGAGCAGCCAGCCGCCGTCCGCGGTTCGCTCGGCGGCCGTCACTTTCCAGCCCTTGTAATGCGGCCCCTCGATTTTCCAGTTCCTGCGGGCGCTGTCGCTGCGGCAGAGAAACGCACCCTTGTCTGTCCCGATCAGCAGTTGAACGCTCATGGACGATCTCCCCGAATGCTCTCGGCTCTGGTGCCCGGCGGGTCAGCGCCGGCGATTGCGAACCCGGCGGCCGGGCCCTGGTCGGAGGTCCGGGGCCGGCAATCCTCTCTGAACTGCGCGATCGCTGCTCCCTGCTCCTTCGCCGGCGCGGGATGTCGCGCCGCGCACATTGTCTAGAACATCACCGGCCGACCGGCGATTCGTCGCCAGTAGGACAACTGTCCCAGGTGCGTGCCGAGGTGCGAAGTCATCAGATGAACCAGCGCCTCGCCGATGGTCTGGATCGGCGTAGGCTGAAAGAACGGAACACCATTGGGCTTTGCGATCACGGCGGGATCGGCCTCGGCTGCGGCCGCCATCAGTTGCGTGTATCCGTCGTTGAAGCGCTGCAGCACTTCCGCGCGCGAGACCGCCAGCGGGACCGGCGGCCCCTTGCGCGCGAAATCCGGTCCGAAAGCGTCATGCCATTCACGCGGGCAGTGGGGTTTATGCCCAAGCAGGCGGAAGCCATAGTCGGCGGAAATGGCCAGGTGCCCCATGATCCAGGAAGGCGGGTTTGCGTTCGGTGCGACCTGCCGATTCCAGTCTTCGTCGGTCAGGTCGGCGGTCAGCTTGTCGGCGTAGGCGAGCATAAAGCGACAGGCCGTGCGGGCGTGATCGAGCAAGATCAGTTCTCCCGGAAAAATGGCAGTGCCGAAGATGGGAAGCGGCAGGGACGGCACGCTTCCTCGAAAGCGGCGACGAGTCGCCGACAGGGCCGGATCGTATCGTCAGTGGGGAACTCCCGAAAGCGGGCGGAGCGACTCCGCGACGCTTGTCCCGTACAAAATTCGACAAGGACCGACCGGATTGGTCACAACGATCCGGCGTGATCCCCGATACGCTTCCATGCGTTGCGAGATGGGTCGGTTGTGGATAGCCTGATCCGCCTTGCGCTGGAAAATCGACCGGCGCCGCCCGCGATCCCGTGGGGCTTGCGGCCTGCTGCGGCGCCCGGCGAATGTGCAGATCAAATTGGGAAGCGCGCCCGAAACGGCAGCGGCGGGAATGCCCGCGTCGCCGCCGGTGGGTTCGCCCGCAACAGGCCCGGCAGGTTTGCCGGGCGTCGCCCGCGCGGCAATTTTGCGGGCCGGAGGTTGATTGTGACCGCGTTTCGAATTCTGACGATGGCAATCGTGGCCGCCGCACTGGCGGTCGAGGTTCGTGGACAGTCGCCGGCGCCGGCCGAGACCGGCGCGGAGCAAGGAAACATCATGCCCACGGTTCCGATCATTCCGCGGAGCATCCTGTTCGGGAACCCGGATCGCGCGGCGCCGCGCATCAGCCCGAACGGGGAGCAGATCGCATTTCTTGCGCCGGTGGACGGCGTGCTCAACGTGTGGGTCGCGCCGGCCGCCGAGCCGGGCAAGGCACGGGCCATCACCAGCGACAAGCATCGCGGCATTCGCCGCTACTTCTGGGCCTACGACAACGAACACATCATCTATCTGCAGGACAAGGGCGGCGATGAGAACTGGCGCGTGCATGCGGCCCACGTCGCGAGCGGCGCGTCACGCGACCTGACCCCCTTCGACGGCGTCGCCGCGCAGATCGAGACGGTTTCTCCGAAGTTTCCCCACGAGATTCTCGTCGCACTCAACAACCGCAAGCCGGAGTTTCACGATCTGCACCGCGTGAACATCCGCTCCGGCGAGATGCAGTTGGTATGTGAGAACAACGAGTTCGCCGGCTTTGTCGCCGACGATGACTACGCCGTGCGGCTGGCCGTGCGCATGACGCCCGACGGGGGCAGCGAATACCTGCGCAACGCCGGGGACTTCAACTGGCAGCCCTTCGCCGTGATCGGGATGGCCGATTCGCTCACCACGGCGCCGCTGGGCTTCGACAAGAGCGGCGGCACGCTCTACATGCTGGACAGCCGGGAGCGCAACACCGGTGCGCTGGTCGCCGTCAATCTGACCGATGGCGCCAAGCGCCTGATCGCCGAGCACGCACACGCGGACGCCGCCGGCGTGCTGAGCCACCCCACCGAGAAGACCATCCACGCGGTGTCGTTCAACTACCTGCGGAATGAATGGAAGATTCTCGACAAAGCCGTCGCCGCGGACTTCGACTATCTGCGCACGCTCGGCCACGGCGACATCGAGGTCGTCAGCCAGACGCTCGACGACCAGCGCTGGGTCGTGGCCTTCTCGGCCGACGACGGCCCGGTGCGCTACTTCCTGCACGACCGCGCGAAGCGCGAGGCGAAGTTCCTGTTCACGAATCGGCGAACGCTCGAAGGGCTGATGCTGGCGCGCATGCACCCGCTGGAGATCAAGTCGCGCGACGGCCTGACGCTGGTGAGCTATCTGACGCTGCCTTACGGCAGCGATCCGGACGGCAACGCCCGCCCGGATCGGCCGCTGCCGATGGTGCTGATGGTGCACGGCGGGCCATGGGCGCGCGACGACTGGGGTTATGACCCGTACCACCAGTGGCTGAGCAACCGCGGCTACGCCGTTCTGAGCGTGAACTTCCGCGGCTCCACCGGCTTCGGCAAGGATTTCATCAACGCCGGAAATCGCGAGTGGGGCGCCAAGATGCACGACGACCTCATCGACGCCGTCGAGTGGGCCGTGCGGGAGCGGGTCGCCGATCGCGGACAGATCGCCATCATGGGCGGCAGCTACGGCGGCTATGCCACGCTCGCCGGCCTGACCTTCACGCCGGATGTCTTCGCCTGCGGCGTGGACATCGTCGGACCGTCCAGCATCGTCACGCTGCTTCAGACGATTCCGCCCTACTGGCAGCCGTTGATCGAGCTGTTCACTGTGCGCGTTGGAGACCATCGCACCGACGAGGGCCGCGCGTTTCTTGAGTCGCGCTCCCCGCTTCACTTCGTGGATCGCATCCGCCGGCCGCTGCTGATCGGCCAGGGCGCGAACGACCCGCGCGTGAAGCAGTCGGAGAGCGATCAGATCGTGCAGATGATGCAGAGCAAGAACATCCCGGTGACGTACGTGCTCTACCCGGATGAGGGGCACGGATTCGCCCGCCCGGAAAACAACAAGAGCTTCAACGCCGTCACGGAGATCTTCCTCGCGCAGCACCTCAAGGGCCGCTTCGAGCCGATCGGCGAGGACTTCCGCGGCGCATCGATCCAGGTGCCCGCGGGCGCGGAGTTCGTGCCGGGCGTGAAAAACGCGCTGCCGGGCGCGCCGGGGTCGGGAACGCAGCCGGCTGAGCCGGCGCGGAAGGAGGCGGTCGCGAAGTAGCTCCGCCGGCTGTTCGGACTCCGTGCGAACATCCTGCGTATCGGAGGTCGGTTGATGCACCCGCTGCTGGACCGGTTCGAACAGGTCGTGCGACAGCACCCCGCTCGCCCGGCGGTCGCCGACCCCGTGCTCTCGCTTAGCTACGCGCAACTTCACGCCGTCGCCGGCGGGCTGGCCGCACGGATCGCCGCGCTGACCGACCGGCCGCGGGTCGGCATCCTGGCGCCGACGTCGTCGGCCTGCGCCGCGGCGATACTCGCCACGTGGTATGCCGGGCGCGTGCCGGTTCCGCTGAATTTCCTGCTCGCACCGAATGAACTGGCGCGAATCATCGCCGACGCCGGCATCGACGCCATCGTCACGATCGACAAGTTCCAGCCGCTGCTCGCCGCGGCGCCGCTGCGCACGCTGCTGCTCGGCGGCGACACGCTGACGCCCGGTGCGGCCGCGGCGCCGACGGTTCAGCCGGCGGACCTGGCCGTGCTGCTCTACACCTCGGGCACGTCCGCAGAGCCGAAGGGGGTGATGCTTTCCTTCGACAATCTGGCGCAAAACGCGCTATCCTGCATCAGTCGAGCGCAGTTGACGCCGGAACAGGTGTTTCTGAGCGTATTGCCGCAATTTCACAGCTTCGGCTTCACGGCCATGACCGTTACGCCGCTGATTCTCGGGGCGGCGGTGCATTACCTGCCGCGCTTCAGTCCGGTGGCGATCGTCGAGACCATCCGCGAGCGCGGCATCACGGTTTTCATGGCGGTGGCCAGCATGTACGCGGCGCTGGCCCAGATGAAGAGCGTGCCGGCCGACGCCTATGCGGGGCTGCGGCTGGCGGTCAGCGGCGGCGAGCCGCTTTCGCCGCGCGTGGCCGCGGTGTTCGAGCAGCGCTTCGGCATTCGGCTGTGCGAAGGCTACGGCCTGACCGAGACGTCACCGGTGGTGAGCCTGAATCTGCCCACGGAATTCCAGGGCGGATCGGTGGGCAAGGCGCTGCCGGGGGTGCGGGTGGTGGCGCGCGACGACAGCGGTGCGGAGCTTCCGGCTGGTCGCGAAGGCGAGCTGTACATCCGCGGGCATTGCGTGATGCTGGGCTACTACAACAAGCCGGACCAGACGGCGGCGGTGCTGCGCGACGGGGAATTCCGCACCGGAGACATCGGCAGCGTGGACGCGGACGGATTCATCCGCATTACCGGCCGCGCGAAGGAAATGCTGATCATCGGCGGAGAGAACGTTTTTCCCCGCGAGATTGAGAACGTGCTGGCGGAGCATCCGGCGGTGGGAGAGTGCGCGGTGATCGGGGCACCCGATCCGCTGCGCGGCGAGCTGCCCGTCGCATTCGTCATTCTGCGGGAGGGCGCGGCCGCGACGGACGTGGAGCTGCGCGAGTTTTGCCGCGAACGGCTGGCGGGATACAAGGCACCGCGCGAAGTGCGAATCATGGCGGAGCTTCCGCGTTCGCCGACCGGAAAAATCCTGAAGCGCGCGCTGCGCGTGTAGCAACCCGGCCTTGCACGTTTCGGTCCCCCCCTACCCCCGCCGGCGTTGCTGATAGTACGCCGCGATGTTCGGCACGAGATACTCGTCGAATGCGCGCTGCGCGTCATAGCGCGGCGCCCAGCCCCAGTCCCGTCGCGCTGCACTGTCGTCCACGTCCGCCGGCCACGTATCCACGATCGCCGCGCGCGGCGCATCCGGCTCGAAGGTGATCTTCGCATCCGGGAAGGCACGCAGCACCAGCTCGCGCACGTCCTGGGCGCTGAGGGAGAAGCCGCCGATGTTGTAGGCCCGTTGGGAGAGCTGCTCCGACCGCGCCGCGGCCAGCTCCAGCAGCGCGCGAATTCCATCGGGCATGGCCATGAACGGGATGCGCGCCCGCGGCGGCACGAAACAGGCATAGGGGCGGCCCTGCGCGGCGTGGTGCAGCATCTCGGGGGCGTAGTCGCTCGTGCCGCCGGTCGGCAGCGTGAAGGCGCTGATCAACCCGGGAAAGCGGATCGCCCGGAAGTCCACGCCGCTGGGCACGCGCTCCGCGGCAAGCTGCCGGAAGTGCAGCGCGTAGTAGCGGCCCAATTGCTCGCAATAGAGCTTGTTGCAGCCGTACATCGTCGTCGGAAAGTTGAAGTCCGTCTCGCGCACGCGGCCGACGTGCTCCTTGGTCGCCACATCGGGCAGGCCATAGACCGCGATCGAACTGGGGAACAGGAACTTCACGGGGTGGCCGTGCCAGCGCGACTGCTCGTGCGCCAGGCGCAGCAGGTTCAGTGTGCCCTCGACGTTGACGCGGTGCGCGGTGTCGGGTGTGTACTCGGCGCGCGTGCTCAGCAGCGCCGCCAGGTGGTAAATCGCGTGAATCTCGTATTCACTGATAAGCCGCTGCAGCAGATTCTGATCGAGGATGTCCCCCGACAGCGCCGCCGCACAGTGCGGCCGCAGGCGCTCATCCAGCGGGTTCAGATCCAGCGCGATGATCTGGTGTTCCCCGCCGGCCGCGAAATGCTCGATCAGCCCGTGGCCGATCTCGCCGTTTGCGCCGGTTATCAGCGTGACAGGCTTTCTCATGGCGCGGGTCCGGCGGGCTGCGAGGCGAAGATGCGCACGATCATCGGGCGCGCTGCGTCCCGATCATGCACGGACGGAACGAAGCAAGCGACCGCAATCCTAGCCCGGTCCACCGGAGGAGGGCGCCGCGGGCGCCGGCGGCGGAGCCGGCCGCGCCGGAGTCGGCTGCTCATCGCCCGGGCGCGAACGGAGGATGTCGATCCGCTCGTCGAAGCGCTTCTGCTGGGCGGGGTTCAGCAGCACACGGACGTCGGCGATCAGCTTGTCGCGCACCGTCTCGCGCGCCGGGGGCTGCCCCACCAGCGGGTTCATCGCCGAGAACGCCCCGCGCTGCAGCTCGTCGACGCCGCGCTTCTGCTCCTCATTGAGGTCGAGGGCCCGCGCGGTTCGCAGCACATAGAGCGTGGTCAGCTCCACCCCGCCCGGGCTTTCCGCGTGACTGCGCAACAGCTTCACCAGCTCGTTCTGCTCGGGGGTGAGGTGCTTTTCGAGATTGAGAAAGAACTCGCGCTCGGCGCGGACGCCGGGGCGGGTCTCGTTGATCTGGCGGCGGATCTCGTCCGCGCGGGCCCGGTCGCCGGCCTGCTCGGCCTGCGTCTGTTGCGAGATCAACTCCTTGAGCTGCGTCAGGTAGGCGGCCTGATCCTGATTCTCCGCGTCGATCGACAGCCGGTAGGTTTCCAGCAGGTCATCGTACTGGCGCTGCTGGTCGGCGGTCAGCGCGAGCCGCCGACCGATGTAGCGCAGCTTGGTGTCGCCGCGCAGCGTGGTGGCGCCGGTCTTGCCCGGAACCAGTGCCGGCGTCGGAGCGGCCCCCGGGGCCACCACCTCCTGCCCCGTTGCAAACCCCACGAAAAGCCCAACCGCGCACACTGTGCACAATCCGCGCAACATGACAGCTCCTGTCGCAAGCTCACCCATGCGATCGCCTCTTCGCCGGGTCGCACACCGGCCCATCCGCGGGCGGCCCCGCAGGTGCGATCCCGAGCAATGCGGTGGTATCATACCCGCTGTCCCGCGGAGGGCTACCGCGGTCGGCGCGCGGGAGGAGGCGCCGACGGTCGCCCGTGGAGTTGACATCCCTTGCGCCGCCCGCGCTTCGTTCGCCCCGAGATGCTGCTCTTCCTCGCCTTCGGCGGATTGATCGCCGTCGGGGCGCTGCTGCTGCTGTTGCCGGTCAGTCAGCGCGACACGCCGATTACCCCGCTCGACGCGCTCTTCACCTCCACGTCCGCCGTCTGCGTGACCGGGCTGGTCGTCGTGGACACGGCGACCGCCTACTCGCGCTTCGGCCAGACGGTCATCATGATCCTGATCCAGCTCGGGGGGCTGGGGCTGATGACGTTTGCCGCGATCGCCGCACACGTCGCGCGGCGGCCGGTGTCCTTCTCCTCGGCGACGGCGCTGCACGACGCGTTTTTTCAGGCCGATGCGCGGAACGAGCTGGGGCGCTCGCTGATGGCGATTGTCGGGTTGACGCTGCTGATCGAGGCGGCGGGCGCCGCTCTGCTCTATTGGGGGCAGCATTATGAGAACACCCCCCCGCCGGACGTCTTTGCCGCCTGCTTTCTCTCCGTGTCCGCGTTCTGCAATGCCGGGTTCAGCGTCTACTCCGACAACGCCATCAGCCTGCGCCACTCCCCCGTGATCGTGTTCACGATCATCGTGCTCGTGACCATCGGCGGGCTGGGCTACACGGTGCTGCTCGAGATTCTCGCGCGCATCAACCGCCGGCTTCGCGGAGAGACGCGCACCCCGCCGTTGCTCTGGTCGCTGCACACGCGCGTCGTGCTGATCGTCAGTGCGTGGCTGCTCGTCGGCGGGACGCTAGCGCTGATGGCCTGCAACCCGCTGAATCGACACGCCGGCTCGGACATGACGTGGATCGACGCCGTGTTTCACTCGACGGCCTCGCGCACCGCGGGGTTCAACATGATCACGGTCGAGACGCTGCCGGTGGCGTCGCTGCTGGTGCTGATCGCGCTGATGTTCATCGGCGGCTCGCCCGGCTCCTGCGCCGGCGGCATCAAGACCACGTCGCTGGCGGTGTGGGGGTCCGGCATCATCGCCCGTTTGCGCGGCATGGACAGCTTCAACCTGCTGGGCCGTCGGATTCCGCCGGACGTGGTGCGCAAGGCCGGCGTCGCCGTGGCGCTGGCGGCCTTGTGGAACGTCGCGGGAATCATGCTTCTCACCGTGACGGAGGATCTCGAGGGGGGCATGCGGCTGGAGCGCCTGATCTTCGAGCAGGTGTCCGCCTTCGGCACGGTGGGTCTGTCGGCCGACGTGACGCACCGCCTCAGCACGGTGGGGCGAATCTGGATCATCCTCTCGATGTTCGTGGGGCGTGTCGGAACGCTCACCATCGCGTTCATGGTCGTGAGATGGCGCGTCGGGAACTATCGCTACCCCGAAGAGCGAATCATGATCGGTTGACGGCGCGTTCGCACCGGCCGGCCGCTCAGCCTCCCCTCCCCACGCGCAAGGCTTGCGCGAGCCGACCCGCTCCGTCCGGGCCGGAAGCGCTCGCGCCGCGCGTTCAACTCCCGCAGCCCACGCGCCGATAAGTCATAAGCGACCGCGCTGGACAGCCTCGCGGCCCGCATCCTGCACTCTGTCGGGCAGGCGGGCGACGGGCTGCGGCCGCGCCGTCGCGGTGCGTCGAGGCGGAGCTTCGGTGCTGCGTTCGCAGGGACGCTGTCTTCGGCAGCCGCCGGCCAGAGGGATAAAAGACCATGCCCTTCGCCCGATTCTTACTCACCGCCGCTCGACGCCCGTTTAGCTCGACTCGAATCCTGCCGGCCACCCCCCTGCTTGCCGGTGCTACACTCTTCGCCGCCCTGACAGGATGCGCGCAGAGCGGCAATACGCAGGCCCCGGTCGCTCCCGCAGCCGCACCGACGGCCGAAGCGCCCTCCTCTGGTGCGACCAGTCGCGAACCGCTGGCGCTCTTCGGTGATCGCTCCGAGGCGGACCCGGCCTTCTGCAACCGGCTGCTCTCCAACATCGCGCAGCACAGCTTCACGGCCGATGGTCGCGATTTTGATCCCGACGTGGACAACGCCGGTGAACTGCTGGTCTTCGCCTCGACGCGGCACGCCGACAATCCCGACCTGTACCTCAAGCAGGTTGATTCGACCGCCCTGACACAGCTCACCAGCGACCCCGCCCACGACGCGCAGCCGCGCTTCAGCCCGGATGGGCAGAAGATCGCGTTTGCCTCGAATCGCGGCGGAACCTGGGACATCTGGCAGATCAATCGCGACGGCACCAGCCTCGTGCAGCTCACGAGCGACGTGTCGGACGAACTGTCGCCAAGCTGGTCTCCGGACGGCAAGCTCATCGCCTACAGCGTGTGGAGTCAGCGGTCCGGAACCTGGGAAATCTGGACCCTGGCCGTCGATCGGCCGGGCGTGAAGCGCTTTCTCGCGGCCGGCATGTTCCCGGTCTGGTCGCCGGACGGAAAGAAGCTCGCCTTTCAACGCGCCCGGCAGCGCGGCAGCCGCTGGTTCAGCGTCTGGACCGTGGACCTGCTCGGCGATGAAGCCCGCAACCCGACCGAAGTCGCCCATAGTGATGATGCCGCCTGCATCGCGCCACAGTGGTCCCCCGACGGGCGCTGGCTGGTCTATTGCGCCGTCAGTCGCGCGGCGGCTGCGGCCCCACGAACCAACCCGGCCGCGGACTTGTGGGCCGTTTCATTGGACAGCGGCGTTCGAAGGAAGCTCACGGACGGCGGCGCTCCCTCGATGAACCCGGTCTGGAGCCGGGCCGGGCGGATCTTCTTCGTCAGCGATCGCGCCGGCACGGAGAATATCTGGTCCGTTCCGGGCGGGATGATCGCCGACGCGGACGGACCGCGCGTCACACGCACCTCGAACGAAAGCCGGAGCGCCCCTTGACCCCTGACGAGCGCCCGACTCTCCGAGGTTTCTGCGGGCAGGCGCATCCGGGCGCCGGGCGCACCCGCCTGGGCGGTGATTCGCGTCAATTCGCGCCGGAATGCGCGACTTCGCGACAACCAGCGTCAAATCGTGCCGAACCGCGCCCAATTCAGGCTGCGTTTTTGCCCATGCCGCAATTCGCGGGTAGGATTTCAGGCAGCCGGGAGTTGATCGACCGACCCGTTCGCGGGTCCAGCCGATCACGGACGGGCCCCCTCCGCCTCGCGCTGGCGACCTCGGCCTTGCTGGCCGCCGTCTCCGGCTGCGCCTCCAGGACGCAATCCGCGCTTCCGCCGCCGCGTGAACTGCTGGTGGTGGTGACGCCGGTGATCAACCTGAGCGGTGATCCGCAGATGGACACACTGCGCATCACGGACCTCCTGGCGTCGGAGTTTCTGTCGTTCCGGCAGGTGCAGGTGGTGCCGGTGAATCTGAGCGCCGCTGCGCTGGCGGCGCAGGGTCTGGCCCGGATTGAGTCGCCGGAGCAGGCGTATCAACTGGGGCGCGAGCTGGGCGCGGACGCGGTGATCGTGGCCGCGGTGACCGAGTGGGATCCCTATGACCCGCCGGTGCTTGGGATGGTGATGCAGTGGTACCCGATCGAGCCGGCGACGCGCGCGCACCTGGATCCGACGGCCGTGTCCCGACAGGCGGTGGACGCCCCGTCGGCGACGCAGGCGGCCGAAGCGGTGGGCGCGCCGCAGCGCGTATGGACGACCGCGGATGCACCGGATCCCGGGGCGGTTCGGCAGGTGCAGCGCGTGTTTCAGGCAGCGGAGCGGCGGACGGAGCGCGAGGTCCGGGAATACGCCCGCTGCCGGGATCGCTCGGACAGCCCGTATGCGTGGCGACGGTATGTGAAGAGCCAGGAACTGTTCGTCCGGTACTGCGGCTGGTCCCTGATTCGGACGATGCTACAGCAGGTTGGACGGGAAGAGGCGGACAGGAACGCGGGCGAGGATTCCGCATGACGCGCCCCCGACGGTGTCTGACGCTGCTGAAGAACGGGCAGCGCTACATCTTCCGCTACGCGGAAGGGCGTGAGGCGGACCTGCTGGCGACGTTTGTCGACCTGGCTCAGGATCGCGCGTGTGAGTTTGACTGGCACGACGCGGCGGTGTTGAGTTTTCAGATGGGCAAACGAGTCGAATGGAGTCGCGAATCGGCGGTGACGTGACGGTGTGAGCGGTCGCCGGCGCGGCGACCGACGCGGGCCGTCGGGTGAGGAATTGAAACCCCGGATTCGCCGGAAGTGGTGGCACAAGCATGAGCGGTCACGACAGCCTGATCCAGCAGTTCATTCACTACCTGCAGGCCGAGCGGCACTTTTCTCCGCACACGGCCCGCTGCTACGCCGCGGACCTGCAGCAGTTCTGCGGGTACGTGCTCAGCGGACCGACGGGAGCGAACGCCGTGGCGCAGGGCGGGCGCGGAGCGGGTGCGGAATCCGTGCCGGACAGCCCGGAGTTGGATGCGAAGCTGCTGGCGATGAGCACCGACGGAATTCGCGAGTTCATGTCGTACATGCGCGACAAGAACTACTGCAAGAGCACGGTGGCGCGCAAGCTGGCGACGTTGCGCTCGTTCTACAAGTTCGTGGTGCGGCGCGGGAAGCTGACGACCAACCCGGTCGCGGCCATCCGCACGCCCAAGCAGGACAAGCGGCTGCCCAAGTGCCTGGAGCTGGAGCAGATCGAGGAGCTGCTGAGTCGGCCTGACACGACCACGCTGCTCGGGGCGCGCGATCGCGCCATGCTCGAGACGCTTTACACGACCGGCATGCGGGTCAGCGAGCTGGTCGATCTGAATCTCGGAGACGTGGACCTTCAGGCCAGCGTGGTGCGGGTGCGCGGCAAGGGCAAGAAGCAGCGCGTCATCCCGCTGGGGCCGTCGGCGGTGAAGTGCGTGCTGCACTACCTGGACCTGCGGCGGTTCGACGCACAGAACGCGAACTTCGACACGTCGGCGCTGTTCATCAACAAGCACGGCCAGCGGCTGAGCACGCGATCCGTGCGTCGCAAGCTCGACAAATATCTGCTCGAGGCCGGGCTGGACCTCTCCGTCAGCCCGCACACCCTGCGGCACAGCTTCGCGACTCACATGCTGCGGCGCGGGGCGGATCTGCGAAGCGTGCAGGAGATGCTCGGCCACCAGTCATTGAGCACGACGCAGATCTACACGCACATGACCGATGACGGCGTGCGCGAGTCGTATGACAAGGCCCACCCGCGGGCGTGACGCTCCACGAGCGCGTTCGCGGTTGATGAGAAAAAACCGGTCGGAGGATGGCGCATTGCGGCGCGCTCCGCCGACCGGTTGTTTTTTCGACCTCCCTGCTTCCCGTGACGACGCACCGCGGCCCGCCCCCACAGTCGATGGGGCGCCCCCAAGCGCGAATCACCGGCGGCCGTCTCGCTGAGGCGCGCAGCGCCTACTCGTCGTCCTCGTCGTCGTCATCGTCATCGTCGTCATCATCAAACGCGTCGTCGTCGTCGTCATCGTCGAAGGCGTCGTCGTCGTCATCGTCGTCGTCGGCTTCGTCCTCGAAGACGGTGTCTTCCTCCGCCTCGGCGTCCTCAGCCGGCTCGTCCTCCTCTTCATCACGGCGGCGGGCGTCGCAGTGCGGACCCCAGGGGTCGCGCTCCCGGTCCTCAACGACGTCCATGCCGTCCGAGGCGAGATCCTCGTCGGTCACGACTTCGAACCCGGTCTGGTCGATATCAGACAGCGTCCCTGCGCGGAACATGCATGCTTCTCCGGTAAGGCGTGGATACCATTTCCGCGCGTAGAATAGAGTCGCGTTCGGATTCGTCAAGCCCCCTGCGGCGACCGCTTTCGCCCCCGGCAAACACCCCCCGCCGGAACTATCGCCGCCGGCCGCGCGGGCGCTCTTCCTCGCTGTTCTGACGCAGCTTGCTCAGCTCGAAGCCATCCGCCTGCGCCAACTTCTTCTGGTTGAAATCGAAGGTGTAAAGCACCATTCGATTCGATCCGCCGTCCACGATCACCAGCCCCTCGCTGGAACTGGAAATCTGCTGGGTCAGCATGATGTAGTCCCCGCCGCGATCAAGCTGCCCGATGCCCAGCGCCGGCGGCGTCTGGATCAGCAGCACCAGGCCGACAAGAAAAATGCACGCCGTGATGGACAGCACGCCGATGGCGAGCGAGCGCCCGTCCAGCGCCGCCGGGGGGGTCGGTGATGAGTCGTTCATGCGTCTGCTCCGGTTCAGAGGGCGGCCAAGGGTGCGTCAGTCGCGGTTGTTGCGGAAATCGCGTTCCAGGTCGCGCGTGTCGGCGTACACGAACCGCAGATTCGTGCGGTCCACGTAGAAGGCATGCAGCAGCCGCGATCTCAGGTCCACGATGTAAAGCGCATCGTGCTTGCTCTGAATCTCGCCGGCGACGGTCAGGTAGTTGCCGGCCAGCCCCGTCGGCTGGGCCACCGCCGTTTGCGGCGTGCCGACGAACAGGGCGATTCCCGTGAGGAGGATGAGGTTGGCGCATAGCAGCGCCGACACCCAGAAGCTCTTGGTCATGAGACGGCCTCCCGATCACGCACCGCGCGGCATGGGGCGGGCGCGATGCGACAGCGATTCGCGCTAGTCCAGGTGGCTGCGGTGCGGGTTCTTGAAACCGATCAACGCACACGCGACCAGGAACAGCAGCGCCAGCCCCCATTGCGCGTAGGGTCGCGACGTTTCGAGGTAGGTCAGACCCGGCTCGGTCCAGGGCTTTTCATCCTGCCCCAGTGCCAACGCGCAGCCGAAGGAGGCGACGAAGCCCGCAACCAGTGCCGTTCCAAACCGGATCTTCGGCATGAGAATCTCCGAAGCGGCGCGCGGCCGGTGGCGCCGTGTGCCTGAATGCTATCCATGAGCGCTTGTCCGAACAAGGGTTATCCGACGCGATTCATCCCGAGGGAAAACCGGACCCTGCCCGCCTTGCCCGCCGCCCAAGGACCGATATCCTTCCAGATGGGGGAGTCGGAGCCGGGACTGCCCGCCGCGACGCAATTCGGCTGGCCTGGCTGTCGCGTCTGGTCGATCCAACCGTGCAGGCGGGCCGTGGTGATCCCTCGCCCGCAGTTTCCCGCCGGCCGCTTCCCGCCGGCCCCGCGACAGGAGAGAACCGATGACCCAGCGCAGGCGCCTGTTGATCATGGGGGCCGCCGGACGTGACTTCCACGATTTCAACGTCCATTGGCGGGACCGCGACGACGTGGAAGTGATCGGTTTCACCGCGGCGCAGATTCCGAACATCGACGGGCGACGCTATCCCGCTGCGCTGGCCGGCCCGCGCTACCCGGAGGGATTGCCGATCTGGCGCGAAAGCGATCTGGCCGAGCGCATCCGCGAGCATCGCATCGACCTGGTGACGCTCGCCTATTCCGACCTGCCGCACGTGGAGGTGATGCACAAGGCGGCGCTGGCCACCGCCTGCGGCGCCGAATTCACGCTGCTGCCGCCGCGGGTCACGATGCTGCGGGCGAAGCGCCCGGTCATTGCCGTGTGCGCCGTGCGAACGGGCTGCGGCAAGAGCCAGACGTCGCGGAAGGTGGTGGAAGTGCTGCGCGGGTTGGGCAAGCGCGTCGCCGTCGTGCGACATCCGATGCCCTATGGCGACCTGACGCAGCAGGTGTGCATGCGCTTCGCCGAGGTCGCGGACCTGGAAAAGCACCGCTGCACGATTGAGGAGCGCGAGGAATTCGAGCCGCACCTCCGCGACGGCAACATCGTCTACGCGGGGATTGACTATGCCCGCATCCTCGACGCGGCACAGGCCGAGGCGGACGTCGTGCTGTGGGACGGCGGCAACAACGACACGCCCTTCTTCCGGCCGGACGTGCACTTCGTCGTCGTGGACCCGCACCGCGCGGGACACGAGCTGCGCTACCACCCGGGCGAGACGAACCTGCGGATGGCCGACGTGGTCGTGGTGAACAAGATCTCGACCGCCGAACCGGCGGACGTGGCCGCGGTTCTCGCCAACGTCGCGGCGATCAGCCCGAAGGCCAAGGTCGTGAAGGCGGATTCGCCGGTCAGCGTGGAGGGCGGGGAACAGGTGCGCGGCAAGCGCGTGCTGGTGATCGAGGACGGCCCGACGGCGACGCACGGCGACATGAAGTACGGTGCGGGGCACGTCGCGGCCCGCGAGCTGGGCGCAGCGGCGATTGTGGACCCGCGGCCCTATGCGGTCGGCTCGATCCGTGAGGTCTTTGCGAACTATCCGCACCTGGCGGAAGTGCTGCCGGCGATGGGGTACAGCGATCAGCAGGTGCGCGAGCTGGAGCAGACGATCAACGCCGCCGAATGCGACGTGGTGCTGGTGGGAACGCCCATCGACCTGGGCCGGCTGCTGAAGATCAACAAGCCCGCGCTGCGCGTGACCTACGCGCTGCGCGAGCACACCGCGGGGCAGATCGAAGCAGCGATCCAGCGCATTCTCTGAGCGGTACTGCGTCGCCGGTCAGTGCAGCAGGTGCAGAACGAAGGGATCGATGTCGAAGTTGTCGAAGTGCCCGTCGCCGTCCACGTCACCTGCCATCGGATTGCAAAGCGGAAACGCCTCTGCGTATGCGGCGGGATCCACCAGCGCGAGCACGAATGGATCGATGTCGAAGTTGTTCACCGCGCCGTCGCAGTTCATGTCGCCGAGGAGTACCGGCAGCGTCACGATGAACTCGATCACGAACGTGCCGCCGGGCAGGCCGTCGCCGCTGGGCAGCGAGGCGGGATCGAGCGGGTCGGCCACCTCGCCGTCGAGCCGCTGCGACGAAGCCACGTCCGTCACGCCGTCCCACACCGTCAGTCGGTAGCGATCCGAGCCAAGCACGCCGCCGGGCGTCAGCGTGGCCTGGTATTCGAGCGCGTTGTAGGCCACGGAAACGGGGACTTCGCCGCCTGTTTCTGACTCGAGCAGAAAGTCGAACGTGGTCAGATTCACCGGCTTGTGAAAGCGGACCAGCAGTTGGTCCAAGTCGGCGACGAGCTGCCCCGGCTCCGGCGACGTCGCGATGATCTTCGGCGGCCCCTCCACGAACGGGGTTTCCTGCTTGCTGACGATCAGCACCCAGTCCTTCGGATCCAGCGCCAATCCCAGCGGCGGAGCGGGCTGCGGAAGCAGGTAGTGCTGCGCCCGGGCGTTGTTCCAGACCGGCGTCGTCGTGGATTGCGTCTCCGATGTCGCGACCAGCACGTCCACCGGCATCGTGAACGTGGGCCAGGCCAGGCTCTGAATCTGCGTGAGATACAGCTCGACGTAGGACTTTTCGCCGAGGTTGAGCGTGCGCCAGGCATAGCGATACTCCGGCGCACCGACCTGGTAGAGCCACGGGTTAAAGAACCAGTCCAGCGGCTCGCCGTGCACCGCCTCGGCGATGGCGACGAATTGCACCGTCGTGGCGGTCCCGTCCTCGTGGGCGGCTCGAAAGGCCGCGAGGATGTCGAAAAACGTCGCGCTGCCGACGACGCGCCGCAGCATGTGAAACACCCAGGCGGCCTTCCGATAGGAAAAATCGGAGGAGAAGATCCGGTTGACGGTCGTCGGGTTCGGAATGTACACCGTGCCGTTGACGCTGCTGGGGCGGCGGTTGTTCATCGTCGTCTGAAGCAGCGACGGCCCGCCGCCGGGCTTGAATTCCTGCCAGAGCGCTTCGCAGTAGGTGGCCATGCCTTCCTGTAGCCAGATGTCGCTCCAGGTGGCGCAGGTGATCATGTTCCCCCACCACTGATGGCCGACCTCGTGGGCCGTGATCGACTCTGAAAACACGCCCTGGCCGGTCATGGTCTGATGCTCCATGCCGCCGGAAAAGCCGAACTGGTAGATGCCGTATTTTTCGTTGATGAACGGATACGGGCCGAAGATATTCCCGAACGCGGCCAGCATGTCGGCCGTCTGGAAACAGCGGTTGCGGTTGCTGGTCGTGTTGGAGTCGGGATACAGAAAGAACTGCATCGGCATCGAGCCGCCGGCGTGGTCGAAGGTCGAGCCGAAGCGCACATAATTCGCGCCGCCCATCGAGAAGAGATAGGGCGTCGTCTGGTAGGCCGTCTCCCAGCGATAGCGCTTTTGCGTGCTGGGAAGCGTCACTTCCTCGGTCAGCAGGCCGTTGGATGCGACCGAATAGTTCCCCGGCACAGTGAAGATCAACGTGCCCGTGGCCTTGTCGTTGTTGTCGTCCTTCTGCGGCCACCAGGTGTACGCGAACCACGGCTCGCTGAGCGTGTAGAAGACGCGCACGGCGGGGAATCCGCGGTTCTGAAAGACGATCGAATTCAGCCCGAGCGAGGTCGGAACGCCCTCATAAGAGACGGTCAGGTCAAAGATCGCGTCGGCCGGGCGCGGCGGATCAAGCGTCACCCGCACGTGGATCGGGTCCAATCGCTGCCAGGCGGCCACGACGCCGTCCACCGTCAGAGACGTGATCAGGAAGGCGTCCGACAAGCGGAATTCGAAGGCCTCCAGCGACTCCGCGACGACCATCACCTCCATCGTGCAGGTGCCGTTGAGATGGTCCAGCGCCGGCGTCACTGTCAGGTCGAGCGTGTAATGCTGCACGTCCGTGTCGGAAAGCGACGAGCCGGCCAACCCGCCTTCCGGGATCGCCGCTTCGCCGAGATCGGCCGCCGCACGCAGCTTTGCAGCCGCGCAATAGTCGCAGCCGGCCGGGTCGTGATCGTGGAGCGCTTCTGATCGATCCGACGCCGCCATGACGGAGTCGGGATGCGGTGCGAACGCATGCAACGCCGGCGGCGCGGCCATAGCCGGAAGCGCGGACCAGCCGACCATGCCGACCGCCAGGCCAACCCGGGCGATCAGGCGCCGCACGATCTGACAATGCGGTCGTAATGACATTGAATGTATCCGTGCGCCGAAGTCATGATCCGTTGCCAGCGCAGCAGCGGATGCCGAAGGCTCGCAACAATTCCCGGGCACGACGCGCCCGGAACTGCGGCGGACCGACACCGCAATATTGTAGCGGGACTGTGCTCAGGACCGCAGCGCAAACTCCGCCAGAATCGCGGTACCGAGCGGCAACATGCGTTCATCCACGTCAAATTGGGGGTGATGGTGCGGAAACACCTGGGCGGGATCGGCCTTCGCGGCCCCGAGAAATACGAACGCGGCCGGCGCCTTGGCCCCGTAATAAGCGAAGTCCTCGGCGCCCCCTTGCAGGGGCAATTCCTCGCAGGCCGCCTCCGGCACGCCGGCCGCCCGGGCGGCGCCCAGTGCCCGCTCGAAGACGCCGCGATCGTTTACGAGCACCGGATAGCCGGGAGAAATCGTGACTTCGGCGGTCGCGCCGTGCGCTTCCGCCACCGATCGGCACAGTCCGGTGACGCGCTCGATCACCCGCTCGCGCACGCTCTCGTCAAACGTGCGAATCGTGCCGCGCAGTCGCACCTCGCCGGGAATTACGTTGTCGGCGGTGCCGGCGTTGATCTGGGTGACGCTGACAACGGCGTTTTCGTGCATACCGACGTTGCGGCTGACGACGGATTGCAGCGACAGGACGATCGCCGAGGCACAGACGATCGGATCGACGCAGCTTTCCGGCATGGCCGCGTGCCCGCCGCGCCCGATGACGCGCACGTCCAGCGTGTTCACCGCGGCCATGAACGGCCCGCTGCGGCCGCCCACCACGCCGGCGGGAAGTACGGAGATGATGTGCAGGCCGAAGACGGCGTCCACGCCGTCCAGCGCGCCGCCGGCGATGAGCTGCGGTGCGCCGCCGGGGTACAGCTCCTCGCTCGGCTGGAACAGAAATCGCACCGGCCGTTTCAACTCGGCCCGTCGCTCTGCCAACAGCCGCGCCGCACCGAGCAGCATGGCCGTGTGCGCGTCATGGCCGCAGGCGTGCATCACGCCGGGGCTGCGCGAGGTGAATGGCAGCCCGGTGGCTTCGGTGATGGGCAGCGCGTCCATGTCCGCGCGCAGCGCGACCGCCGGTCCGCTGCCGGCGGCCAGTTCGGCGACGACGCCGTAGCCGCCGCCGACGTTCTCACGCGGGGCATAGCCCATCTCGCGCAGCGCGCCGGCGACAAAAGCGGCCGTCTGCTGCTCCTGTCCGCTCAGTTCGGGGTGGGCGTGCAGATGCCGCCTCCACCCGACGATGGACTCGGCGAGCGCCTGGGTGCGTTGCAGCGTGGTATTCGACATGAGGCTCTTTCGCAGGTGCGCGTAGCGCATGTGACGGTGCATGGCGGCGGCGCGGGCCGGGCCGCGCGCCATCCGCCTTTCGGCTATGATAACGGTGGAGCGCCCTTCTGCCGCGAGCCGGAGATCCGCCCGAATGTGGCTATTTGGATCCTGTTGCGACCGCTTCCACGTGGCCTCGCGTCTGGCGTTCAAGCTGGAGCTGGACCCGTCGCGCGAGTCGCTGCTGCACTTCTTCGAGGTGGTGCGCCGTGCCTTTCCGGGGCTGACGCGCTTCCGCCGTCGGCCGGAGGGCGGCGTGCTTCTTGAGGAAGAAGTGGATGAGGACGCCCGGCGGCAGGTTCGCGTCGATAGCAACGCGGTCAAGCTGCTGCACGGATCGCCCGATTCCGAAGACGCGGTGATGACGCTCGGGCGGGTGGTCTTCACGCAGGCCCCCTACGACCTGAGCCTGTCTGACCTGGACTACGACTACATGGAGGTCTCGCTCCATCTGGAGCTGGACTATCGCGGCAATCACGACGAGTTGATCGCCGACACGCTGCTGGCCGCGGACCCACTGGCCGCGGCGGTTGCGCCCGCCGGCCGTCACATCATTGACTGCCAGCCGATCATCGGCATCGCGCTGTCCGAGGATTGCGGCACGCAGGCGTATGTGGAGATCCGCAGTCGCACGTCCGCGGTGGAGGTGCGCACGGGGGAGTACGACGCCTCGCCCATCAGCGTGAGCGTCACCGTGCGGCGCTACTGGAGCACTCCGCCCGGCGCGGACCTGGTGCGCGTCCACGACGAACTGGTGGGCGCAGCGGCGAAGCTCGCGACCGAGCGGGTCGTGCCGCAGGTGGTTCAGCCGCTGGCCGCCGCCATCGCCAGCCGTCGCTGATTTCATCCCCGGAGGTACATGCTTGCAGATTCCCGGCATTCATCGCAGATTCTCCCGCCTGCTTCCCCTGCTCCTGACCTGTTCGACGCTGGCGGCGCTCTGCGCCGGTTGCGGAGCCACGCGCGACGGCGGACCGGGCAGGGCGAATTCGGGCGACTTGAGTGATCTGTCGGAGTGGCTCATCGGCTCTTTCAGCAGTGCGGAGCAGGCGGCGCGGGATGGGGACTATCGCGACATCCGGCTGCATCACGTCCGCATCTGGCCGGAGCGCGACGACGGCGTATGGCTTTATGTCGAGCAGGCCACCGCCGAGACGCCGGAGCGCCCTTATCGGCAGCGCGTCTATCGCCTCGCACGAACCGGTGACGGCCTGGTCAGTGAGGTGTTTGAGTTGCCGGGAGAGCCGTCAGACGTGCTGCGCCGCGCGGGGGCGTGGCGCGAGGCGAACCCGCTGTCGGACCTGGAACCGTCGCAACTCCTGCCGCGCAGCGGCTGCACGATGTACATCCAGCGCCGGCCGGACGGGACATTTGCGGGCGGGACGCGCGGCAGCGGCTGCGCCAGCACCCTGCGCGGCGCGACATATGCGGTATCGGACCTGATCTCGTTGACCGCCGATGGGCTGGTGACGTGGGACCGCGGCTACGATGCCGACGGGCGGCAGGTGTGGGGTGCGGAGCGCGGGGGGTACGAATTCCGGCGGGTTGCTCCATGAATTCGCACCGCAGAGTCCCGGGGCGGTGGGTGGTGCTGGCGCTGCTGGGGAGCCTGATCCTGATTTGTGTCGCCATGTACTACTACGTCTCGGCACACGGCTATCGCTTTCGCGGAATGGGCGGCCCGCCGCCGGCCGCGACGCGCTGAGCGCCTCCGCTACGGGGCCGTGGGCGCCGTCGCGGCCGCTCCGATCGCGGCGGCGTCGTAGAGGATGTTCGCGCCTGGGCCGAGCGGAGCACCGATCACCATCCATGCCATCAGCATCACCGTCCACGCCAACAGGAATGCGATTGAGTACGGCACCATCATCGAGATCAGCGTCCCGATGCCGGCGCTGGGCAGGTAGCGGTGCACGACCGCCAGCAGCACCGGGAAATAGGAATTGAGCGGGGTGATGGCGTTGGTGCAACTGTCGCCGACGCGGTACATGGCCTGGGCCGCCTCGGGCGATTTCCCCAGCAGCATGAACATCGGCACGAACACCGGCGCCATCAGCGCCCACTTCGCGGATGCGCTCGACATCAGGATGTTGAACAACGCCGTCACCAGCACAAAGGAGATCATCAGCGGGAAGCCGGTGAACTGCACGCTGCGCAGCAGCTCCGCCCCGCCGACGGCGATGAACAGCCCCAGGTTGGATTGCTTGAACCACTCGATGAACTGCGCCGCGAAGAACGCCAGCACGACGTAGCCGCCCATCGACGACATGGTCTGGCTCATCATCCGGGCCGCGTCGCGGTCGGATCGCAGCCGCCCGGTCACGACGCCGAAGACGATCCCCGGAACGATGAACACGGCGAAGATGATCGCAACAAGCGCCGCGAAAAAGGGCTTGAGCTTCGCGATCGTGTCCTGACCCTTCGGGTCGCGCAGCACGCCGTGCTCCGGCACCACCATCCACGCGATCAACGCGCCGGTCACCACGAACGCCGCGAGCGCCGCCCACAGCCCGGTGCGCTCAATCGGCTCGAGCGGCGCGAAGCCGGCGTTGTCCGCCCCGGCCGGGGCGGATTGAGCGTCGAAGCGCCCCAGCCGCGGCTCGACGATCCGCTCCGAAACAAACCACCCCACCAGCGTCAGCATCGGCACGGACACGAGCATGAAGTAATAGTTCACCGCCGCGTGAACCCCGTAGTCCTTCTGGATCATCCCCGCTGCGCTGGCCGTCAACCCCGCCAGCATCGGATCCAGCGTACTGAGCAGCAGGTTGGCCGAGAATCCGCCCGCGACCCCCGCGAACGCCGCGCCGACGCCTGCGAGCGGATGGCGGCCGAGCGAGTGAAACAGCATCGCCGCCAGCGGCGGGAGAATCACGTAGCCCGCATCCGACGCCACGTTTGACATGATCCCGGCGAAGACGATCGTCGGCGTCACCAGCGCCGCCGGTACGGACATCACCAGCAGCTTGAGCAGCGCCGCAAACATCCCGGTGCGCTCGGCCACGCCCACGCCGATCATCGCCACCAGCACCGTGCCCAGCGGCGGAAAGCCAGCGAAATTCGAGACGACCGACCCCAGCACCCACGCCAGGCCGTCGCGGCTCAACAGGTTCCGCACCACCTCGGTCGTGCCCTTGGTCGGGTGCACGACGCTCCACCCCAGCCAGGCGCCCAGGCTCGACACCAACAGCGTGACCACGCCCAGCGCCACGAAGATCGTGACCTGGTCCGGCAGGCGGTTTCCCACCCGCTCCACCCCATCCAGGAGAATGTTGAACAACCCGCGCGGCCGCGGAAGCGCGCCGGCCGCCGAATTCCCGCTCTCGTGATTCGTACCCGGCATGGTCCGCTCCGATGCGCTGCTCGCGCGGGTGCGGATGGTACACGCACGGCCGGGCCGTCCGCAGCCTGCGCCGCCCTCGAGCAGGCAATCCCGGCCTGCGGGCAGCGGGCGGTCGGCCGGCGTGAATCCCGGGAATCGCGGAAACGGTGCACGGAATTCGGGCCGCGGACCGTTACCATGGGGGCGAACGGGAACCACCCGCCGCGAGCCTCCCTCGGAGTACCAACATGCAGTCGCCAAGCCTGACTTCGCCGATTCACTCCAGCGCCGATCGAACCGCCTCGTTGCACTCCCACGCCCTGGCCGCGATTCGGCTCAGTGTGCGCGTCGTGCTGCCGGCTTTTCTCATTTCGCTGGCCCTCCCGCCGGCGCTGGCCGAGTACCCGGCGGACGTGGCGACGAACCTCATCGTCTCAGACGATGTGTCCGAGCAGACGCAGTCCAAGGTCCGGGCGACCGCCGACGGCGGCTGCTACATCTCGTGGTACTCCAACGCGCTGGGCGGCTACGACATGTACCTGCAGCGCCTGGACCGCGACGGCGTGCCTCAATGGGCCGATCACGGCATCCGCATCGCCGACCTGGCCCACTCCAGCACGCAGGACTACGGCATTGCGGTCGATTCCGGCGGACACGCGCTGCTGACTTATCGCGATGATCGCCCCGGCACGACGCAGGTAGGCGTGAACCGCATCGCGCCGGACGGCACGCTGCTGTGGGGTGCAAACGGGGTTGTGCTGCCCGGCTCTCTCAACGGCAACCGCCCGGTCGTGGCCATCCTGGATGACGACAGCATCGTGGTCGGCTATACCGCTTCGACTTCGCCCGCGACGATCGTCCTGCACCGCCTCGACCCGGACGGCAACCTGCTGTGGGGCGGATCCGGCGTGACCGTCGCGGATCCGGCCGCACCGACCAGCCGCCCGCTGAATCTCTCCGATCTGCAGCCGGGAATCGGCACGACCGTGATCGCGCTGTGGGTCCGCTGCACCGGGGCCAATTGCGTCACCAGCAACAAGCACCTGTACGCGCAGATGTACGACGAGACCGGCGGTGAGGTCTGGAATTCGGGCACGCCGGTCGAGATCTTCACCGCCAACTCGATCCAGACCGCCTACTTCCCGACCTTCGTCGCGGATGGCGCGGGCGGCGCGGTGATCCCCTTTTATGAAACCGGCGCAACGCGCCGCGTTCGCGTACAGCACCTCGAAGCCGACGGCACGCCGCTCTATCCCGCCAACGGGATCGAGACCTCGCTTCAGGAAAGCGGCAAGATCGCACTCAGCCCCAGCGGCATCCACGATCCCGCCAGCGGCGACACCTACGTCGCCTGGACCGAGGCCAACTCCGGCCAGTCGCAATGGGGCGTGTTCGCGCAGCGCCTCTCGGGCGGCGCGCGGCAGTGGGGCCATGGCGGCCTCGAGGTCGTCGGCCTCAGTGCCAATCAAAGCTCATTCGTACGGGTTGTGCCGGGCCGCAACGGCGGAATGGTGACCTTCTGGATTGACCGCTCGGGCAGCGCCCTGATCGTGGGCGCAGCGCTGGACGAGAACGGTTCGGCCTTGTGGACGCCGGCGGTGCGGAATTCCTGCTCGACGCTGTCGGGCAAGTCGCGTCTCGACGCGGTCGCGGCCTGGCCGGGCCAGGCGCTGCTGACCTGGGGCGACTCGCGGTTTGACGTGCGCGACGCGTACGCGCAGAACGCGCGGCTCTGTGACGGGCGACCGGGCGCGCTGCACCTGGGCGATCTGAACTGCGACGGCCTGCTGAACAATTTTGACATCGATCCGTTCGTGCTGGCGATTCTGGATGAAGCGGCCTACAACGCCGCCTATCCCGGCTGCGATCGCGAGCGGGCGGACATCAACGCCGATTGCGCAGTGAACAACTTCGACATTGATCCGTTCGTGGCGCTGCTGCTGGGACTGTAACGGCGCGGCGGCACGACGCGGCGGCGGGCAAGGATGCCTGCGCCAAAGCGCCGCGCGAAGCCTGGACTCGCAGGTTCGCCCGTTTGATCGGGGGACCGCCGAACTGACCGCGGATCAGCCGATGCGGTCCGGGTTCAGCCCCATCAGTTCATCCGTCACGAACAGGCCGTCCTTGCGGATCAGCTTGTCGTCGAACCACAGTTCACCGCCGCCATGCTCGGGCGTCTGGATCAGCACGATGTCCCAGTGAATCTCGCTGCGGTTGCCGTTGTCGGCCTCTTCGTAGGCCTGCCCCGGCGTGAAGTGGATGCTGCCGGCGATCTTCTCGTCGAACAGGATGTCCTTCATCGGGCGGGTGATGTGCGGGTGGAATCCGATCGCGAATTCGCCGACATACCGCGCGCCCGCGTCCGTATCGAGCACCTCGTTGAGCTTGGCCGTGTTGGAACTGGTCGCCTCGACAATCCGGCCGTTCTTGAACACGAACCGCACGTACTCGTGCGTCACGCCGCGATAGAGCGTCGGCGCGTTGTACTGCAGCACACCGTTGATGCTGTCGCGCACCGGGGCGGTGAACACCTCACCATCCGGGATGTTCACGCGCCCGTCGCACGGAATCGCCGGGATGCCCTTGATGGAGAAGGTCAGGTCGGTCTCGCCCGGCCCCTTGATCCGCACGCGGTCGGTCGCCTCCATCCGGGTCTTGAGCGGCTGCATGGCCTTGCTCATCTTCGCGTAGTCCATCGTGCAGACGCGGAAGTAGAAGTCCTCGAACGCACTGGTGGACATCTGCGCGAGCTGCGCCATGCTCGGCGTCGGCCAGCGCAGCACCACCCAGCGGGTCTTCTTCACCCGCACTTCGCTGTGCACGCGCTTCCAGACCGTCGATTCGTACAGCTTCTGCCGGTCACCCGGCACATCCGACAACTCGCTGACGTTCGCATTCCCGCGAATGCCGACGTAGCACTGCACGTTTTCCATCCGCAGCTTCTCGACGTCCGCAATCAGATCCCACTGTTCCCGGCTGCCCGACAGCATCAGCGCCCGGTTGACGCGGTTGCTCTTGAGCGTGACCAGCGGGTGCCCCCCAGCCGCCGCCGCAACGCGCACGCATTCCTCGGCGAACTCCAGCGGGATGTCGATCGCCTCGAACAGGATCTTCTCTCCCGGCTTCACGGCGCAGGAGTAATTCACAAGCACTTCGGCCAGCTTCGTCATACGCGGGTCAATCACAGCGGTCCTCCGTGGTTCGTGGGCCGCGGATTATACGTCCGCACCCCGCGCGCCGTCCCGCCCGCCACCCCTTGCAATACCCCGCCCCACCCCCGGACCATGTGCCGCCATGACCCTGCTCATCGGTCTGCTGCTGATCGCCGTCTTCGTGGTCTTCGCGACCGCGATGTTCCTGGAGCGACTCAGCGCCCTGCTCGCCCTGCCGCTGATGGCGGTCTGCTTCGTCACGCTTGCGGCCACCGCCGACGCGCTGAACTCCGACAACCCGCGCAGAATCGCGTGGAATGAGCTGGCTCGGCAGCAGGATGCGATCATCGGCGACAAGATTCGACATTCGCGCGCCGCGGTCGATGCCTTGCTAATCGCACTTGGCCGCGACGATGGCGGCGGCGCGGCGCATGTGCCCCCTGCCGAACGCAACGAGCTGACTCAGCTTCGCGCCGCGGAGCAGGAGCTGCGGGCGCGGACGGATGCGCTGCCGAACCTGGTCAGTCGGCCGCCGGTGCATCCGGGGTGGCGCAGCGCCTTTGCCGACCGCATGGCCCGCATTCCCGGCTCGGCCCGCATGCAGGCCGTGTTGCGCGCAAACGATCCGCACTCGAACGACGCCGCGGGGGCCCGCGCGGCGCTGGAGGAAATCCGCCGCGAGATCGAAGCGGCAACGGCCGGCGCTGATGAAGCGAAAAGCGGCGCGGGTCGCGCGACCGCGACATCGTATGTCGCCGAGCATCTCGTGCTGACGCTGCGCGGCGGGGCGCTGTGGATGTACGCCACGATCATCGCCACGCTTTTCGGCGGCATGTTCGCCATGTATGTGCGAAACCTCGATCTGGCCCGCCGGATGGTCCTGTGGACCGCCGAATTCGCCGGCGAGCGGCCCTTCGTGCTGACGCTGGCCGTGTTCCTCGCGACGGCGGCCGTCTTCACCTCCCTCGGTGGGTTGGGGACGGTGATCATGCTGGGCACGATCATCCTGCCGATCCTGCGTTCGATCGGCCTTTCACCGATCGTCAGTGCCGGCGTTTTTCTGATCGCGATTTCGATGGGCGGCACGCTCTACCCCGTCACGCGGCGGCTGTGGATGGACCTGTACGGCGTCCCCGCGCCGACGCTCGATCGCATCATCGGGGTCACGGTGGCGCTCTACGCGCTGCTCGGGATCGCCTGGATCTGGTGGGGCACACGACGCGGCCTGCTCAGCAGCTTCTGCGCCGTCGCGGCGGGTGGTTCGCCCGGCGGCTCGAATGCGAACGCCGGCGCGGGCACGGAGGGTGGAAGTTCGGCGGGAGCAAATCCCAACGACCGCGCGGGCGGAACTGCGACCGCGCCCCCGCAGGAGCGCATCCCGGTACCGCTGGCCATCGCGCCGCTGCTGCCCGTTGCGCTCGTCTACCTGGCCGGAATTGAGGAAATCACCGCCTTCACCGCCTCCATTGCCTACATGTTCGCCTGCGTGGCATGGCGGCCCGGCAGCCTGCGCGTGCTGGCGCGGTCGCTGGTCGAGGGAGCGCAGGCCGTTGCGCCCCCCTGCCTGCTCATGATCGGCATCGGCATGCTCTATGTGGCGCTGCAGACGGACGCCGTGCAAGGTTACCTGCGCCCGCTGCTGGAGATGGTCGCGCCCTCCCGTCGGCTGGCGTACATTCTGACCTTCTCATTGGCCGCGCCATTGGCGCTCTATCGCGGCCCGCTGAACGCCTGGGGCATGGGAACCGCGGTCGCCTCCACGCTGCTGGCGCTCGGTGCATTGCCGCCGGAGGCGGTGCTGGCGGTCATCATCGGCGCCGGGATGCTGCAGGGCGTCTGCGACCCGACGAACACCGCCAACGTCTGGATCGCCGGATTCCAGGGCGTCACGGTCAACCGCATTCTGCGTTTCACGCTCCTGCCGGTGTGGATCGCCGCGGCGGCCGCCATTGTGCTGTTCGGGCTATGGTTCGTACCGGCGTAGCGCCGCGGAGTCGCCGTTGTCGTCTGCTCGCAAGATTCGCATCGGCATCGACGTCGGCGGCACGTTCACGCACGCCGTCGCGATCGACGCCGCTTCGTTGCAATTGGCCGGCTCGTCGAAAGTTCCCACGAGTCATCGCGCCGCAGAGGGCGTGGCGCGCGGGGTGATCGAAGCTTTGCAGCGCCTAATGGAACGCCATGCGATCACGCGGGACGAAATTGTCCTGATCGCGCATTCCACCACGCAGGCGACCAACGCGCTGCTCGAAGGCGACGTGGCGCCGGTCGGAGTTCTGGGTCTCGGTCCGCTGCGCTCCGCGTGGATCGCATGTGCGCAGACGCGAATTCCGCCGATCCGCCTGACGCCGCACCGCCGGCTGCCGATTCATCATCGCTTCCTGCGCTCCGATCGCGCCACGCCGGAGCGAATCGATGCCCTGCTATGCGAACTGCGGGATGCCGGTGCGCGGGTGATCGTGGCCGCGGAGGCGTTCAGCGTGGATGATCCGCGGCGCGAACAGCTCGTCTGTGAGCGCGCCCGCCGCGCTGGAATTGCCCGCCACCGCCACGCACCACGTCAGCCGGCTGCACGGCCTGCGGACGCGCACGCGCACCGCCGTCATCAACGCCGCAATGATCCCGCGCATGCTTGAAACCGCCGACATGACCGAGCGCGCCGTCCGCGCTGCCGGAATCGCCGCCCCGCTGATGATCATGCGCAGCGACGGCGGCGTCATGGACGTGGAGGAAATGCGCCGTCGGCCGATCCTGACCATGCTCTCGGGGCCGGCCGCCGGCGTTGCCGCGGCGCTGCTCTTTGCCGGCGTGTCGGACGGCATCTTTCTCGAGGTGGGCGGCACGAGCACGGACGTCAGCGTGATCCGCAACGGCCGCTGCCAGATCCGCTCGGCCGAGATCGGCGGATGCAAGCTGCACCTTGAGACGCTCGACGTGCGAACCATCGGCGTCGCCGGCGGGTCGCTGGTCGAACCGGGGCGCCCCGGCACGATCGTCGCCGTCGGACCGCGCAGCGCGCACATCGCCGGCCTGCCCTATCTCTGCTTCTCCGAACATCCGGCCAAATCGCTGAAATCCGCTCGCTATGAAACGCCGGACGACCCCGCTGAGCGGCTCTGTGCCCGAGCCGGAGAAGCCCTGCTGGCGGTCACGCCCACCTGCGCCGCCAACGTCGCCGGTCTTGTGCCGCGCGGCGACCCGGCTGCTGCGGACGCAAGCAGGACGGCCGACGGATTCGCACAATTGGCGCCGGAACTGGGCTTTTCGGATCAAAACGCGCTGGCTGACGCCATTCTGCGCTCGGCCGCGATGCGCGTCGGCGAACTGGTCCGTGGCCTGATCCGCGACTATCGACTTGACCCGGCGCTGGTTCGGCTGGTCGGCGGCGGCGGCGGCGCTTCGGCCATTGTGCCGGCCGTCGCCCGCGAGCTGGGTCTGCCTTTTGAGAATGTGCGCCATGCGGACGTGATCAGCGCCATCGGTGTGGCGCTGGCGCTCCTGCGCGACAGCGTCGAAAGAACCGCGGTCAATCCGACTGAGGAGGACATCCGACGGATTCGGGCGGAAGCGTTCGAGAGCGTTCTGCGAATGGGGGCGGCACCTGAGACGATTCAGGTGTTCGTGGAAGTGGACACCCGCCGCAATCTGCTCCGCGCAACGGCGGAGGGGGCGACGGACATTCATCGGCCGGAGCCTGTTGGCGAGCGCAGCAGCGCGGTCGCGACGATCGAGGAGACGGTTCGCACCAGCTTTGGGAAGCGTGCGAACAACATCTCGCGCGGCAGCACAGCTGGCGGATTCGAATTGTGGACCGCCGAGCTGCGCTCGACCGGACTACTGGCGGCGTTTCGCCGGACGCGGCCGGCGATTCGGGTGGTGGATGGGGCGGGCCGAATCCGCTGGGCGTCGAACTCGGCAGACTGGGCCATTTCCATGTGCGCAAGGGCGCCTGCCGACCTGCTCGCGCTGGCCGAGCGACACACCCGCTATTCCGATGCCGGCGCGACCATTCCGCGCTGCTTCGCACTGGCGGATGGGCGGATCGTGGACCTCTCCGGCCTATGCGAGGCGTCGCAGGTGGCAGAGGTGCTGCGCTGGGAGCTGCAGCGCGTGGGGGGCGGCGAAGCGTGCATATTGCTGGTGGAATTCGCATAAACCCCTGCCGTGACGCGGATTCTGCGATTTCGCTCTGAACCGACAGAAATCGACGCAATGAACCCCCCTGCCGGGCGACTCTCCCCTTTGACGGGCTTGCAGTATCGGGCAGGGGGATGGCCCCCCGCGGTTGGATGTTCCAGCCTCTGAGCGAATTGAACGAACCATGCAACCGGTTCCGTTCGTAACCAGCATGAAGCCGTGGTGAGGCACTTGGTTTGTGAGTCTTTGACTTTCGGTTCTTTCGCCAAGATTGACCGAAATTGAACGAATTGAACGAATTTTTCGTTGACTGGCCCTTGACGGGCCGATAGGATGTAAGTGGTGGCAGGGTTGAGACGGTTTTTCGTCGGACTTTGTCATCTGAAGGAAACCGCCGCGGGTCTCAATCGTATCTAGTGTGTTTGGAGTGCCCGCAGGCACGGACGGCCCAAGGAGCCGTGCGACAACAGGAAGGGAGGCGTGGAGATGAATCGGATCCCGCCCACGATCATGGATGCGCCGACCAACGGCGCGAAGCTTCAGAAGATCATTCCGCAGGTTCAGCTTTCGGCGGTCATGGCCGCCAAGTCGCTGACCGCGGATGAACGAGCCACACTGCGGCGCGTGCTGCGCGATCCGCTTGAGTGCTATTTCCACCCGGCGTTTCGCAAGGCCTCGACCGAGAAGCTGCTGCTGGGGCCGATCCCGGAATCCCGGCAGCGCAGCCGCTCGACCGGCGCTGCTCCGCGCAACAGCGATGACAGCGGGGCGTACGAGTTCACGCCCATGGTGCGCACGGCGACGCTGACCGCGGAGCAGGAGCGGTTCCTGTTTCTGCGATTCAATTACTGCCGCTTCCGCGTGATGGTGCTGGTGAAGCGCTTCGCGGGCGAGCGGCTGACCGTCGAGGCGGCCCGCGAGATCCTGACGTGGAGCGAGCGCGCCCTGGAGACGCGCAACCACATCGCCAACGCGAACATCCCGCTGGTGCTGGCGATGGCGCGGCGGACGCGCGTGATCGGTGTGGACCTGGCCGACGTGATCAGCGAGGGCAACATGGCCCTGCTGCGCGCGGTGGACAAGTTCGACTGCATGCGCGGATTCAAGTTCAGCACCTACGGCTGCCGGGCGATTCTCAAGAGCTTCGCCCGCGCGTCCGGTCGTGCGGCCCGTGATCGCGGCGTCTTTCCGGTGGAGTACGATCCTTCGCTGGAGAAGAGCGACCACACCGAGCGCCGGCGCGAGGACATCGCCGATGACTACGTCGGGGAGCTGCGGTCGATCCTGGAGCAGAACCTGGCCGAACTGAACGACGTGGAGCGACGGGTTCTGGCGGCGCGGTTCGGAATGGACGCCGCGCCGGAAGCGCCGCCGCTCGAGGGAATCCGGACGCTGGCCGAGGTCGGCAACAAGATCGGAGTGACCAAGGAGCGCGTCCGGCAGATTCAGAACCGGGCGGTCATCAAGCTGCGCGACGTGCTGGAGAGTCGCATGGCGGGAGTGCCGCTGGAGGCTGACGAGCCTGAGGCGCCGGTTCGGCCGGGCGATTTTGAACTGACCCGCTGACGCCGGGAGCGGTGCGAAGCAGGAGGCCGGCTGGTCTCCTGATGCAGCGCTGCTGCGTGCTGTGTTTCAGCGGAAGATTCGTGACGTAAGTTGACTGCGGAGCATGCTGCCTTTCACTGGTGCGGTCCGGTGCGGCCTTCAACGGTCGCGCCGGGCCGTTTCTTTATTGCTTCGGGAGTGAATTGAGGCGGATTCAGAAAGATCCTGCGGCCGGCTGCGGCTGAGTCCAAGAGGAGCGTTGGAAGGGAGCGTGCACCACCAGGCCGCGGCGAAGGCCGTTTACATGTTCAAACCGCCGTCCACGACCAGCGTCTGGCCGGTCATGTAGGCGGCGCCGGGGCCGGCGAGAAAGAGCACGGCGTCGGCGATTTCGCGGGCTGCGCCGAAGCGCTGCATGGGGATCAACTCGCGGTAGTGATCGCGCACTTTCTCGGGAAGCACGTCGGTCATGTCCGTTTCGATGAAGCCGGGAGCGACGGCGTTGACCGTGATGCCGCGCTTGGCGACCTCCTTGGCGAAGGACTTGGTCATGCCGATCAGCCCGGCCTTTGCGGCGGCGTAGTTTGCCTGACCGGCGTTGCCGGCGATGCCGCTGATGCTGGCGATGTTCACCACGCGCCCGCGCCGCGCCCGGATCATCGGTCGCGAACAGGCCCGCATGAGAAAGAACGCGCCGCGCAGGTTCGTGTTCAGGACCTCGTCAAACTGCGGCGTTTCCATGCTCATCAGCAGGCCGTCGCGGGTGATGCCGGCGTTGTTGACGAGGATGTCGATGCGCTCGTGCCGCGCCACCACCTCGCCGACAAGCTGCTCCACGCGCGCTTCGTCGGTCACGTCGAGCGCAGCGGGATGGATGCGGCCCTCCAGCCCGGATTCCTCGGGCAACCAGGCGGAAACGGCATCGGTGCTGCGGGCGGCGGCGACCACCGTTGCCCCGGAGCGCGCGAGCGCAGCGCAGATCGCCCGACCGATGCCGCGCGATCCACCGCTGACCAGAGCGACCTGACCTTCGAGCTGCATGAGATGCCTCCTGCGATGGGGCCGCGGCGTCGCGGCACGGGACAGGTCAGGCGGACAGGTCCGCCAACGTGCTGATGTTCACGGCCTTTGCGGCTCGGTCGATCTTCCGCATCATGCCGGAAAGATGACGGTTCGGGCCGATTTCGCGGAACTCCTCGCAGCCGTCCGCGATAAGCCGCTCGACGCAGCCCTGCCAGCGAACCGGGTTGAAGACCTGCCGATAGAGCGATTCGCGGATCGAGGCCGGCTCGCCATGATACCCGGCGTCGACATTGGCAATCACCCGGATGCGCGGCGCGCGAATACTGGCGGCATCCAGCGTCGCTCGGAGCGAATCGGCGGCCGGGCGCATCAATTCACTGTGAAACGCGCCGGCGACCTTCAACACGACGTGCTTGCCGCCGGCGGCCTCAATCTCGGCCGGCGCGGCCTCGCAGGCGGCCCGATCCCCGCTGATGACGATCTGCCCGGGCGTGTTGAAATTCGCGGGCGAAATGCACCCGAAGCGCGCCAGCCGCTCGCAGATGCCGAGGACAGCGGCCTCATCCAGCCCCAGGATTGTGACCATTCCGCCGGGCCGGGCCTCGGCTGCGGCCTGCATCAGCCGGCCGCGCTCGTGGACCAGGCGCAGGGCGTCCTCGAACTCAATCGCGCCGGCCAGGTGCAGCGCGGTGTATTCACCGAGCGACAACCCGCCCATGGCGACGAAATCGTCGGTGCGGATACGGCCGGCGTCGAGTGCGGCGTGGAAGATTGCGACGCTGGTGGTGAAGATGGCGGGCTGCTGCACGTCGGTCGCGCCGAGCCGCTCCTCCGGGCCGTCGAAGCACAGCGTCGAAAGCGGGAAGCCAAGCACCGCGTCTGCACGCGAAAAGACCTCGCGAGCGCAGGCGTGCCGCTCGGCCACGTCGCGCCCCATGCCGACGAGCTGAGCGCCCTGTCCCGGAAATATCGCAGCCGCTCTTGTCACGATTCAGACCCTCAGCAGCGCCGAACCCCAGGTCAACCCGGCACCAATCGCAACCAGCAGGACGAGTTCGCCCGGGCGCATACGCCCGGTGGAGCGCGCTTCATGCAGGGCCAGCGGCACCGACGCAGCCGACGTGTTGCCGAAGCGCTGGATGTTGATGACGACGCGCTCCTCGCTCAGGCCCATCTTCTCCATCGCGGATTCGATGATCCGCAGGTTGGATTGATGCGGGATGAGCAGATGCACGTCATCGCTTGTGACGCCGGCGTCGGCAAGCGTCTCGGCAATCAGTTCCTGAATGTGCGTGACGGCGAACTTGTAGACCTCGCGGCCCCGCATGCGCATGTAATGCAGGCGCTCGCTGACGGTGCGGAGGCTCGAAGGCTCCTTCGAGCCGCCGGCCGGCACCCAGATCAGATCACTGCGCGCCCCGTCGGCGCCGAGCCGGGCGGCAATGAGCCGGCGGCCCGGATCGGTGGCGCGGCGGATGACCGCGGCGCCGGCTCCATCGCCGAAGAGAACCGCGGTCGCGCGATCCTCCATGTCGGTGATGCGCGTCAGGCACTCGGCGCCGATGAGCAGCACGTTCTTCGCCAGCCCCGTCGTGACGTACTGCGACGCCGTGACCAAGCCGTACAGAAAACCGGAACAGGCGGCGGCGACGTCAAACGAAGGGACGCAGCGGCAGCCGATCCGCGCCTGCAATTCGCAGGAGAGGGCCGGCAGCATGTGATCGGGAGTGATCGTGGCGCAGATGATCAGGTCCACGTCCGCGGGGGTGATGCCCGCGTCCGCCAGCGCCCGCTGAGCCGCCTGCGAGGCGAAGTCGAGCGTGCTTTGTTCCGGGGCGGCCATGCGCCGCTCGCGAATCCCGGTTCGCTGAACGATCCACTCGTCGCTGGTGTCGAGGCGCTTCTCGAAATCCGCGTTGGTGACGACGCGGTCGGGGATGCTCATGCCCGTGCCGGCGATTTCGACCGGCCAGTCGAGCCTCATACAGCGTCCCCGGGGACCGGCGCGAGCTGATCGCCGATGACGCGGTTGAGGTTGATCGCAAGCTGCTCATGGGCGACGCGGACGGCATTGAGGATTGCGCGACGGTCGCTGCGGCCATGGCAGATGATGGCGACGGAGTTAAGGCCCAGCAGCGGCGCGCCGCCGTATTCGGCGAAGTCATGGCGACGCCAGATTTTGTCCACGATCGGCTCGAACTGGGCCGTCAGGGCGGGGCTTTCCTCTTCAATCTCGCGAATGATGGTCTTGAACAGCCCTTCGGCCATGCCCTCGGTGAGCTTCAGGACGACATTCCCCACGAAGCCGTCGCAGATGAAGACATCGCACTGGCCGGCGAAGAGATCCCGCCCCTCCATGTTGCCGACGAAGCGCAGCGACTCGTCGCGCTTGATCAGGCCGCGGGCCTCCTTGATGAGGGCGTTGCCCTTCACGTCCTCTTCGCCGATGGAGACGATTCCGACGCGCGGCTCCGCGATTTTCAGAATGGACCGCGAATAGCAGGCGCACATGCGGGCGTATTCGTGGAGGTGGTGCGGCTTGGGGGCCAGGTTGGCGCCGACGTCGCAGATGACGACCGGGCCGTGAAACGTCGGCATGACCACGGCGATACCGGGGCGCGAGACGCCCGGGATCGCGCCGATCCGCACCTGGCAGGCGCCCGCAAAGGCGCCGGTGTTGCCGGCCGAGATGATCGCATCGACCTCGCCTTTGCCGGCGTCCGCCGCCATGCGACCAATGGTCGAGTCCCGCTTGGCGCGCAGCGCCTCCATCGCAGGCTCGTGCATGTCGATCGTCTGGGTGCAGTGACGAATGCGGATGCGCGGATCGCCCAGTTCGGCGGCGCGGCACTCCGATTCGATCAATTCCTGCGGGCCGTAGAGAACCAGTTCATCCTGCGGGCCGAGATATCGCAGCCCCTGCGCTGCGCCGAGAATGATCTCGCGCGGCGCGTGGTCCCCGCCCATGGCGTCCACGCCGATCCGCATGGGTTCAGGACTCCTGGGTACCCGCCGGAATGGACGTATGCGAGTTCACATATCCGCAGTTTTCGCAGGCGCGATGCGGCCGGCGGGCCTGCCCGCACTGCGGGCATTCCGCGATCCCCGGCGGGCGCTTGGCGTGGTGTGAGCGCCGCGTCCGCTTGCGCATCTTGCTCTTCTTTGTTACCGGAAGCATGACTCTCCATCCGCTCAAGGCGGCGGGACACCCACCCCGCAGCGCCCGGCGAAACGCCGGCCACGGACAGGCGCACGCCGAAGGGGAAACGGTACGACTTCGTGCCGCAGGTGTCAAGCCGCCCCCCCCGGGAGCGCTGGCGGCGCGGGCCAACTCCCGGTGAAATGGCGACGATGATCCGTGCGGAGACAATCGCCAGGGTCCGAGAAGCTGTAGCCGCTTGCCGTTCGGCCGGGCGGGCGGTCGGGTTCGTCCCGACAATGGGAGCGCTTCATGAGGGGCACGCGGCGCTGATCGACGCAGCGCGGGCAGCAGGCGGGTTTGTGGTCGTGAGCATCTTCGTAAATCCGACCCAATTCGGACCGGGGGAGGATCTTGACAGCTACCCCCGCGACCCGGAGGGCGACCTTCTGATCTGTCGCAAGCGCGGGGCGGACCTGGTTTTTCTTCCGAGCGCGGCCGATATCTATCCGCGCCCCCCTGTGACCCGCGTGGAGGTCGGGCGGCTGACCGAGCACCTGTGCGGTCCGCATCGACCCGGGCACTTCAGCGGCGTCGCGACGGTGGTCCTGAAGCTGCTGCACATCGTGTCGCCGGATTTCGCTTACTTCGGAGAAAAGGACGCGCAGCAGCTTGCCGTGGTGCGCAGAATGGTCGCGGACCTCGATCTGCCGGTGCGGATCGTCGGCGTTCCGACGGTTCGAGAGGCCGACGGCCTGGCCATGAGCAGCCGCAATCGGCGGCTCTCCGCTGCGGAGCGTGTACAGGCCCTGTGCCTGATCCGGGCGCTGCGGGAGGCCGAGCGGCTCGTGCAGCGCGGGGAGCGGAGCGCGGCCGAGATTGAAGCGCGGATGCGCGAGGTGGTGCGGGCGGCCGGGCCGAGTACGATTGACTACGCAAGCGTGGTCGATTGCGATGAGCTGCAGCCGATCGACCGGGTGAATGGAGCAGCGCTGGCGGCGCTGGCGGTGCGGATCGGCGCAACGCGGCTGATTGACAACCTGATGATCGGCCGGCCCGCAAGCCATCAGAAAATGACGGGCGCGGAATCGACGCGAACAGAGCGGGAGTCCTGCTGATGATGCCGGTGGTGTTTCGGATTCCGGGAATCAACTGGGACGTGCCCGGCTACGGCCTGATGCTGATGATCGCGTTTCTGACGGCGATTCACTGGGCGGCGCGACGGGCGGCGCGCAGCGGCGGCAACCCGGACGTGATCCTGAATTGCGGGTTTGTGGCGCTGATCAGCGGCGTGATCGGCGGTCGCCTGTTCTATGTGATCCACAACTGGGAGCAATTCGGCGGTCGCGGCGGGGTGATCGACATCGCGTGGGGAATTCTGGACGTGACCCGCGGCGGGCTGGAGTACTACGGCGGGTTTCTGGCCGCGACGGTGTGCATCTCGCTGTGGCTGCTGCTCGTGGAGCGGGTGTCGTGGCGCTGGTACATGGACATCGCCGCGCCGTCGGGAGCGGTCGGGCTGGCGTTCGGGCGGGTGGGGTGCCTGCTGAACGGCTGCTGCTTCGGCGCACCGACTCCGCTGCCGGTGGGCATGACGTTTCCGTTCGGCAGTCCGGCGCAGATGGAATATTGGGAGGCGGCCGCCCCGGGCAACGAAGTGCCGCTGGAGCTGCTGTACACCACGCCGGGTTCCTACAAGCTCGACGGCGTGCCGTTCGAGCTTCCGGGGCTGATGGCGTCCGCGGCCGTCGGCATTCCGATCTCGCGCGAAAGCATCGCGGCGGCGGATGGCGCCATTGCGGCTGCGGAGGAGCGGGAGCAGGCCGCGCGCGCCGCGGTGAAGAAGGCCCAGGTGGATTTCGCCGCGGCCGAGACAGCGGAGACGCGCGCCGCGCTGCTGAAGGCGCGTCGCGAGCTGGCGGCGGCGCGGGAGAAGTTCGCCGACATTCGGCGGCCGATGCGCGAACACGGGCTGGCCGCGTCGGCCTTGCGGGAGATGGCGGCCCGGCACCGCTCCGTGGCGGTGCATCCGACGCAGCTCTACTCCGTGATCATGGCGTTCATCGTGGCCGGCGTGCTCAGCACCATCTATTGGCGCAGGACACGGGATGGACAGGTGCTGTGTGCGTTGTTCATTCTGGAGCCGACCAGCCGCTTCGTGCTCGAGATGATCCGCACGGACAACCCGATCGACGTATTCGGCGTCTTCACGATCTCGCAGTTTCTCTCTTTGTGCATGGTGGCGGTCGCATTGCTGGCGCTGGCGCTGCTGCGGCTGCTGCCGCCGCGCTCGCCGCGCGCGGCGCTTTGGTCCCCGCCGCCCGCCGCAGCGGGTCTTCAGGCGGCCGGGGCGTGACCCCGAGGAAAAACGCGGGGTTGCGCTGGCCGCCGCCGCGCGGACAATCCGATAAGATGTGAGTGGGGCGACGGAACGATCGGGGGGAGGGACCGCGCCGGAGGATCCGCACGCATGAGTGATGAACAGCGCAAGATCATCGTGGACGACGACTGGAAGGCACAGGCCCAGCGCGAGAAGGAGCAGCTTGCGCAGCAGACCGCCGAGCGGTCGACGGCGCGGCGCGGCGCGGTGAATCCGGGATTCGTCGAGATCGTCAACCTGCTGTTCATGCAGGCTGCGGCTGCGATGGGCATGCTGGTCGGCCCCGGCGGCGAACGAATGGAGCCGAACCTGGAGGCCGCCAAACTGTTCATCGATCTGATTCAGGTGCTCGAGGAAAAGACGCGCGGCAACCTGGCCGCCGAGGAAAAGAGCATCCTGGATGAATCGCTCTATCGCCTGCGAATGAGCTATGTGTCGCTGGCTTCAGCGGCAGCGGGCGGTCCGCCGCCCGGGGTCGCCCCCGCCTGATGCACGGAAGCGCCTGATGACGCGAAATCCGGGAGAGCAGATCCTCAATGAGCTGGGTGCGGCCGAGGCGGCGCATCCCGTTCCGGCGACGCGCGCCCCGCTTCCGGACCTGGAGGCGGCCAACCCGTCGCTGCGCTGGATGGTGCACCTGGGCGCCCCGCTTTTCGCAAGCCTGGGGACGCACGTCGTTCTGATCGGGGTGCTGGCGCTGGCGTCGTGGGGAGCGAGCGGCACGAGCGCGCCCGCGGAATTCAATGCGACGATCACTGAAACGCCGGTGAGCGAAGCGTTTCAATGGCCCAGCGAAGCGCCGACGGACAGCGCGGCGACGCCGGATGACTGGCCTGATGACCTGTCCAGCCTCAGCCAGCTTGATGCACAGCCGGTGACGACGCCGACGGCCAGCGAAAGCACGGATGCCGGCGGGTTCGGGGACATCGGAGAGTTCGGGCGCTCCGGCGTCATCGGCATGGGCGGCGGAATGGGCGAAGGCGGCGGACGCGGCGGGGCCGGCGCCGGATTCGGCGAGCGCGGGGCGGCGTCGATCTTCTCCGTGCGGGCGGATGGTTCCAACTTTGTCTACGTACTGGATTTCTCGGGATCGGTGATTGTCGCGGTTCAGGATCTGAAACGGGAGCTGAAGCGCTCGGTGCAGGCGCTGACTCCCGGCAACCAGTTCAACGTCGTGCTGTTCTATGAGACGGCCGCCGGGCGGCAGATGGTGGACGCCTTCGCCGGCGGGATGCAGGCCGCGACCACGCAGAACAAGGTCGGGTTCTACGACTGGATCGGGAAAAAAGCCCCCAACGGCAGCACTGCTCCGCTCGACGCGCTGCGCCGCGCCCTGGCCATGAAGCCGGATGCGGTGTTCTTCTTCTCGGACGGCTACTTCGAGGACGACGTCGTGACGCAGGTCACGGCGGCAAACACCCGCAAGGTGCAGATTCACTGCCTGGTCTTCGACGAAATCCTGATTAATGATCGCAGCGATCTGCCGCGCACCACCGACGGCGCCAAGCGGATGCAGCGGCTGGCCGACGCCAACCGCGGAAAGACCAAGATCGTGACCGGCCGCGACATGGATCGCGGCACGAAAGGGCTGCGCTGAGCGCCCGCGTCAGGCGACGCCGGCCGTGCCAGGAAAGGAAACGCATGAGTGCGGGATCGCGATGGATCGCATGTGCGGGGCTGGGGCTGCTGACGGCGGCGCCGGCGCTGGCGCAGCACGGCGGCGGCGACGGCAAGAGCCTGCTGAAGATTCTGTGGGACGGCGTGGAATGGCCGGCGTACATCATTCTGGCCGGCTCGATCGCCGCCATCACGCTGATCGTCGAGCATTTCATCAACGTCCGCGCTGCGACGGTCGTTCCCGCGGAGCAGGTCAAGCGCGTTCGCGGACTGATCGAGGCCCGCAAGTACCGCGAGTGCGTGGACACGGTCAAGCGCAGCTCTACGTTTTTCGCCGTGCTGATGAGCTCCTCGCTGCAGCACGGTCGCCACGGCTACGAGGCGATGCACGCGGCGGCGGCGGAGAAGGCCGGCGAAATGGCCGGGCGGATGTTCCGCAAGGTCGAGTACCTGAACATCATCGGCAACCTCGGCCCCCTGATGGGGCTGCTGGGCACCGTGCTGGGCATGATCGTCACCTTCGCCAACATGGGCGGCGGCGGCGGGTCGGCGGACAGCGGCGCGCTGTCGCGCGGCATTTCGCTGGCGCTCGTGAACACGCTGCTGGGCCTTGGGCTGGCCGTGGTCGGCATGGGTTTCTACGGCGTCTGCCGCAACCGCATCGACGCGCTGACCGCGCATGCGACGGTCGAAGCGCTCGACATCATCGAGCACTTCCGGGTCATGCCGGCGCGCGGCGAATCGGCCGCCCCGTCGACTGCCGCCGCTCCCGCTGCGGAGCCGCGCAGCGCGCCGGTCGCGGGCGCGAAAGCCTGACGAAGTTGTTTCGGCCGGGCCGCCGCGCGCGGGACGGGAATCGCCCGGCCGGGTGCGCCGAACCCCGCGATTGGACCGTGAGTTTTGGAGGCTGAATGCTGTTCAAGCCGCCGAGGGCCGTGTCGCTCACGCTGAATCTCGCCCCGATGGTGGACGTGATGATGTGCCTCATCATCTTCTTCATCCTCGCCGGCGACATCGTGAAGTCCGACCACCGGCAACTGGACATGCCCTTCGCACTCGCCGCGGCGACGACCGATACAAGCCGGCTGGGGCCGCGGGTCGTCATCAACATCGTCACGCCGCCGGGCGGCGGAGCGGCCGAGTACCGCGTCACCGGCTGGGACGGCGAGCAGATCGTCGATCGCGTCATCACCCCGGATGAGGTCGCCCCCCTGCTGGCGCAGCGCGCCGCCGACGCGCGGCGCGACGGACCCGGCGACCTGCGCTGCGTGATCCGCGCCCATCGCGACGCCCGCTATCGCGACGTCGAGCTGGTGCTGCGCGGCTGCGGGCTGGCGAAGATCCGCGGCATCGTCTTCGGCGTTCATGCCGGGGCGGAGCCGCAGGCCGGAGGCGGCTCATGAGGCGCAGCCTGGCCCCTGAGCCGGTCGCCGAACGCGTGCCGAACCTGGCCCCCATGGTGGACATCATCATGGTGATCCTGGTGTTCTTCATGCTGGGGGCCTCCTTCAAGATCATCGTCGAGGGATTCCTGCGCACCGACCTCGACCCGCGCAGCGGACCGGGCGGCGGCGAGTCGGTCGAGATCATCCCGCTGGTCAAGGTCGCGCTGGAGAGCGTGGACGGCGGCGCATCCGCGAATGTGTACGTCATGGGCGAGAAAATGCCCGGCGACGGGTTTTCCGCGCTGCGCGAATATCTCGACACCAAGCGCCGCCAGGGGGCCGATCCCTCCAGCCCGGTTGTCATCACCGCGCACCCGAGCGTCACCTGGCGAAACGTCGTCCGCGCGATGGACGCCGCCATCGCGGCCGAGTTCCCGAACGTGCAGTTTGCCGTCAGTCTCGGCGGCGACCCAAGCGGCGCTGCGCCGTAGCCGAGGCCCGGAAATCCGACAGCCCCCTTTCCGTGCCAGGCTCAACCCGAGTTTCGCCAAGCGATGCGGCCGGCCCCCCCTGCCGGTGCCCGCCGCCGCGCACCGCTGAAAGGAGTCCCCGTTGCGCACCGCCGCCCTCGTCATGCTGACGCTGCTGATCGCCGCAGCCCGCGCGCAGGACGCGCCGGAGCTGACCCCCGAAGTGGACAAGCTCATCCGCGAGGGGCAGACGGCGGCGCTCGAATCGCGCCTGGCCGGGGCGACCACCCCCGTCGCGTTGGAGTGGACTGCGAAATGCTGGGTCAACGCCGCGCTGCGCTCGCAGAAAGCCGCGGAGCGCGAGGAGCGACTGGCGGAGGCTGAGAAGCGCTTCCGGCGCTGGGTGGCCGCCTGCGAAAGCGCCCGCGGCGCGGACGAAGCGGTTCGCACGGTCTCGACGGCTGCCGCTCGGATGACGCTGGCGCGCTTCCTGTCGCACACCTGGGCCGGCCCCGATATCGACGAACTGGAGGTTTCCTCCGGCGGGCGCGGCAACGCCGCCCACGCGGTGCGACTGCTCGAGCTGGCCGTGGTCGAGTTGGAGAAAGCCGCGACGGCGATTCGGCCGCTCGCGGACGACATCGGCCGTTACGAGGACGCGCTGTTCGCGGCGGAGCTGTACGACACGGCGCTGCGGCTGCGCTTCGAGGCGCCATTTCATTTGGCGCGAGCCCGCCTCTATATCGCACAATTCGAGCCAAAGGACGCCGAAAAACGCGCCAAGGCGCTGCGCAGCGCCGAGTTGGGATTGCAGCAGTTGATCGCGACCGCCCCTGACGGCGGGCCGCTCCAACACTGCCGCGTGGCGCTGGGGCTGGTATTCCGGGAGCAGCGCCGCTTCGAGGACGCCGAGCGGGAGCTGCGGCGGGCGATCACGGCGGACGGCGACCCGCTGGTGGCCGTGCAGGCACAATTTGAACTGGGGCGGGCGCAGGCGCTGGCGGGTCGATTCGCCGAGGCGCGGACGACGCTGGCGCCGCTGGCGGCCCGCACGCCCGACTCCCTGACCGACGAGGAGCGCGGGGCGCTGTTCTATTTCAATTGCGCCAAGCTCTGGGATGCGCTCTCATACATCCAGGAAGCGGACGCCAAACGCCGCAGCGGCGGCGGGTCGGCGATCGTCGCGCAACAGGCTGAACAGCTCCGCGCAACCGGCACGGCGCGGCTGGGGGCGCTTGGCGCAATGGGCGGACCGTGGCCGGCGATTGTGCAGCACTATGTGCTCGCCAGCGTGGACATGGACGCCGATCCCAAGACGCTCGATCCGCAGCAGTTGCTCTTTGTGGCGCAGCGCCTGGCCGAGCAGGACCGCGGCGCTGAGGCCGCAGCGCAGCTGACCGAGGCGGCGGCGCGCCCGCTGGCGGACCTGGAGCTGCGCGGTCGCATCCTGTTTGAATTGGGATTGGCGCAGCATCGGCTCAACAATCTGCGCGAGGCGGCAGTCGCGTTCGAGACGCTGGCGGCGCAAATCCGCAGCCACGCCCGTGCGCCGCAGGCCGCGTCGAATGCGTTCACGCTGTGGGCGCGGGTCGCGGATCAATCGCGCGAGAAAGCCGACTACGAGCGGCTGGCCGGCGTGCTGCTGAATCTCGTGCAGAGTTACCCCGATCATGAGTGGCGGCTGGATGCGGCCTGGTGGCTGCCGGTGGCGCTGCAGGCGGCGGGCCGGTACTCGGAGGCGGTCGAGCAGTTCGGCAACGTGCCGCAAGGCTCGCCGCACTGGGAGGAGGCGCAGTTCCGGCGGGTTCAGTGTGCACGACAGGAGATCGAGTCGCTGCGCGACGCGCTGGAGCCGGCGGCCTATTCCACGCGCGCGACAGGCGTCGCCCAGCGATTGCGCGAGTATGCGACCGCCGCGCAGCAGCGCTCGGCCGCCGGCGCAGCGGGCGGCGCGGGGTCGGCGCGCTGGGCCGCGGAGGCGCGCATTGCGGCTGCGGAGTTGCTCAGCGCCCCGGGATTGGAACAACATCAGCCGGCGCTGGAGACGCTGACGGACTTCGAACGCGTGTTCGACGCGGGCACCGTCGGCGAGCTGATCGGTCGCGTGCTGGCGGCGCGGATTCGCGCCTATCGCGGGCTGCGCCAATTTGAGCAGGCGGCCCGCACGGTGCAGCAGTATCTCGAGGCCGTGCCCGTCGAAAAGGCCGGGCCGGTGCTGACACTCGTCGCACAGGGCATGCAGGAGGAGCTGGAGCGCCTGCGCCGTGACGGGAAGCAGGCCGAAGCGCGGCGGCTGGCGGCCGAGGCCGTGCCGACCTTTCAGGAGCTGGAGCGCTGGTGCCAGCGCGACCCGGCGCGCGCCAATGATGCGCGGATCGTGGCGCTCGGACTGGCGGGGATGCACTACACCGCCGGCCAGTTTGATGAGGCGCTGGCGATCATCGATCGGCTCCTGGCCGCGGATGCCAACAACGGAAACTATCGCCGGCTGCACGCGCTGATTCTCACCGAGCGGGCGGATCAGGACGTCGCGCTGGTGGAAAACGCCCGTGCGGCGTGGTCGCGGCTGCTATCGGATCCGGCACTGCGCACAAAGTCGCCCGACCGCTACTGGGAGGCGCGGTTTCAATTGCTGCGACTGACGCTGCGACTGGGAAAGGCGACCGAAGTGGAGACGGCGATTCGGCAGGAGCGGGTGTGGTTTCCCGAGATGGGCGGCTCGCCGTGGAAGCAGCGCTTCGAAGCGCTGTATGCAGAAGCGACCGCGGCATCCGGGGCGCCTGCCACGGCGCCGGCGGATGGATCGAAGTGAGCGGCCGCGGATCGGCATGCGCTGCGGCGGTCCTGACCCGCGGGTCGAGCCATTGCCGCGCGGCCATGACTGGCGCACCGAAGCAGAGCGGCTGCGCCCCGTCGCGGAGCGCCTTCGTCGTATAATCCCCCGTTGGACCGATGACCTCACACTCGAAGGGAAGACCGGATGGGCGCGGCCGGAATCGTGCTGCGGGATGTTCACAAGGCGTATTTCAAGGATCGACTCGAGATTCCGGTGCTGGCCGGGCTGAATCTGGAGATCGCTCCGGGGGAATTCGCGGCGCTGATGGGCCCCAGCGGCTCGGGCAAATCCACGCTGCTGCACCTGATCGGCGGACTGGACACGCCCACGCGCGGCAGCGTGCGCGTCGGCGACTCGCAGCTTGAGTCGATGAGCGAATCGGCGCTGACGGCCTGGCGCAGCCGCCACGTCGGCTTCATCTTTCAGATGTACCACCTGGTGCCGGTGCTGACGGCGGCACAGAACGTCGAGCTTCCGCTGCTGCTGTTCCGCATGGCGTCCTCGGAGCGCAAGCGGCGGGTGCAGACGGCGCTCTCGATCGTCGGGCTGGGGGACCGCACCGACCATCGGCCGAATCAGCTCTCCGGCGGGCAGGAGCAGCGCGTGGCGATCGCGCGCGCCATCGTCACCGACCCCGACGTACTACTGGCGGATGAGCCGACCGGCGACCTCGACGCGCGCACCAGCGAGGAAATTCTGAACCTGCTCAACGCGCTCAACACGGAATTCGGCAAGACGATCGTGATGGTGACGCACGACCCGCGCGCCGCGGGCCATGCGGGGCGCACGCTCCACCTCGACAAGGGCGTGCTGGACCGGGAAGAGGTCAACACGCGCCGCGCGGCAACCGCGAGCGCCTCATGACGCTGGGCTATGTGCTGCTCCAGAACCTGCGCCGCAACCCGCTGCGCAGCGGCCTGACGATGGTCGCCTTCGCGCTGCCGATGGCGGTCTTCGTCGTCGGCATCTCGCTGGTGCTGGCGCTGCAGCAGGTTTCGAAGGCCAACGAGGCCGAACTGCGGCTGGCGGTGCAGAACCGCATCGCATTGGTAAACGCGCTACCGGAACGGCTGCGGCGCGAGATCGAAGCGCTCGACCCGGACAAGCGGCGAATCGTCGCAGTCTGCGGGTTTCGCTGGTTCGGCGGCCGCGTGCCCAACACGAAATCGGGAATTCAGAGCCTGGGGGCCGATCCTGACACGTTTCCGATCGTCTATCGCGAGCTGCGCTGGACCGACGAAGAGGAACAGTCCTGGAAGCGCGACCGGCGCGCGGCGGTCGTCGGGAGCAACGTCGCGGCGCAATACGGCTGGAACGTGGGGGATCGCGTCACGCTGGAAAGCACGGTGCCGCCGTATCTCTCGCTCGAGTTCGTGATCGTGAAGATCACGGACGCCACCGGCCGCGTGAACGGCATGTATCTGCGGCGGGACTATTTTGAGGAGTCCCGCGCCGAGCGCGGCTTCCGCAACCCGGGTTGCAACGTGTTCTGGCTGCGCTGCACGAGCATCGAGGCGATGCGCGAGATGCAGACGCTGATCGATGAGCACTTCGCGAACTCGCCCAATGAGACGCGCACCATGGACGAAAACGCCTTTGCGGCTTCCTTCACGGAGGCGCTGGGCAACCTGCCGGGGCTGATGCAGGGAATCGCGCTGGTGGTCGTGTTCATCGTCGCGCTCGTGGCGGGGAACACCATGATGATGAGCTTCCGCGAGCGCACCCGGGAATTGGCGGTGTTCAAGGCCATCGGCTTTTCAAACCGCCGCGTGTTCGGCGTCGTGCTGTCGGAAAGCGTGATGCTGGCGGTGGTCGGCGCGGCGGCGGGAATTTTGCCGACGGCGGCGGTGCTTGGCGCCATCGGGGTGCGGATGGTCGGGTTCCTGCCGATCACATCGCTCACGGTGTCGCCGACGGCGATCGTGATCGCGATGTGCATCGCATTGTCGGTCGGCGTGGCGGCCGGACTGGTTCCGGCCTGGCAGGCGATCCGGCTGAACACGGTTTCCGCGCTGCGACGGGTGGGATGATGGCGCTGCCGATCCGCTACCACTGGCGCAATCTGCTGGTTCGCCGCACGACCAGCGCGCTGACGATCCTGGTCGTCACTGCGGTGGTCGGCACGCTCACCTGGATTCTGGGCTTTTTTCTCGCGCTGCAATCCTCGCTCTCGGTGGCCGGCGATGCGCACAAGCTGCTGATCATTCAGCGCGGCACCACCTCCGAAACCAACAGCGCCATCAGCCCGGAGGAGTTCAACCGCCTGGCGCAGCTCGCCGGCGTGGCCCGCGATCCGGAATCCGGCGAGCCGCTGATCAGCCCCGAGCTGTACTGGCAGACGCAGCTTCCGCGGCTGCGCGACGGCGGCGCCACCCGCGCCAACGTCGCCCTGCGCGGCGTCACGCTGCGCGCCTTCGAGGTGCATCGCAACATTCGGCTGTTGGGGGAGCGCTTCTCGGTCGGCGAGCCGCAGGTGATCGTCGGCCGCGCCGCGGCTGCGCAATTCGCCGGCCTGGCCGTCGGCGACGTGATCCGCATCGGCGTCGGGGAGAGCCGCGAGTTCCGCGTCGTCGGGCACTTCGACGCCGGCGGCGGCCCGATGGAGAGCGAAATCTGGATGTACCTCCCGGCCATGCAGAGCGCCTATCTGCGCAACGGCTATTCGTCGGTCTCCGTCCGGCTGGAGGATCCCGCATCCGCGCCGGCGGCGATCGAGCAGGTGCGCTCTGCGCCGATTGAGCTGTCCGCCGAGCGCGAGGCGGATTATTGGCGCAATCAGACTTCCAACGTCCGCTTCTACCAAGCGGTTTGCTTCGTGCTGGTTGCGATCATGTCGCTGGCGGCGGCCTTCGCCCTGGCAAACACGATGTATGCGTCGGTCGCCGGCCGCGCGCGCGAAATCGCGATGCTGCGGACGATCGGCTATCGGCCGCACCACATCCTGCTCGGCTTCGTCATGGAGTCCGTGCTGCTCTCGCTGATCGGCGGGCTGCTCGGCTGCGTGGCGTGCGCGGCTTACCTCGAACTGGTCGGCTCGACCAAGGACATGTTCGGCAGCAGCACGTTCACGACGATGGCCTTTGACATCCGCCTGACGCCGCTGCTGGTGGGGTGGTCGCTGGCGAGCGTCGCGGTAATCGGCGTCATCGGGGCGCTTCCGCCGGCGTGGCGCGCCGCCCGGACGCACGTCCTGACCGCGCTGCGCGAGCCGTAGGCGGAGATGCCGGGCGACGATGGACCTGCTGCAGACGCTGCTGCTGCGAAACCTGGGGCGGAACCCGCGCCGCTCCGCGCTGACCGTCGCCGCCGTGGCGATGCCGGTCGTGATTCTGGTGCTGAGCTTCACGATCGTCGCGCAGCTCAACCGCTTCCTCGACGATTCCGCCGCGCAGCTTCGACTGGCGGTGGCGCACAAGACCTCGATCATCAATCCGCTGCCCTACGGCCACAAGGCGCGCATCGCCGCGCTGGATCCCTCGAAGCGCGACATCATCGCCGTCGTCGGCATCGCGTGGATCGGGGGCGTGCTGGCCAACGACCGCGAGCCGTTGACCACCATGGGCGTCGACGCCGATGAATTCCCGATCGCCTTCACCGATCACCTGCTGACGCAGGCCGAGCGCGACGCCTGGCAGCGCGACCGCCGGGCGCTGATCGTCGGCCGCTCGACGGCCGCGAAGATGGGCTGGAAAGTCGGCGACCGCGTCACGATCCGCGCTTCGGTCCCCCCCTACTCCGAGTTTTCGTTCAACGTGATCTCCACCGCGCCGCAGGCGATTGACCCGGTGGCCAACTGGTGCCACCTCTCCTACATCTTCGAGGAGCGCGCCCGCAGCGGGCTGCCGGAGTCCAGCGTGGACCTGGTGAGCTTTCTGTTCGTCAAGTGCGCCGGGCGCGCCGCGCTGGAGCGCTATCGGGTCGAGATCGACCGGCTGTTCGAGAACACCCCCGATGAGACGCAGACCCAGGACGAAAAGGCCTTCCTCAACCAGTTCATCTCGCAGCAGTTCGACCTGCCCACCAACCTGACCCTGCTGGCCCTGATCACGATCGCCGTGGCCGTGCTGGCCGCTGCGAACACGATGAACATGAGCTTCCGCGACCGCATCGGCGAGACCGCCACGCTTCGCGCATTGGGCTTTTCCGCGCGATTCGGCGCGCTGCTCTCGCTCACCGAGAGCGTGCTGCTGTGCGGCATCGGCGGGGCCCTCGGAGTTCTTGCGCCGCTGCTGGCATTCGGGTACACGCCGATCGGCGACGTGCAGATTCCGCTGATCGTGCGGCTGGAGATCGGGCCGGGCGTGTGCGCTGCGGCATTGGCGATGGCGCTGGCGATCGGCGTAATCGCGGGCGCGTGGCCGGCGCTGCAGGGCGGTCGGCTGCGCGTGATCGACGCGCTGCGGAGCCTTGAATGACGCTCCCGCTCTACTACAACTGGCGCAATCTCTTCGTCCGCAAGCTGACGACCCTGCTGACCGTGGCCGTGATCGCGGTCGTTGTGGCCGCCCTGATCGTCCTGCTCTCCTTCGGCTCCGGGATGAAGCGCAGCGTCGGAGGCAGCGGGCACCCGGCCAACCTGCTGGTTCTCAACGCCGGCGCAACCGCCGAAAGCACCAGCCTGATCTGGCCGGAGGACGCCCGGCTGCTGGTGCAGACCCCCGGCGCGGCCGTCGGACCGGATGGTCAGCCGCTGGTGAGCCTCGAGATCGTGGTGCAGACGGACGTGCGCCGCCTGCGCGACGGCAGTTCCGCCAATGTCGCCGTCCGCGGCGTGGATGACGCGGCGCTGGCGGTACACGACCAGGTGCGCATCCATGGTCGGATTTTCCGGCAGGGCGCGCGGGAGGCGATGGTCGGCCGCGCTGCGCAATCGCTCTATCGCGGCCTGAACATCGGCGACCGCATCGCGCTGGGCCGATCGCGCAGCCACGAATATGAGATCGTCGGCGTCTTCGAGGCCGCCGGCAGCGCCTTCGAAAGCGAAATCTGGGCGCCACGCACCATGATCGCCGATTCCTATCAGCGACGCTTCGACTCCAGCGCCGTCATCCGCCTGCTCGATCCCGGTCGCATCGACGAGGCCGCCGCCTACGTCAATGGGCCGGCGGTGCGGCTCAAGGCCGCCTCGGAGCCGGAGTATTACAGCCAGCTCAGCGACCAGTCACAGCAGGTGGTCTACCTGGTGCTGGGGCTGGTCATCATCATGGCGGCCGGCGCGGTCTTTGCCGTCGCGAACACGATGTACGCGGCCGTGGATGGCCGCCGGCGCGAAATCGCGATGCTGCGCACGCTTGGTTTCTCGCGCGTCGCCATCGTGGCCGCCTTCCTGATCGAAGCGGCAATGATCGCGACGATGGCCTGCGGGCTTGGCATCGCGGCAAGCCTGCCGTTTTCCGGAATGCGCCGCGACTTTCTGTCCCCGGTGACGCACTCGGTCACGGGATTCGAGATCGTGATCACACCCGGCATCTGCCTGGCCGCGCTCGTCGCGGCGATTCTGGTGGGCATCGTGGGGGCTGCGGCGCCTGCTGCACGGGCGGCTCGTACGCCGATTGTGCGGGCGCTTCGTCGCGGGTGAACGCTGAAGTGCGGCGACCCGATGGGCGGAATGGCGCACGCGGTGGCGCCTGGAATGCGCTCGAAGCGCATGCTTACGCGGAGTACCGCGAAAGCATGCCACACAAGAATTCACACAGAGAGCCACACAGAGAGCCACACAGAGAGCCACACAGAGAGCCACATAGGCTGCCACACAAAGAGCCACCAATTGACCCACGTGGCAGATCACCCGGCCATTCGGACGGCCGATCATGCAGCCCCCCCCTGCCGAAATCGCTTGATCCGCGCACTCCGGCTGCAATAATGGGGAGCGGCCGGCGACGGCGAGGCTCTTGTGCGCCACGCCAGCTTTCGCCCTGGTGCGGCCCGGCCCCGGAGGATTTTGCCATGCTCTCGTGTGGACCAGCCGCCGCTCCTTCATCGCGTCAAGCCGCGCATTTCGCTACCCTTTCCCCGCGCCCGATCATGCGCTCCGCCGCTGCTCTCATGCTGGCCGCGCTATGCGCGTCGGGCGCGACCGCCGGCACCACGACGTTTGACAACGGTATCGAAGGCTGGGGCGTGTTTTTTCGAGAATGACGGCGGGCTGGGCGATTTTCTCGAGAGTGACGGCGGCGCGCCGGGCGCTCACCTGCGCTGGCTCATGATCGATACCTTCGGTTGCACGCTGTACAACGCGACCAACGCGAACGTGATCGGCGACTACGGGCGCTTCAGCGGCCCGGTCGAGTTGAGCATCGACGTGCAGGTGGGCGAAATCTCGTTCTTCGGCTCGCCGGTCGCCCGCAATCTGATCGTCGAACTGGTGGACTACAACGACCCCGACGCCGATTACCCCTGGACCAGCGTGTGGTTCAACCTCGGCGAAATGTCCGCCGACCAGACCGCGGAATGGACGCATTTTTCCGTCGTGATCGACGATCCCGCCTCCACGTCGTTGCCGCCCGGCTGGGGCGGTACGGGCGCGGAAGATCCGGTCACTTTCGAGCCGACGCTGCCGCCCGGGCGCACCTTCGCCAGCGTGCTGGCCCACGTCGAGGAGATCCGCTTCACGACCTATGAGCCGGGGTATTTCTACGGGTTCACGAATTTCGAGCTGCGCTTCGACAACCCCTCCGTGCAATCAACCAGCGCGGCCATCCCCGGTGACATGAACTGCGACGGCGTCATCACGAATTTCGACATCGACCCCTTCGTGCTGGCACTGGTGGACGCCGAATCCTACGAAGCCCAATTCCCCGATTGCTCGATCCTGAACGGCGACATCAACAGCGACGGCCAGTTCAACAACTTCGACATCGATCCCTTCGTGGCCTGCATCATCAACCTCGGCTGCCCATAGCCGCCGCGAGCGGGAGCTGCCGGGCCCAATTCGGCCCTACTCGCCACCCGGCACCTGCGCCGCGAGCGGCACCATCAGCACCGGGCAGCCCGATTGCTCCATCACCGCCTTGCTGACCGAGCCGAAGAAGATGCGGTTCACCACCCCTCGGGCGTGCGTGCCGATCACGATCAGCCCGATCCCGTGCGAACGGGCATATTGCGTGATTGCTGACACCGGCGAGCCGATCACAAGCTCCTTGACCACCGGCGGGGAAAACCCGGCAAACTGACGCGCGACGAATTCGTCCAGCGCCGCGCGCACATCCGCCTCACTGAACACCAGCGGGGTCACGCCCGGTTCAACGGTCGCCTCGGCCGGCGCGGGCGGGGCGGGAGTCAGGACGTGCAGGACGTGCACGCTCGCATGCAGCGCCTCGGCCAGCTTTCGCGCACAAGGCGCTGCGTGTTCCGCCAGATCGGAAAAATCGGTCGGCAGCAGGATGCGATCAAGACAGCCCATGCGACAATCCTCCCGATCCCACACGAAGACCTGCCCGCTCGCGACGCTACCGGCCGCCCGCGGGCGAGTCAAGAAAAAGTCCCAGCGCCGCCGCCCGCCGCCCGGCGTCTGCGCGGGCCGCCCACGCCCTCCACCCGGCATTTCAGAGTCGCAGGGGGTGACCCATTCGGCGGTGCTTGTCGATCCCCCGATCGGCGTGCATCATACGCCCGCTCCCGGGCGGAATCGCGGCGCGCGCCATCCGCCATTCATGACTGCACGCCAACCGGACTTTGTTCATGTTCATCACCGTCCTGTTGCTGATCGTCGGGTTGGTCTGCCTCATCGGCGGTGCGGACGCGCTGGTCCGCGGCGTCTCTTCCGTCGCGCACGCGCTGGGTGTTCCGCCGCTCGTCATCGGAATGACAGTGGTCGCATTCGGCACGAGTACGCCGGAGCTGGTGCTCAACTCGGTCGCGGCCGCCAACGGCGAGACGGGCCTGGCCTTCGGAAACATCATCGGCTCATGCGCAATCAACATCGGATTCGTGCTGGCGGTCACTGCGTTGATCAAGCCGCTGAAGGTGCAGACGGTGCTGATCGTCCGCGAGCTGCCGATGATGCTGCTGGCGACGGCCGCGATTGTCGTAATGGCCGAGGATCGCCTCAGCGGCGGCGACGTCGACAAGCTGATGCGCGCCGACGGGATCATGCTGCTGCTGCTTTTCGGCGTGTTTCTCTACTACACCATCTTCGCCGCCCTGCACGGCCGCAAGAGCGATGCCTTCATCACCGAGATCGAGGAGCAGACTCCCCGCAAAGCGCGCCGCCCCGCAATGGACGTGGCCCTCATCATCGTCGGCCTGGTCGCAGTCGGCGGCGGTGCCAGACTGGTGCTCGCCAACGCCGTCGCCCTGGCGACCGCCGCCGGCGTTCCGGAAGCGGTGATCGGCTTCACGCTGCTCTCGTTCGGCACCACGCTGCCCGAACTGACCACCAGCATTCTCGCGGCGCGCCGCGGACAGCCGGACATCGCGCTGGGCAACGTCGTCGGCTCGAACATCTTCAACCTGCTGTTCATCGCAGGGGTGGTGGCGGTGATCCACCCGGTGGAGATTCCCCCGGGCGGCCAGCTCGACGTCGCGCTGCTGGCGGTGCTCTCCGCACTGCTGCTGCCCATCACCATGGGCCGCACGCAGATCGTCTCGCGCGGCGAGGGGCTGCTGCTGCTGGTGCTGAACGTCAGTTACATCGCGTATCGCGCCTGGAGCGCGTAGCGGCGCAGCCGGCGCGCTTGGCGGCTCAATCGGACAGCGTGCTGATCACGCGACCGCGGTAGTGGGACCGCACGTCGCGCAGCACTTCCATCAAACCGCACACCGGCTGCCCGCGCGCCCGGTTCTCAGCCCCGATGGCGTAAAGCTCGCTCCATTGCGCGAACAGCACCGCATACGCGCGCAGCACGGACCACGACGGGTCGTAGAGATTCGTGGACTCCGAAGTCACGCCGTTCAATTCGATCACGGCGAAGCCGTCCCCCGCGCGCAGCGCCGCCGGATCGGAGTAGCGCACGTCAAAGCGCCCGAAGTGAAAGCCATCGAACCCGCGCGCGATCGCGTCTATGCGCGCTTCCAGCGCCGGTGTGATCAGGTGTGACCCGTCGCGGAAGAGCGTCCCCTGGCAGTGGTTGCCCGCCACCGCCAGCCGCACGCGTTCGCCGAGCGCGGGTTGCTGCTGCGCCCGCTCTCCCATCCGCGCGAGATACGTTCCTGCCTGAAGCCGATAGCGCGGGTGCGCGAGGATCAGCGCCTCAAGCGTGCGCTCCCCGTCACCGGTGACCTCCGGGAACTCCTTGTCCGTCACGGAGAAGATCCGCCCGCGCTCCGCCGATGGTCGCCGCACATAAAAAATCCCCGCCTCGTGCGGGCCAGGGTGATAGACCTGCGCGATCATCGTCACCGGCGAATCCGCCAGCACGCGCTGTGCTGAATCAAAATCCCGAACCAGCCGCACGCCGGCGCCGCGCTGCCCCACATCCGGCTTGAGGATCAGCGGATAGTCCCACCCGCGCTCCCGCATCGTCGCCGCCAGTTCATCCGCGCGTGCCGCGCCGCCGTTCGGCCCGAGCAGAACTCCCGGCACGACCCACTCCGTCGGCAGCCGCGAGAGAATCTCCCACTTCGACTCCCCCACCACGCCGCCGCCGCGTGCGATGCCCGGGTTGGCGGCCGTCGGCGTCATCAGCCCGCGATGGCGAACCGACAGCCAGGCGATCCACGGCGCCAGCGGCAGGTAGAAGACCCACGCCGGCCAGAATTCGTAGCGCCGCATGCGCTCCAGCTGGATGATCAGCCCGCGGCGTCCTTCGGCGGTGCTCAGTTGCACGCCAATCTTGAGCAGAATCCACAACAGCGCGACAGCCACCAGCAGCCCGAGCCAGAATCCGCCAAAAAGCTCCCGCAACGGCCCGGCCACCGTCGCACCCAGCCACGCCACCAGCAGCACCAGCGCCGGCGTCCAGAGCAACGCAGCGATCGCCGCCCACAGGAGGAACCGGCTTGCGCTTCGCCCGAGTGCGCCCGCGGTCACATACACCGGAAAGCGGGTGCCAGGGAGGAATCGCGCGGCGATGATGGCCTTCCAGCCGCGCTCATCAAACCAGCCGCCGATGCGGGCGAGCCGCTCGGCGGGGAATCGCGCCGCCACCGGCCGCCAGCGCAACACCCGCGGACCGGCCAGCCGGCCGAGCAGCCAGAGGCCGAAATCCCCCACGAAAATTCCCAGGGTGCAGGCCGCAACGCCGGTCCAGCCGCCGATGCGCGCGTCGTGAATCAGCAGGCCGGTTGCGATGCAGGTGAGGTCTTCCGACGCGAACGTGGCGAGCACGATCGCCCAGAATTGCCACAACTCCCCGATCGGCGGCACGCCTCAGCCCCCCAAAGGAAGAACGATCGTCGGCAGCGCGCTCGTGCACCCCGGCGGCCCGGGCGTGTACGCCATCTGCACCTTCGCTCGGCCGATCTCGATGGTCGTAAAGCTCACGGTCAGCGCCTCCGCCCGCTCCATGCAGACGCTCAGGTGCGGCGCGTCCGGCCAGCGATGCGCGTGAAACTCATCCTGCACGCAAACCCATTGATCTCGCGGCGCCGAGAACATGTCTTCAAACAGCGCGCTGCGCGGCCCCGCGACGCGCTCATCCCCCAGACCGGACGACGTGAACATCCGCGGCGCGAGCAGTGGAGACGACTCACTGATGCGCAGCCCGGCGCCGTCGCCATGCGCCTCGAACCAACGGCCGCGATCGGCGGCCACCAGTCGAAACGGCGGATAGGCAGCCGCGTCAATCAGCCCGGCGGCCTGTCTTGCATCCTCCAACCCGCCCGCTTCCAGAAGTTGCGGTACCAGCGCTCCGCGGCTGCGGCGTCCGGGAAATCGGCCGGTCGTCGAGTACGGGAGCGTGTACACGTTGAGCAGGGTCGCGACCAGCCCGCGATCATTCGCCCCGATCCACGTGCCGCCGGATGCCGGATCCACCGGCAGGATGGCGCGATGCGCCCCGAATTGATGCATCGCGGGCGGCAGCGCTGCCAGCCGCAGACGGGACTCATCGCGATTGCACGCCATGCGGAGGCCGACGTCCGTGTCGCCCCCTTCGCCGGTCAACGGAATGAGGCTGACGGTGCACATGCCGTACGATCCATGTGTGCGAGGGTGGCCGGAGCATAGCCGAAGCGCGCCGGCACGCGCACGCCGATGGCGGCGCACATCGCGGCCAACAGCGCGTTGTGGTGCACCGTGTGACTGATGACGAACAGCAGCTCGCGACCCAGCGAGGACGGGCCGCTCAGCCCCTCCCCGTCTGAACAGAACGCGCCGCGAACGCGGATCGGCCGCTCGAGCGGCAGCGGCTCGACCGCCGCAAGCCGCTGGTGAATCCTGCTCAGCTCGAGGAGCGCCGTGGGGCGGTCGCGCTCCACCGCCGTCCCGCGCTCGCGCTGGTCATAGTCCAGTTCGGCGGCGTCGCGCGCGCCGCAGCAAACGGCCGGGGATTCATGTGCGGAGTCGGTTTGGGCTACGTGGTCCGCCAGCGCCGCGACGTGGTCGAGACAATGCCGCACATGTGCGCCGATGGATCCGGTGAACCCCCGCGCCGGCGGCCCGGAAAAGTGCTCGTCCGAGAGGCCGTTGAGAAGGTCGCCCAGTTCGTTCAACATCGCCCGCAGCGCCTGCACTGCCCGCGTGGCGCTGCAACCATCTGATCGAGCCTGTGCCGGGCCGGCTCCCTCCATCACGCTCATGCGACACTCCTGATTCGGGACGCGGCGAGGTTGCCGCAGCAGGCGATTTTTGTGCGGGGTGCTGTCCTGCCGGGAGGGGATCATAGCCGCACGGCTGCTTGCACTCGCGAAAGCGGGATCGAACGCACAGGTAAGCACCCGTGCGCACCCCCATTGGATTCACCGCCAACCGCCCGCGTTACCCGCGGCCGCAGCGCTTCTCAACTGCCGGCCGCTGAGCGAGGCATCGCCCGCTCACTGCGACATTCACGGCTGCTTCGGCTCCTCTGCGGGAAATGGCGCGATCAACCCCGGCCTCGCGATCCGGGCGAACAGCTCCCGCGCCGCAGTGACTTCGCCCGACGCGATCAGCAGATAGACGCGTTGATAAGCGGCGTTCACCCGCTCCACCCCTTTTGCGGAGTCCGCCCGCGCCTGCGACTGCGCGAGGCGATCGGCCAGCAGCCCCGTCCGCCCCAGCAATTGCACCCAGTGCACGAGCACGTTGGGATCGGTCGGCAGCAGCGCGACGACGCGCTCCATCTGCTCCAAGGCTCCCCGGAAGTCACCGCGTCGCTGCAGCAACTCGCAGTACATCAGGCGTGGGTCGATCGAGTCCGGGTCCAGGCGAATCGCGTCCGCCAATGCGCGCTCCGCCCCCGCCGCGTCTCCCCCTTGCAGCAGTGCCGCTGCCAGGCGCACGCGCGGGGTAATCAATCGCGGGCGGTCCGCGATGAGCTGCGAAAGCTCTGCGACCGCCTCCTCCTGGCGTTGGATCGAGAGCAGCAGCGCCGCGCGCTGCAGGCGAGGTTCCGGGTGCCCGCGCCAGCGGTTCGCCGTCGCGGCGAAGATCGCCAGCGCGCCGTCGCGATCCCCCGCCGTCGCCTGCCCCTGCGCCCAGCGCAATTGCGCCGTCAGCGAATCCGGCGCATGCTCCGCTGCGGTTTTCAACTCGCGCTGCGCTTCTTCGATCGGACCGAGCGAGAGCAGCAGCGTTCCAAGCTCCATCCGCACATCCGCGTTCCGTGGGCGCTTCGCGAGCGCAGCGCGCAGCGCCTCCGCCGCCCGCTCCGGCCGGCCGGCCTGCCGTGCGTAGTTGACCAGCGGACCGGCGCTGCCGGTCGAGCCGGGGTTGATCTCCAGTTCGCGGATCAGCTCCTCCATCGCCGCCAACGGGTCGCCGCCGGCGGCGTGCAGCCGGGCGATTCCCAACCGCGCGGCCGGCTCGACCGGGTTCATGTCGAGGGCGCGCCGAAAGTGCTCCTTCGCGGTTCGGAATCCCGCTTCCATCGATTGCGCGCTTTCTCCCGGCGTCAGCGGCTCACCCGCCAGGAAGGAGTGCAACTGGCCCAGCTTCAGTTGCAGGATCGGGTAATCGAACATTCCCGCCCGCGCGACGACCTGGTGATGGGCGAGGGAGTGCTGCGCGGCGGCGACCGCCTCGGCCTCGAAGCGCGCCCCGCGCTCGAACCAGCGCTCCGCAGCTCGGAAAGTCCGAACTCCCTCACGCGCGTGGAACATCACGTATCCGGCGTGGCCCAGCAGTCCGACCAACGCGAGGCAACCGGCCGCATAAGCGCCGCCGGCCCGGGTCAGGCGCCCCTTTTGCCGCAGCTTCCAGCCATGAAATCGGATATTGGGGACATAGGTCAGGCGCAGCCCCAACAGCAGCATGTATGCAACGATTACCGAGAATCCGGCGGCCAGCAGCAGCGGCACGGCTTCATACAGCGCTCGTGTGGCGTAGAGCGAGCCGATGAACACCGCCAGCATGAACCCCTCTTCGGCAAGCGTGAAATCGTGTTCGCGACGGGGCGGAGCGCTGCGCGGCGCGGCCGCGACGCCCGGCGCACCGAAGCCGAAGTACAGCGCGTTCTTCGGACAGACGTCCACGCAGTCCATGCACTTCATGCAGCCGGGATCGACGACCATGCGATACAGTCGCACTTCCTCATGCACCCGCACATTCGACGTGCACGCCGCCGTGCAGTGCCCGCAGCCCTCGCAGGCGTCCGTCACGCGGATGCGCCCGGGGGAATATCGATCCAGCGGCGCGAAGAACCCGCCGTAGGGGCAGCCGTAGGTGCAGAACCCTTTGTTCCCCAGCACATACACGATCAGCACACCGCAGACGAAAAGCGTCAGCAGCGCCATCTGCCAGCCGGGAAAGGTCTTCCACATGTCGTCGGTGAACAGGTGCATCACGAACGGCGGCGCATCCGCACCGAACCACCAGCGCTGCGCGACCGGCAGAATGAACATATAGATCGCCATCGCCAGCGGCACATACAGCAGCAGACGCGATCGAAGCGGCTTGGGGCGCAGGCCGACCTTTCCCAGCAGCCAGGTGCAGGCATCCTGAAGCGCCACGACGTGACAGCCCCAGCCGCAGAAGAACCGCCCCAGCACGAGCGTGCTCAGCAGCGCCAGCGCAAACAGGATGAACCCCGCATTCACCAGCCCGCTGGTCAGCGTCTGCATGGACTCGCTGGGTTCGAGCGGGGTAAGCGTGTAGCCGGTGCGCAGCCAGTGCCAGATGTGCAGGGCGATGCCGACGTGGATCAGGATCAGGACCAGCGCCCGCCAGCGCCCGCGACGGGACTCGCGGCGCGTACCGCATGAGCCGCGGGCGGCGGGAAGCTGCGGCAGGCGGATTGAAACGGCGGCGTCACTCAAGGAAAGCACTGCCCGGCGGCACGAAGACACGACCGCGTCGCGACGAATGCGACGCCTGCGGGTATTTTACGCCCGCGATGCGGCGGGTGCAGGATGTGCGCCGCAATCGGAGCCAATGTGCGCGTCGTCGTTACCTCGCAACATCGTTACGCCCGAACCCCGGACGGCCGCGTCTGGACGGACGCCAAGTATGCGTATTCGTTCTGGCGGCGCTACCTGGACGTGTTCAGCCGGGTGCGGGTGGTGGCCCGCGTGAGGCCCATTGAAACTGCGCCGGCCGACTGGCAGCCGGTCAGCGGCGACGGGGTCGAGGTCGCGCCGTTGCCGTTCGTGCGGGGGGCGTGGGGCTGGGTGAAGAATCTGGCGGCGGTGCGGGCCGCGGCTCGAACCGCGATCGAACCGCGCGACGCCGTGATGCTCCGCGCGCCGGGAGAGGTGGCCTGCTGCGTGGACGGCTGGCTCTGGAAGCAGCGGCGGCCTTACGGCGTGGAGGTCGTCGGCGATCCGCGGGAGCTGTTCGCACCGGGCGCGGTGCGCAGCCCGTTCCGACCGCTGCTGCGAGCGCTGTATCCGCGGCGCGTGCGGCTGGAGTGCGGCCGCGCGGCATGCGCGGCATACGTCACGCGCGAGACGCTGCAGCGCTCTTATCCGCCGCCGGTCCGCGGCTTCACCACGCATTATTCGAGCATCGAGCTGCGGGACGAGGCCTTCGCCGCCGGTCCGCGTACACAGATTGAGCCGATCGACGTGTCGCGGCCGGGGCGGTTGCTGTTCGTCGGCACGTTCGGGCAGATGTACAAGGGGCCGGACGTGGCCATCCGCGCGCTGCGGCACTGTCGCGATGCAGGGATGCCGGTGCAATTGCGGATGTGCGGTGACGGGCAGCATCGGGCGGAAATGGAGGCGCTCGCCGGGCGACTGGGCGTACGAGAGTGGGTTGAGTTTCTGGGGCAGGTGGACGCAGCGCGGGTGCGGCAGGAACTGGACGCGGCGGATGTGTTCATCTCGCCGGCGCGACAGGAGGGGCTGCCGCGGGCGGTCATCGAGGCCTTCGCCCGGGCTGCGCCGACGGTGGCCTCAAATGTCGGCGGAACGGCTGAACTCGTGGATGAGCCGGAGCGGATCGAGCCGGGATCGACCGACGTGATGGCGGCGACCCTGGCGCGGCGCGTGATTGACCTGTTGCGTGATCCGGCCCGCCGGGAGCGCCTGTCGGCTCGGAATCTGGCCATGGCGGCGGCGTATCACGAGCGCGAGTTGTCGCAGCGCCGGCGGCGGATGTATGAGCACTTGAGGAAGGAGACGGAGAGATGGATGGGGGGTTCTTGAGAATGCAAGCGCACGCTTCGACGCGGTGAACAGGGCTTATCGACGCACGAGACGTCAGAATTGTCCCCCTTGCGGGGAGGCGCGGGCCAACCTGACACAGCGCTTCCGCGGCACCTGTCGGTTGATGGCGACATTCCCCGCAGACGGCGACATCCGCTACCACATTCTGCGCTCCCCCATCCGCTCACCCACGCGCTCAGCGATACAGCAGGTATTTTTCACGCTTCGCGCGAAACTGATCGACCCCCTCGCGCCAGTGCGCGAGCAGCTCGTCGGCGGATGCGCCTGCCTCTATTCGCTGTCGCATTCCCCCTCCCCCGCACACCTTGTCAAACATCGCGGCGCGCTTCGGGTTCATCCGCTCGATCTCGGGATGCGTCACGCGCAGGGCATCGAGCAGATGAAACTGCACCGCGCCCGCCTCCACGCGCTGCGGATCCGTGAAGACGATGTGCACGCCCGAGCAAACGCGCTTCTCATGGGCGCCGTAGAAGGGGGTGAAGTGCATCGGGCGGAAGTAGACTCCGGCCAGCCCGCGGCCATTCATCTCCGCCGCCAGCTTCCGCGCATCCACCCCCGGCGCGGCGAACAATTCGAAGGGCAGCGGGTAGCCGATGCCGATGCTGATCGTTCCCAGCTCGCCGCAGATGCCGGTGGCGGCGTAGTAGAGGGATGTCTCCGCGCGCGGCAGGTGCGGGCTGGTCGGTGTCCACACCAGCCCCGTCGCGGCCCAGTCCATCTCGCGCTTCCAGCCGCGCATCGGAATCACGGTCAGCTCGCAGCGCAGCCCGCCCGGGCCGCCTTCGCCGCCACCCTCGGCATCGTAGGAAGCCGGACCGGACGCCGTGCCGCCCATGCGCCCGAGCAATCCCTCGCCGTTGATCATCTGCGCCAACTCGCCGACCGTCATGCCGTGCAGATATGGGATTTCCAACTGCCCGACGAACGAGCGGAATTTCGGATCGAGCACGCGGCCCTCCACCCGCTCGCCGTTGATCGGGTTGGGCCGGTCCAGAACCACCACGCCCTTTCCGTGCTCGGCGGCGGCCTCCATCACGACGGCCAGCGTGCTGATGTAGGTGTAGGAGCGCGAGCCGATGTCCTGTATGTCGAATACCAGCACATCGACGCCGCTGAGCATCTCAGCGGTCGGCTTGCGCGTGGCGCCGTAGAGCGAGAACTCCGGCAACCCGGTCGCGGCATCGCGCGCGTCCGCCACCTTCACGCCGGCGGCCGCCTCCCCGCGGACGCCATGCTCCGGACCATACAGGGCGACGAGCGTCACGCCGTCGGCGCGATGCAGCACGTCCACGGTCGAACGCAGGTCGGCCGTCAGCCCGGTCGGATTCGTGATGAGGCCGACGCGCTTCCCGCGAATGGCCGCGAAGCCGGATTGCTCCAGCACGTCGATGCCCGGCAGCACGACCGGGGGGCGGGGCAGCGCGGCGCCGCCCGTCGTTTGAGAGCTGTTCCGGCCGGGCGGACTCGCCGTCGCTTCATCGGCCGCGTGGGCCGGAAGCGCGGGGATCAAGGCCGCAATCAGGGCTGTGCAGGCGAGCAGGCCGACGAGGGAACAACGCATTTCAACATCTCCGAATTCGGATCATTCACAGCACATCGCCGCGCGGCCGGCGCGAGCCGACAGGCTGCGGTTCACGTCTCCCCTACCGCATTCACTTCCTCGAAGCGATCTTCGAGCGTGCTGAGCATGCGCCGCCGCGCCTGCTCCGCGGTCGAGCCGTAGAAGCGCGGCGCGACGCGCTCGGTCCGCTCGCGCCCGTCCGCCGCGAGCGGCGTCAGCGTGCTGGTCCAGTGCTCGCCCTCGGCAAACACCTCGAGCAGAAAGCGCTGCCGACCGCCGGCCGCATCGACCGCTTCCACGATTTCACGCGCCATGGGCTGTCTCCCGGCGGATCCGCGCCGCCACTGCCTGCTTTCGCTATCTTATTCGCCGGCGGCCAACCTGCCGCCCGGAGCCGCCGATGGATCGTGTTCAAATCTGCGAGATGTCCCCCCGAGACGGGTTGCAGAGCCTCGGCGGCCCGAAAACCGCGACGCGCATGATTCCGGCCGCCCGCAAGCTGCAATTGATCGCGGCGCTGCAGGAGGCGGGGCTGCCCTTCATCGAGGCCGCCGCGTTCGTGAATCCCAAGGTCATGCCGCAGATGTCCGATGCGGAGGAGGTCGCGGCGGGGATTCGCCCCCGGCCGGGATGCGAGCTGGCGGCGCTGGTCCCGAACCTCAAGCACTACGAGCGCTTCCGCGCATCGCGCTTCGACACGGCCGCGGTCTTTGTCTCGGCGTCGGAGGAATACAGCCGGCGGAACATGGGCGTCAGCCTCGACGTGGCGATGGGCTGGGCGGTCGAAGTGTGCGCGGCGGCGCGCGCCGATCAAAGGCGGCTGCGGGCGCACCTGTCCGGGGCGTTTCAGGACGTTATTACCGGGGAGCCGGCCGACGTGGCAACAGTGGCGCGGGTGACCCGCACGTTGCTTGAAGCGGGATGCGAATGCGTGGCGCTGGCCGACACGAACGGCGAGACGCATCCTCGATTGGTTCGCGACGTGCTGCGGACGCTGACCCGCGAGACCGACATCCGCAGGCTGGCGATTCACCTGCATGACCGCTGCGGCGCTGCGCTGGCCAATGCGCTGGCGGCGCTCGATGAGGGCGTGCGGATCTTCGACGCCGCGGTGGGCGGGATCGGCGGGAGCGCCAACGCGGTCAGCGGCGGGCGGCCCACAGCGGGCAACATCGCGACCGAGGAACTGGTGGACATGTTTGAGCGGATGGGCGTCGCCACGGGCATTCATCGCGACGCGCTGACCACCGCCGGGCGGATTGTGTGGGACATCACGCGCGAGACGCACGACCCCGCCCCGCCCAGCCGGCTGCTCCGCGAGCAGTTGGGCTATCGGCTCGCGTGGATCGAGCCGCAAGAGGCCGAGTGACTCCATTGCCGCCGATCGTTCGCGGGGCGCAACCCGCTTCGTACGAACGGCATTCGCGAACATAGACTCTGTGGACGGGCTATCCGGAGAAGCACTGTGGGATCGCTTGAGCGGCTGTTATCGGAAGAACTCGGCGCGCTGCGCGACAGCGGGCAGTACAAGCAGGCCAACGAGATGCAGGCCCCGCAAGGCCCGCGCACCCGCATGGACGGCCGCGACATCATCTGCCTCTCGTCGAACAACTACCTCGGACTTGCCAATCACCCGGCGGTCGTCGAGGCGGGAATCGCGGGGCTGAAGCGCTACGGGCTGGGCACCGCTTCGGTCCGCTTCATCTGCGGCACGATGACCTGCCATCGCGACCTGGAGCGGAAAATCTGCGAGTTTGTCGGGTGCCCGGCCGCGACGACCTACATTTCCTGCTGGGACGCCAACGTCGCGATCATCCCGACGCTGGCCAGCACCCCCGAAGACGCGATTTTCTCCGACGCGCTGAACCACGCCTCGATTATCGACGCCATTCGCCTCAGCAAGGCGCGGCGGTTCATCTATCGCCACGGCGATTTGGACGAACTGGCCCGCATGCTCGACTCACCCGACGCGCGCAGCTCGCGAAACCGCCTGGTCATCACCGACGGCGTGTTCAGCATGGAGGGCGACGTGGCCGACCTGCCGCGGCTCAAGCAGCTTGCCGACCGGCACGACGCCACGCTGATCGTCGATGAATCGCACGCAACGGGCGTGCTCGGCGCGACGGGGCGCGGCACGGCCGAGCACTTCGGCGTGCTCGGCGAAGGCACGATCCAGACGTCGACGCTCGGCAAGGCGCTCGGCGGCGCGTGTGGCGGGTACGTCGCTGGATCGCAGGTTGTCTGCGACTACCTGGTGCAGAAATCACGCCCGCAGCTTTTCTCCAACGCGCTTCCTCCGGCGGTGTGCACCGGCTCGATGGCGGCGATCGACGTGCTCATGGCGGACGGCGCCGCACTACTTTCGCGGTTACGGGCCAACGTGTCGCACTTCCGGCGCGGCGTGGAGGAGCTGGGGCTGCGGACGCTGGCGGGCATCACGCCGATCGTGCCGGTGATCGTGGGTGAGACCGCGACCGCGATTCAGATGCAGCGCGCCCTGTTTGAACAGGGCGTGTTCGTGTCGGGATTCGGCTTTCCGGTGGTGCCGCGCGGCGAGGCGCGGCTGCGCTGCCAGATCAGTGCGGCACACACGCGTGAAGACCTGGAGATCGCGCTGCGGGCGCTGGCCGTGGTGGCGGAGCGCTTCCCGGCGGCGCGCGAGGCATAGCCGCGCCTGAGCGGTCGCGTCGCATGCACGGTGGCATGCACGGTGGCATGCTTTCGCGGTACTCCGCGTAAGCATGTGCGCAGGCATCGAGTGCTTCGGAGAATCGCATGGACCTCTACGCCGCCTCTCGACGCGCCTGCCCTTTGGACCGCGGGCGCTCCGCCGGTGCGAGGCCCCTCTTCGGATCGGGTCGAGCAGGTCGCGGCCGCGCACGCATTTTCACGAACTCCGCATTCGCCGTGCTCGCACTGCTGTTCACCTGGCACGCCGCCCCCCTTCGCGCCGAAACGCTGACGTACACGCTCGAACCCCTGCCGCAGACCGGCGGCATTCGCGTCGAGTTCACCTGGGCGACAGCGGGCCGCGGCGGATCGCTGATGGGCGTGTCGTCGCGCTGGGGCAACATCACCGACGTGCCGGCGCTGCTCGGGGATTTCGTCGTGCAGGGCGCCAAGTCCGTCCGCCGCGACGGGGCGCGCTGGATCGTTGAGCACGATCGAGGCGCGAGCTTCACCGTTCGCTACGAGGTCAAGCCGCCGCGCCGCGACTTCGACTGGAGCGATACGCACCTGCCGATTACCACCCGCACGTTTTTTCACGGCATGGGCAATGCGTTTCTGCTGGTCCCGGAATCAGGCGGCGACGTACCGCGCGAGTTTGACGTCATCCTGCGCTGGAAACTTCCCGCCGGTTGGCGAAGCGTCTGCTCCTGGGGGGTCGGGCGCAGCGTCGGGGCGCGGGTCGCCGCGACGGACGTCCGGCACAGCGTCTATCTCGCCGGTGAGCTGGTCGTCGAGAAGTCCGAGCAGGAGGGCCGCAGCGTCACGGTCGCGATGGTGGACAAGTTCGGCTTCCGCGCGCCGCGCTTCCTGGAGCTGGCCCATCGCGTCATCGCAGCCCAGTGCGAATTCATGGTGGAGAAGAACTTCCCTGAATTCGTCATTACCGCCATCCCGGTCGGCGATCCGCTGCCGGACGGCAACACCCGCGCCAGCGGCTCCGGCCTTTATCACAGCTTCGCGCTGTACCTTGCGCCGCGCTCTCAAATGAACGACGCCATCGAGCACCTGTTCGCTCATGAGCTGTTTCATCACTGGAACGGCCGCCTGCTCGGGGCGGCCAAGCCGGAGGAGCTGGTCTATTGGTGGATCGAGGGCTTCACCGACTATTACGCGCTGCGCATCCTGCATGATTCCCGGCTGTGGGGGGACGAGTTGTTTCTCAAGTGGCTCAACCGCCACATCCGCGAGTACTACGCCAATCCCGCGATCGGCGAATCCAACGAGGTGATCGGCCGCGATTTCTGGAAGCGCCGCGACACCGCCGGCGAGATGGCCTATCAGCGCGGGTTGATGCTGGCGGTGCGCTGGCACGCGATGGCCCGCCGTGCCGGAGTCGCCGACGGACTCGATTCGCTCTTTCTGGCGATGATCCAGCGCGCCCGGCAAGGCGCTTTCGAGCTGACCAACGACGCCATCCGCACCGCCGGCGCCGAGCGCCTCGGCCGCTGGTTTGCGGCCGAGTTTGATCAGTATGTCCTGGCCGCGAACACGATCGAATTGCCCGAAGACGCGCTCGCGCCCGCGTTTCGCGGACGGGTTGTGAACGTATTCGAGTTTGATCTCGGCTTTGATCGCGAGAAGTCGCTGCGATCAAAGGCCGCGGTGGGCGTCGTCAAGGGGTCCGCGGCGGCTCGTGCCGGCCTGCGCGAGGGTGACAAGCTGGTCGGTTGGAAGCTGCATGGCGACCCGGATCAGAAGATCACGCTCGACGTCTTGCGCGGCGAGAACACGCGGAAGATCAGCTACTTCCCGCGCGGCGAGTCGCGCAGCGTCATGCAGTTTCGTCCGGCCGGGGCGATGAATGACGCGGAATCGGCGGGTTCACGATGATTTTCCCGCACGTTGCGCTAGGTTGTGCGATTCTGACGTGCGTTGTCGCCCAAGCGCAGACCGCGTTTGTCGACATGGACTTTGACCGCGCCGCGGAGACCGCCCGCCGCGAGCAGCGGCCGCTGCTTGTCTGCTTTCACGTGCCGTGGAGCCTGGCCTGTCGGCACATGGCAGAGACCACCTGGGCTTCTCCGCCGCTGGTCGAGTGGCAGCAGCGTGAATTTCTCTCCATCCGCGTGGACGCCGCCGAACAGCGCTCGCTGGCCGAGCGCTTCCGAATAGATCGCACGCCCGCCCTGCTGATTCTCACGCCGGAGGGCCGGGAGCGCGACTGCATCCTGGGTTATCGCGACGGGCGACAGATGCTGGCGGAGTTGCGGGAATCAGCGGCCGGGCGCGACGCCGAGGCGCGCGCGCGGCCGCTGGCTGAGCGCGGCGGGCCGGCTTCCGCCCCTGCCCGTCATCGACTCGCGGCGATCCTGGCCCGCAGCGGGCGCGAAGCGGAGGCGCTGGAGCACCTGGTGTGGTGCTATGACGAGGGGCTGGCGATCAACATGGTTTATGCCGCGGCGCAGCGGCGGATGCTGATCGGCGATTTCGCTGCGCTGGCCCGTCGGCACCCCCCTGCCGCCGCTGCGCTGGTCGAGCGTCGGCGTCGGGCGGAGGAGGCGCTTCGCGCAGCGGATCACCCCAATGAGGCGCGCAACCTGGCGCTGATCACGCGGGAGATGGGCGACGCGGAGCGGCTCCTGGCACTGTTTGACGCGCTGCCTGACGCGGCGTCTTCGCGGGCATTGCTGATTGACGCCGTGTTTGACGAGCTGATCCGCGCCAAGCGCTACGCGGACCTGCTGGGCGAATTGCGGCCGGATGCGGTCGAGCATTACCGCCAGCAGGTGCAGATCGCGCGCACCGGTGGCGGGATGGCCTGCTGCAGCATTCATGCGCCGCGCGGGCCGGCCGCGGCGGGCGGATTGGTGGATCGCGGGGCCGCGCTGCTCGAGGCGCTGGCCGCGGAGAATCGACGCGATGATGCGCGAGCGGTGATCGCGGCGGCGTTGTCGTTTGAGGACAATCCGCAGGTGCGGGCGCTATTGGGCGAAGGGTTGAAGCGCGGCGGCCGGGGTGAGTGGACTGAGGATCTGAATCGCAGCGCCGGCAAGACCGGGAAGTAGAGCGGTGCCCGCAATGGCGCGGTTCGTGGCGCTGCCGGGTCGGCCGTCGGCGTCGTGTTCAGCGGGCGATTGGGACGTCGCCCGGAATCGGCTAAGCTCGACGCCCGGAGTGGTCGCCCCGACATGCCCGAACTTACGATCAAAATTTGCGGCGTGACGACGGTCGAAGACGCGCTGTCGGCGGCCGCGGCCGGTGCGGATTTCATCGGGACTATCCGTGCCGACAGCCCGCGAGCCGCAGCGCTTGAGCGCGCCGCTGAAATCTGCGCTGCTCTCGCGGGCCGGCCTGCGCCCGTTACACAGGCGGTGCTGCTCTTTCGGGATCAGCCGGCTGAACAGATCCTCGCGGAAGTGGATCACTGCCGCGCACGGTGGGTGCAGTTGCACGGCTCGGAATCGGAGGGCTTCGTGCGGCGGCTGTGGGCGGACCGACCTGCGCTCTCGATCATCCGCGCGTGGGAAATCGGAAGCGAGGACAGCGAGCGCCAGTTGCTTGCATATGTTCGCTCGCTCCATGCGAGGCGAACGGGTGAAGCGCCCGGGACACCCGGCACCCCGCCATCGCTCGCGGCGATCATCGTCGATGCTCCCAAGGGCGGACCCGCACCCGGGTTTGACCGGCTGCGGACGCTCAGCCGATCGTGGCCGGCAGACTTCCCGCCGTTGTGGTGCGCCGGCGGCCTCACGCCCGCCAACGTCGCGGACGCCATCCGCGGCGGGCGCTTCGCGGGAGTGGACGTCGCGCGAGGAGTCGAGGTCGCGCCGGGTGTGAAAGACCATGCGGCGATTCGCTTGTTCATCGCCAATGCCCGCGGAGCGCTGGGGACATCTGAAGCGCCGACGTGACGAATCCGTCATCGACAGTGCCGTGCAAAGAAAGCGGTCCCATGCGCTCGGGCCGATGTCGGAGGGTTCTTTGCGCTCGTCGAATCGGTCGTTGCCGGGCAGACGCCCGGCGGAGTGCCTGCTTTCGCAGAGTAGCGCGAAGGCACGCCACCCACATACAGCGATCAATGGTGGGGAATTCGCAGAAAGTGCATGCGAAAATGGGGGTTCTTGGGCAGTGGGTTGCAACGCGCCCGAGAGGATTCGAACCTCCGACCTGCGGTTCAGGAATCGATCCACCGAGCGACCGAGGCTCGTATCCGACGCTACCCACACGGGTTGCGGATTGCAAGTCATGTGCACACTTGGATCGAGTTAGCCGGATTCGCACGCGCCAGCGCTGTCAAGACCGCGCTCTGACCCCGCTCCAATTGACAGTTGTCCACCACCGCCCGCGACAAGTCGAGCTGGTCGGCACCCCGCAGCCGGTCGAGCAGTCGGCGGTGCAGCTTCCCCCAGACGCCGGCCCGCTGCCAGTCGCGCAGCCGCCGCCAACAGGTCATCCCGCTGCCGCAACCCATCTCCTGCGGCAGATACTCCCAGGGGATGCCGGTTTTCAGCACGAACAGGATCCCGGCCAACACCTGCCGATCGTTGACCGGCGGCCGTCCGCCCTTGGGACAACGCGGCCGTTAGGGAATCAGCGGTTCGATCACCGCCCACAAGTCGTCCGTGACCACCGGCCGGGCCATCGCAGCGTCCTCCATGACGCAACCACAACTCGCTCAATGGCCGAAGCATCCTGAATTCCTACGCCCCGTCAAGGGGGTTTGTTAGGCACTCTGTAACAGTTCAGCCGTTTGCGAACGTTTCTGAGATTGTTGGCTTGTAGCCCTTGCGCCGGGAGCGCGCACGCGCGTATTTCATGTTCATGCGCAGCGTGGTGGTGCATTCTGGCATGCTGGACGACCTGGTTGCGGCGTTGCAGACGGGCGTCTGCGATGAGGCGGCGGCGCTGCGTCTGTACGCGTTGGGTTCCGAGGCGGTGAAGCTGGCTCTGTTGGCGGCCGCGCGACGCATCGCCGAGCAGGCGGCGCGGATCGCGGAGTTGCAGACGCGCCCGGCCGGTGATTTGTCCGCGACGACGCCGGCCACGCCCTCGGGGATGATCCCGGTCTATCTCAAGGCCAACGTTCGCGGCAAGGATGCGGAGGCGACGGATCGTCGTCGTCGCAAGCGGCCGGGCGGCCGCCACGGTCATCCCGGCCATCGTCGCCCGGCGCCGCTGCGGATCGACCGCCGCGTCGAGCACCGGGCCGCCTGTTGTCCCGACTGCGGCGGGGCGCTGCAACGCTGCAACCGCCGGCGCACGCGGATCACCGAAGACCTGCCCGAGAACATTCCGCCGCAGGTCACCGAGCACACGATCCATCGCGACTACTGCCCGAACTGCCGGAAGGATGTCGAACCCGGAGTGCCGGATGCGCTGCCCGGCGCCACGCTCGGCCATCGCGTGGTCAGCTTTGCGAGCTGGTGTCATTACGGGTTGGGCGTAACGATCGATCAACTGATCGACATCCTGCAATTTCACCTGCAAACGCGGCTCTCGGCCGGCGGATTGGTCGCGTGCTGGCAGCGGCTGGCCGACGTGCTGGCGCCCTGGTACGAGCAGATCGCCCGCGAGGCGAAGTCTTCCGCCCATCTGCACGCGGACGAGACCGGCTGGCGCGTGCAAGGCCAGACCTGCTGGCTGTGGTGTTTTGCCAACGGCCAGGTGTGCTACTACATGATCGACCGCTGCCGCGGAAGTCCCGCGCTCCGGAAGTTCTTCGGCGAGGCCTTCGAGGGCATCCTGCTGCACGACTTCTGGAGCGCGTACGAATCGATCGACGTGGCCGATCGACAGTATTGCCTCGTGCACCTGCTGCGCGAACTGGAGAAAGTCGACGAGCAGCGCGCCGCGGCGCCGCACGCCACGGACGACGGCTGGCACACCTTCGCCAAAACCCTGCGGCGACTGATCCGCGACGGCATCCGTCTGCGCAAGCGGCCGGACTTTTCGCCGCAACGCTATGCCACGCGCATCCCGCGCTCACCCTGCGCCTCGATGCGCTGGTCCGGAATGTGCTCGACCACGCCGCCGCCGGACAACCCGTCGATCGCGACGCCCTGCGGCTGTGCAAACGCCTGCGCCGCACCGCCGATCACATCTTTACCTTTCTGGACCACCCCGCCATCCCCTTTGAGAACAACTTCGCCGAACGCATGATCCGACCGGCCGTCATCCTGCGGAAGAACAGCCAGTCCAATCGCTCCGACCGCGGCGCTACCACCCAGGCCGTCCTCATGAGCGTCTACCGCACCCTCAAACTCCGCGGCCACGACCCGCTCCACACCCTCGAAACCGCCCTGCGGACCTGCGTCCAAACCGGACAACTCCCCCCGCTACCGGATACAATCGCCGCAGACGGGTGAACTGTTACGTTGGACCGAAGTTGCCCTGAGTCCACGAGCGCCTTTCACGCAATCCGCACAGACCGAATCACGACCCCGCGCTTCGTGCACCTACGGAGGATTCCAACCCGCGAGACGCGGGCCACGGCCGGGTCTCCACCCATCGTCGCCTCTATCACGGTTGCGATCCAACCTTCAACAAGTGTGTGCGGATCGCCAACGGCACTCGATCAACGGGCCATTTCGCGAGCGCCGACGCGATATCGTCAAGCGGCTGGCCGCACCGATGCGGGTGTGCTTGGCAGCCCGATTCGCAGTCGGCCGCATGCACGAGTTCCTGAAAGTCCGCATGCGACCACCCGACATCAACGGGGACGATCGTGCCGTTCTCGGGAACCAGGATGACCATCGGCGCTCGCATGCGAATGCGTTCGCAACGGCTCGGCGTGCGGACGCTAAGAATCGTGTGCTTTCCGGTGAGCCAGCTCGTCGCGACCTGCGCTTCGACATGCACTCTCTCTTGAGGCAAGCCCGACAGCAACACGAATCCGGGTTGATCGTCGGTGAGGCCGACGGCGACCGCGTCATCGCCGTAACTCTCGAACGCGACAACCCGGTCCGCGTTCGCGTGCGTTGTAAGGCGTTCGTAGGCCGAATAGACGATGATTCCGAGGAGGATTATCAGCAGGGCCGCACGCCGCGACTATTGACCGCGTTGTGTCGCGCGCGCGCCGTCGGCCCGCATCTCGGGCCGGGAAGCCCTGCGTCGGTCGTATTCGGCACGCCACAGTCGGCGCCGGCCCCCGCGTCGTTCATGTATGTCACGCGCGGCCTCCCAATGGTCGCCAAGCCTGCGTATTCCGTCGAAGGGCCGAAAATTGCACGCTCCGTGCCATGCCGGGACGCCGATTTCTCCGCTCCAGGACGGATGGTGCACGACAGTGGCGGAATCCACCCAAAATGGGATGATCGCGTGCAATTTTCCGCACCCGCTGGGAATCTACGATCAGCGGACATCCGCCGGGCAGCACGGACGGCGTCGAATTCGCGAGTGTGGAGCTAAGTTGAAGCAGAAGCGCGACAGCGCGGCATTCCTGGCGGAGCTGGAGCCGCTGCGACACCAGCTTTACGGCTACGCGCGGCGGGCGCTGAATCGGCCGGAGGCGATTACGGACGCGCTTCAGGAGGTAGTGCTGACGGCGTGGCGCGAGTATCCGCGATTTGTGCGTGGGACGAATTTCCGGGCCTGGGTGTTTCGGATCATGGTCAATACAGTGTTCAACTTCAACAAACGCGGTACTCGGGAGCAAACGGTCCCGGACGTAAATGCGGTGCTCGACGCGGCCACCGTCCTGGAGCACGAGACAGAGTGGTCGCTGATACTCGACGATCCGCAGCGGCTACGCGAGTTGCTGGATGAGCGACTCGTCCATGCCATCGACGCGCTGGGCGAGAACGAGCGGCAGTGCTTTCTGCTCTGCCTTTTTCAGGGGTTTTCGTACAAGGAAGTGAGCGGGATGCTCGGGCTTCCGCTCGGAACGGTGATGTCGCACATCCATCGCGCGCGCATGAAACTCCGGGAGCGCCTGGCGACTCTCGCGGTCGAGCGACGGTATGTTTCGGAGGGCCGCCCGTGAACTGCCGCGAAGCACGCCGCTGCCTGAGCCCGTATCTGGATTCCGAGCTGGACCCGACGACGACGTTCGCGATCAGCGAGCATCTGCGGGTCTGCGACGATTGCCGGGGCAGATTCGAAGCGGAGCGCGGCGCGGATCAGGCCGTCGTTGCCAGACTGGGCGTGGAAAGCGTCCCCGACGAAGTCTGGCGCGAGGTCGTTCGACCTTTGCGGACGCCGCGCTGGATTCGCTGGAGGCTGTGCGCACCGCTGGCTGCCGCCGCGGCGGTTGCGCTAATCTTTTGGAGCGGTTGGTCGTGGAAAGCCGTGGCGCCGCAGCCGCACTGGGTGGTGCGGGAGTTCCTGGCAGAAACGAACAATGGCCGACCCTTTGACTCAGCAGACGCGCAATCAGTTCCAGCCGGAATGACGATGTCGCTCAAGCCGTTTTCCGATCTGGTTGTGACGTTCACCGGGGAGGCGGCGCTTCGGCACGTCGTGCAGTTCGTGCGGCTCGACGCGGTCCGCGACGCCGACGGCGCCGAAATCGTGGAGGTCCGGCTGAACTGCTGCGGCGAGCCGGTGATCGTGCGGGCCGCGAAGCGCGACCAGCCGGGCCGCCTGCGCGAGTTTGTCGGGCTGGATGCAACGCGGCTCGCCGCCCTGCCCACCGCCAGTGACGGTGCACGGCGCGTCTCGGTCGCGGAGCGCGAAGTCGGCGACTACATCGTCGTAGCCGTGTCGCGACATCCGACGCACGAACTGCTCGCGGCCATGCAGGTGCAGTGACCGGGGTCGGGCACCGGCGGCGACAAGGAGTGATTCGATGAGTTGCGGCTGTGAAACAGACCGATCGGGCATGAAGAAGTCTCTGAGGCCGGCCAGCGCGCTCCTGCTACTCGCCGCGCCCCTCCTCGGCGCGTTTCTCTACCTACGCTCCGGCGGAACGCCCGCCGACGGGGACGCCCCGACGGCAGCGAACACGCACGCTCACGCCGCCATGGATGCGACCGCCTGGAGCCGCATGGCCGCGGCGCGGCTGGATGGCAGCTCTTTCGCCCTGTCCGAACTGGTCGGCAAACCCGTAATCCTCGATTTCTGGGCGACGTGGTGTCCGCCGTGTCGGGCGCAGCGCGACATCCTCCATAAGCTGGCCGGCGAATACGGCGACCGAGTGCGGATCGTGGCGCTCTCGGTGGACGAGGATGAAGCCGCGCTGAAGCGCTACGTGGCCGAGCACGCCGGCGGGACGCACGAGTTGCGCGCGACGGCGGAACTGACCGAGCTATTCGGCGTGGAAGCGCTGCCGACGCTGGCGATCATCGACGCCACGGGGCGGGTGCAGCGCGTCTCGACAGGCCTGGTGGATGCGGAGGATCTGCGCCGGATTCTCTCGCCACTTCTGAACTGATGGGCGGCTCGGGGCAAGCAAACCAGACCGTAGCACGCGCGAGAGCGGGGGCCACGCCGGCACGATTCGGCTGTGCCTAGCCGCCCGCGGTGGCCCTCCGAGATGGATTGCGAATGACGGCGAAGATGCTCGGCGTATGAACTGAGATTCGGTCGCCCTCCCCGCGTCATCTCTTCATGCTCTCGTTGCGTCAGGATCGCCTCATGTGAGTTCGGGCACGAGCCGCTTGATCGGACGCTTTCACGCAATTTCCGAACCCGCTGCGGAATCTACCCTTCGAGGCCGCCGATCGGTTAGACCGGCGGTGAGCCGACTAGAACCATTCAGGAGCAATCGATGAGAATGCGGACCGTTCGAAGCATGATGGCGACATGGGCAATTGGATTGGGGGCGCTGGGCGCGGCCGACGCCGCAGACCTGCCGGTCGCGATGGACGGCAAGTGCCCGGTGTGCCTGGTGAAGATGGACAAAGTGGTCGACGGGAAGGCGGAGCTTGCGTCGGAGCATGACGGCAAGACGTACCGCTTCCCGTCGGCCGAGCAGAAGAGGATGTTCGACGCCGACCCGGCGAAATTCGTGCCGGCGCTCGGCGGCGATTGCACCGTGTGCCTGGTCGAAATGGGCAAGAGCGTCGCCGGCAAGCCCGAGCACGCGCTGGTACACGACGGGCGGCTGTTCCTCTTCCCGTCGGCCGAGCAGCTCGGGATGTTTAAGAAAAACCCGGCCAAGTACGCGAACGCCGACCTGGCGCTGGGCGGCGACTGTCCGGTCTGCCTGGTCAAGATGAACAAGCTCGTCAAGGGCGATCCGGCGTACGCGGTCGTGCATGACGGGCTGCGCTACCTGTTCCCCGGCGCTGAGCAGAAGCAGATGTTTGAGAAGAGCCCCGCGGCGTTCACGCCGGCGCTCGGCGGCGACTGCGTCGTGTGCAAAGTCGAGATGAAGAAGGCGGTTCCGGGCAAGGCGGAGTTTCAGACGGTTCACAACGGGCGGCTGTACCTGTTCCCCGGACAGGAGCAGCTCGACATGTTCAAGAAGAACCCCGCCAAGTACGCAGACGCCGACGTGGCCCTGGGCGGTAACTGCGCGGTCTGCAAGGTCGAGATGAGAAAGGACGTCGCCGGCAAGGCCGAGTTCGCGGTCGACTACCAGGGTCAGCGCTATCTGTTCCCGGACGCGAAGCTGCGTGAAAAGTTCCTGGCCAACCCGGCCAAGTACGCGACAAACTGAGTGCTCTCGGCACGATGAGCGCCCGCGGCGGTGGCGAGTTCTCCTCCACGCCATGCCGCGGGCCCCGGACCTCTGTTCGTAGCAACCACGAGGGTGAGCCATGAATTCGGTGACTGAAACTCGCGAATCCGTTCGCGAATACTACGGCCGTGTCCTGGGGCACTCGTCGCACCTGAAGACCGACGCCTGCTGCGCCCCGGACGACAAGCCGCACCACGTGAAGGCGATCATTCGCGACCTGGCCCCCGAGGTCGTGGAGCGGTTCTACGGCTGCGGGTCGCCGATTCCGCTGGCAATCGAGGACTGCACGGTGCTGGATCTCGGCTGCGGGACGGGGCGCGACGCGTACATCTGCTCGAAGCTGGTCGGATCGCGCGGCCGGGTGATCGGCGTGGACATGACGGCCGAGCAGTTGCGGATCGCCGCGGCCCACCAGGCGCGGCATGCGTCGCTCTTCGGATATGCATCGCCGAACACGCGGTTCGTTCACGGCTACATGGAAGAGCTCGCCGACGCAGGCATCGAGGATGAATCGGTCGACGTGGTGATCTCGAATTGCGTGATCAACCTCGCGCCGGACAAGTCGCGAGTAATCGGGGAGATACTCCGCGTCCTCAAGCCCGGCGGCGAGCTCTATTTTTCAGACATCTTCGCCGATCGACGGCTGCCGGCCGAATGGCGGGAGGATTCCGTTCTGCTTGGCGAGTGCCTGGCAGGGGCGATGTACGTCGAGGATTTCCGCCGGCTGCTTGCGGCTCTTGGCGTGCCCGATTTCCGAATTGCTACGCGCAGACCGCTGACGATCGGAAACGAAGAAATTCGCGACCGGGTCGGCCCGACGGGTTTTTCGTCGCTGACGATTCGAGCCTTCAAGCTCGATAGCCTGGAAGATCGCTGCGAGGACTACGGCCAGGTCGCGACCTATCGCGGAACGATCCCGCATGCGGTGCACTCGTTCGCGCTGGACGATCACCACGAGCTCGTGACCGGCAAGCCAATGCTCGTCTGCGGAAACACGGCTGCGATGCTCGCCGAGACCCGTTATTCGCCGCATTTCGTGATTCAGGGCGATCGCAGCCTCCACTACGGACTGTTCGCGTGCGGGCGTGCGCCGGACGCGCGGCCGACCGCCTCAGACGGCAAGTGCTGCTGAAATCCCGTCGGTACGCGGGTTTGGTCTGAGTGGGTGCCTGACGTAGCTGATTGGAGTGGGTCGCTGTGACGACTGTAATCCTGATTGTCGCGGTGTCCTGGCTGGCGTACAGCAACGGCGCGAATGACAACTTCAAGGGCGTCGCCACGCTCTACGGAAGCGCGACGGCCGAGTACGGCCGGGCGCTGAAGGTCGCGACCCTAGCGACGCTCGCCGGCAGCGTGGTATCGCTCCTGTTGGCATCTACACTCGCGAAGGCTTTCAGCGGCAACGGACTGGTTCCGCCCGCGCTGGCGGGCGATCCGTCGCTGCTCATCGCCGTCGGCGCGGCGGCCGCGGTCACAATTCTGCTCGCGACGTACCTCGGAATGCCCACTTCAACGACACACGCGCTTACCGGCGCGCTCCTCGGAATCTCAATCGTGGCCGGCGGCGCACAAACCCCAATCGGCGCGCTGTGGAGCGGCTTCTTTCTGCCGCTGCTTGTCAGCCCGGTGCTCGCGATTGCAGGAGCAACTCTCGTGTATCCGCCACTGAGCGCCGCCCGGCAGTATCTGGGCGTCTCGCGTGAAACATGCGTCTGCGTCGGAACGGAGCGAACTTCGGTCCTGGCGGTCGCCGGGGAGAATCTCGCGATCGGACGGGCTTCGCCGGTTGTGACGCTTTCTGTTGCCACCTCCGGGCAATGTATCGATCGCTACCAGGGCCGCGTCGTCGGGCTCGACGCGCAATCGGCCGTCAACGGTCTGCATTATTTCAGCGCCGCGGCGGTCTGCTTTGCCCGGGCGGTGAATGACACACCGAAAATCGCGGCGCTGCTGCTCGCTGGTGGAATCGCGGGCGGGGCGCAGTGGGGTCTCGGCCTGGTTGCGGCGGCGATGGCGCTCGGCGGCTGGCTGAATTCGCGGCGCGTCGCCGAGACGATGAGCCGCCGGATTACCGATCTGAACGCGGGTCAGGGTCTCACGGGTAACCTCGTCACCGCCGCCCTCGTGCTGGGGGCGTCGCACCTCGGCGTGCCTGTGTCCACGACCCACGTGTCATGCGGATCGCTCTTCGGAATCGGCTTCGAGACCGGCGCCGCGCGGTGGAAAACCGTGGGCGCCATCCTGCTGGCCTGGGCCACGACGCTTCCGTGCGGCGCGCTGCTCGGCGCCGCGGCGTTCTGGATGTTGACGCACCTTGGAGGCCTGTAATGACGACGCTACAGACCGTGCCCCTCACCATCGGCGGCGGGAGCGCGTTTGAACGCCGGATTGTCGAAGCAACCGGGGAGCCGCTGCATGCCCTTTCGATCGACACGATCCAGGTCAACATCGGCCTTACGTGTAACCTGGCGTGTCGCCATTGCCACGTCGAAGCGTCACCGAAGCGCACCGAGCAGATGAGCTGGGACACCATGTTGCTCGTCCTCGACGCGGCCCGGCGCGGCGGCGCGCAGACCATCGACATCACCGGCGGCGAACCGGCCATGAACCCGAACTTCCGGCGACTCGTTGCTGCGGCGCGGGCGGAAGGCTTCGAGGTCATCATACGGACCGACCTTATCATCATGCTGGAAGAGGGATATCGCGACCTGCCGGGATTTCTCTCCGGCCAGCGCGTGCATCTCGTCGCGTCACTGCCCTGCTACCTGCCGGACAACGTCAACCGGCAGCGCGGGCTGCGGGTGTATGAGCGCAGCGTCGAGGTCATTCGCATGCTCAACGGCGTCGGATTCGGAATCGCCGACGGATTGCCGCTGGACCTTGTCTATAACCCGCTCGGCCCGGCTTTGCCGCCGGACCAAGCCGGGCTGGAGAGAGACTATCGCCGCGAGCTGCTGGCGCGGTTCGGCATCGAGTTCACGCGGCTCATCACGATTACGAACATGCCGATCGGTCGTTTCCTGCACGACCTCACGCGCGATGGCCGCGCGACGGCGTACGAAGCGCTGCTGGGCGAGCGATTCAATCCTGCGACTGTAGAGTCGCTGATGTGCCGGCGCCAGGTGCATGTGAGCTGGGACGGCTCGCTGCATGACTGCGACTTCAACTACGCGCTCGGCATGCGCACGAATTCGGCGGCGCCGATGCACATTCGCGACTTCGACGTGCGGCGATTGCAACGGAGGCGAATTGCGACGGACTCTCATTGTTTCGGCTGTACGGCCGGGTGCGGATCGTCGTGCGGGGGAGCGCTCGCGACGTGATCAGAGGTTTCCACGATTCAGATGGAGACAAACGAATGTTACGAACACTCACGGTTCCTTTGATGCTTGCGAGCTGGGCTGTCTGCGCCGCTGCGTCGGCGCAGACCACGCGGCCCGCGTCGACGTCGGCGCCCTCCGCGGGCGAGGAGTTCCATCAGGTAAGGCGGAAGGGCTCGGTCGAAATCGAGAAGGAGTATGACCTTTCGGGTCTGGCCATTCCTAGAGATCAGATCCACACGCTTCTGCCGCGCGACGCGATCCCCGCGCTGGCCGACCCAAAGACCGAGCCGGCCGATCGCGCGACGTGGCTGCCGGGCGACGCGCGCATAATCGAAGTCAAGGTCGGCGACGACATTTTGGGCGTCCCGCTCCGCGTTCTCGACTGGCACGAGGTCGTCAATGCGACCGTCGGCGGACAGCCGATCGCCGCGACGTACTGTCCACTGTGCGACTCCGCGACGGTGTTCTCGCGCAAGGTTTCCGTCGGCGGGGTGGACACTGTGCTCGAATTCGGTGTTTCGGGTGCGCTCTACAACTCAAACGTCCTGATGTACGACCGCAAGGACAAGGGTTTGTGGAGCCAGCTCGGCATGCGTGCCGTCAGCGGACCACTTACCGGCACTTCGCTCGACATGCTGCCGGTCCAGGTGACTTCGTTTGCCGCGTTCAAGAAGTCCCATCCAGCCGCAAAGATTGTCAGTAAGGAGACCGGGCACGATCGAGACTACTCGCGCTCGCCGTACGAATCGTACTTCAAGAACGAGGGACTGATGGTCCCCGTAGCCAATGTCGGCGACGCGCTGCCGCGCAAGACGCTCGGCGTGGGCATCGCAATCGGCGACGCCCGATCTGCCTGGGCATGGTTCATTCCTGTCGACGCGATCGGCGATGCGCGGACGATCGACACGCCGGTCGGCAAACTGCTGCTCTCGCGCAGCGAGGCTGGGGTCTCGGTCGTGCAGGCCCCTCCAGGCGCGCGAACGGCTCAGACTTTCTACTACTCCTGGTCGGCGTTTTATCCGCAGACGAAGATCGTCCTCCCATCGGACCCGCCCGGTGCGGAGACGGTGCTGACGCCGGGCCTCGTCGTCGGCGATCGCGCGCCAAACGTTTCGGTCACCGGAGTGGACGGCCGGCCGGTGCAGCTTGAGTCGCTCTATAAGAACGGACCTGTCGTGCTCACGTTTTATCGCGGCGGATGGTGTCCGATCTGCAACCGGGCGCTCGCGGCATGGGCGGGAAAGTTGGAAGCACTCAAGGTCGCAGGTGGAATGTTCGTCGCGCTCACGCCCGAGAAGCCCGACCTCGCGGGCCAGACGCGCGAGAAGTCCGGCGGCGAATACGCCGTTTTCAGCGACGGGGCGTTTGCGGCCGCGAAGGCGTTCAAGGTCCACTTCGTCGTCGACGAGGCGACGAAAGCGAAGTACCAGCAGTTCGGCTTGAAAATCGCTGAATCCAACGTCAGCGGCACCTGGGAGCTGCCGGCGCCGGCGACGTTCGTCATCGACCGCGACGGCGTTATTCGCTACGTCTTCGCGGACTGGGATTACAAGAAGCGGGCTGATCCGGACAAGGTGATCGGCGCCGTTCGCGCGTTGAAGCCGTGATGGCGATTTGCACGCGTGACGAATGATCCAGCGGTACTGGAACGGAGTTCTTCATGCGGGCGATGGAGATGTCAGGAATGATGGTCGATGCGATCAACGATTCGAAGGACGCGGTTGGAGGCGATTTAGTGCGGCCAAGTCAACGCGTGTCGCGCTGGGTGAACGGGGTCTCGTTCATCGTGCTGGTGGCGTGCCTGATCCTCCTCGCCCGCGTTCTCCCAGTTGATCGGGCCGTGCAGGCGATTCAGGGTGGTGTAGATCAATTGGGGGTGTTCGGTTCGGTCGTGTTCGCCGCCGCTTACATCCTGGCTGGGCTGCTATTCGTACCCGGTTCGGCGCTCACACTCGCGTCGGGTGCGCTGTTTGGGTTGGTCTGGGGTACAGCCATCGTGTCGATCGCCTCGACCATCACCGCCGCGCTGGCCTTTCTGATCGCGCGCTACGCCGCGCGCGAACGGGTTCGGCGCGCGGCCGGGCGCAACCGTCGTTTCGCGGCCATCGACCAGGCGATCGGGAAAGGTGGATGGAGGATTGTCGCGTTGCTGCGGCTCTCGCCCGCCGTTCCATTCAGCCTGGGCAATTATCTCTATGGACTGACTTCAATCCGCTTCTGGCCCTACCTTTTCGCGAGCTGGCTCTGCATGCTCCCGGGCACGTTCATGTACGTCTACATCGGACATCTCGGCGTGGAAGGATTGCAGGCTGCCGGCGGCGGCTCGAATGCTGTGGGTGTCGGCAAGACCGTACTCCTGGTCGCCGGGCTCGCCGCCACGGTCGTGGTCACGGTCTATATAACCCGGTTGGCCCGCCGCGCGCTCGCCGAGCAGGGAGCACTCGCGGCCGCGGCGGGGCCGGCTTCCCCCGAGGCGAGCAGCGCCGCGGCGCGAAACTCCGCGTCGCGGGCGCGCGTTGCAGCACTCCCCCTCGCCGCGCTATTGATGGCGACCCTCACCACGGCGGCCTGGTGGAAGCAGGACGCAATTCGCGGGCTGTTCGGTCCGCCCACGGCGACTCTTCAGGAGGCCTACTCGGAAAAGTCGGATGACGGCACGTTCGATCATTCGCACTTCGATTCTCTGTTGCGAAAGCACGTCTCGAAAGGCGGCTGGGTGGACTATGAGGGCTTGAAAGCCGATTCCGCGATTCTCGACGCCTACATCGCGTCGCTGGAGAAAGCCCCGTTCGACAGTCTGGGCCGGGATGAGAAACTGGCCCTTCTGATCAATGCGTATAACGCGTCTACGCTGCGCCTGATTCTCGACCACTACCCGGTCAAGTCCGTCAAGGACATCCCCGACGCGAAGCGCTGGGCCGACAAACGTTGGAAGGTCGCCGGCGGCACTTGGAGCCTGAATCAGATCGAGCATGAGCAGATCCGCCCCAAGTTTCGCGAGCCGCGCGTTCATTTCGCACTGGTTTGCGCCGCGATCGGCTGTCCGCCGTTGCGCGCGGAGGCGTACACCGGAGCCAGGCTCGGAACCCAGCTCGCCGACCAGACACAGTACGTGCATACGCACGACCGCTGGTTCCGCTTCGATTCGAAAAGTGACGTTGTGAAGCTGACGAAGCTGTACGACTGGTACGGCGATGATTTCAAGCAGGTCGCCGGGACGCTGCTGGCGTACGTCGGCACGCACTCGAAAGATCTGCAGGCCGCGCTCGACGCGAAGAAGCCGCCGCGGATTGAATGGCTCGACTATGACTGGCGGATCAACAGCCGGGAGAACAGACCTTGAGTACGATGACTGCGCGGACCGTCGACCCGCCGTGGGCTGCGGACGTCGAGCCGCTCGACGAGTTCAATCGGCGTCTGCTCGCCGCGACGCATCCGCCGGATTGGAGTAACCCGACGCCACAGGGTCGGTACAACCTGGTCGTGATCGGCGCGGGTACGGCCGGACTCGTGGCGGCAGCCGGCGCCGCGGGGCTCGGCGCGCGAGTCGCGCTGGTTGAACGACGGCCTATGGGCGGCGATTGCCTGAACTTCGGGTGCGTGCCATCGAAAGCGCTCATTCGTTCGGCGCGGGCCATCGCCGACGTGCGCCGTGCCGCCGAGTTCGGCGTGAACGTACCCGATGGCGTGCAGGTCGATTTTGCGGCGGTCATGGAGCGTCTGCGCCGCCTGCGGGCACAGATCGCCCCGCACGACTCGGCCGAGCGATTCCGCGGCCTGGGCGTGGATGTGTTCATTGGCAACGCCCGCTTCACCGCGCCCGACTCGATCATGGTTGGCGGACAGACCCTGCGATTCGCCAAGGCCTGCGTGGCGACGGGTGCGCGGCCCGTAGTTCCTCCCATTCCAAGCTTGATCGAAACCGGGTTCCTGACGAATGAGTCGGTGTTTTCGCTGACGCGACTGCCCCGGCGACTCGCGGTGCTGGGCGCCGGGCCAATCGGTTGCGAGCTTGCGCAATCGTTCGCGCGCTTCGGCGTCGAGGTGTACCTGATCGATCTGGCGCCTCAGGTGCTGGCCCGCGAGGACCGCGACGCAGCCGAGATCGTCCAACGCGCGATCACTGACGACGGTGTCGAGTTGATTCTTAATGCCAAGGTCAGTCGGGTGTCCCTGGGCGCCGGAGTAAGAACGCTTTCGATCGAAACGCCCGCCGGTCCGCGCGAGCTGATTGTCGATGACATTCTCGTCGGCGTGGGACGCGCTCCGAACGTCGCCGGCCTCGGCCTGGAGGCCGCCAACGTGGCGTTTGACGAACGGGCCGGCGTGCGGGTCAACGACCGGTTACGGACCACCAATCCGCGCATTTACGCGGCCGGCGACGTCTGCTTCCCTTACAAATTTACGCACGTTGCGGACGCGATGGCCCGAATCGTCATCCGAAACGCCCTGTTCTTCGGGCGCGCGAAAGCCAGCGCGCTGACGATCCCGTGGTGTACCTACACGGATCCGGAGATCGCACACGTGGGGCTGTACGAGCGCGAAGCCACGGACCGCGGGCTGGCGACCACGACGTTTCGTATTCCGCTCGACGGCGTTGACCGGGCGATTCTCGATGGAGACACGGAAGGGTTTCTCAAAGTGATCGTACGTAAAGGGACCGACCGGATTCTTGGCGCGACGCTGGTCGCGCGACACGCGGGCGAGATGATCTCGGAAATCACCGCCCTGATGGCGGCCGGCGGCGGGCTGAAAACGCTGTCGGGTACGATTCACCCGTATCCCACGCAGGCCGATGTGTTCAAGCGGGCGGGCGATGCGTTCGCACGAACCGGGCTCACCGCATTCACGAAACGGGTTCTGTCGGCCGTTCTGGCCTGGCAACGATAGGGCAATGAAAGCGCTGCAAACGAAAGGAACTGTGCATGAGATGCTCTCGCGCATGCGGGCCGCTCGGCCTGCTCATCGGGTGGCTCGCCGTCACGGCGGCGATTGGACAAGAATCGGCAACGACGCGGGCCGCTTCGCAGCCGGAGTCGCAACGCGCCGCAACATCGCAGCCGGCGACGAAGCCCGCCCGGCCTGCGCCGGAAATCGGCGACACAGCACCGCCGTTCAAGTTGAAGTCGCTGGACGGCAAGAGTGAGTTCGAACTCACATCGCTGCGCGGGAAGCGCCCAGTTCTGCTGCTGTTCGGCAGCTACACCTGACCGCCGTTTCTTCGCCAGGTTGGCGAAATGGAGCGGATGTACCAGGAGTATACGGACATCGCGGACTTCTACATCATCTACATCCGCGAAGCGCACGCGTCGGACAGCAGTTGGCCCGTGACGTACGCGAAGGAAAAAGGGATCACCGAGCACAAGGACTTCGGCGAGCGCTGCGCCGTGGCCGAGTCGCTGGTCAAGGACAAGAAGTTGACAATTCCCTTCCTGATCGACGACATGGAAGACACCGCGAACAGCGCTTATCAGGGCTGGCCGGATCGTGTGTATCTCGTGCGGATCGACGGAACTCTTGCCGTGGCAGGGAAACGCGGTCCCCGAGGATTCGCACCGGCGCTGAAAGAGGCCGAGAACTGGCTTGCCGAGTTCAACAAACTCGGGCGAGAGCCGGATCGAAAGTCGCCCGCAACACAGCCGGCACCGGCATCGCGAGCCAGCCCCGCCGCGCCCGTGCGATCTCCATGAGCTTGCAGGACAGACACCCGCGATGCTCACGGTGACCAATGCACAGACGAGCGCTGCTGCCGCGGTGGTGCGGCCACTCACCGCCGGCGAGCCGGCCGGCGAGGAGGCGGCGCGTACGCGCCTGATTGTGACGGGCGTGCTGTTGGTCGCTTCGAGTGCGCTGTTGGCGATGCTCGCGGCGCGGTTCGGCGGCGCTCCCGCGTCGTCGGAGGGGCGATGGGCGCTTGCGGTCTGGGGTGTGTCGGCCGGCTTCGTGTACTTCGCCGGACTGTGGCCGATTGGATTGCGCGTGGCCGGCACGCAGAGTCTCCTGTGGGTCTGGTTGGTTGGTTTCGCCATGCGCGGCGTCATTCTTCCAACCGCGCCATTCCTGGAGGACGACTACTATCGCTACCTCTGGGATGGCGCCGTCGTCGCACACGGCGTCAATCCCTACGACTTCGCGCCGGCGGAGGTGTTCGGCGTGTACGGCGGAACGCCGCACGCCGCGCTACCGGTAGGTTTGCTCGGCGCCGACGCGGACGCGATTCGATTGACAATCAATCACCCGCAGCTCACAACCGTATACGGCCCCGTCGCGCAGGCCGCATTCGCCGCAGCACACGGGCTTTCGCCGTGGAGCATGCTCGCGTGGCGCTGCGTGCTGATCGTGTTCGACGTGCTTACGATGATCGCGGTTCTTGCATTGCTGCGAAGGCTGGGAAAACCGGCTGCGTGGGCGGCGTGGTATTGGTGGAATCCGATCCTATTGCGAGAGGTTATCAGCAGCGGACACATGGATGTGATCGCGCTGCCGCTGGTTGTCGGGGCGCTGTTGATGGCGGCCCGCGGTACAGGGTTTCTCGTCGGCGTGACGATGGCGCTTGCCGTCGGCGTGAAGATCTGGCCACTTGTGCTGGTACCTATGTTCGTGCGAGCCGCTGGCGCGCGCGTACGAGCCGCGCTGGTCGCGATCATCGCATTTCTTGCCGTTTCGGTGCTCCTGTGGGCGCCAGCGCTCCTGGGCGCGCGCGCGGAGTCGAACGGTTTTCAGGCATACGCGCTTCAGTGGTACAACAATGATGCCGTTTTCGCAGGAACGGCATGGACCATTCAGACCCTGCTCCCGCATGTCGGACTCGACGCGGTACATGGTCCGCGGATCACTCGCTTCATCGTTGGGGCCGCTCTGCTCGTCACCGCAGCCCTTCAGATGCGTCGATGGAACGGAAGTCTCGACGAGCATACGCGACGATCGCTCGTTGTTCTGGCAGTCATGTTCTTTTTGATTCCCGCGCAGTTCCCGTGGTACTACCTCTGGATGTTGCCGTTGCTCGCGGCGATGCCGCGAGCGTCGCTCCTCGCATACACCGCGCTGCTGCCACTGTACTACGTGCATTACGAGCTTCCGTGGGTCGTCTGGATCGAGCACCTGCCGGTACTGGCGTGGTTTCTATGGGAATGGCGAATGTGTCGCAGTCCGCAATCGGCCGCGGCCATCGCCGTGGAGGGGCAATGAGTGTTCGCTGACCATCGCATCGCGGTGATCATCCCGGCCCTCAATGAGGAGCAATCGCTTCCGCACCTCCTTGCGGCAATTCCCGACTGGGTCGATGACGTGATCGTCGTGGACAACGGATCAAGCGATGCGACAGCGGCAGTCGCGGCCGAACACGGAGCCCGGGTTGTGTCGGAGCCTTGCCGAGGCTACGGCGCGGCCTGTCTGGCTGGGATTGCCGCGTCGGACGCCGCCGAGATCCTCGTCTTTCTCGACGCGGATTTCAGTGATCATCCGGAGCAGATGGAGCGGCTGGTGTCACCCATCGCGCGCGGCCGGGCCGATCTGGTCATCGGTTCGCGCACGCTCGGCAATCGCGAGCGAGGCGCGCTGAGGTTTGTCCAACGCTGGGGCAACGCGCTCGCCTGCCTTCTGATTCGGCGATTCTGGAGCCACAATTACACAGACCTCGGCCCGTTCCGTGCGATTCGAGCATCCGCGCTTGCGAGTCTGCAGATGGACGACCGCAACTATGGATGGACGATTCAAATGCAGGTGCGAGCAGTTCAGGCCGGATTGCGTGTGCTTGAAGCACCCGTCGACTATCGCCGCAGGATCGGCCAATCCAAAATCTCCGGGACGGTGCGAGGCGTCGTCAGTGCGGGATCGAAGATTCTCGCCACAGTTCTTCGGGAGCGACTCCGAACCTCGCCTGGACCATCGCCGCGAATCGCGCCGGAGCATCTGATCGTCTTCAGCCGCTGCCCCGAGGCCGGCAAAACGAAAACGCGGCTGATTCCCGCTCTCGGCGCGGAAGGTGCGGCCGCGCTGCAACAGGAAATGACCGTGCACACGTTGCTCACGGTCAATCAGGCACAGATGGCCCGGAAAGCGTCCGCCGAGGTGCGATTCGCCGGCGGAACGGCGGACTGCATGTCAGTCCTGTTCGGAATGGAGATGCCGCTTCTCCCACAAGGCGATGGCGATCTCGGCCAGCGGATGCGTCGCGCGCTGGCGGATGCATTTGCGCGCGGGGCGCAACGTGTCGTTGTGATTGGTAGCGATTGCCCGTCGCTTGACGCAGAAGCGATCGGCGATGCTCTTAATGCACTCCAAGCTCACGACTGCGTACTCGGACCGGCACGCGACGGCGGCTATTACCTCGTCGGACTCCGGAGTCCGACACCGGGGCTATTCGAGCGCATCGACTGGGGCGGCGAACAGGTACTGCAACAGACGCTGCAACGAGCCGCCGCGTCGGGGCTCTCGGTGCATAGGCTTCAATGTCGGCAGGATGTCGATACGCCTGAGGATTTGGCCGAGTGGCAGCGCAGCCGCCGACCGAGGCTGTCGGTGATCATTCCCGCTCTGAACGAAGCTGCGACAATCCGCGACACGATCGAACGCGCCCGCGCCGCCGAGTCGGTGGAAGTGCTGGTCGTGGACGGCGGAAGCAACGACGACACGCGTCGCATAGCGCGGAAGTCCGGGGCGCGCGTGATCCGGGCGGCAACCGGCCGAGCCTCTCAAATGAACGCCGGCGCGGCACGTGCGCGGGGGGAGCTGCTCGTATTCCTGCACGCCGATACGCAACTTCCGGCCGGCTACGCCGATGAAGTTGCGCGGACGCTGTCCGCGCCGGATACGGTTGTGGGAGCGTTTCGGCTCCACATCGCCGGCACAGGGACTACCTTCCGAGCGGTCGAATGGGGCGCGAGTCTGCGTTCGCGCCTCCTGGGAATGCCCTATGGCGATCAGGCGCTGCACATGCGCGCAGCAGACTTCTTTCGGCTTGGCGGCTTTCCCGCGCTGCCGATCATGGAAGACTTCGAGCTCGTTCGCCGGGCTCGTCGCATCGGTCGCGTCATGACGGCGCGCTCCGCTGTGCAGACTTCGGCGCGACGCTGGGTCGCGCAGGGTGTCTTGCGGCTCACGCTGATCCATCAGGCGTGCGTCCTTGCCTACCGACTCGGCGTCGCACCCGCGCGAATCGCCGGCTGGCGCGATCGTAACAGTTCACCCGTCTGCGGCGATTGTATCCGGTAGCGGGGGGAGTTGTCCGGTTTGGACGCAGGTCCGCAGGGCGGTTTCGAGGGTGTGGAGCGGGTCGTGGCCGCGGAGTTTGAGGGTGCGGTAGACGCTCATGAGGACGGCCTGGGTGGTAGCGCCGCGGTCGGAGCGATTGGACTGGCTGTTCTTCCGCAGGATGACGGCCGGTCGGATCATTCGTTCGGCGAAGTTGTTCTCAAAGGGGATGGCGGGGTGGTCCAGAAAGGTAAAGATGTGATCGGCGGTGCGGCGCAGGCGTTTGCACAGCCGCAGGGCGTCGCGATCGACGGGTTGTCCGGCGGCGTCGTGGTCGAGCACATTCCGGACCAGCGCATCGAGGCGCAGCGTGAGGCGCGGGATGCGCGTGGCATAGCGTTGCGGCGAAAAGTCCGGCCGCTTGCGCAGACGGATGCCGTCGCGGATCAGTCGCCGCAGGGTCTTGGCGAAGGTGTGCCAGCCGTCGTCCGTGGCGTGCGGCGCCGCGGCGCGCTGCTCGTCGACTTTCTCCAGTTCGCGCAGCAGGTGCACGAGGCAATACTGTCGATCGGCCACGTCGATCGATTCGTACGCGCTCCAGAAGTCGTGCAGCAGGATGCCCTCGAAGGCCTCGCCGAAGAACTTCCGGAGGCGGGACTTCCGCGGCAGCGGTCGATCATGTAGTAGCACACCTGGCCGTTGGCAAAACACCACAGCCAGCAGGTCTGGCCTTGCACGCCAGCCGGTCTCGTCCGCGTGCAGATGGGCGGAAGACTTCGCCTCGCGGGCGATCTGCTCGTACCAGGGCGCCAGCACGTCGGCCAGCCGCTGCCAGCACGCGACCAATCCGCCGGCCGAGAGCCGCGTTTGCAGGTGGAATTGCAGGATGTCGATCAGTTGATCGATCGTTACGCCCAACCCGTAATGACACCAGCCGCAAAGCTGACCACGCGATGGCCGAGCGTGGCGCCGGGCAACGCATCCGGCACTCCGGGTTCGACATCCTTCCGGCAGTTCAGGCAGTAGTCGCGATGGATCGTGTGCTCGGTGACCTGCGGCGGAATGTTCTCGGGCAGGTCTTCGGTGATCCGCGTGCGCCGGCGGTTGCAGCGTTGCAGCGCCCCGCCGCAGTCGGGACAACAGGCGGCCCGGTGCTCGACGCGGCGGTCGATCCCGCAGCGGCGCCGGGCGACGATGGCCGGATGACCGTGGCGGCCGCCCGGCCGCTTGCGACGACGACGATCCGTCGCCTCCGCATCCTTGCCGCGAACGTTGGCCTTGAGATAGACCGGGATCATCCCCGAGGGCGTGGCCGGCGTCGTCGCGAACGGATCACCGGCCGGGCGCGTCTGCAACTCCGCGATCCGCGCCGCCTGCTCGGCGATGCGTCGCGCGGCCGCCAGCAGAGCCAGCTTCACCGCCTCGGAACCCAGCGCGTACAACCGCAGCGCCGCCGCCTCATCGCAGACGCCCGTCTGCAACGCCGCAACCAGGTCGTCCAGCACGCCGGAATGCACCACCACGCTGCGCATGAACATGAAATACGCGCGTGCGCGCTCCCGGCGCAAGGGCTACAAGCCAACAATCTCAGAAACGTTCGCAAACGGCTGAACTGTTACGCGCGATCATGGTCACTCCAATAACATTGGCGCGTGGATCCGCAGCCCCAATTCGCGTGAGCACGCATGCCCAGATCGGCCGAGCGAACGGATTTCGACGACGCGGAGCCAGTCACCGGGCGAGGGTTTCGGGGACATCTCAGCGAGGAGACAATCACATGGCGTGGATCAGAACGATTCCGAGCGACGAAGCACAGGGGCCGCTCAAACAACTGTTTGACGCGGCGCTACTTCGGGCGGGCCGTGTGTTCAATATCGTGCGCGTTCAAAGCTTGAACCCGCCAGTGCTGAAGGCCGGCATCGGCCTTTACCAGGCCGTGATGATCGGTCCTTCCGAACTGTCCCGCGCGCTGCGCGAGCTGCTCGCGGTCGTAGTCAGCAAGACCAACGGCTGTCACTACTGAGTGCGCGCCCACGCGAACGACCTCCGGGCTGAGGTCGAAGAAGATTGGCGCAGCATCGTGAACGAGGCCACCGAGCGGGAACCGACGGCCGCCGAGGCGGATGCGTTTGTGCACCAGGCCGTGCAGGATTGGCACGGTTGCAGCCTCAGGCCGGCTGCGCGGGTGCTCATGGAGTTTGCGGAGAGAGTCACGCTGGCACCTGCAGCCTGTGTTGCGGCGGACATTACCAACTTGCGCTCCGCCGGCTGGTCCGATGCGGCGATTCACGACGCGGCGCAGGTTGTGGCATACTTCAACTACATCAATCGGATTGCCGACGCCCTCGGCGTGGAGCCGGAGGATGGCCTGCCGCACTGGGGCGCCGGCGATTCCGTTTCGGAGTCCGCGACACGCTGATGTCGCAACTGAACGACAAGGACCACGCTGATGATTCTGTTCGCGCAAACGCGCCACACTGTGCTGTTCGTCGTGACCGCGCTGCTCGCAGCCGCCCCGGCTACGGCCCAGGCGCAACTCGGCCGTATCGAGGTCGGCAGGCCGTTCCCGGACGAGCGATTCCAGGCGTTGAAGGACGGGCGGCCGACTTCGCTGTCGGACTCTCACGGCAAACGCGTGCTGCTGCTCGTCTTCGCGTCGTGGTGAGCGGGCTGCCGCCAAGTGTCAGCGGGCGGGCAAAAGCAGCCATTTGTGGGCGGGTCAAAAGCAGCCACTTGAGGAGCAGGCGATTTGTCGTCACAGCTTTCTTGGCCAGGAGTCTGGCCAGAGGAGCTACGGATGGCGAATCGGCTCAAGATGGCGAAGGTTCATTCCATTCAGACGTTGCACGCGGCGGGCTGGTCGCAGCGGCGGATTGCGCGGGTGCTGGGCGTAGATCGCGGCACGGTAGCCCGCTATGTTCAGGCGGCGCGGGCGGTTGAGCAAAACCAGCCGAACCTGCCCACCGGTCCGCCGGACGATCAAGACCAGCCAAACCCGCCCACCGGGTCGGGCGGTGCATCGGGAGGTCAAAACCAGCCGAACCCGCCCGCCGGGTCAGGGGCCGGCCAGCCGCTGCGCCGCTGCGAGAAGTGATCGGCGCGTGGCTGGCGCGGGTTGTCGGCCCAGCGCATCTGGCAGGACTTGAAGGCCGAGCACGCTTTTTCCGGCGGGTACGACAGCGTCAAGCGTTTCTTAAGCGGCTGCAAGGGGAGCAGCGCCGCCGTTCCGGCGGATGGAGTGCGCTGCGGGCGAGGAAGCGCAGGTGGACTTCGGCCGCGGCGCGCCGGTCCTGGCGCCGGCCGAGCCGGGGTTGAAGGGCGACGCATCCTCGGGATCGCGCCGCGGCCGGCGGCGCTACCGCCGCCCGCACGTACTGCGGGTGGTGCTGAGCCATTCGCGCAAGGGGTACAGCGAAGTCGTCGAGCGCCAGACGACCGACAACTTCATCCGCTGTCTGGAGAACGCCTTTCAGCACTTCGGCGGCGTGCCGCGGATGCTGGTGATCGACAACCTGAAGGCCGCGGTGACCAAGGCCGACTGGTTCGACCCGGGCTGAATCCCAAGCTCCAGGCCTTCGCCGAGCACTGCGGCACGGTGATCGTGCCAACCCGGCCGTACACGCCGCGGCACAAGGGCAAGGTCGAGCGCGGCGTTGACTACGTGCAGGAGAACGCGCTCAAAGGCCGGACCTTTGACAGCCTGGCCGACCAGAACCGCTATCTGGCCGAATGGGAAGCCGCCGTCGCGGACACGCGCATCCACGGCACGACGCGCCAGCAGGTCGGCAGGGTCTTCGAGCAGATCGAGCGGCCGGCGCTGCGGCCGCTGCCGGCCACGCGCTTCCCGTGCTTCCAGGAAGGCCAACGCATCGTCAATCGCGACGGCCACGTTGAAGTCGCCAAAGCCTATTACTCGGCGCCGCCCGAGTTCCTCGGCCGCAAGGTCTGGATCCGCTGGGACAGCCAGGTCGTGCGGCTCTTCGATCCGCAGTTCAAGCAGATCGCGATTCACGCCCGACGCGGCTGCCGGCCGCTTCGCCACCGATCAGCGGCACATCGCGCTCCGAGAAGCGCGGCGGCCTCGAGCGCGGCGCGGTCTGGTGGCTGCGGAAGGCGCAGGCCATCGGCCCCGAGGCCGGCCGCTGGGCCGAGACGCTGCTGGCGCGCGGGATTCACGCCCTGCGCGCCGTCATGGGGCTGGTCAGCCTGACGCAGCGCCACGCGAGCGGCGCGGTGGAACAGGCCTGCGCCAGCGCCCGCGCCCATGCCGCCTGGCGACTGCGCGACCTGCAATCTGCTCAAACGCCAGGCGCCGCCCCAGCAGGAGCGATTCGAGTTCATCACCGAGCACCCGCTGATCCGGTCCTTGTCGGACTACGGCCGGCTGGTGCGTTCCGCCTTCGAGGGGCTGCACGCATGAAAAAAGACCAGAAAAGGCTTCTTCCCTCCGGAGAGCACCAGGGAGACCTCCCATGAATGACGCCCTGCACCGCCCTGACCCGCCTGCGCCTCTCGGGCCTGGCCCATTCGCTGGACGTGCGATTGGCCGAGGCCAGCGGCAACCGGCTCGGCCATGCCGAGTTCCTGGAACTTGTGCTCCAGGACGAGTTACTCGTCCGCAACGACCGGTTGATCGGCCGCCGCACCAAGGCCGCCGGCTTCCGCGAGCAGAAAACGCTCGAAGACTTCGACTGGCAGTTCAATCCGTCGATCAAGCGGAAAATCATCTTCGACCTGGCCGCCTGGCCGCTTCCTCCGCGAAGCGCGCGACGTGCTGCTGCTCGGCCCGCCCGGCACGGGCAAGAGCCACCTGGCCCAGGCCATCGGCCACGCCGTCATCAAGGCCGGCGCCACCGTGCTCTATCGCTCCATCTTCGATCTGGTCCGCGACTTCCTCGGCGACGAAGCCGTCAGCGGACACGAGAAAACCCTCGACCGCTATCTGCGGCCCGGGCTGGTCATCATCGACGACATGGGCATGGAAGCAGCTCCCCAAACGCTCAGGAGAGTACCTGTTCGAGATCATCATGCGCCGCTACCAGGTCCGCGCCACCATGATGACCTCAAATCGCCCGCTGGAAGACTGGGGCAAACTGATCGGCGACGTGCCGGCCGCGACCGCTATCCTCGACCGCTTCCTGCACAACGCCGAGGTGATCAATATCACCGGCCGCAGCTACCGCCTCCGCGACCACGCCGCCAAACCCGAGGCCACTCAAAAGAAGAAACCAAAACCCGCTTGCGAACCCGTGGCGAAGTGAGCATCATGCAAAAAACTGGCTGGTTTTGACCCGCCCACCTCTGGCTGCATTTAACCTGCCCGGTGACAGTTCCGTTCGGTGCCGGCGCGTCCGCGGCGGGGACTGGCTGCTGCGACTCGTCTGGCTTCTTAGCCTTGGGCATTTTACAGTTCTCCGCGAAACGCCCGCTGGACGAGCGAATCGAATAAGCCGTCGGTATTCTGTCGAACGGCCAGGGCGTGACTTTGCGCTTCCCGCACCTCACCCACGATCCGTGTAAATCGCTCCTGAAGGTTCTTGGGCGGCACCGGGATCTGCAGTGCGTTCAGAATCGCAAGGTTGATGTTCTTCTGGGCGACCTGGGGTGCAGACTGATCCAAGTTCTTCTGAATCCCGACGAACCACTCACGGACGTACTCGATGGTGACACGATCTCCCGCGACAAGGCCGACGACGCTGTCGGGGAAGCAGGCGTCAAAGGCTAGAATGCCCGTCTTCCCAATGTTCGCAGCGATGGTGATGCACAGCGTGCCTTTCGGCCAGAGCTTGCTCTGAGCGAGCCCTTCTTCCGAGTATGTCTGTGAATATGTTCGAATAACACCATCGCAGTTGGCAATGTCGCCCGTCTGTACTAACTAGTTCATAATATAGTCTACGCTTGGGGCGCGGAAGAAGGATCGGACGAGCGGCGGGTTGGCCGCGATGGCTTCGAGGTCGGCCTCGACGCGGGCGCGCAGCGACTCGTTCTCCCGCAACGGCGTTTTGGAGACGCCCTTTTGCCGCAGGTGATTCCAGACAAACTCATCGGGGTTCAGGTCCGGGGCGTAGCCGGGAAGAAAGTGCAGCTCCAGCCGGCCGCCCAGCGACTGCACAAACTCCGCGACCTGCCTGGCGATGTGGGCCGGGTGCCGGTCCAACACCAGAAACACCGGCCGGCGGCGATAACGCAGAAAACCCTTCAGAAAGAGGATGAACTGCTCCTTGTTCAGCCGGCCCTCGTACGTTGTACCAGAACGCCCCCAGCCGATTCACGGCCGAGATGGCGTTGACCGATTGCCGTCGGCCGCTGGTCGCGACCACCGGCGTGCGGCCCCGGGCGCCCCAGGTGCGTTGCAGCGGCGCATCCGAACGGATGCCCGCCTCGTCCAGAAAGAAAATGTCCGCCCCGCGGCGTCCCGCACGCTTTTGCAGAGCCGGGTACTGCTCGCGCTTCCACCGGTCGATCGCGGCCGGGTCGCGCTCGTAGGCCCGTCGCAGCGGCTTCTGCGGCGTGATGTTCAGTTCGGCCAGCAGCCGGCCCACCGACGTGATGCTCAGGCGGATCTTCATCTTCTGTTGAATCAGCGTCGCCACGATCTTGCCCGTCCAGGTTTCGAAGTCAAAGCCATGCTGCCGCGGATCCTTGCCGCAGATCCAGCGCCGCACCTCCCGCTTCTGGCGGGCCGACAGCTTGTCCGGCCGGCCCGTGCCCTTGCGCGACGCCAGCGCCGCCTCCCCGCCGCGCTTCGCGACCCGCAGCCACTTGTAGATGGTCGTGCGACACAGCCCGTATGCGCGGATGACTTCGCTCGGCCGCTCGCCCTCCCGCACCCGGCGAACCGCCATCTTCCGAACCGCTTCACTGGCTTCGTGCGACAATGTGCGGCCATCGATCGTCATGCCGACAGTATACCACACACTACGGAAATGTGTAGGCCACATTATGAACTATTTAGTAACTCAGCCAGCCACGATTGAAGCGACGGATCGGTCTGACCGCCGGACGCTTTGAAGAACGCTAGCAGCTTCGTGAAGTTCCGGACGAACTCATCAGTCGCAGCACGACTCGTAAACGTCGGGATGGAGCGGCGTTGGCCGTTTTGATCGCGGAACTGGACGTACCATTTGGAGCTCTTCCGGGGCTTCCCGTCGCGGCCGCGATATGCCGATTTGAACAGACGCATGAGTGAAACCCTCCGGAGTCGTCGCTGTGGATCAGCGGCCTTCCTTCGTCTCACGAGGCTCCCAACGATCGCGGGGCGGCGCCCCGGCTGCAAGCCATGCTTCCAGGTTTTTGCGGTCCCAGCGCACGACGCGACCGAGCCGAACCGGCCGTGGCAGCTTGCCGATGCTGTGCAGCTTCCAGACGTGGGCGCGGCTGATGCCGAGCACCTCCGCCACTTCTTCGGCCGACAGGGCAATTTTGCCGACAACTGCGACGACTCCATCGCGATTCGGTTGGGTGAGCTTCATCATGTGTCCTCTGTCGTATCTGGCAAACGGAGAGTCATTCAGCGCTCGACAATCAGTCCAGTCAGCTCGACCAGACGGGACCGCAGCCGCAACGCAGTGCCGAATTCGCGCGCCAACGACGGCGCGCGCTCTTCCAGCAACTCGGCGACTCGGCGGCGGTTACGATTCGTGAGTTCGACCGGTCCGGTCGTCAGTTCGCTGAAGCCGCGATTCTCAACCATCAGCAATCCGACTGTGATCGCGAAGAGTTCGAAGTCGCTCGGCGGACGGATTGGGCGCAGGCTTGTCGCGGCCGCCATCTTCGTCAGGTCGTAGATCACCATTCGTCATTCCTCCGCCGTTCCTATGTGCGCACTCACAGGAACACTGCGAACAAGAAAACTCCGATTCAACGACCGCCGGACGGCGGCGTAGCGACGGACGGCGTCGGTTTCGGCATCAAGTCGTAGAAGAGTCGGCTCGGGATCAGCGTCCGACGCCCGCCGCCGGCGAGCTGAAGACTGTGCGCGCGGATCAGCGTGGCCGTCTTTGAGACGCCGAAAGAGTGGCTGAGCGCGGGGACGAAAATGTTCTGCCACATCTTCAGCGACTGATCGCTGGCCATCATCAGCTCGGTCAAGCACCAGTGCGGATCAGCCCCGATGCCGCGTGCAATCAGAATCACTTCTCGCTCGAACAGATTCGCGGGCAGTAGAAATGCCGCAGCGAAGCGATCCGCTTGCCGCTCGATCTCATCGTCGAAAACAATCTCCGGCTCGTCATCGTCGGAGACGCGCCTCAAGCGGCGCGCGGTGAAAAGCTCAACTGCGAAAGGCGGGAAACCGCTTCTGGGTGAGATCGATCGGAGACGTGCCGAACTGCGTTAGAAAGACCTTCGCTAACGGGTAAGGGGAGCTTCTAGATTCGTACCCCGAAATCGCGCGCCATGCGGCGGGCGAAACGATGTCAACGGCGGAAGCCGTCGGCGTACAGCGATGCGAGCGACGTGTGCGGGAGAGACGCACGCGCTGCTTCCAGGTCAAGCGACGTGAACGATCGATCGGAGATCGCATGATGCGAACCGATGAGCTGGCGGCGACGCCGACAGCAAGCATTGGTGCGCGAAGGCGGGGAAGCGACGGCATTCGGCTTAGTCCCCCGCATCCGTCGGAGCGGCCCGCGCTCGGGCTGTGGAGATTTCGTTCATGCCCGGTCCGTCCACGCTGCCGGCGTAGCCTCGCGGACCTGTCTAAGCTGTTCTTCGAGAGCGGCGATCTTCGCCTGCAATTCGGCGATTACGGGTGCGATGTACCGCTGCGAAAAGCGTTTATGGATGTGTTGCGGGCAGTTGACGTCCCACGTCGCCACGGTGAATACGATGGCTCGCTCGACCTTGCCGTGATAGTCCGGATCGCGGAACCGCTCAAGCAACTCGGCGTCATCCTCGATGACCTTGGCCGTGCCCCATAGCTTGACGCGCCTTGAGTTCGCGTAATCCATCAGGAAAATAAACGCCCTGGGATTCTCCGACAGGTTCCCCAGTGTGATGTACTGGCGATTGCCGCCAAAATCCGCAAACCCGAGCGTCTCGTCATCGAGGACTTTCAGAAAGCCGGGAGGGCCGCCCCGGTACTGAATGTACGGCTGGCCTTCGCGGTTGGCCGTGCCGAGATAGAACATGTCCAGCACGGCCACGAATTCCGTGAGGTCCGGTGTGATGCGTGTTTTCCACCCTCGGCCCTGCTCGACCTTGGCATAGCTGGCTCGTGAGCCTTTGGCCTGCTGGATCTGTTTCACCGCCGGCGTGAAGGCGACATCGCTCGGGTACTGCCGCATGACTCTCGCGCTCCAGTCTCTCAAAGGAACCCGGCCGGCCTTGAGAATGGCCGGCCGGGCATGATCACTCCATGTCAGGCAGCACAGGCGGCGCAGTGGACCAAGGCCGGCGCCTCCGGAATATCCAACGCGGTCTCGGCCACGTTGTTAATGAAGTTCGTGAAATGCCCGACGACGAGACTGGCGACGATCTCGACGATCTCGGTGTCGCCGAACCCCGCCTGCCGAACGGCCCGCAGGTCGTCGTCGCGCACCTTGCCCTTCGATTCAAGCACGGCCTTCGCAAACTTCAAGGCGGCGTTTGCACGGACGTCCTTTGCCTGGGTGGACCGGCCTTCGAGGAGCTCGGCGGCGGTCAGGCCGGCGGCAGGCCCCATGGCGGTAAGGATCGACGTGCAGTAGGCGCAGGCGTTGGATTCGCTCGACGCGAGCTTCACCTGATGGTGCAGCTTGTCGCCGATTGCGATGCCCTTCATTGCCGTGCTGAGAGCGAGAAAGCTCTCGAGGACGGCAGGCGAGTTGGCCATCACTCTCGCGGCATTGGGCACGACGCCGAAGGCTTGCTCGACGGTCGCAAGCAGCTCCTTTGTGCGGCCCTGTGCGTGTTTGGGATCGACGGATCGAATTCGTTGCATGGAGATTTCTCCTGGTTCTGATGATCTCGCGGCGGCCTGACGTGCCGCATGGCCGTCTACCGAGGTCGTCGCGTTCTGCTCTCGCGATATATACAGACAGGTCTGTATAGTCGATGCCGAAAAAAAAAGGCCGGTCAGACTCCCTTCACGCCTTCGACCAGTTTGAGCGCTGCGTCGCGGGCCACGCCGGCGGCGGCGGCCGTCCCCTGAATCACGGCGGTCATGATCGCCCCTTCGACGAGCAGGGCGATCGCCGGTACCACCTTCGCGGCACCCTTGCCGGTTGATTCTCCAACCAGGTCCTGCAACATTTCGGTGAAACGCCGTTTATGGTCACGGACGAACTGCGTTCCCTGGTGAGCGGGGTCGGCGAGCTCCACGGCGGCGTTCTGAAACGCACAGCCCCGAAATCCCGGCGACTCGAACCAGTCTTTGAGCGCGGCGAAGAACGCCCGCAATTTATCCTTGCTCCGTCCGAAGTGCCGCTCCATTGCCGAGCGGAAGAACTCCAGCACCCGCGCTTCCCGATACTGGAGGACGGCCAGAATCAGGTCGTCCTTCGACGGAAAGTGCGTGTACAGCGTCATCTTGGCCACGCCGGCCTCGGCGATCACGCGGTCGATGCCCACCGTTCGAATGCCGTCCTGGTAGAACAGGCGGTCGGCGGCCTCCAGGAGGCGCTGTTTGGCTTCCGATTTGGCGGCTAGTTTCGTACCCACGCTCTTATTATACAGACAGGTCTGTCTATGTCAAGGTTGCTCACGATTTTTCCCTTTGTTCGGCACGAGAGCTCGGCCGTGCTTGCGACTGCTTGGGGCAGTTTCGCAAGCGCCCCCGCAGACCCGGTCAGCGTGCTCCTGCCACTTCAACTTTCGCGACCAAGTCCGCGCGGCGGTAGAGGCAAGCGCCGCCGGTGCCTTCGCAGACGCCGAAGAGCGCGTAGCCTGACAATTCGACCGCTCCCGCCGACGCGTCGGCCGGGGCGTGGACCTCGAACTCGATGCTGCGCGGCTCGTCGCTGACGGGCTGCGGCGGGTTCGCCACGGTCAGTTGGCGGTCGCTGACGCTCCAGCCCGCCGGAGGGTTGACCCAGACAACCAGTGGCTCGCCCTCGTTGTTCCAGTGTCCGCCGGCGCGCGGGTTCGGCCGCAGGACGATATGGACCCGCGCGGCTTGCCCCGGACGAATCCGCGGGGGGACGACGGTGATCTCGGCGGACGCCAGCGGCGTCGTGTCGCGCGTGATGCGGCCTGCAGGATCGGGTTCGTCCGGCTGCGTCGCGGCCTGGGAAAACTTCTTCGCCGGAGCGGCCAGCTCCGCACCGGCGGGATCAACGCTGAGCGCCACGGGAGTCTCGCCGCGGGCACGAATCTCGCGCCGCGCTGCGTCGACCCAATCGTAGAACGGATAGGGCTTGTCGAGCCGCGGGCCGTACTGCTGGATGCGGCGGCGCCAGATGTACTGGTTCGGGTTCAGGTCGAGCGCGCGCTGCCAATCGGCGACGGCGGCGGCGAAATCCCCGTCACGCCGCTCTGGCGAGTCATAGCGCATGCGATAGGCCACGCCGCGCGCGAAGTGTAGCGCGCCGTTTTCGGCGTTGCCTTGCAGTGCTTCGTTCAGCGTCTTGATCACATCGTCAAAACGCGGTTTATCCGTCAGGAGCAGTGCTTCGTTGCTGCGCCGGAGAGTCGCCGCAATCCCGGTGGGCGCTCTTTCCGCGGCGGATGACGCAGTCGTCGCGGGCGGCGTATCGGCCTCCAGTTCGGCGGTCAGCTTCTCGGCGGCCTTGCGCGGGTCGCGCAGCACTTCGCGAACCACGCCGCGCTCGTCGATCAGCAGGGCCAGCGGCACAACCGTTACTTCCAGCAAGTTGAGCGGATCGACGAGGACCGGCCAGTCCATCTGCTTCCACTGCATGAACAGCTTGCAACGGTCGGGATGCTGCTCCTGAGTCAGGCCGACAAGCTGAAGTGTCCCCTCTTCGCGGAGCTTGCGGGTCGCGTCGTGCCAGACCGGCACGTGTTGGTGTCACCGGGCAGGTTAAATGCAGCCAGAGGTGGGCGGGTCAAAACCAGCCAGTTTTTTGCATGATGCTCACTTCGCCACGGGTTCGCAAGCGGGTTTTGGTTTCTTCTTTTGAGTGGCCTCGGGTTTGGCGGCGTGGTCGCGGAGGCGGTAGCTGCGGCCGGTGATATTGATCACCTCGGCGTTGTGCAGGAAGCGGTCGAGGATAGCGGTCGCGGCCGGCACGTCGCCGATCAGTTTGCCCCAGTCTTCCAGCGGGCGATTTGAGGTCATCATGGTGGCGCGGACCTGGTAGCGACGCATGATGATCTCGAACAGGTACTCTCCTGAGCGTTTGGGGAGCTGCTTCCTGCCAATGTCGTCGATGATGACCAGGTCCGGGCCGCAGATAGCGGTCGAGGGTTTTCTCGTGTCCGCTGACGGCTTCGTCGCCGAGGAAGTCGCGGACCAGATCGAAGATGGAGCGATAGAGCACGGTGGCGCCGGCCTTGATGACGGCGTGGCCGATGGCCTGGGCCAGGTGGCTCTTGCCCGTGCCGGGCGGGCCGAGCAGCAGCACGTCCGCGCTTCGCGGAGGAAGCGGCAAGCGGCCAGGTCGAAGATGATTTTCCGCTTGATCGACGGATTGAACTGCCAGTCGAAGTCTTCGAGGCGTTTTCTGCTCGCGGAAGCCGGCGGCCTTGGTGCGGCGGCCGATCAACCGGTCGTTGCGGACGAGTAACTCGTCCTGGAGCACAAGTTCCAGGAACTCGGCATGGCCGAGCCGGTTGCCGCTGGCCTCGGCCAATCGCACGTCCAGCGAATGGGCCAGGCCCGAGAGGCGCAGGCGGGTCAGGGCGGTGCGCAGGGCGTCATTCATGGGAGGTCTCCCCTGGTGCTCTCCGGAGGGGAAGAAGCCTTTTCTGGTCTTTTTTCATGCGTGCAGCTCCTCGAAGGCGGAACGCACCAGCCGGCCGTAGTCCGACAAGGACCGGATCAGCGGGTGCTCGGTGATGAACTCGAATCCGCTCCTGCTGGGGCGGCGCTGGCGTTTGAGCAGATTGCAGGTCGCGCAGTCGCCAGGCGGCATGGGCGCGGGGCTGGCGCAGGCCTGTTCCACCGCCGCTCGCGTGGCGCTGCGTCAGGCTGACCAGCCCCATGACGCGCAGGGCGTGAATCCCGCTGCGCCAGCAGCGTCTCGGCCCAGCGGCCGGCCTCGGGGCCGATGGCCTGCGCCTTCCGCAGCCACCAGACCGCGCGCGCGCGCTCAGGCCGCCGCGGCTCTCCAGGCGCGATGTGCCGCTGATCGGTGGCGAAGCGGCCAGGCTCGCGTCGGGCGTGAATCGCGATCTGCTTGAACTGCGGATCGAAGAGCCGCACGACCTGGCTGTCCCAGCGGATCCAGACCTTGCGGCCGAGGAACTCGGGCGGCGCCGAAGTAATAGGCTTTGGCGACTTCAACGTGGCCGTCGCGATTGACGATGCGTTGGCCTTCCTGGAAGCACGGGAAGCGCGTGGCCGGCAGGCGGCCTGGCGCCGTCCGCTCGATCTGCTCGAAGACCCTGCCGACCTGCTGGCGCGTCGTGCCGTGGATGCGCGTGTCCGCGACGGCGGCTTCCCATTCGGCCAGATAGCGGTTCTGGTCGGCCAGGCTGTCAAAGGTCCGGCCTTTGAGCGCGTTCTCCTGCACGTAGTCAACGCCGCGCTCGACCTTGCCCTTGTGCCGCGGCGTGTACGGCCGGGTTGGCACGATCACCGTGCCGCAGTGCTCGGCGAAGGCCTGGAGCTTGGGATTCAGGCTCCGGGTCGAACCAGTCGGCCTTGGTCACCGCGGCCTTCAGGTTGTCGATCACCAGCATCCGCGGCACGCCGCCGAAGTGCTGAAAGGCGTTCTCCAGACAGCGGATGAAGTTGTCGGTCGTCTGGCGGCTCGACGACTTCGCTGTACCCCTTGCGCGAATGGCTCAGCACCACCCGCAGTACGTGCGGGCGGCGGTAGCGCCGCCGGCCGCGCGCGATCCCGAGGATGCGTCGCCCTTCAACCCCGGCTCGGCCGGCGCCAGGACCGGCGCGCGCGGCCGAAGTCCACCTGCAGCTTCCTCGCCCGCACGCACTCCATCCGCCGGAACGGCGGCCGCACGCTCCCTTGCAGCCGCTAGGCGAAACGCTTGACGCTGTCGTACCCGCCGGAAAAAGCGTGCTCGGCCTTCAAGTCCTGCCAGATCCGCTGGGCCGACAACCCGCGCTCCAGCCACGCCCGATCACTTCTCGCAGCGGCGCAGCGGCTGGCCGGCCCTGACCCGGCGGGCGGGTTCGGCTGGTTTTGACCTCCCGATGCACCGCCCGACCCGGTGGGCGGGTTTGGCTGGTCTTGATCGTCCGGCGGACCGGTGGGCAGGTTCGGCTGGTTTTGCTCAACCGCCCGCGCCGCCTGAACATAGCGGGCTACCGTGCCGCGATCTACGCCCAGCACCCGCGCAATCCGCCGCTGCGACCAGCCCGCCGCGTGCAACGTCTGAATGGAATGAACCTTCGCCATCTTGAGCCGATTCGCCATCCGTAGCTCCTCTGGCCAGACTCCTGGCCAAGAAAGCTGTGACGACAAATCGCCTGCTCCTCAAGTGGCTGCTCTTGACCCGCCCACAAATGGCTGCTTTTGCCCGCCCGCTGACACGGAACGCCCAAGCGTCGTGGCCGGCGGAGCGCCTCGGCCAAGGCCGCGGCGGCCAAGCGGGTTCCCTGGGATTTTCCGAAACATACGATCGAGGACTCCATCAAGATCGCTCAGGCAATCGAAGAGAAAAACGCCGGCAAGCCTCTCGATGCCGAGACACTTGCGAAATACGTCGGCTTTCGCAAGTCGAATGACTGGCGATTCCTGGACCTGCTCCGCTCAGCCAACCAGTACGGGCTTGTCTCGGGAAGCGGCCACACTGCGACCGTCAGTCTGGAGAAAATCGGCACAGACATCGTTGCGCCTAGTTCGCCGCAACAGCGACAGCAGGCGCTCGCTTCGGCGTTTGAAAAGGTTGATCTGTTCAAGAAAGTCGCCGAGCACTACGCCGGGAAGACGATTCCCGAAGACGAGTATTTTGCGAATACGCTCGCGCGCGACTTCAAGGTCTCGCGTGATCGCCTTGAGCACTTCATCTCCGTCTTCAAAAAGAATCTCCAGTATCTGAAGGCCTTCGCAGCATCGCCGTCCGGCAAGCCGGTCCTGAAGAGCTTTGCGGCGGAGGAAGTTGAGATTCCTCTGGACCAAGCGAAGTCGCGACCGCCGACCGGCACCGAGCCGCCCACGGCTCGCGAATTCCTCGACACGTGCTTCGTGCTTATGCCTTTCGGCGGCTGGTACGACCGCTACTACGAGGAGCTCTACAAGCCGGCGATCAAGGAGGCTGGTTTCGAGCCGGTGCGTGCCGACGATCTGTTTCACACCGGTTCGGTCATGGAGCAGATTTGGGAGCAGGTGAACAAGGCGAAGGTACTGCTCGCCGAATTGACAGGCAAGAATGCGAATGTCTTTTACGAGCTTGGATTGTCGCACGCGCGCGGCAAGCCGGTCGTCTTCGTCGCTGGCACAATCGATGACGTGCCGTTCGATCTTCGCCACTTGCGCGTCATCACTTACGAGGTCCGCGATCCGGCCTGGGGAAAGAAGCTTCGCGAGGATATTAGAGGCTATCCCAAAACCAGACACTTGTGTTCTTCGTATAATGCTACATGTTGATACTCACGGATGAGCAATTGGACTGGATTGCGGAACGGATTCCTGACCCGCCGGTGCGTGCGAAGGGCGGCCGTCCGTACGCGGACAAGCGGAAGACGTTGCGCGGCATCTTCTGGATTCTCGACAATGGTGCGAAGTGGAAGGACTTGCCGCGCGAGTTCGGCAGCAAGAGTACAGTGCATCGCTGGTTTGCCAAGTGGGTCGCCGACGGTGCATTCGAGGCGCTGCTTCGCTCGGCCGGGCGTCTGGTCGAGCAGCGCGGTGGCTACCGGCTGTACGAATGCTTCATTGATGGGACCTTTTCGAAGGCCAAAGGCGGGGGCGACGGGATTGGAGCAACGAAGGTCGGAAAAGGCGTGAAGATCATGGTTTTGGTGGATGCGCGCGGGTTGCCCGTGGCGGTCGACACGATGTCCGCCGGGCCGCACGAGAGCCGTCTGGTGCAGCAGTTGTTCGATTTCATGCTCACGCGCGAAACGCCGCCGCGCGTAATCGGCGACAAGGCATATGACAGCGACGCACTGGACGAGGAGTTGGCCGAGCGCGGCATTGAGATGATCGCTCCGCACCGCGCAAATCGCAGGCCGGAGAACGTGACCCAGGACCGCCGGCCACTGCGGCGCTACCGGCGACGCTGGACAGTCGAGCGGAGCATCGCCTGGATACAGAACTTCAGGAGACTCTGCATTCGCTGGGAGAAGTCCACAAGACTGTTTCAGGGCTTCCTGCATCTTGGCTGCACACTTCTGTTGCTTAGACCGGTTTTGGGATAGCCTCTACAACGTATCTGAAGAACGCGAAGTCCGACCCGAGCAAGTCGATTCCCCAGCCGTATCGCGATCTGATGGCTGAGATTACGGCAGCCGAGAGCGAAGACGACGAATGAGCCGCTGGCTCGATGACTCGGCGCCTGCCAATGGAGAGAAGGTGTGACTATGTTGAAGGCCATTGAGCTCGAGAACTCTAAGGCGTTCGGTCAGCGCACGCGTATCGACCTCGCCCCGATTACGCTGATATTCGGGCAAAACAGCGCCGGCAAGAGCTCTATTCTTCAGTCACTGAACCTCCTTAAGCAGACGCGCGAGAGTCGCGAGTCTGGCGCGCCACTCTTGCCGCGAGCGGAGGGCGGGATTGCCGACCTGGGGAGCTTCCAAGAGCTGCTGTTTGACCACGACCTGTCACGAACACTCTCCATCGGCCTCCATGTAGACGCGCGAGGTGATCGAAACTCGCCGTTCCGAATGCGCGAGTGGTTTGGTGCCCAGCCGCCGGAGTCCATCGGACTCTCACTGCGCTTCCAACGAACGTCGCCGGAGGCTGAGGTCGAAATGGCGGGTTTCGATGTCTCGTGGCCAGCACTGGATGAACCGCTTGCGTCGTTCTCCCCGCGCAATCTCTCTAAGCACGAGCAACGGCTTGTGAGTCGCTTCTACTGGCACCCTGCGCGTGGCCGTCAGCGCTCACAGCAACGCAAGCTACGCGCGGCGGAGTGCAAGCGGCTGTCAAGCGACGTGCGAGTCTGGGAACCAATTTTTCCAGAGTGGCTGCGCCAACGCGCCAAAATCAGCAAAGCGCTTCAAAACATGCAAAAGGAGGTCTCGTCAACGGGTGCACCTCTTGGACCTGCTGGCGATATCGAGGATCCGAATGAGGCGCAGAATGAGCGGCAGCGATGGCTCGACAGACTTCAGAGTGCGATCGCGTTTTACTCCGACGAGTTTTCACTCGCGGGTTTCATCGAGCGTATGACGTTGGGTTCTCGTTCTGCGGTAGTTGCGCTGGATGGTCTTGTTCCGGCTCCACTCGGTCCTATCGGAGAAGCCGCTCTCCCAGAGTTCACGGCACTCGACTATCGTCGCTCTCGCGAGCGTAACGTCGTTCCGGTGCTGAACATTTCTGCCGTCGCACCGGTCACGGGACGACTTGTCGAGGACGCGCTAGAAGCCCTTTTTCCTATGGGTCCGTTTCGGCGCCCGCCGGAGCGCTGGTACATTTTCACGGGAACAAGCCCAGAGGACGTCGGATATCGCGGAGACCTTCTACCTGATCTTCTGTTCCGACGCTCAGACTTGATCGGTGCCGCCAACAAATGGTTGGAACAGCTTGGAATCGGGTACGCGCTTCGAGTACGGCCCATCGGCAAACACGCGAGCGATCTGTTCGAAGTGCGTCTTGTTGACAGAATGCGCTCATCGGAAGTTGAAGTGGCCCTTTCCGATGTGGGCTTCGGCATCAGCCAGATTCTCCCGTTTCTCGTACAAACGCTCGCATCCAACGGTCAAATCATCTCGATTGAGCAGCCCGAAGTTCATATACATCCCAAGCTTCAGGCTGATCTCGGTGACCTGCTTGCGGAGGCCATCTCGGAGCCGTATTCCCATCAGTTCTTAGTCGAGACGCACAGCGAGCACTTGATTCTGCGCCTTCAGAAACTCGTGCGCGAAAGGCGCCTGAAGCCCGCAGACATTTCTGTCATCTTCGTCTCGCGCGGCGCGGAGGGATCTCGTGCACGCCGACTGCGGCTTGATGAGAGCGGGCGATTTATCGACGAGTGGCCTGGGGGTTTCTTTGCGGAGCGACTTCGTGAACTGCGCTGAGTGGAGGCACCACAATGCTCATCAGCGTGGTTGTCGATCCAGTCTGCTTAAGCCCCCAAGAGCTCGGCACTCCCGAGGCTTCGTCAGGGGCCGAGTGCATCCTTGAAGCCGCCACAGAAAACGCGGTCATCATTGCGCCCGCCATCGATCAGTTTGTCGGCGAGCTGATCGACGACGTGGCTCGGCTGGACTCAGGGACCGGGCAGTTGATACAGCTTGGTGCGGCGGAGTTGGCGAAATCCCCGGCGCGCATCGTCATCGCTCCGCCGGCCGAGCTTTTTAGAGCGAGCGGACAACAAGGGGAGCTGCGCGAACTCGCACGCATAATGCGGGCGGACGCCTTGGTGCTGCGTCGCGACCTCGATCTTGCCGATCACGCAGACCTCGTGCGACTCGGCATCGAAGTCTGCCACATCGATCAGTATCGGCTGTCTCAGACTGAGCGACGACGGCGCTTGTGGCGCTCGGGGCAGCGTCTCGATACGCTGCCGGCCGCTGAGGCCAAAGAGTTGTTGGGACGGGTGATCAAATACGCAGCGGAGGTTGTTCTGCTCGACAAAATGTTCGCCCGCGCGGGAAAGGACGGCACGCCAAACGGACGGCTCCGAAGATTCGTCCGCGGCGTCGTCCACATCGCCAACCAGTGGCGCGCCTTTTCGCCCTACGCACAGCGGGTGGCTCCAGCGTTCACAATCGTTTCAAGCGCGGGAAGTTGCGGTGCGTCCGCCGGTTTCGTGGATCCGGCAAGAGCTGAGGCAGCAATACGGGCTGCGATCGCGCAGGAAGATCGTTCTCACCTGGTCCGCAACCTGTCGATCGAACTCCGCCAGGACGATGACCCAGGAGTATTCAACGACCGCTTCGTGCCCGCTTGCGGCCGCTGCTTCAGCATCGGACATGGTCTCGACGATATCGGCAACCTCATAGACCCGAAGGCGAAGAAGCGTCCCACCACGTTAGCTCCTGACTGCCAAGCGTACCGGGACATTTGCGCCGACATTCGCGTCCTTCCGAAGGCCTAGCACAAGTGCCCATGCGTCAGCACAACGGGCTTTGTCTGCTATCCCAGCCGATCGCCCGCAAATTCCGACTTTTGAGGCGTTTCGTGCATGGCACGCGTCGTGCAATAACGGGCTGGCACGAACAGAAAGCGAGGAAGCGATGACCGCAACGTTCAACTGCCCGAAGTGCCAGATCCCGATCGAAATCACCGAGGTGATGACCAGCCAGCTCCGCGACCGGCTCCGGGGCGAGCTCGACGCCGAGCTGGCGCCGGAGCGTAGCCGCTTGTTAGACCAGGCCGCCAAATTGGCCGCGGACCAGGCCGCGTTGAAAAAGCAGAGCGTCGCGATTGATGAGCAGGTTCGCCAGCGACTGGACGCTGAGCGAAAGAAACTGGTGGCCGAGGCACGCGACAAGGCCGCCGCCGACGTGGCGGTGGAGCTGCGCGACCGCGACGAGCAGCTTCGCGAGGCCCAGGTGAAGCTCAAAGCAGCCGCGGACCAGGAACTCGCGTGGCGCAAGAAAGAACGCGAACTCCAGGCGCGCGAGGAGGCCATCGCAGCCGAGCGCGATCAACTGGCCCAGCAAGCACAGCAGCAGCTCGCAGCCGAGCGGCAGAAGCTGATTGAAGAGGGTCGCAAAACGGCCGCCGAGGAGGCCGACGCGCTGGTGCGCGAGCGTGACGAGGAACTCGCCGGGCTACGCGACCGGCTGAAGACCGCGAATGAGCAAGAGCTTGCGCTTCGCAAGCGCCAGCGTGAACTTGAGGAGCGCGGCGAGCAGATGCAGCTCGAAATCGACCGCAAGTTGGACGCCGAGCGGCAGCAGATTCGCGAAACCGCCCGGAATCAGGCCGGCGAGGAGTTTGAGTTGAAGCTCCGCGACGAGCAGCAGAAGAACGAGGCACTGCGCAAGCAGATCGACGATCTGAAGCGGCGAGCCGAGCAGGGTTCCCAGCAGGCCCAGGGTGAGACGCTGGAACTGGTCGTCGAGGAAATGCTCGCCGACGCTTTTCGGAATGACCGTATCGAGGAGGTTCGCAAAGGCGTCCACGGTGCGGACGTTCTGCAGCACGTGCTCGCGTCGAATGGCGCCGCGGCCGGCACAATCCTATGGGAGACCAAGCGCGCCAAGAACTGGGCGGCCGATTGGCTCCGAAAGGCCCGCGAGGATCAGCGGGAAGCGGGCGCCGCGGTGGCCATCATCGTCAGCGAAGTGCTCCCGCCGGGTGTCGCGCATGTCGGGATCGTCGAAGGGGTCTGGGTAACCAGTCGGGCCTGCGCGATCGCACTGGCGAAGTCGATCCGGATCGGTATGCTCGAAGCGGCCAATGCCCGCCGCGCCATGGAAGGCCAGCACGGCAAGATGGAGTCCGTGTATGGGTACCTGACGGGAGTCGAGTTCAAGAACCGCGTGGTCGGCATGCTGGAGCCGCTGATCGCGATGCAGCAGACGCTGCAGAAGGAAAAGGTCGCGACGCAGCGCAGTTGGGCGGCGCGCGAGAAGCAAATCGATCAGGCGTTCGGCGGGCTGGCTTGCGTCTACGGCGACCTTCAGGGGATCATCGGAGGCTCACTGCCGCGGATTGAGGCCTTCGAGCTGCCGGAATCGCCCGAGCCGAAGGCGGCCGGCACCTTGGCTCTTTCAGCGGGATAGCCTCCGGGAGATGGCGCGTTGATAACGGCGATTGAGATCGAGAATTTCAAGGGCATCGGCCCGCGCCAGCGGATCGAGTTGGCCCCGATCACGTTGCTGTTCGGGGCCAATAGTTCCGGAAAAAGCACGTTCATTCACGCACTCCATTACGCCCTTGAGGTTCTCCAACGGCACAACTGCGACGCCGAACGCACCGCTTCCGGCGGCGAGTTTATCGATCTGGGCGGATTTCGCAGTTTCGTTCACGGCCGGGATTTGCAGCGCCGCGTGTCGATGCGGTTCGAAATCGACCTTCGCGAGCACAGCCTGCCGACGTACGGCGAGCATGAGCCTGATTTCTCGATCTTCGATGAGGGTTATGCGGATCGAGTCGAGCGCGCCGCCGTCGAATTTCAGGTCGCCTGGGACCACCAGAGTCAGACGCCGATTGTCTCGCGCTACGCGGTGGAGTTAAACGGCGAGCGGTTTGCCGCCTTGGAGACCGACGCAGGACGCCGCGCAACCGTGCTCGCCGAGCTGAACTGGAACCATCCCGTCTTGCGCGAGGAGGGCGACGACCAGGCGGCAGGAGACCAGGAATTGCAGGACCTTCACTCGAAGGTCGTCGTTCTGCATGAAGAGGCGGCTAAGCGCGGCTTACGCAAGGACCCGCCGCCGCATCTCGCGTCCGGAATTCTGCATAGCTTGATGAGCAAAGCGTTCGGCGTCGATGACGCGGATGTACAACCGACGCCCGGCTGGGGTCTGGCTGGATTGAACGATGCACTCCCGACATGGGGAACAGTGCTCGAACCCGCGCTCCCGCCTTCATCGTCGACCGCAGGCGGCGACTCCGCCTCCAATGCCGAGGCCGGCCAGCCGCGTTCACAGTCAGAGATGACTGAAGCGGCCGAGCAATTCGCTGCATTGCTGACGCAACTGCTGATTGGCCCCGGTGAGCGGCTCACGCAAGCGCTCGCGTCGACTCGTTATCTGGGGCCGCTCCGGGAGAAGCCCATCCGCTCGCACGACACCCATCACGTGGGCGACGCAAGGCGATGGGCCAGCGGACTCGCGGCCTGGGATGCCCTGTTTCAGCGCGACGCAGCGTTCCTGACGCTCGTCAGCGAGTGGCTCAGTCGATCCGACCGTCTTGGGGCAGGAGTGAGCGTCACGAGCAGTGAGTATCGCGAGATTGCCGTAGACGACCCGATTCTCGTGCAGCTTTCGGGCGGACACGCTTTCGATGACCTTGACTTGAACGATCTTCGTGATCGCCTTCGGCGAATCCCGATACGCCGTAGGATCGTACTGATAGATGAGGCGACCGGCGTCCAGTACCAACCGTTCGATGTCGGCGAAGGAATCTCACAGCTTCTCCCCGTCGTTGCGGCACTCCTCGATCCGACGCCGGGCGTCATAGCGATTGAGCAACCGGAACTGCACGTGCATCCCGCGATCCAAGTCGGCCTCGGAGACCTCATCGCGTTCGGGATGGGAGTGCATGGCGCAACACGAGTAATCGAGACACATAGCGAACACTTGCTACTGCGGCTACTGCGTCGCATCCGTGACACGGAAGACAACGGGCCTGACCAGCACGAGCACGCGCTTTCGTCGGACGACGTCGCTGTCTGGTACATTGAAGCTGTTGACGGCGCGACGCGGGCGACGAGACTCCGCCTCGATGCCTCTGGCGAGTTCGTTGACCGCTGGCCAAAGGGCTTCTTTGAAGAACGTGCTCAGGAACTTTTCTGATGGTGCACGAGTTCGCCCTGGAGCCCGCGACCCTCGCGACATGGGAGCAGTTTCGCTATCTAACCGAGAAGTTCGGCGTAGATAACGGGCGCCTCATCGCTCAGTTTCCGAAATCGTGGAAAAAACTGGTCTATGACGCCTTCGCCGGCGCCGGCGACGTGGAGAAGAAGCGAATCGAGGAACGGCTCCAGCAGGAATCGTTTAGTCGCAAGCTGACACGGTCGAACCGCACCTACGATTCTGCGCAGGCTTGGCTTCCGAACGCCGAGCGTCAGCAGGAGGGCTCCGACCCTTTCCGCGCCATTATTGCCACAACCAACCCCAACAGCTGCCCATCCGTTTGCATCGCCTCCGAACTCGATGAGACGGATCGGCTCTGGTCCGTGAGTCGAGAAGCCAAGATCGCTCGATCTGCGCACGCTCTGACAGCGGTCGCAGTACCTCTTGTTCGCTGCAGTAGGGAGCTCCTGATAGTAGATCCGTATTTTGACCCGCAAGTCCCGAGGTTTTTCGACGTTTTTCAGTCGCTGATTCGCGAAGTGTGTGGAGCGCGAAACGTGCTTCGGCGGCTGGAGCTCCATTGTTCGAACGCCAGAAGCGGCACCACGGACCATTGGGAGGGACAATGTAGCTCACGCCTGGGGCGGCTCATCGGTGCCAACTACCGACTTCGAGTCGTCAGATGGGCTCAGCGTGTCGGAGGCGAGACGTTTCATGCGCGATACATCCTGACCGAGCGCGGGGGACTCCGCTATGACGTTGGGCTCGATGCGGGACCGCGCGGTGAAAATACAGACGTAACGCTTCTGGATTCGCAGCTGCACATCGCTCGCTGGAGTGACCTTCAGGAAGTTGACGCGAACGGGCGCACGCGCACTCCGGCTTTCGACAAAATTGATGAGCTACTCATCTCGAACGGCAGTGCGACGCGCGTTTTTCCGACGTGACGGGCAGTCGCCGTTTGCTTTCCTGATCGCGGCGCGCTGCAAGACGCTGAGCAATTGCCACTTTATCTGCGCGAAGTCGCCCAACCCTCGTCTCACGCGCCCCGTGCAACCCGGCAACACCAGGTCGCGCACCTGGGCTTTCAAGTATCCGAGGATCTGTCCGGCAAGGCGTACCGTCACATGCCACCGCCCATCGCGTCCCTTTCGACAACCGATGCAGTAGCCAGCGAACTTGATCGACTTTCGGCGGACATCAAGGACGGATGCTCGCTCGCGTTCGAAGAACTCGTGCCGGCCTTTGGTAGCGAGCAGCACGAAAAACCGCTCGTGTCGCAGGTACTGCATGTTCGCCAGGCCCTGCTTCTTGCGCCGGCAGCGCGCCCACTTCGAGATGGCAATGCCGTAGCGGGCGATGAGCTTCGCATCGACGGCGGCCGGATCCTTCCCATCGGGGATAGTCCCGGTCACGTAGAACCAGTAGCCGTGCGTAATGTACGAGACGGCAAGCTGCTGAACGAACCCCTCGACCGACGTGGCGACGCAACGATACTCCATGCGATTTCCCCTCCTTCTTCTGGAATGAGCGGGTTGTTCTGGCACAGCCCGCGAAGCCTGTTTGAACCTCCTTTCGTTCGAGCTTCAATCTCTTTCCGGACCCGGACCGCAGAACTCCAGCAGTTCGCGGAGTTCCTGCATCGTCGGCTCCCGGTCGAAATCCTCTCGATAGCACGCCGTGATGCGTGCCCGCACGTCCGGGGGAATGCTCATCGGCTCCGGCCAACATCGTTCATCGAATTCTTCGATGATGTCAGCCGGACTGTCACCGATGACGCTGCCGCTCCTCGTGCGCCACCAACCCATGCGAATCACCTCCTTTCGCTCGAATCCAAATCCTCTTGCACGCCGTGCCCCGCAGGCCGCCCCGCGCGTCCGGCTCAACGTGCAAAACCACCTCCCTTCATGAGAATCCGGCCGCTAACCGCCACGCCTGGAGCACACTGCCCCTTCTGAATCTGTCACCGCATCAGCGCAGTCCGAATGCCGTCGCTCGCCCGCCGTTGCGAGCCAATGCTTGCTGTCGGCGTCGCCGTCAGCGCATCGACGCGCATCAAGCGCTCGACATTCGTTCGCGCGCTGCAGCTAGATTCATCTATTGCAGTTGCTCCATGCACCAAACCACCGCACCGATTCGTGCTCTCGCTGCACCAACACGCTGACTTCGTTTGCGAATTCGACGTGCGCTGCGCACCACGCAAATCAGCTCGGCTCCATAGGGGTTGCGGCCACGCAACCTCGATACACCTGCGGGTACACCCCGCCTGTGCATCGTCATTCCGCTGCCAAACGACGGCCCTCTCCCGAGGGTCCTCGTTTGACCGCATTGGCTGTCTTCCGACTCGCCGAAACGGGCCGGGGCAGGACTCTCCTGCCCCGGCGCCGCGCCGACACGTCTGCAAACATGGGAAATGCTCGTCAGCCCTTTCGTCGTCGTTATGCATCCGGCACCACCCGTAGATGCACGAACGGCATCGCGACTGCCTTGCCGCTTTGCCGCCACGCTTCCGCGTGCTCCTACTGAGGCCCCGCTCCCAGACTCCGGCGTTTGAAGCACCCGCTCGATAAGCGGGCACCGGGCATCACCCCGGCTGCCAGAGTCCTTCCCCGGTTAGAACCAGTCTCCGATCGATCGTTCACGTCGCTTGACCTGGAAGTTCCGCGTGCGTCTCTCCCGCACACGTCGCTCGCATCGCTGTACGCCGACGGCTTCCGCCGCCGACATCGTTTCGCCCGCCGGATGGCGGGCGATTTCGGGGTACGAATCTAGAAGCTCCCCTTACCCGTCAGCGAAGGTCTTTCTAACGCAGTTCGGCACGTCTCCGATCGATCTCACCCAGAAGCGGTTTCCCGCCTTTCGCAGTTGAGCTTTTCACCATCCGCCGTTTGAAGCGGAATGCCGACGCTTATCATCGCGCCGGTCGTCTGCGTCACCGCAGACAAACTCCCTGCCCGGGCTAACGTTGAACGGGCCGCTGGCGCACTCGCGTGCGTCAGACGGTCCCGAACCCCGCAGGGGGATTAGCCGCCGATGGCGACATCACCCACTTTGGCTGATCCGGCTCGCGCAAAAGCACGAGTCTGTCCCGGTCGCCCAGTTTTCCTATGCGAAGAACGAGGCAGACGCTTTCGACGAGGCTTGCCCCCGTGGCGAACCACAGCGCGGCCAAGTGCGAAGCGACTCGCCCATGATGTGTATGGGATCGAACGGCTGGATTACTCCAAAAGCTTGGGATTACTCAGCCGAGCCTCCCTCGCACTGGACGAGCCAGTCTCCTGGCATCCAGCGCTACGAGCACTCGAACATGGCGGGTGATGAAGTCCGCCTCCTTAGCCTGTTTGGTAGACAGGTTTACCGGTTGTCCGATCCCACGATTCAGACGCCAGGCCACGCGTTTGCATGATTCTGACGATCGCGAATCAAACGCGGTTTGATTCACACATCGACGTTAAGCGCATTCCGCGGCGCAAGTCACGCGTTTCCGCGTTCTGACCCGTCGCGGGATAGCGGAACCCACCGGTACCAGTTCCCGCGGCACCGGCCGCCGCGCGTCACCTGTCCCGCGACCCTCCGACGGGCGGGAAAAATCAGCTTGACTCGGCGTGTCCGAGTGTTACTATGTATGCGAACACTGAGAGGAGTGACGCCTTGGCCAAAGACAAAGCCCGGAGCAGCGACGAAATCGGCGACGTCCTTCGCCGCCAGCGGACCGAAGTGCTCGGCAAGGGCTTGCGTGAGATGGCCCGGCAGCCGGCACGGCTCCGGCCCATCTGACCGACATTGAGCATGGCAACCGCTCGCCGTCCGAAGCGCTCCTGGTCAAGATCGCCCGCGCCTACGAAATTCCTGAGCGCAGCTCCGCTCCGCCTGGAGCAAGCCCGACGAAGTCGTTGAGGAAATTGCGAGCCAGGATGCGACGGCTGCTGCGAAAGTGCCTGAGTTGCTTCGCTCTGCCCGAAAGTTCACGGAAGGGCAATGGAATGCGTTGATCGAAGCGGCCAAGAAACTGAGCACCGAGAAAAAGGGTAAGGCAGACTGATGGCCGGACGCCGATACGAGTATGGCAAGCTCTTTCAGCCCTCCAGCGGGGGTATGCTCATTGAGCGTAAGGCCCGTCGGTCGCTGTCGTATTGCCTGCACAAGCTCGGGCTCTCCGAAATCCCGCTCCCAGTTCCCGTGGACCGCTGGATCGAAACAGCATTCGACATCCGCTTCGGCATTGCCGACCTCTCGCACATCGGCCCGCGTGTACTCGGCGCGAGTTTCCTGCGTGATCGCGAGATCCTCGTTTCTGAAAAGGCGCTACTCAACGAAGGCCGCTACCGCTTCACTTGCGCCCACGAATTGGCGCACGTCGTTCTGCACATGCACGTGCGTGACCGGTTCTCCGACGATGACGAGCCAGAGATTGTCTTGGACGATGAGATCGAGCGGCAAGCGGATCGCTTCGCTGCGGCATTTCTGCTGCCCGTAAATCTGTTCGAACAAGAAGTGATTCTGATTGCACGCGGCATCGGGGCTGACCCGCACTGGTGCCTCACCGAGCTGATGATGGCCAGCGATCAGTCGCTGAAGATGTGGCAGAACATATTCGTCCCCGCGCTCAGCCGCTCTTTCGGCGTCTCCAAGACGGCCACGCTGATCCGCGCGCACGGTCTTCAGCTCGCCGGCGCGGACCCACGAACGCTAATCCCGAGCCGACTCTTCTACGACCTGATGCCGAAACCCACGCCGCCCGTCGCCACACCGCGGGCCCGCGGTCGTTGAATCGGCGTGCTTTTTTGTTCGGAGCGTTCCTGTGCGTGCGAACATAGGAACAGCGGAGGAATGGCGATGGTGTTCTACGACTTGACGAATACGGCTGTCGCGACGAGTGCGCGGCCGATCCGGCCGCCCGGCGACCTCGAACTATTCGCGATCACCGTCGGATTGCTCCTGGTTGAGGACCGCGGGTTCGGTGAACTCGCGTCCGCCTCGCTCGAACTCACCCACCTTAATCGCCGCCGCGTCGCCGAAATGCTGGAAGAGCGGGCGCCGTCGCTCGCGCGCGAGTTTGGCACTCCGTCGCAGCTGCGAGCCCGACTCGCCGAACTTGCCGGGCTGGTCATTACGAGAGATTCTTGAATCACGGACTGCTTGTACGAAGAGGGACGTTCCATGAAGCCGATCCAAGCAAGCGCCGACGCGACCGCCATCGAGCGAATCGCCCTGTCCGCGGAGGAAGTCGCGGACGTGCTCGGCATCAGCCGCGCCCACGTCTGGAAGCTGCACAGCATCGGCAAGCTGCCCCGGCCAGTGCGGCTCGGCCGCGTTGTCCGATGGGACCGCAAAATTCTAGAGGCATGGCTTGCAGCCGGGGCGCCGCCCCGCGATCGTTGGGAGCCTCGTGAGATGAAGGACGGCCGCTGAGCACCAGCAACCGGTCCGGAGGGTTCGGCAATGCGCCTGTTCAAATCGGCCTATCGCGGCCGCGATGGGAAGCCGCGCAAGAGTTCGAAGTGGTACGTTCAATTTCGCGACCAGAACGGCCAGCGCCGCTCCATCCCGACGTTTACGAGTCGGGCAGCGGCTGATGAGTTCGTCCGAAACTTCACAAAGCTGCTTGCGTTCTTCAAGGCGTCCGGCGGTCAGACCGATCCGTCGCTTCAATCGTGGCTGGCTGAGTTACCACGCGAGATTCAGGAGAAGCTGGTTGACATCGGAGTCGTCGATCTGCGGAACGCGGCCGTCTCGAAGCCTCTTCGAAAGAACTTGGACGATTTTCTCAGAGCACTGCGAGCCAAGGGAGTTACGCCCAAGCACGTGAAGCTGCTCGAAGCTCGGCTGAAAAAGATGCTTGACGATTGCGGCTTGCGGTACTGGACCGACATCCGCCCGACGCGGATTCTCGACTACCTGAACGGCCTTCGCGAGGAAAGGAAAGGCGACGACGGACAGGTTTACGCTGGCGTCGGCGCGCAGACCTTCAATTTCTACCTGCAATCGCTCAAGCAGTTCTGCCGCTGGGGCGTGAAGGAACGTCGTCTTGCCGAGTCGCCGATTTCCCATCTGAGCGGCTTGAATGTCCGGACCGACAAGCGACATGAACGGCGTGCATTCACGGCCGATGAGCTCTTCGTCCTTCTGACGAAAACGGTCCTGCGTCCGACACGCAGCGGAATGACCGGCGACCGGCGGGTACTTCTCTATCGCCTCGCCGTTGAGACTGGGCTGCGAGCCGGAGAGCTTCGCAGCTTGACCGCATCGTCGTTCAGCTTCGACACGGACCCTCCGACCGTTACGGTCGCGCCGGCTTACAGCAAGCGTCGACACGAAGACGTGATTCCGCTGCGGCCGCAGACTACCCAGGCCGTCCAGACGCGAATCGACGGGCTCCCGCGCGCCGCGACGATCTCTCCGTTGCCGGACGTGCCAGCGAAGCCGCTCAAGTCCGACCTCGACGCGGCGCGAAGCGCGTGGATCGAGGATGCGACCGACCCCCGGGAGAGAACGAAACGCGACGAGTCGGATTTCCTCAAGTACAAATACTCCGCCGGACAGATCGCCGACTCTCACGCCCTCCGCCACACCTTCATCACCAACCTCGCCCGGGGCGGCGTGCATCCCAAACTCGCGCAAGATCTCGCCCGTCACTGCGACGTGAACCTCACGCTCTCTCGTTATTCGCACACCGTGATTTCCGAGCGCGCGAGCGCGCTCCAGTTTCTGCTCGACCTCGATGCGCCGAAAGTCGCGGCAGACGCAGCCAGCGCCCGCGGCGCTCCGGTGGCTGCGGAGGCGGTCGAAGAGGCACCCGCTTCTCCGCCAGTGCTGGCTCCACAGGTGGTCTCACTCAAAGCCGAAAAAACCGCAGAAGCAGGCCGAAACGGCCACTCTGTCTATGTACTTTGCTTGCACACTTTTGACGGTTTGAGGACGATTCGGGTGGACGAGCATGGACTGACGGACGTGCAGGGTGACTTGGCGCAAGTCCTTGCTGCCACGCGAGAAACGCGGCCATTCGCGCGGGATTTCGAACAGCCACCGGCGGGACTCGAACCCGCAACCTGCGGTTTACAAAACCGCTGCTCTGCCAATTGAGCTACGGTGGCAAGTGCTTTCAGCTCCGAGACTTGCAACGATCGCACTGGCCGGCTGAAAGCGCTCCGGCAACCCGCTCGCCCCGTGCCGCCACCTCCCGCATCGGCTGCGACCGGGCTGCCCCTTCCATTCAATCTTCGCCGAAGTAGTGGCCGGGCCGCCCATTCGAAGACTGAGGCCGGGGCGAAGCGGCTTCGTTGCAGGCCGAGCAGGCACGATTCATCCCAATCGCCTGCCGCCCTTCCGAGCGGCCCATTGTGCTGGACGTTCATCGGCAATTCCCGGCTTCTCGCAGTTGCGGCCGGTTCAGGCCCTGCTCAGTGGGATTATCTACGCATCGTCGAGGAATTGCACGCGCGACGACGGCCGTCCCACCGGCTGCCCGATTTCTCCACCCGGGCGGGGTTGCCCCTGGGGGCACAGTAGCCGGCACGCGTTCGGCCCGCATTGACGTATGATCCGGGGCACCAGGAGCCGCCTGCCCAGAAACTTGGGGGTTCTGACGCGTGCCGCAAGATCATGCTGATCGTCGGCGAGCCGATCCGCGGCAGAGACGCTCGGCGGTTCTTAAGCGAGCAGTGAGCCGCCCACACTCCGGACAATGCCCCGAGCAGTTTCCTTTCAGCGAGTAACCGCATTCACAAGCCTCGTCTCGCGAGGGGAGCAGGCGACGCCCTAAGAGCCAGAAGCAGACCAGAGCCGGCATGGACGGCCAGAGTGGGACGACGACGTGCGCGTGCTGCGACCAAAGATTCAACCCTCCCAAGCGCACATCCCAACGTGGCCATGCGAGTGCCCACAACGTCCCCCGAACGCAGCACGCGGGGCGACCGTGGACGGGAACACCCGCTGGATTGAACCACAGAATCCACACGTTGCCTTCGCTCAAGAGGTAGCACACATGCCCCTGTTTGTGCGTCGCACCGAGCACCAGACTAATGACGAAGAGACATACGCCCGCAGCGGATCCGAGAACGCAACAACGCCGCATGCCCCAGTATGCGGTCACGAGGGACACCTACTCGAGCTCCTTGCAACCAAGCGCATTGTAGGCTGACGTAGCCCATCCTAGGCATTTCTGCCTGTCTCTTCACTGCGTCTCGCACTCGCTGAACGCCTGCTGTAAGTGCAGGCACACGTCCAACCTACACCTCTTGTCATCCTTGCACTGTTTCTTACCTTCATCCGCGATGCACTTGAATTCCTTTTCGTACGCCTCGCATTCATGTCTGGGAGTCGAGGCCTTCTTCGGGCTACCGCATGCACCCACGCCGGCACAGTCTCTGGGCTCGAGATGCTCAGTCGCATGAACATACTCGTGCCGAAGAGTGCACTCTCGGATAACGTCCAGCTGCTTACCCGCAAACCCCGGCCGGAACTTACCCACGTTGTCCGCACAGTAGCACACACACACCGCCACTTGAAGTCCCATCGCACAGAGTGGCCGCAAACTTGTCTGGATGTTGCTTGCACCAATTCGAGCAGCAATCGCCGCACTCCTTGCATGATGGCTGGGTCGTGGGCTGTGATGCCTGAAGGCCGATCGCGTCGAGCCGATTGAGGGGGTCGTTTGCGATAAACGTCTTCAAGCCAGGGCCGCCGTATTCCCCGATCGGATCGCGGCTGATCCATCGTCCCAGCCGGGGGGAGTAGTAGCGGTAGCCGTAGTAGTACAGGCCGGTTTCGGAGTCGAGGTACTTGGTGCTGAAGCGGAAGGGGTTGACGGCGGCGTAGGGGCCGGACTCTTCGGCGATGTTGCCGTCGCCGTCGGCGTCGGGGCCGACGATGTTGCCGTAAGGGTCGTACTCGTACTTCGCGGCCAGGCGGCCGGCGGACCAGGCCATGTCGGTTGATCCGCCCGCGCCGTCGGCCCATTCGACCAATTGGCCGACGTTGCCGTTGGCGTCGTACAGAAAGACGTACGATTTGTCGTCGGATGTCGCGTTTTCGCCGGTTGTGGTGCCGTTTGTGTCGTACACGCTCAGCAACCCGCCGATGCCGCCCGCGCCGCCGGCGCCGTGCAGGCTGGATGCGGACGAATTGCCGCTGCCGGCGGTTGCGTTGCCGCTTTGGCCGCCGAGGTCGAAGCCCCAGGTGTACTGGCGCAGGACGGTCGGGTCGCCGCTGGTCGGCAAGTTCAGTTCCTCGATGAGGTTCCAGCCGTCGTACACGAACCGCCTCCTCGACAGCTGTTCCCAGCTTCCCGGCGACCCGGCCTCCCGCTCGAACACGGCCTTTTCGACCCGCCGGCCCAAGTAATCATAGCGGAACTCGACGCGGGTCATGTCCTCGGCTTCGCTGCCCGGCGACGCTGTCCGGCGTTGGCCCGAACGACCGGCAGTCGCTCGTCTCTCGCGGTTCGGGATGTCGCGGCATTGGCAAGTGCACTGCTCCTGAGCAATTGGCATGTGCGCTGCTCAAGAGCAGTTGGCACAATGGCAGGGTCATCCGCCATCGTGGCGGAAAGAAGCGCCAATGAGCGGTGTCACGGGCGGAGCACCGGGCAGAAGCCCGGTGCCACATGGCGACGCAAAGGCCGTCGTTATGGCACCCGGCGACGGAAAGAAGCGCCAATGAGCGGTGTCACGGGCGGAGCACCGGACAGAAGCCCGGTGCCACATGGCGACGCAAAGGCCGTCGTTATGGCACCCGGCGACGGAAAGAAGCGCCAATGAGCGGTGTCACGGGCGGAGCACCGGACAGAAGCCCGGTGCCACATGGCGACGCAAAGGCCGTCGTTATGGCACCCGGCGACGGAAAGAAGCGCCAATGAGCGGTGTCACGGGCGAAGCACCGGGCAGAAGCCCGGTGCCACATGGCGACGCAAAGGCCGTCGTTATGGCACCCGGCAATTCACATGGCGACGCGAAGGCCGTCGCCATGGCACCCAGCGCTGAGGACATCATCAGCACTGAGGACTTCATCAGCGCTCAGGACATCATCAGCACTGAGGACTTCATCAGCGCTGAGGACAACGTCGCGGCTCAGGACATCATCAGCATTCAGCAAGCCAGCAGTTCATCCGGGTGGTCGATCACAATCGGAGCGCCGGCCGTCTCCAGGTCCGCCCGCGTGCGGAAGCCCCAGGTTACCGCCACGCAGTGCATTCCCGCCCGCTGCGCCGTCTCCACATCCGTCGGCGTGTCGCCGATCACCCACACGTCGCGCGCGGCCTGACCCAGCGCCGCGGCGATCTGCAACGCAACTGTGGGGTCGGGCTTGCGCAGCGCTTCGACCCGGCATCCATACACCTCGCGAAACTCCCCGCCCGGGAAAAACGCCGCCACCATCGCCCGCGTGATCTCATCCGGCTTGTTGGAGAGAACGGCTAGCGGCACACCCGACCGCCGCAGGCGCTCCACCAGCGCCGCGATTCCGGGGTAAAGCTGCGTGCGATCCATCGGCCGGAGACGATAGCGCGGGCGGGCCAGTTCGATCAGCCGGCCGACCAGATGCGGGTGGGAGCGGCCGATGGCCCGTTGACAAAGCGTGGGCACGCCCTCGCCCACCATGTACCGATAATCGTCGATCGGGTGCGCCGGCAGCCCCAGAAGCTCGAGGCAGTCGTTGAGCGCGTCGGCGATGTCGTGAAGCGAATTGACCAGCGTGCCATCGAGATCAAAGATGCAGGCGCTTGGAAGCTCTTTCCAGATCGGCATTTACATCTCTCTGCGAGATCGGGGAGGGTGCAACCGGCATTGTCGTCGATCTGTATAATAAGCACGGGCCGCGGGTCCGCAATGAGCGGACAGTGGCCGCTTGCCTTGTTGGGCCTCTGACTCGCGGCCGGCCGGCCGCAGGGGGCAGGGCGCATCCGGGTCGGCGCATTGCGCTGTTTCCGGGGCAGAATGGAGCCAGTTGGATGATCGGGATCGGGCATAAGGCGCGGCGGGTGATTTGCACGGCGGCGGTGCTGTCGGCGGCCCTCGTCGCGGTCGCACAGGACGGCGGACGGACGAAATTCACAAGCCTGCTGAACGTGGAGGCGCTGGTCGACAATTACTCGCGCTTCCTGTCGAAGAAATACAACCTGGACGAGCAGCAGGAGCGATTCACCAACAAGCTCATGCACGACAAGGCGAACGCCTTTCTCGCAAACCATCGAGACAATCTGTTCGGGCTGGTGGACCGCATGTTCGAAGTGCGGACCGGCGGCGAGATGGATCCCTCCGAACTGGTCGATTGGGGACGGCAGGTCGCGCCGGTGTATGAGGAAGCGAAGCGCGTCATCATCGACGGCAATTCGCAGTTCCGCGAGATTCTCAACGAGGAGCAGCGCGCGATCCACGATCAGGATCTGCGGATGATGGAGGATTCCTTCGCACAGACGGATGACCAGTTGCGAAGGATCGTGTCGGGGGAAATGGGCGTCGAGGAGTTCCGCAACCCGCGACCGAACGTGCGCCCCGGCACTCAGCCGCGCGAGAGTGAGCCGCCGCCGCAGACCGCGCCGCCGCCGCCTGTCGCACCCGGCGGCGTGGTGGTGCAGCAGCAGCCGAAGACCCAGGGACCGACCGGGGTTGCGGTCAAGCCGGGCAATCTTGCACCGGCGCGGCCGGATGTGGGCGGGACGAAGGGTGTTGCCAATGCGCCGGTCGGAAAGCAGGAACCGGCGCCCAATCCGCCGCCGCGCCCGGTTGTGAACACCGGCGGGGGCGGACATCGCGTGCCCGCGCCGCAGCAGCCGGCGCAACCCGCCCGGCCGACTTCGCGCAACTTCGAGGGCGAATGGGATCAGTACACGGCTCAGTTCATTCAGCGGTTCAACCTGGATGATGGTCAGCGGGCGAAGGCCGAGGCGATTCTGAAGGACTGCAAGGAGCAGGCGACCCGCTATGTGCGGACGCGCGAGGCCCAACTGAACGACATGGAGCAGCGCGAGGCGAAGCTGCGGCAGGAGCCGAAGCAGAGCGGCGAGACGCAGAAGCAACTGCAGAAAATTCAGCAGGATCGGAACAAGCTGCTGGAGCCGCTGACGGCGATCTTCGAGAAGACGCTCAAGCCGCGTTTGGATCGGCTGCCCACCGGCAAGCAGCGCAAGGACGCAGAGAGCGCCGGAGCGCGCCCCGGCGGGAATCCGCCGCGCAACGCGCCGCCGGGCGCCGGCAACCGCGAGGCACGCGGCGGCATGCCCTTGCCACCACCGCCGCCGCCGCCGCCGGTTGACGAACCGCAGCAGGGTCAACCACCGCCGCCGCCGCCGCCGAGCGAACCGACGCAGGATGGCGAGCCGAGCAAGCCGGACGAGTAGGCGATCGTGAGACGGTGATTCGTGCGCGGGCCGGCCGATTCTGTCGTTGCTCGCTCCCGTTACGGGACCGGCGTGTGATCCAGCACATACCGCACGGCGTCGTCGCTGGTCTTGTCCTCCGCTTCCGCCTCATAGCTGATGATGACGCGGTGCCGCAGAACGTCCGGCGCGATGTCCTTCACATCCTGCGGGGTGACATAGCCACGGCCGGCGAGGAATGCCATCGCCCGCGCTCCCAGCGCCAGGAAGATCGTGGCACGGGGTGACGCACCGTACTGAATCCACGTTGCGATGTCGCGCAGGCCATGCTCCGCGGGGCGGCGCGTGGCGTGCACGAGCGTGACGATGTAGTCGCGGACCTTGTCGTCGATGTAGATGTCGTCCAACAGCGCCCGCGCACTGAGCACATCGGAGGGTTCGAGCACGGGCGAGATGGACTGTTGCGGGCGGCTGTGCGCCATGCGATCCAGAATCGCGCGCTCTTCCGATCGCGTCGGGTAATCCACTACCAGCTTGAGCATGAACCGATCGACCTGCGCCTCGGGCAGCGGATAGGTGCCTTCCTGTTCGATCGGGTTCTGCGTAGCGAGAACGAGAAAAGGCTCCTCGAGGGGGAACGTCTGCTCGCCGATCGTGACCTGCCGCTCCTGCATCGCCTCCAGCAGTGCGCTCTGAACCTTGGCGGGCGCGCGGTTGATTTCATCCGCAAGGATCAGGTTCGAGAAGATCGGCCCCTTCTTGACGCTGAATGCGCCGTCGCGCGGCTGGAAGACCAGCGTGCCGACGATATCCGCCGGGAGCAGATCGGGGGTGAACTGCAGCCGCTGGAACTTCGTGCGGATGGCCCGCGCCAGCGTGGCGACGGCGGTGGTCTTGGCCAGGCCGGGCACGCCTTCCAGCAGAATGTGCCCGTTGCACAACAGCCCGACCACCAGCTTGCGCAGCAGGTTGTCCTGACCGACGATGACGCGCCGCACTTCGGTCAGCAGGCGCTCGAATGCGTCGTGATGCCGCCGCACCTGCGCTCCGACCTGCTGCACATCCGCATGACTGACTGACATCCCGACCTCCACGAACAGCACCCACTTCCAGCCCACCGGCACGCTAACCGCGGGCTGCCTCCGCGGGCAAGCTCCTTTGCGCCGCGCTCGTGCAATGCCCCTGTCGCGCTTCTGCCGCGCTTCCGGCGCAGACCGCTGCACTCGCCGATCCCGGTCAAAAAAAAAGCGAGGCGGCGCCCCGCCCTACTGTGCGGAGCGCCGCTTCGTGAACTGTCGCAGAGCCTGGTGCCCGGCCGCCCGCCAAACGGGGCGGCGCCGATGCAGGAAGGATGCCGCGTCAGCGGGCCTTGGCGGCCTTCGCCTTGGCGATCACCTCGTCCTGCACGTCGCGCGGGGCCTGGCGGTAGCAGTGGAATTCCATCGAGAACGTACCGCGTCCCTGCGTCATGGAGCGAAGATCCGTCGCGTAGCCGAACATGTTGGCCAGCGGCACTTCCGCCATGACGACCGTCGTCGCGCCGCGCGAGTCCGTGCCGGTGATGATCCCGCGGCGGCTGGAGATATCGCCGACGACGGGGCCTTGCAGATCGCTGGGCGCCTCGGCCTCGATCTTCATGATGGGCTCGAGAATCGCCGGCGAGGTCTTGGGATAAGCCTCCTTGAAGGCGTCGCGGGCGGCGAGCTGGAAGGCGATGTCGCTGGAGTCCACCGCGTGCGAGGAGCCGTCCTCGAGAATGATCTTGAGGCGCACGACCTCGTACCCGGCGAGCGGGCCGACCAGCCGCGCGGCGGCGAAGCCCTTTTCGCAGGAGGGGATGAACTCGCTGGGAATGTGGCCGCCGAAGACCTTGTTCTCGAACACGTAGTCCTGCTCGGCGTCCGCGGGCAGGGGTTCGAGGCGGCCGACGACGTGGCCGAACTGGCCGCTGCCGCCGGTCTGCTTCTTGTGCTTGTAGTTGAACTCCGCCATGCGGGTCGGCGCTTCGCGATAGTTGACCTTCGGAGCGCCGGTCTCGACCTGCACGTTGTACTCGCGGCGGATGCGCTCGATGTAGATGTCGAGGTGCAGCTCGCCCAGCCCGGAGATGATGGTCTCGCTGGTCTCCTGGTCGCTGCGGACGTGGAAGGTCGGGTCTTCGCGCATGAAGCGCGTCAGCGCCTTGCTGAGCCTGTCGCGGTCGGCCACCTTGGCCGGCTTGACGGCCAGCGAGATCACCGGCTCGGGGGCGTAGATGCTCTCCAGCGAGTAGTTGAGCTTCTCATCGCAGAAGGTGTCACCGCTGGCGCAGTCGATGCCGATCATCGCCACGATGTCACCCGGCCCGGCCTCGGTGACTTCCTGGCGGTCGTTGGCGTGCATCCGCACGATGCGGCTGACGCGGGCGGTTTTGCGGGTGCGCGTGTTGACGATCGTCGAGGCCTTGCGCAGGGTGCCCTGGTAGACGCGGGTGTAGGTGAGCTGGCCGAAGGATTCATCCACCAGCTTGAACGCCATGCACACCAGCGGCGCGGCCGGATCGGCGGTGATGGTGATTTCGGCGCCCTCGTTGTCGTTATCGCGGGCGTAATACATGCGGTCCAGCGGGCTGGGCAGGTAGCGCACGACGGCATCCAGAAGCAACTGCACGCCGCGGTTCTTGAAGGCCGATCCCATCAACACCGGCACGATTTCGCGGGCGATGGTCAGCCGGCGGATCACCGTGTGAAGCTGATCCGGGGCAAGCTCCTTGCCCTCCAGCATCCCCTCCATCAACTCGTCGTCGTAGAGCGACAGCGTGTCGAGCAGCCCGTGCCGGGCGCGATCCGCCTGGTCGCGCAGCTCATCCGGGATTGGCGCGCGGCGGATGGTCTCGCCCTTGACGCCGTCGAAATAGACCGCTTCCATCGTGATCAGATCGACCACGCCGTTGTGCTCAGACTCCACCCCGATCGGAATCTGCAGTGGAACGGGGGTCAGCCCGAGCTTCGACTCCAGCTCCCCCACCACGCGCACCGGGTCCGCACCGACGCGGTCCAGCTTGTTGATGAAGGCCAGCCGCGGGACGTTGTAGCGCTTCATCTGCCGATCGACGGTCAGCGACTGGCTCTGCACGCCGCCCACGCCGCACAGCACCAGCACCGCGCCATCCAGCACACGCAGCGAGCGCTCGACCTCGATCGTGAAGTCCACGTGCCCGGGCGTATCGATCAGGTTGATCTGGTGATCCAGCCACTCGACCGTCGTCGCCGCCGACGTGATCGTGATCCCGCGCTCCTTCTCCAGCTCCATGTGGTCCATCGTGGCGCCGTCGCCGCCGCCCTTCACCTCACCGATCTTGTGAATCCGGCCGGAGTAGTACAGCACGCGCTCGCTCAACGTGGTCTTGCCCGAGTCGATGTGCGCGGAAATCCCGATGTTGCGAATCTTCGAAAGCGGGTTCATAGGCGGTCTTTGCTCAGGCTTGCGGCCGGGTGGCCCGGCAGCGCTGGAATTCACCGGCGTCCGGGAGCATCGCCCACCGCGCCACACGCGCAGCAGGAGCCGGATCGGCCGCAAACAACTTGCATGGGAAAGACGACCGGCGAACGCCCATTCTTAGCGGGCGGCGCACCCCGAATTCCCCCCGGATCGGGCGGTATCGAAGCCCGGCCGATTTCGACGGCCGGACGGGTCGTGCACGTCTTTGCCATCATCGGCGAACCGGATGCGAAACTTCATAACCGACAAGCAGTTATGAACACAACCGGCGCCACACAGCCTTGTCGGCGCGCAGCGCAAGTCACCGAATTGCAAGAGCGTAGCGATCAAACCGCCGATTTGCAAGCACTATTGTGCGTTTGAACAAAAACTTTTTGCAAATGCACAATTGGGCCTCCGCCATTCCCCCGCCAATCGTGATATGCTAACATTGTGCGAACTTGCGGGCCGACGACTCGATCGCGACGAGACGAGTCGCGAATTCCGCGCTACGATGGACCACGCGCTCCGACGGGGGGCGCTCGAACGGCCAGCCGGGAGAACTTGTGTCCGCCTGCCCAACCGCCCTGCTTCCCTGCGGATTCTCACGACTTCTGATCGCGTCACTCGTCGCCCTTGCGCCCGCAGGTGCGCTGGGGCAGCCACGCAGCACGCCCGTGCAGGTCGCACCGATCATGCTGCGCGAGCTGCCGGCGACGGTTCGACTGGTCGGCTCGATCGCGCCCAGCGCCACGGCAATGGTCGCGGCCGAGGTCTCGGGCGTGGTGCTGCGCATCGACGCGGATGAGGGCGCATTCGTCCGGCTCGGCGATCCGCTGGTCACACTCGACCCCGAGCCGGCCCAGCATCGGCTGGAGGAAGCCCGCGGCCGCCTCGGGCGTCACGAAGCCCGGTTGCAGGAACTCGTGGCAGGCGTTCGCCCGGAGGTCATCCGCCGCTGGGAAGCGACGCAGGCGGAGGCACAGGCGCAGCTTCGCCGGGCCGAGTTTGAGCGCGAGCGGATGCGCGACCTCGACCAGGAGCGGCGGGCAAATTCGAAGGAACTGAACGACGCCGAGCGCGACCACGAGGCCGCGCTGGCGCGCTTGCAACAAGTTGAAGCGCAGCTTTCCGAAGCCCGCAACGGCGCCCGCGCAGAGGAACTGGCCGCCGCTCGCGCCGACGTCGCCGCCGCGCGGGCCGAAACGGCGGGCCTTTCTCGCGCACGCGAGCGGACCGTGATTCGCGCCCCGTTCGACGGATTCGTCGTGGTTCGCCGCACGCAGGTCGGGGAATGGCTGTCCGAAGGGGCCGTGGCCGCCGAGTTCATCTGCCTGGAAACTGTTCGCGTGCGCATTGACGTGCCGCAGGACGCTGTGCGTTACTGCCGCCCCGGCGCACCGGCATCCGTCGCAATCGACGCGCTGGGCCGCTCCGAGAACGGCAGCATCGCACGCGTGATTCCGCGTGCCTCGCCCGCGGCGCGCACGTTTCCCATTGAGCTGGACCTGCCGAACCCCGACCGCGACATCTTGCCCGGCATGACCGTTTGGGCGGTTGTTCCGGCCGGGCCGACCGGCCCGCGGCTGATGGTGCTCAAGGATGCGATCGTCGCCAGCGGAACGACCAAGACCGTCTACGTCGTGCGCCGGGGCGAAACGGGCGACATGGCGTTTCCCGTGCCGGTGGAGACCGGAATCGAACTGAGCGACGAGATTGAGATCCGCGGCGCCGGCCTGGCCGCCGGAGAGCCGGTTGTGTGTCGCGCGAACGAGCGGCTGCACGGCCCGACACCCGTCATGGCCAGCCCGCTACCGAACTCTGCGACACCGAAATCGCCGCCGGCGTCCACCGCCGGAAGCGCCGATTCCGCGGCTGCCGGCTCGCGACCATAACATGGACGATGGGGCGGGCGACCCCGCAGCGATGGATAGACACCCAAGACTTCCCCGAAGGCGCGTGTGACCAACAACCTCATCCAGCTCTGTCTCCGCCGTCCCGTGGGCGTGTCCGTCGGTGTGCTGCTGACCGTGCTTTTCGGCATGCTGGCCGTGTTCATGATTCCGGTTCAGCTCACGCCGAACGTTGATACCCCGATCATCACGGTCACGACCGCGTGGCCAGGGGCGAATCCGCAGGAGATCGAGCAGGAGATCGTCGAGCGCCAGGAGGAATTTCTCCAGAGCGTCAAAGGGCTGAAGAAGCTCACGAGCGAGTCATTGGAGGGACAGGCCAAGGTCACGCTGGAGTTCTACACAGGTGCGGACCGGGCCGAGGCGCTCCGTGAAACCACCGACCGACTGCGGCAGGTTTCCGGATACCCGCTCGAGGTGAAAGAGCCGACCGTCGTGGCGGCCGACGCCAGCATCGACAACCCGATCGCGTGGATCATTCTCTACGACGAGGAGGGCGACGGAGAGGCCACGCCCGCGCTGCGCGACTTCGCGGAGGACTTCATCAAGCCCTACCTGGATCGGGTCGAGGGCGTCGCATCGGTCGATGTCTATGGCGGCTGGGAGCGCGAGGTGCAGGTCGTGGTGGACGCCGGCCTGCTGGCGGCCCGCGGACTGACGCACCGCCAGGTCGCCGACGCATTGCGAACTCAGAATGCGAACATCTCCGCGGGCGCCCGCACGCAGGGCAAGCGGGATTACGCCGTCCGCACGGTCGGGCAGTTCCAGTCGCTCGATGAAGTGCGAAACACCGTCGTCGCATTCACGCCCGGCGGGCCGGTCTACATCCGCGACGTCGCCGAGGTGCGCGAGGGCTTCAAGCGTCCCACGTCTCTGGTGCGCTCGAAGGGGCAGACGGTGCTGGCCTTCCCGGTGCGGCGCGAGACCGGGCGAAACGTCATTGAGGTGATGAACGGCGTGAAGGCCGCCGTGCAGAACGTCAACAGCGAGGTGCTTGAGGCCCGCGGCATGCGGCTTGAACTCACGCAGGTTTACGACGAAACCATCTACATCACGCAGGCCATCAGCATGGTCCGCGGAAACGCCGTCTTCGGCGGGTTTCTGACGATCGGCGTGCTGCTGATGTTCCTGCGAAGCTGGCGGGCCGCATCCGCCGTCGCGCTCTCCATTCCCATCTCCGTGGTCGGCACGTTCGTGGTGATCGTGGCGATGGGTCGCACGCTCAACGTGATCTCGCTGGCGGGCATTGCGTTCGCGATCGGCATGGTGGTGGATAACTCGATCGTCGTGCTGGAGAACATCTACCGCCACCGGCAGATGGGCAAGCCGCTGTTAAGGGCCTGCCTCGAGGGGGCGGGCGAGGTCCGGGGAGCGGTGCTCGCCGGCACGCTCACCACGCTGGCCGTCTTCATACCGGTCATCTTTATTCAGGAAGAGGCCGGGCAGTTGTTCCGCGACATCAGCATCGCGACTGCCGCCGCGGTCGGCCTGTCGTTGATCGTCTCCCTGACGGTGCTTCCGCCGCTGGCGCGCAAGGTGCTGTCGCTGGGAGGGCGTACCGCGGAGGACGCGCCGCTTCACACGCCCGGCGCGGAGCGCCTTTCTATTGACGCCGGTGAGGCGCCGACGGCTGTCGGTCGCTGGTTTTCCAGGCTGCACGCGCTGCTCAGTGCGAACGTCGGCGTGCGGCTCGGCGTCATCGGGCTGATGGTTCTCGTGTCGCTGGGCGGCATGCGTCTGCTGATTCCGCCGGCGACTTACCTGCCTTCGGGCAACCGCAACCTCGTCTTCGGATTCCTGATCACGCCGCCCGGCTACAGCATGGACGAATACCGGCGCATGGCGCAGGTGATTGAGGGGTACGTCGGGCCGTATTGGCGTGTCAAGGCCGGCAGCGAAGAGCATCGGCGGCTGGATGAGGACTGGGTGCGGCGCATCAAACCGCGACTTGAGGCCGGCGCGATTCCCGAGGTGGCCAAGGCGGCCGGCCCGCTTCAGCGGGCGCGCGCGAAGCGCGAATGGCTGGCGCCCCCGCCGCTGATCGACAATTTCTTCTTCGTCTCTTTCGACGGCGGCTGCTTCATGGGCTGCTCGTCGCGCGATGCGTCGCGCGTGCGGCCGCTGGTGCGGCTGCTCACCGAGGCCGGCCAGCAGGTTCCCGGGACCTTTCCGGTGTTCTTTCAGACCGAGCTGTTCTCCTTCGGCGGCGGGAACAACGCGGAAATCCAGATTCGCGGAGACCGGCTGGAAGAGGTGAACGCGGCGGCGCTGGCGATTCAGATGGCGGTGATGGGGAGGTTCGGCTTTCCGCAGAGTTCGCCGACGAACTTCGCGCTCGGTCGTCCCGAAGCGCGCATCGTGCCGGATCGCGAGCGCTGCGCCGATCTGGGTCTGACCGCGTCGGACGTCGGGTTCATCGTCGAGACCTGCGTGGACGGCTCGTACGTCGGCGACTATCGCAAGGGCGGCGGCGACACGATCGACATCGCGATCTACACCGGAGATCAGCGCGACCGGCCGACGGCCGACATCATGCAGGTGCCCATCTTCTCCGCGAGCGGCGAGATCGCGCCGCTTTGCGCGGCCGTGCATCTGGTGGACACCACCAGCCCGGAGCGCATCAATCACATCGAGCGCCAGCGGGCCGTCACGCTGACGGTTCGCCCCCCGGAGGCTGAGGCGCTCGACACCGTCATCGAGCAGGTTAAGACGGACATCATCGCGAAGCTGCGCGAGAGCGAAACGATCGCACCGGGCGTGCTGGTCTCGCTGGCCGGAAATGCCGACAAGCTCACGCAGGCGCGCAATGCAATGCTCGGCGAATGGAAGGGACTGACGATCCAGAGCGTGGTCAATCTGGCCGGCGGTCGATTCCTGCTGAGCATTGTGATCGTCTACCTGCTGATGGTCGCACTCTACGAGAGTTGGGTGTACCCCTTCGTGATCATGTTCAGTGTGCCGCTGGCCCTGTTCGGCGGGTTCCTCGGCCTCTACGTCTGCCACGTCGGTACTTTGCTGACGCGCGATCAACCGGTGCAGCAGTTGGACGTGCTCACATTTCTCGGGTTCGTGATCCTGATCGGCACGGTCGTCAACAACGCCATTCTGCTCGTGGATCAATCGCTTCAGAACCGCCGTGATCGCGGCCTGTCCATTGCTGAAAGCGTACGCATGGCGGTCGCCACCCGTGCCCGCCCGGTGCTGATGACCAGCATGACCACCATCTTCGGCCAGTTGCCGCTGGCATTGATGCCCGGCGCGGGCAGCGAGCTGTACCGCGGCCTGGCGTCCGTGATGATCGGCGGCATGCTGATCTCGGCGATCGGCACGCTGATCCTGGTGCCGCTGGTGATGAGGCAGGTCATGACGCTGCGCGAGGGACTCGCCGAAGAATGGAGCGGATCGCCGGCAATCGCGACCGCGCCGGTCGGTCAGACTTCCAGCAGTTCGCGGGCGGCTTCCGCCACCGCGGTCGGGATCAACTCGGCGTCTGATTCGGAAATCGTGCGGCAATCCAGCAGCAGCGCATCCCCCTGAACGCGCCCGATCAGCGGCAACTCGCGCCGCCGCAGGAGCGCCGCCAATTCCGCGGCGCGACCCTCCGGCACCCCCACGCGCACCAGCCACGTCGGCAACTCGGCGGTCGGCAGTGCTCCGCCCCCGATGGATGAATGCCCCGGCGCCGCTGCACACGACCAGCCCGGCAGCACCGCTCCGAGCTGCTCCGCAAGCCGCCCGGCCCGGGCGCGCAGCACCGGCTCGGCCGTTGCCAGCATGCGCAACACAGGAATCCGCTGGATGGCCCGCGCCGGATCGCGATACAGCCGCAGGGTCGCTTCCAGCGCCGCCAGCGCCAGCTTGTCCGGTCGCACCGCTCGAGCAAGCGGGTGCGCTCGAATGCGCTCGATCAGCGCCGGCTGCGCTAGAATGACGCCCGCCTGCGGCCCGCCCAGCAACTTGTCTCCGGAGAAGAGCGTTACATCGGCCCCGGCCCGCACGCTCGCGCACACGCTCGGCTCATCCCACGAATCGGCCGCCCGCGCCTCCGATTCGGCCGCCCGCCTCTCGGTATCACTGGCGTCATCAACCGCGTTTGCGCCCGACCCGGCTCTCTCAATCGGCGCGGCGCATGGTTCCGCCCGCGGCGCTTCGTCCAGCAACAGCCCGCTGCCCAGATCGTCAATCACGAGCAGTGCATCGCCCGCAGCACGCCGCTCCTGCGCCAATCGCACCAGCTCCGCCACGCTCACGCTGCTGGTGAACCCGCGAATGCGATAATTGCTGGTATGCACGTGCAGCAAGGCGGCGGTCTGCGGGGAGAGCGCCTCGGCGTAATCGCGCAGGTGCGTGCGGTTGGTGGTGCCGACCTCGACCATCCGGCAGCCCGCGGCGGCCATGATCTCCGGCATGCGATAGCTGCCGCCGATCTCGACGAGCTGACCGCGCGAGATGAGCACGTCACGCTCCGGGGCCAGCGCAGCCAGCGTCAGCATCGTCGCGGCGGCGTTGTTGTTGACGACCATCGCATCCGCCGCCCCGGTCCGCTCGCAGAGCAGCTCGCGCACATGGGCATGGCGGTCGCCGCGCTCCCCGCTTTCCAGGTCCAGCTCCAGGTTGCAATAGCCGGCGGCCGTCTCCTCAATCGCCGCCAGCGCCTCATCGGCCAGCGGCGCGCGGCCCAGCCCGGTGTGCAGGATCACGCCCGTTGCGTTGATCACGCGCCGCAGATTCGGCTGCGAGCGCCGCCGCAGCCGCGCCCGCACCTCGATCGCCAGCCAGGGAATCGCGACGGAGTGATCTCCTCCTTCGCGCAGCGCGGTCCGTGCCGCCTCGAGCGTTTCGCGCACCGCCGCGGCCACCTCGCCGCGCGGCTGATCGTCCAGCAGGTTGACGATGCTCGGGTGTCGCAGCATCGCATCGACGGAAGGGAGGTCGCGCAACGAAGCCGGCTGCGCGGCGGACGGCTCGGCGGATGCGTGCGGTTCCATCCTGCGGATGATACCCGCGCGCTGCGGCTTCGCCCGGCCCGAGGCTACCAGCGGCGGCGCTGCGCCGCTTCGCTGTACATCTTGGCGAAGCTGTCATAGCGGCGGGGCGAGATTTCACCGCTGTCCAGCGCCTCGAGCACCGCGCAGCCATCTTCATGCAGGTGCGTGCAGTTCGAAAAGGCGCAGTTCGCGACGCGCGGCGCAATCTCGATGAAGTAGGCCTCCAGCTCCCCCGCCGGCATGTCCCACAGGTCGAAGGCCCGCACCCCCGGCGTGTCCACCACGAATCCGCCGAAGGACAGCGGCAGCAGCCGCGCATGGCTGGTCGTGTGACGCCCCTTCTGGTTTTCCTCGCTCACATCCCCCACGGCCAGTTCCAACCCCGGCTGAATCGCGTTGATCAGCGAGCTCTTTCCGACGCCGCTCTGGCCGCTGAGCACCGTGACGCGGTCGCGCATCAGCTCGCGCAGTTCCTCCACTCCCATCCCCGTCGCAGCGCTCGTGAGCACCACGCGATAGCCCAGCGCTCGATACTCCGCCACGACCTCCCCCACCGTCACGCGCCGCCCGCTGCGCGGCTCATCCTCCGCATCGATGCCCTCGTCCGCCCAGTCCGCCTCCGCGCCGTCCTCGCCTTGCGCTGTATCTTCTGATTCAACGCACTCATCATCTGAATCGACGCACTCATCATCCACCCCCTCTTCGTCCAATTGCTCGGCGCTCTCGAATGGCGCTTCAAGCGGCTCGGCGTCATGTTCGTCCGTCACGCAGTTCGCTTCAGATGACGCATCGTCCGACAATCCCAAATCCGCCTTGTTCAACGCAATCAGCGGCCGCAGGCCGCCGCGATGCGCCGCCACGATGTAGCGGTCGATCAGGTGCGGCTTGAGCCGCGGCTGCACAATGCTGGCCACGATCAGCAACTGATCGGCGTTCGCCACGAGTGTGTGCTCGCGGCCACGGCGCTCGCGCCGCGAGAGCCGTGTGCGGCGCTCCTCCACGCGCTCGATCACCCCGGAGCCGGGCGCATCGCCTTCGGCGCCTCCGGCCGCCCCGGCTGTTGCTCCTGCTGAAAACCACACACGGTCCCCCACCGTCACCGGCGAGCGCTGCTCGATCAACAGCGTTCGGAGCACGCGCCGCACCGTGCAGTCCCAGGTCGCGCCGTGTTCGTCGTTGACCCGGCAGACCAGGCCGAACACTGCCGTGCAGACGCCGCGCCGCCATTGTGACTCATCCAGAAGGGGCGCGTCATTCTCCCCCATCATCACGGTGCGCTTGCGGCTCAAGTCCCCCTTGGGACGAACCGACTCGTGCAATCGGGCGTCAATCGTCGCGTCGGCGTCACGCTGGAAGCGACGGGTCCACTCCTCCCCGCGGCCGCGCGCTGCACGATTCTGGCGGAATTCGACGCGAACCTTGCGGCCTTTTTTCTCTTTGCGTGCCATCTGTTCCTGATTGTAGCAGGCGGGGCCGGCCGCACCGCCGCGGTTGTCCGCCCCGGGCGCGCCATGCTACAATTCATGTACAATGGGTACATAACGTAACCTGCAGCGGAGTCGCCCCCTGCCCCCTCGAAAAGCCGCCCCCGCGACGAGAAAACGCCGCTCCGCCGGATCGGAGCCGGACGCCGTCGCGCGCTCGGCCGCCGCCTATCGCCAGACGCGCCGCGCGCATCACAGCGAGCTGGCCGAGGACTACGTCGAGCTGATCGCCGAACTGATCGACAGCACCGGCGAGGCGCGGGCGGTGGACATCGCACGGCGGCTGGGCGTGACGCACGTCACGGTGATCAAGACCGTCGCCCGGCTGGCCCGATCCGGGCTGGTCGTCACGCGCCCGTATCGTTCGATCTTCCTGACTGACGAGGGCCGGCGGCTGGCGACGGCGGCCAAGCGCCGCCATGAGATCGTCGTGCGGTTTCTGCTGGCGCTGGGCGTGAGCCGCGAGATTGCCGAAGCGGACGCGGAGGGGATCGAGCATCACGTCAGCGCCGAAACGCTCGCCGCCTTCGAGCGCTTCTGCGGGCCGCCATCGACGAGCAACCCGGCGTAACAAGCCGGCCACAAGCCTGCTTGCGGCGTTGCTTCGCAACGGCGGCCACGCGGCGCATCACACCTCAATCAGCACGCGCGTCGGATCCTCGACGCACTCCTTGATCCGCCGCAGGAACGTGACCGCCTCGCGCCCATCCACAATGCGATGGTCGTAGGTCAGCGCGAGGTACATCATCGGGCGGATCACCACCTGCCCGTCGCAGGCGACCGGCCGATCCTGAATCGCGTGCAGCCCGAGGATTCCGCTCTGCGGCGGGTTGATGATCGGCGTGGACATCAGCGAGCCGAAGACGCCGCCGTTGCTGATGGTGAACGTTCCGCCCTGCAATTCCTCGAGCTTGAGCTTGTTCTCGCGGCCGCGCGCCCCGAAATCGGCGATCTGGCGCTCGATCTCGGCAAAGCTCATCCGCTCCGCACTGCGCACCACCGGCACCACCAGCCCCTTCCCGCCGCTGACGGCCACGCCGATGTCGTAATAATTGCGGTAGACGACGTGCGGAACCGACTGGCCGTCCCGGCCCGGCATGTCGCGGATCTCGGCGTTGAGCTGCGGATAGAGCTTGAGCGCGTCAATCGCGGCCTTCACGAACAGCGACATGAAGCCCAGCTTCACGCCGTATTTCTTCTCAAACGCGTCCTTGTACTGATTGCGCAGCGCCATGGCCGCGTGCATGTCCACTTCGTTGAACGTGGTCAGAAGCGCCGCGGTCTGCTGGCTCTCGACCAGCCGCGCCGCCACCCGTTGCCGCAACGGCGTCATGGGAACGGCCTGTTCCTGCCGGGCCGCCGCGGCCGCGTGGCCGTTCGCACCGCCGGATTCGCTGCCGCCGGCTGCCTCTGAAGCGCCATGTGCGACAAAGGACGATCCCCCGCCGCCACCCGACGCCGCCTGCCGTTGCACGTCCTCTTTCAGCACGCGCCCACCAGGCCCCGTTCCGGCCACCTGCTCAATGGAGACGCCTGCCTGGGCGGCAGCCCGTCGCGCCGCCGGCATCACGGGCGGCGAACCGCCCGACGCGCGCGCCGGCCCCGGCGATGATGCCACCAGCGGCTCAGCCGTCACGGCGCCGCCCGCGGGCGCCGCGCTGCGCGCCGCCATGGGGGCGGCAACGGCGCTGCGCGCTGTGGCGGCCGGAGCCGCACCCTCCTCCATGAAGCCGATGACCTCGCCCACGGCGGCGGCATCGCCTTCGCGCTTCAGGATTCGAGTGATGCTGCCGGCGACCGGCGCGGGAAGCTCGATGGTGGCCTTGTCGGTCTCTATCTCGACCAGCGATTCATCGCGCTGCGCGGCGTCACCCTCCTTCTTCTTCCAGGCGCCGATGACGACCTTGGTGATGGATTCGCCGACGGAGGGGACTTTCAGCTCGATGGGCACGTTGGCTCTCGCGAGGCGGGTTCGATCACGACGGTCCGCGCCCGACCCGCCGGCGGGCGCTGGACGCGGAGTTCGCTCGAAATACTATCGGAAGAATTGCCCCTTGGGGCGGCACGCATCGTCCGCCGCCATGCCGTTTCCGGGGCGGCCGGCAGGCCTTTGCAAGGCCCCCGCGGGGCCGCAGCCGGTTCGCCGCAAAGGGCCTTTGCTATGTGTCGTCATTTCTATGCCGGCACGGAATGGAATCCGCTTCGCCCACGGAAACCTACACAATGGGCTGACAAGCACCGCCGGATCGAGCCGCGCTTGGACTCACGAACGCCCCATTACGGCCGCCAGGACAGCCACTCCTCGATCGCAGCGCGACGCTCGGCCTCGGAAGCGGCGGATGAAAACGGCGGTTTGCGTCCGGTGATGTCACCCAAAGCGGCTGCGGCGCGCTCCGCGACCGTCATGGACGGCTGAGTCGCCGCGACGGTGACGGAGTCGCCCGCCGCGCCGCCGGTCTGACCTGCTGCGGCCCCCTCTCCGACGGCGGATTGTGGTCCGGTTTCGCGCGGAAGGAACGGTGCGGCAGATCCGGCGCCGCCGAGCGCGAGCCACGCCATGCGCTCCTGGTAGGACGGCGTCGGGCACGGACGATGGTCGTCGAGGAACTTCATCAGGTCGGCGACCGCGCCGGAGCCGCCTACTTCGAGCAGCGCATCGACCAGCGCGCCGCGCGCAGCGGCGGAGCTTTTCACTTCCACCAGCGCCGAAAGCGCCTGCAACGCTGAGAACCCGCCCATGCGCTGCAGCCCGACGCAGGCGGTCTGCGCCCGCAGCGCTTCCTCCGTGTCATCGTACGAGTACATTGCCATCAGCAGGTTCATCGCCTTGGCGTCGCGAATCGTCGCCAACGCCAGTACCGCCAGGTCGCGGACCGATTCTTCCTGATCCGACAGCAATTCGACAAGAATCTCGCGCGCCCAGCCTGCGCGGCGCGTCTGCAAGGCCAGCGCCGCCAGCTCCCGATTGTGGACCCGGGCATCCCGCGCCAGCACTCCGATTCCCCACGCCCCGGAATCCCCTGCCCCGATCAGCAGGTTCAGATACTGGGCGCGCTGTGCCAGGTCGTTCGACTCGGCGGCGCGGTAGGCCCAGTAGCGCCCGCGGATGTCATTGCGAAACGCCAGCAGGATCGCGCACAGCGCCAGCGTCGCGGCGATCATCACGCCCAGCCAGCGCCCGCGCACCCTGTGCCGCTTTGCAGTCATGGCCGGGAGTATAGCCGCGCCACACCGGCCGGCGACCGGCGGGCCGGCCCGGGCTGCGGCTGCTCCGCCGGGCCGGAGGGCCGGATACACTCTCCGCGTGCCGGGTAATTCCGCCCGTGCCGCCTGATGGAACCGGGTAATGAGCGCCCCCAGCAACCCCACCCTGCGCGTTGCAGCGCGCGATGCGCGCGTGGTCCGCTGCCGCGAGATCTGCCGCGACCATGTGCGGATCGAGGCGGTGCTGACGGGATTTCCCGCCTCCGCTCCGGGGCAGTTCCTTCAAGTCCTGTGCCACGATCCCGACGATCCCGCGCCGCGCTTCATCGAGTGGAGCGACTCCCCGACGCCCGGGCTTGCGCGACCCGCGCCGGCGGAGGACACGGCCTGGCTGCGGCGGCCATTTTCCATTGCGGACCGCTGGGATGACCCCGACGGCCCGACACACCTCGAGGTGATCTCGCGCGCCGTCGGACCGGGGACGCGCTGGCTGTCGAAGCTGCGCCCCGGCGACACGCTGGACCTGAGCGGTCCGCTGGGCCGCGGGTTCGACATCCCGGACGTGCAGCGGCCGCTGGTGCTGATCGGCGGCGGCGTCGGAATTCCGCCGCTGCTGTACGTGGCGCGGGTGCTGGCCCAGCGCGGAGCGCTCGACGTCACCTGCATCTTCGGCGCCACGACGCGCGACCTGCTGCCGGTTCCGCTTTGTCAGCAACCGCGCGCCGACGGCGTGGCGACGCGCTGCGTCGAGCTTCCGGGAAATGCACGATTCCCGGCGTTGGTGACGACGGATGACGGTTCAATGGGCATGCGCGGCTACACCACGACGGCGCTGCGCGCCTGGGCCGCGCTGCGGGCTGACGCCGCGTCCGCGCTGATCTGCGCCTGCGGACCGGACGGCATGTTGCGGGCGGTCGCCGGAGTGACGCGCGAACTGGGCATGACCTGCCAATTGTGCATCGAGAAGCCGATGGCCTGCGGCTTCGGGACGTGTCTATCCTGCGTGACGCGCATCCGCGATGAGCGGGCCGACGGCGGTTGGCGCTGGGCGCTGGCCTGCACCGACGGACCGGTCTTTGATCGCGACGCGCTGCTCGAATACGCCCCGTAGCGCTGATCGGGGCTATGCCGGGCGCAGCGCGCATCGACCGTGCAGCACCGCTTCAGGGACAGCCGCCGCCCAGGACACACTGCACGAACGGGTCGATGTCAAAATTGTTCACCGCACCCGATACATCGATGTCGTTGGCACAGAGGAAATCACACGCGAAGAGGGACTCCCACGCTTCGCGCCCCTCCAGCAACGCGATGACGAACGCGTCGATGTCAAAGTTGTTCACCACACCGTCGCAGTTGCTGTCGCCGCTGGTGAGCACCAGCGTGCCGATCGCCGGCGTGCTGCCGCAGGAGTCGGTCACGATCACGCGGTAGAGGCCCGCCGACCCGGGCAGCACGGGATGAATCAGCAGCATCGGCGCGTTCGCCCCCAGAATCGGGTCGGTGCCGAAATACCACTGGTATGACAAGGCTCCTGATCCCGTCGCCAGCACCGAGAAACTCCCCGTTGCCGACGGTCCCGGGCACACGAGGATTCGCCCTGGCGGCGTCACGATCACCGGCGGCTGCGGCGGGCAGCAGGCGTCGCCGCATCCATCGTTGTTGCAATCCGCCTGGCTCGGGTTCGGCGTCAGCGGGCAGTTGTCAATGCCGTCCGGAACGCCGTCGTTGTCATCATCCGGGTCGCACGCATTCCCCAACCCGTCACCATCGGTGTCCAATTGGCTTGTGTTTGCGATCGACGGGCAATTGTCGAGGTAGTCGGGCACGCCGTCGCCGTCACTATCCGCGGGCGTCACGGTCAATAGGGCGTTGTCCGCGTAGTGGCCGTCAAACTCGGGATTGACCGTGTCGTTGAACACGTCCTCCTCAGCCACCACGCGCACCGCCAGGTACTGCGTGGCCGGGGGCAGGATGAGTTCCACGTCGATCCGCTGCCAGGTCGCCGTGGATGCGTCCGAGGAAATCGGCGTCTGCGCCGCGGCCAGGAAGTCGGAGGCCGCGAAGCGTGCCGGAAACTGGTCCGGTGTGCCCGCCAGCGCGGCAATGGCGATCTGAAACCGGGTGTCCGTCTGCGCATCCCCGGCGACGCGGTTTACGAACACCGATGCGCTTGCCCGCGCCCCGCCATATGCGACTGCAGGCATGACGTCGGCGAGGCTCACGAGTTGGAACAACTCGCAGCCGAAAGCCGAACCCGGGCCGCTCGGACCGGTGTTCACAAAGCGCAGCATCCGCACGCCGTGCTGCGCCGTGATTCCCTGCGACGGACTGGCTGAGAACGAGGCCACGTCGCCTGACCAGGTGCCGAAAGTCGTCGGCAGGTTGATCTGCGGAGCGCCGCTTTCGAAGCTCCCATTCGAAAGGCCGGCCGCCACGGCCGCCCCTCCGCTCCATGCACCAACAGCAAACAGTCCCGCAGCGGCCCTGTTGATAGACTGCCGACCGAACTGACGCATTGCACCTCTCCCGGATGGCCGCGTGGGGGCACATTCTCGCCCCTCGACCAACCCCCGATGATACCGGCCGGGCGGGCGAATCCAGCGCATGCAAACGTCCCGAACCCCCGGTACCGCCCCCGCGAGGACGCGACCGGCCGGGTACACTCCGCACACGCGCTGCGGCGCGAACCCGTACAAGGAACCCCGATGCTGCTCTCACTTGTCGCCCTGCTGCTACTCGCCCCTGACATCGTTCCCGCCCCGCGCGTCGAGGCCCCCACCGCGATCACCAACCTGACCATCATCCCCGAACCCGGGGCGCGCATCGAAGGCGGCGTGATCCTGATCCGTGATGGGCGAATCACGGCCGTCGGACCGGCCGACGCCGTCAGCGTCCCGGACGACGCCTACGCCATCGACGGCACGGGCCTCGTCGCCTACGCCGGCTTCATCGACGGATTCAGCCGAACGGGCGTCTCCGCACCGCGCTTGACCGCCTCGGAGGAGCGCCGCGTCGGCGATGACTTCGAGCCGATGGGCGAGGGACCGCGGGCCGCCATCGAGGCCGCGAATCGCAACGGCATTTTCGCCCGCCGGCGGGTCGAGGACGTGCTCGATCTCACGGTCAGCACATTCGATGACCATCGCCGCGCCGGTTTCACCGCCGCCCTGCTGGCGCCGCCGCAGGCCGTTCTCGGCGGGCGCGCCGCCATCGTGCAACTCGGTTCCAACCCGCTGCGCCGTTCCGTACTCCGCACTGACGCGCTGCACACCGCCTCTTTCGCTCCGCCGGGACGACACAGTGAGCGTGAGCGCGGGCGCTGGCCGGCGACGACATTCGGCGTCATGGCCCACTGGCGGCAGGTCATGCTCGACGCGCAGTGGCGGCGCGAGCTGCTTGCATTTGCCGAAAAGCACCCGGGCGCGGCGATCGAGATTCCGCAGGACGCCGATCTCGATGCCCTGCGCGGCGTGCTGGCCGCCACCACGGCGCTGGCGTGGGAGGCCGACGATCAGGACGAAATCCTGCGGGCGCTCTCGCTTTCGGGCGAATTCGGCATCCGGCCGGTGCTCGTCGGCGTTCGCGAGGCTTATCACTGCATCCCGCAACTGCGGGCGGCCGGCGCGCCGTGCATCGTGAAGCTGCGCTTCCCCTCCAAACCCGCTGAGTTCAAGTCTGATTTCTCCTCGCACTTTCCGGCCGACGCGGACGACGCCTCCGCGTTCGGCCGCAATTGGGGCAAGCGCCACTTTCAACCCGCCGGCGCCTACGCCGCAGCCAAGGCACTGCGCGACGCCGAGCTGCGAAACGCCCTCGCACTGGAAGAGGCCGGCCTGCCGTGGGCGCTGACCAGCGACGGGCAGAAGCCGGACCAATTCCTCAAATCACTGCGCGAGCTGATCGAAGCGGGAGTTTCGGAGGACATGGCGCTGCGCGCTCTGACGCTCTCCCCTGCGCGCATCCTCGGCGTCCAGGATCAACTCGGGTCCATCTCGCCCGGAAAGCGCGCCAATCTCACGCTCTTCACCCGCTCACTGGCCGACAAGACCGGCCGCGTACGCTGGGTCTTCGTCGACGGGCGCATGTTCGAGTTCGACACCCCGCCGCGCGACCGCTCGCGCCGCGGTCGAGACGCTGCGGAGCAGCCGACCGCCCCCGATGCCGACAAGCCCGATGCTGAAACTGCAGAGGCGGAGGCCCCTGTTGCGGAAGGCTCGAAGGCGGAGGAAGAAGCGGACGCCGCCGCTACCCGGCCGGCGCCGACGACTTCCACTGCGTCCGCCACCCGGCCGGCGCAACCCGGCGACGACGTGCGCCTGCACGTCCCCGATTGGCCGATCGAGACCGAGGCCGATCGCGACCCCGGCTTCCGCACCGGCGGCAGCGTGCTGCTGAAGCGCGCTTATGTCATCACGATGGAAGGCGAAGACCTGCCCGCCGCGGACATTCTTGTGACGGATGGAAAAATTGCCCGCGTCGGCGTGGACCTCACCGCCGCGGAGGGCGTGCGCGTCATCGACCTGTCGGGCTATGCCGTCATGCCCGGTGTCGTCGATCCGCACTCGCACATCGCGCTGGATTCGGTCAACGAATGGTCGCAATCGGTGACGTGTGAGGTGCGCTGCGCGGATGTCGTCCGCAGCTTCGATGCCAACGTCTTCCGCGCCGTCGCCGGCGGCTGCACGACGATCCATGCAATGCACGGTTCGGCCAACACCATCGGCGGGCAGAACGTGCTGCTCAAACTGCGCCATGGCCGGACCGCCGCCGAGATGATCCTCCATGACGTGCCGCGCACCGTGAAATTCGCCACGGGAGAAAACGTCACCCGCCCCGGCCGGCCGCAGCGCGTTCCGCAGGATTGTCACTGCGAGCCGCCGATCCGCCGATTCCCCGCCACGCGCATGGGCGTCGAGACCACCATGCGCCGCGCGCTGGAGGCGGGGCGTCAGTATGGCCTGGCGCGCGCCGATCGCGCCGCCGCCCTGCAGCGCGGCGACACGTTGCCGCCGCTGCGGCGCGACCTGCGCCTCGAAGCGCTGGCGGACATCGTGGCCGGGCGGATCGAGATCAACTGCCACTGTTACCGGGCGGATGAGATCCTGCGGCTGCTGGCCGTGGCAGAGGATTTCGGTGTGCGCGTCTCCAACCTGCACCACTGCCTGGAGGCCTATCGCATCATGCCGGAGGTGCTGCGCCACGGTGCGGGCACGTGCACGTTTTCCGACTGGTGGGCGTACAAGGTGGAGGCCTTCGAAGCCGTGCCGCACAACGCCGGCATGCTGCTGCGGGCCGGGATCAACTCCACCATCAAGTCCGATTCGGCCGACCTGATGCGTCACATGCCGCTCGAAGCGGCCAAGTGCATGAAGTACAGCGGCCTGACCGCGGATGAGGCGCTGCGGATGATCACCATCAATGCCGCCCGCCAGTTCGGCCTCGAGGACCGGCTCGGCTCCATCGCGGTCGGCAAGGACGCCGACCTGGCCGTCTACAACGGCCACCCGCTCGACACCTTCAGCCGCTGCGTGCTGACGCTGATCGACGGCGAGGTCTATTTCCGTCATCGCGATTTTGACGCCGCCAAGCCGGCTCCCGGATTGCCGATTCGCCGCTTCGAGCCGGAGCCGGCCGTTGCCGCTGCGGCGAAGAGCGGAAACATCGCCGCTGCCGCCGGCCTGCGTCCTGATCTCGCCTCGCTGCGCCACATCGCGGATTCGGCGAGCGGCGCCTATTTCATTACGAACGCCCACCTGCACCCCGTCAGCGGCCCGGCGATTCCCTCCGGTTCGCTGCTGATCCGCGACGGCCGCATCGTCGCCGTCGGCCGCGAGGTCGATCGGCCGGCCGACGCCGTTGTCGTGGATGCCGCCGGGCGGCATGTGTACCCCGGCCTGATCAATGCCGCCTGCATCGTCGGCCTGCACGAGATCGATATGGTCGATGTGGGGGTCGATGAGGCCGAATGCGGCACTTACCACCCGGACCTGGTGGCCGCATCCGCCTTCCACCCGCACAGCGCCATGGTGCGCGTCACGCGCGCGGATGGCGTGCTGACGGTGCACGTTGTGCCGCAGGGTCCGCTGGTCGCGGGTCAATCCTCGCTGATGGACCTGGAGGGCTGGACCGCCGACGAGATGCTCCGGAGCGCTTCGATCGGGCTGGTGGTGCGCATCCCGTCGCTGCCGGAAGAGCCGCTGCTGGAGCGCGACCGCCGGCGCGAGTTCGAGGGTGAAAGCGAGGATGAAGAGAAGCCGCGCGAAGCGGAGACCCGCGCTGCGCAGGCCGAGCTGCGCCGCTTTTTCCGCGACGCGCGACACTATGCCTTCGCGGTTCGCAGCGGGCGAACACCCGCAGTCACCGATCAGCGCTTTGATGCGCTGGTGCCCTACGCGCTGGGCGAGCGGCCGGTCCTGTTCGAGGCCAATGGCTATCGACAGATTCTCGAAGCGCTGCTCTTCGCCGAACAGGCGCAGCTGCGCCCCGTGATTCTCGGCGGTCGCGACGCCTGGAAGTGCACCGACCTGCTGGCCCGGCGGGATGTGCCGGTCATCTATAACGCCGTCTTCAGCCTGCCCAGCGGGGTGCCCGGCGTGCCGCGCGCCTCGGAAGCATGGGACAGCTCCTATCGCGCCATGGCCGTGATGCACGCCGCCGGGGTGCGATTCTGCCTCGCCAATCGCGACGCGGCGCTGGCCAAACAGTTGCCGACGGATGCCGGTTTCGCCGTCGCGCACGGCCTGCCGGCCGAAGCGGCGCTCCGCGCCATGACGCTCAGCGCGGCGGAGATTCTGGGAGTGGAGGATCGGCTCGGATCGCTCGACCCGGGGAAGGACGCCAACATCGTGATTGCGACGGATCACCCGGCGCAGGCCGTCAGCCGCGTGGACGCCATCTTCATCCGCGGAAAGCCGGTGGACCTGCAGACGGCGCACACGATCAACGCCGAGCGCTTCGCCGCGCGGCCGTCGGCGGAACTGCCGCCCGAGCGCAGCGACCTGCGCGGAAGGAAGAGCCAGAGCCGCAACCCCGCGGCCGCGCCGGGGCGCTAGCGCCCGTCGTCGTCGTCGGCAAACGGCCCGCCGTCGTCCTCCTCGCCGTCGCCGTACTCGCTGAAGAATTCGGCGTCGGTCGGCGCGAATTCCTCGCGCGGCAGGTCCAGCTCCGCCTCCGGCGGGCGCGAGGCCGCGCGGCCGCTCCGAATTCGCTCGCGCAAGCGGGCCGCCGCCTCGAAATCCTCATTCTCGATCGCCGCGTCGAGCTGCTCCTGCAGCGTATGCGGAATCGCGTATTGCTTTCGCAATCGCGCCGCGAGCTGCTTCAGGTACTGAATCCCCGGATCGTCGTCGCACTGCTCGGAGTCCAGTCCGACCGATTGCAGCAATTCCTCCAGCGTGCCCGCGGCGCGCTCCGCTTCCGAAATCGCCTCGTCGTAGCGGCCCTGCACGACCCGCAGTTGCGACGCCAGCCGCCCGCGGTTGAACAGCAGCGTCGGCCGCAGTCCCACCTGCTCCGGACCGCGCTGCCGCAGCTCATCCACCACGCTGATCCGCCGCAGGCACTGATCGATGTCGCGCACCGCGCGCATCAGTTGCTGACCGGCGTGATCCGGCTCCTCACGGCGCATCGCATCTTCCGCGATGACCGCCAGCGCCAGGCGGCGATAGTTGTACTGCGTGATCTCGCGCTCCAGCTCGCGGACGTCCGTGTCGCAGACTTCCTCGCCGGCGCGGCGTGCCCGGGAAACAAAATCAAACGCAGAGGGCAGATCGCGATAGCGAACGCCGTCCGGCCGGCCGTCCAGGAACATCTGCAGGACGCCCAGCTCGATGCGCAGTTGCAGCACTTCCCGCCCGTCAACACCCGGCACGCTGCGGGCGCTGATCTCCCCCGTGGCACATTCCCAATCGCACATGATCTGATCGAGGTCCAGGCTCATCGGGCGGTCCCCCGCAGCGCCGGGTGCGCTTCGCAGGCTAGATCGACCGCCCCGCGCCGCCGCTGGAGAGGATGTCCGCTCCCGCAGCGCGGAAAATCCGCCATCCCCCCTCTGCGTGCCCCGAGCCGCGGCGTTACGGGGCCTTGTCCGCTGCTTCGCGCCCCGAATCCACGCCGGCGGCACCGTTTGATCGAATGCCCGCCGCGCGGCTACTCGCCCGCCGCCGTCTGATACAACCGGTGCTCGCGCACATACTGCTCGACCGCCTGCGGAACGAAATAGCGCAGGGACTGCCCCTGCGCCGCGCGGCGGCGCAGCGCTGTTGCATCAATCTCGACCTGCGGAGTCTCCACGATGTTCGCCGCCAGGCGCGCGAGCTGCTCCTCGCGAAAGACCGGCCGCAGCGTATCCCAGTCCGGCGCGGCGTATCCCGGACGCGCCGCCGTCACGATCGTGCAGAGGTCCACCAGCGCCGCCGCCTCGCGCCAGCTTCCCAGGTCGCGCAGCGCGTCCAGCCCGATCAGCCACAGCAGCTCGCGCGTCGGCGGATGCACCTTGCGGTAATGCCGCACCGTCAGAATGGTGTAGCTGGCCCCCGGCGATTCCACCTCGAAGTCGCACACGTTGAAGCGCTCATCCCCCTGCACCGCCGCGCGGCACATCGCCACGCGATGCTCGCCGGCAGTGATCCCCGACGCCGGCTTGTGCGGCGGGCGACCGCTGGGAATGAGGACGATCCGCGACGCTCCGACGCGCTCCGCCGCCGTCGTCGCCGCGATCAAATGCCCGTGATGAATGGGGTCGAACGTCCCGCCGAATAGCAGCAACCGATCGGACATACGCGCAGTGTACACCCTGCCCGGATCGGCCCGGGCTTACTGCCCGCCCGCCGAACCGGCCAGTTCAGCGCGCTCCCCGCCGGCGTTGATCATGGCCAGCGCTTCGGAAATCCCCTCCAGCCGCGGATGGATCCGCAGCACGGATTCATAGGCCCGCCGCGCCCCGTCCCAGTCCTCCATCGCCGCGGCCGCGTGACCCAGCCCCGCCATGGCGCCGAAGTGCGCCCGTTCGATGTTCAGCGCCGCCGAAAAGCAGGATGCGGCCGTATCCACCTGGTCCAGCAGAAACGCGACCACGCCGCGCTGATAGTGCGCCTCGGCGAAATCAGGCTCGTGCTGCACGAGCGCCGTCAGGCGTGAAAACGCGCCCTCCAGCGCCCCATCGCGGATTTCGTCGATCGCCCGCGCCAACTCGGCATTGCCCTCGGGGCTGGCGCTGCGCATCCAGATCGCCCAGATCGCATCCTCCGCGGCACGGTGGATCACCGGGCGCGAATCGCGGAGCAGTGGCTGCAGCACGGCCGCGTGGAATCGCTCGCCCACGGCGCCGAGCGCCGCAATGGCGGCAGCGGCATACTGGATGTTGGGGGAGGCGATTAATACGACCAGGTCATCCGCCGATGTGGAACTGGCCAGGCGCGAAGCGAGGTTGCGCCGAACGTCATCCGGACCGGGATCGGTATTGAAATGGAACGGGGACATGCGAAAACGCTCCTCCGACGACGGACCCTGGGCCGTCATCGTCTCGCACCGGTCCCGTCCGCCGAGGCAAAGCGGACCCAACTACCGGGCTAGCGCGAGCGTTTTCCACCTCTGACACTGATCCTAAGCCTCGAAATTCCAGGAGTCAAAAAGAAAATGGCCCGAAACCGGTTTATTGCGGTCCCGAACTCGCGGGGCCGGTAATGCTCCGCCCATTCTGACTCGGCAGCCGCTCACCAGGAAACAGAATCTACCTTCGCACGCGAGCCGCGCGGCCGCGTTGGCCGAGCGCTCCTGCGCCGGTTATCCGCGCAAGAAGACCGGCAGGCCGATGGGAGGTTCCCACCGGCCTGCCGGGTGTTGCTTCAGACGCTATCGATCAGTGTGCGTTACGGGCACACGCACGGGTTGTCACCCGCGACGATGCACGCCACGAACGGATCGATGTCGAAGTTGTTGACACCGTCAACGTCGCAATTGATGTTGCAGGTGCACTGCCGACGATCCCAGCAATCCTGGATCGTCGCACCGGCCGGGAACGGCGGCGGCAGGGCCATGAAGCCCGCCGGCGGCGTCGCGTCCGGGGTATTGACGATGACGGCCACGAACGGATCGATGTCGAAGTTGTTCACGACACCGTCGCAGTTCGCATCGCCCAGCAGGCACGGGCACGGATTCGGCGAGCAGGTCGAACCCGGCGCACCGGCAATGCCGCCAGCCGTGGTGCAATCCGCGGCAAGCTGAACATTGCAGAGGCCGTTCGAGAAGCAGCACGAACCCGGGTTGGCCGTCGCGCACGGATTCGGATCGCAATCCGAGCCGGCGCCCTGCGGCGTACCACCCGCACCGTTGCACGCGGCAACCGTGAGCTGCAGGCAGGAGCCGTCGCCGAAGCAGCAGGCCTCGGCCTCGGGGCACGGATTCGCGCCGACCAGGATCAGCCGCCACGCGTTGAGCGTGCCGGTGTCCACGGTCGTGTTATCCGACACGTTCAGCGTCCAGTTGCCGAGCGAGTTGATGCCGACGAACGTCGACAGCGGACCCGTGTCAGGCTTCCAAGCGCCCGTGACGTCGGCCGTGCCCGGATCGGCGACTGCCGGCACGTCATAGGTCGTGGCCGCCAGGTCGTCGATGATCATGAACGTGCCATCAGTCGGGTTGCCGAAGTTGTTCGCGCCGAAGCCGAACGTGGACTCCGGGAAGCCCGGCTGGTTGAGCAGCGTGATCACCGCCGCATTCGGACCGGTCAGTTCGGCGATGATGTCACCCTGGAAGGTGTGCGTGATCAGCAGGCCGACGAGGATGTCGGTGATGACAAACGCCTCACCCCCGCCGATCGTGATCACATCGTCGATACCGGCGGCGCTGCCATCCGGGATCGCCAGCTCAGGAGCCGACGTCGCAATAACCACGCCGCAGTTGGTGTCGTCGCCCAGGTAGTTACCGCCCTGTGCGCCGCAAGCCGCGCTGGTGGTGATGATGCAGTCGCCGTTGGTCAGGCAGCAGGCGCCGACCGCGCGAACGCACGTCGCGGCGTCACCGAGAGCGATGTTCAGGCAGAACGCCTGGTTACCGGTGAACAGGTCGTAGCCCGTGCCGCCGTCCTGAGCAAGGCGGCCGTTGGTCGGCTCGCCATCCTGCCAGAACCAGCCGCAGGTGCCCGGGACGCCGAGATTCACGATCTCGATCCAGTAGCACTGACCGGCCGCCACAGCGACGTTGGCGTGCGTGCCGACCCAGCCGAGGCCGACCAGCCGCACCGGCGATCGTGTCGCCGGAGGCCGCCGGACCGGTGACGGTCAGCGTCAACGCACTCTGACGGAACTGCGCGATCTGCGTACCCGGCAGACCATCCAGACCCTGGTTGTAGTAGGTCACCTGGAAGTCATCCGGACCACTGCAGCCGACGTACGCACCCCACCAGCAGACCTTGTTCACGTTGCCGCTGCTCGCGGGCGTGAAGTCGTCCGCGGTGCGGGTCGCACCCGAGCTGAGCGCGCGTTGTCGATGTTGCGTGCCTGGCAGTTGCCCGCATCCTCGAGGCAGAGGTCGGTCGGCTGCGCAACGCACTGACCCTCGTCGTTGCCGTTCATGCCGGCATCGACGCAGAACGCGAAGTCGTTGTTCTCGATGATGCCGCCGGCGATCGAACGGCCGTTGCCGCCGAAGCCGAATTCCCAGAACCAGGTGCAGGCGGTCACGCTGTTGGTGATCTCCACCCAGTAGCAGGTGTTCGGGGCCAGCGCCACCGGGGCGTGCGTCCCGACGTAATTGAACTCCGTCACGATGCCGGCGATCAGATCGCCGGTCGCCTGACGGGCCACGGTCAGCGAGCCGCCCTGCGTGAACGGACCGGCCAGGACGCTGCCCGGCAGACCGGTCACGGCGTTGTGGTTGTAGTAGGTGATGATGAAGTTATCGACCGGGTTGCCGCCGCAGCCGCCACCCTGGGCGTCCTGATAGCCGCCCCACCAGCAGATTTCCTCGATGTCGCCGCCATCCGCGTCGCTGCGGAAGTCGTCGGCGATCGCCGCGACCGGGCTGCTGCTCAGCGCATTGGCCGGGTCGACACCATGGCAGTTGCCGGGATCCTGGTTGCAGAGGTCGCCCAGCGCGACGCAGGCGTCGGCGGTGCTGCGACGGTCGACGTTGATGCAGAACGCGAGGTCGCTGGTCGAAGGCGACGCGTTCACATACGCGCGGCCGTCGTCAAAACCCTGCTCCCAGAACCAGTTGCAGTTGAGCGGGAGCGTGTTGCGAATCTCGACCCAGTAGCAGGTGCCGGCGGTCACGGCGACGGCCGGGTGGTTCACGCTGTAGCTGAACTCATTGACCACGCCGGCGATGACGCCGCCGGTCTGAACGCGGCTGAAGCCGGTGAGCTGACCGCCGGTGAAGGGACCACCGAGGACGGTGCCCGGGCCGTTGATCGCCGGATTGTGGTTGTAGTAGATGATCGTGAAGCTGTCGGTCGGCGGGTTCGGTACGCAACCGCTGCCCTGGTAGGCGCCCCACCAGCAGATGTTGGTGATGTTGCCGTTCACATCCGGGTTGAAGTTGTCCTGCGTGGCGAACACGCCGGTGGTGCTGTTGATCGCGTTCGACGCATCCTGCGGCGTGCAGCGAACGCCGGTCTGCGTCGTGCCCGAGCAGGCCGTCAGCAACTGGACGCAGGAGTTTGCATCGCCCAGCGAGGCCACGCCTTCGACGCAGATCGCCAGATCGTCACCCGTGACGAGGTTGAACGCGCCGCTGTTTACGGTCTGCGAGATGCAGCGGCCGTTACCGCCGCTGGAGGTCTCCCAGAACCAGGTGCGGTTGGCGTTCGTCGCGGTGCGCGCGTCGTTGATGATGCGCACCCAGTAGCACGTGTTCGCGCCGATGTTCACGTTGGCGTGCGTGAGGCGGTGCTGCCACTCCGGAGCGCCGAAGAGCGTCGCGCCGGTCTGAACGCGAGCCACGGTCAGGTTCGTGCCCTGCACGAACGGACCGCCGATCGACGCGCCGGGGACGTTGCCGGCGTCGGCGAAGTACTGCAGCGTGATGTTGTCGTTGCCGTCGGTGCTGCCGGGTGAATAGAGACCCAGCACGCAGATGCTCGTGATGTTGATCGCCGAGCCGCCGGTGCGCAGATCCTCGTGCATGCGGAACCCGCCGGCGCGACCGGTCGAGCCGTAGCCGTTGGCGGCGTCCGGATCCTGGCAGTTGGCCTGGCCGGGGCCGACCGGGCAGGGGCTGATGAACTCGGCAATGCCGCCCTGCGGAGCCGGCGTGTAGTTCGGGTTTTCGCCGAACTGCGTGACCAGATCCTCGACGACGTCGACGTCCGGCACCAGCATGTGCTCAGACCCGCCCGAACCCGCAAGCTGCTGCGGATGGGCAATCACGCCCGTCACTGTCTGCTTGGTGGCGTCCGAGGCCTGTGCCGTGAGACACAGCCCGATCGCCGCTCCTGTGATCAAACACAGTACGCGCTTCATCTTCACATCCCTTTCGCAAGAACCAAACTGAAATGAACTCTTGTGCCTATCCGAGCAGCCTGCGAAGCGTCGAACGATGCCCGTTGCATCGCCCGCACCCTGCCATCAGGAGCACTCCCAGGTTGTGCTCCTCGACGGACCGGCGTGCCACGAAGTGCTGCTGCAACTCCTCCGCAATTAGGCCGATCTCCTCACGCAGCGCGTGGGGAGTGACCGATCCTGGCCGAATCGTGTTGGGGGTGCTTCTTCCCCAGCGCGCAGCGCTGACAGCCATCCCATCCGCGCAGCTTCCTCGGCCTCGCCTCAGTATCTGCCCGCGGCTATGCAATGTCAAGAATTATCATCTTTCGCGTAATTCCGTCCCGCCGGAATCCCCCGTTAACCATCGCAAAAACCGACACTTATCGGCCATACACGACAATCGCAAATTCTTGTGCCAGACGGAATCCCGCCCGGATCACCTCGCAGGTTCCGGAAAAATGCGGGCGATTTTCGGCCTTTTTTCGAGGTGATGGGGGCCGGCGGCAGCCCCCCTAACCGCAATCCGGCCCGCCGGCTGGCGAATAGCCGCCCGGCCGGCAGCGCCCGGGATGGACAATCCACAACAAGCCGCCGTACACTCGCCCACCCATTCAATGATCCCCAACCGGCAGCCACCGCCGCCCGCGATCAGGAGCCTTTTCGATGAGTGATGCAGTCAGCACCCCCGCCGGCGAAATGGAACTTGAGAAGCTGCTCGGCCTGGACCTGATCCGGGCATGCGAGGCGGCCGCGCTCAATACATTCCGCTGGATCGGCAAGGGGGACAAGGAAGCGGCCGATGCCGCCGCGACGGACGCCATCCGCGGCATGCTCAATACGATGGACATGTGCGCCACCTGTTCGATCGGGGAAGGGATCAAGGACAAGGCCCCCGGAATTTTCGTCGGCGAGAAGCTCGGCCTGTGGGGCGACGGTTCGGCATTTGTCTCCATCGCCCTCGACCCGATCGACGGCACGACGCTCACCTCCAAGGGCCTGGCCGGGGCATTGAGCGTCATCGCCGCCGCGACCACCAGCGGCCCGGATGAACGGGCGCTGGCTGCGGTGCCCAGCGTCTACATGGAGAAGATCGCCGTCGGGCCGCGAGTTCGCGAGGGCACGGGCACCATCCGCCTCGGAGCGCCTGTTGAGCAGAATCTCGAGCTGATCGCGCTGAAGCTCGGGAAGCGCGTCCGCGACCTGGTCGTGTGCGTGCTGGATCGGCCGCGCCACGATGCGCTGGTTCGCGACATTCGGCGCACCGGAGCGGCTATTCGCATGATCGGCGATGGGGACGTCGCCGGAGCGATTGCGCCATCCATGCCTGACAGCGGCGTTGACGTGTACATGGGAATCGGCGGCTCGCCGGAGGCGGTGCTGGCGGCGGCGGCGATCAAGTGCCTCGGAGGGGACATCCAGGCCCGCATCTGGCCGCGCGACGACGCCGAGCTGCAGTCGCTGGCGGCGGCGGGCTACGTCGGGGAATCGCTGCGCCGCATCTACACGACGGAGGACATGGCACGCGGAGACGGCATCGTCTTTGCCGCAACCGGGATCACGGACAACGCGATGCTGCGCGGCGTGACGGTCAGCGGCCACACGGCGTCCACGCATTCGATCGTGATGCGCGCTCGTTCGCGAACCGTGCGCTACGTTCGTGCATTCCACGACCTGACGCGCAAGACCATCCGGCTGGGCAGCGGGCTGGGCGACCAGCCGGTGTGATGGCCATGCGGAGGCGGTCGAGCACTGCGGGATGAACGCCGCTTACGGGGCGTCGACATCGAACACGAGCATGGACCGACCGACCTGCGCGGTCGGCGTGCGGTCGCGGAGCCACTCGACGCGCAGGTGCGGCCGCATCGTCACCGGGGCGGTGTACATCATCGGATAACCCATCCCGGCGAGGTAATTTCGGCTCACGATCCAGCGGCCCGCGGCGGGCGCTTCGGGCGGCGGGGCGTATTCCACGCCATACATCGCGGGATCGACGTGTCCGAATGCGGCCACGAACAGCGGCTGTTTCGGATTGTTCCGGACGAATTCGCCGAGGCGCTTGAGGTCCTGGCCCCAGTCCAGGTTCGAGTCGAGCAGATAGCGGCCGCCATGATCGCCGCCGCCGATGGCCTCGCTGAAGTAGCTCAGGTAGTCCGGTCCGCCGCGCGACACCGACAGCGCCTGCCAGGCCACGATCCCCGTCAGGGCCACCCCCGTCACGCGGCGCGCCCGCAGCCCCCACGGCGGATTATTGACGCTCGCGGCTGCGCAATTCGCCAGCCGCCCGATCATCACGAAGAGCAGCGGATACGCCGGCAGCAGGTATCGAATGCCGATGTTGAGCCTGTTGAAGAACATCATGTAGACGAGAATGGCGGCCAGCGGCAGCAGCAGAAATGCCTGACCGCCGCCCTTCCCGCGCAGCGGCGCCCCCAACGCCAGCACCGCCCCGAACACGAGAATCACCAGCGCGACCGGCTCCTTGAACGCGAACGCGGCCGGGAAGTAGTACCACCAGCCCTTCAGCGACACTTCGCCGTTCAGGTACAGAAACTCAATGTCCAGGCGCTCGACATCCGCCTGCTGCTGATCGAAGCCGCGGACGTACTCGATCGGAAAGGGCAGCGGGAGCAGCCGCATCAGGCCCGCCAGTTGCGCCGCACCGCGACTGTCGAAGGGCCCCTGCCACGCCGAAGTCGTCGAACCGCGGAATCCGTAGGAGGCGTTGACCACGAACAGCGCGACCAGCGGCATGACCAGAACCGGCAGCGCCCACGGGCGCGCGATCCGGCCGAAGGGGGTTTCATCCGAAGACCGCAGCACGTCGCGCCCGAACATCACGAGCATCAAGAGCGGCAAGACCGCCAGCAGCAGCAGCGCCGTCAGCTTCGCCGCCAGAGCCAGCCCGATCGCCGCCCCCGCCAGCAGCATGCGCAGCAACGTCGGCTTTCGGCCGTACGACCACAGCGCGTATGCCGCCAGTCCGAACAGCCCCATTGCGCCGACGTCCGTGGTGGCAACCGAGGAGTGCGCCAGCACGGTCGGACAGAAGACATACGCCGAAAGCGAGAGCAGCCCGGCCCATCGGCCGAAAAGCTGCGACGACCACGCCCACACCACCACGCCGGCCAACATGCCCAGCAGCAGCGTCATCCAGCGCGTTTGGATGAAGAGCGCGTCATAGTCCCGGGTGTTGGCCCGCAGAAACCACTCGCCGATCACCCAGGGTTCCCACGCGGCGAATTGAGGCTGGCGGACCCGCTCCAACCACACGGACTCGAAACTCGGCGACGAGATCAGCCAGGGAAGGGTCGCGAGCAGCTTCACCAGCGGCGGGTTCTTGTTGTACAGGCCGAATTCGCCCGTCCGCCAATAGGAAAAGCCCGCCGGCATGTGGGCGAATTCGTCGATCGTGACGGAGTTTTCGACGATCCCGCGCCACGCCAGCAGCGGCATGCACGAAAGCAGCAGAACGGCCCCCAGCGCGAACGGCAGGAACCCCGACTTCGGCCGGGAAGCGGCCGATTGAATCGCCGCTGCCGCACCGAGGGCGTCCGAATTCATGAATACTCAGCAGAAACAGGAGATGAGGCGCCGCAGTCCGGGAACCGGGTCAGTACGCAAGCTGAAACTCGGCGGTGTCCGCCATGTCCACGTCGCTGTCGGTGTTGAAATCGCCGCGCAGGCAGATGTTGCCCGGCGCGAACGTGATCCCCGGCCCGCGCAGGCAGAAGTAATACAGATTCAGATCGGCGGAATTGACATCGCCGTCGAGATTCATGTCGCCCGCGACCGGCACCAGCGGGCAGACGGTAATGTCGCGGCGGGTGATTCCGCCGGCGAGGGCAATCACGTTAGACACCGTGACCTGCGTGCATCCCGCGGTATTGGCCGTGACGTTGTAGGCGGTCCCGCCGGCCGTCGCGGGGACGAGCGTCACGACGTAGTAGCCGTTTCCGTCCGTGTTCACGGCGGTCAGAGCGCCGACCTGCACCGAGGCGTTGTCCACCGGCAGGCCGGTCGTGCCGTTGACGACCCGCCCCCACACGGTTCCTTCGGTCGCGGTGGCCGAATTCCGCCAGGGCATGGAGGGCGTCGGGGGGACGGGGGCGGAAAACGCGTCCGGCGCGGAGAACCAAGACGGCGAATCGACGTACCAGTTCCAATCCGCCTCGGGCGTGCCGTTGGTGTTCTCGTCGGCGGTGGCGTCATACGAAAAGGTCACCGCGCCATTCGCACCGGCGTTCAGTGCGTAGGTCAGTTGGGTGACGCTGTTCTGCTTGGTGTTCAGGTAGTTGCCCTGACCGGCGAACATGTGGCGGTTGTAGCGCCAGCTGATCGCGGCATTCACCCAGTTGCGATACCAGGTTGCCTCGTTGGCGACGTGCTCGCGCTTGTAGTTCATCGGGATGCCGGCGTCGAGCCAGCCGCGCTGCATCCACATCTGCCAGTTCGAGAACAGGTTGTAGGCGTCCGAGCTGGTGAAATTCGCCGGAGCATTCCCGAAGCAGATCAGATCGGCCGTCAGGCGAAGCGGCTGGCGCGGGTTGGCGATGGACGGGATTTCCGCGCGGGCGCGACGCACGAACTCGTCAATTCCGCGGCGCCGGAAGTCGTTCCAGGACGTGTTGCCGCTGACCGGCGGCACAATCGCGTTGCCCGTGATCGTCTGCCAGCGCTTCAGGCCGGAGCGCGCATAGCTGCTGTCGGACGGATACCCGGCGTCCGTCTGGATGTACCGGATGTAGTCCAGATTGACGCCGTCGATCGCGTAGTTCGTGACCAGCTCGCGAATGATGCTGATCAGGTATTCCTGCGCATCGGGTGAGCCGGGGTCGAGCGTGTAGTGACTGCCGACCGTCGCGGGTCCGCCGCCCATCGCCGCCAGCGGCGTCATCAACCACTGGGGGTTGGCGGCGAGAAGCGCGTTTCCGGAGGGAGGCCACGAGTTACTCACCCGCCACGGCACGATCCATGCGTGGACTTCGATGTTGTTGGCGTGCGCCACCGAGATGAGCGTCGCCAGCGGGTCGATCCCGCCGGAAATGTCCAGCGCCTTGGGAACGATCGCGGAGTTCCAGTAGGCCCCGTGCCCGCCGCCGGTCCGGTCGTGATAGGCCAGCACTTCGGCGATGATCACGTTGTAGCGCCCGGAGACCATGCGCGACACCAGCGTGTTGATCTCGCTGGTGCTCTTGAACCCGACGCTGAACGAATCCGCCCATACGGCGCGAAACTCCTGCGCCGACGCAACCGGCGTCAGACCGGTGGCCAATAGCAGCAAGGCGGCCACGACGGCCCGGCTGATCGATAGAGCGGAACGACGGATAATCCGGGGCGGCTGCGGCATATCGGACTCCCAGCGCACGAATCGAGCGACCGCCGACGGCCGCGCTGATACGCGCCGCGAATTCCCGAGACCGAAACCGTCGGGGGATTGCGGCACCGTGCCCGCCGCAGCAACTGCATGCGGGCGCTCACGGATCATTATAGAACACCGGACCGGAATTCCGAACGGGGGAATCAGCGAAGAATGACCGATTTCCTGCGATTCCCCCGACGGACACAAATGGGGGTTGATGGCGCGCGCACTGAAGCGCGGAGCGTGCTCCGGCCGCTACTCGCCGTCCTCGGCACCGCCCTCGTCCTCACCATTCTCGTCGCCGTCGCCGCTGCCAGTCGCGGGCGTTTGAACATGGGTGGATCCCGTCAGCACTTCGTGCAGACGAACCTGCGCGGCGAGGCTGGGATGCTGACTTCGGCGTTCGAGCGCTGCGACCAGCGACGACACGGCGCTCGCGCGGTGCGTGCCTTCGTTTCGCGAATCAACGTGCATCAGCAGGTGATGGGCAGCGGCCGCGGCGGCTTGCGAAATCCACGCGGTCGCTCCGCCGCTGCGGGCCAGGCTGCCGAATCGCGCAACCGCGTCCTGCACGGCATTGATGGCGGCTTCGCGCGTATCCGTGATCCTCGTGGTCAGATCGGCCTCGTCGAACGAACCGGCCGACGCGGCCGCGTACGCCCGCAGCGTCTCCACATGCCGCTCGAGGCTGGCAAGCCGCCCGGCCAGAACGCGACCCACCAGCATCTGCGACTCGCCCCAGCCGGTCGTACCGACCGCGGCTGCGCTGCGATTCTCAGAAATCAGGGTCAAGCGCGGATTGGTTCGCTGCGGGTCGGCGCCTTCCGAGCGCTGCTGCTCCGAAGCGGCGGCGGCGTAGTCCTGTCCGGCCTTCTCCGCATCCCGGTAGGCGCTGACGGCGGCCTTGGCGGCGGCGAGCGCCTCCTCCTCCTTTGCCCAGGCCGCATCCGCGGCGGAGGAGAGCGCCGTGAGTGTGTCCGCGATGGCCGCTCGAACGGCGGCCTGACGCTTTTCGATTTCGGCCGCGCGCGAACCGAATTCCGTGTTTCGCGTGCGGGCGTTTGCAAGCGTCTTCTCGATCGATGCGACGCTGCGCTCGAGCCGCTCCGCCCGCAGATGAGCGGATGCCTGCCGGCGCTTCAGTTCATCCAGCCCGACGATCGCATCATCGGCGGACTCCGCGACGCTTCCCGTGTCATCCTCGTCGTCACCCGGCGATGCACTGCCGCCGGCGGCGAGGCTCTGCTCCCTCCGCTGCGCCGTCGCCAGCGCCGTCGCTTGTACCAGGTATTCCGCTGCAAACGCGGCATAGGCGGCATCGTCCCCGGCCACGAAGCCGCGGGTCTCGATCTGCTCCAGCGCGGTGCGGGCGGCCGTCAGTTCAGACTGGACAGCGGCAAGCTCCGCCTCGCGCGCTTCGACCGCGGCGTCCGCCAACGTGCGCGCCTCGACGGCCTCCGCAAGCTGCGCGCGAAACTCGGCAAGATCGGCCGACAGCCCGTTCGGGATTCGCTCATCCTTCACGGTGTCCAGCGCGTCGCGCTCGGCCGAGATCAGTCGCAAATCGATGGTCTGCTCGGCCAGACGGGCATGTAACCCGGCGACCTGTTCGCGCAGCGCGACGGAATCCAGGAACAGGGCGACCGCCTTGATGAACTCCGCATTCCCGAGCGCCTGTGCCACACCGAGAACGCTGCGGTCCGATGCGTGTGCGGAACGGGCGCCTTGAACGGCAGAGGCGAGCAGCTGCGCGTTGGCTGTGCGGAGCGCCGCCACCCGATCCACGGCCTGCTTGAGGCCGGCCCCCGTGACGGAGGGAACGTCGTAGCGCTTGGAGGACAGGCCTTTCGCGCGATCGGCGTTCGCAGCAAGGGACGATGCCTCGCTGAGTCGTGCGTGCATCTGGGCGAAGCGGCCCTTCGCCGGCTCATCATCCGAACCGCGCGCGGCACCAGCCGCCGCCGCCTCGTCCTGATCTATCAACTGTTGAAGGTCCGCCAGCCGCAGTTCCGCGAGCAGCGCTTCGTCGATCGTGCGATCCAGAACCGGTGAATAGACGCCCAGTTCACGGGCGGACTGCGTCGCCTGTCGCGCGGCGGCCTCGGCCGACCGCTCTCCCGACGTCAGCATGGGCGGCAGCACCAGCCAGGCCAGCGTGGTTCCGGCCAGGATCACGACACCAAGGACAATTGACTTCACGGAAGGCTCCGCATGGGCGGGACGTCGCGGCGCGGGCGCCGCAGGGGCGAATTCGACGCCGCACAGGTCGATCCGACGGAGTGGATTCCGCCACCATCGAAACCCAAGCGGCACCGAACGCGGTGTTTACACCGCTCCCGCACGCCTGTCAATTCACTGCGGCGCCATGGCCCGGGTCGCGGCGTCCGGGCCGGAATAGAACCCGGCCATACGCCCCTCCGAATCGAGTCTCACAAGGAAGGGAACCTCGCGAATCCCCCACTCCCGAACAAACGCCCCGGCAAGACCCAACCCGTCATTCCACTGGGGCCACTGAATCCCCAGTTCGGAGGCTGCTCGCTGACCGGCGGAAGGCGGAGCATCCAGACTCACACCGACCACCTGCCACCGCGAATCGCCCGCTCGCAGCTGCTCGACCTTCGCAACGGCGTCCCGCGAAGCGGGGTCGAACCCGGCCCAGACCACGATCAGCACATCCCGGCCAACCCATTCACGCGTATCGACCGGATGGCCGCTGGTGCTGTCGCGAAACGTCACCCAGAACGGGCGGCCCACAGACTCGAAACGGCGGAGCGTGGCGGCCGCGAAGTGAACGGCCGGCGAATCGTCTGAGCCGAACAGCGATAGCGCTTCGCGCATGCCCGGCTTGTCCGCGCGCGCGGCGGCGTCCTCGAAGAGCGTCTGCACGAGACGGGGTGTGCGACGCGCGTCGGGAAACTGCCGCGCGTACTCCGCATATGCGGCCAGAAGCTCGGGATCCCGATCCAGGACGGAAGCGGATTTGCCATTCGAGGATGGCGCGGCCGCAGCACGGCGGCGCTCGACTTCGCACAGCATCCGCCAGTATGCGGCATCATGAAGAGCGCGTCTCGAAGGCGGGTTCCTGACGATCTGCTCCGCTCGTGCGCACAGCTCGCCGGCGGGCAGGCCTTTTTCGGTGATCAGCTCGAAGAGTGCCGCAAGCTCGCGCTCCATCGCGTCTTCGCGCCGCGGGCCGCCCGGGTAAAGCGACTGGTAGGCGCGCGCGCGGGCCAGCACCTGCCTTGACCGCTCCGCATGCCATGCGAACAGATCCAAGGCGCCAAGACCGACAGGTGCGTCGGATGTTTCGATCGCGACAAGTGAGGCCCACAACTGCTCATCCGCCGAGAGATGCGCCGTCGCGCCTGGTGCAGCGGTGCTTGCGCTGCCGCGAAGAGCCGGTCCGACGACAGGCGGCGCAGACGGGCCAGAGGAAAACCGCACGCCGCTTGTGGATCCGCCGGAAGCCTGCGCGAGCGCCGGCGCTTGAGCAAATGCAAACAGGAGGACAGTCGCCGCGACGATCGGCGTCAGGTCGAATGCGCTCCGGAAGTCACTTTGATACGACTTCAATCGCCTTCTCCAGCAGCTCATCGCGCCCCGCCGCGACGCCGCGCCGCGTTGGAGCCATCGGGATTGTCGGCAGCACTCCGATTCCGTGATGCACGCCGCCGTTGTGATCCAGCACCTTCATCCCGGTCCAACTGAACGAAAAGCCACCCGGTAGCATCGTGGAATTCACGTTGCCGTTGGTGCCGGCGGTCGGGGCGCCGACGATCTCGCCCAGTTTATAGTGGGCCACGATGCCCATGAAGGTCTCTGCCGCGCTGATCGCCCGCCCATCGGTCAGAAACGCCACCCGGGCCGACAGGCGCGGAGCAACCGGCTGCACCGGCCAGCCGCTCTCATGAAACGTCAGGCCGATGCGATCCGGGCGCGCGGGCGTCGGCACATGCCACTGGGGCGACCGCATCACGCTCGGCGTAATCCGCTGCAGCAGGGAGATGAAGACATTGCTGCGCGGATAACCGCGCACATCCACGACAATGCCCTTGGCCGTGTTCAGCCGCTCGCCGAGGGCGGCGAATTCCTGGTCCGTGGCGCGCTCGATGTCGATGTACAGGATTCCCTCGCGCAGCTCCGCGATCGGCTCGGGGCGCGCCTCGGGCAGAGACGCCGCCGCCATTCCGCTGCCGCCGCGGGTCAGCGTCACGGTGCGCTTGTCTCCGTCGAGGCCCTCCACTTCCAGCGTGACGGACGAGCCGAAACTCCCTTCGAGCACCTCGGATTGTGCGCGCCAACGTCGCCACTGCGGCGCTCCGGAAATCCGCGCTTCGGTGCGTTCGACGGCCGACTTCGCGTCCACCCCGTCGATTGACACGATCGCATCCCCGGGCCGGAGCTGATTTTCAGCGCCGTCGGCGACAGGCGCACCCTCCCCCGCCGCGACCTGAGTCACGATGAGCCGGTCCTCGATCCAGCGCGTGGTGATCGGCGGCCGGGCGTTGGCCCCTCCGCAAGGGTGGGCAACCCAGACGTGCCCATCGTGCAGATCGACGAGCATGCGCCGCAGCACGTCGTGGAACGCACACTCATCCGCGGCCGTCGCCGCGCTGCGCAGCGACTGGCCCAGCGTGGCGTGCCAATCGCTTCGGACCACGTCGAAGTAGGGGTAGAAATGCTGCAGCACATTCCACGCGAGCATTACCGTCGCCAGCCGGGTGGCGCGGTCGTCCGCGGTGAAGCCGCCCGCCGGTGCGGGTTCCTGCGTCGGAGGCTCGCAAACCGGCAGCGTCCCGCGCTCGTCGGCCCACACCCGCAGCGGTACGACGCAGGTCAGTCCCCCGCCGATCTCCGCTCGCCACAGGCTCTGCGCCGGGTCCTCGTCCGCCGCGATCGGCTGTCCCGGCATCGGTTCATGGCGAACCCGGCGCGAGCTGTAGATGCTCTGGCCGGCGGTCTTCTGGCCGCAGCCCATATGGCGATAGGCGCGAACGAACTGAGATTCCGTTCCTGGCGCCGAAAGGACGGCGGGGTGAACGGGCGGTTCGGCTCCGTTTGTCTCGAAGATCTGAACGGTTGGGGCGATCGGGGCGAACAGCTCACGAAGGCGATCGGTAAGCTCCGCGGCGCTGTCGGCCGATTCCACGCGGCGCACCGCATTGATCAGAAAGGCATCCCAATTCACGGAGGCGGCCGCATCGCTGGGGTGAAAGTGGCGCACGAATCCGGCCAGGCGGGTCAGCGCCCGCAGATTTTCTTCGGCCCGGCCCTCGAGCGGCCGCGCCGGCTCTCTCTTCACCGGCGCAGCATCGCCGACGACTTCGAACCGGAGATTGTCGATGTCCATTGCTCCGGCGCTCGTCAGGAACGCCCCGATGTTGATGGTGAGTGCGTCGTCGTCAATGTCGCCCTTGATTTCGATCGGGGTCCAGTCGCGCGCCTTGATGGGTCGGTCGCCCAGGTTCTCGAAGAACCCGCGCTTGTCGTTGGGCCGATCCACCCTGATCCACACATGCCCGCCGGCTTTTGCGCCTTCTGAAATTCGCACGACGCAGCGCAGCGCGATCGTCTTTCCGCGAAAGGGAGTCGCGTCGAAGCTCTGCATCACGTTTCCGATCTGCCCGCTGCCGTCGTAGCGCAGCCGCGCGAAACGCTCCCCCTGCTCCGCTCCGTCCGCGACGAGTTCCGCCGATGTTCCGGGCGTTGGGATCGACCAACCGGTCGGCGGGCCGCCCGGCTCGCCGCCCTCGAAGCCGCCATTGACGGGACCGTCCACGCGAATCAGCCAGGCCTGCGCCGCGGTCGAGAGAAGAAGAAGCGGGAGGATGAGCAGGCACAGGTGACGCGGTCGGATCATGTGCTTCTCCGGGGGGTCTAAGGGGTCGCTCGGTTGCGCGCAGCCGGCGCGCATGACGCCACTCGAAGAATAAACGCGCTTTTCACTGCGGTTGTGCGAAGTTGTCAGGCCGATCGGCGGGCAAGCGCCGCCCGGATCGCCCCCCGCCCGGATGCCCCCCAGCCCGCGCGCACCGCGGCTACCAGAACAGCCAGTCGCGGGCGCTCACCATGTACACATACAAGGCCAGGTTGGTCACTGCGTGGGTGATGATCAGGCAGGTCAGGCTGCGCGTGTAATAGAACAGGGCGTTGAAGATCAGCCAGCAGACGATGCTGACGGCCCAATTGTTGGGGTGCTGTGCGACGGAAAGCAGCGCCGTGCCGATGAACGCGCGCCAGGCGAACTGCCCCATCGGGATTTTCTCGAAATCCTCCCAGCGAATGAAGGCCCGCAGGAGGAACCCGCGCCAGAAGATCTCCTCGACGATGGGAACAGCCGTGCAGGCGACGAGAATTCGCAGCGTGACCGTCGTCCACAGCAGAACGCCGTCGCCGAACTTGTCGTGCGGGTTCACGACCTCCGGCTCGGCGCTTCCCAGCGGGGGTAGGCCGGCCGGCACACCCAGCCCGTTCAGCCAATGCTGGCCGGCCGCCCACATGGCCGCTGTCGCCACCCCGACCACGACGGCCAGCGTGACATGCGGCCGTCCGAGCGGCGGCAGGTGACGGGCCAGAAGCTCGAAGACCAGCAGCGCCCCGATTCCCCGGATCGCGATGGCCAGCCAACGGAGATGATCGGGGAAAACAAAATCCTGAAGCGTTAACAGCAACAAGTAGACGAGAAACGGGGCCATGAAGACGATGTCCGGCCGGTCCGCGGCGAGGCGGTCGATCCGCCCGCGGGCGGAAGTCGGTTCCGTCAATGGCGAATTCATGCCGGCATCGCTACCTTTCGCGGTGCGGATGGTACCGCTTTCCCGATAGATCGACCGGACCATCGACCGCGAAACACCGAACCCCGGTTCCCCGAGCGCACCATGCGAACTCCATGCGTCTGCGTCACGCTGTCGGCCGCCCTGCTGTTGGCCGCCGGCTGCACCCGCCCTGACCGCGGCGCGCCCCCCGACGCCGCGATCGACCCGATGGTGTCCGTGAACACGCTGCATCCGGCACCCGAAGACTACGCCCGTTCGCGGATCGGATCGGCCGAGTGTCCGATCCCGCCGTGGACCAAGTTCCTGCGCGGCGTGAAGATCGTGCTGGACCCGGGGCATGGCGGGGACGCACACCGCCGCGGATTCAAGCGCGGTCCGACGGGCGTCCGGGAAGCGGAGATGAACCTGCGCGTGGCGCAGTACCTGCGCGATCTGCTGGTGCACGTCGGGGCGGAAGTGCGGCTGACGCGCGAAACAGACGTGGACCTCTCGTTGGCGGCGCGCGCGGGGGTGGCAAACGAATGGGGCGCGGACATCTTCATTTCGCTTCATCACAACGCCGTCGATAACAAGCCCGAAGTGAACTACACGTCCGTGTGGTATCACGCCGACGTGGATCATCACCCCGCCAACCTCGATCTCGCCCGCTACCTCGCACAGGGCCTTTACGACGGTTTTCCGATGCCGTCCTTCACGGACGTGCCGCTCAAAAGTGACCAGTTGATGTATCCGGCCGGATTCGGCGTGCTTTCGAATGCCCGCGTCACGGCCGCGCTGACCGAAAGCTCCTTTTTCTCAAACCCGGCGGAAGAACAGCGTCTGCGCAATCCCGCGTACAGCCTTCGCGAAGCGCACGCACTGTTCCTCGCGCTGGCCCGCTACGCCGTCGCCGGGCTGCCGCGCGTGCAGTTGCTCGAACCGACCTCGGCAGTCGTCGGTCCCAATGGCGGATTGGTGAGGATGCGTCTGGACGACGGACTGCGCGGGCGAAAGAGCTGGGGCTTCGCCCGGCAGATGATCCTGACCGATTCAATCGTGGTGCGGCTTGATGGACGGCGGATTGCGCACGCGTTCCAGAACGACGGGTACCTGCTGGAGGTCGAGTTACCCGCCGGCCTGGAACCCGGCACGCACACGCTGGACGTCCGATTTCAGAACATGAACAAAAATTCCGTCCTGAACCCGCGAATCGAGCTGCGGGTGGAGAACCCACCCGGCCCGGGGCAGGCCCGTCGGGATGGTCCGGGGCGGCGGACAGCGGCCCAACCGGCTGCGGGGCGGTAGGAGTTGCGAAGTTCGAGCGTTTCGTGAATTGGGTCATTATATAACGCCGCTTGATCGACCCGCCGGATATGCTATTCTGGCGACAGGGAGTGTCCGCGCTCTGCCCGCGGCGGCCCGTTTTCCCGGAAGGAACCAGACCATGTTTGCTGTTCGGCGCGTGCGCAGCGGATTCACGCTGATCGAGCTGCTGGTAGTCGTGGCGATCATCGCGCTGCTGATCTCGATCCTGCTGCCGTCGCTGGCCGCCGCTCGCGAGCAGACCAAGTCTCTGAAGTGCCAGGCCAATTTGCGCTCGCTGGGACAGGGTGTGATGGCGTACGCGGCGGAGTGGAACGACCGCCTGCCGGGCGGAGTACATCCCGCGTTGTATCGCTATCAGGGAATCACCGCCCTGACCAACAACCCGATCAACTCGATGTCGGTCACACAGGCCGAGCGCGAGCAGCGCCGCTTCCTGACATTCCTCATCAAGGATTCGTTCAAGGATTCGAGCCAGGGCTTTGACAGCATCGCCGACCAGGTGGCGACCTGCCCCACGCTGGCGTCGATCAACCCCGATTCGAACTTCGTGCTGTACAAGGGGCTGACCAACCGCTCGGCCTATCCGACTCACTACGTCATCAACAATGTCGGGCCGAATGCGGTCGATGGGGCCGGCACGGCCACGCCGATCGGCAACGTCCGCACCACGTCGCCGGCCTACTACTTCGGCATCAACCCCCCCTACGGCGACCCGCAGCGCGACGCGCTGATGCAGCAATTCCCCCCCGCTGTGCTCTCCAAGGTCGCGCGATCGGCCGAGGAGTGGATGATTGCCGACGCCTGGTACCGGCCGCGCACCAATGCGGCTCAGCCCGGCCTTCAGCAGGAAGGCCCCTACCAGGTCGATTGGACCGGCAACGCGCTGCCCAACTTCGCGCCGCACTCGGCCAAGCGCCGCGAGTACTCCTTCACCACGGAGTCGGCCCGCGATGCCGATGCTGCCAACGTCCGGCGTTCGCGGCAGGACGGCCGCACCAACACGGTGTTCTTCGACGGACACGTGGATGCGGTGAAGTCCAAGCGCATGATCGCCAACGGCTTTGAGCTGTTGTACGGCTTCCCCGGCACCGTGAACCCGGCCGCCACGCTGCCCGCGGGCGCATACTGGGAATGACGGCTGCGAGCGGCGCCTCTCCCGGCGAAACCGTCGAAGTGCGGGTTCGCCTGATTTCCGCCGCGGAGGTTGCTTCGGTTCATGCCATGATCGCGGCGATTTTCGCCGACTACGGCTACGCCTTTGATCCCGCCCGCGAAGACACGCACCTGCTTTGCCCACATGCTTACTTTGCCGAACAGGGCGGCGCCTTCTGGGTGGCGATACGCGCCGAGTCGGTGGTCGGCTGCGTCGGAGCGATTCCACATGCCGACGAGGGATTCGGGGAATTGAAGGCGCTCTATGTCGCCCCGGCGGCCCGGCGCGGCGGCCTGGGCGAGCGACTTACACGACACTGTATTGAGTTTCTGCGAAGCGCGGGCTGCGCGCAGGTGCGCCTGTGGAGCGACACGAAATTCATCGACGCGCACTGGCTCTATGAACGGCTCGGATTTCAGAGAATCGACCGGCGCGACGTTCGTGCAGTGAACGAATACAGCGAGTTCTGCTACGCGCTCGATTGACGCTGGCGACGATTTCCCGCGCGCTCGGTGGTTCACCCGGCGGTTGAAGCTGGTGCGCGCGAGTCCGTCGCTCCGGGGGCGATGTTCTCAAGTCGGCGTGTGCCGCTATGCTGCAAAGCACCGGAAGCCGGTTGACGACCCCCGGTTCAGACGCGACTTCCGGGTCGCATTGCCTGCCCTGCCCGTTGTCGTTCGCAAGGAGCCGCCCGACCATGCGTCTGCTGAGCCGCCCGATCAACAGCCCGGCTTCGTATCATGCCCTTGTTGCCCCGTCGACGGCCGCGTGCGGCGCCTCTGCGCGAGGCTTCACCGCTGCCGCCCTGCTGTTTGCACTCTCGGCGATTTCCGCCTTCGCACAGCAGACTCAACCTGCATCCGCACCGCCGACGCAGCCTGCGCAGGTGTCCGTCGCCGAACAGGCCGAACGCGCTCGGCGCTGGATCGCCGCTGCGGACACGGATGAGCCGATTCGCGCGTTTCAATCCGCGGCGGAGATTCGCAAGCGTACGTACTCCGCTCCGGCTCCGCAGCGCGTGTGGATCGCCCGTGTTGATCTTCGTGCTCCCGGCGTGCGGCTGCAGCTCACCGAGCCGGCCGACTTCGAGGGCGAGGAGGCGAAGTTTGAGACGCGGTGCGCCAATACGCTCGAATTCGCGCGCCACACCGGCGTGCAACTTGCCTTCAACACCAGCGCGTTCGGCCCTTTTCGCGCCCGGATGGGGCAGCCGATGAACGTGGCCGGCTTCGCCGCGACCGCGGGCCGCATCTACAGCAAGCCGGAGAAGGACTACGGGGCGCTGCTGATTGATCGTGAGGGCCGCGCCTCGCTGCGCGGCGCGGCGCGGGATGAAGGCGGCACATGGCACGCCATTCCCGGTTTTCGCATGCTGCTTGACGACGGGCAGATTGTCGTTTCCCAGCAGGAAGCGGATTCCGGATTCGGCGGCGTCAACCCGCGCACCGCCGTCGGGGTTGATCGCGACGGCGGCACCCTGTGGATCGTCGTTGCCGACGGTCGACAGAAGGGCGTCGCCGTCGGCTGGACGCTGGTCGAACTGGCGGTGCTGATGGAATCGCTGGGCTGCCGCGACGCTCTCAATCTCGACGGCGGCGGCTCGTCCACCTTCGTTCTGGAGGATGAGGCGGGCGTTCATCGCCTGATGAATACGCCGGTCGGCGCCGGGGTGGCCGGCTCGCTGCGGCAGGTTGCACACAATGTCGGCTTCTACCTGCCCGGAACGGCCATTGCGGCGGCGAAGGCCGCACCGCGCGATCTGCGCGAGGCGATCGTTCGCACCGCCGTGCTGCGCCCGCGCGGGGGAGAATACTCGCCCGATCAGTCCGGCGTGTTCCTGGACCTGACTTACGGCGGGCGGACGATCCTGCCGATGGACCCGGCCAAGGTCAACGACGTCGGAGCAACGCTCAGCGTGATGCTGGACGCCTGGAGACTGACTCCCGGGCCTGCGCCGGAAGCACCGGAGCATTGGTTCGCGGACATGAACCTCGATCGCTTCGAGGCTTTTGTGAACGCCTGGTATTCGGAGGAGGCTTTCGAGTCGCCGGAACACCCGCTCAGCCGATTGCCGGCCAATGACGCCCGTGGCGTCGCGGCGCTCTGCCGGGCGGGGTTGGCGAACCCCACCCGCGATTGGCGCGACCTACAGCGGGGAGACATCATTCACTTCGTGCGCCCGGAAGGAACCCGGCAGACCGCGGTTTTCTGGGGAGCGGACCGCGACGATGAGCAGCGGCCGCGCATCTGGATGTGGAGCGCTTTTCACAACCCCCGTCACGCCTATCCGTTGTTGCCCGGCTCGGCCCCGGTCGTCACGCCCGGAATCAGCCTGAATTGGGAGCTGTGGGGGGCCGAGATTGACCCGTCGCGGTTCTACGGCGCCGTGTGGCGCGACGCCGACCTGGCCGCCGGCCGCGGCGCTGCGACCCGCCCTGCGACCGCACCGACCGCGGCGGCGGATGGTGCACCTGAAGATGCAGCACATGGGGAAAAGCAAGCGCCGGCGACGAAGCCCTGAACCGCCGCCTGCGACCCATCACCAGGAGTTTCGCTTGGCTCGTCCCCCGCTTCGAGACGCCGTGCCGGCCGACATGCCGCAGTTGTACGACCTGTTCAGCGAGGCGCTGCGCTTCGATCTTTTTTCGCCGGGGTTGCTCGAGGAAAAGCTGTTCGCCAATCCGCGGCCGCTTGATGAGCCGGTCACCACCGCGAACGCGGCGCGATTCGGCCGCGGGGAGCGCTATCGCGTCGTCATAACGGAAGATGAGCGCGGCGCGGCCGGCGCGATTCAGATCGTGACCCGGCCGTGGGAGCAGCGGGGATGGATCGGGCTGTTCGCCGTGCGAACCGACTTGCGCCGGCGCGGAATTGGTCGCGGCCTGCTCGAGGCGGCCATTGCACATGCGGCCGGCGACGGCGCTCGTACCATCGACCTGATCGGCATTCCGGGGAATTATTTCGCCCCTGCACTCGATCCGCGCTACACGACGGCCCTGTGCCTGCTGGAGCGGCTGGGCTTCGAGAAGACCGGCGACTGCTGCAACCTGGTCGCGGAACTCAACGGGTTGCCGGAGACCGGCGAGGAGGAGGCGCGGCTGACCCGCGACGGTATTGAAATCCGCCGCGCGGTCCGCAGCGACGAGGCGCTGCTGGACACTTTCTTCGCCGCGCAGTTCGGGGCGGAATGGCGCTTCGAGTGTGAGTTGGCGATGCGAAACGCGGTGCCGGCGCTGCACCTCGCGCTGCGGGATGGGCAGGTGATCGCCTTCTCGGCGCACTCATCGCAGAATCGGGAGTGGGGGTTCTTTGGCCCGATGGGCACCGCGCCGGAGGCCCGCGGCAGCGGCTGCGGGCGGGTGCTGCTGATCCGTTGCCTGGCGGACCTGGCCCACGACGGCCATGCGACCGCCGTCATTCCCTGGGTCGGGCCGATCGGTTTCTATGCGCGGAGTGTCAAAGCGCGGGTCGAGCGTGTGTTCTGGCGGATGCGCCGCACACTGGCGTGAGGGGGTGGATCGAAGCGCACCCGGAGGGATTCGAACCCCCAACCCTCGGTTCCGAAGACCGATGCTCTGTCCAATTGAGCTACGGGTGCAATGCCTGGGGGCCGGGGATCGACATTCGCCTAGAACTTGTGCCGCACGTTGATCCGGCGGCCGAGTTTGCGCTTGCGGTTGATCGTCTTGCGCCCGTTCTTGGTCCGCATTCGTGCGCGGAAGCCGTGTTTACGGCTGCGCTTGCGGTGGCTGATTCGCCGTTCGTGATGCATGCCCATCGCGATGCGTCCTTGTAATGAGTCGAGCCGGGCATTATGCCGCATTCCGCCCCGCGCGCCAACCGCCCCAGAGGGGCACTTTCGGCACCGCCTGCTCGCCTTCGAAAGTGCCCGATTCACCCCCTTTACGGCCCGCGCGAGCCGGATTCACCCCGGCGGAGCAGGCTATCGAGTGCCGGGTCGCTGCGCGTCCGGGCCGTCCGGCGACGCTGAGCCGATCTGGGACTCGATCTGCCGGATTCGCTCCAGCTCCGCGGGAGTCAGCCGCACACTATCGCCGGCGGGGCGCTTCGCGTCGATCTCCATCGCTCGGCGAAGCCAGCCGCGGATCATTTCCGGCGGGGCGGCCGCGCTCGCGGGTGCGCGCACCGCCGCGGCGGCGCACCTCAGGAACGCGCGCGGATCGGTCGGCGTCAGTTCGATCACGACCCCCCATTGATATGCCGCGACCGCGCGGGCCTTACGGCCCTCGAGGGCCTCGCCTTTCATCTCATGCAAAGTCGCCTTTGCATCCAGTACGTTGGCGATGCGGCGATGCGCAGCCGCACTGCGCGGGTTGATTTCGAGCGACGTGTACAGCAGGTCGAGCACGGCATCCAGGCGTGCCAGCGCCTCAGTCGCGTCACGATCTCGTGAACTGAGTTGCAGCTTCGTAGCTGCGGCGGCGCGAAATGTGTCGGCGTCGAGTTGATCTACCGCTCTGCCCCAAGAACCCCCAGAAAAACTGTCACCCAGGTGCAGAGGCGGCCTTCGGTCAGTCTCGTAGGTCGCAAAATGGTAGACCCAATCGCCCTTTCGCTGGGCAACAACGTTCGTTGCAAATTGCACAAATCCGGCGCCATGCACGCCAATCAAAATGCCGAACATGAGCCAACTGTCTGCGCACGTCATGGGGCGAGTGCGCCTGCGCGCGGTCAATGGGTCAGATTGGCGAGCGCCCATAGCCGGCGCTTCCGCAGCGCCCTCGGCGCGGAAGCCCGGCAGCGCTGCCGCGACGAGCAGGGCAAACATGGCGGCCCCGGCGGGCGTTGTCAGCCCGAAATCAACCAGCCCGTGCAGCAGCGCAGCACCCATCGCGCCCACCAGCCCGCCGACCAGCCAACCGTTCCGCTCGTCAATCGCGTCCAGCGCCCAGAGGACCAGCCCCAGCGAGAGGCCGAAAGTCCCCACGATTTCAACCAGCCACCACACCGCGGCGGCCGGTGAAACCAGCCCGCCGCTTCCGGCATGCAAGAGCGCCATGGTGAGGATCATCGTTCCCACCACGGCGATGACCTGCAACGCTCTGGCCAGGGACGGCGGAAGCTCTATCGCCGTGTAGAAGATGCCTCGCTTGCGATCGGTCGCTAAGCGGGGAGCCGGCGGTCCGCTCTGCCTCGCCTCATGCCGGGCCAAGGCCGGCAACAGGCCGGCAGCGCAGAGCACCGCCAGCAGGATCAGCACTCCGCCCGCCAGCAGCGCCACCGGACCGCACTCCACTGCGAGCGTGACCCACAGGTTGTGCGGGTCGCGAACTTCCTCCACACACGCTTCGGACCGGTGTCGCAGAAATGGATCGGCAAAGTTGAGGCGCCCGATGCCGGTCAGTGGCGCCTCGGCCCAGATGGACGGGGCCGCGGCCCAGTAATGCCATCGAAACGCGAGCGACGGGTGCGGAAGCGTGCCGGCCACCACGCCCCAAATAACGCCAATAGCGATCAAGCCGAGATAGCACGCGCCAGCCAGAAGCAACATGCGCCGAATCGCGACAATCGGTGATGCGCGCGACGCGGCGAGGCTGATCGCGACCATCAGGACGACTCCCCCGATCGCCGCCGCGACTGCCCCCTGACTGCCGGTACACCACAGGCCGACGGCGATTCCGGCCGCCGCCGCCCCGAGCAGCAGCGCGGCTGCCGGCGTACGGACGGCCAGCGCCGCGGCCGCGCCGGTCGCGGCGACCAGGGCCATGACGAGCAGCATGGCCGTCACGTTCGGATGAGGGTGGAACGCAAACGTCTCCGTCTGCATCGAGCGCACCCGCCGATCCATGTTCACCAACAGGGGATCGTCGGCGGGAGTTCCCTGGCTCAGCAGCTCCGCGCGGCGCTGTTCCCACGCCTCGAGCGCCGCGGGCGCATCGACGCGCTGCCACCCGCACTTCGCGGCGATTGTGAGGCCGGTTGCCAGCAGCGCGGCCAGTGCCAGGCGCCGGATGCGGGGATCCGATCGCGCCGCGATTCCCAGTGCCGCTGCGGCGACTGCGGACGCCCACAGGTTCGCGCCGGCCAGCGCAGCGAGGCGTTGGTCGGCCGCCGCGGACGCGGACGCAAGCAGGCTTGCCGCGAGCGCGGCAAATGCGACGAGCACCCACGTGGTCGCGCGGCCCCATCTGATCCGATCAGTGAGCGATGCGAGCAGCATCGCGGCACCCCAGAGCAGCCCTCCGTCCAGCAAGCTGGGCTGGAGTACCGGACCGTGAAGCCACTCATCCGTTTCGACAAATGCGATCGGGACGCGCTCGAAGCTCTCTCCCAGCATCGCGCGCGCGGCCAGGAAGCCGAGCAGACCCGATGCAAGGAACAATCGTGTCATTGATCCCGCCTCGGGATCCACAGCCTGCTCATCGCGCCGTTCCGCGGCTGCGTCGCTATGGATCACGTCTCCCTCCGCGGCGGCGATTCCAGAATCGCGATAATCGCGAGGATCATGAGCGTCAGCAGGCCGACGCAGACCGTCTGGCGAAGGCTTGCTCCCGGCAGCAGCGTGGCCGACACGCCCGTTGCCGCGGTCGCGAGGTAGATGGTGAGGACGGCGGAGCGGCGCGACAGGCCGTGCTCCACCAGCCGATGCGAGAAGTGCCGCTGGTCGCCGCGCATGGGGTTGCGCCCTTCGGCGATGCGGATGAGCACGACCGAGGCGAAGTCGTAAAGCGGAACTGCCAGGATCACGAGCGGCATCAGGAGTGCATAGGGCGGACTGTCCGCCTGCGCGTCGTGAAACGTCGTCAGCACGGAGGAAACGCCGAGCAGATATCCGCACAGCAGGCTTCCGGCATCCCCCATGAATATCTTCGCCGGCGGAAAATTCAAAACCAGGAATCCCAGCACCGCCCCGAGGAACAGGCTTGCGAGCAAGGGCACGTGCAACTGCCCCGCCAGCAGCCCGCAGGCACCCAGAAAGAGCAGGCAGATGGCCGTGACCCCCGCCGACAGCCCGTCCATGTTATCCATGAAGTTCATCGCGTTGGTCATGACGATCAACCAGGCGATCGTGATCGCGATGCTGCCGAATTCGCCGGCGAACAGCGCCATGCGCACCGGCCCCTCCACCACGACCACACCCAGGATGGCCGTCAACAGGAAAAGCTTGAGGTAGGGTCCGAGCGGCCGAATGTCGTCGCAAAGTCCGAGTGCGTGAATTGCAACGGCGCCGAGAAGCACGACCAGCGCCTGCGGCAGCCCGCTGCGCAGACCCTGCCAGTGATCCGCCGCCAGTTGGCCGAAACGCTCCGCCACCACGTCCGCCGGCGTCAGCCAGACCGCCATCATTGCCGCCCCCAACGGCAGCAATACGGCGAGAAATATCGCGACGCCGCCGCCATAGGGAGTCACGCGCTGGTGAGACTTGTGCCCGCCCGGGCGATCCACGAAGCCGATCCGCAGCGAAACCCGGCGCATGACCAGCGTGAGCAACAAGGCCGGAACGAACGCTGCGACCAGCGCTCCTCCCAGCATCGCACCCACCTGTGCCTCGGTCACACCCCCCCCTTTGCGTCACTCAGCGCGGCATCGCGCAGCCGCCCGACCCAGTGCAGTCCTCGGTGCGTGAGCAATGCAGCCGGCGTCCACGGGTGTCCGCACCAGCCCTGCGGGCCGTACCACAGCACTGACTCTGCAAACGCCCCCGCCCCGAGGTGAACGCGCTGCGGCCGATCCGCCCGATACGCCAGCACGACTTTCGTCGGATGAACATACCCGGGCGTCAGGATCGGCACATCGATCGCGTCCAATTCGAGGAGTTGTTCGATCAGTCGCTCCTCCACCGCAGCGGCGAGTACGAGCGCGTCAGCAAGTTGTGTCGGGTTCGCGCGAGGGGTGAAGCCGACGAACTCCTGCATCCCCATCATCGTCGATGGGGCGGGGGCGGGCTGCCGCGAAACTGCTTCTCTCGCGCGCGCCGCCGCCGTTTCTCCCGAGGCAGGATCGATCAATGGTGCCGTCGGACCGCTCGGTCCCTCGGTGGCAAGACCGGACGGACCGGCCGCGCCGGGGCCCTCATCGGGCCGAGGCGCCGGAATCGGCGACGACCGTGCCAGCAATTCGCCGAAGGCGCGAGCGAGTAGCTGCACCGCCCGACCGAGCAGGCCCTCGTCGGCGGCCCACACGCCGCAGCACATCCGCACCGAACCATGGGGTCGCACGCGCGCCATGTTTCGAGTGTAGCCGAACTCCCCCGCCCCGACGCGCCCCCTCCGCGGCCGGTCCATTCCCTCAGGCGGATGACGCACGGACGATCAGTACGTCAGCGCCGATCGGAGGCCCCTGACCGCCGGAATGCCCCTCTGCGTGACCCATATCGGCCCGGAGCATGTGGCGCGCGCACACCGCCGGAATGAGCATGGTCTCCCCGCGGTCCATCGCCACCCTCTCCGTCATTGACTTGGCCCACAGTCGCCCGGACAACCCGATGAGCACGGCCATCTGCCCCCCGAGTCGCAGCCCCCCTCCGATCCGCCCTGTCCAGCGGTCCAATGCAAACGCCGGACAGCGAACCAGCGGCGTCGCCCCCTCGATCGGCGCAAAACGCGCTGTCTGGAGATCAGGGGCGCTCGCCGGCGTCACGATGTGCGATTCGGCGACATCCCAGCGCACATTCTCCAGGGTCTCGGCCAGGTGCAGCGTACGAGGCCGACCCTCGGCGTCCCGCCGCTCCCAGTCATAGGCCCTGTAAGTCACATCGGAGGGCGTCTGCACCTCCGCGACGAGAATTCCAGCGCCCAGCGCATGCAGTGTGCCGCTGGGCAGATAGAGACAATCCCCGACGCGCACCTCCCGACGCACAAGCAGATCGACCATTCCCGGAGTGCCGAGCGCAGCGGCCAGGTCTTCGCGTCGCACATGGGGGCGCAAGCCCGCATACAGCACCGCGCCCGGCTGCGCTTCGAGCACGACCCAGCACTCGTGCTTGACGGCCGGCGCAGCCGCACCGACCTGTCCCGGTGGGACCGCATCCGCGGCCGTACGCGGGCGCGGGTGGACCTGCACACTGAGGTTCTCAGCCGCGTCGAGCAGCTTCACAAGCAGCGGAAACCGCCCCCCGACGGATGCACAATTCCCCAGCAATTCCCGGCCCCAGAGGGCCATCAGTTCCCGGATGGTGCGACCCGCCAGCGGCCCCCGGGCCACAGGCGACTCATCCCCCGGCAGATCGCTCAACTCCCATGACTCGCCGATTGGCGCTCCGGCGGGCAGCGCCTTGCCCCATCGCGCCAACGAGGCCCCGCCCCACGGTCGGTGCTTGAGAATCGGCTCGAACACGACCGGCGCCGGCATCACGGGAATGGCTCCGGCTCCGAATCGGGAAGTGCGACAAAGGCGCTGATCTCGCGCAGGATGCCGGGGCCGATTCCGTGCACGTCGTCGAGATCGGACAGAGTCGAGAATGCGGGGGGGGCGGCAGTCTCGCGGTGAGCAACGATTGCCGCTGCGCGCGCCGGCCCGATTCCCGGCAGGAGCTGCAACTCGGCCGCGGTAGCCGCGTTCGGATTGATCCGCAGCGTCGCCGCTTCGCGCGACACAATCCGCGGCTGGTCCCGCATCGCCATGGGGCCGAACGACTGTGAGCCGAGGAGGACCAGCGCGGCGCAGAGCGTCAGCACCGCCGCGGCGGCGCTGGCCCGACCCGCTGCAATCGGCTCGGAAGCAGCCCGTACGGGAGACCTCATCGCGCCGGCTCCGAAGCCAGGCGGCGATGGAGGGCGGCCAGTTGCGTGAAGGCGGGCTTGGGCTGGCCGTCTTCGCGCAAGAGGCCGCCGTGCGGGACCGCGCCGTGCGCGCCATCGAGCAGGCTCTCCGCGCAGACGCTCTCCACATAGGGCTTGCTCAGAGCGATCTCCGTCAGCCCGACCAGGAATTCGGCCTGCGTCTCCTCCGACCACGGACCGCGCCAGCCGGTCGGCGTGTCCGTCGCGCCGCTGGGCGCGGCCACGGTGCTGATGTGGATCGGCTTGCCGAGATTGGCGAGCCGATCGATGAGCGAGCTGATCTGCATCAGATCCCGCACGTGGAAGCCATCGGCGTCGATACCGCAGATGAACTGCAGGCCGAACGCATCGAACGGCACGCCGCTCTGCACGAGCATCTCGGCGTAGAGCAGCGGCGGCAGCGTGCGTTGGTTGCGGGCGTAGTACTCGCCGAAGGGTTGTGCCAGTTCGATGGTGACCCCCGCCTTCGGCGCCGCCGCGCGCACCGCCGCCACCGCTGCGCGCGTCAGATCGATGACCTGCTCGAAGCCGAATGAGAACACACCCTCCGCGTGCAGGCCGCTGGCGACGACCCACGACGAGACGGCGGCTGCATGGCGCGAGACGCAGCGCCGCACATGCTCTCGGGCGTACTCCAGGATCGACTCATAGTCGTTCTCCCAGATGTACATCCAATCCGGCACCCAGCGCATGCCGAAACTCAGCAGCGGCCCGCCGCGCACGCTCAGCCGCGCCGCCGCAGCCGCCTTCACCGCCTCATCGACGGCTGAGAAATCCGCCACGCTCTCCTTCGGCTGAACGTCGCGCCATGAGAAGGGAATTCGCACATAGTCCACCGCCTCCGCCGCCCGACGCAGCAGCGGCGGCCGGGCTTGCCCCGGCTGAATGGCCGCCCCCAGAAACTGGCGCGTGAACCCGCCGGCCGCGACGCGCCGATTCAGGAACACCCCGGCGTGAAAGCGGGCGATTTTCTCGCTCACGTCCACCGCCGTCGCCAGGCTGCGATCGGCGTGACGGGCCGCCTCGCGCGGCTTATCGGTGTGCTCCAGCGCTCGAACGAATTCCTCCCGCGCTTCATCCACCTGCGCGGCCAGGTCGTCCATCCCCGGATAATCGAACAGTCCCCATTCCTCGCGCTTGAAGCTGATCCGCATCAACCGATGCCGTGCCAGTTCGACGTGCAGATGGTAGGGCTGGTCGCGCGGGACGAGCCGGGTGGTCTCCAACTGCACCGGACCGATTCCGGGAACCATCCAGCGCAGGCTGATCCCCGTCGGCGCGGGCGAGCGCGTTTCGCAGACGATCACGTTCTTCTCTATGCGAATCTCGGCCCGCTGCGGCACGCCATCGGCCCCCACGGCATAGGCGCCCGAGAGGTCCGGCGGACCGGATTTCGCATCGGATCCGTAGAACGCGAACTGAAGCACGCCCGTCTCCGCCAACGGCGGGCGCGCAGCGCCCGGCAGGACCGGTGAGTGTAAGGGACGCCCGCCCGCTCGTGCAAAGGCCCCGCCGCCGCTCTACACTTCCCGCTGCGGCACGAATCCGCGGCCCTCACCCGCCGCGTGCCGCGAGGTGACATGAACAGGCTCGCCGATCCCTATTGCGCCAACTGCGGCTACTCCCTCGTCGGCGCCACCGAGACGAGCAAATGCCCGGAATGCGGGCGGCCGCTGGTGGAGGTGCTGACGCGCGACATCCCGGCCACCGCAACCGGGCTGCGCCGCAAGTCCGACGTGCTGTTCCTGGGGCTTCCGCTGGTGGACGTGGCCTTCGGCCCGCACGGCCTGGAGAAATATGGGCACGCGCGCGGGTTCCTCGCCGTCGGTGACGTTGCCACGGGAGTCATCGCCATCGGCGGTCGCGCGCAGGGGCTATTTTCCTTCGGCGGCCTGAGCTTCGGGCTGTTTTCCTTTGGCGGAATGGCCGTCGGCCTGTTCAGCTTCGGCGGATTGGCGATCGGCCTGGCGCTGGCCTGCGGCGGGTTGGCGCTGGGACTGATCGCCTTCGGCGGAATGACGGCCGGCTGGTTTGCCGTAGGCGGCGTGGCCGCCGGATACGGCGCCACCGGCGGCATGGCCTACGGGTGGTTCGTTGAGTCACCGACGGCGTTCGGTCGGTTCGTCCTGAGCCGCGGCCGCCGGGATGCGGAAGCGGTGGCGTTCTTCACGCGCTACGGCGGCATTCGTAACGTATTGGGCGCGATGTTCAACGGGCTTGGGCTGATCGTCTTCGTGCTCTCCACGGTTGCGATTTCGCTGGTTCCCGGAATCGTTACCGCCGCCGCGCGCCGCTGGGCACTTCGAAAGCCACGCGGCTGACGTCACCAACCGCCATTCAACCGGAGAGACGATCCGCGTGAAGCGCCGACTCAAGCCGCAGCCTGCCGCCGACGCTTTGCCGGCGCTCCCGTCGCGCCCGCTCCCCGAACCGACTCTGCACGCACCCCAATCGCCGCCGCCGCGCGTGGTGATCGGATTGGCGGTTGCATGCTGTTTCCTGCTCCTGATCTCGTTTCAATGGTCGGAGATCTACTCGACCGACCTCGGCTGGCAATTGCGCGCCGGTCAGTGGATGGTGCAGAACGCCGCGATCCCGTACACCGACAAGCTCGCCTTCACCACGCAGCCGCCATTCGAGCCTGAGCCGCGAACGTGGATCGAAGCGCGCTGGCTGTTCTGCATCGCGCAATATTTCGCGTGGATGGCGGGGGGAAGCGCGGGCGTGATCTTCATGGCCACGCTGATCGTGGCCGCCGCCTTGGCGCTGCTCCTGTCGGCGGCCCCGCGCACCCTGGCTACGCCGATCGGCCCGCTGATCCTGGCTCTGGGCATCTGGGCCGGCGCGTCGCGCTGGCTTCCGCGCCCGGAAGTCGCGACCTACCTGATGATCGTCGTGTACCTGTTCATCCTGGAGCGCCGCACGCGCTGGATCATCGCCCTGCCGCTATTGCAGATACTCTGGACCAACACCCACGGGTTGTTCATCCTCGGCCCGGCGCTCGCATGGCTCTACGCGGCCCACGCCGCTCTTTGCGGAGCGGTCGCGCAGGGTGCATCGCCCGTTTCGCAACGCATCGCGGCTGATTCGCGGCCGGCCGCACGCACCTGGCTGATCGTGGCCGGCCTGACGACCGCCGCCTGCTTTCTCAATCCGTACGGCCTGTCCGGCGTCCTGTTTCCGTTCCTGCTCTACTCGGAAATCCAGGGAGGACATCGGTTCTCTCAGACCATCGGCGAGTTTGTCAGCCCGCTCACCAAGTCGCTGGACCAGTGGACGCCCGACATGCTGGCCGCGCCGCTGATGATCGCGCTGGGGGTAGTGCTGGGCGCCGCCCCTTTGCGGCTGAGCACTCTGCCGCGACTGGCATTCGTGCTCGCGACGGCTTTTCTTGCGACGCTGGCACAACGCAACGTGACGCTGGCAGTGGTCGCAGCGCTATGGGCGGCGCTGCGCGGCTGTGAGGAGTGGCTGAGTTCGCGCCAGGCGCGCCGCAGCGCGGGCCGCCCCCAAGCGCCGTTGGGCCGCACCGAGACGCCCGACGCCCGACCCCGCAGTCGAAATACGGTCCGCACGGCCGGATTCGTCGGCGTCGCACTGGCATCGCTGATCGGCGCCTGGTTCGTAGCCAGCGGACGATTCGCGGCCACCAGCGAGTTGAACATGCGCGCCGGGCTGGCGCTGACCCCGTGGATGCACGGACAGGATGCGATCGAGTTCATCCGCACCGCCCAACCGCGCGGCCACGTGTATCACCACATGCGCGAGGGCGGCTGGATGGCCTGGCGCGGCGGGCCGGAATACCCCGTCTTCATCGACGGCCGACTCGAGGTCTACGGCACCGGCGGCGTCATGGAAGACTACCTCGGCATGACGATCCGCAACTTCCCCGCCGTCTTCGAAAAGTACGGCATCCACACGGCAATCGTGGACCTGGATCGAACGCGCTGGCTTTCCGACGCACTGCGGCAGAGCGGGCAATGGACGCTCGTGCACGTCGATCCGCTCAAGGCCGTCTACATCCGCAACATCCCCGAACACGAGGAGTTGATCTCCCGCTGGCGGATCGATCCGCTCAAGGCCTTTGAGCCGCGCGGACCCGAGCCTGACGACCGCCCCACCGCGTGGCGGCGAGCGCTCGGCGACCGGACGCCGCCGCGCTACGCCCTGGGCATGGCGCTGGCCTTTCTGCATCTCGGCGGGATCGACAACGCCGAGCGATACCTGCAGCGCGCTGTGGATGCCGTGCCCTGGCACGGACAGTCGCGGGTCACGCTTGCCCGCATCCGTCGCGTGCAGGGGCGGATCGCCGAAGCGGAGGAACTGGAGCGCGGCATCGCCGTCACGCCGCAGCGGAGGGCGCAACTCGACACCATGCAGGCGGGGCTGCTGATGGATTCCGGCCGCCATGCGGAGGCAATCCCGCTGCTGCGGAACTCGATCGCCGCTGCGCCGCGCGATCCGCTGCTCTACAAGCTGCTGGCCGACTGCTACCTGCTCACGAAGGACCTGAAGGCTGCGGAGCAGACGTATCTTGTGACAACCGGCCTGACCCCCCGAGACATGACGGTGTGGGCCAATCTCGGCTACGTCCGGGAGGCCCGCGGAGACTGGGCCGGAGCCGCCGCTGCGTACACGACTGCGGTGCAGCTCGCGCCGCGCGATCCGCGCGTGCACAATCAACTCGGAATCTCTCTCGCGCAGGCCGGAAACCGCGAACAGGCGGCGGCCGCCTTTCGCGCAGCGCTGCAACTGGACCCCGGCTACGAGAAAGCCCGGCAGAATCTGAGCCAGTTGGAGCAGGCCGTCGCGCAACCCGCGGCCCCGCCCGGGCAGCCGGGTTCACCCGGCCCGTGAGGCGCGCGTCGGGCGCGGTCGGCGGCTACACTCTCGCGGATGGACCGCAGCGACATCTGCTCCGCGTTTCTCGGCACGCTCACGCACGAACTGTACCCCTACCAGGAAGAGGCGCTGCTGGCCTGGTTTGAATCCGATCACGGCGTGATGGTCTGCGCGCCGACCGGGATGGGAAAGACGCTGCTGGCCGAAGCGGCTGTTTATGAGGCGCTGACCACCCGCCGTCGCATCTACTACACCACGCCGCTGATCGCCCTCACCGATCAGAAGTACCGCGAGCTGCAAGCGCTGGCGGTGCGCTGGGGCTTCTCCGCCGAGGACGTGGGGTTGATCACCGGCAACCGGCGCGAGAATCCCGATGCGCTGGTGCGCGTCGTGGTCGCCGAAATCCTGCTCAATCACCTGCTCTCCGCCGAGGCGGCTCAGGAGCTGGCGGCGGTCGACGCCGTTGCGATGGACGAATTCCACAGCTTCAACGACCCCGAGCGCGGCGTCGTGTGGGAGCTGTCGCTGCTGCTGCTGCCGCCGCGGGTGCGCGTGCTGCTGCTGTCGGCGACGGTCGGAAACCCGGACGAATTCGCCGCCTGGCTGCGTGAGCGTCACGGCCGGCCGCTGACCGTCATCACCACCGCACAGCGGCGCGTGCCGCTGGAATACACCTGGGTCGAAGACCGCCTGCTGACCGAGCATCTGCCGGAAATGGTCTCGCGCGAGGACGCGCGCAATCGCACGCCGGCGCTGGTCTTCTGCTTCAACCGCGACGAATGCTGGGAGGTGGCCGAGCGCCTCAAGGGGCTTTCGCTGATCGAGCCTTCCGTTCGCGCGCAGGTCGAAGCGCTGCTCGAAGAGCGCCGCGAGGACATGGCCGACGGCGTCGGGCCCAAGCTGCGGCAGATGCTGATCCGCGGCGTCGGCGTCCACCACGCCGGCGTGCTGCCCAAGCACAAGGCCGTGGTCGAAGCGCTCTTTCAGCGGAAGCTGGTGCCGTTCGTGATCTGCACCGAGACGCTCGCCGCCGGCATCAACCTGCCCGCCCGCAGCGTCGTGCTGAGCACGCTGCTTAAGGGCAAGCCGCGCGAGAAGAAGCTGATTCCGGCCTCCACGGCGCACCAGATGTTCGGCCGCGCCGGACGGCCGCAGTTCGACGATCGCGGCTTCGTTTTTGCACTGGCGCACGAGGACGACGTGCGCATTCACAAGTGGAAGCAGCGCATGGACCGCATCGATCCGAATTCGAAGGACCCCGGATTGATGCGCGCCCGCCGCGAGCTGGAGCGCAAGCGCCCCACCCGCCGCAGCACCGAGCAGTACTGGACGCAGGGGCAGTTCCGCACGCTGATCGAGGCCGGCCCGGCCAAGCTCTACAGCCGCTCCATGATCCCCTACAGCGTGCTCGTGTTCCTGCTGATGCGCAACGGCGTGCTGCACGAAGCGCGCGAGCTGCTGTCCAAGCGATTCAACACGCCGGACCGGCTCGCCCGATTCCAGGAGCAGCTTGATTTCATGCTCGCCAACCTGGCCGCGCTGGGCTATCTCACGCGCAGCGAGGACGGCGATCACGTCACCCTGCACGACACGATCCGCCGCCTGCCGACTTTCCGCAGCATTGACCCGCTCTACGGCGATTTCCTCGTGCAGCAACTGGCACGCGGTAGCTTCGAAGAGAAAGTGCTCGCGCTGGAGAGCATCCTGCAGATGCCGCCCGCCGTCGAGCGCAAGCTGCGCATCCCGGACACGCTGCCGCCGGGGCCGCTTCAGCAGGAAGTGCTGGGGCCGATGATGATCGCCATGGGCGTCACCGCCGCCCCGGCCGAGTCAACCGATGAGGAGGACGAGTGGGAGGAGGAGGAGTTCGCCCCGCGCCCGCCCACTTTTCCGGAAATGCTGCGCATCGCGTTCGAAGCGCGGCTTGCCGGTCCCGAGCCGCTGTTTGTGCAGCCCAAGTGGGTGGGCGGTGCGGCGTTTGAGGGCGGCTGCGATTTCTTCCGCTTCGTGCGCAGCGTGGACCTGATCAAGCAGGAGGGGTTGGTGCTTCGGCACCTGCTGCGGCTGGTGATCCTGGCGGGGGAATTCTTCAGTCTCTCGCAAGATCCCGACTACGAGCGCATCTCGGAGCTGGCCGCCCGGACCTGCCGTACCGTGGAGCCGCAGTATACCGAGCGCTTCCTGGCCGATGCGGCCGCCCGCAGCGCCGCCGAGAGCGGCACACTGACATCCCGCTGACCGGATCAGAATGCCCGAACGCGATGCGCCGCTGCGCCGGCTACGGCGTCATCGTGCCCGCGTCGCCCGCAAAGCCGGTCAGGTACAGGAAGGAATTCTGGTTGATCACGGGCACATAGATCGAACGCGCCCGGTCGATCAGGTCGCGATAGCGAACCAGCGCCCGCGAGCGCTCATCGGCCTGTGCAGCGACCACGTCACTGACGCCGAACTCCGGCAATTGCGGAATCTGCGGCGCCTGGCCGATGACCACGAAGTCCACCGTCTCATCGAACTGATCCACCACCACTCCGCCCCACTGGCGGATCATGCCTTTGACTTTATCCATCCCGTCGAAGTCGACGTTTCCGTCGTAGTTCAGGTCGTAGTCGCCGACGACGACGAATTTCGGCTGGCGGCCGCGCTCGAACGCGATGTTCACGACCGGGTCGCCCTCGATGATCGGCTGCCCGCCCGTCGTGCGCAGCACGCGGCACTCAGCCGTCTGCTCCGACACGCTGACGACCTCGATCGAGGCCTTGCCGCGCAGCGACTTCGGCGCTTCGCGCGTCTGTGAGTAGATTTCAAAGCCCATGCCGACCTTGAGTTTGTCCGCAGCGCCGATGTTGATATACACGATCTCGCTGCCGGGAACGGCCCGCAGCACCCGCCCGTCCGCCTTGGTCAGAATCGCCCCGGGATCGAAGCTCACCGGCTTGATGCCGGCCAGTTCGCGCTGCAGCGTCGCCACCTGGTTCTGAAGCGTCGCCAGTTGCAGCTTTAGCTCGCGACCCTCGCGCAGCCAGCGCTGCTCCTTCTCATTGGTCTGCTGCGTGGATTGCTCCATGGTCGCCTGCAGATCCGCCAACTGCTTGTCCTTCGCTCCCAGCATCTGCTGCTTCTGCGCTTCGCTGGTCTCGAACTGAGCGGCCAGCCGCGCGACCTCCGCGTCAAACTCGGTCCGGGTCGTTCGCAGCTTCTCGGTCAACTCCCCGTTCTTGCGGTTCCCCTCAGCCACCTGCCCGGACGCCGCATCCAACTGCGCCTTCTGCTCCGCCAGCGCCGCGGAAAGCTTCGCGACCACCGTGCTCAGCGAATCGCCCGGATCCGCCGCTGCGCCATGCTGCTCGCGCACCGCGGCCGTGACCTGCCGAGCCTGCTGCTCGACCGCCGACGCCACCCCGGTCTGCCCGACGGCGAGCTTCGCCAGTCGGTCCACGTCCTCCTGCATGACGGCAAACACCGCGGCGCCGCGCGCCGACGCTTCGCTGGCGTAGTAGGCCGGCGCCGTGCCGTTCTCCGCGTCGCGCCGCTCGGCATTGAGCGCGCGGGACTGCGCGTCCTTGACCTGGGTCGCAAAGACGATGGTCGTCACGAGCAGGATCAGCGCGACCCCGGACATCGAAAACGCCAGGTAGTGAACACCCGTAAGGCCACCGCCTCGAACCGTCGCGGGTCGACCGGCCATTCGCAGACTCCTTGCGTGTCGGACTGTTGCTTGATACGCGGGTGGGCCGCCGACGCTGGTCGGGGCGGGCACTACCCTGGGCAGCGCGGTGAGTATGTTCCAAGCCGTGCGGGTTGTCAAAGCGGGTCGGAGGAAAGAAAATCCACCCGCGGCAACCCCCGCCGCAACAGGAATCCCGCAATGGCCAGGTCCGCACGATTGAGCTTCGAAGAGGCCATGAAGCGACTGGAGACGATTGTCGAGCAGATGGAGGCCGGCGAGATCGGGCTGGAGGAATCCGTCACCCGCTACGAGGAAGCCATGAAGCTGGCTGGTCACTGCCGCCAGGTGCTCGACGACGCCGAGCTGCGCTTGCAGCAGATCCAGGCCGACGCGGGCGGCGTCCGCACAGCGCCGTTTGACCCGCCTGCGGACCCAGCCCGCCCCGCCGGTTCGTAAGCCAACGCCGAAGCCCCCGCGTGCCCGCGGGCCTTACGGGAACATTACTTCCGACGTCCGCAGCGTCGCCACCCAGCGGATCGAAGTCCCGTTCACCCCGATCGCCCCGACCGACAGTGCCCGGTTGATGCTGTCCGCGCCGAGAATCACGTTGGCGCCTCCCAGTTCCGATCCGAGCGAAGTGACCGTCGGAGTGCCCACCAGCGATACCGTGTTCGCGACATTCTTGATCGCTCCGCGGATGCTGAACGCCGCCGACTGCCCGGTCGAACTGCGCGCCACGACGATGCCCTCGAAGGCGAGCGTCTTGCCGTTCTCGATCAGCAAGCGCTGCGACCCGCCGTCCAGAAACAGCGACGTCGGCGTGCCCGAATCCGTCTCCGCGCGCATCACGAACGTCGAACATTGCGCATCGCCTTGCGCGGCGAACGATCCAGCGGCGTATGCCTGCTGCCCGAAGCGAGCCGCAACCGCCCCGTCTCCGCCCGGGATAGTGGAGAACGCACCCGCGGCCGTATTGGACCGCCCACCGGCCACCACGCTCCGCTGCCCGGACGCGATGTTGCCGCTGCCGCCGACCACCGTCGCGGCTTCGGCGCCGGCCTGGTTGGATGTTCCGCCGACCACCAGTGACCATCGTGCCGCCGCGCTGTTCAGAAAGCCGCCCAGAACCGCGGACGACTCGCCCAATGCGCTGTTCTGACGCCCGCCGGCGACGACCGATTGCAGTGCCGCCGCTGAGTTGACGTCACCGCCGCCGACGAAGCCGAGCGCGCCCGCGACGTTGCTGCTTCCGCCGAGCACGCCGCCGCGGTTGCCGCTGACCGTATTCCCGCTGCCGCCGCCGATGATCGCGGCGATGCCGTCGGCGTCATTGTCCGCGCCGCCCACCACGGCGGACTGCGACGCCATGGCCGCATTCCCGCTGCCGCCGCCCACAAAGGAGAACTGCGCGGAGGCGTTGTTCCCCGCGCCGCCGACGACGGTTGCCAGGCCGCTGCCGGCCGTGTTGCCGTCGCCACCGCCCACCACGGCGCAGATTCCGGCGGCGTGGTTGGCGCGGCCGCCACCGACCGCCGCCCACGGCGCCTCATCCACGGGATTGTCGGTTCCCGCCGTGCACCCTTCGCCGCCGGCCACGGTGCCGAAACTATCGAACACGCGATTCGGCCCGCCGTCCGCACCGCCGCCGCCGATCACTGCACCGGATATGCCGTCGCGCGCAGAGTTCTGCGGATGGCCGGCGATCCAGTTCACCGCCCCCGCGACCGCCTCGATCCGCAGCGCGCGAGCGCCATTCACGATCCACTCAATCGCGGCATCCGCGAGCGAGCCGACGACGATGGTCCCCGCGCCCGTGTTACCGCCGAGCTTCAGGTATCGCGCATCGCCCCAATCCGAATCAAACGCCAGTTCCAAACCGCTGAGTACCAAGCCAGCGCCGGCAGACAGCAGATAGCGCGCGTCGGCGAAGTTGAGATCCAGCGACATCACGTCGCCCGTGCGCAACAAACCCGCGCCCGCCGCGATGTTCCCACCGTCGCCCGGCGGACCCTGTGGGCCTTGCGGCCCGATCGGCCCTTGTGGTCCCACCGGCCCCTGCGGTCCTTGCGGGCCCGTTGCGCCGGCAGGCCCCTGCGGCCCGATCTCCCCACTTGAACCAACAGGCCCCTGCGGACCCGTCGCGCCAGGCGCACCCTGCGCCCCCGCCTCACCCGGCACACCCGCTTCGCCTCTTTCACCCGGTGCGCCGGCCGGTCCCTGCGGCCCCGGAATGGGCACCAGGTTCTGCTGCGACTGGCCGTCGTTCGGGTCAGCCGGACAACCTCCGAGCGCAAGCGAAAATGTGATGCCCGCCGCGACTATTGCCGTCGCGCGGAATCTGCAACGAAGTCTGATCGTGTTCCCGCTGAAGCTGACACAAGCTGATGATGCGACAGTACTTCCACCTAAGGCGCTGCGAGACATTGGACTTTACCTCCGGGGCCCGAACCCGTGCGCGGCAGACGTCACATTGCGCACCCGGACATTCTAACACCCGCCGGGTATGGAATTTGCGCGATTTTCTCAACCCCGCTCAACAACCCGGGGGGCCTGTAACCTCCCTGCGGCGTTATTGGACGCATCGCTCTACCGACAGTGTCTCTGCGGCGGTAGGATTCGCACGCCCGAGGGTGGCTGGGCCGGTGCAGTGCGCCGTCCGGACAACGGGTCAGGACCGGAAGGTAGCAGCTCACCCGCGTCGTCCCACGTGCATCGATCACCTGGTCGCCCTCGGGCTTTCTTTCACAACCCGGTCTGCCCCGAGCAATTGCCGTGTCCTACACCGTCCTTGCCCGCAAGTATCGCAGCCGCACCTTTGACGAGGTCGTCGGCCAGGAGCCGATCGCCACCACGCTCGCCAACGCGGTGCGCAGCGGGCGCATCCACCACGGCTACCTGTTCACCGGCACGCGCGGCGTCGGCAAAACGAGCATGGCGCGAATTCTCGCCAAAGCTCTGAACTGCCTGGAGCGCGAAGCCCCGTCGGACAAGCCCTGCCTCGAGTGCGATGCCTGCACCGCGATCGCCGAGGGGCAGGACGTGGACGTGGTGGAGATCGACGCGGCCAGCAACACCGGCGTCGACAACATCCGCGAGCTGCGCAGTAACGCGGCGTTTCGCCCGGCCCGCTGCCGCTTCAAGATCTACATCATTGACGAAGTGCACATGCTCTCGACCGGCGCGTTCAACGCGCTGCTCAAGACGCTGGAAGAGCCTCCGGCGCATGTGAAGTTCATCCTCGCCACGACCGAGATTCAGAAAGTCCCGCCGACGATCCAGAGCCGATGCCAGCGATTCAACTTCCGCGCCATCGGCCCGCAGGATGTGGCCGGGCTGCTGGACAAGCTGCTGCGGCTCGAGGGATTTGACGCCGAGCCGGCGGCCGTGCAACGCATCGCCCGGCTCGCCAACGGCTCGATGCGCGACGCGCTTTCGATGCTGGACCAGATTCTCTCCGTGGGTCCGGTCAAGCTGACCGCCGCCCTGCTCGATGAGGTGCTGCCACCGGCTCACGATGAGCGGGTCTTTTCGCTGCTGGAGCGGATCGCAGACGCCGATGTCGCCGGCGCGCTGCGCATCACCGACGAGACGCTTGGGGGCGGACGCGGGATCGACGTCTTTTGCGCCGACCTGATCGAAACCACCCGCGCCCTGATGCTGCTTAAGGCCTGCGGATCGGACAGCGAACTGGCCGACGTTCCCGCGGCGGCCCGCCAGGCCTACGTCGCCCTGACGCAGCGCTTCGAGCTTTCGCACTTCATACAGATGATCGCGACGTTCGAGGAGCTCCGGCGCAGCGCACGATTCTCGGGCGCAGGTCGCGCCTTGTGCGATGCAATCGTCGTGCGGCTGGCCAACCTGCGAAACTGGTCCGGCATCGAACAGCTCATCCGGCAGCTTCCCTCCGGCGGTACTTCGTCCGGCCTCGAAAAAAAAAAGCCCCTGATCAGCGAGCCTGACCGGTCGGCCGATGCGCCGGCCGCCTTGCCCGCCTCCCTGCCCGAAATTCGCAGTCATCACGCAGCCGACGTGACGCGCCCCGTCACTTCGTCCCCGGCGGCGTACGCGCCTACTTCCCGCGGCGCGCCGCGCGAGCCGGCGCGCGCCGCAGTTTCGCCCGGGCTTGCGGCGAACACCCCCGTGCGAGATCCGCTTGGCGCCGGCCCCGAACCGGCGCGCGATCTGCTGAGCGGCGGACCCAGCGCCGGCTCGTCATCACAGACGCTATCCGCGCCACCGGCAGCGGTCGCGCCGCCGCGACGGCGGGACGCCGATTCGGGTGCTGCCCCGGCTCACGGCCGCAGCGGACCGGCGCTGGTCTCTGATTCCGGGCCGAGCGTGCGCCTGCAACTCACCGGCGAAGAGCGCGCCCGCGTCCTGGCGGACCCCGTGATCCGCGAAACGCTGGATCTGTTCGACGGGCTGGTGGTCAGCATCGAGGGCAGCGAAGCTGTCGAACGGCGGCTGGCCGGCGTGCGCCCGGACGATTCAACTTCGATCGACGCGGCCGCCCGGCCGGATGACGCCGAAGCGGGTGATGGCGAGCTGAGCGCAACGGTGGAAGACGGGGACGAAGACGAGTAGGTCGAGGGCGCGCGACGGCGCGGGGTGTACGACGGGCACGAGAGCATGGCTGTTCGCGTGGCACGGGGCTTCTGCCCGGTGCCTTCTTTCTGATCACCGCGAAGAGCGCTGGTAGTTCATGCACCGCCCGGAAGGACCGCGCCACGACGCCGGTGCATGGACATATTGCGCACCGCCCGGAAGGGCGGTGCCACGACGCCGGCCGATCAGGCTGCCGGAGCGGCCGTCGCGTGCGGAGCGAGCATGAACGCGCGCTCGATGAAGTGCGTGTCCACTTCGCCGCGGCGGAAATCCACGCTGTCCATGATTCGGGCGTGCAGCGGGATCGTCGTCTTGATCGGCGCGATCTTGAATTCCTCGAGCGCGCGGCGCATGGCGCGGATCGCATCCTCGCGCGTGGCGCGGTGCACCAGCAGCTTGGCGATCATCGAATCGTAATTCGGCCCGACGACGTAGCCTGCGTAGGCGTGCGTATCCAGCCGCACGCCCGGACCACCCGGCGCCACATAGGTCTCGATGCGGCCGGGGTTGGGGCGGAATTCGCGGTCCGGATCTTCGGCGTTGATGCGGCATTCGATCGCGTGGCCGGTCTGCGTCACGTCGCCCTGCTTGAGCTTCAGCGGCTCGCCGGCGGCGATGCGGATCTGCCACTGGATCAGGTCCACGCCCGTGACCAGCTCGGTGACGGGGTGCTCAACCTGGATGCGCGCGTTCACTTCCATGAAGTAGAAGTTCTCATCGGCGTCAACCAGAAACTCGCACGTGCCCGCCGAGTAGTACCCGGCCGCCTTCGCCAGCCGCACCGCGGCGGCGCAGAGCTTCTCGCGCGTCTTCTGCGAGATGTGCGGCGACGGGGATTCCTCCACCAGCTTCTGATGCCGCCGCTGCAGCGAACAATCCCGCTCGAAGAGGTGGATCGTGTTGCCCTTCGGATCGCCCAGCAACTGCACTTCGACGTGCCGCGGGCGCTCGATCAGTTTCTCGATGTAGAGGCTGCCGTCCTTGAAGGCCGCCTCCGCCTCTGCCCGCGCGTTGCGGAAATTCGTGCGCAGCGTGGCGTCATTGTGTGCCGGGCGCATGCCGCGCCCGCCTCCGCCGGCCGCAGCCTTGATCATGACCGGATAGCCGATGCGCCCGGCGATGGTGAGCGCTTCGGCCTCGTCGGCGACAAAGCCATTGCTGCCCGGCACCATCGGCACCTTAGCGGCCTTCGCCAGCTTCTTGGCTTCGACCTTGTTGCCCAGTGCTCGCATGGCCGAAGCCGGCGGGCCGATGAACTCAATCTTGCAATCGCGGCACATCTGCGCGAAGACGGGATTCTCCGACAGGAAGCCGTAGCCGGGGTGGATGGCCTGCACGTCGCTGATTTCGGCGGCCGACAGGATCGCGGCCGGATTCAGATACGACGACGACGCCGGCTCCGCGCCGATGCAGATCGCGTCGTGCGCGAGGTTCAGATAGGCCGCGTCGCGGTCGGCACGGCTGTAGACCGCCACCGCCTCGACGCCGAGGTCGCGGCAGGCACGAATCACGCGGAGGGCGATCTCCCCGCGGTTGGCTACGAGAATTCGGCTGAACATCAGGCGCCTCGATCGGGTGTCAGGCCGGCCGCGCGAGAATCCCTGGGGCGGACGGCGGAATCGGCGATGGGCCGCGGGCCAAGTGTACTCGATCCCGCCGTGCGACGCCCATGCGGCGGACGGCGCGGTATGATCCGCAACCCCGCCTGCGGACCGTCCGCCGGTCGCAGCGCGGGTGCTGGAGAGGTGCCGGAGTGGCCGATCGGGCACGCTTGGAAAGCGTGTGAACGGGAAACCGTTCCGCGGGTTCGAATCCCGCCCTCTCCGATCTTTTCGAACAGGACCGCGGCGGACGCTGCGCCGCCGCCGGCCTCACGCCTCCTCTTTCTCCGCCAGCCGCGCCACCACGCTGAAGTCCTCGAGCGTCGTGGTGTCGCCCGTGACCTCGCCGCTGGTCGCGATCTCGCGCAGCAGGCGACGCATGATTTTTCCGCTGCGCGTCTTGGGCAGCGCCTGCGTGAAGCGCAATTGCTCCGGGCGCGCCAACGCGCCAAGCTGCGTTGCCACGTGGCGGCTGATGTCGGCGCGCAGTGCGTCACTCGGCTTCGTGCCCGTGACCAGCGTCACGAACGCCGCGATCGCCTGCCCCTTGATATCGTGCGGAATGCCGACGACCGCGGCCTCGGCCACCGCCTCATGCGACACGATCGCCGACTCGACTTCCATCGTGCCCAGCCGGTGGCCGGCGACCTTGATCACGTCATCCACGCGACCCATGATCCAGAAGTAGCCGTCCTCATCCATCCGGCACGAATCGCCGGTGAAGTAGACGCCGTCGATTTCGCTCCAGTATTGCCGGACGAAGCGCTCCGGATCGCGATAGATGCCGCGCAGCATTCCCGGCCACGGCTTTCGGATGCACAGGAAACCGCCGGAGTTTGGCGGCTGCTCCGAACCGCTGCGATCCAGCACGGCGGCATCCACGCCGAAGAAAGGGCGCGTCGCCGAGCCGGGCTTGGTATGCGTCGCTCCCGGAATCGGTGCGATCATGATCCCGCCGGTTTCGGTCTGCCACCACGTATCCACGATCGGGCAGCGGCCGCGGCCGATCACGTCGTGATACCACATCCACGCCTCGGGGTTGATCGGCTCGCCGACAGTGCCCAACAGCTTCAGCGAAGAGAGATCGTGTTTGTCGGCGTGTGCCCGGCCCTCGCGCATGAAGGCGCGAATCGCCGTTGGCGCGGTGTAGAACTTGGTCACCTTGTGGCGGGCGATGATCGACCAGAATCGATCCCAGTCGGGGAAGTTCGGCGCACCCTCGTACATCAGCGTCGTCACACCGTTGGTCAACACGCCGTACAGAACGTAACTGTGGCCGGTGATCCAGCCCACGTCGGCCGAGCACCAGTACACGTCATCCGGCTTGAGATCGAAGATGTAGCGGGCGGTCAGGTAGGTGTGCACCATGTACCCGCCGGTCGTATGCAGGATGCCCTTGGGCTTGCCGGTCGAGCCGGAGGTGTACAGCAGAAACAGCATGTCCTCAGCGTCGTGCGGCTCGGCGGGGCAGTCGGGCGACGCGGCGGCCATCAACTCGTGCCACCAGAAATCGCGCCCCTTCTTCATCGTCACCGGCGCCTGCGTCGCGCCGACCCGCTCCAGCACGATCACCTTCCGAATCAGGTCGCACCTGTCGGCCGCCTCGTCTACGGTCTGCTTGAGGGGAACGACCTTCCCGCGCCGCCAGCCGCCGTCGGCCGTAATGACGATGTGCGACTCGGCGTCGATCACGCGGTCGATGATCGCCTGGCCGGAGAAGCCGCCGAAAATCACGCTATGCGGTGCGCCGATCCGCGCGCAGGCCAGCACGGCCACCGCCAGTTCCGGCACCAGCGGCATGTAGATCGTGACGCGATCGCCCTTCTTCACGCCCTGTGCGCGGAGCACATTCGCAAAGCGGCAGACCAGCTCATGCAGTTCGCGAAAGCTCACGTGCCGCACGTCGCCGGGTTCGCCCTCGAAGAGGATGGCGGTCTTGTCGCCCAACCCGCGCTCGAGGTGCCGATCAAGGCAGTTATACGAGAGGTTCGTCGTGGCCCCGACAAACCACTTCGCGTGCGGCGGGTTCCAATCCAGCACGCGCTCCCACGGCTGGTGCCAGTGCAGCTCGCCCGCCACCTCCGCCCAGAATTCCTCCGGGCGCTCGATCGAGTGACGATGCAGCCGTTCATATTCCTCCATGGAGCGCAGGTGCGCATCCGCCGAAAAGTGGGTCGGCGGTGCGAAGCGCCTGGTTTCCTTCAATACCGAGTCAATGCTGTCGGCCCGAGACACGGCACATCCTCCGTCCCTGCGAGTGTCCATGACGCCGGCGCTTCACGCTCCTGACCTCACCGGCCGCGAGCCGAGCGTCCGCCATGCGCCGCCCGGCGACTTCCTCGAGCGGCGCGGCGCCTCACATCCTACGCGCGCGTCCACCCGGCGCGTAGCGCGATCACGGCACGAACGAAACACACCGCGCCGCCGGGAATCGACCCGACGGCGCGGTGTACGTGTGTTGAACTCCGGTCTGTGCGCTACGCAGCGGTGCGCGGAGCGCCCGTCAGCCAGGGGTCAGGGTTTGTCCGCTTTGGGCTTGTCTCCCCGCGGCGTCCCATCGGCGGGCTTTTCGCCCTTGGGCTTGGCGCCGCGAGGCGTATCCGCCTTCGGCTTGTCACCCTTGGGCGCATCCTCCTTCGGAGCATCCGCCTTGGGCTTTTCACCGTCGGCGCCCTCCGCCGGCTTGTCGCCTTCCGCTGCGCCCTCCGACTCGGCCGGCTTCTTGGCCAGCTTCTTCAACTCGCGGAGCAGGCGCCGCTCGACCTTTCCTTCATGACCAAGCTCCGTCGTCGCGATCTTGCCCTCCGGGTCAATCAGCACCGTCGTCGGAAACGCCCGAATGCCGTACGACTTGAAGGTGCTTCCGCTGGTGTCAAACAGGACCGGGAACGGAAGATCCCGCCCCTTCCAGCGCCGCTGTTTGAGTTCGTCGAGCTTGGGAGCAAGCTCTTCCGCAGTCGTCACGCCACGATTGGTCTCGTGGTAGGTGAGAACCACGAAGTGATCGCTCTGCTTCTTGTTCTTTTCAACAAAGTCCATCCACGACGGCAAACTGCCGCCCGTGCACGGACCTCACCAATACCCCCAGAACTTCAGCACCACCCACTTGCCCTTGTAGTCGGCGAGCGACGCCGTCGTCTTCACCCCCTTGGCGGAGGTGACCTTCCAGGCCGGGGCCGTCGTACCCGGCTCCAGTTCGTCCGCCGTTGCGGTCGCTCCGACCGCCAGTACGGACAACAGAAGCGGGGCCAGCCAGTACCGTGTGCGCATGCAGCCTCCGTTCTTTACGATGTGGTCGCTTTCATAGGCCGGTTGCCGCGCCGCGAAACGTACCGCCGGCGGGCAATTCTCACTCGCTCTTTTCGTCGGTCTTCTTTTCGCCGTTGGCCGACTTCTCCGTGCTGCCGGCCGCAGGCGCCGCTTCCTTCGGCTTCTCAGCCTTCACCGGCTCTTTCGGTGCATCCGCCGCTACGGTCGCCTCATCGGCCTTCTTCGCCGGTTGCAACTTGACCAGTTCCGCGGCCAGGCGCTTCTCAATCACGTCCCCGGCCCCCACCTCCACCGCCGCCACGTTGCCGGCCGGGTCGATCAGCACCGCCGTCGGGTAGGCATTCACGCGGTAGGCCGCGACCGTCTTGTTCGTCACATCGAAAATCACCGGGAAGGGCAGTTCCTTGCCATTCCATTTGGATTTCGTGAGCTGCGCCAGTTTCGGCTCAAGCTGCTCGGGCGTCGTCACTCCGCGGTTGGTTTCGTGCACCGTGATGATCGCGAAGTGCTGATTCTGGTCCTTGTGCTTCTCAGCAAAGGTCATCCACGCCGGGATGCTTCGGCCGACGCACGGCGGGCACCAGAAGCCCCAGAAATCGAGAACGACCCAGCGGCCGCGATAGTCCGCCAGCTTCGCCGAGGTCTGCATCCCGCGGGCGCTGGTGATGTTCCACTCCGGCGCGGGCTTACCCTGTACGATCCCCTGCTGCTGCTGCTGCTGCGCAACGGCAACGGATACCAGGCCCGCGGCGATCATCGCCGCGAGCACTCGAATCGATCTCATGAAAACTCCCTGCCGCCCCGGAACGGCCGCACGTTGCGGCGTTGCGCGAAGCGGCTTTAATGTACTTACGACGACCGACCGGCGTCAATTCACGACCTTGCGCCACGCAACTTCGAGCGCAGCCGGTACGCTAACATGCTTATCGGCACTACCGCCGCAGGCAGCCCCTGAATTGCCGCTTGAGCAGTGCAGAACGGAGAGACGATTGAGAGCGTATCAGTTTGACACATTTGAACTTACGGCGCTCCGCCCCGTCGAACTTCCGACCCCGGAACCGGGCCCGGGCGAGATCCGGCTGCGGATTCTGGCCCGAAGTCTGAATTATCGCGACCTGCTCATTATTCGCGGGCACTACAACCCGCGGCTCGCACTCCCGGCCATCCCTTTGAGCGACGCCGCGGGCGTGATCGATGCACTCGGCCCAGGTGTGGACCGGCTGCGCGTCGGTGACTCCGTCACGACCCACTTCGTCGCCGGCTGGCAGGATGGCGAGATGCGCGCTGAGCACCTGCGAACCACGCTCGGAACGCCCGGCCCCGGAATGGCGGCTGAGTCCGTTGTCCTTCCCGCAAGCGCGGTGTTGCCTACGCCGGCCGGCTGGAGCGCCGCCGAAGCGGCGACGCTGCCGATCGCCGGGTTGACCGCCTGGAGCGCGCTGGTGACGGTCGGCAACGTGCAGCCCGGCCAGACCGTGCTGACGCTCGGCACCGGCGGCGTGTCGATCTTCGCGCTGCAGATTGCCGTCGCGCGCGGCGCACGGGTGATCATCACCAGCAGCAGCGACGAAAAGCTCCGGCGCTGCCGCGAATTGGGCGCGTGGGAGACGGTGAATTATCGCTCGACGCCGGCGTGGGAACGGCGCGTGCTTGAGCTGACCGCGAAGTCCGGCGTGGACCTGGTGGTCGAAAACGTCGGCGCCGCCACGCTGAATCAATCCGTCGCGTGCACGCGCACCGGCGGAACGGTGGCGCTGCTGGGCGCAATCGCCGGAATGCGCGCCGAACTGGACACCGGCCAGGTTCTGATGCGCCGCGTGCGGATCTGCGGCGTGATGGTGGACTCGATGGCGGCATTTCACGGGCTGCGCGCGTTCGTGACCGAGCGGCGGATCCGCCCGGTCATCGATCGGACGTTCGCGTTTGACGCGCTGCCGGACGCGCTTGGCTACATGGAGTCAGGCGCTCATCTGGGGAAGATCGTCGTGGAATAGGGCGGTCATTTGCGACCACGCGTTACCGATGCGCTGCAACGGGCGAAAAGCATGGCGACGCAAAGGCCGTCGCCATCGCACCCAAAATCCGCCAGGGCAACCAACACCCGGCCGGTGGCATGCTTTCGCGGTACTCCGCGTAAGCATGCAGGACACGCGGCCTGCGCTCACTCGGCTACGGCCCGTTGACGAGGGCGTCGACGAAGGGGTCGATGTCGAAATTGGTCAGGACGCCGTCGCCGTCCATGTCGCCGAGCGCATCGATGATGCCGGCGAACTGCGGATACAGGGCGGCGTAGGCGTCGCGGTCTACCAGCGCGAGGACAAACGGGTCGATGTCGAAATTATCCAGACGCCCGTCACCGGTCATGTCGCCGGGGACGATCGGGCGAAGGATGGTCATATAGCGCTGTCCTGGCTCGCCGATTGCGGATGTGTCCGTCCATCCCGCCCAGACCACGCCGTTCTCAGAGACGGTTAGCCGGGTACCGACCCTTCGAGGGAGTGCCTCGGGGCGGGTATAGGGCACGTTAGCTGCCAACAGTTGCCCTGTCGAATCAAACCACGAGGCAATCGGGTGATTGAAGTTCCGATGGGTGACGATGAAGGCACCGTTCGCCTGCTCTGCAATTGAGTTCACAGCATAGGGAAACGGTTGAAGGCTTCCCGAGGGTTGTCCTGATGCGTCGACCGGCAGCAGGAAGTAGTCATCGACTTCCGGATCTTGCAGCAGCACGCGCACTCCCACAGTCGGAGAGCTGAGGAACCGAGAAGCATATAGCCCGGGGCTTCCAAGGGGCCATTCAGAGAATTGCGAAAAGTCCATGCTAGTCGAACTGACGGATGGGTGAGACCCAGGATTCCGCGTGTAGAGATGAAGTACGCTGCCATCTGGCTGGACCCTAGCTTCGCCCAGCTCATGCCACTGAGGCGACTGCCAGGACGCAATGGGGAGCAGCGATGAAAGCAACTCACCCGATGAAGTGAACACGCGCATCACGACATCCGTCGGCGGGGCGATGGGTAGACTTGAGGTGCGATCGAATGCAATGATGACTCGACCATTTCCCGTTGACACCGAAAATGTGTCGCCGAGCCCGTCAGTTTCGTCCTTTACCACAAAGCTCGGCCCCATAGGCTGACCGCCGGGGGCAAACACCCTCGCGCGGATGACGCTGCCAAAGTCGTCTGTCCACACAAACCACCGAAACCCGTCAGCACACACACACGTCCGTTCGTAGCTATCGGGATACCCTTCGTCCACCGGTCGAAGCGGGAGCACTTCCACTCCGTTTGCGTCGTACTCGGCGAAGACGAACGTCGCAAGAGTCGTGTTGGGCGGATTGATCGCCGTTGTGAACACGGCGACATCGCCGCACGCCGTCCGACTTCCGCCATAGGGCATTGGAAACTGGATGCGGGAGAATCGAAGCGGGCCTACCGTCAGCAGGTCGGCGGGATACGGCTCGCCGGCCAGCGCCGTGCCGACCAGCAGGGATGAAAGGACAAGCAAGGAGAGACGCATCGTAACACCTCAGTTGCGAACGGGCGATCCGGCAGATCCGCCGCCGTCCGGCGGGTGGCATGCTTTCGCGGTACTCCGCGTAAGCATGCTCGACTCCGCGCGAGGGGGGATGCTGTTTTGTCGAAGGTGGGGCGCACTATGAGGGCCTCTTGTCGCGGGGGCGCTCGCGGCAGACCACGACACATGAGCGGCGCGGGGGGCGGCGCTTCGAGAACATGCTTACGCGGTGTACCGCGAAAGCATGCCACCCAATTTGCCACCCAATTTGCCATCCGCCAGTAACGGCGCGAGCCGCGGTCTTCACGTTTCCCAACTGCACCTTGACTGAATTATCACGCCGATTCGGGTAGATGCAAGAAAAACCCGGATTTTTTTGCCGCCAGCGGCAGCGGTGCGGCGAGGGCGCATTTCGGTCCAGGGCCTGAAGGCCCTGGCAACGATCGTGCGCCTTACGGGCGAAGAGGGATGGAACAGAATGAGGCGCGGGCCGAACTCCAGGGCCTGAAGGCCCTGGCAACGATCGTGCGCCCTACAGGCGAAGAGCATGGCGACGCAAAGGCCGTCGCCATGAAGATGTATGAAGCGGGGCACCTTGCGGGGCGTTCAGTCTGACGCCATAAGGAACTACCCGCACAAGGAGCCCTTCATGCATTCTAATCCAACGCAGCCAGCTATCGAACCCAACCAGCGAATCGTCGCGCTCGACGTTCACTGCAAGTTCACCGAACTCGCCGCCGTCTCGCCCGCCGGCAAACGGATCGCCTCTCAACGCTGCAACACCACCATCCCCGATGTGCTCGCCGCTCTCCAAAAAGTCAAAAAAGCCCCGAACCGTCATCATCGAAGAAGGATCGCTCGCCGACTGGCTCATGCGCGGCCTCACCGAGTGCGGCGAATGCGTGCGCATCTGCGACCCACGCCGCAACGCTCTCGTCGCCAAGGACGACGAAAAAGACGACCCCATCGACGCGCTCAAACTGGCCCAGCCGCGCGCGGCGGATTCCTCAAGTTCGTGCACCACCCCGAGAGCTTCGAGCGCGTCATTTTCAAACGGCGCATCGCGGCTCTATCACGACCGTATCCGCAACCGCGTCCGCCAAGCCAATCGCGTGATCGCCCAGGCGCGGCTCTACGGCGTGATGATCCGCGAGAGCGACTTTGCCGAAGACACCGCCGCCGTGTTCAAGCAACTGCCCAAACGCAAGGCGGTGCGACGACTTCCAGACGCTGCTTGACGGCTATCAGGCGGCCGTGACGCAGGCGATGGTGCTGCGCCGCGGCGTGCTCAAACTGTCGAAAGCCTATCCCGAGATCGCGCGTTTTCAGTCGCTGCCGGGTTATGGCCCGATCCGCGCCGCGACGTTTTTCGCGTTTCTGGACACGCCCTGGCGATTTCGCAGCAAGGCCGCGGTGTGGAAGTATGTCGGCATCGGGCTGTGCCGGCGCGGCAGCGGCGGATCGGTGACGTTGCATGTTCCGAACCAGGTGAATCGGGTGCTGAAAAGTGCCGTGCTGGGCGCGGCGATGAACGCCGTCGGCGGCGACGGCGAGTTTTCGCGTCTGCATGAGAGGTGGGTGAAGAATGGATTGACGGCTCGCATGGCACGCCGCAATGTGGCTCGGCTGCAGACGGCGGTGTTGTGGGGCATGTGGAAAAGCGGCGGCGAGTACCGTTGCGATCGGATCGCGCGGCTGTTGGAGCCGGTGACGGTTTCCTGAACGATTCGCGGCTCGTCGCAAGCGAGCGGCGTTGTCGGCTTTGCGTGCGTGCGGAGTTCCGAGGGTGCCATTGAACGGGATCGCAGGCGATCCGCAGTTCTCGCGACATGAATGAACCCGCAGTACGTTTGCCACGCTCGACCATCCTGATGGACCTCATTTGAGAGTCCCGAATAGGTGCCTGGGCGGCGTTACTTTGACCGCCACGGTATGCGTGATGAAGCAGGATGGCTGCCAAGGACAATGCGGCTGTGTGGTTTGGACGAGTGACGCGAGGGGATGATGGAGGCAGTCGCAGCCGTCGGCGCGGATCGCGTCGGCAGTGCTTGGCCGAATCATGGGGCGCCCCTGCGAAGGTCACGATTTTGGTGCGTCCGCGGGGAAAGTCTGTTGACATTCGCCTTCATATAGGTGGCACCCGGCACCCGGCGACGCAGAGCCGTCGGCATGGTACACGACAAGTGCCGTCGCCATGGCACCCGGCACCCTGCATGGGACGCCGGGTTTCTGCCCGGTGTCTTGCCCTGCACCGCCCAGAAGGGCGGTGCAACAGCACCCGCCGCGCGGCTATCTCCCCGCCTTGCCGCGCTCCAGCAATTCCTCCGCACGGCGCTCGATGATCCGCTCTCGATCCGCTCCGCGCTGCTGCAGCTCCGCGCCGATCTCCGCCAGCGCCTTCTCGATCCGTGCCACCTCGCGCCGCAGCCGCTCCACTTCCATTTCGCGCAGCCTCGTCCGCGCGTCGAATTGGGCGTTAATCAGCTCAACCAGTCGCGCGCGCAACTCCGTCCGCTGCGCCTGCGCTTCCGCCGGCAGCTCGCCATGTTCACGCACAACACGCCGAACCTCCTGCTCCAGATTCGCATGATCGCGCCGCAACGCCTCGAACCGCTCGCCGAATTCCCGCTCCGCCTTGTGATCCTCCTCAGACATCCGTGGCGGCGGCCCCATCCCCGGCCCGCGGTTCGGCCGCGGCGGCCGGCCATCGCGGTGCGGGCCTTCTCCGTCGCCGTGCGGCGGTCCGCCCATGGCCGGATCCGCGTGTGGAGGCGGGAATCCATCCGGCCCGCCGTCCATGCCGGGATGAGGCGGCGGTCCACCCATGCCCGGACGCGGGCCATCAATCCCCGGATGCGGCGGCGGATCACCCGGCCCGCCGTGCGGGCGCCCGGGCGGCGGTCGCCGACCCTGCGGTCCCGGCCCCATTCCCGGATCACGCGGTCCCGGCCCCATGTCCGGCCTCATCCCAGGGCCGCGCGGCCCCGGTCCCATCCCCGGTCCACGTGGCGGGCGCGGGCCTGCTCCGGCCTCCAGGTTCGGCGGCTCGCCGGGCGGGGCGTTGATCGCATCCAGCGCTTCCTCCAGTTGCGGAACCAGCGCGTCGATCATCAACTGGTGAAACGCCTCAGGATCCTCCCGCCGCAGGCGAGCCAGGCGCGCCGCCAATTCCGGGTTCCGCTGCGCGAGTCCCCGAATCAACGGGTCGCCCAGCGCGGGCCGATGCGGCCGACCATGCCCGCGGGCACCCTCCTCCGCCCCCGGCGGCGGCGGCGGCGGTGGAGCCTCATCGCCCGGCGGCTGCGCCAGCGCTGCCACTCCGATCGCCGCAGTCAGCCCAACTTGTATCAACCAGCAGCTTGCCTTCATGACATGCTCCAAGAACGGCCGGTCCGCAGTGCCGATGCGTAACCAGCGCCGCAATCAAGCCCCTACTGAATCAGACGCCGCTCCGCTCGTGATTGGCGCGGTCCCAGTCGTCACTCTCATCCCATGGCAGCAGCGATTGAGCCAATGCGGAATCGGCGCCCGGCTTCTCCAACCAGTCCGCCACCGCCGTCAACCCGGCGTCGCCGGCCACGTCCCACGCCACCCGCGCCAGCACGTCGCGCAATTGCGCCGCTTCCAGGTCGCTCAACCCGGCCGCCGGACCCGCATCGGCGTAATGCAGGCCGTTCTGAGAATCGCCATGGATGGAATCCTCAAGCGCCGGAGTAAACATCGTCCACGTCACCATTGCGGCCGCCGCGGCTGCGCCCAGCATCCAACCCGAACCGCGAATTCGCGTACCGGTTCGCACCGGATGCAATCTCGCTCGGATTCTGGTCAGCTCGGACGCGGAAAGCGGTTCCGGCCGAAGCGCCAATTCCAACTCGCCTATCAGATCGCCGTCCGCGAGCAAGCCATCGCGACAATCCTCGCAGCGCGACAGATGAGCGCGAAGCGCCGGCGAGTGTGAGTGCGCCGGTGTGGACCGACACACGGACTCGATCAACTCTGCGCGATGCGATTCGCAATCACTCTTTCGCCTGTTCATCGCCTTCGCTCCCGCGAATCCGACTGCGCTACGCTCCGCTCACTCTGCTCACGCTCCCCAAGCGCCTTGCGTAACCGCTGGATCGCCGTGTGCATTCTCGACAACGCCGTCCCCAACGGGATGTTCAGCGTGCCGGCGATCTCCTCGAACGACAGTCCCGCCGTCATTCGCAGGATCACCACTTCGCGAAACGCCTCCGGCAGCGCGTCAACCGCCGCCCGCAGCTCATCCTCGCGTTCCCGACGCAGGGCCGCTGACGCCGGATCCTCCGATGCAGCGGTCAATTCATCGGCCGCCGCTTCCGTGAGCACGCCCGGGCTTTTCCGGCGGACTCCGTCGCGGCAAAGATTGCGAGCGATCGCCAACAGGTACACGACCGGCTGCTCACACGCGCTGAGCGCGCCGATATTCGCCGCCGCTCGGGCGAATGTCTCCGCGGTCAGGTCCGCAGCGTCAAACCGCCGGCCGTGAAATCGGCGGATGTAGCCGGCCACCCGCGCAGCGCAATCGCTCACGAGCTGGTCCAGCAGGCGCTGCTGCGCGTCCGTCAACGGCCGATAAACGCGAGCCGGCTGTTCCATGCGATCAACCGGAGGGGAAGACGCCCTGCCGACGCGGGTATTCGCGGGGCTTGAAAATCCCGCGCGGCGTCAGTGAGAAGTGTTGAGCAGAAGCCCAATGAAATGTTGCACGTCGAAATACGTCACTGCGCCGTCGCCGTCGAGGTCCGCCAGCGCCCGGTTGCAATCCGGAAAACGATCGGCGTACAACTCCGGCTCGACAACCGCCATCACGAAGGAATCGATGTCGTGGTTATCGACATATCCATCGCAATTCAAATCGCCGGGTTGCGACGGAGTCGGCGGAACGCCGCCGTGGAACAGGATGATCGACAGAATGGAGTAGTCGGCCTGATCGATCACGCCGTCGGCGTTCATGTCCGCAGCGTTTCGATCGCAATGCGGATGCTCCTGCACATACAGGTCCGGCTCGAACAGCGCCCGCAGGAACGGCGTGTGGTCCGCCAGTGTGACGGCGGCGTCACAGTTCATGTCGCCCGGAAGAATCGCCGGCACCAGCGGATGGCCCCGATACAGCGAATTGCAACTGCCATGCCGCGTCACCGATTCGCAACTGGCGATCTGAATCACGGCGGAACGGGCGGTCACCGCGCGCGGCGCCGAATCGGCGGCGAGGCCCAGCGCGAGATATTCGCCGTCGCTGAACTTGTACCGTCGGTCGGTTGCATTCAGCAGAACCACCCCGTTCTGAAAGCGGCGGATATAGACACCCGGGATCACTTCAACGGCCGGTCCCCGCGCATCCTGCAGCCAGGTCGGCAGCATGAAGTACTCGGGGTAGAAGTGAAAACTCGCCGCCGGCATCTGCGGGTCGACGCCGAATGCTCCCGGCTCATGCACAAGCAGCGAGGCGGCCAGGAAGAAATTCAGATCCTCCGGCGAGGTCTCAATCGGCGACGTGTTGTCCCGCGCGATATAGCGCTGCACCACGATCCCGCCGTGACTCAGCACAGTCTGAAAGCCGCGAATCAGCGACCGAATCTGCTCCGTCGGCTGCTGCCGCGTGATGCCTCCTTCGTAGAAAACCACGTCGGCATAGGGAGCCAGTTGCTCGACGAAGCCGGTGTTCACGATCAGCTTGGCGCCGGCTGCATTCAGCCCCTCGCGCACCGCATGAAGATAGAGCGCAAAGTCCGCATCGGGCGCGCGATCGCGGTAGGGTGAGCCGGGCGCCCCATACCCCGGCCAGCGCCCGAATTCGTTCGTCAGCATCGCCGCGTTGTCGAACGCCACCGCGTTGACGTTGTAATAATCGAGCGCGACCGCGCGCTGCAGCCGCTCGATCACGAAGGCCTGGCAGTCGTGGTTGTTGAAATCGATCACCGGCCGGCAGAGGTAGGTCGTCTGCGGCAGCAACCACCCGCGCGACGCAAACTCATAAAACGGCCAGCGCCCGAACAGCCCCGGCCCCCACGGTTCCCAGGTGGGTCGGGCGTTGAGCGTGCGCGGCGCGTAGAACCCGTAATCATCCGGGCCGGGAAGATACTGCGAGCTAAGCGGCGGTCGCGTGCAGAGAAACTCGCCCGCCGGACCGTAATTGCCCGGGGGATAAGTGAAGTGCGCCGGATCCGTCGGGTTCTGCGTCGTCATCGCTGAGAAGTACACGCCCAGAATCGCGTTCGGATTTGCGGCGCGGACCTCCGCGCGATAGTTGTGCCAGGCCTCGAAATAAAAGAGGGTGGCCGGTTGCGTCGGAGCGGTGTTGTAATGCAGCAGCAGGAGCTTGTAGAAGTCGGTGCGGTCCGGCCGCGACCAGATGTCGCCCGCCGCAAACGAGAACGCCAGAAACGGGCGCGGCGGCACGCACGAATAGGGGTGCGGCGGTTGATCGCAACGGACCGGCAGCTCGCCCGTCTCGCGATCATCCGCGATTTGCGCGACCGCCGACGACAAGGCGGCAAGCGCCGCGCTCAGCGCCAGCACGCGCGCACCGAGGAGTAGGTCGAAACGAACGGCCATCTTGCTCGACCCTCCAGATCAGGCAGCGCATCCACTACCGGCGCGTATCACACCCGGTAAACCCCCGGTCGGGCAGTGTAACCCACGCCCGCCTCCGTACAAAACCGCCAATCCGCTTGAATCAGCCCCCCCGCAGGATGTCCGTCTCGGCGAACAGCGTCTCCGCGAAGTAGCTGCTCCGCACGAACGGCCCGCTGGCCACCGCCGAGAAGCCCATTTCCTCCGCGATCCGGCCAAGCGTCTCGAACTCCTCCGGCGTGTAGTACCGCTCCACCGGCAGGTAGCGGTCCCCCGGCCGCAGGTACTGCCCGATGGTCAGCAAGTCGCAATCATGGGCGCGCAGGTCGCGCAGCGTCTGCACGATCTCGTCGTGCGTTTCCCCCAGACCGACCATCAACCCGCTCTTGGTCGCGATCCGCGGATTCTGGGCCTTGGCCGTCCGCAGCACGCCCAGCGAACGCTCATACCGGGCGGCGGGACGCGCTTTCTTCTGGAGGCGCGCGACGGTTTCGATGTTGTGGTTGTAGACCTCCGGCGCTGCCCCGGTCACCACCGCGATCAACTCCGCCTTGCCGTGGAAATCCGGCACAAGCACCTCGACGGTGGCTTGCGGCAGCCGCGAGCGCACCGCCGCGATGCAGTCCGCGAAGTGCTGTGCGCCTTCGTCGCGCAAATCATCCCGCGCTACCGACGTGATGACGACGTGCCGCAGACCAAGCTTTGCCGCCGCATCCGCAAGCCGCTGCGGCTCATCCAGTTCGACCGGCTGCGGGCGGGCCGTGCCGACCGCGCAGAATCCGCAGCGCCGCGTGCAGTGATCCCCCAGGATCATGAACGTCGCGGTCCCGCGGCTCCAGCACTCGGTCAGGTTCGGGCAGCGCGCCTCGACGCACACGGTGTTGAGCCGCAGGCCATCGAGCAGCTTGCGCGTCTCGAGCATTTCCGACGTCGGCATGGGCCGCTTGAGCCACGGCGGCAGCCGCCGTCGCGGCGCAGCGTCGGTCGTCAGAATCGGCAACGGCGTACCGGACACAACGGCCCTCCGCATCAAGTTCGCACGGGCGAAGACGCTCCGCCCGCCACAATTCTCCCGCCCCCGGATTGTATCGACCGACTCGCTCCGCCGCGAATACCGCCGGTCGACGCACGACTCCGCGGCGCACGTACCGGCACTTCCGCCTTGCGGCACGCCGACGATCGGGTATTCTCGCCCGCCGATGAATCCGACCCGCCCCCGCCGATTCGTGCCAGGCCCCCTCATTCTCCCATTCCTGCTGCCGGCGCTTGGCTGCGCAACGGCGTCACGCGTCGAGCTGCTCTCCTTCGCCGATCCGCATTTTCCCGAGCGATACTCGTTCACACCGGAGCAGTGCGCTCAATGGACCGATGCCGGCGGCGACCTGCACGTCGCGGCATCCGCCATGCGCCTCGGCAATGAAGGCGACGGCCGCGCGATCTCGCAATTGCTGCACATTCACGTTTTCTGGCGGCCATTGCCGGGCAAGACGCCCTCCAACCGCACCGCCACCGACGCCGTGCTGCGCTATGTCGTGCAATCCCCCGAAGGCACGTTCGTCTATGCCGGGACGGGGTTCGTCTGGACGCGCAAGCCGCGCTTCGGGCCGTTTCAGGTGGATCTCGAACGTGCGGAGTTGAGGCTGGTCGCGAGCACGCCGGGAGCGGAAGACCTGCTCGGCGAGATGCGCATCACCGGCCGCTTTTATCCTGCAAATGACCCGGCCGCGGCCGTGGGCATGATCCGCAGCGCGGAAGAGGCCGACGACGCCGCCCGTTAACGGCGAAGCGGTCGGCTCGCGAGCCGCAGTCCGAAGGCCGTCAGCGCCGCCGCCGCCGAGAGCGAAATGCCGCTGCACGGGTCGAACGGCACCTGGATCGGCGTGCCGCAGGGGAACAATTCCGGGTTGAAGACCTCGGCGTCGCCGATGCAGCCATCCCCCTCGCTGCAGATGGTCACGCATTGCGGGTTGAGCTTGCCGACCACGCGAACGGAGTCACCGACGCGGAAGCGGCTGAAGTCGCCGACGACCAGATAGCGAGCGCCGCCGGTCTCGAACAGCGTGCACTCCGTCCCGCGGACGAGCACGCCGCAGGCGTCGAAGTCCGCCCCGCCGCTCTGAGCCAGCGCGGCAGAGTGCGTTGATAACGCACAAATGCCGATGAATCCCGTCAGAATCGCACACCAGCGCCCACAATCGCTCATTTGCCGACTCCAAGCACCGGAGCAAGTCACGATGCAGACCCGCCGCCGACACGCGGCGACGACTCGATTGTATGGGCGTCCGTCAACAGTGCTGCGGCCGGCCGCTATCATTCCCCACCATGCCCGCCGCTGGTGAACCCGTTGCCGACATCCCGTTTGCCGCCACGGAGGCGTGCGCCCGCGCATTGGACGCGGCCGATCCGCTTTCGCGCTACCGCGAGCGATTCTGCATTCCCCGCTCGCACGGCGGTGCCGCAGACGGTTCGCCCGCGATCTATTTCTGCGGCAATTCGCTGGGCCTGATGCCGCGCGCCACGCGCGCGGCGGTGCTGCAGGAACTGGAGGACTGGGAGCGGCTCGGCGTCGAGGGCCACTTCAAGGGCCGCCACCCGTGGTATCCGGCGCACGAGGCGCTGCGTGAGCCGGGAGCGCGGCTGGTTGGTGCGCTGCCGCACGAAGTGGTCTTCATGAACGGGCTGACGGTGAACCTGCACCTGCTGATGGTCAGCTTCTACCGCCCCACCTCCGAGCGCTTCGCGATTCTGGTCGAGGACGCCGCGTTTCCGTCGGACACCTACGCGCTTCAAACGCAGATCCGCTTTCACGGCCGCGACCCGGCCGACGCGCTGATCCGCCTCGCGCCGCGCGCCGGAGAGCACACGCTGCGCACGGAGGACATTCTGGAGCGGATTGAGCGCAGCGGGCCGCAATTGGCGCTGGTCATGCTGGGCGGCGTGAACTTCCTGACCGGGCAGGCCTTTGACATGCCGGCCATCGCGGCGGCGGCGCAGCGCGTCGGGGCGAGGGTGGGTTTTGACCTGGCCCACGCGGCGGGAAACATCGAGCTGCAGCTGCACGACTGGAACGTCGACTTCGCGGCATGGTGCACCTACAAGTATCTCAACAGCGGGCCGGGGGCGGTGGCGGGCGCGTTCGTGCATGAGCGGCACGTCGGCGACGCGGGGCTGCCGCGCTTCGGCGGCTGGTGGGGCAATGACCCGGCGACGCGCTTCCGCATGCACCTGGAGCGGGGTTTTGTGCCGGTGGCCAGTGCGGACGCCTGGCAGCTATCCAATCCGCCGGTGCTGGCCCTGGCGCCGGTCCGCGTGTCGCTGGGGGTTTTTTACGAAGCCGGGATGCCGGCGCTGGCGGCCAAGTCGCGGCGGCTGAGCGGCTACCTGCGGTTCCTGCTGGATGCGATGCCCAGCGGCCGCTACGAGGTCATTACGCCGCGAGAGACGCCTGATGCCGGGCGGCCTGACTCGCCGCGGCCGGTTTGCGGCGCTCCATTGTCGATCCTCGCGAGGGAGCGGCCTGACTCGCCGCGGCCGGTTTGCGGCGCTCAAATATCGATCCTCGTGAGGGAGCGGCCGCGCGAGTTGTTCTCTGCGCTGGAGGCGGCCGGGGTGGTGTGCGACTTCCGCGAGCCGAACGTGATCCGGGTGGCGCCGGTTCCGCTGTACAACACGTTTTACGAGGTGTGGCGCTTCGCGGAGGTGCTGCGCGGGCACACGGTCTAGCCCCGCTGGCACCTTCGTGCCCACGCATTTCCCCTGGTCGGCTTAGTCAGCCAAGGCAAACCAGCATCAGAAAGGGTCGGCATCGGGTAAGGTCGGCTTCAGCCGACCGGCGTTTGCCACCAGCTTTAGCTGGTGGTTCAGTGCCAGCTTCTGCTGGTGGTTCAGCCCCACTCACACCCCCATCCCCCTTGGTCGGCTTCAGCCGACCGGTGTTTGCCACCAGCTTTAGCTGGTGGTTCAGTGCCAGCTTTGGCTGGTGGTTCAGCCCCACTCACACCCCCATCTCCCTTGGTCGGCTTCAGCCGACCGGCGTTTGCCACCAGCTTTAGCTGGTGGATCAGTGCCAGCTTCTGCTGGTGGTTCAGCCCCACTCACACCCCCATCCCCCTTGGTCGGCTTCAGCCGACCGGCGTTTGCCACCAGCTTTGGCTGGTGGTTCAGTGCCAGCTTTGGCTGGTGGTTCGGTGCCAGGTTCAGCAGGTGGTTTATCGCTTGAAGATCGCACCAGCCAGCGGTTATGATCGCCGTTTGGTGCGTCCTCGACCTGGACGAGCCGATCAGGAGGCGTTTCCGGAATGCTTCATCGCCCTCCGCGCCGCCGCGGGTTCACCCTCATCGAACTGCTGGTCGTCGTCGCGATCATCGCGCTCCTGATCTCGCTCCTGCTGCCCGGGCTGGAAAAGGCCCGCGAACAGGCGCGGCTGACCAAGTGCATGGCCAACGTCAAACAGTGCATGCTGGCCTTCACGCTGTATGCCCAGGATCACTTCGTGATCCCCGGGACCTACTGGGACGGGCCGCAGAATCTCGACTGGTGCGGGCGGAACAACGCCCGGTTCCTGGCCTCGCCGGGGCAATTCAAGACGCCGTTTCAGACCTCCGTGCTGTACAAGTACTTCGCCGAGGTGGACAAGGTCTTCGAGTGCCCCTCCGCCCGCCGCCAGACCAACGCCTTCTTCGACTACACGATGATCATCCGCATGGCCGGGGCGCGGCCCGACCTCGGATGGAAAATGACCTACCCCGAAAACACGAGCAACCCCCTGCAGTTGATCAACAGCGTGCGTATCTTCGACGGCCTGCCGATCCTCATCGAAGAGGATGATGTGTTCTACAACCGCAGCAGCACCGGCGGGTTTGACGACGGCTCCTGGGCCGGCCGCGACCAGTTCACCAACCGCCACAACGGCCGGGCCATGGTCGGCTTCCTGGACGGCACCGTCGGCATGATCAAGCCCGCCAAGGGGCCAAACCCGCTGGCCGAAGAGCCGGGCGACCTGCAGGCTCAGCACCTCAAGCTGCGCGCCAAGAACGCGGAGTGGCCGGTGTGGTTCAGCGAGACCGGCAAGTTCGGCTGGGTCAACAACCCGCGCTGAATCATCCGCGGCCGGCGGTCTCTTCCGGATTCGGCGCGAGCGCCTCAATCGCCTCCCAGATTCGATCGGACGCCTCATCCGTCGCGGCCTTGTCGCGCTCCCTTCCGGCCAGCGCACTGAGGTCCACGGGCGGACCGAAACGGATTCGCATCCGGTGCCGTGTCAGGTAGGAGCGCATCGGGCTGTTGAAATAGCGCGTGCCGCTGATGTGGCACGGGATCACCGTCGCCCCGGTCCGCAGCGCCAACAGCCCAACCCCTGATTTCGCAGCCGGGGTCTCTTCCCCCGGTATCTCAAACGTGCCCTGCGGAAAAATTCCCAGGCAGCCCCCGCTCTTGAGCAGCTTCATCGCTGACGCCAGAAACGCCTTTCCCGGGTTTTCGCGGTTCACGGGAAGGCAGCGCCCCCATTGCATGAACGTCTTGAGGATCGGCATGTTGTAGTGCTCCTGGGCCACGATGAAGCTGACCATCCGATGCCGGCAGCAGGCCAGGATCGCCATCGGGTCCACGCCCGCGGTGTGGTTCGCCGCCAGGATCACCGCGCCTTCGCGCGGCACCGTGCAGCGCCCCACCAGCCTGAGCCGCAGCCGCCAGGCCGCGAAGAACCGCACGAACAGCCAGATCAGCGCGACCCCCGGCCCGACGTCCCGATGCCGCAGATACCCGCGACCGGCCGTCAGCGCCGCCAGCAGGAACGCGGCTGCGCAGCCGGCCAGCAGCAGCGGAACATAGCGGTCCAATTGCGGCAGATGCGGCAGCCCCAGCGCTGCGCTGGTCAGCACCATCGCTCCCATCGTGCACGTGTCCGACACGCCGAAAACCCGCCCGCGCCGCGCATCAGGCACGAAGCGCTGCAGGGTCGCCAGCACGCTGACCTGGATCGCCGCTCCGGCCCCGCCGATTCCCAGCAGCGCCAGCCCCGTCACGATCGCCCCCAGTCCGAGCGCGCTGCAGGTCGCCAGCAGCGCCAGCCACAGACCCGCGGCACCGAGCGCCAGCAACAGCGAAAGCTGCACCGGCACCGCGGATCCGAAGATCGTCATCACGGTCGCACCCAGCGCCAGGCCGATCCCCAGCAGCCCTCGGAAGTACGCCAGCATCTCGTAGTTGCCGGGAAAGAGCTGCTTGGCCAGGGCCGGCACCACCGCGATCACCACCCCCGCCACTCCCCAGAAAAGCGTCATCAGCCCGATCAGTTGCACGACCCGCCGGTGCGTCTGCACATAACGCAGCCCATCCGCCAGCGGCGCCCAGACGCCGCTGATCGGGGTGTGCGGGGCAGCCCGCAGCCGCCGCGTGTCGATCAGCAGCACGCAGGCCGCGCTGAAGCAGAACGCCAGGGCATTGACGTGGAACGTGATCGTCGCACCGTAGCGCGTCACGATCCACCCGCCCGCGACAATGCCCAGTATCGCTCCGATGGTCCCCAGCGCGTTGATCAGGGCGTTGGCCCGGACCAGTTGATCCTCCCGAATCAGCGAGGGCAGCAGCGCCTGTCGCGCCGGTGAGAAGAACGCCGCCAGCAGTCCCACCGCCGCGAGCGGAATCACGATCGAGAAGTCCGCCCAAGCGGCCGGCAGCACGGCCACCAGGAACGCCACCAGCGCCCCAAGATTGAATACCAGCACCGCCCGCGCAACGTCCGCCAGCACCATCGTCCATTTGCGGCTGAAGCGGTCCGACCACCACCCCGCCAATGGCCCCAGCAGCACAAAGGGCAGGAAGAAGCCGAAGGAGATCAGCGCCTGCACGCGCGTCGAATCCTCCCGTTCCAGGGCGTTGCGCGTATTGAGCAGCGCCGTCTCCCCCAGGTGGTCCGCCATGGCGGCGGTCCCATACGCGCACCAGAGCAGCACGAAATTGCGGTTCTGCACCAGCCACGCCGGCAGCCGGGATTCCGCTGATTGCAGCGACATGCACCTCTCCCGCCTGACCGCATTGCCGGAGCCGATCCACGAAACCCGCCCCGGACGCCGCGCGGCGCTGAATCGCCTCTGCGCCTACTCCGTCAAACCGTGTGAATCCGTGCTGGGCGCCTTGACCGGCTGAGACGCGGGCCGGTCGGCCGCTGTCCGAAACCACTCGCGCAGTTCGCGTTCCGCCGGCTTGCCGCGCGGCGAATAGCCGAAGTCTTTCGGTCCGCCGCCGCCGGGCGTCCATTCCCACCAGATGACGCCGCCGAACCCCGGCTGCGCCGGAAACGCGCGGATGAACGCCTCGTAGAGCCGCCGTTGCTCCTCCAGCCCCTCGGGCGTGACTTTCTGATTGCGGTAGTAATTCCACGGAGCGCGGGCGGCCCCCTTCTGGCTGCACCAGCCCACTTCCGTCAACAGCAGCGGCCGGTTGATCTCGCGCTGAAAATCAAACAGACGCTGGCGGATCGGCCGCCAGCGCTCGACCAGTTCGTCCACGGTCGGAAGGTCGCGGTCGGCCAGCGTGTTGTAGGTTGTCACACCCGCGAAATCGAGCCGATCCCAAAACGACACCGGGCGGTAGTGATCCCAGTTGGCCGAATATCCCAGTCGCCCTGAAAATCGCGCCCGCACCGCGTCAATCACGCGCAGCCACTCGCCGCGGTTTCGCTCGGTACTGACCAACTCGCTGCCCACCATGAACGCATCCGCCCCGCCCGCCGCAGCCGCGTCGGCGAAATGAAGAATGAACTCCCGATATGCCTCCCACCACTCCGGCCACTCCGGCGGCTCAATCATGCCGCGCCACTCGCTGCCGCGCGGGTGCGTAAGCAGGAGCAGCGGCATCACGATCACGCGCAGCCGGAGTTGCCGGGCCGCCTCGATCAGCCGCCGCAGCTCGTCAGCGGTCGGGGTCTGCCGCGCTTCGATGAAGATCGCCTGCGCTTCCGCATGTTCCATGAACCCGGCCGGGCACAACAGCACCGTGTCCGCGCCCAGCTCGGCGATCTCGCGCAGCGCCGGCAGAAATGTCTCGATCACGGCGTGCCCCGTCTGGAGCTGCAGCGCGACGCCGCGATACTCCAGCACCCCGATCGGCGGCAGCACCGGCTGCGACGACGGCACCCCGTCCCGCCGCTGTGCGGCCCAGCCGATCCAGGCCGCCGCCGAGATGCCCATTATCGTGCACAGCGCTATTGCCGTCCGCAGCTTCATTGACGCGCTCGACCTCCGCTCAATCGGCGGGCACTTTCCGCCGATCGCCGGCGGACGATAGCGGAAGCCGGTGCAACCCGCACGGCCTCCCGCTGCAGCCCGGCCGGGCCGCTCTCGCCCTACACCCCGCCCTTCCGTCACGCTCGCCGTCGATCGACAATTCCCGCATAATCCCGCGATTCACGATTGCGGAGCCGGCGTCCCGTGTCGGCGCTCCGCGGAGGTGTCCATGTTTCCGCCGCTGCCGTCCGGGTTCGAGTTCCCCCAGTCCGAGCGCGACACGCTCGCATTCTGGGCCAGGCACCGCGTCTTCGAGCGCTCGCTCACGCAGCGCGCCGACGCGCCCCCGTTCGTTTTCTACGAAGGCCCGCCGACCGCCAACGGCAAGCCTCACCCCGGCCACTGCCTCACCCGTGCCATGAAGGACCTCTTCCCGCGCTACCGGTCCATGTGCGGCTACAGCGTCGGCCGCAAGGCCGGCTGGGACACGCACGGCTTGCCCGTCGAAGTGGAAGTGTGCAAGGAACTGGGCATCCACACCAAGGCCGAGATCGAGGCCTACGGCGTCGAGCGCTTCAACCTCAAGTGCATCGAGAGCGTCTTCCGCTACATGCGCGAGTGGGAGGAGATGACCACGCGCCTGGGCTTCTGGGTCGACCTGAACGACGCCTACGTCACGCACCACGAGTCCTACGTCAACAGCGTCTGGTGGGGGCTCAAGGCGCTCTTCGACCGCGGGTTGCTCTATCAGGGGCACAAGGTCGTCTGGTGGTGGTGCCAGGGCGGCACGGCGCTTTCCGCCGGCGAGGTCGGCGAGGGCTATCGCGACGTGGACGACCCCTCGGTATTCGTGAAATTCCCCCTGCTTCCCGCCGGAAAGGACGACGCCGAAAAGGTCTCGCTGCTGGTCTGGACCACCACGCCGTGGACGCTTATCAGCAACCACTTCGCCGCGGTGCACCCGGAGCTTGAATACGCGCTGGTCGAAGACCCCGGCGCCGCAGACGGCGGCGGGCCGGAGCGGCTGTACGTCGCGGCTGCGCTGGTCGAGCCGCTGGGGAAGAAGGTCAAGCGCGAGCTGCGGGCAATTTCCACCTGTCCGGGCAGCGCGCTGATCGGCCGCCGTTACCTGCCGCCATTCCCGGAGTGCTACCACGGCGCATCGCGCGAGGACGGCCCGTCGCTGGGCGAGCGCAGTGCACCGCTGCGCGAGGGCGGTAGCGCAACCGTGGGCTGGCGCGTGACGGCCGCCGAGTTCGTCACGACCGACAGCGGCACCGGGCTGGTGCACGAGGCGCCGGCCTTCGGCGAGGTGGATTTCGAGCTATTGCAGAGCGAAAGGCGCCGATTCGCGACAGACGACGCCATTCCGCTGCTTTGCGCGGTAAACCCGGATGGGTGCTTTAACGAAGCTGCTCCGCAGCGCTACCGCGGCCGCTGGATCAAGGACTGCGACAAGGAGTTGATCCGGGAGCTGCGCGACGAGCGCCGCACGCCGTGGGGCACACCGCTGCTCTGGCACCAGGAGCAGGTGCGCCACCCCTACCCCTTCTGCCCGCGGGCGGACAAGGACCCGCTGATCCAGTACGCGCGGAAGAGCTGGTTCGTCCGCACCAGCCGCTTCAAGGACGAGTTCCTTGCCAACAACGCGCAGATCCGCTGGCTGCCCGAGCACATCCGCGAGGGGCGCTTCGGCGATTTTCTGCGCAACAACGTGGACTGGGCGCTGTCGCGCGAGCGCTACTGGGGCACGCCGCTGCCGGTCTGGGTGTGCGAGGCGACCGGGAGGATGGAAGCGGTCGGCTCGTTGCCGGAATTGCAGAAGAAACCGGGAGCGACCGACGCGACGGCCGAATTCCCGCAGGGCTTCTGGCGCGGGAAGTGCGAGGAGCGCACCCGCGCCGGCGAGTCTCCCCTGCCGTCGGATCTTCAGATTCACAAGCCCTATATCGACGCATGGACCTATGACAGCCCGTACTCGCCCGGCGCGCGGATGCGCCGCGTGCCGGAGGTGATCGACTGCTGGTGGGATTCGGGCAGCATGCCCTTCGCGCAATGGGGCTACCCGCTCCAGAACGCCGGTTCGCTGCCGCAGCGCCTGCCCGCGGATTTCATCAGCGAGGCGATCGATCAGACTCGCGGCTGGTTCTACGCGCTGCTGGCCATCAGCACGCTGCTGCGCGGAGAACTGTCCGCAGCCGGCGGTTCCGGCACGGCGCCGCGGCCCTTCCCGCTGCCCTATCGCACCTGCATCGTGCTGGGGCTGATGCTCGGCGAGGACGGGACCAAGATGTCCAAGCGGCTCAAGAACTACCGCGAGCCGTCCTACATCTTCGACGCCTACGGCGCGGATGCGATGCGCTGGTACTTCTTCAGCGCGCAGGCGCCTTGGACGACGGTGCGCTTTCAGGAAGCCGCCATCCGCGACGCGCAGCGCGAGTTTCTCGTGAAGCTCTACAACGTCGTCTCATTCTTCAGCATCTACGCGAATCTGGACGGCTTCGTGCCGCACCCGAAGACCGGCTCCCCCTGGCGGCCGACCGCCGAACGATGCGAGATCGACCGCTGGATCATCAGCGAGCTGCAGCGCACCATCGCCTTTGTGCGCGAAAAGATGGACGCCTTTGAGAACTTCCCCGCTGCGACGCGGCTCAACGACTTCGTGGACGCACTCAGCAACTGGTGGGTGCGGCGCTCGCGCGACCGCTTCTGGAGCAGCGAGAAGGACCAGGACAAGTGGGATGCCTACCACACGCTCTACGGCACGCTGCTGACGCTCAGCACGGCGATTGCCCCCTTCACCCCCTTCTTCGCCGAGTTCATGTTCCGCAACCTGACCGGCAATCGCGAGGAAGCCGCTCCCGGCGAGTCCCCGCGGCCCTGCGCGGCATCCGCCGGATTCCCCGACTCCGGGCTGCCGGTGTCCGTGCACCTGTGCGACTACCCGCAGGCTGATCCGCGGCTGATCGACGCCGCGCTGGCCGAGCAGATGGAGCTGGTGCGCAGGATCGTCTCGCTGGGGCGCGCCGCCCGCACCGACGCGAAAATCCGCACGCGCCAGCCGCTTTCGCGGGTCGAGATCATCCTGTCGCGCTCCGCAGACGCGGAGCGCCTGCGCCCGCACGAAGCGTTGATCGCCGAAGAGCTGAACGTCCGGCTGGTCGAGTTCGCCAGCGCCGCGGAGGAATACGTCACCTACGAAGTGAAGCCCAACTTCAAGGCCCTCGGGCCGAAGTTCGGCGCGCTGGCCCCGAAGATCAAGGGCGCCCTGGCCGGGTTGGACGCGGCCGCGGGCCGTCGTGAACTGCTGACCGACGGCGTCCTGCGGCTGACCGTCGAGGGGCGAACCGTCGAACTTGGCGCTGAAGACGTGGAAATCCGCCTCGCGGCGCGGCCGGGCTGGGCCGCTGCGCAGGATCGCGCCGGAGTCGTGGTGCTCTCGACCGAGTTGACCCCCGATCTGATCGACGAGGGCCGCGTGCGCGAGTTCATTCACCACGTGCAGGCGCTGCGCAAGGAATGCGCCTTCGAATACAGCGCGCGGATTGCGCTCTTCGTTGAATTGCCCGCGCCGCTGGAAAACGTGATCCGTGGCGCCCAGGAGTGGATCCGCCGCGAATGCCTTTGCGAGCGCGTGGAGTACGCGATTCCCGCGGACATCCAAAGCGCCGAAGCGCAGATCGACGATTGGATCGTCAGGCTCGCCGCGCGCCCGATCGCCGCGACCGCTTCCTGAACCCGGCCACACGGCCGCGGGTGGTGCCAATGTCCGCCGATGACCCTCAGCCCGCGGACGTGCAGGGCGCGGTCCGCCGCGTCGCGCAGTATGAGCGCGTGCTCGAGATCACGCGCCGCCTGGCCGGGTCTCTGGACCTCGACGCCCTGTTGGCCATGACGATTGAGGCCGCCTGCAGCGTGCTCCACTGCGAGCGCGCCACCATCTTTCTTTACGACGCTTCCGCCAACGAGCTGTACTGCCGCGTCGGCACGGCACTCGAGGAGCTGCGGTTCGCCGCGGATCGCGGGCTGGCCGGTGCGGCGGCCACGGGGCGGACGGTCGTCAATGTTCCGGACGCCTACGCGGACCCTCGCTTCAATCCGCAGGTGGACCGCCAGACCGGCTTCCGCACCCGCAACGTGCTGACTTTCCCGCTCGAGAGCATCGACGGCCGGCTCTATGGCGTCCTGCAGGCGCTGAACAAGGCCGGCGGCCCCTTCGACTCGCACGACGAGTTCATCGCGCGCACCCTCGCCGCCCAGGTCGGCGTCGCCCTGCACCGGCACGGACTGCTTGAGAGATTCGCCGAGCAGCAGCGGATGAAGCGCGACCTCGACATCGCCCGCCGCATCCAGCAGCGGCAATTCCCGCGACACCCGCCGGCCGTCGCCGGCTATGACATCAGCGGATGGAACCGGCCCGCCGACGAAACCGGCGGTGACTGCTTCGATTTCATCCCCCTGGCCGACGGCCGCCTCGCCGTGCTGATGGCTGACGCCAGCGGCCACGGCATCGGTCCCGCGCTCGTGATCGCCTCCGCCCGTTCCATGATCCGCGGGCTATTGGGCGCCACAACCGATCTGCAGTGCATCGTAGAGCACGTCAACCGGCTTCTGGCCGTGGACCTGGCCGACGAGGGCTTTGTCACCGCCTTTTTCGGAATCCTCGACCCGCTGCGGCACGAGCTGCACTACCACGCCTGCGGGCAGGGACCATTGCTGTTGTTCGACGGGCCGCGCGTGGATCGGCGCGGGGCGAGCTGCCTGCCGATGGCCGTCGACGCCGACGTGCCGATCGGAGCGCCGCAGGTGTTCGAGTTCTCACCCGGCGCGCGGCTCGTTCTTCTGACTGACGGCTTTTTCGAAGCGGCCAACGCCGCCGGCGAGCTGTTCGGGGAGGAGCGCGTCACACGGATCGTGCAACAGTTCGGAAGCGCATCGTCGGCATTGCTGATTAGCGCACTTCGCGAGCGGGTGCGGGAGTTCGGCGGAAGCGACCACTTCGCCGATGACCTGACGGCGGTGATCCTGCGGCGCGGCGACGGTGCATAAGCGTGGCGGCTGGCACCATCCCCGGCGCTTCGGACGCAGCGCGATCGAGCGTCGCGTCGATTCCACCCTGCGTTTCTGTTACCACTCCGCCTCGCCGAACGGATTGAGCGCGCCGGCGCTGCGCGGCTTGCGTTGAAAGTCCTTGAGCAGCGCCTGCGCCAGCGACATATCCCCCGGCAGCGTGATCTTGATGTTGCGATGGTCGGTCTGCACGATCGAGACCGCGTGCCCCAGCCGCTCCACCACGGACGCATCATCCGTCGGGCGAAAATCGGCCGGCATCTCGGCATACGCGCGGCAGATCAGCTCACGCGAAAACACCTGCGGCGTCTGTGCCTCGAACAGCCCCTCGCGCGGCACGGTCGCATCCACGAATCCCGCGGCGCTCACGCGCTTGATCGTCCCCGACAAGGGCGCCGCCAGGATCGCCGCGCCGCTCTTCTGCGCTTCGGCGAAGACGCCGTCGATCCACGACTCCGCCACGCACGGCCGCACGGCGTCATGCACGGCCACATAGTCGATCTCGGGGTCCAGCGCCTCCAGCGCCAGCCGCACCGACTCAAACCGCTCGGCCCCTCCGCGTACCAGCTTGATCCCCATGATCATGATGTTGGGCGCGTACTTCTCGCGCACCACGTCATAATCCGACGGCGTGACCGTCAGCATGGTCTGCGCGACATCCGGACGGTTGATGAACATCTCGACCGAGCGGATGAACACCGGCCGGCCGTCGAGTTGTGCGAAGGGCTTCTTCACGTCGCCGCCGAAGCGCTTGCCGGCCCCGGCGGCGGTAATGATGACGGCAAAGCGGGCCACGACATCGGCTCCTTCCTCAGGATGCGCCGCGTGCGGCGATCCTCAGGATTTCACCGTAAGCCCCCACTCGATTGCGTGCAATCCCGCGACTCCATCAGGGCGCAGCACTCCGCCCCGCCGACCCAGGCTCCCGGTCGCCGTCCTTACGGCAGCCGGCCGGTTGCCGCCGCTGCCGCGCGCGTCGCAATCTTCGGCCACGGCAGGTTGGCCGCCAGCTTGGCTCGCAGGTGCAGAAGCGCGTACTCCAGTTGCGGATCGACCCGCGCCGCCTTGAGCGGATCGCTCTCGATCAGCGCGATGTCCGCCACGCTCAGCAGCGGTTCATCCTCATCCGTGTCGCGCTCGGTCTTGAGCGCTTCGAGATTGCGCCGCCGCTCGTCCTCGCTCAACTCCGGCGCAGCCGCAGTCTCCTTGCGGAGGACCGCCGCGTCCCGCCGTGCCTCGATGACCTGCACCGCCTCCTTGGGAGTCAGCGCAATCTGCCAGTCCGGATTGACGCCCCAGTCATCCGCGTCCGGCGAGCGGTGCGGCGTGCCGCCGTTCGGCAGGTAATACAGTGACGTCGTCAGTTTGATCCGGGCTCCCGGATCGGCCCCGCGCCCGAACAGGTTGTTCTCGAGCGGAATGACCTTCTGAACGCTGCCCTTGCCGAAAGTCCGCTCACCGAGAACCACCGCCCGGCCATGATCGCGAAACGCACCGGCAAGAATCTCCGAGGCCGATGCACTGGCTTCGTTCACCAGCACGATCAGCGGAACATCTGAAAACGGGGCCTTGCCGCTGACCTCGTAGCGCTCCGGCCGCTCCTGCCGACCGCGCGTGCTCACGACTTCGCCGGTCGTCATGAACTTGGCCACGATGTCCACCGCCGCTTCCAGCAGCCCGCCGGGGTTGTAGCGGAGGTCCAGCACCAGCCCCTTCATCCCCTGCTCGCGAGCGGCGTGCAGCGCTGCGCCCAGCTCATCCGAGCTGCGCGGCGAGAAATTCGTCAGACGGATGTAGGCGATGCCCTCCGCCGGATCGACCATGTAGTTCCATCGCGACAGATCCTCCGGCATGCGCGAAATTCCCTCGACGCTGCGCAGGTGAATCGCGCGGCGCGTCAACGGAAACTCCAGTCGCTGCCCCGTTGAGGGTCGGAAGATCACGAGCGTGACCGGCGTCTGCGGCTTACCCGTGATGTGACGGACCGCGTCCTCCGTCGACCAGCCCTTTGTCGACTCACCGTTGACTTCGATAATCAGGTCGCTGGGCAGAATGCCCGCCTCCAGCGCCGGAGAGTTTTCGAGCGGCGACACCACCTTGAGCCGGTTGGAAATCTCATCCTCGCCGAGCGAAATGCCCACGCCGCAGAAATCGCCGGTCAGCATCTTGTCGAATTCGTTTGAATCCGCCGGCCAGATCATCGACGAGAAATCGTCCAGCCGCGAAACGGCCCCCTCGGTGAACTCGACGACGATCAACTCGTCCGGCAGTCCCACCGTGCGGCGGTTCAACTCCCCGACTTCATCGAACAGCCGCTGGAAATCCTTTCGCGAGAGCGATTCCCGTGCCTCCACCCCGGCCCGCAGCTCGCGCAGACCCTCGGTGAAGCTTCGCCGGCTGTCGTCGTTGGCCAGCCCGTCGAATACCTGTTGAAGCTTGGGCGTCTCGAGCATGGCGTCGAGGTTGTCCAGCGCGGCCAGTGCCAGCACGCGGTGCTTGGGCGCCTCAAAGTAATAGGCGTCCACCTTGCGAAGCGCTTCGTACAGCATCTCCCGCCGGACGCCCTTGATCCTCCGCTCGACGGCTTTCTGATCGGGATAGACGGCCTCCAGCCGGGCGTGCCGCGCTGCGTGCTCGCGCGACGCCTTCAGCTCCGGGCTACGCTCGAGAATCTGCTCCAGGCGATAGTAGTAGCTCAGCGCGTCGCGCCAACGCGGAACGGCCTCCAGCCTGGACGCTTCCAGCCGCGACTGATTGATGATCCCCTGCACCCATTCCTGACCCGCGAACTCCGCCTTGCTCGCGGAATACTGGGCTGCTCGGGCCGTGAACGTCAGCGCCAGGAACAGCCGATCCTCCGCCAGCGCCTTCTGCGCCTGCTCCGAACTCCACGCCAGCGTCTCCGCCCGCAGGCGGGCGCGCTCCTCGGACATCGCCGAATAGGAGTCCAGCCAGCCCAGCACGCGACGCGCCGCCGGCTCCTCCGTCGACACCTTCGCCGCGGTCATCGCGGCGTCGCGGCCGCCGGAATAGTCGCCGTTCAGAATCCGGGCATAGGCCTCGCCCACACCCTGTCCATTCGCCGTCGCGGACGAAAGCCCCAGCGCCAGCAACATCGCCCATAAAGGCGAAAGTCGAAGCAATCGCATCGTGTTCCCTTTCGAGAATTCAGCGCATGCCGGCGACGAGAACCTGCGGTCAACGCACCGCCGCCGACTCCCGCATTATACGAACCACCCGCCGTCCCGCGCCGCCGATCCAGCCCCCGCCCACGACTCCTTACAATTCCGTGCAATCCCGGAATCAGCCGCCGCACCTTTTTTCGAGCCCGGGTTGCATCGTCCGCCAATTCGGGCCAGATTGCCCCCCAATGGCCGCCTCACGACTGAAAATCAACCCCGCTGCGCCGCTCACGCCGATGCCGATCACGCCCGCGCCGCGCGTGCTGGGAATTGACCCCGGCCTGCTCCGCACCGGTTACGCGGTTCTGGATCGTGACTCGCGCTGCGAAGCGCGGCTGGTGGAGGCCGGCGTCATCCGGCTCGCGCCGCGCGATCCGCTGGAACGGCGACTGGCCACCCTCGCCGAAGCGCTCGAGGCACTGATCGAAACGCACCAGCCGCCGCTGCTGGTCTGCGAAGACCTCTACGCACACTACGCCCACCCGCGCACCGCGATTCTGATGGGGCATGCGCGCGGTGTCATCCTCGTCACCGCTGCGCGGCGCGGACTCGCGGTGCTCAGCGTCGGCGCCACCCGCGTGAAGAAAACACTCACCGGCAGTGGACACGCCTCCAAGGCCCAGATTCAGCGCGCCATCGCGGGCACCCTGCGCCTGTCGCGCATCCCCGAACCCAGCGACGTGGCCGACGCAATCGCCGTCGGACTGTGCGGCCTTCGCATGTCACTCGCCGTTCCGCCCGCTCCCGCACCCCGTCCCCGACGGACGGCGCGAATCGCCGCTGCCCTTCGGAGGACCGCCCGATGATCCGCCGCATCACCGGCCGCATCTGCGGCGTCGAGGAAGAATGCGTGTGGCTGGACGTTCTCGGCGTCTGGCTGGAGCTGCTGACGCCCGCCTCCGGACTTCCCGAGCTGCAACGCCGCGTCGGGTCCGAAATCACGCTGCACACGATCCTGTATCTCGAAGGGGCGCTGGGCGGGGGGAATCTGACGCCGCGCCTGATCGGCTTCCTTTCCGAGCCGGATCGCCGCTTCTTTGACGAGCTGACGCGCGTCAAAGGCATCAGCACCCGCAAGGCCCTGCGCCTCATGGGCGCTCCCACGCACCTCATCGCCGCCGCGATTGAACGCGGCGACGAGCGTTTTCTCACCACCCTGCCCGAGATCGGCAAGAAGACCGCTGCCGGCATGATCGCCGAACTCCGCGGTCGGCTCACCCCGTTCTGCGCCGGAGAGCCGCAGAGCGCACCGCTGCCCGAGTTGAACACTGCCCAGCAACTGGCGCTGGAAATCCTCATGCAGTGGGGAGACCGCCGGGCCGACGCGCAGCGCTGGATTGCCGCGGCGGTCGAGGCCGATGGCCTGCTCGCCGAGCCGGATGAGATCGTGCGAGCCGCCTATCGCGTCAAGCGCTCCATCGGCTGATCATTCGCGACCGGCTGGACGGAGTCACGCCGACCTGCCCGCCGCCGTCTCAGCCGCCAGCAGCCCCTCCACGGCCGCCTCTTCGCCGCTGCGCGAGCGGGCGGCAACCGCCAGGTGTATCCGCCCGGCTCCACCCGCCCGCAGCACGCGCGAGACCTCGTGAACCGTCGCGCCGCTCATCAGCAGGTTGTCCACGATGCACAAGACCGGACCGCGGCCGACGGAACCCGGCCGCCGGCGCACCCGCCGCACCGAATCCGCTCGACGCAGGGCGAAGCAACCCGCGACGTTTGCGAATCGCCGCGACCGCAATGCGATGTGCGTCTGGCTCGGCGCGTAGCGAATGCGCGACGCCAGCGACAGCACCGGCAGCTTCAGCGCTTTGCCCAGCGCGTCGGCCAGCATCGCGGCATGAGCGCACGGTCGCTGCATCCGCCGCAACCAGTGCATCGGCACGGGTACCAGTGCTTCGACCGTCGCCAGCCACGGCTCGCCTCGCAGCCGGGCGGCCATCCGGTCCGCCAGGATCGATGCGCATCGACTGTCGCCGTGATATTTCAACGCCCGCACGAGCGACGCCAGCGGCTCGTGATACGGCCCCAGCGCGCTGACGAAGCCCACATTCCAGAAGGACTCGCTGACGCAGCCGGCGCAGCCGTGTGCGCCGATCGACTCGCGCCGGCCGACCCGCCCGCAGCGCGTGCAGTACGGAAGACGCTCCAGTCGGCCCATCTCGGCCTGGCATGATGGACAGAGGTGCCCCGCCCCGTTGGGAATCCAGGCCCGGCATCCGGCGCAGACCAGCGGCGCGATCAGATCCGCCGCCGCCCCCAGAGCGCGTGCACCGGCAGACCGCCATGTTGCCATGCCCCACATTCCCGGCAGCGTACCGCGCCGCAGCGGGAATGCGGGAAAACGGCGACGGGCCGCAACCGGGATCATGCCCGGCCGCGGCCCGTCTTCACTTGTTTGTCGCGCGAACAATCCACTCGTTCAGTGGAGACCGCTACGGGCACTCGCCCGACACGATGCACTGCACGAACGGATCAATGTCGAAGTTGTTCACCACACCGTCGCGGCTCACGTCGTTTGCGCAGACGTAGTCGCAGGAGTACAAGGCCTCCCACGCCGACTGCCCGCTGACGATCGCCACGACGAATGCGTCGATGTCGAAGTTGTTGACGACGCCGTCGCAGTTCGCATCGGCCTTGAGCCGCACCGTCACCACCGCGACGTTGCTCGTCACCGAGCCGCAGGCATTGCTCACCACGCAGTCATACGAGCCGGCGTCCGCGGCGCTCACCGGGTCGATGGTCAGTGACGTGCCGGTTTCGCCGCCGATGTCGGCTGCGCCCTTGCGCCACTGGAACGTCGGCACCGGCGAACCCGTGGCGGCGATGGTCAACGTCAACTGCCCGTTCTGGCAGCCCGTCGCCGAAGCGGGGTGCAGCGTGATCTGCGGGCCGGCGTCCACCGCCAGTGTCGCGGCGTTGCTGGTCACGGAGCCGCACGCGTTGCTGACCACGCAGTCATAGCTGCCGGCGTCTCCGACGACGGCCGACGGAATCGAATAGCTCGGCCCATTCGCTCCGCCGATCGGGTTCGTGTTCTTCCGCCATTGGTAGCCGGTGACGTCGCTGGCCGTCACGCTGAACGAAGCCGGCTGACCGCTGCACACCGAGGCGTTGGCCGGATGTACCGAGATCGACGGACCCGACGAAATCGTCAGCGAGGCCGCATTGCTCGTCACTGAGCCGCACGCATTGCTGACCACGCAGTCATAGTTTCCGACATCGCCCGCAACAACCGACGGGATCGAGTAGCTCGGTCCGTTCGCCCCGCCGATCGGGTTCGTGTTCTTCCGCCACTGGTAGCCGGTGACGTCGCTGGCCGTCACGCTGAACGAAGCCGGCTGACCGACGCAGGGCGTCGCATTGGACGGATGTACCGAGATCGACGGCCCGGTCGAAATCGTCAGAGCCGCCGCGTTGCTGGTGGCCGGTCCGCACTCGCCCGTAACGACGCAGGTGTAATTTCCGGCGTCGCCGGGGCCGACCGGGTTGATCGTGAGCGAGGGCGAGTTCGTGCCCACGTTGGTCACACCCCGCTTCCACTGGTAGGACAGAGTGCCCTGCCCGGTGGCCGTGACGCTGAACGACGCCATCCCGCCGGTGCACACGTTCACCGGATCCGGATGATCCGAGATGACGGTCGCCGCCAGCACCGTGATGGTCGCTGTGTTGGTCGTCGCCGACCCGCACGCGTTCGTGACCACGCAGTCATAATTGCCTGCATCCGCAGCGCTCACCGGCACGAAGTCCAGGATGCTGTCGGTCGCGCCGTCAATCGGGTTTCCGCCCTTGCGCCACTGGAACGTGCGCGGCGTGGAACCGCCCGCCACCACGGACAGTGAAATGAAGTCGCCCACGCACGCGGCTTCGCTCGTGGGATGCGTCACAATCACCGGCGGCGTTCGAACCGTCAGGTTGACGCTGTTGGTCGTGATCGATCCGCAGGAGTTGGTGACCACGCAGTCATACGACCCGCCGTCGCTCGTTTGCACATCGAACTTGTCCAGCGTCGCGCTGTTCGCACCACTGATGTCGATGCCGCCCTTGCGCCACTGGTATTCCAGTCCGCCGCCGGAGGCCAGCACGGTGAACACCGCGTCCGCACCGACACACGCAATGGCCGAGGTCGGCTGCGTCACGATGCCCGGCGGGTTCTGAACGGAGAGCGAAGCGATGGCGCTGGTCGTATTTCCGCAGGCGTTGCTGATGAACACCGTGTAATTGCCGACATCCCCCACCGACGCGGAGGCAATGTTCAGGCTCGACCCGTTGGCCCCGCCGATATCCACTCCGCCCTTGCGCCACTGATAGCTCAGCGGCTCAGTGCCCGTTGCCGTGACGCTGAACGTCACCGGTGAGCCGACGCACACCGTCTCCGAATCGGGCTGCGACGTGATGCTGGGCTGCACGCAGGTCGCGGTCGCCGTGACCGACAACGTGTACATCTGTGACTGCGTCAGCGAACTCGCCGTGAACACCCGCACGAAGTAGGTTCCGGCCGCCGTCAGCGTGAAGCTGCTGATCGTTTCCGGCGATCCGGCCGGATTCACGTCGGCCGACGCCAGAACCGTCGAGCCGTTGGTGTCGCGCAACTGCACGGCCAGGTTGCCGAAGCTCTGCGAGTTGATGCTGTTTCCGCTGGAACACGAGCCGTTGCCGTTCTGCTGGCTGTTGTCGTAGGTCTGCCCCACCGGCGTGATCGTGATGCTGACCGTCCTCGAGCCGGTGATGGCGAACTTGTAGAAGTCCACGTCAGCCTGCGCGTCGAGGCACAGGCTTGACGAGTTGGCAGGGTTGGAACCCGTCGTCGGGTTGGGAAGGGTGCCGCGGTTGATCGTTCCACCCGCGCCCAGGGTGCCCAGGTCGGTCGCCGTGCCGGACGTGTCGTTCGGCTCATCGGCGTCGCCATACAAGCGATGCGCCGCGCGGATGTCATCGTGCCGCGGACCGTCGAAGCTGGTGATCAGCAGCGGCTCCATCAGCCGCGTGCTGGCCAGCGGACAGACATGGAACATGCCCAGCGAGTGCCCCAGTTCGTGCATCATCACGTTTCGAAGAAAACGGTGGCTGTTGGAGCTGCTCTGCCAGTTCTCGCCGCTGTCGAGCACGATGTCCCCGCCGGACGGAAAGTCGGCATAGGCCAGCGTGTTGTTTGAGCCGTCAATCGTCTTGGAGGAAATTCGGATGTGCCCACGCTGCGCACCGTTGCCGGTCCCCCAGCTCGCCCCGTCATCCCAGTCATCCGTGCCGTTCGTCACGCGCGTGAACGTAAGCCCGCTGACCGCCGCCCAGCGGTCAAAGCTCTGCGTCAACCGCTGAATCCACAGCGCTCGGTTCCCGCCGAACTTCAGGTCCATCGAGTTGAAAAGCGTGCTTGAGGCCCCCGGTTCGCCCACGCCGCTCGGGATAAACAACCCGTCCGGCACCATGCTCCACGTCAGGGCGATCGGCGTCCCCTGCGAGCTCCAGCCGGTCGTTACGAAATACGCGATCCCCTCTTCCCGGGCCGCCGGGTTCTGGGCCTGCTGCAACTCCCATTGCGAGATCAGGAACGAACTGACCCCCTGGATCACTTCGTCCGAAGTGCCCGGCGCAAAGCACGCCCCGCGAAACCCGTCGATGCACGCACTCTTCATCTGCTCGCCGCGGCGCGCCTGGCCGAACAACCCCTGCGCCGCTCGATCCCCGCGAAGGGCCGCCAGCCGCGCCACCACTTCCGTAGCGGCTCGCGGCGTCACCGTCGGCGCGCGGCTCGTGCCGCCTGGAACGCCGGGATTCAGACAAACCGCAATTCCCGCGGCAATCAATGCAAACAGCATCACCCGGACGTGCATCAGCATTCCTCCGTGGGGCGAATTCCCATCTCAGTCGCAACGCACAGCAGCGGAAGCGCAGATCCGCATGCCGCGGGAAGACGGTGTCGAGCCGCACAAATTCGGACAATTCCCCGAATTCCGGGCGCACCGCCACTCTCTACAGGGTAGCCGGATGCCGGACAACATTCAATAATCTCTGATAAATCCTGACGCGATCTGCAGGCAATCGCGTTCGCCCCGCGGGCCTCCGAAACCGATATCGGACGACCGCCGGCCAGCACGTCCCGATCGCTATTGCCGCCAATTTCCGCCCATCGTAGACTCCCCGCTTTCGCGTTCCCGGCGAATCGCGTGGTCATCGGCGGCCGGTTGCACTGCCCGCCCCTCAGCCGCGCGATCCCCTGAACACTCACTCAACACGCGGCCAAGCTCGCGGGAAGGTCAGACCGAAATCATGTCGCACAATCGCAAGCACCTGTTCACCTCCGAGTCGGTCAGCATGGGGCACCCGGACAAGGTGTCCGACCAGATTTCCGACGCCGTGCTCGACGCCATGCTCAAGGACGACCCCCACAGCCGCGTTGCCTGCGAGACGCTCTGCGCCACCGGGCTGGTGGTCGTCGCCGGCGAAGTCACCACCCGCACCTATGTGGACATCCCCGACCTGGTCCGCGGCGTCGTCCGCGAGATCGGTTACAACTCCGCCGACCTGCGTTTCGATGCCGACAGTTGCGCGGTTCTCGTCGCGCTGAACAAGCAGTCCCCCGATATCGCCATGGGCGTCGATCGCGAAGGCGCCGGTGACCAGGGCATGATGTTCGGCTTTGCGTGCCGCGAAACCCCCGAGCTGATGCCCCTGCCGATCCAACTGGCGCATCGCCTGGTCGAGCGGCAGGCGCAGGTCCGCCGCGACAGCCTGATCCCCGGTCTGCGGCCGGACGCCAAGAGCCAGGTCACGGTCGAGTACCACGGGCTGAAGCCTGCCCGGGTTGACACACTTGTGCTCAGCACCCAGCACGACCCCTCCTGGAACGACCGCCAGCCCGAGCTGAAGAACCAGGTCATCCAGCACGTTCTCAAGCCGGTGCTTGGCGAATGGTGGAATGACAAGATCACCATCCACGTGAACCCCACCGGCCGCTTCGAAATCGGCGGCCCGCACGGCGATTCCGGCCTGACCGGCCGCAAGATCATCGTCGATACCTACGGCGGTCGCGGTCGCCACGGCGGAGGCGCCTTCAGCGGCAAGGACCCGACCAAGGTCGATCGTTCCGCCGCCTACATGGCCCGCTATATCGCCAAGAACGTCGTGGCCGCCGACCTGGCCGACGTCTGCGAGGTCCAGCTCAGCTACGCCATCGGCGTCGCCGAGCCGACCAGCGTGCACATCACGACCGAGGGCACCGCGAAGATCCCCGAAGACCGCATCAGCGAGATTGTTCGCGAGCACTTCCGCCTCACTCCGCGCGGAATCATCGAGTCGCTTGAGCTGCGTCGCCCGATTTACCGCGAAACCGCCCGCCACGGGCATTTCGGCCGCTCGCTTCCGGCGTTTACATGGGAACGCACGGACAAGGCCGACGCTCTGCGAAAGTCGGCGAAGTAGCACCGGCAGCAGGCGGCTGTTGATCTCATTCGGAAACCGCCGCCTCCGCGGCTCGCATGGCTGCGCGCCAGTGGGCGAGGTCGCTTTGCCGCGCGCGTAATTGCGCGGCCGTACACTCGACTGCGCTGCCGCGCGCCCGAGCGCCGTGGCGCCTTCGCACTGCCGAATGCTTGCGTCCCATCGCAACCCGCAGGATCATCCCTCCATGATCCACGCCCCGAGCCACGCCAGTTCCCAGCGCCGTCATCGGCCGATCGCATCGGCATTGGCCACCGCTCTCTGCATCACCGTTGTCGGCATCAGCACGGGCTGCGCAGACGCGCAGCGCGGCGCGGACATCAACAAGCTCTACCAGGCCCACAGCGCCTACGACAGCGGCGACCTCCCCCGCGCCGCCCGACTGGCCGGCGAATTCGTCGCGGCCTCGCCGCGCGGCAGCGACGCCGGCCGCGCGTATTACGTTCGCGCTCTCATCCACGCCCGCGAAGGTCGCCGAAGCGCCGCCTACGACGACCTCAACCGCGCATTGGAGGCCAGCGACGACGCCGACGTGCGCTGGCGCGCCCTGGCTCAGCGCGGCGTGATGCGCTTCGAGGATGAGCGCTGGGCCGAAGCCGGCGCCGACCTCGAATCCGCCATTGAACGCATGCCGCGCTCCGCCCGCATGGACTGGTTCCTCTACCGTCTCGGCCAGGCGCTTGAGCGCACCGGCCGCTGGGCGGATGCCCGTGCGAAGTTTCAGCGGGTGATCAGTGAGTTCCCCACCGGCCCGGTGACGGCGAACGCCCGCCGCCGCGTCGCGCTCAACCTCGACCACTTTTCCATTCAGTGCGGCGTCTTTCAGAAAAAAGACAACGCCGCGCGCGTTGCCGCTGATCTCGGCCGCCAGCGCCTCGCCTCAGGCGTCTATCGCGAAACGCGCCCCGAAGGCGAACACTGGGTCGTTCGCGTCGGGCGATACGCGACGTATGCCGAGGCGCAGGCCGCCCTTGCCCAGGTTCGCACGCACGTCGCCGACGCGGTCATCTGGCCGTAGGCGACCGCCATCGGTCCCGAGGCGGCGGATTCCGCGTGTTCGAATGGCTACCGTCCGCCACGTTCCCGGCCCCCACTCGCACGCTCGATTTCCGGACCCTACTGACCCACTTCAACGACCTATTTCGCGGTTATCGCGCGTTTTTTGTGAAGCGCGCCTGGAGAATTCCCCGAAACGTGCGGAACATCTTTCGGCGGAAGCTCCGGCGTCCAACTCAGCGCACCGCCCGCCCCTGCAGAATCGGGAGACTCAGGCCATGACGCTCGCCTTTCGTGCGTTTGCCACCATGCTTGCCGCCGCAGCTACCATGCCGCTCGGCGCGCAGACCATTACCAACCTTGGCACACTCGGCGGCTTCGGCTCCTTCGCCGCTGACGTCAACGCGGATGGCACCGTCGTCGTCGGCCACTCCTACCTCTCCGGCGGCAACTCCGCCAATTTCCGCCGCGCATTCCGCTGGACCCCCTCCGGCGGCATGGTCAATCTGGGCCTTGCCGGCAGTTCGACCGACAGCTTCGCCATCGCCGTCAGCGCCGATGGCACCGTCGTCGCCGGCAACGCATCCGACAACGGCGACGCCGCCTGGCGCTGGACCCAGAGCGGCGGCTTCCAGGCCATCAGCGTCAGCGGCTTCGCCGACTGCGTCGCCGGCGGAATGACCCCCGACGGCGCACTGGTCGCGGGCACCCGCACCAATTACTTCAGCCTGGCCGAGGGCGTCTGGTGGTGGACCACGAGCAGCGCCGCCTTCGTCGCCAGCCCTTACATTGGCACCAGGGTGGACGGGGTCAGCAACGACGGTTCAACGATTGCGATTTCGCTCGCCGGTGCGCTCCTCGCTCCAGACCTGGCGACCTACTGGCGACAGTCCACCGGGGTCGTCGCCCTCCCCACCCCTGCGCCGTACTCCGACGCGGGCCTTGTCGACGTGAACTACAACGGCACCATCTTCGCCGGCTGGGTCTCCGGTATCGGCCAGCTTCGTGCAGCCCGCTGGACCGATTCCGGGCCTCAGGTCTTCGACCCGCTCACCGGCTTCGTCAGCGGCCGCGCCCTCGACATGCACGAATACGGCGACGTGATCGTCGGAGAGTCCAACGCCGGCTTCAACACCGACTCCGGCTGGATCTGGATTGAGACCTTCGGCCTCATGCGCCTCAGCACCTACCTCGCAAACGAAGGCGTTGACCTCACCGGCTGGACCCTCGATTACCCCACGGCCATCAGCAGCGACGGCACCGCGATCGTCGGCTACGGCCTCTACAATGGGCAGCAGCGCGCATTCGCCGTTCGCAACTTGCGCCCCGTCTGCGGCCCCTACATCGCCGAACCGCCCAGCAGCATCGAGGGCTGCGTCGGCGAATACGCGACGCTGATCATCACCGCCTACGGCCCGACGTTTCACTCACCGGTTTTCGTCTGGTACAAGTGGGCCGGATTCGCCGGCTGGCAGCCGGTGTATGATGGACCGACCGGCTCCGGCATGGTCATCAGCGGCGCCACCAGCGCCTTCCTCGGCTTCAACAACGCGCAAACCGACGCTGACGGCTTCTACGTCTGCCAGGTGATCGCCGGCTGCTCGACCCTCACCACGTCGCCCGTCGAAGTGCGAATCGTCGAGGGATCGGCGGTCTTCGCCGACGACGCGATTCCGCCGATCGCCTGTTCGCACGGCACCGTCACCATGAACGCATATCCAGGCCCCGTTCAGTACGGCCCATTCGCCGTGAAGTGGCAGCGCGAAACCGCGCCCGCGTCCAATGTATGGGTCGATCTCGCGAACGGCTCGACGACCGGCTGGGACGGAAACACCGCCGGAATCGGCGGAATCGTCAGCGGCGCGACCACGACCTCCCTGACCATTACCGCCGACACCGCCAACGGCCGCCAGCTCTCGACCGCCCACCAGCGCGGTTATCGCTGCGTCGCCACCAATGCCTGCGGCTCCGCCTCCTACGCCAAGTATCTCAATGTCATCCTCGTCGGCGACGCCAACTGCGACGACAGCATCAACAGCTTCGACATCGACCTGTTCGTCGAGTGGGTGTTCAACAGCAATTTCATCATCGCACCCGCAAGCTACGTCTCCCTCGGCGGCACGCAGGACTGCTGGGATCAGCGCGGCTGCTGGGCCGATCTCAACCACGACAGCGTGGCCAATAACTTCGACATCGACGGATTTGTCGCCTGCATCGTGAGTACGCCCCCGGCCGGCAGACCGTGCCCGTGACACTCGAACACCGTGCCTCCGCGGCAATTGTGGATAGACCGATCATGAAGCACCGCAACGTCGCTGTAAGTTCCCTGATCATCGCGCTGATTGCGAACGCCTCCGCCGGCGCGCCCGTGATCATCGACCTCGGCTCGCTCGGGCCGAACAGCACGTCGTTCTCTCGCGCCAGCGGAATCAGCGCCAACGGCACGATCGTGGTAGGGTCCACCGAGATCGCGGACGGCACCCGTCGAGGATTTCGATACACCTACCCCGGGCCGATGCAACTCCTGGACTCACTTCCGGGCGGACTCTATGCCGACGCGGAGGGCCTCAGCGCCGATGGCGCCGTCGTGATCGGAACCAGCTTGACGTCGACGCCGACAGTTCACGGGCGGATCGTCCGCTGGACCACTGGAAGCACGCCTCAGAACATCGGAAACCTGGCCGATGGCGGCGGCGCATTCTCAGGCGGATGCAGCGCCAACGGCGCTGTCGTCTGCGGAACAACGCCCAGCACCTTCGCAAGCTGGCGCGCCGTGCGCTGGAGCCACTTCACGGGACTGGTGGACATTTCCCCAGCCTCGATGCTCTATTCAGGAATCTCCGCCGTCTCAGACGACGGTTCTCTGATGGTGGGCTTCGGCCTCGACGTATCCGGGATTGGTCGCGCGTTTCTGCTGCCTGCCGGAGGATCGGTCCAGATACTCCCGTCATTGAACGGTTATGCGCACGCGTTGGGACTCCGCATCTCCGGCTCGGGAGACGTCGTTGCGGGAGTCAGCCGCCCGAGTCTCTTTATTGCCGCTGGAGATCGAGCGACTCGCTGGGTGCTGGGCGACCCCCACGACCTCGGCCTCCTCAACGGGTTCACTCGCTCGTCACCCGCAGCCATGCACCGCGGCGGCTTGATCATCGGCGGCGAGAGCGGCGGGGCTGTTGACGGCGCGTGGATATGGACTGAGACCCGCGGCATGGTCCGGCTCTCCACGTTCCTGGCGGAGGCGGGCACGGACCTCACCGGCTGGTCAGAGTTCCAATCCGTCACCGGAATCAGCGACGCCGGAACCGAGCTATGCGGCACCGGCGTCTACAACGGTGCGGAGCGCGCGTTCCTGGTTCGCGGCCTCGATTCGCTCTGCGGCCCCTGGATCACGCAGCCGCCGGTGAACACCGATGTGTGCCACGACTCCGTCGCCGCGCTGCAGTGCGACGCATTCGGGCCGACCTTCTTCATGCCCGCTTTCCAGTGGTTCAGGCTCGGTACCTCCGGCTGGGAATTCGTGAACGACGGCCCGACCGGTTCCGGAATGACGATCAGCGGCGCTCAGTCACCGACGCTCACCTTCCACAACGTTCGATCCGATGCCGAAACGCACTACGTCGTGCAGGTGACGGCGGACTGCGGCAGCCTGACAACCAGCCCCGTGTTCGTTCGATACGTGGAGGGTGCTCCCGTCTTCGCCGACGACGCGATTCCGCCGATCGCCTGCTCGCACGGCAGCGTCACGATGAACGCCTATCCAGGCCCCGTTCAGTACGGCCCATTCGCCGTGAAGTGGCAGCGCGAGACGGCCCCCGCTTCCAACGTGTGGGTCGATCTCGCGAACGGCTCGACGACCGGCTGGGACGGAAACAACGCCGGAATCGGCGGAATCGTCAGCGGCGCGACCACGACCTCCCTGACCATTACCGCCGACACCGCCAACGGCCGCCAGCTCTCGACCGCCCACCAGCGCGGTTATCGCTGCGTCGCCACCAATGCCTGCGGCTCCGCCTCCTACGCCAAGTATCTCAACGTCGTTCTCGTCGGCGACGCCAACTGCGACGACAGCATCAACAGCTTCGACATCGACCTGTTCGTCGAGTGGGTGTTCAACAGCAATTTCATCATCGCACCCGCAAGCTACGTCGCCCTCGGCGGCACGCAGGACTGCTGGGATCAGCGCGGCTGCTGGGCCGATCTCAACCACGACAGCGTGGCCAATAACTTCGACATCGACGGATTTGTCGCCTGCATCGTGAGTACGCCCCCGGCCGGCAGACCGTGCCCGTAATGCAACGGAGATGATGAACATGAGACTCGCGCCCCCGCGGCTGGCTGTGCCCATCGCACTCGCGTCCCTCACGTCGTTGTATGCAGGCGCGCAGGCTCGCGCCGCCGAAATCCTGCCCATCGGAACCACCGGCGCCTGGACCGACATCACCAGCGCCAGCGGTCTCAGTGCCGACGGCTCTACGGTGGTCGGGACCGCCACTTCAACCACTGGGGAGATCCGCCCTTTCCTCTGGAAACCGACCGTGGGTGACATATGGATCCACAACGGCCAGCCCACCTGGATTTACTCCCAGGGCCTCGCCATTAATGCGAATGGCACCGTAGCCACCGGCGTTGCCTACGATGGAAACTACTCGCGCCAATGGCGCTGGACCCAGCCGTCCAACCTGATGCAGGACCTTGGCAACCTCTGCAACTGCGGAACATCCGACGCCACCGGTGTCAGTGCCGACGGCAGCATCGTCATGGGTTATTCAGCCGCTCCCGGCTTCCGCGCCACCCGCTGGACCTCCGCGACCGGGCTGGTGGACCTCGGCTTCGGCACCGGCGGCAGGATTGAAGCCGTCACCCGCGCCGTCACCCCGGACGGGACAACGATTGTCGGCTACGGCCATGTTGCATCCATCGGCTTGCGCGGGTTTGTTCGCTATGGTGACGGGACCTGGGTTGACCTTCAGCCAAATATTCCAGGTCAGGGTACGGTCGCGCTGGCCGTCGGAGCCAGCCCGAACTTGATCGCGGGATACTCCGGTCCGGAGGCCACTCGCTGGGAAAGCGAAGTTCCCATGCCGCTCGGAATCCTGTTTGGCGAAACCTCCTCGGTCGCAGCCGCGATTCACGCAAGCGGCGACATTGTCGGCGGCCACAGCGGCCCCGGCCTCGTACCGCTCAGCAACAACAATGCCGGCTGGATCTGGACCCAGACGCGGGGCATGGTCCGACTCACCGATTTCCTTTCCTCTCAAGGCGTGAATCTCGCCGGCTGGTCGCACCTCAACGGCGTCTCAGGATTCAGCCAGAACGGCACGGCATTCGCCGGCAACGGCGTCTACAACGGCAAGGCCCGCGGGTTTCTGGTGCGCGGCCTCGACCCCCTTTGCGGCCCGTGGATCGACATCCAGCCCGAGGACACAACCGTCTGCCACCTCGGCCAGTTCTCGCTGAGCGTGCAGGCCTTCGGCCCGACCTTCCACCAGCCGACGTTCCAGTGGGAGCGCTGGAACGACAGCTTCTGGGTGCCGCTCCAGAACATCGTCTACGCCTCCGGCACGTCAGTCTCCGGCGCGAACTCACCCACGCTCACCATGTGGAATTGCGCATCGAGCGATACGCCCGGCGCCTACCGCTGCGTCATTACCGCCGGTTGCAGCAACAAGGCCACCAACACCGCCATCGTCTCGATGATCTATTCCACTCCATCGCTGCTGAACGACGGCATTGCCCCCGCCGCCTGTTCGCACGGTTCCGCCACGATGCACGTCAATCCGTTCCCCCCTACCAACGGTCCATACACGTACCAGTGGCAGCGCGAGCACTCCCCCGGCTCGAACACCTACACAAACCTCTCCAACGGGACGACGATCTTTTGGGACGGCAATTCCGCCGGCATCGGCGGCGTGGCCAGTGGCGCGCACACCGCCTCCCTCACGATCGCCGCCGACACGGCCAACGGCCGCCAGTTGTCCAAGGCCCACCAGCGCGGCTACCGCTGCATCGTGACCAACGCCTGCGGTTCCGACGTGGCCGCCAAGCTGCTGACCGTCCACCTGGTCGGCGACACCAATTGCGACGGCACGGTCAACAGTTTTGACATCGACCCCTTCGTGGAGTGGATCAACGCGGGCAACGTGGCCATCGCCCCGGCGAGCTATCTTGCCCTCAACGCCACGCAGGCCTGCTGGGACCAGCGCAGCTGCTGGGGCGACCTGAATCACGACGGCTTTGCCAACAACTTCGACATCGATCCATTCGTGAACTGCATCCTCAACGCGCCGCCGCCCGGCCGGCCCTGCCCATAGCGTACGGTGCCATGCCGACGGCACATTTTGGGTGCCATGCCGCGCGTTGGGTGCCATGCCGCGCGTTGGGTGCCACCTATATGAAGGCGAATGTCAACAGACTTTCCCCGCGGACGCACCAAAATCGTGACCTTCGCAGGGGCGCCCCATGATTCGGCCAAGCACTGCCGACGCGATCCGCGCCGACGGCTGCGACTGCCTCCATCATTCCCTCGCGTCACTCGTCCAAACCACACAAGCCGCATTGTCCTTGGCAGCCATCCTGCTTCATCACGCAAACCGTGGCGGTCAAAATAACGCCGCCCAGGCACCTATTCGGGACTCTCAAATGAGGTCCATCAGGATGGTCGAGCGTGGCAAACGTACTGCGGGTTCATTCATGTCGCGAGAACTGCGGATCGCCTGCGATCCCGTTCAATGGCACCCTCGGAACTCCGCACGCACGCAAAAGCCGACAACGCCGCTCGCTTGCGACGAGCCGCGAATCGTTCAGGAAACCGTCACCGGCTCCAACAGCCGCGCGATCCGATCGCAACGGTACTCGCCGCCGCTTTTCCACATGCCCCACAACACCGCCGTCTGCAGCCGAGCCACATTGCGGCGTGCCATGCGAGCCGTCAATCCATTCTTCACCCACCTCTCATGCAGACGCGAAAACTCGCCGTCGCCGCCGATGGCGTTCATCGCCGCGCCCAGCACGGCACTTTTCAGCACACGATTCACCTGGTTCGGAACATGCAACGTCACCGATCCGCCGCTGCCGCCGGCACAGCCCGATGCCGACATACTTCCACACCGCGGCCTTGCTGCGAAATCGCCAGGGCGTGTCCAGAAACGCGAAGAACGTCGCGGCGCGGATCGGGCCATAACCCGGCAGCGACTGAAAACGCGCGATCTCGGGATAGGCTTTCGACAGTTTGAGCACGCCGCGGCGCAGCACCATCGCCTGCGTCACGGCCGCCTGATAGCCGTCAAGCAGCGTCTGGAAGTCGTCGCACCGCCTTGCGTTTGGGCAGTTGCTTGAACACGGCGGCGGTGTCTTCGGCAAAGTCGCTCTCGCGGATCATCACGCCGTAGAGCCGCGCCTGGGCGATCACGCGATTGGCTTGGCGGACGCGGTTGCGGATGCGGTCGTGATAGAGCGCGATGCGCCGTTTGAAAATGACGCGCTCGAAGCTCTCGGGGTGGTGCACGAACTTGAGGAATCCGCCGCGCGCGAGCTGGGCCAGCTTGAGCGCGTCGATGGGGTCGTCTTTTTCGTCGTCCTTGGCGACGAGAGCGTTGCGGCGTGGGTCGCAGATGCGCACGCATTCGCCGCACTCGGTGAGGCCGCGCATGAGCCAGTCGGCGAGCGATCCTTCTTCGATGATGACGGTTCGGGGCTTTTTGACTTTTTGGAGAGCGGCGAGCACATCGGGGATGGTGGTGTTGCAGCGTTGAGAGGCGATCCGTTTGCCGGCGGGCGAGACGGCGGCGAGTTCGGTGAACTTGCAGTGAACGTCGAGCGCGACGATTCGCTGGTTGGGTTCGATAGCTGGCTGCGTTGGATTAGAATGCATGAAGGGCTCCTTGTGCGGGTAGTTCCTTATGGCGTCAGACTGAACGCCCCGCAAGGTGCCCCGCTTCATACATCTTCATGCCGACGGCTTTCCGTCGGCATGTCTTGACGATCCGAGGGTGGCATGCTTTCGCTGTACGCAGCGTAGGCATGCAGCGCGTCGTAGCACCGCCCTTCCGGGCGGTGCAGTGCATCGGGCAAAAGCCCGGTGCCACATCTCAGGTGCCACGCCTTCACGTGACACCGCGCAGGCATGCGCTTCGCCTCTCATGATTGCAAAGCGGCCGGTGCCCAATCACTTCACGAAGCCGCCGCGCGCCGATACGCTCATCTCGCGCGTGAACGCTCGCGCAATGACGGCCGGTTGACGATTCCGCCGCGGCCCGTCGCGATCTCCCGAGCGGCTCACACGCGCAGGAGCCGTTGCATGGCCCGCCGCTGGTATACCCGCCGCGATTTTGTCCGCGTCCTGTCAACCGGGGCCGCCGGGGCATGGCTGATCGGCTGCCAGTCCCCGCAGCACCTCGGCCGCAGCCCGTCGCCGGATGCTCCACCCGCCCCTGCCGACGATCTGCCGGTCGGCAATGACTGGGACACGCTTTCCGACGTCGCCTTGCAGCGCATTCGCCGCGCCGGCTGTGAATATGGCGATATCCGCATCCTGGAGTCGGGCGTACAGTCCATTCGCGGTCAGGATCGCCGAATCGCCTCGGTCAGCGACCGCCGCAGCAGCGGACTGGGCGTCCGCGTGCTTTGCCATGGTGCGTGGGGATTCGCCGCCAGCGCCGTCACCACCGCGGCCGAAGCGCGGCTGGTCGCCGACCTCGCGATTGAAGTGGCGCGCGGCTCGGCGCTGCTCAGCAACGAGCGCGTCCGCCTCGCGGATGAGCCGGTGCATCGCGCCGAGTACGCCACCGCCTATGAGATCGATCCCTTCAACGTGCCCCTGCCGGAGCGATCGCGCCTGTTGCTCGACCTGATGGAACACGCGCAGAGCGTGCCCGGCATTGTGCGCAGCAGCGCCAGCCTGTGGGCGGCGCGCGATGTTAAGTCCTTCGCTTCCACCGAGGGGGCGCGCCTGCGGCTGGATCTGCTGGCCGTCCACGGTGGATTCAGTGCCACCGCGCTGGCCGATGGACGCTTCGCGTCCCGCAGTTTCAGCGTTCCGTATCTCCGTGCCGGGTATGAGCACGTGCGCGACGGTCGCCTGCTCGAATCCGCTCAGCGCATCGCCGAGCAGGCCGTTGAGAAGGTGAGCGCACCGGCGGTCGAGCCGGGGCGCTACGACCTGCTGCTCGATCCGCAGCATCTTTCGCTCACGATTCACGAGTCCTGCGGTCATGCGACCGAACTGGATCGGGCGCTGGGTCACGAGGCCAACTACGCGGGCACGAGCTTCCTCACCCCCGAGAAGCTCGGCACCTTTCGATACGGCTCGAAGCACGTCACCCTGGTCGCCGACAACACCGAGGAGGAAACGCTCGCGGCCACGGGCTTTGACGACGAAGGCGTGGCCGGCCAGCGCTGGCCGATCGTGGAGGAGGGGCGCTTCGTGGGCTTCAGCACCAGCCGCGAGTTTGCAACGGCCGCGGGAGAGTCGCGATCGCGCGGCTCCTGCCGGGCGGACAGTTGGTCCAGCATCCCCATTGTGCGGATTCCCAACATCGGCCTGGCGCCGGGGAACGGCCGGCTGGACGACATGATTGCCGACATCCGGCGCGGGATTCTGATTGAGGGTCACGGTTCTTTCTCGATCGACCAGAAGCGCTACAATTTCCAGTTCGGCGGAGACGCATTCTGGCTGATTGAGAACGGCCGCCGGTCGCACATGCTGCGGGACGTGATCTACACCGACATCACGCCAGAGTTCTGGAATCGCTGCGACGCCGTGGCGGACGGTTCGCATCGGCAGCGCTGGGGGTTCATCAATTGCGGCAAGGGTCAGCCGGGGCAGAGCGGATGGATGTCGCACCCCGCCTGTCACGCGCGCTTCCGCGACGTGGCGGTCATCCGCGGTTCGACCGCCGGCTGATCTGCCGCACCGTTGAGAGCGGCGCTGAGTCCTGCGGATTGGGGGGGGCGCGGCCTGCGCACAGCGCCCGCTGACGCGCGACGGTCATCCCGCGCCGGTCAGTCGGCGCTCCTCGGCGTCACCACCACCACCCGCACCGGCTCGAAGGGCTGACGCGGGTCGTCGGCAGGCCGAGTGAATCGCCCCGCTTCGCGCACCTCTCCGGGAACAGCCCGCCCCAGCGCTGCCGCGAAATCGTCAAACGCGGTACCAAAGCGAATCCGCGCCGGCTGCCCGCGATAGCTGTCACGACCCGGATTGTAGATCAGCCACACCCGCGACCCGGGACGCATGGCATCGCGGACGGCCTGCAGCGCCGCCGGCCCGGCGCCGGGATCCTCAATTCGGTCGGCAAACGTGCGGTAATTGACGATTTCGACGCGATTTGTCGCGGGAAAGCACACCTACGGCTGCGGTCCGCGGAAGTACCAGTTCAGCGCCGGGGCGTACAATTCCGGGTACAGGACGATCACATCTTGCGGCTCCGCCTCACGTTGCAGCAGCTTCGCCACCTCGCGCATGGGGCTGGGGCGATAGCTCAGGGCAAAGAACATGCCGAACCCGCGATTGGCGACGATTGGAATCGCACCAATTGCAACAGCCAGCGCCCAGCTTGCGCAGAGTGCGCCGTTTCGCGGCAATAGACGCGCGAACGCAACGAAGATAAGGGCGATTGCCGCGGGTGCGCAGATCAGCGCGTAGCGCTCGAAATACAGCACACGCGGCGGCGGAATGAGCCAGCACGCGACATGCGGAAGCAATACCGCACAAAGGAGCACAATCGCCGCCGCCCCCAGCAGGGAATCCCGTCGGCTGCGTGCAATCGCCGCTGCGCCGGCGACCGCGGTCAGAACGAGTACGCCGATGGAGGTCATCGGGTGATTGAACCAGAACAGGGCCGTCATCCGGAGCATTTCGAGAGCGGCCGGCGTCGCCGGAAGGTGGTCCATGGTGCGCGATCCCGCCTGGCCGATGGCCGGGATCATCCACGGGAGCCACAGAACCGCAGCGGCGGCATGCGCCGCCAGGCTCCACCAGAAAGCGCCGGGAATGATCCTCCGGCGCAAGAGAGAAAACACGCCGACGACTCCGACGCCCATCGCAAGACCGGTCCAAAGCAGTACCGACCAGAGGTGCGTGTATACCATGGCGGACAGGCACAGGCTCAGCAGCACGGCGGATCGTGCCCGGGACCGCCGCGACCCGGCATCGCAATCGGGCACTACAGCCGATTGGCGGGACTTGCCTGCATGTGCGTCAGCAACGGGACTCGCAATGGGTAGCAACCGCAACTGGCAGCCCAACGCGCCTATAGCGAACAGCATCAGCAGCGAGTAGGGGCTGACCTGCTGACTGATGAGCACGAACCCCGGCATCAAGCCCAGCACGGCCGCAGCCGCGAGTGCCGCAGAGCCTGCAAGCGGGCGCAACGCCCACGCCATCGCACCGGCTGCCAGCCCGCCGACGAGCGCCGGTAGCGCCCGCAATGCAAACTCGCTGGTGCCCGCGACCTTCGACCACGCCCCCAGCACCAGATAGAACAACGGCGCGTGCACGTCGTCCCGCAGGGAGCGCAGGAGTTCTCCCGCCGGGAGTTGCGACCAGAACGCGGCGGTCGCCTCATCGCGCCATAAGCCGCCCTCGCCGATGCGATGGAAACGAAGCGCTGCCGCAAACGCCGCGATCAACGTAGCGCCGGCCACGAATGACCATCGGGCAATCCCGGTTGCGGAGCGATCGGGGACTGCCGTCGAATTCCGCGGCACAGGGGCACTCCCAGAGCGGACTTTGAGAACCGCCTCTTGATGCGGGAAGAATCTACACGAGCGTGAGTGAACGCACGACCGACGGGCTCGCGCGTCGGCGATTCACCGGCGCCCCCCAAAGCACGGCCGCATCCTGCCCGCCGCGACCACTTTCGGGCGGTCAGAGTGCGCCTCTACGAAAATGCGAGAAAGCGACTTGAAATCGCATTGACAATGATTTTTGTCAATGCTATATTGCCGCGTATGGTGGAGTTGCGCGTGATCGAGGATCCGGCGTCGGCGAGCGTGGCATTGGACCCGGTGCGAAGCCGACTGCTGTCGGAACTTCGGACGCCGATGTCCGCCGCCACGCTGGCCGGCCGGGTGGGATTGCCGCGGCAGAAGGTGAACTACCACCTGCGAACGCTTGAATCGCACGGGCTGGTGCGGAAGGACAGCGAGCGGCGCTGGGGAGGATTGACGGAACGGCGGATGGTGGCGACGGCGCTTTCGTACGTTGTCTCGCCGGGGGCACTAGGCCCGGTTGCGGCGGACCCTGCTCGAAGCGCAAATCGGCTGTCGGCGAGCTACCTGGTCGCGCTGGCGGCCCGGGTGGTTCGCGAGGTGGGGCAGTTGCTTCGCCGATCGGAGGAACTCGACAAGCGCCTGGCCACTCTCTCGATCGACACGGAGGTGCGGTTCCGGTCTGCCGAAGACCGGGCCGCTTTCACCGGAGAACTGACCGCCGCGGTGACGGCGCTGGTGTCGCGCTATCACGACGAATCCGCGCCGGGCGGGCGTCGCCATCGTTTGTTGATCGGTGCGTATCCCTCGCCGGGAGAAGACAAAGGAAAGGACGAATCGTGAGCGTACAGAAGGATGAATCCGGTCGTCGGTCGGTACGGATCGAGGTGGAGGTTCCGGGAACGCCGGAGGAAGTGTGGCGCGCGATCGCCACAGGACCGGGCATTTCGTGCTGGTTCGTGCCGACGCGCAGCGAAGAGCGTGAGGGCGGGCAGATCGTAAGCAACTTCGGGCCGGGCATGGACTGCCCGGCGACCATCACCCAATGGGAAGCGCTCAAGCGCTTCGTTGCGGAGGGGCTGATGGGGCCTCCCGGCTCACCGGTCGTGGCGACGGAGTGGAGCGTCGAAGCTCGCGCCGGGGGAATGTGTCTGGTTCGCGTGGTGCACAGCCTGTTCGCCAGTACCGACGACTGGGACGATCAGCTCAACGGCCTGGAGCAGGGCTGGCCGATGTACTTCCGCATCCTGCGTCGGTACCTGGAGCGGTTCAAGGGCGATCCGTGCTCGCCGATGCACTTCGTCTGCTCTTCCAGCGAGCCAGAGGCGCGGGCGTGGGAGATGGCCGGCGGGGAACTCGGGCTACTCTCGGTCGCATCGGGGCAGGCGTGGAGCGCACCCGCCGGCCTGCCGCGCATGGCGGGCGAGGTGGATTTCGTCGGGAAAGGCTCGCACAAGAGCACCGCACTGCTTCGCCTTGACGCGCCCGCACCGGGCACGGCGTATGTCGGCGCCTTTTCCTGCGGCGGCATGGTGATGGTGTGCATGAGCGTCTATCTCTACGGCCCTGAGGCGGAAGCGGCCGCACGGCGCGATGAGCCGGTCTGGCGGAAGTGGCTGAATGACCGCTTCCCGACGCCGGCGAGCGAGTAACATCGGGTGAGCCGTGGATCGGGCCGGTGGCGCCGACAGGGCAAGTGCCACCTGGCCGCGCCTTGACTCGCCCTTGTATTCGTCCGCGTCGGCCGTTAGCAAGGCCGAGCGACGACGTGGTGCACTGGCTCGACACACGAAGGAGTCATCATGCCTGCCTGGTATTGGGTTCTCGCGTCGGCAGCGCTGTTGTGGAATCTGCTGGGGTGTGCATTCCTGGGCGTGGAGCTGTTCGCCCAGGAATCGATGATGAAGTCCATGAACGAAGACCAGAAGGCGTGGGTTCGGTCCATTCCGCGCTGGGTGTACTTCGTCTACGCCCTGGCCGTTTCAACCGGCGTGGCCGGGAGCATCGGGCTGTTCGTGCGGCAGGACTGGGTCCTATCCGTGTTTGCCGTGTCTCTTGCGGCGGTGCTGGTCCAGATGATCTACACCATGATCATTGCCGGCGGTCTGCGGGTCATGGGGCCATCGGGCGCGTCCATGCCCGCGGTGGTGATTGTCATCGCCGCGGCGCTGCTGTGGTTTTCGTGGTTCGCCAGGAACAAGAACTGGTTTGCGCCCACGGTTGACCAATAGCGCCGTCCGGACCTGGCGCTGCTGGGTGCCCGGGCGCGAAGCGATGGGCGCGGTTCGGCGGCCGATTTCCTCTACTGCTCACTTGGACTATTAGGCCCATTCTCGTGGGCCGAATCGGGGCGACTGGATTCGAACCAGCGACCTTCTGCACCCCATGCAGACGCGCTAACCAGACTGCGCCACGCCCCGGACTTTCCCACGCGCGTCCAAGGCCGGGATCGGCCGGGTGCTACGCAGGAACTCGCAACCCTATCGCCCCGGACGCCGGGCCGTCAAGCCGAAGCGGCTGTGCGTCGAACGGTGGGTCGGCGAGGGTGGGGGGCGGTCGAAAGCCGGCTGGATCGGAAAGTGCGGGCGGCCCGTGCATGCTGCCGCGGGAAAACGCGAAAATAGGACGGCGGCTGACAGCAGCCCTGATCGGCGTACGAGCATGTTTACGCGGAGAATTTCGATACCAGGCCACCGGCTGAAACCAGCCTGGATCGGCCAATGAGCATGTTTACGCGGAGTACCGCGAAAACATGCCACCCAAAATGCCACCCAAAATGCCACCCAAAATGCCACCTAAAGTGCCACCCAAGATGCCACCCAAGAATGCCACGCGAAGCGCTACGCGAAGGCACTCCACCGGGAGCGGCAATCGGCAGGCCCTGCGGAGTGCGGTGCAGGGCGGGGTTCAGGCCCGGCTGTCCCACAGGGGGTCGGTCACGCCCAACGCTGCGTTCTGCGCACGAGCCATTACGAACAGCGCATCGGAAAGCCGGTTCAGGTAGATCAGGGCCTCGGGGCGAACCGGCTCCGACTCCGACAGCGTTAGCACGTCGCGCTCGGCCCGCCGGCAGACCGCCCGCGCCGCATGCAGCGCCGCCGCCGGGGGGCTGCCGCCCGGCAGCAGGAAATTCTCCAGCGCCGGCAGCGACTCGCTCAGCTCGTCCATCAGGCGCTCCAGCGCCTCCACGTGGCGCGCGGCGACGTGCGGCACCGGGCGTGAAGCCTGTGCCGCCAGCGGGACGCACAGGTCGGCACCGAGGTGGAACAGTTCGTTCTGAATGCGCTGCAGCGGACCCGCGAGATGCGACGACACGCCGGCCGCAATTGCCACGCCGATGTGGCTGCTCAGTTCATCCACGGCGCCATAGGCCGTGACGCGCGGTGAATTCTTGCGGACGCGCGAACCATCGCCCAGGCCGGTGGTTCCATCGTCGCCGGTGCGGGTGTAGACGCGCGTGATTCTGGGCATTTGCGGCTCCAACAGCGTTGCACATCCAGTTGGAACGCTGCATCCTCGCGGTTTCAACCATGCTCCGGGGAATCACGTTGATGCGCCGGCGATCGCGCTCCCCGGAGGATTGCATCGCTCACTTTGCACCGGCACCATTTGCGGTCATCCCGCTCGTCGTGGGTATCCCGACTGAAGCGGGGATACACCCCGATCGCGCAGTCGTGTACGAGACGAATCGCACGCATGTCCCGACGGCCGACCCTGCTCGAATCCTATCAGCCGATGGGGCTGGTGGGGCGGCGGAGATGATCGCCCGAGGCCGCTGTTCCGGCATGGGCCGCGCCTGTCTTCGGCCGGGGCAAAGTGGTTATTGGGCCGGCCGAAGCAGCGCAGCGCCTGCGTTATCGCGCGGTTGAACGCCGACATCCCCCCTTTTCGCGCTCCGACGCACGGCGTTTTTCATAATGCGTGGTGGGCACGGTCGCGGCAAGAGCCGCCGCACCGGCCGAGGGAGCGGATCGTGTTTCGACGCAAACTGCGCAACGCGGACACCAAGGGCGATAACGCATCCTCGGAGCGAAAACCTGCTTCTGTGCCGCCGTCGGGGGTCGGGCCGGTTGGTGGCGCTGCTTCGGGGGCAGGCTGCGGTCGGCCGGGCGAAGCGACGGAGGCCGCCGGTGACGCAGGCTTCAACGGCTCGGCGGCCGGCACAGGCGGTGCATGCTCCACCGGCGGCGGCTGCGGGTCGGTCGGATGTGAACCGGCCTGCCGGGGCGCGGAGTGGAGCGCTGCGGGAACGCCGGCGCGAGCATCAGGCGATCACGACTGCAGCGACACCTGGGGCGTGCCGTTCGATGGGGTGGCCGCGGAGAGCGGCGCCGGAGCGGTGCGGGAGCATCCCGGGCGGGATTCACGCCGGGCCAATCGAAACGACGGGGGCGATCGGGCGCAGCAGGAGCCGCGACGGTCGATGAATCCGGAAGGGAACCGAAGGGGAGACGGAGTCATGCACATGGAAGACTGGAAGCGATCATTCGTGGACAAGCTCGGGCACGCGCAATCGCAATGGAACCGGCGCTTTGAAGAGACGCTGGACGCGGTAATCGTGCCGGTGTTCGAGGAAATGGCCGCGTTTCTGCGCACGAACGGGTTTCACGTCTCCTGCCCGATGCGGCAGGAAGGCCGGCGGTCGCACAAGTTCGAGCTGGCGGAGAACGCGTATGTGCTGTTGATCTTCCGGGCGACGTCGATCGGCGAATTTGAGCTGCGGCTGGAGCACTTCGTCCCCGGTCGCGAGCCGATGATGACCAAGGCGCTGTGCCGGGTCGCAGAGGTGAACGAGGCGTGGGCGCGACAGCAGTTTCAATCGGCAATGGATGCGTTCATCGAGAACCTGGCCAACAGCCGGCAGGCCGCACAAGTGGAGCAACTGGTCGGCGTGTAGGCATGTGGATTGAAGTAAGAAGAGCTGAGCGCGCTGCGCCACGACTTCCGGCGACGGCGCAGCGCGCTCACCGTCCGCGCGCCTAATGTCCGCGTGCGGCCTGGCGCAGCCGCGCCCCCACTTCTTCGATCGGATGAGCGGCATCCAGCGCCAGTTGCCGACTCATCGCGACATATCCCGATTCCGCCTCGGCCGCCCACTCGCGGGCGAACTGCCCGCTGCGGATTTCCGCCAGGATGCCGCGCAGCTTCGCGCGCACATGTCCGTCGACCACGCGCGGACCGCGCGTGACATCGCCGAATCGGGCGGTGCCGCTGATCCGCTCGCGGGCGCCGGCCGGCCCGAACTCGTGCACCAGGTCGCACAGAATCCGCAACTCATGGCAGCACTCGAAGTAGGCCAGCTCGGGCGGATAACCGGCCTCGGTCAGCACGTCGAAGGCCGCTCGCACCAAGGCTCCCAGCCCGCCGCACAGCACCGCCTGTTCGCCGAAGAGGTCCGTCTCCGTTTCGTGGGCGAGGGTCGTCTCAAGAATTCCGGTGCGGGCGGCGCCGATGCCGGCGGCCCAGGCGAGGGCGACGTCGCGCGCGTGGCCGGTTTCATCGCAATGGACGCCAAAGAGCGCAAATGGGCCGCTGTTGGCGACAAAAAGCTCCCGAACGGCACGCCCCTGTGCCTTGGGCGCCACGAGCACCAGATCAACCCCGGCCGGCACGGTCAGGCCGCCGAAATGCGCTGCGTAGCCGTGAATCAGCCCGACGCAGGCGCCGCTGGGGAGATGCGGTGCGATCGAATCGCGAAAGATCCGCGGAATTCGCTCATCCGGGAGGGCAAGAATGAGCAGGTCAGCGGTCGCGGCGGCGTGCTCGATTGAAACGGGGGTGAAGCGGTCGGCCAGAGCGCGGTCGTGGCGCGGACTGCCGGGGCGCTGCGCGACGATCACGGGGACGCCGCTGTCGCGGAGATTCAGGGCGTGGGCGCTGCCCTGCGAGCCGTAGCCGAGTACGGCGACGGTGCGCGAAAGCAGCGGATCGAGCGGAGCATCCGCACCGCGCAGGATGACCGCGGGAGGCGGGCGGTTATGATTCATGGGGGCAGATTATTCGCGGATCAGCGCCGGCGACAGTCGCATGATGCGCCGGCCGAGAGCCATGACAGGAGTACCGATGCGGGCCTGCGACGTGCTGCGAACGGGTGTGGGTATCTGGGCCGTGGGGTACGCACTGATTGCGAGTGCGGAGCCGTTGCCGCGGATGGTGATCGGGCGGGACGACATCGAAGTCACGCAGTCGATGCGGATCGAGGCCGCGCCGGGGCTGAACATCGAAGATCGCAACGGCAACGGCGTGATTCACGTGCGGGCGTCTGATATTACGATTGAGCTGGGAGATGTGCCGCTGTCGGGGGCGCTCATGGGGGCGGCGGCGGACGGTTTTACGGGCGTGGCGATTCGCATCGACGGGCAGAAGAACGTGACGATTCGCGGCGGGAACATCCGCGGCTACAAGGCCGCCGTGTGGGCCAGCAACGCCGACGGACTGACCATCGAGCGCCTTTCGGTCACGGACATGTGGCGGCAGCATCTGCGATCCAGCGTGGAGTTCGAGGACCCGCGCGACTGGCTCCGGCCGCATGAGAACGACCAGCGCGAGTGGTTCAACAAGTACGGCGCGGCGATCCTCATCGAAAATTCGTCGGGGGTCACGATTCGCGAGTGCCGCGGATATTTCGGGCAAAACGGGCTGATACTCTCGCGCGTGGAGAATGCGCGGGTCTACGACAATGATTTCTCGTTCAATTCCGGCTGGGGCATCGCGCTGTGGCGAAGCAGCGGGAACACGATCGCCCACAATGCGACGGATTTCTGCATCCGCGGCTACAGCCACGGCGTCTACAACCGCGGGCAGGATTCGGCCGGCATCCTGCTGTTCGAGCAGTGCAGCCGGAACATCATCGCCAACAACTCGGCGACGCATTGCGGCGACGGGCTGTTCGCATTCGCGGGGCGCGAGGCGCTGGGAGAGGCGAAACCGCCGGCCGGGGAGTTTGACTACCGGCGGCGCGGCTGCAACGAGAACGTCATAGTCGGCAATGACTTCTCCCATGCCGCGGCGCACGGCCTGGAGCTGACCTTCTCCTTTGACAACGTGGTGGTCGGAAATCGCTTTGCGGGCAACTCCATCTGCGGAATCTGGGCCGGCTATTCGCAAGGCACGCTGATCGCGGACAATGAGTTTGAGGCCAACGGCGACGCGGGGTACGGACTGGAGCGCGGCGGAGTCAACATCGAGCACGGGGCGGACAATCGCATCGTGCGAAATCGCTTCTCGCGCAACCGTGCGGGCGTTCGTCTGTGGTGGGATGAAGACGCGGCGCTGGCGAAGCTGCCCTGGGCAGCCGCCAACGGCGTGGAATCGGCGCGTAACGTCGTTCACGCCAACACGTTCGACGGAGAAAAGCCGGCGATTCACCTGCGCGGCCCTGGATCGGTGCAGCTTGGTGAAAACAAGCTGAGCGACGGCGGAAGCGCCGCGATCGAGCGTGAGGATGCGCACGCCGTGGAGCCTGTCGCGGCGGACCTGAAAATCGACTCGCCGCCGCTGCCGGACAATCTTCCCGGAGCGCGGCGCCCCGTCGGGATGCGCAGCGCGCTGGCGGGGCGGGAGCGCATCATCCTGGGGCCGTACGGCCCGTGGGATCACCGCTCGATGTTCGTTCGTCCGCGACTGACGCGCGGCCCGCGGCACGTCTACGAGATGTTCGAGTTTCGTGGCCGCAGCGCCAACGTCGTGACCGGCGAATATGTCACGATGTCGATGAACAGCGACGTGGACCCGCACCTGTTCACGATCAGCGGACGGCAGCATGGAGCGCTGCCCTATACCTGCCGCTTCGGCGGAGGTGGAGGCGAGCGCGGGCGTCCGCCGATCGTCGTGTATGAAGCGAAGGCGGCGATCGTGGACATGCTCTGGAACGTGACGGTGTTTCCGTGGGACGACACATGCGACCCGCGCCGCGACGTCGAGGCCTGGCGCGCCCGGGGCGCCTCCGCGGCGGCGCGGCGCGTCGGCGTGGATGACCTGACGCTTCGATTCGGGCGCGGCGCGCCGGGCGACGTGCCGGCGCTGGCCGCCGCCGTAAAGGACGCGAACATCGGCGCGGACCGCTTCGGCGTGATCGCGCGCGGCTCGCTTGAGATGCGGCGTGGTACGTGGGAGGTGGTGCTGCGCAGCGACGACGGGGTGCGCGTGCGGGTGGGGGAAAAGGCGCTGATCGAGAACTGGACGCCGCACGGGCTGACGCGAGACGCGGCCACGCTGACGCTGACGGATGACGCGATCGTGGACTTCGAGGTCGAGTACTTCGAGGTGGACGGCAATGCCGATCTCGTGTTCGACGTCGTGCCGATCGAGGTCAGCCTGACCGCGACGCAATAAACGGGGCTTTGGGGGCCGCATGGCCGCGCGTACAATCCCGCGCCAATGACGCCCCGCCCCTCCGCTTCGCCGCTGAAGATCGCGCAGGTCGCGACGGTCGCAATTTCCGTCACGAACCTGATGAAGGGCTGGCCGCGCTTCCTGCACGAACAGGGGTTTGAGGTACACACGGTCTGCTCGCCGGGGGCCGGGCTGGAGGAATTCGCGCAGCGCGAAGGCGTCCGTCGCGCGCACACGATCGAAATTGCCCGGCGGATCTCGCCGCTGGCCGACCTGCTCTCGCTGTGGCGCCTCTACCGGCTGTTCCGTCGCGAGCGTTACGCACTGGTGCATTCCAGCACGCCCAAGGGCGGGTTCCTGGGCATGCTGGCGGCGTGGCTGGCCCGCACGCCGGCGCGGGTGTACACGCTGCGCGGCCTGCCGCTGGCCAGCACGACGGGCGTCAAGCGGCGAATCCTGTGGCTGTGCGACTGGCTGACAATGCGCGCGGCGCATCGCGTCACGGCGATCAGCGCGTCGCTGCGGGATGAGGCGGTGGCGCTGGGTCTGGCGCCGCCGGGGCGAATCACCGTCGTCCACAAGGGGTCTTCCAACGGCATTGACGTCGAGCGCTTCACGCGGCGATCCCCCGCACCGCAGGCCGACGCGCGGCGGCGCTGGAACATCCCGCCCGATGCGCTGGTGATCGGCTTTGCCGGGCGGATTGTGCGCGACAAGGGAATCGTGGAGCTGCATGCGGCGTGGCAGCGGGTCCGCGAGCAGGTTCCGGCGGCGATGCTGCTCCTGCTGGGCGACCCCGAGCCGGAGGATCCTGCGCCGCACGAAGTGCTGGAATCGCTGCGGGGAGATGAGCGCGTGCGGATGCCGGGCTGGCAGTCGGACATGGTCGCGGGCTTCGAGGCAATGGACCTATTGGCGCTGCCGACCTACCGCGAAGGGTTCGGAAACGTGCTGCTGGAGGCGAATGCGATGGGGCTGCCCGTCATCGCCACGAACATCAGCGGCTGCCGCGACGCGGTTGCGGACAGCGAGACGGGCATCCTGGTGCCGCCGCGCGACGCGGACGCGCTGGCCGCGGCGATGCTGACACTGGCGCGCGACCCGGCGCTGCGGGCGCGGATGGGGGCGGATGGGCGGGCGCGGGTGGAACGGGACTTCCGGCCGCAGGTGATCTGGCGCGGGCTGCTCGAGGTGTATGGGTCGGTGCTGCCGGCGGGGACCGTTGATCGGTTGCGGGACGGGTGACGGAGAGCGCGGGGCGATTGCCGGCGGACACACTGGTGCGTTCGAGTCGGCCGCGCGGCGCAAGGTGTCGAAAATCGCCTGAGGACGGCCCGAACACACCCTGCCCGCCCCGACGGAGAACCGAACACATCCCATCGAGCCTATCGCAACAGGCCGCGCTGGCGCAAATAGCTCATCACGAGCGTATCGAATGGCACGCGCGTGCTGGTGAACAGGTAGGTGATTCCGCGGCGGGTGCAGTGGTCCTTCAACTCCGTGCAGAACGCGGTGAGGTTGGCCTTGTAGCGCTCCAGCAGCGGGCGGCTGACGGTGATTTCGGCGACATCCTCATCCTCGACGTCGCGCAGCTTGAGGTCGCCCGCCAGTGTCGGGTCGATCTCCTCCGGGCTGAGCACCTGCACAACGTACAGGTCCAGCTCGCGGCTGAGCAGGAAGCGCAGGCCGTCGGCGTATCCGCCCTTGTCCAGAAAATCGCTGATGACGATGACGACGCCCTTGCCCTTGTGTCGCAGCGCGAAGCGCCGCGCCGCGGATGCGAAATCCGACTTGCCTTCGAGCGGCGCGGCCTGCAGAAAACGCAGCATCTGCGACGCCAGCCGCCGACCGCGGATGCCGACCATCTCGCGCGACAGACCGCCGGCGTAGGTGTAGAGGCTGACGCGGTCGTAGTTCACCAGCCCGATGTAGCCGATCGCCGCCGCGACGCGCTTGGCGTACATCCCCTTGGCGGGCGTGCCCCAGTCCATGCTGCGCGAGCAGTCCAGCAGCAGCGTGACATTGAGGTCCTCCTCCTCCATGAACAGCTTGATCAGCAGGCGCTCCAGCCGCGCGAAGATGTTCCAGTCCAGGAAGCGCAGATCGTCGCCGGGGACGTAGTTGCGGTAGTCCGCGAATTCGACGCTGGCGCCGCGACGCTTGCTGCGCCGCTCGCCCTTCATTCGGCCGACGAAGATGCGTCGCGAGAGGATCTCCAATTGCTCGAGGCGGGTCATGAACTCGGCCGAGAGCAGCTCGTCATCCGAGCGGCGCGGGGCGGCGGGAAGCGTGGGCATGCGGGACTCCGCGGTGCTCAGAACGGGGGGCCGGCCGGCGGCTGCCGCCGGCTCTGACGAATGCGCTGCGCTGTCAGGTGAGCGGGTTGATGACCAGGCCGCTGGCGACCTTCGGGAAGAAGAAGGTGCTCTTCTGCGGCATCAAATCGCACGCCTGGCAGACGGTGCGCAGTTCCGTCATGGTGTTCGGCTGCATCAGGAATACGCTGCCGTGCGTTTCGCGCGCTTCGGCCACGGCGGCGTCGGCGTTCTTGACGTAGTGAATCTCGGGCGGCTTGCCGCCGCAGGCGCGCGGCGTCACCACCCGATCGATCGCGTACGCATGCAGCACCGCCAGCGCCAGCCCATGCCAGCCGGCCGATCGCTCAGGCGAGATCCCGCGCAGCAGGTCCGGCCGACGGGGCCGCAGCGAGAGGTACGCATTGTCCGCCGCGCTCCACAGCGCGAAGGCCTGCGGACCAAGCGCCGCCAGTGCGGCCTGCGCCGCGGCGGGCGAATCGGCCGAAATCGGTGCGGCGACCAGCTCCGGATCAGCGGCCCAGAACGCGCTACCGAGTGCCGCGCCCGGCAGCACGCGGTGCGTGGGCAGGATCAGCAGACCGTCATCCTCCATGGCGCAGAAGGCGCACAGGACGAAATTCGCCGGGTGGTCGTCGGGCAACGGTCCGCGCTTCGCAACGAGCGCTTCACGGTACATCAGGCCGGTGCTGTAGCGATGGTGACCATCGGCGATGAAGACGGCGCGATGGGACATGTCCCGCTGCACGTCGTCGAGGACGGCACGATCGGTCACGGCCCAGATGCGGTTTTCGACGCCGTCGAGCGTGCCCGAAAGCAGCGGTGCCGCCGCTCCGATCGCAGAACGCAAGCGCGAGGCGACAGCGTTGGCGGCATCCTCGTACAGTCCGAAGATCGGGCTGAGATTGCACTCGGTGGCCTGCGTCAACAGGAGGCGATCCTCCTTTGGCCCGCCGAAGGTCTGCTCATGGGGGAAGACGCTGCCTTTGCCGAACTCCTCGAGCCGCAGCCGGGCGAGAAATTTCCGTCTCGCGAAGCGCCGGCCGTCGATCTCGTAACGCTGCTCGTACACGTAGATGGCCGGCGCCGAGTCGCGGACGAGCGTGCCATCGGCCAGCCAGGCGTCAAGCGTCGCCCGGGCGCCGGCGTAGGCGGATGCCGGCCCGGCGGCCTTGGGCGGCACGTGGGGCAGGTCGATGGCGACGAAATTCCGCGAATCGCGGGAGAGCAGTGCGTCCTTATCGCGCTGGTCGAGCACGTCGTAAGGCGGGGCCAGGCGGGACGAGATATCCCCGTTTGCGGGCGTGGCATAACGAATCGCGGAGAACGGACGAACCATGCACATCGTGAGAGGCTCCTGATCGCGCGGGGCAGTCCCCGACCGGCCCGCGGCCCGCATTATCGTAACTTCTTGTTGTTATCCGACATATGAACGCTGCGGACGTCGTCGATGCACGCCGGGGAATCAACGGCTATTGATTGACTGGTCACACATGGACCGCTAGATTTAGTCAGCGGGAGTATCTTACCCGCACCGCGGGCCGATGCCGAACCCCCATCGGCCCTCGTTCGCCCCCAGCCCAGGAGCTGCCGGATGAATCGTTCGCCTCGTCGATCGCTGCGCGGTCTGCGCCTCACAGCCGCCGCGGGTGTACTGGTTGCCGCTGTCATCGGCGGGTGTCCCGTCCCGCAGACGCCGCAGACCAACACCAACAGCAACACGAATACGAATTCGCAAGGCTCGCAGACGGGCGGGGTCAGCAACACGAACAGCAACACCATCCAGCGCCCAATTCCCCCTGTTCCGATCGACGCGAACGTGAATGCCAACAGCAGCGGCAGTACGGGCACGCCCAATTCGAGCGATTTCGCGCAGCCGATCGCGATTGCCATCTCGCAGCCGGCCGGCTTCGACATCAACGTGGCCCCCGGCGGTGAGGGATTGGTCTCCTATGAGACCGGCGGCGGCAACCCGTCCGACGGGCCGATCAGCGTTGAGCTGTTTTATGACGTGGACGGCGTGGCGCGCAGCGGCGACGAAGTGACGCTGCTCACCGGCCTCGCTCCGCGCGGCTCGCAGCGCTTCAATGCAAACCTGGCGCCGGGCGTCTATCGCATCGGCGTCAAGGCGTCGAACAAGAAAGAGAATCGCATTGTGTACGCGACCGGTCGCCTGGTCGTGGTCGGGATTCCGGGGGTGCAGGTCGTGCAGCCGAACGGCGACCTGCGCGTTCGGCCGAATTCGACGTTCCAGGCTCAGATTTCGATTCAGAGCCTCGCCAGCAGCGTGTCCTACGACGTGCTGATCGACCCTGACACGACGATCAACGGCAACGAGCGCAAAGTGTTCACCGGCGCCGGGCTGGGCGGGTCGGTGACGGTCGTGACGGATGGGCTGGCCGCCGGCGACTATTTCATGGCGATCGCGGCGAAGGACTCCGTCGGCCAATCCAAGACCGAGTACAACCGCACGCCGCAAGGCCAGTTCCGCAAGCTCACGATCGACCTGGCGCCGAGCCTGAGCGTGCTCTCACCGACGGCGTTTGACCCGGCCGCCCCGGCCCCGTTCGAGGTGCGCGTACGCGCGTCGGACCCCGAGGGCAACGCGACGGTGCGGATCTTCCGCGACGGCGATGCGGGCTTCAACGGCAACGAGGTGGTGCTGGAAACGTTCCAGATCACCGCACCGGGGAATCACGAGTTCGCGATCAACATTGACCCCGCGAACCTGACGCCGGGCACGTATCGCTTCGGCGCCACCGTGTCCGATGGCGTGGGTGAACCGATCTTCTCGTATTCGCCGGTGCCGGTGCCCAAGAACGGCCCGCCGATCATCACGATGACGCTGCCGGCGGTGCCGACGTCGATCGTGTACGGCTCGACGTTTGAGCTGCGCTGGAATGCCCGCGATTTCGAGGATCGTGCTCTGGCCGGCTTCCGGATTCTTTATGCGGAGGACGCGGACGGCGACGGCCAGCCGGACACGCCGCCGGCGCCGATCATCGGCATCTTCGGGCCGATCACGCTTCCGGGAAGCTCGTCCTCGTTCATCTTTGACACGGACGGCAATCCCGGGGCGTTCACGCCGATCAACCCGGTCGGCGCGACGCGCGTCGTGATCGGGATTCGGGCGATTGACGATCTCGGTGCGACGACCGATGCGCTCGCTCCGGTGATTGTCTCGGTGGAGCAGCCGGCCTGCTGCTTCCCGAACGGCACATGTGCAATCAACCTTCCGTCGTTTGAATGCTCTGCCAATGGCGGCTGCCCAACAGGCGGATTGACGACCCCATGCGCACTGGTGCAATGCGAGGTACTGACGGCGTGCCAGTTCCCGGCGCCAATCAACCAGTGCTTCACCGTGCCGCTGGAGTTCTGCGAGAGCTTCCCGGGCACGACGAATCAGGGGCCGGAAACGTTGTGTGACCCGAACGACCCCTGCTCGGCGATCTGACGCCGAGGGGTTGGAGGCGAGAACGCGAGAGAAAGAGGGTCAGTCGGGAACGGCTGACCACGGGTCCGCCCCCCTCTTCTGATCCAGAAAGAAAGACGAGGACGGCCGTCGTCTGCGAGATGAACCGCGGGCGACGGCCGTCGCACGTTTCTGCCTGCCAAATGCCGTAGGCGTGCGCGCACGGGCCGACCGATTCTCTCGATCACGGGCTTCCAAGACGCCAAAACCAAGATTCCTTGAAGAATCGCCGCACGGGGCGTGACCGGATTGCGGCAATGTCGCTCCTCTCGACGTGGACACAACAACTGCGTCCGAACTCGAAAGGAGAGAACATGAAGGCCATTCGAATCATCGCCGCGGCGGTCGGCATTCTAATTGGCGGATGCGGCCCTGCCGTCGAAGAGCCCGGTTCGATCGAACTGGTAACGGCAGTTGAAGTTGCCGACGCACTGCCGGCTGCGGCGGACACCGAGGGCAGCGAGCCGCATGCACCGTCAACTCTCCCGGCCGCGGAGCTCCCCAACTCCGCACCTGGCGCCGCGCCAACTCTCTCGGCGGGCGTGGTCCCGGCACCGGAACCGCTCAAGCCGCAGCCATGGAAGGTCTACTTCATGGCGTCGCGCGGCGCATCGACGGGGCTGTACTGCGCCGATGCGCCCACGGGGGGGAACGTAGCGCTGGTCCGCGAGTTTCCGCTGATGGCGTGGATGCTCGGGGCGCATGATCCCACGGGCACATTGATTTACGCCGCTGAACACATCGACGACAACGGCGTCCCGCGGGTGTCAGTCATCGTCCATCGCCCCGGCGTCAGCGAACACAGGGTGATTGCGGCTGCCGCGCCGATGGCGGCCGTCGTCACGAATGACGGGCGATGGTTGGTCATTGAGAGCGCCAACGAGCTGTTCGCGCAGCGCGTGGATGGAAGCGAGTCACTCCGCATCGGTAACGGGCGGGATCTATCCAGCGGTGCGGCGGACGACGACGTGTACTTCACGCTCCTGGAACACGGCGTCACGGATCTGGGAAGAGCGCGCCTGACCACGCGCGAGATAACGAGGCTGAACATCGTGGGTGAGGGCACCTCCTCGCCCTCGGTGAACGCGCGACGCGGTCTGATCGCGTCACTGGGGCGAAGCGGGCTGCAACGTACGTTCGAGCTTCGCACACTCGATGGAGCGCTGATCCGTCAACTGGGAGCCGGACGTATGTACGATAGCGATCCCCGCTGGAGTCCGGCAGGCGACCGTATCGTATTCCTAAGTTGGGACGGCGCTCCCGCATTGGTCGTGCTGGATCCTGACACGGGCGTCGAGCGCGTGCTCGCGCGGAATGGCATGGTCGCCCAGTCACCGTGCTGGTCGGGCGACGGCAGCGTAGTGGCCATGCTCAGTATCCATGCAGACCGGACGCGCGAAATCGTCCTGACGGAGCTTGAGAGCGGAAGCGTGGCGCGGGTCAGCCTTCCAGTTGACCTGGTCGCTCATGAAGGGCCGCTTGGGCTTTCGTCCAGGTAGCGCAAGGACACGACAGCATCCGATAAGAAGATGGCCAGCGAGTGATTGATCGCAGCCGGACTACTGCCTCCGCACATGACGCGGGGCGGCCTTTCCGGGTTGTGTGAAAAAAGGCACCGGGCCGAAGCCCGGTGCCGCGAGAGACAATTGATCGATCGCACGAAGGCGGCGGCGGTTACGTCGCGTCCGCTCCCGCGCCGGCCAGCTCCGGCTTGGCATCCTCGGCGAGCGCCTCAAACACCAGCTTCTTCTCGTCGCCGCTGGTATCGACGCCGATGCGGATGACCTTCTTGCCTTCGAAGCGGCGGCGGAGGATGTCCTCGCTGAGCGGATCCTCGACCATGCTGGAGATCGTGCGGCGCAGCGGCCGGGCGCCGAACTTTTCGTCGGTGCCCTTCTCCAGCAGGAACTCGCGAGCCTCGTCGGTGAGGATCAGCGACAGGCCGTGGTCCTTGAGGCGCTTGTTCACCTTGGCCAGCTCCAGGTCCACGATGCTCACCAGGTCGGTGTGCGTCAGCTTGTGGAAGACGACCACCTCGTCCAGGCGGTTGATGAACTCCGGACGGAAGTGCCGCTCCAGCTCGTTGGTCAGCATGTCCTTCATCTTCGAGTAATTCAGATTCTCGTCGCGCTTCATGAAGCCGAACGGATCCTGGCTCATGATGCGCTCGGCGCCGACGTTGCTGGTCATGATCATAATCACGTTCTTGAAGTCCACGTGACGGCCGAAGCTGTCCGTCAGGCGGCCCTCCTCCATGATCTGCAGCAGCATGTTGAAGACGTCGGGGTGCGCCTTCTCGATCTCGTCGAGCAGCACCACCGCATAGGGCCGGCGGCGGACGCGCTCGGTGAGCTGGCCGCCCTCCTCGTAGCCGACATAGCCCGGCGGAGCGCCGATCAGGCGGCTGACGTTGTGCTTCTCCATGTACTCGGACATGTCGATCGTGATCAGCGCTTCCTCGTCGCCGAAGAGGAACTCGGCCAGCGTCTTGGCCAGCAGCGTCTTACCCACGCCGGAGGGGCCCAGGAAGATGAACGAGCCCATCGGGCGGTTCGGATCCTTCAGCCCGCTGCGCGAGCGGCGGATCGAGCGGGCGATGGCACTGATCGCCTCGTGCTGGCTGATCACCTTCTTGTGCAGCTCGTTCTCCAGCTCCAGCAGGCGCTCCGCTTCCTCCTTCTCGAGGCGCGTCAGCGGGATGCCGGTCATCATGCTGATGACCTCGGCGACGACGTTTTCATCGACGACGCCGTCCACCTCGCGGGCGCGGTCCTTCCAGTCGCGCTCGACCTGCTCCTTCTTCATCCGCAGCGTTTCGCATTTGTCGCGCAGCTCGGCGGCGCGCTCGTAGTCGGCGGCCTTGACCGCCTCCTCCTTCTCGACGCCCAGCCGCTCGATCTCGCGCTCGATGTCCGCCAGGTCCGGCGGCAGCGTCATGCTCTTGATGCGAACCCGCGCGCCGGCCTCGTCGATCACGTCGATCGCCTTGTCCGGCAGCACGCGCCCGGTGATGTAGCGGTTGCTCAACTCGACCGAGTTGTGCAGCGCGGCATCGGTGATGTGCACGCGGTGATGCGCCTCGTAGCGGTCGCGCAGCCCCTTGAGAATCTCCAGGGCGTGCTCGGCCGACGGCTCATCCACGTGGATCGACTGGAAGCGCCGCGCCAGCGCCGCGTCCTTCTCAATGTACTTGCGGAATTCGTCAAAGGTCGTGGCGCCGATGCACTGAATCTCGCCGCGTGACAGCGCCGGCTTGAGCACGTTGGAGGCGTCGATCGCCCCCTCCGCGCCGCCCGCACCGACCAGCGTGTGCAACTCGTCAATGAACAGGATCACGTTTCCGGCGCGGCGCACTTCGTTCATCACCGCCTTGATGCGCTCCTCGAACTGGCCGCGGTACTTGGTTCCCGCGACCATCATCGCCAGGTCCAGCACCACGATCCGGCGGTCGTGCAGGATTTCCGGCACTTCGTGCTTGATGATCTTCTGGGCCAGCCCCTCGACGATCGCGGTCTTGCCGACGCCGGCCTCGCCGAGCAGCACGGGGTTGTTCTTCATGCGGCGGCAGAGAACCGTGATGACGCGCTCGATCTCGCCGCGTCGCCCGATCACGGGGTCGAGCTTGCCCTCGCGGGCCAGGTCGGTCAGGTCTCGGCCGAAGGAATCCAGCGCAGGGGTCTTGCTCTTGCCGCCCTTCTTGCCGGGGGCCTGCTCCGGCGGCGGCGTCGACGTGCTGCTCTCCTCGGACTCCACGCCGGCGCCCAGCAGGTTCAGCACTTCCTCGCGCACCTCTTCAAGGCGCAGGCCGAGATTCATGAGCACCTGCGCGGCGACGCCCTCCTGCTCGCGCAGCAGGCCCAGCAGGCAGTGCTCGGTGCCGACGTAATTGTGGTTCAGATTGCGGGCTTCCTCGATCGCGTACTCAATGACGCGCTTGGCTCGCGGCGTCTGCGGCAGACGGCCCATCGTGACCATCTCGGGGCCGCTCTTGACGAGCTTTTCCACCTCGATGCGGACCTTGCGCAGATCGACGCTGAGGTTCTTGAGCACGTTCGCCCCGACGCCGGAGCCTTCCTTCACCAGGCCCAGCAGAATGTGCTCGGTGCCGATGTACTCGTGGTTGAACCGCTGCGCTTCCTGGTTAGCCAGGGCCATCACCTTCCGCGCGCGATCCGTAAAGCGCTCAAACATCTTTCATCCTCGCCTTCGCTCGTCGGTGGACCCGGCCCGGCAGGTTGATCGGCCAACCCGCGGTTACGGGACCGTCCCCGACAACCGATCTTATTCGGCACCCGGGCCACCATCAACAAAGGGGCGGCCCATGAAGCTATCGACCGCCCGGAGGCCGCGCTACAGCGGCCGGGCGCCGTTGGGGGCGTTGGGCCGCGCAGAACTGACCGGAATGGCCGGCCGGTCAGGCCATCCGGTAGGTAAATGCGCCATCCGGGCTGACATCGATGGCGACCTCGCCGAAGCGCTCGGCGTTGGCCATGCGCGAGAGAATCTGGGCGCTCAGCTCCGGAAGCAGGGACCGCGAGACGATGTTGTCCACGTTTCGGGCTCCCGACTCGACCTCCGTGCAGCGCGAGGCGACGGTTTCGACCAGCGCCGGCGTATAGGTGAGCGTCGCGCCATAGCTGGCCCGCATGCGGCGCACGATCTTGTTGAGCTTGAGCTTGACGATCGAGCGCAGCACGTCGTCCGACAGGGGGAAGAACGGCACGATCGTGCAACGCCCGAGAAACGCCGGCTTGAAGGTCTTGAGCAATTCCGGATACACGGCCTTGGCCAGGCCCTCCGAGGTCGGGCGGGTGTCCTTGTCGGCGCACAGCTTCATGATCACGTCCGACGCGGCGTTGGAGGTCATGATGATGACGCTGTTCTTGAAGTTGATGTCGCGGCCTTCGCCGTCGCGCATCATGCCCTTGTCGAAGACCTGGTAGAACACGTCCTGCACGCCGGGGTGGGCCTTTTCCATCTCGTCGAGCAACAGCACGCTGTAGGGCCGGCGGCGCACCGCCTCGGTGAGGATGCCGCCCTCGCCGTAGCCGACATACCCGGGCGGAGAGCCCATCAGCAGCGAAACCTTGTGCTCCTCCTTGAACTCCGACATGTTGATGACGTTGACGTTCTGCTCGCCGCCGTAGAGCAACTCGGCCAGCGCCAGTGCCGTTTCGGTCTTGCCGACGCCGCTGGGCCCCGGCATGAGGAAGACGCCGATCGGCTTGTTCGGATCGGTCAGGTCCGCCCGCGAGGTGCGGATGCTCTGGGCGATGGCGTCCAGCGCGTGTGATTGCCCGACGATGCGATCCTCGAGCCGCTCCTTGAGCTGCAGGACGGTGCGGATTTCGTCCGAGATCATTCGGCCGACCGGAATCCCGGTCCAACCTGACACGACCTCCGCGATCACCTGCTGATCCACATAGGGCGAAATCAGCGGCCGCTCGCCCTGCAGGGCGGCCAATTCGGCCGTGAGCTTGTCAAATTCGCTCCGCCGCTTCGCGAGTTCCTCAGCCGACAGCTTCACGGGTGGGGGAGCGGCCGCTTTCGCCGTCGCAGCGGGCTTGGCTTCCGGCTTGGCCGCGGGACCGGCGGCCGCGCTCGCAGCGGGCGTTGAGGCGGCGTCGGCTGCGGAAGGCTTGCCTGCGGCGGGCGGTGTGCCCACGGCGGGTGCGGGGGCGGCCTTGCAGCCGGTCTCCAGCTCCTCGCGCAAGACGAGCAGCTTGTCCACCAATGCCGCTTCGGCCTTCCAGCGCTCCTCGGCGGTGGTGAGTGCGGCGGCGGCCTCTTCGCGGCGCTTCTCCAGCCCGCGAATGGCCTCGTCGTGATCCGCGCCGGCGGCCCGCTCCCGATTGAGAATGTCGATCTTCACGCCAAGCTGGTCGATCTCGCGGCGCAAGTCCTCGACCATCGGCGGAACCGCCTTGCGCGCCACGGCCACGCGGGCGCAGGCCGTGTCCAGCAGGCTCACGGACTTGTCCGGCAGTTGCCGGGCCGTGATGTAGCGCATGCTCAGGCGAACAGACGCGGCGACGGCCTCATCCAGCACACGCACGCGGTGGTGCTTTTCGAGAGGGTGAACCATGCCGCGCATCATCTGCACAGCTGTTTCCTCGGTCGGCTCATCCACCTTCACGACCTGGAAGCGGCGCGTCAGCGCCGGGTCCTTCTCGAAGTACTTTTTGTATTCCGCCCAGGTCGTGGCGGCGATGGTCCGCAACTCGCCGCGCGCGAGCGCCGGCTTCATGAGATTGGCGGCATCCCCCTGCCCGGCCTGCCCGCCGGCGCCGACCAGCATGTGCGCCTCGTCGATGAAGAGGATGATCGGGACGGGCGAGCCTTTCACCTCCTCGATCACGGCGCGCAGGCGATTCTCGAACTCCCCTTTCACGGACGCGCCCGCCTGCAGCAATCCCAGGTCGAGCGATCGAAGCACCACCCCGCGCAGCGGCGGCGGCACATCCCCATCCGCGAGGCGCTGCGCGAAGCCCTCGACGACGGCCGTCTTTCCGACGCCGGCCTCGCCGGTGAGGATCGGGTTGTTCTGGCGGCGGCGCATCAGGATGTCCACGATCTGGCGGACTTCCGAATCGCGGCCCAGCACCGGGTCGATCCGCCCCTGCCGCGCCCGGTCGGTGAGATCGATCGTGAATTGATCAAGCGCCGGCGTCTTGGAGGGATCGCCGGGGCGGCGGACGCCCGCATCGGGTGCGCCCGGCGCAGCGCTGACCGCGGTGGCGGCTTCGGTGGTGTCGGCGGTGATGGAGGGCAGTTCCCGACGAAGCGCGTCGGCGGGAATCTTCACCAGTTCGCCGGAAAGCTCGCGGGCCAGTCGGCCGCGGGATTCATCCAGCAGCAGGCTCGCCAGCAGATGTCCGGAGCGCGCCCGGCCGCTCTCGTATTCGACCGAAGCCAGCAGCCACGCGTCCCGGGCAAGGTCCACCGTATCCGGGGAAAGCGCCGGCGGACGGGTGTTGCCGGTGCGGAACTTGTCCACCGCGGCGGTCAGATCGCGCTTGAGCCGGCCGACATCCACCTGGTAGTGTCGCAGCACCGCCTGTACATCCGTGCCCTCGGTTTCGAGCAGCTTGAGCAGCCAATGCTCGATCTCGAGGTTGTAGTTCGTGCGCGAGAGGCACAGCCCCGCAGCGCCCTCGAGCGAAGCGCGGCAGGTGTCGTTGAGCCGGGCCACGATGGACTTGAGATTCACCGAAATCACAGGCGGCACTCCCGCAGAAATCGGCTCCGGACCGCGCCCTAAGCGGCGGCGATTCCCGGAACCTCGGCACTGATTGTCTCAAACGCGAACGAGGCGGCATCCACAGCGCCGCTCCACGGGCCGGAGCGCAGAAAGCTGGTCCAGCCCAGGCGCGCGCCGTCCTCGCCGCCCAGGCGGCACTCGGGCGCTTCCTCGCCGCGAAGCGAAAGTTGTACGTCGAAGTCCAGCGCTGCGCCTACATAGGATCGCACGATCTGCGCCATTCGGCGCAAAGCTGCGCCACCCGGCAGAAATTCGACATATGCGGCGAAGCCCAGCGGGCCGACCCGCACGCGAAACCGGCTCTGCACGTCCCAGACGCGCGTGCCGACCAGGGCGTTGAATCCCATCCGCGGCGCGCGATCCCCTTCCCCGCCCAGCGGCGGCGCGGTGGTCGGGTCCATGTCGAGCCACTGCCCGACAAATGAGTCGATTCGAACCGGGCTGCGGAAATAGGCGACCAGCACGCTTTCCAGGGCACTCGCGCAGCGCGGCCCGCGCGCGAAGTGACCCGCAAAATGCACGAACAGCTCATCGTCCACGCTGAGTCGGCCGCGCACCGCGTCGGCCGCAAAACCAGCGGTTGCGGCCAGGCAGCGGGTGAAGTCATCCGCCTCCGTTCCTGCGGCACGCGCCCGCTCGTACGTGATCGCGAAGCGGTACTTTTCCCAGGCACGGTGAAAGAGCGACACCAGCCGGTGGTTAAAGACGTCGTGGAAGTTCGAGAGGGCGTTGTCGTTGGCGCGCTGCAATTCGATCAGCAGCGAGGTGAAATGCTGCGGCAGCACCCCCTGCGGCCCAGTCAGCCCCATGAAGTTCACGAGCAGCGTGCGGTCGTCGCCGCGCTCGATCGCCGCGGTCGGAAACGCCGCCGAGCGATGTGCGGAGAACCGCACCGGCTCGCGCTCGGGCGGGTGATCCGAGCCGATCGGAAAGGGCGACCGGTCGCGCCGCGCCGCGTCCAGCAGCAACAGGCGCACGGCCTGGAAGAACTCGAAGCGCTGCGGCTCTCGGGCGAGCTGCGCGCCTAGAGGAGCTGCCGATGCCCCGTTCGCGGCGGCCATCGGTACACCTCCTCTCCGCGCTGCTGCGAGCGAATGGCGAGCTGAGTGAACGAATTGATGTTGGCGTAGAGCGCCAGGAAGCGCTCGAGCACCGTCGCCAGCAGGAACATGCCGTTGTCGGCGTAGCTCTTTTCGTCAAACGTGATCGTGACTTCGGTTCCGCGACACAGGCCGGCGTCGCCCTGCGAGATCAGCGCGGTATGCCGCCGCCCGCTGACGCTGCGCATCCCCTGAATTTTCGCCAGCCGATCCGGGGTGCCGAGCGGCTCATAGAGCAGCAACATCTCCTGCAGCGCGGCGGCCCCCTTCGGGCCTTCAACCAGCGACAGGTGATTCAGGGACAGGTGCGACACCAGCCGCCACAGCGTGCCGTGGCGCAGAGCGGGGCGCAGCGTGGCCGTCGGCGGCGTCAGGCAGAGGATCGGCGCCAGCGGCCCACCGGCCACCGAGCGCAGCGCGGGTCGTCCGGCGCCGAACTCCAACTGCGCCGGCAAATCCCGGTTGAGGCAGGTGGTCTGCACCTCGACGGTCCAATTCGCGCGGGAGGCGGCGTCAAAGTCCAGGTCGACGAACGTCAGCTCGACTTCGGTGCCGGGGTCGGGGCGGCCGTCGCGATAGCCCGCCCCATGCCGCGCGGCATGCCAGTACACGCGCTGCCGATCCCGTTCGATGGAGTGCAGCGTCGAGTAAAAGGGGTGAATCTCGACGTCGCGCTGTTCGGGGGTCGTGGCGCTGACCGCGTCCACCGAGTATACCTCCAGCGCGTGACCCCAGCGCGCATCGGGTATGACGGGGTAGCTGGAGCGGGTCTGCGTAAGTCGCAGCGGCTCGGCGGTTCGCTCGAACAGATTCACGATCGGCGTGCAGCCCAGGGCAAAGGAGCGGGCCGAGACGTTGTTCGCCAGGTCGCGCGGAGCGCGCTTCACATAGATCAGCAGCTCCGCGCTGCGGCCGGGACAAGCGCGCCACAACGGCGCCAGCCCGTTCACGTCCACGAATCGGAACTTCTCCGGCAGCGCGAAGTACTCCGTGAGCAGGCGATAGCCGTCAAAAGTGCGCGGATCGCGGGGCAACAACGCCTCCCCCGGCTCGAAGCCCGCGGATTGCAGCGCGCTGCGGCCGAGGCTGATGGGCGGTTGATCCGGAACGCCGCTGACCAGCGCCACGTCGAGCGCGCTGCTGAAGATCGACTCATAGATTGCGTTGGCGTGAACGGCGTCGCCGTGCAGGTAAAACCGCAGCGAGTCGGCCAGCATCTTGTCCAGCGTCGCCTGAGCGGAAAAGGTCTCCAGCCGAATGCGGAACGCTGCGATGGCGCCCGCGGCGGCCGGCGTGGTCGGCACGACCGCGATGGGTGACAGGGCGGCTTCGGCCACGCGCAGCGGAAAGAGCCGCAGCGGGCTGCAGGTGCGATATTCGCAGGCGACGCCGTCGATCTCCTCCGTCTCGAGGCGCGTTCCGCGAGGCACTTCGTAGCCGCCGAACATCGAGGCCTGACCCTGCTCCAGCGCGAATTGGGCGATGGCCATCGACGGTGTGGGGGCGAGGTAGTGCGGGTAGAGCACGCCGAGCATCGCCTCGGCGATTTCCGGGAAGTCGTCGTCAAGCTTCTTGCGCGTGCGGGCGTTGATGTAAGCGAAGGCCTCAATCAACCGCTCGACATAGGGATCGCGGCTGGTTTCTCCCTCGACGCCCAGCCGCGGGGCCACGTCCGGATTGGCCTGCGAGAACTCGCGGGCCAGTTTGCGGGCGTAGCTTAGCTCGCGGTTGTAATAGACAAGCAGGTCGTCGATCACGTTGCCAACCCTACGCGAAATACGCCGCTGCCGGCTTCCAGCACCGATTCGAACACCGTCCGCTCGGATACCTCCCCATGCACCAGCACCGCCTCGATGCGGAATCGCAGCACGCGATCCTCGCGGCCCTCGGCCCGCATCGCCACCTTCACCATTCGCAAGCGGGGTTCATACGTGCGGATGGTCTCCTCCAGCACGCGGCAGAACTGCCGCTGGTTGGTTGCGTCCGCAAAAGGCGTGCCGGTGAAATCCGGGATGCCGTAGTTGATCAGCGAGATGCGCAGCTCCGGCAGATCCTCCGGGGCGCCGAGGAACCGATGCCGCGTGTTGAGCAGGTTCTGCAGGTCCAGGCGCACCGCGTCGCGCAGGTCGCGCACGTCGCGGCGGGCGTGAGCCTGAACCCGGTCGCCGTGCCGCTCGATCAGCCGATCGAGCAGCGGCTCGACCGGCATCTGTCCCGCTCCGCCGCGCGTCATGCCGGCGCTCCGCCCTGCATTTCAATTGTCTCCACCTGAAGAATCGCCGGATCTTCCTCCCCGGCGATCCAGACGCGCTGCCCGACGCCGCGTACCGGCCCCTCCCCGACCCAGTCGGTGCCGCGCCCGAGCCGCATTTCGTCGCGCGGGTCGCGGTGCGTGCCGGCGTACAGCGTCGGAATGAACACCGGGCCGTTCAGGTCGGCGCTGGTCAGCAACTCCGCCTGACGGAACAGCAGGTCGCGGGCGCGCTCCGGCTTCTCAAACTGCACGGACTGAACCAGCTCGAACGGCACCCAGAAATATCGCCCGTCGCCGGTCAGCACTTCGAGCACATCGGCCACGGTGTCGTCCGCATCCCGCAGATCGTCAAATGGCTTGCCGTTGCAACTGCCGCTGCGGGGGCTGCGGGCCGCCTCGGCCCGTTCCAGCGCAGCGCGGGCCGCGGTGACGTCTCCGGCCCGGAGTTGCACGATCGTACCGAGCCGATCCCGAATTCCGGGGGATGGGTCGACCAGGAACTGCGGCGGGCGACCGGCGGTGAAGCAGTCCTGCCGCGCCTGCTCGCCGCGCACCAACTGGCGGAACTGGATGATGGACAGCGCCTTGGACGGATCAAGGGTCACGGCGGTGTCGAGCTGGTTGTCGGCGCGTTCGAACTCCCCGATGAAACAGAGCATCTCCGCCAGCACATAGCGGGCGGCGACGTCCTGTGGTGCGTTGCGCACCTCGTCGGTCGCCAGCTTCACCGCATCCGCCAGCCGACCCGCATTGAATGCCTCGAGCGCCTTCATGTTCCGGCTCCTTTACCTGGCCCCGCTCCGCAGTTCCGTCTTGATCCGCACGTTGACCAGCAGGTCATCCAACTGGTAGTGCGGGACCAGGCGCATCACGCACTGATACTGCCCCGGCCGCCCCGGAATCTCGCGCACCTGCACCTCCGCGTCGCGCAGCGGGTAGCGGGCCTTGATCTCCGGCGGGGCCTTGTCGTCGGGGTTGATGTACTCGAAGAGCCAGTCGCGCAGCTCGTTCTCAATGGTCGAGGCCTGCGCCACGGTGCCGGTTCGATCGCGGACGCGCGCCTTGAGATGATGCCCGAAGCGCCCGACGCACAGCGTGTATTGCAGCATGCCGCTGAGCCGCTCGTGGAGCGTGCCCTCAGCGGTGGTGAGCTGGGGCGGGGCGTAGATCGAGCTGTTGCTGAAAAACGCGGCGAAGGGTGTGTCGTGCAGGGCACAGAGGGGGATCATGCCCTGCGCGGTGAACTCCTTCTCGCGCACGTCGTCGATCACCACGTCGACGCCCATCTTCGGCGCGACCCCCGGCGAGTCCAGCCCGAATTCGTCGGTCGGCAGCCCCGTCACCACCCCACCGCGCTCCTGATCGCGCACGAACCCGCGGATGTCGGCGAACCACGCGCACTCAAGGAACGCGCGGATGAGCACGCCGCCGAAGGCAAATGCCGCGCCGCCCCACAGGTAGCGCGCGCGATCCGCCCCGCTGACATCCTCGCGATAGCAGAAGGCCAGTCGCTCCTGCGTGCAGGTGCGCGGGTCGCGCGCGTGTACGAACTGTCCGCAGCCGGTGCACACGCCGCTGCCGGTGCCCGGCCAGGGGACGCCGCAGCGAGCGCAGCGCCGCCGCCGCGAAACGGCCACTCCATCCGCATACGGCCGGCGCATCAGCACGCGCGGCAGCGCCAGGCCCAGATAGCGTGAGTCATCCTGTTTACGCAGCCGATGCCAGGCGGTGTACTCCGCATTGCGCAACAGCCGGTCGAGATCGACGTGCCGCTCCAACTGTGCAAACTCGCGCAGCCCGAAGAACGACGGATGCACCCCGGCAATGAAGGGCGCCAGCGCCGCCGACGCCGTTTCGGCGATCCGTATCAGCAGCGACAGATCATCGATGCCGTGATCGTCGTGCAGGCGATGGCGGATCTCGTAGTCGCCGATCAGAACGCCGAACGGCTCGCCGCCGGCCGTGCCGAAGCGCTCCTCGTACACCTTCTGAAACAGGGCCGTCTGGTCGAACTCCATCGCCCGCTCGACGTCCCGGGCCAGTTCGGACCAGCGTACGCTGAGCACCCACACCTGCACGCGCGTGCGGTCGCGCCCGGCCTGATCCACCAGGTAGGAAAGCCCGCGCCAGGACGCTTCGAGCCGCTGGAACTGGGGATGATGCAGAATCGCATCGACCGCGGCGGAGAGACGTTCGTCAAACAGCGCGATGACGCGCTCGATCAGGCGCATCAAACGGCGGGTGCGAGCCGGAACCTCGCGCGCCTCCCCGCTCGGCAGCGGCGGCGCGCCGGCTGCGCGCCCCTCGCCGAGGCCGCGGGCGAGGATGTCTTCGAGCATCAGCGCGCCTCCGGGAGAGCGGCGAGCGCGGCGGCTCGCGGCGCCCCGGAGCACTGCGCCGCCGCGGCGCAGGGCCGAGCGACTGCGCAGCGCTCCGGGCGCGGCGGACAAAATCAGCCCTTGGCCTTCGGAATGCTCGCCACCAGACGCAGCGAGGCGTTGAGTTCCTCGAGGAACAGCCACGGGCGCAGCCAGGCGACCGCGTTGTAAACGCCCGGCTTCCCGGGCACCTCGACCACCTCGACGCGCGCCTCGGCCAGCGGATACTTGGCCTTCATCTCCTCGGAGGGCTTGGCGTCGGCGCAGATATACTCCGCCAGCCAGCGCTTCATGAAGTCCTCGACGTCGCCGCGCTCCATCTTCGAGCCGATCTTGTCGCGACCGATCACCTTCAGGTAGTGCGCGATGCGCGAGCTGGCCATGATGTAGGGCAGGCCGGCCGACAGCCGCGCGTTGGCGCTGGCCGCCGGGTTGTCGTAGGTCTTGGGCTTCTGCACCGTCTGCCCGCCGAAGAAAACGGCGTAGTCGGTGTTCTTGTAGTGGCACAGCGGAAGGAAGCCGAGCTTCGACAACTCCGCCTCGCGGCGGTCGGTGATCGCCACCTCAGTCGGGCACTTGGTGTCGGCGTCGCCGTCGTCGCTGGTAAAGGTGTAGGTCGGCAGACCTTCGACCTTGCCGCCGCCCTCGGTGCCGCGGATGGTGGTGCACCAGCCGTACTTGGCGAAGGAATCCGTGAGCTTCGTGCCCAGCACGTACGCCGCATTCATCCAGGTGAACTCGTCGTGCGAGAGCGGCTTGGACTCGCCGCGCGGCCCGATTTTGCCCTCCTCGTAGGCGAATTCGTCGATCTTCTTCGTGTTCGCGCCGAAGGGCAGCCGCGCCAGCACGCGCGGCATCGCCAGCGTGACGAAGCGCGAGTCATCCGAATCGCGGAAGGAACGCCAGGCTGTGTAGTCCGCCGCCTGGAAGATCTTCTCCAGGTCGCGCGGCTTGCCCAGCTCGGTGAAGTTCTCCAGGCCGAACAGCTTGGGCGCGCCGGCCGAGATGAACGGACAGAAGGCCGCGGCGGCGACCCCGGCCACCTTCTGAAGCATCTCGATATCTTCGGGGTGCTGCGAGAATTCGTAGTCGCCGATCAAGGCGCCGAACGGCTCGCCGCCGGCCTGACCGTACTCCCCTTCGTACATCTTCTTGAACAACTGCGACTGGTCGAACTCGACCGCCGACTCGAGGTCCTTGGCCAGGTCGCGCTTGCTGGCGTTGAGCACGCGGATCTTGAGGTTGGCGCTGGTCTCGCTGTTCGAGACCAGATACTTGAACCCGCGCCAGGTGCCCTCCAGCTTCTGGAAGTCGGGGTGGTGCATGACCGCGGCGAGCTGGCGCGAAAGCTTCGCGTCCAGCGCGGCAATCGCCTTGTTGATCGTGCGGGTGAGGTTCTTGTCCCATGTGACCGTGCCGCTCATCGCCGCGCCGACCAGCGCCTTGACCATGTCGGTCGCCTGGTCGCGCGTGGCCGGCGTCTGCTCCAGCACGCTGTCGAGAATGCCGGCTTCCTGGGCTGCGCCCGGGGCGGCCTGCGGCTGTCGCTGGGCTTCGTGCTCCGCCATTAGTCACCGTCCTTCTGCATGCCGAGTTCACCGGCGAGTTTGCGCATTTCCTCGGTGTTCTGCAGGATGTCCTCGAGCTTCTCCTCCAGCTTTGAGGACGTGTCCGCCTTCGAGAGCAGGTCGCGGAGCTTGTTGCGCTGCTCGAGCAGCTTTCGCAGCGGCTCCACCTGCTCGACCACGCGCCCCGGCTCGAAGTCCTCCATCGACTCGAACTTCAGGTCGACGCTCATCTCCGAGCCGTCCCCGGCCAGGGTGTTCTCCACCTTGAGCTTCAGCCCCGGCTTCATGCTGGCCAGCACCTGGTCGAAATTGTCGCGGTCGATCGTCACGAACTTGCGGTCCCGCAGCGGCGGCAGCTTCTCCGTCGGGTGGCCCGAGAAATCCCCCAGCACGCCGACTACGAACGGCAGCTCCTTCTTGACGACACCGCCCTCGGTTTCCACATCGTATGTGATCTGCACGCGCGGCTTGCGAACCCGATCCAGCTTCTTCTGCGTCGATTCCGCCACGATCCTGCCCTCGCCTTTCCGGCCAAAGCCTCTGAACGCATCCTCACATGAAAATCGCCGCTACTCGCCGCTCGCCGGCGGCGGGATCCCGATCCGTTTGAACAGCGAGTCCCGAACGGCGCTGTCGTTGATCAACTCCGACAGCAGCGCCGGCAGGTCCATCCGCCCGAAGCGCACGCACTCCTCCAGATGGTACGGCAACACGCTCTGCGGTTCCGTCCGACGGAAAAAATCCGCCACCTGGCGCAGCACCATGAACGCCTCATCCCGGCTGCGGATCGGCCCGTCCACGCGCGACCCTCCAAAGCCGCCGCTCTCCCCCGCGCTCGTTGATGGCCCCTCCGCAGGCACGGCATCCAGCCCCAGCTTGTCCGCCGCCAGTGCGCGAATCCGCCGCTGGCAGCGATCCAGCACGTCCGTAATGTTGGCGGTCGGCGGGCCGTTCGACCCGCAGCGCTCATCCAGCGCGCGGCACAGCCCCTCAAATTCGCTCTGCGCGCCGCTCAGGTCATCCAGCAGCGCCCGGTAGAAATCCGCCGACGTGTTCGCCACTGCCTTCTGAAACGCGGCCAGCGGCACGGCCCCCTGTTTTTCGCGAATCTCACGCTCGCGCGGGTCGGTCACCTGCTCCAGCGCGCTCGATTGCTCATACGCGGAAACCCCCAGCGGACCGTGCTCGCGCGATGAGACGATCGAAATCGCCTCGATCGGCCCCACCAGCGCGCCGTCGTTCAACCCCGCCAGCGGCGCAACGCGCCGCGAAAGCTCACCCTCCTCAACCGGCTCCTCCGGATCCGGCCGCGGGTGCAGCCCATCCCAGAAGCGCTCCACCAGCTCGCGACAGAGCCGCAGACCGTCGCGGACGCCGGCGAACCCCTTGGAGCGCGTCAGCGCCTCCGTCAGCCACGCCGCGACTTCGAGGTCTTTTGACAGCGTCGCGATCGTTCGCGGGGCATGATCGAGGATCGGGCGCCAATCGGGGGAATCCCGGACGTCGGGGTCGAGCTGCTCAATCGCACGCTCGATCCGCCGCGCCTGCGTGCGCGCCTCCTTCATGACGCGATACGGGGCGGTGGGAGCGTAGTCGGTGCGCAGGTCGCGACCGGCGGGATCGTCGCCGCTGACCGGGGCGAGCAGTGCGTCAAAGTCGATTGTCGGCGGCGTCGCCATGCTTCCTGCGATCCTTCGCATTCGAGAATCAACGGCCGGCCGGCGCGACTCCGCGCGATCCGGCACGATTCCATGCAGTCCGCCGTTCGCGTGCACGATTCGGCGTAAGCCGAACCGGGCCCGCGACACGCGCACAGTGCGGGCGTCAACCGGCCGGCCGGACTCACGCCATATTATCGGCGCGCGGCCGCCCCGGGCAGAGTCCAATATAGCCCTGCCGACGCTGCAAGTCTCGGCCCATCGGGCGGTTGGCGACGAATGACGACTGGCGACGAATTGGCCCGAACGATGCCCGCCCGCAATTCAGGCCGCCCTCCGGGCAACAGCGACACTGGGGCGGCGGCCGAGACGCCGCGGCCCCCCACGGTCGGCGACGCACAGAGACTCAGAGACTCTCGCCCGCCGAACCCCACGGTCGGCGACGCGCAGAGACTCAGAGACTCTTGGCGGAAGGGAGGTGCTGGCGCGAAACGAACTGTCGCTTCAAGCGCGCAAGACGCCGGCACCGAGAGACGCTGCCGTGAGCGGAACAGCCGTAACCCCTTGCGCCACCTTGCGATAGAAACGACAACGCCCAGGCGTCTCTGCCCGGGCGTCGTGCGTTAACTGGCGGGTTGCATCTTTTCGATACGACGATTCAAGTAGAGGGAACCGCACTCTCCTCGAAACACGTCTCGCGCGACAGGAGAGACTTTTTCGATTCCGTTTCGCTCGTCCGAACCGAACCCCTTAGGTTCGGCTCCCTTGAGCGAAACGAACCATAGGGTTCGGAGCCGTGGAGCAGACCGCACATCGAAACCCGCCCGCCGGAGGTTATGACGCGCGCGACACGACGATGGCGAATGATCGGGCCGATGCTCTCGGCCGGCGCGCACGCGCGCTGGATGGAGCCTGGCCGCGGCCACACTATTTACCGCCCCCGGAGGCCGCGAGCCGGCTGCGGGCTGTCTCAATTGAGTCTTTGGCATCTAGACGGGCGCTGCCATGCAGACCATGACTCAGCTGAAGCAGGATGGACAGTTTGACAGACGCTCTCTGCGCATCTTGCAGGAAGTAGGCATCTCGTAGGGCGCTGGCTTGGGTCGCTGCAAACACGGCAATGAAGCCCGGTTCTTGCCAACCGCGGAACGTGACCCGGATCGAATCGGATTCCTCTCTCGCAGGCTGCGTGGACCCTGCCCGCTGCGCCAACCGTTGCATTGCTTCCAGTTGAGGCCGGAGTTGTAGTTGGAGTAGGTCGCCAGCCAGCCGATAGAGCGACTCCGATTCCCGATCGCCGCGCCAGACATCCGCCACAAGTGCCTGTTCTATCACCTCTTGAACCCACACGTCGAGCAGAAGGCGGCTCGTCTCGTCGTATTCGTATCGCGGCGCCCCCCGTCGAAAGTGGCCCTCGATCGCGCGAGCTTCATTTGCTGGGCGCTGCCACTCTGTGGAATTCTGCTCCGCAAGACGTGTCAGTCGCCCAAGGTCGCTGCAGTGCTCCGCTGCGCTGCCCTCGCGTGACAGCGCGCTGAACCACACCCGGGAGCTGGGAGAGCGAGCTCGGAGCAGGAGCATGTCAACTTCTTTGGCCACCGGAACAACGTCGGCCGCCATGTCCGAGGCAAGCGCATAGAGCTCTATTGCTTGGGCGAAGTCTCTTTCGACAAAATGGCAGATCAAGGCACGCTTCAATGTTCGATCATAGACTTCGGCGGCGACGGCTGGCGAGGCCTTGCACACGCGACGAAACAACACACGGATGTCCAAGGCCGCGCCGTCGGGCTGTGATGCTGGCACGGAATCGGGGGCAATGGGATGGAGGCTGCGCCTTACAAATCGCTCCACACGCTGCGCTTCGAGGTTGTCCAACATCACGCGCGAATCGAACAGCACCTCGTAGGCGACACGACGGCCGGTCCAGTTCGAATACCCGCTGAGACCGTCGCGAAGCAGAATCGCATCGAGCAGCGCTTCTGAAAACACTGGGGAGCGGGACTCTTCGGCAAACGCCGGGCCCCACAACTCGCTGCCTAGCCAAAGCGCGGCGAGCGCCATAGCCAGCCGAACCCGTCCGGATTGGCGGTCGGTTGCCCCTATCACGGCTGGTTCCCTCCAATGTCGCGCGGACCAGGGATCCTGAGCGATGTGAGGCATCCCAGAGCGCAGGGTATCCTTGGCTGGTGCCGACCGATGTACAACCCCAGCTCGTTTGCAACAAGGTCGCCTGGCGTGTCAATTAGCCAATCCACGAACGGTTGGTCATCCCAGGGCTTGAGAGGCGGGTCAATACCACCGCACGCAGTCCCAATTTCATAGATGACGCCCCCTAAGCGGATCAGCAGTTCCAGTGCATCCGCGACTGTCTCTGGGTCCTCGTCGGCTGCAACAGGCGGAAAGCACATCCGAAACGAATTGCATGCATTAAGGCAATGCAATATCTTGTAGCCGTTTGCTGCTGGATCGAATCCGAACAACCTCGAGAGCGCATCCATTTCTTCTTTAGACTTCCTCGCGGCGTCACCGACGCATCCCGGTCGCCCCCCGATGTTAGCCAACGAATGAAGGCCGACGGGGTCAACGCGCCCGGCAGGGTCATTGAGCACATAGGTGCAGCGGTTGCTCCCACCTCGATCCGAGCCATCACGCTCAATGAACCCCCTGCCTGTCTCACGGCCATCGACCGTTCCGCGTGCCAGCCTCGCCCCTGGCTCAGCAATCGGATCCCGGCTGATCCATCTGCCCAGCCGGGGGGAGTAGTAGCGGTAGCCGTAGTAGTACAGGCCGGTTTCGGGGTCGAGGAACTTGGTGCTGAAGCGGAAGGGGTTGATGGCGGCGTAGGGGCCGGCCTCTTCGGCGATGTTGCCGTCGCCGTCGGCGTCAGGCCCGGTAATGTTGCCGTAGGGGTCGTACTCGTACTTCGCGGCCAACCGACCGGCATGCCATTCGTCATCGGAAGCGCCGCCCGCACCGGACGCCCATTCGACCAACTGCCCAACATTGCCATTCGCGTCGTATAGATAGGCATACGACTTGTCGTCACTGGTCGTCGTCGTATTGTTCGTGTCGAGCACCGCCAGCAATCCGCCGATTCCGCCCGCGCCATGCAGCCCGGACACGGAAGCGTCACCATTTTGCCCGCTCAAGTCCAACCCCCACGTGTACTGGCGCAGGACGGTCGGGTCGCCGCTGGTCGGCACGTTCAGTTCCTGAATCAGGTTCCAGCCGTCGTACACGAACCGCGTCCTTGACAGCAATTCCCAGCTTCCCGGCGAGCCGGCCTCCCACTCGAACACGGCCTTTTCAACCCGCCGGCCCATGTAATCGTACCTGAACTCGACCTTCTGTGCGGCGTTCCACGCTGACGACAGATCGCCATCTTCGGGCGTCGGGCGCACACGGACGAGCCGATTTTCCGCATCCCATTCGAACCGCCGGCTGAGCGCCCCAGCGTGATTCGCGAGTAGGACGCAGGAACAAAGCTCCGCTGCGGCGCCGCCGTCCGTATTGCTCGCTGCCCCGGACGCTACCAGGCTACCGTACGGGCGGTTCGAGTGCGATGCTGTGCAGGGAGCCATCTGATTGGAAGTAGAGTAACCCGCGCGAGTCATGAGAGAACGCACAAGTCGTCGCGCCCTGGTTGACGCCTGGTATGACTACCTCTGTAAGCAGCCGGCCGGAATTGCTATCCACTATCAGTATGTTGGGGTCCGTCGTCAACTGTCGTCGCGCAACGACTATCGCGAGCATGCGGCCGCACGGGCTCGGCACGAGTTGGAACGGGGTCGATGGGGCCGTGGAGACCTTCCAGCGCAGCGACAAGTCCTCTGTGCGCCACGCCGAGACGGCTTGCTCGAAGTGCACCATCAATGCGACGGCAGCTGTGTACACCGTATCAACCCTATTCGTGGCAACGAGTACACCCCATGCGGTTCCGACCTCTACTTCCCGCGCGGGGTCGCGCGCGGGCTGCACCACGACACTGCCGACACCCTCGCGCGTAACCCCGTATGCGATGCCGCCGGAGTCAAGCGATACGCAACTCGTCACCTGGCCGCGAACTGGAAGTTCAGTCCACTTGTCCATCCGTAGGGCGCTCGTTGACCAGATACCTGCCTTGTGCGCCACAAGCACCGTAGAGTCCGTTGCACCGAACGTGAGGCCAACGGTAGCGCAGTCCTCGCGCCCCGCACATGGAAGCCGCAGACTTCGTGACCCGCTCGGCCCCGTCACGACCAGCGTTCCCTCATCGGTGACGGTCGCATATTACCCCGGCCACCAAATGTTGAACATGTATTACCCCGCGGCGTATTGGATGGGTTCGGCTTTGAAGTAGTTGCGGACGATATGGGGTCTCCGCTGTGTGTCGCGGAGGTACAGTTCGAGGTTGAGGATCAGTTCGTCTTTGGTTGCGGGTCGCTGGCGGCCGATGGCGTTGGTCTTGACATCGTTGTTCAGATACTCGTCGGGGTTGAGTTCGGGGCTGTAGCCCGGCAGGAAGAACATGCGGATGCGGCGGCGGTTGGCCTGCAGCCAGTCGCGCACCGCGGCGGAGCGATGCACCGGGTGACCGTCCACGATCAGGAAGATTCGGCGCCGTCGCTGACGCAGCAGCCGCCGGCAGAATCGGATGAAGACCTCGGCATTGAATGAGCCGTCGAAGACCAGGAAGCACAGATGTCCCCGGTTGGTGATGCTGGACATCATGTTCGCTCGGAAGCGCTGGCCTGTTCCCGGAATCACCGGCGTCCGGCCGCGCCGACCGTAGCTGCGCCCGGCCTGATGGTCGCTGCGCGCGCCGAGTTGATCGGCCCAGTGAATCTCGGCATGTTCGGCCCTGGCCCGCCTGGCGATCGCCGGATACTCCTCGCGCTTCCAGCGCTCCACGGCCGCCGGATCGCGCTCGTAGGCGCGTCGCAGCGGCTTCTGTGGCGTGAAGCCCCAGCGTTTCAGGTAACGGCCGGCGGTTCGCACCGACACCTGCAGGCCGGTGCGCTGCGCGATCAGATCGCGGACCGCCTCGCGCGTCCACAGGGCGAAGGCCAGCTTGAGCTGATCGGGCGTGCGATCGGTGATTTGCCTGACGATCGCGGCGGCCTGATGGGATGCCAGACGCGGTTCGGGGGGCCGTCCGCGCTTCTTCGAACGCAACGACGTGATGTTGCCGCACTCCACCTTCGCCAGCCAGGTGTCGATCGAGGTCCGCGAAACGCCAAACGTCCGCGCGCGGCCGATTTCCTCATGCCCGCGCGGATCGCCTTCACCACCCGAACCCGAATCTCTTCCTGCACCTGCGGCGACAGCTTGCGTGTATCGAGTTGACTCATGCATGAAGTATATCACAAAGCCACGACATGTCAAATATTATATGTCCCGGTTAGTAATACGACCCGCTCCTGGAGAGGGCGATTCTACGAGCGCGACTCGCTACCGTGGCGACCCGGCGCGCGTCCGTCGCAGCGACCAGTTGGTGATACGTGCTCGCATCGCTCGCTAGTACCTCGCGTATCACGAGGGTCTCGCGCCCCGTGTGCACCATTGCAATGGCGTTGGTTGCTACGGCCCCATCAGACACTTGAAGGTGCGGTCGAGGCGAGCAGCCCAAGAGTAGGAGTGTGGTGAGAGACAGCACGCCAGACACCGCAATGTTGATCGTCATGGACACCTCTCCGCAGCCCGGACACGGACGAATTGCCGTTCTGGGCGGGACACCGACGAATCCCCTCTACCGGCGGTTGCGTTGCCGCTCTGGCCGCTGAGGTCGAGGCCCCACGTGTACTGCCGCAACACTGTCGGATCGCCGCTGGTCGGCACGTTCAGTTCCTCGATGAGGTTCCAGCCGTCGTACACGAACCGCGTTCTGCTCTGCGTCACCCACGACCCGCTGACGTACTTCTCGTGGTGCTTTTCGACGCGGCGGCCCAGGTAATCATAGACGTATCGCCAGCGCTCGTCATTGTTCGCCGGCGAATAGGTCGAGCCGACCGGATGGGCCGGATGCACCTCGATCAGCCGGTTCTCGGCGTCCCAGACGTACGCCTTGTACGACGGCGACGACGCGCCGCCGACCAGCACCGACACGAACGGGTCAAGATCGAAATTATTGAACGCCCCGTCGCCGTTGAGGTCGCCCCAGGTCTCGCGCGCGTCCCAGCAGGCCTGGCAGGGGCTGGGGGAGCCGCTCTCGCTCAAGCCCGCCGCGACGCAGTAATCGTGCGGCGCTTCCTCCTCGGCATCGAGCCGCGCCGCCACAAACGCGTTGATGTCGAAATTGTTCAGCACGCTGTCGCAGTTCGCATCGCCGAAGCTGACCATGCGGACCAGGTTGCCGTCGGCGTCGTAATCAAACTCCGTCGAAAAGGCGCCGGCCCGGCCGTCTGCTGCGCCCGATCGTACTGGTTCAGCGTGTTGGCCAGATACCCGGCCTCGCGCGCGATCCGCGGCGGGTCTTCGAAGTCATCGAAATCGTAGCGTGTCGAACTCACGCGGTTACGGGTAGATCTTGTCGCAATTTAAGGTGACAGGTGCCTCTAGCGTCCATCCTCAGGGCCAACCACGAACCCATTGCCAATCCGAGTGAGCGTCACGCCACTTGGCAACACGAGTGTGTCGAACACGCCGTCACCATCGAGATCCCACACCTCCTCGCCCTCCCGGACATCGCGCCCAGCCCGACAGATTGTAGCCTTCGCGCCAGCACGATCAAACCTGACACACAACGTCTCAATGCCGTCGCGCAACGCAAATCGATCATCTTGTCCGTTTTCCGGAAGCTCGATCGTGATCGCCGGGCGCTTCGTATTCACTAGCCAATAGGAGCGGCCTTCAGGGGCGCTATGCAAGTACACATCATAGTCCCCAACCTGCCGCATGAAGTCGATCGTGACTCCAAGAGCGGCAAGGGTTCCATCGTCGCTCCCGCGAGGTGTACGCGGGGAGCCACGCCCGATATCACTAAACAGGGTCACGGACGCCCCGAGCGCAAATGCGCCGACTACCAGGGCTGACACTATCCACAACCGGTTCACTTGCACGCCACTCCTGGGCCACGGCCAAGAACGTCTCGCTGCACCGGTTCGCGCGCCTTAGCGCTTCGATTTCTCTGCACAGATTATTCCCAAGTAGAAGCCGTAACCGTCGCAATCCGTCAGTGCGCCTCCGTTGGCTTGAAGATGGCTCTTGAACCGTGCGCAGATCGCAATGGTGAGCAAATCGGGGGTAAGATCCAGAGCCCCCACAAACTCAGAGCCGGGACACTGAGTGGAAAGGGCGGCGATGACACCATCAAGCCATGGGGGCTTCTGCGGAATGCCCGCGCCCGCGCCAGCGCCGGCGCCGGCGCCAGGGAGAACATTGGGCGGCGGCCGGATGCCTTTACACTCACCGAGCACAATGGGATTACTCGGTGCATGCCTGCCGCTGTTGCGCTTCTGCGAGCAGTTCATCATACACGGTAGCAGGTTGTCTTGGCAGCCCATGCTCTTCTTGTCGCAGGTCTTGCAGTACTCATAGAATGCAGCGCAGTACGCGAAGCACTCTCGGCATGTCGCATATGTCGTCAGGCCAAGAATGTCGATATCCCTAGCGGGGTCGTTACCGACAAAAAGGTACAGAGTCGTGTCCCGTCCCGCCGCCGAGAATACGATGCTGACACGTACGCTTGCCCGAGCCACAATGCGAGCGCCGTGTTCAGTTATCGGATCCCGGCTGATCCATCGTCCCAGCCGCGGGGAGTAGTAGCGGTAGCCGTAGTAGTAGAGGCCGGTTTCGGCGTCGAGGAACTTGGTCGAGAAGCGGAAGGGGTTTGTGGCGGCGTAGGGGCCGGCCTCTTCGGCGATGTTGCCGTCACCGTCGGCGTCGGGGCCGACGATGTTGCCGTACGGATCATACTCGTACTTCGCGGCCAGGCGGCCAGTAGCCCAGGCCATGCCGGTTGATCCGCCCGCGCCGTCGGCTCATTCGACCAGTTGGCCGACGTTGCCGTTGGCGTCGTACAGATAGGCGAAGCTCCGGTCGTCGCCGGTCGTGGTCGTGTTATTCGTATCGAGCACCGCCAGCAACCCGCCGATGCCGCCGGCGCCGTGCAAGCCGCCAACAGTCGAATTGCCGCTCTGGCCGCTGAGGTCGAGGCCCCAGGTGTATTGGCGCAGGACGGTCGGGTCGCCGCTGGTCGGCACATTCAGTTCCTGAATCAGGTTCCAGCCGTCGTACACGAACCGCGTCCTGCTCTGCGTGACCCACGAGCCGCTGACGTACTTGTCGTGGTGCTTTTCGACGCGGCGGCCCAGGTAATCATAAACGTATCGCCAGCGCTCGTCATTGTTCGCGGGCGAATAGGTCGAGCCGACCGGATGGGCCGGATGCACCTCGATCAGCCGGTTCTCGGCGTCCCAGACGTACGCCTTGTACGACGGCGACGACGCGCCGCCGACCAGCACCGACACGAACGGGTCAAGATCGAAATTGTTGAACACGCCGTCGCCGTTGAGGTCGCCCCAGGTCTCGCGCGCGTCCCAGCAGGCCTGGCACGGGCTGGGAGAGCCGCTCTCGCTCAAGCCCGCCGCGACGCAGTAATCGTGCGGCGCTTCCTCCTCCTCGGCATCGAGCGCCGCCGCCACGAACGCGTTGATGTCGAAATTGTTCAGCACGCTGTCGCAGTTCGCATCGCCGAAGCTGACCATGCGGACCAGGTTGCCGTCGGCGTCGTAATCAAACTCCGTCGAAAAAGGCGCCGGCCCGGCCGTCTGCTGCGCCCGATCGTACTGGTTCAGCGTGTTGGCCAGATACCCGGCCTCGCGCGCGATCCGCGGCGGGTCTTCGAAGTCATCGAAATCGTAGCGTGTCGAACTCACGCGGTTCCCGATCGCGTCGTAGGCATAATCGAACCAGTTCGCCACGCTCGACTCGGTCGTGCCCGGCGAACGGTGCGACGATGTCAGTTCATCACGATCGCTATACCCGCAATCATCGACCCGCCTCACGTCGCGACGCAACAACCGACGCCCCGACGCCGGGTGACTACGCCCCAAGGACATACGCGTCTACGGGGAATCTGCGTCATGAGCGTCTTCCCGGGCCTGCGTGCCTCCAGACAGCCGAGCCCAATGCTAGCGCCGATGCCGCTATTGCCCCAAGAAGCCACGCAATTGCAAGACACCCACATCCTACTGCATCGGGTCCGCTTACTATCAACCACCCAGCGGTGCCTGCCGACGCCGACACCCCAACTGCAAGCAACCCAACGCCGCTATGCTGCGCGCGACGAGCCACACATATCCAAGTGACTGGCAACACCCCGAAGACATACAGTAGCGCCGGAATGCTGGAAGGCCACCCAGCAGTCACAGTAACTCGAAGCAGCCAAGGCAATAAGAGTCCGAAGAGGATGGATACGACGGCGCTTCCCATCACCCACCACATAAGGCGACGACCGTGTGGAATCTGCTGCAGCCCTTCTGGTACCTGCTGCTCGATATCGCACTTGGGACACCGCAGTGTGTTACTTGCTCCGTCCCCGAAACCATGCAGAGAATAGCCACATTGCACACACCGCGCCAGCGTTCTTGATAGCTCCCAGTCGCGAGATGGCATTCGAGCTTTCACCAATGGGGGTAGCTTGGTATATAGCACGGATTCTGATAACATCCTGCTGACTCAGGACACCCGCCGAGCCTCTGAGCGTCGCACCAGAATGAGTGTCCAATGCTCAGAACGGCGATGTAATATGCATCCGCAAACGCGCGGCACCCTACATAGCTACCGCTCGCTGCGCATTCACTTACCATACACGACCAAAACACTGAATCGCAGTATGCTTTCGATAGCCCGCAGGTACAGTAACAGATGTCGTGAGCATTGCAGCAGGAAGTAAATGAGACACCAGATGGAGAATCGCCGAGTGGACTAGTGCAGCCATTGGGCTGGCATCCGGATTGCCTGCCACGCGGGCCGGACGGAGGCGCCTCCGGGCGGAGCGGAAACTCCATTTCCCGGCCGCCTGGGCCTCGAATCTGGAGGCCACAGGGATCCACATAGTCTGTCGGCCAATTGTGGACGAAGCAATACAAGCCGCGGTGATCGTCTTCGCCAATCGGATCGCGGCTGATCCATCGTCCTAGCCGGGGGGAGTAGTAGCGGTAGCCGTAGTAGTACAGCCCCGTTTCAGGGTCGAGGAACTTGGTGCTGAAGCGGAAGGGGTTTATAGAGGCGTAGGGGCCGGCCTCGTCGGCGATGTTGCCGTCACTGTCGGCGTCGGGGCCGACGATGTTGCCGTAGGGGTCGTACTCGTACTTCGCGGCCATGCGGCCGGCGGACCAGGCCATGCCGGTTGATCCGCCCGCGCCGTCGGCCCACTCAACCAACTGCCCTACGTTGCCGTTGGCGTCGTACAGGAAGACGTACGATTTGTCGTCGGATGTCGCGTTTTCGCCGGTTGTGGTGCCGTTTGTGTCGTATACGCTCAGCAACCCGCCGATGCCGCCGGCGGCGTGCAAGCCGCCGACAGTCGAATTGCCGTTCTGGCCGCTGAGGTCGAGGCCCCAGGTGAACTGGCGCAAAGCGGTCGGATCGCCGCTGGTCGGCACGTTCAGTTCCTGAATGAGGTTCCAGCCGTCGTACACGAACCGCTTTCGGCTCTGCGTGACCCACGAGCCGCTGACGTACTTGTCGTGGTGCTTCTCGACGCGGCGGCCCAGGTAATCATAGACGTATCGCCAGCGCTCGTCATTGTTCACGGGCGAGTAGGTCGAGCCGACCGGATGGGCCGGATGGACCTCGATCAGCCGGTTCTCGGCATCCCAGACATACGTCTTGTACGACGGCGACGACGCGCCGCCGACCAGCACCGACACGAACGGATCGAGATCGAAATTATTGAACGCCCCGTCGCCGTTGAGGTCGAAGCGCATGATGTCGCAACCGGATTAAGTCGCCTCGAACTCCTCCGGATCGGTCACAGCTTGGTTGCCTCCTCCGATTGGTTGCCACTGACATCGTCGTCGAACGGCGAGCCACACTCGGGACACCGACCAGCAGGCAAGCCCGTAAGGCAATAGCCGCACCGTTTGCATGCGTCCGTCTGAGAGACCGTTCGCCTTCGCGCCAGCCTAAGCAGCGCCAACTGTCACCGGGCAGGTTAAATGCAGCCAGAGGTGGGCGGGTCAAAACCAGCCAGTTTTTTGCATGATGCTCACTTCGCCACGGGTTCGCAAGCGGGTTCTGGTTTCTTCTTTTGAGTGGCCTCGGGTTTGGCGGCGTGGTCGCGGAGGCGGTAGCTGCGGCCGGTGATATTGATCACCTCGGCGTTGTGCAGGAAGCGGTCGAGGATAGCGGTCGCGGCCGGCACGTCGCCGATCAGTTTGCCCCAGTCTTCCAGCGGGCGATTTGAGGTCATCATGGTGGCGCGGACCTGGTAGCGGCGCATGATGATCTCGAACAGGTACTCTCCTGAGCGTTTGGGGAGCTGCTTCATGCCCATGTCGTCGATGATGACCAGCTCGGGCCGCAGATAGCGGTCGAGGGTTTTCTCGTGTCCGCTGACGGCTTCGTCGCCGAGGAAGTCGCGGACCAGATCGAAGATGGAGCGATAGAGCACGGTGGCGCCGGCCTTGATGACGGCGTGGCCGATGGCCTGGGCCAGGTGGCTCTTGCCCGTGCCGGGCGGGCCGAGCAGCAGCACGTCGCGCGCTTCGCGGAGGAAGCGGCCGGCGGCCAGGTCGAAGATGATTTTCCGCTTGATCGACGGATTGAACTGCCAGTCGAAGTCTTCGAGCGTTTTCTGCTCGCGGAAGCCGGCGGCCTTGGTGCGGCGGCCGATCAACCGGTCGTTGCGGACGAGTAACTCGTCCTGGAGCACAAGTTCCAGGAACTCGGCATGGCCGAGCCGGTTGCCGCTGGCCTCGGCCAATCGCACGTCCAGCGAATGGGCCAGGCCCGAGAGGCGCAGGCGGGTCAGGGCGGTGCGCAGGGCGTCATTCATGGGAGGTCTCCCTGGTGCTCTCCGGAGGGGAAGAAGCCTTTTCTGGTCTTTTTTTCATGCGTGCGGCTCCTCGAAGGCGGAACGCACCAGCCGGCCGTAGTCCGACAAGGACCGGATCAGCGGGTGCTCGGTGATGAACTCGAATCGCTCCTGCTGGGGCGGCGCTGGCGTTTGAGCAGATTGCGCAGGTCGCGCAGTCGCCAGGCGGCATGGGCGCGGGCGCTGGCGCAGGCCTGTTCCACCGCGCCGCTCGCGTGGCGCTGCGTCAGGCTGACCAGCCCCATGACGGCGCGCAGGGCGTGAATCCCGCGCGCCAGCAGCGTCTCGGCCCAGCGGCCGGCCTCGGGGCCGATGGCCTGCGCCTTCCGCAGCCACCAGACCGCGCCGCGCTCGAGGCCGCCGCGGCTTCTCGGGCGCGATGTGCCGCTGATCGGTGGCGAAGCGGCCAGGCTCGCGTCGGGCGTGAATCGCGATCTGCTTGAACTGCGGATCGAAGAGCCGCACGACCTGGCTGTCCCAGCGGATCCAGACCTTGCGGCCGAGGAACTCGGGCGGCGCCGAGTAATAGGCTTTGGCGACTTCAACGTGGCCGTCGCGATTGACGATGCGTTGGCCTTCCTGGAAGCACGGGAAGCGCGTGGCCGGCAGCGGCCGCACGCCGGCCGCTCGATCTGCTCGAAGACCCTGCCGACCTGCTGGCGCGTCGTGCCGTGGATGCGCGTGTCCGCGACGGCGGCTTCCCATTCGGCCAGATAGCGGTTCTGGTCGGCCAGGCTGTCAAAGGTCCGGCCTTTGAGCGCGTTCTCCTGCACGTAGTCAACGCCGCGCTCGACCTTGCCCTTGTGCCGCGGCGTGTACGGCCGGGTTGGCACGATCACCGTGCCGCAGTGCTCGGCGAAGGCCTGGAGCTTGGGATTCAGCTCCGGGTCGAACCAGTCGGCCTTGGTCACCGCGGCCTTCAGGTTGTCGATCACCAGCATCCGCGGCACGCCGCCGAAGTGCTGAAAGGCGTTCTCCAGACAGCGGATGAAGTTGTCGGTCGTCTGGCGCTCGACGACTTCGCTGTACCCCTGCGCGAATGGCTCAGCACCACCCGCAGTACGTGCGGGCGGCGGTAAGCGCCGCCGGCCGCGCGCGATCCCGAGGATGCGTCGCCCTTCAACCCCGGCTCGGCCGGGCGCCAGGACCGGCGCCGCGGCCGAAGTCCACCTGCGCTTCCTCGCCCGCAGCGCACTCCATCCGCCGGAACGGCGGCGCGCTCCCTTGCAGCCGCTAAGCAGAAACGCTTGACGCTGTCGTACCCGCCGGAAAAAGCGTGCTCGGCCTTCAAGTCCTGCCAGATGCGCTGGGCCGACAACCCGCGCTCCAGCCACGCGCCGATCACTTCTCGCAGCGGCGCGCAGCGGCTGGCCGGCCCTGACCCGGCGGGCGGGTTCGGCTGGTTTTGACCTCCCGATGCACCGCCCGACCCGGTGGGCGGGTTTGGCTGGTCTTGATCGTCCGGCGGACCGGTGGGCAGGTTCGGCTGGTTTTGCTCAACCGCCCGCGCCGCCTGAACATAGCGGGCTACCGTGCCGCGATCTACGCCCAGCACCCGCGCAATCCGCCGCTGCGACCAGCCCGCCGCGTGCAACGTCTGAATGGAATGAACCTTCGCCATCTTGAGCCGATTCGCCATCCGTAGCTCCTCTGGCCAGACTCCTGGCCAAGAAAGCTGTGACGACAAATCGCCTGCTCCTCAAGTGGCTGCTTTTGACCCGCCCACAAATGGCTGCTTTTGCCCGCCCGCTGACAGACGCGCAGAGACGCAGAGACTCTCGGCGGGAGGGCGGCGCCAGCGCGCCGGGACGGGTCGATTCACGTGCGCGAGACTGAGGCGCCGAGAGACGGGGCCGCGATTCGAACAGCGCTAAACCCTTGCGGAAACTGGCGATAGAAGCGAAAACGCCGCCCGGTCTCTCGGGCGGCGTATCGCGTTTACCCGTGGGTCGCCGCTTTTCGCAACGACCTTTGAACTAGCGGGGGCCCGCTATGCCCGTCACCGCAACCCGCCTGGGAGCGAGCGAGGGCTGATTCAGGCATCCATCCGGGCGGTGTTCTGGGAGCACTTCGAGCGGGCGGCGTGAAACCGGCTGGCCGTGGGCATGAGCCGACAGATCACGGGCGCTCGAGTCCTCGCCACGGCGGGGCCGTCTATCAACCTTGCCCGGTCCGGGGACTATCTCGTGGAGGGTAGAGGGTGAGGGTTGGAGCGGGAGAGGGGCCGCGTCTCCCGCTCCATCAACGCGCTTGTTCCTGATCGAGCCACCGCGCGTAGGCCATTACGTCAAGACATGGAACAGTCGCCATGCACTGCAGGCGTGCGATGAGACGGAGCAGAAAGTCGGCAAGGGGTCCTGTGCTGGCATGGACTGAAACGCAGGGCGGTTCATTTGTCGGATAGGCGATCTCGAACACACCGTGCTGAGCCGCGCAGCCGATTTCGAGGCGACCTTCAGGCGGCGCGGCCGCAATTGCCTTCTGAAAGGCATCGCCAAAGGGCGGTGTCCAACCACTCTGGAGGCACAGCAGGCCGCCGGTGATGTGCTGGGGAGGCTTAGCCGGGTACGTGCCTCCCGCATGCGGAATCGGAATGCTCGTGCGGTGGAGCCGTCGGACGCTGGCAATCTTGGTCGCTGCATACGCGACCTCGTCGGCCGACATCTCCTGCTTAACCTCGAATACCGCGTAGACGCTCTCCGCAGGGACGTACAGAGCTGAGTCGAACTTGAGCACGAACGGCGAGTATTGACGGTCGTGGATCACGACATCAATCTGGTCGCTGCACGTGTTTGTCGAGTCGATGATGAATGCCTTGCTCACCTGGTAGCGTGTCGGCAGGTGGTGCCGCAGCATCTCGATCCAGCGACCTTCACTCACTTCGCCTTTGGTGCCGGAGTGCGCAACGACTGAACGAGCGACGCCCAGTTCATTGGCGAGTAGGTCGTGGAGGCCCTTAAGCAGTACGGGAAGCTGTGCTCTTGTCGATTCAGTCATGGCATGCTCACGAGAGTGGGAACAGGTCGCCGAACAGGTCACGGTACTTCCGCAGCGCATCACCGTTGCGACCGGCCCGTGACTGTTCAATGGCCTCACGAACGGCGTGATGGGCCTGCGTCAGCATCCGCTTCGCATTCACGCGCTCGGCTGCGGTCATCGCGTCGCTGACGGGAGGGCCCAGTCCGGCCGGTTCCGGCCATGTCTCGTCTATGCGGTCGGCGGCGGTGGCGAAGAATGCCATGAACTCGTAGGGGTAGTCCCCTCCAAACGGCGGGCGGAGGATCTGGAGCGCCATGACTTCCAGCAGGAAGGACGGCTTGACGGGTTTGTCCTTCTCCTGGTTCCATCGCTTGACCATGCGAACCATGCCCTTCCACTCGCCGCCGAACGCTTCGTTGGCAGCAGTGGCTTTCTCGGCATGGATTTTCGGGTTGGTCTCCGTCCATCCCTTCGTGGTCGCGGTGTCGGGGATCTCACAGTGGGACGACTTGGTGAAGGCGGGCACCACGTCGAAGCTCATCACTCGCTCTTCGTCGCTCCCGACGGGGAACTTCACCGTGACCGAGCGGCGCTGCCGGCTGACGTTCTCGCGACCGTACTCCTCGGCAAGCACCTTCTCTGTGTCCGTCAAAACGACGGAGGGATGCTTGTCCGTCCGGTACTTGGGGCGCTCGTCATCGTGAAAGACGCAGAAGATATCCACGTCTTTCAACGGCTTGGTCTTTGTCCAGCGTTTGTAGGAGCCGGTGAGGAAGTCGTCCGCGATCTTGAACGAACGGTTCATGACCTCGCGGATTTCCTTCTGGCGGCGCGATGCGTCGTCCTGTTCTTTCTGGGTGAGCTCCAGGCGGCTGCGGAACTTTCGGAATGCTTCGGTGACAGTGAGCATCAGCGGCTCCAATACGCGGTTTGAGCGGACAGGCCGTTTCCGCCAACGGTGGCACCGACGGAGAACCGTTGGAATCCGTCTGTCGAGCGGAAGTCGCAGGACCCCCAGCCGGCAACATCAGGGCGTCCGGGTGCCGTGGTCAAGATGATGTCGTAGCGGCAATGGGCTGGGACGAGACCAGCCTTGACGATCGAGTAGCGAATAGCGGCCGTATCGACCCACAATGAGCCGTCGCCGACCGTGGAGTAGAGCACATCCATGTCCCAGCGCGTCACCAAACCGTTGTTGCGCGGGTCGTACACCTCCAGTGTGACTCGCTGAAGATGGCGGCTCGACAGCCACGTCGAAATGGCCCGCTCGTAGCTGTCCCAGCTATCGGTGAACCGCGCGGGATCAAGTCCGATTTCGCGGATGATCTCCTTCAGCGTGAGAAGCATCTTGGTGGTGACGTATGTCACCGTGTGCGTATAGGTAATCGAGGCGGTGAAGGTACTCATGGTTTGAGGAACTCCTCCGCGTTGATCGTCAGCGACCGGGCAGCGGACGCCGACTCGGACTGGTCGTCGTCGATGTCGTCCTCCAGCGAGCGAGCGGAGATGCGGTTGGACACTGCTGCAAGCTTGCCGTTACTCCACTTCACGTCCTCGGGCAGGCACGGGATCGACATTCTCCAATCGCCGGCCGTCGGCGATTTCGAGAGGGCGTCCTCGTTGACCCCGTCACCAGTAATGGCGTCTTCGTCGAAGACGCCGTAGACGCGGACACGGGGACCGCCACTCCAGACAACGATCGGCGCATCCTTGATCGCCTCCGATGAGATGGAGGAGCAGGCGACGCCGGCGGCCTTGGCGAGCTCCACGCGAGCGGGGCTGCGCGGGTCAGGTGCGAGAATCTCGACGATCTTGTCCCACGTCTGCGTGGCGGTGCGGGTGGGCGTGGAGGCTACTCGTCGGGCTACGACAGTCATCGCTTGTCCTCCACGCTGGCGCGCTCGGCCTGGGCAAACTCGATCGCCGCGAGCACGGCGTCCGCTGTGAGAAGGTCGGGGCTGGCCGCGATCTGCTTCGAGTGAGCAAGCGACGACAGCACCGCCTTGCGGATGCGTCGCCCATCCAATCCGACGCAGCGTTTCGCCGCACGCTCGATCGCGGGATCGGTCTTGATGCGTCCGATCTTTGGGTACACGCGGGCAAGTCGGTCGAGGCTGTCGAACAGAATTTCGCGGCAGGCCTCGGGAGACGGCAGGTCGATAGTGACGACGAGGTCGGCGCGGGAGAAGAAGGCGTCGTCGATCGCGCCCGCGAAGTTGCTCGTCGCGACGAAGAGCAATTGCGGGTGATTGGCCGCGAGCTGGTCCATTTGGGCGAGCACTGCGTCGGTGGCGCGATGCACGTCCACGGGATTGGCTTCAAGGCTCATTTTGCGGCGGTCGGCTGCCAGCGTTTCGACCTCGTCCAGAAGCACGATGCATGGGCCGCTCGACGCTTCCTCGGCGATCACCGTGCCGAGAAGGTGGCTGACGGCTTGCTGGCTCTTGCCGAGTGCCGCGCTCGCGAGCGCGTGCGGTTCGACTTCGATGTACGTGATACTGCCGTTGAGCGAAGCGGCGGTTCGTGACGCCAGGCCGCGGGCTACGGATGTCTTGCCGGTGCCCGGCGGACCGACCAGGAGGATGATTCCGTGGAGCGGCATCGACACTTCTTGGAGCCGGGCGCGGGCGGAGAAATTGAGAACGGCCTGCGAGAGCAGGCGGTCTTTCGTGTGTGTCGGGAGAATGACGGCGTCCCATAGCCCGTCAAACTCGGTGTCGGGCAGGTTCCGAATGTCTTGAATGCCCCGCTGATCGGGAACGCGACGCTTGGTCCTGTACCCGTTGGCGCCGGCAAGCGACGCGGGGGTGATGCGATTCATGAACAGATCCTTGTTCTCAGGCTCTTCGGACGTTGTTGGCCACTCCCACAGATTGTGGGCTCATCTGCCGGAACCACCAGCCCTGGCCTGCCCGGGCGGGTCGTACAGGAACATGATAGCCATGCTTGACGTTCGTGTCAAGTAGTGCTAAACTGTCAAGGTCAAGAGGACGATGCCATGACCGTGATCCCGCCCTTTACCCCTGACGGACTGCTGCCTGCCGGCGACTACGAGGTTACCTTCGCGGAACTCCGGCAGTCCGTGCTGGTGCTTGGCCCCGGCGACCCCAAGGAGTACCCGTCGTGGGATGCCGTCTGGCGGGCGAAGCTCGTGGACAACCTGGAGGCGCTGACGCGGCAGCTCTGGCAGGTCGGAATCAGGGAGGTCTACGCCGACGGGTCATTCGCCGAGGACAAGGACCATCCGAACGACATCGACGGCTACTTCGTCTGCGACCTTGCGCGCCTCAGGAGCGGGCAGTTGGAGCGGGAGTTGAACCTGATGGACCCGCACAAGGTGTGGACCTGGGACCCGGCGTCGCGGCGGCCGTACCGCGGCTACCCGAAGCGGCAGCTTCCCATGTGGCACCGCTACCGGGTCGAGCTCTACCCGCACGTGCCCGGGCTGGGCATCGAAACTGGCATCCGCGATCGGCACGGTCACGAACTGGAGTTCCCCTCGGCGTTCCGCCAGTCGCGACGCGACGGCACGCCGCGGGGCATTGTGAAACTGCGTTACGGAGGTCAATCATGATTCGCAACGAGAACGAGTACAAGGAGGCCGTGGCTCGTCTCGAGGAGGAGCGCAACCGGCTCGCCGAGCACCGCGCCCGTCTCAAGGAAGCCGGCCTCTCCGACGACGAGATCAAGCGGGTCATCGACCCGATGGAGTCATTCCACCTGCAGCTCAAGGAAGAGGTCGAGAGCTATGAACGGCTCAAGCGCGGGGAGTTCGAGGAGCTGGTAAACCTGCGCGGCTTCGGGCATCTGCTCATTTCGCTTCGGATCGCAAAGGGGCTCTCGCAGCGCGATCTCGCCAAGCGACTCGACGTGCATGAGTCACAGGTGTCACGCGACGAGCGGAATGAGTACTTCGGCATCACGCTGGAGCGCGCCGTTAGGATTCTCGACGCGCTCGATGTCCGCCTCGTCACACAGGTCGAACCCGACACGGCAAGGGATGCCGTGTCGGCATAGCTGGCAAAGGAGCAAATGCGATGGCGAAGAAACCAGCCAATCACGGCAAGCCCATCACGCCGCAGGTGGTGTCCCAAGTACGGGCACTGGCGTCGCAGAACACGCCGACCCGGGTGATCGGCATCAAGGTTCAGCGCACCGAAGCGTCGGTGCGGGCGATCGCGGCGGAGAACAACATCTCGCTCAAGCCGACGAATCAGAGCCCGTACAACCGGCGGAAGTCGAGGTGAGAAGCCGCACCGTCGATGTATCATGGGCGCCGACTGGACCTGCATCGGAAAGGCGCAACCAGAGCCGGGAGAGCGACGTACAGGCACGAGTCCCGAATGCGGAGGCAACCATGGATGAGAGGACGGCGGAACAGTTGGCGGCAATAGTGGGCGGCGAAGCGTGGCAGAGCGGCGGCGGAATCTGGCTGGTCACCGTTACCCGTGATGACGGTTCGCTCGTCGTGTTTTCCGGCGATGCGGTCTGTGAGTATGAGAATGACGAGGCATTTGATGCCGGGCAGGCGGCCAAGACGATTCTCCTGACCATCCCGGAGACGGAGGATCTGTACGTCATCGTGGATCTCAAGGGCAACGTCTTCTACCAAGACGGCGCAATGGAGCGCGGGTGGCAATACGAGGAGGACGCCTTGCACAAAGCCCGCGCGCTCGAATCACGGGGCGAAGGGCGATTCTCAGTGGTGAAGCAGAGCGAGTTGCCGACGTGACGGGTCACTCCCAGACGACTTCTGCGGCAAGGTATTCGCGGATTACCATGTGGACGTGGAATCCGCCGGACCAGTCCACGCGATAGCGGTACATCCCGGGTTGCACGACGATCCAGCCGCCCGGTCCCTTGTCGGCCCCGGTCAGCAGCCTGGACATCGCCCGACTGCCGACCTCCGGCCACGGAGCCAAGCCGACTGTGCTGCTGCCACCGATCTCGAACTGCTCTCGCTCCGATTCATTCATCGCGGTAAATGGTGCAAAGCGAACCGACTCTGGATCGTCAACGCGAGGCTCATTGTTCTCGAACGCGGCATGCCCGCGGGCGAGTTTGAGGACGATTGCCCGGACACGGTCGGGCTCGGGGTTGAAGCCCAACTCGCCGTTACGTTCGTAGCGCGCGGCGGCTAGACGGGTGGCAAGGGCGGGCGACTTGGTCAGCATCACGCCGACCTTATACCGGGACTTGGCAGATTCCACCGACCCGGTCAGAGCACACTCGATGAGGCACGCGAGGTACGCTTCATCGCGGGAGAAGGCGCGGTTGCACGCGGCACAAGCGGGAACCACCGGCAATTCGAGCGGGTATGGTTCGTTGAGCAGCACCCGCGACGGAACGTGGTCACGTGTTTCGCCCGGCCCGCCGCAGTAGACGCAACAGCCCTTGTTGCGATCGTCGCCGAAGTCCTGAATCTGCTTCACGGTAAACGTTCCCCTGAAGGTCAGTCGCCTGTCAGGAAACGCTGGAGCTTCGCGGCCAGCTCCGTCCTGCGGCGCGGATGTGTTTCGCATTCCCAGACTACGAGTACTCTCCAGCCCAACTCACGAAGGCAGCGGCGGTGACGCCTGTCGCGCAGTACGTTACAGCATCTCTTCTTGCTCCAGTAAGCGACGTTGGATTTTGGAGTGCGGCGCCCTTCACGGCAGCGGTGGCTGTGCCAAAAACAGCCATGCACAAACACAACCTTCCGGCGGCCGGTAAACGCAAGATCAGGTTTGCCGGGAAGGTCGGAACGGTGTACTCGGTAACGCAGCCCAAGGCTCCACACGATACGACGCACTATCATCTCCGGCCCTGTGTCCTTGGACCTGATGCGAGCCATGTTCGCGCTGCGTTGCTCTTTCGTGAGTGACTCAGCCACGCAATCGGGTCCTGCGTCGCGGGCCTCCCGCACGACCTTCACCGCCGCGGTCGTGCGTTGCCCTGTGCTCCTGAAGCACATCATGTACCGACTGTGCCACGGCCCTGGCCATGATGCAGGGGACGCCGTTGCAAATCATTTTGAACTTGGCTGACAGCGACATCTCCTTAGCTAGAACGTACTCATCGGGGACCGACTGAATACGCAGCGCTTCGCGCACAGACAGCCGGCGAGCTTTCCAGGGATGCAGGTGAACCTCCTGGTTCCCATACCATGCGGTGGGGCTAAAGCGGAAGCGGTGAAGTCTCTTGAAAGATTTACGGGACACGTCCCCTTCCTGGACCTCTTTGAACTTGCTGGAATACGGGTTAAAGTACTCGTCGCCGTTCGCGATCTTCTCCGGGTCGCCGCTGCCCAAGAGCGCAGGGTAAACCGTGAGTTCAATCGGAATCTCGTCGGGCTTGGTGGGCCGTCTGCCAAATGGCGCCAGCTTGGGCCAGGGGAGCAGTTTGGCTCCTGCGTACGCCTTGACCTCGGGCCATGGAAACCATCCATGCTCTTCCGCATCGAGTTTTCGGTCAGCGGCCTTCTCTGCAAGCGGTCGCTTGAATCCGATGACGAACAGGCGCTCGCGATCCTGTGGCACTCCGAGTTCAAGCGCGTTGAGTATCCTGTAGTCCACGGCATAGCCGTTATCCTGCAACTGGCGAATCTTCCGTGACAGAAACTTGCGATGCTTGTGGAAGCGGTACAGGCCCGGCACGTTCTCGATAACGAAAAACGATGGGTTGAGGCCACACAGCATGTCTACGAACACCGTCGTGAGCTTGCCATTCGACCCGTTTCCCCCAGCATGGGTACCGCCGTTGCTGAAATCGGGGCATGGCGGGCCGCCGATGACGCCAAAGGTAATGGGGCGCGGACCGGAGAAGGCCTCATTGAGCACCTTTTTTGCTGACAAGTCGCAGATGCTGGCCGTGTTGGAAATGCAGGCCGTGGCGCGTCTGCCTTTGTTCACCGAGGAAAGCCAAGACGACATCCCGTGCTCGTAGCCGGAAATGAAGGCAGGGTTGTTTTCGTTCGTCCAAGAGATAGAGAAGCCGGCCTGCTTGAATCCAAGATCAAAGAAGCCTCCTCCGGTGAAGAACGACAGGAGTGGAATTGCCATCTAGCCCTCCCTCGCTCGGCTGAAGAACCCAAGTTCCGGATTGCCGAAGGGGCCGATGATCAGCCCGCGGTCGAGCAAGCGATTGAACTCCTCGCAAGCGGTTTCCGGGACGAGGCAGCACCCATGACAAGCAGCAAGATTCAAGGAATCTGGGCCTTGCCCGCCGCTCTGGCCCATCTCCATACAAACAGGATCAGCGGAACACCACTGCGCCGCAGCGAGCGCGCGGTCCATGAGAGGCTCCAGCCGCCCTGGTCTGCCCATACGCACCAACCCTCCGAGCGTACCCTCGGCATCGCCGGCAGCCGTGTAAACGAGCACGCCCGCCATAGGGGCATCGGGATTCTCCGACACGTATAGCCTTTCCCTGAGCGCCGCCGAACTGTAGCCGCACTCATAGGTGAGGCGATTGATGAGCAAGTGTGCGAGCGTATGCAGTAGTACATACCGCGGGCCGACATGGCGGGCGCGGAGATGGCGTGCCTGCCGGAGCGCCAGGTAACGCGTAAGAAGCGGCGCTACACGGTCCTGAATGCCCGGCGAGGATTCCCACTGCCGCAGAAGCTGCTCGTTAAGGGCGAGAAATATCCCCTCTCCGAACACCATGTAGGCGGGAAGCCACCTTTCAGCTGGCATGGTGAGGCGGAGCATGGCCTGTTGGCTGGCAAGGTCGCGGTCCGTATCGGCGAAGACCCGCGTGAAGCCGGTAAGCGCCCGCGTTTCCCGCAATTTATGAACGAGCGTGACATGCGAGAAGAGACGGGAGAAGTCCGGCGCGTACTGGCTGAGATTGGCGGGCCTCAACACGAGCTGGTCAAAGTCTGCGGCAGTAACCAGCGTGTCATACTCTTGCCGCCGGAATCCCGTTTCGGCATCGTCGCCGACAGTTGGCTGCCGCTGTTGCTGCCCTGCACCGCTGCATACCGTTGTAATGGCTTGTTCAAGCTGCCGATCAGTATAGCCGTGTACCAGTTCGTGGAACTGCGCCCGCAAGTTCGCTGGCACGGGAACTACCGCTGCACTCCGTAGAATTCCGACGAACGTGCTGATTGGGGGTTGCTCCAGTAACGAAATGACTTCCGCTACCGTTGTGTCTTCGCTGCGGGGGAGGTAGATCGAGGTGTGGATCTGCGCGAAATAGACATTCGCGGCACTGCGAAGCGTGCCTCTAAGGGGCCTGCCGCAGCCTTCTCCCTCCTCGGTGCCGAGCCACGGGCGATGGCCGGGGCACAAGTACGGTGCCCGGCTGCTGTCTAGCAGGCGGCTCAGGTCTGTATCATTGCCGTCAGGGCTGGCATTGGTGATGCCGGCAAGCGTCCGCTCAGGGCCGCCGTCCACTTTCACTTTCTGGCCAGCCAGCGTCATTCCGCCGGTCGAAACGAGCCGCATTGGGTGCAGGTTCTGCGGCGGGTTTGCAGTCTGGTAAACCCACTCGACCCAGGGGAAGTCCTGGATATGCCCCGCATCGCACATGGCGACGAAGGGAACCTGGACGATGTACCTCGTCCACCCGCGCCCTTCGCATTCCGCGCATTTGATCCGCCCTTTCGTCACCAAGGGAACCCGGCGCATCAACCCGCAGCGGGTGCAGTAGTGCCACTGCGGGAACCGGAGGAACGGCACCGTGAGATAGCCGTTGGTCGGCGGTGCGGGGCGGCGTATCCTCCGGTGATCAGGGGGAAGGTAGAAGTGGTTGACGTTGAGGCGCGAGGCAAGGCGCCATTCATCGACCTGGTACTCGCGTGGGTCAATGTTCTCGGTGCCGCCGGATTCGTGCTTGAACCAGTGGTCAAGGCCGGCGCCAATGACGGAAACTCCATCAGGCAAGATCATCATTGCGCCGGGTCCGAACGGCGAGATGAGTTGGCCGCGGCGCACTGGTCCTCTAGGCATCGCCAGCCTCCTCTTCTTCGAGCAAGTAGAGCTGCGTGATCTCGACTTGGCACTCGGCATCGACATTGCGGAGCGACTGCGGCGTCGCCCAGGAAACGCGAGCATTCTCCGGCGTCACGTATGCACCAGCGGGCCTCATGAGGGGCATGTCCTCGGCATGGACCGCACCGTCCCATTTCAACCGCTGCCACCGTTGCCACTCATCGGTGCGCCGCTGGATGATCCGGCGGAGAGCAGCAAGTTCATCAGGGTCAACGGCCGAAGCCCGCTGGTCGAGGATGCGCGAGACGGCCGCGACCAGCGCCGCCGGGAAGGGGTACGGGCATTCGGCCTGGTCGGAATCGCCGAGTTGTCGCACATAGCTCGCGATGACGGCGTGTGCCGCGCGGTCGAGCGCCGGCCGTGAGAATGGCGTTACGCTCGTCGGCTCCACCTGCGCATACAGCCGCTCGTGGTAGCTGCGAAACTTCTCGAAATGAGATCGGTCGCGAGGTTTCGACGCCGTGTAGATTGTCACCACGAGGCCGGGCCGATCCGATCTGCGGCCAACGCGCCCCGTCACCTGGATGTATTGGGAGGTTGTTTTGGGCTGTCCGACTACCGCCATCAGCGAGAGCCGGTCAATATCGACGCCGACCTCGATGATATTAGATGCCAGGCAAACATCGACTGCCTGGCCCTGCTGCGACATGGTGGGAACTTCCAGGGCAGAAATGGCCTTCGGCACCTCGTCGCCGGGCAAGCGGCCTGTCAGTTCGAGTATTTTCCTGAGTTGCCGGACGTCCTGAAAACTGATGCCGAGACGCTGCCTGAGTGCGCCCCTGAGCAAATCCGGAATGTCGGACTGGAACAGGGTGAGTGTTGTTCCGAGCTCACGCAAGCTGTTGAAGAATAGGAGTAGCGTCCACCACGGGTCGCGGTCGGCAGCCGCCATCGGCTGCGGAGCCTGAAGCAATGCTGAGAACGTGCGGACCTGTACCGTCTGGAGCGACCCGAGACCGGGAGCATGGACACCGGCGTAGATGCGCCCGCGCTCAAGGGTGCCATCGGCCCGGCGAGCGACTCTCGCAAAGAACGAGTCGTCGGCGTCCAGACCAGGCGGCGGGAACAGGCTCGTGCGATCCCGCGCATAGAGGCCCTGCACCTGCTCGGAGTAACTGCGAATTGTCGCCGTGGAACTGACGATCTTTGGCTTGGCTGCCTGGTGCTCCCGCCGGTCGGTACACAGTTCTTCGATAACCGGTTCGTAGAGGCCAACCATCGACCCCAGCGGGCCGGATATGAGGTGCAACTCGTCCTGGATGACGAGTCCCGGCGGTGAGTATGCTCTCGTCCCATCCTCGGCAATGCCGAACAGAGCACGAGCTTTGGGCTTCCAGGCAAGCATGGCGAACTTGTCTACGGTGCCGATTACAAGATCCGGGCGTTTCTCGTAAATGTCTTCATCGATGACATGAAGCGGGAGCAACCCGTGGAACTCGCATCGCCGGTCGGGGCAGGCATAGACGACGGTGTTTTCGCGGCGTTCATAACCAATGACGCGGGGAATGCCGCCCCGGCGGCCTCGCCCGCGGCTGGCTGCAAGGTTCACCGGCCCCATCTCAGCACCGCACCACGGGCAACGATCCAGGACGAACTTGTTCTGTTCCCTGCCGTCGCCGTTCTGAAGGCTGCGGAGGACGGATCGGGCTTCTTCCCGCGTGTTCGGTGTCGTGGAACCGCCGAGCCAGATGCCGGTGGAGATCTCGGCCTCACCCAGTTCTCCGGCATGCTGCCGCCGGACATATTCCATCGCGCAAATCAGCCGGGAGGCGCGCTGGAACTGCTGCGCGGTGAGAAGGCGGAGGGTGTATCGCATCAGCGTCTGTATGCCGGTGTCGGCAGGGTTGCGCAGCCTGCGCAGGAAGATGCTGAATGCGGCCAGGCCCAGGTACGCCTCGGTCTTACCGCCGCCGGTTGGGAACCAGATAAGCTCGACCCGCTCGCGGTCGGCGTCGCCTGCATCCGCCGTTGACCGCAGGGAGGCGAGGATGAATGCAATCTGGAATGCGCGCCACTCGCTTCCCCGCGCGCGTTCCGAGTTCAGGTCGAGCGGTTCGTAAGGCTCAGCGAACTGGAGTGTCGAAGTGCCGTGGTCGAAAGCAGCGGTGCGGGCCTCGCGCCTCGACCTCACCTGTTGCGTCACCATTGCGAGGTTGGCAAGCTGGAAGGCGCGCCGGACCTCCGGGTTGCTTGCCAGCAGTGCCAGGCCACCGCGCATCCGCCGCGCCGCCTCGGCGCATTGCTCCATGTGGGCTTCGGCGGTTTCCCGCAACCGCGCGCTCAGGCCAGGGATGCGCTGCCGCTGCGCCGCGATCCACACTTCGTATTCGCTGACAATGGCCTCAAGCTGTCCGGTGCCGTCGGATTCCGGGTCAATCCCGGACAGCAATCGCATGGAAGCGACAAGCGGCTGGCCGCTTCTTGAGCGAATGTCGGGCGTGGTGCTCGGTGTTTCAAAGACCGGCAGGCATTCAGCCGAGACGCGTTCGGCGGAGGTTGCAGCGCTGCGGGTCCAGTCAGCCGCACATCCGTGGCCTACAGCGAATGTGAGTTTGTCGCGGTATAACAGTTCCTGCGAGCGATCTTCGCTGTCCAGTGGTTCCGCCGTCGGGTAGGGCAGGATGGTACCAGGGGAACCGGGTTTCAACCGGACCTCGATCCTGGATTGGAACATGGACAGCGCATCCAGGCGGCCGCCCGCAGGCTGGCGGTTAACCAGGCACACCGTCATGAGGAACTCATCCGGCCGGGACTGGTGCGGCCTTGCGAAGACTTCGATACGAACGTCGAGGTTATCGACATTCTCCCGCATCGGCTCGCGGGCATTGACGTAAGCGTTGGCGGAGGGGAAATCCTCGCGGTGGAAATGGCTTTCGAGCCTGACTGGTGAGCGGAGCCACCACTCTCTCTCCCGACCGACGAGCATCACCGGCAGGGGAGCGTAACGGCCGCCTGATGCCACCACGTCCAGTACAGCCCCTTGTGGCAAATGCACCAGCAGGCTCACAGCCATGCTGCTGGGCTTGTATGTGTTTGCGGAGGAGAGGTCGAAGTCATCCGAATCGGCTTCTGGGAGCCGGTGCTCGGCGCGAGCTGCAATTCTCTCGCAGTCATGCACGGCGGAAGCGCGCCAGCGTCTCTCTGGCATTGTCTGGCAGCTGAGGTGCAGCCTCTTCATCGGGAGGGGGAAGTTGGGCATCGAGTTCGTCGGGCGCGGCCAGGGCCTCCATCGGATACAGGACGCCGACACCGTAGCGCTTCGTAGGCGAGTCCCGCTGTAGTATCTCCTCGCCGGAACCGAGTTGCCGATACGGCCGGTACGCGGCCTCTGCGTCCTCCAGGTGAATGGCTTGCGTGCAGTCGATCTCTTGCCCGAGCGGGCACGGGCCGACGAGTTCTTCGCGGAGAGTCCGCAGCACAGCCTCGCGATTCGCAATATGGTCGGGCATCTCCTGCGTACCTTTCAAGACTGCTTGCCGCCGAGCAGCGATTGCACGATTTCGGGCTTGACCGTCTCATGCACGATGATGCAGAGCCGCTCCAGCGCCCTCGTTGTCGCAACGTAAAACAGTGACGAAAACATGTCACCAGCGACGTGTTCGATGTCGGTAACAACAATCGCTGGAGCGTCAAGACCTTTGAAGCTCTGAATAGTCGTATAGCGAATCTGGCCACTCGAGGCAGCCTCGAATGAGGCAAGCTGATCGCACCACGGCTTCTCAGTAATACTGGCCGCTGCGCACCGGGGGCCAGCTTTCGGCGAAAGGACAATGACGTCTTCGCCGCTGTAAGACTCCTTGAAGAGGCATTCCAGTGTTCTGGCCACTTCCCTGCGCTGCTGGGATGGTGTCGCGTAGTAGCGGATCACTGGCTCGATCCGGTCATCGGGACGAAGAACGCGCGAGTAGTTTGGAGTGAGCCGGCCCAAAAGGTGCGATAGCGCCGCGACGCGGGGGGTATTGCGACAATTGACGCGGAGTGAGCCCTTGGCAAACGAGCCTAACCGGACGCGGAGCAGTTCATCAGCTTGGTCGCGGTCTTGCCCGTAGAGCATCTGTCTCTCGAAGTCACCGAACATGCGCCAATGCCCAGCTGCGATCCCTCCCTTCAAAACCAGGTCCATGACATCGAGGTACGGCGCGGAAATCAAATCCTGCACTTCGTCCGCGATGAGGATATCGAATGCTGAAGCATCGGCATGGCCGCCGAGCAGCGTCTCGGCAGCCGCTTCGGGCAGCTCGCTGTTCCAGAAGGAGCCGCCGGGCTCTGCCGGCGGCATGATGTCGGCGAGTCCAAGCAAGTACTGATGAAAGGTGCCTGCCGACACGCTGCTGCACTGGACGGCCGGCTGTTGCGACAGCCAGCGGCCAAGTAGCCGGTTGTAGCACACGAAGAGGACCTTCATGCCGGAATTCGCCGCTCTGCGGGCCGCTTCCAGTGCGAGAACCGTCTTGCCCGTTCCCGCGGGGCCGGTGAACAGCACGCGCTCGTTGTCCCCTATGGTGTCGAGGGCGGCAAACTGTTCTTCCGTGTAGCGGAGGACCTCTGCCTGCTGCCGGGCGCGCCGGTCGGGAGCCTTCTCGCCGAATTCAAAACATGGCCTGAGAATCCGGGCGATGGCGGCGGCCTGCTGCGGATTCGGGAACCGGTCAACTTCGTTGAACCACCTGGCTGCCGGCTGCACGCTCAGGAACGACCTCGCGCTGCGCAGAATGCCAGCGATCAGAGTGGAAAGAGGCTGACGGCGGAACCGCGGCGAGTCGATCACCTGCCAGGGATGCCATTCGTCGGAAGCGGCTTTGAACTCAATGAACGGGAAAGCAACGGCCGACCAGAACGGAATGCGCGATAGCGCTGGGTCGGCTTGGACTACCTGCTGGCGCAGGCTGTGCATCGCCTCGGCAGCCTGCTTGAATGGGCCCCTGGGGTCGCCGTGAGGATCACGGCCGTAGTACCACAGGCCGTCTTTTCGCTGGAGGGAGTGGCAAGCCTTCACTTCCAAACAGAGCACCCCGAGTGCTGGTGCTATGACGACGAAGTCCGCTTCGCCGGTGATTTGCCGCAAGTGGTGCGCGATGTCGAGGGAATGCAGGACGATCCATTCCTTGGTCCCTGGCTCATCTCTGAGCCGGGTGAATATCTCCCGTTCTCCAGGGCTGGGGCAAGAAGCAGGAATGACCGGAGGGATCATGCGCGCCACGGCTATTCCTCCCCGTCCAGCAGCACGCCGACCCGGTCGGTGGGGACCTCGGTCTCTTCCGCCTGGATGCCGACGATCTCGAAGGCCGAAAGCGCTCCGCCGTCGTGGTCGCCGAGATCGAAGACCATTTCACCATCGCGTTCCAGCGGCTCCAGCGAGGTCTCGGAGATTGTCTTCAGGAGCATGCGCCGGATGAGCTGGCCCGCGCGAACATGCGCGCGGCTAATCTCGCCCATCGCCTCCCACAGCGGCCGCGCCCTTGCTTCCAACCCCGCGAAGGTGAGTATCGCCACGAAGTCCTCCTCCTTGCGCGGCCGGATGCACTTTGAGGACATCCAGTAATGCACATTCTCCGGCCGCGCTCCCGAGAGCGCTTTCGCATGGAGGCTTGAGCATACCCGCGAAGCAAGTTCCCGGCGGCTCATGACGCCAAACTGCTCGATCGCCCGGGCGACGACGCGGTCCTTCCATTCAGCCTGTTCAGACCGGCGAGTTGCGGCCGAGGCGCCGAGAATGCGGTCTGCAAGCGGGGCGATGAAATCGCCGCCGCCCGAAGTGCGCAGGAGCAGATACTGGCCCGGCTCCAACTCGTCTACAGGCGCTCGCCTGACTGCAGCGCGGCCCGTTTCGGACGTGTCGATTATCAGGGACGTCGCACCGTCGTCAGATGCCACAAACACTGCGCGGCTGCCGGTTAGGTGGCATAGACGCGCCGGGACGGTTTCCGCTTGCATACCGGAGCCGGGCGGGATGTTGCAAGCGAACGCAGGCATCGGCGGAAGAAGGTCCAGCGGGAGGATGTCGGAGGGGGAAGGTTCGCTCCGGGGAGCCTCACCCCCGATTCGGGGAACTGCCCCGATGCGGTGGTTGCGATGCCTGGCTGCGGATGTATCCGATCCGTGTAGAAGGATCGGGCCTGGCTTCCAGGCGTCGCGAATCCACCGAAACGACATCACATGAATCGCGGGAGCACGTGGTGCAGAGAATACGTATTCGGGGTGCCAGCCGCAGGGGCCTATCACGGCGAGCGCGTCGCACGCATGAGCGCCGCGGAGTTGCGAGGCGCTGACGACCCTTGTGCTTCGTAGTGCCGGGTTCTCCGCGAAGTACGTGGCCACAGGCTTGTTCATCCGCGGGTTGCGCATGACAACCGAGAGCCTGCCGCTCTGGGCGGCGAGCTCCTCCAGCGGCCCAATGAATGGCGATGACTGCTCAGCACTTAGCTGCTCCAGATTTGTGACAAGGCTCGTGAGGAGTTCGTAAAAATCCGGAAACTGATGCTGGCAGAGGCGGACCTGGCGGTTGATCCGGGTCCAGTCAATTCCGGCGGATGAAGCCGCCGAGGCAAACGGTATTGGTGTGGAACAAAATGTAAACGCGAGTCTGCGGATAGGTCCGAGCGTGTCGCGCCAGAACTGATCGGCCGCCTCATCCTGAAGTAATCGCATCAGGGCGCGCAATTGCCCGGATGCGTCGGCGAGCACTGGGTGATCCATCCAATGGCGGGTGATTTCGCACCTGAACGCATCACCATACACCTCTATCGCGCTGGCCAGGGATAGCGGGATCATGCGATGGCCTCACGGAAGGCAAGCACTTCGGCACCAGGGGGGGCGTCACCCGTTGGCAGAGGAACTTCGCCGTCAACACGATTCTGTGAGAATCTTGAGTTGATCGCGCTGATGGCGTCATCGAAGTAGGGCTCGGTCCGGTCGAGTACGACGATCTGGTGCCGCCCGCCCCAGAGTTGGCCCCATTTGAGAAAGCCGGCAGCCCCGTCGAACACGACGCCAAGTTGGGTGTTGTCAACTAAGCCGTCCGACGGTCCGCCGCTTCCGATCGGCACCAACGCAGCGCGATGGGAATGTTCGTCGACGGCGAAGCGATCCACTCGGAGTACGTCCTGGAGGTAACCCGTCGAATGTTGGCCGTTGGCATGAACTAACAGTGGAGTCCTCCGGATTTCATACTCAAGCACGTTTCTTCTGCCGACGATGGCGCAGCAGAGTTGTGAGCACGGCCCAAGTTGCGCCAGATTCGAAGCACCGAGCAGCTGATCTACGAAAGTGTTAGCGAAGCGCTTGTTCTTGCCGCTGGGATTATTCGGCAAAGTGCCCGAGTGATGGGCGGGCTGCACCTGAAGTGCCAGTGACTCGGGAATCAGGTACGCCCGCCGGCCGCCTGCGGTTGAAGAGATCTGCACGCGCACATACCGAGTTCCGCGTACGTCTTCCGATCCCTGCAGGATTCCTTTGAATGCCCGCTCGGGACTTTGGCGGTAGATGACCGTCGTCCCAGGAGGGAGGTTGAGCAGAGTCCTAAAATGAGCAGCGTGAGATACTCGCTCGTGCGCAGCGAAATCACTGATCACCATTCCCAAGCTGACGAATGCTGCTCCAAAGGCCCGAGTTGGCGTAACCATCACAGTAACGATTCTGCTCTCGGATCGGTCAGCGTGCGGCAACTGTCTGCCGACAGCAATGAAATACTCAGCCCATTGCGGAAGACTATGCCAGTCTCCAGAATCCTCGAAGTGGAGCGTCACTGGTGTAACGGCGCTCATCAAGGCCTCACAATATTAGGATGACCAGATACGTGGCCTGCCGGAGCTGCATTGGCGAGGATCGAGCGAAGTGACCGCTCGGCATGCAATCGAGGAGTTATGCCGGCGCAGGTTATGGCCGGGCGAGGACTGGTATCGAGGTGCCTAACAAGGCCTGTCCAGCGCACCTCACCGGTCGTGGCGAGTGAGTCCACGAGCATCAGCCGGCCCTGACCGTCACGTATCTTGGGGGCAATCATCGCCATGCGTCAGTGGCCCTCCCCTCGTGCCGGATCCGACGAGCGTCTGCCCTTTCGGTGGTTCTTGCCTTGGACAAGGACGTACCGCCACCCGTCCTCGCCCCGTTCGGCCCTGATGTCATGCCCGCGCTGCCGCAGGGCGGTCACATCGCGCGAGACGGTTGGGATGGACACGCCGAGTTCCTCGGCGATGCGCGGGGTCGAATAGCTGCCCTTGCGAATCATGCCGAGCACGGCCTCCAGTCGTCGTTCGATTTCGAGGGATCGTTGGTACAGCATCCGCGGGGCCTCCTGACCGCCGCTACCTGTCTATCGGAGCATGATAGACATGTCAACCCTCGCGTGCGGGGCGGGGCATCCGCCGGGCTGATCCCCGCATGCAACAAAGCACCCCGGCGCGAGAGCGCCGGGGTGCGGACGACGGGTCAGGCTGCCTCCGCCGGCTCGGAGGCGGCGGCGTGGACGGCCGCGATGATCTCGGCGGCGGTCTTCTGGATGCGGTCGAGGGAGGCGGCCAGCGTCTCGGCCTTGCCGTCGAAGAGCTGGATGTAATCGCTGGCGGCGGTGCCGGTCTCCAGGCCGATCGCCTGGCAGACCACGAAGGCGACCGCCTCGGCCTCGGTCTCGCGGACGGTCTTGCTGGCCGGGCGGTCTTCGCCGCGGTGGAGCAGCTCGTGGGCCAACTCGTGGGCAAGGACGGAGAACTCGACGGCCGGCTCCAGGTCGGGGCGGATGCTGATGCGGCCACCGCGGGAAACGCCCAGGGCGTCGGGCGGCACGTCGGCATGGTCGAGCGTGATGCCGCGTTCGGTGACAAGTGCCTTGAGGCGGTCGGTGTGGTGGCGCGGGTCGCCGTTAATGCGCGCCGGCTCGGGCAGCGACTCGCCATCCGTCTGCGACACGTCGAAGACGTAGACGCCGCGGAAGCGCAGCACGGGCTTGGACTCTTCGACGCCGTCGTCGGCCTGCTCGTCGCGCTTGCGGATGAGCATGGGGGCGATGATGACGATGCCCTTCTCGCCCTTGCGGACGAAGCGGCCCATCTGCCGCCAGGTGTGGAAGCCAGCGACGTGCGTGGCGTCGGGGCGCTGCGAGAGGATCATCAGCACGTTCCCGAAGCTGTACTTGTGGAACTTCGCCAGCATGGCGAGGTAGCGGGTGAGCGCTTCACTCTTGCCGTGCGCGAGCGCGTCGGCGAGTTGTTCGAGGGCCTGGTCGGCGATCTTCTTGGCTTGTTCGGCTTTCATGTTTCTGCTCCTTGTCGGGCCCCGCGACGTGCGGTCCCTTCGCCAGGCACGAGGGACCACGTCGGGGGTGACAAGGAGCGAGCGGCGCGCAGGCCGGCGGCACGCCGGAGAGTCCCGCGTCAGCGGAGCAGGCCGAATGACGGAGCGCACCCGCAGGGCGCGCAGCGGCGACGGCGTGAGGCATGCATGACTCGAAGGCGGGAAGCGAAGCGGCGCTGGCCGGGAGCGCCGCGGCAGAAAGCCGCCAAGCAGACCGGTCGCCGGCGGGCCTTTCGGCAACTGTCAGCATGCAGGCAAGAGAGGCAGCGGGCCGGCTGCTACCGCCGTCGGACGGAGCGGATGACCGCGAGCGGGTCGTCCCACTCCAGCGCCTCGCACCAGTCCAGGAACTCGATGGGGTCGAGGCGGCGCTGGCCGGTCAGCGTCTTGTGAACGGTCGTGCGGGGTCGGTCCAGGCGCGCGGCGAGCGTCCTCACCGACAGGCCGAGCTCGTCCGCCCGTTCACGGATGAGCCGGGCTAGACCCTGGTAGGCGGAGTGCTGCAGGGGCTGCTTGGTCGGCAGCAGGCGTTTTTTTGGGCGGCTCGTTGGCACACCAGATGAGAGCGGCTATACTCAGGTGTCCCCAAAATGCGGACAGTCCCTGTCGCGCGCGCGAGGGGCCCGTCCGACTCAGGCTGTGCGGAGGCTCTCATGCGTTACGGAGTCATTGTGATCGGTCTGGCGGCCCTGGCGTCAAGCGCGGCGGCCGACATCATCGAGGTCGGCGGGGCGGCGGTTCTCGCCGAGCCCCCCTCCTCCATCCTGCTCAACCAGTGGGAGAGCGACACCGAGATCCGCGGCTTCTTCGAGCGGCAGGCCGTCCTGTCCTCGGACCTGGCACTCGACCACGTGAACACGGGCCTCGTCGATCACGAGTCCCTGCTCGTGCCGGGATTCGTGTCCGCGGGCACGGCGGTCCAGAGCTACCTGTTCCACGCCGACTCGGTGAACGGCTTCGACGCGCTGCTTTCCGGCTATGTCGTCTTCGACGCTCCGATCCTCGGCGTGCTCATCCACAGTTCGTCGATGAACGGGACCGACGGCTTTCTTGGCCGGCCGGGGATCACCTACGGCCAGCATCCGGGCCGCCGGCTGGAACTGCCGCCCGGCTCGCTCGACACGTTCGAGATATCCGGGGACCGCATGCGGCTGGACTTCACGCTGAAGTTCGCCGCCGCGAACGACAACATCCGCATCATCACGGCCATCCCTGAACCGGGCTCGCTCGCCCTGCTCTCCCTGGTCGGGCTCGCCGGCCTGCGGCGACGGAGGGAGGCGCAACGGTGAGCGCAAATCCGTCAAGCACAACCTCCCTGCCGGCTCGGCTGTTCCGGGGTGCCGGCCTCGCCATCGCGTTCATTGCGCTGTTCGTGGTTGGCCTCATGCTGCTTACCGCGGGCGTTGATCGCGGGTCGCCGCTCCTGATTGCCATCGGCGCGCTGCTTGCGCTCGGGGCGTTGGTCCAGGGGATTCGGATGGCCGCCCGTGGCGAACGCCGCCGCGTTACCGAATGGGCGGACCCCGCGTTCGCTGATCAACTCGTGTGCGAACGATGCGGTGTGTTTCCCCACGAGAACGGCATCGCCCGTCCGCAATCGCGGGCACGGGCAGCGGTTCACATCGTCTTCGGTATCGCGGTCGTAGTGGTCATCGCGAACGCACTGCTGTCCGGGCTGGACAGGCAATCGCTGGTTGGGGCCGTCGGGGTCGTTCTCCTGGGTGCCTATGCCAGCCGGTGGGCATCGACGCCGCGATTCTCCTGCCCGACATGCAAGGGCGATTCCGTTGTCTCCCGCCAGAGCGCCAAGGGTGCTCGTTGGGCTGCAACGTTCGAGGGATCACGCGCCGTCGAGTAGTCGCCAGCATCAATCCCATTCCGCGAGAAATCGTCACTGAAGGGTCAGAGGGTTCCTTCGGGCGGCTGACTGGCCTCGGAGTCGATTCCTCGCTTCTACGGGCCTCTATTGCGGCCCGGTACGGCTCCACCTGCTCGAACCCTCCCCTGAATGCCATCCAGGCCTCTCCTCGATGTGAAGGGGTCGCGGTTTGCTCAGTCGGGGCAACGCTTCGGTCTGCCGGCAGTGCCTTCTGGCTGCGGCTGCTGAGGTTTTCGTGGCGTTATCCACAGCCGGCGCCGTTCTTTCGATGAGGCATGCGAGCCGCCGCCTCGGCCAGCGCTGTCGGGGCGCGCTCGGCGGCGTCCGCGATGCTGTGTATTGGAGTATAAGAAAGACCACGGGCGCAACCCGTTGATTCTGCTCGATCCGAACCGTCACGATCTGTCGGGCGACCGTCACGACCGGTCGGTGAACCGTCAAAATGCGCTTGCGCTTCTGTCGGACATCTGCCAGTGTGTTGTCTGACTACTGACAAAATCGGAGGGCGAAAATGACGGATGATCGACAGAACGCGGCAGTGGCCCTTGGAGGCGCGGAGACCGCGCGCAGCACGAACCAGATCAGCACGAAGCGCGGCTTCCCGGTCTACCGCACCAACCCGAGCGTGCCGACCTCCAACGGGATCACGACGCGGACCAAGCGTTTTCACGTGCCCGGCGGGAAGGGCTCGGTGATCGTGGACCACAGCAGCGGCGAGATCAAGGGCATCGGCGGCATGGGCTTCTGGTGGGAAGAGGAAGTCGATTCCAGCCGCTTCGTCAAGCTGTTCCTCGATGGAATCAAGCAGGCGGCGGGCCTGTCCAAGACCGGCATGCAGGTCTTCGAGCTCGTGTACCACGAGATGCGCGCCAACCCCGGCTCCGACGAGATCAAGCTCAACCAGTACCTCGCCAAGGACCACGGCATCAGCGACCGCACCTACCAGCGCGGCGTCCGCGAGCTGCTCGAAAAGGAATTCCTCTACCGCAGCCCGAGCGACGGCGTGTTCTTCGTCAACATCCGCTTCATGTTCAACGGGGACCGGCTGGCCTTCGTGCGCTCGTACCACCTCAAAGGGTCGAGCCGGCAGCAGGAACTGCAACTTGATGCGGCCCCTTCCCTTCCCTCGCCGCCGGCGCAACTCGAAGCACCCGCCTCGCCCGATACACTCGAACCGGCCGGCGCTGACGGTGCCGGCAACACTGACGGCGGCGATGCGGGCGGGAGCACTCAGGGGATGTAGCCGTTTGAGCGCAGCCACGGCTCGATGGCCTGCTCCAGGATGTCCTGCAAGGTGTTCGGCTCGACGCCCTTCAACTGGCGTTCGAGCGAGGCGCGCTTGAGCGCCTTGGCATAGTCGTCGCGGATGCGTGTGCTGAGTGATACGCGGTTGATGACCGGCACTGGTGGCGTGGTGGTCTCCGGCTTCACAACGGCCGGCGTCGTGCCTCCGGCCTTGCCTTCGTGGATGAACTCGCGGGCGACCACGGTGTCCACCTTCGGCGTGGCCTTGAGTCCTTCGGCGAGTGAGCGGCGTTCCGCCATGCGTCTCTCCCCTATGTCGCCGCGGCCTGGCGTTTCCGCGCGGCCGGGCGCGACGATGCGGTCGCGTCGGGAAACAGTTCACGGAACAACCGCTCCACCTCGACAGCGGCTTCTCTGGCGCGGGAGCCCATGTGCCACACTACGGCCGCCTGGCCGGGAGCGTCGGCGTATATCTGCCGCAGCGTCATGAACGTTGGCGTGATCGGCAGCTTGAGCAGCGCCGCAGCTTCCCGCATGTCCTGCGTCAGCCGGTAGTTCTTCCCCACCATGCTGAGCACGATGGTCGCCTTCGGCGGACCGACGCGAATCTTCTGCGCCTGGCGGAGCACCTTGGTGGCGGCGTCCAGCGCGCGAATCTCCAGCATCGACGCCTTGCAGGGCACGATGGCCTGGTCTGCCACGAGCAGCAGCGCCCGGCTCGTCTCGGCGAGACTTCCCGGCCCGTCGGCTACGACGTAGTCGGTGTCCTGGGCGAGCATCGGCAGTTCATTGATGATGGTGTCCGGATCGCGCATGCAAAGCGCCTTGACCTGCGGCGCTGCCTCGCGAATCCACTGCGACGATGACTGCTGCGTGTCGCAGTCGGCCAGCGTCACCCGGTGGCCCTGCTTGTCGAGCCACGCGGCCAGGTGAACGGCGAGCGTCGATTTCCCGACCCCGCCCTTGGAGTTCGCCACGGCGATAATCATGCCTGATGGCTAGCACGATTGCATGCCCGATGGCAAGCATTATTTGCAGCCGGCTGTCTGGCATGCCTTCTGGCACGCAAGCCGGACGGCAAGAGTGCCTGCACTCATGCCTGCATGACTGTCAGCCGTCTAGCCGTCACGTCATCTGGCATTCATGCCTGCAAGCCTGCCGACGGGATGGAGTGATTGCCTTCATGCCGTCGCGCTTGTATGCACGCCGTCAGGACGGTAAGCCAGCGTGCAAGCATGACAGCATGCCATCCAGCAGGCTTTCACGGTGAAAGAAGTCCTAAGCACCGCTTAGGGGAGATGTCTGCTCTAATTGCGCATTGCAGAGACCAGTTTGTTTGTGCATGCCTTGGCATGGCGTGTCAATCGTTTTGTGGGGGTAGCACCGCCCAGTTGGTCGTATGACTTGCGGGGGCCGTTGGCGGCTTTCAGCATGCCTGCAAACATGGAGAGCGAGCGGGCGGATGTCAAGTTGTCGAGCAGGAGAACTCGGTACCGGCCGGGACTCAACCCGGCCGGCCGGCGCAGGGAAGCCCATCTGTTGTTCGCAGTCGCAGCTGCGGGGATTCTACCGGGTTCCGCTGTGCTCAAGTGGCCGGGAGGCACGATCTGTCGAGCGCGGTCACGATGTTCCCCGCAACATCTCCCTCATGCTTTCCCAGCCGGCTCGTGTCGGCGCCGGTGATGCAGGCGGCAAGCCTGATGATTGGAGGACCGGTCTGCTCTACGAGGTCAGGGACAGGCCCAGCCACAGGATTCGGTCGGATGGAGTTATCGGGGATACGAACTGTTGCTCGCAGTCGTGAACGTCCGTTGCAAGCGCTTTTCCGCGTATTACCCCGCGACTCGTTTTCTCCTTTCATCTGCCGCCGCCGGTTGCGTCCCTACCGGCTGCCGGCGTTCAGTATCCTCCGGTCACGCGGCTTGCAGGGCCGGCGGCTCGCCGTAGGCGAAGTCGGTCCCGTCCACCCACATGCGGTGCATGACGATGGCGATCTTGCGGGCAAGCGCCACGGACGCCGCCTTGAAGCTGGTTCGTTGTTTCAGCCGTACCGCCCATGCCTTGAGACGGTTCCAGCGGCCGCTGCGAGTGAGCATCGTCACCGATGCCTCGAACAGCAGCGTGCGCAGCGCACGGTTGCCGCACTTACTGATGCCGCCCGGCCGATCCGTCTCGCCGGACGCGTATCGCTTCGGCGTCAGTCCGAGATGCACGCCCACGTCGCGGGACTTGCGGAACCGGAGCGGGTCGTCGATCTCCGCCCGGAAGGAAAGGGCGGTGATGGAACCAACCCCCGGCACGGTCATCAGGCGTTTGCAGACCGGGTCTGACCTGGCGATGCTGACGCATTGCCTGTCCAGCTCGCGCTGCCGAGCCAGCAGGTCGTCGCGCGCCTGGAGCAGCGTGAGCACGGTCTGCGCGAACAGCGGGTTCCTGTCTTCGATGACAGCCTTCACCTTCGTGGAAAAGGCGGCGGTGGTCACGGTGCCGAGCTTGATCCCGAGCGCCTTGAGTCGGCCGCGGATGTGGTTCTCCAGGCCGAGACGAAGCATCACCAGTTCCTTCCGGCCTCCAACCAGGGCACGGAGCGCCTGGCATTCCTCCGATTTGACATGCACCGCCTTGTACCAGCGGGTGCGGGCGATCTGGGCGAGTCCGCGTGCGTCGTTGCGGTCATTCTTGATCCGCTGCGCCTTGAGCGTGCCGTGGGCGTGCCGTGCGTCGATGCAGACGACGGGCCATGATGGGCGCAGGCCGTGGTACAGATGCGCGCTCAACTGCCCGGTCTCGAAGACGATCCGCTGGATGGCCCATTCCTGGCCGTGCTTGCGAAGCCAGCAATCCATGTCGGCGATCTCCGACCTCGCGACGCCCTCCCGCACCAAGTTGCCTTCGTCGTCCACGACGCAGATGTGCGTCGATTGCAATGAGATATCAAATCCAATATACACGTTCATGGGCTGTGACTCCGTTGCTGATGGTTACACAATGCTCCCGAGAGCATCGCCATCTGGAGCACAGCCTCAAGCAATACGCAAATTGCGCAATTACGGAATCTGTGCAACAAATCGATTTCCGCGAGATTCTGGAGTGCATTCAATCGGATGAATCAGTCAGTCGTTCAACTGTGCTGAATCTGCCGTATACGGCCGTCGTCGTCGGGTCCTCACCGGCGGCTGGGACCCGACACGACGGGGCGGCAGGCACGCCAAGTCTACCCCATCAATCTGCCGGTACGGTCCCGAGTCCGAGGGTTCCTCTTCTTTGGCTTCACGCGCATGGGACGTGACAGGCGATGCCCCGCCTGGCGCGGACCATGCTTCGGCGCGTTGCGGAATCAGGGAGCAGGGACGGCGGTCCAGAGCACGCTCGAACTGAACAGCGGCAAGGGCGTCCGCTGTCCAGCGTCGAGACGGTACGAAGCCCTCAGTGTTCGGAGGGCAGGTAGAGCGTCCAGTAGCGGCCGTCGTAGCCGGCCCACACGTCCACATGGTCGAGCGGGAAGTCGGTCCACGGAATGGGGCGGGTGACGAAGGGAGGAACGCCGTCGTCGGCGCGGGCGGTCAGCGTCGCCGAGCGGTCCTCGCGGACTTCAAGCCGCCAGAAGTGCAGGCTGAGCACGCGCTCGTCGGACCTGCCCGCCTTGGCAACGTCGCCCCCGGCGATCGCCAGCGCGATCTCGTCGATGAGCCAGTAGGCGCCGCCGCGCTGAGCAAGGTAGCGCACGCCCGGCGTGTAGATGACGCCACGGGCGAGCGGGTGGCGGAAGCGTTCGAGGTCGCCGGTGAACTGGCGGAGGTCGGCAAGGGTGAGCGGTGTGTCCATCGGTTGAGTCTCCTTTCGTGGCTGGTTGACCGATGCACACCGGACGGCGGCCGTGGAAAGCCGCCGCGTCAAGGGGATGGTGCGGGCAGGAGCGAAGCGACAACACGGTCCCCTTGAGGCCGCAGGCCGCACGCGGTGGCGGCGGACGCCAGGATGTGCATCAACAGGTCAACCCCACGGAAAGGAGCCGGGGACACACGGCCGCGTGTCATGGCGAGCGCAAAGCGCGACGGCATCGGCCGGTGCTGCCCTGACGAAGGCCAGGGCATCGGGCTGACACTTCAGAAGAGGGTGGGCTGGCGGAGCCGGGCCTCGACTTGGGCGCGCATGGCGACAAGCTCCGTACGCACGCTGTCCGGCTCGGAAGGGAAGGGGTCATGCCAGGAGCGCAGCAGAAGTTCCAACGCGGCCGTGCGGGCGGCGTCCAACGTCGAGAATCCCTCGGCGTGGATGCTGATGGGGAATGCGAAGCCGCCGTGGGCGTAGTGCATCTCGACGCCGATGCGGTAAGGGCCGTCCTCGCAGAGCGCGACGCGGATGGCGGCGTAGCCGCGGCCATGCGTCGCGACGACTTCGCGCAGCCCCGCGTCGAGTACGCCGCACTCATTAGGCTTACTCGGCTGCATGGCGACGCTCCTTCCTGGCCGCTTCGATGCGCTTGCAGGCGTAGTCGAAGTAGACCGGGTCGCGCTCGATGCCGACGAAGCGCTTGCCGGCGAGCACCGCCGCGACGCCGGTGGTGCCGCTGCCCATGAACGGGTCGAGGACGGATTCAGCGGGAATGGAATCGCAGAAGTATCGCATCTGTTCCAATGGGCGCGGGCAGGGCACGGGATTATCGCTGATGCTGTCGGTCCACGGCCGCAGGTCGGCGACGTGCCAGTCGCGCGGCAGCTCGTCCTTGAGCAGCGAGCGCCCGCTCCAGAAGATGACCGGGTCCCAGCTCAGGCAGCGCGGCCGTCCGCGCTCGGGATAGACCTTGCATGCGGCGATGATGCGCCAGCCCTTCGGGAAGTAGCGGTGCCAGCGCTCGGCGGTGAGCGGGCTCTGCCAGACGAAGCACGGGCCGCCCGCGGTGATGCGGACCAGCTCGGGCACGAGCCGCGCCATGAGGGCGTCGTACGTCTCCGGGGCGTCGTCGTAACTGCGGTACTGGAAACCGATGCCGTAGGGCGGGTCGGTGACGACAGCGCCGATGCCGGAGAGCGTCGGCAGGATGTCGAAGCAGTCGGCGCGGTAGAGCGTGGCGCTGCCGATGACGCGCTTCTCAACGGGTGCGGAAGCGACGGCGGCCGACGCCAAGCGCGGCTTGCGGCGGAGCCGCGCCGCGAAGAACGGGTTGACGAGAGCGACGGCGGTCATGGCCTGCCTCCGTTCTCGGATTGTTCTTTCGGGTACAGGTCGTCAGCGACGTACTCGATGAGCAGCCAATTGAAGCCGACCGAGCAGTCATGCACGCGGCAGCACCGCTGCAAGACCTGCCACGCCTGGTCGTCGTCGAGGTCCGGACGAACGGATTGCACGTCTTCAATGCTCCAGACAATGGCAACCTGGCGCCGCTCGCGCAGACACTGATGGATGTCGATGTCGGTAGGTTGTGTCATGGGAAGTCTCCTTTCGATAGAGAAAGGGCGGGCCTTGCGGCCCGCCCGGTTGCGGATGGGTCAGTCTTTCTTGTCGCTCGCGACGCGGAGCGTGATGCGGCCGTCAAGCGGCACGACTTCAAGCTGGATGTTGAAGCCCTTGCCGTCGTTGTGCGGCCAGGCTGACCCGATGCGGGTCCAGAAGCCCTTCTTCCCTTCGCGGTCTCGCACCTGGTAGGCGATGTGCGTGGGAGCCTTGGAAGCGTTGTTGTTCGTGTCGGACATGTGAGTCTCCTTTCTGAGAGGTTTCCGGCCGCGCCCATCGCGGCCTGATGGCACGCGGAAACCAGCCGCTCCAAGCCGGGGCGAAGCGCACCGGTCACAGCGGAAAACGGGAGGGACCCGCGTCTGCAACGCAGTGAAGATGTTGGGAGGAACCGGTTTTCTGCTTGACCGGACCGGCGGCGGCTGTAGCGATGCCGTCAATCAGGCCGTGTTGGGCGCAGGAGACCGGGGAAAGGCAGAGACGAACCCGGCACGTCAACGCCCGGGCGACCCACCGTTGCCGGACAGGAAGCGGGCGAGGGTGCTTTGGCGATGGGCCGCAGTCATGCCTTGGCCGCGCTCCTGCGGGATTCAACACCGGCGCTCGTGCCGCGGCCGGATTGCTCCCGGGTGCGAGGCGAGCAGACGCATCCGCATGGCCGGACAGCAGGGCCGCGCATTAGCAAATGATTAACCATCGCGTGGTCAGATGGGAGCGGGAGGCGCGTGAGCGGCGATGTCGAAGCGGGGAGTTCGCGGTAGTGCGGGCAGAGAGGCCAAGCGATTCCTGGTGGAAGTCAGGGACGCGCAGCGGTGCAGCGGGCGGACGCTCGGCGGGCAGCGGTTCCTGTCGGATACAACGCGGCGCCGGATGGAAACGGCATGGCGGGCCTGCAGGCGGTTCGCGATATCCACCGGCGACACGACATCGGTGCGGCAAGGCATCGCGGCTCTCGAAGAGATGTGCCGCCGCCGGCAGGTCGAGATGCCGGACCGCCTCAGGCCGGCGGTCTACCGCGTCTTCATAGAGGAGCTGCTCGACAATGCGCGAATGCTCACGGTGCGGCCGAAGGAGGTCGTAGCGGCGACGGTCTATTGCGGACGGCTTACGTCCTTGCTTGCTGATGAGTGCGCCTGCTTCGCGGAGACCCCCTGGGTGCTGAAGCATGCCGCAATGAACTACCCGTCGGACCCGGCAGGGTTTCTCCACGATGTGCTTGAGCAGGTCCGAGCGCTGAGCACCGCCCCGGAGTTCGCGTCGCTGCGGGATACGCCGTGGATCTTCCTTTCTGCCGCGGTCAACAACACCGCTGATCCGGCGGCCTTCCTTCGTCGCGTAGTGGCCGAAGTGGATGCGCTGGCAGGCGACCCGGAGTTCGCGTGCTTCCGTGACACGCCGTCAGCGTACCGTGCCGCCGCGGTCAACCATCCTTCCAATCCGGCCGGGTTCCTGCGTGGCGTCATCGAGCAGGTGGAGAAGCTGCGGGCCGACCCGGAGTTCGCGTCGCTTCGCGACTCGCCATCGCTGCTGCGGCTTGCGGCGACGGGGTACCACTCGAATCCGGCGGAGTTTCTACGCGGCGTTATACGGAAGGTGAAGGCCCTGAGGGACGATCGGGAGTTCGCGATGTTCAAAGACATGGAGTGGGTGCTGCGGCGCGCGGTTGTCGGCCATGCGGCCGATCCTGCGGGCTTCCTCCGGGGCGTGGCGCGGCAGGTCCACGTCCTGGCAGAGCAACCCGAGTTCGCGCGCCTGAAGGACTCGGCGTGGCTGTTGCGCGCGGCAGCCATCAACGCACCGGCCGACCCCGACGCGTTTCTGCGCGAGGTGTTGGAGGCGGCGCGGTGCCTGAGCGAGGCCCCGGAGTTCCGATGCTTCCGGCCAACGCCGTGGGTGCTACGCCGCGCTGCGGCGGGGTACAGCGCCGATCCGGAATCATTTCTGCGCGGCGTGAAAGAACAGGTAGCGGCGCTCGCCGCCGATCCCGAGTTCGCCTGCTTCCGTGACACGCCCTCGCTGATCCTGGCGGCGGCTGCAGGGTATCCGTCGGACCCCGCGGGATACCTGCGGCGGCAGAAAGCGGCGAAGTCCGAGGCACGCAAACGGCATGGCCGTGAAACGCCGTGAAAGTAATCAACCCCCACGCGAACAAGTTCTTGACGATTGCGAATGACGCGGTAGGAACTATCGCGTCACCATGCTTCGGATCATCCAGAACAACTCGCCCGACCGAGCCAGGAGCTACTACTCCACCGCCGACTACTACGCGGAGGGGCAGGAGTTGGTCGGCGTCTGGAAAGGCAGGGACGCGGCGCGTCTCGGCCTATCTGGCAATGTGCGCCGCGAGGACTGGGACGCCCTCTGCGACAACCGTCATCCACAGAGCGGTGAGGCACTGACACCCCGCACCAAGCGTGAGCGCCGTGTCGGCTACGACTTCAACTTCCACGTGCCGAAGTCGGTCTCGATCCTGTACGGCCTCACGCGCGACGAGCGTATTCTCGATGCGTTCCGGGAGTCGGTTGAAGCCACGATGGAGGACATGGAGGCGGAGATGCAGACGCGCGTGCGCGCGGGCGGGCGGAACGAAGACCGCACGACGGGCAACATGGTCTTCGGTGAGTTCGTGCATTTTACGGCGCGGCCGGTCGAGGGCGTGCCGGACCCCCACCTTCACGCCCACTGCTTCGTGTTCAACACGACGTGGGACGACAAGGAATCCGGTTGGAAGGCGGGGCAGTTCGCGGGGTTGAAACGCGACGCGCCGTTCTTCGAGGCGGTGTTCCATTCGCGGCTCGCGCGGCGACTCGAAGAGTTGGGCCTGCCGACACATCGCACGAAGCAGGGCTGGGAGTTGGCGGGTGTCCCGCTGTCGGCGATCGGGAAGTTCTCGCGGCGCACGGCGCTGATTGAGGAACAGGCCCGCGAGAAGGGTGTCACAGACCCGCTGGCCAAGGACGGGCTCGGCGCAAGAACGCGGGAGAGGAAGCAAAAGGACCTGACCCTCGACGAATTGCGGGGCGAGTGGATATCGCGCATGACGGCCGACGAACTGGCGGCGCTGGAAGGCGTGAAGGCGCGGCTCGGCATGGAGATTCTGCCGGAGGACGGGCGGGCGGCCCGTGAGGCGTCGCTGCACGCAGTCGGTCACTGTTTCGAGCGCAGTGCCGTCGTCCCGGAGCGAAAGTTACTCACGGAGGCCATGAAGCGAGCCGTCGGCAAGGCGTCGCCAGAATCTGTGACGCGCGGTCTGTCGGCGGAGCATCTGGTCGTGGCGGAACGCAACGGCCGGCGGCTCGCCACGACGCGCAGCGTCCTAGAGGAAGAGACCCGGATGCTCGCCTTCGCGCGCACCGGCCGCGGGACGTGCCGGCCGCTGAATGCTCCTGGCTACGCGCTCAAGCGCGACTGGCTGAGCGCCGACCAGCGGCGGGCGGTGCGGCACGTGCTGGACTCGAACGACCGCGTGATCATGGTGCGCGGTGTCGCCGGCACGGGCAAGACGACGATGATGAAGGAGGCGGTTGAGGGCATCGAGGCTGGAGGCAGGCGGGTCTTCGTGTTCGCCCCGTCGGCCGATGCCAGCCGCGGCGTGCTGCGCGAAGTCGATGGATTCGCCGACGCCGACACGGTGGCGCGGCTGCTGGTGGACGAGCGCTTGCAGTCGCAGGCCGCCGGGCAGGTCGTCTGGATCGACGAGGCAGGACTGCTCGGCTCGCGGATGATGGGCCGGGTGTTCGACCTGGCGGACCGCTTGGGTGCGCGTGTCATCCTGTCCGGTGACCGGCGGCAGCACGGCTCCGTGGAACGCGGGGCGGCGCTGCGGCTACTCGAAGAGGAGGCTGGGCTTGTGCCGGCAGAGATACGGGAGATTCAGCGGCAGCGCGGCGATTACCGCGAATCCGTGCGGGCGCTCTCGGAAGGCCGGACGGAGGACGGCTTCCGCGAGCTCGACCGGTTGGGCTGGATACGCGAGGTCGGCGAGACGGAGCGCTACAGGGCGCTGGCCGAGGACTACGTGGCAACGGTCGAAGAGGGGAAGACGGCGCTCGTCGTCTCGCCGACACACCTGGAGGGCGAGTGGATCACCGACGAAATCCGCGCCCGGCTCAAGCAGGCGGGAAGGCTGGGTGAGGGCGAACGCACCTTCCTGGCGCTGGAAAGCGCCAACCTCACCGAGGCGGAGAAGGCCGACCCGCTCAACTACGCGCCAGGCGACGTGCTGGTCTATCACCAGAACGCCAGGGGGCATCGCAAGGGCGAGCGGGTCATCGTCGGCAACAAGCCGCTGCCGCTCGACCAGGCGGAACGCTTCCAGATCTACCGGCCGTCGGTGCTGCCCATTGCCCCCGGCGACGTGCTGCGCATCACCCGCAATGGGACCACGGCAGACGGCCGGCACCGGCTCAACAATGGCGCGCTCTACACGGTGCGAGGCTTCGACACGGCCGGCAACATCGTGCTGCAGAACGGCTGGACCGTGGCGAAAGACTACGGCCACCTGGCCCACGGCTATGTCGTGACCAGCCATGCGTCCCAGGGCAAGACAGTGGACCGCGTGTTCATCGGTCAGTCGTCCGACTCACTGCCGGCGTCGTCGCGCGAGCAGTTCTACGTCTCGGTCTCGCGCGGCCGCGAGCAGGCGACCATCTACACCGACGACAAGGAAGCCCTGCTGGAGGCCGTGAGCCGTTCCGACGGCCGGCTCACGGCGACGGAGTTCGTCGCGGGCCGCGACCTGCGCGAACGGGCAACCACGCTGCAACGGCTAGAGCGGCTGGCGGCGATGCACGAGGCCGGGCGAGCCATGCACCTAGAACAGGAGCGATTGATCCATGAGCGATAGCGCCGTGCTGCAACGCTACGTGACGGGCAGAGACTCACGCCTCGGCATGGCCGTCGAGCAATCGGAGACGGATGCCTGCGACGATCTTGGCGCCTTCGGCTGGCTGCGCGGCATCCGCGACCGGGCCGTCATGCTGGAACTCCGCCGCAAGGACGGCAGCATCGTCGCCATTGGTTACGGTTGGCTGGAGCGAGTTGCCTTCGACCCCTCGGAGGGCATCACCCTCTCGGCGGCCGGCCAGAAGATCCGCATCAGGGGGCGCAACCTCAACGCCGAGGTTCGCCCCTCCGTGCGGCTCTTTCAGGGCATCGCACGGCATCGTGTACCGTGGGTCAGCGAAGCAGACCGGAGTGTCGGACTCCAGGCAGGCGACCGCGATACGGTGGTGGATTCGATCGAGTGGTGATCTGGGCTGCAAGAGACCACAAAAAGAAGGGCCACGGTGCTGCCGTGGCCCAGGAGAGTAGAACTTTGGTGTCGCGTTATCACGCGACGACTGGTGCTGGCGTTTAGAACCGATCCAGCACGGCGTTGCTTTCGGCTTCAGTGAAGCTGGTCGCCGAGCCCCAGCAATCGCCATGATAGGCGGTACCCCACTTGCCATTGGTGCAGGTCTGGCAAAGCTTGACGCCCTGCCTGGACTGGCACTTCTGCACGGAGCCGTCCGGCGAGCAAGCGGTGCCTTTCGTGTCGCGACAGACCGGGACCGCTGTGGAAGCGGCATCGGCCGCAATCAGGTCGTCCGCGACAACATCGATGGTGCTAAGCCCAAAGTCGAGCGCATTACCCTGGCTCGGCACGCCGGTGACGAGCACCCCGGCCACTGCGGCCAGGCACAGGTATTTACAGTAGTGTGTATAACTCTTCATAGAATCCTCCTTCAATCGAGTTGTAGCTACAATGTCTCCATTGCACTTTCAGTGTACCGCAGTTCTGTTACATATTTGTGGCACATTTATGACATATTTGTGACAGTTGCACGCTCACCCGCCGCCCGCTAGCGGCTAACGCATTGACAATCAACGACTCCAAGTCGGCGTCACTGCTCAGGGACCGCGAGCCCCGGCGAGCGCTGGTCGTGACGCGGTTCTTCCGGGGACGGTCATGGCATCAGCGTTGACCGGTCGCGCTGGCCACGGCGCCGCCAGTGGGCAATGGCGCTCTCCCAGTCCGTACACAGATGTGCCATTGTTACAGTTCGATGACACTTCTATGGCAGTTCGATGAAATTATTGACGCCGTGATGGCATTCGCAAGGCATGGCCGGCTAGCTGTGTTACACTGTAAGTGCGGTTCAACGCTACTACGGTGCTACAAATGCCGTCGCAGACTATTCTGACCGCTCTGCAACAGTTGTTAGGCTCAGGAATGCACCGTAGCTACAGGAGGTTTCAATGCGCTTATACATACAAATCGCACTGGTATCGGCAGTGCTGGGCATAGTGATGCCGTCGCTGAGCTATGCGAAAGTAGAGGGCGACTTCGGTGCCGACGATTTCGCTGGCTTTGACTGCGATGGTGACATCGTACCGACGAATCCGCATGTCACGAGTTGCACCGCACACTACGTTCCGCCGCAGGGCAATGGCTCTGTCAAGACCACGCCGAGTTGCGTGATCTCAGCCGTGTGCGGCCTTGGTACATTTCGTCCATACTTTATTACGCCTTTCAGTGGCACTGCTGCCGATTGCTTGCGAGCATGCAACAGGGATCCTCGGTGCACCGGCAAGTGCAATCTGAGCGTGGGTGGCAAGTCCAGCGATGGGAAGAAGAAGGGCATGCCGAAGAAGAAGAAGGGGCCCAAGAAGCCGAAGAAGGGCAAGAAGAACGCTTGATGCCCTCCAGACCGGCTGACGTGGTCAATCCCGCCACATTTGGTGCGTGCGCCAGGGTGTGAGGCATAGTATACAAGTGAGGCGTCTCAGTGATGCGGTACTGTGCGCCGGGATATGGCCGACTATTGCGGTGAGGGGGTGTGATGATAGAGCGCGTGTCACGCAGCGGGTTCACGCTATTAGAGCTGTGCATAGCATTGCTGATCATCGCGCTCGTGGTAGGCGGCGTCTTGGTCGGCCGAGACGTGCTGGCTGTGGCGAATGTCCGTGCAACCATCGGACAAGTCGAACACATCAAGACAGCCGTACATACCTTTCGCGGCAAGTACGGCGCGATACCCGGAGACCTCAGCAGAGAAGACGCCGCCTCCCTTGGGTTCTTTACACTCGCTGACGGGCTTGGAGTCGCGAACGGTAACGGTGCACTTGATGCGCTGGAGCCGCATCCGACCCCGCGAGCGTTCACCGGCGAAGTTCCGGTGTTCTGGCGACACCTGAGCGAAGCAGGTTTCATCGAGGGCTCGCTTGGACGGAGTGGTAACAGTGAAGTCATCGCGAGCACCGGGAACACAGCTGGTATGGTCACTCAGGTTGATCAATCGCTTCCAAGCGCGAAGATTGGCCGTCAGAACCATGTCGCCGTCTACTCGGAGAGTGGTGTCACATTTTTGGAGATCAACGCTGTATCCCGAATCACGGCGGCGGGTGCTTATGTGGTAGCCCGCCCGAGTCTGTATCCGTCGGAGGGGCACCTGGTGGACCAGAAGATGGACGACGGTGTCGCCACGACGGGAAACGTTGTCGCCCGTGGTCGTGTCGGTCTGCTTGGAGCCCTGAACCAGGAGCCGGACATAGCAACGGCGCCGGCGACAAATGGCTGTCTGTCCACGGCAGCGCCGGTCGTTGGGTATACTCCATCCGATGCAACTGGACTATGCGCGTTGCGGTTCCTGCTGGGTCAACCGTGAGCAAACTGAGGAGCATCGTGGAGCGCTGACTCAGCGACCGCGACCGAGCGAACCCTTCTCGCGCCGGTTCAGATCGCGCAGCAGCGACTGGAACACCTGGGCAACCGACGCGGCAGCCATCACCCCCATGCAGACCATCGCGACCTTGTTGAAGACGACGGCATCGGAGGCCGGCGCGCTGCGGGCCATCTGCTGGGCGGTGTTTGCGAGGTGGAGCGGGTTGGGTGCGGACATCGTGACGCGACTTGTTGACGTGCTCGACCATAGCGCATCACGCGGCAGTTGTGAATGACATTTCTGTTACAGTTGCGCGACTCAGGACTCGCCGGGATACTGTGCTGTTCCTTCGCACATCGCACCTTCCACCGCGCGTGGGGACCATCGGATGGCGGCGGGTACGCCGACTAGAATCTCTTTCGCGGTGTAAGGACGAGCATCGGGTCAATGACTTATCCGGTTCTGTGCTGCGCGTCGCCTGTCAGGATAGGGTGTACCCCATCCTGATGTCAGACAGTTCCAGGCAGTTCTGTCAGAATGGAGTCGCCGCAACTATTTGTTGACAGGTGCGGCGCGATGTCATAGATGTTGCCTGACAGTTCATGGAGGGCAGGTGTCGGGGAAGGGGCAACGGATCGGGTATGTTCGGGTGAGCACCATTGATCAGAACGCGGAGCGGCAGCTCGAAGGCGTCCAACTCGATCGCCTGTTCACCGACCACGCCTCCGGCAAGGACACGGAGCGTCCACATCTCAAGGCGCTGCTAGCCTACGCACGTAAGGGCGACACGATCGTCGTCCACAGCATGGACCGCCTGGCCCGCAACGTGGACGACCTGCGCCGGATGGTGCAGGAGCAGACCCGCCGCGGCGTCCGCCTTCAGTTCATCAAGGAGAACCTGCTCTTCACCGGGGAGGATTCGCCGATGGCGAACCTCATGCTCACCGTGCTCGGGGCAGTGGGCCAGTTCGAGCGCGAACTCATCCGGGAGCGGCAGCGCGAGGGCATTGCGCTGGCGAAGCAGCGCGGCGTGTACCGCGGACGCAAGCGGGCGCTGTCACCGGAGCGCATCGCGGAACTCCGCGCCCGCGCGCATGCCGGCGAGAAGAAGGCACGGCTTGCCCGCGAGTTCGGCATCAGCCGCGAGACCCTGTACCAGTACCTGAGAGCAGCGCCAGCGACGGAGGCGGCATGCTCGACCTCCTGACGATCGCCCTGGAGGCGCACAACGATGAACTCAACCATCACCGGCGGTACGAGCTCGCTGTCGGCCAGGACCTGCTCGGCGACTGGGTCGTGACCGTCCGCTATGGCCGGGTGGGTCAGCCGCTGCGTGAGCTTCAGTTTGCCGGCCCGGACGCGGACGCGGCCCGCGCCGTCCTCCACGATCGATTGCGGCGGCGCCTGTCAGCGCCGCGGCGGATCGGATGTGCCTATCGGATGGTCGGGTTCGCCGCGGAGCATGGAGCGGAACCGGGAGCCTGGCTGCCCGGTAGTGTGTTGAGAGAGATGCTATTGTGATTCAGTGGCCGCGACCCGGACGCAGTCGTCCTCGTGGCGTGACGGACGGATCGGGCATGAACTCCAGCGGCGGCAGCTCGACGCACGTGAACGTCGTGTGGTGCCGGCCCGCTTCGTCCAGGTGGTCGAACCGGAAGCGGCCGGTGGCCGGAATCCGGCCCGGGTTGATCTCCAGAATGGTCGGCTTGCCGGTCTTGGGACACCGGACGGCAAGGTGGCGCTGCCGGAGTTCCGCGTTCAACCAGGCGACAAAGGCCCGTTTCTCCTCGTAGGTGCCGACGGGAATCTCGGCGGCTCGGGTGGCGAGTAGCGGGCCGATGACACGGAAAGACTCCTCGCGCACGACCTGCTGGACACGGTCCATTCGCTGCCGGACGGCATCGAAGCCGGTCGGACCCGATTCGAGAATCTCCCTGATCCGGTGCCGGAGCGCTTGCGTGGCGCGGTCGTCTTCCCCCGGGTGTCCTTTCATGTCGATCGTCAAAGTGGTACATAGAGAGCTATCTAACACCTAACACACGCGCTTTGGGCGGGCAAGCGGTTCCGGTCAGCGTGCTGAGAGGGATGTTGTCGTGATTCAGCGGCCGCGTTGCGGAGGGCGCGGGGCGTTCTGAATCGCCCACGTCAAGGTGTCGTATATCTGCTCGTCGGTGCCCTCGATGTGGAGGGTGTCATCGTCCGTGATTCCAAGACCGGCCAACAAACGCGTGAATCGTTCGGTGGGGACCTCTTCGTTAGGAACCACGTGGAATATGAGCATTGAATGACCCTTGCCGTCCCGGTTGAGCGATGCGCTGAAATCGAACGGCGACAGCCCGTGCCGTTCGGCCAGTTCATTCAGCCGAGTGAATATCGCTACCTCCCAGTTGTCGGTCACCACCTGTCATGCCTATCGGAGCGAGTTGCGCGCTCACCTGCCTAGCACGGGCTGGCGGCAGTCGGCAAGCCGATTCTCGCGTTCGGCTTCCAAATGGGGCTGGCAAGTCGGATGCGGCGTAGGCTCGCGCTGTTCTGAACGATCGGTTTCGGCGGCGGCTTTCGGCACCGCGGCGGATCGGGTGTGCGTACCGGTTGGTCGGGGTTCACCGCGGAGCATGGGTCGGAGCCAGGCACGTGGGTTCCGCGCACCGTGTTGGCAGGGATGCTTTCGTGACTCCGCGCGCATGCCGGGCAGGGGCATTGGCATGGGCGAGTAGCCGGTAGAATGCGTCGCGATGCAACGTCTGCCCTTGGGAGCCGTGAAAGGATGCCTGCCGAGCCGTCACCGGACAATGAGAGTCCCCGAAAGCTCCGGCTTGTCTCGAACGAGGCCAGGCAAACCGTTGATGCCTTTCTTCAGGCGATGGCGGAAGATCCGCTGCGATTGACGACGGGTTTCTGCCGCCTGGACAACGCATTCGATCGGCTGGACGAAGAGCACGTCGTCCCGGCCTTCATCGAGGCACTGGACGATCCCGATGCCCATCGCCGATTGGTCGCCGCTGCCGTGCTCCGCGGGTTCGCGCTGCACGATCCGGCGAGTGTGGATGACGGCAAGGCGGTCGAGAAGGCAAACGAATTGCTCATCGAGGCGCTGTGGCGCGGCGACTCGGACGTGAAGGCGGCTGCGTGCTACCTGATGGCGATCGGCGGGGCTCCGCCCGGCGCGGAGACGTTCCTCAAGGGGCTGATGCGTGACCCGGATGAACTCGTGCGCATTATGGCTTCGGTGGCCCGGATTACCATTGCTCCCGGCAATGCCAGAGTGCTCAGCACGTTGCGGCGCGGCCTTCGCCACGAGCAACAGGCCATCGTGCTGATGTCGGCGATCGGGCTGTTGTACGGCGAGCCGTCATCGCCCGAGGCGGTCGAGGCGCTCACGCGCATCCTGCTGAACGGCGCGCCGGACGCGCAGTACGCGGTGCTGACAGCCATCAAACGGCATGGGCCGGCTGCGGCTGGATTCAGCGGCGCGTTGCAGCAGTTGATCGCGAATCCCCGTGTGCGCCCGGATGTGCGCGGCTATGCCTGTTCGGTGCTGGGGTGGGTCACGCGCGGAACGGATGCTGCGACAGACGCGTTACTGGCGATACTGTTCGCCGACGATCCGTACCTGATCCGAGGCGCAATCATGGGGTTCGCGGAAGTCGGTCATGTGCCCGATGACGCGCTTGAACGTCTGGCCGATCTGATAGCGGCCGAGGATGAGGACGTGCGTATCGCCGCCCTGAACGGTGTGCGAATGATGGGGCCGCGGGCAAGGCCAGTTCTGCCACGGCTGCTGGAACGAGTAGGTGTTGATACCGGCGTGCGCGTCGCGGACGGGCTGGCGGACGCGCTCGCGTCGATCGGCGCTGTCGCTGCACCAGGAATTGTTCGGCGCCTGCGTCAGGGAGACTGGCGGGAAGTACCGACGCTGGGCGTGGCGTTGACGCGCATGGGGGCCGCAGGGGCACAGGCAGTCGTGGCGGCCCTCGAAGTGGAGCGGGAAGACCATGTGCGCGGGATGCTGGTCGGGGTGCTGCGCGACATGCCGGAGTCCGCGAATGCGGCTGTCGTGCCCGCGCTGTCGTCGTTGCTTGACCGGACACGCGACGGCTTCGCTGCGAGCGTGATCGTGGCGGCCATCGGGTCGGCGGGCACGGCCGCGGTGCAGACGGTGCCATCATTGATTCGGTGTCTGCTTTCGGCAGACGATGAACTGGCTTTCCGTGTCGAGCAAATCCTGCGAAGCATCGGGCCGGCGGCGCTTCCCGCCTTGGAGGAGGCCCTGGAGACGGCGAGCAAGGAGGAGAAGCATCGGCTGGCGGGGCTTGCAGTCTCGCTGTGGGCCGCGGGAGACGGAGACTTCGAGGTGTATGAATCACTCGGCGATGACAAGGTCTGGATGCAGTTCGAGTGTGTTGCAGATCTGCTCACAGAACGTCCCATGTCGTTCAAGGCCATGGAAGTCGAGATTGGGCTGCGGCGTGAAGCGGGACAAATGAATGACGACTTCCCCGCGTCCGAGCGATCTCTCCTCGGTGCGATTGAGGCGGTTGAGAATCACCTCCGTCTCCCACACCGCATGGTAATGCGCAAGCCTGGGCGTCCCAGCAGACTCACCGACGAAGCACGCCGAATAGCCGGCGAGGTGAAGGAATACCTGCGGCGCAAACGGCTGCTTCAGCGCTCAAAAAGCGGTTGACAGAGGATTGCAGCTGTGCCACCGGTAGCTGAGAGCAGCACCGGAGGCACATGGGGGAAGAGACCAAGACGCTACGATTCGATCCGAGGGGCATCAAGTTCCCAACCGATGCGATCACGCTCGGCCGAATGCGCGCGGAGGACCCAGCCATTTTCACAATCCAAGGGATGGGCAGGGCGCTGGCCTGGGAAATCGACGCATTACTCGTGCACAACGTGGAGTTACAGATTGCCGACCGGGCATTCGAGCTGGCGCTTGGTCGCCCTGAACCGATGGGCGACACGCGGCAGGATCAGATCGGGATGCTCAACAAGGCATACAAAGAGTACGGACTTAGCGCAGGGATGCATCAAACGCGAGAACTAGTGCGGGACATTGAGGCCGCTGCAGTGGAACAGGCCAAACGACACAAGGGGCAGAGCCGCTAAGTAAATGGCGTCACCGGAGGCACATGGGGGAAGAGGCCAAGTCACCACGATTTGACCCGACGGGCATCAGTTTCCCGAGCGATGCGATTACGCTCGGGCAGATGCGAGCGCGGGAACCCAACCTCTTTCGACCCCATGTGCTTGACCACCTTCATGCCGATGAGATTGACGCCATTGCGACGCATAGACGGGAGCTCAGGCTTGCCGAAAAGGCATTCGCCGAAGTCCTAGGGCTGCCAGACCCGCTTCCTCGCGACGACCGGCGAAGCGTCGTCGAGATGCTCAACCGGGCGTACAAACTTTCCGGCGTGAGTTCCGGCATCCAGCAGACTTGGCAGCTCGTGCGGGACTTCGAGTCCGCCGCGGCCGAGCAGGCCCGAGGCATGGCCGGCAGGTCTCGCTGACGCCCGAAGCCTCCCTCCACCTGTAATCAACCCCGCCAGTCCGCTCCGCAATCCGTTTGCGGATGTTGAGCGTTTTGGCCCCCGCCCTCTAGAACCTGGCAGAAAACACGCGACCCCGCCCGACGGCCCGCCGGCGGGAGGCACGCGGCGGATGCCGGGCGGGTCAGAAGGAGCGCTGCCATGCGCAAGCTCGCCATAGTGCTGGGCTGTCTGTTGTACGTCGTATCCCCGATCGACCTGGCCCCGGACTTCCTGCCGGTCCTGGGACAACTGGATGATTTCGGCGTCATTGCCCTCACCGTGCAGACGCTGCTTCGGAAGGAAGAGAGAGCAGGGAGAGCATGACCATGCCGGGACACGTCATACAACAGGTTCCGACGAACAAGCCTGTGTCGCCCGGCAACGTGCGGGCGCGGCTTGACGAGGAAGAGCAGGTCTCCCTGGCACAGAGCATCGCGCAGAACGGCATCCTCGTGCCGCTGCTCGGCCATTACGAAGGCGACGCCATCATCGTGGACGACGGGCACCGCCGGCTCGATGCTGCGCGGCGCGCCGGCCTTGCGACCGTGCCGATGCTGATTGCCGAGAAGGCCCCGTCGCCGGCGGAGCGTGTGACGCTGCAACTCTTGGCGAACACCCAGCGCCAGGGCCTGAAAGTCACGGAGCACGCCCGCGCCTTGCACGATCTGATGAAGGCGACGGGCTGGTCGGCGGCGGAGGTGTCGGTGCGGCTGGGACGGCCGTCGCCCGGCACCATCTCCAAGCTGCTCTCCCTGCTCGTGCTGCCGCGCGACGTACAGGACCTGATCGACGCGGGACGTGTGCCGATGTCGAGCGCGTACGCAATCTGCACCGTGCCGCATGCGGTGGAGCGCCAGCGGCTCATCCAGGCGGTGCTCGAAGGCCGGCTGACGCGCGACCGGCTGGTCGCTGAGACGAAGGCCGTCAAGTCGGGCCGGCCCGCTCCTCGAACGAGCACGCAGCAGCGCATCGCGCGGGAGCGCGTCGTCATCCGGCTCGGCGAGGGACGCTCGGTCGCGGTCTCCGCCCCGACGCTCACCGTCGATGCGGTGGTCAACTGGTTCATGGACCTTGCCGAGCAGCTTAGGCACGCCGGCGCCGACGGTCGGCCGCTGGCGGAGGTCGCCAGGAACATCTCGGGCAACGGCAAGTAGGAGATTCATCATGGAACTGATTCCCACGTTCGTGCTGTTCATCATCGCCGCGTTGTGGAAGTCGGAAGAGGACGCCAAGCGGAAGGCGGGCAAGTAGGCCATGCTCGGACTCTTCAGAAAACGAAGGCGCGCCGCGCGCGAGCCCTCCGACCTGCTCGCGCTCCCGCTGCTGCACTGGTCGCGCGACGACGCCTGGACGCTGCGCGACGCGGTGGAAGGCGCACTCATCCTCGGCGCGACCGGCTCGGGCAAGACGAGCGGCTCCGGCCGGCTGCTCGCCCGCACGATGCTCACCTGCGGTTTCGGCGGACTGGTGCTCACCGCCAAGGCGGACGAGCGCGCCCTGTGGGAGGGCTACTGCCGTGACACCAACCGGCTCGACGACCTCGTCGTCTTCGGCCCCGGGGAGCCGCACCGCTTCAATTTCCTCGACCACGAGATGACCCGCAAAGGCAGCGGCGCGGGACTGACCGAGAATGTGGTCAACTTGCTCTCAACAGTGCTGGAAGTGGCGGAGCGGCAGTCGGCCGGCGGCGGCGGGCGGGATGACGAAGGATACTGGAAGCGCGCCCTGCGCCAGCTCTGCCGTAACGTCGTGGACCTCCTGGCCCTGGGGCGGGGCCGCATCGCGGTGCCGGACCTGTACCGCGTGGTCGTTTCCGCGCCCACGTCGGCGGAGCAGGTCTGCTCGGACGGGTGGAAGCAGGGTTCGGAGTGCTTCCGCTGGCTCTCGGAGGCGGACAAGCGGGACAAGTCGCCGCGTGAGCGCGCCGACTTCGAGATCGTCGCCGACTACTGGCTGCGAGAGTTCCCGTCGCTCAGCGACAAGACGCGCAGCGTCATCGTCTCGACCTTCACGTCGCTTGTGGACGTGCTCAACCGGGGAATGCTGCGGGAGCTCTTCTGCGGCGAGACGACCATCACGCCGGAGGCCGTGCAGGACGGCAGGATCATCCTCATCGACCTGCCGGTCAAGGAGTTCGGGGAGGTCGGGCAGTTCGCGCAGGTGCTGTGGAAGTATGCCTTCCAGCGCTGCATCGAACGGCGCAGTGTGCAGGCGAATCCCCGGCCGGTGTTCTTGTGGGCGGATGAAGCGCAGCACTTCCTCACCAGCTACGACTTCCAGTTCCAGGCGACGTGCCGGTCGGCATGGGTGGCAACGGTGCTGCTCAGCCAGAACTACAGCAACTTCGTAGCGGCACTGGGCGGCAGTGAGAAGGGCCGCGTCGAGACCGACTCGCTGCTGGCCAACCTCAATACGAAGGTCTTTCACGGCAACAGCGACCCGGTGACGAACGAGTGGGCCTCGCGGCTCATCGGCCGCACGTTGCAGTGCCGGGCGAGCGGCAATCACTCGCACGCCGCGGACGACCAGGTGAGCGCGCTGCTCGGACTCGATTGGGCGCGCGAGAACGGCACGACAAGCGGCGGCTTCTCGGAGGTCATGGAGGCGGAGGTCGAACCGCGCGAGTTCACGCGGCTGCGAACGGGCGGGCCCCCAAAGTGGATCGTGGACGGCATCGTGTTCCAGAACGGAAAGGTGTTCAACGCATCGGGCCGAAGCTGGCTCCCGGTGCAGTTCAACCAGAAGACCTAAGCGCCAGCGTGAAGTGAACGGCAAGGAAAGGCGGCATTGACCGCCCGTGCGGTCACTGCGCGCACGCGGACAGGAGACTTGATCATGTGGCAACGGCAGGAACCGGAACCGGTCGCATCAAAGAAGGACTTCAACAACTTCCTGGGCGTGATGACGTTCATCACCCGGACGCTCGGCGTCACGGTCGAGGTCTTCCTGCGCCGCTCGGACTCGTTCGGCGAGCGCTACTTCGGCCTCCAGGCCGCTGCGGGCACGCTGTGCATCCTCTTCTGGCCCGTCTTCTGGGAAGGCCACAGCGCCGAGCCGATGCTCGTTTACCTCGCGCTCTACTGGCTGGCGCTGCTTGCGGCGCGGATTCGGACGAAGTCGCGCATCCGGCGCGGCGGGCCGCAGCCGCACACGCTTTACAACGGCACGCCGACGCTTGCGAAGGTCTGGAAACGCATCCCGGAGCACCGGATCAAGACGGTCATCGAGCCGCTCTACATGCTCTTCATCGCCCTGTGCGTGGCCACTATCAGCGTACCGCTTGCGGTGTACCTGGGGCTTGCGGGCATGTGCGCCGCCGCCTCGTCTGGCATGAGCGGCGCGCTCCAGCATCGCCGCTCGATGGACCTGCACGACGCCTTCGTTGAACAGCGCGACATGGCGGCCGCATTCCGCCGCATGCGCGACGGAAGGTAACCAACGCAATCACAGGAGACCTGAATCATGGCACGTGAAGAGTCAACGCAGAAGATCGGCGCCGGGCACGCCTCCGCCATGTTCCGCCAGGGCCTGGCGGAACTTCGGGCAGCGGCATTCCACCCTGAATCGAACGTCGCACAGCCGACGGTGTACGGCATTTACGGCACGAAGACGCCCGGCGAGGTAATGCAGGAGCGGCAGGGCGAGTCGCGCGACCCGGACGAGCAGCCGTCCATCCTCGAAGAGCGCCTCAAGCAGGCGGAGCAGCAGCGCGACGCCGACAAGGGCCGCGAACCCGAACCGCCGCAGCAGGAGCGTGATTGAACGAGGAAGGGAGCCTCTTATGGATGTGGTAGTTGTCTTCATCGTTGCGGCGGTGCTGAGCGGCCTGTGGTCGGCCTGGCGGAGCCGCGGGAATGCCAGGACAGAGTTCGCGTCGAGCGCGACGTTGCGGGCGTACATGTCGCCGGCTGTCGCCCGACGCGAGGTCATCCGCTACCTGACTGCACGTGGCTGCACGCTTGTCAACAGCGTCGGAGAGTGCGACGGATTCCGCCGGGGCGAGGACGGTCTTCGGCGTCTGCGCGGCCCCGGCAGCTCGTTATGGCCTGCGGCGCCGGTCATCGTGGCGGCGGTGTGCTACGAGAGCCAGGGACAGCTCGTGCTCCACATGCGGTTCAGCCTTGCTCCCTTCGTGTCCGTCTCGGCGTGCGGTACCCGGTACTTCGTGGAGCAAGCCGGGGCTGAGTTCGCCCAGGTGACGAGCTACCTGGAGCAGATTGCGAGCGAACGCGCACAGCGGCGCAGTGAGCATAAGCGCCGGCGTCGCCCGAACCATCGCTGGTATCCGGGCGACGAAGAGGGAGCGCGGGCGCAGGAAGCGCCTAGGTCGGCCGACCCGCTCGACGCCGATCTCGCCGTGCTCGGCCTGAAGCGCGGCGCGTCGTGTGACGAGGTGAAGCGGGCGTACCGCGAAGCCTGCCGCAAGTTCCACCCTGACCGGCTCAACGGACAGAACGTTGAGCCGCACCTCGTCGAGCTAGCGGTGCAGCGTTTCAAGGAAGTGACCGCGGCCTACCAGCGCCTGCGCGAGCGCATGGCGCAGCATGCCTGACGGATGAGGAGCGGAGCGCTGCGTGTTAACGCATGGTCCATCCCGGCTTGCCGCATTCGCGCGCTGCACGGAAAATGCAGTGCAGGGCGCATCCGGTCTTGAACCGGATCGTATAGTGATACGGGACGATGCCGCCGTCCGGCGGTGGCTGGTCCGCGTGATCGCGGCACGGGCAGTGGAGCTCCACCGCGAGCGAAGCAACGGGTCGAATCCCGCATCGGGCGAAGGTGGCGAGAATGGTCACGACACTGCGGCAATCGGGAAGGCACGGTCGAAACGGGCGGGGTAGCGGCGACAGCCGCAAGTACGACGCGCTCTACGCCCGCTACTCCAGCCATGCCCAGGACGAAGGCACGAGCATCGCCGTGCAGATCGAGTCCTGCGAGCGGGCGGCGGGTAGGCCCCTCAAGCACTTCATCGACCAGGCGAAAACCGGCCGCACGACGGGCGGCCGGACGGAACTGCTCCGCCTCATGGAGGAAGCTGAAGCCGGCCGCATCAACCGGCTCTACGTCTACAAGTACGACCGGCTCGGCCGGGCGGCCGAGACGCACGTGCTCGTCGAGGATCTCGAACAGCACGGCGTCGAGGTCGTGAGTGTCACCGAAGGGACGAACGCCCTCGCACGCGGCGTGCAATTGGTCGTCGCTGCCGACTACAGCCGCGTGCTTGCCGAGCGTACCCGTGAAGGGCTCGTGCAGCGGCACAAGGAAGGCTGCTGGACGGGTGGGCCGCCACCCTACGGCTATCGCATCATTCAAACCGACGACGGCAAGAAGCGGCTCGCCATTCATGAAGAGGAAGCGGAAACAGTCCGCTTCGTGTTCCAGACCTACCTGGCGGAGTCGATCGGGCTCAAGGAAGTCGCTCGCCGTGTGCGGGAACGCGGCGTGCCGACGCGGCTTGGCGGGCCGTGGGGATTCGGAACGATTCGCAGCATCCTGACCAACAGGATGCTGGTCGGCGAAGTGCGCTATCTGCGGCGGTGCTTCAAGCTAGACCGCGCCACGGGACACCGCGTGCCTCGATGGACCGACGAGGACCGGCACGTCCTGAACCGCGACGAGTCGCTGAGAATCGTCGACAACGAGACGTTCGAGCGAGCACAGGCCCAGCTTGCCGCGAACCGGGTAGACCGCCCGCGCGAAGCGGCAGAAGTGCGGCCGTTCACCCGTCACCTGTTCTGCGCCGGCTGCGGCGGCGTCTACTACTCCCGCAAGAGCGCCAACTCGAAGGGCGCCTACCGCTACTACGCCTGCGGCCGGCGGCAATCGCACGGGCCGGAGGCCTGCGACAACAAGGCGTCGGTGCGTGAGGACAAGCTCATGGCGCGCATTCAGGCGGCGATGAGCGCCGTGTTTGACGACATGGACGGCGTTCTGGACGAGGTCGCGGCGATGGCTGGCGAGGCGCTGGAAGCGAATCGCACCGAGACGGCGCGTCTCAAAGGAGAGATTGCGGAAGCGGACAAGTTCGTCGCGAACCTGACACGGTTGCTGGTCGATCCCGACATCGAGGCCGGCGCGAAGAAGGCGGTCGCCCGGCAACTGGCCGAGCAGGAAGCCAAGCGGGAGGAACTGCGGAAGGCGCTGGAGGGAGTGACGGTGCAGGCCGCCATGGACATGGACGACCTGATGGCCGACTGCCGGCAGGCGTTCCTGGAGGCGAAGGAGAACTTCGCCGGGCTGATGTCGCCGGCTCAGGTGAACCGGTTCGTCGCGGAGGTCATCGGCCCGATGACCGTCCTGCCGGACGGCCGGGTCGTCCAAAAAGAAACCGCCGCAACCGGTGAAGTTGCGGCGGCCGGAATAGCGGGGGCAGGACTCGAACCTGCGACCTCCGGGTTATGAGCCCGACGAGCTGCCAACTGCTCTACCCCGCAGCAGTGTCGGGAGTGTATCCGCCCGGCCGCCCAAGTCAACCCGCGAATCGACCATTCACGCTCGGACCGTTCGACCAGCTTTTAATCCGTCAATCGGCGGGTGCGCGATGCATTGAACAAGCAGCCGTCACCAGCCGTTCACGGCCGACTGACCATGCCAACCGCCGATTGATCGAACCGTCCCCCCTCCGCTGACTGACTACGTCATCCGCCAGCCGAGCGAATGGACCATTCGCCGCCGCGTGAACATGTCATTCCCCGGCCGATCGAGCAGTTCTCTCGCCGCCGACCGATCGAACAGCCCCCCTCCGCTGACTGACTACGTCATCCGACGGCCGATTGAAGGGACCATTCGCCGCTGCGTGAACATGTCATCCCCCGGCCGACCACGTCAACCGCCGAATGACCACGTCAACCGCCGACCGACCCCGTGAACCGCCGGCCAATCACACAAGCCGTCCGCGACGCTCACCGCGTCAACCGCCCTACCAATGCCCAGGTGCGCTGTCCGAAACTGCCGGCGGGCCGATGAGCGTTTGCCCATCGACCCGCCGGGTGATTGCTTCACTCTTCTTCGCGACTCAAGTCGCTCGATCCTCACCCGCTCCATGACGGATGGAGACCTGCCCTCTCATCGCCCGACCCTCACCCGCTCAACCGCGGATGAAGACCGGCTCTCACAACGCCTGCTCCTCGCTCAACCCTCACCCGCCCAATGGCGGGTGAGGATCGTCCGTGAAGCGGCACAGATCGCCCGCTTACGGAGCCGGGCACGGGTCGCCGGAGGCCGGCAGGTCCACGATGCACGCCACGAACGGGTCGATGTCGAAGTTGTTGAACAAGCTGTTGCGATTGATGTCGCCCCAGCAGCTTCGAATATTCCAGCACTGCTGCGTACCGCCGAGATTCAGGTACGACACCGGCGCCAGCGTGTCCGAGTTGTTCACCACACCGATGACGAAGCCGTCGATGTCGAAGTTGTTAACAACACCGTCGCAATTCGCATCGCCGACCAGGCAGATCGCCGTGCACAGATTCGGCGTGCAGTTCGTCCCGGCGCCCTGCGGCATCCCGAGCAGCCCGATGCACGCGGCCGGCGTGAGCATGTCGCAACTGCCGTTGCGGAAGCAGCAGGCCTGAATCGGCGCTGCGACCACGCCATTGGCGACGTCCACGCCGTTGAAGGACGAGTCCGCGCCCGCGGGCACGACGTAGTAATCCACCGAGCTGTTATCAGTCAGCGCGGCGATGTCCGCGGCGTCGATGTCGTTGTCGCTGTCCGTGTCGAGGTTCAACACGTCGACGTACACCTTCGGCTGCGGCGCCGTGCTGCCGCCGAACTGAGCGATGTACAGCCGGCGATCCGAGCCGAGCGCGATCTCGCGGCTGGTCTGCAGCGAGTTATCCAGGATCACGGTCTTGATCACGCGCGAGCCGGGCGGCAGCGTGAGATCGAGGACGTAAAGCGTGGACTGCGAATTCGGCGTCTGAAGCGTGCTGAAGGACGACTGCATGTAGAACACATACGGCGCGATCGCCGGGTTGTATTCCACATCCGTCACCTGGCCGACCGTACCACGCGCCGGGAAGAACTCCAGGTCGGTGATGGAACCGCCGGTCGTGACGTTGACCAGTGAGTTCTGGCTCGGATCGCCCGGATTCTGTGCGGCGACCAGCACGTTGCTGTCGTCATACCAGGCCGTGCCCTGCGAGATATTCGCCTGGCCGACGGTCGTTACCGAGAGGTTCGCCGATGCGCTGGCGCCCGTCCCCGTACCCGGGTTTGCACCCGCGCTGTAGTTCAGGATGTAGAGCGTGCCGTTGCTCTGGCCCATCAGTGCGACCAGGTTATTCGACGGATTCACCGAGACGCCCACCGTGCGGGCGCAGTCGGTGCCCTCGAAGCCGTTGACGCGGAAGAGCAGTTCCGCACGATCCGAGCCATCGGTCGCGAGGTTCCACAGCTCGCCGCCGTCATCCGGCGCTCCGCCGCAGGCGTCGCCGAAGTCGGCGCCCAGCAGGTTGCCGTCCGGGGAGTGGCCCAGACCGCCGCCGGTGTTATCGAACTCCACCGACTGCATGAACCGCGCCGACCAGCGGCCGATCGCCGAACCGCTGCGCACATGGTGCACCGAGCCGCCGACCGAGCTGTTGCTGCCCCACGCCAGGTCCAGCGCCTGAACCGGCCCAGCAGCCGGATTCGGGCAACTGCCCGGGCAGGTGGTGTTGTTGCCGAGGTAGGTCGCGCCGGCCGCGTAGCAGTCGGCCTCTTCGTCAATCGTGCAGGCGCCGGCCAGGCAGCAGGCCCCGGTCGGCAGGACGCACGGATTCGGCGAGCAGCCGGTGCCCAGGCCCTGGAAGACGCCGCCCAGCGTGGTGCAATCGCCGCTGGTGACGTCCGCCGTGCAAGCGACGCCGACGCAGCATGCGCCGGTGGTCGGGCAAGTCGGGCCGGTCAGATCGGACGCGAAGCGAACGAGCAGCTCATAGCCGCCATCGCGCGGATCGGTCGTGTCGAACTGCGAGAAGATGCCGATGATGTCCACCGGATCCGTCGGGATCGCGACGCCGACGATGTCGAGCGCCGTCGTCGAGACGCGGACGTTGACCTGGCCCGCGCCGGTGTTCACCTGGTAGGTGGTCGCCCCGGCGAAAACGCCGGTCTGCACGAACGTTGCGCAGTTGAGGCGAACCAGCCGGCTCTCCTCGAACTCCGCATTGGCAGCGCCCTCCTGGAAGTCCGCGCCTGTCACCACGTCCGGCGTCGGAGCGGTGTCTGCCGTGACACTGATCAGAACAAACGGCGCCTGGAGCTGGAACAGGCCGTTGAAGGTGCCCGTCGTGCCTTCGATCGTGATGCGGTCGCCGACCGCGGCCAACGCCAGCAGCGGATCGATCACCGCATTCGTGCCGAAGATCGTGATGCCGCCGGTGGCGTCCTGTGCGTGGAAGTGCTTGTTGGCCGTGCTGGCGATCAGGTCGGTCGTGCTGGAAATGACCAGGTCGCACAGCTTGACGCGCGTGCCGATGGCCAGCGCCTCCGAGTCTGCGATCGTGTCGCAGGGCAGGCAGGGGTTCGGGCTGCACGTCGAGCCGTTGCCCTGGTAGGTGCCGCCGCCCGTGGAGCACACCGCCGCGGTGACGACCGAACAGGTGCGGCCGTTGCAGCAGGCCCCGGTCGGATCCGGCGGGCAGTTCGGGCTGGGGTCGGTGAAGTCCGCCAGCGTGCGCGGCAACAACTGGTAGCCGCCGTCGCGCGGGTCGGTTGTGTCGTTCTGCGAGAAGACGCCGATGATGTCCACCGGGCCGGTCGGAATCGGAGTGCCGACGATGTCCTGATCGGTGCGCGAGATGCGGACCACGATCGGATCACCGTTGGAGTCCGTCGCGTTGAAGTTGGCCGAACCGGTGAAGTTGCCGCCGGTGGTGAACGTCACGCAGTTGACGCGGACGATCTCGCTTTCGAAGGACTCACCCGGGCCGCCATCCTCAAAGTCTGCGCCGGTAACGAGCTGCGCCGCGGGAATGCCCGGGGTGTCCACAAAGGTCACCGGGCCGAACGGCGCGACCATCTGCGACAGGCCGTTGTTGATGCCGGTCGTGCCCTCGATGTCGATGCGATCGCCGGCGCTGCGGCCCAGCAGAATGCCGTCGATGACGGCGTTGGTGCCGAACACCGTGATACCGCCGGTGTTATCCTGCAGCGTGAAGCTCTTGCTGGTGCCCGAGTTGATGAAATCCTCAGTCGAGGCGATCACCACGTTGCACAGCTTCACGAAAGTGCCCGGCGCCGCTGCGCGGGCCGTCGCGATGTCGATGCAGCTCACGCAGGGGTTCGGCGTGCAGGTCGAGCCATTGCCCTGGTAGGTGCCGCCGCCCGTCGTGCAATCCTGGTTCGTCTTGATGGTGCAGACGCCGCCGTTGCAGCAGGCGCCGGTCGGGAAGCCGCAGGCGTTCGCCGCGCAGCTCGCACCGTCGCCGAGATAGCTCAACCCCGCCCCGACGCACGCCGCCGCCGTCGTCAGCGAGCATGTGTTGGTGTTCGAGTCGCAGCAGGCGCCCGTCGGGTCGCCGCCGCACGGGTTCAGCGTCGAAGCGGAATTGCGCGGCGTGGGCGTGCCCTGCGAGAAATCCGCGCCGTTGTCATCCGTGTCCGTACAGCCGTCGTCATTGCGGATGTTCGCCGTCGTGTTGCCGCTGATCGTCGGAGTCGTCGTCCCCTCGGAGCAGTTGGCCGTCGCGCCGAAGCCGAGATAGTCGATGATCGGCGCGGCGATCGGGCAGCCGTTGCCGGTCAACGCCGTCGTGCTGTCCACCAGCGCGACCTTGCCCGCGCTCGCCGACAGGTTGATGCTGCTCGACCCGTCCACGGTGGGAAGCGCAGCGCCGTTCGCGCCGGTCGCACCGCCGACCAGGAAATACTGGCCGGGCTGGAGCGAAAAGCTGGGAAAGTCGAACTTCGACCAGGACGTGCCAGTGGCCGATGCATACTGCACCGACTTGCCGGACAGCTCGATCGCCGATGCGCCGCGATTGAAAATCTCGATGAAGTCACGGTTGTACGTCGCGCCCGTGTTTCCGCCGCCGCCATACACCTGGCTGATCACCAGGTCCGATGCCGCCAGGGCTGTGCCGCCAAAGGCGGCCAGTGCTGCTGTCATGCAACAGCGTGCAAACTTCGACCCGATACCCATGTCTGCTCCTCGAGTTTGGGGGTCAGCCGTTCTACAGCGTTCCACTCGAAATCGACTCGCGCGGCGAACGCGCCGCGAATTCCGCAAACGCACAACGCCGCCACGCGACGTCGGCGATTCGCTTTCCAAGACGGGTGCTGCCTCTTTCCGACCTTCCGGACGCTGACTCTACCGCTCCAGCGCAAAGATCATGTTAAGGTAATGCGGATTCCCTCCCAACCCAAGGATGAATTGTTGTGCAAACGCAAAAACCGCCGGCCTGGGCCGATTCACCCGCAACCCCAATCACCGCAAGCTGTTATTGCCGCTGGCGGTCGGATCGGGCATCATTTCCATGACGGTTTGAACTGACTGCAACGCGGTTTGGGGCTGCTCAAGCAGGCTCAGCCGCTCCAGGGTCCAGCCCCCGCTTGCGTCGAACGGCCCGACGAACGTCCGCGTCAGGGCCGTGATACACCCGCCGCAGCCGAGCTTCCCCCCCAAGTCGCGAGCCATCGCACGGATATACGTCCCCCGCCCGCATTCGACGCGTATCCGCGCCACCGGCCAGTCATAGGCGATCAAATCCGCCGAATAAACCTGCACCGTGCGGGCTGATAATTCCGGCGGCTGACCGCTGCGCGCGAGCTTGTACGCCGGCACACCACCAATCTTCAACGCCGAAACGGCCGGCGGAACCTGCTGAATGGCGCCGACCAGCGTCGCAAGCGCCTCTCGCACGGCCGCTGCGGTCGGAACCTGAGCACAAGAAACCGCTACCAGCGGAGAATCCGCGTCGAGGCTATCGCTCGTCACGTCGAGACGGATGGTCGCCTCATACCCCTTGCGCAGGTTCATCAACCGTTCGACCAGCCGCGTCGCCCGCCCGAAGCACAGCAGCAACACCCCGTCGGCCAGCGGATCGAGCGTACCCGCATGACCGCTCCTCTTCTCCCGCACAATGCGCCGGACCGCGTACAGCGCCTTGGCGCTGGTAATGCCGATCGGCTTGTGGAAGTTAAGCACCCCCTCGATACGCCCGGGTTCGGACATCGCCGCTCCTCCGACATCCGCCCAAGCCGGGCCTTTGCCGGCCGTGCCCATCGCGCCTATCGTACCATCAGGGCCGCTGGCCACCTGTACCAGGAGCGCTGTCGTGCGTCGCCGAATCTCCGGAATCACCCTGGCGTGCTCCATCGCCCTGCTCGTTGCGATCGGCGGCTGCGTCGGCACCTCCACCGGCGGGTCCTCCTCCGGCGACGCGAGCGGCAAACGGAGCGACCTGTTGCGCGAACACCCCCTGAGCTCACTTCCCACGGGCGAAATCGCCGTGAAGGATCGCGTCATCCGAGTCTGGCTGGCAGTCAACGACGGCACGCGTGCCGAGGGACTGATGCACGTCAGCGCCGAGGAAATCGCCGACGACCAGGGCATGCTCTTTGTCTTCCGCGAAGAGGCCCATCGCGGCTTCTGGATGCGAAACACCATCATCCCGCTCGACATCGCCTTCGCCCGCTTTGACGGAACCATCGTGCGAACGCACCGCATGCCGCCGCTGACCCTGCAGTCCTTCCCTTCCGATGAGCCGGCGATGTTTGCGCTGGAAATGAAGGCGGGCGCATTTGCCGCGCTGGGCATCCGTGAGGGCGATCGCCTGCTGATCCCCTCCGAGATCACCGCCCAGGCGCGCTGAGCACGCTGCCGGCGCCGCACATATTGCGTCATCGCGCCCATCGTCGAGATTCAACACAATCCGCTTAAGCTGTGCCTTCGCACCTCCGAAGGCATCCTCGCGGGGTCGCGCTGCGCGCATGAGACACGGCGCGACCCGCCCGCGATGGGAACACCGGCCGATGCTGCGCGCCCCCAGAGTGCGAGTGCTTGCGTTTGACGAGACGCGCGCAGCGCTCTTCGAGAGCGCTGCCCGCCGCCGCGGGCTTGACTCCGCCCCCCTGCCCGCTCCGGACCTGAACTCCCGGACCGAGTCGGCCGGCTCGAATCCGCAGCACGGCGCTGCAAGCGCTACTTTCGGCAGCTCGTCCATCGCCTCCGATACAACGCGCCCCGCGGCCTCCCTTCATGAGACCGCAACCGCCCGACTGGCCGGCCTCGGCGCCGTCAGCGAAGTCGCCCTCATCATCACTGCCGACCCGAATGCACAGGATCGGATCCGCAGCGGCGGCTCCGGGCGCGCACCGGCATCCGGCCCGCTCACGCGCGTTGGCGGCGCCGGGGTGACTCCCGCCGCGGCGCTCGACCTTGGGCGCATCGTCGACTCGCTGTCGGCACAGGGAATGCCCGTGCTGGTGTGGGGGCAGGCGCACAGCGTCACCGGCGCAGGGGGCAACGTCGAATTCGCACCACCCGAAACCGCCGTCGATGAGCTGATCGGGCGGCTGCTCACGCTCTCGCATTACGGCCCGATGGTCGCGCGGCTGGAGCGCGAGATCGAACACCTGGAGCGCCTCGGCCGTCAGCTCAACCGCTACTTCGCCGAAGTGGATCAGGAGCTTCGGCTGGCCGGCCGGCTGCAGCGGGATTTTCTTCCCAACGCGACGCTCTCGCTGCCCGGCCTGCACTGCGCAGCGCTCTACCAGCCGGCGACGTGGGTCAGCGGCGATCTCTACGACTTCTTCCGCATTGGCGAGCATCACGCCGGCGTTTTTCTGGCTGACGCGATGGGGCATGGGCTGGCGGCCGGCATCATGACGATGTTCCTTCGCCAGACGCTGCACGGCCGACCGCTTGAAGCACACAGCCCGCGGATCGAGCGTCCCGCAGAGGCGCTCGCCCTGCTGCACGAAGCGCTCGCCCGTCAGAACCTGCCCAGCCAGAACTTCGTCACCGCGGTCTATGGCACGATTGACACGCGCACACACGAACTGCGGGTATCGCGCGGCGGACACCCCTACCCCGTACTCGTCAGCGCAGCGGGGGAGCTGCGCGAACTGACTCCCGAAGGTCCGCTGCTGGGTGTTCCCGACATGCCGGCGGAATTCGATGAAGTGCGGGTGACGCTCTCGCCGGGTGACAAGCTGATCCTCTACACCGACGGATTGGAGGAAATCCTGCTGCTGCCCGCGGCGGACAGCCGTGAACGCCCCTCCTTCGCCCCGTTGATGCACGAGTTGGCGCCGCTCGGGGCGGCGGCGTTCATCGAGGCGCTGCAACGCGTTCTCGACCGGCGCGAAGGCTCGCTGCACCAGGCGGACGACATGACCATCGTCGTCGTCGAGCGCTTCTGACCTGCGACTATCTCGCCAGAAGCTGCAGAATCGCGGCGCATGCGCCAGGTGCCGCCGACTCGCGGCACGCGCTGATCGCGGCCTACTTCACCTTCAGCTGCACCAGCACCTTGAAACCGCCCATGGCCATGCGGGTGCAATCGAACGGCATGGATTTGCCGCTCATCATCTTCAGGATGCGCGGATCCTTCATCACGGCCGCGTTCACGCGATCGCGGTGCGCCCGCGACTTGTAGACGATCCAGGCAATGACGACGGTCTCCCCCTTCTTCGTACCGGCCAGCTTTGTGAACGGAACCATCGGCCCCATGTCCAGGTCGTCGCCGACACATTCGCAGTATTCCAGCGCGCCGTGATCCTTCCAGACCTGTGATGCGAGCGTGGCAATCTTCTTGTACGCGGCGACGTTGCGCGTGGCGATCGGCAACACGAATCCATCTACATACTGCGGCATGAGCGGCCTCCCGGGCGGCGTGACAAGTGAACAGTTCCGGAACCGACGGCGGCCATTGTAGCCGTGGTTGCGCCGCTGCGCAGCCGCACGGAAGTGCCGAACGCGCTTAGAATCCGCGAAGCGAGACCGGGACTCGCCCAGCCGCACAATGGCCCACCCCGGAGACGTCTGACCTCCCACCGGGGAGCCGTACGGCTTCCGAAACGGGAGCCGCGATGACGCCCGCAAACCAGGAGCATGACCAATGGCCGCCCCATCTCAAGCCCCCTCCAACACCACCGGCCAGCGCGCCGCCGCGTCGCCGCCGTTGTTCGTCCCGCCGGATGCCGGCCTCCGTTCGCACGGCCCGGCCGGAGAGCTTTACATCACGCGCTTGCAGGCTCCGCAGACCTCCGGCGCACTCTCGCTCTGCGAAGTCCGCATCCCCCCCGGCGGCGGGCCGCCGCTGCACCGCCACACCCGCGAAGACGAGATTTTCATCATCCTCGAGGGGCGCGTGTCGTTCATTGTTGATGGCCGAATACTCGAGGCCGATCCCGGCGCAACCCTCTTCGCCCCGCGCAACGTGCCGCACACCTTCAAGAACCGCGGGGCCGCCCCAGCGCGGCTGTTGGTGCTGCTCTCTCCCCCCGGCGGCGAGGAGCTGTTTCATCGCTTCGGAGCGCCCGATCCGGCCACCGGCGCGCCGCCCTCCGACGATCTGATCGTGGAGCGCATCCTGAAACTCGTGCCCGAGTTCGGAATCGAGTTGCTGGGACCGTCGCCGCTTTGATGCAGCTCCGAAATCGAAGCGGCGGTCAGGGTACTCGCATGGCGGGCAGGCGCTGATCGCGCGATGACGCTATCTTCGCAAAAAGTAAGCGCACCCGCAGGATGATCTCGCGTTTCTCTGCCGCCCGGAGTGGGTGATGCCTGACGCTGACGGCCGACTGCGCGTCCTCTTTCTGTGCACGGGAAACTCCTGCCGCAGCCAGATGGCCGAGGGCTGGGCACGGGCGCTGCGCGGGGATCGCATCGCCGCATATTCGGCCGGCACGCATCCGCACGGTCTCAACCCGCTGGCCGTCCGCGCGATGGCCGAAGCGGGGGTGGACATCCGATCGCACACGTCCAAGCGCCCTGAAGACCTCGGCGTGCCGTTCGACGTCGTCGTAACGGTCTGCGATGCAGCGCATGAGACGTGTCCGGCGCTGCCCGGTGCGCGGGTTGTGCACGTCGGCTTTGATGACCCGCCGCGGTTGGCAAGGGACGCCGCCGATGACGAGGCCGCGATGGTGCACTATCGGCGCGTGCGAGATGAAATCCGCCGCTTCATCGAGACGCTTCCCGAATCGCTCGGCGCAGCTCAAGCGCTGCCCGGCTAGATCACCCGCGGCAAAGCGCTGCGGCGCGCGCCAATCTCACTCCTGCCCCAGCACGTCCAGCCGGTGCGCCTTGCGCCCGCCGCGCGTTGTTCCCGCCTTCGCACCCGAATCCGCGCCGATCAGCACGCCCGCGACATCCATTGCGCGGCACACCAGTTCCGCAGCCCCCTCGCGCAGCTCCCGGCTCTCCTGCACCGATCGCACGTTTCGCTCCATGTCCTCGGAGGACCAGCCGCGCGAATGGGCGATATAGGGGAAGGGCGGCAGGTGGCAGCCCAGTTCGGCGAAGAACCCCAGCATCTGCCCGGCCACGGCCTGCACGTTGTCCTGTCCGCCGGTAATGATGAACGCCGCGACCTTGTTCCGCAGCAGCACCTTGTTGGCGATGGTGATCTGGTTCTGAATGCAGTTCATCCGCTCGATCATCTTGTAGTAGAGCGAGCTGGCGCTGCCCCAGCGGATCGGCGTCGCAACCAGAAAGACATCCGCCCAGTGCACGATCGCCTCGTACACGCGGTCCAGCTCGTCCGCGGGGTCCATCTGCGTGATCGAGCAGGGCCAGGTGCAGGCGCGGGCACTCTTGCTGTAATAGCCCTCGCAGTGGCGGAATTTCAGCCCGTTCAGGCGGATCATCCGCGTCTGCGCGCTGCGCGCCGTCGCCGCGTGCTGCAGCGCATGCTCCAGCAGCAGGTCCGACGTCGATACGCGCGGATTCGCGGCATCCATCACCGTCGTGGAGATGCCGACCACGCGCAATGGTCCAGGCTCGCGCGCCACGCTCCGTGACAGCGGATGCGCCGCGTGCGGCTTGCGCGTGCGGGGCGAGGCCGGAGCAAGGTTGACGAACACGCGGCCGCCCTCGACCTTCACATCGTGCCGGGGGACGGCGTCCTCCTCATATCCCGGCTCACCGACTCCCGTACAGCGGTGGAATTTCCAGTTGTGCCACGGGCAGACGACATAGTCCCCGTCCAGCCGCCCATCCCCCAGCGGCCCGGCGACGTGATTGCAGACGCCGCTCACCGCGCCGAACTCGCCGTTCACGCAGCTCAGCGCGATCTTGACGCGGCCGATCGAGAGTTGCTGCAGCGGCGTACGGCGCAGCGCCTCGGCATCTCCCACGTCGTGCCAGTCCGCCGACATGTCCGCTCTCCGTGCGGCCGCTCAGTTCGGTGCCTCATGCCTGCGCGCCGCCGGCGCCGCCGCCGCGCGCTGCGCCGGCCGCTCAACCCTTGTTGTAGTAGAAGCGCTCGGCCGCGACCTTGCCGTTCTTCCACCGCCGGACGCTCGCCTGCGCCATCTTCACCCGGCCGCCGCCCTTGAAGGTCACATCCAGCAGCCACTCGCCGAACGAAACATCCCCCGTTGTCGACGATGCCAGCAGGTGAATTCCGTGAACCTCGGCGACCGAGCCGACAAACGCCTCCTCGCGAGCCCGATTGGCTGCCTTCCCGCTAATGGGCGGCTCGGAGTTCTCCTGCATCACCACGTCGTCGGCATAAAAGCGCTCAAAGGCGGGCAGGATCTGCCCGCCCTGCACCATCGCATTCAGTTCCGCATCGAGTTTTCGAACGTCATCCACGTCAGCCTCCTCTGTGATTCCCCGGATGCGGCCATGGTAACGAGAATCCGGAACCGGATGGACCGTGCCGACTCAGAAGGATGTCGTAGACGCGTCCGCGAACGGTGCATTCAGGAAAAGTGCGGCGACCCGGCCCGCTCCGGCGCGGCGGCCACGGCGGCTCGCTCCGCGGCGCTGCGGATTCCGCGAAGCATGCGATTGAATACGATGCCATGCAGCGGAAGAACGGCGTACCAGTATGCCAGCCCCGCCAACCCGCGCGGCCGGAAGCGCGCCGTTTGGCGCAGGATGACGCCCATTGTTGTCCCTGGCGCGTCCATGACGTCAAATGTCAGCGTCGCTTCCCCCGGCAGCCGCATCTCGGCCCGCAGCTCCAGGCATCGGCCATCCTCCACGCGGGTGACGCGCCAGAAATCGAGCGCCTCGCCATAGGCGATTCGCTCCGGATCGCGCCGGCCACGCCGAAGGCCCGGCCCGCCCACCAGGCGATCGAGCGCGCCGCGCAGCCGCCACAACCAGTCCGAACCGAAATAGCCGTGTTCCCCGCCGATTCGACAGATCGTTCGAAACACGAAATCGCGCGAGGCGCGAACCGGGGTCGATCGACTGTCCATGAAGACCCGGCCGCCGGACCAGTCGGGATCGCCCGGCATCGGTCCGGCATCGGACCACGCCGTCTCGACGTCGGCTGACTGCCGCTTGCCCAATGCAGCGCTGATCGCGGCCGACACGTCAAGGCGCTCCCCTGGCATCAGGCGGGTCGCTTCATCGTCGCGACAGACCACTCGGTTTCGCAACCCCTCGGCCAATGGGCGAGCGATGCGGTGGCTGATCGGCGTAACCAGATGGATCCAGAGCGAGCTGAGCCGCGGCGTGAGGACGGGAACCGGGACGATCAGCCGCGGCCGCAGACCCAGCGACCGGGCCATCACGTCCATCAGCCGCACGGTAGGTCAGCACATCCGGCCCGCCGATGTCGAGGGCTTTCCCGGTTGTGGCCGGGACGGACAGGCAATCGACGAGGTAGCGCAGCACGTCGCGCACAGCGATCGGCTGGCACTGTGTGTAAACCCAGCGCGGCGTGACCATGATCGGCAGCCGCTCCACGAGATATCGCAGGATTTCGAAGGAGGCCGAGCCCGATCCGATGATCATCGCGGCGCGCAGCACGGTGACCGGGACGCCGGCCGCCGCAAGACCGGCCTCCACTTCGCGTCGCGAGGCCAGATGCTCACTCAGCCCGTCACCGATCTCGCCCAACCCACCGAGATAGACAACCCGCGCCACGCCTGCGCTTCGCGCCGCGCGCCCGAATGTCTCCGCCAACTCGCGATCTCGGCGGCGATATTCCGCCCCCACCGCCATCATCGAGTGCACGAGGTAGTAGGCCGCCGCTGCACCGCAGCGCATTGCCGCGGACAGAGTCCCTGCGTCCGAAAAGTCCGTCTCGATGACCTCGACCCGCGGATCCGCCGCCCACGGACGCGCACGGGCCTTGGCTGCACAACGAACCAGGCATCGAACGCGAGAACCGGCGGCCAGCAGCCGCGGAACGAGCCGGCCGCCGATATACCCGGTCGCGCCCGACACAATCACGGTCTGCTGCACGGGTCAATCCTCGCCGGGTGCAGATGTCTGCACCGGATTCCAGTCCGCACGGTCTATTGAGCCGCATCCGGGAACTGGGTCATCGGCTCGAGCCGCGCCGGATCGTACCCCTGTTCAACCAGCCGCGCGAGAATCCCCTCGTATACCGCGGGGTCCATCACCGGCGTCCGGCTGAGAATCCACAGAAACCGGCGGCTCGGCTCGCCGACGACGGCGTAGGTGTAGTCTTCGTCGAGATCGATGATCCAATACGGCGCTCCGAAAGGCCAGGCGAAGTAGACCGTCAACTTGGCATTCGACTTCCTGTCGGCGATCGTCGCATAGCCCTCGATCGTACGCGCGATCGATTTCCCATCTTCGTTGCGGCATACGTTGCGGACACCGATTGTCCCGTCATCGCGGAGCGTGTACTCCGCGGTCACGCCGTGGCAGCCGCGCTCGAATCGGTTCGGGTACTTCGCAATCTCGTACCACACGCCCGCGTAGCGTTCCACGTCGACGCGCTCCACCGTGCGCAACGGCGGCAGATCGCCTGCGGACTGCCATCCGCAACCCGCCATGCACAATAGCGCGACAGTTGCAACCAAGATGCTGACGCCCGGATGAGCGACTCGACAGTCGGCCTTCATCATTCGCCTCCACTCCGGCCGGATATTCGGCCGATCACGTTCGCTTGGGAGTCGGAAATTTCGGGGGCGCCCACTCCCAGCGAATGAGCGCCCCCTTCTCAATCGCCGCGCGCAACGCTTCGCACGGCGGGCAACCCGGGTTCCATGCCCGCGTTCGTGCAATCGGGCCGGCCTACGCAAGTGCCGTTTGCACGCGCCACCGCTGCTGAATCGAACGCAGCGACGCCGCCTGGTAGACCGCGGACAGGCCGACCAGCGTGTACACCACCTTGGCGAGGAACGAACCGCCGCCCAGCAGCGCTGCAACAAGGTCAAAGTTCGCAACGCCGACCAGACCCCAATTCAACCCGCCCACAACCAGCAGAACTGCCGCCAGCACGTCAATCGTCTTCACTTTTGGCTCCTTTCGAGAATCGGTCGCTCTTCTTCTTCAATATGCCCAACGCCGGGGTTCAACACCGCCTATGAGCGGCCGCGCATCAACCCGAGCACTTCAGCCCGCGCCGCCGCGTCATCGCGATACACACCGCGCACCGCCAGCGTCCGCGTTACCGCGCCGGGCTTGCACGCCCCGCGCAATCGCATGCAAAGATGTTCCGCCTCCAGGACGACGCACACGCCGCGCGGGCGCAAGTGCTCCTCCAATGCGTCGGCGATCTGTCGCGAGAGCCGCTCCTGCATCTGCGGCCGCCGTGCAAACACGTCGACCGTGCGGGCCAGTTTGGAAAGCCCCACCACCCGCCCATTCGCCGGCAGGTAGGCAAGGTGCGCGTGGCCCATGAACGGCAGCATGTGATGTTCGCACATGCTCGCGAACGGGATCCCGCCGACGATGACCAGTTCGTCCGAATCGTGCTCGAACGTTCGGGCCAGGTGTCGGCCGGCATCCTCGCGCAACCCGCCGAACAGTTCGCAATATGCTCTGGCGACGCGCCGCGGGGTGTCCGCAAGTCCGTCGCGCCGCGGATCCTCTCCAATCGCCAGCAGGATCTCCCGCACCGCGGCCTCGATCCGCGGCTGGTCCACGCCAGCCGGCCGGCCGTCGCTGCCGGGCAGCCGGTCATGTGCAGGACCGGTCCACCGTCGCCTCCCGCGACAGAACTGGCCGGGGGGCCGGGCCGCGTCCCGGAAATCTGAGCCATTCGCCGTTTCGAAACCTGCAATCTGTGGATAAAAATCGCTCATATCGATCACAATATCGCGCGACTGCCCATCGGTCAACGTCATGGATACAAAAATTCGATCAAAACGTTCGTAATTCGGCCGCCGCCGATAAATGACACATGAACCGCCCTCGGCGTAGGAAGCCGTCAGCGACGTTCGCCGGTTGCAGAATCGCGATCAACGGGTGTGCGAAGAGCGGTTGGGATGCAGGGCGAGGGCCGCGGAAGCCGCACCCTCAAGCCGGTCGATAGTCAGCAAGGGGAATCGCGACGTCAGATGCCGGCAAAGAGCAGGTCGAGGAATGGCTCGATGTCGAACAGGGTGAATGCCCCGTCTCCGTCCACGTCGCCGCGCTGCAGATCGCAGCCGGGATGCAGCAAGTGGTACGCATCGGGATCGACCAGTGCCACCACGAGCGGGTCGATGTCGAAGTAGTCCAGCCGGCCGTCGCAGTTCAGGTCGCCGCGCAACCGCGGCGTGCAGGTCAGGTTGACCAGCACGCTGATCGCGCCCGACACGCTGTCCGACGTCGCGAAATCCGTGTCCCCATCCGCGTCCAGATCGGCTGCCACAAGCCCCGACACCGGCACCCCGGACGCGATGATGCTCGGCGCACCCAGTTCGATCACCCCGGGGCGCGACTTGTTCTCCAGCACCATCAGCAGCGCTGCGTTGTCCGACCCGCTGAGGATGATGTCCGGCGTGCCGTTGCAGTTCACGTCTGCCACGCGGATCAGTTCAGGATCCGCACCAAGCGGGAGCTGCCACGACCCGGCCGGCGTCAACACCCCCGCGCTACTACGAAGCACATCGAGAGAGTTGTTGTCCTGACAGCCTACGACCACATCTGCCCGGCCGTCACCATCCACGTCAAACGCCGCAATCGCCCTCGGATCAGGACTGACGGGAATCGCCACCGCTGCCGCGAACGCGCCGCCACCGAGATTCCGCAGCAGCATCACACGATCACCCCGACGATCGGCCACGATCACGTCCGGCAGCGCGCTACCCGCCACGTCCGCCACGGCAATCGCAACCGGTCGCGTACCGGCGCTTCCGGCGTTGAGCAGTGCGAAGCTCGTGCCGTCGTTCCGCAGAATCGCGACCCGCGCGGCATCTTCCAAAACCACGGCAAGGTCGATGTCTCCGTCGCCGTCGAGGTCGGCGGCCTGAACGCCGACCGGCCCCTGCCCGACTGCATGCACTTGCGGCGGCAGAAATCCCGACCCGCTGTGGATGAGAATGCTGACACTGCCTGCACCGCTGTTCACCGTAATCGCGTCCGGCCGGCCGTCGCCATTGATGTCTGCGAGAAGCAGGTCCGTCGGCGTCGCGCCGACCGGATAGAACACCGGGGCGTCGAATCCCCCGAGAAAACGACCGGCCATGACGGCCAGTTGCGGAGCGGCGGATCGTATCGCAACAACGTCCACCCGGCGGTCGCCGGTTACGTCAGCCGCGGCGATCGCACTGACGCCCGCACCGACGTGCAGCGGAGCGGCCGACTCGAAGAGCGCCTGCGCCTGCACGGCCGCGCCAATGTCCAGGCGGCCTGCACCAAGCAGGCCCTCAAGACCCGGATTCTGCGCGACGGAATCGGCGGCAGAGCGCTGCAACAGCAGTCGCACCTGCCCGGCGCGCAGCCCGTTGGCGGCCCAATGCGCATTGCGCTCCAGCACCAGCGCCGCCGCGCCGGAGACCAGCGGTGCGGCCATGCTCGTGCCGTCCCAATCGGCGTACTGCGCTGCGGGAATCGCGGAGCGAATGGCCGTGCCAGGCGCCGTCAGCGCAATCGAAGCGCCGAAATTGCTGAATGACGATTTGCGATCGTCGCCATCCACCGCCGCCACCGAGATGACGCCGGCAATGGCAGCCGGGAACTCCGGCTGCAGCGCGTTGTTGTTGCCCCCGGCGGCGACCATCACAACGCCGCGCGACAGCGCTTCGGCAACGGCGTCCTCCACGATTTTGGATTCATAGGTGGAGCCGAGGCTGAGGTTGATGACCTCCGCGCCGGCATCAAGCGCGTGGAAAATCGCCTCGCCGACCGTGAAGTTGTCGGTGTTGCCGTCACCGTCCAGCACGCGCAGCGGCAGGATCGTCGCCTGCGGCGCCACCGCCGCGATCAGCGCTGCGACGTGCGTCCCGTGGCCGACGATCTCATCCACGAAGCCGTCGCCGTCGGTGTCCAGCCCGTCGCCGATGTCCGGCGCCGTCGGCGCGCGGAGCAGAAAGTCGTACCCGCCGGGCGCGATGCGCCCCTGCAGCGCCGGATGTCCGGCGTCGACGCCGGAATCAATCACCGCCACCATCACGCCTTCACCACCGACGATCATCCGCGCTTCGGCCAGGTTTACCTGGTCAAACGCGGGCTGCGCGAGGAACGCGGCGGGGTCATTGGCGATGTTGAAGTAGAACTGCCGGGCTGTCCCCTCCGGCGCGTCCCCGAGATAATTGGCCTCCGCCCACACAACTCCGGGGGTGTTTCTGACCTGCGACTCCAGCGCGGCCGAGTTCGTGCCCGTCGGCGTCCGCACGAGGTGGATGTGGCGGGAGGGCAGGCTGCGCAGCGTCGTCGTCCCATATTGCGCATTGAACTGCTGAATCGAGACATCAGGCGCAAGGCGCAGCATCACCTCATCCGGAACGATCGGATCGACCGGCTGAGCGCGGCCCGTTGGAACACCGACCACGACCGCCGCCAGCGCGACGACAACCAGTCCCCTGCGCCCGGCTGCAATGATCATGCGGCACCCATGAGGAAGAACCCGGCCCAGGCCGCCGGATGCGGCTGTTCGGCCAGCAGCGCGAGCTGCCCGCGGCGCAGAGCCGCGGCGGCCGGCATGCCGCCGCACCAGGAATGATAGAACTCGTCCATCAGCCGGAGTGTGGCCGAATCCGGAACCGTCCACTGGCTGACCAGCAGCCTCCGGGCCCCCGCCGCGACGAATCCGCGCAGCAGCCCCAGCAGGTCATCCCCGGCCGCGACGACGCTGCGTCCGGTCTCGCAGCCGCTCAGGACGGTCAGCCGCGCATCGAGCTTCATCCGGCAGATGTCGCCGACGGTCAGCCAGCGGTCCGCCAGCCGCAACCCGCTGCTCAACGGCGAGTCGCTCGAGAAGTAGCCATGCGCCGCCAGGTGCAGCACCTGCGCGCGCGGCGCAGCGCGGGTCACGGCGGCCGCCGTTGCATCTGATCCCAGCAGCAGATCAGCACCCTCAAATCGGGCCGCCACCTGCCGCGCTTCGGCAGCAATCTGCGGTGCGCGATCATCCGCCACGCCCACCACCAGCGCCCGGCTCGCTCCGGTTTCTTTGCCGGCCATCGAGCGGAAAAGGCTGCCGCTGATGGCGTGCTCAATCTCATAGCGCTCCACCAGCCACGCCGCACCATCCCACAGCGCCGCGAACGGGAGCGAATGCAGCGCCCCGTGCGGTGCGATGATCAGGCGCTCCGCACCCGCCAGCGACGGCGCGAGCGGCGCGATCAGCACGGCATACAGCGCGGCCACAGCGCGGCGCGTGTCAGAGAGCAGTCGATCGCCGCGCGGGCCGTCGGTCGCACCCGGACGCAGCGCCCGTCGCACCTGGAACACGGCCTGTTGCACCAGGTCGGCGACCTGATCGCTCGCCCCCAGCCGGCGATGCACGGTCAGCCCGTCCGAGGAAAGCACCAGCGCCAGTAGTTCGTTGTTCGCGCTGAAATACTGGATCAGCCGCTCGCCCGCCGCCAGCCGGCGCTGCACGTCCGCAGCCGGGGCGGGCGGTGCGAACAGGCTCACCGCGCCGCCGGCGTTGGCAATTCGGCTCTCCAGTTGTGCCAGCCGTTGCTCGCATCGGCGGATGTCCTCGCGCCGGTCCCCCGCCGCACCACCGCCGTCACCGTCGGCCACCCGGCTGTAAAACCCGTTCAGTTCGGACTGCACGGCCGCCAGGTCAGCCTCCAGCGGATCGTCGGCGTTCGGTCCGCTCGGCGCGCCCGGCTGCAGTTGATCCAGCAGCCAGCGGCTTCGTGCCCGCTCCATCACCTCAAACGCCTCGGCGATGTCGCGCGCACCCCCGCGATCCAGAAGCGCCTGAACAAGCTCTTCGTAGGCCGCCAGCCGCCGCCCCAGGAACGCCGACCGCAACCGCTGCGCGTGGATGGTGCCGCGCACACGCTCGACCTGCCGCACCGACTCGCGCAGGTGCCCGATCGCGGCGCTCGGGTCGCCGGCGGCGCGAGCGTGTGCCGCGTGCAGCCTCGCCGCCTCGGCCCGCAGGGGCGCCAGGTCAAGCGATTCAGCGATGGCAGCCGCCTCCACCACGTCGCGCCGCGCGGCGCCGAAGTCACCCCGGCTGCGGAGCAGATCCGCCCGCTGAATCAGCGCTGCGGCCCGCTCCGTCGGCCGATCCGCAAGCGATGCGAGCGCATCGCTGACCAGCTCGGCCGCAGTGTCGAAATCCCCCTGTGCCAGCCGCGCTTCGCATCGCAGCAATTGCGCCCGCCCGCGCGCCGCGGGTTGTCCCAGCGCTGCATAGCGATCCACCACATCCGACAACAGCAGATCGGCCTCCCGCAATCGCCGTCGCTGCATCTGCACGCGCGCCATGCCCAGCCGCGCCCGCACGGCCTCCGTCGCAAGCCCGTGGGACTCGAGCGTCGGCAACGCCCGCTCATAGCTGGATTGCGCATCCTCCAGCGCGCCGAGCAGAGCCAGGGCGTCCCCCTCTTCCGCCAGAATGCGCGCCACTTCGGCATCCGCCGCGTCAGATTCCAGGTGGCGACGGGCCTGCTCATAATGCGAAAGCGCGGCCTGAATGCGCCCCTGCCGCGCTCGCAGTTCCGCAAGATTGCCTTCCACAATCGCCGCCGCCCACCCCATTCCGCGGCTCTCGAACACGGGCAGCGCGCCGCCGAAGGCCCGCGCCGCATCATCGAATCGATCCAGGTCCATCAGGGCCACGCCGCGATTCGTGTCCAGCTGCGCCGTCGCGCCGGGATCCGCCGCGAGAATCGGCCGCGCCCGGTCGTAGTGCCGCAGCGCCGCCGCGGGATCGTCGAGCATGCGATAGGTCGCGCCGAGATTCGCGTCCGCGCGCGCCGCCTGCGCCGGCTCGCCCGCCGCGAGAAATCCCTCGCGGGCTGCGTCGCCGGCGACAATCGACTCTCGGAATCGCCCGAGCTGGTTCAGCGCGTGCATGCTCGCCATCCGCGCCCGCGCGGCTTCCACCACGCTGCCGGCCTGCTCCGCCAGCGGGATCGCGATCTCCAGCGTCCGCAGCGCGTCCTCGAAGCGCCCGCCATAGGCGAGCGCTTGCGCATGAGCGCGGCGCACCCGTGCCTCGGTCGCACCGGGAACCAGTTCCGTGGCGATCGCCTCAATCAACGCCCCCGCCTGCAACGCCGCCTTCACCTCACTGACCGCCAGCGTCTCGACCAGCTCGGACAATTCAATCAGCACCGCGTTCGCATCGCCCCGCGCGCGCAGCCAACCCGCGCGCTGCTCCGGCGCCATCGCCTCAAGCCGCTCCAGCAGTGCCGTTGCCGATTCCGCGCCGCCGTCGTTTCGTTGCGTTGCATTCATTCCGGGCTGACTCCCGGGATGACGATCAGATTCCCCCCCACCGCCACCAGCAGGTCAAAGCGGCCGCCGGAGACATCGATCCGGATCAGGCCGGTTTCATCGGCCGCCGCCTGCGCCACCGCATCGAGCGTGCCGGCGTTCACCAGTACCGCTGATTCCACGGCTGCGTCTCCGCGCGGCGTGACCTGCGCCAGCATCCGCCACCGCGGCGGGTCGCCCGCATCCAGCGGCAGCGCGTCGAACTGAACGTCCACGTCCGCGTGCTCGGACTCAAAGGAAAGCTGGAAGCTCTCCGAGGCGGCCGACCGCAACCCCGCCAACGCCGCGCGCGGTCGGCTGTCATACACCAGCGCCGCCACCACGCGCTTCAGCGATTCGAGCCAGCCGGGCGCCGCAACGGCCGCCTTGCGGCCGGCGAAGAGCGCCTTGGCCTCGGCCAGCAGGCTGGCCGGCACCGGAAGGGAATCATCCGACCGCATCAGCTCAACCACACGTCGAAACCGGCTGGCCCGCCGCGCCAGCTCGGGAGCACCGGCCAGCGCCGCCTCCACTGAGCATGCTTCCGCGGCAGGGAGTTCACCGGCGGCCCAGGCCAACAGCGTTTCCGGGTTGAGCTTCATGTCCGACATCGCGAAACCTCCTGACACTGTAGCCAGAGCAGGGTGGGGGCCAAAGAAATACATCCAGCCGAGCACGTACGGGGCGACTGCCCTCGGAAAGAGGCGGGCGCGCGGTAGCGCGTCATTCCACGTCCGAATCCGCGATTCCGAGCCTTTTGAGGATGACTTCGAGCTTTGTGAAGCAGCGGGCGCGGGTCGGCCCGATGCTCCCGACCGGAATGCCGAGACGCTGGGCGATGGTCTGATAATCCGGATCGTCTGCGCCGAGGAAGAGCGCCTCGAGCAATTCCTGGCAGCGCCCGCCCAATTCCGCCAAACCGCGACGGACGAGATGCTGCTGCTCTGTTCGTTCGAGGTCCACGCCCTCGTCCGCCGCCGGCTCGGCGGCATCGTCCAGGTTGAGCGGCTCGCCACGGCGACGCCGGCGGAGGCGCCAGGCTTCGCGCTGGGCGGTTCGGCCGATCCAGCCTGCGAGGCGGGACTCGTCGCGCAAATCGCTCAGTTTGCGCAAAATAATGCCAAAAACCGCCTGAAAGACGTCATCCGCGTCATTCCCCGCCAATCCGCATTTGATGGCAATGGAATAGACCAGCCGACCGAAGCGGTCCACCAGGTCATTCCAGGCGCCGGCATCGCCATTGATGCAAAGGCGGACCAGCTCTGAGTCGCTTCGCTGCACTCGATACCCCGAATCGGTGCGCGAGCCGGTCGGAAGCCCGCGGCCGCCGGATTCTAGCCCCTTCGGTGCGGCCTCGCGACCGCGGGGATCGCGGGTCGGACCGCGCGTCGCATCAGCGAAGCGCACCAGGCCGCTCATGCGGAACCGAGCAGCCGTGCTGTTCGATGGCGCTTTCAGTGCCAGGGAAGCGTCTTGAGTTGCAGTAGTCATTATTCAGGCCCCTTCCGCTCCACGTGGTCATCACCCACGGCTGTCTCGCCGGAGCGGGTCAGCCGTGCGAAGGCCCAATTGACGTGATCGCTGGTGTCGCCATCATCGGTGGCGCCCGAAAGAAGAGTGAGCCGCGAACCGCCGCGGACCGGCACTCTGACGGCCAGCGGCTCAGCGCCTCCGCGTACAAGCGGGGAGCGAAAGCACTCCACCCCATCCACTTCAACGCGGAGGACCACCGTTCCGGCCGCGCCCTGCGATGCGTCCACTCCGACCATCGCTTCAAACGTGTCGTATCCCTGCGGGACGTGATATTCGATTCGCGATGGGGCGTGCGTCCCGATCCCGCGAAGGTAGGTGCGGCCGCCGACGCGCAGCGGCCCACCGCCAACCGAGCGATCGGTGCGGAGCTCGCCCCATCCCTGTTCGGAGTGAATCGGCGGCAATTCGCTGAGAAACGCGACGTCCCCGATGTCTTGTGCCGTCAGTTGTCTGACCGCCGGCAGCGGCTCATCCTCGCCGCGAATGCGGAACACCAGATAGGGCGCATCGCGGCTCTCGGCGTAATTGGTCACCGGGTACACCAGCTCCGCCAGTGCAGGTGCGCGCGACAGCGCTGCGGCCAGTGCGCGGTGATCGCGATCACAGATCACCCACTTTGCGCCGAAGTGGCAGCGGATGTCGGCCAGTTCCACGCGGATCGGATCGAAGGAGACGCTGCCATCCACCGCCGTTCGCCTGATCCGGCTCTCGTGCGGAACCTGACCGCGCGTAATGCGGACGTAGCGCTCCCACAAGTCCGGGCGGCGGGCGTGCGTGAACTTGGGATCCAGGCCGACGACGTAGTGATTGTGCGTGTTGTGGTAGAAGAATACGGGGAATGTGTCCCAATCGTCCGTGAAGATGACATCCCCCGCGGCCGAATGCGCGCGGATGAAGCCCATCATGTCGCGGATGGCGGCCAGGTCGTAGGGACAGCGCAGTTCGTCCCGGGCATGCCGCAGCGCGTTCGCGCGCGTCATTACCGCGGCCGACGCCGTTCCCGCCGCTGCAAGAACTGCCGCCGCAGCCACCGGCAGCCTTCGCAACCATCGCCCCTCGGGCCGCGAAAGTACCTGCACCACGGCGGCGCCGGCTGCGAGCGCGGCCAGCGCCAGGCCGAGGGAGAGGACATCGGCGCGGACCGGGCGGGTCGCCCACCACGCGAAGGCAGCTATCGCGCCAAGCCCCAGGAGCGCAGCGCCGCCGATCCCCGCGTTGCGCAGTGTCGTCCACTGAGCACTCTCAGCAAGGCGCAGCCAGGCGCGGATCGGCGGCGCGGCCATCCAGGCGGCGGACAGGAGCGCGTACGCCGGCCAGTACTCGATGAACCGCCGGGCCTTGAGCGTCAGCAGGAGGAATCCCAGGTGCAAGAACAGCAGGGTCAACTCGGATGGGGAGAGCGGCGGGCCGCTGCGCAGGCGCAGGACGAGCGCTGCGCACCAGACTGCCAGCAACGGCCCGCACATGCGGGTGGCGAAATCCCACACATTTCCATAGGCGGACCATTCGACGCCGACCTCAATGTCCGGCGTGAGGCCGGTGCCGAAGACCTGAAGCCAGAGGAACTCCCGCATTCCAGCAACGTATGGATAGGTCAGTACGCCGGCGATCCATCCGATCACTCCGGCGGCGCACATGCGCAGCGCGGTGCGCCGCGGCTCCCCCGGCGCTGTGAGGTGTGCGGCGGCATACGCCAGAAGTATGACCGGCGAGAACATCACCGCGCCGAGGTAGAGGTGGTTGTACGCCGCTGCGCACAGTGCGACGGTCACGGGCCGCCGCGCCAGCAGCGCCGCCACCACCGCCAGTTGCAGCATCAGGGAGGGTGCAATGGCGCGGACCAGCGCATGACGGAAAAAGAAATGCTCCGGGAGAACCAGGAGCAGCGCGATCCACAGCCAGCGCAGCGGAACGTTGCCCAGCCGAAGCAGCCCGTTGATTAGGATCAGCACGACGGCGAAGAACGCGGTAGTCGCCCAGCGGCCGCCGGTCATGGCGTCCGCCCCGAGCGCCTCGGCCGCCGCAACAAACGGGTAGAGCAGGACGTGAAACCCGGTGTGGTGGCTGACGAAGTCGCTCCCGGCCTCTCGGAACCACGCGAAACGAAGCCAGGGAAACTCGGCGACGAAGCCGTGGGTCGGCAACAGGGACGCCATGCGGATGTGATAGGAGGAGTCGTTTCCCGGAACTCCGATCTCGCCGACGCCGGCGCCTCCGACGCCGCTGTACAGAAATGACATCAGCACGATCGACATCGCGCCGACCAGAACCGACTCGAGCGGGAATGCCAGGGCGGTGGCCGTCGCGGTGCGAGACTGGTCCCATGTCTTCGCGCGCGCGGACAGCGAAGCATCCGGGGTCAGGACCGATGCGGCGGATCTCACGTCAGGCTCCTCCACGAACCGTCTGCGCATTGCCGTGCGCCACCCGAGGCACACCATCAATCGTCGTCGTCTTCATCGTCGCCGGAGCCGGAGTTGCGGTTCCCGCTGCTGTTTGTGTTGACGTTGGCGTTGGCGGACCCGTTCGCATTGCCGTTCACACCCGCATTGGCGTTTCCGTTGGAAGAGCCTGCGCCGTTTGCGTTGCCGGATGCCGATACGTTGGCGTTCGAGTTGGCGTTGCCCGCGCTGCTGTTCTGGTTACTTTGCCCGGATGTACCCGAATTGGCGTTACTCGCGTCGCCGCTGTTTGAGTTGCCGCCGACGCTTCCACCGCTGACGGACCGAACCGCGTCGGTCACGGCATTGAGCAGCGAGTCGGCCGCATCGCTGACACACCCGGCCAGCAGTCCCAGGCATGCCGCACCGACCACCAGACGGCTTGTTCTGTTCGTTCGCATGTGTGTAGCTCCCTTCTGCAGTCGGCCCGCAGGCATCGCCTGTCCTCGGGCGCTGTTGTGACTGGCTCAAGCTGACCCGGCGGCCCGGCTCGAACGCGAGACCGGGCCGCCCGGGATGCAGCAAACGGGGCGTTCGGCCGCGGGGGCCGCCGCACGCCTCACGCTCCGTCAGCCGTTGATGTTGCCGTTGGAGTTGGTGTTCCCGTTGTCGTTCGTGTTCATGCTGCCGTTGTCATTGGTGTTGGCGTTGCCGTTGGTATTCCCGTTGTCGTTGGCATTGCCGTTGGTGTTCGTATTGGCATTCCCATTGGTGTTGCTGTTGCAGACATCCGGGGTCGAGCTGCAGTCCAGCAGGAACGCGCCCGCCGCAGGCCCGACGGACACGACATCACCGACCGCCACCATCGGGAAGCCGGCCGGGAAGGTTCCGTCGCTCGTGTCGAACTCAAGGCGACCGCGACCCCGCGAGTCGATCGAGATCATGCCGACGACGACGCCTTGGACGGCGACCTCGTGGGAGCCGCGAATCAGGCAGCAGTCAATGTCCACGCGGAACCGGAAGCAGCCGCCGGGCAGCGCACGGTACTCAACGTCCCCCACGACGGAGCTGCCGCCGACCACGTCGGCGCGGACGCGGAGGCTGCCATCAGGACAGATCGACCCGTTGTCATTGCCATTCGTGTTCGCGTTGGCGTTGCCGTTGGTGTTCGTGTTGCCGTTGGTATTCGTGTTGCCGTTGTCATTGCCATTCGTGTTCGTGTTGGCGTTGCCGTTGGTGTTCGTGTTGCCGTTCGTGTTGGCGTTGGCATTGCCGTTCGTGTTCGTGTTCGAGTTGTCGTTGGTATTCGAATTCGTGTTGCTGTTGGCATTCCCATTCGTATTGGAATTGCCGTTCGTGTTCGTGTTCGTGTTCGTGTTCGTGTTCGTGTTCGTGTTCGAATTGCCGTTGGTATTGGAATTCGTATTCGAGTTCGTATTCGAATTCGTATTGCCGTTGCTGTTCACATTCAGTGAGCCCAGACCCCGTACGGCCGAAATCGGCCGCGTCGGCGGCGGAGTGCCGCCACGGATCAGCGAGTCCATCGTCGGCTCATCACCCGACTCGGCCGTCAAGTCGCCGCTCCCGCCGGGAGCCAACTGCAAGGGGCGCGCGCTGCCGGACTTGTCTCCCACCGCGTCAAGCAGAGACTCGCTGGTCTCGCTCACGCAGCCGGCCAGGACGGCCGCGCCAAACGCGCCCGCCGCCAACCACTTCCACAAGTTACTCTTCATGGTTCCATCTCCGTCATGGTTCCGACTCGCATCCGGCAGACGCCGCACCAACCCGGTGCGTTCCGCGTTGCCGATCCGACGCTTCGGACCGTGCCGGCGAAGCCCTTCCTCCGCCACCCGCGGCGCCCCTGTTGCGACCGAGTGATCGGCGGAATGCTCCGCAGACGCCCATTCAGAGCCGGCTGTCGTTCACGAAATACATAAAGGCTCAGCACCCCCTTCAGAAAGCCCCCGGCGCGGATGCCAGGCACATACATAAAGGCATATCCAACAGCCTGTTACGGTTAATGAGCGTTCCGTCCCGCCGGGACAAATTCACAGGCCGTGGCTCACACTGAGCCTGGAACCTGTATCAGTGGCCCATCCATTCGCCTCGCATTCCTCGGAGGGTCATGGGCCGAACGGGCCGCGACTGACCCGCGCTCCGGCGACCCCCGTGCGGCAACCGCCGCGCTCCGGACCAGGCCGCAGCGTCGCGGCGGATTCCCGGGTCGTGCCCGGGAGGCAATGCGGCCGAGACGGCCCGGTTTCCTGTTGAACGGAGGTAGCGCCGATGTCCCGCCCCCCACGTTCCCCGCTTTCGCTCACGATCACCTTCCCCTGCTACAACGAGGAGGCCAACGTCGAGCGGGTGACCCGCTCGGCCGTCGAGGTCGGCAGGCGGATCGCCGACGACCTGGAAGTACTGATCGTCAACGACGGCAGCCGCGACCGCACCGGTGAAATCGCAGATCGCCTGGCCGCTGAGATTCCCGAGGTGCGCGTCGTCCACAACTCGCCGAACCGCGGCTACGGCGGGGCGTTGTCTCGCGGCTTTCGCGAGGCGACCCGGACGTGGGTCTTCTACACCGACGGTGACGGGCAGTTTGACATCGGGGAACTGCCGCGATTGCTGCCGCTGCTTGAGCGATACGACATCGTCTCCGGCTACCGGCGGCAGCGGCGCGATCCGTGGATCCGCCGACTGAACGCCTGGGCCTGGGGCAAGTTGGTGCGAGTGCTCTTCGGCCTGCGCATCCGCGACATCGACGGCGCCTTCAAGATCTATCCGCGCTCATTGTTTGATCGCATCGAAATGAAGAGCACCGGCGCGCTGATCGACACCGAGGTGCTTTCTCGCGCCCAGCGCCTGGGCTATTCGATCGGCCAGATCGACGTCAGCCACTACCCGCGAACAGCCGGGCAGCAGACTGGGGCGCGCCTGAGCGTGATCGTGCGCGCGTTTCGGGAGCTTCTGGCGCTGCGGCGCGACATTCGAGGCAGCGCGTCCAAGCCGGTTGCGGCCGCGCGGGCGACGCCCAAGCCGCTATGATGGGACGACGGCCGCGGCGCTGCTCGCCGCCGGCAGGACACCCATTGGAGCGCGGGAATGTTCGGAAAACTCGGGCAGATTGCGGAATTGATGAAGAACGCCGGCAGCATCAAGCAGTCCATGCAGGACATGCAGGCGCGGCTGGCCGCTGCGCGATACGTCGGGGACGCCGGGGCGGGGCAGGTGACGGCGACCGTGGACGGCCGCGGGGAATTGCACGAAGTGCGAATTGTCCCCGCGCTGGTGAGCGCCGGCGACGTGGAAATGATCGAAGACCTGGTCGTCGCGGCGGTGCGCCAAGCGACCACGTTCGCCCGCGAGGCCACGCAGAAGGAAATGACCCAGCTCACCGGCGGGCTGAATCTCCCCGGCATGGGCGATCTGCTCGGCGGCCTGCCGAAGTAGCTGGGGGCTTGCATGTCGGAACCGCGACTGGGTGGCCCGCTTCAGCGGCTGATCGACGAGCTGCGCAAACTCCCCGGAATCGGTGCCCGTTCAGCCGAACGGATCGCCTTTCATCTGCTCAAGCTGCCGGCGGAGGAGGCCGTCGGCCTGGCGCGAACAATCATCGACGTCAAGGGCGCGTGCGCCCCTGCTCGCGATGTTTTAACCTCGCGGAGGAGGAGCTGTGCGACATCTGCCGTGATCCGCGCCGCGACGCCGGGCTGATCGTGGTTGTGGAGCAGCCCAAGGATCTGCTGGCGTTTGAAGCCGGCGGGCTTACCACCGGGGTCTATCACGTGTTGATGGGGCGCGTTTCTGCGCTGGATGGCGTCGAACCGCGGCATTTGACGATCGATGCGCTACAGAAGCGAATCGCCGACGGCGGCGTGCGCGAAGTCGTGCTGGCGACCAACCCGACGCTCGAGGGGGATGCCACGGCGCTGTATCTGATGGAAGCGTTGGCGGACAGCGGCGTAACCGTGACGCGGCTGGCGCGCGGCCTGCCTCCCGGCGGACAGATCGAACACGCGAACCGCTCGATGCTGGAGGCCGCGTTTCAGGGGCGGCAATAGCGCCGGGGTCAGACCTTCAGATACGCTCCGCGCCGGTGCAGGCTGTAGGTGAGCAGCCACCCAATCCCGACATATGCGGCCGTGTAAAGCCATGCTGCCGCCATCCCGCCGCAAGTGCCGGCCAGGGAGTCCGTGAATGCCTGTGCCAGCGTGCGCGTGTCACCCGCAAGCCGCCAGCGATGAAGCACCATCGGCGACAGGATCGACATTGCGACGTACATCGCAATCGCGTTTCGTCCCGGAATCACGAACACGGCCGCCCGCGTCAGCCGCCGCACGTCGCACACCCAGTACAGCAGCGCCAGCAGCAGGCAGCCCGTCCCCGCTCCGAGCAGCGCGTAGGACGACGTGAAGTAATCCTTGCTGTACGGGAAATCGAGTTGCCACAGCCAGGACAGGGTGACCAGCGAAATGCCGCCCAGCAGCAAGCCGCCGACTGCGGCGGCGTGAGCCTGCGCTTTTCTTCGCAGCCACGCCCCGGCCATCATCCCCATGACCACCACGGTCGAGCCGGGCAGCACATTCTGCAGCGCTCCGAACCAGCCGAGGTAGCTGGCCGTGAGCCAGCGCTGCATGTTCTGTTCGGGCGTCCAGACCACTTCGCCGACGCCGGGAATGGGAATCCACCGCAGCAGTGCGTACTTCGCCAACAGCACGACCGCAACAAAGCCGACTTTTCCAGACGGCGGCAGGTGATAAACCACAACGGCGATCAGGTAGGCGGCCCCGATGTGCTGCAGGATGTCCCACGTCAAAAGCGTCACGTTGCCGGTCCGCGCTGCGTGGATCAGGCAGCCCAGCAGGTACAGCACCAGCCCGCGGCGTGCCGCTGAGAAAAGCCGCATTGCGATCGAGCACTCCCGCCCGCGGCCGGACTCCATCGAATAGGGGATTGCAACCCCGACGATAAAGAGGAACCAGGGGAAGATCAGGTCGCAGAACGTGGCCCCCTGCGTCCCGTCGTTCCAACCGCGATGGCGCAACTGGTCGGGGAAATACGCGGGGTCGAACGCGGTCGCGACCAGCAGCATCGCCAGCATGTCGAGGCCGCGGAAGGCGTCCAGCGCCAGCAGGCGCGGCGCTTGTGCGCGCTGATTCGAATCGGGGGGCTGGTGGCGACATGCCGTCACGGGCACACAGAATAACCTCCCCGTCGAACGGCCGTGCAGTTCCCCGCTTGCGGCCGGCCGCGGAGCAGGCGCAGTGTTCGCGCCGCGGCCGCGGCGGTAAGATTCCGGCCGTTGAATCAACCGGAACAGACGAGTCACACGACGACGGAACCGGCGCAACGGCGCCGCCGCTGACGGGTGCAACAGGACGCAGGAGTGGAGTCATCGATGGAACGGACGCTCATCATCATCAAGCCCGATGCCGTGCAGCGCGGCCTGATCGGCCGACTGCTGGCGCGCTTTGAAGACAAGGGGCTGCGGATAATCGGCATGCGGTTTCAGAAGACCCCTGACGCCGTCGTGGCGCGACATTACGAGGTGCACAAGGACCGCCCATTCTACAAGTCCCTGGTCGGCTTCATGACCAGCGGGCCGGTCGTCGTGGCCGCGATCGAAGGGCCGCAGGCGATCACGGTGGTCCGCTCCATGCTGGGCGCGACCGACGGCCGCCAGGCGGCGCCGGGAACGATTCGCGGCGATTTCGGAATCGACAAGCAGTTCAATCTGGTTCATGCCAGCGACGGCCCCGAGACAGCCAGGTTTGAGTTGGAGCTGTTCTTCAAGCCGGAGGAGCTGGTGAGCTACACCCGCGCCTCCGACCCGTGGGTCGTCAGCAACTGACGCGGAAAAGGAGCGCCCTGCGATGCGCGTCGCGTCCCTTGCGGATCATCCGCAGCGCCCCGTGGAAATGCCCGGCGCCACCGGCGCCCGCATGCGCATGCTGGTCGGCCCTTCGGACGGCGCGTCGAATTTCCACATGCGCCATTTCGAGGTCGCTCCGGGCGGATTCACGCCGCACCATCAGCACGACTATGAGCACGAAATCCTGATCCTGCGCGGCAGCGGCACGGCCCGCAGCGAGGCTGGTGACCGCCCCTTCCGCGCGGGCGACGTGATCTGGGTGCCGCCCAATGAAGTGCACCAGTTCCTGAACACCGGCGCTGAGCCGCTGGAATTCATCTGCCTCATCCCGGCTCCGCGCGACTGCACGGCGCCGGCGAATCCGCCCGGCTGCGCGGGCGGCACCTGAAACGAAGAGAAAGCGAGCGGCGATGTCTGAGCAGCACAATCAACACGTGGCGATTCCGGCCGGACGGACGGTCGAGGGGCTGGGACTGCCGGCGGCCGAAGATCCGCTGACCCGCCGCGCCTTGCTCGCCGGCGCGGCGGTCGTCGGCGGCTGGATCACGCTCCCATCCCTTGCTTCCGCGCAGAATTCCCCGGAATCGCCGAGCGCCCCACCCCCGACGACGCAGCCGGACGGCTCCACCCCGGCTGCCGCACCCGCCGTCGTCAACGCCGGCGCCGTCTCGCCGGATGGAATGTACGCCCTTCCGCCGCTGCCTTACGACTACGCCGACCTGGAGCCGTACCTCGACGCGCAGACGGTCAAGCTGCATCACGACGTTCATCATCTCGGCTATGTGAACGGCGCGAACGCGGCGCTGGCCGAACTGGCCCGCATCCGCGAGGCCGGCGGGGACACCATCCGCCAGGTCCGCGCCGCAACGGACGCGCTGCAGTTCAACCTGTCGGGGCATCTGCTGCACACGATGTATTGGAGCAACATGCGCCGAAACGGCGGCGGACCGCCGGGCGCTGAGACCGCGATCGGCCGGCTGATGCGCCGCGACTTCGGCTCCTACGAGGCCTTCGCCGGCCAGTTCCAGGCGGCCGCGGCGCAGGTGCAGGGCAGCGGCTGGGCGATTCTCGGTTACGAAACCGTCGCGCGCCGGCTGGTCGTTCTGCAGGTCGAAAAGCAGCAGAACAGCTCGGTGTGGGTGGTGCCGCTGCTGGGCTGCGACGTGTGGGAACACGCCTACTATCTCAAGTACCAGAACCGCCGCAGCGACTACGTCCGTGCATTTATGAACGTCGTGAACTGGGACGACGTGGACGCCCGTCTGCGCTCCGCCGAGCCGCAGCGCTAGCCGCGCAAGCGGCCGCGATGCGGACCCGCGCTGCCCCGCTGGAAACCCCCTTGAGCGACCGGCCCCGCGACGAATCCCGGACGATCAACTACGCCGCGGTGGACGCGGTGCTGATCGATGCGCGCGAAACAAGCTGGCGGCTGCTCGCCTGCGTCATGGCGGCGATCATCATCCCGCTGATCGTCCTCTGCCAGTACATCGCCGTCCTGCGCGACGACGTGGTGGACGACCAGATGTTCGCCTACTACGGCTGGCGAATCGCCGACGGCGCAACCGTCTATCTCGACGTCTGGGACAACAAGCCGCCGGGAATCTACTGGATCAACGCGCTGGCCATGCTGGTGAGCGGCGGGTCGTATGCCGGCGTGGTGGCCGCCTGCTCGCTGGCGCTGGCGGTCAGCTTCGTCAGCTTCTTCGTGGCCTGCGCGTCGCTCTATTTCCGAACCGCCGCCGCGCTGTGCACCGTGTTGCTCTCCTTCTACCTCATGCACGGCTACTACACCGGCGGCACGAATCGCACCGAGACCTTTCTCGTCGCGTTCGAATTGACGGCCGTGGCGCTCTACATGCGCGGCTGGGCGCGCGATCGGCACTGGTGCTGGCTTCTGGCGGGCGCCTGCGCCGGATGTGCGTTCCTGTTCAAGCAGGTCGGCCTGGCGGCCTGTGTCGCCATGTGCGTCCATTTGTCGCTCTGTGCCGCGTTTCGAGACATTTCATTCACGACGGCGATCCGCCGAATCGGCCTGTTGATCGCAGGCGTGGCCCTGGTACTGATCATCGCAGCGGGCGAGCTTGCGCGACAGGGGGCGCTGCAGGACGCGATCTTTGCCACATTCACGTTCAATCGCTCCTATTTCGAGGCCGGGCACAGCCGGTTTCCCTACAGCTACAAGTCGTGGTTCCTGCTCTGGAACGACAACATCCTGGTCATGACGCTGCCCTATCTCATGGCGGTCGGGGCGCTGATCCACGCGGCGCTGTGGCGCCTGCGGCCGACGCTCCGGCCGCGCGAGCTGGATGCGCAGGTGCGGCGGCTCGCGCCGGTGTGCCCGCGCTACGCGGTGTTCATTGTGATCTGGTGGGGACTGGCGGTGTATGGCGCGCTGCTCAGCCCGCATGCGTTCCGGCACTACCTGGTCCCCACGTTTGCCCCGGTGATCATGCTTGGCGGGCACCTGCTGAGCATGCTGACCACGGAACAGCGGCTGCTGCGGCGGATGCAGCAACGGGCGTGGGTGGTGGCGATCTTCGTCGTGATGGGCTGGTTCGCCGCCGAGGCGGTCACGCGCCAATGGCAGTCCTTCGCGTCCGTATGGGTGCCGCGCGTGCTGCTCGGGGAACCGCGCTGGTGGGAGGAGGTCGGCGAGTCGGTGAAGCGCCACTCGCAGCCTGAGGATCGCATCCAGTGCTGGGGCTACATGCCGGGAGTGTACCTGCACGCCAAGCGCGTCAATGTCTGTCGGTTTACCACGACGGAGAAGGTGGGGCAGGTCGGACCGGGAGCGCGCTTCGTGCTCGACGAGCTTGAGCGCACGCTGCAGGCAAGCCGGCCGGCGCTGATCGTGATGGAGGCATCGGACCACGAGTGGATCATGGGGCGGCGGCCGGACAAGCCCGTCAGCGAAGTGCGGATCGGGCCGTGGATGGACGCGAACTATGTGCAGGTTGATGACATTGTCCGCCACAACATCCTGGTGTTCAAGCGGCGCGACCTGATCCCGGTCCCGTAGCCCCCGCCGCCTACTCTTCCGCCGCGTGCTTCCCGCCGCGCAAACGCAGCCGCAGGTAGGCGTCGATGAAGGGCTGCAGGTCGCCGTTGAGAACGCGCTGCGTGTCGCCCACGGCCAGCCCGGTGCGCAGGTCCTTCACGTGGATCGTCGATCCGTGCAGGACGTAATTGCGGATCTGGTTGCCCCAGGCGATGTCGCCCTTTTCACTGTACTGCCGCGCGGTCTCTTCGTTGCGCTTGGCTTCCTCGATCTTCTCCAGCCGCGATTGCAACATGCTCAGCGCCATTCGCTTGTTCTGCGCCTGGCTGCGCTCATTCACGCACTCGACCACAATCCCCGTTGGAATGTGCTTGACGCGCACCGCCGTGGCGACCTTGTTCACGTTCTGCCCGCCCGCGCCGCTGGCCCGGCGGAAGTACTCAAAATCCAGGTCCAATTCCTTGATGTCCACTTCCTGATCGGGAATCTCGGCGAGGCAATCCACCCCGGCGAAGCTGGTCTGCCGCTTGCCCTGGGCGTTGAACGGACTGATGCGCACCAGTCGATGAACCCCCACCTCGCACGACAGGTAGCCGTACGCATACGGCCCCTGCACCAGCAGCGTCACCGACTGGATTCCCGCTTCGTCGCCGTTGCGCCGGTCCAGTTCAAACGCGGTGAAGCCGGCGCGCTCGAAGTACATCAGGTACATCCGCAGCAGCATCTCGGCGAAATCCGCCGACTCGACGCCGCCCGCGCCGGCATTGATCGATAGGAAGCAGTTGCGGGCGTCGTTCGGGCCGCTCAGCAGCGTGAGCAGCTCGACCTGCTCGGTGCGTGCGGTCAGCGTCCCCAGTTCGCGCTCCAGTTCCGCCGCGCTCTCGCCGCTGGCATCCTCCGCGGACAGCTCCAGCAGCACGGCGGCGTCATCGGCGCGGCGCGTCAGGTCCATGACCGGATCGACTTTGGCGCGCAGCCCCTTCATCTCCCCGATCACGGTCTGGGCGGCTTCCTGGTTGTCCCAGAAACCGGGAGCCGCCATGCGCGACTCCAGCTCGGTGATGCGTGCAGACTTGGAGGGAATGTCAAAGAGAGTCCCGCATCGCGTGGATGCGGGCGGTGAGGTCGGCGAGTGCGCCCTTCGGATCTTCGATCACCATGAGCGGATTCCTGCTACTCGGTCGCCCAGCGGCTGCACCGCGACGACCTGGGACGACGGCGACGCACCCGTGCGGCGCGCGGCGGGGAATCATAGGCGCAGATCGCCGCTGCGTAAACTCACCCCCTTGCCCCAACGGGCCGCTTTGCTGAACATTCCCGCCGATGAAGCCGCCCCTCGACCGCCGCCCCGAGATCGCCGCACCTCGCAAGATGCGATGGTTGATGATCGGGATCCTTCTCCTGGCGGCGGCGTTGCGGCTGCTGCCGCCGGGCAGCGCCCCACCCGGCATCCACCAGGACGAAGCCGCCAACGCATGGAATGCCTGGTGCATCCTCCACACGGGAATGGACCAGGCCGGTGCGCAATGGCCGATCTTCTACACCCGGGCCCTCGGCGAAAACCGCTCGACACTGTTCGTCTATTGGATGATGCCCTGCCAGCTAATCGGCGGGCTGAACGTTTTCACCATGCGCGCCCCCGCCGCTGCGGCCGGCATACTGTCCGTTCTGCTGACCTACCTGATTCTTCGGCGGGCGGTCTCGCCGACGGCCGGTGTGATCGGGGCGCTGCTGATGGCGATCGCACCCTGGCATGTGCAGCACACCCGCTGGGGGCACGAAGCGTCCTTCTGCCCGCTGGCGGTCTGCGCCGCGCTATGGGCCTGCGGCTGGGCGGGACTGCCGATCCTGCGCAGCGCCGCAGCGACTGCCGAGACCGTGCCGCTCTGGCGGAGCGTGGTCGCGGGATTGCTGACGGGGCTGATCTGCTACGGCTATCCGGCCATCCGGCTCTTCGTGCCGGTGCTGCTGCTCGCGATTGCGTGCGTGTCGTTGCCGGATTGTCTGCGAATGATGCGAAACGGCGCAGGATTGCGCCGGCTGGCGGGATTTGCGCTGGGGCTGGCGGTGACGTTCGGGCCGCTGGCTTGGGTGCACGCCACGGACGGGCAGGCGATCAACAAGCGCGGAAACACGACGTGGGTGTGGGGGACGCGCGAGTCCGTGGTCGAGTGTGTCGGACTGGTCGCGCTGCGCTACTTCGAGCACTTTGATCCGGTGTTCCTGCTGACCCGCGGCGACAACTTCGCAACGATCGGTCCCGCGGTCGGCGGCCAGATTCCCTGGTACTTCGCGCTGTTGCTGATCGTCGGCGCCGGGACCGCCGTCGCGGCCTGGCGGAGCTCCTCGACGGCGCGGGCGCTGCTGGTGGGGCTGGTGCTCTTTCCTATTTCGGACATTCTGAACGCCAACGACGGCCCAAGCGCCCTGCGGAGCTTCCCCGGTGTCGTGCCGCTGGTCCTGCTGGCGGCGTTCGGTGCAGCGCGCTGGGCACAGTGGTGGTGGTCGCGGCGGCGGATCTATGTGGAGTTGCTGGCGGCGTGGATGTTGCTGGAGGCGGGCTGGTGGGGCTGGTGGTTCTACGGGGACTTCGACCAGCGCGACAAGATCCAGCGGACCTATCACGTCGCGCTGGTCGACGCCTGCCGCTCGCTCGGCGACGAATTGAACTCGGCCGACGCCGTGTTCGTGACGGCGGATGAAAAGCTGGTCAACATGCCGTACGTCGTGATGCTGGTCGCGATGAACTACGACCCGCAGCGCTGGCAGGCGGAGCGCGTCGCGGGCCGGATCGACATTCAGGAAATCGGCGTCTGGGACTACTGCTTCCGCTTCGGCAACGTGTATTTCCTGTACCCGCCCGCGCCGCATGACCCGCGTCTCGGCGGCACGCACTACCTGACCGCGATGCGAAGCGATGAAGCGCGGCAGCGGGCGATCTTTATCGTTCCGCCGACGGAGTTCCGCTCGATGACACCCGATGCGGAAATCCGGGATGCGGCCGGGGAAGTGCAACTGGTCATCATCCGGGCGGAAATCTGATCGCGCGAATCCTGCTTCGCGAGCAGCTTCCGTCCACACGCACCGCATGCCGTCTCGTCGCGCCTCAATCCACAACCTGTCGCCACGCGCCGGAGGTGACGCTCAGCGGCCCCGGCGTGTCGTAGCCCTGGGGAGGCGAGTCAACCAACAGCGAATCGTGGTCGAGGGTCAGGCTCGTCTCCACGCGCATCTCGCCGCCGGCCAGCAGCACGCCACGCACAATGATCGGCCCCGCAATTCGCACATTGCCCGTCACGTGGATCAATCCCCGCAGCGCGGAAGAATAGAAGTCCGTCTTGTCCGCGTCGCTGACGCCGGCGTAGGGTGCGCCGGGCGGGTTGAAGTTGACGTTCAGCGTGGCTTCCGCCAATCCGCCCGGCTCAGGATCGGTCGTCACATCCAGATTCCCATTGATCAGCAGCGCGGGGCGGCTGCCCCCGGCGGACTCAAACACCCCCGCTCCACTGAGGAGTACGGTGCCGCCGCCCGCGTTGATGATGAGAGTGCCGAAGACACGCGTGTTCGAGATTTCAATGTTCGCGCCGCCGGTGCTGATGATGTAGCAGCCGTTGGCGTTGGGGATCCCGAGCGGGTTGAACCCCGGGCCGAGCACGACCCCGTCGAGCTTGGGTGCGGAAGGAATCGCGGTAGCGCCCGAAGCATAGAGGCTCATGACGTCGGCGTCGGGAATCGGCTTCTCGGGAGCGGGGATGGTCGAAGCACCGCTGACGTTTCCAGAACCGGAGCGGCTCGCGGCGTGCAGATCGCCGGCAATGCTGCCGTTCAACACGGCTTCGTTGTTGGTCGAGGCCGGCGCACCGTTGACGCGCAGCACGATTCCCCCGCCGATGATCAGCTTGCCGTGCGCGTGAATGGTCGTCGCCAGCGCTTCGATCGGATCGACCGTCGGCGAGAGCAGCAATTGCAGCTTGTAGCGTGAGTCGCGAACGCTGCCCACCGCCGTCAGCAGCAGCGGATCCGCATCGCTGTTGGCGATGTCGCCATCGCGGGTGTCTATGCCGGATAGCTCCATCGTTCCATCGCCGATCGGCGTGGAGGCCAGAAACTCGCCGGTGCTGAAGTTGCCGCGCCACTCGCTGTGCTGCTCCAGAATCAGCAACCCGATCTGCATCGCGGCGTGTGCATTGACGCGCGCAGCGGCGAAGTCCGACGCGAGGACGGCGTCGCGGCCGCCGATCCGCGCCGCCAGCAGGCCGCTGACGCCCACGATCATCACGATCACGGAGGCGCCCATCACAAGCAGGTACATCGCGGCCCGACGGGATCGGTGCTGCATCTAATGTCCTCCGCCGAGCAGGCTTAGGAAAGTGTCCCAGAACGTGCTGCTTCCACTGCCGGTCCCGGAACCCACCACCACCTCCTCCGCGCCGGTGATGCGCACAGTCGTCAGGTCGCGGCCCGGGCGATTGAGCGCGTTGTCTGTCACCACGGCGACTCGCTCCATCAGCAGCGCCCCGCGGCTGTCCTGCACCTGCACACGAATGAGCTTGGCCAGGGTTTCGCTCGCACTGGGAGCGAGTGCTGCATCGGGCACGACCCACCCGACCGTGACGGAGCGCCGCCAGCCCGTCAGCGAGACGATCGGCGCGAGTAGCGCATCGGTGGGCGGCGTCTCACCGAATCCGTGGTAGTCATCCACGTCGTCGAACTGCGAACGCGACAATTCGCCACTGTCCGCCCCGAGCAGCCCGGTGGACGCGTCCGGTTCGCGGTAGAGCCGCGTCAGAATCTCGGCGAGCAGTTCCTCGGCCAGCGCTTCGGCGGTTGCGCGATCGGCCAGCCGCGACTCAGTCATCTTCGCCGCGCCGACCGTATGGATCGAGGCGGCCAGCACCACCCCCACGAGCACGATGCAGATCATCGCCTCGACGAGCGTAATGCCGCGCCGCCCGCATCGCGGGACGTTCGGCGTACCAGCGCCGCGGGTCATGGTGTGACCTCCGGCTTGTTCACCAGTGCCACGCGCGTGGTCAGCCCGCGCGACTGCCCGTTCAGGCGCAGCGCGACGCGGACCTCGACGACCAGGGTCCGCGACGCGACCGCGGTCTGTGAGCCGTGGAGCGTGTAGGTGCCATAAATGTAGTACGGGTGATCGTATTGGAGAATGCTGAGCATCGACGGTTCCCACGTCGATCCGGAATTCGTGGTCCACATGGCCGTGGTTCCGTTGTAGCCCGCCAACGCGTGGTGGTACCGCTCCAGCACTCCGGCGCCGCTTGCGCTCCCGCACAGCACGGCCGACAGTACGGTGTGCCCCGCCGGCGCGACCACGTCCTCGAACGTGAAGTCGACCCACTGGAACGACCCGGGAAGCGTCGACGCCGGCACCATTCCGGGCGAGCCGATCGCGTCACCGGGGACCGTCGATCCGACCGTCTGCGGCTTACATATCTTCGCGATGATCTGGGCGGTCGGTCGCGTTCCGCTCTCCAGCCGGAAGCGCGCCCGCGTGATCACGCGATCCGATGCTCCGCTCGGCCACGACACGGCGAACGCCTGCGCGCCCCAGTCGCGGTGCGAGAGCGTGTAGGACTGAGAGGTTGCCAGCAGGCCGCTCCAGCCGGTGAACGACGCGAGCAGCGTCTCGCCGCTGGATGTTGCTCCCGAAGTCGTCGTGGACTCCTCCACGGTGCGCGTGATCGGCTCCATCGAAAACTCTGCGACGTCGTCGAGCAGCGGGAACGCCGTTCCCCCATTCCGCTGGTACTTCAATGCGGTTCCGGGGCCATCCCATGCGTAGTGCAGCAGGTCCGCCGAGCCGTCGCCATCGCGATCCGCCACCTCAAACTCAGCCGCCGCGCCGCCCTGAATCGTGAGGGTTCGCGCCAGCGACAGATCCTCCACGAGTTGACGAAGCGCCGAATCGGCGCGCAGCGCGTCACGAGACTCGCTGCGGCGGGACGGGAGTGCGTGCGCACTAAGCAGCACCGCTGACGCCAGCCCGGCCGTCAGAGCGGCCGTGATGCCGACGGAGAGAACCAGCTCGACCAGCGTGAAGGCCGCAGCCGAGGTCGCCCCGGGTCGTCTCGTGTACATGTATCTGCCCACCCCCGATGGCTACGGGATGATCTCGGCTATCCCGGTGAGGTCATCGACCCGCACCGTGACCGTCCGCCCGTTGCGCCGCAGCACGACCGTTCCGTTGCCGGAAGGTATGCCGAACCCCGAATACTCCAGAACCGGTCCGCCGCCGAAATCCGCGCTGACGATCTCCACGGTGTAGGGATCGGCCCCCAATCGCGCCACATACAGACCAGCCCGCTGCTCCAACCCGGAAACACCCTCAATCCGATATCGGGCGTGGGGCGGGTCAAATGTGATGCGCACGCCGGCGCTCTGCGCAACGGCCGCGCGGCGGGCATGGTCAAAATCGCGGAGTACGCGCTCGGCGGCCGCTTCCAGCCGCCGGTGATCCGTCGCCGACGCAAATCGCAGCGTGGCCGCCGTGGCCAGCACGCCGACAATCGCCACGACGATCAGCAGTTCGATGAGCGTGAATCCGCGCCTGACCCGGAGCCGGGGAGGCAGCGCTCGCATGAGTCTCCGCGGCCGCACGGGTGCGCCCCCCATTCCCTGCCTCCGCCTACCCCGAGCCGAGGCTATCCATGCCGGCCCGGCCCGCCCCACCGGCACCAGGCCTGGCCCCGAGCGAATCCGGCGAGTTCTCGTCGATCACGACAGCGCCGTCCGCTCCCTCCGTCAACGGGATGTTCGGAACGATCTCGCCGGTCAGCGGTTGATACACCCATCCGACGGCCTGTGCCGGCATGTAGCGCGGAGCGGCGCTGCTCTGAATGACGAAGACACCGGCCTCCCCGGCGTGCCGACCCGCCTTGAGCGCCGGCACACCGACGGCCAGGTACGGACCGAAGTCGTAACCGGCGCCGGCCTTGTCGCTGGCGTCACCGCCCAGGGTGGTTCGCCACAGCATCTGGGCGAGGAACGCCTCCTCGGTGAGTGCGGCGGCGTCACCGGCGGCGCGCTGCGCGGGATACGCCCCCATGTGCTCCATCGCGTACAGATCAATCTGCCGCTGCAACGTGCCCCAATCGCGCATCACGCCGGCATGGCCGGCGCGCTGGAACGCGCGGCTGGCACGCGGGACAGCGATCGCGGCCAGTACGCCGATGGTGGCGATGACGACCACCAGTTCGAGCAGCGTCATCGCCGGGCGGCAGGCCCGGCCGCGGAACGTGATGTGCCGCGCGTGGTCCACGGTGCGCTCGCTCCTGCGGGGTGGAAAGAAAACACGCCCAGCCGCCACCAAGGACGACTGGGCGCGCCCAACCCCCTAGATCCGTCCCGCCGTGCAAGCGGCGGACGCGCCCGGCTAATACGAGTCGTAGGACTTGCCGTCGGCGTCGGTGTCGTTGGAGTTCACGCAGATGTCGCCGGTCTCGTAGTTGAAGACCCAGCCGGCATCCGCGGCGCCGGCGGTATAGGCCGGCGTTCCCGTGTTGATCATGGCAATGCCGCTCTTGCCGGCGCGCGGGGCGACCGGGCAGGGCGGGATGCCCTTGCGCAGATACGGGCCGAACTTGAACTCGCCGGTGGGCGTGTCGGACACGCCGCCGTTGGCGTCGCTGTACTTCGTCAACTGCGCGATAAACGCGGCTTCGCTGCCCGCGGCGGCGGCGCCGGCGGCGTTCTTGCCGGGGTACTCACCATGCTCGTAGTAGTACAGCTCGATGGCGTTCCGCAGCACCTGCAGGTTGCCGCCGACGCCCGACGCGCCCGCACCCGTCGCACCGCGGCTGAAGCGCGGAATCGCGATCGCCGCGAGGATGCCGATGATCACCACCACCACGATCAATTCGACCAGACTGAAACCACTTCGCTTGGCCGCACGCATCTTGAACCTCCTGGTCGCACCGCGAAGGGTGCAACTCACGCATTCAGCCGGACACCCCCGCCGCTGACAGACGCCGGTCATTGGCAACGGCGTCGTGCGACATTGCTGTCATCGACCCCCATCGCACCGCACTTTGTGAAATCGAGCGCGCCCGCTATGGAGACATCTGCGGACGCTCGAGCCTCAGCTCGACCCGCTCTCCGTCCGCAAGAAACACCGCGGCATCCGCACGAACCTCGATCAGGGGCAGACCATCCAGCGATTGGCCGACCCGAATCACCCGGCCGCTGACGACGGCCGCCGGCCGCGGTCCCAGAACCACTCCGCCCAGCTTGTGTCGCCCGGTAAATTCCGACGCCGCCGATTCCGCCGCGGCTGCTTCCGCCGCTCCCCGAGCCGCAAGAGATTGCGCGGCAATCGGCGTCATCCGACGCCAGTCGCAGACATCCGGCACGATTTCCAGCTCGGACGGCTCCGCAACCAGCGGCGCCACGACGATTTCGGCCTGCACCGCGGGAGCGCTGCGGCGCTGCGGAGAAGAGCCGGCGGCCGACGCGGCCTGCGGCTGATCGGTGAGCAGGAACTGGTCCACGCAGAGCGCCAGCAGCGCGAACAGGAAAATTCCGATGGCGGCGCGTTCGCGGCGATTGACCTTCATCGCGCCCCCCCCGCCACCGGGGCTTCATCGACCAGGCAGCCGATCGCCAGGACGCCGCGCACTTCGCATGGCCCCTCCGCACCGACCGCCGGCGCGAGCAACTCCAGTGACTCGAAGCTGACAAACGCCGACCAGCCCTCGACGCGTTTCAGAGTGGAAAACACCTGTGGAAACGCGCCGCTGACCGCCAACTGGTAGCGCGACACGCGCGCACCGGAAACTGCGACCGCTTCAATCGGATCGAGCGACGCGAGGGTGACGCCTTCGGCGCGACACGCCTCGGCCAGCAATTCCAGCACGCGACCCGCACCGACCAGCGGTTGCGCCGACAGCTCCGTCATGCGGCGCTCCGCCTGCTCGATGGCGGACTGGCCGGCGACGGCGGAGGCCTGGTGGGCGGCCAGTTCGCGATGGGTGTAGTTCAGCTCCTCGCGGAGGGACGCCAGCGACCCGCGCGCCGCCCAACCGGGCAGAATGACGCTGTGAACGCCGGCGGCCAGAACAGCCAACAGCGCCAGCGCCCCGAGCGCATCCACCAGCAGAATGAGCGGCTTGCGGACCAGGATCACGTTCATCTCCCGCACACCAGCTCAAATGAAATCCAGCGCTGCTCACCCATGGGCGTGGATGTCGAACGGGTCAGTTCCACGGTGCGATAGGCGCCGCTCTGCTGCAGCGCCCGCACATACTGCGACAGCGCCGCCGAATCGCGGCACACTCCCGCCGCCCGCAAATCCAGCGGCACAGCGGGGGGCGGAGCGGGAGTTGAAGCGGTCGGCGCGGAGCGTGGGCCGGCGGCGGAGCTTCGCCGGGGCGCCGGTTCGGGCGGTCGGACCGCGCTGGCCGCTGGGCGCCGCACCTCGACGCGAATGCCGGTGAGCACGGCCTCCGCGGGAAGGTGGGTCGCAAGCGGTTCGATTGCGGCGCTCGTGCTGTGAGGGCGACCAAGCCCCGACAGCACGGCAGCACGGGCGCTGACGGCCGCGACCCTTCGCGACACCTCCGTAACGCGTCCGGCCTCGTCCGACGCACGACCGCGGGCGCGCTCGATCATGACCAGCAGCGCGCTGCGCTCCTGCTCATCGCGCTGCAGCCAGGTCCAGGCGATCGAAAGCAGTGCAATCGCCGCGGCGCAGGCCGCCACCCAGCGACGCGTGCGCGCCCGCGTTCGCAAGGCCGCGCGCACCGGCTCGGGCAGCAGGTTGACGCGCGGCACCCGCGCCGCCGCGCCGCCACCGACGCCCGTTCGATTCAGCAGTCGCCCGACCAGAGCCGTCATTCAAAGTCCCCCAGAGCCAGGCCGACGCAGGTCGCAACACCGGCAAGCGACTCCCCCGGGCTGCGCACGCCGGCCTGCGCCGGATCCAGCAGGGCTGCCTGCACCCCCAGCGCGTCGGACAGCGATTCGCCCAGCCCGGCCAGCCGCGCGCCGCCCCCGCACAGGAACAGTGCCCCGGCCGGCGCATCGGGGTAGCTCTCCATGACGTACGAAAAGGCCCGTTCGACCTCCACGGCGAGTGCTTTGTGCCGGTTGCGCAGCACCGGCTCGAGCGCCGTCGCAAGCTCACCCATCGCGTCCGTCCAACGCTGCCCGCGCGGCGCTTCCTCGGCCGGCGAGCTTGCCGTTTGCAGCGCGACGGCGGCCGGGCGCGGCGCATAGCGGCGCTTGAGCATCTCGGCCGTCGGGAAATCGATCGATAGCGCGCCGCAGATCGCCTGCGTGTAGGTCGCGCCGGTGATGCTGATCGGCCGCACATAGACGGCGGTCACGCCCATGCCGATCGTCAGCGTCGCGTGCGCATGGCCCATGTCCAGAATGCCCCACAGGGCGCGGTCCTCCGCACCGCCCTCCGCTGCGCGGCGCTGCATGAGGCGGGTGAAGGCGCACGGCGCCACGTCCACGCGCGTCAGCCGCAGACCGATCGCGGCGCAGAAGTCCGTCCAGCGCTCCACGACACTCTGCTGCACACTGACGATCAGGACGTTGTTGCCCATGCGATTGCCGGGCGGCAGCGGCCAGAAATCAACCTCCAGGGCATCCGGTGGGCATTGGGCCTGGCGAGCGGCCTCGAACCGCAACACGGTCAGGCACTGCGCGCGGGAGGCCGTGGTCACGGAGTCCGGCAGGCGCGCCGGGAAGAACGCGACGTCGGGCGGCTTGAGCGCCACCGACGCCTCTGATCCGCGAAAGCCGCCCTGCTCAATCAACCGCAGCGTGCGCTGGATCCGGGCCTCAGACGCCTGCAGTTCGTCGCCGATGCAGCCCAGCGCATCTTCCATGACCGCACGGCGATGCACGCACACCCCCGCGCGGCCGCGGCGCAACTGGCACAGCGCGACGCTCACAGGTCCGGCGTCGATCGCAATCTTCGAGTACAGCCTCGGAAACACAGCGCCCTCCCCTTCGTGCATCAGCCCGCCGCAGTCGCGATATCGAAGAGCGGCAGGAACAGCCCGATGGCCACGCCGCCGACCAACAGCCCCATGAAAATCAGGATCGCCGGCTCGAGCGCGCGCGTCAGCGATCGGATCAGTGCGTCATTGTCCTCCTCCAGCCACGCCGCGACGAACTCCATCGACTCACCGAGCCGGCCGCTCTCCTCGCCGATCTGAAGCGTCGCGACAACCGTCGGCGGCGCCAACCGCGACTCCCGCAGCACACCGCTGAGCGTGCGCCCCTCGGTAATCGCGGTCTCGACGTCGGCCACGAGTGCTCGAAAGCGCGGATGCGCGACAGCCTCGCGCGCCTCGCGAACCGCTTCGAGCAGCGGCACGCGGCTGCGCAACAGCGCGGCCCAGGTGCTCAACAGGCCGGCCAGCAGCACGCCGCCGACCGCCCGCCCCAATACCGGCACGTGAAGAATCAGGCCGCTCATCCGGTCCCGACCCGCCGCGCTGCGCAGCCAGGCCCCCAGCGCCGCGCACACGGCGAGCGGGCCGCCGATCACCCACGCCCATTGATCGCGCAGCAGCGAACCGGCGTCGAGCATGATCTGCGTCACCGCCGGCGTGGGCGTGTTGAGCATCTTGAACAGGTCCGTGAAGCGCGGCAGCACGAACAGCGACATTGTGAGCGTGACGCCGACGGCCATCAAAAGCAGCATGGCCGGGTAGATCAGTGCGCCGACGATGGTTCGGCGGATCCGCATGCGCGCGTCGAGCAATTGCGACAGCCGCGCGAAGGAGTCCGCCAGGGCCCCGGTGGCCTCTCCGGCCGCGATCACCGTGCGGACGGCGCCGGAAAAGACGCGGCCGTGTCGGCTCATCGCCTCGTGAAGCGTTGCGCCGGATTCGACCCGTTCGGAGAGGTCCGTCAGCAGCGCCTGAAACGCCGGGCGGGCCGGCTGCTCGCGGATGGCGCTCAGCGCGGGAATCACCGAGGCGCCGGCGCGCAGCATCATCGACATCAGTCGCGCGAAGACGGCCAGCTCGCGCAGCCTGGCGGCGGGACGGGCGGCGGTGCGCGATCCGCGAAGCGAGGCCAGCACGCCGCCGTGTCCGCGGGCCGGCTCGAGACTGAGCACCATCAATCCGCGCGAGATCAGCTCGCGCTGCGCTGCGCCGAGATCCTCCGCCTCGAACGTCTCGGCGAGGCGTTCGCCGCGGGCATCGATCGCCGTAAACGCAAACAACACGCATCACCCCCCTGCCTGCACCGGCTCCGCGCTCTCCGCCCGCACGCGCGACTCCGTCTCGACGTGCGTGACGCGCAGCACCTCCTCCAGCGTGGACAGGCCGCGGTCCGCGATGCGCAGACCGCTGTCACGCAGGTCGCGCCAGCCGTTGCGCCGCAGATGGCCCTTGAGCTCCTCCTCGCCGGCCGCGGTGTGCGTCAGTCGGCGGAGCGCGTCATCCATCGTCATGATCTCGTACACGGCCACACGACCCGCAAAGCCCGTCTGGTGGCACTTGGTGCAGCCCTCCCCCTTGCGGTAGATGCGGCGGCCGTCCCCCTCCCGACCGGCGTCGCGCAGCGCGGCCGGCGCGGGGTAATAGGACGCCAGGCAATGGGGGCAGTTCTTGCGGACGAGGCGCTGGGCGACGACGCCGTTGAGCGCGGAAGCGAGCAGGTACGGCTCAACGCCCATGTCCAGCAGCCGCGCGATCGCGCCGGGGCTGGTGTTGGTGTGCAGCGTCGAAAGCACCATGTGCCCGGTGAGGGCCGCCTGAATCGCCACCCGCGCCGTCTCCGAATCGCGGATCTCGCCGACCAGAATCACGTCCGGATCCTGGCGCAGAATGGAGCGCAGCGCCCGGGGAAACGACAGCCCGATCTGGTCATGAATCTGAATCTGGTTCACGCCGTCGAGCTGATACTCCACCGGGTCTTCGACCGTCAGGATGTTCCGGCCGCGGTCCTTGATCTGATCAATGGCGCAATAGAGCGTCGTCGTCTTCCCGCTTCCGGTCGGGCCGGTGACGAGCATCAGCCCGTGCGGCTTGCGCAGCATGGTCTGGAACTGGCTCAGCTCTTCGCCCTCCATGCCGAGCTGCTCCAGCGTCACGTTCAGCTTCGAGCGATCCAGAATGCGGATGACGACCTTTTCTCCGAGAATGGTCGGCATGGTGGACACGCGCAGGTCCACGTCGCGCCCCTCGGCGAAGACGTGCACGCGCCCCTCCTGCGGCAGGCGCTTCTCGGAGAGGTCCATCTTCCCGATCACCTTGATGCGCGACACGATCGCGGCGTGCATCCCCGCCGGCGGCGTCATGAGCTGTTGCAACAGTCCGTCCACGCGATAGCGGATGCGCGTGCTGGACTTGTCCGGCTCGACGTGAATGTCACTGGCGTTGTGGCGGATGGCGGTCAGGATTGCCACGTTGACGAGGTTGATGATCGGGCTGCCCTCGACCATGCGGTCGATCTCGGGCGAGCTGTCCTCGTCTACGGCGACGCGCTCCACCACCTCGACGTCGGCGTCCGCCAGCGATGTCAGGAAGGACTCGACGCTGACCTGCGATCCGAGATAGCGCTCCTGGAATTCCGCCAGGTTGTTCTCGTTGGCCAGCACCGGGTTGATCGTGCAGCCGGTGAGCTGCGCCAGCCGGTCAATCGTCGGCAGGGACTGCGGCTCGGCCATCGCGATGGTCAGCCGCCCCTCGACCACGAACATGGGCAGCACCTTGAGGCGCTTGCACTCCTCGCGCTCCAGCAGCCGCACCGCGACGGGATCGATCAGCCCGTGCCGCAGCACGCAGCCCTTGACGCCGATCTGCGCGGCGATGGCGTGCACGAGCGTACCGGGGCTGACCATCCCCAGTTGCACGAGTACCTCGCCGAGCCGCTTGTTCCCGCCCTTCTGGGACTCCAGCGCGCGCGACAACTCGTCGCTGGTGATGACGCCCTGCTTGAGCAGTACGTCGCCGAGCTTCTCCGAGCGCCGCAGCGCCATCGCCCCCGCTCCCCGCTAGAGATAGCTGCGAACGGCCGCCTCCACCGTGTCAAATACGTACAACCGCCGAAGCGTGTCCGTCAGGTCGAATGCCTCGCGCGTGGTCGCGGTCAGCCCCGCCAGCCTCGGCCGGTTCGCTGCCGGGCGGCGGTCATCCGCCACGCGCAGCAGCAGCTCGATGCCGGCACTGTCCACATAGGCCACGTGCGTCATGTCCAGCACCATCCGCCGCGCCCCGCCCCGCGATTGCTCGTCGAGAACGCGCTCCAGGTCCGGAACGCATGTGGTCGAAAGCGCGTCGCGCGGCACCAGCACCGTCACGCTGCCGTGCTTTTCCACGTCCACCTTCACGGGTCTACTCCCCTTCGGCCGTGCCGGCGGCACACCGCTCCGCAGGACGCGAGGCTGAGGGCGGCACCCGGACCGCGGCCGCGGCAGTCCCGCCCGGGCCGGATACCTGCCGCGCCGCCGACTCGATCAGCCGCTCCAGCGTGCCGGCGCCGACCCGGTCCGCACCGGCGTGCTCCAGCGCCAGTGCGACCGGAGCCGCGCCCCCCTGCGCCCGAAGCGCCGCCGAAATCGCGGCCGTGATCTCCGAGACAACCCGCCCCAGCAGCCCACGATCCGCCAGCGGCATGACCGCGACCAGTCGGCAGTCATCCAGCCGACCCACCAGGTCCGCGCTTCGCGCACGCCGCCGGCCGCTTCACCCGCCGCGCTGACCAGTTCATCCGCCTGACGCCAGTCGGCGCGGCTGATCGCATCAGCGACGTCCGTCAGTCTCCAGACGCACACGCCAACCTGGGCCGAGCCGGTCGTGCCCACGGCCGCAGCGGCGCGCTTCAGCAGCGCCGTTCGCGTCCACAGACCGCTGACCGCATCCGTTTCGGCGGCGCGGGCGGCGCGAATGGAGTCCTCCGCTCGCAGCCAGAGCGCTTGAATCGTCTCATGCAGCAGGCCGCCGACACCCTCCATGCACAACCCGCCCGAAGCGCGCAGAATCGCAACCCGCTCGCCATCGTGATGGATCGGGAAAAGCGCGCTAGTGCTCGGACCTGTCACGGCATCCCGGGTCGCACTCGAGGACGTGCACAGCCGGACGTCCGTGGCGCCGAGACGGCGCATCATGGCTTCGCGCAGGAACGCCAGCCGCGCATCAATCGAGTGAGCGCCGGCCCCGTCTCCGCCCAACCACTCATCGCCGTCGCGCAGCAACCCCGCGCAGGCCGCCGGCAGGGCCGAGGGTGCGCGACGGTTGGAGACCGTAGGCCCGGCGGAAAGCGGCAGAGGGGCTGCGCCGGCCAGCGCGCCGAGAATTCCGAGCAGCGTCGATCCCATCAGCAGAAAGCTGACGCGATGCTCGACATCCGCCCCGGCAGCGGCTCCCAGCGCGACGCCGGCCACGACGCCCACCGCGCCGCCGGCGCCGCCCGCGAACCACGGTCCGACACCGTGCACGGCCACGCACAGCGTGCCGCCCAGCGCCAGCACCAGGGCGAAGAGTACGCCCTCGCGCCCGGCCAGGGTGGGCATGGCGACCACGGCACACAGGAGGATTAGGAGCATCGCCGCCGCTGCAAGCCGGACGAGCAGCCCCACGCGGATCGTGTTATCTGCCACGGCGAGCCTCCTCGTCTTCGGGGAGCGGGTCCGCCTCGGCCGCGATGTGGGCGAAGCGCTCCAGGAAATCCGCCGGTCGCTCGGCGCGGTAGCGCTCAAAGGCGGTGAGGAAGCGCTCGGTCACCAGCGGATCCGTGACGCGCCCGCTGTCGGTGCGCAGGATCTCGAACGCGCGGGCGATGGTGAAGCCCTTGCGATACGAGCGCGAGCTGGTGAGCGCGTCGAAGATGTCGACGACGTGGATGATCCGCGCGATCAGCGGAATCGCATCGCCGGCCAGCCCGGTCGGGTAGCCGCTGCCGTCGTGATTCTCATGGTGGTACAGCACCCCCTCGAGCACCGGGGCAAGGCTGGCCACCGGCCGCAGCACCTCGTAGCTCAGGCGCGGATGCCGCTTCATTTCGTCGAACTCTTCCGTCGTCAGGCGGCCCGGCTTGTTCAGAATGCGTTCCGGAATTCCGATCTTGCCCACGTCGTGCAGCAGCCCGGCCCACTCCAGAATCTGGAGCTGCCGATTGGGCATCCCCAGCGCCTGGCCGACCATTCGGGCCAGCCATCCGACCCGCTCCGAATGACCGTGCGTGTAGTTGTCCTTCGCGTCAATCGCGTTGGCCAGCGCTCGCACCGTCTCCAGCGCCGTCTGCTGCAGGTGCCGCACCATCAGCACGTTGCTCAGGATGTGCCCGCCGTATCCGAGCACGGATTCAGCGGCGAGGCGGTCGCTGGAGTCGAACGGCGGATCGCTCGAACGGGCGCAGAACGATCACGACGCCGGTCTCCGTCTGAAACTGCGGCAACGCTCCCAGCAGCACGTGCGCGCCCTCCAGCTCCGTCGCGACGGCTTGCGACAGTGCAGGCACGGTGGTTCGCCGGGAGCTGCGGACCGCCGCGATTTCCGCCCCCAGCAGCTCGCGCAACCGGGCCGGATCAACGACCGGAGTCGCGACTGCGTCGACGCCGTCCACGCTTTCGCAGCGCCCGTCCAGATCGAGCAGCGCGGCGCTCGCGCCGAGCATGGTCGCGTAGCGGCGCAGCAGCGACTGCTGAATGTGCTGCGGATCCTGAAGCGTGGCGATGTGCTCGGTGATCTCGAAGACCAGCGAGAGCTGCTCATAGCAGCGCAGCAGCTCGCGCCCCAGCGCCTCGTTCTCCTCGGCGGCGGCGGTCAGCCGCTCGAAGAGCAGTTCCGGGCGCAGCTCGGCCGGCGGCGACGGATTGTGCGTCGCAGGCGTCACGACAACGCACCCCCCTCCGTTGCGTTCGGAGTGCCTGCCGCGGCGGTCTGCCCGAGAATGCCCTCGACCTCGCGCAACAGTTGCGACGGGCTGAACGGCTTGGGATATACGAATACGCGCGGGTCGCGCAACTGCTCGACGATGTCGGACTGGTCGCAGCGCGACGTGACCACGACCACGCCGCGCAGCGTCGGACAGGATGCCAGCGCCTTGCCCGCCAGCTCGATCCCGTCCATCTCCGGCATGTTCACATCCGTGACCAGCAGGTCCGCCGCAACGCGGGTCAACTGCTCGTAGGCAGCGCGGCCGGTGGACGCCTCGAGCACTTCGTACCCGTGCTTGCGCATCCACATGGCCAGCACATGCCGGATGTGCGACTGGTCCTCAGCTACGACGATCAGCGCCATTGCGCGCCTCCCCGCTTGACGGCTTCTGGGTCTCGCGGGCCACCGGCAGGTCCACGAGGATCGTGGTCCCTGCGCCCGGCTCGCTCTCGACGCTGATCGCACCGCCGTGCAGACGGACGATCTCGCGCGTGATGGAGAGCCCCAGCCCGGTGCCCTCTTCCGCATCCACGCGCGAGTCGCTGACGCGGAAGAACTTCTCGAAGATCCGCTCGTGAAACTCCTTCGGGATCCCGATGCCCGTGTCGATCACGCGGATTCGGACTATTTCCCCCTGACCCTCGGCCTCCACCTGCACCGTGCCTCCCGCGGGGGTGTACTTCACCGCGTTCCCTATCAGGTTGGTCCATACCTGGTGCAGCCGGTGCCCGTCGCCCAGCGCCGGCGGCAGCTTGCTCGGCAGCTTCAGCGAGAGGCCGACGTTCTTGGTGTCCGCGGAGGCCTGCACCTCCTGCACCGCCTTGCGCAGCGACTGATCCACGCGGATCGCCTCACGATTCAGCCGCGCCACGCCCGCGTCAATCTGCGACGCGCTCAGCACATCCTCGATCAGCTTCGAGAGCCGCCGCGTTTCGCTCATGATCACGTTGTAACACTCGCGCCGCGTCTGCTCGTCGTCGAAGAAATCCTCGTTCAGCGTCTCGCTGTAGGCGCGGATGTTCGTCAGCGGCGTCCGCAGCTCGTGCGTGATGTGCGTCAGGAACTCCTCGCGCGAACGCTCCGCCTCCTTGAGCTGCGTCACATCCTGCACCGTGACGATCACCTCGTCGTCCCCGAGCGGACGCACCGGCATCGCCATCATGCGCACGATCGAGTACCCCCCGCCGAACTCCAGCCGGTGATCCACCCCCGCCCCGCCCGCCGAGCGACAGAGCGCGCCGAGCGCATCCGTCAGCGCCGCGGTCGGGCTGCGCTGCGCCAGGGGCGCCCCCTCCGGGGCCTCGTTCAGCGACAACAGGCGTCCGGCCGCGTCATTGGCATATGCCAGCCGCCCCTCCGCGTCGATTCGCAGCACGCCGATCGGCAGCGCATCCAGGATGGCCCGCGCTCCGTGCGATTGCATTGAGTGCATCGAGCCGACCACCGCCTGACGCGCCCGATGCCCGTCCAGTTCCTGCTGCATCCCGCGGATGAATTCGATCATCGAGTTCCAGGCCTCGGTCTCTGCCGTGGAACGCCCCTGCAGCGCCAGCAACTCGACGGATTGCTCGATTCCGGCGTGATAGGCCAGCAGGTTTTCGCGGACGAACTGCAGCGTGCGCAGCCGCCGGTTCACGGCTCGATAGACGCCGGCGAATGTCAGCAGCGCGACGATCGCCACGCCGCCGGCGCCCGACCAGCTCACCATGCTCAGCCAGGCGCCGCTCTCCGGAGAGAACACGACGACCAGGCGTCCGCTCCGCTCTCCGATCCTGATCGCGGACTCCAACTGCAGCGCACCGGCAGGCACGTCCGCCGAACCGAAGGCGAATTCGCTGCGCTCCCCGTCGGCGACCGGCAGCCCCCCTGCCACCCGCAGCGTGCAGCGCTGGACGCCCGGCAGGTGCGTCGCATCGCGGATGCGGCGCTCGAGCGCTTCCGCTCCCAGCGCTCCCGCATCCGCCAATTGCTCCTCCAGCATCTTCATCACCGTGGGTGCGCCGCGCGCCAGCGCCTTCCGCTCCTGCCCGGCCACCGCCTGGGTCAGCACAACGGTACAAGCCCCCAGCGCCGCGACCAGCAGCGTCGCCACCACCGCGCCGAACAGCGCCAGCGGCTCGCGCCGCAGCAGCGAACGATGTGCCGGAGTGGCCGTTCGCGCGGCACTTCCGGTCCTTGCCGACTGTTGAGGCGTACTCATCGTGCGGTAGTCTCCCCTGCGTGTATCGAGTGATTGCCCCCCGCACTTCGTCTGCGCCGACGGCCAAAGGCAGACCCGCCACGCGCGCCCGTTGCGCAAACGCTCGATCAAACCCGGCTTTCCGATAATGCCGACGCCCGCGGAGGAAGGAAGTCGGCGACTATCGGCGGCGCCGGGGCGCGGGTGAACTCGGCTCCCGTGTCGGGCCATCCCCGGCCGCGGACCCGCGCACGACCGCGCGTCCGCAAACGCTCGCCCGACGCCGTCCCCCCGGCTATAACAGCCCGCGCGGCGCGTGGTCGGACCGCCCCTCGCCGTCAGCCCGGTAACCCCGTTCCATCACGGGAAACCAAGGGTGAATCACCCGTCATGCTGAGACCTGAATGAACGTGCGAATCTCGAAGATGCTGGCCACGCTCGCGCCGTCGGCGACGCTGGCCGTCGCGGAGCGGGCGGCGGCCCTGCGGGCCGAGGGCAAGAGCGTCGTGGACTTTTCCGCGGGGCAGCCCGATTTCGATACGCCCGCTCACATCAAAGCGGCCGTCGGCAAGGCACTGGAGGCGGGAGATACGAAATACCCCAGCCCGGTTTCCGGCAAGACCGCGCTGCGCGAAGCGATCTGCACCTATTACCGTCATCACGCAGGCGTTTCCTACGAACCCGCCCAGGTGGTCGTCACGGTCGGGGCCAAGGATGCGCTGCACCTCGCCTTTGCGTCGCTGCTCGACCCCGGCGATGAAGTCATCATTCCCGCCCCGTACTGGGTGAGCTATCCCGAGCAGGTACGGCTCTTCGGCGGCGTGCCGGTGATCCTGCACGATGGTGTGAAAAGCGGCGGACTGATCACGCCGGCCGCGCTGCGGGCCGCCATCACGCCGCGCACCCGTGCATTCGTCTTCAGCAGCCCTTCCAACCCCAGCGGCGCAACCTACCGGCGGGATGAACTGGACGCACTGGCGGCCGTGCTGCGCGAGCACGACATCCTCGCGATCAGCGACGAGCTGTATCACCGGCTCGTCTTTGACGGCAATCCCAGCGCCAGCCTGGCCGCCTGCAAAGGCATGATCGATCGAACCCTGACCGTCAACGGCCTCAGCAAGACCTACGCCATGACCGGCTGGCGGCTCGGGTTCGCCTGTGGCCCCCGGCCGCTGGTCGCAGCGATGGCGCGCCTGCAAGGGCAGACAACGACCGGCGCCGCCAGCTTCATTCAGACGGCCGCGATCACGGCCCTGCTCGGCGACCAGACCTGCGTCGACGAAATGCGCGCCGCCTATCGCGAACGCTGCGAAGTAATGTTCTCCGCCCTGCGAAGAATCCCCGGCGTGCAATGCGAGCGACCCACCGGCGCGTACTACTGCTTCCCCGACGTCTCCGGCACTTTCGAGCGGCTGGGCGTCAGAGACGCGGACGCTTTCGCCGGCCGGCTGCTGGACCTGGCGCATGTTGCGGTCGTTTCAGGCAGCGCCTTCGGCTGCCACACACACGTGCGACTGAGCTTTGCGACGAGCCGCGACGTAGTGGAAGAGGGGATGTCGCGGATCGTTCGGGCGCTGAGCTGATCCTTGGCCGAAGGACCGATAATCCAGCGCGGGTCGGCCATTCAGAAAGCCCCTGCCGGAACAGGCGAATCCTCACGGGAGTTCGGGAACTCCGGACGGACTTGCGCTTCCAACATCCGTAGCGCGGCATGAATCGCGATCAGCCGGACACGCATGCGAACGAGTCAGACCTGGTGCGCCGTGCGCAGCGCGGCGACGCCGCCGCGGTTGCGCAGCTTGTGTCGCGCTACCAGGATCGCGTGTTCAACACCTGCGTTCGCCTGTGCGGGAACCAGGCGGACGCGCTGGATCTGGCACAGACGACGTTTCTTCGCGCGCTGGAAGCATTGCCGGAATTCCGTGCGGGCAGCGGCTTTTTCACGTGGCTGTACCGCATCGCGGTCAATCAATTCATCGCCCGCCGGCGCGGAGAGCGCCGCCGCTCGGACTTGCTGGCCGAGCACATTCGAAATGACGCGCGGCGCCGGCTGACGGAAAGCCCAGGGGCGGACCCCGTCGAGGCGGCACAGCAGCGCGAATTGGTCGCGCGGGTGCAGCGGGCGCTGCTGCAACTGGACGAGGAATTCCGCATCGCGGTCGTGCTGCGCGACGTGGACGGGCTGGACTACGACGAAATCGCCGAGGTGACGCAGACACCCATCGGCACCGTCAAGAGCCGGATTCACCGGGGCCGCTCGATGTTGCGTGAGATCATCGCGGCCGAATCAGGGAGAACCATTGGACGCGCGTCGGTGTAGCGGGTTTGAGGCCGATCTGTCGGCATGGCTGGACGGCGAATTGCCGCCGCAGCGCGAGGCGGAGCTGCGCGCCCATCTCGACGACTGTCACGCCTGCCGCGCGCTGGCCGAAGACCTGCGCCGAACCAGCCGCATGCTCGCCGATCTGCCGGTCGCGGCCGCGCCGCCGGGGCTGCTGGAGCGCGTCCTGCGAGAGGCCGGTTCGGCGCAGCCGCCCCGATCACACCCCGCAATCCGGCGCACACTGTGGCTGCGCGTCTTGCAGGTCTCCGCCTCCGCCGCTGCGCTGCTGATCACCGCCGTGGCCGCCCGTACGTTCTGGCTCCAACCGGTGAACGCCCCCATAACCGCCCCGGCTTCGCCGCCTGCAATTGGCCAGACAGACCCGCGGCGCGATGCACTTGCGGACTCAGCCGGTGCCGCAGGCGGCGGAATCCTGGGAGCGATTAGCGGTAAGCCCGATGTCCTCGAAGCGGGGGCCTCCGTCGCAGGCAGACGCGGCTCACCCGGAGGAATGCCCACGACGGGCGAATTCCCGGCCGAGTATCAGCCCGGCACGGCGACCGACGCGCTGGCGGTGCGCCCTCCGCCCGCAGCGCCGAGCGCTGGCGATTCCGGTGTAGCGGTCGGACTCGCCATCCCACCCGCTGACACTGGCAGCAGGCCATCTTCTAACCACGATGCGGCAGTGGAGACTGCTCGCGGCGCAGATGCGGTCGACCGACACTCATACGCATGGTCAAGTTCAACTCCGCCATCCGGGCAAGCTCCGATCGAAAGCACATCCGGGCAAGGCGAGCCGGCCCTCGCCGACGTCGCACTGACCGTAATCGCGGCCAATCAGGACGAATACGCGCGCGCTGCTTCCATCGTCCGCCAGTGGGAAACCGCTTTGTCCGCCGCGGATTCCGACAGTGTGATCGTTACAGCACGGTACATGGCGGTACCGATGAACGTCGTGACCAAAGAGGGAGTGCATCGGGAGGAAGACGGAGGCGTGGCAGTCGCGGGACAGAGGATCGACCGCTCCACGCGCGCCAGCTCCGTTCGCGCGTTCATGAACGATCTTCAGAGCGCGGGACTCGAAAGCGTCCGGGTCGACATCAGCGCCGAGTTGCCGGTCGTCGCCCAGGTCTCGGAAGCGCTGCACGGCAACCCCACAAGCGCCGACAGCCTTGCCGCACGCCCCGATGACCGGGACTCCGCGGCGCAGGCAGTTGGCCAATCGGCGGACTCTGATGCGCCGGACGCCGCGCGAACGGACTTGGAAGTCACACCGCCGGACTTCGGCGGCGTAGTCGTTGGCCACGGTCGGACTGCACCGCCGCCGCGCGACGAGTTGCCGCCTCCCACGTCGGCTGCGGCCGCAACGGGATCTAGTGCTCCGCCGACCAAGGGTCCGCAGGGGAAGAGCGCGGGCGGACCTGCGGCCGCTCGAGAGCGGGCGAGCGGCCGTGGCGGGCTGGCTCAGACGGACGGTCCGAAAGCCGCGCCGCAACCTGCGTCGGCAGCGCCGGCGGCATCCAGAATCGACAAGACCGCCGTCGCTCCGGCGCCGCAAAATGACCAGGATTCTCCAAAAGCCGACGACGATACCGCGACGCCAACGGACCCCGCTGCATGGAAGGCCGTAGCCGAGCGCCTGCGAACGGCCGCGGACATCGGGGCACGCGTCGCGGATGCGGCCAGCCAGTCATTCCGCGGCCTGTTCGGCGTTTCCGCGGTGCCCGTACCCCGTGCGCCGACGGCGAAGGCTGGTGATTCTGATGCTGCCACCGCGGCCGACCCGATCCTGCGGCTGCGCGTGGTGCTGATCCCCCCGCCCGCCGGCGCCCCCTCTGATTTGCCCTCTACCCAGCCGGCCCCCGCCCCCGCGCCTCCCGTCCCCGGCAGTCCGTAGGCGCACACCGCGACCAGTTCTTGGCCGCGCGCGATCAAAGGCGAAATTTGGCGACAAAAGGCGCTATTTTCGCCTTGTTCGGCGCGTTGCACAGCAAGCGCGCATTTTCAATACATCGGGTTCAGCGCCGGATCGGCACGATGATGTCGAATCGCGCGCCGCGCCCGGGAATATTGTGCGCCGTAATCGTCCCCCCCATTTCCCCCACCAGCCCGTGCACGACCGCCAGCCCCAGCCCCGACTTTCCGGACTCGCCGCAGCCCAACTGCGCCTTGGTCGAGCGGAACGGCTCGAAGAGGTGATCCATGTCTTCCTTGGGAATACCGCCGCCCGTGTCGCCGATGGAGAGGCCCAGGTGCTGATCGTCCCGGCGGACGATCATCACGGTGAGCGTTCCGCCGCTGCGCATGGCGTCGGTCGCGTTGTCCACGAGGTTTCGCAGCACAATCATCAGGTGCTCGCGGACAATCGGCGTGACCGGCGCCCGCTCCCAGTCCACCAGCAGCCGGATGCTCCGAGCGCTCAGCGCCGGCTCCTCTTCGTCGAAGAAGTACAGCACCGTCTCCGTGAAGTCGGCCAGGTCAAAGCTGCGGTGATCCCCCTGCGCAAACGCCAGCAACTGCTGCGTCAGCGCCGCTCCGCGCGAGACTGCGTCCCCCGCGCGGGCCAGCGCGCGGCGCATCGCGGCCACGGTCGAGAGATTGGTCGTGTACTCGATGCTGGTGGCGATGCTGCACAGCAGGTTGTTGAAGTGATGCGCCACCGCCCCCGACAGCGCCCCCAGCGAACCGAGCCGCTCATGCCGCTTGGCCTCGCGCTCCAGCCGCACGCGCAGCGTAATGTCGCGGAACCACACCCCCATCCCCCGAAAGACCTCGTCCGCGTCGATCATGGCTGTCACATACACGGCAAACCAGATCGGGTCGTCGTCCGTCCCGCCGAGTCGCACCTTGATCTCGAAAGGCTCCGCCGCCGTCATGCAGCGCTGCGCGCGCTCGCGGAACGAATCGCGGTCCTCCTGGGGGATCAGGGTCGCCACGTCCGCCCCCACCGCCAGCGCGCCCGACTCGCCGAAGAGCCGCGTCGCGGCGGCATTCCACGACACGATCCGCGCCTGCGCATCGCAGGCGAGAATCGCCAGGCCGGCGCTCTGGAAGAGGCTCTCCAGAACGTCGCCGTCCAGTCGCGGAGCAGTGCTAGGGTCGGTCGTCGGCGGCATATCTCACTTCAGGCTTCAGGAACACATACGAATCATAGCGCCGTGCCTGGATTTCCTCCGAGAGCATGATGCGGCCGATCAGCCCGTACAACCGGGACTGCTCTCCCGGCGCGATCACCACGAATTCCCCGTCCTCCAGCGGAACGCTCAACCCCGCCGCCGGGAAGCGCTGCCCGCGATACCGCGGCACCTCCATCATGCCGCGCTCGGTCTGCACCCACTGCATCTCCTCGATCTGCTGGCGCACCTCGGGCACGATGTGCAGGTGAACCCGGCTCCGCTCGCGCGGATCCAGCAGGCACATCAGTTGCAGCACGTTGCGGCTCTGCACAAACGTCCCGCCGCTGAGAATGCCGTCGGCCTCCACGCTGAACACGGTCTGCTCGCGCGGCGCCGTGTCCATTTCAAGCCCCAGCAGGTAGGCGGGCGGGATGCGGACCGGCTCCCACGGGTTCGAGCGCGCGCCCTCCACCGCGTTGAGCGCCACCTGCACCGGCTCCCACCACTCCACCCGTCCGACGCCGATGCGCAGGCCGTTGCGCCGCAGGCGCTGCGACGTGCCGGCATCCAGCACGTCCTCGCGCAGGTGGTTCCAGATCTTCCCCGCCGACTCGCTCTGCGCCGCGGGCACCTGCACGAGGAGAATGCGCAGAAAAATCTCCGCTACCGGGAGCACCGGGCGGATCGTCGCCGCGGCCGCCTGCGGCTCGGGGGTGCGCGAACCGAAGGCCGCGCCGGCCTCCGCCATGGGGGATGGCTCCGTCGGCCGATCGGCAGGCGGAATCTCGCTGCATGCTCCGATCGAAACCGACGCCGCCAGCGCGAGACTCATCGCGACAAGCGCGCCACGGCGCGGAACTGCGCCCTTCCGCGCGGCCGCGGGAGCAACCCGGTTGCCGCGCTGCAGCGAAGGACCGTCCGATTGGGAGCGACTCGGCATGGAGGAATGAACCGCTCGGGCGCGCCAGGCGCCGACGCGCCCCTGCGCCGCGACCGACCGCCCGGCCCACGCGGGCCATCCGTCGGGCGCTGGAACCTCGAACCCCGCAATCAGTCTAGCCTTCAGGGGGGACCGACTGCAAATCCCCGCATTTCGATCAGCCGTGCGGCCACTACTGACCGCACGGCAGCATTCCGCAGTATTAGGACTCTGCTCCGCTCCGCCAATCCGCCGCCCCGCCGCTCGCTCGGACAGTCGCCGATCCGCTTCTCCCTCATCCGGCTGCACGTCCGTCGTCCGTCAATCTACCGAGCGCCCGGCGCAACGGCCGGCGGGTCGCGGTTATAATCGCGGGGCTGCGGTACGCGGGCCGGCGCCCGCCCTGCGCCGCCGGTCTCGACCCCGCAGGGGGTTTTTCGGTTCAGGGAATCGGATGGATCCGTCTCGCATTCGCAATTTCTCGATCGTCGCCCACATCGACCACGGCAAGTCCACGCTTGCCGACCGCCTGTTGCAGATGTCGGGTGCGGTGGCCGAGCGCGACATGCGCGAACAGTTGCTCGACTCGATGGACCTGGAGCGCGAGCGCGGCATCACGATCAAGGCCTCCGCCGTCACCCTCGACATCCGCATCGACGGCGAGCCGTACATGTTCAACCTGATTGACACGCCCGGCCACGTGGACTTCCACTACGAAGTGTCGCGGGCGCTGGCGGCCTGCGAAGGGGCGCTGCTGGTCGTGGACGCGACGCAGGGCGTCCAGGCCCAGACCGTCGCCAACGCCTACGCCGCGGTCAACGGCAACCTCGAGATCATCCCGGTCGTCAACAAGATCGACCTGCCGGGAGCGCGCGCGGAGGACGCCGCCATCGAGGTCGAACACGTCCTGGGCATCGACGCGACGCACGTGCAGTTCGTCAGCGCCAAGAGCGGCGTCGGAATCGACGAGCTGATGCGCGCCATCACGCGCGTGCTGCCACCGCCGCGCGGCGACGCGGCCGCCCCGCTCCAAGCGCTCGTCTTCGATTCGGTCTACGACGACTATCGCGGCGTGATCTGCTACGTCCGCGTCTTCAACGGCGCCATCCGCAAAGGGCAGAAGGTGCTGCTCATGGGGCGCGCGCGGCACTACGTCATCACCGAACTGGGCAAGATGCGCCCGCAGATGACGGCCGTCGGACAGCTCTCCGCCGGCGAAGTCGGCTACATGGTGGCGAACATCAAGTCGCTCCAGGACGTGACCGTCGGCGACACCGTGACCGACGCCGTAAACCCCGCGCAGCAGCCGCTTCCCGGCTATGAGCCGCCGCGGCAGATGGTCTTCTGCGATTTCTACCCCGCCGGCGGCGAGGACTACACCGAGCTGCGCGAGGCCCTCAACAAACTCAGCCTCAACGACGCCTCTTTCACGTTCGAGCCGGAGCACAGCGACGCACTCGGCTTCGGCTTCCGCTGCGGCTTTCTCGGCCTGCTGCACATGGACATCATCCAGGAGCGGCTGGCGCGCGAATGCGGCGTGGAGGTCGTGCAGACCGCGCCGAGCGTGACCTACGAAGTGCTCCAGACCGACGGCGTGGTGGTCCGCGTCGATTCCGCCGGTGATCTGCCCCCGGCCGACAAGATCGAGGAAATCCGCGAGCCGATCGTCGAAACGCAGATCATCCTGCCCGCCGATTGCGTCGGCGGCATCATGCAGCTCTGCGAGTTGCGCCGCGGCACGTTCAAGCGCACCGAGTACCTCTCGCCGACGCGCGTCATGCTGACCTACGAACTGCCCTTCGGCGAAATCCTCTATGACTTCTACGACAAGCTCAAGAGCATCACCCGCGGCTACGGCACGATGGACTATCACCCCGTCCGCTTCCAGCCCGACCAGCTCGTGAAAATGGACATCCTCGTCAACGGCGTGCCGGTGGACGCGCTCTCGGTCATCGTCCACCGCGAGAACGCCGAGCGCCGCGGCCGAAAGGTGATCTCCCGGCTGCGCGAGGAAATCGAGCGACATCAGTTCGAGATTCCGCTCCAGGCCGCCATCGGCGGCAAGGTCATCGCCCGCGAAACCATCAAGGCTGTCCGTAAGGACGTGCTCGCAAAATGCTACGGCGGCGACGTCACCCGCAAGCGCAAGCTGCTCGAGAAGCAGAAAGAGGGCAAAAAGCGCATGAAGACGGTCGGACGCGTCGATATCCCCCAGAAGGCGTTCATGGCCGTGCTTGAGCCGGAGGATTAACCGGAGCGACCCGCCCCGCGCACCCCGGTAGCCCGCCGCGAGCGCGCCGGCAGCCCCGCCCGCCGCGAAACCCCCTTCTGCAACCCTCGACGCACCGGTGACGCATGCTTCGCCTTGAAGAAATCCTCAGCGGGCTGAATCCACCGCAGCGCGAGGCGGTTACGCACGTCGAGGGGCCGCTGCTGATCGTGGCCGGCCCCGGCAGCGGAAAGACGCGCGTCGTCACGCGCCGGCTGGCGCACCTGGTGCTCAGCGGCGTCGCCCCGCGAAACATCCTGGCCATCACCTTCACGAACAAGGCAGCCGACGAGCTGCGCCGCCGGGTCATGGAACTGGGCGTGCCGCGCGGCGCCTGGGTACACACGTTCCACGCGCTCGGGGCGCGCCTGCTCGGCGAATTCGGCCCGCTGGTGGGGGTGCAGCCGGGGTTCTCCATCTACGACGAAGCCGATCAACTGAAGCTGGTCAAGGACGCGCTGGAACAGTGCAGCCTCAGTGAGGCGTCCTGGCCGCCGAACGTGGCGCTGGCACGGATCAGCGCCGCCAAGAACCGGCTGCTCGACGCGGCGGGATTCGCGGCCCAGGCAAACGACGCCCCGAACCGCACCTACGCACGCGTCTTCAAGGAGTACGAGAAGCTGCTTCAGCGCGCCAACGCCCTGGATTTCGACGACCTGCTCCTCCGCCCGGCGCAACTGCTCCGCGACCACCCGGACGTCGCGGCCGCGCTCAACGACCGCTTCCGGCATGTGATGGTCGATGAATACCAGGACACGAACCACGTGCAGTACGTCCTGGCCCGGCAGCTCTCGCAGCAGCACGGCAATCTCTGCGTCACCGGCGACCCCGATCAGAGCATCTACGGCTGGCGCGGCGCCGACATCCGCAACATCCTCGACTTCGAGGCCGATTTCCGCGCCGCGCGCGTCATCCGCCTGGAGCAGAATTACCGCTCGTCCGCAGCGATCCTGGAAGCCGCGGACGCGCTGATTCACCACAACCGTGCCCGCAAGCGAAAAACGCTCTGGACCGAAAACCCCCGCGGCGAACCCGTCAACATCTGGCGCTTCGACACCGGCTTCAGCGAGGCGGATCGCATCGCCGCGGCCATCGTCCGCGAGGCGGCGCAGGGGCGGCGCTGGAGCGACTTCGCCATCATGTACCGCGTCAACGCGCTCTCCCGGACGCTCGAAGACGCGCTCCGCAATCGCGGCGTGCCTTATCGCATCGCCCGCGGCGTCGCCTTCTACGGCCGCAAGGAAGTCAAGGACGCCGTCGCCTATCTGCGGCTGCTGGTGAACCCGGCCGACGACGCAGCGTTGCTGCGCGTGATCAACACGCCCACGCGCGGAATCGGCAAGACCACCATCGAACGCCTGGCGCGACTCGCGCCGGTGCTGCGTCTGAGCCTGCTCGATGCGTGCCGGCGGGCCTCGGAATTTGAGGAATTGCGCCCGCTGGCGGCCAAGCTGGCCCCGTTCGTCCGGGTGATGGATGATCTGGCCCGGGAGACGTCGGTGCCGCTGGCCACGCTGGTGGATCGCGTCATCGATCAATCCGGGCTGGCCGAAGCGCTGCGCAAAGAGCGCGACCAGGACGCGCAGGACGAGGATCGCGCCGCCAACGTGGCCGAACTGGTGTCCGCAGCGGCGCGCTTCGCGGAGGAACATCCCGGGGCGGGCCTGGTGGAATTCCTGCAGCGCACCAGCCTGATCGGCGACCAGGACACCATCGACCCCGAAGCGGGGGCCGTGCAACTGCTGACGCTGCACGCCGCCAAGGGGCTGGAGTTCCCCTGGGTCTTCCTGGTCGGCGTCGAGCGCGGTCTGCTGCCGCACGAACGCGCGCTCTCCGATGGAAAAGATGGGGTCGAAGAGGAGCGGCGGCTTTGCTTCGTCGGCATGACCCGCGCGATGCAGCACCTCGTAATCTCGCATGCGCGCCAGCGGCTGTTCCGCGGCGCAACGCAAGTGCAGTCCCCATCCCAGTTCCTGCGAGAGATCGATGCGGCCGCGGTTGTGACCTCCGACTACGACGGAGCCGGAGAATCTGCGGCCGAGCGGGACTCTTCGGATCATCGCATCCAGCGCTCCGAGGCGGATCGACGCATCCAGCACTCCGAGAAAGCCCGCGGCCACGGCTCCGGCTGGCGCGTCGAGACCGACCCCGAGCACGCCGAGACCCCTTCGCGGCTGGTGGCCCGCCGTTCTCGCCCCGCAGATCAGGGCGGGCCTTCCTCCGCGAAGCGAGCAAGCGAACCTAATCCGACGACGCCCTACGCCGATTGGAAACCGGGCACCCTGCTGGAGCATCCGCGCTTCGGTGTGGGGGCATTGATCCGGCTGGAGCCGGTCGGGAATGAAACCCGCGCGGTGGTGAAATTCGCCGGCACCGGAGAGAAGTCGCTGATCATCGAGCGGACCTCGCTGACGCGGCTCGCCGCCCCGCGCAAGCCGCGCGCCCCGCGCCGCGACCGCTGACCGTACTTCAACCAATGAACGCTATTCGATCGCCGGATGCGATGACGACGGCTCTACGTCGCCGGGTGCCATGACGACGGCTCTACGTCGCCGGGTGCCATGGCGACGGCTTTGCGTCGCCATGCTCTTCTCCCCCAAAACATCACCGCCGCCGACGCGCAGTCCCATGACCCCGATCTACGCAGTCGGCGCGGGCTGCGCAGCCTGCGTATTCAACCCCACGTCCAGGTGCATGCGAAACGCATCGTCGATCCTGGCGAGCCGCGGAGACTGTCGCGGCGAAAATCCGAAACGTTCCGCGTCCTTGGGCGCCTGAACCCGCGCCATCCGCTTCCAACCGGCGTTCATCCCCTGCACGAACAGCGACGTGGTCAGTGATCGCGTGCGCAGCAGCGTGCGAATCGCCCGCTTCCATACCCAGTTGCGCTTCGCGGCCGCATAGCGAAGCTCATAGATCGCCTCATCCAGCTCGCGCGCCGTCATCTTCCGCGGGTTGTAGACCGTCTCCGTAAATGTGTATCGCTCCCAGTCGGAGGGATAATCCGTCGCCAGCAGCCGCCCCTCCGCCTTGTACCGATCGTACATCTTCGTGCCCGGCAACGGCGTGAGATTGGTCACCTGAATAATGTCCACGCCCAGCTTCACCGCCGCCAGCGCCGTTTCGGCGACGGTCTCCGGCGTGTCCTCCTCCGCCCCCACGATGAACCCGCCGAACACCGCAATCCCCGCCCGATGAAAACCGTTCACCAGCGTCTGGTAGCGGGCCAGGTTGTTGCGGTTGATCCCCTTGTGATACTCGCGCAGGTTCGCCGCATTGAAAGTCTCGAAGCCGATCAGCATGCCGCGGCACCCCGCGCGATAGGCCAGCCGCAACCCCTCCGGGTCATCCCCCATGTTGATCGTCGTCTGGCTGAACCACAGCCGCTTTCGCCCGTGCTTGATGATCGCGCGCAGCAGTTCCTTCGACCACTCCGCGTGCCGCGGCCCGACGCCGAAAAAGTTGTCGTCCACGACGAAGCAGAACGGCTTGGGCGTCTGGTTCCACTCCGCGAGAATGTCCTCGATCCGGCGACGTCGGATCGGCGCCCCGTTGAACTGCGTCACGGAGCAATATTCGCAGCCCACCGGACAGCCGCGCGACGTCTGAATCGCCGACACAGAATAGCGCCCGTTGATCGGTTGCAAATCCTGCCGAGCACGCCCCAGCGACGTGGCCTCAAGGTCCGATAGCTCCCCCTGATACCGCGGCTGCAATCGCCCCTCCGCCGCTTCCTCGACAATCTTCGGCCAGACCGTGTCGCACTCCCCGATCGCCACGGAATCAAAATGCAAACCGGCCTCGTCCGGAACAGCCGAGGCATGCGGCCCGCCCATGATGGTCCGGATTCCGAGCGCGCGGCAGCCGGCCGCGATTTCATACGCGCGCGTCGCCCCGCTCGTATACGCCGTCACACCGACCAGGTCATACCCCCCCTTGGAAATCAGCCGATCGGTCGCCTCGGTCCCAAAGACCTCGTCAATGATGTCCACGGTGTGGGGCGGCGGCACCCGCTCCGCCAGCACCTGCAGTCCAAGCTGCGGGATGTAGCTGCCGACGGTGTGATATCCCTGCGTACGGCGGCTGATCGGATTCACCAAAGCAATCTTCACGCAGCGCATCCTTGCGGCGGCCGGCATCGTCCCGAATCACCCCGCTTGCGAAGCGCGCTTCGCCTTCGCCGCGGGTCGCTGTCGCGCCGGTCAGCCGCGGTCATTGTATGCGGGATGCCGCACCCGTGCCGGGAGAGGCGCCGCGCAAAGTAACGGCGGCCGGCCGACGGTTTCCCGCCGACCGGCCGCCATGAGGATCACCCGGTCACCCGCCCGTCGCAGGGTCTGCGACGAGACGGACCCGGTACTTCAATCAGAGTTAGCGGCAACCCTCGCCCGGCGGCGGCAGTGCCACGATGCACGCCACGAACGGGTCGATGTCGAAGTTATTGAACAGGTTGTCGCCGTTGACATCGCCGATCGTGGCGCCCGGGCAGTTCGGGAACGCCGCGGAGTACGCGTCGATGTCCACCACCGCGAGCACGAACGGATCGATGTCGAAGTTGTTCACGACACCGTCGCAGTTCATGTCGCCGATGATGATGTCCGCCGGCAGTAGCACGTCCATGCGAATCGGCTTCGTGAGGTCGATGATCGGCCGCGACAGGTTCGTCGCGCCCGAGGTCGTCTCGCGAATCCAGCGGCCGGCCGTGGTGTCCTTGAAGAACCACTGCAGGCGCGCTGACTTGCCGGGGTTGCCCTCTTCGTCGCGCACCGAGCTGCTGTTCGGCGCGTTGCCGAGGTTCCCGCTGGTCGAGCCGGAGTTGGTCGGCTCCTGCCAGAGGGCTTCGACGCCGATGCCGAACGACTCGAAGTCCGAGATCAGGAAGTCGACGCCGGCGTTGGCCTCGACGTTGATCACGTTGTCGATGTACATCGTGTAGGGGCCGGAGCTGCGGTTCGGCGATGTGCTGTTCACGGAGATCGCGAGGTGCTCGAGCACGCCGCGCGTCGCCGTGATGGCGCCGTTGCCGACGAAGGACAGGATCGGGTCCGTTGCCGGATCAAACTCGATGGTCACCCACGAGTTCGACGGCGAGATCGCCACGCCCTGCGGCGCGCCGCTGATCGTGCCCGTGGCGCCGATCCACTCCAGTTCGCCCACCGTGCCGCCCGTCGCGCCCAGCGCACCCGCGTCGTTCGTCTCGCGGATACCCAGGGACAACGACAGCGGCCCATTGCCGCGGCCGACTTCGATCCCCTCCGACAAAGCGCTCGTCCCTGCGGCGCTGGTCTGCCGGGCGGTGATCAGGTCGCCGTTCGCAACTGTGCCGCTGAGCGGCACCACGATCGATGCGAATCCGCCAGGGTTGATCGATCCGAACGGATTGCCGTTGCGGAAGACCTCAACCAGCGTCGAAGCCGGATTCAGGCCCGTCACCGTCACGGCGTTGTCGCCGTTGACGATCGGCGTCGAGACAACCGGCGCCGCCGGCGGCGTCACCACCAGCAGCAGGATGTCGATGTCCAGCGGGAAGTGCGGAGCACTCGATCCGCCGCTGCTGAAGCGAACGATCGGGTTCGGAATCGTGACGCCCGTACCCGCGCTCGAAGTCGTCAGACGCACCCAGCGCCCGGCCACCGTGCCGGTGAAGTAGAAGCTGACCTTCTGCGACTTCGATCCGCCGAGCGTGTTGTTCTGCTCGGTCGTGACCTGCGAAATGTCCGGGATGTTCGGGAATGTCGTCGGATTCTCCAGCAGAGCGGAAGTCGAACCGCTGAAGCGCGGTGCGCCAAAGATGCCCCGCGCGCCGTTCGCCTGCGACTCGAAATTGGTCAGTACGACGTCCGTCCCGCCGTCCGCGCCGATGTTCACGAAGTTATCGAGATAAATAACATACGTGCCGACGCTCCGGTTGGCCGACGTCTCATCGACTCGAATACCCAGGTGCTCGACCACGCCGTAGCCGGTGCCGGTCGTCAGGATGTTGTTGGCCGTGCCGCCTGCAAATCCGCGGATCGGGTCCACACCTGGATCGAACCGCATCGTCTGCCAGCCGGCGTTGGGAACCACAAGCAATCCGGTCGGAGAACTGCCCGTCGTCGAATTGACCCACTCGATGCCGGCGCTGCTGCCGCCGCCGTTGGCGCCGATGTCCGCCGGAGTCGGAATTCCCGGGAACGTCGGAGAGTTCGGGAACTCCGTCTCTCGGATGCCGAGCGACACGCGAATGTCGCCATTGCCGCGGCCAACCTGCTTGCCGGCGGACGGAGCGCTCTCACCCGAGATATTCGACGCCGTCGCCGTAATGTTCTGCAGCGCCGCCAGCGGCGGTGCAACCGGCACGTTCAGCGCCGTCTGCCCGGCCGGGTTGATGCTGCCGATCGGATTGCCATCCGCGTAGATCGTGACCAGCGTGGCCACGGTGCTGACGCTCGTCAGGCGCACCGACTGATCGCCCGCTTGAAGCGGCGGGTTCACAACCGGGGCCGCCGGCGGCGCACCGACCTGTACCAGCGCCGAAGGCAGGCTCTCCTCGCCGTTCACTTCCTGCGTGGCGTAAATGATCGTGAGGTTCGGCAGCGCCGGTACGGAAACGACGACCGACGCCGACCCGCCCGCCTGGGTTCCGATCGGAATCGGGTTGCCCTGCTGATACACGCGGATCGTGCTGGCCGTCGCAAATGCGTCGGTCAGACAGCCGTTCACCGTCACGCTCGTCGAAAGCGCCGGAATCGGCGAAAAGAGAGTCGGAGCCACCGGCAGCCACGCCGCACGCGGATAGGCCGGCTCAGACGTTCCGGCCGGCGTCGTCTGCGTCACCGTCACGTCGTCGCCGGTCGCCAACGACACGGCGATGTCCGTCGGCGTGCCGAACGGGAGAATCGGAGCACCGACCGGAGCACCATTCACATAAAGCTGGAGCGCGGTCGCATCCGCCTCGTGCGCAACGCGGATCATCGTCTGGTTGCCGACCACCGGCGCGTTCACCACCGGCAGCGGAACCACCGGCGCATCGTCGCGCAGGCGGACGTGCAGACGGAAGCGGATCTTCTTCACATCGTCGTCAATCTGTGCCGACGTCGCACAGGCCGCACCGACGCGCTGCAGCATGCCCAGCGAGCGGTCCGGGTTCGTATTGTCATACGTCCAGGTCAGGCGGTGCGCGGAGTTTCCGTCAAACGAACCGGAGCTGGTCAGCGCCGTCGTAATCGGGTCCGGACCGGTCGGAGTCGTCTGCTCGGGGCTTTGACCGCGAGCCGACGGCAGACGGTTGGTACCATCCTCCATCGCCAGCGCAACGGCCATCACGTCGCCGTTGACGTCAATCGCCTCCACGCGGTCGACCAGCACGTCCCACGGGCCGACGCCCGCGCCGCTGCGGATCGTGAACCACCACGAATCCATCGTGTAGCGGCCGGTCGGCGACGGCAGCAGGCTGCCGTTTCCGCCAAGACCCGCCTTGATCAGCGTCGGATCATCCAGCGGAACGTCAATCGTCTGCCAGATCTTGTCGTCCTCGAGGGCGAAGTTCGATCCCTGCGGAACCCAGAACGTGCCCTGCGTCACGGACGTGACGCCGATCCACTCCCAACCGGGCGCCGCAAAAGTGCAACTGCCCGAGCCGCCCTCATCGAGCAGCACCGAGAAGGTGAACGGCGGCGCCGTCGCCAACACGGTCTGCGCGGTCGAGGTCGCGCTGTTGACGCTCAGCACCCGCTGACGCGCGGCGAACGTCTCGCCGGTCAACGCAGCACCGCCGAGCGTGGTCAGGTCAAAGACGACCGGATCGGTCGTCGAAATGCTCTCCGTATCCACGACGATGTTGTTGCGAAGCAGCTCAACCTGGTCCGCCTGGAACTGGATGTCCGTCACCGTCACCGTCGGGTCGCCGTTGATGATCGGCCCCACAACGCGCGGCGAGGAAACCGGATCCTGCACCGGCGCCTCAAACTGCAGCTCGTCGATCCAAACCTGCATCAACGTGCCGGGATCGCCGCTGACCTTCGTGAACGCAATGTGCTCAAGCGTGCCGCGGTTATTCGGGGCACTGAGCACACCATCGCCGACCAGGCCCGCAAAACCCGCCAGGATCGGTGAGCCATCCACGGTCACGTCGCCCGTCGCCAGATCCCATTCCAGTTCGACCGGAACCGGACTGACCGGCAGCGTCACAACAGGAACCGGTGTCCGCTCGCCGTTCGTGCCAATCGTGTACCCCGCGCGCAACTGATCGTCGCCCCCGGGAACCGTGTCAATCACGTTGTTCGCGCCGGCCGTAATGACCGCCGTGCCCGTCGGAAGCGCGGAAACGTCCTGGCCGAACGGGAACACCTGCACGTCGTCACCCGCCGCCGTCGAATCGACGATGCCGTTCGAACCCGCGATGATGCCGTTGGGGGTCGTGCTTACGCCCACCCACTCGACGTCGCCGGCCACGCCGCCGTCCTTCAACTGCGGAACGACCGCACCCGTCTCTCGGATGCCCAGGCATACGCCCAGCGCGCCGTTGAAGAAGTCGCCCGTGTTGGTGATCTTCATCCGCACCTTGCCCTGCGTGTGCAGAGCGGGGTTCGGCCGGCTCTCCGTATTGAGCGTGGTCACCCGCACCCAAGCCGTGTCATCAGCCGCGTTCACCCACTTGAAGAAAATGAACTCGGCCGCCGCACCCTCGGTCTCGAAGCCCGATGCGCGATACGCAGCCTGGTTGTCGATCACAACCTCGGACGTGTTGGCCAGGATGTACGCGCTGGTCGTCCCCGAAAGGCGCGGCGAGCGGAACATTTCCTGCGATGTGGCCGGGTCGTCAATCGGCGGCCCGTTGAACCCTACCAGCTCCGACGGGAACTGCGCCCACGCCGCAAGCGGTGTGAGCAGAGCCGCCGCCGCAGCGATCGCGGAGCGTGTGAACAGTCGTGACATTTCTCTGGGCCTCCTGGTGAATCGGCGGACCGATGCGGTCCGCGGTTTGATTAGACCGCACACCCGGCGACGGGCGCACCCGTCATCCCGGACAGGGTCGGCATTCCGTGTTGAAGAGCAGGGCAACCGGCTTCACGTCGAAACGCGCTGCGGCTCCGCGGGGGATCGGACATGCACGCTGCTTCCCGCGGAGTGCCGCGCCGCTTCCGCCGCGCAGACTCCCTCCTCCTCACCCGCCAATTTACCCCCGCGCCCCGCCTCGAACAAGCGTTATGTAACTGATCCGCCCGATCTATCCCCCCAATTCCCGGACCCTCGACCGCTCCAGATCCCGCCTCCGAAGCTGCTTCTCCTCCTGTTCCAGCCACTCCCGCGTCCGCGTGCGCTCCAGCTCATCCTCCGGCTCAAGCTGCGCTTCCCACGGAAACACATGATGCTCCCATGAGAGCCGCCGCCCGCGGCACTCGAACACCGTGTACCCCGGCGCATTGCCCACCCACGCCCCCGACCACCAGGCCCCGCTGACCGCCGCGCTGGTCAGGTACCAGACCCCCCGGAATCGATATTCCTCGATTCGATGCGAATGCCCCTGAAGCAGCGCAACCACCCCATGCCGCTCCAGAATCAGCCGCAGTTCCTTCGTATCCCGCAGTACCATCGGCCCCATCGCCAGCGCCTTGGGATCCGCGTTGTACTGTCCCACGTTGCAGAACGCGGCAATGTGAGTCACGCAAACCTTGGGCCGATCACCGGCCGCCGCCAGGTCATTGGCGAGCCATTCCAATTGTTCCGCCCCGATCCGCGGCTCGTAACTCGGCCCGTCCGCGGTTTCGAGCGGATGAATGCAATCCAGCACGGCAAAGTGCCAGCCCCCATGATCAAAGCTGTAGTAGGGCCGTTCCCATTCCAGCCGCTCCATAATCAGCCGCTTCCCCAGGTCTGGATCAGCCACATCAACCTTCCGCCGCGATGACCAGCCGAGCACGTCGTGATTGCCCATGCAGGGGTGGCTTGGCATCGCAAGTTGTTTCGTAATCTCGCGATATAGCCGAATCTGCTCCTCAAAGTCGCGCTTTGGCGTGTAAAGCCCGTCAAACGCCAGGTCGCCCCCCATCAATGCGAACGCCGGACGCGGTTTCAGGGCAGCCACGCTTTCGATACACGCCGCGTAACCCTTGTCCCCCATTCGCTTTGGAGTAACGTGCATGTCCGTCAGGTGAACAAACCGAAACGAAGGCTCGGACCCGGTCGCCCCTTCATAGGAATTAGTCCCAATCCGTCGCCCCCCCGCGCATCCCGGCAGAAGCACGGACAAGCCCCCCGCCACCGTCCCTCCCAGGAAGACACGCCGTGTGATGGACATCGTTCGCTCCCGCAGTCAATGGGTCGCCAGGAACCGGTGGCTCGTTATAGCACATGTTCAAACAAAGCCGCGCATGACGGCTGCGAAACGGCAATATTCCGTTGACATGCCCGAACCGTACCCGGTATGTTATATAACGGTCGTGGAGGACGACCGCCGACGACGCGCGCAACCCCGTTCAGTTTTCTCACCTCTGCGCGCGGAGTCGAAAGATCGCCAACCGGTGGCTGCGCTGTTGCGGGCCGACGAGGCGGTTGACTGAACCGTTCGCGCCGTCGATTCGCCGGTGCGACTACTTTCTGAGGAGAGGAGGAGTTTCGCTCATGCGCAGGCTGCTTTTGTCCACAGCGGCGGCTCTCGTTGCGCCCGCCGCGCTCGCAGGCACACCCACGCTCAGCCCCATGACATCCTGGGGCTTCAACGGCGATGGCTGGTGGGCCCCCGGTGAGAATGGCATCACCTACCTCACGACCACCAACGAACAGCGCAGCATGGCGGTTAATCCCGCAAACGGCAACGTCTACCTGACGAACGGGCTGAGCGTTCGCATTCTCGACCCGCTCACCGGTGCGGCGTCCGGATTGCTGGATACAACCGGCATCTCCGGCGGCGCGCGTTCGCTCAACACGGTCGGCGTCACCCGCACCGGCCAGATCTACGGCGCCAACCTCACGACGAACAGCACCACCAGCCCTTACAAGATCTACCATTGGGCGAGTGAGGCTGCCGCGCCTTCGAACGTGTACTCCGGAGACGCAAGTCTTCCGGGTTCGCGTATCGGCGACGACATCGACGTCTGGGGCGATCTGCTGGCCGCCGGCTACAGCAATAACCCGGTCGTCGCGGGGAACAACGGCTTTGCCGTCCTCGACACGAACACCAACACGTTGACCCGCCCGGCGTTCCCCGGCACCCCGCCGAACGCGGGCGACTTCCGCCTGAGCATCGCCGGTGTCGATGGGGACACGCTGTATGGCACGCAAAGCTCGGGCGGCACCGGCCGCCTCCGCGTCGCCGACTTCAGCGGCGGCGTGGCCACGCTGGTGACCAGCATTCAACTCACGTCCGCCAGCGAGCGCGGCATGGACTATGCCTTCCTCGATGGCACCGCCTTGCTGGCCACCATCGACACGGTCTCGTCCATCGTCCGTCTATACGACGTGACGGGTGTCGATGGCACGACCACGTCCCTGGCGCCGATCGCATCGCTGGACCTGACCGCCCCCGACAACGCGAACGGCAACGGCACGAGCGCCGTCGCCTTCGGAAAGCTGGTTAACACCGGCAGCGAGCGCTTCTGGCCGCTGTACGCCATGAACACGAACAACGGAATCCAGGCCTTCAAGGTCGTGGTTCCTGAGCCGGCATCGGTGACGATTCTGGCCTTTGCGGCTCTGTTTGCTATGCGTCGTCGCTGATTCCCTCCGGGTCGGCGGGTTGCGGCCGCCTCGCCGCAACTGCTCAGTTCGTTCCGGACGCCCCGTTGCAAAAGCGACCCGCGCGCCCGGGCACTCTCTCAGAATTCCGGTCCGCCTCACCCTTACACAGGGTCAGGCGGACCGGTTTCCTTTACCCAATCTTCTGACTCCCGAAGCCCCGCGACCGGCCACCCCCACCCCCGAATCGCCACTCCCTCCCCCGAACAACCACGCCCACCCACAAATGACCACACCCACCCTCGAATGTCCACTCCCCCCGGATGGCCACTCCCTCCAATCCCCCCGCCTTATTTTTTTCCTCCGACTCAGGCATATGCCCGAATGTCAAATCCGCCCGCGCGATGTAGAACCCCTCGTGCCGGGCTGTTCTCGCCCGCCGCGAGCCTTCCCGGGCCGATTGCGCGAGTGGCTTGAGCGCTGGTCATAGCGGTCTGCGCGACGTTGTAGCGCAAATCGCGCCAAAATCGCACCGGCGGCGCTCGAATACACCATTCCGCATCTATCGGCGTCCATTGCGCAGCATGCCTCCACGAAAAAGGCGCTGCGCGGCAATACTTCAGGTGCAGGGCAACGGGGTCGCCCCGCCGGGAGGTCACGACCATGACGACGACAGATTTCCGTCCGGCACAGATCAGCGCGTGTGGGGGCTTCATCACGCGCGGCCACATCCTCCCGACTCGACTGGCGGGAAGGTGCGCCGCACTCTTCCTCCTCACCGTCCCACTTTCGCCATTCCCCGCCCCAGCTCTTGCGTCGTCCGCCGACCCAATCCCCGGCGACCTTAACTGCGACGACGTGGTCGATGCGCACGACGTGCAGGCCTTCGTGCTTGCCTCCACGGACGCCCAGGCCTGGTCCGCCGCCCATTCGCGACCGGCGACGGATCGCATCGCCCGCGGTGACTTCACCGGCGACGGATTGGTGAACGCACTCGATGTGCCCGGTTTCGCCCTGACGCTCCGAACCGCCCTTGCCGAGCGCTCATCCGCCACAAGTACAGAGGCGGCTCCCGGAGGCGCCCACGGGAGCGCTTCGTCCACTGAGTCCGGCACGGAGTTTTCCACCTCCTCATCGGGCCCCACCGGCGCAGGCATGATGTCGAGCGGCCCCCTGCTCGACCTGGACATTGACAGTGACAACAACAACGGCGACAACCCGCCCGATCGCTCCGCCGCCGAGGACGCGGCCGAGGATTCCGGGACCGGCAAGTACACTCCGGTGAACTTCGACGACGATGAGCCGGACGGCATCCCTGATCGCATCAATTCCAAGCCGGCAGGCTGCGACGAGACCACCGCCGACGACGATCTCATCCCCGCGGTGCTGGAGTTTGATCTTGCCTATCTCGGCGCCGATGTCGACTATCGCCTGGACTATGACGGGTCGTCGCTGCGGGTCTGGCATGTGCCGTCCACCTGCACTGCCTGGACTCTCGTCGAGCCGGGGCAGCCCCGCACGGAGTGGATCCGGCCGCTGGGCGACATGAACGGCGACGGCCATTTCAACAACTTCGACATTGACGCTCTGGTGTTGGCGCTGGTCGATCGGCCGGCCTTTCGACTAGCCTTTCCAACCGTCGATCCCGACCACCTGGGCGATTTCGACGGCGACTGGCTGCTGACCAATTTCGACATCGATCCCTTCGTCGACGCGCTGACCGGCACGCCGCAATCGCTGCCGCTGCGCTTCCGCGTCGAGGCGGCCTTTGCCGCAGCAGGCGGGCAGTCGCTGCGGGCGGTCCAGTTGGATGAGGAGAGCGAGGAGCTTGCGACCGACGAGGTGCGCGTGACCCTCACGGGCGGGCATTGCGTGAACTGGGACGGCTGGCAGATCGCGCCTGATCTGCTCGCCATCCCGCCCAGCCTCCCGCCGCTTTCGACGGACTGGGCGACCGGCAGCTCGCCGCTGGTGCCCGCCGGCAACGCCGCCGCCAAGGCACGCACCGGACTGCCGCAGCGCGCACTCGTCGCCGAGATCGTCGATCCGGTAACGGGCCAAGCGCTGATCCAGGACATCGACCTGGCGTTGCCTTTTGGCGGCGCAGTATTCCGCCATGTCCGAACCTACGCACATCCGACCTATGTCGAACACCTGATCGACTGTCCGCTCTCCAGTCCGGCGGCGCATGAGTCATCGGCATGGGCCGCATGGGACTGGAACGGCTTGGGCTGGATGATGGGCGAAGCGCCGCTGCTGGTCGTCGACTATTCGCATCCGGAGATTCTCGGTGAAGCCCACGGCGTCTGGACCTACTTCGCCCCGGACGCACACCACGCTATTCCGTTCAAGCGCCACGCTGACGGAAGCTATACCGCCCCGGCGCATTTCGGCGCCTTGCTCACGCACAACGGCGCGTCGGGAGTTACGCCGACGCAGGTGCAGATTGAACTGCGCAAGGATGTGCGCTACACCTTCGAAGTACTGCCGCAGCGACCCGTCACACAAGGTTCGATGGGGGCGGCACAGGCATCAGTCGGGCGCGTGCTGCAGATTGACGACCGCAACGGCAACCGGGTCGAATACCAGTACTTTACGCCCGGTGGGGCGCTGAACTGCAGCGAGGTCGGCCAGATCGACCGCGTTCGCCTCTGGCCCGCCGGCGCGGAAGAGCCTGCATATACGCTACTGTACACATATCGCGAGTTTCGACAGCACCCTTCCGCATACGCCAACGGCGAGCCGCCGGAAGGAGTGGATCCGGTCCTTGAATTCGACCCGGATGAGAACCAGCGCTGCCTGTTTGCAATACACGTCTATGAGGGCGACGAGGTCGGCGGCGCTGCCGAGGATCGCTGCGTACCTGCCAGCCTGTTCTGTCCGCTTCCGGACGAGGAGGGGCACGGCCACCTGGATTATGTCTATCTGGATCTTGAGAACATCGCCGAATGGCTCGAATCGTCAGACGCCGTGCCCTCCGGTTGGACTCAACGCGTCAAGTATCACTACAGCGAGTCGTCGGCCTGTGGAGCCGGGTACAACGTCGGCGCCAATGGGAGAATGCACGACCCGGCGTTTGGCGACAGCACCTATGGCGCGATCAACTCCGACAGCGCGATGGATCTGCGCAAGTGCACAGTAACCACGCGCCTGGAGACAGGCCCACCCGCGTCGCTCGACCACCGCTTCACCGTGTACGACTATCACAAGTCCGCCAGTTCCCGATCTGCGGTCGCAATGGCGCCACTGAAGGCAATTCGTCGCCATGAAGAGCTGGTCAACGCGATTCGTTGGTCCAACCCTGGCGAAGGCGAGGACCAGCGCCGGTTGCTCGATACGGCTGACGTCGCCGGCTCGCTCGAAGCGGCAACGACGCACCTGACTCGCCCTGATTTCGACGGAAGCAACGCTGCGCTGACCATCGACTTTCGCGCGGCGGGCGTCCCGACACCCCCCATCGACGCATGCTTCGCAACCTGCTTCGGCCGAACACTGACCTCGGAGCATGAGTACGGCGACGCCATCTGGCGCGACGGCGTGGTCTCTGACATTCGCATTCGCGACGCCAGGACCGGGCGCGAACGCACCTACCAGTTGACGCACCTGGGCTTCGGCGAACCTGGCTGGATCGCGAACGGCACTCGTGCATCCTGCGAACGGGGAAACCCTGAGCCGATCTGGTCGCTCAATCCCATGAGCACGTTCCTCGCGCCGTTCCGTCGAACCACGGGCGGAGAGAACCCTACTTTCGTCGACTTGCTGGCCACCGTCGGCGACCCTCCCGTGCGCCAGGAGATATACGGCATTGTCATCGATTCATATTCTTCGGCGGACGGCAACTCACCTGTAACGCGGACGTTCGCCTCGTTCGATGCCGCAGGGCGCGAAGTGTCCGTCGCGACGCAACCTCTTGCCCCCCGCAGTGATCCCCAGTGTCAGGGCTGCCCGCCCGGCCGCGAGCGCAACGCTTACGATTCGCTCGGTCGTGTTATTGCCCGCTACTCACCCTCGTGGGACTCCAGCGCACACTCGGCGTCGGACGGCTTGATTACCAGATTTGAGTACGCTACCTCAGACACTCCATCCCCCTTGTCCAGGCTCTCCGTACACCGCGGAGACGAAACCGGACCGTCGCTCACTGTTCGCGAGTTCTCCACGACGGCACCGAACGACCCGTTCGGCACGTGGCTTGTTACGGAAATGAAGGAATGGCCCGACGGCGCCACCGGTGCACCGGTCATCACCACCTACGATTACACACTTACGCAGGGATCGTGGGGGCAGGACGTCATTTCCACACGCACAGCCCGCACAGCGCCGGTCACGGCCTGTAGCGGCGCGTCCTACCAGCACGTCCAGCGCGACACCTACGATGCCGCCGGGCAGGTCGCTTCGACGACGGTATGGACTGAAACAACCCATCAGGGCAACACATTCTCGTCAACACCGCAGACCACCAGCTTCTTCCGCAGCCCTACGCCGCCTTACAACACGACCAGGATTGAGTTTCGGGAAGGTACCGACCTGGCTGCGACGACCACCTTTGATTACGCCGGTAACCAGCTCGTGCGCACCAACCTCCCGAACGGCCGCGCCCACGTCGTTGTATCGCGCGTCACAACGGTGCCGGGCCTCTTCGGCCCTGAGCGGGTTCGCGAGGAATGGACCTATTCGGACGTGCTTCAGACCGAGATTCCCGAAGAGCCTCCCCAGACCGTCTACGACATCCCGACGCCCGTTACGATCCGCTGGTATGCCGGAAAGCAACTCCTCGGCGAGCGCGTCGGGAGTGTCCCTGCCGGGTCCGCCCCGGACGGCAACCCCGCGTCGCTCACGACGCACATGACTACGCTCTATCGGTTCGACGAGCTAAACCAGCCGTTGGATGCCCAGGTACTCGATCACACCGGAACCCCGACCCTGGACTCCGGAACCATCACTTACGACTTCGCCGGCATGCCGGTCCGCTCTGTGGAGCCGGACGGTACAATTACGCGACAGCTCTTCGACTCGCGGGGGCGGCTCACGCACACCTTCCGAGGAACGGTCGATGAAGCGTGGGAGGAGGGCCTTGGCGGGGACGACATGCTGCTCGTCGAGTCCCGTGTCTATCGCACAGCCCCTCCGGCATTGTATCGCCTTCAGGAGGTCCACACCTATCAGGATGTCTGGCGCTTTGACGACATCGCCAATGCAATACCATCCACCACAACCGAGTATGTCTACGATTGGCGCGAGCGCGAGGTCATGCAAGCGACGCGCGGCGCGGCCGGAGCGCCTCTCTCCACCCACTTGACCTGGTTTGATAACCTCGACCGCCCCGTGCTGACCGCCACGTTCGACGGCGGACCTCCCGCAGACGTCACACTGCCCCAGGATCTTCCCGGCATGGACCTTCCGGACGTGGACGCGATCATCGAGGAGGTCTATGGTAGCGACTCTCCAGCCGTCTCCCTTACTCACACCGAGTACGACGAACGTGGGCTGCCGCATCGCGTCACGGACTATGACCTCACGGCACAACAGCCCACCGGCACGGTGCGCACCACCTTGTACGACGCCGCCCGTCGCCCGATCCTCGAGCACGATTCCGCAGGCCGAGCCACGACACGCAGGTTCAACGTGCTCGGTCATGAGGTCGAGACGCGGGAGCTGGTGTTCAGCGCCAATGGTCCTTGCGGAGGGTCGTTTGAGCTGGAACGAACACATACCACCTTTGACATCATGGGCAACGTCACCGCCGTCGAGCGCTTCGAGGCGATAGGAACACCGCCCCTGAACACCCCTCTGACGGCCGCGACGGCCGTTCGCACCTTCGCCCACAATTGGTATGACGGTGCGAACCGCCTCGTCGCCACACTGGACTACGGCACCTCCACTACAGGTGGATACATCGCCACCACCGGCGACGGGCCCGCTCGCAGCGACGAATCGCCATCGTCGGCCCCTACCGGCGCACGCCTGACGCGCTACGCTTACGACGCGGTTGGCAACCAGTCCGACATCACGCATCCCGACGGCTCCCTGACGCGCCACCGGTACGACTCCCTCGGACGCCTGCGCCTCACCATAGAGGATGCGGCGCTGCGCGACTCATCCGATCCCACGCCGCCCATCGCGCGGCGAACTGCATACCGGTACGACGACGCAAGCCGAAGCGGGCTGCTCCTGGCAATGGCAGCCGTCCTCCAGACCGGCGTCGAAGATTGGACGCAGGTCGACTGGTCACCCGGTCCGACCGCTGTGAACCAGGTCACCTCCTTCGAGTATCACCCCACCGTCTGGCCGCGCAATCAACACTTCGGCCAGATGACCTACAGCGGCGGCTGGAATCCCTACGGCGATCCGCAAAGCCCGCATTGGTCCAGCGCCAGCTCCCACAAGTCGTGGATCTCCCGCGTGATCTACCCGGACGGCCACACGCTCGACTTCACCTATTACTCTGACGGTAGCGTCGCCTCGCGAGCCGACTCGCGCGGCGTCGCGATGTACCACCACTACGACGAGCACGGCCGCCGCACCGACACCTGGATCGACGACACCGCGTACTTCGGCGGCTTGCCTGCTGACTACAACCCCGCCAATCGCGTTCATCATGTGCGGATGACCTACCTCCCCGACGGACGAATCGGGTCCGTCAAGGCCGACAGCTACGCCGGCGGATCCGCTACCCCCGTCGCGACCAGCGACTTTGGGTACGACCTGCGCCGGCGCCTCGCCACCGAGACTCAGGAGCTACACGCATCACCGCTCGGCCCGCGGACAATCGGCTACGAATGGCAATCGGCTACCAGCTTCGGCGTCATCCCCGCGCGCCTGGCCGCCATCACCTATCCGCAGCCTGTCGTCGGCGAAACGCCCGCGACTATCCTGGCTCTTGACTACGGCCCCCCTGGAGGCCTTGACGACCGCCTCGGTCGCGTTGCCGCGCTCACGCTCGACACCGGCGAAGGACCGCGGCTGCTCGCCGCATATGACTACGCCGGCGCCGGTCGACGCGTCGGAACAACCCTCGGCAACGGCGTGTCACAACACTTTACACTCTCTTCGGAGTCCGGCTACGCCGGCCTTGATCGCTTCGGCCGCGTCGCCGACCTGCGCTTCCTCACGGCCCAGTCCACGCCGGCGGTCATCCATCGCTATTCACACGGCTACGACGCCGTCGGAAATCGGCTCTTCTCGCGCGTCGTCCACGCACCGACCCCCGATCCCGCTGATCCCGGCAACTGGATTCCCCACGACAACGATCGATCGCAACTCCACAGATACGACGACGTCGCGCGGCTCGCCGCGTCGCATCTCGGGGCGCTCTCGACGGACAATCAGCAACTGACGAACGATCCGTCGGTGGCGCTGCAGCGCTCCATCGAGTGGCGGCTCGATGCCCTGGGCAACTGGTCGGCCGATGCGGATGTGCACGGCAGCGGTCAACCAACGGCCGAGGGGGTGCTGCGCGCGGATTCCAACTTCGGCGGCACGCCGACGCTCGAATCGCTGACGCACCAGGTGGATGCGGCCAACAAGCTGATCGAGGTCCGCGCCGCCGCCGACGGCGGACCGCCGCTGGTGCTTTCGCTCGTCCACGACCGGGCCGGGAACCTGGTCTTCGACGGCCGCTTTCTCTACCTTTATGACGGATTCAACCGGCTCGTCGCCGTGCACGAGGCCTGCGAGACGGGCGGCGGATGTCTTACCTCGGCCCACTTCGACGCCGACGGCCGCCCGCAGGAGGCCGGCAGTCCGGCGTCGCTGCCGATCGGTGACCTGGTCGCCCGCTACGCCTACGACGGCGTCGGCCGGCTGATCTCACGCGAAGGGCCGGTCGCGGCGGGGCTGGGTCTGCTGACCTCGCCCACCACACCGCCGACGCTCGCCCGCGAGGAATACTACTACAACGGCGTGCGGCGGATCAGCACCGTGCGGATGCTCGGCGCGACGGCGGCGGTCTTCCTGGCCGCCGCGGACCCGGTCGGCTTTGAGGGCGGATTTGGCGACAACAACCCCGCCGACGGAGCGACCGCCGAGCGGCAGTATGCCTGGGGCACCGACTACGTCGACGAGCTGGTCGCGACGGTGGAGCACGTCGACAAGCCGGGCCTGCTCGTCTCCTCATCTCTGGTGTTCTACCTCGTCGATGCGAACTACAACGTGGTCGCGTCGCTGGCGGACGACCCCGGGTGGAGCAGTTCACCAGCATCCGCCACGGACCTGATGCTGACCCAGACGGCCTATGAGCCGTACGGCGCCCCGGCGATCCACGACGATTTTCTGCGGCTGGCGGATGAGTCCAACGAAGTGCCGGCAGGCGAGCGCCGCCGCGCGCCGCTGGTTGACGTCGGACACCAGGGACTGTTCTTCGACCGCTTCGTCGTCGCCCCCGGCGCGACGATCCTCGACCCGCTGCTGTCGCCGACCAGCGGATCGTCCGCGCCCGAGCGCACCGTCGGTCTGTACTACAACCGCAATCGCTGGTATTCGCCGACCCTGGGCCGGTTCACGGGGCGGGATCCAAGCGATACGGCGCTGCCGATTGCGATCGCGGCCGAGTACAACGGTACGGCGCTCCGCGCGCTGGCGCGTCGGCCGATGGCCGCCTACGCCGACGGGCCGAACGCATTTCTGGCCTATGACTCCAGCCCGATCCAGCGCCGCGACGCCATGGGTCTGTCGTGGGGCATGGAGGACGACCTTGATGACTACCTGGCCGACTACACCGGCGGCGTGCTGTATACCATCGGCACGCTGAACGAATCGGCCAAGTGGGCGTCGCTGGGGCTGGAGACGGCCCTGGGCATTGCGTCGGGGCTGCTGCCCGGCTCGGGCTTGTACGACGCCTTTGCGGCGGTGCAGGTGCTGGCCAGCGGGCGCGGCGGATTCTGGGATGCGTTGACCATCGCGATGGTGGCCTTCCCGGCGGTCAAGGCCGTCGGCAACGCCGTCGAAAGCCTCGCAGCGTTCCGCAGCCTCGGCCGGGCGCGTCAGATCGCCTCAGGCAGCTGCCGGGTGCTGTGCCTGGTGGCGGGTACTCTGGTCAACACGCCGGACGGCGAGGTGCCGATCGAAGAGCTGGTCACCGGCCAGCAAGTCATGTCTCTGGCGACGGCCGAAGGTGCGATCGCGGCTGATGCCGCGGCTGCGGCCGATAGCGCGGGTGCGGATGATGGTGCCGGTACGGTTGTCGGCGCAGATGCGGTTGAGGGCGCAGGTGCGTCCGCACACTTCTCACGATCAGCGCTGGAGGCAGCGTTTGGGCCGGACGCCGCGATTGCAGCGCTCGGCCTTGATGGCCGGGCCGATCCGTCTTGCGACACTCCCGGTCGCTTCGCTGCGCCGGCGCGGGTGGCGGCGCTGCACCGGCGGCTGGCGCCGGCGGTTCTGTGGATCACGATTGAGGAGAGCGGCCCTGCGAAGGGTGATGAGGAGGCCGGCGCTGCAGGCCCCAGCGGCCAAAACGACCGTGACGGCAGCGATAATCGTGGCAGCACTCCCCTCGGCGAGAGCGTGGTCCTCGGCGTCACGCCCGACCATGAACTGCTGACCGCCGACGGACGGTGGCAGCCGGCGGGGCTGTCCAAGCCGGGGGACGGTCTGACCGGCCGGGCCGGCCGGCCGGTGTTCATCCGCGACATCCAGCTCGATTCGACGCCGCAGGTTGTTTATAATCTTACTGTTGACGGCCCGCCCACCTACCTCGCCGACGGGGTGTGGGTGCATAACTGCGCGCGCTCTGGTCGCGGGCTTTGGTCGCTCACGGAGAAAGGGGCGTCACGAATTGCAAATGGTCCGTGGGGAAAGCTTTACAAGAGCAAGACTGATGAAGAGCTATGGTGGGCGGTTGATCGCGCTGGACACGGTGGATCCAAGTTCAAGGTGTTCAAAGAGGAGGCAGGTGGCTTGAGATGGCACGCAGACGCCGATGAGTTCGGTGATTTTATTAAGGGCAAGCACAAATCAGATGTAGGCAGTTTTATTCCATGGAGCCAAATCCATGGTGGATGATCGCAGTCCAATAACGACCTGGTCGGAACTGCTCGATCTCCTTCAGGCTGAGAGTCCCCGCAACAAGCGCATTCGGCTTGCCAAGATCGATGACGACGTGTGGAGGCGGATCCTGCTTGAGTGTGATGACCAACTGGATTGGCTTGTGCTGAACAAGCAGATGCCCGATTGGGTGATTCGTGAATGCGCCCGGCATCGCTCGTCCACAATCAGATTCTCGATCGCGCTGAAGCGTGCACTTCGCAGGACGCCGGACGTTATTCGTGCGCTCGCCGCGGACTTGGATTCTTCCATTCGCAGACAGATTGCGTGCAATCCCGTCACCCCGAGTTCCGTCGTAGAGCAGCTGGCATTGGATCAAGAGGCGTTCGTGGCGGAGGCTGCTCGCAAACGCCTTCGGTCCCTGCGCGGCGAGGCGGTGGAGTAGCTTTGCACGACACACGCATCGCGCCAATACCCGATCCCGCTTCTGACGGCACGCCAGGTGAGACGTGACTGACCGGACTGACGGTAGTGCGTTGTTTTGTCACGCCTCGACAATGATCAAGGGAAGACATCGCAACTCGCTGATATCCGTCTTGCGACACTCCCGGCCGCTTCGCCGCACCGGCGCGGGTGGCGGCGCTGCACCGGCGGCTGGCACCGGCGGTTCTGTGGATCACGATTGAGGAGAGCGGCCCCGCGAAGGGTGATGAGGCGGCCGGCGCTGCAGGCCCCAGCGGCCAAAACGACCGTGACGGCAGCGGTAATCGTGGCAGCACTCCCCTCGGCCGCAGCGTTGTCCTCGGCGTTACGCCCGACCATGAACTGCTGACTGCCGACGGCCGGTGGCAGCCGGCGGGGTTGTTCAAGCCGGGAGACGCCCTGACCGGCCGGGCCGGCTGGCCGGTGGACATCCGCGACATCCAGCTCGATTCGACGCCGCAGGTCGTCTACAATCTCACCGTTGACGGCCCGCCCACCTACCTCGCCGACGGGGTGTGGGTGCATAACTCAAGTTGTTATCGAGGGTCGTTTCAAGACGTATTGAGGCAGCAGGGCCGTGAACTTCCAAGGGGATGGCAGGTTCACCATCGAATCCCGCAGCGCTTTCGGGGCCTGTTTTCGGACGCCGAACTCCATGATGTATCCAATCTCGCAGGCGTAGAACCTCGAATGCACGCACAGATTACGGCCATGTGGGAGGACTTTGCACAGAAGAACTGGAACCCATCACGTACAGATGTGACTCGGTTTCAACTGACGATCGATCGGCTCTTCGGGAATCACTACATATTGCCGTGATTGGAGCTACTGATGCGCCACGACGCTGAATCGCTCACCTTCGAGTTGGCGGACTTCCTGGTGGGGCTTGTAGACCTCGGTATCGCGGACGTCTCGGTGCGGGACGTGGCCAGGATCGGCGGGTCGCCCGACTCACTGCAGGAATTGAGGAAGCTCGTTCGGGAGACAGCCACTGTGGTGCTATTTCACTTGTGCGTCGCCATCGACGAAGGGCGCGACATCAGAGGTGAAGGAACAGCCCTGAGTCTGAGCATCGGACAGCAACGCTTCCCCACACCGCACCGGCTTCTGCATGAAGCTCTCGCCGAGGTTGCCATGAACCCGGGCAAGTAGCGCCTTCTTGCGGCGCGGGCACTTTCAAGAGGAACCACCCGGGGATATTCAGTGACCGACTTTCGAGAGCTGCTCTTGTCCTGCACCGACGAGATGACTCTGGGCACGGGGGCGAGCGAATCGGCCATTCAGGCGGTCGAGCGGTCGCTCGGCGTTCGCTTCCCCGATGAGCTTCGCCAGTTCTATCGCGAAGTGGGCTGGGCCCATGGTCCGCGAATTGTGATCGACGGACTCGGCGACGACGTTCCGTCCGAGCATGTGCTGGAGAGGCACGCCAGACACTGTTGGTGTGACTATCGTCCTTTCATGCCCCGGACACTGCTACCAGTGATGGATGACGGCATGGGGAACAACTACTGCGTCGATGTCGCGGAGGGCCCTTCGTTCGGTTCCGTTGTGTTCTGGGACCACGAGCATCCGGATCTGGAACAGCAACAGCCGACGTATGAGGCTCCGGACTTCGCCGTCTGGCTGCGCGAACGAGTCGAGCAGATCAACGAGTGGAATCGCTGAGCGCGCGGCACGGTCCCGCTTCTGACGGCACTCCGAACGAGGGTCAACGGGCCGGACTGCGGGTTGTGTGCTGAGTCGCTCAGCGCGAGCGAGCGAGCGGGCGCGCCGGGCGAGTGCACCGCCCGAGGTTGTACTTCAGCGCCAATGCAGGACCACTGACAGACCGCGTGATCGGCCGCCGCAGCCCCTCACGAGACCGCGACCGCATTCTCGAATGCCGCGCCCGCCGAGAACGGCGAGCCGCTATGCCCCACCGCCCCACCAGCGGGACTTCTTCTTCGCCGCGGCCGGCGCAGCGGACGCATGTTCGCCGCCGCGCTCACTGCGGATTCGCTCCAGCAACTCGGCGTCCGTCTTACGCCCGCCGGTCAGCCGCCGCAGCACGCGCAGCTTCTCCAGCACTTCCGGGCTGACGCGCGACTCATCGACCATGCCGTCGGCCTTCAGGCTCGCGGCCGCCAGATCGGCCGAGTCACCGACCGGCATGCGGCCCGCGGCAGCGGCGGCGGCCAGGTCGGCGGAGTCGCCGACCGACGGGCGCGACGCCGAATCGCCCTTCTTTGACGCGGACGGCGCGGTTTTGTCGCCGGCTGCTCCATTCTGCTTTTCCGCCGCGCCGGCTCCGTGGCGATCCGCGGCCGATGATGCGCCGTTCTTGTCGACGGGTGACTTACCCTGAGCGCCGCTTCCTCGATCCGCGGCGTGCCGGTCGGGCGATTCGGCAGGCTTGTCCCCCTTGGCGCCACGGGCCGCAGCTCCACTCGCGGGCGGCAGCGAACTCGCGGCGGCAGCGCCGGAAGAAGCATCCGCCGCGCCGTTTGCAGCCGCGCCGTTTGCGACGGCGGCGTGCCCAGCCTGGGCCTGGGCGGCTGACATGGCGGCGGCGTGTTCGTTGAGCAGCGCCGAAAGCGGGTTGGCGGGCGCTCCGCCCGAGGCGCCCGAGGCATTGAACATCGCGGTGATGCCGCTGAAGGCGTCCTGGAACTTCGCAAGCGCCTGCTCGCGAGCCGCCGCCGCCTGCTCACGGGCGACGACGGCTTCATCGCGCTGCGCGAGCTGCTGTGCCTGTTCGTTGAGCTGCGACTCGCGCGTCTGCAATTCCTCCTGCAGTGCGGCGAGCTGCTCCTCGCGCTGGGCCACAGCGTGCTCGCGACCGGCAAGTTCGTCGAATTGCTGCTGAAACGCGGCGCGATCCTGGGCGAGCTGGCGGGCGTCCTCGTCCACCTGCGCTCGGCGCTTGTCGATCTCCGACTCGCGCTCGGCCACTTCGCGGCGAAGCGCCTCCGCGGCCTGTTCGGCTTCGGTCGCCTTGTGGCGGGCGTCGGCGGCGGCCTGGGCGATTCCGTCCAACTCGGCGCTGCGGGTCTCAATCTGTGCCTGCTGCTCGCGCAGCGCCTTCTCGGCGATTTCCAGTTCGGCGCGTCGGGTGGTGAGTTCGGATTCGAGGCGGGTGAGCTGATCAACCTGTTGCTCAAGCGCCTGCTCACGGATGGAGAGCTTCGCGTTACTCTCATTGAGACCGGCGTGCTGCTCGGCGAGCGAGGTCATCTGCTCGCGCAACAGCCCCTCGATCTCGTCGAGCTGCTGATACGCGGTCGCAAACTGGACGGACAGCCCGGAGATTTTTTCCCCGAGCGCGCCCAATGGCGTCGCTGCGCCGTCCGCGGCCGACGGTGCGTCCGCGCGGATTTCGGGCTTGCTGCCCATGGGATTCCTCGCAATACCGGTCCTCGCCGGCCCGATCCGACGGTGGAAGCTGCCGCATCGTGCCGATCCCGGACCCCCGGAAGCCTCGCTCCATGACACACCGCCTGGCTGCGACGGGCCGCAGCCGGGCGAAGGAAACGCCGACGCGCTTCCCGCGCGGCGCTCCTGACCCCCGGAGTATGGGATACGTTTCGTGCGCGGTTTGAGAGCAACCGCAGAACGCCTTCAATCCGCCATCGTCGCAACCCGACCGACCGATAGCTCACGCACTTGCAGCCGCGTCGGACCGTGTTTTTCGCTCCGCTTTGTCACGCGCGACGGCTTGCCCTATCTTGAGTCGCGCGGCGTCGCGTCGGACGTCGATCACCTGTCCCTTCTCCCGTAACCGTGGCGGAAGCGTTCATGATCCCCGGCCGCGAAGCCGCCTCGTCCGAAAACGCCGCGGGCGCGAGCGGTGCGTCCGGCAAACCGCGCTTTGCGGGCGACGCCGCCTACTACTTCGTCGTCAGCGGGGTGATGAACGTCGCGAACTACGCCTTTGTGCTGGTCGCGGTGCGGACGCTGACGAAGCCCGAATTCGGCGTGTTCAACGCGCTGCTGGCGTTTCTGACGCTCTCGACGGTGCTGATGAACTCCGTGCTGCTGCACGTGGCGCGGCAGATTGTGCGAGTCGGGGCGGGCGAGCGGGCGGCCTATTGGCGAGCGGCGCAATGGCGGCTGGCGGGGGCGGCGGTGGCCGGCAGCACGGTGGCCGCGATCGCCGCACCGGCAGCCGGGACGTGGCTGGGGGCGTCACTGGCCGAATGGGGGGCGATGCTGGTGGCGGCGGCGGCGCTGCTCTTTGTCTCCGCAGCCGGCGGAATCGCGACGGGTCTGCAACGCATGCGTCTGCATGCAAACGCGAATCTCGCGGGCGCGATGGTGAAGCTCGCCATCGGGGCGGTGCTGCTGGCGATTGGCGGGGGAGTCAGCGCTGCGCTGGCGGCCTACGGCCTGGGGCTGCTGATCTCATACGCACTGATGACCCGCGGCCTGAGCGACGCGCTGCGGGGCACGCAAGGCGACGAAGCGCGGACGGAATCCGCGAGCGCCTCTGCCGGGCGGAACGGGCACGTGGCGACTTCGGAGAATTCAGAGAAAGACGCCGGCCGGCCGGACGCGCTGCACCCGGGTTTTGTGGCCGCCTACCTGTTTCTCGTGGCGCCCTTCTGCCTGGATCAGGTGTTTGTTCAGGCGCTGGTGCGACCGCTCAGCGGGGACTATGCCGCGTTGTGCACGCTGGCGAAGATCGTGTTTCTGTGTGTCGGGCCGCTGCTGCTGGTGATGTATTCACACGTCAGCGGCGGATCGGATTCGGCGGCGCGCCGCCGCGTGCTGCGCAGCACGCTGCTGGGAGTGCTCGGGATCGGCGGAGTGCTGGCCGGGCTGCTGGCGGTGCTGGCGCCCTGGCTGACGCATCTCATGCTCGCGCCGCAATACTCGCATCTCGCGCCGCTGGTGGGGCCACTGGCCGGCGGCGCCCTGTTGCACGCCGTGGCGCATACGCTCGGGCTATACTCGCTGGCGCTGGGACGCTGGAGCGGGCTGCTGGCGGCCGGCCTGATCCCGTTGGCGCAGGCCGCGGCAATCTGGCTGGCTGCGCCGAACCTGGCGGTGCTGGTGACCATTCAGTGCGGCACGTTCGCTGCGCAGGTCGTGTTTGCCGGGGCGGCCCTGCTGCGCCGCACGGAAAGAGCAGCGGCATGACGATCGTCTATCTGCACCCCCATTTCACCAGCCCGGGCGGCGCCGGGCGATTCGTCCTCGAGACAGCAACGCGGCTCGCTCGGCGAGGGCACGTAGTGCACGTCGTGACGATTCGCGCGGATGCCGAGGTGGTGGGCGCAGCGCGGAACACGATCCGCTTTCACGAACTGGGCGGGCCGCTGTCGTCATCGCTGGCGTTCTGGTCGGGCTTTCGCGGCAGTTGTCGCCGGGTGGCGCAGAGCCTCGACCAATGGCCGGATGCGATCGTGTTCGCGCAGCCATTTCCCGCGAACTGGTGGGGATTCTTCGCGAAGAAGCGGCGGCGCGAGCTGCGGATGGTGTGGTATTGTCACGAACCGTCCGCGTTCATTCACTCCGCGGCGTGGATTCGCGCGATCCCGGGGCTGTTGAAGCGCACCCTCGCCCGGTTCCTGAACCCCCTGTTGCGCCGAATTGATGTATCGTCGGCTCGGCACGTGGATCTCGTGTTCACGAACTCCGACTACACCCGTGCCTACGCCCGGCGGGTCTATGGCTATGCGGAGGGACCCTGCCGCACCGCGTATCCCGGGGCGGATCCGCGATTCCGCGCCGCCCCCCCGCTGCCGCGCCCGCGGCGCGTCACGACGATCGGCCGCCTGACGGCGTTCAAGAACGTGGACGTGATTTTGCGGTCGATTGCGCGGCTGGCTCAAGAGGGGATGCGCGACGCGGAGCTGCACGTGATCGGCGAGGGAGATGCGCGAGCGGGGCTGGAGCGGCTGGCGGCGGAACTGGGCATCACGCGGCAGGTCACGTTTCGCGGGCGCGTGGACGACGCGGCGCTGGTGACGGCGCTGCAGGAATCGCGGGCATTCGTGCTGGCTTCCGTCAATGAGCCGTTCGGCCTCGTGGCGGTGGAGGCAATGGCCTGCGGAACGCCGGCGGTGGTGGTGGGCAGCGGCGGGCCGGCGGAGTCGGTGCGCGACGGCGTCAGCGGGTATCACGTTCCGCCGCGCGACTATGAAGCGCTGGCCGACCGGCTTAAGCTTCTGCTCTGCGACGACGCCGCGTTTGCGCGCCTGTCGGCCGGAGCGGCGGCCCGCGCGGCGGAGTTTGACTGGGAGCGAACGGTGGATGTGCTGGAGGCCGGGTTCGCGGAACTGGCGGTGCGAAAACCGGCCTGCGCGCCGGCAGGCGGGCGCATGTCGCGGGCGGGTGCGGAACAGGGATGAACGACTACCGAACCTACCTCGAATCGATCTACGACCCCCGGACGTTTGCGCGGAAGGTCAACTACATCCGCTACAACTTCGGCGGCGACTTTTCGGCGGGGCAGCGCGTGCTGGAGATCGGGCCGGGGCTGGGTGAGTTCATCACCTACTGCAACCGGGTCGGCATTCACGACGTGGACATCATCGACCGCGACCCGGGAATCGCCGAGTACATCCGCGGAAAGTACCGGGTGGAGAAGCTGTGGACGGCATCGGCCGAGGACATTCCGTCCATCGAGAGTGAGCTGCGCTGCTACGATCGCATCTTCATGCTGCACATCCTCGAGCACGTGCGGAAGGACCTGGTGGTCCCGGTGATTCAATCGCTCTATCGCCGGTTGAATCCGGGTGGGCTGCTGATCATGATCATCCCGAATGGCGGGACGCCGCTGGCCGCGGTGGAGCGCTATCACGACTTCACGCACGAGGGGGCGTTCTCCGAGAACTCGCTGCGGCAGATCGCGCAGATGGCCAACCTGCCGGGGAGCAGCGCCGAGGTGCGCGGCTACCACATTCCGCCCTACGAGCTGATCAACCTGCCGCGCATCGCGGTGCAGAAGGCGCTGCACCTGCTGCTCAAGCTGGTGATGATCGCGAACGGCTCGACGCACCTGAAAATCTACACGCCGCACCTGGTGCTGCGGATCCGGCGGGGCGGCGCGTGAGCCACGAGGCGGGCCGATGAGCGACTACCTGCAGTACCTCGAGGGCATCTACGGGGAGAAGAGCTTTCAGCGCAAGCTGGGCTACATCGAGCACAATTTCCGCCGGTTGTTTTCCGCCGGGCAGCGCGTGCTGGAGATCGGCCCGGGCTTCGGCGAATTCCTGACGTTCTGCAACCGCCTGGGCATCCAGGACATCGACATCATCGATCGAGATGCGGGCGTCGCGCGGCACGTGGCGCAGAAATACAACGTTCGTCATCTCTGGATCGCGGAAGCGGAGGATCTGGCGCCGATCCGCGGCGAGCTGCGGCAATATGACCGCATCTTCATGATGCAGATCATGGAGCATGTTCGCAAACCGGCGCTTGTTCCGCTGCTGCAGGCGCTTTACGCGCAATTGAACCCCGGCGGCGCACTGATCATCACCGTTCCGAACGGCGGAACCCCGCTCGGATTGGTCGAACGATACAGCGACATCACGCACGAAAACGTCTTCTCCGAGCTTTCCCTGCGGCAATTGGCCTCCATGGCGGAGCTGCCGCACGCGCGCGTCGAAGTGCAGGGCTTCCGCATTCCGCCCTCAGACCTGCTCAACATCATCCGCATCGGGGTGCAGAAGGTGCTGCACACGGCGGTGAAGCTGGTGATGATCGCCAACGGCGGCGTTTATTTTCAGATTTACCACCCCAACATCACGCTGATCGTGCATCGCGACGCCTGAGGCGGCGAAGCGAGGCCGCCGGCCGGGGCTATTGTGCGCTCATGCGCACCAGCTCGGCCTCGGCGGCGATGAAGCCGAAGGAGGGCCAGGACTCGCCCGCCACGATCCGCTCGAACCACTGCCGCGCCGCATCCGCCTCGCCGCGCAGCAGGTGAGTCATGCCGATCGCCAGCCCCCACTGCTCAACGGCACCGGCATCGCCAGCAGCGTCGGCCGTGGCGCGGAGAACTTCCTCCAGCGAGCGCCGGCCGGCGAACAACTCCAGTCGATCGCGGTAGGCGTGATTCTCGATGACGTCCATTCCGGGATGAATGCGGCCCAGCAGCGCTTGCGCTTCGGCGCTTCGACCGCTGCGGGCCAGCGTGAGGTAGTGCCAGTGCGCGACGGCGACGCGGCTGTCGTCGTTGTGGCAGTGCGTCCAGGCGGTCTCCCACGCCGCGGCGGAATCGGCCCAGCGGCCGCGGAAGTACTCGACCAGCGCCAGGTGATACCAGACGTTGAAGTGCAGGGTGGAACGCGGCTGGTTGCGGGCGTTGGGCTGGCCATCCGGCTCGACGGCGTCGGGCCGGCCGGCGATCAGTTCAGCGGCCCGGCGAAGATCGCGGGCGGCGGCGTCGAAGCGGCGCAGGCTGATGAGGCGGTGGCCGCGATGACGCAGCGGCTCGGCGCGCGCCGGGAATTTCTCGACGGCCTCTGTGAAAACGGCGATGGCTTCCTCCATCCGCCAGAGGTAACCGAGCCGCCGCCCGTGCCAGATGATCGCGTCGAGGTCATCGGGGTGGGCCTCACTGCGGCGGCGGGCGTCATCGAGGTTGCGGAGCATGGCGGACTGGCTCCCGGACGGCGGGCTTTCGATGACGATCGGTGCGAGCGGCCGGCCGAGCGGTGAGCGGGGAATGTCGCCATGCCGGGCGGATGCGCAGCCGAAGGGCGACAGCAGGAAAATTGCAGCGGCCGCGAATGTGCATGCGGCGGTGAAGGTGGATGCGGCAATGGGTGAACGAGGGCGCGAGCGGCGGATCATCGGCGGCTCCTGAACTGAAGGCGAGCATCAGCGTACCGGGGGCGGAAAGCCGTTGGCAATGATCGCGAGCCGGCGGACACCAGCCATGCTGATTCACGCGGTCCGTTGCCCACTCTGTCCAATCCGTGTCATCTCTGTCATCTGTGGATCGTCTTCTTCTCATCGCTCTCGCGGACGTTCTTGGGATCTCGCACTTCCGATCCCCGCCCGCATCGCTCATCGTCGGCGCCTGACGGGAACGGCGATTTCCGTGCTGACAACCGCCAGGTCAGCCACGATTCGATTGACCCGGTAGAACTCCAGGCACGGTACCCCGAGGCACTCCAGGGCCTTGTCGCTCTGCACGCGACGGAATATTTCCATGTAGGCTGCGGGGAGCGAAGCGAAAGGCCCGACGCTGGTGGTGAGGGCGAAGAGGCCGCCCGCGAAGTGCTGATGACCGACCACTGTGCGCCCCCCGGTCCGAAATTCCCCCGGGACGCGGACCGCCGCGTCGAAACGGAGTTTCTCGGGCGCCGTGATTCCCGGCGCGTCGTGGGCTATGCCGAGCAGGACGTACGGCCTCGCTCGGCCGGGAATGGCGCGGCGCCGCATCCAGGCGATCAACGTGTCCCACAACCCGATCGGCACACGCTCATATGGGCCGGTGTGACGGATGAACGCCAGCGACATCGGCTGCAGGGTGCGGACGACGGTACTGGAGAGCCGCATCTCCGGGGCCGCGCTCGAGGCAGCCACGCGCTGGGGCACTTCCTGTTCGGCTGCGGCCGCGGAACGTGCGGCAGGCGCAGGGAGCCTTCCCGCGCGGCGAAAGGCGTGCGGTGCGACGCCAAAGCGGCGGCGGAACGCTCGACAGAAAGTCTCGTGGCATGCGAATCCGCAGTCCAGCGAAATGTCGAGAATGCAGTCATCGAGCAGGACCAACTGCAGGGCCGCCCTTTCCAGTCGAAGACGCGATGTGTATCGCTTGGGCGATTCCGCCATCAGGCGAGCGAATCGACGCGAAAAGTAGGGCGGTGAACAGCCCGCGACCGCGGCGAGCGCCTGCAATGAGAGGTCGCCGTCAAGATTGGCCTGGATGTGCGTCAGCAATCGTGAGAGCGCGGCAGGGTCCATGTCGTGGTACTCGCGCGATCGAGAGCGCTGACCTGGGTGCCGTTCGCCGGGAAAACAGGAACTCGGCGATGCAGCGTCGTCGAGTCTCAGGAGGCGTCGCATCGGATGGCCGACAGGACGCCCGGGACCGGCCGGCTGATGATGGTCTGCATTACCGGCGCTTCTCGGTTGCCTTGCGAGTCAGCTTTTTCTTGACGACTGTCTTGATCTTGGGGGCGTTGGCGCGCGTTGTCTTCGGCTTACAAGCGGCCTGGCGGAACTTCTCGTATTGCGCAATGAACTTCCGGGCCGGCAATCGCCGGATGGCCTCGCCGACCACGTCGAGCGGCACGTCCTCGATCTTCTTAAAGCGAATGCAGCACTTGCCCATGTCGAGTTTCTTGCCCGTCCTGAGCCATGCCGCACGGAAGCGCTGTTCCTCATCGCTGCAGCCGAAGTTGAACAGGATGCCCAAAGACATGTAGTTCTTCTGCGACCCCAACCCGGCGAAGGGCAGCGGCAGCCGCGGGTCGCAGTGGTATCCCGCCGGATAAATGCGGTGCGGAACGTAATACCCGATGGCGCCGTAGGCCATGCCTTCCTCGTAATCCTCGTCGAGGTTGTCGAGGATGACTTCACGAACGGCCATGATTGCCTCGCGCCGGTCGGCGGGAAGCGATGCGAGATACTCCGCGACGGTCTTCGCTTTGCTCTGCATGGGGAGAGTGTATCGCGCAAGGCCGCGGAGAAACGGCGGTCGTGCCCCGCTTGCCGCTCCTGTGGAAAGCGAGCAGGCGGGCCGGATCACACGAGCACTCGAGCGTCGGCCGCGATCCCTCAGCCGGCGGAACCGGCCGAACCGCCATGAATTGTGTATCGAATCGCGACCAGCGCCCCGGCCCAGGCCGCTGCGAGCTTCGTAATCAGTGAGACCGCGACCAGCACCCACATCTTCGTGGTCAGGCCCTCCTTCGCCCCGGCCGCGAGCACAATGGCCAGGTCGATGACGGCGTACGTCATCCAGACCGCGAGTGCCGCCTTCAACCCAAGTGGAGCCGTGCTGCCCGCGCCTGCGTCCGCCCATCCGGCGACCCACAGGCCGGCCAGAAACATCAGCGGGATGCCGGCGACGATGCTGCAATATGGGGCGGCGGCCTTGATGTGCTCGTCGTAAAACTCCTTCGGGTGGCCGGGGTTGATCAGATGGCCATAGATGACCATGTACAGGATGCTCATGACGATATTCAGGACCATGACCAGCAGTCCGACGCCGATCAGCGAGGCCAGGCGAACGATTGTCATGATGCGCCCTCTTCGCGTGTCGAGACGATTCCCCACCGGGATCGGCCGATCGTACCACGGGGCGGGGCGGGAACTTGATGATTCTTGCGCGCGATCTGCGACTTCTGCGGCCCGCCCCCGCTCAATGGCGCTCACGGGCCGATCCACCGAGCGGCCGAATGCGACGCAACGTGGCGGCAATTTCGCACCGCTTGCTCGTGTGCAGCGACTGGACGGCGCTTGTACGCCGACCCGACACGCATGCACCTAATAGAACAACGTCACGATCAGATGCAGGTCGTTGTGCTTGCCCTCGACGACGCCGACCACGCTGGTTGCAAACTTGATCTGCACATCGGGGTTGGCGTCGGCCCATTCGTTGATCTGGTCGTCGAGGTGCTCCATCGGCCCGGTCGCGAGCTTGCAGTGGAATGTCTTGGCCCTGGTCGCGAATCCGACGTTCGTGGCGATGGCGCGGCGGAACGAGGTCTTCACCCCCCCGCCCACCACCTTGCCCGCGGCCGAATCGCCGGGAGATGCGCCGTCCGCGCCGCCTGCGTCGGGGCGGCAATGGCTGCAATAGAGCTTGCCGGCCAGCCGGACGGCGATGCCGTCCTCGATGTGCTCTCGGTAAACCGTTGCCCCGCAGCCCGAACACGCCAGGGTTCCCGTTTCCATCGCCATGTCTGGTCCTCCGCGGGCAGGCGGCCGCAGAATCAGCCGGGTGCGGACGCGCAGCTACCGCAATCGAGCGGCCCGCCGGGCCGGCGGGCGATCAAGGGTCGGGACGGCGACACCGATATGCTTGCCGAGGTTCAGTATAATTCCGCGCCTGCCGGCGGCAACACCGACCCCGCCCCGGCCCGGAATTCGACCCGACCCGATCCTCGCCGGCGGATGGGCGGCTGGCACTGCCTCTTAAGGTGCGCTGCCGGCCGATCGGGCCGCCTGGCCCGCCGGGGGCCGATGGCAGACGGTCCGTAGAGAGCCGATGGGAGCGAAAACGATGCTGTTTGGCGACAACCGGCGTCAGGCCGGCGACATTTCCGGTCAAAGCAAGAACAGGGGCACGGGTCGCCGGACACTTGGCGAATCGCGGCTTGGATTGCGGGCGGCATTGGGGATGGCGCTCTGTGCCGGGCTGGCGGTCGGCGGCTGTCCGGCCGACGCACTGACGAACCCCGGGGGAGATGCGGACGGATCACAATCCGGGAGTGAAACGGCGGGTGTGCAGGCGAGCAAAAACCGCGCCCCGGTCGCGGCGGCGGGTGCGGACCGGACGGTTGCGGCCGGCGAGCTTGTGATCCTCAACGGAACGGGCACGAAGGACGAAGACGGGGACGCGCTGATTTTCATCTGGCAGCAGATCGAGGGGGATGAGAAGGCCGACCTCGTCGGCGTCTATTCGTCAATCGCGCGGTTCGTCGCGCCGGAAGTGTCCGTGGACACGGAACTGACGTTTCGGCTGATTGCGGTGGACGGAGCGGCGGTTTCGACGGACGACGTAATCATCACGATCGCGGCGCCGGCGGAGTAGCTCGCGGCCGGTGCGGCCGCGGCCGACTGCGCGCTTCGCGCAGCGGGGATGTCCTTGCGGCAGAAGTCACGCTGGGCCGGGGTTGCTTCGCCTGGAGCGCACGACCGCCGCTTCGGGCGTTCCGCACCTGCAACCGGACCGATGCTTGGCGCGGGCTGAGTTCCTAATGCGCGAGCAGCTTGCGCGCTTCCGCCGTGAGCGCCGGCACGACCTGGAACAGGTCGCCGATGACGGCGTAGTCCGCCAGCTTGCACATCGGCGCTTCGGGGTCGGAGTTGATCGCGACGATCACCTTGCTGCCGCGCATCCCCGCCAGGTGCTGAATCGCCCCGCTGATCCCGCACGCGATGTACAACTTCGGCGTCACCGTCTTGCCCGTCAGCCCCACCTGCCGCCCATGCGGCTGATAGCCCGCGTCACACGCCGCTCGCGAAGCGCCGACCGCGGCATCCAGCACGCCCGCCAGTTCATACAGCAGCTTGAAGTTGTCCTCGCTCTTGAGCGACCGCCCGCCCGAGACCACGATCTCGGCCTCGGTCACGTCCTTCACCTCGCCGCCGGTGCGCACGACCTCCGAGCACGTCAGCCGCCCGTCGCTTTCGACCGCCGGCGCGGCCAGTGACTCGCGCCCGGCTCCCGATCCGCCCGTCGACGGCGCGAAGGTGTTGAGCCGAACCGACGCAATCGCCAACCGCCCGGCCGGGAAACTCACGCGCCCGAACGCCTTTCCGTTGTAGATCGGCCGCCGCACGTCCAGCCGCCCCTCGGCATCGCGCGACAGTTCAATCACATCCGTGGCGAGCGCCGCTCCGGTCCGCATGGCCACGCGCGGAGCCAAGTCGCGGCCCATGAACGTCGCCGGGAGCAGCACCACTCCCGGCTTCAGATGGGCGATTGCCGCGGCCAGCGCGGATCGATAGCGCAGCGCGGTATAGCGCTCCAGCGAAGGATCGCTGATGGTCACGATGTGGTCCACGCCGGTCGCGGTCAGGGCGTCGGCCGCGGAATCGGCCGCTGCGCCGATCAGCACCGCGATCACCCGCCCGCCGCCCGCCGTCGCCAGCGCCCGCGCGGGGGTCACGATCTGCGCCACGGCCGGATGCAGCCGCCCGTTCCGCTGCTCCGCGAACACCAGCACGTCTTTGCTCATATGACTCACCTGCAATCCGACGAATTTGATCTCGACGAATCTCGACCAGCGGACGAGCCGGCCGATCGGCCCTGTGCCGCGACTCACCCTGCCCCGCTCAGATCACCTTGGCCTCTTCACGAAGCAGGCGCACCAACTCGGCGGCCTGCTGTGCCGGCTCGCCCTTGATCTGCCGACCCGGCGGCCGCGCCGGCGGCGGCTCGAGCTTGTGCATCCGCGTGCCGCCGACCGCACCCGCCAGGTCGGCAAACCCGGGTACGTCGGCCGCCGTCTTCACCGACAGGGGCTTTTTCTTGGCCTTCATCAGGTTCGGAAGCGACGGATAGCGCGGCTCCACCAACCCCTTCTCAATCGTGAGCAGGGCCGGAAGGCCGCATCGAACGCGCTCCTCTGCGCCTTCGATCCGCCGCGATGCCTCGACTGAGCGACCGTCGGCGGCGATTTCCAGTGCAGTCACCGCACCGACGTGCGCCCAATCCAGCCGCTCCGCCAAGGCCGGCCCAAGCTGGCCGCTGTCCAGGTCGATTTCCTGCTTGCCGCAGAGGATCAGGTCAAACCCGCCTTCGCGCACCACGGCTGCGATGAGCGCCGCCGTCTGAAGCTCATCGAGCGAGTCAAAGGCGGCGTCCTGCAGGTGAATGGCGTCGTCCGCGCCGATCGCCATGGCAGTGCGCAGCGCCTCGGCGGCTCCGGCCGGCCCGACGGCCAGTGCCGTAATGTGCTGCACGTCGGAGCGCTTCTCGCGCAACTGCTGGGCCAGTTCGATCGCAAACTCGTCGAAGGGATTGACCACCATCTTCACACCCGCGCGGTCGATGTCCGCGCCGTCGGCGCGGATGCGGATGTTCGTGGTGGAGTCGGGAACCTGCTTGATCAGAACGAGAATCTTCATCGCCGCCCTCGTGCTCAGACTCAGCGCCCGCACCGCAACCCGCGGGCGGACCGCGGATGATAGCCGCCGCCCGCTCGGCGGTGAACCGGGCCTGCATTCCCCCGGCGACGGGCGCGCCGTATAGTGCGGCCGCGGTGCTCGGACTGCACCGGCGCCGCGTACGGGCAGACCGGCCGACGGGGACTGTTCCCGCACTGGGTCCGTCGCACGCACAAGCTCAGCGGAAACTGATCCAGCGGCCGGATGTGAGGAGCAGGAACGATGATTGCCGTCATCGGCGGTACCGGGCTGGCGGAGGCGCTGTTCGGCGAGACCGCCGCCCGCGAGTTCAACCCCGAGACGCCCTTCGGCAAGCCCAGCGCCCCGATCCGCATCGTGTCCTGGCGCGGTCGCGAGGTGGCCTTGCTGGCCCGGCATGGCGCCGGCCACGCGCTGAACCCCACGCAGGTGCCCTACCGCGCCAACCTCTACGCCCTCAAGCAACTCGGCGTGACCCGCATCATCGCCAGCGGCGCGGTCGGCTCGCTGCGCGAGGAATTGCGCCCGCGCGAGCTGGTGATCGTCGATCAGGCCATCGACCGCACCACCCGCCGGCCCGCGACGTTCTTTGACGACCTGGCGGTACACGCCGAGTTTCACGAACCCTATTGCCCGTCGCTGCGCGCTGCGCTGCTTCGACACGCCCCGGCCTGCGGAACGACGGTTCATCCGCGCGGCACCTACGTCTGCATGGAGGGTCCGGCCTTCAGCACCGTCGCCGAGTCGCGGCTGCACCGCGCCTGGGGGGCGGACCTGATCGGCATGACCACGATGCCGGAAGCCAAGCTGGCGCGCGAGGCGGAAATCTGCTACGCCGCCGTCGCACTCGTCACGGACTACGACTGCTGGCGACCGCACGAGCCGGGCCTCTCGCAACAGGCGCTGCTGGCCGAGATCATCGGCAATCTCAAGGCCGCCGGCGGCTTCGCCATTTCGCTGATCCGGGCCGTCATTGAGTCGGACACGCTTTCCGACACGACGGATTGCGCGTGCCGGCGGGCGCTGGAACTGGGCCTCTGGACCGACCGTCGGCACATCGCGCCGGCCGTGCTGCGGCGATACGGACCGCTGCTTTCGCGTCATTTTCCGCCGAGCGGCGGCTAGGCACGACACCCGCCGCACAGCGCCCGCCCGTTGGTGCTGCAAAGGAGCGCGGCCATCTTCGGACCCCGTCGAATCGAGCGCGACTGGCACATCACCGCGCCGCAGGCGCGCCGCCGTGAGTTCTCACGCAAGGCCGGCGTGTCCGAGCTGGTCGCGCAGGTGCTGCTGAACCGCGGAATCGCGGACGAGAGCGCCGCGCGCGGCTTCCTTGCGCCGGCCTTCAGCGCGCTGCTCCCGCCTGAAACGCTGCCCGGCGCCCTCGAGGCGGCGCGGCGGCTGGTGAGCGCCGTTCGCGCGCAGCGGCGGATCGTCATCTACGGGGATTACGACGTGGACGGCGTCACTGCCACCTCGATCCTCTGGCACGCGCTGCGGCTGGCCGGGGCGGATGTGCACTGCTACGTTCCCAGCCGCTTCGAGGAGGGGTACGGGCTGAATGCCGATGCGCTGGAGCGGCTGGCCGCACGCGGGGCGCAGGTCGTGATCACGGTCGACTGCGGCGTCACCGCCGTCCGCGAGGCGCAGCGCGCCCGCGAGCTGGGGCTGGAGCTGATCATCACGGATCATCACCAGCGCGCCGAAGCGCTGCCCGATGCGCTGATCGTCCACCCCACCGCGACCGACGCGCCGCCCTCCCCCAACGCGGACATCTCGGGCGCCGGGGTTGCGATGAAGGTGGCCTGGGCGTTTGCGCGCGAGCTGTCCGGCAGCGAGCGCGTGCAGCCGGAATTCCGTGACTTTCTGCTTGAGGCGACGGCGTTCGCCGCGCTGGGGCTGGTCGCCGACGTGGTGCCGATCGTCGGCGAAAACCGCATCCTCGCCACACATGGCCTGCGGCATCTGTGTCACACGCGAAATCCCGGCCTGCGGGCGCTGATCGGGGCCTCGGGCCTCGAGGGCAAGGCCCGCTACGACGACTACGACGTCGGCTTTCTGCTGGCGCCGCGGCTCAACGCCGTCGGACGGATGGGCCACGCCCGCGAGGCCGTTGAGCTGTTCACCACCGCCGATGAAAGCCGGGCCGCCGACATTGCCGGTACGCTGGAACAGCACAATCGCAAGCGCCAGTCCGTCGAGCGGGCGATTGTCCGCGAGGCGGAGGACATGGTCGTGCATCGCGGATTTCATCGCGACGGCTGCCGGGCGATCGTGCTGGCCAGCCGGGAGTGGCACGTCGGCGTGATCGGCATTGCGGCCGCGCGCATGGTCAATCGCTTTCACCGACCCGCGGTGCTGATCGCGCTCGACAACGGCAGCGGACAGGGCAGCGGGCGCAGTATCCGCCACTTCCCGCTGCACGAGGCGCTGGGCGCCTGTCGTCAGCACCTTCAGAGTTTCGGTGGTCACGCCATGGCCGCGGGCGTCCGGCTCAGCGCTGACGCGGTGGATGGGTTCACCGAGGCGTTTCAGCAGCAGGCGGCGCAGCGCCTCACGGCCACCGACCTGCGGCCGCGGCTGACGCTCGATGACGAGGTGGAGCTGGCGCAACTGACGCCCGAGAGCATCGCGCCACTGGCGCGGCTCGCGCCGCACGGCATCGGCAACGCCCGCCCGAAGCTGGCCACCACGCCGGTCGAGCTGGTGGATGCGCCGCGCGTGGTCGGCACGAACGGGGCGCATGTGCAACTGACGGTGCGGCAGGGGGCCGTCTATCGCAAGGCGATTGCGTTCCGCTGCGGCGAGTTTGCCGATGAGTTCGCCGAGCGCCGGCACTTCCGGCTCGCGTTTGAGCCGATCGTCAGTGAATGGAATGGGCGGACGCGCGTCGAGTTGAAAGTCGTCGATTGGAAATGGGTGGATCCGGCGGCGCCGCGCTCGGGGATACGCGCTGAAGCGCCGGCGGAGGTGGCCGCCGAACCGGCGCCGACGCTCGGCCTTTGAAATCTCGCAGCGATCGGCCTCCTGCCCACGTCGCGTTTCTGCAGCGTGATGGCTTGCCCGATGGTGGTTTGCCCGATGGTGGTTTGCCCGATGATGGTTTGCCCGATGGTGGTTTGCCCGATGATGGGTGGCATGCTTTCGCGGTACTCCGCGTAAGCATGCAGCGCGTCGCTGCACATCCCTTCAAAGCGGTGCACAAAGACGAAGAGCACCGGGCAGAAGCCCGGTGCCACGACATGCTGCCATCCGGCGGACAAGACATGCCGACGCAAAGCCGTCGGCTTGGCACCCAACACAGGACGCGCAACACAGAACGCACGACACGGGACGCACAAATCTGGGCACTGTACACACTGCTCGTCGATTCACGCCTTTCAGGCAGAGTGCATGCTTACGCGGAGTACCGCGAAAGCATGCCACCCCGGGCGCTACCAACTTCGCGGAATCGAAAGAGCTGCGACCCGCCCGGAATCGAAGACGCTACGATCTGCCGGGAATTGAAACCGGTGTGTGCCAGGGTGCCTCCGTCGCATGCCCACCGCGCGTCACAGAGCCGAACCCCGACGACGCCCCCCGGACGGCGGCGCGTCGCGCGCTGCGCTGACGCTCGCGGCGGTCGGCGCCATTGCCGCACTGGGCATCGCGATCTGGTGGCTGGTGCGGCCGCGCGGCGTGGACTGGGCCGCTGAACGCGGAATCGCCCTGCTCGAGTCCGCCCCCCCCGAAACGCACGCCGCCGTGCTCGATGCCTGGGAGCGCGAGACGGGATTCACGTGGGCCTTCCGACGCGAAGCGCTGCGCGACCACCTGCTCGAGCGGGTCGAGTCACACGGAGCGCGCGTGCTGCTCTCGCGCGTCTGGCGCGTCGACTTCGGCGACCGGCCGGACGATTGGCGCCGTTTCCGCAACTCGCTCAAACGCACCGAACGCCGTGAGCAGCCGCCGTTGGTCGCCGGCGAGCGCATCCGCCTGATCCCCCGCTGGGAGCATCCCGCCCCGGTCGGCCTGACCGCCTGGTTCTCCACGATCCTCCCGCTCGACGGCCGCATCTACGTCGCCTCGCTCGGCCGGGCGTTTGATGACCCCTCTGATGACGCCGACGGCGTGGTGGTCGTGGACGGCGCCAGCGGGCGATCCGAATTTCTGTTCGTCCCCGAAGGGCGCGGCGCACGGGACGTCATCGGGCTGGCCGCCGCCCCCGACGGGCTGTTCGTCGCGGTCCGAAACGGCAACGTGCATCGCATCTCGCGCGACGGCGTCACGCAATGGACCACTTCGGCCGGATCCTCGCTGATCTCGCCGCCGCTGTGCCTGCCGCTGGATCGTGACGATCAGCCCGACGTCGTCGTCATGAACGCCGCCCATGAAGTGGTCGCGCTCAGCGGCGCAAATGGCCGCACACTCTGGAAGCGCGGGTTGCTGCCGCGCGGGGCCGACACCAGCGGGCGACCGCCGGTCTACCCCACGCTCGCCGCCGGCAACGTGTGGAGCGCCACCGAATTGAACATCGTCGCGGCCACCTGGTCCGGCCAGTTGGCCGTCCTCAGCCCGACCGGCGAGGTTCGCTGGACCGCGACCTACCCGACCGGCTTCGCCGCCGCCGCGACCTGCGCACCGCCGGTCCGCGACGGCGGCCCGACGCTCTACATCGCCGACCGCGCAGGGCGGGTGCGGTCCCTGGCGCGCAGCGGACGCGAAGTGCGCGAGATTCAGGCGTGGGAGGCGGACCCGACCGGCCAAAGCGGGCTGTTCGCCGGCGTGCGGACGATTCGCAGCCGCGAAGCCGGCGTTGCACCGCTGCTGGTTACCGCCACCGGCGGCGGAACGTCCGATCCGCGCGGCACTCTCAGCGGCCTCGGTATGGACGGGCTGCGCTGGCGCGCTCCACTGGGCGGCGCTGCGTGGGCCGCGCCCGCGATTGCCGACCTGAGCGGCGACCGCCGCGCTGACATCGTGGTATTGGGGCGCGCTCCCGCTCCCGAGGGGGGCGAAATGGGGTTGCTGGAGATATTCAACACCGATGGCCACCTCGTGCTCGCCTATCGCATCGCAGCCCCGGCCGATTCCGCGGCGGTGATTGCCGATGTGGACGGCGCTCGCAATGGCGCGCTGGAGCTACTCTGGACCGATCGCGACGGGCACCTCTACTGCTATGAAACGGGGCAGGCCGGCCCGGTCGAATGGGGGCTGGCCGGCGGCGATTCGAGGAACTCGGGGAACGCCGGCTGGGCGTTTTCGTTCGGGCAACGGGCGTTCGGGGATCAATGGCGCTGGGCGCCTGAGTAGTGGATGAAGGGGCCGGCGCGGGGGCGAGGGCTTGGACACGCGGTTTCCGGGGTGCCGGCGGGGCTTTTTCGGGGTCGGCGGCGACAATTTCTCCCAATCTGAACTTTTTTCGCCCCCATGAGTGGAAATCCGAAAACGGCGCGACCTAGAAGATGTTGTCAGCGGCGATGAGTCGCCCTCGCGAGCAGAGGGGTTCGCGACGAGGCGACGGACGCCGCAGAATTCGAAGCGAGTCGGCGGAAACGAGGAACGCCGGCCGCGGGAAGAGAGCCTCCTCCTCCTCAGAAGGGTGCCCGTTCCGCTGGTCGTTGGGCTACGGAACGGGCACTTTTATTTTCTTCCTTCCAATTCGCCCGAAAAAACCACCTTCCAATTGACTCTGCGCCGCTGCGCTGCCTAGACGAGTAGTGGAGAGGTGAAGCCGTATTCACCCTGCGTCACGTCGCGGATCGGAGCCCCGCGTATGGACCGGGTCAGAGAGCGCACACTTTTTGTCATTTTCTTCCTGGCCGGCGCGCCAGCCCTGATTTATCAGGTCGCCTGGCACCGGGTTCTGAAGCTCTATTTCGGCGTTGACATCTATTCGACGGCGATCATCGTCTCGACCTTCCTGCTCGGGCTGGGTCTGGGGGCGCTGATCGGCGGCGTTCTGGCCGATCGCTCGCGCCGCCCCGGCTTCTGGTACGCCCTCGTCGAGATGGCGATGGGCGGCTTCGGCATGATCAGCCTGCCGCTCTTCGCCGCCGTCGGCTCCGCCCTGGCGGGCACCTCGCTGGGCTGGATGATCGCCGCGGACTTCCTGTTGCTCCTGATCCCCACGTCGCTGATGGGCATGACCATGCCCCTGATGTGCCGGGCGGTCATCCACGACGACGCGCGCCTCGGCCGGAAACTCGCCGGTCTGTACGCCGTCAACACGCTCGGCGCGGCCGCCGGCGCCGTGCTCACCTGCTACATCCTGATCGGGCCGCTGGGGCTGGATGGCACGACCTGGCTGGCCGCCGGGCTGAACGTGGGCCTGGCTTTCATCATGCTCGGCGTCGGCAACACGGCCGGACGCGGGGCTGCGTCGCCGGCCGTCGTTGAGCCGCAGCCGGCACGGCGCGCCGTTCGCAACGACGCTTCCGAGCCGGGATTGAGCTATCGCGGCGTGCTGATCGCGGCGATGGCGTCGGGGGCGATCGCACTGGGCTTTGAGGTGATCTGGTACCGCGTGATCGGCTGCCTGTTGCACGGTACCGTGTACGTCTTCGGCACGCTGCTGTTCTTCTACCTGCTGGGGCTTGGCGCCGGTTCTCTGGCCGCCCAGCGCAGCATCGACAAGCCCGGAGCCGCCACGCGTTTCGCCTGGGCGCAGATCGGCATCGGCGTCTACTCGCTGATCCTGTTCTGCGTGATCGGCTACCTGTCGTGGCTGCCCGGCCTGCGTCACGCGCTGGTGGCCTCGACGCTGCTGAGCTTCCACCCCGCCCCCGAGCTGGTCGCCGGGCGCGTCAACGCCGTCACGCTCTATTCGGCCTTCGACCTGATCGGCTGGAACATGCTGATCCTGTTCGTACCGACGTTCCTGATGGGCTATGGATTCCCGAACCTGATCCGTGCCGGCAGCCGCTCGGTGCAGCAGCTCGGCAACTCGCTGGGCGGGATTTACTTCGCAAACATCGTCGGCTCGGCGGTCGGATCGCTCGCAGTCGGCTTTGTCGGCGTGGAATTCCTCGGCACTGAACACACGCTTCGAGTCCTGATCGTGGCGGCCATCGCCGTCGGAGCAATCACGTTGTGGCGGGCCGCGCCCGATCGCGTGCGGGCAATGGGCATTTCGCTCCCGCGCCGCACCGCCGCCGGCGGAGCGCTGGCCCTGATGTGCGTCGCGGCACTGGTCTTCCCCGGCGCGACGCGCATCCTGCGGGCCATTCACGCCGCCGATCAGCCCGGCGTTGAGTTCACCGTGCATGAGGATCGGACCGGCGTCGTCGCCCTGCGCATGCAGACGCGGCAGATCGCGTTCGGACAGGAAGATCGAATCATCAACCGCTGGCGTCTGCTGATCGACGGCGCCTCGCACGGCAGCCTCGATCACGGGCTGGACGAAGCCGGGTCGGAGGTCGAACTGGTCGCGGCCCTGGCTGCGGTCGAGTCGCCGCGGCGCGTGCTGTGCATCGGCCTGGGCGACGGCATGATCTGCAACGCCGCCGTCGCCGATGAACGGGTCGAGGAAGTGGTCATCGTCGAGCTGAACAGCGGCCTGAAGGACATGCTCTGCCGTACCGAGCAGGGTCGTGCGATTTTCGATTCGGGGAAAGTGCGCTTCGTGGTCGATGACGGCCGCCGCTGGCTGCTGGCCAACCCCGCGGAGGCCTTCGACGTCATCACCATGTTCCCGCTTCATGCGGCCCACGCCGGCAGCGGCACGCTCTACAGCGCCGAATTCGCCCGCCTGCTTCATCAACGGCTGACGCCCGGCGGGCTGCTTTACTCGCGCACGCAGGATCTGTACTGCTCGGCGCGGACGCTGGCCGTGGAATTCCCGCATGTGCTGCGGGTGGATCGCTCCGTCTATCTGGCATCCGATCGCGAATTCACCTTCGACGCCGACCGCCTTCCGGCCGGTTTTGAAATCGCCGCGCGCGTGACCGCCGATCGCGACCTGATCCTGCACAGCACCGCCGGAGCACGGATCAACGGCGACCTGCGACCGAATTCCGAGTACTACCTGACCTACCCCTACGCCCGCTACCTGGCCACGCTCGATCGCGATCCGCTGCCGTTCTCGCTCGCCGCGGTCGGCCGCGCAGCGCCGATCTCCATGCGCGGCGGCGCCAGTGCGATTGCGTCCGCGACCACCGTCCGCCGCGTTCCGCCGCGCGCCGGAGCGGGTGGAATGAACCTCGGTTTCGTCGGCCCGTCCACCGCCTGGCCGGGAATCGCGGCACACCTGGTCTCACAGATTCCCACCGCGGCCGATGACCTGCTGAGTCGCATCGCGGCCGCCCGATCCCGCTGAGCACGGATCGACATTCAATCGCGGCGCAGCGCGCTTTGAGGGAGGCGCGTTGCGCCGCGGTCGCTTTCACGCAATCGTTGCGCTCATCCCGTGAAGAAGGGACGCAATCCCCCTGCTGAAACCCGGCCTGCCGCGCATTCTTCGCGCGACGCGCGTCACCGTCTCGCGAATTCAACCCTCCCGTCCGCATACCCGATGTACACCGGTGGACAAGGCGGTACATTGGTTGCCGCGGATGGACCGCTGACGCGGCCCCGCGGTCCGCAAGGAGACGTGCGATGTTCCGTGGCAATCTTCGACGCACCCGGGTCTGGCTGGCGACGCTGGCGGTGGGCGGCGCCCCGCTCGCTTTGCAGGGCTGCGACGTCGCCGTGCGCGACATCGTGCTCGGCGGTGTTCAGTCGGCGGCGAACGGCCTGGCGGGGACGTTCATCGACGCCTATTTCGAGTCGCTCAACGAGCCTGCAGAGAACCCCACCACCCTGTAGTCGCGAGGGTGAATTCGGTTCGTCGCGGCGTCGCACCCGGGTCCATCGGCCCCGGTGCGCCGCCGCGCCCACTTTCACATCGTGCATTCACTCTGCGGGTGCCCAAGCCGCAACAATGTCGCCGGTCATGCACCGCGCTAAACGCGATGCGCGAGGATCACCGTGATGTCATCCGGCTGCAGGCCGCCCTCGGTGAAGCTGCGCAGATCGGCCAGCATTTCCTTGAGCAACTGGCTGGCGAGCTGCCCGAATCCGTCGCACAAGAAGTTGACGAATCGGTCCTGGCCGAACACCTCTCCCGCCCGGCTCTTGGCCGTTACCACCCCCGGCGTGAACAGCACCAGCGTCTCGCTGCTCTCCAACTCGGTGTTGCGAAGCGAATAGGACGGCGCACGCGTATCCCCCAGCATCGGCTCGGCCGGCGACGGCGCCAGCGCCCGCTCCTCCCCGCGCAGGCCGATGATGAAGGCTCCGGTCGTCCCCGCCATCGCGTAGCGCAGCGTGCCTTCGGCCGGGTCGATCAACCCCACGAAGCAATTCAGCAGCCGGTCGCGGGCCGGATCGAACAGCACATGATTCAGCGACCGCAGGAAAACGTGCGGCGGATCCTGGTGCATCGCCGCCACTCGAAACGCCGCATGAGCCTGTGCCATGAGCATGCTGGGCAGCGGTCCGGTCGCGGGCGTGTTCGCGATCATGATCGCGGCGTGCCCCGACGCCAGCTTCACCACGTCGTAGATGTCGCCGGTGTGCTCGCGACCGGGTTCACGAAACGCCCCGATCTGCAGCACGTCCTCCCATTGCGGCAGCTTCTTGGGCGTCAGCCGCGCCTGAATCTCATGGGCCACGCTGATCTCACCCGCCAGCATCGCGGCGCGGTTCTGCGCGATGTAGCGAAACACCGCATCGAGTTGAACCGCCAGCGTGTTCGAGAGCAGAATCAGATAGTCGAGGTCCGCCGGCGCAAATCGGCGCTCCGGGCCGTCCAGGTAGATCATGCCCAGCGTGCCGTCCGGCCCGGCGAATGGCCCGGTCATGATTCCCAGCCGCTCATCGGGAGTCCACTGCTGAATCAGCACGAACTGGGCGCGATCCAGAACGCGCGGCTTGAGCTTTTCGCCGGCCTCGGGCAGGTCCGCGGACTGCCCCGAATTCGTGCGCCCCTGGACATACTCCATCACCCCGTAGTTCACCCGTCGAATGCCGATCCACACCCGCTGCGGCGAGAAGGCCGACTGGATCGCCTCCAGCGCCACCTCCATGATCTGTTCGGGCGTGATGCAGGATGCCAGCTTCAGGTTCACCTGGCCGATCCGCTGCACGTGCAACGGCTGCACGCCGATCGCCTCATCCGTCCGCTTCACGAGCGAGCCGGGCGGCAATTGCGATGTCTGCGCGAAGCGCGTCAGGTGTGCCACTGACGTGGTGATTTCCGGCCGCCAGGCCGCTTCGGTAGATTCCTGCATCACCTCGATGACCACCGACCCGACCCGCACTTCATCCCCCGCACGCAGCAGCACGCGCCCGTCGATGGCCGCCCCATTGACCAGGATCGCCACGACACCGCCATCCGCAGGCGTCAGTGCGTGCCCTTCATCCGTCGCGTGAATTGAACCGGCATAGGCGGGGAGATCGGCCGGCAGGCGCACGGCGCAGTCGTCCCCGGAGCCGATCTGCACCGGGTCGCGGTCGCAGAAGACATCCGAGACGATCGCATCGCTTTCGTGTACGACCAGGCGCATGGGCCTCCCTGCTTCTGAAACCCGGTCCGCCCCGATTCAGCCGGAGCAAACGCACCGGCGGCGACCGATAAGGCGACGGCGCGAAGCGGGTGCGCCGAGGGGTGATAATACGGGCTGTTCGGGCGCTGGACCACGCAGCGCGCAGTCCCGCAGGGAAGATCGGCAAATTGACGCCGCAATAACCACAATCCCGCATCATTCGGGGCGATTCGGCGCGGGTTGGCAACGAAAGCGACGGATATACTCCCGCGGGTACCGCGCCGGATGACGTGGTGTCCGTCCCCGCCGCTTGGAAGCGGCCTGATTGCGGGTTGAGTTCCGGTGCGGCAGACCCAGCCGGACGTACTTGAGGACCGAATGCAGGACCTGACCCCCCGCCAGATTGTCGAAGCCCTTGACCGGCACATTATCGGCCAGGACGCCGCCAAGCGATCGGTCGCGATTGCCGTGCGAAACCGCTGGCGGCGGCTGCGTCTGCCGCCGGCGCTGCGGGCGGATGTGCTGCCCAAGAACATCCTGATGATGGGGCCGACCGGCGTCGGCAAGACCGAGATCGCGCGGCGCATTGCGGCGCTGGTCGATGCACCGTTCATCAAGGTCGAGGCCACGAAATTCACCGAGGTCGGGTATGTCGGGCGCGACGTGGACAGCATCATCCGGGATCTGGCGCATCGCGCCGTGCAACTGGAGCATCGCCGCGCCGCGGATCGCGTCCGGGAAGCGGCCCGCGCCGCGGCGCACGAGCGCCTGCTGGATCAACTGCTGCCGGGCGGAGGCAGCACGGATGATGGGATGGAGGCGCGCGAACGCCGCGAGCGCACCCGCCAGAAGCTGCGCGAGCAGATTCTGTCCGGCGAACTGCCCGAGCGCATGATCGACGTGGCGGTTGAGGAGCGCGGCCCGGCCGTCAACGTCATGTCGCACATGGGGCTGGACCAGATGGGGCCGGAGTTTGAGCAGATGTTCGAGCGGCTGATGCCGCGGCAGACGCGCCGGCAGCGCCTGCCCCTGCCGCAGGCACTGGAGATCCTGGAGCAGCAGGAGGTGGATCGCCTGATCGACGCCGACGCGCTGCACCAGGCGGCCCTGCGCCGCTGCGAGGAGTCGGGGATCGTGTTCCTCGATGAGATCGACAAGGTCTGCGGCGGGCCGTCCGAGGAGCGCACCGGCCCGGACATCTCGCGCAGCGGGGTGCAGCGCGACCTGCTGCCGCTGGTCGAGGGAACGACGGTGACGACGCGCTACGGCCTGGTGCGGACGGATCACATTCTGTTCATCGCCGCCGGGGCCTTCACGCTCAGCAGCCCCAGCGAGCTGATGCCCGAGCTGCAGGGGCGCTTCCCGATCCGCGTCTCGCTGGACGATCTCTCGCCCGAGGACATGCACCGCATCCTCACCGAGCCGGAAAACGCACTGATCCGCCAGCAGATTGCGCTGCTCGCAACGGAGGGCGTCGAGCTTTCATTCACACCGGAGGCAATTGTCGAAATGGCGGAGATGGCCTGCCGCGCCAATGCGAAGCTCGAAAACATCGGCGCGCGGCGGCTCTACACCATTGTCGAGAAAGTCGTTGAGGAAGTGGCCTTCAATGCATCGGACGCGGTGAACCGCAGCGTGAACATCGACGTGGACTATGTGCGCATGCGCCTGGCCGATGCGTTGGAAGATGAGGACCGCGGGCGATACGAGTTGTAACCAACGCGGTCGGCCTACAGCTCCTCCGCCAGCATCGAGCCGAGAATCGGCATCTGAAGCCAGTCGCCGGCGGACCAGCGAAGCGGATCGGCTCCCCATAGCGCCAGATCGGCGACGGCGCCGGGCCGCAGCGTGCCCGCGGGCGACGCGTCGCCCAGCGATTCCGCCGCGCCCTGCGTGAAACCGCGCAGCACGTCTGCCGCCGTGATCCGCTGCCTCGGAAACCAGCCGGCCCGCGGCGCGCCGCGTTCATCCTGACGACACATCGCCGCGAAGAACGACCGCCGCGGATCAATCGACTCGACCGGCACATCCGAACCCATCGCCAGCGTCACGCCCGCATCGCGGAGAGACGCCAGCGGAAAAGCCCGGCGCCGCGCGACCGGCCAGTGCCGGTCCGCCGTCGCAATGTCGCCGATCAGGTGGCACGGCTGCACCGACGCGACAATGCCGAGCCGCGCCATCCGCCGAACATCGGCCGGCTGCGTGCACTGGGCGTGCTCGATGCGATGAGGCGGAATCGCGGCCCGCGCCCGCGGGCCGGAGCGTCCGACGCGCTTCGCACTCTCGATCGCGTCGATCGTCTCGCGCACCGCGCGATCGCCGATGGCATGCACCCACACGCACCACCCGTGTGCGACCGCTTCTCTCACCGCCTCACGCAGCGTCGCACCGTGCACCACGCCCACCCCGCGATAGCCCGGCCGACCGGGGTAATCGTCGAGCATCAGCGCCGTCTGAGAGCCGAGGGTGCCGTCGGAAAATATCTTGATTGCTGCCAGCCGGAACCACGGGTCGCCGACGCCGCTGCCGAGTCCCAGTGCGTACGCCTGTGCGCGGAGATCGAACGGTACGGAATGGGCGATGCGCAGCCGCAGTTCGCCGGCGCGTCGCAGCCGCTGAAACGTGCGAATCGACGCGGCATCGTCCAGCACATGCACGCCTGTGAAGCCCAACCGCCGTGCGACGCCGGTCGCCCGCGCCAGCGCCCCTTCCACCAGGCGCTGATCGGCCGGAGCCGGGCTGTGCGCCAGCTCCGCCAGCGGATTCGGAAGCGCGTCGAGCGCCGCTTCGAGCACGATGCCGCTCGGCTCGCCGCGCGCATCTCGCCGGTAGCTGCCGCCGGGCGGGTCGGCTGTTCGTCGCGCGATGCCCGCAGCGCGCAGCCCGGCCGTGTTGAGCCAGGCGACGTGCCCATCGCGGCTGCGCACCATGCACGGCACATCGGGGATGGCGGCGTCCAGCTCGCGGGCGGTGGGAAACCCGCCTCCCCAGACGTTCATGTCGAAGCCGCGCCCCAGCACCCAGCCGCGAACCGGCCGGCCGCTGCGAAGCAGTTGCTGGGCTTCCGCGAGGCTGCCAGCGCTCTGCACGTCCACGACGCAGCCGTCCATCAGCGCCCAGTAGAAGAAATGCGTGTGCGCGTCCGTTAGCCCCGGCGTGATCCATGCGTCGCCGAGGTCGATCATTCGTGCGCTGCGCGGTGCGAGCGCCCGCAATCGGCGTCTCGCTCCGACCGCCAGGACGCGCCCGCCGCGCACCAGCAACGCATCGGCGACCGGACCGGAGTACGGATATTGTGCGTAGACGCGGCGGGCGAGAATCAGCCGCAGGGCGTCGGGGTCGATGGGGCGTTCAGGCGCTGCGCCGCGGGTGCGGGCGCGGGATGGGCTGCTCATGCGGGAGACTCCGATTCGCCCGGTGGCGACGCTTCCGGCGGGTCGGCGGTTGTCACGCTGCCCGCGTCCTCCGATTCGGCGATGGACTCAATGACCGGCTCTGCGACGGACCCCTCCGCAGAGCGCTGCAGCGACGCCCATCGCGCGGCGATCTGTTCGCTCGCGTCGGCAGGAACGCTGCGACCCGGCAACTGCAACACGATCGACCGCTCCGCCGCCGATCCGCCCAGCCATTGCGCCACGAGCCATGCCTGCTCCATGCGCAGCACCGGCTCAGCGCGAGCGGCGGACTCGTCGCAATCACGCAGCACGACGGGGATCCACGTGACCGCCTCGGCGGCCAGGCGCTTCGCGGCGATCGGCCCGTGGACGCGCAATTCGCCGCGATCAAACAGGTACATGGTCCACGCCTGTCGGCGGGCCACGCGGGTCGCGAACCAGAGCGACCAATCGTCGGCCGCGTGAACCCGCGGGGCGGTGTCGCGCTGCCAGCGGCGGATGAAATCGGCCTGCCGCTTGAGTACGCCAGCGTCCTCAAAGCGCAGCTCGGCGGCCGCGCGGGCCATTTGATCCTGCACCAGGCGGGCTGCTTCCTCCTGCTCCCCGCGGACGAATCGCCACGCAGCCGCGACCCGCGCCGCGTAGCGCTCCAGCGGCGCGGAGCCGTCGCAGGGAGCATCGCAGCGCCCCATGTCAGCATAGGCGCAGCGTCGCCCACCCGGGGCGCGGCGGACCTCGGCCGGATAGCGGCACAACTCGAACAGATCCTGCAACCCCTCCAGCGCTCGTTGCGCCTCACCCGCCGTCCCCCACGGACCCACGAATGCGCCGTCGTCCGCGTAGACGCGCTCGCTGACGCGGATTTCGGGGACGCCGCGACCGCGGACCTGCTGGAGGAAGGCCGCCGGGGCGAAGGGCAGCAGCTCGCGGTAGCGGCGCGGCCATGCATCACGGCAAGCGCGAAAGTAGCGCCAGCGGGCCTCGAACGCGCCTCCCACCTCGCGCCAACGCACCGCCCGCACGACGCTCGCCAGCTCCGCGCGGCGGCCCGAGCCGCCGCCCGCCGACGGCGCCGTCGCATCCGTCGCGGCGGGGCAGAGTCGCGCCGTGACGGCACTGCGAAGGTGCTGAGTGGTCGCAAGCTGAATCGCCGAGCCGGCGGAGTCCATCAACAGGTACACGGCCGGAGCCGCGGGCAGTTGCGACAGGACCGCAGTTGCGTCGGACTCGCCGGTCCAGCGCCGCTCGGATGGAAGCGATTCGCAGAGTGTGGCGGCAGCGTTCATGCGAGGCGGATTGTCAGGTCGCGGAGTGGAATCGGGCAACCGCCGATTTCAGCCGGAGAGCCGCACGCGCTGGCCGCGGACGGCGACCTGCACGTCGGCGAAGCCGCTGCCTGCGAGGCGCTGGGCCAGCACTTCGCTCTGACTGCGCTCGCCGTGAACAAGGAACACGGACTTGGCGCGGGAGCGAAGCGGCGTGAGCAGCTCGATCAGCTCGCGCTGGTCGGCATGGCCGGAGAAGCCGTTGATCTGCACGACGTCGGCGCGAACCTGGTATTCCTCGTGAAAGAGCGTAATGCGCTTCGCGCCCTCGACCAGCCGCCGACCGAGCGTACCCTCGGCCTGAAATCCCGGAATCAGGATCGTGTGCCGGGGGTTTGAGATGTTGTTCTTCAGGTGGTGCCGGATGCGCCCGGCCTCGCACATGCCGCTGGCCGAGATGATGACGCAGGGATCCTGCTTCTGGTGCAGGGCTTTGCTGTCCTCGACGTCGCGAATGAAGGTGCAGCAGCCGGCGCCCAGCACGCCGCTGGTTCCGCGGAGCATGTCGCGCGCCTCGGCGTCGAACAGGTCGGCGTGCATGCGGAAAACCTGGGTGGCGTCGTAGGCCAGCGGGCTGTCGACGTAAACCGGCACGCGCGGCAGACGCCCCTCCGCGAAGTGCTGCTGAAGATAGTAGATGATGGTCTGCGTGCGGCCGACCGCGAAAGAGGGCATGATTACCTTGCCGCCGCGCGCCAGCGTGCGCGAAATGACCTCCAGCACCCGCTCGTGCGAGACCTCGGGATCCTCGTTGATGCGCCCGCCGTAGGTGCTCTCCGAGATGACGTAGTCGCAGGGCGGCAGCGGCGCGGGGTCGTGCAGGATCGCGGCCTCGAAACGACCCACGTCGCCGGTGAAGTAGAGCGAAGGGGATGCGTCTGCCTGCTCGCCGAAAACGACCTGCACGCCGGCGGAGCCGAGCATGTGGCCGGCCTCGTTGAAGCGCACCTGCACACCCGGGATCGGCGTGAACCAGCGGTTCGTCGAGATCGTCCGCATGTTGTGGACGGCCGCCAGCGCATCGTGCAGGTTGTAGAGCGCTTCGATCGGGTCCAGCCCCTTTCGCGCGCGGCGCTTGTTGACGTAGTACACGTCCTCCTGCTGGATGTGGGCCGAATCCGGCAGCATGATCGCGCACAGGTCGCGCGTTGCGGGGGTGCAGTAGATCGGCCCCTCAAACCCCTGGCTCACCAGGTAGGGCAGCCGGCCGGCGTGGTCGGTGTGCGCGTGCGAGAGCAGAACGGCGTCAATCTCACGCGGCGGTACGGGCCACTCGCGGTTTTTCTGCTCGGACGCCTCGCGCCGCCCCTGGTACAGACCGCACTCCAGCGCAAGCCAGCGGTCGCCGACGCGCAGCATGTGCATCGAGCCGGTGACTTCCTCCGTTGCGCCATGGAACAGCAGCTCGACCACGCTGCGCCTCCCGCGGCCTGAACCCCGGCCGAAGAAACCCCGATCCGTCCGGCCCTCGACTCAGGACATCGTCGGCGGCTGTGCCGGCGCGGCCGGCTTGGGCGCGGGCGCCTCGGCGGCGGGCGCCGGGATGTTGAGCGACTGCGTCAGCGGCGCGGAGGCGCTGGTCGTCGGACGACTGGCGGCCTTCTCGCCGGCGGCGGGCGTGTCACCCGCGGCGGGACGGGCGGCCGGCTCGGCCGGCTTCTCGATCCTGCCCGGCGCGACGATCATCACCATGTTCTTGCCGTCGATCGAGGCGGGGCGCTCGACTTTGGCGCGGTCCCCGAGTTCGGCCAGGATGGTCTGGTAGGTGGCCAGGCCGACCTCGCGATGCGCCCGCTCACGTCCGCGGAACACCATCGTGAACTGCACCTTGTCGCCGTCGCGCAGAAACTCGATCGCGTGCTTGATCTTGATCTCGAGATCGTGCGTGTCGGTCTTGGGGCGCAGCCGCACTTCCTTCAGTTCCTGCTCGTGGTGCTTCTTCTGGCCCTTCTTCTGCTGGTACTTCCACTTGCCGTAGTCCATGATCCGGCAGACCGGCGGACGCACGTTCGGCGAGACCTCCACGAGGTCCATCCCCTGGTCGTAGGCCATCCGCAGCGCCTCGGCGGTGCCGAGCACGCCAAGCTGCTCGTTTTCCGGGCCGATCACGCGGATCGGCGAGATGCGGATCTGCTCATTGCATCGAAGATTCGTAGTGATGGGATTCACCAGCCTTTCTCTGCACGGCGCCTTGCGCCGCACACTCGCGCGGATGCGCCGCGCGCACCGCGTACCACTCCGCAGCCATGCGCCGACCACGCGCCGACGTCGCCGCGGAGCAATCCTCACTCAAGCGCCCCCGGGCTACGCGCCCGGCAGCTCCAGGCTGCGCGTCGCGATCTGCGCCGCACAGCCCGCCAGAAACTCGGCGATGCCGCAACTGCCGAGCTGCCGGCCGTCGCGGGTTCGCACGTTCACGCGGCCCTCGGCCGCCTCCTGCTCACCGATCACCAGCACATACGGGGTCTTGAGCAGCGTCGCGGTGCGGATCTTCGAGCCGATCCGCTCGCCGCTGTCGTCCAATTCCACCCGCAGATTCGCCTGCTGGCAGAGCCGGAAGACCTGTCGGGCGTAATCAGCGGATTTCTCACTGACCGTACAGACGCAGGCCTGCACCGGCGCGAGCCACAACGGAAACGCGCCGGCGAAATGCTCGATCAGAATCCCGCAGAATCTCTCGATGCTGCCCAACGGAGCGCGGTGCACCATGACCGGGCGGTGCTCGCGATTGTCCGCGCCGATGTAGCGCAGCTCGAAGCGCTCCGGCAGGTTGTAGTCGCACTGCACGGTGCCGAGCTGCCACTCGCGCCCGATGCAGTCCTTCACCAGGAAATCAATCTTCGGCCCGTAGAACGCCGCCTCGCCCCGGCCGATGAACCACTCCATCCCCGAATTGCGGCACACGTCGAGGATCGCGGCCTCGGCCTTCTGCCAGTTCTCGGTGGAGCCGACGTACTTGTCCCCCTCATCACGCAAGCTGGCCCGCACCCGGTACTGCGTCAGCCCCATGACGTCCAGCACATGCTTCGCCATGTCCACGCAGCCGGCCAGCTCATCCGCAAGCTGGTCCGCCGTGCAGAAGATGTGGGCGTCGTCCTGCGTCATGCCGCGCACGCGGGTCAATCCGCCGACCTCCCCCGATTGCTCGAAGCGATAGACCGTGCCGAACTCCGCCAGTCGCACCGGCAGATCGCGATAGCTGCGGGCTTCCGAACCGTAGATGCGGATGTGGTGGGGACAATTCATCGGCCGGAGCAGGTAGCCATCCTCCGCCGCCAGCCACTGGCGGATGCGGCGCAGGCGCTCCTCGACCGGGAGATCGGCCGGATAGCCGGCCGCCTGAAGGTCGGGATGCTGCCGGGCAATCTGCGCGAACAGCTCGACTTCGGCGGGCGTCGCGCCGGCCGCGCCGCCCGTCCGGGCCAGCTCCCACAGCGCGTTCAGCAGTCGCGCCCGGTCGCTCTCGTACAGCGGCGGATACTGCGAGTCCTTGTAATACGGGAAGTGGCCGCTGGTGCGGTACAGGTCCAACTTGCCGATGTGCGGCGTGAAGACCGGCTGATACCCGCGGCGCAGCAGCTCCTCGCGGATAAACGCCTCGAGCGTCAGCCGCAGCACGGCGCCGCGCGGCTTCCAGAGGATCAGCCCGGTGCCGACCATCGGGTCCGTCGCGAAAAGTCCCAATTCGGGGCCGATCTTGCGGTGGTCGCGCTTGCGGGCCTCCTCCACCTGCGCGAGATAGACGGCCAGCTCCTTCTTGGTCGCAAAGGCCGTCCCATAGACGCGCTGCAGCATCTGTTTCGATGCGTCGCCGTGCCAGTAGGCGCCGGCCACCTGCATGACCTTGATTGCGCCGATCCGACCGGTGCTCGGCACGTGCGGCCCGCGGCAGAGGTCCTCCCAGCAGCCGCTGTCCGCCGCGCCGGTGACGTAGAAGCTCAGCGTGTCGCCTTCGGCGCGCTCCGCGTTGTCGATCTTGTAAATGTTGCCCTCGCGCCGCAGCTTCTCCATCGCGGCGGAGCGCGGCATCTCGTAGCGCGTGAAGGGGCGATCCGCCGCGACGATCTCGGCCATCTTCGCTTCGATTCTGGCGAAGTCGTCGGGCGTCAGGCTGTGATCGAGGTCGATGTCGTAGTAAAAGCCGTTCTCGACCGGCGGGCCGTAGACCAGCCGCGTCTGCGGCCACAGCGCGCAAATCGCCTCCGCCATGACGTGCGCGGCGGAATGGCGAAGGACCTCGAGTGCCCCCGCCTCGGACGGCATCAGCGCTTCGAGTTCGACCTGCGGATCGTTCAAGCGGGTTGCCAGATCGACGACCCGCCCGTTGATCCGCGCTGCCAGCGCATCGCGGGCCACCCGGGAGTGAACCCGGGGCAGTAACTCGGCCACGCTCGTCCCGGCGGCGACTTCGAGAGTCTTCCCGTCCGGCAGCCGTACACTCACCATGGAGAGAGCTTTCTCATGGCTGCGACGGACCGGCGAAGCGGCGATGGGTGATGGGCATAGCGGGCGGCAATCCACGGGCCGTGCGAACAGGCTCGGCCGGCCGTGCAACCAGTGCACGCCGCCCCCGCTCCGTTCACAATGTCGCTGTTCGTCCGGCCATCTGGTTCGTTCAAATCCTCTACGAATGCACCCTCAATGTACGGCCTCGCCGGGCGGGCAGTCAACCCGGGTCCGCGCGGCTTTGCGGTCCGGTCGCCCCGGAATCGGCCTGGCCCGGGACGCACCCCGGCCGGGCGGCGCTTCGTGCCGGTCCCGGCGGCGCGGTTGAACGCGGACCGCAACTTTCGCCGAGAGGTTCGTATACAATGATCGGTGCTGCTCGTCGCCGGCGGTAACCCCCGCCCGCGCACGCCGCGCAACAATTGCAGTCCGAACTTGCGGAGCTGGCCATGATCGATCGACCCGTACCCCGGTATTTCCTGATTTCCGCAATCCTGCTGTCGGCGGCCGGGCTGATTCCGGCAACCGCGGCCGCCGGGGAGACCTGGCTGGGCGAGATGCTGGTGGAGGACGTGGGGGTTCCAAAGGACGAATTGACCACCGAGGTGGAATCCCTGATCCAGGGATATCAACAGCGCCTGGCCACCGAGAACATTTCTTCCGCAGAGGTTCGCGACCTGGTGCGCATGGTGCTTGCCGCCGACACGGGGCTGGAATCGCCCGATCCGATCGACATGGCCAAGCGAATGCGCACGATCCGCGAAAACGGCGGGGCGACGATGCTGGAGTTCATGTCGCGCGTACAGCCGCTGGTGAAGATGACGCCCGATCGCTACGAGCGATTCTCCGCCGTCCGTCAGACCTTCGACATTTCCGCGCCGCTCTATCACGACCCGATCGCCCGCACGCAGCGCGTGCTGGACAGCCTTCCGGAAATGCTCGATCTCAACGAGGAACAGCGGGCGCAGTTCGACCAGATGCTGGCCAACCTCAAGGAATCGGGGGTCGAGAAGTACTCAGCCGGGAATCTCTATCAGGAGCTGCTGATCTCGGAGGACGCCGGTACGGCTGAGACGTCGGCCATGCTGCGTCGCCGCATCGACTCGCTGCTCGAGGGCTACGAGGGGCACGTCGCCGCGCTGTTCGAGCGGCTTGATCCGATTCTCGCTCCCGATCAGCGAGCCATTCTGCAGAACACGCGCGAGCACGCCATGGCGGTCGCGCCGCGCAGACTCAGCGACGAACCCGCGGATGCGCGCTCGATCCTGCGACAGGCGCGGCGATTGAAGCTCGACAGCGCGCAGCGCCGCAAGCTCGATGAATTGACCCGCGCCACCGCGCCTGCCTGGCGCGACGCCGGCCGCGACGAGCAGGCGCACCGGCTGCTTTCTGAATCGGTGATGAGCGAATTGCGGAAGTTCCTCAAGGCCGACCAGGTTCGCGAGCTGGAGTCCCGAGTCGCTCCCGGGCCGGCTCGACCCAAATCCGAGCGCCCGTCCCAACCGGCATCTCCGACGCCGGCCGCACCCCCTACCGCTCCGGCCGACAAGAGCGGCGAGAAAGCCGGCGGATAGCCGCAGATCGCGAATCCGGACGCGCCGGATGGCGAATGTGGATCGGCCCTGATTCGGGCGCGCCTCGCCACCCGGCCGGCAGATTTTGACGCGGATTGGCGTGAAAAGTGCGAAAGCCGCGCCGGGTGCTGCCCGGTGCGGCTTTTCACTTGCGAACACGCCCCCAACGGGAGTCGAACCCGTGTCCCCAGGATGAGAACCTGGTATCCTAGGCCACTAGACGATGGGGGCATTGCTCAGCGGACGGTGCCTAGACCCGGAAGCATACCACGCTGTTCCGAAGCGTCAACTCGGACCGGCCGCCCGCCAGGCGCCGGACCACTCAATTGTCCGCGGTCGCGTGTCAGCCGCTGCGGAGAGTGCCGTGCCGGCCCGATTTGCTTGACGCCCGCCGCTGCGGCGCGGATAGTGACCGGCCGCGAGGGTCTCCTGGACCGCTCGCGGGGAGAGCGGGACGCGTCATGGAAGTTCGCTGCGACCTGGCCCGCATCATCATCTTCGAGTACCGCGACCAGCAGGTCATCATGCTGCGGGAGCGGGGCGGGGCGCGGGTGCTGCAGATCGTGATCGGCTCCTCGGAGGCGCTGGCGATTGACCGCCGCCTCAAAGGCATCACGCTGGAGCGCCCCCAGACGCACGAACTGCTGGCCGGCGTGATCGAGTCGCTGGGCGCGGAGGTGGAAAAGATCGTGATCACGGAGCTTCGCCGGGGGACGTTTTTCGCGCGGATCGTGCTTCGCCGCAGCGGCGAGGTGGTCGAGATTGACAGCCGTCCGTCCGATGCGATCGCGCTGGCCGCCGGCCTGGAGACGCCGATTTATGTCAGTGAGCAGGTGTTGCGTGAGGCCGCGACCGCCCCATAGACAGAATACCGAAGCACCCGGCCGCGCTGAGCAATGCGTTCCGCGGGCGCGCTTCGCTCGACTGGCGGTGCTGCTGCTTTGCTCGCTGGCGCTGTCGGCCGGCGGCGGCTGTTCGCAGGTGCTTTCCACCCTGGGCAACGATCCGGCCGGCGCCGCGCGCGGCGCGACGTTCTACCTGGGCGGGGCGGGCACCTTCGGAAACATCGGGAATTACTCGATCCGCGAGGGGCTGCGCGACGGGGGTTACACCGGCGCAATCGACGTAGTGCCCTGGCAGTCCTGGTTCGGCGACGTGCTGCGCGACCAGATGGACCGCACGCGCAACGAGCGCGAAGCCCAGCGCTTCGCGGACCGCATCACCGAGTACGCGCGCCAATACCCCGGCCGACGGGCCAACATCATCGCGCTCTCGGCGGGCACGGGTGTCGCCACCTGGGCGATCGAGCGGCTTCCGCCGGATGTGCGGGTGGGCACGGTCGTCTTTCTCGGCAGTTCGCTCTCGCGGCGATACGACCTGACCGAAGCGCTCAGCCGGCTGGACGGCAAGCTGTACGTCTTCTACTCGGCGGACGACCCGGTGCTGCGCTACGGCGTGCCGCTGGCCGGAACGGTGGATCGCGACGCGGACAACCGCACCGCCGCCGGGCTGACCGGCTTCGCGCTGCCGCGCGCTGCAGACGCCGCGACGGTTGACGCGTACAACCGGAAGCTGCGGAACATGGGGTGGAAGCCGCGCTATGCCCGCTACGGCTATCGCGGACTGCACACGGACGGCACGCGCGAGCGCTTCGTGGCGGCGGTCATCGCGCCGCTGCTGCGTGAACCGCTCGATCCGCGAGAGCCGGCGGCGTCGCAGGAAACGGCGGCCGCACCTGCCCCGGACACTCCGGCCGCGGCGGCGAACACCGGCGATTGAGGCCACGGCCGCCCCGCTCTCTGCGCGTTCGTTACCGGCACGGCCGTTTGATGGGTGCATTCGGGCCGAATGCGCAGCGTCACATGCCGCGATTCGCCCGTCCTCGGTTGGAATACCCGCAACCTACCGCTACCGGCTATACGCCTGAATTGTCAGTGCTCGGGGGGCATGCACCGGGGTTGTGGTTCACGGGCAGGAAACCCCCGCCGGCGGAAGAATGGTCAGGCAGTCTACGAACGGGTCGATGTCGAAGTTGTTGACGTCGCCGTCGCGGTTGAGATCGCCCCAGCACAGCCGCCTCGAAAAACAGAGCGCCGAGCCGCCGAGCGAGAAATAGTCGGCCTGGTTGCTCAGCAGGCCGGCAACAAAAAGCTGGATGTCGAAATTGGTGATGCGGCCGTCGCAGTTCGCATCGCCCCGGATGATCCCCGCACAGCTCGTATCGGCCCAGAGGGCCAGCCCGACCGCGACATTCGATATGCCGCAAGAAGACGCGCTGGCCGGAAGCTGGGCAAGCGTGACACACTCGTTGGCGGTCAACAGGCCGTCGGCGGGGGCATGGTCGATCCACGCGCGCGAGTCGCTCGTCGTCTGCGATCCCGGCCGCCCCGGTTCCGTCCCCCAGCGGACGAACGTGGCGCTGGTGGGCGGCAGGAATTGCGGCGGCTGCAACTCGGGAAAATACGCGTTGCCGAGAATGACCTCAAAGGCGCCGGCGCCGTCCACCGGCAGGCGAAGCCACAGCCCGGGAGCGCTGCACAGGTCAATCTGAACCAGGTACAACCCCGACGGCAGCGTGGACGTGGATTCAAACGCCACACTGCCGAGAAAGCCGGTGGCCGGGCCGGGGGGCGCCTGGCAGTCCGTTACAAACGTCTCGTAAGTACTGACGATCACGACGATCGGCTCAGGCTCAGGCGGGGTCCAGTTCACCCATACGCTGATGAAGTTCGCCCGTCCGTCGGCGAATCCCGGCGCGACGACGAAGTCCTCGATCGCGCGATAGCAATAGTCAACGGGCGTCGCCCCGACGCGCAGCAGAAAGCGGGAGGCCGCCGATCCGTTGACGATGCAGGTGCCGCCGACGGCGGCCCCGGTCACGGCGTTCACCTCGGCCGAATCGAGCGCCAGCGCGGGGGAGCACGGAACGGCGGCGATGCCCTCAGGTGCGAGCGTGTGCCAACTGGAAGCCATTGCACCCGAGGCGTCCAGTGCGGCAACGCGCCCGCTTCGGACGACGTCAAACGCCGACCCGAGTGCGGCCTCGTCGGCGCGCGCGGACGCGGCTGCGCAGATCGACAGCGCAGAAAGCAGCCCGATCGCATGCCAGGTTCGCATCCCTCTCCTCCGGCCGCCTCTTCCATACGCCGCACGAAGCCGGCGTGACCTGCGAACGCAGCGCGTCACGGATTCTCGAACTCGACCGACGGCCGCCCGCGCTTCGGACGGTACTTCTCGAGCAGCGCCCGCAGCTTGGGCTGATCCGGCTGGATCTCCAGGCTGTGATGCCACGCTTCGACCGCCTCGGTGAGATAGGCGTCGTTCTGCGGATCGGCCAGGTACTGCGTCATGCGCACCACGCCATACCCGGCGAACGCCGCGGCGTTGCGATTGTCCAGCGACATGGCCCGCAGATAGCTCTGCGCCGCCTCGTCCAGATTCTGCTCGCGCCAGAAACAGTAACCCAGCCGCTCATGGGCGATGGAGAGGCTCCCGTCCATGCGAACGGCCGCCTGCAGCGTCTGGCGGGCGGTGGCCCAGCGCTCCTGGTTCAGGTAGGCCGTGGCAAGATTCACCAGCACGACCGGCTGCTGCGTCTTGCATTCCAATGACTGCTTATACGCCCGAATGGCGTCGTAATACTCGCCGCGCGAGTCATATACCGCGCCCAGATTGCTCCAGGCGAAGGCGCTGCGCGGTTCGAGCTTGATCGCCGACTTGTACTCCTGGATGGCCCGCTCCAGATCGCCCGTCTGGTGGTAGCACGACGCCAGGCGGAAGCGCGACTCGAAGCTTCGCGGCGACAACTCGCACGCGACCGTGTAGGCGCGGATCGCCTGCGTCACTCGATCCAGCATGCGATACACCTCGCCCAGTTCGAAAATCGACGTAAAGCTGAATGGGTCGAGGCGGGTGGCCTGCTCCAATGACTCGGCTGCGCGGTTCAAATCCCCCGCTTCCTTGTAGGCCACCCCCAGCTTTTGATGCGCGTCGGCGAAATTCGGGTCCAGCCGGACGGCCTGCTGAAACTCACTCAATGCCGCATCGAAGTTCTTGAGCGCCAGGGCTGAATCACCCCGATGCAGATGTGATCGCGCCTGTTCGCGGCCGGCCGAACAGCCGGTCAGCAGGCACAACCCCAGCAGCACTCCGGACAGGCAGATGCGAGCGGGCATGACATCCCTGAAAATTGGCGGTTCTGGAAACGCGGCGCACCCGGTTTCGGCCGGTACCCCGGTCCGCGCCGAGGCCGTATTAACAGAGAGCCGGCCGTCCGTGTCAACGATCCAACCCGCGCCGCGAAGCTCCTTCGACGCGAATGTTCTTATCGGAATACGGGCAGAATCGGCTGAAGTTCAGCGCATCGACCGCCGAACGGGGCGCGGTTTTCACCCCGAATGGCGCAATTACGAGTCAGAAGGCGCTTCTCCGCACCATGCGACGGCAATCCGCCACCGTCGGCCGCCGTCTCCCTGTGCCGATGTGGGGACGCGGAATTTGCGATCGGAACGTGAATCGCCCTGCCGGTCCGTCGCCCCAATTCCAGTGCGATCGGCCGATGCCAGGCTCAAAGCCCGGTGCGCAGGCTGCCGATAGCGCGAGACGGGCCGATCCGCGTGTCGTGCGGGTCCGCGGGAAAGCCCGCGGCGGCTCGGAAGAAAACATGGCCCGGCACCGTGTCGCGCCCGCGTCGGGCGAGGGAGCGGCGCCATCTGCGGAGCAAGTTCATGCAACAGGCATTGCGGGTAATGGCGGCGTCCGGAGCGATCCTGGCGGCGGTGGCGGTTTCGACGGGCTGCAGCGTGACCGGCGCGGCGAGCACCGGCTTCGGCGTCTGGAAGAACACCCAGGCCAATCAGCTCGACACGACCATCTGGATCGACGGGAACCAGGCGTCCCGCGACGAGCTGAAGCAGGCGGCGACCGGCTACTCGCGCTGGACGTGCAGCGGGGACATCACGGCGTCGCCGACGCTGAAGTTCGAGTTCAAGAAGCCGGACGCGATCGGCCGGATTCGCTCGATCGTGATCAACATTTTCCAGAAGCACGAAGCGCGCTACTCGGACCAGCCGGACTTCATCATCATCTCGCGCAGCCAGGATCCGGAATCGCAGATGAAGCCGGGCGTGGTGTATGACCTGTCTGACCTCGGGCGGGACTTCAAGGTGCTGAACTGGAAGGGTGAGGAGATCCCCGCGGTGCAGCTCCAGCCGGGCTGGCAGTACATGATGAATTTCGTCGTTGCCGCGGATGACAGCGAGACGGCTCAGATTTTCTTCGCGGCGAACAAGCCGGCCGGGCCGAAGACGGCGTCGCACTGACGATTCGCGATGGATCGGACTTCGAGTAGCAGCGGAAGGGTCCCTCCGCCGGCGACTCGCGCAGACCCCCGTCGACGCCTGCCGTGACGTGCCGGGCGCTCGACGGGGGTTTTGCTTGCGCGTTGTGGCGACAGGGGCCGGCCGCCGGGCCGGTTCGCTCAGCGCGCTTCGGGCGGCTGATCGCCGCCGTCGGTCGAAGGCCCGGCAGCGGCCGGAGCAGCGGCGGCCGCCTTGCGCGCGGCGAGCAGCAGCCCCAGCTCGAACAGCCCCACCATCGGGATCGACAGGAGCACGTGGCTGAAGAAATCGGGAGGCGCGAGAATCCCCGCGATGATCACGATGAGGAGAATGACGATCTTGCGGTACTTGCGCAGCGTTTCAATCGGCACGATTCCCGAGCCGACCAGGAACAGCACGACCAGCGGCGTCTGAAAGGCCACGCCGAATCCGATCATCATGATGAGGAAGAACGAGAGGTAATCGCCGATCTTCCAGTGCGTGGCGATCAGGCCGCGCGCGCCGTCCTTTTCCAACTGGCGCGACAGCACGCCGTCGGGTGTTCGCACCTTCCAGCGCCGCTCGGGCACGTTGATCCACGACTTTCCCACCGGGGCATCGGGCGGGTCCGCTGCGAACAGCGGCAGCGACGGCACTTCCTCCCAGGCTGGCTGCGTCGCCGGAACGCCCGGGGCCGGCTCCCCGAGAATCCAGCGCTCGTAGGTGTTGGGCACCGGGTGCGGAAGCGGCAGCCAGGTATTGAAGCCCACCAGGAAATTCAGCGACACGGCCAGCACGAACACGTACATGAACGCCACGCCGGTGAAGAACAGCCCGATGCTCCAGGGGAGCAGGCGCGTGACGAAACGGCGCTCATGGACATAGAGGCCGCTGGCGACGAAGGCCCATAGCTGATAGAGGATGTAAGGCGCTGCCAGCACCACCCCGGCGGTGACGACCACCTTGATGTACATCAGCAGCGTTTCGATCGGGCTGGTCGAAAGGAAATCGGTCGGCTGGCTGTGGCGCTGCAGCGCCAGCATGGCCGGGCGGGCGATCAACTGCAGCAGGTACTTGGCCGGCCAGATGCAGATCAGGCAGGAAAGCACCAGTGCGATCAGCGCCCGCGCGAGCCGCCAGCGCAGCTCCTCCAGGTGCTCGCCCAGCGACATCGTCACGTCGGTGGGTTCGGCGGGCGCGGCAGCAGGGCGCTTTTTCCAGAACATCGGCGGGAATCATAGCGGGTAGCGCGGCGGCACACCGCACCGCTGGGTTCGAGCGGCGGGTCGAGCAGCGTCCGCGCGGTTGGCTCAGCGCCAGGTGCGCGCGGCGCGGCCGTCAAGAATCTGTACGCGATTGTTCCCGGAATCCAGCACGGCCAGGCGGCCGTCGGCCAGCACGCCGCAGGCCCAGGGATAGGCCAGTTCGCCCGGTTCGCGGCCCGGGCGGCCCCAGACGCCCAGTGAGTCCCCGGTTGCGGAGAAGCGCTGCACGCGGTTGTTTCCGAACTCGGCGACGACGATCGAGCCGTCGGCCATCTCGTCCACGGAGTAGGGGAAACGCAGTTCGCCGCGCTCGCTGCCGAGCGTGCCGAACGCGCCGAGGAAGCGCCCGTCGAGCGCATATCGGGCGATGCGATGGTTGCAGGAATCGGCGACCAGCAGCGTGCCGTCCCGGGCGAGGCAGAGTCCCTGCGGCCGGGCGGTCGCACCATCGCCCGAGGCGCGATCCGCAAAGGCGTACTGCCACTGCAGGTCCGCGCTGAAGCAACTCACGCGGTCGTTGCCGCCGTATTCGGCAACGAACACGCGCCCGTCGGCGGCGACCTCCACGTCGGTCGGAAGAATGAACTGCCCGGGTTCGCGGCCGAACGAGCCGAACGTGGAGAGCAGCTCGCCCTCGGGGCTGAAAATCGCCACGCGGCCGTAGTGCGTCTCGGCGACGAAAACGCGGCCGTCGGGGGCGACGCCCAGGCCGGTCGGCTTGCCGGCGTCGATTTCGGGCATGCGCCACGCCCGGACGAAATCCCCCGACTCGCTGAGAGTCTGGATTCGCCCGGCCTTGTCCACGATCAGCAGGTGCCGCTGATCACGGGCGATGGCCATGGCCCGTGGATAGGCGAATTCGACCGGACCCAGCCCTGTCCGGCCGAACACCCGCAGCGGTGCGGCGCCCCCGCCGGGGGAATCCGGCCCGCACCCGCCGACCAGCAGCAGTGCGAGAGCGATGCAGCACGCTGGGCCGGGCCGGCTGGCCATCAGGGCACACGATCCGGCGGAGGAGGCGGCGCGACGGGGGTCTGGTCCGGCGGCTCCATCGCGGCGCGGCCGATCCGCAGGGCGGAGTCCAGCCAGCGCAGGAACTCGTCGCGTGTGACGGCGCCTGTGATCGCGGAGACGGAGCGACCGCCGGTGTCCACAACGGCGGCGCCGGGGGCGGAGGTCACACCCCACTCATCCGCGAGCGGGCGGTCAAAGTCGTAGCTGAGCATGACGCAAACGACGTCGCGCAGCGCGGCGACCACATCGGCGTCGCGCAGCACGTCGTCCTCGAAGCGCGTGCATTCGACCGAGTACCAGTTGCGAAAGTAGACCATCCGCAGCGCCGGCGCACGGCGCACCTGTGCATCGGCGGAGCGAGGGTCGAAATGCCAGCGGACGGAGGGCCCGCAGGCACCGAGGCCGGTGAGCAGCAGGGAGAGAACCACCGGAATCGACCGTTGCAAAGCGCGCGGGACGCGCGGAGCCAGTGCGTGCGACATGCCCCGATGGTACCGCAAAAAGGGACGAGCGCCGCCGCGCCCGATTCGGGTGCGGCGGCGCTCGTCGAGGGTCCGTCAGAACGGGTTCGCGAAGCTTACTTCGCGTACTTCACGCTGCAACCCCACGACTCGGTCTTGGCGAGCGGCACGTCCTTGCCGGCCAGCAGCGCGTCGATCGCGTCGGCGGCGTACTGGCGGTTCTCGTCCTTGCGGTCGCGCGGCGCGCCGGCATAAACCAGCGTGCCCTTGTTGATGATGAAGATGTGCGGCGTGGTCTTGGCGCCGTAGGCGTGACCGACCTTGCCATCCGTGTCCATCAGGATCGGGTAGTTGATCTTGAATTCCTTGGCGTACTGCTGATTGTCAGCAGCCGTGTGCGCGTGATGGCTGTCCACGCCGAGCCAGGTGACCTTGTCGGCATACTTGGCCTGCAGCGCCAGCATCTTCGTCAGGTGACCCTGCGAGTCGTTGCTGAAGGGGCAGTCCTTGCTCAGCCACTCGAGGACGACGACCTTGTCGGCAAAGTCCGACAGCTTGTAGGTCTTGCCGTCCGCACCCGTCAGCTCGAACGCCGGAGCGGCCTTGCCGACCTCCGCGCCCTTCGCCGCCTTCTTCTCGCCTTCCTTGTCTGCCAGCGCCACTGCGCCGACCGCCAACACCGCCGCCACGAACCCGATCGCGAACACGTTGCGTTTCATCTGCGAATTTCTCCAGGGTTGTCCCGCTTGCGTCTTCGGACGCACCAGCGGATTCTATCCCCTTGCTATCGGTGCGGACAGCCGCAGGGAGTGAATCCCCGATTGCGGAATGCCCGCTTCCCTGCAGATGGGCCGACGATGAATCCGACCCCGATTGCCCCCCCTGACCTCACACCGGCGTTGGCCTATGCTCTGATGGCGGCCGATGACCGCCGCCCCGTGTCCGCCATAACCATCTCAAAATTCAATCGTTACGCGATTACTCAGGGGTTTGAATCGGTCGGACGGCGGTGTGGAGCACCGCGCACTCCGAAAGGGGTTTCGGTCGCACACCTGATGGCGGGGCGGACGGCCTTGCTCCAGACCGCGATTCCGGGCCGAGCGGGAATTGATGCTCAAGCGCAACTATCGACATTGCAAGCGCTTCTGGCGGATTTGTCCACATTCGACATCACGCATGTTCAGGTTCTGCTGGAGCCGCAAGACATCGAGCGGGCGCACCTTCTCAGGAACGCGGGACTTCGCCGGATGACTTCCCTGCAATACCAGCAGGCGGATCTGCGCCGCGCCATGACGCCGATCAGCAGCCGGGAGGGGGCCCACTGGATATCGCTGGAGGTCGCCGGAGATGAGCGATTCCGCAACGTGATTGAGAGGACCTATGAGGGAACGCAGGATTGCCCGGAGCTGGCCGGGTTTCGTTCCGCCGCGGATGCGTATACCGGGCATGTCGCGTCGCGCACGGCCGGGCCTTACTGCTGGGAATTGCTGGAGCTTGATGGGGAGGTCGCCGGCGTGGTGCTGGTAAGCAGCGGCGAGACGGCTGGTTCGGCGGAGCTTGTGTACTGCGGCGTGGTAGAGGGGCAGCGTGGTCGCGGAATGGGCGATCTACTGGTGGCGCGCGCGATAGAGCGCTCCCGGGAATTGAAGGCGACGAGACTGGTGCTTGCGGTGGACGATCGAAACGCACCGGCGCTGCGGCTCTACGCGCGGCACGGCCTGACGGTGCTCGCGCGGCGCGAAGTGTACTACGCGACCGCGGCGGAAATGGCGCGGCTCAAGCCGGCAGAGGGCGCATTGTGAAGAAGGGATCGCTCCCGGAGATGTTCGCGGAAGGGGGAGAGGGCGCACGGTGGCTGTCCACATGTTGTTGATGAGTCGTTGATGAAGAAAGTTTTTCGGCTCTGAGCGCTTTGTGCAGCGCTGGTTGCGCGATTGTCAACGATTCGTTACGCCGGATTCGCATTGCGATTCGATGGCGAGGCTGATACGATTCCGTCGCTCATGAACGGAGTGTGACGGCCACGCCAACGGCCAATTCTGAAGCCTCACGACACCAAAATCTCAGTCACTCGGCGGCACGCCGAAGGGGAATTGACCGTGAACGCAGCGGTCCCGGAGAAGCTCTGTCAATTGCGGGAACGGGTATCGGAGCGGATCGGTGCGACGCGCTATCGCACCTGGTTCGGCGACGCAGCTCGTTTCCACGTCGACGGTAACCACGTCACGATCTGGGTCGGCAATTCCTTCGTGCGCGGGTGGATCGCGGCGAACTATGGACCGGCACTGGATGCCGTAGCGCGCGAGTTGCTGGGGCCGGATGTGGTCGTCTCGGTCGCGGTGGATCACGCCGGAGAGACCGGCGCATGCGCCGAACCGCCTGCCGCGCCACGTCGCGAGCGCCCGGCGGGCGTCGCGAAGAGCGGGCCGACGTCTGCGGCGGCGCTGCGCGGCGAGCTGGACACGCTGGTTGTGGGCGCCGGCAATCAACTGGCGGTCAGCGCCGCACGACGTCTGTGCGAGAGCGCTGCCGGCCACGCGGCTCCGCTAGTAATTCACGGTGGCTGCGGGCTGGGCAAAACGCACCTTCTGCAGGGCATCTGCAACGCGATGCGTCGCGCGCGACCGGGGCTGCACTGGCGCTACGCCAGCGGGGAGGAATTCACGAACGACTTCATCGCGGCGCTGCGCGGCGGGCGGGTGGACCTTTTTCGCGCGCAGCACCGCGCGCTCGATCTGCTCGTGATCGACGATCTGCATTTCCTGGCGAACAAGAAGGCCACGCAGGAGGAGTTCCTGCACACGTACAACGCCGTTACCGGCGCGGGGCGGCCGGTGGTCTTCTCCTCCGATCGTCACCCGCGCGAAATCGCGACGCTGTCGGAGCCGCTGATCAACCGGCTGGTGAGCGGCATGGTCGTCGAGATTCAGCCGCCGGACTTCGCCATGCGGCGCGAGATCCTGGTGCGGCGGGCGGCGGCGCTGCAGGTCACGCTTCCCGAGGAAGCGCTCGACTACGTGGCCCGAACCGTGACCCGCAACGTTCGCGAACTCGAAGGCGCGCTGTACAAGATCGTGGCGCTGGCGTCGCTGTCCAACGGGCCGGTGACGATGGAACTGGCGCGGCTGGCGGTGGAAGACTATGCCACGCGGGTCCGCAGCCCCGAGGCGGTGACGATTGAGCGTGTGACGGCGGAATACTTCGGGATTCGACCGGAGCAGATCCGCTCGAAATCCCGGGATCGAACCGTGAGCCTGGCGCGATCCGTCTCCGTGTTCCTGATCCGCCGGCACACGCACATGAGCTATCCCGAAATCGGGCGGCTGATCGGATCGCGAAATCACTCCACGGTGCTGATGGCTACGCAGCGGGTGGAAACGACGCTGCGCGAGAACGGCGCAGTGACGTGGAAGGCGGCCGGCGCGGTGCGCAGCGAACGGCTGCGCGAGTTGATCGACCTGGTCGAGAAGGCGATCCGCGGCGGCTGATGTCGCGAGCGCGCGGGCCGGTTGGCGCGGCCCGCGCGGCGGTTGGCGGGGATGATCAAACTTGCCAATACTCGATGGCGGCGGCGCTCCGTCTACGCCGACATCGCCGGTTCCATCCGCGAAGCGGGCGTCAGCAGCTTGGACTCCAGCCCGAAGCGGCGCACCGTGTCGTAGAGGGTCGGGATGTCCCGCAGCACGCGCAGGTCGTCATGCGTGTCCGTGCCGACCGTCAGCGCCACGCGGTGATTCGGCAGCGTGCGCAACCACGGTTCATGGCCGTCAAGCGGGAGGAATCGCGAACTGACCTCGTAGAAAATCCGCGCATTGGCGAGCGTGCGAACGACCTGGTCGAGCGAGGTGTTCGGGTACTGAATGTGGACGGCGGTATGGGCCAGGCCGATCGGGCAGGGCCAGCGGCGGGACTGGTTGGCCAGGTAGGTCAGGCCGGCCCAATCCACATACTCGAAGATGACGTAGTCGATGCCGTCGAGCATCGTGCGGATGCGGTCGAGCATGTTCCGGTTCTTGGGGAAATTGATCTCGGCCCCGCAGAGGACCTGCAGCTTGCCCGCCCAGCGCTGCCGCGCGGCGCGGACTTCGGCGACGTAGCTGCGCGTCTCGGGGACAAAGATGCGCTCGAATTCGCGGTCGTTCGTGATCTCGCGCGACGAGGGGGTGCAGAACAGATGGTCGCTGATGCCGATCCCATCCACCCGGCAGCCGGCAAGATCCAGATGCGCTTCGCACAGCTCATCGATCGTGTAAGCGCCGTCCGAAAACGGCGTGTGGTTGTGCAGGTTCAGAACCGCTGGGGTCACAATCTCTCCCTTTGCTGCCTGAAAGGCGTCCGCAATACCGCGCCGGGCGGCCCAAACGCGCGCAGCGCGCACGCAGCAGGCCGAACCTCTCATACTCAAGCGGGTCGCACGGACAACTACGTCATCGATTGCGGGACGCCTCCACGAGGAAAACGCCGCCCCGCAATGCCACCCGTAAAGACGCACCAATCGCAACGGCCGCGCCAGCCGATCGCTCTCGGCGCTCATCCCCCCATCCCAGACCGCGCGGCGCAGTATAGCGTCCCGCATAGCCGCGCCAAGACGCGCCCCGCAATCTGAGCGACGCTTTTTTTCGGACGCGCATTACGCCGACGCGGATCGCAAGAATTCTCGCCGATGCGCGAACCGGCGCCTCAACGGGGCGTATCACTCGCGGAACGTGACTCCTCCTCCCGTTCCCCTCACGACGGTTCGCGGCGCTTTCCTCGCCGCTCCGACCGACAGAAGATGCCGCTCTCTCCAGAACCCGACCCGTGGCGCTGAACGCCGCGGGTCGCGTTCATTTGCGGCGGCTGGTCGCGCTCACCGGCAGCGGCCCGCGGGCCGGTTCGACCACCGCCCCGCTGCGCCATACGATGATCGGTATGGCTCACCCGATCCCCCCTGCCATCCGGCCGGCCCTGCTGTGCCTGATCCTTTTCGCCCCGCAGATCGCCTGTGCCGCTGGTGACGATCCCGCGGGAAGCGCTGCGCCCGTTGCCGGCGTCGCGCGCAGCGGCGCTGCTCTCGAAGCCGGTGCGCTGATCCGCAGCGTCCGCATTCTGGCTGTGCAGCCGAGCGAAGCCACGCTGGTGGTGGCCGAGCCGCTGTGGATCGAGGAGGGACTGCTGCTGCTGGTCGCGGATGAGCGCGGCCCGCTGGCATGGTTCCGGCAATCGCCGCAGCGCAGCGACGGCGCGGCGTTCGTTCCGGCGACCCCGGCCGCGCTGCCGTCCTCACCGGACCGGCTGCGCGGCTGGCTGGTGCGCGGCGCCCTGACGGCGGACACGTTCGCCGAATGGCCGGAAGACGCCACGCTCCACGCTCGGATCGAAGGGGTCTCTCCCGGCGGGCGCAGCGCGTGGATTGCCCTGGGTTCGGGGCGCGGCGCGGCCTTCGGGCAGACGTGGTGGCTGCGCGACGCCGGCCAGCCCCTGGCGCAGATCGACATCCGCTTCGTCACCCCGCTGGCCGCATTCGGAAGCGTGACGCCGCTGGTGGATGACCCGCGGCTGGAGGCGGGGTTGCGGGCGTCGCTCTGGCCGACGCCGGCCCAGGCGCGGCGCAACCGCCCGGTAAGTGCGATCGTGCACGTTGAGGATCGGCCGAGCGGGGCGTTTCTGTGGGTGCCAGCCCCGCCACTGACCGAAGCGCCGGATGAAGCCCACCTGGACGTGCTGCGCGACGGGCGCGTGGTGGGGCATGCGATCGTTGAACAGAAGGAGGATCGTTTCTGGTTCGCGCGGGTGACGCCGTCGCTGACGCCGCAGCGCCCCCTTGTGGGCGATGAAGTGCGGGTGCGGTCCGCGGCGATGATTGCCGAGCGCGACGTGGACGCGCGGGTTTTTGAAGTCACGCCCGACGGCGGGCTGCTGAACATCGGCGAGTCGGACGGCGCCGCCGTCGGCGATACGCTGCGCGTCTATCGCGGGACGGAGGCCGTCGCCACGCTGGAGATCACGCGCATCCGCGGGGAGTACGCGACTGCCGCAGTGCGGGAATCGCACCCCGACTACCGCATCGCCGTCGGCGACCTGGCCCGCTGGAACCCGCCGCGCGGCACGCCGCCGGACGTGGCCGAAGTGGAGCGCGTGGTCGGCGGAAACCTCCTGTCATTGCGAAATTTCACAGCCGTGCCGCTGCCGCTGCACACTCCCCTGGCGCTGCGCGACGGGGCGGCGACGGTCGGCGTCGTGTTCATCGTGGAGAGCGGCCCGACGTCGGCGATCGGCTTTGCCGTCAAGGAATCGCTCCCGCGGCTGCCGCGCATCGGAGATCGCGTGCGCGGCGAGGGGCGACCGTGAGCACCGACGACGCCGGGCGGATGCGCACACTGGCGCAGGCCTGCATTCACTGCGGGCTATGCCTCGAAGACTGCCCGACCTATCTCGAACTGGGCAATGAGCTGGACTCGCCGCGCGGGCGAATCCTGCTGATGCGCCGAACGGCCGAGAGCGCGGCCCCGGCGGATGAGGCGACGCGCCGGCACGTCGAGCTGTGCCTTGGCTGCCGGGCCTGCGAAGCGGCCTGCCCCAGCGGCGTGCGCTACGGGGAGTTGCTCGAACACTTCCGCGCGACGCTGCACGAAGCGCCGCGCGAGGACCGGCAACGAGAACGGCGGGATGCGGGCGCAAACCAATCCGGCGCGGGCTCGACGGCGGCCGCACCCGCACGCCGTCGCCGAACGCTGGCCGACCGGCTGACTGACCTGCTGATCTTTCATGTCACCCCCTACCCGCGCCGGCTGGCGCTGGCGGTCGCGCTGGGACGCTGGTCGCGGGCCATCGGGCTGACGGCGCTGGCGGCAAGGCTGATCCCGGGCATGCAGAAGCTGCTGCGGATGCTGCCGGCGGACGCCGGCCGTCCGGCGCGGCTGCCGGCGACGCTTCGCGCGCGCGGGGCTGCGCGCGACACCGTGGTGGTGTTCGCCGGCTGTGCTCCGCCGGTGCTGACGCCGCGCAGCGTGCAGCGCGCCCTGCGCGTGCTTGCCCACAACGGCGCGACGGTGGAGTGCCCGAGCGGGCTGCAATGTTGCGGGGCGATTCATGCCCACTCCGGGCGGCTGGAAACGGCGCGTGCCTTCGCCCGGCGGAACATCGCGGTGCTTGATTCGGCCGAGAGCGCCGAGCGCACCATCGTGACGATGGCCGCCGGTTGCGGAGCGATGCTGCGCGGCTATGGGGCGCTGCTGGTGGATGATGACATCTGGGCGAAGCGCGCCGCACGGGTCGCGAGCCGGGTGCGTGACATCAGCGAGTACCTGGTGGAGCTGGGTCCGGTTCCGCCGACGCGCTCGATCCCGCGCGCCGTGTGCGTCCACGACGCCTGCCACCTCGTGCACGTGCAGCGCGTGCAGAGCGCACCGCGGCGGCTGCTGTCGATGATCCCGGGGCTGAATCTGCGCGAAGCGCCGGAGGCGGCCGTCTGCTGCGGCGCCGCGGGCAGCTACAACCTGACGCAGCCGGAGACGGCCGAGCGACTGGCGCAGCGCAAACTGCGCAACTTGGCCTCCAGCGGGGCAACCTGCGCCGCGACCGGCAACATCGGCTGCATTCTGCACCTCAACGCGGTGCACGACGCGGGCCGGCCTCCGTCCGCTGACGCGGGCGATGCCGGCGCCCCATTTGTCCTGCACACCATCGACCTGCTGCACGAAGCCTATGGATTGGCGGACCGATGATCCCGGCGGACTGGCGGCTGAGCGCGGAATCGCTGCACCTGCGGCGCGGACGGCGCGACGTGCTGACGGACGTCTCGTTGGCGCTGCGCCCGGGTGAATGCGTGAGCATCATCGGGCCCAACGGCTGCGGCAAGACCACGCTTCTGCTGGCGCTGCTGGGTTTGTTGACGCCGCAGCGCGGGCACGTGCGGCTCAGCGGCCGCGAGATGCACCGGCTGCCGGCGCGGCTGCGCGGGCGCTTCGCCGCGCTGGTGCCGCAAGGCGGCCCGGCGCCGACCGCGTTTCGCGTGGCGGACGTGGTGGCCGCGGGGCGCTTTCCGCATGTGCCGGCGCTGCGGGCGATGAGCGCAGCGGACGAGCGGGCCGTGCAAAGCGCCATGGAGCGTTGCGGGATCGCCGCGCTGGCCGATCGGCCGATCGACGCGGTCAGCGCCGGGGAGCGGCAGAACGCGATGATGGCGGCGGCGCTGGCCCAGGATCCGCAACTGCTGCTGCTGGACGAGCCGGACACAGCGCTTGATCCGGGGCGACAGATCGAGCTGCTGACGCGGCTGCGCGAGTGGCGCGCCGCGGGTCGGGCGCTGGTGCTGGTGAGCCACGACCTGCATCTGCCGGCGCACCTGGGGGGCCGCTGCATCGGGATGCGCGGCGGGCGGGTGGTCATCGACGGGACGACGGAGGAGGTGCTGCGCGGCGAAGCGCTGCGCGGCGTTTTTGACGCTGAGTTTCAGGAAGTGACGGATGCCGCCGGCCGGCGGCTGGTGCTGCCGCGTTGGTGACCGGGCTACTGGCCCAGCAGCGCCGCGACGAACGGATCGATGTCGAAATTGTCCACCGCGCCGGACTGGTTCACGTCCGCATGGCGATGATGACAATCGGGAAAGGCGGATTCATACCCCGGCTGATCCAGCAGCGCGAGGACGAAGGGATCGATGTCGAAGTTGTTGACGACCCCGTCGCAGTTCAGATCGCCGTAGGGCGTCGCCGCCAGCAGGGCTGCGGTCGCATCCAGCCGGCCCCAGCCGAACACGTTGTCAAACCCGGCCGGACCGAGATCCTGCGAAGAAGTCCGCAGCACCGCCACGACCTGGTCGTGTGACAGCATGCGGTTGTAGCCCATGATGAGCGACGCCACGCCGCTGACGTGCGGGGCGGCCATCGACGTGCCGGTCGAAAAGCCGTAGCCGTTGCCGTTGCGGGTGGACCAGATCTCGCGCCCCGGAGCGCAGATGTCGATCTCCGGTCCGAAATTCGACACGGCGTAAATCGCGTCGTTGCGGTCGGTGGCACTGATGGCCATGCACCCCGGGAAGCGCCCCGGATAGGCGACCGCGGTGGCCTGATTGCCGGCGGCGGCGATGGACAGCTTGCCGGCCGCGTGTGCATAGGCGATGGCGTCGGCGAAATACTGCGTGCCGGTGTAATACTGCAGGCTCATCGAGATGATGTGCGCGCCGTTGTCCGCCGCGAAGATGACGCCGTTGGCGCACTGCGCCTCACTGCCGAAACCCGCGGCCGAGACCACGCGGATCGGCATCAGCCTGGCGTGGCAGTTCATGCCGGCGATGCCGGTCAGGTTGTTCACGAGCGCTGCGGCGATGCCCGCGGTGTGCGAGCCGTGGCCGTGCGGATCGTCCGTATCGGCGTTGTCGTCGTAGGTGTTCCAGCCGGGAACGAAGCGCCCCGGCGACGCCAGGTCGGGATGGGTTTGCTGAATGCCGGTGTCGAGCATTGCGATGATGATCGTGTTGTCGCCGGGGAAAATCTCCCAAGCATCGCGGGCCTTGATGTCCGCGCCCGCCAGCCCGCCGGACTGGCCGGTGTTATCGAGCGCCCATTGCAGGCCGAAGTCGGGGTCATTCGGCGCCGGACCGGCCACACCGCCGATGCCGTCAACCTCCGACACCTCCACGCCCGGCAGCCCCGAAAACGCCGCCGCCATCGCCACCGTGTCCGTGCCGGCGGGCACAACGAACCGGTAGGTGCGCGTCAGGCCGAGTGCGAACGCCAGCTCCGGCTCGCGTGGCGCGATCGGAAGCGCGGCCTTGACCTCCGTTGATCCCCACGCCGCGCGCAGCGCGTCGATGGGACCGTCGTCGATCGCCGCGGCCCCGCGGCCGTCAATCTGCGGAATCAGGTCCGGCGCGACTCGCACCAGGATGTGCGTCGACGCCGGTCCGCCAAACTGGTCGGGTGCGCCGGGAATCGAAGAAGCTCCGGCAAGCGAAGTGAATCCCAGACCCAGCGTGCTGATCACGGCAATCGGCAGGAATGTACGGCGCATCGGAACACTCCTAGACTCAGGGCACTGCGCGCCGGCGGCTCGGTGCCGCGGCGACAGCCCATCCCGCGCACACTCGGGTATTTCAATCATACTCTGCACCGGCCCGCAAGCCCAATTTACACTTCCTGTATTGACGAATGCCCGCTTCTGCCACCGGGACCGCTTGCGAATTATCGGAGTTGCCGGACCGCCGCCCGCCCGAATAGGCTCCCCGGCCCATGACGGCCCCCTGCCTCATATTCGCCGGCGGCGGCACCGGCGGGCACCTCTTCCCTGGCATTGCCGTGGCCGATGCGCTGCGCTCGCTCCATCCGCAGGCGCAGATCACATTTATGACCACCGGACGCGACCTGGATCGCGCACTGCTCGATCGCGCCGGGTATGAGCGGATTCCGCAGGTCGTTCGGCCGTTCTCGACGCGGCCGTGGCACTGGCCGGGCTTCTACCTGGCGTGGCGGCGCAGCATCGCGGCAGCGCGGGTCATGATGCGCAGCCGTCCTCCGACCGCCGTCCTGGGACTTGGGGGCTATGCGGCGGGGCCGCCGGTCATGGCCGCAGCGCGAATGGGGATACGGACGGCCATCCTGAATCCTGATGCGCTCCCGGGGCGCGCCAACCGCGTGCTGTCGCGCGTCGCGCAGGCCGTGTTCACGCAGTGGGAGGTCAGCCGCGATCATCTCGCGCATCCGGAACGCTGCCGCGCGGTGGGCTGCCCGATCCGGGCGGAATTTCTGGGAGCTGCGCCGGAGCGCAGCGCCGCGCGCGCGGCGCTGGGGCTGGATCCCGGCCGGCGGCTGCTGCTGGTGACAGGCGCTTCGCAGGGCGCGCAATCCATCAACGATGCGATGGTCGAAATCTGGCCGACGTTCGCCGCTGAGCATCCCGAGTGGCAGGTGCTGCATCTCTCGGGCATGACCCATGAAACCGCGCTGCGCGACGCCTATTCGCGGTGCGGAGCGACGGCGACGGTGTGGGGATTCACGCACGACATGCGGACGGCGCTGGCCGCGTCGGACGTCGTGGTCTCGCGGGCGGGGGCGTCCACGCTGGCCGAATTGACGGCGGTGGGCCGGGCCTCGATCCTGCTGCCCTATCCCTATCATCGCGACCGTCACCAGCACGCCAACGCGGACGTTCTGATGCAGGCCGGTGCTGCGCTGCTGCTGGAGGATTCCCGCAGCGCGTCGGAGAACGCAGGGCCGCTGCTGGCGGCGTTGCGGCTGCTGACCGATGCCGGCGTTCGCGAGGGGATGGAGCGGGCCGCGGCTCAAATGGGGCGGCCGCGCGCGGCGCTGGATGTGGCCGGGTGGCTGCTGGGTGAGCGCGCCCTGTCGTGAATTGTCGCCGATCAGCGCCGCGTGGAGCGGTATTCATCCGCCCGCTACAATCCCCGGACTGATATTTTCGGGCACCCCTACACCCCCCCTTTTGCGGAGGCGTCGGCATGCAGTTTGGATTTTTCCTGGTTTCGCGCCGCAGGTTGTCGGCGGTGCTCGGCGCGGTCGTCGCGGCCGGCTTTTGCTCCGCGCTGGTCCACGCGGCGGACACGGTCGATCTCACGGACGAGCAGAAGCTCGAATTGGCGCAGCACTTCGGCTTCGGCCCGATGCAGATTTACAAGATCAAGCACGGCATGAGCCAGCTTCGGATCGCCGACCTGAACAACGACGGCCGCAAGGACATCCTGGTCTGGAACAGCCATCAGAACCGCATCGAGGTGCTGTACCAGCCCTCCCCGGACGGCTCGCCCGCGACCGGGCGCAGCGTCGCGCAGGCGGAGTTGAAGAAGAACGAACTGCCCAACCGCGGCGACATGCGGGTCGAGAGCATCCCGGTTTCGTACCGCGTCTCGTCGATGGAAGTTGCCGAGCTGACCGGCGACAACCGGCTGGACATCGTGTTCTTCGGCGAGCCGAAGGAACTGGTGATCCTGCCCGGCAATGCGGACGGCTCATTCGGCCCGGCCGACGGGGTGCGCGCTCCGGACGGGGACGCCCGCGGCGGCGCCATCGCGATCGGCGATTTCAACGGCGACAAGCGCAGCGACGTGGCGCTGATCGGCGCCGAAGTGCTGCAGATATTTCATCAGAAGCCCGAAGGCGGCCTGGCCAAGCCGCTGCGGATCGTCCACAACATCAAGCAGCCCTACCTGTTGCTCTCGGGCGACTTCAACAAGGACGGACGCACGGACCTGCTCGTGGGGGTTGATGACGATGAGTATGGCGCGAACATGTGGCTGCAGGAAGCCAATGGCACGCTCGGACCGCTGCGCCGGGTGAAGATGCCCAAGGCCCGCAGCCTCACGGTCGCACGCGGCGCCGACGGCGATGAACTGCTCGCGATCGAAACGACCACCGGCCGGCTCAAGCACTACAACTGGGGAGACCGGAAGGAAACGGCCAGCCTGGCGGATTGGCCGCAGGTCTGGCACACCTATCCGACCCGCAGCCAGAGCAAGCGCCGCCCGATCGCCGTGGCGGACGTGAACCACGACGGCAAGCCGGACGTCATTGCCGCTGATCCCGACTCTGCGCAGTTCTTCCTCTTCGAACAGGGCGAAACCGGGCTGCACCCCGGCGTCGCCTATCCTGGGCTGGCCAAGGCGCTGGACATCTGCGTGGCGGACATCGACGGTGACGGGCGCAACGAAATTCTCAGCGCCAGCGCCGAAGAGAAGATGATCGGCGTGTCGAAATTCGAGGGGGATCGCGTCACGTTTCCGCGGCCGTTCGAGAGCCGCGGGGAGCCGCTGGCGGTGACGGTCGGTTCGCTGCGCGTCGGGCAGAAGGCCGACGTGCTGGCTTATGCGACGCGCATCGAGAAGAAGCTGCACCTCGTGCTGGCAAACCCTGCGGACGGCAAGGAGACCGCCACCTGGCCGCTGGAGGGGCTGGATGACGACCCGGCCGGCATCCGCCTGGCCGATGCGAATCAGGACGGGTTGAATGACGTGCTGATTTTCGTCCCATTCGGGGCGCTGCAGACCTACCTTCAGAAGTCCGACGGCACGTTTGAGAAAATCAGCGGAGCGGGCGCGCGCGAGGGACTGGTCAAGGAGGTCGCGCTGGCCGGGTTCGAGGTGATCGACGTCACCGGCGACGACAAGCCCGAGTTGCTCTTCGCGACCAAGACCTTCGCCCGCGCGCTGATCGTCAAGGACGGGCAGTGGACCGTCGTCGATCAGTACAACCCGGAAACCAGCGACGCCCAGATCACCGGGCTGGCCGTTCTGCCCGGCGAGAAGGGCAGCCCGACCGTCGCGCTTTACGATAAGCGGGCGCGCGACCTGCTCATCATGAAGCGCCGCGAGGACCGCACCTACGCCGTTTCTCAGACCATGCCGATCGGCTCGCTCGACGTTACCTACATGGGCGGCGCCGCGCTGGCCGGAGACCGTGCGGCACTGCTGATCGCCGATGCGCGGACCCTGATGCTGGCCCAGCCGGGCGAGGACGCCCGCACGCTGGTCGAGCGCCGGGCGCACGAGACCATCATCAAGGACGCTTACCTGCTCGATTCGGTGGTCGGAGATCTGAACCACGACGGCATCCGCGACGTGGCGCTCTTCGACGGGCGGAAGGCCAACGTCGAGATTCTGACGGACGCGCCCAACGGCGAATTCGTCAAGGCACTGTCGTTCCAGGTGTTTCAGGGCAAGCGCTTCCGCGATGACCCCAACGCCCGCGGCGAGCCGCGCGAGGGCGCCATCGGCGACGTGACCGGCGACGGTCGGGATGACCTGGTGCTGCTGATTCACGACCGCGTCATCGTCTACCCCGGCGAATAGCGCCCGATCCGCCCGGATGAGCCGGGCGTTTCCGGGAACCGCCGCCGCCCGCGGCGCGTCGGAAGGAACGGCGTACAACGTCTGACGGTGCCGCAGCGCGCGGGTTGCGCGCGGCTTCGCACCACCCTGCTTTTGCGCGCCCCTGGAGCCGCCCCGATGAACCGCCTGCCCGCCCTGTCGTCCATTCTGGCCGTCACCCTGTGCACCGCCGTCGTAGTCGCCGCGGACACCGACCTGCGCGTCACGCGGCTGGCGCTCTTCAACAGCGGCGTCGGATATTTTCAGTGCGATGCGACGGTCGGTGACGATGCGGCGGTGGAGCTGAAGTTCCGCACCGAACAGGTCAACGACATCATCAAGTCGCTGGTCGTGCTGGACTTCGACGGCGGCACGATCGGCTCGGTGGGTTATGCCTCGCGCGACCCGATCGACCGCACGCTGCGCAGCTTCGCCGTGGACATCACCGGGCGGCCGTCCCTGGCACAACTGCTGGAGCAGTTGCGCGGCGAGGCGGTCGAGATCAGCGGCTCGCGCGCTGCCCGGGGCATGGTGGTCGGCGTGGAGAAGCGCAAGAAGCCCGTCGGCGACTCCACGGTCGACGTGGAAGTGGTCAACGTGTTCTCGGATGCCGGCGTCGTGCAGGTCGAGATCGCGGAGATCGAGAAGCTGCGCTTCACCAATGAGAAGATCAACAGCGAGTTGCGCAAGGCGCTGGAGACGCTGGCCAACAGCCACGACGCGGACAAGAAGACGGTCCGCATCGAGTTTCTCGGCAAGGGCAACCGCCGCGTCCGGGCCGCCTATCTGCTGGAGACGCCGATCTGGAAGACCAGCTACCGCCTCGTGCTTTCCGACGCGCCGGAGCGCAAGCCCTTCCTGCAGGGGTGGGCGACGGTCGAGAACGCGACGGAGGAGGACTGGAACGACGTACGGCTGTCGCTGGTCTCGGGGCGGCCGATCTCCTTCCGCATGGACCTCTATACGCCGATTTACATTCCGCGCCCGGTCGAGCAGTTGGAGTTGTACGCCTCGCTGCGTGCGCCGGAGTTCGCGGCCGGTCTGGCCGCCCGGGACGACGCCGATGCCGGGGGCCGGCGCGGCAGCCGCGGGCGGGTCGCCGAGCGGGCCCGCGCTGAGATGAAGTCGGCAGCGCCGGGCGCAACACCTCCGCCGCCGCCGGCCGCAGCAGTGGGCGGAGGGTTCGGCAATTGGACCATGTCGACGGCGACGGAGTCTGAGGCGGGCGACATGCTGATGGACCTGTCCGGCGTCGCCTCCGTCGCCGAGGCACAGGAAGCGGGCGAACTGTTCGAATATGTCATCAGCGAGCCGGTCAGCATCGGCCGGCAGCGCTCCGCGATGCTGCCGATCGTCAGCCAGGCGGTCACCGCGGAAAAGGTCAGCATCTACAACCCGGCCACGCACCCGCGCCATCCGCTCAACGGCCTGAAGCTCACCAACGACACGCCGCTGCACCTGATGCAGGGGCCGGTCACGATCTTCGACGGTGAGGTTTACGCCGGCGACGCCAAGCTCCCCGATCTCAAGCCTGCTGAAAGCCGCCTGGTCGGCTACGCACTGGACCTGGGCACCGACGTTCAGATGGAGGAGAAGCCCCATCCCGCCAGGCTGGTCTCGCTCAAGATCGTCCGCGGCGTGCTGTGGCACCGTCACAAGTACGTCGATGAGCGCAGCTACACCATCCGCAACAAGCTCTCGCGCCCGCGGACGGTGATCCTGGAGCAGCCCTGGAGCAGCGAATGGAAGCTGGTTGAGCCGGCCGAGCCGTACGAGCGCGCCGGCGGGCTGTTGCGCTTCAAGGTGAACGTCGGCGCGGATGCGGTGGCGCAGCAGCCGGTGAAGCTGGAGTGGGTGCGCGAGGAGCAGGTGGCCCTGCTGTCGATGGACTCCGACGCGCTGCTGTGGTATGTGAACTCCGGCGCGGCGAGCGACAAGCTCAAGGCGGCCCTGAATCGCGCCATCGAGCTTCGCCAGCAGATGGATCAGACCGGCCAGGCGGCCGCGATCGCCGAGCGCCGCGCCTCCGATTCCACCGGCGAACAGGCGCGGGTGCGCGAGAATCTCAAGACGCTCGACAAGAGCAGCGATTCCTATCGCAAGCAGCTTGCGAAATTTGACCAGCTGGAGACGGACATCGAAACCGCCCGCAAGGAAGCGGAGCGCCTGCGCGCCGAAGAGGCGACGCAGCGCGCGGCGCTGGAGAACTATCTCTCCGGACTGGAGCTTGAATGAAGCGGCATGAGGGGCGTCCCGTTGCGCCGCTGACGTGTCAGCGCGCGCTCCATTGCCGTGTCGGACGGTCTTCCGGTTCCGCGTCGGCCGTGTGGCTGCCTTCCGGCGGCTCAGCCGGTCGCCAGCCCCTGCCCCCACTTGAGCTTTCGCCGCAGCGCATGCCACGGTGAATGCCGCGGGTTGCGCACGATCGCGAACGTGGACGGGTGGCGGCTGAGCACCAGTTGATCGCCGAATGCCAACGGCCGCGGCGCCTGCCCATCCACCACGTACGCCGTCCCCGGATTGGCACGCGTCGCCCCCACCGTGATCTTTCGCTCCGAGCTGATGACCAGCGGCCGATAGCTCAACCCATGCGGGCAGATCGTGGTCAGCACGAAGCTGTCGAGCGTCGGCTCCAGAATCGGACCGCCGGCGGAGAGGTTGTGCGCCGTCGAGCCGGAGGGGGTCGCCACGATCAGGCCATCCCCGCGCACATGCGCCACGAGGTCCGAGTCCGTCTCGATCGTCAGTTCGACCACGCGAAAGGGCGGTCCGGCGAGAACGACGCAGTCATTCACGCCGACGGATTCCGAAATCGCCCCGCTCGCGGCGTGATGCTCCACGCGCAGCATGATCCGGCGCGTGACGGGCAGTTCGCCGGAAAAGAGAAACTCGCCCTCCTGTTCCAGCTCCTCGACCGTGAAATCCGCCAGGAAGCCGAGTTTCCCCAGGTTCACCCCCATCACCGGCACCTGACTCGCACCCAGCCCGTGCACGACGCTGATCAGCGTTCCGTCGCCGCCGAGCACGATCACCAGTTGCGCATCCGCCGCCGCCACGCGCCCCGCGTCGCGCGTGATTTCCGCAAGCGTGACCTCGGCCCGGCCGTTCAACCAGCGCCGGATGCGCTGCATGGCCTCCGGCGCGGCCTTCTTATCCGGGGAGCCGATGATCGCGACCCGCAGCATGGCGACGGTCTCCTGTGCCTTTCGACCGCGGCACGACACGCGCCGCTGCCGCCCTTCACGATTCCGCCCGGAGGCTAACCGCCCGGCGCGCGAGAGAGGAACCCCACGCTCGACGCAAAGCACCGCTCGCGCAGGGCCGAGCGCGACGCCTCGTCGCGCTGATCCTCGCTGCGGAGGTCGTCCAGATTCGCATTGCAGCGGTCGCAAGCCGCGGTTGTGACGTGAAAATCCACATAGCGGACCCAGTCCGCATCCAGCGCACCGAGCAAGTGCCGCCCCAGCGTGCTGCGCTTGGGGCAGGAGACTCCCTCCAGTTGCCAGATGCGGGCCACGCTGCTGTCCCGTGCCAGGTCCGCCTCCTGCCAGTCGCGCGCGGCGGGCGACGCCTGCGTCATCTTCCGCCACTGGTCCAGCACGCGGAACTTCACGCCTGCGACCGCGGTCTCTGTCATGCCCAGGTCGGTCGCCACTTCCTTGTTCCGCAGCCCCAGCACCACCAGCATTTCCACCACGATCAGATCATCAAACCGCCGTTGATCGCAGCATTGCTCCGCCCAGCTTCGCAACGCGGTCACCAGCGCCCCGCGTTGCTCGCCCAGCGACTCCTGCTCCTCCAACCGTTGACCGGGCGTCTCATGCTCCACCCACGCCTCCGGCTGCTCGGCCGGATCCAGCGCGTCGAGGCTTTGCCGCCGGGCGCGACCGGCCTGTTGAAAGTGATCCGTCAGCTTGTTTCGCAGGATCGCGAAAAGATAGGTCTCCAGGGAGCGTTCGGGATCATAGCGCGGCAGGCTGCGCAATAATCCGACAAAGGCTTCCTGAACCAGATCATCCGCATCCGCGGCGGACGCCAGCCGTCGCCGCGCAAAGCTCAGCAAGCGACCCTGGTAGCGGTCGATGACCTCGCGCCAGGCGGCGGGATCGCCGTTTCGAATCGCATCGACGAGAATCCGCTCACCGGCATGGTCCGACATGCGCGGCATCCTACCACGCCCGCCGCCGATCCGCGGCTACACTTCGCCGATGCACCGGCGGCGCGGGCCGCCGAACCAACCGCCGCGAGCCGCTCGCACATGACGCTGCTCTACGATGCCGCCTACCTGCTGGCCCTGCTCGTGGTCTGGCCGTTGCTTCTCTACCGCCGCTGGCGGCGCGGGCCGGGCAGCCTGAGCCTCGGGGAGCGGCTTGGCCGGGTGCCCCCCCGGCCGGTGGCGGCCAGTTGCGTCTGGCTGCATGGCGTGTCCCTCGGCGAGATCAACGCCACGCGCACGATCGTCGAGGATTTGCGGCGGCGCTCGCCCGACACGGTGATCGTCCTCAGCAGCACCACCCAGACGGGGCTGACGCAGGCCCGGCAGCTTTACCCGCAGCACTGCGTATTGCGCTTCCCCCTCGACTTTTCCTTCGCCGTTCGCACCGCCCTCGACCGCCTGCGCCCCAGCGTGATCGTGCTGATGGAGCTGGAGGTCTGGCCGAACCTGCTGCACATCGCCCGCGCCCGCGAAATTCCCGTGGTGATCGCCAACGGGCGCGTCACCGACAACCGCACCATGCGGATGTTCCGCCGCCCGATCCTGCGCAGCGTGGCGCGATCGATGTTCGGAATGCTTCGCTGGGTCGGAGCACAGGACGCCGCCTGCGCCGCGCGCTTCATCGAGCTGGGAGTGCCGGCCGCACGGGTCGAGGTCACCGGCAGCGTGAAATACGACACCGCCCCGCTCACCGATCGCGTGGACGGGCAGGAGCAGCTCGCAGAGGCGATGACGATCGACCCGCGCCGTCCGCTGTGGGTGTGCGGCAGCACCGGCGGCGGCGAGGAATCGCTCATCCTTGATGCGTATGAGAAGCTGTTGCGCGAGTATCCCGACCTGCAGCTCGCCGTCATCCCGCGCAAACCCGAGAGCTTCGACGAGGTGGCCGACCTGATCGTGCAGCGCGGCTTCGCCTGCCTGCGGCGCTCGGGCAGGCCGCCGCAGGTGCCGGCGGAGCCGGTGTCGCCGCGGCCGGTGTTTCTCGGCGACACGATGGGCGAACTGCGGCGCTTCTACGGGCTGGCGACGCTGGTGTTCGTCGGACGCACACTCGCCCCGCTGGGCGGCTCGGACGTGATGGAAGTCGCCGGGATGGGCAAGGCGATGATCTTCGGACCGCACACGGACAATTTCGCCGAAGCGGTCGGTGCGCTGCTGGAAGCGCAGGCCGCCCGGCGCGTCGCGACGCCGGCGGGACTTCGCGGGGCGGTGGATGAGCTGCTCAAGGATCCGCTGCGCCGCATGGCCATGGGCGCGGCGGCGCGCGAGGTCGTGCGCGAGCGCCGCGGCGCAACCGCCCGGACCGTGGACATGATCCTCGCGCTGGCCCGCCGCTGAGCGGTTATGCGGTCGGGCAGCGAGTTTCATGCCCTATGGCCGATACCCAAGTCAACGCGATGGGCCGGGCGGAACCACAGAAAGCGCCACGGCCGTGATGACCCGTTCGCACAATCCGGGACGCTCCCCGCGCCGCGCTACGTCATCAGCCAGGCGGCCAGCAGATTCACCGCGGCGCGCGCGTCGTCACGGTGAATCGCCTCGGTCACCGTGTGAATGTAGCGCGTCGGCACGCTCAGCGTGATCGCCCGCGACCCGCCGCGGGCGCGCTGCACCGCGCCGGCGTCCGTCCCGCCGCGCGGCAGCACCTCGAGCTGGTGCTTGATCTTCTTCGCGCGCGCGACCTTGACGAATTCGTCAAACAGCCCGCGATGGCTGATGCTCGCCCCGTCGAGCACCTTGATCCCCACGCCGCCGCCGAAGGTCGTCACCGCATCGTCGCGCGAAATCCCCGGCGTGTCGCAGCAGAGCGTCGTGTCGATCGCGATGCCGATGTCCGGCTCGACGCTGAACGCCGCCGTCCCCGCACCGCGCAGGCCGACCTCCTCCTGCACGCAGGCGACGAAGTGCACGTCGTAGCGGCTCTTGTCCCCGACCTTGCGCAGCGCGTGAATCGCCGTCCACAGCGCGACGCGGTTGTCCATCGCCTTGCCGCAGATCGCATCGCCGACCTGCTCGGTCGTCTGAAGCAGCGTCACCGGATCGCCGATCTCGACCAGTTCCGCCACGCGGCTCCTGGGCAGGAACAGGTCCACGACGAACTCACGCACCTCGGGGATCTTGCGCTTCTCCTCCTCGCTGGCCATGTGCACCGGCCGGCCGGCCGGGTTCATCACGCCGACCAGGTCCCTGCGTCCCTGCACCAGCACCCGCCGCGCGAACAGGTTGCGCGTGTCGAAGCCGCCCACGTTCACGACCCGCAGGTGGCCGCTCTCCTCGACGAATCGCACATAAAAGCCGATCTCGTCCATGTGGCAGGCCAGCATCACGCGCGGCGCCGTTCCCCGCCCCTTGGCCGCCCGCTTCACGCAGATCAGGTTGCCCATGTTGTCCACGCGCGTCTCATCCCACATGCCGCGCGTCTCTTCCAGCACGATCTCGCGGATGCGCTCCTCGCGCCCCGGTACGCCGGCGGCCTCCGTCAGCCGCTTGAGCAGCTCGAACTCGCCCCACCCCGCACCCTCCGCCTTCGCCGTTGCTCGCCCTTTCGACGCCTTCGCCATCGTCCGCGTTCCTTCTCATCGTGAATGGTCAGTCCCGGCTCCGCCCGCGCAGCGCCGACCGCTGCGCAAGCCGGCGATTTCGCCGCCGGGAGGATCAGTGTAAGCGGACCCCCTGTCGGCCGCTGTTCAACTCTGTCGCAACCTGTAACCGGGCAGCGGTGTAAGCGCTGGAGCGCTTCCCGGCGCTGCGCGGGCAGCCGCTCCCTATCGGCCCTCCGCGGCGCGCGGTACATTGCCCCCGCGATTCGGTCGGCAGCGCACTCCTGCGCACCCGTGCGAGCGATTCACACATGACCCAGCGATCGATCATCACCGCGGCGCTCCTGTTCCTGACACTGGCGTCTCCACTGGCGGCTCAGACGCCCCCCGAAGACGCGACATCCCCCCCACCCGCGGCGCCGACACAGCCCGAGGATTCCGCGCAACCCGCCGCACCGGGTGCGCCCATCACTCCTGCGTCCGCCGAACCCTCCGCCGATCCGGCCCGGGCAGGGCCCCCGCAGTCCGCTCCGGCGCTTGCGCCTGAGGTGTCCGGCACCAGCGGCGGCGGCACGCCGCGCCATTGGACCGCCGCGCCCGCCGGCGCTCAGCGCACCCGCTGGGACGCCTTCACGGTTCCCGAACTCGACCTTCCGTGGACCGCCTGGTTCAGCATCGTCATCATCCTCACGCTCACGCTCACCAGCCGCCCGATCGGCACCCGCCGCAGCCTCGACGGCTTCATGCTCGCCGCCGCCGCAATCCTGCTGGCGCTTCGCACCGAGGAAGCGCACCTCTTCGGCGGGTTGTCGTTGCGGGGCGCCGTTTACCTGTTGCTGGCGCTGATCGGAGTCTATTGGCTGTTGCGCGGCTGGCAGACGCTCTCCAGCAGCGCAATTCCGCGCCCCGAGGCCAACGTCACCGAAGCGCCGCTGCTGGTGCTGGCCGTTGCGGCGATCGCGCTGGCCGGCGGGACCATCGCGACCGAACCGCTCTCGCGCGGCTCGCAGGACGGCATGGTCGGCGGCGTCTACCTGGCCGAGACCGGGCGGCTGCCGCACGGCGTGACCGTGGGCTACGACGGCCGCGCGCCGCTGCTCTATGTGCTGCACGCCGGCGCGATCCGGGCCACGCAATCACTGATGGACCTCGGCGACTCCAGCGGCGCGCCGCGCTCGATCTCCCTGCCCACCGTGGACGTTCCCGACGGCATGGCCGCGCTGACGTGGGATCAGCGCGCCCGCTGGACCTCGGTGGATTGGTGGGAACATGGCACGCTGCAGGCCGCCCGTCTGACGAACGCGGTGCTGTTCGTGCTCGCGCTGCTGGCCGTGAATGTCATCGGACGGCGGCTGCATTCGCCCGCGATGGGGCTGTCGCTGGTCGCGATCTTCAGCGTGTTTGCCGGAACGCTCGACAGCCTCACGCGTCCCGAAGTGATGCTGCCGACGGCGCTGCTGGCCTGGGCTACTGCTTGCGCGCTGGTCTCCGGGCTGGGCGGATTCCTGGCGACATTCCTCGTCATACTTGCCGGCACCTGCACTCCGTGGGCCTGGCTGGCGCTCCCCGCGCTGATTGCGTACTGTCTGCGCCGCGGGGGACAGGGCGTGGGCAGCCTACTGGGCGTCGCCGCCAGCATCGGCGCCATCACCGGCGGCGTGCTGTCTATGGTCGAGCCGTCCATCCCGCGCGCCGGCGGAGCACTGGCCGCCGCGGGTGTCACTCCGCAGCACGTCGCCGACGGAGATGCGGAGCGCGTCATTATTGAGCGCGCCGCACCACAGGCCACCGACCCCGACTTCAAGGCTCCGTTGTGGCGATTCCTGCTGGCGGATGAGTCGCTCCGCGTGACGCCGCAGACAATTCGGCCCGTCCCCACGCTGGGCGAAGGCGTGGCCGCGGAAGCCGTTTCCTTCGGCGCGATCGACGTTCGAGACGCCGCAGCGGACGCGCTCGCCGAGGCCTATCGAGCAACCGCAGGCAGCGGCACGCCGCGTTCGCGGCTTCGCACGCTGCTGGAGGCCGTGTGGCTGCCGGCACGGCCCGATCCCGCCGTGGCCGAAAGCCCGTGGCTGTTCTGGACCGAGGGTCGCGCCGGGCTGGCCGTGAGCCTCCGCCGGGCGCTGAAAATCATCGCCGTCGTGGCCGCCCTGGCCATCGCCTGGGTCATTTACTCGCGCCGCCTGAGCCAGCCGCAGCACTGGCTGGGCGCGCTGATGTTCATTACTGCAATGGCACAGGTCGCCTCCGTCTCCGCCGCGTCGAGCGGCCTGGCGTGGCTTGGCGCGGCCGCCGTCTGCTTGTTTGCGGTGCACTCAGGCCCGCCGGCCGGTGCAGGCCCATCGGCCGCGGCGCCGCGGATCACGGTTGAGCGATGAGCCGGGTCGGGACGGAAGCGAACATGCCCACCGCAGCGCCGCGCGAGTCGATCGCAATCATTGACTTCGGCAGTCAATATTCGCAGTTGATTGCGCGCCGGGTGCGCGAGAATCACGTCTTCTGCGAGATTTTTCCGCCGTCCATTCGGGCGGAGCAGTTGCGCGAGCGCGGCGTGCGGGGCATCATTCTGACCGGCGGGCCGATGAGCACCTACGACGGCGCCGCCCCGCAGGCGGATCCGGCCATTTTTTCACTCGGTGTCCCGGTGCTGGGCATCTGCTACGGCATGCAGCTTACCTGCCAGGCGCTGGGCGGCAGTGTGGCCGCGACCGCCACGCGCGAATACGGCCGCGTGCGTCTGCACGTCTCGCGCGCCGAGTCCATTCTGGCGCACCTGCCCGCGGAGACATCCGTCTGGATGAGCCACGGCGATTGTGTCACGCGCATCCCCGACGATTTCATCCCGTTGGCGCGAACCGAGAACTGCCCCGTCGCTGCCGTTCGTCATCGCGACCGCCCGCTCTTCGGCGTGCAGTTCCACCCCGAGGTCACGCACACGCCGCTCGGCTCGCAGTTGCTGCGCAACTTCGCGTACGAGATTTGCGGCTGCCGCGGAGACTGGAGCACCGGCAACATCATCGCCGATGCCGTGGAGCGCGTCCGCGCTCAGGTCGGGCCGGAGGCGCGGGTCATCTGCGGGCTGTCGGGCGGCGTGGACAGCAGCGTCACCGCCGCCCTGCTGCAACGCGCCATCGGCGATCGACTGGTCTGCATCTACGTGGACAACGGCCTGATGCGCCGCGGCGAGAACGACCTCGTCGATGCGACGTTTCGCGGCCACTTCGGCGTCAACCTGCGAATCGCCGACGCCGGCGAGCGCTTTCTGTCCGCGCTGGCCGGCGTCACCGACCCGCAGCAGAAACGGCGGATCATCGGCCGCGAGTTTATCGAGGTCTTCCGCGACGAGGCCCGGCGCATCGACGGCGCCCGCTTTCTGGCGCAGGGGACGATCTACCCGGACGTGATTGAATCCGGCCACGGCCCCGGCGGCGTCACCGCCGCGATCAAGGCCCATCACAATGTCGGCGGGCTGCCGGCGGAACTGGGCTTTGAGCTGGTCGAGCCGCTGCGGAACCTGTTCAAGGACGAGGTTCGCCAGATCGGCGAGGCGCTCGGTCTGCATGAGGACATGGTCTGGCGGCATCCGTTTCCCGGGCCGGGGCTGGCCGTTCGCATCATGGGGGAGATCACCCCGCAGCGCCTCGAACTGCTCCGCGCGGCCGACGAAATCCTGCTGGAGGAGATCGCGGCGCGCGGCTGGTATCGCAAGATCGCGCAGGCCTTCGCCGTGCTCGTGCCGGTGGCCAGCGTCGGCGTCATGGGCGACGGCCGCTCCTACGAGGGACAGTCGCTGATTGTCCTGCGGATGGTGGAAACCAGCGACTTCATGACCGCCGACTGGGTCCGCATCGATCACGAGCTGCTGGCCGCGGTCAGCAACCGCATCATCAACGAAGTCCGCGGCGTCAATCGCGTCGCCTATGACGTGTCGAGCAAGCCGCCGAGTACGATCGAGTGGCAGTAGTCGCCGACGCGGCCGCAGCGACGGCCGTCGCGATCCGGGTTTCGCGCCCCGTGTCCTGAGTCTCGCGCGCCGCCGCCCCCGTGGTGGTCGCGCGCCTGGGTTGGAGGTTCGCCCGTTGTCATCGTCCGCCGCATCTCAGCCGTCCGCATCAACCGCCTGGAAACCCTCCACCGTCTCCGCGCTCAAACTTCCGGCGGATGAGTCGCCGAAGCGCTATCTGGTGACGGGCGGCGCCGGATTTCTGGGCATCAACCTGGTCCGCTACCTGCTGGCCCGCGGGCACGAGGTCACGTCGCTCGATATCGAGCCGTTTGATTATCCCGACTGCCGCAGCCGCATCCGCGAGGTGCGCGGCGACATCCGCGATGCGGCCGCCGTGCGTGACGCGCTGCACGACGTGCAGATCACCGTGCACTGCGCCGCCGCGCTGCCGCTCTACAAGCCGCGCGACATCTACACGACCGACGTGGACGGCACGCGCACGGTGATGGAGGCGGCCCACGCCGCCGGCTGCGAGCGGGCCGTGCATGTTTCCTCCACCGCCGTGTACGGCATTCCCGATCATCATCCGCTGCTGGAAACCGACCGCCTGCACGGCGTCGGCCCCTACGGCGAGGCCAAGGTGCAGGCGGAGCAGGTCTGCGTCGAGCTGCGGAAGCGCACCGGGATGTGCATCCCGATCATCCGGCCCAAGAGCTTCATCGGCCCGGAGCGGCTCGGCGTCTTCGCGCTGTTTTATGACTGGGCCAAGGACGGCAAGAACTTCCCGATGATCGGCTCTGGGCGCAATCGCTACCAGTTGCTCGACGTCGAGGATCTGTGTGACGCGATTTATCTCTGCTGCGCGCTAGAACCGCAGCGAGTGAACGACGTGTTCAACATCGGCGCAGCCGAGTTCCTGACGATGCGCGAGGACTACCAGGCGGTGCTCGACGAGGCCGGCTTCGGCCGGCGGATCATCGGATTCCCCGCCGCACCGATGATCTGGACGCTGCGCCTGCTGGAGCTGCTGCGGATGTCGCCGCTGTACAAATGGGTGTATGAGACGGCGTCGAAGGACTCATTCGTGTCGATCGACAAGGCGCGCGAGCAGCTCGGCTATGCGCCGAAGTTCAGCAATCGCGATGCGCTGGTGCGGAATTTCCGCTGGTACATGGAGAACCTGCCGAAGTTCGCGGCGGCCAGCGGCGTGTCGCATCGCGTGCCGTGGAAACAGGGCTGCCTGAAGCTGGTGAAGGTGTTTTTCTGATGTGCGCCACCGCAAGCCGACGCGCTGCGCAGCGGGCCGACGCGCGGTGCAGCGGGCCGACGCGCGGTGCAGCGAGCCGAAGCGCGACACAGCGAACCGGCGCGCGGTGCAGCGGGCCGATAGTCCGGAGTCGAAGGCCAGATGCGCAGCGTGCCGGGGTTCATCCGCTGGGGGGCGCACAACGGGCCAGTAGCCCAACGGCAGAGGCAGGGGTCTTAAAAACCCCCCAGTGCGGGTTCGAATCCCGCCTGGCCCGATTCCAGAGTTGCGCCCATGCGCTCCAGTGCCGTTTCATTCGTGAATTTACGTGGTTTTCGAACATCGTCGATCTTGCCGTGCGCGTCGGTTCGCGTCAATTCCGCCGCTTGCTGCAGCGCTTTGTGCAGCGCTGCAAAGTCGTCCCCATTCACTTGCCAATAGTGCTCCGCCGCCGTCTTTGCACTGTGGCCCAGGACTTGGGCGGCTACCGAAGCCGGCGCGAGTCGGACTAGATCGGTCGCGAACGAGCTTCGCAGGTTCTGGGTGATTCTCGGCCAGCGAGCCAGCCCCGGCACCCTGTCAATCGCCCGCTCAATCGCTCGCTGCAAAACGGGGAGCCTTCGGGGATTTGCGATAACCCGTTCGGCACCCTCCGGGGAACGCTCGTGCGCGGTAAGCAACTCGTCGAATAGCTGGGGCACAATCGGCACAGTGCGGCTGCGCCGGGTTTTCAGAGCGAAGACACGCATCGTAGCCGAGTGAAAGTCAACGTCCTGCCAGCGCAACGCATTGGCTTCGCTGGGGAGCCGCAATCCCGCCCAGCGTCCCAGCATGAACGTCAGTCGCACCTCACCCGTGAGTTCCGCGGCCACCGCCTCCGCCGTCACGCGGTCGATGTAGCGCATCCGCTCGGGATTACCGCGCGCACCGGTCTTTACGTGCGCGAACGGATTGGACCCGAGGATGTGCGAACGGACGGCGACGGCGAAGAGGTGCTTCACGATCTTCGCGCGCTTCTTCGCCGTTTCGACGGCCAGACTGCGCGTCCGAAGAAACGCCACGAATGCGTCCGCGTCCGCCGGCGTAATCGTCGCCAGTCTCCGATCCGCGCCGAAGTGCGATACGGCATCGAAGATCGCCATCCTGAATTGCTGGCGCGTTCCCGCGCTCCAGTCCGTCCGCGTTCGCTCGTAGTCATCCGCGAATGGCCGCAGCGCCGCCAGGCGGCGCGGCTCGCACAAGCCCACACGGGCAATTCGCTCATGCAGGACGTTGCCCACGCTTGCTGCCAGCCATGCGGCCGTCTCCCGCGGCGGAGAGCCGCCCCCGATGCTGGCGTCGATCAGCCGCTCGATGTGCGCCTGCATCGCCGCAGCGTCCTTGACCGTCACCGGGCCGAGCGTGATCGTCCGCCGCTCGCCGTCGCGGTCGATGAATTGGATTTTGAACGAGTCGCCGTGCCTGTAGAGCGTGGCCATGTCTCAGTCCTTCGCCTTGACCCTGGATTTCGCCGGCCGCACCTCCAGGTCGAGCGTCGAGAACAACTTGTCCGCCTTGTCCGATGCGATGTCGCGCTCACCAGCGAAGAACGCCTGGAGCGTCCGCTCGGCAACGCCGGACTCCCGCGCCAGCCGATAACAGGACCAGCCTCTCCGCCGCGCTTCAGCCACGATGATTTCCCGAATTGTGCACGCCATGCGGCCACTTTACCGCCGCATGCGGCGCTATGCAAGCCCGTCGCAGAAAATTCACCCGGCACGGTTAGGCCGCCCATGCGCGAACCGCAATTCCCCAAGGGGGCCATTGCTGCCATCGGCGGGGGATTCCGCCCCCGGCATCTGCGCCTCTTCGTGCGTCGGAGGCAGCAGACCGAAGGAGCTCACGCCATTGGAACGCGGTTGAGCCTGGGCCACTTCGGTGGTCGATTGCCGTTCGCCGTCGAGCGCCCACACCCACCCGCCTTCAAACCCGCGCTTGCGCGGTCGAATCTGCGCGAGCCTCCTGGCGCGTTTGATCGTAGCCCCTGAGAAACCCGCCTCGGCCGCGGCCGCGAACACTTCCTTGGCGTCCCTCGGTCCGTCGGCCAGGAGCTCCCGTAGCCACTCCGCTGCCGCGTCCACTTCGACACTCGGCCGCCTTGACCTGACCGGTGCGACCCCGTCGTCGGCGCGTGTTGTCACAGGCTCCCGTGACCATTTCACAATGGCCGAATCGCCAGCGGACTCCACCGAGAACGCCAGGCCCGTCCGATCGTTGCCGAGGTTGTTCTTCATCGGCAGGAACAGCCGTCGTGTTCCACCCGCATCATCCTGGTCCGGGGTCACCACGTATGCCGCCCGCGCCGCGGCGACAAACGCGATACTGCCTATGGATCGGTGGATTGCCGGACCCTCGCCTTTGCGAAGGTGCGTGATCGCCACGATCGCAACATCGCAATCCGCTGCCAGAGCACCCAGGGGGGCGAGTACGCCACGCACCTCTGCATTGCTGTGCGAATCTGTGGCCCCGAGGTAGGCGCTGATGGGATCAATGATGACGAGTCGGCAGCCGGGAGTCTCCACGATCGCCTCGCGCAGGGTCGCCAGGTCCGCCGAGAAATCGAAGTGGGCGTCGGTCCCGTCCTGGCGCACGACTGCGGTCAGCACATTGATCCGCGATGCGTCCGCTCCCGCCGCATCCAAACGCGGGCGGAGCGTATCGCCTGGATCATCCTCCGCCGAAAGCAACACGACGGAGCTTCGGTCGTGCATATTCTCAGCGCCATCAGGCCACGGCTTGCCCGCCGAGAGCCGCGCCGCCAAATCGAGCGCCAAGAGCGACTTTCCCAGACCGGGATCCCCGGACAGCATGGTCAACTTCCCCAGCGCGATCCGGCCGGGCCAAAGCCAGCGCACCGGCGATGACCGAACATCTGCCAAGCAGAGGAGCTTCGCGCGACCTTCGCTTCCGTCACCGCGAGTTGGGGGAATAGCGGCCCAGTCGAAGGTCGAAATTCGCGCGAGTAGTTCGGTTCGCAGTTCAACCGGCTTGACGGCCGCGCGGGCGCCAATCCAGTCTGCGACATCGCCGCCGGTTCCATGCTCAGTGACACGGAGGCGTCCGCTGATGACCGAGGGCGGCGAAAGCGCCGCGAGGGCGGAGGACACGTCGCGAATGTACTCTTCGCCCGCGGCATCGAAATCCGGACAGAGAACGACTTTCCGACCGGCGAGCGCGCTCCAGTCCGACTTGTCTGCCGCTTTGGCGCCGCCGGCGGACGTGACCGCAACGAGACCAAGGCCCGCAAGGGCGTCAGCGCAGCGCTCACCCTCCACAATGAACACCGGCTCGGTCGAGGGCGCCGCCAGTAGCTCCCGCAGGCGGTAGAGCGGGCGCGGCGCCTGGATCGCCCCGATGCGCCATCGGCCGCTGGCATCTCTTGAAACCGGGCGAATCTCCCGCTTTCGTCCGTCGGCGTGGTTCCAGCGCACAACGATTCCGGCCGGCTCCCCGGTTGCGCCGTAGTACTCCCATCGGTCAGCGGGAGCACCACCGTACTTTCGCCCCAGCACTGCAATCGCGTCATCGGCTGTCGCAAACCGGCATCGTTCCCGCTGTCGCGCCTGGCGAGGCGTTGCGACGCCTGTTGAGGAGCTCTGCGGCGCTCGTGGACCGCGGGGCGGGTCAGCACTCGGACGGCCGTTCGGGAACAACTCCGACATGGTCATTCGCAACGCCGCGACGATCTCCTGCACACTGCAACCGGCGTGGCAATGCAGCAGCACGCGCCCATCGTCCCCGGCGCTCACAGACAGGGAGGCGCGCTGGTCATCATGTGCCGGACACTCCGCGGACCACCGGCCTTGGCCGGACCGCGGCGGGCTTCCAAGCCGGTGGAGCACCCTGTGAATCGGGTGGGTGCTCATCGCGTGGCTCCGCCCGGCGTGCCGCGGTGCCGGTTGATGTAGGCGTTGAGGTCATCGGGGTGAATGCGCACCGAGCGCCCGATCCGGACGACCCGCAGGTCCCCCCGGGAGATGAGCGATTGCACGGTGCGCGTTGACAGGCTGAGCAAGGTTGCCGCGGTTCGGACGGTCAGAAGCTGGGTCGTGTTCATGCGAGCCTCCATGTCGGTCGATCTTCCGATCGCCGTTCATGGAGCACTTTCGCACGAGGTTCGGACGGAAATATTCGGACGTCGAATTTGTCCGGCGCGCCGAACGAAAATGGCCTGAATTGCAGGGAAACGCAGCGACCTCCCTGGCGCGCCGGACAAATTCTAGGGGATTGACGGCTCCGCGCCGTTCGCCTGTCGCTCCCGCTTCTCCCGGTTCCGATTGCGATCCACGATCAGGCTAACTTTTCTTTCGGATTCTCCAACCTCCCTCGCAAGATCCTCGTACTTTGCATATTCGCCTGATTTCCAGAGTTGGTATATCTTCTCCTCGCCGTGTGTGTACTTCCTGGGCGCTCCGCGCCTCTTCGTTGGACGCTCCAGTGGGTCACTCTTTTGCCCCAGGCTGGAGGTAATCTCCTCAAGCCACCTCCTGAGATGGGGAAGATTCGACTGAAAGGTGCCTGCAACGCCTGACGCCCGCGGCTCACCCGTCTCCGCACAGTGACACCTCCAGAGCTGCTCGTAAGGGACTACTGACCGCCCCGGATTCCGTCGAGCCTTTGCGACCTCGTCTGGGTGATACTCCCACGGGTTGATGCGCTCATCACCGTCGCAGAGTGCGTCGTGGATGGCGGCGAGTGCGGCGTACTTGGCGGCCCGCGAAACCGGATGCCACGGCACCGGGAGCGGCATGGTTTCATCCGGCACCGCTTTCGCACTGAGATCCGGCGGAAACCACCCGCTGAGCAGCTCGCAGGAACGGTCAAATTCCCCCGGAGAGCGGTGCCGTCGAAAAACCTCGAACACCCAGCCCGGCTCTGGTGGACCACCGGCCTCGTCTCGCAGTCTCTCATTGGACTGGATCTTGATGCAGTGTTCCGTGCGACGCCGTTCATAGTCTCTGACGCGACGTCGATTCGCGACAATCTCTCTGTCCCATGCGCGGACACACTTCTTCCAACGTTCCCTCGCACCGTCGCGCCGCAACAGCACTGCCACCCTGTCGGCGATTTCCTGGAGTTCGGCGCGCGTCGCTGGCGGACCATTCGGGAGCGCGAAACTGATCGCAATCTCATAGGGAGTCGGCATTCAGGAATCCTCCAATTCCCCCAACTCTCAGTCGCCTGCGGAGCACAGCAACTCCGCCTGCTCCAGCACCGTCTGCGTCGCCTTCTCCTGCTTGTCCGGCGGGTAGCCGTACTTTCGCAGGATGCGCTTTACGATTACGCGCAGCTTGGCCCGAACCGATTCCTTGATCGTCCAGTCGATTGATGTGTTGGCCCTTACCGAAGCAACCAGTTCGCGGGCGATGTCCCGCAGTGTCGCGTCCCCCAGCACCTTCACGGCGCTGTCGTTTACCTCCAGCGCGTCGTAAAAGGCGACTTCATCCTGCGTAAGCCCGAGCTCCTCGCCTCGCTTGTCTGCCTCGCGCATGTCCTCCGCGAGCGCGATCAACTCCTCGATGACTTGTGCTGCCTCAATCGCTCTGTTCTGGTACCTCTTGATCGCGCTCTCCAACATCTCGGAGAATGATCGGGCCTGGACCAGGTTCTTGCGGCTCCGTGTCTTGATCTCCCCCGCGAGCAGCTTTCTGAGCAGTTCCACCGCCAGGTTGCGATGCGGCATGCCGCGCACCTCGGCCAAGAACTCCTCCGACAGAATGCTGATGTCCGGCTTCTTCAACCCCGCGGCGGCGAAGATGTCCACGACCTCTTCGGATGCAACGGCTCGGCTCACAAGCTGCCGGATCGCGTGCTCGATCTCCTCAGGGGATCGCTTCTGCCCCTCCGTGGACTTCGTGAGCGCTGCCCGCACCGCCTGGAAGAACCCTACATCATCACGGATGCGGATTGCCTCATCGTGCGGGACGGCGAGCGCGAACGCCGCCGACAGCTCCTTGACCGCCAGCAGGAACTGCGCCTTGCCGTCCTTCTCCGCGAGCACGTGCTCCTGCGCCGCAGGAAGCAAGGACAGCCGTTCCTCCGGCCGTCCCTTCGTCCAGAGCGTCCAGTCGAAGCCCTCGAAGATCTCGCAGCACGCTTCGTGCTTGGCGAGCATCAGGGCAACGGCCTCCTCCTGGTCGATCGCCGCCTTCCCCTTGCCGCCGCTCTCGGTGTAGACCGCCAGCGCCTGCTTCAGTTCATGGGCGAGACCGAGGTAGTCCACCACGAGCCCGCCCGGCTTGTCGCGGAACACGCGGTTCACCCGGGCGATCGCCTGCATCAACCCGTGGCCCCGCATCGGCTTGTCCAGATACATGGTGTGCAGGCACGGTGCATCAAAGCCCGTAAGCCACATGTCGCGGACGATCACGATCTTGAATCCGTCCTTCGGGTCCTTGAACCGCTTGGCGAGTTCCTCTCGCTTCGACTTGTTCCGAATGTGCTGCTGCCACTCGATGGGATCGGACGCCGAGCCGGTCATCACGACCTTCAACATCCCCTTGTCGTCCGCCGCGTCGTGCCACGCCGGGCGCAGCGCCGCGATCTCCCTGCATAGCTCGACACAAATGCGCCGGCTCATGCAGACGATCATGGCCTTGCCCTCCATGCCGTCTTCAAGGCGACGCTCCCAGTGCGCCACGAGATCCTCGGCGATCAGTCTCAGCCGCTTCTCCGACCCGACGATCGCTTCCAACTGCGCCCACCTGGTCTTCAGCCGCTCCTTCTTCTCGACTTCCTCGCCTTCGGTCGCCTCCTCAAAGCCCGGATCGAGCTTCGGCCGCTCCTCCGGCTTGATCGCCAGCTTCGCAAGCCGGCTCTCGTAGTAGATCGGAACCGTCGCGCCATCCTCCACGGCGCGCTGGATGTCGTAGACGCTGATGTACTCCCCGAACACCGCCTGGGTGTTCTTGTCCGTGAGCTCGATGGGCGTACCGGTGAACCCGATGAACGACGCCTTCGGCAGGGCATCCCGCATGTGGCGGGCGAAACCGTCGATGAAGTCGTACTGGCTCCGATGGGCCTCATCGGCGATGACCACGATGTTCCGCCGATCCGAAAGGACCGGGTGCTTGTCGCCTTTCTCCTCGGGCAGGAACTTCTGGATCGTGGTGAACACCACGCCGCCCGATGCGCGCGACAGCCGCGCCCGCAGGTCCGCCCGATCAGCCGCCTGCTCCGGCGGCTGCCGCAACAGCTCGCTGCACCGGGAGAACACGCCGAGCAACTGGTTATCCAGGTCGTTCCGGTCCGTCAGCACGACGATCGTCGGGTTCTCCATCGCTGCATGGAGAACGACCCGCCCGGCGTAGAACGCCATTGTCAGGCTCTTGCCCGACCCCTGCGTGTGCCACACCACGCCCACCCGGCGGTCCCCGCCCTCGGCCGAGGACTTCACCGTCTCGGTAATGGCCCGGTTCACCGCGTGAAACTGGTGATAACCGGCCATCTTTTTGATGACCCTTCCCGCGCCCTCATCTTCGAACACGATGAAGTGCCGCAGGACCTGGAGAAACCGGCGCTTCTCGAACACCCCCGTCAGCAGCACCTCCAACTGCGACATCCGCGCCGGCGCGAGCGCCTCCCCCTCCGTCGTCCGCCACGGCATGAACCGCTCGCGGTCGGCCGTCAGGCTGCCGATCCTTGCCTCCAGCCCGTCAGAGATGACCAGCGCCTCGTTGTACGCGAACAGCCGCGGGATCTGCGCCTTGTACGTCTGCAACTGGTTGAACGCATCCCAGATGATCGCCTGCTCATCCGCCGCGTTCTTCAGTTCGAGCACCGCGAGCGGCAGCCCGTTGACGAAGACCACAATGTCCGGCCGCCGGCTGTGGCCGCTGGCTCCTCCCGCGGTCACGGTGAATTGATTCACCGCCAACCAGTCGTTGTTGTCCGCCTCGTCAAAGTCCGCCAGCCGCACGATCACCCCCGCGATGGAGCCGTCGGGGCGTTTCTGCTCGACGGTCACGCCGTCCACCAGCATCTTGTGGAACGCCCGGTTCCGAGACACCGCATCCGCCCCATCCACGCGGGCAATGCGGCGGTACGCCTCGTCGATGGTGTCCCCCGAGGCCTGCGGGTTCAGCCGGGCGAGGGCGGCGCGCAGCCGGCCGGACAGGATCACCTCGTCGAGCGAGTCCCGCTCGGCGTCCGGCTCGCCGGGGGCGATCGTGGGACCGGAGACGATCGCGTACCGCAGGCTCTCCAGCCACGCGAGCGCGGCCTGCTCGACGACGGACTCAGTGAACGCCTGGTGGAACATTCAGACGCCCCTCCCGACGATTCTTTCCGCGTCGGCGATGGACAAGACGCCTGAAACCGGGCACACAACACACCCGCAAGTAGGCAGCCAGTACGGCGCGACCTCGTCAAGCACAGAGTCAATCAAGAACTCGCTCATTTCGGATGCCTCCGGGACGAGTCAGGTCGGACTCTTGACGAGGTCCGCCAGTGTGTCTTGAAGCGCCTCGACCGGCTCGCCGTCAATAAGCCGCCAGATGATCTCACAACGAGCCTTGCCGTCGATCGCGGCAGCCTTCGCCTGGTCAAGAAAAGCCAGTTCCATCTTGCAGCGCTCCTTGATGCGGCGGTCTTCGAGCCTTTGCAGAATCGCGTCGCCTGCGACGTTCATACTCTGGAGCAACTCCTCTTCATCAATCATGATTCCGCGGAGAAAGAAGGCATCCGACTTCAGTCTCCGCGGAAAAGCGGCAATTTCGGAGAGCATCGAGCATGCTTGCCCCCAGGGTGATGCACGCGAGTTCTCAGTCCGATCGAAGCTGATCAGTGAGTAGGACAGACGGGGGAGGAGATCTCCGGACTGGGCCCTCTTCAAGCGGTCTCCGATGCTTGCCGTCACACGATCGATCACATGGCTTGGCGCTTGCCCACTCCCTCGAAGTTCCTGGTACATCATGTTGATATCATGAGCGAGTGCCTCCCGCTTTCGCTTGATGAACTCCTCAACACCCCCTTTCAGGTATGAGGCGATGAGTTCCGTCCCGTTCTTGCTGATTCGCTCAAGCTCCTGCTCCAAGAGTGCCTGGGCTTTGCAGGGAATCCACCGCATGCCGTCGGCAAGGGCGAACGTGAAGCGTGTGAGCATGGTTTGAACACCCGTCCGATGCTTGTTGATCTCCTTCAACATCTTGTCGTCAAGGATGGAGACCCGCATGGAGACTCTCCGACTGACCGCTCCGCGACTCAGGCCGGGATCGTCACCAAACAGTCTCGGATCAACTGGCGCGTCCAGCGGTGGAACGCGGGTCTGCTTGTCGATCGTAACCAAACGCCCCCTCTCGTACAGTCGGGCGACTCTCTCTGCGGTCTGGCACATCTTCTCCAGGCCAAGCTCCTCCGTGGGCGACTTGATCTCGGTGCCCGCCTCATCAACGAGTTCGACTCCTCCCGAGTCACGATCGACCCGCACGAAGACGCCGTCAGACGGATCAGTCGGTTTGCAGGATTCTTCGTACCGTCGCCACCGTTCTGCCGCTTCGTCACTCCCGGGCGGCACGACAAGCTCAGGGATTGAAGCCGCCCCTTCTGCTGTGATCCGGGAGGTCCTGCCCCACAACCAATCGAATTGACGCTTGAAAGCCTCGACCGCGGCGGCGTCCGCACGACACACGAAGTTCAGGTCGCATTCACGGCGGGAGCAAAGCCCGAAGTTCTCGCCGGACCCGGCAACGACGTGCACGTTCCCCGCATCCCGCGAGATCAGGCACAATGTGTTCATGGTGCGGTCGCTCAGATGCGGCAATGCACACACGTGCACATCAAGCCTCTGGACGGTGCTCTCAAGGCGATCCGCAATCCTGTTGTTCTGGTGATCGGACCACGGCCAAGATTCGCTTGTCTCGTCGAACAACACGGCTTGAAAAGAGGCGGCACGGCGCTCTTGCTGGTTTATAGATAGTTTGTCCACGAGCCACACCAGACTGTCCAGAGCCGCCTGCGTAGTCCCGCACGTTGGATAGACCACCGCGATGAGACGCGCGCATCGTGAGGGGTCGTGTTCCAGCCACTCTTCAAGGAGCTTCACCCCATCCGAGTCAATCGCACAGACGGTGCCAAACAGCGATTGGGCGTTCCGGACGAGGTCGCCAAAGGGCGGGCACTCCTTATACCGACAGTCGGTGATGAAGGCTCGCGGCTCCGGCCATACATACGGCGGGATCGGCCTGATCACGGTCATGACGATGCTCCGGTCCTCGGGAAGCAGCGCGCATTGTCCCAACGCACGCCTCGACAACTTGATCCGACCGCTTGCAGTGGCTCATCTGCCAAGCTTCACGATCATGACACTTGCCCCGACGATCTTCTCCGCGCCCTCGATGCGGAGTTCGCCCGAGATGAGTTTGGGGAGCAGCGCGTCGCGCAGGGCGGCGAGGGTGCGGTTCGCGGGCGTGCGGGCACACGCCGGCGGGGCCACCCGGTCCACGGCCTGTGGGGTCATGGCGGCGTCAGGCATACGCGCGCTCCCTCAGTTCCCTGATCCGCCCGTGCAGGCTCCGCATCGCTTCGTACTCCGGCCCGGCCGGGCGCGGGTACTCGCGGCGGTCGTCAAGCGCCGCGGCCGTCACGTCCTCCAGGCAGTCCAGGTCCCAGGGGTAGAGCGAGAGGGGACGCTTGCCTTGATACCGCTCGATCCGACGATCGAGGCCGAAGGCATCGGCCATGGCCCAGGTGAACTTCTTGAGTTCCGCCAACTCGCGGCCCGCGATGAGGATTGGGTAGGACTTGTCCCTTGGCCCGGGCTTCATGGCATGGCCCCGACGATCTTCTCCGCATCCGCGATGCGGAGTTCGCCCGAGATGAGTTTGGGGAGCAGCGCGTCGCGGAGGGCGGCGAGGGTGGCGGATTGATCGTGTGCGACCTTCAACCGCGCGAACAGCGGCGCGATGACCTTGCCGAACGCAACGTTGACCGGTTCCGGCGCGAGCACGATCGGGATGGCTTTCAAGTTCCCCTGGCTGATCTTGGGCTGCACCGCCCCGGTCACGAACGGCTTGACGTTGAGTCCTTGCGCCAGCAAGTAGAGATGCTCGATGCTAAATCCTCGCGTGCCGGTCAGCACGTGGGCGTGGTTGTTCACCCAGAACTGCCCCCAGACATATTGCACAACGGGCCGCCCGGCATCGTCCACGACGGAGCCGTCTTCGCCGAGCAACAGGTACGTCCCATCGAACAGATAAGCGTCAACATGATCGACTATGCCCGCAGCCCCGTAGTAGCGGAACGGCCCCGGGCGTGCGGCTCGCTCCTGGCTCGACAGGGGGATGCGCTTCGAGTCGTGAATCTCGATCACTTCGCCGAGGTTCGATGCCCTCCACCCCTCCGGCACCTCGCCGATGGGCGAGTCCACAAGGCGTGTGGGGAAGAGGGCGGCGAGGTCGGCGGGGAGGGGGGCGGGCCCGGGGGCACGTCGGGCGGCGGCTGAGCCGGGGTGGGAGGCCGCGGCGTGGCGGGCGTGGGGGTGGCGGCGGACGGGGTCAAAGTCCACGAACCACGAGGTGAACACCGCCCGCGCGATCCCCTCCAGCACCCGCGCCGTCTTGCGGTTCACCTCGACACGATCGTCCAGCGCCCCCAGCACCCCCGCGATCGCCCGCTGCTCGGGGAATGGGGGAAGGGGCAATTCGACCAGCCGAAGTTCACTCTGCCTGATTCCGAGTACGGTCGTACCTGATGCCCGTGCTCGCAGTTGATCCTGTACGAACGCGGACTGCATCGAGAACCGCAGGAACGTGTTGTCGAGCACGCCGGGCTTGCCCCTCAGTGCGATCAGCCGCTGAGCGAGCGCGACCTTGCGGTTGTCGAGCTGTGCGACCTCGCCCAACGGTGCTTCAGTTGTGACGACCACATCGCCCGCGTGAACCATGCCGCGGCGCATCCAAGCGTTGTACTCGCTCTCAGCGATGAACTCGTCAGGCTCCATGATCCGGCCCGCCTTGACGACCTTTGCGGTGATGAGAGGCACACCATGACTCGTCTTGTCCGGTGTCTTGCCGCGATAGTCGATGATCGCGGACATCGAGTCCTCGATCGTTCCCACGCGCCAACCGTTCGGAAATGTCGAGGCTTCACCCACGGCGCACCTCCGCACCGTGGGCGTGCTGGTCCGCTGATGCCAGAGGGGCGTGCCGCCCCTCCGGCACCTCCCCGCTGAAGGCAGGAACACCACCCGCGCGGGCGTGTCCGGTGCATTCGACCCCGGAGGGGTCGCGGCCCGTGGAGAGCGTGCGTTGAGTGCATCCCGCCCCGGCAGGGGCGGAGGAGACAGGCGTCATCGCGCGATCGTTCGCTCCCTCTGCCCCTCCGGGGCAGAACCCCGCCGCGCGTCCCCTTCCCACGGGTTCCGCCCTCGAAGCGCGGGCTCCACCCGTGGCTACACCCCATCGTCCCTTCGGGACGAAGAGGCCACAGGCACGGGCCGCTGGGGGGGCCTCCGGCACCTCCCCGCTGAAGGCGGGAACACCACCCGCGCGGGCCGGGCCGTCATCCGGGCCCGCGTGTCCGCGCTGCTCGACCCCGAAGGGGTCAAGGGGTGTAGCCACGGGTGGAGCGACGGTGCTTTGACCGTCGCGCAACCCGTGGAGAGCGTGCGTTAAGTGAATCCCGCCCCGGCCGGGGCGGAGGAGGGGTGTAGAGAAGGATGCGCCCGCGAGGGACCGAGAACTCCGCCGCCCCGCCGGGGCGGCGAGCGCGTGATCGACACCTCTCCACGGGTTGCGCTCGGGCCTGCGGCCCTGCGCTCCACCCGTGGCGACATCCCATCGTCCCTCCGGGACGAAGACGAAGACCTCCGGCACTTCCCCGGCGAAGGCACGAACACTGCCCGCGCGGGCCGGGACGTGATACGGGCGCTCGTCTCCGCGCTCCTCGACCCCGGAGGGGTCAAGGGCTGTAGCCACGGGTGGAGTGAGCGAGTCTGCGAGCGAACGCAACCCGTGGAAAGCGATGCGAGAATCGACCCCGCCCCGGCATGGGCGGAGGAAGCGTGTATATGAGGATGCGCCCGTGATGATCCGAGAACCCCGCCGCCCCGCCGGGGCGGAGAATCCGTTATCGCGCCCTGTCCACGGGTTGCGCTCGGGCCTGCGGCCCTGCGCTCCACCCGTGGCTACACCCCGTCGTCCCTCCGGGACGAAGACGCCGGGCCTCCGTGCGCCGTCCAATCCCCCCCGGCGCGCCGCCATTCCCCTCCGGGGTCGGGCCATTCCCGCCCGGCGCGCGGCCACGGGGGGGCGGCGCGCTGCGCCGCTTCCCTCCGGCTCGCCCGGAAGACGCTCCGGACGAGTCGGAGCGTCTTCCAACTCATCCGGCGAGCGCGACAGCCCAGCCGGAGAACGCGATAGGTGACCCGGCGAGTGCTCCAGCCCGTCCGGAGAACGCTCCGGGCCATCCGTCGCGTCTTCCGACTGACCCGGCGGACCCGACGGGTGGTCCGGACGACCCGCCGGGAGACTCGGCGGCTCCGCCGGATGGCCCGGACGGTCCGCCAGGTGATCCGTCAGGCCCGCCGACGGAGTTGGACGACGCGACGGATGACCTGTCGCGTGCGACGGATGACCTGTCGCGTGGCGGGGTGCGGCCAGGGGGGCCAGCGCGAACCATCCGGAGTTACCGGATAGTTCGACGAGGCTCACGGCCAACTGTTCGGAATCTCCGAATAGTTGCCAGCAGGTCCAACTTGTAAGCGTTCCTAACAAGTTCACCGCTTCACTGTCCCGGTCTGTTTGCCCGCTTCGGGCAACGCGAACCCGATCGCCGCGAGGTTCGCCGCGATGGCCTTGTCGAGGTCCATGCCCTGAGCCGTGAGCGTCGCCAGTTCGCCCGCGAGCGCGGCCATCTTCTCCTCGAACGGCACGCCGTCATCGAGGGCTTCCTCAGCGCCGACGTAGCGCCCGGGCGTCAGGACGTGGCCGTGCGCGCGGATCTCATCCAGCGTGGCGGACTTGCAGAAGCCCGGCACGTCCGCGTAGGTCTTGCCCTTCGGGACGTTCTGCTTGTCTCCGCGCCAGGCGTGATACGTGTCGGCGATGGTGGCAATGTCGGCGTCGGTCAGCGTGCGCTGCACGCGGTCGATCATCGTCCCCATCTTGCGGGCGTCGATGAACAGCACGTGCCCGCGGCGGTCTCGAAAGCGGCCGTTCTTCTTGTCCCGCGCGAGGAACCACAGGCAGACCGGGATCTGCGTGGAGTAGAACAACTGCCCCGGCAGCGCAACCATGCAGTCCACAAGGTCGGCCTCGACGATGGACTTGCGGATGTCGCCCTCGCCCGACGAGTTCGACGACATCGAACCATTGGCCAGCACGAAGCCCGCGAGGCCCGTCGGCGACAACTTCGAAAGAAAGTGCTGAACCCACGCGAAGTTTGCGTTGCCCGCCGGCGGCATGCCGTGCCGCCAGCGCTTGTCCTCTTTGAGCAACTCGCCGCGCCAGTCGGAGTCGTTGAAGGGCGGGTTGGCGATGACGAAGTCGGCCTTGAGCTCCGGGTGCAGATCGTTGTGGAACGAGTCGCCGTGGGTGATCTTCGCGTCGATGCCGCGGATGGCGAGGTTCATCTTGGCCAGCCGCCAGGTCGTGTAGTTGGACTCCTGCCCGAAGACGGAGATGTCGCCGATGCGCCCGCCGTGGTGCTCGATGAACTCCTCGCTCTGCACGAACATGCCCGCCGAGCCGCAGCAGGGGTCGTAGATGCGGCCCTTGTAGGGCGCCAGCATGCTGACCAGCAGGCGGACAACGGGGCGCGGCGTGTAGAACTGGCCGCCCTTCTTGCCCTCGGCGCTGGCGAACTCTGACAGGAAGTATTCGTAGACGCGGCCGAGCAGGTCTTTGGAACGGGCCTCCTTGCCGCCAAAGCCGATGTTGCCGATGAGGTCGATCAACTGGCCGAGCCGCTGCTTGTCGAGCCCCGGCCGGGCAAAATCCCTCGGCAACACCCCCTTAAGGATCGGGTTATCCCGCTCGATGGCCTCCATCGCGTCATCGACCACTTTGCCGATGGTCGGCTGCTTGGCCGTCTTCAGGAGGTGGGACCATCGCGCCACCGGCGGCACCCAGAAGATGTTCTCCGCCTTGTACTCGTCAGGGTCTTCGGGGTCGGCCCCTTTGGACTTGGCCGCGGCCAGTTCGGCGTGTTTGGCCTCGAAGGCATCGGAGATGTACTTCAGGAAGATCAGGCCCAGGACGACGTGCTTGTACTCCGCCGCGTCCATGTTGTTGCGCAGCGCGTCCGCGGACTTCCAGAGTTGCTGCTCAATGCCGAGTTCAGCGTGCGAGCTGTTGGTGTGGCCACTCGGAGTCACCGTGCCGGCGACCCCCTTCCCCTTGCGACGCGCCATGAGGACCACCTCGAAACGGATAGGAAGCAGGATGGAATTCGCGGCTGGCGATGATACCTGTTGGGCTGCCCATCGGACAGAGAATTGCGCGACGCGATGCACGAATCCGCATCGGGGCGCCTCATGCCGAGGGCGGGCGCCGCGCTCCAGGGCATGTGAAACGCATGGAAAAAGCGGGAAAATCCTGGAAAAACGGGCAATCGAGACACACGGGAAAGTCGTGCGTCGCGGTGCGTGCCGGTGCACCCCTGCCTCGGGAGCTGTCGATCTGACTCGGCGCGTGTGCGATACACCTCCGTATCGCACAGGCTCATCTGCGCGGAATTGCGCGTGCGCTGCGGGAGTTCATAGGTACTCCGGTCGGACTCGCAAGCGCCGGGGGCGTGGTTCAGAAACCAGAGCGCTGGATGGGACCCGATATCGCCGTGGCCCGAGCATACGCCCCCATGGGCGGAAATCCCCTCGCGCAAGCACGCGACCCCCGGCGTGATTTCCGCGGCGTCCCGATCATGCGTCGGCGGGGAAATCGCCCTTCGGCGTGGAGGGCTGGCCGACCGCCGCTGAATGAGCACGGGCCGGTGCGTCGGGATTTCGCACGCTGAAGCCGCTGCGCAGGTCGTTGTCGCAGAGCGGCGCCTCTTGGCAAGTGACGTGAGCCTCTTCGACGGATTGCTCAGCAGACCCGAAGGAGCTCACGGGACGGCAACCCAGTCACGATATACGGCGCCCCTTCGTGCCCTTGCTCGATTTTCCGGCCTCGGTTGCACCGGGGGCGCCTGCCGGAAGCGCCGCATCGATGAGCGTGAGCATGGCCCGCCGGACCTCGGTCGGGAGTCTCGGCCAGGCCTTCCGAACCCGCGCAAATTCCGTGTCCGTGTTCGACTCTGCGCCCCGGCTCAATTCCAAGGAATCCCCCGGCCGTGCAGCGCATTCCGCAGCGCTGCCGCCACCCGCCCGATGGCCTTCAGCATGTAACTCACTGCTACTTCTAACGCCTACGGAGATATTGGCCTTGGCCGGTTCGAATCCCGCCTGGCCCGATCCGCGCAGCCGGAGTGATTCATCATCGCTCTGACTGCCGCTCCCAGGTCAGCGTGCGGGATTCCCCGCCCCGATTCAGCAGCCGCAGCGTGATCGGCTCATCGCCGGCCGCGCGGATCGCCTCCTCCAGGTCGCCCACGTGCTGTACGCTGCGACCGTTGCATCCCACGATCAGCTCGCGGTTCGCGTCAATTGCATCCGCGTCGCGGTCTCTGTCCACGGATAGCACGATCAGCCCGCGCTGCGTCGGAGCGAACCCCACCTCCCGCGCCAGCGACGGCCGCAGCACACGGACCTCCATCCCCAATGAATCCACCCGCCGGCCGAGCGCCTCGCCGCCCGTCCGCCGCGAGCGAAGCAGTTGTTCGGGTTGTTCCCCGACCTCGACCCGCACATCCTGCGCGCGCCCGTCCCGCAGGATGCCCAACGTCAGGGATTCGCCCGGAGAAACATCCGCGATCAGCGCCCGCACGCGCGACATCGTCCGCGCCGGCTCCGCTCCGACGCGCACGATCACGTCGTCCGGCTGAAGCCCCGCCAGCGAAGCCGGCGTATCGCTCATCACCGCGAAAACAAGCACGCCCTCGCGTCCGCGAATCCCCAGCGCTGCAGCGTCCTCCGCCGACAGCTCGTCCATGCGAACACCCAGCCAGCCGCGCTCCACCCGCCCGCCGTTCACGAGCTTGCGCGCGATGTTGCGCGCCATGTTGGCCGGGATGGCGAAGGCGATTCCCATGTTGGACAGGTCGCCGTCGGAGGCGATCGCGGTGTTCACGCCGATCACCTCGCCGCGCGTGCTGAGCAGCGGCCCGCCGGAATTGCCGGGGTTGATCGACGCGTCCGTCTGAATGAAATCCTGATATGCGATGTCCAGCGACCCGACGCTGCGCCCCTTGGCGCTGACGATTCCGTGCGTCACGGTCTGCGACAGCCCGAACGGCGCCCCAATCGCAATCACCCAGTCGCCGACCTCGATGCGGTCCGAATCGCCGAAGGTCAGCGGCGACAATTCCCCCGCCTCCACGCGGATCACGGCCAGGTCCGTCTTGGAATCCGTGCCGACGATCGTCGCGGGAAACTCGCGCCCGTCCGCCGCGAGAACGCGAATGCCCGTGCGATTCTCGACGACGTGGTTGTTCGTGAGGATGTGTCCGCGATCATCCAGGACGATGCCGCTGCCGGAGCCCATGCGGAAGCGCATCTGGCGCTCGACGCGCTCGTTGATCTCCGCGTCGGTCGCATCCGGAAAGCGCCGCTTCAACTCCTTCGCCAGCTCGGCGGCGCGGCGCTCATCCCCCTCCACGCGAATCTGCACCACGCCCGGGCCGGCCACGGCCGCCACATGCCGGAACACGGCCGCCACTTCATCGACCCGCGCCAGCGCCGCCGCATCCGGAGCACGCGAGCGCGCATCCTGCGCTCCGGCCAGTTGCGTGCGCAACAGCGGCCAGAGACCGACCGTAAACCCTGCCGTCGCTCCAACCAGCAGCCAGACCCGCCGATTCATCACGCTTCTCCACCGCGGCCGCGACCGACACCCGGCGTTCACGCCGGGCGGTTTCGAACCCGATCAATCGTAGGCCGATGCCCGCACCCGGTCCGTCAGAATTCGTCAGCCGCTGCGTTTGGCGATGCGAATCATCGACTCCATCTCCGCTCGATACATGGTGCCCCACCGCCAAACCTGGAACGATCAACGCCGCAACGCTTCGACTCGAGGACACGAGCAGTCTCGGTCAGACCGGGGCCTACCCGCCCGCACTCGACGGAATCCACCCATCGCCCTGAAGATGGCTCCAGGCTATGCGGATGTGCTCGGGCTTCATGGTCGCCTTCTTGCGGTCGTTCCAGGCGTGGACTCTCACCACAGCGTCTTCCGCGCTGGTCGCCCGCACGTTATCTCGCACCGCGACGTAGTGGACCGACGACAGCAACTCCATCCCGTACGGCGTTTCGAAGCCCTCAATCAAGCGCCCGACGCGATCCAGCCGCGTCCGCGCGTCCGCCTCGTCCTTCAGGAACGCCGCAGCCTCCGTCGTCGCTCCTTCGCTGAGCGTGATTTCCTTCTCCGGGCTGCGCTCGCCGTCGAAACCGCTGATGTAGTGTCCTTCGAGCGTCTCCAAGACCTTGTTGAGGTTGTCCGCGTACGGCCCGTACGGTGCTTTGGCGTGCTTGAGTCGTAGTGGCTCGCCCGCCTCTTGCAGGAAGTAAGCCAACTTCTGAATCTCCAAGAGCGTGATCTGGTACGCGAGCACCGAGTAGCGATCAATCGCCGCGATGAACAGCGCCCGCGCCCGCGTCAACTTCGGGCGCTCGGTCTTGATGACCCGCTCCGTCGTCGCCGGCGCCCCCGCCGGCGCGAACAGCAGCACTCGCACCTCCGGCAGCGCTGCGAATGCCTCGACGATCATCGGCCGCACCTTGGCCCACGACAGCCCGCCGTTCCCGCACCCCAAGGGCGGCACCGCGATCGACGCGATCCCCAGCCGCCGAACCACCGCCACCAGCGAGATCAGCCCGCTCTGGATGTCGCCGTACGACGACTTGCGAAACCACTCCCGCTTGGTCGGAAAGTTGATGATGTATTTCGGGCCGCTGAGTTGCCCGGTCGGCCAGACCTGCACGCGGCCCGGCACCACTTCACCCCGCTCGCACGCCCTCTCATACGCCTTGTTCATCTCCGGGTACGCCTGCTTGAACTGCAGCGCGATCCCCTTGCCCATGACGCCTACGCAGTTCACAGTGTTCACGAGGGCCTCGGCCTCGGCGTTCAGCAGGTTTCCACGAGCGTCCTCGATCATCGCGCCATCCTCGATTCCTCAATAGTACCAAGTAGTCTCGACGGAAACCGGGGGCCGATGCAGCGAACCGGCCAAAACCTCGTTGACGCGGGCCATCGCCTCCGCGTTCGCCACACCCACCTGCCCCACGAGCGACCACGGCAGCGCCCGGTGTACGAGAAACTCCGCCTGCTTCTTTTCCTGCCGATCCGGGAACTGATCCGTGTTCTTCCAGATCGTCGCGTTGCACGTCGTCATGTCCACGTTTGCGAGCCTTGCCAAGGTGTCGTAGAACGCCGCAACTCTGGCCAGCGAGTGGCGGTCGGTGAACACGACCCCCAATCCGGTCTGTGTGACCGCCTGTGCCGACACCGCGAGGTAGATGATCTCCGACTGGTCGATCTGCTCGACGTTCCAGCCCGTGCGGATGCGGTTGAGCATCACGGATCGCGGCCCGAAGTAGAAGCCCACGTAGTCGTTGATGACACCGCCTGGGCCGCACGGGACGGGCTTCCGGCCACGGTCTTCCTGAGTCTCCTTGGCGTGGATGCCTCGCCAGGGCAAGCCGTCGGCGGGAACGTGGTTCGGCGCGTGGATGTGGCCGCGGGCGATGAGCGTGGCCAGGTTGTCGATGTGAATGATCCGGTAGATCGGCGTTGAACCGGGCGGAAAAAGCCGCGCTGGTCGAACAGGAGGCGTAGCCATCTACATCGCTCTCCCCATGATCTCCTCCGAGTCGGCGATGCGGAGTTGGCCTGCAGTGAGCTCGCGCAGGAGCGCGTCGAAACAGGTCACTGCACCCTCATTCACTCAAGAGGCCGCCAGGCGCGTCCGCCGGGCGGTTTCGAACCCGATCAATCGTACGCCGATGCCCGCACCCGGTCCGTCAGAATTCGTCAGCCGCTGCGTTTGGCGATGCGAATCGCCAGCAGCGCCGCCCCCGTCACGCCGGCGTCGCCGCTGGCCAGCGGCCCTTTCACCACCCGCAGCTCCGGCGGAACCAGCGTGCTACGCAGCCCCTCCAGCGCAGCGCCGGCATCCGCGACGAGCGCGGGGTCGTGGTCGATGATCCCGCCGCCCAGTGCGATCAGCTCCGGCGCATACAGGTGACTGACCTGCAACAGCAGGCGTCCCAGGGCGGTGACGCGGGCAGCGCGACGACCCTCCGGATTCGCGCTTTCCGCGTCAAATGGCGCGCAAATCGCCGCTTCTGCGCAACCCCGCGCTCCACAGCGACACGCGGGCGCGTCCGGCGAGCTGTCCACGAGCAGGTGCCCGAGGTGCCCCGCCCCGCCGCGCGTGTGCCGCACAATCTCGCCCTCCAGCACGACGCCCGCGCCGATGCCCGTGCCCATCGAAACATAGACGAAGCGATCCGTCCGACTCGACGCCGATCGCAGCGCCCGCCACTGTGCCCAGGCGGCGGCGATCACGTCCGTCTCCACATAGACCGGATCGCGCAGGCGCTCCTCCAGCGTCGAGCGAAACTCAAACCCCTCCAGCAAAGGCAGGTTCACAGCCCGCCGCACCACGCCTGCGTCCCGATCATAGATGCCGGGCAGCGCGACGCCGACGACGTTGTGCAACTTGGCCCCCGGCCGCGGCAGAACATACTCGCGAAGCGCGTCCACCCCGCGCTCGACCAGCGTCATCAGTTCCTGCGGGGCGCCGCCGCGCGGCGTCGGAAATGAGAAGCGTGCGCGCAGGTGCCCGTCGTCGCGAACAAGTCCGACGCGGGTGGTTCCGCCGCCGATGTCTACCCCGACTGCGAAGTCCACGAATCCTCCTGGTGCGGGCCGAACCGCAGAGCCTGTCCGGCCGCATGACCGCGGAGCGCACCCGCAGGGTCGCACTCACCCCTGCGGCGCATCGCTCGATTATACGAATACCGGCCCGTCGTGCCTCATCCCGGCGCGGGCAGCGGCAACGCCATCCCGCACCGGGGGCGATACACTCCGCAAGGCGAATCATGGAACCACAGCGAATCCGAACCGCGCGCCTGTTGAACCTGTTCCTGCCCGGGGTCGGGCTGGTCTGGATCGGCGCGCTGTGGCGCGGCGTGCTGATCGGGCTGAGTTTCGCCGCGCTGGCGAACGCGTCGCTGGCGCTCTCGCTGCTGATCCCCGATGAGATTCCGACGGCCGGCTTTGTCATCTTGTTGGTCGCAACCGGCGCGACGTATCTCGCGGCGCAACTATGGGTGGTGCGTGTCGCGGGGGCCGTGCGACGCGGCGAACTCCTGGCATCGCGTACAGAAGTGCTGGCGCGGGTGGCCGAGCTGCTCAACACGGGGGATGGGCGTGCGGCGCTGGCTGCGCTCGAACCGCTCTCCGCATCCGCCGAGGACGACCTGCTGATCGCGGTCCGCTATGCGCAGGCGGTGCAGGCAGCCGGCCATCAGCCCGAGTCCGCCGATCCGCGCACGCCGAATGACGAGGCGGAAAGCGCTGCTTCGGCGGCATCCACGCGCGCCGCGGTCATCGCGGCGTGGATCCGCGTCCGCCGCCTCGATCCGCATCGAATCTACGGGCGCGAGGTTCGCGCCGCGCTGGCGGAGCGCGAGGATTGAGAATCCGGCCCGGCTGGCAGCGGGTTCGACGAACGACCTCGACCGGCATGCGGCGTGTTGTGACGGGGCGGCCGTGAACGATGCACGGACCCGCTCCGCCCGATAATCGCAACGAATTCGGTATCGCAGATTGCGGAACCATCCCACACCACGACGACTAATCGAAATCGTTGAAATACTTGTCCGGGGTTTCCGACTGTCGTATAGTGGAGGTCGAACTTATCAATTGGGATCGTCGAATGGCCGGCCGGCTGCTCATTATCGCGCTGATCCTGACGCACGCGACCGTGCGCGATCCGCGCTGCATCTGCATCGCTGACTGCGGCCCCGGCCGAGGCGCAATCTGTTGCGTCGGCGTGGTCGGATCGAGCAACTGCGCGCCGGCTTCAGACCCGGCGAGCGACTGCTGCGGCACCGGCTCCGCCTGCTGTGATGCGCCGCCCGCCTGTTGCGACTCCGACTCAGGCAATCAGGCCGCACCCTCGACCTGTTGTGCGCCGGACAATCCCTCGGATTGCGACGCCTGCCCGGAGGACGGCTGTCCGCCCGGCTGCTGCGTGGTTCGGTGTATTCCATGTGCACCGCTGGGACAGGAGCCGGTCGTTCCCTCGCCGGCCGTCGCCCCGGGCGAATTCACGGATGGCCCCTCGTGGCCCGTCCCGATCTTGTTCGCATCCGCCGAGCGCATTTCCGCATCAAACGGTGCTTCTGAGAGCGCACTGGCTCCGACTCAGAATCTGCGCCGCGCGCGATTGAACGTCTGGCTGAATTGACCTTCTCTGCGGGCGTCCATCCCGGATGCTCAGGTTCCCGAGTGACAAAGACCGGCTCGCAACGGATCGAGCAACTCCGTGCGCATGTTTCGGGTTGCGACGTCGCGGCCTGATGTGACGGGGCGAGCCTTGCGAGAGAGGAACCGTTCGAGCGCCGCATGGCGGCGGTTCGAACCAGAACAGGAGATTCCCCATGACGCGTCGCGTCATTTTTTCCGCCATTGCGCTCCTCGGCAGCGCGTCGGCCCTGGCGTTCGTTCCCTATTTCCGCGGCCCGGCGATGGCGTCGGCCAATTGCCCGTGTGACACCTGCACCTGCTGCGACTGCGGGCCGGCCTGCGACTGCGGCAGCGCCTGCGATTGCTGCGGCTGCTGCGGGTAACTGCACGGCCGTCTGAATCCGTGACACGCCGACCGCCGCGCCGGGCGCGAATTGTGCCCGTCGCGGCGGCGGCCATTTTCAAGCCGAGGAGTGCCCCGGCCGATGGGGCATGCGAGCGTGCAGCGGCGCTGGTGCGCACCTGCCGCGGGTGGTCGCGCAGGGATTGCGGCTTGACACGGCGCGACGCACTCAAAATACTGCGCCCAGCGCTCCAGGAGAGCGAAATCGAATGCTGTTCCTACACCCTGCTCCCGCAAACGACAGGAACTCCGGAATGTCGCGCGTTCTGACCCGCCTTGCGAAAACGTCGCCGGCGGACATTTGGAAGTTCCTTTCCGACCCGGGAATGATCCCGGTTCTGATGTCCGCGCCTCCGTCGAGCGCACCCATCGACGCGGTCGCGCGGCTCTTCCCGGACGCGCCGAGCGAACAGCTCGCCGCGCTGCGTCTGCAATTCCTGATGGACCACGATTTTTTCCGCGCGGTGGACCAGAACATGGTTCCGCGGCGGCATCGCCGAGCCGTGTGGCGCGACTGGTACGAATTCCTCTATATGCTCGTCCGCATCCTCAAGCCCGGCGTATTCGTCGAGACGGGCGTGTTTGACGGGCAGTCCAGCAGCGTGATTCTGCGGGCAATGGAGGAGAACGGCCGCGGGAAGTTGATCTCGATCGACCTGCCCGCAACCGACGCCATCGCCGGCTCGACGCACCGCATGCTGGAGACGACGCTGCCGCCGGGCTGCCAGCCGGGGTGGGTCGTGCCCGAGTATCTGCGCGGCCGGTACGACCTTCGCTTCGGCGACGCGCGCGTCCTGCTGCCGGAGGCGTTCAAGTCCTTCCCCGAGGTGGACGTCTTCTTTCACGACAGCCTGCACACCTATGACCACATGTACTTCGAGTACACCTGCGCCTGGCCGCACGTGGCCCGCGGCGGGCTGGTCATCAGCGACGACATTTTCTGGAGCAAGGCGTTTCACCAATTCTGCCGCGAAAACAACCGCCCCTACGTGCGCGTCGGTGGCTTCGGCGGCATGCGCAAGTAGCCCCACAGCGCGGCGCGCTTCCGATCGATCAAGACGGCGCCTGAACTCCGGCCCGCTGCTCGGCGGCCGATATCCAAGCGCCAACTGCGCGCAGAGCCGGAAATCCCCGCACCCTGACCGCGGGAACGTGATGACCCGCTTGCGCGGCCCCCCTGCGTGCCGAAGCGGGCGTTCCACACCCGGCATCCCCCGTACTCATTGCTCGCGCGCATCGGGACGATAAGCAAGGGGGGCGGGAGTCTGCGCGGGAGGAATCATGGGGGCCACGTCGCTCGCAGCACCGACCGACGCGCGGATCGAGTCCCTGCTCGACTCGCTGGAGATTCTGCCGACCTCGCTGGTCAGCGCAGCGCGGGTTCTGGATCTCACGAACGATTCCGATTCCGACATGTCCGATTTCGCCGACGCCGTCGGCATCGACCCCGCGCTCACCGCCAAGGTGCTGGCGCTGGTCAACTCCGCATTTTACGGCGTCTCGCGCACCGTCACCAACGTTCGGCAGGCGGTCACGCTGATCGGCACTCACAACCTGCGCGTGCTGTCGGTGACCTATTGCCTGGCCGGGCTGCATCACCAGTGGCGGCTGCCGCAGAACGCCGCCCACGACGTCTGGGAAGCCAGCGTCTGCAAGGCCGCCGCGGCGGCGCTGGTGGCCCGCGGCATCCCTGGTGTCGATGAAGGGCACGCCTTCTCCGCCGCGCTGCTCTCGGACATCGGCGTCACGCTGTTGCTGGCGGCCGGACAGGAGCGCTACGCCGAGATTCTGCGAAACACGGACATCGACATTTCGCGTCAGCTTGTGCTCGAACGCGAGCAATTCGGCCAGAACCACGCCGAACTGAGCGGACGGCTGGCGGCATTGCTGCGCCTGCCGGAACCGTTGCGCGCCGAGGTGGCCGCGCACCACTCGATCGGGGCCGAGGGCGGCGCTGCAGCACTGCCGGTGCGCATCGCCGCGCTGCTGCCGCACAGCCTGTACGCCTGGCGCGCCGCGGATCACGCGGCACTGGCGGCGCTGCTCGCCGCGGAGGCGGGACCGCGCTGGAACAGCGTCGATGCCTTCGTGGCGGAGTTGCAGGTGGAATTTGAGCGGGTGTCGCGCGTGTGCAACCCCGGCTGCGGCGCCGCCCCGTCGCTGGCGGAGTTGAGCGCGCAGGCCGCGGCGATGGCGACGCGCGAGGCGACCCGGCTGGTGGCCCAGAACGCCGGACTGCTGAATCAGAACATCGCGCTGCTGGGGGCCAAGGAAAACGCGGAGGCCCGCGCTGCGGAGATGGAATCGCGGGCGCTGCTGGATCCGCTGACCCAACTGCTCAACCGCGACGGATTGCGAGACGCTTTCACCGATTCGATCCGCGAGGATCCCTCTTCCAGCGTGGCGGTGCTGCTGATCGACATGGACGGCTTCAAGCGGGTCAACGACCGCCACGGACACGCGGCGGGCGACGCCGTGCTCAAGGAGTGCGGCCGGCGCCTGGTGTCCGCCGCACGCGACACGGACCTGTTGACGCGCTGGGGCGGTGATGAATTCGTCGTCGTCCTGCGCGACCTGGATTCGCCGCAGTGCGAGGCGGTGGTGCAGCGGCTGGCCGCGGCGATGTGCGAACAGCCGGTGACCCACGCCGACACGCCGATCCGCGTGGCGGTCAGCATCGGAATGAGCCGCGCGGAACGGCCGCCGGATTCCACGCTCGAAGCCCTGATCGAGCGCGCCGACGCGGCGATGTACGAAGCGAAGCGGGCCAGGCCGCAGCCTGACCCGCACGAATCGCCTGAGTAGAAGCAACCGCTCGCAGCGGCAGCAAGAGCCGCCCGCAACGCCGGCTACTTCATCTTCTCCGCCTTCTCCGCCGCCATCTCGATCGAGCCGACGTACATGAACGCTGCCTCGGGCAGGTGGTCCCACTTGCCGTCGCAGATCTCCCGGAAGCTGCGCAGCGTGTCTTCCTTCTTCGTGTAGTTGCCGGGGAAGCCGGTGAACTGCTCGGCCACGAAGAACGGCTGGCTGAAGAAACGCTCGATCTTGCGGGCGCGTCCGACGATGCGCTTGTCCTCTTCGCTCAATTCCTCGACGCCCAGAATCGCGATGATGTCCTGCAGGCTCTTGTAGCGCTGCAGGATCGTCTGCACGCGCCGCGCGACCTCGTAATGGGCCTCGCCGACGACGCCGGGATCCAGAATGCGCGACGACGACGCCAGCGGATCGACCGCCGGATAGATGCCCTTTTCGGCGATGCTGCGCTCCAGCACGATGAAGGCGTCGAGGTGCGTGAAGGTCGTGGCCGGGGCGGGGTCGGTCAGGTCGTCCGCCGGGACGTACACCGCCTGCACGCTGGTCACCGCGCCGTACTTGGTCGAGGTGATGCGCTCCTGCAGCTCGCCCATCTCGGTCGCCAGCGTCGGCTGATAGCCCACCGCCGACGGCATGCGGCCCAGCAGCGCGGAGACTTCCGAGCCGGCCTGCGAGAAGCGGAAGATGTTGTCCACGAAGAGCAGCGTGTCCTTGCCCGACTGATCGCGGAAGTGCTCCGCCATGGTCAGCGCCGTCAACGCCGCCCGCAGACGCGAGCCGGGCGGCTCATTCATCTGGCCGAAGACCATCGCCGTCTGATCGATGACGGACTTGCCGGTGTTGCCGATCTTGGCGTGCTGCATTTCCAACCAGAGGTCGTTGCCCTCGCGGGTGCGCTCGCCGACGCCGGCGAACACGGAGTACCCGCCGTGCTGCGTGGCGATGCGCGCGATCAGTTCCTGGATCACGACCGTCTTGCCCAGACCCGCGCCGCCGAACAGGCCGATCTTTCCGCCGCGGACGAAGGGCACCATCAGGTCGATGATCTTGATGCCGGTTTCGAACTGCTCGGTCTTGGGGGTCAGGTCGGCGAACTCGGGCGGCTCGCGATGGATCGGACGGCGCTCCGCCGCGCTGACCGGCCCGCGGCCGTCGATGGCGTCGCCGACCAGGTTGAACACCCGCCCCAGCGTGGCCTCGCCCACCGGCACGGTGATCGGCGAGCCGATGTCGGAGACTTTGGCCCCGCGGACGACGCCGTCCGTGCTGCCCAGCGCCACCGCGCGCACGCGTCCGCCGCCCAGGTGCTGAGCGACCTCGCACCACAGCGTCTCCTCGGTCGCCTTTCCGCCGACGTCGCGGCGAACCGGGACGCGCAGCGCGTTGTAGATGCGGGGCAGGCGCCCCGGCTCAAACTCGGCGTCCAGCGTGGAGCCGATGACCTGCGTGATGCGCCCGATGTTTTCTGCCATGAGTCTTCTCACTCGCTCTGTAGCCAAGTCACACTTCGTGTCAATACTGCCGTTGCGCCATGGGTGCGCCCGCGCATCACCCGTCGATCGCGCTCGCGCCGCCCATGATGTCCAGCAATTCCATCGTGATGCCGGATTGCCGGGCGCGGTTGTAGCTGCTGGTCAGCGACTTGATCATGTCGCCGGCGGCCTCGGTGGCCGACTTCATCGCCACCATGCGGGCGACCTGCTCGCTGACGATTGAGTCGTTGAAACACTGATAGAGCCGGATCTTCACCATCTCCGGGATCAGCCGGCCCAGCAATTCCTGCGGACCCGGGGAATACTCAAACTCGATGCGCGTCCGCGCCGCCGCCGCCGCGTCGCTGCTCTTCGGCGGCTCGATCGGCAGCAGCCGCAGCCGCGCAGCGCGCTGCACGCCGGCCGAGACGTAGCGCGTATAGACCACATCCACCGCGCTGATCTTCCGCTCGGTGTACATCGCGATGTAGCGATCCGCCATGTCGGCGACGCGCGCATAGGCGATGCGGTCCTCGACGTCGGTGATGCTGCGCTCGGCGCTGATGCCCAGAAAGCGCAGATAGCCCAGCCCCTTCTTTCCGACCACCTCGATCGACAACTGCCGGCCGGCCGCCTGCTGCTCGCGCATCACCTCGCCGGCCTGCCGCAGCACGGCCGAGTTATAGGAACCGCACAATCCGCGATTGGAGGTGATCGTCAGCAGCACGCCGCGCGACACGCCGTCATTGGCCGCCAGCAGCGGGTGATCGGCCGAACCGGCGGCCGAGAGCGACTCGATCATCGCGGACATGCGCTCGGTATAGGGGCGGCCGGCGATGGCGCGCTGCAGGCACTTCTGGAAGCGCGCCGTGGCGATGAGCTGCATCGTCTGCGTGATCTTCTTGATGTTGCGCACCGCCTTGCGGCGCTTCACAATCGCACGGGCCTTGGCCATGATTTCGGCTCCCTGCTCCCAGGGCAGGTGCGCACCCGCCCAGCGCCTTTCGCTTCACCAGTTACTTCTTCGCCCGGCGCGCCGTGAAGCCCGCCTTGAACTCGCCGGTCAGGCGTTTGAGCGTCGCATCCACCTCGTCCGTCAGCTTGCGGTCACGGTGCAGCGCCGCGCGCGTCTCCGGATGCTCATCGCGATAGAACTTCAGCAACTCCGTCTCGAACTCGCGAACCCGGTCCAGCGGCACATCATCCAGGAAGCCCCGCGCACCGGCGTGAATCGCCAGCACCTGGTCGATCACGTCCATCGGCTGGTATTGCGGCTGCTTGAGCAGCTCCACCATGCGCCGCCCGCGATCAAGCTGCCGCTGCGTGGCCGGGTCCAGCTCCGTGCCGAGCTGCGCGAAGGCCTCCAGCTCGCGGAAGGCCGCCAGGTCCAGCCGCAGCGAGCCGGCGATCTTCTTCATCGCCGGGATCTGGGCGTTGCCGCCGACGCGGCTGACCGAAATGCCGACGTTCACCGCGGGACGCACACCGGCAAAGAACAGGTCCGGCTCGAGGTAAATCTGGCCGTCGGTGATCGAAATCACGTTGGTCGGAATGTAGGCCGATACCTCGCCCTCAAGCGTCTCAATCACCGGCAGCGCCGTCAGCGAGCCGCCCGAGGCCCGGATTTTGCGGCCCTCGTGCGAATCCGCGCCCAGCGCCTTGAGATCGTGCTCCAGCGCGTGCTGATCCTGCGCGCCGACGTACACCTTGCCGTTGACGCCCTTCTCGTCGCCGGCGGGCGCGCCCTTCTTCACGATCACGCGCTTGTCCGCCATCTTGCAGGAGCGCTCCAGCAGGCGGCTGTGCAGGTAGAACACGTCGCCCGGATAGGCTTCGCGGCCCGGCGGACGGCGCAACAGCAGCGACAACTGGCGGTAGGCCTGCGCCTGTTTCGAAAGGTCGTCGTAGACGCACAGCGTCGCGCGGCCGTGCTCGAACATGAAATATTCGGCCATGGCGCAGCCGGCCAGCGGGGCGATGTACTGAAGCGGGGCCGGATCAGACGAGCAGGATGTGACGACGATGGTGTAGTCCATCGCCCCCTCCCGGCGCAGCGTCTCGACGATGCCCGCGACGGTCGATTCCTTCTGGCCGACCGCCACGTAGACACAGATCATGTCACCCCCCTTCTGGTTGATGATCGTGTCGATGGCGATGGCGGTCTTGCCGGTCTTGCGGTCGCCGATGATCAGCTCGCGCTGCCCGCGGCCGATGGGGATCATCGCGTCGATCGCCTTCACGCCGGTCTGCAGCGGCTCATTGACCGGCTGCCGCTCGGCGATGCCGGGGGCGATGCGCTCCAGCGGGTAGCGGTGCGGCGACTGGATCGGCCCCTTGCCGTCCATCGGGCGGCCGAGCGGATCGACCACGCGCCCGACCAGCGCCTCACCGACCGGCACCGACAGCAGGCGGCCCGTGCCGCGAACCTCCTCGCCCTCGGTGACGCCCAGGTAATCGCCGAGGATGACCGTTCCGATCGAGCCTTCCTCGAGATTGAACACCACGCCGATCGCGCCGCTGGCAAATTCGAGCATCTCGCCCGCGGCCGCGTTCTGCAGGCCGTAGACGCCCGCGACGCCGTCCTTCACCCACAGCACCTTGCCGACCTCGGCCACGTCGAGCTTGGCGCGGTAGCCCTGGATTTCCTGCTTGATAATGGACGCGATTTCGTCGGCCTTGATCTTCATGCTGACCTCGTTGTCGGGGGGCCGCTGGCGCCCCGGAATTCATCGTCTGAGCCGGCCGCCGGACGACCGGTCCGACCCGGGCGACCGTGCGGCGGGTTCGTTCCTGTTCAGTTGTCGGAGAAGCCGCGCTTGCCGCGCTCCTCCAGCACGCGCGCCGCACCCTGCAGGTGGCGGCGCACCGAGTTATCGAAGCGCCAGTCATCGAACTCGACGATCAGCCCGCCGAGAATCTCGGGCTGCACCACGAATTGAATCACCGGCGTGCGGCCGGAGAGCTTTTCCGCGACACGCGAAATCTCTTCGCGCTGCGAGGGCTCCAGCGGCACGGCGCTGCGGACCGTCACGCGCGCCTGCCGGGCCTCATCCCCGATGCGCGCCCGCAGCCGCTCGCGCAGCGCGGGCAGCAGGTCGTTGCGCCCGTGGGCACACAGCACCTGCACGGCATTGAGCGTCAGGTCGCTGACCCGACCGCGCAGCATCTTCTCCAGCCCTGCGGCGCGCTGGTCGGCATCGAGCGCGCCGCTGTTCATGAACAGCGCGAAGTCCGGCTCAACCACCAGCAGCCGGCACAGTTCGTCCAACTCCTCGAGCGTGTCGGCCGCAGCGCCGGCGCTGCGCGCCAGTTCGTGCAGTGCCGCGGCGTAGCCATCGGCAGCCGCCAGTTGCTTGTCGATCAACTCCGCCATGCAGACGCTCCTGCCGGGGACGAGCGGCGGCGCCTCGCGCCGCGCGCAGACCTGCGGGGGATTTTGCCGCGTACCTCGGTCAGTTCGAGCCGGCGCGGCGCGCCGCGCTCATCCGCTCGATCGACTGTGCCACCAGGGCACGGTGATCGTCCGGCGAGAGCGCCTTGCCCACGATGCCGCCGGCGATCTGCACCGACAGTTCCGCGGTGCGGTCGTACAGCTCCTTCACCGCCGCCTGCGTCGCCAGCTCAATCTCGCGCTTGGCGCGCGCGACCGTCTCATCCGCCTCGCGCCGCGCCTCCTCGGCCATGCGCCGACGCGTGTCCTCGCCGTCGCGGCGGCCTTCCTCGACGATGGCGGTGGCATCGGCGCGGGCCTTGTCGATCAGTTCCTGGTGCTTTCTGAGCAGCGCCGCAGCCTCGTCGTTCCGCCGATGCGCGGACTCGATCGACTCGCGGATGCTCTTCTCGCGTTCGGCGAGCGTGCGGATGATCATCGGCCAGGCGGTGCGCCCCAGAATCAGGACGACTGCGCCGAAGATGATCAACTGCACGATCGCGTTGCCCAGGCCGCCTTCGAAGATGCCCGGCGCATGGCCGTCGGCGGCCGGAGCCGCCAGCGCCGGCATTGCGCCGCCCAGCGCGGCGGCCGCGGCCAGAATCGCCGCGTGCGTGCGTGAGATCACGATGCTCTCCTGCATGGCCGGGCGGCCCGACGATCGAACGGCCCGACCGCGCTGCGGGGCCGCTAGTTCTTCAACAGGCAGACCACGATGGCGAACAGCGCCGCGCCTTCGACCATCGCCGCCGTGATGATCATCGGGGTGAAGATCGAACCGGCCGCCTCCGGCTGCCGCGCGATCGACTCGACCGCGCTGCCGCCGATGCGCCCGACGCCCAGACCTGCGCCGATCAGCGCCAGGCCGGCGCCGATGCCCGCGCCCACCGCGCCCGGAATCGCCGGGACGGAGGCCGCCGCGCCCGCCGTCCCCTGCGCCAGCGCGGGAGAGGCGGAGAAGATGCCGAACCCGACCACCATCGCGGCCAGCGCGACCCAACCACGTGCCTTGCTCATGAAACCAAGCCCTTTCACAAACGGGCGCTGATTCCGCTCAGCGCCACTGATGTTGAACACACTCCGTCCGCCGGGAGCGGCCCGTCGCCGCTGCCGGTTCATGTTCCTCTGCAACTTCGCCTTGCCGATCCGTCAGCCGTGCGCCCCCGCCGTGTGCGCGGCATGGGCGTCCTGCCCGTGCCCGTGACCCTGTGCATGACCGTGTTCATGCTCATGCTCGTGCTCATCATGGTGGATGTTCACAGACAGCCCGATGAACACGGCCGTCAGCGTCGCAAAGATGAACGCGTGCAGGAACGCGACGAAAATCTCCAGAAAGAAAATCGCGACGCTGCCGACGATGACCACGGCTCCGATCGCGACGCCCGCCCCGGTCGAGAGCTTCCACGCCGCTCCGACGAATCCCAGCAGCACGGCCAGCAGAATGTGCCCCGCCAGCATGTTCGCAAAGAGACGAAGCGCCAGCGCCGCCGCCTTGAAGAGCAGCCCCAGCACCTCGAGTAGCGCGATGAACCAAGACAGTGCTGGCGGACCCATGAAGAAGTGCTTCACGTAGGTCATGCCGTGATACTTCAGTCCGTTAAAGACCATCATCACCAGCGTGATGAACGCCAGTGCCCCCGTGATGAAGATGTTGGCCGTGGACGTGCCGCCGATCAGGTGCTGCGCCGTCGTATTGCCGACCTGCGTGTCCTTCAGGAAGAACGCCCAGTCGGTCAGCGGGATCAACCCCAGCAGGTTCGATACCAGGATGAACATGAACAGCGACCACAGATACGGCAGGAACCGATCCGTGTACGCTCCCAGGTTCGGTTTGAAGATGTGGTCGCGCAGCGCCAGGCACAGGACTTCGATCGCGTTTCCCAGCCCCGTCGGAACCAGCCGCCCCACCGCGTCCTTGCCCGCCCGCTTCGCCACCGCCCGCGGAACCACCCATAGCACGATCAGCGCCGCGAGCACCTGCATGATGATGTGATTGCTCAGCAGCGGAAAGCGAAACAGCCCCTCGCCGAATTCATACGCGATGTGCTGCGCGACGTGGGAGACCGGGTCCGCTGCGCCAAGCATCATACTCCGTCACTCCCGGGCATCCGCCGTGCCGCCAGCACCAGCGTGAGCGTATCCACTTTCAGCAGCACCAGTTGCGCTATCGCGATCCACAACAACAGCGGCTCGCGCGGCCAATGCTGCATGGCATCCATCACAATCACCGCCGCGATCGTCAGGCCGAACCGCAGGCCCAGCCCGAGCATCGCCGCACCGATCCAGCCCGTCGGCGGGCCCGCAAAGGCCCGCCCCGTCACCAGCACCGCAATCAGCGACGCAGGCCAGGCCGCGGCAATCGCCGCGATCATCGCCGACACACCGCCCGAACCGGCCAAAGCCAGCGTCGGCCAGTAGCCGGCCAGCCCGCACAACACCGCCGTCGCGAACGAAGCGGCCGCGCACCAGGCCGTCAGCCGATCAGCTCGGCGCCTGCGGTCGCTGCTCGTCATCCGGCGGCTCCGGCCGCCGGGGCGGCGGCGACATCGTGCGCGAAAGGCGGATGGAGCTGCGGATCAGGTTGTACATCCCGCCGACGCAGCCCAGCAGCGCTCCCGTCACAACGCCGATCGGCGCACTGTCCAGCTTCGAGTCGATCCAGTAACCGACGAGCACGAACACCACGATGCCCGCGGCAAACTCCACGCCCAAGCCCGCAAAGCGAACCAGAACCGCGCGCTGCCGCGATGACTCGTCTGAATTTGTCGGGGGCATTGGTCCTGCCGTCCCGCCGGGCCGCCCGCGTTGCACGACCCGAGCCTGCTCCGATCCGGCCGCCGCGCCGCCGCCGCGAACCACTGTCCGCGACCGCTTCGCACCCATGGCCGAACCGCATGCAGGGGCGGGGAGTGTATCAGACGGTGCGCTACAGCGTCAAGCCGCTCGGACCATAGCGCAATCGCACAAAAGCCGCCCCCGCAGCGCCGCCCCGCACTTGCCCATGTGCTTTGAATTCGTGCAGAAGAACAGCCGGATCAACGCACCTGACCACTCTCCGGCGGATAGTGCGAATGCGGCAGAGTCCCGACCCCGATCGGCCGGCCCGGTGACTATGGCGCGGCCGCCTGCAGCGCCAATAGCGCATAGGCCGTGACCAGGCTCGGCAACCCCTCCATCCAGCGATCGCGCTCATTGACGAAGCTTCCGTCCGGCCTTTGCAGCGACTCCAGCTTCGCAACCAGCTCGACCCGCCAATCGTGCTTCCGGCCGACGTGATCCTCGATCACGTCCTCCCCGCCGGCCGCCAGCGCCCGGGCGAAGGTGTGATAGTAGTAGTACAACCCCTCGTGCGACTGGCGCTCCGGCATGTTCGGGTTGTGATCCAGCGTCCAATGCCGCCGAATCCACCCCAGTGCCGCCCGCACGCGCGGATCATCACGCGAAAGCCCGCAGTAGATCATGCTCTTGAAACCGGCGTAGGTCATCGATCCGTACGATCGCAGCACCGTCCGCCCATCGGCCGTCTGCTCGACCGCCTTGCTCTCGCCGCCATTGGCCGGCGAGTAGATGAACCCGCCGTCGGTCGTTCCCTTCGCGAAGGCCTGGTCGTTGGACTCCTCCAGCATCTGACAGCGGCTGATGAACACCAGCGCCTTGCGATAGGCCGGGTCGTCCTTCGGCAGCCCGCTGTCATGCAGCGCGTCGAGCATGATCTGGAGGTTGGAGAGGTCCGGCCGCTTGCCCGATCCGTATCCCGCGCCGCCGTACCACTCATCCGATTCCTGCCGCTGCTCGCTCTCATCCCATTGGTTGTTCAACAGGAATTTCCGAGCGCGCTCCGCCGCGCCCGCGGGCGCATCAGCCCCCAGCGCCGCCAGCATGGAGAGCGCTACGCTCGTCTCGTAGTTCGCGTGCAGCCCGCCGTCGCCGTGAATGCCGCCATCCTCGCGCTGGGACCGCAGCACCACCGCCGCCCCCCGCCGCACGGCCTCATGACGCGCGCCGATTCGCGGCTCCTGTGCCAGCGCCCGCACGACCAGCGACGTGACGCCCGGCCCGTGCTCAGCGCTCCAGCCGCCATCCGTACTCTGCGCCGCGAGCAGAAATCGCGCCGCCCGCTCACGGATCGCGACCGCGCGCGCCGCGACGTTCTCGCGGGACACCGGCTCGCGCCGCGTCGTCGCGTCAGTTGTCGCCGCCTGTGGCTGGGTTGTCGCCGTCGGTTTCTCTTCCTGCGCCGGCACGCCGGCGGGCGCATTGGTTCCGGGCGGCGCAGCGTCCTGCTGCCGGCCGTCCGCCGGCAGCGCCACTGCGTAAGCACCAACCGCCGCCAACATGGCGCAGAGCGGGCGTGCAAGTGTCATGCGAGTCGCTCCCATGCCGCCGGCCCGCCCCACCGCCGGTCTGCGATGATCCTATGCCGATCCGCCGCCGACGCCCTGCGCCGGGCGCGATGCGTCATCCGCCGCTCCCGGCTCATCGCCCGTGCTCTGCGGGAGTTCTGCGACGAACGCGCTGCTGGCGGACACTTCTGCAGCGCCGGAATCCTGGGCAACGACATCGTCTCCCGCCGCAGAATCGCCCTGCTCGCCGGTCGTCCCGGCCTCCGCGCCTTCCGTCGCTTCGCCCGATTCGGAACCATCGGCGGATCCGGAGCCCCGGGCTTCCGATTCCGGCTGAAACTGGCCGCTGGCGCGAAGCTTGGCGTTCGCCTCGCGCTCCTCCTCCAACCGGATCACTTCCTCCCCGCAGGCCTCGACGATCTTCTCGGCGATTTCCTGGGTGATTTCGAGGTCGCGGACCAGCGGCTCGCTCTCGACCGCGTCCACATCCGCAACGGAGACACAGCCGATCGCAACCAGCTTGTCGAGCAGCAGGTCGTCCACCCCCTCGATGGACTTGACGGTGCGCTCCAGCAATTCGAGGTTCTTGTTGTATTCATCCGGCGTGAGAATGTCGATGTTCCAGCCGGTCAGACGCGCCGCCAGCCGCACGTTCTGTCCGCGCTTGCCGATCGCCAGCGAGAGCTTGTCGTCCGGCACGACCACCGTGGCCTTGTTCAACTCGAAGCACAGCGCGATTTCCTGCACCTCGGCCGGCTTGAGCGCGTTCTGGATCAGGATCTGGCTGGACTCGTTCCACCGCACGATGTCGATCTTCTCGGTGCCCAGCTCCTCCATGATGTTCTTCACGCGACTGCCGCGCACACCGACGCAGGCGCCGACCGCGTCCACCTTCGTGTCGATCGAGCTGACCGCGACTTTCGTTCGATATCCCGCTTCGCGGGCCAGGGCGCGAATCTCGATCACGCGCTCCGCCACTTCCGGCACTTCCAGCTCAAAGAGCCGGGCGACGAAGTTCGGATGCGATCGCGACAGGATGATCTTGATCTGGTTCGGCTGCTCACGAACATCCAGGATCAGCACGCGGATGCGCTCGCCGACCTGGTGCATTTCGCCGGGAATCTGCTCGCTGCGCGGCAGAAAGCCCTCCGTGCGGCCGACGTTGACCAGCAGGTTGCCGCCCTCGGCGCGGACCACCGTGCCGGTCACGATCGTGCCCTGCCGCTCCGTGAAATCCTCGAAGATGCTGGTGCGCTCGCGCTCGCGGGTCTTCTGCATGATGACCTGCTTGGCAGTCTGCGCGGCGATGCGCCCCAGCGCCTGAATGCCCAGCGGCGTGCCGTTGACCGTGGCGGAAATCTCGCCGCTGAGCGGATCGAGCTTGACCACCACCTCGTCCGTCTCGGAGTAGCTCTTGCGGACGGCGCTGACGATCGCGTTCTCAAGGTCCGCGATGAAGGTGTCGCGGTCGATGTTCTTTTCGCGGCAGATGCCGTCAATGCTGCGGATCAGATCCTGATTCATGGGCTTGTGATTCCTCCGGTCAGCGGCCGATCGGCCGGCCGGTGCAACCCCGGCGTTGCACGCGCCTCGATTGTCCCACCCGTGCCGCTGCCGGCGTACGGCCGACCGGATGCGTGCCTCGGGTACGAAAAAGGGCCGCTTTCGCGGCCCGACGGTTAGGTCAGGGGGCTGGTGTCCGTCGCCGACCGCTCTAGCGGCCGCTCCCCGCCCCAGCCCTGGCGGAAAGTCCCCCCAGTTTATCCGACCCGCAACGGATTGACAATCGGCTTGGCCGCACAATCCGCCCCGCCCCGCCTTCCCAGGCTCACCGCCCCTCGCGTCCCCCCGCCGACTCGGGAAAGAACACCATTCACAGATGACACAGCTGGAGTCCGAAAGTGACAAAGCTGAGCCACAGGGGGCACTTTGCAACAGAATCCGCCCTTTTCGCACGATCGGCGGCCATGATCGCGTGCCGCCTGCCTCGTTCCAATTCCATTCTCCCCAAGGCCCTCCGCCACCGTCCCTCTCGCTCTGTCCCTCCTACAGTCTCTCTTTTCATCTTCCTTGTTGCTTCCTCCGCGCTCTCTGCGCCTCTGCGAGAACCCACTTTCCTGCCCCTCTGCGGGACCTTGGCTTCGCAAGCCGTCAGGCCCTAAATTGCCCCCTGATCGCCGCTTATCCGCGTATCGGCCAGGGCTTTCCAACCGGTAATTCGGCCGCTCATCACCACTTCCGGCGGCTCGGTCGGAGCGCCAACCGTCGTTTTCCCCGACTTACCCGTGCCCCGATGCGTCAGTTGTGGATTATCCGGCCTACCCGATTGCGAGTTTTCCTTTGACCAGGGACCTCCCACCGGGCTATACGGGAGAATTGGAGGAGCCGGCATTGTGTCGGTTGTATGAAGAATTCCCGTACCTGAGGAGGAACAGGGAATGAGATGGTTCCTGGGTTTGGCGGCAGCCATGTGCTGTACCGCAATTGCGTCGGCCGAGGTGAATTACTTCACGAATCACGCCGCGTTCACGGATTTCAGCAGCGTGGCCGGAAAGGTGCTCAAGGGCGTCGAGACCTTCGAGGAGTCGCTGGTCGATCAGCAGGCGAAAGTGCCTTTCCCCAATTCGCTGCAGCACGGCGTGCCGCAGCCGACCTTCCCCAACGGCATCGACGCAACCAATCTGATCATTCAGACCAACATGACGCCCGGCCCGTACGCGCCGCAGTTGAATCCCTCTCCTTCGCCCAACGCGCTGTGGGTGAACGGACCGGGCTTCATCGGCTCGAACAGCGTCAAGATCGGCAATGACGATTTCCTCGACAACGTCTACTCCAGCCTCGATCTGATCTTCACGTCAGACGACAAAACCGCCATCGGAGTGGACATTTCAACCTACGCCGGCTTCAACGCCGGTCATGCCGGCTTTCACATCGGCGTCTTCGACACGAACAACGTCCTCCTCGGCACCTACGTCATGCCGGGGATGATGCCGACCGAGCCGGCCAAGAACTTCTTCGGCGTCTGGTCGCCGGTGCCGATCGGGCGCCTGAATATCTGGGGCGCGTTTGATTTCGCGCAGCCCTTTGCGGTGGACAACATCGAGATGTGGGTTCCGGAGCCAACGACCGCGACGCTGCTGGCAGTCGCCTCGGCGCTCATGCTCCGCCGCCGCCGCTAGAAAATCGCCGCCGCACGGCCGTTCGCAGGGGCCGTCCTTCCTCAGGTTCGACCGAAGAGTCGATCCCGCGGGAGGCGGCCCCTTCATCAGGCCGCCGCAATCGGGGACGAGCGTTCGCCCGCTACCGCACGGACGCTGCACCGGCCGGCGCGAACGGATCCAGCGGCGCCACGAACCCCGGAACCTGCCACGCCGCCAGCATCGAATCCACGCTCGCCTCGGTCGTGAATTTCCGCGCGAATTCGCGTGCCTGCACCGCAAGCGAAGGGTCGCGGCCGGCCGCTTCCAGCCCCCGCAACATGCACGACGCCAGCCCCGGCACATCCTCCGGCGGGCAGGAAAACGGCTCAAACGGCGGCGCCACCGCTTCGCACGAAGTCGCGATTCGGGACGATGCAACCGTCAGCCCCGCCGCCTGCGCCTCGAGCAGCGCCTTTCCGAACCCCTCGACAATCGACGGAAACACGAACAGGTCAAGCGCTGACAGCACCCGCGGAATGTCGCGCCGTACGCCGGTGAAGGTGACGCTCGCCCGAATCCCCAGATCATCCACCTGCCGCTCGATCTGCGGACGCAGATCCCCATCGCCCACCAGCAGCAGCCGCATCTCTGGGCGCTCCTGAAGAACCCGTGCAAAGGCCTCGATCAGCCGCGCGTGATTCTTCTGCCAGTTGAACCGCCCCACGTGCCCGATCAGCGGCACATCCCGCGGAATTCCCAGCTCGTCACGCACTTCATCCCGCGCCCGGGCGGCCTCAAATTCCGCCACGTCGATCCCGTACCGGATCACGAACATCCGCGGGTCGGTCTCGGCGTGCCGAGGGAACCACAGCCGCAGCCCGGCATAGGTCAGCGCGATGATGCCGGTGGAGTTCGACAGCACCTGCCGATTCAGCCAGCGCTCATAGATGCGCCGCGGCCAGTCATTGCGATGCCCCGCCGTCAGATTGTGGTAGTGGCTCAGTCGCACCGGCACACCCGCCCGGCGGGCGCATTGCATCGGCGGGCCGCAGAAGTTCGACAGGTGCGCGTGAACGACGTCATACGGCCCGCGGACGCGCAGCTCCCGGTAGAAATTGCGCAGGAACGGAAGCGGGTTGTTGCCCAGCCGCACCCCCCATGTGCGGATGCCCATCTCCTCCAGCTCGGCGTCGCTCAGCCGCGAGTCGCCCAGCGTGTAACAGACTTCAATGTCGAGATCCGGCAGATTCCGCCGCCGGATAGCGCGGAATGTGTGCCCGAGGAAGGACTCCACGCCCCCGCTCTGCTTCATGGTGGAAACGACGTGCAGGACGCGCATGGCTCACCCGACGGCAACTTCGCCCGCGCACCCTATCGACGCAGATGGCCCACCGGCCGAAGGCCGACCGGCCGCTGCAACGCCCCCTGCGCCCCGATGCGGCTCCGACTCACCGGGCCTTTTTCTCGTAATAGGCGACATTCAGCGGGACATAGTGCTTCCACTCGGCCGGCACCTCGTCCTCCGGGAAGATCGCCTTCACCGGACACTCATCGACACACAATCCGCAATCGATGCAGGTGTCCTTGTCGATAAAGAGCTGATCCACCTGCTCAAAATCAGGCTCGTCCTTCCGCGGATGGATGCAATCCACCGGGCAGACGTCCACGCAGGCGGTGTCCTTGGTCTTGATGCACGGCTCGGTAATGTAATGCGACACGCCGGATTCTCCGCATTTCTGGCGGACGCCGATGAGGCAACCGCGATGTGCCGGATTATATCTTCAATCGCTCCGCGACGCCTGAACGCCGCAGCAGGGTCATCGCGCCGATGAAATGACCGCCGCGCCGCTTGCCGGCGCCACCGGCGGCAACTCGATCCAGAATATGGATCCCGCCCCGACCTGGCTCTCGACGTCGATGCGACCGCCCAGCAACAGCGTCAGCTCGCGCGCAATCGCCAGCCCCAGCCCGGTGCCCGAGTGTTCGCGCGTCGCGGATTGATCGATCTGCCGGAACTTCTCAAAAATCACCCGCTGATTTTCCGGCGCAATGCCCGGGCCGTTGTCCCGTACCTCCAGCCGCACCCATCCCGCCTCACGCGGCAGCAGGCAGAGCTGCACCTGCCCTCCATCGGGCGTGAACTTGATCGCGTTGGAAAGCAGATTGAACAGGATCTGTCGCAGCCGGACGGGATCGGTGCTGCAGACCGGCCGCTCCTCCGGGCAGATCAGCTCCATCACGAGCGATTTCTTGTCCGCCTGCGGACGCATGAAGTCGATCAGCGTGGCGCACAGCTCGCGCAGCGCGATCGGCTCGATGTGCAGTTCGACCCGGCCGGCCTCGATTTTCGCCAGGTCGAGCAGGTCGTTGATGATCTCCAGCAGGATGCGCCCGCTGATGAGAATGTTCTCGGCGTAGCGGACGAAGCGCCCATTCTCCTGCCCCGGCGCCTCGCGCAGCAGCTCGGCAAAGCCGATGATGCTGGTCAGCGGCGTGCGCAGCTCATGCGACACATTCGCGATGAACTCGCTCTTGACCCGGTTCGACTCATACAGCGCCACGTTCGTCTCGGCCATCTCGCCGAGCTTCTCATCCAGCAGGCGATTCGCGCGACGCAGCTCCTCCTGCGACTCGCGCAGCCGCTCCAGCATGTGATTCAGCGCCCGCGCCAACTGCTCGAACTCGTCGCCGGTCCGCAGGCTCGACCGCACCTCCAGATCGCCCTCGCTGACCCGCGCCGTCACCTCGCGCAGCTCGTGAATCGGCGCGAGAATGAACCGCCGCGTGATGATGTAGAAAACCAGCAGTGCCAATGCGCCCGCCAGGCTCCCCGCCGTCACAATCCACGCACGATTCTGCAGGCGCTGCGCAGGTACGAGGTCCACCGGGACGCTGACCACGATCACCCCGGTCAGCTCGTTCTCGCGAAAGGGGATCGCGCTCTTGCCATCGTCATGGCACTCCAGGCAGCCCTTCGTGACGCGCACCGCATGGGCATAGTGAAAAACCCGCTCCCCGCCCTCCACGTCCACGCGATACAGATAAGGCTGCCGCGGCGACCGCCGAAAACTGCGAAACGCCTCGCGCGCGATGGGGTGATCAAGCCGGTTCACCACCGCCTCCGGATCGTCCACGTCTGCGGCAAAGCGAATGTAGGAGGGCTGGCTGCGCAACCACGGCGGGAACAGCGGAGTCTCCCGCATGTGAATCCCAAGCCCCGCTGCGGATTCATGTTGCGCCAGTTGCGTTCGGAAGAAATCCGCCGTCGCCCGCTGTGCGTCGCGGAAGGGCGAGTCCAGCAGCAGCGCCTCCATTCGCACCCACGGCACCGCCAGCGCCGCGGCGATAATCAGCAACACCGCCACCCCGAAGAGCAGGCGGTACTTTGCTGCGAGCGATATTCGAACCAGCCGCATGGCCGCGGATTATAGCCCCCTGCCCAATTGCACTCCCCTTTATTGCCGCTCGGATCAGCACCCCCCGAACGGTACAATCGCCCCTATGGCGACGCGCGCAGCCGCTCGCGTCCGCGACCCCGATGCGAAAGGAGCGTGGCCGATGAAACTCCGCCTGTTGACGTTCGCCCTCGTGCTTGCCGCTGCGCTGGCCCCCACCCGCGGCGCGCGGGCGGACGATATGTGCGTGATCGACCTGACCAACGTCGTGTTGCAGCATGCGACCAACCAGTCGCGCAGCAGCAACCCCGACGACATCGACCCCGGCTACGGGTATGAAGTCCTCACGAGCGGTATGGCCCAGGGCACCAGCGGTCTGCTGCAAATCCTCTTTCCGCAGCCGACCCCGCTGGCCACCATTCTCGACACGCTGCAACCCGGCTCATCGGCCCTGCTCGAAGGCGTGATCTACAACCCCTCCGGCCAGCTTCCAATCGTCATCAGCAACCAGACGATCGATCAGTCCTCCACGATTCTGGGGACCAACGTCCGCGTCGTCGTCACCATCTCGGCCGGCATAGACGCCAACGGCTACGGCTTTTTCTCTCTGACCGACGTCCAGATGCTGCCCAACACCGGCTTGATCCGGCTCGGCGCGATCCGAATCACGAGCGGACAGACCGTCATCACGCGCACTCCCGCCATCCACGGTGACCTGAATTGGGACGGCCAATTCAACAACTTCGACATTGACGCCTTCGTGCTGGCCCTGCTCGATCCCGCCGGTTATGAAACCACCTATGGATACCCCCCGATTTATCCCGGTGATATCAACCGCGACGGCCAGTTCAACAACTTCGACATCGATCCCTTCGTCGATCTGCTGGTCCAGTAGGGCATTGCTGAGATCCGCTGCCCTGCTGGCCCTGGCCGTGGCGGCGTCAACGGGCGCACCCGCGATCGGGCAGTCCGCCGACGGCGCAAACGCGCCGTCGCTGCCCGTGCCGCAGCCGATACCGACCGCGCACATCGGCGATCGTCCACGTATCGCAATCATCGACTTTGCGGTCGCCGCCGACACCGACCCGCGCGACGCCTGGATGGGCGACGCGATCACCGAGCAGCTCAGCTACCGCCTGCGCCGCCATCCCCGGCTGCTGGCCGTCTCCACCGAGCGACTGAACCAGGCTCGCGCCGAACTGGCCGAGGACGCCAATCCGCCCGCATGGCCGGCCGTCGCAAAGGCGCTGGGGGTGCGATTTCTGATCCGCGGCACGGCTGCCGGCCAACCCGATGCAATGCGCCTGTCCATTGAGTTGCACGACCTGGCCGACGAAACCGCCGCACCGCGAACGTCCGATCTCCCCGGCGGACGCCTGTTCGACGTGCTGGACAGCGCCACGCGCTGGTCGCTGGACGCCTTCCGCGTGGGTCCGCCCGAAGGCGGACCACCCCTGTTCGGGCCACCCTGCAAGACGCCCTCGGCCCTCGAGTTCTACGTCAAGGCGCTGCGCGCCTTCCGCGACGAAAAGCCTCGCGCAACCGCCGATCTGCTTCGCGACTCGCTCGACTTTGACCCCGCCTTCCGCCCGGCGCTTCTGCTCCAGGCGGAAGTGGACCTGCGTGTCGGCGCGGCGGCCGCGCGGCGCGCGGCGGCGGCGCGCCTGGCGCTGCTGGCGGAACTGAGCCGCAAGGCCGATGACGCACTCGACCGCGTCGCCGTCGAGCTGGCCCACGGCGTGCTCAACGGCATGGAAGGCGCGGTCGATGCCGCCCAGACGCGTTTCGCCAACGCACTGACCATCGCCCGCGAATCGCGCGACCCCTATGCCCAGCTCGCCGCGATGACCAGCCTCGCCAACCTGTACCTGACGCAACGCCCGCCGCGCGAGTTTGACGACGCCCGCCGCGCGACCTTCACGCGCGAAACGGCCCGGCGCTCGGCCGATTGGCAGGAGGCTGTGGCCCTGTCGCTCGAACAGCTCGACGACATCGTGTCCCTGGCTCCCGCTTTCAACAAGCTGGCCCTCACTTACGAACGCTGCGGGGACAATGAGCGCTCCCTGGCGATGCACCTCCGGATGCTGGAAACCGCCCGGCAGCTCAAATCCCGCCGGACCGAGGCCACCGCGCTGCTGCTGCTGGCACAATGCCATGCCCGCAACGAGCGCTGGGACGACGCCCTCGCCGCCATTGAGCGCTGCGCCGCCATCACGCCGTCCGAAGCCGCGGCGGCGGTCTCCGCCACGCGGGCCGCCGTCCTTCGCGGCCTGAAGCGCCCGCGCGAAGCGCTGTCCGAATATCAATCGGCGCTCAAGCGCCTGCGCTCATCCGACGACCTCGGCAACCAGTTGATCTGCCTCCGCGAGGCGGCCGGGCTGCATTGGGATCTGGGGGAGAGTACCGAGGCGCGCAAGCTGCTTCAGGAGGCGATCGACATTGCACGGGCGCTCGGCTCGCCGATCGTCACAGCGCTGGAAGACACGATGGCGGTGTGGAACGAAGGGGCGGCCGGCCGCCAAGCGCCCCCCTGACCCGCGCGCCGCCCCTGCCCGCGCTTAGGGCAGATTCCGCCGACGCCGGGCTTCCGCCATCACGCGCGCGTTGATCGCGGGCATTTCGAGCGCATCCAGCTCGGAGTCGGTCACCCAGCGGCAAGCCGCTGAAGCCAGTGGCCGCGCCTCGCCGCTCTTCCACGCACACAGCACCGGCGTCAGAAGAACTCGCCGATCGGGATACTCCACCGGAATCGTCTCCAGCACGGCGTTCGCCACGGCCGTCACGCCGCACTCCTCCAGCAATTCACGCAGCGCCGCCTCGCTGTGCGTCTCTCCGTCATGCAGCTTCCCGCCGGGGAACTCCCACATCCCGCCGAGATGCACATGATCGTGGCGGCGCGCGACCAACCACCGCCCGTCGCATTCAACGAGAGCAATGGCGACCTCATGAGTGACCGTCGGCTTCATGCGGGTGTTCCCATCATGCGATCGTCGCTTCCCGGCCACCGGCTCCTGTTCAAGAACAGCGTCACGATCCAGTCGTGGACGGTCTGCCCGGACGACATTTGATGCGGCGCGAGCGGCGGCAGTGCCGGAGCCACCCGGATTCGCAAAACCGGAACCGATCCCGGGCCAGCCGGGAACAAGCAATCGTGACTCCGATGTCGCCACTGATCTTATCATAACATAATGCGGCAACACATGTTACAATACATCGACCGAACTTGTAAGAGACGCTTGCATCGGTGGACACCCGCCCCCCTGGGTGATATAGTGCGGATGGTCGTTGAGGGGGGGGTTGGGGGGCGGATGGAGACCACGATTTTGCGGCTGTTCTAGCCGTGGCGCACTTCCGGGATCGACCGAAAGGTTCGATCCCGGAAGTTTCTTTTTCATCCGGCACGTCCACTGCAAATGAATCAGGTATCGCGCGGTCGCACTGCACGCCCCGCACCCGGGTCAGCCCTGCCGTTGCCGCCGTACGGACCGGACAACCCGCTGATAAACGTCCGCAGGTGCAGCCACGTGATCCCAGGGCAGCGAGGCCGCATCCCCGTCGGCCCGCAGCAGCACGGTTCCGACCCGGGCGATTCGCTGATGCACCGCCAATAGCAGAGCCACATCGGCGACCCGCGCCAGCGGCAACTCAGAAACCTCGACGGACAGGACGCCGCGTAATCGAATGGCGCGTCGATTCGTCAGCATGTAGATCGTCGCAGCCCACTGCAGCGCCCCATAGGCCAGCCGGGCGCATGCGCCGACGAAGCACGTCGCCGCCGCCGGCAACGCGGCCGATCCGAAAACGGGCGTACCCGCACTGAGGAACAGCACCCCGGCAACAACGGCGACCAGCACGATCTTGGCGGAAATGAACACGATGAACCACGGCGACGGGCGGATCGAAAGCTCCACCACCTCGCCGCCGTCCAGTACGTGCGGCGCGGCGACCGGAATCGCCAGTTTGTCGGGGGCCACGATCGGCGCCATCGACATTCTCCGGCACAACCGGGCAGGAGCCTGCTCCCCCGCATTCTACCCCGGCGCAACGTCTGCGGCGGCAATGCACTCCGGCCGAAGCACGCCGATATAGGGCAGATTGCGATAGAGGTCGTTGTAATCAAGCCCGTAGCCGACGACGAACTCGTCCTCAATGTCGAAGCCCACGAAGTCCGCGTGCAGCGACGGCGGCGCCTTGCCCGGCTTGCGCAGCAGTACGCAGATGCGCACGCTCGCCGGCCCGCGCTCCGCCAGCATGTCGCGCACGAACGTCAGCGTGCGCCCGGTGTCGAGGATGTCATCCACGATGATGACGTCCCGGCCGCGAACGTCATGCGAAATGTCGGCAACGACTCGTGGCTGCCCGGCCTGCGTGCCGCGATAGGTGCTCAGGTGAATCAGCGCAAGGCGCATGTGGACCGGCATCTCGCGGATGAGATCCGCGAGGAACACGATCGAGCCGGAGAGGATCGGGACGAACGTCAGCCGGTCGCTGCGACCCGCGTAGGCCGCGACGATCTCGGCCGCCAGCGCGGCGACGCGCTGCCGGATCGTCTCGCGCGACAGCAGGACACGGGCGACGTCGGCGAGCATGCGCTACTGCGTCGTGGAATGCAGGATGTAGATGACCGCCTTGTCCCCGCGGGAGTCGTCGATCATCAACGCCTGCTCCTCGAAACCCGGCCGCAGTGAGTGACGAGCGGCGCGGAACGTCTCAACGCTCTCCGGATCCCACCACGAGCGGGTGGCCGACCCGGATTGCAGGCATCGGTCGCTGCTCCCCAGCGGCTTGCCGCGATAGAGCGTGTTCTTGAGGAACGCCTCCACCTCGGCCGCCGGCATCTCCACCTTGAAGGTATACAGCACCTCGCTGCCCTGTACGGACTTATCCATTGCGATCGGGACCGCCGACTTGGGCAGCTTGATCTTCATCACCTTCTCGCACTCGGCGATCTGCTCCGCCGTCGGCGGTGTCGGCAAATCCACCTTGCGCTTCTCATTCTGATTATCACATCCGCCCCATGCGAGCACCATGGTCAGCAGCAACAGCGAGGCTGTGTGACGTGCCATCGGTTCATTCTCCTGAGCCGTCGAAGAACTCACGACCCGCGACCAGCAGCGCGTCGGCGACACCGCGTGCACAGCCGCCGGCCGCTCGAAGCCCCAATGCTGCAAAAGGATACCGTGCCGGTACGAATTCGCCACACCCCTTCCCGCGGAGCGATCAACTTCGACCACGGCCGCGCGACCTGCCGAGCGCAATCGCCAGCGCCGCCCAGCCGGCCATCATCGACGCGCCGCCGATCGGCGCGACCATGCCCAACCACCGCGGACCGCCGAGCGCCAATCCGTACAAAGCGCCGCAAAACGCGGCAATTCCGATCAGAAACGCGCAGCCGGCAACCGTTCGCGCCCGACCGGCCGGGGGAATGGCGCACAGCACCAGCGCAAGGCCGTGACCAAACTGGTATCGGTTTGCAGTGTCCCACCAGCCTGCTTGTTGCGGCGTGAGAGAATCAGCGAGGGCGTGGGCGCCGAATGCGCCCGCGAATACGGAAAGTCCTGCGACGACAGCTCCAATGATTGACAACATGAAGTCGATCGTCACCGACCCGCTGTGTTGTGGTCAACCCCTGTCTGAAATGCTCGATCGGCGTGCCCCTGCCGGGCGATCGGCAGTTGGGTAGCTCAACTATCAGGTGATGGTTCCGCGCGGAGAACTCGACCCCCAACCGGCCCCCCGCCATCCGCCCCCGGCCATCCCCAACGGTGGCCGAAAGGCTCGGACGCCGCGCCACGCGGGTCGGGCCGGTCGAGTGTCAGAACTCACCCACGAGATTCGTCGTTGGAGCTTTTCTGGCGGATGATGCCCCGCGGCCGAACCGAGTCGCCGCTGGCAGACCCCGCCGCCGGAACCGAGATCACCCGGGGCTGCGAGACCGAAGGCTCCTCGGTCTCAGCCGGCTCGGTCAGCCAGGAAAGGATGCTGTCCTCCAGGCCGTTCTGCTTCGGGATGTCGAACTTCTCCCCGCACTGCTTGCAGCGCGCGGATCGACCCTGCGCCTCGACGGGCAGGCGGTACTTCGCTCCGCAATGGGAGCACGAGCACTTGATCGTCGTGTCCAAGAAGCACCTCACTCCGATTCCGAGACCGGTTTCGCATACAGGAAACCAGCCTCGCCACGAACCAAGGCACCGCCCTGGGCGTGGGATTCGCGTTTTCGATTGTCGGCTGATGACAATGAGCGAATGAACGGAATGAGTTCAGACGTCGCCGGGAATTCCCGGAAATATGATTATCGGAGGCCACCCAGCCAAGCGGCCCCACATCCAGACTCTATCGCGATTCGGACTCCAACGCAATCATATTTACAAATTCATACAGACGGATTTCCGCCATTGGCCTAGCTCGGAAGACAAATGACGGTTTTGCGTCACTCTCTGTGCCACTCCGAACAGCCCGCACAAGTGACGGGCAACTGTGTGCCGGCCGCATGGACGCTCCGTAAATTCTGACGGTCGGCACCGGCCCAGAATTCTCGCAGCGACGAATTCTGCCAGTTGCCGATCGAAACCCGCCCAACAGCATCCTCGCTGCACGCCACCGCGACACCATCCGCCAGCAGCGTCGCACGCGAATCCAGGCGCCGACACGCGGATCGGATCGGCGGGGTCGTGGCCAGCAGCGAGTCGGGTGGCAGGGTTCCGCCATACCGGCTGAAGCCGCCGATGCTCGCGCCGCCGGTCTCGCGGATCCAGCGATCGAAGAACGACTCCATCTCGCCGATGGTCGCGGCGTTGCGCGTGAGGTGCGGGATGATGAGCGGCTGCGGCGATCGATGCGACTGGCGCGCCTGCTCGACCCGCGCGATGCTCCTCAGCACCACGTCAAACGCGTCGCGCTGGTGAACGCGCGAATACGTGTCGCGTGAGTCGGCGTCCAGCAGCACGGACAGCACGTCCACGCGCGCTTCGATCATCGCGGCAATGTCCGCGTCATCGAGGTCCACCAGTGGCGTGACCACGGCCAGGCCGAGTACGCCGGCAGCGCGGATACCCCGGCAGATTTCGCGGAACCGGGGGTGGCGCAGCGGGTCGCCGTGACCACCCAGCACGACCAGCCGATCATCCTGCGTGCCCAGCTCCTGGGCCACACGAAGCACCGCCGATTCAGCGACCGGTCCGCGCTGCGGCACACGGCCGCCGCGCGGGCGCAGCGTCGTCTCCGGCAGCGGGTCTTCGGTGGTCAGCTCGATCTCGACCTCCGTCGGCAACTCGGCGGCGTCATGAAACCCGCCGCGCGCGAGCGCGCTGCAGAGTTGTGCGGCGTCGGCAGTCTCACCGATTTCGCCGAACAGATCGGCCAGCATCCCGCGCCCGGCGTGCGTGTCGCCGGTGAAGCGCGCCCGGGTACGTGCGACTCGCGCATCAATCGGCAGGCAGAGCGAGCGGTTGATCGGATCACCGAGGGGAAATTCCGGCCGATAGGCCAGGCGCAGGCCGACCGGAAGATCGAGGCGGGTGAACTCCTCGATGAATTCGCGATGAAGGACGACGCCGGCCAATCCGGGCGGCGCCTGCGTGAAGACCAGCGGCGTGTCCGATGGAGCGGATTCCATGTGCCGCACCATCGCCCCGGCCAGGGCCGGGTCCAGCACCGGCATGGCGCCATCGAGGCACAGTGCGCCATCGGCGCCGATGGTGCGGATCCGTTCCAGCACGGCCGATGCGGTGACGAACTCATCGAAATAGGTCGCACCGAGCAGCCCGCCGCGCCAACTCCCCATGCCCCACTTTCGCGCCGACGCAAAGAGCGCCGCACGCGGCCGATGAAGCTCCGCTTCGACAACGGTGAACCGGTCGGCTTCGCCGGATTCGTGCAGGATTTTCTGAAGTGCCGCGGCATAGCGCGGGGAAACGACCACATGGCGGCCGGCCAGCCCTTCGACCCGTGCATAGCGGCGCAGCGCGTGGGCCAGGACCGTACGAGCACCGATGCGCTCGGTCAGCGCGGAAGGCCCGCCCAGCGCCGAGCGATCGAAATCGGCGAACATCAGGCCGGTGATCCTCATCGGGTGGCACCGCCTCCCCGCAACCGGTCCAGCGCCTGCGGCAGCAAGTCGAGCAGGAAGTCACAGCCGTCACGAATCGCAGCCACGAATTCGCCGTCACGCCGCAGGCGCCGCAGCGCCGTCTGTGGGGAGTCGTGCTCAGGCGAATCGCCGCCGATCTGACGATCCGCCGAGAAGCGCCGCAGCTCGGCCAATTGTGACGCCTCCGTAACCAGCCGGAACGCGCGATCGCAACGGGCGACCTGCGCCCGCAGATCATCGACGAGCGCGATCCGCCGATTGAATTCCGCCGGCCGATCCGTCAACCCCGCCAGCTCGTCTAACAGTCCCAGCATCCGCTCGCTGATCCTTCGCAGCTCGCGAATCTCGCGGATTCGCGCCTCGATTGAAGCGGCCGCTGCACCGGCGTCGTCCGCGGCCATGTCGCCCGCATCGCGCAACAGGTCGGCAGGAAGCGGCCGTTGGCAGTATTGGGCGGCAATATCCGCCAATGGACGCACCTGTGCGCCAGCCAGCGCCACGCCGGTCGGAGCGGCCAGCAGAACGCGGGCCGCCGAAGCGGCGATGTCGGCCTCAAACTGCTCGGCGTAGGTGAAGAGCTGTTCGTCGGAGTAGGCCGGTCGCCCGGCGGAATCGGTGACGCGCCGCAGGATCGACCGGCTGCGCGCGATTCGCTCCCACTGCTTCATCTCGACGGTGCAGAAGCGCGACAGCTCGGGTCGCCAGACATCCTCGATCGGCGTGCCGGGTGGGTAGTACAAGCCGTCGGTGCAGCACAGGTCCTGCCCGACGAAAATGATCGGGTCGCAGCCCAGGTGCTGCGCGAGATAGAGCGACAGGTGCGCAACGGTGCTGCCGGCCCGCAGTGCGGCCCGTATTGGCGGGCGTTCGCAAAGCAATTCGTGAGCAAAGGGCGAATGCAGCAGGCGGCGCGGGCCGGAAAAGGCGTCCAGCACGGAGGGATGCGCCTTCGGCTCGGCGATCAGCAGCGTGCCGCAGGCATCCGCGCCCGGAGGCGGGTCGCGGAAGAAATCACCGGACAGCTCGTGGTAGTCGAGGCTGGTGACGAAATGCGGCGGGCAGCCGCGCGCGCACAGCAGCTTGTACACCGTCTGCACGGCGATGATCACGGCGCGTTCGCGAAGCGCCGGCAGCGCATCCAGATGGGCCGCGAGCGACGGACCGGCCGCGACGAGAATCGCCGGAACGCCGGCCGCTCGATTCCGCAGCGACTCGATGCCGGGCGAGCGTACGTAGTCGCGTAGATTCAGGGTGATGTTCCGGCAGGTCTGGCGGGCGTTGCGCACCAGCGTCGTGATCTGCATGCGTGCAAAGGCGATGTAGTCGGTCACCAGTGCGCGAATGCGAGCGTGAAATTCGGCCCCGCAGCGCGACGCGGGCGGCAGCGTGACAAATTGCAGGCCGAGCATCACGTCGGCGTTCATGGCCGTCAGCGTGTCGTGCACCAGCCGCTTGTCGGCCTGCGTGATGAACACCAGCCGGCCTTCACGGATCGCAGCGGCATGATCCGCGGCGCACAGCGCGGCTTTCAGCACCGCGAGGTCCGGCTCACAGGCGATGACGACCGGGCGCTCGGCGACCGCCTCCAGCGCCGCCCACACATGCCCGAGACCGCCCCCCTGCACGACGAACGCGGGATTCCCGGCGGCGGCTGCAGCGCGCGAAGCGGTGCGGCCGGCTTCGACGAGCGGCTCATGGCGACTGTGCGCGAAGACGGGCGCTCCGTCGTCGGCGATCAGGCGCACCGTCAGCGTCCCGTCGCGGGCGGCCTCGACGCGCGGAAGCTGCGCGAAGGGCAGCGCATCGAGCCGGGCGGCCAGGTCGGGAATCCTCTGATAGAGGGCGCCGAGATTGGAAAGCCATGCGGCGCGCGCGGTCTTCAAGGCGGCTCGACCGTCGACGTCGAACGTGTCGATGACCACGGAAGCCGCGTTCACGATCGATCTCCGCACGAATGAACAGGCCCGCAGCGGCTGAATGCCCGCGGCCCATGGACCGCAGCCCGCAGCCCGCAGCGCACTTATCGGCCGGTTCGCGCGGCCGCGCCCAACCACTCGACGCCGGCGTGGGCCGGGTTTCGCGGCGCTCGACGCGCAGCGCTCCGCTCGCGATAATCCGCCCCGCTCAAGAGGAGCCGACGCATGCGCGTGCTATCCGGGGTGCAGCCATCCGGGACGCTGCACCTGGGCAATTACCTGGGCGCGATGAAACAGCACATCGAGTTGCAGACGCAGCACGAGTGCTACATCTTCATCGCCAACTACCATTCGCTGACGACGGTGCACGATGCCCAGCGCCTGCGAGCGCTGACGCGCGATGTGGCGCTGGATTACCTGGCGATGGGGCTGGATCCGAAGCGGGCGGTTTTCTTCCGGCAGAGCGACGTGCCGGAAGTGTGCGAGCTGGCGTGGATTCTCTCGACAGTGACGGGGATGGGGCTCTTCGAGCGCGGCACCAGCTACAAGGACAAGGTGGCCCGCGGCCTGCCCTCGTCGGTCGGGCTGTTTTTCTACCCGGCGCTGATGGCGGCCGACATCCTGATCTACCGCAGCAACGTCGTGCCGGTCGGGCGGGATCAGACGCAGCACGTCGAATTCACCCGCGACATGGCGACCTACTTCAACGAGCGCTATCGCCCGGTCTTCACACTGCCCGACGCGCGATTCAACGAGGCGCCGGTCGTGCCGGGGATCGACGGCCAGAAGATGAGCAAGAGCTACGGAAACGCCATTGACCTGTTCGGCGACCCCAAGCCCACGGCCAAGCGCATCATGGGCATCAAGACGGACAGCACGCCGGTGGATCAACCCAAGGATCCCGCCACCTGCACGGTCTTCGCTCTGCTGCGGCTGCTGGCGGACCCGGCCGAGACGCAGGAATGGGAGCGGCGCTACCGCGCCGGCGGAATGGGATACGGCGACGCGAAGAAGCGGCTGGCCGAGTTGTATGAACTGCGCTTCGGGCCGCACCGCGAGGCGCGGGCGGACTGGGCGTCCCGGCCGGACGACGTCGAGGACGTGCTGCGCACGGGTGCGGCGCGGGCGCGGGCGACCGCGCAGGCGGTGATGAACGACGTGCGGGAGGCCTGCGGGATTGTGATCTCGCGCGGTTGAAGCACCGGGCGAATGGGCGCTGCGGGAAGCGGGCGGGGCGAGCGCGGCGGGCGTATGATGGGGGCGGAGAAACCCGGCTTGACGGACGATTACCGCGTACAGCTCGACGTCTTCAGCGGGCCGATGGACCTGCTGCTCTATCTCATCCGCCGCGATGAGATCGACGTGCAGGACATCTCCATCTCGCGGCTCACCGATCAATACATCGAGTATGTGCATCTGCTCCGCAGCATCGATCCGAACGCGGTCGGCGAGTTTCTGGTGATGGCCAGCACGCTGATCGAACTGAAGTCGCGGGCGCTGCTGCCGACGCCGCCGCTCGAAGCGCTGGACGAGGCCGACGATCCCCGCGCCGCGCTGGTTCGGCAGTTGCTGGAATACAAGCGGATCCGCGACGCCGCGCGGGCACTCGGCTCCGCGGCCGAAGACCGGGCGCAGCGCTTTGTCCGGCGGCCGGCCGAGCTGCCGCGCGAGCTGATCGGGATCGAGTTGGAGGAGGTCGGAATCTGGGATCTGCTGTCGGCGTTCAACTCGGTGATGACCGCGATCGGCCAGGGGCCGGGCATCAGCGAGATCCGCTACGACGACACGCCGATCGAGACCTACGTGAATACGCTGATCGAGACACTGGAGATCGGCGGGCCGACTCGCTTCGACCGGCTCTTCACCGGGCGGACCGAGCGGGCCGAGGTCATCGGGCTGTTCCTGGCGATGCTGGAACTGATGCGCCGACAGCGCATCCGGGCGGAGCAGGCCCGCGGATTCGGCGAAATTTATCTCTTCCTGCTCGAGCCGGTCGATGCGGAGAGCGCAACGGCCCTCAACGCCGAGGAGCGCGCGGCGCTGCTCGATGAAGTGCCGGCCGGAACCGAAGCGGCTTCCGTCGATGCTCCCGCAGCGCGGCTGCCGGTGCCCGATTGGGCGCTCGATCAGCCGGAGGTGCGCGCCGCCCTGGATGACGCCGTCGCTGCGGCACAGGAATCCGGCGGCCCCGCGTACTTCATCGCCGAGAGCGAGGAGGAGACGCTGGTCGTGCGACTGGATGCCGCCGACGAAGGCGACCCGGGCGCGAGCGCCGGCGCGCAGCGCGAATGCAACACCGACCACGCCGGACCGCCCGACGCGCCACAGGAGCCGCCCGCAGATCCGGGGGAAAGGAAATCGCAATGAGTACGCACAGCCCCAACGCGCGACTGGCCGCCCTGGGCATCACGCTGCCGTCGCCGACTGCGCCCGTCGGAACCTATCTCCCCTGCGTACGGCACGGCGACCTGCTAATGCTCAGCGGGCAGATCCCGTTTCAGGCCGGGTCGGTAGTCTTCACGGGGCGCGTCGGGGGAAATGGCCTTTCGCTGGAGGATGCTCAGCACGCGGCGCGGCTGTGCGCGGTCAACGCGCTGGGCATTGCTGCACACGCAGTGGGCGGCCTGGAGAATGTGGCGCGCGTGCTCAAGGTGGTGGTGTACGTCGCGAGCAACCCCGGCTTCACGGATCAGCCGAAGGTCGCCAACGGTGCGAGCGACCTGTTCTACGAAGTCTTCGGCGACGCGGGGCGGCATGCCCGCGCAGCCGTCGGTGTGGCCGAGCTTCCGCTGAACGCGTCGGTCGAGGTGGACGTCACGTTTGTTGTGAAGCACGAGGCGCGGCCGGGCGCCTGAGCGCAATTCGCAGGCGCCCGAGCGCGACTCGCAGGCGCATGAGAGCGAAGAAGGGGCGCGGAGGCGGACGGATCGACCCGCATGAATGCTGCACCCCGACTGCCGGCCCATCCTGACGACTCGAATCCGGCGATTGACGAATCGCGCGATGTGCCGCGCGCCGCCGACCGCGCCGCCGCGCGGGTGCGCGAAACGGCCAGCGCTGTGCTGCGGAGCGAAGGGGGCGGCGTTCTGCTGCCGATGCTCGATGCCGCGCGCGTCGCGGTCCGGGAAGTAGCGCGCGCCGAGACCAATTCGCCGCAGGCGGCCGCGCGGGCCTGTCGGGCGGGCTGTTCGTGGTGCTGCTACCTGGCCGTGTCGATCACGCCGGCCGAAGCGCTGATGATCGCGGACGGGCTGCTGGCGCAGCGTTCCGCCTCCGATCTGCCCCGCGTGCAAGAGCGAATGCTTGCCACGGCGGCACGCGTCGCACATCTCACGATCGAGCAGCGCGCCCGGGCGCAAGTGCCCTGCGCCCTGCTGGGCGAGGACGGGGCCTGCACAATTCACGCGTTTCGGCCGCTGGGATGCCGCGGATGGACGTCCTTTGACGCCATTGCGTGCGAAACGGCGCAGAAAGAAAAAAAGCCGGGACACGATGGGCCGCAGGATGCGCTGCTCTACGCGGTCGCCGGTGCGGCCGGCGACGGGCTGTCGGCCGCGCTGCGCGAGGCGGGCGCGCCGGCGGGGGACTATGAATTTCACGCGGCGGTCAGCGCTGCGCTGGAGTTCATGACGGCCGAAATGGGGGGCGACGGCGGCTTGAGGGGCGGCGGCCGCTTGGGAGGCGGCGGCGAGCAGAGCGCGCCCGGCCGAGCCGCTGGTCCGGCCGGCGGGTGCACGCTGTCAGCAGCGTTTGCCGCGTGCCCGCGGGTGACGTCCGAGCGCCTGCGGAGCGGATGAGCGAGGTGGGCTGCCGGAGCAGACCCGATCGGGTACATTGACGCGGTTTCGTCGCCCGATCGTATGGCCCGGCCGGGGTTGCGGCCGCGGGCTGTGGATCGGTGCGAAGCGGGAATCAGAGGAGCGGCGAGTGAGTTGGAAGGTCATTGATCGCAACCAGGTGGCCGCGGATCAGCTCGGGCCGGGTCTCAGCGCGTTGACGCGCGAGAAGATCCGCGGCTTCTTTTCGCGCTACCCGACCAAGCAGGCCTGCCTTCTGCCGGCGCTGCACATCGCGCAGGACCAGATCGGCTACTGCTCGCTGCGCGCGATGCGCGAGATCGCCGAGCTGCTGGAGATTTCGCCTTCGCAGGTGATGGACGTGGTGACTTTTTACACCCACTTCTGGACGCATCCGAAGGGGCGGAAGGTCATCGTGCTCTGCCGCTCGATCTCGTGCGAGCTGATGGGCGGCCGCGAGGTGCGTGAGGCGATTGAGCGGCGGCTGGGAATCGGCAATCACGAGACCAGCGCCGACGGCGAGTATTCGCTGCTGATGGAAGAGTGTCTCGCCGGCTGCGACCATGCGCCGTGCATGCTGATCAACGAGAGGATGCACAAGTGCGTCCGGCCGGAGGACGTGGAGCGCATTCTCGCCGACGCGAAGAACGATCAGCTCGACATTCCGCGCAGCACGACGTACGACGCCGGGCGCTGAGCCTTGATGAATGAAAGTAAAGCGGGGGTCGCTATCCAGGGCTTAAAGGCCATGGCAACGATCGTGCGCCCGACGGGCGGTCAACTCCCCCTATCGCCGCTCCGCACCCGGCTGCGGCCCCAGCTCGATCGCCGATGATCCATCCGTCGCCGGACCGCCCGAGCCGCGGGCGCGAAGCTGCTCCTCCGCCCGCTGGATCATCCCCAGGAACTCGCCGCCGCGCACCAGCCCCCAGTCCGCGCCGCTGCCCGCCACGTTGCGATATTGCAGGTCGCGCCAGGCATAGCGCCCCAGCCCCGTCAGCCGCCAGTTGACGCCCCCCGGCCAGCGCAGCGACTCGCAGATCAGCACCGCTGCCGTAGCCCGGTTGATGTATTGCTCGGCCGCGTGCCCCCAGCGCCTCCGCACGATCCCCGCCTCCACGAGTTCATCCCTCAGCGCGGCGAACTCTCCATCGAACAACGCATCGTGGCGAAGCAGGTAGGCCATCCGATAGGCCGCTTCGGCCGTGACATAGGGCGAGTCCGCAACGTACTCCACCAGCGCGGCATTCCCGACCCGCGCATCGGCCGTCATCGGTGCGGCCGCCCGCGGCGCGGCACAGCCTGACAGCCCGAACAGCAGCGCCGCCAGTGCGCCGACTCGACCAACCCCCGTAGCGGCAAGCGTGCGGCCCGACCGTCCGCACAGGGCCGGTCCGGCGCAACGGCCGACCACGGCGCAGGTCGCGTCCCTTCGATCCACGGCAGCATCAGGGCGTCGCATGATTCAGAAGCTCCACGTCAGGCCGGAGAAGAGGAACTGCCGCGAATCGCGATCCTGGTAGGCATCGCCGGGAAAAAACACGCCCCAGCGCAGCGTCCACGCCAGGTCGGACGAGATGCGCCAGTTGACGAAGTAATCCATCTCCCAGCCGACGAACCCGGCGAACTGCTGCGCGGTGAAGTCGCTGATGGCGGCGCGGTCGTGATGCTTGTGATAGAGAAACCAGGTCGTCCCCAGCTCCAGCTCGCGGAGCAGTTCGACCCGCTCCAGCGGCTTAAACGACGCCCCCGCCCGCCACACGTGCAGATTGGAGACGATCGGCGCCGCCGCAATGCCGGTGTCGCGATACCCGAAGCCGACGAAGCCGCTGTCGCGGCGATCCCGTCGATTCCCGCCGACGGCGCTGGTCGGGCTTTCGAGCCGGTCGCCGTCCCCGCTGCCGAACATGTACTCCGCGGAAATGCGCGGCCGCAGCGGCGCGGGGATGCGATACTCGACGCCGACATCCCAGCCCCAGGCGCGCACCGCGTCGCGCCGCGCCCAGTCCCCGTCGCCGAAGCTGCGGCCGGTCTGAATCACGGCCTCGGCCCAGTAATCGAGATGGGTGTACAGGCTGCCGCGCACGCCCGCGCCCCAATATTGCGTGTCGTAGTCGTATTCCTGGTCAAAATCCTGCGGCCGCTCGTCGGTGTGATCCTGCTGCCAGAGGCCGTAGACGAAGGGCACGTGCTTGTCCCACCCCTCATAAGCGAGCTGCACGCCGTAGAAGCGGCGGTTCATGTGCGAGTCCACGGCCGGGCTGCGGTCCACGTTGGGGGTGCTGGCGATGGTGCGGCCGATCAGCACCAGCGTCCGCAGGTCGGCCCACGTCGCGTCGAGTACGGCGGCGTCGAGCGGCAGGTCCAGCACATAGCCCGTGCCGAAGCTGACCTGCTGCCGGCCGATGCGAATCCGCGCCCGCGGCGCATCGGCTCCCCAGCGCAGCGCCCGGTGCAGGTCGATCTGGTACCACGCGCGGTCGAAGTTCGGGCCGACCCAGTCCTGCCGCCGCGTGTATTCATCCCCGCGATGAAAGTGGCGGTAGTCCAGCTTCATGCGGGCGAACAGCTCGTGCGCACCGTCGTCGATCGTCGCACGGCTCCAGATGTTCAGCCCCGGCTGCTGGTAGCGGCGCGAACGCTGGATGCCGTCGTCGAAGTGGAAGATGTAATAGTCCAGCGAGCCGCCCCACTGCCAGTCGAAGCGCGCATCGGCGGGAGCAACGCGGTCGCGCTCCGCGCGGAGCCGCTGGTCGATTTCGCGTTCGCGCTGCAGGAAGCTGTCGGAAGGGCGGCCCTCGTCGCGCGGCTGGGCCTGCGCAGCGGGGATCACGGCCGCGGAAATCAACGCGGCGGCGACGGCCAGCGCGCCGGCTGCGACGCCCGCCCGGCCGGCCCGGCCCGGCCCGACCGCGCCGCGGCCGGCGGTGAGCCACGCGCGGTGACTAGCTGCGACGGAAGACGGGTGCTCACCGGCTGCGGAGTAAGGCGGACGGTAAACGGTTGGGGCGAGAGACGGGTGGTCACCGGCTGCGGTGCTGCTCAAACGGTCACGGGTTGCGGGCTGTGACATATGGCATCCGGTCGAAGGCGACAGGCGCGCAGCGGCAGTCGAAGCGCGCGTGCGTAGAATCGTCCCGCCGCGTCCCGGCGTCAACGTGCCGGGCGCAGTCACCCGCGCCGCGTGCGGCGCCGGCCGTCAGACTTCCCGCACGGCAACCCATGCCCGACAGAATTCATGCTTACGCGGAGTACCGCGAAAGCATGCCACACGCGGCACACGCGCCACACGCACCACCCTCGCCACACGCGCCACACGCGCTGCGCGACCGGCCGCCGGATAGAATTCACTGGCCTCCGGCACGGAGATGGCTGCGATGGCACGTCCGCGACCGATCATCGGCACGGTCCTCTACGACGGCGCCTGCGGCTTCTGTCGCGCGTGGGTGCCGCGCTGGGCGGGCGTGCTGCGGCGGCGCGGGCTGATCATCGACACGCTGCAATCTGCCCGCGACTCGCTCGGCCGCGGCGTCGAGCCGGCCGATTGGTTTTCCGACCTGCGAATCGTGCTGCACGATGCCACGCACATCCGCGGCGCGGATGCCTACCGCTTCGCGCTGCGCCGCATCTGGTGGGGTTTTCCGCTCTACCTGCTGGCCGTCACGCCCGGGCTGCGCCGGTTGTTTGACCGCGGCTACCGGGCGTTTGCGAATCACCGCTTCGGCGTTTCGCGCGTGTGCGGGTTGTCAGCGCGCGAGCAGCCGGCCGTGGAGACCGCGAGCCCGGGTTCATCGCCCGCTGGGCCTGAAATCCCGGGCACGGCCGAGCGCGCGGACGCCCGGCCACCTCAAGCGGCGGGGCGATCCTGAATGCGGCCATTCCTGACGGCGCGCTGGCAACACCTGCTCATGCTGAACTTCCTGATTGATCCGGCGGTTCTGAAGCCCTGGACGCCGCGCGGCGTGGAACTCGACGCTTGGAGCGGCCGCACCTACGTCAGCGTCGTGGGCTTTCGCTTCCTCCACACGCGCATGCTCGGAATCGCGATCCCCTTTCATCAGGCCTTTGACGAGGTGAACCTGCGGTCCTACGTGCGGCGGCGGGGACCGGAAGGGTGGCGGCGCGGCGTGGTCTTTGTGCGTGAGCTGGTGCCCCGGCCGGCCGTCGCGATCGTCGCGCGGCTGTGCTACAACGAGCCGTACCGCTTCCTGCCGATGCGATCGACAATCGAAGCGAACGCCGGCAACCTGCGCATCGGCGGGCGCGTCGAGTACGCCTGGCGGATCGACCGGCGCTGGAACGCGCTGCGCGCGACCGTCGACGGCCCGGCCACGTCGCCCGCGAAGGAAACGGAGACGGAATTCATCACGGAGCACTACTGGGGCTATTCCGCGCAGCGCGACGGCGGGTGCGTCGAGTACCGCGTCGAACATGAGCCGTGGCGGGTCCATCCGGTGCGCGACGCGGCGCTGGAGTGCGACGTCGCGCGTGTCTACGGCACTGCGTTTGCCGACGCGCTCGCTCGGCCGTGTCACTCGGCCTGGATCGCCGAGGGGTCGCAGGTGGTGGTCCATCGGGGCGTGCGGATCGAATCGCAGCAGCCGGGGACGGGAGAATAGATGCCGCAGGAGATCGAACAGAAATTCACGCTCCGCGACGCGGACGCCCTGCGCAGCCGGCTGCGCGCAATCGCCGCCCGCCGCGAGTCGCTCGTCCTCGAGCAGAACACGCTCTTCGACGATCGCGCAGCCTCTCTGCGCGGCCGCGGCTGCGGCCTGCGGCTGCGCAGCGCCACGGATGAGCGAAACGTCGCGCGTCACCATCTCACATTCAAGGGGCCGCTCGCGTCCACCGGCGCGTTGCGCAGCCGCGAGGAGCTGGAGACCGACGTCGCCGACCCCGCCGTGCTGGTCGCAATTCTGCACCGCCTGGGCTATTCGCCGCGGGTGCGCTACGAGAAGCGCCGCGAGACGTGGACGCTGCCCGCCGACTCGGCGCTGGTGCTGATCGACGAGCTGCCGCGGCTCGGGATGTTCGTCGAGGTCGAAGCGCCCAGCGCCAGCGACGTGAAGCGGGTGGCCGGCCTGCTCAATCTGCCCGACACGGACGCGGAAGAACGCACCTACGTCGCCCTCGCGGCCGAATGCGGGACGGCTGACGCGGCCGGCGTGATCGTGCTGGCCTTCTGACGCAGCGGCAGCGCGCCGCGACCCGCCGCCCAGCGCCCTCAATACCCCATCGCCGCGCCGTCCTTCCGCGACTCCGACGCACCGATCAGCACATCGCGATCCGCATCCCACGCCACCGCCTGATATCCGCCAAAACTGCCGCCGCCGGCGTCGAGCCGGTGGCCGCGCGCCGCCAGTTCCTTGCGAACGCGCTCGCCGATCCCGCTCTCGAGCCGCAGCAGCCCGCCGTCGTGCATCTCGAAGCCGGTCGGCTCCGAGCTGCCGCTGTGGTGAAAGCGCGGCGCATCGCCCGCCTGCTGAAGGTTCATCCCGAAATCCACCAGGTTGCAGATCACCTGCACGTGCCCCTGCGGCTGCATATCGCCGCCCATCACCCCGAAGCACAGCCACGGCCGCCCGCCGCGCGTCGCGAAAGCGGGGATGATCGTGTGAAAGGGGCGGCGACCGGGGGCGATCGTGCTCACATGCCCCGCGCGCAGCGTGAACTGGCAGCCGCGATTCTGCAAACAAATCCCCAGCGCCGGCGGTGTGATTCCCGATCCGAAGCCGCGATAGTTGCTCTGGATCAGCGAGACCATGTTGCGATCGGCGTCGGCCACCGCCAGGTACACGGTGTCCGTGCCGCCGCGCAGCGCATCATCAACCGGCGTCGCGGAAAGCACACCCGGTGCGACGCGCAGCGCTGCGCGATCCGCCTGAATCTCCAGACGCCGCGCGGCGACATAGGCATCCTCCAGCATCGCCCGCGCCAGCGCCGTCGACGCCGGGTCGCCGCCCACATAGGCCGCCCGGTCCGCAAAGGCCAGCTTCTTCACTTCGACCAGCGTGTGCAGATAGTCCGCGCTGTTGTGCCCCATCCGCCGCACATTCAGCCCGTTGAGCAGCCGCAGCATCTGCAACGCCGCCACCCCCTGACCGGCCGGCGGAAGCTCCCACACTTCCACGTCGCGATAGACCGCCGACCACGGCTGCACCCACGTCGAGCGCTGCGCGGCCAGGTCCGCCGCGCTCAGCAGGCAGCCCGTCTCACGGCAGAACGCGCTGAGCCGCCGCGCCGACTCGCCGCGATAGAACTCGTCACGCCCGCCGACGGCGATGCGCTCGAGCGTCTCAGCCAGCGCCGGATTCGCAAACACATCCCCCTTTCGCGGCGCTGCTCCGCCGGGCAGGAACACCTCCGCGAACCCCGGCTGCTCCCGCAACCGCGCAGCGCCGGCCGCCCAGTGGTCGGCGATGACTTCACTGACCGGAAACCCTTCGCGCGCATATTCAATTGCGGGTGCGAGCAGCTCCCGCATCGGCAATCGCCCGAAGCGCTCATGCAGCACGAACCACCCATCGACGCAGCCCGGCGTCGTCACGCTCAGCGGCCCGGCATCCGGAATGAACCCGCCCGGGCACGCGCTGCGCAGCGCATCCGCCGTCGCCGCGGCCGGCGCAGCGCCGCTGGCATCCAGGCCGTGCAGCATTGCGCTGCCCGCATCCCACACGATCGCGAAGAGGTCGCCCCCGATGCCGCAGCCGGTCGGCTCGACCACGCCCAGCACCGCGTTGGCCGCGATGGCGGCATCGGCCGCGCTGCCGCCCTGCTGCAGAATGCGCAGCCCGGCCGCGCTCGCCAGCGGCTGGCTGGTCGCGACCATCCCCTGTCGCGCGAAAACCTCGCTGCGTGTGACGCCGGGCGGACCGGCGGGGCGATCGGGGAAGTACATGCGGCCTCCGGCGCGGATGGTAGTCGTCGCAGGGCCGGCCGGTGTGCCGGAAATCGGCGCTAGATGTCCCCGTCACTGCGGCGCTCAATGTCCGCGCCGACCGCCCGCAGCTTCTCTTCCATGCTCACATACCCGCGATCCAGGTGATAAATCCGGTTCACCACCGTCGTGCCGCGCGCCGCCAGCCCCGCCAGCACCAGCGCCGCCGACGCCCGCAGGTCGCTGGCCATCACCGGCGCACCCACCAGCCGCTTCACCCCCGACACGATGCAGGTCGGCCCTTCCTTGCGGATCCGCGCTCCCATGCGGCTCAGCTCCGCCACGTGCAGAAATCGATCCGGGAAGATCTTTTCCGTGACGACGCTGTTGCCGTCCGCCAGGCACAGCAGCGACATCAGTTGCGCCTGCAGATCGGTCGCGAAGCCGGGGAAGGGCTGCGTGGTCACGTCCACCGGCTCCAGCCGCCGGGCGGACGTTACTTCCGCCCCTTCGGTGGACTTCTGCACCTGCACGCCGATGGCGCTGAGCCGGTCAATGAAAGCCAGCAGGTGATCGACGCGGCAATTCTCGATCAGCAGCTCCCCGTTGGTGATGGCCGCCGCGACCATGTACGTCCCCGCCTCGATGCGATCGGGGATGATGCGGTACTCGCAGCCGCCCAGCCGCCGCACTCCCTCGATCACGATCCGCGGCGTCCCCTGCCCGCTGATCGACGCGCCGCAGGCGTTGAGGAAATTCGCCAGGTCCACCACCTCCGGCTCGCAGGCCGCCATCTCGATCACGGTGACGCCGTCCGCAAGGCAGGCCGCCATCATCGCCGTGCCGGTGCCCAGCACCGTCGAACCGAACGGCCCGCCAAGGAAGATCTCGCCGCCGCGCAGCCGGCGCGCCTTGACCATGATGTCGCCCGAGACCAGGTCCACCTCCGCCCCCAGCTTCTGCACCGCCCGCAGGTGCAGATCGATCGGCCGATCCCCGATCGCGCAGCCGCCCGGCATCGAAATCTGCGCCGCGTGCCGCTTGGCCAGCAGCGGCCCGAGCACGCAGATGCTGGCCCGCATTTTGCGCACCATGTCATACTCGGCCTTGCAGTTCATCTCGTCGCGCACGACCAGCCGCAGCGCCCCATCCGGCCGCCACTCGCTCTCCACGCCCAGCTTCCCCAGCAGATCGCAGAGCGAGCGCACGTCCGCCACGCGCGGGATGTCATGCAGGATCACCTCCCCCTCGCACAGGATCGACGCCGCCATGATCGGCAGGGCCGCATTCTTCGCCCCGCCCACGCGAATCCGGCCGCGCAGACGGTTGCCGCCGTTGATTCGGAAATAATCAAGCCCCATTCCGGCCTCCTCACTCTCCGCGCCATCCGCGACCGCGCCGGGACCATCCGTGGCCGCGGCAACCACCGGACTATACCGACCCGGGGCACCCGCAACGACCCGCCCGCCGATTCACCCGGTCAAACCCGTCGCACCGCGCCGGGCGGCCGGGACGGCGCGCCAGACGGCCCGAGCGGAGCGCCCGACGGCAAGAAAGGCGCCGGACGGCCGGAACATCCCAAGCGGCGACCCGTGCGTAGCGCTTCCTGGGTAAAGAATAAAGCTAGAGGCCATGCCGACGGAAACTCATCGATATGGCGGATCAAGCGTACGCCCCCGCGCAAAGCGTGCCGACCGAGCGGCTGTCGGCGGGGCACCCGGCTTGTTCGCCACCGCCTCGATGGGACATTCCAGAACTTTATTGCCGCTATGTGTGAGTAGCCAGCTATTCCGACGCTTGGACCGATGACCCCGACGAAACGCTCGTGCGTTCCGGAGTCCGGGCCACGCCGCAGTGGGCGGCCGGCCCTCAGAAGTGCAGCCCGGCTGCAAGTACCCAAGCGACAGGAGCACCCATCATGCATGCGAACAAAATCATCCATCAACTCCCGACCGGCCAGCCCGGCACTCGACAAGGCGGCCTGCTGGCAGCAATCTCGATGCTCCCAGCAACTGCCCGGCGCGCCGGCCTGGCGGCAGTCGTGCTGGCGCTGGCGATGACCGCCCAGGCCCAGACGTTCAGCTACTGGACCAGTTTGCCCCAATCGCCGACCGGCGTGGCATTGAGCCGCCCGGCCGCGTTCGATGGATCGCTGACGCTCTCGTGGCGAAACCGCAGCAGCTACGCCGACTACTATGCGGTAAACCGGATTTATGAATCGCAGAACGACGGCGCCTACCGACTCATTGCGTCCGTGTCCACGTCCACCACTTCCTTTACGCGGACTGGCATTCAGCGCGGCGTGAAATACAAGTACAAGCTGCGAATTGAACCGCTGCGCGGCACCGGTTCCCCAACGTCGGCATACAGCGCGATCGTCAGCGCCAAGTACGGCTATCTCAGTCCTGCGTCAAACTTCACGCTGGTTGAGATTTCTGCGAGCAGTCTCAAGTTCACCTGGAACGACGAGGCCGATGCCGAGAGCGGATATCGCATCACCTGGACGGACCCCTGGGGCAACAGCGACGAGGAATTCGCGGGTCCGGATGCGCAGTCAATCGTCATCCCCGGATTGTCGCCGGACGTGAGCTACAACGTCAGCATCAGATCCTTTGATGCGACCGGCGCGCAATCGAGTCAGCGCGTGTTCGTGAACGCAAGCACCGCACCGTCAGACCTGCGTAACCTGCAGGCCACCGTGCTGTCGGTGGGCAACTGGGGGGTCGTGCGTTTGTCGTGGATCAACGACTCGTTCAACGACGGCACCAAGGTATACGTGAGCAAAACTGAGAACGGTGTTCTGCAGGTGTTCGAGTCTTACCTGTACCCGAATTCTGCCGGCCCCGTGGGGATCGACTTCACCTGGCTGACGCGAGGAGTGCCTCACACCTTCAAGGTCTCCTACCAGGTGTGCATCGGCGGCCTCGCGCCCACGAGTGGCGGACTGTTTGAGACCTCCTGCAACTTCTGGGAGCCGAAGTCGTGGACGGTCTCCGCCACGCCGTAAGGCCCGGATCGGCCGTCGCGACCGGCCCCCACAGTAGCATCGTCAAAGTGTGGCAACGAACGAAACGGTCCCCGACTCGCACAAACGTGAGTCGGGGACCGTTTCCAATTGGGAAGGCGGCAGCGTGTAGGGTGCGTTCGGGTCGCCGCAGGTTGACGCATCAAGAGCGATACGCATCGGGCGGTCCGAACACACCAACTTCGGCTCTCACGCCCGCGTCGCCTCCATCACGCGCTCATGCCGGCCGCTGTCGCGGATTGTCTCCACGTTGGACCAGCGCTCGTCGTCGAGCAATGCCCGAACCGCCGGCGCCTGGTCAAACCCGATCTCCAGCAGCAATCGCCCCCCCGGCCGCAGGTGCTTCGCTGCCGCAGGGATCAGCGACCGGATCACGTCCAATCCGTCCGCCCCGGCAAACAGCGCCGTGTGCGGCTCGAAGTCCAGCACATTTCGTGCGACCAGCGCCTTGGCGGTGGTCGCAATATAGGGCGGATTGCTGACGATCACGTCAAACTCCGCGGGCGACGCCGCATCCGGGTCGGTCGAACCGCCGCGCGCCGCCCACGGGTCCAGCAGCGGCCCTTCGCGAAACTGCACCCGCTCAGCGACGCCGTGCCGTTCCGCGTTTCGCCGTGCCACCGCCAGCGCGGCCCCCGACACGTCGCTTGCGAACAGCCGCGCCTCGGGCAGATGCTTCGCCAGCGCGATCGCGATGCAGCCGCTGCCGGTGCCGACGTCCAGAATGTCGCGAACCGGCCCATCTCCGTGCCGCGCGCGGTGGATCACGCGCTCGACCAGCAGCTCCGTCTCCGGCCGCGGGATCAGCACATCGGGATTCACCTCGAACGCAAGCGAGAAGAACTCCTTGCGCCCCGTGAGATACGCGATCGGAGCGCCCTCGCCGGCCTTTCGCACCGCCTCGCGGAATCGCGCCAGCGCGTCCGGTTCGGGCGTGCTGTCATGCCGGGCGTAGAGGTGAATTCGCTCGCAGCGCAGTGCGTCCGCCAGCAGAATCTCAGCACACAATCGCGGTGATTCGACCCCTCGTCGCGTCAGGTGTTCGCGCGTCCAGGCCAGCAGGCGCTCCACGGTCCAGGCCGTGGCCGAATTTTCCGACGCCTCCATGCCCGGAATCCCCTGTTGCGTCCCTGCTGTCGCACCCGCACCGGTCGCGCTCGCAACGGCCGCCTCATGCCGGCCGTCCGTTCGGTCAATCCGCTCCCGGGTCATTTCTTTTCGCGAAGCTGCTTGAAGAACCCCATCAGGACCGGACGGGGGATTTTCGCCAGCGCCGGGTGCGGCACCTCGTCGATCGTCAGTTTCTGAAGGACCGACTCCGCCGCCTGCCGGTGTTTGCGGATTTCTCGCGCCAGCTCCTGCGCCGGCTCCAGCTCCCCCGCCGCCATCCGCTGCGCGTATTCGATCACCAGTGCTTCCACATCCCCCGCCGAGATCGGCAGGTCGTTTCCGCCCCCGGGCGCATTGTGCCGAACCGCCCCCTCCGGCAGCGTCTCGCGCTCGTGCAGCAGCCGATTTTGCAACTCACGGGTCTCGCGAATCAGACGGCTCTGCTCGGCGACGAATTTTGTGTCCAGAGGCTCGAGCTTGAACGTCTCGTCGTCGCCGGCCGCGCCCGGGACGAACACGCTCTGCTGGCACGACGGGCACTTGGCCCGCTTCCCGGCCCCCTCATCGGGTGCGCGAACGTGCTTGCCGCAGTGCTCACAGTGGAACTCGATCATCGCGCACCTGTCGATGCCGGCCCTGCCGGCGTCACGGATATCACGGCGCCGGAAACCCGGTCCGCCGCGCCCATCCTACTCGCGGCCCCGCCCCACCGGCGGGTCCACTCGCAGCGCTTCCGGGCACGGACAATCGACAGTGTAACCCCGCGCCCGATCGCGCCCAGCACCCTTCGCGCTGCTTCTCGATTCCATTCGGCTCCCCAACCCCCCGTGCCGACATCACGGCCGCTGCGCCGCCCGCCGCACGCGGTGCACCGGGAACGACTCCTGCACGTTGTCGCGCAGCCCCTCAAACGCCGGATTCAGCAGAAACGCCCCCGACCGCACGAACAGCGGAATGATCGGCGCCTGTTCCTCACATAGAATCCGCTCCGCTTCCGCGAACAGCGCATACCGCCGCTCGTCGTCGCGCTCCTCCGCCGCCGCCGCGATCAGCTCGTCGTAGCGGGGGTGCGACCAGCCCGTCCGATTCTGCCCGTTGCCCGTTGAGAACATGTCGAGGAACGTGCCGGGGTCCATGTAGTCGCCGTACCAATCCGACCGAACCACGTCATATCGCAGGTTTCGCACCTCGCTGCTGAGAACTTTCGCCTCCTGCACCCGCAGCGCCACCGGGATTTTCAGCACCCGCTCCCACATCGACTGCACGCTCTCCGCCACCCGCTGATAGTCCGGGAACGGCGCGTACATGATCTCGATCGGCCGCCGCATCCCCTCCTTCGCATAGGCGCTGCGCGCCAGGTGCTCCCGCGCCAGCGCCTCCCGCTGCTCAGCCGTCAACCCCGCCCCCAGGCCCGCCGGCGGCTGATACAGCACCGTCCGGCCATCGGCCGTCCGACGCGGCATGTCCGGAACCGACGCCCGCGGCACATAGGTGTACGCCGGCTGCTCGCCCATTCCCATGACCTTGTCCGCCAGCGTCTCGCGGTCCATTGCAAGCCACAGCGCTTTGCGCAATTCCGCGTCATTCAGCGGCGGACGGGAGCAATTCACGCGAAAAAAGAAGGTCGCGAAACGCGGCCCGCTGTGTAGGTCCGCCCGCCGGCCGGCCTGCTGATCGGCATAGAGCGCACGAGCCGTCGTTTTCGGGATGGATCGCACAAAATCCACCCGTCCGGTCTCATAGGCGAGCAGCGCCGCGTTGGCATCCGCAGCCGAATAGAACTCGATCGAACGCACGCCGATTGACGCCGAATCCCAGTAATGCGCGTTCGCCCGCAGCAATACGCGCTTCTTGAACTCCCACCGCTGGGGCACAAACGCCCCGTTGCACACGATGTGCTCCGGCCGCGTCCAGAGATGCGCCTGGCGCTGCGGAATGCGGCCGTTCGCTCCGCGCCAGTGCTCGATCCCCGGTGGGTAAACCGGATAAAGCGTCGCAAAAGAGGTCAGATCGAGGAAATAGGCGCAAGGCCGCGCCAATACGACGCGCAGCGTGCGCTCATCCAGCGCTTCGACACCGACGGTCGTCGCGGGCAGGTCATCCGCCGGGTCGTCATTGGCCCGCGACTGGTAGTACTCCGCAGCGCCGCGAAGCGTCAGCAGCAATGCGTAATACTGCCCTCCGAGGCGGGGGTCGAGCGAACGGAGCCAGGAGTAGCGGAAGTGCTCGGCCGTCAGCGGCTCGCCGTTGGACCAGCGCGCCGTTTCGCGCAAATGGAAGACATACGTCAGCGATTCCGCGTCAAAGTCCCACTTTTCCGCGACGGCCGGCTCCGGCAGAAACGTCTCGGGGTTCAGGCGCGTCAGTCCCTCCCAGCAGGCGTTGGCGATCTGAATTTCCCCCAGCAAGCTCACCCGGTGGGGGTCGATCGTCCGCGGTTCCTCATCCGATGCGACGACGAACTCCGCCCGTTCCGTCTGGGCACGCAGGCCCAGCCACGCCAGCAGAACCGCGATCGAGCCGATGAGTGCCGCCGTCGCTCCGCGAATCACGCGCGCCTCCCGGGTTGCAGCACCGCGGCGTTCGGTGGCGGCTTCGCGGCCGCCCGTCCGGATCGGCGAGTGTAGCCCCGATCCCTCGTCATGGCGGCGCTTTGCTCCGAGGTTCGTTCGCCCGGATAATCCTCCGACATGAGTACCAAGCCCCCCCCCGCAGCCCGGTCCGCGCCGTCGAAATCGAAGATTTCCGCCGTCGAAGCGCTGGAGCGCCTGATCGCCGAGCTTCGATCCCGGGAAGCCGTCATTCGCCAGGGCGGTGGCCAGCGCGGTATTGATCGTCAGCACAAGCTCGGCCGCCTCACCGCCCGTGAGCGCATCGCCCTGCTGGTGGACCGCAACACCGCATTGCCGCGCACGCCGCCGCTCTCGCGCGAAACGCTGCGCAGCGGGCCGACGGCGCCGGCCGGCGCGGCCGTGCGCAGCGTGGTCGCCCCGCAACCGCTGAACCCGACGGATGCGCCCCTCCCGCTGCGCTCGTTCCTGGAACTGGGCCTGTGGGCGGCGGACGGCATGTATGCGGAGGCGGGCGGCGTGCCGGCAGCCGGTGTGGTCGTGGGCCTGGGACGGGTGGCGGGTCGGCTGTGCGTGATCGTTGCGAATGACGCGACCGTCAAGGCCGGCGCGTTCTTTCCCATGACCTGCAAGAAAGTGCTGCGGGCGCAGCGCTTCGCGATGGAAAACCACCTGCCGATTCTCTACCTCGTGGATTCGGCCGGCGTGTTTCTGCCGATGCAGGATGAGATTTTCCCTGATGAGGACGACTTCGGCAGAATCTTCCGCAACAACGCCGTGATCAGCGCGCGCGGCATTCCGCAAATCGCCGCGATCATGGGCAACTGCGTTGCCGGCGGCGGCTACCTGCCGGTGATGTGCGACACACTGCTGATGACCGAGGGGAGCGGCCTCTACCTGGCCGGCCCGGCGCTGGTGAAGGCCGCGATCGGCCAGGAAGCGACCAGCGAGGAGCTGGGCGGGGCGCTGATGCACGCGGCGGTCAGCGGCACGATCGACTATCGCGAGCCGAATGACGAGCTGTGCATCGAGCGGCTGCGACGGCTGGTCGGCAAGCTCGGAAGCGGCCTGCACACGCCCTTCAACCGCGCTGCGCCGTGCGACCCGGCCCGGCCGGCCGAACGCATTTTCGACGTGGTTGCATCCGGCACAGGCAGCGCCGGCGTGCTGCACGGCGGCGCCCCGCCGGCGGGGGCGACGGTCAGTGCCGCCGACACGCGCGGCTCGCCGGATGTGACCGTCGGGCAGTACGACGTGCGCGACCTGCTGGCTCACCTGGTCGATGCCGACACGTTCGATGAGTACAAGCCCGAGTACGGCCAGTCGATCGTCTGCGGGTTTGCCCGGCTGGACGGGTGGGCGGTGGCGATCGTCGCGAACCAGAAGAAGCAGGTGAAGCCGGCCCGCGGCGGCCTGCAGTTCGGCTCGGTGATCTACGTGGACTCGGCGGACAAGGCGGCGCGGTTCATTCTCGACGCCAATCAGATGAAAACGCCGCTGCTGTTCATTCAGGACGTGAACGGCTTCATGGTCGGCCGCGACAGCGAGCAGGACGGCATCATCCGCGCCGGAGCGAAGCTGGTGAACGCGGTGAGCAACAGCGTCGTTCCCAAGATCACGCTGATTACTTCCGGCAGCTTCGGGGCGGGCAACTACGCGATGTGCGGAAAGGCGTATGACCCGCGCTTCCTGTATGCCTGGCCCTGCGCCAAATATGCGGTGATGGGAGCGGCCGCCGCCAGCAAGACGCTGCTGCAACTGGAGATCGACACGCTGCGGCGAAAGGGGCATGAGCCGCAGGACACCGAGCTGGCGGCATTGCAGCAGCGCATCACGGAGCACTACGAAACTTCGATGGACATCCGGTACGGCGCTGCGCGCGGCTGGGTGGACGCGATCATTGAGCCGGCCCGCACGCGCGAGGTGCTGGCACTGACGCTCGAGGCGGTGGCATACATCGGCGACCTGCCGGAGCTGCGGACCGGCGTTTTCCAGGTGTGAGGCCAACCCGGCGCCGCGATCGCAGCGGTGCAAGACCCCGGGAAATTCGACCGCCCAGTAACCCTGCCAAACGCGGTATGATGTTCGGCCTTCGTTAGCGGCGGACCGCGGGCCGGCGCTGGCGAATTCGACCCCCGTCACGACGCGGGCGTCGCGAGTCGGCCTCCCGCTGCGAGCGAGTGATTGCAGATGCCGGCGCGCACCCGTTCAGCCGCACGAACAGCCAGGCCGGGCGCCGCGCAGGAGGATGCTCCGCCGCGAAAGTCCCGGAAGCGCGCCGAATCGGACGCTGCCGCGGCATCGGCGACGGGCGCTGCCGCGTCAGGTGCTGTCGCCGCTTCCACCGAACTCGACCCGGCTGCGGCGGGCGCGGACGGGATTGGCCGCACACCAAAGACCGGGGAGCAACTCGCCACACCCACCGGCCCGGTGCGCTGGCTGTCCATTCGCGGGGCCAGGCAAAACAACCTCAAGGACATCACGGTCCACTTCCCTCTGGGGCGCTTCACGGTGGTGACCGGCGTTTCCGGGTCGGGAAAAAGCTCGCTCGTGACCGACATCCTCTACCCCGCTGGCCCGCCGCCTGAACGGCGCCGCGACGCAGGAGGGGACATACGGGGCGATCGACGGCGTTGAACACCTCGACAAGATCATCGCGATCGACCAGTCGCCGATCGGTCGGACGCCGCGCAGCAATCCTGCCACCTACATCAAGGTGTTTGACGAGATTCGCGACCTGTTCACGAAGCTTCCGGATTCCCAGTTGCGCGGCTACAAGCCGGGGCGTTTCAGCTTCAACGTCCCGGCCCGCGGCAAGGGCGGCGGGCGCTGTGAGGCCTGCGAGGGCAACGGCGCAAACCGCATCGAGATGGACTTTCTGGCGGACGTGTGGGTGCGCTGCCCGGTCTGCGAGGGGCGGCGCTTCAGCCGCGAGACGCTCCAGATCGCCTACAAGGGCCGCACCATCTCCGATGTGCTGAAAATGAGCGTCGAACAGGCGCTTGCGCACTTCGAGAACGTGCCGCGCATCGCGTCGATGCTGCGCACGCTGCACAGCGTCGGCCTCGATTACCTCGAACTCGGGCAGTCCAGCACCACCCTCTCCGGCGGCGAAGCGCAGCGCATCAAGCTGGCTCGCGAACTGGTGCGCCGCCCCACTGGCCGAACGCTGTACGTGCTGGATGAGCCGACCACCGGTCTGCACTTCGAGGATGTGCGGCGACTGCTGGCGGTGCTGCACGGTTTCGTCGACAGCGGTAACACCGTGGTCGTCATCGAGCACAACCTCGACGTCGTGCGCACCGCCGACTGGGTCATCGACCTGGGGCCGGAGGGCGGCGCGGCCGGCGGCCGGGTCGTCTGTGCCGGAACGCCGGAGACGGTCGCGGCCTGCGCAGACTCGCCCACCGGCGCAGCGCTGGCCGCCGAGCTGGGCGGCGAGCTGCGTCGCGGCGCTGCGCCGGCCGCGCTGCGGATGTCACAGGCGGACGCATCCCCTTATGACCCCGACCAGGTCACCGTCGTCGGAGCGCGGCAGCACAACCTCCGCGACCTGACCGTGCAGTTTCCGCGCAACCGCGTCACGGTCTGCACCGGCGTTTCCGGGTCGGGCAAGACCAGCTTCGCGATCGACACGGTGTTCACCGAAGGCTATCGACGATACGTCGAATCGCTCTCGGCCTATGCGCGGCAATTCCTCGGGCAGATGGCCAAGCCGGCGGTCGATCACGTCGCGGGCCTCTCCCCGGCGATCTGCATCGAGCAGAAATCGGCCAGCCACAGCCCGCGCTCGACGGTCGGCACGATCACGGAGATCTATGACTACATGCGCGTGCTCTGGAGCCGCGCCGGCGTGCCGCACTGCCCGCAGTGCGATGTGCCGATCGGCGCGCAGACCATCGACGAGATCGTGGACCGCATCCTGGAATTGCCCGGCGGCGCGCCGATCGTGCTGCTCGCTCCGATCACGCTCGCCGATGGCGAAACGTGGAACACCGCCTTCGCCCGACTGCGGGCCAGCGGCTACGCGCGCGTGCGAATCGACGGCGAGATCGTCGAGACGGCGCATGCCGCCGCGATCGACGCCCGCCGCCGGCATCGAATCGAAGTCGTGATCGACCGCACGATCGTCCGTGCCCGGGCGCGGGCCCGCATCGCCGAAAGCGCCGAGCACGCGCTGGCCGTCGGCAACGGCGTGATGTCGCTGCTGGTCGAGGCCGTGGAGCTGGTGGAGCCGACCGGCGGCGAGGCTGAAGCGCAGACGGCGACGATCCGCCCGGCCCGCGAGGTCCGCTTCTCGCTGCGCTTCGCCTGCGGGCGCTGCGGCGCCAGCTACGAAGAGCTGTCGCCTCATCAGTACAGCTTCAACAGTGCCATGGGCTGGTGCGAGACCTGCGAGGGGCTGGGCGTGCAGCGCGGCGCACCGGTCTCCACGCTGATCCCGCAACCGAAGAAGACGCTCTTCACCGGCGCGATCGCCGGCTGGTGGCAGATTTCGCGAAAATCCGCCTTTGGAAAGATGCTGGCTGCGCTTTGCCGCCGGATTGGAGTGCCGGCCGATGCGCCGTTGAGCGAGTGGACGACGCAGCAGGTCAACGCGCTGCTTTTCGGCCTGGATCGCAGCACGGACGGCGAGCGCACCGACCCGTGGATCGACGGCGGCGAGGCCTTCGGCCCGAACGGCGCCGTGCGGTTCCAGTGGCGCGGATTCTTCCCCGCGATCGACGCCGCCACCCGCGCCAACGTCGGCATGCGCCATCGCCTGCGCAACGCCGTTACCGAGATTCCCTGCCTCGCCTGCCGCGGAGGGCGCATCCGCCCCGACGCCGCCGCGACGCGCTTCGGCGGGCGGACGATCGTCGAAGTGTCGCGACTGCCGCTGGCGGCGGCGGCCAGGTTCTTCGACGAGCTGCGGCTCTCGAAGGAGCAGCGGCAGGTCAGCGGCGAATTGCTGCGCGAAGTTCGTCAGCGCCTGGCATTTCTGCTGGACGTGGGCCTCGATTACCTCACGCTGCACCGCGCCGCGCCGTCGCTGTCCGGAGGCGAGTCACAGCGGATTCGTCTGGCAAGCCAAGCTCGGCAGCGGGCTTTCCGGCGTTCTGTATGTACTGGACGAGCCGACGATCGGCCTTCATCCGCGCGACACGCAGCGGCTTATCCGGGCGCTGCTCAAGCTGCGCGACCTGGGCAACACGCTGCTGATGGTCGAGCACGATCGCGACGTGATGCGCTGCGCCGACCTGCTGCTCGACTTCGGCCCGCGCGCCGGCAACGACGGCGGGCGGATCGTCGCGCGCTCGACGCCCGCTGAGCTATCCGCTCCCGCGGTCCGCCGGACTGCGGATGCAGGCGCGGATTCGGAAGCGTCCGAGTCTCTCACGCAGAAGTATCTCCGCGGCGCGACCGCCGTCGGCGTGCCCTCCAATCGCCGCCCGGTTCAACCCTGGACGCCGCCACCCGCCCGTGAGGAACCGCCTCCCATGCGCGGCGGTGGCCGGGCAAACCGCCTGCCTACTCTGCGTGAGTTCTTCTTGCGCAATGCCCGCGCATCGGGACTCGGGCGTGCCCTGGAACCGGCTCGCGACAACGCCGACGCGCTGCGCTGGCTGGTGATTCGCGCAGCGCGCCAGAACAACCTGAAAAACATCGACGTGCCGATCCCGCTGGGGCGGCTGGTCTGCGTCACCGGCGTGTCCGGCTCCGGGAAAAGTTCGCTGATCAACGACATTCTGCATCCCGCGCTGGCCGCCGCGCTGCATCGCGCGGATGCAACGCCGGGCGATCACGCCGGCATCGATGGCGTCGAGTTCCTCGACAAGGTCGTCAATGTCGATCAATCCCCGCTGGGCGCGACCCCCTCCAGCAACCCCGCCACGTACACCGGCGCATTCGACCTTATCCGGGAGCTGTTTGCGCGCGTGCCGGACGCCAAGCTTCGCGGCTTCAACGCGAATCGCTTCTCCTTCAACCGGCCGGGCGGACGCTGCGAAGCCTGCGAGGGACAGGGCCGCCGCCGCATCGAGATGCACTTCATGCCGGACGTCTGGGTGGAGTGCGAGGTCTGTCGCGGCCGGCGCTATGAACCCGAAACGCTGAACGTCCGCTTTCGCGGAAAAAACATCGCCGAGCTTCTCGACATGCGCGTCGCCGACGCACTGGCGCTGCTCGAGGCGGTGCCCAAGGTGCGGCGCGTGCTTCAGACGCTTGCCGACGTCGGACTCGAATATCTCGCGCTCGGCCAGCCGGCGCCGACGCTCTCCGGCGGCGAGGCACAGCGCGTGAAGCTGGCCGCCGAGCTGAGCCGGCCCGCGACCGGCAGGACGCTCTACATCCTCGATGAGCCGACCACCGGTCTGCACTTCGAGGATGTCCGCAAATTGCTCGAAGTGCTGCACCGGCTCGTGGACCTCGGCAACAGCGTGCTGGTGGTTGAGCACAATCTCGACGTCATCAAGTCGGCCGACTGGCTGATCGAACTGGGGCCGGAGGCGGGCGACGCCGGGGGGTATCTCGTCGCCAGCGGCTCACCCGAACAGCTCGTCGCACTCGCCGGTGGAGCGGAAGCCGGTAGCGCCGTTGTCAGTGGCGTCTGTCACACCGGCGCTTCCCTTGCCCCGATCCTCGAAGCCGGCCCGCATATCCAGCGCCGGCGATTCGATCCTCTTGAGCACGCCCGGGCCGAGGTCGCCGTGCAGCGCGCCGGCTTTGGCGGCGTCGGACGCGACACGCGCATGCCCTGGCAGATCGACGGTCGCAAATGGCACCTCACCAGCCGAAAGAGCCGCGACGGCCATCCACGACACTGGAGCACGGATGTCATTCCGCTCGTCGAGAAGATGATCCACGACAGCCACCCGGGGCGCTTCGCGCCGACCGCCTGGGATGACCAGGCCAGCGTCGAGATTACGGGGGTGAATGCCGCGGCGTGGTTCTGGCACGCGCTGACCGGCGGACGCTGGCTGTGCGACATGTACTTCCGGGTGCCGCCGGATACCTTCAACGGGCCGAGACTGGCCCGCGTGCTGAAGCTCAAGACGCTCGACGAGCGTGACGACATTCCGGCGTACGGCAATTGGTCGCGGGTGGATGTGCGCGAGCGGCAGGGTCCGCTTGAGGCCGTGGCCGTATACGTTCACGACTGCCGTGAGATCGATACGCCGGCTTTCCGGCGGTTTGTGAAGGAGGCGGCAGCGGCCTATCTCGAGTGGCTGGATGGCGGCCGGTAGCCGTTTGATGCGGGCATCCTGGCGGCACCCCTGCCCGGCATCCGGCCGAATCCGTGCCTGAAATCCTGATTCGCTCGCCGCGCGTGTAACCTCGACCGCGTCTGGCGAGTCAAAGCGGTCGAACGGCAACGGAGACGCTCGTGATGACGCATGTGTCGCGCAACGCGCGAAGCCGCAGGGTCCACTCGCCTACGCAGCCGGTCGACGGCGGACCCGCCCAGGCCGCCGCGCCGGATCCCCGCCTCGAGGCCCTGGCTCGCGGCGACCCCGCCGCTTTCGAGGCGCTCGTGCGGGGCGAGGCGGGACGAATGCTGGCCGTGGCGCGGCGCATCCTCGGCAATGAGCACGACGCCCACGACGCCGTGCAGGACGCCTTTGTGTCGGCGCTGCGGGCGCTGCCGAGATTCGCCGGCCAATCCAGCCTGTCCACCTGGTTGCACCGCATCGCCATCAACGCGGCGCTCATGAAGCTCCGCACGCGGCGCAGCCGGCCGCAGGTGTCGATCGAATCGCTGCAGCCGCGCTTCATCGAAGACGGGCACCACGCCGATCCGGTCGATTCGTGGAGCACGGCGCCCGACGCGCGGGCCATGACCGCCGAAGCGCGGGAGTTCGTGCGCGACGCGATCGAGCGTCTGCCCGAGACGCATCGCACGGTGCTGCTGCTGCGCGACATCGAGGAGCTGGACACGCGCCAGACCGCCGAATTGCTGGAGATCGACCCCGGAACCGTCAAGGTGCGGCTGCACCGGGCGCGGCTGGCGCTGCGCCAACTGCTGAACGAGCAATACAAGGGAGGGTTGCAATGACCTGCCGCGAAGTGGCCGAGTTTCTGTCGGATTACGTCGAAGGGCGCATGGACCCCGCGCTGCGCGAGCGATTCGCCGGCCACCTGGCCGAGTGCCCGCCGTGCGTGACCTATCTCGACTCGTTCCAAACAACGATCTCACTGGCGAAGGCGGCCTGCGGCGGCGGGCCTGCGGGCGACCCGCAGCCGCCCGAGGGGCTGGTGTCGGCGATACTGGCGGCCCGGGAGAAATGGGACGGCGCGCAGCGCGAGTCAGACTCGCGTTCCGGGTGATGGTCCGCGCCTCGCCATGGGGCGCCCGCATTCCGGGCAGCGATCACTGACGATGCCGATCAGCGAGTATCCGCAGTGTCGGCAGCAGTCGGCTCCGAACCGGCGGCGATGGGCGCTCCGTGCGAGCACCGCGCCGGTCGCTCCACATACGATCGCGACCAGCCACAGGGGCGCCGACAGGCGCACCCCGGATTGGGGGCCGGATTGAGTGCGGACTCCCGCGCCCCAGGCGTACCAGTTCAGTAATCCCGAGAAGTGCATTACTTCCGCACGAATCTTGTCGTCCGGGCTCGTTCGATAGACGAAGGCGTCCAGTTCAAGACCCGGCTCCGAAATCCCCCACCCCATCAAACCCATGCGGGTGCTGTGGATGCTCCCGGCATGAACATGCGCGGACCCGTGGGACAGCCAGACGCCGCACTCGATTGCTGTGGCGGCGGAGTCGCGCTCCTGGCTCGCTGAAAAGTGAACGTATCCAGCGCTCGCATGCGGAGCCCACCAATAGGAGACCGGCCACAGGACGAGCGACGCGGCCCCGGTCAGCAGCATGGCCCATGCCAACAGCACCCGAACCGCGATGCAGAGTCGCCCAGTCGAGGGCTTGACAGGGGCGATCGGTGGCGGAACGCCGGCGGACATCAAGCCTTCACACTCCCCGGTTTGAGGGCCCAAGGCGCGGCACCTCGGCTGCTTCGGTGACTGGGATTCCACCACCTCAGGAAATGCCGCGGCCGGTTCAATGTGCCGGGGCTTGGGCGCCGCTCACGGCCCCTTGCTCGTCCTGCACGAATGCGCAGATGGCGACCCCGGCCGAAGACGTCGCGGGCCGCGGCGCTTGAGAAGCGCAACGGCCCGCGAGTTCATTTCTGTTGAATCGGACGCGGCGTCATCCGCGGCCGGACGCACCGATGAACCCGTGTCAGCGCCGACGACGGCCCAGTGCCAGCACCAGCGGCGCCAGAGCGCCAAAGGCGAGGCCGGCGCCGCAAGCGCCCGGGGCGGCGAGCGGAGCCGCGAAGGCGTCGGCCGAGTCTGCGGAAGCGGACGGGTTCTGCGCCACCGTTCCGGAGACGGTGGAGGTCGATACGGTGACCGAAATCGCGGCGGTCGAGGAAGCCTCTCCGTCGTTGACGATCAGGCGGAAGTGGAACGTGCCGGCCTTGATTGCCTGCCAGTTCACGACCGGCTGACTGACGCCGGAGAGCGGCTGGAACGCACGCTCGACCTCGGACGCCGGCAGCTTGCCGCCCAGTTCGTCCGTCTGAACCCAACGGAAGGTCAGCGCGTCCCCATCCGGATCGGTCGAGGAAGTGCCGTCCAGCGTGATCGCCGAACCGACCACCACGGCGCCCGACGGCCCGATGATGCGCGCACTCGGAGCACGATTCGGAGGAATCGCCGACACGACCGTGACTTTGACCGTATCCGTGCTGGGCAGCGGGTTCACGCCGTCCGACACGCTGAGACGGAACACATACTCGCCCACGGAGTTCAGCGTGATCTCGCCGAACTCAGGCCGCTGCACCGGGCTGCGCACCACCGGATCCACGCGTTCGGGGCCGGAGATCCACTCCCAGACATACGTGAGCGTGTCCTTCTCGAAGACGTTGGGGTCGCGCGGATCGAAGCCCGTATTCGTGCTGTCGGTCGTGCGGCTGCCGTCCAGCTCGAACGTGGTCCCCGCGACGACTCGCCGATCCGAACCGGCGTCGGCGAAGGGCGGCGGATTCTTCGGATTGGCGGCGGGATTCTCCACGACGTTGAGCGTCGCGGTCGCCTGGCGCGGCGGAATCTCCTCGAGATTCTGATCCGGATTGATGACCTCGAAGATCAGCGTGTAGCGTACGTCGAAGACGATCTCACCACGAAGACGGGCCTGGTTTCGCCCGGCAAACTCAGGAACCTGAAGGGTCACGACCACCGGCACCGGAATCGCGGCGCCAGGGTTGTTGGCGGCGAACCCGAACTGCCGCGATGTGCCGGTCACGGCCGGGATCGAGGGTGCGGGCGACGGGATGTACGGGGCCGCGAGGGCCGAAAAACGCAGAAGGACCGGCTGATCGGCTTCGGGGTCGATCCAGTCGGGGTCGATGACGTTCAAGGTCACGGCGATGATGTCAAGCTCCGCCGCAAGGTCCGTGGCGAAGTTGAACGGAACAGGCGCCGCGAACGGTCCGCCGGGGTTGCCCGTCAGATTGCGACTGATCGTCGCACTGTCAATCGTGACGCCCGGAGGCTGTTCCTGTGCCATGGCAGCAACCGTTCCAAGGGCCGCGACGGCGATCAGTGCCGCTCGATTCCATCGAATCAACATGTAGCCAACCTCCGCTGCTCGCACACGACATTGTATCGTCGTGCCGTGTGTCCCCCGATCGGACTATCCGCCGATCGTGACAATGCCGAAATTGCCGACCGCGTCCGGAATCTGATTGAAATCGACGCGGATGGACTCGCCCTCGAAAAACTCGTTCTGCTCGCGTCCGCCGCCGCCGACCTTCAGAAACAGGCCCGGGCGCAACGGCGTGCACTGATACACATTCACCTGTGCGTAAGTCTTTCTGCCGCCGACGTTTGTAGAGCCGGAGAAAATGTCTCCGGCCAGCGGCACCGAATTCAGCACCTCGCCGTCAATCGAGAACGTAAACGCCTCGCTGTCGCAGCCCACCGGCGGCTGACTGAAGACCAGCACCACGTCCGGGGTGATAATCGTTTCGACGGCGGTCTCGCCGGCCGGAATGGTACGCCGAATGGCCCCGGCAAACCCGGGGCCATTCAGCACAAACGTCCCCGGGACCAGCGTAAAAACAGCGCCCAGCTTCAATTCGCTCGTGAGCTGCACATAGCCGGCGCTCAGCAATGCGTCCTGCTGCTCGGCGGTTCGGATGCTCGCCGGACTGACCCATGCGGCGACGGACACGTTCAGGTCGGCGTCGGCGTGGTTGTTCGCCAGCGTCAATCCCATCGTCCGCCGGAACGTGTTGGTCGTCGTGCCGCCGGTTCCTCCACCTGAGGAATTGTTGTTGCGGTTGGACTGGGAGGAGAACGTCTCGGTGAACGTCAGGAACGGGTTGCGCTCCCCTGTGTCCACGCAGGCGGCCAGCGCCAGCAGAGCCGCGGATGCCATTCCAATGCCGATGCGTCGCATGAGAAACGTCCTCAAAGCCGGGCCGGCGCGAAATCAGTCGCCGATGCCGTAGAGCAGGTATACCTCGCCGGCCGCCACGCGATTCCGCGGAGAAGCCAGCGGCGAACTCAGCAGCAGATCTCCGCGACCGTCGCCATCCACATCGCCGGCAGCGGCAATGCCGACGCTGCGGTCTCCCTGGTCGCCGAGGGCGGCGCCGAGGAAGTCGCCGCTGTTGCGGCCGATGAACACCGCGCCGGGCAGCTCCGAAGTGCCGCAGGCCGTCAGGCTGATTGTGCCGGAGAGTTTCGGCGATCCGTAGATCAGGTAGACCACGCCGCAATTCCGGCGGTCAATCTCGAAAATGCCGTCCTGATCGAGGTCGAGACGCACCGAGCGATTGGGGGCCGCGATCAGCAGATCGGCGTTACCGTCGCCGTCCACGTCACCGGCCGAAGCCACCCGCGCACCGGCGAAATCGTCATCCGACTCGCCTGTGAAAATCACGCCCAACCCGCGCCCAGGAATTTCGTCAAACGGGATTTCCTCATCAGTGAGGTTGATCACGTCGCGCGAGCCGAAGAACACAGCCGCTCCGCCGCGACGGTTGTTGAGCAGCGGCGAGCCGATGACCACGTCCGGGATGCCGTCGTTGTTGAAATCGCCGGCGGTGTCGAGTGCCTGGCCGAGCCGATCGCCCGGCTTGCCGACGACGCGGATGCCGTCGAATGCGCGGCGGTTGGCCGGAACGTCCGAGTTTGCGGGCAGCGAAAGATCCTCGACGCTCAGCTCACCGGACATCACCAGGTCGCGTGCGCGACCGGGGACCAGGAACGCTGCGCCGGCCCCGCCATTGCTGAACGGGCTGCCGATCAGGACGTCCTTCAGGCCGTCGGCGGTGAAGTCATCCACGGACTTCGCGCCGCTCAGCCTTGCGCCGGGGAATCCACCCCAGATGCGCGTCGTGCGCGTGGACACCGGCGAACCGGGCGAGGAAAGCTGCTGACACGGGTCCGGGGCATCATCGGGATCGACCACGAAGCCCGGCGAGATCGTGCCGCCAAGCGTCAATGACAGGCGGACGTCGCCCTCGATGTAATGGAAGGGGCCGCGGTGCGGCAGCAGCGCCGTATCCACACACTCCGGCATGTCGTTTGGAGCGCCGATGTTGATCCAGGGGTAGAAGCCGCGGATGACGTCCACATAGTAGATCGACACCACGCCGGCACCCGGGATGCGGATGTTGCGCGCGTTATTGAACAGGGTGCAGGTGAACGGATCGCGGTTGGGGGCGCTCAGAATGATGGAGTCGAAGTCATGTCCGGAAATCGTCTCGGCGTACTGATCGCCGAAATCCGCGCTGCCGATGCGGCAGCCGAGTCGCAACCCGCCCGCACCGCCGGGGAGGAAGTGCAGGTTGAAGGAGGTGTCTCCGAACTGCGCGGGCGGCGCCTTCGGGCCGATCAGACCCTCCGGGCAGGGCTGCTCCAGGCTCACGTCCATGAGCAGCGTGCCGAATTCGGACATGTTGAACACATGCCGACCGGGGAAGCCGAGGTCCGGACGAAGCACCGAACCGGACACCACCACCGCACCACCGGAGCGGAACCATCCGTCCGCATCGAGAACAGCCCCGCCCGTGCCCGCGCCGAGGCGCCCGACGGGGGCGGAGTCGGTAAAAGGCTGACCGAATGCGAATTCGCGCGTTCCGTCGCGATCCCAGTCGGAGAGGACGGTAAAACTTGTGATGCCGCGGCTGGGACGGATGGGCAGCGTGTTCTCGGGAGCGCCGCCGAAGATCTCGCCGCGGAAGAGCGTGCCGGTCGAGTTCAGGTTGACGCGGCCGCTGAAGCGCTTGGCGCGGCCGTAGATCATGTAGGCCTCGCCGACGCCGGTGCGCTGCGCATTGATCTGGTATTGCGGCTTGCCGAACTGTGCCACGAGGATCAGGTCGAAGAAGCCGTCGCTGTCGATGTCGCGCATGTTGCCGACAAAAGAGCCGGCGTTGTCGTGCGGGTTGAAGCCCTCGAACACCGCGCCGCTCAATGCGGACTCCGGCTCGCCCAGCGGCCGCAGGTCCACAAACCCGGCCAGTCGCGAGCGCAGCCGGATTGAGCCGGGTGCGTAGAACGAGTTGGTCGCCACGCCGTCCGCCACCTGCCCGAGGATGCGATACGTCCCCGCCGGGAAGAGCGCCGTCGGCAGGTCAAAGGCGAACGCGTCGCCCGTCTGCGAGTTGCTTTCGCGCAGAAGAATCTCGTTGCCGTTCGGCACGTCATCGGGATCGAGCAGAATCTGCACGCTCACAATGCTGTCCGGATCGGCAACGGTCCACGCCACGTCGAAGCGCGGGGTCACGCGCTCGCCGCGATCAAAGTCGAAATTGTCGCGCGGGGAGGAGAAGAAAAACGCCGGTCGCTGGTTCACGCGCACCCGCCCGGGGGCATACCCGCTGGCGACGACGCGATCGCGCTCGACCACCTGCACGCCGACGAAGTACTGCCCGGCCGCCAGCGTGGCCGTGTTCACCTGGGCCGTCGTCTGCGTGAAGGGCAGTCCCTGCACCGCGAAAATCTCATTGCCATTGGTGGCGTTCTGATCGGTGTCGAAGATGATCGACAGCGTCGCGCCATTGGTGGTGACGACCGCCTGGAAATTGACTTCGACGGGGGTTCCGCCGCCGATCGCGAGGTCGTTTCGCGGGGAGAAGACGCGCACCGAGGCGGTAGCGCCGAAGCGCCCGACGTCGCCGGTGCCGCCGGCGATGAACTCGGTGGGGTTCTGCGCCTGGGGGCAGCCTGCAACCTGAAGCAGCGCCGCACCGCAGGCAATGACCGTCATCCAGCCGTAAAGCTTCTTCATGTTGGCGAGTCCTCACGAGCGGTAGGTACCGCGACTCGTGTCCTGCCGCCCGGTTACTGGGCGCGCTGAATGAAGGCGAACACCTGATAGCCGGAACGGGTGGCGCCGGAGGGAAGCACGGCGAATGTCACGGCATCGCCGCAGTCGAAATTCGCCCCTTCGCGCAGCAAGACGCCGAACGGTTCCACGTCCAGCGTGGGATCGCCGGGCAGGCCGTCCCCCAGCGTGACGACCACGCCGATCTCGTTGAGGTCCGCGATGTTGCCGACCGTCAACTCCGAGACGGAACAGACCAGCGCTCGCGCGGTCTTTTCCCCCGCGCCGGCGTTGGCGACATAGGTCTGGACCTGGTTGTTGCTGCCGCGGAAAGAGATCGTCGCCGTCACCGGCGCGTTGATCCGATTCTCCAGTGCGACCACCAGCGCCGGCGCATCGCCCGGCAGAGTCGCGGCCGACTGGCCCAATCCCACCGCGCTCAGAAACCCGGGGTCAAATAGCGCCGTGGGCGAACTCAGGCAGCCGGTGGAAAGCAGCAGCGCCGCGATGGTCGTCAGTGCGGCCCCGGCCGTGCGTTTCTTCATGGCGTCGCAACTCCTTCGAAGCGCCGATCAGCGCCCGGGTACCACGCGAACAGTAATCGCAATGCCCGCCTCGTTCAGGGCCGGGCCGATCTGGACGTTGATCAGGTCGCCGCAGGTGAAGTCCCGCGAGGAGAGCAGCACCGAGTTCGCATAAGGAACCTCGACCACCCCGTCGCCGGCCGCCACAAACGCCGCCAGCGGATCGCGCTGGAAGTCGTCAGTCAGCGACCCCGGCGCAAACAGCCCCACCGGGCAATCCAGCACCTCGCTGACGGTCGAATTCGCGTCAACCGCCGTCTCAATTACCCGCGCGCCGATGGTCAGATCCGCCGCGTCCGAGGCCTTGATCGAGACAAAAGTCACCCCCACCGGGAGGTTATTTGTGAACGCGACCACAACCGACCCCGGTGCGGGCAGAAAGCGGGCGGGATCCAGGCCGACCGACGACAGCAACCCGGGGTTGAAGATATCCGTCGCGAAAGCACACCCAAGCGAAAGCGTGCCCGCACTTGCGGCGACCAGCGCCATCCAACGCGACAGATTCCGCCTCATGCGAGCACCTCTTTGGTTCTGACCGGGAGCCATGTGAAGCAGCCCCTTGTGGGTCCGCCGCGGCTGGAGTCCTTGTGGCGGGGGGTGTAACCGAAACCGACCCTACCGGCAAGCCCGTGTTCCGGGGGCTGGCGTGGACGAGCGGGCGGGCTCGCCACGCTCATTGTCGCCGTTGCGCCAAGTTCCAGAGTGTCTCTCCCGAAGGGCCGCTCAGTAGGTCAGCACGCTGTGTACCGAAATGCCTTCCAGCCGTGCCCGGCCACCCAAACCGACCAGCTCAATCAACACCGCGATTCCGGTAATCGTTGCCCCGCAATCCGTTACCAACTGCCGGCAGGCCACCAACGTTCCCCCCGTTGCCAGCACGTCGTCCACCAGGATCACGCGCTGCCCCGCCCGCACCCCATCCGCGTGAATCTCCAGCGCGTCCGTCCCATACTCCAGCGCATACTCGCATCGCCTGGTCGCCGCCGGCAGCTTTCCCGGCTTTCGAACCGGCACGAAGCCGACCGACAGGGCCGATGCGAGCGCTGTGCCGAAAATGAACCCGCGTGATTCCGCCCCCACCACTGCGTCCACCCGCGTGCCGCGGAATGGCTGGACCATCATCTCGACGGCCAACGCCAGCCCGGGGGGGCTGCCCAGCAGCGGCGTAATGTCCTTGAACACAATCCCGGGCTTGGGAAAATCCGACACGTCGCGAATCAGCCCCCGCAAGTCCGCGATGCCCGTCGCCATCTCTGATTCCGCCGTGTGGGTTTCACCGCCCGGGTGTCAGGCGGTGTATTCGATCCGACCGTTCCGCTCCGAACCGCGCAATTCGCGCTCGACCCGCGCCCACGGGCCGCGCGGCGGGATGTTAGTGGACCCCCGGCGGCATCGCAACGCCGACAACCCCTCCCAATTCGATTCCCCATCGCCACGCACCGATAGCGCTGATGGGAGGCTCTCATCCGCCCTCCCTCGAATGGAGACCGGGCCGCATGTCTCTCGAACTGCTCATGCTCCTCGCCGGTGTGGCCGCCGCCGCGGCCGTGTTGTGCGCCGTCGGAAAGTCCAAGCGCGATACGGAGCAGGTGCTCGTGAAATACCGCGAAATGCTCGATGCCGCGCGCCAGGCGCGCAAAGCGGCGTCCCGCTCCCGTGAGCAGCGAAACCACTGATCGCGAAGAGACCCCCGCCCGGCCATACTCCCGACGCTTCTATTCCACCGGATCGACGAATCGCCGGTCCAATCTCAGTGCCGACTCCAGCCTGCGCAGATACTCCGCGCGCGGAATCTCGGTCGCCCCCAGTGACGCCAGGTGCGGCGTCTGGAACTGCGTGTCGAGCAGCGTGAACCCGCGGTTGCGCATGCGCTCCACCAGCCCGACCAGCGCCACCTTGGACGCATCCGTCCGCCGATGGAACATCGACTCGCCGAAGAATGCTCCGCCCAGCGCCACGCCATACAGCCCGCCGACCAGTTCATCGCCGGCCCAGGTCTCGACGCTGTGAGCGAAACCGCGCTGATGCAATTGGTTATAGACGCGGTGAATGCCGCGGCTGATCCACGTCCCCTCGTCGCGATCGCCGCAGCCATCCATCACGGCCGCGAAGGCCGTGTTGACGCGGACTTCGAAGACCCCGGCGGCGATCGTCTTGCGCAACGAGCGGCTGACGCGCAAGCCGTCCAGCTCAAAGATTCCGCGCGGATCGGGGCTGAGCCATTGGATCCGCCCGCGCGGGTCCGCCATGGGGAAGTACCCCGCCGCGTAGGCGCGGAGCACGAACTCGGGCGTGAGCATCTGCCGCGCGCTCATCGGTCGCCGACCGCTCGCCTGGGGGGTGATTACTTGGCCGGATCGCCGGATTTCACGGCCCGCGCCTGAATGCGGTTCGGCGAGAGGTCGATCACTTCCATCAGCTCATCGAACGGCGCGTCCGTCAGGCGCTCCGCCAGGTTCTGGGCCGCGACCGTCGCGCGCAGGCGAAACACGCCCGTCCGCTTGCTGAAGTCGCCGTCGGCGGAGCGAACGCCCTCCAATTCCGAGAGAGCGCGCTTGAGCCGCGTGAACGTGCGGAAATCCATCTCCTCCACTTCGAGCACGATCTCACCGCCGGCGCTGATCTGTGTCGCCCATTGCTCCATGACCGACGCCAGCAGCCGCTCGCCCAAGGGCGGCTTCTGCACCCGCGTGCGCGGCTCGGGCAGCGTCGCGTCGACCAGCGCGGCGCGCGCCGCCTGCGGGCTGAACTCGCGGTTGCTGCGCGCCCCCTTTCGCACGTTGTTCACCGACTCGCTGGCGAGCACCCGCGCGCTGTCCGTGTAGTACACCGTCGCCGAAGCGTCGCAGTTGTAGAACGCGGCCGGGCTGCCGTAGATGTCCTCCAGCCCGGCGCGGTTGGCGTTGGCCGAACCGCGGATCAGGATGTGTGCGCCGGCGTCCTTGGCGATGCGGGCCAGCTTGGCCGCGTTGCCCTCGGCCGCCGCGTCGCCGCTCTCGCGCCGCACCAGGTCCGCCACGCCGGCGCGCGACACGAGGTCGAACCCGGCCTTGGTCAGACGCTCCTCGATCCGCCGCTCGACGATTGAGTCGCTCTGCAACTGGCCGTCGATGCGCTCCTCAATCCAGACCATGATTTTCGGCCGGCCGATCTGGTCCAGCACGTTCTGCACTTCGCCCCACGCCGCCGCGACGGCGCTGGGACGCACCGTGGCCTCGACGGTCATCACGACGGTGCCGCCCGGCCCCTCCTCCTCGCGCTGCACGCGGTAGTCGCTGACGATGCCCGATGCGCGGCTGTAGATGGTGTCGCGGACGAGCGCGAAGTCCCGGGCCTCGGAGAAGCCCGCGATCTGCACACCCGCCCCCTGCTCCAGCGCCTTGCGCAGCGCCTGCTTGAGCGCGTCGTCGCGGTTGTAGCCCTCCGCGGTGACCGTCACCGTCCGCGGCCGCTCGGCCGGCGCGTCGCGCTCGGCGGTCTGCGCCGTGGTGAGGGCATTCGACACTGACAGGATTATCGCGAGAAAGACATAACGACTTGCAATCATCACGGGCGGGTCTCCGGGTTCGCGGCGGGCGACCGCGCAGGCTGCGTGTCTGTGGGTCGGCGATCCAGACGCGGCGGCAGCGCCGGCCGGGTCGTCGCCGGCGGCTCGGGCGGATCCGCCTCGACGGCCGGAATGCCGCGCCGCACGATCTGCCAGAGGCGCTGCAACGGCAGCTCGGCCGTCGCGCGCGGCGGCGCATCGCCCGCGGCAGCCACGACATTCACCAGCCGCGCGCCGTGCAGAAACACGATCACGTCGTCCTTCAGCTCCGGCCGCGAAGCCAGCAGCCGCGCCACCGTCACCTCGGGCGTGATCGGCAGCTCGCCGACGCGCTGGGTAAATTCCTCGACGGCGGCGCTGCGCAGCGCCGCTTCATCCCCCGGGCTATCCGGCACTGCGCGCACTTCCGCCCGCAGCGTTCGCCCCGCCCATTCGGGCACGTCCAACTCGATCAGCCGGAATTCAGGCGTCAGGCGGTATCGCGGCGGCGGGACGGCCATCCCCTGCTCGCGAAGCGTGGTGTCCGGCGTCACGGCGGCCATCTCGCGAAAGTCCGCAGCGCGGAAGTCGCTCCGGTGCCCGTGTTCCTCGACCACCTGCTGAAGAATCCGCACCAGCGCCGGCGAAGAAATTTGCGCCGTCACCACCGCCACCTGGTCGGCCGCCAGCTCAAACTCGAACCTCGCCTGATCCAGCAGGGCGCTCGCGACGGCCGCGTCAATCGCGGGGTCCGCCCGCAGAAATTCGGAAAGCTCGCGCGCGTTCGTCACCTTCAACCGGCCCGCCCGCTCCAGCAGCCAGCGCAGCGCGTCGGCCTGTGCCGCCCGCCGTGACACCTGCACGCCCTCGAACGAAATGTCTTCCCACCCGGCCGGCGACTGCGGACCGCCGCGCTGCGACAGCGCCGATTCGCCGGTCTGCCAAAGCCCGCTCCAGCGCCGCGACGCCGACTTGAGCATGGCCGCGTCCGTCGCTTCCAACCCGGGCAGGCTGGAGAGGAACTCCCCCAGGTCGCCCGCCTCCACGCGAACGTCCTGTTCGGCAGTCGCGTCGGAGTAGACTCGCAGTGGACCGGCGGCTGGACGGCTGCGCACCCATTGCCGCAGCGACCGGTCGCGCTCGACGTTTCGACCGGCCCACGCGCCGACGGTCAGCCCCTCTGCCAGCGGCAGCGCCGCGACTGCTTCCGCCAGCCGGCTGCGGGCCGACCCCAGCGCGACGCGCTCCAGGTAAGTGCGGTCGTCGGAAGAAAGCCCCGTCGGCCGGCTCTGCGCGTGAGTCAAAGCGGGCAGCGTGCTCAAGAAGAGCACGGCCCCTGCGCAACCGATGATTGCAATCGCCCTTACCGACATAGATTCGCGGATTGCGCAGCGCCGATCGCGGCGTCGCACTATTCAACGATCATTTCACCCGGCGGCACGTCGCGGACCTCGCCCTCCTCCTGCCGCTCCTCGATTCGCACCTTGTGCGATTCGCGCTTGCTGCACGCCGTCAGCGTGAGCGCAAGCCCAGCCAGGATCAACGCCATGCCGCCCAATCGCCGAATCATGATCCGTTCTCCCGCATCGCGGACTCAAAAAGCGCCGCGTCATCTCATCCGTGATCGAACCTCGCCGGAACCGTCGCTAATCACCCGCGCCGCCGGCGGAGCGCACGCGGCGCTGCTCGACGGAAATGATCGTCCAGACCCGCGCGCCCGGCAGTTCGACCGTGACCTGCGCCGTGTCCTCCGTGAAGCGCGTCGATGTGACAACCGAATCCACGATGACGGCGCTGACCTGCGAGCTGATGTGGTCGGCAGTCGTTGCGAAATCCGACACCGTTGTTGAACCGGTCAGCCGCAGCCCCGCAATCCGCTCGGCCAGCTTGCGACGTGCGTCCATCTCCGCGGCGCGGGCGGCCTTGAGGCGCCCCTGCGGCGACGTGAACTCGGGGTCGGTGCCCTCGCCGGTCGCGGAGATTGCGCCGCTGACCCAGTCAGGCATCTGCACGCCCGTCTGCTCGGCGTACTGCCGCATGAAGCGCTGCGGCGGGACGCCCTGCCCCACCGCCTCAAACTCCTTCTTGACCACGGTGCGCACGATGTCCTCGATCTGCGACGCCTTGATGTCGTTGCCCTTGTAATGGCGGCTGTGCAGCTTCTTGACCGTCGTGATGACCTGTTCGGTCGGCAGCACCAGCCGGACCTCGGCGATCAACTCCATCGGGCTGAGAAACACGCCCGTCTCGGTCGCACCGACCAGCTCCGCCTGCAACTCGGTGGTGATCACGTCGCTCTCGGTCACGAAGTCGCGGACCTGCGTCTGCGACGTGAGGCGCAGCCCCTTGACGCGCTCGGCCAGCCGGCGGAAGGCGTCCATCCGCGCAGCGCGAATTGCCATCAGCCGCGCCTGCGGGCCGACCTTGCGCCAGTTGTCCGGAATCGCACCGCCCGACGCCGCCGGCGCCGGAGCAGGCTCGCCCTCGCCGCCGCCGCCGGAAATGCGCTCCGCGTCGCGCGGCGCGCCCATTCCGATCACCTTGAACACCTGCTTCTCGGTGCGGGCCGTGATGGACTCAAAGTCGCTGGTCTTGATGCTGTTGCCCTTGTAGTGCCGCTCGTGCGTCGAGACGAGCGTCTCGATCACTTTCGCCACGGTCACTTCGGCCGGCACTTCGCAGGAGCCGTCCTCATACCAGCGCGGCGTACCGAGCCGAATGCCCTTGATGAACGTGTCGAGATCGCCGCGGATGTCGTCGCTCTCGGCGACAAAATCCTTCACATAGGTGCGGCTGTTGATCTCCAGCCCGTAGACGGTCTCGGCCAGCTTGCGATACGCATCCGCCTCCGCGGCGCGACGGGCCAGCAGCTTCTGCTGTTCAGAAATGCCGTCCTGTGCGACGGCCAGCGTCGCGAGGCAGAGAAGCAGGAATCCGGGAATGACGCGCGAAACGATCATGGTTGTGCCTTCCTTTGCCGGGTCTATGGCGCGCCGGCGACCGTCTGATGGACACGCTGCGCGGCCGCGGGTTAGGCCACCCGGAGCCACCGGCCACCGCAAGCGATTCCGGCGGGAGCGCCGCCCTCCGCCCGATAAGCCGCTCTGATGATATTCGACCACCCCGCCACCGGCGAGCCTCAGGCGACCGCCGTCGGATGACCGCTACGGACCGCGCGCCGGGCCGGCCATCTCGTGCAACTCGTGCTCAGTCTCCTCCGTCACAATCAGACGCCCGCCGACGACCCGGCCGAAGACGTGAGCCTGGGCCTGCAGGTGCGGCTTGCGGGGGCGATCGGCCCCCAATTCCTCGAATTGCAGTTCGCGGGCGGCCTCGGCGTGCAGGTACCCGCGCAGCGTCAGCACCCAGACCGGCCGGCCGTCGGCGCGCTGCAGCACCTCGGCGAATTCCGAGAGGCGGTTGATGCCGCGCCAATCGCACCGGATGTACGGAAACACGCTCGATTGCGCCAATCCGAGCGTATAGAGCGTTTCTCCCGGCGGGACGCGGGCCGTGACGTCGGCGATGAACTCGGCCGTCGCCCGGCGATGGTCGCGCTTGGGCATGATGATCCCACCGACGACCAGCCCGGCCACAGGCACGCCGATGAAGAGCACGGCATAGAGGCGCCGGGCGTGCACGCCCCAGTCGCGAAGGTGCGTCGTAATCACCATCGCGGCCAGAATCGACAGCGGCGGAAGCAGCGGCACGGCGTAGTGCTTGGCCTTGAAGGCCGACACCAGCAGCGGCGTCAGCCCGAAGAGAAACCAGCACCACAGGTATCGTTCGAAATGATTCTGCGGCGCTGCGACGCGCTTGGCGACCGCGCGCCAGCCGAGCAGCAGGATGATGGAAGCGGGGGCCAGCATCCACGGGATGTTCATGACGTAGACCAGCGCGGATTGTCGCCCCTGGACGTGTTCGCCCGCGATTCGGTTGACGTAGGTGTAGCTCCAGCGCTCCAGCGCCAGGTCGCCGATCCGGGCGTACGCGGCGACATACCACCACCCGGCCGCGACGAAAAAGCACAGCACGGCCGGCGTAAACAGCACCGACGCCAGCGGACGCCACGAGCGCCGCGCAGCGCAGAATCCGAGTACGGCGCAGCCGATGAACGCGGGGGCCAGCGGCCCCTTGGCGAGCACTGCCAGCCCGCAGAGTGTGTGAAAGAGCGCCGCTTGCCTGAACGGGAGGTCGGTGCGGCCGTCGCCCCAGCGAAAAAGCAGGACGGCATGAGCGGCCGCGATCAGCAGCGCGAAGGGCATGTCGATTTCGCCGAGACGCCCTTGAACGAACGAATAGACGCAGACCGCCTGCACCAGGCCGGCCAACAGCGCCGTTCGCGGATCGGTGAAACGCCAGGCCAGCAACGTCATCAGGGCGCATAGCCCGATCGCCGAAAGCGCCGCCGGCAGCCGGGCGGCCCACTCGCTGAATCCCAGCACGGAGAAGAGGGCGGCGTCGATCCAACTCACGAGCGGCGGCTTGTCCACCCACGGTTCGTCGGTGTGGTAGCGCGGGACGATCCAATTGCCGTCTTGCAGCATGTTGATCGCGGGTTGAGCGACGATCACCTCATGCTGCGTGAGCGTGCGGCCGGACCCGAGGAACGGCAGGAAGATGAGCGCGGCGTAGGCAACGACGGCGAGAACGGCGCGGCCCCGCGAGGGCTTCTTCGAGAGGCTGTGCAGCGCGGATTTAGTGGGCGGTGAATTGGGCGCTTGGGAGTCGAAGCCGGACGTCGGCCCGGGGCTCGGACCTGCGTTGGAAGATGAAACTGGGCGGTCTGATCCGGCCATGCGCGCGCGGGTTATATCGGAAAGTGGGTGCGACCGCACGGCGGGTTGTTGCGCGACGGCGACGTCCGCGAGCGGGATTCCCTGAGTACAACGCGGTTGCAGTCGCGCCTCACGCACCGGCAACCGCGATCCACAAGTGCAAAGCGCTGCAACACTACGCAAAGCGTCCAGCGCCGCCGGCGGTTTGACACGCCTGCGGCCGCGCTTCTACGATCCGGCCCGCGCGGGGTCACATCGACCTCGCGAATTGCCGCTTCGACCATCCGCGGAGGATCGCGCTCGTGACGCGACGCCCCTTGTTCGCCGCCCTGCTGCTCCTCCCCGTCGCCTTCAGCGCCTGCCGCAGCGACACCTTCGACGGCGGACCCAGCATGGTCGCCTACCGAGAACGCATGATCGCCGAAGCGGCGCAGCCGGCGGCGCGTCCCGCGCCGCGCGAGTGGCGGCACCCGGTCGAGCCGCGCGTCCGCGCTGCGCAGAATGAAGACGCAGCCGGAACGCAGGTGCAGGCGGCCTCAGCCCAGAATAGTGACGGCACTCCACAATCGGCGGGTGCAACCACCGCGCCGGCAGAGCGCTCCGCGCTTCCGACCGCCGTTCCGGCCGAGCGGCCGGCGGCTGATGAGATTCTGAGCGAGATTCCGGACCCCGTCGCCAGCGAGCCGGCCTTCGCGGCGCGGGCGGAGGAGATCCGCCGATCGACGCGTGAGGAGCGCATCCACTTCGTCTATGACCGCGTGGTGGCCCGCGCGAATGAGTACCTGGCGATGGTAGCGCGGCCGGTGCGGCGCGAGTTGAGCCTCGCCGAGTGTATTCAGCGGACGTTGCAGAACAACTACGCCATCCGGGCCGAGTCCTACAACCCGGCCATCAGTGAAACGCGGATGGTGCAGGCCGAGGCGGCCTTTGACGCGGCGTTCTTTCTGGACGCCGGCCACAACAACCTGGATCGCCCCTACCCACCGATCGCGGCGACCAACCAGAGCGACGGCTGGAGCATGGAGGCGGGGGTTCGCAAACTGCTGCCGACCGGCATGACGGCCAGCGCATCGGCGCGGCAGGGCCGGAACTACGTCGACGGCATCGACGGCGATAGCACGCCGTTCAATCCTTCCTACTCGACCACGTTCATCGCCCAGTTGCGGCAACCGCTGCTGCGCGGTTTCGGGCTGGACTACAACCGGCGGAACATCACGCTGGCGCGAATCGGGCGCGACGCCTCGATGAGGCAATTCGAAGGCCGGTTGCGCGACACGCTGCTGGACGCCGAGCGGGCCTACTGGCGGCTGGCCCAGGCGCGGCGGACGGTGGCCATTCTGTCGGAGTCGGTGGCGCAGAACTGGGTGACCTATCAGGACTTCGAGAGCCTGCAGCGCTACAAGGCCACGCCGGTGCAGCTCAACAATGCCCGCGCGCGGTATGAGCAGCGCTACGTCACGCTGCTGGAGGCGATCAAGAATGTCCGCGACGCGGAAGACCGGCTGAAGAACCTGATGAACGACGCCGAGTTCCCGCTGTCGCGCGACGTGGAGATCGTGCCGACGGAGGCACTTTTCACTCTGCCGATCGTGCTGGATCACTTCGGCGAGGTGCGACAGGCGCTGGACCGCCGCAGCGAAATCGCGCAGGCGCGACTGGGCATCGAGCGCTCGCGGGTGGAGTCCGCCGCGGCCAAGAACGAGACGCTGCCGCAGTTGGATCTGAGCTTCGACTATCAGGTGGAGGGGCTGGAGGACGACTCGGGCAACAGCTTCGACAACGCCACGATGAACCGCTTTCGATCGTACACGGTGGGGGTGCAGTTCTCGCAGCCCTTCGGTAACCGCGCCGCGCGGGCGCGGCTGCGCGAGTCGCAGTTGCGCGAGTCGCAGTCCATCGTCGAACTGCAGCGCATCACCGACGCCGTGGTCGAAGAAGTAAACGTCGCGATCCGCACGCTGGCGCTGCGCTACTCACAGATTCCGCCGCAGCTCGCCAGCGCCAGGGCGGCGGCGCTGAACCTCAGAGCGCTGCAAACCCGCGCCGAGACGGTGGACCCCGCTTATCTCGAAACCGAACTGAACGCCGTCGAGCAGCTCGCCAACGCCCGCCAGAATCTGCTGGGCGTCATCACGGACTACACGATTACGCTCGTCGAGCTGGAGCGCGCCAAGGGCACGCTGCTGGACTACAACAACGTCTCCATCGCCGATGCGCCGCCGCGCTGACGCCCCCGCCGCAGTTACGCCTGCCGCGCGCCCCGCCGCGTGGCAGCCGTGGCTGGCCGCGCTGCTCGGGGCGCTGTGCTTCATCAACAGCGTCGGAAATGACCTCACCTACGACGACGTTCCGATCGTCGCCGACAACCAGGCCATCCGCTCGATCACCGACTGGCGGTCCATCTGGCTCAGCGACTGGTGGCGGCCGCACATGGAGGCCGAGACGCAGCGCCTCGATCTGCGCCGCGACCGGCTCTACCGCCCGCTGACCCTGCTGACGTTCGCCGTGCAATACGCGATTCACGGCGTGAACCCCGCCGCGTTCCACGCGATCAACGTGGCGCTGCACGCGCTGTGTTCGGCGCTGGTGTGGCTGCTGGCCCGGCGGCTGCTGCGCGACCCCGTTGCGCCGCTGGTGGCCGCATTGCTCTTCGCGGTGCACCCGGTGCACGCAGAGGCGGTGGCCAACGTGGTCGGCCGCGCCGAGGTGCTGACAGCGCTGTGGCTGCTGCTGGGGCTGCTCGTGCTGACGGCCGGCCCGGCGTCGCCGCTGCGCACCTGCGCCGCCGGCCTGCTCTTTCTCGGGGCGCTGTTCGCGAAGGAGACCGCCGTCTGCTATCTGCCGGTGGCGCTCCTCGCGATGCACGCCACTCCCTCCGCAGCGCCGCCGCACCGCCGCGCCTGGGCGACTCATGCACTGCTGCTGCTGGCGCCGCTGCTGGTTTATCTCCCGTTGCGCTTCGTCGCGCTGGAATACAACCTGATCCGCGACGCCGCGCCGGCGGATGTATTCAACCCCGTCGTCGCGGCGGAGGGGCTGTCGCGCGTGCTGATGCCGCTGGTGGTGCTGGGGCACTATGCGCGGCTGATGCTCTACCCGGTTCACCTCAGCGCCGACTACGGCCTGCGCATTCTCGACCCGCACGCCTTCGATCCGTTGTCGCTGCTCGGAGCCGCGGCGCTGGCGGGCCTGGCCTTGTGCCTGTTCGGTTATCGCCGGCCGGCCGGTGCGTGGCGCGACGCGGCGGTTGCGGCGGCAATCTTCCTGGCCAGCTACGCGCTGATCTCGAACACGGTCCTGCTGATCGGCGTCTCGCTGGCGGAGCGCCTGTTCTACTGGCCCAGCGTGCCGCTGTGCCTGCTGCTGGCCGCGGTGCTGTGCGCCGCGTGGCGCAGCGCCTGCCGTCCCGGCGGGCCGGCGGCGCGGGTGGCGGTGCCGGCGGCAGTTGGCGGAGTGCTGGTGCTGGCGGCACTGGGCGTGCGAAGCGCGCTGCGCAGCGCCGACTGGCGGGCCAACGCCGTGCTCTTTCAGGAGGACGCATTCACCTGGCCGCGGAGCGCCGTCATCAACCGCTTCTACGCCGGAGAACTGTTGCGCCTGGCCGGGCGGGTCGCTGAGCCGCAGCGCAGCGCGATGCTCCGGCAGGCGCTTCGCGCCGCGGGGCGGGCGATCGAACTGGCGCCGCGCGACGCCGACTCGCTCCTCATCCTCGCCAACATCCACGCCGCGCTGGGGGATGCGCAAAGCGCTACGCACTACGCCGAGAGCGTGCTGACGCTGGCGCCCGGCGATCCCCATGCCCGGCGACTGACAGCGCGGCTGCTGCGGCCGGACGGTGCGGCGGAGCTGGCGCGGCTGGAGGCCCGCGTGGCCGAGTCCCCGGAGGACGCCGCGGCACGCGTGGCGCTGGGCCGCCTGCTGGTCGATCTGGCCCGCCCGCGCGACGCCCTGCCGCACGCGGAGCGGGCCGCCGCGCTGGCACCCGATGACGCAGACGCGCTGCGTCTGCTGGCCGAGCTGTGCGCCGTGTCGAACCGCCGCGAGGAAGCGGAGCGCCTGTTTGCGCGCATCACGAAGCTGGACCCGGCCGACTGGCGCGCGCACGCAAATCTCACGACGCTGCTGGGACACGACCGGCCGGCCGAGGCGCTGCGTCACGCCGAGGCGGCGCATCGGATCGCGCCGGGCGAATACGCGACGAACGTGAACCTCGCCGAGGCGCTTGAGGTCAATGGGCGAATTACCGAGGCCCTGGAACGCTACCGGCTGATCGAGCGCGGCCTGCAGGCGGACGATGCGCGGCTGGCCCAGGTGCGCGAGAGAATCGCGGAATTGCGCCGAAAAGCGCCCTGAGTCGCCGATTGTCGCCATTCGCGGGCATTCTGCCCCCGGCCGGAGCCCCCCTCGCAGCCCGCCCACGTTGACAAACCCGCACCACCCTCGAACAATCCTTCGCCGACGCGGCGGTCGCCCGCGCCCGGCGCGAGACTGGAGGGTAGATGCGAACGCTCGTCGCCATCCCCGTATTCAACGAAGCTCCCAGCGTGCAGCGCGTCATTCGCGCCGTTCGGCGCTACACCAATGACCTGCTCGTCATTGACGACGGCTCGACGGATGACACGCCGCACCTGCTGCGACGCACCGGCGGAATCTCCGTTCTGACCCATCCGGAGAATCGCGGGTATGGGCAGAGCCTGATCGACGCCTTTCGCTTTGCGGGGTGCCGCGGGTTTGACTGGGTGGTGACGCTGGACTGCGACGACCAGCACGAGCCGGCGCAACTGCCCGATTTCTTTCGAGCGATCCGCGATGACGACGCCGACGTGATCAGCGGGTCGCGCTACCTGCGAAGCGACCCGCGCGACGATGCCGCGCCGGCCGATCGGCGCGAAATCAACCGCCTGCTGACCGGCGTGATGAACACGGTGCTGCGGCTCGACCTGACGGACTCCTTCTGCGGGTTCAAGGCGCACCGCGTGGCCGCCATGCAGAGCCTGTCGCTGGATGAGCCGGGCTACGCCTTCCCAATGCAGTTCTGGGTGCAGTGCGCCCGCGAAAATCTGCGCATCCGCGAGTTGCCGGTGCGGCGGATCTACCGCGACGCCAGCCGCTCCTTCCCTGGCACGCTGGACGACCCCGGCGCGCGACTGACCCACTACCTCGACGTGCTGATTCGCGCGTTGCACCGCGAGCCGCTGATCCGACATGCAGCGCCCTGCGACGCCCCCTGCCCTCCCTGCACTGACGCATGATCGACCGCGCCCGGCTGCGCACACCGCCGCAATCCACCGACGTTCTCGTCGAGCCGGCCGCGACCGCGCTGCGGTCGCTGGTGCAGCCGGCGCGGGCCGCCGACCCGGCCTGGTGCGGAGTCCCGGTGAGCGCGTGGCGCCGACGCCTGCGCGAGCAACTCGATCTGCCCACTGACAGGCCGCTGATCGCCACCGGCCACCAGGCGGAGTTCTTTCACGCGGGGGTGCTGGCCAAGAGCTTCGCCGCCGGCGCGCTGGCCGATCGCTGCGGCGCGTCTGCGGTGTGGCTGGTCGTGGACTTTGACACGCCGAAAGCTCCACGGCTGCGCGTGCCGCAGCAGATGGCCGGGGGGCTGCGGGTCGTCGAGGTCGAGATACCGGCTCTGCGGGCGGGATTGCCCATGCAGCATCAGCCCGGCGCGCCGCGCTCGCACTGGCTGGACTTTTTCGAGCGAATCGCGACGCTGCTGCCGGATCCGTCGCGCAGCAGCCTGTCGATCGTCGCCGATGCCTGGTGCGCCGCCGAGGGGCCGATTCCGCTGGCCGACGGCATTGACCGGGCGCGCGAGCGCATTGAGGCATCACTCGGCAGGCCGCTGAAGACGGTGCGCGCCGCGTCGCTGTGTGAATCCGCGTCGTTCCGCGCGTTCGCCGCCGACCTGATCCTGCGCGCCGACGAACTGGCCGAAGCCTACAACCGTGCGCAGCGCGACTATCGCACGAGGCACGGCGTGCGCAATGCGGCGATTCCCGCACCGCCGCTGGCCGTGGCGGCCGATCGCGTGGAATTGCCGCTGTGGCTGTTGCGAGCTGACGGTCGGCGGGCGCGGCCGTTCGTGCAGCGATCGGGCGAGGGCGTGCTTCTTCATGCCGACGGCGAGCGGCTCGGTGCGATGCCGGCCGCCGCGCTGCGCGACGCCGCGACGGCAGAAGCGCCGTGGCCGATTCTGCCGGATGGAATGCTGCTGCGACCGCGGGCGCTGACCTTTTCGGCGTTTGCGCGGCTGTCGCTGGGCGACCTGTTCATTCACGGGATCGGCGGGGCGAAGTATGACGAGATGACCGAGGCGTTCTGCGAGGCGCTGTACGGCCCGGCACTGGCGCCGTCGGCGTGCGTCACCGCGACGGCGTGGGCGGATCTTCCGCGCAGCACCATCCAGCCGGGCATGGTGGAAGCTGCGCGTCGCCGGGCGCGGGACGTCATTCAGAACCCGCAGCGCCACGCCGCTTCCGCGCCGGTCGACCTGCTGGCTCGGCGAGAGGCGCTGGTGCGCGAGAATGCGCTGCTGCGCGAGGAGCGGCCGCGCGACCGCCGCGCCCGGCGCAGCGTCTATGACCAGCTCCGCACGGTGCGGCGCGAGCTGTGCGCAGCGGAGCCGTGGCTGCCGGCGCACAGCGCCGCCCAGGTGCGCGAGATGGAGGCGCGGCTGGCGCAGGATCGCATCGCGACGGACCGCGAGTGGTTCTTCGGACTGATCTCGATGGAGGTGCTGGCGGGGACCGCGAATCGAATTCGTGCGGCATTTGACGACGGCGCGTAAGCGGATCGGCCGCGCGCCAGGCGCCGCTATTCCGACTTCTTGCCCGACAGCAGCGCGGCGAGCTGCGCGAGCTTTCGCTGGGCCACCGACAGCGGGCGCTGCTCGCGCTCCGCGGCGGAGTCCTCGGTTTCGACGAATTGCCCTTCGGTGGATTCACCCCCGGCCGCGTCCGCCCCGTTTCCCGGTCCGCGTGAGGCGGCGCCGCTCATGCCGCTGGCGCCATCGCGGGCCAGCGGGGAGTTGGCGGGCAGTGACAGCGGCTCGGCCAGCGCCTGCTCGTCAAGATTCGCCAATGCCCCTTCGTCGAGGCTGGGAAGCGTGCCTTCGAAGCCCCAGTCCTGCGGCTTTTCGAGGTTGACCGCGGAGCGATCCTGACGCCACCATCGATCGACGATCTGCTCGACGGCGCTTTCGGCGGCGCCCTGCGACCAGACGCGGAAGAAGTCCACGTTCGCCGAGCGCGGCAGGCGCGGCGGCGGATCGATGAGCGTGCGCATGGGCATCATCACCGAGTCGCCGATGATGAACCCCTCGCCGGGACGCATGCTGGGCAGCAGGTCGATCAGCGAGCGGAACTGGTCTGACACGACGCGCGATGCGTACTGCTGGTCGTCGGGGTTGTTCATCCGCATCAGCACCATCGTGTTGCACTGGCTGAGCACGGTCTCGGAGATTTCGCTGGGGCGCTGGCTGACGATCATTGCCGCGACGCCGTACTTGCGGCCCTCCTTGGCGACCTTCTCCACCGCCTCGCGAGCGAACATCTTGCGCCCCTCGCGGGCGGTGCGCGGCAGGTAATTGTGCGCTTCCTCGAAGCAGAGCAGCACCGGCTGGCGCGCTTCGGGCGGCGACCAGAAATTGAACTCGAAGAGCGCCCGCGTCAGCGTGGCCACGGTGATGTCCACCACGTCGAACGGCAGGCCGGACAGGTCGATGATCGTGAGATTCCGCCGCGGCGAGACGCGCCCCAGCAGTTGTCGGATCACCGCCGAGACCGACATGCTCAGGTCGCCGGGGCGCATGCCGCCGCGGAAATACATCGACAGGTCGGGGTTGCGGCGGGCCTGCTCGAAGGGGCGCAGCAGGAAGTCGTAGCGGCGGTCGTTGAGGCGCGTCTCAAGCTGATTCACCAGCCCCAGCAACCGCCCGTTGAATGTGGCGTGCGGCACCTCGCCCTCGGGATTGCCCTGGTTGAATTCCATGCGCTGCGCCAGCAGGAGCTTTTCCTGCTCGGCAGGCGGGAGCGTGCGATAGGCCAGCCGGGTAAAGGCGTAGTTCTGCGTGCCGAGCACGTAGCGGGCCTGGTTCATGTTCTCGGCGTAGAGCTTGAGCTGCTCGATCGAGTAATAAACCGGCGTATCGACGTTGTACTCGCGGGTCAGCTCCAGCTCCTCCGCGGCGGCCCGCTTGAGCCGCTCGAAGGCCTGCCGCAGGAAGACGCGCTGCGCGTTGCAGTTCAGCGGGTCGGAGGTGTCGAGGAAGACCTGCTCGAACTCCTCGTAGCGCAACATCCAGTAGGGCAGGATCAGGTTGCGATCGGAGAGATAGCTGACGTTGGCCTGCGGGTTTCCGGCGTCGTCGCTGAAGGCGGCGCTGTACTCTCCGTGCATGTCGAACATCACGACCTGCGTGAAGGGCAGCTTCAGCGCTTCATAAAGAATCTTGGCCGTGGTGACGGATTTTCCCGACCCGCTGTTGCCCATCACCGCGACGTGCTTGGTGAAGAAGTCGCGACCCAGGCAGCGCACGTCGAAATCGGTGTCCACCGCGAAGCGGCCCATCGAGAAGGAGCGCGGGTAGCCGCCGGCCTCGCGCGCAATCTCGTCGAAAGTGCCGAAGATCAGGGCGAAGTCGGCATCCGTCCCAAGCCGCACCACGTCGCCGAGCGTCGGGTATTCATCGACGCCGCGCTGGAAGCGCTGTCCGCGAACCGTGCCGAGCAACTGCACGGTCATCGATATCTTGCGCGGCGCGCCGGGATTGGGGCGCGGCTCCAGCTCGCCGTGGTGGGTGACGCCGGTGACGTAGCCGATCAGCAAACCGCTGGACACGGGGACGGTGGCATAGGTGCCCAGCCGCCCAACGCGGTAGCGCTTGCCGTTGGCTTCCATTTCGAGCGACTCGACGCCGATCTGCACGTCGAGCGTGTCGCCCTGCACCTTGATGACGTGTCCGATATCCAACGGTCCCATGCGGGCAGTCCCCCGGGGGGCGCGCGGGTATGCGGCATCCCCGCGTACTGATCGACCCGAATCCAAGTGTGCATTCGCCGGGGATCGGTTCGCATGGAAAAGCACCTGCGGGGGGCTTGGGAGCGGCGGCCGGGCGTTGCGATTCCGCCCGGGCAACCCGATAATGGGCCGTCCGCGTCGGGGCGCGGCTGTTGCGCCCTCGATTCGACCTTGAAAGGAGCATGTGTGAGCCAGGTGGGCAATTACCCCGCGAGCCGCTTCGGTCTGGACTCCATCGGCCTTGCGCATTCCGGCAAGGCACACTGGAACCTCGTCGCGCCGGCGCTCGTTGAAACGGCGCTGCGCCGCGAGGAAGGAACGCTGTCCGACCGCGGGGCGCTGGTCTGCCGGACCGGCCCGCGCACCGGCCGCTCGCCGAAGGACAAGTTCGTCGTGCGCGAGCCGTCCAGCGAGAAGAACGTCTGGTGGGGCGATACCAACGTGGCGATCGACGCGGCGAAATTCGACGCGCTCAAGGGCCGCCTGTTCGACTATCTGCGCAGCCGCGACATCTTCGTGCAGGACCTGCACGCCGGCGCCGATGCACAGAGCCGCCTGCGCGTGCGGATCATCACCGAGTACGCCTGGCACAGCCTGTTCGCGCGGCAGCTCTTCATCCGTCCGCCCGCGGCGGCGCTGGCCGACCATGAGCCGCAGTTCACCGTCATCAGCGCCCCGAATTTCAAGGCCGACCCCAAGACCGACGGTGTGAATTCGGACGCCTTCATCCTGCTGAATCTCGGGGCGCGGCTGGTCATCATCGGCGGCACGCAATACGCCGGCGAGATCAAGAAATCGATCTTCACGGTCATGAACTACCTGCTGCCGCTCTCGGGCGTGCTGTCGATGCACTGCTCCGCGAACGTCGGCCCGGCGGGAGACACGGCCCTGTTCTTCGGCCTCTCAGGGACGGGCAAGACCACGCTCTCCGCCGACCCCGAGCGCGGCCTGATCGGCGACGATGAGCACGGCTGGTCCGACCGGGGCATCTTCAACTTCGAGGGCGGCTGCTACGCCAAGGCGATCAACCTCTCCGAGCAGGACGAGCCGCAGATTTATGCGGCGCTGCGCTTCGGCTCGGTGCTTGAGAACGTCCTCATCGACCCGCTGACCCGCGCTCCGGACTTCCGCAACAACTCGCTGACGGAGAACACGCGCGGCGCGTACCCGCTGCACTACATCAGCAACGCCGTCGAGCCGAGCGTCGGCGGCCACCCGCGCAACGTGATTTTCCTGACCTGCGACGCCTTCGGCGTGCTTCCCCCGATCTCGCGCCTCACCGCCGAACAGGCGATGTTTCATTTCCTGAGCGGGTACACGGCCAAGGTCGCCGGCACTGAGGCGGGCATGGGTAACGAGCCGCAGGCCACCTTCTCGACCTGCTTCGGCGCGCCCTTCCTCGCGCTCAACCCCAGCGTCTACGCCGACATGCTCGGGAAGCGGATCGCTGCTCACGGCTCGCGCGTCTGGCTGGTGAACACCGGCTGGAGCGGCGGGCCGTTCGGCGTCGGCAAGCGCATGAAGATCCCGCACACCCGCGCGATGGTGAAAGCGGCGCTGGCCGGGAAGCTGGACGAGGTGCCGACGACGCCGCACCCGGTCTTCGGCGTGGGCGTGCCGCGGAGCTGCCCGGACGTGCCGGACGAAGTGCTCGACCCGCGCAACACCTGGGCCGACAAGAGCGCCTACGACGCCAAGGCCCGCGAGCTGGCCGATCGCTTTACGAAGAACTTCCAGAAATTCCCCGAGGCGGCTGCTGCGATCCGCGCCGCGGGGCCGAAAGCAGGATAAGGCGGGCGATGCCGAGAAGGTGAGCGGCTGGAATCCCGAATGCGGCCGCGCGCGAAGGGCCGGGCCGCCCCGGAGCATCTATTTCGCGGGCTGCTCGGCGTTGAGTTCGTCGAGCAGTTCGACCGCCCGCCGCAGATGCGGAATCACGATCGACCCGCCGACGATCAACCCCACGTTGAAGACCTCGATCACCTGCTCATCCGTCGCCCCCAGCTCCTTGCAGCGAATCACGTGATAGGCGATGCAATCGTCGCAGCGCAGCACCAGCGACGCCGCCAGCCCGCACAGCTCCTTCGTCCGCGAATCGAGCGCTCCGTCCTCGTAGGCTTTCGAGTCAAGCGTGAAGAAGCGATTGATCGGCAGGTTCTTCAGATCCGCGATGCGCTGATTCATCCGCTCGCGAAACGCGCGGAATTGCGCCAGACGTGATTCCATGATCCGCTCCAAGACCTGTCCGCGCCCGGGGGAGGCGCGGCCCCGATCCGCGCCTAGCGGTCCGTTTGCGGCGCCAGGGCGACGGGCGCGACCCGCCGCGCCAGGTTCGCCGCGGCTCCCAGACCGGGATCATAGAAGTTGAACACCATGCTGTAGAAGTAGTTGCTCGCGTAGGGGGCGAATCCGTCGTGCCCGCCGCCAGCCAGCACAATCGCCGCCACGTGCGGGTTCTGCACGGTGCTGATGAAATCCGCCACGTCCTGCGCCGGGCACAGCGGATCATTCGCCGCGTGCACGATCAGCAAGGGCGTTCGCACGTGTTCGAGCTTGTTGCTCACACGCGCGCCGGCGTGCGGCATCAGGCGGAGGTAATCCAGCCCGTCCGACACGACGTCCGTCGTGCCCCACGGGGTGCGCTCCGCCTCCTCGTGCATCAGGCGCTCCAGGCTGCCGCAGGGCCGCTCATAGCCCATCTGCTTCATCCGCAGACGAATGCGATCCTGCAGGCCCGCCAGCACGGGATTGTCCAGAAAGGTCCACTCCCGAGCGCCGGTCTGCTCGATGATCCGCTCGAAGCGCACCGGCGGCGAGAACGCCAGGATCCCGGCGCGGAAGTGCGGCCGGTCGCTTCGCGGACGCATCCGCTTCGCCACTCGATCACTCACGTCGCGATCATCATCCCCGCGCCCATCCTCCCATGCCGCCAGCATCGCCAGGTTGGCGCCCCAGCAGAATCCCATCATCCCCGTTTCGCGCACATGCGGCTGGTCCTCCAGCCACTCCGACAGCGCGATCAGGTCGCCGGTCTCAAGGATGCCGAACGTCGGGTAGTGATTCGGGTAGCGCTGCAGCGTGCGACCGTGGCCGCGCAGGTCAATCGCGATGACGTGATACCCGGCGTCGCGCAGCGCGAGGCAGACGTCCCGCGTGCGCGAAACATTCTTATCCGCCAGGATTCCCGGGAGCATGATGATGCAGTCGGCGTTGATAATTCGATCGCCGCGCCGCGCGTAGCCGATCCGCCCGGAGAGCGCAAAGCCCGGCTCGATCGGAGCCCAGATGTCCTCAAACCCCGGCCAAGGCTCATCCTGTTGCGCTTTCGGCACGTCCACCGTGGCTTGCGCCGTGTGAACCAGGCCGCTCGAATTGGCCAGCAGCGAATGCTGCATCGCCCGGTTGATTTCGAAGTAACGGGCCACGTCCCGCGGCCGGCCGCGCACCGTCGTCAGGTCATCCGTCAGAAGCGGAGCCTTGTCCGTCGTCGGCAGCATGGCCTGCAGACGGATGTGAGCATCCTCCACCCACTCGCGCGTACTCAGCGCACCGGCAGCCGGCCCACGGCCGTCCAGCCGAATCACCTCCGCGAATTGAACGGGGAACGAATGCCGCAGGCACCCAATGACACAGACCACCGCACCGAGCAGTGACCAGCCGATGAGCGCAAACCGCCCGGGGCGGCTGCGAATGAACGATGTCAACACAATCTCCGATGCGACGCGCGTCGCGACTCAGGCGAACTGCTATTAGGACACGGGAAAGCGCCGCGCCACCGGCTCGCAGGGCGGTAGAATACCGCCGGTCGAACCCGCCGTCCAAACCACCCGGCGCTTACAACCGTCGCGATGCGCATTTTGTCGACCGAAACCGCGCACAATCGCGGTTTTCGGCCGTAGGCGTTCGAGAATGGGCCGGGGCGCTACGGTCGGCGGCATGCAACGGCCGACCTATAATTTATTGGGGGATGCGGCTCGGATTTCGAACCGCAAGCAGACTGGAGGAGGTGCGTCGAATGGGCACTGGTAACGGAATCAAACCGGCGCGCGCAGGCCTGCGAGTCGCGGCCGTGCTGTTCAGCCTGCTGGCTGTCTCCGCGGTCGGTTTTTCGCAGCAATCCGTCCAGCAGGACGGCCGCATGTTTGACGCGAATCCGCAGGTCGGCGGTTCGCGGGTCAATACCCCGCGCGGCAGCGCGGCTCCGAACCTCCCCGGCAATTACCAGGCGGCGGGCAACGCCCGTTTCGGCCAATCGCTGCGAAGCTACTCGCCGATTCCCGGTTCCAGCAACTTTCGAGCGCCGCTTGGCTCCGCGACGCTGGCCCCTTTCCGCCGTGACTCGGTCGCGCCCTACGACGCCTATTCGCAGCGCGGAACGGGCTACACGGGCGGATATAGTGACCCACGCCTGAACCTGCCGACCGCCGGCCGACAGCCTTATTACGACCCGGCGCTCACGGTCCCCGACGCGGCGCGGCTGCGCGCCCAGCCGCTGGGAGCGCCGATCCAGTCGGTGCCGCCGCAGGGAGCAGGCGCGGGGTTGGCCGCGCCGGATTCGCGGCTCGATTGGCGCATCGACACGCAGACCAACCCGTCGCTGCAGGTGGGCCGACCGGTCTATCGATGGCAGGGCGGGACGTCGCTATTCGGCATGCGTCCGGTCGGCGTCCCTTCGCCGCTGACCTCGGCCGACGAGCGAATCGCGGGAACAACGATTGTCGATCCGCGGGCCGGTGCGGCCGAAGCCGTGCGACCGGCGACGGCGTTTCGTTCACCCGAGAGCATGCGTCCACCCGGCTCAGCGCCGCTTGGTACACCACTCGATGTGGCCAGCGCAAGCGCCGCCCGACCGGTGAACCCGTCGCAGACGCCGCCGTCGCCGGCGGATTTCGAGCGTCCGGGGACGGTTCGAAGTGCCGGCCGGCCGACGATGCACGGCGAGCCTCTGCCGCGCGCTCCGGTCGCGGCGGACCCGAGTCTGCTGCCGGGATACGACACGTTCACGGACATGCGCCTGGCCTTGGCGCTCGAGGTTGATCCCGCTGCGACGTGGTTTGACGAGATGCGCGCGTCGCTGCGCGACAACCCGGCCGTCGCGGCCCAGCAGCTTGAGCTGGCACAGCTTGAATCCGCGGATTTCGTTGCGCGACTGGTGCGGGCGCCGATGCGCTCGTTCGTCGGCGGCGGACCTTCGCTGCTGAACAATGAGCTGCTTAAGGCCGAATCGCTGATGCACATCGGGCAGTTCTACGACGCGGCCGGGCGGTTTGAAGCGGCGCGTGCGCTGGAGCCGGAAAACCCGCTGCCGCTGCTGGGCAAGGGGCATGCGCTGCTGGCGGCGGGTGAATACCTGTCGGCGGCCGTGGCGATCATTGCCGGGCTGGAGCGCTACCCCGAACTGGCGAAATTCAACATCGACCTGCAGGCGCTGATCGGCGACGGCGAGATCGTGGACATCCGCCGGGCGGACATCCTGGATCGACTGCGCGAGCAGGAAGAGCCGCGGCTGCGATTCCTGCTGGGCTACCTGGAATATCACGCCGGCCTGCGAGACAGCGGCATGGCGCACCTGGAGAGAGCGGCGGCGACCGCGGAGCCGGGCAGCCTCCTCGCGGACTACCCCCGCATGCTGCGCGGCGAGGCGCGCCCGCCGTTGCCGCGCGGCCTGCAATCATCGCCGCGGCGCGCCGGCTCCCCGCTGGATCGCCCCGCACCGCCGCGCCAGCCTCCCCCGAACACGCTTCGCGGATTGTCCACGCCCGATCGACCCGCGCCGGCGCAGGATCGCGCGGTCGAACTGCCTGCGCCGATCAGCGCGCCGCCCTCGGGTGATGGCGGGCGCACAGCCGCTCCGGTCGCGCAGCCCGCCTACGGCGGGATGCTGCCGCGGCCGCGCGAGTCGGTCGGGTCGCCGGTCGGGTCGCCGCTGCCGGGTGAGCGACCGCGCCCTGCACCGATCCTGCCGCCTGCGCCGTTCGAGGAGCCGCCGACGGTGACTCCGAATGCCGCCCCCTCTTCCTCTCCCGCCGGGGACGGGGCGCAGATGCTCAACAGCATGACGTACGATCCCGGTCACTTTGATCGACCGCCGACCGACATCCGTGCTGACTTTCTGCCGCTCACTCAACGCCTGCACTCGGAGGCACAGCCGCGCGCTGCGGTTGTGATACCCGCGCCCGTGCTGGACATTGATCGGCCGCGCTCCGTACCGACGATGCTGCCCGGAACCCCGATGAGAGTCGCGCCGCTGCCGGCGGCACACGAAGCAGCGGACCTTCGCCGGCTGAGCGCCCCCTGGATCCCACAGCCGGAGGAAGATCCGGACGCGGGACTGATGAGGCCGGTTCCGCCCGGCTCCACGCCGACGACCGCCGTTACCATGCCCCCCGCCGCAGTCCCCGAGACGGGTCCGCCGGCGCGACGCGCACCGACGTCGCAACCGGCGCGGGCGCGACCGCCGACCCCATCGGGCGATCCGGACCTGGATATCCCGCCGCCGCAGGCGGCCGGTCCCAATCCCTGATGCACGCGGCGGCGGCAGCGGCACACGACGTCGGATTTCTGAAAGCGCATCAAAGACCCCCAGCAAGGCACGACCCGTGAACCTGCGCACCCGCTCTTCGACTCATATCGCAATCCTGACGCTCAGTGCCGTCGGACTATTGCTTGCAGCCGGCTGCGCTGGTGGCCCGGCCTCGGGCGGCTATCTCTCGCGCACGATCGACGCGGACGATGAGGCGGTCGTGCTCGCCAGCGCGTCGCGGATTGTGGCCCGTGAGCTTGGCTCTGCCGCGGTCGATCGGGCGCGCGGTGAGGTGCGGAGCAGCCCTGCCGAAGTCACCGCCCGTCGCGAAACCGGCGCACCGCGCGAACTGGTCGGCGGCGCCTCGACGCTGCGTCGCACCTGCTCGCTTCTGGTCGGGCGCAGCGGCGGTTCGGTTGTCGCGCGGGTGCGCGTGGACGTGGAGCGGCGCGACACGCAGCGCGGTCAGGTGCAATCGTCCGTCATGGGGATGAACGAGGGGCGCCTCGGGGATACTCCATCGACTGAAGCGTCGTGGGAGAGCGACCCGCGCGGGGAGATATGGACGCGCGTCGGTCGCGATTCGTCGCTGGAGCGCGCGATCCTCGAAGAGCTGCGGAACGAGTTCGCACCGGTGGGGGCGTCGCAGCCGTAGGCTCCCGCGCTTCAATCCGGCGGCCGCCGGGTGGAGGCACTGGAAGGCAGGGCTTCGCGACTATTCCGGCTGCCAGGAGACGCGCGGCGCATCGCCCCACAGCGAATCCAGGTCGTAATAGGCGCGGTGCTGACTATCGAACAGGTGAATGATCACATCCACATAGTCCGCCAGCGTCCAGGTGGGGTCGGCACTCGATGAGCGGAAGGGTCGGCGCTTCACGCCGCGGGCGGCCTCGGCGATTTTCTCGAGCGCAGCCCGCATCTGCCGATCCGATGTGCCGGTGCCCAGCACAAAGAAATCCGCCACACCGGACAGCCCGCGCAGATCGATGACGACCACGTCGTCGCAGCGGGTTTCGGCCGCGATGCGGGCGGCCAGAATCGCAAAGCCGCGTGCATCAAGCTCCGCGGCGTTTGCGGCGGCGTCCGTATGTTCGGCAGGGCGCGATGCGCCGGGCAGCAATTCCGCGGGGACATTCACCGGTAAGGATTCCTCTGACATGTTTCCGTCGCTTGAGCCGGCCCGGCGCGTGATCCTGAACATCCGCAGCGCCCGGTTGAGCGCCAGCGCCTAGCCGACGAAATTCTTGGTGAAGAAAAAGAACACACCCAGACAGAGCACGACCGCCAGCACTCCGGCGCTGAGGAAGAACCCCATCCAGGAGAGCGATGACGCCTTGTTGCGCTTCTCGCCCGCCCCGCTCAGCCCCATGAAGAACCCGATCACGCCGGCCAGAAATCCCACGCCGATCCCGGCCATGATGCCCAGGAAGCGCCGGCCGCCCGCGCGCAGGTTAATCTCGAGATTGGACGCATCGAGCGCCGAGAGCATGAAGAACGCCGCACCGAGTGCCGCGCAGGCCCCCACCGCGGCCAGGATCACGCTCAGACGCGCCTGTCCCTCGAACGACTTCAGGTTCATTGCCGAACTCGCCAAGTCGAACCCCAGACACATCGAATCAGACCGCCGACGACCCGGCCCGTTTCCCGGGCCGACGAGAAGCCGCCCTGCCGAATACTCCATCGGCGAAGGAATTCAACCGCTTCCGCGCGAGCCGCCCGCGCCGCCGAGCGTCCCATAGTCTACCGCTGGGCGCCTCCGGGATGAAGACGCCGGATTTCGACCCGGCCGCCCTCTGCCGCTGAGCCGGTCGCCGGGCGTTTCGGGCCGCTCCCGAAGCCGATCCAGGCGCGACCGGCGGCGCTCATGGGGCGGCAACCGGATCGGAGCGCGCTCCGGGCCGCGGCGACGGAGAACAGAGCAGCGCCAGCAGCGCGACCGCGTAGATCGCGGCCCCGATGTACAGCACCGTTGTGAAGCTGCTCGACAGGGCGACGAAGATGCAGCCGATCGAGCCGAAGACGGTCGCGAAGGCGTTGGCGCTCCAGCCCAGCGGCACCAACTGCGGATTCAGCCCTTCCGCGGCGCGTACGCCGGTTGGAAAGGGCATTCCCATCAGCAGTCCGATCGGAAGCAGGATGAGCAGGGTGACCGCGCAGCGCATCGGATGGCTCAACCACAGCAGGCCGGGGATCACCTCGTTGAGCACCCACGCCGTACCGACGATGGCGGCACAGAGCAGCAGCAGGATGGCCGCGCCGCCCGATCTCGGCGAGCGGGCGGTGAAGCGCTTGGCCAGGAACGCACCGGCGCCGCAATAGACCAGGATCGCGAAGAGCGTGATGGCCATCGAGTAGACCGGCCCGCCGAGGAAGACCATCAGCTTCTGCAGGATCATGATCTCGACGGCAATGAAGGCCAGGCCGATGGCGGCGAAGTAGACGAGGATGCGCCGCCGTCCCGGCTGCGAGCGCAGGCCGGCGGCGTGGCTGCGCAGCGGCCGCATGATCAGCAGCGACCCGAGCACCAGCACCATCAGCATGCAGGCGGGCATGAAAATGTGCGCCAGCGGCAGGCGCGTGACCGGAAAGCCGCCCTTGCCGGTGCTGAGCGGATTGCGCAGGTTCTTGAAGCCGTAATAGTCGAAGAAGAAGGGCGCATCGTCCGGGCAGGGGCGGATGTTGTAGGTGTAGCCGGCGACAAAGGCGTCCAGCTCCGCTCGCGGTGCGCGCATCGCCCGATCAAACAACGGCGCGACCAGCGCCGGTTCATACTTGTCGGTGCTCTCCAGCCGGTCGTACTCACTGCCCGTGGCATGGGGCACGAACGGATCGTAGAGCACGTCGAAGCGCCGCGCGGCGCACCACTCGCGCACGCGCTGCACCTCCTCGCGGGTGAACGGCTCGGCCTTGATGAGCGTTTCGCTCCACGGCGAGCGATCAAACCACGCCGGCGCCGCGACGATCATGACGCAGGCGCCGGGATCGGTCGCTCCGCGGCGCTCCAGCGCTGCGCGGGCGGTGACGGCCAGACGGAGCGTCTCGCGATCGGGCGAGAAAAGCCACCGCGAAAAGGAGACCATGCCGCCGGGGTTGAGGTGATCGAGAAAGTCCCCGACCGCCTCGACCGTGTACAGGTACGTCTCCGACAGCGCCGTCGCCCCGCTCGACAGCGCGGTGAAGGTATCCACACCGCTGAGCTGAATCACGTCGAACCGCTCATCCGACGCGGTGAGATAGTGCCGCCCCTCCGCGCAGACGATGCTCACATCCGGCCGGTTGTACAGCCCGCCGGCGAATCGATCGAGCGGCCCGCGAACGTAGTCGATCGTGCGCGGATTGATCTCGACGCCGGTGACATGCGATGCGCCGTGATGCAGCGCGATGGCGACGTCGATGCCGCCGCCGGGGCCGATGACCAGCACCTTCGGCTGCGGACGGGCCACGTAGCCGACGCCCTGCAGGTAGTGGCCGAGAATTTCCAGCTCGCGCGGGGTCGTGCCCTCCAGCTTCACCAGGCCCGTGAAGGCCTGCCCGTCCTGATAGATCTTCATGTGCGGCAGCGGCGGGCGATCCGGGCCGTAGGCACGCGAGAGCGCCCCGCTGAAATTCGGATAGCTGACCTCCGGGCCGACCACGTCCACGCGGGCGATGACGTGCCAGCGATACTCCTCGCCGCGGTAATCGGCAATCTTCGACGCGGGCAGCGGCACCGGAACGGCCGCATCGCGAATCAGCGTGGCGGCGCAAAGCCCGCCGGCAATCAGCAGCGTCAGCAGCTCGCGCGCCCGGATCCGCTCGGCCGCGGCGCGGCGCAGGCCGATTGCCGCCAGCGCGACTGCGGCGGCGATGCCGAAAATGGTGGCCGGCGCACCGAGATAGTTGATCCCGAGCAGCACCCCCAATGCGCCGCAACCCGCGCCGAGCAGGTCGGCAAAGTAGATGCGGTTGATGGCGTCGCCGGCTTTGCTGACGATGTAGCCGATGCACAGGCCGGCGAAGAAGAAGGGCAGGGCCGTCCAGAAAAGCAGCATCAGCAGTGCGAAAAACTGCGAGAAGTCGCGATGAGTGGCGATGGCCTCCGCGTCGAAAAGCGTCTTGGTCGTGGCCAGGAAGCTGACGACGATCGACAGGGAGAAGAGCCACGCGCAATCGGCGAGCGTCGCGGTGCGCAGCACGGGGCCGGTGAAGCGCGGATGGAGCGCGATGACGCTGCCTGCGGCGCCGAAGCCCAGCAGCGCCAGGCCGATCAGCAGGTACACCGAATGATGAAAGGTCATGACGCTGAAGACGCGCGTGAGCGCGACTTCGAGCGCCAGCGCAGCCAGCGCGAAGACGAAGATCGCCGGCAGCAGGAAGCGCGGCAGCGCGGCGGCGGAGGCAGTTGGCATGCCGGAGGCCACCGAGGCTAGCGCTCTGCGCGCCGGGGGATGAACAGGCGGACGAGCTTCTTGAGCGGGTCGTAATATTCGTCCACGACGCGCTCCTTGAGCGGGATGATGGCGTTGTCGGTAATGTGGATGTGCTCGGGGCAGACCTTGGTGCAGCACTTGGTGATGTTGCAGTAGCCGATGCTGCCGGCCTGCTTCAGATCGGCCAGGCGGTCGGCGGTGTCCAGCGGATGCATCTCCAGCGCGGCCGAGTAGACGAAAAACCGCGGGCCGATGAACTCCTCGTGCTTGTGGTGGTCGCGCAGAACGTGGCAAACGTCCTGGCACAGGAAGCACTCGATGCACTTGCGGAATTCCTGAACGCGCTCCACGTCGGCCTGCTGCATGCGCCAGGTGCCGTCCGGAGCGTCGGGCTTGCGCGGGGCGAAGGGCTTGATCTGGCGCTTCACGCGATAGTTCCACGACACGTCGGTCACCAGGTCGCGAATCACCGGGAACGCCTGCATCGGCTCGACGGTGATCGGGCGATCGGTCGGCAACGTATCCATGCGCGTCATGCACATCAGGCGCGGCGTGCCGTTGATTTCGGCGGAGCAGGAGCCGCACTTGCCGGCCTTGCAATTCCAGCGGACGGCCAGGTCGTTGGCCTGTTCGGCCTGCACTTTGTGCACGACGTCGAGGACGACCATGCCGTCCTCATAATCCGAGCGATATTCGAAGAAATCACCGCCGTCCTTGTCGCCGCGCCAGATTCGCAGAGTTGCACCGGGCATGGGAAGTGAGGCTCCTTCGAAGAGTCGCGCGCCGGAGCAGCGACCGGGCAGGGCCGCAGCGTCCGTGCGAAGCGGTTCGCAGATCATAGCATCGGCCGCGCAGGCCGGGGGGTTTCAATGGCGATGAAATACCGCGAGGGCAGGCCGTCGGAGGGACGCTGCGACCGGACCGGCCGCCATCGCGCGGCGGCCGCGGGTTGGCGAACTGGCGGATGCGCGCGCGCCGGCTTGGGAAAAAGAAACCGGCCCGGCAGTGGGGTTTCCACCGTCGGGCCGTGAAGAAAAAAGCCGGCAATCACCTACTCTCGCCCGATCAGGACTACCATCGGCCGTGTGAGCTTAACTACTGAGTTCGGAAAGGGATCAGGTGTTTCCCCACACGCATGGTCACCGGCAAGCTTGTGCTGGCGGCGGGTGTTGAGGCCCGGCATCGCCAGACTTAGATGCGAGTCGAAGAAGAAGGATAGGGAAGTACGGTGGGCCATCGATCAGCCTGGTACGGCTTTCTCGGTGATGCGAGCCGCTCGGGGGAGCGGGTCGCAGCGATTTACAAAAATGATCAAGCGATCGGCCGTTAGTACCGGTAAGCTCAGGGCCTCTCAGCCCGTACACATCCGGCCTATCAACCTGGTGGTCTACCAGGGGCCTTTAGCTTGCGCTCTGAGTCCTTATCTTGAGGACGGCTTCACGCTTAGATGCATTCAGCGTTTATCCATTCCATGCTTAGCTACCCTGCGGTGCCGCGTGCGCGACAACAGGTACACCAGAGGCATGTACCACCCAATCCTCTCGTACTAGAGTGATGGCCTCTCAAGACTCATACGCCCACAGCAGATAGGGACCGACCTGGCTCACGCCGGTCTGAACCCAGCTCGCGTACCACTTTAATCGGCGAACAGCCGAACCCTTGGGACCGCCTACAGCCCCAGGATGTGATGGGCCGACATCGAGGTGCCAAACGACTCCGCCGCTATGGGCGCTCGGGAGTCATCAGCCTGTTATCCCCGGAGTACCTTTTGTCAGATGAGCGATGACCCTTCCACACGGGATCACCGGATCACTAGGGCCTACTTTCGTATCTGTTCGAGCCTTCGCTCTTACAGTTAAGCCGGCTTGTGCCCTTGCACTCGACGTACGATTGCCAACCGTACTGAGCCGACCATTGCACTCCTCCGTTACTCTTTGGGAGGAGACCGCCCCAGTCAAACTGCCCGCCTAGCACTGTCCTCCGCCCGGATTCACGGGTCGGAGTTAGGATACGAATAGCACAAGGGTGGTATTTCACCGTTGGCTCCATCCCGGCCGCAACCGGAACTTCAAAGCCTCCCACCTATCCTACGCATGAGATATCCGTGGCCAATGCCAGGTTACAGTGAAGGTTCACGGGGTCTTTCCGTCTTGCTGCGGGTACACGGTATCTTCACCGCGACTTCAATTTCACCGAGTCGGTCCTTGAGACACTGCTCCAGTGATTACGCGATTCATGCGCGTCGGAACTTACCCGACAAGGAATTTCGCTACCTTAGGACCGTCATAGTTACGGCCGCCGTTTACCGGGGCTTCGGTCGTCAGCTTCGCCTTGCGGCTGACCGACTTCCTTAACCGTCCGGCACCGAGCACGCGTCACTCTGTATACGTCCTCTTTACGAGTTAGCACAGAGCTGTGTTTTTGATAAACAGTTCCCAGAGCCGTTTCTCTGCGGCCTCTCCCGAAGGAGGAGGCACCCCTTATCCCGAAGTTACGGGGTCAAATTGCCTAGTTCCTTAAGGACCGTTCTCTCGAGCGCCGTTAGGATACGCTCCTCGCCCACCTGTGTCAGTTTTGGTACGGACACGCTCAACCTCCCCGGACGGCTTTTCTCGGCCGCCGGTCCACGTGCTTCGGCAACTGGGCCTCGCCCTTTCGGGCACCCTCTAATCAGATAGTGGGTCACGCTTTCCGACGGCGTCCCCGCCGGTTCGACGGTTGAACGCGGTGCAGGAATATTAACCTGCTGGCCATCGTCTACGCCTTTCGGCCTCGACTAAGGTTCCGACTAACCCTGGGCGGATTTACCTTCCCCAGGAATCCTTGGGCTTACGGCGAGCGGGATTCTCACCCGCTTTATCGTTACTCATACCGGCATTCTCACTAGCACAGGCCGACACCACTCCTGACGGTATGGCTTGTTTCTCCTGTGCTACGCTCTCCTACCGCTCTTTCGAGCCCGCGGCTTCGGCGCAAGGCTTAGTCCCAATCATTATCGGTGCTCGTTATCTCGACCAGTAAGCTATTACGCACTTTTTAAATGGTGGCTGCTTCTAAGCCAACATCCTGGCTGTCTCGGAAAACGAACGTCCTTATCCACTTAGCCTCGCTTGGGGGCCTTAGCCGGCGGTCTGGGTTATTTCCCTCTCGATCGTGAACATTTGCGCCCACGTTCTCACTCCCGGGATAGTCGTGACGGTATTCGGAGTTTGATTGAAGGCTGTAGCCGGGTAGGCCCAGCGTTTCATTCAGTAGCTCTACCCCCGTCACGTAGTGGCCCGAGGCTGTCCCAAAAGACATTTCGGAGAGAACCAGATATCTCCACGTTTGATTAGACTTTTACTCCTCCCCACAGGTCATGCCATAACTTTTCAACGTTAACGGCTTCAGTCCTCCAGGAGGTTTTACCCTCCCTTCAACCTGCCCATGGGTAGATCACGTGGGTTCGGGTCTATGACGTACGACTTAGCGCCCTATTCAGACTCGCTTTCGCTTCGACTCCGTCCCGTAAGGACTTAGTCTTGCCGTACACCATAAGTCGCCGGTCCATTATGCAAAAGGTACGCGGTCAGCCGGCCTTGCGGCATCGGCCTTCCACAGCTTGTAGCTTCATGGTTTCAGGTACTTTTAACTCCCCTAGAAGGGGTGCTTTTCACCTTTCAGTCGCCTTACTTGTTCACTATCGGTCGTGCAGGAGTACTTAGCCTTGCAGGGTGGTCCCCGCATGTTCAGTCAGGGTTTCACGAGCCCCGACCTACTCAGTCGCCGTCGCTTGTCTATGACTACAGGACTGTCACCTTCTGTGGTCGTCCGTTCCAGAACGTTCGTCTTGACGCCCAACGGCTATAGGGCTGGTCCGCGTTCGCTCGCCGCTACTGACGGAGTCTCGGTTGATTTCCTTTCCTCCAGGTACTGAGATGTGTCAGTTCCCTGGGTTCGCTCTGCCCGTCCTATGCATTCAGACGGGAGTGACAGTGTCTGCTTGCGCAGCACCGCCGGGTTGCCCCATTCGGAAATCCTCGGATCAAAGCGTGTTTGGCCGCTCCCCGAGGCTTATCGCAGCCTACAACGTCCTTCGTCGCCTCTGCACGCCTAGGCATCCCCCATGAAGCCTTAGTAGCTTGACCACTTTCGTAAATGGCTGCGGTCAAGCCGTACCTCGCGAGATTGCATTCTCGCTTGGCTGATTCATACACGAGAGAACCGCTGCCACCCCGGCGACATGACTCCGCCGCCGACGCAAACAGCGCTGACTCGCTAATGGTGATGATACCACGCGTACTTCCCTATTCACTTGTCAAAGATCCATCCGGCCGCCGGCACCCGACGCCGTTCGAACCCGCTTACCTGCCGGGTCTCCCTGCGTCGGGCCGAGCAATCTACCAAATCCACGACGCCTTGCAACCCCCCACAGGCGCTTTCTTGAAGATTTTTATCACTGGAGCCGACCGGGATCGAACCGGCAACCTCCGCCTTGCAAAGGCGGCGCTCTCCCAATTGAGCTACGACCCCTTCCTTCTCAAGCACGAAACCGGTTGCAATCCGCTCGACCAGGTCACGCCTAGTCACACCCGCGCGGCCCTCAGCCGCCGCCCCCAGGTCCGAGAATCCGGACCAGAATGAAGCCGATCAGGACCGCCATCGCAATGTACGCAACGATGTCCATCGCCGCCGCCAGTGTCTGTCCGCCCCCGCTTCATTCGCCGCCAAATGGGCCCGGTTGGAGTCGAACCAACGACCTCGTCCTTATCAGGGACGCGCTCTAACCAACTGAGCTACGAGCCCAAAAGCACCCGAATCCACGCCGTCCGACGACCGCAGAATGCATCCGCAACCGGCGCAACACGCCCGAACTCGGGAACAACCGTGAACCGTCGAGTGTATCCGCACCCCGCGCGCTGTCAAGGACAGCCTCGTCCCGCAGCCCGCGCCACCTCCTCGATGATCGGCAGCAGCCGCTCCGCCAATTCCGTCTTGCCGCCGGCCGGAAGCCTCCGCCACGCGGCGCCGCGAACCAGCACCTCCACCCGCGACGCATCCGCCCCGATCGCCGTCGGCCGATTGAGCACGATCGCGTCCAGCCCCTTGCGACGCAGTTTTTCCGCGGCGTTTGCCCGCCCGGCGCGATCCTCCAGTGCGAACCCGATCACGCACTGCCCCACGCGCCGTCGTGCCGAAAGATCCGCCAGCACATCCGCCGTCGGGGTCAACCGCAGCACGCGCGTCCGGGCCGATTTCTTGAGCTTGAATCGCGCCGGATCGGCCGGCGTGTAGTCGGCCACCGCCGCCGCCATCACCAGCACGTTCGCGGACTTCCACGCGCGGCGGGCTGCGCGCAGCATGTCCGCCGCGGAAACCACATCCACGCGCTGCACGCCCTCGGGCGTCGGTTGCACCACCGGCCCGGCAATCAAAGTGACCGCGTGCCCGCGCTGCGCTGCGCAGCGCGCAATCGCGAAGCCCATCTTTCCGGAGGAATCATTCGAGAGAAACCGAACCGGGTCGATGTACTCGCGCGTCGGCCCGGCGGTGATGAGAATTCGAAGCGGACTGCGATCCGCAAAGCGCTCCGCGGAGCGCGCGGCGCGCGGCACGATGGGAGAACGACGTCGCGGCAATTCGGACGGGCGGGCGGGGCGCTTCACGCGGTGATGCACCTCTCAAGTGGAACGGGCGAGACAATCGGCCGCGGGCAAAGACCGGCCGCGGGCAAGAACATCAGCCGAGGCCTGACGCTGCTCGAATCTCAACTGCCGCCCTTCGCGGGTGCGGCAATTGTGCTGCGCCCGCGGCTCGGCAGGGTGCGAATCAGCTCCTGCACGGCTGCGAGAATGTCATCCGGCTCGCTCATCCGGCCGGCGCCCACCGCCCGGCAGGCCAGCCAGCCCTCCCCCGGGCCGACAAACCGCACGCCGGCGTTTCTCAAAAAGTCGATGTTGCGTCGAACGGCGGCGTGCTCCCACATGCGGGTGTTCATGGCCGGCGCCATCACCACGGGGCAAGCGGCGCCCAGCAGCAGCGCACTGACCAGATCGTCCGCGATGCCGGATGCCAGCTTGCCGATCACGTTGGCAGTCGCGGGGGCGACGAGAATGAGATCCGCCGACTCGGAGCGGCGCAGATGCTCGATCGATCCGCCGTCGCTGGTTTCCCAGGCCGAAGTGAGTACCGGGCGAGCCGTCAGCGCGCGGAAGGTCAACGGCGTGATGAAGCGCCGCGCGTTGCGCGTCATGCAGACGGTAACCCCCGCACCGGACTGAACCAGCCCCGACACCACGAACGCGGTCTTGTATGCCGCGATTCCCCCACTGACGCAGACCACGATCTCACGCCCCGCAAGCGGCGCGGCGACCTTCGTGGGTTCGCGCGAGCTGTCGGACACGGGCATCGCGGCAATCCCCGCTACCAGGCGCGTGCGCGAGACGAACCGCTAGGCCGGCTTGTCCAGTGACGATCCGTCGTAATCGATCCCGACCTTCCCCTGCAGAATTTCCTCGATCACGATCTCCATGTCCGTCCGCCCGCTGCGCTCGACCATGGGGCGGGCGCCCTGCATGATCTCCAGCCAGCGCTTCTGAATCAGGGCGGCCAGCTTGAACCGCCCGCCGACCTTGTTGATGATGACGTCGCTCTTGAGGGCTTCAATCATTCCGACGCACTCTCCTGTTCGACGATCCGAATAACCCGCTGAACCGAATCCTCCAGTATATCATTCGTGATGAAATGCTGGTAGACGCCCCCGTTTCTGGCGAAAGCGATTTCGCCGTCCGCCTCCGCCAGCCGCATGGTCTGCAGCGCCTCCGATTCGGTCCGCCGCCCCTCCAGCCGCGCCCGCAGCGTCTCCATCGTGGGCGGAAGCACGAAAACCCGGATCGAATCGGGCACCTGCCGGGCGACCTGGGCACCCCCCTGAACGTCGATTTCCATCACCACCACCTCGCCGCGCGCGATCGCATCCAGCACCGGCTGCCGCGGCGTACCGTACCGCTCGCCCAAATACTCAGCGGTTTCCAGGAAGTCGCCCGCCCGGACCATGCTCTCGAACGTCGGACGATCCACGAACCGGTAGTGCCGCCCATCCACTTCGTGCGGCCGACGGGCCCGCGTAGTCACGGAGACGGACCAGTGTGCACGGGGAATCCGGCGCAGCACCTCGTCGCAGATCGAGGACTTTCCCGCCCCCGACGGTCCGCTGATTACGAGCAAGCGGCCGGCGCTCCTGCCCGACATGACAGAATCCCGCAGAGGATGGCGATCAGCGCCGCGCGGGGCGCAAGGCCCGCATCACGGATACCCGACGGTGGGCAAGCTGCCGTTGCGCGGCGGGGCGCGAGGCGCCGGCGCTCTCGGCCGATTCCTCGCCGCGGATCACGTCGTCCGTGATTTCGTTCGAGCCGAGTGCGCGCGTCGTGAGCACCGCGACGCTGTTCTGATGCACCTGAGCAAACCCGCCGTCGATGAACAGCCTGTGCTCGCCGGCCGCATCGCTGTAGCGCAGTTGCCCGATCCCCAGCTCGCACAGGAGCGATGCCCGCCCCGGCAGGACTCCCAACTCGCCATCGTGAGCGGGAATGACGACGGATTGAACCGTTTGCGACAGCACCTGCCGCTCCGGCGTTACGACGACCAGCTCGATGCCTCTGGATTGTGCCATGGTCCGGGGAATTCTCGGGGCCGCGCGGGGGGGCGTCAAGGCCACCGGATCGACGCCTCCCGGGTACAAGGGCTGTCGGCTGCCTTTGCGCAGCAGGTGCGTGCGGCAGCAGGCCGGGCGCGGTACAACGGTGCAGGAGTCGGCGGGGCTATTGCCGCAACGGTTGCGCGGCCGAGAGAATAATCCGGTGAATAGTCGAATCGGAGGCGCCGCACATGTATGACACGGAGGTCGATCGCCCGGCGGAATTGCACCGCGGGCGTTTTCTGGCCGTGCTGATCGAAGCCGGGGCGGTCATGCTGGCCGTCGCGACGGTCGCATGGTCCGGGGCGCGACTCTGGGTGCTGCTGGAACAGCCCTTCGTGGTGGAGGACGTGCTGCGGCTGGCCGGCGTGGTCATTGCCGGGCTGGCCGCCGCCCTGGGCCTGGCCGGGTTGGGGGAAATGGTCCGCGCGACCGCGCAACCGGCCGGTGCCGCGTCGATCGAGCGGCGCTACAGCGGGGATGGTGGCGGGCTGTCCGACGCAGCGCGGCTCCACGACGCGATGCGCGAGCTGGGCGACCTGCTGCGCGAAGTGCGCGACATTTCTCTGCTGAACGAACCGCAGCGCCAGGCGCGCCTGGACTACCAGTGCGCCCAATGGATCGGCCGGCTGGAGGAACAGGTGCCGGGGCTGCTTCGCCAGCACGACTGGGTCAAAGCCCGGGCGCTGGTCCAGGAGGCCCGGCTGCGCTTCCCGCACGTCCAGAACTGGCTGGCGCTGGAAGAGCAGGTCGAGCAGGCCCGCGCCGCGGTCGAAGCGCGCGACGTGGAGAGCGCCCATCGGCAGGTGGACGAATTCATCAAGCTCGGCGCGTGGGATCGGGTCGCGGACGTCGTGCAGGAGTTGATCGCGCGCCACCCCACCTCGATCCGCGCGATCGAATTGCAGCGGCGAATCGCGCGCGAGCAGGACAAGATCGACACTGATCAGCGCACCCGGCTCATGGCGCAGGCGCAGGACGCCGCGAACAGCAAGGAATGGCCGACGGCACTGGGCTTGGCCCAGCAGCTCATTGCGCGCTACCCGCGCTCCACCGAGGCTGATGCGCTGCGCGCCCAGATGGCCACGCTCCGCGAGAATGCGGAAATCTACCACCGCCAGCAGATGGAGATTTCGATCCGCGAGCACATCCGCCGGCACGACTATCAATCCGCTCTGCGAATGGCGCAGGACCTGATCGAGCGGTATCCCAACTCGCCGCAGGCCAACGCGCTGCGCGGGCAGGTCGGGAAGCTGTTGGAGCGCGTAACTGCGTGAGGCGGGCGCCCGGCGTATGGCACGGCCGGGCGAATGGAGCGCGAAAAGCCGGTGGATTATTGGACAATGACAGGCGCGACAAGGCGAATTCGTTGAAAACACAGGCGCCCGCAACTTTTGATCATGACAAAACTGACAATCCCGTTAGGATTGGGCACTCCCACCCTGCGTCCTGATCGTCGTGCCGCGCGGTCGGCCGTCGAATCCTGACGCGGTCGGCATCCGACAGGCGGTGCGCTGAACCCACCGCCGAGGTACGGCCCGCAGTGCCCCCGGAAACTGGACCCCGCATGCGTTCGCGAACGCCCGCATGGACCCTCAGCCCGCTGGTGGCAGCGCTCTCGGTTGCCGGGGCGATTGTCGCCATCGGGATCCCGACGATCGCACCCGAGCACATTGCCATTCGCGTCCCGGTCCTCGCGGCGGCGGCCGATTCCACGCCCGCCGGCCTGGTCGCTGACGAGCGGCCCGCGGATCCGCTGCTCGCACTGGCGCAGCGCGACCCCGCGGCCCTGATCGCTCGCGGTGAGCAACGGCTGCGCGAGACGATCCGCGATTACAGTTGCACCTTCCTCAAACAGGAGCTGCTGCCCGACGGCCTGACGCCGGTGCAGGAAATCCGCGTTCTCTACCGCGAGGCGCCGCGAAGCTGCTTCATGACCTGGCAGCGAAACGTCGGCGAGGCCAAGCGCGTGCTCTGGATCGAGAAGCCGGAATTCGTCGATGACGACGGCCGGCCGGTCGCCAAGGTCGAGCCGGGCGGCGCCGTGCTGCGGCTGGTTCTCTCCGAGATCATGCTGCCGATCCACGGCGCACAGGCGAAGAAGACCAGCCGGCGCTCGATCGACGAGTTCGGCTTCCGGGCCATGTTCGAGCTGCTGGCCCGCACGAACGCCCGCGCCCGCGAGCGCGGAATTCTCGATTTCCGCTTCGACGGCGAGGGGGAAGTGGATGGGAGACCGACGCTCATCTTTCGCCGCCTGCTGCCCGAATCACTCGTCGGCGAATTCCCCGATGCCCGGATGGTGATGCACCTCGATCGCGAGTGGCTGCTGCCGGTGGCGATCTACAGCCACGCCGACCACGCCGGCAACAAACTGCTGGGCAGCTATGTGCTCACGCAGGTGAAGCTCAACCCCGGCCTCGACGACGACGCCTTCCGCTTCTGATGCGACGTCGTCGCCGCCCGCGGGAGACCGCCCGCATGCCCGTCACCGCCCCGCTGCGCATCGCCCTGGTCGTGACCGACCTGAATCCCGGCGGAACCCCGCTGCGCATCGCCCGGCTGGCAGGCGGGCTGCGAAGCCTGGGGCAGCGCGTCGCCGTAATCGGCATGGGGGTTCGCGGGCCGGTGGCCGACTCCCTGCGCGACGAGGGCATCCCGGTCTTTACGGCCGATGCGCGCGGTCCGCGCGATTTCCGCGCCGTTCTGCGACTTTGCGCGATATTCCGCAACATTCGGCCGCAAATCGTGCACGCCACGCTCACGCACGCCAATCTCTCCGCCCGCGCGGCCGGAATGCTGTGCGGCGTGCCGGTTGTCTCCGCCACCGCCACGATTGAAGTCGAGCGCCGCTGGCATGCCTGGGCCGAACGGCTCACCCGCCACTTCGACCGCGCGCACCTCGTGAACAGCGCCGCGGTCGCGCGACATGCAGCGCGCGCTTTCGGCCGCAGCCCGCGGCGCGTGCTGAACCTCGGACCGGCGCCTTCCGGCGAGGCGGCGCGGCGCATCAGCGATCCGGCCGAGCGCGCCCGGCTCAGGAGCGAGACGCGCGCAGCACTGGGCATCGGCGAACACGAGTTCGTCGTGCTGTGGGCGGGACGCTTTGATCCGGTCAAACGCATTGAGCTGGCGATCCGCGCCGTCGAGAGCCTCGCCGATCGTCCGTCGCGCCTGCTGCTGGCGGGCGATGGCGCGTCGCGCCCCGACGTCGAGCGCGAGTTGAGGTTGTCGAGCGCCGCGGCGCGCACGCACCTGCTCGGTTGGCAGCCGGACCTGGCTCCCTGCTACGCGGCCGCCGACGTGCTGCTGCTCACCTCGCGCACCGAGGGCATGCCCAACGCCGTATTGGAGGCGATGGCGGCGGGCCTGCCGATCGTTGCCGGCGATATCGCCCCGATTCGCGAAGTGTGCCGCGACGGAGTCGAAGGGCTGCTGATCGGCGAGGAGCGACCCGGCGGCTTTGCGGCGGCGCTGCGCCGCCTGTGCGACGACGCCGCGCTTCGCCGGTCGCTCGGCACGGCGGGCGCCGCTCGCGTCGCGAACTGGATCGACCCGCTGCATGCCGCGCGAATGGCGCTGGCCGCCTATCGGCTCGCGCTCGCTCCGCGGTCCGAAGTGATCTGATCCGGCCCCGATTCCTGCTCCGCCATCCGGCATTACGATGTCGGGAATGATGCAGCCCGCCCTCGATGACGCCGCCCTGCTGGCGCGACTGGTCGCCTTTGAGACCGTCAGCGGGCGGTCCAACGTCGCACTTTGCCGATTCATCGCCGATTACCTCGAGCGCTGCGGAGCCGTCGTCGAGCAATTGCCCGGAACCGGCGACGACCGGTTGAACCTTGTCGCACGCGTCGGCCCGTCCTCGGCCGATGCGGCGCGCGACGGGCTGGTGCTGTGCGGGCATTCGGACGTGGTGCCGGCCGACGAGCCGGAGTGGGAGGGCGATCCCTTCACGCTGCGCGAGGCGGGCGAACGGCTGATCGGCCGCGGCGCCTGCGACATGAAGGGCTTCGTCGCGCTGGCGGTCAACCGCGTAGCGCGCGCCGCCGCCGCCGGATCGACGCTGCGCCGCCCGCTGTACCTGCTGCTGTGCTGCGACGAGGAGATCGGTTCGCTCGGAGCGCGGGTTTTTGCCCGGAACGCCGCTCAGATCGCCTTGCTGCCGCGGAATGTGCTGATCGGCGAGCCGACGGCCGGGCGCGTCGTCCGCATGCACAAGGGACACCTGAAGCTGGCGCTGCAGGTCAGCGGCCGCGCCGCGCACAGCGGTCTGCCGCACCTGGGCGTCAGCGCGATCGACGGTGCGACCGACGTGCTGTTGGCGCTGCGCCGCGCTGCGGCGCAGCTCGCCGGGATTCGCACCGACACGTCGGCGTTTTTCCCCGAATGCCCCTATCCGGCACTGAACGTCGGGCTGATCCGCGGCGGAGCGGCCGTCAACGTCGTGCCCGCCGATTGCCGCATCGACGTCGGCGTCCGGCTGCTGCCCGGGCAGGCCGCGCCACTCGCGCTGGAGGTCATTCAAGCCGAGCTTGCGGCACTGCCCGCAGAACTGCGACAGCGGGTGCGAGTGGACGTCACCAATGACAATCCGCCGATGCTTTGCCCGGTCGATGCGGAAATTCATCGCGCACTGGCGGCGATCGTCGGGCAGAGTGACTCGCTGGGCGTCTCGTTCGCCAGCGACGCGGGGGTGCTCTCCGAAGCGGGGCTTTCGTGCGTGTTGTGGGGACCGGGGGAGATGGATCGCGCACATCGCCCGAACGAGTACATCACGCGCGGCGAGCTTGCCGCGGCCGGGGACGTGCTGGATCGCCTGATCCGGCAGTTCTGTTTCTGATCCGCCGGCGTCCGCGCAGGCTCGCTGCGCGCACTGCTACTCTCCGAAAAACGACCCGCCCCGGCGAAGCTCACGCCGCACCGGGGCGGATCCGGATGACTCGGGAACGAGCGACTCGGTCTGGGCGCCCCGCTACTTTCGGCCTTCCCAGTACGCACGCGCCTTGGCGAGCGCCTGGCGACCGATCTCCGTACCGGCGCGCCGGCTGCGGATGTCATCCTCCAGAATGTGAATTCCGCCGTAGATTCGCGAGATGCCTGCTTCGTCCGCTGCGTCCTGCAGCGTGTTCCAGCGCAGCGTCACCGGTGCCGACGGCGAGCTCTCGAATGAATTTCCGCCCGGCAGGACGACATGCTGGCCGAGCACATCCGCAATCCCATCGCGGTTGAAATCTTCGTTGTACAGGATGGTCTCGCCGCCATCATAAAGCACATTCGTGCCTGCAAAGCCGGAGATGACCGCCGCCGCGGATGCGCTGAAGCAACTGTGGCCGGACGGATAACCGGGGAACGGCGGCGTGACGAACGTGGACAATTGGTAGGGCTGCCAATCCTCGCCGTCGATCTCCTGCGTGCCGCGATTCGGCCCTGCCCACGAGCGAATCTTCTGCCCGAAGTACTTGTGGCGGATCACGGACACCGGCCGCGATGAATCATAGTGGCGCTTCGCCTCCCAGGTGGCGATGCTCGCGTCGAACAGCGCGCCGCCCAGTGCGAAAAAGAGCTTCACATCGTCGTCCAGCGTGTGGCGATCACGAAAGCAGATACCGTGGCAGAGCGCATGCCAGTGCCCCGGCGGAGTCTCGGAGCGTGGGCCATCGGCCCAGAACTCCGCTATGACTTTCCGCTCATCCGTCAGGAATTCGCTGGTCGCAAGCACCTCGTCAAACTGGCGGTTGAAAATTTCGTCGTTGGTGCCGGTCTCACCGAGCGCCGTGGTGTACGGGTCGTTCGACCCTGCCAGGGGCGGCGGCGGAGCGCGGAACTGGTCACCACTCGTCAACGCAAAGGGCGTTACAGCACCCCAGTGCGGCGTCAGAAACGCCTGCGTCGTGAAGGATGCCGGGTTGCTGTGGTCGACGATTGGCACGCCATCCGCATCCCGTACCACCCCGGTCGGCACGCGCAGCGGCTGCCAGCGATTCACGTCGAAATCGGCGCCACCGGGAGCGCGACCCGTCGAGGGATCGCCGCTGTTCTTCGGCGCGTACAGCGCGGGATACTTGTCCGAGGTCACCTGCGCGAAGTTGCCGGCCTGGTTCGATCCGTCATTGAGGCGAAAATCGAGGACCGCCTGCGCCGCGACATTGCCCACGCCCGCGGGGGTGGAAGTGTCGGTCGAGTCGCTCGGCTCGTAACCCAATTCGCGCAGCAGCCGCGTAAACGACCCCGTGCTCGCCTCATGAGCGGCGAACTGGTTGCGCAATGCGCGATACGCCGCGTAGCTGACCGCGGCGCGCTTGTTCGCCTCGGTGCGCTCCGACGCGGGTCGGCGCAGCGATCCGCCCAGTTGCGTGCCGTTGGCCTTCGAGTCGTACGCCGCCCAGGCGTCGAACATCGCGTTGTGCACGATGAACAGCGAGCGGCTGATGACGGTCGGTCGCGGCGCCCCGGCACGGACGGCCGCCAGCATCGCCTCGTTCCACGTCACCACCGCGGTCGGCTCGACGATCACTGTCGTCGGATCCACCAGCGCCAGGTTCGGGCAGCCGCCCGCCAGTGCCAGAAGGGCTGCACCGGCCGCGGCCAGCGCCAATCTCATGCGTCTCATCGTGACTCCCTGTCAAACCGGACTTCAACCCGATAGCCGATCACCCATACCCACACAGCGGTATCGACCGGCCATTGCTCCCGTTCGAACAGACGCCATCGTAGTGGTAAAGAATTGCGAAGACTGGCACCCTCGGCAGTCGCTGGAACCGATTCCGGCCGCGCCCGCCGAAACGCTTGATCGGGTTGGCTCAGTATCGGACCCTGGGATGACCTCGCTGGTCGCGGCGGCCGGGGGCTTCCGCAACTGGTCAGACGAGCATCGGAAGGGGCCTAGGAAGCGGCGGGTCAGGGGGCGGTATTCGGGAAAGCCGGCCCCGCACCGGACGAAAGCGAAAGGAACGGATCGACGTCGAAGTTGTTTACGATTCCGTCTGCGTTGCAATCCGACGTATCCGTCTCACAGTGCGGGTAGAGGGCCGCAAACACTTCCGGCGTGAGCATGGCCGTCACGAAGGCGTCAATGTCGAATCCGTTGATCCGGGTATCACAGTTGGAGTCCCCTTTGGGAAACTCGCGGCCGAACAGGCTTAAGCGCCCCGAACAGGTGGCCCGGTCGCCGGCGGTCAGAGAGAACGCCATCAACACGCTGGCATCCCGCGCTGCCGTGAAAATGCTGCGCGTTCCGCGGGCCGGGTCGTTCTGCCAGCCGCTGACGGTGCCGTCGGCCGAGACAATCAACTGATTGACCAGTTGTGTGAGCTGAAAGCCGTCGGGGGCCAGGCCGTCCACCATGGCGCGAAAGGCGCCGCTGCCGGGCTGCCCGAGCGACGCGAGCCGGGCGCCGTCCCAGTTGAGATCCCGGACCGTAAACCCTGCGTAAGCGTGCATCTGCCCGACGTCGGCGGAAATGACGGGGAACCCGACCCAGGGACCGGCAACCGAAAGATACGATTCGTAAGCGCCCGCTTCGATGACGATGTCCAGGTTGATTCGCGGCGGGTACATCCGCGCATAGACGGTCGCCGAAGTCACCGTGGCGATCACGCCCCCGCTGAACACGTCGATGATCGCAGCCGGTGCCGGCAGCGTGTATTGCAGGGTCTGTGCAATCCCGTCATACACGGCTGCGGACCGCGGAATCAAAAGTGTACCCGACCGCCCGGTCGCGTCCGTTACGGACACGCTGAGCGCTTGATCCGAAAACCCGGGTGCGGCCTGCACGGCCGGCATCAAGGCGACCGCGCACGCGATGAGGCATGCACCGGTGGATATCCGACGTTGCAACGACATGGAGACTCCCGGCAATCGTGATCCGCGATTCGCGATTCGCGGCTTCACGGGAGATCGGACGAAGGCAACCCGATCCCGAGGAATTCGAGAAAACTGTCCGTGTCGAAATTGTTGATCACGCCGTCCAGATTGCAGTCCGCCGACTGAACGTCGCAATCGGGGAAAGCGGCGGCATAGGCGGCCGGGTCCAGCAGCGCGAGAATGAACGGGTCGATGTCGAAACTGTTCACCAGCCCGTCGCAGTTCATGTCGCCCAACGGATGCGTCGTTCCGCTCACGTCGAACCGCGTGGTGCAGGTGGCACGGTCGCCCGGAGAGAGCGTGAACAGCATCGCGCCATTGACGCTCTTGATGGTCGCGCCGACCGGCCGATACCCGGAAGGCGGATCATTTTGAAAGCCGGAGCCGGTCGCACCCGCGCTGGCGCTGACGGTGGCGACCAGGTGCGAAAACTGCGAGCCGGTCGGAAACGGGCCGTTATAGACCGCGCGATAGGCGCCCGAGCCGGGCGGCCCGACGCCGGTCAGCAGCGCGCCGTTCTCGTTCATGTCGCGCACCGCGAATGACGCGAACGCGCGCCCCTGCGCATGCATCTCGTCAATCGGTGGACACTTGACCGTGCTGGAACGCACCAGCACCGTGCAGGTGGCCGAGCCGGCGTCGATCGTGGCGTTCAGGTATGCCCGCGGCGGATACACCCGTGCCTGCACGGACAGTGATCGAACCGTCGCCACCGTCGCGGCGCTGCCCGCGTCAACGACCGCAAACGGCGTGCTGGTGCTGTACGACACTGAACGAAGAACGGAATCGTACGTGCCGACGGCAAACGGAATCGCGGCAGTACCGCTGCGTCCGAGCGAATCCGTGATTTCTATCTCAATCAGGTTGGGACTGAACGCGGTATCGACCGCTCCTGCGCTGCCGCCGGTCGCCACGGTTGCGGCGAACACCAGACAGCGCCGGATGAATCCGTGCATGAGAGGGGACTCCTCAGTGAGGGGTGCAACCGCACGCGAGTCCGCATAAACCGCGTCATCCGGCCGGCGCGACGCGTCGGCCGGATGACCCGTGCTTTCCTGCGATTTCGAAGGGACAAGACGGATCAGCGGCGGCGAAGCGCCAGCGCCGCAAGGCCAAGCAGGCACAGCGAGGCCGGCTCAGGGACGATGCGGTAGTCCGTCGTGCCCGAAGCCGTGTCGCGGCGCGTGAGCGTGAACTCGACCTGCGCGCTCATGTCCGAAACCGAACCGACGATCGGATTGTTGAACGAGTCCGTGCTGGACACGCTGCCGCCCGCACCCGCGGAGAATGTGTCGATCAGCTCGGCGTAGGTCGTGCCGGTCGGAACGAAACCGTTGTACTCCGAGCGATACTGCCCCGCGCTGGTGAGCAGACGGCCCATCGTTGCGCCGTTGAAGCCGAAGGAGTCGGTGACCGTGAGCGTGCCGCTGGTCTCGGCCAACGGGTTGACGAGCGTCGGGAAGCTGAGCAGCGCGGACTGAACCAGGAAGGTCGTCGTCGCAGCGTTGCCGGCAACCAGCGTGAATCCGAGGTTGACCTGGGGATCCTCGACCAGCTCAACCTCCGCCGAGCGAAGCTCGCCCAGCACGATCGGCCGACCGTCACCGTCCATCACCGGGTTGCCATTCTGGTCACGGGCGAGAATCTCGATGCCCGCATTGCCCTCACCGGCGGCATAGGCCCAGTTGTAGGTGGAACTCTCGATGTTGAAGGTCGCAGACGGCAGGCCGACGGACCAGCTTCCGCTGTGACCGTCGCTGCTGATCGCCGTGATCTTCAGGATCGTCTCAGACACATCCGCCTGTGCAGCGGCCGCGCCGAAGACCAATGACCCCACGATTCCGATGCAGGTGCGCTTGAAGCTCGTCATATTCCTCGCCTCTCCTCCGTATTGGGGCGCGCGAAGCGCCCCGTCGAATTTCTAATGGGGCGATCTTATAGGCACGCCGGGGGGGGATGTCAAGCAGTACTTTCCGACATATGAGTCCAGGCAAACGCGGTCGGCCGCTCTATAAAGCGGCTGATATCGCCACAAGCGCCTGCCAATCAAGCACTAACGAAACCGGCCGACCCTTGCGGGCCGGCCGGGTCAATTTGTCCAAGCTTCTTGCCGGGTGCGACTTTGACCCAACCATCGGCCGCCGTTTATCGGCGCCGACTGGCCGCCACGATCGCCAGCCCCAGCAGAAACAGGGATGACGGCTCCGGCGTCACGCCGAACGTCACCGTGCCGTTGGCGATATCGCCGCCGCTGATCTTGAAAAGCAGTTCCTGGCTGAGGCTCGACACGTTGCCCGCAATCAGCGAAGGGCCAGCGCCTTCGTTCATATCTGCGCTGTTGCTGCCCGGACCCGGAATCGTCCCGAAGCCGCCGACGAGCCGCGAGAAATTGGTCCCCGCAGGGGCCTGGCCGTTGTAGTAGGTGTGATGCGACTTGGCCAGCGGGCCGTTGGGCGTGTGGGTCGCCCCGTTCTCAGGATTGTCCTGCTCTGTCACGCCCAGCGCTGCGCTGGCGAAACCCTCCGGCCCGTTGACCGCTCCGAAGGAGAACAGGCCCGAGACGATTCGAAAGGTCGTTTCGCCGTCGAACGCCCCGATCGCATAGCTCATGCTCATCTGCTTGAAGTCGGGCAGATCAAACACGGTCAGCGTCGCCTGTGTCAATTGCGCGACCACCGTGATGCCGTCGACGGTATCGACGATGTCCATCGGGGTGAGCATCAACAACTCGAACGAATCGGCGTCCGGGTAGGATCCGTCCGCGATCGTGAACTCCAGGAACCCGCTGCCGAGTGCGTTGGTCGCCTCAATGCGGTACACGGTGTTTGACAGAGTGGGAACCGCGGATGCGACGCCCGGGAAGAGCACTGCACAAGCCGTGCAGGCGATCAGAACCTTGCGCATTATTTCCTCTCCTCGTCCTCAACTCTCGCGCCCCCGACGCCACTCCTCCCATATCGGGGGGATGCTCGGAGACGCCCGCCGCGGCCCCCTCAAGGCCGCAAACACGCCGGAAGCGCAGAACCTCCGGCCAACGAGGTAAGGATACTGTCCGGTAAGGCGGTCGTCAACCTTGAATTCTTAGGGTTCCGTCTCGTTATGCCCCACCCCCTCCCCGGCCGCGACGCACGCCCTCCGGACGCAACGCCCGCAGATTCGACCGCCGCCCCTCTTTATCCCGGGTTCGTGGGGAGAATCGTTAACAATCTCCTTGAATCGCGCACGCCCATCGCCTATCCTAGCGACTGGAGGAAATCGATTCGCCGTTGGGCAGCGCATGCGCCCTCACTCCACACACATCGGCGGATCGATTCGTCTTTGACAGGACAGCGGCTTCATACGGATCCCTATGTAGGGGATCAGGTGCGCTGTTAACACGCTTCCCGGAGGAGGAGTGTTTCAGGATGAAGAGATTTCTTGGTTTGGCGATCCTCGCGGCGATGTCGCCGCTGGGGTTCGCCTCAGGCACGATCAACGCGGGTGACGCCCTCTACTTCGTAGACAGCGGCTCGGGCGCGACTGATCGCACCGGCACCGGCGCCGGCAACAGCAACTTTGACCCCGGCGCCGTCTGGGTCGATCAGTTGTTCCAGAACTGGTGGTGGTTCCGCGGTCCGGGCGACACGCGCGAATTCGCGCTGTCGAACCGCGTCAGCGAGACGTACAGCGGCAACACCGGCAACATGCTCTATCGCGAGTCAGCGGCCGGCTACAGCTTCGACGCAGCGCTGAACATTCAGCTCTTCGACGGAGCGAACGACGGCGAGGCGGCGTTCTACTGGACGGTGGTCATCACGAACACCGGCCAGTCGCAGCTTGACCTGGCCCTGTTCAACTACCTCGACCTCGACCTCGGTATCACCGGGTCGACGTCGGACCGCGCCGAAATGCTGGCGCCGGGCGTCATGCGAATCTGGGATCCGACCGACCTCACCACGGCCATCTTCCACGGGCCGGGTGCGTCGGCGTTCCGGATCGGGGCGTTCGCCGCAAACCGCCTGACGCTGGTCGACGCGGCTGTGAACAACTTCGGCAACGAAGGCAACCCGTTCGGCCCCGGCGACTTCACCGGCGGCTTCCAGTGGGATCTGAGCATCGCCCCGGGCGAGTCGGTCACTGTGTACGAGTCGATGGGACTCGTTCCGGAGCCCAGCTCGCTGGCGCTCCTGGGTCTCGCGGCCTTCGCGCTGCGTCGCCGCTAAAGTTCTGACCGCTCTTTTCTGATCGAATCCACGTCACAGCCCCTGGTCCGAAAGGACCGGGGGCTGTGTTTATTCCCCCCGGCCGCGCGCCGCTATCATCCGCCCGCGATGAGCGCCTCCACCCCCGTCACACCGCTTCCTGCACCATGGCTCTCGCTGGTTGTGCCGGTGTTCAACGAGCAGGAGAACGTTGAACCGCTGGCGCGCCGCGTGCACAACGCACTTCGCGACATCGCAGACCCCTACGAACTGCTGTTCGTTGACGACGGCAGCTCGGACGAAACCCCCGCGCGCGTCGTTCGCCTCGGCGAAGCGGACCCGCGCGTCCGCCTGGTCCGACTCAGTCGCAACTTCGGCCACCAGGCCGCCCTGATGGCCGGCCTGGAGCACGCGCGCGGCCAGGCCGCCATTTCGCTCGACGGCGACCTGCAGCATCCCCCGGAGCTGCTGCCGGAGTTGATCGCCCGCTGGCGCGACGGCTTCCACGTCGTGCAGGCCATCCGCCGCGCCCCCGTGGACGACCGTGCCGCCAAGCGAATCAGCTCCGGCTGGTTCTACTCGCTGCTCTCGCGCGTGGCGCGCATCCGCGTCACGCCCGGCGCCGCTGATTTCCGGCTGCTCTCACGCGAGGCGCTCGACGCGTTCCTGGCCTGCCGCGAACGCTGCCGCTTCAATCGCGGATTGGTCCAATGGATCGGCTTCGACTATTGCGAAGTGCCCTACGACGCCGCCGCTCGCCACGCCGGCCGCACGAAGTACTCCTACGCCGCGATGCTGCGGCTGGCCGGCGACGCAATCTTCTCGTTCTCGTCGTGGCCGCTGCGGCTGGCAGGGCTGGCCGGCGCGTTTCTATCGGTCGCGGCGATGGGCTATCTGGTGTGGGTGCTGTACGCCGCCGTCGCCGGGCTGGCGATCACCGGCTGGACCTCGCTGGCGGCGACGATGCTGCTGCTGGGCGGCACGCAACTGCTCGTGCTGTGGATTCTGGGGGAGTACGTCGGCCGGCTCTATGAGGAGGTCAAGCAGCGCCCCATCTACATCGTGCGCAGCGGCGTCGACCGCGCCCGCCGCGAGCACATCGCAGACGCCTCCCCTGCCGCTTCGAATCGTCCATCGGACCCGTTCAGCGCACCCGCCCCGCCGCGCACCGCGCCGTCCCGCCCACCTGCGCCGCCGCATAGCGAATGATCTCCACCGCCTGCGCCAGCGACGTGCACACCTGCGGCGTGCAGCCGGCCGCGAAGCGCCAAACATAGCGCGACGCCTCGGTGGGACAGACGACCAGCAGCTCCTTCCCCAGCGCCACGGCCATGCCGATTTCGGCGGCCGTGCCGTGCCCGCCCTCGATGCGATCGCAGTAGGCCAGCAGGATGTCGCAATGGCGGACGGCCAGCCGATCGGCCGGGGTGTACAACTCGGTGCGCAGCTCGGGATCCGGCCCGTGTATCTCCGCCCCGGGGTGCATGAACAGCACGCCCGGAATCGCGGGAATCTCGTCGCGCCAGCCTCCGCTTGATCCGCGCACCGCACCCGCGAGATACACCTTCAGCATCGCCCGCTCCTCGTCGCCGCAGCGCGGCATGATGGCCGCTGCATGGTTGCGCCGGCGCAGTGTACCCGACGAGCGCAATGACGATCGATCGTCCGCATCCCGCCCGGGCCGGAGCGGATAGAATTCGCGTGAAGTTTCGACCCGGCCCCCCGCTGCCGCTGACAGCGCGCGGACGGGCCCCGGCTCACGAATCAGGAGCAACCGAATGCCGCCGATGGTCCAGTGCGCAAAGCTCGGGCACAATCTGCCCGGTCTGGATGAATCCACCCCCGAGGGCCGCAACGCCCTGCGCTACGCGCTGCTCGTCGGCGGCAAGGCGCTCGCCGACCGCATCCGCAGCGAAGTGTCGGCCCAGGCGTGGAAGCAGTGGATCGATCACCAGGTGATGGTGATCAATGAGTATCGGCTCGACCCCATGGCCGACGAATCCAACGCAATTCTCAAGCAGCACATGGAGGCGTTCTTCTTCGGCAAGGAGGAAGCCGTCCGCAACTACGTCCCGCCGAAGTAGAACGAAACGGGTGCCTGCCGTGGGGGGGCGCAGCGCCGACCGGGCACAGGCCCGGGGGGCGGCTCACCCGCCGAGAATCAGCGCGACGAACGGGTCAATGTCAAAGTTGTTAGCCGCACCGTCCCCGCTGACGTCGATCGCGCACAGGTAGTCGCAATCGTATAGGGCGCTCCAGGCCCCCTGTCCCTCGACGATCGCGAGCACAAACGCGTCGATGTCGAAGTTGTTCACCAGCCCGTCGCAGTTGGCGTCGCCGCGCAAGCGCACCGTCAGCAGCGCGGCGTCGCTGGTCGTGCTCCCGCACGCACTGCTTACGATCACGTCGTAGCTGCCCGCGTCCGCCGGCGTCACTGCCGGGATCGTCAACACCGCGCTGATCGCCCCGCCCAGCGGCAGTGTCTCGCGCCGCCACTGAAACGTCAGCCCGCTGCCCGCCGCCGTGACGCTGAATGCGGCCGGGTCACCGTTGCACACCGACAACGGCTGCGGCTGCGTCAGAATCTGCGGGCCGGGGTGCGTGTCACAGGCATCGCCCACGCCGTCGTTATCGCAATCGGCCTGCGACGGGTTGGCGACGGCCGGGCAGTTGTCGCATGCGTCACCGACGCCGTCGCCGTCCCCGTCGGCCTGATCGGGGTTGGCGATCAAACGGCAATTGTCGAGGTGATCGGGCACGCCGTCGCCGTCGGCGTCGTCGGTGGTGCGGCGGATGCGGGCCAGCGGATCGCCGATGACGACCTGCTGCCAGGAGAGTGCGGGCAGCGACGTATACGCAGCCTCGGCAAACGTGAGATTCCCGAGATAGAAATTCTTCACAATGAACTGCACGTCGCAAAGGGAGAAGGAGAACGGCTCCCAGACATTCCCGATGCCGAAGGTTCCGCCGGCGGCGATGAAGTCGGCGACCTGCTCCTGCGTGAAAAGCGTCGCCAGGCCGCCGAGTGCACGGCCGTTGTATGACTCGGCCGAGTGGAAGAACGCCCCCGGGACATAGTGGAACGACTCCGCGTACAGCGGGCCGGCGGGCGGGTCTCCGCCGGCGGTGCCGCCCGGCTTGGGTCCGCGGTGGTTATTCCCCTCGTGAGCGAGGAACACCAACTGCTTGTCGATCACCAGCCCCTCTCCGTCGAAACTCAGCCGCGGCCCGACGGTGAAACCGGCGGCGTTTGACGCGCCGTTGTACACGATGTTCGCTGTCGCGAAGCGCCCGTCCGCCAGCAGCGCGTCGCGGGCCAGTTCGTATTCATCCCCGGCCCACACGAGCGCGTCGCCCTGGTTGTCGTACTCGATGTTGACGGCGCTGTCCGCGACGCCGTTGGACGCACTCTCATCCAGGACAAACGCGGCGACCGCGACGTCTACGAGCGGATCCCGCGCCCGATCGATCATCGCACGAACGTCGTCCACCGTGTGCCCGTCCAGCCGGCAGACCAGCAGGATGTCGCCGGCGGTCAGCAGTGACGAGCCGCCGCCGGAGGGAACCCAGAACATGCCGTTGGCAAAACCGCCGTTGGAAAAGGACTTGAACGCCTGGATGTTCGCGTTCGAGAAGCCCGTTTGCGGCAGCGCGGAACGCCAATAGGGGTTGATGATCAGCCCATCGGCCTTGCTGTCGCCGGAGCCGCCGGCCTCGCCGCTGTTGAGCGACTGCCAGAGCAGCGTCAATTCGGAATCGACGCTCGCCGCGGTGGCGTCGCGCGCCGTCTGCCACTCCGCGAGGAAGCCGGAGGGATCGTCGCCGATGGTCGGAGCGTCCGTGTCCTGAATGCGATGGGCGATGCCCTTGGTGAGAACGATGCAGCGCACCTGCGTGACCAGGTTGTTCTGAAAGAGGTGGTTGCGGATCGGCGTCCGCAGCTTGCTCACGAAGTCCGCGTACGTGATGTCCGGGCCGGCCGGCGCCCCGGTGTTCGGCGGGGCGCCGAGATTCAAGACGCGAACACCCGGCCGGGCGCCGCTGACGCCGCCGACGCCGCCGGGCACCTTGGCCGACCCCGCGTAATGCTCGGCGACCAGCAGGCTGTCCGGCTTCGTCGAGTCATAGACGAGCAGGACGTGTGATTCCTGCAGCGAGGCCGTCGCCGGCAGAGCGGCCAGCAGCGCAAACAGCACCGCGGCCACCCGTCGGATCGACAGGCCCGATTCGTGAGATCGCCCGATCATCCCGGCTCCTGCACCCCTGGGCCGCACACGTCCCAAATCGAATGCCCCCGCAGCGCCGGACGCGCGTCCGAGCGCGGCGGCACAGCATCGGTATTGTAGGGTGGAATTCAGCCGGTCACTCCGCCACCGCGGAGCGAAATTGGCGGGTCAGTCCGGATTGCGGCGATACCACTCGATGGCGCGTTCCAGCCCCTCGGCGAAGCGGACGCGCGGCTCGTAGCCCAGCACGTTCGCGGCCGCGGAGACGTCGGCCAGGCTGTGGCGCACGTCGCCGGCCCGGGCCTCGCGATAGACGGGCGCGATCTGCACGCCCAGCGCGCGGTTGATGACCTCGACGACGTGGTTCAGCGTGGTTCGCTCGCCGCAGGCGATGTTGACGACCTCTCCGCGGAGGTTCGGCACCGTGGCGCCGCGCAGGTTCGCATCGACCACGTTGTCGATGAAGCAGAAATCCCGCGACTGCTCACCGTCGCCGAAAATCACCGGCGCCTCGCCGCGGCACATGCGCGTCACGAACGCCGGAATCACGGCGGCGTACTGGCTGTTTGGATCCTGCCGCGGGCCGAAGACGTTGAAATAGCGAAGCGAGACGGTCTCGAGGCCGTAGACCTCGGAGAAGACCCGGCAGTAATACTCGCCGACGAGCTTGCTGACCGCATAGGGGGACAGCGGCAGCGGCGCCATGTCCTCGCGCTTCGGAAGGATCGGCGTGTCGCCATAGGCGCTGCTGCTGGCGGAATATACAAAGCGCCGCACCCCCGCGTCCCGCGCCGCCATCAGCATGTTGAAGGTGCCGTTCACGTTGATGTCGTGGCTCTGGCGCGGCTGCTCGACGCTGCGCGGCACGCTGGCGCGGGCCGCCAGGTGAAACACGACGTCCGCCCCCCGAACTGCGCGCGAAACCGCGTCGGGGTTGCAGATGTCCGCCTCGATGAACTCGACGTCCCCGATGAGGTCGGCCAGATTTGCGCGGCGCCCGGTGCTCAGATCGTCCAGTACGCGGACGCGGTATCCCTCGCTGAGCAGGCGGCGAACGACGTGGCTGCCGATGAAGCCGGCGCCTCCGGTGACGAGGCAGGTGTTCATGCGCTGATTCCCGAATCGCTGGGGCCGACCGCTCGGCGGCCGCTGGTTTCTATCGGCAGTCCGAAGAAGCGTACGGCGTTCGCCGTCGTGAGTTCGCAGAACTCCTCAAACCCGCTGCCGCGCTCCTCGGCGATTCGCCGCGCCGTGTGCGCGACGAAGGCCGGCTCGCACGGGCGGATCTTGCGCAACGGCTCGGGCGAAAGAAACGGCGCGTCGGTCTCGACCATGATGCGGTCGGCCGGGCACAGCCGCGCTGCGGCGCGGACGCCGTCGCCGTTGCGAAACGTCGCGACGCCGGTGAAGGAGATCCAGTGGCCGGCGTCCAGAATGTGCGCCGCCAGATCGGAATCGCCCGAAAAGCAGTGAAAGACGGCACGGCCGCGCAATTCGCGATAATCGGCGAGGATTTCGCACACGCGGCGCTCCGCCTGCCGCGCGTGGATGATCACCGGGCGGCCGATTTCGCTCGCCAGGCGCAATTGGGCGCGAAATACCCGCTCCTGCACGTCCGGCGGCGCAAAATCGTAGTGAAAATCCAGCCCCGCCTCGCCGACCGCGACGATCGGCGCGTCGAAATCCGCCGCTTCGCGCTTTCCGGCGTGCAAATCCGACAAATAAGCAAGATCGGCGTCAGAAACCTCCGCGGCGTGATGCGGATGCACGCCGGCGGCGACGAAGACCCCGGCCCGACCCGCCGCCAGCGCCAGCGCGCGGGCGGCGTCCGCCGGAGTCGTGCCGACGGTGATGCAGCGGGTGACGCCGGCCTGGCGGGCGCGCTCCAGCACGGCATCGACCTGCGGCCGAAGCTCGTCGTAGGTCAGGTGGCAGTGCGTGTCGATCAGCATGACAGGCAACCGGCGAACGGGTGCGAAGCGCGGGATTGGCGGCGCTGCGCGTCAGGCACGATAGAAGTCGCGGATCGCATCGACGACGGCGCGCTGCTGCGGCTCGGTCAGCTCCGGATACATCGGAAGCGCCAGCACCTCCCGCGCGGCCTGCTCGGCAACCGGGAATTGCCCGGCCTTGTACCCGAGGTTCGCGAAGCAGTCCTGCAGATGCAGCGGCAACGGGTAATAGACGCCCGACCCGATCCCGCGGGCCGCAAGATGCCGGACCAGGTCGTCGCGGCGCGGCGCTCGAATGACATACTGATGATACGTATGCCGCCCGCGACGCTCGACCGGCGTGCGGACTCCCGCGCTGGCCAACTGGGCCTCGCCGAACAGGCGGTTGTAGAGGGAGGCACGCTCGCGCCGGGCCGCGGTCCATGCCTCGAGCCGGCGCAGCTTGATGGTGAGGATCGCGGCCTGAATCGCATCCAACCGGAAATTGCCGCCGATCAGGCGGTGGTAATAGCGCGGATTCTCGCCGTGCGTGCGCAGCAGGCGCGCGGTTTCGTGCAGCGCGTCGTCGTTGCAGAGCAGGGCCCCGGCGTCGCCCATCGCGCCGAGGTTCTTCGTGGGGTAAAAGCTGAGCGAGGCAAACTCGCCGAAGCAGCCGGCCATCCGCCCGCCATCGACCCGCTCGGTCGCCCCGATCGCCTGGCAGGCGTCCTCGATCACCGGGATGCGCTTGGCACGGGTGACGGCCAGCAGCGCGTCCATGTCCGCAAGCTGCCCATAGAGGTGCACGGGGATCACGGCGCGGGTGCGCGGGGTGATGCGCGCGGCTAGCTGCGCGATGTCGATGTTGAACGTGTCCGGCTCGATATCCACAAACACGGGGGTCGCCCCGAGCCGCGAGACGGTGCCGGCCGTTCCGAAGAAGGTGAACGTCGGCACGATCACTTCGTCGCCGGGACCGATGTTGAGCGCCATCATGGCGACCAGCAGGGCGTCGGTGCCGGACGAAAGGCCCAGCGCGTGGCGGCTGCCGCAATAAGCGCGAAGCGCTTCCTCAAAGGCCGTGACCTTCGCTCCCATGACGTACATGCCGCTGGCGGCGACTGCGAGCAGCTCAGCGCTCAACTCCTCCCGCAATTCCGCGAAGGCGGCCGGCAGATTGAGCGGGGGCACAGTGATCGCCGCGGGAGCGGTGGGAGAAGCGGTAACGGACACGGTTTTTTCCTTTCGGGGCTGCATGGCGACGCGCGTCTGTCGCGTCGGCCGGCGGCTGAATCGCCGCAGCGGACCATCGTACCCGCCGACCGCCGCTGACGGGGACGCGAGCCGCGGCGCGGATCAGATGCCGGCGGCGCGGCGGGCGTCGTCGATCAGGCGCTGCGCGACGGACTCATCCGCCGCCTCAGCGATGACACGGACGATCGGCTCCGTATTCGACGGGCGCAAGTGCACCCACCCGGCGTCAAAATCGAGCCGCACGCCGTCACTGCTGTTGATGCGAACGTCGGAGCGGCGGGCGGCATCCGCCTGGAGGCGCTCGACCGCGGCCTGGATGTGCTCGCGGTCGGCGGCGAATTTCTGCTTGATCATCGCGTAGCGCGGCAACTCAGCGACCAGCTCGCTGACCTTGCGGCCGGTGCGGGCGATCAGTTGCAGCACCAGTGCCATGGAGAGGATGCTGTCGCGCACCGGGGAGATTCTCAGGTCGATGACGCCGCCGTTGCCCTCGCCGCCGATGACCGCGCCGGCCTTCATCATGGCGCGCGCGACGTGCGCTTCGCCGACCGGGGTGCGCAGCACCGGTACGTCGGCCCGCGCCGCCAGATCGTCGATCATGCGCGACGTCGACAGGTTCGCCGCGACCGGCCCGCGGCGCTGCGACAGCACGAACTGCACCGCCAGCGCCAGCGTGTATTCCTCGCCGATGAAGCGCCCCTGCTCATCAACGATGGCCAGCCGATCGGCGTCGGGATCCTGGGCGAAGCCGATCGCGGCGCGCTCGCGGCGGACAGCCTCGCAAAGTTGCCCGAGGTTGTCGGCGATCGGCTCGGGCGTGTGAGCGAACGCGCCGTCGGGCGTGCCGTTGATCTGCACAGTGTCGCAGCCCATGCCGCGCAGCACCGTCGGCGCTGCGCGGCAGCCCGCCCCGTTGATGCTGTCTACCACCACGCGCAGCCCGCGCAGCGGTGCGACATCCGTCTCGATGGCGGCCAGCACTGCGGCCACGTGGCGGTCCGTCGCGGCTTCGTCCTGCCGGACGGGTTGAAAGCCGGATGCGCTGAGCCGGTATGCGCCCGCGGCGCGGACGTCGGAAATCCGCGCGACCAGCGCCGGGTCCGGGGCCAGGCCGTTCTCATCGAGAAACTTCAGCCCGTTCCATTCGGCCGGGTTGTGGCTGGCCGTGAGGATGATGCCGCCGGCAGCGCGGCGCTCGCGGATGGCGAAGCCGGCGGTCGGCGTCATCGCCACACCGAGGTTCACGACGCGGCAGCCCGCGGCGAGCATCCCGGCCGTCGCGGCGGCGGCGTACATCTCGCCGCTGGGACGTGTGTCACGCGCCAGGATCATCTCGCCGCCGCCCAGGACGGTGGCGTAGGCGTGGGCGAACTCCAGCGCCAGCGCGGGGGTGAGCGACTGCCCCACCAGGCCGCGAACGCCGGAGACACTGACCATCAGGGCCACGAATCACTCCTCGTGCAGCGCACTGCGCTGTCGCATCGGGTGACGGCTGCCGCACGCGCCGCGGGGCGGCGCGCCGCGCCACCCGGCACGCCGGATCCGATCATCCACCGCGGCGCGGCTTCTTCCTCGTCCGGCCGTTCCGCGCACCGGACGCGCTGCGCGCAACCGCCGGGCGACTCGCGCCCGCCCGCCGCACGCGCGGCTCCTTCTTCACGGGGATGCGCACGTCGAGGATCGCCGCCTGCGCCGCGGCCAGCCGCGCGATGGGCACGCGATAGGGGGAGCAGCTCACGTAGTCCATGCCGACGGTGTGGCAGAATTTCACGCTCTCGGCCTCACCGCCGTGCTCGCCGCAGATGCCGATCTTGAGCCGGTCGCGGCTGCTGCGGCCCTTTTCGATCGCGTGACGGACGAGCATGCCGACGCCCTCCTGATCCAGCGACTGGAATGGGTCGTCGGCGAAAATGCCGGACTTGGCCTGATCGACGTAGTCCGGCAGGAAGCGCCCGGCGTCGTCGCGCGAGAGGCCCATCGTCATCTGCGTCAGGTCATTCGTTCCGAAGCTGAAGAACTCGGCCACTTCCGCGACGCGATTGGCCAGCAGCGCAGCGCGCGGCGTCTCGATCATCGTGCCGACCAGATAGGGCAGCTTCACTTTCGCGGCGCTGATCAGTCCGTCCGCAACGCTGCGCGTGCGGCGATCCAGAATCTCCAGTTCGCGCGCGTCGATCGTCAGCGGAATCATGATCTCCGGCAGCACCTTGACGCCCTTGCGCACGCAGGCGATGGCGGCCTCGATGATCGCGCGGACCTGCATGTCCAGGATTTCGGGATAGGTGATGCACAGGCGGCAGCCGCGATGACCGAGCATCGGGTTGGATTCGTGCAACTGGTCGGCGCGCTGCAGAATCTTCTCGACGGAAATGCCGGTGACGCGCGACAGGGCCTGCGCCTGTTCGGTGGACTTGGGCACGAATTCGTGCAGCGGCGGATCGATCAGGCGAATCGTGACCGGCAGGCCGTTCATCGCCTTGAAGATGCCGATGAAGTCCTCGCGCTGATAAGGCAGCAGTTTGTCGAGCGCGGCGACCCGCGCCTCGAGCGTGTCCGCGACGATCATCTCCTGAATCGCAAGCTGGCGCTCGCGCGTCGCGAAGAACATGTGCTCCGTGCGGCAGAGGCCGATGCCCTCCGCGCCCATCTCGATCGCCTTGCGCGCATCCTCGGGCGTGTCCGCATTGGTACGGACCTTCATCCGCCGCGCGTCGTCGGCCCACTTCATGAGCGTGTGGAAAGCCGGCGGCAGGATCGGCTTCTCCAGCGGCAGTTCACCGCGATAGACGCTGCCGTCCGAGCCGTTGAGCGTGAGGAAGTCGCCCTGGCGGATCACCTCGCCGCCGACCGTCATCTGCCAGTTGGTGTAGTCAATGTGCAGCGCCTCGCATCCGACGATGCAGCACTTGCCCCAGCCGCGCGCCACGACCGCCGCGTGCGATGTCTTGCCGCCCGTCTGCGTCAGAATTCCGCGGGCCGCCTGCATGCCGCCGACGTCCTCGGGGCTGGTTTCCTTGCGGACGAGAATGACCGCCTCCCCGCGGGCCGCGTGTTCCTCGGCCGCGGCCGCACTGAAGACGACCCGCCCGCAGGCGGCGCCGGGCACGGCGTCGATGCCGCGCGCCAGCAGCGCCTTGCGCAGCGTCTCGGCGCCGATGGTGCCGCTGATGACCGGGTAAAAGAGCCGCTCGATGTCCACCGCGGCGATGCGCATGATCGCCTGCTCGCGGGAAATCACCGGCCGCACGGCGGCGTCGGCGAATTTCTTCGGCAGATGGCCGCGCTTGACCAGCCGTCCCGCCTCCGCGCGGCTCAGCAGCGGCTGCGTGGCCTGCTCCACGGCGATTCGGAAGGCGGCGCCGGGCGTGCGCTTTCCGGCGCGGCACTGAAGCATGTAGAGCTTGCCGCGCTCGACGGTGAACTCCAGGTCCTGCATGTCGCCGTAGTGAATTTCGAGCATGGCGCGGACGGCGAGCAACTGGTCGTACACGTCCGGCATGAGGTGCGAGAGCTGCTCCAGGTGCAGCGGGGTGCGGATGCCGGCGACGACGTCCTCACCCTGCGCGTTGATCAGCAGGTCGCCGTAGAAGCGGTTCTCACCGGTCGAAGGATTGCGCGTAAAGCAGACGCCGGTGCCCGAGTCATCGCCCATATTGCCGAAGACCATCTGGCAAACGTTGACGGCGGTGCCGGTCAGGTCGGTGATCTTCTCGACGCGGCGATAGGTGGCCGCCTTCTCCGCGTTCCAGGAGTGGAACACGGCGTTGATCGCGCCGGTAAGTTGATCCCACGGGGCCTGCGGAAAAGCGGAGCCGACCTCGCGGCGATAGATGTCCTTCATCGTGGCGACGAGATCGACCAGTTCGGCCTCGTTCACATCCGTGTCCGCCACGCGGCGGGCGTTCTCGTGCACGGTTCGCGCCGAATCCAGCGGCGTGTGCATGCGCGGCGCGGTGCGGCGGACCTTGACTTCCTCGAAGGCGCTGTCGAACTTCTCGCGGGCGACGCCCATGGCCGTCGCGCCGTACATCGTGATGAAGCGGCGGTAGGCGTCGTAGGCGAAGCGGCGGTTGCCCGTGACACGCGCCAACCCCTCGACCGAGCGGTCGTTGAGGCCGAGGTTGAGGATCGTCTCCATCATGCCGGGCATCGAGCGCGCTGCGCCGCTGCGCACCGAAACCAACAGCGGGTCGGAGGGATCGCCGAGCTTCTTGCCGCAGACCTTTTCGAGCCGAACCAGGTGCTTGCGAACCTCGTCGGCCATGCCGGTCGGCCACTTCTGCTTATTGGAGTGGTAGTGGGCGCAGGCGGGGACGGCGATGGTGAAGCCCGCCGGCACGGGAAGCCCGATGCGGGTCATCTCGGCCAACCCCGCTCCCTTGCCGCCCAGAAGCTGCTTGTCAGCGCCGTCGCCCTCGGCCTTGCCGGCGCCGAAGAAGTACACAAACTTCGTCATCGAATCGATCCTCTTGGGTTTCGTCGCGCCGGGGGTGCGGAGCCGATGGCTCCGACCGCCGCGCAAAGCCCGGCATGATAGCGGGAATGGGCGGCCGCGCCGATGGTGCGCGCCGACGGTGCGCGTCGGACCCTGGACTCACAATTCAGCCCCCCCCTACCGCATGATTCCGCGCCGGCCGTCATGCTCAGCGCCGGGCGTCGTCCGTGTTTGACGCGGGCAGCCCCGTCGCGTGCGTCGCCGTTGCGGACGCGCCGCTCAGGTAGATCGGGCGCGACGTGATCTGCACTTCCACCTCGCGGATTCCCGGCAGCGCCCGCACTTCCGCTGCGATCTGCTCGGCCGACACTCCCGCCGGAGCGATTCCGTACACCAGCAGCCGCCCGTCGTCGAACCAGGTGTGCAGGAAGCGAACGCCGTCGATCCCGTAGCAGACCGCCAGCCGCCCCTTGGCCGCTCCGGCGATCCCCTGGTCCATCGCCGCATCCCCCACGCGCGAGAGCGCGTCGGTGGCGCGCTCGCCGCTCGGCCTGCCGCGCGTGTCCGTCAGGAAGTAGTACGCGAACAGCCCGCCGCCCAGCAGAATCATGACCAGCAATGCGCTGCGCAACATGAGAGCGCCTCCGCTGCGTTGAACCCCGGCGGCCACGGGTAACCGCACGGGCGAAGCCGACCGGCACACAATTCGCACCGGCCCGGCATGCAATCATATCGCCCCGCCTCAACCCCGACCGGCGCGAACCCCCATCTGGTAGGCCGCCCGCAGCGCGAAATCCAACAACGGAATCAGCACCACGACCCACCCCAGGAACCGCCCCCAGCCCGCCGATCGCCCGCCGATCCACGGCCCGGCCTCCGCGGCCATGCGCAGCCGGGCGCCGCGCGCCATTCGAATCGCAACAATCCCGCACACAATCGCCGAAAGCAGCGCAACCGCCATCATTCCGCGCGCAACCGCCCCACGATCCGGCTGCGCCTCGATGCCGTAGCGCACGAACAAGGCGGCTGCGGCCGTCAGCCCCCACACACATGCCGCGCGCGTGCCCGGCATGCGCCGCGCGCGCGGTGCTTCGGCTTCAAGAGCCAATGGATCCGGCAAGCGGCTCCCGACTGACCCTCCGGCTGACGCGGCGCCGGCCGCAAGCGGCATCTTCAAAGTGGAGCGATCCGCGTCCGCAAGCGCCGGGCGGGCGGAAACCGGCGCCGCATGAACATGGCTGCCGGAACCCGATGAGACTCGCGGAGGCTCGGCGACGGCGGACCCATCGGCCGCGCGTGCGCGAACGGCAGCGGCCACGGGGGCAGCCGTCAGGCCGGTTTGGGCAGCCCCAACGGCAGTTCCCGTCGCGGCCCATGGACCCTCGGAAGCGGCCGCGGGGCGAACGGGCGTAGCGACCACGGTTCCCGGCGATGCTGCGATCCCGACTGCCGCGGGAGCCGCGATGGTCCCCGGAGCGGTGGCGGCCGCCACCGGGCTTCCCGGCAACCCGCGCGCTCCGCCCTGCTCGCGGCGCAGCTCCTCGGTCGAGCGGTCCGACACGATCCGCCCGTCGCGCATCTGCACGACGCGCCGCGCCTGAATCGCGACTTCCGGCTCGTGCGTGACGATGATGATCGTGACGCCCTGCGCGTTGAGCGAGTGGAATATCTGCATGATCTGCTCGCCGGTGCGCGAGTCGAGATTGCCGGTCGGCTCGTCGGCGAGCAGCAGGAGTGGGTTGGTGACGATTGCCCGGGCAATGGCGACGCGCTGGCGCTCGCCGCCGGACAGCTCGTTCGGGCGGTGATGTGCGCGGCGCGCCAGACCGACGCGCTCCAGCGCTCGACGGGCCGGCTCGCGGATGTTGTCCTGCCGGGAGTAGAAGAGCGGCACGGCGACGTTTTCGAGGGCGGTGGTGCGGTTGATCAGGTTGAAGGTCTGAAAGACGAACCCGATCTTGCGATTGCGGACGCGCGCCAACTGCGCGTTGGACAGTTCGCTGACATCGCGACCGTCGAGCGCGTAGAGGCCGGCGGTCGGCCGGTCAAGACAGCCGAGCAGGTGCATCATCGTGCTCTTGCCGCTGCCGGAAGCGCCGGTGATGGCGATGAATTCGCCCTGCTCGATCCGCAGGCTGACGTCGTCGAGCGCGCGGACGTCGGTGTCGCCCATGCGATACACCTTGGTCAGACCGCGAATCTCGATCAGCGCCACAGCAACTCCTCGGGTCTCTGAATCGCGCTCCGCCGCGCGGGGGCGATCCTGTTCCGCCGCGTCCGGGGGGCGGGTCTACTTCTCGTCGTCGTCGTCGCCCTTGGGCAGCTTGGTGAAGATCTCGGTGTCCGGCGCGAGAGCGTCCCCGTCGAGCACCCCGCGCAGCTCAGTGAACTCGCCGTCGGTGATGCCGAAGCGGCAGGGCACGAACTTGCGCGGATGACGCTGCCGGCCGTCGGTCGCCGTCGAGCGGATCCAGACGCCGCTCTGCTCGCCGAGCCGCTTGACCGCCTCATTCGGCACGCGCAGCACGCCGACGGCGCGATCGACCGTGAACTCCACCTGCGCCTGTGCCCCGAGCGGGAGTTTGTACGCCAGCGCGTCGCTGATCAGTACATAGATGTCGAATTGGATGATTGATGATCCGGGGTTGTTCCGCCCCTGCGGTTCGACCCGCCAGATGCGCCCCTCGAACACCTCATCGCGAAACGCATCCACCGTGATGCGCACGACGCCGGTTCGCTCGATGGCGTCCGTCTCGGCGCGCAGCGCTTCATGCAGACCAGGCGTTTCAGGCAGCGCCTCCAGCGGCGAAACCGCGACCACGCGCCCGTATTCGGCCTCGTCGATGCGCACGCGAACCAACTTCTCCGAAATGTCGGCCAGTTCCAGCACTTCGGTGCCGCCCATAAAGCTGTTCGTGCCGGACTGGATCAGCGTGCTGGGGCGGACGAACAGCGCCGTCACGATCGCGTCATGCCGCGAGATCAGCGTGGTCTTTTCGAGCCGATCGAGCGCGTCCTCGTGGAGCTTGCGGGCCGCGCGAACCCCCGCTTCCTGAATCTTCACCGCCTCGCCCGCCTCCGTGATCGATTCCTCGGCGATACGAAGCTGCGCGCGGGTGGAGCGCAACTGGGCATCGACGCTGTCCACGGACGTCTGCGCGATCAGCATCGCCTGCGGCGAGCTCATGCGATCGGCGTCGCGCTGCTTCTCCTGCTCAAGGTCAAAGTCCAGCCGCCGCTTCTCCGCCTCCAGCCGCGCCACCGTTCCGCGAACCTGGTCCGCGTTGGCCTCCGACTTGCGCACGTTGATGCGGGCCTGTTCCAGCAGCGCTTCGGCGCGGTCCAACTCGGCCTTCAGGCGGTCCGCGGCGCGCTGCTCCTCATCCTTTTTGAGGACGACCAGCACGTCGCCGCTGCGGACGTAATTGCCCGGGCGAACCGGCGTCTCAATCACCTCGCCCGACGCTTCCGACTTGATCTGAAACCGCATCCGCGGCTCGATCAGCCCGCTGGCGGTGATCGGTACGGAGATGTCGCCGCGCGTGGCGCGGCCGAACTCGGGCTTGTCCCACGGCATTTCGACGCGGACGCTGCTCAGCACCCACCAGCCGATCACCACCGCCACTGCCGCCGCCGCCAGCCAGAGCCACTTTTGCATGGAATCTCGTTCTCGAATATCAGTCCGAAGGCCCGCTTCGGGTCGCGGAGCGGCATCACGCCGTCGGCGACGCCGCCGGTCGGGCTTACCAATCCACTTTCTTCAGCGGCAGGTCAAACGTTGCCGCCACGGCCGGGCAAGTCAACTCACCGCGGAACACGCTCACGCCCGCCGCAAAGCCGGCATCCTGCGCCGCAAGTCCGGCCAATCCCAGCTTCGCCAGCCGGAGAACATACCCGATCGTCGCATGGGTCAGTCCCAGCGTGCTGGTGCGGCCGACCGCCCCCGGCATGTTCGTCACGCCGTAATGGACGATCTGGTCCACCACAAACGTCGGCTCGCGGTGGGTCGTCGGTCGGATCGTCTCGCAGCAGCCGCCCTGGTCAATGCCGACGTCGACGATCACCGCGCCGGGCTGCATCAGCGTCAGGTACTCGCGCGGGATCAGCATCGGCGCCCGCGCCCCGGGGATCAGCACCGCCCCGATCACCGCGTCGGACTCCGGCAGGCGGGCGCGAATCGCCTCCGGGGTGCTGAAGATCGTATGCACGTTGGCCGGCATGGTCTCATCGAGGTAGCGCAGCCGGTTCAGATCGACGTCGAGTACGTTCACATTGGCGCCCAGCCCCGCAGCGACACGCGCCGCCGCGGCCCCCACCACGCCGCCCCCCAGCACCAGCACGTTGGCCGGCGCAACCCCCGGAATTCCCCCCAGCAGAATGCCGCGCCCCATGGTCGGCTTGCCCAGGCAGCGGGCCGCTTCCTGCACGCTCATCTTGCCCGCCACTTCGCTCATCGGAGCCAGCAGCGGCAGCCGACCCGCGGAATCGCGGACCGTCTCGTAAGCCACTGCGGTGCAGCCGCTGCGCAACAGTCCCTCGGTCAATTCGCGGCTCGCCGCCAAGTGCAGGAACGTGAACAGAATCTGCCCGGACCGAAGCAGGCGAATCTCGCCCGCCTGCGGCTCCTTCACCTTGCAGACCAGCTCCGCCTCACCGAATACCTCCTCCGCAGTCGCCGCGACGAGCGCCCCATAAGCCTGATAGTCTTCATCCGCAAAGCCCGAACCAAGCCCCGCCCCCCTTTCCACGATCACGCTGTGCCCGGCCCGGCGAAGCTGTTCCGCCCCGGCCGGGGTCATCGCGACCCGATATTCATCCGCACGAATCTCACGCGGCACGCCAATGATCACGCGACTGTTCCCCTGGGGGCGGCGGGCCGATACGTCCATACGCAAACCGGCCGGAATTGCGGGAGGTTACGGGTGCCGATATCGCCTCGCAAGTCACGCATGCTGCGACGGGCTTCGCCGCTGCTTGCGGTGGCGATCGCGGCGACGACTTTTTCCGGCTGCCACACCGGGCGCATGCGCAGCATGGTCCCGTTTCAGGATCTCTCCGAAGCGCCGCCCACCCCCTTTCTCAGAGAGCCCGTCCTCGTAACCGATTGGCCTCGGTTGTTACCGCGCGCCACCGTGCTCGGCGGACGGGTCATCCTCGCCACGGCCACGACCCCGGCCGAGTGGGAGGAGCTGCGGGCAGCGCTATCGCCCGTGCGGGTGGAGCCGGACCTCTCGACCTCCGCGGTCATTTTGATCGCATCGTGCGCGGGCACGCCGATTTCGGGCGAATGGCCTTTGACGACACGATCCGTTCGATTGGTCCGCGGCTACGCGATGGTCTCGACTGAGTTCCTTGGCGGAACCTATCTCTCTGACAATACTGTGCTTGCAGAGGTACTCGTCATTCCCGGGATGATCGCCCCGCTCGTTATCGAGATCAGCGGCGAACGATATTTCCCCCCGCTCTCACCCGGCAGCGAAGTCGCTTCCGAGGCGGCTCCAACGCCTCCCCTACCTCGTTGACGGACCACACTATCGGGCCTATTGTCCACGCTGCGCATCAGCGGATGTTGCCGATTTCCAACACCAAGCGCTGTTCCAATTCAACACTATGGGCATGAGCCTGACACCTTCCATTCAGAGCGGCGGGGCGCTGGCGGAGAAGCTGGCCGCGCTGGGGGCCATTGCCGCCAAGGTCGCACACGAGTTGAACAGCCCGCTGGACGGCAGCCGGCGGTTCGTCTCATTGGCGCTGCGCGCGATCGAATCAGCCGGGGATGAGCGCACTGCCGAGTACCTGCGCGAATCGCTCAGCGCTCACGATCGAATGCAGCGCGTGGTGCGCGAACTGCTGGACTTCGTGCGGTCGGCGCGGCCCGAGATCGAAGAGCACGGGCTTGATGCGCTGCTGGAGGAGGCGATCCGGGCACACGCGGAACGGGCGGCGCGCCAGGGAGTCGTGATCGTCAGCGACGTGTGCGACCCCGCACCGCAGGTGGCCGGCGACGGGCTGTACCAGGTCTTCACCAACATCATTCGAAACGCGCTGGACGCCATGGCCGACGGCGGAACGCTGCGCATCCGGCTGCGCGCCGACGCTGAGGCCGTGGAAATCAGTTTCCAGGACACGGGTATCGGATTGCCGGCCGAATCCCAGCGCGTGTTCGAGCCGCTCTTCACGACCAAGCCGGCCGGCCGGGGCACCGGGCTGGGGCTGGCGCTGTGCCGGGAAATCGTGACGCGGCAGTACCACGGATCCATCTGCGCGGAACCAGGAGCCGAAGGCGGCGCGGTCTTTACGGTACGCATCCCGTCGTCGGCCTGCCGCACCGCGCTGCGCCGCAGCGCCGTTCCCCTGGACGCCCAACTCGGAGCCGGCGCATGAATGAACACACGCTGCCGCCGCCGGCCGAAGCTCCGCGAGCGCGGGTGCTGATCGTGGACGACGATCCGGCCGTGCTGCGATCGCTGAGTGAGCTGCTGCGATTGGACGGTCACGAGACGGTGACGGCCCCCTCCGCGCCTGCGGCGCTTCGAGCGCTGGTGGATGCACAGGAGCGCGGCGGATTCGATCTGCTGATCACGGACCTGACCATGCCCGACGGGGACGGGCTGGACCTGCTGGGCGTGGCGCGGGAGCGCTGGGGCGAGATGCTGACGGTCATGCTGACGGGATTCGGCACGATTGACGCGGCGGTCGAGGCGATGAAGCGCGGTGCGGTCGAGTTTCTCACCAAGCCGGTTGAGGATGAGCGGCTGCGGGCGATTGTGCAGCGCGCCGCGGCGCAGCAATCCGCCACCCGCGTCACCCGCGCGCTGCGAAGCGATGCGTCAGTGCGGACGCGCTTCGAGAATGTGTTCGGCCGCACCTACCAGATGCAGCGGGTCTTCGACCTGGCAGAGGCGGTCGCCGATTCGCGCACCACGATCCTGATGCACGGCGAGACCGGCACGGGCAAATCAATGATCGCCCGGGCGATTCACCAGCGCAGCCCGCGGCGCGACAAGCCGTTTATCGAAGTGGCCTGCGGCGCGATTCCCGAGACGCTGCTGGAGTCCGAGCTGTTCGGCCATGTGAAGGGCGCCTTCACGGGCGCCGTCAGCGACAAGGAGGGGAAATTCCGCGCCGCCGAGGGCGGCACGATTTTCCTCGACGAGATCGGCACCGCCTCTCCGGCGCTGCAGGTGAAGCTGCTGCGCGTACTGCAGGAAAAGCGCTTCGAGCCGGTGGGGACGAACCGCACACTCGCCGCCGACGTCCGCGTGATCCTCGCGGCGAACGTGGACCTGGAGAAGGAGGTCGCCGCCGGCCGCTTCCGCAAAGACCTTTATTATCGAATCAACATCGTGACGATCGAGCTGCCGCCGCTGCGGTCGCGACTGGGCGACATCCCGCTGCTGGCAGAACACTTTCTCGCGAAATATCGCCGCGAGACGGGCAAGCACGTGCTGGGATTCTCGCGCGACGCGACCGAGGCGATGATGCGCTACGCCTGGCCGGGCAATGTGCGCGAGCTGGAGAACTGCGTCGAGCGCGCGGTCGTGCTGATGCGCGGCGACTTCGTCGGCCGGCAGGACCTGCCGCCGCAGGTCGTCGCGGCCGCCAGCGGGGAGTTGCCGGCGCTGAGCGTGGGGGGCTTCTCGCGGCAGTCGCTGCGCAAGGCGCTCGAGGAGCCGGAAAAGCAGATTCTGCGCGCGGCGCTGGAGGCCAACAACTGGAACCGCCAGCTCACCGCCGAGATGCTGGAGATCAACCGCACCACGCTCTACAAGAAGATGCGGCAGCACGGGCTGATGTCGCGGCGCTAGCAACGCAAGAGCGGGTTTGGAAACCCGTGCGGGGGCTGATACGATGGACCGTTCGCGCGCCGCCGGGCGGCGCGGGTAGGAATGCCGATCTCCGCGACCGATGCGGAGGATCGCACAGGCGCCGGACCGCGCCGGGAGGAGTTGCCATGACCGTCATGCCGAAAATGGAGATGTCCCCGAGCGAGGCGATGGATGCCCTGCGCAGCCGCCTGCTGGTGGACGGTTTCAAGATCCTGCTGGACCTCGAGGCCAGTCACGGCGTCTATCTCGCCGACCTGCTGACCGGCCGCGAATACCTGGACATGTACGCGTTCTTCGCCGCCCAGCCGATCGGCTACAACCACCCGCGCATGCGCGAGCCGCAGGTGCAGCAGGAGTTACTGACGGCGGCGACCACCAAGCCGGCCAACCCCGATGTCTACACGCCGCAGTTCGCGCGCTTCGTCAAGACACTCAGCGAGACGGCCGGGCTGCCCGGCTTCGAGCACTACTTCTTCATCGACGGCGGCGCGCTGGCCGTCGAGAACGCGCTCAAGACCGCCTTTGACTGGAAAGTGCGCAAGAACATGGCCGCCGGCCGGCATGAAACCGGCTTCCGCGTGATTCACTTCGCGCAGGCGTTTCACGGGCGCACCGGCTACACGTTGAGCCTGACGAACACCAGCGACCCGAAGAAGACGATGTACTTCCCGCTCTTCGACTGGCCGCGCGTCGACAACCCGCGCATCGATTTCTCGCTCCCCGAGCCGCAGCGGACGCAGGACGTCATCGCCCGCGAGCAGATCGCGCTGCGCCAGATCCATGACGCTGTGCGCCGATACGGGCACGACATCGCCTGCCTGATCATCGAGCCGATTCAGGGAGAGGGCGGGGACAACCACTTCCGCCCCGAGTTCCTGCGGGCGCTGCGCGACATCTGCGACCGTCATGAGATGCTGCTGATCTTCGACGAGGTGCAGACCGGCGTCGGGCTGACCGGCTCGATGTGGTACTGCGAGCAGACCGGCGTGCTGCCGGACATTCTCTGCTTCGGCAAGAAGATGCAGATCTGCGGAATCATGTGCACGCGCCGAATCGATGACGTGGACAACGTCTTCAAGGTCTCCAGCCGCATCAACTCCACCTTCGGCGGAAACCTGGCCGACATGGTGCGCGCCACCGAGTACCTGCGCATCATCCGCGATGAAAATCTCGTCGAGCGCGCCCGCACCACCGGCGAGCACCTGCAGAAGGGGCTGCACGACCTGGCCCGGCGCGATCCGCGCGTGACCGCGGTGCGCGGCAAGGGGCTGATGTGCGCCTTCGATCTGCCCGACGCCAAGACCCGCGACGCACTGCGCAAGGCCTGCCAGGAGCGCTATCTGCTGCTGCTGTCGTGCGGGGATCGCTCGATCCGCTTCCGCCCGGTGCTGGACATCGATCCGGCGGACGTGGACCAGGGGCTGAAGATCCTCAGCGACGCGCTGACGGCGCTGCCGTGAGCGCGAGATCGCGGAGCCTCACGGGACGCTGATGGAAGCGACGCACGGCGGCACTCCAGTCCGGCAGCGCACACCCGGCTCTTGTGCGACATGGATTGCATGCGGCGCGCTTTATCGCGCTTCAGGCATGACCGCGATCACTTTCAGCTCAATCGCGATCGGCGTCGGCAGGCGGGAAATCTCGATCGTGGTGCGCGTCGGGTTGGGCTTGCCCGGCCCGGCGAAATATTCTGCGTAGAGCCGGTTGTACGCGGCGAAGTCGCGGGGCATGTCAGTCAGAAACACCGTCACGTCCACAATGCAGCTCCAATCCGCGCCGGCGTCCTCCAGGACCGCGCGGACGTTGTCGAACACGCTGCGGCACTGGGCCTCGATGTCGTGCGCGACGACGTTCCCCGCGGCGTCGAGCGTGACTCCCGGAATCTGCGAAGTGCCGCGGCGGCGCGGCCCAACCCCCGAGAGAAAGAGCAGGTTGCCGACGCGTTTGGCGTGCGGATAAGCGCCGACCGGCTCCGGGGCGCTGCGGCTGACGACATCCTCGACTGACATGCGTTCACCTCGCATCGACCCGGCGCCGATCGTCACGGCCGCATGAGGCCGTGATCAAGCGCGTGGGCCGATGGTAACGCCGGGAGCACCGCCGACAAGCCGACGGTGCTCCCGCACGAAGTTCCACATTGACAATCAGCGCGCCCAAAAGGCGCGTTGTTCAGCAATCAGCGGATGAACAGCATCTCCGAGTACGTCGGCAGCGTCCACAGGTCCGCCGGGCAGACCAGCTCCAGCGAGTCCGACGCGGCGCGCGCCCGCTGCATCGCGGGAACCAGCCGGTCGCGGATCCACTGGGCGTGCTTTTCGGCGTCGGCGTCGGTGTGCGCCTCCGCACGCTCGACCTCGCCGATCGCGGCCGAAAGCTCCTCCACCCGGCCGACCAGGTCGGAGAGCTGCCGCTGGGCGTGCGCAACCGGCACGCCGGCGGACTTGGTGGCGCTGACGGCCTGCGCCAGTTCAGACTGGTAGCGCACCGCGGCCGGCATGACGTGCTGCCGCAACATGGCCGTCAGCGTGCGGGCCTCGATCGCCAGGATCGTGTTGTACTGCTCGGTGAGCACGTCCACGCGGGCCTTGAGCTCGCGCGGCGAAAGCACGTCGTACTTGGCGAAGACCTGCTGGGCCTTCTTCGTTCCAAGCACGGGGATGGCGTCCGGCGTGGTCCGCAGGTGCGGCAGACCGCGCTTCTCGGCCTCCGCGTGCCAGGCGCGGGAGTAATTGTCGCCGTCGAAGACGACGCGGCGGTGCTTCTTGACGCACTCCTGCAGCAGCTTGCGGACGACCTGCTCGAGCTTCTTCTCGTTGTACTTGCGGCCCAGCCGGGCTTCGAGTTGCGTGGCCATGAAGTCCAGCGACTCGGCGATGATCGTGTTGAGCACCGTGTTGGGCCAGGCGACGGACTGGCTGCTGCCGACGGCGCGAAACTCGAACTTGTTGCCGGTGAAGGCGAACGGGCTGGTCCGGTTGCGATCGCCGCTGTGCCGCGGGATCTGCGGCAGTGTGTGCGCCCCCAGGTGCAGGGTGCCGCCCTTCTTGGTGCTGCGCGGGGTGCCGCGCGCGAGCTGATCGAGGATGTCGCTGAGCATCTCGCCGAGGTAGATCGAGATGATCGCCGGCGGCGCTTCATTGGCGCCGAGGCGGTGGTCATTCGCCGCGCTGGCGATCGAGGCGCGCAGCAGGTCCGCGTTGAGATCGATGGCGCGGATGACGGCGGTCAGGAACACCAGGAACTGCATGTTCGTGTGCGTCTCGTCGCGCGGGTTGAGCAGGTTCACGCCCGTGTCCGTGGCCAGCGACCAGTTGTTGTGCTTGCCCGAGCCGTTGATGCCGGCAAAGGGCTTTTCGTGCAGCAGGCAGTAGAAGCCGAACTGCTCGGCGACGCTCTTGAGCACGTGCATGGTGAGCATCTGGTGGTCGGCGGCGACGTTGGCGTTCTCGAACGTCGGGGCGATTTCGTACTGCCCCGGCGCGACCTCGTTGTGTCGGGTGCGCACCGGCACCCCCAGCTCGAAGAGCCGCCGCTCCACCTGCGTCATGAAGCCGACCACGCGCTCCGGAATCGCCCCGAAATAGTGGTCGTGCAACTGCTGGCCCTTCGGCGCGAACGCCCCGAGCAGCGTCCGCCCGCACAGGCGGATGTCCTCGCGACGCTCGAAGTGCTTGCGATCAATCAGGAAATACTCCTGCTCGCAGCCGAGCGTCGCGTGTACGCGCGACACGCCGCGATCCGTGCGGAAGATCCGCAGCACGCGCAGCGCCTGCTCACTGACCGCCTGGATCGAGCGCAGCAGCGGGGTCTTCTTGTCGAGCGCCTCGCCATTCCACGACACGAACGCGGTCGGGATGCACAGCGTGGCGCCGTAGCGCGTCTTGAGGATGAATGCCGGGCTGGTCGGATCCCAGGCGGTGTAGCCGCGGGCCTCGTAGGTGTCGCGGATTCCGCCGGAGGGGAACGAGCTGGCGTCCGGCTCGCCGGCGATGAGCTGATCACCGCTGAGCTTCTCAATCGCGTTGCCAGACTCATCGACCTCGAGGAACGCGTCGTGCTTCTCGGCGGTCGAGCCGGTCAACGGCTGGAACCAGTGGCAGAAGTGCGTCGCGCCGTGGGTCAATGCCCACTCCTTCATCGCCTCGGCGACGGTGTTCGCCACCGCCGCGTCGAGCGGCTTGCCCTCCCGCGCGGTCTTCTGCAGAGCGCGGTAGACGTTGTCCGGCAGACGCTTTCGCATCGTCTCGCCGCTGAAAACGGCCTTGGCGTAAATGTCCGCGGCCGAATGCGGCGTCGCGTGCGGCTCCATGGGGCTGCTCTCCGGGGGCCGCGACGAGCCGTTGGTGAAAAGTCCGGCAATGCGTCCGGCATGGTGTGTAGCTGGCATTTCCTGCGCCTCTCCTGCCCAAGCCCCGACCCCGCACTCCGACACGCCGCACTGCGGAACACCCGCAGCGAGGGCGGAATTCGACGAGCGCCGCCGGCTGGCGCGCGCACTCGCGACTCTGCTATCGGCGCTTCGTGCGCTGCAACTGAACGGCGGGCATGCGGTCCGTACGCAGCGCGACGGGCTTCGGTTCAGGCGGGAACGGAATGTACGGCCGCCGTCGAAAAGCCGCAAGAACCGCGCGCTGAATAATGCGTATACACTGAATAGAGCGGTGCGTTCCGATAACCCGATTGTTCAAACCGGTATTGACATCGCGGAGTCAGCGCGAACTTAGCGCAAATCAGGCCAAGACAAGCGATTCCGCGCCAATAGGCACCCGGAGGCGACCGCCGGCGCTACTTGCTCTCCAGCCAGTTCTCGCCGCAGGCCACATCCACCTTCAGCGGCACCCGCAGCGCCAGCGCCGCGCTCATCACCTCGCGCACCACCCCCGACAGCTCCGCTGCCCGGCTGCGCGCACCCTCGCACACCAGTTCGTCATGAACCTGCAGGAGCAGCCGCAGCGGCAATCGCTCCTGCTCGATCCGCGCTTGCAAGCGCACCATCGCGATCTTGATCAGGTCCGCCGCGCTGCCCTGCATCACCGTGTTGACCGCCAGCCGCTCAGCCTGCGCGCGGGCGGCGGCGTTGCGCGACTCGATGTCCCAGATCGGCCGCCAGCGCCCCAGAATCGTGCGCACCCCGCCGTCGCGCCGCGCGTCGGCGATGATGCGGTCCATGAAGCCGCGCACCCGCGGGTAACGGGCGAAATAGTCATCGATGAACCGCTGCGCCTCGGGGCGCGACATCCCCGTGCCGCGCGCCAGACCAAAGGCCGTCTGGCCGTAGATGATGCCGAAGTTAATGGCCTTGGCGCGGCTGCGCATCTCGCGGGTCACCTGCTCAATCGGCACGTTGTTCACCTGCGCCGCGACGAAGGTGTGAATGTCCGCGTCCTGCGCGAACGCCGTGAGCAGTTGCTCATCCTCGGAGAAGTGCGCCAGCACCCGCAGCTCGATCTGCGAATAGTCGGCGACGATCAGCACCTCCTCCCGCGAGCGCGGCACGAACGCGCGGCGGATCTCGCGCCCCAGCTCCGTGCGGATCGGGATGTTCTGCAGGTTCGGCTCGCTGCTCGACAACCTCCCGGTCACGGCGCCGGTCTGGTGGAAGCTCGTGTGCACCCGCCCGGTGCGGGCGCTGCGCGCGGCGGGCAGCGCATCGACGTACGTGCCGCGCAGCTTCTGCAATTCGCGATACTCCAGCAGCAGCGCCGGCAGCGGGTTGTCCCCCTCGGCGGCCAGCGTCTCCAGCACCTCCGCATCCGTGCTGCGCGTGGTGCGCGTGCGCTTCACCACCCGAAATCCGAGCTTGTCGAACAGCACTTCGCCCAGTTGCTTTGGGGAATCCACGTTGAATTTCACGCCGGCCAGCTCATGGATCCGCGTGACCAGCTCATCCGCGCGGACCGCCATGCGGCCGCTGAGCGTCTGCAGAAAGCCCGTGTCGAGCGAGATGCCGGCCTCCTCCATTCGCGCCAATACATGCATCAGCGGCATCTCGACGTCGTGAAACAGCCGCTGCACCTGCTCGCGCTCCAGCCGCGGTTCGTAGTGCCGCGCCAGCCGCAGCGTGAAGTCCGCATCCTCCGCGGCGTATTCGGCGACGTGCTCCAGCGGCACCTGGTCCATCCGCAACTGGTCGCGGCCCTTCCCGATCAGATCCGTGATGGGGATCATCTCGTGATCCAGCACCACCCGCGCCAGCGAATCAAGCCCGAACGAATTGCGCAACGGGTCGCATAGAAACGCGGCAATCATCGTGTCGAACAGCGGGCCGCGCACGATCAGCCCCGCCTGCTCCAGCACCAGAAGGTCGTACTTGAGGTTGTGCCCGATCTTGCGGATGCGCGGGTCGGCCAGCAGCGGGCCCAGCCGGCTGCGAACCTCCGCCACGTCGAGCGCCGTGCCGAACGAGGCCATCGTGGGAACGTAGCAGCCGCTGCCGACCTGCCACGCCAGCGCGATTCCGACCAATTCGGCGTCGATCGGATTCACCGACGTGGTTTCCGTATCGACGCAAAATTCGCCAACCGACGCCAAGTCTCGCGCGACGGCGTCCAGATCCGCCAGATTCGTGATCAACCGCCATTGGGTCCGCCGCGGCTCCAGCAGCGCGGCGTCGGCTTTTTCGACGGCCCGCGGGTCCTTTGCGGCGACGGCCGCGGACATGAAATCCGCCGATGCACCGCCCTCCGCCCCGTCCGCTTCGTCCGCGTCCACACTCGAATTCCCGGCGCGAGGCGAAGCGGCGTGAATCGCGCCGGCGCTCGGCGGCGCCATCCCGGCCTCACCCGCCTCCGGCGCCGGGGATTTGACGGGAGCATCCCCGTCGCCGGCCGAGCGCCCCGGCACCTGCTCGACCAGCCTGCGAAAACCGAGTTGGGTGAACATGGGTTTCACCGCATCCCAGTCCAACCGGTCGCTGCGCGCATCCTCCAGCTCGAAACGGAGCGGCACATCGCGCCGCAGTGTTACCAGTTGCCGCGTGATCGGCATCTGCGCGGCGAATGCCCGCAGCGCGTCGCGTTGCTTGGGACTCAGCTCATCGGCGTGTGCCAGCACGGCGTCGGCGGTGCCGTACTTCTGAATGAGCTTGGCGGCCGTCTTGGGGCCGATGCCGGGAACACCGGGCACGTTATCCACGGAGTCGCCCATCAGCGTCTGTGCTTCCACGGCCTGCGCGGGCGTCCAGCCCTTGGTTTCGAGCAGACGCTGCGGCGTGATCACATCCCCCTTGAAGGGATCAAACAGCGACACACGATCCGAGAGCAACTGCTCCAGATCCTTGTCGCGGCTGACGACGAACACGTGCAGATCCGGCTCTTCGGTGGTCAGCTTCTCGCAGAGCGTGGCGATGATGTCGTCGGCTTCGTGCCCGGTCTGGCGCAGCGTGCGCATCCGCAGCGCCTCCAGAATCTGCACGATGCGGCGCGACTGAACCGGCAGGTCCTCGGGAGCCGGATCGCGATGCTCCTTGTAGGCGGGATAGATCCGCTTGCGCTCCAGCTTGTCCTCGTCCGAATCCAGGACCATGACGACATAGTCCGGCTTCCGATCGCGCACCAGGTTGATCAGCATCTGGTAAAAGACGTGCGTCGCGCGGGTCGGCTCGCCCGTCGGCGAGCTGAGATTGCCGAAGGGTGCGAAATAGGCGCGGTAGATCTGGGCGTGACCGTCGATGATGTAGAGCGCGCGGGCCATGGGCGACATCGTACAGAAGCGCCCGCCCGCCCGCCCGCGCGGCCCGTTATTGCCCCAGGGCCGCCGCCCGGAATAGCTGCACGTCACCGCCGGTGACCATCGCCCCGCCCAGCCGCCGCGGAATCGAGTTCGCGCCGATGTCGGTCGCGAACAGCTCAAACACCTCGTCCGTGCTGCGGTCCGCGACGAACAGCACACGGGCGCTGTCGGCCGTCCACGCCGCGCCGGCCGTCACGCTGGCGTTTCCGCCGCTGACCATCGAGCCGCTCAGCAGGCCGGGCACGTCCGAAGCATCCGCGGGCACATACCAGGCCTCGTAGGTGCTGGGGGTGGCCGTGTCGCCGATGAAGGCGATCCACCGCGAATCCGGCGACCAGGTGAAGGACTCGACCGCCTGCCCGGTGGTCAGGCCGCTGGTCAGGCGCGTCGGCGCCGCACCCGGTACAGCGGTCGTGACGTACAGGTCATACGCCCCGTCCACTTCCGCGTCGGCGACGTACGCAAGCTGCTTGCCGTCGGGCGACCAGGCCAACAGCAGCGCCGCTTCGCCGCTGGTGAGATTGCCGCTGGCCTTGAACGGCTCCGCGCCGGCGGTCGGCGTAGTGACGAACACCTCGATCTGGAACAGCCCGTCCGGATCGCCGAGATAGGCGAGCCGCGCCCCGTCCGGCGACCACTCCCAACCGAAGATGCCGCTGGTGTTGGGTATCGATCCTCCGACGTTCTCCACCATCGAGGCGTCGGGCGTCGCGACGTACATCGAATAAGGCGTTCCGGATTCCGGCGTCGAGACGAATCCGACGAACTTGCCGGTGGGCGACCAGGCCGCCGAGGCGACGGTGCCGGTCGAGGTCGTGAAGGTGTCGAGGCGCGTCTTGGAAGAGCCGTCGGCCCGGAACACGTAGAGGGCGGTTCGCCCGAGCGCGTCCACGTCACCGCGCGCCAGAATTTCATTGGACGCGGGCGACCAGGCCAACGAAGTCAGCCCGCTGGAAGAGCCGCTCGCGGCCGTCGAGATCCGCGCCGGCGAGGTTGATCCGTCGGCATCGACGACATAGAGATCCGCCAACCCGTCCGTGTGCGCATCCGCGAGATAGGCCAGCCGCCGGCCGTCCGGGGACCACGCGAAGGCGCTGACATCCGCCAGACCGGGCAGCGCGCCGCTCACGCGCAGCGGCGGCTCCGCGCCGGCCGGATCGACGACGTACAACTCCATCACCGAGTCCGTGTCGCCGTCGGCGATGAACGCGAGCCGATTCGCATTGGGTGACCAGGCGAAGGCCGTCACATCGGCACTGCTGCCGAAGGGCGTCAGGTCAGCGGCCGACGCGGTGCTGTCAATCGGCAGGGCGAACAACTCGTCCACGCCGTCGGTGTTTCGATCGGCGCGCAGCGCCACGCGCGAGGTCGTGTCCAGCGCCAGTTCGGCGGACAGCGCGCCGGCCACGCCGGTGTAGCTGACGGCGCGCACCCGCACATGCCGAACGCCGCTGTCGGCGTGCAGCGTGATTGGCGCCGCTGTAGCCGCGCCGGGAACCACGGCGATGATGTCCGAGTCGGGCGGGGCCAACAGACTCAGGAACGACGAATAGACCACGAAGTAGGCGACCGCGACGTTCGTCGGGCGCGACCAGCGAATCTCATGGTGCGGCGGACCGAGTGCGTTGCGCGCGACGCGCACCTGCTGTGGGGCGGCGGGCGGCGTCGCGTCGGGAGTCGCATCGCCCGAAGGCCCCTGTGCGCCCGTCGGCCCGGCGGCGCCGGTCGAGCCGCTCACGCCGGCATCACCCTTGTCCCCCTTATCCCCCTTGGGGCCGACCGGTCCGGTGTCCCCCTTGTCGCCGGGCGGACCCTGGATGAACTGCGTCGCGTCAAGCGGGCTTTCCAGCACCTCGCCCGCAGTTTGCGGCTGGTTCGGGCAACCGCCGGCCAGCAGCGCCGCGAGGGTAATCGCGCAGGACGCGCAGAATGCAACGAGAACGGGGCGGTTCAACGCAGACGACATGGGCGCACTCCGCTGCGCGCGGGGAAACGCGCAATCGCTGCCGCCCGCCCATCGCGGAGCGCAGCAGCCCCCGCGGGGCGTATCGGCCCGAAGCGCGCTGGAAATCAGTCGCCCGTTCGGAGAGTCAGGAGGGCCGGGCGGCGGCTATTGCGCCAGAAGGAGGTCCACGAACAGGTCCAGGTCAAACAGGCGGATCGTGCCGTCACCGTCGAGATCGGCTCGCTCCAGTTGGCACTCGGGATGCAGCATCAGATACGTCCCGGGATCGACGAGCGCCAGGGTGAAGGGGTTGATGTCGAGATTCGTGATGTAGCCGTCGCAATCCATGTCGCCGATGAGGTTCGGATCGCGCGGCACTCCGCCCCGAAACACCTGCGCGTGAAACAGTGCGTAATCGTCGCCGGTCACCGCGCCATCCCCATCCATGTCGGCCGACATGCGGTCGCAATAGGGGAACTGCTCGTCGTAGAGGTATGGCTTCGTCACCGCCAGCACCATCGCCGTATGGTCGCCGCTGTTCACGGCACTGTCGCAGTTGCAATCACCGCGTGTGATGGCGGCGTGCACCGGCCAGCCCTGGTAGCGTCCCGCGCAGTCACCGTCCGCGGAGGCGGCGCTGCAGTCCGAGACGATCACCGCCGCGCTCTTGGCACTCAGGGAGAACGGCGCCCCATAGGCGGCCAGTCCGGCGGCCGCTCGCTCCGCCGCCGTCAGGACGGCCCGCCGCTCATTCGAGTTGAGCAGCACGGCGCCATTGGCGAAGCGCCGCGCGAAGACCCCCGACTGCGGCTCGCTGAAAGGCCCGAGCGGATCGCCGAGCCAGGTCGGCAGCAGAAAGGCCTCCGGGTAGAAGGTGAAGTAGGCCGGGTTCCATAGCATCGGGTCAAACCCGAACCGCCCGTCCTCGTAGACCAGCATCGCGGCGCCGAGGAAGTAATTCAGGTCGGGCAGATTTGCTTCGAGGCGGCCGATCACATCCTCGCTGTGGTAGCGATGGATGACCCGCGCACCGAGCGCCATCGCCGCCGCAGCGTCGTTCAGCAGCCAGCGGAATTCCGCCGGCGTCTGGCGGCGCTTGAAGCTGTGCTCGTAGAACACATAATCCGCGTGCGGCGCCAGCGCCGCCGCCTGCCCGGTGTTCACGATCAGCTTGCCGCCCACCGCATGAAGCGCGGCGCGGACGTGATCGAGGTAGGCCTTGAAGTCTGCATCCGGCGGGTTCACCGCGTAACGCGACAGCGGCTGCCCTTTTCCCGGCCAATGGTCGAAGCTGCTGCGAAGCAGTGCGGCGTTGTCGAACGAGATCGCGTTGGCATGCGGGTATTCCACCGTCAGCGCCTGCACCAGCGCCTGCGAGACGAAGTGCCGAACCTGCGGATTCGCCACGTCCATCACCGGGCGGCACAGGTAGGTCGTCTGACGAAGCATCCAGCCGCGCGAATAGAACTCGTAGAAGGGCCAGCGCCCGAACAGCCCCGGCCCCCACGGCTGCCAATCGGCCCGATCCGCGAGATTTCTCGGCGAGTAATAGCCGAAGGAATCCGGTCGCGGGTCGTACAGGTTTGCGTTGGTGCCGTTCAGACAGACGAACTGCCCGCTGGAATAATCCGTGCTCGGATACGGATAATGGGAGGGATCCGTCGGGCTTTGGGTCGTGATCGCACTGTAATACACGCCCAGCGCCGCCGACGGGTTGACCGCCCGCACCTGCGCCCTGTAATTCTCCCAGAACTGGAAGTACCCCGCCGATGCCGCCGACGTCGGCGCCGTGTTGTAGTGCAGCACGAGGACTTCATAAAACCGATTGCGATCCGGGCGCTGATACAGATCCGCGCTGGCGAATGAGAACGCCAGGAACGGTCGTCGCCGCAGACCCGATCCGCCGCCGGCCAGCACATCCACCGGCGGTGCCGCGAGCCAATCGTCGCTCCAGTCGGCCGGCTGCTCAATCGGCACAAACGGCCCCTCGTAGCCGAACGGCGGTGGGGCCTCCTCATCCACTTCGCCGCAATTCGTCTGCGAAGGTTCGTCGCACGGCCCCGCCTCCGTTGCCGCGCCGGCCTCGCCGCCGCTCGGCTGGTTCCCCGCTTCTCCCGGCCCATCGCCCGGAGCAGCGGGAGTTCCCCCATCTGCCGGCCCACCGTCTTCGGATGGCGCGTCGTCATCCTCTCCCGGTAGCGCACCGGCGGCCGGCGGCGGCTCGGTCGCACCGCCCAGCGCGGCACCGCCGTCCTGAGCCGGCGCGCGAATTGCGCCAAAGGCCAGCAGAATCGCGCAGCAGGCGACAGCCAGCGGCAGCGTGCGACGATCGGCGATCGCGAGAGTCATGTGTCGTCGGCGGCACATTGCCGGCGCGACGACAGCCTGGTCCGAGAGCATGGCGCTTCCATCCATTCCGCGCGCAGCGCGGAGGGGTTGATCGCCTCACGACGTTCTTGTTAGTCCGGGTGGCGAGACCGGCCGGCCCGGGTGATCCGTCACGCCGCGTGGCGCGCAGTTCACCCGAGGCAAAAGACGCCCCATGCCCAATGGGCGTCACGACCGCTCTCGCACTCACTGAGGAATCGCACCGACCGCAGCGCAAACGCGGATCGAAGCGCGCTTCCCTCCTCCGTAACCGATATCGTACCCGACCACCCTGATACTTGAAACCCCCCAGAAAGGGACCGGGGACGCTGGATTCCGTGGCCGCTATCATCGCAACATGAACACGACCAACCCCTTCCGTTTCGGCCTGGCCTGGATTGTGATCGCGGGCGTCCTGGCCCCGCTGGCGGGCTGCGGAAATGCCGAACGCGGCTGGCCGCCCGCACCGCCGCTGGAGGCCCAATCCGCGGCGCAGACCACCGTTTCCATCGGCTCGGTCACCGCCGCACCACGACCTGCAGGCGGGTGGGATGCGACCTTCCGCTTCGTGGGGCCACGTTCGGCGCGGAGCGTTTCGGTCGCGGGCAGCTTCAACCGCTGGGATCGCGAGGCGATGCCGCTGGTACGCGAAGCGGGGGATCTGTGGACGGGGACGCTGGTGCTCGGCTCGGGAATGCACGCCTACAAATTCGTCGTGGACGGGGAGCATTGGATCGCCGATCCGCGCAACGAGGATCGGGAGCCGGACAATCACGGCGGATTCAACTCGGTCCTGCGGCTCGGGGCGCTGGCGGGGCTGCGGGAATCAAGCGCGAAGCGCGGCGACGGCGCGATTGACGCGATCGGCGTGGAGCATGATCCCGCCCGCGGACAGTATTGGGAGCGTCTCGACGACCGAAGGGCGCTGGTTCGAATCCGAACGCTGGCGCGCGACGTGGAAGAGGTGGAGCTGGTGATCCGCAACGGGGATCGCACGGCGATGACGCTGGCGGATGAGGGGCGGGTGTTCGATTTGTGGGAAGCGCAGGTGACGCTACCACGGCGCGGTTCGGTCGAGTATTCCTTTGTGCTCACGGACGGCGCGACGCGCCGCAGCACGGCGCGGACGGTTCGAACTCCAGCGGATGAACGCGGCATGTTTCAGACGCCCGACTGGGCCAAAGACGCGGTGTGGTACCAGGTCATGGTGGATCGATTCCGCAACGGCGACCGCGCCAACGACCCGCCGAACGCGCACCCCTGGACCAGCGACTGGTTCGCGACTGCCGATTACGAGGCTCGCAGCGGGGAATCGTTCTACCAGTCGTTCGTCTTTCGCCGGCTCTACGGCGGCGACATCGCGGGACTGGAGCAATCCCTGCCCTATCTGCGCGAGCTGGGTGTTAACGCGATCTATCTGAACCCGGTGTTCATCGCCGAGACGCACCACAAGTACGACGCCACCAACTTCCTGCACATTGATCCGCACTACGGCGCCGGCGCCGCGGATGATTACGCTGAGATTGCCGCGCAGGAGGACCTGCTCGATCCGCAGACCTGGCGCTGGACGAAGAGCGACCGCGTTTTCCTGGCGTTTCTCAGGAAGGCCAAGGCGCAGGGCTTCCGCGTGATTCTTGACGGCGTGTTCAACCACGTCGGCACGGCCCACCCGGCGTTTGCGGACGTGGTGAAGAACGGGCGCGGATCGCGCTTCGCGGATTGGTTCGACGTGACGAGCTGGACGCCGTTTGAGTACAACGGCTGGGGCGGATTCGGCGGGTTGCCGGCGTTCCGCAAGACGCGCGACGGGCTTGCGAGCGAAGCGCTGGTCCGGCACATCTTCGACGTGACGCGCCGCTGGATGGACCCCGACGGCGACGGCGATCCCTCCGACGGCATCGACGGCTGGCGGCTGGACGTGCCGAACGAAATTCCGCCGCAGTTCTGGGAGCGCTGGCGGGCGCACGTCAAGTCGATCAACCCGGACGCCTACATCACCGGCGAGATCTGGGATCGCGCGGAGACCTGGCTCGACGGGCGACACTTCGACGCCGTGATGAACTACGAGTTCTCGCGCCCGGCGATCGACTGGGCGCTCTTTCAGCGGCGCAAGATCACGGCCTCGGAGCTGGATCGCCGGCTGCGTGAACTGCGGCTGGCCTATCCCTGGGCCGCGACGCTGGTGATGCAGAACCTGGTCGGCAGTCACGACACAGACCGCGTGGCGTCGATGGCCCTGAACCCCGATCGCCTGTACGACCAGGAGAACCGCATTCAGGACAACGGGCCGAATTACAGCAACGCCAAGCCCGACGCGGTCTGCTATCAGCGCGTTCGCCTGCTGCTGCTGCTGCAAATGACCTACGTCGGCGCGCCGATGATCTGGTACGGCGATGAAGTCGGCATGTGGGGGGCGGATGATCCCACCTGCCGCAAGCCGATGCTGTGGAAGGATCTCGAGCCCTATGCAAACCCGCACGAGAACTTCGTGATGGAGGATCATCGGGCCTTCTACCAGCGCGCGATCGCGCTGCGTAATGCGCATGGGGCGCTGCGGCGCGGTGCGATTCGCACGCTGCTGACCGATGACTTTGCGGACGTGTGGGCGTTTGTGCGGAGCGACGACGCGGAGCACGTGCTGGTCGCGCTCAATGGCTCGGTGAACCCGCGCGCCGCGCGGATCCCCGTCGGCGAAGGGTTGCCAGGGCGCTGGCGGGTGGTCTTCTCCACACCGACCTCGACCGCTGATGCCGCGCAGCACGCCGAGGGCGCCGACGTGTCGGCCGATGCGGGCGGCGTCGTGACGCTGGAAATTCCCCCGTACAGCGGGGTGGTGCTGCGCAGCGGGCGCAAGTGATCGCGTCGGTGGGGATGCTCACGCCTCGGGCGAATCGAGGAACTCGAACGGCCGCGGCGTGTGGCGCAGGATCCAGTCCATCGGCATGATGCTCTGAATCGCCGGATCGATGGTTTCCACTTCATCGGAAAGCGCTTGGGCCAGCCGGCGCACATCCGCCTCTCGACGCAGCAGCGCTTCGCCGATCACCGGGTCAAACTGCGTGCCGATGCCGTGGCGAATGATGTCGCAGGCCGCTTCGTGCGTCAGCGCCGGCTTATAGACGCGATAGCTGGTCAGAGCGTCATAGACGTCCGCAACGGCTACCAGCCGGGCCGCCAGCGGGATGGCGGGGCCGGCGAGCCGGTCAGGGTAGCCGTTGCCGTCATACCATTCGTGATGATGCCGCGCGATCTCCTCGGCGATTCGGGCAAAGGCCGATCCCGGCATTCTCGCTCGCACCCCGGCGATGGCGTCCGCACCGATGGCGGCGTGAGTGCGCATCACCTCCATCTCCGCTTCGGTCAGGCGCCCGGGTTTGAGCAGGATGCTGTCGGGGATGGCCACCTTGCCGATGTCATGCAGCGGAACGGCGCGGCGCAGCTCGCTGACGAAAGCGTCGTCGATCTGCGGAAAGCGCGCATGGCCGCGCAGCTCTTCGGCCAATAGCAGCGTGATCGCGGTGACACGGTCCAGGTGGCGGGCGGTGTCGTGGTCGCGGCGCTCGGTCAGGCCGACCAGCGCCAGGACCAGCGCGTCGCGGGCCTCCTCGCGCCAGAAGCGCGACAGCAGCCCGGCGATGGCCGTTCCCGCAAAATTCGCCACCAGCTCCAGCGCCTGCTCAGTCCCCGCGGAAAAGCGCCCCTGCCCCGGGCCGCCCACCAGCAGCACCCCGCGAAAGTCCGCGCCGTCGCCGGCCCGACCGGCGCTGATCGGAACGGCCACATACTCACCCGGCGCCCCCCACGGCAGGCAAAATGCCTCCGCGCTGCGACCGCCGGTACTTCGCACCCGCACGGCGCGCCCCGTTGCGATGGCTTCGGCCGCGATGCCGCGGTCGCGCGGAATGCAGCGCCGCCGCACGTCGGTGTCGGCGCCGACGGCCTCCGCGATGATGAACTCGCGCCCGCCGGCGGCCGGCAGCAGCAGTGCCGCGCGCTGCGCAAAGGCCAGTTGCGCCGCCGCGCACGTGATCCGCTCCATCACCTCGTCGGTCGATTCCTCGGCTGCCCCGGCGGTGGAAATCTCGAGCAGCGCCAGCAGCGTCTGCGTCTGCTCAGCCCGCAACCGGCGGCTGTTGATCAACTCGGAATTCGCAACCCCCAGCCGCTGCAGCGCCCGGATGCGCGTTCGCAGCTCCACGGGACGCAGCGGCAGCAGGGCGATCTCGTCCGCGCCCGCGGCCAGCCAGCGCTCCGCGATCTCCGGCGTGCCGCACAGCGCAATCGTGGGCACAACCATTTCGCGCTCGGCCCACATGGATTGCAGCAGCACGAGCTGCGCCTCGGCCGCCTCAGCCAGCTCATCCGCGGCCAGAATCGTCAGGTCAAACGGCCGCAGCAGGTTGCCGGCGCTTTCGGCCAGCTCATCCGCCTCCGCCCAGCGCATTTCTGCAAATGGATCGAGCGCGGCGGAAAGCTCGAGGCGCAGCGGCAGCGGAGCGCCGACCACCAGGATCGACGCCGACTCCGGCGTTGCCGTCGGACCACCTTCCTGCCGAAACATCACGACTCCCGCAAACCGCCGCACGCCCCCCGGAGGACGGCCGGCAGGCCCGCAATCTTCATCGTCGCAGGCGCAGGGGGGCTGCACGTCGATTGTGCGGGCGCGGAACCTGCCGCTTCGCCGGGCGCAGCGGCCGCTAATTCCTGCTGCGCTGAAAGGGTGAGGATTGCCGCTGGAGCCGGCGCGCGCGAGCGGCCGTCAGGTCCGCCAGGGAAGCCGGGCGTGGAAGTGGCGATAAAGCAGTGCGACGGTCCGAAAAAGCGCGTATCCGAAGTACAGGCTGATGAACGGCGCGAGGAGGTGCCGGACGACGCCTACAGCAATGTCGCCGGCCGCAGAACCGGTGCTGACACGCAGCCCGAGGAACGCGGACCAGCCCGCGATGACAATGCACAGCATGCCGCAGGCGACGAGATACCGGGGGCCGATGCGGAACATCGCGTGGAGCAGCATGCCCGGGCGCAGGCAGAAGATCGTCTCCTCGAGCATGACCGCCATCATTGCGATCGGCCAGAACAGAAAACCGACCACCGTCAGCGAGTAATAGATGATCCACTCGGCGTCGGTCGGACTTCGCACAAACCACAGGAATACGGCCCCCGGCAGCGCACAGGCAAACGTGACGGCCAGCAACCGCAGCATCGGGGCGATGATGTCCTCGTAGACGTTGAAGTCGGAGATGAACCACGGGACTTCATCGTCACCGCGGACGGTGCACTCGAAGACGGTCAGGCTGAACTGCAGCGCGTACAACAGCACCAGGAATTTCACGAGCAGCCCGACCAGCGGAATCGCCGCCGCCAGCGACGTGAGCAGCGCGATCATCCCCGCCGTCAGCACCAGATTCAGCGCGTTATTCCACACCCCGGCGAAGTAGAAGCTCGCCAGGAGATCGGTCCAGAAATCCCGCACGACGCGCTGCGACCCGCCGCCCGTGCCGAACCCCAGCGCCGCCGAGCGCGGCGTGGTCGAATATCCGCCCAGCGCGGAGCTGAGCGCAACCTCCTCATGCGCATAGTCCACGACATGCGCCAGACCGGGGCGCGAGCCTGCGCGCGCCGGCCGGATCGGCGCATCGGCTACGACCAGGTCGGCCTCCGGCGGCGGAACCCCGTGATCCTCCTCGGGGGCGACGAACAGCACCTCATCCGGCAGGACGCCGGCCGCGACATCCGACGCACTCAGCGCCACGGAGCGGCCGCAGCCGGGGCAGGTGATGTGCGCACCGGCGTGGGCGTTGCGGATGCGCAGCCGCCGGCCGCAGCCGCAGCGTCCGCGAACAACGCCTTGGACGGGCGTGGTCATGGGCGGGTTTCCGGGATGCCCGGCCCCGGGTCGGTCGGGGGCCGCTACGGGCGGATCAGCAGTTCGATGGACTGCGTCTGGGCGAAAACGTCCAGCTCGTCGATCGTGATGATAAAGGCCTCCCCGCAATCAAAGTCGAGCGTGCGCTCGTACACGCTGAACAGGTCAAAACCCTGGACGAACTCGCCCGTGAACGGGTCGATGTCGTCCTCGCTCAAGAGCTCGATCTCGTCAAGGCACGGGTATTCCAGCAGCAGCGTCTCGCCGCTGAAGATGAAAATGCCCTGCAGCTCGCCGTCGGCCAGGTACTTCAGATAGACGTCGAACTCGGTCAGGTTCTCGAACCCGACGATCAGTCGATCGGGGACTTCCTCCACGATGATGTCCTGCTGCGCATTGACGATCACCGTGACGTTGTTGTTGATGATGATCGTGTCACCCTGGTTCACGATCGGCGCCGGCAGCACGACCGTGCGCGGGTCTTGAACCTGCACCAGCCCGATCGCCGCCGCCAGCCCGGCGAGGTTCAGCACGAAGCCGTCGTCGTCATCATCGTCATCGAAATCGAAGTCAATGCGGAAGCCGTCCGGACAACCGCCCATGCTCAGGCCGATGCTCAGCAACAGGCACAGTCCCGGGATCGTGAATCGTCGCGGCATGGGCGCTCCCTCGCGTTGATGCGGCGCCGGGCGGGCCAGAGGATGAGGAGGCCCGCCGCACCGCGGGGGTGCAGTGTACGCGGGCCGGCCGGTGTGAAAAAGCGGCGGGCAACGACCCCCGGGAACCCGGGTGGCCGCTGCCCGCTCAAACTTCATGATCGGCCCGAAGGCCGCGATTTCAGAAGGCTACCGCCGATAGCGGCGGCGATTCCACCACTTGCCCGAAAGCAGGCCGGCCAGCACCAGCGGCATCGCCGCCATCACGCCGGCGCCGCAGGGCGCGCCGCAGGTGACGAGCCGCTCGAAGCCGTCCGAGACGCCGTCATTGTCCGCGTCCGGATCGCAGGTGTCGCCGATGCCGTCGTTGTCGATGTCGGACTGCTCCGGGTTGAAGCGTACGTTGGCATTGCTCGCCGAGTCCGTCAGATCGCCGGGGCAATTGTCCACCGGGAAGGTGCCCAGCGTGATGACGCTTTCGAAGCTTTGCGCCTCATCGACCTGGTCGATGCGGCCGTTGCCGCGGCGGGTGATGATGCGCTCCGCGGCGTCACCCGTCGGGCGGCGCATCAGCGGCACACTGGCGATGCCCTGCGCCGCGGCTTCCGGCGTCTGGCCGAAAACGATCGCAACGCGAGCAACCTGGGCATAGCGCGCTGCGTTTCCGGTGCCCGACTCGAACGAGCCGACGCGGAAGGAGCCGAAGCGCGGCGCCAGCGTCCGGCGGTCCACGCCGCTCAGCCCGGCGAAGGTGCGCTTGGCCGGATCATCGGAGGCCGCGACCTGGTCGGCGGTGACGCCGAAGTCAGCCAGGTAGTCCTTCTCGATGCTGTCGCCCACAACGCCGCCGATGTCAAAGCCGTCACGCAGGGTGCCGTCGTTGCTGAAGTCGATGCCGAAGAGGCCCTCGATCGTCAGCTCATTAAAGCGCGTGAAGTCCGGCACGCCGTCGCCGTTGGCGTCCGGCGCCTCCAGGAAGCCGTCGCCGTCCTGATCGAAGTTGAGCAGTCGGGCCTGCAGCTCCACGTCGCCGTCCGAACCGGCCAATGCCACGTTGAAGAGCGAAGGGCGAATCTGCGGCGCCGGGTCGATCGAATCCGGCAGGCCGTCACCATCGGTGTCGGCGCGGGTCGGATCGGTCCGGAAGCCGGAGAACGGCTTGCCGCTGAACACGCGCAATCCGCGGAAGCGGGCGAAGCCTTCGCCGCCGATGAGCGGCTCGACGCCCGACTGCCCGGCGCCCTCGACACGGCCGGTGGCATCCGCCGCGATGGCGAAGGTGACAATCTCGTCCAGGTCGCTGATCCCGTCGCCATCCGTGTCGGGGTTCAGCGGATCGGTGCGGACCAGGCAGCGCCAACGGAACAGCCCGTTGCCGAGGCGACCGTCCAGCTCGCAGGCGAAGCTCCGGAGCCGTTCATCGGCCGTAAGAGGCTCTTCGAACTGCGACACCGTGTAGCGCGAGACGAAGAACCCGCGAACTTCCTCGGCGTCGGTCAGCCCGTCGCCGTCGCTATCCACGGCGAGGTTGGTGCCGACCGACTGGCGGCTGACCTCGTTATTGCGCTCGTCGATCTCGCGGATCGCACCGTTCGAGAACTTGCCGTCGGCGTCCGGTGCGGCGTCGAGCCGCACCATCACGATGAACGTGTCCGAAGCGACCTGCGCGACCGAAGGCCCGAGCACCACCGCGGTCAGCGAGTGCGCCCCGACGCCCAGCGCGCCGCCCAGCGGCGCTCCGTCCACCTGCGTGCTGACCATGGTCAGCTCGACGAACGTGTCAACCGTCTCGCCCTGCCCGCGCGTCACCGCGAAGGTGCGGACCTGGAAAGGCGAGTTGAGCGTGTTCTGCGTGACCTCGAAAGCCACCTTGACGCCGAAGGCGGATTCACGCCCCGCGTCGGCCTGCTCCTGGTCGAAGTTGGTGGCGCTGGTGAACGCCAGCGAAATCGCCCGCAAGTCCACCGGATATACGAAATCGTCGACGCGGGCTTCGTTGTTGGCCTCGTCGCTCTCCGGAATCTCGCCGGTGGCGTCGATGCGGGCGATCAGCGTCAGCGGACCCGTCGCCGGGGCGCCCAGCGCGGCCAGCGCAGACCCGAACCTGATCTCAAGCGAGTGGGTGCCCGGCGCCAGCGTGAGCGCGTTGTTGATTCGCTGCAGCGCCACGCGCTTCTCCACACCGCCGTCCAGCAGCACGATCTCGATGTTGAACGGAGCCACGCTCGCAGGCCCGTCCACCGCGTAAGTCACGCGGCCGACGGCCCGCTCGTTGCGCTTGGCCTCGCTCGGGTCAATCGCGCCCGCCCCGGCCTCGATCAGCGAGTTGACCGCGAAGCTGACCGCCCGCAGATCCACGCGCACCAGCGCACACACCTCCGTCGGTGCGGCGAACTGATCCGGATTGGCCGGATCCGTCTTGAAGAGCCGCACGCACAGCGTGTCGCCGTCGCGCAGGTCCACCGCCGCCGCGGAGAGCGAGCTGCTCAGATTGTCCGAGAACTGGAACTCGCCCGCATCGCGCACCCCGGGGTCCGTCACGAGCCGCGTGTAAACGGCGCGCACGCTGGCATCGCGAATCAGGCGGAATTCCAGCCCGAAGGACTTGGCCAGCGACTGCGTGACGCGGTAGTTGACCAGCGCCAGGCGGTCGCCGTTGGGCGCCGTGCCCAACGCGAGGTTGATCAGGCTGACGCGCGGCGTGATCGTGAACAACTGGATGTTGTCATCCACATCGGCGTTGATCCCCACCGCCGATTCCGGCACGGCGCTCACCTGGTTCTTGTCCAGGTCGAGCGTCGCGACGAAATTCTCCGTGCGGATCGGATCCATCAGCGACTTGGCGAACGCCAGGTTCACCGCGTTCGAGCCGGGCAGCACCGCCGCCGCGGCCAGCGTCTCGGTCGCCAGCACCTGCGAGTCATCCGCGGTGCCCGGCAGGTCATCCAGGCCGGGCGACAGCGGATCGGTGTCACTGCCGACGCGGGCGACAAAGTTCTCAATTCGGCCCGGCGCGAGGATCTCGTAGGGCATCAGCACGCTGACGCCGGTCGGATCGACCGTGAGCGGCAGCAGGCGGATCTGAACCGCCGCCACCTTTCCGCCCACGGCCTGCACCGCGGCGTCAGCCGTCGAGGGAACCGCGAACAGCCGCTGGCCGTCCGCCACGCGATTGCCGGGAGTGAGCGCATCAAGCACGCCGCGCAGGTTTTCGATCGGGACGTTGGCGTGTGCTCCGAGCGTCAGCAGGGCTTCGTCGGCGGGGTTGCCGCCGTTGAAAGTCAGCGCGCCGAGCGTCGCATCCGCGCCGTCCGCCGCGGCATTGCCGTTCGCGTCGCGGACGAGGTTCAGGTTGAAGCTGTTGATGCGGGCCGGCGCGGTCACGTTGTAGGAGAACAGGGCGCCGGAGCCGTCGTTGTTGTTGAAGTCGAAATTCGTGACGTTGATCGTGACTGCCGCCGCGCCGGACGCCTCCTGGGTGCCCAGCGTGCCCGGTGGCACCGCCAGTCGCCCGGTCAGCAACTCGCCGTTGCGCACCCGATCGCCGTTCGCCAGTGCATTGAGCGCCGCCGCAAACTCCGGCGATGACAGCGGCCGGTTGGCGTGCGGCCCCGGCTCGAAGTCGCCCGCACCGTCGTTCAGACCGCTGAGCGTGGCCAGCAGCGCCCCGCCGCGGCGCAACTCCACGCCGAACGAATTGATGATCGCCGGTGCGTCAATCTCATAGCTGATCCGAACGTTGCGGCTGGCGCCGTCGTCGCTGACGCTGTCGAAAGCGAAGGCCGTCGCGTTCACCGTCACCGTCACCGGCGTCTCAGGACTCGGCTCAGGGGCATAGCCCAGCCCGGCCGGAATCTGCACGCGGAGCGTGTCGCCGTTGCTGACGCGCGAACCGTCCGGCAGCCCTGACAGCGGCGCCTGAAACGCGGCCGCGTTCAGCAGCACGTCGCGCGCAGCGCCGGGGTCAAAGTTGGTCGCGCCCGGCGCCAGCGGAATGCGCTCCGGCGGCGTGGTCACCAGCCCGCCGTTGCGGAACAGATCGAGCGTGAACGAATTCACGCGACCGGGCGAGAACACGCGGTATTGCAGCCGCGGCGTCGCGCCCGGGATCAGCGCGGTGATGTCCACGCTGACCGCCGCGGCGACGGTGGATTCAACCGGAGGAAACGCCGGGGCGCCGCTGCTGGACAGACCGGCCCGCACCGCGTCTCCGTTGGCGATCCGCCCGCCGTCGCCCAGTGCATCCAGGAACGACCGCAGCGCCTCGGGCGCCGGCGCGTCGGCAAGGGTGACAATGTGCGCGCCCGGTGAAAGCTGCGAAAGCTCGTTGAGTACCTGAGTCGGACCGGGTGCCCCACGCACCGTCCACCCCACGTTGATCGGCGGGATGGCGGCCGGCGCGGTGATCGTGTAGCGGATGACCGGCGCCGCCCCGTCCGGGCTGAGCGTCAGGGGGTTCACGCCGTCGAAGGCCACCGTCACGACCGCGATTGCGACATTGCCGGCTTCATTGTTCGTATTGTCGTCATCCGTGATCACCGCCCGCGCCAGCAGCCGGTCGCCGTTGCGAATGCGGTTGTTGGGCGCCAGGGTGCTCAACGCAGCCGAGAAGCCCGTCAGGTCGACGACCGTCGCGCCAACAGCCGTCGGGGCAGTGAAGTCGCGCGGATCGCCGGGGATCGCCGGCAGCAATTCCTTGAGCAGTTCATCCACCCCGAGTTCGATCGTGTCGTTGCCGTTCGTGTCGCGGAAAATCTGAATTGTGAAATTGCCGCACCCGGTGCAACTTACGCCGGCACAAGTGGTTGCAGGCCCCTGGTAAATCCCGCCCAGGTTGGTCGTGCAGAAGTCGGTCGTAACGCCCTGCGTGCACGTTCCGTCCGGCAGGCAGCACGCCCCGGTGCCGCCGCCCGGCGCTGAGGTGCACGGATCGGCAATCGTGACCGTCACCCGCGGTGGAGTGAGCTGAAATGCGGAGAGCGCAACGTCACGCGCAAGCGCAGGGGCGGCGGCAGCGACGACGACGACGCAAACCGCAACCAAACCGCCGATAGAACAGGACCGAAGCGGGCGCATGGCCGACTCCCCGGGTAAGGGCCGCCGGGCGATGGAGGCAGCGCCTCCGTGGATCGCCGCAGCGCGAAAGGAAAAGCGGGCAGTACGCGCATGAATGCGCGAAAGCGGCGCTTATCCACTAGATGTTGGCCCGCGCGCCGACCAGTGTCAAGCTGAATCTCTGCGAGCATAGTCGATTGCTGCGCCGCGGGTTATACTCGCGCAGGCGACGTGCCGCGGCGAGATTCACGGCCCATCTGATAATTTCGGGGCTGCCTTTGAGTGTCGACGGAAACCGGGACGCGGACCTCCGAAAACTGCTGTTCGGGCTGCCCGCCGGGGAGCGGCTGCCCGCGGTGGTTCGACTGCTGGAGGGAATTGCCGCGGAGGACCGGGCGGCGGCCGGAGCGGCTCAGGCGGCCGAAGAGCTGCGCCGCAAGCTTTCCGCATTACAGGACGAAGCCGCCCAGCTCAAGCTCCAACTGGCCGAGTCCCAGAGCGAACAATCGCGGCTGGCCATCCGCCTCAAGGGGGAGGAGGACGCCGCCCGCACCGTTCAGAATTCCCTTCAGCAAACCCGCACGCAGCTGGCCGACGCCCAGAAGCGCGTCGCCGATCGCGACGCCGAGATCGAGGCGCTCCGCCGCGACGCCGAGTCCGCCCAGCGACGGGTGGATGAGGCCCGCCTCACCGCCGCCCAGAGCGCCGGCGGAGCGGCCGCGCAGGAAGGCCGCGTCGCCGAGCTGCAGCGCCGCGTGATCGAACTGCAGCAGGCGGCGGCGACGCGTGAGGCGGAATTCGCCGCGCAATTGGCCGAGGCCCGCGGCGCGGCCGGCGCTGCGCGTGAGGCCGGCGCGGGTTTTGACGCCTCCGGCGTGCCGGTGTGGCTGGCGACGCGCATCCGGGATATGAAAATCAAGCCGGTGCTGGAGACGGAGTCCGTGGATCAGCCGATCGTCGTGCGCCTCGTCAACCTCTTTGAGCTGATGGCCGACGCGGCGTCGAACGTGAACGAGCTGGTGTGCTACGTGATGCGCCGGCGGGTCGAGGATCTGCCGCAATTCAAGGAGCAGTGCCAGGCCTATCTGAACCCCAGTGCGCCGCCGCTGGGCGACCTGATCCGCAACGCGATGTCGCCGAAGGCCGGCGCCGAGCGGATTGTGCAGCAGCGGCTGCGCGTGATGCAGCAGTGGCTGCGCGCCGCGCTGATCGGCACCGATGCCGTGCTGGACGGCGACTTCGTGTACAAGACGCTTCGCGAATTCCTCACCGACCGCCAGCGCGAGTGGCGCACGGCGACGCTGGCGAAGTTCGCAACCGAGCTGAACGGCCCGGCGCTGATCGCCCGGGAGCTGGCCCAGCATCGCGGCCGGAAGATCGCCGAGACCTTTGAATCCATGACGAAGGGAGCCTGAACCGCCATGAGGAGCCGGAACCTGCTGGGCGCGGCCGCACTGTTGGCGCTGATCAGCGGCTGCGCGGAGACCGTGAACATCCAGTTCACCCGCGAGGAGCGCATCAACACCATTGACGACAAGTCCGCCGGACGCCCGCTGGACGTGGCGGTGGTGCTGGTGACGCCCGACGACGTGAAGCGCAATCCGCAGTTGGACCCCCGCAGCGCCGCGATCAACTCGCTCGAGTGGTTCAGCGCCGCTGAATCCAACCGCGGCACGACGCCGTACAACCTGCCCTTGGCGCAGGTGCGCTACTTCACGGACTCCGAGTCGCTCTATGGAACGAAGCTCGGTCCCCCGCTGCCGGGATTCCTCAGCCCCGCCGAGCCGCGGCTGGTGCGCTGGGGCAAGGCCCCCGAAGACTCCGCGATTTTCATCTTCGCCCGCTACCAGGATGAGCGCAACGCCGTCCGCCCCACGCGCCCCGTGATTCTCGACATCGAGCTGGGCGGTCCCGACCCCTATGTCGTGCACGTCGGCGGGCGCGACCTGTCGCGCACGAAGTAGCCCGAGCGCCCGCGCGCACCTTTCGGACGGAGCCGCTGATGTCGCAATGGAACGCGGTGCACTGGCACGAGGGGATGTTCCTCCGGCCGCAGCACATGCAGCTCGACCGGCGCTGGGTTGACGCACAGGCCGACCTGGGCGTGCGGGCGTTTCGCGCGTTCGGCTGGGGAGTCCTCGAACTGGGTTACGCCGCCGACGCGCTGGAAAGCTGCACGCTTCGCCTGGATGAGTGCATTCTGCGGATGAAGGACGGCACCTGGATCCGCATCCCGGAAAACGCCGGCCTCGAGCCGCTGAACTTCCAGCAACCCCTCGAAGAGGCCGCCGGTCCGCTCGACATCCTCATCGGCGTGCCGCAGTACGACCCGGTGCGCGCCAACGCCGTCTCCATCACCACGCCCCAGGAAACCACCGGCAATCCGCGCTTCGAGGCCGTGCCGGTCTTCGCCCGCGATGAGAACGGCGGCGACAACCAGCAGCGCGTCCTCGTACGCCGCCTGCGGGCGCGGCTCTTCACCGGCCGCGACGACCTGACCGGCTACGACGTGCTGCGGATCGGATCGGTCCGCCGCAGCAGCCGCGCCGGCTCGCCGCCTGAATTCGTGCCCGAACTGACCGGCCCGCACCTGGCCATCCAGGGCAATCCCGAATTGAACCGCCTGTTCATCGGCATCCTCGGATCGGTCGAGGGCAAGGGCGACGAGCTGGCCCGCCAGGCCCGCGAACTGCGTCTGAGCCTCAGCGCCGCCGGCGGCGGGCACATCGACCATCTGCTCAAGATTCACATCCTCAACGGCGTGCGAACCCGGCTGCGGGCGCTGGAATCCGCCCCGCTGCTGCACCCATACGATCTCTATGTGGAGCTGTGCAGCGCCGCGGGGGCGTTGTCGATCTGCGACGAGACGCAGCTTTCCCCGGAGAGCTTCCCGCGCTACGACCACGATTACCCCGGCCGGGCGCTGGAGGCGGTTCGCGACCGCGTGCGGCGCCTGCTGGAGTGGCTCAGCCCGGAGAATTGCGAGGCGGTGCCTTTCGTTCGCGTTTCGGATGCGCGCGGCGTCGAGGGGCTGTCGGTCGAGCTCAAGCCCAGTTGGATCGAGCAGAAGCTCGACATGTACATCGCGCTGGAATCGAACGAGCATGAGCGCGCCGATGATCTGTTGCAGTTCATCTACCAGAGCTTCGACATGAAGCTCGGCTCACCGACCCGCGCAGCGCAGCTCGTGCTCGATGCCACGCAGGGGCTGGTGCTGCGGGCGCGGGCGGCGCCGGCGGGCGTGCCGCAGCGTCCCGGTCGGCACTTCTTCTGGATCGACAAGGCCGCCGTCACCGGAATGCGGAATTACTGGTTGGAGTGCGAGAACGACCGCGCCATCTGCCTGACCATGAAGCGCGGGCAGCGCGAGGCGTTCGAGAACTTCCGCCCCACCCTTTACGTTCTTTTGCGCCGGGGATAGCCGACGATGGCGACCGATCAACTGCTCTCGAAAGCGTGCTGGCCGGTCTTTGCGGCCACCATCCAGGTCGCGCGGCAGGTCCGCGCCGGACAGGAGCTTCGCCCCGAGAGCGTGCGTGCCCAGATTCTCGCCGCTTTCCGCGAGGCCGAGGACACCGTCCGCGCCGACGGCGACGCCGAACGCGCGTGGATCGAGCGCATCCGCGCCATGATGACCTACTTCGTCGATCGGCGGATGGTGCACCTGGAATGGCCCGGCCGCCACTATTGGCTCGAGCATCGGCTCGAAACCTCGAAGGACGGCCTCGCGCATCCGCAGGCGCTTGGCGGCAACCTGTTTTTCCGCGATTGCAATGAACTGCGCCAGCTCCATGACACCGCTTCGCGAATGAAGCGCGACGACGCGCCGCTGCTGGCCGAGCAGCTCGGACTGTATTACACCTGCATGCGGCTGGGCTTCGCCGGGGAACTGGAGGCCGAGGCGCTCGAAGACTACGCCCGCCAGATCTACCTGATGCTGCCCGGGCAGCGCGACCTGCGCGACGACCGCCTCTTCCCCGAATCCTACGCACACACCGTGGATCGCCCCGCGCAGTACGACCTGCACACCCCGCTGGTGCTCGTGCTCAGCGTCTTCGCCGTGCTGCTGATCGGCAGTGTGGTGGCGTACCAGATCGCCTGGCGCTCCGCGACCGGGGCGATTCAGACCGCTGCGCAGACCTGGGATCAGGCGGCCGCCGAGGCCGCGCGCTGACGACTGCGGCCGCCGCGCGGAGCGGCCGGGCCATCCGGGCGGAGGCGCCGCCCGCAGAGAAGGCTCTCGAAAGGACGGACGATCGTGCTGGACCGCATGCGCTCGATGCTCAACACCTATCGCGAGCTGCCCGGCGAGCTGCGCGCCATCACCTCGGTCCTGCTGGTGGCGGTGCCGCTCGGCCTGGGCGCCGGCGCATTCGCCCTGTTCCGCCAGATGTTCGGCCTGTCCACCACCGGCGCGCTGCTGGCCATGCTCGGCGTGCTGGTCGGACTCGCGCTGCTGGTGCTGGGCATCCTGGCCCTGCGCCGCTGGGTCTCGCGCCGCCGCCACGAGCGGATGGCCCGCGCGCTGCGCGCTGCCGGAGCGGACCGTCCCACGGCCATGGGCGCGGGTGACGGCGACGTCCGCGAAATGAACGACAAGTTCCGCCGCGCCGTCGAAGAGATGCGCCGTCACGGATACCGCGTCTACGACATGCCGTGGTACATCGTCGTCGGCGACTCCGGCTGCGGAAAAACCAAGCTGATCGATGAATCCGGCCTGCAATTCCCGCTCGGCCGTCCGGAGGAAATCAGCGACGGCGGCGTCTCGCTGGGCACCAAGGACTACAACTGGTGGTTCACCGAGAACATGATCTTCATTGACATGGCCGGCAAGCTGGTCAACCCGCAGGAAGCCGCCGGTCACCGCACCTGGCTGGGCATGCTCAAGATCATCGCCCGCGGCCGGCCGGCCTGCCCGATCAACGGGGCGCTGGTGTGCGTCTCGGTCGAGGATCTGCTGGGCAACCCCGAGAAGCGCCGTCGCGACGCCGAGAACATGCAGCTCCGCCTGCGCGAGCTGCAGATGCACCTGGGCGTCACCTTCCCCACCTACATCATTGTCACCAAGTGCGACCTGCTGCCCGGGTTCGTCGAGTTCTATCGCAAGGTCGGCCGCGATCTGCTGCTGCGGAACCAGATCAGCGGCTGGTCGCGCCCCGGCACGTTCAACGCCGCCTACGACCCCGATGGCTTCCGCAACGATTTCGCCGACCTGGAGCGCCGCCTGGCCGCGCTGCGCCATAAGCGCCTGCACGAGGCCGACGACGACCGCTCGCTCGAAAACGCCTACTGCTTCCCCGAGCACTTCCGCGAGATCGGCGGCCCGCTGCACGAGTACATCGTCACGGTCTTCCCCCAGTTGCGAAACACCCGCGGCGTCAGCCAATTGCTCTTCCGCGGCGTCTACTTCACCAGCGCCACGCAGGATGACCGGCTGCTCTCGCGCGAGGGCGGTGTGTCGGACGTGCTGCGCGGGCTGGAGAAGCTCTACGAGAAGCCCGAGCCGCACTTCCTGAAGGATCTGCTTCAGAAGAAAGTCGCCCCCGAACAGGGGCTGGTCTACCGCAATGAAGCGCAGCTCCGCCGCAATCGCACGCTGGCGATCGGCCTGGGCGTCGGCAGCGTGCTGATGCTCGTGCTGGGCGTCTGGGGCTTCCTGTGGAGCCACCAGCGCTTCGCCGAGATCATCGCCCTGCCGCGCGAACACGCGCAGGCCAACCACTACGAAAAGGCGCGGGACCTGTCCCCCGAGGAAGCGCTGCGACAAGCCGCGCTGCTCACCCGCGACGAGGAGCGCCTCGCCGAGGCGCGCTGGGCCGCTCGCATTCTTTCGACCTTCATCTCCCCCGATCGGCCGCGCCGCCACCTGCAGCGCATCCGCGCCGGCATTTTCGACCGCGTTCTGATGCCCGCCCTCGCCGAACAGACCGCCCGCGCTCTCGAGGACTCCGCCGCCGCCAAGGCCGGCGACCCCGATGATGCCGTGGTCGCCGCTGCGCGCGCCTTCGTCAAGTGGCACGCCGTTGGCGATGCGCAGCGCGGGGCGGACTGCCTCACCTACGACGATTTCGCCGGCATGGCCCGCCTGGCCCGGGCACCCGACGGCTCCGGCGCGGCCATGATCGATTGGGCCGCCCCGGTCGAACCGGACGCTCCATCCGTCGCCGTCGCGGCCGAGGACCGCCCACGCGATGCCGCCGATCCTGCGATCGCGCCGACCACCGCCCCGGCCGCGCCGTCATCGCCCGGCGGAATGACCTTCGCCGCCGTCGGCCGCGCGTGGGTCGAGTCGCTCAAGGCCGCCGATGCGCGCGTCGGCAACCCGGCCGCGCCCTTCCGCCGCCATGGGGCGGACGCCGCAACCAGATCATTGGAGCGGATCCTCACCGGCCGCGCCCAACTGGAGCGCTTCGGGCGCAGCGCGACCGCCGAACGCCTCGCCCGCTACGCCGGCCTGGCGCGAGCCGCGAAAGCTGCCCGGCAGGCTTATGACGACTTTCTGCGATTAGCCCAAACGCACGAGTCCGCGCGCGACGTGGAGACCGCGGACGCATTCTCCGCCGCGTACCGCGAGATCTTCGCGCGCTTCGGCAAGGCGCTGGAGCGCGTCAAGGAGGGAGAGCCGCGCATTGAGGCGTCCGAGTTGTGGACGCTGCTCATTCAGCACCGCGAGAGCGGCTGGCGCAGCGTGCTTCGCGAGTTGACCGACGGAGTGAGCGCCTGCGGCGGGAGGCTGCCGGAGCCGATCGCGCGCCTCGACGCGGAGTTGGACGCCCGCTTCGCAACCACGCTCGGCGACGTCGGCGTTGCGAAAGAGGCCTTTGCCGTCGCCGACCTGCCGACCACCGGCACCCCGCGCCCGCCCGATACGTTCGTCGGCCTGCCCGGCGAGCGCCTGCGAAACATCCTGAATCTCGGCGACGGCGGCCGCCTCACGTGGACCGTGGAATCCGAAAAGGTCCGCGATCGCCTGGCGGCCTACGACGCCCACTTCGCCGCCGCCGCTTCAGCGGATCCCCTGCCGCTGGCCGCGCTGGACGAGGCAATCCGCGCGACGCACGCGGCGCTGCTTCCGGCCGGCAGCGAAGACCGCCCACCCGGCGCCGGCGACCCGCTGCGCCTGCGACCGACGCTCAGCGGCTGGGACGCCCGCGAGCTGCAGGAGCGCGGCGACCAGGTATACGCCGTCGCATGGCGACTGCGCGCCACCCGGATTCTGCGGGCCCTGGTCGCCCAGGCCCCGGCGCAGCGCGAGTGGGGCGTCGCCGAAGTATGCGCAGACTGGAACGTGCCGCTGGCCTCCGTCTACACGATGAGCTTCTCGCGCGGCACGGCGGCCCCGACCACCCAGCCGCGCCTTGAGTCGTCAGGCGATTCCCGCGTGGCCGGTCCGGACGACGGTCCCGTCAGCGACGCACCCGCCCCCACCGAACGCGCGATTCCGCGGGCCGCCACGTCGCAGTTCCTGGGCAACACGGCCGTGACGACCGCGCTGCTCCTCGACGGTCTGGCGAAAATCCCCGGCGGCCTCTTCGACGCAACGATCGCGGAAAAGGCCCGCGCCCAACTCGAAGACGGCTTCGGCGTGTACGCCCGCAGCTACGCCGCGGCGTGGCGCAAAGCCGTGGACACCTGGCAGGCGCCGGTGCTCGCGCCCGATCAGGACGCCGTCATGCCCGCCCCGGACCGTCGCGCGGAGTGGTCCGGCGCCGTCGCGCAATTCGCCCACAACGTGCTGCGCGCCGGGTTCTACGAGCGCGACGCCACCAGCGGAACCGGCTACTGGATCGAGCACGCCGCCAGCCCCGGCTCCTTCGCTCCGCTCGCGCGCCCGATCAACGACAATCTCAACACGCTCTTCGCCGGACTGCGTGTCGTGCGCGCCAAGGATGACCGGCAACTTCCATTTGCGGACGTGGAATCCGATCTGCGCAGCGCGTGGGGCGACCTGCAGCGCGACCTCGAAGCCGCCGTCGCCGCGCGCGACGGCCGAACCGCCGCACCCGCCGGCGGCAGCCCCTTCGGCCGCTTCGGCCGCTTCCGCGAACGATTCGGCTGGTCGGAGCTGCCGGCCCTCCGTGCCGCGGTGACCTATGAAGTCGAATGCTGCAAGCGCCTGGCCGATGGCATCTCGCGCGAGATCGCGTCGGCCGCCACCAAGCCGCTTTCCGAGCGCTGCCGCGAGCTGCCCCTGCTGCAGTCTCGCGCCGAGAAGCTCAACGAGTTCCTCGGCGGCTGCGGCGGCGTCAGCGTCGGGGCCGACGTCAAGCGCGTCTGCGAACTGCGGGCCATGCTCAGCGCCGCCACGGTCGAGATCGAGCCGCTGACCGAGGATTTCGGCCGCTCGCAGGTGACCGATCTCAACAACCGGCTGGCAACCCGCTTCCCGGGCCGCAAACAGGTCAACGTCGCCGATTGCACTTCGCAGTTCACGCTCACCGTCGGCTCGGAAAGCGTCACCATCCGCGCCGGCAGCGTCTACGAGGCGCTCAAGAGGCAGCCCGTCAGCGGCGCAGGGCGGTTCAGCCTGCAGTTCGTGCCCAAGGCCGGCGTCACCCTCAAGCCCGCCGGACTCGATGAGCCTTTCGCCGATCCGCCGGTGCACCTGATCGCCTTCATCCATCAGAACAACGAACCCGCCTCCGAAGGCCGCCGGTTCGACTTCGTCACGATCCACGCCTTCGAGGTCACCCGCGAAGGCAACCAGGAGTTCTGCTTCCTCGGCATCGGCTGGAAACTGACCGGCGTCAGCGGCCCGGACCTGCGCGACTATCTCGGCCGGCTGCCTTAGCACCTGTTCCCCATCGGGATGGAACCCGTGAAGCGCGTGTTCGAAGGAATCGGGCGACTCTTCGGCGCCGGCCGCGGCGGGCTGGATGGCCGCGTGCGCTGGTTTGGAAAGCTCCCCGCCCATGCGGACTACGTCGCCGCGCCGGACCCATCCCCCTTCGCACACGAGTTCTCGGACTGGCTGATCCAGGGCTTTGCGAAGCACCAGGCCGCCGTCGGCGCGGGCGAGTATCGCCCAATGGCGTGTTCTGTCGGGATCTTGCGCGTTCCGCGCTCCGCTACCGCCGTCTGCTTCGCATTGTCGGATTTTGGCGGCGATGCGCGCGGCCGGCGCTTCCCCTTCGCCCTCTTCTTCGGCCTGCCGACGGCGCAATTGCCCGGCCCCACCGCCGTCACCCTGGAGTGTTTCTCCCACGCGCTGCGCGACCTGCACGGCATGCTCGGCACAGCCCGCAACGCGCTCTCGCGTCCCGACAACGGCGCATGGCAGGCGGGCGCCGTCGAACCCGCCGCGCCGGCCGATCCCGACGCGCTGGTGCGACGCTGGGCGTCGATGCCCTGGATCGACTGGCGCGACGCCGTTCTCGGCGCCGACACCGCTACAGACTCGGCGGCGTGGCTGGCCGCGATTCACGCCTGGGGAGCACGAATCGCCACGCACGAACAGCAACCCGACTACCCCTTCAACCTCAGCTTCCCGCTCGCGGCCCGCTGGGACTGGGGCATTCAGGCACAGGGCTGGCTCGCCTGGCTGGCCCGGCGCATCCGGCTCGACCGCCGCGCCGCCAGCCTGATCGTGAATTTCTCCCCCGATTCGACGCAGCCGATCGGAACGCGTCTGCACGTCATTGCCCGCCCGATCGTCGCCGACGACTTTCTGCTCCTCGGCCCGGCCGCCGACCGCCTGAAGTACATGGACGCCCTGCCCCTGTCCCCCGGCGACGCGCCGCCGCCCGCATCCCCCGCTTCCATCCCCCCTGACTTTGCCGCCTTCGTCACCGCCGGCACGGAGCTGGACAGCACGTCGCGCTCGCGCTCCGGATGAACCCGCGGCTCAGCCGCGCGGCGCCGCCAGCGCCTGCCGCTGATGTTCGAACAGTTGCTCAATCCCCGCCCGCCCCAGCTCCGTCAGCTCGCGAAGCTGCGCGTCGCTGTATGTTCCGCGCTCCGCGGTAGCCTGCACTTCAACCCACTCCCCCCGATCCGTCATCACCAGGTTGGCGTCCACTTCGGCCGACACATCCTCGGCGTAGTCAAGATCGAGCAGCGATGCGCCGCGCACCACCCCCGCACTCACCGCCGCCACGGCGCAGGTCAGCACGTCCGCCTGCCACAACCCGCGCTGCACTCCGGTCTGCACCGCATCCTGCAGCGCCACGAACACGCCGGTGATGGAAGCCGTGCGCGTGCCGCCGTCGGCGCTGAGCACGTCACAATCGAGGTGGATCGTGTTTGACCCGAGGCGGGAGAGATCGATGCACGCCCGGATGGACCGGCCGATCAGCCGCTCAATTTCACGCGTGCGCCCATCCAGGCGATTCCGCGCCCGGCGCGTCGGCGTGGCCCCCGGCAGCATGTCATACTCGGCGGTCAGCCACCCCTTCCCCGATTCCTTCCGCCACTCGGGCACGCCCGCGGCGATCGACGCCGTGCAGATCACGCGCGTCTCACCCGTGCGGATCAGCGCGGAACCGGCCGCCTGCGGCGCGATGCCGCGGGTGATCTCGACGACGCGCAACTGGTCCGCGGCCCGGCCGCCGGAGCGATTCATCGGGGCCGATTGTACGGTCAGTTGCGGCAGCCGTTGACGATGCACTCAATAAACAGGTCGATGTCGAAGTTGTTCAGTTGCCCGTCGAGGTTCATGTCCCCGATCAGCAGGCTGCATCCCGGATAGGACTCAACATACGATTCCGGATCAACGATCGCGATGACGAACGGATCGATGTCGAAATTGTTCAGCAGCCCGTCGCAATTCATGTCGCCGGGAAGCCGCGGCGCGGCCGTCAGCGCCAATTGCGGGTGCTGATCCGGGTTGCCGTAGTTGCGGGAGTGGAAGGTGAAGCCCAGCGTGCTCGTCACCGGCGAAAACCGCAACGACACGACCGTGCCCGCCTCCACGTCGGCCGCCAGCCCGGCCGAGGGCGTCAGCGTAAAAGTCTGAAGATCAAACACGCCCATGTTCTGGAACCGCCCCAACGGCTGCTGCACCGCCCCCGGCGAAATGGCGGAAAGATAGGACCAGGTGATCTGCGTGCCGGTCCCGGTCACCACGGAATTCGGCGTCCCCGGCCCCTCCGTCCAGTTGTCGTTGCTGAACCAGATCACGTCAAACTCGCCCACCCCGCGCGGAAAGATCGTGTTCACCGGCTGATCAACCTCGCTGAGCGTGAGCTTCGCCGTAGCCAGCCGCCAGTTCCCCGCGCCATACTGCGCATCGAAGGCGGTCTTCGTGGCCGCCATCGGAAACTTGATCATTGTGTCGAATCGCCCGCGTGCGGACCCGCTGCCGTTCACGGAATTGGTTCCCGCAACACACAACGCACCCGCCGCCCCGTAGCTGCGGGTCGTCGCCGACTGCCGGCAGAAGCTGTCCGCGGTGGGTGTCACCACCACCACGTCTCCGCCCACCACCGGCGCAACCAGGAGTCCGGTCACAACCAACGAGATGCACATTCTCGGACGCATACCGCTCACCCTCGCTACACCCCCCATTCCTACCGGCATTATACGCGCTTCGCGCACAAAACACGCACGGAACCCGAGCTTTGCGACCCGCGGTTTCGCACCTGCTGAAACCGGATCGACAGGTACAATGCACCCGGGTCTCGATGGCACGCCGGTTGCCACGCGACCCGCAGCGTCAGCGCGTTGGATCACCGGTGTGCACCGCCCGCCGTCGTGACAGGCTCTCCGCACAGGGTTTCATGGTCAACCCGAAAGACACGCCGTCCGTGCCACCCGTCGCAACGCCCCGATCGGCGTTGGAGCCGCCCGATTCCGCGCGCCCCCCGGCCGACGACGGCCTCGAGGCCATTCGTCCGATGGTCGCCGATCTGCGACAGCGGCTGGCCTCGATGGCCGCGCAGGAACTGGAGGTGCAGCGGCGCGAATCGGAACTGGCGCAGCAGCGCGCCGCGCTGGAGCGCCGCGCGCGGGAGTCCGCCGAGCAGGAACTGCACGCCGCGCGCGAGCGGCTGGAGCGCCGCAGCAACGAGCTGGACGCGCAGGCGGTCGAACTGGCCGCCCGCCGCTCCCAGTTGGACCGCGTCGAAGCGCGGCTGGCCGAGCGCGAGCGCAAGCTCGACCTTGCCCAGCGCGAGCACGACGCCGCCGCCCGCCGGCTCGCCGAGCGCCTCGAGGAGGAGCGCGTGCAGCGCGCCGCCGATCGGCGCGTGCTTTCCCGCCGCATCGACGTGATCCGCGAGCGCGAGCGCGAGCTGGAGCGGCGCGTCCGGCTGGCCCGCGACGAGATCGTGCAGCAGCGCGCCGACGTGGATGATCGCCTCGCGCTGATCGAACAGCGCAGCGAAGAGGCCGAAGCACGCCGCGGCGAGATCGACGCACTCGAGGAGCAGCGCCGCCGCAGCCTGGACGCCGCACTGCAGCGCGAGGCGGAGCTGACCGCGGAGCGCGAAGCGCTGGAGCGGGAGCGCGATGCGTTGCAGGCTCGCGGCCGCACGTTCGACGGCGTGCGCGACGAGCTGGAGGAGGAGCGCAGCGCGCTGGCCGCCCGGCAGGGCGAGCTGGAGGAGGAATTCCGCGCCGCCCGCGATCATCGCGCCCGCGCGATCCGGCAGGGCGAACAGCTTGCCGCCCGCGAGCGCGAGCTGCGAAAGCAGGGCGACGATCTGGCCGCCCGCCGCGCCGCCCTGGAAGCCGCCGAGGCGCGCGCCGCCGAACGCTGGGCCGCCGTCACCGCGGAGGAGCGCTCGCTTTCCGAGCGGGTCGAGGCTGCCGCGCGACGCGACGAAGAGCATGACACCCGCGATCGCGATCTGGCGCGCCGGCAGCGCGACATCGAGCATCTGAGCAGCCAGTTGGCCTCACAGCGCGAGAGCGCCGACCTCCGTGATTCCGAAACCCGCCAGGCGGCGCTCGCACTGGAGCTGGAGCGCGCCGGACTGGATCGCGACCGTGCCGGACTCGAACAACAGTTCGCCGAGCTGACATCGCTGCGGGACCGCGACGAAGCCGCCCTGCGCGACCGCACCCAGTATCTCGAGCAGCGCTCCGAAGCCCTGCTCCGCAGCGAGCAGGCGCTCTTTCGCGGCTCGCGGCGCTGGCCGCTCCGCGCCGCCCTGCTCTCGCTCTGCATCGGAATTGCGGCCGCGGCCGCCGCGCTGCGCCTCGATCCGCCGCGCTATCGCGCTTCCGCCGAACTGAAGCTGACCTCCGCCACCGACCCCGCCCTCGCCGCCCGACAGCACGCCGCCCGCCTGCTGACGCCGGGCGAACTGGAATCGCTGCTCGGCGAACCGCTCGCGGCGCGCGTCCGCTCCGCTCGCGCCGAGAGTCGTTTTTCCGCTCGTCCGACCCCCGACGGCACAGTCTGGCTGGACGTCGCCGCCGCCGATGCGCGCACCGCTGCGGCACTGGCGCTCGAAGCCGCGCGCGGCTACGGCGATGCGCTCAACGCGATCACGGCCGGCCCTGCACAATCCGCGACCATTGCGGACCTCTCCGCACGGCGAAGCCAGACGCACGACGCCTTGCGCCGCCTGCGTCTCGACGCGGACGCCCTTTCCGCCCGCATCGCCGCTTTCCCCCCGGCCGGCGCCCGAGAAACGGCGATGGCCGAGCTGGCCGGCCTTCGCGTGCGCCATGCCGAGCTGATCGGATCGCTCAATGCCGCCCGCACCGCGCTGGCCGGCGCGATCGACGGCACGGATGTCCGCGGCGCGGTCGATCCGCAGGCGCTGGAGGAGGCGATTCGGGCGGACGCGGTGCATGCGGAGGACGTCAAGGAGCTGCGCATCGCCGCGCGCGAGTATCAGGGCGAGCTGGCGGTTGGGATGGTCCTGCTGGTGGACCCGCTCGGCCAGTTGCGCGACGGCCTGCAAAGCGCCCTCCGCTCCGTCGCGGAACAGCGCGAATTGCAGCCGCCGCCGGAGATTGCCGCCGCCCTCGAACCGGTCAGCAATTCCCTCGACCAGGCCCGCCTCTCCAACGCCACGTTCTCGCAGGAATGGGAGCGTCGCCGTCTGGAAATCGAGCGCGCCCGCGGTGAGCCGAACGTCGTCGAGCTGGTTCGGCAGCAGTCCGAAGCGGCCGAGGCGATGCGCCGCCACTCCACCGAGATACGCCAGTCCCTGGACGAGGTATCGGCCATCGTCGAGGAAATCGGCGCTGCCGGCGGCACGCGCGAGATCGTCGTCGCCACGCTGCTGCGAAGCGAACTGGCCCGCCTTCGCGAGGCCCTCGCAGCCGTGGAAGCGGCGGCCCAATCGGTCGACACCACGACCAACTTCCGCCTCGACGCCGCGGATACCCGCCTGCGCGGCCTTCGAACGCGCCTCGCCCAGCGCGAGGCCGCCGTCCTCGAAATGCTCCAGTCGCGGGCCGACACCGAGGCTCGCGATGCCCGCGGCGCGCAGACGGAGGATCTGCGGCTCCGCGTGCGGGCGCTGGAGCAGGATCGCGACCATGCCGTCCTGCTTCTCGCCGACGCCGCCGAAGCGCTTCGTGCCGCCACCGAGCGCGAGGCCGAACGCGCCGTCGCAACGCAGCAGTTGCAATTGCTGCGCGACGAGGAGGCCCGTCTCACGTCTCAGGTGGACGCACTCGACAGCGCGCTGGCCCAGGCCGATCGCAGCGGGCCGCGTCCCGATCGCGCCGCCCTGGGAGCCACCGCCACCGAGCAGATCGGCGGCCGAAATCGCGTCGCCAGCGCCGTGATCGCCCTGTTCGGTGCGGCGGTCATGACCTTCGGTGTCTGCGCCCTGTTGCTCATACAGCCCCGACGCGCCGCCGGCCGCCGTTAGCGCAACTTCAAGTTCCAAATCGTGCCACCGGAACAGCCGGCGTTCCGTAAGCAGCCCGCAGACGCACATCCCTGCCACGTCCGATAGTTCAGATGCCTGCCTTGGCCAGCTGTACGCATCCCCCCTCCCCGGCCGCCCCGTCTTTGATCCCGGGTACGGGCGCTGCTTATCATGAGTGCGGAAGCCTGGGGTTTGAGCGATTCAATGAGTCGGCCGACGGTGTTCTCGCGCGCTGCGCGCCGCCATTCCCCTCGCGGCTGATCGACTACGCAGCGCGCCCCGGCAAAGCGCCGCGGAGAGTCGCGCCTTCATTGCACCGCGCTGCGCCGCACGAGGTGGAGAGGAAGCGCCGATGCCAAGCGCCATTCGCGTGCTGCACGTCATCGGCGCTGATCGTCGCGCCGCCGGGCGCGTCGAAGCATGGCTGCGCGACAGTCACGTCGAGTTCATGAACATCGACAACGTATACGCGCTCGTTGCGCACTCATTTGAGCGATCAGGTGTTGCCGAGGAGCGCCCGCCGGCGCTGGTGCTCGTGAATGCGTCCCGCCTTTCGCTGACCGAGCGCGGGATCGGGCCGATTGTGCGGCAGTTGTGGCCCGAAGCTCACTGTGTGCTCTATGACGGCGAACGGCCTGAATCGGCGCATTTCGACGCCGAAGCGCGCAATTCAAGCGAAATCGTCGCAGTGGATCGACTTCTGACGCGCTCCGCTGCGTCACTGATTCAGGAGCGGTTGCAGAGCCCGCCGCATACCGGCGAAGCAGTCGGCGAGGCGTTCGCACCGGCAAACATGGAAACGCTCGAGGACCGCGCCCCGGACCGAGCCGACGCACCGCCGGCCATGGCACGGCCCGCACAACCCGCGCCGCGGGCGCGGCCGCTGGGAGCCGGCGAGCTGACGCCGCAGGAACTGGCACGACTGATGGGCGAAGTGTGACCACCGGGGTTGAGTGAACTGCGTCTGCAATGCCGGGCGATCGGCCGGAGAGGCGAGCGAATGGCGGGGACACCTTCGGTGCTGATCGTCGGCGACGAGCACCTGCGCAACGCGGTGCGCCGCGCGCTGCCCGGTGCCGCGGCCGAACACTGCCCCGATCTGCTCACCGCCGTCCTGCTGACCGGTCGCCTCGGCGCTTCGCACGTCATCCTCTCAGCGGAGGCGCCGGGGGATTTCGTGCCGGCGGTCGCCGCGATGCGGCGGATTGCGCCCGCCGCGCGAATTGTCGCAGCGTCTCCGCCGCGGCTTGAGCCGCTGGTGCGCTCCGCGCGGATGCACGGCATCGATGACTATGTGATCTCGCCCATCGGCGAGAATGAACTGCGCCACGCACTTCAATGGACCCGCGACGGAAACGCCGCACTGCCTGACCCCGCGGGTGCGGCGGCTCACCCGTCCGGCGAGTGCGAATCGTGGGATCAACTGGCCGAGGTGCTGCGCCGGTTCGGCGGTTCAAGCGTGGACCTCGTCGAGGGATGGGCACAGTGGCTGTGCAGCGCGAGCGGCGCGGCGGGTGCGATGATCGAACTGGACGGGCGCACGGCGCGGAGCGGGGAGTCGGGCGCCGTTCGCATCGAGCGGCCGATCCTGCGCGATGCAGACATCGCCGGCCGCATCCTCATCGAGTTTCGCCCGATGAATGAAGCCGCGCAGCGGGCCGCCGAGCGCCTTGCGGACCGGCTCGTCGGAGTCATCCTGGCCGGATCCGCCGCGCACGAGGATTTGGCCGCCTGGCGCCGGCTGGCGCTGACGGATGACCTGACGGGATTGCACAATCGGCGCTACTTTGAGCGCGAGCTGGACGCGCTGCTCGCATCGGCGATCACCCGGCGGCAGCGGGCCACGCTGCTGCTCTTCGACATCGACGATTTCAAGCGGTACAACGACGCCCTGGGCCACGACGCGGGCGATTCTCTGCTTCGCGAAATCGCGATGCTGCTCAAGCGCTGCTCGCGCCGCGAGGACATCGTCTGCCGCTTCGGCGGAGACGAGTTCGCCGTTGTGTTCCGCGACGCCCCCGAACCGCGGATCGTCGGATCCGGCCACCCGACGGAGGCCCAGGCGCTGCACGATCGCTTTCTGCGGGCTATCGCAGAGCATGATTTCCAATGCCTCGGGCCGGGGGCGCCGGCAACCGTCACGGTCAGCGGCGGGCTGGCCGGTTTCCCCTGGGACGGGTTGACCCGCGTTGAACTGCTGCGGGCGGCCGATTCCGCCCTGTTGCGGGCCAAGGCGGCCGGGCGGAATCGCATCCTGCTGGCCGGACCTGATCTGGCCGATCCCGATCCGGCGGGTTGACCGGCTGCACCGCGCCGCCTAGCATTGCGGTTCTCGGCGCGTCGCGGACGGCGCGGCGAGTAACAGACTCGGCAGGCCGCGGCAGTGCGTGGCGACAGGTGGATGCTTGGCCAAAGAAGATGCAATTCAGTTCGAAGCGACCGTGGTGAAGGCCCTGCCCAACGCGATGTTCCTGCTTGCGACCGAAGTCGGCGGCTCGAAGCACGAGGTATTGGCGCACGTCTCGGGGAAGATGCGGAAGAACTTCATCAAAATCCTTCCGGGGGACCGGGTCACGGTGGAAGTTTCGCCGTATGACCTTAAACGCGGGCGAATCACCTACCGCCAGCGATAGGCCGCGGATCGAATCACCCATCATTTTGAAGCCGCGAAGGCGGGAATTCGACTCCAAGGGGCAATTGCCTAAGCCCGGGAGCGATTCAATTCGGGTGCCGGCGGAGCGTCCGAACGTCGATTGCCCGCCACCATCTTGTCCAGCCAGATCGCAAATATTTTATTTACAGATACTTACGCCCATCTCGGATCCGTCGCGATTGGTGCTTCATCCCCGGCTCGACCCGTACAAGAATTTCCGTGGGTTTTTGTTGACTCGCCCGACACTGCCGGGCTATTATGCCCCCACGTGGATTGGGTCCGCTGCGATTCTGCTGCGTGGAGGTAGCCGGATCGGAGCGAGGCCCTGTGGAGGTCGGAAAAGAGCTTTCGCGTCATCAACGACACGAGCTCCCGTTTCCGCCCTGTGTGGACGGTCGCACCGAAAGGAATTCTGAGCCTTCGGTTCGATCGCAGTGAAACGGACGAGCTTGGAGGAGGACTTGTGAAAAGGATTCTTGCTGCGTTTACGATGACCGCTGTCGCGGTCTCCGCCAACGCCGCCCCGATGGTGCCGAACATTCTCGCCCACGACTGGGCGGTCGGTGCCTTCAACGCGGACGGCACGGCGGAGTACTCGACCAACGGCGTCGCCCCCGACACGCTGACCTACACGCGTAGCACGGCGAACGGGGAAGTGGTCGGCTACTGGCCGACGTGGCCGTCCCCGGCTGCGTTCCCGGTGCTCGACTTGGCCGGGTTCTTCGGCGGCGACTTCGCCATGAGCGTGTTGTTCGACGCTCAGGACGCGCCGTACGTCGGCACCCCCTCGACGCTCGATGTCAGCCTCACGGGCACTGGCGCCAATGAGCTTGGCAACGACCTCGAGCTGTGGGGCCGCGTGTCCGCTGGCGGCGCTCCGCCGGCGGGTCTGATGTGGGGCATGGAGATCGAGCGCGTCTCGCTGTACGGCTATTCCCACTGGGATGCGCTGATCTTCGAGGCGGTCGGCACGATCACCGGCGGCTCGCTGGCCGACCTGTTCGGCGTGACGGGCTTCACCGGCGTGGTTCGCGGTTCGATCGACTTCCTCTTCGGCGATAGCGCCGGTGGAATCATCCCGAACTTCTTCCGCCCCGAGTACGACCCGTCTGATGACATCCTCGTCGACGTCCGCGCCGGCTTCTCCGGCGAGGTCGGCGAAGGCGTGGTGATCCCTGAGCCGATGACGGCCGGCATGCTTCTGCTGGCCGCCGCGGCGCTGGCTCGCCGACGCTAGTTCAGTAGTATCCGCTTCGAGCAGCTCACCGTAGCTGCCAGTTACCCGCGGTGCCCGCCGGACTCCCTCCCGGCGGGCACCGTTTTTTTTTCTCTCCAAACGCCGCTTCCAGGCACTCTCGTCATTGACCCGTGGCATACCGAAGCCGGGCCGCCCCACCGTTCGCCCATCGCCCGCAATCGGGTCGGACTCCACGCGACAGCCGCCCCGCCCCTTTTTGCTCTCGGTTATCGCGGACGGCGACCATCCGGCCGCGCCTTCGCCCCATGCGGGTGAAACCGGGCGTGCTCGTCAGCCAGGCGCTCCGTCTGCACATGCGTGTAGATCTGCGTCGTTGCAATATTGGAGTGCCCCAGAAGCTCCTGCACCGTTCGCAGGTTCGCTCCCCCTTCCAGCAAATGGGTCGCAAAGCTGTGCCGCAGCGTGTGCGGACTGACCTTCGTCGCAATCCCCCCCCTCCGGGCCTCGCGACGCACCATCCGCCACACCGCCGTCCGTTCAATCGGCCCGCCCGTACGGGAGAGAAACAGCGGAAACCGGGCTGCCGCCCTTGGTGCAATCGGTCGCTCGATCCGCCCGCGATCCGCCGCCAACTCCAGCAGCCGCGGGCGAAGCGCGTCCACATAGGCCGTCAGTGCCGAAAGCGCCGCGCCCCCGACCGGCACGATTCGCTCGCGTCGCCGCTTGCCCATCACCCGCAGAAACCCACCGCGAATATTGACGTCCGCGGGCGTCAATCCACACAACTCACTGACCCGCAGCCCGCTGGAGTAGAACATCTCCAGGATTGCACGGTCCCGCAGGTGCAGCTCATGCTCCGGATCCGGCGCGGTAACCAGCTCCCCCACCCGCTCAACGGACAGCGTCTGCGGCAGCCGCTGCCATTGCCGCGGCGTCTCCAGGAAGCCGGCCACGTCGTCCGAAATCCTGCGCGTCTCGTGCAACCATCGCAGCCACACGCGCAGCGCGGCCACGTGCCTTGCCAGCGATGACTCCCGATAGCCCGCGCCGGACATCTCGACCAAGTGCCCCTGCAGCAGCATCGGCGTCACTTTCGTCCAGTCGTCAACCCCGCGGCGCCGCAGAAAATCCCCCAGCCGCAGCAGATCGCGCTGATACGCCTCCAGCGTTCGCGGCGAAAGACCACGCTCAATGTTCAGGTGGATGCGGAATTGCGACAGATCCGCCAGAAACGCCGCCGAGCACTCCGCCGGAGCACAAAACCCGCCCTGCCGGGGACGCCGAACGGCTCGGCCCTGCGCCGATCCGGAGCGCGCCGCTTCAGTCCGGGCCGGCGAAGCAGCCGCCGGAGCGACTGTCACCGGCAGGGCCGCGGAATCAGCGCGGGATCGTGCGCGGGGGATCGTGGGTTTCGCGGACATCGCGCCTCCGTGCGCGGCCGCCGCAGTGCGGCGTCAGGACTCAGCCTGTTCGTAGCGGGCAATCGCGGCGTGCAGTTCCTCGGCGGTGGCGGCCTTTTCGGCCGCCTGCCGGAAGCCGGACGCATTCATCAGTCGTGCGATCTGGGCCAGCGTCCGGATATGCGGCCCGGTGTGATCGGGCGGGCTGACCAATAGCATGATCAGAGACACCGGCTGGCCGTCGTGGCTCAGGAAGTCAATCGGGGCGGCGGGCTTGCCGGCCGCCAGTACCAGCGATTTCGTGCCGTCGCTCTTGGCGTGCGGAATTGCCAGGCCGCAGCCGATCCCCGTCGTGGCGTCTGCCTCACGCTTGAGCACGGCGGCCAGCGCGGCGTCGCGGTTCTGAATCGCCCCGCGGGCGGCCAGCAGGTCGATCAATTGCGTAATGGCGTCAAACTTGTCGCGCACCTGCATCGGGATCAGGATGCGATCAAGCGTGAGAATCCGGGAGAGTTCCATGCGGGTTCCGTCGCGGGCGGTTCAAGAGTCTGAATGAGGCGAGTATAGCGGGGCCGGCACGAGGGGACAAAGGCGGCCGGCTGCCCTGCCACGATCGGATGCGGACTTCCCGTGCGGCGCGGCTATGATGAGTCAGAGGACGCGGACGCGCTGTGCGACCTGGCGCGCCGCCCGCCGGAGCGCCCGTCTTGAGCCGCGAAACGGATCCATCCCCCGAGCAGGCCTCCACGCTGGTCTTCCTGCGTGTGCGCCCCCCCGCTGCGCCGACCGGGGCGGACGCGGGCGCGACGCCTGGCGACGAAGCCGGCGCCGATCTGCCGCCGCCGGGGCAGCGCGGGCCGTGGTCGATGCGCCACCCGGTGCTCTATCCCTGGGTCTACATCTGGTTCGTTCTGCTCGCCGCGCTGGACATCATCTGCACCTGGAAGATCATTTCGCTCGGCGGATCGGAGGCCAACTGGCTGGCGGACATCGTGATCCGCCACGGCGGCGTCGTGGGCACGAGTGCGTACAAGTTCGGGCTGACCGTCATCATCATCCTCGTCTGCGAATTCGTCGGCCGGCGGCGCTACACCACCGGTCGGCGCCTCGCCAAGACGGCGGTGTGGATCACCTGCATCCCGGTGTTTGTGGCGCTTGTGCAGATGATGATCGTGCTGCGGCACGGGCATGACCCGCACTGACGCCGCCGGTGTCCACGAAGGCGCGAGTCCCGCCGCTGGAGCCACGATGATTCCGGATCGAACCGGCCCGCTGCGCATCATCGACGCCAATCTGAATCGAGCGGGCGAAGCGCTGCGCGTGATCGAGGATCAGGCGCGCTTCATCCTCCAGGATGCGGACTTCGCCGCCGCCGCCAAGGCGCTGCGGCACGCCGTGCGCTCGGTGTTCGTACCGCTGTCTGATGCGCTGCTCGCGTCGCGCGACGCGGAGAGCGACCCGGGTCGCGAGCTGCGCACCGCCGCCGAGCGCACGCGCGACGGCAGCGACGCCGTGCTGGACGCGGCATTCGGTCGGCTGACCGAGGCGCTGCGCTCCATCGCCGAACACGCCAAGCAACTCGACGGCGACCGGGCCGCGGTCGAAGCAATTGAGGCGGCGCGTTTCCGCGGATATGCGCTGCACCAGGCGATGCGGCTGCGTGCCCAGCCGCGCAGCCGGCTGCGGGCGGCGCGCCTGTACGTGATCCTGACCGCCGCACTATGCCGCAACGACTGGCAGCGCACCGCGGTGCTGGCGATGGACGGCGGCGCGGACGTGATTCAGCTTCGCGAGAAATCGCTGGGCGACGCGGAGTTGCTGCGACGCGCCAAGGCGCTGCGCGAACTGACGACGGCGCGCGGGGCGCTGCTGATCATCAACGACCGCCCGGACATCGCGGCGCTCTGCGGGGCGGATGGCGTTCACGTCGGGCGGGCCGATCTACCGGTGAGCGACGTACGCCGCATCCTCGGGCCGCGCGGGCTGGTGGGTGTCAGCGTTCACAATACAGCCGAACTCGCCGACGCCCTGCCATCAGCCCCGGATTACATCGCCGTGGGAGCGATCTTCTCCAGCGGCACCAAGCCGCAGGTCTCGCCCGCGGGACCAGCGCTGATTTCCGAGTGTCGCGAGCGCACGGAGCTGCCGCTGGTCGCGATCGGCGGCCTGACACCCGAGAACGCGCCGCTGGCGGTGCGCGCGGGCGCGGACATCCTCTGCGCCTGCAGCGCCGTCATCAGTGCCGCTTCGCCGCGCGACGCGGCCGCTGCGCTGCGCTGCGCAATCGAACCGCCGGCCGCAGCGCCTCAGGGCGCCACGACCGGCGGCTCGCATCTCTGATCCCGTTCAACAGGCGGAGCGAAGCAGCGTACATCACGAGCAGATTCCGCTCGCCCGCGGCGTGCCTGCCCGGCACGGCGCTTCGGCCCGATTTCTCGACTACTGGCAGCCGCTGTTCAGCACGCAGTCGACGAACGGATCGATGTCGAAATTGTTCGTCGCGCCGCTGAAATCGACGTCGCCGTTGCGAATGTCGCAATCGGGGTAGGCGGCCCAATAGCCCGCAGCGCCAAGCACCGCGGTCACGAACGGGTCAATGTCGAAGTTGTTCACCATGCCGTCGCAGTTCATGTCGCCCGGCACGCGCCCCCGCAGCGAGGCGGAGTCGATCACGATGCCCTCGGGGTCGTTGCTGGTGATGCGCATGCTCGAGGCGGCGCGCGGCGACGTCGGCGACATCGGCCGAATCGAGATGGACTCCACGCCGGAAATCATCACGCTTCCATACACGCAGATGTCTTGCGGATCACTGGGACAGCACTTGCGATATCGGAGCCCACTCCACTCAGTCGTCGCGAATTCCCCCGGCCCGCCCGCATAGTGAATCGAGTCGGTGGGGGAGAACGGCAGTGCCACGATCAACGCGCCGCCGCTGCCATGGAACGAAGCCTCGACCAACCCGGATCCCATCCCCGCGGCATCCATATACAGATCGATGTCGCCGGTGGCGGGGTTCTCCACCTCCGTCATGCGCATGACTTCCATGCCGTCATCATCAAACGCCTTCATCAGCGTGACATGGCCCGGCGGGCACTCGGGGCATCTCTTGCTCTTGGCCACCATACCGCCGTTTGCGCCACCTGCCCCGCCCGAACCGCCCGAAGCAGGCCGCTTGACCGGAGGCCATTTGATCTCGATGCCATCCTCGCCGCTGCTGCCGAGATTCCGGACCGGCAGACGGCGCTCCGACGTCGGACAGGTCGGGACACCCGGCCCACAGGTCTCTTCCATCTGCGCATCACCGACGCCAACGCACTGTACGTCGAAGGTGCCGAGGTGCGCGTCGAGTAGATCCAATTCGGCAATCCCAATGGTCTCCAGCTCCATGGAGGCGATGTCGGTCCACGAGGGCGGGCAGTTTTCCGGCAATCCGGCGCACGGCTCCGGCGACACGACAATGCCATGAACTCCCGGAACCGGCGGAATTCCCAGCCCGCTGACGGCCACGGCGACGTCAAAGAACCCCTGCCGAGCCTCGCGCATGGCGGTGCTTGATCCCCCACCGCCGCCCCCGCCGCCGCCACTTCCGGGAGTCCGCTCTGCGCTAGTGAAACACTTGTTGCAGTCGACGCCGAGGGGCACCTCCACCGTCCAGGAAATCACCGGACCGGCGGTCGTCCCCTCAGCGATGACGCGATCGTGCTGGTCGAGCAGTGCCCAGCGAACCGCAGCAGCGTCGATCGGCGTGAAGTCATATTCCTCGTGCAGCACGCCCCCGGGACTGATGGTCACCCTGCAGGTGCCCTTGATCGTTCCGTCCCATCCGCGAATCTTGATCTTAATCTCGCCATCGCCAACCGCGGCGTTAATGACGGGAGTGAGATCGGCCGTAACACCGCCGCCCCACGCACTGAACGTATGCAGCTCGACCTGCAGCGCTCCAACCCCGCTGCCGTCGGTGCAGCGCAATCGAGAGGGCGAAACCGGCGTCAGCGAAGTTCCGCCTCCGGCCGTGTGAAGGACGCCGCTGGAGTAGACCTGCCCGACGGCCGTCAACGAAGCCGACGCCGACAACAGCATTCCAAGACCAATCGATGCAAAGCAAGAACGCGACAGCGCGGGACGAAGCATCGGACGGCTCCTGAACCGATGGATCGCGCCGTGCTGGCGAACGCGCCCGCAGAGAAAGCGACGATCCCTCTCCAATCTTCCGCCGCTCCGACGCGAATCTCCATGTTTCGACGGAATTTGCCCCCCGGTACCGGTCTGCAACCCCCAACTGCTTCCCCCCTGGAGACAGAGCGAGGTCAATTATCGGACTTTCTCGCGACGGCCTCCGACGCCTACCAGTCACGGTCGGCCGGCTTATACCGGGCGGCCTCACGCTGCTGCTTCAGCAACCGCCGTTGCCGCTCCACATCGCGGACCTTCTGAAGCAGCCGCGCCGCCTGTTCCGGCGAAAGGCTGATCACCCGCGACGGCCCGCTGGCGGCCGGACCGGAAGCCGGTGCTGCGCCGGTGACCTGCTGCTCCGCAGCGGCGGAATCCGCCGGCTTGTCTCCTGCGGCGGCGGCGGTGGATTCACTCTCCGCCGAATCCGATGCATTCCGGTTTTCGTTGCCGCCTGCCTGTTCGCCGCCCTCCGCGCTCGACGAATTCTGATTGGCGGCGTCGGCGTTGCGGTTGGATTCTCCCTCGCGGCCAAAAGGATTGCCGGCGGGGGGGCGATCGTCTGGTTGCTGCGACTCCCCGGAATTCGCGTTGCCGGAGTCGTTCGAGTTGGCCGCGTTTCGATTCGAGTCAGCGCGGTTCGCGTTGTCATTGTCCGATCGCTCGGAGTCTGTGCCGGCGGATTCACCCGGCTTGCCCTCCGCGCCGTCCTGTTCGGACTGCTCGCCGGGACGCGTCTTCGACCCCTCCGATGGTGGTGAGTCCTGCTGCGGCGAATCGCCGGGCTGCCCCGACTGGCCGGAAGATTCGGAAGGCTGATCCTGCTGCTGTGAATCGCCCTCGCCGCCGTCCTGGCTCTCGCTGCTGTCTTGACTCTGGTTGTCGCTCGAATCCTGATTCTGGTTTTCGTTCTGACTCTGGTTCTTCTGATCGTCCGGCTGCGACTCATCCGGCGACGGCTGATCCTGCTCGCACTCATCGGGGACGCAGTTGCCGTTCTCATCGCGGCTGGTTCCGCTTTCGATGTCCTGCGGATCCGGCACGCCGTTCTGATTGCAGTCCTCGCACTCATCCGGGACCTTGTTCGCGTTGCAGTCGCGCGACGTGCCGGCCTCCAGGTCGCACGCATCCGGCACACCATTGCCGTTGCAATCCGGCGCTGCGCCGGATGCAACCGCCTCCCCATCCGGCAGGCCGTCGCGGTCGCAATCATCCGCCAGCCGCTGCACCAGTTGCCTGCGCAGCCGCGCCGCCAGCTCCATGTTGACGCGCGCATCGTCGATCGCACCGTCGAGGCGGAGTGCATCGCCGTAGGAGACAATCGCGTAGGAAAGTTCGCCCACCGCGGCTTCCAGCAGCGCCCGCCGCCGCTCGGCCTTCGGATCCTGCGCCTGCTGCACGCCCTCCCAGGCCGCGGCATAGGCACAATTCCCGAGGTTGAAGCGCACCCGCGCTTCGAAGGCGGAATTCGATTGCGAAGCGATGCGGGACCACAGGTCGCGCGCCTCCGGCACGCGACCCAGGCGATATCGCGCCGCGGCCACGTTGTGCAGCACCAGCGGTCGCAGCGACTCATCCGCCGACTCGACGGCCTGCTCAAAACGCTGCAGCGCGCCGGCGTAATCCTGCCGGTCGTACAGCGCGCGACCTTCGTTGACCAAGGCCCGTGCCGCGGATGCGTCCGGCCCGCCCTCAAGCCCGCCGGCCGGCCGGCTGGAGGGCGACGCGCTAACGACCGCAGGGGACGCCGACGGCGAGTCCTGCGGCCCGGCCGTCGCAAGAACGGCCCAAGACAGGGCGACCGCCGTGGCAAGCGCCAATCGCACCGGCGTATCGCAAGATGCTCGTCGTCGGGTCATGCAGCGCTCCGATCCGTCTGCGCGGCGGCAGGCGTACTGCGCGCCGCACCGCCGACGCGCTCCGGCCTGCCGTCGCGCAACAGCAGTTCCGACAACAGCAGGGCCAGCGCCAGCAGCGCAAAGGGATGATATTGCGATGGGCGCAGCCGGGCGACGGACTCCCCGCCAAGCTGTTCGCGAATGGTCGGCAGAATGCGCTCCGCATAGATTCGGCCGAGATCGAAATCAGCGGTGCCGACCGGCACGAACCCATGCGCCGGCGAGATCGATGCGATGTCGCGCAACTGGTCGAAGCGTGCCCGGCTCTGCACCACCTCGCCGCGATAGCGCTGATAGTCCCCGGACGGATCCGCGGACGGCACCGGCGCCCCGACCGAGACGTCGCCCAGCGCCACCGCGATCACCGGGATGCGCCGCTCGACCCACAAGTTCCGCGCCGCCTCGACCGGATAGCTGTCATGATCCTCGCCGTCGGTGATCAACAGCACCAGCTTGTGGGTGTGCGGCGCCTCGTCGAAGCCCTCCTCCGCCTCGCGAATCGCGTCGCCGATCAGCGAGCCGCCCTGCGGCATGCTCTGGGGCTGCACATCCGACAGCGTCAGCCGGAAGAACCCATAGTCACTCGTCAGCGGGCAGCGGAGCTGCGCAGCGCCGGCGAAAGCAATCAGTCCGATGCGGTCCCCGCCGAGCTGCGGAAGCAGGTCCTGCGTGATCGCAACCCGGGCGCGCTCCAGCCGCGACGGCGCCACGTCCGACGCCAGCATCGACCTCGAAGCGTCCAGCAGGATCATCACGTCCACGCCGCGCGTGCGGATGCGCTGCTCCGCTTCGCCCCAGCGCGGATCGGCCGTCGCGACTCCCAGCGCCGCCAGCGCGCTGCAGACGATCACGGTGCGCAGCGCTTCGCGCCAGGCGGCCGGCACGGGCGCGAGCCGCGGCAGCAGATGGGCGTCCGCAAGCCGGCGGCGCGACGCGCGACGGCGCAGCGCGGCCCATCCGCAGGCCAGCGCGACCAGCGGCACCAGCCACAACAGGTGCAGCGCTTCGGGGCGGGCGAATTCGACGCCGCCGGGCAAAGTCACGGTCAATGCGCCTTTCTCAGCCAGGTTGCGCCAAGCAGCGACTGCGCCCCGAGGCACAGCAGCGCCGCCAGCAGGAATGGAGCGGACAACTCACCCATCTGGATGAAGCTGCGTTCCTCCACGCGGGTTCGCTCCAATCGGTCGATTTCCGCGTAAATGTTCGCCAGGGAACGCGGATCTCGCGCCCGGAAGAACCGCCCGCCCGAAAGTTCGGCCACCTCGGTGAGCGTCTCGGCCGCCCGGGCAAACCCCGCTGCGCCGCCCCGCTCCGACTCCTCCCGACCGACCAGCACGCTGTACACGCGAATGCCGTGCAGCGCTGCCAGCTCCGCGGCCTCCTTCGGGCTGACGTTGCCGGCGTTGTTCTCGCCGTCGGTGAGCAGCACGACGACGCGGCTGCTGATCGTCAGCTCGGTGTTGGAGCCGGTGGCACGGCGCAGATCGCGCAGGCGCTCGACCGCCAGCGCCAGGCCGTCGCCGATGGCGGTGCCATCCTCGCGGGCGAGCTGCTCCCAGCGCGCGTAAGCGCCGATCATCGCCCGCAGATCGGACTCGGAGACGCCGACCTGCCCTGCGAACGACTCCAACTGTCCCGGATTGAGCGGCCGTTCCGTGGAGAGCAGGCCGCGCCGCAGCATCTCGCGATACAACCCGTCTGGGTTCGCCGGATAGGCGCGCTGCACCAGCTCGCCGAACTCGCGCTGCGCACGGTCATGCTGCTCGGCGATCGTCGCGATCGGCCGGGTGAGTTTCAGCAGCGCGTCGCGGTCGAGCGTCAGCGGGCAGACGTGGTCCGCGTAGCGGGCGAAGGTAATGACGCCGACCAGGTCGTTGGGCCGACCGGCCAGGTCGCGCCCGTCGCCGGTAACGAAGCGCAGAAAGACATCCTTCGCCACCTCCAGGCGCGAGCGGCGCGACTGCCGATCCAGATCGGGTACGCCCATGCTGCCGGAGACGTCCAGTACGAACTGAATCGCCACGCCCTCCGCGTAGGTCACGCTGGACTCGTTCACCCGCTGCGGCCGGGCCGCCGCGACGACCAGCGCGGCCAGCGCGGCGACGCGCAGCACCGGAAGAACACCGATCAGCCGACCGCGCCACGCACCGGGCGCTGCCGCCAGCACGGACACCCCCGGCAATCGAAACGTGCGCTGCCGATTCGGCCGCCGCAGCCACCACCACACCAGCGGCAGCAACGGCAGCAGCAGCAACAGCCAGACCCACGGCTGCGGCCAGAGCAGCCAGTGCGGCGTCAGCGGCAGGTGCAGGTGGGAATTCAAGCCGCACCCCCGCTGGAGCCGCCCGCGGATGAAGCCTCGCCGCCCGCAGAAGCGACAAACGCCCGCAGCACGGACAGCAGTTGCTCCGTCGCCCGCAGGTCTGGCGCGCCGGCTGCATATTTCACGCCGTCGCACGCCGTGAGAATCAGGCGAACGACGCCCACGTCAATCCCGTTCTCCCCGGAAAGCGACTGCGCCCGTTGCAACAATTCATCGGTCGTCATGTCCGGCGCCCCGATTGAGAAGCGCCGTCGCAGGAACTCACAGAGAATCTCCGCGAAGCGCTCATGCACCTCGCGCAGTCTGCCTTGATCCAACTGACCGCCCGGCGCAAGTGCGGCCAGCGCCCGCAGTGCGGCCACATCCGGCGGCAGCGGCGTCGGCGGTCGGCGACGCGCGCGGCGGACCCATGCCGCGACGAGCCACACACCACAGACACCCACCAGCCCCCATCCCCCGATCACGCTCCACTCCGCCACCGTGAGCGGCCGCGGGGGCGCTGCGCTCGCGCCGATGATGTCGCGCGGGCGATCCGGCGTGTCGGACGCCGACAGCATCGAACGGACGCGAAGGCGCGGCCCCTCAAAGCTCAACTCGGCCGGCGGGCTGTTGAACTCGGAGAATTGCGGCCGCACACGCAACGTCAGCGTCGGCAGCATCACGTCGCCGCTCTCGATCGCGCTGAACTCATACACCCGCGCGTTCGGCGCCGTTTCGATCGGCGGCCGCGCCAGACCCGGCACGTTGTCGGGGAACTCCACGACGGCGCCGCTCGCCGCGTCCGCCCGGAGCGTCACGCGGATGATGTCGCCCACCCGCGGCTCAGGCGGCTGGACGCGCATTTCGACGGCCAGCTCGCCGACCGCCTGCCGCACGACCAGCGCATCCGACTCGCCGGAGTTGCGAACAGCCGATTCGCGGGCGCAGCCCGCGAACAACAGCGCAATCAGCAGCACCCGACCGCTGACGCCGGCCACGCGCCGCGCGATCGGAACCGGCGCAGCGCGCAACATCGCCCCCGGCGCCGCGCACTTCCTCTGCCTCAGCGGCGTCATCGCCGCACCTGCCGATCCGCAAAATAGCGCCGCAGCGGGTGGATAAATGACTCGCCGGTGCGAAGCTCGATCGAGCGAATCCCCAGCCGTCCGAACTCGGAACGCAGCCGCTCGCGCCGCTCGGCGGCCGCGCGGGCCACGCCGCGGCGCAGCGCAGCGCTGCGCGTGTCGATCACGCGCTGCGCGCCCGTCTCCGGGTCGACCACCTCCAGCAGCCCCACCGGCGGAATCTCGCGCTCCAGCCGATCCTCGACCACGACCGGAATGACGTCATGCCGGCGGCGCAGCACGCGCAGCGGAGCCGAAAAACCCCCGTCCGCGAAATCCGAGAGCACGAACACCACGCCGCGCCGGCTCAAAACCCCTTCGGCCGCGCGCAGCGCCAGGGACACGTCGGTGCCGCGCCCCTGCGGCTCGTGATACAGCAGCTCGCGGATCAGCCGCAGCACGTGGCGGCTGCCCTTGCGGGTGGGAATGAATCGCTCCACGCGATCCGAAAAGAGCAGCGCCCCGACCTTGTCATTGTTGCGAATCGCGGAAAGCGCCAGCGTAGCGCCGATCTGCGCCGCCAGTTCACTCTTGAACTCCGAGCGCGTGCCAAACTCCAGAGAACCCGAGACATCCACCACCAGCAGCACGGTCAGCTCCCGCTCTTCACGGAAGCTCTTGATGAACGGCCGCCCCGTCCGCGCGGTCACGTTCCAATCGATCGAGCGAACGTCGTCACCCGGCTGATACTCGCGGACCTCCTCAAACTCCATCCCCCGGCCCTTGAAGGCGCTGTGGTACTGCCCCGCCAGCACGTCATTCACCAGCGCGCGGGTGGTGATCTGAATGCGCCGCACCTTCTTCAGAATCTCGGCGGGAACCATACGGCGGGTCTGACCTCACTCCGGCGGCGGCGATGGCGGCGACGCATTTCGCATGAATCATACGCGCGTCGCCGGGCCGAGGCGACGCAGAACGGACGTTTCCGGACGCCCTTCCCGGTCAAAAAAAGCGGCCGGTTGATAGGCGCCGGCGCCGCTCGGCCGCCCACCGAAATTCGTCGCTGCAACCGGGCGGATGAGACCTATACTGGCGCGGATGAGGATTCACTCCATGCAGCGCGGAATCTCGCGAATCGGCGCATTCCATCGCGGATTGGCGGCGTATGCCCTCGCCTGTCTCGTTCCGGCGGCCGCGCTCGCCGGCGCGCCGCTCACGGTGAGCTATCGGAACCAGGTCTCGCTGGCCGTCTCCACGACCACCGACCAGCACGGCGCGAGCTTCACCATCACCGGCATGAGCGGCGTCGCCTGGCTGGGCGGCGGATCGTTCGCCGCGGTGATGGACAACTCGAACCGGGTCGTGTTCCTGAACATCGCGTTCGACGGCACGGGGGCGATTACAACCGCCACGGTCGCCGGCGGCCTGCAGCTCAGCGAAAGCCGCGATTTCGAGGGCATCGTCTGGACCGGCCCGACTCGCAACAGCGTGCTGCTGAGCGAGGAAGGCACACCCGCCATCCGAGAGTTCAGCCTGTCCGACGGCTTGCTGATGCAGACGATCGCGGTCCCCGCCGTGTTTGGAACGAGGCGATCGAATTTCGGGCTGGAGTCGCTGGCGCGAAATTGGACCGATGGGGCGCTGTGGACCGCCAACGAAGAGGCGCTGAGCGTGGACGGACCGATCTCCACGCAGACCACGGGCACCGTGGTCCGCCTGCTGAGACTGACGCCCGACGCCGGCGGCGGATTCGATGCCGCCGAGCAGTTCGCCCATCGCACGCAGCCGTGGCACGGAAGCTCGGTCAGCGGGGCGCGCAGCGGCCTGAGCGAACTGACCTCGCTGCCGGATGGGCGGATGCTGGCGCTGGAGCGATCTCTGGCGTTCTCGCTGAGCGGGTTGTACCAGTCGCGCATCTACGCACTGGACACCAGCGCGGCGACGCAGATCGCCGGAACGCCGCTGGAAGCGGGGCTGAACGGGCAGACCTTCACCGTCGCGGCCAAGTCGCTGCTGTGGTCGGGGAGCGTGACGAACATGGAGGGCTTGTGCGTCGGGCCGCCCACATCGGGCGGGCGGCGCGTGCTGCTGGGGGTTGTCGACGACGGCGACCCCGTGAGCATCAACACGATCGTCGCGTTTGAGGTGGATGGGGTGCGCGTTCGCGGCGACATGAACTGCGACGGCGTCGTCAACAACTTCGACATCGATCCCTTCGTGCTGGCGCTGATCGACGCACCTGCGTATGCGGCCGCCTGGCCGCTGTGCGATCGTTGGAACGCGGACATCGACCAGAGCGGATCGGTCGACAACTTCGACATCGACCCGTTCGTCGCGTGCGTGATTGCCGGTGGATGTCCGTAGACCGCCGCGCGCGGCGCAGCGCGCGCGATCAATCGCGGCGCAGAACCCGCTTATGATTGGCCCTCCGCGGTCAACCGTCGCGGCTCAATCCCCCGCTGCACACTCCGACCTGATCCGCCGTTCGCCATCCCGCCCACCGCTTGATCCGCCGCCCCGCCACCACCCTCATTTTTTTTCCCCTGTCCTTGACCCCCGCCCCCATCCGAATAATAATACAAGCTGCTGAATGAATATCCAGGCAGAGCGAGAGCCATGATCCCCAAGGCGGAACGACAGAAAGTCCTGCTCAGCGTCGTGCGGTCGCACCGGCCGGCCAACCAGCACGAGATCGTCGCACTGATGCGCCGCTCCGGCTGGAAGGTCACGCAGGCCTCCGTCAGCCGCGACGTGCACGAACTCGGCGTCGTCAAAGCGAACGGCCACTACGCCGTCCTGAACGACCTGCCCGCCGGCCCGGCCTCCGCCGCCGCCGCCGAACAGGCGCAGCGCATGCGCGGCCTGATTACCGGCGCCAGCGCCGTCGGGAGCCATCTGCTGGTCGTCCGCACGGTCGTCGGCGCGGCGAGCACGGTCGCGGCCGCCCTCGACGAACAGCACCTGCGCGAGGCCGTCGGCACGCTCGCCGGCGATGACACGATCTTCGTCGCCGTCCGCAGCCGAACCGCCCAGACCCGCGTGCTCAACGTGCTGCGAAGCTGGATGCGCTGAACCAGCCTGCCGCCCCCGGCCGCACCTCCTTCCCTCAGGAGCCACCATTTGCCCGATCGCGTGACGCTTGCATTCTCCGGCGGACTCGACACCACCTACTGCGCCGTGTGGCTGCGCGAGCAGGGCTGGCTCGTCGATGCACTGACCGTGCAGACCGGCGGGTTCGACGCGGACGAACTGGCGCTGATCGAGCGCCGCGCTCGGGAAGCCGGCGTCGCGACGTTTCAGGTCGTCGACGGCCGACAGCGGCTGTACGACGACATCCTGCGCACGCTGATCGCGGCCAACGCGCTGCGCGGCGGCGTGTACCCGCTCTGCGTGTCGGCCGAGCGGGTCGTGCAGGCGGCGCTGGTCGCCGCGCACGCGCAGCAAACCGGCGCAGCGGCCGTCTGTCACGGCTCCACCGGCGCGGGAAACGATCAGATCCGCTTTGACGTGGCGCTGCGGGCGCTGGCGCCGCAGCTTCGCATCCTGACGCCGATCCGCGAACTGGCGCTGTCGCGCGAAGCGGAAACCGCCTATCTCGCCGAGCGCGGCGTGCACATCGCGCCGCGCACGACGCGCTACTCCGTGAATCGCGGGTTGTGGGGCGTGACGATCGGCGGCGGCGAGATTCACCGCAGCGACGTCGAGATTCCTGAATCCGCCTGGTGCCTGACCGCTTCGCCGGATGCGCGCCCGGCGCAGCCCGAGGAATGCACGATCGCATTCGACGGCGGAGCGCCGGTGTCGCTGGACGGACGGTCGGCGGACGGTGTGGCGCTGATCGAGGAGCTGAACGAACGCGCCGCGCGACACGGCTTCGGTCGCGGCGTGCACGTGGGCGACACGATCATCGGCATCAAGGGCCGCATCGCCTTCGAGGCGCCGGGGCCGCTCACCCTCATCACGGCGCATCGCGAGCTGGAGAAGCTGGTGCTCTCGCGCGGACAGTCGTTCTGGAAGGGCGTGCTGGGCGAGTTGTACGCGGCACAGGTGCACGAAGCGCGCTTCTTCGACCCGCTGACGCGCGATCTGGCCGCTTTTCTGCACAGCACGCAGCAGCGCGTCTGCGGCGAGGTGCGGGTGCGCTGGCACCAGGGGACGATGCAGGTCGCTTCCGTCCAAAGCCCGTATTCGGCACTGGGCGCGTCGTCCACCTACGGCGAGGCGTCGCAGCTTTGGAGCGGGGAGGAGGCGGCGGGTTTCGCGAAGATTTACGGCGTCGGGGATCAGCTGCTGACGGCCATCGCGCGGCGTCAGCAGGTCCAGTGAGCGCGGTGGGCCGCACGAACGGAATAGAGGGAGCCGCCATGCGACTGTGGGTGGACAAGATCGCCTCCGCAACGCGGAACGTACCGCTCCGGCGGGATGTGCGCGTCGGCGGCGACATCGTCGCGCAGGCCGGGTATCTCGTCGCCGGCACCATCCGCGGCGAGAAAACCGTTTACAACCAGATCGAGGACCTGCATGGGCGGATGGTCACGCTGCACGACGGCGACGTGATCGTCGGCGTGCTGGGTCACCGCAACGCGCTGCACGGCTACAGCGGCCACGTGCCCGCCGCGATTCGCCCCGGCGACGTGCTTCAATTGCTCAACCTCGGCGGCGTCATCGGCTGCTGCACGTCGCAGAACCCGGATGTCGGCCGCCCCTTCGACGTGGAGATTCTCGGCGCGGTGCTGGTCTTTCCCGAATTCGAATCGCGCGCCGGCATCCCCGCGCACATCGGCATGAACGCGATCCGCTACGACGGCAACGGCGTCCCCGACGTGCCGATCGTCTATGTCGCGGGCACCTGCATGAGCAGCGGCAAGACCTCGGCCGCCTGTCGCCTGATTCGTCAACTGGCGCTGCGCGGCGTCAGCATCGGCGCCTGCAAGCTGACGGGTGTCTCGCTGCGGCGCGACACGCTTCAGATGCTGGACTACGGGGCGCGCACCGCCGCCAATTTCACCGACGCCGGCATCGCCACCACCAGCGCCGGTCACACCGTCCCGGTCGCGCGCGGCATCATGCAGCACCTCGTCCGTGAAGGCGCCGGAGTGATCGTCGCTGAGCTGGGCGACGGCATCCTCGGAGAGTACGGCGTGCAGGACATTCTTGCCGACGCGCCGCTGATGTCGCGCAGCGCTGCGCTGGTGCTGTGCGCCAACGACCCCGTCGGCGCGTGGGGGGCGCAGCGCGTGCTGGAGCAGGAATACCGCCTGAAGATCACGGTCGTCAGCGGCCCCACCACCGACAACGACGTCGGCATCCGCTATGTGCGGGAAAAACTCGGCCTGGCGGCAATCAACGCCCGCACGCACGGGCGGGAGCTGGGCGACCTGGTGGCGTCCGTTCTGGACGCACGCACCGCCGCACCCGCGCCAATCGCAGCCGCCTCGCTGGCCCCATCGGAGCCGCGCGGATGACCACCGCCATGCCCGCGTGCGCCGCCGACAGCGGCGATGCGCCTGCGATCCACGTCGGCATTCTCGGCGCCACCGGCTACGGTGCGGGCGAATTGCTGCGCCTGTTAACGCAGCATCCGCACGCTCGGGTCGTCACGCTGGTCAGCTCCAGCGCCGCCGGCAGCACCGTCACCGCGTCGCATCCGCACCTGCGCGGGTTTTATGACGCCGGCGACGCTGCCATTCGCCTGGCCGCGGAGGCGGACCTCGACGCGCTGAGTGCTTCGGGCGCGGGCGTCGTCTTCTCCGCCCTGCCGCACGGTGAATCAGCCGCAGCGCTGGTCGAGCTGGCGAAGCGCGCCGAATCGCGCCGACTGCCGCCGCCGCGGCTGATCGATCTCTCCGGCGACCTGCGGCTGCGCGACCTCGATTCTCATCGCCGCTTCTACCCGGAAAGCCCCGATTTGCCCGAGCAGCGCAGCGCCTTCGAGTACGGGATGCCGGAGCTGTTCCGCGAGCGGATCCGCGGGGCGCAGTGCATCGCCAACCCCGGCTGCCTGGCCTCGGCCGCAATCCTGGCCGGCGCACCGCTGCTGACCGATGAACGCGTGCGCGGCGACGTCGTGGTGGACGCGATGACCGGCTCTTCCGGCAGCGGCCGCACGCCCCGCGACACCACCCATCATCCAACCCGCCACTCGGACTTCCGCGCTTACAAACCGCTGGCGCACCAGCACGAGGGCGAAATCCTGCAGGCCTGGGGCGATCCGGCCGGCCGCCGCGTGCAACTCGGCTTCGTCGCGCACAGCATGGCGGTCAGCCGCGGCGTATTCGTCACGCTGCACCTCTCCCTGTCGGAGCCGATCAGCGCGGCTGATCTCGAAGCGCGCTACCGCGCGTTCTACGCCGGCTCGCCCTTCGTTCGCATCGTGCAGGGCACGCCGACGCTGCAGGACGTCGTCGGCTCCAATTTCTGCGACATCGCCGTCACTGCCCGCGGTCGGCAGGTGGTCGCCCTGGCCGCGCTGGACAATCTCGTGAAGGGAATGGCCGGCGCGGCAATTCAGAACATGAACCTGATGTTCGGGCTGCCGGAGCAAACCGGGCTTTGGACGCCTGCGCTCCGCCCCGTGTGACCCGGAAATCTACCCCGCCGAGAGGGAACCGCGCTTGACCGCGTTCGCACACGTCGCCACGTATGCCCAGCTTCCGCTCCGCATCCTGCGCGGCAGCGATTGCCGCCTGACCGCCGACGACGGCCGCGAGTACTGGGATTTCTACGGCGGTCACGCCGTGTGCATCGCCGGCCACAGCCGCCCTGAAATCCGCGATGCGCTGGCCGCGCAGGCCGACGCATTGGCCTTCTACTCCAACGTGTTGCCGCTTGAGATCCGCGACCGCGCCGCGGAGCGGCTGACGCGTTTCGCCGGGGCCGGGATGGAGGGCGTTTTCTTCTGCAACAGCGGCGCAGAAGCCAACGAAAACGCGCTGAAACTCGCAATTCAGCGCACCGGACGCACGCGCATCGCCGCCCTGACCGGCGGCTGGCACGGCCGCACGCTGCTGGCCTTGTCGGCGACCACGGACGCCAAGCTGACCGGGCCGCTATCGCCGCTGCTGTGCGACTGCGTGCGCGTCACGCCGAACGCGATGGACGAACTGGAGCGCATCGATGATTCGGTCGCCGCCGTATTGGTCGAGCCGATTCTGAGTATCGCGGGAATTGTCGAGCTAAGCCCCGAGTTTCTGCAGGGACTGCGCGCCCGCTGCACCGCCGTCGGGGCACTGCTGATCTACGACGAGATTCAGACCGGCATGGGGCGGCTCGGGCGGCCGTTCGTCGCCGGCGCGCACGGCGTCCGGCCGGATATGCTGACCAGCGCCAAGGGCCTGGCCAACGGCTTCCCGGCCGGGGCGCTGCTGATGAGCGGCGAGGTCGCGGCGAGCGTCAAGCTGGGCGACCTCGGCTCGACCTTCGGCGGCGGACCGCTGGCCTGCGCGGCGATGCTGGCGACGCTGGAGATCATCGAGCGCGAGCGACTCTGCGATCGCGCTGCGCAGATAGGCACAGGGTGCCGCGAGCGTCTGTGCGTCGGCCCTGTCGCGGAAGTGCTTGGGCGCGGCTGCCTGATCGGGCTGAGGATCCCGACCGGTGCGAAGCCCGTGCAGGAGGCGCTGCTGCGGAGCGGTTTCATCACCGGCACCAGCGCGGACCCGACCATTCTGCGGCTGATGCCGCCGCTGACGCTGCCGCAGGCGGCGATTGATGAATTGGCAGCGGCGCTGACGTCGCTCGTGCGCGGCGCTGCACCGGAGACAGCGCCGCGGGCCGCGGCGGTGACGAGGGAGCGGCTTTGATGCGTGAATGGCTTTCGATGTTCGAGGAGCGCCCCAGCGCGATGCACCAGCTCATCACGCTGGCGCGGCAGATCAAGGCCGGACAGGCGCGCGACGCGACGGCGGCGCTGCGAGGCCGGATTCTCGGCATGGTGTTCTTCAATCCGTCGCTGCGGACGCGCGTTTCGTTCGAATCGGCAATGGCCCGCTTCGGCGGACATGCGATCTGCCTGAACGTCGGCGGCGACGCCTGGGGACTCGAGCATCGCGACGGCGTCGTGATGAACGCCGACAAGGCCGAGCATGTGCGCGAGGCAGCGCCGGTGCTCAGCCGCTATTGCGACGTGCTGGGGGTGCGCACGTTCGCCCAACTGCGCGACGCGAGCGAGGACGCGCGCGACGGACTGATTCGCGCGTTCGCCGCGCACGCGACCGTGCCGGTGATCAACCTCGAATCGGCGATGGAACATCCGTGCCAGGCGCTGGCCGACTGGATGACGATGGAGGAGAAGCTCGGCGAAACCGCCGGCCGGCACTTCACGCTCTCATGGGCGCCGCAGGCGAAGGCCGTGCCGATGGCGGTGCCGCATTCGGCCGCACTGGCGGCGGCGGCGGCGGGCATGCACGTCACGATCGCTCATCCGCCGATCTACGAACTGAACGCCGGCGTGATGGACCGCATCAAGACCCTGTGCGACCTGCAGGGCACGCGCTTCACCATCTCCTCCGACCAGGGCGCCGCCTGCTCTCATGCGGACGTGCTGTACGTCAAGAGCTGGGGCAGCACGGCCTTCTACGGCGATGCCGCGGCACAGCAGGCCAGCTTCGCGGAGCACGCCGATTGGATGGTTCAGCCGCGGCACCTGCACGGCCGGCGGACGATCCTGATGCACTGCCTGCCCGTGCGGCGAAACGTGGTCATCAGCGATGAGGCGTTGGACGATCCGCGCTGCGTCGTCGTGGACCAGGCCGAGAACCGCCTCTGGACGCAGGCCGCCGTGCTCGCGAAGCTGCTGGCTCCGAGTTGACCGCCGACCCGTAATCGGGCCGAACGAGAGGACTGTCATGGCTCAGCCCCAACTGGCGACCCGCGCCCTGCGGACCGCCATTCCGTACATCCGCACCTACGAAGGCCGCGTCTTCGTCGTGAAGCTCGGCGGGCGGCTCTGCGACCCCGGACCGACGCTGGACAACGTCGTCGAGCAACTCGCCCTGCTCGCCACGCTGGGCATCCGCATCGTCGTGGTGCACGGCGGCGGGGAGCAGGTGAACGTGCTGTGCGAGCGGATGGGAATTACGCCGCAGTTCGTGGCCGGGCGGCGGATCACCGACGATCAGACGCTCGAACTCGCGAAGATGGCCTTCGCCGGAACGATCAACACCGACCTCGTGGCCGCGTTTCGCCGCTACGACGTCCCGGCCGTCGGCATGACCGGCGTGGACGCGCGGCTGATCACCGTCGTGCGACGTCCCGTCCGTTCCGTCACCGACCCCTCCACCGGCCAGACGCAATCCGTGGATTTCGGGCGGGTCGGGAACATCGTCGCCTCGCGCACCGACGTGCTGGAGCACCTGCTGGAGAAGCGCTATGTGCCGGTGATCGGCTCGCTGGCGGCCGATGCCCAGGGCGTGATTCACAACGTCAACGCCGACACCGTCGCCGCGCACATCGCCATCGGCATGCGGGCCGTCAAGTACATCCTGTTGACCACGGTCGACGGCGTGATGCGCGACGTGAGCCAGGCCGGATCGCTGCAGCCCTACCTCGATCTCGACGACATCGAGGAGCTGACCCGCGCCGGCGTCATCAGCGGCGGGATGTTGCCCAAGATCACCGCCTGCGCCGACGCGCTGCGCGGCGGCGTGCCGCGCGTGCACGTCGTCAACGGCACGACGACCGATTCGCTGCTGGCGGAAGTCTTCACAAACGAGGGCAGCGGCACGCTGATCGTGGCGCGCAAGGAGCGCTCGCGCCCCGCCATCGAGCAGACCGCCTGACGCACGCGCGACCGCAACGGAAGGGTGTGCATGTCGCAGCGACCGCTCTTCGATCCGTCGCGCGTGCCGCCGGAGCCGCCCCCGAAGCGCGGCCGGCCGGATGAGCCGCTCTCGGTGCGCCAGGTGAATGAGCTGGTGCGCGGGGCGCTGCAGGCCCACCTCGCTCCGACGCTGCACGTCGTCGGCGAAATCGGCGACGTCTCGCGCCCGGCCAGCGGCCACTGCTACTTCACGCTGCGCGACGACGGCGCGGAGATTTCCTGCGTCCTGTGGCGCAGCGCGCTGTCGGGAGCGAAGGTTCCTCCGCAACAGGGCATGCAGGTGATCGTCAGCGGCGCGCTGGACGTCTATGTCCCGCGCGGGGCGTATCAACTGATCGTGCGACGGATCGAGCCGCGCGGGGCGGGAGCGCTGGAGCTGGCCTTTCGACGGCTGGTGGCCCGGCTCGAGGCCGAGGGACTGACCGACGCCCGGCGCAAGCGGCCGCTGCCGGCCTATCCGCAACGCGTGGCGCTGGTCACCAGCCCCGACGGCGCCGCGCTGCATGACATCGTGCAGACGCTGCGGCGGCGCTTCGCGGCGATGGACGTGCTGCTGATGCCGGTGCGCGTGCAGGGAGAAGGCGCTGCACAGCAGATCGCCGCGGCGCTGGAGACGATCAACCGCCTTGCCGACGCGCTGGGCGGGATCGACGTCATCATCGTCACGCGCGGCGGCGGATCGCTCGAAGATCTGTGGGCTTTCAACGAAGAAGTCGTCGCCCGCGCGATTGTCGCCAGCCGCATCCCGGTGGTCAGCGCCGTCGGGCACGAAGTGGACGTCACGGTCAGCGACCTGGTCGCCGACCTGCGCGCCGCAACGCCGACCGCTGCGGCCGAGCGCATCACGCCCGACCGCGCCGCGCTGCTGGAGCGCCTGTCGCGCGACGCCGCGCGCGTCAGCCGCGCCATGCGTCAGCGCTGCGCCGCGCACCGCGCCGAGCTGCGCCGCCTGCTGGCCGCCTATCCGCTTGCCCGGCCGCTCGAACCGCTCCGACAGCGCGCCCAGCGGCTCGACGAGGCGCTGGCCGCCCTGCTCCGCGCTGCCGCGGCGCGGATCAGACACGCACAGCACCGTGTGCGGGATGCCGCGGCGGCACTGGAGCGAACCGCAGCTGGCACACTGCGACGACGGTTGCTGGCCCGGGTGGACGCGGCGCCGCGCCGCTTTGAACTGGCGCATCGGCGACTGCTGGCCCGCGAGCGCCGCCGGCTGGATGACTGGACGGGCCGGAGTGTGCGGCGCGGGCCGGAGCGCGTCATCGGGCGGGCGGAGGAGCGGCTGCAACAGCTCATGCAAAGGCTGCTGGCGGGTGCGACCGCGCTGGTGGCGCGCGGGCGAATGCGGCTCGAAAGCCTCACCCAGGCCGCGGCGGCTCACGATCCACAGCACATCCTGCGGCGTGGATTCGCGGTCGTGAAGGACGCGCGCAGCGGGAAACTGCTGCGCTCGATCACCGACGTGCGGGAAGGACTGCGCATCGAGGTGCACGTCGCGGACGGGCGCTTCAAGGCCACCGCCGATGATCCGGCTCAGCCGCGGCTCTTCGACTGACCGACCGCCCGGCCCCGGGGTTCACACAATCGAATGACGAAGATGAAAGACAACCGGGCGTCGCCGCGCTTTCGCACGACGACGCCCGGATCGTGAACTCAGGAACATCAACCCGGTCGCGACCGTTGCCGGATCCAAGCCCGGCACACGGTTCGACCCTTCATCCGAGACTTACGATCGCCGCGGACGCCGCACACCCAGCCGCCGAATTCCGCCGATGCCGATCAGCGTGAGCAGCAGCGGCATGAAACCGGCCGGACCGCAGCCCGCACCGCACCCGCTAAGCTCCGACGGCAGGCCGGTCGGATCCGGCTGATCAAGACCGGAATCACCCGACGCGGTCGTAACGGTGATCACCACGGTCGTCGCACCCGCGAGGCCGAGTGAATCCTCCACGGTGAGAACCGCGGTGTAGCGGCCGGCAGCTTCGTAGGTGTGCGATACCGCGACACCCTCGCCATCCTTGCCGTCGCCGAAGTCCCATGCGTACTTGAGCGAACCGCCCTCGGGATCCGCCGAGCGCGAGCCGTCGAAGGTGACGGTGAACGGCGCCGGACCCTGCGTACCGGAGACCGAAATACGGGCCACCGGGCTGCTGTTGTTGGCGGAGGAGGAGACCACAATTGCGACGACGGCGGTATCCACCTGCTCGCGATCATCGCGAACGGTCAACACGGCGTTGAACGTGCCGGTCTTGGTGTAGGTGTGCTCGATGAGCGGCTCGCGCGAAATCACGCTGCCGTCGCCGAAGTTCCACTCATACGTCAGCGCGCTGCCCTCGGGATCGAAGGACGCGCGGCCGTCGAAGAGTACCCGCAGCGGCGCCTGACCGAAGCGCGTGCTCGTGACGATCGTCGCTTCCGGCGGCAGATTGCCGCTGGTGCCCGTGGCGCGAATCTCGACCGTCTGCGAGGCCGACTTGCCGTACGGGCGGTTCGTCACCGTCAGCGTTGCCCGGTAGTTGCCGGCGCGCTGATAGGTGTGGGTCGTGTTGGCGGTCGTGGCGACCGGCGTGCCGTCGCCGAAGTCCCAGACGAAATCCAGCCCGGTCGTGCCGGGGTTCGGATCGGTCGTGAGTGAACCGGTGAACTCGACCGTCAGCGGCGAGGGGCCGATTGACGGGTTCACCGCGACACGCACGGTCGGCGCAACCGCTTCGCGAACCGTAACCAGCAGCGTCTGCGACGCGCTCTGGCCGAACGAATTCGTCACCGTCAGCGTCGCCTGGTAGGGCGTCGCACGCGGCAGGGTGTAGGTGTGCAGCACCGGCTGATCGAGACGATCCGTGATGAACGGCGGCGAACCATCGCCGAAGTCCCACTGGAACGTCATCGCAGCCCCACCCGGATCGATCGTGCCGTCGTGCATGAAGACCACCTGGAACGGCGCGAGGCCGCTGTTGGGGCCGTCGATGCGGCCGCCGGGGACCGGCGGTTGCGGCGTGATGACCTGAAGCTGCTTGACCAGAACGGCGGAGCTGTGCGGCGTGAAGCCGGTGGTCAGGAAGTTGAACTCATCGCCGACCTGGAAGGGCACGCTGCCGCTCTGAATCACGAGGGCCACGCGATTGTGCGTATCCCCGGCAAACGTGACCGGATCGGACAGGTACGGCAGCCCGGTCGTGGCCTGGGCGACCTGTACGCCGGTGATCGAGCCGGTGACTTCCCACTGCTCTGCGCCGGTGACCTGGGCATTGACGCAGCGCACCGTCCAGGCTTCGAGCCGCGAGACATCCAGATCAACACCCGTCACGGTCATCAGGCCGTTGCCGCGGTTGTTGATGCTCGGACGCGGAGCGGATGCGCTGTTCTCCAGACGGTTGTCCGCACCGACCCCGGGCATGAGCTTGGCGAAGAAGGTGTAGGTGCCGTCCAGCAGGAGCAGGTTTGCCAGGTTGACGGTGTAGACGCCGTCGATCTCGCCCGGGAACTTGGTGGCCACCGGGTTGATCTGAATGACGTTGGCCGGGTCGTAGCTCTCCATCGTGCCGGCCGCGGGCTTCTGCGGCTCGTTCTTGTAGACGAAGAACTGCAGGCGCGTGCCGCCGAACTGGTCATAGGCGATGTACTGAAGCTGATACTGGCTGTTGACTGAGATGCCGCCCGGCGGCTGCTTCCAGTCATAACTCGGAACGTCCTGCGGCGTCCAGCGGAAGTCGGCGACCGTCGTATTGCCGACGGTTCGCATACCAATGATGGACAGACCGCTGTTCTGATTGCTGTACCAGCGGTTGTTCGGCGAAGAATCGCGGTTCCAGGCGGTCTTGTTCGTCGCACCCGGCCACGGGTCGCCGGCGTCGCCGGTGTTGTCGCCATTTTCGAGCGCGGCCTGACCGTCGGCCTGAACAATGCGATACGTGAAGCGGCTGCCGGTGCGCTGCTGCTGCGGCAGACCCTCGGGGTCGGCCTCGCGGTCAACGTGCATGATCATCAGGCCGTGCGCCGGCAGGTACTGATCGAACGTCAGATCGGTCTGGCCGCTGAGCTTCGTGGCCGAGTTGGCCGTCTGCCAGAGCCAGAACTGTTCGGCCGGGAACAGCTCGTTGTTGTAGACGAACACGGTCTTGTCGCGGTCGAACTCCCACGGCTTGAACGTGACCGAGGTGACCGACGCCGGCTTCAGGGCCGTCGTCAAATCCACCGGCTTGAGCCAGCCGCTGTGCCCGTTCCGCGGGTCGGCCTTGAGCACCGGCACGGGATGCACCGCACCGCCGCCGGCCATCACGCACCAGCGCGAGATCGGGTTGTTGAGGATCAGGCTGTCAAACGCGCGATACACGTCATAGTCGTAAAGATCCGGCCAGCCTTCCCAGGTGTGGCCGTACTCATGGCAGGACCACGGCATCTGGAAACCGAGGCTGGGGTTCGTCGTCAGCGCGTCGCCTTCGATCGGGTTGCCGGCGTCATTGCCGAACGAGCTGATGGTGATTCCCAGACCGTCGAAGAAGGTCAGCGGCTGATAGCTGCTGCGGAAGGTCTCCGGACCGATGATGCGGTCGCGCGTGCGGATCGGGTAGCTCAGCGATGCCGCCGGAAGGCGGAACATGCGGCCGGGAGTGCGATCCGAGCAGAGAATCACGCCTGACACGACGTTGCCGAAAGGCGGCTGGCCGCCGAAGAAATTGTCCCAGCGGGCGATGTCGTCGGTCGCTTCAACGGCGTCCTCCATGAGGCGCATGCGGTTGAAGGGATAGGGCTGTGCCGGACCACCGTCGCCGCCGCCGGAGTCGGCGCGCATGCCGTAGTTGGGCACATAGTCGCGCTCGCCATTGGGCAGACCGACCGAGCCGGCAAGCGACGCGGACTCACCGATGTCCATCAGACCGTCGAGATTCGCGTCGCGCTTCAGCAGCGCGAAGTCGGCCTGGCCATCGCCGTCGAGGTCGAGAATCAGGTCCGTCAGCGACGTCCCGTCGGTGCGCCAGGTGATCGCTTCGATGTTCTGCTGATTGCCCGCGTCCCAGCCGCCGTCTCCGTGGACGTTGAACGCGACCGGACCGGCAGCAACGATCTCGTCGTCCGCGGTCGGACCGTTGGGGCCTGCACCAATGTCAAAGCCCCACGGACGCCAGCCTTCGGGGCCGGTGATCTCACCGAGGGTCGTATCGCCGCCGGCGTGGTAAATCGAGGACGGAAGATCCCAGAACTCCGCCGGGCCGTCGTACATCCCCTGACCGCCGGCGATGTCCGGCTTGACCTGGCCCGCACCCGGCGCGAACTCGGTGAAGCCGAAGTTCAAGCCGTTGTTGAACGGACCGCCGCCGGTGGCGAGGAAACCCATCGGTTGCGTAGGATCCGGATTGGCCGAATTGGGCGGCGTCGGGATCGCCTGGTTGAAACTGCGATAGTACGTGATCGCCGGATCCCATGGGGGCGGGGGGAAATTGGCGGGGTTTGGTCCGAATTCCTCGAACCACCACCATACGTACCACGCCGGCTCGGGCGTGGTCTTGGCTCCCATGGCGTTCTGCTCGGCCGCTTCGATCCCATCCTGCACTTGTGCAGTGATCGGCTGCGCTTTGCTGGAGCCGGTATTGGTCCAGCCGTCCGGCGCGTTGTAGCGACCATTGCCCGTGCGATCAAAAATCGCCTGCGGATCGCCTGCGAAATTGTTGGTCACATAATCCGCGTCCGCATTCCCGGGTACCGGATTGAAGATCCGGAAGGATCCGCCCGGCGACCAGATTCGCAGGAAGTCCTCAAACGGCTCGGGGAAATCGAACTGACCGTTGCCCTGCTCGTCGTAGTAAATGTTCTTGTCGTCCGGGAGGTTGCCCTCTCCATCCGGACCGAAGGCTTCCACCATCACCATCCAGATGGACGCTCGGCCGAAGCTGCGGTTGCGCTGACCGGGCCAGCGCTGCTCACCGGTTCCGACCGCCGCCGGGTTGCCTCCCAGACCGGGCATGTCGATCCAGACTTCGGTGCCACCCCAGTCACCTCGGAACACGTTGAAAACCCCGGTTCCAAGTGCCTGAGTCGCGGGGTTGTAGGTGTCATAAGTTACGGTCAACGGTCCTGTCGGCGCTCCATCGGAACCCCACAACCCGTCCCCGTTGCTGTCAAACCACTCGGCGTTGCTGGCCCACTGGATCCCTCCGGTCTGCGAATTCACCGCGACCGGGTGCTCCGCGACAGGCGGCTCCGGCGGCGTTGCGTCCGGATTGCCGTCACTCTGACCTTCCGCGGGCAACAGCGCATTCACCTGAAACAACTCGATAAATGACGCAGCAGACGGCCCAGTAATCTGGCCGTCGCCGTTCTTGTCGATGCCCCACTCACGCACACCGGCTTCGTAGACGTTATTGCCGTTCATGTCGAAGAATCGCTCGCCCGGCGTCCAAACCGGAATCGGCGGAAACGCACCGGGAGCGAAACGGTTGACCTGCTGGGCGCCCGCAAAATCCGCCGGCTCGCAGTTGTCCGCGGTACACAGTCGATTTCCGCCCACACCGTCGAGGTCGTACTGAAACCGCGTAAGCGCGCTGTTGAATCCCTCGCCCGTGCCCGCATCGAGGGGACCGCCGTTGAGGTTCCGGAAGCTGCCGCCCTGCCCGCCGCCCGGACCACCGGGAAGCGTGGAGCGCCACGGCATCTGAACCCAGCCGTAGACGTCGCCCGAAATGGTCACGTTGCCGTACGACACTTCCTCCCACCACTCGGCGAAGGAGTCCACGCGAAGCGTTCCGCCCTGGCCGTCCTTCACCTGATCGAAGTACGCGTCAGAAATCAGACTTCGATTGGGAAGCTGCCGCGGACCGGGTTCGTCTTTCGGCAGGTCCGCGAGGATGATCACGAACTTCCGCTCTTCCGCAGAGGCGGTCGAAGCCAGCCAGGCGGCCGGAACGACTGCAGCCAGTGTGAGGAGCGGCATCCACGCCAGGGACCGACGAAACGGGTGTGTCATGACTCGAGAACCTCCAGGCAGAATGGTCCGCCCTGTGAACCTCACATGCCTCACGCGGGGGCGGGGATAGTCGGGTGCCCGCGCCGCAAATTCAGACAATACTACGAGCGCGGATCAACCCCCCCGCCAATAGGCGGGAGCCTGAACCGCTGACGATCCGCCAATGTTAGCACGCCGAAGGGCCGATGGTAAGTGCCATTTGGAATCAATCATCGATTCGTAACTTCTGATTCCGTCGATTCTTATCGGCATCTGCGCCGAGCGGTTCGCCGATTTCAAAGCGTCCACTGATTCCGAAGACCGTTTTCAACGGCCCGACCGGTGCCTCGGCCGGCCCGCGGAGTGTCCAACCCACCTTCGACAACCGCCGGTCCCCGCCCCTGATTCCCGGACGCTTCTCCGCCTGTCGATCGTCACGGGCCACCTGGGGGAGCCGGCTGGGAGGCGCTGCGGGCAACCGGCTCAAACGTGACCGTCACTTTGCCGGCCGCGAAGTCGAGTTGGGTCACTCGAAAGTCCCGCCGGCCGTTCGACCACGTGAAGCGATTCTGAACCAGCACGTCGTTACCGGCCACCCGGAGATTCATTCCCGTGCTACCGCCGGTGCGGATCATGCCCGGCGGCAGCCCGCTCCACATCAGCCGCAATCCGCCGACGTACAGGCTGCCCGGCGATACGCGGACGTCGTCCCCCTCCAGCTTGGCAGCAATCCCCAGCCGCACCACCGGGCGGAAGAAGCCCGTGTCAAACTGTGCCGCCAGTTCGAACATCCCCCGTTCCGAAATGCGAATCTGCGGACCCTGCACTTCCGGCGGCAGGTCCATCCGCGAGTCGATGAACAGCTCGTCCCGGGCAGCCAACCAGCGATTGAGCTGCGCCTCTTCCAACGAAAACGTAATCGCCCGCCCCTCGTTGAGCGCGGCTCCGATCCGGTCCAGCAGATTCACCAGGTCGCGTTGATCATCCGGCAGCCGCGCGCGATCAATTGCCGGCGGTTGATAAGTCGGCGGACGCCAGCTCGCTATCAGCGCCAGCACGCCGACGGTCGCCGCCCCCAGCGCCAGAAGCGCGTAGAGAATGTGACGAATACGCCACCGCCGCCGTACCGAACGTCCGCTATCCGTGATGCTACTTCCCACCCTTTCGAGGCGGCTTTGCGTCATCTTCATCATCACCCCCGCTCGGCGGCCACGACCCGTCGCTCAGATCGAACTCAACGTCGTTGAGGTCGAACAAGTCATCCTCAGTCAGCTCTTCCGCCGGCCCCCCGCCGGGCGGTCCGGCCGGCGGCTTCGAACCGGCGGCCGGCGCCAGCCGCGTCGCGGCGTCACCGCCGCCCTTGACCGGCGCAGCGCCCCGAGCGGGCGCGGCGCCTTTGGCCGGAGCGGCGTTTGCCGCCGCGGGCGCAGCCTTCCCTGGTGCAGCCAGCGCGCTTTTGCCCGTTGCAGCCGGCGCGCTCTTACCCGTCGCCGCTGGTGCTGCCGCAGACGGCTTGCCCCCCTGTTTCCCTGCGGCATCGCCCGGGGAGCGCGTCACCTCAAGGTCATGCGGCGTCACCACCGCCGGCCGTCCGTCAATCTGCGCCAGGAAGCGCACCGGCCCAATCTCGATCACGTCGCCGGCGCTGAGCACAAGCTCCGCCACCCGACGGCCGTTCACATACGTTCCATTCGAGCTGCCCAGGTCTTTGACCGTCAGCGTCCCCGCCCCAAGCTGAAGTTCGCAATGCCGGCGCGAGACGTCGCGCAGCGGGATGCGCAGCATGCACTCCGGTGCGCGACCGATCGTGACGCTCTGCCCGCGCAGGGGGAAATTGCGACGCTCGTCGTCCTTGAACATCACCAGGACCACCTTCATGGATTCCCGCCTTGCTTCAGGAAATTGCCGACGACTTTGCGACTCGATGACCGCCGCGGCGAAACGCGCCGCGACCTGCGAACAGTGGGCGGTCCGGCTCGACGCCGAACCGTGACGGCCGGAGGCTATCATAGCCGTGGGCATGGCGGGAAGTGGAGCGCCGCCGGAGTCCCGCAGACCGCCGCCGACCGCCGAGCAAAGTCGCCCGTTCCGGCTTCGGCGGCCGAAATCGCACCTCCCGGGAGCGCCCCGCCGTGAGCGAGCCGACCGTTTGCCCCGCCGCGCCGATCCGCTCGCTCTATGTGCACGTCCCATTCTGCCACACCATCTGCGGCTACTGCGATTTCTACAGCGCAGTGCTCGACAAGCGGCGAGTGACGCCGTTGGTGGACGCCCTGCTGCGCGAACTCGACCGGCTCTGTGACGCCTACGTGCTGCAACTGGACACAATCTTCGTCGGCGGCGGCACGCCCACGGTCCTGCCGGCGGCGGAGTTGGAGCGATTGCTCAAGCGCCTGGCGACCCACACCACCCCCGGCTGCGAGTTCAACGTCGAGGCCAACCCCGCGACGGTCACCGATGAAATCGCCGAGGCGCTGCGCGCCGCGGGCGTGAATCGTGTCTCCATCGGCGCACAGTCCTTCGACCGCGGCGAACTGGCCGTACTTGATCGAATCCACAACCCCGAGCAGGTGCCGCAGACCGTCGAGCGCGTTCGCCGCGCCGGAATTCCGCGCATCAGCCTGGACCTGATCTTCGCCGTCCCCGGCCAGACGACCGAGCGCTGGCTGGCGAATCTCTCCGCCGCATTGGCCCTCGGCCCGCAGCATCTCTCCTGTTACGGCCTGACCTATGAGCCGGGCACGCCGCTGTTCGAGCAATTGCGCAGCGGCCGCGTGCAGCGCGTCGATGAGGATCGCGAGGCGGACCTGCTGGAGGCGACCATCGATCACCTCGCCACGGCCGGTTTCGCTCAATACGAAATCAGCAACTTCGCGCTCCCCGGCGAAGCATGCCGCCATAACCTCGTGTACTGGAACAATCTGCCCGCGCTGGGGATCGGCCCGTCGGCCGCCGGCTTCGACGGCCTTCTGCGCTACCGCAACGTGCCGGACACCGCCGCCTATGTACGGATGATGGAGTCCGGCGCCACCGCGCGCATCGAGGAGGAGCGGCTGAGCTTCGACCGGCGGATGCGCGAAACCGCGATGCTGGGACTGCGCCTGACGCGCGGACTGAACCGCGCCGAGTTCACCGCCCGCTTCGGCCATGACCCGCTCTCGCTGTTTCCGGACGCCGGCTCCGACTTCATTTGCGACGGATTGCTCTCGGTGGATGCGGATTGCGTCCGGCTGACGCGGCGCGGCCTGTTGTTGGCGAACCGGGTGTCAGCGGCCGTGCTCTGAGCGGGCCCGGAATTGCAGCGCGCCGGCCGGCGCGAAAGTACACCGGCGCGACGGCCGAATTCGCTCCCGAGGCTTTCCGGCGGAGAGCGTCTCGGCTATCATCCGGTATCGTGGCGCAATTGCACTAAAGGCCCCTAGAAATCGCGCCGCCGCCCGCGGCGCACGAGCACCCCAGGATGAACTTCGAGCTGCCCGAGGATATCGTCGCACTGCGGGATGTCGTGCGGAAATTCGCTGCGGAGGAGATTCGCCCGCACGCCCGGGAGTGGGACGAGAAGCAGTGGCTACCCGACTCCGTGATTGCACAAATGGCGGAGTTGGGGCTGCTGGGACTGACGATCCCGACCGAGTTCGGCGGCAGCGGGCTGGGGTTCCTGGCCAACGCCACCGTGATGGAGGAGATCGCCCGTCAGGATGGCGGCACGGCCCTGATGCTGGCGGCTCACAACGGCCTGTGCATCGCGCAGATGTCCCTGGCGGCGAATGCCGAGCAGAAAGCCCGCTACTTCCCGAAGCTCGCCGCCGGCGAGTTGATCGGCGCCTGGGGGCTGACCGAGCCGAGCTGCGGCTCGGACGCCGGTGCGCTCAAGACCCGCGCCGTAAAGGACGGCAACGGCTGGCGCATCACCGGCCACAAGCAGTTCATCACCAACGGCGCACGCGCCGGCGTCTTCGTCATCATCGCCATCACCGATCCGGCCGCCGGCCCGAAGGGAATTTCCGCGTTCATCGTGGAGCGCGGTGCGAAGGACTTCTCCGTCGGCCGCAAGGAAGACAAACTGGGGATGCGCTGCAGCGACACCGTCACGCTCAACCTTGACGGCGTCCCGGTGGGGCCTGAGGCGCTGCTCGGCAAACCCGGCGAAGGCTATCGCGACGCGCTGCGCGTGCTCGAACGCGGGCGGGTTGGGATCGGGGCGCTGTCCGTCGGTCTGGCGCGCGGCGCATTGGAGGAATCGCTTGAGTATGTGAAGCAGCGCCAGGCCTTCGGCAAGCCGCTGGCGGATCTGCAGGCGATTCAGTTCATGCTGGCCGACATGGCCACCGAGCTGGAGGCGGCGCGACTGCTGGTGTGGGACGCCGCGGCTTCGCTCGATCGCGGCGAGGGGGAGAAGATCAAGGCCTGTATCGCCAAGATGTTCGCCAGCGAGATCGCCACCCGCGCCGCGCTCAACGCCATCCAGATTCACGGGGGATACGGGTACACAAAGGAAGTGCACGTCGAGCGCTACATGCGCGACGCCAAGTTGTGCGAGATCGGCGAGGGCAGCAGCCAGGTGCAGCGCATCCTGATCGCGCGCGAGCTGCTCGCCGCCAACCCGGTGTAGCCGCCCCCCAAGGGCCGCTCGCCCCATCGGAGCCATCGTGGACTACCGACTCAGCGAAGACCAGCAATCCCTGCTTTCCGCTCTGGGCGATTTCTGCCGTGAGCGCATCGCTCCACTGGCCGAGCGCCGCGACCACGAGGGCCGTTTCGAGGAGGGACTGGTCGCCGCGCTGGCCGAAATGGGGCTGATGGGGCTGTACGTTCCCACCGAGTACGGCGGCGCGGGGATGGACGTCATCACCTACGCCTGCGCGGTCGAGGAGCTGTCGCGGGCCTGCGGCGCAACCGGCATTCTCATGTCCGCGCATCACTCGCTCTGCGTCGATCCGATCCTGCGCTTCGGTTCCGAAGCGCAGAAGCGCCGCTACCTGCCGATGCTGTCGAACGGCTCCGCCGTCGGCTGCTTCTCCCTCACCGAGCCGGGCAGCGGCTCCGATGCCGGCGCGGCGCGCTGCGCCGCGGTCGAGCGGCCTGACGGCTGGCTGATCAACGGCACCAAGTGCTTCGTCACGAACGGTGTCGAGGCGAGAGTCGTCGTGCTCTTCGCCGTGACCGATCCGAACAGCCCCAAGCAGCGGATGTCCGCCTTCATCGTGGACAAGGACGCGCCGGGGCTGCGGGTCGGCAAGATCGAAAAAAAGATGGGCATCCGCGCCAGCAGCACGACCGAGCTGGTGTTCGAAAACTGCCTGGTCCCGCGCGAGGCGCTGCTCGGGGAGCGCGGCCGCGGACTGCGCATCGCCCTCTCCACGCTCGACGGCGGGCGGATCGGCGTGGCGGCGCAGGCGCTGGGCATCGCGCAGGCAGCGCTGGATGCGGCGATGTCTTATTCCCAGACGCGCCACCAGTTCAACCAGCCGATCAGCAACTTCCAGGCCATTCAGTGGAAGCTGGCCGACATGGGCGTCGCACTGGCCGCCGCGCGGCTGCTGGTGCGCCGCGCCGCTTGGAACAAGCACACCGGCCGCCCCTACGAAACCGAGGCGGCGATGGCCAAGCTCTTCGCCAGCGAGATGTCCTCGCGCGTCACGAACATGGCCGTGCAGTGCTTCGGGGGGTATGGCTACATTTGCGACTATCCCGCGGAGCGCTTTCTGCGCGACGCGAAAATCACCGAACTGTACGAAGGAACCAGCGAAATCCAGAGACTGGTCATCGCCCGGCGGATCCTCTCCGAACCGGGCTGGGTGGCCCGCGGATAACCGGAGGTCGGCAGCATGGCGGATGGGAATACGTACCTTGTAGCGGCGGCGCGCAGCCCGATCGGGCATTTTCTGGGCGGCCTGTCCAAACTCCCGGCGACGGCGATCGGCGGGCAGGTGGCGCGGTCCCTGCTGGAGCGCGCCGGAGTCAGCCCCGCGGACGTGGACGAGGTGTTGATCGGGCAGGTGCTGCAGGCCGGCTGCGGGCAGAATCCCGCCCGGCAGGTGGCCCTGGCCGCCGGCTTCCCCGACACGATCACCGCCGCAACCATCAACAAGGTCTGCGGCTCAAGCCTGCAGGCGGCGATGTTCGCGGATCAGATCATCCGCGCCGGGGACGCCGAGCTGATCCTCGCCGGCGGCGTCGAGAGCATGAGCAACGCGCCGCACCTGGTCCGCAGCATGCGCAGCGGCCACAAGTTCGGCAACGTCGAGATGGTCGACTGCATGGCCTATGACGGCCTGACCAACGTCTACGACGGCGAGATCATGGGGGTGATCGCGGAGGAGAGCGGGCGCCGCGTCGGGGTGACCCGTGCGCAGCAGGACGAATTCTCCTTGCGCAGCCACCAGCGCGCGGCGGCGGCGGAGAAGTCCGGCGCCTTCGACGCCGTGCGCGTGCCGATCAGCGTGCCGCGCGCGACCGAGCCGCTGAGCCGCGACGAAACCATCCGCCACGACATCAGCATCGAAAAGCTCGCCGCCCTCAAGCCAGCCTTCAGCAAGGACGGCGAAATCACCGCCGGCAACGCCTCCACGATCTCCGACGGCGCCGCCATGGTGATCTGTGCCGACGCGGCCGGCCTGAAGAAGTGCCGCAGCGCCCCGCTGGCGCGGGTGGTGGCGCACGCCACCGCCGGCGGCCCGCCGCGCGACCTGTTCTTCGCCCCCATCGCCGCCTGCCGCAAGGCCTGCGAAAAGGCCGGCTGGCCGCTGCGCTCGGTGGACCTGTGGGAAATCAACGAGGCCTTCGCGGCGCAGATGCTGGTCTGCATGAAGGGGTTGGAACTGGACCCCGAAAAGGTGAACGTCCACGGCGGCGCGATCGCACTGGGCCACCCGATCGGCGCTTCGGGCGCGCGGATCCTGGGCACGCTGATGCACGCGCTCAAGCGCCTGAACCTCAAGCGCGGCGTGGCGTCGCTGTGCCTGGGCGGCGGAAACGCCGTGGCGATGGCGATCGAGGCGGTGTAGACGAGGGCGCGGCGGCGGCACGGGTCTTCGCACTTCGCACGGATGCGTGATCAACATGGCTAGCAAGCGAGACGCCGCTCCGGGCAACCCGGCCCTCTTCGTCCAGCAATTCGTGGCCGCTCGGCGCGAGGCGCGGCGGCAGCGCGCCCTCTTCATCCCCCGCTTCGTCAGCGAGGCCGGCCGCGACCCGGCACTGATCGGAACGGAACGCGAGCGCGCCCGGAAGATTCTCCTGCACTGGGCCGAGTTGGAGTGGGAGGGCCGCCTCGCCGAGCATCGCGAGACCTCGATCGACACCCAGTTCCTCGACGCGGTGTTTTCCGACGCGCTGGGTTACGCGCTGCTCACCCGCAGCCCCGAGTCGTGGCAGCTCTCTCACAAACACCCGGTCCCCGGGGTCGGCATCGCCGACGCCGCGCTGGGCCATTTTCCTTCGGCCCGCAGCCCCTCCGTCGTCATCGAACTGAAGGACGCCAACACCGACCTCGACCGCGATCGGCGCAACGGCCGCAGCGCCGTGCAGCAGTGCTGGGACTATCTCAACGCGCTGCCCGAGTGCGAATGGGGCATCGTCTCCAATTTCTCGCTCATCCGCCTCTACCACCGCACCCGCGGCGCCCTCGCCTACGAGGAGTTCAGCCTGCAGGAGCTGCGCGGCACCGAACGCTTCAACGAGTTCTTCGCGCTCTTCGAGCGACAGGGGCTGCTCTCGACCACTCCCGAGCAGAAGCCGCGCGCCCGCAGACTGCTGGAACGCACCCTGCAGCGCCAGAAGGAGGTCGGCAACGACCTCTACGACGCCTACCGCGAGCAGCGCCTGCGGCTGATCGACTTCCTGATCCGCTATGAGCGCAAGCCGCTGGATCGCGCCATCGCCATCGCTCAGAAAGTGCTGGACCGCATCATCTTCATCGCCTTCTGCGAGGACCGGGAGTTGCTGCCGTCCAACTGCCTGGAGCGCGCCTACTCCCTTCCGGCGGCGTTCTCCCGCGTGAAAAATCCGCGCTGGCGAAACTTCATCGAGCTGTTCCGCGCCGTGGACCAGGGCTACCCCGAAGAACCCCAGATCCACGCCTACAACGGCGGCCTCTTCGCCGACGACGCCGAGATCGACGCCATCGAACTGCCGGATGACCCCTACACCCGCGACTTCCGCGACTTCGGCAACTACGACTTCTCGGAGGAAGTCAACGTCGAGGTGCTCGGCCACCTCTTCGAACGCTCGATCACCGAGCTGGAAAAGCTGCGCGTCGGCGGACTGTATGCGCTCTCCGGCGGCGAAAAGGGCCTGGAGCGACTGCCGCCGCGGCGGACGGCGCGCCGGCCGGTCCGCCCCGCCGCCCCGCCGGCTGCTGCGCCCCGCATGGAAAAGAGCGCCCACCGCAAGCGCTTCGGCATCTACTACACGCCCCCGGCATTCACCGGCCTGATCGTCGAGCGCACCGTGGACGCCCTGATCCGCCGGCACTTCGAGTCCCTGGCGCGGGAACACGGCGTCGATCCCGACGCGCGATCGGAGACGGACCCGGCCACGCTGCGGCGATACTGGAACGCCTGCCTCGACGCCCTGCAGCGCGTGACGATCTGCGATCCGGCGTGCGGGTCGGGCGCCTTCCTGATCCGCGCGTACGAATCGCTCGACGCGCATTACAAGGCGGTGATCCACGGACTGGCCGGCAGCGGCGAAGAGGCCGAGCGGGTCGCCGAACTCGAAGCGCAGATCGCCGGCGACATCCTGGGGCGCAACCTGCACGGCGTGGACCTGTCGCGCGAGGCGGTCGAAATCACGCAGCTCGCGCTGTGGATCCGCTCCGCGCAGGGGCACACGCTCGCCAACCTGTCGAAAAACATCCTGCACGGAAACTCGCTGGTCAGCGATCCGGCCGTGGACCCGCACGCTCTGGACTGGCGATCGGCCTTTCCGCACATCTTCGGCGAGGGCGCCGCCGGCGGATTCTCGTGCGTGATCGGCAACCCGCCGTGGGAGCGCGTGAAGGTGCAGGATCGCGAGTTCTTCTCAATGACCGACCCCCAGACTGCGGAGGCGGTCAGCGCGGCGGATCGCAAGAAGCGCATCGCGGCGATGCCGCGGGTGAACCCCCCGCTGCACGTCGCGTACGAGGCGGCCCGCGACCGTGCTCAACGGATGCTCGACTACGCGCGGCGCTCCGCCGAGGAGGGCGGCCGCTACCCGCTCACCGGCCGGGGCGACATCAACCTGTACATGCTCTTCGCCGAATTGGCGCGTTCGATCGTCGCACCCGACGGCTTCGCGGGGCTACTCGTGCCGTCAGGAATCGCCACCGACGACACCACCAAGGCGTATTTCAATGACCTGATGGACCGCAAGGCGCTGATCTCGCTCTATGACTTTGAGAACAAGGAAGGCCACTTCGAGGACGTACACCGCTCGTTCAAGTTCACCGCTTTGGTGTTCGGCGGCAGTGCGCGCTGTACGGAGCAGGCCGACTTCGTTTTCTTCGCCCACGACGTGGAGGAAGTCTCCGAAAACAACGCGCAGCGGCACATCCCGCTGACCGCGGCGGACATGAAGCTGCTCAACCCCAACACCCGCACCTGCCCGATCTTCCGCACGCGCCGGGATGCAGCGCTGACCCGGGCCATTTATCGCCGCGTGCCGATCCTGATCGACGAGAATCGCCGCCAGGGCGGCAATCCGTGGGGGATAAAGTTCTTCACGATGTTCCACCAAACCAACGATGCGCAGCACTTTGGCGACGCCGGCGTGTGGGAGAAGAAGGGTTACACGCTCGCGGGCAACGTGTACACGAAGGGCAAAAAGCGGGCGCTCCCGCTGTATGAGGCGAAGATGGTGCAGGCTTTTGACCATCGCGCCGCGAGCGTGGTGGTCGAGGACGAGAACTGGGTGCGCCAGGGGCAGAAGGAGGCGACCACACCCGTCCAGCATGCCAACCCAGAATTCGCCGTCATCCCGCGATGGTGGGTTCCGCAAGAGTCGGTTTGCAGCGCCTTGTCCGAGCGGAGTCGAGACTGGTTTCTGGCATTCAAGGATGTTACAAGCGCGACGAACGAGCGCACGATGATTGCGGCATTTCTACCCTGCGTCGCGGCAGTCAATTCGGCGCCCCTGATGCTTCCCGGCGAGAATGTAACCCCGCGACTTGAAGCGTGTCTGCTTGGGAACATGAACGCATTCGCATATGACTTCGTCGCGCGTCAGAAAGTCGGAGCGGTGCATCTCAATTTCTTCATCGTCGAGCAACTCCCCACGCTCCCCCCCAACACCTACGCCGACAAATGCCCCTGGTCCCGCCGCGAAACCCTCGAACACTGGATCAGCGAGCGCGTCCTGAAACTCTCCTGCACCGCCGAGGACATGATCCCGCTGGCACAAGCCTGCAATTTCAAGGGCAGCCGCGGCGACGGCGTCCACATCTGGCAGGAACGCGAACGCGCCGAACTCCGCGCCGAACTCGACGCCGCCTTCTTCATCCTCTACGGCATCGAGCGCCCCGACGTCGAGTACATCCTCAGCACCTTCACCGGCACGGGGTTCATTCCGCCCGATGAGCGCGGCGACGACAATCGTGCGTTCCTCGGCGGCCGGCCCGGAGCCGAAATCCTGGACGCCTACGACCGCCTGAGCAGCGCAGCGCGCGGCCAATAGTCGCTGCCCGCTGCGCAGTATTCCCAACATCGGTCCCCCACGACCCGGCCCGCCGCGTTGACCCGGACCGGCCGCTGCGTCAGAATCGCCCCGTTTCGGGGGTGCGGCCGGGCCGGCCGCCGCCCTCGAACCGGCTCCTGGGAGAGATTGCAATGTCCGTCGCACTGATCACCGGCATCACCGGGCAGGATGGGTCGTACCTGGCCGAACTGCTGCTCGCCAAGGGATACGAGGTCCACGGCATCATCCGCCGCAGCAGCTCCTTCAACACCGGCCGCATCGACCACCTCTACGGCGACGTGCACCAGAACCCGTCGCTGCGCCTGCACTACGGCGACCTCGGCGACGGAACCAGCCTGCGGCGGATTCTCAGCGAAACGCGGCCGACCGAGGTCTACAACCTTGCCGCCCAGTCCCATGTGCGCGTCAGCTTCGACCAGCCGGAATTCACCGCCGACGTCGGCGGCCTCGGCTGCCTGCGGCTGCTCGAGGCCATCCGCGACGTGAACCCGGCCATCCGTTTCTACCAGGCCAGCAGCAGCGAGATGTACGGCAATGCCTCGCGCGAGGCGATGAACGAGAAAACCCCCTTCGACCCGCGCAGCCCCTACGCCGCCGCCAAGGTCTTCGCCTTTCACGTGACGGCTAACTACCGCGAGGCGTACGGCATGTTCGCCTGCAACGGCATCCTCTTTAACCACGAATCCCCCCGCCGCGGCGAGACCTTCGTCACCCGCAAAGTCACCCGCGCCGCCACGCGCATCAAGGTCGGCCTGCAACAGGAACTGTTCCTCGGCAACCTCGACGCCAAGCGCGACTGGGGCTTTGCCGGCGACTACGTCGACGCCATGTGGCGCATGATGCAGGCCGACAAGGCCGACGACTACGTCATCGGCACCGGCGAGGCGCACACCGTCCGCGAACTCTGCGAAACGGCCTTCGGCCTGCTCGGGCTGGACTACCGCCGCTTCGTCAAGATCGATCCGCGCTACTTCCGCCCCACCGAGGTCGATCACCTGCTGGCGGATTCCGGCCGCGCCCGCAAGGAACTGGGCTGGAAGCCGCAGGTGCTCTTTGGCGATCTCGTGCGAATGATGGTCGAAAGCGACCTGGAGCTGGCCAAGCGCGAGCTGCGCGCCGACGGCCGCCCCGTTCCCGCCGACGCGCAGACGCTCGTCAGCGTGTGACCGCAGAGGTGTGTGCGCACGGCTGTGCTCGCAGTGACGCCCCCTCAGCGCCTGCATTGCTCACCGCGCGCCGGCCCCAAAGAGTTCAGCACGCCCCTTGCGAATCCGCCCGGCCGCTCACTCGCCGCGCGGAATTTCGGCGCCGTGCGGATCGCGCGCCGTCTCCCCCACATCCCGCGCCAACACCTCGCGGATCCCGGCCTCTGCCAGATGCTCCAGCCGCTCGGCCGTCCCGTGCACATGATCCGGCCGCAGCCCCAGCCGCTCGCTCAGGTACACCTCCCAAAGCCGGTGCGCCCGGACCACGCTGCGCGCCGCAGCGCTGCCCGGCGCCGTCAGTCGGATGCGCCCCCGCCCCTCGTGCACCATTCCGCGTCGGGACAACCCGGTCAGTGCCAGCCGCGTTGCCAGCCGTCCCGAGCCGACCGCAGCGCGCACCAGCCGGCCCAGCGCCGCACCGGAAATCTCGCGGCCGGATTCCTCGATGCGATACAGCATCCCCAGGATGTCCTCGCGCAGGATGCGCGCCCGCAGCCGCGCCCGGCGCTGCGCCTGCATGATCAGCCCGTGCCGCGGCGCCAGCAGCAGCGCCAATGCGAATTGCACCCCCACCGCCACGCAGATCATCCCGGCGGTGCTGGTGCTCACCCCCGCATAGCCGAACCACCCGGGCGCCAGAATCGCCAGCAGATGCCCGCCCGCAGCGCCGATCACCGCGACCAGCACGCTCAGCAGCAGCATCGGCAGCAGGCGATCCGTCAGCAGCCGCGCTGCCGCCGCCGGCACGATCAGCATCGCGATCACCAGGATGCTGCCCACGCTCTCGAACGCCGCGACCGTCGTCATCGCCACCAGCGTCATCAGCGCGTAGTGCAGCAGCAGCGGGCGGAATCCCATCGCCGCCGCCAGCGCCGAGTCAAACGCGGCCAGCCGCAGTTCCTTGAACAGCAGCGCGATCACCAGCACGTTCACAAGCAACACGCCCGTCAGCGTGACGGCCGCTTCCGGCACGTCCCATCCGCCGATTGTCATCGTCCGCAACACCGCAATCTCAATCTGCCCGTACAGCACGCAGTCGGGATCGAGGTCGATCGAATCGGCCTGCCGGATCAGCACCAGCCCCAGCGCGAACAGAACCGAAAACACGACCCCCAGCGCCGCACTCTCCTCCACCCGCGCCACGCTGTGCAGCCACTGTGTCAACGCCGCTGTCAGCACACCCACCAGCGCCGCGCCGATCAGCATCTCCACCCCGCCGAGGCTGCCCGAGATCAGGAACGCCGCCGCCAGCCCCGGAAGCACGGCATGGCTGATCGCATCCCCCATCAGGCTCAATCGCCGCAGCACCAGAAAATTCCCCGGCAGCGCGCAGGCCGCCGCCGCCAGCGCCCCGATCACCACCATCCACGTGTCGTCGCCGCGCCAGTCGAAATCCGCCGGGATCAGGTGGATCATCGCGGCGCCCCCGTGTCGTCCAGCGGGTGCGGACTCGCCGGCAGCGCTCCGCTCACCGCCACCGGCGCCGCCCCTTCAGCAACGAGCCGCGCCTCCAGTTCGGCAATCATGGCCGGACCGAGCACGTGCTCGACCATGTCCGCGTCGCGATCGACGTGCGACGGCGCAATGTCCGCGTGCGAAATCAGGTACAGCTCCCACAAGCGATGATTGCGGACGATCCGCTCCGCCGCGCTCCGCCCGCTCGGCGTCAGCCGCACCAGCGGGCCGCACTCCCGCCGCATCACTTCGACCAGCCCGTCCCGCTGTGCCGCGCGCAGCGCTCGTCCCGGCTGCCCCGCGCCCCAGCTTCGCAACCGGCGCAGCGCCGCCAGCGGAGCGCCTCCTGCGTCGTGACCGCCGCGCGCGGCCGGCCGCTCGATGTGCCCCTGTTCCTGCAACTCGTGAATCGCGCGCAGCAGGTGCTGCCGCGCCACCCGTCGCGAAAGCCCCCAGCGCCGCACCGCCGCCCGCAACACCCCCCGCGCCGGCCCGAACAGCAGGCTCACCACGAACATCCCCCCGCCCACCAGCACAATCAGCGCGCCGGCCGGCAGTCGCGGATGTACGGCGCTGACCGCCGCCCCGACGAACCCGCTGGCCGCCCCGATCGCCGCAGCGGCCGCCATGATCACCGGCAGTCGCTCCGACCAGAATCGCGCCGCCGCGGCGGGAATCACCAGCAGCGCGATGACCAGAATCAGCCCCACCGCCTGAAGGCCCACCACCGTCACCGTCACCACCAGCCCCATCAGCAGCACATCCAGCAGCGCCGTCGGCCGTCCCAGCGTCCGCGCATAGCCCGCGTCAAAGCACAGCAGTTCAAGATCGCGAAAGAGGGCGACGCACGCCGCCGTCACGATCACCGCCGTAACCCCGATCAGCACCGCATCGCTCCACAGCATCGCCGCGGTCTTTCCGTAGATAAACGTGTTCAGCCCCGCAGCGCTGCCCGCACCGCTGCGCTGCACGACTCCCAGCACCGCCGTTCCCAGGCCGAAAAACACGCTCAGCACGATTCCCAGCGCCGCGTCCTCCCGGATGCGCGTGGTGCGCACGATGCCCAGGATCACCAGCACGCTCACCACGCCGGAAATCGCCGCACCCGCCAGCAGCCCCGGCAGCCACTTGCCCGTCCCGCCCGCCGCCGCCATCAACAGAAACGCAATCCCGATCCCCGGCAGCATGGCATGGCTCAACGCGTCCGCCAGCAGCGCCCGCTTGCGCAGCAGCGTGAACGTCCCCACCACCCCGCAGGCCGCCCCCAGCAGCGACACACCCGTCACGACCACCCGCGTGTTGTAGTCCCGCAGCAGCAGCACCTCGCCATATCTCGAAAGCAGTCCGCCCTCACCCGCGACGTCGCCGGTCTGCGCATGCGCCAGATTCGTGGCCAGCAGCGCCGTCGCGCACATCGCGATCCGGGACAACAATCGCGGAATCCGCGACACAGTGCGCCACGGCAGCCCATTGGGCGCCGATTCAAGACAATCCGCGTCACACCTGCTCACGCGCCCTCTCCGCGCTTCAGGGCGTCTGCGGCGGCGTCCAGCAGCGTCAGCCGCCCGCCGTAGGTGCGCGCCAGGTTCTCCGGCGTGAAAGTCTCGCGCACCGGGCCATGCGCGACGACGCGCATGTTCAACAGCAGCACATTGTCGAAATACTCGGACACGGTCTGGAGATCATGATGCACGACCAGCACGGTCCGCCCCTCGCTGCGAAGGGCGCGCAGCACGTCCACAATCGCCCGCTCAGTGGCGGCGTCCACGCTCGCAAACGGCTCATCCATCAGGTACAGGTCGGCGTGCTGGGCCAGCGCCCGCGCCAGGAACACGCGCTGCTGCTGCCCGCCGGAAAGCTGGCTGATCTGCCGCTGCGCGTACTCCGCCAACCCGACGCGCTCCAGCGCCTCGAGCGCCGTGCGGCGATGCGACCGCGACACCGGCCGCAGCCAGCCGACCCGCGCGTAGCAGCCCATCGCCACCACGTCGAGCGCGCTGACCGGGAAGTCCCAGTCCACGCTTTCCCGCTGCGGCACATAGGCGACGCGCTGCCGCTGACGACGATACGGCTCGCCGAAAATGGTCACGCGCCCCGACGCGCGCGGCACCAGGTCCAGCACCGCCTTGAGAAGCGTGCTCTTGCCCGCCCCGTTGGGGCCGACGATCGCCGTCAGCTTTCCCGCGGCCGCGTCATAATCCACGTCCCACAACACCGGCTTGCGGTGATACGCAACCGTCGTGTCGTGGATCGACAGCGGGCAATCGGGCGGATGCTCCGAGCCGTGCTCCGGCCTGTTTGCCGTTCCGCTCACTCGCACTCCGGACCGCGGCGCATCCGCGCTGCCGCCCAAGCAACTCCACACGGCACGACTCCTCGCACCCCGCGATCGGAACGGATGCGGCAATCGCAGCGACGCGCCCCGGGCCGACCTCGCGCCGCCTTCCGCTCAGCGATCCTTCTGCTCCGCCAGCTTCCCGCGCCAGCCGCGTTCGGGCGCTTCACCGCCCAGTGCCCGCGCGATCAGCGTCGCGTTGTGGTCGATCATCCCGATGTAGGTGCCCTCGTATGTGCCGGATGCCCCCATCGCATCCGAGAGCAGCGTGCCGCCGATGCGCACCGTGCGGCCGCGCGCCGCCGCTCCCTCCACCAGCGCCCGGACGTTCTTTTCCGCGACGCTCGACTCGACAAACACCGCTGAAATGTCGCGCTCCACCAGGAACGCCACCAGCCGGTTGATGTCCGCCACTCCCGCCTCGGACTCGGTCGAAATCCCCTGGATGCCGCGCACTTCGATTCCGTAGGCGCGCCCGAAGTAGCCGAAGGCATCATGCGCTGTTACCAGCACGCGCTGCCGCGTCGGAATCGAGGCAATCACTTTTTTCACATACGAATCCAGCTCCGCCAGCTCACCGCGGTAGCGCGACGCATTGGCGCGATAGGCCGCCGCATTCGCCTCATCGCAGGACGACAGCGCCTCGGCCACCGTCTCCACCGCCCGGCTCCACAGCGACACATCCATCCACACATGCGGATCCGGATGGCCGTCAGCTCCCTCCGGCTCGATCAGGCGCTTCGCGTCAATTCCCTCCGTGACCGCGAACACCTTCCGCCCGCCGCGCGCCATCCGCACCAGCGTGTCGCTCATCCGCCCTTCCAGCAGCAGTCCGCTGTAGAAGATCACATCCGCATCCTGCAGCTTCGCCACGTCGTTGCGGCTGGCGCGATAGAGGTGCGGATCCACCCCCTCGCCGATGATGCCGACCACTTCCGCATGCTCTCCCGCCACCACGCGGACGATGTCCGTCACCATCCCGACCGTGGTCACGACGTTCAGCTTGCGCGCCTCATCGGCCGACGCCGTCGATCCGCCGGTGCAAGTCAACACCGCGGCCAATATTCCGAACAGCCCCGCGCGCCCGACCCGTCTCGCGCCGCAATCCTTGCCCATGTCCATCTCACAAGCTCCTCGCAGTCGATGCTCGCATCGACCGCTCGATTCGCCGCTGCAATCGCACCTGTACCCCAAAACTCATAATGTAGCATAGGGTACATATCGGCCGGCGTCAAGACCCTGCTTGAGCAGCCCGCGATCCACCCGTGACGCCTCCGCCCGCTTCGGATACGCTCAAACACGGGGATTCCGCCCAGACGGCGAATAAAGGCGCTAATCCATGCCATTGCCGCACACCCGACGCCCGCCGCTGCGCTCGGCAGTTCCCGCCCTGCTGATCGCGCTTTTCTTCGTGCTCACCCCGCAGAATCCGGCCAACGCCGCCGCAGGAGACAGCACCGCCGACGCCGTACTCGGCCAGACCACCCTCACCGCGACCGGCGGGCTGACCGACTCCGCGGCCGCGATTTCGATCTCCGGCGCTCCCGGAATCGCGATCGCGCCGGACGGCCGGCTCTATCTCGCCGACGCGAACAACAACCGCATCCTGAGCTGGCCGAACGCCGCAACTTTCACGAACGGAGCAGCCGCCGACCACGTCATCGGCCAGCCGGATTTCCTGACGACGACCCCCGGCACCAGCGCGTCATCGCTGAGCTATCCGCAGGGGCTGCATATTGATGGGAATGGCGCTCTGTGGGTGGCGGATGCCTTCAATCACCGCGTATTGCGCTTTCCTGATCCGACCGCACCTGAAGGCGCCGCCGCCGACCTCGTCATCGGCCAGCCGAACCTGACCAGCGGCGTGCCGAACATCGGCGGTTCATTCAACGGCCTCGACGGAGCGCGGGCGAACAGCATCCTGTTCCCCGGGCGCGTGCGGGTCGCCGGCGGGCGGCTCTATGTCAGCGACAGCGGCAACAGCCGCGTGCTGGCCTACGATCTGCCCGCCAGCCACCAGCCGGTCGCGGACACCGTTTTCGGCCAGTATGGATCGTTCATCTGCCGCGCAAAGAACAACGACGGCGCCTGCTCCTCCGAGTTCGCGCCGCCCCACGGTGAGAATCTCTACAACCCGATCGGCCTCGACGCGGACCGCGCCGGGCGCGTCTACGTCGCTGATTGGAACAACCACCGCGTACTGCGCTTCGATCCGCCGCATGCGGCCTCCCCGGTTCCGGCCGCCGTGTTCGGCCAGAGCGGTACTACAGCGGCCGAACCCGACGGACCGGGCGTGGCCGAAGGCGGTCTGCACCTTCCGATCGATCTGCACCTGACCGCGACGGCCGATCTGCTGGTCTGCGACGCGGCGAATCACCGGGTGCTTCTCTTTCGCGGGCCGCTGTATGGCGCAGCGCCGGATGGCGTGCTGGGCCAGTTGGATGATCTTTCCGGGCAGTCGGTCAATCACGGACTACCGCCGGGAAGCGTGGATGCCGACGGGCTGGCAGGCCCCACGGGAATCACGACCGACGCGCTGGGCAATGTCTACGTCGTCGATACGGACAACAACCGCGTGCTGCGCTTCGACCGCCCGTTCGTCGCGCTCGGAGACGCCAATTGCGACGGCCGCACCGACAACTTCGACATCGACCCCTTCGTGCTGCGGCTGGTGGATGCACAGGCGTACGCAATGGCCTTTCCGCATTGTCCGCCCGCGGCGTGCGACGCCAACGGCGACGGCAGCGTGGACAACTTTGACATCGATCCCTTCGTGCGCCTGCTGGTGGGAGAATGATGCGCCGCAGGCCGGGCCTGACGCTGATCGAGATGATCGTCGTCGGCGCGATCCTCGCGCTGCTGGCGACCATCGTGCTGAGCGGCACGGCCCAGGCGCGGCGCATGGCCCGCACGGGGGCCTGCCAGGCCGCCTTGCGTGGTCTGGGCACGGCGCTGGCCGCCTATGCCACGACCCACGCCGACGCGGTAGTCCCGTCGTACAACATGAGCGGCACCACGGTCGGAGCGCACAACCCGCTCGACGGCTGGGCGGTGATCCTGGATCGTGAGAATTTCGCCGGCGGGGCAGCCGGTCCGACCGGCAATGCGTTCTATTGCCCCGACACGCTGCCGCGCGCCGGACTCGCGGCGGCGCAGACGGGCGCCGATCCCGAGAACCCGCGCGGCTTCATGGACTGGCCCGCGGTGTTGACGCTCTCGCAGGCCTACGCGCGGCCGCTGCCGGAGCGCGGCATGCCGCGCGTGCTGCGCGTCGCGTATTGGATCAACGGCGAGAACCCGATCGGCCGCCCGCTGCCGATTCGCCAGGGCGCTTACTACACCGGCTCGGTTGGCTACGGCTCGGACCCCTTCGGCCGCACGCTGCGTGCGAACCGGCTGGGTGACATCACCCGTCCCTCGGCAACCATCGCACTGGCGGACGGGCTTTACGCGGGAAACCAGGAGGGGCCGCGACCGGGCGACCGCGACCTGCGGATCGGCTATCGCCATCTCCGCGGTGCGGCGGCGACCAACGTCGCGTTTGCCGATGGGCACGTCAGCATGCTGCGCGGGGATGCGTTCCCGCGCGACCTGGGAGGCGCAGTGCCGAACGGGCAGGTGCGCGAGGAGAATCTCGGCGGCCGCCCGACCTGCTACGCTGACCCGGAGAAATGGCTCAGCGCCACTCCGTGATCCGCGCAGGCGGCGCGTGCAAATCGATAGCCCGATCACGCCAGATAGAATGCCGCACAATCGCGACGCGGATGTCGCGCGCGAGCCCGTCCGACAGTGAGAACCGCACCTGCTACTTCGGCGGCGGCGGCTTCTTCTCCTGCGGCTTCGGCCCGAATAGGCCGCCCAACCCCTCGCCGATCGCCCCGACCCCCTGCTCCACCGCACCCGCTGCGCCGGGGGGCAGCTTGTCCCCGACCAGCCCGCCGACGCGCTCCGCCAGCTCGCGCTTGCCCGCGGCCACCAGCGCATCGCGCAGCGCCGCCGTGATTGCCGGCGCGTCAAACACGATGCGCGGAGCATCGAGCGGACCGACGATGCGCAGCGTGAGTGTCAGGTCACGGGCATAGCGGAACGCTTCATCCGCCATCTTCGCATCCATGCCGAACAACCCCGCCGGCCCGACGCGGCAGCGCATGGACTGTGACTCGACCGTCAGCCGCAGATCGAGCGCGTCGCGCGAGGCGCCGCCCCGAAATAGTCGCCTTGACCACGCCATCCTCGAAGATCACGCGGTTGCCGGCGTTCAACCCGCGCTGCAGCGCGCCCAGCGCCACGTCGTCCATCGTCAGACCGATCCGCGCCTCGGGCTGCGGGTTGCCATAGTCGATGATCAGCATCACCCGTGATCGGAATTGCACCGAGCTGACCGTCACCGACACGGTGTCCCCGACCGCCCACGGCGCGTCGCTGAGATTCTCCGCCACCACGTGACTGACCCCCCAGCGCTCCAGCCCGATCTCGACGTTTTCCACCTTCAAGCGCTGCACGCGGACGCGCGGCGCGGGAGAGCGCGGAGCGCGCAGGTCCAGGTGCGCGAGATAGCCGTCCGCCTGCGGGCGCGGCGGTGCAGCGGCGGCCGCCTCACGCGGCGCCGGCAGCCACTCGCGGATGGTGCGCGTCCACTCGCGGAGTTGTTCGGCCGACTTCAGGTAGCTCTCGATCTCGCCGAACTCGGACTGCGGACCGATCGCATAATCCTGCGGCGCGAAGGGCTGCGCTGCCGCCGCGGCGGGCGGGGGCGCGAGAACAGTCCCGGGGCGCTCGCGCGGCGCATCGGTCCGCACGTCCGTCAGGACGATCTCCTCGATTTGCACCTGCCCGCGCAGCAGCCCCAGGACACTGATATCCGCAACGATGCTCCCGATCGCAGCGCGATTGAACTGCGGCCTCGCAGGATCCGTGATCTGCACATCCGAGAGCGCGAGGCGCGCGCCCGTCAACGACAGCTCCAACTTGCCGATGTTCACCTCGGCCCCGTTCGCGCGCGACAGCGCCTGCTCCGCCATTCCGTCGATCAATCGATCGCGCAGCACGATCAGACCCGCGCCCGCCGCGATAGCCAGAATCAACCCGATCGCCAGACCTGGGATGCGGACATAGCGGGCGCGGCGCTCCAGCACCGTCCGGACATCCGCGGCGCTCTTGCTGATCAGAAGCCAATCGAGGATGCGCACCCACCAGATGCGCCGCCAGGTCGCCAGCCGCTCTGACCTCCCCTCCAGGCTTAGCCAGGTGCGGCGGAAGCGCTGCACCAGCAGCGCCAGCGCGCCCCCCAGCAGCAGCCCCGCCGCCGGACCCGCCACCAGCGCACCACACAGCGCATAGCGCGAAAAATCCGTCAACCCGATCACCGGCAGTGCGCCCAGCGTCGCCGGCAGCGCCGGGAGGCTGTTCTGAACCCACTCCCCGAGCGACACCAGCAACGGCGCCGCGGCCAGCGATACCGACTTGCCCAGCGCGGCAAAGAGCAGCAACACGCCGATCGGCACGTTGAGCAGCAGCATGGCGAAGAGCAGAGTTGCATGCAGGCCGGAAAAGCCCGGCATCAGCCCGAACCAGAAACCCAGCAGCGTGCCGAGCACGATCAGCCCGGGCGCGACGCCGCCGCGAAACACGCTCAGCCAGCCGCGTATGGACCTGGGAATCAGCATGATCTCTCTCCTGAGCCGCGACCGCGCCGGCCGTGACCAACCCGTTACACGCCGTCGGCCGCGCCGACCGTATGTTTCAGGAGCAGCCGCGCGAGTTCCGTTCGCACAGACGCCCGGACGCGACGGCGTGCAGCGCCCGAAGAGGAGCACACCACATGACGCCCCGGATTCGAATTGCCGCGCTGGCCCTCATTCTAACCACGGCCGTCGCCCCGGCGCTGGCCTGCGGCGGATACCCCGCCGCCCCGGTTCCGTCGGAGCCGGAACTCTCGCAGTTGCGTGCCGAGGGGCAGAGCGGCCTCGACGCACTGATGGCGCGATTTGCCGAGGAGATCCATCTCGCCCGCGGCGATAGCCCGGCCGCAGACTCCTTCCGCCGCACGGAGCGCTGGATCGCGCTGAGCAGCGCGCTGGACCGCGTCGCCGGGCAGGTGGACAGCCACGCCTCCGGGCTGTTCTGGCACACCGACTTTGATCGCGCAACCGCCGAGGCGCGGCGAACCGGCCGCCCGATCCTCTCGTTGCGGTTGCTCGGGCGACTGGATGAGGAGCTGAGTTGCGCCAACAGCCGCTTCCTGCGTACCACGCTCTACGCCGATCCTCGCGTGGCCGACACCCTGCGCTCCACCTGCGTCCTGCACTGGAAATCGGTGCGCCCCGTTCCGCGCGTCACGATCGACTTCGGCGACGGGCGTGTGCTCGAGCGGACGCTGACCGGCAACAGCATTCAGTACGTCCTGAACGCCGATGGGCAGGTGATCGACGCCGTGCCCGGGCTGGTCGATAGCGCTTCGTTTCTTGCGATTCTCAATGACGCCGTGGCGCTCCACACGCTTGCCGGGCACATGGCGAGCGCCGGTCCGGGGCTTGTGCAGTTGTTCCGCCGGCCGCTCGACCGCGCGCTCGAAGTGTGGGGCGCGCGGCTCGCCGCCACGACCGACCCCGTTTCCCCCGCACTTGGCGACGCCCGGCTGACGCGGCCGGTCCTCGCGACCCACCTCGGCGCCGCGGACGGGCTTGCGCCGGCTGCGTTGGCCGCTGCGCCGGTCGCCATGACGAAACGAATGGTCGAATTGGCGCCGATCGAGGCGCTCGTCAGCCGCGCCGAGCGGATTCGCACGAAGACCGACGACGCCGAGTGGCGGCTGGCCGGACAACTGCACGAACCGTACATCACCATCGCCGATGCGTGCGTGCGGCTGATGCGCTCAAAGTGCGGCGGCGTCGGGGACTTTGAGGCGAAGCTGGCCCGCTATCGCGCGAGCCTGGCGGCGGACACCGTGTACAACCTGGCCGCGCTTCGTCCGACGATCCTCTCGTGGCTGGCAAACGCCGACGCCCTGATCGACGTCGAGGCGCTGAATCAGCGCGTGTACGCGGAGTTGTTCCTGACGCCCGACAGCGACCCCTGGCTGGGGCTGGCCGCGGCGGACGACTTCACGGCGCTCCCGGGAGAGGGGGTGCGGTTCCCGACGACCACCGTGAAGGCCGAGTAGACCGCCGGACTTCGACCGGTGCGGCGGCGCTACTCGGTGGCGGTCGTCGTGCCGGTCGGAAGTCCGCGCAACGCGCGCTGCCCGCGCCGCGCGTAGTCGAGCGAGAGGCTCAAGACGCGCACCGCCTCCTGGTCAGCGTGAAATCCCGAGGAATTCTCCGCCTCGATGAAGTCGAGCATGAACTGCGACTTGCGGTGATAGTCGCGCGCCACGCCCAGTTGCGCATCCGTCGCGCCGCCGTCGCGCGCGGCCACGATGTCGGCGATCAGCTCGACGACCGCGTCCATCGCGAGATTCCGCACTTCCTGCGTCCGCCCCTGGATGGTCTCCGCCCGCGCCAGCAGTTCCGCTTCGCTCGCCTTGTGACAGGTCTGACAGGCGGCGTTGATGTTCAACAACGGGCTGCGGATGTGATGATCACTGATCTTCATCGCCCCCTCGCGGCGATAGGGCATGTGGCAATCGGCACAGGAAACGCCCGCCCGCGCGTGCACGCCCTGATTCCACAGCTCGAACTCGGGGTGCTGCGCCTTGAGCATCGGTGCGCCGCTGTCGGCGTGCACCCAATCCTTGAATCCGGTCTGGTCATACCACGACAGGATCTCGTCAGCCTTCAGCCCCTTGTGCCAGGGATAAGTCAGCCGCTTGCCCTCGCCCGCGAAGTGATACTCGACGTGGCACTGTCCGCACACGAAGCTGCGCATCTCGTGCCGCGTCGCCATCGTGTTCACGTCGTAGTCCTGCACACCCTGCGAAGCCTTGTACGCGCGCATGCCCTCGATGAAGGCGGGGCGCGTGATGCGCAGCGCCATCGTTCCCGGGTCGTGACAGTCGATGCACGTCACCGGGTGCTCCACCAGCGGCCGCGCTTCGGCATACGGCGTGCGACAAATCACGTCGAAACCGCGGAAGATGTCGCCGTCGCCGGCCCTGCGATAGGCCGTCACCATCGACGCGTGGCAGTTCAGGCAGGCGCCGGGCTGCTTCACCACCTGCTGCCGCTCGGTGTACAGCTGGTCCGTCAGCATGTAGGCATGACCGCGCTCCTCGCGAAAGTCCTTCGCAAAGGCATAGCCCGCCCAGATCTGCCGCAGCCGCGGATCCTCCTCCAGCCGCGATTGGGCCACCACGCTGCGCGGATCGGCCTGCGTCGGGGTGCGCGGCATGGCCTCGCTGCCGCCGAAGCGCGTGCGGACCATGTCGCTGGTGCGCTTGTACCCGTCGTATTGCAGCGGAAAGTTCTTGCCCCAGACGGCAGGATCGTCAATGTCCTCCGTCAGTTCCACGACGCGGAAGAAGGGGGTCCGCGCCTCCTGCTTGTGTTGAAAGATGTTCACCAGCAGCGCCGTCGCGCCGAACATCCCCAGCGCCGCAACAAACGACACGACCGCAGCGGTCAGAAGCGGGCGCCCGGCCGGACGCTGCGCCTGCGGGCCGGATGAGGTGGGCGAACTCTGCTTCGACATGGACTGCCTCCGGTTCAGCGGCGACTCCGCCCGAAACGGGCCGAACCGCCACACAACTCAATGCTCGTGCCCCACGTTGCGATGACAACGCACGCAGGACATTGCGCCGGTGCCGCTCGGCTCGAGCGGATCGATCGCGTGCACGACCTGGGCGTGACAATGGCGGCAGGCCGCCTCCGTCACGCGCAAGTTCTGCTCCGTAATTCGGATCGGCTCCGGAAACCCGCCCATCGTGAAGGCCAGCGAGTGGTTCCAGCCGTTGATCGCCTTGGTGGCGTACTTGCCGACCATGTCATGCGGGGCGTGACAGTCGTTACAGGTGGCGACGTCGCGATGACTGGCGCGCTGCCAGCCGTCGTACTGCTCCTGCATGACGTGGCAGTTCGCGCAGGCCTGCGGGCGGTCCGTCAGGTAGGAAGCGCCGTCGGCGTAGACAAACGTGAAGAACCCGATGCCCGCGGCTGAGCCGACAAGCACGGAAACGGTGAGCAATGCCGCTCGTGTCGAACGTCGCATCTGCGCACTGCATCGGAAGTGAGTGCGACACCCGGCCGATTCACAACCCGGCCGGGAGCAGCCGCGCTGCGCCCGCCCCCATTCGGCAGCCGCAGCACAACCGCTCCGCCGCATTAGAACCGACGCAGCAGCCCGACGACAACCCCCTGAATCTGAACATCGCGGACGATCATCGGCTCATATGCGGCGTTCGCGGGTTGCAGCCGGATGCCCTGCGACGTGCGATAGAAGCGCTTGAGCGTCGCCTCGCCGTCGGGAAGCAGCGCAACAACCGTCTCCCCATCGCGGGCGGTCTCGCGCCTTTCGCAGACGACATAATCGCCGTCGCAGATCTGATCGTCGATCATGCTGTCGCCGCGAACCCGCAGCACGAACTTCGGCGCGGGGGTGTTGAAGACCTCTTCCAGGTCCAGCACTTCGCGCGACTCCACCGCCTCAATCGGACGCCCCGCCGCAATCCGACCGGCCAGCGGCATACGCGTCGGGCGCTCATCCGGGAAGTTGATCGAGTTACTCAGCGCCAAAGAGCGTGCCTTGTGCCGGGCACGGCGCAGCAGCCCCTTTTTTTGCAGGGCGCTGATGTGTTCGAACACGGTGACTTTGCTGACGCCGAACTTGTCCGCCAGCTCCTGCATCGTCGGCGCATAGCCGCGCTGCCGCGTGAAGTCGCGAACGTACGTCAGCAATCGCAACTGCTTGGGCGTCAACGGCGGACTTGGTTTCTGTACCTTCCGGGCCATCAACCCACTCCTGCAACAGATACGCACTCAGTGATCCCAGCAGCACCGGCGGCGGAATCCGCACCCCGCCAACCCGGACCTCGACCGGCCGCGCCCCACCTCCCGACGGAGGCAACCCGCTGCCCATGTCTGCGCCCCGTCCACGCTCCGCGCCGACCTCCGCACGATCGCCGCTGGCCACGCGACGATCCTTCGATCGAAGGCGCGACCCGGCCCGACACCCAACCAGCAGCGGCACTTGAAACGCCGCCGACCGACCGACCGCCATCGCCGCACGATGCGAACCGCCGGCACTCAAAGTTCGAACCAGCGCTCGAAGCCGTCTGCCGGCCAAACGCAGCCCGCGGCCCATCGCCGCGATCCCGCGCTCCAGCGCCCGGTCCGCCTCAACGATCCCCATCCGAAGAGCGCCAAGAATGCCAACCCGGCAAAGTTCGACCGCCAATACGCCCTGAGCATCCAGGCTGCGGCCGACAGACCAGGCCCGACGATCCGCCTCAGACGCCATCCGCGAGCGCCCCGGCCAGACCGCCAGTCCACGTTCCACCAACCGGGATACCTGCCCGAGGACCGCCGCCTCTGAGATTGCAGCCCGCTCCAGGCGGCCATCTCCCGCGCCGCGAAGACGAACCTCATCGCAGAAATCCCCACCCGGACCCAGCAGACAAAGCAACCGGCCATCATCTCGGATCGATGCAGCGTGCATGCGCACTCCTTTGCGAAAGCAGCCACCGAACGTCCGAATATTACCCTAACAGCACGGGCGGGTCAACCGGTTTTCGCGCAATTCCCTAAAAAAATCCGAACCCAATATCTGGTACGACCCCATCGGCAATCGTATCGGCCTGTTGTGGTCGAATGCCGCGAACCGCCAAAGGTCGATTTGTTTCGCCGGGCGAACATCGCCCAATCAACAACAGGCTATGACCCGCCCCGATAGACCGTCCCGCGCCAGGCCGTCTTTGTCAGCCCCCCCAGCTTCGTCATCGCGTTCATCACCATCGCCGTAACCAACGTAGTGCCAATGGCATACGTCAATGCCCAGGCCGCCGGAACCCCGCAGATCGGATAGAACCGCCACAGCACACTCTGTTGCGCCGCGATCGCCGCCAGCGCGGCCACCGCCAACGGCCCCGCCGCCGCACCCGTCAGCGGCGACGCGATCAAAGTGATGTAAGGCGACATGCTCGCCACGATCAGCACCAGCGCGGACGCCAGCAGCCGCGGAAATGTCCCGAAGCTGCCAAAAAAGATGCGGCTCCAGCCGCGCCAGATCTGCCCCAACCCGGTGTACATCCGCACGCTGAACAGATCCCCCCCGCGAATCACCCGCAGCCGCACCCCCACTTGCTTGGCCCGCCGGGCGAAGGTGCATGTCCTCGTTGAGCGTGGCCTTCACGGCCTCATGCCCCCCCAGCCGCCCATATGCGTCGCGGGTCATCAGCATGAACGCGCCGTTGGCATAAGCACACGACGACTTTGCCGAGTTCACGCGGTGCGGCGGATTCCAGAACAGCATCATCCCGCTGGCCGCCGGCTGCACGACGCGCTCCCAGAACGACCCGGCGTCGATCCGCGGCAGCACGGACAAGAACTCCACGCCGTTTCGCATCGCGAAACGCAGCGCCGCTTCGAGCAGATGCGGCGAATAGAACCGGCAGTCGGCGTCCGTGAACGCCAGCCAATCAGCACGCGCCGCGGCGACGCCGGTGCGCATGGCATTGTTCTTCCCGAACCAGCCGGCCGGCAGCTCTCGGACGTGCAGCGCGGTGATGCGCGGATCGGCCGCGGCGAATGCGTCCAGAATCTCCCCGGTTCGGTCGCTGCTGCGATCATTGACGGCGATCACCTGCAGCGCGGGATGCCGCTGCGCGAGCAGCCCCTCGATGCAGACGCCGATGTTGGCCTCCTCGTCCTTTCCGGCCACCAGCATCGAAAGCGGCGGCAACGGCGGATCATCGGGGCGCGGCTGGGCTTCGGCGTCCGATAGGATCGGCTCGTCGCGGCCGCGGGAAATGTCGATGTGCCGCTTGAGCCAGACCAGCGGCAGCAGCGCGGTGATCCAGAACCAGACGTGCATGGCGACGGCATCGGTTCCGAGGTCGATCCAGGCGAGGGTCACGAAGGCGGCTCCGGGTCGGCCGGGATCCGCGCCGGCCGCGCGGCAGACCGTAGCCGAACACCCGCCGCGTCACAACGATAGGCCCGGGCATCGGGATCGCCGCCGCCGCTCCGTGTGCCGTAATTCACTGCCGGCCAGTGCGCCAAGAATCGCCGCCGTGGTACTTGCGCTCTAGGGGGCTTAGCATGGTGCATGGTGGGTTCAGCAATCTTGAAGTTCCATTTCGTAGGGGATGTTCGGGCCGACGGGGAGGGCATGGCGGCGTCGCCGATACGGCGAAGACGCGAGGACATCGAAGGTGGCGCGACTAAGTTCACTCGATTCATTCATTGAGCTGACGCCGTATCGGTACGAAAGCGGCGACGAACCCTGGCTGCTCGCGCGACTCCGCTTGGGTGCGCCAGGCGTCGATGTCGACCGTTGCGGCGCATTCTTGCAGGACTGTGAGATACGGGCGCTGTCGGATCAACTGATGTCACTCGCCCACACTTCCGTCACGTCCTACCGGCTGCAGGCACTTGAGCCGTTCTTCGGATTTGGCATCCATCAAGTGAAACGAAATGACTATTGGGCAGTCCAGTGTTCGTACTCTGACGACTACGACAAAGCCGGTCGCGCCAATGTCGAATTGACGGTGCCGACCAGCGCCCTCGTGGACTTCGGCCGCGCGCTCGCTGACGACTTGCATCGGATAATCGCACCGTCTTGTTCCTAGCCAGCACGCTACCCGCCTGCTTTGGTACGAGGAGTACGACCCCGAATATGAGAGCGGCACGGTTCCCCGCCGGCGCGTCGACTACTCCTACTACGTCACCGGCCATGTGTCGAACATCACCATCACCGACGACGCCGAGCCGCTGGAGCGGCGCGATCTGGCGCTCTACTACACCCGCTCCGGCCTGCTCTGGCTGGCCGCCTGGGGAAGCTGGAGCGTCGATGGCCAGGGCGGCTATAATGACGATTACGTCGTCGAGCGGGCGCGGGAGTTCCGCTACGCCTCGCCGCGGGCGCGTTACTTCTGGCGCGACATCGACACGCCGGACAACGACCCCGGCCAATGGCTGCCGCACGACGCCGACCCGGACCCGGAGATCATGCAGCGCGTCGAGCATTGGACCGACTACGAGGGCGATCAGCCATACCACGACTTCACGGTGACGGTCACCGGCGAGCCGTTCGACGAGGGCCGCACGCTGAGCCAGACACCCCGGCGGCGATACCTGATGGGAGCGGGGCAGCATCGCATGCAGACGCTCGACACCGGCGGCGGCGTCACCGCGACGCGCTTCGTCCACGACGATCTGGTCGGCTCGGCCGTTCTGCACACCGACGGCGCGGGCGACCCAACGGCCACCATGGCCTACACCGCCTTCGGCGAGCCGCTGCCCGGGCCGGATGCGACGGCCGACGACCGCTACCGCTACGCCGGCGGATGGGGATATGAGGGCGGATTGCTCGCGCTCGACGGGGCGGACGACACCCTGCCGCCCATCACGCTCACGCACGTCGGCCAGCGCTGGTACCAGGCCGACGTCGGGAGATTCATCCAGCGCGATCCGATCGGCATCGCCGCGGGCATGAACTGCTATGCGTATTGTGAAGGCGACCCGCTGACCGCCGTCGATCCGGACGGGCTGCATTCTGTTTCGCACGATGATTGGGAAAGTGTTTTCGACTTCATCGACGACTTGGATCGGTTCCTTGACTGGGCGATTACCGGACGTCCGCTGGGCTATGCTGCAGCTGGGGCCGGTGCTGCCATGGCGGCCAATTACAAATACAGGCTTGGAATTGGAAGGCTAGTCAATCGGACGACCGCCATCGGAGCGGGGATCTACCTGTGTTGGAGTATTCCGAGAGATATAGACTACTGGACCGGAAACGCCATTACCAATACCCTGGGCACTGTGCTCGCGGCACCCTGGACCGCCACCGGCGGCGGGTCGAAGGGGGGGACGCTATTCCCCAATGGTGGGCGCGGCGGCCGAAACGTGATCTATTGAACCGACGTAATCACGGCTGTTCGATACCCGTTTTGGCGCACTGCCAGCTTCGCTTGGATGACCTAATGAAAGTTGCTGTACACGGATGGAAACTGGCTCTGGCAGCCTCGCTAATCATGTGCTTCGCTAGTGCGCTGGGGCTTGCCTTCAACTGGGCGCCGGAGAGGTGGCTGACCCGGGTGGCGGTCTGTGCCATGCTCTTGTCGGCACTTTCGGTAGCGATGCTCGAGAGGCACAGGCGCGCCGAAGGGTGATCCCCTTCATGGGGCCGTTGCTCAGTCCGGCGTCGCGGCTGGCTGGCGATCGTCCGTGTAATGTCATGCGAGCACAGACTCGGCAACTGAACCACTTGTGACGGCAACGGGGCAGCATCGCATGCAGACGCTCAACAGCGGCGGCATCGGCCATGCCCCCCGCCATTCCGACCGGCGCGGATAGACCCGCCCGAGTTCGCCCGCCGAATGGCCCATAAGCCCCGCCCCGACCAGCCGGCCTTACCCCCCCATCCCCCGCACCGCCGAGTCATACGCCTCCCGCGCCGCACGCATCTCGCGCAGCGTATCCCCCCCGAACTTCTCACACAGGGCCGCACAGATCTCAAACGCGACCACCTGCTGCACCACCACGCTCGCCGCCGGAACCGCGCAGACGTCGCTCCGCTCATAGTCGCTGCGCTGCGGCTGCAGCGTCCGCAGGTTCACGCTCTCCATCCCCTGCAGCAGCGTCGAGATCGGCTTCATCGCCGCACGCACGACCACCGGCATCCCGTTCGTCATCCCCCCCTCAATCCCCCCGGCGCGGTTCGTATCCCGGACAAAGCCGAAGTGGTGCATTCCGCGCTGCGCCGCGTCATGTCGAATGGCGTCATGCACCGCGCTGCCCGGCCGCCGCGCCGCCTCAAACCCCAGCCCGATCTCCACCCCCTTGATCGCCTGCACCGATCCCACCGCGCGCATCAGCCGCCCATCCAGCTTCCCCTCCCAGCTCGCACACGACCCCAGCCCGATCGGAACGCCGAAGACCCGCACTTCCACCACGCCGCCGACGGTGTCCTGCGATTTCTTCGCCTCGCGCACGACCGCCATCATCGCCTCCGCTGCGGCTGCGTCGGGGGTGTACATCTCGTTGGCGTCGCGCGATGCAATCAACTCCGCCGCGGTTGCCTGTTCTGAAACCTGCGCCGCGGCCGTGCCGACCGCCGTCACGAACCCCACCGCCTCAATCCCGAACTCGCGCAACAGGCACCCGGCCAGCGCCCCGCCGGCCACCCGCCCGGCCGTCTCGCGGGCGCTGGCGCGCTCCAGCGTGTTGCGGCAGTCAGTCGTCAACCACTTGATCGCCCCCGCCAGGTCGGCGTGCCCCGGCCGGGGGTTTTCGATCGCCGGGGCGGAGTCCAGCCGGCTATCCCGATTGGCAATCTGAATCACAATCGGAGCGCCGGTGCTGCGCCCGTGCCGTACGCCGGCCAGGAAAACCGCCTCATCCCGCTCGATGCGCATCCGCCCGCCGCGGCCATAGCCCCCCTGCCGCCGTCGTAACTCGCCGTTAATCCAATCCAGATCAATAGTTACATCCGCCGGAAAGCCCTCGATGAGGACCGTCAGGGCCGGGCCGTGAGATTCGCCGGCGGTTCGCAGCGTGAGCGTGGACATCGCTTTCCATTCTCTCGGCCGCGGCCGGGGTTCCCGATGAGCGGCGATCGGCCCGTGGCACCGATTGACGCCGTCCCGTGCGCAGGTATACTAGCCGGTCTTCGACTTACCCGGGACGACACCGGGGATGGGTGAACCGAGATGAAGACCGCCAACGCATGTTTCCAGGCCCGCGCCGACGACCTCCGGAAGGAATGGTACGTCGTGGACGCGACCGACAAGGTACTCGGCCGGCTGGCCACGCGCATCGCCACGGTGCTGATGGGCAAGCACAAGCCGACCTACACGCCGCACGTGGACACCGGTGACTTCGTCATCGTGCTCAACGCCGGCGCGGTTCGCGTCACCGGGCGCAAGCGCGAAGAGATCGTCTACGAGTCCTACTCCGGCTATCCAGGCGGGCACAAGATTGTCCCCTTTGAGCGCGTCGCCCAGCGGCACCCGGAGCGGATCATCGAAGCCGCCGTCCGGCGCATGCTCCCCAAGAGCGCGATGGGCGCCCGCATGCTCAAGAAGCTCAAGATGTTCCGCGGTGCGGAGCATCCGCACCAGGCCCAGACCCCCACACCGATGCCGCTGTAAGAGTTGCGAGGTTCGGAATGAGTGACGCAGTATCCATCGCCGCCAGGAAGGTCCAGGGTCAGGGCCGTCGTAAACAGGCCCACGGCGCCTATCTGGGCACCGGTCGCCGCAAGACCTCGGTCGCCCGCGTGCGGATCAAGAACGGCTCCGGCAAGATCCTGATCAACGACCGCGACATCGGCGTCTATTTCACCGAGATTCAGGACCGCGAGACGGTCCTTGCCCCGCTCAAGTCCACCAACACCGTCACCGGCTGGGACGTATTCGCCCGCGTGGAGGGTGGCGGCCACACCGGGCAGGCCGGCGCCGTTCGCCTCGGCATCGCCCGAGCGCTGCTGCGGGCGGACACCGGCTATGAGGCCGTCCTCCGCGACAACGGCTACCTGACGCGCGACGCCCGCGAGGTCGAGCGCAAGAAGCCCGGCCGCCGCAAGGCCCGCCGCAGCTTCCAGTTCTCGAAGCGCTGATTTCGGTCGGTGGTGTTGCCGCGGTTCGCCTTCAACGGCACGGACTCCCGTCTGCATCGCACCCGGGGCGCTCCGCGCCCTGTTCGGATCCGTCGTGGCCTTGATCAGCGCTGCACGTCGAGTCGCTTGTGCAACGGGCAATCCAATTCGACTCCTCGATTCGAATCGCTGATCGCGCGCTGCGAAGCGCCCTTCTGCACGCGCAGGCAGCGCTCCCGCGAGAATGCTGCGGGCTGCTGCTGGCGGGAACCGTTGCCCATCGCATCGTCGCCGCCCTCCCGTTGCGCAATCCGGCCTGCGGACAATCGTCATTCGATGCGGATCCGCACGACCTGCTGAGAGTCTGGCGGAATCCGCGTTTGGCGTCGCGAATCTGCGGCATGTACCACAGCCACATCCACGGCGAAGTGGAGCCATCGACTGCCGATCGCGCCGCAGCCATGCCCGATTACCCACTTCAGCTCATCGTCTCGCCGAACGGTGCGGCCGCGCTCTATCGCGTGCACGGCGCTCGCTGGCAGCGCGTTGCCCTGCTCCATGCACGCTTGATCGCGGGATGAGGCGCTGCGGCCGACCGCCAATCCGTCATCTCGCGGTACGATCCCGCACCATGATCCGTCACACTCGCTCTCGCGCCTCGTGTCTCATCATCCTGCTGGGCGCTGCCCTGCTTCTGGCTCCGCCGGGGTGTCAGTCGGGCCGATCCGGTCCGGGCGAACCGGGCGTCACTGCCGGACACGGCCGCGTCGCAACGCCCTCCACGCGGATGCGCCCGCCGCCGCCGCCGCGCCCGCTTGCCACGCCGACGCGCGCCGTGTGGGTGGCGCGGTTTCACTATCGCACCCCCGAGGATGTTCGCCGAATCGTCGCTCGATGCGCCGCCGAGGGGTTCAATACGCTGCTCTGGCAGGTGCGCGGCGACGGCACCGTCACCTACCCCTCGCGCATCGAACCGTGGTCTGCGCAGTTCAACCACCGCGATCCCGGCTTCGATCCGCTCGCCCTGGCGATCGAGGAAGCGCACGCGCGCGGTCTGCGCGTCGAGGCGTGGTTCAACGTGCTGCCCGGCTGGAGCGGGTCGCAGCCGCCCGCCATCGCAGGCCAGCTCTGGAACGCGCGGCCGGAGTGGTTTCTCACCGATGCCCGCGGCAATCGACAGGCGCTCGGCGATTTCTATGTGCTGCTCAACCCCTGCCTGCCGGAGGTGCGGTCGCACCTGGCGGCGCTGGTGCGCGAGATCGCCGGAAACTACGCGATCGACGGAATTCACCTGGACTATGTCCGCTATGCCTGGGACGGTCAGCGCGACGCGCGACGCCGTTTTCCCCGCGACGCCCGTACGCTGAGCCTGTATCGCGCCGAGACAGGACGAACCCCCGACGCCGACGCCGACGCCGGCGCATGGGACAGTTGGCGGGCCAATCAGCTCACGCGCGCCGTCATCGAGATGCGCGAGGCATTGAACCGCGCCCGCCCCGGCGCCACGCTCACCGCCGCCGTGCGCCCCGATGCGGCCGAAGCGCGGCAAGACCATTTTCAGAACGCCGCCGCATGGCTGCGCAGCGGGCTGGTGGATGCGGTGATGCCGATGGCGTACACGTCGCGAATCAGCGTATTTGAGCGGCAGGTGCGCTCCTATGGCGCCGTCGGACGCGGACGGGTGATTCCCGGCATCGGTGTGTACTTGTTACAACCGGCGGCATTACGCGCCCAACTCGCACATTGTGCGCAACGCGGCGGCGATTGGGCGGCATTCAGCTACGAATCGCTGAGCGGAGAGCGGCTGGCCGAGATTCGCGCGGCCCACGGAAGATAACGAGCGAAAACGCAACCCGGACCGGCGCCGCCATCCTCCCGGCCGGTCTCGGCCGATCGGAAAGCAGCCCCGGTCCGGGGGTGCATTGCAACAGTGAACTCCGCCCGCATCGCGACTGCGACGTGGTTTTCACATCGGCAGCTCGCAAGCGCCGCGGAATCACGTCCCTTCGTCGGAACTCGCCAGGTAGCGGACCTGCTCGCGGGTGAGCTTGTCGATGCTGACGTTCATCGTCGCAAGCTTCACCGCCGCGACGTGATCCTCGATTTCCTTGGGCACGTCGTGCACGTCGATGGTCAGGCGGCCGCTCTGCTTTCGGCAGAACTCAGCCGCCAGCGCCTGCGTCGCGAAGCTCATGTCCATCACGCTGGCGGGGTGGCCGGTGGCGGCGGCGAGGTTCACCAAGCGCCCCTCGGCCAGCAGGAAGATGCTGTTGCCGCTGCGCAGGACGAACTCATCGACGTTGCGGCGGATGTCCTTGTTGACGCGCTTGGACATCTTCTTGAGCGCCGGGATGTCGATCTCGATGTCGAAGTGGCCGCTGTTGCAGACCACCGCGCCGTTTCGCATGCGGCGGAAATGCTCCTCGCGCAGCACGTGCTTGTTGCCCGTGACCGTGACGAAGACCTCGCCGAACTCGGCCGCCTCGTTCATCGGGCGGACGTCGAAGCCGTCCATCACCGCCTCGAGCGCCTTGAGCGGGTCGATCTCGGTGACGGTGACCTGCGCACCCGCGCCGCGGGCGCGCATCGCCACGCCGCGGCCGCACCAGCCGTAGCCGGCGACGACCAGCCGCTTGCCGGCCAGCAGCACGTCCGTCGCGCGGACGATGCCGTCCAGCGTGCTCTGCCCGGTGCCGTAGCGGTTGTCGAACATGTGCTTGGTGTCGGCGTCGTTCACGGCGATCACCGGGAAGCGCAGCTTGCCCTCGGCCTTCATCGCCCGCAGGCGGATCACGCCGGTGGTGGTCTCCTCCATGCTGGCAAGCAGCCCCTTGGCCTCCGCCTGGCGCTTGCCGTGCAGCAGGTTCACGAGGTCCGCACCGTCGTCCATCGTGATGTGCGGAGCGGCGTCGATCACCGAGTTGAGGTGATCGTAGAACACCTGCACGGACTCGCCGCGCCGTGCAAAAACCGGCACGCCGAAATCCTTGACGAGGCTGGCGGCGGTGTCGTCCTGCGTCGAGAGCGGGTTCGAGGCGCACAGCGACACGCTGGCGCCGCCGGCCTTGAGCGTCCGCATCAGGTTGGCCGTCTCGGAGGTGACGTGCATGCAGCACCCCATCCGCAGCCCCTTGAGCGGCTTGGTCTTCTCAAACTTCTCGCGGATCTGCTGGAGCACCGGCATGTCGCGATCGGCCCACAGAATCCGCTTCTTCCCCTCGGCCGCGAGGCCGAGATTCGTCACGTCATGAGACATTTTCGCCATCCGGCGACTCCTATCCGATTTGGCTCAGCGGGGAATTCCGCGCCGCCGCAGTCGCGCCGCCGACATCCCGCGCCCGACGGGGGAGGCAAGCGCAATGCCCGACCGCGCCGGCCGGGAAAGCCCCGCATGATATCGCCGGTCGCGAGCCGGGTCGAGGAGGAGCGAATCCGCCACAAATTGGTGCGGATTCGCATGTTCTGAGGCTATAATCTGCCAATCGGGGCGGGCTTGATGCGCTTCGGCGGCCTGCGCGGGCTGCCGTCAGGAGGTCACGAATGCTGGGTGCGCTGGCCGGGATGGTCCTTCTCTGCGCCGGACCGGACAACAACGTCGAGTGGGACGGCCTCTCACACATTGCGTTCCAGGATCGGCGGCCGCTATGCCCGGTCGCGGGCGAGGCCTTCGCGGTGCGGTTTCAGGCGCTGGCCGGCGACCTGACCAGCGCCCGGGTTCATGTGACCGCCGGGGCGTCTACCGCCTGGCACTCGGCCGCTGTGGTCGCCCAGCGCGGCCCCTATGACATCTGGCAGGCGCAGGTGCCCGCGACGGCCTCGACCACGCTGAGCTATTACATCGAGGCGAGCGACGGATCATCGGTCGCCTACCTGAGCAGCGGCGGAATCGGCGGCACGACGCCGACGGACGGCGGATACGTCCTGAATTTCACGACGCTGGCGCACGCGCCGATCGGCGCTACGCCGACCACCGGCGGCGGGGCGGTGTTCAAGGTGTGGGCGCCGAACTCGACCGCGGCCTATGTGCCGGGATCATTCAACGGCTGGGCCAATACCGCCGCGGCGAATCAGGCGACGAAGGTCGGCGACTACTTCATCAAGCGCTTCGCCTCGGGCGTGCCGGACCGGGCGGAGTACAAGTTCTATTTCCAGCCCGGTGCGAAGTGGAATACCGACCCCCGCGCCCGCGGCTTCAACTCCCCGAACAACTACAACGCGATCATCGAAAACCCCTTCCGCTACAACTGGACCGTCCCCGACTTCACGACGCCCGCCTTTGACGATCTCATCATCTATCAGTTGCACGTCGGCACTTTTGCCGGCCGAAACGACCCCTTCGGCTCGACGCCCATCCCGGCGCGCTACCAGGACGTCGCGGCGCGGGTGGGGCACCTGGTCGAGCTGGGCGTCAACTGCGTGCACCTGCTGCCGATCACCGAGTTTCCGTGGGACTTTTCCGCAGGCTACAACCCGATCACCGCCTTCACGCCCGAGTGGAAATATGGACAGCCGGACCAGGTCAAGGCGCTGGTGGACACGCTGCACGCCAACGGCATCGCCGTAATCGCGGACATCGTGTGGAATCACTTCTCGGGGTCGGACAACTTCCTGTGGAACTATGACGGCACGCAGCACTGGTTTGACGACCCCAGCGCCCAGACGCCGTGGGGATCGCAGGCCGATTTCGATCGAGCCGAGGTGCGCGAGTACTTCGTCGACAGCGCGCTGCACTGGCTCGAGGAGTTCCGCCTCGACGGATTCCGCATGGATGCGACGGATTTCATGAACCAGGCGCAGCCGGCTTCCGGCTGGCTGCTGATGCAGCAGTTCAACGACGTGATCGACCGCCGCTTCAAGGACAAGATCAGCATCGCCGAGCAGTTGCCGGATGACGCCTGGGTCACGCGGCCGACGGCGCTGGGCGGGGCGGGCTTCGACACGCAGTGGCATGACGTGTTCACCGACACGCTGCGCGACGAAATCTTCGCCGCCGCCGTCGGCGACCCGCAGATGTGGCGCATCCGCAACATCATCAACGGCAGCGGGCAGTATCTTCAGAATCAGCAGGTGGTGAACTACCTCGAATCGCACGATGAGGCCTGGCCGTCCAGCGGCGGGCAGCGGATCGTCCGCACGATCGACACGACCGCCCCGCACGATGACGTGTTCGCGCGCGGCCGGGTGAAGCTGGGGCAGGCGCTGGTGATGTTCGCGCCGGGAATCCCGATGTTCCTGCAGGGCAGCGAATGGCTGGAGGACACCAACTTCGGCGGCGGCTCGCCCGCAGGCGCAGACCGCATCGACTGGTCCAAGAAGGTCACCTACCGGCCGATCTTCGACTTCTTCCGCGACATGATCGCCATCCGGCGCTCGAACCCTGCGCTGCGCGCCAACGCCGTCCGAAACGTGTTTCACCTGAACGAATCGGGAAACGTGATTGCGTTTGAGCGATCGGCCGGTGCGAACCGGATCATCGTGATCGCCAACTTCAGCAACACCAACTTCCCGTCCTACATCGTCGGGCTGCCGGTCGCGGGCGCCTGGTATGAGCTGCTCAACAGCCAGGCCGCGGGCTACAGCGGCGACGGGATGGACAACCCGCTGCCGCTGCAATCGGTCGCCGCGCCGCGCGACGGCTTCTCGCACTCGACCACCATCGCCCTCAACCGCATGGCCGTCATCGTGCTGCGTCACAACCAGCCGCCCGATGCGTTTCTCGACGCGGACGGCGACGGTGTTGTGAACGCGACGGATAACTGCACGCTGGTCGCCAACGCCGACCAGCTTGACTCCAACAGCGACGGCGTCGGCGACGCCTGCGACTGCAACGCCAACGGCATCGTGGACAGCGTGGAGCTGGCGGGCGGTGCGCCGGACCTCAACGCCAACGGCGTCATCGACGCCTGCGAGGGTTTCCTGATCGGCGACATGAACTGCGACGGCTTCGTGAACAACTTCGACATCGATCCGTTCGTGCTCGCGGTCGTCGATCCCGGCGCTTATGCGGCCGCCTTCCCCGGCTGCCATCCGCAGAACGGCGACGTGAACCGGGACGGTGCGGTCAACAACTTCGACATCGATCCGTTCGTTGAGTGTGTGCTGTTCGGCGGCTGCTGAACCCCGATTGTTGCGATTTGCCGCACCCGAGCGTCAAACGTCCTGAAAGTGCTCGATCTGCGGCGAATCGGCGGACTTCGAACCGCCGGGCGGCGGCATCACGACGGCCACCACGTCGAAACGCGCCGGCACATTCTCACGGTGCGTCGCGCGCAGAAAGATCGTCGCGGCCCTTCGCATGCGGTCGAGCTTGGCCGATCGAACGGCGTCCTGCGGGTCGGCCAGGCGGCGATCGGCGCGGGTCTTGACCTCGACAAACACGATCGTCCGCCCGGACTGCATCACCAGGTCCAGCTCGCCCATCGGCGTGTCGTAGCGCCGCGCAAGGACGCGATAACCCAGTCCGCGCAGGAAGCGCTCGGCCGCCTGCTCGCCCTGCAAACCGAGGGCGGAGCGTGTGTCGGCCGGTGGCGTGGGGCGCTTCATGGGTTGCCTCTTGAGCGGACAGTCGCGCCGGAGTGCGGCCAGCAACACAGCAACGATCCTGTTGCCGCGCTTCTCCTCTACGTCACCGCCGCCCGCACGCGCACGCACTCGTTCAGCAGCGCCTCAAGCTGATCCAGCGGCCAGACCGTGGCGGCGTCGCTCCGGGCACGGGGGGGATCGTCGTGAATTTCGAGGAAGAGGCCGTCGATGCCCGCTGCGATGGCGCTGCGCGCCAGCAGCGGAATGAACTCGCGCTGCCCGCCGGTGACGTTGCCGGCACTGCCCGGCTGCTGCACGGAGTGGGTGGCGTCAAAGACCACCGGCGCGAAGCGGCGCATCACGGCCAGCCCGGGCAGGTCGTTGACCAGCCGCTCATAGCCGAAGAATGAGCCGCGATCGGTCAGCAGCACGTTCGCATTGCCCGCGCTGCGGACTTTCTCGGCGGCGAGCTGCATTTTCTCCGGAGCGAGGAACTGCCCCTTTTTGATGTTGACGCAGCGGCCGGTCCGCGCACAGGCGAGCAACAGATCCGTCTGGCGGCAAAGGAAGGCCGGAATCTGCACACAGTCGAGCACCTCCCCCGCGGCGGCGGCCTGTGCGGCCTCGTGCACGTCGCTGAGCACGGGAACGCCGATTTCGCGCTGCACGACCGCCAGGATCGCCAGCCCTTCGTCGATCCCCGGTCCGCGAAAGGAGCTGACGCTGGAGCGGTTGGCCTTGTCGAAGCTGGCCTTGAAGACGAAGGGCAGCTCGAAGCGCCGAGCGGCGGCGGCAATCGCCTCTGCGAGGCGCAGGCAATGATCGCGGGATTCAATCACGCACGGACCGCCCACCAGAAGCAGCGGCTGTCCGCTGCCGACGGTGTGCGGTCCGATGCGGGCGGAATGATTGCTCATTCCGCCATTGTAGCCGCGGTCGAGGCCCGTGCCGGGCTACGGGCCTCCGAGGATCAGGTCCACGAACGGGTCGATGTCGAAGTTGTTCAGGCCGTCCTGCCCGTTGATGTCGCCGTTGAGCGGGTTGCAATCGGGATACGCCAGCGCGTACGCGGCCGGATCGACGACCGCGAGCACGAATGGATCGATGTCGAAGTTATTCACCAGGCCGTCGCAGTTCATGTCGCCGAGCTGGAACTGAACGACCTGCACGACGATCTCGAACACCGCTTCGACGTCGTCCGTCGTCGAGGTCGTGCCGTCGGTATCGACGTCGCCGGTGAAATACACGCTGACTGTGCCGTCGGGCTTTCGATCACTGATCCGCAGGACGTTGATGCCGGTGATGTCCCACAGCACCGACTGCGGCTCGACGATCCCGTCGCCGGTGAGATCGACCAGGTCGCGCTCCTTGATGAGGAACGTGTCGTTCAGGAAGATTGCCTCGCGGTTGGCGACGCCGTCGTTCACCTGCCAGACATAGGCCAGGTCGCCGTCCTCGTTCATGTGCAGCGTGTCGATCGTGCTGACCAGCGCAAAGCCGTCCACCACCTGCCCTTCGCGATAGGCGATCTGCCCGTTGACGACGATGATCTGATCGACGGTGGTCGCGGCGTTGGTGTCCGCGGAGAAGAAGTAGTCCCCCGACTCCGTGATGCCGACGGTCTGGAGCGACGTGTACGTCTCCGTGCCGTTGCCGCCGATCGCAACCGGAACGAGGTTGCCCTCGCGGACCAGCACGCCGTCGAGCATCAATCCCTCGCCGTCCATCACCAGCGCGTTGTCGAGCGATGACGCGAATCCGACCATCTCCACCTGCGCCAGGTAGCGGGTGCCTTCGGCCGACACGGAGTACTCGAAGTTCACGGTCGTTCCGGGGCCGTCCAGCGCGGCGGGCAGATTGGGATAAGACATCCCGCCCAGCAACAGCGGGTTGGCCGTAGCGCCGTAGAAAAGCCCGCGATTGGCGGTGGCTCCACCGGCGGTGTTCGCAACGCCGCCGACCCAGTAGATGTCCCCCGGACCGGTGACAGCGGGCCGGCTGCCGAAGGTCCAGAAGAATCCGGGAACCGACGGGGCGGGATCGCCCTGCACGGCGATCGGCGTATCGCCATACCACACCGAGTCAAAGCTGCCGACCGGACCGCCGGTTCCGCTGGCGCTGTAGGCCACGACGCCCGCGTTGTCGAATCCGAAAAAGGACTCGAAGCTGGTCTGCACCAGGCTGCCGAAGGTGGCTTCGGTCTGAAGAATCTGCGGAGGCCCGCCGTTGATCGAGCCCCACACGCTGCTCAGCGTGGTCGCGCCGTCGGATGAATTGAACGCCACGCTCCAGCCGCCGACGTGATTGACGGCGATGTTGTTCAGCGCATTGATGTTGTGGCCGGGGAGGTCATCGACCGCGTCCCCCTCGCGGATCAGCGCCTTGGCCACAAATGTGCCGGCCATACCGGTTGTCGTCAGCGCCGCTGCCGCGGCGAGAGCAAGCAGTCCGGCCGGAAAGTCTCGACTACGCATATCTTTCGCTCCTGTTTCACGAACGCGGACCAACTCGCCCTTTCGAGTATCCATTGTACCGACGGCCGCCCATCAATCACCGCGAATTCGCCGTTCTCCAAGGGCCGGGGTCCGTCAGGGGCAGGCCATGCCCGGCTCCGGCAGCACGAGAATGCAGGCGATGAACGCGTCGATATCAAAGTTGTTGACCAGCCCGTCGCGGTTTGCGTCATTGCGACACACGCGGGCGCTCTCCCCGTAGACTTGTGCATAACCAACCGGATCGACCAGCGCCTGCACGAACGCATCAATGTCGAAATTGTTGATCGTGCCGTCCGCGTTGGCATCGCCCAGCAGCATTCCATCGCACTCCCCGCACGACACGCGCACCTCGACCGGTCCGCGGCTGGCCGCGTCGCGGCTGGCGACCTGCAGCAGGTAGCGCTCGCCGCTGTTCAATCCGCTGACGCTGATCCTGGCGGCGCCGGGCGTGCAGTCCGGCGCGTTGTCGGAGCAGGCGACTTCCGTCCAGGCGCCGCACACGCCGCTATAGAGCGCGACCAGCGTGTCCGGCGCTGCGCTGCCGCAGGTCTCAAAGACCGCGCTTCCGCCGGTCGCGATGAAAGAGAACCAGAGCGTGCCGCTGCCGATCGCGGGGCCGCCCGTGCGGCAGGAGAAATGCGGATCGGTCTGGGCGGTGGTGGCCTGCGCGGTGCTGAGCAGAAGCACGTCGCCGCAGGCCAGCGGAATCGCGTCCGTGCAGGTATCGCCCTGCGGATCCCCCGAAATGCACGAGGACTGCGAAAGCGCCGCCAGCGGCTGATTCAGGCAGAGCGACAGGTCCAGGGATTGAAGATCGGAATTGGTGTAGACGAGGCCGGTGTCGTAGAGCGAGCGCTGGTCCGCGCCCGTGCCGTGCCGCCAGAACCAACTGCAAGTGGCCGTGCCGGCATTGGTGATCTCGACCCAGTGACAACTGAGAGCGGGAAAGCTGACCCCGGCGTGCGTCGCGGTGTACTGATATTCCTGGCGGCCCGCGACGATCGCGCCGGTCAGGCCGCGCTGCACGATCAGCGTCCCGTCCGACTGGCGGAAGGGGCCGCCGACGATGTTCCCGGCCACCTGCCCGCGCAGCGCGTAGTACACGACCTGGAAGTCGTCCATGTCGGCCGGCTCACAGGTCGTATTACCGTATACGCCGCGCCAGCAGAGTTGCGAAACCACGCTCGTGGAAGGGAGTTGGAAATTCTCCGCAACGCGAACGCCTGCCGCGCGGGTGCTGTTCTGTGCGCTGCCGGCCGCGGACTGGCAATTCGTTCCGGAAAGCGTGCAAGGCGGCAATTGGGCGGGCGTCGGTTCACCATCGCCGACCCGCACCCACGCAGACCCGATCGAGCGCCCCACCTCCGCGTCGGCCGCGAACGCGATCAAACTCACCCCGCAGGCCGTCGCCAGCACCAGCGCGCCCGCGAACGCTGCGCCTCTGTGGATCGCTCGATTCAACGGGGGTCGGCCCATCCGCCATTCCTCGCAGGGGGCGGAATGGCAACGCGCGCTTCCCGCCCGGCTCAGAACGCAAAGTGTATGGCGAATGCGAAGCGTGTCGAGTGAAATCCGGGGAATTCAGGGCATCCGATCCGTGGCGGGCCGGAGGAGCGGCGTTGCGGAAGCGTGGCTCGATTCGCGGCCCGGCGCGCCGGGTTCGCGCTGCGGGGCGGGATCGGCGCGCAGCGCGATCGCCATAGATAGCGGCAATCACGAGACTTGCGTCAGTCGTCGAAGCGGGCGCTGAAGTATCCGCCGCGGCGCTCCGAGACCACCTGCGGCTTGAGGTCGCCCGGCACCGTCACCCATTCGCGGTCGAAGTCCGTCGTCAGGCCGTCGCCGTCCACGTCGGCGTAGACGGTCTGCCCGTTCGAACTGACGCCCAGCGGACCACGGACGGCACGCGGCAGCACGTTGGAACGATCGAGCGTGATCTGCGAGCGGATGCTGGCCTGCGGATCCTCGCGATCGGCGATGCTCATGTACACGGTGAAGACGTTGCTGCGGGTCGTGAGCCACTGCGTGTCCAGCAGCGCCATGAACGCGACTGCTCGATAGAAGTCGTGATCGCCGGTCACCCCGAGGTACTCGGACTGCGCATTCCCGTGCTGATAGAGCGCTCCGTCCATGCCCTTGGCGTTGAGCATTTCGCCCAGGGAAAGAAAGCCGAAAGCCGGGATATCGACCTGCCCGGAACCGCCGGGCGGGTTGTAGGTGCCCTTGTGACGAACGTCGCCATAGCGCCCGCCGCGGTAGTTTCCGGCGAAGGGCGTATTCGCAACCATGGACTGCAGCGTCGCCGGATTCGCCGGGTCCGGATCGAAAGGCGCGGCCACCGGCCCATCCTTCCCGCGACGATAACTGTCCCACCAGCCGTCCAGCGGCCGCTGCGGACGCAGGCCGTCGGTGGGCGGAACATACGCCAGGCGATCGCGATAACCGGCCAACGAGACGGCCAGGTCGCCGCCCAGCCGGTACCACGAAACCACCGCCGGATTCAGCGAAGAGCCGGGCTGCGGCGGATAGCTGGCGGAAACCCCGTCAATCGTCGAGGTATCGACGATGCCCGGGATGTTCGAGGCGATGTTCCAGCGCGCCGGGCGGATGGAACGGAACGGCGGATCAGCCGGACTGTACGGCGCGACCACGTCGAGATAGGTCGGGGCGCTGCGCCCGACCACCACGCCCGCACGGGCGCTCCAGAACGCGGCCGACGCGCTGCGGTCGATCCACGTCTCGGGCATGTTGGCCTGGCCGGCGGCATAGCCGCTCTCGACCTGGGCCGCGGTCTTGGGGCCGATCACCGGCACGGCGGCGAGCACATGCCACGGAGCGGTGTTGACGTTGATGCGGCCGGGCACGCGCAGCGGATCGACCGCATCACTCAGTTCCGCGCCGTCGTTGCCGCCGAAGGCGTCGTTGTTCGGATCCGACGCGTTGAACACGGTGAAGTAGTCATACACCAACTGACCCCACGGCAGCGTGCCGGCGAAGTCGCGGGTGAAGTAGCCGTTGGGCCGCGGAACCTCGCGACGACTGTCGTCACGATTGTCCAGCAGGCGCATGTGCCCGAAATCGGCGGGCACCTCGGCGACGCTGGAGAACTCAAACTGTCGGCTGTTCGGATCAAAGTGCCCTCGCAACGTGCGGCCGATCGTGTAGTGCGTGCCGGTGGTGAGCGAGGCGTCGATAATGCGCTGCACATGCGCGTAGCGCGGCACGAAGTGCAGGAAGCCGACCGTCGGGAAGGACGCCGGGCGCCGCATGCCGTGGATCGGAGCCTGCGTGTGGCCGTCGCCGCCGGCGATGGCGGTGCGGTTGGCGTTCATGGTGTGCAGCGGGACGAACGGGGCGGCCGGCGCAGCGGGGCCATTCGGTGAGCCAAGCTGCGACGCCAGCGAAAGCGGCACGGAGCCGAGATCAACCTCTTCGCTGGCGTTGTAGTAGTTCGTGTCGTCCGGCTCAAACGCGGTCACCATCCGCCAGCGCGCTTCGCGGGTCGGGTCGCCGTAGTCGCCGAACGCGCGGGTCGAGGTCGTGTTGCGCGCCGCGTTCACATACCAGTAGGTCTCATCCTCCGTGTCCTCATCGGGACCGGGACGGAACGACGGCACAGCCACCCGCATCTGATCCACCAGCACCCAGCGCTCCGGCAGGATCGTCGCCGTCTGCGTCAGGCCGTTGTTGGGCGGAAAGCGGAAGTTCCGGATGCGACGCCACAGATTCACGCGAATCTGGCTGTCCGTGACGCCGAAGGGGATCGTCATGTCGTTGATCTGGCCGACCGCCGCGGGGTTTCCCGCACCGTCAGGAATCTGCGACACATTGTTGACGAAGTAGGAGGGACGCAGTCCGTTGCGGATCAACACCACCTTGAAGCTGCGGCCCGGCAGCACCGGCAGGCTGTCGGGCGCCTGGAATACGTTCTCGTCCAGGCGGCGGGCGGCCGTCGGGTCGATGCCCGTGTTGGCGGCCACCGGAAGCGTCACGTTCGGATCGGCGGGTCCGTTGGCGTTCGGATCGCCGATGCTGATGGCATAGTCGTCCAGCGCCAGTGCGTGCTGATCCACGGACACATCGAACGGATCCGCGGAAATCGCGGTGGGATCGTTGGGGTTGTACAGCTCGACCGCGATGGCCAGCTCTTCGGCACTTCCGATCGTTGGCCCGGGGCCGCCGCTGCCGACGCGACGCTTCTCGCCGACGACGGTGAGCTGCGTGATGTAGGGCTGCGGCTGATAGCCGACGATCACGTCCAGCCCGCCGCCGACCGGATCGACGTAGTAGACCGGATCAATGAGGCCGACCGGCGCACCGCCGACGCTGGCCGGGCGGCGCGGCGCGGCAAAGGCGACGGTGTTCACCGCCAGCATGAAAGCCTGGCGGCGCATCACGGCGACGGGCTGCGTCAGGTCCGGCAGCTTCCAGCCGTTGTGGCTGTAGAGCAACTCGAAGTAGAAATCCGCCATTTCGCGAATCACCCGCCCGCCGGTGATCGGGTTAAAGGTGCCGTTGGCGTTGAACGCGCCGCGCGGATCATCCTGACCCACGCCCTGCGGACGCAGGCGCGTCGGGTACGGCCGCGGGTCGGCGATCCGCCCGAGATTGAACTTCGTGCGGCCCGGCACGAGGCCCATCGGCGTGGCGCCGATCGCCTCCATCCCCAGCCGCGAAGCGGATCGCGCTCCGAGATGACGGGCCAGCTCATCCGAGTGGCTGAAAGTCGTCAGCAGGTGACGGCGATCCAGCATGTGGTCGGGGTCCTCGCCGTTGCGGAACGGCAGGCCATAGAGACGCGCGGTCTCCAGCGGCGCAAGCTTCGCCGCGCCGGTAAACGCCTGCAGCTCATCCGCGCGCGGATTGCGGGCGGAATTCGTGATCAGCGAGAAGCGCTGCCAGAACTCGCCCTTGAGCGGCTCTGCACCGCGGCTGGGCTGGAAGCGCGTAACAAACGTGTAGGGGAAGCGCTGCTCCAGCTCCCGCAGAAACGCCGGCACGCGGGCCGTGTCACGCTGCGGCACGCCCTGCGCGGCCTGAGACTCCGACGCCAGGATTCCGCCGCGCCGCGACAGGACCGCCTGCAGCGCCGGCGCATTGGCCGCGATGCCGCTGAACAGCACGTCGTCGTTGAGCGCCAGGCGGCCGCGATCCTCGGGATGGCGCAGGAAGGAGAACATGCCGACCGCAAACTCGCGGCCGAACGCACCGGGGTTCCGCGCATCGCCGTAGCGACCGGGCGACAGCAGCGACACCTTCGCCCCTTCCGAGATCACGCGCACCGACACGATCGATCGCGCACTGCGATCAAAATCGCGCCACGCCAGCACGCTCGGATCGCCGGCATCGGGGAGATCGGTGATCTCGACATTGTCGCGCCAGGTGCCCGCGCCCGCGGCACCGATCGCGCCCGATGAGAACAGCGGCTGCCACACCGCGCGGCGCTGGTTAAGCACCGCGTTCTGCGAGCCGTAGGTCACGGGGGGCAGCGAAATCGCCCGTCCGCCAATGGCGTTGACCATCTGCGTGGCGATGCGCGAGAGAACGAAGCTCGAATCCGGAATGCCGTCACCGTCGGCGTCGTTGAGCGGACGGCGGTTGTAGCCCCAGAGGTCGTTGAAAGCCGGCTGGCCGACGGGGTTCTGCTTGAAGCCGTCCTCGTTGAAGTCGATGATCTGATCAATCAGGCGCGGGGCGAACGCGGGAGTCTCGCGCTCCAGCGACGTCACGCTCGGCCAGCGCAGGTTGAGTACGTCCTCGAAGGCGGCTCCGACCTGCCCCACTGCGGCCGGGCTGCGATCCGCAGCACCGTCGCGCACCGGCTCGAGCGCCGCGATCGGCGATGAGTGCGGAATGTCCTCCGACATCAACCCCTTCACCGGCGCGGCATTGCTGCCTGCGACACCATCCGCCCCGAGCAGCGTGCCGGCGAGCTGGCTGGCGACCAGCTCATTCACGCTGACCACGGCCGAATCCAGAACCTGCCGCGCTTCCGACTCGCGCAGCGCAAGGCGATCAAACCGCGCCAGGGAGAGGAACGCCGTGACGATGACGAACAGCATCGCCAGCAGCCCCACCACCATCAGCAGGATCGTTGCACGTCGCTCGGTTGATCGCATCTGCATGACACACTTTCCCATACTGCGGACCCCGGCGCATCCGTCGCATTATGGCGGCGGGGTCAATGTCCCGACAGCACACCGTCGGACTTCTTATAACATCTTATTACGCTGCATCTTATGAGCGGTGGCAGACGGCTCGGCGGCCGCGACACCCGGGACACCCGGCACTTCTCCGAGAGCGGTTTGGGCAACCCGAGGACGGCCGATAAAAGTTGGGCCTGCGGGCGGGACAACATCGGCCGGCGGTTCAACCCGGCTGCGCAGGCGCAGGTCAATCAAAGCGATGCACGATGGACCGCACGATCGGCTCTTCCAATCGACCGCGCGGGTCGTAGAGGCGGATCGTGACGCGAAGGGCGTATGGCCATGTGCGGATGCGACGATCAGTGACGTCGTCCAGGGGGTTGTTGGGCACTTCCGGAGTGACCTCGCCAAAGTCGCCCAGACGGCCGTTGGCGATCGGCGTCGAGGCAATCAGCGCCCGGTTTTCCGAACTGTCCGGCACGAACACGAACGTGCGGCCGGGCGGGACCGAGACCCAGCGCAGGTTTTCCGCCCGCGTGTTGATGTCCGGGTGGTCCAGCGCGTTGCGCGGGTCTTCGGGCATGAGGAACTCGACGTGAAACCAGGCGCAGCCGGGTGCGAGATGAACCGCGCTGTTGGTCGCCAGTTCCGGCGGCGGCTGCCCAATGACCGTGGCGATGTGACGGGCGCCCTCCGACCCGGCGGGATAGAGCAGGCGATCCACCAGGTCGATCGCGGCGTTGGGCAGAGCCGGGGCGCGCGTGCCGCCGACGCCGCGATACGGCGAGAAGCGCGGGTCAAAGCGCGGGTCGCGAAGGAACCCGGTGAGATCGAACGTCACCGCGTCGCCGGCGCGCTTCGCGCCGACATCCGGCAGCGCGAGTTGCAGGCGCTCGTACACGTTCTGCGAGTTGAGGCCGGGATCAAACGGGAACGTCGAAGCGCTGGTCAGCGTGGGCGGCGGGTCAATCAGAAGCGCCCGGCGCGACAGGTGCCAGTCCCGGGCGGGGATCGGGCTGATCGCCGTCGGGGGGTTCGTGAAGATGTGCCGCAAAGTGCCTGCCCACAACTGGCCGCTCGTCGCAAGGCCCAGGTCGCCGAGCGCGGCGTGGCCATAGGTCACGAGCAGCGGCGAGCCGCGGGCGCCATCGCGATAGGCGGCCTGCTGCGCCTCGACGCGATTGTTGAGATTCAACTGCACATACGGCGGCAGCGGGGCCTGCGACGTGGTCGCGCGGCGGGTGAAGAAGGCCAGGATGTCCGTTCGCGGGTCGCTGTATTGACTATCCGCCTGCGGGGCACGAACCGGATCGTAATTGCGCGGAACCCGCGCCGGATCCCCCATGAGTACGCGCGTGAAGCGCCGCGCGGCGACCTGGTCCGGCCCGACGCCGGCCGCCTGCGTGCCGCCGACGATCACGAGCATGCTCGACGAGGGGTCGACGTTTCGCAGGTCTTCCTCAAACTGCGTCTGCCACTGGCGCGCCACCGCGCTGATTTCGGAAAAGGCCGCCGCCTGGCGGGCGGTCTGCGTGGCCACGCGAAACGCGCTCACCACGACGACCAGCGCCACCGACACCACGGCCAGCGAGACGAGCATCTCGACCAGCGTGAAGCCGCGCCGCGATCCGGAACCGGATTGACGTCCGTGCATGGTCGATCAGTTCCTGATCTCGGGGATTCGCACCACGCGCCGCAGCACCGACACGATCGGCGACTTGCGATCCAGGCTGCCTTCCTTGTCCAGCACCGGCGGAATGACCCACACCGGCCAGCGCCACGACTCGTCCACGTCCGGCGTCCACGGGTTGTTGCGCACCACCCAGGGATAGAACCCGTTGAACGCGACGACCACGGTCGTATCGTCCGGGCGGTCCACCACTTCGAAGATCGGAAGCTCGCGCGTGGCGCGCGGCGTGAAGCCCGCCATCTCCCCGACCGCGCTCGACGGCGAACCGTTGATCGTCTCATCGTTGACCGCGGGGAAAAACTGCGCGCCCTTGGGCAGCAGCCGGCCCACGTCCGGCCGGCAATAGAAAACGAGCCGGCTGGGAGGCGCGAAATCCGCCCGCAGGTGACGATCGCCGAAGACATTCCCGGCGGGGTCGGTGGCGTAGGCGTTGGCCGGCGCCAGTGGCAGCGGCTTGGACGGGTCAAACACGACCAGCCACGGCTGCGGAAAGAGACGCGGCTCGACGCCCGCAGGACCGGCGATCGACACCGGCCGGACCACCGGGGCGGAAATATCCGCGCTGGTCGGATCCGATGCGACGTAGAAGTGGCGCTCGCTGGGGCGGCGCGTGACGACGACGATCAGCTCATACAGGCCGGAGTCCGACCCGGGCAGAAAGCTGATGCGACGATAGAAGACCGTCCAGGCGAAGCGGCTGGCCGCCATGCGGTTGATCTCATTGGCGGACGCATCGAGATACGGCGGGCCGATGCGTTGATCGCCGAAGGAGAGCAGTTGCATTCCGTTCCAGGAGGAATTCAACTCGTTAAAATATGCATCCACGTCGTAGCGGCTTTGCGGCAGCGGCGGAAACACGCGGATCGTGGGAGGCAGGGCCGGATTCACCGTGAGACTGACGCGCCCGTCCGGCGAACCGCCGGACCAGCGATTGTCCTCAGGCAGGTCAACTTCGGTGATCATGTTTTCCGAACCGGCGATGATCAGGTTTCGTGCCGCCATTTCGCGCAGCCACGAACGGATGTACTCCTCGGGGTTCTCGACCACCTGTCCATACTGTCCGGTTGCGCCGCCGCCGCCGAGATCCGGGTTGACGTTCAGCCCGACCAACGGGCGGACCTTGATCAACGGCTCCCAATCCTGCGCCGGCTTTGCAGCGTCGCTGCCGGATTGAACTCCCGTACCGCGCGTTGCAAGGTCATAGGCAATCGCATAATTGACCGTGCCCGCGGGCGCCGTTAGACGGGCCACCAGATGTTGATATTCACCGAATGGCGGCAACGCACCGGCGGGAATCCGCGGGCGGAAGATCGGATCAAGCCGGCGACCCGAAATCGGCACGACCGTGTTGCCGACCGTGCGCATCTCCGCCAGCTTGCGCGAGAGGCGCAGCCGCTGCGAAACAACGCTCATCGCGTAATCCGAGGCGGACGCCCCGGTGGAGACCGCGGTCGTCTCGGCGGTGTAGTGCAGACCGGCGGGCAGCGCAGCCGCGATGATCAGCATGCCCAGGCCGAGGATCACCAGCGCGATCATCAGCTCAGGCAGACTGAACGCGGCCGCCGCGAATCCGCGGCGCGCGGTCAGACGAGTTCTGCGACCATCCCGGATCATTCGCAATCCTCGATCCTGTGCGGACTACTGCGGGGTGCCGGCGACAAGCCCGCCCCCGAACCGGTGGACCATGTACGGCCGACCGATCTTTCGCAGCAACGCTTCGCGCTGGGCCACGGGTGCACGCGGCCCGAGCGCAGTGAACTGCTCGCGGCTGTAGAAAACAAACCCGCCGGAGTTATGACGTAGAAACCGGCTGTTGGGCAGCAACTGCCCGGCGGAGTTCCGCAGGCCGTCACGCTCCCCCGCCCGCGCTCTTCGCGAATCGCTCGGGTCGCCGGGGTCGAACGCCCGCAGCGGAAACGCGCTGCGCAGCAGATCGGAACCGCTCTGCGACCAGCTCGGCGCCCGAAGCCCGGTCTGCGGGTCAAAGATCACCAGAAAATCGTCCGCGTCCAGGAAGCGGTTGCCGTTCGCGGTCGGGTCCAGCTCGAAACGGCCGATCTCGCCGTCGAGCGGATGCCGCCCGCCGCCGGGATTGTTGCCTGCGAATTGCGAGTAGCGCCACGCCTCGAGCGGGGCGACCCATACATCCGCCGGAAGCTCGACCGATTCCGCATCGCGCTTGCGCTCGAAACGCTCGACGAATTCAATCGCCACGTCGCGCAACTGCGGCAACTGGCGCTCGCCCGACATGCCGTAGCTGTAAATCGCCAGCCGCTGACGGCCGAGAGTCGGAGCCGGGACGCCCGGCGCCAGGGTGCGCTCCCATTCGGCAGGCACCGCCCGCACCGCCGTCATCCGCGCATCGGCCTGCGACATGATGTACGCCCGCGTCACCACGCCATTGAGCGTGGAATAGGCCGACGTCGCGCGCGCATCGCGAGCCATGCCGCTCAATCCGGGAACGGCGACACTCAACACGAGCGCAATGATCGCGATGACGACGAGCAACTCCGTCAATGTAAAGGCGGACCGCCGACGACGGGCGCATACCGCACGTCGGCTGCACTGCATCGAGATGAATCGAACTGCGCCCGTCACTGTACCATCTCCGCCTGAGCGAACCCAGCGAATTCTACGAGGCGCGGGAAGGCGTCCCGTATCGCACGGTTATCGGAACCCGTAGCTCTCCACGTTGTCGCGTTCCGGCGACGCGGTTCCCGATCCGTGCCGAAGGCGGAACCAGCCGCCCAGATACTGAGACTGCGCGTCGTCATCCGGGATGCCCATGATGCCCGTGTCCGCTTTGATGTCCGCAATCGGAGCGGTCAGCGGCGTGCTGTAGATCGCCGACGCCTCCACCCGCTTGCCGGCGTCGAACACCTCGCGCGCGAGGCCGTGCGAACGCAACACCGGCTGGCGATCCACGACGCGCCATCCCAACAGGCCATCCTCCCCGGTGACGAAGGCCACCTTGACCTGCACGAAGTAATCCATCGGAACGCCCCAGGCGTCCACAAAGCCGAACACGTCCAACGCGCCTTGCGGCGGCCGCGGGTTGGCCGAGGTCTCGTCGTACTGATCGCCATTGCCCTTCGGGAAGACCAACTCAGGGCGATCGGTCAGCGGGCGGTACGCGGCCTCCGGCACCTGTGCGAGCGCCCCGGAGGAAAAGACCTTCAGAAACGAGTAGAGCGAACGAATGTCGTCGTTGGCGCGATCCGCCGCCAGGTCCGGACGACGGCTGCGGGAGATGGCGAAATTCTCCATCCGCCGCGCGCCGGAGATGGCGCCGTTCGGCTCCCAGCCCAGGGCGCGCGCGATGCGCTGCTCGAAGGTCTGCGGCGGGGAGACCTGACCAAAAGTCCGCAGGTCCGGCTCGACGATCGCGCGTGCCGCGATCTGCGTGTAGTTTGTTCCGGTCGGGAGACGCGCATCGCCAGACAGCGAGTAGGGCGGATAGGAGCCGAAGGAAGGCTCGACCACGCGCCGCCCGGCATTGCCGATGACGACGCGTCGCGCGTTGAAGGATGCGCGCAGCGGATCCTCCGTCGCGAACTGATCGACCGCCCCGAGAATCGTGCCCATCCGCGAGCGCGTCGCGTTCTCGCGCTGGATGTCGATCGCCTTGCCGATGCCGACCACCACCAGCGTGGTGAGCAGGCCGATGATGAAGATCACCACCAGCAGCTCCACCAGCGTGAAGCCGCCTCGCGAGCCGGATTGTGCGGTTGCCTTGACGCGCATCGCGCGATCCCTTCCGGCGGCGCTACTGCCCGTTGTGTGAGAAATTGGCGATGTCATCCGCCGTGCCATACAGGCCGTCCGGACCGGCCGAAAGCAGGATGTAGCTGTCGGGGTTGTGCGGCTGATGCTTGGCGGTGACGGCGATGTTCTTGATGAAGGCCTGGAACGTGCCCGGCGTATAGGGCTGATTCGCGGGCCGGTTGACGCGCGAATCGAAGTCCAGCTTGTGACGCCCGGCGCCGCGACGCAGCGTAACCGCCGTGTTCCGCGAGCTGTCCACCAATGCGGCGTTGTCGGCCCAGTGATAGATGCCGCGCAGACCGCCCGCCAGCGAATCGGACGACCCGCCGCCGTCGTCGGTGTTGTCGGCGATGATGTCGCCGGCGGCGTCGGCGCGCCAGTAGAGAATCGGGTGGCCGAAGCTGTCGAGGTACATCGGGTAGCGGCGGACCGGAGCCGAGTTTCCGCTGGCCTTCAACTCCGCCTCCACGTCGAAGCTGCCCTGCCCGTTGGCGCGGGGCGCCCAGCGCGTGACCGTGACCTTGCTCAACTCGACATACTGCCCGCCGCGGGCATAGGCCGGCACGCCGTTGCGAACGTGGTAGAGACCCGCCGGCTGCGTGCCGCTGGCCGCGTCGTTGTGCGAATCAAGCGCCCAGCCGGCGGAGGTGGAACCGGGCGGCTTCTGAAAGCCGGCCGTCCCCAGCAGGTCCGCGCCATTGAGCGCCCAGACGAGCAACCCAGCGCCGCTGACGTCGATGTACTGGTCGTTCATCCCCGGGTTGAGCACGTTGTTGCGATAGGGGTTGGCGGCCGTCATGTCAGGCGTGCCATTGCGGCGCAGGCGATCCGGGCGCGACGGCGGATAGGCGCCGCCGAACTTCTGATCGGCCTTGAAGGTCTCCAGCCCGGTGCCGAGCTGTGTGCCGAGGATCGACGCGGTCGCCGTGGCCTTGGCCTTGGTGCGCACCGAGCCGATCGCGGGCACGAGAATCGCGATCAGCAGCGAGATGATGAAGATCACCGTGAGCAGCTCGACGAGCGTGAACGCGGGTTGCGGGCGGGCGGTGAAACGACGCATGATCAATCACTCCGTCTGTCCCGCCGAACGGGGCGGGCGCTCGCGGCCGGGTCAGTTGGCCTGGAAGTTCCGAATGTCGTCGGTGGTTCCGTAGCGCCCGTCATAGCCGGGCGAAATCAGGATGAAACGATCCGCGTTCTTCGCCCGCAGCGACGAGCGATCCACGATGTAGCGCGTGAAGGTCGAGTTGGGAACGTCCTCGAAGGTGCGCGGCGGATTGTTGAGGTTCCAGTTACCGATCTTCTGAATCGTGTGGGCGGTGCCCTTGCCCAGGTCGATGCCGTCGGACTGGAAGTACTGCTCGCCGTTCAGGCCGTCGCTGCCGGTGAACAGCAGGTTGTCGGACTGATCGTAGCTGCCGATCCGCAGCGAGTTCTGGCGGCCCAGCGTGACCGGCAATTCAATGGTCTGCCCGCTCGGCATCGTCGAGCGGATCTGCGTGTTGGCCGCGTAATACAGGATCGGGTAATCGAATGCGTCCAGGAAGATGCTGATGCGATTGCCGTTGCCGATGCTCGTGCCGCCCGGGGGCCTTCGCGTCGAGTACTTCACCAGCGGGTTGCGCTTCGGATAATCCTCCGGCGTGATCATCAGCTTCGAGTCAACGCTCAGGAACGGCCCCTGTCGCGCATAGGCCCGACGGGGCGGGTTGCTGGTGTACTGGGAGCGCCAGGCCGGCTCATACCAGTCGCGCCAGTCGTTGAAGTCGATCCGGCCGTCGCCGGGCTGGCTGGCGTTGCCGGCGTCATTGCGGATCTCCGGCTTGACGTAGCCGCGCCCGTCCAGGCCGGCCAGTTGCAGCGTCAGCCACTGCGCACCGCTGACGTGCGCCTCGCCCTGTTCAAATGGGTTGTTGCCGCGCGACTGCGGATAGGCGCCGTTCTCCGCGTGAAAGGCCTCGCAGCCCTTCTCGATGGCGCTCATCACGGCGGCGGTGGAGACCTTTTTCGCCTGGATTCGCGCACCCTGCACCGCGGGCAGCAGGATGCCCACCAGCAGCGCGATGATGAAAATCACCGTCAGCAGTTCGACCAGCGTGAAGGCCGGCTTCGTGGCTCGCGTCATGTCGGTCCGTCCTCGGCCGCGTGCGGGCGCGGCTACTGTTGCGTCAGCGAGTTAATCAGGCTGATCATGGGCATGTACAAGGCGATGACGATGAAGCCGACGATCGACCCGAGCACGATGACCAGCACCGGCTCGAGCAGGCTCACCAGCGACGCCACCAGCGTGTCCACCTCGTCGTCGTAGTTGTCGGCGACCTTCATCAGCATCTTGTCAAGCTCGCCGGTTTCCTCGCCGACGTCCACCATGTTCACCACGATCGCGTCGACCGTCTTCGATGCGCGAAGCGGGTTGGCGAAGGAATCGCCCTCGCGGATCGACTCGTGCACTTTGCCCAGCATCGTCGCATACACCTCGTTGCCGGAGGTGTCCTTGGCGATCTTGATCGCCTCCAGAATCGGCACGCCGGCGGAGATCAGCGTGCCCAGCGTGCGCGTAAAGCGCGATACGCCCGACTTCGAGATGATCTTTCCCAGCACCGGGATCTTCATCGTCAGGATGTCCAGGATCATGCGCCCGGTCTGCCCGCTGCGTATCAGCTTCAAACCGAGAACAATCACCACCGGCGCGAGCAGGATCCAGACGAACCCCGGCATCCCGCCATTGGCGCCGACCATCCAGTCCGAAATCGCGATCAGGAACAGCGTGATGGCCGGCAGCGTCGCCCCGAAGTCCTTGAAGATCGTGCGGAACTGCGGCACCAGGAAAATCACGATCAGCATCGTGATCGTCATGGCGATGGTGATGACCACCGCCGGATAGATCATCGCGCCGATCACCTTGCGCTTGAGCCGCTGCGACTTCTCCATGAAGTCCGCCAGGCGCTGCAGAATCACGTCGAGAACGCCGCCCGCCTCGCCGGCGGCGACCATGTTCGTGTACAGCCGGTCAAATGCCTTCGGATGGCGGGCCATCGCCTCGGACAGCGTCATGCCGCCCTCGACATCCTCGCACACGTCCTTCAACGAAGCCCGCAGCATGCCCGGCTTCTGCTGGTGCTCGAGAATGCGGATGCTTCGCAGAATCGGCAGACCGGCGTCCTGAAGCGTCGAAAGCTGGCGCGTGAACGTCGTCAGCGCCTTCTTGTTGACCCAGCCGAAGCCCGTCCCCGCGGCCTTCTTGCGCGCCGCCGGGCCACCCACATCCTTCCGAATGCCGGCCTTCTTCTTATCAACCTTCTCTACCACCTTCGTCGGGAAGTACTTCAAGCCGCGGACCTTGGCGACCGCCTCCTCTTTCGACGGGGCTTCGATCTCGCCCTTCACTTCCTGACCTGTGTCATTCAATGCTTCATAGGTAAACACCGACATGGCGCAACCTCCCTGCCGAACTCAGGATGGCGGAAACAGGCTGTCCCGGACTCCCAGCGCGGCCGCGCACGGAACGCGCACGGCATGCGGCCATTATGCACGCGCCCCAAGTGACCGGCCAACCTGAGTTATCGGACGAACCAGGCCGTCCTGCATCCCAATGCTATCCGAATCAAGCAACGGAAAATACCCCGACTTTCCCGCCGATCGAAATTCGATCCCCAAACCCCCCGCCGCCACTGTGCCCGGCCGGCCACGCGAACGACCGCACTGCAAGTCGGTCCGACCGCGCACCGCTGTCAGATGCCGTAGTCCCCCAGCGTCTCGCGAACGACCTCCTCGATCGTGGTGATGCCGTCGAAGATGGCCATCATGCCCGATTCGCGCAACGTGCGCATCCCGCGCTTGCGCGACTCCTGCCGCAGCAGGCCGGTCGAGGCCGAGTTGATGACCATTTCGCGCAGGTCGTCGTCCATCACCATGATCTCGAAGATGGCCAGTCGGCCCTTGTAGCCGGTGTTCTGGCAGTAGTCGCAGCCGCGCCCGTAATAGAACACCCGGCCGCGCACATCCTCGGGCCGCAGCCCCAGCTCCATGAGCTGCTGCTCGGTCGGGGAGTATTCCTCCTTGCAGCTCGTGCAGATCTTTCGGATGAGCCGCTGCGCCACAACCGCCTCGAGCGTGGCAGTCACCAGGAACGGCTCAAGGCCCAGGTCAAGCAGGCGCGCGATCGAACTGGGCGCGTCGTTGGTGTGCAGGGTGGTGAAGACCAGGTGGCCGGTCAGCGACGCCTGCACCGCGATCTGCGCCGTTTCCAGGTCGCGCACCTCGCCGACGAGAATCACGTCCGGATCCTGTCGCAGAAAGCTGCGCAGGCAGCGCGCGAAGGTCAGCCCGATGTCCGGCCGCACCTGGCACTGCACCAGCCCGTCAATGTCGTACTCGACCGGATCCTCGCTGGTCAGGATTTTTGTTTCCGTGGAGTTCAGTTCACGCAGGCAGGAATAGAGCGTGGTCGTCTTGCCCGAGCCGGTCGGCCCGGTGACGACGACGATTCCGTGCGGCTTTTCGTTGAGCTGCCGCACAATTGCCAGATCGTCCTCGCGCAGCCCGATCTGCTCCAGGTCGAGGTTCACCTGGCTGCGGTCGAGGACGCGCAGCACGACGCTTTCGCCGAACATCGTCGGCAGGATGCTCACGCGCAGATCGACCGGGCGGCGCTGCACCAGCAGCTCAATACGCCCGTCCTGCGGCAGGCGGCGCTCGGCGATGTCCAGGTGGGCCATGACCTTGACGCGCGAGGCAATCGCCAGGGCGACGTACTTGGGGGGCGGCACCATGTCGAACAGGACGCCGTCGATGCGGTACCGCATCTTGAACTCATCCTCGAACGGCTCGAAGTGGATGTCCGAGGCCTTGTCGCGGATGGCCTGCAACAGAACGAGGTTGATGAGCTTCTTGACCGGGCTGCTCTCGGCCAGTTCCTTCAGCTCATCGAGGTCGATGCTCTCGCCGCGGTTGCGGGTCTTGGAGGGGTCTTCCGACTCGAACAGGCCGATGATGTCGGTGATCGACTCGGCCTGATCCTCGGGATAATACTTCTCGATCGCGTCGCGCAGGTCGTTGGCGGTGGTGATCCGCGCGATGACGTTGAACCCCATCAGCGTCTTGAGGTCGTCGGTCGCCTGGAAGTTGTCGGGGGTGGCCAGTGCCACACCGAGCGTGTTGGTCTCGCGGTCATAATCGGTCGGCACGATCTGGTAGGCGCGCGCCATCTGCGCCGGGATCATGTCCAGCACGGATCGCTCAATGTCGATGTTGCCGATCGTGATCGGCTCCATCCCCTGCTGAGCGGCCAGGGCGCGATGCACGTCGTCCTCGGAGACGGTGCCCATCTCGACGAGAATCTGCCCCAGCGGGCCGCGCTTCTCCTTCTGCAGCTCGAGCGCTTCGGAGACCTGGGCGCGGGTCACGCGGCCCATCTTGATCAGAATCCGCCCCAGCGGGCGACCCTTGAGCTGGTCCATCGGGGGCATGTCAGGGGTCGACGGCACGCACGGCTCCTTCTGCGGCTGGAGCGCGGGATTATAGGGGGTTCCGGGGTGATTGCGGGCGGGGGAAGGTACCGGCCGGCGCGACGGATGCGAAGCCGACCCCGCCGCCGGCGCCGCTCAGCGGCCGGGGGCGAAGAAGGCCTTGATGCTGTCGTAGATGTCGTCCTTGGTGTTCACGCGGGTCGTCACCATGTTCGGTGCGTCGGCCAGGTGTTCACGCAGGACGTTGATGAAATTGCCGCTGCCGTAGGCGCTGGCCACCTGGCAGTAGCCGAACTGGTTGCAGTCCGGCAGCAGCCGCTCGCGCAGCATCCGGCAGCACTCGCGCGAGTCGGACTCGCTGCTGTTGTCGCCGTCCGAGAAGTGAAACAGGTAGATGTTCCACTCGCTGGGGTCATAACGCCGATCGAGCAGCTCGCGACAGGTGCGGAAAGCGCTGCTGATTTTCGTGCCGCCATCCTCGCGCAGGCGGAAGAAGGTCTCGCGATCGACCTCCTTGGCGTTCACGTCGTGGACGATGTAGCGGCTCTCAATCCCGTCATAGTTGCGGCGCAGCCAGGCGTCGATCCAGAACGCTTCCAGCCGCACCAGCTCCTTCTGCTCATGCCCCATCGAGCCGGAGACGTCCATCATGTAGACGATCACCGCGTTCGAATGCGGCATGCGGACCGGCTTCCAACTGCGATAGACCTTGTCGCGCCGCTCAAAGACGATCCGCGGGTTGGCGGCGTCATACGCGCCGCTCATGATCATCCGCCGCAGTGCCCGCCGGAAGGTGCGCTTGAAGTGCCGCAGCGACTCCGGGCCGGTCTGGCGGATGCTGCTGTAGCGGTCCTTGGTGGACGCCAGCGAGTGCCGCCCCTTCGGCTCGATGCGCGGCAACTGCAGTTCCTCGCCGAGGATGTCGGCAAGCTCCTCGAGCGAAACCTCCACCTCCAGCAGGTGCCGACCCGGCTCGTCGCCGCCCATGCCGGCGCCGCCCTCATCCGAATCCACCTGCTGCCCCGGCTGCGCGTCCCCCTGGCCGACGCCGGAGTCGCTGTTGTCCCCGTAGCGGAAGTGCGGCAGATCGACCCCGCGAACGGGGATGCTGATGAGCTGCTTGCCCTCCTTGCCGATCAGCTCGCCGCGCGTGAGAAACTTCCGCAGGTCGTCACGGATCTTGCCCCTGACGATCTGGCGGAAGCGCTGGTGGTCTTTTTCGATCTTCAGGACCATGTCCTGATTCTACATCGGTCGCTCGGCGTGTCCGGCGAAGCGCAGAATCCGCCGGCCGGCCGGATTCGGCCGATCGCGGCGCCGAAAATGAAACCGGAGGCGCCGCTCGTTGGAACGGCGCCTCCGGAGATTCTCACTCAACTTACTTCACTTCAGCCCGGCCTGGGGCGCAGTGCGCCCGCCGACCGGCCTTACCGCCGGATGCGCTCGCTGGTGCGTTCACCCTGCAGGCGCAATTCGCCGTCGGTCGGCCGCAACGCCGGTGCACCCGGCGCTCTCAACTCCTCGGGCAACTGCGGATCGTTCGTCTGGAAGTTCCGCAGCAGCGGCACCAGCGTCAGATCCGTATCGATCGAGATCGTCGCGCCCGGACCACCGAACGGATGCGAACCGCTGGAATAGAAGTCCAGCAGCAACTGATCCGGGGCGTACACATACTCCACGCCGTTCAGATCGAGCTGGCCGTACGGCGCCAGCAGCCGGTCGCCGGTGTTCACGCCCGCAACCGCCGCAAAGCCCCACGGCAGGTACTGCCACGCCGATGCGCGCTCGTAGTTCACGTTCAGCGCCACGCCGGAGAGGAAGTTCCAGCGCGTTTCCACCGCCGCTGAATCGACCGCCCAGGCGATGATCCAGCCGCGCCAGACGCGACCGCCCGGATTCGACGGATCGCTGTCCGCCTCGCCGAACGGATCCAGCGCCCGCCACGGGCTGACGCCCTTCGGATCGCCGCTCGAGATCGCCCAGTACGAAGCCTCGTTCTGGGTCAGCGTGATGGTGTTGTCCAGCCAGTTGCAACGGCACGGGTTGCCGTTGATGAAGTACATCTGCACCCGCGTCGCCTGGAAGTAGTTGTTCGACAGTTCGATGAACGTGTCCTCAATGATCTGACCGGCGGCGTTCGTGCGCATCTGCACCTTCGGGTACACCAGCAGACTGCCCTGGTGGCCCACCTGGCCCACATGGTTGCCCGACGCCTGGCCGCCCTCATCGGGCACCGGTCCACCGCCGCCCGGAGGAGGCGGAGGCGGCTCATCCGTCGGCAGCGGCGGACGCTTCCAGACGACCTGACCGAACTCGCTGCCCAGACCCACCAGCGTGTCGCCGGCGGACTCGCGGTTGCCGCCCTGGAACGTCAGTTGACGTTCGGCGACACCCAGCAGCGGGGCCGAGATGCTGTTCGGACCACAGACCACCGCACTGCCGATCCCGTCGATGCGGGCCTTGCCCTTGGCGGTCTGAAGAATCGCAAGCGTCAGGGCGTTCGGAATGAACGGCTCGACATACTGCGACAGCAGCGTCGAATCCCAGGCGTTGAGGCAGCGCTCGACGCCGCTGAACTGCACCTCGTTCTGGTTCCAGATGCGGAAGTTGGCCTTGACGATCGGCGGGCACGGGCACACCGAGCGGCCCAGGCACACCCGCGCCTGGCACTCCGAGTCAACGATCTCCACGTCCACCGGCCCGCACAGGCCGTCCAGAATCGGCGTACCCGTCACGCGAACCGTATTCAGGTAGCAGCCGTTGACACTGTCCGAATCCAGCGCGGCGAACGCCTGCCACTGCGCATCATCCGCCACCACGATCTGGCAGATGATCGACGCCGACGGACAAGCCTCCGGAATGCACGGCGACGGGCACGCCGCCAGCACCGGAATCGTCGCACAGGTGTCATTTGCACCGTCGCAGCCGCCGAGGTCGCACAACTGGCAGTTCGGGACCTGCAACCCGGCCGCGCGGGCGTTGGCCACCAGCGCGTCGTCGCAGATCTGCACGTTGCTCAGCGGCACGTCGCCGACGTTCCGCACCGTCATCGTGTAAGTGATCGTGATGCCGTCATTGCCGTAGACCGGCGCTTCGATCACGACGTCGGTTCCCGTCACCGGGGCCGTGCCGTCGTTGTTCTGCACCGTCACGCGCTTGGTGCACTGGATCTTCGGCACCCGGACGTCGATCGACGCCGTCGCCGTGCGCGTTCCGCAGATCGAGTCAATTCCGCCCGGCGGAGCACACAGCGCCGTCGAGCCTTCGACCGTCACCGCGTTCACGCAGTCCACCGGCGTGCAAACCAGGTCGAAGTTCGCCGGGATCTGCACGTCGAAGGCGATCGTCAGCGTCTCACCCGGCGCCAGCGGCCGACCGGCCATGTCGAAGCAGCGCCGCACGCCGTCCGCACGGAACGTCGAGAACGTCGGCGTCACGTTGGTCGCGCCGATGAAGGCCGTCACCGCGTCCGTCACCCAGGCACAGGTCATGCCGTCGGTGATGCACAGCCGCGTGATCGGCAGCGACGTACTCGTGTTCGTCACGCGGAAGCGGAAGCGCGCCTTGGAACCGCGCAATGCCGCCAGCGTCGCACCCTCGGGGCCGACCGGGTTTCCGGCGGCGTCGAGGCACACGACCGACTTGGTCAGGTTGAACGAGCACGTCTCGACGTTCACCGTCGCCGTGTCCGAATCCGAGCAGCAGTACACCCGCGGCCCGGTTCCGCACACCGTCGCGCCCTCGACCGTCACCGTGTTCGTCGTGCTGCAGCTCGGCGCGCCGCCCGGCGGGGTCTGCGCCCGTGCCCGGAAGGTCAGCACCAGCTTGTCGCCCGGCTGCAGCGGCGGATCCTGCGGACCGCCGTCACAATCGCCCGGAACGAACTCAAACGCCGTGTTCGTCAGCAGCGGCGAGCTGCCGCCGTTGAGAACCGCGGGCACGAAGCACGGAATCGTCTGACCGCCGGCGAGGCGAATGATCGTCAGCGTCACGCTGTCGTCGAACCGCACGCAGTTCTGGTCTAGCACGTCGCGGATTCGCAGCGAGCAGAGCGACACCGCCGTCTGGCTGGTGTTCAGCACCGTGATGCGGTACTGCACGCACGCGCCCGGCGCCACCGTCACGCTCTCGGCATAGCCCGCGTTCGGATCCGCCGGCAACTGGCACTGATCCAGGCAGCGGACTTCCTTCGACACTTCCAGGTCGCAGATCTTCAGGCACACGGTCGCGTCGCACGGCGCGCTGCTGCGGTTCGCATCCGCACCGGCGGTGCAGATCGGACCGCTGACCGTGCCGGTCGCCGAAGCGGTGTTCTCATAGCAGTTCAGATCGTTCTCAGGATTGCCTGACGCCGGATCGGTCAGCGCGAATGCCTGCCACGCCGCCCGGCTGTCGAACCGGATGCGGCAGACCGCCTCGCGCACCTGGCCGGCCGGGATGTCGCCCAGCACGGCTTCCGTGTCGTTGACGCCGTCGCACGCCCCGCTGCACAGCCCGCAACTGACGATCGTCACGCCCGGAATGTTCCGCGCGTCGTTCACCAGCTCCAGGTCGCGGATGCGCACGTTCGTCATCGCCGTCTCGCCCGTGTTGGCCACGGTAAAGCGATACAGGATCGTGAACGGGAACTGCACCGTGCAGGGAATCTCGACCGAACCGCCGAAGGCGATTTCACCGGCGTCGTTGCAGTCGCCGTCGTTGTTGAAGTCAATGCACATCTGCTTGTCGCACTCGATCCGCGAAACGCGGATGTCGATCGACGCCGGATCAGTACCCGAGCAGGAGGCCGTGTCCGGAACGCCCGGCGGCACGCACGTCTCCGTGAAGCTTTCCACGAAGATCGTGTTCACGCAGTCGGGATTCTGCCCCGGCGGGAAGAGCGAATCATCCGCCGGCGCCTGGATATTGAACCGCAATGACAGCGTCTCACCCGGGTTGATCCACGGCTGCGCCGGGCGCACCGTGCCGAACGTGTAGCAGCGCTGCACGTTGTCCGGGCCGAAGGCGTTGCCCGCGGCGCGGAAGACGCTCGACACGTCCAGCCCGCCGAGAGTCGCCGTCACGTTGCTGACCACCGGCCAGTTGCAGCCCAGCAGGTCGCGCAGGCAGATGCGCGGGATCTTCACCGTCCCGGTGTTCGTCACGTCAATCTTGAACGTGAGGATCGCACCCGGAATCGCCGTCACCGTCGCCCCGAACGCGGCGTCCGGATCGGTGCTGCACTTCACCGCCTTGTCCACCAGGATCGTGCACGGACCCGGGAACGCGATGTCCGCCTGGCACGTGCTGCTCACGACCAGCGGCGTCGGCGGCTCACAGACCCCGTCCGGCACATCCACCGTGCCCGACACCGACGCACAATTGCGATAGTGGTTCAGCGTCTGGTTGCGGCAGGTCGGCGTGTCGTCGTCGCGCGTCGCGAAAATCCGCGCCGCGGCCGCCGTGTCAAATCGGACGGACACATCCCACGTCGCCGTTTGGCCCGGGTTGATGTTCCGCGTCTGGCCCAGTTGCGAGGAGACGATCGACACGCCCGGAATCGGCGGGGCCGTGATGTCCGTAGTCAGGTTGTTGTCGTTGGCCGTCACGTTGACCAGCGGCGTCTCGCCGTTGTTGGTCGCCGTGATGCGCAGGTTCACCACCACCGGGAAGACCACCGCCATCCCGCTGGCGTTGAAGTTGATCAGGTCGGTCAGCGGGTTCGTGAAATTCCGCAACGGGTCATTCACGATGCAGTCGCCGTTCTCGTCCCACTGGAACGTGGTGTACTGCTTCGTGCACGCGATCGACGGAACCAGAACGCTTACGTCGGCCTGCGCCGTCACCTCGCAGCAGAACTGCGGCACGCCCGGCGGATCCGGGCACTGCGAAGCGCACTCGACGATTACGCGGTTGCGCGACGCGCAGTTGGCGGTCGCGTTCGCCGGGATCAGCACGTTGAACGTAATGATCACCGAATCGCCCGTTTCCAGGTTGCCGTCCGGCGTGCAGGGCCGGAACTCGAACGGCGCATCCGTCGTGTTGAAGCCCGCCGGCGTCGCACAGTTGATCGGCGGATTCGCACCCTCCTGCGACTGGAACACGATGTTCGACACCGAGCCAAGGCAGTTCGAACCGGTCAGCGTCGAAAGCAGGTCGCGGATTCGCAAACGGCAGATCACCTGCGAACCCGTGTTGGTGATCCGAACGCGGAACTGCACCGTCTCGCCCGGCAGCGCCTCGACCGACGGACGGAACGTCGTGTCCGTCCCGCGCAGGCAGCGCACCAGCTTCTCAACCTGCAGCTCGCAGCGCACCACGCAGATCGTCGCGTCGCTGCTGCGGTTCTGCGGGGCGGCCGGGCCGCACACCACGGCGCCCGCCGCGATGTTCGACACGATCGACGCACAGTTCTTGTAGCAATCCTGCTGCCGACCCGCCGACGGCGACGCCTGGCAGGCCGGACGCGCATCATCCCGCAGGACGAACGCCTCCAAAGCCGCCTGGTTCGCAAAGCGGATGCGGCAGGTGTAGATGCGCTGCTGACCGGGGGCGTACGTATCCACGATGCTCCCGCCCGGACAGAGCGTGCACGCGATCAGGCTCACACCCGGCGTCGCGGTGACATCTGCGCACAGGAACGAATCGGTCAGCGTGATTTGCTCGGTCGTGTCGCCGAGATTCGTCACGGTGTAGCGATACTCAATGTCCAGCGTGCCGGCGAAAGGCTGCAGCGGAAGCGGCGTGTCGCCCGTCACGAAGGAGCCCGGAATCCCCGGAAGCCCGACCTGCTTGAGCAGCGTCACGTCCCGGCACAGCACGTTCACGTCCGCCCGGTCATCACCCGCACCCACCTCGCGCGGCGTGCGGATCGTGCCGTCGTCGCAGACCGTGACCGTGAATTCATCGGCCACGTTGCCCAGACCGGGACCGCCTTCCTCAGGGCCGTCAATTCCGGGGGTCAACGCATCCGGAATCGGATTGACGAACGTATCGCCGCAGACGGCGATCGTGTTCGTGCAGTCAATGTTCGTGTTGCAGAACGTCGTCGAAAAATTCGAATTGGTCTGCGCCCGAAAGCGGAAGACGATCGACTCGCCCGCCACGCCGAACGGCGTGCAGACGCCGACCGCCGGCGCCGGCAGCATCGCCGCGACCGGCGCTTCGCCCGGGGACGGAGGTGCGGCCGCATCCAGCCGCAGCGGGAACAGCCCCGGATTCGACAAGGCCGCCAGGAAATCCGCCGAGAAGTCGCGGATGCCCGTCGGACGGCTGTCAAATGCGAACGAACCGGGCACGATCGTCAGCGACGTGCCGTTCACGCAGTTCAGCACATCCTGCACGATCCGGACGTTGTTCAGTTCCGTGTTGCCGAAATTCGTGATCGCAATCCGAAACTCAACGATCGAGCCTTGCACCGCGTTCACGCTTGCGCCGAACGCCGAACTCGTCGGATCCACGCAGCGAACCTGCTTGGTCACCTCGATGCTCGGGCAGGCGAATTCCGCGAACACCTCGATCGACTCTTCCGCACCACCGCCGATGCACTGGTCGTCGTCCGAGTCGATGTCGGCCCGGATGCCGACGCAGCAGCGATTCGTTCCGTCCGTGCGGAAGGGGTCGTTCACGTCAACAATCGGGTCCAGCGAGGAGGGGTTCACCCGCGCGATCATGAACTCCACGTCGTCGCCGACGCCCACGCACCCGACGTCCTTCAGCCCGTCGTTGTTGCTGTCGAGGTGGATGTTCGAAAAGCGCAGAAGCTGGGGATCGGTCATCGCCACGTTGAGTGGGTCGATCTGCACCCAGCGGCGAATGGTCAGCGGCGTCGGATTGCTGCCCGGCGTGGGAATCGTCTGGTACGACCCGAGGAACACGGCGTTGGTTGGCACCGGCGCGACCGTGCTCGACGTCTCCACCAGCTTCACACACACGTCAGGCAGACCGTCCACGTTCAGATCGAGAAAGACGATGTACGTGTCCGCCTGAATCAGCGACGAGGGCGGCGCGTCGTCAAACAGAATGCACTGCGCCGCCGTGAACTCCGTCACCTGGGTCACGCTGCCGTCACCATCCACGTCAAACGCCACCGGCTGCGTTCCGCTGGCCAGGTCGAGAATGGCCGGCGCCGAAACGTCAATGCCGATGAAGTAGGCGCCGCCGGCGACATCGGGGTTGAACGACGCGAAGATCCGGCCGGCATTGAAGCCGGTGGGGTTTGGCTGCGCGCCGAAAAACGCCGGACGATCCCGGAAGCCCGACGGGCCGGCCGGGTTCGGCTCGCCCGGACCCGGAAAACGGTCCCGGGCCGGCAGCACGCCGCGCGTCAGGATCGCCGTCGGACGGAAAAGGCCGAACTCAGGCAGAGCATCGAACAGCTCGAAGTAGTTCTGAGACTGGGTTGGATCGCCCGCCTCCACGACACCCGAGCGGATGAACTCGTTAATCTCGCCGTCGCCGAGGTACACCTCGTTCGTGTACGGCGAGAGGCGATTCTGGCCGAATGCGGCAACCGAAGACAAGACTGCCAGGACGGCAACGGTGCCGACGCGGGCCAAGCGCGAGAAACAAGCGGAGTCCATGAAATTCCCCTAACCGGTGTTGCTTCTTTCCCAATCCTCACGACTCGGGCTGACTGACGCAACGGGGGGCCGATGTCGCGTCATTCAACCGGCGCCGGGCATCCATGAAAAACCGAATTCTCACGATCCCGAACGCACTTCAGGAGTTGGTCAGCCCTGATCGGACCAAACGCCTCACGAAAAACGAGTTATGAGGCTCTTGGTATATGGACGTGCGCGCTTTCTGTCAACGGGAAAAACGCGCGCGAATGGCCCTCTGCCGCGCGCAAGTCGTGCAAAAAGAAAGCGGGGCCTGACCAAAGTCAGACCCCGCTCCGAATGCTGAAAATCAGCCCGCTCTGCGCTACGGCTGGGCAAACAGGCGGTACGAAACCACCGGCGACCCCGGCTCGGCGTTCAACGCCATCCCGCCGTAAACCGTGACCGCATCAACCTTTCCACTCACTGCGGGCATCGTCGTCGCAACCACGAAACGACCCGCCGACGCCGACCACTCCCACGCCTCTACGCCCAGCGTCGAACGCGCCAGGAAGAACCGCGAGCCGTCTGAAGCCATCCCCGCCGCGGAAAAATTCTCTCGCTGAATTTCCTGCGGAAAATTCGGCGATGCAACGTTGAAAACCACCACCTTGTTGTCCGTGCCGACGAACAGGTGCGACCCCCCGAAGACCAAGCGCTGCGCCGACTCGAGCGACGGAACCGCACCGACGCCGATCTCCTGCGGCGTACTGCGATTCGCAATGCTCATCATGCGCACGCCGCCCGTTCCATCCGCGACCGCCAGCAGGCCGCGCGCCTCATCCATCGCCACCGCCCGGGCTGAGCCGGGCGTATCAATGAATCGCACGAACACCGGCGCACCACTGCGCAGATCCACAACGCCCACGCCGTTCGCGAAGGACGCGGTGTACGCGAAACCGTCGCTCGTGACTTCGACATCACGGCAGGAAAGCGTGCTCAGCGTGCCCGTCACAACCGGCGCTGCGGGGTTCCGCAGATCGACCACGCGCAGCCCGCTGGTGCTCGCCAGATAAGCGACCTGACCGCGCACCCGAACACCCATCCCCGAAGCGGGAACCTGGCCCGCCACGCGCGGATTGGCCGGATCAGTCGTATCGACCACCAGCGCCGCCCCGGTCATGCTGGCGACCACCGCCGTGCTGCCGTTCGTCGCAACGCCCGCACGATCACTGCGATCCGAGCGCAGCTCCGACGCGACCGTGAAAACCGTCCCCGAACCGACGAGCCGGCGAACCAGAATCCCGTTGGCGATGAACAGGTCGCTGCCGCGCGGTCGCGCATCCACCACGCCCGCCGACGTCATCCCCGTGATCGGCGTGGCCGGATTGGAGACATCCACGAGCGTGAACGCACTCTCCGTGAACGCCGCGATGCTGTTGCCCGCAAAGGCGCACTTGTACGCCTGAAGCGTCGAGGACGCATTCGACACCCACACCGGCGCCGACGGATTGGCGATGCTGTAGAACGAAAGCCCCGCGCCCGCGTTCGTCCGCGCCGCCGCCAGCAGCGTGCCCGACGCATTCACGGCGCAGCCGAACCAGTAGCCCGAACCGTTGATCGGCGACAGCTCCCGCGGCAGCGCCTGCGACACGTCCAGCACGCGCAGCGACGTGCTCGACGGCACATAGGCCACCGCCGCCGTCGGGTGAAACGCGATGTCCTGCGCCAGCCCGCTCAGCGACGCCACCAGCGCCGGGGCATGCGGACTGCTCATGTCAACGACACGCAGCCCGTAGGACCCGCTCGCCAGGTACAGCAGCGAACCGCGCATCCCGGCGCGAAGCGCCGTGAAGGGAACCTGTGCCACCACCCGCGGATTCGCCTCGTTCGAGAAATCCACCACGCGCCCGGCGTGACCATCCGAGATCGTCACCCCGTAATGGCCGTAGGCCACCACGCCCTTGGCCGGCGACGGCTCATTCTGCGCACCGATGATCCGCCAGGCGTTGTTCTGCGAAATGTCCAGCACCAGCAGACCCAGGTCCGCTGACGCCGCCAGCGCACGCGTGCTGCTCAGCGGCACGATGCTGCGCACGTCGCCCAGACCCGGTGCAAACCCGAGCCGCGTCGGATCAAGCTGATCGACCGGCGGAGGCGGAACCACCGGCGCAACCGCGACCGTCTTCGTCGAGACGCGCGCCACCAGCCCGTAGTCCACCGTCTGAAGCGTGACCACGAACGAGCCGGCCCCGCTGTATGCCTTGTCCACCTGCCGGCCCGATGCCGACGTGCCGTCCCCGAAAGTCCAGTAATACGACATGACGACGTGCGTCGGATCTTCCGCCCCGAACGTAACGACGTCGCCCACGCGCGGCGACGGATTCGAGTACCAGAAATCCCCCGTCGCCCCCTGCTGCGGCCGATTCCCGAAGCCGCCGTACGACCGCCCCGTAAACGCGTTCGGCAACTCCCGACCCGTCGTCGGCTCCTCCGCCAGCACCAGAGCTGGAGCCATCAGCCCCAGGACCCCGCAACCGACGACCAGCGCCGACCGCATCCGCCCGACGCGACCCGGCGGCGCGCCCCCGCTTCGCAGATTATCCGACCTCATGCGCAACCCTCCGCTCCTGCGATCTCGGGTTGCGGGCAGTCATGCGACCGCCTCGTAATCAGGATCCTGGTCCCAGGCCGTCCGGCGGGAGCCAACCGCTCACCCGCCGAATTCCGCAACCCCCCCATTGGCCACCGTGCGCTGTGCCCCCCACGAAGATGGGGCAGGGAGAAGCGCGCAGCCACCAATCGGTGACTGAAGCTTGCGAAGCTTTTGGTCGATGAGCCGCGGAACCTGGGCAATTTCGTGCGCCTGCCTTCCCGCTCCTGCACTGCGACTGCACATTTCCGGGCGTGCGTACAGCCAACCGGCCGACGATTCAGCTTTGGCAACACCGGAACGCCTCCGGGGAAATCGCGGGACAGCGCTCCCGCGCCGGAGGTTCAGAGACGCAACTGCGCATTATGAGACGAATTCAAGCGGGAGTCAACAATAAACTCCGCCTCGTCGCTGCGCCGCTGCGCTCTCTCCGGCATCCCATTGTCGGCAGGCGACGCCGGCTGTTGCGGATTCTCGCCATGTGCAAACCGGAAATTTCTGCTCAAGAGACCGGAAATGGCGCGCAAGCACCGTCCTGGCTTGAGCCTCGGGCCTGTCACCCCTCGGCGGAGAATCCACTGACGACGGCCGGTGAGGCGGTCGCGTCGCTCCCCACGGCCTGCGGTCGGGCGGACTTATCGGCCGTCGAAACCGCGGCAGCCGGGATCGGCACCTTCGACGCCACTTCGCCGACCTTGCGAGTGATCAGCACCCACGTCTCGCGCTGGTGCTTGAGGATTCGCAGCGCATCCTCGACGGCCCCGACGTCCTTGTGCAGATTGGCGTCGATCAGCCGGCGATAAACAAAGTCCAGCACCGCCCGTATCTGGTCCACCAGCGCGGGATTCACGTCGCGGTTCAGGCCGTCCGTGATCTGCAGCACGATCCGCTGCGCCCGGTCCAGCGCGGTGTAGCTGGCGGCGATGTCCTTGGCGCGAATCGCATCGATCGCCTTGCTCGAGAATCGAATCGCCCCGTCAAAGAGCAGAATCTGCAGTTGCTCCGCACTGGCGGTGAGCACCGCGTTCTTCAGGTATTCCTGGGAGGCGTGGGTGTTCATGCCGGTTGTATCGGTCCGCCGAGTCGCCCTCAGAAGTAAGCACCCGACCCGCGACGCGGGTTGAATCAGCGTCGCGTCGGCGCGCTGATCGACGAGATGCTGCCCAGCGCCGTTTGTTGCGCCTGCAGCCCGGAAATCGCCTGCTCCATCGCGCGGTATTGGCGCTCCAGCCGCTGCCGCCGCCGCGCCAGCAGCTCGTTGAGCGACGTGATCCGCTCCGTGAGCTGCGTCTTCTGCGTGTCGAGCGCCTTTTCCCGCCGCTTGAACAGCCCGCCGTCCTGCGTGATGCCCTCGAGTTCCTTCTTCAGCTTCGCCGCTGCGCCGGTCTCGGCGGTCGTGAAGAAAGACGTCACCTGCTCGGGATTCGCGTCATACGCCTGCTTGAAGCGCGCCTCGTCAAACGTGATCGCGCCGGCCTCTCCCAGCCGGATTCCGACCTGCGAGAGGCGCGTCAGCGCGCCCGTGCCGCCGATCACGCCGGTCACCAGCCGCGCCAGCCGGCTCTGCGCAATCTGGATCGTGCTGTCCCCCAGCAGCGGCCCGGCCTGCGACGTCTGCTGGTTGAACGCGGACAGCTCCTTGATGCGCTTCACCACGTCGTTGTAATCCGTGACGAACCCCTTGAGCGCGGTCATCACGTTGTCGAGATTGCGATCCACCGTGACGGTCACCGGATCGGTCGAGACGCCCGAGAGCGTCAGCGTGACGCCGTTGACGACGTTGGTGATCGTGTTCGTTCCGCTGGTCACCAGCACGCCGCCGCCGTCGGCTCCCGCGCCGACCAGCACGCGCGCATCGGCGGCCCGGCTCAGCGTGCTGAAATCCAGCCCCAGCTCGCCGCCGTCGATGATCAACTCGCCGCCCGCCCCCGACTGCCGCGCGGCGATGCTGAGCCGGAATGGGTTGATTCCCGATCCGTCGTTGAGCAGCGTGGCTTGTGCGATCGAGGAGCGCTCATTGATGCGCCGGACAATCGAATCCAGCGTGTCCGACGCACCGGCGGTGATCGTCAGTTCGAACGATCCGTCGATCCGCGTGCCGCTCGCCGGGCCGAGCAGGTTCAGGTCGCGGGCCGTCGCGCCGCCCGATTCCTCCACCCGCAGCGCTCCCGCGCCCCCGGCGGAATCCTCCAGCAGCAGCCCGTCGCCGGTGTCGTTGATCCGCGCCCGCGCACCGGTCGGATTGGAGTTGATCGCGCGGATCACGTCGCCCAGCGTTTTCGCCGAAGCCGGGATGTCCACCGTCGCGACCGCCCCGGCCGAATCGGTGATCCGGAATCGCCCCGCCCCGACACCCCGGCCGGCGTTGAGCGTCGCCAGCGCCGTGTTCTCATTGATGTACTGCCGCTGCAGATTGGCGCCGCGCACCACGCCGCCGACCGCCGAAGAACTCAATCCGGTAATCGCGGCAAACTGCCCGCTCACGTCTTCCGCACTGATAGCCGCCGCGCTTCCGTCGATGTTGGCCAGCTGAACGCGCGTGCCGCTCGACGCGATCGATGCCCGCACGCCGATCGACTCCGCCGCCGCATTGATCCGCGACAGCGCCTCGTCGAGCGTCGTCGTGCCGCGCAGGTCCACCTCGACCGCTCCACCCGCCCCGCTCACGCGCAGAGTCCCCAGCGCGATCCCGCGCCCGCCGTTGAGCGAACCCAGCAGCGTCGTGTTCACCCCGCCGACGATCCGCCCGCCCACCACCGCGTTGTCCGAGTCGTGATCCCCGGCGCGCAGCCCCAGGTCCGCCAGCGCCTGCGAGTCGCCGATCCGCTCCAGCAGCACGCGCCCGGTGGTCCCATCCGACGCGTCGCGCAGCGTCAGGCGCGTCGGGTCGTTCAGGTCGAGCGTCGCCGTGACCGAGCCGTCGTTCCCGGCGGCGAAGTTCACCGCGCGGATTACGTCGCCCAGCGTGTCCACGGACAGGATCGTCCGGCCGTCGATCCGCCCGGAGTCCGGGTTGCCGGCGATGCCCAGGTCGCGAGCCGCATTGCCGCTGACGTCCTCAATCTTCAGCGCCCCGGTTGTCGCGCCGCTGGTGTCGGTCACGATCAGGCGCCCGGCGTTGAGCACCACGCTCACCCGCGCACCGGAGCTTTCGATCGCACGCTGCACGTCGCCGATGGTCCGCGCTGCGGAAAGATCGACCGTGGTCACGTCGCCGCGGCGGTTGGTGATTCGGATTTCGCCCGCATCGACGCCCCGGCCGCCGTTGAGGCGCTCAAGCCGCGTGCTGTCCACCAGCAGCCCGCTCAGGTCCACGCCGAACTGTGAACCGGCGCTGTTGGTGATCCGAAAGTCCCCGCCGGCCGCCGCACGACGTACGCCTCGGCCGTCATTCAACCCCGACAGCGGCGAGCGTTCCTGCAGGCGGGCCAGCGACCGGCCGGTCAATGTGCCCGTGGCACTGCCCGACAGTCCCAGGTCGGCGGCGCTGCGGCCGCCATCCAGCTCGCGCACCCTCACCACACCGCCGCTGCGCTCAGTCAGCACCAGCGCTTCATTCCGCACTTCCGCGCGGACGTTCAACCCGGCGCTGTTGATGCGGCTGACCACGTCTTCGAGCGTGACCGCGTCGGCCAGCCGGATGTCGGCGGTCGCCCCGCCGGCGTCCTCGATCTGGAAGGAGCCGCGCTGCACCCCGGTGTAGCCGTTCAGTTCATCGAGCCGCGAGGTGCGATTGACCCGCGCCAGCGCGGATTCGAGCGTAAACGTCCCCGCGCCCAGCGGCGCGGATGCGTCGCGCACGCCGCTGCTGACAAGTTGATGGGTGGTGGCCAGCCCGCGCACGACGAATTGGTAGGCTCCGGGTGCGGCGCCCTCGGTGGTGGCGGCGTTCAGGATGGAGGCGTTGGAGGAGGCGGCGCGCGTCGAGCGGAATGCGGAGGCGGTGCTGACGGCGGAAATCCGCCCCAGCAGCGCCGAGACCCGCGCAGAAACCTCCAGGAAGGCCGTTCGTTGCGCGTCGATCTTGCCGATCCGCGTCTGCAGCAGGTCGCGCGGACGGGCCTCGATTCGCAGCAATCCGTCGATGATCGAGTTGATGTCCAGGCCGGACACCAGCCCGACGCCCGAAAACAGGGAGCCCATGGCGTCTCCTCCGCGGGGAAACGGTCGCTCGCGCAGTCACTGCGCGACGGGCAGGGCGGCGCCGGCGCGCGGTGCGCTGCGCTCGCCGCTGCTATCGGTAGGGTTCAGGGCAACCTGTATGCCGAAGAGATGGGAACTCGGCGGAGGAACGGCAGTTTGCTGCGCTGACCGGCGACCGTAGCGGCCAAGTCAGGATCAACGGCGACCTGACCTCGACCGGCTCGGTCACGATCACGGGTGAGATGAGCGGCCACCTGGTCATTGGCAATGCCCCGAACAGTCCCGTCGCCGGCCGCTTCAGCGGCCTGAATCAAATGGATCTGGCCGGCACGGTGACGCTCGGCACGCCCGCCAGCCCGCCGCAGGAATTCACCGGCGGCATCGATATCACCGGCGAACTGACCGGCACGCTGAAGACCGACCTCACGACCGCCGAAGCCGGCAAGACGGCCTACTACGACCTGCGCTGCCTCAGCGCGCCCGGCGAAACGGGGCCGTGGAGCGAAATCGCGGCGGCGACGGTGGCGGCGTAGTCACTCGGCTTGCGGCGGATCGAGAAACGCACGAAGCCGCGACGCGAGTTTATCAACGGCGCGTAGTTGGCACTCCCACACGACAAGCACGCGCCAGCCTTGCCGGCGGAGCGCGCGGATATTCCTTTTGTCGCGCTCGCGGTTGCCCACGAGCTTGGTTTGCCAGAACGCACCGCGAGTGCGCGGCGTGACGCGCCCAAAACGGCAGGCGTGCCTGTGCCAGAAACACCCATGCACGAACACGACGGAGCGCCGCGAGGCAAAGACCAGATCGGGCCGTCCGGGAAGCCCGCGCCCTTGCAGCCGGTACCTGTAATCCATCGCCGACAGGACGCGCCGAACGATCAGCTCCGGGCCGGTGTTCTTTCCGCGTATGGCGGCCATACAGCGGGAGCGCTGCTCGGGCGTGAGAACGTCCACGACTAAACCTTCACCAGCGCCCGCGCCCAGTCGATGAACTCCGTTACCCGCACGAGCCTTACGCCATCGACTTTCGGATAATCCTTGTGCAACCCCTCGGGCACAATCAGTGTGACCTTCGCTTTGGTCATTTGCTTCAACTGCTTTTCGGAGATTCCCCGCTGCAACGTCAGAAGGTGCTTGCGCGCGATCCCCTCGCCCTCATTCAGCACCTGCCGCCAGCGATCCTTGCATGTGGTCTTGACGCCCAACATGCAGAGTCTGTCGCGTGGGTACTTCTTGTCGAGATACGCCTCAACGCCGGGAATCAGAATGTCCGGTTCGCCTTCAACCTCAGCCGAGCGCGCCGAAAAGGGAATCTTCGCTTCGGTCAGAATGTGCTCGACGTGGTGTTCCAGCGACCATCCCGCGCGCGACTTTCGCCGATTCATGATGCTGGACGCAGTTCGCAGGAAATCATCGACGGACTTGATCCGCGCCTGCTACGCGGCTTCGACGTTCACGGCCTGCTCGATTGCTGACTGAACCAACTCATCTAACGGCCCTTCGCCAAGTCGCACCCAGAGGGTCTCTGCAATGGCATCCCAAACGTCGTAAACATAGGGCAGGTCGCCTCCCCATTTCGCACCCCAGCCTCGCTTCACTCGATAGCGTTCCATGACTTCCCCCGCTTCGACGACTTGCACGAGGACGCCGATCCAGCCCCCGTATTCCTCGGTCAGGGCCTCGAATCGGGCGTCGTCCTCAGCAGAGTCCGATTGCACGCATCGAAGCGCGTCAGCGATTCCGGCGGCGTTGACGGCGACGGCGGCGGGATCGATCTTCGGCATGGCTGATTCTCCCTTGGGCGCTACGCAACGAACACGTTGCGCCGGTGAAACTCCAGCATCTCCTGAGCGGGCTGAAACCGTTCTGGCATGACGATCGGCGAACCCGCTCGGCTCTCGAACATCTCTTTGTAAATCGCTCGCGGCACTTCCGATTTGACCCGCTTGGATACTTGCAACTCGAACCGATCCGACAGCGTGATAAGCCCGCGATCAAATGCGGCGTCATGCAGCGCGTTCAGACACAACCCGTTGCGCGGATCGAGACGCAGGGTTGGATCATGTGACCACGGAATGATATGACTGGCCCGAAGCAACGGCTCGCTGGTGATGCCGGTGATGCAGCACTTGCCGTCGTGCGCCGCGAGGACGGCCGCGCGAAAGAAATACTGGCCCCGGCGCTGCGTTGCCTCGCGTGTGACTTCTGTCGGACCCGTCGGCGCAATCATCGGGACTGAACGCTTGCGCGGGCCGCGCTCCACGACGGGTGGCGGCTCCATGACAACTGCGTTGTCGGCCAGTATGTCCCACCGGCCGTAGAACTCTCGCCACACATCGCGATCGGCCGCCGACGTATTGCCCATTCCGCCCACACCGCGCCCGCGCACACTCCGGGTCAAGGCTCGCGAAGTTAACGAGCTTGAGCGCCACCGCCGACGGCGTGCGTTCGATCGTATGCGCCAGCGCGAGCACCGCCGGGTTGCGCGAGTGCATCTTCCCGAACGGAATCTGGCAGTAGAGCGCCAGCGTCTTCACGAGTTGGTCGCGGGTCCACGCGCGCCGTTGCATAAGACATAGGGTAACGTGCAGGGGCAACCTTCGCCGCAGCGAAACCGCGGGTTGTTGGCCCCAGCGGGGCCGCGGAATGTAGCCACGGGTGGAGCGTGTGCGCGGCGCAGCCCGCACACGCGGAACCCGTGGGTGCGGATCGGGATTCCTGATTCCGCCCCGGAGGGGCGGAGGAAGCGCGCGACCGTGCTGCGGCTCAATCGAAGACGTAACGCTCGTCGAATTCGATTTCATGCGCACGAAGAAATCGCAGCAGTTCCGTCTTGAAGTCCTCTTCCTTGTGATGCTCCGCCTGACCGGCGATGTACTTCTTTACGGCCTCTTCTTGCGACTTGCTGACGGAGAAGACCGAGTATCCCTCCTGCCACGCGAACTTCCCGAGCGCGGGGAAAGTCTCGTGAACCCAGCCCGACGAGCGCGCCTTGACCGTGCGCATCAGATTCGAGACCGATTCGTCCGGACGCCAGCGCAGGTAGAGATGCACGTGATCCGCGACGCCGCCGATGTCGTAGAGCACGCCCCGTTCGGCGCGGATGATGCCGCCAATGTACGGATACAGACGCTCGGCGAGATCGGGTGAGATCCACGGCTCGCGATGCTTGGTCGAATAGACGATGTGCAGCAAAATCTGGGTGTTCGTGCCGGGCATAACGGGCCTTTCCGCGCGACGGGCGCTTCCTCTGCCCCTTCGGGGCAGGGAAACAGGGAAATAATAATCCCGCGCCCACGGGTTCCGCTCGGCCCTCGCGGGCCTCGCTCCACCCGTGGCTAGAACCTATCCCTAAACTTGCATTGTCTAGAATATGTAGTATACTGTTGTCCATGAAGCTCACGGATGAGATTGTTGATTGGCTGGCGGCGCGGATTCCCGGGCACAAGCCTCAGCCGAGCGGGGGTCGGCCGCCCCTGTCGAAGCAGCGGATTCTGCGGGGCATTTTCTGGATTCTGGACAATGGGGCGAAATGGAAGGATCTGCCTCGGGAGTTCGGCTCCAAGAGCGCGGTGCATCGCTACTTTCAGCGCTGGGTGGAAAGCGGTGTGTTCGAGAGCATTCTGCGGCAGGCCGGGCGGTTGCTGGAAGAGCGTGGTGAGTATCGCGTCTACGAGTGCTTCATTGACGGGACGTTTGCGAAAGCGAAGGGCGGCGGAGACGGAATCGGGCTCACCAAGGCCGGAAAAGGCGTGAAAATCATGCTGATTGTCGATGCGCGCGGGTTGCCGGTCTCGGTGGAGACGATGTCGGCCTCGCCGCACGAGAGCCGCCTGGTGCAGCCGCTGCTGGACTTCATGTTGCCCGAGCAGGGACCGCAGCGGCTGATCGGAGACAAGGCATACGACAGCGAACCGCTTGCGGTGGAGTTGGCCAGGCAGGGTGTGGAGCTGATCGCGCCGCCGCGGGCGAACAACCCCAACTCGGGGCAGGACGGCCGGCCGCTGCGACGCCACAGCCGCCGCTGGAAGGTGGAGCGTTGCCTGGCCTGGCTCCAGAACTTCCGCCGGCTGTGCATCCGCTGGGAGAGACGCTCCACCCTGTACCGCGGCTTCCTGCATCTTGCGACCGTGCTATTGCTCATCAAGTGGGTTTAGGGATAGGTTCTACATTCCTGCGCCCCTTCGGGGCGAAGAAGCGCGCCGCAAGGGCGAACGCGCGCTTCCGCGGAGCGAACGCGCACGCCGAACCAGACCTAGTCGTAATCAAGTCGGTCTCCGCGCGCGCCGATGCCCCTCCCAGTTTCCCCCGCGTGCCGGTTGATGGCTCGGGTAGCGGGGGCGCGCCCGTCCGGCGTCGGCGGCGCGGACGCGCTTGCGGCCCCAGCGGGGCCGCGGAATGTAGCCACGGGTGGAGCGCAGCCGGGCGGAGCGGAACCCGTGGGAAACGGATTCGATTCGTCGGCCTGCCCCGAAGGGGCAGAGGAAGCGCGCGGGTTCAGGGGCGCGTGACAGTCGCGAACGGCACGACTCCGCCGCCCCTCCGGGGCGGAATAGAGCGCGCGCATCTCTCCACGGGTTCCGGCGGCTGCGCCGCCTTCACCCGTGGCTACATTCCGCCGCCCCCCCCTCACGCATGAATCGCCCGCCCATCCACCGCCATCGCCGCCTCACGCAGCACCTCCGGCAGCGTCGGGTGCGCATGACACGTCCTCGCCAGGTCCTCCGCCGAAGCGCCGAACTCCATCCCCGCCGCCGCCTCCGCAATCAGATCCCCCGCCCGCGGGCCGATGATGTGCACCCCCAGCACCCGATCCGTCGCCGCATCCGCCAGCACCTTCACAAACCCCTCCGTCTCCCCCAGCGCCCGCGCACGCGCATTGCCGCGAAAATGCGACACCCCGCGCCGATATGCAACATTCGCGCTGCGCAGCTCATCCTCCGTCCGCCCCACGCCCGCGATCTCCGGGTGCGTATACGCAACCCCCGGAATCGCGTCATAATTCACATGCCCATACCCCGTGTAGAGCCGCTCCACGCACGCCAGCCCCTCATCCTCCGCCTTATGCGCCAGCATCGGCCCGCGAATCGCATCCCCCACGGCGAAGACGCCCGCAGCCGCCGTCTCGAAATGATCGTTGACCACGATCCGCCCGCGCGGATCGCGCTCGATCTTCAGTGATTCCAACCCCACGTCATCCGTGCTCGGAATCCGCCCGACCGCCAGCAGCACCCGGTCGCACGAAATCGGCGGCTGATCGCGCACCTGGACCACGCACGGCCCACCCTCATCGGCCGCCGGGCGCTTTCTCGACCCGCCGCGCGCGGCCGGCACACCCGCCCCGGTCACTTCGCACCCCAGCCGGAATTCGATCCCCTGTTTGCGGAAAATGCGCAGCGCTGCGTCCGCGACCTCCGAATCCATTCCCGGCAAGATCCGCGGCAGGTACTCCAGCACCGTCACCTTCGCCCCCAACCGCCGCCACACCGACCCCAGCTCCAGCCCGATGTACCCCGCCCCGATCACCACCAGATGCTCCGGCACATCTGAAAACGAAAGCGCCTCCGTGCTCGTGCCGATGCGATCCCCGTCCGGCTCAACCCCCTTGAGCGGCGCGACCCGGCTGCCCGTCGCGATGATCACGTGCGGCGCCGTCAGCAGTTCCGCCTCCTTCGACGCCTTTCCGCCGATCGCGCTGACCGCCACCCGGTTCATCCGCGTGGCGCCGTCGGCGGTCATCGCCCCGTCCAGCCGCCCATGCCCCAGGAAGCGCGTGATGCGATTCTTCTTGACCAGCGCCTCCACTCCCGTCGCCAGCCCCGACACGATCTCATCCTTGCGGCGGAGCATCGCCGGCAGATCCAGCGCGACGCGCTCGACCCTGACCCCGTGTTCCTTCAACCCGTCCCGGGCTTCGACAAACCGCTCACTGGATTCCAGCAGCGCCTTGCTGGGAATGCACCCGACCCGCAGGCACGTGCCCCCGAGCTGCGGCTCACGCTCGACCAGCCCCACATTCTTGCCGAGTTGAGCAGCCCGGATGGCGGCGACATACCCGCCGGGTCCGCCGCCGATAACGATCAGGTCGAACGACTTCATACGCAGCCTCCGCGTGTCTCAGGGGGCGTATTAGTACGGGCAACGCCCGGATCGGGGTAGCGCTGCTGCCCGGCTTTGGATTCGAAACACATTCCGAGCGGCTTTTCCCGGCCCGCGTGAACCACGCACACGCTGCATCGCCCAATCCACGGTGCGCGTGCCGGCACGTCGTCAGCCGCGACGCCAACCTCATCCAGCCGGAAAGGGCCACATCCATGCGAAATTCGAACGCACCCAGGCGGTTGTTCTCCTGGAAGCTACCAATCGTGCTCTGGCAGGTCTGCGTACTCGCGCTTCCCAACGGCTGTATCGCGCCAAGCGACACCCAGCTTATCGAGCAAACCGAAAACTTCACCGGAACGATCAGCTTCGAGACGGTCAAGACCTCCACGTTCCAGCTCACCGGGACCGCGCCCGACATCGGGGATTACATCGCGGTCGGCGAGGTCACTTTTCGCCCGGGCGTCGAAGAGGACACGCTCATCGGCGAAGGCGTCGCCATTTTCACCGACGCCGACAACGACAAGCTGGCGGCCGTCGTGTTCTGGCCGCTGGACGCGGAAAAGTGGGACCAGCGCGCCGGCGACATCGAATTCCGCTGGCGCAATTCGGTGACCTTCGCCGACGGAACGCAGCACGAGAGCACCGGGAAGTTCGCCGACCCCGAGATGCGGCCGCCCGGGCTGGTCGTGATCGCGATCATCGCGATTCTGATCGCCCAGTTGTGCCCCGCCGTACAGTGCCGCGACGCCCGCGAGAACCCGCCGCCGCCCCGGCGATAACCGCCACCCGCGCGCATCGCGCTGACCGCGCGGATCGCACTGACCGCGCGGATAACACTGACCGCGCGCATAGCACCGGGTGCATTGGCAACGGCACTTGTTGGCTGCCATGGCGACGGCTTTGCGTCGCCATGTCTTCGCCCGTTACGGCGCGTTGGGTGCCACGTCGATTTAGGTGCCATGGCGACGGCCTTTGCGTCGCCATGCTCTCCGCCCGTCAGGGCGCACGTTCGTTGCCAGGGCCTTTAGGCCCTGGACCGAAACACGCTCCATCCGCACCGCCGCCGCTGGCGGCGAAAAAACCGGGTTTTTCTTGCATCCGCCCGAATCGGTGTGATAATTGAGACAGGGTACAGTTGGGAAGGGTGTTGACCGCGGCTCGCCCCGCCGGTTTAGCTCTTTCTGCGACCCGCGACATTCCGCGCCGCCCCGACCAGCGGCGCACTTTCAGGGAGGATGTGCCATGGGGTTTCATCGTGAACACGCCGTTGCTCTGGTTCTGTTCGGGCTGGGGGCTACGGTGGGAACGGGGAGGGCGGCACTTGCTGCGGAACGGCTCGTGCCGTCGCAGTTTTCGACCATTCAAGCAGCGATTAATGCGAGTGCAAATGGGGATGTTGTAATCGTCGCAAACGGTACGTACACCGGCAGCGGAAATGAGAACATTTCTTTTGGCGGAAAGCAGATCACGGTCCGCTCGGCGGCCGGTCCAACAGGCTGTTTCATTGGCCCGGGTTCTACAACCACCGAGGCGAGAGCGTTCGTCTTCGACGCCGGTGAGGATGCCGGGAGTGTGCTCAAGGGTTTCACAATTCGCCATTTTGCACCGTCCGAATCAGGGGGAGCGGTCTCATGTGACGGCGCCGGGCCGCGCATCGTCGATTGCAGGTTCATCGGAAATGAAGGCGTTTCGTCCGGCGGCGCGGTTGCCTGCATGAACGCCGCGTATCCCACGTTTGTCGGCTGCACGTTCACTGGAAACGTGTGTTTCGGAAGCGGCGGCATCGGAGGGGGAGCGATTTCAGCAAGTCAGGGTTGCGCGCTTCTAATCTCCACCTGCGAGTTCGTGGGAAACCAAAGTCGTGGCTCTGGGCAAATCCCGACGTCGGGCGGCGCGATCGCAGTTTCCTCGGGGCGGATGATCGTGGTTGACTGCAAGTTCCTTGAGAATACGGTAGCCACTTCTGGGAGTCTGGCGGGCGCCGGCGGGGCGATATATATTACCCCGGCCACTAAATGTTGAACATGTATTACCCCGCGGCGTATTGGATGGGTTCGGCTTTGAAGTAGTTGCGGACGATGTGGGGTCTCCGCTGTGTGTCGCGGAGGTACAGTTCGAGGTTGAGGATCAGTTCGTCTTTGGTTGCGGGTCGCTGGCGGCCGATGGCGTTGGTCTTGACATCGTTGTTCAGATATTCGTCGGGGTTGAGTTCGGGGCTGTAGCCCGGCAGGAAGAACATGCGGATGCGGCGGCGGTTGGCCTGCAGCCAGTCGCGCACCGCGGCGGAGCGATGCACCGGGTGACCGTCCACGATCAGGAAGATTCGGCGCCGTCGCTGACGCAGCAGCCGCCGGCAGAAGCGGATGAAGACCTCGGCATTGAATGAGCCGTCGAAGACCAGGAAGCACAGATGTCCCCGGTTGGTGATGCTGGACATCATGTTCGCTCGGAAGCGCTGGCCTGTTCCCGGAATCACCGGCGTCCGGCCGCGCCGACCGTAGCTGCGCCCGGCCTGATGGTCGCTGCGCGCCGAGTTGATCGGCCCAGTGAATCTCGGCATGTTCGGCCCTGGCCCGCCTGGCGATCGCCGGATACTCCTCGCGCTTCCAGCGCTCCACGGCCGCCGGATCGCGCTCGTAAGCGCGTCGCAGCGGCTTCTGTGGCGTGAAGCCCCAGCGCTTCAGGTAACGGCCGGCGGTTCGCACCGACACCTGCAGGCCGGTGCGCCGCGCGATCAGATCGCGGACCGCCTCGCGCGTCCAGAGCGCAAACGGCAGCTTGAGCTGGTCGGGCGTGCGATCGGTGATTTGCCTGACGATCGCGGCGGCCTGATGGGATGCCAGACGCGGTTCGGGGGGCCGTCCGCGCTTCTTCGAACGCAACGACGTGATGTTGCCGCACTCCACCTTCGCCAGCCAGGTGTCGATGGAGGTCCGCGAAACGCCAAACGTCGCGCGCGCGGCCGATTTCCTCATGCCCGCGCGGATCGCCTTCACCACCCGAACCCGAATCTCTTCCTGCACCTGCGGCGACAGCTTGCGTGTATCGAGTTGACTCATGCATGAAGTATATCACAAAGCCACGACATGTCAAATATTATATGTCCCGGTTAGTAGCAGCAACGCTGCTATCACCTTGACGAATTGCCTGATCGGGCAGCCCGGTGATGGCAATGGTGCTGGGAGCGGCGGCGCGCTTTTCGCCGACGGCACGTCCAACATACGGATCACCAATTGCACGATAGCGGCAAATGACGCAGTGAGCGACGGCGCCATTGTTGGCGAAGCCCCCGTGCGAATCACTGTGACGAACAGCATCTTGTGGGGGAACGACGTCGCGGCGTTTGCGCCCGACAACGAAGAGACTCGTTTTGTCGTGGATCACTCCAATGTGCAGGGCTTGGGAGATCGTTGGCCGAGTGCCGGCAACATCGGCAGCGATCCGCTATTCGTCGAGCGCAACGACCAGACGCCCTGGGCGGGGACGTGGTATCTGAGTCATGTCGCGGCCGGACAGGCGAATGACAGCCCATGCATCAACGCCGGGGGCACAACCGCTGCATTGGCATCTCTCGACATGCGCAGCACGCGAGTGGATCTCGTTCCGGATGACTCGACAGTGGACATGGGCTTCCACATTGCGGTTGACTGCAACGAACACGACCTTCCCGACTGGTGGGACATCGCCGTCAACGGCGACTGCAATCTGAACCGCGTCCCGGACGATTGCGAAACGCCGGACGAATGCACTTGTCAGCCGATACGAAGAGACTACACGTCGTCCGCCGACTTCGATGAGGGCACGTTGATCAACGTGAATCACGACGTGGAAGCGGATGAGCTGCGGCTCAGCGTCTTTCCCACGCCGCTGAACTTTCTCTGGGTGCCGGTGTCAGGGCGCGGGACCGTGATCCGAATCGATACCGCGACCGGGACCATTGTGGGTGAATATCTCACTGGTCCCGATGACACGGGCTGCGACCCCAACCAGATGCCGCTGTCTCATGGCGGTAATCCCTCTCGCACGGCGGTCGACCTGGACGGAAACCTGTGGGTCGCCAATCGGGACACCACGGCGGTGCAGAAGATCGGGTTCACGCGGGGTGGGACGCGATGCGACGCAGACGGCACGCCGAACTCTGAGGGGCGGTATCTGAAACCGCCGTTCGAGTACAATTCGTGCCTGGACCGTGATCATGACGGACTGATTAAGACGTCCTTCGGTTACGGAGATGTGCTCTGTTATCTCAACTACGGAGTCGGCGAGTTTGGTGCTGAAGACGAGTGCATCTGTCAGCACCTTTCCGTCGCTCCGGCTTACGGCCCGCGGCACGTATCCATAGACAGGAGCAACGACGTGTGGGTCGGCGGATGGGATTCACACACGTTTGTTCAGATTGACGGTGAGAAAAGCGAGATCATCGCCGGCACAGATCCGGACTTTGATGCCGGCAGCGGCGGCTACGGAGGCATCATCGAATGCGACGGTACTGTCTGGACCGTGCAGCGCTACGATTCGATTGTGAAGTTCAGTCCGCCCTATACGGATTTCGAGAACGACGTAACGACTATCACCAGCATGGAGGATCCGTACACGCTGGTCCCCGACCTATTCACGGACGACCTCCTGATCGCCCAGTGGGGCGACCAGGGACTCGCGCTGCTGGACCGCACGAACGCCGCAAATCCGGCCTTTCTCGCAACGCCGGCGGGAATTTCGTGGCGCGGGGTGGCGGTAAGTCCGCTCGACCCGGATCGAATCTGGGTGGCAGCCAGCTTGGGTGCAGCGACGCCATCTGTGTACGGATTCTATCGCGACAGCAGCGGCTTTGACATCGTGGACTTGCGTGAAGATCCGGAGGATCTTGATGATCATTCCGGAGACCAGCCAACGGGACTCGCCGTGGATCACGACGGCAACCTCTGGGTAACGTGCCTGGATGGTGATTCCGTCAAGAGAGTCAGTTTCGCAACCGAACCGCCGATGGTCGACCTCACGATCGGCGTGGCGCCGCGAAGCGGTGATGACCCGGATTTGTACTCGTACAGTGACCAGTCGGGGCAGGTCACCCTCAGCACCACGGGCGCCGGAACCTGGAATGCCGTGCATGACTCTGGGAAATTTGGAGCGCTCTGGACGGTCAACTGGAACAACGCGCCTGAGACTTCGCTTGACGGTCTGGAGGTCGCCGTTCGAGCGAGTGATGAACTGACCGGCCTGCCGTTTGCGGTGTATCGTATTGTGGATTCCGGCGAGCGCGGCGTGCGCCTGAGCCCGCACCTGCGCGGTCGATACGTCGAAGTGCGCACGCGGTTCTTCGGACTGTGCCCGGAGGAGACGCCACGGCTTGCAAATCTCAGCGTGTTCGACAGCACCGGCGACATGAATTGCGACGGGATATTCAACAATTTCGACATTGACCCGTTCGTCATCGCGGTCACGAACCAGTCCGAGACGGCTGCGCCGCAGGACTGGATCACCCTCGGATTGACGCAGACCTGCTGGGACCGACGTGCCGAACACGGCGACGCCAATGGCGATGGAACGTTTACGAACTTTGACCTGGATCCGTTCGTGGCCTTCCTTACCACCGGCGCATGTAATCCCGGAAACTAGGACAGACGGTCCGTGGCCCGCACATCCTCTCGGGTGCGCGGGTCACGCGGTTGGAGTGTGTCGATGCCACGATATGCCGTCATTGCGACAGGAATATTCGTTTGGTTGTCTGCGAGTGCGGGTCGCGCGCAGCAGTGCACGCTCGGTTGGTCGGCCGATTTCGCGCTGAATGGCGCGGCCGGTACGGTGGAAGCGCTTACCGTTCATGACGACGGAAGCGGTCCGGCGCTATTCGTTGGCGGGTTGTTCAATTGTATCGGCAAGCGAATGTGCTTTGGCGTCATGCGATACGACGGCCATTGGTCGTGCCTGAATGAGGGAATTGCGGGAACCGCCTATGCAATCGCAACCGGCCCGGCTCCCATGAACGGACTCGTGGTCGGCGGGCACTTTCAGAGTTTCGGGTGGACCAAGACTGACGACGTACTCTTTCCCCACAACCTGGCCGAGTGGCGCAACGGGCGATGGAACGCCATCGGAACCACGCGAGTTCCAAACGACATTCGTGCGTTTGCGATATTTGACGATGGAACCGGGCCGACGCTTTACGTCGGGATCGACGATCGCGAACCCACGCTCAATCCGCGCATCGTGTACAAGTGGACCGGCACAGGCTGGTTGCCCTTCGGCCGTGCTCGAAACCCCGGACTCGCGACCACCGCCAACTGCACTGCGCTGGCTGTATACGACGACGGCCGAGGTCCGGCCCTGTATGTGGGCGGCAATTTCACGCACATCGAGAACATGCCCGCATTCGGGATCGCCCGCTGGGACGGGGCAACCTGGGAAGCGCCCGAGTTCGGCGTCGAAGGCTCCGTCCTGGCGCTCCTCGTGCACGATGCCGGTGACGGACCGAAGCTCTACGCCGGCGGGAGCTTCTATCACGCCGGACTTGTCGTTGGCAACGGTCTGGCGCGCTGGGATGGGCAGCACTGGTCGCAATTGCCAAACGGGGGCGACGGCATGAGCGGTCCGGTCGGCGCACTGGCCGAGTTCCAGGGCGACCTGTACGCCGGCGGAGAGTTCACGAGTGCCGGCGGCGTACCGGCTCTGAATATCGCGCGCTGGAACGCCGCGAACGGCTGGGCCGCGCTCGCGCCGGACGCACGGACGCCGGGAATCTTCGCAAGCTTCGTAGACGGATCGTCCTCAAACAATAGGCTGACAGTGCGGGCTTTGGCTGTCTACAACGACGGAACCGGTCCGCAACTCTACATCGGCGGTAAGTTCGAAGGCGCGGGCGACATCGGCGCTGCCAACCTGGTCCGCTGGGACGGGCTGCGATTCTCGACGGTCGCGCCCGGGAACGGAACCACCAACCTTGTGACGCGACTCCGGCAACTGACGTGGAACGGCGAAACTGCGGTCTATGCCCTTGGGTTTTTTCGTGCCGTCGGCGACGTGCCTGCCGGCAATGTGGCGCGCTGGATCGACGGGCAATGGCAGGCACTGGGGAACTTCGGGGAGGGTCCGAACCGAGAAATGTGGGACGCGGTTGTATTCGACGACGGTTCCGGGGAGGCGCTTTACGTCAGCGGGCGTTTCGACAATATGGGCGGTGTGCCCGCCCGCAACGTGGCGAAGTGGGATGGGCAGAGCTGGTCCGCCCTCGGTGACGGGCTGAGTTTTGGCAGCAGTGTATGGTCCACCGTGTGGTCGCTGGCGGTCTTCGACGATGGCCGCGGGCCGGCGCTTTATGCCGGCGGGTATTTCGATCACTCCGGTGCAACGTCGCTGAACCACATGGCTCGCTGGGATGGTGTGTCGTGGTCGGCGCTGGGTTCCGGCCTGCATGGCAGCGGCCCGCGAGCGTTTCCGGGTGCTTCGGCTTTGGTGGTCTTCGACGACGGGCGCGGCCCGGCCCTGTTTGTCGGCGGGGTGTTTCGCACCGCGGGCGGACTGCCCGCCAACGGGGCAGCGCGGTGGGACGGCGCCAACTGGTCGACGCTCGGCAGCGGTGTGGCGATGATCGACCCGAGTCTCGATAGCGGTGTTTTTTCGTGGGCCGTGCATGACGACGGCGGCGGTCCAGCACTCTACGCCGGTGGCTTGTTCGAACGGGCCGGCGGCGTGCCGGCGCGTGCCGTCGCGCGCTGGAACGGCGTGGGTTGGTCGGCGCTGGGCGCGGGGCCTGGTGTGGAAGCGATCTCAATCGTCTCATTCGACGACGGCTCGGGGCCGAAGTTGCATGCCGCTTTGCACACAGCGTTCGTGCGACGCTGGAATGGCACAGCATGGGAGCGCGTCAACCGCGTCCCTTTCTTCGGAGTAAGCGGCCGCTGGGTATTTTCGCTTCTCTCCGCGCAGGAGGCGACTGGCCCCGCCCTCTACGTTGGCGGCGAGTTCGGCAACGTCGGGCTTACGCCGACCGGGGGCATCGCCCGTTACGGGTGCGAGAAATTGGGCGACGCCAACTGCGACGGCGGGTTGGACGCGTTCGACATCGACTGGTTCGTTCTCGCACTGATTCGCCCCCAGGATTACATTGCCGCTATGCCAGACTGCTACTTGCATCGCCTTGACGTCAACCTCGACGGCCGCGTCGACAACTTCGACATCGACCCCTTCGTCACCGCCATCGTCAATGGGCCGTAGCCGAGTGATCGCAGGCCGCGTGTCCTGCATGCTTACGCGGGGTACCGCGAAAGCATGCCACCGGCCGGGTGTTGGTTGCACTGGCGGATTTTGGCTGCCATGGCGACGGCCTTTGCGTCGCCATGCTCTCCGCCCGTCAGGGCGCACGATCGTTGCCAGGGCCTTCAGGCCCTGGACCGAACCACGCCCCAGCCGCACCGCCGCCGCTCGCGGCACCCAACCGGCCCGCAAGCACCTCCAACCCACAGAACCCCCGCTCGAAAGCCCGGCGCCCCCCCCCCCAATCAACGGCCGCCGACTTGCCCGCGGGTGGCAATGTGACGTTAAATTGCGTAGCCATCGCGAGCTACCGCGGTTGCCCTGCCATGTCGGCAGGTTCGCAACCCCGACGCCGTGGTCGGAGTGACGCATGTTCGCCGGCATCGTCGAGGGAATCGGGCGCGTCGCCGGCGTCGGGCAGGCCCCGCCGCCCGCCGCAACCGCACCCGCCTCGGCTGCCCCGAGCGCAACCCGACTACGAATCGACCTCGGGCCGCTGGCTGACGGCCTGACCCACGGCGCTTCCGTCGCCATCAGCGGCGCATGCCTGACCGTTTGCGATCTCGCAGGGCCGGTCGTCGGCTTCGACGTCGTCCCGGAGACGCTCCGCCTCACCAATCTCGGCGCGCTGCGCCCCGGCGACCGCGTCAACATCGAGCGCTCACTGCGCGCCGGCGCCCCGATCGACGGCCACTTCGTGCAGGGACACGTCGACGCCGTCGGCGAACTGACCCACATCGACCACACCGGCGACGACTACAAACTGCGGATTTCACACCCCGATGCAATCTCCGCGTTCATCGTGCGCAAAGGCTCGATCGCGCTCGACGGCGTCAGCCTCACCATCGTCGATGCCGAGCCGCGCAGCTTCAGCGTCGTCATCATCCCCGTCACCTGGCGGCGCACCACGCTCGGAACGCGGCGACCCGGAGACCGCCTGAACATTGAGACCGACGTGCTCGCCCGGCTGGTGATCGCCCGGCTGGATGCCATCATCCGCGGCGGCGGCGCGACGGCCGGCGGCTCGACCGGTGTGAGCATGGAGCAGCTTCGCGCCGCGGGATTCACGGCATGAGCACCGCCCCGGCCGAAAGCCGCCTGCGCCGCCCGCTGATCGGCATCACGATGGGCGATCCCCTCGGCATCGGCCCGGAAGTGCTGGTGCGGGCGCTCTCAGACCCCGCCCTGCGCAGCGAAGCGCGATTCGCGATCTTCGGCCTGCACGACGTGCTGGAATTGGCGGCCGACCAGGTCGAGGTCGCCCCCTTCTGGTGGCGGCAGCCCTTCGAGCACGGTCCGCGAGTCGGCAGCGGCGTGCTGGTCGTGGACTTCGACGACATCCCCTTTGCCCGGATCGGCGGACCGCGCGAGCCGGACGTGCTGGCCGGCGAGGCTTCCTTTCGATTCGTCGAAGAGGCCATCCGCCACTTGCGGGCCGGCACGATCGACGCGCTGGTCACCGGACCGATCTGCAAGGAAAGCTGGCAGCTTGCCGAACGCGGCTTCCCCGGCCACACGGAGCTGCTGGCGGCGCGCTTCGACACCCGCCGCGTCACGATGATGTTCGCGGCCCAGGACTTGCGCGTTGCGCTGGCCAGCGCGCATGTGCCCCTCTTCGAGCTGCGCCACCAGTTCACCATCGGCCTCGTTCATCAGCCGATCGACCTGCTCGATCGCGCACTGCGGGAATGGTGGGGGATCGATTCGCCGCAGATCGGCGTGCTCGGGCTGAACCCGCACGCCGGCGAGGGCGGGCTGCTGGGAGACGAAGAACAGCGCATCATCGAGCCGGCGATCATGATGGCCCGCCAGAGCGGGATTCAGGTCAGCGGGCCGCTGCCGGCCGACACCGCCTTCACGCCGCAGGTCTGCCGCCGCTTCGACGGCATTGTCGCGATGTATCACGACCAGGGGCTGATCCCGGTGAAGATGGCCGCGTTTCACGAAGCCGTGAACGTGACGCTGGGATTGCCGGTGATCCGCACCAGCCCGGACCACGGCACCGCCTTCGACATCGCCGGCAAGGGCCGCGCCGACCCGGGCAGCATGACGGCGGCGATTCGCCTGGCGATCGAACTGGCCGCGGTCCGTGCACGGCGATCGGCCGCCGCGGTCGGCGACTGATGAATTGACATCCGGGCGGGAGTCAGCAGGCGGCGTCGGGAAACCGACCCGCCGTCAGGCCTTTCCGACCTCGTATCGAAGCGCCTTGACCACCGTCAGGCCCTTCTGCACGCCGTCGAGATATTCCTGCACCGTCTGCTTGCCCTCGACCTTCACGAACGGCTGATCGAGCAGGACGATCTCGCCATACCAGGTGTTGAGCTTGCCCTCGACGATCTTCTCGATGATGTTCGCCGGCTTGCCGGCCGCGGCCGCACGCGCCGCGGTGCGCTGCTCCTCGACCATTTCGGCCGGAACCTCCGCGCGCGTCAGGTACGGCGGGCGCATCGCGGCGATGTGCATGCACACGCCGGCGGACGCCTCCGCCGGACACGGACCGCTCAGTTGCAGCAGAACGCCGACCTGCCCGTTGTGATGAACGTAGTGGCCGACCGAGCCGGTCAGCGCCGCCACCCGCGCGATCTCCATCTTCTCGCGCAGCCGGTTGAAGACATCCGCGATCTCGTCGGCGATCGTGCGTCCGCCGCGCGGCGACTGCGCCGCGGCGACCGCCTCCGGCGTGGGGTTGGCCATGCCGGCCGCGGCCTGCGCGACCAGCTTCGCACAGGCGATGAAATCATCCGTGTTCGCGACCGGCGCCGTCTCGCAGCGCAATTCGCAGATTCCGCCTCCCGACGCCGAGACGAAGCACGCGATGCGCCCCTCGCCCGCAGCGCGACCGGTCATGTCCGCCTGTTTCGAAAGCCCGCGCTTCTTCAGAATCTCAATGGCCTTCGACTCATCGCCCTGACCCTCAACCAGCGCCTTCTTGCACTCCATCATCGAAAGCCCGGTCTTCTGCCGCAGGGCGTTGACCATCGTCGCCGTGACGTCCATCGCTCAATTTCCTTTCCAAAAGCTCTCCGCCGGCGCGCAGGGGCGCGCCCGGGCGGGTTCATTCCTGTTCATGCGGTTCAACCGGCACGCCAGCGCCCGCTCATCAGCCCTGCACACCCGCCGGCGGAGCATCCGCCACCGCGGCCCCGCCTTCGGCCGGCGGGGTCTGCACCGCGGCCGAAGCAGGAGCCGACGCACCCTCGGACCACGAGCCGCCTCGATCCGACCGCTCCGGCCGATCGCGCCGACCGCCGCGCCGCCGGCCGCGATCCTCGCGCTCCGGGTCGCGATCATCGTCGCCACCGCCGCGCGGCTCGGGAGCCGGCGGCCGAGAGCGCTTGCCCTCTTCGGCGGCGTCCGCGAGCTGGCCGAGAATCAACTGAATCCCGCGCATGGCGTCGTCGTTGCCGGGGATGGCGACGCTCGCCAGATCGGGGTCGCTGTCGGTGTCGATCAGGCAGATCGTCGGAATCTTCAGCGACTGCGCCTCGCGGACGGCGTTCACTTCCTTGCGCACGTCCACAACCACCAGCACCCCCGGCACGCGGGTCATGCGGCGAATGCCGGAGAGATTCTTGCGAATCTTCTCCAACTCGCGCGTCAGCATCGACTTCATCTTCTTCGAATAGCTCGTATCCCAGGCCGGGCTGGCGACCAGCGCCTCGAGTTCCTCGAGGCGGTTCAGCCGCGAGCGGATGGTGCGGAAGTTGGTCAGCGTGCCGCCCAGCCAGCGCTCGGCGACATAGTGCATGCCGCAGCGCTCACCGTGTTGCTGCACGGCGTCGCGGGCCTGGCGCTTCGTGCCGACGAACAGCACGTCGTCGCCGCGGGCGACCACCGTCGTCACGAGCTTGCGCGCCCGCAGCAGTCCGCGAATCGTCTCGCGGATGTCGATGATGTGAATGTTGTTCTTTTTTCCGAAGATGTACGGCTTCATCTTCGGATTCCAGCGACTGGCGTGATGCCCGAAGTGGATCCCCGAGTCCAGCAGTTCCTTCACGATGGGCGTTGACAAACGCCACCTCCCGGTTGCAATCAGTCACCGTCCGACGCCGCCGCCGACCGCACGTTGCGGAACCCCCGATAGTACGACGCTCAGGGGCCTGGACAGGGCATCTCAAGCAGGACGAATCCGGGAGCGTAACCGCCCGGCCGGGCGGGCGTCAACCTCCCGAATCGGGAGTTGCGTTCCCGTCGGCGGCGGGCTGGCCGCACCCGCCCCATGCCCCTATGATGCCCGATTCGGACCCGCGACCGCCGCCGTGTCGTCGGAGGCGGGTCCGCCGCGTTCTGGATCCCGGGTCGCTCGCACAGGTCGCTCCCACGATGAAGTTCGCCAATTTCAACCGCACCTTCGTGCTCATCATCATGTCCCTGCTGCTGGTGGTCTTCCTGATTGACCGCCCCATGCAGGAGTTGTTCGAGCGCTGGACCGCCGAACGAATCCCCGTCGGCGAGGCCTTCGGCCGCTCGCTCAGCACCACCGACCTGGCCGGCCCGGCCGCCGACGCCGCCATCGCTCGCGCTTTCTTCGGCCTCAATGACCGCGACTTCGACGACGTGACCTTCTATCTCGCCGCCACCGAGGCGCAGCGCGCCGGCGTTCGCGTGGACGTCGAAAACGTGCGGACGTCGGTCGAGCAGTCCCCCAACGCCCTGCAGATCGTCGCCAACCTGCGAAACCGCTTCAGCCGCAGCATCCCCAGCATCTACGAGTCGCTCTCGGGCTTCCTCGCCGCGCAGCAGTTCCAGGTCATGCACCAGGACTCCTTCCTGGTCAGCACCCCGCGCCTGCGTTACGAATTCCGCCAGCGCACGCAGGAAGCCTCCGTCGAACTGAGCGTGATCGACGCCGGCGCGCTGGTTTCGCGCGTGCCGGAGCCGACCGAGGAGGAGTTGCAGAAGGCCTTCGAGGAAGGCCGCAACCGCGACATCGCCCACGCGGATGGAAAGCTCGTCTTCGGCTACCTGCAGCCCGATCGCATCCGCTTTGAGTACCTCACCGTCAACCCGCGCGACGTCCAATCGCACATCACCGTGTCACTCCGCGACGCGCGCAGCTACTACGAGAAGAACCGCGCCCGCTACATGAAGGAAATCGCCAGCCCGGCGGTCAACCCCGACGGCTCGCCGGTCACGACGCGCGTGCAGCAGACTTTCGAGGAAGTGGAGGCCCAGGCCCGCAACGACGCCCGCACCGAAAAGGCGTTGGAAGAGGCCCTCAAGCTGGTCGCGACCATGCAGCGCGAGGCCATCCGGCCGTGGGAGTCCGCCGCCCGCGACGCCGACGGCTTCCGCATTCCTCCGCCCGCCGAAGCGCTGGTCTCTTTCGAGGCGCTGCGCGACAAGCACGGCGCAACCATCCCGATCACCTTCCGGTCCGAAGGTCCGCTGGATCGCTCCGGCATTTCCATGCTCCCCGGCATCGGCTTCGCCGCCCACGATCGCACCGATCGCGCTCCGTCGCTGCTGATGCGCGTCAAGGGGCTGCACAAGCCGGCCGAGGGCGAGCGCCTCGTGATTCTCAACATCGGCGAGCCGGCCCCGGTGCTGACGCATTCCGTCCCCAATCCGCAGACCGGCATCAGCGTGCCGTCGGCCGCCTACCTGGTCCGCGTCGTCGAGGTGCTGCCCTCCGGCCCGCCGGAATCGCTCGACGTGGTTCGCGAACGCGTCATCAAGGACGTGAAGCTCAGCAAGGCCTACGACCTGGCCACGCAATGGAAAGACCGCATCGTGCAGCGCGCCGGCGAAGCCGGGCTGCGCACCGCGGTCGAGGAGGCCGGCGAGCTGCGGGCATTGCTCGAGCCGCCCCCGCCGGCCGAAGAGGGCGGATTGGTCGATCGCCGCGCCATCGAGGCGCTCGGCCCGTTCACGCCCACGATGCCCTTCCGCCGCTCCCCGTCCGCCATTCCGCACCTGGACTTCAACGCCCCCCTGCATCAGCGCGTATTCGAGGCGCTGGAGTGGGATGCGACGACCGCCCCGGCGCACCGCATCGTGGTGTCGCCCAAGGTCGATCACAACCAGTTCAGCGGTTCAACCGCCAAAATCGCCATTGCCGAAGCGCTCGAACTCAAGCCGCTCTACGAGGGCGATTTCGACGCGCAGCGCGAGTCGCTGCGCATGCGTCTCTCACAATTCGAGGCCAGTCTGTTTCAGGACTGGTTTTCCCCGGAGCGCCTGCACGCCCGCACCGGATTTCAACCGGCCGGCCGCTGATCGGCCGACCGCAGACACCCTGGCACAGGCCCGCGCTCCCTCGGCGCTGCGCGTGAGGCGCCGTCGGAGGCGACCCCACGACGGCCCTCCATGAGCGATTCCTACGACTTTCGGACCATCGAGCCGCGCTGGCAGCAGCATTGGGCCGACGCGCAGACCTTCCGCGCCGCACAGCCCGGTGAGCCGCATTCCGACCGACCCAAGTTCTACGTGCTGGACTTCTTCCCTTACCCCTCCGGGGCGGGGCTGCACGTCGGGCACCCCCTCGGCTACATCGCCAGCGACATCATCGCCCGCTTCATGCGCATGCGCGGCTTCAACGTCCTGCATCCGATGGGCTGGGACGCCTTCGGCCTGCCCGCCGAGCAGTATGCCATCGAGACCGGCATCCATCCGGCCATCACCACCCGCCGCAACATCGCCACCTACACCCGCCAGTTGCAGATGCTGGGACTCTCCTACGACTGGTCGCGCGAGCTGGCCACCTGCGACCCGGCCTACTATCGCTGGACGCAGTGGGTCTTCCTGCAGATTTTCAACGCCTGGTACGACCCCCAGCATGTCTGGACCGATCCCCTCGGCCGCACCGTCCACGGCCGGGCACGCCCCATTTCCGAACTGCCTGTTCCCCCGGAAATCGCCGCCCGCTCAAACGCGGCGATCGAGGAATTCCGAGCCGATCACCGCCTGGCATACCTCGCCGAAGTGCCGGTCAACTGGTGCCCGGCGCTGGGAACCGTGCTGGCCAACGAGGAAGTCACCGCCGACGGACGCAGTGAGCGCGGCAACCACCCCGTTTTCCGCCGCCCGATGAAGCAATGGATGCTGCGCATCACCGACTATGCGGACCGCCTGCTCTCCGACCTCGAGCCGCTGGACTGGCCCGAGCCGATCAAGCTCATGCAGCGCAACTGGATCGGTCGCAGCGAGGGCGCCTACGTCGATTTCCGGCTCGCCGATGCCGACGGCTCCCCCAGCGAGCACCTCATCCGCGTATTCACCACCCGGCCCGACACGCTCTACGGAGCGACCTACCTCGTGCTGGCCCCCGAGCACCACCTGGTGCCGATCATCACCACCCCCGCCCAGCGCGACGCCGTTCACGCCTATGTGGAGGTCGCCCGCCAGAAAAGCGACCTCGACCGCACCAGCGACTCCCGCACCAAGACCGGCGTGCCCACCGGCGCGCATGCGATCAACCCCGTCAACGGGGCAATGATCAGCATCTGGGTCGCGGACTATGTGCTGGCCGGCTACGGCACCGGCTCGATCATGTCCGTCCCGGCCCACGACACCCGCGATTTCGAATTCGCCTCCGCCTTCAACCTGCCCATTCGCGACGTGATCTACCCGCGCACCGTCGCGGCCATGAAGTATTTCTGCGAGAACGCCCTGCCCGACGAACAGGCCGACGGCGTGTGGATCGGGCGCCTGGCCGACTTCCTCGGAGCGCTGCATCCCGAGCAATCACCCGACGATGACTTCGCCCGCGCCCTGCAGCTCGTCCGCACCCGCCGCAGCGACCCGCCGCCGGCTCCGGCGCCTTCGGCAGACGAGATGGCCCAGCTCGCCGGCCCGCAGCGCGTGCCGCGCGGCGCCATCCGCGCCACCTGGCTGGACGCCATCGAGGCGCTGGGCGTGACCGGATTGGCCGAGCTGCGCGAGACTTTCCGCAGCGCCCGTTACTTCGCCCACCGCGGCGCAGCGCACACCGGCGAGGGCATCTGCGTCAATTGCACCAGCGACTGGGGCAGCTTCGACGGACTCCCCAGCGCGGAAGCCCGCCGCGCCATCACCGCCCGGCTCGAAGCCGGCGAGTGCGGCGAGCACACCGTGCAATACAAGCTGCGCGACTGGCTCTTCAGCCGGCAGCGCTACTGGGGCGAGCCGTTTCCGATTCTCTACGAGGCCGATGGCGCGCCGCTCGCCGAGTCTCCGGACGCCCTGCCCGTCGCGCTGCCGGAAATGGACGACTTCAAGCCCGCCGCCATCGACGATCCGACCGTCGAGCCGGCAACGCCGCTTTCCCGCGCCGCGCACTGGACGCACGTGCAGCGCGACGGCCGCACTTTGCGCCGCGAGCTGAACACGATGCCGCAGTGGGCCGGCTCCTGCTGGTACTACCTGCGCTTCTGCGACGCCCATAACGACGCCGCCTTCGTCGGGCCGGCCGCCGAGCGCTACTGGCTGGGCAGCACCCGCCGCGACGCGCTCGCCAGCCCGATCCACGCCGGCGCCGGCCGCGATCGCCCCATCGGCGGCGTGGACCTCTACATGGGCGGCGCCGAGCATGCCGTGCTGCACCTGCTCTATGCGCGCTTCTGGCACAAGATGCTCTTCGATCTCGGGCTGGTCTCCACCCCCGAGCCGTTTCAGAAGCTCTTCAACCAGGGGATGATCGGTGCGGACTCCTACCGCGACGAGCGCGGCGCCTATGTCCCCGCCGACGAAGTCACCGAAGGCCCGCCGATCGAAATGACGCACCCCGACCAGGTGGATGCGCGCCGGGCCGACGCGCTGATCCGCGAGGGCCGCTCACCCGCCGAGGCCGCCGCTCTTGCGCGCGTCCGCGTCCGCACCACCAGCTACCACAACGGCCGCCCCGTGCTTCGCGCCTTCGACAAGATGTCCAAGAGCAAGCGCAACGTCGTCAACCCCGACGACATCGTCCGCGAATACGGGGCCGACACGCTGCGCCTCTACGAGATGTCGATGGGGCCGCTCGAGGCCTCCAAGCCCTGGAACACCCGCGACATCATCGGCGTACACCGCTTCCTGCAGCGCGTCTGGCGGCTGATCGTCGCGCCCATGGAAGGCGATGCCGCGCCCGACGCGCCGACCGGCGCTTGGAAACTCAACCCGCGCATCGCCGACCACCCGGACGACGCTGTCGAGCGCCTGCTGCACCGCACCATCGCCAAAGTCGAGGGCGACATCGCCCGCTTCGCCTTCAACACCGCCATCGCCCAGATGATCGTCTTCGTGAACGAAGCGCAGCACGCCGCACAACTCGGACGTGACCAGGTGGCCCGCTTCCTGCAGGTGCTCGCCCCCTTCGCGCCGCACGTCGCCGAGGAGCTGTGGTCACGGCTCGGGCAATCCGGCCTGATATCGGACGCCCCCTGGCCTGCCCACAACCCCGCTCTATTGAAGGATGACACGGTCGAGATCGCCGTGCAGGTGAACGGCAAGGTCCGCGGGCGCGTCAGCGTCGCCGCGGACGCCGACGACGCTGCGTTGATCGCGGCCGCCCGCACAGTCGAGAACGTGCAACGCGAGATCGGCGACCGCCCCGTCCGGAAAGCCGTGTGCGTGAAAGGCCGCCTGGTAAACCTGATCGTGTAGCCGCCGCCCCCGTCCCCCCGCCGCATCCCCGCATCCCCGTCGCTTCCGCGCGAATCCGCGGCGCGCTGGGGATTGTATGGCGCACCGCCCCACCGATTTCCACTCGTCACTTCTGAACAAGCTCGCAATGCCGCGCCGAAGGCGTCGTCTCACCTGTTATCACGACCGCCTGAGTGTGCCGGATAACAGGTCCGCACCCGCTTGATGCTTGACTTGCGGCGGCCGGTTGTCCATTCGCTTTCCCCCATAAAAAAACGCGCACGTTCCGGGCCGCAAAGATTTTGCGGGGAACCGCCCGGCAAATGCGGGCGGACAGGCTTGATAGCGTGGTTTTTATCCCGCCGGCGCGAAAATCGCGCACGCGCTCACGTCTCGAAAGTGGAATCCCGAAATTTGCACGCCATACCATCGCGTGAACCCAGGGGAAGAGGGAGCCCCCGGGTTCCGTGAGTCTTTCCATGAACGCCGGAAGGGTGAGAGATGAAGCGGATACTCTGCGCAATCGTGGTCACAATGGCGGCGGCCGTCACGTCGGTCGCCAACGCCGCGGTGACCTTTTCGAACGTCGTATTCGGCGGAAGCCTGCCGGCACCGACGGCGGAAACCTCTTCGCACTCGATCGACTTCTTCTTCGATCAGGCCGAAGTGGGTGACCCGACCGATCCGGTCCGGCAGGGCAACGTCACGATCATGTACGAGGCCACCAGCAGCGTCGGCTTGACGCAGGATCTGCTGGTCCTGAGCCTGCTCGGAGCGCTGCAAGGCTCCGGCGTGATCGTCTTTTCCGAGACGGTGACGGATCTCACGTCGCCGAACCCGGACATCATTGCTTCTCACAACGTGGTGCTGAACGCGAACGACCAGTTGCCGCACGTCGCCAACCTGGTCTTCAGCCGTCCCAGCACGCACGTCAAGGTGAAGAAGGAAATCGTGCTCAGCGCCACGGACACACAGGGCTTTGACCTGTCGCACGTGGGCCTCATCGAGCAGACCTTCCGCGAAATCCCGGTGCCCGAGCCGATGACGGCTCTGCTGCTGGGCCTGGCGGGGTTGGGGCTGCGTCGGCGCTAGGCAACGAAGGGGCGGCACGACGCCGCGTATTCCCGCGATCGCAATGAAAGGGCTCAACCCCCCTTTGCGCCCGCGGTACGCGCCGAACACGCCGGACCCGCCCGACCGCATGAAGCGGTTCGCTCAATGTCGGCCATCACGGAGGGCAGGCCGCAGCGTCGCGGGGAGCGGCGCCGTTCGCTGGAAAGTCCGTGGAATCACGGGGTTTCCGAGGCACGGAGGCATGAAATTCCGGACTCGGCTTTGACTTCGCCGACGCAGCAGTCCTAGAAGCCAATGGGCGTGACAAGAGGGAAAGCAGTCGTCACGTCCGGCTCTGCGTAGGCGAGGGAACGCTTGACGGGCCATCGCGCCGTCGGCGTCCGGTCGGGTCCGTTCGGTGCGCCGCAAGGCGCGCTTTCGAGGCGGTCTCGAACCGGAAGTCTACCGGAGGGAAGACAGAAGCGTCTGGAGGGTCTGGCGTCTACGGAGCGCAGTAATGAAACGATTGACGACTCTTTTTGCTTGTGCAGCCATCGCCGTTGCCTCGGCCGCCGCGAATGCCGCGGTGACTTTCAGCAACGTCGTAATCCGCGGATCGCTTTCCGCGGGAGCATCGGCTGCAACCGGTGCGAGCGACATCGACTTCACCCTGCCCAATGCGGCAGTCGGCGATTCGCTGCCGTCCCGAACCGGAAACATCGTGATCACCTACGAAGCCAACAGCACCGAAGCACTGACGCAGAACCTGCTGGTTCTCTCAGGGGCGCTGGCCGGCTCGGGGACGATCTTCTTCAACGAGGTTGTCGAAGACCTCATCAACCCCGGCATCATTGCCACCTACAACGTCGTGCTCAGCGCGAATGATCAGCTCCCGCACAATGCGACGCTGAACTTCTCCCGCCCCAGCACGCACGTCAAGGTCAAGAAGACCATCGTGCTTTCCGCAGTCCCGGACACCACCGCATTCGATCTCGCGTCGGTCGTCCTGGTCGAGCAGCGGCTCATTCCTGAGCCGGCCGCAGCACTGCTGCTGCTCGTCGGACTGCCGCTGATGCGCCGACGCGCCGCGTAACGCATCACACATAGACCTCCTCCTCCTCCAACACCGCCGCCCGAGGTTCGCCTCGGTCGGCGGTGTTCTTCATTGCAACCCCCCAGGCCGCGTCCGATCCGCCGGAATCAGCGCCGCCCCTGCGAACCCGCCCTCCCCCGACCTACAATAGAAAGCGGGCGCTTCGCGCGGCGCCGCGGCGAGATCCCATGCAGACCGGCAGCCAGACCAACACCACCACCGAGCTGCTCGACGGACTGCACCAGAGCGGCAACCGCGCCGCCTGGTCCGAATTCGATCGGCGTTACCGCCCCATCCTGATCGCCTTTCTCGCCCGCATGGGCCTCGACCACGCAGACGCCGCCGACGTCGCACAGGAAACGCTCGCCTGCTTCGTCCGCGATTATCGCCTCAACCGCTACGACCGCTCCCGCGGCCGACTCCGCACCTGGCTGATCTCCATCGCCCGCTTCCGCCTCGCCGATCTGCGCCGCGAGGAGGGCCGCCGCCGCGAAATCCCCGCAGCCGCCCTCGAATCCGTCGCCGACGACCGCGAGGCCGACGCCCTTTGGGAGGCCGAGCAGCGCCGATTCATCTTCGAGCAGGCCGTCGCCGAACTCCGCACCACCACCCGCTTCAGCGAGCGCACCATCGAGGCCTTCGAGCGCGTCGTCATTCGCCGCGAGCCGGTCGACCAGGTCTCCGCCGAGGTCGGCCTCTCGCCGCAGGAAATCTACAACGCCAAGGGACGCATCGTCGAACGGCTCCGCGACCTCGTGAAGCGCTACGAAGAGCGCTTCGTCGGCGGCTGATTCATGAGCACCACCACCCACCCCTGCCCCACCCCCGACCAGCTCGAACGCTTCGCGCTCGACGACCGGCCCGACCCCGGCGTCCTCGCGCACCTCGAACAGTGCACCGCCTGCCGTGAGGCCACCGCCCGCATCCGCGATGACAACCGCTTTCTCGGACGCTTCGCCACCCACGGCTCACTGCCCGACCCGCTCGCGCCGCCCCCGCCCGCCGAAGTCGCCATCCCCGGCTACGAGCTGCTTGGCGAGGTGCATCGCGGCGGACAGGGCGTGGTCTATCGCGCCGTGCAGCGCTCCACCCAGCGCCACGTCGCCATCAAAACCACCCGCCAGGGGCCGTTCGCCACGCTGGCCGACCGCGCCCGCTTCGCCCGCGAGATCGAAACCCTCGGCCGCCTGCGGCACTCCAACATCGTCACGGTCCATGACGCCGGCGAAATCGGCGGTGTGCAGTACTTCGTGATGGACTACGTCGAAGGCCTGCCCCTCGACCAGGCCATGGCCGCGGACCTGCCGACCCCGGCCCCGACCCCCGGCTCGCGCCACTCCGACAGCGCCTCGCGCAGCGCCCCTCATCCGCGGAACCTCCCGCCGCGCATCGCACGAATCATCGACACCGTCGCCAAGGTCTGCGACGCCGTGCACGCCGCCCACCTGCGCGGCGTGATGCACCGCGACCTCAAGCCCGGAAACATCCGCGTGGACGCCGCCGGCGAGCCGCACGTGCTCGACTTCGGCCTCGCCAAGCTGGCCGGCGCTGCACACGACTCCATGATGACGCGTACCGGCCAGTTCATCGGCTCGCTGCCGTGGTCCTCCCCGGAGCAGATCGAGGGCGACCAGGATCGCGTCGACCTCCGCACCGACGTCTACTCGCTCGGCGTGATCCTGTTTCAGCTATTGACCGGCGAATTGCCCTTCGACGTCGGCAGCAGCCTGCGCGACGCGCTCGATGACGTGCTGCGGCGCGAGCCGCCCGCCCCCGGAAACGTGCTCAGCGCCGCGGGCAAGGGCCGCCTCGACGAGGAACTCGACACCATCGTGCTCAAGTGCCTCGCCAAGGACCGCGCGCGACGCTACCAGGGCGCCGACGACCTGGCCCGCGATTTGCGCCGCTACCGCGCCGGGGAGCCGATCGAGGCCAGGCGCGACAGCGCGCTCTATCTGCTGCGCAAGACCATGCGCCGCTACCGCCGCCGCGTCGTCGCCAGCGCCGCCGCAGCCGTCGTGCTCTGCGCACTGCTGATCGTCGTCGCCGCGCTCTACCGCCGCTCGACGCTGCTCGAGGCCGACGCCTTGCGCGCCGCGCGGTCGCTCGCCGCCGCGCTGACCGACAGCAATATCGAGCAGGGCCGCACGCTGGCGCTGATCGGAAACATCCCGCAGGCGGAAAAGCTGCTCTGGCGCGAGCTGCTGCTGGCGCCGGCCGCCGACGGCGATCGCCGCCTGAACCCCCCTCCCGGCCCGCCGCATGCTTACTGGGCGCTCTGGGAGCTGTATCGAGCAGCGCCCTGCCTGCGAACCCTCGCCCGACCCGGCGGCCTGCACCACGTCGCCGTCCTCGACGTCCGCGACGGCCGCGGCGTATGGCAGGCGGACGCTGCCGGAATGGTGCGCTTCCTCGACGAGTTCGGCGCGCTGCGCGACCACTATCAGATTGAGGGCTGCACAGCCACCCCCGCCCCCGACGGCCGCGGCGTCTTCACCTACGAATACACCCCGGGCCGCCTCATCGTCCGCGCTCGAGCTTCACCCGCAGCCGCCGTCTTCGGCGCCGACTGCTTCCACTTCTGCACCGATCCGGCGCACTTCGTCATCGGCATCGGACCCAGGATCGAGGTCCGCGCATCCGCCGACAACGCCCTGCGTCTCGAGATCGAATTGCCCGGAACGACCGTCACCGCCGTGGCCCTTTCGTCCGACTCCGCTCTGCTTGCCGCGCGCGATCGCGCCGGCGTCATCCGCGTCTGGCGCACCGCCGACAAGGTCGAGCTGACCCACGGCGCACCCGCCGCCGACCTCCCGGGCGCAACCGCAATCACCGGTCCGCTGGTCTTCTCCCCCTCCGGTCGGCTGCTCGGTGACGGTCGGATGGAAGCCGCTGGCCGCATCTGGACCCTCGACACCCGGCCGGCCGGCGAGATCCCGCTCGCCGAACGCGCCGGCGACGGTCGCACATTGCAATTCTCCCCGATGAATCGCTCCTCGCCGTCAGCGACGTCGGCGGAGCGCTGCGCCTCTTCAGCACGCGCGACGGCCGGCTCGTCGATCGTTTCATCGCCGATGAGGAACGCTTGCGCAGCGTCGCCTTCACCCTGGACGGCACGGCCCTCTGGACCGCCGGCGGAAACCACACCCGCCTCTGGGAGGTCCGCCGCGACACCGGCATCCGCTCGCTGAGCGTCGGGGCCGACATGCTGCACACGATCGACATCGCTCCGGGCGGCGGCGAACTCACCGTCGGTGCCGCCCGTGCGCAACTTGTCACGCTCGATCTGCGCGCTCAGACCCTGACGCACCTCCCGGTCTCGGGCGACGGCGCGGTTTCCAGCGTCGTGTACTCGGACGACGGCCGGCGGCTCGCCGCGACGACCTATTCCGGCGATGCGCTGCTCTGGCCGCTCGATCAGCCCGACCAGCCGCCCCTGCGACTCGTCCATCCCGCCCGCGTCAGCGACTGCGCATTCCTGCCGGACATGCGCCGCCTCGCCACCGCCGGCGATGACACGGTCGTTCGGGTATGGGATGGAACGGACGGAACTCTGCTGCGCGAGCTGAAGGGATCGCTCGATCGCATGCCGCAATTGACGGTCAGCCCCAGGGATGGGCGGATTGTCGCCGTGGTGCGTGATGGTGCGATGCTGGAATGGCGGGCCGACTCGGACGAGCCGATTCCCTGGCTCACTCCCAGCGGCATCCCGCTGCGCGCCGTGAAGTTCACCTCAGACGGAGCCAGGCTGATCAGCGGCGGCGCCGAACGATGTGTTCGCGTCTGGGATGTCGCCACCCGCCGCACCATCATCGAATTCACGGGCCACGCGCAGCAGATCTTCTGCCTCGACCTCTCCCCCAATGACGAATTGATCGCCAGCGGCGACAGCGGCGGATCCATCCGCCTCTGGCACGTCCCAAGCGGGCGATTCCTCGCCGCCCTCGACGGCCACTCGGGCGCGATCATGGCCGTCCGCTTCAGCCCGGATGGGCAGTCGCTCTATTCGGCTTGCATTGATGGATCGTTGCGGGCGTGGGATCTGACCTGCTACCGGCAGCACATCGCCGGCCAGGTTCATGTCCAGCTTCAGAACCTCGGCATCCGCGAGAACGACCCCCGCGGCGCTGCCTGGCGCGAATGGGCCGACCGTCAGATGAACCCGCTGCCGACCCCCTCGCTCAGCGCCGCGCCCACGCCAGCCGCTCGCTGACCCGCAGCTTGCCGTACTCGGCCGGCTCCGAACAGACGATGAACTCGCAGCTCAGGTTCCGAACGCCGAACTGCCGGCATTCCCAGGCAGTCGGCATGAACAGGTCAACCGTGTTGTGCCGGAAGCGCTTGTGCGTTCGATCCGTCACCACGAAGTAGCGGTCCAATGCCGGGATGTAGACCACCGACCCCAGCGGGATGTCCCCCGGCGCCGCGCACTGCCCGACGCCCGACTGCACCCCAACCGCCGTCAGCCCCCGATCGCAATAGGCCGTCACCCGGCAGCGGCGCGTGACTTTGCGTCCAGCCGGCTCTTTTCCGGCCGCTGTTTTCGACTCAACCGCCTTCGGAGCAGCCTCTGCCGCCTTCGCCGCCTTGGCCGCCTTCGGAGCAACCGCCGGCAGCTTCTCCCTTTCAACTTCCGTGTCGTCCGACTTGGGAGCCGCCGGCTCAGGACGGGCCGACTCCGCTGCACCCAACTTCACCAGCCCCGGCCCGCCGACCACCGTCGCATCCCCGGTCGCCGGGGTTCGCTTGGTCGTGAGCAGCGGCGGCTCAGCCGCACTCAGCGTGGACTTGGTGGAACCGGCCGAAACGACCAGCACCGTCAAAGCGGAAAGACACCAGCGCGCCAACCCGGCGTGAAGCCACATGCCGCAACTCCGAAAGGCCCCGGACAATCCTGATTCGCCCCGGCCCGAAAAAGCCCGCTGCGAATCCCATTCGCGATCATGACGGGCACCACCGCCGTCGGCGGTGGACTCACATGTCGCGGGGTCGGAAGACGCTGGACCGCCCAGTCCGGCGTCAAGGGGGCGAATTCTGAACGACGCGCCGGCACTTGTCCAGCACATTTTCCGGAATCGCTCCCGACCGATAACGGCCGCGGTGATGCAAAACGGAGACTCTATCGGTCAATCCGATCGTTCCGCTTTCGCTCGTCTGGTGGGAGACCCCCGTCGCCCGCCCCCGCGGTGATGAGTAGTGATAGGCAGGCATTCGGCCGGATGGCAAGTCCTTTTATTTCTGATACTTGCGACCAGCATCACGTCCTTCCGAAGCCCTCACCCCCTGCCGCAGCCTCCCCGCTGCACGCTACCCGCCCGACTCGGTCACGCCCGGGCAGTTTCTTCCAAATCGCGCTTGGCACGCCCCCTTCCTGCGGGTTCAATTCCGCCCAGCCGACCCCCGGCTTCGCGAGAAATTCTGGACAGGCAGCCTCCCGAAACCCGATCCTCTCGACGAGGAGCACCCCATGCGTCGCAAGCTTGTCGCCGGCAATTGGAAGATGAATCTCAATCTCGTTTCCGCACGCGCGCTGGTCACCGCGCTCCGTGAACGGCTCAACAACCCGTCGTCGGCTGTCGATGTCGTCATCTGCCCACCCACCCTCTACCTCTTCCCGATGGCCAAGTCACTGGACGGCAGTGGGATACAACTCGGGGCGCAGAATGTCTTCGAGGAACCCGACGGCGCCTACACAGGTGAAATCTCCGTCGCCATGCTGGCCGACGCCGGCGCCCGCTTCGTCATCCTCGGTCACTCGGAACGCCGGCACACCATCGGCCATCACGAGGATGACCGCATGATTTCGCGAAAGCTCCGTGCCGCCCGGGCCGGCAAGCTCATCCCAATCCTGTGCATTGGCGAGACGCTGTCCGAGCGCAAGGCCGGCCAGACCCTGGAGGTGCTCACCTTCCAGCTCGGCGCCGCGCTGATCGGCAGCGAATCCATCACCGCCGCCGAACTGGTCATCGCCTACGAACCGGTCTGGGCCATCGGCACCGGACAGAACGCCACACCCGCCCAGGCCCAGGACGCCCACGCCCACATCCGCCGCGAGCTTCGCCGCATCGTTGGTTCCGCCGCTGCGGATAATGTCCGCATCCTGTACGGCGGCAGCGTCAAGCCCGACAATGCCGCAGAAATCTTCGCTCAGCCGGATGTCGATGGCGGCCTCATCGGCGGAGCCAGCCTGTCGGCCGATTCCTTCGCGGCGATTGTCCGGGCGGCAGTACCCTCCGCCGAGCCGGCAGCCGCCCGCTGATCCGGGCCGGTGTGTCCTCGCGAACCCGATTCGTCCGTCGTCGGAGCCTGTCATGCCCGAAGCAACGCTCAACCCCCCGCTGCCAACCTCTCGCGCCGCCCTGGCGCGAATGATCGATCACACGATCCTGCGCCCGGACGCCACCCGCGACGCCATTCTGCGCCTCTGCGACGAGTGCATCGAACACGGCTTCGCGGCCGCCTGTGTGCAGCCTGTCTGGGTCGCCGCCTGTTCAACCCGGCTGGCCGGCTCACAAACGCTGGTCTGCACCGTGGTCGGCTTCCCCCATGGCGCGAACACCTCCCGCACCAAGGCACTCGAGGCCGCCGCGGCAGTCCGCGACGGCGCCCGCGAAGTGGACATGGTGATCCATCACGGCGATTTGCTGGGTGCCGACCCCGGAGCCGTCGAACGGGACATTCGGGCGGTGGTCGAGAGCACGAAATCCGCCTGCGATGCGGCCCAGGTCAAGGTGATTATCGAGACCGCCCCGCTGCCTGACGACCGCATCATCGCTGCCTGCCGGGCGGCCGCGCTGGCCGGCGCGGACTTCGTCAAGACTTCGACCGGCTTCCATGCCGCCGGCGGAGCAACCGAAAAGCACGTCGCCCTGCTCCGGTCACACAGCGCGTCGGCATCCCGTACGGGAGGGCGCATGCTGGTCAAGGCGTCGGGCGGAATCCGGGATTTTGAAGCCGCCCGCCGAATGCTCGCGGCTGGCGCGGATCGGCTTGGAACGTCCGCAAGTGTGTCGATTCTGGCGGGTTTGAGCGTGTAATTGCGCCAGTCAGCAGCGCACCCCCCAAAAACCGCGCCGCCGACCCATGGTCGCCAGGAAGTGACAGTCCGCGCTCAAAGAGAAAAAACCGGCGCATTGGGCGTTTCTCCCGCACAAATCACATAGTAGTGGTAGACATTGCGCGACCTGACCGATAGTCTGAATAGGTCAGGGTTTAAGAGCGATCGAATCCCCGGAAGAACGGATGCCGCCAGTGCACCCACGAGCACGACGTCCGCGACCCGCGACGGCAAGGAAGCCGAGCGCGCCGGGTGAGAAGAAGGGAATCTTCATGGCCGCCAACACCCGCAATTCCAAAGTGGTCGCCCTGCTGGTCGGTTCAATGACGTTCGGCGCGGCGCTGCTGTTGTGGCTTGAGCCGCGCGGACCGCGCTGGTCGGGCGGAGCGCCGCTCGTGGCGCAGCGCGGCCAGGCAATCGAAAGCGTCACGATCGAGTACGCCCGAGACGGCGACGCGGTTCCGCTTGCTGAATTCGCCTGCGCAGTCTTTCCGGATGGTTCCTGTCGCTGGGAACCGCGCGGGGGACATGTGCGGATGCTCGTGATTGGGTCCGCGGGCGCGGAGTTGCCGGCGGAGCAGGCCCGCAGCGTCCTGGCCGTGTTCGGCAGCATGAGCGACAACCACTCGCTCGACGTGCGCCCGAGCGCCGGGCGCATCCGCCTCGATCCGAATTCGGATCCCGCCCGCCGCTCCGACCTGCCGCGTCAGGCGCAGTCGCTGCGCGAGTTGCTGGCGCGCAAACAGTTCATCCGATAGCGTGAACGAATCCACCGGCGCCGGATCCGGCGTCGCGTCGCCCGTTTCGCTCTGTGCGAACGGCTCTGCCGCCGCCGCGCGCCGGCGTCTACAATGCGGGCAGGCTCCCAAAGCACCGTTACGGACTCCGGTATTGATGAGAGCGCGGACCTTCGCCCAGCTTCCGGCCTTCGAGTTCGTCGATCGCCTCGGCAAGGGGGCGCACGCCGTGATCTACCTCGCCGTTGAACGCAGCACGCGCACCCGGTTCGCGATCAAGCACATCGTCCGCCGCAAGGCGGAGGATGACCGCTTCCTGGAGCAGGCGCAGACCGAATACGAAGTCGCGCGGCAGTTTGAGCACCCCTATCTGCGGCGCTGTTTCGATATTGTTCGCGTGCGGAAGTGGCTGCGAACGCAGGAGCTGTTTCTCACCATGGAGTATGCCGAGGGAGAGACGCTCGAGAGCCAGTGCCCGGTGTCGATCGAAGGCATCGTTGCTCTCTTTGCGAAGGTCGCCGAGGGGCTGGGCGCGCTGCACAGGCTCGGCTACGCGCACGCCGACATGAAGCCCAACAACATCATCCTCACCCGCGACGGCGGGCTGAAGATCATTGATTTCGGCCAGAGCTGCCCGCTGGGGACGCGCAAGACGCGCGTGCAGGGCACGCCTGACTACATGGCGCCGGAGCAGGTGTGGCGGCGCGAGATTGATCAGCGCACCGACGTCTTCAACCTCGGGGCGACGATGTACTGGGTCGTGACCGGAAAAGCGTTCCGCACGCAGATGCAAACCGCGCCCACCGGTTCGAAGATGATCGAGCTGGAAGCGCGGGTGGACAACGCCCCGCCTCACGAGTTGAACCCGCGCGTGCCCGTCGCCCTGTCCAAGCTCATCAGCGAGTGCGTCGAGACCGCGCCGGACCGCCGCCCGCGCGACATGCGCGACGTCGTGTCGCGCCTGGAGACCATTCAACTGCTGCTGGCCAAGCGCGCCGCCGCGGACCGCGGCGCCGACGCCGGGTCTCCGAAAACAGGGCAGGCACGACCATGAAGCCCCTCAGCGAAGGAAGCTCCGCTTTGACGCCGATTACCGACGCCGCCCGGGCGCTGGACGTGATCCGCGAGGCCACCGAGCTGGTCCGCGACGATCCCGGCCGACGCGGCTCGCTGCTGTCTTTCGGCAGCGCCGGGCAGGTCGTGATGACCGGCGATCTGCACGGGAACCTGGGGAATCTCGCGAAATTGCAACGGTACTGCGCCCTGGAGCGCAGCCCCGGGCGCTATGTCATTCTGCATGAGCTGATTCACTCCGAGCCGTCGCGCCCGCAGGAGCCCGACCTCTCCATCGATCTGCTGCTCACCGCGCTGGAGTGGAAGTGCCGCTTCCCCGACAACGTCTTTTTTCTGCAGAGCAACCACGAGCTGTCGCAGGCGCTGGGCTTCGAAATCACCAAGGGCGGGCGCAGTGTGCTGCATGACTTCGAGCGCGGGCTGGAGATGCGCTTCGGGCGGGACGCGGGGCGCGTGCTCGAAGCGGTCAATGACTACATCCTGGCGCTGCCGCTGGCGGCGCGGACCGCCTCGGGCGTCTTCATGGCCCACAGCCTGCCCGACCCGCTGCGCATCGACGCCTTCGACGCCGGCATCTTCGACCGCCTGCCGACCGCGGCGGACCTCGAGCCGGGCGGACCGGGCCATGCGCTGGTGTGGGGCCGTTTTCACACCCCGCGCGACGTGGATGCCTTCGCGCGGCTGGTCAGCGCGGAGCACCTGATCGTCGGGCATACGCCGCAGGAACAGGGCCACACCGTGATCGGCCGGCTGATCATCCTGGCCAGCGACCACAATCACGGCGTCTTTCTGCCGATCGACCTGGCCAAGCGCTACACGACCGCGCAGCTCGAAGCCGCGATTCGCAAGTTCGTCAGCGTCGAGTGACGACCGGCGTCGCTCCGCGTGTTCGACCCGAAGCGGACCGGAGGCGCCTCATGAAACTCCATCCAGTCGTCGGCTGCGCCGCGCTCCTCGCGGTCATCGCGCTCCCCTTCGCGATCCCGCCCTTCGGCACGCTCCCGCTGTCTCCGGCCGCCCATGCCGCTCCGCGCATGGACGAAGTCGGCGCCGATGACGCGGACGAGGCCGGCGAAATCGCCGCGGACAGCGCCGGCGAAGCCGCTGCTACGACCGCCCCGGCCCGTCCCACCCGCCGCGAGGTCCGCGAGCGATGCGCGTTGTTTGACGAGATCTGGGGGGAATTGTCGCGACATGACGCCTTCTTCGACCCGAAATCGCCCGACATGCGCACGCTCCGCTCGCAGACCCGCGAGCGCCTGGCGCGAATGCCGGACGAGACCGAACGGCTCCGCGAACTGGTGCGCGTGGTCAGCCGCCTCGGTGACGGCCACGTGCACCTGACCACCCGCTGGTTCATGCCGGATAAGCCGCCCCCGCCGCTGCCGCTGGCGGGCAAGGAGCCGCTCTACCGCCCGAAGCTGGCGCGGATCGGCTTTCAGCGCGACCATTACGTCCGTCACACATTCGCGGATGAACCGGGTGCGGACGGCAAGCCGCGCGTCGAGTACTGCCGGCTGCGCCTGATCGACGGCGCGCTGGTCACGCACGGCAGCGGCTGGTCGCTGCTGAACGGTCTCAAGGACAGCGAGGTGGAGCTGGAACTGGAGCGCAAGGACGGGCGCTCTTTTTCCGTGCGGCTGAAGCGCACCGAGCCGGTCGTACCGCCGACACGCTACGGGCCGACCAGCCGGGCGGTCGTCCGAGACAAGGAGGGCCGCGAGACCGAGAAGGAGGTCGAGGTCGTCGTCCGCTCGCGCCGGATCGACGACAACATCGGCCACATCCGCATCGAGCACCTGGTCACGCAGCAGGTCGTGGCGGATTTCGACGCGGCGCTGAATGAGCTGATGGACACGCGCGGCCTGATCCTCGATCTGCGCGGCACCGGCGGCGGTTATCCGTGGATCATGCTGCCGATCGCGGGCCGCTTCTTCTCCGAGGAGAAGCGCGTCTGCACATTTGACGGACGCTCGCCGCTGATCGCGTCGCTGGTGCGCGGGATGGGCGGAAGCGTTGCGCCCACCGGCAAAACGTACACGGGCGAGCTGGTCGTGCTGATCGACGACGGCACCGGCTCCATGTCGGAAGGGCTGTCGTTCTCGCTGGGCGACACCGGGCGGGCGCTGCTGATCGGCCGCCCCACCAAGGGCCTCAACGCCGCCATCCGCAACACCACGCTCTCCAACGGCATGGTGCTGTGGCATAGCTGGGTGCGCGTCTCGCGGCTCGACGGCGAGCACTACCAGGGCGTCGGCGTGCAGCCGCACGAACTGGTGTGCCTCGATCCCGCCGAAGCGCTGGAGATGGGGGTGGCGGCGGCTCAGAAACGTGAGCGGGCGATGCAGGACGAGCACGCCCTGCGCCGGCTGCGTGAGCGGATCGACGCACGCCGGACTGCCGCACCTGAAGAAACCGCCGCGCCGCAGGAGAGCGCCGCGCCGGGCCGCTGACGGTTTACAATCGCGGGAATGACCGCCGCCCTTTCCACTCCGCCCCGCGGCCGCATTGAGGTCATCTGCGGCTGCATGTTCGCCGGCAAGACCGCGCTGCTGATCTCGCGGCTGATCGAAGCGCGGGCCGCCGGGGGCCGCGTGCGGGCGTTCAAGCATTCGCTCGATACGCGCTACGACGTAACCCGCCTCGCCACGCACGACGGCCGCACCTTCGACGCGCTTCCCGCCGCCGATGCCGCCGCCATCCTGCGCTTGCGCGGCGATGCGGACGTCATCGGCATCGACGAGGCGCAGTTCTTCGGCCGCGGGCTGGTCCCGGCCTGCGAAGCGCTGCGCGACGCGGGCGTGCGCGTGATCCTGGCGGGCATTCACAACGACGCCTGGGGGCGGCCGTTTCCTCCGTTCCCGCAATTGGAACCGCTGCAGGCCTGTCGCGACGTGCTGCGGGCGGCCTGTCGCGCCTGCGGCGCGCCGGGTGAGTATTCGCAGCGGCTGGCGCCGGTCACGGATGAGTTCATGGTCGGCGGTGTAGGCGAATACGAACCGCGCTGCGCCACCTGCTTCGAGCCGCTGCCCGAGCCGCCGCCCGCATATTGAATGGACGCCGCCAGAATCCGCCCGGCCGCGGGCAATCGGAGAGCCACCCGTGCTGCTCAAGCACCGCGACAATCACGCGATCGACCTGACGCTTTCGCTGGACCAGATCAAGACAATCTACCGGGCGCTCTTTCTCCAATTGCGGGCCGCCGACGCCGAGGAGTTTGACGCGCTGGATGAGGGGGACATGCTGATGACGCTGCAGCGTTTTCTTCAGCAGCGCGCCGCCGACGCGGGCGTGGACGTGGCCGATCACAGCGCCTGGGATCGATTCATCGGCGTGCGCAATGCCCCGGGTTGCGCGAAGCGCGCGGCCGATCGGGGTCGCCCGGCATGACGCCGCGTCGACCGACTGCGCCGACTTCCGGAGATCGCATGCCGCACCGCCGCCCCATTACCGCCGTCTTTCCCGGCTCGTTCGATCCGGTCACCAACGGCCATCTCGACATCATCCGCCGCGCCGCGCGGCTCTTCAACCGGCTGATCGTCGGGATCGGCCTGAACCCCGGCAAAGCGCCGATGTTCTCGCAGGCCGAGCGCCGCGCGCTGATCGAGCCGCACCTCGCCGGATTGAAGAATGTGTCGGTCCGCGTGTACACCGGCCTGACGATCGACTTTGTGAAACAGTGCGGCGGCGACGTGCTGCTGCGCGGCATCCGCGACCTCGGCGACCTCAGCGATGAGCTGCAGCAGGCCAGCGTGAATCAGCTTGTGGGCGGCATCGAGACCGTGTTTCTGCCGACCAGCGACCAATACGTGCTCACGTCCAGCACCTACATCAAGCAGATTTATGAGATGGGCGGCAGCGACCCGCGCCGCGTGCGGCAGCTTGTGCCGCAGAATGTGGCCGAAGCGCTGCGCGAAAAGCTTGCTCCCGTGCGTCGGCTGGCGCCCGCCAGGCCGAAGCGGGCCGCGCGATCCCGCGAATAAACAGACGAAGGACCGCCCATCAGCCGGGTCGGCCCTTCGTCACCTCTCTCCTCCGGCGGGTGTAACCGCCCGCTCGGCATCCATTTCACGAGTTCGGACCCGACGGCTGACGGCTCCGGTTCGGGATCGATCACGATACCGAATCAGCCGGCTCGAATTCTCCCATAAGCTCTTATTCCACGGTTCGCAGATAATTCCATAAGAACATTTATCAAAAATGGTTATGGACACAATCGAACGCCGAGTTCGAGCACTGCGATCACACGATAGGCCCATTGGCGACCGGGAGCAGTTCCAATTGTGGGTGAATGCCGCTATTATGGGTGCCTGGCCGCAGCCTCTTGGCGGGGGTTGAGCTATACTGACGGCCCAGCGTCAGTCCCGCCGCCGGCGAGCGGCACAGGGGTCGCCCCAACCCCTGCTGGGACACGCGCGAACTCGGGTTGCGGAAAGAGGCACTCATGCGACTTGCGACCATTGTCCTGGCTATGGCTATCGCTGCGCCCTGCTGGGCACAGGGTGTGGCGATGCGCTACCTGCAGCAGCCGACCAACACGCCGGCCGGGCAGACGATCATGCCGGCGGTACGGCTCGAAATTGTCGACATCAACGGCCAGCGGGTGACCAATTCATCGGCGACCGTCACGATCAACATCCTCAATGGAACGCCGGGGGCGTCGCTCTCGGGGACGCGCGTGAGGGACGCCGTCAACGGCGTGGTGACGTTCGACAACCTCAGCATCAACCTCGCGGGCGCGGTGTTCAATCTGCGGGCGACGTCGCCGGGAATGTCCTTCGCGAATTCTGATTTCTTTTCGGTGACCCAGCCGCCGGTTGCGGTGGTCTTCTCGCAGCAGCCGTCGAACATCATCGCCGGGACGGTCATGTCGCCGGCGGTGTCGGTGCGATTCGTGGATTCGGGCGGCGCGACGGTTACGGGGGCGAACGCGCCAATCACGCTGGCCCTGTTTGACAACCCGACCGGCGCCATTCCGATCGGTACGCTGACGCGCAACGCCGTCAACGGCGTCGCCACGTTCAACGACCTGTCGATCGTACAGGCCGCAACGGGATACACATTCCGCGCCTCATCGGCCGGTGTGACGCCCGCCACGTCGATTCCGTTCAGCGTGACCGCCGGTCCGGGGCAGTTCACTCAATTCGTCGGTGCGCCGCTGAACGGCACCGCCGGCGCCACCCTTGCCCCCGTCTCCGCCGAGCTGACCGATCAATTCGGCAACCGCGACCTGAACTCCGTCGCGGCCGTGACCATCTCGATCGCCGACAATCCCGGCGCGGCGACGCTCTTCGGGACGCTCACGCGCAATGCCGTGAACGGCCTCGTGGTGTTCAACGACCTGTCGATCCGAACCGCGGCCAACGGCTATTCACTCCGCGTCACCAACGGTTTCACGCAGCAGAACTCGCAGCGCTTCGACATTGCGCCGGCGGCCCCGGCCGTCCTGGCCTTTGGTCAGCAACCGACGCAGACGAACCTGTTCGAGAACATCGCTCCGCCGGTGACGGTGCTGGTCAACGACGCCTTCGGGAACCGCACAGCCAATCCCGCCGTGAACGTGACAATGTCGATTCAGACCGGGCCGCCGGGGGCGACGCTGTCGGGCGGGACGGTTCGCGCATCGGCCGCGGGGGCGGCGACCTTTGACGATCTGCGGCTGGATCGTTCCGGGGCGTACACGCTGCGCGCCGAGTCCGGCGGGCTGACGGCCGCCACGTCGAGTTCGTTCAACGTGATCGCGACGCCAGTCGCGATCGAATTCGTGCAGCAGCCGACGAACGTCACGGCCGGCGCGTCGATCACGCCATCCGTCACCGTGCGGCTGGTGGACGTGCTGGGCAACACGGTCGGCGGCGCGACGAACCCCGTCACGATCTCGCTGATCGACAACCCCGTCGGCGGCACGCTCGGCGGAACGCTGACGCGAAGCGCCGTCAACGGCGTGGCCACCTTCAACAACCTGAGCGTGGATCGCGTACACGGAAGCTACCGCCTGCGCGCGGTCAGCGGTGCACTGCCGGCGGTGGATTCGTCACCCTTCGCCGTGACGCCCGGCGTCGGCACCCAGCTTCGCTTCATTCAGCAACCGACGCCGGCGCTGGTCGACGCCGTCATCGCGCCTCCAGTGCAGCTCGAGCTGCTGGACGCCTTCGGTAACCGCGATACGGCCGGCACCGCCGCCGTCACCATCGGCATCGCCATCAACCCCGGCGCCGGCACGCTCTCCGGAACGACGACGCGCAATGCCGTCGCAGGCGTCGTGAGCTTCGACAATCTCTCGATCTCGCGCCCCGGCAACGGCTACACGCTGGCGGCCAACACGGCGACCATCGCCCCGACCGGGTCCGCGTTCTTCAACATCATTGCGCGCACGCCGGTAGCACTGCAATTCGTACAGCAGCCATCGACGGTCGTTGCCGGCATCGCCATTGCGCCTGCGATCTCGGTGCGCGTCATCGACGAGTTCGGCGTCACCGTCACCACCGCGACCGCCGCCGTCACGCTCTCGATCGGCAATAACCCCGGCGGCGCGACGCTGGGCGGCACGCTCTCGCGCACACCGCTCAACGGTGTTGCCACCTTCGCCAACATCACGCTCGACCGCACCGGCACGGGCTATACGCTGCGAGCCGCCACCGCGGGACTCACCGACGCGATTTCAACCGCATTCGGCGTCACACCCGCGCCGGCCACGACGCTGCGCTTCGCGCAGCAGCCGTTGAACAGCGTCGCGCAGGATCCGATCTCGCCGCCGGTGCAGATCGAGCTGCTGGACGCCTTCGGCAATCGCGACACCAACAACACCAGCGCCGTCACGATCGCGATTCAGAACAACCCCGCTGGCGGAACGCTCTCGGGCACGACGACGCGCAGCGCGGTGGCCGGTTTGGCCACCTTCGACAATCTCTCGATCAACAACCCCGGCAGCGGGTACACGCTGCGCGCCTCCACTGCCACGCTCGGCCCCATCATCTCCACTGCTTTCGACATTCTGCCGCGGACGCCGGTAGCCGTGCACTTCGTGCAGGAGCCGTCCAGCGCCGTCGCCGGGCAGGCCATCACGCCGTCGATCACGGTGCGCATCGTCGACGCGGACGGCGCGACGATTCCGACGGCGACGCTGGCGGTGACGCTGTCGCTGGGGGCGAACCCCGGCGCAGCGACGCTGGCGGGGACGGTGACGCGAACCGCGGTGGGCGGCATCGCCACGTTCAATGACATCTCGCTGAATCGCGTCGGCACGGGCTACACGCTGATCGCCTCGTCCGGGGCGCTGGCGCCGGATACATCGGTCGCGTTCAACATCTCGCCCGCGCCGGCCAGCACGGCCGTGTTCACGCAGCAGCCGGGCAACACGACCGCGGGTGAGACCCTCGCACCGCCGATCACGATCGAGCTGCGCGACGCCTTCGGCAATCGCGACACCAACAGCAGCGCCGCGGTCATGCTCGCCATCCAGAACAACCCCGGCGGCGCAACGCTCGGCGGCACGCTGACGCGAAACGCGTCGGCCGGCATCGCCACCTTCAACGACCTCTCGCTGAACATCCCCGCCGACGGCTACACGCTGCGCGCCAGCGCCGGCGCGATCGGGCCGGTCACGTCCGCCGCGTTCAACATCACGCCGCGCACGCCGACCTCCATCGCGTTCGTGCAGGGGCCGACCGACGTCGTCGCCGGGCAGGCGCTCACGCCCTCAATCACCGTGCGGCTGATCGACGCACAGGGCGCCACCACGCTCGGCCGCACCGATTCAATCACGCTCTCGCTGGCCGCCAATCCCGGCGGCTCGACGCTGGGCGGCACGCTCACGCGCAACGCCGTCAACGGCGTGGCCACCTTCAACAACATCACGCTCGACCGCGCCGCGACCGGCTACACGCTGCGCGCGACCAGCGGGGCGCTGCCGCAGATCACCTCCGGCGCGTTCGCCGTTTCCGCGGCCGCCGCCAACGCGCTGCGCTTCGCCGTGCAACCCACGAACACGGAGTCCGGCCGGGCGATCACGCCGCCGGTGCAGATCGAGCTGATCGATCCCTTCGGCAACCGGGCCACCGGCAGCACGGCGACCATCACGGTCGCAGTCGGCTCCAACCCCGGCGCGGGCACGCTCTCCGGCACGCTCAGCCGCGCCACGACCAGCGGCGTGGCCGTGTTCGACAACCTGTCGATCAACAATGCGGCCGCGGGCTACACGCTGTCCGCAACCGCGCCGGCGCTCACCGGCGCCGTGTCGAGCGCCTTTACGATCACGCCGCGCCAGCCGACGGCTCTGCAATTCGTGCAACAGCCGACAAACACCGTCGCCGGCGCAGCCATCACGCCGGCCCTCACCGTCCGCCTGGTGGATGACCAGGGGATGACCGTCCCGGGAGCGACCCACAGCGTCACGTTGAGTTTCGCCACGGACCCGACCGGCGGGGCCGCGATGCTGAGCGGCACGCTCACCCGCGCCGCCGTCAACGGGGTGGCGACTTTTGACAACATCTCGATCAACCGCGCCGCCGCGGGCTTCATCCTGCGCGCGTCCGCGGCGGGGTTGACCAGCGCGAATTCCAGCCCGTTCAACATCTCCGCCGCGGCGGCGACGGCGCTGCGCTTCGCCCAGCAGCCGACCAACACGCTCGCGGGCGGAGTGATCACTCCACCGGTGACGGTCGAGTTCATCGACGCCCTCGGCAACCGTAATCTCACGGTCAGCGGCACGGTCACGATCGCCATTCAGAACAACCCCGGCGGCGGGACGCTCGACGGGGCGACGATCGCCGAGGCGGTCAACGGCCTCGCCACGTTCAGCGGGTTGTCCATCAACGCCGTCGGGGGCGGGTACACGCTGCGCGCGACGTCAGCGGGCGTCAGCGACGCGCTGTCCGCGCCATTCGACATCACCAGCGGCATTCCCAGCGCCGTGCGCTTCGGCCAGCAGCCGACGACCGCCGGCTATGACACGCCGATCTCGCCGCCGATCACGGTTCGCGTGGTGGACTCGGGCGGGAGCACGGTGGTCGGCTCGGCCACGCCGATCACGCTTGAACTGAGCACGAATCCGACCAATGCCGTGCTGACCGGCACGCTGACGCGCATTCCGGTGAATGGCGTGGCGACGTTCAACGACGTGCGCGTCAGTCGCAGCGGCGTCGGATTCCGCATCCGGGCGACGGCCGGCGGACTGACGGCGGCGATCAGCGTGCCGTTCAACATTCTCTCCGGAGACCCGGTCGGACTGAATTTCGTGGCGCCGCCGCCGGACGTGGGCGCCGGCGCGAACTTTTCACCGCCGGTAGCGGTCGAAGTGGTAGACGCGGTGGGCAATCGCGTCATCACCGCCAACACCTTCATCATCATCGCCTTCGGGACGAACCCGACCGGCGCCGCGCTGGGCGGGCAGACGTCGAAGATCGCGGCCGAGGGCGTGGCCGTCTTTGACGACCTGTTCATCATCACGCCGGGCGCGGGCTATCGATTCCGCGCCTTCGGCGGCATCTTCCCGGCGGTGGACTCCGCCGCGTTCTCGGTGCTGCCCGGTGCGCCGGCCTCCGTCGAGTATGTGCAGCAGCCATCGGCGGTGAACGCCGGCGAGGCGATTTCTCCGGCGGTGCGCGTGCGGGTGCGCGACGTGTTCAACAACATCGTGACCAGCCCGCCCGCGGCCGTGACGCTGTCCCTGGCCGGGGATCCGCCGGGGGTCACGCTGGGCGGACAGACGACGCGCAACACCGTCAACGGCGTGGCGGAATTCAACGACGTGTTCGTGACGCTGCCGGGCGAGTATCAACTGCTCGCCTCCGTCGGCGCGGTCACGCCGCTGGCGTCGATCCCCTTCACCGTCACCGGCGGCTCGCAGACGGCGCTGCGCTTTGTGCAGCAGCCCGGCGCGACCGCGGCCGGCAGCCCGATCACGCCCGCCGTCACGGTCGAGGTGATCGACCAGTTCGGGGCGCGCGTTCCGACGGCAACCAACACCATCACGATCGCCCTCTCGGAAAACCCCGGCGGCTCCACGCTGGGCGGCACATTGACGCGCAGCGCCGTAAACGGCATCGCCACCTTCAACAATCTGACACTGGATCGCGCTGCGCAGGGCTACCGCCTGCACGCGACCAGCGGGCTGCTGGCGCCCGCTGACAGCAACCTGTTCAACATCAGCGGCGGCGCGGCGGCGGGCGTGCGGTTCGTGCAGCAACCGACCGGCATCGCGCCGGGCGCGCCGATCACGCCGGCCGTCACGGTCGAGTTGATCGACGCCTTCGGAAATCGTGACACCGCCGCGACGCAGAGCGTGACGCTGTCGCTGGCGGCCAATCCCGGCGGCGGCGCGCTGACCGGCACACTCGCGCGCAATGCGGTGGCGGGCGTCGCGACGTTTGACGACGTCAGCGTGACGGCCCTGGGAACGGGTTATCGACTGCACGCCGCGGCCGCGGCCGGGCAGGCGGACTCCGACCCGTTCGACGTGCAGGGCGGCGTGGCCAGTGCGCTGCGCTTCCTCGTGCAGCCGCCCAGCGGCGCGGTCGGCACGGCGCTGGCGCCGGCGATCAGCGTCGAGGTGATCGACGAATTCGGCAATCGCATCACGTCGCCGGATTTCGGCGTGACGTTGCAACTGGAAAACAACCCGACCGGCGCTGCGCTGGGCGGGACGCTGACGCGGACCAGCAGCGCCGGTGTGGCGACGTTTGACGACGTCACGCTCGACCGGCTGGGAACTGGTTACACGCTGTCGGCCGGCGCCGGCGGACTGCTTCCGGCCACCAGCGCGCCGTTCTCCATCACGGCCGGCGCTCCGACGCACCTGCGCTTCGTGCAGCAGCCGACCGGCGGAAGCGCCGGGGCGACGCTGCCGGCGGTCGCAGTCGAGGTGCTGGACGCCTTCGAGAACCGCGTCACGAGCTACGCCGAGTCGATCACCATTTCGCTGGGACAGAATCCCGGAGGAGCGGTGCTCGGCGGGACGCTGACGCGCGCCGCCGAAGCGGGTGTGGCGACGTTCAACAACCTCACGATCGGAGTCGCGGCCCAGGGTTACACGCTGACGGCGACCGCCAACGGGCTGACGCCGGCGGAGTCCGTCGGGTTCAACATCGGCAGCGGACAGGCGGTCGGAATGCGCTTCCTCGGCGTTCCTGACGAGATTGCGATCGGCGTGCCGCATCAGCTCCAGGTGGAGATCATCGATGCTCTGGGCAATCGCGTGACGAATCGCAACGACGCCATGGCATTGGGACTGGTCTCAAATCCCGGTGGCGCGGAAGTGTGCGGCGTGACGCTGCGAAACGCCGTTGCGGGCGTCGCGACCTTCCCGGGGCTGCGGATCAGCCGACCGGGCGACGGGTATCAGTGGCGGGCGATCTCGTTCACGCTGCCCGGTGCGGACTCGTCGATGTTCGACGTGAACCGCGTGATCGGCGACATGGACTGCAACGGCGTTTTCACGAACTTCGACATCGATCCGTTCGTGCTGGCGCTGACCGAGCCGGAGGCGTATCACCTGGCGTTCCCCTGCTGCGACCTTCTCAACGGCGACATCGACGGCAATGGAGCGTTCACGAATTTTGATCTAGACCCGTTCGTGGAGCTGCTGACGCGTTAGCAGGAGCGGTCAGGGTTCGGGATGAGAACCGCCCCCATGTGTTGCTGTGCAACGGCTCGGGAGCGGTGCGATCCGGCGCGCCTCTGCTCTGGAACAGAGAAAATTCGCAGAAGCGCGACACGTCTCAAACTCGGGTCGCACACCGAGCCGCGGCACACACATCAATCCGCGCGAAGCGGGCCAAGTCCCGCTTCGCTGCGCAGGCGGTTGGCCTCCTGCCAGGCGCGGGGATTGTCCGCGAGAATGCGGACCAGGCTGGACGTGCTGACGCCCAGCGCGGCCGCCGCCGGCGCTGGATTCGCATCCGCCGCCGCCAGCGCATCGAGCGCCATCCCCAGCACGTGAAAATACGCCGGGTTGCGCTCGCTGACGCGCAGCTTGCGGTCGCGAATCTGCACCCCTTCCGGCCAGGCAAAGACCACCGGCAGCGGCGCGCGGAAGCGCACCGCGATCGCCTCGCGCAGCCGCGAGAGGGCGTTGGCGGCGTTCTGATGCTGGGAGCGGCGCTCCTCCCCGGTGACGACGATCCCGCTGGGCCGATGCAGCAGGCGGACGGCGGACTCGGTCTTATTGCGATGCTGACCGCCGGGGCCGCCGACGCGGTGCGTATGCACGACGCACTCGCCGCGCAGCCGCGCGTCGTCCAGATCGAGCCGGCGGCGGATCGCCTCCGGCGGCTCCAGCGGCTGGGCGTCCTGCCCCATCGCACGTTCCTTCCGGCCGGTCAGACGTCGAAGCGGATGCCCTGCGCCAGCGGCAGTGCAAAGCCCCAATTGAGCGTGTTGGTCTGGCGGCGCATGTACTGACGCCAGGCGTCGCTGCCGGATTCGCGCCCGCCGCCGGTGTCCTTCTCACCGCCGAAGGCGCCGCCGATTTCCGCGCCGCTGGTGCCGATGTTGACGTTGGCGATGCCGCAGTCGCTGCCGCTGTGGGCGAGGAATTCCTCGGCCTCGACGACGTGGTGCGTGAAGATCGCGCTCGAAAGCCCCTGCGGCACGTCGTTCTGAATGCCGATTGCCTCGTGCATTTCGCGGATCAGCGTGTCGTGATCGGCGGGGCGGGCGGCGCCGCCGTAGGGGATCAGATAGAGAATCGGCGCGAAGGTCTCGGCCTGCACGATCTGCATGTCGTTGCGCGCCAGGGCAATGCAGGGGGAGACATACGCGCCGCCGGCGTACTCCGGGCCTGTCAGCGGCTCGCCGCCATACAGCACTTCACCGCCCTGGTGGCGCAGCTCAGCGATGGCGGACTGCATCGCGCGCAGCGAGTCCGGGCCGACCAGCGGCCCCATCAGCGTTTCGGCCGATCGCGGATCGCCGATGCGCACGGACTTGTACGCGGCGATCAACCGGCGCGTCAGCTCCTTTTCGACGCTGCGATGCACGATGACGCGGCGCGTGCTGGTGCAGCGCTGTCCGGCCGTGCCGACTGCGCCGAAGACGATTGCCCGCGTCGCGAGGTCGAGATCCGCGTAGGAGGTGACGATGATCGCGTTGTTACCGCCCAGCTCGAGAATCGAGCGGCCGAGGCGCTTGCCGACGACCTCCGCCACGCGGTAGCCGAGGCGGCAACTGCCGGTTGCCGAGATCAGCGGGATGCGCCGGTCGGCCAGCATCGGCTCCCCGACGTCCTCGACGGTTCCCATCGCCAGCGAGAAAATCGCCGGATCGACGCCGGCCTCGCGGCAGACGGCCTCGGCGATGCGGATCGTCGCCACGGCGGTGAGCGGCGTCTTGGGAGCGGGCTTCCACACCGACGAGTCACCGCAGACCGCCGCCAGCGCGGAATTCCAGGCCCACACCGCCACCGGAAAGTTGAACGCGCTGATGATTCCCACGACGCCGAGCGGGTGCCATTGCTCGTACATGCGGTGGCGGGGGCGCTCGCTGTGCATGGTGAGGCCGTACAACTGGCGCGACAGGCCGCAGGCGAAATCGCAGATGTCGATCATCTCCTGCACTTCGCCCTCGCCCTCGGCGGCGATCTTGCCCATTTCGAGCGTCACCAGCGCGCCGAGCGCCTTTTTCTTCGCGCGCAGCGCGTCGCCGAGGCGCCGCACCACCTCGCCGCGCTGCGGGGCAGGGGTCATGCGCCAGGAATGGAACGCCTGCGCTGCGCGATCGACGATGCGGTCATACTCGCTGCGCGTCACCTGCCGCACTGAGCCGATTCGCTCGCCGCGGATGGGGCTGGTGACCTCCAGCAGCGGGCCGCCGCCGAACCACTCCCCGTCAAAGCCGCCGGGATTGACGTCGGCGAGTCCGAGTGATGCGAGCACGTCGCGCATGGATTCATCTCCGAAGGGAACGTTGCAGCGGGATCCGCCGCCGCGCACTCACGCCGCGGCAGAACGGGCCGGCGGCCGGTCCTGAGCCAACCGGGATTATACGATCGGTCCGCGCGCACTATCCGCGGCGCGGGCCGCCCCCGCCGCCGCCCCGTCGGCCGCCGCCATTGGCGGGTGCTCCACCCTCCGAGCCATTGACCGATCCGGGCGAACCGGCGCCGACGTTCGGCAGGCGCGCCAGCAGCGACTCGGTCGCCCCCTGCACAACGCGATCCCCCACATCGACGCCGCTGAGGATTTCGACCATGCGCACGTTGGATCGCCCGATCTCGACCTGCACCGGCTTCACCGACGAGCCGCTGGCGACAAAGACGAAGCTGCGCGAGCCGCGGGTGTAGACGCACTGCACCGGAACGGCGATGGCGCCCTCGATGGTGTCAATCAGGATGGTAATGCTGGCGGAATCGCCGGGCGAGACCGGGGCATCCGTCTCATCCAGCAGGATCTCTGTGGTGTGCTCCTTCAACTCGGGGTTCAGCCACGAGTTGGCGGAGTCGGCGAATTGCGCAATCCGGGAGATCGTCCCGTGAAACGCCCGCCCCGGTACGGCCGGCACCCGCACGATGCAGGGCAACCCCTCCCGCACCTTATGCCGATCCGCCTCGTGAATCCTCGCGTTCACGATCATCTGCGTGACATCCGGCAGGGTGAGAATGGTCTGTCCTTCGTAGACGCGCTCCCCGACCGCGAGGCGGCTCTGGTTCCAACGGTTGCGGCCCTCATCGGTCGGATATTGCACAACGCCGTCGCCCGGGGCCAGGATGCGGCACTTCTCGATCGCGCGGCGCAGCCGCTCGAAGCGCGTTTCGCGGACGGCGAGCTGTGCCTGGCGCTCCTCGACCAGCGCGGTGGCCTGCACGTCGCGCGAGGCCGCGCGCTGCCGGGCGCGCTCGAGTTCCTGCCGGGCCTGCTCGACGGCGCTGGTCTTCTGTTTTTCCGTCTTCGGGCGATCGTACGTCTGGAGAATCTGCAGCGTCAGTTCGTTCTTTTCCAGCGTCCGGCGCAGCTTGTAGAGATCAAAGTGAAGCTCCTTGAGCTTCAGGGCCGTCACGAATCCGCGCTCCCGAAGCGGCTCATTCTTGCGAATCTCCTCCTCTTTGCGCTCGATTTCCTGGCGGGTCTGCTCGATGTCGATCTCGGCGGTCTGCAGCGCCTTGACGTACTCCCCCTCGAGGTACTGTCGCAATTCCAACTCGGCCACGTCCAGATCGATCTGGGCCTTGGAAATCAGACTGGCGTTTTCATTCCGCGTGATCTCCAGTTCCTGCCGGGCGGATTCGACGTCGGCGCGAATCTTCCGCAGCTCGATCTCCTCGCTCTCCATCCGCTCGGTCAGCGCATCGGAGGCCAGCTCCACAACCACGTCGCCCTTCGTCACCCGCGAGCTTTCCGGCGCCATAAACAGGATGACGCTCTCCCCCTCCACCTCGGATCGCACCTCGACGTTGCGCCGCGCGCGCAGCTCGCCGGATTCCTCCAGCGTCAGTTCGATGTCCATTCGCTTCACTTCGAACAGCTCGGTTCCCGCCAATGCCGCGCCGAACCCTCCGCCGAACCACCCGCTCGAAAACAGGTACACGAGCACCAGCACCGCCAGCAGGCCCTCCACCACCAGCCACGCCGGCTGCAACAGCATCCGCGGGATGCTCATGCCGCGCGCCTCTGCCATTCCCGGGACCGTCGCCATCCTGCGATCTCCCTGATCAGCCGCCTGTGCTCTTCAAATCCCGAGTGTCACCGATGCCGGGGGTCAGTCCGCCCCGCATCCGCTGCCGCGCAGCACTTCCCCGATCCCCATTCTACGCCTGCCGCAGGCCGCCGACACCGCCGGAATCGGTGATTCCTGAATTGACGCACGCTGCGCCCGGCTGTCGGAAATTGTCATCCGTTGACGTGCTTCATCGCGGGATCGCGCGCTTGGAGCGGGCCGTCGGCGGACGTACGATTCCGGCATGAGCGAGATTTCCGCCCAGCGCCGGATCGCCGCCGGATCGGCCGGTGTAGGACGCGAGAGCGAACCCGCGGCCGGTTCCGCGCGCGATGGCGTCGGCAATCCACCGAGCGGGGCGGGGAATCAGGCGCTCGATCCCGGCGATGGGCTGCCGGCCGCCCCGAGACTCTCATCTCGTCACGTGGACGTCTGGACCCGCACGGAGCCGCGTTACCGCCAGCGCGCCGTGCTGATGCTGGCCGCGAACACGCTGCTCTATTGCGGGTTGTGCGTGTTCACGCATTGGCTGCACGTCGGCCGCCTGTTCGACTTCTCCCTGCACGCCTACGCCGAACCGGCCCGTTTCTGGGGCGAGCAGACCCGCACGCTGCACGACTTCATCCTGTTCCCGATCAGCGTGGAGCAGACGCCGATCCACGGGGTTGTGTTGGCGCTGCTGCTGGCGTCGATGGTGGCCGTGCCGATTGTGACCTCGATCCTCTATCGCATACCCTGCGCGCTGCCGCTGGCGGTCGCGGTGGCGGTCTTCGCGCACATGCCGTGGATGGCGGCGACGCTGGTGCTGAGCTGCACGCTGGCTGGCTGGCGGCCGATCCGCATGAACTTCCGCTTCGGGTCGGCCCTGCTGGGAATGCTGCCGGTCATTCTCTACATCTATCTTGCGCTGCGCGGCGGGCCGGAGATGGTGGGCGCGTCGGCGTCGCCGGTGCAGAAGACGCTGTTGCTGGCGCCGTGGTACCTGGCGATTCTGAGTGCGTGCCTGATGATGGCCGTCATCCTGCTGATCGCCCACATGGTTCGCTACCGCCCCGGCGCGATCACGCCGGTGGTGACCGTGATGTTCGCGACGCCGGTGGTGCTCTTTCACACTTACGTCGGCACGGACGAGCTGTCCTACCGCGTGCTGGAGGCCGAGTGCGGCCCGCGTTCCAGCCGCGTCGCCGCGCTGCAGGATCCCGCGGCGGTGCAGGAGCGCATCATCGGCCTGTTGCAGGAATGGTCCGCCAGCGGGCGGCCGAGCGTCCGCGAAGACCTGCTCGCGACGCTGGCCGGAAACAGCGATCGGCTGCGCGAGCGCGTGCGAACCCGCCTGCTGCTGGAGTTCCTCCAGAGCCGGCGCGAGACGGACGAGCTTTGTCGCGACTTTCTGGCTCGTCATCCGCGCAGCCGCTACGTCGCCAACGTGCTCTACATCCAGGGCTACTCGCTCGACACGCGAATGGACCCGCGCGCGCTGGCGAGCGGACCGCCGCGGGTCGAGCTGTACGCCGAATTCCCTCACGCGCAGAGCCGCCCGGTGTGGCTGGCGCTGTGGAACCAGGCCCCGCAGTCGCCGCTGCGGATCGTCGCCGGCGTGCGCCTGGCGGTGCATGATCTGCGCGCGGGGGATGCCGCCGCGGCGCAGGAGCGGCTCGAGCGCGTGCTGGCGTTGGGCGCCGGCAACGGGGCGGCCACACAACCCGCCACGCGCAGCCTGCTCGCCACGCCGCCGGCGGAGGAAAGCCTGGAATTTGAGGCGCGGCCGTTTCTCTCCGAAGCCGAGCAACTGCTCGCGCTGGTTCGCGAAAATCGCGACGATCCGGTCCACGGCAACGCCCCGCTGGCGGAGCTGTTCTCGCTCGATCCGCACCGACCACGCTACAGCGCGGCGCTGGAGCGACTGGCGCGCGCCCGCCGCGGCGCCCGCCTGCACGACAACCTCCGCGTGGCCTGGGCGGCCTCCCTGCCGAGTTCGGCCGAGCGCGCCGCCGCGCTGCGCGGGATCTGTGACGAAGGGGGCGACGGCGACGCGCTGGCCGAGGCTCACTACCGGCTGGCCGAGATCGAGATCCAGCACCTGGGCGTGCGGGATGAAGCACTGCGCGCCGCGGGGATCGAGCGTCTGCGTCGCGTGGCGGCGGAATATGATGGAACGTGGTGGGGTCGGGCCGCGCGCGAGCGGCTGGCCCTGCTGAAGCCCGCGACATCGAGTGCGGACGAAGGAAGCAACGGCCCGTGAAGAACATCGTGATGGCGATTACCGGCGCCAGCGGTGCGCTATATGCGCAGCGTCTGGCGCAGTGCGTCGTCGAGAGCGGCGCTCATCTGCACCTGGTCATCTCCCCGCTGGGGCGGCGCCTGCTGTTCGATGAACTGGGCATCCGGCGGGTCACAATCGAATCGCTGCTCGGGCGCCCGGCCGCCAACGCGACGCTCTACTCCTACCAGGACGTGGGTGCGCGCATCGCCAGCGGCTCCTTCCTCACCGACGGCATGGTGATCTGTCCGTGCAGCAGCAACACGCTCGGGGCGGTTGCGGCCGGCACCGGCGGCAGCCTCATCACCCGCGCTGCGTCCGTGACGCTCAAGGAGGCCCGCCGGCTGATCATCGTCCATCGCGAGATGCCCTGCAGCCCGATCGAGCTGGAGAACATGCTGCGCCTCTCGCGGGCCGGCGCGATCATCTGCCCGGCCAACCCCGGCTTCTACCTGCTGCCGCAGACAGTCGGCGACCTTGTGGACTTTGTCGTCGGAAAGGTGTTGGACCTGCTCTCGATCCCGCACGGGCTGCACACCCGCTGGTCACCGAGCGCGGCCGCCGGGCAGGCCGACGGCACCGCGGACGACGAAGCGGAGGCGGAGTAGCCCGATGAGCGTGCTGCGCGCCCTCCGCGACTTGGGGGAGATGATCAAGTTCAGCCACTCGGTGTTCGCGCTGCCCTTCGCGGCGCTGGCGGCGTTCCTGGCGGCGCGGCCGGGCATCCCGACGCTCGGTCAGCTCGCGCTGGTGCTGATCTGCATGGTCGCGGCGCGCAGCGCGGCGATGACCTTCAATCGCGTCGTGGACGCCGCCATCGACGCGCGCAACCCGCGCACCGCGGGCCGCCACATTCCGCGCGGGGCGATCTCGCGCGGCAGCGCCTGGGCCTTTTTCGTCGCTGCGTCCACGATGTTTCTGGCCGGCTGCGCAGGGTTCCTGGTGCTGGAGGGCAACGCCTGGCCGCTGTGGCTCGGTGCGCCGGTGCTGCTGTTCCTCTGCTTCTACTCGTACACCAAGCGCATCACCCGCTGGTCGCACGTCGTGCTGGGCGCGGGCATCGCCTTCGCCCCGGTCGCGGCGTGGATCGCCGTCTCCCCGCAGACGCTCGGCCCGCCGGCCTGGTTGCTGATGCTGGCGGTGGCGACGTGGATCGCCGGATTTGACGTGATCTATGCCTGCCAGGACGCGGAGTTTGATCGCAGCGCCGGGCTGCACAGCCTGCCTTCAGCGATCGGCGTGCGAAACGCGCTGCTCACGGCGCGCGGGCTGCACGTGGTCACGGCCGCGGCGCTGGCGGGCGTCGGCCTTCTCAGCGGGCTGGGGCTGATCTATTTTGTCGGCGTCGGTTGCGTGGTGCTGCTGCTGATCGTCGAAAACGCGATTGTGTCAGCAAACGACCTGTCGCACGTGAACGTGGCTTTCTTCACGGTCAATGGCGTGGTCGGACTGGTGCTGGGGGGACTGGGAATCGCCGACGTGCTGTTGGGCTGAATCCGGCGATCAGCTTCTTACGACCTCCCGGTCATCACCCGCGGCCGCGTCGGCGGATTGCACCGCCGCTGCGGGCTGCGCTTCCGCGGGAAACAGCCAGCGGCCCGTCCCCCAGCCCGCGACCATCAGCACGATCGCCGTCAGCCACAGCCCGGCCCGGCGGACGTTGCTGTCCGAAAGCGTGATGCGCCCCAGCACCCAGCAGGCGACTCCCACCGCCAGCAGGAACGTCAGCACCGCCAGCAGCTCGGCCGAACTGACGAAAAACCGCAGCGTGCTCAGCAGCCACAGCGTCGTCGCCAGCAGGATGAAGCCCATCACCTGCTTGAAGGTCACCATCCACATGCCTGGCTTTGGCATGAATCGCTTCCACGCCGGCACCCACGCCAGCACCACCATCGGCAGCGCCAAACCCACGCCGACGGTCATCACCCCCAGCACGCCGACGGCCGGCGGCTGGCTGGCGAGAAACCCGATCGCCGAACCGAGAAACGGCCCGACACAGGGAGTCGCCAGCGCGGTGGCCATCAGCCCGTTCAAAAACGACCCGCCGAACCCCTCGCGCGTCGTCACCGCACCGGCGCTGCGCTCCACGATCCCCGGCAGCCGCAGTTCCCAGACGCCCAGCAGGGCCAGCCCGAATGCGGTCGTCACCGCCGACATCGCGATCAGGAAGACGGGCGACTGCATCGGCCGCCCCCACGAATGCCCCCCTGCCACAATCGCCGCCAGCGGCACAAAGCTCGCAAGCACGCCCAGGCCATAGACCAGTCCCAGTTGCCGCACGCGACCCGGCGAATCGTGGGCCTGCTGCATCAGGCTGAACAACTTCAACGACAGCACCGGCAGCACGCACGGCATGACGTTGAGCAGCATTCCGCCCAGCAGCGCGAAAAGAAACACCCCCGCGATGCCGAGTCCGAAGAACGTCTCCACGTAGACCGTGGTCTTGCCGGCGGCGGCCTCCGCGAGCCGTGACATCACCAGCGAGGAGGTCAGCACCTCCGGCAGAACGGTCGGCTGATCGGGGCGGTTCGCAGCGTAGATCAGGTTCAGCGGAACGCCGTTTCGCTTGAACTTCCTCAGTTCTTCGTGAATGACCGGGTCTTCGCGGGTGAAGTCAGCACGCACCATCACCACGCCAAGCTCGATCAGGCGGCTGCGGACCGGGTCCGCGTCGATCACGAGATTCTTGTTGACCTTGCAGGTGAGGCACCATTCGGCCGTGAAGTCGACGTAGACGAGCTTCCCCTCGCGCGAAAGCCGCTCCGGCAGTCCCGGCTCCCACGTCACCCACGAGAGCGCCGTCGCCTTCGAGGGCTGAGCGCCCGAGGTAACGCCGCCTGTGGCGGGGCTGCCCTTCCCACTGCCGGCGTCGCCGGCGGCCGATGGGCCGTCCGCAGAGCCGTCGGCCGATGCCGCCGACGAGGACGCCGTCACCGCGAACTCGATGATTTTCTCGGCGAAGGCCGGACGGAAGCACTGCCCGCCGTCGGCGCAGGCCTGGTAGTAGACCAGCGTGTGCAGCCGCTGCGGACCGGGCTTGAACTTGCGGTCGATCACCTCGATCGGAATGCGCACCGTCACTTCGCCGCTGTGCTCGCGCGCTTCGCCGAGTTCGCTCTTGCGGATCTTGGGCGCGGGCCAGACCGGCTCGCCGAACTCAATGCCGTCCACCCCCTCGATCAGCACGCGCGTGCCGATCAACCCCTCCACGCCCGGATCGGGGTCGAGGATGTGATGGCCGGATTGAACCTTCAGCTTCACGCTCAGTTCGCCGCGGCCCATGACCTCGATCTTCGGCGAGACCGACGCGCTGCTGCCCGACAGGTAGGGAGCGGATTCCAGCGCCGGCGGCATGCGGCCGACGGCTTTCGAGAACAGCTCGCCGTTGGAGTCGGCGCCGCCCTCCGCGCGGACCTCCAGCTTCAACGTCGTGGACGTGCGGACCGGGATGCAGGTCTCCTTGCACGCCAGCGCGGACACGTCGATTTTCAACTCGGCCGGCCCCGTCGGCGCATCGGCGGCGACGGTCAATTCCGCGATGCAGACCGCGCCGCTCTCAAAGCCCAGGTACTCGATCCCGGCGAACTCGGCGAGCTTCGGCGTCGGGTAGCGCACCGGGCCGACAGTCAGCCAAGCCGGCCCGCTGACCTTGAACTCGGTGGACAGGCCGACGCCCATCGTGATCGGGTGATAGACGTGCCAGTGCTTCTCGACGTCGAGCTCGAGGGCGATGCGCGCCTTGCCGCCGGGCTTCAGTGCCTCCGCGTCCAGATGCGCCTTGGCGGAAAAACGTGGCGCCTGTTGCGCCTGAGCGCAGAGCGCGCTCGAAATTGCGACACAGGCGGCTATCCAGCGGACAGGAAATCGGACCATATCTGTCGTTGCTCCGGGGGCTGCGCATGCATGCCGTCGCGACGGACGGCGCCTGGCTCACAGGAATCTTAGAGTCGTCGCAGCGGCGGCGGTATTGTCGGCTTCTGTCCGGATTTTACGCGGACGGCCGTCGGATGGGTGCGGAAAGGGCGCGCCTGCACCGGCGCAACCCCATAATTTTCAGCTGGATACGGTGAGAATGGCAAGCAGCGAGGAGAGCAGAATGAGAAGGCAGGCAACCGGCGTCGCAACGTTCCGGCACGATGCGCCCGGGCGGATGGAGAGCCACCACCCGCACAACACCGTGCCGGCGATCGTGACCAGCCAGTAACCGAGCCGTTCCGGTTCCATCTGCGTGCGCTTCCGCCCGATCAGGGCACTTCCGCGTTGATGGCGTCGTAGATGCCCTGCATGCTGCCGCCGATGCCGGCAATGGTGCCGATCGCGAAGAGCACGATCAGCCCCAGCATGACCGCATACTCGGTGGCGGTCGGGCCATCCTCGCCTTGCAGCAGCCTGACGGCAGCCGCCCGAATCCGTTCCCGGATGCTCATCGGCGATCCTCCCCATCCTGGAGTTCGTTCTCCCGGATTGTGCAATACGACCGCACCAGCTGCGCCGAAAACGCCCGCCGATCGAGCGTCCGATACTCTCTGCTGCCGTCCGGGAACCCACAGGATGTCATGAATGGCACGCCAGGTCATCGCATCGAGTCCGATTGGGTGAGCGTTGGCTTGGGCGATGGCCGCGCGGGGCGCTTTCCGCACCTGTGCGGCTGCTGTAAACTCCGCATGTCTACCGCTGAATATCCCCTCTCCGGCGTGCCTGAGCCGACGGTCGGCCCCCCCGGCACACGCCCGACACAGTGAGAGCCTGCGTGCGGATACTCGCCAGCAATCCGGACGGCATCGGCGACTTTCTGCTGCGCCAGCCGCTCTATGCGGCGCTGGAGGCCGCCGGGCACTCACTGCTGCTGCTGATCCGGCCGCATCATCTGCCGCTGGCTCCGCTGGTCGCGCCGCAGGCGGCGACGTGCGTCATCGGGGGCGATCCGTATTCAGAACAGATGCTGTCGACGAACCCGGCCGTCGAGGCGGCCGCGGCGGCCGCGCGCGAATTTGCCCCCGAATTGCTGCTGATCGCCCCTTATCAATGGACGGCGTTCGAGGAGCGGCTGGCCGAAGCGCTGCCGGATGTGCGGGTTGCGGCGCTGTCCGGGCGGATGTATCGCGGCGATCTTCGCGGCGGACACGATTGGCCCACCGCGCTGCACGTGGATCTCAGCGCCGCGGTGCATGAGGACGAGCCGGAGACGGAGAAGAACCGGCGGCTGGCGGGGCTGATCCTGGGAGGCGAGCCGCGGCTTGCGCCGCCGCGCGTCTGCCCGGGCGCGGCGCACCGCACGGCGGCGGACGTGTTGCTGGCGCGCCACGGGTTGCGGCGGGGTGAGTTCGTCCTGGCGTGTGTCGGGGAGCATGCGGACAACGCGGTTCGAAACTGGGGATTGGACGACTGGGCGGCGGTGCTGGCGCACTGGACCGATCGTTACGGGCGCGCCGTCATGCTGACAGGCTCCGAATCCGAGCGCGCCGCCAGCGAGCGGGTGCGGGATGCGATGGGCGCGGCCGGTCGGCGGGCGGTGCTGATCTTCGAGCCGCTGGCGCCGCTCGAGCCGCTGATCGGGCTGACGGATGCGGCGCGCGCCTACATCGGCCGCGACACCGGCCCGATGCACCTGGCGGCCGCGATGGGCAAGCCGGTGATCGCCGTGTTCGGCGGCGGGCATTGGCCGCGCTTCGTGCCGGCCGCACGGACCGGATTGGTGGCTACCGTCGGCGTGCCGTGCATCGGCTGCGACTGGGTCTGCCCGTTTGAGCGGGCGGTGTGCATCCGCGACGTGCCGCGAGAAAGCATCACGGCGGCGATTGACGCACTGGAAAGCGGCGAGCCGGACGCGCTGCGCGTGTGCGTCCACGAGCCGGCGACGACGACGGTCGCCTCGATGCTGCGGCAACTCCGCGAACGCAACCACGTCGCCCAGCGCCGATTGCACGGGCACGAGCGCTCCCTGCGCATCCTGCGCGCTGAACACGCCGGCTGCCTGCCGGACGTGGTCGAGCGGCTGCGCGAGTCGGAGCGCCAGGTGGCCAGATTGGAATCGCGCGCGGCAATGGCCGAAGCGGCGCTGGCGGCAGCGGAGTCACAGAATGGGTCGCAATGTGCGGAGATTGCGCGGTTGCGATCGGAGCTGTTGCGCGCGGCGGAAGCGCGGCATGACGCGGAGCTGCGCGCCCGGGCGCTGGAGAGCGAGCGGGCGGCGCTGGGTCGCGTGACGCTGGAGGCGGGAGCGCGTTTTGAGCAGGTCAGCACGGAACTGGATCATGCACGGGCGGACGCGGCTCGCTTCCGGCAGTATGTGGACGATCTGCGGCGCTCGCGCTGGCGGATGCTGGGGCTCAAGCTCGGCGCTGCGCGGCGGGCGGCGTGGGAAGATCGAGACGACATGCGCTGACCGGATCCGGGCGCGCGCGGGCGACTGTTCGCCATCGCGCCGGAGCAGGGAGCAGGAATGAACGCGAGCGGCGCGAACGGCGGGAGCGCGGGCAGGACGGCGGAGGCGCTCCGCGCCGAGCGCGCCACGTCCGGCGAGTCGCCGGGCGGATCGCCCATTCCCGCGGTTCCGGCCGAACCCTGCACCGCAGCGCCGCTCCGGGTGCTGCCTGTCGATCTCTCTTCCGCGTCGGCGGCCCTGCAAACCGCCGCTCGTCGCGGCGGGTGCGTCGTCGCGGGCGAAGTCGATCCCGCTCTGCTGCTCGACCTTCTTCGCATTCTGATTCCGGCGACCGTTGCCCCCTCTGATCGTGACGTCGAAACGCAGGTCTGGCTGGTGGCAGGCTCGCGCGATTTCCGTCGCGCTGCGAGCCGGGCGGCACATGCTGCCGGCTGTGCCGATCGTCTTGCCGCGCTCGAAATGGATGCAGCGGGGCTGCTGCGCGAGACCGCGATCCCGGCGGCCGTGGTGCTGCTTGCCCTGCCGTCCGACCCGCGCGACGCGGCCCGCGCCCTGCGATTCTGGTCCCGCGACGGCCTGCGCCGACGCATCCTGATTCCGGTCGAGGCATGCGCTGCGACCGCGTCCGCCATTCGCGGGTGGATGCAGCAGCGCGGCGCGAGCGAACACCCGTCGCCGATCCCGACGCTGCGCTGGTTTGAAGCGCCCGGCGCGCCGGCTGCCGGCCGCGTGCCTTCCGAACTGTTTCACTTTGCGCGAGACGTCGGCCGCGCCGAGCCGCCGGATCCCGCGATGATCGCGGAGGTGGGCGCGCGGCTGCGCGGGCATCGCCGCGACCGGGCCGCAGCGGCCGATGGCGCGCGGCGCGGCTGGCCGCGGCGGGCGCCGGATCATGAGCTGCCGTCGGCGCTGCCCGCCACGCTGCCGGACGGGACGCCGTGGCCGAAGATCTCGGTCATCACGCCGTCGTTCAACCAGGGCGCCTACATCGAAGAGACGCTGCTTTCGGTCGCAAACCAGCGCTACCCGAACGTCGAGCACATCGTGATCGACGGCGGCTCGACCGACGCCACCGTCGACGTGCTGGAACGCTGGGCGCCGCGGCTCGCGCATTGCGTCCGCGAGCGCGACCGCGGGCAGAGTCACGCCATCAACAAGGGCTTTGCGCGCGCGACCGGCGAGCTGATGATGTGGCTCAACTCGGACGATCGCCTGGCCCCCGGGGCGCTGGCGGCCGCGGCGCTGGCGCTGCATCGCAGCAAGGCCGACATGGTCGCCGGAATCTGCGAAATTTACCGCGACGATGCGATGATCGAGCGGCACCTGACCTGCTGCCCCGACGGCCCGCTGCCGCTGGGCGATCTGCTGGACATCCCGCGTGCCTGGATGGGCGGGCAGTTCTTCTATCAGCCGGAGGTGATCTTCACGCGCGACCTCTGGCAGCGCGCCGGGGGGCGCGTCGATGAATCGTGGCACTACAGCATGGACTATGAGCTGTGGCTGCGCTTCGCCGCCGCCGGGGCGACCCTGTGCGTCATCGGACGCCCGATTGCGCAATTCCGCGTTCATCCGCAGCAGAAGACGACAGCGGCCGCCGAATTCCGGGCCGAACTGGATCGCGTCGTGGCGCGCTTTCGAGCGGACCACGCCGATGCCCCGCACGTCACCCCCGTTGCCGACGGCGACGTCGGCCGCGACCGCATGCGGATCACCTTCTTCAACGACATCGGCTACATGGCCGGCGCCGGGGTCGCGCACCAGCGGCTGGCGCGGGCCTGCGCCGCCGCCGGTCACGAAGTGAGCGTCGTGGCGGTCTCCGACGGCAGCACGCTGGACCGCGATCCACCCGTCTCCATTCAGAGCGCCTGCGAGCGAATCGCGGCGCAGCGGCCCGACGTGGTCGTGGTCGGGAATCTGCATTCGGCCGCACTCGGCCCGGAGCTGCTGGGCGCGATCTCCTCGCGCTGGCCGACGACGATGGTCCTGCACGACCAGTGGGCGCTGACGGGGCGCTGCGCGTATACCGGCGGCTGCGAGAAATACCGCGGCGGCTGCGACCACACCTGCCCGACGCCGGAGGAATATCCGGCGCTGGCGCCGGAGCGCATCGCGGCTGCTCATCGCCACAAGCGCCTGCTGTATACCCAGGGGCACGCGGCGCCGCGCCTGCTCGCCAACAGCGAGTGGATGCGCCGCTTCGCCGCCGACGCGCTCGGACCGGGGGCGGACGGCCGACTGCTTCACACGCTGCGCCTCAGCGCACCGACCGATCTGTTCCGCCCGCGCGACCGGGCCGCCTGCCGCGAGCGCTTCGACCTGCCGGCGGATCGCTTCATCATCATGACCTCCGGAACGTCTGCCGATGATCCGCGCAAGGGGCTGAGCCACCTGGCGGAAGCGCTGCAGCTGCTGGACCTGCCGGACGTGCTGGTGGTCAGCATCGGCCACGCCGACGCGACCCGCCCGCCGCCGATGCCGGGGTTCAGGGCCATGGGGTACCTGCGCGATCCGCGCGACGTGGCGATGCTCTACAGCGCCTGCGACCTGTTCGTCGGGCCGAGCCTGGCCGAGGCGTTCGGGCAGGTGTTCATCGAGGCGGCGGCCTGCGGCATTCCGAGCGTCGGCTACCCGGTCGGCGGCATTCCCGAAGCGCTGATCGACGGCGTGAGCGGGCGCATCGCACGCGAGGTGTCGCCGGCGGCGCTGGCCGAAGCGATTGAAGAACTGTACGCCGACGACGCGCTGCGCAGCGACCTGGGAGCCTGGGCCAGAATTCTCGCCGAGTGCGAGTTCTCGCCGGAGGCATCGTATCGTTCGTGGTTCGGCGCGCTGCGGGCGGGCGGCATCGCGGAATCGCTGGGGTTGCGGCGGAAAATATGGCTGGCGCCGCGCGTGCCGGAGGCTCCGCGGGTCGAGTTCGTCTCGCCGGAGCATCCGGGCTGGTCGGCCGTGGACGGGTTCGATCACTGGGAAGGCCCCTATCCGCAGGATGATCTTCCGCGCTGTCGCTGGGCAATGGGGCCGGTCAGCCGGCTGAGCTTTGAGGACGCCGCGGGCGGCGAGCGGCTGCTGCTGATCGCATGCCGGAATTACTGGGCCGGCCAGCGGCTGCGCGTGGTGGTGAACGGCACCTGCGCCGGCGAACACGAAGTGCCGGTCTCGGGAAATGAACGGACGCTGAGCCTGTGCACGGGCATCATGGCGCGGGCGGGCCGGAACGAGGTCGAATTGCATCACTGGCAGTGGGACGCGACCAACCCGGGGCGGCCGATCGCGCTGCTGATCCTGGAGATTCACGTGACGCCGCGCTGACCGGCGGCGGCGCGTCAGGAGTTCGGGAAGTGACCAATGCCGAAGCGGCCCGCGCGTTTGATGAGCTGGCCGACCTGCTGGAGATCAAGGGCGAGGACTCCTTTCGCGTCAACACCTACCGGCGGGTGGCGCGGACGCTGGGCGACCTGGCCGTCGAACTGACCGACGTGGCGGCGCGCGGGGAACTGGCGGCGCTGCCGGGAATCGGGAAGGCCTCCGCGGAGAAAATCGAGGAACTGCTGCGAACGGGGAAGCTCGCGCTGCGCGACGAGATCACCCGCGAGGTGCCCGCCACGCTGCTGGAGCTGCTGCAGGTGCAAGGGTTGGGGCCGAAGAAGGCGGCGCTGCTCTGGCGGGAGCGCGGCGTCACATCCCTCGCGCAATTGAAGCAGTGCATCGAGAGCGGCGGGCTGGCCGACCTGCGCGGCTTCGGGAAAAAGAGCATCGACAGCATCCGGCAGGGAATCAGCTTCGTCGAGAGCAGCGCCGGGCGCTCGCGGCTGGGCTGGGCCTGGGGGGTGGCCCAGCGCGTGGCGGAGGCGCTGCGCGGGATTCCCGGAGTGACGCGCGTTGAGCCGGCGGGGTCGCTGCGGCGCGGGTGCGAGACCGTCGGCGATCTGGACCTGCTGTGCATCGCGGATGACGGCGCTGCGGTCGTCGATGCGTTCACGCGAATCGCCGGGGTCGAAGCGGTGCTGGCCCACGGTCCGACGAAGGGGTCGATCCGGCTGACGCCGGAGGCGGGCCGATCGATCCAGGTGGATCTGCGGGTGGTGCCGGCGGAGAGCTTCGGAGCCGCGTGGCAGTACTTCACCGGCAGCAAGCAGCACAACGTGCGGCTGCGCGAGCGGGCCGTGAAGCGCGGCTGGACGCTCAACGAATACGGGCTGAGCGAGAGTGACGGCGGCCGGGTGATCGCCTCGCGAACCGAGGAGGAAATCTACAAGGCGCTGAGGCTGCCCTGGGTTCCGCCGGAGCTGCGCGAGGATCGCGGCGAGCTGGAATTGACCGAAGCGCCGACCGACCTGCTCACGCTGGAGATGATCCGCGGCGACCTGCACATGCACACCACGGCCAGCGACGGGAAGGCCACCATCGCCGAAATGGCGCAGCGTGCGATTGCGCGCGGGTATCAGTACATCGCGATCACCGATCACTCGCAGAGCAGTGCCGTCGCCGGCGGACTGAAGCCCGATCGGCTTCTTGAGCACATAGCCGACGTGCGGCGCGTGGCGCGCGATTTTCCGCAACTGACGCTGCTGGCCGGGGCGGAGGTGGACATTCTCTCCGATCGGCTCGATTACCCCGATGAGCTGCTGGCGCAGCTCGATTGGGTCGTGGCGTCGATCCACTTCGGCATGGGTCATGACATCGAAGCCAATACGCGCCGCGCGCTGATGGCGATTGAGAACCCGTATGTGAATGTGCTGGCGCATCCGACCGGCCGGCTGATCAACAAGCGCGAGGCGATGCCGCTGGACATCGACGCCATCAGCCGCGCTGCGGCGCGGACCGGCACGGCGCTGGAGATCAACGCCTCCGCCTATCGCCTGGACCTGCGCGACGTGCACGCGCGACTGGCACGCGACAACGGGGCGACACTGTGCATCGACACCGATGCGCACGCCGTCGAGCAGTTGGACCAGATGCGTTTCGGCGTGCTGACGGCGCGGCGCGGCTGGCTGCGGCGGCAGGATGTGCTCAACACCCGCACGATCGACGAGGTGCGGGCTTTCGTCGCCGCCAAGCGGGCGGCCGCCGGGGGTCGCTGATCGCGGAATCCCGTGGCCGAACTACCGCCTCTCTGAATCCGCGGCTTCTCCTCCTCTACATCCGATAATTCCGCAACGGTTCGCTTCCGGGCCGCGATTGCATGGCCGGATGGGAATTCCCGCGCTGGGGCGGATTTCGCGGTCCGAACCGGCCGGTCGCTCGTGAGAAAGGTGGGGGACAGACAACCGCCACCCAATCTCAAGGAGCTGACCATGAACGCGAACGACTCCTCCATCCGTGATCGTGCCGAGTGCCGCCCGGACCTGCACACCGGCGACAACCGACGCCCACTGGCGCCGATTCAGCGCAATTCACGACAGGCAGCGCTATTGCGCGCCGCGGTGACGCTGCTGCTGCTGACCGCGACGCGCAGCGCCCAGTGGGCACACGCTCACGATGGCTGTGTGCAGGCGGCGATCGACGATGCGCGGATTCAGGGCGGCGGGTCGCGCACGTCGCGGATTCAGGCCGTCGTCAGCGACCTGGTGCGCAACCGGGCGGCGCTGACTTCCGACAGCGGTGCGGCGTCGCCGGCGTGCGCGGACCTGGCGCAGATGAGCATCCTGTTCGACGCGGATGCCGACGCCGGGGCGATCGCCGACGTGCTGGAAGCGCAGCCGGATGAGCAGTTCGGCATGTTCGTGGCGCAGGGCAGCCGCTGGAGCGCGACCGCGACGAATGGAAGCGTGAGCGTCGGCGCCCGCATGACGCTGACGTACAGCTTTGTGCCGGACGGCACGTCGATCAACGTGGCGGGATTCGGGCAGGCCGACGCGAACGTGATTCACTCCGCACTGGATGCGAATTTCCCCGGCGGGCGTACGGCGTGGAAGGCGCAATTCCGGCGCGCGTTCGACCGCTGGTCGGCGCTGACGAACATCACCTTCGTCGAGGTGAGTGACGACGGCGCGACGTTTCCGACCTCGGCGGGAGCGCTGGGAGCGCGCGGTGACATCCGGATCGCGATGCGCCCGCTGGGTGCGCCGCTGGCGGTGAACTTCTACCCGCAGTTCGGCGGCGACATGGTCCTGGACTCCGAGGACGTCGAGCTGCTGTGCAGCGCAACCGACAACTTCCGCACGCTGCACAACACGCTGATGCACGAGCAGGGACACGGGCTGGGCCTGGCGCACGTCATGCCGCAGAGCGGAACGAAGCTGATGGAGCCGGCGCTCAACACCGGCTTTGACGGGCCGCAGGAGGATGACATCCGCGCCGTGCAGTCGATCTACGGCGACGCGCACGAGCCGAACCCCGCCTACGGCAGCGAGGGGTTCATCGGCGGGCCGTTGCGCGAGGCCGCGGCCGGGCGGATCGAATACGTGGTGCGAGACCTGGCGATCGAGCGCGCCGGCGAGAGTGACTGGTACGCCTTCACCGCCTTCGCGATGGCGCCGATCGCGATTCACGTCCTGCCGGTCGGCAGCACCTACGACACCGGCCCGCAGACGGCCGCGACCACGACCAGCGTGAACGCGGCGGCAGCGCGCAACATGGGGCTGCGGCTGTGGCGGCGGGTCAGCGCCGCGACGGGGCAGTTGCAGCTTCTCGCGCAGATTGACTTTCATGGCGCGGGCACCGCGGAATATCACCCGCCGATCCCCTACTCGCTGGCCGGATACATGCTGGTCGAGGTGTACGCCGATGACGGGTTGTCGGACGTGCAGCGCTACGAGCTGCGAATCGCCAATGGCGCGATTGATCCGACGCCGCCGCCGCAACTGATCATCCATGACATCGCCGGCGGGACGGAGATGGCGGATGGATCGACGTTGTCGCTAACCTCCGCGGCGGGACAACCGGTGACGCGCACCCTGACGATTCTCAACGCCGGCGAAGCGGCGCTGACGCTTGGCGCCCCGCAGATCAGCGGCACGCACGCGGCGGAGTTCATCGCCTCGCTGATCACGACCAGCGTCAGCGGCGGCGGATTCACGTCGATGGCGGTAGCGTTCGCGCCGGCCGCCGGCGGCGTGCGGAGCGCCGTGCTGACGTTCGCATCCAACGATCCGGCGCGCCCGACGGCGACGATTCAGCTTCAAGGCAGCTCACCGCTGCAACCGCGGCTCGAGGTGCGGATCGACGGCGCAGCGCTCGCGACCGCGCAGCCGATCGCCTTTGGCGACGTGTATGCAGGCGGATCCGTCAGCCGCGTGCTGGAGCTGCGGAACACGGGCGAAGCGAACCTGTCGATCAGCAACGTGGTGACGACGGGCGCGTTTCGCGTGGAAATGGCCGCATCGGTGCTCGCACCCGGCGCATCGATCAGCGGGTTGATCGCCGCGGAGCCGATCACGATCGGCGCGCAGGCCGGACAGCTTCGCGTCTTCTCGAACAACCCCGGCGGATTGACCGTGCATGCACTCACCGCCGCCGGCATCGCCCCGCCGGCGGACTGCGACGCCGACGGCACGAGCGATGCGGACGAGATCGCCGCCGGAGCGGGCGACTGCAACGGCAACGGCATCCCCGATTCGTGCGAAGCGGACAGCGACGGCGACGGGCTGATCGATGACTGCGATCCCAACCCGTTCACGCACGAGCTGCTCGACAGCGACGGCGACGGCGCGCCCGACGTGCAGGATGCGCACCCGTTCGACCCAACCAACGGCCAGGGCGCCGCGGATGCCGACGATGCGGACGGCGGGATTGCGGATCAGCAGAAGCCGGACGCGGGAATCGGCGGCGCGGGCGACGGCAAGACGGGCGGATTCGACATCATCCGCGATGACGACGTGATCTTCGGACCGGCGCCGTGCGGGCTGGGCGCGGGATTCGGGCTGGCGGCGTCGCTGATCGCGCTGAGCGGCTCATCGACGCGGCGGCGGGCGCGCTGATCGCTGCAAGCGTGCGGCCACCACGGTGGAGGCGGTCGGTGCGGGAGCGTGCTCCCGGCGCCGGCCGCCTCAATCGTCTTCGTCACTGCGCCGATTGCCGCGTTCACCCTGCGCGGCGGTCCGCTCCGTCAGGGCGCGCGGGTACTCCTGCTCGATCCACTCGCGCGTGGGGGTCATCATGCGGATCAGCTCGAACATCTCGGGGTGGACGTTGCGGAAGTGCCCGAAGCGCATCGACAACTGCCGCCCTGCTGTGGCGGCGTCCTCCCCAAGCTGGATGCGCCGCCAGGCTGCCGCGGCCATGCCGGTGCGATCGGCCCCGGACTTGCAGTGAAAGAGCAGCGGCTCTTCGGCGGTGCGGATCGTGTCGTACAGTAGCAGCAGGTTTTCCGGCGTCGGCAATGAGGATGCGCTCATGCGGATGTCGATCCGCCGCACACCCAGCTCATCGCAAATGCGCACCTCGCGGTCGTACCAGTCCGTCCCCGGATTCGGCCCGCGCAGGTTGACCACCGTCCGGATTCCGTGAGTGCGGACGACCCACGGCAACGTCGCCTCGCGAACCTGCGCACAGCGATAGGCCCGCCCCGCCTCAATCGCGTGAAAGTTGTCGAGGACGGTCAGCGGCGACGGCTCGGCCGGGGTCGTGGCCGCGCTGGGTGCAGTACCGTTCTCTCGTGGCGCCTCGCTTGCGGCGGCCATCGCATCGGCGCCATTGGACGTTGAATTCGAATGATCCGGCGCAGCGTGCGTCGATTGGCGTTGTTTCGCACAACTGCAGCACAGAAGCGCCACGATTGCGAAGCCGGCCGAAAACTCGACCCGGCGAAATCGCGCAATATCGCGCAATCCGGGGCAATGGCCGACGTTGGACATCAGAATCGCTCCTGCGGGCGCAGAACTTCGCAAGGCGGCTTCATGCCTCGCCGGCGTGCTGCACCTTGTAAACAACGGTGGCCGCGATGGCGCCGACGGCCGGGCCGATCACATAGATCCACATGCTGCCGAGCTGGTTGGCCAGCAGGTTCGGCCCGATGCCGACGGCGGGATTGAACGCGCCGCCGGAGATCTTTCCGCCCACAAGCGCAGCGCCGGCGACGGTCAGGCCGATCGCGACTCCGAAGTAGGAATTGCCCGCGGCGGCCCGCGACGTGGCGACGTTCAGAATGACCAGCACGAGGGCGAAGGTGAACAGAATTTCGACGAGGATTGCCGACAGCGCCCCGACACCCGGGCCGGGCATCGGCCCGAAGGTGCGGTCCGCGACGACGCGCACGACCGCGGCTGCGGCGATGGCCGCCCCGAGCTGGCTGATCCAGTAGGGGATCAGGTCGCGCACGGCGAGCTTGCCGCGCAGCAACATCGCCAATGAGACGGCCGGGTTGTAGTGGGCGCCGGAGATCGGCCCGCCCATGTACACCATCGCCGTGAGCACCGCCCCGATGGCCAGCGCTCCGACCGGCTCGGCGGGGGCCAGGCCGATGGTGAATACCAGGAAGAACGTGCCGACGAATTCCGTGACATAGCTACGCAATCTTCACCTCGGGGCTTCGGTTGCAATTTGCGAAAAACGCGGCCTGCGCCGTTGAACCTGCGCCGCCTGCGCGCGCGCGGACGTAGCGGCGGGGTTCAATCCGCAGTGCGCTTCCGTGCGAAGTGCTCATCGCGGCCCGCCGCCGCGCAGAAATTCGTGCATGGCGGATCGACGAATCCAGTACCGTCCGCTGCGCGCTGCGCCGGACTTGACCAACGCATTGCCCGGATCGAGCAACAGCGGGATCAATTGCTCGCCGCGCCCGGTGCCAAAGAACCCCTCCGGGCGCAGGATCGGGCCGTCGGCCGGGGGAGTCGCGTCTCCGTCGAAGTCGCGCAACGCGGTTCGCAACTGCTGCTGAAACTGGCCGCGGGCGGCGTCGTTGCCGAGATTGACGAACAGCGTTCGCCCGGAGCCTGGCCCCAGCACGCCGAGGCCGTCGTTATCAATTCGGTTGAAGGCGACGATCATGTCCTCCTGGCCGAACAGGTCGGCGATCGGCACGTTCTGGCGCAGCTCGACCTCATCGAGCCAGCGGCGCATGGCCTGGGTCACGGCCTGGCCGGGCTGGAGCGTGCGGCGCTCGCTGGTGGCGCTGCGCAGCGCTTCGACCAGCCCATGGTCGGCGAGGAATACCTCGAAGCGCTCGGTGCCGCGATCGAAGCTCAGGCCGAAGTTCCAGGTGCCGCGCTTCGACAGCGTCGCCACCGGGCTATCGACCGTGAAATCGCTCTGCAGCCCGCCTTCGGCGACGCCGGCTCGAATCTTGCCGTAGCCGACGCCGATGCGGACGCGCTTGGACTCGGGGGTGAGCGCCAACTCGGCCAGCGCCACCAGCCCCACCGACTCGATCAGCACCGCCGTGTACGGCTCATCGCTGCCGAGTTGCAGCTTGATGGTCGAGCGGACGCCGGTGCGAATCTTGGTCTGCTCGGGATATTCCTCATCGGCTTTGCAGGGCTTCCAGTCGATACTGCCGATCGGCGCGTGCTGCACGTCGCCCTTCACCTCGAGCACGCGCGCCCGCAGCGGCTGGACGGCGGGCGCAGTGGTCGGCGCGGCGGCGGCGGTCGCAACCGGAGCAGCGGGCGGTTCCGAATCGCCAGACGCGCTGGAGCCGGCGGCGGCCTGGGCCAGCGCAGTGGGGTTCAGGCACAGCGCGGCGGCCAGCAGGATGGTCGGAGCGAGGAAACGGGTGCGGGTGAATGAGTCGCGGGCGGGCACGAGTGACACTCCTGACGGGGCCGCGGGATTCGCCGAAGGATCCTATCGCGGATCGGCCCCGCAGTCGCCGGGTGGCGGAATGCGCCTCGGCGAACCCGGCGGCGGGGACGGCGGTCATTCATCAGCGGGATTGCCGACCGTCCGAACCGGCACGTTCAGGAATTCGGCCACGCGCGCGGCCAGCGCTTCGAGGCGCTTTGGGCTGCCGTTGCGCACTTCGTCGAGTACGCACGCGCGGCGCGGCTTGTCGATCAGCAGGCGTGCCCGCACGACCTCGGTCGGCAGGCCGCTGCGCTTCCCGCCGGATGATGCCTCCTCGGTGTGCTCGATCGACACGCGCACGACGGAGGCGAGCGGAAACCGATACGACTGCAATTGACCGCGAATTGAGGAGTTCTTGCGGTAGCTGCCTTCGCCGGTCACGCGGTCGAGCGTCAGGCGCTCGCGGAGAAAGATATGGTCGATTCCGACACCCAGAAACAGCAGCCCCAGCATCGTTCCAAACCCGGTCATCACGGCGCCGTACCACTCACCCGCGTTGATCGCCCGCAGACAGAATGCGGCGGCGACGACGGAAATCCCGGAACCCACCAGCAGCGGAAGCCAGACTGAGGAAGCGCCGCCGGGAATTCCGCCCAGCGTCAGTTCGAGGGGTGTGTCATGCAGAACGCGCACCGGCCAGCCTCCCGATCGGCCTCCTGCGGCGCGCCGCTGCGCTCTACCCGGCCGAGCGCAGCGGGCGCGGCAAGCGCGACCCGTGCGATTGTAGATTCCCCCCATGAGTCCGATTGCCACTGCGCTGAGGGTCACTCCGGCAGCGCTTCGGCCGCAGCCCGGGCCAGCGCGGTCGGATCCAGCCCGAAGGCCAACCCACGGATGAAGCCGTCCACGTCGGCCAGCCGACGGCGCGCGAGGCGTCGGGTTGCCTCGAATCGCAGGCAGTCGTTGATGCGCGCCTCCCAATACTGGTATTCCTGCTGCCGCTGCCAACCGCTGACCAGTTGTTCGAGCGGCCGCCCTTCCGCCTGAACCTGTCGGAACTGCCGCAGCACATGAAGCAGGCCGATGTCGTCCAGGTTCTCCGCCTCATTCAACAGGCGCGCCTCCAGAAAGGCCCCCGTGCGGTTGTTGCACACGCGAACGGTCTCGGTTGCGCGCTCCAACTCGTCCGGGGAGAGGAGGTGGGCCAGTTGCTCGACCATCCAACCGGCCGCCAGTTCGCGCTGGAGGTCGCTGGTCGGGCGGCTGAGCACCTGCCAGCGATCGAAGCGCCCCTGCTGCACCTGAATCGCCCAGCCGAGATCATGGCACAGCGCGGCCAGCTCCAGGGCCGCGAGGTCCATCCGCCGTCCCTGCAGCTCGGGCAGCTCTGCGATCGCCCGGGATAGTTGCACCACCCGCTCGCTGTGCTCCAGCAGCCAGAGGTCGGTTCTCCCCTGTTCATCGCGCAGCGTAAGTGCCTGGCGGACCAGCGGGCCGACGCGCTCCATTTGCGCCATGTGCATCCCCGGTTGCCGGATTTGCGCGATCGAGCGGCGGCGACCGCCACCAGCGCCCGAAGCGCGGCCGATACTAGCTTTGCCGGCGCGGCGTCACAAGCCGCCCCGCGCGCCGGGAGATTGAACCGCTCCATGCACGATCTGCGGATCATGATCACCTGCGGCGGCGGTCCGGGGGTCTGGGGACTGCTGCATGCACTGCGCCGTCTTCCGGATCGGCGAACGCACCTGATCGCGGCCGACGCCGACCCGGGGCTGACTCTGGGCACGACACTGGCCGACGACTCGGTGCGCCTGCCGCGCGCCGACCATCCCGATTACGCCGCAACCCTGCGGGAGGCCTGCCGACGATTTCGCGTGGACGTGCTGATCCCGGTGATTGACGCGGAGCTGGAAACCGTGGCGGCGTGCGCGGCGCCGCTGCGCGCTGCGGGGACGCGGGTGCTGCTGCCGGCGGCGGAAGTCGTTCGGCGCTGCGCGGACAAGTGGCTCACGCACGAAGCGCTCGCCGACAGCGGCCTGCTGCCGCGGCATCGACTGGTACGAACCGTCGAGGAGACCGCTGCGGCGATTCGGGCGCTGGGCTATCCACGGGTGCGGCTCTGCGCGCGGCCGACGCGCGGTGCGGGCGGTCGCGGATTTCACCTGATCGATGCGCGCAGCGAAGAATTTGAGGCGCGGATGCGCGCGAAGCCGGGCGCGCTGTGCATGACGGCCGAGGCGTTCGTGGCGCTGCGGGCGGCGGGTCCGGCGGAATTTCCCCTGATCATCAGCGAGTTCATCGACGGCCCCGAGCTGGGGCACGACGTGCTGGCCGAGCGCGGGCGGGTCGTCGCACGCGTCACGCGCCGCAAGGGCGGATCGCAACTGGGGGGCAACTGGACGCGGATCGACTTTGACGATGATCCGCGGCATGACCTCTGGATTGGACGGGTGGCGCGGGCGCTGGAGCTGGACGGGTTGGTCAGCATTGACGCGATTCAGCCCGCTGCGGACCCGCTATCGTCCCCGCGGCTGCTCGAGGTGAACGCCCGCCCGGGAGCCTACGTCGGCGCGAGTTGCAGTCGCCTGCACCTGCTGGCGTGGGCGATTGATCGATTGATGGACAATGGCCCGATCGACCCGCGGCGATATGCCGGAGAACGGGGCGATGTCGCCGTCGGCGCGCTGCGCGTGCTTGCGGATGTGGGCCTGACCGCCGCGGGCGGCTTTGTGCTGAATCCCGATCGACCGGGAAGCGAGGTGGAACATGCGGATTCTGTGCCTTGCCGCGCACCCCGATGATGAGACGCTCGGGGCGGGCGGCACGCTGGCGCGCCACGCGGCAGAGGGCGATGCGCTGACGCTGGTCGTGGCCACGCGCGCCACCGCGCCGCGCTGGAGCGAGGCGCTGATCGCCGAGAAGCGCCGCGAGTGCCTGGCGGCGGCGGGGCGGCTGGGCATCGGTGATGTGCGCTTCCTCGACTTCCCGACGATGCACCTCAACACGCTGCCGGCGATTGAGATCAACGACGCCGTGTCTCGCGAAATCGAGCGGGTGCGGCCGCAGGTCGTCTATGCGCCGCCCTGCGACGATCTCAACCGGGATCATGCCGTGCTCTTTGACGCGGCATTGGTCGCGACGCGACCGCTCGGCGGGCGAGAGGCGCCGACGCTCTACAGCTACGAGATTCCGACGACGACGCGCTTCAACCTGGCGTCGCGATGGATGGCGAACACCTACGTTGACATATCGGACTTCGTCGAGACCAAGCTCGCCGCAATGCGCGAGTACGCCAGCGAGCTGCGTCCGTCGCCGCATCCGCGCAGCGAGGAGAGCATTCGTGCCTTTGCCCGCGAGCGCGGCGCGGCGGTCGGGCTGGGCTGTGCCGAGGCGCTGATGCTGGTACGCACGCTGCGCTGAGGGGTCGGAATTATCGGCGGGCACGCGGTTGCGAATGTCTGACGCCGCGCCGGCCGATTCAATCGCATAGTTTCGGTGGATCGGCCCGGGGCATTTTGACACGGGGACAGAACGCCATGTCGGCAATTGCGACGGAAATCGGAACGGGCGGACCGGCACTGCCGGTTCACTTGCAAAAGGCGCTGGCGCGGGTGACGGAGATCAGTTCGCTGCCGGAAATCACGACGCGCATCGTGCAGGTGGTCGAAGACCCGAAGTCGACCGCGCACGACATGCACGAGCTGGTGAAGAACGACCCGGCACTGGCCACCAAGATTCTGAAGGTCGTGAACTCGGCTTTCTACGGCCTGCCGTCGCAGATCGCGAGCCTGGATCGCGCGATCGTCATGCTCGGCATGAGCGCGGTAAAGAACATCGCGCTGGCGGCGTCGTTGTCGCGGTTCTTCAAGCCCGATCTGGGCACTGAGAAATTCAAGGCCCGCGACCTGTGGCAGCACGCGGTGGCGGTCGGCGTAACCGCCAAGATGCTGGCCGCACCGGCGGGAATGCAGAGCCAGGCGGATGAGGCGTTCGTCGCCGGGCTGGTGCACGACATGGGCCTGCTCATCGAATTGCAGCTTTTCCCCGAGGAATTGAAGCGCGTCGTGGAACGATGCAGCACGGAAGCGGCGAACTTCTGCGCTGTCGAGCAGGAGCTGCTCGGAGCGGATCACCAGGCCTTCGGCAATTCGCTGGCCCAGAAGTGGAAGTTCCCGACGGGACTGCGCAACGCCATCGCCTATCACCACTCACCGCTGCAATTGCGGCCCGAGTACCGCAAGTTCGCCGCGCTGGTGTACATCGCCGACACGATCTGTGCGCACAACCAGTTCGGTTTCTCCCTGACGGCCGGATCGCAGGAGATTGACGAGCAGACGCTGTCGGCGGCGAACCTCACCGAGGATCGGATCAGCCCGGTGCTCGAGGAATTGCCGGCGCGGGTTGCCGAGGCGGCCGCGATTTTCGCTGAACACTAAGAACAGTCGCGGCGGCGGGGGATGTTCTGTCGTTTTCTTGCGCCTTATGACGCGGGGTGACGCCGGGTGACGTTGGGTGATGCCGGGTGACGCTGGGTGGCGTTGGGTGATGCTGGGTGGCATGCTTTCGCGGTACTCCGCGTAAGCATGCGCTCGAAGCACCGCCTCTTGTCGCTCAAGACATGCCGACGCAAAGCCGTCGGCATGGCACCCAGAACACACTCGTAGCGCCGGCTTGTGTCGATCAAGACATGCCGACGCAAAGCCGTCGGCATGGCACCCAAAACGCGCTCGTAGCGCCGGCTCTTGTCGCTCAAGACATGCCGACGCAAAGCCGTCGGCATGGCATCTATGAAGCGAACGGTGTCAAGGGGCGGCTGCGGTTCTGTTTGGATGATTCTTCCGTCAGGCCCGTCGCCGTCGGCGTCGGTCGATCTGTCCCATCTCAGCCGGCGTCGCGACGTTGGGGCTGACTCTCTTCCGCACAGGCCCGGAGCCCGAGGCCGAGGGAGGGCCTCCCTCGGAGATGTTGACGAGCGGGGGCGGCGTGACGCGTGACGCTCAGGCATCTATTCGAGATCATCCGCCGGAGCGGACGTCTCATGAAAAAATACAAGACGGACGCCGCCATTCACCCTGCCGAGCGCGCGATTGGGAACGCGCTCCTGCCATGCCGCGGGGTCGTCCGCCGGTTCGTCACGTCGCCGCTCCTCCACACCAAGCGCTTCGCATTCGTTTCGTTCCGTGCGTCCGCGCTACGCACGCAGACGCGTTTCGCTGCCATGGTGGACGGTTGCACGCTGCGCCGCTGACTCGCCGGCGCCGCTGGATCCTCAGGCCGCCGAGGGCGTCGCCGGCGCTGCCGGCGGCCGTTCCTCATACGGCCGTCCGCTGCGGATGACGGCCAGCATCAGACACAGCAGCCTCCGCGCGATGGCGGTAATGGCCTTCTTCTTTCCGCGGCGCAGGGCCAGCCGCTCGAAGGTCAGTCGCCAGGGCGACGAGCGCCGCACCAGTTGCCAGGCGGCCTGGTGCAGCACCCAGCGCAGAATCGGCGAGCCGCTGTGCGTGATGCCCAGATCGTGGCGCCTGCCGGCCGACTCGCGCTGTCCGGGCGCCAGGCCGACGTAGCTGGTCAGCTTCTTCTGCGAGCCGAAACGCTCCGGCCCGGCGACCTCCGCCAGGAACGTCTCGCGCGTCACCGGTCCGACGGCCGGAATCGAATCCAGCAGCGCACGGTGGCCCGCTTCGGCGGCCGGCGCTGTGCGGGCGAAGGCCGCCAGCTGCCGATCGACGGCCTTCAGCTCGTCGCGATACAACTTCAACTCGCGCAGCAGGCGCTGCACGAGCCAGCGATCGACGGGGTCGAGCTTCAGCCCGCGCAGGTACTTCAGGCCCTCGCTCGTGAACAGTTCCTTGCGGTCCGCGTTGTACTCGGCCGCCACGTGCCGGATGCGGTTCTTGATCGACGTCTGCCGCGCCCGCACGTACACCCGCCGCCGCACCAGCTTGCGGTGCGCTCGCTGCCGCGGCGTCGGTCGGTGCGCCGGCGGAATCATGTCCAGCGCCAGGAACTCCGCCAGCACGCGGGCGTCCACCTTGTCGCTCTTGCGCGTGCTCTCGGCGATGATCCGCATTTTGCGTGGATGAGCGAGCAGCACACGCCCAGCCAGCGGCTCGACCAGCTTCACGAACCACTCGTAGCTGGCGGTCGCTTCGAGCACCAGGTCGAATGAGCCGAGCGCCTTCAACCAGGCCGCCAGCTTGATCGACTCGGCATGGGTGAAACGGGCCGAAGTGAGCACTTGCCGCGCTTGGTTCACAACGCAGACCACGATACGCTGCTTGTGGAGGTCGACGCCGACGAACTTCTTCACGGTCTTCTCCTGTGTGGAAGCCAACGATTCGACTCAAACACGAAACGCTGGTTTACCACGAGTTCAGGAACCGTGCAGCCGCCGGCCCGACCTCCGCTTCATAGTTTCACCCAAAACGCGCTCGTAGCACCGCCTCTTGTCGATCAAGACATGCCGACGCAAAGCCGTCGGCATGGCACCCAAAACACACTCGTAGCGCCGGCTTGTGTCGATCAAGACATGCCGACGAAAAGCCGTCGGCATGGCATCTATGAAGCGAACGGTGTCAAGGGGCGGCTGCGGTTCTGTTTGGAAGATTCTTCCGTCAGGCCCGTCGCCGTCGGCGTCGGTCGATCTGTCCCATCTCAGCCGGCGTCGCGACGTTGGGGCTGACTCTCTTCCGCACAGGCCCAGAGCCCGAGGCCGAGGGAGGGCCTCCCTCGGAGATGTTGACGAGCGGGGGCGGCGTGACGCGTGACGCTCAGGCATCTATTCGAGATCATCCGCCGGAGCGGACGTCTCATGAAAAAATACAAGACGGACGCCGCCATTCACCCTGCCGAGCGCGCGATTGGGAACGCGCTCCTGCCATGCCGCGGGGTCGTCCGCCGGTTCGTCACGTCGCCGCTCCTCCACACCAAGCGCTTCGCATTCGTATCGTTCCGTGCGTCCGCGCTACGCACGCAGACGCGTTTCGCTTCAATTCTGGTCGTTCGGTCGCTCCGCCAGGCCGCGAGCTGCGGCCCGATCCGCAGCACGGTGAAGTCAGGCGACCGCCGGAGTCGCCGGTGTCGCTGACGGCCGTTCTTGGTACGGCCGTCCGCTGCGGATGACGGCCAGCATCAGACACAGCAGCCTCCGCGATGGCGGTAATGGCCTTCTTCTTTCCGCGGCGCAGGGCCAGCCGCTCGAAGGTCAGTCGCCAGGGCGACGAGCGCCGCACCAGTTGCCAGGCGGCCTGGTGCAGCACCCAGCGCAGAATCGGCGAGCCGCTGTGCGTGATGCCCAGGTCGTGGCGCTTGCCGGCCGACTCGCGCTGTCCGGGCGCCAGGCCGACGTAACTGGTCAGCTTCTTCTGCGAGCCGAAACGCTCCGGCCCGGCGACCTCCGCCAGGAACGCCTCGCGCGTCACCGGTCCGACGGCCGGAATCGAATTCAGCAGCGCACGGTGGCCCGCTTCGGCGGCCGGCGCTGTGCGGGCGAAGGCCGCCAGCTGCCGATCGACAGCCTTCAAATCGTCGCGATACAACTTCAACTCGCGCAGCAGGCGCTGCACGAGCCAGCGATCGACGGGGTCGAGCTTCAGCCCGCGCAGGTACTTCAGGCCCTCGCTCGTGAACAGTTCCTTGCGGTCCGCGTTGTACTCGGCCGCCACGTGCCGGATGCGGTTCTTGATCGACGTCTGCCGCGCCCGCACGTACACCCGCCGCCGCACCAGCTTGCGGTGCGGCTCGCTGCCGCGGCGTCGGTCAGTGCGCCGGCGGAATCATGTCCAGCGCCAGGAACTCCGCCAGCACGCGGGCGTCCACCTTGTCGCTCTTGCGCGTGCTCTCGGCGATGATCCGCATTTTGCGTGGATGAGCGAGCAGCACACGCCCAGCCAGCGGCTCGACCAGCTTCACGAACCACTCGTAGCTGGCGGTCGCTTCGAGCACCAGGTCGAATGAGCCGAGCGCCTTCAACCAGGCCGCCAGCTTGATCGACTCGGCATGGGTGAAACGGGCCGAAGTGAGCACTTGCCGCGCTTGGTTCACAACGCAGACCACGATACGCTGCTTGTGGAGGTCGACGCCGACGAACTTCTTCACGGTCTTCTCCTGTGTGGAAGCCAACGATTCGACTCAAACACGAAACGCTGGTTTACCACGAGTTCAGGAACCGTGCAGCCGCCGGCCCGACCTCCGCTTCATAGTTTCACCCAACCCGCGCCGTCGGCATGTCGCCTAAGACGCGCCGCTACCCCGCTCCCCCTTCCGGCACGCGCAGCCCCAGGAACGCCATCACCAGCTTCAGATCCTCCCACGTCTTGGCCTTTTCCTGCGGGGCGCGCAGCAGATAGGCCGGATGAAACGTCGGCATCAACCGGCAGCTCGGCAGCCCGTGCGATGCCAGCGCCGCCGGCGGGAAATCGTGAAACGACCCGCGCAGCCGCCCGATCGGCGTCGTCGTCGCCAGCAGCGTGTGCGCTGCGGGGGCGCCCAGCGACACGATCACCTTCGGCCGCAGCACCGCCAGTTGGCGGAACAGAAACGGCGAACACGCGCTCATCTCCGGCTCGGTCGGCGTGCGATTGCCCGGCGGACGGCACTTGACCACGTTGGCGATGTACACCTGCTCGCGGGACAGCGTCATCGCCGCGATCATGCGCGTCAGCAACTGCCCGGCGCGCCCCACGAACGGCTCGCCCGTGCGATCCTCATCCGCCCCCGGCCCCTCGCCCACGAACACCAGATCCGCCCGCGCATCCCCGATGCCGAAGACCGTCTGCGTCCGCCCCGCGTGCAATTCGCAGCGCGTGCAGCCGCGCACCCACCCCTCATTCAGAACCGCCAGCGCCGCGACCGCCCGCTCGCGCGGCAACTCCTCCGCGTTCATGGCCGGCAGCTCGGCCGGCGGCCGCTCAGGATGCTCCGCCGAGAGCGAACCCGGCGGCGCAGCGCGGGATGACGCCGGCGGCGGCCGCAAGGAGACCGCCGCAGATGCGCTGCGCGCCGGAGGAGCAGAGCGCGACGGCGCCGGCCGCGGCGTTCCGTTTGACGCGGGTTCCCCCATCGAAGGCGCCGCTACGGCGCGCGGCTGTTCGCCGGCGGCGGCGCGCGGCTGTTCGCCGCTCCCCTTCAGCACCTGCGGCGCTCCCGATGCGGGCGCAACCGCTGCGCGATCGATCGGCGGCACCGGCCAGACTGGCACGCCCAGCCGCTTCTCATTGCGCAGCCACTCGCGAAGTACGAACGCGGCTTCATCGTGTGGGGGGTTGTTCACGATGAGCTAGGGTACGCAGCCCGCCAAAGCGCGGCAAGCCGCCTGTCCTGCACATGGGATTCAACCAATGCCGCTCGCTCGATTCATCGCCGCACTGGCGCTTTGCTGCATCCCGCTTCTCGCCATTGCAGAGCCGCCGCGCATCATCTGGCCGTCGCAGGGTCGCCCGCTCTTCACAACCCGCGACACGGAAATCACGATTATCGCGGAACTGCCCGAGGGTGCGGCCGCGACCGCGGCACTGGAGCGCGGTGGACCGGCCGCGCAGCGCGTCGAATTGAGCGCCGTGCAGGACGCGGCCGGCGCGGATGCGTCGCGCCTGCGATTCACCGTCCCCGCGGACACGCCGCAGCAGACCTGGGACCTGGTGCTGTCCGTCGGCGGGCGAACCGCCCGGGCGCGTTCCGCCGTTGCCGTGCGCGACGACCTGTCGCGCATCCGCGTGGTGCACGTTTCCGATCTCAACCTCGGGGCGATTGGTGCGCCGCAGATCGATCCGCGCCTGCTGGACGAGATCAACCTGCTCGGGCCGACGCTGGTCCTGCTCACCGGCGACCTGGTGGACATCACCCACGATGACCCGGCCGCCGGATGGGACGAGTTGTCCGCGGCGCTGGCGCGGCTCGATGCGCCGATCGTGGCCGCCTGCGGCGAACACGACGACCTGGCGCAATTCGGCCGCTGCCTGGCCCCCGGGCCGGTCGGCAGCGTCGAAGTCGGCCCGCATCGCGTGTTGGTGCTCTATGACGTGCCGCAGCGCCCGATAGCGCTGGATGTCGAGCAATGCGAGTGGGCCGGCGCTGCGCTCGCCCGCAGCCGCGGGCGCGGGTTGACGATGGTGCTGTCGCACTCGCGCAGCGCCGGGTTTCTGCAAACGCTGGTGGACGCCGATCGGCATCGCGACCTGCTGGCCAACGGCCGCGTCGGCCTGTGGTTTCTCGGCGGAAGCGACCCGGGCGAGCATCCGCTGGCGGAGGCGGTGGCGCCGACCTGTCTTGTGCAGACGCCGCCCGCCTCCGCGCTGGGGCGCAGCGGGGCGGGTTCGGAGCCGCGCTTCCGCGTGCTGGACATCGCCGGCACGCGCGTGAGCGGAGTCCGCGAAGAGGGCGGGCGGGTGGTGGCGGGAGACGCCTGGCCGGTCGGGCGGCTTTCGGTCCGCAGCGACTCGCCGCCGGACGGCAGCGCGTCGGTCGTCCGCCTGCTGGCGACGAACAACCACCCCTTCCGCGTCGAGGGGCTGCGGCGGCGCATCGCGCTGCGCGCCGACGGCGATTCAGCGCCGTGGGTTCGCGGGGCGACCCTGTTGCAGTCGGCTCGCAGCGGCAACGTCTGGCAGGTCGATCTCGGCTGGAGTCTGCCCGACAAGGGCGCGGCGCGGATTGTCGTCGGCACGGGCGCCGCGCCGCCGGACTCTGAGCCGGTCGTGCGGTTCGACATTCCGGCGCGGATCACCCTGGAAGCGCTCAGCGACGGCGGGTACTGCGTGCCCGCGGCCACCGGCGGCACCGTGTGGCTGCGGAATGCGCAGGAGCGCGAGGTGCGCATCACGCCGCTGCTGATGCTCGACGCCGCCACCGTGGCATACTCCGTGGCCGGGGTCGAGGGCGGACCGGCAACGGCGTATCAACTGACGCTGGCGGCGGGGCAGCAGATCGCGTTGAAACCGGCCTGGGCTACGGGTAGAGTCCGGCCCGGCGGGCGCGAGTTGCAGGTGTACCTTCGCGGCGGCGAATGGTGGTCGCCGATCTGCACGCCGCTGCAGCTCGACTCCCCGCTTCAGGATGCCGTGACGCCCGCGACAGCCCGCGCCGATTAGCGCGGCGGAGAGCATGCAGCCTTGATCCCACCCCGCCCGCCGCGCCGGCCGCTGTCGCTCTCGATTACCTTCCCCTGCTACAACGAGGAGGCGAACGTCGAGCGCATGACCCGCGCTTCGCTGGAGGTCGCGGCGCGCGTGGCGGCCGATTACGAGGTCGTGATCGTCAACGACGGCAGCCGCGACCGCACCGGCGAAATCGCCGATCGACTGGCGGCGGAACATCCGGACGTGGTGCGGGTCGTGCACAACCGGCGGAACAAGGGTTATGGCGGAGCGCTCAAGGCGGGGTTTCTGGCCTGCCGCAAGGAATGGGTGTTCTACACGGACGGGGATGCGCAGTTCGATCTCAACGAGCTGCCGCTGCTGCTGCCGCTGCTGGAGCAGTACGACATCGTGACCTGTTTTCGCAAGAACCGCCGCGACCCCTTTCATCGCAAGCTCAACGCGGCGATGTGGGGGGCGCTGGTGAACCTGCTGTTCGGCCTGCGCATCCGCGACGTGGACTGCGCTTTCAAGATTTACCCGCGGCACCTGTTCGAGACGATCTCGATGGAGAGCGACAGCGCCCTGATCGACACGGAGGTGCTGGCCAAGGCCCGCAACCTGGGCTACTCCATGACGCAACTGGGGGTGACGCACTACCCGCGCACGGCCGGCACGCAGACCGGGGCAAAGCTCAGCTCCATCATCAAGGCATTCCGCGAGCTGTTTCGACTGTACGGGCGCATCCGACGCGAAGGACGCAGCGCCGGCGGACGGGGCTGAGGACGGTCGGTCGCATCGGCGGCGGCGGGAGACGCAGACGCGTGTGGCACAAGATGATTGGCCGCAAGCGTGCCGACGCCGGGGTGCCCTGCCGCAATCGCATCGCGTAGGATCACCGCATGCACGACGATGACCGATTCATGCAGGCCGCGATCGACGCCGCCCGGCGGGGGCTGGCGCTGGGTCAGTCGCCCTTTGGTGCGGCGATTTTCCGGGGCGATGACCTGGTTTTCGCGGGGCACAACCAGGTCTGGCTGCGCGGCGATCCGACGGCGCACGCTGAAGTCGTCGCCATCGGCGGGGCGGCGCGGGCGCTGGCCCGGATCGAGCTTTCGGGCTGCCGGCTTTACTCCACCTGCGAGCCATGCCCGATGTGTGCGGCGGCGATTCACTGGGCGCGGCTCGACGCCGTCGCCTATGGCGCGACCATCGCGGACGCGGCGGCGGCCGGATTCAACGAGCTGCATGTGTCCATCGGCGATCTGTATGAGCGCGGCGGCAGCCGGGTGCGGGTTGCTGCGGGTGTGGCGCGCGAGGCGTGCGCAGCGCTGTTCGCGGAGTGGATGGCGGATCAGAAGCGGCGGGCGTATTGAGGCGCGGGGCGGTGGCGCGCCGGGCGAGCATCGAGCGATTTCGGTGCGTCAGTCCACGAAAGCGAAGTACACGATGCAGAACATCGCCTTCACGCCGTCCTTCCACGTGATCTTCTTGCCCTCGTCGTAGCTGCGGCCGTAGTAGCTGATGCCCACTTCATACACCCGCCATCGGCCGCGGGCGATCTTGGCCGTCACTTCCGGCTCCACGCCGAAGCGGTTGCTGCGGATGCGGATCGGCTTGATGACCTCCCGCCGGAAGACCTTGTAGCAGGTCTCCATGTCGGTGAGGTTCAGGTTCGTGAACATGTTCGACAGCGTCGTCAGGAAGCGGTTGCCGAGGTAGTGCCAGTAGTAATGCACGCGGTGCTCATCCCCACCGGCGAAGCGCGAGCCGTAGACCACGTCCGCCCGGCCGTCGAGGATCGGCTTGAGCAGCTTGGGATATTCGTTCGGGTCGTACTCGAGGTCCGCATCCTGCACGATGATGATGTCGCCGGCCGCCTGCTCAAAGCCGGTGCGCAGCGCGGCCCCCTTGCCCTGGTTCACGGCGTGTTTGACGACGCGGATGTTCGCGCCGGGGAATTCCTCCGGAATCCGCTGGTAGAGGTCCAGCGTGCCGTCGCGCGAGCAGTCGTCGACGAGGATGACCTCGCGATCGATGCTGATCGGCGAGGCCAGCACGCGCCGCACGATCTCGAAGAGCGTGCCCTTCTCGTTGTACACCGGGATGACGATGCTCAGCAGCATAGGCCCAATTCGCTCCAGTAAGACGGTGGCGGCCGCGCGTCAGGTCGTGGCGGACAGCATCGGGAACATCGCCACGTCCCCGGACAAAACCACCTGCCGGATCTGGGCACGCAGCGTCCGCAGCGGCAGCCGCCACAGCCGCCGCGCCATCGGCGGCAGCCCTTCCGACGGCAACGGCTCGGCCAGCACATCCAGCAAGCGCCGCTCCCGCGCGAATCGATCAAACTGCGGCCGCCGAAATTCCTCCCACGTGTCCAGCAGAACCGGCAAGAGCGCCGCGCCGCGCCGCGCGGTCAGGTTCAGCCCCGCGAAAACCAGCAAGGCCGCCGATTGCAGGGCCGCGTCGGCGTGGTGGGCGATCATGAAATGCCGCACACCGGTGGCAACCCGCCCGCGGTCAAAGCACGCGCAGCCGCGCAGATAGCGAGCGGCCGGGCACCGCGGATGCGCCGCGAGGCGCTCGTCCAGACGCGCTTCGAGACGATCGCTCCCGGCGCGGAACAGTGCGGCCAGCTCTTCGTATAAATCCTGCAAGGGCAATGCCTTGTGTGCGGATAGGCGGCGGGCGGCCCGCCCGATAGACCGGAGGCTATCCCGCCGCGTCCGCCGCGTCAACGTCCGGAATTGTGCCAGGGCGGCATCCAACCGGTCCCCTGCTCGACCTTTTCCGGACGTGGGGCATGAATGTGGGAACTTGACGCCGCCCCGACGCTCGAAATTGCACACTTCGCGTAGGACTCGATTGTGCGCCAAACGGCGCAGCGTGCAGCCGACCCGCCCGTCTCGTCGGCCGGCCGCACGGAATCGCAACTGGGGGATCCGACATGAGCCGTTCGAACGATTCACTTCCGCCGCAGAATCCGTCCCATGACACGGGCAACCCGCCCGCAGACTCGCGGCCGGCCCGTCAGCGGCGCCGCGAGGCCGGCTTCCGCGTGGAGACGCTGGAGCAGCGGATCCTGATGTCCGCTACGTGGGCGGATGCGGAGACGGGTGAGGCGCAATCGGGGGCGACCGGCGACGCGGACGTCTACAGCGGCTCGAACAATGACGACGTCGCGGACGGCGGCGGCGGCAATGACGTGATGAGCGGCGGGAACGGCAACGACACGCTGTTCGGCGGGGACGGACACGACCTGCTCGAAGGTGGAAACGGCAACGACATCCTGCACGGTGGTGCGGGCAACGACACGCTCAAGGGCGGCAACGGCAACGATCAGCTCTTCGGCGGGGACGGGAATGATCGGCTCGAGGGCGGAAAGGGCAATGACGTTCTGCAGGGGGGAGACGGCAACGACGTGCTGAAGGGCGGAAGCGGCCATGACGAGCTGCTCGGCGGCGACGGCAACGACGTGCTCGAGGGCGGCAGCGGCAATGACGTCATGCAGGGGGGGACCGGAGACGACGTGCTCAAGGGCGGCAGCGGCAACGACGTTCTGCACGGCGGATCGGGCAACGACACGCTGTACGGCGGAAAGGGCAATGACGTGCTCGACGCCGGCGGCGGACGCGACGTGATATTCGGCGAGCAGGGGAACGACACGTTCCGCTTCTCGAACCCGCAGGACGGCGACATCTACCGCGTCTCGGGCGGACAGGGCACGGACACGATCGAACTCACGGGCTATGACAGCAGCCAGGCGGTGATGTCGCAGGGGCGGATCGACGTGACCACGTCGGACGGATCCAGCTTCACCATTCATCACAGCGGGGTTGAGAAGGTCGAGTTCGCCAACACGTCGCTCACGCCTGCGACGCACAGCAGCGATGCGGCGATGCAGAGCGCAGCGGCCGCGCATGCGGCAGACGCCGATATCGACGTGACCACCTCATTCGAAGATTCCGGCATCACCGACGCCAATGAAGACGCCTCCGACGCGGCCGCCGCCAACGTTGCGCCGGTCGCCGACGCCGGCGCGGACATGACCGCGGACGCGGGGCAGGCGGTCACGCTCAGTGCGTCCAACTCCTTCGACTGGGACAATGCCGACACGCTGACGTTCGAATGGGTGCAGACCGGCGGGCCGGCGGTGGAGCTGTCCGACCCGACCGCGGCGAGCCCGACTTTCACCGCTCCCTCGGGCGTTACGAACACGGACGTGACGTTTGAGCTGCGCGTCAGCGACGGGCAGGCCGTCAGCACCGACGTCGTGATCGTACACGTCAACGCCGCCGACCAGGCCCCATCAGCCGACGCCGGACCGGACATGCACGTCAGCGAGGGCGAGGAAGTGCAGCTCAAGGGCAGCGCGACCGATCCGGAGGGGCAGTCGCTGACGTATGAGTGGGTACAGACCGGCGGGCCGGCGGTCGAACTGTCCGATCCGCATGCGGCCAGCCCGACCTTCACCGCGCCGAACCTGGCGGGCGATGCGCGGGTTACGTTCGAGCTGCGCGTCAGCGACGGCACGCACACGAGTGTGGACACCGTGGCCGTTGACATCAGCGCGGAGTCCGAGACGCCCGTCGCCGACGCCGGGGCGGACCTGCGCGTCTACGAAGGACAGTCGGTTGGATTGAGCGCGCTGGGCAGCAGCGACGCGGACACGGATGACGTGCTTTCCTACGGCTGGAAGCAGGTCGGCGGACCCGCCGTGAATCTCGACAATGCCTCCTCGGCGACGCCCAGCTTTACCGCGCCGGAGACGACCGGGCTGACGAAGCTGACGTTTGAAGTGACGGTGACGGATGCGGCGGGCAACACGCACGTCGACACCGTGGAAGTGACGGTCGCCGATCCGCAGGTCGAGGCGCAGGTGGCGGCGATGAACTACACACAGTTCCGCCATCTGAGCGGCGAGCAGGCCGATTACCTGACGCCGGCGCAGATCGCGACCATCCCCAGCAGCGACTGGTTCGCGACGATGAGCGCCGAAGCGCGCGGCTCGCTCGATGAGGCGCAGGTGCAGGCGCTCAACACCGCCAAGATCAACATCGGGCACCTGACCCCCGAGCAGCGCGAGTGGCTCACCGATGGGCAGATTCAGCAACTGCCGTATACGAACTTCCGCTACCTGGATGCGGAGGGCGTCGATTCGCTGACGCCGGCGCAGATCGCGACCATCCCCAGCAGCGACTGGTTCGCAACGATGAGCGCTGAAGCGCGCGGCTCGCTCGACGAGGCGCAGGTGCAGGCGCTCAACACCGCCAAGATCAACATCGGGCACCTGACCCCCGAGCAGCGCGAGTGGCTCACCGATCAGCAGATTCAGCAACTGCCGTATACCAACTTCCGCTACCTGGATGCGGAAGGCGTCGATTCGCTGACGCCGGCGCAGATCGCGACCATCCCCAGCAGCGACTGGTTCGCGACGATGAGCGCCGAGGCGCGCGGTTCGCTCGACGAAGCGCAGGTGCAGGCGCTCAACACCGCCAAGATCAACATCGGGCACCTGACCCCCGAGCAGCGCGAGTGGCTCACCGATCAGCAGATTCAGCAACTGCCGTATACGAACTTCCGCTACCTGGACGCCGAGGGCGTCGATTCGCTGACGCCCGCCCAGGTCGCGACCATCCCCAGCAGCGACTGGTTCGCGACGATGAGCGCCGAGGCGCGCGGTTCGCTCGACGAAGCGCAGGTGCAGGCGCTCAACACCGCCAAGATCAACATCGGGCACCTGACCCCCGAGCAGCGCGAGTGGCTCACCGATCAGCAGATTCAGCAACTGCCGTATACGAACTTCCGCTACCTCGACGCCGAGGGTGTCGATTCGCTGACGCCGGCGCAGATCGCGACCATCCCCAGCAGCGACTGGTTCGCGACGATGAGCGCTGATGCGCGCGGCTCACTCGATGAGGCGCAGGTACAGGCCCTCAACACCGCCAAGATCAACATCGGGCACCTGACCCCCGAGCAGCGCGACTGGCTCACCGATCAGCAGATTCAGCAACTGCCGTACACCAACTTCCGCTACCTCGACGCCGAGGGTGTCGATTCGCTGACGCCGGCGCAGATCGCGACCATCCCCAGCAGCGACTGGTTCGCGACCATGAGCGCCGAAGCGCGCGGCTCACTCGATGAAGCGCAGGTGCAGGCGCTCAACTCCGCCAAGATCAACATCGGGCACCTGACCCCCGAGCAGCGCGAGTGGCTCACCGATGAGCAGATTCAGCAACTGCCCTATACGAACTTCCGTTACCTGGACGCCGAGGGCGTCGATTCGCTGACGCCGGCGCAGATCGCGACCATCCCCAGCAGCGACTGGTTCGCGACGATGAGCGCCGAGGCGCGCGGTTCGCTCGACGAAGCGCAGGTGCAGGCGCTCAACACCGCCAAGATCAACATCGGGCACCTGACCCCCGAGCAGCGCGAGTGGCTCACCGATCAGCAGATTCAGCAACTGCCGTATACGAACTTCCGTTACCTGGATGCGGAAGGCGTCGATTCGCTGACGCCGGCGCAGATCGCGACCATCCCCAGCAGCGACTGGTTCGCGACGATGAGCGCCGAAGCGCGCGGCTCGCTCGACGAAGCGCAGGTGCAGGCCCTCAACACCGCCAAGATCAACATCGGGCACCTGACCCCCGAGCAGCGCGAGTGGCTCACCGATCAGCAGATTCAGCAACTGCCGTATACGAACTTCCGCTATGTGCCCGCCGACCGCATTCCCGACCTGACCACTGCGCAGATCGGCACGATTCCCAGCGGTGACTGGTTCAACACGCTCTCGACGCAACAGCGCGAATCGCTGACGCATGAGCAGATTCGCGCCCTCAAGCCCGGCCTTTCCGGCGTGGTCTTCAGCGGCGGCGAGAACGCCGACACGCTCAGCGGAAACAGCAACGTCAACCGCATCATCGGCGGGGCGGGCGATGACGTGCTCAAGGGCGGCGCCGGCAACGACGTGCTGGAGGGCGGCGCCGGCAGGGACCGTCTCGAGGGTGGCGACGGCCGCGACTGGCTGATCGGCGGCGGCGGCGGCAACGACACCATGCTCGGCGGCGCGGGCGACGACCGCTTCTCCTTCGAGAACGCCGCAGCCGGAGACGAATACACCGTCGACGGCGGCGCCGATCACGACACGCTCGACCTGTCGGGCTTCAGCAGCCAGGACGTCAAGATCGCCGACGGCCAGGTGATCGTGAAGCTCCCCGACGGCGGTGAGTTCACGATCAACCATCAGAACATCGAGACGATCCGTCTCGCCGATACGTCGCTGCTGGTGAACTACAACGACGCGCCGCAGATCAGCGCCGGCGCCGACCAGAGCGTTCACGAAGGCGACGTCGTCACGCTGTCAGCCTCGGCGACCGACGCGGATGGCGACGAAATCACGTATGAGTGGGTGCAGACCGGCGGGCCGGCGGTCAGCCTCTCCGACCCGCACGCCGCCAGCCCGACCTTCACCGCGCCGCAGGGCACGCACGACACCGCCATCACCTTTGAGCTGCGCGTCAGCGACGGCAAAGCCGTCTCCGTGGACAGCGTCACCATCGCCGTCAGCGCGCAGGATGATGCGCCCACGGTTGAGGTCGCCACGCCGGACACGGCCGTCAGCGGCGGAGTCGTGAACCTCGCGGCCGCCGCATTCGATGCCGATTCGCCGGAGCTGACGTATCAGTGGACGCAGGTCGGCGGGCCGAGCGTCGAGATGGAGAATGCCGCGCAGGCTTCGCCGAGTTTCACCGCACCGAGCGTCACGGAGCCGACCACGCTGCAATTCCAGGTCGCCGTCAGCGACGGCCACAACACGACCACCGAAATCGTCGAGGTGCTCGTGCAGCCGCAGGCGGTTCAGCCGCCCGCGGCGGATGCGCCGGCTGATGAGCCGGTCGCGCAAGCGCCGAGCCATCAGCCGCCGTCCAATGCGGCGCCGACTCACGTTTCCGGCGAATCGACGACGCCCATTCCGCCGGCGAATGCGCCGCAAGCGCCGTTGCCGACTGGATCGGCCGTGCCGACTACGCCCTCTGCGCCAACCGCCACGGCCGCGCCCACGGCTTCGTCGTCGCCTTCGGCAACGACGGCGGCCGAGGTGGCAACCAACTCGGCAACGCCTGTCGCGGCGGCCGGTACGGGCGCGTCGTCTTCTGATTCCAACGACGGCGGTTGGAGCGGCAACGAAGACCTGCGCGTGTTGAACGCCGCGCCGACCATCGCCGGCGTCGAGGTCCGCGACTCGGCCGCCGCCCGTGCCGAGCTGCTGCACCTGAGCGAGGAGCGGCTCGCCGCACAATTCCGCGAGCTGGCCGAGTCGGCCGACCGCATGGCCGACGAGGTGCTGGATGAGCTTTCGCCGGTGTCCTCCGAGCCGCCGGGGCGGATCGAGCTGCCGAACCTGCCGCCCGATGCGCGGCTGTCCGACGTGTTCACGGAGTCGCGCCTGGGCGACGCGGTGCGCGGTTTTGCGCCGGATGGTCGGGTTTTGCCGCATACGAACGCCGAATCGCACGTTTCGGACGCGGGCGGATTGGAGCGCGGCGACGGCAATGATGGGGAGCGCGACACCCGCCCGGGAATGAGGTCGATCGGCGGCCGCGGCTCATCCGAATCGGGGGGTGATGCCCGACGTGGAGAGGATGCCGACGAGCTGGCGACGGCCGGTGCGACCAGCGGCTTCTGGGCGTCGCTGTGGGGCCTGGTGCGCGGCTGGACCGGCACGAACGCCTCGGCGGAGGAAGCCGCCCGCGACGCCGCACGGCGTGAAGAATCGAACCGGCGGCGCTAGGCGTAGTCAGAATCGGACCACTGTGTCAGCATGTGCGGGCTGACGGCGTGCCGCTCAAACGAGCGCTTCGGCAGCGCGAACAGCGGGGCAGCCCTCGATCGGTAGTTGAAGCGGCGGCGTGTGGTCGGAGGAAAGGGGTGGGCGGGTCGAGCTTTGGGCGTAGGGGGGGGAACTCGACCCGCCCGGCATCAGGGACGCGAGATTCGTTCACACTGGGCCCGTAACGGCCTGAAATCGCGGCGCGGACCGACGATTCCAGGCATGTCGTCCATGATCACGTTACGAGCCCAGCAGCAAATTCATGGCGTCGCGCGCGCCGGCCGACTGGGCCGTGGCGCCGGTTTCAGCCGCCCGACGCGCGCTGACGCCGATTTTCCGTCTGGACTCGTCCCACCGCGATAAACCGCGGCGGCATGCGCCCGTTTCACTCCGGCCGGGCGCGCCGGTACGACAGATCATTTATTGTTCGATCGCGCGGAGCGCCGCGGAAACCCACTGCGCCGGCCCGGCGACTCACTCTTCCCTTGCCGGCCAGCGCGAGCCGACCGGTTTGCTCCACAGGATCGCCTCGACGTCGTCGCCGCTTGCGCCGCGCAGCCCCCACGACATCAATTCGTTCTCGATGATCTCAATCACCAGCGGCAGACGAACCACGCGAAAGCCCAGCGCGATCACCCGCGATTCCACCTCGCCGGCCAGCCCGCGCGCCACCGCGTGCCGCACGCCGAAGCGATTCTCCAGCAGCCCGACGATTGCCGACTTCCGCCAGGGCACTGCGCCGCGCTTCACCCGGGCGGGGTCGAAGACCCGCAGGCGGCCGCGCGAATCCGAGCGCCGCCGCCTGTGCGACTCCAGGGCCTCCGCTGCACCTTCGAGATGCGTGCGCCGCAGCACGGCCGTCACGCACTCGAACAGGTACTCCGTCGAGAGTGTGCGCGGATCAAGCTGTTCGGCCAGGTGCATGCCGACCGCCCGCGCCAACGGACCGGCCAGTTCGACCTCGCAACCGCCCTCGGACAGCCCGATCCGCAGGCAGCGCCGCAGCTTGGCCTCGCTGAAGCGCTCAGCCGCTCCGCCGGCCTTGGCGATCACAACCCGCGCCGCTTCGCTCACGCCTTGCCCTCTCCCGGAGCCTCAGACTCGAAGAGATTCTGCTGTCCCGGGATGTCGTCCGCCGACCGCTCGATCACGTCCTGCGCTTCGTCGATGAAATCGCCGACGTCCTCGAACTGCCGATAGACGCTCGCGAACCGCACATACGCAACCTTGTCCACTCGCCGCAGCACCTGTGCGATCCGCTCGCCGATCGACTGGCTCGAAACCTCCCGCTCGAATTTCGAGACCAGGTACTCTTCGACCTCGTCCGCGATCTGTTCGATCCGCTCCGATGAAACCGGCCGCTTGTACGCCGCGTGACGGATGCCCTCGATGATCTTCGACCGGTCATAGGGCATGCGCGAGCCGTCGCGCTTGATCACCGCCAGCCGGATCGTCTCCTCCATCCGCTCATAGGTCGTGTAGCGCCGCTGGCACTTCAGGCATTCACGCCGCCGCCGGATGCTCGCCCCGCCGTCACTGGCGCGGGAGTCGATCACCTTGTCGTCATTCGCCTTGCAATAGGGACATCGCATGCCGTGAAGTGCTCGGGTCGGTTGACCGCACGGTTCGGGCTCTGGGCCCGTTCCCCGAATTTGTTTCGCATCCGCCGCCCGCGCTACTTACACAATTACTTGAGCTACTGTCAAGCTACTCCCCAATATCCGGTATGTCAACCACTCACGACTCACTTTCACAAACTTTTCGCGCCCCGCGCCGACACGCACCGCCCGTTTCGCTATAAGAGGCCCGCTCATGGCCACCCCCATCGCCGAATTCGAGCACGACGGCATCCGGCTGCTCGGCTCTTCGCTCGCGGGCGAAGAGACCTTTGTCGTCGCGCCGGAATTGAACCTCGCGTTCGACGTCGGCCGCGCGCAGCAGGAGGCTGCTGGCCGTCGACAACGTCTTTCTCACGCATGGGCACATGGATCATGCCGCCGGCGTGGCCTATTACTTCTCGCAGCGCATGTTCATCGACAATCAGCCGGGCGTCGTCTTCGCCCCCGAGCCGCTGGTGGACCCCCTGCAGCGCCTGATGCGGCTATGGTCCGAGATCGACGGCCACGAGCCGGCCGCCAACATCGTCGCCGCGATTGCCGACCGCGACATTCCGCTCCGCCGCGACCTGGTCGTGCGGCCCTTCACCGTCAATCACCCATGCCGGCGCCACGGGCGATCGACCGTGCAGACATTGGGCTTCGTCGCGATCGAGGTGCGACAGAAACTGCGGCCGGAATTCGCCGGAATGGAGGGGCCGCAGCTCGTCGAGTTGAAGAACCGCGGCGAGGAGATCACGCGGACGCTGGAGCTGCCGTTGATCGCCTATTGCGGGGATACGGCGATCGGCCCGTGGCTGGACCGCCCCGACGTGCGCAATGCGCGGGTGCTGCTGCTGGAATGCACGTTCGTCGAGCCGGACCACGTCGATCGGGCCCGCGCCGGCTATCACCTTCACGTCCGGGATTTGCGCGAAATCGTGCCGAAGCTCGCGAATGAGCGGATTCTGCTGACGCACCTGTCGCGCCGCACGGCGCTGCGCGATGCGCGGGCGATCCTGCGCGAGCAGCTCGGCGAGGAGATGGCGTCGCGGCTGAGCTTCTTCATGGAGTTCCGCCGCCGCGGGGGGCGAAGCGGCGCGACGGAGCCGCCGCCGCGGGGGTGAGCGCCGACGGTGCTATGCGGTATCCGCGACCGCCGGGCCGGCAGCCATGCCACCACAAACGGCGCGGCAATGAGAAACCCACGAAATTCGGCCGGCGTTCGACCTGCAATCATTGCTGCGTCAGAATCGCCACAAACCCGTCAATGTCAAAGTTGTTCACCAGGCCGTCGAGATTGGCGTCAGAGTTCAATAGGTCGCAGCCGGGATAATTCGCCGCATGCCCGATCGGGTCCAGCACAGCGAGCACGAAGGCGTCAATGTCGAAGTTGTTTACCAGGCAGTCGCAGTTGGCATCGCCCAGTAATCGTTCCGGACCGTTGAACACGAAGTCCGGCGCAGGAGTTACGTAGGCGACCGAGTTCAGGAACAACCGAATTCGATTGGCTTCAGGAGATGTCAGACTGCCGACCGCGCAGCCACCTACGGAAACTGATGTGCACCACTCCTCATCACAGATCAGCACGACGCGCCCCGCACCCACGGGGAAGAAGGCGCCGACCGGCTGTCCATCGCTTAGGAAAGTGGTTCCGGCTCCAATGGATGCAAACCGACGATGAAAATTCGGGGCGATGCACCCGCCGACGTTGCCGAACGGTCCCGCAGTCACCGGAGTCGCCGCGTTCGAAATTGAAGCGCAGCCGGCGCCGTTACCACCGCCAACCGCGCCGACCAATTCACTGAAGTCGATCGCAGCCTCGTTGGCGAAAACAAACAGCCCGCCGCCCTGGTCCACGAAGCGTGACAACTCCAGCAGTTCACAGCTATCGACGCGCTGATTCACCTGCGAAACCAGAACGACATCAGCGGCAGCCAGCGCGAAATAGTCAAACCGATTGGCGGCCGGCAGCAGCTCGATCGGCCGCTGCACAAGACCGGTCGGGCCGAAATTAGCGGGCAGCAAGAGCTGATTGCGGACCGTTGAGAATGCGTTGCCGGTGGAGAATGTCCAGTTGATTGATGAGCACGTCCCGCTGCGCTGCCCGTCCAGGGTAAGCACGCGGATCGGGTCGGGGGCGCCGAAGCCAAGAGCCAGCGCGCCGCTGAACGCAATCGCAATCGCAATTCGTCGCACGACTGATGGATTCATTGGCGATCCTCGGTGACAGCCACATGATGGAACCGGCCGACCCGCGGGCGGCGATTCGTCGGCGGTGAATTAGAAGTGACAGTTCACACGCCAGCGGAGATTGTAACGCGGATCGGAAGGAGTTCTCCAGTTCAAACGTAGTTTCGCAAAGTGGATTCGAAGGATTGAGGCGGGTCGTGGCCGCGGAGAGTGAGGGTTCGGTAGGCGCTCATGAGGATGGCGCCGCCGCGGTCGGAGCGGTTGGATTGGCTGTTCTTTCACAGAATGAACGCCGGGCGGATGCTTCGTCCGGCGACTTTGTTCTCGAAGAGGATGGCGCAGTGTGGTCCAGGAAGGTGAAGATGTGACGGGCGGTGCGGCGCCGGCGGTTGCATAGCCGCACAGCGCCGCGATCAATGGGCTGTTCAACGCCTTCAACGGCGCGCCCGCGAACAGCGCGCGGACCGGCGCCCTGCTCCCGAGGCTCGCATGGGACAACGAAGTGCGTCAGATGACCCGCGCGCTGATCGACATGGTCATCCAGACGATCGAGCAGGCCCCCCTCTCCGAGCCGCTGAGGAGCCAACTCGACGCTGCGGGGGGCGCGCTCTGGAAGGCCTATCAAGCGACCTTCAGCGGCGTTCGGGAGTAGCCGCGCGAACCAACACGGGGCCCAAGCCCGGTACCATGTTCCGCCCGGAAGCGCACAGGTCCCCGAGCCTGAAGATCGCCCCCCACGCCCCCCCACCCCCCGTTTGCGTCCCGACCCCGGCTTGATTAGCGTGTACCCCCATGACGCCGATCCCGATGATGGGGCTTTATTTCGATCTCACCGGCCGCTGGAAAACCAACGCGGGGGCCGTTCTCGGCCTGCTGGCGATCGTGCTCTTCGGCTCGTTCATCCAGTATCGAGCCAGCAGCGCGGCCGCCGTTCGCGAAGTGGCCGGCACCTGGACGGCGATCCTGCTGGTCCTGCAGTGCATCGCGCTGCTGCTGTTCGGCCCGTCGTCGGTGCGAAAGGCGGTCGCCCGCGACTTCCAGACCGGGATGATGGAGTCCATCCGGCTGACGCCGATCCCGAGCCTGGGCATCGCCGTCGGCTACCTGCTGGGCCCGATGATGACCGCGCTGTTCGTGGCGGCCGGTGCGGCGCTGGCCGGGGCGGCGATGAGCGGGCTGCTGGCCTATGACATGAACGCGCCGTGGATGGTGACGACCTGGTATCTCGGGCAGATCGGCCTGCTGATCATGTCGTTGCTATACGGCTCATTCGTATTGATGACGACGCTGGCCGTCGGCGGCAAGGGCAACCCGCTGGGGCTGATGTTCCTCGTGGGCTTCGCTGGGGCGGCGGTCATCCAGCACGTGCCCGGGCTGATGCTGCTCTCCGGAATGTACAGCGTGACGTCGGTGATGAGCGCCCTGACGCCGCGCGCCACGCTGGCGCCGCTCTCCGTGGCGGAGCAGATGGGCATGCTCGCATCGCCGATGCTGCAGATCATCTTCGCCGGGCTGTTCATCGTGGCCGGTGCGCGGAAGATTCGCAGCCCCGACCGCCCGCTGTTCGACGTGCGGCTGGGACTGATCCTGATGACGCTGACGGCCGCTGCGCTGCTGCTGGGCGTGATGGTCCGGCCGACGTCGAGCCTGTTCGGCAATTGGACCTCGAGCGCGCCGACCGTCATCGTGTCCACCTGCGTGTTCATCCTTGTGGCGCAGGTGCCGCTGCTGGCGGCGGCGGCGGCCTCGCTGCGGCTGCGGATCTCGGCTCAATACGGCGACGTGTCCGCCACGGCTGCGCGTTCGCAAGGCGCGTTGCTGGACGCCATGCCGGTGCTGGTCGGGCTGTCGGTGCTGCTGGTGCTGTGGCTGCTTACGCAATCCGGGACCGGCAACACGACCCCGTTTGAGCAGATGCTGTCCATCGGCGGTTCGGGTCAGCGCGCGACGGCGGCGTTCGTTGCCGTGCTGCTGTCGATCTTTGCTGATTACCAGTTCTACCGCCTGGTGCTGGCCACCGGGCGGAAGGTGCTGGGAATGTTCATCCTGTGGTGCGTCGTGGTGAAGCTCGTGCCGCTGGTCTTTGAAGCGATCGTGCTGACCGCCGGGGACTTTGATGATAACTTCGGCGCCGCGGGGATTTCCGGTGCATCCCCCTTCGGGTCGCTGGGGCTGATGTTCTCCCCGGCCGGCAGCCCGTGGGTCGGCGTGGTCGCGCAATTGATCCTGGCGGCGGCGATGTTCAGTTGGGCCAATCGCGCCACGGCGAAAGCGCTGGAAACCGCCGCCCGCAACGCGGCCGACGTGATTCCGGCCCGGCCGCTGGGCGCTCCGCCTGCTTGATGAGCATGGATGCGCCGGCGCCTGCGCCGGCGGGTTGAGGCCGAGCCTGCGCGACCGCGCTGCGGGGCGGATCGGATCGGCCGGCTTTGAGCGCGGAATCATGAATTCACGGGGAATGGGAGAGAAGTGGCGATGAGCGCGACGATGGAACAGGCGATTGCGCCGGGAGCAACGGACCCGGCGCTGGAGCCGATTCGCGACAAGGTGCTGGCCGGCGAGCGACTCACGCACGCGGACGGCGTGGCGCTCTTCTCCACGCGCGACCTCTTCACGCTCGGCGAGCTGGCGAACCTGGTGCGCGAGCGGCGGCACGGCCGCACCGCGTACTACAACATCAACCGCCACGTGAACTACACGAACTTCTGCGTGCTGCGCTGCAAGTTCTGCTCGTTTTATCGCAGCCTGGACGGCCGTAGCGGGCTGACGCCCGTGTCGAACACGGCGGGGTATGAGTACTCGCTCGATGAAATCCTGGGCATCGCCGAACAGGCCGTCGCCGCCGGCGCGACCGAGTTGCACGTGGTCGGCGGACTGCACCCGCGCCTGCCCTTCGACTTCTACACGACCCTGTGCCGCGAGTTGAAACGCCGCTGCCCGCAACTGCACATCAAGGCCTTCACGGCGATCGAGATCATCCACTTCACGCGCATCGCCCGCCCGCGGATGAGCATCCGCGAGGTACTGACCGCGCTGCGCGAGGCGGGGCTGGACAGCCTGCCCGGCGGCGGCGCCGAAATCTTCGACGACCGCGTGCATGCGGAGGTCTTCAAGAGCAAGGTCGGGGAATCGGGCTGGTTCGACGTGCACCGCGAAGCGCACGAACTGGGAATCCCCAGCAACGCGACCATGCTCTACGGCCACGTCGAGACCATCGCCGAGCGCGTCACGCACCTGATCAAGCTGCGCGAGCATCAGGATGAGTCGCTGGCACGGCGGAAAGCCGCGTTTCAGACGCTGATCCCTCTTTCCTTCATCCCCGACGACAGCGCCCTGGCCGACCTGCCCGGCCCGACCGGGCTGGACGATCTGCGGACGCTGGCCGCGTCGCGGCTGATGCTGGACAACTTCGCGCACGTCAAGGCGTTCTGGATCATGCAGACGCCGAAGCTGTCGCAGGTGGCGCTGAACTGGGGAGTGGACGACTTCGACGGGACGGTGGTGTGGTACGACATCACGAAGCGCGAGGGGCATGGCACCACGCGCCAGGAAATGACCGTCGATCAGATCCGGCGGCTGATGCGCGAGGCGGGCTGTGCGCCGGTCGAGCGCGACACGCTCTATCGCCCCGTGGTTCGAAGCTGAGAATCGGCGCCGATCAGCAGGGCCGCAGCGCGGCCGACTCGGCCGTCACCACGATGCGACTGCCGGCCGGATCGCGCAGCGTCAGCTTCACGCGCCCCTTGCGCTTCAGCGAATCGCGCTCCGACTCGCTCGCGACGTAGAGCACCTCGGCCTGCACCTTGCGATCGCCCTTGAAGAACATCTCCTGCAGTCGCTTCTTGACCGACGTGCTGGTGCGCTGATTGTCGTTGTCCCATTCGGACCAGGCCGGTACCGGACCGGGCTTGAGCACCGACACCTTCGTTCCTGCGGTCAAAGACTGAGCGGACGCCTTCAGCATGTACGGACCCTCCGCGCGCGGAATCAACCGCGGCGATGACAGACCAGGTTTTCGACACGGGGGGGAGACGGCCGGCTGCTACAAACTGCCCGCCGCCGAAGTGGGTTGCCCCGCTCCAACGCTGGCGACAGCATACGACGCCGCCGCACGGGAATCAACAACTTTTTCTCAAGTTCCGCGATTGCAGCACGACCAAAGCCCGCCTCCAGGGCGCTCGGCAGCCGCCCCGGACCGGGCCGCGCGGCGGAATTTCAGCCGCCGGGCGGATACCCTGAGCGGTGGACGTCGCCCCGAAGAGCGGCCTTCTGCGGCGCCGCGCTTCGCGCCGCCCGGTCACAGGAGCAGGAGAACAGCATGCGCCGGCCGCGACCCACTCGCCCCGCCCGCAAGCGTCACCGCCACGCCGAACCGGGCGCGGCGCCGGGCACACTCGTCTCGCATCCGGGTGCGGCGCCGCCGACTCTGCATTTGATGGCCTATGGCGGGGCGGAGTTTCAGGAGGTGCAGCTGGAATCCGCTGCCCAACTGGCCGGATACCGCGGGCGGCATCGCGTGCTGTGGCTGGACGTGGAGGGCGTCGGCCACGCCGCGACGCTGGAGGAGATCGGGGCGGCGTTCGGCCTGCATCGCCTGGCGCTGGAGGATGTGACGCATACTGCGCAGCGGGCGAAATTTGAGGCTTATGACGACCATGACTTTATCGTCGCGCGGATGATCCACGCGCATGAGCGGGTGGCGGAGTCGGAGCAGCTCGCCCTCTTCCTCGGGGTCGATTTCGTGCTGACGTTTCAGGATGGCAAGCCGCACGACTGCCTCGGCCCGTTACGCGAGCGGATCCGCCGACGGCACGGGCGAATCCGCGACCTGGGTGCGGACTACCTGGCCTACTCGATCCTGGATGCGGTGGTGGACAGCCACTTCCCCGCGCTGGAGCGCATCTCGGATCGCCTGGACGAGATTGAGGACCAGGTGCTGGTGATGCCGACCCGCGACGCAGCCATGCGGATTCACTCGCTGAAGCGCGAGCTGCTGACGCTGCGCCGCGCGACCTGGCCGCTGCGCGAGGTGTTCAACGTGATGACCCGCGATGAATCCCCGCGAATCTGCGACGAAACGCGGCTGTTTCTGCGCGACTGTTACGACCACGTCGTACGGCAGATGGACCTGATCGAGACCTACCGCGAGATGTGCGCCGACATGATGGATCTGTATCTGTCCGGCGTCAGCCAGCGCATGAATGAAGTGATGAAGGTGTTGACGCTGATCGCGACGATCTTCCTGCCGCTGACCTTCATCGCCGGCGTATACGGCATGAACTTCGACCCCGACTCATCGCCCTGGAACATGCCCGAGCTGCGGTGGTATCTGGGCTATCCGCTGTCATTAGCGCTGATGGCCGGGACGACGATCTGGATGCTCGTCTACTTCCGCCGGAAGGGGTGGATCGGCGAGGGTCGCGGACACAACCCGACCGACGGCGGTGCGCCGCCCGCCGCGGATGCGGAACACAGAGAGGGAACGAACTCCGGCGGGGGGCAGGGCTGAGCGGCCCAAGCGCGGAACAGGACCGCCGAAGCGGCGAAGCGCGGCCGAAAATGGGAGCAGCCCGGGCGATGTCACAATCGTCCGGGCTGCGGAATTCAACTCGCTGCTTTCCAGGCTCAGTGCCGCCCCGCCGCCGCCCTTCTTCTTCTCCCCTTTCATCTCGCTGAGCGTGTCCGCCAAGTCGACGTCCGCCCGGGTCAGGCGGCTTTCAGCGTTCGCCCCGAAAGTGGGTCCCCGAGCACGCGCTCGTGAACAACGGTCGGCGCGGCGCCCCCGCTCCGCAGCAACTCAGGATGATCTAGTCCCACCAAAACCGCCATACTGGCGCGCACCAGACACTCACCGCCAAGCCACGGAGCGTGTCCGAGTCTTGCCAAACGTTGTCCGGGCAGAACAGGAACTGCTCGATCGCCAGCTTCCGGGCCGCCTCGGCCGACCGCGGCGGGTTGGCGACGCGAATCTCGAGCTCCTCCGCGCCCACCGCGGCGACCTCGATGTCGAACGCCGCGCGCCAGTACCGCAACATCGCCACATGGTATTCCGCGGGAGGACACTCGTTGTAACCGCCGGTCTGGAGATACGCGGGGACCTCCGTGCAGTCGCGCGTGGGTGCAAGCAGGAACAGGCACTTGTCGCGAGGCTTCATCTTGAACGCCGGCAACGCGGAGCGATCCAGACCCCAGGCAATTCTCAGCGCCTCAGAGTGTGCAAGTGGCTCGACGGGCCAAGCACTCTTGTCGTCCTCGCGTTCCTGGACCGCGAGATCGAGCTCCTCTGCGCGCGCCTTCAACCAGTCTGAGACCGATATCCGCCCGGCGGCGTTGAGTATCTCGTCCACGGGTCGTCGCGGAAGTTCGGTACGCATCGCGTCGCCGAGGACGACCGGCCAGAATCCACTCTCGTCGACAAGTTCACGCAGTGCGAGCCACACGGACAAGGCGTCCACCCCCGGGACGTTGAAGCACGGCAGTTTGAGTTCGTCAGGAAATGTCGAGAGATCGGTGGCTTCGACGCCCGCGCGATCCAGTAGACGTCTCGCCGCTTCGACCATGACGCCGACCTCCGGACCTGCCCGGTGAGTCTCTTCGCCACCGACAGTGTCCGGCACAGGATGGAGGTACGTCAACACGGCGCACGGCTCGGCTCCTGCGCCAGGTGGATGGGCATTTCCGCATGAGCGGGTGCGAGAAGGACTCTCGCACCAGAAGCACCAGCGACTCACTTCGTGAACAGGGCCGGCGGCGGACTCATCATCCGCGCGCCGGCCACTCGCTCTTGTTGCTCAGAATACGCAGTGCGCGATTCTGACTTCACTCGCAACTCTGCACTCGCCCCTCGTCACAGGCCTTAGTGCATGTGCCCGTGATGCCCGCCGCCCTTCTTCTCCTCCTTCTCCTCCTTGATCTCGCTGATCGCATCCGCCAAGGTGACGTCCGCAAGGGTCAGGTAGTTTGCAGCGTTTGCCACGGGAGAATCTCTACGCACCCAGTCGGCCGCAATTCCCCACCGGAAAGCGACGCGCGGGGCCTAGAGCCTAAAGAGCACAACGCGCTGACGCACTGCGTCGGTGCCATTCGGGGCGGCTTCCTGCATTTGCACGCTGGCGCTCGGCACTCGGAAATCCCGCGCCGGAACGAGATTGCACGAGCGGTCCTTACAGCCAGGCTACGCGGTTCCGGCGACTGTTGTCTCGGATAACGCTAGGGCTTCTACCTCGCTTCTGAGGGCATCGACGAATCCAACCGCCATGTACACTTCGGGGTACTCAACCGTCGCCAGAATAACTTCCCCAAGCAACTCCTCCAGGAGCTCATGCGGTGCGCCAACGGCGTCATCAAGCGACCAACCTCGCTGCTGCATAGAGCAGTATGGTTGATACGAGTATGGATTGTTGCGGACACGGAGGTAGTCCAAGACCGCTTTTGTAAGGGCACCCTTATCCGCAAGAATGGCTAGAAACATGCGATAGACTGGGCTGTCGAATCCGTGTGTGCTCACGAACTTCCGGGCTATCTCGCGAAGAGCCTGCGGATCACGTGGATTTTCTGGCGTTGGCTTCCGATGGTAGCCGGGGCCAATCAACTCCATTAGTAACGGCTCACCAGCATTGCGTTTTGGCGTGGCATCTTTCGGCTCGTCGGCTCGCTCGACCAGCTGAATGTCAAATAGCTCGCCAAGCGCCAACAACAGCTCATCAAGACCGGTTCGCCGCGACAGATCACTTCCGGCGTGGATACCTTGGCACCATTGCGGAAGTTCGCATGGCTCGATGATGAACGGAATGATGAAGCTCCTATCGCCGGGCCGCAGCAAGCTCGCATCTAATGCGAGCTTCACTTCGCGCTGCCGGTAACCAACATCCTCGAATTGAGGGCGCAGTAGAACCACGACTGCGTCGGCCTGCGAAACGGCCTTCTCTATGCATACGTCAATCTTGTCGCCTAGTTTAAGGCACTTTTTGTCAAGCCATGCGTTGATTCCGTTTCGGTTAAGCAGGTCAAACAACTGTGTCGCAATTGCTATGTCCTGCTTACAGTAGCAAATGAACGCTCGTGGCGGAGCGGAACTGCCGCGCGTTATCATGCCATTCTCACAATGAGCGGCTGTGCGAGCGTCGCTCGCACAGCCGCTCTAGAAATCGTCACACCGACCTGAAGTGCCGCCGGGCCTTAGTGCATGTGCCCGTGATGCCCGCCGCCCTTCTTCTCCTCCTTCTCCTCCTTGATCTCGCTGATCGCGGCGTCAGTCGTCAGCAGCAGTCCGGCCACGCTCGCCGCGTTCTGCAGCGCGACGCGCTCCACCTTCAGCGGAACGATGACGCCCATCTTGATCAGGTCGCCATACTCCTCGGTCAGCGCGTTGAAGCCGAAATTGCCCTTGCCCTCGGCGACCTTCTGGCAGACGATCGAACCATCCAGACCCGCGTTCTCCGCGATCTGACGAATCGGCGCCTTGAGCGCCCGGCGGACGATGTCCACGCCGGTCTTCTGATCGCCCTTGGCCTTCTTCACCGCCGCGTCCAGCGCCGCCTCGCAGCGCAGCACGCTGACGCCGCCGCCGGGCAGAATGCCCTCCTCGACCGCCGCACGGCAGGCGTGCAGGGCGTCCTCGACGCGGGCCTTCTTCTCCTTCATCTCCACCTCGGTCGCCGCGCCGACGTTGATCTGCGCCACGCCGCCGCTGAGCTTCGCCAGCCGCTCCTCGAGCTTCTCGCGGTCATAGTCGCTGGTGGTGTTGTCGATCTGCGTCTTGAGCGCGTCGATGCGGGCCTTGATCTGCTTGGTGTCGCCGCCGCCCTGGATGATCGTCGCCGTCTCCTTCTCGATCACCACGCGCTTGGCGCGACCCAGGTCGCTCAGCGTGATCTTTTCGAGCGAGAGGCCCAGGTCCTCGAAAACCGGCTTGCCGCCGGTCAGGATCGCGATGTCCTCGAGCATCTCCTTGCGCCGATCGCCGAAGCCCGGCGCCTTGACCGCCGCGCACTGCAGGATGCCGCGCAGCTTGTTGAGCACCATCGTCGCCAGTGCCTCGCCCTCGACGTCCTCGGCAATCACCAGCAGCGGCTTGCCCGCCTTGGCGATCTGCTCCAGCAGCGGCAGCAGATCCTTCACGCCGCCGATCTTCTTCTCGAAGCACAGCACGAACGGATTGTCGAGCTGCACCTGCATGGATTCCGGCTTGTTGATGAAGTGCGGCGAAATGTAGCCCTTGTCGAACTGCATGCCCTCGACGATCTCGACGGTCGTGTCGAGCGATTTCCCCTCCTCGACCGTGATCACGCCGTCCTTGCCGACCTTCTCCATCGCCTCCGCGATCTTGTCGCCGATCTCGCGGTCCTGGTTGGCCGCGCAGGTGCCGACCTGCGCGATCTGCTCCTTGCCCTTCACCGGCGTCGCCATCTCGCGCAGCGCATCGACTACGGCGTCCACCGCCAGATTCACGCCGCGCTTCAACTCCATCGCGTTCGCGCCGGCGGCCAGGTTCTTCAGCCCCTCTTCGTAGATCGCCTCGGCATAGACCGTGGCCGTGGTGGTGCCGTCGCCCGCGACCGTGCTGGTCTTGCTGGCGACTTCCTTCACCATCTGAGCGCCCATGTTCTCGTACGCGCCCTCCAGCTCGATCTCCTTGGCGACCGTTACGCCGTCCTTGGTGACGGTCGGAGCGCCGAAGGACTTCTCGATCACGACGTTCCGCCCGCGCGGCCCGAGCGTCACCTTCACCGCCTTGGCGAGCGTCGAAATCCCGCGACGAATTGCCTCGCGGGCTTCCATGTCGAATGCGATCTGCTTGGCAGCCATTGCTTGCATCTCCCTGAATGAGGCCGACGTTCGCCGCCGGCCGATTGGCACCCGTCATTGCCCGGCTCGGGCGCTGCACAACCCGCCGCACCCGCGGCCGATCGGAGCGCCCCTCGCGAGCGCAAGGCCGGGCCAAGCGGCCCGATGTCTGCGACCTGCGCGCAGAACGCCTCTGCCCCGATGAAATATCACGCCGCGTGCCACCCCCCGACGACCGCCGCACAATTGATAAACCACGCAATTTCAGACACTTGAGCGCCGCGACGGAATCGAGAGAATGGGGTTACGACCCGGCCCCGCTGTCAATCTGGCAGCCCGGTTTGGCACCCCACGCCGCCCGCGGGCGGCCCCTTTGCTCAGACGGCGTCACGCAAGTCAGCAACTTCAGGTCACGCGAATCGGCGGGATCACGCCGGCCGGAGCCGGATGCGCCCGGCCATTGAGCGTGTGCGCCAGCATCTCCAGCGCATCAATCAGCCGCGGCCCGGGTCGGCTGAAGTACGCATTCCCGTCAAACACGAACACCCGCCCCTCCCGCACACTACGCAGCCCCGCCACCGGCGGCTGCGCCAGAAACGCCGGCACCTCGCGAAGCGTCCGCAGCGCGTCGAACCCGCAGCACGCGATCACAAGATCATCCGGATCGGCCGCGACCAGCTCGCTCAACTCAACTCGCCGCGACCGCTCCCCCGCCTTCGCCAGCGGCTCCACCCCACCGGCCAGCGCCACCAGCTCCGGCGTCCAATGCCCCGATGAAAACGGCGGATCAAGCCACTCCAGCACCGCCACCCGCCGGGTCGCCGCCGGCCGAGCGGTGCCGCACGGATAACGACCCGCCGCGAGAGTTCGTTCCCGGACGCGCTCCATCCGCGCTTCGAGCGCAGCGGCCAGCGCCCGACCACGAACCTCGGCGTCGGCCGCCTCTCCGATCGTGCGGATCGACTCAAGTACGTCGCCCAGCGTGGTCGGCTCCAGCACCAGCACGCGCGGCGGATGGGCGAAATTCGCCGCAACTTGTCGCACATCGTCGCCCGAAACCGCGCAAACCCGACAAAGCGTCTGCGTGATGATCAGGTCCGGAGCGAGCGACCGCAGCAGATCCGCGTCGAGGGTGTAGAGCGATTGGCCGGTGGCGAGCTGATCACGAACCTGCGCGTCGATCTCGCTGCCCGAGGCCTCACTGCGGACCCGTGCGCCGGTCACGCGCGGCTTGTCGCGCACCGCTGCGGGATGATCGCATTCGGCGGAAACGGCGACAAGCTGATCCGTCAGGCCGATGGCACAGACGATTTCGGTGGCGCTGGGCAGCAGAGAGACAATCCGCAAGCGGCGCTCCCGATCTCAGCGGCCGCGCGTGCGATCGGCCAGGGCTTCCAGCAACGTGCCGCCGACGACCGTGGCTCGCGAGCCGCGCACCCGCACGACCACGCACGCCGGCTCGGCCACCCAACCGCCGGTCGCCTCCGGCGTCAGCAGCAGCGCCCGATCACCCGGCAGCATCCACTCGCCCGCGAAGGGCACGAATTCGTACACCGACCGTCGATCCAGCAGCGGCGTTGCGCCGACGCGCACGCCGGAAATCTCCGAGCGCGGCAACTGGCGCAGCCACTGGCCCACCTGTGCACCGGGGATCAGCGGCGCCGGCTCCGGCACCCGTCCGGGCGCCGCCGGCGCGGGATCCAGGAGCGGCTGGTAGCCGGTGGCGTCGATCAGGCGCACCGCGGTCGTTTCGTTCCCGGATGCGACGGCCAGCGCGAACTCGATCGCGCAACGCAGCGCAGTTTCGTCAACGGTGAGGCGGCGCGAGCGGATCGCGGAGATCCGTTGCAGCGCTTCGCCAAGCGGGACGCTCGTAAGATCATGCGCCGGCTGCGCCGCCGGCACTTCGACCACGGGCTGCGTGGCGGGGGCGGATGCCGGCGGCCGAGCGGCTCGGCGGGTCGGCTGTTTCGGTGTCGGGGGTTTCTTCGCCGGCGCCTTGCCGGCCGGTTTGGCAGCGGGCTTTGCGGCCGGCTTTGCAGCCGGCTTGGCGGCCGGCTTGTCCGATGGCTTTGCCGCGGGCTTGTCAGGTGGCTTGGCGGATTGCGCGTCAACCCGCTGCGGCAGATCGGAGCCGAGAGTGAGTGGATCAGTCGAAGTGCGCCTATGCTCCGTAATACCAGTAAGGGGGGCGATCGGCACGCTGCGCGCGTGAGAGTGATGCGTTGGGGCCAGCCGCGCGGCGCCGTCTGTCGCGATTTGCTCGATGCCGCCCCGGATACACCCGACCGCTACCGGTGCATCCAAAGACGCAAGTACGCGACAATCCGCGCCACCATGCGCCAAGCCGCGCACATCGGCGCCAATTGCCGCCATCGCTGACCCGACGAACGCAATCAGGATGGACGCGGCCGCCGGCAGCCCACTCGAGCCCAGCCGCGACAGGACAGAACGAGTGATGGGGAATGAGGCGAAGATCGCACGCGCGCCGGTCATCAGGCATCCTCCGTGAACGCCTACGACGTGGCACGATACCCGCCGACCAGCCGCCGCTCCAGCGCGGCGGGGCGCAACCGCCGAATCAGCCGCGGATGGATGCGATCTTCACGCGGAGCATCTTCTGGCGATGGCCCCACTTCTTGCGGAAGCCCTTGCGGCGGCGATGCTTCATGCCGACGACTTTGCGGGTCTTCAATTCGGCCAGAACCAGCGCGGTCACGCTGGCGCCGGAAATCAGCGGCGCACCGATCTTCGGGCCGCCGTCCGTTCCGATCAGCAGCACGCGATCGAAGGTGATCTCCTTCGCGTCGCCGCGATCGGGCCGCCGCTCGATAAGCAGCTCATCCCCCTCGGAGACCTTGTACTGCTTGCCGCCGTCTTCAATGACTGCGTACACAATCGCTCCTTGCCGCCGCGGAAACTCACCGGCGGATCGGGTGCTGCGCCTCGGACGCCGCCCGGGCAATCCCAGGCTGTTCTGCGCGTCATTCGAGCGCGTGGGCCGCGTTCCATTTGCGGAGGGCCGCTATGGGCCGATCCGCGGAAGGTCGCGGCCGAAACTTCGTTACCAGGCGTAGTGAGCGAAGGCCTTGTTGGCATCCGCCATGCGGTGCACGTCCTCGCGCTTCTTGATCGAATCGCCCTCACCGCGGAACGCCATCATCAATTCTTCGGCGAGGCGCTTGGCCATTTCCCCGCTGCCGCGCTTGCCGCGCGTGGCCTCCAGCACCCAGCGAATCGCCAGCGATTGGCGGCGGCGCTGCCCGACCTGCATCGGCACCTGGTAGTTCGCACCGCCGACGCGCTTGGAGCGCACCTCGACGGCCGGCTTGATGTTTTCCAGCGCCGTCTCAAATACCTCGTTGGGCGGAGCGTCCTTCACCTTCGACGCGATGATGTCCATCGCGTCGTAGAACAGCCGCTGCGCGACCGACTTCTTACCGTCGAGCATCAGGCAGTTGATGAACTTCGAGCAAAGGCGGCTGTTGTAGCGCGGGTCGCCCTTGAGTTGCGTGGCCGATGCAGTGAATCTCTTGAACGCCATTGCTCTGCTGCTCCATCGCCGGCGATGCACCCGACCCGCGGATCCACCCGCGATCGACCGCCGGACCGCTGACTCGCCTTCCACAGCCGCCCACCCGCCCTCGCACTCCGGACGCTCCGGCGCGGGTTGCGGATCGGCCGCTCGCGATTATTTCTTCCTGCGCTTCACGCCGTACTTGCTGCGGCTGCGATTGCGCTCCTTGCCTTCCTTGTCCTTGCCGCAGCCGGCGCAGTCCAACTGACCGCGCACGATGTGGTAGCGAACGCCCGGCAGGTCGCGCACTCGGCCGCCGCGAATCAGCACGCGCGAGTGCTCCTGCAGGTTGTGATCGATTCCCGGAATGTACGCCGTCACCTCGCGTCCGTTGCTCAGGCGCACACGGGCCACCTTGCGGATCGCGGAGTTGGGCTTCTTCGGCGTCTGCGTCTTGACGATCAGACACACGCCCGCCTTGAACGGGCTTTTGTCCAGATCGCGGACCTTCGACTTGGCGGGAAACGGCCGCCGCGGTCGGCGCACAAGCTGATTAATCGTCGGCATCGGTGCCTCGTGTTGCGAACATCCCGATGAAACGGGCTACCTCACCGGCGGACGCCCGGCCGGCCGGCGAGCCGCGTAGTATAACACGACCCGGGCGATGGGAAAGGGGGGCCGGCGACACCATTCAGCGAATTACATCCGGCCGAAATCGGCCCAGTCAATCCGCCGTAACCGGTTGCAATTGGGAGTGTTGCAGGATCCGCGGGTACCGACACCATCCCGGGCTGCCCGGCTATTCCACGAGCAGCGGGAAACTCTCAGACCCGAAACTCGCCTGCGCCCCGGCAATCGACTTACATTGATCGGGCGCGGCCCGGAAGATCGCCAGCCGGGCCGGGAACTGACCGTCCGCCTTCCACGCCGCCCCCGACAGCGTGCCCATCGCCGACAACGAGGCCGCCAACTGCGCCGATGTGAACTGGCGGCGAATTTCGAGGAGCAGCTCCGTCCCTACGCCGGCATCCACGCAGATCACGCCCGTGCGAGCATTCCGCTCCCGGAGGCGTTGAAGAAGTGCGGGGGCGCCGTCAAACGACAGCAGGTCATAACCGCTGCCGGTCTGCGCCCGGGCGAGAATCACCCCCCACACCCGGTCGCCATCCTTCACGAGTTCGATCACGGCGTCATAGCTGGCGCTGACGATCTGCCCGCCGCCGCTCGACGTGACCGTCGTGGCGCGATTCTCATTCGGCAGATTTCCCGGCAGCAATTCAATCGTCGAAGCACCGGCCGCGACGACTCCCGCGGCGCGCGCTTTGCGCGCCTGGATCGCCTGCAGCAGCGCCAATGGGGGCTGCTGGAAGTCGATCAACTGCGGCTCGCTGTACGCCACCCACGGCTCCGTGATGGCCGCCAGTTCCGGCACTTCCGCGCGGTCCGCCCGCACACCCAGATACCAATCCAGCCATTGGGCGACGGCCGCATTCTTATCCTGCTCGGCCCGATCCCGTCGCCCGATCAGTCTTGCGAGCTGCGCGCCGCGCGAGGAGCCGGGGCCGGCGATATCCCGTGATACCTGCGCCGCCAGCGCGTTGGGCGGCGGGGGCGGCGGAGCTGCCATCGGCCGGATCACTCTCCCGGATACCGCCGACGGAAGCTGAATATCGAGCGGCCACCACGCTTCCGCCGACGGCCCCTTCGAAGCGACAACCGTCAGCGACAACGCGTACTCGCCCGCCTGTTCGGGAATGGCCAACAACAAATCGATCGGCTCAAGCGACGCCGCGTCTCGCTGGTCTGCGGCGCTGGCCGCGGCGGTTCCGCCGGGGCCGGTCGCGGTCAGAGTGAACGAAAGCTGCGCGGTCTCCGGCGGGATTGACACGTCGGCATCCGCCCAGCCCGGCTCCAGGCGCACCCGCAGCGGCTCAGCGCCGGCCGTCATCTGAAACGGGGCATCCGATAGTGCGCGGCCATCGACGGTCAGCGCCGGAACGCGCAACGCGGGTTTGAGCGTGTTCAACCCGCCCAGCGCCGATGCACGTCCCGCAGCCGATTTTCGGAGTTCCTCCCCTCCGGCAGCGTCGAGAACAGAGCCGCCGGCGGCGAGCGCGTCATTCCATGCGGCCAGCCAGGTCAGCCGCTCGCGCAGCAGGACAGGCGTTGCCAGCTTTTCGGCCGGGCAGGCGTCATCGATCTCCGCCAGCAGCCACGATGCGCGGTCCGCGCGCGCGGAGAGCGCTCCACTGATCGCTACCAGCTCAGCAGGCGACGGCGATGCAATGCCGCGTCGTTCGGCCGTCAGAGCGGCCAACTCATCGGGGTGGGCGGCTGCGCGGGGCTGCGGACGCGGGGAGGGTCGCTCCTGCGCCGCCGCTTGCGGGAACGAGAGGAACAGGGACGCCGACAAAACGACGGCAGCGCCCGCGCGCAGCACTGATTGAGGGCGCCGGGCGTCGGCGGGAATCACGGCCGGCCGCCGCGCGGCTGGTCGACGGTGCTGCTGCCGCGGCCGTAGTCGGGTCGCGGTGCGGGAGAGGATGAGCCGCGCTCCTTTTCCAGCTCGCGCTCAGCGCGTACGGCGTCGTCATGAGCCATCGTCTCGGCCGGGTCGGCGCGTCCGCTCGAATGGTCCTTGTCGTTCGAAGACGCGCACCCCACCCCGCACAGCGCGGCTGCGCAGATCGCCACGAAAGATAGAACGGCTTTCATGCGGATAAGCCCTCCGACGGAAAGCAGCCACCGAAGCCGGACCCGCGGTGTCCGCAAGGCGGACCACATCGGACGGACCGGTCCGTTCACCGGCCGTGGAAGCAGCCCGGCCGGCGAGACCTTCGCGAACCTGGCGAACTCACGGCGCCTGCGGCACGATCAGCGAGCCGGGGCCGACCACACCGCCCGCGCCGCCCACGAAATTGATGCCCAGCAGCGCAAAGCCATTGGTGCCCAGCCCGCGACCATCGCTCGACGGCGGGCGCTGATTGCGACCCTCGGACGCCGACGCGATTCCCGCGGGCGACTCCGCCCCCGGCAGCCGCAGATTTCCGACGGCCGCACCGGCGGCCACACCGCCCTGACTGGCCGTGCTGGAAAGCCCCGTGCCGACCTGTGCATTGGCCGCAACGTTGACCACGCGCAGCTCCCCGACGGCCAGCGCCCGCTCAATCACGACCGACTTGGCGGACGTATCCACCGCGAGCAGATTCAACACGAGATCGCGCTGCACGATCAGCCGTTGCGAACGCGCTGCGCCGATTCCAATCGAGTTGAATGCGTCATCGTTTACGACAAAGGACTCGTCCAATCCGCCGCGCTCGACGAACCGCCCCTCCGCCCATACCAGACGCCGCGCCGGCGCCACGGACCCGACGCCCTGAAGCGACTGCGGAACCCCGCCATCCAAAGGCTGATAGCCGAACTCCAGCGAAACCGGCCCGGCCGCGATCTGCATTGTGCCGCGCACCAGCGGCCCGCCGACCGCCGGCACATCGCCGGGGGCAATCACCCGGAAGCGCACCCGCTGACGATCGGTCGGCACGCTCGAGGCAAGCGTCACCGCGCCGCTGCGGATCACGACCAGTTCACCGAATTCGGCAAGCTCAACATCCGCCGGCCCCCCGATCAGTAACAGTCCTTGAGCATCCGGCCCGTCCGTAAACAGGGCGACGCGCTGGCCGGCGGCCAGAGTGAGCCGCCCCTCCTCGAGCCGCCCGCTCGGCATCGGCCCATCCTGCGGGTGGGCCAGGATTTCCTCCAACGCCGCCGGCTCCGCGGACATCAGCCGCCATTCGCCCGCCGCCGCCTGCATCGACATCGCGATCAGGCCGGACAGGCCGGCGATTGTTCGAATCGTTCGCATGGATCGGGTCTCCGCGCGCAGCCGGCGTTTCAGAAGCTGACCTGCAGGGCCAGCCAATACTGCTGCCGGTCATAGGAGTATATGTCCTGACTGGCGGAATCCGTCACATTTGAATCCTGAATGACGAAGTCCGCAGCCGCCCGGACGCGCACCTCCAGCGTCCGCGCTTGGGCCGCCTCCCCGCGCCCGACGATCGTGTAGCCCAGGCCCAGCGAGTGCACCTGCCGCATGTCGTCGCGGGTGTCGCGCGTGGCGTCGAACAGGCTGAATTGGTTGTAGTCGTCCCACGAAAGCCGGACGCCGTAATCGACGCTCAGCCGCAGCGGCAGCGGCAACTCCAGTCCGGCCAGCAGCGAATGCCCGTTCAGGTCGAATTCGTTGCCCTGCGTCCGCTCATCGCGGAATTCATAGCCGATATACCCGCGCAGCCAGCGCCGCCGGTCATTGTCCGCCGCGACGCCCTCCTTGCCTTCGTAATGAGCGGCCCAGATCCGATCCGCCCGCAGCAGATCGACCGATTGGCGGATGCCCACGAGGTGATAATTCCCGTCGCGATCGAGGCGATGATCCGACACGGGGTCGTAATAGCGGCGGCTCTCATACTGGTAATAGCCGCTGAGATAGGTGCCGAAGCTGAACTCGTCCGGGCGCGAGAAGCGCCGCGTCAGGCTGACGTAGCCGCTGTGCGCGCCGATGAACGGCTGATGCCCCAGTTCCGTGTTAGCGAACTGGTATTCCCAGTAGTTGAACCAGTCCTCCGCCGGCTCCCACACCATGAACACGCGCCCGCGATACTGATTGATGTCATACTCGCGGATGCGCGTGTGCCAGCGGTGCGACGTGTCGGCGCCGAAGCCGATCGTCAGCGCCCGACCGAAAGCCAGCCCGTCCTCCTCCGACGTGATCCGCCGCGAGAGGTCAAAGCCGGCCAGAATCTCGCCGAACCAGTCCTTCTGCTTCGTGATGCGCCGCGGCAGCGCCGCCCCCTCGCCGAGCAGGATCACGTTCGAGTCGTACCCGCCCCCGACCTGCACGTTGCCGCGAAAGTCAATCCGACCCAGCGGCGAATCGAAGTGGATTGTCTCATAGCCCTGGCCGGCCTCAATCGCCTTCTCGCGCAGGCGCGTCGCGTCGGCGCGCAGCGCCTCAAGAACGGGGTACTCAGCCGCCCGACCGGCCACGTCGTCGAGCAGGCGAATCCCCAGCGCGCGATCTCCGCCCAGCACGTTGGACACGCCCTCGTAATACGACTTGTACAACTCAACCGCGGTGCGCTCCGGCGGCACGCCGGCCGGCGCGGGCAAAGCGGGATCCGGCTGCGGGGCCAGCTCCAGCGCTCGCGCGAACGACACGCTGGCCGAGCTGCGCATCGCCGCGTCGCGGCCCCACACGCCCAGGCGCCATTTGGCAATCGCCAGGAAGAAGTGCCCGAGGTAGTCGGGAGTGCCCGCGGCCTCCATCTCGGAGTTGTACGCTTCGAGCGTTCCCACCGCGCCGCGCGCCAGCGCGAGCTGCTCCCGATCCGTACCGGCCAACTGCGCGATGCCGAGGGTCAACCCCGCTTCGACCGGGCGCACGCGACGCACTTCCGGATCACTGGCCGCCAGTTCCAGCAGGCGGCCGAGGTGCAACTGTGCGTCGCCGAAGGCCTTTCGCGCGTCGGCGTCGAGCGCCTGCACGCGGGCGGCGTCGGTTGTGGCCCGAGCGTCGCGCCGCGACTGCAACCCGCGCTCCATTTCAATCAGGCCGCACCAATAGAGCGCCGCCGGCTCATTCGGATCGCGTTCGAGCACGGCACGGAAGCGCGAGTAGGCGGCGTCCCGATCTCCGGCGCGATAGGCGTAGATTGCCGAAAGCACGTCAAAGCCCGTGCCGGTCTGCACCGTGGCTGCGTCCGCCGACGGCGGTGCGGCAGGGTCGGCCGGCGGCTCGGAATCCTGTGCGAATGCGGTGGCGAGCGCCAGAAAGAGAGCGCCCGCCGTCGCGAACCATCGCGAATTGAATGGATGAATCACGCTGTTGTCCCCGAGAAGGGCCGCGCGCACTTCCGCGCGGAATCGGTCCGACGCCGCAGCACCGGGATCAGGCGGCGGCCTGGACCGCGAGTGTCACGATCTGGCCGACGAGGCTCGAGACCGCCAGAACGACCTGCGACCGGCCGAACTCGATGAATTGCTGCGAGGTGGCACAGCTCCCCAGCACCAGCAGCCCGCCGGACGAGAGGATGGAGAGAACGTGCAGCTTGCGCATGGAATTTCCCGCTGATTCGCAGTCGTCAACCGACCGCGCGCACAATGGCGTTGTTCAGGAAGAAGCCGACGGTGTTGGCGAACAGGTTGCCGATCACCACGGACGAAATGCGGGTCGTCTCCGTCTGAAGCTGGTCCAGCTCCAGCGCATTGAAGCCGCAAGCGCCGGTCTGAAGCAGCGTCGCGGTGGAGAGACCCAGCACGATCCGGCGATAGAGCGGAAGGCGACGGGTTACACGCACGCGAGATCCTCCGAAGGCGAGCCTGTGGACAAGGGCGGGAAGAGCCCTGCACGATTCACGCAAATCCGTGCCCGTCCGCGCGGATTATGCGGACGTTGGGGGGCAGTGTCAAACCGCAGGGGATGCCAGAAAGCCCCTCCAGCCCCCGAGGCCCGATCGTTTCCTGCGAACATCGCGTGACCGCAGCCCGCTCGTTCGGCCTATGCGATCGGCCACGCCGGCATTCCGCCCCATCCCCTGGTTGGCGACCGACCGAGACCCGCAGCGGTCACACCTTCCGATTCTCGGTGTGCGCGACCTTTGACCCGTCCGGGAGGGTGCGAAGCTCATAATCCCCGAACAGGTTCGGCGATTCCTTCTGCAGCGCTTCCAGCACCGCCGCCGCCACACCGCGGATCTCGGTCTCCGCGTGCTCGCTGGCGCGCATTTCGATGAAGTGCCGCCACGCACGGGCATTGCCCGTCACGAAGATCTTCGTCTCAGTCGCATTCGGCAGCACGCTCCGCGCCGCCTGGCGGGCCAGCTTCCTCCGCAGCGTGGCGGAAGGCTCACTCGCGAAGCGCCGGTCCAGCATCTGCACCAGCCGGCAGTAGGCCTCGTGCGACTGGCGGATTGACTCCATCCAGACGGTGTGCATCTCGGGGTCGCCGGCGATGCAATCCGGCTCGACGAAGTCGGCGGTGCTCTCGTCCACATAGCGCTGCGAAAGCTGGGAGAAGCCGAAGCCCGCCCGGTGACGAACCAGCTCGTGCGTGAACGATCGCGAGACACCCGTGATCAGCAGGCTCCACACCGCGTGCTCCAGCACCGAGCCGTGCTGCATCCCGATGATGTTCGACAGGTATTCGTGGTTGGTCTTGCGCCCCTTGCCGAAGGACATGTAGCAGACGCGGCCCGCGATTTCCGAAAGCCGTTCGCCCCCCACCGACGTATCCGTCTCCCAGGTCACCCCGCTTTCCGCCAGAAAGCGATTGATCGCGGCTTCGTCCGTCACCTGCCGGCCAACGACGTGCACGCGCGGTTCGTGAATGATCTTCAAGGGCGGCTTTCCTCCAAGCGGCGGATTGTACGACCGAGGACGATCCACGGGCAGTGGGAGAGAGTTCGCCTCGATGCACCGCGCCACGCGGCCCGCGCCGGGATAACGTACTCCCCGTATGGATCATCAACGCTCACGACGGTGCACGGGAGGCAAGGCGCTGCGGCTGGCCGCTGCGATGGTCCTCGTTGCCGTGGCCGGCGCTGCTTCGGCCGGCGCGGCGGAGCTGCTCCGCTATCGTTTCGAGACCGGCGACTGGCTCACCTACGATCGGCGCGTCACCGAAGCGGGCGCAGGGGGGCGCGGCGCCGGCGCAGGCTCCGCCGTCGAGCGAATTGACCTGTGGTGCCTCGAATCGCGGCTCGGTGAGTATCAGCTTCTGCTGAGCCACACCGCCGATGACCCGGGAGGCGCGGTCAGCCGCGGGGTGTTGCTGCGGGTGGACGCGCGCGGGCTGCCGACCGGAGCCAACGAAATGGCCCGCAGCGCCTCCGACCTCGAGTTCCTCTTCGACGTTCTGCCGATCCTGCAATCGCCGCTGGACGATCGCAGCGCCTGGCGCACGGCCGCCGTTCCCGGGCGCTTCGCCCTCGACTGCCGCATCATCGAGCCTGCGAGCGAACGCGCCGGTGGGCAGCCACCCCCACCCGGTCAACCATCGGCCGCCGCCGGCCGCGTTCGAATCGAATTTCGCAGTGCCGCGAGCGGCCCGGCCGCCGCCGGACGCACCACGCGCTCCGGAACCATCGAGTTTGACACCGCGCGCGGACAGATCGAGGGCGCGGTCTGCACGCTCAGCGGCTCCGACGGCGCGCTGCGCGAGTCGCAGGTCACGCTGCGCCGCCGGATGCGCCACGACGCCGGCTGGTGCGCGTTGCGCATCGAGGAAGCCGAGTCATTCCTCCGCGCCGCGCGCCGGCAGGAGGCGCTGCTCGACGAAGTAGTCAGCGGAACCACCCGCGTGGAAGACGCCATCGCCGAAAATACCCGCCTCTGGGCCGCCCTGCGGCGCGACCTGGCCGCCCGCGGCCAAAGCCCCTTCGACGCCTTCGCGACGACGCGCGCCCGACGCATGCGCGACGCCGCTGCCGCGCTGCAGCGCCTGCGCAGTTTCGCCGAAGCGCAGCGCGGACGCCCCGCCTCCGGCTGGTCGCTTCAGGATGCGGATGGCAAAACGCACGACAGCACGACCGCGCGGCGCGGCTGGACGCTGGAGTGCTTCTGGAGCATGCACCAACCCGCCTCGGCCCAGATGCCCGAGTCCCTGGTTCGCACGCGCTCCGAGCTGCTCGCCGCCGCGAGCGCCCGGACGGGGCTGCGCCCTCCCACCCTCACGTTGATCGGGCTGAACATCGACCCCGAGTTGGAATTGGCCACCCGGGCGATGCGGGCCGCCCCGGCCGGAATGTTGCACGTCCACGCTGATTCCCTGGCGGCGCTGGCCCCGCCCCCCGAATTGCCCTGCACCCGCCTGATCGACGCGGATGGCATCGTCCGCGCGGTCTACTTCGGCTGGCGCCCGTCGCTCGCCGAGCCGCTCGGGCCTATGATCCTGGGGCAACGGTAGTCGCGGGTAGGCAGCGCCGGCCGCAGGGAAGGGTCCGGTCGCGGTCGCCCGCCACGGAGAAACGAATCGTGCGTCCTCGCTTTCGCCGCGCCGGATGGGCGCTGCTCTCGCTGATATCACTGATCCCGGGTTGTTCCGCGCCGGGTGCGAAACTCGCACTTCCCGGCAAGAGCAGCGAGCCGCTCCACGAGGCGCACGCTGATGAAGCTCGCCGGATCAGCGCCGACCCGCGGGCATTCTTGGCGCGCGTCGAAGAGCGGGCCGCCGCGCTGGAGCAGTACACCGTTCAATTCACCCGCACCGAGCGGCGCGGCCTGCTTCGCTCGCTCGAAGGCCCGGAGCGGATCTCCTGCTGGTATCGCCGCTCGCCGCTCAGTATCCGCATGCAGTGGCTCGACGAGGACGTGAAGTACGGCGAAAGCGCCTATTCCGCCCGCATCGCGGCGGATCGAATCCGCTTCATTCCGCGCCGCGGGCTGCTCGGGCTTCCTCCGAGCGTCAGCGAAGTGAGCCTCCAGACGCCGGTAACCTGGGGCGAGTCGCGCTACCCGATGACTGACTTCGGCCTGGCGCGCATGATGGGGCGCACCCGCGAATCAATGGACGCCGCCGGCGAGGCGCTTCAGATCGAATATCGCGGCCTGGCGGAAATTCCCGAGACCGGGCGCGTGGTGCACCACTTCCACGCCGTGTTCCCGCACCCGCGCTTCCCGAACCCCTACCTCGACATCTATGTTGACCGCGAGAGCGGCCTTCCGGCCGGTACGGTCGTTCGCCGCGACGACGGGTCGCTCGACTCCGCCTACTTCTACACCGACCTGCGCACCGGCGTGTCGCTCCGCGACGAGGACTTTCTGATCGCGGCCGACCGCGCCCGGGTGACGGCGCTCGGCACGCCGCCGGCCCGCTGATCCGCCCCGGTCAAGCACGAATGCCGCATCCCGACGACCTCCGACACATGAAACGCGCTCTCGCGCTGGCCCGCCGCGGACGCGGCGCGGTCGAGCCGAACCCGATGGTCGGCTGCGTGCTGGTACGCAAGGGCCGCGTGATCGGCGAAGGCTGGCATCGCCGCTTCGGCGGACCGCACGCCGAGGTCGAAGCCCTCCGCCGCGCGGGCGACGCCCGCGGCGCAACAGCCTACGTCACGCTCGAGCCCTGCTGCCATCACGGCAAGACCCCCCCCTGCACCGACGCCCTGCTCGCCGCCGGCATCGCCCGCGTCGTGGCGGGCGTCCGCGATCCGAACGCCCCGATGCGCGGCCGCGGGTTCGCCCTGTTGCGCCGCCGCGGCGTGCAGGTCGAGATCGGGGTCTGCGCCGAAGAAGCCGCGGCGCTGATCGCCCCGTTTGAAAAGCTGATCCGGCGCGTACGGCCGTGGGTGACGCTGAAGTGGGCGCAAAGCCTCGACGGGTGCATCGCCACGCGCACCGGCGATTCGCGCTGGATCAGCGACGAGGCCTGCCGCGCACACGCACACCGCACCCGCGGCCTGGCGGATGCAATTCTCGTCGGCGTCGGCACCGTCCTGCGCGATGACCCGCTGCTGACCTGCCGCGTCGGCCGGCCGCGTCGAACCGCCACGCGCATCGTCCTGGATTCGCTTCTGCGCACGCCCGAATCCGCCGCCCTGATTCGCACCGCCCGCGAAGCGCCCACGCTGATTTACTGCCACCCGGATGCCCCGTCGTCGCGCCGCCGGCGACTCGAAGCGCGCGGTTCGGAGGTTCGGCCGATCGGCCCGTCATCACGGAAGCCCCGTCGGGCGGCATCGGGAACGAGCAGGGCGAAGGCGACCGGACTGCCAGTGGCCGCCGTATTGGACGACCTTGGCCAACGCCGGTTCACGCACCTCCTCGTCGAAGGCGGAGCGCGCGTGCTGGGCGCCTTTGCTGACGCCGCGCGCGAAGGCGAGGAATGCGCCGACGCGGTGAACATCTACTGCGCGCCGATCCTCATCGGCGGGGAAGCCGGCCTGGGCGCGCTGGGTGGCGTTGGCGCCGGGCTGGTCGCCGACGCCCTGCGATCCGGTCCAACCGCCCAATGGCGCCGACTTGGGAACGGCTGGTTCCTCGAAGCGACCCTGCGACGCCCCGGAGTGAGATAACAGCGCCGAAGCTCCTATCCTCCCCACCCACGGACCTATTCACACCCCCGCAGTTGATTCCTGCCGCGGATCGCGCCAACGATCAGGCGGAGCAACTTTGTGGGGAACGCGGCATTGCTGAATTACTTCGATATTCTGGGACTTCCGCCCGGCCGTTACTCAACGGCGGTGGTTCGACGGGCCTTTTTTTCCCGCCGGCGCGACCTTCTGGACCAATTGGCGGGCGGGCAGCCCTACGCCGACGTCTGCACCCTGCTGGATCATCTGCACCTGGCCGACGCCACCCTATCTGATGAAGGACAACAGGCTGAGTACCTGGCCTCTCTGGACGCCGACCAGGGGGAACTCACCCGCTTCCGCCAACGAATCGCCGCCAGCCTCGAAGATGGCCTGCTCCGCTGCTCGCGGCGGTCGGCCATCCTGGAGGACGGTCGCCGGCTTGGCCTGAGCGACTTTCAGACGCACTTGCTGATCGCTCACGTCCAATTCGGGGATGACACGCTCCCGCTACCGGAATTGCGGCGCGGCCGATCCGCCCGCGGCGCCGCCAGCCGGGCCTCCGCCCGTTTCGCGGCGGTTGGCATGCTCGCACTCGCCCTGTTCCTGGCGATGGTTCGCTGGCTGGTTCCTTGACGCCGGTCCGTGCTGGCTCCCTCAACCAGTGCCGCACCCCGCTTGGAATCAGCGAGCGTTGAATGGCCGATCGGAACCGATTTCGTCCGCAACCCGTCCGAAAACACGGCGTTGTGACCATTCTCACTTAGGGTTTGATATTGCGCGCGACGGGGATTATGATGGGCGACATGGTAGAGGAAAGATCGCGCCAGTTCTATTAGAGTTTCGCGCGTAACTTCACATTACAGACGCGCTTTCGCGCCCCATGGCCTGCGCTAGGCCCGGGCGCGAATTCGGGCAGATGCAGGTCGCAGCAACCGCGCGCCGTCTCTGTCGCGCCGCATGCAGGCGTTGTTTTCTTCCACAACGGGTGCCGCACACCCCCGCATGCGCGCGACAGAGACGGCGACGGTTGGACAAGCGACAACTGATCGCCTGATACGCCTCTCGGAGTCGGCGAACCGGTCGCCTGACTCATGTTCCGTCCGACCGCCCCGATCGCCGCAGGATCGGTCGCGGATCGCGCCGCCGCGGACGCGCGGCACGCCAGTGAAAGGAGCCGATTGTGAGGAAGCTTCTGGGCCTGTCCCTTCTGTGTTTGGGAACAGCGACGGCGCTCGCCGTTGATTTTCCCGAAACAGAGGACAACAACACCAAGGGTGCCGCCAACGCTGTGACGCTGGCGGCCGGGGACTCGGTTTCCGGTACAACCACCGGGAACTCCACGACCGTCGCGGGACTCGGGTCCGCGGATTATTTCCGCGTCACGACCTCCGGTTTCGCGGGCGGCACGATTCATCGCCATCGCATGCGCCTGACGGCCGGCGATACGACCGGGCACGCGCTGACCATTCGCGGCCTGACACAGACCGGCGGCTCGATCAACGCCGGCACCGATGCGGCCCTGCAGTCGTCCTCGACGGCCACCACGCCGCCGCGCTTCGTGCAGTGGTACGGCTTCGGCGCAGCCGAGCAGGTCTATGTTCGCATGACCGGCTCGACCGCCACCACCGGCCAGTACGTCGCCACGCTCGAGTCCAGCACCGTCACGCCGATCGATGTCGGCTCGCGCCTCGAAGGCCCGATCACAATCGCGCGCGGCTCGGGCAACACCACGCCCGTTGACTTCTGGCTCTACGACGGCTCGCTCAACGCGATCGTCGACGCCGGAAACGCCGGCAACAACACGCTGAGCCGCAACCTGACGGCCGGCACCTACTATGTCGCGTTCTCGAACGTGAACACGGCGAACAACCTCGCCAGCCCCGCGGACGATTCCAACCGCGCCGGCAACGTCATGGACTTCCCCAACGGCGCCGTGAACTCCACGACGACCACCGTGGCGAACATGAACATCGCCATTACGGACGTCTCGGGCACCATCGAAGGCGCCGGCGCCAAGAGCGGCCCCTACGACATCGTGTGGTACCGCTTTACGGTCATCGCGGCCGACGTGGCCTGCTGCTTCTCCGACGGCTCCTGCCAGTTCCTCGGCGTCTCCGCGTGCCTCACGGCCGGCGGCACGCCGCAGGCGCTCGGCTCGAACTGCTCGCCGAACCCCTGCCCGCAGCCGGGCGCCTGCTGCCTCGCGGCGGGCGGCTGCGCGCTGCTGCTCGAATCGGCCTGCACGGCCTCGGGCGGCCAGTTCCAGGGCCAGAGCACGTCCTGCCCGTCTTCCTGCGAAGCGGCCCAGGCCTGCTGCCTGCCGAACACCAGCTGCATCGACGCGGCGCCCTTCTCCTGCGCGGCGCAGAACGGCACGGCCCGCGGTCCGGGTTCGAGCTGCACGCCGGCCCTCTGCATTCCGCCGGGCGGCGACTGCGAAAGCCCCGAAGTGATCGGCGGCCTGCCCTTCGACACCAACTTCAACAACTCGACCAACAGCAGCGATTTCCCGCCGGGCTCCTGCAACGCGGTCGGCGCTCCCACGATGGACAACTCGTACTGGCTGCGCTGGGACGCTGAGGAGGACTGCGAAGTCCTCGTCCAGGCCACCGGCACATACGACATCATCGTCGCGGTTCATGACGGCGCATGCGGTGCACTCAATGAGGTGCGCTGCATCGACGACACCGTCGGCGGATTGGAGCAGGGCACCTTCCAGGCCACCTCCGGCACGACCTACTGGATCCAGGTCGGCGACTGGGGTACAGCCGATTTCGGCGGCGCCACCGCGTTCCACATGGAGTGCGTCGCGCAGGGTGCCTGCTGCCTGCCCGACGGCACCTGCCAGGACATCAGCTCCCTCGCCTGCCAGACTGCTTTCGGCGTCTTCCAAGGCGACGGCAGCGAGTGCGCCACGACGGCCTGCCCGCCTGCCGAAGGCTGCTGCTTTGCCAACCAGACCTGCCAGTTCCTGACGACGGATCGCTGCTCCACGCTGGGCGGCACGTCGCTCGGCGCAGGCACGGACTGCAACGTGACCTGCGTCCGCGGCGCCTGCTGCAACGGCGTCGTCTGCAGCCGTCAGTTCGAGCAGATCTGCATTGGTGGTGGCGGCTTCTACCAGGGTGACACCACGAGCTGCGACTCGGTCGCCGGTACGCCGACGACCTACTCGTCGTCGCCGAACCTGCCGATTCTGGACAGCCCGGCCCCCGCTCAGACTGACACGATCAACGTGGCCGACACGTACGCGATTGGCGACGTCAACGTTCGCGTCCAGTTGACCCACTCCTTCCTCGGCGACCTCGACATGTTCCTCTCGCACAACGCGACGAACGTGACTCTCTGGAGCCGGGATTGCGGCGGCAACAACGACATGGACGTGACCTTCGACGATGAAGGTTCGGCCCTGGTCTGCGGCCAGCCGACGACCGGCACCTTTACCCCGACCAGCATCACCGCCGGTCAGACGCTGGACGTTTATGACGGCCAGAGCGTCAACGGCGACTGGACTCTGAGCATCGAGGACCAGGCCGGCGCCGACACCGGCGTGCTGACCCTCTGGGAACTGATCATTGATCAGCAGGGCGTGGGCGTCTGCTTCCCCGATGAGCCGCTTGCCTGCTGCTTTGCGGATGGCTCGTGCCAGTTCCTGACGCCGACCGACTGCCAGACGGCCGGCGGTCGCGTGCTCGGTCTGGGCACCAACTGCTCCCCGAACGTCTGCCCGCAGCCGGAAGCCTGCTGCCTGCCGGACGGCACCTGTCAGACGGTCCTGGTGACGACGTGCAGCGGCCTCTCCGGTCAACCGGCCGGCGCTGGCACCAACTGCACGAACTTCACCTGCCCGGCCGCCCAGGGCTGCTGCATCGGCACCGCCGGTAACTGCTCGGACCTCGTCCCCGCCGCCTGCGCTCAGCAGAACGGTGTGGCACAGGGTGCGGGCACGTCCTGCGGCGGCAACGTCTGCGACCGCGGCGCCTGCTGCATCGGCACCGAGTGCACGATCAACTATGCCGGTTCGTGCGCCCTTGCGGGCGGCACGTTTGTCGGCGCAAACACCAACTGCGGCGCTGTCGCGGGCACCCCGACGACCTACACGTCGAACCCGAACAGCATCATCGCCGACAACCAGACGATCACCGACACGATCAACATCACCGACACCTACACGGTCGGCGATGTCCGCGTCGGGATCATCATTCAGCACACCTTCCAGGGCGACATCATCGCCCACCTCACGGGTCCGAATCTCGTGAACGTGTTGCTGATCAACCGTCCGAACAACCCGGAGACCACCTTCGGGTTCGGCACCGACAACTACGGCGATCCGCTCAGCACGACGTACTTCATCCTCGATGATGACGCGACGCTGCGCTACGACGTGCCGGATGTGGCCGCGGGCTTCAACAACCCGACCGGCAACTGGCTGCCGGACAACGGCGTCCTCGCCGACCTCGACGGCCAACCCGTCACCGGCGACTGGGTGCTGACCGTGTCGGACAACGCCGGCGGCGACACGGGCTTCCTCGTGTCGTGGCAGTTGCTCATCGATCAGCCGGGTCCGGGTCCGTGCACGGGTCCGTCCTGCCTCGTCGGTGACGCGAACTGCGACGGTGTCGTGAACAACTTCGACATCGATCCGTTCGTTGTCGGTATCGTCAACGGTGACGAACCCACGGCTCCGTCGGGCTACTCCGGCGATCAGGCCTGCTGGGATGACCGCGAGTGCTGGGGCGACGTGAATCGGGACGAAGCGTTCAACAACTTCGACATCGATCCGTTCGTCAATTGCATTGTCGCGCTGCCGCCGGATGGCGAACCCTGCCCGGCGCCGTAAGGCGACGGTGACAGGCAGTAGAGATTGAATACTCTCCGGCAGGCCGGCGGGAACCTCCCGTCGGCCTGCCGTGTTTCTGCGCAGAGCGCGCATCCCCCGTCAGGCGACGCTATTTCCCGCCAAAAACCGCCCATTTACGCCGATCTGCGTTCAACGCGCGCCATTTCACGCCAATTGCCCACATTCCCTTCTCGATCCCCCCGGGCGGATGGACAATACGGGTATGAGCGCGCACGCACCCGCAGGCAATCCGACCCCGCTCCGCGCGCTGCTGGCAACGCCGCTCGTGCACAACGACTCGCCGCTCGCGGATCAAGCCCGGCGGGCACAGTCAGAGGGCGCGGACATCATCGAACTGCGCGCCGATTGCATTGATGATCCCGCCGCCGTGGAAGCCCTCCTGCGATCCCCCGATCGGCCGACCTGCATCCTCACCCTGCGCAGCGCCGCCGAGGGCGGGCGCTTCGACGGCTCCGACGCCGAGCGCATCGCGCTGATCGAGCGGCTCGGCCTGCTGTCGCCCGGGTTCATCGACATCGAGATGGATACGTGGAAGCGCTCCGCGAATCTGCGACAGAAGCTCGGCCTGGTCTGTGACACCGGCGGCCCGCAGCCGCTGCACGCGCTCGACCGCCCGCGAAACCGCCTGATTCTCTCGCGACACGACTGGACCGGTGAACAATGCGACAAGCCCGGGCGCATGCTCGATGAGCTGCTCGCCGAAGCGGGCGTCGTGACGAAAGCCGCCTTCACCGCCCGGGACGCCTCCGACGCCCTGTCCGTGCTGACGGCGCTGCACGACCGGCGTGCGCTCGGGCGCGAGATCATCGCCATCGCGATGGGCGAAGCGGGAATCGCCTCGCGCGTGCTGGCGGGCAAGTTCGGCGGATTTCTTTCATTCGCTGCGCTCGACGAAGCCGGCGCCTCCGCCCCGGGACAGCTCACCCTTCGCGAGATGCGGCACCTCTATCGCTGGAATTCAATCCGTGCGAGCACGCGCGTCTACGGCATCGTGGGCTGGCCGGTGTCGCACTCGCGCAGCCCGCACGTGCACAATGCCGCTTTCGCGGCCGCCGGAATCGGCGCCGTGTACGTCCCGTTTCCCGTCTCGCCCGATGCCGCGGGCTTCGATCACTTTGCCGATTTCGTCGGAGCGCACCCGGAGCTCGACATCGACGGCCTGAGCGTCACCATCCCCCACAAGGTCCACGCACTGCGCTGGCTGCTGGACCGCGGTCATGAGGTCAGCGACATCGCGAAGCGCGCCGGGGCGGTCAACACGCTGACGCGCTCGCGCGACGGACGATGGCACGGGGACAACACCGACGGCGCCGGCGCCCTGGCGGTGCTGCACTGCTCGACCGCGGTCCCGGAGTCGCTGCGCGGCGAGCGCGCGGCGGTGCTGGGTGCGGGCGGAGCGGCGCGCGGTGTGGCGGCGGCGCTGCAGGCCGACGGGGCGCGCGTCACCATCTTCAATCGCACGCGCGCGTCCGCGGACGCGCTCGCTTCGGCGCTCGGGTGCGAATCGCGGGATTGGGAGGAGCGCGGGCAGTGCGACGCGCGCATTATCGTGAATTGCACGTCGGTGGGGATGGGTGCCGCCGTCGGCGAGTCCCCGCTGCCGGCAGGCGCGCTGCGCCCCGGGATGGCCGTGCTCGACACGGTCTACGCGCCGCGCCGCACCCGGCTGCTGCAGGACGCGGCGGCCGCGGGGGCGACGGCGATCGAGGGGTCGGAGATGTTCCTGGAGCAGGCGGCGTTGCAGTTCGAGCGCTGGGTCGGATCTCCCGCGCCGCGCCGCGCGATGCGACAGGCGTTCGAGGATTCGTGGACGTGAGCGCCGATCGCAGACGCGGCAGCCCGGCACAGCAATCAACGGAAGCCGGAGCTGGAGAGCTTCAGGATCGGCAGCAGCAGGGCAATCGCCACGAACCCGACCAGCACGGCCATCACGAACAGCATGATCGGCTCGAGCAGCCGCACGCCCAGGTCGATCTGCCGCGCCGTGCGGCGCTCCTGCGTATCGGCGATTTCGATCAGCACTTTCTCCAGCGTGTTGGACTCCTCCGCGACGGCGACCATGCTGAGAATTGCCTGCGGAAACAGGCCGCTGGAGGCCAGCGGGGCCGCGAGCGACTCGCCGGCGCGGATGTTCTCCGTCGCGGCGTCGATGCTCTCGGCGAGGATCACGTTGCCGGTGGAGTCCTTGGCGATGCGCAGCGCCTGAAGAATCGGGATGCCGCTGGCGAGCAGCGTGCCGAGGATGCGGCAGAAGCGGCACAATGCCACCATCGTGTAGATCTTTCCGAACCCGACGGCGCGGAGCTGCGCCTGGGCGATCAAACGCTGCCCACCCTCCGAGCGCAGCGCCACGTAGATGCCCCCGACGACAGCGCCGAATAGCACGGCCGAGATCGCGTAATACTCCGTGACCATGTCGCTGACGAAGAACACGACCCGCGTCACGCCCGGCAGGTCCGGCTGGTTCTGAAGCATGGGGCGGATCTTGGGAACCACGAACGACATCAGGAACACCATCGCGCCGGCCAGCGCGAGCAGCAGCACGCAGGGATAAATCAGGGCGCCGATGAGCTTGTTGCGAAGCTCATCCGCCCGGGCGACGAACTCGCTCAGGCGCGTCAGCACGTCCTCGATGAATCCGCCGGCCTCGCCCGCCCGCACCATCGACACATGCAGCTCGGGGAAGGCGTGCGGATGCTGCGACATCGCGTCGGCCAGGGTGTCGCCGCCGGCCACGCTGTCGTGCACTTCCTTGAGAACGCGCTGAATGGCCGGCTCGGCCTGCCGACCGATCACGTCCAGTGACTTGAGGACCGGCACGCCGGACTTGAGCAGGTCGGCGAGCTGCTCATACAGCACGCCGACCTTCGACATGCTGATTCGCCGCGCCCCCCCGGCCAGCACGAAGCGCTTGCGCTCAACCGCCTCCGTCAACTCCACCGGCACCAGCGCGCGGTCATCGAGCATCCGCGCCGCGGCGGATTGCGAATCCGCCACGACGGACCCGCTGACGGGGTCGCCGGTGCGGCTGCGCGCCCGGTAGTTGAAGGTCGGCATGAGTCAGGCCACCTCGCGGACCCGCGTCGTGCGGATCGGGGGCATGAGAATATCCGGTTGCTGGCCGGCCGGGTGGCGCGACCACTGCCGTGCCAACCGCTTTCTACCCTCGTAACCCCCATCGGATGCGACGGGCATTGCGCCGTGATTGCGCGATCGCGGCTACGAAATGGGCGAACTGGCCGGCCGCGGAGAGATGCCGCCCGACGCATTTCGGTCGATGGACCACTGAAACCGCCGGTGCGGCGGCCGCTGTTGCCAGTGCGGTGCGGCGCTTCGCGTCGCCGGATTTGCGGAGGCCTGCGTAGATCACCTGCGGGCGGACGGTGCTGAATGCTCAAAACGGGCAAGTTGAAAAAAAAGAGGGAAGCCGGCCACCCGTGAAGGCGACCGGCTTCCCATTGCTTTCAGTCGAAGCAATCAGTCGGAAGACTGATTAGCGGCGACGCAGCGCCAGGGCCGCGAGGGCCAGCAGCGCGATGCTCGCCGGCTCCGGCGTCACGAACGCATCCGCGCCCGAGGAAGCCAGACCGAACGAGTTGCCGCGGAGGCCGTCAGCCTCGTCGCCAGCGCCGAAGTAGACGCTCTCAGGAGCCGGCGCGCCCGAGCGGGCGATGCCGCCGGTGCCGACCTTGAGGAACACTTCCGCCAGCGGGCTCGTCGAATTCACGACGATCCAGCCGAGCAGAACGCTCTTGGGCAGCGCGCGACGAGTAGCCGCCGTGCCGACGCCGACCGCGGTGCCGATCTCGGACTGGTCGTCATAGATCGACGCGTTCAGGGAGTTGTTGATGCCCTCGCCACGGACGACCGCAGCAAGGTTGATGCCGGTCACGTTCGACGTGCCCTGACCGGCGCCCTGATTGACACCCTGCCAGCGCTCGTACAGCACGTCGCCGAAATCCGGATCGGTGACGACGTAGTTGTACATGAGCGTGCTGGTGATCGTACCACCGTTGACGCTGATGTCGAACGCGACGCCGTTCCACTTCTGGGTGGTCGGCGGTCCGATCATCTGCGCCCACAGGTACAGCACCTGGTTGTTCGCCACGGTCGGGTTACCGATACCGCCGTTGTTGGCAACGGTGTCAGCGGGTGTCAGGGCGACGTCGTTGATCGACGTGGCCGAGAAGGCTCCGCCGGGCGAAAAGAACAGGCGCAGAGCCGCGCTGGCCGGCGCGGCCAGCAGCGCGAGTCCTGCTGCCACTGCAACAATACGCTTCATAAAAACACTCTCCTCAGAAGGTGCGATTGGAGGTTCTTCCCGCCTCCAGACCCACAGAATACCACTTTGGGTGCCGCTCACCCTCACTCCACAGGGGTGGTTATACCGGAAGCCCGGGTCATACGCAAGAAAAAACATGCCCCACGCGCGAGGAAGGCCGATTCGGGACCGATTCCGGACGGCACATTGCCGACAGAACTCAAGCAGAGAATTGCGTAAGTTTATTATGTGCAGATACTTATGAACAGCACGGGGCGTAGGTCGAATGACGGCTGAAGTCCAGCCTTAGCGCAAAAAAATCGACGGACGCCGACCTTTCGGTCAACGTCCGCCGAATCATCGCTGATGAGGCGCCGCAAGCGGCGCTTCGCGAGAGAGACTTTAACGGCGACGCAGCGCCAGGGCCGCGAGGCCGAGCAGAGCCAGGCTCGCCGGCTCAGGAACGATCGTCGCATCCGCGGTCGGGCTGGACTGGCCGAACGACGAGCCGGTCAGACCCGCAGCTTCGTCGCCGACGCCGAGATAGATCGCCTCAGCGCCCGGCGCACCCGAGCGGACGATGCCGCCGTTACCGATGCGGATGAAGATCTGGGCGCTCGAGCTGCCCGGGTTCAGCGCGACATCATAGAAGCCCAGCAGCGTAGCCTTCGGCAGGTTGCGCGAGCCGGCGACCGGACCGAGCACGCCGATTTCGCTGTGCTTGTCGAAGTCGTCGGAGTTCGTGCCGTTGTTGACGCCTTCGCCGCGCACGACCGCTGCGAGGTTGGCGCCGGTGACCGAGCCGTCGGGCTGGATCGTGCCGCTGTTCACGCCCTGCCAGCGCTCGTAGAGCACATCGCCGAAGTCGGGATCGACAACGCGATAGTTGTAGAGCGAGTTGGCGGTGATGCGGCCGCCCGTTGACGTGACGTCAAATGAAATACCGTTCCACTTCTGCGACGTCGGCGCGGCGATCATCTCCGCCCACAGAAAGATGCGCGACCCGCTGTTGACCGACGGGTTCCCGAGGTTGGCGCGCATGTCATTGATCTGACCGAGCGTCAGATCCTCAGACGCACCTGCGCCGACCGTGGAGAAGAACAGGCGAAGCGCGGCATTCGCCGGCGCGACGACCAGCGCGACTCCAGCAAGCACTGCAAAGAACTTTTTCATGACCGCAATCTCCCTCACTTCACTTGGTAAGGACTCGGCTTGGAGGTGCTTCTCGCCTCCGGACCAGTTACCCATTTGTCGAGATTCGCGCGGGTGCCATTCACCCGTCCTCTCTCTCGCGACAACAGCTTCTAGGCACCGATTACCGGCGATATCAAACGCCAGCCGGAAAAAATCCCGACCGCCCCCGCCGCGGCGACTTGTTCTCGGGTGGACTCGCGCTGAGCCGTCTCAACCGCAACCCACCAACCGCCCCCGCCGCGTGCCGCGGATGCGCTGGTCGCTCTGCTTCAAACCTCACTCCGACCACCGCCGCTCATGGCCTTGCGCCCGATCGCAGCCGGCTCTTCACCGACGCGCCGGTGATGAAGGTCCGGAAAACATCTTGTAGGGCCGGCCTGCGACTGCTACTATGGCTTGTGGAAGCTCGTTCTGACTGACGGCGCGGCCTGTCGGATTCAGCGCATCGTGTTTTTGAAGAAGATCACACTTCACGGCTTCAAAAGCTTCGCCGATCGGACCGAGTTCGAGTTCGGCGCCGGGATCACGTCGATCGTCGGCCCCAACGGCTGCGGAAAAAGCAACATCCTTGATGCGCTTCGCTGGGTGCTGGGCGAACAGTCCGCCCGGCAGCTTCGCGGCCACAAGATGGCCGACGTCGTCTTCAGCGGCTCGCGCGGCCGGCGCCCGGCCCATTTCGCCGAGGTCGAGATCACGTTCGACAATTCGCAGCGCGTGCTGCTGGTCGATGAGCCGGAAGTGACGGTGGGGCGCACGCTGCTGGCCGGCGGAGAGAGCGAGTACCGCCTCAACGGCACGGCGTGCCGGCTGCGCGACATTCGCGAACTGCTGCTGGACACCGGCGTGGGCGTGGACGCGTACAGCATCATCGAGCAGGGTCGCGTCGACGCGATGCTGCAGGCGAACCCGATCGAGCGCCGCGAAATTTTCGAAGAGGCCGCCGGCATCAGCCGGTACAAGGTCCGCCGCGTGGAAGCGCAGCGCAAGCTGGAGCGCACCGAGCAGAACCTGCTGCGGCTTAACGACGTGATCGACGAACTGGATCGGCGGCTGCGCAGCGTGCGGCTGGCGGCGGGCAAAGCCCGCAATTTCCAGCAATACGACGCGCGGCTGCGCGAACTGCGCGCCGTGTTCTCGCTCGCCGAGTATCACGACCTGGAGGAGCGCCGCAGCCGCGTCGAGGCGGAGCTGCGCACTCATGCCGATCGCGCCGCCGGAAAGCGCGGCACGCTGGCCCGCTGCGACGCCGACGCCGCGGAGCTGGCCCACGCGATTCACGAGCAGGACGCGCGCATCGCGAACGCCGAGCGCGCCCTGCAGTCCATTCTCACCGAGCAGAGCGCATTGCTGGAGCGCGCCGCCGCACAGGAGCGCCGCGCCGCCGAGCAGGACGCCCTGGGCGCTTCGCGCCGCGCACACGCAACGGAACTGGACGCCGGCGCGGGCGCTCTGGCCGCGCGGCTCGACGACGCCGCCGCATCGCTCCAGAGCCAGTGCAACGAGGAATCCGCCCTGCAGGAGCGGGTTTCCGCGGCGCGCAGCGCGGGGGAGGCGGCCGAGGCGGAGCGCAATGCCGCCCGGCGCGCGGTCGACCAGGAGCGGCAGAGCGCATTTGACGTGTCGCGCCGCTGCGCCCTGCTCGCCAACGACATCGCCAACATCGAGCAGCAGCAGCAGCGCATCGGGGTGCAGCGCGGCCAGTTGGAGGGGCGGCGCGAGACCGCCGCCGCGGCGCGTGCGCAACTGGTAGAGAAGCGCGGCGGCGCCGCCCACGACCTGGAACAGGTGGATGAGCTGGCCGCCGCCGCAAGCGGGCGCGTGCGCGAGGCGGATTCCCGCATCACGGCCGCCGGTGCGCGGGTGGAGACGCTGCGACAGGAATCCGCCGCGCAGCTTGAGGCCCGCGCAGCACGGCTCAGCCGGCTCGACGTGCTCGAGGAACTGGAACGAAATTGCGAGGGGGTGGACGCCGGCGCCCGATCCGTGCTGGGCTGGCGCGAGGATGCGCCGGATGCCGGGGTGCTGGGGCTGGTGGCGGATCTGCTGCGGCTCGACGACGAGCCGGCGCGGGTGCTGCGCGGCGTACTGGCGGAGATTGAGTCGCTCGTGGTGGTGCGCAGCGCGCATGACTTCCTGGCGGCGCTGAACCGCCTCGGAGCGCCATCGGGCGCTTTGCGCATTATCGCGCTGGATCGGCTGACGCCGGCTGTCGAACGTACGGACTATGCGGGCGCACCGGGCGTGCGGTCGCGCGCGGCCGACCTGGTCCGCTGCGACGACGCGCTGCGCCCGCTGGCGGAGGCGCTGCTGGGGCGGGTGGTGTTGGTGGATGAGCTGGAGCGCGGGCTGGCGCTGGCTGGATCGGCCGGTTCGGGCTGGCAGTTCGTCGCGCCGGACGGCCGGCGGGCCTGCTCCGACGGGCGGCTGCACGTCGGCGGGTCGGAGGGCGGGGGCGGGCTGATCAGCCGCAAGGCCGAAATCCGTACGCTGCGGCTGGCCTGCGATGAGATTGAGGCCGAACTGGACCTGCTGAGCCGCACGCTGGTGGAAGCACAGCAGGCGCGCGGCGAAGCGGAGCTGCAGCGCGAAGCGCTGCTGAGCGAGGTGGCCCAGCTTCAGCGCCGCAGCGCGGAGCTTCGATCGGATCTGTCGCGGGCGGATGACGAAGCCCAGCGCATCGCGCGCGAACTGGTGTATCTGGACGGAGAACTTTCCGCCGCGCAGATCGCGCTGGAGGAGCTGGAGCGACGGCTGCTGGCGGCGCGGGCGGAGCGCGACGAGCGGATGGGGGATGCACAGAGCGTCGAGGCGCGGCTGGGGGCCTGCGACGACGCCCTGCGATCCGCCGCGGCCGCGGCCGATGCGGCTGCGCAGAAGCTGACCGACGTGCTGGTCGAACTGGGGCGGGCTTCTGAGCGGCGTCGCGCCGCCGAAGCGGCACAGGAACACTTACGGACGCAGGCGGCCGAGCAGACGCGGCAGGCGCGCCGCGCCGCCGACGAAGCGAACCAGGCGGACGCCGCTGCGCAGGAATCGCGCCGCGCCGCGGCCGAGGCTCGAGAGCGCCACGCCGACCTGGACGGGCGGCGCGAGGCCCAGGAGCGAAGCGCACTGGAGCAGCGCGAGGCGCGCTCGGCGCTGCGCACGCGCCTGGAGGCGTGCAGCGCGGCGGTGAAGGAACTGCACGCAGACATCGAGGAATGCGAAGCGCTGGTGCACGAGAGCCAGGCGACGCTGCGCGAGACGGCGGTGCGGCGCGAGGCGCTGGCGACGCGCGTGCAGGATGAGCTGGGCGTTTCGCTCGCCTCGCTCTACGAGTCGTACGAGCATTCCGATCAGGACTGGGAGGCGATCAAGGCCGAGATCGAGGAGCTGCGCGGAAAGATCGCGCGGCTGGGCAACGTGAATCTCGACGCCATCGCCGAGTTGGAGGAGCTGGCCCCGCGGCACGAGAATCTCGTTGCGCAGCGGCAGGATCTGCTCGACGCCGTGTCGCGACTGACCGCGCTGATCGAGGAACTGGACGCTGAATCCCGGACGCGCTTCGCGAGCACGTTCGAGACGATTCGCGGACATTTTCAGGAATTGTTCCGCAAGCTCTTCGGCGGCGGCAAGGCCGACGTGATCCTGGAGCAGCCGGAATCGCCGCTCGAGTCGGGCATTGAGATCGTCGCGCGGCCGCCGGGCAAGGAGCCGCAGAGCATCTCGCTGCTGTCGGGCGGAGAGAAGACGATGACCGCGGTGGCGCTGCTGCTGGCGGTGTTCCGCAGCAAGCCCTCCCCCTTCACCGTTCTGGATGAAGTGGACGCGGCCCTTGATGAAGCGAACGTGGGACGATTCAATACGGTCCTGCGTGAGTTTCTCGATCAGACGCAGTTCGTCGTGATCACGCACCACAAGCGGACGATGCAGTCGTCCGATGTGCTGTATGGGATTACGATGGAAGAGCCGGGTGTAAGCAAGCGCGTCGCGGTGAAGTTCGACGACGCGACGTTCACGAGCGTGTGATTCCGCCGGCGTTCGGCGGAATCGTTTTGTGTCTCTCTCATTGTGAGGTGCCAGATGGCCAAGAAGGCAAAGAAGGCGACGAAGAAGAAAGCCACGAAGAAGAAGGCCACCAAGAAGAAGTAAGCGGCCTCAAGGCCCGGCCGCACCGACGCGCCAATGCGACCTTCAAGGCGTCGCGACCGGGAGGGTCTTCTGACCCGCCCGTCCCCGCGCCGATCTTAGCGCCACCAAGTCCGCCGCTCGCGGCGGGCAAGATCAGAACAGTCGCTTCCGACGCGCAGTGCATCCTCCGGGCCGTGTGACTTTCTCGCGACGCACACAGCGTCCATCGCGCCGCCGGCGCGGGTTGCCGAATCCTTCCGCGGACAATCAGTCCTGATGGAGGGCGCAACCGGGGACGTTGTGTGCGTCGCCGCTTTTTTCATCACCCGGCCGACTGACTGACGACACACGATGCCTTCGTGCCACTGGGCTTCTGCCCGGTGCGTTGCTATCCCATGCACCGCCCGGAAGGGCGGTGCAACGAACCATGCCGCGACCGCCGCTGCGCCGGCAACTGAATGATGTCGTCGCAGGAATCAACGCGCCATGTCGTGAATCATCAACACGATGAGGGCCCGAAATCGCCGCTCCGCGCTGGTACCCATCCACAACATGATGGGCCCACAAGCGCCACCGGGCGTCGCCTGTGTCCACCCACCGATGAGACGATTTTTGTCGGGGCCCCGCATTTTGCTAGGCAAGCGCAGCATCTGCAAGGACTTAGAAAAAATCGGTTTTTGCCCAAAAGAGGGTGGAAATCGGGGGCGGGGGGGGCCTACTATTGGATGCAAGTGGGATCCTCGCCCAACGGGAGCCGGGCGGGGTGAGCACGAACTTGTCCCTCTCTTTTACGGGAGCCGAAAGGGAAGGGAGCAGGACAAGGGAACAAGGGAGGATCGTCCGAACAGGGTGATCCTCTCTCTTTTTTTGGCGTGTCGCCAGGCTCCCCAACGATTGGCGACACCCAAGGATGTCCAGCGGAGGGCAGCGATCCGTCGCTGTCCCTCCGCTGGCTCGTTTTATGGCGGCGAGCGCATTACACGCCCGCGATTGCGGCTTTGAATCTGCTCGAGGGATGGGATGTGCGAGCAGCGCTACGCCCAGTGCTGCCGCACTTGAACTTCTACCTATACCAAACCCTGAATCGCTCTCTCCACCTCAAGATCGATACGATACCCACGCGCACCCGGTTCCGGCAAGATCGATTTCGTGCGCGCGCCGGAATTTCCGGCCGCTGAATAGCCTGCGACACTTATCAGACGATGCGCACCCGACTCGCCGCGCCCGGCTCGATCCGGTTAGACTCTGCCCCGGCGTCGCGCGGAGTCGCATTCCGCAATCCCGGCGCTCACACAGGGAGAAACCCCCGATGTCCACCAGGCTGATGCAGGGAAAAAAGGGCTTTGTCTTCGGCGCGGCCAACGACCACTCGCTGGCCTGGTCGATCGCCCAGGAATTGCACAACCACGGGGCGCAACTGGCGTTCAACCACCTGCCGAACCCGAAAATGGAGCGGCGCGTCCGCCAGTTGGCCGAGCCGATCGATTCGAAGGTGATCGTGCCCTGCGACGTGCAGGATGATGAGCAGGTGCGGGCCGCGTTTCACCAGGCGCGCGAGACGCTGGGCGAGCTGGACTTCGTCGTGCATTCCATCGCCTATGCCAACCGCGACGCGCTTTACAACCCCTTCTACCGCACCAGCCGCGCCGACTTCCTGCAGGCCATGGACATCAGCGCCTATTCGCTGGTTTCGCTCTGCCAGCACGGCCTGCCGCACCTGGCCGAAGGGGCGTCGGTGCTGACGCTGACGTACATGGGCTCCGTGAAAATGGTGCCCGGGTATAACGTGATGGGCGTCTGCAAGGCGGCGCTCGAATCGTCGATGCGCTACCTTTCCGCCGAGCTTGGCCGCGAGAAGAAGATCCGCGTCAATGCGTTGTCGGCCGGGCCGGTGCGTACGCTCAGCAGCGCCGGGATCGACGGCTTCGCGAAGATCCTGGAGCACTACCCGACCAAAGCGCCGCTGGCCCGCAACGTGACGCACGAGGAGGTCGGCCGCAGCGGGCTGTACCTGCTGAGCGACCTGGCCTCGGGCGTCAGCGGCGAAGTGCACTACGTGGACGCCGGGTACAACATCATCGGCTGGTAGCAGCCCGGCGCTGCGCCGGGACTTCGATGCCCGGCCCGGCAATCACGGCCGGCTTCGGAACGGACGCCGCGATGCGGCGACCGCGCTGCGCATCGGGATCCGCTCGACAGCCTCACCTTACTCAGGACTTGAGCGAATGGACTCGCAGCCCGTCGGCACCGAGCCAGTTTCGACATCGGGGAGCGCAGCCGCCGCATCGCCGCGTCGCCCCGGCATTCACCGCCGCATGTACGACTGGGTGCTGCACTGGGCGGCGACGCCCTACGGCGTGGCGGCGCTGTTCCTGATCGCGCTGGTGGAATCCAGCGTCTTCCCGATTCCGCCCGACGTCCTGCTGATTGCGATGGTGCTTTCGGCGCGGACGCGCTGGCTGTGGTTCGCCACGGTCTGCACCGTCGGCAGCGTGCTCGGCGGGCTGCTGGGCTACCTGATCGGCATGACGCTGATGGACACCGTCGGCCAGGCGATCATCCGCTTCTATCACGCGGAAAAATACTACGCCACCGTCGAGGACTGGTACCGGCAGTACGACTACTGGATCGTCTTCATTGCCGCCTTCAGCCCGATTCCCTACAAGGTGTTCACGATCGCCTCCGGCGCGTTTCACATGAACGTGCTGGGATTCACCGGCGTGTCGCTGGTCGGGCGCGGAGCGCGATTCCTGCTGGTGGCGTTCCTGCTCTATTTGCTGGGCGAACCGGTCAAGCGCTTCATCGACCGCTACTTTGACGCGCTGGCGATCCTGTTCGTGGTTCTGCTGGTCGGCGGTTTTGTCGTGCTGAAGGTGCTGTAGCAACGCAACGGCCCGCATCGGCCGCGGAGGCTTTTCCCATGCGTCACGCATTGCGAGCAACGCCGCCACTTCGCGCCGGGCGAGCGCTGTGGGCGCTGGCCGCGGCACTTCTGTTGACGGCGCTGTCGGGCTGCGCCGGCGGCGGAGCGGCCGAACTGACCGCCCGGCCGCGGCCGCAGCCGCTGACCGCCGCGGCGGTATCCGTCCCGCGCGACGGAAAGCTCTCGATCGCGCTCAGCTCGTTCAGCAAGCGGCCCGGTCTGGAAGGACAAGTGTCCGGCGACGCGACGGCCGACGCGCGCGGCGGCGGGGAGTTGGCGCTCCGCGTGCAGGGGGGAGGCGCCGCGGAAGCGACGCTGCAACTGGGGCACGCCTTCTCGAATGAAACGGATCGCCAGGTGGAGCTGGACCTCTCCGTCCGCTTTGCGCTGACGCTCTCGACGACCCTCGATCCCGCCGCAGTCGAAGGTGATGCGACGATGAACGCGCGGCTCTTCGTTCGAGACGGCGCGAACCGCCTGCTGCGGGCCATCGACGTCACCGGCTTTGCCGCGACGCAAGGGTCACTCAAGCGCTCCGCCCGCGACTCCCAGCAACTGACGCTGACCCTCGGCCCGGGACAAAGCGCGCAGGTGTTCCTGGGCATTGACGCCGCCGCAGACACGCTGCGATCCGATCGCAGCGCATCGCTGACCGTGACGATCTCCGATTTCGCGATCGACGCGACCACGCGCCCCGCCCCCGGAGCCGCCGGCGATGGCCGCTGACCGCGAACCCGCTGCGCAGATCGAGCGCCTGCGCGAGGAAATCCGCCGCCACGATCACCTCTACTACGTCGAACACGCCCCGCAGATCAGCGATGAGCACTACGACCGCCTGCTGCGCGAGCTGAGCGATCTCGAGGCCGCCCACCCGCAGCTCATCACGCCGGATTCTCCGACGCAGCGCGTCTCGGAGCGCGCCACCGCCGGCTTCGCGCACGTCACGCACGCCCTGCCGATGATGTCGATCGACAACACCTACTCCGCGGGCGAGGTGCGCGAGTTCGATGCGCGGGTGCGCAAGGCGCTGGAGGGGGCGGCGGCGTCCTACTACGTCGACCCGAAGGTGGACGGCGTGGCCGTGTCGCTGCGCTTCGAGAATGGGCGGCTGGTGCAGGGAGCCACCCGCGGCGACGGCGAGACCGGCGACGACATCACCCGCAACCTGCGCGCCATCCGCAGCATACCGCTGCGGCTGCGCGAGTCGGGCTGGCCGGCGGTGCTGGAGGTGCGCGGCGAAGTGTACTGGCCGCGGCCGCGCTTCGACGCGTTTACGCAGGCGCAGCGCGAGCGCGGCGAGGAGCCGTTCAAGAACCCGCGCAACGCCACCGCCGGCACGCTGAAGAACCTCGACCCGCGGCTCGCTGCCGAGCGCGGTTTGGCCTTCGTCACGCACGGCCTGGGGCAGGTCGATCCAGCGCCGCCGGAGTGGCGGAGCTACAGCACCGCGCTGGAATCGCTGCGCCGGTGGGGGCTGCCGGTCAGCCGCCACGGGCGCCTCTGCCCCGACGTCGACGCGGTCCTGCAGTTCATCGAGCGCTGGGACGCCGAGCGCCGCACCCTGCCTTTCGACACCGACGGCGTGGTCATCAAGATCGACGACCTGGAGCAGCGCAGCCGCCTCGGCGTGACCAGCCGGGCGCCGCGCTGGTGCATCGCCTTCAAGTACGCCGCTGAGCAGGCCGAGACGCGCGTGCTGGGCGTCGATTTTCAGGTCGGCAAGCTCGGCACCATCACGCCGGTCGCGAATCTCGAGCCGGTGCTGCTGGCGGGGACCACCGTCAAGCGCGCCAGCCTGCACAATTTCGACCAGGTGCGGCGGCTTGATCTGCACGTCGGCGATCGCGTCACGGTGGAGAAGGCCGGCGAGATCATCCCGCAGGTGGTGGCCGTCGATGCGGCCGCCCGCCCGCCGGAGGCCGCCGCCGTGCAGCCGCCGGCGGCCTGCCCGGCCTGCGGCGGGGAGGTCGCGCAGGATGAGGGCGGCGTCTATCTGCGCTGCGTGAACAGCGCCTGCCCGGCGCAATTCGTCGAGCGCTTGCGTTTCTTCTGCGGCCGCGACCAGATGGACATCGAAGGCGCGGGCGAAGTGCTGGTCGAGCAGCTCGTCCGCTCCGGCCTGGTGCGGCACGTCGCCGATCTCTACGCGCTGCGCGAGCGCCGCGAAGAGCTGCTGAAACTGGAACGCATCGGCGAGCGCAGCGCCGACAGCCTGTTGGCCTCGATCGACGACAGCCGCACGCGACCGCTGTCGCGCGTGCTGGCGGCGCTGAACATCCGCCACGTCGGCGCCACGACCGCCGAGCTGCTGGCCGAGCGCTTCGGCGACGCGGAGGCGCTGGCCCAGGCGGATGAATCGGCGCTGCAGCAGGTGGAGGGCATCGGCCCGGAGGTCGCGGCCTCGGTGCGCTCGTGGTTCAGCAGCCCGGCCGGGATCGATACGCTGGCCCGGCTGCGGGCCGCCGGGCTGGCGCTGACGCAGCCGCGCCGCGGGCGGCGCGAAAGCGGCCCGCTGGTCGGGCGGACGGTCGTCGTCACCGGCACGCTTCAGCGCCGCAGCCGCGCGGAGGTCGAGGCCGCCATCAAGGAGCACGGCGGCAAGGTGTCCGGCAGCGTCAGCCGCAAGACCGATTTCCTGGTCGCCGGGGCGGAAGCGGGCAGCAAGCTGACCAAGGCCCAGGAACTGGGGGTGCGCGTGCTGACCGAGGAGGAGCTGGAGCAGATGCTCGCCCGGTAGCGTCAGGTCAGCCGCAACGCCCCAGTCAACTCCGCGACGTTCGCCGCACCGTGGCGATCCAGGTAGGCCGTCACTCCCTCACACACGCGCAGCGGCAGCGTCGGGTCGAGGAAAAGCGCCGTGCCGACCGCCACGGCCGTGGCGCCGGCCAGCAGAAACTCGATCACGTCCGCCGCGCTGCGGACGCCGCCCATCCCGATGATCGGCACCCCCGCCGCCTTCGCCACCTCGCGGTAGGCGCGATGCACGTTGAAGAGCGCCAGCGGCTTGATGGCCGGGCCGGAGAGGCCGCCGGTCACGTTGCCCAGCAGCGGCCGGCGCGACTCGCCGTCGATCGCCAGGCCGACGTAGGTGTTGATCGCGCTGAGCGCATCGGCGCCGGCGTCCACCGCGGCCGCCGCCAGCGGCGCGATGTCCGTGACATTGGGCGACAGTTTCACGATCAGCAATCCACTCCGCACCACGCCGCGCACCGCGCGGACGACCTCGCCCAGCAGCGCTGCGTCGGTGCCGAACATCAGCCCCTGGGCCACGTTGGGGCACGAGACGTTCAGCTCGATGCCCGCCAGCCCGCCGGCGGCGTCCAGCGCCCCGGCGACGTGCACATAGTCGTCGATCGAGTAGCCCGCGACGTTGGCAAAGACCGGCGTCGGCATCGTGCGGATGAAGGGCAGCTTCTCGGCCAGGAAGCGCTGCAATCCCACGTTGGCGAGGCCGATGGCATTGAGCATTCCGCCCGACACTTCGGCGGTGCGGCAGGGCGGGTTGCCGGGCCGCGGCAGCCGCGTGACGCTCTTGGTGGTGAATCCGCCCAGGCGCGAATAGTCGAGCACGCCGGCGTACTCCGGGCCGTAGCCGCAGGTCCCCGAGGCGGTCAGCAGCGGGTTGCGCAGCTCGAGCCGGCCGATCCGCACGCGCATCCGCGGATCGAGAGCCGGGTCGCCGGGGCCGGCCGGGAGGCCGGGGCCGGCGGCGGACGAGGCGGGCGGGTTGGGGCCGGCTGTGTTCACGAGGCGGAGTGTATCGGGACGTGCGAGCCGCCGGGCCGCGCCGGTCGCCGGAGGGCGCAGTTGCATCAGCGACCTCCTTGCGTATAATGCATGCTGAATGAATGTAGCTTCACCGACAAACCCCGACATCGTATCCACCGATCCGGCCAACCCCTTCGCCCCCTCCGAAGCCAAGCCGGCCGAGGGTCCGACGGTCGGCTTTGACCAGCTCGGCCTCGACGAGTCGATTCTCCAATCGCTTCGAGAGCTGAAGTTTCAAAGCGCGACGCCCATCCAGCGCGAGCTGATCCCGCACGCGCTGGCCGGCCGCGACTGCCTGGGGCAGGCCAAGACCGGCACCGGCAAGACGGCCGCCTTCGCGATTCCGCTGATCCAACTGGTGCAGACCGGCGGCGGGTTGCAGGCGCTGGTGCTGGTGCCGACGCGCGAGCTGGCCGTGCAGGTGCACGAGCATTTCGAAAAACTCAGCAAGCACCACCCGGTGCAGGCCGTCGTGGTCTACGGCGGGCGCGAGATCCAGAAGAACGTCAGCGCCCTGAAGCGCAACCCCGAAATCATCGTCGGCACCCCCGGCCGCGTGATGGACCTGATGCGCCGCCGGCTGGTGGACATTTCGCACATCAGGCTGGCGGTGCTGGACGAAGTCGATCGCATGCTGGACATCGGCTTCCGCGAGGACATCCGGCGGATTCTCAAGTCGATCAAGGGGCCGCACCAGACGATTTTCGTCTCGGCCACGATCGACCCCGACATCCGCGCGCTGGCCACGACCTACATGCGGGAGCCGGTGGAGCTGAACGTCTCGCGCGACTCGCAGCTCACCGTGACGGGGGTGGACCAGGCGTACGTCTCGGTGGAGCGGCACGACAAGGTCACGACGCTGGTGAACTGGCTGCGGGCGGAGAATCCCAAGCTGGCGCTGGTCTTCACCAACATGAAGGTGACGGCCATGAAGCTGGGCATGCGGCTCAAGAAGGCCGGCGTGAACTGCATGGAGATTCACGGCGACCTGACGCAGCGCCGCCGCGACGCGGTGATGAAGCACTTCCGCGGGTCGAACGTGCACGTGCTGGTGGCGACCGACCTGGCGGCCCGCGGGCTGGACGTGCCGGAGATTTCGCACGTCATCAACTACGACATTCCCGAGGACCCGGCGGTCTACGTGCATCGCGTCGGCCGCACGGCGCGGGCCGGCGCGGCGGGGACGGCGATCACCTTCGTCGGCCGCGAAGAGGGCAAGCTGCTGACCGGCATCGAGATGCTGATCAACAAGGAAGTGCGGCACATCACTCCCGAGTGGGTGGCGCGCACCGACGGGCCGGTCGATTCGCGCAGCGGCGCAGCGCCTGCGCCGGCCGCTGAGGCTGCGCCCAGGAAGAACCGGCTGGCCGATGCGCTGCACCGCGACCCGGCCCTGGACTCGATGGGCCTGCAGCCGGTGCGCCGCACGCTGGGCAGCCGCTTCCGCACCCGCCGCAGTCGATAACAACTCCTGATAGCGAATTCAGAAACGCTGTAGCGTGCGCCCCTGGCGGGTGGCATGTTTTCGCGGTACTCCGCGTAAGCATGCAGCGCGTTGGGTGGCATGCTTTCGCGGCGGGTGGCATGCTTTCGCTGTACTCAGCGTAAGCATGCAGCGCGCCGTGGCAACGCCCTTCCGGGCAGCGCGCCGTGGCACCGCCCTTCCGGGCGGTGCAGCGCATCGGGCGGAAGCCCGATGCCACGCGCCACAATCCCGGCCGAACGCGCCCGTTGTGCGCCGACCGCCCGCTACTCCAACAGCAGGTCCACGAACGGATCAATGTCGAAGTTCGTGAACGCGCCGTCGCCGTTGACGTCCCCGTTGAGGATCGGGCAGCCGGGATACGCGATCGCCCAGGCCTCGGGGTCCACCAGCGCCAGCACGAACGGATCGATGTCGAAGTTCGTCACCACCCCGTCGCAGTTCATGTCGCCCGGCCGCAGCAGCACCGGCGGCTGCCAGGTCACGATCACCTCCGGCCGCGTGCCGCCGGTCGACAAAATCTCGCCCTGCTCGGTCAGCGTGCCGTCGGCCTCCAGCCGGAAGCAGTAGATGCCGGTGATGCCGTCCGTGGCGGTGCTCTCATCGGTGATCATCACCAGGTCGCCCAGCGTGGTGATGTCGCCGATGGTTCCCTGCAGGCCCACGTCAAACACGAACGCGGTCTGCGTCAGTTCGCCCTGCGCATCGGCCTGAAACGTGCGGACGGTCGCATCGGTGCCGTGGCCCAGGATCAGCCAGTTCGACCCGTGCGCAAAGGCGGTGGCGATGTAGGCCGGCGAATTGCCGCTCGACACGAACGGGCTGCCCTCCAGCGGCGAGAGCTGCCCGGTGTCGGCGTCGATCGAATAGCCCAGCACCTTGTTCCGCCCGTTGCTGATGCCACCCGCCGAATAGACGAACTTGCCGTCCGGGCTGAAACCGACGTCCACGGAGAAGGTGGAGGGATCGGCCTCGACGTCGGCCGGCACGATCGACGTGCCGAAGTTTTCGAAGACGCGCAGCTCGTTGGCGCTGGAGTTGGTGTTCACCAGCCAGCGCAGGTCGGGCGAGGTGGCCAGGTTGGCGACGAACAGCCCGGCCGGCTCGGTCTGCAGCGGCGTGATCGTGTAGGGCGTCTGGGCCATGTTCACGTTGTAGACCGTGATCATGTTGGTGCTGCTGCGCGTGATCGTGACCGCCAGCGTCGTGTTCGACAGCCAGGCCACGTCCAGCGGGCTGTCGGGCACGTAGACGAAGCCGACCTGCGTCAGCGTGGCGTCCGCGGCGATGCGGAAGATGCGCAGCTCCTCGTCGGTGATGCTGGCCGTGCCGTGGCCGACCGCCAGGTGCCGCCCGTCGGGCGAGATCGAGGCCGACTGCGGCCCGTCCCCGGTGGGCACGGTGCCGACAAAGAGCAGCGTGTTGTCGGTCGCGACGCGGAACGAGGCCACCGTGTCCGACACGTTGTTGAGACAGAAGACCGAGCGCGTCTCGGACTGCGCCGCGGCGGCGGCCGTGACGCACAGCGCGGCGGTCCAGGCTGCGACCCGAGCGCGGCGACCCGGCCGCGCGGCGATGAATGCGTGCATTGTGGGTTCTCCATGCGGAAAAAGCCGCTCGCCCCGAATCCGACGGAAGCGCTGCATTGTAACGGCCGCGGGCCTTATTCGCGTGCGAAATCGCCTTTATCATCCGCGGGAATCGCGGACTCGGATGCGGCCAGAACAGGAGCACGGCATGATGCGACGGACGTGGATTCTGGGCGTGCTGGCGACCGTCACGGTCGCGGCGATCGGGCAGGAGCCGGAGCGGCGGCAGCTCGGGCAGGTGGTGCTCGACGGCGTGCCGGAAGTGGACGCGGCCATCCGCCAGCGGGCGATGCAGTACTTCGAGGTGCGGCCGACCGGCCTGGGCGGCATCGCCCCCGACGGGAAGTCGATCCTGATCCGCACGCGCTTCGGAAACACGAACCAGGTGCATCTCGTCACGCAGCCGATGGGCATGCGCCGGCAAGTCACCTTCCACGAGGAGCCGGTCGGCGGCGGCTGGTTCCTGCGCGGCAGCGGCACGCGCCACGTGCTCTTTTCCAAGGATCGCGGCGGCGACGAGAAGAACCAGTACTACCGCCTCGATCTCGAAAGCGGCCGCAACGTGTGCCTGACCGACGGCACCTCGCGGCACGGCGGCGTCTCCTTCTCGCGCTGCGGGCGCTGGATGGTCAGCAGCGGCACGGCGCGGAACGAGCGGGATTTTGACCTGTACCTGACCGACCTGCACGACGCCGATGGGCAGAGCGGCGAGCTGGCGGCGTCGGCGCGCAAGCGCATCTGGGAGGTCGAGGGGCAGTATTACCCCGGCGGCTTCGCGCCCGACGGCAGCCGCCTGCTCGTGATGCGCTTCCTCTCGGAGCGGCAGACCGAGTGGTACATCGTGAACCCGGCCGGCGAGGGCGGCCGGGCGGAGCATCTGCCGCTGCCCGGGCTGGACCCGCAGTATTACTACGGCGGCGGCACGTGGAGCGCCGACGGCAAGTCGGTGTTCATCTACAGCGATCGCGACGGCGAGTTCCGCAAGCTCTACCGCGTCGATCTCGATTACGGCAAGTGGATCTGCCTGACCCCCGACCTGCGCTGGGACGTCGAGGACATCGCGGTCGATGAGACCGGCCGCGGCATCGCGTTCGTGACGAACGAGGACGGCATCTCGCGGCTGCACTTCGCCGATGCGGACGGCTCGAACATCCGCGGCGTCGGCGGGCTGCCCAACGGCGTGATCAGCGGCGTCGGATTCAACGAGCAGGGCGGCGTGCTGGGCGTGACGATCAATTCCTCCACGTCGCCGTCGGACGTCTACCTGGTCTCCTTCCCGGAGGGCGCGGTGACGCGCTGGACCGAGAGCGAGGTCGGCGGCCTGAACCCGGCCACGTTCGTCGAGCCGTCGCTGATCCGCTACCCCACCTTCGACCAGGGGGCCGACGGCCGGCCGCGGGAGATTCCGGCCTTCTACTATCGCGGCCGCGGTGAGGGCAAGCGGCCGGTGGTGATCTTCTGCCACGGCGGGCCGGAGAGCCAGACGCTGCCGACGTTCAGCAGCCTGTTTCAATTGTGGATCAACGAGCTGGGCGTCAGCGTGCTGGCGCCGAACGTGCGCGGCTCGACCGGCTACGGCCGCAGCTTCCACGAGCTGGACAACGGCGTGAAGCGCGAGGACTCGGTGAAGGACATCGGCGCGCTGCTGGACTGGATCGACAAGCAGCCCGAGCTGGATGCGTCGCGGGTGGGGATCTTCGGCGGCTCCTACGGCGGATACATGGTGCTGGGGTCGCTGACGAACTATCCGGAGCGCTTCCGCGCCGCGATCGACATCGTGGGCATCACCAGCTTCGTGACCTTCCTGGAGACGACGCCCGAGTTCCGCCGCGACCTGCGCCGCGCGGAATACGGGGATGAGCGCGTGCCGGAGGTCCGGGCGGTGCTGGATCGGATCAGCCCGCTGAACAACGCGGAGAAGATCCGCGCTGCGCTCTTCGTGGCCCACGGCAAGAACGACCCGCGCGTGCCCTACACCGAGGCCGAGCAGATCGTCGCCAAGGTGCGGGCGCTGGGGCGGCCGGTGTGGTATGCGCTGGCGCTCAACGAGGGGCACGGCTTCGCGAAGAAGGACAACCGCGACCTGATGCAGGTGCTCTACACGCAGTTCTGGAAGGAGCACCTGGTCGGGAACTGACCGACCGCCCACCCGCGTCGGTTCGTTCGTTCATCGACACGACGGGCGCGAAAGGCTCACGGCGCGCCCGGCTCCGACGGCCGATCGTCGTCGGCTCGCTTGGGCTCGGCCGGCTCGCGCTTCGGCTCGGCCGCGTCCGGCGGCGCTTGAGCAAATGCGCTTTGCGGAACCAGCGTCAGCAGCGCCTCGTGCAAGGCGCCCTCCCGGACATAGCGCACCCGCACGGATTCGCCGGCCGCTCGCGCCCAGAGCGCGCGACGCAGTTCCGCCATGCGCGGCGTCGGCTCCTCGTCGAGGTGCGTGATGACGTCCCCCTCCGCGAGTCCCGCCGCAGCGGCCGGGTCGCGCGGATTGGGGCCGACGCGCATGCCGCTCGCCGCCTTCACCGCTTCCGCCGTCGACGGCTCGAAACGCACTTCGCGCGGCGCCAGCGCCACGCCGAGGAACCCGCGCACCACGCTGCGCCCGGCGGCCAGCGCCGGCAGATGCCGCTCGATCCGATCGACCGAGGCGGCGAAGCCGATGCCCGAGTCGTACCACTCGACTCCCGCCTGCTCATCGCCGCCCTGCCCCATCGGCACGCACACGCCGCAGACCGCGCCGTCCAGATCGAACAGCGGCCCGCCGTAATTCGCCGGCGAGGTTTTGGCGTCGGTCTGCACGGTCAGCCCGTTGGTGCGCTGCAGCGCGCTGATGACGCCGACCGATACGGCCGGATCGGTGGTGGCGTGCCCGAAGCCGGCCGTCAGCGCCCACTGGCCGACACGCAGCGCGGAGACCGGCCGGGTCCGCGCTGCGGGCAGATCGGCGGCGTCGATCTTCAGCACGGCGATGCGGGCCGGTGCGTCGCGGGCGAGCAGCCGGGCGACAAATCGCCGCCCGTCGTGCAGCGTGACCGTGATGACCGAGGGATCGCGGATGAAGTTGAAGCTGCTGGTGACGATCAGCCCGTCGGTGCTCCACAGCACGCCGGTGGTCGGGCCGTCGGCCTGCCGGAATCGCGCCTCGACGACGCGCTCCTCCCCGCGCTCGCTGCTCTGCACCGGCTGCGCACCGCCGATCGTCTCGATGCGGACAATCGACGGCCGGACCGCCTGCAGGGCGGCGCGAAAGGCCAGTTGCTGATCGGCGGGCGAGGGCGGTGCGGCGCGGGACGGCCCTGCGCCGCAGAGGAGCAGCGCCAGCGCACCGCAGCGCACCGCAGTGCGAATCCGCCGCGCGCGACATGCGGCGTACGGGCCGCGGACATCCATCATGGTGCGGCTCCCGCGGTCAGCGTCACCGTCAATATCTCCTCGCCGCGCTTGACGCTCAACTCGACCGGGTCGCCCGCACGAACCCCCTTCATCGCCGCGTCAAATTGCTCACAGGTGCCGACGGCGCGGCCGTTGACGCCCACCACCAGGTCATTGATCCGCAGCCCCGCCGCGGCCGCCGGCGAATCGCGCCGCACGCGCTCGATGAATGCCGGCTTGGTGCGGCCGCCGACCGTGAACAGGCGGATGCCCAGGTCGGCCCGGGCGACCTCGGCCGCGGGCGGTTCGTCGGCCGGAGCCGGTGCCCCCGCATCGGCCGGCGCGGCCAGAAACGCCGCCACTTCCTCGACCGGCAGCGCGTAGTTTGCCCAGGTGTTCGTGCGCGTGCTCTGCACCGGACGGCCGATGACGCCGACCAGCCGGCCGCGCGCGTCGACGAGCGCGCCGCCCGCGGAACCGGGACTGGAGACCACGACGTCTGTGAATAGGACCGGTCCATCGTAGGAGAAGTCGCGCGTGCGCTGCCGCGCTTCGAGCACGCCGCGCGCCGAGAGCACGCCGACGGCGGTGGTCACCGGCTCATCGCCGGCCGCAATGCTGAAGCAGTTGGTCGCGGCGATGACCCAGTCGCCGGGAATCAGCTCGGTCGAGGCGCCGATCTCGAAGTGCGGCGCGTCGGTCACGTCCGTCTGCAGCAGCGCCAGCCGCCGCCGCGCATCCCGCGCAATCACCCGCGCCGGCGATCGGCGACCATCCGCGAAGACCACCCGCAGCCGCTCAGACTCCAGCAAACCCGCCAGCGCCGTGACGACCCGCCCCTCCGCGACCACCACGCCGGAGGCGTACCCCTTCTCCATGCCGACCGTCGCGCCATAGACTTTGACCACCCGCTCGCGGGCGATGCGGATCGCATCGGCGAAGGGAGTGGCGTCCGGCGTGAGCACGTCCGTCGGGGCCGGCGCGCCGGGCGCTTCGCCATCCCGCGCGAACGCAACGATGGCCAGCAGGGGCAGCGCTGCGACGGCAGCCAGCCGCAACCGCGGCGGGACGGCGGCGGTCATTGGGCGCCTCCGGCCGGCACGGGGGTCCACTCCACGTCCAGCAGCTCCAGCGTTCCTCCGTCGGAATCCCGCCAGAGGCGCAGCAGGCCGGCCTCGGTCGGCGGCGGTGCGGGAGGCTCGGTTGCGGCGGCCGGCTGCGCAACGGGTCGCCAGGCGGCGCCTTGGGCACCGGACTCCGTGAGCAGCGTGATTTCCCGGATGTCGCCGCTTTCCGCATCGAACTTCCAGCGGACGGCGGTTCGCGGGGTGTCCTCGGCTCGCGAGCGGCGCTCGATCACGATGACGGTGCGACCGTCCACTTCGTCGCCGCCGCGAACCTCCCATCCGACGCCGATGCGGGGCGGAGCGAGCAGCGCCGCCAATGCGCTGAGCAGCGCCCCGGCGGACGGCGGCGCCGCGGCATCCGCGCCGCCGGTTCGCACGGACTCCTCGCCGGAATCGGAAATCAGCAATTCGGCGGCGACGGACGCACCGTCGCGCGGAGTCCAGCGGCAGCGAAGCGCCGACGGCCGGCGGTCGTGAGGGACGCCGCGCAGCGCGGCGCTGCCCGAAAAGACGCGCCGCGCGAAGGCGTGGTTTTGCTTCCAGTCGATCAGCCACGGTGATTTCTGGCGGATCATCAGGCGGTCCAGGCGGTCCGCCACCTCCCGCACGTCGCCGTCGCGGCGGATGCGAATGCGGACCGGCCAGTCGGCAGGGAGAATCGCGAGGCGGTTGTTGACCTCGTTCGCGGTGCGCACCGCGCCGCCGCCCAATGCCAGCAACTCATCGCCCAGTTCGATCCCGGCGCGATCGGCCGTCGCACCCGTTTCCACCGCGTTGAAGATCAGCTTCCCGCCGTCGTCGATCACCGTCGCGCCCAGCGTGCCATGCTCACACAACCGCCCCGCCATCAGGCAGGGCAGGAAGCGCTTCACCTGGTTGATCGTGACCGCGTAGCCGACGCCGACGTTGACCCGCCCGCGCTCCTCAAAGGATGCGCGGCCGTTGATGCCGATCACTTCGCCGCGGAGATTGAACAGCGGACCGCCGGAGTTTCCGGGGTTGATGGAGCTGGAGACCTGGATGCAATCGGCGTACTCGAGCATGTTCCCCTGCCCCGCCTGATAGCGATGCAGGCCGCTGACGACGCCGAGCGTGACGGTCGGCGTCAGATCGTCGGCCAGCAGGAAGGGATTGCCCATCGCGGCCACCCACTCGCCGACGACCAGCCGGTCCGAGTCGCCCAGCGGGGCGAAGGCGAACTGCTCGCGCCCGCTGAGGCGGAACAGGGCGATATCACCGCCGGGGTCGATGCCGATCACTTCGAGCGGGTAGAGGTCGCCGTCCGAGAGACCGCCGAATCCGCGCCGCGATTCGAGAAAGGAGGCGACCACGTGCACATTGGTCAGACCGTAGCCGTCAGGCGAGATCAGCACACCGCTTCCGCCGCCGCCGCGTTGCTCATCGTCAAACACGCAAACGACCGTTCGCGCCGCGGCGTCGAACACGGCAATGCGGGCTTTCTCCTCGGCGCGCACGCGCGCCAGCGCCGCCGCCACGTCGGCCGATCCGCAGGCCTGTGCGGCGAACAACCCCGGGAGAATCAGGCACAGCCATTCGCGCGTCATGGTGCGTCCGCCCGGATCAGGCGCGCCGCGGCGAACGCGGCGTGATCGCCGACGTCGAGATCGTCGTCGTAATCCACTTCCAGGATCAGCTCATGCACCCCGCGAATTCGCACGACCGCCTCGCGCGGCGGCTGACCGCCGCGGACGCCCGCCGCCTCCCAGAGCGTGCGGCCGTCGCCGATCACGCGCAGCGTGACCGCTCCGCGCTCGCGAACCTCATCCAGCAGGCCGGCCGTCGCCACGAAGGATTCGAACCCGCCGTCGAGCCCGAAGACCAGGCTCGACCGGCTGTGGAGCACGACGCCGCGCTCGAAGGCGCGCCCGCCCAGGCGGATCGGGCCGCCCGCAATTGTGCGGTCGAAGCGATAGGGCCAGGGACGGTCGAAAAGCGGTGTGTGTTCGTATCGTGCGGGGCGCAGCGTGGAGAGGTACACCAGGCGCTCGCTGCGCCATTCGATGCGGTCGATCTGCGACCACTCGAGCGCCACTTCTCCGAGCAGCCCGGAGCGCAGCAGGACGCGCTGCCCGTCTTCGGATGAGGCCCGACCGGCCAGCACGTCGCCGCCGTGCAGAATCACGACGCCGGACGCGCCGCGCACCGTCGGACGCGCGAACCGCACTCCCGCTACGCGCGACCAGGGAATCGGCGTGTCTTTGTCATTCCATGTGAACGTGATGCGCTCCGCCTCGACCTGCTTCACGACGCCGCGCAGCACGACCGAATCCGCGCCGCGCGCCGCCACCAGCACGTCCTGCCCGGCGTCCGGCTCGGCCCGCAACTCGGCCAGCCTTGCATTCGCCGCGGCAGAGGCGCCCGCCAGGCGGATCTCGGACAGGTGGCGCGGGTCCAGCCGGACCGTGCCGCCGAAAAATTCCAGCGCTGCGCCGTCGGCGCGGTCCACGATCCGCCCCGTCAGGACCGACCCATCCGCGAGTTCGACGGTCAGCCCGCCCGGCGCCGGCGCGGGGGCCGGCGTCAGCGACGCCGGGCGCAGCGACATCATCTCATCCCACCCGAGGCGCAGCGGCCCTGCCGCGGTCTGAAGTTCAACGCTCTCGGCGATCCGCACAATGCGTCCCTCCGCCGAGCTGCCGTCAATGCGCTGCACCTGGACGTGCTGCGCTTCCGAGTGCGGCGAGAACAGCCCTGCTCCACCGAGCAGGAATGAAAGGAGCGCCGCGCTCACCGCCGTCGCCGGCCGGCAGCATCGTCCGCCGCGCGCGGCCTCGCGCTGCGGCGGCACAAGATCGGCGCCGACTCGCGCTGGTCCAATCCCGCACTGGATCATGAGTCTCCATCCTCGGGCGCGCTGCTGCGAACATCCGCTTCGCGCGCGAGCCGCACGCTGCGGCGACCTGATCACCGGTCAGCGCGGCGCATTGCTGTCGGCCAGGGATCGATAGTACTGCTCGACCAGTTGACGATAGCGCGAGGGGAATCGCTCGCGCAGCGACTGCAGGATCTTTTCGCGCTCCGCCGGCGGCAGCTTGCCCCACATCTCGCCGGGCGTGGCCCGCTGGGCGCCGCGCAGGTCCATGCCGGGATCGCCCGCCGACGGCGGCGCCTCGGATTGATCGCGCGGCCGCGAGGGTCTAGCCGCCTGGCGCGACTGCCGCTCGCCCTTGCCCTGGCCGCCGCTGCTGCACTGGCCGGCCTTCTCGCGTTGCTCTTCCTCCTGGATCATCTGATCCAGCCGCTTGATCGCTTCCTCCTGCCGCTCGCGCACCCGCTCACCGCCGTCGGCCACGCGCAGCCGCGCCCCGGCATAGGTCATCAGGCCGGCGACCTCGTCCAGCGTGCCGACCTCGCGCCGCTCCAGCTCCAGGCGAAGCTGCCGCGCCCCGACCGCCACCGCCTCCGGCGCCGATGGGAACGCCGACAGCACGCGCCCCAGCGATTCGCCGGCTGCGTCGAACTCCAGGTTGCTCGCCTCGCAGAAGCCGCGCAGATACCAGAGGTGCGCGGCATAAGGCGTCCGCTGCGACAGCGCATCCGGCTCGCCGCGCGTGGCGTCACGCAGCGCCGTCTGCGCCTCCTCCAGACGACCTTCCTCCACCAGGCTGCGGGCGTGGTAATACGCGGCGGTCGCCGCCAGGAACGGGTCCGCCCCGGTTCGCAGCGCATCGGCGCCGAGCGCCGCCTCCGCGAAGCGCCCGTCATCAAACGCCGCCAGCACCGATCGAAAGCTCGGATACAGCACCGCCAGCGCATCCGGCACGAAGGCATCGGCCGGCTCGGACGCATCGCGGTTGCGCCAGGTGCGCTCGACGAACGCACGGGCGTCGTCGCCGACGTCCTTCAATCCGCGTACATGCTCGACGAACGCATCGCCCAGGCGCACCGCGGCATCATCCGCCCACGCCAGCGCCGGCGCGCAGACCGCCGCGATCAGGCAGATCAACCCGCGCCGCTGCATCGTCCACCTCTTTCGTGTCACGCCCTGCTCCCGTGTCTCTACTCCGCCCGCTCGTGCATGCGCCGTGTCAGCTCAGCCAGCGCCCGCTGTCGCTCCGCAAGGCGCGCGAATTCCGCGTCATTCGCCGCCGGCGCATCGGCCAGCGCCGCGGTGCGATCACGCAACCGCACCTGCGACGATCGCAACATCCGCAATTCCGCCGAGCGCGGCAGCAGCGGCTGCGCAGGGCGCGCCCCGGCGTCCTGCTGTTGCTGGTCATCGCCCTGGGGCTGGGCCTGGTTCTCGTCGCGCTTGCGCTCGATCGCCCCCAGCATTTCCTTCAACAGGGAGATCACGTCCGCCAGAATCGCCTGCACCGCTTCGCCGGTGTCCGGCTTGGCGATTCGCACGGCCGCCTCGCGCATGTCCGACAGCGCGTCGTCGATCAATTCCGGGATGATGACGGTCGTGCCCTCCTCCGTGAGGATGCGCAGCACCGTCTCCGCTTCCTCGACGGCCTTTGCGTGGCTCGCGCCGGCGTCCGCCAGGCGCAGCTCCTCCGCGCGCGTCCACTCCCGCGCACCGACCGGCCCCAGCGCCGCCAGCGCTTCCAGCACGCTCTCCTCCCGCGCCAGAATTCCGCGCAGCCGCGACTCGATCGCCGAGAGCGTCTCCTCCTGCTCCTCCTGGCGAACCTGCCGCAGCGCCTCCTCCAGCTCGTCGAGCGTCTCCTGCAGGTCGGCCAGGGCCTCCTGCTGTGCGCCTTCCGCTTCCTTCGACTGCCCCTCCCCCATGCGATCGGCGGCGCGCTGCATGTTTTCGCCCGCCCGTCCCAGCGGCGCCGCCCCCGGCTCGGCCCGCTCCTCGGTGGGCGTCATCTCGCGATGAAGATCCTGCGCGCGGCGTTGCGTGCCGCGCTGCGCCTCTGCGGCCCGCTGTGGGTCGGCGGAATCGCGCAGGCGGCGCTGCTGCTCCTCCAGCCGGCGAACCGCCCGATGCAGGTCCGCCTCCGCGGGACGCTGCTCGGCTTGGACTTCCGCGATCGGACGCCCCGCCTGGTACTTTTCTGCGGCGCGCTGCATCGCCTCCGCCGCGGCCCGGACGTCCTGTTCCGCCGAGGCGGTTGCACTGCGGGCCGCGTCCTGCTCCTGAGCCTGCGCGGCCGCGGCCAGCGCCGCCGCCGCCTGCGCGGCGCGCTGCTGAAGATCCGCCTGGCGCTGCGCCAACTCGCGCGGATCGCTCACCTGGTTGCGAAGTTCCTCCTGCCGCGCGGCCAGCTCCCTGAGCCGCTCGGCCAGCTCGCCGAGCTCTGCCGCCTGCTGCAGCGCTTCCTGACCCATCTGCGCCGCCAGCCGGTGCTCGTTCTGCTCATCGAACAATTGCCGCACGGCCCGCCGCCGCGCTTCGAGCCGCTCGCGCTCCCGACGGCGCTCTTCCATGCGGTTGGCGGGATTGGCCAGCAGCTCCAGAATGCTCTCCAGATCGCGGATGACCCCCGCCTGGTCGCGTTCGGCCTCGCTGAAACGCGCCTCCCGCAGAGCCGCCGAAAGCTGCTCCAATCGCGACGTGACGCGCTGCGCGCGGGTGCGCTCCAGCGCATCGCGCAGCCGCTCCGCCTGTTGCGGCTCACTCTCAGCCAGCAGCGCGGCGAGCTGCTGCATCCTCGCTTCAAATCGCTCCACCCGCTCGCGAATCGCCGTCTGCCGTTCCGACAGGGGCGCGTTTCGCGCCGGCACGCCCTCCGGCGTCGCACCGGCGCCGCCGGTTGAAGCCGCGGCCGCTTGGGCCGTAGCCCCCGAAGAACCCCGAGCAGCAGCGTCGGGAGCGGCCTGCCCGAGCGCACCCGGTGCGAATGAGAACAGCGCTCCCGCCGCGACTACCAGCGGCAGAATCCGCGCGACCTGACGGCAAGCGGACATTCGCACTCCCACCGGGCCGGTCGAATCCGGCCCAACCTAATAGTACGGCTTCGAGGGCCTACGGCTGTACGGATTTGTCCGCCGGTTCCGCCGGATCTCCCAGAATGGCGTCCAATTGCGCCTCGATTGCTCGAAGCGTGTCTTCCCGCACCTCCCCCTGGACCGCGATGATCTCCCGCAGCAGGGCAAGCGCTTCGCGATAACCCTCCCATTCCAGCATGTTTGCAAGCAAAGCCTGCATTTTTCGCACAATCTCCGCCTGCTGCGCCCGCACCAGGGCGACCCGCTCCGCCCCGCCCTCCCCACGCAGCCCCGCAACCGCACCCGCCGCCTGCGGAATCAGCAATTCGCCCAGTTCGCCCAGCGGCTCAATGATCAATTCGCCCAGGCGGCGCTCCTCGGCGCTGCGCAGGACGCGGCTGGTGCGCAATTCCGCGAGAATCTGCGCAAACTGGCGGCGCATCGCGACACAGCGCGACGCCTGCGTGTTCTGGCGGCGGGCGAGCGCGGAAAGCTGCTGTCGCACCGCGTTCTGCGCGGATTCGTCGCCGATTGTCGTCAACACGCGCTCCAGCGCGTCGCCGTAGACGCGCTGCTCACTGACCAGTCGCTCGAATTCGCGGCGCAGCTCCATCTCGCGACGGGCCATCTCGGAGAGAAACTCCTCCGCCGTGACGACGCGCAACTCCAGCGGCGGGGCGACGCCGACGTTCGTCGCCGGATCGCGATCGGTCGCTTCGGCGAGGATGCGAACGCGCTCCGGCGGGACAGCGCCGAGCGCGGCAATCGAAATGAGCGTCGTTCCGCGATAGTCGCGCTCCAGCAGGTCGGCCTCCGGCAGCGAAATCGCGGTCGGCTCGCCTTCGCCGCGCTGCGCCTTGAGCGCAACGGCCGCCAGTCCGTAGGCGTCCTCCGCGCGCAGCTCAACCTGCACTTCCGCCAACGGCGTGACCATCGCGCCGACCGCCTCGGCACGAAGCTCGACGGTCGGCGGGCGATCCGCCACGACCTTGATCGTGAAGCGAACCGGGCGGCTGTCCGTCAGTCCCTCGGCGTCGCGCAGCTCAAATCGATAGACACCCGGGATCAACAGAGGCGGCGCATCGGAAGCGGCCGGCTCGGGCGCGACGGTATGCAGCCGGGCCAGCAGCCGATCCGGCGCGAGCAGCTCGCAAGGGATGCTGAAGTCATCAGGACCGACGAAGCGGGCTTCCGCGATCGGCCGATTGGTGCCGGCCTCGATCTCGACGCTGGCTCCGCGCAGCACGTCGAGCACGGTCTGCTGCTCCAGCACGGCGGGCGGCAGCCCCGTGTAGGCCGGCGGCGTGATCCGGGCGACGGTTCGATGAACGTGCGGCCGCTCGACCGCGTCGACCAGGTATTCGCGGGTGCGCTCGTCTCCGCCGACGATGCGGAAGTGGACGGACTCGGTGAGCACGCCCAGCGAGACCTCCCAGCGCTGCCCGCCGCGGCGCGTCATCGGCTCGGCGCCGTGCCGCCCGCCGGCAGTCCACCAGTGCAGCGTGGCTGTGTCCGAGGGTTCGCCGTCGATGCGGGCGACGATGCGCAGCTCATCACCGATGGGGACGCTGCGGCGGCCACTTTCAATGCCTTCCGGTATCACGGGGGTGATGTAGGTGCGCTGCGGCCAGGGAACGTCCTGCAGCATCCAGTTCCGCGCGAACCACGTTCGCAACGTCTCGGCGACGACGGGCACCGCCGTTGATGCGGCCGTCAGCCCGACGACCAGCGCCAGCAGCCAGCCCTGCCGCCGCGCACGGCGATGATCGAGCACGCTCATGAATGAGATGCGGCGCGCCGCCGAACAGGCGTCGCGCACCACGGCGCGGATCAGGTCTGGGGAGTTTGAGCGCTGATCGCCGGACTGCCCCTGGGCCAGTTGCACCGCGATGGTGATGTTCTCATGCAACTCGGGGTGGCGGGCGTCGATCCAGCGGGCCAGCAGGTCCACCGGCAACGGGCGCTCCAGCGGCAGCACGAGGTAGCGGTGCAACACCCAGAGCCAGAAAATTGTGATCGTGCCGTTGAGAAAGGCGCGCTGATCCACGGTGAAGCGCAGCCAGCGATCCAGCAGGAATTGCAACAGGCAGGCCGCCAGCACGGCTAGGAGGAGCTGCAGCACCGCACCGATGACGACGTAGGCCCGCAGCCTGGCGCGCACCGCGCGGAGCGGCGCGAGCAGGTCGCGCTGCGCATCGGCGCCTTCCGACAATAACGATTCGGGCGGAATTCCCGTCAGCGTGCTCACAGCAACTGGCTCCGTCGGCGAAGCGCCCATTCCACGGACAGCAGGCCCGCCAGTACCGCCAGCAGCCACCCGCGATCCCACATCTCAACCGTGCCGATCCGCACCGGCGGACGAACCTCCGCGCCGCTGCCGATTTCCCGCGGCAGTCCCGCGGCGGCGTCGAGCGCCAGGAAGCGGCCCCCGGTTTCCTGTGCGATGCGCTCCAGCGTCTCGCGCTGCATTCGCAGCGTGCTGAGTTCCACGTCGGGGCGATGCACACGCAGGCCGCGCCGGGCGCCTCCGGCGGCGTCTCCCGGTAGAGGCACGCGCACCGTGGCCAGCCCCTCGCGATCGGCCAGCACGCGCCCCGCATACCAGCCGTCGCGCCCCGGCTGCGCGGCGAGCACGATCTCGCGACGAGCGCCGTCGGAGAATTCAATCGCGGCGGCGGCCTCGGCCTCATGCCAGGGGTTGAACGAGGGGTCGAGAATCTGGGCCTCGATGCGGACGTAATCGCCGACGTTGACCGTGTCGCGGTCCAGCGTGAGCGACGCGCGGCGCCCGCCGCCCTGCCGTCGCGCCTGCGCGAGATAGCGGACGGTCTGGATCCAGAAACGGTTGAAATATCGCTCGCCGACGCTGCGCCAGCGCCAGGTGCTGTCGAACCCCAGAAACGCGGTGCGCCCGGCTCCGAAGGGCTGGGCCGCCAGCAGCACCGGCGCGCCGCGGCCGCGCAACAGCACGGTCGCCAACTGCTTCTCCCGCTGCACCGGCATGTACCACCACGCGCCCGGCAGCGACCGCCAGATGCGGGCGCTGACCTGCGGATCGGCATGCAGCGCCAGCAGCGGGTGCGCGGCGGATTCATCCGGCGCTTCGAGCATCGTCGCCTGCGTGCGATAGGTGCCCAGGTCGCTGAGCCGCACCTCGCTGTCAGGATCGGGGGCGACCGGCAGGATGCCGACGAGATCAACGAGCCGCGGATCCCGCAGGAAGCGCCCGGTGTATTGCGGACCGGCCTGCAGCAAGACGCCGCCGCCCAGCTCATCGACGAGCCGACGAACCGTGATGGCCCAGGCGGAATCGAGGTCGGCGGGATTGGGATCGATCAGCAGCACGGCGTCGTACGCGAACAGCTCCTCCGCACGGCGCGGCAATTCAGTGATGACGGTGTTGCCCTCGCGCACCGCCTCAGCGTCGGCGGATTGCAGCCAGCAGCTCAGATCCACCGTGCGGTCGCGCTCCAGCAGCGCGACGAGCTGGCGGTAGTCGTAGGTCGGCCGACCCGCAACGATCAGGACGCGCGTCTTCTGATCCAGCACATTGACCGCGGTCTCGCGGGTGTTGTCCAGCGCGAGTACCTCGCCGGCGGCCGGCTCGATCCGCGCGCGGTAGAGAAACTCACCGGCCGCGGCGGGCTGCACGCGGAACAGCTCGACGGCCGTTGCGCGGTCGCCGCCCAGTTCGACGGTTCGCCCGGCGACGACCTGCTCCGATCCGCCGCCCGCGTCGTCGAGGCGCTGCGCGCTCAGCTCCACGCGGTAGGCGGCGCGCTCCACCCCCGAAGCCGCCAGCTCGACGCGCACCTCAAACGGGTCCTCGCGCGGCACGCCGGCCGGCGCGGACACGCTCACCACGCGGAGATTCGGCGGCTCCTGCGCCGCTCCGACGCCGACCGCGAACACCGGCGCTTTCATGCGCCGGGCATAGGCGATGGTCTCGTCGGCGGACATGCCGGCGTTCGATGCGCCGTCACTGATGAGAATCAGGGCGGCGGTCGGGCTGTCGGCGGACTCGCTCAGCGCGGCGACGACCGCCTGGCCCGCGTCCGTGCGATTCGCAACGTCGGCGGAAATCGCTGCGGCGTCCGGCAGGACCGCCGACAGCGCCGTCGTCACGGCGGCCGGCAGCGCCGAACCGGCGTCCGCCGAATCGGGGGCCGCCTCGTCGGTTGTCGGATTGCGCGTCGGTTCCGCCCACGGCAGCGCCAACGGCACGGCGCGCTCGCCGAAGGCGTGAACGGCCAGGTCGTTCTGGGCAGCGAGCGCGCGAAGCCAGGCGTGGTCCTGATCGCCGAGGAGCGACGCAACGCGCTGCGCGCGGGTCGGCGGCTCGGGATCGCCGTCCGCGACCGGCGGGGGACCGTCCGGGATGCTCATGCTGGCTGAGACATCCACCAGTACATGCACGCGGGCCGTGATGACGCGCACCGCCTCGGTGGCGATTGAGGGGCCGAGCCAGACGGCCACCAGGAGGAGGATGACGGCGCAGCGCAGGGCGGCCAGGCTGCCTCTGAGCCACAGCGGCGCTCCGACGCGCGCCTCGCGGCGATACATCCACACGACGGCCCAGCACAGCGCCCCCACCGCGAGCAGTCCGACAAAACGCAGCCAGCCTCCCGGAAGGCCGGGAAGCTCGAAGGTCTGCCTCTGCGTTTCCGTCACAACCGCCAGCAGCATGTCAGCAGCCTGTCCTCTCAAACCCGTGATGCACCCGCGTCGAATGACCGGGCGCATGCGGCCTTGCGGCGCCCGCTTCAGGAACCAATCCGCGGCGGGAGCTTCGCCGCGCCCGCCGCCTCCGCTCGACCAAACCACCAGGCCATCCACTGCTCGCCCATCAGGAGCGCGATCACGACAAGCAGGATCGTCCGCCACATCTCGCGGCGGCTGTCATCCGCACCGCCGTCAAATGACTCATCAATCGCCATCAGTTCATGCGGGATTCCCGACAGCGCGGCGCTCAACTCCGACGCGGCGACGGAGCGCAAATCCGACTCCGCCGGGTCCAGGTTCACGGCCAGCGGACGAATCGTCTCACCGCCCTCGCGGCCGGTGAGCGCGAACTGATAGGTTCCCAGTCGCGACGGCGCGGGAAGCTCAAAGCGGAGCGGCGCACCGACCGCGCCGTCCTCGGCGCGCCCGACCACCGCCACATCCGGATCGACCGGACGCGCCGGCGAGCGCAGCACAGCGCGGGTCTCGAAGCGGTCGGCCGACGCGGTCAGCGTAATCGGCGCACCGGGGGTGAGCGACGGGACATGATCGTCGCGGCGCCCGGCGTATTGCACGGATTCGAGCATCGTGACCACGTAGCTGCCGTCGGCGGCGCGTGCCCAGTCATTCCAATCAAGGTCCGCCGTGGACGTAAACAGCACCACCCGCCCCGACCCGAATCCGCGCTCGATGATCGCCGGCGTCGCCGCATCATCGGAGTAATGAGCGAGTACGACGGCCGTCTGCTTCGCGTCGGCCGGCGCTGCGGCCGGCGGCGGGTCACCGGGATCGACGGATGCAGCCGCCGCGGCACTCTCCGTCGGACGCGGACGATCGCCCGGCTGCGGCGCTGACTCCGATGGCGCCGGCACGACCGCCATGAAGCGGCGGAAGCGGACATACTCGGAAAGCCCCTCCGCATCCGCGGGGAAGACGGTGGTCAGCGGGTGCAGGGCGCTGCGGATCAGCCCGACGCCGCTCGACGGCGGAGGGATCACGACCTCGCGCTCCAGCGCCAGCGGCAGCAATCCCGCCCCGCGACGAAAGAGCGCTTCGTTGAAGGCCTCGACGTCGGCCGCTTCGTGGCCGAGAAAGACGATCAGCCCGCCGCCGGCCCGCACGAATCGCTCCAGCGCCTGCACCGCGCCGTCGGAGGGCGGCGGCACATTGCACAGGATCACGCAGTCATAGGGATCGAGTGCCGCACCATCCAGCTCGCGCGGGTCGATCACCTCGACGCGATTCCCCGAGCTGAATGGCCCCGGCGGCGCCAGCGCGCTGCGAAGCAGATGCGCTTCGTCCATTTGCGGGTCGGCGGAGGGCGCCCCGTTGACGATCAGCACGGAGACGGCGTCCTGCACGCGGGTGGTGATGCGTCGCGCGTCGTCGATCGGAAAGCCGTCCGCGCCGCGCACACCCAGCGACAATTCGCGATATCCGGCGTCAGGAAACGTCACCTCGAGCGATATGGCGACCTGCGCCCCCGGCTCGATCGGGGGCACCGGCACCGGCGGCAGCCCCGCGCCGTCGATCTCGACCCGCGCATCGAGGGATTCGACCCGCTGCGGGCCGAAGTTCGCAATCGTGGCGCGGACGACGGAGGGAAGGCCGGCGACGCGATGGGGGCGCTCGAAATCGACCTGCGTGACGGCGACATTGGGGCGTGGGGCGGAATCGAGTCGGATCAGCACGGCCCGCACGTCGCGGGCGCGCTCCCCCGATTGGGCCAGGGCCGCGAGCGGCTCGAACGGCCCGCGCCCGGCGCTGCCCTGCGGGAGCCAGTCGGTCCGCTGAAAATCCGAGAGGACGAAAATGTCGGCGCGGTGGATCGACGGCCGTGCTGCGAGCGAATCGGCGACGGCGGCGATGACGTCGCGCGGTCGCGCAGGCGTCGTCGTCGGCCGCACTTCCTCCAGCCGCCGATCGATCTCCTGAACCACCGGCAGGCTCAGGGGTTGATCGGCGATCAGCGGGCGCTGCGGCTGCGACGCGAGATAGACGGTGACGCGGGCGGAGGCGGATTCGCGGCCGAGCCATCCGAGCAGGCGGCGGACGCCGTCGCGAAGACGGGCGAAATCCTCGGTGGCTCCGCGACGATGGGAGAGGCTGGCCGAATCATCGAGGATGACGATCCGCTCGGCGACCGCGCCGCCGCCCAGCAGCGCCGCCAGTGCGCCCGGCTGCAGGAAGGGCCGCGCCACCAGCAGCGCCAGCAGCGCCATCGCCACGCAGCGCGCCGCGAGCAGCAGCCATTGCTCCAGCCGCACGCGGCGGCGCGTCTCGCGCTCGGCCTCGAGCAGCCAGCGCGTCGCGGCCCAGTCCACGCGCCGATAGCGCCGCCGGGAGAGCAGGTGAATCAGGATCGGCACGGCCACCAATGCCAACCCGCCCAGCAGCGCGGGGTTCACGAAGCCCATCGCCAGCAGCGCCGCGCCGCTCATTTCCGCCCCCGGATGGCGCGCTGCGTGCGAGCGCCCAGGTAGCCGCCGAGCACCACCGCCGGCGCATCCATGGTGTTCACCGGCACATAGTCGGCGCCGTGCCGCAGGCAGGTGGCGCGAACGCGGGTGACGAAGCGCTCGACGGCGGCGAGATAGTTGCGGCGGAGCGATTGCGGATCGGTGAGCAGGCGCAGGTCGTCCTCGATGCCCTCGAAGAGGATGTTCTCCGAATAGGGGAAGTTCCACTCCGCGTCGTCCAGCACGTGCAGCACGATCAGCTCGTGCCCGGCCAGGCAGATGTGGCCGATGCCGCTGACGACGTCCTCGATGTCGGTGAGCAGGTCGCTGATGAGCACGACGGTGGAGCGGTGCTGCAGCTCCTCGGCGAGGCGATGGAACAGCACCTTCACGTCCGTTTCGCCGGCGGGGGCCAGCCCGTCCAGCGTGTGCAGCACGTCGGCCAGGTGGGCGCGGCCGGTGCGGCAGGGCAGCCGGGCGCGAACGGCGGCGTCGAAGGTGACCAGGCCGGCGGCGTCGTGCTGCTGCGTGAGCAGGTAGGCCAGGCAGGCGGTCAGCGTGCAGCCGTATTCGAGCTTGGAGCGCCCGCGACCGGCGAATCCCATGGAGCGGCTGACGTCCAGCAGGACGTTGCAGCGGAGGTTGGTCTCCTCCTCGAACTGCTTGATGAAGAACTTGTCGGCGCGGCCGAAGATGCGCCAATCGAGGTGGCGGATGTCGTCGCCCGGCGCGTATTGCCGGTGTTCGGCAAACTCGACGCTGTAGCCGCGGTAGGCGCTGCGGTGCATGCCGGAGATGAAACCGGCGACGACGCCGCGGGCGCGCAGCTCCAGCCCGTGCAGCCGGGCGATGGTCTCAGGATCCAAGTACTTTCGCGACGTCGCCATGCACGGCCTCCTGCACCTCGCGGGCCGGCAGCGCCGCAAGCACCTCGTCAATCAGCCGATCGGAGTCGTATCCCTCGGCCTCCGCCGTGTAATTCGTGACGATGCGATGCCGCAGGATCGGATGCGCCAATGCGCGGATGTCCTCAATCGCGACGTACTTGCGCCCCTGCATCACCGCCCGCGACTTGCCCCCCAGCAGCAGGAACTGCACGGCCCGCGGCCCGGCGCCGAAGGTGACCATGCGGTCCACGATGTCCAAAGACCTGCCGCCGCCTCCGGCGGACGGCGCGCTCTCCGCACCGCGCCGCGCAGATCGGCCGTCATAGGACTGGCCGCTGCGCGCCGGGCGCGTCAGTCGCACCAGGTCCAGCGCGTAATGGACGACCTGCGGCGCCGCGGGGACGCGGCGGACGACGTTCTGCAGCGCCAGGATTTCGTCGTGACCCAGAACCGGCTTGATCTCGACCTTCACCGCGCCGGTGGTTCGCTCGGCAATGGCGTATTCGTCCTCGTAAGACGGGTAGTCCACGAAGACCTTGAACATGAAGCGGTCCTGCTGCGCTTCGGGCAGCGGGTACGTGCCTTCCTGTTCGATGGGGTTCTGCGTGGCGAGCACGAAGAAGGGCGGGTCGATGGTGTGGTTGACGCCGCCGACGGTGACCTGGTGCTCCTGCATCGCCTCAAGCAGGGCGGCCTGCGTCTTGGGAGGCGTGCGGTTGACCTCATCGGCCAGCAGCACGTTGGAGAAGACCGGCCCGGGGAGGAAGCGGAAGGAGCGCTGCCCGGTGCGGCGATCCTCCTGGATCACCTCGGTGCCGGTGATGTCCGAGGGCATGAGATCGGGGGTGAACTGGATGCGCTGGAATTTCAGCCCCAGGCAGCGGGCCAGGCTGCTGATCATCAGCGTCTTGGCCAGACCGGGCACACCCTCCAGGATGACGTGACCCTGCGCGAAGAGCGCGATCAGCAGCTCCTCGATCACCTGGTCCTGCCCGACGATCACCTTGCCCATTTCGGCCCGGATGGCGTCATGCGCGCGGCGCAGATGCGCCACCGCCTGTACGTCGTCCAGCGCGACGGGGGTCGCCGCCGGCCCGTTCGCCTGCGTCTCTTCGCTCACGCAATCCTCCGCTCTGATCCGCCTTCGCGGCGTTAGCGCTGCACAATCGGCAGGTGCTTGTAGGGAATCTGAAGAATCACCAGCGCCACCGCGGTGCCGTAGGTCGTTCCGACGTGATCACCATCCCACGAGCCGTCATCCGCCTGTTTGCGGAGCAGGATATCGCGGATCGCGGGGTAATACTGCCGCCACTTCTCCTCGCCCGCCAGGTACATCACCTGCGACATGTAGAGATGGGCGTAGAAGTAATGGCCGAAGAACATCCCCTCCGGCGTCGTGCCCGGCGCCAGCGAGCGTTCACAGAAGCGCAGCGCCTTGACGACGTTCGGCTCGTCATAGATTCCGGCGTTGAACCAGCACATCACCGCCGCGGCCGTGATCGCCGGGCGACTGGGGCCGCTGTCCGAGTACTGGTAGCGGATGCCGCCGTCGTCGTTCTGCGACTTGTCCAGGTACTTCATCGCCGAATCGATCACCTTCTTGGGCACGGCGATGCCCGCGTTGCGGCAGGCCCGCAGCGCCTGCACCTGCGTCACCGTCACGGACCCCTCATCGGCCTGCGCCGTCGGCGTGTAGAGCCAGCCGCCGGCCGCGCTTTGCGAGCGCCCCGTCAGCTCGACGGCCCGCTGCAGCGCCAGGCGAAGCTGTCCCTGTCGCTGTGCGTCCTCCTCCACACCGAGGCACTGCGCCAGAAACAGCGTCGCGAAGCCGTGCCCGTGCATGCAGTGGGCCAGCTCCTCCTCCTGCGCGATCAATCCGTCACGCCGCGCTCCGCGCAGCAGAAAGGTCAGCGCGCTGCTGACGTTTCGCGCGTACAGCCCCTGCGTCGGCGTATTGCCGCCCGCCAGCAGCGCCATGCCCGCCAGCGCGGTCATCGCCGTCGGGTAGCCGCCCGAGCCGCCCGATGTGCGCCAACTGCCGTCGCGATTCTGCGTCTGGGCCAGGTATCGCAGCCCCTTCTCGATTGCCGTGCGGGTGGCCGGCGTCACCTCGCGCGGCGCCTCCGGCAACAGCGCCTCGACCGATTCCCCCTCCGCGGCCGACGGCGGAGCGGCCGGCGGAGCCGCCGAGTCCTGCGCGTTTGCGAGACACATCGGGAACAGACCGGCGCACAGCGCAGCGCACAGCGCGCTGCGCAGCGCGGCGCCATGCGCCGCTGAGATTTCGGGTCTGCGAACCGCGGCGCGCACCTCCGCGCGCATCGCATCGCACGGACGCGGTGTCGTATGTTCCATTCCTGAAGGGCGGCCGTTCATCGCTCCGAGCCTCCGAATGCCACCGTGGTTCCCTGCGCGTGCACCACCATCCGCGCCGGCGACACCAGCAGCAGCGGCGCACAATGCACGGGACCGCGCTGCTCGCGCAGCAGATCAGCGGTGAGATCGCGCGCGGGCGCGACGCGTCCATCCTGTTTGTCGATCAGAATCAGGCGCAACGGGGGTGCGCCGCCGTCCTCGCGGCCGCGCTCGGGTCGCCCCTGCGAGAGCAGCGCTGCAAAGCTCTCGTGCCCGGCGAGCTGAGTGGGGTTGGGGGACAGGCCGCCTGCGATGGTCTGCGACCAGGCCCGCGCGCCATCCGCCAGCAGGAACGCCTGAACCTGAACCTCCAGGCTGGTCCCGTCGCCGCGTTCGGCCATCGTCGTCACGAGCAGGCGCCCGGCGTCCGCCGCGACGCTGCCGACCCGGTCGGACATCTGCACCGCGGGCTGCATCACCACCGCCCCGCTGTGAACGTCCACCACGCTCCACTGTTCCACGCCCGGGCGAATCAGCACCCACGGCCGGCCGATCACCGGTTCGCACTGCGACATCTCGGTCGCGATCGTCCATTTTCGATCGAGCGTGTCCGGGTCAAACCCGCCGACGGCTGAATCCCCCCGAACCACCAGCACACCGTCAATCAGCAGCGCCCGCAGCACCGACCCATGCGACGCCGGCCACACCGTCTCGCGCTCGCCGTAGCGGGCGTCGATTGAAATCAGCGAGCGATCATCCGTCACGACAATCGCCGATCGCTCCGACAGCAGCACGCGCGACGGCGTCGCCGCCGTCATCTCGCGCACCCAGCGCGGCCGACCATCCGCCCAGGAGAGCATCTCGACCGCTCCGCCGCGGGCAGCCACCAGCACGCCGGCCGGCCCGGCCGACGCACGATCATGGAAGTCGGCCGGCACCGGCCCCCATGCCGCGCTGCGCACCCACAGGCGCCGCCCTCCGCCGCGCTCCGGCCCCATCCCCACTCCGACCAACCCCCCTTCGACCGCCACGGCGGCCCGCGAGCCATGTCGCACCGCGGGCCAGGCCGCCAGGCTGGGGCCGGCGTCGCGCGCGGGCTCAATGAAATTCCACATTTTCAGGCCGCCCATCGCGGCGCCGGGACCGTCGGTGCGCGCCGGAAGCAGACCGGCGTCCACTTCGCGCCGCCGCTCCCCGCCCGGACCGCGCAGCACGATCCGCGCCTGTTGCACGTCGCGCGTCAGAAAGAACGCGCCCGGCGGCACGGTCGGCGGAGCGGATTCCGCCACCAGTTCACAGCCGGATTCCGCCCAGGCGCGGAAGTACGACTCCCCGAAGGGCGGCTCCTGCCCCTGCTCCAGCTTGCGAAGCGAGCGGCTGATTCGCTGCGCGCGACGCTGCTCCTCCTCCGAGGGCGGCGCGTGTGCAGCCGGGTGTGCCGCGGCGATGGGCGCCTCCGATGCTGCCTGCTCAGCGGGCGGTTCGCCGCCCTCGGTCGAACGGCCCGCATCGGCCGCTGCGCCGCCGGGCGCCGCGTCGGCCGACGCTGCGCTCGGGGGTGCGGTGGTGGCCGCGGCGGTCGAAATCGCGGCCCAGGCCTCCGCGTCGGCGCGGGCCGGTTCCAGCATTCCCAGCGCGACGTGAATCTCCCAGCGATCGAGCAGCAGCCCGCGCTGATCGGTGGGAGAGGCGTCATCCGCCCGCGCTTCGTGCACGTGTTCGATCAGCAGTTCGGGCGACCAGCCGGTCGCCAGCAGCACCCGCGCCAATTTCCCGCGTTCGGCGTCCGGTGGCAGCACGAAAAGCGCTCGCTGCATGAGAGCCGCCGACCCGCTGCGAATCGCACCATCCGCCAGTTCGCCATGAAACGCGGCCGCGACCCGCGGATCGACACGCCCCAGGCACTCCGCGATGCGCAGCGCCGCATCCACCCAGGCCGCCCGCTTCCGCCCGCCGCCGGCCGACACCAGCCCCACCGCGCTCTCGCGCAGCAGCGCATCGCGATAATGCGCCAGTGCCTCATCCCAGCGGCCGGCCTCCTCCAGCGTGCGGCCGACCAGCACGGCCAGGTCCGAAGCGGACTCCTCCCCCAACGGCAGCGCCGTCGCGCGGCGCAGCCAAGCCAGCCGCTCCTCTGCGGAGCCGGAGTCGCGCGAGAGCGCGACGAAAGTGCGGCTCAGCAGCGCATCGCGCGCTGCGCCCAGCGCGCGATCGGACACGTCGAGCTTCTCCAGAATCTGCAGCGCGCCGCCGAAGTCCCCCTCCTGCGTGTGGACCCAGGCCAGCGCCAGCGCGCCGCGCGGGTCCAAACCGCCGTCCGCGCCGCGCCGCTCCGCCAGTCGGCGGACACGCGCCGGATCGGGATGCTTCCAGACTGTGTTGGGCGTGAGGGCCAGCAGCGCGTGATCGGTCAGAACCAGGTTCGCGACCAGCGGATCCGCAGCGGGAGAAACGCGGTGCGGATCCTGCGCCGACACGATCCGTCCGTCGCGCGCTCCCAGCGCCAGCACGCCGCCGCGGGTGGGAACGTATACGCGATGGCCGTCGATCGCGGCGCGCCCGGTCAACTCCAGCGGCACGGACCGCCAGAGCACGGTCACGCCGTCCGAAGGATCGACGCACTCGACATGGCTGCCGGCCAGCAGCACGCCGTCGGACGTTGCGCCCAGCAGCGCGAGCGATTCGCCCCGCGGAATCCGCCAGCGCACCCGCCCGTCGAAGCGATCAAAGGCGAGGATTTCTGAGGAATCCACCGGCGCGGCGACCAGCACATCCGCCGCCAGCACCGGCCGGTCGATGCTGTACTCGCGGGCCGGCAGGTCGAAATCACCCCGCATGCGCCACGGGTTGAAACCGCCCTGTCGCGCATTGCGGGTCGCGTAGATCGCCGCCCAGCGCCATCCGTAATCCGCGCGCGAGATGGCCGCCACCACGCCGTTGCCGGTGGTTACATAGATGGTCGTTTCATCGGCGACGAGCAGCCCGCGGCCGCCATCCATCGGCAGGTGCGTCGGCGGACCGGCGATCGGCGTGCGGGCGATCTCCCGCCCCGTCGCCGCCTCGAGAATGAGCAGCACCAGTTCCTGCCGCACGCGCACCAGAACCGCGAGGCGGCCGGCGTCAAGCGGGAGCGGGGCGTCCTGAAAACTGGAGCCGTAGAGCGGATCCGCCGCGTCGGCGCCAAGCTGCCAGGCGTCCGCGCCGCTGACGGCGTCCCGCGCAACGAGCGTGTTGGGCTGCACCGGCTCAAGAGCCGGAAACATGAAACCCTGCGCCTGCGGCTGCGAGTCCGCGTCGGTTCCGCCGCGCGGCTCCAGCGTGAACACCAGCCCGGCCGACGCCGAGACCGCATGCTGCGTGGCGCCGCGCAGCAACTGACGCGCCTCCGGCGGGTAATTCGGATCGGGGGTCACCTCTTCGAAATCATGATCCCAGGTCGCATACTCCGAGACCACCTCGCGGAAGCGCGGCTCCACCACGCTCCAGCGTGGAGTCAGCGACACCGCGTCCAGCGCCCAGAGCACTCCCCGCGCCCGGAACAGCAGCGTCTCCCGCTCTACTACCGCCGTCAGCAGCGGCAGCGATCGTTGATAGCCGACGCTGTTGGCCGCTGCGTCATCCGATAGCTTCTGCCCGCCGACGGCCGTATCCAGCACCGCCCTCCAGGCGAGGCGACCGCCGAAGAACGGCGACAGCGCCCCCGCTCCGCCGACCACCGAGCCGCTGCCGCGGCGCTTCAGCCAGGCATCGATCAGGGCCACCCGCTCGCGATCAGCGGGGGTGGCCTGCTCGGCGGTCGAGGCCAGCACGTCCAACCGGCGCCGCGCCTCCGCGACGGAGCCGATCATTCCGAGTGCGACGACCTGTTGCGCGCGAAGCCCGTGGCTCAGCACAACCCCCTGTGACTCCATTTCGCGCAGCACCGCCAGCGCGTCCGTCGCGTGGCCGAGGTCCAGCCGCAGCGTCGCGAGCTCCTGGCCGACCGCCGGCCAGCTCGTCGCAACCGGGAACTTGCGGAACAACTCCTCCAACTCCGCGAGATCCCCTGATGCGGAAGCTGCCGCGAAGCGCGCCGCCACCTCCGCGTCCACGAGTTGCCGATACGCCTTCACCCCCTCGGGCGGCAGCGAACGAAGAAGCTGCACCGCCCGCCGCCACACCGGGTAATAGACGCGATGACGGGGGTCGGCGACCAGTTCACCGCTCAGGTCCATGATCTGGCGAATCAGCCGAATCGCCAGGGGGAAGTCGCCCGCGGCGACCGCGTCCTCCACCCGGCTGGAGAGGATCATCGCCTCGTTGCTTTCCGGCAGCGTGGCGTTGGACATTCCCTGAGCAACGCACGGGGCGGTGATCTGCGGAAGCGATAGAAGCGCAACAACGAGCAGAGACAGATGGCGGGCGCGACGTGCGGCGAGGATCGGCATTCCAAACCTCGGGTGCGCTTTGCGCCGGCCAGGGTTGGATCATTCCGGCACACGGACAAAGGGACCGTGAGCGGGCGCGGCCGCTCCTGGCCGCGCCGATAATTGTATCGGCCGTCAGCGGCGCAGCGGCAGCGGCATTACCGGGTTTGACAAATCAGTGTCGAGCGGGCGGATGCGCTCACCCAGCCGGCCGCGACCACCTCACAAGGAGGAAGACGCGCCGGAATGCAAAGTGGTTCCCCGGCAGCACGCGAGGGGGGAACCTTTCAGATTGTGGAGCGGATGTCCCGAATCAGCCGCCGCCGCCGCCCAGGCCGCCGACGAAGGGATCGTCAGCCGGTGCGCAGAACGGCGGAAATGAGCAGGCGGGATCGACAGCCGGATTGAACCCCGGACCCTGGTAGCCGGAGGTCAGAAAGCGGTATTCGAGCGGATCGCAGGCCAGGATGCTGCCGCAGGGATTGAAATTCGAGACGAAGTTGGTCAGTCCGCTGAAGGAGCAGGATCCGACCTGCATCATCGCCCCGCCGGAGGCAAGCAGCGCCGTGAAACGGGCGACGCGAACGCGCAACGAGCGACGCATGAATCATTCCCTTTCTGAGGGGGGGTCGGACCGGGTTCGTTACGGCAGCGGGCAGTCCACCAGCAGGAACTGCGGCGTGCAGAAGTTGAAGAACGAGCCGCCGGTGCAATTCAGCACTGAGCAGAAATTCACGGCGCTGGCCGCGAATTCGGTCAGGTACTGCCCGCATCCGGTCGGGACAAACTGAAACACGGCGCCGGCAGCCAGGGCTGCGGTGAGCGCGAAGGCTTTTCGCTTGCTGGACGTCATGGCGGGGAACTCCAACTGGCCGGGGGGACGGAATACCTCGCGGCGGGGGGAGTATACGAGTCTCCCGAGAGGCGGATCAAGGGGGCAGGGAGCCCGGTTTTGAAAAGAACGCGGGAGCGCGCCGGCGAGCCGGCGCACTCCCGGAATTCAGGACCGGCAGCGCTCGCCTCGCGGAGGCAAAAGCCCCGGAGACAGTCCGCCGTCATGCGTCGTCGGGTTAGCCCGGCAGAAGGTTGCCGAACAGACCGCTGAGCGACGTGCCGATATTCGGCAGGCAGTTCAGGCCGAGGGCCATGACACAGCCGCTCGACAGAACCAGCAGCGCAACTCGCTTAAGCATTTGCTCTCTCCAAACTTCGATGAATGATTCCGATCGCGACAGGCGACCGCACAAGGCGGACCACCGCCGCTTTTCGACCGCGCCAATGCGGAACGTCAGGCCGGGCAATTTCGGCGGATGCCGCACTGCCGGCCGGCTCCACGGCTACCCGCCAAGCTCTTCCTTGAGGATGTCGATGCCGAGGTTGATCCAGCGGTTGCCGGTCGGCCATCCCGTGTTGAAGAACCCGTCGATGAACGCGCCGAGGCAACCAGTCTGAAACAACGTCGCGCCGCCCACCAGGGCGCTGATCGCGATGTACTTCGCCTTCTTCATTTCAAGATCTCCATGAAGCCGCGTCGCAGCGATGGCGACCGCGGCGAAACTCACTTGTCCGCCGGCACTTAGTCGATTGCGCCGAGCCACAGGGCGTCGCCGGCGATGTCGCCGAGGAGACGCATCAGGTTGCCGGCCGAGCAGCCACCAAGCTGCAGCATGCCGCCGGCGGCCACGACCGCCAGAATCAGCTTTGCACGAAGGTTCATTGCAGATACTCCGTAATCTCTCAGGGGTTGTTTTTTTCGAGTTTGCGTAAACGACGGATTAGTCGAAGTTCACAGCGACCAGAATCCGCTGAACGACCGCCGACAGGCAGCCGCCGCCCAGACCGAGCGCCAGCGTGGTTCCGCTGAGAACCAGCAGCACGCTCTTCACGAACACCTTGCTCATCGCGAGCCTCCTAAGCGAGAAACTCTTCTCCGTGCCCCTCATCCTGAGGGGCCACTGCGCCGCCCGGCAACGCGCCGCGCAACGCGATCAACAAACCTCAACTCACGGGCGGATCACAATCTGTGGATCGAATCGATCCAAAACGCCACCAAGACCCAGACCGGACCGCGCCGTAAAAACAAGTGAAGCAGGATACGGATCGAGGCCCGCAATGCAAGCCCTTAGCCCAAAATTCCTCGAATCCCTGCCTCCGTAACCGGTTTTATTAGCCCAACTTCCGTCAAAATCCCCGAAATCAGCCCCGCCGGCGTCACGTCAAAGGCCGGATTCACACAGCGCACGCCCGGCGGAACCAGTGCATGCCCGAACATCGCGCCGACCTCCGACTCGGACCGCTGCTCAATCGGAATCCCCGCCCCATTCGGACAAGCCGGATCAAACGTGCTGCGCGGAGCGGCCACGTAGAACGGAATCCCGTGGTGCCGCGCAAGAATTGCCACGCCAAGCGTGCCGATCTTGTTCGCCGTATCGCCGTTGGCCGCGATTCGATCCGCCCCCACGATCACCATCTGAACCGCCCCGGAGGCCATCACGCTCGCCGCCGCATTGTCGCACAGCACGGACACTTCGATTCCCGCCGCGGATAATTCAAACGCGGTCAGTCGCGCGCCCTGGAGCAGCGGCCGCGTCTCGTCCGCGAACACGCGGAACCGCCGGCCGCCTGCGTGCGCCACGTACATCGGCGCGAGCGCCGTGCCGTACGCCGCGGTCGCCAGCGATCCGGCGTTGCAATGCGTCAGCACCCCCCCGCCCTCGGGAATCAGCGACGCGCCCAGTTCGCCGATCTGCCGGCAAACCGCCTCATCCTCCGCCGCGATCTCCATCGCCTCCCGTAGCGCCAGCGCCGCGGCCGCGGGCGGCGCGGTCTCGCTCAGCGCCGCGCGCATCACCCGCCGCACCGCCCAGGCCAGGTTCACCGCGGTGGGCCGGGCTGCGATCAGCTCCGCCGCGACCCGCTCCGCCGTCGAGCGAAACAGGGCCGCATCTGCATCCGCCGCGCCGCGCACGCCGACGCAAAATCCGAATCCCGCCGCAACGCCGATGGCCGGCGCGCCGCGCACGCGCAGCATGCGAATCGCTTCGATGATGGTCGGCACGTCACCGCAGCGGACGTAGCGCACCTCCCCGGGCAGCGCGACCTGATCCAGCAGCTCCAGCGTCCCATCCGCGCCGCCAACCCACCGCACCGCCCGCGGCACCCGTGCCAGGAGCTGCTCCACCCGGTCGGCCGAACCCGCGCTCGCGGCCCCCGACGATTTCGTCACTGTGCTTGATTGCATGAGCGAAGTTATACCCGGGTATCGGGCAGCGGTGACACGATCGGCGTCCTGCAATCACTCCGCGACGATGATCCGCTCCACCCCGCCCGTCACCATCACTCCGACCGGCTCCCCCTCCGCGGTTCGAACATCAGGCGGCGGAATCCGGCACGCCCCCGGGCGAACCGCCAGCAGCACAAACTCATGAACCCGCTCTCGCGCCTGGCTCGACGTGACCGCCCATTGAAGTCGATCCACCTGCGCCAGGCGCTGCTGGCCGATCGAGGTCAGCCCCTCCACCGCGCGCCGCATCGACAGACACGTCGGCGGGATCGCCTGAACCCAATCCGCCCCGGCCGGCAGCGGCGCACCCTCGAGCGTGTCGCGGATCAGGACGAGCGTGCCGCCCGGCAGCCGCTCGGCCGGATCGAGTTCCGCCAGATCCCACTCGCTTCGATCCAGCGGCCCGATCAGGCGCGGCGCGGCGTCCGCGTCAATTCGCGGGATCATCCGAAACACATTGCGCCGGACCGTCAGCGCCGCGCGGCGCTGCGCCCCATTCGAATCGCCCTCCATCCCGTGCACGACGTGCGCCGCTTCGACCGTCGAAGCCGGCGCGCCGGACTCAGGCTCGAAGCGCACGCGCAACAGGCCGTCGCCGGCGCGCGCCGCTTCAATTGCCAGCGTCAGTCGCGCCGTTCGGCCGCGATGAAGATCGACGACGTATGCTCCATCCCCGTCCGGTGCGATGGGCGCGCCGTCGGCGCCACGCAGCCCCTCCGTGACCAGCGCCGCGCCGGCATCCACCCACAGCCGCCCGCGCGAGGATTCCGTGCCGGCGGTCAGCACAATCGCGGCCACCGTGCGATCACCCGTGTGCAGCCGGGCCGGCAGGTCCACTGCCAACCCCAATCCGGCCTGGACATCCAGGGTCAGTGCCGCACGTGCGTCGCGCTCGCGCGAATCGGCAAAGCTCGTCAGCAGCCGATAGCGCCGTGGTTGCGACGGCAGCGGCGCCTCGATCACCGCCTTCCCATCCCGCACGGGGACCACCGACGTCCACAGCGTGCCGCCCTCCAGCAGCGCCAGCGGCAGTTCGGATCGCGAGCGGAACAATTCCGCCAAGTGCCCGCGCCCGGCCACCCCCGCATCGAGCAGCGCGCCGGCGGCGGTTCGCTCGGGTGCGCCTTCCGAGAAATCAGTGCGATCCCGATCGGCGAACCACGGCAGCGTTCCCACGTCGGCCGCATCGATCAGCCGCACAAGCAGCACGCCACTCTGCGGTTCGCCCTCCGCGCCACGCACGGTTGCCGTCACGGTCGCAATCGAACCCGGCGAGCACGCCGCCGGCCCGCTCAGTTCGATCGTCGGCGCAGGCCCTCGAACCTCGGCTGCCGCCAGCCGATGCAGTCCCGAAGACCGCACCGCAAGCAACTCGACCCACGCGCTGCCTGATGCCGCACCGGCCGACGGCGGAAGTGACATCTCCCCGCTTTCCGAAGTCGTCATTCGAACGGCCCGCACGCCATGATCGTGCAGCACGATCAGCAGTGGATCGCCGATTCGTTCCGATCCCCAGGTCAGGTTGATCGCGCCGTGGCCTCCCGCGGAATCCACCGCGGCGCGAATCCATGCGCTCCCGCCGACCGGACATTCTCCCAGCACGAGATTCCGGACCGCTCGCAGCGGCGGCACCTGTTCAGCAAGCGCCGCGATCTCGCAGCGCAGCTCGATGTGCCGCGCCTCGGGCGGCGCCAGCCACGGGCGCGTCGCATACCCGCGCGGCGTCGGCTCCGTGTCCAGCGTCTGGGCCGCCACACCATCCACCAGCACCTCGACGCGCGGCGGCGAATCCGCATGCCGACCCAGCGGATCCAGCAGCCCCACAATCGCCGACAGCGGCGCTCCGGCGTGCGGCTGCGGCGGATCCACGAGCAACCAGGCATGTGCCCGCTCAGGGCCGGCCACGATCCCGGCCGCGGAAACGGAATTGCGGCCGTCCCGCGCCAGAATGCTGACGTGAAAATTCACACCCAAAGGCGGCGCGACGCCCTGCAGCGTGCTGAGCGGCACTCCCAGCATGGCGGCGCCCTGGCCGTCGAGCGTTGCCTTTACATCCCGCACCAATGCCGCCAGCGGCAAGCGGCCCGCGTCCAGGTCCGGCACCTGCGTCGCCCGAATGAACGCGCGCATTTCGCCGCCCGCCACCGGCCCGCCCCAAGGATACACCGCGCGCACCCGCGCACTGAGCAGCCCCGGACCGGCGACGCGCTGTTCCGGCGTCGAGAGCGGAACCCATCCGGGGTTCTGCAGCTCCACCTCGAACGGCCCATCTTCCGGAGAGAGCGCTCGCAGCGCCAGCGTGCCCCCGGCGTTCTCAATCTGACGATCGCCTTGACGCAGCGCCACAAACAGCCGGCGCGCTTCCGCACTCTCGGCCCCCACGCGCAGCTCGCTCGATATCACCCCGCCGGCGTGCAATTTCGCCGGGCTGGAGACCAGCGTGCGATTCTCGGAGTCGCGCAGCTCGATTCGCCACGACGCCGCGTCGCGCTGTGCCGCGGCGACCGCGGCCCCGAGCAGAACCCCCGATACGCTCACCGTCTGCCCGGGTCGGACGAACGCCGGCCCTGCCGACAGCAGGCACGCGCCGGGGTCGGCCGCGTCATCCGCGTGCGGCAACACCCCGGCGCACAGCGCCACGCCGGACGCACTGCGCAGCATCGCGCGCCAGCGCCGCACACCCGCCAGCCGCGCCTCATTCGGCAGACGCAGCAGCGCCGCGCCGTCCGTGATCGGGACGGTGGCCGGCACGAAAGAGACTCCCTCCATCCAGAACAGCACTTCCCCGCTGATCGGCAGGCGCTTTCCATCGGCCAGGCGGCTCGCCGCCAGCACCACCTGCTCCCCGCGCACCGCCACGGTCATCTGCGCGTCCCCCGCGACCAGCACACGTCGATGCGTTTGCGCAGTCCCGTCGTGCAGCACCGCATGGGTCACGATCACATAGGCGTCGGCCTCCGGCACGAACGACAGCGGCGGAGACAGCGTGCGGCTGTCGAAGGCGTCGAACGGGTCGGTCGCACCCGGCTCGATGCGGCGGGACAGCCGCACCGCGCCATCAATGGGCAGCAGCGCCGGATCCAGCCGCCCGCGGCGCTCCTCGAGAAACCGCCCCACGTCGAAGCGGCGGATTTCCAGCTCGATTGATCGCACGCCGCGGGCCGTCAGCAGCAGCGGCGTCTCACGCCCCGGCAGCGCCGCCTCCTCGGCATCCACGATCACCTCCGGCCGGCGCAGCTCCGCCGCCCGCCGGGCCGCCGCTTCGCCCGATTCATCTCTCGCCTCTGCGGCCAGCGCGTACCAGCGCACCGCTTCGCGCCATTCGCGCCGCTCATCCAGCAATTCCGCCAGTGACAGCGCCGCTCGCAGCGCCAGCGGGGATGCGGGCGCGTCGGCCGCCAATTCGCGCAGCGCATCCAACCCCGCGACGGTGCGATCCGCACTGCGCGCATCGAGCAGCGCCAGCTCCAGACCGGCCGCCCGCGCAGCGTCGGGAGCCTGCACCCACGCCGCCGCCCGCCGCTGCAGCGCTTCGAGCTGCGCGCGGCGCACCCGCTGCGCCTGCTCGGCCGAGTCGATCGCCGGCACACCGAACCGCGGCGGCGTCATCGGCCACTCGCCATGCAAAGCCCACGTCCGGGCCAGCGGCGCGACGGCGGCCTCCATCCGCGACCAGCGCTGTTGAGACTCAAACGTTGCCAGGGCGTCGTCGAGCAGTTCAAGGGCCAGCGACGATTCGCGCAGGGTCAGCGCCGCCATCCCCGCCGCGAGCAGCACCTCGCCGCGCCGCGCCACGTCCGGCCGGCCTTCGGCCGCGGCCGCCAGTCGCGCCCGCCCCTCCTGCGCATCAGTCCGGCTGTCGCTGCGCAGCAGCACCAGCGCCTCGACCAGCGCCGCGTCGCGCAAGGCTTCCGCATCGCGGCTGCGCCGCACCACATCCTGCGCCAGCAGCACGGCCCGCTCGCTTGCGCCCTCGGCGTAGGCGCGCAGCGCTTCGCCGAGGAAGGGAGAGAATTCGGGGTCCGGCTCAGACGAGCGGAGCCGGGTCTGTGCGTCGGCGTGAATCGTCAGCACAACCACGACGAATGCCGCGGCGAAGCGAAGAAAGAACGTCGCGGCGGTGGGAAGCTTGATCATTTCGCCCCAATTGTACGCGCGCTGCACAGCCCCGCGGAGTGTCGCATGGCTCATCCAGGTGGAGTGTCGCGCGCCGACAGGGGACGGCGATGCCGCGGCGCGAACGGGTGCGCAACCGGGTGCGCAGCGGCGGATCATCGGGCGCGAACAAAGCGATCGTGCGGAATGCCCATTTCCATGCAGCACGGCGCGATATCCGCCAGGAAGCGCTGCGCATCCGTGTAATACCCGGCCGTCGGCCGCAGTCCCGGCAGCCGCGCGCTCCAGAACTCGTTGAACGCCCCCATCAGCAGCTCGCGAATGTACTTGGCCGTCATGCTCGCCAGCGCGACCGGCAGATGATGCTCATCTGCGCCGACGCGAAACTCGATGCTCCACGTGGAGGACCGCGCTCCGCCGCGCGGCGCGAGTTGGTACGCCGACCGCTCCGCCGTCGCCTCCGTCTCGCTGATTGCCCGATCCGGCCAGGCGTCCTGCAGGATCGTTCGATAGTTGGACCGACCGCCCAGCCGATCCACGACAACGCACACCGGCCCCTCCCATTCGCCGATGCCGCGCTCGATCAGCCGCAGCACCTGCTCGACCACGACGGTTGACTTGTTCCGTGTCGCCGCGACGCGATCGTTGTAGCGATCCTCCGCCACGATCTCGACCCGCGCCCCGCGAAACCCGATTCGCGCCTGCTGCAACTCCTCCCCCAAACGCCGCCCCATCTCGCCGATGCCGCCGAGCACTCCGTCCGCAGGCAGCGCGCGATCCAGCGCCCGGTACCACGGCATGCGCGTGCCGCTCTCCGACCCACGATCCGTGATGTGCCGCAGCAGCGCCGCAAGCCGATCCACCGGCGCTCCGCCCGCCGCCGCGAAGGCCCGTACCGAGCGCTCCAGCGTCCCGACGCCGCGCTTGCGATCGAAGACCTCCTTGGAATCCCCCACGATCAGCCGTCCCGCCGCCCCGCGCGCCGATCGACACACACACGCTGACAGGCGCTGCCACAGGTCCGGCGGTCCGATCGCGGCTGCGGCGCTCCCTGAAGCCGTGCTGACATCCGGCGCGGCCCCCGCCTCGCCGCTCTTCGATGTTGCGGCCTGCGGCTCTCCGATGTCCCATACCGTTGCCGCCACCACCAGCGGCCCGAGCACCGGCCCGTAACCCGCCTCATCAATCCCGATCAGGCGCAGCACGTCACCACCCCAGCGTGTAGAAGATCACCGCGAAGATCACGTCCGCGATGATGATCGCGACGATGCTCTTGACCACCGTGGTCGTCGTGGCGCGGCCGACGCCTTCCGCCCCTCCGCGCACGCTCAGCCCTTCGTGACAGGCCAGCAGCGCGATCAGCACGCCGAACACCGCCGCCTTGCCCAACCCGGTCAGGTAGTCGCTCAGCGACAGCGCTGCAAGCGTCGCGTCGATGTAGAGCGTGCCGCTGAGGCCCAGGTTCAGCGTAGCGCACAGATAGCCGCCCAGCAGGCCGACCAGGTCGGCCAGCACGGTCAGCCCCACCATCATCGTCGCGGTCGCCACCACCCGCGGAACAACGAGGAAGCGGATCGGGTCCAGGGCGTGGGCGCGCAGCGCCTTGATCTCCTCCCCCTCCACCATCGCCCCCAGCTCCGCGGCGATCGAGGCGCCCGCAAACCCGCTCAGCAGAATCGCCGTGAAGAGCGGCCCCAGCTCGCGAAACATCGCAATGGCGACCACGTCCGCGACGCGCTCCAACTGCCCGTAGGCCTCGAGCGTCGGAGCCATGTTCAGCGCCAGGATCACCCCGATGAACGTCTGCACCAGCACGACGATGGGGATGCTGCGCACACCGACGCGGATCATCTGCCGCACCAGCGCATCGAGCCGACGCCGCCCGCCGCGCCCGATCAGCACCGCCCCGATGCGCGAAAGAACGCTGCCCAGCAGCCGCGTCAATCCACCGCCGTAGATCACGGTGTCGAGTGCGCGCTCAATCGGATATCGCAGCAGCGCTCCCACCGCGCTCACCCCACGGACCAGCGCGCTGGCCGGACGGTCGCTCATCCGCCGCGGGCCTCATCCACCGTCGGCGTAATGCGGAAGAACTGCGTCAGGTTCGTGATCTGAAACACCCCCAGCACGCGCGGCTGCAACGACGCCAGCGTCAGCCCGCCGCCGGCCTGTTCCACCATCCGCTTGATCTGCACGAGCGTGCCGACCCCCGAGCTGTCGAGATAGGAAACCAGCGACAGGTCCACGATCAGGCGGCGCAGCCCCGCTCCCGCGACTCGCGCGGCCTGCTCCAGCAGCGCCGGAGCGTTGGAAAACGCGATCTCCCCCTCCAGCGACAGCACCGACACGCCGTCCGACGTCTCCACCCGAATCCGCAGGTTTTCCGGTGCAGCGCTCATGCGACCCGTTTCTACCACAATCCGCCCAAAACGCAAACCACCGCGGACGACGGTCTACGCCGCGGACGACGGTCCGCCCAGCTCCCTGCTACTCTGCTCCCGCCGCCGCGGAATTCCCGCCGGCCTTCCCCGAACCGGCGCGGGCATCGGGCGCACCGCCGGGCTTCTCGAACCGCCCCTCGCGCAGCGCCGCGCGCCAGCGCTCCACCGCTTCTGATCGGCGCGTCTCGGCATCAAAGTAGCGGTACCCCAGCGTCTCACCCGTCAGCCGCTCCAGCGACAAGATGGCCATCATCCGTACGGCAGAATCCCCATCCTCCAGCAACGGCACCAGCCGATGCACCGCCGCCCGATCGCCGCTGTTCGCCAGTGCCACGCCTGCGACGGCGCGCTCCCTGGCGTTGGGAGAATTGAGCTTCGGGCTTGATCCACTCGGCAGACAGCCGCCGCCGATCGACGCCAGCAGGAGCAATAGGGGCACAACACGCGACATTGCACGCGATTATACGACCGGCAGCAGCGCCAACAGCACATCCGCCCGCAGGCTTGCCGGCGTCGGCACAACCAGGTCCGCCCCGCCGACGCGCTCCGCCGGCCCGACGCCGACGACACGCATCCCCGCCGCGCGGGCCGCCTGCACGCCGGCCGCCGCGTCCTCCACGACGACGCAGCGCGGAGCAGGGACGGCCAGCTGCGCCGCCGCCGCGGTGAAAACCTGCGGATCCGGCTTGGAGCGCGGCGCGTCGTTGCCGTCCACCACGGCGTCGAAAGCGGCTGCCAGGCCGATTCGCTCCAGCACGGCGCGCGCATTTCGACTGGAAGAAGCGACCGCGAGGGCGGCGCCGGCATTGCGAAGGGCGTCCAAAAGTGCCGGAATGCCGTCAAATGCGTCGGCCGGCGTCATGGCGGCGACGCGGGCGAGATACCGATCGTTCTTTACGCGCATGATGTCGGCGCGGCGGGCCGGATCGAATTCGCCCCAGCGATCACCCAGCACGATGCGCAGGCTCTCTTCGCGAGAAAGGCCGCGCAGCCCCTCATTGACCGCGCGGTCATAGGGCACGCGCAGGTCCGTTGCAACATCCTGCCAGCTCAGGTAGTGCAACTCGGCGGTGTCCGTCAGGACGCCGTCGAGATCGAAGATCACGGCGCGGCGCGCCTTCATGGGCCGGTTCTCCACGGGGGTGTCGCCGTCCCGGAATCCGAAGGCCGGGGGCTGGTCGAAGGGGGCGGTTTCGCGCAAAATCCCCGCTCCCTGGAGAGGTGCCCGAGCGGCTGAAGGGGCTGGTTTCGAAAACCAGTGTACGCGCAAGTGTACCGCGGGTTCGAATCCCGCCCTCTCCGATTTCCTTCCATTCGACGCATGCAACGCCGCGCCGCGGCGCCGATCGGCGGTGCTAGATCACCACCGGCTTGTTCAGCTTGCGGCGCAGCGCCACCCATTGTCCGACGTGCATCATCTGGTGTGTGCCGAGCAGCGCGTAGACCGCCGCGACCGTCGGGGCATACGACCGCATCTTTTCAGGCGACGGCTCAGTGAGTTTCGCCGACGGCGTGGCGGCCAGCGCCGCCAGCGCCGCTGCCCGGACTTTCGCGTACAGGTCGATATACGCCTGCTTCGTCGCGAACTGAGCCGAATTGTCGGACTTGGCGGCCTCCATCTTGTGCGCCTCCGCGAAGCCGGCCGGCAGCTCCGGCATCTTCGCCCCGACGGCGCCGGCCATCTCGCACTCCGAGACGATCAGGTGTCCGAGCTGCCAGGCGATGTGGTTCATCCCCGGCAGCGGGCGCATGCGCAGCTCGTCGTCGGTCATGTCGCCAAGATAGGTCGTCATCAGGAAGTTAGCGCTGTCGAGGCCGAGTTTCAGGGCGTCCTGCGGCGTCATGGTCCGAAGCTCCTTTCGGTGGGTGTCTTTGGCGCGGCTCGCCGCCCGCACCGGTCGAAGCAGTCTATGCGATCCCGGGCGGGAGAGGCGTGGCGCACAGCGTGCCGCGGCTCTACACTGCGCAGCACCGTGACCAGTGCCCACGCACCGCAATCCGACGATCGCCCCGCGCCGCGGCGCAGCACGACCGCCGCGCTACCGCCTCATCCGCGAATCGCCGCGGTTCCGCAACGGTCGCGCCTCGGCAACAACGCCGATCTGCTGTGCGCAATCGCGACCGCTCTCCTGCTGCTCGTGGCATGGCTGCTTCATGCGGATCATGCGCCGCCGGGGCCGCTGGCCGGCGCGGCCTACGGGCTGGCCTACGCCTTCGGGGCGGCCATGCCGCTGTGGACGCTGATCACGGCGATCCGCAATCGCACGCCATGGCTCGACGTGGACCTGCTGATGCTCGCCGCCGCAGCCGGAGCGGCCGTCATCGAAAAGTACGCCGAGGGCGCCTTCCTGCTGTTCCTGTTCTCATTGGCGCATGCGCTGGAGCGCTACGCACTGGGAAGAGCCAGGAACGCGATCCGCGCGCTGGCGGACCTCTCACCTCCGCAGGCCCGCGTGCTGCGCGACGGGATCGAATCCGCCCTGCTGATCGAGGACGTCCGCCCCGGCGACCTCGTCATCGTCCGCCCGGCCGAGCGGATCCCCGTGGACGGCACGGTTCACCACGGTCGCTCCGCCGTAGACCAAGCGCCGCTGACCGGCGAATCTCTGCCGGTGGAAAAGGCCGTGAGCGATCCGGTCTTCGCCGGCACGCTCAACGGCGACGGCGCCCTGGAGATCACCACGACCCGCGCCGCCGGGGATCGAACGCTGGATCGCGTCATTCAACTCGTCGAACAGGCGCAGACGCAGCGCGCCCCGACGCAGCGCTTCGCCGAGCGCTTCACGCGCGTCTTCGTGCCGCTGGTGCTGCTGGCCGACGCGCTGCTGATCCTTGTGCCGGCGCTGGCGGGCTGGCTGACGTGGGAACAGAGTTTCTATCGCGGAATGACGGTGCTGGTCGGTGCATCCCCCTGCGCCCTGGCACTCGGCACGCCGGCCGTCGTCCTGGCCGGCATCGCACAGGCGGCCCGTCGCGGCGTGCTCATCAAGGGCGGTGCGCACCTCGAGAACCTGGGCATCGTGCGAGCCATCGCCTTCGACAAGACCGGCACGCTGACCGTCGGTCGGCCGGAAATCACCGACGTGCAGCCCTGTTCGGGAGTCTCGCAGACCGAATTGCTGCGGATTGCGGCGGCTGTTGAACAGCGCTCGCAGCACCCACTGGCGGCGGCCGTTCTGCGTCATGCCCATCAGGTGCGAATCGAGCCGCCCGCGGTGCAGGATGCGCAGAGCATCACCGCGCGCGGGGTGCGCGGGATGGTCGAAGGCAGAGTGGCCGAGGTGGGAAGCCTGCGCCTGTGGTCCGGAGTTGGCGATGAACCGCCGGCGGAAGTGCGCAGCGCGGTCGAGTCGCTGGAGCGCATCGGCCGCACGACGCTGGCCGTTCGGCATGACGGCCGCTGGCTCGGCGTGATCGGCGCGATGGACCGACCCCGTCCCGCCGCGGCCGACACGCTCGCGTCATTGCGGGCACAGGGCGTGACGCACCTGCTGATGCTCACGGGGGACAATCGCGCGGTGGCGGAATCGGTGGCCCGCGAAGTGGGGGTCGATGCGTTCGCAGCGGACCTGTTGCCCGAAGACAAGGTGCAAAAGATCCGCGAATTGCTGCAATCGCACGGACCGGTGGCAATGGTCGGAGATGGTGTGAATGACGCCCCCGCACTGGCGCAGGCCACCGTCGGAATCGCGATGGGCGGCGCCGGAACGGCCGTCGCACTGGAGACGGCCGACGTGGCGCTGATGGGCGATGACCTCTCGCGGCTGCCCTTCGCGGTGGGGCTTTCGCGCCGGGCGCGCGTCATCATCCGTCAGAACGTGGTGTTCGCGCTCGGCGTCATCGGCGTGCTGATCGTCGCGGGCGCAACGGGGCTGGCGACGATCGGCCCGGCGGTAGTGCTGCACGAAGGCAGCACGATTGTGGTGATACTCAATGCGCTGCGGCTGCTGGGGTTCAACGGGCCGGGGCGGCGCACCGAGGGCAACTGATCGTTGCCGCCCGGAGCATCGCCCCGACAGGTGTGCCCGGTAATTGCGTCAGGCGCCCAGGGGCCTCAGCACGCGCTCCAACCGCAGCCCAGGCACTTCTTGCAGCCTTCCTGCATCGCCAACTGGCTGTCGCATTGCGGGCAGTGCAGTTTGAAGAACTGCGCATTGTCGTGGACGTGCAGCAGGCCGGAGCCGATCTCATCGCCGGCGGCCGTGACATCCTGACGAACCGACTCGCGCGACTCGACGGCCGAGATTGAAATCTCACCGCGCACCAGCAGATCATCCAATTCGGCGTTGATCCGCGCCTCGAGCGCGTTGAACTCGACCGTCTCCTCGATCGTGGCCGTCGCCACCGAGCGGCCCCGCCCATCAGATCCGTTGACAACACGCTGCACGGTCTCGCGGATCGTCTCCGACGTACCCGAGTGCGAACCGCCGCCGTTCAGGCGCTTGCCCGACAGCGTCACGTCAGCAGCCGCCGCGCTGCGCGTCGCGCTGACGATCGTGATGGAGGGCGCCGCAGTCACCGGATCGCCGCCGCGCGGCGCGGCCGGGCCGCCGTTGCGCGGCGTGTCGTCGGCTGCCGGGCGCGGGGCGGCGAGGCGATCACCCGCGTCGCTGCGGTGATGCGGCGCGGGGCTTGGCTCATACAACTCGCTGAGGTCGATGTCGCCCAGCAGCATGGCCCGCAGGCCGAAGCGCTCCTTGGCGCGGGTGTACTTCTTGAGCGCGCAGGCCAGTCCGTCGCCCAGCGACGTGATCCGCCCGGCGCGAGTGGGAATCTGCAGTGAGCTGCCGATGCCCTCCAGCTGCTTGATCACCTGGCGCAGCGAACCACCGGCACGCAGCCAGAGCGAAATCATGCGGCAGATGGCCTCAAGATCGCTGGTGGCGACGTCGCCGCCCTTGCCGAGCTGCGCGAAGACCTCCAACTCCGTCTCGCGGCGCGGATCGACAGTGATCTTGACGTGCATATTGCCGAAGGGGGTGAGCTGCCGGATGCGCAGCCCGCTCACGATCTCGGGCAGGTCGCGCGGTTCGAGCGGCGGCGCCGCCGGGACCGCTGGCTCGGCGCTGCGCGCGACGGAGCGCGCTGTGGCGGGGGCCGCGACCGGCGCGACGGGAGGCACAACTGCGGCGACGGCGTGTACCGCGGGCGCAGGCGCTGCGTGCGTAATGACCGGCGCAGCCGGGATGGCGGGCGCCACGGCCGGCGTTTCCGTCGCCACGGTCGGCACTGGCGCAGCACCGCCCAGCGCGGGCGCAGCACCGGCCACCGCCGACGCGGCAGCCGCGGGCTTCTCGTCCTTGAGCGCCATCGGCTGGAAGGCGCGGCAGCCGTCGCGATAGACGGTGACGCCCTTGCAGCGCATGTCGAAGGCCAGACGGTAGATCGTGTCCACGTCCTCGACGGCGGCGGTGTGCGGGAAGTTGATGGTCTTGCTGATCGATGAATCGCAGTGGCGCTGGAAGGCGGCCTGCATCTTCATGTGCCAGACCGGGGCGATGTCGTGCGCGCAGACAAACACGCGCTGGATGTCCTCCGGCACCTCGTCCATGTGGGCGACGGTGCCCTCGCGGGCGATGCGCTCCATGAGCTCATCGCTGTAGAAGCCGCGGGCGCGGGCCACCTGCACGAACGTTTCGTTGGACTCGACCAGCGGGCGCTCACCCTGCTTCTGTCCGCGCAGCACGTTGCGGATGAACGCCAGCGAGAACATCGGTTCGATGCCGCCGGAGCAGTTGGCGATGATGCTGATCGTGCCGGTCGGCGCGACGGTGGTGGTGCAGGCGTTGCGCATCAGACGGTTGTGCAGCGTCTGCCAGTGGCTGCCCTTCCAGTTGGGGAAGCAGCCGCGCGTGCGGGCCAGGTGCTCGCTGTAGTTGTGGGCTTCGTCGTTCACGAACTTCATGAACTTCTCGCCCCAGGCGACGCCCTCATCGCTGTTGTAAGGGACGCCGAGCTTGTAGAGCGCGTCGGCGAAACCCATGATCCCCAGGCCGATCTTGCGATTGGCCTTGCAGATGCGGTCGATCTCGTCGAGGGGGTACTCGTTCGCGTCGATGACGTTGTCGAGGAAGCGCGTCGACCAGTGCACTGCTTCGCGCAGCCGCTCCCAATCAACCCGCGCATCGGGCGTGCAGCCGTCCGTCACGAACATCCCCAGGTTGACGCTGCCCAGATTGCAGGCCTCGTAGGGCAGCAGCGGCTGCTCGCCGCAGGGGTTGGTCGCCTCCATCCGCCCGATGTGCGGCGTGGGGTTGGTCTCGTTGATGCGGTCGATGAAGACGACGCCCGGCTCGCCCGTCTGCCAGGCGTTGCGGATGATGAACTCCCAGATGTCGCGCTTGGCAATCACGCGACCGCGCAGCGCCTCCGGCAGCGGGGCGATCTGGCGCGGCGACGCGTAGTATCGCTCCGGGGCGGCTTCGTCGATCGGCTCGCAGCAATCAACGTCGATCAGCGTGCGGACGTCGTACTTCCAGATGTCCACGTCGCGCGGAATGACCGAGACGCGCCCGTTCCGCGGGTTGCGGACGAAGTGCGGGGAATCGGCGTCGGCCAGGAACTCCTTCATCCACTGGTCGGTGATCTTGACCGAGATGTTGTAGTTCGTGAACTGGCTCAGATCCTGCTTGGCGTGCAGGAACTTCAGGATGTCGGGGTGATGCACATACATCATGCCCATGTTCGCGCCGCGGCGGAACGCCCCCTGCTGAATCGCGTTGGTCGCCTCGCTGAAAGCCCGCCAGAACGTGATCGGGCCGCTGGTCGTGCCGCCGCTGCTGCGGATGAAGTCGCCGGTGGGACGCAGCTCGTCGAAGGCGAACCCCGTGCCGCCGCCGGCCTTCTGAATCAGCGCCGTGTGCTTGATGCTGTCGAAAATGCCGTTGATGGAATCCCGCACCGGCAGGACGAAACAGGCCGAGAGCATGCCCATCTCGCGGCCGGCATTCATCAGCGTTGGCGAGTTCGGCATGAACGCGCCGCTGACCATCAGCGTGTAGAACCGCTGGGTCCAGAGCGCCTGCTCCGCCTCGCTGCCGCCATACTGCGGCTCCACCGCGGCGATTGCCGCGGCCACGCGCTGAAAGAGCGCCCCCGGCCCTTCGGTGCAATCCCCCTGTTCGTTCTTCTTCAGATACCGCGCCTCGAGCACCTTGCGGGCATTCTCTGAGAGGTTCGGCTCATCCATGAGCGATGCGACGGGGCGATGCGACGACAGAACCATCCCTGGACTCCTCTTGCGTGAAGCTTCCAGTCTTCGTACGTAGTTCGAAACCGATTCCGAATCCGACAATCCCGGTGACAGACGACAGGTGCTCCCCATTTGGGGAGAGCACCATCCGCTTGAGTGCGGGGGAGGATCGTATCACAACAGATTGTGGGTGGCAAGCAAAAGGTCGGATAATCCGTATCTCAATAGAACACAACATGTTGTATTCGGCCGGTCATTCGGCAACGGGCGATCCTGTTCTCGGTCTGCCGAACCACAAAACCACCATCGTAATACTAACATTATACGAACAAACTGTTCAGAATCAAGCAGCAATCAGTGCGGAAACCGATCCCATGCTCCTGTGATGTGATTCGTGAAAAAGGCCGCGCGAAATGAGCGTATTGGCCAATCAACCAGGAGCAGAAAAATTCACTCCCCGGCCGATCACCCCTGCCCCGAATCCACCCGCCCGTCGCGCAGCGTCACCACCCGATCCGCCTGCGCGGCCACCGACATGTCATGTGTCACCAGCATCGTGGTGCGCCCGCTTTCATGGGCCGTCGTTCGCAGAAAGCTCATGATGGTCTCGCTGGTGACGGTATCGAGGTTGCCGGTCGGCTCATCGGCCAACAGGATGGCCGGCTCCACCAGCACCGCCCGGGCGATCGCGACGCGCTGCATCTCGCCGCCCGAGAGCTGATCCGGATAGTCGTTGGCCCGGGTGCGCAGCCCGATCCGCTCCAGCAGCTCATGCACCCGCGGCCGAACCGCGCTCAGCCGCCGCCCGTCGAGCAACAGCGGCATGGCCACGTTCCACTCGATCGGCAGCGTCGGCAGCAGGTTGAAGAATTGAAAGACCAGCCCGACGCGATGCCGCCGGAGCGTGGTGCGCTGAGTTTCGCTCATTTGGCCGGTATCGCGGCCGTCGATCCGAACGACCCCGCCGGTGGGCAGGTCCAGCGCCGCCGCCAGGTGCAGCAGCGTGCTTTTGCCCGACCCGCTGCGGCCGATCACCGCCACGAATTCACCGCGATCCACGCGCAGCGTGACGCCGCGCAGCGCGTGCGTCGCGGCCGCCCCGCGGCGGAGATAGACCCGACTGGCATCGATGAATTCAATCACGCGGGTTGGGGCCTATCGTCGGTGGAGCAGGGTGAGCGCCTCTTTGCGCGTGATGTCGCAGGTTCGCATTTCGCCGCGCACCGCGGATGTGACCATGACGGCCCCGTGCTTGAGCACGCCGCGACAAGTCATGCAGGAATGCGAGGCCTCGATCACGACCGCGCAGCCTTTCACATGTACGCGATCGGCGAGCAGGTCGGCCACCTGCGAGGTCATGCGCTCCTGCACCTGCGGACGGCGGGCGAAGACATCGACCAGGCGGGCCAGCTTGGAGAGACCGACGATCCGCCCGCCTGGGATATAGGCGATGTGAGCGCGGCCCTCAAAGGGCATCAGGTGATGCTCGCACATGCTGGAAAAGGGAATGTCGCGCAGGACCACCATTTCGTGATGATCCTCGTCGAACGTCGTTTCGAGATAGCGCCCCGGGTCTGCGTGCAGCCCGGAAAACAGCTCGGCGTACATCCGCGCGACGCGCCCCGGCGTCTTGCGCAGCCCGTCACGATCCGGGTCTTCGCCGACCGCGATCAGAATCTCGCGGACGGCGCGCTCGATCCGCGCCAGGTCCATCGTCTTGCGATCGGGAACGACCCCATCGGCCATGATGCACCTCCACCATCGGCGGAATCAGCCGCCGGAGCGCCGGTTGTTCGCGCGATTCACGTCCGGCAGCAGCTCCTCCGGATCGACGATCAGCTCGCGCACCCGCCGCCCGCCGGTCGCCCACGACAGCTCGCAGCGGTCGGAAGCGTACCACACCTCGACGCCGGCGGTGCGCGTCTCGCTCGATCCGTCGGAATAGCGGACGAGAAACTCCAGCGGCATCACCATCGCGCCGCGGTTCTCAAACGTCGCGGTGGCGATGTCGCCGTTGTGGCGAACGCCGACGACGGCCTGATCCAGCGGCGCATCTTCATACAGCCAGCCGCGCCAAAACCACGCCAGGTCGCAGCCGGCGGCGTTCTCCATGACGCGGAAGAAGTCGGAGGGCTGCGGCGACTGGAAGGCCCACGCCCGGATGTACTCGTGCATCGCCGCGTCGAACCGCTGCGGGCCGAGCACCTTCTCGCGCAGGCAATAGAGCGCCCAGGCCACGCGGTCATAGGCCAGCACCCCGTATGCACCGCCCACGATCTCGTCGGAGCGCGTCGCCGCCGGCTGGCCGCCCTGGCCCAGGTGTTCCGCCACCGACGCTGCCCAGCCGCGCGGATCGAACCACGACGCCCGGCGCTCGCGCATCGCGTAGAGCGTCATGAACGTCACGAACCCCTCATCGAACCAGGCGTGCCGCCGCTCGTCGGTGTTGACCGTCATCGGGAACCACCAGTGCGCCGCCTCGTGCGCCGTGACCTCGAACAAATCGCGCTCGTCCAGGCGCTCCGAGCAGAACACGATCATCGGGTATTCCATCCCGCCGACGACGCCGTTGACGTTCGTCGCCGTCGGATAGGGATACACGCCCCATTTTCCGCCAAAGTGCAGCACCGCCATGCGCAGCATGTCGACGTTGTCGAACCACAGCGGCGTGGCCTCGACCGGATAGAAGCTCTGCACCAATGTCCCCGACGGCAGTTCCGCGGAGCCGTCGCGCTCCGAGGGGGTGCTTCCGCGCTCGGCGATTCCCGCCGCGTCCCAGATGAACGCCGGCGACGAGGCCCAGGCAAAGCTGCGCACGTCGTGCGCCACGAAGCGCCAGGTCAGCGGCCCCTCCCCCGCCGGGCGCGACGCGGCGTCGCCCACTTCGTCCAACCCGCGGATGATCACCGCCGCAGGCGACCCGGCGGCGCGCTTCAGGCGCTCGCGCTGCTCCGCCGTCAGCACTTCCGCGGGGTTCATCAGCACGCCGGACGCGGCAACCAGGTGGTCGCGCGGCACGCTCAGACGCACGTCGAAGGTGCCGAAGTCCGTGTAGAACTCGCCCTGCCCGAGATAGGGCAGCGTGTTCCAGCCGTGCACGTCGTCATACTTGCACACCGCCGGGTACCACTGCCCGATCTGAAAGATTGTGCCGTTGCGGGTCTGCTCCCAGCCCATGCGTGCGTCGCCGAAGCGCGGCACCTCGAATCGCCAGCCGATCTCGATCTCTACGACGCCCTCGCGCGCCGCCAGCGGCTCGGGCAGGTCCAGCCGCGCCACCGTGTCATACACCTGCATCGTCGCCTCGCGCCCGTTGACGCGCACATGAGTCACTTCGACTCCGCGCGTGTTCACATCGGGGTTGGGGATCGACGAACCGCCGACGCCGCGCTGACCGCCGCGGCTGTCCGGGAGATAGAGATTCTGCTCCAGATGCAGCCACAGGTAGGTCAGTTCGTCGGGCGAATGATTGTGATAGCGGATCACGCCCGACGCACTGACGACCCGCGCTTCGGCGTGGAGCGTCGCATGGATCCGATAGTCCGCGCGCTGCTGCCAGTAATCCGGCCCGGGCCGGCCGGTCTGCGTCCGCAGGGCATTCGGAGTCGGCAACGGCAACGGGCTGAAAATCGTCTCCGGCATGCGCGGCGCGGCGGCGCGAGTCGTCACTTGCGATGCGCAGCCGATCAGCAACGCCGGCAGAATGCAGGCCGCCGTGACCCGTGTGACTTGAAGCAATCGTGGCACTATGACGTCCCTTCCTGATGCGACCGCGCACGCCCCCGCAGCGCCCCCATCGCGCCCGGGCCGGCCGGAGTGCGGCCGCCTCCATCCGCCGCCGCTACGCCAGCAGCAGCACCTCATCCTGCACACAACTGGTGACCGTCGGTCCGGCCGCGGGGTCGTAGTACACGTTGATCTCGAGCCGCACGCCGAACTCAGGCAGATACACGCCCGGCTCGATCGTGAAGCCGATTCCGGGGAGCAGTTCGCGGGTGTCGTGCGTTTCGAGATTGTCGAGATTCATGCCGATGCCGTGCACGAGCGCACCGGGGCTGAGGCTGTGCCCCGTGCGATGGCGGATGCCCTCCGCCAGCCCCGCCTCCCGGATGACGCTCATCGCGGCCTCATCCAGCTCCCATCCGCAGACGCGCCGCGCGCCCCCGCCGGCACTGCGGGCCAGCGCCAGCGCGGCGTCGCGGGCCTGCTTCACGACTCCGAACACCCGGGCATGCGCCGCGGGCGCCGTGCGGCCGGCAAAACCGACCCAGGTGATGTCAGAGTAGATGTTGTCATTCCCCGGCACCCGAGCCCACAGATCGATCAGCACCCAGTCGCCCTTCTGAATCACGGCGGGGTTGTCCGCCGACACCTCAAAGTGCGGATCGCCGCTGTGGGCGTTGGCCGCGACGATCGGCGGGTCCGGGTACTGCAGCCCCGCTTCATCGAAGCGCTGCAGGATGAAGCGCTGCACGTCGTGCTCCGTGACCCGCGCCCCGGCGGCCAGCCGTTGCGAGATCAGGTCGAAGGCGGCGTCCTTGATTCCGGCCACCTGCTTCGACGCCGTGGCGTGCGCACGGACCGCAGCGGCGGACCAGCGCGCCGCCCCTACCTGCACGACATTCGCCGAGGAGACCACTTCCCCGCCCAGCCCGCGGATCAGTTCGATCGTTCCCGCGTCCACATACGCGACCGCCGGCAGCGCATTGCCGGGCGAATATTCCATCGCCACGCGCGACCCGCTGCCGACGCGCCCGGCCAGCCACGCCTGCATCTCGCGCCAGGAGGTGTAGTGATCCTGCTCGATCGGTGCCGACGCAAATGCAGGACGATCGATGCGGCTGCACAACAGCCGCGCTGCGCCGCGCGCGGGGATCCACAGAAATGCGCGGCGGGTGGTGTGCCCCAGCGGCGGCAACATGCGGGCGAAGACGGGATTGCTGCCGCGGAAGTCGTACAGCAGCCAGCCGTCGATCCGCTGGTCGATCATGTATTCCTGCAGCGAGGCCGTGTTCATGGCGCCGTTCCGCGAATGGGTGCAAGGATCAAGCGCCGCCGGCGTGCGCGCGGCGGCGGGCGGATTGTACTGCGATTGCGGCCGCCCGCGCGCGGGTGCGCTACGCGGAAGCCGCGACCGGCGCGGGCGTCTCAAACACCGTCTTGCGGTGCCAGGCCCCAGAACGGTAGCGCATCCAAAGCAGCACGCCGAGCACGATGATGTAGAGCGAGCAGACCGCCCACAGGCCGTGCGTGCCCAGCGCCGGCATGAACCACACGATGAGCAGGCCGCCGCCCACGAAGATGCCCCAGCAGCAGATCGCGAACAAGAGCGCCGGCACCCGCGTGTCGCCGGCGCCGCGGAAAGCGAAGCTGTAGACAATGCACACGCCGTCCGAAATCTGGAACAGGGCGCACCACAGCAGCATCCCGGCCGCGGTCCGTACCACTTCGCCGCGCAGCGCTTCATCCTCCTCAAAGCACAGCGTCGCCGCCAGCGGTGCGCCCAGCAGCAGGAACAGCAGCCCCATCACGCCCATGTAGCCCATCACGATGCCCAGCGCCACGCGCATGCGCATCGCGGCCACCTCCGGCCGCCCCGCGCCGATCGCATTCCCCACCTGCGTCGAGAGGGCCATTCCGATCCCCAGCGCCGGCATGAAGGACAGGTGCATGAACTGAATCGCCAGGTTTGACGCCGCCAGCGCCACCGTCCCGTAGTGCGGCATCAGCAGCACCAGGAAGACGATCCACGCGCCGATGTCCACCAGCCACTGCAGCGCGATCGGCGCCCCCATCCTCATCAACTCGGCGAACCGCCCTGCATCGAACCGCACGCTGCGCCGCGTATGGTAGACCTCGTCAATCGCCCGCGACGCCAGCGGCAGCAGCAGCACCGCCAGGCGCACCCCCCATGCCAGGACGGTCGCCAGCGCCGCGCCGCGCATGCCCATCTCCGGCGCGCCGAACTTGCCGAATATCAGCAGATAATTTCCGACCGCGTTCGTCACCAGCGACGCGATCACCGCCGTCAGGCACACCCCCGGCCGACGGATCCCGTTGTAAAAACCCTCCAGTCCGGCCGATGCGGTCATCAACCCGATCGACCAGAGGCCGATCGTCAGATACTCAATCTCCAGCGCGGTCACATCCGGGGCGTGCTTGCCCAAATCGGCCACCCACGGAAACCACTGCGGCGTCGTGATCGCCAGCGGCGCGGTGGCCAGCGCCCCGAACAGGGCCAGGTACTGCGTCTGCCAGGCATATGCGCCCGCCCGATGCGGCTCGCCGCGCCCCACCGCCTGCGACACGAACGTCTGCGCCGCCTGCGCCGCCCCCATGAACGCGCACGCCACGGTGAACAGCAGCAGCGTGGTCGGAGAGATGGCCGCCTGCGCGCTGGTTCCGAGCTGCGACACCATCGCAAAGTCAATGAACCCCATCAACATGCGCGACAGCGTCACGCCGATCATCGGCGCGGCGAGGCGCAGCAGCTCTCCCAGCGGAGAACCGCCCGGCGGTCGGCCAGGATCGGGGAGGGTGGCGTTCATGGCGGATCGGGCGTCTGCGCTTCCCCCGGGAATGGACCCGCTCCTCGCGGGATCTCCGGCCCGGCGGTTATACCCGAAGACGCCGGCCGCGTCAGTGCACCCGCGCGACCGGCCGGGCGTACAATCGCTCAGCGCCGTTCCGCGTCTTGCGGACCGCCGCCCGCGACACCAGAATCGCCGCCCGTCGGGGGTCGGCGTCCCCGCGCCAGGGCCGATTGTGGATACCACCGCATGACCCGCCTGCCCGCGCTGCTGCTCATCTTCGTGATCGCTTCGGCCGCTCTGGCGCAGGGGCGGGTGGATCTGAAAGTTCGCTCGATCGGCTACCCCGTCGCGGCGGATGCGGACGCCGCCGTGATCCGCGACGGCCAGTGGACGCCCATCCGCGTCGAAGTCACCTTCGACGGCCCCGCGCCGCTGCAAGGGGAGCTGCGCATCGACGCCCCCGATCTGGACGGCGACGTGGTGAGCTTTGTCGAATCGCCGGTCGTGCTGACGCCCGGGGCCGGGCCGCGGGTGGTGTGGTGCTACGCGGTCGTGCCGGTGCCGATGTCGCGCCCGCTGCGCATTTCGTTCTACGCTGACGGGGCGCGGCTGGCTACCACTGACTCGCCGACGGCCGGGTGGCTGCCCAATCGCAAACACCTGATTCTGGACATCAGCGACTCGGCGGTCGTGTCGCTGCGCCGCGCTGCGCTCAAACCCGAGCATGTGTCCGACCTCTCCATCGGCGTCGCGCGGCCGTTCGTGGTCGAGTACGTCGTCGCCGGCATGAGCTGCGAGCAGGTTCCCGATCGCTGGATCGGCCTGGAGTCGGTGGACACGCTGGTCTGGGACGATCCCGACCCCACGCGCCTCAGCGACGCGCAGCTCGACGCGATCCGGTCGTGGGTGCGTCATGGCGGGCGGCTGGTGCTGGGCGCCGGCGACAACTGGCAAAAGCTCGCGCGCAGCCCCCTGGCGGAATTGCTGCCCTTCGATCCGGCCTCCACAACCGAGGTGGTGCGCTCGCTCCCGCAGTATCTCCGCCAGATGAGCGGGCAGGAGGACGGCGCGCTGCCGCGCGAGATCACGGTCGTTGCGGCCCGGCAGTTGCGGCCCGGCGCGCTGCGACTGTCGGCGGAGCGACTGCCGCGCATCGGCGCGATCTCGCTGATCTCCATGTCCTTTCACGGATCCGGGCGGGTCGTCGCAACAGCGGCCCCGCTGCGCATCCTTGCCGCCGCGGCCCGACCCGAAACGCGCTTCCTGCGCGCGATTCTCGACGCGCATCCGGCCCACCCGCGATTCCTCGAATCGGAGCGCAGCCAGGCATTCGCCATGACCATGTCGCGCGGCGTCTCCACGCACGCCGCCGTCACCGCGCCGACGCAGTTCACCGGCGCCGGCCGGTCGCTGCTCTACCTGGCTCTGCTGTTCGTGCTGCTCTACGCCGTCGCCGCCGTCGGCAGCTACGCCTGGCTCCGGCGGCGCGGCCTGGCGCACCTGAGCTGGAGCGTCTTCGCCGGATTCGCCGTGGCCGGCGGCGTGCTTTCGCTGGCGATGGTCGGCGCGTCGCGCGGTTTCTCACGCGGGGTGAAGGCCACCGGCATCATCGACCTGGACGCGGGCGCCTCCGAGGCGCGCGGCGCGGCATGGTTCGGCTATTCCAGCCCGACGCGCCAGTTCGTGAACCTCTCGCTGACGGGAACCGGCAGCTACCTGCGGGCGCTGACCCGCTCCGGCAGCGACCTCGCCACCTACGCCACTCCCGAGCGCTACACGGCGCTTCCGGGAAAGGGGCTGCTGCGCGACGTGCCGATGCGCGCCACGCTCAAGCAGTTTGAGGGGTATTGGTCCGGGCAGGTGCGCGGCGCGGTGCGCAGCGAACTGCAGGTGCATCGCGGCAGCGGGCGCCTCGATCCGGCGAGCTGGGTCCGCAATGATCTCGACGTGCCCACCTCGCACGGATTCCTGCTCTATCTCGATCCGCGCGTCGCGGCGAATCGGACGCTGCCCGCGCGCGTCGCGGACTATGAGCGCGCGGACCGCCGCCGCCCCGCAACGCCGCCGGCCGACCTCGTGCTCGTCGTGCCGCTGCCGGCGCTCAAGCCGGGCGAAATGGTGAAGGACTGGTTCCGCTCGACGTACGCCCATCATGACGCGGCCGCCGCAAGCTGGGACGCCAGCCCGCTGGGTCCGCGACCGGACCTGCCGACCCTGTTCGACTGGCAGGCCCGCTGGAGCGCCCGCACGCTGGGAGACATGGTCGCTCCCGTTTCGGACCCGCTCGAAACACTGCTGCTCTCCACCCGCTCGCTCTACCAGCCGGTGAGATCCGCCAACCCGGACCAGTTCCTCAACTCCGCAGTGGTGGATTTTGAAGGCGTCGCGGGACGGGACATCTCACACTGGCTGGCCCGCGGGAACGCCGTGCTGTTGCTGCTCTCGCCGACCCCGCCGCCGGCCGTGCTGCAGCGGAATGGCGAGCCGCTGCCGGCCCGCGACGGCTTTACGCTCTATCGCATCCGCGTCCCGATCAGCTACGTCGGTGCGGCGCCGGCCACCGCGCCCGGCGCCGATGGCAGCCCGGATGACGCCCCGGCGGAGGAACCGTCGGAGAATGAAGCGGACGCCGACGAACCAGTCGAGTTGCCCCCGGGGGAGAACCCGTGATCATCCAGACGATCAATCTGACCAAGCGCTACGCCAAGCTCGTCGCGCTCAACAACCTCAACCTCAACATCGAGGAGGGGGAGTGCTTCGGCTACATCGGCCCCAACGGCGCCGGCAAGACCACGACCATCCGCATCCTGGCCACGCTGCTCCAGCCGACCTGGGGCGAAGCGCGCGTCTGCGGCCACGTCGTCGGCTATGAGAGTCGCAAGATCCGCCCGCTGATCGGCTATGTGCCGGACTATTTCGGCGCGTACGAAGACATGGTCGTGCAGGAATACCTGGAGTTCTTCGCCAGCGCCTACAACATCACCGGCAAGAAGCGCACGCAGATCGTCGGCGACGTGCTCGAGCTGACGGACCTGACCTTCAAGCGCGACGCGCTGTGCGACTCGCTCTCGCGCGGCATGAAGCAGCGCCTGTCGATCGCGCGCGTGCTGCTGCACGATCCGCGCGTGCTGCTTCTGGACGAGCCGGCCAGCGGCCTCGACCCGCGCGCCCGCATCGAAATCCGCGCGCTGCTCAAGGAACTGCACCGGATGGGCAAGACCATCATCATCAGCTCGCACATCCTGCCGGAGCTGGCCGACCTGTGCAGCAGCATCGGCATTCTCGAGCGCGGCGAGCTGGCCTATCACGGCTCCGTCTCCGAGGCGATCCGCCGCGCCCGCGTCGGCACCGTTCTGCACGTCGCCACCCCCGACGACGGCGAACGCGCCCGCACGCTGCTGCGCGATCTGCCGGGGGTCCGCTCGGCCGAGCCGCAGGACGGCGTCATCGTCGTCAGCCTCGATGCCGAGACGACCGATTTCTCGTTCATCGCCCGCGCGATGCTGGAGGCCGGCCTGCGCATTTCCGAAATCAAGCCGGAAGAGGTGAACCTCGAAACGGCGTTCATGCGCCTCACACGCGGGGTGGTGCAGTGACGCGAAATCACCTGACCACGGCGGGTGCGCCCGGACGGAGTGATCGAGGAGTACGAGCTGATTAGAGGTCGTATTTTTGCCGAGAAGGCGTGGCCACAAAAAAAGCGGCCAAGGGGACATATGTCCCGCCAGTCGCCGAAGCGGCTGTCTTGGTCGCTCTGTGATTATACGAAACCGCGACCGAAATTCAAATCACGCGGAGCAGATCTGTGACCCTCCTCAACGACCTCTCGCACTACCTCTGGCGGCTCATTCCCGCCAACCCGATCCTCGTCCGCGTGGTCACCACCGGCGGCCGCCGCCCCCGACAGGCCCTGATCCGCGGCGCCTACCTCGGCCTGCTGATCGCCGCCACTTTCTGGGGCGGAATGTCCTTCGCCGGGCAGACCTCGCTGGCCGAACTGGCCAAGTCCTCCACCCAGATTTTCGTCATCGTGAGCGTCCTGCAGCTCGCGCTCACCTGTCTCATCGCCCCCATTTTCGCCGCCGGAGCCATCACGCAGGAAAAGGACAACAACACCTTCAGCATCCTGCTCACCACCCCCCTTTCCAACGCCCAGATCGTCCTCGGCTCCCTGCTCTCGCGGCTCTATTTCGTCTGGGTGCTGCTGCTCTCCGGCCTGCCCATCTTCTGCATCTCCATGATCTATGGCGGCGTCACCACCCGCGAAGTCTTCGAGAGCTTCGCCCTCGCCGCCGCCACCGGCCTTGTCACCGGCGCACTCGCCATCCTCGTCGGAATGGCCCGCGTCGGCACCCGCCGCACGATCTTCTCCTTCGTCGTCGGCGTCGCCGCCTACCTGCTGGCCGTCGGCCTCCTCGGAATCTCCCCCTGGGGCGCGCTGCGCGAAGCCACTCCCGGCGTCGGCGGCGGCGTCATGAGCTGGCTTGCGCCCGTACACCCATTTCTCGCGCTCGGCGTCGTCACCGGCCGCACTCCCGCCCCGGATCCCGAGGAAGTCGCCCATTACGGTTGGCCCGTCGCCTGGCTGCTCGCGGAACCGGCGCTCGGCTATGTGGCCATCAACATTCTGCTCAGCGGGCTTTTCATCGCCCTGAGCCTGGCTTTCGTCCGCCGCGGGCAGACCGAGGGCGAGGCCACGCTTCTCAACCGCGTCACCGGCGTCTTCGCCCGCCGCGACGTCGGTGAGCGCCGCCGCAAGCCGCGCCGCGTATGGAGCAACCCCATCGCCTGGCGCGAGGCCGCCACCAAGGCCTCCGCCGGCGGCCGATCCGCTTCTCGCTGGATCTTCGTCGCCCTCGGCGCCATCGCAGCGATCACCGCGCTGGCGGCAATTCGCGGGCGCTGGTGGGGCCTTTCCCCCGCCGCCGCCGGACCGACGCTCACCGCGCTGCTGTGGATCGAATTCGGCGTCATTCTGCTGGTCGTCACCAGCACCGCCGCCAGCGCTCTGACCCGCGAAAAGGAATCCCAGACGATGGAGCTGCTGCTGGCGACGCGCCTCACCAGCGACTACATCTGCGCCGGCATGCTGCAGGGGCTGGTGCGATTCGTCGTGCCGATGCTCGCCGTCCCAACCGGCACCGTGCTGCTGTTCATTCTGAACGACCTCGTCAGTCCCGCCGCGATGCACACCGGCGCCCCGCTCGAAGCGGCCCTGCTCCTGCCGGCCGTGATGGTCAGCGTGACGGCGCTCTCCGCAATCATCGGCCTTCAATTCTCGCTCACCTCGCGTCGCACGATCCAGGCCGTCATGTGGAGCAGCGTGATCGTGATGGCCGCCGCCGGCCTGACGTGGGCCTGCGGCTTCGCCATCCGCGACGCCGGCCCGAATGTGGACGCGGTGATTTGGCCGCTGCTGCCCTTCCCGTCGATTCAGGCATCGGTCGACCCGGCGTCCATGTTCCCGGCGCACCTCGGCCCACCTGCGGCTCATGACCTCGCCACCGCCCGAATGGTCCGCGCGGTCTGCGCGCTGATCGCCGCGGCGATCTACTCGGGAATCACGTGGGTGCTGTACCGGAACATGGTCAAGAATTTCGACATGACTGTGCGGCGCCAATCGGCCTGACGGCTACGCGCGCACCGCGCCGGGAGCGGAAATCTGCGGCACCGTGGCCGGCGCGATCGGATGCGAAACCCGCGCCGCAGGCGCCGACTTGCGACAAACCGCGCCACTGCCCGCCACATGGCGCAATCCGGCGTCATTCGGCGACAGGAAACGCACGGCCACTTCGCGCGTCGCGCCGGCCGTCGAAACCCGCAGCACCCGCGCGACCTGCGGCAATTCCAGCCGCTCGTCGGTGCGCGCACGGATGTCACTTCCGCCGTCGTCGCACTGCATAAGACGAAGATCCACCACGCTGCTGATGCGCGGAACTCGCTCCGCGGGGCAGAGGAACGCCGCCCCGCCCTCGGATTGGTTCACCATCCAGGCCGCCGTGTCGGCATCCTCGGTAATGAGCCGAAAGACGAACGCCGTCGGCCTGCGCGGACTGCCGCGCCGATCCGCAGACGCCGCCAGTTGCGGCATTGGGAAGGCGGCGCTTAGCCTGTTCGCGGACTCCGGGCGTTGCGGCTTCATACGCAGCGCATCGGGCGAAATGGAGCGGCGGTGAACCCAGCCGGTGCAAATCCCGCGCCCCAGCACCCGACCGGCACGCAGCCGGCCGCCGCGGCCGCACCGCAAGTGCCAGGCCCGGAGCGGCCGCGGGTGGAGCCGGACCCGCCGCCGATCGAACGGCTCAATCCGGCCGATGTGACCGTCGATCCCGGCCTGCTCGACGGGTTCCGCTGGGATCGCCTTTTTCCCGGACGTCCCGATGCACCGATCGAATTGGAGATCGGCACCGGCAAGGCGCGGTTTCTGCTGAACCGGGCAAGACGGCTGCCGCACCACTGCTTCCTCGGCATCGAATGGGCCAATGAGTTCTACCGCTTCGCGGCCGACCGCATGGCCCGCTGGGGGGTGCGCAATGTGCGGATGCTGCGTACCGACGCGAGCGTCTTTGTTCGCAACGCCTGCCCCCGCCATTCGCTCGCCGCGATGCACGTCTATCACCCGGACCCGTGGCCCAAGGCCCGGCACCACAAGCGGCGGCTTTTTCAACCGGCGTTAGTGTCCGCCGCTGCCGATTGCCTGGTCGACGGCGGAATCCTGTTCGTGCAGACCGACCACGCCGAGTACTTCACCATCATTGCCGCGCTGCTCCGCGCCCATCCGGATCTGATCGAGGTTCCTTTCGATCCGCCCGCACCGCAACGCGCATCGGCAACCGAAGATGTGCCGACAGCGGATCGCGCGGCCGAAGCGCGCGCGAGCGACGGCGGCGAGTACGCTGATCGGAATTCGCTCGAGGACGCCGTCGGGCCGCCATCGCCGATCGGCACGAACTTCGAGGAAAAGTATGTCCGGGAGGGGCGGGCGATTCACCGCATCGCGATGAGGCGCAAGCCGCGATTGTGACGGTCCCCCGGACCGACGCCGGCCGAATCCGGTCGTGGCGCAATCGGCTCGCACGGCGGGCTGCAACGCCGCACCGCCCGATAGGTATGATACGGCGGACGCCGAGAGTGGCGTCGCGCGCCGCGCAAGGAGTGCCCATGAGCGCCGATCCGAACGTCTCCCATCCGGCTGATTCTCCCCCTGGCAGGTCGGCGACGTCCGCTGCCGCGTCCGGCGGCGGGTTGGCCGTCGTCGGAGCAATTGCCGGCGTGGTGCTGTTTCCGCTGATCTGGCTGGGGCGGATGTTCATCTTTCGCGTCAGTGAACGGCAGGGAAACCAGGTAGCAACCTTTACGAACTTCTCGAGCATGGCGTACGTCTGGCCGATCGTCCTGGTCGGCTACGTCTGCGCAGCCGTGTCGAATTTCGGCATTTCGCCGGCGGTGTTGGGCTGGACCTGGGTGGCGACTGTCGTGTTTGTGCTGATCGTTCTCGGCACGGACATCAACCGAAATCTCGCGCTGGTGTGGGGGCTGATCGCGGCGCTGGTCTTTACCGGCGGCGCGCTGGTGCACAGCAAGTACAGCATCCCCGTGCTCGGCTGGATCTATGACTGGTTCGCCGGGCTTCAAGTCACCTTCAATCCCGGCATCGCGGTCGCCGTCAGCACGATCCTGCTGATCATCCTGCTCGTCGTGCTGGTCCATGCGCTTTTCGACGGTCGCCACGAAATCAGCTCGCGCGAGGTCATGCACCGCCGGCTGATGCGCGCCAGCGAGTCGCTGCCGCTGACGATCAATCGCGTCCGGCTGGACTGGCCGGACATGCTCGAGATGATCACGCTGTTCGGCTCCGGGCACCTGGTCGTCACCGACGGCCACGGCCGCGAGGTGATGCGCATCGCCAACATCCCGTTCCTGTGGTTCTATCGCGACGAAGTGAAGCGCATCCTCGACATCATGGCCACCACGGAGGTGGCCCCGCACGTCCTCGACGCCAACCCCTGAGGCGGCCGCAGATCGGGAAGTCGATCGAGCGCCGCAGGCGCGGCCGGATCGGCCTAGGCCTGTTGAAACAGTGCGGTCGAGAGGTAGCGCTCACCGAACGACGCCAGGACGGTGATGATGGTCTTGCCGGCGCTGTCCGGCCGCTGCGCGACGATGTTCGCCGCGCACAGCGCCGCGCCGGAGCTGATGCCGCACAAGATTCCCTCGTCGCGGGCGGCGCGGCGCGCCCACGAGAACGCGTCGTCGCTGGACACCGTCACGACTTCATCCACCATGTCCAGATTCAGAATCTCCGGGATGAACCCCGCCCCGATCCCCTGAATCTTGTGCGGCCCCGGCTGCGGCGGGTTGCCGGCCTTCACCTGCGAGATCACCGGCGACTCGACCGGCTCCACTGCCACGCAGCGAAAGGACGGCTTGCGCTTCTTGATGACCTCGCCGACGCCGCTGATCGTCCCGCCGGTGCCCACACCCGAGATGAGAATGTCCGCCTTGCCCTCGGTGTCGGACCAGATTTCCTCGGCGGTCGTGCGACGATGAATCTCGACATTGGCGGGATTACGGAACTGCTGCGGCATGTAGGCATTCGCGGTCTGGGCCACCAGCTCCTCGGCCCGCCGCACCGCTCCGCGCATCCCCTCCGCCGCCGGGGTTAGCACCAGGTCCGCCCCGAGCTGCCGCAGCACCGCGCGGCGCTCCAGGCTCATGCTTTCGGGCATCACGAGCGTGAGCTTCAGCCGCCGCGCCGCACAAACGAACGCCAGCGCAATGCCGGTGTTGCCGGAGGTCGGCTCGATGATGGTCGTATCCGGCTTGATCAAGCCGCGCGACTGGCCGTCCTCAATCATCGCAACGCCGATGCGGTCCTTCACGCTGGCCAGCGGGTTCTGGAACTCCAGCTTTGCGTACACCGCGGCCGCCGAATTGATGATCCGGTTGATCCGCACCAGGCGCGTGCCGCCGATGGCCTTCGTGACATCCGCAAACATCCGGGACATGGGCTGATCTCCGAGCGGGACAATGTGGTTCGCTGCGGATTGTACAACTCGCCCCTGCCGCGCGACAGGCCGCGTCAGGGTTGCTCAGACCCCGTGAACTTCACCCGGGTTGCATCGACCCCCTCCACCTCCAGAATTCGCCGCCAGCGGCGACGATCCGCATCCAGCGCCGCAGACGCTTGCACCTCGAAGCTGCGCCGCGGCTCGAGCATCTGGGCGATGCGCAGGCGGTCGGCGAAATCCGCGGCGTCGGCATAGGCGCGGTTCACGCGCGCTGCCCCCAGCGCGTCGAACTCAAAGACGCACGGCGCCGGCACCGCGGCCGCGAAGGTCACGCGCACGGTCGCACCGAGCGGAGCGGCCGCCTGCGGATCCGCGACAGCCCACAGTTCCTCGTTGCGATCACTGCGGGGGCGGGACAGGCACAGCAGGCTCTCTCCCTGGTCCACGAGCGCGATGCCTACCCCGTTCATATCCGCAGCCAGGCGGCCGTCGATCATCCTCGATCCGGCAAAGACGAACGGGCGATCCGCCGCCGGACGATCGAACTCGATCTCGCGAACCCAATGCAACAGCGGCTCGACGACGGTGCGCCCGTCGCGCTCCACCTCCACGCGCACATCGACCAGGTCACCCGCAGCGCGCTCGTACTTCCCGTCGGCGGCATCCCAGCGGGGCGGGTGGCCGTGCGTCCGCCCGGTCAGCCCCAGCGCCATGAACAGGTCCGCCGCGCTGCATTCGAATATCAGAATGCTCTCGTGCTCCTTGCTATGAAAGCACGCCAGCAGCTCCAGCGGCCCGTCGTTCAGCACGACCCGCGCCTCGGCAATCACCATGCTGCGCTGCCAGTCAATCCAGACGCCGGGGCGGAACAACCGGCGCTCGGCGACCGGCGCACCAGTCGGCTGCGTGGACGGCCTTGTCGCCGGTGCGGCGGGGGACGAATCCTGAGTGGCTGATGCGGCGGACGCGGAGTGCGGTGCAGACCCTGGCGGCGATTGCGCCCGCGGTGCCTGTGCCGACAATAGCGCCGCGCCGGCGAGGCAGCAGACAACCCCGGCATTGCACCGTCTCCGTCCGCGGCGATCTGCGAGATCCGCAGCCGACGACGGCAGCACGAGCGACGCCGTTGGCGCAGCAGGCGCGGACGCTGAAGTCGGCTCTGCCCTCAACCGCCGCTGCTCGACAGGGCTTGTTCGATTCTCGCTCACGCAAACTCCAGCGCCGGCGGCTCGCCCGGCGGCACATCCATCACCCGCCGCGCGGCCAGGAAAATCAGCGCCGACCGTGCCACGGGTCGATCCCACGCGGCCTGCAGCGCCGCGCGGTAGTGCTGCAACTGTACGCAGTATTCCTCGAATCGTCGCTGCAGCGCCGCCGCATCAGGCAGGCGGTCGGTCTTGTAGTCCAGGAGAATGATCCCCGCATCCGTGTCGATCACGCAATCGGCGATCCCGCGAACCAGCACGCTTTCGCGCCCGCCCAGCACCGGCAGCGCCCGCACGAAAGGCAGCTCGCGGCGGCAACGGTCCGCATGGGACGCCAGCAGCGCCGCTTCCGGCGTTCCGCAAAACCAGCGGATGTCCTCGATCGGCAGCAGCGCCGCCTCCTCCGCGGCCAGCCGCCCGGACGCGACCAACCCGGCGATGCTGCGTTCCAGTTCCGGCGGGCGATTCAGCGTCGCCAGGTCGCAGGTCTCGAAGAAGCGATGCACCGCCAGCCCGACGTCGCGCGGGTCCGCAGTGCGCGAACTGCGCGCAAACGCGGGTCGCGCCAGCGACGCCGCCCGGAACAGCTCGCCGTCGCGCTCGGCGGGCAGTTCGGCCGCCTCCTCGTCGTCAGCGTTCGCAAGCTGCTTGATGGCCGACACGCTCAGCGCGACCGGCGACTTCGCCGCTGCGGATGCAACGCGGCCGGTGATCCGCGCATGCGCAGCGCGCGCCCAGTCGGCCGCCGATGGCCGGCCGTCTTCGTCGGATTCGCGCTGGGCCGCTGGAGCGGCCGCTACCCCGACTTCCGCGCCCAGATTGCCGCGTTCGCGGTTTGGCGTCCACTCCCGCACGCATACCGCCGCGGGGCTGCCGTTGCGCGACCGATCCAATTCCGCCGAGCCGACGCCCAGCAGCACCCAATCCAGCAGCGAGCCGGCCGCGAAGCGCGTGATCCGCGGAATGGCCCGCCCGCGGAACGACTCGCGCAATTCTGCGGCCGACTCCGGATCGCAGTGCCCGAAGATCCACAGCCGCTCGCGGGCGCGGGTGGCGGCGACGTACAGCAGTCGCATTTCCTCGGAGAGGTGCCGCTCCCACGCCGCAGCGCTTTGGCGGAGATGCTCGGCGGTGAAGATCGGTCCGCCGGCGCAGAGATCAAGCGTGCGCAGCCCCAGCCCGCCGTCGTCATCGAGAAACAGGCTCTGCCGCTGCACCGCCCGGTTGAATCTCGCCCCGCTGCACAGCAGAATAGTGAAGGGAAACTCGAGGCCCTTGCTGGCGTGAATGGTCATCACGCGCACGGCCTGCGTCTGCGGAGCGATTCCGACCGACGGCTCCGTGTTGATCGCGGCCAGCGACTCCAGGTATTCGTAGAACTCCGCCGGGCCGTGCTGCTCCGCGCCGGCGAAGCGATCGGCCAGCTCGATCAGCGCATCGAGCGTGGCGGCGCGATGCGCCCCGCCGTGCAGCCCGCGGACGAACAGCTCGTACCCGCTGTCCCGAAAGATGCGGCGCAGCAGGTCCGGCAGTTCCAGTTCGCGCGAAGCTCGCCGCCACGACTCCAACCGCTCGAACGCACCGCGCAGCACCCCGCGCAACTCACCCTCCGGGCCGCGCCGCGCGAAGCGCAGCACCGCACGATGGAACGGCCCGCGCGGAATGATCGCCCGCAGCTCGGCCAACAGCGGCTCCCGCAATCCGACGAACGGGCTGCGCAGCCACGATGCGAGGGCGAGATCCTGCCGCCGATTGCAGAGCAGCGCCAGCAGGGCGCGAACATCGCGGCCCTCGACGGTGCGCAGCAGCGCCTCCTGCCCGCCGGAAACCGCCGGAATGCCGCTGCGGCGCAGCACGGCGGCGATGCGGCTCGCATTCTGGCGGGCGGAGCGCAGCAGGATCGCGAAGTCCGAGAACTGCGCGGGGCGCTGGCCGGCGGCCTGCGGAACCGTCGCTCCCTGGTCCATCAGCCGGCGGATTTCCTGCGCGGCCAGCAGCGCTTCGCGCTCGGCGCGCTCCAGCTCCTCCGGCGGCTCCTCGACGATCGCCCCACCCTCCGCCGATTCACCGACGATGTCATCCCCGTCCGCGCCACCGGATCGGCGCTGCGGCGAGTCCTCCGGCGCCAGCAGCACGACCTGCACCAGTTCCTCATGCGACCCGGCAGCGCCGACCGTGCGCTCGCGCAAAGCACCGTCATTCGGAGAGACAACCCCCGGCGGATCCGCCCGTCGCGCAATCAGGCGCTCGCGATGCTGGTAATCCGTTCCGCCCAGCGCGGAATCAAACAGCGCCGCGAACAGGTCGTTGAGCGGGTTCAGCAGCCCGGCCCGGCTGCGGAAATTATCCGTCAGGAACAGCGCCCGGCCCTCGACGCGGCCCGCGTCCAGCTCGCCGAGCAGCGCGGTGAAGAGCGACGGCTCGGCCTTGCGAAAGCCGTAGATGCTCTGCTTGACGTCCCCGACCATGAAGCGGTTGGTCTCGCCGGCCGCCTCGCGCGACAACAGCCGCAGTATCTCCACCTGCACCGGGCTGGTGTCCTGGTACTCGTCAATCAGAATGTGCTGATAACGCCGCTGCAGAAGCCGCGCGATCTCCGTCGGTTGACGGCCGCCGTCCGGCTGCGGACGGCCGAGCAGCTCCAGCGCCCGGCGCAGCACGTCGCCGAACTCCAGCGCACCGAGCCGCCGCTTGGCCTCGCGCAACCGCCGTTCATACTCCGCCTCAAGATCGATCAGCGTGACCGCGCGACGCGCCGCGGTCGAAGCATGCGCGAGCGCGTGACGGGCCGCCTCGCCGGTCCAGCGCAGCCGCAGGCGCTGATCCCACCAGCGCTTGAGCACGATCGCCGCCCGCGGATCCTCCGGCTGGCCGCGCCGCGCATGGGGCGCCTTCCATGCCTCCATGCGATCCAGCACGCCGGCCAACGGCCGCTGCGCCCCAAGCTCCGCATGCCACTCTTCGAGCGCTTCACGGTACGCATGCAGCTTGGTGCCGGTCGGCGGCGCGCCGGCCAGCAGCTCATCAAGCTGCCGCCGTTGAAATCCGATCTCGTCACTCAACCCGGCACGAAGCACACGCTCCGCGCGCACCACCGCGCCGCGCTCATCCGCGAACTCCGCACGGCGACGCGCCAGGCTCGGTTCCGGCTCGAGCAATTGCTCGCGCAGATTCGACATCTGCTGCACCAGGTCGCGCAGCGGCTCATCCGACGCGACCGGCAGCGCGCGCAGCCACTCCCGGGCCGCGGTCGCCACCTCCGCATCCGCCGTAAACACCCACTCGAACAGCTCATCCAGAACCCGCGCCCGGAGCAGCGCCGCCTCCTGCTCGGCCAGCACGCGATAGGCCGGGTCCACCCCTGCGTCAGCAAAATGCTCCCGCACGATGCGGCCGCACCACGAGTCAATCGTTCCAATCTGGGCCGCGTCGATCAGCGCTTCGGCGATGTGCAGGTTCCGCCGCAGCGCCGCATCACTCTCACTCGCCGCGCGCTCGCGGAGCATGCGCGCAACCCGCTCGCGCAACTCGGCCGCCGCCGCACGGGTGAACGTCACCACGGCGATTGCATCAATCGGGCAGGGCCGCTCGGCATCCGCCAGCAGTTGCACAACCCGCCGCGCCAGAACCTCGGTCTTGCCGGAACCGGCCGACGCCGAGATCAGCAGGTTGCCGTCGCGGTGCGAGACGGCCTGCGCCTGGGTTTCAGTCAGCCGCATCGTCACCATCCTCCGCGGGCGCTTCAAGCACCGGAAGCACGGCCTCGGCCGCGCGCGGGCGGTTGTAGGCGCGATCCATCCGACACAGCGAGGCCAGATCGCAATAGACACACGCCAGCGTGCGCCCCTCGACCAGCGGAGCGACGTCCGTGGCGCCGCGCACCACCCCCTCAGCCGCGACGCGCAGCGTCTCGCCGGCGATCGTCAGCCATGCGCTCAGGATGTGGGCCGGCCGGCCGTCACTGACCTTCGCTAACTCACCGCCCTTCGTGAGCCGCAGCGCAGCGACGGGCGATTCTTCGTTTCCCAATTTCGGATCGAGCAGCTCCGCCGCTCGCACATCGATCACCCCCCGCGGCCGCCACGGCCGCATCGCGGCATGGGTCTCGTCCGTTATTCCGGCCGCTGAGCCGAGGTCGGGAGTCAGCGGCGCGATCAGCAACCCGCCGACTTCGTCCCCCGGATGACCGGCTCGCAGCGCCAGCCCGTAGGTCAGCAGTTGCAGCCACTCACCCAGCGCCGTACGCCGCCGACCGATGGATCGCGCCCGCGGCTTGTAGTCATAGGCGATCCGGAATCGCCGTCCGTCCGCCTCGGCCACGTCGGCGCGATCCATCCGGCCGAGAATCTGCGCCGCTGCACCGCCCGCCAGCGGCACGCGCACCGGCGGTAGCGCGGGCGGCTCCTGTCCCTCCAGCGCCGGGCCGAAAGCCGCCTCCGCCAATGCCGGCGAAAACAGCCCGTGTCGCCAGCGCAGCGCGTGCGCCCGCACCACCGACGGCAGCAGGTCATCCAGCCGCGACAGCAGAAACGCCATGCGCGGTCGATGTGCGACCCGCTCGGCAAGCTCCGCGCGGGCGGCCTGCAGCGCCGCGTCAGTCCAGTTTCGCCACTGATCATCCGTGGCTCCGCGCGCGCCGGCGGCGCTCGACATCGCGGCGCGGGTCACGTGACTCATGACGGCGTGCGCCGCCTCGCCCAGCAGCGCCGCGGGCGGGCGCGGCGCGACCGGCCCGCGCACCCGCAACACGCGCTCCGCGAAGAACCGGAAGGGACATCGCAGATAGGTCTCGACGTGCGAAACCGCGGCAACCCAGGGCGTCTCCGTGCTCACCGCTCCGGCGGCGCTTCGCCCCGCCAGCACCGGCAGCGGGAGCGCCTCATTCGAGTAGTTCAGCCCGCGCAGCATCCGCGCCGCGGCGGCCCGCACATCCGGATCGCGCTCCAGCACTTCGCGCAAGCACTCAAACCGCCTCGCCTGCCGCGCCGCCGTTCGCGCAGATTCCCCGCCCGACGATCCGACGGCCGATCCGGCCGGCGAAGACCGCACAGCGAGATACCCGCGCGCAAATTCGGACAGCGTCGCCGGGCCATCGTCCGGCTCCTCCTCAATCGGCGTATCGGGGGACGCCGCGCGCAACCGCCCCAGCAACGGCGACGGCGCCAACGGCCCGCCTTCCGCGTCGCGCTCGGCGAAGCTCACGGTCACGCTGTGCGACGGTCGCGTGATGGCGATGTAGGCCAGCATGCGCTCGGCGAAGACATCGTCGCGCCGCGGCGCCAGCGCTGCGATGCCGCGCTCCGCAATCGCCAGCCGCTCCTCAAGCGTCAGCAGCGGGTCTTCCGGCGCGTGGCGCGGAAACACGCCGTCGTTGAATCCGAAGATCCACGCGTGGCGAATCTCCGGATGCCGGCTGCGCTCGATGGCACTGACCAGCACCTGGTCCAGCGTGGGCGGAGCCAGGCCGATGGTCGCCTCGCCGATCGCCCCGCCGACGACCTGAGCCGCTTCGGCGGCCGACAGCGGCGCATCGCCGAGAACGCCGTGCAGATCATCGAGCGCCGCAATCACCGCCTCCCACGCCAGGCGGTGCGTTTCGGCGCTCTCCCACGATTTTTCGCGCTGCGCCTCCCGAATCCACGCCGCCACCCGCGGCCCGACCCGCAGCCTCCGCAACATCCCATAGATCACCCGCGCCCACGCCGCTCCCGGCAGCGACGGCGCTGCCGCCGCACCGATCACCCCCTCCAGCCCGGCGACCAGCGCCCGCCGCGCCTTCGCAGCCGGCTGATCCGCACGCTCCGCGGCAAAGGCCCACGCCGGCGCCCGCCACATTCGCCAGCCGCGAACTTCATGCTCCAGCAGCGCGGATTCGATCCGCTCGCGCTCCGACTCGCGCATCGGCAGCAATCCCGTCCGCATCAGCCGGAGCATCGCCTGCGGCGCGGCATCTTCCGTCACGGCCGCGAACGCGGCGCGCATCAGCCGGCCGAGCGGATGAGCGTGCAGCGGCCGGCGACGATCAATGAAAACGGGGATCTCGAACTCGGCAAACACCTCGGCGACGCGGCCGGCAAACGGCTCGAGATCTCGCGCAATCAGTGCGAAATCCGACCAGCGCAGCGCCCCGCGGCCCTCCTGCACCCGCCCCCGGATCCAGCGGGCCGCCGCACGAAGCTCATCGGCGTGAGTCGGGCAGCGCAGCAGGCGCAAGCCCCCATCGCCGGCCCCCTGCCGACGCGGAGCACTTGCGTGTTCGCCACCCGCGGCGCGCGCCCCAGTTGAGGGAATGGCGACGATTTGCGCCGAACTGCGCTCACCGGCGTCACAATCCACCAGCCGCCGCTCCAGGAGCGCCAGCGCCTCGCACGCGCGGAAGCGCGGTGCGACGGGCGGCGCCAGCCGCAGCGGAGGGAGCAGCGTCGCGCCGGCCTGTTCGAATCGCCGCCATAGCCGCCCCAGCGATTCCTCCGTGCGGGAGAACAGCCTCAACGGGTCGATCGCGTCGGGATCCGGCGGCACCACAATCCGCGGATCGGCCAGCAGCGTGATCTCGAGCGATCGGGCCTCCGCGCTGATGGCGACGAGCGTCTCGACCTCCTGCCCGGTGAAACCGGCGAAGCCGTCCACCCACACCCGTGCATCGCGCAAGAATCCGCTCTCGGCGATCCGCCGCCGCACGATACCCAGCCGCGCGGCGGCATCCGTGCGCTCCCCGAGCCAGGCCAAATAGGCGTCGAAGATGCGCGCCAACTGCAACAGCTTGTCGCGCGCCGACGGCGATGCGACTCCGTCGGCGGCGGCGAGCAGTTCGCTCGGCGAGACATTGTCCAGCAGCAGCGCGCCGATCGCGTCCGACAGTGCGGCCACGAATCCCGCGCTGCGCGCAGCGCCGCGCACCCGCGGGGCGAGCGTGGCATCCCGCGCCAGCAGCCCGCGCAGCGCCATCTCCCGGCCGCGCGCGTCCACCGTCTCCGGCTCACCGCCCCCGCTGAGAACGCGCCGCGCCAGGCGCGAGAAACTCAGCACCTCGGCGCGGGTGTAGGCTCCGCGCGGGGCGCGCCGCGCCAGGGCGCGCTCCGTCTGCAGACTGGCCTGCTCAGGAACAAGAAGCACGAGCCGCGGGCCGTCCGGCTGCGCCAATTCGGCGCAGACGCCCTCCAGGCAATGGTGGGTCTTTCCCGCCCCGGCGCGGCCCAGTACGAACGTCACGCCCACAGCCATCCCCGCTCGGTTCGGCGCCGCGACGTGCGGGCGCTCCGCGCGCCCGCCCCCGCAGGCGTATCATGCGGTGCGGCACACTGGACGTCAAAGATGGGCGAATTCCGCGAAAATCGGGTGATCTGCGTGCTGGGCTGCACGGCGGCGGGAAAGGGCGAACTCGCCCGCGCGCTGGCCCGCGCGCTCGGCGCGGAAGTGCTCAGCATCGATTCGATGAAGGTCTATCGCGGCATGGACGTCGGCACCGCCAAGCCGGGGGCGACGGAGCGCGCCAAGCTCGTGCACCACCTGATCGACGTCGCGGACCCGTGGGAATCCTTCAGCGCAGCGCGCTTCGTCGAGCTGGCAGATGCAGCGATCGATCAAGCCCATGCCGCCGGCCGGCCGGTCGTCGCTGTCGGCGGAACCGTGCTTTATTTTCGCGCGCTGCATGACGGGCTGTTTGCCGGACCGGGTGCGGACGCCGCGCTGCGCGCCGAGCTGCGCGACCGCGCCGCTCGATTGGGCGCCGCCGCGCTGCACGCGGAGCTGGCGCAGGTGGACCCGGCGGCGGCGGCGCGGCTGCACCCCAATGACCTGCGGCGCGTCGAACGGGCGCTGGAAGTGCACCGCCTGACCGGCCGCCCCATTTCCGAGTTGCAGTCGCAATGGGGCGCCGCGAGCGTGCGCCGGCCGGAGCTTCGCTGGGTGCTGATCGGCGTGCGGCACGAGCGCGAGACCGCGGCGCGGCGAATCAATGATCGCGTTCGCCGCATGGTTCGCGACGGCCTCGTTGACGAGGCGCGTCGGCTATGGTCCGACCCGCGCGGCATCAGCATGCAGGCCCGGCAGGCGGTGGGCTACGCCGAACTGTACGAAGCGTTCGAGGGGCGCTGCGACGTGGAATCGGCCATCGAGCGGATCAAGGTGAACACGCGCAGGCTGGCCAAGCAGCAGCGGACGTGGCTGCGTCGAACCGCGGGACTGCGGTGGCTGGAGGGCGCTGCGCCAAAGAATGCCGGCGCGACGGATGTAGAAGGCGATGCGCGCGAGGAAGATGGGGACGCGCACAACGGGGGAAGCATGACCCGGCGGCCGGCACTGTCCGAACTGCTCGACGCCGCCCTGGAAATGGCAACCGCCGCGCAGGCCGGTGAGGACCCGCGCGGCGGTGGATGAATCGACCCGGGGGGCGTGACGGCGATGTCACGCGCCGGAGCACGTCAGAAGCCGCTCTAAGCGGACTTCTTCCGCGTGTAGGTCAGCTCCATCACCTTGATTTCCTTGCCGTCCATCGTGCGGTAGAACTCGAAGGTGTGCTTGTCCTTGTCGATGATGCGGATCGTCTCGCGTATCTTGACGGTCACGCCCGGCACTTCCTCGCTCTCGCCGACATAAGTGTACGTCTTGGACGAAGCGTCGTAGGTGCCCGTGGTGTTCATGATCGAGGTGCTCATGTTGTCGATCCACGCACCGACGAAGCACTTGCGGGCATTGTCGTAGCCGGTGAGGGCCATGCCCTTGAAATCAAAGTCCATCATGCTGCCGTCCGCACCGGGCATCTTGAACTTGCCGCTGTGATCGGACTGGATGAAGCGACCGTCCATCAGCGAGCGGCTGTTGCAGACGCCGGTCGACTCATTCGGCGGAGCGCTGGGGTCCATCCACACCTTGCAGGTGTAGTTCCACTCGCCCACCATGTACTCAAGCTGCTTGTGATGCTCGCCCGGGATGCCCATCGCCATCGCCTGCGCGCAATGGTCGTCGGCCGCCTTGGCGGCCGGGGCCTTCTTACCGGTGTCCTGCGAAATCGCCACGGCACAACACGCCGCGGCCGCGACGCCCGCCAGGGCGCCCCACATGGTCAGTCTGCTCACGTTCGAACTCCTCTTGCTGGGTGGTTGCCGAAACGCAGCACGGCATCAGCCGCGCTGCGATTGTTCCTGGTCGATGCCGAAGTCTACTTCGCCCCGTCACGGCTGTAGACGATTTCCATCTGGCGGAATTCCTTGCCGTCCTTCATGACGACAAAGCTCTCGAACGTGGCGCGATCCTTGCCCTCGATCTTCAGCACGTTGCGAACATTCTGGGCTTTCTCACCGGACATGGGATCCGCAACCTCGCCCTTGAACGTCAGAATCTTCCCATCCTTGCTGCACTCGCCGAAGAGCACCCAACAGCCGGTGCTCATGTTGTCGAACCACATTGAGTGATAGCGCTCCGCGATGTTGTCGTATCCGTAGATGCCCATGCCGCGGAAGGGCTTGCCGAATTCCTCCGGTCCTTCCACTTCCTGCATGAGCTGCATGCCGTCGAGCATCCACTTGAACTCCGAGCGGCCGGCCGAGGTCTGCGCCTCGGGCGAACCCGGCATCCACCACTTCAGATCGTACTTCCACTTGCCCAGCAGCGGCTCCAGATGCTTGTGATGCGGCCCCGGCTGCATCTTCGCCATCATCTCCGCCATCGCCTTCTCATCCATCCCGTCCGGCGAACCCTTCTTCTCATCCTGCGACCACACCGGCGAAACCGCCACGCCGACCGCCGCCAGCGCCAACACCGACACCACGATCATTCGCGAACGCATACTCTCGATCTCCCTTTTGCACTCAAGCCCATGCGGACCACCCGCAGGATGCCCGAGACTCGCACCGTGCGGCCGGATTCGTCCACCGCACAGGGGCCGGCATGATACCACCGATCCGCCGACCGAACAAGAACCAAACTATTTCCGCCGCAAGACCATCAACCGGCCGACCGGCAAATGCCGCCGGACGACCTCAAATGTCGTCCGGGAGCGATCACAAGTCGCCGATTCACGCCGCCTACGGCAATCGCGAAAGCTCGAACTCCAGCTTCCTGCGGCCGGTTGCATCCTCCAGCCGCACCTTCATCGCGTCCTTCCCCGATGCCGCGTAAGTGATCCGCCGTGGAAAGTCATTCTCCGGCATCTCGAACACGGCCTCGTTATTGCCGGCGCGGATCAGGTTGAACGCTACCACCTCCCCCTTGCGTTCCAGCTTGAACTTGAAGTGCTGAATCCGCATGGTCAAGGCGCCTTCGGAGTCCGCCTCGATGGTCATGAACTCCAGCATCTTCCCCCCTTCGATGCGGCTCATGCCGATCATGTGACCGCCCTCGGAGTCGCTCCAGTGCTCCTCCAGCCCGCGGCCGCGCCACCCGCCGGCCATGAACTTCAGGTCTTCGAAGCCGGGGCGCGGCGGCGTGGGGTTGTCGAGGGCGCGAGCCTGCGACCCACCGCCCATTTCCGAAGAGAACATTCCGACCGCCAGAACGGCCGCCACGGCCAGACAGCAGGCAATTCGACTCACGGTAATCTCCAGTGCCCAATGGGTTTGGGCGACGGTCAGCCCTGCGGCGGCATCTCGGTGACGACGATCTCCAGGCGGCTGATTCGCCCATCGCGAATGGAGTACAGATCGTACCCGCGAATCGGCGAGGGAAGCACCGGCGATGTGCAGGTCCAGTCCGCCCGAACCCGCCCCTCCTCCAGATCGAGGCGGTCCAATCTAATCTTCATGTCGGGAGGCATCGCGTTGATTGCATCGCGGAACCAGGTTCGGATCGCGCCGTCGCCGCGATGCTCCCGCACCTGCCCGCTGAACGGCTCCACCAGCACCCCGTCCGGCAGAAAGAGGGTCGCCATCCGGCTTTCCCCCTCCAGCCCGGCGTGCATGGCGTCGAACACCTGCTTGACGATCTGACGGTCAGATTCCTGTACTGGCATGTCGCTGCTCCACTTATGATGGGGGTGGCGGGGGCTTTGTTTCCGCTGACCGGGCTTGACGGCCCGGCCGGGTCCGGCCGACCGACGGCCCGACCCGCGGAACGATCTGCCGCAGAACGCCTGCGGCCGGGTGAACACTGTGCCGGGATTTGTTCCCAAACTGGACAACGACGCCCTGCGCCGACTCCGCAAGCTCGTTTCGGGGCTGAACGGAGAGCACGAGACGCCCGTTCCGCGCCAGACGATTCTCGCGCTGGCCGGCGAACTCGGGGATCGGTCGGTCACGATCGACTTCGAGGCGGCCGAGTCGCTGGGGCAGCCGATGGTCGTCCTGCACGCACCGGCGCAGCGCGCCGACCGTGCCGACGGGCCGCCCTCCGACGCCGATCGCACCGACGCCGGCCCGACGCGAAGCGCCGACGGCCCGCTCGGCGAAGGCGATGAATCGCGTCACGGCGGCCAACCGCCGGCAGCGCTGTCGATGCTGTCGCGCCGGGAGATCGAGATCGCGGGCTGCGTGGCGGAGGGGCTGAGTAACAAGCAGATCGCCGCCCGGCTGCACATCGCACTCTCGACGGTCAAGGATCATATGCACCGCATCCTGGTCAAGACCGGGGTGCCCAACCGGGCGGCGGTCGCGGCGGCCACCCGTCCTGACGGGCCGCAGCGCCGGGTCAATTGATTCAAGCGCCGGGGCAGTTGATTCAAGCACCGGGTCAATGGATCGCCGCGACAGTCCGTTCGGCATCAGGGATCCCGCCAAGGCTCGAAGCGGATACTGCGGCCGAGGCGGCGCCTGCCGGTCGCCGCTTGTTCCTCATCGAATGCAGCACGCTCTCGCTCACACTTCGATCATGCCGGAATCCAGTGGGTAGGACAATCCGACCTTTGGATGGGATTTTGCGCGGCGCGTTGTCGTGCCACCGGGCTTCCGCCCGGTGTCTTCCCTTCTTCCGAACCGCCTGGAAAAACGGCGCCACCAGCCTCCCATACCAAGTACGACGCGTTGTCGTGCCACCGGGCTTCCGCCCGGTGTCTTCTCTTCTTCCGAACCGCCTGGAAAAACGGCGCCACCAGCCTCCCATATCAAGTACGCCGCGAGCGACGCCAATCCCCCCGCCCACCATTCCCCTGCGCTGTAATCCCCCTTCACTGATCCTGATCCCCATAAAGCGGGCAGCCGGCGACAGGTCGTCACCGGCTGCCCGAGATTCCACATACTGTTCCGCAAGCAATCGCGGAACTCAAACACGTGCCGGCTCATCACGGCCGCCGGCCGCCATTCGGATCAGCCTGCGAAGTCGCCGGTCGCCATCGTCGGGAAAGCCTCGTCCTCGGCCTCCTTCTGAATCACGATCATCGCCTTCATCAGGATCAGCAGCGTCTGCGTGTCCTTCACCGTCGTCGAGTTCGTGAAAGCCCGCTTGAGAACCGGGATCTTGCTGAGCACCGGAATCCCCGCCTCCACTTCGATCTCGCCGACCTGCTTCAACCCGCCCATCAGCACCGTCCCGCCGTCGGGAATCGAAACCGTCGTGTTGATCGACGTCGTCTCCTGATCCAGCAGGCGAATGAACACGCCCGGCGAGTTACCCGACGCGCGCTGCACCTCGAAGTCCGTGAAGCGCGGCTCCTTGAGCTGCGCCGTCCGCACCGTCACCGTCACATACCGGCGATCGGCGCTGATCACGCCCTCCACGTCGAGCGACGTGCCGCTGAACGCGTTGGCCGCGATCGGCGTAAAGCCCACGACGCCTTCCGCAAGCTGCGGCCGGACGCTCGAAACATACTGCTGATTGCGGCCGACGCTGATGTTGGCCCGCTGGCCATTGAACATCATCAGCCGCGGCGCCTGCACCACGCTCGAACGCTGGTTCGCCGTCGTCGCGCGGATCAGGAAATCCACCTGCAGGTTGTCGAGGAACGAACCGGTGACGTTCAGCGCCGGGTTCAGACCCGCCCGCTCGCCAAAGCCGCCGGGCACGCCCGTGTTCAGGTTGCGCGGGTTGGTCAGCGGCAGCGACCCGGACTGGATCGGCACCGGCGTGAAGTTATTGAAGTGCGGCGATACGCCGGTGGTCTGCGGCACGGAGGCCACGTTGCCGAAGGGCTGCAGGATGGCCTGCCCCGGCGTGAGCGGCACGCCCACCGGCGGAACCGCCGGCAGGAAGCCGGCGCTCGACGAGCCGCGCGGAATCAGCAGCGGCGCACCGCTGTAAGGATCGAACAACGGAACCGGCACCCCGCCCGCCCCGCTCGTAAACGCGCGGTCAAAGTCCGCCGACGCACTGTTGAGTACGAAGTCGATGTCCACCCCGATTTCCTCGAGGTAGTTGTTCGAAACGGTCAGGAAGCGCGTCTCAATCGCCACCTGCAGCGCCCGCGACTCGCGCAACTGCCGCAGCAGGTTCGACACCTGCTGGTGCGCATCCGACGTGTTGTAAACCACGATGTTGCCGTTCAGCTCACGGATCGACCCGTCGCCGGTGCCCGTCTCGCGCCACGAATCCGGAGCCACGACGCTGCGAACCACGTCCAGCAGCCGGGCGATCTCGCGCGGGTCGCCGATGCTGCTGTGCTCCACGTTGTCGTCGGCGGGCATGCGGCCGTCGCCGTCGGCGAACAGGCTGTTTCGCGTGCTTGTGCCGCCGAAGAGCGACGCGTTGTTGACGATCGCCGTCTGATCCACCTTCGGAGCGTTCACGAAGCGCGGGATGCTGATGATCAGGTCGCGCACGTCGTAGAGCAGGGCGAACTTCTCATTATCCAGCTTGTCGCGCGTCGCGATCCGCACCACGCCGTCCACGATGCGATACGCGATCGGCGCGTCCTGCGACACCTGGTCCACAATTTCCTTGAGCACCCGCCCCAGCGCGATTCGCGTGAACGACAGCGACACCGGCTTGTCGCGCAGCACGCCGACCGCCTCCAGGTCGGCCCAGTCCACCGAGATGTTGATCTGCCGGTCTTCCTTCAGCCGCCCGATCGCCAGCTCCAGCGGCGTGTCGGCGAAGGTGATTTCGGCCAATTCCTCGTTCAGCGCCCGGTTCAGCTCCGCATCTTCCTCGCTGCCCGACAGCCGCCCGACCCCCGCCCCGGCCCGCCGCGCCGTGATCTGCAGCCAGTTCTTGGGATAGAGCATGGTGTAGTCCCAGGCGATCTTGGCCTCCTGAGCCTTCACCAGCGCGTTGCGCGCCTCGCGACGCGCATCGGCGTCCAGCGATCGCTGCTCTCCCACCACCGACTCGAAGTCCTGGAACACCTCAAGCTGGTACTGGGCCTTCTCGTTGCCCGGGTCAATCACCAGGATCTCGCGCAGCACGTGAATCGCCTCGGCCATCCGCTGCTCGCGACGGAGCTGCGCCGCCTGGTTGAACAACTGATCCAACTGCTCGCGCTTCTGGCGCTCGTAGATCTCCATCCGCACGCGCTGCCGCTCAGCCACCTCGGCCCGCTGCGTCTCCGCGTCCTGCCGGTCGGCGGCGCGCTTCGCGTCGTCCAGCTCGGCCTTCAGCGCCCCCAGCCGCACCCGGGCGGCCTCATATTTCGACACCGGCTCGGCATACGCCCGCGCCGATTCGACCGTCTGCTCCGCATAGCCGTAATACTGATACGCATCGCTCCAGGCGCGGGCCGCCGAGGCCTCGCGAACCTTCAGCGTCATCTCCGCCAGCACCGCCTCCGCCCGCTGCCACAACAGCGAATCCCGCGCCTGCATCTCCGTCACGACGGTCAGCGGCTGCGGCTCCATCTTCGGCGGCGCTTCGGTCGCGCCGCTCGCCGGCGCCGGCTCAACCACAGCGACCGGGGCGACCGGCTCGGCGGGAGCGGCCGCGGCGGCCGCCAGCCGCCGCTTCTCGGCGATCTGCTCGATCGCGGCGGCGGCGTCATTGCGCATCTGCGTGCGGGCATAGGTATTGCGCGCGACGCCGACGTACAGCGCCTCGGCCTTGTCCAATTCGCCGGCGGTCATCGCCGCTTCGGCGTCGGCGTAGTCCTGCTCACTCTTCTTGGCCGCAGCGATCGCATCCGGCAGTTGCTTGAGCATCTGCTCGCGCTCGCTCTTCTCCGCGTCGTCGAGCTTGGCCGGGTCGATCTTGAGCAGCACCTCCTGCGCCGCGGCGTAGTCCTGCTGGTCGAACAGGTCTACCGCCTTCTTCATGTCGGCGTTCTGACCCAGGGCCGCCGTCGCGGCCGTCATCGCGAGGAGAATCGCGCACGTTCGGGTGAACCGTCCAACCATCGTCATCGGGGATACCTCCGCAGGTTCGACGCAGCACACTCGCACTGCATCCGCCGGACGCGCGTCGCCCGGACGCGGCGTCGGCTGCTCGTCATCCCGCAGGGTCGGCTTCGACGGCGGGATGAGGGTTGAGGACTTCGAGGCTCGGGTTTGCTCTCCGTGCGGCCAGCCCGGACCGCCTGTTGCGGCGGGCAGTGTAGTCACCTCCGTCCGGCTCTGCAACGCCCATCCGGGCGGCGGATTTCTGTCCGCCCCGACGACCGACTCCAGCCCGCCCCGACGACCCCGCCGAAGCGATCGGCGGCACCGCGACCGCCGCGAACCAGCCGCCAATTCGGCAATCGTCCGACCGAAAGCCGCGCCGATGGTCCGGCTGCGAATGCGAAAACGAAACAGCGGATCCTACTAAGCTGCGGTGACTCCTGCGGGCTGCGTTGCCCGGTGGGGAAAACACTCCGACGGCAGGCTTCGTGCAGACCGGGTCGGCGGTCCGCGGCGGGAAAAACCCTCTCGCACCCCCAGTGAGCGGGTTCCCCAAGTGTCCCGCCAACCCCGGGCTACAATCCCCCCCATGCCCCCGTCCGACGCCGATTCCATCTCAATCCCCGTTCCCGGCATGCATTGCGCCGCCTGCACATCCGCCGTCGAGGCCGCCGTCCGCCGCGTGCCCGGCGTCACAAGCGTCACCGCCAGCCTCGCGACCGGCCGGGTGCTGGTCCAGACTCGCGGCGGCCCCCCGGACCCGCAAGTGATCCGGGCCGCGATCCGCTCCGCCGGTTACGAAACCCCAAACGAAACGCCGCCCAACCCCGATGGTCCGTCAACCGCCGATCCGAACGCGCCGCACCGACGAGCGGAACTAGTGCGGCTGCTGATCGCCGTCGGGCTGGGCGCCCCGATCCTGTTCACGCACATATTGCCGGCCCACGGACAGCACCAAGGCGCCTGGCTGCCGCTCCAGGCCGGCCTCGCGACAGCCGTGCTGTGGGTCGCCGGCGGCGAGATGTTCCGCGGCGCCTGGCGCGCCGCGGCGGCCCTCCGCGCCAACATGGACACGCTGGTCGCCCTCGGCACCATCACCGCCTTCATCGCCGGAGTGGTCGGGGCCGCCACAGGCCGCCCGGAAATCATGCACTTCGACGCGGCCGTGATGATCGTGCTGCTGGTCGCCCTCGGGAAGCACCTGGAGCAGCGCGCCCGCGGCCAGGCCGGCGCGTCCCTGCGACTCCTCGCCGCGCGCGTCCCGCAGACCGCGTGGATCATCGCGGCCGACGGCGCCTGCGAGCCGGGGCCGGTCGATCGGATCGTCCCCGGCATGCGCTTCCGCCTTCTCGCGGACCAACCCGTCCCGGTCGATGGCCGAATCACCAGCGGCGCCATCTCCATCGACGAATCCTCGTTGACCGGCGAAAGCCTGCCCGTGGAGCGCACCATCGGCCAGGCCGTCCGCAGCGGGACGCGCGTGCTCTCCGGAACGGCGGAGGCGGCCGCGCTGGCCACCGGCGCCGATTCCAGCGCCGCGCGCATCGCCCGACTGGCCGAAATGGCGCAGGCCTCGCGCACACCCTGGCAACGGCTCGCCGACCGCGTCGCCGCCGTGTTCGTGCCGCTGGTCCTGATGCTGGGCGTGGGCACCGCCCTGTTTCACCTGGCGCGCGGCGCGGGGGCGGATGCCGCTCTGGAGCGCACCGTGGCGGTGCTGGTCGTGGCCTGCCCGTGTGCGCTGGGGCTGGCGATTCCGACCGCCGTGCTGGTTACGGTCAGCGCTGCAGCGCGGCGCGGCATCCTGCTCCGCACCGCCGGCGCGCTCGAAGCGGCCGCTCGCGTCGGAACCGTGCTGATCGACAAAACCGGAACGCTGACCCTCGGCCGGCCGCGGCTCACGCGAATCGAGCCGCTTTCCGGCCTCTCGCAGATGGAGCTGCTGCGGCTCGGCGCCAGCGCTGCGCGCTTCAGCGAGCATCCGCTTTCGCAGGCCGTCGCCCAGGCCGGGATCGAAGCCGGGCTGACACTGGAGACCCCGGCGCGGTTCGAAGCGCGCGCCGGGATGGGCGTGCTCGCGCAATTCGATTCGGCCGATCGCAGCGCCGGGCCGCTGCGCAGCTCGAATTCACCCCCCGACGAAAATCATCCCGCCGGGCTGACGCTGCTGCTGGGCAGCGCGCGCTGGCTCCGTGAACAGGGGGTGACCACGGCGGCCTGGGAGGGTCGCGCCGATGCGCTGACGGCCGACGGATCCGCCCTGATCTGGCTGGCCCGCGACGGTGCGCCATGCGGCCTGTTCGTGCTGCAGGACCCCCCGCACCCCGACGCCGCCGACGCGCTGCGCCGGCTGCGCGGACTGGGTCTCCGCACGCACATCCTCTCCGGGGATCGGCGCGCGGCGGTGGCCGTGCTGGCCGAAGCGCTGCGGGTCGATGCCTTCGATGCCGAGCTTTCTCCCGAAGAAAAAGTGGCCGGCGTGCAGCAGGCGGGCCGCAGCGGCCGGCCGGTGGCGATGGTGGGCGACGGCATCAACGATGCCCCCGCGCTGGCGGTCGCGGACGTGGGAATCGCGATCGGAACGGGCGCCGACATCGCGCGCGAGGCCTCTGACATCTGCCTGGTGGGAGCATCGCCGCGCGGAATCGCCGAAGTGCTCGAACTGGCGCGGCGAAGCGTCCGCGTGATGCGGCAGAATCTCATCTGGGCCTTCGGCTACAACGCGCTGATGCTGCCGCTGGCATTCTTCGCCAGCGTGCCGCCGGCCGCGGCGGCCGCGGCAATGTCGATCAGCTCCCTGACGGTCGTACTCAACTCGCTGCGACTGGCGCGCCATCGCGAAGCGGGATCGGCCGACGGCCGTCGCCCATGACCTCGGCCGCGAACCGGCGCACGATGCACCCGCGGCGCACCCACACACCTCCACCCGCGCTGGTACGATGCCCCCCGCTACTCGCGTTCAAGAAGAAAGGAATCCGGCGATGCCCGCCTCCGCACCGTGGTACGCAGACGGCCTGCGATTCTCCTGCACCCAGTGCGGGCGCTGCTGCGGCGGACCTCCCGGCCACGTCTGGGTCAACGACGATGAAGTCGCCGCGATCGCTGCGCTGCTGAAAATGAACGTCGCCGAATTCGAAGCCCGCCACGTTCGACGCGCGGAAGGACGCCGCAGCCTGCTCGAGCTCCCCAACGGCGATTGCGAGTTCCTTCGAACCGACCCCGACGGCAAGAAACGCTGTTCCGTCTATTCCGCCCGCCCCGAGCAGTGCCGCACCTGGCCCTTCTGGCAGTCCAACCTCCGCACCCCGCGCGACTGGGAGCGCGCCGGCCGCACCTGCCCCGGCATCGACACCGGCACTACCCACCCCCTGCCCGTGATCCGCGAATCCCTGCAGCGCAACCGCGACTCGAAACTGCCGCTGTAGCGCGGCGAACCATCCGCCTCCGCCCGCTCTGACCGAAGTCCCCCGATCGCCCTCACTGCTTCGGCGGGCGCGGCCAATACACAATGTCGCCCTCATCCCCGCTGCGAACATGCGTCGCGCCGTCATCCGTCGCGTTATAGCCCAGCGAGTAGAGCGTGAACGACTGCCCCTCCGGCCGATAGGCGAAGCGCTCCCCCGTAAACGGATCGGACACAATTTCCCCGTTGCCGATCGCATCCAGCGAATCCGGATATCGCCCGTTCTGCTGCCGATAGGCGTGCAAATTTGCCACCACCAGCGTCGCCCGCCGCGACGCTTCACCCCGCGTGCGCCCCACATGCGCGCGCCCCAGCGACGGCGCCAACGTGCTCAGCAGCGGATTCGACGATTGCGCCTGTGCATCGGCCGCGTCCAGCAGCGGCCGGGCCGCGGCCGGCGGCGAGAGCATGGCCACCGACACCGCGTCGTAGAAGTCGTTCCCCTCGCGCACCATGTCGGAGAAGCGCAGCGACCCGTAGCGCGCCGCGTTCAAGACCCCCGATACGACCGATTCCATCGGCCCGTTGGTCGCAGCGTCGGAAGAGCCCATGCTCAGAATCGCCGATAGCTGTCGCGGATTGGGGCGCGGGTCACCCGTGGTCGGATCCCGGTCGAAGGATCGCTGCAGCACATCAAGATACATGGTCCGCTCGATCAGCACCGCCTCATCGGAGCTGCGCGTCGGCCGCAGCGACTGCGTCAGCGAATCCGCCACCCTCCGGTAATCCACCGAACCATCCTGTTGCGCGAAGCTGTCCAGCAGCGCCTCGGTCGCCAGCGCCTGCATCGACGCGCCGACCAGGTTCTCAATCAGTGTCGGCCCGTTGCCGACGTGTGAACCCGCCGAACCGATCGCCCCCAGCGAGTTCACCGCGTCCTCGGTTCGGCCCTGCAGCGCTGCACGGCGCGCATCCACCGCCAGCGCGCGGGCCATCGACCGCTGCACGCCAAGATCGGGCAGCAGCACGTCCATGACCATCCCGCTCTCGCTGTGAAGCTGCCATCCCCGATGGTCGGCCGCAGCGCCCTGACGGAACAGATTCAATGCGACCTGGTTTCGATCCAGCCACGCGGCAACCTCGGGAGAACTGAGCGCGTTCGCATCTCCGCCGAGCGCGCGGTCCATCAACCCCTCGTCGCCCGTCCACGGCACAAACGCATCGCCGGCCTGCTGATAAAACGGCGCCCCGTCCACGCCTTCCTGCGGCGACAACCCGTTGATCCAACCCAGGTAGTTCACAGGGTTACCCGGATCGGGGTCCGGAGCGCGCAACCGGCTCACCATTGCCGGGGAATCCGCGTTCGGATCCTCGGTCGGTCCATCCGGCGCCGCCGCGACCGCGGCTTCAGCTTCGGTCGGCTTGTCCACGGCTCGGTCGGCCGCCAGCGCCTCGGGCGACAACTCTTCGGGGCCGCCGTCGGCGTCGTCATCGTCCTTGACCGCGACATCGCGATCAGAGCCGTCTGCCGCGACGCCCTCCGGCTTCTCGCCCAGTTCATCGAGTTTGGCGGCCAGGTCGTCGGAATTCAGCAGCCCCATCTCGACCAGCCGCTCCAGATCCGCCTGGGAGATTCCGCTGCGCTTCGCCAGTTCTTCGATCGACGGCGGATCGTTGACGGGTGCCTCCGCCGCTGCCGAATCCAGCAGCGCCGCGATCTCCGGCGGCACATCCGCCCGCGGGTCCGACACGCCGTCCCGAACCACGCAGAGCTTCCGCAGGTCGATGGCCACCTGCCGCCCCCACGGAAAATCGATGATGAAATGCGCGCTGTCGTCGTCGAAGCCGATCTCCGCCCCGCGCAGCCACGTCACCGACTGCCCCTTGGCGCGCACCTGCGACCAGTCCTCCCGCTGCAACAGATCCGTCAGAACAAAATGCCGCAGCAGCTTTCCGTCCGAGCCGTACACCACCAGCGCGTTGCGAGCGCCCCCGCGCCGATATTCGTCGAGCGTCACCACAAACCGGCCGTCGTCGCTGACTGCGCCGAAGACCGGCGCTACGTCATTGACCAGCTCGCGCCGCCAGATGCGCTTGCCGCGCTCCATCATCTCCGCCACGCACGGCTTGCGCTCGCCGCGGGCGCGACCCGCCTGTACACGAAGCTCGAAGCGCGTATTGAGCGAACGCACCTCGCGCAGCGGCTTGCGGTCGGAGCCGAGCGGCTGGGCCAGGACCGACGTGTTTCCGACGGCGATCAACAGGGGCAGTAATAGCGGCAGGCAGCGGTGCAGCATGCGTGAGACTCCGCGCGGCGCGTCCGATGATGTACCCCGAATCCCCCCGTCGGATGCACAACGCGGACAGGGGGAATTCTCAAACCGCGGGGATTCTATCCGATTTTTCCGACCACGTTCCGCGAATTCGTGAGCCTCGCGCCGCGCGCCGTGAGTTGTTTTCGGGACGCCCCGGGGCCGATCCGATCCCCCTGGAATCGCCCGAAACGCGGTTCCTAGCATCGGCCGAATCGGTCGGAATGTCCGACAGGTCGGCGCGAACTGCTCTCGCGTAGCGGAATCTGTCGCATCCCGGCCGCCCCGTCCCGCGTGGGGTGGGCCGCCGCACATCAGCGGCACTGAGAGCGCTCGACAGGTGCCACTGCCGGCAGTGTCGGCCGTCTCTCCCTTCTGTTCGGATCGGAGGAGTCCATGAAGAAACTGATGGCTTTGACTGTCGCGATGCTCAGCGGCTCCGCGGCTCTCGCGGCCGACTGGGCCGAAGTCGGCGAAGCAGGCGAGCTGCTTTCAACCGCGAACATCACCGTCGGCGTCGGTGCGCTGACCGGAATCACCGGCACCCTCAATGCAGGGACCGAGGACCTGGTGGACATGTACTGCATCCGTATCCCCGACCCGTCCATCTTCGGTGCGACGACCGTCGGCGGTGCGTCCTTTGACACGCAGTTGTTCCTGTTCGACGCCAATGGCCGCGGCGTGACCTTCAACGACGACGCCGCGAGCAGTGGTACGCTTCAGTCCACGATCACCGGCCAGTTTGTCCCCGCTCCGGGAATCTACTTCCTGGCGATCTCGCGCTTTGACCGCGACCCGGTGGATGCGAACGAGGCCGCCCTTTGGCTCGACACCCCGTTCAACACCGAACGCGCTCCGGATGGTCCCGGCGCGGCCAACCCGCTACTCGAGTGGTCCGGCGGCGGCGGATCGGCCGGCAGCTACCGCATCGAACTGCGAAACGCCGCGTTCCACGTGCCCGAGCCGGCGTCGCTTTCGCTGCTGGCCCTGGGCGCACTGGCGATGCGTCGTCGTCGCTAGTCCCTTCGCGCCACCACCCGCGGTGACGCACTTCTGAGGATGATTCGAAAAACCGGCCGGGGTCGCGCATCAGTCAACGATGCGCGACCCCGCTCCCGTTTCCGCACGCCCACCCATTCGGAATCATGCGCCGCGCCCCGCACCCCGCGCAGTGGACCCGCTCGGCTTGGCAATCGCGGGTCCGGGTCGTATCATCCCGAACCCTGGGTGTCAGGCTGGGGTCGCCGACAAGGCGGCTCCGCGGGGCGCCGGGCCGGTTCGTCCTGACTTGAAGAACCGGTAGGGCGCAGTTACAACGTTGCGCCTCAGACGGACAGCATTGTGAACCCCGATTGGAAGGAACGGCACGTGCCTGACATGCCTGAAATCGAAGCGCGGGTCAAAAAGATCGTGGCTGAGCAAATGGGCGTTAAGGAGGAGGAACTCTCCAAGGACACGTCCTTCGTCAACGATCTGAACGCCGATTCGCTGGACCAGGTCGAGCTGGTCATGGAACTCGAGGAAGCCTTCGAGATGAGCATCCCCGATGAGGAAGCTGAAAAGCTTCAGACCATCGGGCTGGTCATCGACTACATCCTCAATCACCTTGCCAGTGGCAGCAAGTAAGACAGGCACGGTCGGAGCCGCGTGATGGCGTCCAAGCGGATTGTGATCACGGGAATGGGAGCGGTTACGCCGCTCGGCTGCTCGGTCGCCTCCTTCTGGGACGGCTTGATCTGCGGCCGATCGGGCATCCGCCCCATCACGCAGTTTGACCCCACCATGTTCGACGTGAAATTCGGCGGCGACTGCCCCGAATTCGCCGCCACCGCCATCGACCATCGCCTCGCCAAGCGAATGGACCGCTTCACCCAGTTCGCCTACGGCGCGGCGATGCAGGCATTCGCCGAGTCCGACCTGCAGGGGAAATTCAACCCCGAGCGGGCCAGCGTCATCCTCGGCACCGGCATCGGCGGCATCACCGAACTCGAAGAACAGCACAAGCGCCTGCTGGAGAAAGGCCCCAGCCGCGTTTCCGCCTTCACCATCCCCAAGCTGATGGCCAACGCCTGCTCCGGGCATATTTCGATCGCCCTGAATTTCAAGGGCTGCAGCACCGCCGTTTCGACCGCCTGCGCCTCGGCCGCCAATGCAATGGCCGACGCCATGAACTCCATCCGCACCGGCCAGGCCGACGTCGTGCTGACCGGCGGGACGGAAGCGGCCCTCACCCCGCTGGGGCTGTCCGCATTCGCCGCAATGAAAGCGCTCTCCACCCGCAATGACGATCCGGCGCGCGCGTCGCGCCCCTGGGATCGCGACCGCGACGGGTTCGTTCTCAGCGAAGGCGCCGGCGTCCTGATCCTCGAGGATCTGGAGCACGCGCAGCGCCGCGGCGCAACGATCTTCTGCGAGGTAGCCGGAATCGGCGCCACCTCCGACGCCGGCGATATGGTCCAGCCCGACCCCGAAGGGGCCGGCGCCGCCCGCGCCATGCGGCTGGCGCTGCAGGACGCGAAGCTCAACCCCGCCGACATCGACTACATCAACGCCCACGCCACCAGCACGCCGCTCGGCGATGCCGCTGAAACGCGCGCGGTCAAGAGCGTCTTCGGCGCCGCCGCCCGCTCGGTCGCCATCAGCAGCACCAAGGGCGCCACCGGCCACCTGCTCGGTGCGTCCGGCGGTGTCGAGGCGATCGCCTGCGTGCTGGCTCTGCGCAACCACACGCTTCCGCCCACGCTCAATCTCGACAATCCCGACACGGATTGCGACCTCGACTACGTCCCCAAGACCGCCCGCGACAAGCGCATCCGCTACGCCATGAGCAACTCATTCGGCTTCGGCGGCCACAATGTCGCCGTGATTTTCAAGCCCGTCTGATCGACCGTCGCCGCCCCCCGTCCCTCTCGATAGCCGCGCGCGTTCCGTCGTCTCTGATTATCGGCCCACGCCCGGCCTCGTCCCCACCGCATCGTCGCGAAACCGCCGTTTTCACCGACTCCCCCGCACTTCACCCGAGCGCGGAACGTACGCTCCATATATGGCAGATTCCTCAACCCCGATCTTCCGCCCACCGGGTCGCCTCTCTTCCGGGAACGGCGAGCGGCGACTCAGCCGGCGCGCCCTGCTTCTCGGCGCCGCTTCGGCCGTCGGCTGCACCGCGCTGGGCGGCTCATACGCCGCTTTGGTTGAGCCGTTCTGGGAAGAGTGGGTCTCCGTGCGGCTGGACCTGCCGGGCCTTTCGCCGGCGCTGGTCGGCCGCCGCATCCTGCATCTCTCCGATCTGCACTTGTCCTCCCCCGGCGAGGAGGCCTTCGCCCTGCGCGTGGCCGAGCATTGCACCCGGCGCCAGCCCGACCTGATCGTGCTCACCGGCGACTTCGTCACGGCCGGCAACCCCGCCGACATCGAGCGCGTCGGGCGCGTGGCTGCGGCACTGCGAGCGCGCTTCGGCGTCTTCGCCTGCCTCGGAAATCATGATTACTACGACTACACCCGCACCCTGCCGCGAACCCTGCGCTACAGCGGCATCATCGCCGATCGCATCAGCGCGGCGCTGCGCGGCGGCGGAGTCGAGGTACTGCGCAACGCAACACGGGTGATTCAGATGGATGGCGCAGCGCTGCAACTGGTCGGCCTCGAAGACTGGATGCTCGGCCGGTTCAACGCCGATGCGGCATTCGCCCGGGCGAATGAGGCCCTGCCCACGATCGCACTGAGCCACAACCCCGATTCAATCGTCGAATTGTGCCGCCGACCGTGCCACTGGGTGCTGTCCGGCCACACGCACGGCGGGCAGGTTCGCCTCCCGTGGATCGGAGCGCTGCGCCTACCGCTCGAGAACAAGCGCTACGACGCGGGGCTGTTCGAGGAGAACGGCCGCCGGATGTATGTGAACCGCGGACTGGGGCACCTGATGCGGGTGCGGTTCAATTGCCGCCCCGAGGTGACCGAATTCACGCTGGCCTCCGGCGCGGCCTGACGCGCCCGGGCGCCTGATTGCACCCCTGGTCGCCGATCGACGTACAATTGCGCATATGCACGCCAATCACTCAAACCGTCTTCTGCGGATTTCGCACCGATCGTGGAACACGATCCTTCCGACCACAGCGCTTGCATTGATCGGCTTGTGTGGCTGCGAAGGATCGCGCGGGCCGGACCCGGCCGCGCGGGACGCCACCGGATCGCCGACAGCCGCCGACGCGAATCGGAGCAAGCCGCCCGGCGACAGCACTGATGCGTCGGCCGATCGCCATTCATCGGATGCCTCGACGGCCGATGCACGAACCGGAAGTGCGCCCGACAATGGACAGCCCTCTGCCCGCAGCGGAACCAACGCGCGCGGCGCGGGTGCGACAACGCACGGCAATGCAGGGAAGGGCGATCAACAGGCCCCCTCTTCCGGCTCCGATTCACCCGCCGGGGCCTCGTCCAATGGCGGAGCGAGCGCCGCCGGGCTGGTCACAATCAGCGAAGTGATTGAGCGCGTCAATGACGCCGCGCCGCATCGGCTGGTCGAGGTCATTTCGTCGGGCAATCGCCTGAGCATCAAGACAGAGAACGTTCGTCGACTGCGGCTTCATCGCTCTCGCGCACCGGGGCTGACCTCCTCCGGCAGCGTCGCCATCCAGATCGACGGACAGGGAGTCGAGTGGCTGGTGCGCACCGACGTGCTGGAGTTGGAGCGATCCGCGTCCGGCGCCTGGGCGCCCGCGGCGCCGCGCTGAGCCTCGGCCCGAGGTCGCACCCCACTCACACGGTCCACCTGCGCAGCCCGCCATGGCCGACCCCCAGCGACGATTCGTGACGCGCGCCGGCGAGAAGCTCGATGCCGCGCTGCGCGCGTTCGCAATCAACGCGCAGGATCGCATCTGTGCCGATCTCGGCTGCCACGCCGGGGGTTTCACCGACTGCCTGCTGCAGCACGGCGCGCTTCGCGTGCACGCGGTCGATCCCGGCTTCGGCGTGCTGGATTACCGCCTGCGCCGCGATCCACGGGTCTGCGTGCATGAGCGACAGAACGCGCTGACGCTCCCACCCGTCGAGCCATGCAGCCTGGTCACGATCGACGTGGGCTGGACGCCGCAGCGCCTGATTCTCCCCGCCGCCGCGCGATGGATCGGCCCGGCAGGCGGCGAGGTGATTTCGCTGATCAAGCCGCATTACGAGGCCGACGCAGCGGCGCTGCGCGGGGGCGTGTTACCCGACGAGGCGCACGCGGCGCTCCTGGCACGCCTGCGAAACGAGATCGAACGGATCGGGTGGCGCATTCTCGGCGAACTGGAAAGCCCGATCGCCGGCCACAGCGGAAACCGCGAGTGGCTGTGGCGGCTCGGTCGGGCTGAATGGGACGCGGGCGGCGGGGCGAATACGATGGCGCAATGACCCGCCCGCGACGATTGCTGGTCGTGCTGCCCAACTGGGTCGGCGACGTGGTGCTGGCCACGCCGACGCTGGCGGCCCTGCGCTCAGAGTTTCACGACGCGCACATCACGTTTCTGATGCGCTCGTATGTTTCCGAAGTCACCGCCGGCTGCGGCTGGCACGACGACGAACTGCACTGGCCCGCCGCCGCAAAGGGCCTGACCGGGTTGACCGGGTTGATCGCCGCGATTCGCCGCGAGCGCCCCGACACCGCGCTGCTGCTCACGAATTCGTGGCGATCCGCCCTGACCGTCTGGCTGAGCGGAGCACGACGGCGCGTCGGCTACGCGCGCGAAGGACGCGGCCTGCTGCTGACGGATCGACTGGTCCCCATGCGCCGCGACGGGCGATTTGTGCCGTCCTCCGTCCTGCCATACTACGCGGCCATCGCCGAACGCATCGGCTGCCCGGTTTCCGATCGATCGCTGCAGCTTGGAATTCGAGCGGATCACGCCGCCGCCGGTTCCGCTCTGCGCGAGCACTATGCCCTGCGCGCCGGCGAGTACGCCGTCGTGAACCCCGGCGCCGCCTTCGGAGCGGCCAAATGCTGGCCGGCGGAGCACTTCGCCGAGGCGTGCGATCGGCTGCGCGACGAACTGGGGCTGACACCCGTTCTGGTCGGCGCCAAAGGAGAGCACGCGCTGCTGGAGCGCATCGCGAAACTGGCTCGCGGCCCGGTGGTGGCCCTGCTGAACCCCGGCACGACGCTCGGCTCACTGAAGGAGATCATCCGTACGGCGCGGCTGCTGCTGTGCAATGACACCGGACCCCGCCACTACGGCAACGCGTTCGGCGTACCCACCGTGACGATCTTCGGCCCGACGCACCAGGCCTGGACCCAAACCGGATACACCGGCGAGGTCTGCATTCAGGAACCGGTCGAGTGCGGACCCTGCCAGTTGCGCCTCTGCCCGATCGACCATCGCTGCATGACGCGGATCAGCGCCGCGCGGGTGATCGGCGTGGCGCGCGAGCTGCTGGCCCGCACGGGGGAGCGGGCAACCGCGGGTACAATCCCGGGACGCCCATGATTCACACCGATTTCATGCGCATGGACCCGGCCTATGCCGACGCGCTGCGCGCCTGCGGCCTCGATACGCCGGCGCGCGTGCTGGATCGCGTGGAGGGCGAGGTCGTGGCGTGGAGCCGCACCACCGAGACGCTGCACATCGCCAATCCCGCCGGCGGACCGGGTTTCTACCTCAAGCGCTATCGCTACCCGCGCTGGAAGAATCGTCTGCGCGGCGCGCTGCGCGGCACCTTCATCGGCAGTCATCGCGGACTGGCCGAGTTTCGCACCCTGCAGGCAATGCGGGCGGCCGGCGTGCCGGCGGTGCGGCCGGTGGCGTATGGAGCACGGCGCGTCGCGCACTTCGTCAGCACCTGCTTCCTGATCACCGAGGAAACCCCCGCTTCGACCAACCTGACTTCCTTCGCGCAGCGCCACCTCGCCGGCACGACGATTCCGATGCACACGCGCCGCAGCGCGGTGGACGCCCTGGCCGCCGCGGTCGCCCACATGCACGCCGCCGGCTGCGAACACGGACAGCTCTTCTGGCGAAACATCCTGGTGCGCCCCGCCGCCCACGCGCCGCCCGAGTTCTTCTTCCTCGATCCACAGCCGCAGCCGATCCGACGGATGGGCCGCGGCGATCGCTGGTGGCGGCGCGAGCTGGCCTGCCTGCTGGTGTCAGCGCGGAGTTTCACCACGGCCGGCGAGCGGCTGCGGTTCTTTCTGCGATACAGCGGCGCAGAGCGGCTGACGCCCGACATGAAGCCGGCCCTGCGCGACATCGCCGAACGGGCCGGCCGCTGGTGCCGCCACGAAGCGCAGCGCGTGCGAATGAACGGGCTGTTCTCCGGCTGGCTGGCCCAACTGGAGGCCGAGTCGCGCCCGGCGGAGCCGGCGCCATGAGCTACGCCGAGTGGATCGACCCCGACTGGAGCGAGCGCCTCGCCGCGGGCGGACTGGCCGACCTGCGCGCGCTGCTGGGAGACGCGCCGCCCGCGAGCGGCGCAGCGCGCTGGTCGGAGCTGAGCAAGCCCGGCCTGCGCGGCCGGCGGCGCTGGCGCTGCGAGCTGGCCGATGGCTCAGCGCTCTTCGTCAAGCGCTACGCACAGACGCCGCTGCGCTCGCAGATCGATCGCGTCCGGCGCCAATCCCTGCGCCACGGTTCAGCCTGGTGGGAGCAGCACGCCGCCCGGGAGCTGGCCGCGGCGCAGGTGCCCGCCGTGCAGGCGGTGGCCTGGTGCGAGGAAATGCGCGGCGCGATCGAACTTCGCGGCGCGGTCGTGCTGGCGGCGGCCGCCGGCATGCCCATGGACCGCCTGATCCGCGAACAGCAGGCAACAGGCGCGCCGGCTTTGCGCGGCCCGGCGCGGCACGACCTGACCCGCCGCCTGGCGCGCTTCATCAACGCCTTCCACCAGACCGGCTTCACCCACCGCGATCTATACCTCTGCCACATCTTCGCCGAACTGGACCCGCAGGCGCAACGCGCCCCCACCTTCTGCCTGATCGACCTGGCCCGCCTGCATCGCCCGCGGCTGCGGCGGATGCGCTGGCTGCTCAAGGACCTGGCGCAGCTCGATAGCTCCGCGCTGGCGGTCGGCGCAACCCGCACAGACCGCCTGCGCTTCCTGCGGACCTACCTCTGCCTCCTGCCCCGCGCTCCGCGCACGCGTTGGTACGCCGCGCAGATCACCCGCCGCAGCGCCCGCATCATGCAGCGCGAGGCGCGGCGAACGGCGCAGAGGCGCTGATCCATGCCCGCCGCCCCCCTGCGCGTTGCAATCGTGAACGAATCCGCGGACCCCGCCCGGGGCGGTGCGGAGACCTCGACCCGCGAAATGGCCGAAGCACTGGCCGCCTGCGGCGCCTCCGTCACGCTGGTGTACGCCGCAACCACCCCGAGACCAGGGTCCGTGCCTGACGCGCGCACCACCGGCAGCTCCCCCGACGTTCGCGACAATCCGCTCGCCGTGTCGGGCCTCGGCCGCGCAGCGCGGACGCGCGCGTTCCTGCGCGCTGCGCGAAGCTTTGTTTCCGAGAGCGGATTCGACGTCGTGCACGCCGTCACGCCCATGGCTGGCGCCAGCCTTTACCAGCCGCGCGGCGGCACCGTCGCCGAAACGATCCGCCGCAGTGAGGCGCTGGCCGGCCGCGGCCTCGCCGGCTGGCTGCGCCGCACAGCGCGGCGCTTCAACGCCCGCCAGCGGCTCGTGCTGCGCGAAGAACGCGCTCTGTTCGCAAGCTCAAACCCGCCGCTGATCGCGCCGGTGTCCGAGTACGGAGCGCTGCAGATCCGTCGCGACTATCCGCACGCCGCCGGGCGGACAAACGTCGTGTTCAACGCGATTCGCGTCGATTCGGTGCCGGTCGTCGGCGACGCCGCCCGCCGCGCGAATGAGCGAAAAAGGCTCGGTTTGCCGCCGGATGAACGAATCTGCGCCTTTTGCGCGCACAACTTCCGGCTCAAGGGGCTGCGCGATCTGCTGTCGGCCATCGCCATTCTCCCCCCCGCCGAGCGGCCGCTGCTCGCAATCGTCGGCCGCGGAGACAACGGCCCCTACCTGCAACAGGCCAAGCGACTGGGAATCGCGTCACGCGTGAGATTCTGCGGAACGGCGCCGGCGGCGGCGTGGACCGCGGCAGCCGACCTGCTCGCTCATCCAACCTGGTACGACCCGTGCAGCCGCGTCGTGCTGGAGGCGGCCGCGGCTGGGCTGCCCGTCGTGACCACCGCGCATGACGGGGCGGCGGAATTGCTGCCGCGCGCAGCGGCCGCCGGCGGCGGACCGACGGGCTTCGCCATCGCCGAGCCGAGCGACGCACAGGCACTGGCGGCGGCGCTGCGGTCTGCAAGCGAGCCTGCCGTGGCGCTTGCTGCGCGGCGCGCGACGACGGACCTCCGCGCATTCTGCTCCATGGAGCGGCATGCGCGGGAGCTGATGAGCGTGTACGAGCGGGCGCGGCGCTGACCCGGCGCCGCGCGGACCAATCGCCGAAACACATCCCAACCTGGCATGGCCCCCGCGCGGACCCCGAATCCGCCCGCCGCCCGATCGGTTGCAATTCGTGCAGGCCGCGGGCACGATTCCACCGGACACGCCTTCCAACCGGAGCCGCGCGCCCCCGTGATCAACCTGCCGGCCGTGCTTCAGCAGACCCGTGCATCCGGGGTGCGCCATGCGCGCCGCCGGCCGTGGCGCTACCTGCTCTCCGCGGCGTCGATCGCTCTGGCCGTTGCACTGTTCGTCTCCATGCGCATCACGCAGGTCAGCGTGGTGGCCACCTTCCGGGCCAATCTCGCCGCACTGGCCGGCAACGCAACACACGTCGTCACCGCCCGCACCCGCCTCGATGAGTCCGTGCTTCACGCGCTGGAGCAACTCGACCTGCACCCCGCCTTCCAAGCCGACGCCCGCCTGCCGGAGCCGAACAGTGCGAGCACGACGGGGCGAGCCGTCGGCCTGCTCGCCGCACCGCTCGTGCAGGGCAGCGCCACGCTGCCGGATGCCGGCGTGGCCGTCACCATCCTCGGGATTGATCCGCTCCGCGATGCCCGCCTGCGCCGCTACAACGCGGCCGACGCCGCCGAGCTGGACCTCTCGACCCTGCTGCGCAGCCGCGACGTGCTGATCCTGACGCAATCCCTGTCGGAGCGCTTGCAGGCGCGGCCGGGAGCGGCGCTGCGCGTCTCCACCCCCGCCGGCGTGCAGACGATGAGCGTTGCCGGCGTCCTGCGAAATGACGGCGCGGCGGCGGCGCTGGGCGGGAACATCCTCTTCATGCCGATCGGCGCTGCGCAGCGGCTGCTCGGCATGGAGGGACGCTACTCGAGAATCGAGCTGGTGCTCGATACCGGAAAATCGCCCCCAAGCGGATCGTCGCTCGAATCGCGCGTCGCGGCGGCCTTGCCCGCGGGCTACACCCTCTCGCCGGCCGCCCAGAGCGACGCCACCTTCGACGCGCTCTTCGTGCAATTCCAGGTCATGCTGATCTGCATCACGGCGCTGGCCGCATTGATCGGCGTCTTCATCGTCTACAACTCGATGGCGCTGGCGGTCGTGCAGCGCGCCCGCGAGATCGGCACCTTTCGCGCTCTCGGCGCGCACCGCCGCGAAATCCTGATGGCCATCCTGCTCGAAGCGGCGCTGCTCGGGCTGATCGCCTCGGCCGCCGGCCTGGCGATCGGCGTCGGCATGGCAAGCTGGGCGCTGCGCAGCGCGGGCGAATCGCTGAGCATCATCGTCAACCTCGGCCCGCCGCTGCGCGTCATTCCCGCGGACGTATTCTGGCTCGCGCCGCTGGTCGGCGTTGCTGCGTCGATGCTCGGGGCGCTGGCCCCCGCCCGCACCGCCGCCGCGCAACCGCCGGTGCTGGCGATGAAGCCCGGCGCCGTCGAAGCCCTGATGCACGCCCGCACGATGTACTGGTTCATCGCCGGCGCGCTGATCGTGCCGATCGGGCTGGTGCTGGTCGGTCGCCCGGGCGTCGGCTGGGCGCTGCGAATCGGCGGCGTGGTGGCCGCGTTCCTCGGCGTCGGAATGGCCGGGCCGCAACTGATCAAGTGGCTGGCGGCGCCGGCGCGTGCCGCCGCGCGGCGCGCGCTGCGCCTGCCGGGCGTTCTGGCACTGGACAGCATCGTGAAATTCCCCACCCGCACGTCATTGACGCTGGTGGCGCTCGGCGGCTCCCTCTCGATCATCGTGGCGATGGCCGGGCTGGTCCGATCGCTTGAAGGCTCCATCCGCCAATGGCTCGAAGAGACGCTGCCCTTCGACCTGGCCGTGAACGGCCAACCCCACGGCGGATCCCCCTACAACACCGGCGGCGAATATCCACCCGAGCTGCTCGACGAGCTGCGCCGCGACCCGGCAGTCGAAATCGCCTATGGCGTGCGCACGCGCCAGACGCTCTTCGGCGATGAGCGGGTCATGATCGTCGCGGTGGACTTCGCCGAATTCGAGCAGGTGCGCGCGGCGCGCGGCGCCACCCAACCGTGGCTGCCGCCCGGGCCTCTGGTCGCGGGCGAGGTGGCCATCTCTGAAAACTTCTCCACCCTGCACAGCGTCGCGGTCGGGGACAGCGTCACCCTCGACGCCGCAGGCGGGCCGCGCGCGTTTCGCGTCGCCGCCATCCGCCCCGACTACACCTGGTTCCGCGGAACCGTGCTGATGGACCGCCGCACCTATGTCGAGGCGTTCGACGATCCGCTCCTCTCCTACATGGACATGCGCCTGCGCACCGGCACAAACATCGAGTCCACGCGGGCGCGGCTGACCGAATCCCTCTCCGCCCGATTCCCCGCATTCCTCTATCGCGCCGACGAAACCAAGGCCTTCGCCCTGGCCCTGATCGGCGACTGGTTCAAGCTCGCCAACCTGCAACTCCTGCTCGCCGTCTTCATCGGCGGCGTCGGCGTCGCCAACTGCCTGCTGATCTCGCTGCTTTCCCAGTCGCGCCAGATCGGCCTGCTGCGCGCCATCGGCGCAACACCCGCACAAATCCGCTCCATGCTGCTCACCGAGGCGGCATTCCTCGGTGCGGCCGGCGGCCTCCTGGGCGGAGTGCTCGGAATCGCCACCATCGGCCTGGTGGTCATGCCGCTGGCCATCCGCGCCGCCGGCTTCGTGCTGCCATTGGTGGTGCCGACCGACGCTCTGCTCATCGCGGCCGCCGCGGGCGTCGTCATCTCACTGGCCGCGGCACTGTTGCCGCTGGGCGCCGCCCGACGCATCGACGTCGTCGCGGCCATCGGCTACGAGTGATCGCAACCAGCGCGGCTCAGGCGAGCGTGACTCGAAACATGCGAGCCGAGATCGGCGGGCCGTCGGCCGGCTCGATCCGCTCCTGCCAGCCCTCCACCCGCAATCCGGCCCGCTCGGCCGCCTGCGGAAAGCCGTCGGCCGGCCGGCGGTTCGCGTCGCAGAAAATCGCCGCCCCGCCCGGAGCCAGGTGCCCCCGCACGAACGCCGCAATCGGGTCCAGCAGCCGCGTCTCGTACAGCACCTCGGCCGCCAGAATGCAGCGCGGCATCAGGTCAGGATAACTCCGCCGCCAGTCCACCACGCGCGTCTCGACCGCCAACCCGTTGCATTCGGCGCTCGTTCGCGCGAATTCGAGCGAATCCGCGTCATAATCCGACAGAACGACGCGCCTCCCGCGCGCCGCCGCCACCAGCCCCACCAGCCCCAGCCCGCATCCAACCTCCAGCACCGGCGATTCACTGTCAGCCGCTTCGGCATCCGGCCAGGCCGCCACGCGCTCCGCCAGCACCCGCGCCGCCGGCCAGAACTCCGCCCAATAGGGCATGTACTCATCCTGCGCGAAGCGCTCCACCACGCGCGGATCGTCGATCAGCGACTCGAAGTTGGCCGGTCCGACCAGCTCATACACCCGCTCCCCCACCCGCACGCGCCGTCGCAGCACGGGGAATCCGCGAATGGTCTGATCCGGCGAAGCGCTCATGCGCGGTCATGGTCCTACGGGGTGGTGCTTGTCGATTCTGAAACAGTCTCGGCGTGCTATGATAGCGGCCGGGGTGCGGCACGAACGATGGAATCGCCGATGGCGGTGCGACCAGTACGCAGCACGGATCCGCGCGTCCCGGGCGCACCGCCCGCGCTGGCGCTGCGCCTGCGGCCCTTCGAACCCGCCGACGCCGAAGTCATCGCAAGTTGGGCCGATTCGGCGGGCGAGGCCTACTGGCTCGCGCCGCGCACCGCACCGCCCCTGACCGCTGAGAAGGTCCGCGACTGGGGCCGCAACGGCCGTCAACAGTGGATCCTCTGCGAGCGCGGCGGCGGGGCGCTATTGGCCTACGGCGAGTTGAACCTGCTCAACGCGTCGCGCCACAGCTTCTGGCTCGGGCACCTCGTCGTCGATCCGCAGCGGCGCGGAACCGGCCTGGGCACGGAAATCACGCGTCGATTGCTGGATCGCGCCTTTGTCCATTGCGCCGCGATGAGCGTCACGCTGGTCGTTTTCCCCGCCAACCGTTCCGCAATCCGGGCCTACCAGGCCGCGGGAATGTGCGCCGACGGCTTCGAGGAGCATCACTTCGACGCCTACGGGCGGACGGAGCGCCTGGCCCGCTTCTCCATCAACGCCGCACAATGGCGACGCGACGCCGCGTGCCGCTGCTCTTGAGCAGTGCAGCCCTTTCAGTCGCGCCCGAATCCGCATCGCCGCGCCACACGCGAACCGGCACCCGGCGCGTCGACGAATTCCGAACGGCTGTTTCACTCCAACCGCCCACCAGCCTTCAATGCTCTCGATGAGTCATGCGAACGTCCCGCGCCGAGCAGCACTCGACGCGGGACGCGCGGGTCATCAGTCCGTCGAACGGTGATTCGGCGATCAGTTGCCGAGCACCATCGCCACAAACGGATCAATGTCGAAGTTGTTCAGTCCGTTCAGCCCGTTGATGTCGCCGTTGAGCGGATCACAACCGGGGAACGTCGAGGCGTACTGCGCCGGGTTCAACAACGCCATCAGGAACGGATCGATGTCGAAGTTGTTGACCAGGCCGTCGCAGTTCATGTCGCCCTTGAGCCAGCCCGGTGCATGAACCATCGCGTTGACGGAATCCGGTGAGCCGGGCTTGAACAGCGTCTGACGCGAGAGAACCAGCCGCGGCGGACGATTGGCCGTGAACCAGAAGTTGTACATCGTGCCCCAGCGCAGCGCACTGGTGTTCACGTTGTCGTCAAAGGTCTCCGGCGTTTCCCAGGCCACCTCGCCCGCATTGGCCAGCTTGGCCCAGTCCGCGTTGCTGTAAATCTCACCGGAGTGATAGTCCGGCGAATGGAAATCCTGGCTGTGGGTCTGCGTCAGCGGCGTCAGCGGCACATACAGCCCGCCGATCGAGCGATCCGAGTTCAGATTCTCAATCGCGTAGTCATAGCGCCACTCGCCGTTGCCCAGCGGCGTCGCCTTGCTCGCCACGAAGAAGCGCCCCTCGCCCGGGATGTCCACCGTCTCAATCCGCACGGTGTTGTCCGCCACGTTCAGGCCGTTGCCGTGCGTCTGCCACGCGAAAATCGCCGGCACGCCGTACTGCGTCGTGTCCGCCACCGGCAGAGCGAAGTTGGTCCCGAGCGTCACGCGCCGATACGACGCATTGTTGTTCATGTTCGCCGGGTTCTCATCCTGGCAGACGAAATTGCCCTCGATGAAGTACAGCGCACCGGGGAAGGTCGTCGCATTCATGTCCGCCTCGGCGATCTGCAGGCGCTTGAAGATCGCGTCGCCCGTCGCCGTGCTGTAGCTGAAGTGCTGTCGCGTGAAGGCATTCACGCTGCTGCGCGGCGCCAGGCGCGTCTGCCCGGAGTTGTAGCTGGCGCTGTACACGTCGCGGCAGCCCGCCCGCAGATGCCCGCTGGGGCCGCTTCCGCACGTCACGCCCTCGGGACAGCCGGTCCCGTTGGCCACGCAGCAGGCCCGCTTGCAGAAGCCCAGCCCGATCTGCATCAACCGCCCGTTGTGCAGGCGGAAGGCGTTCATCGCCAGGCTCGGCGTCCCGTTGCTCTGCCACAGAAACGCCGTGTCTCCCATGTTGCAGGTCCAGCCGCCGAAGGCATAGGCGCGCTTGCCGCCGATACCGGTGGTCGTGGTCTGATAGGTGTCCTGCATGTTGCTCAGCAGGATGTCCGGGCCGCTGTTCAACCCGCCCACCGGCGCATCCGGATACACCGGCGTCTCGGTCGAGTCGTAGGTGTCCAGCGTCTTGACGAAGATCGAGTAGTTTCCGCCCGTGCCCAGCTTGTCCTGAAGCTGAATGAAATAGAACTGGTTCTTCTCCACCGGGGCGAACAACTGCGACCGACCGTCGCCGTCGCAGCCGTCATCGTCACTGATGAGCTGCATCCCCTCGACCGGCTCCGCCGTCCAGACCGTCAGCACCGTGTCAAAGTCCGAGCCGCACGCCTCGATCAGCACCAGCCCCGAATGGTTCGACGGATAGGCCAGCCAGACCGAACCCGCGTCCTGCTTCGGGTCGCCGGTGAAACGCTCGGCCGCGGCGCTGGGCGCCAGCTTGCCCGCATACACGCCGTCAAAGGCGATCGGCGCTTCGTCCCATTGCGTGCTCGCCACGGCCGCAGCCAGCGCGCTGCCGGTCACGCCGGCAGCCGCAAGCAATCCAAGACCCCGGGTCCACATCCGCGCAGATTTCATCATGCGTCTCCTGGAGTTGATCGGAACGGAGAATCCGCCCTCGCGCCTGCCGCAGCTCGGCACCGCCCGGGCGGCCGCACGCGCCGGAATGGCGTGCGACGGCTCACCCCGTCAGGATAACCGGTTCAGACCCCCGAACCCAGCAAATTCCCCCCGATTCTCACAAGTCGCAGAGGCGCGGCCCTTTCCGCCCTCCACCCAACCTGCATCAGCGGCCCCGCGCCACCAGCCGCGTCGTCCCCCGGATCGGCGGATCCGTGCTGACCCGGATCACGTCCACCATCACGCGCATCCCCGGCCGAACCCGCTCCAGCGCCAGTCCGGCATCCTCCGCCGTCGGAACACTGATCCCCCCCAGCGACACCAGGATGTCACCCGGCTCCAGCCCGCCGCGCTCCGCCGGGCTGTTCCGCTCCACCTGCGAGATCATCAGCCCCAGGTCGGCGGGAAAGTCGCGCTGCCGCCGCAGACGCGCCGGCAGGGCCGTCACTTCCATCCCGAACAGCTCGGCCGCCAGCTTCCGCCCATCCGGCGGCGGAATCTCCTCGATCACCACCTCCGCCCGAACGGTCTCCTCACCGCGTTGCGCGACCAGCGCGACCCCCGCCCCCGGCCGCTGCTCATTGAGCCGTACGTAATAGTCAATTCCGCTGCGGATCGGCTGGCCGTTGAACGACATCAACCGGTCGCCGCTGCGCAGCCCCGCTCGCGCCGCGGGCGAACCCGGCCGCACGGCGGCAACCCGCGGCTCCCCCCCCTCCACGTCCAGCCCGAAGCGCACCCGGGCGCGCCGCTCCACGTCCAGCATCACCGGCAGCAGCTCCCACAGCCGCGCAACGGGAATGGCGAAGCCGATGTTCTGCGCGTCGCCGCGGATCGCCGTGTTGATGCCGATCAGTTCGGCGTGAAGGTTCAGCAGCGGCCCGCCCGAATTGCCCGGGTTGATCGAGGCGTCCGTCTGGATCAGGCCGGAATAGGTCAGGCCCGCGTTGAAGCGCACTTCGCGGTCGATCGCGCTGACGATGCCGGTCGTGACCGTGTGATTCAGTCCGAGCGGGTTGCCGATGGCGACCACCGTCTCCCCGATCAGGATGTCGCCGGGACGAGCCAGCACAGCGGGAGTACACCCGCCTCCCTCAATTCGCAGCACGGCCAGGTCATGATCGGAGTCCACCGCCACGATCCGGGCCGGGCGCGCGGAGCCGTCGGCGAAGGTCACGCGCACGTCGGTGGCCTGCGCCACAACGTGGGCATTCGTCACGACATAGCCCGCTTCGTGGATCACTGCGCCCGAGCCGACGCTGGTGACGGCGTCGCCCCCGCGCGGGGCGCCGAAGTTGAACACGTCGTCAAAGGGGGAGGCGAACGAGGGGCGATAACGATACTGCACCCGCCGCGACGTGCTGATGTTCACTACGCTGCCGCGGGCGCGCTCAAAAACCTCGACCACCGGCGTACGGCGGCGATCCTCGGCCGCGCCGCCGCCGACCGGATTCTGCGCGGCCGCCGGCGCGGCCATCGTCAGCCCGCACAGCACGACCAGCAGCGCCGGACCGTGCAGCCGCATGGAAATCCGAACCGAAAAAACCGGGAATGCCGTCAAACAACTCTGCACGATGTAGCACACCTCCGCGGCCGCTGGCGCGATAGCGCCGCCCGCTGAGGCGGACGGTCTGCGCGGCGGAACCCTGTCAGGCACCCGCCTTGCGACGCGCGGCCGGACAGAGGATACTATGCGGTTCGCGATGAACGGAAGGCCGGCCCACGGAGACGCTGGATGGGTGCAACGATCCAGGCGCTGCTGGATTTGCAGGAAGTGGAACTTCAGGTCGCGGACATCCGCCGCCAGGTGGCGTCCCGCGAAAAGCGCGTCGCCGCCCAGCAGGCGCGGGTGCAGGCCGGGCAGAAGGAGCTGGCCGCCCATCGCGATCAGACCCGCACGCTGCAGATCGAATTCGACGCGCTGGACCTGGACGTCAAGAGCCGCGACGGCGGGGTGGCCAGGCTCCGGGAGCAGCTCAACACCGTCCGGACCAACAAAGAGTATCAGGCCATCCTCGCCGAGATGAACAACGCCCGCGCGGAAATCGCCCGCATCGAGGCCCGCGGCATGGAACTGATGCAGCAGATCGAAACCCGCAAGACCGAGGCGGACGCCCGCGCAGCCCAGATCGCCGTCGAGGAGACCCGCTTCGCCGAGCTGCGCGGCGAATTGGAACGGGCGCAGCAATCCTTCTCCGAGCGCCTCGCGCGGCTGACCGCCGAGCGCGACGCCGCCGCCGCCAAGGTCCATCCCGAGGTGCTCAAGCAGTTCAACCGCATCTCGGAGCGCTATGACGGCGAGGTCATGGCCCGCGTGTCGCGGCCGAACCCGCGCCGCGACGAGTTCATCTGCGAGGGCTGCAACATGTCCGTCAGCGCCGAGCGCGCCAGCGCGCTGATGAGCCGCGACGACGTCACCACCTGCGGTCAATGCGGCAGAATCCTGCACTTCGTGCGGGGCGGCTGATCGTGGGCCTGATCGTCCACTTCGACGGCGGCGCCCGCGGAAACCCCGGGCCGGCCGGCGCCGGCGTGGTGATCTGCGACGACGACGAAAAGCCGCTCTTCGAGGCCGGGTACTTTCTCGGCCCTCTCACCAACAACGCCGCCGAATACAACGCGCTGCTGCGGTCGCTCGAGCGCATCGCCCTCGCCCCGCCGCAGCCCGTCCGCCTCCACTCCGACAGCGAGCTGCTGGTTCGCCAGATCACCGGCGAATATCAGGTGAAAAGCCCCGCCCTGGAACAGTTGTATATGCAGGCGCAGCGCCTGCTGCTGCGCATCTCGCACTGGTCCATCCGCCATGTCCGCCGCGACGCCAACCGCCGCGCCGATCAACTCGCCAACCTCGCCATGGATGAGCGCCGCGACGTCGTCGTGCTGGACCGCCTCTCCCCCGCCGCCCCATCCGCCTCCGCCGGCGACGTGAACGACGACGACGCCAGGACCAGACCTGCGGCCGCGAAGTCCAGAGTTGTCGACGCCGGGACCGGTGCTTCCGACGCGGCACACGACGCCCCCGCAACTGCGCGCCCGGCTGCCGGGGCGAAATCCGCCAAGCCAACCGGCGACGCCGGCTCTGCACGCCCGGCCAGCGGGGAGAAAACCGACGCACCACCGGCCGGGAAGCCGGCCCGCGACGCGCGCCCCCAGGTTGATCCCCTCTCCGGCCCGCTCAATGCCCTTTCCGACGGCGACGAACACGCGGCCGAGCGGCGCGTGCGGGTCGCCTGCGGCTGCGCGCCGGCCGATGGAGCCTGCCCCAGCCCGCCGGCCGTGCGCGGCGGCTGGGATGTGGCGTCCACCGTCCCCGCCGGGATGTGCCTTTCGGCCGCTCAAGCGATCCTCCCGACGCTGCTCGCGATTCAAAACGCCGGCAGTGAGGACTTTCTCAAGATTCCCACCCTGGCGGTCCGCTGCACGCGGCCCGGCTGCGGAGCGACGTTTACGCTGACCCCCTTGGCCGCCTCGAACGGCCGCCCCGCATCCTGACCCGCGCTCCCGTCCCCACGACCGCCCTCCCATCCCCACGACCGCCCTCCCGTCCCCACGACCAGCCTCCCATCCCCACGACCAGCCTTCCATCCCCACGACCGGCCCCCTATCCCCACGACCAGCCTCCCATCCCCCCCGACCGACGTTGTTCAAGTGCCGGCGCGCAATGGCCAGTGTGCCACTGGCGTGGTGCTACTGCTCTTGAGCAGTGCACTTGCCAATGCAGCACAATTCGCGCCCGTGTGTTACTTTCGGAGCGTCGTTGCCGGTGTGCCATTGCCGGCGTGCGAATGCCGGCGTGCCTCTTCCGAAGTGCCATTACCGGGATACCACTGCCCTTGAGCTTGCTGCTCCCCGCATTTGCACCCCGCCAGGGGTGCCGGGTTGTAGCCACGGGTGGAGCGCCGCCCGGCGCCAGCCGGGCGCAGCGCAACCCGTGGAACCCGCCTCTTAAGCAGTACACTCGTGGGAGCGGCGCGATTCCTGGAGCGGCACACTCCCGGGCACCAGATGACGACGGCTGCGGCCCCTCGAGCCGATGCCCGGCAGCGAATCCGGGGGCATGACCCGCGTCGAGTTCCGCTATGATTACATGGGCCGGCGGGTCGAGAAGGCCGTGTTCGAGTGGGAGGCCGCCGCGTAGAGAAGCACCACGACAATTACGTCAGCAGCTCGTGGGTCACGCAGAGCAGGACGCGGTTCGTGTACGACGGCTGGAACCTGATTCAGGAACTGAATGTGCCGACCAGCGGCGACCCGACCGTCCTGCGCCAATACACCTGGGGCCTCGACCTCAGCGGCCAGAGCGGCAATTCGTCCGTATCCGGCCTGCATGGCGCGGGTGGGATTGGCGGGTTGCTGGCGGTGCTCGATACGAACAACACGACCACGACCAGCGACGACCGCAGCTTCACCTATCTATACGACGCCAATGGCAACGTCGGCCAACTGGTTGAGTGGCCCTCCGGTGCGGGCGGATCAAGCGGCATGGCGTGGGCGTCCGGCCGAATGGTCGCCAAGTACGAATACGACCCGTATGGCAACGTCGTCGCCAAGTCGGGAACATTCGCCGACACGAATCCGTTCCGCTTCAGCACGAAGTTCCTCGACGCCGAAACGGGACTGTATTGCTACGGGTATCGATACTACAGCCCGAGGGTGGGGAGGTGGATTAGTCGGGATCCGATTGAAGAAGCGGGTGGACCTAGAACCCATCCCTAAACCTCCGAGAACGCCGTGCCGCCGATTGTCAACCCGCGCGTTTCTGCAGGAGAAACGCATCTTCGCTGTGGATCGAACACCAGAACAATAGGTTTAGGGATAGGTTCTAATCTGTTTGCGGCGCTAATGAACGATCCTCGCGGCCATTTTGACAAGCTTGGTTTGACCGCATGTACGGACGCTTGCGGACCAGACAAGAAGGGGGACGGAACATTTTGTAATTGCATCTACCGCTGTCGCCTCGCTGAACACACTAAGGCGATCGCGAGCTGCTTTAGCTACGCCCAGATGGGTGCTGAAGTTGCACTCTGTGTTGCCGGTTGCGCCGTGGGGTGTGCAAGGCTCGGCCCCGGGGCGGCAGTCTGCTTTACGGCGTGCACCGCCGGCTGTGGTGTCGGCGCATCAGCTGTCTCGTTCTACGAAGCGTCGAAGTGCTCCGCTCTCCATAGAATGAGTATCGACGCGGCGCAAGAGGCACTGTGCAATTGCATGAAAACGGGAGACTTGGATGACCCAGTGTTGGTAGGCCAAGGGATTAACTGTAGAACATATCCGCAGTTCAGGAATTGTAACAAGTAGAAGTACATGTGCGGGCCGATTGTCCTGTATTCAGGGCGATCGGAGAAATGCTGGAGGTATTTGCGCTTGGAGCGGATGTCGAAGCAGTTTTGGGTTGCGACAGCCTGTGCCGCCGGCGTGGGCCTTGTCTATGCCTTCTGGCGTGAGCAGATCAACTCACTGGGCTGGGTTTCGGTTGGAGCGTGGATAGTGGCTTTGTGGACCCTGGTAATTGCCTGGCGGGATCTCAGAATGCAAGTACCACATACCGACCGTTGCCTTCGATGTCGGTATGACTTGACCGGGAATCGGTCAGGGCGATGCCCAGAATGTGGAACGCCGACAACGGCGAATGCACCCCGTGCCGACGGTGATTGAGCAATGTGCTTGAGCGGTCGAGTTGTATCGGCGGAGAGCCAGAGTGTCTCTGAGCGGCATGCCTGCTGGGGCGACGTCAACGGCGACGGCGTGTTCAATAATGTCAATCTTGATCCGTTCGTGTCGGTGCTGGTCGGCGGCGCGTCGTCGCCGTCGTACAGGACGTACGTCTGGGACGCCGAGAACCGGCTGATCGAGGTCCATCCCGCTCATCCGGTCGGCTCGACCTATTCGCCCGCGAACAATGACGAGCGCTGGCGATACGTTTATGATTACCTGGGCCGCCGCGTCGAAAAGCACCACGACAAGTACGTCAGCAGCGCTTGGGTCACGCAAAGCAGGACGCGGTTCGTGTACGACGGCTGGAACCTGATTCAGGAACTGAACGTGCCGACCAGCGGCGATCCGACCGTCCTGCGCCAGTACACCTGGGGCCTCGACCTCACCGGCCAGAACGGCAATTCGACTGTCGGCGGCTTGCATGGCGCCGGCGGCATCGGCGGGTTGCTGAGCGTGTACGACACAAACGGCACCACAACCGGCGAAAACGCGACATCCGACGACAAATCGTACGTCTTTCTGTACGACGCCAACGGCAACGTCGGCCAATTAGTCGAATGGGCCGACGACGCCGGCGGATCAACCGGGATGGCCTGGTCCGCCGGCCGCCTGGTCGCGAAGTACGAATACGACCCGTACGGCAACATCGTCGGCCCCGACGCCGACAATGACGGCAACATCGCCGAAGAGGCCGGCCCCTACGCCTCTATGAACCCCTTCCGCTCTTCGACCAAGTTCTTCGACGCCGAAACCGGCCTCTACTACTACGGCTACCGCTACTACTCCCCCCGGCTCGGGCGCTGGATCAACCGCGATCCGATTGGGGAGCGCGGCGGCCTAAACCTGTACCGGTGTCTTAGAAACTCGCCGCTCGACAGCATCGACGCCCTTGGATGGGATTCCGTGCGACCACTTCCCGGAGGCGGTTGCCCACCTGGGTACTACTGGCACCCTGACTTCCAATCTTGCGTATTGCTTACAGATCCAGTTCCACCACCATCTGATGGAACTCCAGTGCCCCCACCTGAGCCACCAGTCAGACGGCCCCGAGTAATCATAATTAACCCGAGCGCAGGTCCGTATTATCCGCGGCACCCGAGTCCGCACATACGCGCATCGGACGACTGTCGCGTCCAGGTGTGCGACCAGCTTGTGTGGGACGGACATCGTTATCTGCGCTGGCTGGACGCGCGAGGACGTGTGATTGGAAGTGCTGGCTCGTATCCGTCAGGGTGGAACATTCCTGACTTGGCGGACGTATGTCAAGCGCCGCCGGAAGTGGAGTGTCGCTGGCTGACACGCAGCCGGAGCTTCCTCCAGATTATCGAGTTCGGTCCCGGCACAGGAATCAACTGCCTTTCAGCGACGTGCTCTGACATCCATGACTGTTTGAGGTCGTTCGAACCGAGTTGCGCATATGATCCTTTTTCTAATAATTGCCGCCATGGCGCTAATGATGCGATTGATGCGTGTTGCCTGACGAGATAGCGCTTATGCAGGTGGTGTTGTGAGTCCAGCTCCGCTCAAGTCCGCTGATCGAGCCAATTGGTGGTTACTATACGCAACCGTTGCGGCTATCACAATGGGCGTGGCATCCTTGGCGGCTAGCTGGTGTCGGCTGACATCCCGCCCATCAACGTCGCTATTGTCCGCGAAGCTCTGTGATCTTCCATGTGGCTCCGATCCGATTGCGCTCTCGACAATGCCAGCCCGCAGCCCCTTCGCGGTCAGCCCTACGACTCCACTGTTTACGGTATGGAGTCCAACGCTTCGAAGCGATCGGGATTTCCGGGCGTTTCGAATCTGGATTGAGAGTGATACCGGACGCACGCTGACTCCGCGCACTGGTCCGACAGAGTGTAACTGGCACAGACGCGGTGTGGCCTATCTCGTTACGTTCGACCTCGCTGATCTGCCCAGTGATTCAACGGCGACATGGAAAGTGTGGTTTCAGTGGAGCCAGCCCGTTGAGTACGCGGCTGAATTGTGGACGTGGGAGCCGGTACATTTGCGATAACGTTGGGACGTTGTACATTCCGCAAGACCGCCGCGCGATCGACTTCGTGGGCTGCTGTCGTGGAGCGGTTGCCGTGATGCTGGTCGCGCATCGTCTGTATTGCCAAGAGTGCTGTTGCCAGGCAATGCGGAGCCGGTTGACGGTTGACTATGGTTATGATCCCTACAGCCACATCGCACAGGTCCGTTGAGCGTGGTTTCAAAATATAGGCGCGCTCCCCGCGGACCGCCGTGAGCTTGGGTCTGATCGAACTTGTTCGCCCGAAGTGGCGATCGACGTGAGGACACTGATTTCGTTACGCGCTCGCGATACCAACGTGTACGGCATGCGCGCAGCGGCGTCACGCTCCGCGGTGCAGTGCTCGCCAACGACTCGGGACTGCGTGACGAAAGAGTGGGTCGCGTCGCGGTAATGATGCCGCAGCAAGCCGCCGAAAGACCGAGTGCAGCGGGTGCGCGCGTGGTCGGGGAGCGAAGCCGGGGGTATGACCCGCGTCGAATTCCGCTATGATTACATGGGCCGGCGGGTTGAGAAGGCCGTGTATGAGTGGGAAGCCGGCTCGCCGGGAAGCTGGGAACTGCTGTCAAGGACGCGGTTCGTGTACGACGGCTGGAACCTCATTCAGGAACTGAACGTGCCGACCAGCGGCGATCCGACCGTGCTGCGGCAATACACCTGGGGTCTCGACCTCAGCGGCCAGAACGGCAATTCGACTGTCGGCGGCCTGCACGGCGCGGGCAGCGGCGATTCATCTACCCCCGGCCTGCACGGCGCCGGCGGTTCGTCCGTATCCGGCCTGCACGGCGCCGGCGGCGCCGGCGGCATCGGCGGGTTACTGAGCGTGTACGACACAAACGGCCGCTCATCCGCCGACGCCGCCAATCCAACCGTTGGCGGTTTGCGCCGCGCGGGCTACGATTCCGCCCATGTCCTCGGCTCATCTTCTCTGCGAAGTCGCCCGCCGCGCCTATGAGCGCGGCCTCATCGCCGGCGCGGAGGGGAATCTCTCGCTCCGCCTCGCATCCGACCGCATCCTCTGCACGCCCAGCGGCCGCTGCAAAGGCCGCCTGAGCCCGGACGAGCTGTGCATCGTCGCCCTCGACGGCCGTCAATTGGAGGGGTCGAGCACCCCCAGCAGCGAGATCCGCCTGCACCTGGCCCTGTACCGCGCCGCCGACGCCGCGCGCCACCCGATCGTCTCAATCGTGCACACCCATTCGCCCTTCGCCACCACGCTGGCGCTGCTGGGTCAATCCGTCCCGGCCGGGCTGCTGCCGGAGGCCGACGTGCTGCTCGGCCCGATCCCGCTGATCCCCTATCGCACCCCCGGCACCGACGCCGTCGGCGAAGCGGTCGCTCCGCACGTCGCCCGCGGCTTCACCGCGATTCTCGCCAACCACGGCGCGGTCGCCTGGGGGCGCGACGCCGAATCCGCCCTGCTGCACGCCGAAACGCTCGAATCCGTCTGCCGCGTGTACTGCCAGGCTCGCGCACTGGGCACCCCCGTCGCGATTCCGCCCGACCTGATCCCCGCGTTGCGCGACGCCCGCCGCCGACGCATCGCCGCGAACGCATGAGCCGGCCGCCGGAACACACTGCGATGGACATCGTCTTCTTCGGAACCGGGTCATTCGGCGTCCCCGCACTCGAAGCCCTGCTGCGCGCGGGACACGTCGTCCGCGCCTGCGTCAGCCAGCCGGACCGACCCAGCGGACGCGGGCGGCAGGTCGCCGCGACCCCGATCCACGAAGCCGCCCTGCGCCTCGGAATCCCCCACGTCCAGACCGCCGACGTCAACGCCGATGATCCCGCGACGCGAGCCGCCGGCGCGGAGCTGGGGCTGGTCGCGGCCTTCGGCCAGAAGATCGGCCCCGGCCTGCTGCGCGCCTTCCCGCGCGGCATGATCAACATCCACGGCTCGCTGCTGCCGCGCTTCCGCGGCGCTGCGCCCTATCAATGGGCCATTCTCAGCGGCGAAGCCGAGACGGGCGTCACCGTCTTCCAACTGAACGAGCGCTGGGACGCCGGCGAAATCTGGTCCACGGCGCGAACGCCGATCGATCCGACCGAAACCGCCGACGAGCTGCACGATCGGCTCGCGCAGCTCGGCCCGACCGCCCTGCTCGACGCACTGCAATCCATGCAGCGCGGCGATCGGCCGCAGGTGCAGGATGCATCGCAGGCAACCCGCGCTCCCAAGCTCTCCCGCGCGGATTCACGGCTGGACTTCTCGCAGCCCGCCGCGGTCGTGGCCGCCCGCATCCGCGGATTGTGGAGCTGGCCGGCGGCGACCTGCGTGTACGTCGGCGCGAGCGGCCGGCGCGAGTCGTTGCAACTGGCACGCGCCGTCGCCGAGGACGCGCCCGCCGGCGCGGAACAGCGCGAATCGTCGCCCATCGGCGCGTTCTGCGCCGATCTGACGGTTTCCTGCGGATCCGGGCGCATTCGGCTGCTCGAAGTGCGACCGGCCGGCGGCCGGCTGATGGCGTTTCGCGACTACGCCAACGGCCGGCGCGTCGCGCCGGGTGACCGGCTGGAGCCGCCGGCGGATGTGCCATGACCGCGCCGCGAACGTCGGCTTCTCCGGCGCGGGCGCTGGCGGCGCGGGCCGTAACGGCGGTGCTCTCCGCCGACGGACGGCTGTCGGATGCACTGACGCAGCAAGGCGCGGACGGCTCGCGAATGGACGCCCGCGACGCGGGGTTGGCGCGCCAGCTCGCGTTTGGCGCGGTGCGCCACCTGGGCACAATTGAGAGCGTATTGTCGCGCTTTGCCGCCTATGAACCCCGTCGGACGCATCCGGCGCTGCGGGCCGTGCTGCTGACGGCGGGGTACCAGTTGCTGTATCTCGACCGCGTCCCGCCCTTCGCCGCGGTGAACGAGGCGGTGAGCCTGGCCGGGCGGCTGCGCGGCGGCGCGGCCGCAAAAATGGTGAACGCGGTGCTGCGTCGCGCGGCGGAGGCGGTCGCGCAGCACGGTGCGAAATGGGATGCGGCCCACCCGGCGGCCATCCGCACCGGCTGGAACTCCGCCACGATTCTGCGCGAACCGCTGATCCCCGGCGATCTCGGCGACGAGGCCAATCGCGGCGAAGCCGCGCATGACGACGGCAATCCCGGCAGCGGGCCTCCAGAGCGCAATCGCCGCGGCGGCGGCGCGCACCACGAGGACAATCGCCGGCGGCGGCTGGCGCTGCAGACCGGCGAAACACCCGCGCGACTCGCTCAATGGATCGAGCGGTTTGGAGAGGAGCGCGGCATCGCGGCCGCGTGGGCGGGACAGGCGCTGCCGCCGGCGGTGCTGCATCGCAACAGTCGGCGGCTGTCCCGTGAGGAGTTCGCGAGCCGGGCGGCGGCGGAGTTCGGCGGCGCATCACCTGCGGACGCAGCGGCGGTCTGGGGATCGGACGCCGACGGCGAGGCCGTGCTGTTCGTGCCGCCGGGGGTGCGGGTGGCGGAGTCGGCGATTCTGCGAGAGGGGTTGGCGTATGTGCAGGACTTGACGGCGGCCGATGCGGCCCGGCTGCTGAACGTGCACAGGGTAGAGCAGGTGCTCGATCTCTGTGCTGCGCCGGGAGGCAAGAGTATTGCGCTGGCGCTGCGCGGTGCGCGGGTGCTGGCGTGCGATGCGAGCGCAGCGCGGCTGGAGCGCCTGCGCGAGAACGCGCAGCGGCTGGGGCTGGAAATCCCCTGCTGCATCACCACCGAAGGGCGGGAACGCGCGTGCATCGAGCGGGCGGTCGCGCGTGAGGCGGACGCTTCGACCGCACGGGCGCCGTCGGACCCGAGTCCATCGACGGCGGACGCTCCGGCTGTCGGTGCGCCGTCGGACCCCCACACATCGACTGCGGACGCTCCGGCTGTCGGTGCGCCGTCGAACCCGAGTGCATCGACTGCGGCGCGCGAGCCGGCATTTGACGCGGCGATGGTCGACGTGCCCTGCTCGAACAGCGGGGTGCTGGCCCGCCGGCCGGAGGCGCGCCTGCGGCTGAGCGCGACGGCGCTGCGGACGCTGTCGCAGCTTCAGTTGCGGCTGCTGCGCGTGGCGGCGGGGTGCATCCGCCGCGGCGGGCGGATGGTGTACAGCACGTGCAGCATCGAACCGGAGGAGAACGAGCGGGTGGTCGAGGCGTTCGTGCGCTCCGACCCGCGCTGGCGGTGTGCGGCGCAGCGCCTGACGCTGCCGACGTGGGGCGCCTGCCCTTCGGCCTGGCGCGACGGGGGTTTTGCGGCACTATTGGTGGATGCCGGATCGCCGTAGCGCGGCTTCAGAGAGGCTCCCGCGCGTGCAGAGCGCCAACCGGCCGCGGGGCGGTTCGTGCGGTCCGAACGCACCATCCGCGGCCGTGGGCGCGGCCGCCGCGATCGAAGAGGGCGTTGCAGTCCACGATGGTGCGTTCGGGCCTGTCGCGCGGCGCTTTACAATGCGAATCGCCCCACGCCGGCCCGAACACACCCTACGCGTTCGCCCGACGCCGGCCTGAACAAACACTACCCATGCATTCTCTGCGCTCTCTGTGCTCTCTGCGAGAAACCGCATTCACGCGCTGCCTGTCATGCCCGTCGCCGGCTCAGCGCCGCCGCGAATTCCGCGCGGATTCTGCACGTTGTGCGGCGGGAACGGCCCGCATTGCATCAGAACGCGGCCAGGCTCTCGCGGACCGTGCCCGTTCTCTGGCAAAGTGCGGCCTCATTCTGCCAGTTGGAGGCCTGCGTCGCCGAGTTTGAGGCCTGCGGCGCGGAGTTTGAGGCCTGCGGCGCCGAGTGTGAGGCCTGCGTCTGCGAGATTGAGGCCTCAAACTGCGGGAATTCACACATTTCTCGCAAAATAATTCCGTGATTTCGCGCCGCGCTACACAAGTCTTCGCCGCCGCGGACCGATGCTACGCCTGGGGCAAGCCCCCCAGCTACGGCAACGCATCCGCCGGCATGGTACGCAACGCGGGCGGCCCTTCGAATGCATGCTTACGCTGAGTACAGCGAAAGCATGCCACCCGACAAGAGTTCTCGCAGAGAGCGCAGAGTGCGCGGAGAGCGCGGAAGGCGCGGAGAGCGCAGAGAAGCAGAGCGTGGAAGCGCCGAGCGCCCGCGGTCGCGTCAAAGACGCATGGCGACGCATTGCCGTCGCCATAGCACCCAACGCGCGGCATGGCACGTGGCATCGGGCTTCCGCCCGATGCGCTGCACCGCCCGGAAGGGCGGTGCCACGACGCGCTGCATGCTTACGCGGAGTACCGCGAAAGCATGCCACCGAGCACGCCGCCCAACGCGGCTTGGCGCCCAACGCGCGGCATGGCACGTGGCATCGGGCTTCCGCCCGATGCGCTGCACCGCCCGGAAGGGCGGTGCCACGACGCGCTGCATGCTTACGCGGAGTACCGCGAAAACATGCCACCGTGCACGCCGCCCAGCGCGCCCCGGCGCCCATTGCGCCCCGGCGCCCATTGCGCCCCGGCGCCCATTGCGCCCCGGCGCCCATCGAGCCTCGGCGCCCATCGAGCCTCGGCGCCCAGCGCGCCACGTCGCCCGGCGGCCACAGTGCCGACCCCGCCCAGCGCCCCACGCCGGCCCCGCTGCCGGCCCCGCCCAGCGCACCCCGGCGGCCACAGTGCCGGCCTGGCCCCGCACATGCCCTCCGGCCCGTCGGCCCCCCGGCCCGTCGGCTCTCACGCACGCCGCTGGAACGGACCCGCTGGGGCGGGTACGATTCCCCGCTGACTTCCAACAGCGCTTCCTGGCGCCTTGGCGCGCCGCTTGTTGCGGTGCGCCTCGGCGCTGCGGGTGTCATCAGCCATGCTGCAGCCGAACCTCCCCCACGGGGATTTTGATCCACGCGAAACACAGGACTGGCTGGAGTCCATCTCCGCCGTCGCGACCGAATCCGGCCCCCTGCGGGCCGAATTCCTGCTCTCGCAGCTCCACGAGTGGTCCGACCGCCACGGCGTGGCCGTGCCGCTGGCCGCCAACACGCCCTATGTGAACACCATCCCCGCTCGCAGCAGCCGGCCTACCCCGGCGACCGCGCCATCGAGCGGCGGATCAAGAGCTTCGTCCGCTGGAACGCGATGGCGATGGTGGTCCGCGCCAACAAGGCGCACGAGGGCATCGGCGGCCACATCTCGACCTTCGCGTCCAGCGCCACGATCCTCGAGGTGGGATTCAACCACTTCTTCCGCGGCAAGACCGATGAGCAGCCCATCGGCGACCAGATCTTCTTCCAGGGGCACGGCTCGCCGGGAATTTATGCGCGCGCCTACCTGGCCGGGCGAATCGACGAAAAGCACCTGCTCAAGTTCCGGCTTGAAACGGGCGGCGGCGGGCTGTCCAGCTATCCGCACCCGTGGCTGATGCCCGATTTCTGGGAATTCCCGACCGTCTCGATGGGCCTGGGGCCGATCACCTCGATCTACCAGGCGCGCTTCAACCGCTACCTGCACGACCGCGGCCTGGCCGACACCAGCGGCTCGCGGGTGTGGGCGTTTCTCGGCGACGGCGAAATGGATGAGCCGGAGTCGCTGGGCGCCATCACGCTGGCCTCGCGCGAGCGGCTGGACAACCTGACCTGGGTCGTGAACTGCAACCTGCAGCGGCTCGACGGGCCGGTGCGCGGCAACGGCAGCATCATCCGGGAACTGGAGGCGGCCTTCCGCGGGGCGGGCTGGAACGTCATCAAGGTGATCTGGGGCAACGACTGGGATCCGCTCTTCGACGCCGACTCGGACGGCACGCTCATCAAGCGCATGGGCGAGTGCGTCGACGGCGAGTATCAGCGCTTCAGCACCGCCGACGGCGCCTACGTGCGCAAGAACTTCTTCGGCAAGTACCCGCAGACCGCGGCGCTGGTCGAGCACCTCAGCGACGCACAGATCGAGTCCCTGCGGCTCGGCGGCCACGACCCCGAAAAGGTCTTTGCCGCCATGCAGCGGGCCACGACCACCGTCGGCCGGCCGACCGTGATCCTCTGCCGCACGATCAAGGGGTATGGGCTGGGCGAGGCCGGCGAGGGCAAAAACATCACGCACCAGCAGAAGAAGCTCAACGAGGAGGAGCTGCGGCAGTTCCGCGACCGCTTCGACATCCCGGTCCGCGACGCCGACATCGCCGAAGCGCCCTTCTGCCGCTTCGCCGAGGGCAGCCCGGAATTCGAGTACCTGATGTCGCGGCGGCGGGCGCTGGGCGGGTTCGTGCCCAACCGCCGCGTGCGGGTCGGGGCCTTGGCGCCCTCCGCCCCGGACATGTTCGAGGAGTTCCGCGCCGGCAGCGAGGGCAAGGAGGCCTCCACCACGATGGCCTTCATGCGCATGATGGGGCGCATGCTGCGCGACAAGGAGATCGGCAGGCTGATCGTGCCGATCGTGCCGGATGAGGCCCGCACCTTCGGCATGGAGGCGCTCTTCCGCACCTACGGCATCTACGCCCACGCCGGCCAGCTCTATGAGCCGGTCGATGCGCACCTGCTGCTCAAGTACGAGGAGCGCAAGAACGGGCAGATTCTGGAGGAGGGCATCACCGAAGCGGGGTCGATGGCGTCCTTCACGGCGGCCGGCACGGCGTATGCGACACACGCCCTGCCGACGATTCCGTTCTTCATCTACTACTCGATGTTCGGCTTCCAGCGCATCGGCGATTCGATCTGGGCCGCGGCGGACATGCGCGCCCGCGGCTTCCTCCTGGGCGGCACCGCCGGGCGCACCACGCTCAACGGCGAGGGACTGCAGCACCAGGACGGCCACAGCCCGCTGCACGCCTCGACCGTGCCCAACTGTGTCACCTATGACCCGGCCTGGGCGTATGAGCTGGCCACCATCCTCGAGGACGGCATCGACCGCATGTATCGCCGCGGCGACAACGTCTTCTACTACATCACGCTTTACAACGAGCAGTACGAAATGCCGGCCATGCCGGCCAACGGGAATCTGCGCGAGGGGATTCTGCGCGGGATGTACAAGTTCCGCGCTGCCGAAAGGCCCGGCAAGCTGCCGCGGGTTCATCTCTTCGGCAGCGGGCCGCTGCTGCGGGCGGCGCTGCGGGCGCAGGAAATCCTGCGCGAGAAGTTCGACGTGGCGGCGGATGTGTGGAGCGTCACCAGCTACAACGAGCTGTATCGCGACGCGCTGCGCTGCGACCGTCACAACCGCCTCAATCCCGATCAGCCGCCGCAGATTCCGTTCATCTTCCGCTGTCTGGCGGATGAGCCGTGGCCGGTGGTGGCCACCAGCGATTACGTCAAGACGATGGCCCACCGCATCGCGCCGTGGACGCCCAAGGGGCTGACCGCGCTGGGGACGGACGGCTTCGGCCGCTCGGACACGCGCGAGTCGCTCCGCCGCCACTTCGAGGTCGACGCCGAGCACACCGCCTACGCCGCGCTCTATGAGCTGTCGCGCAGCGGGGCGTTTGACAGGAAGAAGCTGCCGGCCGCGCTGCGCACCCTGGGGCTGAAGCCGGATGCCCCGGACCCGGCGTACGCGTAATCGCGGACCGGATTCCGCGACGAGGCGCTGAAGCCCAGAGGCGCTGATGGCGAATGATGCCGCGCCGACAACCGCGCTGCCGGATGCCGCCGTGTCGATGCAGGAGCCTGCCGGATGCTGATCCGCGAGTTGACGGTGCGGGGGCTGCTTTCGTTTGGTCCGGACACTGCACCGCTCGCTCTGCGCCCGTTGAACGTGCTGATCGGCCCCAACGGCTCGGGGAAGTCGAATCTCCTCGACGCGATCGACGTCCTCCGTTCTTCACCCAAGAGCCTTGCTAAACCGATGCGGCGCGCCGGTGGCATAGACGAGTGGGTTTGGAAGGGCGCTGGAGACGGTACGGCGCTCATTGGCGCGACGTTTGAGAGTGCGAAGGAGCCTCCGGCGATTTCGCATCGAATCAAGCTTGAGGCCCAGCGCGGAAAGACAGTCCTGCTGGATGAAGTGATCGAGTCGGCGGAAGTGGACATGAGCGCGCCCGGGCCGAGGTTTTTCTATCGTTTCAACGACGGCAAACCAACGCTCCGAACGTCTGACCATCCGAGCGAGGAAGTCGTCCTCAAGGCAGAAACACACTCGCCGAACGAGTCCGTACTCTCGCAGGTCCAGGATCCAAGCAGGTATGCCGAACTCGCCCGCATCGCCCGTCAGTATGAAGGAATTCGCATGTACCGCGAGTGGCGGTTCGGTCGCTCGAAGAGTTCTCGTCCCGTTGAACAGGCTGATGGCCTGACTTCGGCACTCAACGAAGACTGCTCGAATCTGGGCCTGATCCTGAACCGCCTCGGCAGCCTTCCAAGTACCCGTCGGACCATCATCGAGCGCCTGCGCGACCTCTACGACGGACTGGACGACTTTGGCGTGCTTGTAAAGGGAGGAACGGTCGAGGTATTTCTCAACGAGGGCGATCGCGTTATCCCCGCGGTGCGCCTCTCCGACGGAACGCTTCGCTATCTCTGCCTGCTGGCAATTCTCTGCGACCCCGAGCCGCCCCCATTGATCGCCATCGAAGAGCCTGAGCTGGGCCTGCATCCCGACCTGCTCCCCAAGATCGCGGATCTCATGCTCGCAGCTTCCACACACACGCAGCTCATCGTCACCACGCACTCCGACATCATCGTCGATGCCCTCACCGACCATCCGGAGTCGGTCGTCGTCGTGGAGAAACACGAAGGCGCGACCCGCATGGCCCGGCTCGAGAGCAACGTTCAGCTCGGCGAGTGGCTCACGAAGTACCGCCTCGGCCAACTCTGGCTGCGCGGCGACATCGGGGGTACGCGGTGGTGAATTCCCGTCTCTTCATCGAAGGCGGCGGCGAGTCCAAGGATCTCAAGTTGCGCTGTCGCGAGGCGTTCCGCAAACTCCTGGATCGCTGCGGGCTTGCAGGCCGCATGCCGCGTCTCGTCGCAAGCGGCCCCCGAAACAGCGCCTTCGACGACTTCCGAACCGCCCATCGCCAATCCGATGGCGACCGCCGCATCTATGTCGGCCTGCTCGTCGATAGCGAACAGCCCGTGGCCGATTCGGAGCGCCCCTGGGCGCACCTGCAACAGCACGATGGCTGGGAGTGTCCGGCAGGAGCGACCGATGAGCAGGTCATGCTCATGACGACCTGCATGGAGTCCTGGATCGCCGCCGATCGCGGCACCCTGGAGCAGTTTTTCGGCGCAGGGTTCAATCCGGATCATCTGCCCGCGCCGCGCGGCATTGAGGCCCGGCCACCCGCGGAAGTGCTCAAGTCGCTCGAATCCGCCACCCGCAACTGTAGCTCCCACTTCTCGAAGGGCCGCGTCGCATTCGAACTGATCGGACGACTGAACCCCGATGCCGTTCGACCCCTGCTTGTCAGCTTCGCACGCGCAGAACGGGTCTTGAAGAACAGACTGCGCCGGCAGTCGGACCGGGACGGATCATGAGGACGGTCTGTCGGTTGACGCGCGGCCGCCCTCCGCTTGCAAAGCGTGCTCTGTTCCGGCTTCGGTCGGCGCATTCGGGCTACAATCCGGCGGAGTCTGCAAACTGGGTCGCATCGGGAGAAAGGCGTGTCGGACGAGCGATCCGTGCCGAGTTCGTCTTCCAGTGCGGCGGACAGCGGGGCCGTTGAGGCGATCCTCGACCCGACCTCGGACGCCGCCGCCGTCCAGCGCCGCGCCATCCGCCGGCGCCGCTTCGCCATCTTCCGCTGGATCGTGCGCGGCAGCGCGCTGCTGCTCATCGCAGGGGCGTTCATGTTCGGCCTCGACGGCTGCTTCTACTATCCCAGCCGCGTCATCGAGGAAACCCCGGCCGCGTTCAACCTCGACTTCGAAGAGGTGCGCTTCCCCTCCCGCGACGGCACCCTGCTCTCCGGCTGGTTCCTGCCCGCAGTCGGAAAGCCGCGCGGCACCATCGTCCATTTCCACGGCAATGCGGAAAACATCTCGACGCACATCGGGTTCGTGGCCTGGGCGCCGGCCGCCGGCTACCACCTGCTGGTCTTCGATTATCGCGGCTATGGAAAATCCGAAGGCCGCACCACCCGCCAGGGCACCATCGAGGACGGCCACGCCGCGATCGACTACATCCTGACGCGCAGCGAGACGGACCCGCGGCGGCTGATCGTGATCGGGCAGTCGCTGGGTGCGGCCGTCGCCGCCGTCGTCGTCGCCGATCGCCCCGAAGTGCGCGGCCTGATCCTCGAGTCCCCCTTCTCACGCTACCGCGACATCGCAACCCATCACCTGCGACAGGTGTTCCAGTTTGAGCTGCCGTCGCGCGCCTTGGCCGCTTCGCTGGTCAGCGCCGGCCACGAGCCGATCGACGCCATCCGCCGCATCGCTCCGCGGCCGTTGCTGGTCATCGTCTCAGGCGAGGATGCGATCTGCCCGCCGCACCTGGGACAGGCGCTCTTCGACGCCGCGAGCGAACCGAAGGAGCTATGGTCTCTGCCCAACGGCGGCCACACCGAGGCCTTCGTCTATCACACGGACGAAGCCATCCGCCGGTTCGAGGCGCTGGTCGACCGTGCCGCCGCCGCTCACCCGTAACAGCGCCGCGGCTCGGTCACGGCGCCGCTCATTTCGCCTGAAGCGCCCGCCATCCGCCCCCCCGCCCCCGGCTCTCCGCATCTGACGCGGACTCCGCACTGCCGACCCCCTCCTGCCCCGCATGCCGCTTCCGTCGCATCGGGTACACTGCGGCGCCATGGACACCTCCCCCTTCAATTCCACGATCATTGAACGGATCGACCTCAACGACACGAACTTCATCCTGCGCATCCGCCCCGATGCCGCCCCGGTGCCGGCCTTCACCGCCGGGCAGTTCGTGATGCTCGGCCTGCCGCACGAAGGCCCCGATCCCGCCGAAGAGAAGGCCGCCGCAGCAGCAGCAGCGAACCCCGCCGCAGCCGCAGCCATCGCCGCGGCCCGCGCCCGCAAGGGGCCGCGCATGGTCAAACGGGCCTATTCGATCGCCTCCCCGCCGCGCATCCGCGACTACCTGGAGTTCTTCATCGTCCGCGTGGATGAGGGCCGCCTGACGCCGCGGCTATGGAAAATGAAACCCGGCGACCCGATCTGGATGGAGTTGACGGCCAAGGGCGAGTTCACGCTCGACGAGATTCCCACCGGCGTCGACCTCGTCACCGTCTCCACCGGCACGGGCATCGCCCCCTTCGTCGCCATGCTCTATGAGCATCTCGACCAGCCGCGCTGGAATCGCTATGTGCTGCTGAACGGCTGCCGACTGGCCTCCGACCTCGGCTACCGCGCTGAGCTCGAAGCGCTGGCCCGCCGCGAGCCGCGCTTCGTCTACCTGCCCAGTGTGACGCGCGAGCCGGCGGATTCGCCGTGGACGGGGTTGCGCGGCCGCATCCCCGCCCAGCTCGAAGCGGACCGCTTTCGCGAACTGGCGGGATTTGATCTGGACCCGGCCCGCTGCCACGTTTTGCTCTGCGGGAATCCGGACATGATCAACGACGTGCAGAAATCCCTCGAAGCGCGCGGGTTCGTCACCGCCACCAAAACCTCGCCCGGAAACGTCCATTACGAACGCTACTGGTAGCGCAGCGCGGCCGCACGGCCGCAACACAGAACGCCGCCCCCGACATCCCGGCAGCGCGCGATCAGTCCTCCCCCTGGTCCTTCGCGAAGGCCGGCGCACCGTCGAATTCCTGCAGTTTCTCCACATGCGCCCAGCGGAACTTCGCCCCCACCCGCTGCAGCAGGTCGATCGCCGCCGCATCCGAAAGCTCGCCGCCGTCGCGCAGCAGGAAGCGCGCTCGATAGGCGTCCACGCAATCCGGCGTTCGCCCGCGCAGCGGATACACCTGCACGCCGCGATTGGCCAGCGAACGCATCGCCAGCGGCGTCCCCTCGACCAGCGCCTCCAGCGCCGGCCCGATCGCGGTCGGCATCTCACCCGACTCGATGAACACGTCCAGCCCGACCACCCGCCGCTTCGCCGGCCGAACCATGTCCGGCCGGCGCTCGACCTGCGGCAGCCGGATGGGGCGATGCTCGCGCGAGACCCAGCCATCCGGCCGGCGGCCGAAATTCCCGATCACCGCGTCCGTGAAGCGCGAGGTCGTGACCGCGAACTCCTGCGCGATCAGGTCGCAGGTCAGCGTCTTGCCCAGCTCGATCGTGTAAACCACCGCGTTTTCAATCGTCTCCGCCGGACCGAACTGCCCGATGTGCCGCAGCATCATGCAGGCGCTCAACAGCAGCGCGGTGGGGTTGGCCAGATCCTTCCCCGCGATCGTCGGCGCACTGCCGTGAACAGCCTCGAACATCGCGACGTCGTTGCCGATGTTGGCCGACGGCGCCAGACCCAATCCCCCGGTCAGGCCGCTGGTCAGGTCGCTGATGATGTCGCCGTTCATGTTCGTCGTGACGATCACGTCGAACTGCTCGGGGTATCGCACGAGCTGATGGGCGCAGTTGTCGATGATGATGTGTTCCGCCTCGATCCCCGCGTATTCCGGCGCAACCGCCTCGAACGTGCGCTTCAGCAGCCCCTCGGTCATCTTCATGATGTTGGCCTTGGTGGCGCAGTGCACGCGCTTCCGCCCCTCGGCCCGCGCCAGCTCAAACGCCAGCCGCACGATCTTCTCGCAGCCCTTCCGCGAGATCACCTTCAGGCACTGTGCAACGCCTGGCGTCTGCATGTGCTCGATGCCGGTATACAGATCCTCGACGTTCTCGCGCACCACGACCAGATCAATCCGCCGGCCCGCGAAAACGCCCTGCACCCCCGGGATTTCTCGCGTCGGGCGCACGTTGCCGTACAGCTCAAAGAGCTTTCGCAGCGTCACGTTCGCCGATTTTTCGCCGAAGCCGACCGGCGTCTCCAGCGGCCCCTTCAGCGCCACGCGCGTTCGCTCGATCGACGCGATCGTCTCGGCCGGAACGCCCGACGACAGCCCGCGGCGAAAGACCTCCGCCCCCGCCTCGCAGACCTCCCAGTCGATCTTCGCGCCGGCCGCGGCCAGAATCCGCACCACCGCCTCTGCGACTTCCGGACCGATGCCGTCGCCCTTGATGAGCGTCACCGTCCGCTTTGAATCCGTCATGATCGTGATCCTCGCATACCCCCGCAGGCGCTGCATCGCCGGCCGCCGGCGCAACGCGCATTCGCAGCGCCGCGGCGCGATCCGCCGCCTCTCTCTGATCGACTATCGTCAGCCTGGAATGTCAGCCGAAGCGGCCGCGCTCGCGCGGAACCTGCGCCCCGCCCCGCAGCAGCTCCGGCTGGAACTCGCGCAGGTAGCCCTTTTCCTGGAAGTGCCGCATCGTCTCCTCGACGCTGCGAAATACGCGCGTCGCCGTCTCGGTGATGAAGGGCGACGGCTCGACCCGCGGCTTCCAGACGACGAACACTTCCTTCGTGATTTCGTAGGCGTGCTGCAGCTCGCGCTCCACCCCGCTCGACAGCCCCGGCTTGCCGTTGGGCAGCTCCGGAACCAGCGAGACGATCATGTCCGATTGATCGATCAGCTTGAAGTCGCGGGCGTAGATCTGCCCGTCGATGTCCCGCGCCACCCCCGTCACCTCGCGCGCGTCGAAGATCACGTCGCGGTCGTGAACGCGAATCGTGAACGTGGACTCCCCGCGCTGCGTCGCCGCCCCGGCCTCAAACAGCAGCCGCTTCTCATCCAGGTCGCCGGGGTCAAACGTGATGAAGTGCTCCGCCAGCGCCGCGCGGAAGGAGTCGATCTCGGCCAGCGTCTCCGGCAGGTCCATCACGTGCGTCATCGGGAAGGAGGGATATACCTTCTTCGTCTGCGGCTTGAAAATCAGCCGGTAGAGCGACTCCAGCGTGTTTTCCTCGATCCCCCGCGCGAAGACGTAGAAGCAGCCGTGCCCGCGCACCGCCGATGCAAGCACCTCCGTCGCGAGAATCTCCTCCTCGCGCCACACCATGATGTCCTTGAGCGAGTGCGACACGTCGTGCTCGCGCGTCAGCCGCTCGTGCACCGCGTCCACGTTGTCCACCAGCGCGATGTACAGGTCCGCGTCCAGCTTGAGCATCTGGTCATGGTCGAAGGCCACGAACAGCCCGTGCTTCCAGCGGAAGCTGGCGTGCGTGTTGACGATGACCGTCTCCTGCCCGTCCAGCTCGGCCAGCACGTCCTTGAACACGCTCCGCCGCAGCGAGTTCAGCCGCTGCAACGGCAGGTCCAATATCCGCCCGCGGACCACGTCCGGCGCCTCGGCATACATCATGTCGCCGATGTGAAAGACCCGGACGCCGTGCCCGCGCGAGGCCGCCAGCGCGCTGAGCCGCTCCAGGAACGGCTTCTTGTCCACCCCGACCTGGCCGGTGACGACGACGCGCCGGCCGCTGCGGGCCGGTCGGAAGAGCGATGCGGGGGTGTCTGCCATGGCGGAATATCCTTCAGCTTGACGCGGGAAATCGCGGACCTATGATGATGCGTTCCGGCCGGGTTGGCAATCGCGCCGCCCGACCCGATTCTGCGGCTGTGGCGAAATTGGCAGACGCGCAAGATTCAGGTTCTTGTGGGAGCAATCCCGTGCTGGTTCAAATCCAGTCAGCCGCATAACGCCCCCTCACGGTCACGAGTCCCCGCTTGCAGCCCGCACGTCCGCTATCCGGCCGGTCGGGCTTTTCGCGCAACCTTCGCAATCCGATCCAGCACCTCTGACACTTCCAGGTCCAAGGCCTCCCGCGGCACCAGTGCCGCCAGTTGGTGATAATCGCTCTTCCGCATCAGGTTGGGAAGGCCGAGTTTCTCAAAGTACATCGTGAAGAGCGGATCGAGAAAGTCGTCCGTGATCTTCGTGTCTCGCCACCAATGATGGCCCGGCCCATCCCGCAGCGCAATGGGCGGGACGAGGTCGCTGATGATTTCTTTCATGAGCGCCACGCGAGATTCCGCCTCTGCCTGATCGAACAGGTCATCCTGGTATTGGAGATCGTGCCGGGCATACGCCTCCAGCACGTCCGGCAGGCCCAGGTAATTCTCAATCTCGCGACGGGTCCACTCCAAGCCCTCCGCCCCCAGATCATCCGGCAGCGGCCGCTCCAATCGATCAAAAAGCGCCACCCCGACCAGATCAGGCTTCGCCTCGCGCAGTCCGAACAAGTGCCGGCGGACGCCATCGGGCTGGTTGCCGACGTAACAGACGAACGGTCGCTCCAGGTCGCGCGCCGCCTCATGCTTCAGCGTGCGCGCGAACGACTGCAGAATGGACAGGTCAGTGGCTCCCTCCAGGTACAGCACCCACCCGGTCTGCTCGGCCTGCAGATACTGATCAAACCCGATGTCCCTGAGTGCCTTGAGCGCCTGCGACCCCCTGTCATTCACGCGATGCGGACTACCGACAAAAGCGACGACGACGTCCCGCTTGGCGGCTTCATTCAGGACCACTTCGGAGTGACTGGCCGCGATGATCTGCGACCCCTGCCGTTCGGCCGTCTCGGTGAGCAGTTGGTAAATCTGCCGCTGGCGCAGGATTTCAAGATGGGCGTCCGGTTCATCGAGCAGCAGCACGGAGCCGGGGTTTGCGTACAGGTGCGCGAGCAGCAACAGAGTCTGCTGCAATCCGCGGCCGGAGGACGAAAGGTCCAAGGCGCTCCCGTTCTGCTCCCGATAGGCCATCGTGATCTCGCCTCGCTCGGCAACGTATTGAGGCGCATCCAGCGTTGCGCCGAAAAGCCGCGAGATCTCCCTCGTGATTGCGGTCCAGTGGCCGTGGGTGCCGTTCTGAACGTGAATCTGGTAGCAGAGGTTTCGCAGAACCTGCGCTGTCTGACCCTCTCCCAGCAGCACGTTGATGCGGCCGACCTCCCATTTCGGTTCCACCGCCGCCAGGCCCGACATGGGCGGCAGAAACGCCACGCGCATTCCGCCGGCGTCATCCGGCACGGGCATTCGAGCGGCCCGGCCCTCCTCCGTCGTCCGCAGCGGTCGGCAGTAAAACGACTCAGCATTGGCGTAGTCAAACTCGATGCCGCACGACCACGCCTTCCCGTGCGACAGGCCGTCGACGATGACGTCAATGCGGACGTTTTCCGTTCTCGTCTTTGACCGGGTGTGGCCGTCCTTCTCCACGATCCCGTTGGACTCAACCTTTCGGACATGCAGATTCCGCCAAAGCAGGTTTGAATCGGGAACCGGAATCGAAATCAGGTCGTGGCGATTGATCGTCACGCCGGGGCGCTTTTCCGGCGAATCCCGACCCTTGCGCTTTTCGTTCCACCGGCGGACGCCGATGTCCCAAAGCGCGATCGCCTGCAGCGCGGTTGTCTTTCCGGAGTTATTCGGCCCGATGAATACGACGGCCTTGCCGAGCTCGACATCGACGTCGTCGAACCGCTTGAAATTCCGAATTCGCAGGCGAGTCAGCATCCGTTCAGTCTCACCGACCGGGGCCACTGCGGCAAGTTACCGTTATCCCCGTCGATGTTCGCGGCGTCGTCACCGGGCGCTCGCGCCACATGCCGCTACATCGCGCGATCAGGCTGCAATTCACAAGTGTGAATCGCCGCAGGCCCCTGCAGAACCGACCGCCTTCCGATCCCCACATCCCGCTCCCCGCACACCCTCCAACCCTCATCCCCCCGACGCCGCCCCTCACCCCAGCAGCACCCGGTAGCCGAACAGAATGTTGTAAATGCCGTTCAGCGAGATGTTCAAAAAGAAATCCAGCGCCAGGATCACGATGAAGCTCGCCACAAACGCCTGCGTGCACGCCTGCCCCACCCCCTCCGCCCCCCCGCGGCAGTGAAACCCCTTATAGCACGCGATCAGCCCGATCGCCCCGCCGAAAAACACCGACTTCAGCAGCCCCACCCCGATGTCCCACCGCTCAATGATCTCGCGCGTGTACGCCCAGTACGGCTCCGACGGCGCCTGATACACCCCGACATAAATCGCCCACGAGCCGACAGCCCCCATCAGGTTCGCATACGCCGTCAGCAGCGGCGCCAAGAGCAGGCACGCCAGGAACCGCGGCGTCGCCAGATACCGCACCGGGTCGCACCCCATCGAGCGCAGCGCCAGCAACTGTTCGGTCACGTTCATCGTGCCCAGCTCGGCCGTCAGCGCCCCGCCCACCCGGCCCGCCAGCATCACCCCTGCCAGCACCGGCCCCAGCTCCGCCACAACCGAGATGTTGACGATCCCGCCCAGGCGATCCTCAAAACCCGTCGCCACGAACTGATCGTATCCCTGCACGACCAGCACCATCCCCACGAACATCCCGGTCAGCATGATGACCGGCACCGACTGCGTGCCGATGACGAAGCACTGCGGCAACAGCCGTCGCCACCCGCGCCGAGTCAGCAACTCCGACGGCGCATGGCTCGCCGCCGCAAAGCCGAATTCGCAGAATTGCCCGAAGCGCTCCATCACCCCCATCGCGCGCGCACCAACCCCAGAGAGCATCCCCACAACGCCGGTGCTGTTCGCGGTGCGCTTCATGCGGCTGGGAATGATACTCCATCCGCGCCGGCAGACCCGCGGCTCCGTCACGCCGTCGGCCGGCTCAGTCAGCCGGCGTCCGGCCCATCCTGCTGCACAATCCGAATGTCATGCCCCCCCAGTTCCTTCACGTACGCCGCCGTCGGCAGCGCCTGCTCCAGCGGCCGCGCCCCGGCCGGGATCATGCCGCGGGCCTGAAAATACGCGACCAGCGCCGTCGGAAACGCCGTCGTGCGCTCCATCGCCGTGAACCCGGTCCCCTCATCATGCAGGTCGAACAGATCGTACGTCACGCGCCGCGCCACGCCCCCGCTGCGCCCGCGCACCGTCACCCGCAGCACCACCAGGTCGCGCACCTCCGGCAGCGCCAGCCGCTCCTCAAACAGCCGCCGCGTCAGCTCCCGCGGCCGCAGCTCGCCCCCGTCGCCCGTCCGCAGGCGTTCCTCAAACAGCCCCAGCCCGAACATCGCCCGGATGATCGCGAAGTGCCCGGGATAGCGAACCGTCTTGTAGTCGTAATCCTGCACCAGCCCCGCGAATGACTCCGCGCAGGTGCTCGTCCCGCCGCTCGTGACCGCCGCCTCGCACAACCCCACCGGCGGCGGAAACTCGATCGCTTCGGTCTCGCTCAACGCGGGGATCGAGATCGGCGCCCCCTCGCGCAGAAACTCGCCGAATCCGCTGTATTCGTTCACCAACCCGTCAAAGTTGAACACCAGCTTGTAATTGAGCGGCCCCTCGCGGCGCTGCGGCAATCCCCCGCAACGCACCTGCACGCGGATCGGCGGCTCCAGCCGGCTCACGCCGTCCGCCGCAAGAATATTGCCCAATCCCGGGGCCAGTCCGCAGTCCGGCAGCACGCTGACCCCCGCCGCCCGGGCGGCTTCGTGCAGCGCCAGTTGCGAGCGCACCACCGCGGTGTTTCCGCCGAGATCGCAGAAGTGCGCCCCGGCCGCAATCGCCGCACGGGTCAGTCCCTCGTTGAAGCGATACGGCGCGGCGCTGATCACCACCTGCGCCCCCGTCGCCGCGCGCTGCACGGAATCCCCGTCGGCCGCGTCGCACTGCACGGGAATCACGTCGCCGCCGCGCGACGGGTGCAGCGCAACCAGCCGCAGAACCGAGCGCCGCGCGACCGCCTCCTGGGCGTCCGCAAGCACCACGCGCGACGCCTCGCAGTTCAACAGCAGGTCATGCGCAATCGCCGCCCCCTGCCGCCCCGCCCCGATCACGCAGTACCGATAGCGCATTCGCATCGCCCCTTGCACGAAACAGCGCGCCCCGGCGCGGACGCGGGTCAGGAAGCCTCCGACGCGGCCTTCACCCGTTCGTACTGGCGGATCGGATTCGCGAAGCCGCGCACCTCGCAAAGCCGGTCGACAATCTCGTTGAACTTCAGGATCTTCTCGCGGTCAATGCGCAGCCGCACGTCGCCGGCGCCCACGTTGTAGTACAGGTCCACCCAGCCCTTCGGGCTGTAATCCCGCAGCGCGCGCATGGCGTCAAACGGAATCCGCCGCCCGCCGTAGGTCATGCCCGTGTCGTCGATCACGGCGCGGAGCGTCGCTGCCTTGATGACCCGATAGAGCCAATACAGGCTCAGCACGGCGGTCAGTATCGCGAAGTGAAACTGCCCGTCGATCTTGCTCCGCGGATACTTCCAGTCGCGCCACTGCATGTCCGCCGCCACCACACCGCCGCGGATCGTCACCAGCGCGCACCCGTAGAGCGACGGGAAGTACTCGACCAGCTCATCCGGCCCGTTCTGCCGCCGCAGCGCCGGCGGCCCGCCCAGCGCCGCGTGCACCTCCTCCGGCCGCGTCGGCGGAGCCAGGCGCAGCGCCTCGAACATTTCCTTGGAGGGCTGTTCGTCGAACATCTCCTCCGTCACTTGCGCACCGGGGATGTTCTGCTGCAGCCATTCCGTCCCGGTCTTGCGATTCGCGGCCGGGTACCCCACCTTCCAGTCATAGATGAAGTACACACAGAACCCGACGCACATCGTCAGCACGATCAGCCAGTAATTGCGATCCCGCGACGCCGGTCCGCTCTCCAGAACCATGCTCCGGACTCCTCGTGCTGCACCGCCCCCGTCCGCCGTTTGCGGCCGCCGGCTCGGTCGGGCCGACATTATGACGCAGGCATTCGCACCTGTCGCGGCCCCCCGGGGGACGTGCCGCTGTTTCGCGGACACCCGCCTTCGCCGCATAATGACCCCGCGATGGCACTTGAGATCCGATGTCCACACTGCGACGGCATCCTCCTGGCCGAGGACTGGACCGCCGGCGAGGGCCGCAATTGCCCCCGCTGCGGCCGCGGATTCACCGTCCCGCTGCCCTCCGCCGCCTCCCCCGCCGAGCGCACCGCCGCCGCGGTCAAGGGTGTGACCTGCGCCCGCTGCCGGGCCACCCTGGCCCCCGGCACCCGCCAATGCCGCCATTGCCTCAGCGATCCGATCACCGGCACGCGCCTCCCGCTGGGCCGCCGACTGCGGCTGCTGTCCGCGAACTTCCTGTTCGGCATCTGCCTGGTCGCGGCTCTGCTCACGTTCGGCGGGCTCCTTGTCATTCCGTCGCTCTTTCGCACGCCCCCTGAACCGCAGCAGATCAAGCCGATCGCCCCAGTCGCCGACGGCGCCTCGAATTCCCGCACACTGGCCGCGCAGGTGCTGGCCGCGCGCGACGCCCGGGCGCGCGAGCCGGCGCTCCGCGAGTTGCAGCGCGCCGGCGCCGCCGCACACCCGGCCATCTCGGACGTGCTGGTCGAAGCGCTGTCCGGCGCTGCGCCCGACCCGCGCCGGCTGCGCGGACTGCTTTCCCTGATCGACACTCTGTCAAACAACGCCGGGGCCGAAGCCCATCCCGGGCTGACCGCCGCGGCCCGCCATCCCGCCCTGCGTGACGCGGCGCTGCGCGGCCTGCTGCGCAGCGGCGACCCTGCCGCCGTCGCGCCGGCGGTGGCGCAATGGATGGCTCACGTGAAACAGGCGTTGATCGCCGAGCGAGGATCGGAGCTGATTGGCGACGAAATCGCACAATCGGCGGCAGCCGATGCGCGACGGCGCTCAAACGAGTGGTTTTCCGCGCTTCGAGCGCAATCTGAGGCGACCCTGGCTGAAGCGCTGAAGCAATACTGGACCACGCTCGACTGGCCCGGGCAATCGGCGACGGAGGGCGTCGGGCGGGCGATTTTCGATCTGGCGCGACCGCCCGCGCCGATCGGCGCCACGGCCGCCGATGTCGTCAGCGGCGTTCGGGCGGCGCGACGCGCGCTGGAGAGCGCAGCGGGCGCGCCCGCATCGACCGACGTGCGCGCCGCGGTCCTGCTGATCCTGGGGCAGAACGTGCCGCAGTATCGCTCGCTGCACGAGCGCCTGCTGACCGACCTGCTGCCCGGATTGCGCGATCGCGATCCGCTCGTCAGACGGCGCGTGGTGTGGACCATCGCGCGCGTCGGCGGGCCGGTGCTCGGTTCGGCGGCACGCGCTCCACACCCGCAGATGGTCGACGACGAAGCCGTGCGGGCGACGACCGATTGGGCCGTCGGGCTGGGGCTGCTCTCACAAATCGGGGATTCGGCCGGCACTCCGGCAACGACTCTCCCTGACCCCCCAACGGGCCCGACGGCGACACTGGTGCGTCGCGTCGTGACGCCGCGCCGACAGCTTGAGCACGCCCTGCTGGCGGATCTGATCGGCGAGCCGGACGCGGCCGTGACTGCGATTCGCCGCTGGCGCTCCGAACGGATCGGCTATTCGCCCCGCGCCGCCGCCCTGCTGGACGCTGCTCGATCGGACACTCCGCCCGCTGCGCGGCTGGCGGCGATGCTGCTCGCGGTTGAGGACGGCTCGCCAGCGGCGGAGGCGGCGCTGGAGACCTGGGCCGCGGCCGGAACAGGGGATCGGCTGCTGCGATTCGCGGCACAGTCCGCGCTGGCGGCGCTGCGCGTGCGGCGCGGAGACTCGCCGCGCAACTGGCCGCCAACTGCCGACCTGCGAATCGACGACCTGCGCGAAGGCGCGACGCTGGAGCTGCTGGGTGGAATCCTGGCGGTCGGCGGAGCGCCGCTGCGGGCGCGGCTGGCCGACGGCCCGCTGGATGAGCCTGTGCGAGCACGGTTGATCGAAGCCCTGGATCGCGGCCTGCGCTAGACACTTGCGGCGCATCGGCTGCTCACGCCATCATGCCGCCGGACGGAGGGCGAGGATGCTGCGGGTGATTGCCGGGGAATTTCGGGGGATGCGGCTCGCCGCGCCCGAGCAGGGGCAGACGCGCCCGATGACCGACCGCGTGAAGGAGACGCTGTTCAACATCCTCGGCGCGCGGTACGCGATTCCCGGCGGGCTGCCGGAATTCGACGTGATGGACGTGTTCGCCGGAACGGGTGCGTTGGGGATTGAGGCACTCTCGCGCGGGGCGCGCGGCTGCGTGTTCATCGAGCGCGACCGGCGCGTGCTGCCGACGCTGCGCTCCAATGTCGGGCGGATCGCCAATCGCGCGCGGGTGCTGATCCGCAGCGACAATGCCTGGACCATGCGCTATGAAACGGCCGGAATTCCCCCGATTCGCGGCCCCGCTCCGGCAACCGGCGGCGATCCGCCGGCCGAGCCGCTGGGGGCGGCGGGCTTCGGCCTGATCTTCATGGATCCGCCCTATGCCGACACGCGCGACGAATTGCGGATCGTGGACATGATGGACCGCGCTGCGGCGGCGCTGACGCCGGAGGGCGTGATCATCTTCCGCTTTCCGGGCAAGACGGACCTGTGGGATCTGCGGTACGCGGCGCTGGAGTGCGTGGACCGGCGGGATTTCTCGAACATGCGAATCGCGCTGCTGGCACGGCGCGGTTAGCGGGTGCGGGCCTTGCCGCCTTTGCGGGCGGGGCGCGCCGCGGGCTGCGGCAGGCGGGTGCGCAGATTGTCGAGCACGTTCATGTAGTTGATGTAGGAGTCGTAGGGGGAATCGTAGGGGTTGAAGTACTGGTGCACCGCGCCGTCGGCGAAGGACTTGGTGCACATGTAATAGAAATGGTCGCTGGTCTGCAATCGCCGCCAGTCGGCCAACAGCGCTTCATCCCCCGAAGCGCGCACCAGCGCCTCCATCCGGTAGACCTCGTGCAGCGCGTTGGATTGCATCGCGTTGCCGAGCCAGGCCGACAGATCCCGCTCCGAGTCGGCCCAGGAAATCATGAACGGCACGTCATACTCGCCGTGCGAGGGGTACCGCGCCGCGACCTCGCTGGGGGTGAGAAAATCGTCACCGGGATAGCGGAAAAGCTCGTGCGGCAGCCAGCGCAGAAACTCGAAGATGCCCGTCTCGGCACGCTGGTGCTCGCCGAAGGTCTCGTAGTCCATGAACAGGTTGATCACGTCGCCGGAGCCGTTCACGTTGTGCAGCCACAGCGCGAACTTGTCCGCCATCAACGGCCAGTCGTGCCAGTCGCGATTGGAAAAGCGAAACGCGATGTCGTCGCTGCGCCGGTAGTCCTTGAGCAGCAGCTTCATCTGCGCCAGGCCGGGCGGGTGATACAGATACGTGGGCGTGCGCACGCCGAGCGTGTGATCCGCTCCCTCGCACAGCACGGCCGAGAAGCCCAGTTGCTGCGCGACACGGGCCACGTCGTTGTTGTAGATCAACTCGGTGTTGCGAAAGACGCGCGGCCGCACGCCGAACAGGGCCTCGATGCGGGCGCGGTGCAGCGCCACCTGCTCCTGGAACTCCTCCTGAGAGTAGAGGAACGCCAGCGAGTGATAGTGCGTCTCGCTCAGAAACTCGACCGCCCCGGTCGCCGCGAGCTGCTGAAACGACTCGATCACCTCCGGGATCCAGCGCTGCAACTGCTCGATCACCGTGCCGCTGAGCGAGTAGGCGACGCGGAAGCGCCCGTCGTACTTCCGAACGAGGTCGAGAATGACCCGATTAGCGGGCAGGTAGCAGCGCTCCGCAACGCGGGCGATGATCGCGCCGTTGGCGGCGTCATCGAAATAATCCGGCCGGGTGTCAAAGACGCTGTAGCGCCGCAGGCGGTAGGGCTGGTGAATCTGGAAATAAAAACAGACCGATGCCATCGATGCCCTGCCAAGCGCACTGGGACCGCAAGCGGCGCAAGCCGACAACAACGCCGATCGCGGCCGGATTTCGCGTGCCCGGAAAGATACCCGATCCGTCGCGCAACGGCGCGGCGCCTGCCGCCGGCGCCGCTCTCTGCGCGGTATACTCGACCGCCCAATCGGGCAGGGACGCATGGCGCAGACCGGATTCGTGCTGATACTCACCGGTGACGAAGACCAGGGCGCGCGGCTCCGCGACGAGCTGCGTCAGCGCGGACACTCCGGCGTCGTCATGACTTCCCTGGCCGATGCGCAGGACTCGATCCGCGCCCGCGCTCCCGACGTCGTGCTGGTTCAGAGCGGCGCCGGCCACGCCGACGCCCCCCCCGCGCTGGCCGAGCTTCTGGACGGAGCCGCGCGCGACGCCACGCTGCTGATCGACGGGCCGGCCGGCGAGCTGCCCGCGGTCCGCCACATCCGCATCCAGCGGCTCGACCCGGACGCCTCGCTGAGCACCCGCGCCGCCGCCGTGGCCGCCGCTGCGGGCAAGGCCGTCGCGCGGCGGGAGGACCGCCTGCTGCGAACGCAGATCGAGGAGCACCGGCAGGAGAGCTTCCTGGGGATCGTCGGCTCATCCCCGGCGATGCAGAAGATCATCGAGCGCATCCGCAAGGCCGCCCGCACCAAGATGACGGTGCTGATCCACGGCGAGACCGGCACCGGCAAGGACCTGATTGCCCAGGCGATTCACGCCCACTCCGATCGCGCCCGGCGGCCCTTCAAGGTCGTGAACTGCGCCGGACTGAATGAGAACCTGCTGGAGAGCGAGCTGTTCGGGCACGTCAAGGGGGCGTTTACCGGGGCCGTGTCCGACCGCAAGGGGTACTTTCTGGCGGCCGACGGCGGCACCCTCTTCCTCGATGAGATCGGCGACATGCCGATCTCGATGCAGGCCAAGCTGCTGCGGGCGCTGGAGCGTCGCGAGATCACGCCGGTCGGTTCCACCGACGTGCGGCGCGTGGACGTGCGGCTGGTGGCCGCGACGCATCGCAACCTGAGCAAGCTGGTCGAAGAGGGCGGTTTTCGCGAAGACCTGTTCTACCGCCTCAACACCTTCGTGATCGAGGTGCCCCCGCTGCGCGAGCGGCCCGCGGACATCCCGCTGCTGGTGGATCACCTGCTGCTGCGGGCCAATGAGGAGCACGGCACGCACGCCCCCGGAGTGTCCAGCGAGGCGATGCACGCGCTGTGCAAGTACTACTGGCCCGGAAACGTCCGCGAACTGAAGAACATCGTGGAGCGCACCGCCGTCGAGGTGTCCGACCGGCAGATCGAGCTGGAAGACCTGCCGGAGGAAGTCCGCGGTTCGCGCGAACTGGCGCCCGCCGGCCACGGACTGGCCGGCATGACCATGGCCCAGATCGAGCGCCGCGCGATCGAACTGGCGCTGCGCGCCACGAACGGCAACCGCGAGCAGGCCGCCAAGATGCTGGGCATCGGCGTGCGGACGCTGTATCGGAAGATCAAGGAATACGGGCTGTAGACCGCCGAGCGCCCCTCACACCAGCCCGCGGTACTGCTCCAGCGCTTCTGGATTGGCCAGTGCGTCGCGGTTGGCCACCGGCTCCCCGTGCAGCATCTGCTGCACCGCCAGCTCGACCTTCTTCCCGCTGATCGTGTAGGGAACCGCCGTCACCTGCCGGATGTGGCGCGGGACATGTCGCCGTGTCGCGCCGGCGGCGACGGCCTCGCGGATGCGCTGCTCCAGCGCCCGATCCAGTGTCAACCCGGCCCGCAGCACGACGCACAGCACCACTTCCTCATCCTGGTCGGGCGTGCGGAGGGCGGTCACCACGCTGTCGGTGATCTCCGGCAGCGACTCCACGATGCGGTAAATCTCCGCGGTGCCGATGCGGATGCCGCCGGGGTTGAGCGTGGCGTCGGACCGGCCGTAGACGACGACCCCGCCCGTGTCGCGAATCTCGACGAAATCGCCGTGCCGCCAGACCAGCGGCTCGCCGAAGTGATCAAAGTAGGCCGCGCGATAGCGCCGCTCGTCGGGGTCGTTCCAGAATCCGACCGGCTGTGACGGAAACGGCGTGCAGCAGACCAGCTCGCCCTTGCGGCCCAGCACCGGGTTGCGCGGCCCGTCCCAGGCCTGCACGTCCATTCCCAACCCGCGACATTGAATCTCCCCCGCCCACACCGGCAGCAGCGGATTGCCCAGCATGAAGCAGGACAGGATGTCCGTTCCGCCTGAGATGCTCGCCAGTTGCACATCGGGCTTCACGTCCGCGTACACATAGTGAAACAGCTCCTCGCTCAGCGGCGAGCCGGTGCTCAGGATCGTGCGCAGCGCCGAGAGGTCGTGTTCCGCGACCGGCCGCAGATGCGCCTTCTGACAGGTTGCCAGGAACTTCGGTGACGTGCCGAAGACGCTGATCCGCCGCGCCGCCAGCAGCTCCCACAGGCGGTGCACGGTCGGGTGCGTGGGGCTGCCCTCGAACAGCACCACCGTCGCGCCGACGCCCAGCCCGCTCACCAGCCAGTTCCACATCATCCAGCCGCAGGTCGTGAAATACAGGATCGAATCGCCCTCGCGCAGGTCGGTGTGCAGCATCAGCTCCTTCATGTGCTGCACCAGCGACCCGCCGTGGCCGTGGACGATGCACTTGGGCACGCCGGTCGTGCCCGAGGAATACATGATGAACAGCGGGTGATCGAAGGGCAGCGGCTCGAACGACAGCGGCGGCGCGCTGCGCTGCGCATCGAGGTATTCCGACCAGGCACAGATCGACAGCGTGCTGCCGCGCTCGCGGCGCAGCGCCTCGATCGCCGGGTGGCGCATGGCCGCGTCCGCCTCGCCCAGGTAGGGCACGATCACCAGCCGCCGCAACGACGGCAGCCGGCGAACGATTTCGGCGGCGCGATCGAGCGTGTCGATCCGCTTGCCGCCGTAGGCATAGCCGTCGGCCGCCAGCAGCACCGCCGGCTCGATCTGCGAGAAGCGGTCCAGCACGCCCTGTGCGCCGAAATCCGGCGAGCAGCTCGACCAGATCGCGCCCCGCGCCGCCGCCGCCAGCATCAGCGTCACGCACTCCGGGCGGTTCGGCATGAACGCCGCCACCCGCTCCCCGCTGCGCACGCCGTCGGCCCGCAGCGCGGCCGCGGCACGGGTCACGGACTCGCGCAGCGCATCGCGCGAGTGCGTCGCGGTTGCGCCGGTTTCACTCTCGAAGACGATCGCCGCGCCGTCGCCGCGGAAGCGCAGCATGTGTTCGGCGTAGTTGAGCCGCGCCTCGGGAAACCAGCGCGTGCCGAGCATCCCCTCGCCGGAGAACGTCGCCGTCGCCGGGTGATGCAGGCGCACCCCGGCGAACTCCATCATCTCCGCCCAGAAGAGATCGCGCCGCTCGATCGACCAGCGCCGCAGGGATTCGTAGTCGCGCGCAACGCCGTGCCGCTCCGCGACGCGCTCGAGGAACGCGTGCATCTGCGAGGCGCGGACGCGGCCCGGATCGGGCCGCCAGAGCGGGGCGGCGGTCATGCGCGGATTCCGTCGGACGCGGTGTCGCTAACGTCGGGCCGCCGCGAACAGCTCCCCGGCGCGATTCCAGTTCACGACGCTCCACCAGGCCGCGACGTAATCCGGCCGCCGGTTCTGGTAGTTCAGGTAGTAGGCATGCTCCCAGACGTCCAGCCCCAGGATCGGCGTGTGCCCCTGCATCAGCGGCGAGTCCTGGTTGGCGGTTGATTGCACGGCCAGCTTTCCGCCGCCGTCGATCACCAGCCACGCCCAGCCGCTGCCGAAGCGCGACGCGGCGGCGGCCGCGAACTGCTCCTTGAACTTGCCGACGTCGCCGAAGGCCGAGTTGATCGCATCGAGCAGCGCGCCCTTCGGCTCACCGCCCTTGCCGGCCGGCGCCATCAACTCCCAGAAGAGCGAGTGATTCGCGTGACCGCCGGCGTTGTTGATCAGCGCCTGCCGGACGCTGTCGGGCGCGGAGGTGATGCGCCGCAGCAGGTCCTCCACCGAGAGCTTCGCGAGGTCCGGATGCGCTTCCAGCGCCTTGTTGGCGTTGTTGATGTACGCCTGGTGGTGCTTGCCGTGGTGGATTTCCATGGTGCGCGCGTCGATGTGCGGCGCGAGGGCGTCGAAGGCGTAGGGCAGGGCGGGCAGCGTGTATGCCATGAGACAGGCTCCTGAAGACGAGAATCGGCAGGTCGAAACGGCCGCGGGAGCGCAGCACCCGGAATCCGGGGCTGCCCGCCGGCGGCCGAACGCCCGATTATTGAAACCCCCGCCCCCAGCGTCAATCCCGGCTCATCCGCCCTCGCGCGGCGCTGCACGCGGACCCAGCGTCACCCGCCCCGCGATCCAGTCCACGCGCAGCACACCGCGCTCGAACTCCCGCGTCATCTCTTGCCCCTCCACCCGGTAGCGCCCCCGCGCTGCGCCCAGCCGCGCCGGCCACTCCATCCACTCCGCCGGCGTCGGCTGATACAGCGTCTGCGCCGCGAACAGCGCATCCCCCGCCTCACGGATCAGCATCGCGCCGGCCGCGACCAGTTGCTGCTCCTCCAGCTTTTGCGCCAGCGTGTGATTCGCGGGGGTGATCGGAATCAGGCAGACGAGCTTCCCCGCGTCCAGTGCCGCGCGATACGCGCTCATCTCCCGTTCCAGCAGCGCCGCATCGCGCCGCAGGTTCGGATGAAAGGGCATTTCGAAGAGGATTCCGTCGCAGTGCTTCGTCACCCGCGCCCAGGTCTCCTCCGGGCGCGTGGCCGCATTCAGAACTACCGGCAGCGCTGCGCGCCGCGCCTGGTCATAGATCTCCGCCAACAGGGCGAAATTGGCGTCGCTCCATTCTTCGCGGGTGGTGCCGTCCGGGTTTCCGCCGAATTCGAAGATGAAGTTGTCCAGCGCGAGGAAATTTTCCCGCCGCGCGCCGCTGACCAGCAGCCCCGCCAGCCGCCGGCGCACATCCTCACGGCGGATGTCGATGTAGCGGCGGCCCGGCTCCTGCGCCGACCACGATGCGTTCATCAGCATCCCCTCCAGCGCCTCGGCCGGCACGCTCTCCGGCGGGTGATAGAGCGGCCGCGGGCGAATCGTGCAGCAGGAGAAATAGCGGCCGATCCGCGCGCCGGGGTTGCGCTGACGAATGAAGCGCAGCAGCCGGTCCAGCCCCGCCGCGCCGCCCTCTTCGGCAGAGGCCTGCGCCGCCCAGATGATCGGCGGCGCGAGAATTGCGTCGGTGCGCGGCCCTGACCATTTCAACGGCCCCGGCGTCGCCCCGGCGGAGAAGTGCAGCCAGCGATCCGAGCTTGGCCACGCCACCCGCGCTGCGGGCAAAGTCGCGGGCGTGGGCTTTTCTTCCGACGGATTCTGCGATGCTTCCGCAGGAGCAGCCGAGATTGGCTCAGCCGCCGGCTGCGCACCCGTCATCAGCAGCGCAGTCGAAGCCGCCAGCAGCGCCACCGCCACGCACAACGTGACGAGGTGGCCGCGCGAGAAGCGCTCCGCAGGCACGGCGTCGGTCCAGTGTCGGGTCATGCACAGGCTCCGCCCCCGGATCGGCCGCTCGCGTCAGCCAGCGCGCTCCGCGATCGGGCGGCGCGCGGGGTCTCTATCGGCGCGGCGCCGCGGCCGCGCGCACGCTGCCCAGCACCACCACGATCGTCGGCAGCGTGCCGTTCTTGAGCAGGCCGAAGATCAGGTTGTCCGAATCGGCGAAGAAGGTGAGGATCAGCGCCAGGGAGAACATCGGGACGATGAACAGCCGCGCATCATCCGCGCGCAGCGACGACAGCTTGCGGCGATACCATCCGACCAACCAGCCGTACACGGCGAACATCAGCGGGATTCCCGGCGTGCCGAAATTCAACATGGCCTCGCCCGCCAGCCCGTACACGCGCGTGGACTTGCTCACGTTCTGCCGGAAGGTGCCCTCGCCGTACTGCAGGTTCGTGCCGGCCTCCTCCTTGCCCGGCGGCTTGTCCGGCCAGATGGCGCGCGGAATCACCGTCAGCGCCGATCTCCAATAGGTCTGTCCATACCGGAATCGGTAGCGATCGGAGTGGTTGTAGACGCGCTGCAGCAGAAACGTCTGCATCTCCGCGCGCGAGAGATCTCCCAGCAGGATGCCGGTGAACGTAATGCCCGTCCGCGCTTCAAGCGCCAGGCGCGCCTCGGTGCTTTGCAGTGCTTCGAATCCCTGGGAGCCCATGCGCTTGAAGAAGGCGTAGTAATAGACGAACGCCAGCATCAGCACGCCGCCGAGCAGCACCCAGCGGACTTTGATCTTCCCCAGCCGGTAGTGGCACATGCCCGCCACCATGAACAGCACATAAAGCAGAGCGCTGCGGCTGCCGCGCAGACCCAGGATCAGGAACTGCGCAACCGCCAGCGCCACCAGCACCACCGCGATGGTCGCAATGGACTTGCGCCGCCGCGGATCCGACAGCGCCCGAACGACGCCCATCGCGATCAGCAGCCCCAGCGGGTCGCCGAGCATCAGCACCCAGCTTGTGTGCACCAGCGCATCGCCGCCGGTCTGCAGGAAGTCCGAATCGCGCTTCAATCCGCCGAATCGCAGGATGATGAACGCCGTCGCCACCGCGGACACGGCGATGGCCCACAGCAGCACGTTCAGGAAGCGGCTGTCATCGACCTGCCACGTCGTCCGCAGCGGCCGCGTGGCGCGATAGGTGCGCGCCTGGACCAGATGAAAAATCACCAGCCCCAGCGCGTTGAAGCTCGACATCAGGCCGAACCAGTGGCCCCAGTCCTCGATCTGGCTGTTGAAATAGGGGGTGAACGCCTCGTGCCCGTGGAACATGTGCAGCAGCGGCGAGACCGCGCAGCCGTGAAAGGCCAGGATGCCGATCATCGCGCGCGGATCGAAGTTATCGAGCTGTCCGCGGATCCACGCCACAATGTCCGCGCCCGCGAGAATCCCGCAGATCCACAGCGGCATCACGAACCAGTGCCGGCACCCCGGGGCGACGACCGCGAAACCCAGGATCATCAGGAAGGTGACCAGCGCCGCGGTCGCGTAGTTCTCGATCATCGAGCCGCCCGGCGCGGCGCGCGCTGCCAGCACAGCCCGCGCGTATTCGGCGGAGATCGGCTGTCGTGCGACCTGGTCGGCCATCGGGGTTCGGCTCCGCGCGAACGAGCGACACACGCCCTCAGCCGCGCAATCCCTGCGCGGCCGCTGCCGGGCGGCGGCGCCTCACTACCAGCTTATCGGCGGGATCGACCCGCAGCCTCCCCCGAACCGGGGGCAAGCGCTCCCGGCCGACGGATCACCTGCCCTGCAGCTCATCCGCCAGCATCGGCGCGTCGTACATCACGCGCAGCGCTTCGAGGATGCCGCGCGAGTCCACACAGACCGCCCGCGCCTGTTCATCCGTGTAGCGCATGTCCCAGATCAGCGACTGGATGTTGCCGTCGAAGATGACGCCCACCACCTCGCCCGCGCGACTCAGCGCCGGACTGCCGGAATTGCCGCCGATGATGTCCGCCGTGCAGACGAAGTTCAGCGGCGTCTGCGGATTCAGCTTCCCGCGCCGTTCGCTCCACACCGGCGGCAGCGCACACGCCGGGTCATCCGCGCGCTGCGCGTGCAGGTCCAGCAACCCGCCATAGGTCGTAAACGGCGGCACCGTCCGCCCGGATTCGACGTACCCGCGAACCGGCCCGAAGGAAAAGCGAAGCGTGCCGGTCGCATCGGGATACACGCGATCCCCGTCCAGTTCGAACCGCACCGCCGCGATGCGTGCATAGGCGGCGTCCAGCACCGAGCCGACCTCGCGCTCGTGTCGCGCCCGCAGCCGCCGCTCCTCCGCATCCCAGGCTCGTACGAAGCGCAGCAGCGGATCGCCGTTGGCCTCGATCGCCGCCCGCCCGCCCTCGGCCAGCCTGCGGCGTTCGGCGACGTCTGCCAGTTTCGTCTCCCCGACCAGTTGCTCCGCCCGGGCGCGCGGCGAACGGCCGTCCAGCAGCGCCGTCACGAGCGGGTCTTCCGCGCCGAATGATTCCGCCAGGTAGGACAGCCCCGCCGCAATGCTCTCCGTCTCAAACTCGGGATGGATCGGTGCGGGCGAGTACAGCCCGACGTACAGGCCGTCCAGCGCGGTGTCACGGTATTCCGCGAGGCGCTCGCCGCTGGGCTTGGGCAGTTCCTCCGCCAGGCGCACCAGGTTCAGCGCGATGCTCGTCAGCGCCGAACGAAACGGCCGATTGCCGCCGGTTGCGACGTGCCGCGCGTGGAACTGGCGGTACCGATCGCATGCCTCACCGATCTGCTGCCACGGGTCGGCGGCGTCCTCCGCAATCTGCGCCTTGCCGCGAACGCGCTGCTCGGCGGACCGCAGCGCGTCCATTACCGCCGGATCGAGCAGACCGGCCAGCACACCGGCCCGCGCCTTGCGGCGATTCTGCACGCCGCCCAGCGCTTCCAATCCGATCCGCCGCTCGTCGGGTCCGCGATTCACGAACTGCTGCCAGATCGACTCCCGTCGCCACGCCTCGAACAGCGAGTGCGGCAGATCAACGTCACGGACGAACCGCACATGGTCGACCGTCAGCAGCCGCTGCGTGCGCCACGGATGCCCGGCCACCAGAACCAGGTCGCCGTCCGCGGCGCCGGCCTCCGACCAGCGCAGGTAATGCTCCGGCTCGAGCGGCTTGCCGTTCTCGTAGACGCGGAACAGGCACATGTCGAGGCAGAAACGCGGATAGCCGAAGTTGGCATAATCCCCGCCCCAGGCTGCGATCTGACTGTGCGGAGCGAACACCAGCCGCACGTCCGAATAGCGCCGGTAGTGATACAGATGATGCCGCGCGCCGTGATAGAGCGTCACCACGGAGGCGTCCTGAGAACCCGCCTTGCGCGCGGCGCTCTCGATCCGCGAGATCGCGGCACGCCGCGCAGCGCCGGCCTCCTCGCCGCTCAGCCCCTCGGCGGCGCGCTGCACCTCGGCGGTCACGTCCTCGATGCGCGTCAGCGAGCGCAGCACCAGGTCGGCGCAGGGAATCTCCTCCCCAAGCGTGCGGGCCACGAACCCGTCGCGCATCAGGTCGCGCTCGGGGGTCGAGAGCTTGTGAATCTGGTCGCTGCCGACGTGGTGATTGGTCAGCACCAGCCCGCGGCCCGAGACGAACGAGCCGGACGCCCCGTCGAACTGCAGCGCCGACCCCTGCACCCGCTGAAGCCACTCGGCCGACGGCTCGAAGCGGTAGCGGCTCTGCAGCGCTTCGCGCGGCAGGCCGTTGAAGAGCCACATCCCCTCGTCGGCGACCGCCGGGCCGCTGCACACCATCGCGGCAACCGCCGTCAGAAGCGCCGCCCGGCCGCTCGTGTTCACACGCATGACAACTCCCATCCCGCTTTCGCGGTTCACTCGCCCGTTCCGTGATTTTCTATTCGATCGCAGGCGGGTCTTCATCGCGCCCGCTGCCGTCGAACCAGCGATTGGTCGTGTTCTCGCCGTCGGCGGCGATGCTGCCGTCCGGATTCTCCGCATATCCGAGAGATGCGTAGGTCTCGTGCGAAACGTGACCGTCGCACCAAAGCACGTTGGCCGCGCCGCGATGCCGCAGCTCGACCGCCGAGCGATTCGCCGGTCCGCGATTCGAGTCGTCGCAGGTGTCGCTGGTCGCCGTCAGACGCGGCGGATCAAGCGACCACGCATGGTTGCCGACGGCGAACAGATCCCCCGACCCGTTCTGCCGATACGCGGTCCGCGCGGCGCGCGGCTTTCCGGCCGCGGTCCCCAGCGCATCGGCCGCCATCACCGTCCGCGGGCCGACGATGCGCTCGATCCGCACCGGCCAGCGGATGAACCCGGCGCCCTTGCCGCCGGTGCGGAAGCGGGCGTTGCCGAGGAATTGGTAGTTGTAGCCGTACGCATAATTGCGGTTGTTGTCGCGCTCGGGCGTCTCGGGATCGAGGAACACGCGATTGCCGTCGACGCGCTTGATGTTGTCGTCCGCGGGGTTCGCGCTGGGCGTCTGGAACGCATGAAACCCCGTCTCCGCCCCCATCCGCACAAACCAGCGCGGCCGGAACTGGTAGCCGTTGCCGACCCAGTAGACGTTCTGCGCGCTGTCCGCGAAGCGCCCCGGCCGCCCCGGCACAATCGCGCCGTTGTTCTGATCCGCGTAATAGGTCCAGCCTACGCCGAGTTGGCGCAGGTTGGTCGCGCAGACCGCGCTGCGAGCCGTGGCCCGCGCCGCCGACAGCGCCGGCAGCAGAACCGACACCAGCAGCGCGATGATGGCCACCACGACCAGCAACTCAATCAGCGTAAACGCGCTTCTGCGGGACGATCGCACGATGTTCTCCATGAGCGCACAAAGGCGGGAAACAGCGCCAATTCAGCGTCATCCGGCGCATTTTGTCGCCAAATCGCGCCGATCGACGGGCGCGCGGATCGGTCATCGGCGGTTGAACTCCCCGCGCGCCTCGGCGGCCCGCGGCATGCCCGTGTTGAGATCGATCTCGAAGCGCGGGCCGACGGCGGGCTGGTCGTATCGATTGGCAGCCACGTTCAGAAACTCGATCCGCGCGGGTGAACCCATCACACCGACGATCGCCCGTGCGCGATCGAACTCCAGCCGGTCGCCGCGCACCTCGCGGATTCCGTCCCCCTGTCGATCCCGCAGGAACACGCTGTCATGCGCGACGAGCCAATCGAGCTGCATGCGGTCCGCCGCGTCGGCCGCGCCGGCGGCAAAGGTCGCCTCCAGCCGGGCGCACTCCAGCAGCGTCGCGCGGCTGCGCAATTTCGCCAGCGCCTGTTCATCCTCGACCAGCCCGGGCAGCATCGTTGCCAGGTCCACCATCTCGCGCCCGGCGCGATGAGCGAACACGACGCCGCCCTCGAACAGCACGGAATCGCGTCGCACACCGTCGCGATCACTCCCGATTGCGTAGGTCATCCCGCCTTCCGACTGCATCGCGGTCTGATTCGGCCCGCCCGAGACCAGCGCCGACGGCAGCCCCAGCCCCTCCGCCGGATCCGCGGTCTGCGGCGAGTCAGACATGCGGCGATTGGTCATCAGCAGCGACGTCCGCCCGACGGCGTAGATCACGCGCGTCGGAATGTCCACGCGGATCTGCGGCGCGCGGATGCTGGAGTGCACCAGCGGCGCGCCGCCGGCGGGGTCGGGCGCTTCGCTCAACACCGCCGCGTTCGACGCTTCCAGCAGCAGCGGCTCCTTCGCCGCGGGGCGCTGCGACGAGGCGAACGGCGCGGGCCGCGGAGCGGCCAGCCAGCCGATGCGCCGCAACTCCGTGCGCCAGCCGCCCACCAGCAGCCCCAGCGGGTCAGCGCGCTGCACGACCGGCTCGGCGTCGCGCAGCGTCAGCGTGAGCCGATCGGCCAGCAGCGCCTCATCGCCGGATCGCGCCTCCACGTCGCCCGCGAAGGTGACCAGGTTGCCCCGGCCATCGACGTGCAGCGAGCGCGACGAGCGGATCGTGAGCCGCTCCCGCGTGGTGCGGCGCTCGCCGCGCAGCCCGACACTGGTGCGCAGCTCCAGGCGCGACCGCCCGTCCACCCGCAGCGATTGTGCCGGCTGATCGATCAGGATTTCCTCCCCCAGCACGGCGTACTCGCCCGCCCGCACGCGCCCCGGCTGCGCCTCGTCGCCGCGCACAACGGCGTGATGCAGCTCGCTCGCACCGGAAAAGACCGCCTCGATCTGCCTTCCGCGAACACTGACGCGGTCAGCCGGCGCGCGAAGCTGCGCCCGCCCCTGCACCGACAGCGCCTGCAACACGAACGCGGCGGACTTGTCCTCCGGCGGTGCGCCGAGTTCGGCGACCACCCGTTCACCGCGGATTGAATTCCGCTCCTGCCGGATGTCGACCGCGCCGTTGGCGTCGAGCCGCCGCGGGAAGAGTGCGCCGCGTTCGTCATTGGCGAACGTCACGCGGATTTCCTGAGCCGAGAGCGATTCACCGGCGCCGGTCAGTCGCGCCTCTCCGCCGGCAATCGCCTCGCGGAGCAGCGCCTCAAACGGCTCGTCGCCGATCCGCGGGCGGAAGTGCGCGTCGATGCGCTGCGCGGTCAGCGCCTGATCCCCCATCCCGACCACCACGTCCCCGGCAAAGACCGCCCGCCGGATTCCGCCGCCGCCCAGCAACGGATCGACGCCGCCCATCGACGGGCGCTCCGCGACCGCGGCCGTCGCGTCGGCGGTCGCCTCGTCATGGCCCGCTTCCGGCGCAGCCCCGATTGCGGCCGCGTCGTCGCCCGGGCCGTTTTTCGCAACGGGCGCCGTCCGCGGCTCGAGATACAACTCCGCCCACAACGCGGCCCGGATGCCCGATGGCCCCGAAGCGCTCCGCATGCTGCCGTGCCGTGCGTGTGCTTGATCGCCGTTGATCTTCGCACCCGCCTCCGCGCTGCGGTCGGACTCGATCGCCACGTTGCCGATCAGCTTCACGAGATCGGCGCTTCGATCGACATAGACCGCGTCCGCCCGCACGCGCGTCGCCGGCCCGATCTGAAACGCGATCGGCCCGTCCCGCCGGGCGCGCAGCCACACCTGTTGCGTGTCGTCGAAATATTCCAGCCCGCCGCACTCGATCCGGGCGTCGCCGCGCCGCAATTCCACGCGCGGGCCGTCCGCAAAGAAGCGCTTGCGCGCCCGTTCCGCCGGCGGCGCACCCTCGATCGGCGTCATCAGCAGCGGCCCGCCCCACTTGAGCACCATCCGCTCGCCGCCGGCCGGCCGCGTCGCGCTGCGCCCCGGCAGCACCCCTGATCCGCCGCCGCCCATGTCGAAGAGGATGCGCAGCGCCGATGCGCTCAGCCCGCCCACCGAGGCGCCATCCAGCCGCTGATCCGCCTCCACTCCGCCGCTGAGGCTGAACAAGTAGGTCGTCGGCCGTCGGCGCGACGCGCTGCGCTCATCCAGCGCAACCGCGCCCTGCACGGCTGCACCCTGCGCAGCCGCCCCCTGCGAAGCTGAACCACTGGTGGATGCGCCGGACGTTGAACCCGTCGCCGGGGAGCTTTCAGAAGCGGCGGCCGGCGGAGGCTCCATCGCTCCGAACAGCCCGTTTCCGCCCAGCAGCACCAGTTCCTCGCCGCGCGCAAGCTCCAGCCGCTCGAGCCGGTTTGCGGCGCGATTCCACTCCAGGCTCAACCCTGCACCGACGGCGGTAAACAGCACCGATTTGATCTCGATCTTCCCCGCCGACGACAGCCGCCCCAGCTCCAGATCAAAGTCCATGTCGCTCATCGAAATCGCGATGCGGTCTTCCGGGCGCTCCGCAAGCGGGGAGCGCTCGGCCTGCGTCTCGCGATCGATGTCAATCCGCACGCCGCCGCTGAGCCGGCCGAGTTTCGGCTCGGCCTGCCGGTTGTTGACGCGATCGATCCGCATCTGCGCGTCGCGGGCGCGGATGGTCGCGAGCATGCCGCTGGGCAGGCGCAGCGTCAGCTCCGGCTCGATGACGAATACCTCGTCGCGCGAACCGGGAACCGGCCGCCACTCGCTGCCGCTGATGCGCTCGCGCGGCTTGCCGGTGTTGGGGTCGTAGCGCGTGAAGTGAAACCGCCCGCCCGGCGGCACGGTCACGTCGCCGATGGTGAGCGGCTCCCCGCCGCCCCGCGCCGCCGGCAGCGCCAATTGCTCCGCCTCGCGGCTCTCTTCGCTCCGCCGCGGGTCCGACACGATCCGCGAATACCCGAGGAAGATCAGCCCCAGAATCGCCGCCGATCCGACGAGCAGCACCAGGTTGCGAATCACGCGCCCCCCCTTCGTCCCTGCGCCTGCGCTTCGTAATGTGCGACCACATCCGCCCAGCGCCCCTCGCGCGAGAGCAGCAGCTCAATCGCCTCGCGCACCGCTCCGCCGCCGCCGCGCCGCTGCGTGACGTATCGCGCCGCGGCTCGCACCGGCGCGCTGGCGTTGGCCACCGCGATCGGAAAGCCGCAATTGCGCAGCATCGGCAGGTCGGGCAGGTCATCGCCGATGGCGGCGACTTCCTCCCGCGCGATCTTCAGGCTTCGAAGCACTTCGTCCATGACGGCCAGCTTGTCCTCAACCCCCTGTCGCACGTGCACGATGTCCAGCTCGCGGGCGCGGGCCGCGACGCCGTTCGACTCCTTGCCCGTGATGATCACGCACACACCCCCGAGCCGCTGAAACCAGCGAATCGCCAGCCCGTCCTGCACGTGAAACGCGCGCAGCGGCCGACCCGCGTCATCGATCCACAGCCGCCCGCTGGTGAGCACGCCGTCCACGTCCAGGCACAGGCAGCGAATGGGCATTGGCGGCGGCTTCGCTCGGAGCGGAGCGGGCGCGGATCGAGCGGACCCGATGCACCCGCTCGATGCACCGGTCCGTCACGCACCGCCGTATGATAGCCGCGATTCGCCCGCCGGTCGCGCTGCGCCGCCGCGGCGCAAAGGCCGACAATCAACGACAAACGCCCGCAACACGGCGCAAGACCCGCCATCCGGCGACATTCGGAGCGATGATGACCATCGACCTCGGCGGCATTCGCATCACGCTGATTTCCGGCGGAGCGCTGAGCCTCGACGGGGGTGCGATGTTCGGCATCATCCCCAAGCCGCTCTGGACCCGCTCGACGCCGGCCGACCCCGAGAACCGCATCCGGCTGGCCTGCAACTGCGTGCTGATCGAGACCGGCGGGCCGGGCGCACGCCGCGCCCTGATCGAGACCGGCCACGGGACGAAATATGACGCCAAAGAGCGGCAGATGTTCGCGATCGACGTGCAGCACTGGCTGCTGCCCGGGCTAAGTGCCGCGGGCTGCGCGCCGGCCGACGTCGAGGACGTGATTCTGTCGCATCTGCACTTCGATCACGCCGGCGGATTGACGCAGCGCGACGAGCCGGAGCACGCGCCGCAGAGCGGCTCATTGAACGCGGGGGTTTCCGGCGCAACGCAGAGCGGCTCATCGAACGCGGGTGCTTCCGCCGCGCCGCAGAGCAGCTCCCCGAATGCGGGTGCTTCCGCCGCGGCTTCGCGCGCGGAGATCGCCACGTCGCTGCGGCCCACGTTTCCCCGCGCGCGGGTGCACGTCCAGCGGCGCGAGTTCGACGACGCGCGCGCCAATTTCGGCATCATGACCGCCACCTACCGCGAGGAGAACTACACGCCCATCGACGCGGCGGACGCCTGGCGGCTGCTCGACGGCGACGCCGAGATCATCCCCGGTGTTCGCGCCCGGCCGACCCCCGGCCACACCCGCGGCCACCAGTCCATCCTGATCGAGGGGCGCGACCGCACCGCCGTCTACGTCGGCGACGTGCTGCCGACCGCGGCCCACGCCGGCGCGGCGTACAACATGGCGTATGACGTGCTGCCGCTGGACAACCGCGACTCGAAGCGCGCGCTGCTCTCCACGGCGGCGGAGCGCGACTGGCTGCTGATTCTTGACCACGAGCCGACGCACCCGCTGGTGGGCGTGCGCACGGACCGCCGCTGGTTTGTGCTGGAGCCGGTCAGCGCGATGTGACCCGCGGGTGCGAGGGAGTGCGGCGGTTGCAGCGGCGCGACATCGGGCGCAGCAGACCCTCCGGTGCTCCTCCGGGGCACATTCGATCGAGATGATTCCTTCCACGGGTTACGCGATGCTGCGCATCGCTCCACCCGTGGCTGCATCGCTCCGCCCCTTCGGGGCAGTAAGAAGAGAGGATGATAATCCTGCTTCCACGGGTTTCAGTCGCCTGCGGCGACTTCCACCCGTGGCTACATTCCTGCGCCCCCTCGGGGCGAAGTACGGCTCCTTCGGGGCAAATGCGCGCATACTCGTGACGCGACCGCCGCAGCACAGATTCCGGCCCCGAAGGGGCCGCGGAATGTCGCCACGGGTGGAGCGGAGGTCGCCGCAAGGCGACCGCAGCGGAACCCGTGGAAGAGGTGGTCGTATAACGATCCTGCCCCGGAGGGGCAGAGGAAGCGGGCGGGAGCGCGGCGGATCAATCGAACACATGGCGCTCATTGAATTCGATCTCATGCGCGCGTAAGAACCGCAGAAGCTCGGTCTTGAAATCCTCGCGTTCGTGATGTTCCGCCTGTCCGGCGATGTATTTCTTCAGCGCGTCTTCTTGCGACTTGCTGACCGAGAACGCGCTGTAGCCCTCCTGCCATGCGAACTTGGCGAGATTTGGAAGCGTCTGATGCACCCAGAGCGAGGAGCGCGATTTCACAGTCTTAAGCAGATTCGAGACGGTCTCGTCCGGCCGCCAGCGCAGATAGAGATGCACGTGGTCGGCGACGCCGCCGATGCCGTAGAGCACGCCGCGTTCGGCGCGGATGATGCCGCCTATGTACGGATAAGGGCACTCCGCAACGTCGGGTGAGATCCACGGTTCGCGATGTTTAGTGGAGCAGACGACGTGCAGGAGAATCTGCGTGTAGGTGCCGGGCATGGAGCCTCCTCTGCCCCTTCGGGGCAGGAAGAAAGGAGGATGATAATCCTCCTTCCACGGGTTTCAGTCGCCTGCGGCGACTTCCACCCGTGGCTACATACCTGCGCCCCTTCGGAGCGAAGACGCGCAATCGACCATGCAAAGCAGTACGCAATGCGCACGCCGCGCCAGCAATCAACATGAGACTCAGCCCGCCGTGATCTGAATCCGCCGGAACAGCACCGCCAATTCGCGCGGATCATCCTTCGACCCCCAGGACTGGTATTCCATCCGCAGCTCGTTCTCCCCCGCGACCGTCCGCACCGGCAGCCGCAGCTCGTGAAACACCGCCTCCGGTCCGAACTGGTGCCGCGCGACAAGCCGCCCGTTGAGCGACAGCTCGATCGCCTGGTGCGGGTCGTCGTTGCGGCGCGCCTCGATGCACAGCACCGCCGCCCCCCCCGATGACGCGAACCGCAGCACGCTCTGCGGCCCCAACCCCCAGCGAACCACCGGCAGATCGAACTGCGGATACGGCCCCTCCGCCGGCGTGATCCCCTCCTCACTCGTGCAGCGCAGAAACGGCGGACCGCCGATGAACTCTCCGCCGCGCGCCAGATCCCACGCCCGCGACCCCCGGTGCATGCGGCGGACCCGCGCTTCACCAGCCAACCCCGCCCTGGTCTGCGCATCGCGAACCGGCGGTTCACCAGCCAACACATCGTGAGTCTGCACTTCGTAATTCGGCGATTCGCGCAATTGCGCGTCGGAAGCCGGCGCTTCGCGCATCTGCCCTTCGCAAACCGGCGCTTCACCAGACATCCCATCCTCAGTCTGCCCATCAAGAGCAGGGGCCTGGCGAACAAGCCCCTCTCGCGCCAGCGCCCCGCGCAGCACCTCTCCACACCGCCCCGCCCGCTCCCGCAATCGCGCTGTCACGCGCTCCTGCTCCGCACGTCGCTCCACACGCTGCGCCCAAGCCTCACGCAGCGCGCTCAGCAATCGGCCACCCGGCGGCTTCCCCATTTCCAGAACCGGCGCCAATCCAACCTGCGGCCCAGCCATCGCCCCCGCCTGCGGCCCCGCCATCGCACCCCCATGCGCTCCCGACCCGGCCCCCTCTCGCACGCCCGAAATCGACCCCATCCGCGCTGCCGCCGGCGCCTCAAACTCCTCGCACAGCGCCCGCATCTTCCCCCCCCGCGCGAACCCGATCCACGGCGTGCCCGCCAGCGCGGCGAAGATCGAGAAGTGATAGCGCATCGACACCGCCAGCTCGCAGCCGGCCAGCTCCGCGATCACCTCGCGCGGCGCACGCCACGCCGGCGGCGACAGCTCCGCCGCGCCGCGCAGCCGCCCGGCCAGCGCTCTGGCCGCCGCCCCGTCAAACATCTCCCCCTCGCGAATCTCGTTGCACATCAGCCGCAACCGGCAGCCGCTCTCCGCGGCGAACGCATCCAGCTCCTGCGCCACGCCGTCGTAGAAATCGCCGCACTGCCGCCAATCCTCGTGCACCACGTTCACGGCCACGACGGGCGCCGCCGCACCGCGAACCGGCGACGGCAGCAGAAACGCCAGATCCGCCGCCAGCGTCACGCGCTCGGCCGCCGCCCCCGCCGCCAGCAGCACGTCGCGGCTGGCCGCATCCCGCACGGAAAAGCTATCCACCAGCGGGATCAGCTCCGACGCGATCCGCCGCCGCTGCCACGCCGCCATCGGGTACAGGCCGACGCCGACGGCGTGAATCGGCCGCCCCAGTTCATAGGCCCGCCAGCAGCGCTCCAGGATGGGCACGATCGGCCACTCCCCGCCGTGCAGGTCCGTGACGATCGTCGTGCCGGGGATGAGCGCCGCATCCGCCGCGGCCAACGCCTCGTCACAAGCGTGTCGATCCTCATGCGGAATCAGCCGCGTATGCCCGCCCGGCCACGGCCGGATCTGATGCGCTTCGCAGGTCAGCGTCCAACCCGGCGGCAGCAGCGACTCCAGCGCCTCGAACATGGCGCTGTCGCCGAGGTTGCCCGCGAAATGACCAACGTAAAGGCAGTGCAGCTGCATGAGATTCCGCAGAGGCGGCGCAGGCTCGAAGAGTCGGGGCGGTGCGCGACGCCGAGCCGGAGAATGTACCCGCACAGGCGACCCTTCGGTGAATCACCGCGCAACCCCGCCCTCGCCGTGCCGGCAACCCCCGTACCTGCCCGGCTACCCCCTCACCCCCGCGCAACTTCGCCTATGCCCCGGCCCGAATGGCCCGATCCCACGCGCCGCCGCGCCCGAACACGCCGCGCTCGTCCAGCGCCGCCTTGACGCCCAGCATCAACCCCCAATCCTCCCGTGGAGGCCCCAGCAGCGCCATCCCGGCCGCAGCCGCGTCGGCCGCCCGGGCGAACTGCCACCAGCCACCCGCCCGCTCCACGACATCCGCCGCATCGCGACATCGCTCCGCACGAACGTGCGCGGCGATCACGCCGTTGGCAATATGCGCCAGAGTCGGTCCATCGGCGCAAATCGGCGCTAAGTCCGTCATGATTCGCGTCACACGATCACTCGCGGCCACCGCCCGCAGCACGACCCGCCCCGGCCCATCCTCGGCCCCACGTCCGGCGCGCCCGGGAAAGTACGCCAGGTCGGCGATATCGGCACAGAATCGCTCATACGAAGCGCCATCCAGCACCGCTGATGCGATACGTCGGCCCCCGCCGCTTCGATCGGCACTGACGGCGCTGCGGGCCTCCGGCGCCAGTTCGGAAATCTGCCAGCGGACCGCCGCGGCCGATCCGGCAAACCCGGCCACGACCACGAGCGGCGCCGCCCCGACCGCGACGCCGGCGGTGTGCGCGAAGATCGCCCGCGCCGCTGCCGCACTGAGCACGTCCAGCGAGGTCGGCCGCGTGTCGCCGCGCAAGACATCGGCGCACAGCCGCTCGGCCGCCTCCGCATCTGAAGCCGGGATGACGACCGCGCCGGCCTGTTCCGGCAGCGCCGCGAGCCGGAAGGTCGCCTCGACGATCACGCCCAGCCAGCCGCGCGACTGGGCATACAACTTGCACAGGTCATACCCCGCCACGTTCTTGACCACGCGCCCGCCGCCGCGGATCAACTCGCCGTCGGCGTTGATGACGCGGACGCCCAGCAATTGATCGCGCACGCCGCCGCAGCCCAGCCGCCGCGACCCGCCGAGGCTCAGCGCCACAATCGCGCCGATCGTCGTCGTGGCGGGTCGGGGGATATCGAGCGCGAGTTGCTGGCCGGTCGGGCGCAGCCGCTGCGCGAGCGCCGCCGCGGTCAATCCCGCCTGCACGGTGACCGTCATGTCGGCCCGGGCATGATCGATCACGTCGGCGATGCAGCGCGTGTCCACACGCACCGCCCCCTCCGGCACGCTCTCCCCCATTCCGCCGCCCCCGGAAACGAAGATCGCCGCGCCGCGCGCCGCGGCCTCGCGCACCTGCGCGCGCAAGCCGTCATACGCCCCCAGGTGCGCTTCCTGCCGCAATGGAGCCGCGGCGTTCACGCCCGCTCGCGAAAGTCCGCGACGGCGGTCGCCAGATTCCAGAAAAATGCCACGCCCGCCGTCAGCCCGAACGCCCCCGTCCCGATCCCGGCAATCGTGACCCCCATCGCGAATTCACGCAGCCACAACAGCACCAGCGCGGCCGAAAATGCCGCGGCGATCAGCATCATGCCGCCGGTGAAGGTCGCCCCGCCACCGCGGATGGACCGGCCGCCCGGCGCGGGCAACACCGCGGCGCTGGCTCCCTGATACCCGATGAACGCGAACTGGCACCAGCCCGCGAACAGAGCGATTCCCGCCGCCGCGCGGGCCGCATGGCCCCAATCCGCCTGCGGCGGCATGCCGTTGATCGCAACGATCACCCCCAGGATCACGCCGCCCCACAGCGGCATCATGTAGGTCCAGATGCTCATTTGCGAATCCTCATCGGCGCCCGGCGTGCAGGCGGCAGGCGGGCCGCGCACGGCGACCGCTCGGGCCGCAAACCGGCCGCATCGCGCCGCGCAGTTGATTCCTGCACCCGCGGCGTCAATCATACCCGTTTCGCGCCGGGCCGACCGCGACCGCAGAACCGATCGCGCAGTGCCCGCCCCCTGGTGAAACATGCCCGCTTCGCTGCCCCGCATGCTCCCTGACTTCCGCCCCCTGACCGGCGTCGTGAAGGCGGATTACACCGACTTCGTCGTGGAAGAAGCGCCGCTATACGACTTCGACGGAAGCGGCACCCACACGCTCTTCCGCATTGAGAAGACCGGACTGAGCACCATGCAGGCGGCCCACGACGTGGCGCGGGCGCTCAACGTCGCGCGCCGCGACGTCGGATTCGCCGGGTTGAAGGACGCCCGCGCCATCGCGCGGCAGTGGTTCAGCGTGGAGCACGTCGATCCCGACGCCGTTGCCGGGCTTTCGATTCCGCGCATCCGCGTGCTCGAAGTCACCCGCCATCGAAACAAGCTGCGGCTCGGCCACCTCCGCGAAAACCGCTTCGTCATCCGCGTCCGCGAGACGGATGCCGGGCGGCTGGCACAGGTGCAGGACGCGCTGCGCACCCTCACCGAACGGGGCGTGCCCAATTACTTCGGCCGGCAGCGCTTCGGCAATCGCGGCGATACCTGGGTCGTGGGGCGCGCCTGCGTGCGCGGCGACCTCGACGAGGCGCTGGACTTCGTGCTGGGGCGCGCCGGACCCCAGGATCACGGCGACATCCTGCAGGCGCGGCGCGCCTATGACCGCGGTGAATATGCTGAGGCGCTCCAGCACTGGCCGCGCATGTTCCGCGATGAGCGCCGCGCGCTGGCGGCACTGGCCCGCGCCGACGGCAAAAAGAAACGCGGCTTCCTGGCGATCGATCCGCACACGCGCCAGTTCTATGTGTCCGCCTACCAATCGCACCTGTTCAACCGCGTCGTCGCCGCGCGGCTCATCGACGGCGGGCTGCATCGGCTGCAGCTCGGCGACCTGGCCTGGTTGCACGCCACCGGCGCCGTCTTCAGCGTGACGGACCCCGCCCTCGAGCAACCCCGCGCCGACGCCTTCGAGATCAGCCCCACCGGTCCGCTCTTCGGCTATCGCATGACCCGCGCCGCCGGAGCGCCGGGCGAGATGGAGGCGGCCGTGCTGGCCGAGGAGGGACTCAGCGAGGAGGCGTTCCGCAATCCGCACCTGCGCGTCAAGGGGCTGCGCCGCGCGCTGCGCTTCCCCGTGCGGGACGCGGCGGTCACGCTTGGCGCGGATGGTCGCGGTTCGTATCTTGAGCTTCGCTTCTCGCTGCCGCGCGGCTGCTACGCCACCGCGGTGCTGCGCGAGCTGTTTGATGAAGGCCCGGCGGCCGAGTCCGGGGAGGCCGACGAGGACGAGTCCGACGACTAGACAACAGGGCCGCCCGCGGGGGATTCACTCTCCGGACCCGGCGCCCCGACCGCGCGGAATCAGGGCAATTTGAACACGGGCGATCACATCCCGATGGACCGGCTGGTGCACCGCGTGCGGATCGACCGCCCGGAGCTGTACCGCGCCTGGTTCGAGGACCTGGCCCCGGCGGAAATCGCCGGCGGAGAGCTGCTCATCCCGGTCTCGGACGCCACCCGCGCCTCCTATCTGCGCGAGCACTGCACCACCGCCTTCTCCGAAGCCGCGTCCGTCATCAGCGCCCGCCTGCTGCCGGTGCGATTCGTCAACGCCGATCGCACGCCGCTGGCCCCCGCCGCCGAGACGGTGCTGTCACGCCTGCGCCTCAACCCGGATTACACCTTCGATCAGTTCGTGGTCGGCCCCTCCAACCGGCTCGCGCACGCCGCCTGCCGCGCCATCTGCGCCCAGCCCGGCACGCTCTACAACCCGCTGTTCATCCACGGAAAATCCGGCCTGGGCAAGTCGCACCTGCTGCAGGCCACCTGCGACGCGCTGCTGCGCGCCGCTCCGGGCATGGACGTGGTGTACATGTCCTGCGACGCCTTCATCAACGACCTGGTGCGGGCGCTCGAGTCCGGCACGCTGCAGCGCTTCCGCGATGAGACGCGCCACGCCGGCCTGCTGGTGCTCGACGACGTGCAGTTCATCGCCAACCGCGAGTCGCCGCAGGAGGAGCTGTTTCACACCTTCAACGCGCTCAACAACGACCGCCGCCAGATCATCCTCTCGGCCGACGCACCGCCCAGCGACATCCCGAAGCTGGAGGATCGGCTCGTCAGCCGTTTCAACTGGGGCGTCGTCGCGCAGATCGACCCGCCGGACCGCGAGACGCGCCACGCCATCCTGATCAAGAAGGCCCGCCTGCGCGGCGTCGAGCTGCCCGACGAAGTGATCGACATCATCGCCGAGCGCTGCGAGGCCAACATCCGGCTGCTCGAAGGGGCGCTGAGCCGGCTGATCTTCGAGAGCCAGGCCGCCGGCCGCCCCATCACGGCCGAAGCGGCCCGCGAGCTGGTCGCCACCATGGGCGGTTCGATCCGCCGCGCCGTGCAGATCAATGACATCCTCGAAGCCGTCGCCGCGCAATTCAGCGTTCGCCTCAGCGAGCTGGTCGGGCGGCGGCGCACCAAAAGCGTCGTGCTGCCGCGGCAGGTCGGCATGTACCTGGCCCGCAAGCTCACCTCCATGAGCCTCGAGGAGATCGGCGCACACTTCGGCGGCCGCGACCACGCCACCGTGCTCTACGCCGAGCGGGCCGTCGCCGACGTGGTCCGCAGGACGCCCGCCCTGGCGGAATCCGTCGCCGCGCTCACACGCCGCCTTGAGCGATAAGCACCACTGAAAATTGCAGGCAGGATGCCCGCACCACAAATGGCTGCCGACCGGATGCCCGCATCACGAATTCGAATCCGCCGCTGGATCACGCCGGCCAATTCGCCCCCGCTCGATCATCGGTAGGGCGCGGGGTCCGGCACACCCACCTCGCCGAACGCCGCCAGTCGCAGCCGGCAACTGTCGCAATGGCCGCAGGCCCGGCCGGCCGGGTCCGGGTCATAACAGCTTCGCGTCAGGCCGTAATCCACCCCCAGCTCCAGCCCCCGGCGGATGATCTGCGCCTTGGTCATTCGCAGCAGCGGCGCACGAATCCGCGGCGACACCCCCTCCGTCCCGATGCGCGTCGCAACCGCCGCCAATGACTCGAACGCCGCGATGAACTCCGGCCGGCAATCGGGATAGCCGCTCGTGTCCAGCACGTTGACGCCGATGTAGATGTCGGACGCCCCGCGTGCCTCCGCCAGCGCCAGCGCAACCGCCAGGAAGATCGTGTTTCGCGCCGGCACATAAGTGACCGGCACCTCGCGCTTCGCGGGATCAAACAGCCCGGCGCGATCCTTGGGGACGCCAATTTCGGCCGTCAGCGCCGAGCCGCCGATGGCCCGCAGGTCGAGGCTCAGGACCAGGTGTTCGACCGCGCCGGCCGCCGTCGCGCAGCGCCGCGCTGCATCCAGCTCGTCGGCGTGGCGCTGCCCGTAATCGAAGCTCAGCGCCAGGACGCCAAGACCCTCCGACCGGGCGATGGCGAGAAGGGTGGCGCTGTCCAGCCCACCCGATAACAGCACAACAGCGCGAGGCGCGTTCATCGCGGCCCAGTGTAGAGGGCACGCCGCGGCGGTCCAAGCCGCGCCGGCCGGCCGCTGCGGTCCCGATCCACCGAACCCGCCTCCCGGCCGGGTAGTCTGCCGGAAGCTGCGTGGGGTTCGGTTGTGAGGCGCATCCTCTGTTGGGGCCGCCGCCGCGGTCCGACGAGGGTCACCATGACGCACCTATCCCTGTTCGGCTGCCCGGAGCAGGCCATGTCCGCGCGTGCACACGCGGATGGGATCGCCCTGTGGGAGCGCTGCTGTACGGCGCTGGCCCGCTACTTCTCCGTGCGCCTCGCAGGGAATGAGCACGTCGTCGATGACCTGATGCAGCAGTTGTGGCTGCGATTCGCCGAGCGCGGCGACGGCATTCGCAACGCCGATGGCGAGCCGTGGCTGTGGCGCGTCGCTCGAAACCTGCTGCGCGAGCACTGGCGCAGGGACGCCGCCGGATGGGAGCGCCGGCTGCGGGCCGACCCCGCCCTGGCGCAGCGCCTGGCGCGGCAGTTCGACTCAGCGCCGCTGCCGATCGAGCAGCTCGAGCGCGAGGAGGTGAAGGCCCAGCTCCTGCTGGCGCTTTCCCAATTGCCGAGCGACGAGCAGGAGCTGCTGGTCGCCTGTTACTTCGAATCCTGCAGCCACGCGGAACTGGCGCGCCGTTTCGGCACGTCGCTTCGCGGCATGGAAGGACGCCTGTACCGGGCGCGTGGCGCGCTGCGCGACGCGCTGGCGGCACCGGCGAAGGAGCTTTGATCATGACGACTTCCGGCGACCCTCGCGATCTCATCCGCGACGAGAACCTCCGCCGCATCGGCGCGACGGTGCAACTGCCCGCGCCGCCCGACGCGGCCCGCCGCGCCCGCTGGCGCGGCGCAACAGACTCCGCGGCGACCGACTCCGCCTCTTCATCCACCGAGCGAGCCAAGGGAGCTTCGCACATGCGACGCAATTTCGGATTTGCCTGGATCGGTTCCGGGCTGGCCGCCGCGCTGGCCGTGTTCTGCTGGCTGGCGCTGCCCGTGCAGCGCGTCTCGGCCCAGACCGTGCTGGCCGAGCTGCATCGTGCCGTGGCGCAGGGCATGACCATGACCCTGCGGGGAATTCACCTCGGATTCGTGCGGATCGACGGGCGAATCCTGATCGATCAGCTCGGCCCGGCGGCCGACGCGCAGACCGACGCGCTCTTCTCCGAGCTGAACGTCCGGCTGCTCTCCGACAACCCCGATTGGGAGGACATCGACGGCCTGTCAGTGATCTGCCAGACTCCCGCCGCCGCGTGGCGCTATTGCCGCGGCAACGGCGGATCGGCGTCGCTGTCCCCGGTGCGCCTGATGGACGCACTGATTGACGCCGTCGGGGCTAAGACGCTGCGCAAGCCGCGCGTCACGCCGACGTCCTATTTCACCGATCAGCCGCGCGACAATGAACCGTTCTGGAACCTGCTCGGGGATTTCGGAGCGATGCCGGTTGCGCTCTCCTTCGGCGATGAGCGCGGCTCCGTCCGCTACCAGTTTCCGCTGGTGCAGCGCCAGTATGTGCAGGCGCTCAACACCTTTCTGCTCCAACTGGCCTCTCCGAAGTCGTCCGGGATGCTGCTCGCCGCACTTCAACAGGATTGTCCGGACGCCGCGGTCGAGCCATCGCCGGCGAAGGGCCAGTGGGTGCTGCGCGTACCGAACCTGGCCCGCAGCCGGGCATTGAAACTGCTGCCGCGCTCGGTGCAATTGCCGGACATGGAGGCCTTCCTCCGTGATTACGAAATCACCTTCACCTATGACGCGAAGGAGCGGCGGATCGTCGAGATGAGCTGGGGATCGCTGCCCGCTGAAATGACGCAGGCGGGAATCTGGCCGGCCCTCAACTCGCTGATGGACCTGCCGGCGAACGCCCCGGAAGCCCTGAAACTGCCGATGGAGTCCGCCGAAGCGCTGCTCGACCACCTGCACAAGCACGCAGCGAGCGCAGCGGCCGAGGCGATCGGCGGCGGACGAACCCTGTTTCGAGTGAAGGGGCTGCCGCTGCCGTTCGATACGTCCGCCTCCGAGTGGGTGGCGCAACTCGACGAGATGAACGCGCAGCTCGAACTGCTCGTGCACTATGACGCGGACAGCAAGTCCGTGCAGCGCGCCGAGTTGCGGAACGTGGCCGGACCGGCCGGCGTCATCGAAATCGAAATCGGAAACGTCGTGATCGATGAGGCGCTGACCAACCCGCAGCGCTATCGCGATGCCGCGGCTGCAAACGAGCTTCCGGCGCCCGGGGATTGGGAACACGCCGTCGGCTCATGAGCCAATCGACTCAGGCGGAGTTGCCCCTGTCGCCGCGCGGCAGGGCAACTCCGCCGTCGCGCGCGAACCGCCCTGCCAATCCGGTTGCGACCCGCCATGCACATGCAGCGCCGCACTGCCGCAATATCCGCATCCCCGTCGCCCCATCACTCAAACAAGCGCAACTGCCCGTCGTCGCGCTGTCCCCGTTCCTCCTTGCCGCCGCCTTCCTTCGTCCCCGCGCGCGATGGACTCCGCGGCTGCGGCCCGGGCGGGTCGGCCGCGATGCGCTTGGGGCGATCCCCCAATGCAGTGCCCGTGCTCAACCCGGCCTTCCGGGCGGAATTCTGAAAAAGCTGCCGCAGCGCCTCCCAGTACGGCCCGTGGCCGCGCATCCGCTCCCCGAAGCGCGGATCCGACAGCTCCCCGCGCCGCATCCCGCGAATCCGCAGCTCGACCGCCCGCGCCGCCAGCGGCAGCTCCGCCCGCAGTCGCGGCAGAAACACCTCGCGCACACTGCCCGGCAGCCGCAGCGCCGTCATCGCGGCCGTCTGCGCCCCCGCCTCCGCGGCGCGCTCCAGAATCTCCGGCACTTCGCGATCATTCAGCCCCGGTATCAGCGGCGCCACCATCACCCCCGTCGGCACGCCCGCCGCATGCAGCCGCCGCAGCGCCTCGAACCGCCGCGACGGCGGAGGCGCTCCCGGCTCGATCTTCTTTGCGTTCGCGTCGCGGGCAAACGGGATGCTCAGGAACACCCGAACGCCGGCCGCCTCGTTCAGCGCCGCCAGCAACTCCGCGTCGCGCACCACCAGGTACGCCTTCGTCACGATCCCGGCCGGCGTCTGGAACCGCCGGCATACGTCCAGGCACGCACGGGTCAGCCCGTACACCGCCTCCAGCGGCTGGTAGCAATCCGTCACGCCGGAAAAGACGATCCGCTCGCGCGGCCACGCCGGCCGCGACAGCGCCCGCTCCAGCAGCACGGCCGCGTTCACCTTCACCGTGATCTGCGAATCGAAATCCGTCCCCGCGCCCAGGCCGATGTACTCATGCGTCGGCCTTGCGTAGCAATAGGCGCAGGCATGCTGACAGCCGCGATAGGGGTTGACGCTCCAGCGGAACGAAAGATCGGGGCTGTCATTCTCGGAGAGGATCGACCGCGCGGTCTCCTCATAGACTTGCAGCGCCCGCCGGCGGCACTTCGCCCAGCCACTCGCGATGGGCGGCCACGAACGGATTGGGCGGGTTGGCGATCGGTCTTCGCATCGGGGTCGGCCCCCATCATGAAGATGCCGCATCGGCGCGTCGCGGTCTGCTTCGGCGCTGCCAGGGGCGCCGGGTGACGCGAATCCGCGGCTTTAGTTAGGATAATGTTAGATTCCGGCGGAGAATGCAAGCGGCGGGTCCGGAAATCACCAAAGGTCGGAAAACGCAACAGCCCGCGCCGGCCGGTCGATACAGAACAAATGCCGGAGCCGATGCCGACCTGCGCGGCTCCGCTCGACTCGGGAAGCGGTCCGGGCGCTGCACAGCCGCTCGAACCCGATTCTCGAAGTCGGTTTGACGATGCTATGGGACGTTCGTAGCATCACTTGGGCCGCCGCAGCGGGGGCCCGGGATTCGCCCGCGGCTGTCGCGGAGGGAGGTCCGAGATGCCCGATCGCTCCGAACTGCTCACGATCGTCGATCAGCACCTGGACAAGACGCGCTTCCGGCAACAGCACTGGGAGGGGTCGTTTCTCGATTATCTGGACCTGGTGGCGCAGAACCCCGCGGTGGCGCGGAATGCCTACCAGCGCATCTACGACATGATCCTGCACTTTGGGACGCGGAAGTATTCGTACCTGAAGCAGGACTATGTGCACTACAACTTCTTCGACGACCCGATCGACAACGGGGCCGACGGCATCTTCGGGCTGGACGGCCCGATTCAGCGGCTGGTGGACGTGTTCAAGTCCGCGGCCCGCGGCTACGGCAGCGAGCGGCGCATCCTGCTGCTGCACGGCCCGGTCGGATCGTCCAAGAGCACGATCGTGCGGCTGCTCAAGAAGGGGCTGGAGCATTACTCGCAGCTCGATCAGGGGGCGCTGCACACCTTCTCGTGGAAAATCGAGGGGGAGGACGGCACGACCGAGCTGCACCACTGCCCGATGCACGAGGAGCCGCTGAAGCTGATTCCGCGGCGCGTGCGGCGCGAGGTGCTGGCCAAGCTCAACGCCGAACTGCCGGAGGATCGCCAGGTGCGGGTCGAGGGCGACCTCGATCCGTTCTGCCGGCGGATGTTCGAGGATCTGCTGATCCGCTACGACGGCGACTGGCGGAAGGTGCTGGATCACGTCGTGGTGCGGCGGCTGGTGCTGTCGGAGAAGGACCGCCGCGGCATCGGCACCTTCCAGCCGAAGGACGAAAAGAACCAGGACTCGACCGAGCTGACCGGCGACATCAACTACCGCAAGATCGCGCAGTACGGCAGCGACTCCGACCCGCGGGCCTTCAACTTCGACGGCGAGCTGAACATCGCCAATCGCGGCGTGTGCGAGTTCATCGAGGTGCTCAAGCTCGACGTGGCGTTCCTCTATGACCTGCTCGGCGCTTCGCAGGAACACGCGATCAAACCCAAGAAGTTCGCGCAGACCGACATCGACGAGGTCATCATCGGGCACACGAACGAGCCGGAGTACAGGAAGCTCCAGAACAACGAGCTGATGGAGGCCTTCCGCGACCGCACGATCAAGATCGACGTGCCCTACAACATCCGCCTGCACGACGAGATCAAGATCTACGAGAAGGATTTCAACAAGGACCGCGTTCGCGGCATCCACCTCGCGCCGCACACGATCGAGGTGGCGGCGATGTGGGCGGTGCTGACGCGCCTCGAAGAGCCGAAGAAGGCCGGGCTGACGCTGATGCAGAAGCTCAAGCTCTACGACGGCAAGAACATCCCCGGCTTCACCGAGGACTCGATCAAGGAGCTGCGCGGGGAAAGCCCGCGCGAGGGCATGCAGGGCATCAGCCCGCGCTACATCCAGGACAAGATCTCCAATTGCCTCGTCAGCGAGCAGGCCCAGCAGGATCGCGCCATCAACCCCTTCATGGTGATGAACGAGCTGGAAACCGGCCTCTCGCACCACTCGCTCATCAACGACGAGGAGCTCAAGAAGCGCTACAAGGAGTTGCTCTCCGTCGTCCGCGAGGAGTATGAGGACGTGCTCAAGGGCGAGGTGCAGCGCGCCATCAGCGCCGACGAGGAAGCCATCCAGCGGCTGGCCGCGAACTACATCGAGAACCTGCGGGCCTACACGCAGCACGAGAAGGTGCGGAACAAGTACACCGGCCGCGACGAGGAGCCGGATGAGCGGCTGATGCGCAGCATCGAGGAAAAGATCGACATCCCCGAGAGCCGCAAGGACGACTTCCGCCAGGAAGTGATGAACTACATCGGCGCCCTGGCGCTCGACGGCAAGAAATTCGAATACCACATGAACGCGCGGCTGCACAAGGCGCTGGAGCTGAAGCTGTTCGAGGACAGCCGCGACACCATCAAGCTCAAGAACGTGGTCAGCGGCGTGGTCGACGACGAGACGCAGGCCAAGATCGACGTGGTCAAGCAGCGGCTGATCAAGTTCTTCGGCTACAACGAGACCAGCGCCACCGACGTGCTCAACTACGTCGCCAGCATCTTCGCCCGCGGCGACACCAAGAAGAGCTGACGCCGGACGCCGCCGGCATCGTCACAGCCGCGTCGGGCCGATGGTCGCCGTGCACAGCCGCGACAGGTCCAGCTCGCGCGCCCGCGCCAGCACCTGGTCGCGCGTCACGCTGCGCAGCGCCTCGATCCGCGCCTCCGCGCCGATCGGCGCGTCGAAGTGGAACAGGTCGTCGCTGAGGTTGGCCGCCCGCGCGCGGGTCAGGTCGCTCTCGGTGTGCATCTGCGCGATGAGCTGGTTTTGCGCTCGATGCGTTTCCTCCGCGGTCAGATCCTCCCCCACCCGCCGCAGTTCGCGCAGCAGCGTGTCATGCGTCGTGCGGCAGCGCTCGGGCGTCGTGCTGGCCCCCAGGTGGATCACGCCGCAGCCGCGCGGGTTCTCGTTCCACGCTCCCACCCAGTACACCAGCCCCTGCTTCTCGCGCACCTCCGTGAACAGCCGCCCGCTCATCCCCCCGCTCAAGACGCCCAGCAGCACCTGCTCCGCCGGCTCACGCGGATCGCCGCGCTCCACTCCCGGCAGCACCATCGCGATGTACTGCTGCTTGAGCCGCTTGGAGCGGTGCGCCTGCCGCGGCGAGAAGGTCGCCGCGACCCGCTCGCGACCCGCGCGGTCCGCATCGCCGAAGCGCGAGAACAGCCGCTCGCAATCCCGCGCCAGCACGTCGGCATCCAATGGACCGGCGGCGCTGATCTGCAGCCGGCCGGCCGAGTAGTGATTCCGCCAATGATCCAGCACCGCCGCGCGCGTGATGCGCGGCAGCGTGGCCGGTGCACCGCCGACGTGCCGCCCGTAGACCGGCCCCAGCGCCAGCCGCTGGATCATCAGTCGCACCACGTCCTGCGGATCATCCTGCATGTGCTTGAGGTCGAGCAGCGCGTGATCGACGTTTACGCGCAACGCGTCCGCGGGAAACGACGGCCGCGTCAGCAGCTCAGCCGCCAGCTCGGTGCACGCGCGCACGAACTCCGGCAGGCAGATGATCCGCAGCACCGTCGATTGCCGCCCGCTGACGGTCGTCCACTGTGCCCCGAGCCGATCGAAGGCATCGGCGATCGCGCGCCCGCTGTGATTGCGCGTGCCCTTGGAAAGCGTGCGCTCCAGGATGCAGGACATCCCCGCGAGCCGCGCGGGGTCGTCCGCCGCCCCGCTGAGCATCCGGAAGATCAGCGCCACCGTGTCGCGCTCGGGCAGCAGCTCGGCCGCCAGTTGCGCGCCGCAATCCAGCTCGAAACAGCGGATGCCCGCACCGACCGGAGCGGCGGCCGGCCGCACTCGCCGCAGCGCTGTTCCCTCGGCGGCGATCGGCGCAGGTTCGGGTTGAGCACGACGGCGCGGCGCGGAAGAGGGTGCGGGGGGCTTGCCGGGCATGTGGGGTCAAGGCTCCGTCGGCCGGCGCGGAGCGCGGGCGCGTGCTGGAAAAGGGCGACGGACGGATTGTAGCGGCCTTCGCGGCGCGCAGCGTCATCGCGCCAATGATGACCGCGCGATGATGGCGGCTGAACCGACTACTGAACCAGCAGCGCCACAAAGGGATCGATGTCGAAGTTCGTCAGGTCGCCGTCCTCGTCAATGTCCAGCACGCAAGTCGCATCGCAGGCGTAGATCGCCTCCCACGCCGCCACGCCGTCCACCAGCGCCAGCACGAAGGGGTCGATGTCAAAATTGTCCAGCCGCCCGTCGCAATTCGCGTCGCCCGGCACTCTGATCGTCACAGACGCGACGCTGCTGGCAGTCGTGCCGCAGGCATCGGTGATGAATACCTGGTAGTCGCCCGCGTCATCCGCCGTCGGCGCCGGAATCACCAACATCGCCCCTCCCACTCCGGGAATCACACTGCCATCCTTCTGCCAGACGTAAGTCGCGCCGCCCGTAGCGCCGACCGAGACACTGAGCGTCAGCGCATCGGTCGTGCAGGTGCTTCCGCCCTGAGGCTGAGAGAGGATCGTCGGACCGGGGCTGACGCACTCATCCGGAATGCCGTCGCAGTTGCAATCCGCGCTGAACCCGGAAGAGATGTCCGCGTAGTCGGGACTGCCGTTGCTGTTGCAGTCCGGCGCGTTGGCGGGAACGATCTTGAACAGCTCGCCGCCCTGATCGCAGATGTACAGCTCGCCCCGCGCATCCTCACCGAACGATGCAATCGCGCCGATCGTCGAGCCGACCGGCGCGAGCTGCGCCGTGCGGTCGGTCAGTTCGGTCACGCCCTCCTGCGGCGAATATCGCAGGGACCAGACGTTCGCCGAGCAATAATCAGCGAAGAAGTATGTGCCGCGCAGCGCCGGAATCGCGCAGCCGCGATAGACGTATCCGCCGGTGATCGAGCAGCGCCCGCCGCCGTGCGCGTACGTGTGAATCGGCAGCGTCAGCGTCGGCGCATTGCAGGTGCAACCGGTCCGCCCCGTACAGTCCAACCCCTCCATGCAGCGCCACCCGTAATTCAGGGGCGTCATCTCACCGGCCGACTGGAAGTTCAGCTCCTCGATCGCATCCTGCCCCACGTCCGCGATCCACAAATCGCCCGTGCCGCGGTCGAACGCCGGCCGCCACGGGTTTCGCAGGCCGAATGCCCAGATCTCGTCATCCCCGGTGATGCCGACGTAGGGATTGTCGGGCGGGATCGCGTAGTTCCGATCGGCGTTGCCGGGCAACTCGTCATCGTCCTCATCGCCGACGATGTCATTCGGCCCGTCCACGTCGATCCGCAGCATCTTTCCGAGCAGTTGGCTGGTGATGTCCTGTGCCCGATTGCCCGGATCGTTCTGGCTCCCGCCGTCGCCGAAGGCCGCGTAGAGGTAGCCGTCCGGCCCGAAGCCGATCCACCCGCCGTTGTGATTGCTGAAGGGCTGCGCCAGCCGCAGGATCGTGTGCGCACTGCCGGGATCGGCCATGTCGGGGTTGTTCTCGCTCCGTTGGTACCGTGCAATCACACTGACGCCCGGCGACGGCCACTCCGTGTAACAAACGTAGAAGTAGCCGTTCTCCTCGTACTGCGGATGAAACGCCAGCCCCAGCAACCCCTGCTCGCTGTTGGCTGACAGGTTGCTCACCACCAGAAAGTCATCGGGCTTGAGCGTGTTGGTCGTCAGATCAAGCACTTTGATCCGCCCCGCCGTGGCCTGCGTCTGCGAACTGATGTCGCGCTGCGAGACAATGAACAGGCGCGTGAAGTCTCCCACCGGCGCTGTCGCATAAATCGGCCGCACCAGACCCGCCTGTACACGGATCGCGGTGAAGTCCTGCCCGCCGGCCGGCGCGCCGGCCGCGGCGACTGCAAGCAACCCCATCCATCCACAAAAACGCAGAATTCCGTCACGCATGGTGTGACTCCATTACGGCAATCGCCGGCTGACATCGGGAAGGCGGACTCGGGCCGCTGACCAGCCCCACAACCCCCGGTGCGGCGCACGCGCCCCGGGACAGACCGTTCGCGCGGGAATTATAGCCGGAGCGGGGTGTCTGATTCTCGGATGGCGGCGAGGATCGAACGCGGATCAGGGGCAATTCTCCCTGGTCCGATATTCGCCTACGGTCGAGCTTCCTACCCGGCCTGCCCGCCCGCACCATCCCGAATCAGATCCCACGCTTTGAGCACATGCTCACGACCCGTGTGGACATTCCCGATTGCGACACGCAGCACAATCCGGCCGCGCAGCCGCGTCGAAGACAGCAGAATCGCGCCATCGGCGTTCACCGTCGCCAATAGGCGCTCGTTGGCGGCATCCTGCGCCTCGGGCGTGTTGCCGTGCAGCAGCCGGAAGCAGACGACGCTCAGCGGCGACGGGGCACAGATTTCGAACCGCGGATCCGCTTCGACCCAGCGGCGGAACTCCTGGGCCAACTCCACGTGCCGGCGGATGCGCGAACGCAGCCCCTCCACGCCGAACCCGCGAATCACCATCCACAACTTCAAGGCACGGAATCGCCGCCCCAGTTGCGGCCCGTAGTCCATCAGGTTCGTGACGCCGGCCTCCGTCGTCTTCAGATAGTCCGGCGTCAGCGCGAATGCCGCCCGCAGCGCGTCCGGATTCCGCAGATAGAGAACCGAGCAATCGACGGGAGTGAAGAGCCACTTGTGCGGATTCACGACAATCGAATCGGCCAGCTCCATTCCCGCCATCAACGCCCGAACCTCCGGGCAGATCGCGGCGCTGCCGGCATAGGCGGCGTCCACGTGCAGCCAGAGGCCCCGCTCGCGGACCGCTTCGGCGACGCGCATCAGCGGGTCGATGCTGGTGGTGGAGGTGCTGCCGACGGTCGCGACGACGGCGAAGGGGCGCATGCCGGCGGTGCGATCGGCGTCGATCCGTTCGGCCAGCGCCGCGGCGTCCATCTGAAAGTCGCCATTGACCGGGATGCGCCGCAAGGATCGCAGCCCCAGCCCCAGCGTGATCAGCGCCTTGTCGATGGAAGAATGAGCCTGCTCGCTGGCATAGACCGTCAGCCGCGGCAGATCGCTGCGCCCGCTCATCCCCTCATCCCGCATGGCCGGATCGCCGATGTTCTGCCGCGCTGCCGCAATCGCCAGCAGCGAGGAGATCGAGGCGGTGTCATTGATGTGACCGCGGAACTCCGGCGGCAGGTCCATCATCTGCCGCAACCAGTCGCAGACGTGCTCCTCCAGCTCGGTCGCGGCCGGGCCGGTGCGCCACAACATCGCGTTGACGTTAAGCGCGGCCGCAAGCATTTCGCCGAGAATGCCGGGAGCGGTGGCGCTGTTGGCGAAATAGGCCAGGAAGCCGGGGTGATTCCAGTGCGTTGAGTTGGGAACGATCAGCGACTGGTAGTCGTCGAGCAATGCGTCCAGCGCTTCACCCTGGGCCGGCGGCGCGGACGGCAGCAGCGCTCGCAGCCCGCCGGGCGCCAGCCGGGGGCTGACGCGGTGCGCTGCGGGGTTGCGGACGTAATCGGCGATGAGGTCGGCGGCGCGGTGCAGCGCCCGGCGGAATTCATCATCGGGCAAATCGCCCACGGGCGGGCGACGGGGCGTGGTGCTCATGAGGGGGCCGGCCGGTTTGCGGGTGCCTGTGAAAAAAGCGACCCGCCGGCGGTCGGCCGACGGGTCGCAGTGGAGCCGATGAGATTCGAACTCACGACCTCTTCCATGCCATGGAAGCGCTCTCCCAACTGAGCTACGGCCCCGGCGATTGGGAACTCGGACCGGCGCGGGGATTCGTGCGGCCCGCGGATCGGTCGGCAGTGGTCAGGGCCGGATTTGAACCGGCGACACATGGATTTTCAGTCCATTGCTCTACCAACTGAGCTACCTGACCGACACAGGCGATCCGGAGTGCGCACGGCGGCCCGGTCGCGAGCCGGAAGACAGTACGCGCCATGAGGGGTATCGTCAAGGCGGGCGCTTTCACGCGTGGAAGGTAGTGCCGCCGTCAGTCCGGTAGGCGATCGAGAGGATCCGCGCTGCGGCGAGCGTCCGCGGATAGACATCGGGCAGGTCGCGAAGGAATCCCAATTCCTTGATCTTCTCAAGATCCGCCTTGGCGGTCTTGTACGTCACGTTGAACTTGCGCATGACGTCGGCGACGGTGATAACCGGGCGGACGAAGAGATCATCGATCAACGCGGCGCAGCGGCCGCGCGACGGGACGGCGGCCTTGTATTCCCGTCTCAGGCTCTCCAGTGCGTCGCACATCCGGATCGAGTTCTCGGCCTGCTCGATCGCGCCTTGCAGGCAGAACGCCAGCCACTCGGCCCACTCGCCGTGGGTACTGACGCGAAACAGCAGGCGGATGTACTCCTCCCGGTGGCGATCAAAGTACTCGCTCAGGTAGAGGCAGGGCGTCAATAGCCCCAGCCACTTGTAGGCGGACAGCGCCAGCAGCAGCCGACCCAATCGCCCATTCCCGTCTTCAAACGGGTGGATCGCCTCGAACTGGTAGTGCGCCACGAACACGCGCAGCAGCGGATCCAGTTGATCCGTCGGCGCGAGGTGATAGGCCTCGAGATTGGCCAGCAGGCGGTCAAGTTCCTCCGGCGGCGGGGGAACGTATCGACGATCATGGCCGACTGCGACCTGGATGGACCGAAACAACCCCGGCTTCTTCTCCCGGCCGCGTGAACTTTGCGATAGAAGCTCCGAGTGCAACTCCTTGATCGTCTCCCGGTCGAGGTCGCGCTTGGCGTCAATCAACTCCTGACCCCTCTTCAAGGCCATGCCGTATGCGATTGATTCCCCTATCCCGCCCATTTGCGGGTCACCCGCACCACTGATATCGCCGTCCGGATTCACCGCCTCGGCCTGCAACAGCTCCTCCGCAGTAACGAATGTGCCTTCGATCCTGTTCGACGTCAGCGCCTCCCGCCGCTGGAGCGGCCGGATGAGCAGGCCTGCGTTTCCGCCCAGTGCGCGGACGCGCCCATCCAGGCGCTCAATCTTGATCCGCGCCTCCTGCTGAAGCGGCATGAGACTGGGCGGCAAGGAAGAAAGGGCCGGTAACTCGCTGGGCACAAAGGCATAGTCAGCCCGGTCCCGGATAGTTATCGGGACTAGATGGCCTGCTTTGAATTCCGTAAACGCTTCCGATTTCATCTTTGGCTCCAATCAACCTGCGTGACATTGGAATCATTGCACATAAATTCCATTCTGTCATGGCGTAGTGGAATTTTATTTCCGTTTTTCCACTGTGCAGCTGAGAGAGTGGAATCGGCCGGATTCCGCAAACACTGCACCCCTCTATGAACGCGCTTCGCCTGACCCGCGGCGATTGCGGCCGCCGCCGGACCCGAATTGCTGCGACGGCCACGCCACCGGGAGGGCGTTCGGCAAGTTTCGCCGCCAAGAGCGCCCTTCGGCCCCCTCTCGCGATTGGCAGCGTATACTGCGTGGCTCGGATGGCAGGCGTTTGGCCGGGCTGCACGCCCGCGGCGCGATGGTCCCCCGCTTCAGGAGAACAGGGCATGATCCGCGCAGCGGAAATTCGCAAGGGCAAGGTGGTTCTGCACGAGGGCACCCTCTACAGCGTGGTGGACATCGACCGCGTCTCCAAGGGCAACTGGCGCAGCTACCTGCAGGCCAAGTTCAAGTCGATCAAGACCGGGCAGATCGTGGACGTCCGCCTCAGCCCGGACGACCGTCTCGAAACCCCGTTTGTGGAAACCAAGCCGTTCGAATACGTCTACCGCGACGGGCAGGACTTCGTCCTGATGGATCAGGAAAACTTCGAGCAGATTCACGTCTCCGGCGACGTGATGGGCGACGCCGAGATGTACCTGCGCGGCAATGAGGTGGTGACCTGCCAGTTCATCGACGGGGCGCTGGTCGCCGTCGAGCTGCCCAACACCGTCGAACTGAAGGTGGTGGACACCCCGCCGGTGGTGCGCGGGGCCACCGCCACGAACCAGACCAAGGACGCCCAGCTCGAAACCGGCCTTTCGGTCCGCGTGCCGCCGTTCATTGAAAATGGGGAGGTCTTGCGGATCGACACGCGCACCGGCGAATACCTGGAGCGCGCCAAGAGCTGACGCCCCGCGTGCGGCGCGGCCGCCGGAGCGGGGAGAATGCGGTCTGCTGAGGAAGATGCATGACCTGGCTGTTGAGCGAAGGCGACGCGGACATCCTGCGGAGCGCGTCGTCGCCGTCGGACGTGTTCTTTTACCGGGCGCGGCGCGGCTGGTGGCTGGTGCTGGTGGGGGCCGTGCTGCTCTTGGTGCTGGCCGGCTTCGTCACGCTGCTGGTCGGGGGGCCGGACCGCTGGGGCATCGGCCGCGAGGCCAGCGCCGTCGGCGTGGCCCTGATGTCCATGATCGCCCCGCTCTATGTGGGGTGGCTGGGCTTCAAGTTCATCCCCTCGCGAAACGACCGCATCATCATCGGGCTGCGCGCCTGGACCCGTGAGAAGGTCGATTCGCTCGAGGCCGAGCTGCAGCCGCTGCCGGATGAGGCCCTGGCCGATCGGACCCGCGCTCTGCGGCAACGCGTGGCGGATGGGGCCTCGCTCGACGAGGTTCGCCCCGAGGCCTATGCGCTGGTCCGCGAGGCATCGCGACGGGCACGGGCACATCGCCAGTTCGAATGCCAGGTCATCGGCGCCGCCGTGCTCGAGGGCGGCCGGGTGGCCGAGATGCGCACAGGCGAAGGCAAGACGATTGTGTGCTACGCGGCAAACCTGATGAAGGTGCTCGCCGGGCAGCGGGTGCACATGGTCACGGTCAACGATTATCTCGTCCGCCGCGACGCCGAGTTCTGCCGCCCGATCTTCGAGTTGCTGGGGGTGTCCGTCGGTTACATCACCGCCGACATGGGCAGCTACGGCGCCGAGGCCGAGCCGCGCAAGGCGGCCTACGCCTGCGACATCACCTACGGCACGAACAGCGAATTCGGCTTCGACCACCTGCGCGACAACATGAAGCAGCGGGTGCAGGACCAGGTGCAGGAGCGGCTGGATTTCGTCGTCGTGGACGAGGTGGACTCGATCCTGATCGACGAGGCCCGCACACCGCTGATTATCTCCGGCGCCGCCAACGACGACGTCAACAAGTACCGCACCGCCGACAACGTCGCGCAGCTCCTGACCCGCAAGCACGAACAGTCCGTCCGCGACATGCAGGGGCGCATCGCCGACCTCGAGACCAACCCGCCTGCGCATCTGCGCGGCGAACCGAAGTTCCGCTCCGGGCTGGTCAAGTTCCGCTCCGACCCGCTGACGCTGTCCAGCGACGAAGCCGAGATGATCGGCTTCACGCAATACTTCGTCGTCGAGCTGGATCGGCGCTCCGCGCACATGACCGAGCACGGCGCCAAGGCCGCCCAGGTCGAGCTGGGACTCGGCTCGTTCTATGACGCCCGCAACATGAACTGGCCGCATCACATCGACCAGGCCCTGCGGGCGCATCTGTGCTACCACCGCGACAAGGAGTACGTCGTCCAGGAGGACGGCATCGTCATCGTGGACGAGTTCACCGGGCGCCTCATGACCGGCCGGCAGTGGTCCGACGGCCTGCACCAGGCGGTCGAGGCCAAGGAGCGCGTCACGATCCGCCAGCAGTCGCAGACGCTCGCCACCGTCACGCTGCAGAATTTCTTCAAGCTCTATTCGCAACTGGCCGGCATGACCGGCACGGCCATGACCGAGGCCGATGAATTCCTCAAGATCTACCGCCTCGACGTGGTCGCCATTCCCACGAACCGCCCCATCCGCCGCGTGGACTGGAACGACAAGGTCTTCCGCACCATCCCCGACAAGTTCGACGCCACGGTCGAGGAGATTCACTCCTACAGCCGAAAGGGCTATCCCGCCGACCCCTTCTCCATCGCCGAGAACCTGCGGCTCATCAAGCGGCTGTTGTCGGATGCCGTATCGCACGGCAAGGCCGATCCCAAACACCCGGCGATGCTCGAACAGGTCACCGCGGCGTTGCGCGCCTGGGGTGACGGCGACGCCAAGACGGACGCGGCTTTCGAGGAGAAGACCCGCGCGATCGAGACCGCCTTCTGCGAGCTGATGGGGGCGGAGCTGCTGGGCGGCCGGCCGGTGCTGGTCGGCACGGTCAGCGTCGAGGCCAGCGAAAAGCTCAGCCAGGCGCTCAACCGCCGCCACGGCATCGAGCACGAGGTGCTCAACGCCAAGAACCACGCCCGCGAGGCCGAGATCGTCAAAAAGGCCGGCCAGCAGCACGAGAACCCGCGCCGCAAGGGCGAGTTCTGCGGCAACGTCACCATCGCCACCAACATGGCCGGCCGCGGAACCGACATCGTGCTCGGCCCCGGCATCGCCGCCATCGGCGGTCTGCACGTCGTCGGCACCGAGCGCCACGAATCACGTCGCATCGACAACCAGCTCCGCGGCCGCACCGGCCGGCAGGGCGATCCCGGCAGTTCGCGCTTCTTCCTCTCGCTCGATGACGAGCTGCTCAAGCTCTTCATGCCCGAGTGGGTGCGGAAGATGATGGACGTGATGGGCTTCAAGGAGGGGATGTCGCTCGACAACCGCCAGCTCACCCGCGGCATCGCCCGTGCCCAGCGCAAGGTCGAGGAGCGGAACTTCGGCATCCGCAAGAACCTGCTCGAATACGACGAAGTCCCCGATTTCCAGCGAAAGTCCTTCTACGAAATGCGGCAGCGCGTGCTGCGCGGCGAAGGCCTGTCCGAGATGATCTGGGAGATGATCGACAGTTCCGTCGAGGACGCCGTCGATCGCTTCTACGACCGCCGCTTTCCGTCGCTATGCGTCGTCGAGTGGGTCGGGCAGCACCTCAACGTCGCCATCGAGCCGGACAAGCTGGATACCCGCGAGTTCGACGGGCTGATCGAGCAGATCCGCCAGTTGGGGGCCAATGAGGCCCGCAGCAGCATCGAGCGCGCCTTCGGTGAATACGTCGATCCCGACCAGGAAAAGGAGGACTGGGACCTCCGCGGCCTGTGCGGCTGGGTCCAGCAGTTCGGCCTCACCCTCACGCCCGCCGAAGCCGGTGCGGCCGAACCCGATTCCCTGCGCGAGCGCATCATCACCGCCGCCATCGAGCGCATCGAGGCCGCCGATCTCTCGGCGCTGCGCATCTTCACCGATCCCGCCTTCGCGCGCGAGCAGCTCGTCGCCTGGGCGCACAACAAGTACGGCGTGACCATCCCCGCCGAGACGCTCGCCAGCGCCACCCGCGACGACGCCGTCCGCCTGATCAGCGAGCAGATGCGCGCAGCCTATCGTCGGCGCGAGGCCGAGTATCCGGTCGGCGCGGTGATCGAGGTCGCAATGGCCCGCGGCGGGCAGAATTCCAACGAGGTCGCCTCGCGAATCGCCGACTGGGTGAACCGCAAGTACCGCCTCGAATGGACCTTCGAGAATTTCCGCGGCAAGACGCCGCGACAGGTGTTCGAGGACCTGGTCGCGATCAACCGCGACTACCTCGAAAACGGCAAGCTCGACGCCGAAATCGACGCCGCCATCGCCGCCCACCCCGGCGACGCCGTGCTGGCCTGGGGCCGCGAGCGATTCGGACCGGCCGCCGCCGGCCGCCTCGACTCCCCGCCCGCCGACCTGCGCGAGACGCTGCGCGAATGTGGCTACCAGATGCTCCGCCACGAATTGACGCAGTTGGAGCGCGTCGTCCTGCTCCAGACGCTTGATTCCGTCTGGAAGGACCACATGTACGCGATGGACCTTCTGCGCAGCGGCATCGGTCTGCGCGGCTACGCTGAGCGCGACCCCAAGGTCGAGTTCAAGCGCGAGGGCACGCGGCTGTTCAACGAGCTGCTCAGCCACATCCGGGAGCGCGTCACCGACCTGATCTTCAAGGTGCAGGCCGCCATCCCCGACGATGAGGAACCGCGGCAAACCGCCTATCGGCAGACCCGCGAGATCAAGCCGGACGCCCCGCCGGCGGCTCCTCAATCCGGTCAGCCGCAGCAGGCCGGCGCGCCCGGCCAGCCCGGCTCCGAGGAGATAGCGCGGCCGGTCGATCCGATCCGCCGACAGGTTCCGAAGGTCGGCCGCAATGAACCCTGCCCCTGCGGCTCGGGCAGGAAGTACAAGCAATGTCACGGAAAAGGCGCAGCCTGACGCGAAGTGTCGCGAAACAGCGCCTCCTGTCTCGCGTTGTCCCGTCCCGCGCTGGCGAATAAGCTCTCCGCCGGTTCACCCGCCGGCAGGCTGCCGCCGGCTCCGGCGACCACGGGTGTCGAAGCGCGGCGCCGTCGGCGTACATGGGGCACGGACCTGAGCGGATGGTGATGGACACTCTCTGGCTTCAGATCGCGGTGATCCTCGCGCTGACGCTGCTCAACGCGGTATTCGCGATGTCCGAGATCGCCGTCGTGTCCAGCCGCAAGGCCCGCCTGCGGCAGCGGTCCGACGACGGCGACGCCGGCGCTCGCGTCGCGCTGGAGCTGATCGACAACCCCGATCGCTTTCTCTCGACGATCCAGGTCGGCATCACGCTCATCGGCGTCGTCTCCGGCGCCTTCGGCGGCGCCACGATGGCCGATGACGTCGGCGACCTCTTCCGCGGCATCCCCTGGCTCGCGGCGTGGGCGGACGCCATCGGCTTCGTGCTGGTCGTGGTCCTCATCACGTTTGTCACGCTGGTGCTCGGGGAGCTGGTACCCAAGCGGATCGCGCTGCTGAACCCGGAGGCGATCGCTTCCTACGTAGCGCGGCCGATGCGCGGCCTGTCGCGCGCCGCCGGTCCGGCGGTCAGCCTGCTGAGCGTTTCCACCGGCATGATCCTGCGCACGCTGCGCCTGCGCGACGTCGTGGCGCCGCCCGTGACGCAGGAGGAAATCTCGATCATGATCGAGCAGGGGCAGCAGGCCGGCATCTTCGAGAAAGTCGAACGCGATCTGGTCGAGCGCGTCTTCCGCCTCGGTGATCGGCACGTCAGCGCCGTCATGACGCCGCGGACCGGGATCGTGTGGATCGACATCGAAGAGCCGATCGGCGACGCCATGCGCGCGATGACCTCCGCCCCGCACACCTACTACCCCGTCTGCCGCGGCAGCGTCGAGCACGTCGTCGGAATGGTGTCCGTCAAGGACCAGTGGGTGCGCATGGTGAACAAGCAGCCGCCCGACATCAAAGCCACCCTGATGCCGCCGCTGTTCGTACCCGAGAATGTCCCCGCCCTGCGACTGCTCGAGCAGTTCAAGCAGGCCGGGCGGCACGTCGCACTGGTCGTCGATGAGTACGGCAGCGTCAGCGGGCTGGTCACGCTCAACGACGTACTCGAGGCAATCGTCGGCGACATGCCGGCCAGCAACCGCCCCGAGGATCAGGACGCCGTGCAGCGCCCGGACGGAAGCTGGCTGATCGACGGCGGCGCCACAATCGACCGCGTGATGGAGCTGTGCCACATCGACGAGGTTCCCGAGGAGGACGAGGGGCTGTATGACACGCTGGCCGGAATGCTGATGGCCCGGCTGGGGCGCATCCCGCGCGTCGGGGACTCGCTTTCCTGGCTCGAGGCGAAATTCGAGGTCGTGGACATGGACGGCCACCGCGTGGACAAGGTGCTGGTCCATCCGCCCCCGCCCGAGCCGACCCCCGGCGGCGCAGAGGCTCCCGCCCCGTGACGTCGACCTTCATCCCGCGCCCCTGGCTCGGCGTGCTGGCGCTGCTCGCCTGCGCCACGCTGTGGAGCATGAACGGGCCGCTGATCAAGATCCTCAACCGCCCCGACGCGATGGACCGCGCCCTGCGGCTGTTCGGCTTTTCCGGAACTTCCGGCCTCGACGCCCCGCCGCCTGACACCGAGCCTTCAGACTCCGCGCCGCCGGACTCCGCGCCTTCAGACTCCGCGACAAGCGCAGCAGCACCCGTTGCGCCGGCCGCCACGCGCGACGCCGGCCCAGGCGCCGCAGTCGGCGCAGACGCGCAGATCGCCGCGACGGACAAGACCCAGCACGAAGTCCGTCCCGTCTCCCCGTGGACCATCGCCTCCTATCGCTCGCTGCTGGGGGCGGCGATCTTCGTCCCGCTGGCGTGGCCGCACCGCGGCACGCTGCGCCGCGTGAAGCTGCGCTGGATCCTGGCCGGCGTGATCCTGTTCATCCTGATGACGACCACCTTCGTCGTCGCCAACACGCTCACCACCGCCTCCAACGCGATCGTGTTGCAATACACGGCGCCACTGGTCGTATTCGCACTGTCGCCGCTGGTGCTGGGGGAGCGCCCCAGCGCCGGCGAAGGATGGGTGCTGCTGATCGTGCTCGTCGGCGTCGGCGTGATCTTCTTCGCCCAGCCCGCGGGCGACACGCTCGGCCTCGTGATCTCGCTCTCCAGCGGCCTCTGGTACGGTGCACTGACCGTCGCCCTGCGCGGCTTGCGCGAGGTCGATGCACGCGTCGTGGTCGGCATGAACACGCTCTGCTCGGGGCTGGTGCTGCTGCCGCTCGTGGCGCTGTACGGCTCGTTCTCCGTGACGCCCTTCCAACTGGCGATGCTGGCCCTGCTGGGAATCGCCCAGTTCGCCACCCCCTACCTGCTCTTTTCCTACGGCGTGCGACACGTCGAGGCGCACCGCGCGTCGCTCATCACGCTGCTCGAAGTGTTCCTCAACCCCCTGCTCACCTGGCTGGTCGTCGCCGAGGCGCCCGGCAGCGCCACCCTCCTGGGCGGGCCGATCATCGTGCTGGGCGTCGTGGCCTGGATCTTCGCCACCCTGCGGCGGCGGTCGGCTCACAAGCGCCAGTAAATGAACAGCAGGATTCCCGCCACCCCCAGGGCCAATCCCAGCGCCGACAGGAGCGTGTTCCGCGGCCGCGTCGCCCGCGAAAGCCCCAGCCCGCCGCACGCCAGCGCGATCATCGCGCAGATCAGCAGCACCCCGGTCACCGCCGACGCCAGCGAAATCCCCCCCAGCACCACGCTCGCGATCGCCAGCCCACCCACCTCCGAATCGCGTGCCGTCGGCGCCGCCTCGATCGTGAACGGAACCCCGCACTCCCCGCACGCATTCGCATCAATGTCGCAGCGACCGCCGCAGCGCGGGCACTCGATGAACAGCGAGCCGTCCTCTGCGCGGCCGATCTGCGGCGCCTGGGAGCCGCTGGCCGCGTAGGCATGCATCGGCGTCGGATTCTCACCATCCGGGCTGACCTCCGCATCACCCCGCGGCTGCCCCGTGTCCGGATCGACGTGCGGCACGATGAACGTCGCCGCGCAGGTCGGGCAGCGCCCGCTCTGGCCGCACATCCCCGTGTTCGTCTCCAGCAAAGCCCGGCAGCGCCCGCAGGCGAAGTTGAACGCCCGATCCGAGCCGCCCGGCGGCCGCCGACCACGGACCACCACCCCCGGAGGCCCCGGCTCGGGGACGCGCACCACCCCCGAGCAAAGCGGGCAGCGCACGTCGCGCTCCACCCACTCCGCGCGCACCGTGATCGGCCGGTTGCAATGCACGCAACTGATCGAGAAACGCGGTTGTGTGAATGCGGCCGTCATGCGCCAGCCCCGCAAGCGTCCGGGCAGCCGGGTCCGGCGGCGCTTGAACACCACCCGGGCCGGTCGTATCCTACCCTCCCGGGAAGCGGGGGTGCGCCGCCCGAGCGGTGCTGCCGCGACTTTCCGCCGTCCGACCGCACCGCCGCCGTCGCCGCGCCGCAGGAGTCAGCCCCTCCGATGACAATCGCCCGCACCCTTCGATCCGCCGCGCCCGTCACACTGCTTTCCGCGCTGTTGTTGGCGCTCGCCGGCTGCCAACTGGTCGCGATGCCCTTCATCATGTGGGGCGCGGAGCCGACCAAGGACGTACCCGCGGAATTCCCGCACCTCCAGAATCGCGAGATCTGCCTCGTCGTCTGGTGCGATTCGGACACCCTCTTCGAATACCCCAACGTCCGGCTTGAAGTGTCCGAGTACGTCGCCTTTGCCATGAAAGCGTCGGTGAAGGGCGCGACGTTCACCTCCAACCGCCGCGTCACCGAGCTTCAATCGCGCGAGCCGCGCTGGGAGCGCGAGCCGCCGGCCAAGCTGGGCGCGAAGCTGGGAGCCGAGCGCGTGCTGACGATCGAGCTGACGCAGTACTCCATGCGCGAACCCGACAATCCGCATCTCTATCGCGGCCGGATCGCCGCCAACCTGCGCGTCTATGACGCCGCCAGCCCGGAATCGCGCTGGCTGTGGCAGGGAACCGTCGAGGTCGCCTACCCGCCCGATTCGGTCGGCGCATGGGGCGTTCCCGAGACGCAGATCCGCCGCGGGGCGATGGAGCTGTTCGCCTCCGAGGTCGCCGGCAAATTCCACGACCGCAAGATCAAGGCGAAGTGAAATGCACCGACGCGGGCGCCTGCTGCATTCGGCGCTGCTGCTGGCGCTGCTGACACCGGCCGGCTGCGGCTGGCTCGGTGCGGCGATCTACCTCCTCCGCCCGCCCGTCACCACCAAGGCCGAGTTCCGCTTTCAAGGGCGGGTCGCGATCATCATCGAAACCGCCCGCAGCCACGAGGAAAACCCGCTCTTCTCGCAGGCGCTCTACGACGCCTTCTGCGAAAACCTGGTGACCGCCAAGGCGCCGATCGACGCCATTCCGCTCGAGAAATTCCATCGACTGCGGCAGGACAATCCCGACTTCGCCTCCTGGGGCATCCAGCGCATCGGCCACGCCCTCGGCGCGGATCAGGTGCTCTACATCCGGCTGGCGCGCCTGCAATTCCAGGAGTTCCCCGGCGCACCGCTGATCGAGCCGCGCGTCGCCGCCAGCCTGATCGTCGTCGGCACCAGCGCCCCGGCGGACAAGCCGCGCCTCTGGCCCGAAGCGATCGAGGGCCGCGAGCTGACCCTCTCGCGCCAGACGCGCGACGCCGCCGACCCCCGCGCGCTCGACGAAGAAGCCACGAGAATGGGCCGCGAGTTCGCCCACATCATCGCCCGGTTCTTCCACGACTATGACGCGGAGGAGCCGCTCCAGAAGGAGCGCTGACCCATCGATGCGCCCGCGACCGGTCCGCTGCCCGCCGGCGAACAGGCGCGCCCCGGCAACCCGCCCAGCGCGGGACCGCCGCGAGCCGCGCGGCTGCTGCCCGCCGCGGGGCTGCTTCTTGCATCCGCGATCCTGGTCGCTCTCTCGGCACTGGTCGGCTATTCCCCCGAGGCCCACGGCCCGCGCATCGGCGTGCCCTCGCCGGAAATTCTTCGCGATTTCCGCATCCCCCGCGCTGCGCTGGCCGCGGTCGCCGGGGCCGGGCTGGCCCTGGGCGGCGTCGTTTTTCAATCCATCTTTCGCAACCCGCTGGCCACGCCCTACACGCTGGGCATCGACGCCGGCGCTGCGCTCGGCGCGGCAATCGGCTTCCTCACGCTCTCCTCTTCCACGCTGGCCGCCTTCACCCTGTGGGGCATCACGCTCGAATACTCCCGTCTGACGCTGCTGGCGCTGGCCGGCGCGATCGGCGCCATCGCGCTGGTCTACCTGATGTCGCGCCTGCGCGGCGGACACGACCTGACCCGCCTGCTGCTGGGAGGTGTGTGCATTTCCTACCTCGCCGCCGCGGGAATCATGCTGGCGACCTACCTGGCCAACCGGGCCGTGACCAATGAGATTCTCTACTGGATCATGGGCTCGCTGGCGCGGCATCGGCCCGCGGCCGTACTCGAAATCACGGCCATCCTGATCCCCGTAGCCATGCTTTCGATGACGCTGCACCGCGCGCTGGACCTGCTGGCGATGGGCGATGTCATGGCGGCGGCCCGCGGCGTCGCCGTCGGCCGCGTGATCTGGGGTTGTCTGCTCTCAGTCGGCCTGCTTACCGCCGCCATCGTTGCCCACTGCGGGCCGATCGGCTTCGTTGGATTGATGATCCCGCACTTCTGCCGCGCGTGCGTCGGCCCGCGCGCCGGACCGCTCCTGTTGGTGTCCATGGCGGTTGGCGCTGCGTTTCTGGCGGTCTGTGACGCGGCGGCGCGCTCGATCAGCGCCTACGAAATTCCCGTCGGCGTCATCACCAATATTCTCGGCGCCGCGTTCTTCTTCTGGTTGCTGACTGTCGCCGATCGGCGTACATAGCGCGCCTCGACCCCGGTCAACCTCGAAAGGTCGGCCGTGACAGAATAACTGCCACTCCCCCGTACAGCGGACCTTCAATTGCAGCCAGTTCGTGCTCGATATCGTCCCGCCCCCCGAGCTTGCTCGCCCACCAGCCGTCGGCCACCTGCCGCGCAGCATGAGTGGGAACACCGCCCGGATCCGTGAAAATCGCTACCTTCTGCCGGGCCGCCGCCAACGATGAGTCCGCTTGATCCAGGTAGCCCAGAGTCCCAAACGCAGCCACAAACGCGTCAAGCGTGACGGCTCGCGGTGCGTTTGACGGCCAGTAGGCCTGGTGCATCGCATCCGGCCACCACCAGCGCTCTACGTCGGCCGCCGCCCATGCGATGCAGTTGTAGCCCCCATCAACCGGACTTGTGAGTCGAAAATTGCCTTCTCGCAGCAGCGGGAACTTGTCTCGCACACCTGCCAGGAACTCGTGCTCTTGGGGCGTCATTGTTCAACGAGTCCTCGCTCGGCTGCCCAACGCAGCCAACCGTCGCGCATGCGGCTGACGGACCCGCGGTCACAAGGCGGGATCGGGTCCTCACCCGATATCGCCTTCAGCGCCCAATACCAGTATCCCTGCCGCTCTCGAAGTTCGTCGATGATCAACGGGAGCGCATCGGGGCCCATCCCAATGATGGCCTGGTACGACGGGTGCATCGCAATCTCGGTGACGGAGGAGAGCCAGACCGTCTCTTCGCGCCATCGCCGTGCGAGACCGGCAAATCGCTCGCGCCGCCCTCCGGACCGGCTCCACGCTGCTGAGCGCAGGTGATCGTACGCATTCCCGATCTGCTGCTTAACGCTCTCGGCTTGCGGGCTGGCGCCCAGCGAGACCACCGTCAGCAACCGCGCAAGCGCCTGCGGCCAGGTGAACCCGATTGGCGGGGGACGACGTACTCCGGCCGCGCTCATTCAAACCTCCGAAGCGCCTCTGGTGTCAGGCTTTCAAAGAACAGACGGTTCTTGATTGATCGCAGATCCTCGATTCGGGACCATGCTTCGTCTTCTTCGATCCCCGCGGGACTGACAACAAACGCGTCGATATCCAGTATGCACTCGTCGCTGTTCTCGCTCAGCGCCTCCGTGACAATAGCGGATGCGCCGTTCTCGAACGGAATGACCAGGCGCAGCAGAAACCCCGCCACAGTCTGCGGCAGACGATCTGCAATGCAAAATGTCGTGGCAAAGACCCGCTCCGGCGTCTCATCCGGACCCAGGACAATGCGATTGATGTACCTCGCGGCGATGCGCGTGACTCGTTCCGGCTGCGCCGCTGCGCGATAGCAGCCCCAGAGCCGCCTGGCGCAGCTTCGCAGATCATCCCATGACGTGTAGGGCACAAGTCGAGACACCGTAAAGCCGTCCAGGCTGAACTGTGCAACCCACTGTCCATCTGCGGACCTCAGCATCACCCCGACAGGCGCGGGGGCCTGCGCCGAGACGCTCGCCCCACCCTCACTGGAAAGGCTGACCTCGCTCGCAAACTGCCGAATCTCCTCCCGTCTGGGAAACTCTGCGGCCAGCGAGTCCGCGCAGGCGCGCAGCACGTCGACCGTCACGACCGGTGACTTTCGGGTGCGCACGTCGATCAGCCCCTCAACGATGGGGGCATTCCTAAGCGTCGGCCAGTTGGTCATGACAATCCGATTTCAGGTCGCGAAATCCTACCGGGTCGATTCTATCAACCTCCGAGGACGCTGTCCCGTTCCAGTGGAGCGCGTATGCTCAAGCCGGGGTGACCAGGAATTGCAACGGACTGTCGCCGATCGGCGCAGGTGATCGCCCCGATGCGCCAATCGGCGCGATCTGTCGCAATCTGTTGGATTCTGAAGCCGCACCGCCTCGATATCCCGCGCGCCGGGCATCCGGTTACGATTGCGATATGTCGCGGATCACGTTATTCCGGCGCACCCGCCGCCAATACGCCACCATGGCGATCACGCTCGCAGCGCTTTTCGCGCTTTCCGGACTTTCCGGCTGCGAGCGCGATCCCGCCGGCGCGGGCGCCGGCATGACCGCCCACGGCGACCGCCCGGTCATCCCCCCGCCCGCCACGCGACCCGTCTACGAATTCGCCCCCGGATTGCGCACCGCCCACCCGGAGGCCTGTGATTTCGTCACCGAGTTTCTCAACATCTGCCTGGCCGGCGACTACAACGGCTACCGCCGCATGGTCACGCGCCGCCGCGACCCCGAAACCCGCGAACGATTCCAAGCCATCTATTACGCGATTCGCAGCGTCCGCATCGACGACGTCGCCCCGCAGAGCGTCCGCGATCTCGCCGACGAGGCATTCCTCGTCACCGCCACCGTCGACTTCGACCCCGCCGCGCGCGTCGCCGTGCGCGGCAGCGAGCGGCGGATCGCGCTGCTGGTCTTCCGCGAAGACGGCGCGTGGCGGATGGCCCCGGCCCCGGCGTCGCTCCAGCCGGCCCGCGACGACGGCCTGCAACCGGCCTCCGCACCGACCTCCGCGCCGGACTACCCGTGGGACGTGGACGTCGACTACTGATGAGAACCCCGCGCGCGCCTGGACTCCGCCCGACCGCCCTGGCTTCCATTCCCCTCGCGCCCCCGCAGCCGCGGCCGCACGCGCCGCGCCGACCTGCTTCGGCTCTTCTCGGCCTCTGCACCGCACTCTGCGCAATCGATGCAATCGCCCTCGCACAACCGCCCGAGCCGGACATCATCGAATCAGCCCCGCAGACGCAGCCGGACGAACCCGCCGCCGAACCGCTCTCCACTGATGCGCTGGCTCAGCTTGCCGCCATCCGCGATTACACGCTCGACTTCGATCAGCCCGGCTTCTACGCCGTCGTCGAACACGTCCGCCGTCACGGCGTCCCGCCCGCACCCGACGCGCAGCCGCTCTCCGACTGGCGCGAGCTGGCCGAGCGCCCGCGCGACTTTCGCGGCCGCCCCGTCACGATCACCGCCCGCGTCGGCCACAACCGCGCCTGGAGCCTTGCCTCGCGGCCGCACCTGGGCGTTCTGCACCAGCTTGAGCTGTATGATCCGCGACAGCCCATCGCAATTACCGCGATTCTGACCGGCGCTGCGGAGGACATCCCGCTCGAGTCCGAGATCACGCTGACCGGCTGCTTCGTCATGATGCGCAGCTACCAGACCCCCTCCGGCCAGACCCGCTACGCCGCGCTGCTTGTCGCCGACGGGCCCGTCGCGCTGGTCCGCGCCGCCGTGCCTGTGCGAACCCCGCTGCTGGGCCGCGGGGATGCGCTCACCGGCATCATCGCCGCCGTCGCGGGCGGGCTGCTGATCGCGCTGATCCTGTTTCGCCGATCCGCGCGAACGCGCAGCGCGTCGCGACTCGCCGCAGCGCTGCGCGCCCCCGAGGACGATCGCTGGATCGAAGAGGCCGATGCGCATCCGACTTTGCACGCAGACGCGGAAGCGCCGCCCGCCGCCGGCGCCCTCGCTCCCGGAGCCGCCCCGCCAGACCCGGCAACTGCGGCAGGAACGAATCCGCACAATTCGAAAGCCGCCCGGAGCGGGCGCGCGTGATCATCGACCTGCACTGCCACTACACGCTCTCCGCCGCGCGGCGTCCCGACATCGAGCGCTTTTCATTCGAGCCGCACTCCGCCGGCCCGGATTCGTTCATCGCGCCGCGCGCCATGCGGCAGCTTTCCTTTCGCGGCCTGCGCCGCCTGCTGAAGATCAGCCCGCGCCTGCCCGCCGGCGACGAACTCGACGCCGCGCTGAACAGCGTCTACGACCGCCACCTGCTCGCCGACGGCCCGATCGAGCGCTCCGTTCTGCTGGCCTTCGATCACTATCACACGGACGCCGGCCTGCGACCCCCGCCGCCGCAGTCGCGCTTCGCCCGCGGCGGCGACATCTACACCTCGAACTCGCTGGTGCGCGACGCATGCTGCCGCCGGCCGGAGCGCTTCCTGTTCGGCGCGTCGGTGCATCCCTACCGCGAGAATGCCTGCGATTGCATCCGCGAGGTCTTCGCCGGCGGCGCGTGCCTGCTCAAGTGGCTGCCGCTGCACCAGAACATCAATATCCGTGACCCGCGCAGCATCGCCGTGCTGCGCACCTGCGCCGAGCTGGGGCTGCCCGTGCTGGCCCACTACGGCGAGGAGTTCACGCTCCAGACGCAGCACCGCGGCTATGAATACGTGATCGACGCGCTCGACGTATTGCGCGCGCTGCGCCGCGAGCACAGCATGCCGCCCTTCATCGTCGCGCACGTCGCGACCCCGGTCACACCCTTCGGCGACGACGCCTCCTGGCGCATGCTCTGCGACGCGCTGGTCGGCGAATTTGCCGACACCCCGCTCTACGCCGACATCAGTGCGCTGGCCGCCTGGGGCAAGCTGCCCTACCTGTGGCGCGTCGTCGATCGACCCGAGGTGCACGGCAAGCTGCTCTTCGGCTCCGACTTCCCCGTCCCGCTGGCCGACCCGCTGCTGCGCCTGATGGTCGGCCCACCGTGGCGCCGCATCGCCGAATCCCCCTCCTGGCCGCAGCGCTTCGCCGCGCTCTGCCGGCACGTCGGCTACAACGAGATCGTGCTGCACCGCGCCGCCGAGCTGCTGCCGAATGTCGGCTATTTCTCCCGATCCGCGCCGATTGCCGCCCGGTAGCGCCGATCGGCGCATTTCGACGCCCCTTGCCGCCGCGCTGTGCAGCGAATCGCATGCTCCTGATTTGCAAGTTCTACTAGATTTGCTATACTTTGGTCGGGGGCGGCACGGCGCGCCGGTTCACGGTCACCGCAGCGCCCCAATACCGGAGGACCCATCATGCCCGCCAGCGAATTCTTCGGTCCCGACCTCGGTCGCGGACCCTTCACCGGCCATCGCCTCGATACCGCCGCCGTGCAGATCGCCGCCGCTCTCGCCCAGGTCCGCGCTCCTCTGCTCCGCTCGGATGAGGAAGTCCGCGCACACGCCGACTTCATCCGCGAGATCGCCGACCGGCTCGCCCCCGAATTCGCCTCGCAGGTCTTCATTGACGTCGGCGACGAGGACGCAAACGCCGTCGATTCCGTCTTTCGCATCCACCCCGGCACATACACGCTACTGCACTGCTGGCTCGCCGACGAGATCGGCAAGGGGCCGACGTCCGTCCCGCCCGACGGCGTCGCGTGGTCCGACGGCGTGCTCGTCAAGTAGCTGACCACACGCACGCAGTTCCTGGTCCTCACCGACACCGCCGGCGTCATCTCGGCACAGGTCACCTATTCCGGGTCGCGCAATTGGCGCTGGGCCGTCGCGCGCACCGCGCGCGTCTACTACTCCGGCGCGCTGTCGTTCACCTGATCCATCCGAACGGGGGTTGCACGCTCATGGCTGTTCCGAAGCCCGATCCGCTCGAGGCCGAAGCCCTCGCCGGTCCGCTGCCGCGCGTCTTCATCCTTCCGCGCCGGCAACTGGTTGCCGCACCGCGACCGGCGCGCATCGGGGGCGAGAGCATCACGTTCGTCGCACCGCACCCCGCGGCGGATGACCTCGTGTACGTCACCACCGGCCCGCCGGCGTTGCTGGACTTCCTTCCGGATCCGGCGGTGGAAATCGAAGATTGGGATCGTCTCGACCCGGATTTGGATGACTGACGAGCCCAAGCGCACAGATTTTTCGCACGTTGCGTAAAGCCCGCGGGCTGCTCAGGTAGCGCGGATTCCGGCCACCGGGCCGGTTCGTGCGCACCGCTCCCGTGCTTGGCGCAACCGCGCCCGACCGACTAGAGTCCTCGTCCGACCAATGGGCTTCCCCGAGGCGCTTCGCGCGATCGGGCCAGCACCAACGGCGCCGACGGTTGCGCTTGTCGTCGCCCTGATGGAGAGGATGGGAAAATGCCGGCCAATCGACCGGGGGGTCTGCGCGCCGTCTTGCGCGCGCTGATTTCGACCATCGTTGTCTTGTTCTTCGGATTTACTCCGACTCGTGCCGCTGCGCAATGCGGCCCGCCGGACAATACGTGCGTCGTGACTCCCGCCAACGGCGCGCGCCCCATCAACGCCTGGCCGTCATCCGACTCGGCGCTCGACTGGGTCGCCATTGATCAGGCGGCCGCGCACTACAGCCAGTTTCCGCAATTCGGCGTGTTCGACCCCCCGATTGTCGGTTTTCTGCAAGCGCAACTCGATCTGAACTTCCCGACCAATCAGCCCACGTGCAACTATCAGGCCGCCGCCAACGCGATGCGAAACCTTCGCCCCGCCGGCGTGCTGGGAACGTACATCTCCGGCGGCGATGTTCGACCGACCGACAACCTGCGCTTTTACCCCGTTGATGCGCTGCCGCTGTCGCTGGTGCCGACCTCCGACTATCTCGCCGGAACGGTCTGGTCGATCCAGGACGGCGTGCCGCGCCAAGCGATCGACTTTCAGTCGGCCGCTGCTCGGGCGTGGTTCGCCGCCGCGGTCGCCAACGAGTTGATCGCACGGACGACCTGCCTGCCGGAGCAGAAGCTGTCGTTCGTCTACATGGACAATGTCCGCCATCCCGGCTCGGGTTATCGCCTGCCGGCCAATGATGCGTGCAGTGTCGGCGACTGCCTCCAGAATCCGCGGCCGCCGCACTGCCTCTGCGCGGAAGTGCCGTGGGTCCACACCATCGGCTTTCTATCCGACGTGCGCAGCCGCATCAGTCCGCATGGGCTGCGGCTGGTCTGCAACGTGGCCGGCCCGATGTGGGGCTGGCCGGCGGCCGACGTGAGCAGCATGATCGCGGCGACGGACGGCGTCTCTCACGAGCGCCCATTTGAGAAGAACTACTGCCGCGGCAACCTCGCGAACCTGCTGACGGAGATCGGTTACTGGCAGCAGTGGCTCGCCGCCGGCCGCACGATCCTGTGGGTTCCGACGCAGTGCAACAACGCCGCGGTCTGCCCGGCCTGCCCGACCTGCCCCAGTTGCCCGCCGGCGCCGGCGAATCAGCATGAGCAGCGCGTCATGGCGGCGATGGCGATGATGATCCGCCAGCCGGGACAATCGATCCTGGTCGCGCGGGACTACTTCCGCGATCGACCCGACTGGGCGACCTGGTCGGCGCAGTTCGGCACGCCGCTGTCGGACTTTCAGATTCTCAGCGGCCACGTCGCGGGCGCTCCGATCGTGCTGACGCGGCGCTTCGCCGGCGGGCGGATGAGCGTGAATCTCGGCGCGAGTCAATGCGTGTCGACCGCCGGCGGCGCGGTGCAGCTCGGCTTCGGACCGGTCATCACGGCGCAGCCGCGCTCACTGCTGCTGTGCCCGGGACGTACGGCGCGGTTCGCGGTGAGCGCGGTCGGCATCGGCACGGTGCGGTATCAGTGGCGGCGCAACGGCGTGAACATCTCCGGGGCAACGCTCGCGGAATTGCAGATTCCGTCGGTGAGCGCGGCCGACGCGGCGACCTATTCCTGCCTGGTCACGGACAACGAAGGCTCGCGCACGTCGCAAGCGGTGACGCTGACGGTCGGCGAGGGGCGCGTCGGCGACACAAACGGCGACGGGCGGGTGGACAATTTCGACATTGAGCCGTTCACGCTGGCGCTGGCGAACCCCGCGCTGGCGACGACGTGTGCGTTCGACGCCAACGGCGACGGGATGTTCGACAATTTTGACATCACGCCGATGGTGGAACTGCTGCTCGCGTTCGGAGCGTTTGATCCGTAGAGCGCGGGGGCAGTCCTGCCGCGGCGGTTTTCGATTCTGCGCGATTCGTCATGCGAGTCTTGTCGATCGCGATGGTGTGCCATTCTTCGTGAGCAGCGCGATTCGGTGTGCCACTCTTCGTGAGCAGCGCGATTCGGTGTGCCACTCTTTGTGAGCAGCGCGATTCCGCGTGTCGCTGCCCGGTGAGCTTGCTGTTGCCGAGATTTGCACCCCGGCCGGGGTGCAGGAATGTAGCCACGGGTGGAGCGCAGCCCGGCGAAAGCCGGGCGAAGCGGAACCCGTGGAACATGAGGCGCGGCTCAACTGCCCCGCAAGGGGCAGAGGGGACGTTCCGCCTCACCGGGCACGGACAGCGCTTCCTGCGCCCCTCCGGGGCTTGATTCCCTAATGATCTGCTCCCACGGGTTCCGTCGCCGCGGCGCGGCGACTCCACCCGTGGCTACAACCCACGGCCCCGTTGGGGCCGAACATGCGGTCAGTAGCAGGCTCTGTAAGAAGCGGCACCTTCGGTATTCTGCAGAAGTGACGTCGTTCGCGGGTCACGACGGCAGGTCCGCGTTCATCCGGTCACTTCAGCGGGCGGGTGTTTGGCGGTGGCCAGGCGCCGTCATCAATGCCCCAATCGCTTTCGTCTTCGGACGGCGCGAGCAGACGGCGTTCATCGTTGCGCGAACCCCCGGCAGCATCCGCGCTATCCGCAACCCCGGTACCGCCCGCCCCCCCGGCATTGCCCACGCCCCCTGCATCGCCCGCTCCCCCGGCATCGCCCGCTCCATGATCGCGGTGCGCGCCGCCTTTCCTGGGCGCCTCCCGATCCTCGCGAGCGCCGTCATCCACGAGCGCATCCAGCTCATCGTCCGATTCGCTCAGCCCGAACTGGCGCATCCAATCTGCCGTCGATAGCTGCTGCGCTGCGCCGCGCTTGTCGTGTGCGGATTCGTCCGAATCATCGCGCGTGGCGCCCTCGGGTCCAACGCCCTCCCGCCCGCCCGCGCCGATGGCATCACCCGCGCCACGAACTCCGCCGCCACGATCCGCATCGCCTCGATCTCGGCCGCGCTGCGCTCCGCCCGGCGACGGCGCTGCCTGCCCGCGCAGTCCCAGCGCCTCGGCCATCGCGCGCCAGAATTCCTCGGAGCGGATCGTCGCCGCCCCCCAGCGGCCGGACTCGCGCCGCACGTCCCCATCGGAGCTGACCACGACCATCGTGCGCGGCGCGGCGGCCGCTTCGAGCATCTCGAAGATTCGAAGGTCGGCTGTCACTCCACCGCCGCTGAATCGCACCTCGACCGCCGGCCCGGCCGCCGTCGTCATCTGCGACAGAAACGCCGCCGCCGGCGGCACGCCGTCGAAGATCACGCACGCGCTGCGCCCGGTTCGCGCCGCCCAGCGCCCGAGCAGCGCGCAGAGCGTCTCGCGGCCGATCGCTCCGCCCCCGGCGCCGGCGGCGCGGGCCGCGTGAACCAGATTGTCGCCGTCGATGATGTGCAGCGCCGCCCTCCGACGTGAACCTGAACCGCCATCCCCCAAACCTCGTGCAGCAACTCTGCGGCGCCGCTACCGCCGCCACCAGTGCGTGGCGTTGGGGCCATCCACCCCGTGCACCGTAACCGCCGCAGCCCGCGCGCCGCTACCGCCGCCGGACGCCCACTCCCGGCAGGTCTCCGAACGAGAGCACCCCGCCCTCGAAGCGGATGCCCTCATAAGGGTCTTCCGCCAGCAGCAGCGCGCCATCGAGGTCCGAATAGTCGCAGAGTGACGCGATCGCCAGGGCCGGGGCGATCGCCAGCGACGAGCAGACGAAGCAGCCCAGCATCACCCCCATCCCCAACCCGCGGGCCAGCGCGATCATCCGCAGCGCTTCGCGGATGCCGCCGCACTTGTTGAACTTGATGTTCACGCCGTCGGCCAGCCCGCGCAGCCGGACCACGTCCGCCGGCCGTTCGCAGCTTTCGTCGACGAAGATCGGCGCCACGCCCAGCTCGCGCAGCTTCGGCAGGTGCGCGTCGAACTCGCGCTTCATCGGCTGCTCGATCATCGCGGGGCGGTAGCGCGACAGATCGCGCACCCGCTGAATCGCCTGTTCGGGCGTCCAGGCCTCGTTCGCATCGAGCAGCAGCGGCCCGTCGAAGGCGTTGCGGATGATGTCGAGCGCTGCGGTGTCGCCCTCGACGCCGATCTTGGCCTTGAGCGCGGTCGCCCCCGCCTGCAGCGCTTCGACGACCTTGCGGTGCGTCGTGTCGGCGTCGGCGATGCCGATCGTGAAGGTGGTGCGGCAGGCGGGCGGGTCCAGCCCCAGCAGCTCCCACGTCGGGCGATTCACCCGCCGTCCCATCCAATCGTGCAGCGCGCTGTCGATGGCCGCGATGACGGCGCGCTGCGGATCGTGCCGGCGGATCAGCTCCGTGACGACGGAGTGAATCCGCGCCGGGTGGAAGCGGTCGATCCAGCCGCGGATCTCGCCGAGCGCCGCCTCGGAGGACTCGAGCGTCTGGCCGTAGAGGCGCGACGGCGTGATCTCGCCTTCGCCGCAGGCGCCGTCGTGCTCGATGCGCACGACGATCGTCTCCTTTTCGCTGACGCCGCCCTGCGACGTGGCGAAGCGGTGTTTCAATTTCAGCGGCAGGCGCGACCAGGTGAGCTTCATACTTCCGCCCCGCGTGCTGTGCGCCTCGCCGGGCCGAAGGACGCGAAATCCGCGATGTTCACGCCTCACCCCCGCCGGTCAGTCCGCGGACCCAGGGATCGAGATCGGCGTCGTCCGCCGCGGCCACGACTTCGTCCAGCGCCGAGATGCTGACGACGGCGTGCCGCTCGACGAAAACGCGTCTGCGGTTCACGGTGCGCGAGCCGGTGCGCTCCAGCTCGCTGGCCTGGTTGATGTAGCTTTCCTTGCCGCTGTGGCCGTCGTTGCGATCGTGCACGTCGGCGTCGCCCAGCCAGTAGCCGCTGTCGTCGAAATGTTCGAGGCGGCCGATGTAGATCAGCGGCCCCTGCGTATCGATCACGACGCGCGTCCGCAGGTATTCGGTGAGGCTGGGAACACTCATCGCGTTCTCCCGTATCGGCGGCCGCGCTCGTCCCGGCCTTCTCCGCCGGCGGCGGCGAACCGGCCAATGGGGATGCACCGGCCGCCGGTCGTGAACCGGTCGCCCGGTCGGCAGCCCGGCCGTTGGTATTGTACTATGCGCGATCGATCGAAGTGCACAGGGGATCGCGTGGCCACTCGAAGCGACGCCGGAATCGTCCTGCGCCTCAGCGACTACTCCGAGACATCGCAGATCGCGACGCTGCTGTCGCGCGAGAGCGGTCTCGTGCGTCTGATCGCCAAGGGCGTGCGACGCAGCACGGCGGCGCGCGTGGCCGTCGGGCTGGATCTGCTCGAGCGGGGCGACCTGCTGTTCGCGCCGCCGGTTCGTGGAACGGGGCTGGGCACGCTCGCCGAGTGGCGGCAGCGCGACGCCTTCGCCGGGTTGCGGCGGGCGTTGATCCTGATGCACGCGGGACTGTACGCGGCTGAGCTTTGCCGGGTGCTGATGGAGGAATACGACCCGCACCCTGACGTGTACGACGGCTTGCAATCATTGTTGGAGGCGCTGGCACAAATCGAGCCGGCGAAGCGCGACGCGGTCGCCGGTCTGCTGGTGGATTTTCAGGCGATTCTGGCGGTTTCGGTCGGGTTCTGCCCCAATCTGCGCGGTTGTGTCGCCTGCGGCCGGGCGCGGCCGGCCGGGTCGGCCGGGTACATGAGCCATAGCGCCGGCGGGTTGGTTTGCCGGTCGTGCGTTGCGCGGTTTTCGGACCGCCGGCGAGTTCGGGGGATGGTGATCGATCGGCTCTGGCAGTCGATCGCGGCGGCCACGCCGACAATGCCCGATGCGGAACCTGAAGCCGAAGCGTCGGTAGATGCGGCCGAAATAGGGCGATCGGGGATGGGGGGGTCGGCTGTGCCCGCGAGGAATTCGCAGGCGGGCGCGTCGGCCGAATGGGAGGCTGCCGAGCTGCTGGGAGAGCACTTGTCGTTGACCGCCGGGCGGCGGATCGAGGTGTTTGATCTGCTGACACGACAACTGGTCCGGGGGCGCGGGGGGCGGGCGGCGGGTGCGAGCGGGGGGGCGGAGGGCGCAGAACCGGCCGGGGGAGTCGGGTAGAATGTGCCGGTGGTGAGCGGTCGAGCGGGGGCGGCCGATACCAAGATAGGCGGACCGATCACGCGCGTCGCCGCAAATCGCAGGCGCCGCGCGCCGCCGGTCGCCGAACCGAGTGTTCGCGCATGTCTGACACCGATGCGCGGCTGCGCGCCTGTGAAGAGCGTATCCGCCACACGTTCCGGGATTCGTCGCTTCTGCGATGGGCATTGACCCATTCGTCGTCGGCGACGACGCGCGCCGACAGCAATGAGCGGATGGAGTTTCTGGGCGACGCGGTGCTGGGGCTGGTGGTCTGTCAGCACCTGTATGAGAAACTGCCCAACGCGGCAGAGGGGGAGCTGACGAAGATCAAGTCGGCGGTGGTTTCGCGGAAGGTGTGCGCGCGGGTGGCGGGGGAGCTGGAGCTGGGTGAGGCGCTGTCGCTGGGACAGGGGATGGAGGCGGGAGAGCTGCTGCCGTCGTCGCTGGCGGCGGGTGTGTTTGAGTCGGTGGTCGCAGCGATTTACCTCGACGGGGGTCTGGAGGCGGCGCGCGAGTTCATCCTGCGGGTGATGGGGCCGGAGATCCGGGCGGCGACGGACTCGGAACATCACTTCAACTACAAATCGCAGTTGCAGCAGTTCGCGCAGCGCCATCGCAAGTCCACGCCGCATTATGAGCTGCTGGATGAGAAGGGGCCGGATCACAGCAAGTGCTTTGAGATCGCGGTGTCGCTGGGGAGCGAGCGCTTTCCGGGAGCGTGGGGTCCGTCGAAGAAGGACGCGGAGCAGAAGGCGGCGCAGTTGGCGCTGATCACGCTGGGGGAGCTTCCGGACCTGGATGCGGACGACTCGGGATCTTCCGGCGACGGGGAGGAAAACGGGGATTCGGGGGAATCGAGTTGTGCAGCGCTGGACGAGGGGGTGGCGGTGATGGAGCGCGTGGAGGAAGCGCTCGAGGATCCGCCTGCGCCCGCCGCACCGGCCCGGCGATCAACGCGCCGCCGAGCGCCCAAGGCGCGGTGAGCGCCGGCGCATTCCCTCAGGCCTTCCATCCCTCCTCGCCGACCAGCTTCACAAACCGGCACTTCATCGCCTCGCGCGTCTCGAAGCCCTGGGCGGTTCGCGTGATGACGACCAGCGTCTGATCCTGAAGCGGGCCGACGGGGATGACCAGCCGGCCGCCAAGGGCGAGTTGATCGCGCGCGCTTCGGGAACGAGCGGCCCGCCGGCCGCGACGAGGATGCCGTCGAAAGGGGCGTGCTCCGGCCAGCCGCGCGTGCCGTCGCCGCAGCGGAGCGTGACGTTGCGGATGGCCAGGTCGGCCAGGACGCGCGAGGCGGCCTCGACGAGCGGCGCGTGCCACTCGATCGCGTAGACGCGGGCGACCAGCCGCGCGAGGACGGCGGTCTGGTAGCCGCTCCCGGCGCCGACTTCGAGCACGCGGTGATGCGGCTGCGGCTGCAGCAGTTCGGTCATCGCGGCGACGATGTAGGGCTGGCTGATGGTCTGGTTGCAGGCGATGGGCAGGGCGCAGTCGTCATAGGCGCTTTCGATCAGCTCGGGGAGGACGAAGCGCTCGCGCGGAATGTCGCCCATCACGGCGAGGATGCGCGAGTCGCGGATGCCGCGGGCCGCCAGTTGCGAGCGGACCATTTCGGAGCGGAGGGCGGAAAAGGGCGGGTTTCCGTTCATCGGCGATCCGGTCGGTTTCGTTTCATGGACTTTGTGAGACTGGTGCGACTACGCTCGGCCCGAATCACTCCGATGCCGGGGCGTGCCGGCTCAACCACTGCCGAAATTCCCTGAAGGACGGGCACTTGCGCTCCACAACCTCCAGCCGGACATGCTCCGCAACGCGCGGATTGTGGACTTGCGGAGCAAACAACGGGCCGGCGGCGTGGCTTCGTGCGGAGCGCGATTGACCGATGAGCCACTCCTTCGGACGATCGATCCGCTCGGGGCTCTGCTGCTGCGGGATCGTCAGGCTCGGGATCACCTGGGTGATGGCCAGCTCATCGGCGATGAGCCACGCCTCGATTGCCTGTACCGGGACCGCGATGAACGCAAGCTCCGGGTCGACGGAGGAAGGCCTGAGAATCTTGGTTTGCGCCCGGTCGCGCATCGGATTCGGGTCCGGGCCGTCCGCGTCGAGGCAGATCACGAAGCGCCGGATTCCGCGCGCCGAGAGCACACCGATGCGCCGTACCCCTGAGTTCAACAGGTTGCCTTGACCCTCGCAACCAACCGCATGAATGGGGAGGCGCGGCCGATCGTAGTGGCGGCGGACAAGCTGCGCGAGCACCTCCGCGTCGGCGCTTCCCTCGGCGAGGATCGCAAGGAACTCGGTGGCCACTTAGAGCGTTTCCAGAAACTCTGACAGGGTGCCCTGCTCGGCGGCATAGTCCTCGGAGGCGCGGACCTCCGCAGGGGCAAGCTCGCGCACGCAGGTGAAGCCCGTATCCACCGAAACCAGCCGGATTCCGCGCGGGTCGATCAGGTTGATGACCCGGGGTGAGTGTGTCGTACAGATGAACTGGGTTCGATGCGAATAGGTGCTGAAGATGTCGAGCAGCTTGCCGAGCAGACCGGCGTGCATGCAATCCTCGGGCTGTTCGACCAGCATGCAGGAGGCCTCGTCGAATACGAGATGAGTCAGCAGACTCACGATGCGCCAGGTGCCGGCCGATAGCTGCGACGCCGCGACGCGGGCGCCGCTTCCCGCCACGGCGCTGCCCAACGTGAAGCGGATGCTGTAATAAGCGTCGTCCGACGAAGAACCGAAGAGCGTACGCTCTCGGGATGGCAGGACCTCAAGGTCAATTTTTGAAACGAGTTGCAGACCGGATGCGCCGAGCAGTGCTTCGAGTTCTTCCAGCTTGTCCGGCTGCTTGAGTCCCATGTGAATCAGGCGCATCGCGACGGCCCGATCGACGCGACCCGTGGCGCGATCGCGTTCCCACTCTTCGTAACGGGAGAACGGAATCGGATGGGCTGCCGGGCGACGTTCGACGGACTCTGGGTAGTACCGCACGTTTGACAGAAATCTGGAAACTGGAAGGAGTGCCTTACCAATGTCGCTCTCTTCAGGAAACAGACTCAGAAGAAAGTACAGTGCGTTGGTGGTTGGGGCAATTGAGAGCGTTGGCACGCTTGTAAGAAGCGGTGATGAGATCGCATCATCACGGCGCTCCAGCAACAGTTGGCCGTCGCAGCTAAGCCTCTCGGCGATCAGAAACCCCCGTGCACGCGAGCTATGGCGATCCGTCGAGTACACGAATGGGCGGCCCGCTATCGAGAATCGCAACTCGAAGGAGACCGGCTGCCCAGGAACGAGGGGGGATATCCCATCCCCGTAGGACTTGCTACCCGACGCCAGGCGGGCCGTGTATTCGATCGCATTCAGCAGGTTCGTCTTGCCTGCGCCGTTCCTGCCGATCAGCGCGATCACCGGCTCTCCCAGGCGCAGCGTCACGTCCCGGCACGAACGGAAATTATTCACATGAATAGAGTCAAGCATGACACCACTCTGCTGACCGCCACGGGCGTCGGCCGTCATGGACAGGGACGGCACATCCGGACCTCACTCCATCTTATCGGCGACGCGGCCCCTGCCGACACGCCGATTCATCCAACCTGGGCAGCCGCTACCCGATAATCAACCCCGCCCTACGCGATAAACAACCCCGCGATGGCCGCCGTCGTCCAGCAGGCCATCGCCCCGCCCGCCATCGCCCGCAGCCCCAGCGCCGCGAAATCGCTGCGCCGCTGCGGAGCCATCGCACTCAACCCGCCGATCTGAATCGCGATCGACGGCAGATTGGCGAAGCCGCACAGCGCGTACGCCGCGATCTGCGCCGAGCGCGGGGACAGGGCCGGGTCGGCCGCCTGCGTCATCGCCGCCAGCGACTTGTAGGCCACGAACTCGGTCGCGATCAGTTGCTGTCCCAGCAGCGAGCCGAAGGCGCCCGCCTCCCCCCAAGGAATTCCCATCAGCGCCGCCAGCGGGCGGAAGATCAGCCCCAGCAGATACTCCAGCGTGATGGGCGGGATGCCGTGTGCGTCGCGCAGATCCCGGAACAGCTCGATGTGCTCGCTCAGCGCCGCCAGCGGCCAGTTCAGCAGCGCCAGCAGGCTGACGAACGCCAGCAGCATCGCCGCCACATTCACCGCCAGCCGCAGCCCCTCCGTCGCGCCGACCGCGGCCGCGTCCAGAATGTTGCGCGTCTCATGCGTGCGCAGCGGGACCACGCTGCGCTCGTCGGGCGGCTCCTCGGCTTCGGGCGTCAGCAGCTTCGCATAAACAATCGCCGCCGGCGCGGACATCAGGCTGGCGGTGAGGAAGTGCTTGGCGAAGAGCGCCTGCTGCTCGGGATCGGAGCCGCCGAGCATCTGAATGTACGCACCCATCACGCTGCCGGCGATGGTCGCGAATCCGCCGGTCATCAGGCAGGCGATCTGCGAGCGGGTCATCAGCGGCACATAGGGCCGGACGCACAGCGGGGCCTCGGTCTGCCCGACGAACACGTTGGCCGCGGCGCTGAGCGCCTCGGTCCCGCTGATGCCCATCGAGCGGCGCAGCACCCACGCCAGCGCACTGACGATGCGCTGCATGATCCCCAGGTGATAGAGCACCGACATCAGTGCCGCGAAGAAGATGATGATCGGCAGCACCTGCACGGCGAAGACAAAACCCCACGGCCCGCCGGGGTTCAGCAACTGCTCGCCGAAGATGAACCGCGAGCCGGCGGCCGAGAAGCCGATGATGAGCGTCACGCCGCGCGCGGCGGCCTCAATCGCCGCCACCAGCGGCGGAAACGAGAGGCACAGCACCGCGATCAGCAGTTGCAGCGCCATGCCGCTGACCACGATCCGCCAGCGGATGCGCCGCCGATCCAGCGAACAGACATAGGCGACCGCCAGCAGCGCGACGATGCCCAGCACGCCGTGAAACGCCATGCGCGGTTCCGATCGACGGGCGGGCGCCGCTCTGCGGCGCTGCGCGTCAGAGGTTGATCAGCAGGTCGGCGGCCTCGCGGGCCTCCAGCGACTTCGGATATTCACTCACGATCCGCTGGAGCATCGCCCTGGCGTCCGTCTTGCGGCCGGTCTTGAGAAACACCCGCGCCTGGCGCAACAGATCGGCGGCGGCCGGGTCACTGGCCCGCGGCGGCTCGTTGTGCGTCGGCGGCGGCGCTTCGGGGGGCGGCGGCGGGGCGAACTCGGCCGGCGTCTTTCCGGCGACGTCGATCGGCTGCGGGGCGGACGCCTTGCCCAGCGTCTCGGCAACCGCGGCGCGAATCGCATAGCGGAACGCAGGATCGGCGGCGGAGCCGACGGCGCGGATGATGCCGCGGCCGTCGATCAGCACCTGATAGGGGGCCGGCCCGGCGCGGAAGGCCTTGTGCGTGATCGGCGCGCCGGCGGCCATGCGCTCGAAATGCTGCGGCCAGACCCAGCCCTTCTCCGTCGCGAAGGCCCGGGCGCGCTCGACCCGGCTTTCGGCGTCGGTGTTTACGCCGACCATCTGAAAGGCCGCGGTGCCTTTGAATTCCTCGTGCACGCTCAGCAGCGTCGAGACGTGCAGATCGCCCGGCGTGTTCAATACGCTCCAGAAGTCGATCAACAGCACGCGCTTCCGCCGATCGCTGGCGCTGAAGCGCTCGTCGCCGGCCTCGATCACGACCTCGGGCGCCTCGGACCCGATTGTGCGCAGCCAGCGCTGGCGGCGGCTGAGTTGCTCCTTTTCCGCGCCGGCGGCGGTCCCCAGCAGCTCGCGAAGGCGCTCGTCGGCGCGCGCGGCGTGGCAATTCACCAGCGCGGCAACATAGGCACTCTCCAGCGGCAGCCGCTTCTTCGGCGCCAGCAGCGCCAATTGATCGGCGGCGCTCGCGGCCGCCGCGGCCTGGCCTGTGCCCAGCGCGGCGAACAGCTCAACGCGCAGCAACTGCTCCTGTTCGCGCGGCTTGAGATCGGCGGGATTGAGCTTGAGCGCCGCCAGGCGCTCGCGCACGCGCTCGGCTTCGGCGACGCTGACGACCTGATCCACCCGCGCGAAGTCATTGGCCAGCGTCCGAATCTCATCGAGCGCCGCCGATTGCTGGGCGGCTGCCCAGTGCGCACCCAGAGCGAGCACGCCGAGCGCTGCGCCGATCATCCTGCGTGATTGCATTCGAAATTACTCCGCTGCGGCGGACGGGTTGTTGCGGCGATTCGCGGCCTCGGCGAACCATTGCATCTGCCGTCCGGCGCCGGTCAGGATATCCGCCTCATTCTCCGTCAGGTCCAGCCGCCCGAGCATGTGCCGCAGGGCGAATTTCAGATGGTCCGGGTTTGAATTCCCGCCCGGGCCGGCGAAGAACCCGATGCGGTCCAACCCGGTGAACAGGTGCGAGTACATCGCCGCCTTGCGGGACTCGGTCGCCGGCGGGCCGGGCAGCGCGTGCGGGAGCGGCGGCTGATCCTCGGCCGCCCGTGCCGCGAGGCGCAGCTCATAGGCGGCAATCGTGACGGCGGCGGACAGGTTCAATGCGGGGTAGGCGTCGTCGCTGGGGATCGACGCGAGGCGGTCGAAGTGCAGCGTCTCCTCCTGCAGCAGCCCGCGATCCTCCGGGCCGAAGGCGATGGCCACCGGCCCGGATCGGGCGCCTGCGACGGCCAGCGCGGCCGCGTCACGAATCGCAATGGCGGCCTGCCTTCGGTACATCCCAAGCTTGGCGGTGGTGGCGATGGATCGCACGCAGCCGTCGAGCGCTTCCGGGATGGAGGCGACGATCCGGGCGGAGCGCAGGCGATCGGCCGCACGGACGGCATAGGCCTGCGCCGTTTCACTGAGCGGGTTGCAGCGCGGCGCCACGAGCACCAGCTCACCCAGCCCCATGTTGGCCAGCACCCGCGCCACGGAGCCGACGTTGGTTTCCCCGGAAGGGCGCACCAGGATGACGCGAATGAGCGAGAGCATTTCCGCATTGTACGACGCCGCGGACGCCGAATCGGGCCGGTTGACGCCGCAGGACGCCGGGTGCGGTAGAATAGCGCGAACCGTGAGCCCCGACCCTGACACGACGCTGCCGGACATTCCCTCGCTCCTGAATCTGGCGCGGGAAGGCGACGCGGAATCGCTCCGCGCGCTGCTGGAGCGCTTCGGCGGGCAGGTCTGGAACGCAATTCACACCGACATCGGGCCGACCTGGCGGGCCTCGCTGGACGCCGACGACGTGATGCAGGTCACCTACATGGAGGCCTTTCTGAACGTCGGGCGGCTGGCGGCGACCGATGAAGCGGGTTTCGTATCGTGGCTGACGCGAATCGCCCGCAACAACCTGCGCGACGCCATTCGCGAACTGGGCCGACAGAAGCGGCCCTCCCCCGCCCAGCGCGTCCACGCCGGGGATGCCGACGCCTCCTCGCTGGCGCTGCTGGAGCAACTGGCGCAGACCACCGGCACGCCCAGCCGGGCCGTCGCCTCGCGGGAGGCGGCCGAGACCATTCGCGGGATGCTGGATCGGATGCCGGCGGACTATGCGCGCGTCATTCGCATGTACGACCTGGAGGGGCGGGAAATCACCGTGGTGGCTGAGGCGCTGGGGCGGTCGCCGGGAGCGGTTCACATGCTGCGCTCCCGGGCACACGACCTGCTTCGCGAGCTGCTGCTGGAGCACACAGATTTTCTGACCCGGACGGCGTGAAGCCGACCCAGCCGCTGACGCCCGTTTGCTGACGAGGCGCCGCCGCTCGGCGCCGGGATGCCTGCGGAGGACGTGCGGCATGGGCGTTTCAGGCGACTCCGGATCATCCCGGGATCAGCGTGGCTTGATCGATGCCGCCCTGCGGCAGATGCAGGGCACTGTGCGCAGCGGGAGTTCCCACCCGCGGCCGCTGGCCGGCCGTCCGCGCGTCCGTGGTGCGGCTCCGGACGCGATTCCCGGCTACCGGCTGCTCGACGAAATTCACCGCGGCGGGCAGGGAGTGGTCTATCGGGCGCTGCAGGAATCCACCGGCCGCACGGTGGCCATCAAGGTGATGCTGGGGGGGCCGTTCGCCGGTCCGGCGGAGCGGGGCCGGTTTCTGCGTGAAGTGCACATCCTCGCGCAGTTGCGCCATCCCAACATCGTGACGGTCCATGACAGCGGCGTCTCGGGCAGCAGCGAATACTTCGTCATGGACTGCATCGAAGGGCAGCCCCTCGATGCCTATGTCGCCATCACCGGCCTGTCACTGGCCGACCGGCTGCGGCTGTTCGCGCGCATCTGCCATGCCGTCCACGCCGCCCATCTGCGGGGCGTGATCCACCGCGATCTCAAGCCCGGCAACATCCGCATTGATTCAGCCGGCGAGCCGCACGTGCTCGATTTCGGCCTGGCCAAGCAATCCGACCTGGCCGACTCCACCGACGGCGACGCGGCCCTGACCATGACCGGCCAGTTTCTCGGCTCGCTGCCGTGGTCCAGCCCGGAACAGGCGGCCGGCAAGGCCGATTCGCTCGATCTGCGCAGCGACGTGTATTCGCTGGGGGTGATCCTCTACCAGTTGCTGACCGGGCAATTCCCCTATGACGTGCGCGGCTCGCTGAGCCAGTCGTTGAACAACATTCAGCACACCGACCCGGCCGAACCGCGGACACTCAACCGCGAGCTGGACGACGAGCTGAGCACGCTGGTGCTCAAGGCGCTGCGCAAGAACCCCGCGGAGCGTTACGAGACCGCCGGCGAACTGGGCCGCGACGTGGAGCGCTACCTGGCTGGCGAGCCGCTTTCGGCCAAACGGGATTCGTTCTCCTACGTTTTGCGAAAGCAGCTTGCGCGGCATCGGCTGCCGGTGGCGGCGGCGGCGGGATTCGTGCTGACGATCACGGTCGGCCTGCTCGTGACGCTGGGGCTGTGGCGCGAGGCGGTGGCGGCCCGCAAGGCCGAATGGCTGCAGCGCATCGCGGCGCAGAACAGCGAGGAGTTGGCGCGCATGCGGGCTGATCGCGCCGACCGGTCGTCGCGGCGGGCGGAGGCGGTCAGTCGCTTTCTCGCCGAAATGCTCGCCGCCGCCAGCCCTGTGACCGGCTCGGGTCCGGGAATCACGGTCCGGCAGGCGCTGGATGCAGCGGTTCGACGGCTGGAAACCGGCGGGCTGAAGGGGGAGCCGGAGGTGCAGTTGCAGGTGCACCGGGCCATTGCGCGCACCTACCTGGCGCTGGGTCTGCACCGTGAAGCGCTGGCGCAACTGGAATTGGCGTCCGCCGCGCAGGCACAGGTCGCACAACCGGAGCCGCTGGAGCAGCTTCGCACAAAGGCGGAAATCGCCGAAGCGCTTTCCCGGGCGGGGGAGCAGGAGCGATCGAACGCACTCTTTGGTGAGGTGCTCGCGGCGCTGGATGCGCCGAATGGGCCGCGCGACGCCCTGCTGCGGATCGAGTGCCTGGTCGGCGTCTCGCGCCTGGCCCGCGCGGAGGGCGACCTGGCCGGCGCCGAGCAACTGATTCGCGCGGCGATGAGTGAACTGGACGCCCATCCTGAGATTCAGCCGGTCAGCCGGGCCACGGTTCTCAACGACCTTGCGCTGGTGCTGGAGTCGCAGGGCCGCACGGCCGATGCGCTTGCTGCGCAGCGCGTGGCGGTCGAAGGGTATGTATCGATGCTGGGACCGAACGCCTACCCCACGGCGGCCGCGCAGACCAACCTGGCCGACATGCTTTCGAAAGCTCGCGAATATGACGAGGCGGAGAGCATGTACCACGCGGCGCTGGCGGCGTTGCGCGCCACCGGCGGAGACGATCATCCCTCGGTCGCCACCTGCCTCGACGGGTTGGGGCGGATGTATGTGGCTCAGCAGCGCATCGAGCAGGCCGAGCCGCTGCTGCGCGAAGCGCTGGCGCTGCGGCGCCGCGTACTCGGGCCGGACCATGCGCTGGTCAGCCACAGTCTTAACAGCCTCTCCATCGCCCTCTACCAGTCCGGCGATCTGCGCGGTGCGGCGGCGGTGATGGAGGAGTCGATCGAGCTGCTGCGCCGCACCCGCGGGTCTGAACACAAGGACGTGGCGAAGTTGCTCGGCAACCTGGCCGCACTGCGCCGCGCGGCGGGGCAATCGAAGGCGGCGGTCGAGCTGCTGCGCGAGGCGCTGCGCATCCAGGCGCTCCGGATGGGGGAGGACCACCACGACACCCTCGCGACGCGCGAAAATCTCGCCACTGTGCTGATCGACGTGGATGGCGAAAGTGAGGCCATCCCGCTGCTGCGCGAGGCGGTCGAACAGCGCCGCCGCGACCCCGACACCGACCCCGCCAAGCTGGCCGGAACGCTTGCCACGCTGGCCAGCGCCCTGCAGTTCCAGGGCGAGGCGGAGGAAGCGGAGCGGCTGGCGCGCGAAGCGCTGGAGCTGCAGCGCCGCACCTATGGAAAGCCGACCGCCCGCGATGCCGAGGTGCTGGTGACGCTCGGCCGGCTGGCGCAGGCCGCCGGCGATCACGAGCGCGCTGTCACGGAATTCGAGGTGGCGCTGCGGCTGGTGCGGGCGGAACTGCCGGAGTCGCACTGGTGGCCGGCGATGCTGGAAACGCACGTCGGCGACGCGCTCCTCAAGGCCGGACGTGACGCCGAGGCCGAGACGCGCCTGCGCTCGGGCTACGAGACGCTCGTGAAGGCCACCAGCCCGGGGAACCGCATGGCCCGTTCGACCGCTCGCCAACTGTCGAAGCTGCTGGAGCGGCAGGGGCGGGCCGATGAGGCCGCCGAGTGGCGGGAGCGGGCCGCGGGCGAGTGATGCGACCCCCGTAAGCCGTTCCGGCGACTGTTTCCCACCCACCCGATTCTCATTCCTCGTAAGCCCAATCAGCCTGCTGCGCGGCCGAGTCGCCGGGCGGCGTGGATCGGCTGTCGCGGTTGTCGCCGGGTAGTGGAGAGGGCAGCGGCCGACGGCGGGAACCCGGGGCAATCGGGGCGCCGGAGGCAGGAGAAGAAAAGTTGCGAAAATCTGCAACGCGGAGCGGGACGGTTCGAAGATGGTGTCGGAAGGCAGCAGTGGTCCTGAGAAACGAGCGGCGAAAGGCGGCCGCCGGCGGGATCACGAGGAACTTTTTACCCGTTTGGAGAATGAGACATGCCGGCGTACATGAAGCTTGGTGACATCAAGGGCGAAGCGACGGATCAGGACCACAAGGACTGGATCATCATCGAGTCGATGAGCTCGCCGATCTTCCGGTCGGTCCCGGAAGGTGCGAAGGATCAGCAGCGAGCCCGCGGCGAGACGACGCTGGGCGACATCGTGGTGGTGCGTCAGCTCGACAAGAGCACGACCAAGCTGCAGGAAGCGTGCGCTAACGGCACGTTCTTCAACGAGGTGGAAATCCACCTGTGCACCACGGTGAAGAACAAGCAGGAGCCGTACCTGAAGTACAAGATGAAGAACGTGATCGTGACGGGCTTCAGCTTCCACGGCAATGCGTCGGGCAGCCCGCTGCCGACCGAGCAGGTCACCTTCGGATACACCGAGGTCGAGTGGACCTACGTGGTCGTGGATCCCAACACGGGCGACAAGAAGGGGCAGGTCCCCGCGAAGTACAACCCCGCGACCGGCCGAAGCTGATCGCGAGGTTGACACGGCAAGGGTCGGTCGCCGGGGCCGCGGCCGACCCTGCCACTTTTCCCGAGACCGGTCCGCTGTGTCGCACACGTTGTTCCGGCGCGCCGGCAGCCCGGGCACTACAATCGCCCGATCATGAACGAACGAGCGCTGGGGTCGCGGACGGGCGGGTCGGCCGTGCGGGGCGTCGAGGAATCGACGCCCGGCGCCGCCCCCGCCCGCACCGCGCGAAGACAGAGGAAGGCGAGGGTGTGACGTGTCGTTTACCCAGGAAGAACGGCGAATCGCGATCGAGACCCCGCTGGGGACCGACGCGCTGCTGCTCACCAGCGTCGAGGGTGTCGAGGAGATATCGCGCCTCTTCACCTACCAGGTGCGGATGATTTCGGAGCGCGAGCGGATCGAGCCGGCCGAGATCGTCGGCAAGAACGTCACCATCGTCCTGCGCGACGTGGACGACGAGCCGCGCTACCTCAACGGCTTCGTCCGGCACTTCGTCAACCGCGGGCGCGGCGACCGCGCCACGACGTACTACGCCGAGGTGGTCCCCTGGCTCTGGTTCCTGACCCGCCGCAGCGACTGCCGGATTTTTCAGAACATGACCGTCCCGCAGATCGTGCAGGAGGTCTTCACGAAGCTTGGATTCACCGACTTCGACGTGGCGGGGCTGAGCGGCAGCTACGAGAAGCGCGACTACGTCGTGCAGTATGCGGAATCCGATTTCAACTTCGTCTCCCGGCTGATGGAGAACGAGGGCATCTTCTACTTCTTTCGCCACGACCTGGGCCGCCACGTGCTCGTGATGGCCGACAGCACCGCCGCTTACCGCCCCTGCAAGCACGCCAGCGTCCGCTACTCGGGGCCGCTGAGCTTCTCCGAAGTGGACGACGACCTGTCCGCCTGGGAGCACCGCTTCGAGTTCCGCAGCGGCAAGGTCGCGATGGGGGATTACAACTTCGAGACGCCGCAGTCGCCCGTGCCGTCGCGCGAACGGACGCTGATGCCCGTGCCGGATTCGAGCCGGTTCGAGCTGTATGAATATCCCGGCGGCTTTCTCGAGCGCGGCGGCGCCGATCGCCGCGCCCGCCTGCGCATGCAGGAGGAGGAGGCTTCGCACGACATCGTCGTCGGGGCCGGCAAGTGCCGCAGCTTCAGCCCCGGCTGCACCTTCAAGGTCGAGGCGCACCACCAGCCGGAGGAAGAGGGGCGAACCTACCTGATCACGAAGGTGATGCACCGCGCGGCCGCGGGCGACTACACGCCCGGCGGCGGCGGCTCACCGGAGGGATACGGCAACGAGTTCGAGTGCATCCCCGCCTCGGTCACGTTCCGCCCGGCGCGGATCACGCCCAAGTCGATCGTCCGCGGACCGCAGACGGCGAAAGTCGTCGGTCCGCAGGGTGAAGAGGTGCACTGCGACAAGTACGGGCGGATCAAGGTGCAATTCCCCTGGGATCGCTACGCCCCCGGCGACGACCGCAGTTCCTGCTGGGTGCGCGTCTCGCAGGCCTGGGCCGGACAGGGCTACGGCGGAATCAACATTCCGCGCATCGGGCAGGAAGTCGTCGTGGACTTTCTCGAAGGGGATCCGGATCGGCCGATCATCACCGGCCGCGTCTACAACGCTGCGCAAATGCAGTCCGACACGCTGCCGGAATCGACCATCGCCGGGCCGACGGGGCCAAAGCCGATCCCCGAAATGCAGGGTCGCGCCGGCGGGCTGCCGGCGGCCAAGGCGCGCAGCACCTTCAAGACCTGCACGACGCCCGGCGGCGGCGGCGCGAATGAGCTTTGCTTCGACGACACCGGCGGCAAGGAGCTGATGTACATCAACGCGTCGAAGGACCTGGTCATCACCGTCTGCAACAATGAGAAACACAACGTCGGGAACGACCAGGAGCTTTCGGTCGGCAAGAACCAGAAGATGTTCGTCGGCGTCAACCGCGAGACGCACGTCGGCGGAAACGAGACCATGCGCGTCTGCGGCAACCAGCAGGAAACCGTGCTGGGAAGCCGCACCACGACGATCGGCGTCAATGACACAGAGACGGTCGGCAGCGCCAAGAGCGTCACGATCGGCACCAATCACACCGAGACGGTCGGCGCCGCGAAGACCGAGACCATCGGCGGCGCCAAGGCGCTTTCGATCGGCGGGGCCTATCAGATCAGCGTCGGCGGCGCAATGAACCACACCGTCGGCGGCGCGCTGGCGCTGGAGGTCGGCGGCGTGCTGGCCGAGATCGTCGGCGGAACCCGCGACATCGACGTCCGCGGCGACCAGAAACAGGCCGTCAAGGGCAAGCAGGAGGAGAGCGCCACCGAGATCACGCTCACCGCCAAGACCAAGCTCACGCTGGTCTGCGGCGGCAGCAAGATCGAGCTGACGCCGGCGATGATCGAGATCAAGTCGCCGTTTGTGCGGATTAACTGCTGACGCGCGCCAATGGACGCGGATGGTTGCAGATTGGCGGCGCTGACGGCGCCGCGGAGAGTGTGCGATGTCCGGACAACCCGCCGCCCGCATCGGCGACATGCTCGCCTGCGCCACCCCGCAGGCCACGCCGGCCGCCCTGCCGCATGCTCCGGCCGGCATGCCGATTTCCGCCGTCGGCGCACCGACGGTGTTCATCGGGAACCAGATCGCGGCGCGCATGACGGATTTCAGCCTGTGCCCGTCGCCCGTGCCCGTACCGAACCTCATCTCGCGCGGCGCGTTCCCCGTGCCGATCATGAACCTGCCGGCGGCGCGGATGACCGACATGGGAACCGCCCCGCACACCGGCGTGATCCTGCCGCCCTGCTGCCCGACCGTGCTGATCGGCCTGGCGGGGACCGCCGGGAACATCATGGCCGGAACAGCGGCATGCAACGCGGCGGCCGCCGGCCGGACCAGCAACACCACCAGCCAGACCTACAACAACTGCGGCGTCGAGTCCTCGCGGCAGCTCATCAACCGCGGGAATGCCGGCGGCATCAGCGAGAACGCGCTGCTGCAGCAATCCATCAACAGCGGCCTCGCGTCCGGCACGCCCGGCTCGCCGCCGGTGTTCGCCAACGGGGGAACGGGGGCTGCCGGCCGACAGTCGATCCTGGCCGCCAATGGCGTGCCGTCCAATATCCAGGCCACGACGACCACGAACATGGGGCTGAACGCGGCCGCGGGGCGCGGCATGATCGTGAACCTCGACGCTGCGCCGCTGTGGGGCGGAACCACGCCGGCCGGATCGCTGCACGCGGTCGTCGTGACCGGCGTGGTCTATGACGACGCGGGCAACGTGACCGACGTGGTCATCAACGACACCGGCACCGGACAGTGCGGCCAGACCGTGCCGATCGCCACGTTCAACGCGGCGACGGCGGCGCATCCCAACACCCAGTTGAACGTGACCAACGCCCAGATATGGTGAACCCGCGCTTCGCATCGCTGTCGGCGCTGTGCGCCGTGCTGCTGGCGGCCGCCGCGTGCGGCTGTGAGCAGCGCGGCCAAGCGCCGGATTCGCGCCGCGACGGAGCGGCCGCGAATCACAATGCCGCGCCGCGCGCGGTGGAGACCGCGCCGCCGGCGCAGTCTGAAGCGCCCACTGCATCCTCTTCCAATGGAAGCTCCGCCATGCCAATTGCTCCCGGCCGCTTCGCCGCCAAGGAACTGTTCGCCCTGGCCCGCATGCACTCCAGCGGGGCCGTGCCGGATGAATCGCGCGAGTCGCTGCCGATTCCGATCCGCACGCGCGAGGGGCTGCGCGTGCAGTTCATCTTCTTTGCGGCGGTGCCGCGCCCCAACCAGCAGTTGCTCGGCGTGCCGCAGTACCTGGCGACGCTGGATCCCAAGACCGGCGCGCTGGAGCTGCTGCGCAAGGTGACGCCGGCGGATTTTGGCCAGTCGCATGACCGGGCTCAGCCGATCGGGCCGTTCAGCCTGCCGCCGGGGGTGACGCTTGAGGAATTCACGCGCGACACGGAGCGATTGCTGCAGGTCTATGACGAACTGCTGCCGGCATTCGGCGAGGGTCGGGCCTCCGGCACGGTGGACGCGAAGCTGCGCGCTGAGTTTGTGAAGCTGTTCGCGCGGGTCTATGAGGCGCCGCTGGCGGCGTACTACAAGTCGGCGGGTGGGGAGTTCTTCACCTGGGTCGGCGTGACGTTTCCGTAAGTGAAAGAGAGGGGGGGATGGCGCGGCCCACCGGCCAGGGCCGGCGGCAAACGCCGGCCGGCTGAAAGCCGGCCTTGCGGGCAAAGGTGCTCGCAGATTGGCTGCATTGCTCAAATGCAGCGGCACACGGCCGGCTGTGAATTGGTCGGCTTCAGCCGACCAGCTTTTGCCACCCGCTTCAGCGGGTGGTAGCCGCTTGAGCGGGTCATAGCCGCACCGCATCAAACCAAGCCTCTTACCTCTCCTCTTCGGCCGGCTTCAGCCGGGCTTGCCATCCCGCTCGACGCAATCAGTGGCTCGTCCACGTCGTCGAGCCGACCTCCACCGGCGTTTCCTTCCGCACCCACGACGTGTGGTAGTCCTTGTCCTCCACCTCGTGCGCCAGGTCCGTCAGCCGCAGCGGCTTGTGCGTGTCGCACATCACCGCCAGCTCCGAGCTGCGCTTCGCGCCGATGCTCTTCTCATACATCCCCGGATGCGGGCCGTGCGTCACCCCCAGCGGGTGAAGCGAGATTGACTCACTCTCGATCCCCTTGCGGCTGATGAAATTCCCGTCGACGTAGTACAGCACCTCGTCCATGTCCACGCTGGCATGCGCATAGGGGCACGGAATCGCCTTCTCATGCCAGTCGCACACGCGCGGCACGAACGAGCACACCACGAAGCCGTTGCCCGAAAAAGTCGTGTGGATCGTCGGCGGCAGGTGCACCAGCGCGGTCTTGGCCTGGTAGTCGTGGATGTTGAATGCGAAGGGGTAGACGCAGCCGTCCCACCCCGCGACGTCCAGCGGGAAGTGCTGATAGCTGTGCACGCTCAGCTCATCCCCGGCCTTGACCACCAGCTCATACGGCGGCTTGCCGTGCGTCTTGGGATCGAAGCGCAGCATCTCCTGCGGAATCCGGAAGTCGCGGTGCGAATAGGGCGCATAGTCCGTCAACTGGCCGTAGCGATTGCGATACTCCCCCGGAATCCCCAGATAGGGCCGCCCCTCGAAGAGCATGAACACGCCCTTGTTGCCGTCGAAGTGCATGCGATAGGAGGTGCCCTTGGGGATCAGCACATAGTCATGCTCCCGGAAGGGCAGCGTGCCGAAGAGGCTCTCCACCCGCCCGCTGCCGGCCTTGATGAAGAACAGCTCGTCGCCGTCGCCGTTGCAGAAGAAGCGACTCGCCGGCTCGGTCGGCTTGGCCACCGAGATGTGCACGTCGGGGTTGAACAGCATCATCCGGCGGCCGGTGAGAAAGTCGCCGCCGGGCTTGATGTCCTGCGAACGGATGTGCCGGCGGTGCAGCGACTGCCGCTCCAGCGGCTTGAAGGGGTAATAGCCCGGCAGTTCCAGCCCGGCCACCTCGAATTCGTCGGTCGGCGGCGTGCGGTAATAGAGGATCGAGAACGGCCCGTTGAACCCCTCGCGGGTGATCATCTGCTCCATCAGGAGCTTGCCGTCCTCGTAGTGCGCGGTGTGCGGCTTGGGAGGAAATACGCCCAGCGCGTGTCGATGCAGCATGGTCGTCCGCCTGTGTCTGAGGTGAGCTGCGAATCGACCCGCTCGCGCCGCCGCACGTCGGCAGCGCACCGCGGGCGACGCGCGCCCGGACCGGGGATTATACGTCGCCGGCGCGGCGGCGCGGATTGTCGAAGGAGCGCGGACCCGCAACGGGCGGCGGGCGCGTCAGGGCACCAGCGGGCCGGTGAAGACCTGCTGCAGCACGCGGATGTCGTGCATGTCCACGTCGGCGTCGGCGTCCTGGTCGCACTTCGTACGGCAGAAATTCCCCGGCGGATAAGTCGTGCCCGGACCGCGCAGGCAGAAATAGGCCAGCGCCGCATCCGCGGCGTCCACGTCGCCGTCGTTGTTCTGATCGAACGGCAGCGACGCCGCCGCCGACCGCAGGAACGGGATGATCCGCTGCATCACGGCGGCGCGCGACGCGCTCGACCCGATCGCCTCGAAGGGGAAGCCGAAGGTGACGGTGTTGAACGACGGGCCGACCTGCTGCACCGCCGCCACGCCGCCGGCGCCGCCGACGTAGGTCAGCGCGGCGACCGCGCCGCTCTGCGCCGTCAGCACGTCCGGCGTCGGCACGCGATAGGGCGCTCCGCCGGCCTCATCGAAGGAGAAGGCGGACAGGCCGTTGAAAATGCCGCCGGCCGTGGGCGTGACGTTGGAGGTGTTGGCGCTGTCGGCCGCGTAGCCGATCTTGAGCTTCGTGGTCGCAAACGTCGCGCCGGCCGACTGGCCGATCAGGTCATAGGCAATCTCCGCGCCGCTGATGAACAGCCCGCGACCGCCGGCCAGGTAGGTGTTGAGGGCGGACTGCTCGCCGGCGCTGAGCGTCTGATCGGCGCTGCTCTCGTTACCGAGAATCCAGACCACGACGTTGAAGTTCGTCAGCGTCACCACCAGGTCGGTGATGGCTTCGTTGGCACAGGAGGAGAAGCCGTGGCCGTTGGCGGCCAGCGCCTCGGCGTGCTGCACGACGTAATCAAAGGCGTTGCTCTGCCGCCAGATCTGCCGCTCGATCGAATCGCCGGCGTAGGCCGGTGGGTGAGTGAAGGTCTGCACCGGGTTGGTCTGCCGGCGCAGCCGGTCAAAGCCGTTGACGATCAGGATGTCGGCCGTGCCGCTGGTCGGCCGTCGCACAGCCAGCACCTCGGTCGGCATCGATTCGCCGCCGGCGTTGGTCGCGGCGATGCGCAGGTAGCGCGTCTGGCCGGTCGGCACGGCGGTGAGCGTGTGCGAGGTGACGTTGCCCAGCACGATCGGATCGCCGAAGCCGTATCCGTCGTTCGATTGATAGATGACATATCCGGTGGCGGCGTCGCCGCGCGCTCCGTCGGCCAGCGGCGCGGTCCACGAAACCTGCACGTTGCCGCCGCCCAGGTCGATGACGCGCGGCGTGCGCGGTGTGTGCGGCGCGAAGGCCAGCGGCACGGCGCTGCCCGGCAGCGTGTTCAGGAAGCGGATGATGCCGTGCACGCAGGCGCGGCCCATCGCATCGCGGATGCGCGGGTCGCGGAGCAGCTCGGCGTCCTGCGCATTGTCATGAAAGGCCAGCTCGACCAGCGTGGCGTCAAACTCGTTTCCATTGTTCGACGTCGCAATGGCCCCGTAGGAGCCGGTCAGCGTGGCCGAAGCGCGATCCACCCAGGCATGCTCGAACTCGGGGCTGAGGATCAGCAGGTCGTTGTCGATCTCGTTGGAGAGCGTCAGCGCAAAGGCCGACTGGTTCGTCGTCGCGCCAAGATCGGTGATGAGACAGAGCTGGCCGCGCGAGGTCTGGTTGAAGGCGTTGGTGTGAAACTCGAGGTAGACGCGCTTCCAGCGATCCACCTGCACGCCGCCGGCCGGCACGACGTTCATCTCCGCCGCCAGCCGCGCACCCGCGCCGACGTTGTCGCTCAGGTCGTCCCCCGCGCCGTCCCAGATCGACGAGCTGAATCCGACCGCCGTCTGGCCCAGTTCGCCATGCGCCCAGTAGCGCTGCCCTTCCTCGTCGCGCGGGTAGCCGCTGGTCGAGCCGGGGCCGGGGCGCGAGACGCTGCCCATGCCGCCGCCGAAGCGGATCGCGTCGGCAATCACGACCCCCGACAGCGGCGACTGGTTCGAAATCTCGACGTAGTGCGAAGAGCCGGCGCTGAAGTAGTAGTTCCCCAGCCACACCCAGCCGTTGCCGACCTCGCGATGATCGACCCGCACTTCGCTGACGCCGCCGGTGTGGCTGATGCGATAAAGCTGCGGCACGCGGTTCGAGCTGGTGATGACGAACGTATAGACGGGATAGAAATCCGCCGCGGGAATCGTCGGTGTGTAGCGGGCGGTTGCGCTCTGCGACGCCGCCGTATTCGCGAAGCGATACGCGACGCCGGAGTTCGTGACGCCGTTCTCGTAATACTTCGGATTCGCACTGTTCGACCAGGAGCCGGTGTAGGTCACGCCGGGGTCATCCTGGTCCAGCACGATCTCGATCGGCTGCCAGCCCAGCGGCCGCAACGGCACGACCGTCGACCCGGCGTTGAACAGATAGGCCGCGAAATAGTTCAACTGGTCGATGTTGCCGTAGTCCTCACACATTCCCAGCAGCACCGGCCGCTGCAGGAACCAGTTCGACGCGCCGGCCGTCCAGCCGTGGCCCGCCGCGATGTAGACCGTCACGCCGCTGAGTGCGCCGGTCGGCTGGCGGGTGGCGTTGGCGGATGGGCCGGCCGCCAGCGGCGATTCTTCGTAGTGGATCTGCCACGCATCCGTGTCGATCGCATCGGCCGGCACTTCCGGATCGACGGGCTTGGTGTACAGGTAGGCCGCCAGCGAGACATAGCCCGCCTCTTCCGGCTCGCGCACGGCGATCCGCACGCCCGCGCAGCGCGGGTCGCAAAGGAAGGGCGAGATCATCGCCCGCGAGATGCTCTCGGCGTCGATTTCGCTGATTCGCCACGGGTGGGCGATCGGCCCCTCCTGCGGAATTTTGCCCAGCGTCAGGTCCAACTCGAGGACGTTGTCGTGCCATTCGGCGCGATCGACGATCGTGCCGGGCGGCAGCAGCGGAATTCCGAACTGCGTGTGAGCGTCGGCGGCAAATCCCACCAGCGTGATGAGCGTATCGACGGTCGCGGGTGAATCGACTTCCAGTTCGATCCCGGCCATCCGCTCCTGAAAAAAGCGGGCGGTTTCGTGATCTCCCTCGTGGGCGACCGTTGTTGCGGCCAGCGCCGCGAGCAGCCCGCCCAGCAGAATCAGCCGGTCCGGCCGCCGACCCACGTCGATTGTCATTTCCACTCCATCCGCCGCGCGGCGCAAAAAGAGAGACGCCGACGGAGATGCCGGCGAAGCGCGAACCCCCCGCTGCTTCCAAGTGTAAATCCCCGTGGGAGTGCGGTTCAAGCGCAACCTCCGCGCCGGCGTCCGAAAACATGCGGCGCGGCCCGGATTGCGGAAAGAAACGCGACAAAATCGCTCACGGAGCGACAATGGGCGCTAAATTGCGACCACAACGCGGCTTCTGCCGCTTCGGCCTTGTTCCTGCGAGCCGCCGGGCATATCCTCCGATGAAGCTATTGGGCGTTCCCATTGGGAGGTCGCGATGTTCCGGAAGTGCATCCTGGGCGGCGCGTGCGCGCTGGTGCTGACAGCACCGGCCAGCGCGGGTCTCTACGACAACATCTATCGCGGCCTCGACCTGCTGGCGACGCCCAGCGGCGGATTCATGACCACCACCGCCGATGGCACGCGAATCAACGGCGCACGGCTCGGGCGCATGCGCCTGGAGCACAACCGCGCCGGCCGCGGCTACGACCTGCAGTTCGATCGCACCTTCGGCGTGGATGCCCGCGGTCGCCCCGAAGTGCTCGACCTCGGGCCTTACGAGCTGGAGTTGAGCGGACAGACGCAGGCCACGCTGGGCTACACGCGCGGCGGTTTCACTGCGCGGCGCGGCTTCTACACCGGCAATGCGGAGATCGCCGCCAACAACCTGCAGTACGCGCTGCGCGCCAAGAGCGGCGCACAGGACGCCGAGCTGGTCGGCTCGATGAGCATGGTGGGAACGACCGAGATCAACATGCTCGGCTTCTACACGGTCGAATTGAACGTCAACAACGCCAACTCCGAGTTGCGGCTCGACGGCGTGTTGGTTGAAAAGCAGGACGACACCGATTTTGACGTCGGACCGATCACCGTCCGCGGCAACATCTTCATCGACGCGCTTTCCGCCCTGCTCGGCGGGGCCGGGCTGGAGACCGACGTCATCGAACGGCTGTTCCCCAAGTCCCCCATCGGGGACATCACGGACTCGCTGATCGAGCAGTTCCGCAAGCAGACGCTGGCCGCGGGGCTGACGCTCGACGGCGCGCCGGTGCACGGCGTGACGCTCGACGGGCAGGATGTGATCACTGCGCTGCTGACGCCGACGGATGCGTCGCTGGCGACGCTGGCGGCGGCAGACGCGGTGGCGCCGCAGGGCGCGAACGCACCGTCGGACACTTCGGCCGGCGCGGTTCCCGAGCCGACGACGATCGCTCTGCTAAGCGTGGCGGGTCTGGCGCTGCTGGCGGCGGCGCGCCGACGGCGCTAGTGTGCGTAGGGTGCGTTCGGACCGCACGACGCGCGTCGCGCGCAGCGCGCTAACCGGCCGCGGCCCGAACTCGCCCTACCCCGCGCGACACGACCCCGCACAGCACGACCCCGCACGACACGACCCCGCACGACAACACCCCGCACAACCCGACCCCGCACAACCCGACCCCGCACAACCCGACCCCGCACGACACGACCTCGCACGACGCGGCCCCGCACAACCCGACCCCGCACAACCCGACCCCGCACAACCTACACCGCACGACACGGACGCATCAGCGCTCTTCGCCCCGGAGGGGCGGCGGGCTGTAGCCACGGGTGGAGCGCCGCCCGGCGCCAGCCGGGCGAAGCGCAACCCGTGGAACGCGATGCGCCGCGCGCCTGCCCCGAAGGGGCAGAGGAAGTGCTGCACGTCACCAGGCTCGACGTGCGCTTCCAGCGCCCCTCCGGGGCTTGAATTCCTGACTCTCCTCTCCCGTCGTCCGCTCATCGCCGGATAAGACATGCCGACGCAAAGTCGTCGGAATGGCACCCAACGCGCTGCATGCTTACGCGGAGTACCGCGAAAGCATGCCACCCAACAAGGAGCATGGTTCTCGGCGATGAATGGCGCCTGCCGGTGCATGTCGCCCGGCTTCAATCGCGGTCTGATCGCGTGCGGGACATTCGACGGGCGGCTTCACCACGCGCTTCACCGCGCGCATCCCCGCGCGCGTCACTGCGCGCTTCTTCGCGCGCCTCACAGCGCGCGTCACTGCGCGCGTCACTGCGCGCATCCCCGCGCGGGTCGGATGATTCCCGGGCCGCGGGCGAGTCGCTGGCGGAGGCGGGACTACTCGCTCCGCCCGGCCGCGCCGCACGAGGCGATCCGCTGTGCATCCGCTCGGCGCGTTCCAGAATCTCGGCCCGCGCCTTTTCCCCCACGGACGCATCATAGATGCGGATGTCGCTGACACTGGCGCTGGCGCCGGCCGCCTTCGACAGCCGGCGCTCGGTCGTGACCAGCGTGCGGGTCTCACCCGGCCCCAGCGGGCCGCGCCACTCGCGATCCGCCAGCGCCAGCGGTGTCGCGGCGAACATCGAGTATTCGCGGAGCGCGTCGCCCTCGTCGTCATTGACGATCACGCGCAGCGCCAACAGCGACACGGTCTCTTCGCCGCGGTTGGTCACTTGCACGATGACGCGCGTCACCCCGTCGTCCGCATCGATCTTTGTGCGCGCCTTGACGTCCAGCGATCCCCGATAACCCGGGTCGCGCCGATCGGAAAGCGCATCGCCCAGCACGGGCGGCAGTGCGAGCTGCAACTCGGGGAGCGACCGCCCGACCGTCTCGAGCGTGTCAAGCACGCGGCCGCCCTTGCGGTCCACGATGTGCAGCCCGTACGCGCCCAGCACGCTGCCGCACACCACCCCCGCCGTGAGCAGTCCGAACACGCCCCGCACCAGCGCCGTCATGAATCCGCCGCCCCGCTGAACGACCGTCGTTCCTGAATGCATGTCCAATTCTCCTGTGCCGATGCTCCCGCGTCCGCGCGGGGAGCCTCAACGGGGTATTCGACCCCCGGTCGCCAATATTCCGCCGATCTGCCCGGCCATTCCGCCGGCCTCGCCGCGCCACGTCGACCGTGACGGCCCCGCCGGACATTGCGGCCCTTCACCTTCCCCGCCCCGGTGATTCTGGCCGATTTCGCCTGCGCGGGGTAAGATTCCGGGCTGTGGATGGCGGTGAGCGGCCGGCTTTGACCGGCCGCGTCGGGTCGCGGCCGTGGGCCGCCCGAAGCCGCGGTCGCACTTCCCCCGGAGACCCGCATCGTGCATCAGGCCGCCCGCAACGCCACCGACTCGTTGACCCCCGATCTATACCACTTGCGCGACCTGCTCACCGACGATGAGCGGCAGGTGCAGGACATGGTGGCGCGCTGGGTCGATGAACGGGTGCTGCCGATCATCGGCGAGTGCTTCGAGAAGGAGCGCTTTCCGCACGAACTGGTGCCCGAAATGGCCCAGATGGGGCTGTTCGGCCCGACCTTCCAGGACTACGGCTGCGCCGGCCTGTCCAACGTCGCCTACGGCCTGATCATGCAGGAGCTGGAGCGCGGCGACAGCGGCGTGCGCTCCTTCGCCAGCGTGCAGAGCGGCCTGGTGATGTACCCGATTCACGCCTACGGCTCAGATGAGCAGAAGAAGCGCTGGATGTCGGCGCTGGCGCGCGCGGAGGCGATCGGCTGCTTCGGCCTGACGGAGCCGGACGGCGGCTCCGACCCCGGCGCGATGAAGACCTTCGCCCGCCGCGACAAGGGCGACTGGGTGATCAACGGCGCGAAGATGTGGATCACCAACGGCACGCAGGCGCACGTCGCCGTCGTGTGGGCCAACACGGACGAGGGCATCCGCGGGTTCCTGGTCGAGCGCGGCATGGCCGGCTACAGCGCCCGCGACATTCCGCGCAAGATGTCGCTGCGCGCCAGCCACACCAGCGAGCTGTTCTTCGACAACGTGCGCGTCCCGGATTCGGCCCGCCTGCCGGGCGCGGAAGGGCTGGGAGCGCCGCTGGGCTGCCTGACGCAGGCGCGCTTCGGCATTGCCTGGGGGGCGATCGGCGCGGCGCAGGCCTGCTATCGCGAGGCGCTCACCTTTGCGAAGCAGCGGATGCTGTTCGGCCGGCCGCTGTCGCACACGCAGACGATCCAGATCCGCCTGGCCGACATGCTGCGGCGCATCACCCTGGCCCAGATGCTGGCGCTGCAACTGGGGCGGCTCAAGGACCAGGGGCGGCTGCACCACTCACAGGTGTCGCTGGCCAAGTGGAACAACGTGCGCATGGCGATGGACATCGCCCGCGACGCGCGCGACCTGCTGGGCGCCGGCGGGATCAGCACCGAGTGCAGCCCGATCCGCCACCAGCTCAATCTCGAGTCGGTCATCACGTACGAAGGGACGGAGACGATCCACCAGTTGATCGTCGGACGCGAGATCACCGGCGTCGCCGCGTTCTGAGACGGGCACGCCGGAGGGGCGCTGCCGGGGCGGTTGCGGCGCGGCAGGATCGACAGCCGGCCGGTGCCGGTCCTGCACAATCGGGGCATTCGGACGCGGCTCAGCTCCGGGCGGATTCCAGCCCGACCGCATTCCACTCGCGGGCGACGTCCTTGGCGGTCGCCACCAGCGCCGCTTCCATCGTGTCGCAGAATCCGGTCGCGACCGGCGGCTGGCGGCACTGGCCGCGCCAGCGTCCCGCCTGATAGAGCAACTCGACCTCGACCCGCGCCGCGGTCGCGAACTCGCCGTCGGGACGCTCCACCGCGATCGGCACCTGCATTCGGAACACCATCGCTCGTCTCCTGGCCGCTCCGTCGCGCTTCATTTCCGCGCGGCGCAATGACTGCGCGACGCGTTGCTTCTGCCCTGGTCCGCGAACGCCGATATCAAGCGCAGCAGCGCGGCTGCTGATATCCATCGACCATTGCGGGGACGGGCTGATGAGTCTCTTTGCACGACTTTGGAACGCACTGACCGGCGGCGCCGCGAGCGATGAATCGCCCTGTTCCTCGGGGCGGACGATGGTCGCCGACGAGGAGGAGCTGCCTCGGCACCGATCGTCGGCCGACGACGCGTGGTGGAAGGGCCCGACGACGTCGGCTCCCGCACCATCCACGTCCGCGGCGCTGATCGATCAGGAACTCTTTGACGCATTGACCCGCACGCTTGACGACCCCGAGATCGAGCTGCCGCGGATGCCGGCCGTCGCGGACAAGGCGCTGATGCAGCTCCGCGAAGCCGCGGTTGACTTTCGCTCGCTCGCCGACGTGGTGCAGCAGGATCCGGCCCTCACGGCCCAGGTGCTGCGCGTGGCGAACTCCGTCGCTCATCGCGGCTTCACCGAGATTCGCACGCTCGATCTCGCCTTTGCGCGGCTCGGGCAGCGCACCGTCCGCAGCGTGATTCTGGGCACGACCCTTCGCGCCCTGGCAATCCGGACCGGCGGCGCCACGCGCTCCATCGGCGAAGAATTGTGGCGCGCGTCGCTGGCGTCCGCCGCGGTGTGTGGGGAGCTTGCGGGACGGGTGGGGGAGAGTGAGGACGACGCATTCCTGAGCGGGCTGCTGCACGACATCGGCAACCTCGGCGTGTTGAAGGTCTGCTACGACCATGCCCAGGGGCGCAGCGCCCGGATCGAACCGGCCCTGTTCGCCGACCTGGCCGCGCGCTGGCATGAGCACCTGGGGATGCGGCTGGCGGGGGCCTGGGGGCTGCCCGACCCATTGCCCGAACTGATCGGAAACCACCATCGCGCGCCGCGTCCCGGCGATCCGCTGGAGAAGCGCCGCAATCTGCTGCGGCTCACGGACGTGCTGGTCGCGATGCTGGGCTACACGCCCACGACGCTCAGCCCCGCCGCCGCGCTCGAAGGGGCCCCGGACGCGCTGCAGACGGCGGCGGCCGTCGCGCTGGGCCTCAGCGCCAACGACGAGACTTGCGAGTGGTTGGGCGGGTTGCCGGATCGCGTGCGGAGCCGGGTCGAGGTGTTCTGATCGAGCAGAGGGCGGCTGCAGGGCGGTTCGAGGCGTTTTGATCGCACGGCGCGGCTGCCCCCCGCAATAACCGTCCTCGTGGTTCCGGCCGACCGCGTTTGCGTCTTTGTTGCAGACTTATCGCCCCAGGACTGATCCCATCCGCGCCCGGGCAGCCGGCCGGCGCCCACTTGAAGAATCCCCCCTATTGGCGTACTGTCGCCCCCCGGGATTAGCGGCCGGACGCACCCCGCGTCCCCGCGTCTCACGCGAGCGATTCATGGATATTCCCGTCGATAGCATCCGGGCGCTGGTCGAAATGATGGTCGAAAACGACCTGAGCCGCGTCGAACTTCGAGAGGGGGAGGCCCTCATCCTGCTCCGCCGTGGCCAGCCGGTGATTACAACCAGCGGCACAAACGCGACGGTGATGAGCGCCCCGATCGTGGGTCACATTCCGACTGGAACCGCTCCCGCAGGCGGGTCGGCGGCCCCATCAGCCGCTCCGCCGCCGCCCGCGGCTTCGACGGCGGAATCGTCGGAGACGTTCATCCGGTCGCAGTTGGTGGGGACGTTCTATGCGAGTCCGGACCCCGAATCGCCGGCCTTTGTGGGCGTGGGGGATAACGTGCGGCCGGACAGCGTCGTCTGCCTGGTCGAGGCGATGAAGGTATTCAACGAGATCAAGGCCGAGTGCAGCGGGCGGATCACGCGCGTGCTGGTGAAGAACGGGCAGGCGGTTGAATATGATCAGCCGCTGTTCGCGATCGCGCCGGCGTAAGTACGGTGAGGGGGGAGTCGCCGACGGCGGGGGAATTCGCGCGGGCATCAGTACGGCGAAAGGGGATGCGCCGAATGCAGAGGGGAGTTCGCGCCGGCGGCGGCGAGCCGCAATGCGCAACGGCAGTCACATCGGCCACGACGGCCACGGTGGCCGAGTAGGCGCCGATCGCGATGCCCGGGCATGCGCGGTACGCTCACTTCATGAATTCCACCTCAACGCCCTCGACAGATATGACGTGTCCGAGTCCGGCGTATCGCGTCATCCCGTTCGCCTATGTCGCGGACGTGGAACGGTCGCTGGCGTTCTACGCGCTGCTGGGGTTTCGCGTGATGGGGGTTGAACGCGGTCCCGACGGGCGGGTCGAGTGGGGATGGGCGCAGGCCGCGGCAGCCGCGAACGGCGGTCAGCCGGCCGCGCTGATGTTCGGCCGTTCGAGCGAGCCGATCGTGACCGGGGCACAGGGCATCTTTTTTTACATGCACTGCGCCGACGTCGCGGCGTTGCGGTCGCACCTGCTGGCGAACGGGCTTCGCGATGGCGGCGTTCGCGTCGGATCGCCGGGGGCGGAACGGGCGCCGAACATGGTGTTCGCGTTGAACCACCCGCCGTACATGCCGGCCGGCGAGTTTCACATCCACGATCCGGACGGATACAGCATCCTGGTGGGGCAGCCGATGGTCACGGGCTGAGTGCCGGCGGCCGCGGGGCGGCGACGCAGGGCCGGCGGCGGAGGGCGGCAAAACCGCCGTCTACATGGTCCGCTGGGTCAACACCCGCGGCGAAAAGGGGCCGTGGTCGGAGGTCACGACGGCGACGGTGGCGGGAACGACTGCGGCGCTATGCTCATGGTCCGCTGATCCCGGAGTCTTCCGCCCCCCGGCCCCCCCCGCTCGCAGTCGCCGATCGCCTACGCCTCACCTACGCTCGGCGTGTAGTCCTTCGCACGCGGATCGGAGAGAGCCGGCGACGACTCGTCCCAGACCCACCGCGACGTGACCGGCTCCAACTTCGGCGCGGCGTACACGAATCGCAGGTCGTAGGCCCTGCACAGCTTCGCGAAGAACCCGGAGAGCGAAAGCGGCGATGTGGCGGGCGGGAAGTTCGGAAGCGCCGTCCCTCGGCCCGGCTGGTCAGGCTTCACGAGCACGAGCGATACCGCCTCGTACTTTGTCGTATCGTCGCGAAGGTCTAACCGCCCTTCGAGGCGGCCCAGCACGTCGTGGTACCGCACAATCGCCTCGCCGATCGATCCGTTCGGAAGCACGCAGGCATCATTCGGCTCGACGCCCGGCCCCGCCCGCGTGGCACGCAAGACCTGGAAGAAGCCATAGACCAGCGCCGGGTAGGTGATGTGCAGGTTCGTGCAATCCCCGATGGCTTCCTCCATGCGGTTGGTCAAATTGCGGAAGGCACCGAGTGTTCCCTTCATCGACACGGCGATGACCGGTCCGATCGTGGGCTTCGTCACGACGACATCGACCGCCTTGGTCTTGAGCCCGCCGAGAACCGTTCGCTCTCCGGAGCCCGCGGAGTCGGGATGGTACTCAAGGAGCTTCCGCCCGCCCCGTTCGATGATCCGAAAGGGCGGGTGCGGCGTGATTGTCAGCGGGCGGGCAAAAGCAGCCATTTGTGGGCGGGTCAAAAGCAGCCACTTGAGGAGCAGGCGATTTGTCGTCACAGCTTTCTTGGCCAGGAGTCTGGCCAGAGGAGCTACGGATGGCGAATCGGCTCAAGATGGCGAAGGTTCATTCCATTCAGACGTTGCACGCGGCGGGCTGGTCGCAGCGGCGGATTGCGCGGGTGCTGGGCGTAGATCGCGGCACGGTAGCCCGCTATGTTCAGGCGCGCGGGCGGTTGAGCAAAACCAGCCGAACCTGCCCACCGGTCCGCCGGACGATCAAGACCAGCCAAACCCGCCCACCGGGTCGGGCGGTGCATCGGGAGGTCAAAACCAGCCGAACCCGCCCGCCGGGTCAGGGCCGGCCAGCCGCTGCGCGCCGCTGCGAGAAGTGATCGGCGCGTGGCTGGAGCGCGGGTTGTCGGCCCAGCGCATCTGGCAGGACTTGAAGGCCGAGCACGCTTTTTCCGGCGGGTACGACAGCGTCAAGCGTTTCTGCCGGCGGCTGCAAGGGAGCGCAGCGCCGCCGTTCCGGCGGATGGAGTGCGCTGCGGGCGAGGAAGCGCAGGTGGACTTCGGCCGCGGCGCGCCGGTCCTGGCGCCGGCCGAGCCGGGGTTGAAGGGCGACGCATCCTCGGGATCGCGCCGCGGCCGGCGGCGCTACCGCCGCCCGCACGTACTGCGGGTGGTGCTGAGCCATTCGCGCAAGGGGTACAGCGAAGTCGTCGAGCGCCAGACGACCGACAACTTCATCCGCTGTCTGGAGAACGCCTTTCAGCACTTCGGCGGCGTGCCGCGGATGCTGGTGATCGACAACCTGAAGGCCGCGGTGACCAAGGCCGACTGGTTCGACCCGGAGCTGAATCCCAAGCTCCAGGCCTTCGCCGAGCACTGCGGCACGGTGATCGTGCCAACCCGGCCGTACACGCCGCGGCACGAGGGCAAGGTCGAGCGCGGCGTTGACTACGTGCAGGAGAACGCGCTCAAAGGCCGGACCTTTGACAGCCTGGCCGACCAGAACCGCTATCTGGCCGAATGGGAAGCCGCCGTCGCGGACACGCGCATCCACGGCACGACGCGCCAGCAGGTCGGCAGGGTCTTCGAGCAGATCGAGCGGCCGGCGCGCCGCGGCCGCTGCCTACCACGCGCTTCCCGTGCTTCCAGGAAGGCCAACGCATCGTCAATCGCGACGGCCACGTTGAAGTCGCCAAAGCCTATTACTCGGCGCCGCCCGAGTTCCTCGGCCGCAAGGTCTGGATCCGCTGGGACAGCCAGGTCGTGCGGCTCTTCGATCCGCAGTTCAAGCAGATCGCGATTCACGCCCGACGCGGTCCCGGCCGCTTCGCCACCGATCAGCGGCACATCGCGCCGGAGAAGCCGCGGCGGCCTCGAGCGCGGCGCGGTCTGGTGGCTGCGGAAGGCGCAGGCCATCGGCCCCGGAGGCCGGCCGCTGGGCCGAGACGCTGCTGGCGCGCGCGCGGGATTCACGCCCTGCGCGCCGTCATGGGGCTGGTCAGCCTGACGCAGCGCCACGCGAGCGGCGCGGTGGAACAGGCCTGCGCCAGCCGCGCGCCCATGCCGCCTGGCGACTGCGCGACCTGCGCAATCTGCTCAAACGCCAGGCGCCGCCCCAGCAGGAGCGATTCGAGTTCATCACCGAGCACCCGCTGATCCGGTCCTTGTCGGACTACGGCCGGCTGGTGCGTTCCGCCTTCGAGGAGCTGCACGCATGAAAAAAGACCAGAAAAGGCTTCTTCCCCTCCGGAGAGCACCAGGGGAGACCTCCCATGAATGACGCCCTGCGCACCGCCCTGACCCGCCTGCGCCCTCTCGGGCCTGGCCCATTCGCTGGACGTGCGATTGGCCGAGGCCAGCGGCAACCGGCTCGGCCATGCCGAGTTCCTGGAACTTGTGCTCCAGGACGAGTTACTCGTCCGCAACGACCGGTTGATCGGCCGCCGCACCAAGGCCGCCGGCTTCCGCGAGCAGAAAACGCTCGAAGACTTCGACTGGCAGTTCAATCCGTCGATCAAGCGGAAAATCATCTTCGACCTGGCCGCAGACCGCTTCCTCCCGCGAAGCGCGCGACGTGCTGCTGCTCGGCCCGCCCGGCACGGGCAAGAGCCACCTGGCCCAGGCCATCGGCCACGCCGTCATCAAGGCCAGCGCCACCGTGCTCTATCGCTCCATCTTCGATCTGGTCCGCGACTTCCTCGGCGACGAAGCCGTCAGCGGACACGAGAAAACCCTCGACCGCTATCTGCGGCCCGGAGCTGGTCATCATCGACGACATGGGCATGAAGCAGGCTCCCAAACGCTCAGGAGAGTACCTGTTCGAGATCATCATGCGCCGCTACCAGGTCCGCGCCACCATGATGACCTCAAATCGCCCGCTGGAAGACTGGGGCAAACTGATCGGCGACGTGCCGGCCGCGACCGCTATCCTCGACCGCTTCCTGCACAACGCCGAGGTGATCAATATCACCGGCCGCAGCTACCGCCTCCGCGACCACGCCGCCAAACCCGAGGCCACTCAAAAGAAGAAACCAAAACCCGCTTGCGAACCCGTGGCGAAGTGAGCATCATGCAAAAAACTGGCTGGTTTTGACCCGCCCACCTCTGGCTGCATTTAACCTGCCCGGTGACAGTGATCTCGCTCGGATGGAATCCGCCCTCGACTACCAGCCGCGAGGCTACGTAGTAGTGCAGTGGGCGGATGTGCCCCTGCCCCTGATGGCCGGAGGCATTGAGAACGAACGCCTCGAGCGCCTGTTGGAGCGTCAACCACTCGCACTTGCCCGGGTCATTGGCACCGTCGCTTGGCGCTTTAGACATAGTGTCTCCAGCGCTTCAGGGCCACGACGGCGTCTTCGATCGTCTCGCGGTCCTTGTCGGTGCGGATAGCGGTGTCCGACAGCATCACTCGGGCCGCCTCGCGCGGCTCGAGCTTGAGCATCCCGCCGCCCAGCGGGTGCCCTTCAATCTCACAGGAGAGCGCGGTCAACGGCTCGGTCCACAGCTTCATCAGCCGGTCCATGCCTATTCCGTTAGTCAGGTGGACGACATGGACCGAGTTTGTCCCGACGCAACCGGCACCGTTGCTCACCAGCTTCGGCCCGTCGCCGCTCATGTACGACAGGAAGCCGTCGGGAACAGTCACATCCGGAACCGCGTACCACGGGTTGCGATTGCGGCACTTGTACGTCTTGCGGGCATCGCGTCCGGCGGGGGAATCCAGGTATCTGCGGACGGGTGCCGGCACTTCGGACTCGGGCGAAAGCCGGAGGAGCATGATCGGCTCATCGGCGGCGAGCCACGACTTGACGCACGCCTGATCGACGCATCCATTCGCGAGGCTCTTCCCGTTGCGGACAGCCGGGTGAAGCAGGTTTCGCGGAACGCCAAGGCGATCCACCGTGGACGGCCGAAGGTGAAAGAAATCGTTGGCACCGGTCACGTAGCCGATGCCGACGCGGGCGATGTCACCGAGTCGCCGTGTCCGCCGCGAATCGGCGGCGATGCTGTACAACTCGCGGGCTTCGGCAGAGACAAGGAACGGGCGAAGTCGGCCGTTCCATTGCTTCCACTCGGCAAGAGATACAGCAAGACCACCGCGCGGCGGGCGAGCGCAGAACGAGAAATGCTCCAGCGGCGTGAACCGGACCTCGCGCGTGCTGCCGCCGAACCCATCGGCGTAGAGCAGCCAGCAATCCTCCGACAACTCGGGGAACAGCTTGTTGAGCACGGCAATCACCTGCACGCAATCAAACTGCTTTGTCATGTACTCAAGGACGGGCGCGGCGTACGGAGCGTGTCCGATCTCGGCCGGGACCACGAACGCCATGCGCCCGCCGGGCTTGAGCAGTGACGCCGTGACAACGAGGAACGGAGCCCATGACGATGAAAGCGACGAGAAGAAGGCCCCATGCTTCTCGCACAGCCGTTGCGCGGCTTCCCGTACCTCGCCCGTGAACCGCTGGTAGCGGATGAAGGGCGGGTTACCGGCAGCGCAATCGAATCGCTCCTGGGTGCGGCTCGCCCACGAGAAGAAATCGCCTTGGTGAATGAGGCTGCCGGGCACACGCTCGTGAACGATCTTGCACGCCGAAGGCTCCTGCTCGACGCCGACACTGTTTGAATGGACCGAGAGGAATCGCCCATCGCCGCACGAGGGATCAAGGAGCCTGTCGGTCGGTCTCCGCAAGGCCCAACTGATAAGCGACCGCACAACCGCGTCGGGCGTGTAGTATGCTCCTGTAGCCTTCTCGCGGCTGACGTCGTCATTCGAGACCGCGACGTCGTCGAAGAGTGGCGCCGAGTTGTTCGGGACTCTGATTTTCATTTCTGGCTCGACTCCATTCAACGACTGCATCCCATTCGGGATCGGCCGGGTCTACGTAACCAAGGGATCAAGATCGTGCAGGCGGTGCTGCCATACCCAGTCGATTCCCTCGGCGGCCTGGGTGCCGAGGTAGCCGGGGTCGAACGACCCACCGAGCATGAGCGAGTAAGGGACCAACTCACCGTAAGTCATGCGGAGGTCGTGGAGTTTCTTCGCGTCCGCATCGCGGCAGTCGCGCGCGGCCGTTGTCGTCTCCGAGGACCGGACATCGAGCAGGATGGGCATCCCACCAAACGGTGAATTCTTCCGCTGGATAAGGACGTCGAAAGTCGCCCTGTCGTAGGTTCCCATCGTAAGCGGCAAGGAGACGCCGAACTCGTACATGCCGGGCAGTGTGATTGTGTACTGCTGGTCCATCGCGTGCCGGCACCTGCAATAGCCGCGTGATTCAAGGTACTCGGCGACGACGGCGAGCTGATGCTTCCGTCGGGCGCTTCGCACGATGTCCTTGGCCACCGCGCTGCACAAACGGTCGGCAACGATCGTTGATGCCCGGTCGCGTTCGTGGTCGGTCGGGTCTTTGCCCGCGTCCAGCCACGGGAAGATGTCCCGGTCCAGGAGTTTCGTCAGCACGCGGCAGACTTTGCCCAAGTTCTCGTCGAGAAGTTCCGCCTTCATGCGGGCCGAGAGTTTGCCTTCCTCCATGCTGCCGATGAGCGATTTGCTCGCGCCGGCAAGCCCGACCAAGCGGTCCACCGCGAGCGGCGGCGCGGTACACATGCGGAGCGTCGGGAGCGCGCTGGGGTTCGCTCGGAGGGTGGCCGCGTCGAGATGACGAAGATCGCGTGTGGCGAGGAGCGCGGCCTTGACGTGTTCGGTCGTCTTCACGCGGGTCGAACGGAATGCCTGCGGCGCGAACTCCATGAACCACTGATTGAACTGGTCAACCGAGGCCGCGACATCGGCTTTCCAGAGGTGCGGTTTGTCGGCGTTGACTCTTTTCGGCGCTGCGCGTCGTCCTTGCCCGACTCTTCGCGGCGTCGGCCTTCGCCCTCGATCTGTCCGTTCCTGCCGCCGGGCCATGGCCGCACTGTACGGCTTACGTTCGGGTTCGTCCAGACGAAAACACATGCGACCGCAGCGACAGCCCCCGGGGTCATGAGCGCGAACGTGCGGCGACGGCATGCGTGTCGCCATCGCACTTTACAGCCGGTTGCGCGCTGCATCCTCGCCGCACGCGCACGGACGCCTCGCGCGCACACGCGCCGCCTGTGCAACACGCACACACGCCGCATGAGCCACACACGCCGCATGAGCCACACACGCCGCATGAGCCACGCGCGTCGCATGAGCGCCGCGGGGCGCTCGCCCGCTCAGGTACTCATCCGCTTAGGCGCTCAAGCGCTCATCCGCTCATCCGCTCAGGCGCTCTCCTTGCGGAACTGCACATCCGCAAAGAGGCTCTTCTCCCCCCGCACCACATCCGCCGTCACCACATACCGCCCGCCCGCCTTGGCATCCGGCAGTTCGAACATCGCCTCCAGCATGAAATCCTCAACGACCCCGCGCAGCGCCCGCGCACCCGTGTCGCGCTGCATCGCCCGCCGGGCGATCTCCGCCAGCGCATCATCGGTGAAATCCAGCGTCGCATTCTCCAGCTCGAACAGCTTCTGATACTGGCGGACGATCGAGTTCTTCGGCTCGGTCAGGATCCGCACCAGCGACGACTCGTCCAGCGGCGACAGCGGGCAGATCACCGGCAGCCGCCCCACGAACTCGGGGATCATGCCGAACTCGATCAGATCGTCCGGCGTGACCTGCGCCAGGGCGCTGCCCATCTCCGCCACCGAGTCCGCGCCGCGCTCCGCCCCCACGAACCCGATCGACTTGCGACCCAGGCGCTTGCGGATGATCTTGTCCAGCCCGACAAACGTCCCGCCGCAGATGAACAGGATGTTGGTCGTGTCCATCTGGATGTACTGCTGCTCCGGGTGCTTGCGGCCGCCCTGCGGCGGGATGTTGCTGACGGTGCCCTCGAGCATCTTCAGCAGCGCCTGCTGCACCCCCTCACCCGACACGTCGCGCGTGATGCTGACGTTGTTCCACGTCTTGCCGATCTTGTCGATCTCATCGACGTAGATGATCCCGCGCTGGGCCGCCTCCAGGTCGTAGTCCGCACTCTGAAGCAGCCGCAGCAGGATGTTCTCCACGTCCTCGCCGACGTAGCCGGCCTCCGTCAGCGTGGTCGCGTCGCCGATCGAAAACGGCACGTTCAGCACGCGGGCCAGCGAACGGGCCAGCAGCGTCTTGCCGCTGCCGGTCGGACCGATCATCAGGATGTTGCTCTTGTCGATCTCAACGTCGTCCGCGCCGCGCGAGTCCGCGTGCGCCAACCGCTTGTAATGATTGCTGACCGCGACCGCCAGCGCCCGCTTGGCCGCATCCTGCCCCACGACGTACTGATCCATGAACTCGAAGAGCTCGCGCGGCTTGGGGATGGTCTTGGTCGCCGGCCGGGTCTTGGTGCTGCGACGGCGCTCCTCGCGGACGAGGTTGTGGCACATGTCGATGCACTGCGAACAGATGTAGACGTCGTCCGGCCCTTCCACCATCGGGCCGACGTCGCGATGACTCTTGCCGCAAAAGCTGCACACGCTTCCCCGCCGCGCCCCGCCACGGCCGGTTGTTCCGCGTGATCCACTCATGATTCATCCTCAGGGAGTGTGAGGGCCGCTGCGCGACCCGGTGCTCACCAGTTCCATCGGCAGACTCAATCCCGTGGGATTCTACCCGCCGTCCGCTGATGAAAGAAATGAGACGGGCCGCTATTGCGATTCCGGCTCGCCGCCGGTCGCGCTCCCGGCTGGCGGTGATGGCCGCCGGTGCGCCGCCAGCAACTGCCCGCGCATCGCCTCGAACTCGGCCGGCGTGATTTCCCCGCGCCTCTGCAGCTCGCGCAGGTCGTGAAGGGAGAACGGCTCGCCCGACGGCGCATCCCCCTTCCGCGCCCAGAGCTTGGCCGCCCGGGCCGTGTACAACAGGATCGCGGCCGCCACGCCGATGGCGACCGCCGCGCACACCAGCCACACCACTCGAAAATCCATGGGGCGCATTCCATCGCCAGCGCGGAAAACAGAACATCCTGCCGAGGCCGCGTTGCCGCGGAACAGGGCAGGATGCTCGCAGGTCGGTCGCGGCTGCGCCCGGCCCCGGGGGACGGGTTACGTCGGCAAGCCCGGTCAGGGGGCTTCGACGAGTTCCTCGGTGACGTAGCCGTTGAGTTTCTGATGAACCAGCAGGGTGTTTCTCACGACCAGCGAGGTGCGGAAGGGGATGATCTGCCCCGTGCCGCCGTTGGCTTCCCAGCTGTCGGGGTCAATCGTGGCGGTGATCAGGGCGATCAGCTCTGCGGAGCCGGGGGCGGCAAAGGCCGCTCCCTGGTCGTTCTGCTCGTCCTGCTCATCGTTGGCCTCGAAGACGTTTCCGCCGCCGCCGCCACCGCCGCCGGCGCCGCCCTGAAGGGCCTGCGAGACGTCAATTCGCGGGGCGTTTGTGAAGCGCGGAATGTTGATCAGCAGGTCGGTCACGTCATAGACGCGGACGATCATCTCCTGGCCGAGATCCTCGACCGTCGAGATGATCAGCACGTCCTTGTTGGCCTTGTACGCGAGCTTCACGTCGTCGCCGCCCGCGTCGTTGAGCACCATCCACAGCACCATCGACAGCGTGACGTTGCGAACCTTGATGTTGATCGCCTTGTCGCGCTCGACGCCGTTGTTCTCCAGCTTCTCCCAGGCGCACCACGACGTTGGACTTGGTGAACGTCTTGAGCCAGTCCACCACGCGCTCCAGCGGCGCATCCTCAAAAGCGACTTCCGGAATCCGCTGGTTCAGAAGCTGCAACGTCGGCGCCACCCGTGCCCGCGGCGCCGGCCGGGCCGACTGCGCCCACGCCGTTCCCGCCGTCATCGCCAGGATCATTCCAACAACCACCACTCGCTTCATCTGCATTCTCCCGCCTGAAGGAGGGACCGCGGCCGGCTGACGCGGACTTCCGCGCTCAGTGGGCCGATTGGTTTCGGCCGGGCATCATCGCCTCGGCGACTCGCAACGGCAAGTACTTCGGCGCCGGAACTTCCCGCTCCAAATTTCATCGGCATTCTCGGGCCGTCGTCAATGTCCCCGGTCCCATTCGGGCATCGACGCCGGTTTGACATCTCAAGCGGCGCGTGGCTTCCGCCGGTTCCGATGCTCCACGAACAACGCGCCCCGACGGTCCGCGTCATCGATGTCCAAGCAACGGCACACGCGGACGCTCACTCGCAACCGCTCCCGGAATAACCGTAACCGGTTTTCTAGTCGCTCCCCACAGTGTAACCACCCAACGCCTGATGGACCGCCAACGAATTGCGAACAATCAGCGTGTTCCGATAAACCGCGACGGTCCCGATTCCGCCATTCACCATCCAGCTATCCGGCTCGACGGTCTCCATCACCAGCCGCGCGAACTCCCGAACCCCCGCCCGGCCAAACACGACCACCGGATCACCTTCCGGCAATTCGTCGATCGCGCCCTCGTCATCTCCTTCGCCGCGCTCTCGGAATCCGGCGCCGCCGGCATCCGCAAGCGAGATCGAATAGGTCGGGCGAAAGCGCGGGATCGCCATCATCAGGTCCGTGATGTCATACGCCCGCGTTACGATCTCGCCGCCCAGATCGTCGGCGGTTGAAATGGTCGTGATCCGCCCATCCGCCCGAAACGCCAGCCGCACGTCGCCGTCCGCGACCTGCGCGAGCACCATCCACAGCACGTGCCGGATCGTCACGGATCGAACCTGCAACGAAACGGGGGTGTTTCGTTCGATTCCCACCGCAGCCAACTTCTCCCATCGCACGACGAGATTCTGCCGACCCTGTTCGCTGAGCCAGGTGAGCACTCGTTCCAACGGCGCATCATCGAACGTGGCTTCCGCGATCGTCCCGGAGAGCGGAATCGCCGGACCGTTCGGTCCCGCCGAAAAACCCCCGGCGCCGGCCGGCGAAGGACGCAGACCCTGTCCGCTCGCAATCGGCGCCGCCGCGACAGCGAACATCGCCAGCGCAGCGCCGGCAAGCACGCAGGCACGCTTCGGGCGCTTCGTCCGCCTCGAAGCACTTTCGATCCCGGCAGCGATTGAAGCGGGATGTTGCGCCAGGTCCATGAATGCTCTCCCATCGAGGGTCCGACGTCGTGGTGCGGGCCGCTCGCCCGCAACAGGCTCCGCGACGCTCAGGCCGGCAGGTTGGACGCCGCCCCGGCTGCGACGGTTTCCCGATTTCGTGCCGGAAGGGTCTTTTCTCCGCATTACTCGGGCGCGAAGTCGCAAATTCGGGGGCGGCGAGAACAGAAAGAAAGTTTGTGAGTCTCGGCGGCTTTTAAAAAAAGAGGTGAAAATTTACAGAGTCCGGCCGAGTCTGTAAGCTTCTTTCGGAGAGTCCAACGCATGGATCCCAAGAGCTTTGTGAGCAAACTGGCCGGCGAGGTACGCAAGACCAGCTCCGGTTACTGGACCTTCGTACCGAAGCCGCTGCCGCCCCGGCTCGAGTACCCGGCGGAACTCACCCTGCTGCTTTCGCAGGCGGATGCAGCCCTCAGCGAACTCTCCGGGTTGGGGCGCTACCTGCCCAACCCCGACCTCCTGATCCAACCCTACATCCGGCGCGAAGCGGTGGCATCGAGCCGCATCGAAGGGACGCAGGCCGGCATTTCCGACCTGCTGTTTGATGAAGTCGAACCGAAGCACACCTCGCCGGAGAGCGACGTTCGTGAAGTGCGAAACTACATCCAGGCGATGAACCGTGGGTTGCAGAGGATCCGGAAGCTTCCGCTGTCAGGCCGCCTGGTGCGGGAACTGCACAGCACCCTGATGCAGAACGTGCGCGGGCAGGAGCGCACGCCGGGCCAATTCCGACGGACGCAGAACTGGATCGGACCGCCGGGTTCAACGCTCATGACGGCGACCTATGTACCGCCTCCGCCCGACCCGGAGATGAACGAGTGCCTGAAGCATTGGGAGGAGTTCGTCAACCGGCGCGGCGTACTGCCTGATCTCGTGCAATGTGCGCTGATGCACGAGCACTTCGAGGCGATCCATCCGTTCCTGGACGGCAACGGCCGCATCGGCCGACTGCTCATCACGCTGTTCCTGATCGAGCGCGGGCGCCTGAGCAAGCCGCTGTTGTATCTGTCGAGCTACATCGAGCAGACGCGGGAGACCTACTATGAGCTGCTCCAGCGCGTTCGGACGCACGGGGACTGGCCGGCGTGGCTGCGGTACTTTCTTACCGCGGTTCGCGACACGTCCCGAAGCGCGATTGAGCAGAGCCAGGCGATCCTGAAGCTCCGGGATGAATTCCGCGGCCGACTGGCGCAACAGCACCGCGCGCTGGCCCTGCTGGATCTGTTGTTCTTCAATCCCTATGTGACGGTTGCGCTCGCATCCGCTCGACTGGGGGCTTCGCTCCCCACGGCGCGCAAGACAATCGGGATACTCGAAAATGCCGGAATGCTCAGCAAGGCGACGGAAGGCAACTGGCGGCAGGTCTGGCTGGCGCGACCGATCCTGAAGGCGGTCGAGTCTTCGCCCTTGATCCGCAGCACCTGAGTCGCGGTCGCTCCATCCGATGTGACCCCTGATCCCCCCAATTCAGTTCATCCCCGCCAGGTCGCTTTCCACGCGCTCCAGCGACGCGCAGACGGCCTCGAACTCCCGCGAGCGCGGACAGCGGTGGATGAATGCCGCCAGTGCAGCATAGGCCCGCCGCAGGTTGCCCGATCGGCGGTACACCATCGCCAGTTCCTGCGGGTGCTGCGCGTTGGTCGGATCCGCCGCGATCAATCGCTCCAGCACGGCGGCCGCCGGCCCCCAACGCCCCGCGCACATGTGAATCGTCCGCAGGTTCGTGAGCATGCGGATCAGCACTGCCCGCGTTGAAACCGGCTCCAGCATGGACATCGAGAATTTCAGCCCCGGCTGGCGCGCTTCCAATAGTTCGCGGCAGTCATCGAGCGAGAGCGATTCGCCGCCCCGAAACGCATCCGCCACGACGAACCGATCCGGGTCGTCGAACCGCACCAGGAAATGGCAGGGAAACCCGACCCCCGCTACCGGCCATTTCAGCCGCCGCGCCACTTCGATCCACACGACCGAGAGGGACAGCGGAATTCCCAGCCGCCGCTCCAGCACGCGGTTCAGGTAGCTGTTCTCGACGTCGTAATAATCCTCCTCATTGCCCCGGAACCCCAGCTCCTCGACCAGCACGGAGCGCATGGCCGCGTATCGCAGCGGCGCATCGAGGCCCGGCCGCCGATCGGCCACTTGAGCCGCAATCTCGTCCAGTTGCCGGAGGCTGCACTCAATCGCCAGGCCGGGGTAGGCGTCGCGCGCCAGGTGCAGCGCCGCGCAATCCAGACGGATCAGCGGCTCATCGAGTTGCATCAGCAGGTCAAAAGGGTGCGGGCTCATGAGGGGTCGCCCCGCGCACCGCGAGTCCGCGCGGCGCGTCACCTGAATGATACGCAATGTTCCTTCCGGGAGCGCAGAATTTCCACGCGAAGCGCCCGCGGGGTTCGCCCACAGCGTGGCCCCTCAGACGCGCCGGCGGCGGGCGGGTCATACGTTGGAGGGGGCGTGACAACAACGCGCCCATGGCTCATCAACTCCGTTCTGGAGCCGGCCGATAAACTCTGCGCCGTGAACCTCGCCCAATCCCTGCTTCAGCAGCTCACCCGCCGCGAGCCGCTCTCGCGCGAGCAGACCCGCGCACTCTTCGACCGCATCGTCGCCGGGGAAGTCGAGCAACCGCTCCTCGCCGCCATCCTCTCCGCCATCGCCACCCGCGGCGAAACCGCCGAAGAAATCGCCGGCGCGGTCGAAGCCCTGCGCGCCTGCGTCACCCCCGTCCAGGCCCCCGACGGCGCCGACCCCATCGACACCTGCGGCACCGGCGGCGACGGCAAGCCGCTGTTCAACGTCTCCACCGCCGCCGGCATCGTCGCCGCCGCCGGCGGCGCAACCGTCGCCAAGCACGGCAACCGCAGCCACGCCCGGCCCAGCGGCTCGGCCGAGGGAATCGCCGCGCTGGGCATCACCACCCAGGCCGACGTCGCGCTCCTCGAGCGCTGTCTGCGCGAGTGCCGCATCGCCTTCCTCTTCGCGCCGCAGCTCCACCCGGCCATGCGCCACGCCGCACCCGTTCGCGTCGCGCTGGGCGTGCGAACAATCTTCAATCTCGTCGGTCCGCTGGCCAACCCCGCCGGCGTCCGCCGGCAGCTCATCGGCGTATCAAGACCCGACCACGTCCCGCTGATCCTCAGCGCCCTTCGCGAACTTGGCTCCATCCGCGCCATGGTCGTTCACGGCGTCGAGGGACTCTGCGACATCAGCATCAGCGGCCCCACCCGCGTCGGCCGCCTCCACGGGAACCTGTACGAACTCGACCAGATCGACGCCGCCGACTTCGGCATTCCGCGCGCCCCGCTCGATGCGCTCTTCGTCTCCAGCCCGGCCGAGAGCGCAGCGCGGATCCGAACCGCCCTCGACCCCTCCGCCGCCGATTCCCCCGTCCGCGACATGATCGTCGCAAACGCAGCCGGAGCGCTGTGGGTTGCGGGGTTGGCCGATGATCTGGCGGATGGCGCGCTTCGCGCGCGCGACGCGATTCGCAGCGGCGCGGCCGCGGACACGCTCGCCCGCTGGCGCTTGATCGCCCCCGCGCCGGCGAACTGAAACACCGTCAACCCGTTGCCGGATTCGCCGCATGCGGATACCAGTCCTGCATGCTCAGCCCGCTTTCCTCGCTGGCCGCGGTCATTCTCCTGGGCGGCGCAGCGCAGTGGATCGCCTGGCGCCTGCGCCTGCCGTCCATCCTGCTGCTGCTTCCGATGGGTGTGCTGGCTGGGCCGGTCAGCGGCCTGATCGACCCCGACGCCCTCTTCGGTCCGATCCTGCTGCCGATCGTCGCCCTCTCCGTCGCCATGATCCTGTTCGAGGGCGGGCTGACGCTGAATTTCCGCGACATCCGCGATTCCCACCGGGTCGTCTGGAATCTCGTCTCGATCGGCGTGCTGATCACCTGGGTGCTGGCGGGGCTGGCGGCCCATTTCATTCTCGGCCTGTCGCCCGCGCTGGCGGCGCTCTTCGGGGCGATCCTCACCGTCACCGGACCCACCGTCGTCGGCCCGTTGCTGCAACAGGTGCGCCCCACCGGACCCGCCGCCGGCATCCTGCGCTGGGAGGGCATCGTCGTCGATCCCATCGGGGCGCTGCTGGCGGTTCTCGTTTTCGAGGTGCTCATCTCCGGCGGCGCCGGATTCGCGGTCGCACCGATTTCCCTCTCGCTGGGCAAAACGGTACTGATCGGCGGCGGACTCGGCCTTTTCGCCGCGTGGTTCCTGCAGACGGCCATCGCCCGTTACTGGATCCCCGATCACCTGCACAACGCCGCCACGCTGCTGCTGGTGGCGGGCGTCTTTGCCGCGTCGAACGCCGCGGCCCACGAAGCCGGACTGCTGGCCGTCACGGTCATGGGAATCGCGCTGGCCAACCAGCGCCGCGCCAACGTCCATCACATCCTGGAGTTCAAGGAGAATTTGCGCGTCTTCCTGATCTCTGCGCTCTTCATCCTGCTGGCGGCGCGAATCAACCTCGCCGATCTGCGCGACGTCGGCTGGCGGGGCGCCGCGTTCGTACTCGTGCTCGTGCTGATCGTCCGCCCGCTGGCCTGCCTGGCCTCCGCCGCCGGCTCACGCCTCGCGCTTCGTGACCGCCTCTTCCTGGCGTGCGTCGCCCCGCGCGGCATCGTCGCCGCCGCCGTCACCAGCGTCTTCGCCTTCGAGCTGACCCGCTCCGGTGCTTTCCCCGAAGCGCGTCTGCTGGTCCCCATGATGTTCTCGGTGATCGTCGGCACCGTGCTGATCTACGGCCTTACGGCCGGGCCGATCGCCCGCCGCCTCGGCCTCGCCGAAGCCTCGCCCGCCGGCCTGCTGTTCATCGGCGCTCAGCGCGCCGTCCGCGAAATCGCCGGCGCCCTGGCCGCGCGGCGCATCCCGGTGATCCTGCTCGATTCCAACCGCGTCAACGTCTCGCTCTCGCACGCAATGGGACTCTCCGCCATCACCGGCAGCGTGCTGGATGACACCAGCCTCGCAGAGGTGAACCTGGCCGGTATCGGCCGCGCGCTCTCCATGACGCAGAATGACGAAGTGAACCTGCTGGCTGCGACCCGCCTGGCCGCCGTCTTCGGCCGCGCAGGCGTCTATCGAACCGCCGCCCGCTCCGAGCCGGCCGGCGCGCTGGGTCGCCCGCTCTTTTCCGGCAAGCTCACTGCCTCCGAAATCGAGCACCGCCTGGAAGTGGGCTGGCGCATCGTCGAGTGGTCCGCCGCCCAATTCGCCGACCACAGCCGCGGCCCGAATCCCCCGACCCGGCTATTCTATCTGGTGGGCGGCCGGGCCATCCCCTCTGCGGCGGATGAGCCGGCCCCGCGCGGCGAGTACCGCGTTCTGGCGCTGGCGGCCGACGCGGCGGGCGCGGGCGATTCCGCGCAGCCGACGGCGTGATCCGACCCCGAGCGGGAGCGGCCGGTGAGTTTTCTCAATGTCTGGGCGCTCTCGATCGCAGCCGCGGTGCTTCCGGCATTGCTGCTGCTTTACTTCCTGAAGCTGCGCCGCCGCGAACAGCCGATCTCCTCGACGCTGCTCTGGAAGCGGGCGGTGCAGGACCTGCAGGTCAATGCCCCCTTTCAGCGGCTGCGCAAGAACCTGCTGCTGCTGCTGCAACTGCTCGTGCTGATGGCGGCGATCTTCGCCCTGGCGCGGCCGATCGTGCGGTCGGACGTCGCCTCGGAGCGAAGCCTGGTGATCCTGATCGACCGCTCGGCCTCGATGAACACGCTCGAAGAGGGCCGTTCCACGCGCCTCGACCTCGCCAAACAGCAGGCCGACCGCCTGATCCGAACACTCAACCGGACCGGCGGCGGATGGCTCGATGTCTCCTCCTGGTTCAGCTTCGGCGCCGCGCGGCCGCAGACCCGCGCCATGGTGATCGCATTTTCAGATCGCGCCAGCGTCATCGCCCCCTTCACGACCAACGTCGATGAACTCACGTCGCTCGTCCGCGGCATCGAGCCGACCGACGGCCGCACGAATCTCGCCGAGGCGCTGGAGCTGGCCGCCGCCTACATGCTCCCCACCATGGCGGGCGAACTGATGAATAACCCGGTCAGCCCGGAAGCAGAGTCCAAGCTGATCCTGATTTCCGACGGCGCCGTCGCCGACCTCGACTCCGCCGCCCTGCGCACCGGCAGCATGGAGTTCATCCGCATCGGCGCCGCGCAGGACAACGTCGGCGTCACCGCGCTGCGCACGCAGCGCAACTACGAGCGCCCTGAGCGCGTTGACGTCTTCGTGCAGGTTCACAACTTCGGCCCCGAGCCGGTCACGACCGACGTCTCGCTCTACGTCGACGGCGTGCTGGAAACCTCGCGCGGCGCGGTGCAGTCGATCACGCTGGGAGCCGCCTCGCCGCTGGCCGCCGCGGTCCCGGAAGCTGAATCGGACCCGCCGGCCGCACCGCCGCCCTCAGGCCCCGGTGCTGCGGCGGCAGCGACAGCGGCACAAGCCGACGATGATTCCGCCAGCACCGCGTCGCTGAGCTATGAGCTGGTGCTGGATCGCGCCGCGCTGCTGGAGGTGCGCCTCTCCCGCCCCGATCGCCTCGATCGCGATGATCGGGCCGCGACGCTGATTCCGCCGCCGCGGCGGCTGCGGGTGCTGTGTGTGCGGCCGCCGAACAGCCTGATCCCCTTCTCGCTGCGCGGCCTGCCGCTGGCGGAGCGCGTGTTCATGACGCCGGCGGAATATGAGTCCGCTGCGGTCGAACGGGTGGAGAGCGCGGGTCGCTCGACCTTCGACGTGGTGATCTTCTGCGACCACACGACCGCGCGCCTGCCGACGGGGAACTACCTGTTCCTGGGCGGCGCGCCGCAGGTCGAGGGCGTCGAGATAGGGGATGCGCTCGACCCCTTCGCGCTGACCTGGTGGGATGACACAAGCCCGATTCTGCGAAACGTGCGGCTGGAGCAGGTGCTGGTGCGCACCGGTCGCAAGCTGCAATTCCCCGAAAGCGCGTCGCTGCTGATCGAGGGGCCGGGCGGGCCGGTGCTGGCGCGTTGGACGCGCGGCGGCAGCCAGTACCTCGTTCTGAATTTCGCGGTCGAGGCCAGTACCTGGTGGCGCGAGCGGACCTTTCCGATCTTCGTCTACAACGCGCTGCAATTCCTCGGCAGTGCGGCGGGCACGGCCGACGCGACGGTGCTGCGCCCCGGCGACGCTGTGCGGATCGCAGTGCCGCCGCCGGCGCGAACCGCGCGGGTTCGCCTGCCCGACGGGTCCACGACGACGGTGACGGCCAACGACGCGGGCGAGGCGCACTTCGGCGGCACGCAGCGCGTCGGCGTGTACTCGGTCGAGCCGGCGGCCGAGGGGCGCGACCGGTTCGCAGTGAACCTGGAGGATGAGTGGGAGTCGGACATCCGGCCGCGCGGCGGGCTGACCGTCGGCGGGACTGAGGTGGTCGAGCGCAGCGGCATCCGGACGGACACGCCGGAGATCTGGCGCTGGTTCATCGGGGCGGCGCTGCTGATAGTCTTCCTGGAGTGGTACATATACAATCGGCGCGTGATGGTCTGATGCGTGCAACGCGCGGCGCATCGTGGAGCGGGTCTCCGGGAGTGGTCGGCGATGATCCATGAACTCACGCCCGGTCGACGGGTGCGGATTGTGCAGCAGGTGCAGCGGCGCGAAGGCGACTGGCGCCTGGAGGTCGTCGGCGAGGTGGTGGACGCGACGCAGGAAAAGACCGGCAGTTGGTACGCCCACTCGAAGGACGACAAGCTCTGGCTGACGCGCGTCAAGCTGCGCAAGAGCGACGGGGAGCTGACGACCATCTCCGTGGATCAGCACACGCAGGTGGAGTTTCTCTAGCCTCGCCCCGCACGGGGCCGCGGAAGCCGGGTGTGATGCAGCCTCGCCCCCTCCACCGCCGAAGCCCCCTCGCGCTGCTCGTGCTCGTGCTCGCGCTGACGCTTGGCCCCGGCCCGGCCTTCGCTCAGTTCGTCCCCCAGCCTCCCGATCCCCCCGCGCGCCAGTCCGATCCCGCGGTCGCGCTCGCGGAAGGCATTTTCGCCGATGACGTGCTGCGCGACCCGGCCGAGGCGGCCGCCTGGTTCCGCAACGTCATCGCCGCGGACACCGCGTCCCCTCCGCAGCGACAGGAGGCCGCCTGGCGCCTGGCGCGCTGCCTGCGCCGCATGAACCGCCCCGACGCGGCCCGCCCGATGCTCGAATCGCTGCTCCGCGACGCCACGCTGCCCGAGCGATTGCGGCTGCTGGCGCGCGAGGAACTCGCGGCCATGCCGCTGGTCGCGCCGGCGCGGCTCATGCCGGCCGACACGCTCTTCTACCTGGAGATCCCCCACCCCGGCGAGACCATCGCGCAGTGGAGCGCCGTGCTGCGGCGCGCCGGGCTGGAGACGCAGATGCGGCGGATCCTGGCCCTGGCGCTGCGCGAGCGCGGCGCACTGGAGGTCGGAGCGCTCTTCAGCGAGGCGATGGAGGACGACCTCCGCAAGATCGACGCGCTGGGCATCGGCTGGCACAACTTCCGCGTCGAAGAGGTCAACGGCGCGCCCGCCATCCGCTTTGACAACCTGCTGGTGCTTCACACCGGGCAGAGCGCCACCGCCGCCAGCATCCTGCGCGGCGTCGTGGTGGCGCTGCTCGTGCCTGAGACCAGCGTCGAGGGCATCGGCTTCTTCGCACCCGCCGGCCCCGACGCCGAGTTCCGCTATGCCATGACCGAAGGGCTGTTCGTCGCCTGCACGGACGCCCGCACCGGCGCGGACGCCGTGCTGCGCCACAACGGCGGCAGACGCGGGCCGACGCTCTACGCCTCCACCGGATACAAGTCGCGCCCCAAGGCGCCCGGCAACCCGGGCGACGCATTCCTCTTTGCCGACACGGCGCGGCTGGTGGCGCTGGCGGAGCGCGTGCAGCCGGGGACGGATGGATCGAGCTTTCTCGCGCTCAGCACGCTCCTGGGATTGCGCGAGCTGGGCCCGCTGTTTGCGACGCTGGGGGCGCAGGCCGATCGGCTTGTGCTGGACGTCTCCGTTTCGACGCCGCGCGACGGATTGCTGCTGCGACTGCTGCGCACTCCCGCACCGATCAACGATCCGGGCTGGAGCACGCCGCGCGGCGCGGCGCTGGCGGTCTCGTCGCTGCTCGAACCCGCCGATCGGCGCTGGCTGGACTTCGAGCGATTGCTGCTGGAGGCCGGTCGACTCTTCGGCACGCCCGACGGCGAGCCGCTGGCGGCGGCGCGGCTGATCGAGCGCGGCTCCGGCCTACGCCTGGCGGATGACGTGTTCGCGCCGCTCTCGGGCGGTTCGCTGGTGTGGATGGCGGGAGTCGGCGAGGACCGCAGCGAAGGATTCCCGCCGTTCGTGCTGACTTTCGACCTGCCCGATCCGGGCGGCTGGGTGCGCCGGATCGAACGCGGAATGCAGCGGCTCTTCTTCGGCGAGGGAGGGGAGACGCCGCTGGCGCGCACCGCCTACGAAACGCCCGTCGGGCGCATCGAGACGATCTCAGTGCTGGGGGTCGGGGTCGCCTGGCAGGTGCAGGGGCGGCGGGTGACGATCTCGACCAGCGCCGCGGCGGTTGTGCAGGCGCTGGCGGCTCCGCGCGTGACGCTGCGACCGACGCGCTGGGGTCCGATCCCGAACAAGTGGATCACGCTGCGGCTCGACGTGCTGGCGCAGCGCGCTCTGCGCGGCGCGCCGGACGCCGATTCGGACATGCCGGCGCTGGAAGTGATGACCTGGGAAACGGACGACCGCATGCGCATTCGGATGGAACAGGAGCAGGTGTCGCGACTGGTGGCGATGCTGGCCAGCGCGTGGCTGGGGCCGCCTGCGGAACCGGACGGCGGCGCGGCCGCACCGTCACCCGGCGGCCCATGAAATCAGCCGCGCCAGCAGCAGCGCCGCCAGCGTGCCGATCACCAGCGCCGCCGGGGCAGCCCAGCCCAACAGCGGTGCATCCGCGCGGATTCGCCCAGCCCCCACCCCGGACTTCCGTCGTACCTTGCCGCGCTTTCGAGCCGTCGCCGCGCCGCTTCGCGCGCGGGCGGTCGATCCCGGCCTCCGCGTGTCGCTGCGCACCGTCCCGCGGCGCTGCCCCGCCGGACCGCTCGCTCTTCCTCGTCGCGCACGACGCATCAGCTTCTTCCCCGCACCGCGCTTCTCACCATGCCCGCAGCGCCAGCATGACCGCCGCGCCGCCCAGCCCGACCGCCAGCACCGAGATCATCAGCCCGCCGACGATCATCCACATGCGCCGCTGCTGATCGCGCATCAACGTCGTGGATTCCGCGTGGCGCTGCGCACTGGTCTCGTGCAACCTTTGCAGCGCCGCGACCTGCGCCGCGCCGGAGGCGTTCAGCGCGTCCGCGGCGCCGCCGAACTTCTGCAGCGAGATCACCAGTTGACTGTCCGATTCCTGAAGCCCCTCCAACTGGCGGGCGATCGAGCGCAGCGAATCCCCCTGCGCCGAGAGCGTCTGCGGCAGGCGCGACAGCGCCTCCGACGTCGCCCGCCCCGACACCTCCATCTGCTGCACGATCGCGCGCAGCGACCCCTCCTGCGCCTGCTGCGTGCGGGCCAGTTCCTCGAGCAACGCCCCGACCCGCTCGACCGCCACGGCAAGCTGCTCCGCCCGCCGATCCTGCGCGTCGAAATGCCGCTCCAGCGACGACATCATCTCGCCCACCCGCTCGACTGCGTTTCGGCTTCGCGGGCGCAGCAGCCCGCCGAAGCTCTCACCGGGGTGCGCCCCGTTGCCGTTGGTCGGCCGGAAAAATGAGCCTAGTCGGGTCCACAGGTTTGACGCGGTGGGCATGAGCGATCCTCCGTGAACGGTGCAGCGCCCGTCCGTGGGCACCGGTCGGAAGTATAGGGCAGCAGACCCGAAAGCCCAAGACCGCGGGCGGCGGGGCCGCGAAAATGCGCCGATCTGCGTCAAAATGCGCCGGAACCGGAGAGTATCCGCCAGCCCGGCACATCGGCCGCGAGCGCTCAATCGGCGCGGCATATAATTCGTGAGCAACGCGAGCCGGAACGGGGGCGGCCGCGGCGGATTATCGGGGTCCGCGGCGGTTCTGCCGGGCGCCGGCCCGCGTTCCGCGATGCGTCGTGAACGAGCGCGGGCATCGCGCCGATACGCAGGTGCGGGGAAGCGCGTCGCGCACCCGTCGGGGCGGCTCAGCGTGGAAGGACGTGGAAAGAGATGGCAAACAAGCTCGAGACGGCGCTGGGCGACTATCTCAAGCAGATCAAGCATTTCGGACTGCTGACGGCGGAGGACGAACGCGAGCTGGGCACGCGCATCCGCGCCGCGACCGAGTCCGAAGCGCGGCTCGCCGCCGGCGAGATCAGCGTCCGCGAGCACGAGGAGCTGCAGCGCGAGGCCGCCGCGGCGCGCGACCAGATGATCCGCGCCAACCTGCGGCTGGTCATCAGCGTCGCCAAGCACTTCCGCAACCGCGGCCTGCCGATGGAGGACCTCGTCAACGAGGGCAACGTCGGGCTGGTCAACGCGGTGGATCGCTTCGATCCGACCGTCGGCTCGCGCTTCAGCACCTACGCCAGCTACTGGATTGACCAGGCCATCCGCCGCGCCGTGCAGAGCGCTGCGCAGATCGTCCACATCCCCAGCTACCTGATGGACCAGATCGCGCAGATGCGGCTGGCGATGCGCGAGCTGGAGGCACAGTTGGGCCGCCCGGCGACGGCCGCGGAGCTGGCTCATCACATGGAATTGTCGCCCAAGAAGGTCGCCGCCGTGTCGCAGGCGATCCGCGCCTGCGCCGGTTCGGGCGCGGGCGGCGGCGATGCCTCCGCGCCGGGCGTCACCGAATCCGTCCCCGACCGCCGCACCCCGTCGCCGCACGAGCAGGCCGCGACGGAATCCGACGTTGACTTCGTCAGCCGCATCCTGTCGCGCATCACGGACCGCGAGGCGGTGGTGCTGAAGCTGCGCTATGGGCTGAGCGGAACGAACGGGCGGAAGATGACGCTCAAGGAGATCGGCGATGAGGTGGGTCTGACCCGCGAGCGCGTCCGCCAGATCGAAAAGGAAGCGAAGCGCAAGCTCGAGGAATACGTGAAGGAGTATGTGTAGCGCGTCGCGCTACTGTGTGTGGCACGTCGTACAACTATGTGTAGCATATCACGCAACTGTCTGCGGCACATCGCGCTACTGTGTGTGGCACGCCGCACAACTGCTGAATGTTCTGAGATTCCCGCCATGCAGCCCCTGCTCCAGATCCGTCCCGGCACAATGGGCTGACAGGCAATGACCCAAGTCGCGGCGGTGTTCTCGATGCGGGAGTTGTATGAACCTCGGATCGGCTGAGAGAGGCTCTTCCGAACCACCCGACGTGCCCCCCGCCGCGGACCGAACGCAACATCCGGCCTGACTCACTCTGAAGTCGGCTTCGGCCGCCCCGTGTTTGCCACCAGCTTCAGCTGGTGGGATGCGAACACCCCACTATTCCCCCGGCTGCCCTTTGGGGGATGATGCTATCGGGCTCCCGGACCCGGCCCTTCACTTTGGGTCTTGCTGAACATCGCACTGGCACGATGGGCAGCGGGGTTGTCGTGATCATACCAGCCGCACTCAGGGCACGCAGTATTCGCCGGCCGCCCTCTCATACTGTAGCCACACTGGACACACCGCTCGATGCTCCCGGGCGGCCGACGACGAGAGTACACTCGGCACAGCATGAGGCCGGCCGCGCACACGCCGATCGGAAGATACGTCGGAATGTAAACGAAGTCGATCGCTACCGTCCCACCGGGCAGAAGCCCCACGTCGCGGCGAACGCCGAGCCACGAGGGAACTCCCGGGCCGAGTGGGTCGGCCGGCCCCGCACTTCGCTGTACGACGAAGACGAAGTATCCGCGGTCAATCGCTGCACTTGGATCAACCCCCGGCGTGCCCATCGGAGTGAGGAGCGGCGTTGCGGATGAACGGATCGGCCGAACGAACGAAATGACGGTGATCGCGCAGAGCGCGGCCGCCACGATTCCGAGACACCAACTGGTGGCGCGTCGAGCGTTCATACGCCAGCCCTCGCTCTGCTGTACATCTGCGGACTCCACGAGAGGCACTCACGATGCCTCAGTCATCCGGCCACAGCGACGACGGGCCGAGGTGCGACCCGCGCGGCAGACCAGGATTGAATCGTCAGGTCAATGGTACGGCCTACCCGGCTACTCGTCGCTTGGCGCCGACTGCCGTACCACGCGAAACCGCTCCGCCCACACTGGGAGCGACTCGGCGGGGAATCCGACGACCGCGTACTCGCCGACAAACTCAGAATCGCCAGCGAGAATGCTCAGGGCGGGCGCATGGGGCAAGCTGTTGGTAGCACGCTCAAGTTCCGACCAGGACCGAACCACGACTCCGAACGGCGTGAACTTGGTTCCCGGATCCCCTAGTCCGCCCGACACCCAGAGAACTCCGACGGCTCCTGTGCGTTGCCCGCGAATCGGGCCGAACGTCAAAGGAAGTCCGGGGTCACCACTTCCGAGTCGCATCAGTCGCGCCAGCCCTGACTCGTCGGCAAACGGAAGCAGGTCGAAGCGCGATACTCTGCACTCAAGACAACGCGCATCATAGCCGGGCAGTGCGAGCATCACCGGCGTTCGCACATTTTCAGGGACCTGAATCTCGCTGCAGTCGGCGGCCGGCAAGATTGTGTCTCTGCCGAGTCGCCGCAGGTGGCGTATCAGCGTATCCACCGAATCAACCTGATCGTGATTCAGGACCACGAGTCGGCCGAGCGAGTCCCATCTAGAAGACAATACCAAGGCGCTCACGCCATCGACGATCGGCGTCTCGCTCTCAAGGTCGACTCCGTCACCGAGGTAACACGCACCGGAAAACAAACGGCGCTCGGGGCACCAGACAAGACGATCCCGAACAGAACTCAACCAAGACTCCACGGACACCGACGGAATGTCAACCGGAACACACTCCACATCGTGCTTGGTAACGAACACATGGTGGAGGGTGCAGAATCTACGGTTGAGCGCGAGAAACGCACCGTATCCATGGCATGTCTGAAGCAGATGCGCATTCTCAAGAGCATATGCGAACTGGCGGTCGGGTGCGAACAGATCGGGGGTGGTGGAGAGAAACCGAGCATACCGATCGGCGATCACAGGCGCCCAACACAGTAACTCATCCGGATGCAACTCCGCGAACTCGCATCGCCCTGTTTCAACCCATAAGTCGGTCAAGAGGTCCCAGGCTCGCACCCGACTCGTCGCGGACGACAGGCCGGCAATGCCCGGTGGGATCAGGTGGCCGGGCAGGTAACACGGTGCGTAGATGTTCAAGCGGTGTACGAGGGGCAGTACGCCGGCCGGTGGCCTGGACAGCGCGATCAACTCGTTTATGAGCGCACGGGCAAGCGACAACTGCTCAGCATCACCACTGGAACTCGACGACCGCAACTCGAAGGAGGATCGCTGCGTGAGGCACCTCGGCAGAGGCCAGGCGCTCAGCACGGCGCCATCGACGATCGGCTCATCCGCTGCAGGCGCCCCATCGGAGACGGGTGCGACGTCGGCGCGACGCAAACAGCCCGTGATACATGCAAGAGACATGAACACGCAGAGCATGAAACGTCTTGGCAGGCGCAATGCCATGCGAGGCTCCCGGAATCATGAATGAGCCGTAGCGGCCAAGGTGGCCGCCGCCGGCATCCGCGGCACCGGATTATACCGTTCCGATGAGCGCACGGCCCAAAGGTAACGGCACACCGGCAATGCCACCCGCCGAGAGCTGCATGAACCTCGGATCGGCTGAGAGAGGCCTTTCCAAGCCACCCGACGTGCCATCCGTCGCAGACCGAACGCAACATCCGGCCTGTCTCATCCTGAAGTCGGCTTCAGCCGACCCGTGTTTGCCACCAGCTTCAGCTGGTGGACCGCGAACACCCCACTATTCCCCCGGCTGCCTCCGGATGCACACACCCCACCGCCTCCCCGGCTGCCTCCGGATGCACACACCCCACTGCCCCCCCGGCGCCCTCCGACAGTCGGCCTCAGCCGACCCGTGTTTGCCACCAGCTTTAGCTGGTGGAATGCGAACACCCCACTATTCCCCCGGCTGCCACCGGGTGCACACACCCCACTGCCCCCCCGGCGCCCTCCGACAGTCGGCTTCAGCCGACTCGTGTTTGCCACCAGCTTCAGCTGGTGGAATGCGAACACCCCATCACTACCCCCCTCTACCCCGACAGCCGGCTTCAGCCGGGCTTGGCCGCCGCCGTTCGTCATCCGCTGCCCGGGATTGCGCGGCTTCGACGAGTGCACTGCTCAAGAGCAGTGCCACACCACGGTCCCGGATTGATCCGTCGGGCCAATGGCTGGACTTACCCTGTAACCCGACCAACCCCGCGATGCGCCTACCCTGCTACCCGACCACACCAGCCGCCCGGCTCGATGGGAGGATGCGCCGGAAGACTGCACCCCCAACCACAGCCTGCGGAGTTATCAGAATCAGCCTGCGGCGCTCGGCGCTCTTTCACGCCGAACCGCGCCAATCTCATCCCACACCGCGCCAATATCATCCCAAAGGGCAGCTTTATCGAACACTGGCTTTTTGTAATGGAGACCCCGATGCCCGTGTCGCTAAAATGCCGAAAGGCGTCGGCCGCAAGCCGGGGTGGTACGAGCCGACCCGCCACAGGTGCCGCCATGTGCACGTCCTGCTTCCGTCCGTTGCTTCTGATCCCGATCATGCTGGCCGCCGTCATGGGCGGATGTCCCGCGCCGGATGCAGCCGGGGGTGATGGCAATCTCAACCCCGACACCTTCCGCGGCATCGCGCTCGTACTGGATGCACCGCGCGGCGTCGTCGCGACGATCGACCTGAGCGACACCGTGCGGATGCACCTCTATGGGCGCATCGGCGACGACCTGCTCCCGCGCGACATTTACCAGGCGATCATCGTGGATCGCACGAACCCGCAGAACGACATCGGCGTTTCGCTTGATTCGCGGGGGCGGACCAAGCGGCTGGTGGTCGGCGGCATGCACATCGCTGACTACAGTTATTCCGACGACGGGCGGATCGTGACGGAGACGCGGCCGGGGCAGGCGCCGCGGCAACTCGCGATCAACGGCCTGGAAGCGCCGCAGGACACGCTGGACCGACTGTCGGCGCGGACGTCGGTCAACCTGTTCAACTTCTTTGATCGCTTTCCGACCAGTGAAGCCGATCTGCCGGCGAAGGGAATCCGCAGCGCCGAGCGCAGCAACTTCACCGTGGCGATCCGGGCGCTGAACGTCACGATCTCGGTGGCCGGCGTCGTGGTCAGCGGCATCGGGCTGGTGGCGATGGGGCCGGGGGCCGGCGCGGCGCTGGTGCTGGTCAACGTGGCGGGCCACACCGCGGCCCTGCTGTCGCTCGGCGTCACGTTGTCGCAGGCGCTGGACAGGTCGGACCGCATCGGCCAGGACGAAGCGGCGAACGCCATCGCACTGGGGTCTTCGCTGGTCGGGCTGGGGACGGCCACGATGAGCGTCGGGCTGACGGGGGTGGAGCGCGGAATCGTTGTCCTGAACAATCGGAGCGAGTGGGTCGGGTTTGTCGTCGCCGGCGTGGATAGCACGAATGGGTTGCTGCAGGCGGCGGCCCTGCCGTCCGGCCAGGGAGCGAACGCCCCCGGCATCGGCGGGTCGAGCGGCGGGACGGGCGGATCGACCGGTGGTTCGGGGGGTTCGACGGGTGGAAGCGGCGGATCGACCGGTGGTTCGGGCGGATCGACCGGCGGCAGCGGCGGATCCACAAGCGGATCAACGACTCCGACGCCGGCGAGCGCATTCACGGTTCTGCATTATCTCAACATCAACGGGTCGAGCGGATCGAGTGCGGCGCTGGCCCAACTGAAGCTGACCGGAAGCGCATCCGCTCCGCAGATCGGCTTTCAGGGATCGGGCGTGATCGCACTGGCGGTGGTCTCGCAGAACGGCGAGTACCTGTATGCCATCGGCTCGGACGGCGACGGCTTCAGCGAGCCGGATCAACTGCCTACGATTCCTTTCCCCCTGACTTACGGCAACTACGCCATCCCCGGCTTGTACCGAATCGACGTTGCACCCGCGGTCGCGCCGGTGCTGAAGGCCGGCGTGATCTACACCATCACGATTTCGGATATCGCCGGCGGCGGCGCGTCGCTCACGTTCCGGGTGAATTGAGTTCTCGCGACGTAGCGCTGCGTTGGGAGTCGCTTCAAGGCCGGGCGCATCAGGGGGTTGCCTGACTCGTCGATCGCGCGATGGAGCCGGAACTTCCGATAACCGGTTGGTCGGGGGTGCGGGCGGCGGGGAAAATTGGCTCAGTTTGGTTGGAAAAATGTTGTTCGGGCGGGACGGAACCGCTACCATCGGGGCTTCTGAGGGACTTCTGAGAGTTCGGTTTGCAGGGGAATGAGGAGGATTGCGTGAGGAATTTCATCACCAGCGGCGTTCTGGCCGCACTGGTTTCGGCTTCGGCGGCGGCCATGCCGCTCTACCACAACAACTTCGAGGTGGACACCACCGCGAACTGGACGCTCAACAACGGGCCGTCCGACGCGGCGGCTGACTACTTTTTCGACTATTCGACGGTCGGCATTCCCGTCTCGCCGAGCACGCCGATGGGCGGCGGCACGCGCGGGATGAAGCTGCAGGCGAATCTCTCGAACGGGATTTTCGGCGGGATGAGCGTTTCGCCGAACGGGCTGGACGTTCCGGCCACCTATCCCGATTACACGGTTCGCTTTGACTGGTGGTCCAACATCAACGGGCCGTTCCCGGGCGGCGGCAGCGGCTCGACGAATCTGTCGACCTTCGGCGTCGGCACGAACGGAACGACGCCGCAGTGGCCGGGCGGATCGCAGAACAGCGTGTGGTTCGCCGCGACTGGTGATGGCGGTTCGGCGGCCGATTACCGCGCCTACTCGACTGCGGCGCCGACGAGCTACGCCTCGGGCAATGCGGTGTATGCCGCGCCCGCGGGAGCGATCAATAACACGGCGGCGTATTACAGCGGCTTCGGCGGCGTCGCTGCGCCGGCGGCGCAGTTGGGGCTTTTCCCGCAGCAGACCGGGACGACACAGGTCGGCTCGGCGGGGATGCAATGGCACGAAGTCGAGATCGAGAAGCTCGCGAACCTGGTTACCTGGCGGGTAGATGGCCTGCTGATCGCGACGATCGACCTGAACACCGTGACGCTGAGCGGCGGAAACATCTTCTTCGGCCACAGCGACATCAATGCCACGTCCTCGACGGACCCGAACGACGCAGCCCTGCTCTTCACGCTGATTGACAATGTGCGAGTGACGCCGGAGCCGACGAGCCTGGCGCTGCTGGGGCTTGTAGCGCTGGCGGCGCGCCGCCGCGGGCGCTGAAGTCCACTCATGTGAGCTGCCGGGCAGAGCCTTCGGAATGAAGGTTGAGGCCGCCTGGCGTGCATGGGACGAACGGAACAGTCGATCGAATCATCAGGAAGGCCGGGACGCCGCGCGACGCGGGCCCGGCCTTCTGCTTTCTTTCGGGTTCATCACTCCGGTAGCGGGGGCATTTGACCCGATGGGTTGACGGCTCGGCGCTGTGTCGCGGCTACAATCGGGGGATGGGCCGTAACGCAACCAGTTCGATTCGCCGTCGGGCCGCAAGCGGCGCTTCGCGAAGGGCGGCTGCCGGCTTCACGCTTATCGAGCTGATGGTCGTCATCGGCATCATCTCCCTGTTGATTTCGATGCTGATGCCGTCGCTGTCGCGCGCTCGGCAGCAGGCCAAGGCGACGGTCTGCCTCGCGCGGCTCCATGAGATCATGAAGCTGACCGTGGCCTATTCGAACCAGTTCGAGTTCCAGTTGCCGCCGCTGATGTATGAGGGGCGCTATCCGCGCGCGGCCGGGTTGCCGACGCCGCCGGGCGGTCCGCCGCCGCCGCGGCATGGGTGGGCCGAAGCGCTGTATCGCATCACCTACGACGACTCGGATTTTTCGTTTGATCGCGATTACCCGGTCCAGCGGAACGAGGAGAATCGCTTCGGGCTGTTCGTCTGCGCCGACGCCGAGCCGCGGGCCGACAGCACCGGCCACTATCGGCCGTATGAGCTGTCGTGGGGGCGCGGCTCGCTGGATCGCGTGCGGGCGAAGATGCCGCTGCTGATGGACGCCAACCCGCGCGTGACGCACGCGGCCGATCTGCTGCGCAGCGACATCCCGCGCGAGCACGTCGCCGGGCTGGCGGGGGAGGCGTATATCGACGAGCGGCACTATGGCGGCGCGAATTTCTCGTTCAATGACGGGCACGCCGAGCGCAGCACCACGCTGCGCGAAGCGCTTGCCGCCGACTGGGATCTGAACCCCGAGACGCCGAATGAATGAATGCGGCCGCAGCCGCCGCACGATGACGTGCGCCGCGCCGGCGGGTCACGCAAGGAGCCGACGTGAGTCGCGTCATCTATCTCGATAACAACGCCACCACCCGCGTTGATGAGCGCGTCATCGAGGCGATGGTGCCGCTGCTGCGCGACCGCTATGGAAACCCCTCCAGCACGCACCACTTCGGGGCGCAGGTGACCGCCGACATCGAGCAGGCCCGCAGCGCGGTGGCCACGCTGATCGGCGCCCGCGACTCGGAGATCGTCTTCACCAGCGGCGGCACCGAGGCCGATAACGCGGCGGTGCGCGGCGTTTTGAGCGCCACCCCGCACAAGCGGCACCTGGTCGTGTCGGCGGTCGAGCATGCCGCGATTCTGGACATGGCCGCGGCGCTGGAGCGCGAGGGCGTCCGCGTGACGCGCGTCGGCGTGGACCGGGCCGGCCGCGTCGAGCCGGAGGCGGTCGCCGCCGCCATCTGTGAGGACACGGCGCTGATCTCGGTCATGCTGGCCAACAATGAGACCGGCGTGATTGCCCCGCTGGATGACATTTGCGCGGCGGCCGCGTCGCGCGGCGTGCCGGTGCACACCGACGCGGTGAACGCGCTGGGCAAGATGCCGGTGGACGTGCAGGAGCTGGGGGTTTCGCTGCTGTCGCTGTCGGCCCACAAGATTCACGGCCCCAAGGGCGTCGGCGCGCTGTACGTCCGCCGCGGCACGCCCTTCCGCGCGTCGCAGCTCGGCGGGCACCAGGAGCGCGATCGGCGCGGCGGGACGCTCAATGCGCCTGGAATCGCGGCTCTTGGCGCCGCGTGTGAGATTCTGCGCGAATCGAGCGCGGACTGCTGCGCAATGATGCTGAAGCTGCGAAACCGGCTGGAGGAGGGGCTGCTGGCGCGTTTCGAACGGATCATGATCCTCGGGGAATCGGCGATGCGCCTGCCGAACACGACCTGCGCCTGCATCGCGGGGGTGGAGGCGGAGGCGGTGCTGCTGTTGTTGAGTGAGCGGGGGATTTGTGCGTCGAGCGGAGCGGCGTGCAGCAGCGGGTCGCTGGAGGCATCGCACGTGGTGAAGGCGATGGGTGTGCCGGCGGAGTATGCGCACGGGCAGTTGCGATTTTCGCTGGGTCGGGAGAATACGCAGGCGGACGTGGACGCGCTGCTGGAGGTGTTGCCGGCGGTGGTGGAGCGGGTGGCGGGCGTGCGGGCGTAGCGGGTGACGGATCGTATATGCGAGCAAACGAAACCCGCGAGCCGGGTGCAACGCGGTCACAGCCAGACCCCTCCATTCCGCCGCGTGCCGTTTCGCCCTAGCATATCCTGCGAAATCGTGCGGCCGCGGCAGCGTCGCACCCGGAGACCCGACCCCATGAATCCCCTCATTCCCGCGTCTCTCTGCATCCTGGCCGCCGGCTCATTCGCCTTCGCTCAGGCCGACTCAATCCCGTCAGCATCGAAGAGCGAATCAAACCCGCCCCCATCCAAGGCCGAGCGCGCCGCCGGCTGGCGGAGCCTCTTCGACGGCAAAGCCCCCAGCGCGTGGCGCGCCTATCGCAAGCCCGATTTCCCGGACAAAGGCTGGCTGGTTGAAAGCGGCCTGCTCAAGTGCACGGCCGGCGGCGGCGACATCATCACCCGCGACAGCTACTCCGACTTCGAATTCGCCTTCGAGTTCAAGGTGTCGCCCAAGGGCAACAGCGGCGTGATGTACCGCGTGGCTGAGACCCACGACGCGACGTGGAAAACCGGGCCCGAGTACCAGGTGCTTGACGACGCCGGCCTGGGCAAGCAGCCCGACGACTGGCAGTCCACCGCCGCGCTCTACGAACTCGCCGCGCCCGCCGCGGAGAAAAAGGTGCGGCCGGTCGGCGAATTCAACGAGGGCCGCATCCGCATCCGCGACAACGTCATCCAGCACTGGCTCAACGGCCTCAAGGTCGTCGAGTGCCGGATGGACACCCCCGACTGGCGCGAGCGGATCAACGCCAGCAAGTTCAAGGCGTTTGACGGCTTCGGCGTGCAGCCGGCCGGGCACATCGCCTTGCAGGACCACGGAAACGAAATCTGGTACCGCAACCTGCGCATCCGCGACCTCGCTGCCGCCCCCGCCGGCGAGATCGCCCTCTTCAACGGCCGCGACCTGGAGGGCTGGAGCTTTGCCCCCGGCGGCGAGCCGCCCTTCCGCGTCGAGGAAGGCGTGTTGATCTGCGCCGGCGAGCCGACCGGCTACCTGCGGACGAAGGCCTCCTACAAAAGCTACATCCTGCGCTTTGACTGGCGCTGGAGTCCGCAGACGCGCAAGACCGGCAACAGCGGCGTATTGCTGCGAATCAGCGGCGAGGATCGCGTCTGGCCGCGCTGCGTCGAGGCGCAGTTGCAGCATGGCCGGGCCGGCGACTTCTGGAACCTCGGCGGCGTGCCGATGAAAACCGACGCGGAGCGCACCAGTGGCGGCAATACCCGCGCCCGCCTGAACGCCGAGCGCGCGCCCGGCGAATGGAACGACTACGAGATCGTCGTGGACGGCGGGCGGATCGCCCTGTGGGTCAACGGCGAGCCGGTCAACGAGGCGACCGAGGTCGAGCAGGCGGCCGGCCCGATCGGGTTCCAATCGGAAGGAACCGAAATCCACTTCCGGCGCATCCGGCTGATCCCGCTGGAGTGAGGCGCGGAGATCGCGTTGAAGACCAACCAGGACGTCTACACCACCGTCGAATTCGACCAGTGGGCGGCCCGCGAGGAGCTGCTCCCCGAAGAGCGCTTTCTCATCTCGAAATATCTCGCCACCGGCGGCTCGACGCTCGAGGCCGGCACCGGCGGCGGACGCATCATCCTCGCCTGCGCGGCGATGGGGTTTCCGCGGCTCTCGGCGTTTGACTTCGTGCCCGGCTTCGTCGAAGCGGCCCGCCGCCGCGACAAGACTCGCGCGGTTGATTTCCGCGTCGGCGATGCGCGGCGGCTTGAGTACGCCGACGGCGCGTTCGACCAGATCATCTACCTGCAGCAGATTCTCAGCCTGCTGGAAAGCGCGGAAGACCGCCTGCAGGCGCTGCGCGAAGCGGCGCGCATCGTCCGCCCCGGCGGCGTCGCGCTGTTTTCATTTCTCGGATACGAGGCCCGGCTGCGCGGCCGCTCATCGGCCATGATGCTGCGCTATCTGCGCGTGCTGCGCGCGGTCTCCGGCGCGAAGCGCAGCGCGCAGACGCTGCCCTGGCTGAACCTCGGCGGAAAGTGGAACTATGGGGCGCTGCTCGATCGCGGGCCGTATGTCTACTGGTACCGCATCCCCGAAGTGCACGAGTTTCTCTCATCGGCGGGGTTCGAGATCACTGCGGCAGGAGTGGGGCACGAAGTCGCCCGCGGACAGATTCATGAAAGCTGTGCCGCGCTCGCGGCCTCAGGCGCCGCCGGGACGATCTACGTCGCCTGCCGCCGGCGCTGACGAAGTCGGCGCTGACGCGGCCGGCGCGGACCCGCCCGGGGGCGTGTTCCAGTTCTCACCCCCCTCCAGCCGCCGCAGCAGGTGCGGCTTCTTCCACGCGAGAACCCGGCGGACGGCCCAGCGCAGCCGCAGGCGCGTCGGAAACGCCGTCGGCTCAAAGCCCAGCGAGCGCTTGAAGGCCTCCAGCGACGCGATTGAGCTGCGTAGCGAGTAGTGCGCGTGCCGCACACCCGCCGCCGCCGCCGATGCGACCGCGGCGAAGACGATCGCGTCATTGGGCCGGTGCTCCAGCCGCTCCGTGTGCGAGGCGAGCGTGTCCATGTAGGCCACGTCGTCGATCGCGCGGACGATCAGCCAGGCGCACAGCGTCCCCGTGGCGCGGTCGCGCGCCGCCAGCACGGTCGTGCCGGGCATCCGGGCCAGCTCGCTCCACGAAGCGGTGAATTCCGCCGGCTCATAAGGGCGGTTCCAGCCGGTGCGCTGCACATGGCTGTTCCACACCTCGCGCGCCTCGGCCGCCACCTGCGCATCAGCGGGATCGCAGGGCAGGATCGACAGCCCGCGCAGCCCCTTGCGAACGGCTCGGCGCTTGTCCGAGTCCACGCGCGACAGCCCGTAGCCCCCGATGTCGCGCGCCACGTTCATCCACACGCGCGAGTTGGCGTGCTGCGGTTCCACCGGCCATTGCGCCCCCAGAATCGGACGCCATCCCAACGATGCGGCGTCCGGCGGAAGGCTGGCAAAAAAATTCACCGGCCAGATGAACCCCGGCTTGATCGCGTACCACCAACGGCCGGACGAGTCGCGAAAGGGGCGCGTCGTGCCGCGCCGCACCAGCCCGCCGACGTACCACCACAGCTCCCCATGGCGCAATTGCGACGCGGAGCGCGCATAGGCGTCCTCATCGCAGCGCGCCAGCGCGATCGGCGCGAAGCCCTCAGGGGGCGCCGCGTCGGCGCTGGTGCGGCGATCACCGCGGGTTTCCGGTTCCTTGCTGTCGGTTCGCATCGGGTCCGCTATTTGCCGGCTGTCGAGATGCCGCCCTTCACCACGATCGGTGCTCGCTCCGATCTTCGGCGTTATAAGTGTACCACGCCAATTCATCCGGCGGCGGCCGATGAAGGCCACAACTGATTGTAAGTCATTGGGTTAGACAAATTATAACGCGGAGATTATTCGTCCCATAAACGCCGGGGTCGTGGGGTCGGGACGGCCGGCCAATTCGCGAATGGAGCCGGGCGGCTCATCAACCCGTGAGAAATGGCGACCAGCGAAACGGAGCAGTCGCCACGAACGTGGGCACGCGCTACGGCAGTGTGGCCGGCGGTGAGCCGGTCGGGACGCCGCTGGTCGGCAGACTCGCCGTGCCGACGGTCGGCGCGAGGCCGACCGAACCGCCCGTGCCGCCGTTGGCCTGGTACTCCGCCACCACTTCGATCCCCGAATACACGTGCCGCGTCGCGACCGGCGTCTCCTCGACCGCGCAGTCCGGCGAGATCGTCGCCGCGTAGTCGTGATAATCCTCGCTCAGCACCCGCCGGCCGAGTGCATCATACGCGATCACGAGGATCGGATCGCCGGCGACGCCGTCCTCGACGCGAAAAACGCCGGTCAGGCGGTTCTCCTCGTCGTCGGTGAAGACGCGGGCACACAGATTACCCGCGCCGTTGTTCGTCAGGAGGCCTGCAAGCGGCGCTGCCGACCAGGGTGGGGGATTGTACCTGACGAACGCCGCTCATTCGTCCTCGGCGTCCGCATTCCTCACGATCGCCCGATACCCTGAGTCGTCAATCGGCCGGCCGATCGCTTCGCCGGCACGGGCACGTCACGCTCGCCAGTATAACGTGCCGCACTCCGGACACACGGGTTGAGGGATGTTCTCATGACCACGCATATCGAATCCACACACCTGACAGTGGCCCGGGCGATTGCGCCGCAGATACTTGCGGTGAACCAGAATGGCAGGCACGAGATACACGCATCCAACCAGGAACGCGCCCATCGTCACCACCAAGGGGAGCGGCCCCGCATGGAGCGGCTTACCATACAAATGAGGCTGGCGTTGCGCGTATTCAAGGCCGATCGCCGTGGCGAAACACACCAGCGCACCAAAGTAAAGAAGCCAGTGGGTGTAATCGCGAGGGCCTCGTAACGCCATCACTTCCACCTCTTCTCTCTCCAACCGGGGCAGCGTGCCTCGGACCGGCTCAATTGTATCACGAGGCCGCCGGGAGTTCGGGCACTTGAGCGCGGGATACGGGCGAGCCGAACCCAGCTTGGCAGTGCCACCCGCTGATCAGTCGGCATCAAAGAAGCGGACTCCCCATGCTTTCAACCAGAGCGTTTCGTTGAGCATCGCCGGCTCTCGCTCGGGCAGCCCAATGGCGGCCAGCAACCACTTGATGTTCCGGGAGGCCATGTCCACGCTCATGTTCCAGTACACCATATGTTCGGCGAAGTATCCGACCTTGCCGACCCCGGCACGATACTCTTCGGGATTGATCGCGTCGCGGTGTACGCCAATCTCCGGCTCACCACAATCCAGCGCTGACATTCCAAAACAGTACACAGCCAGCTCGTCGGACCCGGAGAATCCGGATCGCTTGCGCCACAGCTCAAATGGCTCACTGGGTTCAGGAGGATCCGCAGACAGCAAGCGCTCCGCCTCTTCTAGTGTGACAAGCTCTCTCTCGTCCGTGAATACCACCCCGAAGCATCCGTTCAGAGAAATGGACCTGTGGTAACCACAAGACCGGCCGGGAACACGGCGGCGCAATTCGAAATCCGAGTAGTCGCGTCCAAATCTGGCGCTTCCAGGGACCGGCCACGGATCGCCCGGTTTATCGCGAGCCATCAGGTAAGGCGGGTACTCCAGGATCTCCGCCACGTCGTACTTCTGCCCCTTTTTCAGTCCAGGTGATCCCGGCCTGTTCTTGATTGTCGGTCCGATGTACTTTGCGATCACCGTGAGCCAGCTCCAATCCGCATGATCACCAATCAGATGCTATCGCGACGACACGTTGAAACCGACACCCTGAGCCCGGGCTTGCTCTGCGCGTAACCAGCCCGACGCCCGCGTCGTAGCGCTGGGCCGTCCAGGCGAATGGGTTGCCGAAGTGCGAGCCGCCGGCCGAGTGCATCACGATGATAATACAACGTCTCCGCCGTGCCGATGGTCGGGTTGTCGCCCGCGGCGGTGAATTCCAAGATCGCCACCGGCTCCGGGAGTCCGGCACCCGACTGGAGCTCCCGTACCAGGTCGGCCGGGGCGAACTCCATCCGCGCGGCCGCGACGATCAGGTCGGCGCAAACTCCGGGCCAACGTAGTCGAGCATGCGGCATGCACCGTCGCGCGGTCGCCCCTGTCGGCGCGAGTTCAATGCTCGATTGCTTCAGGCGTCACGCGCAGAATGTCGCAAATGGCGTCATATTCGGAACCATTGCCGAGTTCGTTGCCGAGGAGCCAGGCGACTTCCTCGCGTTCGCTGACAGGTGCAGCCTCGAACTGCTGCAGGAACCACCGTCGTCCCGCGAGTCGGTATCCTTCGAAGAAGTACCAAGCGGCCCGAACCGCGTCCGACGCGTCCAACCGACGGTAGTGAGCCAGAAGCGCATGCACCGCCGCCGGGTCTCGGCAGCCTGCTCGGTCAGCCAGGAACGCCAAGTCCGCTTCAGAAGGCGACCGGATCCCTGGTCCGGACTGCCTGGCACAACCGACAACTGAGACGCAGAGAAGCACGCACACAATCCATACTCCGCGGCCCAGCCTCATGGCGCCAGAACCCCCGAAGGCTCGACCCAGAACGGGGGCTGCCACGGCCTGTCTGGCAGTGCGCGCTGCCGGACATGAACTACCCACCGGCGGCAACCTCTGTGATCGCTCATTGCGTTGAGCAACTGTGCTATTACCCCGGCCACCAAATGTTGAACATGTATTACCCCGCGGCGTATTGGATGGGTTCGGCTTTGAAGTAGTTGCGGACGATGTGGGGTCTCCGCTGTGTGTCGCGGAGGTACTGTTCGAGGTTGAGGATCAGTTCGTCTTTGGTTGCGGGTCGCTGGCGGCCGATGGCGTTGGTCTTGACATCGTTGTTCAGATACTCGTCGGGGTTGAGTTCGGGGCTGTAGCCCGGCAGGAAGAACATGCGGATGCGGCGGCGGTTGGCCTGCAGCCAGTCGCGCACCGCGGCGGAGCGATGCACCGGGTGACCGTCCACGATCAGGAAGATTCGGCGCCGTCGTTGACGCAGCAGCCGCCGGCAGAATCGGATGAAGACCTCGGCATTGAATGAGCCGTCGAAGACCAGGAAGCACAGATGTCCCCGGTTGGTGATGCTGGACATCATGTTCGCTCGGAAGCGCTGGCCTGTTCCCGGAATCACCGGCGTCTGATCGGGCGTGCGATCGGTGATTTGCCTGACGATCGCGGCGGCCTGATGGGATGCCAGACGCGGTTCGGGGGGCCGTCCGCGCTTCTTCGAACGCAACGACGTGATGTTGCCGCACTCCACCTTCGCCAGCCAGGTGTCGATCGAGGTCCGCGAAACGCCAAACGTCCGCGCCGCGGCCGATTTCCTCATGCCCGCGCGGATCGCCTTCACCACCCGAACCCGAATCTCTTCCTGCACCTGCGGCGACAGCTTGCGTGTATCGAGTTGACTCATGCATGAAGTATATCACAAAGCCACGACATGTCAAATATTATATGTCCCGGTTAGTAGGTCTGCGTCGACCATTCGGACACAACCGAGCGTATTGCCTGGGCATGATACCAGACCTTTCTGAATTGTGCGGCGCGCGATATTCACGATGACGCCGTTCTTCTGCCTAATCCACCCAGCGCGTCCCCCATGAATCAATATGCCGCATCGCTTGTTGACCAGCGACTCGCCGGACATCGCGGGATGATCGTCGTAGCGCCCCTCCCGCCCTGTTAGCCTTATGACGCCGTTCGGGCCATATGTATCACGCGGAGTCTGCGGGCCCTCGCGCGTAGCTGGATAATCTCCCGTCGGCGTGTCGCCGTTCGTCTCGGTTCCCGGCTTCGACTTTCCTTTCGTGCGCGCACCTTGACCCCGTACAGGAGCAGAGAATATCGATTGGCCGTCCGCACCGTACGCGATCAACGTACCCGGGTCGCTCCGATCTGCCGGCAGATATATCCATATATGGCATGTCTGGTTGATCTTACTCGTATATGGACTCGGGTCCGGCGGAGAATAGAGTAGGCCGAGGGGATCTACAAGGGCCGAAGGCTTGGAAGTCACATATTCCAGCAGGTTCGGCCCATCGACATACCCGGCCGGGTCGCGCTGCAGCCATCGGCCGAACTCTGGCGAATAGGAGCGGAAGAGGAAGTGATACAGCCCGACGCCCGCGTCGTACCTCTGGCCCGTCCAGGCGAAGGGGTTGCCGAAGTGCGAGCCGCCGGCCGAGCCGATCGCCGTCAGACCCGAGCCGCGGACCACGAACCCGCCCGACCCGCCGCCCAGCGACTGATCCCACGTCTCGATCACCGTCCGGCCGTACGGATCGTACGTGTACCGCTCGACGATCTTGCCCGGAATCGGATCAGGTGAAGCTTCCGGATCGCCGGCATCCGTCAGCGCCACGACCGAGCCGAGCGCATCATGATGGTAATACAGCGTTTCCGCGCCGCCGGTCACCCCGCCGGTCGTGACGCCCGGCCGCGGCCGCGAGCCGGCGTCGGTAAAGTCGATCATTGCCAGCGGCTCGGGGAAGCGCTCGCCCCACAGGAACTCGCGGGCCAGGTCCCAGCCGGCCGGCAGCGTGGCCGGCGGTGAGCCGGTCGGGACGCCGCTGGTCGGCAGACTCACCGTGCCGACGGTCGGCGCGAGGCCGACCGAACCGCCTGTGCCGCCGTTGGCCTGGTACTCCGCCACCACTTCGATCCCCGAATGCACGTGCCGCATCGCGACCGGCGTCTCCTCGACCGCGCAGTCCGGCGAGATCGTCGCCGCGTAGTCGTGATCATCCTCGCTCAGCACCCGCCGGCCGAGTGCATCATACGCGATCCGCAGGATCGGATCGCCGGCGACGCCATCCTCGACGCGGAAAACGCCGGTCAGGCGGTTCTCCTCGTCGTAGGTGAAGACGCGCGCACACAGATTCCCCGCGCCGGTTTGTACGGAACTTGCAGCACTTCGACCACCCTGGATCGGCAACAAGCCGAGTCGGGCATGCTCCGATCTGAAGTCCGTGAATCCCTGCATAGTCTGATCGGTCGATCGTCACTGCGATGATGGTGACTGACAGCGAACACCACGACTCGCGCGTTCGCATGAGCCAGCGAGCGATTGTGCAATTCTGATAGGGCAGTCCGAAGGGTCGCCGTAGACTCTACGATGCATGCGGCACGACTCGTCCTGTCCATGTCTGCCCCGTCATCTGTTCGAGTTCTCGAATGCATTCGGCAAGCTGCAACTCGCTGTAGAGAGCCACACTCATGTTGTCTTCTTTCACCAGAACTTCACGAGTCGTCCAGTTGACGGCATCTGCGCGCCTTCCGCTGGGAAGCCAGACCCTCTTTACAAACCCCACTCCGGGATCCCAATCGTCATGTGCTCGACGGCTGCTGAGTCGCACGTGGATGGCCGAACACGTCCCCAGAACCAGGAGTGCGCACATGATCACAACGTATGCCCACAATCCGACCCAAAACAACCTATCGCCTAACGAACGCAGGTCCTCGTTGCCGACCTCTTTTCCGAGCCAACACAGCGCTGCACCGACCGGAATCAAGAGTAGAGGCGAGAATAGCACATTGCGAATGAGTGAAACCACGTCGAGTGTCATTCTTGACATAGACTGAACGCCGTTACGCGAAAGAGGAGATAGTCGAAAACGTAGTTCCAGAACGTCGGACCAAGAAACGGGTCGCCCGCCGTTCTGACCGGGGTCCCGTGGAGGAACAGCGTGCGGGCGCAATTATTCGCCCTCGCCGACGCCCCTGCACGGAATCCGAGCGACACAACCCGGCCGGTCTCGGTGCGCGTCCGCATCCACTGCTCCACAGCACTCGCACACGAGCGGCGCCACGCAGCCGCGCATGGCCGCGTTGCGCGCTCCGACGCACCGCACTGCACCCTCCGATTGCATTCCCGGTCCGATCCCTGATTTTCCTCGCCATCACAAGATCCGCCGCTATCATAAGGGCACGCAGCGCGGTCGCGCCGCCGCAGGGGAATGCCATGCTCGCCAATCGCGTCACACGGTCCTCCTCGCACGCGCTGCACACCACCGCCGCGCTGATCGCCATCCTTCTGTGTGCAGCCCTCCGCGCACCCGCCGACACGATCCCCGAATCCGAACCGAACGACACCCGCGCCACCGCGCAGGTCATCACACTGGGCCACGGCGACCAACTCAGCGGCGCCTCCACCGGCAGCGCGACGTCTCCCCCGGGCGACCCCGCCACCGCCGACTATTTCGAGATCACCCCCTGCCCGAACCCCGGCGGGGTCATGCGCTACCGCCTGACCTTCACCGGCGCTCCCGTCACCCCATCCCTCCGCGGCATCAACCCGGGCATCCCCGGTCTCGACGTCCTGACCCAGGGGGCGTTCGTCCAGCCCGGCGGCGTTCGCTATCTCACCTGGTTCGGCGTCGCAACCTCGAACCCGGCCGTCGTCCGCGTCACCGGCAGCCCGCCCAGCGGCGCGTACGTCGCAACGTTGGCCTGCTCGCCCGTCAGCACGACGCCGTTCCCGCACCCGATCAACGCCGGCGTCGTGACCCTGGCGTTGCCCACCGGCCTCAACCGCCTGGTCGTCTTTGACGCCGCCGGCCGCACCAACCCCGACTGGCGCGGGCAGTACATCGTCGTCACACTCGCACCCGGTCTGCACCACGTGGCCGTGTCCGCCAACGACGACCCGATCACCGAAGCTTCCGTTCTGCCGAGGTATGAGTTCCCCGGTTCCGCATCCACCACGTTCACTACCCCGCCGGCGCAGCGCCCGCTCACCATTCTGCAGGCCGGCTTCCCTGAGCCGCAGCCGCTGATGCTGAACTTCACCGAGCCGCACGAGCTTGCCTGGGTCCGGTTGTGGGTGCGCGGCCCCGGCCCCGGCGCCTGCTGCATCGGCGCAGGCTGCACCGCCGACCTCACTCCCGCCGAGTGCTCCGCCGCCGGCGGCTTTTTCCTGGGCGGCAGCGTCGGCTGCGAGATGTCCTATTGCCCGCGTGCCTGCTGTCTTCCCAGCGGGAACTGCCTGTTCGTCAACGTCGATGAATGCGCTCAAGCGTCGGGCGTGCTTCAGGCCGCCGGCTCGACCTGCAGTTCAATTAACTGCCCGAACGTGCCGGGGGCAGCCTGTTCCAACCCCTTCACGATCCAGCTTCCCGCCGACCTGCCCCACGTGGCCACGCTGCCGGTCTGCGATTTGGGCAACGACTACCCCTGTCTCGGTACGCTGCCCGACGCGGTCTATCGCCTGGTCGTGACCGAACCGGTCTGCGCCCGCATCACCGTCACCGGCGCCGGGTCGCTGTTCCACTACGGCTCTGCCTGCCCACCCTGTTCCAGCAGCGGATTCACGTCGCGTGATCGGATCTCACTGCTCCCCGGAGAGACCTTCGTCGTCGTCAGGTCGCCGGCCTGCGACGCCGTGCTGCGCATCGAAGCCTGTCCGCCGCGCGCCTGCTGCCTTGCGCAAGGCGGCTGTTCGATCCTGGCGCCCGATGAATGCACGGCCATCGGCGGCGAGCCTCGCGGTCTGAATTCGATGTGCGAAACCGCCAATTGCCCCGCCACCGAGCCTTGCTGCCTCGCGGACGGTGTTTGCATGATGCTCATTCCCTTCTCCTGCACCGCCGCCGGCGGTCGCCGGCTGCCGGACGAGACCTGCACCGCCGACCTCTGCGGCCCGAAGGCCTGTTGCCGTGGCCCGGGCGTCTGCCAGGAGGCGGTGCTGGTGCGCGACTGCCTCGCCACGGTCGGCGTGCCGATCATGGACGGAACGCCGTGCTCCGCCTCCCCGTGCGAGGTGGTCTGCCGCCGCGGCGATGTGAACTGCGACGGCCGCATCGACAATTTCGACATCGCCCCCTTCATCGTTGCGGTCTTGAATGCCACAAACCCGACGCCGCCGGCGACGTGGGGCTATTCCAGCGCCTGCTGGGGAATTCGCGCTTGTACCGGCGACATCAACCGCGACTCGACCTTCAACGGCTTCGACATTGACCCGTTTGTCGCGTGCATGGTCACGGTCCCGGCCGGCTCATTGGAGTGCCCGGCCCCCTGATTCCCAGGCCCCATACGCGCCGTGCAGGTGCCCCACCTCCGCTGACGATTTTTCGTCACGCGCCCTTGTCGCCGCATTTGCAGGGGCTTAGCATGCCGCCCGGTGGATCAGCCCCCCGGGGCGGCGGCATTCCGGCCGCTTCCGGGTCGGTGCACGGGTTCCGGCGCTGCGGAGACGGCCTGCGGTCAGGTCCGAAGCGCGCCGGCGAGAGCGTCGTTCATGATTGTCGATTGTCATACGCAGGTGTGGGATCCCGGCCTTTGGCAGGGTCAACCCCCGGTAGCGGTATCGGCCACGTCTGATCCGCTTCGCAGCATGGAGATCGTCAACCCCGTCGATCGGGCGATCGTCCACGGTTTCAAGAGCTGCTATCTCTCCACGCAGGTCGCCAACCGCACCGTGGCCGAATTTGTCGGCCGCAGCCCCAAGCTGGTCGGCTTTGCGGGCATTGACCCCACCGATCCCGGTTGGCGCGATGAGCTGCGCGCTGCTCACGAGGAATTTCACCTCAAGGGCGTCACGCTTTCCCCCGCGCTGCAGAGCTTTCACCCGGCCGACACCCGCGCCATGCGGCTCTACGAGGAATGCGTCCGCCGCGGCCTGCCGGTTTTCTTCGAGCAACATCACCGCAACCCCGCTTCGAAAATGGAGTATGCCCGGCCGGCGCTGCTGGATGAAGTGGCCCGCGAATTTCCCGAGCTGCGGCTGGTGGTCGGGGGGATGGGCTATCCGTGGGTCGATGAAGCCGTGGTCATTCTCGCCAAGCACACGCACGCCTATGCCGACGTCGGCGGGTTGCTGCGATTTCCCTGGCTCTCCTATAACGCGCTGGTCAGTGCCTTCGAATTCGGCGTGATTCAGAAGATGCTCTTCGGCAGCGGCTTCCCGTCGAAATCGCCGGCCGCGGCAATTGAAGCGCTCTACTCGGTCAACCAGGTATGCCACGGTTCCGCGCTGCGCCCGATCCCGCGCGAGCACCTGCGCGGAATCGTCGAGCGTGAGACGCTGGTGCTGCTGGGCATCGAGCGGATCACCGCGTCGGCCGGGCGCTCAGCGGGCGACCGCGCTCCGGCGTCATCGCGCATGCTTGATGACGTGGTCTGAGTCCGCGGGCCGGATTGGCCGTTCTCGACTCGGCGCGTCCGCCGCTCATGGTCCATCCGGCGCGCGATGCTTGAGCTCACTCCGGGTTTCGCATCGTTCATTCGCCGCTTGCCGCCCAGGCCTCCAATTCCGCCTCAAACTCGGCCGTCTGTTCCTCGAATTCGAGCGTATGCGCCGCACCGGCCAATTCGCGCAGCCGCAGTCTGCCGCCGCAGACCCGCTCGGCCCAGTGCCGCGTCTCGCGATTGCGAATGATCCGGTCGTGCTCCGCCAGCAGCAGCGTCGTCGGGGCGCGCATCGCCCCGGCGCGCGCTCTTGCGCACGCGCGATCCAGCCGCGATGAGTGGTAGAGGAATCGGGCCGTGGCGTGCGTGAGCTTGAGCGGGTCGGCGGCGATGGCTGCTTGCGCCGCCGCGCTGGAGGTAAACAGCGCGGGGTCGCTGAGCGGAATCTCGAAAGGTCGCGTCGGGCCGGACACCAGAGATACGCCGATCTCGATCTTTCGCGCGAAGCTCAGGTCCACCCGCGGGAAGATGCCCGGCGCCAGCAGCAACAGGTCGATCACGCGCTCCGGTTTCGCCAGCGCCCAGGCCGCCGCCAGCTTTCCGCCCCAGCTCACCCCCGCCAGCCGCACGCGCCCGGCGGGCAGCGCGGCATCCGCCAGTTCCGTCACATCCGCCAGCCAGCGCCCGCCGTCGGCCACATCCCCGCGCGCATCGCGGTTCAGGCCGCTGCCGCGCCGATCAGCCATCAGCACGGCCGCCCCGCTGACCCGCGCCAGCCGCGCCGCCGACCACTCATACCATCCGCCGTGCGATTGAATTCCGTGAAAATAGAGGATCGGCGCCCGGTCCGGCCGCTCGGCCGGCCACATCCGCCCGTGCAGTCGCGCACCGTCGGACATCACCCACTCGCACAGGGACGGTGATGAATCGGGAGGTCGGATCATGTCGCCGGGTCGGCTCGATGGACGAGAGTTCGTCGCAGGAATACGGGAATCGCGGAACTCGCGGCATCCACTGCAGGCCGCCGCCGCGCACTACAGCTCGCTCTGATCGAGCACCTGAAACCGCTTCGACATCAGCACCCGCGCCGCCGCCGCCAGGTCATCCACCTGGATCGCCAGCCGCGGCGCCGTGTGCGAGCGCGACGCCAGAATCGGATAGGTGTAGTTGATGTTGATCTCCCCCTGAATCAGCGCCGTGCAGACCTGCACGATGGCCCGCTTTCCCGGCGGCAGCTCGACCACCAGCACATCCGTCGATGAGTGCGCGAACCCGGAATCGCTCAGCCGCTCAGCCGCCACATCCGGCGCGTTGACCAGCAGCCGCACGATGGCACAGTCGATCGATCCCTCGACCGACAGCGCCAGGATGCTGATGTCATCCCCGTCCAGCACGCGCGACAGCCTGAGCAACTGCCCGAGCCGGTTTTCCAGAAACACGGAAATCTGCTGACAATGGGGGAACTCGGAGCCGTGGGCCGTCTCGAGGGGTTCCGTCGCCATGCCGGGGTGCGTCCTTGCCGGGGCCTGTCAGTAGCCGTCCATCCGCGAGCGCTCGCGTCGGGCGACCGGATTTCAGCCTATCCGGTCGATCCGCCGCTGTACAGCAAAATCCGATCGGCACCGCGGTTCGCGGCATCACGCCGCGTCGATCAGCGCCAGCCGCCCCGCGAACATCCGCCGCAGCGCAGCGCGCAGCGCGGCGTGCGCCGGGTCGGAGAGCTTCGGATCGGCCGCGATGATCGCGAAGGCGTCCTCTCGCGCCTGCTCCGTCAGCTCCTCATCGGTCGCCAGGCTCGCCACCCGCAATTCCGGCAGGCCGTGCTGGCGCGTCCCCAGCAACTGCCCCGGCCCGCGCAGCCGCAGGTCCGCCTCCGCGATCTCGAATCCGTCCGTCGTCCGCGCCAGCACCGTCAGCCGCTCACCGGCCGGCGTCACGCCCGCAATGGTCGCCGCCCGCCCGCGATTGACCAGCACGCACAGGCTGTCGCGCGCCCCGCGGCCGACCCGCCCGCGCAACTGGTGCAACTGCGACAGCCCGTAGCGCTCCGCATGATCCACGATCATCAGCGTTGCCGCCGGCACGTCGATCCCCACTTCCACCACCGTCGTGCAGATGATCGCCTGCAACTCGCCGCTTGAAAAATCGCTGAGTACCTTCCGCGTCTGATCCGGCTTCAACCCCCCGTGCAGCAGCCCGATGCGCAGCCCCTTCCACGCCCCCTCCGTCACCTCGCGCCACACCTCCAGCGCCGTGCGCACCGGCCGCCCGGCGGCGGCCTTCTGCGGTGGAGGCTGCTCCTTGCGGGCGGCATCCTCCGTCGCCGGCTCCTCCTCGCCGATCTGCGGGCACACGACGTAGGCCTGTTCCCCGCCCTCGATCCGCCCGCGCGCGAATTTCAGCACGTCCGCCCAGCGCGCTCCCGGCGTGACGCGCGTCACGATCCGCCCGCGTCCCGGCGGGCTTCCGCGGATCAGCGACACGTCCAGGTCGCCGAACACCGTCATCGCCAGCGTTCGGGGGATCGGCGTGGCGGTCATCACGAGATAGTGCGGCCGGCCGCCTTTGCCGCGGAACTCGTGCCGCTGCAGCACGCCGAACTTGTGCTGCTCATCGACCACCACCAGGGCCAGGTCCGCGAAGATCACGTCCTTCTGGATCAGCGCCTGCGTCCCCACCACCAGGTCCACCTCCCCGCGCTCGATCGCCGCCAGCGTCTCCCCCCGTTCGCGGCGGCCGGCCGCACCGCCGCGCAGCAGCGCGCGGCGAACCCGCGATCCGGCCAGGTATTTTTCGATGCTCTGGAAGTGCTGTTGCGCCAGAATCTCGGTCGGCGCCATAATCGCCGCCTGCTTGCGATTCGCCACCGCCAGCAGGCAGGCATAGAGCGCCACCACGGTCTTGCCGCTGCCCACGTCCCCTTGCAGCAGCCGCGTCATTCCGCGCCCGCTGCGCAGATCCCGCACGATCTCGCGCAGCGCTCCATCCTGCGCCTTGGTCAGCGCAAACGGGAATCGCGCACGGATGCGCCGATCAATCTCCGGCGTGCACAGCAGCTTCTGTCCTGCGGCCGTCTCCCCGAGCCGCCGCCGGCGCAGCGCCATCCCCAACTCGACCAGCAGCAGTTCCTCGTACGCCAGTGTGCGCCGCGCATGCGCCTGCTCCGCCTCATTCCGCGGCTCGTGCATCGCCCGCAGCGCCGCTTCCCGCGACAGCAACCCGCGCCGCTTCACCAGCTCCGGCGGCAGCACCTGGACCGTCGGAACCTGCGGCTGCAACAGGACGGTCTCGATCGTCCGCCGCACCAACGCCGGCTTGAGCAGCCCCTCTCCCGGATACACGCCGATCAGCTTCGCGCCGGCGACCATCGGCGGCGGCGGCTCATCGGGCGACAGCACGATCGTCTCCGGCTGCACCATTTCCAGCCGATCGCCGAAGACCGTCACCCGCCCCGATGCGCAGACGCGCATCCCGCGCTTCAGCAGCCCCGCGGCGCGGGTGGGCTGAAACCAGCGCAAGCGCAGGTCGTCCATCCCGTCGGTGATGTCCACCAGCAGCGGGCCGTCGCGGCCGCGCGTGCGGATCACGTCGCCGATCACCGCGGCATGCGCGTCGGGGCGCAGTTCGCCGATCGGCACGCCGCCCTGCGCCGGCTCATAGCGGTTGGGAAAGTACTCGAGCAGCTCGCCGACGGTGCGCACCCCCACCTTGGCGAACCACTCCGCCCGGCGCGGACCCACCCCGCGGACGAATTGAATCTCCGTGTCAGCGCGCAGCGCCTGCATCGCGGGCGCCCCCGATCATGCTCACGGAATCGTCAGGACGGTGCCGACCTTGAGCTTCTTCGGATCGGGTACCTTCGCCTTGTTGGCGCTCTGGATCCGCTTCCACTTGGTCTCGTCGCCGTAGTAGCGCTTCGAGATTCCCGCCAGCGTCTCGCCGCGCTTGACCGTGTGCGTGCGAGCGCGGGCGGCGGGCTTGGCCGCCGGCTTCGGCCTGGACGGGGCGCGCTCCAGCGTTCCGCTTTCCGTCGGCGGGTAGCTGGAGTCCGTCGGCTCCATCGCGTCGCTGTAGCGCGTCGGCGACTGCGAGCCGAGGCCCATCGAATCAGAATCCACCGGCGGATACGGCTCGGCCGGCGGCGGTGATTCGGCCGTCGGCTGGCTCGGCTGCGGGTTCTGTTTGTTCTGGTCGCCGCACCCCGAAAGGGCGATAACACTCAGCAGCACGGACAGGGCGATCACGCGGCTCACGGCGGTTCTCCCGGCGGTTGGCGGTTGCAAATTCCCCGACAATCTCAATCGAACTCGATCGTTCTGTAAAGTGTGCATCCCGCCGGCCAACGCCCGGCGTTAGAAAATAAGATTGCGGCATCGCATCGACCGCGGCCGGCAAACCGCTACGCTTTACTGAACGCCGCCGTGCCGGAGCCGAAATGCCCCCGGAGTCGTCCTCCGCCACCACTGCAACGGTCCGTCCGATGACTGCTTCAGATGCGTCGGAGGTCGCACGGCTGCACGCGCTGACGATCAGCCGCGGCTTTCTCTCCCGGCTGGGCCCGCGCTTCCTGCGCGAGTTGTACATCGGCATCGAGGAAGACCCGGAATCCGCCGTGTGGGTCGCCGAGCGCGACGGCGGCGTCTGCGGCTATCTGGCCTACACCGCCAATGTCAGCGGCCTCTATCGCCGCGTGCTGCGCGCCCGCTCGTGGCGGCTGTTCCTGGGCATGATCCCGCGCGTGCTGCGGCCCTCGATGCTGCGCAACGTCCTCGAAACGCTTTGCTATCCGCGCACGCAGGAGGCGATGCACCTGCCGCGGGCCGAGCTGCTGGCCATCGGCATCGACCCGCAGCGCCAGGGCGGCGGCGCGGGGCGGCGGCTGGTCGGCGTGATGCTGGAGCGCGCCGCAGCCGACGGCGTGGACTGCGTCAAGGTCGTCGTCGGCGGCGAGCTGGACGGCGCCAACGCCTTCTATCAGCGGCTCGGCTTTTCGCGGCTCACTGAGTTTGAGCATCACGGGCGCTTGTCGATCATCTACGCAATCCCGGTACAATCCGCCCCGTAGCGCTGCGCGCTGCCGGCGCTGGGCGCAGCGCCGTCGCGAAGCGCACCTCCAACCGGGCCTGTCGTGAACGAATTTCTCGATCTGCTGCGCAACTACGGGCTGGTCGCCGGCGTCGCCTTCGTCGTCACCGTCTTCGCCACACCCATCGCCATGCGCGTCGCCGAGCGCACCGGGATCATGGACATCCCGGATCAGAAGCTCAAGCCGCATGCCCGGCCGATTCCCTACCTGGGCGGCACCGCCATCCTGCTGGGGTGGGCGGCGGCGCTGGCCGGCTCGATGATCGTCGGGTTGACCGACTGGCACGCGCTGCTGCCGATCCTGCTGGGCGGCGCGGCGATTTCGGCCGTCGGGCTGCTTGATGACATCCGCGATGTGTCGCCGCGCTTCCGGCTGGCCGCCGGGGGATTGATCATCGGCACGGTGATCCTGCTCACGGGCGCGGGGCTGCGCCTGGTGGATTCGCTGCTGACTCCGGCGGGGATCGACCTGCCGCCCGTGGTGAGCCACTCGCTTTCCTTTCTGGTCGGGCTGGTCATCGTGCTGGGGGCCTGTCACAGCACGAACCTGATCGACGGGCTGGACGGCCTTTGCTCCGGCGTGACCGCGATCATCTCGGCGGGCTTTTTTCTGCTGGCGGCGTTTCTGGCGGTGTGGAAGCATTCGCAGGACGGCGACCCCGTTCGGCTGGTGCTCTCGATCGCGATGGTCGGTGCCGCAATCGGCTTTCTGCCGCACAATTTCAACCCCGCGCGCATCTTCATGGGCGACGCCGGCTCGACGCTGCTGGGCTTCAATTGCGGCATGCTGATCCTGCTCTTCGGCGAGAAGCAGGTTTTTCGCTGGGTGATCGGGGCGCTGATGATCTTCGCGCTGCCGGTCTTCGACACCGCGCTGGCCATGTTCCGCCGCTGGCGCAGCGGGCGATCCATCTTCGCCGGCGACCGCAGCCACTTTTACGATCAGCTCGTGCAGCGCGGGCTGACCGTGCGGCAGACGGTGCTGGTCTGTTACGGGCTGAGCATCATCTTCGGCGTGCTGGGGCTGCTGGTCACGCTCGACGCCATGCGCACGCGCTGGGCGCTGCTGGTGTACCTGGGCGTCTGGGGCGTCGTCGCGCTGATCACCTGGCGCGCCGGCCTGACCGACCCCGAGCGCCGCCGCGCCGCCGCCCCCGTCCCGCAGGAGTAGCCCCGATGGCGCTGACCTACGCGAGCTACCTGAAAATCGACGAGTTGCTGTCGCTGCAATTGCCGCGCTCCGACCCGCCCGAGCACGACGAAACGCTCTTCATCATTATTCACCAGACCTACGAACTGTGGTTCAAGCAGACGCTGCACGAGCTGGACCGGCTGCGCGACGACCTCTCCGCCAACCGCCTCTACGAATCGCTCGCCACGCTCAAGCGCGTCCGCATGATCCTCAAAACCATCGTCGCGCAGCTCGACATCCTCGAAACCATGACGCCGATGTCCTTCGCCAGCTTCCGCAGCCGGCTGGACACCGCCTCGGGTTTTCAGTCCATGCAGTTCCGCGAGCTGGAGTTCCTGCTGGGGTTCAAGCGCGCCGAGATGATGCGCTACTATCCGCCCGACACCCCCGGCTACGCCGCCGTGCAGCGCCGTCTGAACGGCCGCACGCTGGTCGATCACCTCTACGATTTCCTCGCGCATCAGGGCGCGCGCATTGGGCCCGAGCTGCGCGAGCGCGACGTCACGCAGCCGGTGCAGCCCAGCCCCGCGCTGCAGGACGAACTGCTGCGCATCTACCAGACGCGCCCCGACGTGGTGTTGCTGCTCGAGCTGCTCATGGACATCGACGAGGGGTTGCAGGAGTGGCGCTACCGGCATGTGAAGATCGTCGAGCGCACCATCGGCGCCAAGCAGGGAACGGGCGGCTCGCTGGGCGTCGAGTTCCTCAAGAAGTCGCTCTTTCAGCCGGTGTTCGCAGATCTGTGGGCGATCCGCGTGCGGCTCTGACGGCCGGCCGGATTCCTTTCGCATCAGCGGCTGCTCTGTGAACTGTGCGGTCGCAAAGAGTGTTCTGCCCGCGGCGCGGAGCAATGCAGTCGTAGTGTGCGTTCCGCCCGCGGAGCGGCTTCAACCCGCGCGATGGAGCACGGACCGATGATTCACGACATCACCCCGCCGATCACGCCCGAGCTGGCCGTCTGGCCGGGCGACACCCCCGCCTCGCGCGAGGTGCTGCTCGACATGGCCCGCGGCCACAATCTCACGCTCAGCACACTGCACGCGACCGTGCACCTGGGCGCCCATGCCGACGCGCCGAATCACTACGGCTTCCCCGCACCGGCCATCCACGAGCGCCCGCTGGCCCCTTATCTGGGGCGCTGCCAGGTGATCCGCGTCCGCGTGCCGCGCGGCGGGCGCGTCAGCGTCGCCATGCTGGGCGAGCCGATCCAGGCCGAGCGCGTGCTGCTGGCCACCGGCACCTATCCCGACCCGCAGCGCTGGAACCCCGACTTTGCCGGAATTGAGCCGGAGTTGATTGATTTCCTGAACGAGCGCAGCGTGCGGCTGATCGGCATCGACACGCCAAGCGTCGATCTGTCTGATTCGCAGGAGTTGCCGGCCCATCAGCGTCTTCTGGCGTGCGACATGGCCGTGCTGGAGGGGTTGGTGCTGGAGCGTGTTCCGGCGGGAGTGTATGAGCTGATCGCGCTGCCGCTGCCGCTGGTGGGGTTTGACGCCAGCCCGGTCCGTGCGATTCTTCGCGACCTGCGCGGCGCGCCTGATGTGGGTGGCCCCGTCTGAAATGCGCGACCCCGCCTGTAGTGCGCGACTGCGAGGTTTTCTCGATTCGACGCGGAGCCGAGAGTGCTGCGCCGGCGATGGTGCCGTCGCCGCCACGATCGCTACCGCCACCACTTGCCGCGTCAACAGTGGCCGCCCCGCCATCCATGTTGCCGCGGGAGTCGTTGCCACCGGCGCTGCCTCCGCCGTGTCATAGCAAGTCAGGTCGGACCAGTCCTCGGCAGCGCAGCGCTCTGTTCCGGGGTGCCGGTTTCAGGCAAGCGCTGATATGGTGCGTTGGTCGAGTCGCGGAGTCAGAAGTGCACCATGCAGCGTCACCGCCCGATGCTACTCCTCCGCGTGAATGCAGAGCGCTCCCCAGCCGTGGCGCTCTTTGTCTTCACGGGATGGACAGGCGATCTCCTCTGGTTCCGTCGTGATGCCTGCTGCCGGATCGTGGCTTCCAGCAGGGTCCATGGTAACAGTTCACCCGTCTGCGGCGATTGTATCCGGTAGCGGGGGGAGTTGTCCGGTTTGGACGCAGGTCCGCAGGGCGGTTTCGAGGGTGTGGAGCGGGTCGTGGCCGCGGAGTTTGAGGGTGCGGTAGACGCTCATGAGGATGGCCTGGGTGGTAGCGCCGCGGTCGGAGCGATTGGACTGGCTGTTCTTCCGCAGGATGACGGCCGGTCGGATCATTCGTTCGGCGTAACAGTTCACCCGTCTGCGGCGATTGTATCCGGTAGCGGGGGGGATGTGATCGGCGGTGCGGCGCAGGCGTTTGCACAGCCGCAGGGCGTCGCGATCGACGGGTTGTCCGGCGGCGGCGTGGTCGAGCACATTCCGGACCAGCGCATCGAGGCGCAGCGTGAGGCGCGGGATGCGCGTGGCATAGCGTTGCGGCGAAAAGTCCGGCCGCTTGCGCAGACGGATGCCGTCGCGGATCAGTCGCCGCAGGGTTTTGGCGAAGGTGTGCCAGCCGTCGTCCGTGGCGTGCGGCGCGCGGCGCGCGCTGCTCGTCGACTTTCTCCAGTTCGCAGCAGGTGCACGAGGCAATACTGTCGATCGGCCACGTCGATCGATTCGTACGCGCTCCAGAAGTCGTGCAGCAGGATGCCCTCGAAGGCCTCGCCGAAGAACTTCCGGAGCGCGGGACTTCCGCGGCAGCGGTCGATCATGTAGTAGCACACCTGGCCGTTGGCAAAACACCACAGCCAGCAGGTCTGGCCCTGCACGCGCCAGCCGGTCTCGTCCGCGTGCAGATGGGCGGAAGACTTCGGCCGCGGCGCGCCGGTCCTGGCGCCGGCCGAGCCGGGGTTGAAGGGCGACGCATCCTCGGGATCGCGCCGCGGCCGGCGGCGCTACCGCCGCCCGCACGTACTGCGGGTGGTGCTGAGCCATTCGCGCAGGGGTACAGCGAAGTCGTCGAGCCGCCAGACGACCGACAACTTCATCCGCTGTCTGGAGAACGCCTTTCAGCACTTCGGCGGCGTGCCGCGGATGCTGGTGATCGACAACCTGAAGGCCGCGGTGACCAAGGCCGACTGGTTCGACCCGGAGCTGAATCCCAAGCTCCAGGCCTTCGCCGAGCACTGCGGCACGGTGATCGTGCCAACCCGGCCGTACACGCCGCGGCACGAGGGCAAGGTCGAGCGCGGCGTTGACTACGTGCAGGAGAACGCGCTCAAAGGCCGGACCTTTGACAGCCTGGCCGACCAGAACCGCTATCTGGCCGAATGGGAAGCCGCCGTCGCGGACACGCGCATCCACGGCACGACGCGCCAGCAGGTCGGCAGGGTCTTCGAGCAGATCGAGCGGCCGGGCGCTGCGGCCGCTGCCGGCCACGCGCTTCCCGTGCTTCCAGGAAGGCCAACGCATCGTCAATCGCGACGGCCACGTTGAAGTCGCCAAAGCCTATTACTCGGCGCCGCCCGAGTTCCTCGGCCGCAAGGTCTGGATCCGCTGGGACAGCCAGGTCGTGCGGCTCTTCGATCCGCAGTTCAAGCAGATCGCGATTCACGCCCGACGCGAGCCCGGCCGCTTCGCCACCGATCAGCGGCACATCGCGCCCGAGAAGCGCGGCGGCCTCGAGCCGCGCGCGGTCTGGTGGCTGCGGAAGGCGCAGGCCATCGGCCCCGAGGCCGGCCGCTGGGCCGAGACGCTGCTGGCGCGCCGCGGGATTCACGCCCTGCGCGCCGTCATGGGGCTGGTCAGCCTGACGCAGCGCCACGCGAGCGGCGCGGTGGAACAGGCCCTGCTGCGCCGCCCGCGCCCATGCCGCCTGGCGACTGCGCGACCTGCGCAATCTGCTCAAACGCCAGGCGCCGCCCCAGCAGGAGCGATTCGAGTTCATCACCGAGCACCCGCTGATCCGGTCCTTGTCGGACTACGGCCGGCTGGTGCGTTCCGCCTTCGAGGAGCTGCACGCATGAAAAAAGACCAGAAAAGGCTTCTTCCCCTCCGGAGAGCACCAGGGGAGACCTCCCATGAATGACGCCCTGCGCCGCCCTGACCCGCCTGCGCCTCTCGGGCCTGGCCCATTCGCTGGACGTGCGATTGGCCGAGGCCAGCGGCAACCGGCTCGGCCATGCCGAGTTCCTGGAACTTGTGCTCCAGGACGAGTTACTCGTCCGCAACGACCGGTTGATCGGCCGCCGCACCAAGGCCGCCGGCTTCCGCGAGCAGAAAACGCTCGAAGACTTCGACTGGCAGTTCAATCCGTCGATCAAGCGGAAAATCATCTTCGACCTGGCCGCTAAGCCGCTTCCTCCGCGAAGCGCGCGACGTGCTGCTGCTCGGCCCGCCCGGCACGGGCAAGAGCCACCTGGCCCAGGCCATCGGCCACGCCGTCATCAAGGCCCGGCGCCACCGTGCTCTATCGCTCCATCTTCGATCTGGTCCGCGACTTCCTCGGCGACGAAGCCGTCAGCGGACACGAGAAAACCCTCGACCGCTATCTGCGGCCCGGAGCCTGGTCATCATCGACGACATGGGCATGAAGCAGCCTCCCCAAACGCTCAGGAGAGTACCTGTTCGAGATCATCATGCGCGCTACCAGGTCCGCGCCACCATGATGACCTCAAATCGCCCGCTGGAAGACTGGGGCAAACTGATCGGCGACGTGCCGGCCGCGACCGCTATCCTCGACCGCTTCCTGCACAACGCCGAGGTGATCAATATCACCGGCCGCAGCTACCGCCTCCGCGACCACGCCGCCAAACCCGAGGCCACTCAAAAGAAGAAACCAGAACCCGCTTGCGAACCCGTGGCGAAGTGAGCATCATGCAAAAAACTGGCTGGTTTTGACCCGCCCACCTCTGGCTGCATTTAACCTGCCCGGTGACAGTTAAATCTCGGTTACGTCCGCGGAGCTGTGCCCCAGCACCACCCGGGCAGCTTCCAAACCGAAGTCCCTTCGGAGCCGCGTGGCGGCGTTATGCCGCAGCTGGTTAGGCGACCAGCGATGATCCCGGCGCCATTGTCGGCGCTCTTCTTCGTTCAGGTCATCGGGCGGGGGAAAGGCGCGGTCGCATGCCCGGTAGATTGCCCAAGCATAGCTCCGTCGATCATACGATTCGCCCGGCTTCCACTCGGGCCGCGCCTTGCGGGTACGCGAAGCCTGGCTGGGGGTCATCGGTGTTCGACGCTCGGCACGCCGATTGCGCCAAAGTGTTTCCATCGCGAATGCGGGACTGAACACGAACGCCTCTCTGTCTGCCCTGAGAAACGGCTGTAGCGCCTGCTGCGCCTTCGGACCGAGATAGATGACGCGATTGCGGCCGTGGTGCTCGGTCTTGTGGGTCGCAGGACGATACGCCCACAGCTTGGCGGACGTATCGACGTCGCAAGTGCGGATAGACATGACCTCGCCTGGCCGCATTCCGGTAAGGAGCTGGAGCCGAATCATCGCCGCGATCGGTGGCGGAACAAGGTTGAGGACTGGCTCGATGAGGCGTTCGGGGACAGGCGTGACAGGCGAGGATTCTCGCACGTTACAGCGGCCGCGCTTCAACGGACTGACAGAGAGCAGCCCGTGCAGAGTGCTGGGCGGCGCTAGCTCGTTTTCGACCGCCCACCGGAAGACCCGACGTATGCGATGGACCTGCGCGTTGATGTGGTTGCGGCACCAGCCCGCTTCGATCATCGCCTGTCGGACGACCTTGAGGGCCGTGGGTCCAAACTGGTCCACGGAAAGGCGGCCGTATGAAGTCGTGAGCGGGCGCAGGGCCTCACGAATGTTCTGCACCTCGCCGGTCGGCTCACCGTTCTTGACGTAGTATGCCTTCGCATGCTCCATGTAGGCGAGGATTAGCTCGTCAATCGAGAGCGTGTGGCCGTTATTACTGGCCGAACCAGTTGGCTGGACGAGCGACGCGTAGTGCCCGCCCCGCGAAATCCACTCGGCGATGACTCGCTGGTACTCGGCGTGGCTTGCCGGCGTTCCATGCGTGCCGAGGTAGATGTCGCGGCCGTTGAGCCGCACGACGGCGCGGCCGGTGGGCTTGTGCAGACGATACGAGGGGATGCGGAGCGGCTTCGAACCTGCCATGGCTGGGCTCCGAGGCAGGCGAAGGTGGTATATACCACTTTCGCCAGTCTTCCGAGCCTCACTGCCGCACGCGGGCAGGTTCGCTAAATCACGATAGGCCTGTCACTTACAGTATAGCGGGCGATGGGATTCGAACCCACGACGTCCAGCTTGGGAATTCACCATAGCCCGATTGTAACCCGAGTGGCGACAATGCTTAATGATTGCAGCAAAAGGATTTGCGTCACTGACGTTCGACTGTTAGCGGACTAGCTAACGCCTGTTTCCGGGCTGGTTCTGACGCAAATTTGACGCAAATCCGCACAACCCGACATCGAGCGGCGACCTTTGTGCGGCTCATCAGGAAAGCCGGCCACGCCGTCGCCATGAGGCCTCGTCATCGTCCCCCGCCTGGCGGCGCGATTGGAGCCAAAGAATGGGAATCGAGACCGTTGTGACGCTTCATGAAGTCGAAACGCAATAACCCGACGCCGGAAATGCGGATGTGACCTTGTTGCGTGTCGTGCTGGATCAAATGGTCGTTTGAGCGGCGACTATCCAGTCGGTTAGCGTCGAAATTACCGCGAACGGGAGCAGCCACGCAAGCAGGTTCCGTACGCCCGGCGGCGGTTTTGATCCGCGCCACGCTCTCGTGCGGCGCGGCTGCCTGCGGGCGTTCATTGGTTCCGGCTCATGTCGCGGCGATCTTTCGCTCGCCGAGCAGCCGCAGGGCATTGGACACCACGACCAGCGACATGCCCGTGTCGGCCGCGATCGCCGCCCACAGGCTCGCGTAACCGGCCAGCGTAAGCAGGATGAACGCGGCCTTCACCGCCAGCGACGCGACGATGTTTTGCCGGATGATGGCCAGCGTGCGGCGCGAGTGGCGGATCAGCCACGGCAGGCGCGACAGGTCGTCGCTCATCAGCGCTACGTCAGCCGTCTCCAGGGCCGCGTCCGTGCCGGCCGCCCCCATCGCGATGCCGAGCGTCGAGCGGGCCAGGGCGGGGGCATCATTCACGCCGTCGCCGACCATTGCGACCGCGCCGTAGCGCTCTACTAACTCCTCGATGGCCGCGACTTTCTGCTCGGGCAGCAGATCGGCTCGCACCTCGTCCACGCCGGTCGCCGCCGCGACGGCACGCGCGGTCCCGTAGTTGTCGCCCGTCAGCATGATGACGTGCTCGATGCCGGCCGCCCGCAGCGCGGCGACCGTCGCCGGCGACGCGTCGCGCACGCGGTCGGCAATCGCGATGAAGCCGCACACGTGCTCGTCGTCGCCCACGACAACGATGCTCGCGCCGACGGCGGAGAGCGCCTCCAACTGGGCATGCACGTCGGGAGATTCCTGCGCCCGCTCTTCCAGCAGCCGGTGCGAGCCGATCCAGACGGCGTTGCCGTCGAGCGTGGCCGTGGCGCCCTTGCCTTTCATCGTCTGGTAGTCATCCACCGGCGTGGGGCGCACGCCCTTGGAATCAGCGTAGCGGACGATCGCCCGTGCCAGCGGATGCTCCGACCGCTGCTCGATCGCGGAGGCGATTTCGAGCAGCTCGCGCTCATCGTGCCCGACCAGCGGAACGACCTGCTGCACCTGCGGCTGGCCTTCGGTGAGCGTCCCGGTCTTGTCGAGCGCGATGGCCGTCAGCCGCGCCGGGGTCTCGACGTGCAGGCCGCCCTTGATTAGGACACCATGCCGGGCTGCGCTGGCCAGCGCGGCCACGATGCTGACGGGCGTGGAGATCACCAGCGCGCACGGGCAAGCGATCACGAGCAGAACCAGCGCCTGGTAGAACCAGTATGCGAATGCCCCTCCGAAGAGCATTGGCGGGATTGCCGCGACCAGGATTGCGAGCACCATGACGGCGGGTGTGTAGTAGCGGGCGAATGTCTCGACCCATTGTTCGCTCGGCGCGCGTTTGGCCTGCGCGTCGCCGACCATGCGTGTGATCCGGGCCAGGGTAGTGTCGGCGGCGACCTTGGTCGTTATTAGCTCGACCGCGCCGTCCTCATTGATCGTGCCGGCGAAGATCTCGTCGCCGACCACTTTAGGGACCGGGCGCGATTCGCCGGTGATGGGCGCCTGATTGGCCGTCGTCTCGCCCTTCGTGATCCGGCCGTCGAGCGGGAACTTCTCGCCCGGCTTGACGACAACCGTGCTGCCGACCGGCACGTCGGTCACGTCGCGCGACTCTTCTCGCCCGTCCGCTGACAGAACCGTGGCGCGCGGTGGGCTGAGGGCCATCAAAGCAGCGACGGCGCGGCGGGCGCGTCCGACGCTCCAGGATTCGAGCGTAAGCGATAGCGCGAAGAGAAACGCAACCGCAGCCGCTTCCAGGTATTCGCCGATCGCGATGGCACCGACGACAGCGACCGTCATGAGCAGGTTCATGTCCGCGCGAATTCTCCGCAACGCGAGAAACGCCTTGGGGGCGACGAACCACGCGCCGGCAACGGTTGCCGCGATGTACGCGACAACCGCGAGAATCGGCACAGACTCCTGGGTTGCTGCGCCGAATACCGCGGCCCAGCCCTGCTGAACGGCATGTAACAGCGTCCCGACGATCAGCAGCGCGCCGCTCGCGGTTGTCGCGATCAGGCGTCCGTCGATGGCGGGCTTTGCGCCGGCCGGGGCGGGACGCGCTTCGCTCCACGGCACGGCGGCCATGCCAAGCTTGCGGATTGATGCAGCGATCGCATCCGGTGCGATGACGTGCGGTTCGTACGTCGCCGAGAGCTTTGCATTGAGGATGTCGAAGTCCAGAGCGCGTACGCCCGGTCGCCCGCCGAGTTCCTGTCGAATGGCAGCGACTTCCTCGGCGCAGTGCATCCCGTGGATGCGCAGAACGAGCCGATCCACGCGCATCGGTCGCGGGTCAGCGGCGGCCGGAGAGCCGTCCGTCATGGAGCAGTCCGCCTATTTCTTGAGTTCGAAGGAGGCGACGCTCTTCTTCCCGTCCTTGCCCTCGATTTCGACCCACACCTTGCTGCCGGCGGGCAGCGGGTCGGGCACTTCCGCGTGCGTATGCCACTTCCCGTCTTCGACCTCCGCCTTGGATTTGATCGAGCCTTTCGCATCCTCCGTACCGATCCAGAACCGCACAGCCGCGGCGTTTCCGAGACCGCCATCGACCCACACGTCGATCGCGGCGTCGCCGCCCGGCTTGATGTCGCCCGCGTCGCGCGCCGCTTTCACCTTCATGCCGTTGACGGTTGCCTCTCCCAGTTCAATCGACGGGCCATGAGCGCCGTCCGTGTCAGCCTCCTTGCCATGATCGTGATCGTCCTTTTCGCCGGGCTTGTGGTCATGATCGTCCTGCTTGGCTGCGCCGGACGAGCCGCCGGCCGCGGGCTTGGTGGATTCCGGCTTGCGTTCGCAGCCTGCCAGCGCGACCGCAACGGACAACATCGAAGCGAGAATGAGTGTGCGCATGACGAATCAGCTCCCTTTCACAGTGGGTTGGACGCGGCGACGCAGCACGGCTCCCACGAGCCGGCTGAACAGGCCGCGCGGATCAGAGGTTGAACGCTTCAGACCGAAGACCAGCGAGTAGCCCGCCGGCACTACAACGAGATTCAGAAACGTAGAGGTGATTAGTCCGCCCAGCACAACAATGGCCAGCGGCGCCAGCAGTTCGCTGCCCGGCTCGCCCTTCGCAAGGGCGAGCGGGACCAGACCGAGCGCGGCACAGAGCGCGGTCATCAGGATCGGCACGAGCCGCTCCATCGAGCCTTGCACGATCGCCTCTCCGAGCGGCAAGCCGTCGATTTGCATCACGTGCTGGTAGTGATTCACGAGCAGCAAGCCGTTGCGGACGGCGATGCCGAAGAGCGTGATAAAGCCCACCATGCTGGCGATCGAAATTACCGGCGCTTCGTACATCGCGCGTGACGGCCCGACGAGGGACAAGGTGTTGGCGAACGGATTGCTCGCCTCGGTCATGTAGATGGCGACGATGCCGCCGATGATTGCGAGCGGCAAATTGATCATCACCAGAACGGCAGCCCGCAGCGAGCCGGTCGAGAGTTGAAGCAGCATCAGCATCACGACGATGACGCCGACGCCCGCGATGAGAATCGTCTGCGCCGCGGACTGCTGAGCCTCAAACTGTCCGCCGTAGTGGACGCTGTAGCCTGCTCGCGCGACGATGGGGTCTACTTTCGCGCGCACCTGTTCGACCAATTGCCCCAGGTTATAGCCCTCTGCGACGTTGCAGGAGATGAGCGCTTTGCGCCGCGCGTTCTCACGCGCGATCAGGTTTGGCGTACGCTCCGGCCCCAGGTCGGCGACCTCTTCGAGTCGAACGGTTGCGCCGCCGACGCCGCGAAGCCGCAGCCCAGCAAGCTGCGCGATGCTCTCGCGCTCCTCCGGCGCGAGCCGCACGACCATATCGTACCGTCGCACTCCCTGATTCACCGTGGCGACGTTTTCGCCGTAGATGGCCTGTTGCACTTGCTCAGCTGCCGCGGCCGGAGTCAATCCGGCGGCTGCGAGATCCTGATGCCGATACCGAATGGGCAGCGAGGTAACGGTTACTTCGCGATTGGCTGCCACGTCCCGTGTGCCCGGCAGAGGCTTCAGCGCCGTTTCGATCTCTTTCGCGATCTGCCGCAGCTTGTTCAAATCGTCACCGAAAACGTTGATTGCGATCGCGGCCGGGGTTCCAGACAGAATGTGCGACAGTCGATGCTCGATCGGCTGACCAACCATCGTGGTGACGCCGGGAACGTTGGCGAGGACGGCGTCGATGCGCTCGCGCACCTGTTCCTTCGACGCGCCCGGACCGACCGTGACTTCGATTTCGGAACTGCTGGGAGGCTCGGCGTGCTCGTCGCGCTCCGCGCGTCCCGTTCGCCGCGTGACGCTCTCGACGCCTTCGAGTTGCGTGAGCCGCTCCTCGATCCCGCGGGCCATGCGGTCACTCTCGGCCAGCGACGTGCCGGGCGGCGCGAACAGGAACACCGTAAACGTGCCTTCGTTGAAAGACGGCAAGAAGCTGGTGCCAAACGTGCTCCCCAGCCACAGCGAAAGCGCGGTCACGACTCCCGCTGTTCCCAGAACGAATCCACGGTGCCGGATTGACCAGCGCAGCGACGGCTCGTAGCGGCGTTTCAACCAGCGGACGAAGAAGCCATCCTTGTGCTCGCCGCTGCCGAGCCTGCCGCGCAGCAGCAACTTGCACAGCGCGGGTGTCAGCGTCAGCGCGACAACCAGCGACGCCAGGATGGAGATGATGTACGTGATGCCGAGCGGTCGGAAAAATCGGCCTTCGAGGCCTTGCAGAAACAGCAGCGGAATGAACACGACCACGATGATGATCGTCGCGAGCACCATCGCGGGGCGAATTTCGTTGCTGGCGTCGAAGATGACGCCGACGAACGGCCTCTGTTCCGCCTCAGGCTTCATCCCGTTCTCGCGCAATCGCCGAAAGACGTTCTCCACGTCAATGATGGCGTCATCCACAAGAACGCCGATGGCGACGGCCAAACCTCCAAGCGTCATCACGTTGATCGTCAATCCGAACCACCAGAGTGCCAGAAGCGCGACGGCCAGAGAAATGGGCAACGCCGTCAGCGTAATGAGCGTCGTTCGAAAGTTCATCAAGAACAGCACCAGGATGATGGCAACAATGACGCTCGCTTCCTTGAGAACCTGTACGACGTTATCCACCGAGCGCTGAATGAAGTTGGCTTGCCGGAACAGCTTGCGGTTCAGCACCACTCCGGCAGGGAGAGACTTCTCAACTTCATCGAGCACTCGATCCACATCCTGGGTCAACGAAAGCGTGTTGGTTCCCGGCGACTTCTGAACGGTCAACACAACGGCGGAGGTGGCGCGGTCCGCCGCGGTGCCGCGCTTGGGCGCCGGCCCGAGCGCTACATCTGCCACTTGACCGATCAACACCGGCGCGCCGTTGTGATACTTGATGATGGTGTTCTTGATATCGTCCACGCTCTGCACGCGTGCCGTCTGCCGGACCGGCAATTCCAATCGATCCACATTGGGTAGGTAGCCAGCGCTCGCCGCGCTGTGCGCGGCACGGGCCGCCTCGACCACGTCATGCGTCGTCAGGCGATAGAGTGCAATCCGATCCTGATGAATATTGACCTGATATTCAGGCAATTCGCCGCCGATGGCGACAACCTGGGCAATGCCCGGGACGGCCAGCAGACGGTTGCGGAGGTCATATTCCGCGAACGCACGAAGTTCCAGGGGTTTCACCCTTCCGTCAGGCGAGGACAACGCCAAGAGCATGATTTCGCCTGTGATCGACGTGACCGGCGTAATCTCCGCGTGGGTGTCGGGTGGCAGCGCTTCTCGAACCGACGCAAGCCGTTCCGACACGAGCTGCCGCGCGCGGTAGATTTCCTGTCCCCAGTCGAACTCCACCCAGACGATCGACAAACCAATAGCGCTGGAGCTGCGTACGCGCCGTACTCCTGGCAGGCCGTTCACTGAGGTTTCAATGGGAAACGTGACGTACTGCTCGACCTCGTCGGCCGCCAAGCCACCCGCCTCGGTCAGGATGGTGACGGTCGGCGCATTCAACTCGGGGAAGACGTCGACCGGCATTTTTGGAAGCTGAAACGCGGCAAAACCGAGCAACAGCAACGACATCATCACGATCAGGCCCGAATACCGCAGCGAGAACGCGATCAGCCGTTGCAGCATGCCGCCGCCTTCAAGATCCGCGGCGCCCTCGCGCTTGTTAGTGTGCTGGGTCATTACTTCTCGTCCTCCCCGGCGTGGAACGTGCCGTCCGAGTGGAAGTGCCCGCCCTTTTCCACCGTACCTGACGTAGCGATCATGAGTTGGTACACGCCGTCGAGAACGACCTCGTCGCCCTCACGCACACCGCTCCTGATAACGACCCAGCGCCCATCGTTGACGCCGAGATCGGCCTCCATGCGGATCGCCTTGTCGGGGTCTCTGGGATCGCGTCGGAATACGATCTTCGCGAGTCCGTCTTGAATGACGCTCGACAGCGGAATCGCGAGTTCGTTTTCACCGCCCGCGGTAATGACCTCCAGATGAGGCGCTGACGCCGCTCCAGGCCCACGGTGAGAGCTTTGACGGCACGGCCACGAGCCGACCGTTCGTTCCTGCGGGTCGGCGCTGAGACCCACGATTAGTGTCGCCTCCATCGTGTCCTGCAAATCGACCGAACCGCCCTTGGGCGGCACGATTCGCGCGGGAAGCCCGTCTCGTAGCCGCGTGAGATCGCTCTGCATTCCCATTGCTTTGAAACGAAGGCGATCGGGCTGGATGGTCGCAAGCACGAGGCTGCCAGCGGATGCCCACGCCCCGTTGGTCAAATCCAGTGATTGAACCACACCTGGCGCCGTCGCGCGGAGTTCCACTTCCTTGATCGTGTGCCATTGAGGCGCGGGTTGTGAGGACGCCGGATCGTGCTGATGGAGTCCGGTCAGCATGTGATTGTCCGGGTCGTACGGGGCGCTGAGTGTGCGTTCATCCGTCCCGAGCAGTGTCGCCGCGGTCGACAGCAGCAGCCGGAAGCGCGCGTGGGCAGCGTCATGCTGGGCCTGCGCGTCCGCACTTGAGGCCTGTAGTTCCGCTTCCTTCTCCAAGGTTTCCGACAATTGCGCCCGCTGCGACGCCAGCGTCGTCTGTGCGACGGTGTACTCTTCCGCCGTCACGACACCGGATGCGCGCGTCTGGTCCAACTGTTCAACTCGTTTCTCCCACAACGCGACGCTGGTCCTCAAACTTGCCTCATGCTGTTTATGGGCATTGAGCAGCATGGGAATTGATGCGACGCGGGCTTCGGTCTGGCGGATCGTGGATTCGGCTTCAGTCAGCTTGCCTTGCAGGTCGCCACTCCGGCGATACCAGCCGGTAAAGCGGCATTCCTACTTCGACGCGGTCGTATTGCCTGACCAGAAGTTCGACGCGGCCAGCGAGCATTGTGCGATACTCACGCCGGGCTTCGGGCAGCAGCTCAAACTGGCCGGGAACTCGAATCGTCTGCGCCACCGGCCGCGATTCGACCCTGGCGAACGTGATGCCGAGGTTCCGCCGCACGGTTTCAGGCACATCCACTCGGTTTGTGGCCGCGGGAGCTTCACTGTGCGCCGCATCGCCGGACTTCGCCTGCCCGCCCGCTGGATCGCGGCTGCATCCGGCCAGGTTTCCGAGGAACAGAGCCAGCAGGAACTGAATGATGAGCAGGATGACCGACGGGAAACTCATGGTTGCACCTCCGAGGCCGGACGGGACGCGGGCTGCGTCGTCGTGGTTGACACATCGCTCATCACGCGCGCGAGCGGCGTGCCGATCGCCTTCTCCAGGTCCGTTACAGCGACCGCGGCGTTCCGCAGCGATTCGACGTAGCGGCCGCGCGACGCAAGCAGGAGTTTCTGCGCCTCCAGCACCGAAAGAAGCGAGATCTTGCCGGCCCGATACGCAGTTCGAGAAAGCTCCAGGTTTTCCTGAAGCAGTGGGAGAAAGTTGTCCCGATAGTAGTTCGCAACGTCCCAAGCCGTTCGCGCCCGTTGAAATGCGCCGCGCGTTTCCTGCGTCACGTCCAGCAGCAGGGCTTCACGATTCAGCAGCGCCTGTTCGTAGATGAACTGGGCCTTCGCGATCTGCGCCTGGTTCTGGTCGAACACCGGTATTTCGAGACTGAGCGTGGGCCCGAGGATGGTGTCGGTCGGCTGTTTTTCGCGCGGCCGTAGCGAAGGCGCCGTCAACGCGCCGGCCTCAGCCGACGCCCACAACGTGTCCGCCAGCCACGGGCGGTCGCCGCGCCGACCGCGCGCGTCGCGCTCGAATCCAACGCCGACTTCCACGTCTGCGACGACGCTCAGCTTTTCCTGCTGCACACGAGCGGCGGCTACATCGACGAAGTACGTCGCCGCACGCAGGTCCAGCCGATTGGCTTCGGCCGTGCTGACGAGGCTTTCCGATGTCAGGGTCCAGGCGGGCGGGTCTGGAAGCTTATCCGTTAGCACGAGATCATCGGGTGGCGTCTTAATTCCGAGTAGCACGGCCAGTGATCGCCGCCCCTCGAACGCTGCAAGCGCTGCATTGCGCAGCGCTACTTCGGTTTGCATGAACTCCGAGCGCGCGAGATTGACATCGATTGAACTTCCGGACCCCGCCTGCATTCGCGCCAGGGCCGCATCGAGGAGCTGATCGGCAACGGCGCGATTCTCATCAACGATCTCCTTCTCGCGACCCAAGCCCACCGCGGAGTAATACGCCGCCCGCGCCTCCAGCGCGACCGCGCTTAACTCGCGCGCGACTTCGAGAATGGCCGACTCCAGCTCACCCTCGGCGACTCGTTTGCGGATCGGGATTAGCCACAGCTCCGCGATGTTCTGCGCGATGCCGAGTTCGAGGTTGCTCAGTCCGCCGCCGTCGGGCAGCCGCAACGACAGCGACAGCGAGGGATTCTGGAACAGGCCGGCCTGCACCAGTTCTGCCCGGGCGATCCCGACGCGCAGAAGAGCCGAACGCACGCGCGGATTGTTCAGCAGGCAGACCTGCACGGCTTCATCGGCGGATAATCCGCCCTCCAGCCGCGCGGCGACCAGGGCACGCACGGCCTCTGCATCGTCCGCCGGTGCGAGCGTGTTCTCGCCTACGGCTTCCGCGACGTGCCGCTCAACCCGTTCATAGTCCGGCCGCGGATTCACGCTGGCGCAGCCGGCCAGGCCGACTAGAAAGACTCCGGGCAGTGCCCGCCCGGCCCAGGCGATTCGCATCGGTTTTCTCCGCATGAGCTTCGATGGCAAAGACGATGCGCTTCGTCAGGCGGCCGCGCATTGACGGCGCAGCACACGAGCCGCGCGGGAGTCCGCGCGATCAGAAGCGCTCACGGAAATGAGGAGTGAATCAAATCAGAAGCGGCGCGCAGCGGAGGTCGGACGAAGTATTCGTCGGGCCACGAGCCTTGAGGAGAACGAGCAGGAACGTCGTGTCGAGATTCGTGGGGGACGCATCGTCGGCGGCGATAATGGCCGCCGGTTCCAGTGCCGGGACTTGAAGCGCCGCGCCCGGCGGAGTGCCGCCGGTGCATAGGCAGGAATGCTCAGCGTGCGGTACGGGATCGCCATTCGGGTCGTGCCGCGGTCGCGAACGTCGCAATTGCTCAACGCGTCCACGTCGGAAGCAGCGCCCACCGAGATTCAGCAGCGGATGAACGGCGTACCTGTCGGCGAATCGAGAGCGGGCGCACGCAGCGCTCCGTTTTACGAAGGCAGGTGCCGCCCGCGAATCACAGCACTTCGAGAAGAAAATCAGCGCCGAAAAAGGACATTTGAACTGCGCGCAACTCCTGCAGCGGCCGAGGGGTACCTTCTGCCACCGGCGGAGGTCAACAGCGAGCATGCAAGTAGGTTTGAATCAGGTCATTCTCTCCACCTTTGCAACGCGTTTGAGTGAGCACCGACCATACGGCGCCGGCCCACGTCGCGCCGCGGCTCCTGGCCGATCAATATCGCCCTGCTCGGTTGGGCCGCCAGTCTCGGAAAACGCGCACGACTTTCGAACGTGGCGCCTGCCTAGAACAAGAATCGCAGCCCAAATATCACGGCGAAATCCGTCTCCGGGCGGTGGTCGAGCCGTTGTACTGCCGGGAGCTGAACCGAGAACTCGAGAACCCACGACTGCGCCTCGAACATGATGCCCGGCGAGAGAAACACCTCGTGATCGCCGTTCGTCTCGTACAGGCCGTTCAGCTCCAATACGGCGTACCACGCGCCCTTCGTCTCCGCCGTGTACCGCTCCGGATCGAGTCGAAAGAGGTACGCGGCATCGTAGCGGAGAAGGTCTGCCTGCCCGTCGCCGGCCAGCAGAGGATTCTCGTCGCCGTCGGTGGTGAACTTCCAAGCTCCCGAGAGATTGATGCCGTGACGGCCCGACACCTGGGTGTAGGCCGTACCGACGATCGGGTCAAAGGAATAGCTTGAGAACTCGCTCTGCCCCAGCGGCCATTCCAAACCGCCGAAAACCGCCAGACGCTGCGTATCCAGAGGGCTCGTGTCGTTGCGCCATACGCGCCACTTCAGGAGCGTCGTCAGGTCGCCGATGCCGAACGACTCTTCGTCGGACGAGGCGCGGTCTGACTGCCAGCGCTGTTCCAGCGGAAACCGGATGCTCGCAGACCAGTCCGGCGCGATACCGAAGTTCAGCGTGTTTGAGAAGTTCAACTGATGCGTCTCGCTCCGGGGCGATGAAGGAGCATCATCGAGATAGAAGTAGCGCAGCTGCGGTTTGAAGATGAACGTTCCGGGCCCGGGCTGGGTCGCGGACTCGTAGGCGTTCGGCGGTTCCTGCGCCATCACGGCGGCCGTGGGAATGGTCAGCGCGACGGCGAGCGCGCAACAGGTGCGGCAAATGCAGGGACTCATCTTGGATGGACCTCGAACCCGGAGTTTGAAACGGGAATCAGTGCCGCTCGACCTTGTTCAATGTGAATCCGCCAGCCTCAACCGCAGCCGCCAGCTCTTTGTCGCTCGGCTGCTTCCCCGATTCGAAATTCAGCTTGACGGTCCCCGTCCCAAGATCCACGTCGACGGTCCTCACGCCCTCTACTCGAAGCAGCTGTTTGTCGATGTTGTGAGCACAGAGCGGGCACGCGAGCCCATGCACGGTGAGTGTCGCTGAGGAATTCGCAGCGGCGGTCGGATCTGATACAGCCGCAGGAGTCGAGGAGCGGCGATCCGGGGACGCGCAGCCCGACACGAGCCAAATCGAAACCACCAGAATGCAGGCAAGTCTCATGTGTTCTCCATTCGCCAGCGGACAACTCGTTTGATGCGCAACGGTCGATGTTTCTTCGCCGGCGCCCAAAGAAAAGTGGGTTCGCGGACTCTCGTAGAAGTTTGGGCGGCCGTGCGTGCCACGATCCTGCCGCTCGCGCTGGTCGCGTCAAGCGTAAAACATGCGGCTGCCGAAGGTTATGAATTACGAGCCAGCAGACCGGATGGCCTCGCCAGCTAGGGGTGTGAGTGGTCCACGGACTTTGCGTCCGGTGCTACCGCGCGGAGTATTTCGGGCAGCTCTTCGGTTTCGCCCAGCCGGCTCAGCACGCAATGGCACGTCGTCGCGTCGGTGACGTGTACCAGCCGCCACTCGCCTACCTCAACGCGATGGCCCCGATGCTCGCCGATTACACACGGATGGTCGCGGTGCGTGCCGTAGTCCTCGGGGTGGATGGCTCGGTGAAAGATCGTCCCGACAAACTCACCGGACCGCCGGTATGTCGCCGCAGCGGCGGGCGCATCGCCAATCTTCAGCGCGAAGGCCTCATCCAACTGGAAACCACCGGGCAGAGTCGCAGGGATTTCGAAGTTGAGCTGCGAGGCATGTCTGCGGGCCTCCGCGGCCGTTACGCGACGCCCCCGGTATAGCTGTACGAACTCGCGGAATGCCTTCTCCGCATCGACCGACAGTCCGTCCAGCAACGCCGAGAAGTTCACCGTGGCCGCCTCGGCCCGCGTACTCAGTCCCTGCGTCAACATGAAGTAGCCGCCGCCGACGGCGAGGAGCAGGCACGCGGCCGCGGCGACGACTGAGCGCAGACGAAGCCAGTGCGAAACGCGAACGAGCTTTGGGGCCTCTGCCAGGCGTGACTCGATACGCTCCCACAGGGCTGACGGAACACACACCGATCCGCCGGCTTCGATCCGCGCGCCCAGCTCGCGGATTCGAGTGACTTCGCAGTGACAGTCTTTGCAGGTGCAGACATGCGCCTCAATCGTCGCACGCGTTTCCGGCGAACCTTCGCCGTCCACGTACGGGCCGAGCACTTCGCGCATTTCCTCGCAGGTCTTCACGACGCGCGTTCCTCGACGGACGGGACGATCCGATCAGCACCTTCCCGTCCGTGACGGATTCGATGCTTATCCGACTGAATTTCTTCCCGTCCCGGTTCGAAATCCTTCAGGAGCTCGCGGAGTTGCTCACGAGCCCGATTCAGCCGAGATCCGACCGTCCCCATCGCGACCTCAGTTACCTCAGCGATCGCCCGGTAGTCGAGCCCCTCCTGGTACCGAAGCAGGAGCATCGCCCGTTCCGTCGGATCGAGCGCTGCCATTGCTTCCTCGATGTCCAGGTGCGCCCCGGAGTCGTGGCCGTTGTTCCGCGGGTCCGGCCGTGCAGCGGCGATCTCGGGGTCGAGCAAGGTTGGTTTCCTGCGCCGCAGCCACTGGAGCGCCTCGTTGACTGCAATCCGGTACAGCCAGGTATGCACTGCCGAGCGCTGGTCGAACGTGGCGATCGCCGAGAACGCCTTCAGATACGTCTCCTGGGCGAGATCTTCAGCGATTTCAGCGGAACGGGTCATGCGCGTCAGCAGGCGGAATACGCGCTGGCTGGTCTGCTCGTACAGGGTGCGCTGGGCCTCGCGATCGCCGCGCTTGCAGCGCTCGACAAGCTCGTGTTCGGACGTCGTTGGGCCTGTTTCGCGGTGGTCCACGGCTCTGAATCTATCCGCCATCGCGGCTGCGGCCAAGCTCAATGCCGACGCAAGCGTGTTCCGGGCGATTCTGCGTGCCCGGCGGAAGAAAGTCGGCGACCGGGGCATCCAACGGGGCAATCGGCGAACATCGGCCCGTTACGGAGACGCGCCACGCCGGAGTGAACTCCTCGGAGTGCATAACATGCGCAAGACCTGTTGCTCGACGATCGCCGCGACCTTGCTCTTCGCGTTTCCCGTCGGCACGGCCCTTTCTCAGGAACACGGCGGCCACGGCGCCGCGGACGGCAAGACGACTGCGGAGAAGAAGCCCGCTGACTCGGACAGCAAGCTGCCGCTGTGCCCCGTTATGGGCGAAACGGTGGACTTCGCCGTCAAGACGATAACGGACGACGGGCCAGTCTATTTCTGCTGCGAGCCGTGCATCAAGAAGTTCACGAAGGAGCCGGCCAAGTACGCGGAGAAGCTGGCAGCGCAGCGGGAAGCGATCAAGAAGCTGGAGCGTATTCAGGTGACGTGCCCCATCAGCGGGAATCCAGTTGACGGCAAGACGCAGATCGTCACCCGCGGAAAACCGGTCAGCTTCTGCTGTGCGCGCTGCGTAAGCAAGTTTGACAGCGCGGGCAACTCGGACGCGGACAACAGGCGCTTGGACGCCAAACTCGAGGACTGTTACACGTATCAGACGCGCTGCCCCGTCAGCGGCGACAAGGTTGACCCGACCGTCTTCACAGACCTGCCCACCGGCCAGCGCATCTATCTGTGCTGCTCCGGCTGTGCGGACAAACTGCTGAAGGAACCAGCCAAGTACGCGGAAAGGCTGGCTGCGCAGGGTACGCCGATCGACCCCGCCAAAGTATCGGCAGCCGATCCGAAGGCGAAGAAAACCGAGCACGGCGACCACAAGCACCCGTAGCCGCTCACTGATCTGAGAGGACATTCGGATGGAAACGTCTGTGCCCATCGCGGGCATGCACTGCCAGTCGTGCGTGGGGAAAATCACCGCAGCGCTGCAGCGCCTTGCCGGCATCGAGGCCATTGAGGTGTCGCTTGAACCGCCTGTCGCACGCGTGCGGTCGAGTTCGCCAGTTTCGCGCGCCGAAATCGAAACCGCGGTGCGGAGCGCTGGCGATTACAGGGTCGCGCCCACTCCAGAAGCGTCCTCGTCGGCGTCATCGCCCGACGAGAGCGAACGAGGTTCGTTCTACCCACTCGTGCTGATCGTCGCGTACATCGCTGGAACGGCCGCACTGACCGCGTGGGCCAGCGGGTCGTTCACGCTGGCTACGCTCATGAACGCATTCATGGGCGGGTTCTTTCTCGTGTTCTCGTTTTTCAAGCTGCTCGACGTGCGCGGCTTCGCCACATCGTATCGCACGTACGACCTTGTCGCTGCGGCGTGGCCGACCTGGGGATACATCTATCCGTTTGTAGAGCTGGTTCTGGGTGCAGCGTACGTTACGAGCGTACTGCCTTGGCTTACCAACTCTGTGACGCTCGCGCTGATGCTCGTTGGCGCAGTCGGCGTTCTGAGGGCGCTGCTCAACAAGCGACGGATTCGCTGTGCCTGTCTGGGGACCGTACTGAAGCTGCCGTTGACGCAAGTTACGCTGGCGGAGGACGTGGTGATGGCGTTGATGGCCGCGACAATGCTGATTCTGCCGCACTCGACGGCGTAGCCTGTGATTCATGTTGGCAAGAGACAAAGGACAGCAGGCTCTGCGGCATCTCGTCAGCAGCCACTGAGGAGCTGGCCCGGCAACCACCAACTCAACCATCGTAATCGCGGTCCGGAGTCCGGCCGATGACGAACACTCACGAACACCCCACCGAATCGCATCACCACGACCCGGCAGAGGCGGCTCGGCCCAGCCGCCGCATCCAGCACGCTGGCCACGAATCGCACCACGCTCACATGGTCGCGGATTTTCATCGGCGTTTCTGGGTGTGTTTCGTGCTGTCGGTCCCGGTCGTCGCGCTCGCGCCAATGATCCAAACGTGGCTCGGCGTGCGCGACTCACTTCGGTTTGCGGGCGACAGCTACTAACCGGGACATATATTATTTGACATTTCGTGGTTTTGTGATATACTTCATGCATGAGCCAACTCGATACACGCAAGCTGTCGCCGCAGGTGCAGGAAGAGATTCGGGTTCGGGTGGTGAAGGCGATCCGCGCGGGCATGAGGAAATCGGCCGCGGCGGACGTTTGGCATTTCGCGGACCTCCATCGACACCTGGCTGGCGAAGGTGGAGTGCGGCAACATCACGTCGTTGCGTTCGAAGAAGCGCGGACGGCCCCCCGAACCGCGTCTGGCATCCCATCAGGCCGCCGCGATCGTCAGGCAAATCACCGATCGCACGCCCGACCAGGCTCAAGCTGCCGTTTGCGCTCTGGACGCGCGAGGCGGTCCGCGATCTGATCGCGCGCGCACCGGCCTGCAGGTGTCGGTGCGAACCGCCAGCCGTTACCTGAAGCGCTGGGGCTTCACGCCACAGAAGCCGCTGCGACGCGCTTTACGAGCGCGATCCGGCGGCCGTGGAGCCGCTGGAAGCGCGAGGAGTATCCGGCGATCGCCAGGCGGGCCAGGGCCGAACATGCCGAGATTCACTGGGCCGATCAACTCGGCGCGCAGCGACCATCAGGCCGGGCGCAGCTACGGTCGGCGCGGCCGGACGCCGGTGATTCCGGGAACAGGCCAGCGGCTTCCCGAGCGAACATGATGTCCAGCATCACCAACCGGGGACATCTGTGCTTCCTGGTCTTCGACGGCTCATTCAATGCCGAGGTCTTCATCCGCTTCTTAGGCGGCTGCTGCGTCAGCGACGGCGCCGAATCTTCCTGATCGTGGACGGTCACCCGGTGCATCGCTCCGCCGCGGTGCGCGACTGGCTGCAGGCCAACCGCCGCCGCATCCGCATGTTCTTCCTGCCGGGCTACAGCCCCGAACTCAACCCCGACGAATATCTGAACAACGATGTCAAGACCAACGCCATCGGCCGCCAGCGACCCGCAACCAAAGACGAACTGATCCTCAACCTCGAACTGTACCTCCGCGACACACAGCGGAGACCCCACATCGTCCGCAACTACTTCAAAGCCGAACCCATCCAATACGCCGCGGGGTAATACATGTTCAACATTTAGTGGCCGGGGTAATATGTCCAGTTTCTCTTCGCCAGCGCCATCTACTTCTACGGCGGCTGGCCCTTCCTCAAGGGACTGTTCAGCGAACTCGGCAAGCGCCAACCGGGCATGATGACGCTGATCGGGCTGGCGATCTCGGTCGCGTACTTCTACAGCAGCCTGGTCGTCTTCGGCGTGCGCGGCGAGGTGTTCTTCTGGGAACTGGCCACGCTGATCGACATCATGCTGCTGGGCCATTGGATCGAGATGAAGTCGGTCATGGGCGCCTCGGCCGCGCTGGAGAAGCTGGTGAAGCTCATGCCAGCGGAGGCGCACCTGCTTGCCGGTGACGCTACCAAGGATGTGCCGGTAGCTGACCTGAAGCACGGCGACCGAGTGCTCGTAAAGCCGGGCGAGAAGATTCCCACTGACGGCAGAGTGGTCGAAGGGCGGACCAGCGTCAATGAGTCGATGCTGACCGGCGAGAGCAGGCCCGTGGAAAAAGGCGAGGGCGATGAGGTCATCGGCGGCGCCGTCAACGGCGAGGGCGCGATCAAGGTCGAGGTCTCGAAGACCGGTGACGAGACCTACCTCGCGCAGGTGATCGATTTGGTGCGCAAAGCACAAGAGTCGCGCTCGCGCACGCAGGACCTGGCCAACCGCGCCGCGCTGCTGCTCACGGTCGTCGCGCTGAGCTCGGGTGCCGTGACGCTCATCACCTGGCTCGCGCTTGGAAAACAATTTGCCTACGCGCTCGAACGCACCGTGACGGTCATGGTCATCGCTTGCCCGCACGCGCTGGGGCTGGCCGTGCCGCTCGTTGTCGCCGTTTCCACCGCGATCTCGGCCCGCAGCGGCCTGCTCATTCGCGATCGAACGGCCTTCGAGGCCGCGCGCGACCTCGACGCGATCGTTTTCGACAAGACCGGAACGCTGACGGAAGGTCGGTTCGGCGTCACCGATGTCATCCCGTTAGCGGGCCTCGACGAATCGCGCATCCTTGCGCTCGCGGGTGCGATCGAAGCTCAATCGGAGCATCCGATTGCGGCAGGCGTTGTCCGCGGCGCGGAAGCGCGTAATGTCAGGATCCTCGCGGCCAAGGAGTTTCGGGCGATTCCAGGCAAAGGAGCCGAGGCGATCGTCGAAGGCGCCAACATCAAGGTCGTGAGCCCAGGCTTCTTGCGGCAAGCCAGCATTCACACGGACGACGAACGTGTTCGCAGCGCAGCCGACGAAGGTAAGACGGTGGTCTTCGTGCTCACAGACGACACACTCGTCGGCGCCATCGCGCTAGCGGATGTCATCCGGCCCGAATCACGTGAGGCAATCGACCGGCTGAAGCAGATGGGCCTGCGCGTCATGATGCTCACCGGCGATGCGAAAGCCGTCGCCGAGTGGGTCTCGCGCGAACTTGGGCTCGACGAAGTATTTGCCCAGGTGCTGCCCGAGCAGAAGGCGGCGAAGATCAAGGAAGTCCAGGCGCGCGGATTGAGGGTCGCAATGACCGGGGACGGCGTGAACGACGCTCCGGCACTGACGCAAGCGGACGTGGGCATCGCAGTTGGAGCTGGAACCGACGTCGCGATCGAATCGGCTGATATCGTGCTCGTTCGCTCCGACCCCCGCGACGTAACCGCAATCGTGGAACTGGCGCGAGCCACGTACCGCAAGATGGTCCAGAACCTGTGGTGGGCCGCGGGCTACAACATTGTCGCCATCCCGCTGGCTGCGGGCGTTCTTTATGCCGCCGGCATTGTGCTCAGTCCCGCGTTCGGCGCCGTGCTGATGTCGGTGTCGACCGTCATCGTGGCTATCAACGCCCGGCTGCTCCGCGTCGGACCTCGAAACCAGACTCGCGATCGACTGGAAGAAACGCCGCCGCCTGGGCATCCAATCCGGTAGATGACGAAGGCGACTCGAGGAGATCAACATGGCACGGTCCACACAGCAGCAACGGCTGCAAAAGACCCGGTTTGCGTGCGTAGCACCTGACGCCGAGGCGGTCCATCTCGCCGGCACGTTCAACGGCTGGGACGAGCGCGCGGCGCCAATGACGAAGGACGCCCGGGGCGAATGGGTCATCGAGCTGGCACTCGCGCCCGGCAGATACGAGTACAAGTTCGTTGTCGATGGGCAATGGTGTTGCGAGCCGGGGCAGCCGGACTCGCATGCCGATGCGCCGGGCTGCGTCTGCAACGAGCACGGGACCATGAACCGGGTGATCGATGTCGGGTGATTCCTGGAGGCTGTCGTGAGCAGTACAAACGACCTCGAACTGCGCATCCGCGAGAAGCTTCAAGCCGCCGAGCTCAAGCGGCGGACTCACGCGGACCATATGCGACAACGCATGGAGGAGCTTGACAGTCGCACGGCACGGTTCAACGAGGTTGCGGCGCCGTTGCTCGAATCGGTCATCCGTCCCCGCGTCAAGGCGCTGGCCGATCAGTTCGAGAATGCCCGCCTGGTCGATACCGAGCGCGGCCACTGCCCCTGCACGTTTCAGCACACCGATCGGTTTCCCGCCTCGGTGCAGCTCGACGTCTTTGTCACGGCCGACGGCCACCTCGAATCGCTGCTCGTCTGTTACCGCCTTGAGATCCTGCCCGTGTTCTTCCAGTTCAACGGTCACGACCAGCGCACATTCCCGCTGGATCAAGTTGACGAGCAGCAGGTTGCGACGTGGGTTGATACGAAACTCACCGAGTTTGTGGACACGTATCTGCGGCTGGAGAATGCCGACGCGTACCAACGGGAAAACATGATCCGCGACCCGGTGTGCGGGATGGCCATCAACAAGAACTGGGCTGCGGCGAGCGCCGAACACGCGGGCCGCACGTATTACTTCTGCATCGAGGAATGCCGTCGGCGATTCGAGCAGGAACCAGAGCGATACGCCGGCCGGGACTGATTTGCGAGGATGATACGAACCATGACTACGCGACGCCGCGCACATCAGCCGCTCGCCACCGCAATGGCTATTTTCGCGGTCGGGGTGACTCTCACGGCCGGCATGCTCGTCGGGTGTGCCCTGAATCAGACCGCCGATCGGGACGTGTCCACCGCGATCACTCGCTTCGCGCGGGAGCGCTCGCAATCCGGCGAGACCTACGCCCGCGGAACACGCCCTGTGACGCGATCAGGACCGACCCGCCCGGCGGAGTCCTCCTCGCAGACGACAGGGGTGCCTGCCCCGGAGCCGCGCTCGCTGCGCGACTTCATAGTCCTGGCGCTGGAGCAGAACCCGGACATCAAGGCAGCGGAAGAGATGGCGCGCATGCGAGCAGCCCGTGTGCCGCAGGTAACGGCATTGCCCGATCCCATGCTGATGACGCGCACCCTGCCCGAGCCGGTTCGAACGGCGGAGGGTGACAACTTCTTCACGCTCGGCGTTCAACAACGATTCCCAGTGCCCGAAAAACTGGATCGTGCGGGGCGTGTAGCGCTCCAGGAAGCCCGCATGGCGATCCAGGAACTTCGACGCCAGCGTCTGACCGTGATTGCCGACGTAAAGCGAACATACTTCCGCATCTACATCATCGACCGCACGATTGAGATCGACCTCGCCAACCAAGACCTGCTCCGCGGTCTGATCGATGCGGCCAGGGCGCAGGTCGCGTCAGGGCGCCGGCGGCAGGACGACGTGCTGCGCGCCCAGGTCGAGCTGTCGAACCTGGAGAGTCAGCTTGTCGAGCTGCGGCAGCAGCGACAAACCGCGGTCGCGATGCTGAATCGGGTGATGAATCGTTTTCCCGCTACGCCAGTCCCGACCCTGGATGAGTATGACGTCCGCTCCGTCGATGTGCAGATGGACGCGCTGTTCGCGGCGGCGGCCGAACACAATCCGGACCTGCAACGCCTCAAGCAGCAGCTGGAACGGGACCGCCAGAGCGTCGCGCTGGCCAAGCTGGCATACTGGCCGGACTTTACGCTCGGGTTCGAGTGGATGTACATGCGTCCGCGCGAGGCGTTTGTCCCGCCGCCCAACCCGACCACGGGGATGGTGCCCATGGTAAACCGCATGAGCGAGGAGGGGACGGACAACTGGGCGATCACGCTGAGCGTGAACATCCCGCTTTGGATCGAGAAAATCGAGGCGGGCATTCGAGAAGCGCACAGCCGGCAACTGGCAACGCAGCACGAGTACGTCTCCGCCCGAAACCGCGTCAACTTCGAGATCGAAGACGCACTGGCGCGCGTGCAGGCGCAGCGCGAGCTGGCCGCGATCTTTAAGGACACGATCATTCCGCAGGCGCAGCAGGCTTACGAGGTCTCGCGCGCGTCGTACTCGGCCGGAGACAGCGACTTCCTGTTCGTCATCGACAACTGGCAGAAGTGGCTCATGTTCACGGTCCAGTACCACCGCGCGCTCGGGGAGCTCGAACGTAGCGTGGCAGATCTGGAAGCGGCGGTCGGTTTGAGCCTGTCCGAGGCGGGAGGCGGATCATGACATGGGGTCCATCCACGTTTCGGCGGGCTCGTGCGGCGCGTGTCCTCGCCTGGGTGATCGTCAGCGTGGTCATGCTCGGACTCGGCGGTGGCGTGGGATTCTGGGCGGCGTCACGCTTGAGCGTCGGTACAGCGCCAGAGCAGTCCTCCGCCGATTCGGAACAGCTCTACACGTGCGGGATGCACCCCAACGTAATTCAGAAGGGGCCGGGTGAGTGTCCGATCTGCCACATGAAGCTCACTCCATTGCGCGCCGGTGACGACGGCGGCGGCTCATCCCCGACCGGGCCGAAGGAGCGCAAGGTGCTTTATTGGCGCGCCCCGATGGACCCGAGTTACATTTCCGAGAAGCCAGGCAAGAGTCCGATGGGCATGGACCTTGTGCCGGTCTACGCAGACGAGACTGAGTCGGCGACGGGTAAGACCATCACGATCGACCCGGTCACGATCCAGAACATGGGCGTCCGCACGGCGGAGCTCACACGAGGCCCGCTGGTTAAGACGATCCGCACCGTTGGCCGCGTGGACTACGACGAGCAAACGCTGTTCTTCATCAACACGAAATTCGAGGGCTGGATCGAGAAGCTGCACGTCGACCAGACCGGCGTGCAGGTCGAGAAGGGCGATCCCCTCTTCGAGGTTTACTCGCCGGCGCTCTATTCGGCGCAGGAGGAGTTTCTCGCGGCGCTGCGCGGCGTGGAGCGGCTGAACGAGAATACGATCCCCGAATTCCGCGAACAGTCACGCCAACTGGTTGACGCCGCGCGGATTCGCTTGAAGTACTACGACGTTTCGGACGACCAGGTCGAGCAGCTTGCGCGATCGCGCGAAATCCAGAAAACTCTCACGATCCACTCCCCGGCGCGGGGCATCGTGACCGAGAAGATGGCGCAGGAGGGCATGTACCTCACGCCGGGCATGCGGCTGTATGCGATCGCCGATCTGGCCAAAGTCTGGGTCTACGTCGATGTTTACGAATACCAGTTGCCCTGGGTGCGAATCGGGCAGGAAGCGCGAATGTCGCTGCCTTACGTGCCGAACCGCGATTTCGTCGGCCGCGTGACGTACGTCTATCCCTATCTCGACAAGCAGACGCGCGTGATCAAATTGCGGCTGGAGTTTGAGAACCCGACGCTGGAGCTAAAACCGGCGATGTACGCAAATGTGACGTTGCGGGCCGACCTGGACCGCAACGCGCTTTTGATTCCCCGCGAGGCGTTCATCGATTCCGGCACGCGCAAGGTGGCTTTTGTCGCGCTGGCCGGCGGCAAATTCCAGCCGCGCGACATCCAGACCGGCGTCGAGGCCGAGGACGGCTTAGTCGAGGTGCAGTACGGCCTGGACGAGGGGGATCGCATCGTCACCAGCGGGCAGTTTCTGCTCGACGCGGAGAGCAAACTCAAAGAGGCGATTGCCAAAATGCTGGAATCCCAGAGCTCATCGCCAGCGAGCGATCCCCAGGGGAATAACAGGCCTGCCGAGGCCGAAAAGCCCATGCCGACTGGACATGTTCACTGACCCGAATCGAGGCCTTCATGCGCTCCACAATTGCGACCATCGTCATAACTCTCGCCGGTTTCTCAACGCTCGCGCTGGTCGCGCACGCACAGACTGCGCCCGCATCGCAATCGAATGCTTCGCGACTTCCGGACGATGCCCGGTTTGCCTGTCCGATGGAGACTCATCCGGACGAAGCTGATCCCGCGCGCCAAGGAGCCTACTTCTCACCGGACGATGGGAAGTGTCCCTGGTGCGGCATGAAGCTCAAGCCGCTCGATGAGCTGGATTGGGTCAGGGCGCGTCGGGCCGCCGGCGGCGCGGACATCGCGTACACCTGCCCCGAGCATCAGCACGTGTTCTCGAAGACGCAGGCTGATTGCCCGCGCTGCGGCCGGAAGCTCGAACCGTTCAAGGTGATGTACACCTGTCCCAATCCGCGGCACGCGCACCAAATCAGCGCCCGGCCAGGAACATGCGCGGACTGTGGGCGAAAGCTGACGCCCTACCGCGGCGTGTGGCTTGCGCCGGAGATGGCCGAACGCAACGTGCCGTCGAATCCCGAGGTCGCCGAGAGTGCAGCCTACCGCTGTCCGGTGCATCCGCTCGCACACAGCGACCGGCCCGGAAAGTGCCCGACCTGCGCGGCAGACCTGGCGCCGGCCAGCGCGAGCGCCGTCGCTCAACAGACGAAGAAAATGATCCCCGCCGATGCCAAGTACGTCTGCCCGATGGAGGAGTGCTGGCAATTCGCGGCAGAACCCGGCAAATGCCCCACGTGCGGCATGAACCTCAAGCCGATCGACGCCACTTCGTGGGCGAAGGACAAGGTCGCCGAAGACAGCGGTGCGTCGGCTGGCGGATTCGTCTGCCCGATGCATCCCACCGTGACGTCACCGCAGCGCGGGGCGTGTTCCATTTGCGCAATGCAGCTCGTCGAGGCGCGGAGCGTGCCGAAACCGGCCGGGGCGCCCGCCGCCATTGCCGTTCAAGTCGACTACCTGATGGAGCACTATCTCGCGCTTCAAAAGCGCTTCGCCTCCGACAGCACCAAAGAGGTCGCGCTGCACGCGCTCGGGCTCGTGGGGGCGGCGGACGAAATCCTCAAGAACCTCGATGACCCGGCATCGAAGCTGCCGGCGAAGTTCGGCGAGTCTGTGCGGACGGTCCGCACGGCTGCGCTCAGGCTCTCCGGACGCAGCCTTGACGATGACCGTGTGACGTTTGTGGGCCTGAGCGACGCGATGGCCGGCGTGGTGGACCACGTGCGGCCCAGCAAGCAGCAGTATCCGACGATCTACATCTTCCACTGTCCCATGACGAAGGGGGATTGGCTCCAGACGACCGACGAAATGGCCAACCCGTTCTACGGCTTCAAGATGCTCAAGTGTGGCGAGCCGACCGGCGTCAAGTAGAGGACCACGCAACGTGATTGCCAGGATCATCGAGTTTTGCGCCCGCAACCGGCTGCTTGTGCTGCTGCTCACCGGTTTTGTCGTGGCCGGCGGCGTATGGACGATCTTCAACATTCGGCTGGATGCGATTCCCGACCTGTCCGACGTGCAAGTCATCGTCTTCACCGAGTATCCGGGCCAGGCGCCGCAGGTCGTCGAGGAGCAGGTCACGTATCCGCTCACGACCGCCATGCTCGCAGTGCCGTACGCGAAGGTTGTGCGCGGCTACTCGATGTTCGGCAACTCGTTCGTGTACATCATTTTTGAGGACGGCACGGACATCTACTGGGCGCGCTCGCGCGTGCTGGAGTACCTCAACTACGTAGCGAACCGGCTCCCGAAGGGCGTTACGCCGCAGCTCGGACCGGACGCCACCGGGGTCGGGTGGGTCTTCGAGTACTCGGTTCGCAACGGATACTACTGTCCAAAGCATCCCGACGGGATGTATTACGATCCCGGCGAGATCGAGGATCCGCGCGCCGCACACCTGGCGCGAACCGAGGCGCGCTCTGAAGCAACCACCGCTCCGGCGCACGAAGCGCCCGTCGGCAGCCGGCGCTGGTACGCGCGCCCCGAAGATGCTCCCGAGGCGATCCGCGACCGACTCGAACGCGTACGCAGCTTCGACCACGGTGGAACCTGCCCTTGGGACGGCGAGACCGAGCTGAAGCTCGCCGAGTTCGACCTTTCCGAATTGCGCAGCATGCAGGATTGGTATCTGCGCTACGAGCTGACCGCACTCGAAGGCGTCGCCGAAGTGGCACCCGTCGGCGGGTTTGTCCGCCAGTACCAAGTCGTCGTCGATCCGGACCGGCTGCTGGCCTACAACATCCCGCTTGGCCAGGTGAAGCAGGCCATCCAGATGTCGAACATCGACGTTGGCGGCCGCGTGATGGAGATGTCGGAGACCGAGTACATGGTCCGCGGCAAGGGCTACCTGGCGCGGCTGACGCCAGAGCAGATCGCGCAGGCCCAGCGGGACGGGACGCCGCTCGGGCGGGCGCGGTCGGCACAGGGTGTCGCGGACCTCAAGAAGGTTGTCATCCGCGCAAATCCCGACGGGACGCCCGTCTACCTGCAGGACATTGCGACCGTGCAGCTCGGGCCGGACCTGCGCCGCGGCCTGGCCGAAGCGAATGGCGAAGGTGAAGTCGTAGGCGGCATCGTCGTCATGCGCTACGGCGAGAACGCCTTCAAGGTCATCGGCGACGTCAAGCGGAAGATCGACGATCTTCGCCCCGGATTGCCACCCGGCGTTGACATCGTTACGGAGTATGACCGGTCGGCGCTCATTCAGCGTTCGGTCGATACGCTGAAAGTGAAGCTCATCGAAGAGATGGCGGTCGTCGCCATCGTCTGCGTGATCTTCCTGCTGCACGTGCGCAGCGCGCTGGTCGCGATCTTCGTGCTGCCGACGGGCGTGCTGGCCAGCCTGATCATCATGCACGCGCTGGGCATCAACGCGAACATCATGAGCCTGGGCGGAATCGCCATCGCCGTCGGCGCGATGGTCGACAGCTCGATCGTCATGGTCGAGAACGCCCACAAACACTACGAACGAGCGAAAGCCGAGGCCGGTACGACGCGCCTCTCGCGCGAGAAGCACACGCAAGTGATCATCGACGCGGCCAAGGAGGTCGGACCGACGCTCTTCTTCAGCCTGCTGATCATCACGGTCAGCTTCCTGCCGATCTTCGTGCTCGGCGAGCAGAGCGGCCGGCTCTTCAAGCCGCTGGCCTACACGAAGACTTTCGCGATGGGCGCCGCTGCGATCCTCGCGGTCACGGTCATCCCCGTGCTGATGGTGTATTTCATTCGCGGCCGCATTCCGAACGAGCAAACGAACCCGATCAGCCGCCTCCTTCAGAAGATATACGAACCGTTCTTCTGGGCGGCGATGAAGGGCAAGTACTTCACGCTCGTGATCGCAGCGATCGTCGTATTCACCGCCGTCCTGCCGCTCCAAAAGTACATCTGGGGACAGCAGGTTGTCGCCGACAAGCTGCCGTTCCTGCGGCTGAGCCACCAGATCGGCAGCGAGTTCATGCCGCCCCTCGACGAAGGCGACTTGCTCTACATGCCCACGACCGACCCGGCCATCAGCATCACCAAGGCGCGCGAACTGCTCCAGCAGACTGATGCGCTCATCAAGTCGCTGCCCGAAGTCCATCACGTGTTCGGGAAGATTGGCCGTGCCGAGTCCGCGACCGACCCGGCCCCGCTCAGCATGATCGAGACCACCATCATGCTGGAACCCGACCGCGGCAAGTGGCGGAAACGCCGCTTCGACCGCTGGTTCAGCTCATTCCCCGCCTGGCTCAAAACGTGGTCGAGCCTCACGTACTGGTGGCCCGAAGAGCGCACCATCAACGTAGATGAACTGTCCTACGGCTGGAAGGAGCCGGACGGCACGGATGTTCCCGGTCTTGACGATATCGTGGCGTTCCCCGGCGTAACCAACGCCTGGACGATGCCGATCAAGACGCGCATCGACATGCTCAGCACCGGCATCAAGACGCCGGTCGGCATCAAGATCATGGGAGACGACCTCGCGAGCCTTGGACAACTCGCCGAGCAGATTGCCGCAGAGGTTCGCACGCTGCCCGGCACGCTCAGTGCGTACCCGGAGAAGACCGTCGGCGGCCTGTACGTCGATTTCAACATCAACCGCGACGAGATCGCCCGCTACGGCCTGCGCATCGCCGACGTGCAGGACGTGATCCTCACCGCACTCGGCGGCATGAACATCACGCAGACGGTCGAGGGGCTGGAGCGCTACCCGGTCAATCTCCGTTACAAACGCGAATTGCGCGACAACATTCCCGCCCTGCGCCGCACGCTGGTCGCGACGCCCGGCGGCGCGCAGGTGCCACTGGCGCAACTGGCCGACATCCGCATCGAGCCCGGACCGCCGATGATCAAAAGCGAAAACGCCCGAAAGACCGCGTGGATTTACGTCGATCTGACCACCTCGGACATCGGCGGATGGGTCGAGCGGGCGAAACGCCTGGTGTCGCAGCGCGTGACCATCCCTGCAGGCTACAACCTGGTCTGGTCAGGGCAGTACGAGTACATCGAGGCGGCCAATCGTCGCCTGGCCATCGCAATCCCGTTCGTGTTCGTCGTGATCGTGCTGCTGCTCTACCTCTCGCACCGGAGCTGGCTCGATACCTGTGTCGTTCTGCTGGCGGTGCCGTTCAGTCTGGTCGGTGCGATCTGGTTCATGTACTGGGCCGACTACAACATGTCGCTCGCGGTCTGGGTCGGACTGATCGCGCTGGCCGGCCTCGACGCGGAGACCGGCATGGTCATGCTGCTCTATCTGCACAACAGCTTCGACCGCTGGAAGGCTGAAGGGAAATTGAACTCACTTTCCGACCTCAAAGCAGCCATCCACGAGGGTGCCGTACTCCGCATCCGGCCGAAGACGATGACGGTCGCAACGACGATGATCGGATTGCTGCCGATCATGATCGGCACGGAAACCGGCTCGGACACGATGAAACGCATCGCCGCCCCCATGTTCGGCGGCCTGCTGACGAGCTTCCTGATGGAGCTACTGATTTACCCGGTGATCTTTCTGGTCGCCAAGCAGTTCCAGATTCGGCGCATGCAGCGCTCTGCCGCATGAGCGACGCGCCTGGCATTGGAGAACGACGATGATCCTGACGAACCTGCTATACATTTTCTTCGCCCAGCTCTTGACATTCTTGTTCGGTCTGCTTGGAACAAGCGGGGCGTGAGCTGCGGAGCGTAACATACGCAGCGCCTCGGCGGTCCGATTGAGTGACCGCACGCCACTTTCACGATGTGCGGATTGGCGAACGGATCGGTGAATGGCCGACATCAGTCCCTAGTGCAGAGTCCGGAGTGGCTCACGCAGCTCGGTTAGGACCGCTCCGGCTCAGGGCCGGCACCGGCAGCATGGAGCATCCGCGTCCGTCACCATCGGGTCCCAGGGGCCTGCCGGCCTCGCGGGGCGAGGACCCGATGGCGACGGACGGCGTACGGCAGATGCGCACAGGACGGGCCCCGTTGTGTTTCTGCGACGTGATCGCAGAAACCGGCGTGTCGCGGCGGAACTCGCGCAGCGGATTCGACGCTGCGCTGCGGACCTCAATTGGACGTGCGGGATCCGTACGCGCCGAATCAGGCAGCAAATTCGGTAGGAGGCGATGAAGCACTGTCGCTGCCGCTTCCGGGGGGCGGCAGGGTGGACCTTCAGAAACGGGACCCGTCTTCGGTATGAGCGTAATGCCTCGATCTCGGCCGGCGGCCAGTTGCCGCAACCAGCGTCGCGCGGCGTCCTCGTCGGCGAGCGTCGCAAAGCCCCAGTGTTTCGTACGGACGAGCGTTGCGAACAAACCGGGCGCGTTCGATGTGGCGACGCGCAGCGCCCTGGCTGCTGTCGCGAAGAACGCCAATCGCGCCGCTTCAGACTCGCGACACGTTCCCTGACGGACGCAGCGCTCAAACAGCCGCTGCAAAGCCGGCGGCGAGTTCAACTCGGTTTTATCGACGTGCCACGATCGGGCGGTCGAAAGTCCCACAGCCGGCGCCTGCCGCCGTTCTTGGTTAGTTACCATTCGCGAAGCGAGTTCTCGGTTTATTGGGGGTGGCAATTCGCGCTGAATCGGGCCCGTTCGGGGTGGCGTTCCAGCGCGTCCCTCCGCCTTCCATGAAAGATTGAATCGCGCCCGTGGCCCCCAGCGGTTCATCGAGCACTGATCCGTTGGATCCATGATGAGCATACCCAAGTGCATCAGCTCGCGCCGTGCCGATTTGACGTTTCGAGTATCGACACCGAACACGTCCGCGATCCACGAAGCCTTGCAGCGACCATCGGGTGCGCATTGCCGGTCGCGGTAGTACATGCAGCGCAGAAGATGTCCCACGGTGGTCGCCCAGAACACCGGCCGGGTGACAGTCGTGAGCAGCCGGAGGACACGCCGCGGCACGGGTATACGGCGACGATGGTTCTTGACCTGCCGCAGCAGCAGCAGCCAGAACTCCTCGCGCTCGTCGTGTTCGAGCCGGTCGAGATCCCATTGCGGCCAGAACGCTGTTCGCGTTCGCTTCAAATATCCGGTGCGTTCCAGTCGCCGTAGCGAGGCGGCAACATGCCGGACGTCACTCTGAACGAGCACCGCGATTTCATGTTCCACGCCCGCGAAAGATCGATTGGGACCGTTGCCGCAGCGCCGCGCCTTGACCTCGAAAATCGCCAGCCATACGCGCAGGTCAGGCAGGCCCAGAATCCCCCGCTTGTAGGCCCACCACGTCGCCATAAACCCCATCGCCGGCACGAAGCAGAACCCGCCTTCCGGCTTGGTCCGTGCAAACTCGCTTTTCCGGCGTGTTCCACGCCATGTTCCACGCCCATAACCGGCGTTTGATTCCTGATTGTGCATGTCGATTCAAACCCTGTTCGGTGGACACTCCGGCGGACGTCCACGTTGTCCGGAAAGGCGGCGCAGCGGCGCCCGCGGGCCGCAGGCGAAATGCAGGATTGACAGTACAGGCGCAGACGCGCTAGGTTGGACGTACCCGGTTCAACACGGCGGCTTGCGATTGGCTGTCTTGTTCCGTGTTCCGCATCAACCACCACGTCGATGCGGAACGCTCGCACTTTCAATACTTGTTCACCACTCAAACGAGATGCCACGGACGAACTTCCCGGTTCGCCGGGCGTCTCGTGATCTGAGACATACCGCACACTTGCGAGCCGCGCAAGCTGTTTTTTGCCGGAAGCCGGCCCACCGGCGCGCCCGCCTGGCGGCCCGCGGGGACGGTGATATCGCATCCCCACCGCGCGCTCACGCGAACCCAAAACTCTCCTCTTGTCGGCCGGTTCGGAACCGTGCTATCCGTCAGCAAGGGCGCATGCCGGCTGGCGGCCGCGCGTGCTGGCCTGCCGGCCGGTGCATTCGCACCGCCGAGAAACGCAAACTACGAAACAAAACGAAGGGGGACTCAATGGCAGATGCAGCACTCGGAATCGTGATCGCGGTGGGCAACCAGAAAGGCGGCGTCGGCAAGACGACCAACAGCGTCAACATCGCTGCGGCCCTGGGCCAGGGCGGATATCGCTGCCTGGTGATCGACCTTGACCCAGCTGCCGGGGCCACGCGCCACCTGGGGGTGCCGGAGAACAGCTTCGCCGGCACGCTTGAACTTCTGACTACGGACGAGACCATCGCCGGACTCGCGATCTTCGAACGCATGCCGTCCGGCGTGCAACTCATCGCATCCCGGCCGCAGCTGTCTGAACTCGACGCGCTGCTCTCGAAATTCACCGACCGCACGCGACTGCTCGACCGCCCGATTGCCGATGCGCGGCGGCACTTCGACTTCGTATTCCTCGACACGGCGCCATTTGCGGCCGCGACAACGACCGTGGCCGCGTACGCGGCGGCCGACTGGATCCTGCTCTCCGCGTTTCCGCATCCGCTTTCGCTGGGCGGACTGACCGAGGCGTTCAAGGACGTGGCCGATGTACGCCGGCACCGCAATCCGCGCCTGGAGGTGCTCGGGGTCGTCTTCACCAACGTGGATAGCCGCGCGACTCGGCTGCGCACACAGTTGGAGCAGGTTGTTTCCGCATCGCTGCCCGGCCGGCGTTTTGAGACTTCGATTTCGCAGGCGGTGTTGCTGGCCGAACTGTCGGGGCGCGGAAAGACGCTCTTCCAGCTCCCCCGGTTCGCAGAAATCAAGATTGCGCAGCAGTACCTGCGGCTTGCAGCCGAGATCGAGCACCGGGTGCGTCAGCGCACCCGCTTCCTGGAGGGCACGCTGCCGCCGTTTGGGGAGTCGGCCGTCTCCACGCCGCATCCGCCTGAGGTGCCCGTCGTCACAGCCGCGCCGTCCCCCATTCTCGGAGCCTGAGCCGTGGCGAAGAATCTGCGACAACTCCCGCCATCGAGTTCCGTCGTGCGATTGCTCGACCCCGAAGCGGCAGCCCGGGCCGTTGCGCCCGCACCAGACCGCTCCGCGGTCGCTCCGGCAGACGCTGCCAGCACCTCGACCCCTCCGACGGTTCGCATTGTGAAACGCGAGCTGGCGCTGTGCAGCGAAACGGATGCGATATTTGAACAACTGATTCAGGCACTCCGTCGCGCGAGCAGTACGCGCCTTTCGGCCAGCCATGCGCTCCGCGCCGTCCTCCGGGCGCTCGCCCCACATTTGCGGTCGATCGAGCTGGAAACGCTCCGCACCGGACCGCGACGAATGCCCGGGAATGCGGCCGGCACGGCGACGCAGCGCGATGCCTTTGAAGCGCAATTGGCGGAGTGCATCGCCGCAGGCGTCCGCGCGAATTCGACGCTGCGGTGAGATTCGCTGCTGTGTAACTGCGGAACACGGTACGATTCTCGGCCAGCGTCTCGCGTGCGAGGCGTGGGAGGCCTTGCTTGTTCCTGGACTACCTCACCCGTGCCTGGAAACTGCTCTCGCTGGCCGCGCTCTGGTTCTTGAGCGCGGCTGTCCTCGCGTCACTTCTCTATGTCGGGCACGCGGTTGTCGTTGGCGCTCACGACGGCAACCAGACCGACTGGGCCTACGCCTTCACGGTCGTTGCCGGAGGCTTGTGGCTGCTCGCGGCATTCGGTCGCATGAGCTGGACGATGGCGGTGCTGCGCGACGGGCTTGCGACCTACCGCGACGTCGCCGCCATGATCGGAATCCGCTTTGTTGTGAACTTCCTGGTTTGCGCTGGTGCGGCGGCCGGCGCGCTGGGTTATCGCTGGCTCGGCACGGGTCCATCGGCGGCGGCGCTGCAGGGCTGGTTCATCGCCGGGGCCGTGGCGGGCTTTGGGCTGGGGGGCCTGTTCGGCAACATCCACGAGTGGCGCGTTCGCGAACAGCTCGAAAAGAGATGATGCCCCGCGAATTCGAGTAAGCGACCGGCTTCATTACGGAAAGCGCTGCGCGCGGCACAAGGACGCGGAACCCACCGGTGCCAGTTCCCGGCGGGCCGGGGGACCGCCGCGCAACGTCCGCGGGCCGGACCTGTCCCAAACTCCGTGCAACACCGTTCGTCACTCCCGCCATAACGCTTCTATCAGATGAATGCGAAAGACTCGTCAATAGAAGTGGAGGTTCTCATGAATGAATCCAATCGCCGGCCGGTCCACGAGATCCGGTTCGGTGCAGTCAAAGTCGTGATCTGGCGTAACGCCACCGCAAATGGACACATGTTCAACGTCACCGCGGCGCGGCTCTACAAGGAAAACGACGCCTGGAAGGAGTCCTCGGGCTTCGGCGTGGACGACCTGCTTGTCCTCGGCCGGGCGCTCGGTGACGCGTTCGCGTGGATTCACGCGCAACGCGCGCCGGCCCTGCAACCCCTGAATCCGGATGTCTAATCGCAGCGAACTGCGATTCGTGATGCCTGTCTGAAGGTTTCTGGGTCCCGCATTCATCTGACCCATTCCCGCTCGCCCCGTGGAGGGATTGCCGAGCGGCTTCGCCGCCCCTTTGAATCGCGCCGGGCGACGCGTCTCTGGTTGCGGTGCTGCAAGGACAGTGCCGGCCTGCGGCCGCCGGCAAGCCGGCCGCTGCGCGGTCACGGTCCTTGCACGCGCACCGCGCCCGGCGCCGCACCACCCGCCGCACCAAGCGGAACCGGGCTGGAGCCCGGTCGTATCGTTTCTTTCCGGTAACCGGGGGTTTTGTTCACGGGAACGGGTGAGTGAACAAAACCCCCGGCTCCCGGAAAGCAGCCTCCGGCTGGTTCCCTGGGGGAAACGCGGTCGGCGTCGGGAGCGCGCCGGCTATTTTGGAGAATCGTTATGAGATACCAGGAAGTGCTTGAGCGGAGCGGACCTCCGCAGACATTTCGCGAGGCGGTGGAATACGCAGCCGCGTGCCTTCATCAACTCAACCCTGATTGGTGCATGCGTCCGGGCGGTCGTAATGCCCCGCCGTTCCACGCACAGACCATGAACCTGCTGAACGCCTGGCTGATGTTTCAGGCACCGGAACCGGACCCCGTCGGCAGGATATGCGTTCGCGGGGAGGGCTGGAGCTTATGAGCGATACAAACCAGACCAACCCTGGCCCGCAGCGCGCGGGCCTTCGTGAAAAACTTGCCCTGGATCGCGTCGTCACCTACCTGTGGAGCGACGAGCGGACCGACTACGAGGCGTTGCCGCCGCAGGGTCGTAAGGGCCATGTCTTCGAGGACTTGCAGTGCCTCAGGAACTGGCTGCACCGGGTCAATGAGCTGGAGCAATCCGGCTTCCACATTGTTGTTGTGCGTGAGGAGGGCAGAAGCGTATGACCACCTTCGAAAAACCCTCCCCAGGCAATCCCCTCGCCCAGAAGTTCCCGCTCGGCCGAATGGTCATCACGCCGAACGCCCGCGACACGCTGGACGCGGAGGACGTTCACGCGGCGTTGATGCGACACGCACACGGCGACTGGGGCGATTGCGGAAGCGACGACGCCAACGAGAACGAGTTCTCGCTGAAGAACGCGCTCCGGCTGTTCTCGGTCTACCATGACCGGACGGGCACCAAGTTCTGGATTATCACCGAAGCAGACCGCTCGGCGACGACCATTCTCCTGCCCGAGGACTATTAGCAGTTCGGTCCATCCGGCGGTCCTGCCGGGTGGGCCCTTTCCACATCTTCGAAAAGCGGACGTTTTCAAGGTCGTTTGGTCGGTCACCGATTCAGCCTCCGAAACGACCCCGCCTGATGACGCAAGCCTCTGTTCTCCGTAGAGTTACGCATCCGAAGCGAACCGACGTTTTGAACGTCCAAGATGCCGGAGCAATGTTCCGCAGATGGTGCTGCAACGGTCGAACCTGACGCCCCGCGACCGCGACCTCCTGGTCGTGCTGACTCGGGACGTACGCGTGCTCTCCGTGAACCAGATTGCGGCGCATTGGTTCGCTGCCGCAGCCGACGCGGGCCGGGCGGCCACTCGACGCCTCCGCGTGCTTCAGGATCGTGGGTTCGTCGAACTGTTCCACATGCCGGCGCGTCCCGTCGAAATCCCCGTATGTCCACTCGCCGAATGGGAACCGGGGAACGCCGTCCCCGACTTCGTGGGCCTGGCGCGGGCGCTTGTCCAGCGCTGGACGCAGCCGGCCGCGCCCGTCTCCTGCGTCGTTGCCACCTCCGCCTCGGGCACCTGGCTGGGCGGTGATGGCGGCCGGCGGCCGCGGCGCAGTGAGATCAGTCACGACCTGCTCCTCGGCGAGCTATACTTGGTTTGGCGGCGCCGAACTCCCGACGGGATTGCCGAGTGGATTTCCGAAAGCCGGCTGCGGCGGCTCGGGTACGGGGACCAGACGCGCCTGCCGGACGCGATGGTCGACGCGGGCGGCGTTCGCCGTGTCATCGAGGTTGGCGGCGAGTACAGCGCATCGAAGCTCGCCGAGTTTCACGAGTTCTGCGCCACGCGAGGACTCTCCTATGAGCTCTGGTAACCTCAATCAGACTCAGCGGTGCGTGCTGGAACATCTGGCCCGCTACCGGCTCTCGTTCCAGGAAATCGTGTCGGCGCTCTATTTTGAGGGGGCGAGTCCGCAAAAGACCCTGAACCAGCTTCGTGAACAGGGGCTCATCGAGACACAGAAGGGCTTCGGCGGGAACCGGGCCGCGTACGTTTTGACTCGCGCCGGAGCCGGCGCCCTGGGGGCCAGCCGCCGCCGTGCCGACAATCTGGGTTCCGAAGCGCTACCGGCGAACCTGGCCGTACTCGCGTTCTGCCTGCTACGGGGGCGCACACGAATCCGCTTGAACGACAATGAGCTTGTGGAGCTCCTGGGTGAGCCGGCGCCGGCCGGGCGATTTCATTGCCTGGAGCGGGGCGCGCGAGCCACACGCATCTATCACGTGTACGCGCCGGGTGATTCGACCCGCGTGGCCGATGTCGTCGCTCGGACCCGATCGCACGTAAGCGAGGTTCGCAAGCTGCCCGCGCTGGAGCCGTGGCTGCGCCACGAGTTCTACTCGCACGCGATTCTCGTGGACAACGTGGATCGCGCCGCGGAGTTGAACGCGGCCGTCGATGATGCCAACGGCGACGGGAAGCCGCTGCGATCACTCAGCCACATCCACGTCGAGACGGTTCCCGGACTGGCGAGTCTTGAGGAGGCGCTGCGTGAATTGGCGCAAGAAAACCAAGCGGCTTGACCCGTCGACCGTGAAGGACTTCGTCGAGCGGCAGCCCGGCGCGAAGCTGCGCGGGCTTGCCGAGCGCGGCATGGTTATTCGTCCCGTGCTGACGCCGGTCACCCCGCGCCCCGTGACGTTTGAGGACGTTTGGAACGGGCTGCCGCCGCTCACGTGGTGGGACATTCTGAAGCGCGCCCGAGTCTCGTCGCTCGGCTCGGGCGAAGAAGTCTCGGACTGGTGGCGCTACTACGAATTGATGAAGCGGACCGCCGGGCGGCACCAGCACGAAGTGTTCATCGGGCTCGCGGACGGTGCGCCCGACCCGCTGTTCGCCGCGCGTCAGGTCTTCGCCAATCACGCGTACATTCTGGGCCTGCCTGGCAGTTTCAAGACCACGTTCGCGTTAGCGCAGCTCCTGCTGCAGCTTGGCGACGAGTGGGTGGATTCCAGTGGCGAAGTTCAACCCGCCCCGCCGCTGGTCATCATGGATCTGAAGGAGAATGGTGATCGTTATCTCCGCGCGCTCGCGGAGTTCATCGCAGCGCGCCGCGGGCAGCAGTTGAATTTCTTCTCGAACGACCCGGACTACGTGAGCCTGCGTTTCGACCCGCTCTACAACCTGCGCTCCATCCGCTACCCGTTGAAGCTCGGAGAGACGTTGCTCAAGGCGATGTCGCTGATTTATCGCGAGGGGTACGGGTCGGATTTCTTCACGTCAGAACAGCGAAAGCAGTTGCTGCAAACACTCTACGACGAGCGACCGAAGACGTTGGCCGAGATGATCCGGCTGATCGGCGATCAAACGCAGGGCAAATCCGGGAACACCGACGCCCGCGGCCTCTTCAGCGCGTTGCAGCCGCTTCAGTACTCCTTCCACTTGGTGACCGATGGACGCTCTCCGGACGGGCAGCACGTGGACCTGGACCGGATCTACGACCGCGGCGAGGTCCTGTATGTCCACCTCAACTCCCGTTCGCAGTCGATTGATGCGAAGGTCATCGGCAAGCTGATGATCTTTGCGCTGATGGAAACCGCCAGCGAACGGATGAAGCAGGGACGCACGCGCCAGATGTTCGTCGCCATCGACGAATTTCAGCGACTCGCGGCGCAGAACATCGTCGAGGTGCTGGAGGATTCGCGGTCCCTCGGCGTCGGGTTCATCCTGTCACATCAATCGCCGGAATCGCTGCATACGCGGGACGTCGACCTCTACAAGATGATCGCCGATTTGTGCAGCTTCAATCAGTATCTCTCACTGACGAATTCGCGAATCATCGAGTCGCTGACACTTCTGTCGGGCCGAAAACGAGAAGTTCGTCATGGAGGCTCTACGGCGCGTTCGTCCGGGACGCAGACGACAACGGGCACGTCCTGGCAACGCGGTCAAACTTTGGCGCGCAACTACGAGTACGGCCTGATCGGCCTGAGCGAGGTAGGCTATTCACGCGGAACCTCTTCCGGCGAAGGCGGTACGCGCAGCACCAGCGAGTCGTCCAGCGAGACCACGACCGACAGCTGGCGGGAAGAAATGGTGCCCGGGTTGACGCCCGAGATGATCGCCGCCGTCAACGGCACGCCGCGGCTTAGCCTGGTGCACATCCACAATGCGGAGGAGCGGTCGCTCACGCACACCGGCGGGATACCAACGGTCGTACAGGGATTGCACCCCTTCACGCTGCCTCAGGCGAAGGCGATGGCAGCCCAACGCTGGCCGATGAAGTCGGTGTCGACCGAGGAATTCTACGCGCGATCCCGCCCCCGGGTTCCCTCGGCTGCCGTTGACGAGGCGCTGGGGAATCAGCGGAAACGGCCAACGCTACCGGCGCCGCGCCCGGTGCGCGCGCCGCGCGATGAAGAGGAACAACGCAAGCTCAAGCAGCGCGTGCGGGGACTCGCCGATCGACTCGAACGGCACATGCTGGTCGAGGCGATGTCGGTGGAGCGCTTCGCGCGCCGCGAGCAGCTCAGCGTGCACCAGGTATTCCAGCTCGCGAAGGCGCTGAACGTCACAGCACGAACCAAGGAAGACATGCTCCCCGGGCGCGTGGTGAAGAAAATGCGGCAGCTGATTCGCGACAACGGGGGCGGCGACGGGCCGGACGCACCGCCCCCTGAAAAAGACAACGGACCCCCGCAGGAGCCCGTTGTCTAAAGCGTGCGACCCGGTGTTTTCGTTTGTCCCAGGTCAACTCTGACGGTCCATGTTGTTCGATCGTCTGGACGGTTCAGAGGGCACGCAAATCAGATAAAGAGAGCTTATCGCGGCGCCCGGGCGTTGCAAGAAAAATCTTGCGCCCCCGATTCCGGCGTGCTAGGCTCGCCCCATGACGATACGAAAACTCTGTGCCGATTATGTGCTGGGAGACGCAATCTCGCCGTGGTTCTCGCGGCGCCTGCGGCTGCAACTGGTTCTGCTGGGAGCCGCGGCCGGGATTGCGCTCGCGACGCTGGCCGAAAATCTGCTGCGCTAAGTGTCCAAAAAGGGGGGGAGCTGCCCCGAAGGACAGCTCCCTAGCGTCAAAGTTCAGCGGTTCGCAAGCACGAACCAAGCGCGCGTGATTGCGACGCCCATGAACATGCCCAGCAAGGTCCAATACAGGATGGCTTGCCAGGCGGGTCGCCCGATACGTCGCAGAAAGACGAGTGCTTCACGCAGCTCACCTTCCTGTCGGGCTTCCTGCAGGAAGACGGTGTAACCGACACCCCGCAGGTGGAGCGGTTCGTCCAGATTCGGCGCAACGATCGTGACGCTTCCGACCGATCGCCAGACTGGCGTCCGCTCATCTGCTCCCATGTGGAATACTCGCGATTTTTGATTCGCGAATCGTTCTGTTTCCATAGTCAATCTCCTTCAAAAAACGCCGCACGGCTTGATTACCGCCGGCGCGAGGTCAAACCTCTGCTGGTGGACCCCGAAGGGGAACCACCGGCACAGGCGACTGACAGGAACAGCCACATGTCAAAGAGCAGGCTCGCAGGTCGCGATCCCACGAGCAGCAAACCGTCGTCATGCTGAGCGGGGACAAGGCCACAAGCTCAGAACAACGACAATCAATGCGTATCAGTGTACCCGCCGTCCCGGCCGTTTCCAGCCTTTTTTTGTGCGAGGAGGGCGCGTTTCCGGGACGGGAACCGGGCGTATAATTCGCCGCACGTGTATTCCGGTCACCACGAATCCGTTGGCGACGCGAATGTCAGCGCAGACGCTGTTTGCACTGCTGGGGCTCGATTCCGCAGCCGAGACCGACGAGGTCGAGGCAGCGTGGAGCCGCATCGTCTATCGACACGACGGCAAGTTGCACGCCATCGATGACGAAATCCGACGCGCCTACGAGATTCTGCGCGAACCCGGGAATCTAACCTACTACGCTGAGTTGCTGCGCGCTTGCGATGAGGATATCGCCGTCGAAATCCCGCCCGAGGGCCAGGCCTCATTCGAGGCGTTCTGCCGTCGTTGCGGCATCAGCTGGTTCGAGCGCCCCCGCTATCCCAACAGCTTCCTCGTCCGACATGCCGGTCAAGCCGTCCCCGCAGGCGTTGTTTATGACGCAGCCAAGGCTCCGCATCTGCGGATGAGCCGCCAGGAGCGGACCGGACGGTTGTTCCGCAAGTTCGCGCTCGGAGAGGTGTTCCAGGGGCGCAGCCGCGGGGCGCGGCTCTGGATCGGCGCAGGATACGTTATCGTCCTGCTCATCGTCGTCGGCATCGCTCGCTCAATATCGGGCAGCTACTCCGCCTGGCAGCAGACCCGCGCCGCTGCTGCCGCCCAACGCTCGAAAGAGGAGTTCAGCAACCAGTTCGATACGGCCCGCGCGCGGATCAATGACGTGGAGACGCTCGCGACGGCGGTGGCGCGGGAGTTTCAGGCGGTCGCCCAGATTCCCTTGGCGGACGCAGGCGCCCCCAGTGCGAAGCACCCGCGCGAACTGGACCTCGCGCTGATCCGCCACGCCTCCGTCAAGGAAGCGTGGGTCCATACGATCAACGAGCGGGTGACGCCCGCCGAACTCGAATCACGCAGACAATCCCTCCAGGAAATCGCCGCGCACTTCAAGACCGGAGCGGGGGAGGGCGACGCACAGCGCCTGGGAGAGATCATCGCCTGGGCGGCGAAGCGGCTTGATCAGTTGAACGGCCACCGTTCCAATATCGATCACATTCGCGTCATGATGCAGGCGGATCGATTCGAATACGACTCGCCTACGACACAAGGGAGTGATAACCCATGAGCGCTTTCGGCTGCAAACTGCGTCCGGGTGGCCCGGGAATCATCATGCTGCTTGCCGCCATGCTGGGCGCAGGAGTGGTTCGAGCGCAAAACGTCACCCCCTCCGGCGTGGAGGACGAAGCACGGCGCGCCGAGCGCGAGCGGCGGCAGAAAGAGGAGCAGGACCAGCGCACCCGGCGGCTCGTGCAGCAGTTCGCGGACCAGGTGCAGTCGACCTGTGACCTGCTCGATCGCCTGGAAACGCGGACGAAGGAGCTCACCGGCCGGCTGGAGGGCCTCGAAACCAGCGACGACGGCAAGAAAATCGCCCAGAACGAAGCGGCCTTCATGGCCTATCTGCGGTTGATGGAAACGCCCATCGTGATGCCCCAGCAGATCAGCACGCGCCGCAAGTCGACGGATTCGATCCTGAGCAATCTCAAGACCGAACTCAAGCGGGACAACGTCGGCTTCCTGCCGGACGAGACGATGCAGAGCGAAGTGAAAGAGAGCGAGTTCTGGGCCAAAGAGCGACTCGGCCTGATCCTTGAGCAGATCAACTGGATTGACGCGGCAATCGCCAAGGCGCCGAAGGATCTCGACCTCTCGGCGCTCAAGACCCTCAAGGACGTGCGAAACGAGTACGACGCGCAGCGGATGCTCCTCTGGGGCAAGGCACGCGCCAGCGGTGAGGAAAAGGCGCGCACCGAGTCAAAAACGATGATCGAGGAGACCGCCCACGAGGCCGAACTGAAGCGAGCGGCCGCCGAGGCGGAGCGCCTGCTCAAGGAGACCAAGGCCCAGTTGGACTCGATGCGGGTCGAATTCGAAGCCCGAATGAAGGAACGCGAAGCCGAAGAGCAGCGGCGCGCAGCCGATGCGGAAAAACGCTACCAGGACGAGATTGCCTCCGTGCGCCGCGAGTTGGAACTCGCCAAGGCCGAACGCGACAAGGCCGACGTTGAAGCGCAAATCAAACGCGACAAGATCACCGCCGAGGCGCGCAAGAAGGAACTCACGCAGAAAGCCGAGGATCCCCAGGTGCTCGCGCTGCTCGCGCCCTTCACGACCAAGGGATACTGGCAGCCCGGCGTCGCCCGCGGTCAATCGGTGGATCTCGCGCCGGTGTCCTTCTCAAAGCTCAGATCGATCGGCGCCCTGGCGCCGAACGCAGATGGTCTCCAGAAACTCCTCACCTGCGCCACCAATGAGTATCACAAGAAGGGCCACGACCAGGTGCGGCCACGCTGGTCGTATCCGCCGCGGCTGCGCGACCTCAAGCCCGAGCAACTCGAAGAACTCAAGAAGGCGCAGGGGTATCTGAACGAACTGGGTGACATCCTTGTCGAGCAAGGGCAGCTGAGTCGCTGAGTCTTAGAGCAGTTCGCGCAGCACGCGCAGCAGCTTCCCTTTCCGCGCGTCGTCGGCGGCGTTCCAGAGGTCGCTGAGGCGCGCGTCGGGAACGCTCACTTTGTGCTTCGCCGCAGCGCCGAACAGAAACAGGTTCAGAGGTTCGCAGCCCAGTCCGCGGCACAGCGCGGCGATCGTCTGCAATGTGACGTTCATGTGTCCGCGCTCGATTTCCCCGATGCGCTGCGTGGCGAACTTCGTGCCGCAGCGCTCGCCCAGTTCTTTCTGCGTCAGTCCTCGGCGCGTGCGCAGTTCGCGGACGCGACGACCGAATTCCCGCTGCAGTTTCATCGAACGCTCCACCGTAATGAGCGGCCATCGTACGCCAGGCGCAGCTTCCGCTCAAAATGGGCTTGATCTGGCCGTCGCCCGCGATACACTTCACGAGGATCATCATGATATCAGAAACATATTATACGGATCATTCGATGCACGGTATAGCTTGGGGTTCGTTCCCATGCTCAGCGCGGCACGCGGAATCCGATGAACATCGGGACCGTGCCGGGCGGTCCCTTGCGATAACGATAGCGACCCAGGCGCCAGACCGTTGCGACGACATCCGTTGTCGCGGCGAGCACGTACGCACCGTAGACGCCGGCCATCCTCAAATCGGGCCAGAGCGGCGTCGCCATCCAGGCGCACGCGGCCAGGCCCGTCAAACTGAAGCTGAGCACGCCAAACACGGTCGTGCCGCCGCTTCGTCCGGAGACCCGCCGGCCGCGATTGGGGTGGCGCGACTGGAACGCCAGCAGCTCTTCGCCGGCAATACGGTTGACCGCCCCCTCCAGCTCGGCGATGCGTCGGATCACGTCTTCTTTGGAGCGCGCCTGGGCACAGGTGGTCCGCATCAGCCAGAGCAGTGCCGCGGGCATCGCCAGCAGGACGACCCGCTGTGCTTCGTGTGCCAGGCTGGTGCTGCCGCTCAGAATGGCCGCCAACGTACCGCCCGCGACCGGCAGACTTCGCTCCACGGCTGCCAGCCGGAACGAGAGCAGCGCGTAGAGAGCCCGAAATTCCTCCAACAGGACGCGCACGCGCTCGGTGTCGCCCAGTGGCGGAGCGTTCTGGACCGTCGCATCCGGCGGCATTGTGTTCGAATGACCCACAGAAATTGGATGAGCGCCGCGTCCGTCGCGGCGCAGGAATTCCCAACCCTTCGCTCACGAGGAGAACAGCGTGTTACAAACCGCCATCGCCCCCCTGGGTTTGCGGATTCTGGCCGGAAGAACCGGCGCCCGGTCGGCCCATTGGTCGGCCGCCCTGGTTCAGTTCTTCCAACTCGCCCGGCGTGTTCTCGACCAGACGCAGGCCGAAGTTCGCACCGGCCGGCTGCGGATACCGGCGTTCCTGCATGGGGAGGCCGGTGACCACGGGTTGAGCGCGACGCTCGACTCGCTCATGAATGCGATCGACCTTGAATACGACATCGAACTGAAGTCGCCATTCGAGGAAACCGCGTCGATTGCCGGCGGGCTGTGGTCCGGCCGCGACCTGGTAGGTGCGGATTGCCCCGATGGTCTCGCCAAGCTGCGATTCTCGGCGGGCACGCTGGACCTGCCATTGCATGTGCACGAGCACTCGGACCGCTTCATCGCGGTGCTGGAGGGCGAAGGCCGCTTCTGGTGGTCGGAGGAGCCTTGGCGACACTTCGAAGGCGCACGCACTCAGTCCACCAGCGTCCGGGCCGGCGACGTGCTCGTGTTCACGCGAGATCTGCTGCACACATTCAGTGCACCGACAGAGGACCTGGTGCTGCTTTCCTATCACAGCCCGGAAATTCCATTCGAAGATCCACGGCAGTACACGCTGCCGGAGCTTCGTTGGACGCCGCGGGAGGGGCGTGCCCTCGCGCGAAATTGAATTAGCGCACATGGCGGTGCGCACGCGTCATAACGGATGAAGAGGGCAAGCGTGCTTGCCATTCGCTTATGACGCCGAATACGCAACAGGTGTTCCCGTGGGCCGAGGACTTCGGCAGCGCAGCGTTTCGTTCCCCCGTGCCGCACGCGGCTGGACGCGCTTGCGTCCAAAAAGACGCTCCGGAGGCGTCCGCGGATCGCGTTTCGGAAATCCAAGCCGAGAGTTTTGAGCCGCCGGTCGCGACGCCGCTACCCGGGGCCGTTGCGGCGGGCGTGTTCGGTCTCGAAATCTCCGGTCCGCTTGATCCCGATGTAGAACAGGTTGCAGCGCTGGTCGAGGAACACGCCCACGAGCTGCTCGCGCTACTCAACGAGGCCGAGGTGCTTCGCGAGGCGATTCGCACCGGCGCGGATCCGCGTACGGGCCGGCTGTACCGCGACTCGGACGCTGCCGGCCAGGCGGCAGAGCGTCACACGGTTGAGCTGCGGCGCGTGGAGTCCAGCTACATGGATGCGCTCGCGGCCTATGAGGAGGGCTTTGGCAGCGAAGCAGCGCAGCGGCTCGATGAGTGGGTGCGACGGCAGGCCGCTGACGGCGGCCGCCGGCAAGCGGACTACGATCCCGGTCATCCGTGGCATTACTACTCAGCCGGCGACAACGCGGCGCCGATCCCATTCGAGCAGATCAAGCCCTGTGATGAAGCTGGACGCTGGCTCGAAAGCACATTTCCAAAGAACCCGGCCAAACGTGCGGCGAGGATGCCCGAACTCCTGGAAGAGGAGTTGCGGCAGCTTAGCAGGGACCGGGAGGTGTACGAGGCGGTCATTTCGCGCGGCGTCGAGGCGCTCAGCCGCTACGACCGGGAGATCGCCTACGGCGGCAACGACGAGCTTGCCCGAGCTGGCACATTGGCGCTCAAATACAACCACATTCGACTGGGCCTGGGACGCATCGCGTGGCTACGCGCGCGTACCGGCGGACAACAAGGCGTGATTCCACGGGCCAGCGTGCCGCCCATGACCTCGTCATCGCAGACGGTTGAAGACAAACAACATGACTGACGATACGGCCCGTGCGCACGAGCGCCCTCCGACTCCGGTCCATACCGGCAGCGGGCGATGGCAGCGGCTGCCTGCCACGTCCGCCCTCATCGGGGCCAGGGGCCTGCCGGCCTCACGGGGCGAGCCCCGATGAGGACGGCCGTGTACGGCAGCGCCCCCAAACAGTGTTTGATTAGCGAGCCCGATCTGTGGCAGGATGGCCTGAGAACGGAGTTGCGGACTTCGCCCGGCTCAACTCTCGGCATTCTGTCGCATGCGCATCACGCGTCCGTGGCACCCGAGCTGGTTCAAACTGAACAACCCGCCGGCAGCCGAAACCTCGACTCCGTTCTAATTCACATTGCTGCTGAGCCTTGAGGATTCGCGGCCCAGCACATCAACACGAGTAGACGATCACGCCGACTCTCAACGGGCGCGATACGCGCGCGTCGAGAGGCCGGTGGTGCATTTCACGGTTTTTGGGTTCAGGTTCATTTACTCACAAACATCAAGGAGATTCCGCATGGAGACACTGACGAGGGCGTCGAACGAGCTGTTCCGGCGCGGGCCGGACGAACGCTTCGATTCGCTGCAATCCCTGTACGATCACTGCTACGCCACGCGCACCAACTCAATCGACCGCTGGCACCCGCCGCAGTCGATTCAGGCGGCGCCGAGCGGCGGGCGATTTCGTGTCACCGTCGGCAACGACGGCGAGTTCTCGCTGAATGACTGGAGCTTCGGTCAACTCTGCCGCCTTGCCGGCGTGAGCAAGGAGACGGTCAATCGGGTTTCGGCCGGAACGGCGGCGCAGATCTTTCGCGAGACGATGCCGAGCGGCGAGAAGCCGCTACAGCTCCTCACGCAGGGCGACGCGATCCGCTCGATTCACGGGACCGCCTACACGCGGCTGCACAATGTGGATCTGCTGAACATCGTGCGCGAGTTCGCGACCGATTTTCAGCCGCCGCAGACCGCGTGCAACGGCGGCACGGGCCTGTACTGCGGCGAGCAGGACATGTTCGTGTTCCTGATCGACCCGCTCGGCTGGGCGGAGATCAACGGCGAGGCGTTCGCACCGGGGTTCTTCCTGTGGAACTCGGAAGTCGGCAAACGCGCTGTCGGGATGCAGACGTTCTGGTTCCAGGCCGTCTGCCAGAATCACATCGTCTGGGATGCAGTCGAAGTGATCGACTTCTCGCGCAAGCACACGGCCAACGTGCACGAGTGCCTGGGCGAGGTGCGGCGGCTGATTGCCGGTCTGGTCGAAACACGCGACCAGCGCCGTGAGGGATTCCTCAAGACGATCGGCAAGGCCATGGAAACCACGCTCGGCAGCGATGCCGACGAGGTCATGAAGCTGCTGGCCAAGCAGGGCATTCCGCGCGGCGTCGCCAAGGAAGCCCTGGAACTGGCGCGTGCGAGCGGTCGGTTCACGATCTTCAACGTGGTCGACGCGTTGACCCGTCTGGCCGGCAAAATCAAGAACGCCGGTGAGCGGGCGGAAGCGGACGTACGGGCCGGAGCGCTGCTCGCACTGGCGGCCTGAAGGGAGGTTTCGCTGTACGAAAGAACGTACTACGCTCAAGGTTGAGAAGCACTGCACCACCGGGCCTCTCAACCAGTTGAAATCATGGCACATCGAACATTGAATCATCATTGCCGGCCGCGAGCGCCACCATTCTGAAACGTCTCGCAGGGCCCGCTTTCGATCCGCGTCCGCAGTTCAGCGGCAACGCGCGCCACTCCCTCGCCTTCAACTCCACTCACAAACATCGTTCTGGTACTGAATTTCGCAGCGTGCGGATCGATCTCGACAGTCGTCCGACAGGTGTGATAAAGGACATTATCACGCGTTTTCGGAGGTACATGAACGAGGGCAACATCGCGACATCACACAGCGTTCTGGCTGTCGGTTCGCCGGAGCCGCCGGCGATCATTGCGAGCGCTGGCACATGCGCGCGTTTCGCGTACCAGGAATTCTTCCAGGCCTCGATCGAGAATCCGCACACACGTCGTGCGTACCGCCGCGCCGTGGACCGGCTGCTCAACTGGTGCTGCGATCGCGGTGTGCCGCTCAGGCTGGTTACTCCCTGGTTGCTCGGCGAGTACGTCGGCTCACTCGCGGCCAGTAACGGCCGGCCGCTGTCCAAACCCACGCGTAAGCTGCACCTGGCTGCGCTCCGCCACTTCTTCGATCACTTGGTGATTCGCCACGCATTGCCGCTGAATCCGGCAGCATCAGTTCGTGGACCGCGGTACAGCGTGATCGAAGGCCGCACGCCGGCCCTCAGTGTCACGCAGGCAAGGCAGCTGCTCGCGCGGATTGATACGCGCACAACGATCGGATTGCGCGACCGGGCGATCATCGGCGTGCTGATCTACACGGCGGTCCGCGTCGGCGCAGTCACCAAACTCCGCCGGCGCGACTTCTTCACGGATGGCCGGCAGTGGCTCTTTCGATTCGACGAGAAAGGCGGCAAAGAACGCGTCATTCCCGCGCGGCATGATCTGGAGGGGTTTACCCGTGACTATCTCGAAGTTCTGAACCTGCCGCCCGGCGGTCCGCTGTTTACCTCGCTTCGTTGGGGAAGCGATGCGCGCGACGGGCCGCTCGGCACAGGCGATATTCTTCGCATGGTCAAGCGCCGACTACGGCGAGCCGGTCTGCCTACCGACACGCTTTCGTGCCACTCATTTCGAGCGACGACCATCACGAACCTGTTGGACCAGGGCGTCCCCCTGGAAGACGTGCAGCACCTTGTCGGACATGCGGACCCACGCACGACTCGGCTCTACGACCGACGGCGCCGCGAGGTCACGCGGAACATCGTCGAGCGGATTGCTATTTGAGAAGCTCACGACACGGACGGGCGCAAGAACCGTTCAACGTCGTCGGTAGAACCCGCTCCCCACACCCCTGTGCAGTAGTAGCAGTTCGAGCTCGGCTCGTCTCGGCTCACCGACACGCGCGAAGTGCGCCCGTCGTACTTGATAAGCCGAGCTGGTCTATCGAGGCCGGTGCACAGCTTCATGAACTCGGTTACAGCGAGGGAAGCTACGACGCCATTGATTGAGACGACCGACGGGCCGCCACGCCTAAGCAGGCTCTTGTCCACACCGTAAATCGCCTCACGATTGCACTGCTCCTCCGGCGCTTCCAGATCGCGCGAGGCCTCCAGAACGTCGAGCTCGCCCAAGCAAACAAGGCATCCATTGCCGCCGATCGCGCTGCACACGCGGCCCCCGTAGAGCGGAGGGTTGCCAGGTTCCACGCCGCTCGATACGTCGATGTAAGGCTTGGCATATGCGGCGCACAACTCGGTCAGAACTAGGCGCACGCCTTCGAGGTCCACGCAGCCAAACACGTAGTCTGCGGACTTCACGGCTTCGAATCCCTGGCGTGTGAGCAAACTCGATGGCACGACGGCGACTTGGATCGTGGGGTCGTACTCCAGGACCATTCGGCGAGCAATGTCGGCCTTGTGCGTCCCCGGGACCGGATCGTAATGACGGGCGCAGAAGTGTCGATTCCGATTGCTCTGCTCGATATCGTCATGCTCGACGATGGTCAGCCATCCGACGCCCAGCAGCGCAAGTTCGGGAATCACAAGGCTCCCCGTGCCACCGGCGCCGATGACGGTCACGCGCGCCGCACGGAGCTTCCGCTGCCCGGCCTCGCCAAACAGCGGTAACTGTCGTTCAAAGCGGCTGTCGTTCATAGATCTCGCTCCAGTTCGCATGGGTCAGGCCCGTTGCGCGCATCGTCCCATGCTCAGTTACGATTTCGTGGAGCGGTTCGTGACCCGCGCCTACCGCTCGCCAGACAACGCCGTCAAGCGAATCCGGAGCCATTACGATGGCAGCGTACGGCAACCCCTTCAACCTCCAAATGACATGTGGAACGAACTCATCGAACCCGTGGAGGTCACTCCAGGAAAAACACGCGCCGCGCTGGGTTGGATGCGAGTGGCATTCGACCAGGCCCGCACCGAGATCGTGCGCTCGCTTGATGACCGCCGCGCGTGTCCCGTCGGTCAACTCGAGATAGAAGCGCGACCGGCTGGCAAAGCCATCGGGCGGGATGAGCTGGCCGTCGATAACGTCGAGCACGCACCCATCCTCGGTCACCCGGGCTTTGGAAAAAAGGAAGGCAGCTTCCTCACACAGGCCGCCTGCTGGCAGAACGTGTCGCCGGATGCGGCTGAGTAGCGCCGACGACATGTGGATCGTCAAGGGCTGCATTCAGATGCCCTCGGCGAAGCGCTGGCTGAAGCCGCGAACCCACTGGAGCAGGTTTACACCCTTCTCGACGCTTACGCCTGGGCGCCAGTCGTTGGCCTCCGCGATCGTCCAGGAGAAAGAACCCCAGGCACCAGGAAATGGCGGCTGCGTCCCAGCGGGTTCGGTGTAGCTCTGCGGCATGTTGCCGTTAAACCGCAACCCGGTTTGCACAAACATGCCCGTGGGCGGCGCCCCGGGGAAGGCGTCTGAGATCACGAAGGCGACGTCAGTCTCCGTCCGGTTCCAACCTGAGGGGAGAGCGATGCCGGGGATGCGGACCCAGCCGTCTTTGAACTCCACGTTGGGGAACACGCGCCGGAGCAGATCCAGCTCCGCGGTGATGCGATCGGCCCGCGTGAATCCGCGCTTCCAGCGCACGCGGCGGCAAAACGCCCGCCCGGGCCGGAGATGGACGACTTCGCCGGGCTGCAGCGTTTGCTCCGTGTTGTCCTCGTGAACTTCGATCACGCCTTGGGCGGGATCCCACCCGCCCAGCTTTGCGATCTCCTCGGTCGTGATCGTAGGCCGCGGCCAGGAATGCTCGGTGCCCTCCGTGTTGACGCAGAAGCGCCGGTTGTCGTGCACTTCGTCAACATGGCAACCGCAGCTCTCGGCTTGCTCGGTTTCCGTGTGCATAAGAGAATCTCCAAATCGGGCCTTCTTTGGGCTTGTCGCGTCGGGAACACCCCCGCGCGACCTCCCGAGAGACCGGCCTATAGCGGTACTGCCGACAGCTCAAACGAATTTGCCGCGCCCGTGGAAAAAAATTGCAAAGAGGCGGCAGTACCATATAGGCAGTTAGTGGCCGTATCGGGCATGGCGGGCAGCTCGAGGAGTGGTCTATTGGCTGGATTGCCCACTTTGACAGTGGCCGAATGGGAAGAGCTGCTAAAGCGGCTTACCCTCTACGCCGACTGGAAGGCGCGGAAGCTCCGCTGGCGGGGCCTGCGCGGCGGGTCTAACCAGCTCCTTCCCGGCGGCCACGGACCCGACTCAATCGCCACCGAGGCCATCGTTTCGGTGATTGAGGGAGACCGCGCCTGTTCGGCCGAAACGGCGGAGGAGATGCTGCCCTTTCTCAAGTCGGTGGTCGACAGCATGATCAGCCATGCCGTCGAAAGGCCCGAAAACCGGGTGATGCGAGCCGAGCCGGAAGCCGCTGACGATGCGCCATCCGATAGGTGGCATCCGACGACGTTTGTCGCCGAACAGCCTGCTCGAATTGTCGCCGATGCCGAGGCGGCCCGCCGGTTTCGCGCACAGGCGCTAAAGATTTTGGAGAAGGAACCGCGATTGACCGCGTTATTTGAGTGTCTTGAAGCCGAAATCGTCGGCCGGAAGGAGCTTGCCGAGTATCTCGAAGTTACGGAGGACGAGATCACGAACTTGAAGAAGAGGCTGGCAAGGGCACTGGCACCGTTGAAGGTCTCAGTGTCGAAAGGCACCACATGAAAAAACTCGACCAGTTCGACGACCGCGTGTGGGACCGCTTTTTCGACTTCGTAACACCCGATGTCGAGCAGATGTCCATAAGCGAGGTTGACGCGGAATTGCGACGTGCCGGTATCGACATCAGACCGGCGCTTGCTCGCGTCAATCAGGCGCTGGAAACCCGACGTGCCCGGGAAACCCTTGCACGAGCAAGGGCCGAGCGTCCTTCAGCTATCCGGCGATTAGCCGGCACTGTATTGGGCCAAATTGACAACGCCCGCGATCGCCTCGAGAGCCTGATTGCGGCGCGCGTGCCGGCCGCACAGCGAGCGGTCTATCTTCGGAAACTTGAGAAGGTTGCCACCGACGCTGACGTCGAGAGTTTGCTGGAAGATTTGGCGCGACTTGAGGAACTGGACCGCGGAGGCGGCGTCGATGAGCCCTGAGGTCCGGAGAGCGTTTGCTGCCGGCGATGCAGCCAAGCTCTGGCGGCAGTACGGTTTCCGCTCGCCCGAGGAACTTGTTCTGGAGGACGTTGCGTGGGCCCTTGGAGTTGCCGTCATGGAAGGCCCGCTCGACTCGGCTGACGCTCGGCTTGTTCGCAGGGCCGACAGAGGCATCATCCGCGTGAACCGCGAGATCCGACAGCACGGGCGCAAGCGATTTGCTATCGCGCACGAACTGGGGCATTGGCGCCTTCATGCGGCTATTTCGCAGTTATTGGCCTGCACGAAGGAGGATATGCTCGCCCGCTACAAGGAAAGCGAGCCCGAAGCGGAGGCAAACTGGTTCGCAGCGGAGTTGCTAATGCCCGAGGATCTCTATCGGCCTGCAATCGCAGGAAATGCGCCGAACCCCGATGTGATAAACGGGCTAGCGAACCGGTTTTTGGTCACACGTACCGCCGCGGCCGTGCGTTTCGTTGAGTTGTGCAAAGAGCACTGCGTCTTTGTCATGTGTGAGAAGGGCAGGATCAAGTGGTGGAGATGCAGCAAGGACATCGAGGGTCCATTATGGATCGACGGCGGTACGGCCGTGTCGCCCCGAACACTTGCTGGGCGATTCTTCGAAGGGAAGATCCCAGAAGCGGAAACGCAATGCGTAGGCATGTGCGAGTGGGCCAGCAAGTTTCCCGATTATGCTGAGGACGCGATGGAGGCGATTATCCCGCTCGGAAATACGGGCGCAGTTATCGCCATGATCTGGCTCGAATGACTCAGAGCGTGGAGCGTGATCGATTGCTCTGACACAATCATGTGGCGGCAGTAGACCGACCCTAATCGTCGATCGGGTCGTTGTCGGCACCAGTCGGTTCCCGCACAGAAACGTCCCGTATCGGCTGGTGGCGCTTGAGCAATATCGTGAGCCCACGCTCTGCATCCTCCACAACAACGAACCAGCGCCGCTTGAACTGGACAATCTCCTCGCTCAATCCGTAGCCCTCCAGCTCGTTCCTGTTGGCGGCGACGCCGTTCAGCACCAGTTCGACGATATCGTCGCCAGCCAGTCGCGACCGTTTCAGCAGCCAGCCGTTATCAAGTTCGATCACGCTGCCGCCTTCGAGCAGATGGAGCAACTCCGCAGGCGACGTCTCCGCGAGGGGTGTTCCGATGCCCAGGCGCTGTTTGACGTTGGGAACATCAGCCGGACCGAGATTCAGGCCAACCAGCGCACGGCCGTCGGCCAGCACTGCGCGGGCAATCTTCATGCTCTGGATACCGGAGGCGCCCATGATCTTGTCGTATATCGGGAAGATGGCCCCGCTGAGAATGTGGAACCGGCGCGCTTCCGTCGCCGGCGTCTCCGCGTATGCCCGCTCCCACCACGCGCGTGCATCTTCACACTCGACCGGCTCGTACTTCTGCCCAAGTTCGGGCCGGTCCAAGGAGCGCCGCGAGCCGTTTACGGTCGTGAGCAGTATCTCATTCGGGCGCGTCTCCAAATGCGACGCCACCGCATAGACTCGCCCGCTGCGCCGGTTGCGATAAAAGCCCTCATCCGCGTGCGACCCGAGCGCGAGGGCAAATGACATTCGTTCGACATCGACTTCACCCTCCAGTTCGTGCAGCAAGGTCCGCGCCCCGGAGGCTGCGTGTGTGTAGAGCACCTGTGCCTCAGCGACCGCACGCAGATTGCGTGCTCGCAGCTCCTCGACCCCAAAGTCGAACGCCCCCGCCCGCTTGGCGGCGTCAACGGCCTGCCGATAGCGATCGAAGAACAGCTCGAAAATGCGGTTCTGCTTCTCGACGGGCAGCACCATGATGCGGTTGAGGAACTGCTCCACGTTGCGCGCGTAATTATCACGGACGGCGGTCTTTTCCTTGTTCAGAACGCCCATGCGGTCGAGGTCGCGTATGCCGATGCCCGCTTCGACGTGCCGATTCAATTCGATCTCGCGATACAGCCGCGTGAGCGCCGCCTTGCCGTATTCGTCGGTCACGTCCTCCGGTCGGAAGAGATCGCTCGACAACGAGTGCCGTTCACCCTTGGTGAGCGCCCCGAGTGCCGCAAGCCGCTTCGAGACTGCATTGACCAGCCGCTTCTGACCGGCCAGGTCGAGCAGCACCAACCGAATGATGGGTGCCGAGGTCTGATTGGAGCGATGCACACGGCCGAACGCCTGCATCTGCTGGTCGGCTGACCACGAGAGCTGGAAGGCGTAGAAGACGCGCCGCTGTTGATTGCCGGCCATCAAGTCGGCATGAACACTGATTCCGGTGGAACCGGCGCCGGAGATTACGGCCACGCGCTTGTGCCCGCGTTGAAACAGGCGTGTTTCGTATTCGTTGAGCTGCCGCCGCGGCACGCCCTGCAGTTTGCGGCGGACATATTTGCCGCGTTCCCAGCGATGGGTTCGCCCACTGATCTCGGCCACCTGGCCGACGCCGAAGTGTCCGACCAGTGCGTCGAGCGGATTGTGCGGGATGTCGAGGTCCGCCACCTTGTCGAGCAGTTCCTGCTGCCGGCGGAGGTTTTCGCGGTTGATCTCAGGGTTGCCAGCGGCGTCTTCGACACGCACGCTCACGACGTTGCCGGTAGCCGGGTCGGTTTGTTCGCGGTACTGGTAGATCGGGAACTGTGTCTCAATGAGCTGCACGATCATTTCGCGCGGCGTCGCATCCAGCTCGCTGAGTTCAACGCCCTGGGCACGCGCATCACGGACTTTTCGGTCGGCCTGGGCTTCGCCGGTGTTGAAAAGGCTCAGTACGACCGACCGTTCCGCCGCCAGGTCCCGTTCGATGGCCGGCAGCACATCCGGGAGCGCGTAGGCGAGCATGAGCTGCAGAAAAAACCGTTGCTGGGCGGCGTAGAACTGCGCGTACCGGTGAGCGTTCCTTTTCTGGCAGGCGGTCTGCTCGCCGCGTTCAAACGCCGTGAGCAGTTCGGCCCACAAGTCCGCGATCTGGTCGTACTGGCGGCGCTCATCGGCCGTCATGCCATGCACCAGCGGTTCGTATTCGACCGCGCTCTCAGGGACAATCGTGCCGTCCGGCCAGCGGGTCGGTCCGTAGCTGATGGTTCGCGAGAGGTAGGTGCCGACGCTCTTCAGATCGCGGCAGAGCATTTCCATTGCGGCCACGCCGCCGCGTTCCATCGCCACCAGGAAGGCCGCGAAATCCGGAAACGGCGCGCCTTCGCCCCAGAGTCCGAGCCGTTCATACGGCGCCATGTGCCGGGCTTCCGTCGCGCCGGTCGCACTGAAATACCGCACGCGCGCACGCGGGAAGAGCCGTTGCAGCGTGATGCCCATGTTGCCGCGGAGCGTGCCTTCATCGACGGTCGCCTTTCCGCCGTGCGGCGTTGCCGCGGCGTTCTTCATCAAATGAGCTTCGTCAAAGGCGATTACGCCCTCGAAGTCCGGCCCCAACCATTCTGTAAGCTGCTTGAACCGCTGGCGGTCGCCGTCGAAATCCATGCTGAGCATGGTGTACGTCGTGAAAAACACACCTTCCGGGGTGGTCACGCGGTCGGCCGTCTTGAAGCGGGCCTGATGAATGATCGGTAACGGCAGCCCGACAGCGCTGCGATCCCGCTCGGCGTCGGCCACGAGCTGGTGCGACGCGGAGACGTGCACGTGCTTCGTCCGACCCCGCTCATACTGCTCGTACATGAATGCGTAGATCTCACGACCCTTGCCGATGCCTGTGCCGTCGCCATTCCAATGTCCACGCCGCGAGCCGTTCGGCAACAGTGATTCCGTCGCCTGGCCGGCGTAGATCACGTCTTCGATTTGAATGTCCGAGATGCGGCCTTCGCGAACTACATCGACAGGCAATTGAAGCTGATAGGTGGGATCAGGCGGCTCGACCGACGCCATCGCCACGGATTCCACCACACTTGCCGGATGCGATTCTGCGTCAACGACGAGGGCCTTCTGAACACGGTATACCGCATAAACCGAGCCATCTTCAACGTGCAACGGCAGAGGAGGGCCGCGCTCCTGCTTGCCGATTGTCATCTCAACGCCAGGCGGTCCAGCGTGCTGAGCACCAGCCTCGCCCCCCATACCTGCATCTTCATGGTCTCTCTCGGCAGGATCGGTCGCTCCCACTCCAGCGTCGCCGTTATCGCCGCTCGAACGAGGCGCGGTCGGGTCGCGACCAGTCGATTCCAGAGCATCCAGTCGTCCACCGTCACGAATTCCCCCGGCTCCGCCGGGCAATCGTCCGTTCCCTCCTCCAGCAGGCGAGAGATCAGCAATAAGATTGGATCGCAGTCTCGCGGAGGTGCTTCGCGAGCCATCGAAACCAGCGCCGCGACCGCCCTCGACCGAATTGAGTTTGCGTATTCGCCCATAAACATCCTCCTCTGCGAATTGCTTCAAATGGTCCCACGCTTGATGCAGTGACAAACCAGCCGCCGTAACAATGCTGGCCTCATCGTCTGTCGAGCCATCGTTGTCGATTACGATGATCTGATGATCAAAGGTTGTGCCGAACTTGCTGTACGCATTGCCGTCGATGCCGATGTTCGCTCGCACGCGAAAGCGCGCCTCGATCTCAGCCCACCATGCGCGAAACTTCGGTCGGTCAAGCGCCATGCCGCGCCCGACAATGGCGACGAGCCGGCCGCCTGGTTTGAGCCTTAGCAGCGCCTGCTCGACGTGCCGCGCGCCAAAAGCCGTGCTGTGGCCATTCACGCGGCCACCGGTTGCCGAGAACGGCGGATTCATCACGACAGCATCGTAGAAGCGATCTGCGGGCAGGAGGTTGTCGAGCCGTTCCGCATCGAACGCCGTTGGCGTGAATCCCTGAAGCTCCAGCAACGCGCGCCGACGCCCGTCGATCTCGTTCGTATCGACGCACGCGCCGGCGAGCCGTGCGAGGACCGCGATGTTTCCCGTCCCTGCGCTAGGTTCTAGAACGCGCATGCCCGAACAGAGTGCCGCGGCGCTTGCAACGAGAATCGCTTCGGCCGGCGGTGTGCTGAACTGCTGAAGCTCGACCTGTATCGCGTTGCGCCGTACTTCACGAGGCATCCGCTCCTGCAGGGCGAGCAGAACTCCGATGGAGCCAGCAACGTCCACCAGATCGAGACCGGCGCGGGCGATCCGGATGTTCATGCCCGCCTCGGCTGCGTCGTACATGTCGCGCGCGTGGCCAGCCGCCCCACCTAATGACCTACGGGCCACAGAATTGAGCAGCCGATTGTCGATTCGTGTGTTGGGCTCGTGTTCAAGCGTTGCTGCGATACACCGAGCGAGAAGAACCATGCCCGGAGTCGGGCGAGAGCGGTCTGGCCCACGCCGACGCGCGGCATCTACATCTGACTCGTTTCCTGCACCCGCCTCTTTCGAAACGACTCCGGTCTCTGCGACATCGACAAGCGCCTGAGCCGGTGCGTGAATCGACCAGTTGAACTGAAGCTGTTCGGACTTCGCCATTGAGTCTTCTCCAGGATGCAGGCCTAGGCCGTCATGATCGTTATGGCGGGCCTCGCAGGCCGTGTGCGGTTTGTTCGCGCGAAATGCGAATGAGGGTCCGGCAGAGCGGCCTGTTTGACAGAAACGACTAACAACGATCAAATTCGGCAGGTTAACGAGCCCATGAGCAAGGTGGGTCTGAGGCGCGAAGAGACCATGGCAAAGAAGCCGACCGACGACGTAATGACGATCGACGAGCTCGCCAACTATCTCAAGGTCGCCAAGTCCTCGCTCTACAGGCTCGCACAGAATGGGAGGATGCCTGGAAAGAAAGTCGGAAAGCACTGGCGTTTTCATAAAGGACTTATTGACCGCTGGCTTGCAGATGGCGGGGACACCAGCCCGAAAACTCGCGCGCATCGCCGTAACGCGTAGGTTCCCGAGGCGAACAATTCGTCCCGCCTGGACAAGCGCGATCCTCTAGGCGACAGCATCCCGTGCTCTAGCACCGAGAGAACCCGTGGCAGACCTGTTCTTCGAAAAGCCGATCCTCAACTCGCCCTACGAATACCCGGCGAGGCACTGGCAGCTCGACGCGCATGGACAACCTACGAATCGGATCGAGGAGCGCCGACGACGTGCCGAGTTCATTACTCCGATTCCGAAACCGAAGAAACGGCGAGCGACTGAGCAGCAGGAGTTGGTCTTCGACGAGGCAGAAGAAGTCTCGACTGCGAAGCAGCGGTACGAAACGATGTCGATCGTTAACGCCGTGCGCGAGCGCGTAGACGGCTGGCGGCGGCTGCAAAGCCCTGATTCATGGAACGTCACGCCCGAAACGGCGCGGCTGCTTCAGCATTGGCGATACCATCCGTTCAGCAGCATTCGCCCGTTTTTTTGCCAGGTCGAAGCAGCGGAGACTGCGATTTGGTTGAGCGAGGTCGCTCCTACTCTCGGCAAGGATGGCCGCGTCATTTTGGACCACCTCGATGCAGCCAACGATCAGGCCAACCCGGGTCTCGCCCGTTTCGCCCTGAAACTGGCCACGGGCGCCGGCAAGACGACAGTGATGGCCATGCTGATCGCTTGGCAGACGATCAACGCCGTTCGCCGTCCGAACAGCAAGAAATTTACTCGCGGGTTTCTTGTTGCCACACCCGGCCTCACGATTCGCGACCGGCTCCGCGTACTCCAGCCGAACGATCCCGACGCTTATTACAAGAGCCGCGAGCTTGTCCCCAATGACATGCTCGGCGATCTCGACCGAGCGAAGATCGTCATCACGAACTACCACGCCTTCAAGCTCCGTGAGACGATGGACTTGTCATCCGGCGGGCGTGCCTTGCTCGAAGGCCGCGTCCACCGCGAGAGCGACGAGATCAAGACGCTCGAAACCGAAGGGCAAATGCTCCAGCGCGTCATGCCCGATCTGATGGGCATGAAAACCGTGTTCGTGCTGAACGACGAGGCGCACCACTGCTACCGTGGCAAGCCGCCCGAGGCCGATGAAGAAGGCGATCTGAAGAGCGATGACGAGAAGGAAGCAAAGAAGAATCGCGAAGCCGCGAGGCTCTGGATCTCCGGTCTGGAAGCGGTCGGCCGCAAGCTTGGAATCCAGCGCGTCGTCGACCTGTCGGCGACGCCTTTCTTCCTCCGCGGGTCCGGCTACGCCGAGGGGACGCTGTTTCCGTGGACGATGACGGATTTCTCGCTCATGGACGCCATCGAGTGCGGCATCGTCAGACTTCCGCGCGTCCCGGTTGCGGACAACATACCCGGCAGCGACATGCCCAAGTTCCGCGAGCTTTGGAAGCACGTCGGCAAGAAGATGCCGCGGAAAGGCCGCGGAAAGGGCGGCAAGCTCGACCCGCTTTCCATCCCAGTCGAATTGCAGACCGCGCTTGAAGCGCTCTACGGCCACTATGAGAAAACCTTCGAACTCTGGGAGAAGGAGAAGATTGCCGTTCCGCCGTGCTTCATCGTGGTCTGCCAGAACACGGCCATTTCCAAATTGATCTACGACTACATCTCCGGTTTCGTCCGCGAGGATGACGACGGAACGGGCCAGCTTGTCGAGGGACGCCTGCGCCTCTTCCGCAACTTCGACGAGCACGGCAACCCGCTCGGTCGGCCGCGAACGCTTCTTATCGACAGCGAACAGCTCGAATCCGGCGAGGCACTCGACGACAACTTCCGGAGCATGGCCACCGACGAAATCGACCGGTTCCGCCGCGAAATTGTCGAACGCACCGGCGACCGTCGCCAGGCTGAGAAGCTCAGCGACCAGGACTTGCTCCGCGAGGTCATGAACACAGTCGGCAAACAAGGCCGGCTCGGCGACTCAATCCGCTGCGTCGTATCCGTCTCCATGCTCACCGAGGGCTGGGACGCGAACACCGTGACGCATGTTCTCGGCGTCAGGGCTTTTGGTACGCAGCTCCTTTGCGAGCAGGTCATCGGTCGCGCGCTTCGACGTCAGTCGTATGACCTGAACGAGGAGAACCTCTTCAACGTCGAATACGCCGACGTGCTCGGAATCCCGTTCGACTTCACGGCCAAGCCCGTAGTCGCTCCGCCTCAACCCCCTCGCGACACGATCAACGTCAAGGCCGTCCGCCCAGACCGCGACGCACTGGAAATCCGTTTCCCCCGCGTGGAAGGATACCGCGTCGAACTCCCCGAAGAGCGCCTATCGGCCGAGTTCAACGACGATTCGACGCTGGAGCTGACTCCGGAACTCGTCGGCCCCTCGGTGACGCAGAATCAGGGCATCATCGGCGAAGCAGTGGACCTGAATCTCGTCCACACAGGAGACCTGCGCCGCTCGACACTGCTATTCCACCTCACACAGCGTCTGCTCTACACGAAGTGGCGCGACCCCGGCGAAGACCCCAAGCTGCATCTCTTCGGCCAGCTCAAGCGCATCACCCGCGAGTGGCTCGACGGCCACCTGGTCTGCAAAGGCGGCACGTACCCGGCTCAGCTCATGTATCAGGAGCTCGCCGACATGGCCTGCGAGCGCATTACGCGCGGCATCGTGAGCAAGCTCGTCGGCGAATGCCCAATCAAGGCCGTGCTGGACCCCTATAACCCGATGGGCTCCACGCGCTTCGTGAATTTCAACACGTCGAAGAAGGATCGCTGGCAGACCGACGCCCGCCGCTGCCACATCAACTGGGTCATTCTCGACAGTGACTGGGAAGCCGAATTCTGCCGCGTCGCGGAAAACCACCCGCGCGTTCGGGCCTACGCGAAGAATCACAATCTCGGCCTCGAAATCCCGTACAAGTACGGCCCCGAATCCCGCAAGTACCGGCCCGACTTCATCGTGCTTGTGGACGACGGGCATCCGCCGCACGCGGACGGCATGTCAGATCTGCTGCACCTGATTGTCGAGGTCAAGGGCTACCGCCGCGAGGATGCCAAAGAGAAGAAATCCACGATGGACACCTACTGGGTGCCCGGCGTAAACAACCTCGGCAGCTATGGTCGCTGGGCCTTCGCCGAGTTTTGCGACATTTGGGAAATGCAGAGCGATTTCGAACAGAAAGTCGAATCCTATTTCGACGAATTGATCGGCACCTACGTCAGGAGTGCGTGAGAGCATGTCCAAAGAGGCGTTCAGGACGAATCCCGTTTCGCTCGAAGCGCTCTTACGCCAATGCGGCGACGGCAAGATTCAACTGCCTGATTTTCAACGAAGCTGGGTCTGGGCGGAGGATCGGATACTCAGCCTGATCGCGTCGGTTTCCTGCGCATTCCCGATTGGAGCGTTGATGACGTTGGAATCCAATTCCGGCGCCACGATCTTCGCCCGCCGGCCTGTTCAGGGCGCCCACTCTGGGGCAAACGACATATCGCCGACAGAGCTGCTTCTCGACGGCCAGCAGCGCATGACATCACTTTACCAGTCCTGCATGCGTCGCGAAGTCGTCGAGACGATCACGCCCAAGAACAAGCTCGTGCGCCGCTGGTTCTATATCGACATCATGAAATCACTCGCAGTCGGAGCGGATCGAGACGACGCAATCTTCACGGTTCCCGAAGACCGTCGCATCAAGACGAACTTCGACAAGGACATACTCCTCGATCTCGCAGAGTCCGTGCGCGAGTACGAACAGCTCATGTTTCCACTCAATCGCGTATTCGATTGGGACGAGTGGCAGGAGAGCTTCGGCGACCATTGGATCGCGAAGGGCGATGCTCCGAAGCGCGACGTGTTCAAGCGGTTCAAGAACGAGGTGTTGAACAACTTCAAATCCTATCATGTGCCGGTCATCACGCTCGCCCACGACACGTCGCATGAGGCCGTCTGTCTTGTGTTCGAAAAGGTGAACACCGGCGGCAAGCCGCTCGACGCATTCGAGCTTCTCACCGCGATGTACGCCGCGCGCGGCCATAAGCTCCGCGACGACTGGCTTGGCGCGGACGGAAAGAAGGGCTTGCAGACCCGACTGGCCGAGTTCGGCCGCGCCGCCGACCAGTCCGTGGGCGTGCTCGCCAAAGTCGCGAGCACCGACGTGCTTCAGGCGATCGCGCTGCTCTTCACGAAGCGCGTCAGAGCGGAAAAAGAAGCGGCAGGGGTGAGCGAGCACGACCTGCCCGCGGTCCGCGCGACACGCCAATCGCTGCTGGATCTCCCGCTTGAAGAGTATCTGCGCTATCGGGACGCCGTTGAGAACGGCTTCAAACGCGCTGCGAAGTTCCTCCGGCAGCAGTGCATCCATCGCGTCCTCGACTTGCCGTATCAGACGCAACTGGTGTCGCTCGCCGCAATCTTCGCCGAGATGGGCGAAGCTGCGGAGCACGCCGGGCAGCTTGCTAAAATCGCCCGGTGGTACTGGTGCGGCATCTTCGGCGAGTTGTACGGAGGTGCGGTCGAAAGCCGCTTCGCCAAGGACGTCGTCGAAGTTCCCGCGTGGCTCGCCGGCGGACCCGAACCCACCACTGTTCGGGACGGCGTCTTCCGTGCAGACCGTCTTCTCACGATGCGAACCCGTCTGTCCGCCGCCTACAAGGGCATCCACGCACTGCTCATGCGCGAGGGGGCGCAGGATTTCAGGACCGGTCAGGGCTACGACCTGACGGTCTTCTTCGACGAGGGTGTCGATATCCACCACATCTTTCCGCAGGATTGGTGCGAGAAGCGGAAGATCAACGAAAAGATTTACGACTCGGTGATCAATAAGACGCCTCTGAGCTACCGCACCAACCGGATCATCGGCGGCATCGCGCCGTCCGAGTACCTGGCCAAGCTCGAACTGGGAAAGAAGAACGCGAAAGGGCAGATCGAGAACCCGCCGATCCCGGCCGCCATGCTCGACGGCTATCTCGTCTCGCATTGCATCTCGCCGCAATTCCTGCGTGCCGATGATTTTGAGTCATTCATGAAGCACCGACGCCAGGCCCTGCTGAACCTCATCAGCAAGAACACCGGTCACTCCATCGTCGAGGGGGCGCCCACCGTGGACGAAGGTGAAGAGGTGAGCGAGGACATTGCGCGGGACAGCGGCCTTCTGGTTGGGACGGTGTAACGCTCATGGCCAAGAACAACAGCAAGAAGCCGGCCGCGAAAAAGACCGTCGAAGCGCTTACGCACGACGAGGCGTCGCGGAAGAACATTCCGACGGCCGAGTATCAGTCTGTCGTGCCCAAGGAGATGCAGGCGCCGATCCGCATTGCCTATGAGCGAGCCGTCGGCGGTGATGCCGATCCGCTGGCGGCGGAGAAGGCCGGGCGTAATCGCGACCTCGACCCGCAGCTTGTTTGGCGCGGCAAGGATGAGAAGGACTGGTCCGATCTCGTCGTGCAGGCTCCTCCCCTTTACATCCAGGAGAAGGTCCACCCCAAGGTGCTGATCGACGACCTTCAACGGCAGACACGCGAGGCCGAGCGTGCCAAGGAGGAGGCGACCGCACCTACGCTCTTCGCTGACCTCTACGACGATTTCAACGGCTTGCCCAACACCGACGCCAAGACCGAGTTCTACCAGCACGACGCGAACTGGACGAACCGTATGATTCTCGGCGACGCTCTCGAAGTGATGGCGTCTCTCGCCGAGCGAGAGGGCCTGCGCGGCCAAGTGCAGTGCATCTACATCGACCCTCCATACGGAATCAAGTTCAATTCCAATTTCCAATGGTCCACAACGAACCGCACAGTTGACGATGGAAATCCCGCTCATATCACGCGAGATCCTGAGCAGGTGAAAGCGTTCCGGGACACATGGAGGGACGGCGTTCATTCCTATTTGACGTACCTTCGTGATCGATTGTCTGTCGCCCGCGATTTGCTGGGTCCCAGCGGATCGCTATTTGTGCAGATCGGCGATGAGAACGTGCATCGAATCCGAGCTTTGCTCGACGAAGTATTTGGACACGCGAATTTCGTCAGCCTGATTTCTTTCAAGACTTCGATCGGACTCGGTGCACAGTTTATTGATAACACCTGCAACTACCTTGCATGGTACGCACGTGACCGAGAGAGCATGAAGTTCCGACCCTTGTTCCGGCAGCTTGAGGCTGGAAAAGAGGGTGCTACTCGATTCAAGACGGTTCGCCTCGCCGACCTGCGCGAGCGCAGGATCACCGACGACGAGCTCGATGACCCGACGACCGTCCCAACGGGCGCACGACTCTTCCGTGACCAAGGATTCACGTCGCGCTCTGGATCAGACACCACTGTCTTTCCGGTTTCTTTTCGCGGTCGGGAGTATCGCCCTTCGTCGGGCGGTTGGCGCACTTCCGAAGTAGGCATGAAGCGCGCCGTGTTTGCGGACCGAGTGCTCAAGACGGGTCACAACATCTCGTTTCGCAAGTATTTCGACGACTTCGGCGCGCTAGAAGTAGATAACTTCTGGAGCGATGTCTCTGGTGGAATCACGAGTCGCGCCGATCCGAAGATCTACGTCGTACAAACCGGAACGAAGATAATTGAGCGATGCATCCTAATGACGACGGACCCAGGAGATCTTGTAGTCGATCCAACATGTGGGGCAGGCACGTCCGCATACGCATCAGAGCAATGGGGTCGCCGATGGATAACGATTGACACTTCGAGAGTCGCCCTCGCCTTGGCCCGAAGCCGAATCATGGGCGCGCGTTACCCATACTACCTGCTAAGCGATAGTCGCGATGGTCAGTCAAAGGAAGCGGAGGTCACGCGCTCGGAACCCTCGAACACGCCGACGCACAGCGATGTACGGCAGGGCTTTGTGTACGAGCGCGTTCCGCACATTACGCTCAAGTCGATTGCGAACAACGCCGAAATCGACGTGATCTGGGACAGGTTTCAATCCATCCTCGAACCGCTCCGCCAGCAACTCAACGCCGCCCTCAGCAAGAAGTGGGAGGATTGGGAGATTCCGCGCGACGCCGATGCGAAATGGCCGGAGCCAGCGAAGAAGCTGCACGCTGCATGGTGGGAGCAGCGCATCGCCCGGCAGAAAGAGATCGACGCCTCCATCGCCGCCAAAGCCGACTTCGAGTACCTCTACGACAAGCCCTACGAGGACAAGAAAAAGGTCCGCGTCGCCGGTCCCTTCACGGTCGAGAGTCTCTCGCCGCATCGCGTGCTGACGGTCGGGCCGGATGACGAGCTGATCGACCCGGCCAAAGCGCCCGCTCGCACGGAGGACGAAGCCGGGTTCGTCCGGATGATCCTGGACAACCTCAAAGCCGCCGGCGTGCAACAGGCCCACAAGGAGGACAAGATCACGTTCTCCTCCGTCGCGCCGTGGCCCGGCCATTACATCTGCGCCGAGGGGCGGTACGTCGAAGGGGATGGCGACGGCGCGGCCAGGGAGAAGCGTGCCGGAATCTTCGTCGGCCCCGAGTTCGGCACCGTCGCCCGGCAAGACCTGGTCGCCGCCGCCCGGGAGGCCGGCGACGCTAATTTCGACGTGCTGATCGCCTGCGCGTTCAACTACGAAGCCCACGCGTCCGAATTCAGCAAGCTCGGCCGTATCCCGGTGCTCAAGGCCCGCATGAACGCTGAGCTGCACATGTCCGAGGACCTCAAGAGCACCGGCAAGGGCAACCTGTTCGTGATTTTCGGCGAGCCGGACATCGAAATCCTGCCGGTCAAGGATGGACCCGATCGCGGCAAGGTGCAGGTCAAGATCAACGGCGTGGACGTGTTCCACCCCAGCAGCGGCGAAGTCCGCAGCGACGGCGCCGAGGGCATCGCCTGCTGGTTCATCGACACCGACTACAACGAGGAGAGCTTCTTCGTCCGCCACGCTTATTTCCTGGGGGCGAACGATCCGTACAAGGCTCTCAAGACGACCCTCAAGGCCGAGATCAACGAAGACGCCTGGGCGACGCTGAACAGCGACACGTCACGGCCGTTCGACAAGCCCAAGAGCGGCCGCATCGCGGTGAAAGTGATCAACCATCTCGGCGACGAGGTGATGAAGGTGTTCAGGGTGGAATGAACGCAGCCGCCGGAATCCGGCGCAGGTTGGACTAAAGAGAATGCCGATTCCATCACCGAGAGATGTATTCGATGACCCCGCTGCCCATTGGGCCTTTCTCACGCAGCCGCGCGACGACGATTTTGAGGGCCAGTACTTCGACCGCAAGATAGCCGGCCAGGCGAATGCGGATCCGCCTATTTTGCGAAAACAGCTAAAGGAAGTGCGCGACGAGATCACAGAAGTCATATCCGCGTTCGCTCAGCGGAACAAGAGCGGTGGCTGCCTGGTTCTCGGCATTGCCTCGAATGGCGATGTAGTCGGCCTCGACCACCTGTCTGAATCCCAGCGGAACAGCCTGACCGACATCGGCGCGCTTCTGCACCATCAGGCCGCAGAGGTCAAACTCCACCATGCGAATGATGCGACCGGGAACCCGAAGATCATCTGCTTGATTTTCGTGCCTTACACGGACAACGGCATCTGTGAAACACCGGGCACGCACCCGAGGGCTTGGACGCGCAACGGCTGCCAGAATGTGCCGCTCACCCACGAGATGCGCGAGCAGATCAAGCACACGAAGGGCCTTCTCGATTTCGAGAGCACCTTTTGCTGCCTGTTCGACATAAACGATGTAGCCCGAGACGTGCTGTCCGAGTTTCGCAAGGTATTTCATCCTGGTTCGACTTCCGGCTTTTCGGATGAGCGATTGCTTTACGAAGCAGGTGCTATCGTTCGGCGGGATTCCGAACACTGGTTCACATACGCAGGCCTCCTGTTCTTTGCCTCGAACCCACAGCGCATGTTGCCCCGCGCACACATCCGAATCCTGCGGTGTGGCGTACCATCAAGCGATTTTCAACAACGCGGACTGCCGACTTTTGAGCAACAGTTTACCGGTCCAATCACGATGCAGATTCGCGAAGCGCGCACGTTCTTCCGAGAATCGGCGTTCTTCAAGCGATTTCAAAAGCGTAAGCAAGGCGGTGGTTTCATTGAGGAACCCGAGTTCCCGCCAACGGCGATTGACGAAGCAATCGTAAATGCTGTCGCACATCGCGATTATCGCACGGGTAACCCAATTGAATGCGAAGCTTACACGGATGCGTTCATCGTCAAGAATCCCGGTCGCATCTTGCAGCGCAATCATGACGTGCCCGATCACTTCACGCTCCAGGACACCGTGCTCGATTCGATGCCACGCAATCCCAAGTTGCTCGAATGGCTCAAATTGATGAAAGATCCTGAGGGTGTCGCTTACGTCCAGGCTCTGAGCGAAGGCACGAAGCAGATGCTCTCGGAAATGACCGCGTTGGGGTTGCCGCCACCTTGGTATCGCCTGTCTGAAAATGAAACGCTGATCAAGCTCGAAAGCAAAGCTCCAGAGCGTGAGGCCGCGATTCTGGCTGCCAGCCAGGCGAAATCCACGGAATTCTGCAACCTCTTCCCGCTGAAGATTCGCCAGGGCGAGAGACCGGCTAGCGCCGAGTCGTTCAACACGCACTACGGCGAGTTCATGAAGGCTTTTCGAGACGTGCTCGCTGCACACGATTGGTTCGTTGACCGTTTTAGTTTTGGCCGCATCATCGCTCACCGACGAGGAGTCGAACTTGAGATTCCTCCCGCCGCCCGCAGCGTTGTCCGCTTCTACCCCGCGTATGAATTTCAGGTCCGCGAGTATTTTCAGCAATTCTATTTGTGCCTCGACTACCAATGCCAAGTCCTGAGTGTTCAGACTCTCTCACAGCTCGCAAAGCACCTGTCGCGAGATCAACTCATCGGCAAGCGTTGCATAGCGAACACGGGGCAGTGGAGGGAAGGCCGCGTTACCGAATTCAACACCGAATTCGCGACCATTCAGTTCTTTGATACCGACGCTGCCGAGCAGGTCACGACACAGTCGGTCGTGCCACACTGTTCCCTGTCGATGATTGAGGTGGCGCTCCGAAAGGCCAGAATCAGTTTGGATATGACGGGCGCGATCAAGAGGCACAGCTTGGCCTCTAAATCTGGGGCAGCGCGCGAGCGGGCGGAAAAGACAGCAGCGATGGTCCAGCACATTGCCGACACGCTGTTTCCAGTCCAATTCAGCGACTTTGCAGTCGGGCTCAGCACTGATCCGGTTTCACTTGTCGAACACAAAAAGGCCTCGGGCTCATCGCTCATCGTGCATCGTTTGCCTGAACCCACCGTCGAATTTCGCGAACGGCATTCGTCACCGGACGTGCGGTCCGGAATTACGCAATTTGGCACTTATGATGCGGATCAGCACTCGATCGAGCTTGTTCCAGTGTGTCTAGCGCCGCAACGGCGCAATATGGAGCAACTGATCGAACGCTTAAAGACTGGGAAGTACAAGTACAGGGGAGCAGAACGCACCTTCGCTACACGGTTTTCGTACAGCAGCGTCGTCACTGTGGACGGGACAGAGGACTCACGCCGCGAAGTGGAGCGACTATTGCGGGAGCACCCGGATTGGCAAGGCAGATCTGCGCTGGATCGCCTTTTTCTCATCCATGCACCCGAGCAGGGCTACGCTCTGGACGATCAGGCCTCTCCGTATTACCAAGTCAAGCGACTCCTGCTTGAACGCGGCGTCCCTTGCCAGATGGTCGACACGCCAACGCTTGATGATGCGGATTGGAAGGACCTCAATCTTGCGTTGAACATCACAGCCAAGTGTGGGGTAACACCGTGGGTCCTCCCGGATGCAATTCCTGACGCGGACTTCTTCGTCGGATTGTCGTATACGCAATCTCGCGAGGGTCAACGCATCATGGGATTTGCCAACGTGTTCAACAGCTACGGCAAGTGGGAGTTTTACTCAGGGAATACGTCGTATTTCAAATTTGAGGAGCGGACGCAGCACTTGACACGCCTTGTGGAGAGGACGCTGACCAAATTGCACACACAACTGCCGCCCACACCGCGGATTGTGTTTCACTATTCGGCTAAGTTCTCCAACGCGGATCGACTCTCCATCTTGGACGCCGCGCGACGAATCCGGCCGGAGGGTACGTTTACATTTGTGTGGATCAACAGTCACCATAACGTGCGATTCTACGACAGCAGGCCAGAGACGGACGGCAGTCTGCGACGAGGGAGCTACGTCGAAGTCGCCGGCAACAAGATATTTCTCTCGACGACAGGCTACAACCAGTTCCGAAAGGCGATGGGCACCCCAAAGCCGCTCGAAGTCTCGGCTTGGGTGCGACGTCCGGAGAGTCTCCCGAGAGCTCAGGCCGATCGCCGAGTGCTTGCGGTTCAGGTATTGAATCTGACCAAGCTGAATTGGGCGTCCACTGACTCATTTTGTGGGGAGCCAATTACGCTGAAATACGCGGGCGACATCGCATATTTGACGGCCGCATTCTTGCGGCAGGCGGAGCCGTTCACACTGCATCCTGTCTTGGAGCGCACGCCTTGGTTCATATGAGGCAGACGCTCGGCGGGCCGAGCACGACATCGGATTGAACGACGATGGAATTCAGAATTGCCGATACGTTCACCGACAGCTTGGCCCGACTGCAAGCCGATGAGCAGAAGGCCGTGAAGACCACTGCCTTCGATTTGCAGATGGACCCATCGCGTCCGGGGATGCAGTTTCATAAGCTTGACCACGCGCGGGACAAGAACTTCTGGTCGGTGCGCGTCAGCAGCGACATTCGGCTCATCGTCCACAAAACCGATGCGAGCCTTCTTCTTTGCTACGTTGATCATCACGACAAGGCGTACCAGTGGGCCGAGCGGCGGAAGATTGAGCGGCACCCCAAGACCGGCGCGATGCAGATCGTCGAGATTCGAGAAAAGGTCCTCGAAATCGAAGTTCCGCGATATGTCGAAGTCGAGCGCCCTGCTCCGCCAAAGCCGGCGTTGTTCGACGGCGTCGCGGACGAAGTGCTTCTCTCATACGGCGTTCCCGCGGAGTGGTTGGGCGATGCAAAGGCCGCCACCGAAGACACGCTCTTCAACCTCGCGGACCATCTGCCCCAGGAAGCCGCCGAGGCACTGCTTAACCTTGCGACCGGGGCGACGCCGCTCGTCCGTGAAGCCGCACCGACCACTGCGGACCCGTTCGAGCATCCCGATTCTCAACGGCGTTTCCGGGTTGTGGCCGACGCTGAGGAACTGCAACGGGCGTTGGCTTTTCCCTGGGAAAAATGGACCGTCTTTCTGCACCCGTCGCAGCGCGACGCAGTCGCGCGCTCATACAGCGGTCCGGCACGTGTGTCCGGGTCGGCCGGTACCGGCAAAACCGTCGTCGCGTTGCATCGCGCGGTCCATCTCGCCCGTGCGAAGCGCGAAGCTCGAATCCTGTTGACGACGTTCTCCATCACGCTTGCGCGCAACCTTCGACGCAAGCTGGAGTGCTTGGTTTCCAACGAGCCGGACGTGCTGGCGCGAATCGCGGTTCGGGCAATTGATGAGGTTGGAATCGAATCGTACGAAGCAGCGTTCGGAACGCCGAGTGTCCCGACACCGGCGATGCTGAGAACGCTGCTCAAGACAGCCTCCGACGCAGCCGGAACTCATCGATTCAGCTTGGGCTTCATCGAATCGGAGTGGATGGACGTTGTCGATGCCTGGCAACTTGAATCGTGGGAGGCATACCGGGATGTTCCTCGCCTGGGTCGCAAGATGCGGCTCGGCGAAAAGCAGCGGCAGTTGCTCTGGAACATCTTCGACCGAACCCGAGCAGACCTTCGCGAACGCGGCCTCTCGACCTTGCCGATGGTCTTCTCTGCGGCAACGGAACGGATTCGCACTGGGGGGTCGGCGCCGGCCGACTGCGTGGTGATTGACGAGGCGCAGGACGTCAGCGTACCGCAGCTGCGTTTTCTCGCCGCTATCGCCGGCGGCAAGCCGGATGGGCTGTTCTTCGCGGGCGACCTTGGACAGCGGATCTTCCAAACGCCATTCTCGTGGCAATCCCTCGGCGTGGACGTTCGTGGCCGCTCAGCAACGCTTCGCGTCAATTACCGAACGTCGCACCAGATTCGACGGGCGGCGGATCGGCTCTTAAGGTCTGAGCTTGCCGATGTGGATGGGAACGTCGAATCTCGCCGCGGAACTGTCTCGTCGCTGAGCGGACCCGAGCCAATTGTCGAGATCTGCGGCGCAGCAAACAAGGAACGGGAGACCGCTTCCGACTGGCTGATAGCGCGGATTGGCGAGGGCCTGCTACCACACGAGATCGGAGTCGTTGTGCGAAGCGAGGCGGAGATACCACGCGCCTTCGCGGCGGTCGCTGAGGCCCGACTTCAAGCCGTGCAACTCAGCGGCAGCATCCAAGAGAAAGATGGCGCCGTTGTGATTTGCACGATGCCCCTTTCGAAGGGCTTGGAATTCCGCGCGGTAGCCGTGATGGCATGTGATGACGAGATCGTGCCAATGCAGTCGCGGATCGAGGCGGCGTCCGATGAGTCCGATTTGGAGGAGGTGTACAACACGGAGCGACACCTGCTCTACGTCGCATGTACCAGGGCGCGCGACACTCTGCTCGTCACAGCGATAACGCCAGGCTCGGAGTTTCTCGTCGATCTGCGTTCTCCCTGACGAATGGTCACGCAGCAGACCCGAAAGGCTCTACACTCTGACGCCGGACTACGATCAGGATCTCGAATGACTGAAACTCCTCAAGGTGATGGCGATAACGGCCGAGCGCGGTGCGAGGCGATCATGCGCGAGCTCCGATTCCCGCGCACGCGCGGGTATGGAGCCGACTATTTCACCGCCCAAGCTTTCGCGATTCTCTTGGAGGAACTCACGGTTCATGATCCCCAGACCTGGGAAGAGCTATTTCGCTTGATCAACGAACGGCTCGGTGGACCGCAAAGTCGATCCTATGGCTGCCTGGATCTCATTTCGGCGATTGGGGCAACCCGACGCGGCTCGCTACCCAAGGAATGAGATCAGTCGCGAGTTCTAGCGCCACGGGCCGACGCGTGGCCTCCGGTTCGATTACCGGCGCGCAGCAGGGCCGCGATTTGGTGCCGAACCGGCGCGAATCGCGTGGATTGCAGCCGCTTCAACTCGGCATGAAAATCGCCGGCTCTCATGTGCATCGCAGCCGTTGTGAAATGGCTCTTTAAGTTCAAATAAGTCTGCAGTCCGATTCGCACCGACGCATGGTATCGCCCGTCGCGGCCCTTCCGACACCCGATACTGTACCCGCCGAACGAAATCGGCATGCGTCGAATGTCGCGGAGCGAGGTCCGCTCCCGCTCGAAGAACACGTGGCGCCCCTTCGTCGCGAGGAGCACGAAGAATCGCTCGTGCCGCAGGTACTGCATGTTCGCGAGGCCCTGTTTTTTCCGCCGGCACCGTGCCCACTTCGAGATGGCAATCCCGTAACGCTCGATGAGCTTCGCATCGACCGTAGCCAGATCCTTGCCCTCCGGGATTGTCCCGGCCACATAAAACCAGTAACCGTGCGTGATGTACGCGACCGCTAGTTGCCGAACGAACCCTTCTACCGACGTGGCGATACAGCGATACTCCATGTGATCATTCCTCCCCCCCTTCAAATGAGCGGGTTGTTCTGGCACAAACCCGCAAAGCCGTCTTGAACCTCCTTTCGTTCGAGCCTCAGTCCCTCTCTGGACCCGGTCCGCAGAACTCCAGCAACTCGCCGAGTTCACGCTCGGTCGGCTCCCGGTCAAAATCCTCCCGATAGCACGCGACGATGCGTACCCGCACGTCGGGCGGAATGTTCACCGGCTCCGGCCAGCACCGCTCATCGAATTCTTCGATGATGTCGGCAGGTCCGTCTCCAATGACGCCGCCACTCGCCGTGCGCCACCAACCCATGCAATCACCTCCTTTCGCTCGATTCCGATTTCTCCTGCACGCCGGCCACGCGGTCGCCCGCGTCACCGGCTCAGCGCGCAAAACCACCTCCTTCCATGAAACCCGGCCGCTCACCGCCATGCACTGAGCACACTGCCCCTTTCGAATCCGTCACCGCATCCACGCACCCGAACGCCGTCACTTCCCCGCCGTCGCGAACCGATCGTCGCTGTCGGCGTCGCCGCCAACTCATCGACTCGCATCAAGCTTTCGACATCCGTCCGCGCGCCGCAGCTAGATTCATCTATTGCAGTTGCTCAACGCACAAAACCACCGCACCGACTCATGCTCTCGCCGCACCAACACGCTGAATTCGTTTGCGAATTCGACGTGTCCCGCACAGCACCAAGATCAGTGCAGATCCATAGCGGTTGCGGCCACGCAACCTCGACGCACATGCGGGTACACCCCGCCTGTGCATCGTCAATCCGCTGCCAAACGACGGCCCTCTCCCGAGGGTCCTCGTTTGACCGCATTGGCTGTCTTCCGACCCGCCGAAACGGGCCGGGGCAGGTCAACCCTGCCCCGGCACCGCCCCGACACGTCTGCAAACATGGGAAATGCTCGTCAGCCCTTTCGTCGTCGTTCAAGCATCCGGCACCACCCGTAAATGCACGAACGGCATCGCGACTGCCTTGCCGCTCTGCCGCCACGCTTCCGCGTGCTCCTACTCAGGCCCCGCTCCCAGACTCCGGCGTTTCAAGCACCCGCTCGATAAGCGGGCACCGGGCATCACCCCGGCTGCCAGAGTCCTTCCCCGGTTAGAACCAGTCTCCGATCGATCGTTCACGTCGCTTGACCTGGAATCGGCGCGTGCGTCTCTCCCGCACACGTCGCTCACATCGCTGTACGCCGACGGCTTCCGCCGTTGACATCGTTTCGCCCGCCGGATGGCGGGCGATTTCGGGGTACGAATCTAGAAGCTCCCCTTACCCGTCAGCGAAGGTCTTTCTAACGCAGTTCGGCACGTCTCCGATCGATCTCACCCAGAAGCGGTTTCCCGCCTTTCGCAGTTGAGCTTTTCACCATCCGCCGTTTGAAGCGGAATGCCGACGCTTATCATCGCGCCGGTCGTCTGCGTCACCGCAGACAAGCTCCCTGCCCGGGCTAACGTTGAACGGGCCGCTGGCGCACTCGCGTGCGTCAGTCGGTCCCGAACCCCGCAGGGGGATTAGCCGCCGATGGCGACATCACCCACTTTGGCTGATCCGGCTCGCGCAAAAGCACGAGTCTGTCTCGGTCGCCCAGTTTTCAAGGCAAAGAACGAGGCGGACGCCTTCGACCAAGCTTGCCCCCGTGGCGAGCCACGGCGCGGCCAGGTGCGATGCGACCCGCCCAGGATGTGTATGGGATCGAACGGCTGGATTACTCCAAATAGCTTGGGATTACTCAGCCGAGCCTCCCTCGCACTGGACGAGCCAGTCTCCTGGCATCCAGCGCTACGAGCACTCGAACATGGCGGGTGATGAAGTCCGCCTCCTTAGCCTGTTTGGTAGACAGGTTTACCGGTTGTCCGATCCCACGATTCAGACGCCAGGCCACGCGTTTGCATGATTCTGACGATCGCGAATCAAACGCGGTTTGATTCACGCACCGACGATAGCGCATTCTGCGGCGCAAGTCACGCGTTCGCCGCCTGGCCAGTCGCGGGATAGCGGACCCTACCGGCACCAGGTCCCGCGGTCGCGCCGCGCGTCACCTATCCCGCGACCAAACGATGAAAGCGAAAATCAGCTTGACTCGGGTGCCCGGCCTGTTACTATGTATGCGAACAGTGAACGGAGTGATGCCTTGGGCAAGAAAACCCGCAGCAACGACGAAATCGGCGACATCCTCCGCCGGCAACGCAGCGAGGTGCTCGGCAAGGGCCTGCGCGAAATGGCTCGCCAAATCGGCACTGCGCCGGCCCACTTAACGGACATTGAGCACGGCAACCGGTCACCGTCCGAAGCCCTGCTGGTAAAGATTGCCCGCGCCTACGAGGTTCCCGAAGCCCAGCTTCGTGCCGCCTGGAACAAACCCGAAACAATCGTCGAGGAAATCGCCAGCCAGGACGCTACAGCGGCCGCCAAGGTGCCCGAGTTGCTGCGCTCCGCCCGCAAGTTCACAGCAGGTCAGTGGGACGCATTGATCGACGCAGCCCGAAGACTCGCCGCGGACAAGAAAGGGAAGACGGACTGATGGGTGCCCGGCGTTACGAGTACGGCAAGCTCTTCCAGCCCGCCAGCGGCGGCCTGCTCATCGAGCGAAAGGCGCGCCGCGCGCTCTCGTTCTGCCTCCACAAGCTCGGACTCTCTGAAGTTCCGCTCCCCATCCCCGTCGATCGCTGGATTGAGACCGCGTTCGATATCCGCTTTGGAATTGCCGACCTTTCGCACATCGGTCCGCGCGTGCTGGGGGCGAGTTTTCTGCGCGACCGGGAGATCCTAATCTCCGACAAGGCCCTCTTCAACGAAGGCCGCTATCGCTTTACGTGTGCGCACGAATTGGCGCACTTCAGGCTGCACATGCACATCCGCGACCAGTTCAGCGACGATGAGGAACCTGAAATCGTCTTCGACGATGAGATCGAGCGGCAGGCCGATCGCTTTGCCGCCGCATTTCTCATGCCGGTGAACCTGTTCGAACGCGAGGTGCTGCTGATTGCGCAGGGCATCGGTGCTGATCCGCAGTGGTGCCTTTCGGAGCTGATGACGGCCAGCGATCAGTCGCTGAAACTCTGGCAGAACATCTTCGTGCCCGCGCTGAGCCGCTCGTTCGGCGTATCCAAGACCGCCGCGCTGATTCGCGCGCACAGCCTTGAGCTTCTTTTCGGAGAGCCGCGCACGTTGATCCCGACCCGGTTCTTCCACGACCTGATTCCGAAGCCGATTCCGCCCGTTGCTGAGCCGCGGGCCGGCGGCGCGTGAGTTTTTTTGTTCGTGGCGTTCCTGTGAGTGCGAACAGAGGAACGCATGGAGGGCTGACCATGGTGTTGTACGACCTGAGCGGAACGGCAATCGCGACGAGTGATCGGCCGATCCGGCCGCCCGGCGACGTTGAGCTCTTTGCAATTACGGTTGGCTTGCTCCTCGTCGAGAATCGCGGGTTCAAAGAGCTTGCGAATCTGCCGCTCGAACTCACCGACCGAAACCGCCGCCGTGTCGCGGAGCTACTTGAAGAGCGCGCCCCGTCGCTCGCGCGAGATTTTGGCGGGCCGTTACCGCTCCGCAACCGACTCCGGGATTTGATTGGATTGCGCGTGTCCCGCTAGCCGCGCGGACGAGGGACGAAGCCATGATCGACTCGAACGCACACCGTCCAGTGTTGCCCGGCGAACCGCCGATACTCTGCCCGGAACTGCTGACGGAAGAAGAGGCGATCCGTTACCTGCGCCTCGATACGATCCAGGGACTGCGAAACCCCGGTGAAACGCTCGCGCGCTACCGGGCGGCGGGCATGCTTCGTGGCACGCAGGTGTCAAAGTGCGTGTTCTACCGGCGTGTCGAACTCGACCGATTTCTGGACCGTTTGACGAATGAGAATCCACGCTAAGATCGGGCAGCATCATGGGACCAGTTGTCACACTTACGACTCACTCCGCTCGTGCCGCCACGGGCAAGCGCTACGCGTACTACCAACTTCGCTGGTTCGGCGCCGACGGGAAGCGTTACAGCCAGAACCTCGGTCGCGTCGGAGAGCTATCCAAGCGGCAAGCCGAGAAACTCCGCCAGGAGAAGGAGCTCGAACTCCGCCAGCGACCGGGGCTTCGGAGTCCCGGGCAGATTCCGGGCTTGAAGGCGTTTTCGGATCAGTACATCGAGTCCCGCAAGTCCGACCTCGCCGTCGGATCCATCGAACTGTACGCCCAGACCATCCGGTATCTCATCGGCCACTTTGGCGAGGAGCGTCGCATCGACCAGATCACGCGCTATGACGCCCGCGAGTTCAAGACGCTGCTCAGCAAGGCGCAGTTGAATCATGTGAACGAGCGGAAATACGCGACGATCAGTGCCCGCACGGTCGATCAGCACATTCGCAATGCGCGCACCATGTTCAACCGCGCCGTCGATGACGACCTGATCCTCTACAACCCGTTTGACCGGATGAGCGGCGGCTTGCCGCACGTTGAAAAGGACTGGCACTACGTCAGCATGGACGAGTTTGCGAAACTGCTCGCCGCATGTCCGAATCCCGGCTGGAAGTCTTTTCTCGCACTTTGCCGGCTTGCGGGTCTGCGGCAGATGGAGGCACTCACGCTCAAATGGCGCGACGTGGACTGGGGACACAACTGGCTCAGCGTCTGGGCGCAGAAAACGAAGCGTCGCCGTCTCGTGCCGATCGCGCCCGAGCTGCTGCCGATTCTCCAGGAGGCCGCCCGCCAAGACGTAGATGTCGAGTCACCGGTCGTAACCGGCGTCACGCCGGAGAACGTGTGGCGTGACTTTGGCATCATCCGCAAACGTGCCGGCACGCCCAACTACGCGAAGTGGTGCCACACGCTCCGCAAGAACCGGGAGAGCGATTGGATCAGCGCGGACTTCCCGTTCCACGTCGTCGTCGAGTGGATGGGGCACTCGGATGAGGTGGCGCGCCAGCACTATCTCCGCGTCAATGAAAGCGACATGGCGGCGGCGAGCCAGACGCGAATCGCGCCGGTTCTGACGCAAAAAGTGACGCAAATCGAGGAAAGCGGCCTAGTTGTCGTCGATGATGACGAGCCGCAAGTCCTGAAGCTCGCGGACTTTATGAAGAAAGCGGGCGAAGGGATTCGAACCCTCGACGTCCAGCTTGGGAAGCTGGCATTCTACCACTGAATTACGCCCGCAAACGCGGTTTTTCACAACTTAAGGCCGACTCCTTGCACAACTTAAGGCCGGCGGTTAGGCTGCTGCGGTCGCTTTTGACGGCCGTGCTCATGGTTCCATTATCTAGCGGGGCAGGCCCATGGTCAACCGCCCACGGAGGACGCGAACGCGCGTTCCCAAGCTCAAGTTCACGTCGGTTCGCAACGTCGGCTGGCACGTCAGCTACCGCGACACGCAGACCGGCCATTCCCACCGGCATCGGTTTGGCATCGTCGAGCGCGATCGGGAGAAGGAGGCACTGGCGCTCTACCACGCTTGGGTGTCGGAGCGGCTGGGCGGCAACGCCGATGGCAAGCTCGCGACGAGAATCGAACCGGCCCAAAAACGCCGACCAACCGGCGAGGCGCTGTCAGGCAGCCTGCTGGAGGTTGCCAGCGGCCTGAAAGAGTCCGAACGGCTTCGCATCCGCAAGCCCGATGAGCCGCGTCGCCGCGGGACGATCGCCCCTCCCGTTTTTCGCGATCGCGCCAAGGTCATACGCGACTTTCTGGCGTTTCTGAACGCAAGACGCGGGGCGGGCGCCGTCTCACGAATGCGGCTGGCCGACCTGACCATGGACGACGTCGAGGCTTTCAATCAGCATGTCGTCAAGGCTGGCTTCTCCGACTCGCAGGTCGCCAAGCGGCTTCAAATCGTTAAAGCGATCATCGACCGTGCCGGCCGGCCCGAGCATGGGCGGCAGATGCTCACTTGGAATTGGGATTCCCGCGACGTTGCGCACGGCAAGCCGACGCCGGAGCGACCCTTGCCCTCGGTCGAGCTGCTCAAGAAGATGCTCGCCGGGGCTGACCTGCGGGGGCAAACGATGATCTGGCTCGGCATCGGGTTGGGCCTTGGCGCGAAGGATCTCGCCGTCGTCCGCTCTGGGCAGATCGATCAGGACGCCTACGACCTGCGTCGGTCGAAGACCGGCGTCGAGCGATTCGGCACGACGCCACCGCGCGTCTGGGCCTGTGTCTCGAAGTACCAGGACGCGACGAAACGCCCCGCCGGAGAGTTGCTGTTCGTGACACGTACTGGCGTGGCTCTTGTCCATGCGAAGGGCAACGCGGTCACGCAGTGGTGGGACAAGCTGCGGACCAAGGTCGGTGAATCGAAGGAGACGCTGCCCGGCTTCTACACGCTCCGCCACCTCGGCGCGACCGAGTTCGGCTCGCGGCCCGGCACGTCGATCAGCGACGTGAAACGTTGGCTCGGCCATTCCTCTAGCTCGGACATGGCCGACGTTTACATGCGTCCCGTGCGGCCGGAGTTCCGCAAGGTGATCGAGTGGGTGCGGGAGCAGCTCTCGCGTGAAGAGGTCGAATGAGCACTGACCTGCGCAGGAACGTGCAATGCAGCCGCCCAATTACACTCCGGGCGAAGCACTCGCTGAAGGACTGCGGCGACGTGAACCGGTTGCCCCTCGCGAGCCGGATGCGTCCCCGGTGCGGCCGACTTCAACCTCGTCGCAGGAGTGATCGGAGGTTCCCGGTCACGGAGGCGCCGCAACCATGCTCGGCCGATATCCTCATCCACACACGATGCGAAGCCCCATCGCCTGTGTCGGATGAGGGCCGCCAGAAACCCGGGCGGATTGCGACGGGCCAGCCGCTTCGTCCGGGCCGCTGCCGCAAAGAAGTTCAACCGTGACGATTCGCCCGCCTCGCAGGCACCCGCAGCTACCAAACGAGTGAAAAGGCCATTCAAGCTCGCGGCGGATTCGAAGTCCCGCATCGACACCCGCCAACGGGCTTTCCGTACGTGAACCCCAACCGGCGCACGCGGCGGTTTCTGGTTTCCCATTCGCGAAGCGAGTTCCCTGTCTTTATAAGGGGGTGGTAATCCGTGGGGGTTTTCGTCGCGCCGGGGTGGTGATCGCCGCTCGACCGCGGCACCGCTCCACTCCAAGTTGAAGCGAACGCGCGGGCCCCAGCGGTTCATTGAGCGCTGGTCGGTCGGCTCCATGATGAGCACGCCCAGTTGGACCAACTCTCGGCGTGCGGCCTTGACGTTGCGAGCATCGACTTCAAACCTTTCCGAAATCCAGGACGCCTTACAGCGTCCATCAGGCGCGCACTGGCCGTTGCGATAGTAAAGGCAGCGAAGGAGATGCCCGAGCACGGTTGCCCACAACACCGGCCGGCTGGTCTGGGTGAGGAGCCGCAGTAAGCCGGCGCGGAACCGGCGTGAGCCGCCGGTGGTTTTCAATACGACAGATCGCCGCATCGAGGCGATTGCCGTCGTCTCGAACGAGCGAGTGTGGAACCGTGTGCCAGCGAGACAGCGTTCGCTCTTTGAGCAGAAACCCCGTTCGGACGAGCCGCCGTATGGCCGTTCGAACCTGCGCTTCCGACACCTCAACGAGGGTCGCCAGCTCATGTTCCACGGAATCGGGGAATCGATTTGAGCGATCGTCGCAGCGCCTCGCCACGACCTCGAAGAAAGCGAGCCATACTCGCACCTCTACCAGCCCCAGAATCCGCGCCTTGTAGGCCCACCACGTCGCGATAAGGGCCATTGCCGGAATGAAGCAGAAACCGCCTTCCGGCTTGATCCGGGCGTAGGGGCTGTTTCGATATGTTCCACGGAAAGTTCCACGACTCCTTGTAGTGTTTCGTGAGCCGCTCGAAAGCGACGCATGTACATGTTGACGCATGGCAAATCAAACACCGTTTGAACGAGCCATAAGCACGGGCGCTCGCGTTGCCCGGGACCGGTGTCGGCGGATACACGTCCGCCGTTCGACTGAACGGGATTGACATGCAGCGCAGAGCTGCGCTACGGTGACCGTGCCGGGTTCAACCGCTGCCGCAGCCGACGCTCGCGTCGTCCGTCAGCCGCAAGAATGGCGACCTGCTCGTTGCCGTTCTTGCACCTCCGTTTCACTCAGTTCATCACATTTTCTCTCCACATTGACCGCTGATCTGCTTGGATGCAGCGGCATGACTTTGCGAAGCAACGGTATCGCGCGGAGGCCGAGGTGCGCAAGACGCGATCGGCATGCCCGTCGGCCTGCTTTCCGGAAGGCGGGAGGACCCGCGACCCGGACGGACTGTTGGCCTTGCGGCCTGAGCGTAGCGTCAATTGCGGTGATGCCAGTCCTGCTTGAGGCTTGCAATCTGGCTTCAGCCGTGCTACGCATCAGGTAGTCCCGCTGGCGCGAACTCCGGCCCGCCTGATGGCAGGTCCGAAACGCGGCGAAACATGAGCACGATCGTATGAAGAAGAGAGAACACCCACGCGGCATTGTGATCGCTGTCGGCAACCAGAAAGGCGGCGTGGGCAAGACCACCAACACGGTTCACCTCGCTGCGGCACTCGGTCAGGGCGGCTACCGCTGCCTGATCATCGACCTTGATCCAGCCGCAGGGGCAACTCGTCACTTGGGAGTTCCGGAGAACAAGTTCGCAGGGACGTTTGAGCTGCTCACTCAGCGCGAGTCTGCCGACCAGCTCATCATCTCGGAGAATCTTCCGCATGGCGTTCATCTGATTACTTCACGGCCGCAGTTATCCGAGCTGGACGCGGCACTCTCCAAGTTCGCTGACCGGACCAAGCTGCTGGAGCAGCCGCTCGCAGCGATCCGCAAGTCGTACGATTTTGTCTTTCTCGATACCGCTCCGTTTGCCGGTGCAACCACAACGGTTGCGGCCTACTCGGTCGCCCGCTGGATTTTGCTGTCTGCGTTCCCTCATCCACTCTCACTGGGCGGACTGACCGAAGCGTTCCGCGATGTCTCCGACGTTCGACGGCATCGCAATCCAGCACTCGAAGTGCTCGGCGTTGTATTCTCAAACGTTGACGGCCGCGCGACGCGCCTCCGGGCGGAGTTGGAGTCAGCCGCAGCAGCCGCACTTCCCGGCCGGATGTTTGAGACACACATCTCTCAAGCGGTTCTCCTTCCGGAGCTGTCAGGTTGTGGCAAGACTGTGTTCCAAGTTCCGGCATACCTTCGCGTTCCCGTTGCGCAGCAATACCTCCGACTCGCAGCAGAGGTCGAGCATCGCACCCAGCATCGCGAGCTATTCCTGCAAGGGAAGCTCCCCGCTGTCGCCGACGGGCTGCTTTCGGTTCCACGAGCGTTCACGCCGCTGGATGAATTTACACTTCAAGACCAGGGAGGGAAGTAGGCCATGGCCCGCACACTGCGAGACCCACCGCCGACAAGTTCATTGGCGCGATTGCTGGACCCCGACGCGGCCTCGCGGGCGACATCGCGCCATCGAGATCCCCTGACGGACCAGTACGGTGACCGTGCCGCGCCGATCGACCGCGACGCCCGACCGGAAGCCCGGTCCAGCACCGAGTGGCCCGACGTGATACGGCCCAGCCGAATCAAACGAGAGGTCCTGCTTTGCTGCGAAACGGATGAGACCCTTGACGAGGTGGTTCGCATGCTACGGCTCAGCACGCGCTCGCGCGTCACGACCAGCCATGTGGTCCGTGCGCTTCTACGTGCAATCTCGCGGCGGCTTGATGAGATTCGGCGCCAGGCCGTGCACCTGGGACCACGGCGACTGCCGAGCAATTCGGCCGGCAGCGAACATGCACGCCGAGACTTTGAAGAGGCACTCGCAGCGATCTTCTTTGCGGGCACCGACGACAAGTGAACAACCGCCCCGGGGACGCGGAACCCACCGGTATCAGTTCCCGACGCGAACGGTCGCGGCGCGCTACGTCCACGGGCGGAAGTCGGCAAACATCAGGGTGCGATCTTAGCGCACACCCAGCCATCATCTCGGCATAACGATCCACGTCAGATGAAAGCACGAGGAGCCCTTATGGATACAGAAAGCGAGGTTTCGATGAGCGAATCCAAGAGCCGACCGGCCCATGAAATCCGGTACGGCAGCGTCAAGGTCGTGATCTGGAAAAACGCGACGGCGAACGGCCACATGTTCAATGTGACCGCCGCGCGGATTTACAAGGACGACGGGAACTGGAAGGAGTCATCCGGCTTTGGCCTGGACGATCTCCTCGTTCTGGCGAAGGCGCTTCACGACGCCTTCGCCTGGATTCACACCCAGCGGGCGACGGAGAACACCAAGTCCGCGTAACGCGTTGCAAGGCACCGTAGAGGGTCAGGTTATCCGGGAGCTCCACTTTCATCTGACCCCAAGTATGGCGACATGCACGACATTTGGCCTCGAAAGCCATTTAGCGCGAGCCGCATTCTCGCCACTCGACTTCGCCGATGAGATTCGGGCAATCAGCAACGCTACGAAATGCATCATCTCTGACATTCGGGGTTTTCAGTGCGTCGCCACGGTGGCAACGTGGGGGGTCACCGCCGCCCCGCATCAGCAATGCCAGCCAACGCCAGCAACAGTACACTCGCCGGCTCGGGCACGACCGCGACGAACGCCTCGTAGTTGCCGTTGCAGGAACGCCATAGCCCACGATTGTCTTGCCGTCGAGACTGATGTCCGGGCTTCGTAGAGGCCCGTCCATCCGTTCAAGGAAGGATCGACTCCCGCGTCCAGGAGCACGTCCCACAATCTACGCATCCCTATGTCCTGCGTCCAAAGAAACGCCTCGCTGCCTGACGAAGAGCTGCCAAAGCCCACGACAACCGAGCCGTCCCCACTCACACCAAATGCTTCGCTTGCAAAGCCGCCGTCGAGCAGGCCAAGGCCCGCCATCCCTCCCGCGCTCGTCCAGCGGAACGCCTCGCGGCCCCAATTGACGTGCCATAGCCGACGACCACCGAGCCGTCCCCGCTGACACCGCGGGCTTCGCTTGCAAAGCCGCCGGCGGGCAGATCACCCAGTCCGACCATCCCGTCAACGCTTGTCCAGCGGAACGCCTCGGCACCTGACACGGACGCGCTCCGTCCGACGACCACCGAGCCGTCGCCGTTCACGTCAAACGCTTCGCTGGAAAAGATGCCACCGGGCAGGTCTCCTAAGCCAACCATTCCGGCGGAAGTCGTCCATCGGAACGCCTCAAACCCTGACGCCGACTGGCCCCGTCCGACGACCACCGAGCCGTCACTGTTTACGCCGTTGGCAGCGCTAAAGGGACTTCCGCCCGGCAGACTGCCCAAGCCAACCATGCCGCCCGCACTGGTCCAACGAAACGCCTGCCCAAAAGCGAAGCCCGGCATTGACCCGTTACGTCCGACAATAACCGAACCATCGATATTTACGCCGCTTGCCATGCTCCAGGTTCCGTCGGTCAGGGCACCCAAGCCTTCCATTCCACCCGTGTTGGTCCAACGGAACGCCTCCAGGGCACCCGACGCACCGATGCTGCTGCGCCCGACGACCATTGAGCCGTCGCTACTCACGCCGGTGGCGTAGCTTTCGAAGTCACCACCTGAGAGGTCGCCCAATGGTGTAAGGCTGCTGCCCGCTTGCGCGGTTGGGGTCCCGAAAAGTATGAGCACTATCCCGACAACAGCCACACACAAAGATTTGCTAGACATAGGCCTCCGCATGATTCGTCACCTTTCTCCACAGCCGGAACAAGGCTGATGGCGCCTCGCTTCCTTCTCCAAGCGTTTCGATGGGCCGGCGGCCCAGCTCCCGGGCGATGCTGTGGCAACCACGATCCGATTCTACCAAACTGCCTTGCCCGACCGAAGTGGGCGGGGCAGAAATCACTGGGGAATCGCCGCGAAAAGGATCCTCCAAGCCTGCGCGCTCGGGTGCTTCAGAGCAATTCCGGAGCACTCGCAGCAGCTTCTGCCTGCTGGCCTTATCCGAAGCGCCACAGGTCCACGAAGCCTGGCGTCCTCAAGCGAAATGTCCGTCAGAGTGCTGATGCCGGGAAAGAGGAAAAGCTCAATCGGGTCGCACCGCAGCCCGCGGCAGAGCGCCGCGATGGTCGCCAGCGTGCAGTTCATTTCGCCGCGCTCAATCTGGCCGACCCGCTGCATCGCGAAGCCCTTGCCGCACCGTTCCGCCAACTCACGCTGCTTCAGGTTAGCGCGCAGCCGCAGCTCACGCACCCGGGCGCCGAAATCGCGTTGCAGGCTGGGGCGTTTCTTCGCCATGACCGGCACATTTTACGCTATGTGCGGAGACTTTCCAGACACCCCTTGACGATCTAAAATTGGACGCTATCTATAGTATGTCGGGACGGCTAGCACGATCATCTAAAGGTGCTACACGCCGGCCTTGAGGATGCGGCTCACCGGTGCGGCTGCGGGTGGGCCCTTGGCGTAGCGGTAGCCGCGGAGGCGGAGGACGACATGCACCAGGTCGAGCATGCCAACGGCAGTGTAGCCCAGGTAGGCGAGCAGAAACGCCGATGGCGTCGCTGGTCGATTCACGACAAACGCGAGGCAGGCCAAAAGTCCCGCGAAGCACATCGCGAGCACGGAAGAGACTGCGCCCATGCCCGTGCGCCCGCTGACCGCCGCTTGGCGATTCGGATGTCGCGACTGAAACGTCAACAGCTCCTCCGCCGCCAGTTGGTTCACGTGCCGCTCGATCTCGTCGATACGCCTCAGAACGTCTTCCTTCGCGCGAGCATGCACAACGGTCATGCGCAGCAACCAGGAGTTTGCAACCGGAATCGCAAGCAGAACCGCAGGTTGGGACTCCGCCGGAAGCGATGCCACGCTGCTCACGACGGCCATCAAAGCACCTGCCACGAGCGGAACCCGTTGGTCCACCGCGGCAAGACGGAACGACAGCAGGCCATACAAGGCACGGTATTCCTCGACCAGGACGTTGATCCGGTCCATCGCCGAAAGTGGCGGCGACTCAGCTTCGGCGGCGGAAGGACTGCGTGTGTTCACCATGTACGAAGTGAGATGAGTCGGACTGTCCGGCTGATTCGAGATTCGCACGCCCCGTTGCGGGGCAGAAAGGTGGTTCGCCGTGTCAACGACACTCGTATCCAACCCCGGCCTTTGCATCCTCACGGGCGGCCGAACGCCGTCCCGCGCCTGGTCCGGTGCACTCGCCCGCTTCTTTGAGACCTCGCGAAAAATTCTCGACGGCGTCATCACCGACGTGCGCGGCGGACGGCTCCGTGAGCCGGCATTTCTCTTCGGCAAGCACAGCGAGGAGCGGATTCTCACCGACCTCGACCACATCATGACCGAGATCGACGTGGACTATCCGATCGACCTGCATTCTCCGTTTGAGGACACCGAGTCCATCAGCGGCGGCCTCTGGTCCGGCCGCGAGTTGTTCGGCCCGACGCATGAGGACGGACTGGCAAAGCTCCGCTTCGCCGCGGGTACGCTCGACTTGCCCTTGCACGTGCATGAACACTCCGACCGGTTCATCGCCGTGCTGGAGGGACAGGGTCGCTTCTGGTGGTCGGACGAATCCTGGCGCGAGTTCAGTGGAGACGACATCCGCTCAACGCCGGTCCGCACGGGCGACGTGCTCGTGTTCACCCGAAACCTGCTGCACACGTTCAGCGCCCCGGATGAAGACCTGCTGCTGCTCTCCTACCACAGCCCGGAGATACCCTTCGATGACCCGCGGCAGTACACGCTGCCTTCGTTGCGGTGGACGCCTCGGATTGGTGGACCGCAGTAGGCGGACAGCCTTCATGTCACACGGAATGCAAGCCCCGCCATAACGCTTGTGGACGGTCGCATCGTTGGGCCGGCACGGCGTATGTCGAAACTGCATCAAATGACCCTTTGGGATGAACCCGTCCTGCCCGACTCGCCGCGCCTGCCCGCGTGCCCGCCCACTTCGCGGACCGCCTCGCTGCCGCTGGCCGCCGGCGCGTCGCTCGACGAAGCGGCAGAGGTGGGGACCGATGAAATCGACAGCGAGTGCTCCATTGCCGAAGAGCCGAGTGAGTTCGCAGGCTTACCCAGCTTCAAGCCGTTGCGGTCCGCAATCGACGCTGGGATCTTCGGCATTACGGCCACCGGTCCGATGGAACCGGACGAGCATGAGATTGCAGCGCTCGTACAGGAACACTCGAACGAACTCGCCGGCTTGCTGATAGAGATTGATGCCTTAACGGATGCCGTTCGCACGGGCGTCGATCCGAGAACCGGCCGAATGCCGCGCACGCCGGAGGCCGCGGAGAAAGCGACCGCCCGTTGGCGACAGGAACTTGAGCAAGCGAAGGTGTCCTACGCAAACATGCTCGCCGCCTTCGAAGAAGGCTTCGGCCTGGAGGCAGGCCGCGAACTGGACCACTGGATTCGGTCCCGCGTTGCCGGAACGCCGAAGCGCCTGCCGTACGATCCCGGCCACCCGTGGCACTACTACTGGGCAGGCGACGGGGCGGAGCCCATCGCCTTTGTTGAAATCCCGCCGTCGGAAGACGCCGGGCGTTGGCTGGAGCGCGACCTGCCGAAGAACCCGGCCAAGCGGCTGGCCCGCCTGCGGGAATTACTGACATCCGAAACGGAGCGACTCACGGAGGATCGGCGGCGGTATGAAGACATCATCGCCCGCGGCGCCGAAGCGCTGAGCCAATTCGACCGCGAGATCGCCTATGGCGGCAACGATGAACTCGCCCGCGCCGGCACGATCGCCCTGAAATACAACCACATTCGCATGGGGCTGGGCCGCGTGCGGTGGCTGCGACAACAGCTCGGCTACGAAGAGCGCTGGGAACCGATCCGCGCGAAGATGAACGCGGCAGGCGACCAAGAGCCGCCAGGGCAATCATGACCAGGGACTTTACTAACGACCCCGAATTGTGGCACACTCGGAGGCGTGAGCAGTAGAACATCGTTTGTCCGCCACCGAACGTGTCGATAAACGCCGTCTGGCCGTGAAGGCGACGGGGCGTACGCACATAGTTCAGACTGAACAGTCACGGCAGCCGCCGGGTTCTGCTGCTCCTTTCTCCTGACGACGACAGTCGTTGGGTCGCTCTCTTCGCAATTCTCCGGGCAGAAGAACCAACCAGGTCCTCGTGGAGCGCGCACGCTCGCCCCGAGAGGCCGGTGGTGCATTTCACGGTTCGGATTCGGTTCTTTTTACTTCGCGCAAGCGACCAATCACAAGGAGATTCCGCATGGAAACACTGACACGGGCATCGAACGAGCTTTTCCGG